>NZ_CP169393.1:0-4674408 GCF_052974705.1 Enterobacter sp. fkY84-1 | reverse complement strand
ATTATCCCAACCCTGACGAGCAGGAGCGACGCGAGGAGCCGGCGCGGGTGCGGCCTGAGCAGGCGCTGCCACATTCACGGTTTCACGTACGGTTTGGGTGACCGGCTTTGTGCCCACTTCAAAGCGCAGCTGTGGGGCATCAGACCCGCAGAAATCGTTCAGCAGTCCATTGATGTTATTAAGGTACTTGTCCCTTACCCAATCGAGCACAAAACGGTTTGGCGCGTACAAAGCCAGCGTGTTATCGCTCAGTTCCGCCTGCAACGGGCGGATCCACATACTGAATTCTGTGGCTGGTAACTCATCCTGCAATCGGGCAAGACACTGCTGCCAAAGCGAAAGTGACACGGCGGACTCCACTCGAACAATAAAAGAAAACTATTGAATATTCATGATTGTTGGCGCACATCGGCATGACCCTGTGTAAAGGGGGACGTGCGAATTGCTATCTGCAATTTATCCTGACCAGGATCCTGGGATCCCGATCGGGACCGCGGATCATAGCCTAAACTGAGCCAGAGATCTTCTGTTTCTCACAGATTCTTCCCGATTTATCCACAGGAAGATCAGAAACCGGTTAAGTGTAAACGATCCTGGCGCGAGTGCCCCACGATTTAGCCCGCATATTGGAAAAATTAATGAGCACAGCCAATTTATTGCTTAAATGATCTAACGAAGATCCGGGACGATCCTTGCGCTTTATCGGTGAGCCCGTATAATCCTCGACCCGGCGCGTGATGCTCATCTTCCTGCGTCGTCCGTTGCTCATTTTCCACGCGAAAACGTGCGGAAATACGCGGGAAATAAGGAAAGAGAATTGACTCCGGAGTGTACAATTATTACAATCCGGCCTCTTTAATCACCCACGCTGAGGCGTTAGTCGTTCGAAACTCGTTCGGGTATACGCAAAAGTCAGTGAATTTATTCAAGTTTAGGTAGAAATCGCCATGAAACGCACTTTTCAACCGTCTGTACTGAAGCGCAACCGTTCTCACGGCTTCCGTGCTCGTATGGCTACTAAAAATGGTCGTCAGGTTCTGGCACGTCGTCGTGCTAAAGGCCGCGCTCGTCTGACCGTTTCCAAGTAATAAAGCTAACCCCTGAGTGGTTAAGCTAGCATTTCCCAGGGAGTTACGTTTGTTAACTCCCGCTCATTTCACTTTCGTCTTCCAGCAGCCACAACGGGCTGGCACGCCGCAAATCACCATCCTCGGCCGCCAAAATTCGCTGGGGCATCCCCGCATCGGTCTCACAGTCGCCAAGAAAAATGTTAAGCGTGCGCATGAACGCAATCGGATTAAACGTCTGACGCGTGAAAGCTTCCGTTTACGTCAGCACGAACTGCCTTCAATGGATTTCGTGGTGGTGGCGAAGAAAGGGGTTGCCGACCTCGATAACCGTGCTCTCTCGGAAGCGTTGGAAAAATTATGGCGCCGCCACTGTCGCCTTGCTCCCGGGTCCTGATAGCCCTCATTCGGGTCTATCAACGCCTGATTAGTCCGCTACTCGGGCCGCACTGCCGTTTCACACCAACATGCTCAAGCTACGGAATTGAGGCATTGCGCAGGTTTGGAGTGATAAAAGGCAGTTGGTTGACGGTGAAACGCGTATTAAAATGCCACCCTTTACACCCCGGTGGAGACGACCCCGTCCCCCCAGGACCCTTTGATACCAGAGAACACTAACGATGGATTCGCAACGCAATCTTCTTATCATCGCTTTGTTGTTCGTGTCTTTCATGATCTGGCAGGCATGGGAGCAGGATAAAAATCCTCAACCCCAGCAGCAGACCACGCAGACTACGACCACCGCAGCGGGTAGCGCCGCCGACCAGGGCGTACCGGCCAGTGGCCAGGGGAAACAGATTACGGTTAAGACCGATGTGCTTGAGCTGACAATCAACACCCGTGGTGGTGATGTTGAGCAGGCGCTGCTGTTGACCTACCCGAAAGAGCTGAAGTCTAACGAACCGTTCCAGTTACTGGAAACCACGCCTGAGTTTATCTACCAGGCGCAGAGCGGCCTGACCGGTCGTGACGGCCCGGATAACCCGGCTAACGGTGCGCGTCCACTGTATAACGTCGAGAACGACACCTTTGTGCTGGCTGATGGCCAGAACGAACTCGTTATCCCGATGACCTATACCGACGCCGCAGGCAACACCTTCACCAAAACCTTCACCCTGAAGCGCGGTGAGTATGCGGTGAACGTGGGCTACAGCGTTCAGAACGCCAGTGCGAAACCGCTGGAGCTGTCGACCTTTGGCCAGCTGAAGCAGTCCATCAATCTGCCGTCTCACCGTGACACCGGAAGCAGCAACTTTGCGCTGCACACCTTCCGTGGCGCGGCGTACTCCACGCCTGACGCGAAGTACGAGAAATACAAATTCGACACCATTGCCGATAACGAAAACCTGAACGTCAGCGCTAAAGGCGGTTGGGTGGCGATGCTGCAGCAGTATTTCGCGACGGCGTGGGTGCCAAATAACGACGGTACCAACAACTTCTATACCGCGAACCTGGGTAACGGCCTTGCAGCCATCGGCTACAAATCTCAGCCGGTTCTGGTACAGCCGGGTCAAACCGGTAAGCTGGCCAGCACCCTGTGGGTTGGCCCGGAAATTCAGGACAAAATGGCCGCTGTTGCGCCGCACCTGGATCTGACCGTGGATTACGGTTGGTTGTGGTTCATCTCTCAGCCGCTGTTTAAGCTGCTGAAGTTCATCCACAGCTTCCTGGGTAACTGGGGCTTCTCCATCATCGTTATCACCTTCATCGTTCGTGGCATCATGTACCCGCTGACTAAAGCGCAGTACACCTCCATGGCGAAGATGCGCATGCTGCAGCCGAAGATTCAGGCAATGCGTGAGCGTCTGGGCGATGACAAACAGCGTCAGAGCCAGGAAATGATGGCCCTGTACAAAGCAGAGAAAGTGAACCCACTGGGTGGCTGCTTCCCGCTGCTGATTCAGATGCCAATCTTCCTTGCGCTGTACTACATGCTGATGGGTTCCGTTGAGCTGCGCCACGCGCCGTTCGCACTGTGGATCCATGACCTGTCCGCACAGGACCCATACTACATCCTGCCGATCCTGATGGGCGTGACGATGTTCTTCATCCAGAAGATGTCGCCGACCACCGTGACCGACCCGATGCAGCAGAAGATCATGACCTTTATGCCGGTCATCTTCACCGTGTTCTTCCTGTGGTTCCCGTCAGGTCTGGTGCTGTACTATATCGTCAGCAACCTGGTGACCATCATCCAGCAGCAGCTGATTTACCGTGGTCTGGAAAAACGTGGCCTGCATAGCCGCGAAAAGAAAAAGTCCTGATCCGATAAGTTAACGCTAAAATAAGGGCGGTCGATTGACCGCCTTTTTTATTTGTATTGAACGAGAGCAACCATGAGCCATAACGACACTATCGTCGCCCAGGCAACCCCACCGGGACGCGGTGGTGTAGGCATTCTGCGTATCTCCGGCCTGAAGGCACGCGAGGTGGCCGAAGCGGTGCTGGGTAAACTGCCAAAGCCGCGCTACGCTGATTACCTGCCGTTTAAAGATGCCGACGGCACGCCGCTGGACCAGGGCATTGCGCTGTGGTTCCCCGGCCCGAACTCCTTTACCGGTGAAGACGTGCTGGAGCTGCAGGGCCACGGCGGCCCGGTTATCCTCGACCTGCTGTTAAAACGGATCCTGACCCTGCCGGGCCTGCGCATTGCGAAGCCGGGCGAGTTCTCCGAACGTGCCTTCCTCAACGACAAGCTCGACCTGGCGCAGGCGGAGGCCATTGCAGACCTGATCGACGCCAGTTCTGAGCAGGCGGCCCGCTCCGCCCTTAACTCCCTGCAGGGGGCATTCTCCGCGCGTGTGAATCACCTCGTGGAAGCACTTACTCACCTTAGGATCTACGTGGAAGCGGCTATCGACTTCCCGGACGAGGAGATCGACTTCCTCTCTGACGGCAAAATCGAAGCCCAGCTCAACCAGGTGATGGCCGATCTCGACGCCGTTCGTGCAGAAGCGCGCCAGGGCAGCCTGCTGCGTGAAGGGATGAAGGTGGTGATTGCCGGACGCCCGAACGCCGGTAAATCGAGCCTGCTGAACGCCCTGGCGGGCCGTGAAGCGGCGATCGTGACCGACATTGCCGGTACCACTCGCGACGTGCTGCGCGAGCACATCCACATCGACGGCATGCCGCTGCACATCATCGATACCGCCGGTCTGCGCGATGCCAGCGACGAGGTTGAGCGCATCGGTATCGAACGCGCCTGGCAGGAGATCGAGCAGGCCGACCGCGTGCTGTTTATGGTGGACGGCACCACGACCGACGCCGTTGACCCGGCGGAGATCTGGCCGGACTTTATTGCCCGTCTGCCGGCCAAACTGCCGATCACCGTGGTGCGTAACAAAGCGGACGTGACCGGCGAAACGCTCGGTATCAGCGATGTGAATGGTCACTCACTGATCCGCCTGTCGGCGCGGACCGGTGAAGGCGTGGATGACCTGCGTAACCATCTCAAGCAGAGCATGGGCTTTGATACCAGCATGGAAGGCGGCTTCCTGGCGCGTCGCCGTCACCTGCAGGCGCTGGAAGAGGCGGCACGCCATCTTGACCAGGGCAAAGCGCAGCTGATTGGCGCGTGGGCAGGTGAACTGCTGGCGGAAGAGCTGCGTCTGGCGCAGCAGAATCTGAGCGAGATCACCGGGGAGTTTACGTCGGACGATCTGCTGGGACGGATCTTCTCGAGCTTCTGCATTGGCAAGTAATTCCCGCTAATCCATGGTGATTTCCCCCTGGGAAATCACCATTGTCCAAATGGCAACTCGCCTAATCCCTTTTCACCCCCTATCCTGCATGCCTGCATCTATGGGGGGGTTATGGCGCGTTTTCTGTTTTGTAGTTTCGCATTAGTTCTGCTTTATCCGTCCGGTATTGATATGTATCTGGTGGGATTACCGCATATCGCCCGCGATCTGGGCGCCAGCGAAGCGCAGCTGCATATTGCGTTTTCGGCCTACCTCGCGGGGATGGCATCGTCGATGGTCTTTGCCGGGAAGATCGCGGATAAAGCAGGCCGTCAGCCTGTCGCAATCGCCGGTGCCATCGTTTTTGCCCTGGCGTCGCTTCTCTGCTCACAGGCGCAAAACAGCACCGTGTTTCTGGCCGGGCGCTTTATCCAGGGCATCGGTGCGGGCGGTTGCTACGTGGTGGCGTTTGCCATTTTGCGCGACACCCTAAGCGCCCAGCGTCGCGCCAAAGTGCTGTCGATGCTGAACGGCATTACCTGCATCATCCCGGTGCTGGCCCCGGTCGTGGGCTATCTGATCATGCTGAAATTCCCGTGGCAGAGCCTGTTCTGGACCATGGCTGCCATGGGCGCGCTGGTGTTTGTCCTGTCGATTGCCGTGCTGAAAGAGACCCACCCGGGCTCGCAGAATACCGGCCATACCGCGACCATTCATCCAGCAGAGAAGCTTCTAAACCGCTTTTTCCTCAGCCGTCTGGCCGTGACCACGTTAAGCGTGGCGGTGATCCTGACCTATGTAAACGTTTCCCCGGTGTTGCTGATGGAGACCATGGGCTTCGATCGCGGTGAGTATTCCACGGTGATGGCATTAACCGCGATGGTCAGTATGGCCGTTTCGTTTTCGACGCCGTTTGCGCTGAATATCTTCCGCCAGCGCACGCTGATGCTGACCTCACAGGTTTTATTCCTTGCCGCAGGCGCGATCCTGGCGACCACCAGCTCACATGCGGTGATGCTGGTGGGCATTACGCTCATTTGTGCCGGGTTCTCGGTTGGCTTTGGCGTGGCGATGAGCCAGGCGCTTGGTCCCTTCTCGCTGCGGGCAGGCGTGGCGAGTTCGGTGCTGGGGATCGCGCAGATCTGCGGCTCGTCGCTGTGGATTTGGCTGGCGGCAGTCATCGGGCTTAACGCGCTGAATATGCTGATCGGGGTTCTGATTGGCTGTAGCATAGTCTGCATTACCTTACTTATGGTCATCCAGCCCGCGGCGCACTATGAAGAAGCCCATCAGCAGTCTCGATCTTAACCTGTTGCTGTGCCTGCAGCTTTTGCTGCAGGAGCGCAGCGTTACCAAAGCGGCGAAGCGGATGAACGTGACGCCGTCGGCGGTGAGTAAATCGCTGGCCAAGCTGCGTGACTGGTTTGACGACCCGCTGTTTGTCAAAACGCCGCTAGGGCTGCTGCCGACGCCGCTGACGGTGAGCCTGGAGCAGGATCTGGCTGACTGGATGCAAATCGGCAACCAGATCCTCGATAAATTCCATCATGATTCTCCGGGCGGGCTGACGTTCGTGCTGGCCGCGGAAACGCCGCTGATGCTGATCCGCTTCAATACCCTGCTGGAGCAGGTGAACCAGCGCTATCCGCAGGCGACGGTGAAAATGCGCCAGTGGGATTACGACTCGCTGGACGCGATTACGCGTGGCGAGGTGGATTTGGGCTTCACCGGGCGTGAAACGCATCCGCGATCCCGCGAGCTGCTTAAGCTGATGCCGTGGTTTATCGACTACGAAATCCTGTTCAGCGACCGCCCCTGCGTCTATCTGCGCGAGGATCATCCGGCGCTTCAGCAAGAGTGGAATCTGGAGACCTTCCTGCGCTATCCCCACATCAGCATCTTCTGGGAACGCAGCGATACCTGGGCGCTTGATGAAGTGTTAAAGGAGATGGGACGCGATCGTACTATCGCCATGAGCCTGCCAGGCTTCGAACAGGCGATGTTTATGGCGGCGCAGCCCGGCCATCACTATATCGCCACCGCGCCGCACTACTGCCACCACTACAATGAACTCCACCAGCGTAAGCTGATCGCGCTTCCGATCCCCATTGATGAGGAGCAGGCGGATAAATTGACCGTGCCCTTCACGCTGATCTGGCATAAACGGAACAGCCATAATCCCAAAATTCTCTGGTTGCGGGAGACCATCAAGGCGCTGTACGGTGCGAGCGATCCAATTTTTGCCTAAGAAAATGTAAAGTTCGGTCCTAAGGCTTCTCTTACTTCCATTTACTGATTAAAACAGGAGGCAAGTTAAGCGATAATCATGTAACCGTTTAACCGATTACGACCATTATCAAGGAGCGAAAAATGGCTACGCACTTTGCAAGAGGGATACTTACAGAAGGACGTCTCGTATCGGCAAGAATTTCTTCAGCCTGTCACCGTGAAGCACTCACGCTTCCGGAGCATCGCAGGTCGCGGTTTTTAGCGTCCCGAGCGCTTCTCGCAGAACTGATGTTTATGCTGTACGGCACCAGCGAGCTGCCGGACATCATTACCCAGCCAGAAGGCCGCCCGGTCTTTGCGGACCCGGATCTCCCTCGTTTTTCCATTGCCTACACGGGCAATATCATTGGGGTCGCGCTGACCACCGAAGGGGACTGTGGGCTCGATATGGAGCTTCAGCGCGCGACGCGCAGCTTCCACGGTGGTAACGCGCATGAAGACTATCCGCTCTCCAGCAATGAGAAGCTGTGGGTACGCAACCAGAACGATCCTGTTGAAGCCAGAGCCCAGCTCATTACCCTGCGCCAGAGCATTCGCAAGCTCTGCGGATGCGCCTCAGACGACGCCAGCCTGCTGCAGCTGTTGCCTGGCTCCGGACGTCTGCGCGCCACCCAGGCCACGCTGGTAGAAGCGCTCTGCGACGCGGAGGATGTGCTCATCTGGTCCATCGCGGTGACCCCCGCCATCGAACGCATGAAAATCTGGGAATTTGACAGTCAACAGGGATGGCGTAGCCTTCCTGATGTGCCCGAGCGCGCCAACGAGCCCGCCGCACGTCTGATGCGATTAACCAGTTTACCGGCAGAAAAAGCATTCACCCTTAGCTGATCCAATCAGGGTCATCATGATGAAACAGGAGTAATCATGTCTGATACGTTGAAAGTTGTTACGTTACTGGGAAGCCTGCGCAAAGGTTCATTTAACGGGATGGTAGCCCGCACGCTGCCACAGCTGGCACCTGCAGGTATGGAAATTAGCGCCCTGCCGTCTATTGGCGATATCCCGCTTTATGATGCCGACGTACAGCAGGAAGAAGGGTTCCCGCAGAGCGTTGAGGCGCTGGCCGAACAGATCCGCCAGGCTGACGGCGTGGTCATCGTCACGCCAGAGTACAACTACTCTGTACCCGGTGGTCTGAAGAATGCCATCGACTGGCTGTCCCGTTTACCTGAGCAGCCGCTGTCAGGCAAACCGGTGCTGATCCAGACCAGTTCCATGGGCGCTATTGGCGGCGCGCGCTGCCAGTATCACCTGCGTCAGATCCTGGTCTTCCTCGATGCGATGGTGATGAACAAGCCGGAATTTATGGGCGGAGTGATACAGAACAAGGTCGACCCGCAAACGGGTGAAGTGGTGGATCAGAGCACGCGCGACCATCTCTCTGGCCAGCTGACGGCGTTCGGGGATTACATTAAGCGGGTCAAAGCCTGATAAAAAAGCCCGGTGGCGCTAGCGCTTACCGGGCCTACACTCGTCAGTAGGTCAGGTAAGCGAAGCGCCACCTGACACCACAAACCGCACCTTAGTGCGCGTCAATAAACACAATCTTCAGTACAAACAGCAGCGCCACAACGATGACGCACGGGCTGAGGTCGCGGAAGCGGCCGGTACCGATCTTCATTACGCAGTAAGAGATAAAGCCCAGCGCGATACCTTCGGTAATCGAGAAGCTGAACGGCATCATCACGGCGGTAATAAACGCCGGCACCGCTTCGGTTAAATCATCCCACTTCACGCGCGACAGGCTGGAGGTCATCAGCACACCCACATAGATCAGCGCGCCGGCTGCAGCGTACGGAGGCACCATGCCCGCCAGCGGCGAGAGGAAGATCACCAGCAGGAACAGAATACCCACTACAACCGCCGTCAGGCCGGTACGGCCGCCCACGGAGACGCCGGAAGAGGATTCAATGTAAGCGGTCACAGACGAGGTCCCGATAAATGAACCGGTCACAGAGGAGATACTGTCCACAAACAGCGCCTGCTTCATGCGCGGGAATTTGCCTTTCTCATCTGCCAGACCCGCTTTGTCGGTCACGCCGATCAGCGTACCGGAGGAGTCGAACAGGTTAACCAGCATGAAGGAGAAAATCACGCCCGCCAGGCCCAGGTTCAGGGAACCGGCCAGATCAACATGACCAACAACGGTAGAGACGCTCGGTGGCGCGGAAACGATGCCGTTATAGTGAACGTCGCCCAGCATCCAGCCCAGCAGCGTGGTCACCACGATGGAGACCAGCACCGCCGCATGAATATTGCGGGAAGCCAGGATGGCGATGATAAAGAAGCCCAGCACGCCCAGCAGCACGTTATGCGAGGTCAGGTGGCCGATGCTCACCAGCGTATCCGGGTTCGCCACGATCACGCCGGCGTTTTTCAGCCCCATCATCCCGATAAACAGACCGATACCGCTGGTGATGCCCACGCGCAGGCTCACGGGAATGTTCGCAATCATCCAGTAACGCACGCGGAAAATGGTCAGCAGCAGCAGGCCAATCGCACCCCAGAAGATGGCGCCCATACCCACCTGCCACGGCAGCCCCATCGCCTGAACCACCACGAAGGCAAAGAACGCATTCAGACCCATCGCCGGGGCCAGCGCGACCGGCAGGTTAGCGAACACACCCATCAGAATGCTGCCGAGGGCCGCGATCAGACAGGTAGTCACGAAGACGGCGCTGGTATCCATGCCAGCAACGCCCAGAATTTGAGGGTTAACAAAAACGATATAGACCATCGTCAGGAAGGTGGTGAAACCGGCGATCACTTCGGTGCGTGCCGTCGTGCCGTGCTCGCGCAGTTTAAACACGCGCTCAAGCAGACCCTGACCAGATGTCTGGGTAGTGTGTTGTTGACTCATCATCAATTTCCGAACAAGGAGGGAAAATTCGTCGCTATCCTATACCAAAATGCGACAATAGTGGCGGTTACGTGATACTTTTTTCATTGAATTTGCTTATACGGCAACGATTGCGTTCCGGTGAACTGCCGTACGTAAACGTTAAACTGGTTAAAAGGGAAAGGCATGTCCGGAATTGAAGCGGTATTTTTCGACTGCGACGGTACGCTGGTCGACAGTGAGGTCATTTGTTCCCGCGCGTATGTGGCCATGTTCCAGGAATTTGGCATTACGCTGGAACTCGACGAGGTGTTTAAGCGCTTTAAGGGCGTGAAGCTCTACGAGATCATCGACATCATTAACGAAGAACACGGCGTCGTTCTGGATAAAGCGGCTCTGGAACCGGTGTACCGCGCCGAGGTTGCGCGCCTGTTCGATTCGGAGCTGGAGGTGATTCCGGGCGCAAACGCGCTGCTGGATGCCATGACGGTGCCGATCTGCGTGGTCTCCAACGGGCCGGTCAGCAAAATGCAGCACTCGCTCGGCAAGCTTGAGATGCTGCACCACTTCCCGGAAAAACTGTTCAGCGGCTACGATATCCAGCGCTGGAAGCCGGACCCGGCACTGATGTTCCATGCGGCAAAGGCGATGAACGTTAACGTAGAGCATTGCATTCTGGTGGATGACTCGTCTGCGGGCGCGCAGTCGGGGATTGATGCGGGGATGGAGGTGTTTTACTTCTGCGCCGACCCGCACAACAAGCCGATCGATCATCCAAAAGTCACGACCTTCACCGATCTGGCGCAGCTACCCGCGCTGTGGAAGGCGCGCGGGTGGAATATTACGCGTTAAGCAGACCCTCCCGGCAGGGAGGGCGACAGGTTTATCTGAAGAGCTTTTGAACAAACTCAGCATAGGCCGGACGCCAGACGTCCATTTCGTGGTTCAGACCGGGGTACATTTTATAGTCGAATTTGATGCCCTGCTTTTCCAGCTCCGCTTTCAGACCGGCGATATCTTTGCCGGTCACCGAATCGCGCTCTCCCACAACGACGGTGAAGTTATGCAGCTGCCGGTTAATGGCCTCAGGCTGCTTAAAGCGTGCAGCCACGCCTTCGTCAGGCACGGTTGTTGTGGTAACGCCGCTGAACGTTCCCAGCCAGCCGAAGCTCTCCAGATGGTTCATCCCGGAGACCAGCGCCTGATAACCGCCCTGTGACAATCCCGCCAGTGCCCGGCCTGCCGCATCTTTACGCACGTTGAAGCGTGTATCCACCAGCGGAATAATCTCGCTCATCAGTTCACGGTCTGCGGCTTTCGCATTGAGCGGATAGAAAGACTTCCGTCGTTCTGCCGGTGGGAAGTTCTCGGGGATGGCCTCAGTGCTCTCCGTCTCGGTGTCGGGTACCACCACCAGCATCGGTTTGATTTTCCCTTCGGCCATCAGGTTATCCATGATTTGCGGCAGACGGCCCTGGTCGATGGCAGAGAGCCCGGTATCCCCAAAGCCATGGTAGAAGTAGAGCACCGGTAAGGGTTCCCCTGTGCCGTTGTAGCCAGGGGGTGTCCATACATAGACGCGGCGCTCTGACTTGAGCGACGGCGAGTGCCAGGTCAAGGTCGTCAGATCGCCATGCGGTACAGGACGATCGTCGAGAATACTCCCCGGAACCAGAATCAGGCTGGTGTTCACCTGCCGCTGAGGTTTTTGATAGCGGCTTCCCGTGTCGACTGAACGGAAACCATCGATGTCGAAATAATATTCGTACAGATTCGGGGCCATCGGCTCGCTTTTCCATGACCAGACGCCATTTTTCTCTTTCGTCATATCATGGGAAACCTGGCTTTCAGGCATTGACCCCGTCACCACGGAGACTCGCGTTGCGCCGGGTGCAAACAGGCGAAACGTAATGCTTTTATCCGCATTAACCTGGGTCACATAGTGGCTGACCGGGGTAGTCTGGTCAGGTGTGACCGGCAACGGTGCGGCAATAACGTCTGTTCCAGTACCGATCCCGATGCTGATGGCCATCGCCAGGCACGCTAATGAATTTTTCATATACCATCCTTTGCTGTTTTTTCGTCTCACGTTAGCGCGTTTCGAACGTCAGGCAACGGATGAAGGGGAAAATTGTGATTACACTAGAAATAACAACGCCGGTGAGTACCGGCGTTGTTATCAGATGACAGGATTACTCTTTCGGATCTTTACCCGCCAGCAGCTTGTCCAGCTCGTCGCCGCCCACGTGACGGAAGTCCTGACCCTTCACGAAGTAGAAAATGTATTCGCAAATGTTCTGGCAGCGGTCGCCGATACGCTCGATAGAACGCGCGCAGAACAGGGCCGTCAGCACGCTCGGGATCGTGCGGGAATCTTCCATCATGTAGGTCATCAGCTGGCGCACGATGCCTTCATACTCCTGATCGACCTTCTTGTCTTCACGGTAGATACGCACCGCTTCGTCCAGATCCATCCGCGCAAAGGCATCCAGCACGTCGTGCAGCATCTGCACGGTGTGGCGGCCCAGCGACTCGAGGCTCACCAGCAGCGGCTGATGCTGCTGCGAAAACTTCTCCAGCGCGGTGCGGCAGATTTTATCGGCGACGTCACCAATACGTTCCAGCTCGGCGATGGTTTTGATGATCGCCATCACCAGACGCAGGTCGCTCGCCGTCGGCTGACGTTTCGCGATAATGCGCACGCAGGCTTCGTCGATAGCCACTTCCATCATGTTGACGTTTTTATCGCCTTCAATGACGCGCTTCGCCAGCTCGCTGTCCTGGTTGTGCATCGCCGTAATCGCATCAGAAAGCTGCTGCTCGACCATGCCGCCCATGGTCATCACCTGGGTGCGAATGCTTTCCAGCTCTGCGTTGAACTGGCCGGAAATGTGTTTATTAAGATTGAGGTTGTCCATGGTTTCTCCACATGCACTAAGGCAAATCAACCGTAGCGGCCAGTAATATAATCTTCGGTTTGTTTCTTCGCGGGCTTAGTGAACAGATCGTCCGTGTTACTGAACTCAATCAATTCACCCAGGTACATAAACGCCGTGTGATCGGAGCAACGCGCAGCCTGCTGCATGTTGTGGGTCACGATAACCACGGTGTAATCCTGCTTCAGCTCGGTGATCAGTTCTTCAATACGACCGGTTGAAATCGGGTCCAGCGCTGAACACGGCTCATCCAGCAGCAACACTTCCGGGCGAATCGCAATACCGCGCGCAATGCACAGACGCTGCTGCTGACCACCGGAGAGAGAGTACCCGCTCTGGTGCAACTTATCTTTGGTTTCGTTCCATAATGCGGCCTTGGTCAAAGCCCACTGCACGCGCTCATCCATATCGGCACGGGAGAGCTTTTCAAACAGACGCACACCAAACGCAATGTTGTCATAAATAGACATCGGGAACGGCGTGGGTTTCTGGAACACCATCCCCACTTTCGCGCGCAGCAGGGCGATATCCTGAGCCTGGGTCAGAATGTTTTCACCGTCGAGGATGATTTCCCCTTCAGCACGCTGCTCCGGATAGAGCGAATACATTTTGTTAAAGGTACGCAGCAGCGTGGATTTCCCACAGCCGGACGGACCGATAAATGCCGTGACCTGGTTCTTCGCGATATCCAGGTTGATGTTCTTCAGGGCATGGAATTTGCCGTAGTAGAAGTTCAAATCACGAACCTGAATCTTACCCGGGGCAGTATCAACCATACTCATTGACTCATTTCCTCATTCGGCGCCGCGAGCTGCCGCGCCGTAAAAAATTAACCGTGTTTCTTCTTCGCGAAAATGACGCGCGCCAGAATGTTCAGCAACAGTACGCAAAGGGTAATGATCAGCACCCCGGCCCAGGCCAGCTGCTGCCATTCCGCGAAGGGGCTCATCGCAAATTTAAAGATCGTCACCGGCAGGTTGGCGATCGGCTGCATCATGTCCGTGCTCCAGAACTGGTTGGAGAGGGACGTAAACAGCAGCGGTGCCGTTTCACCCGCGATACGCGCCACCGCCAGCAGGATACCGGTCATGATCCCGGAGACCGACGCCTTCAGCGTAATCGCAGAGATCATCTTCCATTTTGGCGTACCCAGCGCGTAAGCCGCTTCACGCAGGCTGTCCGGCACCAGTTTTAGCATGTTCTCGGTGGTTCGAATCACAATCGGCACCTGCAGCAGCGCCAGCGCAATCACACCCGCCCAGCCGGAGAAGTGTTCCATCTGCGCCACCACGACGGTATAAACGAACAGACCCACGACGATAGACGGGGCTGACAGCAAAATATCGTTAATGAAGCGAATGACTTCCGCCAGCAAGGATTTACGACCGTATTCCGCCAGGTAGATACCCGCCATGATGCCCAGCGGCGTGCCGAAGACCGTGGCCCAGAGGATCAGCAATCCGCTGCCCGCCAGGGCATTCGCCAGGCCACCACCCGCCGTGTTCGGCGGCGGCGTCATTTCGGTGAACAGCGAGAGTGACATTCCGTCAATCCCGCGAACGACCGTTGAGAAGAGGATCCAGACAAGCCAGAACAGACCGAATGCCATCGTCGCCATAGAGAGCGTCAGGGCAATGCGGTTTTTCATGCGGCGTCTGGCCTGCATTTTGCGGCGGGATTCCGCCAGTTCAGCAGTAGCTTGCATTTCGAGAGTGGCCATTAGCGTGCTCCCTCATTTTTAGCGAGACGCATAATCATCAACTTGGAAATCGCCAGAACAATGAAGGTAATAACGAACAGAATCAGACCCAGCTCCATCAGCGCCGCAACGTGCAGGCCGGATTCCGCTTCCGCAAATTCGTTTGCCAGTGCAGAGGTAATACTGTTGCCCGGCATGTAGAGCGACGCGCTGTCGAGCTGGTAGGTGTTACCGATGATAAAGGTAACCGCCATGGTTTCACCCAGCGCACGACCTAAGCCCAGCATCACGCCCCCGATCACCCCATTTTTGGTGAACGGAAGAACAATGCGCCAGATCACTTCCCAGGTGGTGCAGCCGATGCCGTAGGCCGACTCTTTCATCATCACCGGCGTTTGTTCGAACACATCGCGCATCACCGCCGCAATGTACGGAATAATCATGATGGCGAGGATCACACCCGCCGCCAGAATGCCGATACCGAAAGCCGGGCCGGAGAACAGGGCCCCCACAAACGGAATGGCAGAGAGGACGTTACCCACCGGTTCCTGGAAGTACGTGGCGAACAGCGGCGCAAAGATAAACAGGCCCCACATGCCGTAGACGATACTTGGGATGGCCGCCAGCAGTTCGATGGCGATACCCAATGGGCGACGCAGCCAGCCCGGCGCCAGCTCCGTCAGGAACAGGGCGATACCGAAACTTACCGGAACCGCAATCAGCAGGGCGATGAACGAGGTCACCAGCGTGCCGTAAATCGGCACCAGTGCACCGTAGATATCGTTCGGCGCATCCCACTCTTTACTCCACAGGAAGGAGAAACCGAATTTCTGGATGCTCGGCCAGGAGGAGAAAATCAGAGACACGATAATGCCGCCCAGCAGCAATAGCACAATCAGCGCAGCCAGTTTGACCAGCGCGCTGAAAATCATGTCACCTTTTTTACCCGGAGGGTTAAATGCAGGCTTGGTTGCAGCCATAAATTACTCTTCTGTTTGAGACGTTTTTACGAATATGCCCGGTGGCGCTGACGCTTACCGGGCCTACAGAGTAAACCGTAGGGCGGGTAAGCGCAGCGCCACCCGCCATCTTCGTTAAATATATCCTGTTAGTACAGCGCTTTACCGCTGCTGTCTTTCACGTTGGTTTTCCATGCAGCGCGAATCTGCTCAACCACGTTGTCTGGCAGGGTGGCGTAATCCAGAGCGTTAGCCTGTTTGCCGCCGTTTTTGTATGCCCAGTCGAAGAATTTCAGCACTTCAGCGCCCTGTTCAGGTTTCTTCTGCTCTTTGTGCACCAGGATGAAGGTGGTAGAGGTGATTGGCCACGCCCCTTCGCCCTTCTGGTTAGTCAGATCCTGCGCGAAGGATTTGCTCCAGTCAGCGCCTTTGGCGGCGTTAGCAAAGTTCTCTTCGGTCGGGCTAACCGGTTTGCCGTCGGCAGACACCAGTTTGGTGTAGGACAGGTTGTTCTGCTTCGCGTACGCATACTCTACGTAGCCGATGGAGCCAGGCAGACGCTGTACGAACGCGGCGATACCGTCATTACCTTTACCGCCCAGACCGGTAGGCCAGTTAACGGTAGAGCCGGAGCCGACTTTAGATTTCCACTCTTCGTTCACTTTCGCCAGGTAGCTGGTGAACACGAAAGAGGTACCGGAACCATCCGCGCGGCGAACCACGGCGATGTTCTGAGAAGGCAGCTTCAGGCCTGGGTTGAGTTTGGCGATCGCTTCGTCATCCCATTTTTTGATTTTGCCCAGGTAGATGTCACCCAGCGTTTTGCCGTCCAGCACCAGCTCACCCGACTTCACGCCCGGCAGGTTGATCGCCAGAACCACGCCACCGATCACGGTAGGGAACTGGAACAGGCCTTCCTGAGCCAGTTTGTCATCAGACAGCGGAGCATCTGATGCGCCGAAATCAACCGTGTTCGCGGTAATTTGTTTTACGCCACCGGAGGAGCCGATACCCTGATAGTTAACCTTGTTACCGGTTTCTTTCTGGTAGGTATCCGCCCATTTGGCATACACCGGCGCAGGGAAGGTTGCACCAGCGCCAGTCAGGCTTGCTTCTGCAAATACAGAGAACGCGCTCAGAGATAAGGTCGCGGCGACAACAGTTGCGACAGTGGTACGCATAACTTTCATAATGTCTCCTGCAAGATTTTCGTAAATCGTTGTTTAGTGGCTACGATGAGCAAAATAGGACAAACAGGTGACAGATAAATGTACGAATTATGACAGTTTTATGACAATGAAAATTTCACTTAAAAATAAGCAAAATAAAGCTTAATTTTCATCGTGTTAGCCACTTTTATGACGAACCGTTTTCAGAAATATTTTCTTTATGTGACACTGAAAAAAGTAGCTGAAGATAACAAATTGTCATTATTAAAAACGTGAACGAATTGATTAAAAACAAACCAGGCGGGATAAAAAAGCTCCACCCGAAGGTGGAGCCTGAAGGGATTATTCTACAGTAACCGATTTCGCCAGGTTACGCGGCTGGTCAACGTCGGTGCCTTTGATCAGCGCCACGTGATAGGCCAGTAGCTGCAACGGAACGGTGTAGAAGATCGGCGCAATCACCTCTTCCACATGCGGCATCTCGATGATGTGCATGTTGTCGCTGCTGGCGAAACCGGCATCTTTATCAGCAAAGACGTACAGCACGCCGCCACGGGCGCGGACTTCTTCGATGTTGGACTTCAGTTTTTCCAGCAGTTCGTTGTTCGGTGCCACGACGATAACCGGCATATCCGCGTCAATCAGCGCCAACGGACCGTGCTTCAGCTCGCCTGCCGCATAGGCTTCAGCGTGAATGTAAGAGATCTCTTTCAGCTTCAGCGCGCCTTCCAGCGCAATCGGATACTGATCGCCACGGCCCAGGAACAGGGCGTGATGTTTGTCAGAGAAATCTTCCGCCAGAGCTTCAATGCGTTTGTCCTGAGACAGCATCTGCTCAATACGGCTCGGCAGCGCCTGCAGACCGTGAACGATGTCATGCTCAACAGAGGCATCTTCACCTTTCAGACGCGCCAGTTTCGCCACCAGCATCAGCAGAACCGTCAGCTGAGTGGTAAACGCCTTGGTGGAGGCCACGCCGATTTCGGTACCCGCTTTGGTCATCAGCGCCAGATCGGATTCACGCACCAGCGATGAGCCCGGGACGTTACAGATGGCCAGAGAACCCAGATAACCCAGCTCTTTAGAGAGACGCAGCGCCGCCAGGGTATCTGCCGTTTCACCTGACTGGGAAAGGGTGATCATCAGGCTGTTACGACGCACGGCAGATTTGCGATAGCGGAACTCAGACGCAATTTCTACGTCGCACGGCACGCCCGCCAGAGATTCAAACCAGTAGCGAGAGACCATACCGGAGTTGTAGGAGGTGCCGCAGGCCACGATCTGAATATGCTCGACCTTGCTGAGCAGTTCGTTCGCGTTTGCGCCCAGCTCGCTCAGATCCACTTCACCATGGCTGATGCGCCCGGTCAGGGTGTTTTTGATGGCGTTTGGCTGCTCGTAAATCTCTTTCTGCATGTAGTGACGGTAAGCGCCTTTGTCGCCCGCGTCGTACTGCAGATTCGATTCGATCTCCTGACGTTTCACCTGCTCGCCTTTGGTATCGAACACGGTTACGCTGCGGCGAGTCACTTCGGCGATATCCCCCTCTTCGAGGAAGATAAAGCGACGCGTTACCGGCAGCAGTGCCAGCTGATCGGAAGCGATAAAGTTTTCACCCATGCCCAGGCCGATAACCATCGGGCTACCGGAACGCGCGGCCAGCAGCGTTGACGGGTCGCGGGAATCCATGATCACCGTACCGTACGCACCGCGCAGCTGAGGAATAGCACGCAGCACCGCATCACGCAGCGTACCGCCCTGCTCAAGTTCCCAGTGCACCAGGTGAGCAATCACTTCGGTGTCAGTTTCAGAGACGAAGGTGTAGCCGCGCGCTTTCAGTGCTTCACGCAGCGGTTCGTGGTTTTCGATAATGCCATTGTGCACGACCACGATGTGTTCAGACACATGCGGGTGCGCGTTGCCTTCAGACGGTTCGCCGTGCGTCGCCCAGCGGGTGTGCGCAATACCGGTTCCCCCGTGCAGCGGATGTTCTTCCGCGGCCTGGGCCAGCATCTGCACTTTACCGAGACGGCGCAGACGGGTCATATGACCTTCTGCATCGACAACAGCCAGACCGGCAGAGTCGTAACCACGGTATTCCAGACGACGTAAACCTTCGAGAAGGATTTCAGCAATATCACGCTGCGCAACTGCGCCAACAATTCCACACATAATTTTAGATTCCGAATTTAGGCATAATGCCTGCGTTGTCGCTGACCTGTATTTACCCTTTCCGGGCGCCCCGAGCCTTGTAGAGAGTGGGGTTATTTTTATGGGTACTGCTTGTGGGGGGAGATATATGTTTATCTCCTCACCCGGGTTTGCCTGATGACGGCTACGCCTTATCAGGCCTACTCAATCGTAGGGCGGGTAAGCGTAGCGCCACCCGCCTTGTTGTTACTTCTTCTTCACAGGACGTTTCCAGCCCTGCTTGTGCACCTGCGGCACACGGCTTAATACCAATTCGTTATCGGCGATATCGCGCGTAACGGTTGTCCCGGCGGCAATCGTTACGCCGTTACCCACGGTAACAGGCGCCACCAGTTGGGTGTCGGAACCGACAAACACATCATCACCGATGATGGTTTTAAACTTATTGGCGCCGTCATAGTTACAGGTGATTGTGCCTGCGCCAATGTTGACGTTGTCACCAATTTCCGCGTCGCCCAGATAGGTTAAATGACCGGCTTTAGAGCCTTTACCCAGACGCGCTTTTTTCATCTCAACGAAGTTGCCCACGTGAGCGCCTTCCAGCAGCTCAGCGCCCGGGCGCAAACGCGCAAACGGGCCGATGGTACAGGCCACATCCAGACGGGCATCTTCCACCACGCTGTACGGGCTGATTTCACAGTCGTCACCAATGACGCTGTTTTTGATCACGCAGCCAGCGCCAATTTTGACGCGATTGCCCAGCGTGACGTGACCTTCGAGGATAACGTTAGTATCAATTTCAACGTCGCGCCCGTGAGATAACGTGCCACGCAGATCGAAACGCGCCGGATCGCGCAGCATCACGCCAGCCAGAAGGAGTTTCTCGGCCTGTTCGGACTGATAAACGCGCTCAAGACGGGAGAGTTGAAGACGGTTGTTCACCCCTTCGGTTTCGCTGATGCGCGCCGGATGGACCGCCGCAATCTCGCGCCCTTCCTGGTATGCCATCGCAATGATGTCGGTGATATAGTATTCACCCTGCGCGTTATTGTTGTTGAGCTTCGACAGCCAGCGCTTCATATCCGCACCATTGGCAATCAGGATACCGGTGTTGATCTCCTGAATCTGACGCTGCGCCTCGCTGGCATCTTTATGCTCAACAATACCCGTAACGTTGCCGTTTTCACGGGTAATGCGGCCGTAGCCGGTCGGATCATCCAGCACGACGGTTAATAAACCGATGCCGCCCTGCGGTTTGGCTTCACGCAGGCGAGTCAGCGTTTCAACGGAGATCAGCGGGACATCGCCGTAGAGCATCAAAATGTCTTCGTCATCCGCAAAGAAGGGCGCTGCCTGCTGCATGGCATGGCCTGTACCCAACTGCTCGGCCTGAAGCACCCAGTTGAGCTTGTCGTCGCTCAGCGTCTTTTTAAGCAGATCGCCACCGTGGCCGTAGACCAGGTGGACCTGACTGGCACCCAGTTCATTCGCTGCATCAATGACGTGCTGCACCATTGGCTTTCCTGCAAGCGTGTGAAGCACTTTAGGCAGGTCGGAATACATGCGGGTCCCTTTGCCTGCAGCAAGGATCACCACGCTCATCGCACTGTTTGACATACGCATCCTGACGGTTGTTTGAGTGAGAAGTAAAAACGTTTGATGCTTAAAATTCTACATCTTTTTCATCATGAATTAAGGCCGAAAAAAAAAGCCAGCCTGGTATCCAGACTGGCTTTTGTGCTTTTCAAGCCGGTGTTACATCGCTTTTTTGGTCAACTCGATAACGCGCAGTTTCGCGATCGCTTTGGCCAGCTCCGCAGACGCCTGAGCGTAATCCACGTCACCATGAGAGCTGCTAATGTGCTCTTCAGCCTTACGCTTCGACTCCAGGGCTCGCGCTTCGTCGAGATCCTGGCCACGAATAGCGGTATCGGCCAGAACGGTCACACTACCAGGCTGCACTTCAAGAATGCCGCCGGACAGATAGATAAACTCTTCGTGACCGAACTGTTTAACGATGCGGATCATACCAGGCTTAATGGCGGTGAGCAGCGGTGCGTGACCCGGGAAAATACCCAGCTCACCTTCACTACCCGTTACCTGGATTTTCTCGACCAGACCAGAGAACATTTGTTGCTCTGCGCTGACGACGTCCAGGTGGTAAGTCATTGCCATATCACCCTCCGATTAAGGCGTTAAAGTTTTTTGGCTTTTTCCACAGCTTCTTCGATGGAACCAACCATGTAGAACGCCTGCTCTGGCAGGTGATCGTATTCGCCTTCCATGATGCCTTTAAAGCCACGGATGGTGTCTTTCAGGGAAACGTATTTACCCGGAGAACCGGTGAATACTTCCGCAACGAAGAACGGCTGGGACAGGAAGCGCTGGATCTTACGCGCACGTGCTACCACCAGTTTGTCTTCTTCAGACAGTTCATCCATACCCAGGATGGCGATGATGTCTTTCAGTTCCTGGTAACGCTGCAGCAGGGACTGTACGCCACGCGCGGTGTCGTAGTGCTCCTGACCAACAACCAGTGGATCCAGCTGACGGCTGGTGGAGTCCAGCGGGTCAACGGCTGGGTAGATACCCAGAGACGCGATCTGCCGGCTCAGTACCACGGTTGCATCTAAGTGCGCAAAGGTGGTGGCTGGAGATGGGTCAGTCAAGTCATCCGCAGGTACGTATACCGCCTGAACGGAGGTGATAGAACCGGTTTTGGTAGAGGTGATACGTTCCTGAAGAACACCCATCTCTTCCGCCAGTGTTGGCTGATAACCTACCGCTGAAGGCATACGACCCAGCAGTGCAGATACTTCAGTACCGGCCAGGGTGTAACGATAGATGTTATCAACGAACAGCAGAACGTCACGGCCTTCGTCACGGAACTTCTCAGCCATCGTCAGGCCGGTCAGCGCAACGCGCAGACGGTTTCCAGGTGGCTCGTTCATCTGGCCGTAAACCAGGGATACTTTGTCCAGAACGTTGGAGTCGGTCATTTCGTGGTAGAAGTCGTTACCCTCACGAGTACGTTCACCTACACCCGCAAACACAGAGTAACCGGAGTGCTCGATCGCGATGTTACGGATCAGCTCCATCATGTTTACGGTTTTACCTACACCCGCACCACCGAACAGACCCACTTTACCGCCCTTCGCAAACGGACACATCAGGTCGATAACTTTGATACCGGTTTCCAGCAGTTCCTGAGAGCTGGACAGCTCTTCGTAGGAAGGTGCCGCGCGGTGGATAGCCCAACGCTCTTCTTCACCGATGTCGCCTTTCATGTCGATTGGCTGACCCAATACGTTCATGATACGACCCAGTGTTGCTTTACCTACCGGGACTTCGATCGGGTGCTCAAGGTCTTTTACTTCCAGACCACGACGCAGACCGTCGGAAGAACCCATCGCGATGGTACGCACGATACCGCCGCCGAGCTGCTGCTGAACTTCCAGCACCAGGCTCTCGTTACCATTCTGTACCTCAAGCGCGTCGTACACGCGTGGTACGGCGTCCTGAGGGAACTCGACGTCCACCACGGCGCCGATTACCTGGACAATCTTTCCAGTAGCCATCTTGAATCCTCTACGTAATTCGTAAACCTGGTTAAACCGCGGCGGCCCCCGAGACGATCTCGGTGAGTTCCTGAGTAATGCTGGCCTGACGAGCTTTGTTGTAAACCAACTGCAGCTCTTTAATCAGGCTGCCGCCATTATCGGTCGCGGCTTTCATCGCCACCATTCGTGCGGCCTGCTCGCTGGCCAGGTTTTCTACAACGCCCTGATAAACCTGAGATTCAACGTAACGACGCAGCAGGGTATCCAGCAGCGGTTTCGGATCGGGTTCATACAGGTAATCCCAGGCTTTTTGCTTCAGCTCGTCATCTTCTGATGCCGGTAACGGCAGCATCTGAGTGAGCGTTGGAACCTGAGACATGGTGTTAATGAATTTGTTGCTGACAACGTACAGTCTGTCCAGACGGCCTTCATCATAGGCCTGCAACATCACTTTAACCGGGCCGATCAGTTCGGACAGGGACGGGTTATCACCCATACCGGTCACCTGAGCGACAATGTTGCCACCAACGGAGTTAAAGAAAGAGACGCCTTTAGAGCCGATCATTGCGATATCGCACTGAACGCCTTTTTCAGACCATGCTTTCATATCCGCCAGCAGTTTTTTGAACAGGTTAATGTTCAAGCCGCCACACAGACCACGGTCGGTCGACACCACCAGGTAGCCCACGCGCTTAACGTCGCGTTCTTCCAGGTAAGGGTGTTTATATTCCAGATTACCGTTTGCAAGGTGACCAATCACTTTGCGCATGGTTTCTGCATAAGGACGGCTGGCCGCCATGCGATCCTGCGATTTACGCATTTTGGAAGCGGCGACCATCTCCATCGCTTTAGTGATCTTTTGCGTGTTCTGGACGCTTGCGATCTTACTACGTATCTCTTTTGCGCCGGCCATGAGCTTCTCCTCAATGCCAGGCGGCTTGTCCTGAGACAAGCCGCCGGACGATTACCAGGATTGGGTTGCTTTGAAGGAATCGAGGATAGCTTTCAGCTTGCCTTCGATTTCGTCGTTATAGCCACCGGTCTGGTTGATCTCTTGCATCAGCGGAGCGTGATCACGGTCGACGTAAGCCAGCAGAGCGGCTTCGAAGCTACCGATTTTCGCCAGTTCCACATCTTCGAGGTAACCGCGTTCAGCCGCGAACAGTACCAGGCCCTGCTGAGCAACAGACATTGGTGCGTACTGTTTCTGCTTCAGCAGCTCGGTCACTTTCTGACCGTGGCTCAGCTGTTTACGGGTTGCTTCGTCCAGATCGGATGCGAACTGAGAGAACGCAGCCAGTTCACGATACTGTGCCAGCGCGGTACGGATACCACCGGACAGTTTCTTGATGATCTTGGTCTGTGCAGCACCACCCACACGGGATACGGAGATACCCGGGTTAACCGCCGGACGAATACCGGAGTTAAACAGGTTGGTTTCCAGGAAGATCTGACCATCGGTAATGGAGATTACGTTGGTCGGAACGAACGCAGAAACGTCACCCGCCTGGGTTTCAATGATCGGCAGCGCGGTCAGAGAGCCCGTTTTACCCTTCACTTCACCTTTGGTGAAGTTCTCGACGTATTCCGCGTTAACGCGGGAAGCACGCTCCAGCAGACGAGAGTGGAGGTAGAATACGTCGCCAGGGAACGCTTCACGTCCTGGTGGACGACGGAGCAGCAGGGATACCTGACGATAAGCAACAGCCTGCTTAGACAGGTCATCGTATACGATCAGCGCATCTTCACCGCGGTCACGGAAGTATTCGCCCATTGCGCAACCAGCGTATGGTGCCAGGTATTGCAGTGCAGCAGATTCAGACGCGGTCGCCACCACAACGATGGTGTTAGACAGTGCGCCGTGCTCTTCCAGTTTACGAACCACGTTGGAAATGGTGGACGCTTTCTGGCCGATGGCCACATACACACATTTGATGCCGGAGTCACGCTGGTTGATGATGGCGTCGATAGCCATCGCGGTTTTACCGGTCTGACGGTCACCGATGATCAGTTCACGCTGACCACGACCGATTGGGATCATGGCGTCAACGGACTTATAACCTGTCTGAACAGGCTGATCTACGGACTGACGGTCGATAACGCCTGGTGCGATAACTTCGATTGGGGAGAAGCCATCGTGCTCAACCGGACCTTTACCGTCGATTGGCGCACCCAGGGTGTTAACAACGCGACCCAGCAGGCCACGGCCAACCGGTACTTCCAGAATACGGCCAGTACACTTAACCTTCATGCCTTCGGCGAGGTCAGCATATGGACCCATCACAACTGCACCAACGGAGTCGCGCTCCAGGTTCAGTGCGATAGCGTAACGGTTACCCGGCAGGGAAATCATCTCACCCTGCATACAATCGGCCAGGCCGTGGATGCGGATAACACCGTCACTTACAGAAACAATAGTACCTTCGTTGTGAGCTTCACTCACAACATTGAACTGAGCAATGCGCTGCTTGATCAGTTCGCTGATTTCGGTGGAATTCAGTTGCATGCTCCAGTCCCCTTAAGACTGCAAGACGTCTGCAAGGCGCTCAAGACGGCCGCGTACGCTGCCATCAATGACCATATCACCCGAACGGATGATTACGCCTGCCATTACAGACTTATCGATTTTGCAATTCAGCTTAACTTTGCGTGACAGACGTTTTTCCATCGCGGCGGTAATTTTCGCAAGCTGTTCGTCACTCAGTTCAGTCGCAGAAGTCACTTCGACTTCAGCGGTAGCTTCACTAAGGGCACGTAAGTGCTCAAACTGCTCGAGAACATCCGGGAGCACACGGAGACGACCATTCTCTGCCATCACCTTAATCAGGTTCTGGCCGTTGGCATCCAGTTGCTCTCCGCACACGGCGATAAACGACGCGGCGAGGGTTTCAGGTGCTAACGCACCGGAAAGCAACTCGGCCATTTGTTCGTTTTTCGTCACCTCAGCGGCAAACGCCAGCATATTCTGCCAGCGATCGACATTTTGGTGTTCGATAGCAAAGTCAAAAGCTGCTTTGGCGTAGGGGCGAGCTACCGTAACAAATTCAGACATCAGCCCCTCCCTCCTTACAGTTCAGCGACAAGTTTGTCCACGATGTCGCTGTTAGCAGCTTCATCCACGGAACGTTCGATGATCTTCTCGGCGCCAGCAACAGCCAGAATCGCAACCTGCTTACGCAGTTCTTCACGAGCACGTTTACGCTCAGCTTCAATTTCAGCCTGAGCCTGTGTCACGATCTTAGTACGTTCCTGTTCTGCTTCAGCTTTCGCTTCGTCCAGGATCTGCGAACGGCGTTTGTTAGCCTGTTCGATGATAACCTGAGCTTCCGCTTTCGCTTTTTTCAGCTGGTCTGTCGCGTTGGCCTGTGCAAGGTCCAAATCTTTCTTAGCGCGTTCTGCAGAAGCCAGACCGTCAGCAATTTCTTTCTGACGTTTTTCGATGGCTGCCATTAAAGGCGGCCATACATACTTCATGCAGAACCAGACAAAGAGAATAAACGCGATGGCCTGGCCGAGGATTGTTGCGTTCATGTTCACAGCACAATACCTCTTTAATATCTGTGGCTTAGGGTTTTAAAACTACTACTACGCGACAGCAAACATCACGTACAGACCCAGACCTACAGCGATCATTGGGATAGCATCCACCAGACCCATAACGATAAAGAACTGAGTACGCAGCAGAGGAATCAGATCAGGTTGACGCGCAGCGCCTTCCAGGAATTTGCCCCCGAGGATGCCGATACCGATCGCAGCACCGATAGCCGCCAGACCCATCATCACAGCGGCAGCCATGTACAGCAGATCCATATTCAGGTTTTCCATGACAGTCTCCAGTTTGTTTCAATTAAAACGTAGTAGTGTTGGTAAAAAATCAGTGCTCTTCAGACGCCATCGACAGATAGACGATCGTCAGAACCATGAAGATAAAGGCTTGCAGCGTAATGATCAGGATGTGGAAAATGGCCCACGGCACATTCAGAACCCACTGTGACCACCACGGCAGAAGACCCGCGATCAGAATGAAAATCAGCTCACCCGCATACATGTTGCCGAACAGTCGCAGACCCAGTGAAACAGGTTTGGACAGCAGGCTAACGCCTTCCAGGATCAGGTTGACCGGAATAAACGCCCAGTGGTTGAACGGCTGCAAGGTAAGCTCTTTCACAAAGCCGCTTACGCCTTTCATTTTGATGCTGTAGAAAAGAATCAGGATAAACACGCCCAGCGCCATCGACAGGGTGATGTTCACGTCCGCAGACGGTACCACACGCAGTGCAGGCAGGCCGAAGATGTGCTCGCCAATAAACGGCAGCAGATCGATTGGCAGCAGGTCCATCAGGTTCATCAGGAAGACCCAAACGAACACGGTCAGCGCCAGCGGAGCAATCAGCTTGCTCTTGCCATGGTACATGTCTTTGACGCTACCATGGACGAAGCCGATGATCATTTCGATGAAGGTCTGGAATTTCCCTGGTACACCGCTGGTCGCTCGTTTAGCAACACCGCGGAACATGGCCAGGAACAGAAGACCCAAAACCACCGAGAAGAACATGGAGTCGATGTTGATCGTCCAGAAGGTGGCCGGGGGGTTATGTGGATCCACCAGCGAGAATGTACGCAGGTCCAGCTGAAGGTTATTCAGATGGTGACCTATGTAATCCTGCGGCGTCATATTTTCTGAAGCCATGATGCCTTTTACCCTTTGTTATTGATTACAGCTGGAGCCAGAACTTGTACCACCAGCACCAAAACCCACGTTGCTATCAGCGGCATGAAGACCACTTTCAAAACCGCCAGCGCCATCACCAGTAGAGCAAAGGTCAGCAACACCTTACACACTTCGCCGAGGGCGAAGGACCAGGCCACGCGGCCTTTGGCAGGTGTATGCGCCTGATGACGCCAGGCAAAAATCATAAACAACACGTTTGGCAGCACAACCGCCAAACCCCCGCACACGGCGGAGATGCCCCAGAAGGGGTCTTTGAGGCTAAACAGCAGTCCACTTGCTATCACAGCCAGAAACTGAATGAACAGAAGCTTACGAGCAACGTTTCTACTCAAGAGCGACACAGACATCACGTTTTTACTCCTGCTCCCTTCGAGGTATGCCGCGTGTCGTATAAAACGTCCTTTAAGGCTCAGAGTCAAGCATCAAAAAGCGGTCAAATTATACGGTGCGCACCCGTGATTTCAAACATTAAGTAGCGAAAAGGTGAATAAATGTTTAAATATTTTTCCCCACCGCTATTTTTTAACTTTCGCTGAAAGCGTCAACCTTCGACCAAAACTGCAAACAGCGCGAAAACGTTGTCGATAAAGCGTGCACGAGATCACAAAACACACATTTGCGATAAGGTTGTATTTATCAAAGGCGCAAATCGCAGAAATTTATCTTTATGAAATTAAACGCAAAATGTCGCAACTATTTTCAAAACAGCCCAGTACACAATAAAAACCTTTTATTGACATTCTTAATAAATAATTAACATTGCGTTCTGGTTACTGCCTTCCACTTTTAGCAGACTTATATTTTCAAAGATGACTATCTTCTCGGTGAATAACGGTTGCTTCGTTAACCGGAAGAAAAACCTTAGTGAAGCAGAGGTTAAAAGCTCCTCGGTAAATCCCCGGTAGTTGTGCTGTTTTTTAACATGATAAGAACAGCACGAATTCCACATTTTTTATTAATTTTTTAAAAATTGTTTGGCTTAATTATCACCAGGTGACGTTCGCCTTCGAGCTGAGGAATCTGTAATTTCTCAATAGACTCGACAGCAAAACCGTCCGGAAGCTGTTCAATCTCATCGCCTGGCAACTGCCCTTTCAGCGCATAAAAGCGGCCATTCTCCGCAGGTAAGTGCTTGCACCAGCTCACCATATCGTTGAGCGACGCAAATGCGCGGCTGATAACCCCGTCAAACGGCGGCTCTGCCGGGAACTCCTCTACCCTGCTCTGCACGGGCGTGATGTTTTCAAGCTTCAGCTCATGCTGTACCTGGCGCAAAAAGCGCACGCGTTTGCCAAGGCTGTCCAGCAGCGTGAAATGGCTCTCAGGGCGAACAATCGACAGCGGAATACCCGGCAGACCAGGGCCCGTCCCCACGTCGATATAGCGTTCACCTTTTAGCCAGGGAGCAACCACGATGCTGTCGAGAATGTGGCGAACGAGCATCTCGTTGGGGTCGCGAACAGACGTCAGGTTGTACGCTTTGTTCCATTTGTTCAGCATATCGACATAGGCCACCAGCTGATTTTTCTGGTGATCGGTGAGCGAAATACCTGCCTGATCCAGCAGACGAGAGAGTTTGTTGAGCACGGTGAATACCTGTTGAGAGTTTTTTTGCCCGGTGGCGCTGCCGCTTACCGGGCCTACGAATAAGTAGGGCGGGTCAGCGAAGCGCCACCCGCCAAAAGCAATGTCAATTACGCGCTACGGCGCAGCATGCCCTGCTTTTTCAGCCACACCAGCAGGATCGAAATCGCCGCCGGGGTCACGCCCGAGATGCGGGATGCCTGACCGATCGACACCGGTTTGTGATCGTTCAGCTTGGCGATCACTTCGTTGGAAAGGCCCGTCACCTGGCGGTAGTCCAGCATTTCCGGCAGCAGCGTGTTTTCGTTACGCTGCTGTTTTTCGATCTCATCCTGCTGACGGGCGATGTAACCTTCGTACTTCACCTGGATCTCGACCTGCTCTGCCGCTTCAGCGTCTTCCAGGCCCGGCGCGAACGCGGTCAGTTTGACCAGGTTCTCGTAGGTGACTTCTGGACGGCGCAGCAGATCTTCACCGCTGGCTTCGCGCGACAGCGGCGCGGTTAAGTGAGCGTTCACTTCAGCAGCGGTTTCCGCCTGCGGATTCACCCATGTGGTTTTCAGACGCTGACGTTCCTGCTCAATGCGCTCCAGCTTCTCGTTGAAGCGCGCCCAGCGCTCGTCATCGACCAGACCCAGCTCGCGACCCATTTCGGTCAGACGCAGGTCGGCGTTATCTTCACGCAGCATCAGGCGATATTCCGCGCGAGAGGTAAACATACGGTACGGTTCTTTGGTACCCAGCGTGCAGAGATCGTCAACCAGCACGCCCAGATAAGCCTGAGAACGCGCCGGAGCCCAGCCCTCTTTCTCAGCAGAGAAGCGCGCGGCGTTCAGACCGGCAAGCAGGCCCTGTGCAGCCGCTTCTTCGTAGCCGGTGGTGCCGTTAATCTGACCCGCGAAGAACAGACCGTGGATGAATTTGCTCTCCAGGGTCGGCTTCAGGTCACGCGGATCGAAGAAATCGTACTCAATAGCGTAGCCAGGGCGAACGATTTTTGCGTTCTCCATACCCTGCATTGAGCGAACAATTTGCATCTGTACGTCGAACGGCAGGCTGGTGGAGATGCCGTTCGGGTAAATTTCGTTTGAGGTCAACCCTTCCGGCTCCAGGAAGATCTGGTGCTGGTTGCGATCGGCAAAGCGCATCACTTTGTCTTCGATCGACGGGCAGTAGCGTGGACCGATCCCTTCGATCACGCCGGCGTACATCGGGCTGCGATCGAGGTTATTGCGGATCACGTCATGGGTTTTCTCGTTGGTGTGCGTGATGTAGCACGGCACCTGCTGCGGATGCTGTGCCGCATTGCCCATAAACGAGAAGACCGGCATTGGGTTATCACCGTGCTGTTGCGCCAGCACGCTGAAATCAATGGTGCGCGCATCAATACGCGGCGGCGTACCGGTTTTCAGGCGGCTGACGCGCAGCGGCAGCTCGCGCAGACGGCGAGACAATGGGATAGACGGCGGATCGCCTGCACGGCCGCCGCTGTAGTTATCCAGACCAATATGAATTTTACCGTCAAGGAAGGTACCCACGGTCAACACCACGGCTTTAGCGCGGAATTTGAGGCCCATCTGGGTCACGGCGCCCACGACGCGATCGTTCTCAACGATAAGATCTTCAACCGCCTGCTGGAAGATCATCAGGTTCGGCTGGTTCTCCAGCGCGGTACGTACCGCCTGACGATAAAGTACGCGGTCTGCCTGTGCACGGGTCGCTCGAACAGCAGGCCCTTTGCTCGCGTTTAGTATCCTAAACTGGATGCCGGCATGATCGATCGCTTTCGCCATCAGGCCGCCAAGTGCATCCACTTCTTTTACCAGGTGTCCTTTCCCAATGCCGCCAATCGCCGGATTACAGGACATTTGTCCCAGCGTGTCGATATTGTGTGTCAAAAGCAGGGTCTGCTGACCCATTCGCGCTGCGGCCATTGCGGCCTCAGTGCCTGCGTGACCCCCGCCAATGATGATGACGTCAAAAGGATCCTGATAAAACATGGTGGTCTGCCTCGCGTAAAGCGGTATGAAAATGGATTGAAGCCCGGGCCGTGGATTCTACTCAACTTTAGTCTTTCGAGAAAGCATTGGGATCCTGGGCTATTAAAAAGAAGATCTTTTTATTTAGAGATCTGTTCTATTGTGATCTCTTATTAGGATCGCGAACCCGTGTGGATAAGTCCGATCTCATAAAGAAGATCATGCAGTTAGAAAGGATCGTTTGCTGTGAATGATCGGTGATCCTGGACCGTATAAGCTGGGATCAGATCGCGACTTTATACACAGGCCAAAAACGGCGATACGGTTGTTCTTTGGATAACTACGGGTTAATACGAGCTTTTAACCAGAGTTATCCACATCTGTTCGCGCGATCTTTAATCGTTTTTGAGTAAATTTTTCCATTCCGCGAGCCAGATCACGGCTGGATCCTCCGGAATGTCATGATCGAGGATGTTGATCTTGAGTGTTTCGCCCAGCTGTTTTGCTCCGCAGGAGGTCACAGCGGCTTCGACTTTCTCTATTGCCCCGCAAAAGGTGTCATATTCACGACTGCCGATCCCCACTGCGCCAAAACGGACGTTTGACAGGTCGGGCTGCTGTTCCAGCAGTTCGTCATATAAAGGTTGCAGGTTGTCCGGCAGATCGCCCGCGCCGTGCGTGGAGGTGATCAGCAGCCAGACCCCGTCAGTCGGGAGATCTTCCAGCAACGGGCCGTGCAGGGTTTCCGTGGAAAAGCCCGCCTCTTCCAGCTTTTCAGCCAGATGTTCCGCTACGTATTCCGCACCGCCAAGGGTGCTGCCGCTGATAAGGGTAATGTCCGCCATTGATCGCTCGCTCAGATAAAGAGACGGCCATTGTACGCTGTGAACGAGTTGGGATCTACCTGTGGAAAATGTGGGAATGGATTTGCCCGATCACGGGCGGATGGTACGCATGATCGGGTTTTGCAGGGAGATCAGTGTCTCGGTGGACTGAATTTCATCGATTGTTTGGATCTTGTTGATAAGTACCTGCTGGAGGGCGTCGATGGATCGGCACATGACCTTAATAAAGATGCTGTAGTGCCCGGTGGTGTAGTACGCCTCGGTGACTTCATCCAGCGCGTTCAGTTTCGCCAGGGCGGAAGGGTAGTCTTTGGCGCTTTTAAGAATGATGCCGATGAAGCAGCAGACGTCGTAACCCAGCTGCTTCGGGCTGACGTCAATGCGTGCACCGGTAATGATCCCCGCCTGCTTCATCTTCTCTACGCGAACGTGAATGGTTCCCGGGCTGACGCCAAACTGTTTCGCCAGTTCGGCGTAGGCGGTACGGGCATTGGCCATTAACGCCTCCAGAATGCCGCGGTCGAGATTGTCGATCTGATAATTTTCCATAGCTTTTTCTTATGAAGATTAATGAATCACTCTATTCTAGCGCCTTATTTTATCGAATCAAAAGTGAAGGCGGCTTTTTGCTGATGGGTTATTGAATAAGGTGCCATTTCTGTTGCTTAATCAATATCAACAGGACGCAGGAGTATAAATAATGAAAACCGCTTACATCGCAAAACAACGCCAGATCAGTTTCGTAAAATCCCATTTTTCCCGCCAGCTGGAAGAGAAGCTTGGGCTGATTGAAGTCCAGGCCCCGATCCTCAGCCGCGTGGGTGACGGGACGCAGGATAACCTCTCTGGATGCGAAAAAGCGGTACAGGTAAAAGTGAAAACGCTGCCAGACGCCCAGTTCGAAGTGGTTCATTCACTGGCGAAGTGGAAGCGTCAGACCCTGGGACAACATGACTTCAGCGCGGGCGAAGGGCTCTACACGCACATGAAAGCCCTTCGCCCCGATGAAGACCGCCTGTCTCCCATTCATTCCGTTTACGTTGACCAGTGGGACTGGGAGCGCGTGATGGGCGATGGTGAGCGCCACGTTGGCACGCTGAAGTCTACCGTTGAGGCGATCTACGCCGGGATCAAAGCGACCGAAGCGGCCGTAAGCAAAGCGTTTGGTCTGGCACCGTTCCTGCCGGAAACGATCCACTTTGTACACAGCCAGGAATTGCTGACCCGTTTCCCGGATCTGGATGCCAAAGGCCGCGAGCGGGCGATCGCCAAAGAGCTCGGGGCGGTGTTCCTGATTTGGATCGGCGGCAAACTGTCTAATGGCAAACGCCACGACGTTCGTGCGCCGGATTATGATGACTGGAGCACCACCGGTGAGGGGGAATTTGCCGGTCTGAACGGCGATATTCTGGTCTGGAACCCGGTACTGGAAGACGCATTCGAGCTTTCTTCTATGGGGATCCGCGTGGATGCTGAGGCGCTGAAGCGCCAGCTGGCGGTGACCGGAGATGAAGATCGTCTCAAACTGGAGTGGCACCAGGCGCTGCTGCGTGGGGAAATGCCGCAGACGATTGGCGGCGGTATCGGCCAGTCCCGTCTGACCATGCTGCTGCTTCAGTTGCCCCATATTGGTCAGGTGCAGTGTGGCGTCTGGCCGCAGCAGGTACGTGAAAGCGTCGGTTCTCTTCTGTAATTAACGCTGCCAGCGTCTGAGCAGGCGGCTACGCAACCCGGTATCAAAGCGCCAGATATGATCGAAGATGCGCATGATGCCGGGTTTTCCATGGGCGGACATCGCCACCGCATGAAAACGGTGCTGATGCACACGCTGTAATTCCTTCACTTTATTGACCACGTCATCCGGCAGCCGCTGGGCAATAAAGTCGGATATCACTACCGCGTCAGCGTCATACCAGTCGCCGCCCTGCATCCGCTCTACGATGCTGCGAAAACAGCTGGCCAGATCGGTTCCGCCGCGAAAGCGCTGGCTCAGGAAGCGGATTGCCTGCTCGATCCCCTGCTGGTTCGTCAGCTCATAGCCCACGACTTCGCTGGAGAACAGCATAATGAAGCAGCGACGGCGATCGGCGAGCGCCACGCGCATCAGCGCCAGACAGAACGCCTTTGCACACTGCTCGTTAAACCCGCCCATGGAGCCGGACGTATCCACGCAGACAATAAATGGCCCGCGCGGCTGTTCGTCAAAATCCTGATGAATGACCGGCCGCTGGCTGATTTTCTCGCGCCAGGCTTCACCGTGCAGCCGGTAGGTGAGGAGCTGTTTTTCCACCAGCCGACGGTAAAACTCGTACTCCAGCTCGGTCATCCCCAGCGTGCTCAGCTCCGTGGGCAGCAGACGCAGAATATCATCGCTCTGCTGGAGCCCGTCGACCTGCTCCGGAACGGTGGCCGGCTCACGCACCAGGGTGCGGAAGGTTTCCATCGGGGCGTCCTTCTTTGGAACCGACTTTGCCTCCCTTGAACGTCCCAGCTGTTCTGCAAGCTTCATCAGCTCGGGCTGCTGCGCCAGAAAATCACCGTACTTGACGATCAGCTGATAGTCCCCGCGCCGAAGCTGGCCGGCGCTCATATCCCAGAGACGCCCTGCCGCGTTCTCATTTTCCACCAGCACCTGCTCAAGCTGGCCGCTTAAGGTCATGCGTTCCTGAACTTCACTGAGCAGCTGTTCGCGCTCTTCATCCAGAAGCTGCTGGTTTAGCGTCGTGGCCTGCACCACCAGGCTGAGACGCCAGCGCTGTAAAAAGAGGGTGTGCAGTGCGGGAGTGAACGTGGCGTTGTCCGTGACCAGCCCACGGGCCTGGCTGGCAAACGGGGAGTGGACCCTGTCGAGCAACGTCAGGGTTTGCGGAAGCTGGACGATAAACTGCGACGTGGAAAGTCGCTGGCACTGCTGATAGCAGGCCACTTCTTCCGTTAACTCAGGGGGGACTTCGGTCTCTTTAAACCGTTGACGCAGGTTATCCCGCCAGCGCGGAAGATCGTCGGTCATCGCCTTTTTGAGCTTCGGAAATTTTTCAAAGAAGGCCGCCAGCTGCGGTGAAGCCAGAAGGGTGATCACCACTTCTTCGATCAACCCTTCCTCGCTGACGGCCAGCATGACGTTAAGCGTATCCAGGGTTAGCATTGACGCGCCTGTTTGATCTGCGCGCTGACGTCCTGCAGGCTGGCTTCGATGCGGCCTAACCAGTCGCTATGGATAAAGAGGCATTTTTGCTGCTCGCTAAAGCGGGTGTGCTGCTGGTGCCATTCGGTGTCCAGCGCGTCCAGCTGCTGCTTAATCTCTTCGGGGACGCTCTCAGAGGCGGTTCCCGGAAGCGCAAGACGCGAGCCCTGCAGGCTGACGTCGCGGATCACCAGGTGCTGGCTGCTGTCTACTTCCATATTCAGCGGCTGCGCAAAACCGATGCCGTTGAGCTTTCCGCGGATCTCTCCGCCCTTATCCAGCCACTGCGCCAGCGCCTCGCGCTCAATCGTCACGTGCACCACCTGCATGTCATGCAGCTTGAGCGGCTGCTGGAGCAGCAGGGTCAGCATCGGGCTGGTGAGTTCGGCGGGTAATTCATAGTGCGGTTTGCGGGCGAACATCCCCCCCAGGCGATTCACTTTCAGCGCGGTTTTATCACTTTGCTGCTGCTGAAGCTGGATGCGCCGCTGGGCAATCGCCCCCAGTTGGTTGAGCATCGCCTGCTGTCCCCAGGCGTGTCCGGTCATCAAAACGTCGAGCTGCTGCTGCATCAGATTCATGCCTTCCGCGTCGTGCCAGAGGCAGTCTTTCAGCAGGATCAGATCGATGGGCGCAACGGCATCGCGACCGCTGAACAGGGCGCTGGCCTGCAGCAGGCGGATCGCTTTTTTCCAGCGGCGATCGGAGACATAGGGGGCAGAGGGCAGTAAATCAAGCTGCTGGCGCAGCATGAAGATCAGCTCGAAGACGGAATCAGGCAGCTTAATTTTACCGATCTCTTCCTGCCACTGGTAATACTCCTCGTCTGATACCTGCAATGACGCTGCTACCGGATTCTCGTTCTCATCCTGCTGGCTGACCAGCATGGAACGGAAGTTGGACTTATCCTGCACTTTGTCCAGCCACAGGCGGATCAGCATACGGTCATATAGCGCTTCCAGGCTGCTGTCGGCTTCAGGCAGTTCGTTTGAGGCGGCCACCAGCAGGCGCATCGGGATTTTCTCTTCACTGGCGCCGTTGCGGAACCGACGTTCGTTTATCGCTGTGAGCAGGGTGTTCAGAATGGCCGGGCCGGCTTTCCAGATCTCATCAAGGAAGACAATTTCTGCCTCAGGCAGATACCCCGCTGTCAGGCGCTCGTAGCGCCCTTCATCTTTCAGCGCCTGAATGGAAAGGGGGCCAAACACTTCTTCCGGGGTGGAAAAGCGGGTCATCAGGTATTCAAACGCGCGGGCGTTCTTAAAAGCAAACTTAAGCCTGCGGGCAATCAGGCTTTTGGCGATGCCCGGCGGCCCAAGCAGAAACACGCTTTCACCGCTCAATGCTGCCAGTAAACAGAGGCGAATGGCGTGGCTACGCTCGAAAAGGCCTTTCTCCAGCGCGCTGCTGAGGCGGGAAATTCTTTCTGCTAATAAATGTGAGTGAGCCATAATAGTTTTGCATCCTTTCGCCGTCGTGGCGGCCAATTGAAGCGAGTATAGACGTTTCAGTCAGGGCTGGTAATAGGCTGAAGTGCGGCGCAATTTTCTTTGCGCTACATTAATGCGGTTGCATTTAGGGGTACGATTTTGCAATGAATCGTGCATACTGTGCGCTTTTTGTGGGCCAAGGGACCAGGAACACATTTGTTATTCAAACGAAAAGACTAGTCTATGAGCACTGATAATAAGCAATCATTACCCGCAATTACGCTTGCGGCGATCGGGGTTGTCTACGGTGATATCGGCACCAGCCCGCTTTATACGCTTCGTGAATGTTTGTCCGGCCAGTTTGGCTTTGGTGTTGAGCGCGATGCCGTGTTTGGCTTCCTGTCCCTCATCTTCTGGCTGCTGATTCTGGTCGTTTCCGTTAAGTATCTCTCCTTCGTTATGCGCGCTGATAACGCGGGCGAAGGCGGTATCCTGACCCTGATGTCCCTTGCAGGGCGCAACACCTCCGCCAGAATGACCTCCGTGCTGGTGATTATCGGCCTGATTGGCGGCAGCTTCTTCTACGGAGAGGTGGTTATCACGCCCGCGATTTCGGTCCTCTCGGCGATAGAGGGGCTGGAGATCATCGCGCCACAGCTTGATACGTGGGTGGTCCCGCTGGCGATAATCGTGTTGACGCTGCTGTTTGTGATCCAGAAGCACGGTACCGGGCTGGTGGGAAAACTGTTTGCGCCGATTATGCTGGCCTGGTTCCTGATCCTGGCGGCGCTCGGTTTACGCAGCATTATCGCGAACCCGGAAGTGCTGCATGCGCTGAACCCATACTGGGCCGTGCATTTCTTCCTCGAATACAAAGTAGTTTCCTTCGTGGCGCTGGGGGCGGTCGTGCTCTCCATCACCGGTGTGGAAGCGCTGTATGCGGATATGGGTCACTTCGGAAAGCTGCCTATCCGCGTGGCCTGGTTTTTGGTTGTGCTGCCGTCGCTGGTGCTCAACTACTTCGGCCAGGGCGCGCTGTTGCTCAAAAACCCGGAGGCGATTAAGAACCCGTTCTTCCTGCTGGCGCCTGACTGGGCGCTGGTGCCGATGCTGATCCTGGCGACGCTGGCGACCGTCATTGCCTCTCAGGCGGTGATTTCCGGCGTGTTTTCTCTGACGCGCCAGGCCGTGCGTCTGGGGTATCTCTCACCGATGCGCATCATTCATACCTCAGAGATGGAGTCGGGCCAGATCTACATCCCGTTCGTTAACTGGCTGCTCTACTTCGCTGTTGTGATTGTGATTGTCAGCTTCGAGCACTCCAGCAACCTGGCGGCGGCGTACGGTATTGCGGTAACCGGCACCATGGTGCTGACATCGCTTCTCTCCACCACGGTGGCATACCGTAACTGGCACTGGAATAAGTTCCTCGTGGCGATGATTCTGGTGGGCTTCCTGTGCATTGACGTGCCGCTGTTCTCCGCGAACCTCGACAAAATTGTCTCCGGCGGCTGGCTTCCGCTGACGCTGGGTCTGGTGATGTTCATCGTCATGACCACATGGAAAAGCGAGCGCTTCCGCCTGCTGCGCCGTATGCATGAGCACGGGAATTCTCTGGAGGCGATGATTGCTTCTCTGGAGAAATCTCCGCCGGTCCGCGTGCCGGGCACCGCGGTGTACATGTCTCGCGCCCTGAACGTGATCCCGTTCGCGCTGATGCATAACCTCAAGCACAACAAAGTGCTGCACGAGCGCGTGATCCTGCTGACGCTGCGTACCGAAGATGCGCCATATGTTCACAACGTACGCCGCGTGCAGATTGAGCAGCTCTCCCCGACCTTCTGGCGCGTGGTGGCAAGCTACGGCTGGCGCGAAACGCCGAACGTGGAAGAGGTGTTCCACCGCTGCGGTCTGGAAGGCTTAAGCTGCCGCATGATGGAGACGTCGTTCTTTATGTCCCACGAGTCGCTGATCATCGGTAAGCGCCCGTGGTACCTGCGCCTGCGCGGTAAGCTGTATCTCATCCTGCAACGTAACGCCCTGCGTGCGCCTGACCAGTTTGAGATCCCGCCTAACCGCGTGATAGAGCTGGGTACGCAGGTCGAGATTTAAGTCCTTTCCAAAATGCCGGGTGGCGCTGCGCTTACCCGGCCTACCAAACCCGTAGGCCCGTGCAAGCGAAGCGCCGCAGGGCAATTTCTCCCATCAATATTTCACTTAGCGAAACGTTTCGACGTCGATCACAAATCTGTTACGTCATGGTGGTTTTCTGAACATTTCTGAGGCTACACTTCTTTTAGCGAAACGTTTCGCTAGTGGAGCAAAAAAATGAAGAAAGGCACTGTACTCAACTCAGAAATCTCGTCGGTGATTTCCCGTCTTGGGCATACCGATACGCTGGTGGTTTGCGATGCAGGCTTACCGGTTCCGCGCAGCACAACCCGTATTGATATGGCGTTAACGCAGGGCGTACCTTCGTTTATGCAGGTACTGGACGTGGTGACCGCGGAGATGCAGGTTGAGGCGGCCATTCTCGCGGCGGAAATCAAACAACATAATCCGCAGCTCCACGAAACGTTGCTCAGCCATCTTGAGCAGCTGCAACAACACCAGGGAAACACCATCGAAATTCGTTACACAACGCACGAACAATTCAAACAACAAACCGCAGACAGTCAGGCGGTGATTCGCAGCGGGGAGTGTTCCCCGTATGCGAATATCATTCTCTGTGCTGGCGTCACCTTCTGAGGCCATCATGGACGCATTACTGCAACTCAAAGGGATCGATAAGTCGTTCCCGGGCGTAAAAGCCCTCTCCGGCGCGGCGCTGAACGTTTACCCCGGGCGCGTAATGGCGCTGGTGGGCGAAAACGGCGCCGGCAAATCCACCATGATGAAGGTGCTGACCGGGATCTATCAACGCGATGCCGGTTCACTCCTCTGGCTGGGTAAAGAAACCACCTTCACTGGCCCGAAATCTTCTCAGGAAGCGGGTATCGGCATTATTCACCAGGAGCTGAACCTGATCCCGCAGCTCACCATTGCGGAGAACATCTTCCTCGGCCGCGAGTTCGTGAACCGCTTCGGCAAGATCGACTGGAAAACCATGTATGCCGAAGCCGACAAGCTGCTGGCGAAACTGAACCTGCGCTTTAAGAGCGACCGTCTGGTCGGCGATCTCTCCATCGGCGATCAGCAGATGGTGGAAATCGCGAAGGTGCTGAGCTTCGAGTCGAAGGTCATCATCATGGATGAACCGACAGACGCCCTGACCGATACCGAAACCGAATCCCTGTTCCGCGTTATCCGCGAGCTGAAATCGCAGGGGCGCGGGATTGTCTATATCTCTCACCGCATGAAAGAGATCTTTGAAATCTGCGATGACGTCACCGTCTTCCGCGACGGGCAGTTTATTGCCGAGCGACAAGTGGCCACGCTGACGGAAGATACGCTCATCGAAATGATGGTGGGACGCAAGCTTGAAGATCAGTATCCGCATCTGGATAAAGCGCCGGGCGAGATCCGCCTGAAGGTGGATAACCTCTGCGGCCCGGGTGTGAACGACGTGACCTTTACCCTGCGCCAGGGCGAGATCCTGGGCGTGGCGGGCCTCATGGGCGCGGGACGTACCGAGCTGATGAAAGTGTTGTACGGCGCACTGCCGCGCACCAGCGGTTATGTCACCCTCGACGGCCATGAAGTGGTCACCCGCTCCCCGCAGGATGGTCTGGCGAACGGCATCGTCTATATCTCCGAAGACCGCAAACGCGACGGCTTAGTGCTGGGCATGTCGGTAAAAGAGAACATGTCCCTGACTGCGCTGCGCTATTTCAGCCGCAGCGGCGGCAGCCTGAAGCATAAAGACGAGCAGCAGGCGGTCAGCGATTTCATCCGTCTCTTTAACGTTAAAACCCCGTCGATGGAGCAGGCGATTGGCCTGTTGTCCGGCGGGAATCAGCAGAAAGTGGCAATTGCTCGCGGGCTGATGACGCGCCCGAAAGTGTTGATCCTCGACGAGCCAACCCGCGGCGTAGACGTGGGGGCGAAGAAAGAGATCTATCAGCTGATAAACCAGTTCAAGGCCGACGGTCTGAGCATCATTCTGGTCTCTTCCGAGATGCCAGAAGTATTGGGCATGAGCGATCGCATTATCGTCATGCATGAAGGGCATCTCGGCGGTGAATTCACTCGCGAGCAGGCCACCCAGGAAGTTCTGATGGCTGCCGCTGTGGGCAAGCTTAATCGCGTGAATCAGGAGTAAGAAGATGACTACCCAGGCTGTTTCTGGTCGCCGCTATTTCACAAAGGCGTGGCTGATGGAACAAAAATCGCTCATTGCCCTGCTGGTGCTGATCGCGATTGTGTCGACCATGAGCCCGAATTTCTTCACCGTAAATAACCTGTTCAACATTCTGCAGCAGACGTCGGTGAACGCCATTATGGCGGTCGGCATGACGCTGGTGATTTTGACCTCAGGGATCGATCTGTCCGTCGGTTCCCTGCTGGCCCTCACCGGCGCGATCGCCGCTTCGCTGGTCGGGATTGAAGTCAACGCGCTGGTGGCCGTGGCCGCGGCCCTGGCGGCAGGCGCGGCGATTGGTGCCGTCACCGGCGTGATTGTGGCAAAAGGCCGCGTTCAGGCGTTCATCGCGACGCTGGTGATGATGCTGCTGCTGCGCGGGGTGACCATGGTGTATACCAACGGCAGCCCGGTCAATACCGGATTCACCGATAACGCCGATCTGTTTGGCTGGTTCGGTATCGGTCGCCCGCTGGGTGTCCCGACCCCGGTCTGGATCATGGCTATCGTCTTCCTGGCGGCGTGGTACATGCTGCACCATACCCGTCTGGGTCGTTATATCTATGCGCTGGGCGGTAACGAAGCGGCAACGCGCTTGTCCGGGATTAGCGTTAATAAAGTCAAAGTTATCGTGTACTCCCTGTGCGGTCTGCTGGCGTCACTGGCGGGCATCATCGAAGTGGCGCGCCTCTCTTCCGCGCAGCCGACGGCGGGTACGGGGTATGAGCTGGATGCTATTGCAGCAGTGGTTCTGGGCGGTACGAGTCTGGCGGGCGGTAAAGGTCGCATTGTTGGGACATTGATCGGCGCACTGATTCTCGGTTTCCTGAATAATGGTTTGAATTTGTTAGGTGTTTCCTCCTATTACCAGATGATCGTTAAGGCAGTGGTGATTTTGCTGGCGGTACTGGTAGACAACAAAAAACAGTAACTGACGACACTACAGGACATCTTAGATATGAACATGAAAAAACTGGCTACCCTGGTTTCCGCTGTCGCGCTGAGCGCAACCGTAAGTGCTAACGCCATGGCGAAAGATACCATCGCGCTGGTTGTCTCTACCCTGAACAACCCGTTCTTCGTCTCCCTGAAGGATGGAGCGCAGAAAGAAGCGGATAAACTGGGCTACAACCTGGTGGTACTGGATTCACAGAACAACCCGGCGAAAGAGCTGGCTAACGTTCAGGACTTAACCGTTCGTGGTACCAAAATTCTGCTGATCAACCCAACCGATTCCGATGCCGTAGGCAACGCCGTGAAGATGGCAAACCAGGCGAAGATCCCGGTGATCACCCTGGACCGTCAGGCAACCAAAGGCGACGTGGTGAGCCATATCGCATCTGACAACGTGCTGGGCGGCAAAATCGCGGGTGACTACATTGCGAAGAAAGCCGGTGAAGGCGCTAAAGTCATCGAACTGCAGGGGATTGCCGGTACGTCTGCCGCCCGCGAGCGTGGCGAAGGCTTCCAGCAGGCGGTTGCAGCGCACAAATTCAACGTGTTGGCCAGCCAGCCGGCAGACTTCGACCGTACTAAAGGTCTGAACGTCATGCAGAACCTGCTGACCGCACATCCTGACGTGCAGGCGGTATTCGCGCAGAACGACGAAATGGCGCTGGGTGCGCTGCGCGCTCTGCAGACTGCAGGTAAATCTGATGTGATGGTTGTCGGATTTGACGGTACGCCGGATGGTGAAAAAGCAGTAAACGATGGCAAACTGGCTGCGACCATCGCTCAGCTGCCTGAGCAGATTGGCGCGACTGGCGTTGAAACTGCCGACAAAGTGCTGAAGGGCGAAAAAGTTCAGGCTAAATACCCTGTTGACCTGAAACTGGTTATCAAGCAGTAAAAGGCGAATCAGGCCGTCACTGGCGGCCTGAGGGACACCAATAAAGAAAAGTGTGGCATACGCCACCGGGTAACACCGGTGGCGCTCTCAGATGGACAACCCAACCATGAAAACCGCAGGCAACCTCGTCGTCCTTGGCAGTATCAATGCCGATCACATTCTTAACCTTGAATCGTTCCCTGCACCGGGCGAAACCGTCACGGGTAACCAGTATCAGGTCGCATTCGGCGGTAAAGGGGCAAACCAGGCCGTCGCTGCCGGTCGCAGCGGGGCGAATATTGCGTTTATCGCCTGCACGGGTGATGACGATACCGGCGAGCGCGTACGCAAGCAGCTGGCGAGCGACAACATCGATATCGCACCTGTCAGCGTTGTTGCAGGGGAATCTACCGGCGTGGCGCTGATTTTCGTCAACGCAGAAGGTGAGAATGTCATCGGTATTCATGCTGGCGCTAACGCAGCGCTGACGACGGAGCGCGTGGAAGCGCAACGTGCAATCATTGGCGGCGCCGAGGCCCTGCTGATGCAGCTTGAGTCGCCGGTTGAAAGCGTGCTGGCCGCGGCCAAAATTGCGCATGAAAATCATACCACTGTCGTACTTAACCCGGCCCCAGCCCGTGTATTATCAGACGAGCTGCTGGCGCTGGTGGATATCATCACGCCGAACGAAACCGAAGCCGAAAAGCTGACGGGCATTCGCGTAGAAAACGATGACGATGCCGCGAGAGCCGCGCGTGCGCTGCACGACAAAGGCATCGGAACCGTGATCATCACCCTGGGCAGCCGTGGGGTATGGGCAAGCGTAAACGGTGAAGGCCGTCGCGTGCCGGGCTTTAAGGTGAAGGCGATTGATACCATCGCAGCGGGAGACACCTTCAATGGTGCGCTGGTGACCGCGCTGCTGGAAGGCAAGAAAATGGATGATGCGATCCGCTTCGCGCATGCCGCTGCCGCGATTGCGGTGACGCGCAAGGGCGCTCAGCCTTCCGTTCCGTGGCGTAAAGAGATCGATGAATTCTTAAGTCAGCAGGGGTAACGCTTGGCCACAATGAAAGATGTCGCCCGCCTGGCGGGCGTTTCTACCTCGACGGTTTCTCACGTCATTAATAACGATCGCTTCGTCAGCGAGGCGATTCGGGAAAAAGTCGAAGCGGCAGTAAAAGATCTCAACTATGCGCCGTCTGCACTGGCGCGCAGCCTTAAGCTCAACCAGACGCGTACGATCGGTATGCTGATCACCGCCAGTACCAACCCCTTTTATTCTGAGCTGGTTCGCGGCGTGGAGCGCAGCTGCTTCGAGCGTGGCTACAGCCTGGTGCTGTGCAATACCGAAGGGGACGAGCAGCGCATGAACCGTAACCTGGAAACGCTGATGCAAAAACGCGTCGACGGGCTACTGCTGCTGTGTACCGAAACGCACCAGCCGTCGAAAGAGATTATCCAGCGCTATCCCTCCATTCCCACGGTGATGATGGACTGGGCGCCGTTCGACGGCACCAGCGACCTCATTCAGGATAACTCTCTGCTGGGGGGCGATATGGCCACCCAGTATCTGATCGATAAAGGCTATACCCGCATTGCCTGTATTACCGGACCGCTGGACAAAACCCCGGCGCGTTTGCGTCTGGAAGGATATCTCGCCGCGATGGCGCGGGCGGGACTTTCCGTGCCGGAAGGGTACCGTATTACCGGTGATTTTGAGTTTCACGGTGGTTTTGAAGCGATGCAGACGCTGCTGGCGCAACCGCAGCGTCCGCAGGCGGTGTTTATTGGCAACGACGCCATGGCGTTTGGCGCCTATCAGGCGTTATATCAGGCCGGTTTGCGCGTTCCCCATGATATGGCGGTAATCGGCTACGATGATATCGAGCTGGCCAGCTATATGACGCCGCCGCTGACCACTATTCATCAGCCGAAGGATGAGCTGGGCGAGCTGGCCATCGATGTGTTGATCCACCGAATGGCTCAGCCCACGCTGCAGCAGCAGCGCCTGCAGCTTACTCCTGTTCTGATGGAACGCGGTTCGGTTTAGCTTTCTCTTTGTGACGCTCTTTAATCAGGTTTCGGCCGTCTTTCGGTTTTAACAGCATAAAGACCAGCGCTGAAACGACGGTGAGTGCGCCCATGGTGATAAAGGTATAGTGGAACTGCTCGACGGTGTTCGCGCTGTCGAAACCTTCATAAAACCGCAGTACCGCCGCGCTCACGGCAACCCCTAAACTGATCGACAGCTGCTGGGTGACTGCCAGCACGCTGTTGCCGCTACTGGCGTTCTCGTCGGTCAGATCCGCAAGGGTGATGGTGTTCATCGATGTGAACTGCGTCGACATCGCCATGCCCAGCACAAACAGCGGCAGGATCAGCATCCAGACGGGAAGCGAGGCGGACTGCAGCGAGAACTGCGCAATCATCAGACCGATAAAGACCGTCACGCCAACCAGCGTTTTGCGATAGCCAAACCAGCGTAGCACCTGCGTCACGGTCGATTTTGCCAGAATCGAGCCCATCGCCGTGGGCGCCATCATGCAGCCGGCAATCAGTGCCGGATAGCCGAAACCAACCTGCAGCATCAGCGGCATCAGGAACGGTACGCAGCCCGTCCCCAGACGCGAGGCAATGTTTCCCGCGATCCCAACGGAAAACGTTCGGGTGTTGAAGAGCCCAAGAGAGATTAACGGCATCGGATGGCGGCGCGCATGACGTATATAAAGAAGGAAAAGCAGAATCCCGGCGAGGATAACGGAGAGCGCCATCCACGTCGCGACGATCTTCTCGCCAAACAGCTCCATCCCGCTGGAGAAGAGCACCAGGCTCAGGCCAAACAGGAAGAAGCCGCCCATATCGAAACTGCGCCTTGGCGTGGTGAAGTTCGGCATATATTTGCGGGCATACAGCAGCCCCGCTACGCCAATCGGAATATTAATCAGGAAGATCCAGTGCCAGCTTGCCCAGGTGACAAACACGCCACCGAGTACCGGGCCAAGTATCGGGCCGACCAGTCCCGGCATGGTGACGAAGTTGAGCACGGGAAGCAGTTCGCTTCGAGGGTAGGCTCGTAATAAGGCAAGGCGAGCCACGGGCATCATCATCGCACCGCCAATGCCCTGTAATACGCGGAAGATAACCAGCTCCGTTAAGGACGAGGAGAGCGCACAGGCCAGCGAACCGAGCGTAAAGAGCGTTACGGCCAGCATGAAAACTCTGCGGGTGCCGAAGCGGTCGGCCAGCCAGCCGCTAACAGGGATCAGCATCGCGACCGTCAGGGTATAGCTGATGATGGCGGACTGCATCGCCAGCGGGGAACGGTTGAGGCTTTGCGCAATAGCGGGAAGCGCGGTGTTGAGGATGGTGGCATCCAGTGCCTGCATAAAAAACGCCATGGCTGCAATCCACGGCAATCCGGCCATGCTGCGCGCTTTTTTCTTTGTCATTTATTTACCTGCTGGTGGGTTGGCGCTGCCAGCAATGCCTGGCACGCACTCAGGGCTCGCTGCCCGTCGCTTTCCTGAATGGCATCCACTATCGCCTGGTGCCATTCCAGTTTTACCACGTCGTCTTGTGTAATAGAGGTAAAGTAAGTGTGGTACACCGAATGGAATAAAGAGGCAAAAGAGGTGAGGAACGGATTGGCGCTCATCATATAGATATGTTCATGCCAGGCCATATCGACCTCAACCCAGCGTTCGCGGTTGAAGTGTTTTTTCAGGAACACCATCTCTTCCATCAACGCATTAAGCTGCGCTTTCTGCTCAGCCGTTCCAAGCGTGGCAGCAAGCAGACATGCCTGAGGCTCAAGGCTACTGCGCATTACCAGAAAGTGATCGATCACCTGATGAAAGTTGTCTTCCGTCATCCACCAGGAGAGCAGCTCCTGATCGAGAAAATTCCAGTTACTTTGTGGCATCACGCGTGTGCCAATACGAGGGCGCGGAAGCACCATACCTTTTGCCGTCAGGGTTTTCACCGCTTCGCGCACGGCGGTACGGCTCACCCCAAACTGCTCACCCAGCTCCATTTCACCCGGCAGGATGCTTCCCGGGGCATATTTACCCGCTAAAATCCGCTGAGCCAGCTTTTCGGCCAGCACATAAGACAGGTTTTTTTGGGCGGCCAGCTGTTGCGCGCTTAATGGCATCGCTTTTATTCCTTAAAGATTCATGCTGATAATTATGCCACCGCGAATGTGATTGTGGTTGCAGATACATCAAATAGAACAATTTGTAGCTTGATTTCACCTCTATTGGTGAAAAAAAACGCGGATGGAAACTTTTTTTAAATTTCCTCTTGTCACGTCAGAATAACTCCCTATAATGCGCCTCCACTGACACGGAACAACGGCACACACGCCGCCGGGTCAGCAGAGAATAGCGAAAATAAACGCTTGACTCTGAAGCGGGAAAGCGTAATATGCACACCCCGCGCCGCAGCGAAAACGAAGCGGCACTGCTCTTTAACAATTTATCAGACAATCTGTGTGGGCACTCAAAGTGACATGGATTCTTAACGTCGCAAGACGAAAAATGAATACCAAGTCTCTGAGTGAACATACGTAATTCATTACGAAGTTTAATTCACGAGCATCAAACTTAAATTGAAGAGTTTGATCATGGCTCAGATTGAACGCTGGCGGCAGGCCTAACACATGCAAGTCGAGCGGCAGCGGAAAGTAGCTTGCTACTTTGCCGGCGAGCGGCGGACGGGTGAGTAATGTCTGGGAAACTGCCTGATGGAGGGGGATAACTACTGGAAACGGTAGCTAATACCGCATAACGTCGCAAGACCAAAGAGGGGGACCTTCGGGCCTCTTGCCATCAGATGTGCCCAGATGGGATTAGCTAGTAGGTGGGGTAACGGCTCACCTAGGCGACGATCCCTAGCTGGTCTGAGAGGATGACCAGCCACACTGGAACTGAGACACGGTCCAGACTCCTACGGGAGGCAGCAGTGGGGAATATTGCACAATGGGCGCAAGCCTGATGCAGCCATGCCGCGTGTATGAAGAAGGCCTTCGGGTTGTAAAGTACTTTCAGCGGGGAGGAAGGCGTTGAGGTTAATAACCTCAGCGATTGACGTTACCCGCAGAAGAAGCACCGGCTAACTCCGTGCCAGCAGCCGCGGTAATACGGAGGGTGCAAGCGTTAATCGGAATTACTGGGCGTAAAGCGCACGCAGGCGGTCTGTCAAGTCGGATGTGAAATCCCCGGGCTCAACCTGGGAACTGCATTCGAAACTGGCAGGCTAGAGTCTTGTAGAGGGGGGTAGAATTCCAGGTGTAGCGGTGAAATGCGTAGAGATCTGGAGGAATACCGGTGGCGAAGGCGGCCCCCTGGACAAAGACTGACGCTCAGGTGCGAAAGCGTGGGGAGCAAACAGGATTAGATACCCTGGTAGTCCACGCCGTAAACGATGTCGACTTGGAGGTTGTGCCCTTGAGGCGTGGCTTCCGGAGCTAACGCGTTAAGTCGACCGCCTGGGGAGTACGGCCGCAAGGTTAAAACTCAAATGAATTGACGGGGGCCCGCACAAGCGGTGGAGCATGTGGTTTAATTCGATGCAACGCGAAGAACCTTACCTACTCTTGACATCCAGAGAACTTTCCAGAGATGGATTGGTGCCTTCGGGAACTCTGAGACAGGTGCTGCATGGCTGTCGTCAGCTCGTGTTGTGAAATGTTGGGTTAAGTCCCGCAACGAGCGCAACCCTTATCCTTTGTTGCCAGCGGTCCGGCCGGGAACTCAAAGGAGACTGCCAGTGATAAACTGGAGGAAGGTGGGGATGACGTCAAGTCATCATGGCCCTTACGAGTAGGGCTACACACGTGCTACAATGGCGCATACAAAGAGAAGCGACCTCGCGAGAGCAAGCGGACCTCATAAAGTGCGTCGTAGTCCGGATTGGAGTCTGCAACTCGACTCCATGAAGTCGGAATCGCTAGTAATCGTAGATCAGAATGCTACGGTGAATACGTTCCCGGGCCTTGTACACACCGCCCGTCACACCATGGGAGTGGGTTGCAAAAGAAGTAGGTAGCTTAACCTTCGGGAGGGCGCTTACCACTTTGTGATTCATGACTGGGGTGAAGTCGTAACAAGGTAACCGTAGGGGAACCTGCGGTTGGATCACCTCCTTACCTTAAAGAACCTGCCTTTGCAGTGCTCACACAGATTGTCTGATGAAAAGTAAATAGCAAGGCGTCTTGCGATCGAGACTTCAGTGTCCCCTTCGTCTAGAGGCCCAGGACACCGCCCTTTCACGGCGGTAACAGGGGTTCGAATCCCCTAGGGGACGCCACTTGCTGGTTCGTGAGTGAAAGTCACCTGCCGTCATATCTCAAAACTGACTTGCGAGTCACGTTTGAGATATTTGCTCTTTAAAAATCTGGATCAAGCTGAAAATTGAAACGACACATCTTAAATGGTGTGTTCGAGTCTCTCAAATTTTCGCAATCAGAAGTGAAACATCTTCGGGTTGTGAGGTTAAGCGACTAAGCGTACACGGTGGATGCCCTGGCAGTCAGAGGCGATGAAGGACGTGCTAATCTGCGAAAAGCGCCGGCGAGGTGATATGAACCTTTGACCCGGCGATGTCCGAATGGGGAAACCCAGTGTGATTCGTCACACTATCGTTAACTGAATACATAGGTTAACGAGGCGAACCGGGGGAACTGAAACATCTAAGTACCCCGAGGAAAAGAAATCAACCGAGATTCCCCCAGTAGCGGCGAGCGAACGGGGAGCAGCCCAGAGTCTGAATCAGCTTGTGTGTTAGTGGAAGCGTCTGGAAAGTCGCACGGTACAGGGTGACAGTCCCGTACACGAAAGCACACAGGCTGTGAACTCGAAGAGTAGGGCGGGACACGTGGTATCCTGTCTGAATATGGGGGGACCATCCTCCAAGGCTAAATACTCCTGACTGACCGATAGTGAACCAGTACCGTGAGGGAAAGGCGAAAAGAACCCCGGCGAGGGGAGTGAAAAAGAACCTGAAACCGTGTACGTACAAGCAGTGGGAGCACCTTCGTGGTGTGACTGCGTACCTTTTGTATAATGGGTCAGCGACTTATATTCTGTAGCAAGGTTAACCGTATAGGGGAGCCGAAGGGAAACCGAGTCTTAACTGGGCGTTAAGTTGCAGGGTATAGACCCGAAACCCGGTGATCTAGCCATGGGCAGGTTGAAGGTTGGGTAACACTAACTGGAGGACCGAACCGACTAATGTTGAAAAATTAGCGGATGACTTGTGGCTGGGGGTGAAAGGCCAATCAAACCGGGAGATAGCTGGTTCTCCCCGAAAGCTATTTAGGTAGCGCCTCGTGAACTCATCTTCGGGGGTAGAGCACTGTTTCGGCTAGGGGGCCATCCCGGCTTACCAACCCGATGCAAACTACGAATACCGAAGAATGTTATCACGGGAGACACACGGCGGGTGCTAACGTCCGTCGTGAAGAGGGAAACAACCCAGACCGCCAGCTAAGGTCCCAAAGTCATGGTTAAGTGGGAAACGATGTGGGAAGGCACAGACAGCCAGGATGTTGGCTTAGAAGCAGCCATCATTTAAAGAAAGCGTAATAGCTCACTGGTCGAGTCGGCCTGCGCGGAAGATGTAACGGGGCTAAACCATGCACCGAAGCTGCGGCAGCGACACTTATGTGTTGTTGGGTAGGGGAGCGTTCTGTAAGCCGTTGAAGGTGTGCTGTGAGGCATGCTGGAGGTATCAGAAGTGCGAATGCTGACATAAGTAACGATAAAGCGGGTGAAAAGCCCGCTCGCCGGAAGACCAAGGGTTCCTGTCCAACGTTAATCGGGGCAGGGTGAGTCGACCCCTAAGGCGAGGCCGAAAGGCGTAGTCGATGGGAAACAGGTTAATATTCCTGTACTTGGTGTTACTGCGAAGGGGGGACGGAGAAGGCTATGTTAGCCGGGCGACGGTTGTCCCGGTTTAAGCATGTAGGCGGAACGATTAGGTAAATCCGGTCGTTTATTAACGCTGAGGTGTGATGACGAGGCACTACGGTGCTGAAGTAACAAATGCCCTGCTTCCAGGAAAAGCCTCTAAGCATCAGGTAACATCAAATCGTACCCCAAACCGACACAGGTGGTCAGGTAGAGAATACCAAGGCGCTTGAGAGAACTCGGGTGAAGGAACTAGGCAAAATGGTGCCGTAACTTCGGGAGAAGGCACGCTGATATGTAGGTGAAGCCCCTGCGGGTGGAGCTGAAATCAGTCGAAGATACCAGCTGGCTGCAACTGTTTATTAAAAACACAGCACTGTGCAAACACGAAAGTGGACGTATACGGTGTGACGCCTGCCCGGTGCCGGAAGGTTAATTGATGGGGTTAGCGGCAACGCGAAGCTCTTGATCGAAGCCCCGGTAAACGGCGGCCGTAACTATAACGGTCCTAAGGTAGCGAAATTCCTTGTCGGGTAAGTTCCGACCTGCACGAATGGCGTAATGATGGCCAGGCTGTCTCCACCCGAGACTCAGTGAAATTGAACTCGCTGTGAAGATGCAGTGTACCCGCGGCAAGACGGAAAGACCCCGTGAACCTTTACTATAGCTTGACACTGAACACTGGTCCTTGATGTGTAGGATAGGTGGGAGGCTTTGAAGTGTGGACGCCAGTCTGCATGGAGCCGTCCTTGAAATACCACCCTTTAATGGCTGGTGTTCTAACGTAGACCCGTAATCCGGGTTGCGGACAGTGTCTGGTGGGTAGTTTGACTGGGGCGGTCTCCTCCCAAAGAGTAACGGAGGAGCACGAAGGTTAGCTAATCCTAGTCGGACATCAGGAGGTTAGTGCAATGGCATAAGCTAGCTTGACTGCGAGAGTGACGGCTCGAGCAGGTGCGAAAGCAGGTCATAGTGATCCGGTGGTTCTGAATGGAAGGGCCATCGCTCAACGGATAAAAGGTACTCCGGGGATAACAGGCTGATACCGCCCAAGAGTTCATATCGACGGCGGTGTTTGGCACCTCGATGTCGGCTCATCACATCCTGGGGCTGAAGTAGGTCCCAAGGGTATGGCTGTTCGCCATTTAAAGTGGTACGCGAGCTGGGTTTAGAACGTCGTGAGACAGTTCGGTCCCTATCTGCCGTGGGCGCTGGAGAATTGAGGGGGGCTGCTCCTAGTACGAGAGGACCGGAGTGTACGCATCACTGGTGTTCGGGTTGTCATGCCAATGGCACTGCCCGGTAGCTAAATGCGGAAAAGATAAGTGCTGAAAGCATCTAAGCACGAAACTTGCCCCGAGATGAGTTCTCCCTGAGACTTTAAGTCTCCTGAAGGAACGTTGAAGACGACGACGTTGATAGGTCGGGTGTGTAAGCGCAGCGATGCGTTGAGCTAACCGATACTAATGAACCGTGAGGCTTAACCTTACAACGCCGAAGATGTTTTGGCGAAGAGACAGACACGATTTTCAGCCTGATACAGATTAAACAGAATTTGCCTGGCGGCTTTAGCGCGGTGGTCCCACCTGACCCCATGCCGAACTCAGAAGTGAAACGCCGTAGCGCCGATGGTAGTGTGGGGTCTCCCCATGTGAGAGTAGGGAACTGCCAGGCATCAAACAAGTGAAGAGGCCATCCAAAAGGATGGCCTTTTTGCGTTTATGCGCCAAAAAACGGTAGGCCGGTTAAGGCAAAGCCGCCACCCGGCAAGTCAGACCGCACTCCACGCCACAATAAACTGCGCAATCCCGTCCACATCATTTAAATCCAGCACCGGAACTTCAAGTTCCACTGCCACATCGCTGGCCACTGCAATCACATGTTCATCCAGCGTTAACTCGCTCAAATCATGCCCGGCATCGCTTCTGAAAAGTAGGATCTTAGGCATGGCCTCATGCTTAAACCCCTCAACCAGCACCAGATCCAGCGTGGAGTGATCCATCCGGCTAACCAGATAAGCGAGATTCAGCGGCGCCTCATCCGGCGTTTCTGTCATTAACGCCCAGCGCTGAGGACTTGCTACCATCGTTTGTGCTGCTCCGGCCTTACGCAGCTCATAGCTGTCTTTTCCGGGCGTATCAATGTCCATGTTGTGATGACTATGCTTAATCAAACCAGGGCGAAGCCCTCTGGCACAAAGCGCAGGAATGAGCTTTTTCAACAGCGTGGTTTTCCCGGTCCCACTCCAGGCGGAAATGGCTACAACAGGTATCATCTTTTCTCCTGCATCATCTGCAAATCTTCACTCGTATTTACGTTCACAAACGCTGATTTCACATCGCTAAAATCAACGGAATGGCCGCCAGACTCACGCATAAAGACCATCACTCTGCGCTCTCCCGCGGCCAGGTAGGCCTGCAGAGCAGGCGCTAGCGATCGATGCATCAACGCGATAGCAGGATGGTCACGCTCGCCGTCATGCACCCAAACCACAGGCGCTGTACCACGAAGCAGGAACAGACGCTCGACAAGACAGGACGGAATAAACGGGGTATCGCAGGGGCAGAAGATAAACCACTCACCCTGCGACTGTTGCATGACCGAAAGCATACCGGCAAGCGGGCCCGGGTAATTCTCTAGGCTATCCTGATAAACGGCGTACCCGCTTTGCCGGTAAGTGTCGATATGCCGGTTAGCGCTGATGGCCATTGCCGTCACCTGGCCGGCGAGCGTATCGGCGACATGCTGCCACAAGGGTTTTCCATTAAGAAGCTGAAGCCCCTTATCTTTACCGCCCATTCGCGTTGCTCTGCCGCCTGCCAGAACGACCCCGATGATTTCCTGGCTAACATTCACGAATATCGCCTCTTTTATTGTGGGATTGACCCTGCTAACGTGTCACTCTAAATGAAAGGAGCACCACCATGAAATGTAAACGTCTGAATGAAGTTATTGAACTCCTCCAGCCCGCCTGGCAAAAAGAGCCAGAGCTCAATCTGATGCAATTTTTACAGAAACTGGCAAAAGAGTCAGGTTTTGACGGCGATCTGGCAGACCTTTCTGACGACATCCTGATCTACCACCTTAAAATGCGCGACTCTGCCAAAGATGCTGTTATTCCTGGTATTCAGAAAGATTATGAGGAAGATTTTAAGACGGCATTGCTGCGCGCCCGAGGCGTAATTAAAGAGTAAAAGCTTGTAAGCGGCGGCACCGAAATCGCCACAAGATGATATCCTGAATCATTCGTATAATTTCCGGATGATCGGATGAACGACCAGGCTTTTACTTTCCAGACATTACACCCGGACACCATTATGGATGCCCTGTTTGAACAGGGTATTCGGGTGGATTCCGGGCTAACACCGTTAAACAGCTACGAAAACCGCGTCTATCAATTTCAGGACGAGGATCGTCAGCGCTATGTCGTAAAATTCTATCGTCCTGAACGCTGGTCCGCTGAACAAATTCAGGAAGAGCATCAGTTCGCTCACGATCTGCTGGATGACGATGTCCCCGTTGCCGCACCGCTGAAATTCAATAACCAAACGCTCCTTACGCACGAAGGGTATTACTACGCAGTATTCCCAAGTCTGGGTGGCCGTCAGTTTGAAGCGGATAATATCGATCAGATGGAGTGGGTTGCCCGCTATCTTGGGCGTATACACCAGACGGGACGCAAAAAAGCCTTTATTGCCCGCCCGACTATGGGGATTCAGGAATACCTTCTTGAACCGCGCACATTATTCGAAACGTCTGCAATGATCCCCGCAGCGCTAAAGGATGTTTTCCTCAACGCCACCGATAAGCTTATTGCTGCAGTGAAAACCTGCTGGCGTGATGATATTTCCGTCCTGCGTCTGCATGGCGATTGTCACGCCGGGAATATTCTCTGGCGTGATGGACCGCTGTTTGTCGATCTCGATGATGCGCGTATGGGGCCAGCGGTTCAGGACCTGTGGATGCTGCTGAATGGCGACAAAGCCGAGCAACGCATGCAGCTTGAAACCATTATTGAAGCTTATGAAGAATTTAGCCCGTTTAATTCAGACGAAATTGCCCTGATTGAGCCTTTACGTGCGATGCGTTTTGTTTATTATCTCGCATGGTTAATCAGGCGTTGGGACGATCCGGCATTTCCTCGTAATTTCCCGTGGCTTACCGGAGAGGATTACTGGCGTAGCCAGATATCTACATTTACTGAGCAGGTTAAGGTTCTTCAGGAGCCCCCTCTGCAATTAACGCCGATGTATTAATGGACACACCCAGGAGAGAGTTAATCATGAAAAAAATTTGGCTGGCGCTGGCAGGTATGATTCTGGCATTTAGCGCTTCTGCTGCACAGTTTACCGACGGCAAACAGTACATCACGCTGGAGAAGCCGGTCGCTGGCGAGCCACAGGTACTGGAGTTCTTCTCGTTCTATTGCCCACACTGTTACCAGTTCGAGCAGGTGCTGCATGTCTCTGACAACGTGAAGAAAAAGCTGCCGGAAGGCACCAAAATGACCAAGTACCACGTCGAGTTCCTGGGCCCATTGGGTAAAGACCTGACTCAGGCATGGGCGGTGGCGATGGCACTGGGCGTAGAAGATAAGATCACTTCGCCAATGTTTGAAGCCGTACAGAAAACCCAGACCGTTCAGACCACTGCGGATATCCGTAAAGTGTTCGTTGATGCCGGCGTGAAAGGTGAAGAATACGATGCCGCATGGAACAGCTTCGTGGTGAAATCACTGGTTGCCCAGCAGGAAAAAGCGGCTGCTGACCTCCAGCTTCAGGGCGTTCCGGCGATGTTTGTTAACGGCAAATATCAGCTGAACATGCAGGGCATGGACACCAGCAGCATGGATATTTTCGTTCAGCAGTATGCAGATACCGTGAAATACCTGGTTGAGAAGAAGTAATTTCGCTGATGTAAAAACGCCGGTCACTGACCGGCGTTTTTGTATGAAGATTTTATCTTGTCTATCTGTTCGTCTTTCTCTTTCCAGAGCGTATTAAGCCACTGCTGGAAACGACGTTTGAAGTTCTTATCGTTTACGTAATCACCGTGCAGTTCAGCGTCAATCGGGACCAGGTCGACGTGCACGACAATACGCGTCAGTTTGCCGCTGAGCATATCGAAGAACGGCGTCTTATCGTTTTCCGGATAGCAGAGCGTGACGTTAAGAAGTTTATCGAACTGTGCTCCCAGCACGTTAAGCGCCATCGCAATCCCCGCTGCCTTTGGCGGCAACAGATGCTGATACGGAGAGCGCGTTTGCTGGCGCTTCTCTTCCGTAAAGCGGGAGCCTTCAACAAAGTTCACGATGGTCGTTGGATGCGCACGAAACTTTTCACAGGAGCGGCGCGTGGTCTCCACATCCTTACCGCGACGTTCCGGATGACGAATCAAATAGCTGCGCGAATAGCGTTTCATAAACGGCATATCGAGCGCCCAGCAGGCCAGCCCGATAAAAGGCACCCAGGCGAGCTGCTGTTTCAGGAAATATTTGTTCATCGGGATGTGTTTGCGAAAAAGCACGCATAACACCACGATGTCCGCCCAGCTGTGGTGATTGCAGATCAGCAGGTACCAGTTCTTTTTGTTAAGGTTCTCCAGCCCTTTGACATCCCACTTCAGGTGCGGGTTAAGGCGCAACAGGATCGCCAGTCCTTCGCACCAGCAATACATCATGAAATTACAAAATGCGGACACGGCTCGCCACACCACGGATACAGGCAGCAGCAGTTTAATTATCCCGGCGAGAATGATCGGTACGGAACAGGCGATCGTCACCAGGATAGTTAAAATGATGCTTAGCAGTAATGTTATTGCAGCGAGCAATCTCGACATGATGAGCTTTTTCAGGTAGTTAGCTGTAAGTGAGCGACCGGCTAGTCGACGCTGGGCGCTGATTTTACCAGAAAACAGACAAATGAATGGCGCTTTCACAGGGTGATTTGGCGGCTTTTACCCCGGCGCAGAAGATTTCGCTGTCGTTCTGCGTAAATCAAGGCTTATATCCACATAGACTAAATTGCCATCAGTTGGCCATATAGAGGCGATCTCATAACATAACAATCTGATAATTAAGATCTAAATATTGCCTTATATGTATTTTTTACGTCTGTTATTCATATGAAGTGAAAATACTCACAAACTTATCCACAGTTTGATTTTTACGAGCGATCCTCACGATCGCAAAATCTTTTCCTGTATCGGGCCTGAATAACTGATGTTTTCATCCTTCTGTGGCATCCTTTACGCATAAATTGATTAAAGGCACGGACATTATGGTTCAGATCCCAGAAAACCCTCTTATTCTCGTCGATGGCTCTTCTTACCTGTATCGGGCGTACCATGCGTTTCCTCCTCTGACCAACAGCGCAGGGGAACCTACCGGCGCAATGTATGGCGTGCTGAATATGCTGCGCAGCCTGATCCTTCAGTATCAGCCAACCCATGCGGCCGTCGTGTTTGATGCGAAAGGCAAAACGTTCCGCGACGAGTTGTTTGAACATTACAAATCCCACCGTCCGCCAATGCCTGACGATCTGCGTGCGCAGATAGAGCCGCTGCATGCGATGGTGAAAGCGATGGGTCTGCCGCTGCTGGCCGTTTCTGGGGTTGAAGCGGATGACGTCATCGGTACGCTGGCGCGTGAAGCCGAAAAGATGGGTCGTCCGGTACTGATTAGCACCGGTGATAAAGATATGGCGCAGCTGGTGACGCCAGGGATTACCCTGATTAACACCATGACCAACACCATTCTGGGGCCGGAAGAGGTGGTCGCAAAATATGGCGTGCCGCCAGAGCTGATTATCGACTTCCTCGCGTTGATGGGCGACTCCTCGGATAACATTCCTGGTGTCCCTGGCGTCGGTGAGAAAACCGCGCAGGCGCTGCTTCAGGGGCTGGGCGGGCTGGATACGCTCTACGCGGAATCAGACAAAATCGCCAGTCTCTCCTTCCGTGGTGCCAAAACCATGGCTGGGAAGCTGGAAGAGAACAAAGAGGTGGCTTATCTCTCCTATAAGCTGGCCACAATCAAAACCGATGTCGAGCTCGAACTGGGCTGTGAACAGCTGGAAGTGCAGCAGCCTTCTGCGGACGAGCTTCTAAGCCTGTTTAAGAAATACGAATTTAAGCGCTGGACCACTGACGTGGAAGCCGGTAAATGGCTGCAGGCAAAAGGGGCAAAACCTTCCACAAAGCCGAAGGAGACGATTGTCGTTGATGCAGAAGAGCAGGCGGAAGAAGAAGCCGTGGCGCTTTCCTTCGACAATTATGAAACCCTTCTTGAAGAGTCACAGCTCATTGCCTGGATCGAGAAACTGAAAAAGGCGCCGGTCTTTGCCTTTGACACCGAAACGGACAGTCTCGATAACATCTCTGCCAATATGGTAGGCCTGTCATTTGCGACAGAGCCTGGTCATGCGGCCTATGTTCCCGTGGCGCACGATTACCTGGATGCGCCGGAACAGATCTCCCGTGAACGCGTGCTTGAACTGCTGAAGCCGATCCTGGAAGACGAAAAGGCGCTCAAGGTTGGGCAAAACCTCAAGTACGACCGCGGCATTCTGCAAAACTACGGCATTGAACTGCGCGGGATCGCCTTCGACACCATGCTTGAATCTTACATTCTGGACAGCGTCGCGGGCCGCCATGATATGGATTCCTTATCTGACCGCTGGCTCAAGCACAAAACCATCACCTTCGAAGAGATTGCCGGCAAAGGGAAAAATCAGCTCACCTTTAACCAGATCGCTCTTGAAGAAGCAGGACGCTACGCGGCGGAAGACGCTGACGTTACGCTGCAGCTCCACCTGAAGATGTGGCCAAAACTGCAAAAGCACGAAGGTCCGCTGAATGTGTTCCAGCATATTGAGATGCCGCTGGTACCCGTGCTGTCCCGCATTGAACGCAACGGCGTGAAAATCGATCCAACGGTGCTGCATAACCACTCCGGGGAGCTGGCGCAGCGCCTGACCGAGCTGGAGCAAAAAGCGCATGAGCTTGCAGGCGAGCCGTTTAACCTCTCTTCACCGAAGCAGCTGCAAACCATTTTGTTTGAAAAGCAGGGCATCAAGCCGCTGAAGAAAACCCCTGGCGGTGCGCCTTCAACCTCTGAAGAGGTGCTGGAAGAGCTGGCGCTGGACTACCCGCTGCCAAAAGTGATTCTGCAGTACCGTGGCCTCGCGAAGCTGAAGTCTACCTACACTGATAAGCTTCCGCTGATGATCAACCCGAAAACGGGCCGCGTGCACACCTCATATCATCAGGCTGTCGCGGCGACCGGTCGTCTCTCGTCAACCGAACCCAACCTGCAGAACATCCCGGTACGTAACGAAGAGGGCCGCCGTATTCGCCAGGCTTTCATTGCACCAGAGGATTATCTGATTGTCTCTGCTGACTACTCGCAAATTGAGCTGCGCATTATGGCGCATCTGTCCCGCGACAAAGGCCTGCTGACCGCGTTTGCCGAAGGGAAAGATATTCACCGGGCAACCGCGGCGGAAGTCTTCGGCTTGCCGCTGGACAGCGTGACCAACGAACAGCGCCGCAGCGCTAAAGCGATCAACTTCGGTCTGATCTACGGCATGAGCGCGTTCGGCCTTTCACGCCAGCTCAATATTCCGCGTAAAGAGTCGCAGAAGTATATGGATCTCTACTTCGAACGCTACCCGGGCGTGCTGGAATATATGGAACGTACCCGCGCGCAGGCGAAAGAGAAAGGCTACGTTGAAACGCTGGACGGCCGCCGTCTCTACTTACCGGACATCAAATCCAGCAACGCGGCGCGCCGCGCGGGCGCAGAGCGTGCCGCGATCAACGCCCCGATGCAGGGGACCGCGGCGGACATTATTAAACGTGCAATGATCGCCGTGGATGCCTGGCTCGAGAAAGAGAAACCGCGTGTGAAAATGATCATGCAGGTACACGATGAACTGGTATTTGAAGTGCACAAGGACGACCTTGACGCCGTGTCGAAGAAGATCCACGAACTGATGGAAAGCAGCATGACGCTGGACGTGCCGTTGCTGGTGGAAGTGGGAAGTGGTGAAAACTGGGATCAGGCTCACTAAGGGTTCTTCGCATAACGCGCTTTTTATGTAAGTTTGCAACATGGCAACGCGCGTTTTGTGACGATCATTAGAATTCCCTATGTAAAAAATGAAAAAAAACTACAAAAAGTGCTTTTTCTGCAACACAAAAAGGGGTAGAGTTATCGGCGTAGGGTACAGAGGTAAGATGTTCTATCTTTCAGACCTTTTACTTCACGTAATCGGATTTGGCTGAATATTTTAGCCGCCCCAGTCAGTAATGACTGGGGCGTTTTTTATTGCGGCAAAGAAATGTTCAGGCAAAAAAAAACGCGGCCATTGCCGCGCTCGGTATTACTCTTCTTCCGCTTCCGTCGCGGGTTCCAGCTCGCTAAACCAGGTGTCGAGCTTCTGACGCAGCTTGTCCACGCCCTGCTTTTTCAGCGAGGAGAACGGCTCAACCTGCACATCACCGTTGAACGCCAGCACCGCTTCGCGAACCATATTCACCTGCGCTTTACGCGCGCCGCTTGCCAGCTTATCGGCTTTCGTCAGCAGCACCAGCACGGCGATATCGCTTGCCACCGCCCAGTCGATCATCTGCTGATCGAGATCTTTCAGCGGGTGGCGAATATCCATCAATACCACCAGACCTTTCAGGCACATGCGTTTTTCGAGGTATTCACCCAGCGCACGCTGCCATTTGATTTTCATCTCTTCGGGTACCTGCGCATAACCGTACCCCGGTAAGTCGACCAGGCGTTTGCCCTCTGCGACTTCAAACAGGTTGATCAGCTGGGTACGGCCAGGTGTTTTTGAGGTACGCGCCAGGTTCTTCTGATTGGTCAGCGTATTCAGGGCGCTGGATTTCCCCGCATTAGAGCGGCCAGCAAAGGCCACTTCAATACCGGTATCAGAGGGGAGGTGGCGAATATCGGGCGCACTGGTGACAAAATGCGTCTGTTGGTAGTTCCAGGTAGTCACGTGGTCGTCTCCAAAAATCGTAATCTGAGGGGGATTATACCTGAATGCGGGCAAAAGACTTTTTTCATTGCACTCAGCCTGTAGGCTTAAGCCCTGGCCGCTGTGAGAGATTGGCTATACGTACTATGGGAGATTTCAGAGAAATCGCAGGAGCAAGAAAAAGGCAAACTGTTTTAAATCATCATCTTATTTCCAGGTAATTATCTGAAAATCCGTTTTTGTACCGTTTCGTTGCTTGTTAGTTTAAGCGAACACGGTAAAGTATGCGGCAAGGCGAGGAAGCCAACAGGATAATGACTTAAGGATAAGGGTCAGGAGCGCCAGGAGGCGAAGACGCAGGATTGTCAGGACGACCAGCGCCTGGAGGCGTTTTAACAGGAAATGGAACCGTATCACGGACGGTATTAGCCAAGGGATAAACAGGGTTTGTTGTTGGCAAACATGGAATGTCTGACCCGCTAAGGGTTGTGAGTCAGGAAAAAAGGCGACAGATTGCTCTGTCGCCTTTTTTCTTTGCTTGCTTTCTGCTAGATTTCGCCGCAATTCTATACTGAAGAAAACGACTTAAAGATAAAACATCATGAAAAAACCAACCTCCGCTGCGGGCGCGAAACGCCCTGCAAAAGCACGCCGCAAAACGCGCGAAGAACTGAACCAGGAAGCGCGCGACCGCAAACGCGACAAAAAACATCGCGGTCATGCTGCGGGTAGCCGTGCCAACGGTGGTGGTGCAGCGGGCGCTTCTGCAAAAAGCAAGCAGCAGAAAGATCCTCGTATCGGCAGTAAAACTCCCATTCCACTGGGCGTGACAGACACCCCGGTCACTAAGCAGCACAAACCAAAGAGCGAGAAACCTATGCTTTCACCGCAGGCTGAGCTGGATTTGCTGGAGAACGATGAGCGCCTGGACGCGCTGCTGGAACGTCTTGAAGAGGGTGAAACCCTGACCGCCGAAGAGCAGTCATGGGTGGATGCCAAACTGGATCGCATCGACGAGCTGATGCAGAAGCTGGGTCTGTCTTACGATGATGAAGACGACGAAGAAGAAGACGAGAAGCAGGAAGATATGATGCGTCTTCTGAAGGGTGGAAACTAACATTTGCACCCGGCAGGCTCGATAGTCCTGCTTATAACCCTTCCGGTTATATGTTATCTGGTGTGGTTATTCGTTAAACTACGGCGGTTGTCGCGGCGACAGAAGTGGCTGCGCACCCGAATGATGGCCCGCAATGGGGTCAGAACGGGCCGCCGTATACGAACGCGACACCAACGGAAGGAGTGAGCATGTCAGCACCAACTATCGACTGGGATTTGGCCCTAATCCAGAAATATAACTATTCCGGGCCGCGTTATACGTCATACCCCACCGCGCTGGAGTTCTCCGATGCCTTCGGCGAGGAGGATTTTCAGCAGGCTGTCGCGCGCTATCCTGAGCGTCCGCTGTCGCTCTATGTCCATATTCCGTTCTGCCACAAGCTTTGTTACTTCTGCGGCTGCAATAAAATCGTGACCCGCCAGCAGCATAAAGCCGACCAGTATCTTGACGCGCTCCAACAGGAAATTGTGCATCGCGCGCCGCTGTTTAAAGGTCGTCACGTCAGCCAGCTTCACTGGGGCGGCGGTACGCCAACCTATCTGAACAAAGCGCAAATAAGCCGCCTGATGACCCTGCTGCGCGGCAATTTCAGTTTTAACGACGACGCTGAAATCTCGATCGAAGTCGATCCGCGTGAAATTGAGCTGGATGTCCTCGATCACTTACGCGCAGAAGGCTTCAACCGCCTGAGCATGGGCGTGCAGGACTTCAATAAAGAGGTTCAGCGTCTGGTGAACCGCGAGCAGGACGAAGACTTTATCTTTGCCTTACTCAACCATGCGCGTGACATCGGTTTTACGTCGACCAATATTGACCTGATTTACGGCCTGCCAAAGCAGACGCCGGAGAGCTTCGCCTTTACGCTGAAGCGCGTGGCTGAACTCAGTCCGGACCGCCTGAGCGTCTTTAACTACGCGCATCTGCCGACGCTCTTTGCCGCCCAGCGCAAAATCAAAGATGCCGATCTGCCTTCTGCCCAGCAGAAGCTGGATATCCTGCAGGAAACCATCACCTCGCTGACCGACACCGGCTATCAGTTTATCGGCATGGATCACTTTGCCCGTCCGGACGACGAACTGGCGGTCGCTCAGCGCGAAGGGGTCCTGCACCGCAATTTCCAGGGCTACACGACCCAGGGCGATACCGATTTGCTGGGAATGGGCGTCTCCGCCATCAGCATGATCGGCGACTGCTACGCGCAAAACCAGAAAGAACTGAAGCAGTATTACCAGCAGGTTGATGAGACGGGCAACGCGCTGTGGCGCGGCATCGCATTAACGCGCGATGACTGTATCCGTCGCGATGTGATTAAGGCGCTTATCTGCAACTTCCGTCTTGATTTCAGGGACGTGGAAGCGCAGTGGGCGCTGAACTTCAGCGATTATTTCGCGGAAGACCTGAAGCTGCTGGCGCCGCTGGCGAAAGACGGGCTGGTGGACGTGTCGGAGAGCGGGATTGAGGTCACGCCGAAAGGGCGTCTGTTGATCCGCAATATCTGCATGTGCTTCGACGCATATCTGCGTCAGAAAGCGCGTATGCAGCAGTTCTCGCGGGTGATTTAAACGGTAATGCCGGGTGGCGGCTTCGCCTTACCCGGCCTACAAAAGTGCGAAATGTAGGCCGGGTAAGCGAAGCGTGACCCGGCTTTTTATCGCCAACTCGCTAGCTAAACAGCCCAACCAGCGCCGCACACAGCACCGCCGCAACGGCGGTTTGTGGCGTGTGGCTTTCAGCGGCTCCGCTAGAGAGCATATTCACGAATGTTTCCAGCATGATGTTCACCCCCAATTTCCGGGCACGATCATACAAAACTCATCGGAACAGTAAAGCGCAAAATAACGGCAATTTGCGCTCAATTAATAACCTTTACACAAGCGCGGATATTACTCCATTCCCAGCTCTTTCAGCTTGCGCGTCAGGGTATTGCGTCCCCATCCTAACAGGCGAGCGGCTTCCTGCTTATGACCCTGGGTATGACGAAGCGCGGTGGTCAACAGCGTACGCTCCATCTCAGGCTGAGCCTCAGACAGCAGGTTTTGATGACCGGAACGCAGCGCGCGGTCGGCCCACTGCGCCAGCAGCGTCGCCCAGCTGTCCGGCAGCGCGTGTCCGCTACTGCTTTCCGGCGCGGTCGCCTCAAACAGCTCGGCCGGTAAATCCTGAATCAGCACTTCCTGACCGGCAGCCATCACGGTTAACCAGCGGCAGGTATTTTCCAGCTGACGCACGTTGCCCGGCCACGCCAGACGCGTCAGAGCGGCATCGGTTTCGGGATGAAGCTGCTTAGCTTCCACACCCAGCTCGCGGGCAGCCACCTGCAGGAAATGACGCGCCAGGCGGGGAATATCTTCCCGGCGTTCACGCAGCGGCGGCAGATGAACGCGAATGACGTTCAGGCGATGGAATAAATCCTCACGGAATTTGCCTTCCTGCACGCGCTGCTCCAGGTTCTGGTGGGTCGCGGCGATAATACGCACGTCCACCTTCACCGGCGCGTAGCCGCCCACGCGATAAAACTGCCCGTCGGCCAGCACGCGCAGCAGACGGGTCTGAACGTCCAGCGGCATATCGCCGATCTCATCCAGGAACAGCGTGCCGCCGTCAGCCTGTTCGAAGCGCCCCTGGCGAATGGTATTTGCGCCGGTAAACGCCCCTTTTTCATGGCCGAACAGTTCGGATTCAATCAAGTCCTTCGGGATCGCCGCCATATTCAGGGCGATAAACGGCGCTTTTGCCCGCGGGCTGTGGCGATGCAGCGCATGCGCCACAAGCTCTTTACCTGTCCCCGATTCGCCGTTAATCAAGACGCTGATGGAGGAGCGGGACAGACGGCCAATAATGCGAAACACGTCCTGCATCGCCGGCGCTTCGCCGATGATGTCGGTGGTTGGCCCAAAATCGGGCGCGTGGCGCGGCTGCTGCTGCTCCTGATAATGGCTAATCGCGCGCTCAACCAGCGCCACCGCTTCGTCGATATCAAACGGTTTGGGCAGATAATCGAATGCCCCTTGCTGGTAAGCGCTCACCGCGGCATCCAGATCGGAATGAGCCGTCATTATGATGACCGGAAGCATAGGGTGGCGTTGTTTGATCTGCTTTAACAGCGCCAGCCCGTCCATGCCCGGCATACGGATATCCGACAGCAGAACATCGGGCGTTTTAGTGGTGAGTGCGTCGAGCACTTCGCTGCCGCTCTCAAACGTCGTGCAGCTTAATCCAGCCCCTGTGAGCGCGCGTTCAAGCACCCAACGGATGGAGCTATCGTCATCGACTACCCAGACTATCCCTCGTTGCATAAACGTCACCTTTATTTTTTAATCGGCAGGAAAACCGAAAACTCGGTATGTCCCGGCCAACTGGTAAATTCAATTTTTCCAGAGTGTTGGTCGATCAAACTGCGGGCAATGGATAAGCCCAGGCCGGTACCGCCTTCACGGCCGCTGACCATCGGGTAGAACAGAGTGTCCTGAAGATGCGATGGAATACCGGGGCCGTTATCCTCGACGTCGATACGGGCCGCAAGCCGATAGCGCACGCCGTGTAACGTGAGCTGGAAGGCGGTACGGGTGCGTAAAATAATCTCGCCCCCTTCCGGTCCAAGCGCCTGCAGGGCATTGCGCACAATGTTCAACAGGACCTGCTCAATCTGATCCGGGTCATGGGCCAGTTCCGGCAGGCTTGGGTCGTAATCACGCACCAGCGTGACGTTCTCTGGCAGCTCCATCGAGACGAGCTTCACCACCCGCTCGGCCACTTTATGGATGCTTTCTGTGACGTGCATTCCCGGCTGCTGTGGCCCGAGAAGACGGTCAACCAGATTCCGCAGGCGGTCCGCCTGCTCGATGATGACGTTGGTGTACTCCGCCAGCGCAGGGTCGGGCAGCGCCTTGGTCAGAAGCTGCGCCGCGCCGCGTAACCCACCCAGCGGGTTTTTGATTTCATGCGCCAGGCCGCGCACCAGGTCTCGGGCGGCAATTTGCTGCGCATGCTGAAGCTGCTCCTGGCTCAGGCGACGCTGATTATCCATCGGCGCCATTTCCAGCAGGATCAAGCCTTCGGGAAGACGTTGCGCGGTCAGCGACAGAATGTGCGAGCGCCCGTCGATCACCAGCGTCACTTCGTTATCGGTGAAACCCTGGCCCGCCTGTAAACTTTCCTGCATCAGGCCAATATTCAGCGAAAAATAGCTCAGAAGTTCCGGAAGCGGGGTGCCGAACAGTTTGCGTGCGCTTTGGGCGAGCAGCTGCTGTGCCGCCGGGTTGGCGTAATGAACGGCCAGCTCGTCATCCACCAGCAAAATGCTGTTAATCAAAGAATTGAGGATCTGCCCAGCATCGGGCAGCGTGCCAGTTGCCATTCAGCAGTCTCCTGGAGTCGTTTGCACTAATTTAGTGCAGTATAGCGTTTTCGGCGTCAAAAGCGCGTGAGATCAGATTGTTGGTGGAGAAAAAAGCCCATCCGGAGATGGGCTAAAAGTTTCCACGGCAACTACTCCCGGCGCTTGTCACGCCGGGTAAAACAACTTAATTAAACGCTGTAGTACAGTTCGAACTCAACCGGATGCGGAGTCATGCGCACGCGGTCGTTCTCTTCAGTACGCAGGGCGATGTAGGCATCGATAGCGTCGTCAGTGAATACGCCACCTGCGGTCAGGAACTCACGGTCTGCGTCCAGCGCCTGCAGGGCTTCTTCCAGAGAGCCAGCAACCTGTGGGATCTCTTTCGCTTCTTCTGGCGGCAGGTCGTACAGGTTTTTGTCCATCGCTTCGCCTGGGTGGATCTTGTTCTTGATACCGTCCAGACCGGCCATCAGCAGTGCTGCGAAGCACAGGTATGGGTTAGCCGCTGGATCCGGGAAGCGAACTTCGATACGACGCGCTTTAGGAGACGCCACCACCGGGATACGGATAGAAGCAGAACGGTTACGCGCAGAGTAGGCCAGCATCACTGGCGCTTCGTAGCCCGGGACCAGACGCTTGTAGGAGTTGGTGGTTGGGTTCGCCAGGGCGTTGATCGCTTTAGCGTGTTTGATTACGCCGCCAATGTAGTACAGCGCCTGCTCGGACAGACCGGCATATTTGTCACCAGAGAACAGGTTGGTACCGTTCTTGGACAGAGACATGTGGCAGTGCATACCGGAACCGTTGTCGCCAAACATTGGTTTTGGCATGAAGGTCGCGGTTTTACCGAAACGGTGCGCAACGTTGTGCACAACGTATTTGTAGATCTGAATTTCGTCCGCTTTTTTGGTCATGGTGTTGAAGCGGGTAGCCACTTCGTTCTGACCCGCAGTCGCCACTTCGTGGTGGTGAGCTTCAACAACCAGGCCCATCTCTTCCATCACCAGACACATGGTGGAACGAATGTCCTGTGCAGAGTCGACCGGAGGAACCGGGAAGTAACCGCCTTTCACGCCTGGACGGTGACCTTTGTTACCGCCTTCGTATTTGGTGGAGGAGTTCCATGCGCCTTCGATGTCGTCGATAGCCACGTGGGAGCCAGAGATAGAGGCACCAAAACGGATGTCATCGAACAGGAAGAACTCTGGCTCTGGCCCGAACAGAACGGTGTCCGCGATGCCGGTAGAACGCAGGTACTCTTCAGCGCGTTTCGCGATAGAACGTGGGTCGCGGTCGTAGCCCTGCAGCGTGCCTGGCTCGAGGATGTCGCAACGGATGATCAGGGTAGGTTCTTCGAAGAACGGATCAATGACCGCAGTGGTTGCATCTGGCATCAGAACCATGTCGGATTCGTTAATGCCTTTCCAGCCACCAATGGAGGAGCCGTCAAACATTTTGCCTTCTTCAAAGAATTCGGCGTTCACCTGATGAGCAGGGATTGTGACGTGCTGTTCTTTACCTTTGGTGTCGGTGAAGCGGAGATCAACAAACTTCACTTCATGTTCGTTCAGCATCGTCAAAACGTGTTCAGCGGACATACTTAACTCTCCAGATTGGTCATTGTCGTCGTGGTAACGAGGTCTTCAGTTTCTGTTTGTACTGGCTGTTGCCATGTAATTTTTATAAAGCGAAATCTGTGCCAACTTTTAAAACACCCCAAAAAGGCGTTATCATGCGCACCATAGTGCAAAAGGGCTGCACCACAATGGTAATGTTGCACCAGTATAGTGCTTCAGTCTGAACACCGAGCACCATATTGGTGCAATTTTCGTTAAAGTGCCCTTTTTCGCTCCGTGAAAGCGATCACAAAGCATCTCTGCGATACTTGTTTGCGGAGGATGTTTGTGATCCTGTTTTGTAGTGCGATTAATCCGTGTACAATAACGCGCTATTTCTAATGCCTGAGGCAAAGTTGTGATCGAAAATTTGCGTAACATCGCCATCATCGCGCACGTTGACCATGGTAAAACTACCCTGGTTGATAAGCTGCTGCAGCAATCCGGTACGTTTGATGCACGTGCCGAAACTCAAGAGCGTGTGATGGACTCCAACGATTTGGAGAAAGAGCGTGGGATTACTATCCTCGCGAAAAACACCGCTATTAAATGGAATGACTACCGTATCAACATCGTTGATACCCCAGGGCACGCCGACTTCGGTGGTGAAGTTGAGCGCGTGATGTCCATGGTGGATTCCGTGCTGCTGGTGGTTGACGCATTTGACGGCCCAATGCCGCAAACGCGCTTCGTGACCAAAAAAGCATTTGCCCATGGCCTGAAACCAATTGTTGTTATCAACAAGGTTGACCGTCCTGGCGCACGTCCTGACTGGGTTGTTGATCAGGTATTCGACCTGTTCGTTAACCTCGACGCGACCGACGAACAGCTGGACTTCCCTATCATTTACGCTTCGGCGCTGAATGGTATCGCGGGTCTGGACCACGAAGATATGGCGGAAGACATGACCCCGCTGTATCAGGCGATTGTCGATCACGTACCGGCACCGGATGTTGATCTGGATGGTCCACTGCAGATGCAGATCTCCCAGCTGGACTACAACAACTACGTTGGCGTCATCGGTATCGGTCGTATCAAACGCGGTAAAGTGAAGCCAAACCAGCAGGTTACTATCATCGATAGCGAAGGCAAAACCCGCAACGGTAAAGTTGGCAAAGTGCTGACTCACCTGGGTCTGGAGCGTATCGACAGCGATCTGGCTGAAGCGGGCGATATCATCGCGATCACCGGTCTGGGCGAGCTGAACATCTCTGACACCATCTGCGACCCGCAGAACGTGGAAGCGCTGCCAGCCCTGTCTGTTGATGAACCAACCGTTACCATGTTCTTCAACGTCAACACCTCTCCGTTCTGTGGTAAAGAAGGTAAGTTCGTTACCTCTCGTCAGATCCTTGACCGCCTGAACAAAGAGCTGGTGCACAACGTTGCGCTGCGCGTTGAAGAAACCGAAGACGCTGATGCCTTCCGCGTATCCGGTCGTGGTGAACTGCACCTGTCTGTTCTGATCGAAAACATGCGTCGTGAAGGTTTCGAGATGGCGGTTTCCCGTCCGAAAGTTATCTTCCGCGAAATCGACGGCCGTAAACAAGAGCCGTTCGAAAACGTGACGCTGGACGTTGAAGAGCAGCACCAGGGTTCTGTGATGCAGGCGCTGGGCGAGCGTAAAGGCGACCTGAAAAACATGAATCCAGATGGCAAAGGCCGCGTACGTCTCGACTACGTGATCCCAAGCCGTGGCCTGATCGGCTTCCGTTCTGAGTTCATGACCATGACCTCTGGTACCGGTCTGCTGTACTCCACCTTCAGCCACTACGACGACGTGCGTCCGGGCGAAGTGGGCCAGCGTAACAACGGCGTACTGATCTCCAACGGTCAGGGTAAAGCGGTTGCGTTTGCGCTGTTCGGTCTGCAGGATCGCGGTAAGCTGTTCCTGGGTCACGGTGCTGAAGTTTACGAAGGCCAGATCATCGGTATTCACAGCCGTTCTAACGACCTGACCGTAAACTGCCTGACCGGTAAGAAACTGACCAACATGCGTGCGTCCGGTACTGACGAAGCAACGGTTCTGGTTCCACCGATCAAGATGACCCTGGAGCAGGCTCTGGAATTCATCGATGACGACGAACTGGTAGAAGTGACTCCGCTGTCTATCCGTATCCGTAAACGTCACCTGACCGAGAACGATCGTAAACGTGCTATGCGCGGTGCGAAAGAAGAGTAATTCGGTTATGCCGTAGGCCGGGTATGCGCATGCGCCACCCGGCAACGAAAAAGCCGCTGAGCGATCAGCGGCTTTTTTTATTAGAACGAATACCGTAGCCCTAAACGGATCCGGTACTGCTCCCGGTTGTAATCATTCCATCTGTCCAGCCACTGCAGTTCGAGGTACGGCAGCCAGTTTCTGTCGATCTTATAGCTAAACTTATTGGTAATTTCCCAGTGGTGGTCTTTGCCATTTTTGCTGTGGTAGTCATTCACCCGCTGGAAAAAGTGCGGTTCAAAGGTGTAGAAAAATGCATCCGTTACTTTGAAATTCCAGTAGTTGGCAAATTCGTGCGTGTCGTTCTTATCCATCTGCCCGTTATAGTCCGGCGTATCGTAATTGTTATGGTTATAGCGATAGCGGAACGTCAGGTTGAACCAGTCCGTAAATTTATAATTGGTATCCAAATAAACCGCGCCACCCGAACCTGCGCTGCTGTCGTTAATCAACCCGCCGGGCTGGAAGGTGAGTTTATCGGTCGGCTTAAAGAGCGGATACCACCCCTCGATTTCGTTATAGCTGTGCTTAAGTTCATCCCATTTACCCACGTTATAGGCGTTGGTGAACATCAGTCCCGCGCCCATATCGAAGTTATAGCCCGCACGCAGGATCACCTCGTGCATCTCTGAGGCCGTATTGTAGGCTTCACGCGTTTCGACATAGGCCCCGGCAAATACCGGGCAGGACACAGACGACACGATCAGTACAGTGATGATTCTTTTCATAATTTGTCCATGTATCAGGTACAGAAAGGCCTCCCTCCTGATAAACAGGAAGGACATAGTGGCCGGATTTATTGTTATAAAGTGACTACTGACGCTTTCTTGTTGGTGGTTATCTCAGGGGTATTCGCGGTTTGTTTCTTCCGTTTTCCAATCTCCTCGATAATAAAGGCGAAGCGCGCTTCGTTGAGTTTATAAAACAGCCCCATGGTCACGGCAGCAACAATCGCCAGGCCGCACGGCCAGAGGAAAATCAGCTGACGCAACCCAAGCAGCGTGCCCGCGCTCTGCACGGCATGGGGAACGTAGCCAATCTGGGTCAGCATGATGCCGGGCAGGAAACCGGCGAGCGCGGCGGAGATTTTGCGCGAGAAGGTATAGCCGGTATACACCGACCCTTCGGCGCGAATGCCGGTTTTCCACTCGCCGTAATCGACGGTATCCGGCACCAGCGCCCAGTTCAGGCTATTAACAAATGCCGTGCCGAAGAAGGCCATGCAGGAAAACAGCACGAACAGCAGGGAGCTGGTCCCCCAGAAGAAATTCAGCACGTCGCCCACCGCCCACAGCGCCAGCCCGCCCAGATAGACCGGTTTCTTGCCAAAGCGCTTTACCGCGCCGGGCACCAGAAACACGCCAATCAGAATGCAGCCCATGCTGAAAAAGCCCATCCACGACAGCAGATGCAGATCGTTCAGCACGTACTGGGTGTAATAGACCTGAATCGCCAGCTTGATGTTGAAGGCGGCGAGGGTACACAGGTTGGCGATGCACAGCACCAGCAGCGGCGGATTGCGGAAAATCGCGCAGAATGATTTCAGAATGCCGGGCTTATGGTGATCGGGCGTAAGCTCGACGTAGCGTTCTTTCACCCCGCTGTAGCACCACCACATGCAGAACAGGCCGCCGGTAACGAACACCAGCGCGGCCACCAGATAGCCGAGTGAGGGCTGGTGGACGAACAGCGCCTGAATGGGCATAAAGCCGACGGTGCAAAGCAACAGCCCCACCGTAGCGCCGCCCTGACGCCACGCCGCAAGCTGCGCGCGCTCGTTCGGGTTTTTGGTGATGGCCGGGACCATCGCACCGTAGGCGCAGTTCATCAGGCTATAGCAGAGGCCAAACATCATGAAGAGCACGGTGGCGAGGGCCGTTTTCACCGTCAGGCTAAAGTCGTTGGCCATAAACTGCGCCGTCGCCACCAGCGCCACCGGAACGGAGGCGTAAAGAATGAACGGCCTGAATTTTCCCCGCGCGCCGATGTTACGTCGGGAGTCCAGCAGCACCCCGGTCAGCATGTCGGTAAAGGCGGTGAAAAACTTCGCGACGAGGAAAATAATGCCGCCGTAGAACGCCGGCATGCCCAGTTCATCGGTGTAAAACTTCAGCAGATACAGCGTGCCAATACACAGCATCAGGTTCGAGCCAAAATCGCCCATCCCGTAGGCGCACTTCTCTCGCAGGCTCAATTTGAGGGTTAACGGATCAGTATTATGTGTCATGGTCGATCCTCAAAGCGCCCCGCAGGGCGCTCTATCACGTCATTATGCCGTACGTTTGCGCAGTTCGATCTCTTCGACGATGCGCACATACATCTTCTCGTTGAGGTTGTAGAAGCAGCCCATCGCCACGATGGTGATGACCGCCAGCAGGCTCGGGTAGATAAATATCAGCTGCCGCAGCCCTTCAACCGTGCCACTGGATTGCACCACGTTGGGTACATAGCCGATCTGCGTGAGCATGATCCCCGGGAAGAAGCCCGCCAGCGCCTGGGAGACCTTCCGGAAGAAGGTAAAACCGGTATACACCGTTCCTTCGGAGCGCACGCCGGTGCGCCACTCACCGTACTCCACGGTATCGGACACCAGCGCCCAGTTCAGGCTGTTCACGAACGCGGAGCCGAAAAAGGCCAGGCAGGAGAACGCCACAAAGCTCACCGAGCCGCCGCCGAAGAAGTAGTTGAGCAGATCGCCCGCCACCCAAATCATCAGCCCGCTGATGTAGACCTTTTTCTTGCCGAAGCGCCGCACCGCGCCGGGCATCATAAAGACGCCGATAAAAATGCAGCCCATGCTGAAGAAGCCCATGTACGACAGCAGGATCGGGTCGTTCAGCACGTACTGCGTGTAGTAAACCTGAATGGCGAGTTTGACGTTAAAGGCGCCCAGCGTGCACAGGTTCGCGATGCACAGGATAAACAGCGGGCGGTTTCCGGCGATGGCGCGAAACGACTGCAGCAGCCCCGGTTTTTGCGCCGGGTTAGCGGGCTGCGCCTCGACGTAGCGTTCGGTCACCCCCTTGTAGCACCACCACATAAAAAACAGTCCGAACAGCGAGAAGAGGGTGGCGGCAAAGATATAGCCAAGCTGGTCATTGCCTTCAATCAGGTTCATCACCGGAACAAAACCCACGGTACAGAGCAGCAGGCCCAGCGTAGCACCGCCCTGACGCCAGGCGGCCAGCGAGGCGCGCTCGTCCGGGTTTTTGGTAATGGCGGGCACCATCGCGCCGTAGGAGCAGTTCATCATGCTGAAGAACAGGCCGTACAGCATGAACAGCACCGTCGCCATCACCGTTTTACCGGTGATTTCAAACGGCGTGCCAACGAAGTTGGCAATCGCCAGTAAGGTCACCGGGAACGCCGCATAGAGCACGAACGGGCGGAATTTCCCTTTCGGGCCGATCTTGCGCCGGGAGTCGAGCATGATCCCGGTGCCCATATCGGTGAAGGCGGTAAAAAACTTCGCAATCAGGAAGATGATCCCGCCGTAGGTGCCCGGCAGGCCCAGCACGTCGGTGTAAAACTTCAGCAGATAAAGCGTGCCGATATCCAGCAGGATGTTTGAGCCGAGATCGCCCATCCCGTAGGCGAGTTTTTCTTTAAACGGCAGGCGCAGGGTTGCCGGATCGGAAGTATGTTGACTCATTATTGTTCTCCGTCTGCCCGCAGGTTGCCCCGCGGGCGAGCCTTATCAGATATGACGTAAGGTGCTAAACAGATCTGCCCATTCGCTGTGCTGGCGGTAGAAGACCGGCGGCTTGCCGAGCGGGGCATCTACGGTCACGTCACCGCCCCGGCAGATTTCCCCGGTCCACGCATTCACCCAGCTGTCCTGTGGCAGATAGAGCGACCAGTCGCGGCGCCCCTCTTCATGAACCGGCGCTACCAGCAGATCGCGGCCAAACAGGTACTGGTATTTCAGCGTGTAGGCGCGCGCGTCGTCTTCATAGTGCAGGAACAGCGGGCGCATCACCGGCAGGCCGCTTTTCGCGTTCTGCGCGACCGCGGCTTTGATGTACGGCTTCAGGGTGGTGAAGACGGTGGTCATGCGCGCGAAGTGCGCGATGGTTTCCGCGTCGCCGTCGAACTGCCAGTTATCGCCTGGACGGTTGCCCTCATGGGTACGCATCATCGGCGTAAAGGCGCTGAAGTCGCACCAGCGCAGCAGCAGCTCTTTGCTGCGCTTCATCTCGAACAGGGTCGTATAGCCGCCGATGTCGCTGTGGTGCAGGCCGTGCCCGGTCATCGCCAGCGACAGCGCCGCAGGGATGACGGACGCCAGACCGTCGTCCAGGCTCCAGTCGACGTTCTGATCCCCCGCCCACATCATCACCGAGTGCTTCTGGCTGCCGGTATAGCCCGCGCGCATGAAGAACAGGATCTCGCCGAGCTTGCCGGTCTCCTGAAGCGCCTCGTAGTTACATTTGGCCCACAGGGCAGGCCAGGCGTTATGCATGATCTCCGCGCTCACGCCGTTGTGCAGGAAGGTGTCGGTCGGCAGATATTCCCCGAAATCGGCCATCCAGCCGCCGCAGCCCAGTTCGATCAGGTTCTTTTTAATGACCTCTTTGTACCAGTCGTAGGCTGCCGGGTTGGTCAGGTCGATAACGCCCGCGTAGAACTCGCCGAACTCGACGTGGTAGTCCTCGCCGTTGGCGTTTTTGGTCAGATAGCCGCGCTTCGACGCCTCTTCGCAGAGATCTTTATCGCTGGCGACGTACGGGTTGATATAGGAGAGGAACTGCACGCCTTCCTCTTTCCACTTCGCAATCCGCGCATCAAGCTGCGGATAGAGCGCGCTGTTCCACTTCCAGTTCCACATCACGCGCTTGCCGAAGGAGGTCATGCGAATGCCGGACCAGTCCTGCGCCCAGATGCCGTTGACCTTCACGCCGCCCTCGCGCATGGCGTCGAGCTTCTGCTGACATACCTCGGTGCCGCCCTGAATGCCCAGCGTCACGCCGTCGTACACCCAGTCCGGCAGCTCCGGCTGACGCCCCAGCAGGCCGGTCAGTTTTTCCAGCAGATCGACGTAGGTTTCTGCGCATTCGAAGCGCAGCGTGGCGTTATCTTCCCAGAACGCCAGCTCGTGGAAATCCGGCGCGCTGAAATCAAAGTTCATGTAGCAGCTGTTATCCACGTGGCAGTAGTACTTCTGGGTGCTCACGAAGGTAGGCTGCGGGAAGAAGGTCCAGTAGTAGTCGCCGCCCGCGTTCTCTTTGCAGTCGGCCTGCCAGGTGACGTAGGTCTGCTTATTGCGGCCAACGCCCTGCTCGCTGGTCCACAGCGGGAACGGCTTGCCGCGCAGGTCGAAGTACGAGAACTGCTCGCCGCAGCCGTAGATATGATCGTCTGGCTGAGCTGCCAGCCGCAGCCAGATGCGGTTATGGCTGGCGGCGTCATTTTTCAGCTTCAGCTCCAGACGGCCTTCCGCATCCACGCCCACCAGCAGCGTCGCGCTTACGGCATCGCCGCGGGTAAAGCGGATCGCCCAGCCCGCGCTTTGCTGCGTGACGGTCGCGTCCGTCAGGGCAATCTTTTCGTTGAGCTTGTCTTTGATGCTGAAGTTGCCGCGAAACATCTCGATATCCGCCTCGCCTGCGCCAATCCACAGGCAAGGGGCATCCGCGGTGTGGGATAAAATCAGACGGTCCTGCCAGCGCAGGGTGAAGCCACTTTCGTTATTTTTCAGGTCAATATTGTGTAGGGTACGCATAAACACTCCGTCTTTATTATTTGGCCAGGCTATCCAGTAATCCGGCGGCGACGGCAGGGGCTAAGCCCGGGGCCAGCGGCAGGCGGGGGATCACCAGGCAGTGCAGCAGGTGGTAAATATCCTGCTTGCCGTCCCAGACTTTGGTGGTCACTTCGTTGTTGGTGTCCAGCTCCTGCCACCACGAACCGTTTTCGTAGTCCATCAGGTACTTGATGCAGTAATCCCACCACTTCTGATACCAGGCTTCGTACTGCGCCTCGCCGGTGACGGTGTAGAGCGCGTAAGCCGTGCCCATCGCCTCGACGATTGGCCAGCGCACGCGTTCCCGCACGATAGGCTTACCGTCCCAGCCCACGGAGTAGACAAACCCGTCGGCGCCGTCGGGTGCCCAGGCGTCGCGGATGGTGGCGTGGAACAGGCCTTTTGCATCTTCCAGCAGCCACTCCGGCGGGGTTTCAAAGCGCGCTTCCAGCGCGGCGCGCAGGTGCAACATCAGGCGGCCCCACTCAATCCAGTGTCCCGGCGTGCCGCCGTAGGCGCGGAAGCGGTGGGCGGGATTATCAATGTTGTAATCGCGGATTGGGTTCCAGCTGGTGTCGAAATGCTCGTTAACGCGGTACTCCCCTTTGCGCGCCACGTCGTGAATAATCACCGAGGCGATGCGCAGGGCGCGGTCGAGCCATTTACGGTCGTGGGTCACGTCATAAACGATCAGGAAGGCTTCCACGGCGTGCATGTTGGCGTTACCGCCGCGATAGTCTTCCGTTTTGCTGAAGGCTTCATCCCAGGACTCCAGGCACATCTGCTCCTGTTCGCTCCAGAAGTAGCGCTCAATCACCTCGATGGCATCGTCCAGCAGCTTACGTGCCTGCGGGTGACCCGTGGTCACGGCGCTCGCCGCGCCCAGCAGGACGAAGAAGTGCTGATAGCCCTGCTTGGAGGCGTCAATGATGCCTTCATCGTTTACGCAGGCGTACCAGCCGCCGTGCTGCTTGTCGCGCAGCGGACCGTTGAGGGCATTAATGCCGTGCTCAACCAGGGCATATGCACCGGGGCGTCCCATGTTCGCCGCCACCGCGTAAACGTGCAGCATGCGGGCGGTGATCCACAGATGCGTGCCCATATCGCTGCGCACCTGGCCGTTATTGCCCAGCCAGCCAAAGCCGGTCGGTACGGCGGCGTTTTTACCGAAATCGAGAATGCGGTCGGTCTCTTGTTCGAGCCAGCGGTTATGGCTCAGGGTGTTAAACCATTTCATGTTCGGATCCTTTCTTAACGGCGAGCCATCATTTCGTCGACGATCTCACCCAGACGCTGAAGTTTGGGGACGGAAATATCACGCAGCATCAGCTCGGTGTCCGGCAGGCCAATCACAGAGGACCAGACGGCGCGACCGGCTAAAAAGCCCGATGCCCCCGCCTGCATGGCGACGCTTACGGCGCGCGGGAAGAGCTTATCGTCCACGCCGGAGGAGAGGATCACCCACGGCATGGCGATGTTCTCGTTAAGCTTTTGCGAGGCCGCCAGCAGCTCTTGCTGCGTGCCCTTGCCAAACAGCGGCATCTCCACTTTGTAGAGGTCGGCACCGCTGTCGCCCAGCTCTTTGGCCGCGTCGATAATCGCCTGTTCGCGGTTAAACGCGGCACCGCGACGTGGCGGACGCACCACCGGCTCGATAATGCTCAGCAGACCGTTATCGTGGCACAGCGTATTGAACGCTTTCACCATCTCCAGGCGCTGCTGCGGATCTTCATCGCTGCGCCACAGCACCAGCAGCTTCAGTGCTTTGCCGCCATCGCGTTTGACCGCTTGCGCGTCGACGTTCTTGTCGATCGCCACGCTGTCGACCGGAATACCGTTCCCCGGAATAAATTCGTCGGCGGCCACAATCATCGCGCAGCTGTTGGCCACGGCCTGCTGCTCGACAATCTGGCGATAGCAGAACTGCTGGTCGACGAGAATGGCAGAGGCGTACGGCGACAGAATTTTTGCCGCGTTGACCTTAAAATCGGTCAGGTTCTGGTCGGTTACCGGCACCGGCGCGCCTGCGGCGGCAAACATCAGGCGCATCGCTTCGCGCTGATCCACGGCCAGCATTGCAAAACCGCCGGAAGGTCGGGTGATATCTTTCAGGGTGTACATCGTCATTCCTCAGTCCTTTCGTATCAGTGTGATTTTTTCAGCCCGGCAGATGCGCGAACCTGTTCAAGAATGGCCGTCCAGTCCTCGCGCCCGCGCCCAGCGGCGCGTGCCTGGTTGTAAACTTCGCGGGAAGCCGCGCCCAGCGGCATCGGAACGTGGAGCTGGTTGGCCACGTCGAGGGCGATCCCCAGATCTTTATGCGCAAGGTCGATCATGAAGGCGGGAGAAAGATCCCCTTTCAGCACCTTGTTCGGCCAGGATGTCGTGAAGTGGCCTTTACCCGCAGGCGTACCGCTCATGACCTTGAGCGCCACGTCAAAGGAGAGGCCAAGCGCTTCGCACAGCACGGCGGCCTCGGCGGAAAGGGCGTTCAGGGCAATGCTCATGTAGTTATTGATAAGCTTCACGCGGATGCCCATGCCTGGCCCGCCGGCGTTAATCAGCTCATTGCCCATCGCCATTAAGACCGGGGTGGCGCGCTCAACCTGCTGCGCCGTGCCGCCTGCCAGCAGGAGCAGCGTGCCGGCGATGGCATGGTCAGAGGTGCGCCCGACTGGCACGTCCATCAGGTTGAAGCCTTGCTCAGCCATGTCGCGTATCAGCGCGTCGGTTTGCAGCGGGTGAATGGTGGACATATCAATGACCAGTGCGTCGCGGGATAACCCTTCGCACACGCCGTGCTCGCCGAACAGGACGCTGCGTACCAGGTCGCCGTTTGGCAGCATGGTGATGACGAATTCCGCGTCCGTTGCTGCCTGCGCGGGCGTTGCCGCCGCCCGAGCGCCGCTCTCTGCCAGCGCCTGAACCGCCTGCGGGTTCACGTCAAAGACGTTAAGCTGGTGGCCTTGCTTCAACAGATTCATCGCCATTGGCGCGCCCATCTGCCCTAAACCGATAAATGCGATTGCTGACATGCCTTTCTCCTGTCACATCGTGTCAATTTTTGCGCGTTTATGTTGTCTGTTTTTGATCGTATTTGTAATTTATAGTCAAAAAATTGACACGGGTCACTTTTTAAACATTTGGTGAAATTAAAATGAAGGCATCAGAAATCGCAGGAGGAATCACCATGACTCGCATCGTTTGTGTCGGCATTACCGTGCTGGATCGCATCTGGTATCTCGATGATTTACCAAAAGAAGGTGGGAAATATGTCGCAAAAGACTATACGGAAGTGGGGGGCGGCCCGGCGGCAACGGCGGCAGTGGCGGCGGCGAAACTGGGCGCGGAAGTGGATTTTATTGGCCGGGTGGGGGATGACGATACCGGCAGACGGCTGCTGGCGGAGCTGGAATCCCTAGGGGTGAAGACCCGCTACACGCGCGTGTTTAAGGGTGCCCGATCGTCACAATCGGCGGTGCTGGTGGACGCAGGCGGAGAGCGCGTGATTGCCAACTACCCCAGCCCCGATCTCCCTGCGGCGGCAGACTGGCTGCATGAAATCGACTTCTCGCAGTGGGATATTGTCTTAGCCGATGTGCGCTGGCATGACGGGGCAAAACAGGCATTTACCCTGGCCCGTCAGCAGGACGTTCCGACGTTGCTTGATGCGGATGTCACCCCGCAGGACATCGCGGAGCTGATCGCTTTAAGCGATCACGCGGCCTTCTCCGCGCCGGGGCTGCGGCGCCTTACGCAGCGGGACGAAACAGAAAATGCCCTGAGAAAAGCACAAACGCTCACAAATGGACATGTGTATGTTACACAGGGGCGAGACGGGTGCTTCTGGCTGGAAAACGGCGCATTGTGCCATCAGCCCGGCTTTGAGGTGAACGTGGTGGATACCACGGGGGCGGGCGACGTGTTCCACGGTGCGCTGGCGGTCAGCCTGGGGCAGAAATGGCCCGCCGCAGACGCCGTGCGTTTTGCCAGCGCCGTCGCAGCGCTGAAATGCACGAAGCCCGGTGGACGCGCGGGTATACCTGACTGTGATCAAACCCGCTCTTTTTTGTCACTTTTTGTATAAAATGCGGGGCGTGATGGTTTTCAGAGGACAGCCCATGAGCCTTACCGAACTGACCGGCAACCCGCGTCACGATCAGCTGCTGACGCTGATTGCCGATCGCGGCTATATGAACATTGATGAACTGGCGCAGCTGCTGGATGTTTCCACGCAAACCGTGCGCCGGGATATCCGTAAGCTCAGCGAGCAGGGGCTGATCACGCGTCATCATGGCGGGGCGGGCAGGGCATCCAGCGTGGTGAACACGGCGTTCGAGCAGCGTGAAGTCTCGCTTACCGAAGAGAAGCGGGCGATTGCCGAAGCCATTGCGGACTATATTCCCGATGGCTCGACTATTTTCATCACCATCGGCACGACCGTGGAGCACGTTGCCCGGGCGCTGCTCAACCATAACCACCTGCGCATTATCACCAACAGCCTGCGGGTGGCGCATATTCTGTATAAAAACCCGCGCTTTGAAGTGATGGTGCCTGGCGGCACGCTGCGCCCGCACAATGGCGGGATTATCGGGCCTGCGGCAACGGCGTTTGTGTCTGGTTTTCGGGCGGATTATCTCGTGACCAGCGTGGGGGCAATTGAGCACGACGGCGCGATGATGGAGTTTGACGTCAATGAAGCCAGCGTGGTGAAAACCATGATCGCCCACGCTCGCCACATTCTGCTCGCAGCCGATCATACGAAATTTACCGCATCCGCGGCGGTAGAGATTGGCAACGTGGCGCAGGCCACGGCACTCTTCACCGATGAGATGCCTGGCTCGGCTCTGCAAACTCACCTGAAATCCAGTAAGGTTGAAATCATCCTGGCCAGTACCAGCGATGATATTGCCTGAAGCAAAAAAAGCCGCTGAGCAAACAGCGGCTTAAATATTGTTATTTAAAGCTGTATTTCACCCCTAACATCCCCTGCGTATCGCTGTAGCCTTTATCGCCTATCTGCTGAGCCACGTTGCCCCATACGCTAAGCTGCGGCGTAATCTTCCCCTCTACGCCGGTCTTGAGTTCACCGATATTGCGCGTACCACGCATCTCATTGCTGACGTCATCCATGCGGATACGCGTGGGCTGGGTGTTGTGGATCCAGTTCGCTTCGATAAACGGCTGGAAGGTCCGTGATTTACCGTCGTCAATCGCGTTATGTCCGCTGATGTAGGCCTTCACGCCGAGACGTGTCATCAGGTTGCCCTGAGTCTCGTCTTTCACCCGCGTGCCGTTGCGCTCGCGATGATCGTCAGCCTGCACGTCCATCCAAACGGCCTGCGCTTTCGGCTGGATCCAGTAGCTGTTGCGGTCGCTTTCGCCCACCTTAACGCTATAGCCCGCTTCGACAGAGGCGGTCACGCCGCTGGAACGATAACTCTCAGTGGCCTGATCCTGTCCCATTACCTTATTGTCGAACCAGTTATACAGCACCCAGCTATCAACGTAGGTGCCACTTTTATCCGCCTCGTTTGCGTACCAGGTACCATACAGACCGACGCTATAGCCATTCACTTCACCGCGTGAGCGGTAGCCGGTCAGGCTGGAAGCGCTCCGGCTCTGGCTGTTGCCGTAGCCTGCCATCAGGCCAAGATGCCAACGGTCCAGGCCATCGGTGCTCCACTGGGCGACATCGCCACCCAGCTGCAGCACGTAGCGATTGGCGGTCGTTTTTAGCTGGCCGCTGCCGTCGTTAAAACGCGTATGACCGCCGACGTTACGCATCCACAGGCTCGTCACTTTCTGCTCGCCCGTAAGCATGTCGGTGTACTGCGTTTCACCCAGACGATCGTGCAGACGGGTCATAAACAGCGTATTGGCCGCATAGCTGTTTGCCAGATAGCTGCCGAATTCCGGGCGATACTGGTGCTCGCTTTTCGGTGGTGCAGCTGGGGGGACCGGCTCTTGCGGCGGGATCACCGGGTCAACGGGCGGATCTACCGGGTCCACTGGGTCAACAGGTGGATCTACGGGGTCGACCGGTGGGTCTACAGGATCAACGGGCTCGACCAGGCTGGTCAAAAACCAGTTTTTACCTTTTTGCACAACGTTATAGTCATAGCCCCCCGCCACGATACGGCTGGCTTTCTCAAACGTCCCCTCAGAGTTGCCGCCAACGCTGACAATTTCAATCCCTTCTACGGTTTGCGCGCCGGCACCGCCAATGTTGTTCACTTCCACCCCGGTATGACCGGAGGTGTTGCCTTCAACGATCAGTTTGTCCGTTTCCGAAGTGTCGTCAAACAGCACGGTATTGAAGACCAGCTTGCCGCCGTTGCCGATAAAATCATCCTTGATGGTCAGCGTTTGCCACGCCGCGTCCTCTGCATGCTGGAAATTAATCGTGCCGCCCGCATTCAGCGTCAGGCTGGTCAGCGTGGAGCTGTCGCGCAGATTCCAGACGGCATCATTCATCGTCAGTGCGATAGTACCGGTACCCGCGGCGTTGCTCTCAATGAAGGACGCTCCGTTCCACAGGGAGTTGTCATCCATAGTCAGCGTAATGGTACTGTTTTGTGCCGGAAGCGTGCTGGTGGCCGCGACGCCGCCTGCGGAAAGGATATCGCCGTTGAGGATGAACTTGCCTCCTGCGGACGCATCAATCACCCCGCCGTTACTGGCGTTCAGGGCATAGCTACCGCTGTCGCGCTGGCCTGCGGTGGTAATGGTTGCACCACCCGCGAGCGCTATCACGCCGCGCGACCAGGCATACATCCCGTGCGGCGCCTGCGCGGAGCTGCTGGTTTTCTCGCTGCAGTTTACCGCAATGGTGACGTTATCTCCCAGATTCACCGCACCGGTGTACGCGTAGACGCCATGCGCACTGGCACCGTTGGTCGTAATGGTGGCGCCTTCATCAAGGGTGATGGTTGACGAGCCGGTAGAATAAACCCCGGAGGCACTGGCCGCGTCGGTGGTAATCGTCGCGCTTTTGCCTAGCTCAATTTTTGACGCAGAGCCCGCGTACAGGCCATAGGCCGATGTGCCGTACGTTTCGATGGTCGCCACATCGCCCAGCCGGACGTATGAGCCGCTCTGGTTGGTACGAATTCCCTCAGCGTAAATCCCGCGCGTCACAATATGCGCACGATCGCCGACGATAACGTTATTTTTTGCCTTTGAGGCATCATTCAGTGCATAAGCGCTAATCCCGCGCCCGGTGCTGCCCGTGGTTTCGATATAGAGATCGTCACCCACATAAATATTGGCGGAGCCGAGAGAACCCTGACTGAAGGAGCTGTACCCGGCATTGATGCCGTCACCGCTTTGGCCATTAACGTAGATGTGGGTGCGGTCGCCGGTAATGATAAATACCGGGTTGGCCGGCGTGTTCATCCCGTGGGTACGAATACCGTCGACGTCTTTACCATTATTGGCAGCCACTTTTGACTGGGTGCGAATAGTCAGATCGTCACCAAATATCACCCCCGGGCTGCCGGATGTGGAGTTCTGAATAACGGTAACGGAATGCTCAAAGGCTTCCGCCCCAGGCCCTTCGAGGGTGATCCCATCTCCGTAAATCGGGATATTCCCCGGGCTGTACTGGTAGACATAGTTAGGATCGCCGGTATTTTTGCTAAAGTTCGCGTTTGCCGTTGCAGGTATCAGCGCCTGTATTTCTGCAGGCAAATCCGTTACCGCTCCGGAGGCAGGTAAATTAGCAAAATCTATTACCGCTGCATGTGCGGTAAATAGCGCTGACGTTAACGCCAGCGAAATCGCAGCGGCGACTGGTGAGTGTTTCATTATATATGGCATGACTGCCCCCTTTCTTTCAGGCGTAGAACATCCTCCACACCATTAAATGTGGGTAGGTAAACAGGTTGAAATTACAAAATAGAAACGAGAATTTTATGAATACTGGTGCCTAACTTCCTCTCAAGTCGTATTTTATGAACATAAATTTTTTTAACATCTATGCCGTCTGATTTTATAATCTCCTGGAGGCACGCACCTGACAAAAATCTGTTCAGTAACGTAAATTCAACAGCGTTCAACATGCTGCCGCGTCTGCTATTTAACCGTCTCCCGGAGAAAAGATGGCTGATTTTTTCCTTTAATATAATGTCGTTGTCATCCGAATAAATAATTCCCTTTATTTCACTGCGCTGCATGAAAAAATAATTGGCCAATGCTTCCAGCTTGCGGTCTGTGATAATCACGATGTTCATGTTAGTTCTCACCAGACGTTCAATCCATTGCGGATCGGCAAGTACGCGCAGGTTGCAAAACGAAAAGTCTACAAATATAAAGCCGCGTAATAAGTGATTCTTGTTTCCTTGCAATATTTTATTTTCTACTGCAAACTGCAGGAAATGGTTACCACCAGGCCAAACTGCGAATGAGGCATTTCCACAATATTGTGAGCGTACTGCGTTATCTGGAAATAACTGACAGGACAATTCACAGCTCATACAGCGGACAACCTTATGCGACGATGTCATCATCCAGTCCACTCCTGTCTTATTTTCACTGTCAATATTTCACTGCCATCCAAATGTGTCAATCTTGAAACATATCCCGTGCCCCTCTCTTGTTTATGATAAATAGTGGTGAAGAATATAAATTCCTGGTGATGTCTATTTTGTCAGGCCGTAGCCATAGCGAAAGGACATACTTTGGCCATCGTATTCCAGGACTATTCTTCAGCCCCTTAAGATTATTCGACAAAAAAAATCCCGGAGGACGATTTACGAAATAGCACTAATAGCTAAAGATTCGTTTCTTAAATCGGCCGTAACGACAGTCTTTTCGCGACTTGGGGCTCAATATAATGAGTGGGCCGGGCGAAGTGTAATGAAATCTCATTATGTCGTTTTAGATGAGAGAAACCTAAGAAAATTGTCTTTTAACTGATTGAAAAACAATGTGTTATTCTTAATCTTAGTTGGGGTGGTATCGCGTCCTGATCCTTCTGACCTATACTGTTGTTAAATATACGTATATCTTTCTGGTGTATATAGTTAAGGGTTGTTATTGCTGAGGAAAGGAAAATTGTATCTTATTAACAAATTGGTCGAGTATGATCCAGAAAACAAAAACCTGGTAAATCATATTACCGGGCGCTCGATACAATTGCAGCTTCCTGCCAACCTCTGTTTTCTTTATCTCATCACCCATCCCGGAGAAATAATTTCGCAAAACCAGTTAATGGTGGTGGGATGGGGGGAGCGCAATGACGTCACTAAGCCGAATACCTTTTACCAGGCTATTTTGACATTACGCAATGCCCTCGCTGAGGTGGGCTTACCGCGCGATACGGTAAAAACGATTTCGCGTCGCGGGCTTATGCTTTCCGAGGCTACCGAGGTTGAATTATTTGTCCCAACCGCTGAGCCAGTCATAGCCAATAAAGACGTGCTCGTTGCCAATGGCGCCGCGAGGCAGAGGCCAGCCTGGCTGATAATAACGACCGCAACGCTTTTGTTGATCGCGCTTATCAACGGGGGAATATTATATAAAAAGCACCAGAACATGCCGTTTAGTCACTACATTCCCCTTTCAGCGGGCAGCACGACCCATGCCTGCCAACTTTTTTATGCACCTAACGAACATATTCAGGATCATTACGTGCGCCTGCTAAACAATAATCCCGGTCTGTGTGCCGAAAAACGATACGTTTTTCTCGTCGGCTATAGTAAAACGGAGCGAATCGCGGCGTTTGTCTGTAATAACGATGCGCGAAGGGACGCGACGGCGTTATGTACCACCCATTATTTTTGGGCGCACGAAAAATGATGACTCTCCGGAACCGTATCATTTTGCTGGCGGCATTTCTGGCTGCCGCTATCACCAGTGGCTGGTTAGCTTATTCGCATTTATCGAGTACGCCGATACGCTGTACGGGAGATGTGGAATGGACGATTGGTAAAAACCGATTTGTGGGTACGGTTTCCTGGCGGATGCAGCATCGGGAGGGGTCTACGGTTATTAACGGTAAATTATTTGGTCAGACGGTTACTGAAGTTAATCGAACCATCTATTTTCACTACAGTGACCATGAGAACGCGCGCGTGTTAAATAACAATCGTATTGTTAAAACCTTTGCCGATAATGCGGATGAGGCTGATATCAACGCAACGCTACCGGGTTTTTACCGCACGCCGGGTAGAGAGCTGAGCCTGATGATCGATGAGTACCGGGGGGCCTGGATTTTTGCCGCGTCAAACGTCCCTTCGCTTTACTGTCGTAAAAACGCGCCGTAAAAATCGATCGCACACCTTAGACCGCATACATAGTCAAATCTCTTTATTCCCGCTACAGTTACCTCTCCACGGCGAGCAGGAGATAAACATGCTTTATATCTTTGATTTAGGAAACGTCATCGTCGATATCGATTTTAATCGCGTGTTGGGTGCATGGAGCGATTTTAGCCGCGTGCCGCTGGCGACCTTAAAGCAGAATTTCGCGATGGGCGAGACCTTCCACCAGCATGAGCGCGGTGAAATCAGCGATGAAGCATTCGCTGAACGTTTCTGCCAGGAGATGGGGCTTTCGTTAAGCTATGAACAGTTTTCCCACGGCTGGCAGGCGGTATTTGTGGCGGTTCGCCCTGAGGTGATCGACATCATGCACAAACTGCGCGAGCAGGGGCATCGGGTCGTTGTGCTATCAAATACCAACCGTCTGCACACCACGTTCTGGCCTGAGGAGTACCCTGAAGTTAAGGCGGCGGCGGATAAGATCTACCTCTCGCAGGAGATGGGGATGCGTAAGCCTGAAGCGCGAATTTATCAGGCTGTTCTGCAGGCAGAGGGATTCACCGCGGCCGATGCGGTCTTTTTCGACGACAACGCCGATAATATAGAGGGAGCTAACCAGTTGGGTATTACGTCAATTCTGGTGACCGGAAAAGAGACGATACCAGACTACTTTGCGAAGCAGCTATGCTAAAAACCGTTCATCAAAAAGCCACGCACCATACTCGCCCGCTGCGGGCCTGGCTGAAACTGCTCTGGCACCGGATTGATGAGGACAATATGACCACGCTGGCGGGTAACCTCGCCTACGTGTCGTTACTCTCATTAGTGCCTCTGGTGGCAGTCATCTTTGCCCTGTTTTCCGCCTTTCCGATGTTTGCGGACGTCAGCCTGCAGCTTCGTCATTTTGTCTTCGCGAATTTCATTCCGGCAACCGGGGATGTCATCCAGAACTACATTGAGCAGTTTGTTGCTAACTCCAGCAAGATGACGGCAGTGGGGGCATGCGGTCTTATTGTCACCGCGCTGCTGTTGATGTACGCCATCGATAACGCGCTGAACACGATCTGGCGGAGTAAAAAAGCGCGGCCAAAGGTCTATTCCTTTGCCGTGTACTGGATGATCCTCACGCTGGGGCCGCTGCTGGCCGGGGCGAGCCTCGCGATCAGTTCGTATCTGCTCTCCCTGCGCTGGGCGAGCGATTTAAACGGCGTGATTGATAATGTGCTTCGCATCTTTCCGTTGATCCTGTCGTGGCTCTCGTTCTGGCTGCTCTATAGCGTGGTGCCGACCACGCGCGTGCCTAACCGCGATGCGGTCGTGGGGGCGCTGGTGGCGGCGTTGCTCTTTGAGCTCGGTAAGAAAGGGTTTGCCCTTTACATCACCATGTTTCCGTCCTATCAGCTGATTTACGGCGTGCTGGCGGTGATCCCCATTTTGTTTGTCTGGGTCTACTGGACCTGGTGTATCGTCTTGCTTGGTGCTGAAATAACTGTCACTCTCGGTGTATACCGCGAACTTAAAAAAGCAGCAGAAGCTGAAAAACAACAAGAAGCAGACCAACCATGATTGCATTGATACAGCGCGTAACCCGTGCCAGCGTCACCGTGGAGGGAGAGGTGACGGGTGAAATTGGCCCAGGACTTTTGGTGTTGTTAGGTGTCGAAAAGGATGATGACGAACAAAAAGCCAACCGCTTGTGTGAGCGCGTGCTGGGCTACCGTATTTTCAGCGATGCGGAAGGCAAGATGAACCTGAACGTCCAGCAGGCGGGCGGCAGCGTGCTGGTGGTTTCCCAGTTTACGCTGGCAGCGGATACCGAGCGCGGCATGCGCCCGAGTTTCTCGAAAGGCGCCGCGCCGGATCGTGCAGAAGCACTTTACGAGTACTTTGTTGAGCGTTGTCGCCAGCAGGAAATGAATACGCAAACCGGACGATTCGCTGCAGATATGCAGGTATCGCTGGTGAACGATGGCCCCGTCACATTCTGGCTCCAGGTATGAGCATACTTACGGCGTGGCCGCGGGTAACAAGAGAGAGTACAGCTATGTATCACCTTCGAGTACCGCAAACGGAAGAAGAGTTAGAAGCCTATTACCAGTTCCGCTGGGAAATGCTACGCAAGCCATTACATCAGCCAAAAGGCTCTGAGCGCGACGCCTGGGACGCGATGGCCCACCATCAGATGGTGATGGACGAAGAGGGCAACCTTGTGGCCGTCGGGCGTTTGTATATCAACGCCGATAACGAAGCGTCTATTCGCTTTATGGCGGTTCATCCCTCCGTGCAGGACAAAGGTCTGGGGACGCTAATGGCGATGACCCTGGAATCCGTCGCCCGTCAGGAAGGCGTTAAGCGCGTCACCTGTAGCGCCCGCGAAGATGCCGTGGAGTTCTTCGCTAAACTCGGTTTTGTGAATCAGGGTGAAATCACAACCCCGCAAACCACGCCGATTCGTCATTTTTTGATGATCAAACCCATCGCCACGCTGGACGATATTCTGCATCGCGCCGACTGGTGCGGACAGCTGCAGCAGGCCTGGTATCAGCACATTCCGCTCAGCGAAAAAATGGGCGTACGCATTCAGCAGTACACCGGACAAAAATTTATTACCACCATGCCGGAAACCGGCAACCAGAATCCGCACCACACCCTGTTTGCCGGAAGTCTTTTCTCACTGGCCACGCTCACCGGCTGGGGGCTTATCTGGCTGATGCTGCGCGAGCGCCATCTGGGCGGCACCATCATTCTGGCCGATGCCCACATTCGCTATAGCGCGCCGATAAGCGGCAAGCCGACCGCCGTGGCCGATCTGGGATCACTGGGTGGCGATCTTGACCGTCTGGCACGCGGTCGCAAGGCGCGCGTACAAATGCAGGTTGAACTGTTTGGCGATAAAACGCCGGGCGCGGTGTTTGAAGGCACCTACATTGTTCTTCCGGCGAAGCCTTTTGGCGCGTATGAAGAGGGCGGGAACGAGGAGGAGTAATCTCCTGTTTACGCTCCCCGGGCGTGCTGAATCCGCCCGGCGATATCCCGCATAATATCTCGCGCTGATTGGCTAATTCCACCAAGCTGGAAGAAGCCATGTATTACTCCCAGCCATCGCTGAGCGGTACACGTCACTCCTTGCTCCGTGAGGCGTTGAAACAGCGCCTCGCCTTCATCGCATAACGGATCGTACTCAGCGGTAACGATATGGACAGCTGGCAGGCCGCTGAAGTCTTCTCGCCACAGCGGGCTAACCTCAGGATGCTTACGGTCGGCTCCAGCCAGATATATTTCATAGCCGCTCAGCAGGGTATCGCGAGTAATTACGTAATCCAGGCCGTTGAGGGTATAGCTTTCAAAACTGGCCGTGGCGTCGAGCATGGGGTAGATAAGAATAAGCTGTACAGGCTGCCAGAGCCCTTTAGCCTTAAGCCGCAGCGCCGTTACCAGCGCCAGATGTCCCCCCGCGCTGTCTCCACAAAGTGTAATCCGGTTTTTATCCACGCCCAGTTTGTCCGCATAGTGCCAGACCAGATCTGCGCCTCTTTCCGCATCGTCATGTGCGGCGGGGAAGGTATGCTCCGGCGCCAGCCTGTATTGAATCGCAACCACCCGGCAATTGCCGTAGCAGGCTAACTGACGGAGCTGGTTGTCATGGGTATCAAAGCCGCCGCTGATAAAGCATCCGCCGTGGTAGTAGATGGCAGCAGGCAATAGTTCAGGCGCATTGAGAGGTGAAAATACCCGAATGGTAAGACCCTCAAGAACAAGCGTCTCCACCTGAACGCGCGTTTCGGTCTCCCCGGCAAGCCCTGTGCTGGCAATATAGCCTGCTCGTCGCACCTCAATGCTCTGGCGACGTGACGAGGGCCGCCCTGCAGCGATAAATCCCTGAACCAGCTGTGCAATACCCTTTTCCAGCGCCATGAATAATCCCTTTTACTGTATGGATGAACAGTTTTGTAGCCTGGTTTGATTCAAAAGAAAACAAGAATAGTGTTGAGGGCAACAACCTGGAAAGCGGCTCGCAAAGGCGATAACGCGTCTCTCAACGAGAATGGAGAGTATCTGGCATGAAAGGCGGCGGGTATTGCTGTCGAATTACAGGCCGGGCAAGCACGCGCCGCCCGGCACTGTCACAGGGAATTACTCCCCTTCGCCCGGGAACAGGAACGGGTTGATCGAGCTGCGGGCAAAGCCCTCCTGCTCCATCTTCGCGTCCAGAATCAGCGAGGCGAGATCGTCGGCCACCGCTTCGACTTTCGGGTCCTTTTCCTGATACAGAATCTTCAGGTAGGTGCCGCAGTCGCCGCAGCTTTCGGCTTTCACCGCCGCGTCTTCGTTTTCCAGCGACCAGTAGTTCAGATCGCGGGTCTGCTCGCAGTTGCTGCACTTAATGCGCACCACGTGCCACTCGGTTTCACACAGGTTGCAGTGCAGGTAGCGCAGCCCCTGAGTGGTGCCGATTTGCACCATGCTGGAGACCGGCATTGAGCCACACACCGGGCAGAACTGGCGCGCCTCGCCGTATTCGGCGCGAGCTTTGCCCGGGATCAGGCTGGCCATTTGTGCCCAGTAGAGCGACAGGGCTGCCCAGATAAACGGCGCCTTATCGCTGCTGACCAGCGAGAAGTCGGACGCGAACAGCGCGCTCGCCATCTCTTCAAGCTCTTGTTCGGACGCTTTTTCCAGATTCTCAATGACCGCCAGCGCGGTTCCGCTCATTTCCGGCTTCAGCTCGGCAATCAGCGAATGCAGCAGCTTTTGCCAGTGCTTGTCGCGCGGCAGGACGTGAATGTCCAGCGGCGGCTTACCCTGCGCGTTGGCTTCTTTGATCCGCGCGGTCAGGTCCATTTGCAGCGGGTGGTCGTACAGCACCACTTCCTGCGCGTGGGCGACCAGCGCGGCAAAGCGCAGAAAATCACCCAGCGGGTTGTTCTCTGCCAGCTCGCGCAGACGCTCTGCGCGGCGGTTGTAGAGGTTCTTGAGTCTGGGGAATAACAACGGCGGAATATAATCCGCCGTGCGTTTCTCGCTCGACCCCAGCTCATCTTGCGGGATTATGCGAATACTCATTCAGATGACTTTTCCTGTTTCTGGCGGACTTCACGGTACCAGCGCGGGTGATGTTTCTTCGCCCACGTGCTGGTGACCCATCCCTCCACCATCGCGGTAATGGTGCCTTTCACCCAGAGGGCGGCGTAGATATGCACCATGATAACCACAATTAACGCCACTGCGGCAAATGAATGCAGCATCAGCGCGAATCGGATCACCGGGATTGAGAAAGCAGGCGCAAAGTACGGACGCCAGATGATCACGCCGCTCACCAGCAACAGGACCAGGAAGATAATCGCCGCCCAGAATACGCATTTCTGGCCGAAGTTATAACGCCCGGTGTCACCCACTTCCTCGTTGACGACGATCTTACGAATATTCTTCGCCCAAAAGATATCATCCCGATTGATTAGGTTATGGTGCCAGTAGCGGAAAAACATGATGATGAACGACGCGAACATGATGACGCCCACAAACGGGTGCAGGATGCGCGCCAGCTGTGGTGTCCCCATGATCTGCATCAGCCAGTTGAAGGACGGGAAGAAGAACCCCAGCCCGCTTATCGCCGCCAGCATGAAGCAGAAGGCGGTGACCCAGTGGTTGATGCGTTCCGGCGCGGTGTAGCGCACGATGGTGTCACGTTTTCTCATTTGCGCACCTCGTCTTTCTCTTCATGCAGGTTGTCGTCTTCCTCTTCCGCGCGGTTCGGACCGACGCCGACGTAGTGGAAGATGCTCGCTGCAAAGGTGGCAGCAAAGCCCACCGCTGCCAGCGGTTTCCAGATGCCTTTCCAGAACTTCACGGTGGCGCTGATTTCCGGGTTCTCCGGCAGGCCGTGATACAGGTTCGGCTTGTCGGCGTGGTGCAGCACGTACATCACGTGCGTACCGCCCACCCCGGCCGGATCGTACAGGCCCGCATTGTCGTAACCACGGGTTTTCAGCTCGCCCACGCGCTCTGCCGCCAGCGTTTTCATATCCTCTTTAGAACCAAAGTGGATGGCGCCGGTTGGGCAGGTCTTCACGCATGCAGGCTCCTGGCCGACGGTAACGCGGTCCACGCACAGGGTGCATTTGTAGACGCGGTTGTCTTCCGGGTTCAGGCGCGGTACGTCGAACGGACAGCCCGCGATGCAGTAGCCGCAGCCAATGCACTGCTCGGACTGGAAGTCGACGATGCCGTTGGCATACTGAATGATAGCCCCTTCTGACGGACACGCCTTCAGGCAGCCCGGATCCGCACAGTGCATACAGCCGTCTTTGCGGATAAGCCATTCCAGCTTGTCGTTCTGCTCCACTTCCGAGAAACGCATCACCGTCCAGGACTTGGCGGTCAGGTCCGCCGGGTTGTCGTACACCCCGACGTTGTGACCCACTTCGTCACGCAGGTCGTTCCACTCAGAGCAGGCCACCTGACAGGCTTTACAGCCGATACAGGTGGTCACGTCGATAAGCTTCGCCACTTCCTGCTGGTGGTCCCGCGCCTGAGGCGCGGGCGTGAAACCGTTAGTCGCGGAACGACGGATAATGTCTTGAGATTGATAAGCCATAAGTCGTCTCCGTTACACCTTTTCCACGTTCACGAGGAAGGCCTTAAACTCCGGCGTCTGCGTGTTCGCATCACCGACGAATGGCGTCAGGGTGTTCGCAATAAACCCTTTCTTCGCCACGCCCTCATAGCCCCAGTGAATTGGGATGCCGATGGTATCCACCTGCTGACCGTGAACGTTCAGCGTGCGAATACGCTTGGTCACCACTGCCTTGGCTTTGATATAGCCACGGTTAGAGGAGACCTTCACGGTATCGCCATGGGCAATGCCGAGCTTGTTCGCCAGCTTCTCGCCGATTTCCACAAACTGTTCCGGCTGCGCGATGGCGTTAAGCAGCGCGTGTTTGGTCCAGTAGTGGAAGTGCTCGGTCAGACGGTAAGTGGTGCCCACGTACGGGAACTTGTCCTTTTTACCCAGCGCTTCAAAATCGCTCTTGAAGATACGGGCTGCCGGGTTAGAAACCACGTTCGGGTGCAGCGGGTTGGTGCCCAGCGGCGTCTCAAACGGCTCATAGTGTTCCGGGAACGGACCTTCCGCCATCTTATCGATAGCGAACAGACGCCCCATCCCTTCAGGCTGCATGATAAACGGTCCGACATCGCTGCCTGGTGCGGCAGTGCTGTAGTCCGGAATATCCACGCCGCCCCATTTCGCACCGTCCCACTTCAGCAGCTGACGCTTCGGATCCCACGGGTTGCCCTGCGGGTCAGCGGACGCGCGGTTATAGAGGATACGGCGGTTGAGCGGCCATGCCCATGCCCAACCCAGCGTATTGCCCAGACCCGACGGGTCGGCGTTATCGCGGTTGGCCATCTGGTTGCCTTTCGGCGTCCAGCTACCGGCAAAGATCCAGCAGCCGCTGGAGGTGGTGCCGTCGTCACGCAGGTGCGCGAAGGTACTGAGCTGATCGCCTTTCTTCGCCAGCACGGTGCCGGTGGCCGGGTCGATAACGTCCGCCAGCGCCTTACCGTTGCTCTCCATCGCCACTTCTTCCGGCGCTGGGTTTTCCGGCGTCGAGTAGTTCCAGGTCATGTTCAGCACAGGCTCAGGGTTCGCGCCGCCTTCAGCCGCATACATCTTACGCAGGCGTAAGAAGATACCGGCCAGGATCTCGCCGTCGTTCATGGCGATGCCCGGGGCGTCCGCGCCTTTCCAGTGCCACTGCAGCCAGCGCCCGGAGTTGACGATAGAGCCGTTCTCTTCCGCAAAGCAGGTCGATGGCAGACGGAACACTTCGGTCTGAATCTTCGACGGATCGACATCGTTCGATTCGCCGTGGTTCTGCCAGAAGGTCGAGGTCTCGGTATTGAGCGGGTCAATCGTCACCAGGAACTTCAGCTTCGACAGCGACTCAACAACCTTGTTCTTGTTCGGGAACGAGGCAACCGGGTTAAAGCCCTGGCACAGATAGCCGTTCACTTTGCCCTGATGCATCATCTCGAAATACTGCAGAACGTCGTAACCTTTGTCCCACTTCGGCAGCCAGTCAAAGCCCCAGCTGTTTTCCGCCGTCGCTTTGTCACCGAAGAACGCTTTCATCATCGAGACGAAGAACTTCGGATAGTTGCCCCAGTAGTTCACCTGGCCTTCAAGCAGCGGTTTAGGCGTGCTGGCCGTCAGGTAGGTTTGCAGGTCGGTCTGTTTCTCGCTTGGCAGGTTCATATAGCCCGGCAGGCTCTGAGACAGCAGGCCGAGGTCGGTCAGACCCTGAATATTGGAGTGACCGCGCAGGGCGTTCACGCCGCCGCCTGCCATCCCCATGTTGCCGAGCAGCAGCTGCACCATCGCCATGGTGCGGATGTTCTGCGCGCCGATGGAGTGCTGCGTCCAGCCGAGGGCGTACAGGAACGACGCGGTTTTGTCTTTCGCGCTGGTTTCGGCGATCAGCTCGCACACCTTCAGGAAGTCCGCCTTCGGCGTACCGCAGATGTTTTCGACAACCTCCGGCGTGTAGCGGGAGACGTGCTCTTTCAGCAGGTTCCACACGCAGCGCGGGTGTTGCAACGTGGTGTCACGCTTCGCAAAACCTTTCTCATCCAGCTCGTAGTTCCAGCTGGTTTTGTCGTACTTGCGTTTTTCGGCGTCGTAACCGCTAAACAGACCATCTTCGAAGTGGTAATCCTCACGCACGATCAGGCTGGCGTTGGTATAGGCTTCGGTGTATTCGCGGTTGTATTTTTCGTTGGTCATCAGGTACAGCAGTACGCCTGACAGGAAAGTGATGTCAGTACCTGAACGAATAGGGGTGTAGAAATCCGCCACTGACGCAGTACGCGTGAAGCGGGGATCGATCACAATCAGTTTCGCACCGTTGTGGATTTTGGCTTCCATCGCCCAGCGGAACCCGACAGGGTGCGCTTCAGCGGCGTTACCGCCCATCACCACAATGAGGTTGGCGTTCTTGATGTCGACCCAGTGGTTGGTCATCGCACCGCGACCAAATGTTGGAGCAAGACTTGCTACCGTTGGTCCGTGTCAGACACGCGCCTGGTTGTCGACCGCGAGCATACCGAGTGCGCGCGTAAATTTCTGGGTTAAATAACCGGTTTCGTTGCTGGAGGCAGAGGCACACAGCATCCCGGTGGAGAGCCAGCGGTTGACCGTGACGCCGTCGGCGTTCTTCTCAACAAAGTTGGCATCGCGGTCTTCTTTAATCAGTTTAGCGATGCGGTCAAACGCCTCTTCCCAGCTGATTTGCTGCCATTTGTCGGAACCCGGCGCGCGGTATTCAGGGAATTTCAGGCGGCTTTCGGAGTGGATAAAGTCCACCAGACCGGCCCCTTTCGGGCACAATGCGCCGCGGTTAACCGGGTGATCCGGGTCGCCTTCGATATGGAAAATAGACGCTTTGGCGTTTTTAGCACCGTCGCCGAGGCTATACATCAACAGCCCGCAACCGACAGAGCAGTACGTACAGGTATTACGGGTTTCACGGGTGCGCAGCAGTTTATACTGCCGCGTTTCCGCCAGCGCTACGCCGGGCGCAAAGCCCAGTGCCGCTGCCGTGGTGCCTGCCATACCGCCAGCGCAGATCTTAAAGAACTGCCTTCTGCTGACCTGCATGGGTCACTCCTTGTTTCGACATTGCTTACATATGTAGTTTTGACTTCGCGGTTGAAGAATGACCGCAAAGGAAAAAATTTGCGTTAATCCCTCAATTCCACGAGGGATATCATCAGAATACCACATTGTCGGTACAGCTGTTCTAATGGCGTTAATACAAAGTGAACGTATTATCACCATGTTGATTATAAAGTGTGATATTGATCACGTTAACAGCTCTGCATGTTAAAGCGGTGTAGCCGGTGGCAGGTTGCACCCCTGCTAAATGAGTAGGAGAATGGTTGTCGAAAAGTTGATCCATACTATGCGTACAGCCTGTGGTTTATGCTGCAATAGCACGCTCGCTTCCGTGGTTGTTCAGGAATACCGCTGTGTCTAAACAAAACCGTGATCCCCTCTCGTCACCCCTGCCTGCCGGCATTGTGGAACTGTCGGTACACCGACCGCCCCACATAACCGATGCCATACCCGATTTTCTGGCCGAAGAAGTGCCCGTTGCGCTCGTTTACAACGGCATATCGCATGTGGTGATGATGGCGTCTCCGAAAGATCTTGAGCTGTTCGCCATCGGTTTTTCCCTCTCGGAAGGCATCATTGAGCATCCGCAAGATATCTATGGCATGGACGTGGTGCAGGCCTGCAACGGCCTGGAAGTGCAAATCGAGCTCTCCAGCCGCCGCTTTATGGGGCTGAAAGAGCGTCGACGCGCGCTGGCCGGGCGTACCGGCTGCGGCGTGTGTGGCGTTGAGCAGCTCAATGATATTGGCAAACCTGTTTCACCACTGCCGTTTACTCAGACCTTTAATCTGGCGCACCTCGACCCTGCGCTTGAGCACCTCAACGATGTACAGCCTATCGGCCAGCTCAGCGGCTGCACGCACGCGGCGGCGTGGGTATTGCCGTCGGGAGAGATTGCCGGTGGGCATGAAGACGTGGGCCGCCACGTGGCGCTGGATAAGCTGCTCGGTCGTCGTGCACGTGAAAGTGAGGTTTGGCAGCAGGGCGCCGCGCTCGTTTCCAGCCGCGCCAGCTATGAGATGGTGCAAAAATCGGCGATGTGCGGGGTGGAGATCCTGTTTGCCGTGTCGGCGGCAACGACGCTGGCGGTGGAGGTGGCCGAGCGCTGCAACCTGACGCTGGTGGGGTTCTGCAAGCCGGGAAGGGCAACCATTTATACCCATCCACAGCGATTAATAGTTAATCAGTAATTTTGAATGATAATAGCAAATCCTTCCGCTTTTAGTTGTTCGCGATGAGGTCTAGTATTTATCTCATCAAGGCACGGTGCCTTACCTGAACAACTTAATGAAAGGGTTTATATTATGAAAAGCATCAAAACTTTTGTCGCTGTAATCGCTCTGGCTACTTCTTTTGGTTCTTTCGCTGCGCAGACCGTAACCGCAACCGCCTCTACCATTGATGGTGCAGAAGCGAAAATCGCGGCTCAGGCTCAGGAAGCGGGCGCGTCTTCGTACAAAATTACCCAGGCATTCACCGGTAACCGCGTACACATGACTGCTGAACTGAACAAATAAGCGAGTCACACCGTCGAAAGAGCGCCCCCGGGGCGCTTTTTTAGTTTATGCCCGCCACGCGCAGCAATGCCGTCACCACCGCCGCAGCCACAATGACCACGATTAACGGCATTTTCCGCCAGGCTAAAAACACCGCAAACGCCACGCCCAGCACGCGCGCCATGCCCGCGAAGTGTTCTCCCTCATAAAAGGTGGTCGCCAGCGCCACGGAGAACAGCAATACCGTTGCCGCATCTGACAGCAGCGCCTGAGAACGCTCCGACAGCGCCAGCCGGTTGCCGAGTTTGGCGCCGCCAAGGCGCATTAAATAGGTTCCGGCAGAAAGAATGGCGATGCCGAGAATAAAGACCGTCATGTTTTCCATTATTTTTTCCTCGCGGCAAGACCGAGTAAAGAGAGCAGTACCGGTAATCCCACCGGGGCAAACGGTACGGCGGCCAGCGATAACACGGCGCCGCTGCAGGCGCGGATCAGCGTGGTACGGTTTTTAAAAGCGGGAACCACTAATGCCAGCAGAATGGCCGGAAATACCGCATCCAGCCCGATGGTCTCCGGGTCCGGCAACAATTTGCCGACCATGGCCCCCAGCAGTGCGCCAAGCGGCCAGACGATGGCGACGCCTAAGCCGCACAGCCAGTAGGCGGCTTTACGCTGCTCGGCGGTTTTTTGCGACAGGCCAAACACCACGCTTTCATCGTTCATGATGTGGCAGCCCAGCAGGCTCAGACCGCGCTTGCCCACCAGCTCACGCACCGTCACGCCAAACGGCACGTGCCGGGCGTTGACCAGCAAACCTGCCGCCGCGGCCGCCAGCGGATTGCCGCCGCTCGCCACGATGCCGATAAACATGAACTCAGACGCGCCCGCCAGCACGGTAATGGAGAGCACAAACGGCACCCAGACCGGGAAACCGTAGGCCATCGCCAGCGAGCCGTAGGACATCCCGACCACACCCACCGCGAGGCAGACCAGGATGATTGCTTTTATGGTGTCGCCTTTCAGACAAGAGAGATGATGCTTCATACAATTTTAGCCATATCGAACGTGTATCCATTATAATGAACGCAACGAAACTGATTTTCAAGACGAACGATTCGTTCGTTTTATAGAACAAGAGGCCGTTATATGACGCAGCCGATCAGCCTGATCGCCAAAAGTCTGGTGCGAGAACGCCTGCGAACCGGGCTTTCACTGGCGGAAATTGCCCGCCGTGCCGGGATCGCAAAATCCACGCTTTCCCAGCTGGAGTCCGGCAACGGTAACCCTAGCCTGGAAACGCTGTGGTCGCTCTGCGTGGCGCTGGATATTCCTTTCGCCCGCTTGCTTGAGCCGCAGCTACCGACCACGCAGGTGATACGCCGTGGTGAAGGGACGAAAGTGGTCGCCGGAGAGGCTAATTATGAAGCCATTTTGCTGGCAGCATGCCCTCCCGGCGCGCGCCGCGATGTCTATCTTCTGATGACCCAACCGGGCGCAGACCGTCTTTCTCAGCCGCATCCGCCGGGCTCGGTTGAACATATTATTGTGACGCAGGGGCGGGCGCTGGTCGGCCTGCTCGACGCAGCGGAAGAGCTTGGCGCAGGGGATTACATTTGTTATCCCGCCGACCAGCCGCACATCTTCAAGGCCCTGGAGCCAGACACTTACGCGCTGCTGGTGGCGGAACAAAACTAACAGAGATACGGAAACTCATGTCGCTTAAAGCCATTGCCAAAGAACTGGGGCTGTCAGTCACCACCGTCAGCCGCGCCCTCAACGGATATGACGACGTTTCTCACGAGACGCGCGCTCGCGTAGAAGCGGAGGCCCAGCGACGCGGCTATCGGCCTAACACCTTCGCCCGTCGTCTGAAGATGGGCAAAATCGACGCCGTTGGGCTGGTGTTCCCGGTCCATCCTGTTCCGCTCAATAACAGCGTATTTATGGACATGGTCGGCGAAATTAGCCACGAACTGGCGCGACATGAAATCGACCTGCTGCTCATCGCAGACGACGATCTGGCGGATAAGCACAGCTATATGCGCATGGTGCAAAGCCGCCGCGTGGATGCGCTGATCGTGGCACACACGCTGGATCGCGATCCCCGTCTTGAGCAGCTGCAGGCGGCCGGTTTTCCTTTCCTGGCGCTCGGGCGCAGCCAGCTGCCGCAGCCGTACGCGTGGTTCGACTTCGACAACTATGCCGGTACGTACAATGCGACCCGCTGGCTGATCGGAAAAGGCCATCAGCGCATTGCCCTGCTGGGCGAAAGCAACAATCAGGCATTCATCACCCAGCGCCGTCAGGGCTATCTGGACGCGTTGCGGGAAGCCGGGCTTTCCAGCGAATGGCTGCGCGCCATGCCCCCTTCACGCCGGGTGGGGTATGCCACCACGAAAGAGCTTCTCTCGCTGTCGCAGCCGCCCACGGCCATCATTACCGACTGCAACACTCATGGCGACGGCGCGGCGATGGCGCTGGCGGAGCTGGGCCGCCTGACCGGCGAGAACGCCGTTGCGCTGGTGGTTTATGACGGGCTTCCGCAGGACAGCATCGTCGACGCTGACGTGGCGGCAGTGATCCAGTCCACCCGTCAGGGCGTCGGGAAACAGATTGCCGATATGGTTCGCCAGCTGATCAACGGAGAGGCGATCGAGCAGCTCCAGGTGCTCTGGCAGCCCGAATTCTCTCCCGGCCAGACGGCCTGAATCTCTCCATTTTCTAAACCCGATCACAAATCCGAAACGTTTTGGTTTGTATCCGAAACGTTTCGGATCAAAACTCAAGGCATCCCATGACAGGAGATGTCTGATGCAAGATTCCATTTTACGACTCGAAAGCGCGACGGTGGATGTGGTGATAAAAACGCACCCGTTCGCCGAAATTATCTACTGGGGGCCGCATCTTCAGCACTTTTCGCCGCAGAATGCTGAAACCCTTTCCCGGCCAGTTGCCAACGGCAGGCTGGATGTGGATTCTCCGGTCACGCTGATGGCCGAGCTGGGGCACGGCCTGTTTGGGTCGCCCGGTATTGAAGGGCATCGTCTGGGACTGGACGGTTCACCTCTCTTTAGCACCACAGACGTCCAGCAGCAGGGGCAAACCCTGACGATTACGGCAGAAGATGAACATGCGGGCCTGCGGCTGACCAGCGAGCTGGCGCTGGACGCCAGCGGCGTGCTGGTGGTGCGTCACGGCTTAACCAACCTGAAAGCGCAGGCGTGGCAGGTGGACCGTTTTGCCATAACGCTACCCGTGGCCGAACGCGCGCGGGAGGTGATGGCCTTCCACGGACGCTGGATCCGGGAATTTCAGCCGCACCGCGTGACGCTTGAGCACGACAGCTTTGTGATTGAAAACCGCCGGGGTAAAACCTCCCATGAACACTTCCCGGCGCTGATTGCCGGTACGCCGTCGTTCAGCGAAATGCACGGCGACGTCTGGGGCGTGCATCTGGGCTGGAGCGGCAACCATCGCCTGCGTGCGGAAGCCAAAACCGACGGCCGCCGCTATCTGCAGGCTGAAGCCCTCTACCTGCCGGGCGAAATGGCGATTGAGGAGGGCGACACGCTCTGGACGCCGCGCCTGTATGCAAGCTACTCTGCACGGGGCCTGAACGGCATGAGCCAGCAGTTTCACCATTACCTTCGCGACAACGTTATCCGCTTCCCCGAAAACAAACCGCGCCCGGTTCACCTCAATACCTGGGAAGGCATCTACTTTAACCACGACCCGGACTACATCATGCGCATGGCCGACGAGGCGGCCGCGCTGGGCGTGGAGCGCTTTATCATCGACGACGGCTGGTTCAAAGGTCGCAACGACGACTACGCCGCGCTGGGTGACTGGTATCTGGACGAGAAGAAGTACCCGAACGGCCTCACGCCGGTCATCAGCCATGTGAAACAGCTCGGCATGGCGTTTGGCATCTGGGTTGAGCCGGAGATGATTAACCCGGATTCCGATCTTTATCGTGCGCATCCCGACTGGGTGCTGGCGTTGCCCGGCTACAGGCAACATACCGGGCGGCACCAGCTGGTGCTTAACCTGAACATTCCGAAGGCGTTTGATTACCTGGTGGAGCGCATGAGCTGGCTTCTGGGTGAACATGAGGTCGACTACGTGAAGTGGGACATGAACCGTGAGCTGGTGCAGCCGGGTCACGACGGAAAGGCCGCCGCCGACGCGCAAACCCGCCAGTTTTATCGCCTGCTGGACGTGCTGGGCAAGCGTTTCCCGCACGTCGAATTTGAATCCTGCTCCTCCGGCGGGGGGCGAATTGATTATGAAGTGCTGACGCGCTGCCACCGCTTCTGGGCCTCGGACAACAACGATGCGCTGGAGCGCAACGCTATCCAGCGCGGCATGAGCTATTTCTTCCCGCCGGAGGTGATGGGGGCGCATATCGGTCATCATAAATGTCACGCCACCTTCCGCCAGCACAGCATTGAATTTCGCGGTCTGACGGCGCTGTTTGGCCATATGGGGCTGGAACTGGATCCCCTCACCGTTGATGAGCAGGAGCGCGAAGGTTATCGCCGTTACGCCGCGCTGTATAAGCAGTGGCGCGAGGTTATCCATCAGGGCACCCACTGGCGCGTGGATATGCCGGATGCCACTACGCTGGCACAGGGTATTGTGAGCGAAGATAAAACGCAGGGACTGTTTATCGTCAGCCAGCTCGCCATGCCGGACTACACGTTGATGATGCCGCTGCGCATGCCGGGGCTTGAGGCCAGCGCGCAATATCGTATTTCGCTGCTCGATCACCCTGATATTCGCATCACCGGTGAGGGAGGCCATACCATGCGCAAGCTGCCGGCATGGATGGAGACCCCGCAAACGGCGAGCGGTGAGTGGCTGATGCAGGCGGGCATTGCGCTGCCGATTCTCGATCCGGAAAGCGCCATCCTGATTGGCGTGGAACGCGTGTAAAGGTGACGGGCCGGGAAACTGGCCCTCCGTTGAGGATAAAAATAATGAACACAACAACCTGTACCCACAAAGACAACCCTAATTTCTGGATATTCGGGCTGTTCTTCTTTCTCTACTTTTTCATCATGGCCACCTGCTTTCCGTTCCTGCCGATCTGGCTGTCGGATATCATCGGCCTCAATAAAACCCATACCGGCATCGTCTTCTCCTGCATCTCACTCTCGGCCATTGCCTTCCAGCCGGTGCTTGGGGTGATCTCGGATAAACTGGGGCTGAAAAAACACCTGCTGTGGATCATCTCCGTGCTGCTGTTCCTGTTTGCCCCTTTCTTCCTCTACGTCTTTGCGCCGTTACTGAAAGCCAACATCTGGCTGGGCGCGTTGAGCGGCGGCATTTATATCGGCTTTGTCTTTTCGGCGGGCTCAGGAGCCATTGAGGCCTACATTGAACGCGTGAGCCGTAACAGTTTCTTTGAGTACGGCAAGGCGCGCATGTTTGGCTGCCTCGGCTGGGGGCTGTGCGCCTCCACGGGCGGGATCCTGTTCGGCATCGATCCGTCGTATGTTTTCTGGATGGGTTCGGCGGCGGCGCTGCTGTTGATGCTGCTGCTGGTGGTCGCAAAGCCTAGACCCAACCAGACGGCGCAGGTAATGAATGCGCTGGGTGCCAACCAGCCGCAGATCACGGCGAAAACGGTTTTTAGCCTGTTCCGCCAGCGCAGAATGTGGATGTTTATTCTGTACGTGATTGGCGTGGCCTGCGTCTATGACGTCTTCGACCAGCAGTTTGCTACCTTCTTCAAAACGTTCTTCGCCACGCCGCAGGAGGGCACTCGCGCCTTTGGTTTTGCGACCACTGCCGGGGAAATCTGCAATGCGATCATCATGTTTTGTTCACCGTGGATCATTAACCGCATCGGCGCGAAAAACACGCTGCTGATCGCCGGGGTGATTATGGCGACGCGCATTATCGGCTCGTCGTTTGCCACCACCGCCGTAGAAGTGATTGCCCTGAAGATGCTGCACGCGCTGGAGGTGCCGTTCCTGCTGGTGGGGGCCTTCAAGTACATCACCGGGGTGTTTGATACGCGTCTTTCGGCGACTATCTATCTGATTGGCTTCCAGTTTGCCAAACAGTCGGCGGCAATCTTCCTCTCCGCGTTTGCCGGGAATATGTATGACCGGATCGGTTTCCAGGAGACGTACCTGATGCTGGGCTGTTTCGTGCTGGCGATTACGGTGGTGTCGGCGTTTACGCTCAGCAGCAGGGAGGAGATAGCGGCGGGCAATAAGGCGCTAGAAGTCCATTAACACCCTGAACCCATTCACTATTCCGGCGTTGGTCAAAAAATGAATAACCTTATAAAAACTACGGCATTGATAATCATTTTCAATATCATTTAATTAACTATAATGAACCAACTGCTTACGCGGCATTAACAGCTGTGCCGCCCGACAATAATGGAGAGGATTATGAGTTATACACTGCCATCCCTGCCGTATGCCTACGACGCACTGGAACCGCATTTCGACAAGCAGACGATGGAAATCCATCACACTAAACACCACCAGACCTATGTGAACAACGCGAACGCCGCGCTGGAAAGCCTGCCTGAGTTCGCTAACCTGCCTGTTGAAGAGCTGATCACCAAGCTGGACCAGCTGCCAGCGGACAAGAAAACCGTGCTGCGCAACAACGCGGGCGGTCACGCTAACCACAGCCTGTTCTGGAAAGGCCTGAAAACCGGTACTACCCTGCAGGGCGACCTGAAAGCGGCTATCGAGCGCGACTTCGGTTCCGTTGACAACTTCAAAGCGGAGTTCGAGAAAGCCGCTGCAACCCGTTTCGGCTCCGGCTGGGCGTGGCTGGTACTGAAAGGTGACAAACTGGCCGTGGTTTCTACCGCGAACCAGGACTCCCCGCTGATGGGTGAAGCGATCTCTGGCGCATCCGGTTTCCCAATCCTGGGTCTGGACGTGTGGGAACACGCTTACTACCTGAAATTCCAGAACCGTCGTCCGGACTACATCAAAGCCTTCTGGGACGTGGTGAACTGGGACGAAGCAGCAGCGCGTTTCGCCGCTAAAAAATAAGGTTGCATTGACGCCTGTGAGAAGCGAGTCTGATGGCTCGCTTTTTTTGTATCTGCGTAATGGAGGCAGCGATGCATTATCCGGTGAATGTATTTACAGGCAAGGTAAGGGAGTACGACGGCAGCCGCCCGAGCGCCATCGCCAAAATTCAGGTCGACGGTGAGCTGACGTTAACCGACCTCGGGCTTGCGGGTGACGAGCAGGCCGAAAAGAAGATCCACGGCGGGCCGGAGCGCGCGCTGTGCCACTATCCGCGCGAGCACTATCAGCACTGGAAGGCGGAGTTCCCCGAGCAGGCGGATCTCTTCGTTGCTCCCGCGTTTGGTGAAAATCTCTCCACTGAAGGGCTCACCGAAAAGAACGTGTTTATTGGTGATATCTACCGCTGGGGCGATGCCCTGATTCAGGTGACGCAGCCGCGCTCGCCGTGCTTCAAGCTCAACTACCATTTCGGCATTCATGACATGTCGGCTCAGATGCAAAGCGCGGGTAAAACCGGCTGGCTGTACCGGGTGGTGCTGGCTGGGCAGGTTTCAGCGGATGCGCCGCTTGAGCTGGTATCACGCCTGAGTGAGGTGTCTGTTTACGACGCCTGCGCCATTGCGTGGCATATGCCGTTTGATGACGAGCAGTATCATCGCCTGCTGTCGGCGGCGGGGCTGTCGACCAGCTGGACAAGAACGATGCAGAAACGGCGTTTAAGCAGCAAGATCGAGGATAATTCCCGGAGATTGTGGGGTAAATAGACCTCCGTAAAAAGTAGGCCGGGTAAGGCGAAGCCGCCACCCGGCACTAACAGCTACGAACGCTTATACAACGGTAGCCACAGCGTTAACCGCAGCCCACCCAGCGGGCTGTCGTCGGCTTTCACCCAGCCGCGGTGCTGCTGCATGGCGGTTTCCACAATCGCCAGCCCCAGCCCCGTACCGCCCGATTCCCGGTCACGCGCTTCGTCGGTACGGTAGAACGGACGGAAAATCTGCTCGCGGTCTTCCGGGCTGACGCCAGGACCGTCGTCGTCGACGATGACGGTGATCCCGTCTTTATCCACCGAGAACGCCACCTCAATCTTCGTGTGCGAGTAGCGCAGGGCGTTACGCACGATATTTTCCAGCGCGCTTTCCAGCGCGTTGGGGTTACCGTACAGCGGCCATGGACCCGGCGGGAAGTTAACGGTGAAGGATTTGCCCATCTGCTCCGCTTCGAACGCCGCGTTATCCAGCACTTCATGCCACAGATGATTGGCTTTCACCGTTTCGCTCACCAGCGCGTTTTTCTGCTGATTGCGCGACATGACCAGCAGATCGTTGATCATGCTGTCCAGACGATGCGCTTCGGTTTCGATGCGCTCCAGCTCTTTGCTTTCTCCATTGCGGCGGCGCAGCAGGGCGGTACCCAGCTGTAAGCGCGTGAGCGGGGTACGCAGCTCGTGCGAGATATCCGACAGCAGGCGCTGCTGGGCCGTCATCATGCGATCGAGCGCGCTCACCATCTGGTTGAAACTGGTCCCGGCGGCCAGGAACTCCTGCGGTCCGGACTCCAGTTCCGGGTGCTGCCTCAGGTTGCCCTGCGCCACTTCGTCGGCGGCGTTTTTCAGCTTACGTGCGGGTTTTGCCAGGCTCCACGCCAGCCATAACAGCAGCGGCGAGCTGACCAGCATCGTGACAATCAGCAGCAGGAGAGGGCGGTCAAACAGCAGGTTGATAAAATCGGACTGGGAGCTGCTCGCGGGGCGAATCAGGTAGAGCTGATAGTTATCCTCGCCATCTCTGACGGAGAACGGCCCCACCATCTCTACGCGGCCATATTTTTTCTTCTGGGGGTGATCGGCATTATCTGCCTGGCCAATGAAGTTGCGGATGATCTGCATTTCATTGCGATCGGCGCCAATCACGCGGCCTTCGCTGGTCACCAGCAGCAGGCGTTGTCCGGGCGGCGCCCACTTGTCGATAGCGCGAAATAGCCTGCGCCACCACATCAAATCGTTTGGCGGATCGTTTGCCAGCTCGGCTTCCACGTGCTGCTCGATCATCACGCCCTGACGTTGCTCGCTGTCGAGCAGCTCCGTCATCTGGCGTGAGTCGAGTTTTGGCAACATCAGTACGAGCATTAAAACCAGTGCCAGCGTCAACCAGAAGATGGCGAAGATGCGGGCGGTTAAGCTTCCTATCATGAAGCGGAAACCATCAGATAACCGCGACCACGCAGGGTTTTAAACCATGGGTGACCGTCTTTACGCTCCGGCAGCTTACGGCGCAGGTTAGAGATGTGCATGTCGATGGCGCGGTCAAACGGGGTAAGACGCTTGCCCAGCACTTCCTGACTTAAATGTTCACGCGATACCACCTGGCCGAGGTGCTGTGCCAGCAGATACAGCAGGGTGAACTCGGTGCCGGTGAGTTCGAGCGTCTGGCCATCAAAGCTCGCTTCCTGGCGGCCCGGATTCAGGCTCAGGGAGTCGACTTCAAGGGTCGGTGAGCTGTTGTCGGTATTCTGCTGCTGCTCGCTCCAGTGGGAACGACGCAGGATCGCGCGAATACGGGCGACCAGTTCGCGGTCGTTAAACGGCTTCGGTAAATAGTCATCTGCGCCCAGCTCAAGGCCGAGTACGCGGTCGAGTTCGCTGCCGCGCGCGGTCAGCATGATAACGGGGGTCTGGTGCGTCTGGCGAAGCTCTTTCAGCGTATCAATGCCGTTTTTCTTCGGCATCATCACGTCGAGCAAAAGTAAATCGATGCTGTCGTCAAGGAGACTCAGCGCCTGCTCGCCATCATGGGCAACCAGGACGTTGAAACCTTCCATGTCGAGCAACTCCTTTAAAAGGGATGTGAGCTCTCGGTCATCATCAACTAACAGGATTTTATTCATTGTTTAAATACCTCCGAGGCAGAAATTACGACATCAAGGCTGTCTAATCCATGACTTTACGTTGTTTTACACCCCCTGACGCATGTTTGCAGCCTGAATCGTAGACTGTCTCTCGTTGAATCGCGACACGAAAGATTTTGGGAGCAAGTGATGCGCAAAGTTACCGCTGCCGTCATGGCCTCAACGCTGGCGTTCAGTGCGTTTAGCCAGGCTGCTGTAGCTATCATCAGCGATAACGGTCCCTTACAAGAGGGCGCAACGCAGAACAGCAGCCAAAGCCATATGTTTGACGGCATAAGTTTAACCGAACATCAGCGTCAACAGATGCGAGATCTGATGCAGAGGGCGAGACACGACCAGCCCCCTGTTAATGTTAGCGAAATGGAGACAATGCATCGCCTTGTCACCGCAGAAAATTTTGACGAAAGCGCTGTGCGCGCTCAGGCCGAAAAAATGGCACAGGAACAGGTTGCTCGCCAGGTAGAGATGGCGAAGGTCCGCAACCAGATGTTCCACCTGCTAACGCCGGAGCAGCAAGCGGTTTTGAACACCAAACATCAGCAGCGTATGGATCAGCTGCGTGAGGTTGCACGGATGCAGCGAAGCTCAGAAACCTCGTTTTTCAGTAGCAATAGCAGTACCCGTAGTAACCAGTAAACCCTGTTTTCCTTGCCATAGACACCATCCCTGTCTTCCCCCACATGAAGTGGGGGTTTTTTTTTGCCCCACATTCTGTTTGTTAACCGTTTATTCATCCTTCGACTCCACATGCTTCCGTTATACTAGCGGCATGACATGACAGGAGCGTTTATGAATCAATCCTATGGAAGACTGGTCAGCCGGGCCGCCATCGCGGCGACCGTCATGGCATCCAGCCTGTTACTGATTAAAATCTTTGCCTGGTGGTATACCGGCTCGGTCAGTATTCTGGCGGCGCTGGTGGATTCGCTGATGGACATTGCCGCCTCATTGACCAACCTGCTGGTCGTACGTTACTCGCTGCAGCCAGCGGATGAAGAGCACACCTTTGGGCACGGTAAAGCGGAGTCGCTAGCCGCACTGGCGCAAAGCATGTTCATATCCGGTTCTGCGCTGTTCCTGTTTCTCACCGGCATTCAGCATCTCGTCTCGCCGACACCGATGAACGATCCCGGCGTCGGCGTCGTTGTGACGGTCGTTGCACTTATTTGCACACTTGTTCTGGTAACGTTCCAGCGCTGGGTCGTTCGCAAAACGCAAAGTCAGGCCGTACGGGCGGATATGCTTCATTATCAATCTGATGTTATGATGAATGGGGCTATTCTTATTGCGCTCGGTCTGGCCTGGTATGGCTGGCATCGGGCCGATGCGTTGTTTGCGTTAGGGATTGGTATCTATATTTTATATAGCGCCCTGCGGATGGGGTATGAAGCAGTGCAATCGCTGCTTGACCGCGCCCTCCCGGACTCAGAACGTAATGAAATTTTTTCTATCGTGACCGCCTGGCCCGGCGTCAGCGGTGCACACGATCTTCGAACGCGGCAGTCAGGGCCGACCCGCTTTATTCAGATTCATATTGAAATGGAAGACAACCTGCCACTGGTTCAGGCTCACGTGATTGCTGAGCAGGTTGAGCAGGCGATTTTGCAGCGTTTTCCTGGTTCAGACGTCATCATTCACCAGGATCCCTGCTCGGTTATACCCGGACATGTTGGGCTTTCGTAATTCGTTGTAAAAAAGTGAGCCAGGCCAGCATTTTGTGTATAAATTACCGCCATTTGGTCTGACCTGAATCAATTCAGCTGGAAGGGATTGATATACTATTTGCAGTATTCGTTGGTCGATAAGTTTCTTCCGGCAACAGATTTCAATTTTGCATTCCTAAGTTCAGAGGTAGTCATGATTAAGAAAATCGGTGTGTTGACAAGCGGCGGTGATGCGCCGGGCATGAACGCGGCAATTCGTGGGGTTGTCCGCGCGGCGCTGACGGAAGGTCTGGAAGTTTTTGGTATCTATGATGGTTACCTGGGTCTGTATGAAGACCGTATGGTTCAGCTCGACCGTTACAGCGTGTCTGACATGATCAACCGTGGCGGTACCTTCCTTGGGTCTGCGCGCTTCCCGGAATTCCGTGACGAACACGTTCGTGAAGTGGCTATCGAGAACATGAAAAAACGTGGACTGGACGCCCTGGTGGTTATCGGCGGTGACGGCTCGTACATGGGTGCAAAACGTCTGACTGAAATGGGCTTCCCGTGCATCGGTCTGCCGGGCACTATCGACAACGACATCAAAGGCACCGACTACACCATCGGTTACTTCACCGCGCTGGGCACCGTTGTGGAAGCGATTGACCGCCTGCGTGACACCTCTTCTTCCCACCAGCGTATCTCTATCGTTGAAGTGATGGGGCGTTACTGCGGTGACCTGACCCTGGCTGCGGCAATTGCGGGTGGCTGTGAGTTTGTCGTGGTTCCGGAAGTGGAATTCAGCCGTGAAGATCTGGTAGCTGAAATCAAAGCCGGCATCGCGAAAGGCAAAAAACATGCGATCGTGGCTATCACCGAGCACATCTGTGACGTAGACGAGCTGGCGAAGTACATCGAAACCGAAACCAAGCGTGAAACCCGTGCGACCGTACTGGGGCACATCCAGCGTGGCGGTTCCCCTGGCCCGTATGACCGTATTCTGGCGTCCCGTATGGGCGCGTACGCAATCGAACTGCTGCTGCAGGGCCACGGCGGCCGCTGCGTCGGTATTCAGAACGAGAAACTGGTTCACCATGACATCATCGACGCGATTGAAAACATGAAGCGTCCGTTCAAAGGTGACTGGCTGGACTGCGCGAAAAAACTGTACTGATTGGCTCTGTTGCCCGGTGGCGCTGCGCTTACCGGGCCTACAAAAGCACGACTCGTAGGCCGGGTAAGGCGTAGCCGCCACCCGGCTTTTTTATGCGTACACGCTTTTTTATTCCACTACGTTATAGCCAATCTTTTTTTATTCTTTAATCCTCGATTCGCTTTCTGGCACGCTGCATTCATCAAAACACTACACAAGAGAGCTGGGCGATGAATAAATGGGGCGTGGGTTTAACATTATTGCTGGCATCGACCAGCGTTCTGGCTAAGGATATCCAGTTACTGAACGTGTCATACGACCCGACGCGTGAACTGTATGAACAATACAACAAAGCGTTTGCGGCACACTGGAAGCAGGAAACCGGCGACAATGTCGTGGTTCGCCAGTCTCACGGTGGTTCTGGCAAGCAGGCGACCTCCGTCATCAACGGTATTGAAGCCGACGTGGTGACCCTGGCGCTGGCCTACGATGTTGACGCGATCGCCGAGCGTGGCCGTATCGACAAAAACTGGATCAAACGCCTGCCGGATAACTCCGCGCCCTACACCTCGACCATCGTTTTCCTGGTACGTAAAGGCAACCCGAAACAGATCCATGACTGGAATGACCTGATTAAGCCGGGCGTGTCAGTTATTACCCCTAACCCGAAAAGCTCCGGCGGCGCACGCTGGAACTATCTGGCCGCCTGGGGCTATGCATTGCACCACAACAACGGTGACCAGGCTAAAGCCCAGGAATTCGTGAAAGCGCTGTACAAAAACGTCGAAGTGCTGGACTCCGGCGCGCGCGGTGCAACCAACACCTTCGTGGAGCGCGGTATTGGTGACGTGCTGATTGCGTGGGAAAACGAAGCCCTGCTGGCGACCAACGAACTGGGTAAAGATAAGTTTGAGATCGTGACCCCAAGCGAATCTATTCTGGCTGAGCCGACCGTCTCTGTTGTCGATAAAGTGGTTGAGAAGAAAGACACCAAAGCGGTGGCGGAAGCCTACCTGAAGTACCTCTACTCGCCGGAAGGTCAGGAGATTGCAGCGAAGAACTTCTACCGTCCACGCGATGCGGCTGTGGCGAAGAAATATGACGGCGAATTCCCGAAACTGAAGCTCTTCACCATTGATGATGTTTTCGGTGGCTGGACGAAAGCGCAGAAAGAGCACTTCTCTAACGGCGGCACCTTTGACCAGATCAGCCAGCGCTGAACATAAATAAACGACACGGTGACCCGGCGTGAGAAATCCGCCGGGTTTTTTATTTGGTCATCATTTTGCGTTACTCTTTTGCCTCTATTGAAAACAGGGAACGCGTTGTGAAAAAAATTATCTTATTGATCCTCATTGTCATCGCCCTTGCCGCTGGCGGCTGGTACTGGATGAAAGCGGGTAATCCGAATGCGTTGCGACATATCGTTCTCGACCAGTGCCTGCCGAATCAACTGCAACACCGTAACCCGGCACCGTGTGCGCAGGTGAAGCCTGACGCAGGCTATGTAGTCTTTAAAGACCGCAACGGGCCGCTGCAATACCTGCTGATGCCGACATATCGCATCAACGGCACCGAAAGCCCGCTATTGACCGAAGCGCATACGCCGAACTTTTTCTGGCTGGCCTGGCAGTCGCGTAGCTTTATGACCCTGAAGCGTGGAAGCGAGGTGCCCGACAGCGCCATTTCACTGACGATTAACTCGCCGACAGGGCGCACGCAGAACCATTTTCACATTCATATCTCCTGCCTGCGCCCGGACGTGCGCGAGAAGCTGAACGCGGCACAGGGAGACATCAGCACCCAGTGGCTGCCCCTTCCTGGCGGCCTGGAAGGGCATGAGTATCTTGCTCGTCGGGTGACGGAGAATGAACTGGTGCAGCGCAGCCCGTTCATGATGCTGGCTGAAGAGCTGCCGGAAGCGCGCGACCATATGGGGCGCTTCGCGCTGGCAATGGCGCAGCAGTCAGATGGTTCGTTTGTGTTGCTGGCCACCGAGCGCAACCTGCTGATGCTTAACCGCGCGTCGGCTGAGGAACTGCAGGATCATCAATGCGCTATCCTGAATTGACCCCATCATAAATAGCGTTTACTCGCCCTGCCTGTCGCCGTAGACTTGCTGAAAAATTCTACAGGAGACAGGTATGTCGCTCTGGTCAACGTATCCTCTGTTGCTGCCTTCACTGATTGTGGGCGTCACCATCGTACTATGGGCGACGTCGCTATTGCCTGAGTTCATTACCGCGCTGCTGTTCTTCACGGCGGCAATGACCGCGAAGATCGCCCCGCCGGAGACGATCTTCGGTGGTTTTGCCTCGTCGGCTTTCTGGCTGGTCTTCAGCGGCTTCGTGCTCGGCGTGGCGATACGTAAAACCGGGCTGGCGGACCGGGCCGCCCGGGCGCTGTCGGCAAAGCTCACCGACTCCTGGGTATTAATGGTAGCGAGCGTGGTGCTGCTGAGCTATGCACTGGCGTTTGTGATGCCGTCGAACATGGGACGTATTGCGCTGCTGATGCCGATTGTCGCCGCAATGGCGAAACGCGCCGGTATCCCTGACGGCTCCCGCGCCTGGTTTGGTCTGGCGCTGGCGGTAGGGTTCGGGACGTTCCAGCTTTCGGCGACGATTCTGCCCGCTAACGTGCCTAACCTGGTGATGAGCGGTGCGGCGGAAGGCTCGTACGGCATCCATCTGAACTATGTCCCGTATCTGCTGCTGCACACGCCGGTGCTGGGCATTCTCAAAGGCCTGATCCTGATTGGCCTGATCTGCTGGCTTTTTCCCGGCAGCCCAAAACCGCCGAAGGAACAGGCGCCGTCTGAACCCATGGGCCGGGATGAAAAGCGTCTTGCCTGGCTGCTGGCGATAGTGCTGGGGATGTGGGTGACGGAGAGCTGGCACGGCGTGGGGCCGGCCTGGACCGGGCTGGCGGCGTCGGTCATCGTTATGCTGCCGCGCATCGGTTTTATCACCGGGGAGGAGTTTTCTGCGGGGGTGAATATGCGCACCTGCATCTACGTTGCCGGTATTCTGGGGCTGGCGATCGTCGTGACGCAAACCGGGATCGGCACGGCGGTGGGCGAGGCGTTGCTCCGTATTATGCCGCTCGATGCAGACCGACCGTTCACCAGCTTCCTTGCGCTGACCGGTATTACCACCGCACTCAACTTCATCATGACCGCCAACGGCGTTCCGGCGCTGTATACCACCCTGGCGCAGAGCTTCTCGGATGCGACCGGCTTCCCGCTGCTGTCGGTGATCATGATTCAGGTGCTGGGCTATTCCACGCCGCTGCTGCCCTATCAGGCGTCGCCGATCGTGGTGGCGATGGGGTTAGGAAAAGTGCCTGCCAGGGCGGGGATGGTGCTCTGTCTGGCGCTGGCGGTGGCAACGTATCTGGTGCTGCTGCCGCTGGATTATCTGTGGTTTAGCCTGCTGGGACGGCTGTAAAAAAGCCCGGTGGCGCTGACGCTTACCGGGCCTACAGAACCGTAGGGCGGGTTAGCGAAGCGCCACCCGCCACAAAGGCAATTACGCCTGTTTAGCCGCTTCTGCCGCTTTAACGATCACCGCGAAAGCGTCCGCTTTCAGGGATGCACCGCCAACCAGCGCGCCATCGATGTCTGGCTGGGTGAACAGCTCAGCAGCGTTAGACGCGTTAACGGAACCACCGTACTGGATGATCACTTGCTCAGCCACTTTGGCGTCAGCTTTCGCAATGTGGTCACGGATGAATTTGTGAACCGCCTGAGCCTGCGCAGGGGTGGCTGATTTGCCGGTACCGATCGCCCAGACTGGCTCGTAAGCGATAACCGCGCCTTCGAACGCTGCTGCGCCCTGCGTTTTCAGCACTGCGTCGATCTGACGTGCGCACACTTCTTCAGTTTTGCCCGCTTCGTTTTCTGCTTCGGTTTCACCGATGCACAGAACCGGGATCAGACCCTGCTCTTTCAGCACGGCGAATTTCTTCGCGATGAACTCGTCGGATTCTTTGTGATAGGTGCGACGCTCGGAGTGGCCGATGATGATGTATTTCGCGCCGATATCTTTCAGCATTTCAGCGGACGTTTCACCAGTGAACGCGCCAGACAGGTTAACGTCAACGTTCTGCGCGCCCAGAATGATGTGGCTGCCGTCAGCGGCACGTTTAGCCAGATCCAGGTACATATCCGGCGGAGCGATAGCAACCGCGCAGCCGGTCACGCCAGCCAGCTCTTTACGCAGGTTCGCAACCAGTTCGTTTACCATGTGGCGGCTGCCGTTCAGTTTCCAGTTACCCATCACTAAAGGATGTCGCATTTCAATTCTCCACGCTCAATAAGCGAATTAAGGAATATGGCCACCCTGTCGGGCAGCATGGTCTGTGAATCAGTATAGAGATTTTCCCTCGAAAGGCTTTGCTTTTTGTCATTAATTCGCCCCGCCGAGGGTGTCAGATAGTGCCAGCTTAATCGGTTCAACAGCGAAGGTCAGTCCTTTTTCGCCGTTGTCCGCCACCACATAGCGGATCGCGCCTTCGGTATCGGCGTAGTAACGCTTATTTTTACCGGCGGTGAGGATTTTTTGCAGCTTTTGCTGGCTTTGCTTTTTCGTCAGCGCAGGGGTAAACGCCTGCAGGACCGCGCTCATGTACTCCAGCGCTTTCGCCTTCGCGGCTTTCTGCTCTGGCCCTTGTATCGGCAGCCAGGTGATTTGCATGCTTTTGATTTTTAACGTCCCGCGCTCCAGCGCCGTGGAGGCATACAAATTCTCGTTAATCTTGCTTGCCGCACGGGTCAGGGTAGGCGTGTCGCGAGGGCCATCAATGGCGCGAAACTCATCCAGCGGCAGCGTGGGGTTGGCCTGATTGAAGGCTTCACGAAACTGGCTGATGGACTGATCGAACGACGGTGCGCCCGCCAGCAGGTACGGTGCTGTGGTCGGGGCTGTGGTTTCGGCGGCGTGCAGGGTAAAACCCGCGCTGAGCAGCGCTAAACACAGGAAAAGAGAATGTGCCGAACTTTTCATCAACATTGCCCCTGGCCGTAAGTGCTCATGATTAAAACGATATCTGGTCGGCTTGTCAAAAGGTCACAACTCCAGGGTAAAATGCGGGCTAAACGATAATAAGGAACCTTACATGACCATACAGCAGTGGCTGTTTTCATTCAAAGGGCGTATTGGACGCCGTGATTTCTGGATCTGGATGGTGACGTGGGTTGTCGCCATGCTGCTTCTGTTTTTCGTCGCCTATAACGCGTGGCTGAGCACGCAAACGGCGGCCTTCGCGCTGGTCTGCCTGCTCTGGCCAACGGCGGCTGTCGTGGTGAAACGCCTGCACGATCGTGGTCGTTCCGGCGCGTGGGCATTTCTGATTATTCTGGCGTGGATGCTGGTGGCGGGAAACTGGGCGATGCTACCGTCCATCCTGCCGTGGGTGGTGGGCAGGCTGCTGCCGTCGGTCATCTTCGTGATGATGGTTGTCGATCTGGGCGCGTTTATTGGCACCCAGAGCGAAAACAAATACGGTAAAGACACCGTTGAGGTGAAATACCGCTGATCACCAGTAGTGTTCGGCGGTCATATGGCCCGGTCGGCGGCGAAGATGTTTCGTCATCTGCCGGGTATCCTTCAGAAGCTGCTGCGTGTCGCGTACCATCTGCGGGTTGCCACACAGCATGACGTGGCTGGTTTCAGCCGTCATCGGTAAACCCACCGCCTCTTCCAGGGCACCATTCTCAATTAACGCCGGCACGCGACCGGTCAGCGTTCCTGCTACGGTTTCGCGGCTGACCACCGTCTGAATCTTTAACTTTCCGCCGTACTGCTGTTCCAGCGCCTGCATCTGCGGCAGGTAGCTCAGGTCTGCGGCGTAGCGCGCAGCGTGAACCAGCACGATGTTTTTAAAACGCTCCAGGTCTTTGCCATACTGCAAAATAGAGAGATAAGGGCCGATGGCCGTACCGGTTGCCAGCATCCAGAGCGTGTCACAATCCGGGATCTCTTCGAGCACAAAGAAGCCTGCTGCTTCACTCACGATTTGCACGTCGTCGCCGGGCTTGAGGGCGGCAAGGCGCGGGCTGAGTTTACCGTCAGGAACGGTGACCAGATAGAACTCGAGATCCGGGTTATCAGGCGCGTTAACGTAAGAGTAGGCGCGCTGCACGCGCTCGCCGTCGACATCCAGCCCCAGCTTCGCAAATTGCCCGGCTTTAAACGGGTGGACGGGAGCATGCAGGGTGAGACTAAATAGCGCATCGGTCCAGAACTGTATCTTTGTGACTTTACCTGTTACCCAGTCCGCCATGATCTTCTCCTGTGCTGTTTCTCTGTTCTATCTTCCGTACTTAACGGGGAGATTTCCAGCCCATTTGGGCCGGAAAGCTCTATCGATCAAACGGTTTTACAGAATGTGCGTCTGTACGTCCGGGTCTTTGCGGTCGAGATAGTGGATAGACTGGATGCGGCGAATGGTGCGTGATTTTCCGCGGATCAGCAGCGTTTCAGTGGTGGCCATATTGCCCTTGCGGCTGATGCCGTCCAGCAGATCGCCTTTGGTGATACCTGTCGCCGAGAAGACCACGTTATCGCTACGGGCCATATCATGCAGCGCCAGCACTTTGTTGGCCTCGATGCCCATCGCTTCGCAGCGTGCCAGCTCGTTTTCCCCGATACGGCGGTTCTCTTGGCTGTCGCCTTTCACCTCGTGGCGGGGCAGCAGACGAGCCTGCATATCGCCGTCCAGCGCGCGGATCACGGCTGCAGAGACTACGCCTTCCGGCGCGCCGCCGATGCCGTACAGCACGTCTACTTCGCTGTCCGGCATGCAGGTCAGGATCGAGGCGGCAACGTCACCATCCGGAATGGCAAACACGCGCACGCCGAGCTTTTGCATCTGCGCGATGGTGGCGTCGTGGCGCGGTTTGGCCAGAATCGTCACGGTCAATTCGCTAAGGGGTTTGCCCAGGGCGTGGGCGACGTTGCGAAGGTTCTCGTCCAGCGGCAGGCTAAGGTCGATTGCGCCTTTCGCGCCAGGACCGACAATCAGCTTTTCCATGTACATATCCGGCGCGTTGAGGAAGCAGCCCTTATCGCCTACGGCCAGCACCGCCAGGGCGTTGGCCTGACCCATTGCCGTCATGCGCGTGCCTTCGATCGGGTCGACGGCGATATCCACGGCATCGCCTTTGCCGGTACCGACTTTTTCACCGATGTAGAGCATTGGCGCTTCGTCGATCTCACCTTCGCCGATCACGATGGTGCCGTCGATGTTGACCTGGTTAAGCACAATGCGCATGGCATGGACGGCTGCGCCGTCTGCGGTATTTTTGTCACCGCGACCCAGCCACTTATAGCCTGCAAGGGCAGCCGCTTCGGTGACGCGGGAAAACTCGATAGCAAGTTCACGTTTCATGAGGTACTCGTACAATCAAAAGGAATTGCACGAAGTTTATCACAGAGTGGGGAGGGGCGAGGGGACCGGTGCGGTCCCCTCGCCCTGACCCTCTCCCCAGGGGAGAGGGAATATATGATTACTCTTCGTGCTCTTCCCACGCCAGGGCGCGTTTCACCGCTTTCTTCCAGCCGCTGTAGCGGAAGTTACGCTCGGTGGTTTCGATGCCAGGGCGGAATTCGCGTTCGATCACCGCTTTTTCCTGCAGCTCGTCCAGGTTCTGCCAGAAGCCTACCGCCAGACCGGCAAGGTATGCCGCGCCCAGCGCCGTGACTTCACGCACTTCAGGACGCTCAACGCGGGTGCCCAGAATGTCGGACTGGAACTGCATCAGGAAGTTATTCGCTACCGCACCGCCGTCCACGCGCAGGGCGTGCAGACGAATGCCGGAGTCCGCCTGCATCGCTTCCAGCACGTCGCGCGTCTGGTAGGCGATGGATTCCAGTGTGGCGCGAATAATGTGGTTAGAGTTAACGCCACGCGTCAGGCCAAAAATTGCGCCGCGTGCATACGGATCCCAGTACGGCGCGCCCAGACCGGTGAATGCAGGCACCACGTACACGCCGTTGGTGTCTTTCACTTTGGTCGCGAAGTACTCGGAGTCGAACGCATCGCTGATCAGCTTCATCTCGTCGCGCAGCCACTGGATAGACGCACCGGCCATGAACACCGCGCCTTCCAGGGCATAGTTCACTTCGCCGCGTGGTCCACAGGCGATGGTGGTCAGCAGGCCGTTTTCTGATTTCACCGCTTTCTCGCCGGTGTTCATCAGCATAAAGCAGCCGGTGCCGTAGGTGTTCTTCGCCATCCCTTCTTTGACGCACAGCTGGCCGAACAGCGCCGCCTGCTGGTCACCGGCAATACCGGCGATAGGAATACGGGTGCCGCCTTTACCGCCGATGTTGGTCTGGCCGTAAACCTCAGAAGACTTGCGCACGTCAGGCAGCATCGCACGTGGGATATCCAGCGCGTCCAGCATCTTGTCATCCCACTCCAGGGTGTTGATGTTGAACAGCATGGTACGCGAGGCGTTGGTGTAGTCGGTGACGTGGACGCGTCCCTGGGTCATCTTCCAGATAAGCCAGGTGTCGACGGTGCCGAACAGCAGCTCGCCGCGTTTTGCACGTTCGCGTGAACCTTCCACGTGGTCGAGGATCCACTTCACTTTGGTGCCAGAGAAATACGGGTCAACCACCAAACCGGTGGCGCTGCGCACGTACTCTTCCATGCCGTCGCGCTTCAGCTGCTCGCAGATCTCAGAGGTACGGCGGCACTGCCAGACGATGGCGTTGTAAATAGGCTTACCGGTTTCACGTTCCCAGACAATCGTCGTTTCACGCTGGTTAGTGATACCAATCGCGGCAATCTCGTCGGAACTGATATCGGCTTTTGCCAGCACTTCGACCAGCGTGGAGCTTTGTGACGCCCAGATCTCCATTGGGTCGTGTTCGACCCAGCCTGGACGAGGATAAATTTGCTCAAATTCGCGCTGTGACACGCTGACGATGTTCGCGTCATGATCCATTACGACAGCGCGGGAGCTGGTAGTGCCCTGGTCGAGCGCAACGATATATTTTTTTTCGGTCATGGTATGTGTCCCGTAGTCAGATTACAGCGAAGCTTTTTGTTGTGCGGTAGAAGTCGTTTCCTTCTCCTCTTCCACACAGGTGTCGCACGGTAAATGGCGACCAATTAATTTGCGGTAGCTGAACGCACCCAGCGCAGCCCCGACAACTGGCGCAAACAGCGGTACCAGGAAGTAAGGAATGTCTTTGCCACCGGTGAAGGCGACGTCGCCCCAGCCTGCGATAAAGGCGAACGCTTTAGGTCCGATATCACGCGCCGGGTTCATCGCGAAGCCGGTCAGCGGGCCCATGGAGGCACCAATCACCGCAATCAGCAGGCCAATCAGCAGTGGGGCCAGCGGGCCGCGCGGAATGCCGTTTCCGTCGTCGGTCAGCGCCAGGATAACGCCCATCAGAATAGCGGTAATCACCATTTCAACTGCGAACGCCTGCACAAAATTGATATGCGGGTTTGGATAGGTTGAGAAGATGCCTGCCAGATCCAGACTTTCGACGCTGCCGCGCACCATATGATGCGTCTGTTCGAAGTCGATGAAAAGATTGTAATAAAGCCCGTAAACTAACGCCGCTGCGCAAAACGCGCCGGCAAACTGAGAAAGAATGAAAGGAACTACTTTGCGTCCGTCGAAGCACGCGAACAGCCACAGTGCGATAGTCACCGCCGGGTTAAGATGTGCACCAGAAACCCCTGCAGTCAGGTAGATGGCCATCGCCACGCCCAGACCCCAGATGATACTGATTTCCCACTGACCAAAACTGGCACCCGCCACTTTCAGTGCAGCGACACAGCCCACTCCGAAGAATATCAACAACCCGGTACCAAGGAACTCGGCAATGCACTGGCCTTTTAAGGTTGATGTCTGACTCATAATCGGAATCCTGAAGAAATTGATGTTTATTGTTAGCATGGCCGCCCGTGACAGCCACGATGCCCTGTAGACATAGTGTTAATTTATCGTTAACGAGCAAAAACGAGAAATATCGAAATCGAAATGTGTGGTCTGCGTCAATAAAATGAGCGTTTTCGCGCCATAAAGCACATTTTTGCAGCAGTACAGGATCAGTACAGGAATGTGAGCTGAATCATTTCATTAACGAATCAGTTAACAATTTAGGGGTATATGACGCGAACGCACCAGGACCAGACCTAAAAGTGTTGCAAACCGCGATCTGCGCGGTGTGTCGCTGGACACAGAGCGCCGCGCTCCATACAATCGACGGTATATGTCGTGCGCGTTTATGTTAAAGCGTCGCCTTGCAATTCAGGAGAGGTAGCATCATGTCTTTAGAAGTGTTTGAGAAACTGGAATCGAAAGTACAGCAGGCGATTGACACCATCACCCTGCTGCAGATGGAAATTGAAGAGCTGAAAGAGAAGAACAGCAGCCTGGCGCAGGAAGTACAGAACGCGCAGCACAGCCGCGAAGAACTGGAGCGCGAAAACAACCAGCTGCGCGAACAGCAGAACGGCTGGCAGGATCGCCTGCAGGCGCTGCTGGGACGTATGGAAGAGGTTTAATTCCCATTGGGGTTAATGAGTAGGCCGGGTAAGGCGAAGCCGCCACCCGGCTTTTTTTATGGTTTGATGTCAGTCGGCGATCACCATAAAAAAGGCCGCCAGAGGCGGCCTTAACGCTACTTGTCCTGCGCTATCATAGTAAAAGCAACGAACACATTCGGTTCATCACTCTTTACAACGAGTACGCTGGCGACAATGAACGCGATACATAAATAGCGTTTCATTATGCGGTCCCTGCAGCTAACCGCTCCACCGTTCACCACCGGTGATAAGTCGGTGGACACAAGCCTGATCAAGGGTTGCTTTACGGTTGTGAAGACACCTTTCCCTGGACCGATGCCCATGTGCGAGATGGCGGAAAGGGACGCAGCATCATAGTCAGCAACAGTAGCGTAGTTAAGGTCTGTATAGATAATTAGGAATTTATAAAGGGTCGAGGGGATTACCTGAGATTTGAATCAGGGTAAGATAAAAACCCTGGTCAAAGGTTGCAAGCCTTCCCAACGGACCGCGAATCCCGAGGGACAAAAAAACCGCCACATTGCTGTTGGCGGTTTTTTTATGGTCCACGCTTACGGTTTTATTACTCGATATCCAGGGGATCTTCGGAAAGGATAATGCCGGTATTATCGGCGTAGAGATGGTCGCCGGAGAAGAAGGTCACGCCGCCGAAGTTAACGCGCACGTCGCTTTCGCCGATGCCGTCACCTGCCGCCCCTACCGGTATGGCTGCGATGGCCTGAATCCCGATATCCAGGTCTTCCAGATCGTCCACCTGACGCACGGAACCGTACACCACAATGCCTTCCCACTCGTTTTGTGCGGCAATACCGGCCAGCTCAGCATCAATCAATGCGCGGCGTACGGAACCACCGCCATCGACCACCAGTACGCGGCCACGGCCGTTCTGTTCGAGCAGATCGTACAACAACCCGTTATCCTCGAAACATTTCACCGTGACGATCTGTCCGCCAAACGACGACCGCCCACCAAAGTTGGAGAACAGCGGTTCAACGACGTTGACATCTTCCTGGTAGATGTCACAAAGCTCGGAGGTATCGTATTTCATAGGTTTAACGCTCAGTTGCTGCGAATGTGTTCAGTATATCGTGCGAAATGCGTTGTTGGCAAAATCATCAATTGTTAATTGATATTTGTCAGCTAACTGAGCGTCTGGCTTAAGACAATCCCGATGACGAACAACAGGTTAGTCAGCAGCGCGCCTTTTACCGTGCGTTCCAGCATTGGCGGCATGGCGGCCGGGCTGCGTTCGCGCATTACAAAACGGGCCTGCTTAATCAGCAGCGGCGCGGCAAGCACAAACAGCCAGCCCCACAGACTGTGCAGGGAAATCAGGTTGAACAGCGCTAGGCAGACCAGAGCACCCATCAGCAGGCAGGCATGGTAGCGACGCGCATTCACCGGCCCCAGACGGACCGCCAGGGTGTTTTTGCCGTTCTCCCGGTCGCTGTCGATGTCGCGCAGGTTGTTGATGTTGAGCACCGCGGTCGCCAGCAGACCGCAGGCGGTCGCAGGCAGGAACAGGGCAGGGATCACCGTATGCGCCTGTAAGTACCAGCTTCCCATCACGCTCAGCCAGCCGAAGAACACCAGTACGGAGATATCCCCGAGCCCAATGTAGCCGTAAGGACGCGTGCCGACGGTGTAGGTGATGGCTGCGATAATGGCCAATAAACCCAGCACCAGGAAGCCAATAAAATCGCTGGGGGTCTTAGACGCCACCGTCACCAGCGCCAGACCCGATAAACAGATCAGCACCACGGTGATAATCAGCGCGCGCTTCATCTGCGCCTGAGTAATCACCCCTTTTTGCATCCCACGCAGCGGCCCGATACGGTCAGGTTTGTCGCTGCCTTTCACCGCGTCGCCATAGTCGTTGGCGAGGTTGGAGAGAATTTGCAGCAGGCCGGCGGTAATCAATGCCAGCGCGGCAACCAGCGGATCGAAATAACCCTGCCACCAGGCAAGCGCCGTACCGACGATAATCGCGGCAAAGGCCAGAGGGAGTGTTTTAGGGCGCAGACTTTCGAGCCACGCCTGAGTACGGCTGATGTCAGTCATAAGTATTTAGCCAATAAAAATGGGGGCATTAGCCCCCATTAAACGTGATGAGAATCCAGTAACCGCGATTATAGGATAAAACGGCTCAGATCTTCATCTGCCACTAACGCATCCAGATGTTTACTCACATATTCTGCGTCAATGGTAACGGTTTGACCGTTCAGATCGCTCGCGTCGTAAGAGATATCTTCCACCAGGCGTTCCAGCACGGTATGCAGACGACGCGCACCGATGTTTTCGGTGGTTTCGTTCACCTGCCATGCAGCCTGGGCAATACGTTTGATACCGTCTTCGGTGAACTCGAGGTTCACGCCTTCGGTTGCCATCAGCGCTTTGTACTGAACGGTTGCAGAGGCGTTTGGCTCGGTCAGGATACGTTCGAAGTCTTCGGTCGTCAGCGCCTGCAGCTCAACGCGGATAGGCAGACGGCCCTGCAGTTCCGGGATCAGATCCGACGGGCTGGCAACCTGGAAGGCACCTGATGCGATAAACAGGATGTGGTCCGTTTTCACCATGCCGTGCTTGGTGGAGACGGTGCAGCCTTCAACCAGCGGCAGCAGGTCGCGCTGAACGCCTTCGCGGGATACATCCGGGCCGGAGCTGTTGCCGCCGCGCTTACAAATTTTGTCGATTTCGTCGATAAACACGATACCGTGCTGCTCAACCGCGTCGATAGCGTCCTGCTTCAGCTCTTCCGGATTCACCAGCTTCGCCGCTTCTTCTTCAATCAGCAGCTTCATCGCGTCTTTGATTTTCAGCTTACGTGTTTTTTGCTTCTGACCGCCCAGGTTCTGGAACATGGACTGCAGCTGGCTGGTCATCTCTTCCATGCCCGGAGGTGCCATGATTTCCACACCCATTGGCGCGGCAGCGAGATCGATCTCAATCTCTTTATCATCCAACTGGCCTTCACGCAGCTTTTTGCGGAACGCCTGACGCGCAGCGGACGGTTCCGCCTGCTGTTCTGCCTGGCCCCAGTTGTTTTTTGCCGGAGGGATCAGCACGTCGAGAATGCGCTCTTCGGCCATCTCTTCCGCACGGTAGCGGTTTTTCTCAATCGCCTGGACACGCACCATTTTGATCGCCGAGTCGGTCAGATCGCGGATGATGGAGTCCACTTCTTTACCCACATAGCCCACTTCGGTGAACTTGGTGGCTTCAACTTTGATGAACGGTGCGTTGGCCAGCTTCGCCAGACGACGGGCGATTTCGGTTTTACCGACGCCGGTCGGGCCGATCATCAGAATGTTTTTCGGCGTCACTTCGTGGCGCAGCTCTTCGTCAAGCTGCATACGACGCCAGCGGTTACGCAGGGCGATAGCCACGGAACGCTTGGCGTTATCCTGGCCGATAATGTGTTTGTTCAGTTCGCTGACAATTTCGCGTGGGGTCATTTCAGACATGGGAGATCCTTACGCTTTGGAGGTCAATTCTTCGATGGTGTGGTTGTGGTTGGTATAGATGCAGATATCACCTGCAATATCCAACGCCTTCACCGCGATATCACGCGCGTTCATGTCGGTATTTTCCAACAGTGCGCGGGCAGCAGCCTGGGCATAAGGGCCGCCAGAGCCGATGGCAATCAGGTCATTTTCCGGCTGAATTACGTCACCGTTACCGGTGATGATCAGCGAAGCGGTTTCATCGGCGACCGCCAGCAGCGCTTCGAGCTTGCGCAGCATGCGGTCGGTACGCCAGTCTTTCGCCAGCTCAACGGCGGCTTTCACCAGATGACCCTGATGCATTTCCAGTTTGCGTTCAAACAGTTCAAACAGCGTGAAGGCATCCGCCGTGCCGCCTGCAAAGCCGGCGATCACTTTGTCGTTGTAGAGACGACGCACTTTCTTCACGTTGCCTTTCATGACGGTATTACCCAGCGTGGCCTGGCCATCACCGGCGATTACCACATGGCCGTTACGGCGTACACTTACTATTGTTGTCACGAGCAGACCCCCTGGTTACAGAATCGGGAAACAGAAGCCCTGAGCCTGTGCCCAGGGCTGAATTAAATGATAGATGGGGGGGATTTTGGGGGTTTCAACCCCCGGAGGCGAGTCGAATGCAGTTTGTGTGACCGGCGATTTTCAAACGAGAAAGGGTGCCATCGGCATTTTCTTTGCCTTTGACCGGACCAATCACCACGCGATTCCAGCCGTTATTGATGGTAATACGCGAATCAAACCCTTCAAAGGCCAGCTGCGCGCGCACCGTTTCCGCCTGCTCCGCACCTTTGAACGAACCGCACTGTACCATCCAGCGACGTTCGTCTTTTTTCTCCGCCGTCTGCTTCGGCGCTTCGGTCTCTTTCGTGACCGGCGCGGCCTGCTGCGTTTTCGGCTGCTGGGCGGTGGTGTGCGCTGGCGTCTGGAGCAGATCCTGATACGGCTGAGCCGCCTGCTTCTGCGGCTGTGTTTTAGGCTGCTGCTGGACAGGCTGAGACTGCACCGTACGCGTCGGCTGCTGATACGGCTGTTCCGTTACCCGCGGCTGTGCCTTAGGCTGCTGTACCGGCTGGGTTTGCGCCCACTGCTGTTGCTGCTGAATCTGCTGTTGTGCCTGGCGACGCTGCAGCGTTTGCTGACGCTGTTCCGGCGTCTGCTCATTCCACGGCACTTCGTTCAGCTGCGTAGGCTGCTGGCGCATGTCGGCCTGCATTTGTGCCAGCAGCTGACGCTGTTCATCCGTCAGCTGATTCGCATTCTGCACTTCACCACCCGCAGAAGGTTCCGTTGGCGCACGTACCCCAGGCTGACGGCTTTCCAGCTCTTTGATATAGCGCCAGCGCTCTTCAGGCTTCGGAGGGAGGCCATTTCCGGCGACTTTACTGGCCTGAAGTGCCTCAGACTCTTCTTTTTTATGGTGCGTGATAAAGTACAGGCCACCAATAAAGGCGACGACTACAGCCGCAGCAATAGCGACCATTGCTGGCGAGACAGCAGGCAGGTTACGTTGCTTTTTTCTTGAGCTACTCTTTTTGCGTCGCGAAGGTGCCGGCTGGCCGCGACGTACATAATCTCGTTGTGCCACTATCGTTTCGCTGTATTTATTCGTTCGTCAGTCCGCCATGTTACTTAAGCGGCGGGGCTTTGACCAGATAAGGGTATCCGAAAGACGTTTACTTTAAGTCAATGCCTGGGTCGTGCCGCGGACGATCAGTTCGCAGTCCAGCAACCGTGAGCCGCTGCTAACTGTTTGACCGTGAAGCTGATCCAGCAGAAGCAGCATCGCTTCGCGACCGATTTGATAGCGCGGCTGAGCGACCGTTGAGAGCGGCGGATCGCAAAATTCCGAAAGCGAAATATTATCGAAACCGATGATGGATAAATCTTTCGGTATGCGAAGGCCGCGGCGTTTGGCATACGATAATGCGCCCAGCGCCATCACGTCGCTGTGGCAAAATACGGCGGTTGGCGGCTCAGGCAGGTCCAGAAGTTTCTCCAGCGCCTGTCCACCGGCTGCGAAGGTAAAATCACCGCGCGCAATGTAGTGCGGATCGACGGTCACGCCGGTACGGCGCAGCGCCTGAACGTAACCCTGCAAACGGTAGTGACACAGCGGCATCTCTTCCGGTCCGGCGATGCAACCAATACGCTTATGCCCCAGCTCCTGGAGATAGTTTACGGCGTTGAACGCGGCGGTAAGGTTATCGATATGGACCGTCGGCAGCTCCAGCTCCGGCGCAAACTCGTTGGCCATCACCATCGGCGGTAAATTACGCTGCTCTTCGATGCTGGCATCAAACGGCAGGCGAGAGCCAAGCAGCAGCATGCCGTCGATCTGCTTGGTGATAATGAGGTCGATGAAGGTTTTTTCCTGCTGGTTCTGATGGGCGCAGTCGCCAATCAGCACCAGGTACCCCTGTTCCGCCGCGGTGACTTCAATACCGCGGATAATCTCGCTAAAGAAAGGGTCACAGATGTCCGGCACAATCACCAGGATGGTGCGCGACTCGTTGCGTTTGACGTTACGTCCCATTGCCTGCGGAAAATAGCCCACTTCAAGCGCAGCCTGCTCCACCCGGTTACGGGTCGCCTGGGAGACTTTATCCGGGTTCATTAATGCGCGGGATACTGTTGCCGTAGAGACCTGTGCTTTCTGGGCAACGTCTTTCATGGTCGCAGCCGCAACCTCTTTCCTGGACTTCAACGTCTTCTCCTCGCCTGAACACCGAACTTCTGACATCACCATTTTTACAGATAGTTAATGGAATCGGTTACAGAATTTTCATAAAAAGTGTGAGGAGCGTTAAATTTTTCGATCCAGCTTCAGCCTTCGATAGGGTCGACGTCCAGCACCCACTTCACTTTTCGCGCTTCGGGCAGGGTGTTAATCAGCACCAGCGCGCCGCTAACAATCTGCTGAAGACGAATGCGCGAGGGGTGCTGGAGCAAGATCTGCCAGCGGAAACGGCCGCCGCGTTTTGGCGCGAGGGCAGGCACCGGGCCCAAAATCCACAGCTGACTATCCACCAGCGGGCTGGCCTGCAGGAGGTTTCTCAGCTGCTGCAGGAAAAGTGGCGCCTGCTGATTGTTATGATCTTCCGCGCGGATGATGACGTGGCTGGTCCACGGCGGTAGCTGCATGGTCTGGCGTTCGGCCAGCGCCTGCTCGGCAAAGGCGTCATAGCCTTTGTGCAGCAGGGTTTGCAGCAGCGGGTGCTCCGGGTGGTGCGTTTGCAGCACCACTTCGCCCTGTTTACCGGCGCGTCCTGCACGTCCGGCAACCTGGGTGTAAAGCTGGGCGAAGCGCTCGGCGGAGCGGAAATCTGCCGAGAACAGCGCGCCGTCCACGTCCAGCAGGGCGACCAGCGTCACGTCCGGGAAGTGGTGGCCTTTGGCCAGCATCTGGGTGCCAATCAGGATGCGCGCGCCACCGCGATGCACTTCCGCCAGCTGCTGTTCGAGTGCGCCTTTGCGGCTGGTGGTGTCCCGGTCGATACGCGAAATCGGCACGTCCGGGAAAAAGGGCCCAAGCGCCTGCTCCAGCTGTTCCGTCCCCAGACCGACCGGCACAATATGCGTTGAGCCACACGACGGGCACTGGCGCGGCACCGGACGCTGGCTGTCGCAGTGGTGGCAGCGCAGATGACGCTGGGCCTGATGGAAGGTGTAGTAGTGATCGCAGCGCGGGCATTCGGCAATCCAGCCGCAGTCGTGGCACAGCAGGGCAGGTGCAAATCCGCGACGGTTGAGGAACAGAATGACCTGATTCCCCGCCTGCAAATGCTGGCGCATGCGGGTAATAAGCGCGGGCGCTAGCCCCGCCTGGACCTGCTGGCCTTTCAAATCCAGCACGTGCTGAATGGCCGGACGGGCATTCCCCGCGCGACGCGTCAGGCGCAGCATGTGGTATTTACGCTGGCGCACGTTGTGCAGCGTTTCGAGCGCAGGCGTGGCTGATCCCAGAACAATAGGAATTTGCTCGCTGTGCGCGCGGTAGACGGCCAGATCGCGGGCGTGATAGCGCCAGCCTTCCTGCTGTTTATAGGAGCTGTCGTGCTCTTCGTCGATCACGATAACGCCAAGATTTTTAAACGGCGTGAACAGCGACGAGCGGGTGCCGATCACAATCGCCGCTTCGCCGTTTTTCGCTTTCAGCCAGGCGCTGAGTCGCTCGCTGTCGTTCAGGCCTGAGTGCAGCACCTCAACCGGCGCGTTAAAGCGTTCGCGGAATCGGGCGATGGTTTGCGGCGTCAGGCCAATTTCCGGCACCATCACCAGCGCCTGTTTGCCCTGCGCGAGCACGTTTTCCAGCACGCTCAGGTAAACTTCGGTCTTGCCGGAACCGGTGACCCCCGCCAGCAGCCAGGCAGAGAAACGATCGGAGGCGCTATGAATTGCGCCTACCGCGGTGGCCTGCTCGGTATTCAGACGCAGGCGATCCCCTGAAACGGAGAAACTCTCCCGCCAGTCGTTAAGGGCAGGCGCCTCGCTTGCCAGGTCGCTCAGCCCTTTCTTTCTTAATGCCTGTAGCGCCGTTTCGCTGACCTCAAGCTCGTCGACCTGATGCCGCCAGATTTTCCCCTGACGCAGCGCCGCCAGCGCCTGCTGCTGTTTCTGCGAGCGCTTCAGGCTGTTGATGTCGACGGCCTGGCCTTCCTCTGTGGCAAACCAGTACCACATCGGCGCATGGCTGGCGCTCTTGCCTTGACGCAGCATAATTGGCAGGGCGTGGAACAGGACGTCGCCGATGGGGTGATGATAATAATCCGCCGCCCACAGCAGCAGTCGCCAGGTGCTGGTGGAGTAGACGGGCTCGCTGTCCAGCACCTCAACGACCGATTTCAGTTCGTTAAGCGGCAGTTCGCTCTTATCGCTGACGGAGACGACGATCCCCACGCGCTGCTGTTTGCCAAACGGCACGGTCACGCGACAGCCCGCTTTGGCGCTCATGCTGTCGGGCAGCAGATAGTCAAAGGTGCGGGGAAGCGGAACGGGCAGGGCAACGTGAGCGACGGGCATCGAATCTTCCTGACTTGAAAAGTGGCGCGTTAGTATACACATTAGTAAAAGCGGCGTGCGGATCAGTTTGCATACGTTGGTCAAATTCTGTATGATTCGCCGCCTTTGGTGTACTTTACGCCAAAGAACTTACAATCAACATCGCGTGGTGTCTGGCGTTAGGGCTGGAAGAGCGACGCGGCCTTAACTGAGGTTCTCCCATGAAAAAAGATATTCACCCGAAATACGAAATGATTACTGCAAACTGTTCTTGCGGTAACTCTATCCAGATCCGCTCTACCGTGGGTCACGATCTGAACCTGGACGTGTGCGGCAAATGCCACCCGTTCTACACTGGTAAGCAGCGTGATGTTGCAACCGGTGGCCGTGTTGACCGCTTCAACAAGCGTTTCAGCATCCCGGGCGCTAAATAAGTTTCCCGAAAAAAAAGGCACCGCAAGGTGCCTTTTTTGTATCCGCTTCTCAGTATTCCCACGTCTCCGGGTCAATACCCAGTTCACGCATGATCACCTTCGCCTCTTCCGGGATTTCATCACTACGCTCTTTGCGCAGATCGTCATCGTTCGGCAACGGTTGACCGGTAAACGCATGCAGAAACGCTTCGCACAGCAGTTCGCTGTTGGTTGCGTGGCGCAGGTTGTTCACCTGACGACGCGTACGTTCATCGGTGAGGATCTTCAACACCTTCAGAGGAATGGAAACCGTAATTTTCTTTACTTGCTCACTCTTCTTACCGTGCTCAGCGTATGGGCTGATATATTCGCCGCTCCATTCAGCCATGAGATACCTTTAATCCTCTCAGTCATTTATCTAAAGGTGCAAAACCGGTAACCACCCGTTCTGAACCGCAATCTTGCCTAGTTTACCGTAGAGACGATACCGTGGCACGGATATTGCCGCTGCAGCGTGCACTAAAGCATATAATTTTAACGGCTATTTGCGCATTGCTCAATCTATACGCAAAGAAGTTTAGATGTCCAGATGTATTGACGTCCATACTTTCAATGTTTACTCTGGTGCCTGACTTTTCACCTCATTCGCCAGGAAGCCCTCACCATGACGCGTAAACAGGCCACTATCGCAGTGCGTAGCGGATTAAATGATGACGAGCAGTACGGCTGCGTTGTCCCGCCCATTCATCTTTCCAGTACCTACAATTTCACCGGATTTAATGAACCCCGTGCGCATGACTACTCGCGTCGTGGCAACCCTACGCGTGATGTAACCCAGCGCGCGCTGGCCGAGCTGGAAGGGGGCGCAGGCGCCGTATTAACCAACACGGGGATGTCCGCCATTCACCTGGTGACCACGGTGTTCCTTAAACCCGGCGACCTGCTGGTTGCGCCGCACGATTGCTACGGCGGCAGCTATCGCCTGTTTGATAGCCTGGCAAAACGCGGCTGCTATCGCGTGCTGTTTGTCGATCAAAACGACGAACAGGCGCTGAAACAGGCGCTGGCAGAGAAACCGAAGCTGGTTCTGGTGGAAAGTCCAAGCAATCCATTGTTGCGCGTTGTCGATATTGCGAAAATTTGTCAGCTCGCAAGGGATGCGGGAGCGATAAGTGTAGTGGATAATACGTTCCTCAGTCCGGCCCTTCAGAACCCACTCGCACTGGGTGCCGATCTGGTGTTGCATTCATGCACTAAATATCTGAACGGCCATTCTGACGTGGTGGCAGGCGTGGTGATTGCCAAAGATCCTGACGTTGTCACCGAACTGGCATGGTGGGCCAATAATATTGGCGTCACCGCAGGCGCCTTCGACAGCTACCTGCTGTTGCGCGGCATCCGTACGTTGTCGCCGCGCATGGACGTGGCGCAGCGTAATGCTCAGGCGATTGTCGACTTCCTGAAAACCCAGCCGCTGGTGAAGAAGCTGTACCACCCGTCGCTGCCGGAAAACCAGGGGCACGAGATTGCCGCGCGCCAGCAGAAAGGGTTTGGCGCGATGTTAAGTTTTGAACTGGACGGTGACGAGCAAACGCTGCGTCGCTTCCTGAGCGGGCTGTCATTGTTTACGCTGGCGGAATCCTTAGGTGGGGTTGAAAGCTTGATCTCCCACGCCGCGACCATGACGCACGCAGGTATGGCACCCGAAGCACGTGCCGCCGCCGGGATTTCTGAGACGCTGCTGCGGATCTCAACCGGTATCGAAGATTCTGAAGATTTAATTGCCGATCTGGAAAATGGCTTCCGGGTCGCAGCCAAGGGGTAATCATGAGTGTGATAGCGCAGGCAGGGGCGAAGGGTCGTCAGCTGCACAAGTTTGGTGGTAGTAGTCTTGCTGATGTGAAATGTTACCTGCGCGTCGCAGGGATCATGACGGAATATTCACAGCCGGGTGACATGATGGTTGTCTCGGCGGCGGGCAGCACCACCAACCAGTTGATTAGCTGGCTGAAACTGAGCCAGACCGATCGCCTTTCTGCGCATCAGGTGCAACAGTCATTACGTCGCTATCAGAGCGAATTGATTGCCGGCCTGCTGCCTGCGGACGTGGCGGACGGGCTGATCAGCGCCTTCACGCACGATCTTGAGCGTCTGGCTGCCCTGCTGGACAGCGGCATTACCGATGCGGTGTATGCCGAAGTGGTGGGCCACGGTGAAGTATGGTCCGCGCGCCTGATGGCTGCGGTTCTGCAACACCTGGGTGTGGACGCCGCCTGGCTCGACGCGCGTGATTTCCTGCGTGCCGAACGCGCCGCGCAGCCGCAGGTGGATGAAGGGTTATCCTACCCGCTGCTGCAACAGCTGCTGGTGCAGCACCCGGGCAAACGCATTGTGGTTACCGGCTTTATCAGCCGCAGCAACGCGGGTGAAACCGTGCTGCTGGGCCGTAACGGCTCCGACTACTCGGCGACGCAAATCGGTGCTTTGGCGGGCGTGTCCCGCGTCACCATCTGGAGCGACGTGGCCGGTGTTTATAGCGCGGACCCGCGCAAAGTAAAAGATGCCTGCCTGCTGCCGCTGCTGCGCCTGGATGAAGCCAGCGAGCTGGCGCGTCTGGCGGCACCGGTGCTGCACGCCCGTACGCTGCAGCCGGTTTCCGGTAGCGATATTGACCTGCAGCTGCGCTGCAGTTACACCCCGGATCAAGGCTCCACGCGCATTGAGCGCGTGCTGGCCTCTGGTACCGGGGCGCGTATTGTTACGAGCCACGACGACATCTGCCTGATTGAGTTCCAGGTTCCTGCGGGCCAGGACTTCAGGCTGGCACATAAAGAGATCGACACGATTCTGAAACGCGCCCAGGTGCGTCCGCTGGCCGTGGGTGTGCATAATGACCGCCAGCTGCTGCAGTTCTGCTATACCGCAGAAGTGGCGGACAGCGCGCTGAAAATTCTGGATGAAGCGGGCCTGCCGGGCGAGCTTCGCCTGCGTCAGGGGCTGGCGCTGGTGGCGATGGTGGGCGCGGGCGTCACCCGTAACCCGCTGCACTGCCACCGCTTCTGGCAGCAGCTGAAAGGCCAGCCGGTGGAGTTCACCTGGCAGTCGGAAGAGGGCATCAGCCTGGTTGCCGTTCTGCGCAAAGGGCCAACCGAAAGCCTGATTCAGGGTCTGCATACCTCTCTGTTTCGCGCGGAAAAACGCATCGGCCTGGTGCTGTTTGGTAAAGGCAACATCGGTTCCCGCTGGCTGGAGCTGTTCGCCCGCGAACAGGTCACGCTCTCGGCGCGTACCGGGTTTGAATTTATTCTCGCAGGCGTGGTGGACAGTCGCCGCAGCCTGCTGAACTACGAAGGGCTGGATGCCAGCCGCGCGCTTGCCTTCTTTAATGATGAAGCCGTCGAGCAGGATGAAGAGTCGCTGTTCCTGTGGATGCGTGCGCACCCGTATGACGATCTGGTGGTGCTGGACGTGACCGCCAGCGAACAGCTTGCCGATCAGTATCTTGATTTCGCCAGCCATGGTTTCCACGTCATCAGTGCGAACAAACTGGCGGGGGCAAGCAGCACCGATAAATACCGCCAGATCCACGACGCGTTTGAAAAAACCGGCCGTCACTGGCTGTATAACGCCACCGTGGGCGCGGGCCTGCCGGTAAACCACACCGTGCGCGACCTGATTGAAAGCGGCGACAGCATTCTGGCGCTGAGCGGTATCTTCTCCGGTACGCTCTCCTGGCTGTTCCTGCAGTTCGACGGCACCGTACCGTTCACCGACCTGGTGGATCAGGCGTGGCAGCAGGGCTTAACGGAACCCGATCCGCGCGTTGACCTCTCCGGTAAAGACGTGATGCGCAAGCTGGTGATCCTGGCGCGTGAAGCAGGTTATGACATCGAGCCGGATTCCGTCCGCGTCGAGTCGCTGGTGCCTGCCGGCTGTGAGGAAGGCTCGGTGGATCATTTCTTTGAGAATGGTGAAGAGCTTAACGAACAGATGGTGCAGCGTCTGGAAGCGGCGAACGAGATGGGTCTGGTGCTGCGTTACGTGGCACGTTTTGAGGCCAACGGAAAAGCGCGCGTCGGTGTCGAGGCGGTGCGTCCTGAACATCCGCTGGCGGCGCTGTTGCCGTGCGATAACGTCTTCGCCATCGAAAGCCGCTGGTACCGCGATAACCCGCTGGTGATCCGCGGCCCGGGCGCCGGACGCGACGTCACCGCAGGGGCGATCCAGTCCGACATCAACCGTCTGGCTAAGCTGCTGTAAAAACTCAATTTCCCTCTCCCTGTGGGAGAGGGTTAGGGTGAGTGCAGTCTGATGCACTCACCCCCATCATGAATTTCACTCACCTTCCCTGAGCAAACCTCACCGTTATTGTTGATTATTTCTATTGACGTCCCTCCGCTTTTCCGTCATTTTTACATCTGGACGTCTAAACGTATAGAAGTTCACAACACAACAGACAATGACACGCGATTGATAGGGGTAGGGTATGAGCTTTTTTCACGCCAACCAGCGGGAAGCACTGAACCAGAGCCTGGCCGAAGTAAACGGCCAGATTAACGTCTCTTTTGAATTTTTCCCGCCGCGCACCAGTGAAATGGAGCAAACCCTTTGGAGCTCTATCGATCGTCTCAGCAGCCTGAAACCAAAGTTTGTCTCCGTGACCTACGGTGCGAACTCTGGCGAGCGTGACCGTACGCACAGCATCATTAAAGGCATCAAAGATCGTACCGGTCTGGAAGCGGCGCCGCACCTCACCTGTATCGACGCTACCCGCGACGAGCTGCGTGCCATCGCCCAGGACTACTGGAATAACGGCATCCGTCATATTGTCGCGCTGCGCGGCGACCTCCCGCCCGGCAGCGGCAAGCCAGAGATGTATGCGGCCGACCTGGTTGGGCTGCTGAAAGAGGTGGCAGATTTCGATATCTCCGTGGCTGCTTACCCTGAGGTTCACCCGGAAGCGAAAAGCGCCCAGGCGGATCTGCTTAACCTCAAGCGTAAAGTGGAGGCCGGTGCCAACCGCGCCATTACCCAGTTCTTCTTTGATGTCGAAAGCTACCTGCGCTTCCGTGACCGCTGCGTCTCCGCGGGCATCGACGTTGAAATTATCCCGGGCATTCTGCCGGTCTCTAACTTCAAACAGGCGAAGAAATTCGCCGATATGACCAACGTGCGCATTCCGCTGTGGATGTCCAAAATGTACGAAGGTCTGGATGATGACCCGGAAACCCGCAAGCTGGTGGGGGCCAATATCGCCATGGACATGGTGAAAATCTTAAGCCGTGAAGGGGTGAAAGACTTCCACTTCTACACGCTAAACCGCGCGGAGATGAGCTATGCCATCTGCCATACTCTGGGCGTTCGCCCCGCGTAAAACACCAAAAGCCCTCTTAAATAGGGGGCTTTTTAACAGGGTAGAAAGTTAAAAGGTATCAGCTATCGAATCTGTGGATTAATTCAACTATAACTTATTGCTAGTGGTGTATATCGTAACGGTAACACTGTAAAAGGGAGCATAGCGATGAGCACGTCAGACGAGACCAATAAAGCGGCATCAGTCGGCAAATGCCCGTTCCATCAGGGCGGCGTCGATCACAGCGCGGGCGCAGGTACAGGCAGCCGCGACTGGTGGCCAAAACAACTCCGCATCGATCTTCTTAACCAACATTCCAATCGTTCGAACCCGCTGGGTGAAGACTTCGACTACCGCAAAGAATTCAGCAAGCTTGATTACTCTGCCCTTAAAGGCGACCTCAAAGCACTTTTAACCGACTCTCAACCGTGGTGGCCTGCCGACTGGGGCAGCTATGCGGGCCTGTTTATCCGTATGGCGTGGCACGGTGCGGGTACCTATCGCTCCGTGGACGGGCGCGGTGGGGCAGGACGCGGTCAACAGCGCTTTGCGCCACTGAACTCCTGGCCGGATAACGTAAGCCTGGATAAAGCGCGCCGTCTGCTGTGGCCTATCAAGAAAAAATACGGACAAAAAATCTCCTGGGCCGACCTGTTTATCCTCGCGGGTAACGTGGCGCTGGAGAACTCCGGCTTCCGTACCTTTGGTTTTGGTGCCGGGCGTGAAGACGTCTGGGAACCGGATCTGGACGTGAACTGGGGTGATGAAAAAGCCTGGCTGACCCACCGTGACCCGGAAGCGCTGGCTAAGCGTCCTCTGGCAGCCACCGAAATGGGCCTGATCTACGTGAACCCGGAAGGGCCGAACGCCAGCGGTGAACCGCTGTCAGCGGCGGCAGCGATTCGTGCGACCTTCGGCAACATGGGCATGAACGACGAAGAGACCGTCGCGCTGATTGCAGGCGGCCACACCCTCGGCAAGACTCACGGCGCGGGTGAAGCCACCCACGTGGGTACCGACCCGGAAGCCTCACCGATTGAAGCACAGGGCCTGGGCTGGGCCAGCACGCACGGCACGGGGGTTGGTGCTGATGCCATTACCTCCGGGCTGGAAGTTATCTGGTCACAAACCCCGACCCAGTGGAGCAACTACTTCTTCGAGAACCTGTTCAAATACGAATGGGTACAGACCCGCAGCCCGGCAGGGGCGATTCAGTTTGAAGCCGTGGATGCGCCGGAAATCATGCCCGATCCGTTCGACCCGTCGAAAAAACGCAAGCCTACCATGCTGGTCACCGACCTGACGCTGCGCTTCGACCCGGAATTCGAGAAGATTTCCCGCCGTTTCCTGAACGATCCGCAGGCTTTCAACGAAGCCTTCGCGCGCGCGTGGTTCAAGCTGACCCACCGCGATATGGGGCCAAAATCGCGTTACCTTGGCCCGGAAGTGCCGAAAGAAGATCTGATTTGGCAGGACCCGCTGCCGCAGGCGGTGTTCAATCCGACGAAAGAAGACATTGAAAGCCTGAAGGCGGAAATCGCTGCCTCTGGTCTCTCCGTGAGCGAACTGGTTTCCGTTGCCTGGGCGTCAGCCTCGACCTTCCGCGTTGGCGATAAGCGTGGCGGTGCCAACGGCGCGCGTCTGGCGCTGGCGCCTCAGCGTGACTGGGACGTGAACGCTGCGGCGGTTCGCGCGCTGCCAGCCCTGGAAGCTATCCAGCGCACCACCAACAAAGCCTCCCTGGCCGATATCATCGTGCTGGCGGGCGTGGTAGGCGTTGAGCAGGCCGCAAAAGCGGCAGGTGTGTATGTCACCGTTCCGTTCACCCCGGGCCGCGTAGATGCGCGTCAGGATCAGACGGATATTGAGATGTTTAACCTGCTCGAACCGATTGCCGATGGCTTCCGCAACTACCGTGCGCAGGTGGATGTGTCCACCACGGAGTCTCTGCTGATTGATAAAGCCCAACAGCTGACGCTGACTGCGCCAGAACTGACGGTGCTGATCGGCGGCCTGCGCGTACTGGGTGCCAACTTTGATGGCAGCAAGAACGGCGTGTTCACCAACCGTGAGGGCGTGCTGAGCACTGATTTCTTCGTGAACCTGCTGGATATGAACACGCAGTGGAAGGCGACCGATGAGTCCAATGAGCTGTTTGCCGGAAGCGATCGCACCAGCGGTGAAGTGAAATATACCGCTACCCGCGCCGACCTGGTCTTCGGTTCTAACGCCGTCCTGCGCGCGCTGGCAGAGGTTTACGCCAGCGATGATGCGCATGAGAAGTTCGTCCGCGACTTCGTTGCCGCCTGGGCGAAGGTCATGGATCTGGATCGGTTTGACGTGAAGTAGCCAGTGTGCCGGGTGGCGGCTACGCCTTACCCGGCCTGGAAATTAAAGTGCCATGTAGGCCGGGTAAGCGCAGCGCCACCCGGCTTTTTTATTACTCCCACTCCTGCAGGAATCGCTGTCCATACTGGTCTGCCACCAGCAGCGCCGCATACACCTGATCCGGCGTGACGCCCCCCGGCATGTTGTGGATCGTTTCTCCTTCCGCACATGAGGCTTCGGCAATCAGACGCATTTTGGCCGGAATATCCTCTTTGATGTTCAGCTGTGCCAGGGTGATCGGCAGCCCTACGCTGTGGCAAAGCGCCGCGACGGTCTCAATTTCTTCTACCGGCGCGTTTTCCAGCACCAGCTGCGTCAGCGTACCAAACGCCACTTTCTCCCCATGATAGAAGTGATGCGCGTCCGGCACCGCCGTCATGCCGTTATGAATAGCGTGTGCAGCCGCCAGCCCGCCGCTTTCAAAGCCGACGCCGCTGAGATAGGTGTTGGCTTCGATGATGCGTTCCAGCGCAGGCGTCACCACATGCTGTTCCGCCGCCAGCATCGCTTTTTCACCCTCTTCAACCAGCGTGTTGTAGCACAGCTCGGCGAGCGCTAATGCCGCCTGTGTGCATTTACCCCCGGCCATAGTGGTCGCGCCGCTGCGCGAGCAGGCGCGTGCTTCAAACCAGGTCGCCAGCGCGTCGCCAATCCCGGCGGCCAGCAGACGTGCAGGCGCACCTGCAACCACTTTCGTATCCACAATGACCATGTTCGGGTTGTGCGGTAGCATCAGGTAGCGATCGAACTCGCCGCTGTCGGTGTAAATGACGGAAAGGGCGCTGCACGGCGCGTCGGTGGACGCGATAGTCGGCGCAATGGCGACCGGCACGTCCATAAAGTGAGCCAGGGCTTTCGCGGTATCCAGCGTTTTACCGCCACCAATACCCAGTACTGCCAGGCAGTCGGCGCTGTCGGCCAGCTTTTTCAGACGATCGATTTCATTTTGCGAACATTCGCCGCCAAACGGCGCAATTTCGGCATGCAGTTCGGCTTTTTTAAAACTCTGGCGTAGGGTCTCTTCGGCAAAACCCAGCACAAACTTATCGCCGACGACCAGCCAGCGGTTTGCCAGGGGTTTCAGATAGTCGCCGAGACGGGTCAGCACATCCGCGCCCTGGATATATTTCCCCGGCGATTGAATGATACGGTCCATAACTGTTCTCCCTTAGAGGTTGAGGTTACCAAACGCGTTTTTCCAGTCCTGCTCGAACTTCTCTATGGCTGACTCTACCGCCGGCGTACCGAGCATGTGTTGCGCTACGTCTAAGGGAAGCGTGATTGCTTCACATCCTGCCAACAGGCAGTCGAGCGCCTGACGCGGCGTTTTGAAGCTGGCGGCCAGCACTTTACTGTCCGGCGCGTGCAGCTCCAGCAGGGACTGCAGTTCCTGAACCATGCGAATGCCGTCACCGCCCTGCGCGTCGACGCGGTTGACGTACGGCGCGACATATTTCGCCCCTGCGAGTGCGGCGAGCAGGCCCTGCGCCGCGCTGTAAACGGCGGTGCCCAGCGTGGTTATCCCCTCTTTTTTCAAGGCTTTAATTGCGATAAGTCCCTGAGCCGTCACCGGGATTTTCACCACAATGCCCGGAATGGCGTTACTCAGACGTTTGGCTTCTGCCACCATGCCTTCGGCATCGCGGCTCATGGTTTGAGCAAACAGCGTGCCTTCCGGCCCGATGGCTTGTTGCAGGCGCGGCAGCACGTCCCAGATGGATTCACGGCTGGCGGCAATGATGCTCGGGTTGGTGGTGACGCCCGCGATGGGAAAGATGCGCGCCAGGCGTTCAACTTCCGCCACGTTGGCGGTATCCAGGTACAGTTCCATTATTTTTCCTTAAGTCAGAAAGGTTGAATAAAGGATACGGCGCACCCAGGCGCGGCGAATACAGGTCAATTTTGCCAAATACTGGACAAATGTAATGTCCTTGGCGAAGTGAGAGAGCGATCACAATGCTACTTTTTGGCGATCAGCTGGCTGTGGTACTGGCGTCGATATTCGGAAGGGGAACGTTCGGTGTGCTTGCGAAAGAGACGGCAAAAGTAGTTGCTGTCCGTAAATCCACAGCGTGTGGCGATATCTTTAATTTTGAGATCGTAGCCTTTCAGCAACTGACGCGCATGTTCCAGGCGCGTTTTTGTTAAATATTCATTGAATCCGACGCTGCCGACTTTCTGGAATAGATGGGAAAGGTAGTTTGGTGAGATGTAGAACGCCTGTGCCACGGATTCGCGAGTTAACAAAGAGGCATAATTTTCTTCGATATAGCTCCGAACGGCTTCGAACAGCGCCCGGCTGCGGCTGTCGGTGTGAATTTCGCTTCCAAGCAGATCCCGGCAGTGGCTGAGCAGGCTTAAAACTACCAGCTTTGCTGTGTCTTGTTCCTCAGGCTGCATCTGTAATTCGGTGAGCGTTTGCAGAAGAAAAGCCCCCGTTCGCGGGCCACGTCGGGCAACCTGGAGTTGTTGTAAGAGCACATTGTCACGCTGTAACTCGATTGTAAGCTGCTGCTTACCGAAATGTATGCTCAGGACGTGAGGCGCAGGATGCGTGATTTGTCCAAAAAAAGAAAAAAACGCCTCGCAGGGAGTGCCAAGGGTAATGCCGAGGCAGGGAGAGGTTCGGGGATGCTGTTCAGCCAGCGCTGAGAAACGAATCTGACCCAGCGGTAACGTGCGGTTCACCAGGTCAGTCAAAATCTGGGTGATATCGGAATGCATAAGGAGACTACCGAAATTTGCCGGGTGGCGCTAACGCTTACCCGGCCTACTTATCGTAGGCCCGTGCAAGCGCAGCGCCGCCGGGCGTAAAGCCTTAGCCGGTGTTACGCATACCTGCCGCAACGCCCGCAATCGTCACCATCAGCGCCTGTTCAACGCGTGGATCCGGCTCTTTTCCTTCTTCTTCCGCCAGACGCGAACGGTGCAGCAATTCTGCCTGCAGGACGTTCAGCGGGTCGGTGTAGATGTTACGCAGCTGGATAGACTCGGCAATCCACGGCAGGTCCGCCATCAGGTGTGAGTCGTTGGCGATATCCAGCACCACTTTGATGTCGCCTTCCAGCAGTTCGCGCAGCTCTTTACCCAGCGCCCACAGCTCTGGCTTCACCAGGCGCTGATCGTAGTATTCCGCCAGCCAGAGGTCAGCTTTCGAGAAGACCATCTCCAGCATCCCCAGACGGGTAGAGAAGAACGGCCAGTCGCGACACATGGTCTCCAGCTCGCTCTGTTTGCCGTCTTCCACCACTTTTTGCAGTGCGGCACCGGCACCCAGCCAGGCGGGCAGCATCAGACGGTTCTGCGTCCAGGCAAAGATCCACGGGATTGCACGCAGAGACTCTACGCCGCCGGTCGGGCGACGTTTTGCAGGACGTGAGCCCAGCGGCAGTTTACCCAGCTCCTGTTCAGGCGTGGCTGAACGGAAGTAAGGCACGAAATCTTTGTTTTCACGCACGTAGCCGCGGTACAGATCGCAGGAGATAGCCGACAGCTCGTCCATGATGTGGCACCAGGAGGCTTTCGGCTCCGGCGGTGGCAGCAGGTTCGCTTCCAGGATCGCGCTGGTATAAAGCGACAGGCTGCTGATGGTCACTTCCGGCAGGCCGTACTTGAAGCGGATCATCTCACCCTGCTCGGTCACGCGCAGGCCGCCTTTCAGGCTTCCCGGCGGCTGTGACAGCAGTGCCGCGTGTGCTGGCGCGCCGCCACGGCCAATTGAGCCACCGCGTCCGTGGAACAGGGTCAGCTCGATACCGGCTTTTTCGCAGGTTTTGATCAGTGCATCCTGCGCCTGATACTGCGCCCAGGATGCCGCCATCACGCCCGCATCTTTCGCGGAGTCGGAATAGCCGATCATTACCATCTGTTTGCCCTGAATAAAGCCGCGATACCAGTCGATGTTCAGCAGCTGGCTCATCACATCGTTGGCGTTGTTCAGGTCGTCGAGAGTTTCAAACAGCGGGGCGACCGGCAGGGCGTAGTCGATTCCCGCTTCTTTCAGCAGGAGGTGAACGCCCAGCACGTCGGATGGGGTTTTCGCCATGGAGATCACATAGGCGGCGACCGATCCTTTCGGTGCGTCCACGATCGCTTTACAGGTGTTGAGCACTTCGCGGGTATCGTTGCTTGGCTCCCAGTTGCGCGGCAGCAGAGGGCGCTTGGAGTTCAGCTCGCGGATCAGGAACGCCTGCTTGTCGGCTTCGGACCAGCTTTCATAGTCACCGATGCCGAGATAGCGGGTCAGCTCGCCCAGCGCTTCGGTATGACGGGTACTTTCCTGACGCACGTCGATACGCACCAGCGGCACGCCAAAACACTTCACGCGACGCAGGGTGTCGAGCAGTTCGCCGTTGGCGATGATGCCCATCCCGCAGGCCTGCAGCGATTTATAACAGGCGTAAAGCGGCTCCCAGAGCTGTTCGTTCTGGCTGAGCAGGCCTTCTGGTTTTGGCAGGCGCTGGCCTTTCAGGCGCGCTTCCAGCCAGGCCTGAGTGGCCATCAGCTGACCACGCAGCTTTTTCATCAGGAAACGGTACGGCTCGCTGGCGCCTTCTTCACCGGCCAGCGCGCGCAGTTCCGGCGTCGCTTCAACCATCGACAGCTCGGAGATCAGCACCTGAATGTCTTTCAGGAACAGGTCGGTCGCTTTCCAGCGGCTCAGCAGCAGGACGTGGCGGGTGATTTCCGCGGTAACGTTCGGGTTGCCGTCGCGGTCGCCGCCCATCCAGGAGGTGAAGCGAACCGGCACGAAATCGACCGGCAGACGGTAGCCCAGGTTCGCTTCCAGCTGTTCGTTCAGCTCGCGCAGGTAGTTTGGTACCCCTTCCCACAGGCTGTTTTCCACCACCGCAAAGCCCCATTTGGCTTCGTCGACCGGGCTTGGGCGATGCTTACGAATTTCATCGGTGTGCCAGGACTGGGCAATCAGCTGGCGCAGACGGCGCATCAGCTGGTTGCGTTCATAGTCGGCAATGTCTTTGTTATCCAGCTGCTTCAGGCAGTTGTTCACTTCCACCATTTTGTGGATCAGGGTGCGACGGGTGATCTCGGTTGGGTGAGCGGTCAGTACCAGCTCCAGCGAAAGCGACTCCACCGCTTTTTTGATGGTGGCTTCGTTGAGGTCGGGCTGGTCTTTCAGTTTACGAAGGGTGCGGGCAATGACTTCCGGGTTGCTGGCCGCTTCGCCGTTTGGCGAAATGCTGTGGTATTGCTCAGCGGTGTTGGCCAGGTTCAGGAACTGGCTGAAGGCGCGCGCAACGGGCAGCAGCTCATCGTTAGAGAGGTTCTGCAAGGTGGTGAGCAGCTCCTGACGACTGGCCTCGTTACCGGCACGGGAAGATTTAGACAGCTTGCGGATGGTTTCAACGCGGTCAAGGATATTCTCCCCCAACGCATCTTTGATGGTATCTCCAAGCACTTTGCCGAGCATACTGACATTACTACGCAACGCGGAATATTGTTCGTTCATAAAAACCCAGTCACCCCATCATTTTTGTTTATGCCCAGGCGAAAATCTTCTGGACATTATTTTGTCATCTCCCTTTATAAAGCCACGTAAAACCCCCGTCGTCAATTGCTGCGAAAACGGTTCAGCAAACGAATAAATGTGGGCAATTTACGAAATTTAATTCGCATTGCGTCAGATAAGAGATGCTTATGGAAATGTGACGGAGGTCGCGGGATTTACTCCCCTCACCCTGCCCTCTCCCCAAAGGGGAGAGGGTGTTCAAATTCCCTCTCCCCTTTGGGGAGAGGGTTAGGGTGAGGGGCAGTTTTTAATGCCAGCAGAAGTGATGCACAACCTGGGTAATCAGTTCGCGGGTGGGTTTGATAAAGCGGGTTTCCAGATATTCATCCGGCTGGTGCGCCTGGTTGATGGAGCCTGGGCCAAGAACCAGCGTCGGGCAAAGCGTCTGAATAAACGGCGCTTCGGTGCAGTAGTTCACCACGTCGGTTTTCTGGCCGAGCAGCTTTTCTACCACATCGACCAGTTGATGGTCCGGCGGGCATTCGTAACCCGGGATGGGCGGATGCAGTTCGGAGACCGTCAGGCGACCCGGCCAGCGTTCGCTCACCGGGGCCAGCGCCTCATTCAGCAGGCCGTCGAGATCGCTCAGGGTCATGCCCGGCAGCGGGCGAATATCCATGTGCAGTTCGCAGCAGGCGCAGATGCGGTTGGAGGCATCGCCGCCGTGCAGGCTGCCGAGGTTCAGCGTCGGGTACGGCACGGTGAACGCGTCGTAGTGATAGCGAGCCTTCAGGTCGTCGCGCAGGGCCATGATGCGGCCGATGGCGTCATGCATCAGCTCAATGGCGTTCACGCCGCGTGCCGGATCGCTGGAGTGGCCGGACTGCCCGAGCACGCGCACGGCGGTAGAGATATGGCCTTTATGCGCGCGAATCGGCTGCAGAGACGTCGGCTCGCCGATGATCGCGCAATCCGGGCGAATCGCCGTGTTTTCAGAGAAGTAGCGCGCGCCCGCCATGCTGGTCTCTTCATCAGCGGTCGCCAGAATGTAGAGCGGTTTTTTCAGCTTCGTCACGTCCACGTCACGCAGCGCGTCGAGGATAAAGGCGAAGAAGCCTTTCATGTCGGCGGTGCCCAGACCGTAGAGCTTGTTGTCGTGCTCGGTCAGGGTGAACGGATCGCGCGTCCAGCGGCCATCGTCGAACGGCACGGTGTCGGTATGACCGGCCAGCAGCAGGCCGCCCGCACCGGTTCCGGTACTGGCGAGCAGGTTAAATTTGTGGCGCGTGCCGGGGACGGGCTGAACCTCAACGTCAAACCCAAGATCGCTAAACCAACCCGCCAGCAGATTGATTAAAGACTCATTGCTCTGATCCAGCGCTTCTTCCGTTGCGCTGATGGACGGTGTGGCAATCAGGGCGCGGTAGATCTCGATAAATGGCGGTAAGTTCATTTTCATTGTTGACACACCTTAGGTCGTGATAGTATCAATATTCATGCAATAAATGTGAATAAAAATACATTAACGTTGAGCATAAAGGAACCCGATGTTGAATACGCTGATTGTAGGCGCTAGCGGTTATGCGGGCGCAGAGCTTGTAAGCTACGTGAATCGCCATCCACATATGACCATAACCGCTTTGACCGTGTCAGCGCAAAGCAATGATGCAGGAAAGTTAATTTCCGATTTGCATCCGCAGCTTAAGGGCCTGGTCGATCTGCCGCTGCAGCCCATGTCTGACATCAGCGAGTTTACTGACGGCGTCGACGTGGTGTTTTTAGCCACCGCACACGAGGTCAGCCACGACCTGGCGCCGCAGTTCCTGGCGGCTGGCTGCGTGGTCTTCGACCTCTCCGGCGCGTTCCGCGTTAACGACGGCGCGTTCTACGAAAAATATTACGGTTTCACCCATCAGCATCCGGATCTGCTTGAAAAAGCGGTGTACGGCCTGGCGGAGTGGAGCGCAGATAAACTGAAAGAAGCGGATCTGATTGCCGTTCCGGGCTGCTACCCGACGGCGGCGCAGCTTGCCCTGAAGCCGCTGATCGACGCGGGTCTGCTGGATCTGAACCAGTGGCCGGTGATCAACGCCACCAGCGGCGTGAGCGGTGCAGGACGCAAGGCGGCGATCTCTAACAGCTTCTGCGAAGTGAGCCTTCAGCCGTATGGCGTGTTTAATCACCGCCATCACCCTGAGATCACGACGCATCTGGGCGCGGACGTCATTTTCACCCCGCACCTGGGCAGCTTCCCGCGTGGGATCCTCGAAACCATTACCTGCCGCCTGAAGCCTGGCGTGACCAAGGAGCAGGTGAGCGAGGTCTTCACGCAGGCGTATGCGGACAAACCGCTGGTACGTCTGTACGACAAAGGCGTGCCGGCGCTGAAAAACGTGGTCGGTCTGCCGTTCTGCGATATCGGCTTTGCCGTTCAGGGTGAGCATCTCATCGTGGTGGCCGCAGAAGATAACTTACTGAAAGGCGCTGCCGCACAGGCAATGCAGTGTGCAAATATTCGTTTCGGTTTCCCTGAAACGCAGGCTCTTATTTAAGGTGTGATGATGAACCCATTAATTATCAAACTCGGTGGTGTACTGCTGGACAGCGAAGAAGCGCTGGAGCGTCTGTTTACCGCGCTGGTGAACTATCGCGAATCACACCAACGTCCACTGGTGATTGTGCACGGCGGCGGCTGCGTGGTGGATGAGCTGATGAAAGGGCTCAACCTGCCGGTGATCAAGAAAAACGGCCTGCGCGTGACGCCTGCGGATCAGATTGACATTATCACCGGTGCGCTGGCGGGTACGGCGAACAAAACCCTGCTGTCCTGGGCGAAGAAACACCACATTGCCTCCGTTGGCCTCTATCTGGGCGATGGCGACAGCGTAAAAGTGACCCAGCTCGACGAAGCGCTCGGTCATGTTGGACTGGCGCAGCCGGGTTCGCCTAAGCTGATTAACACGCTGCTGGAAGGCGGTTTCCTGCCGGTGGTGAGCTCTATCGGCGTGACCGAAGAGGGTGAGCTGATGAACGTTAACGCTGACCAGGCGGCAACCGCACTGGCGGCAACGCTGGGTGCGGACCTGATCCTGCTCTCCGACGTGAGCGGCATTCTGGACGGAAAAGGCCAGCGCATCGCAGAAATGACGGCAGAGAAAGCCGAGCAGCTGATTGCGCAGGGCATCATCACCGACGGCATGATCGTCAAAGTGAACGCCGCGCTGGATGCGGCACGCACGCTGGGTCGCCCGGTAGATATCGCCTCCTGGCGTCACGCGGAGCAGCTCCCGGCGCTGTTTAACGGCACGCCGATTGGCACGCGTATTTTAGCGTAAGTTTTTAATGAATGACCGTAGGCCGGGTAAGCGTAGCGCCACCCGGCGGAACTAACGAATAAAGGAACGATGTTATGGCACTTTGGGGTGGGCGTTTTACGCAGGCAGCGGATCAGCGGTTCAAACAGTTCAACGACTCTTTGCGCTTCGACTACCGCCTGGCCGAACAGGATATCGTCGGCTCTGTGGCCTGGTCCAAAGCGCTGGTGACGGTGGGCGTGCTGACCCCGGAGGAACAGCAGCAGCTGGAAGAGGCGCTGAACAACCTGCTGGAAGAGGTACGTCTGGATCCGCAGCAAATTCTGCAGAGCGATGCCGAAGATATTCACAGCTGGGTGGAAGGCAAGCTGATCGACAAAGTCGGCCAGTTGGGTAAAAAGCTGCACACCGGCCGTAGCCGTAACGACCAGGTCGCCACCGACCTGAAGCTGTGGTGTAAAGATACCGTTGGCGAGCTGCTGGCGGCTAACCGTCAGCTGCAGACCGCGCTGGTGGAGACCGCACAGAACAATCAGGACGCGGTGATGCCGGGTTATACCCACCTGCAGCGCGCGCAGCCGGTGACCTTTGCGCACTGGTGTCTGGCCTACGTTGAGATGCTGGCGCGTGACGAAAGCCGTCTGCAGGATACCCTGAAGCGTCTGGACGTCAGCCCGCTGGGCAGCGGCGCGCTGGCGGGTACCGCTTACGAAATCGACCGTGAACAGCTGGCAGGCTGGCTGGGCTTTGCCTCCGCCACCCGTAACAGCCTGGACAGCGTCTCTGACCGCGACCACGTGCTGGAGCTGCTCTCCAATGCCTCTATCGGGATGGTGCACCTGTCGCGCTTTGCTGAAGATCTGATCTTCTTTAACTCCGGCGAAGCGGGCTTCGTTGAGCTGTCCGATCGCGTGACGTCAGGCTCATCCCTGATGCCGCAGAAGAAAAACCCGGATGCGCTGGAGCTGATCCGCGGGAAATGTGGCCGCGTTCAGGGCGCGCTGACCGGCATGATGATGACCCTTAAAGGGCTGCCGCTGGCGTACAACAAAGATATGCAGGAAGACAAAGAAGGGCTGTTCGACGCGCTCGACACCTGGCTCGACTGTCTGCATATGGGCGCGCTGGTGCTGGACGGCATTCAGGTGAAGCGTCCGCGCTGTCAGGAAGCGGCGCAGCAGGGCTATGCGAACGCGACCGAGCTGGCGGATTATCTGGTGGCGAAGGGCGTACCGTTCCGTGAAGCGCACCATATTGTCGGTGAAGCGGTAGTGGAAGCCATTCGTCAGGGTAAACCGCTGGAAGATCTGGCGCTGGCCGACCTGCAAAAATTCAGTGCGGTTATCGGGGATGACGTCTATCCGATACTGGCGCTGCAGTCCTGCCTGGATAAGCGTGCGGCGAAAGGCGGCGTGTCGCCTAAGCAGGTGGCGCAGGCCATTGCGGAGGCGAAAAACCGCCTGATTTGATGCCTGAAACGTCGGGTGGCGGCTTCGCCTTACCCGACCTACAAAACCCCAGCCCAACCCTGAGTTGGGCTTTTTTACGCAAAAAAAAAGCGGACCACGGGGTCCGCAAAAGTTCACGTTGGCTTTAGTTGTTCGAGTTTTGAGAGAAACTCGCTGACGGTGCGGGGACGTCAAGGGTCAAACACGTGCCGCCTCGTCTATGTGGTGTATTATTCAACAGAATGCTTGATAGGGATAATCGTTCGTTGCTATGCTATCTATCGCCATGAACTATCGTGGCGACGGAGGATGAATAATGAATATTCGTGATCTTGAATACCTGGTAGCGTTAGCCGAGCATCGTCACTTTCGCCGCGCGGCAGATTCCTGCCACGTCAGCCAGCCCACGCTGAGCGGCCAGATCCGCAAGCTGGAAGACGAGCTGGGCGTGATGCTGCTGGAGCGCACCAGTCGTAAGGTTCTGTTCACACAGGCAGGTCTTCTGCTGGTGGATCAGGCGCGCACCGTGCTGCGCGAGGTCAAAGTGCTCAAGGAAATGGCAAGCCAGCAGGGGGAGGCCATGTCCGGCCCGCTGCATATTGGCCTGATCCCAACCGTTGGCCCGTACCTGTTACCGCACATCATTCCGATGCTGCACCAGACGTTCCCGAAACTCGAAATGTACCTGCACGAAGCGCAAACCCATCAGCTGCTGGCGCAGCTGGACAGCGGCAAGCTCGACTGCGCCATTCTGGCACTGGTAAAAGAGAGTGAAGCCTTTATTGAAGTGCCGCTGTTCGATGAGCCGATGATGCTGGCGATCTATGAAGATCACCCGTGGGCGAACCGCGATCGCGTGCCGATGGCCGATCTGGCGGGTGAAAAGCTACTGATGCTGGAAGATGGCCATTGCCTGCGCGATCAGGCGATGGGCTTCTGCTTCGAAGCGGGTGCGGATGAGGATACCCATTTCCGCGCAACCAGCCTGGAAACGCTGCGTAATATGGTCGCGGCGGGAAGCGGTATTACGCTGCTGCCTGCGCTGGCGGTACCGCACGAGCGTAAACGTGATGGCGTGGTTTATTTGCCGTGCATTAAACCAGAGCCGCGTCGTACGATTGGCCTGGTCTATCGCCCTGGGTCACCGCTGCGCAGCCGCTATGAGCAGCTGGCAGAGGCCATCCGTGGTGCGATGGATGGCCATTTTGACAGCGCGTTAAAACAGGCGGTTCAGGCCGTTTAGTGCCGCGACCCGATAGGCTTCCGCCATGGTCGGGTAGTTAAAGGTGGTGTTGACGAAGTACTCAATGGTGTTACCACCACCTTTCTGCTCCATGATGGCCTGGCCGATATGAATGATTTCCGCGGCGCGTTCACCAAAGCAGTGAATCCCGAGGATCTCTTTCGTCTCGCGATGGAACAGAATTTTCAGCGTACCCACGCTCATCCCCACGATTTGCGCCCGCGCCAGATGTTTAAACTGCGCACGACCCACCTCGTAAGGCACCTTCATTGACGTCAGCTGCTGCTCGGTTTTCCCTACGGAACTGATTTCCGGGATGGTGTAGATGCCCGTCGGGATATCTTCAATCAGATGCGCCGTCGCTTCGCCTTTCACCAGCGCCTGAGCCGCAATGCGTCCCTGGTCGTAAGCGGCTGAGGCCAGGCTTGGATAGCCAATGACGTCGCCGACCGCGTAAACGTGCGGCAGGGCGGTCTGATACATGCTGTTGACCTTCAACTGACCGCGGCTGTCGGTTTCAAGCCCGATATTTTCCAGCTGCAGGGAATCGGTGTTGCCGGTACGGCCGTTGGCGTACAGGAGGCAGTCCGCTTTCAGCTTCTTGCCGGACTTGAGGTGCATGATCACCCCGTCGTCGCAGCCTTCGATCTTCTCGTACTCTTCGTTGTGACGAATGACCACGCCGCTGTTCCAGAAGTGGTAGGAGAGGGAGTCCGACATCTCCTGATCGAGGAAAGCCAGCAGGCGATCGCGAGTGTTGATCAGGTCAACTTTGACGTCCATTCCGCGGAAGATCGACGCATATTCGCAACCAATGACCCCTGCGCCATAGATAATGACGTGGCGGGGTTCATGGTGCAGGCTCAGAATCGAGTCGCTGTCGTAGACGCGCGGGTGCGAGAAGTCCACGTCGGCCGGATGGTATGGGCGTGAACCGCAGGCAATCACAAATTTTTCAGCGGTGATGGTTTCAACCGACCCGTCGTGGCATTCGAGTGCCAGGGTGTGTTCATCCACAAAATGCGCGTTGCCCTGCAAAATTTCACAGTGGTTACGCTCATAAAACCCCTGACGCATGCGCGTCTGCTGGTTAATGACGGTATCCGCGTGGTTCAGGATGTCGGCAAAGGAGGAACGAAGAAGTCGGGAGTGGTCGCTGTAAAGAGGGTTCTGGTTGAATTCGATAATGCGGCTAACGGCGTGGCGGAGGGCTTTCGAAGGGATGGTGCCCCAGTGGGTGCAACCGCCGCCGACATTATGGTAGCGCTCAATGACCGCTACTCTGGCTCCCTGTTTCACCAGACCCATAGCAGCGCCTTCGCCGCCGGGGCCGGAACCAATAACTATTGCGTCGTAATCGTAGGAATGTGGCATGGCAAGGCTTACCTGTTCTTATACATAAAAGCAACAGAATCATAACATCATTGCCAGAGTAACCCAATTATCGTTGTGCTTTTTTCCGGCAGTGGAGCACAAACCGCACGTAAACAATCATTCACAAAGCCAGGCAAACAGATTAATTTTATTCTCTGGTATAGTGCCATCAGGCCTTTGGAAGGATTCAACTATCGTGATGGGCGTAAGAGCACAACAAAAAGAGAAAACCCGGCGTTCGCTGGTGGAAGCCGCATTCAGTCAACTGAGTGCTGAGCGAAGTTTTGCCAGTTTGAGCCTGCGCGAAGTCGCACGCGAGGCCGGGATTGCGCCAACGTCCTTCTATCGTCACTTCCGTGATGTGGATGAACTGGGCCTGACCATGGTCGACGAGAGCGGTTTGATGCTGCGTCAGCTGATGCGCCAGGCGCGTCAGCGTATCGCCAAAGGGGGCAGCGTGATCCGTACCTCCGTGTCGACCTTTATGGAATTTATCGGCAATAACCCCAACGCGTTTCGTCTGCTTCTGCGTGAGCGTTCGGGCACGTCGGCGGCGTTTCGTGCCGCCGTCGCGCGCGAAATTCAGCACTTCATCGCGGAACTTGCCGACTATCTTGAACTCGAAAACCATATGCCGCGTGCGTTTACCGAAGCACAGGCCGAGGCGATGGTGACGATTGTTTTCAGCGCAGGTGCCGAAGCGCTGGATGTCAGCATTGAACAACGCAAGCAGCTTGAAGAGCGACTGGTATTGCAGCTCAGGATGATCTCCAAAGGCGCGTACTACTGGTATCGCCGTGAACAAGAGAAACTGGCACATCAAACCGAAGAGTGAAGGTGAGTAATGAAACAGTCAGGTCAGGATAAAGGGACGCTGTTGCTGGCATTGATCGCTGGCTTATCCATTAATGGTACGTTCGCCGCTATTTTTAGCTCCATCGTGCCGTTTTCGATTTTCCCGCTGATTGCGCTGGTGCTGACGGTGTACTGCCTGCATCAACGCTACCTGAACCGCACCATGCCGGTGGGGTTACCGGGGCTGGCCGCCGCCTGCTTTATTCTGGGCGTATTGCTGTACAGCACGGTGGTGCGCGCGGAGTATCCGGATATCGGCTCTAACTTCTTCCCTGCGGTACTGTCTGTGGCGCTGGTGTTCTGGATTGGCTCGCGCATGCGTAGCCGTAAAAGCCAGTTACCGGAGTAAAGGTTTTTGTCATTGTAGGCCGGATAAGCGAAGCGCCATCCGGCTTTTTTGGCAGGTGGCGCTTCGCTTACCTGCCCTACAAGGCCACATTACTTCGCCGTGAGCAGTACACCGCACTCCATATGGTGCGTATACGGGAACTGATCGAACAGCGCCAGACGTTCAACCTTATGCGTCTGGCCTAACGTTTCCAGGTTCTTGCACAGCGTCTCCGGATTACAGGAGATGTACAAAATACGCGGGTACGCCTGCACCATCTTCTCGGTTTCGCTGTCCAGGCCACTGCGCGGCGGGTCGACAAAAATTGTCTCACACTGGTAGCTCTTCAGATCGATGCCTTCCAGACGGTTAAACTGGCGAACGCCGTTCATCGCCTGCGTGAACTCTTCTGCGGCCATACGAATGATCTGCACGTTGTCGATATGGTTGGCGGAAATGTTGTACTGCGCGGCGGCAACCGACGGTTTGGCGATTTCCGTTGCCAGGACGCGATCGAAGTTACGCGCCAGCGCCAGCGAGAAGTTGCCGTTACCGCAGTAAAGCTCAAGCAGATCGCCCGTTGATCCTTCCGTCGCCTTCAGCGCCCACTCCAGCATTTGCACGTTCATTGCAGCGTTCGGCTGGGTGAAGCTGTTCTCGACCTGACGATACACCATCTCTTTACCCGCCACCGGCAGACGCTCGTCGATGTAGTCCTGATCCAGCATGATTTTGGTTTTTGTCGCGCGGCCAATCAGGTGAACGTTGATGTTCTGCGCACGCAGCGCATCGCGCAGCGCTTCCGCCTGCTCGCGCCACTCGTCGTTCAGGGCTTTGTGGTACAGCAGGGAGACAATCGCCTGATTGCTTTGCGTGGTCAGGTAGTCAATCTGGAAAAGCTTGTTACGCAGTACCGGGTTGTTACGCACGCCGTCCATTATCAGCGTCATTAATTGGTTAATGAGCTCACTCGCTGCCGGGAAGCTGTCCACGCGGATACGGGATTTCGTCTGCTGATCGAAAATGATGTGGTACAGGTCGTCACCGTCGTGCCAGATGCGAAACTCGGCACGCATGCGGTAGTGGCTGACAGGAGAGCGGAACACCTCGGGAACGGGCGCGTTGAAAGGCGTCATCATACTTTGCAGGCGGACAACTTTCTCTGCCAGCTGCGCGTCGTACTGTTCTGTCGGGAGGTGTTCTGGGGTCATGATGCGTCCTGAGTGATAAAGAATTACGCGGCGATTGTAGGGATTGTTCAGGGGATGTCCAGATTTAATGGCCAATAGCTGTCTGGACATCCATACGTGTCTAATTGTAGCATTCTGTTTCCGGTCTCCTGAGAGTGAAAAGGGAATCCAGTGTAAATCTGGAGCTGACGCGCAGCGGTAAAGACTGGCGGGATGAGCGTTGTAGACACTGTGAAAATGGGAAGTCTTCATCCTTATATAGCCACCTAGCCCGAAGACCTGCCGGGATCACGTCGCATTTGGTTTCATCATCGCGTGCTATCGATGAGGCCTGCGGCATCCTTCTTATATTGTGGATGCTTTAACAATGATTAAAAAAGTATCGCTGTTGACGGCGTTGTCCGTCACGGCATTTTCGGGCTGGGCGCAGGATAGCGCAGACTCGTTGGTGGTGACGGCAAATCGTTTTGAACAACCTGAAAAAACTATTCTGGCTGCAACCTCGGTTGTGACGCGTGCCGATATTGACCGCTGGCAGTCAACCTCGGTGCTGGACGTTATGCGTCGCCTGCCCGGCGTGGATACGGCGCAAAGTGGTGGGATGGGGCAACTCTCTTCTCTCTTTATCCGTGGCACCAACTCCAGCCACGTCCTGATCCTTGTAGATGGGATCCGCCTTAACCAGGCGGGCGTCACGGGGTCGTCCGATCTCAGCCAGTTCCCAATCTCCCTGGTGCAGCGAATCGAATATGTTCGTGGGCCGCGTTCGGCGGTATACGGCTCAGATGCGATTGGTGGTGTCGTAAACATTATTACTACTCGTGCGAAGGACGGTACCACGCTGAATGCTGGCGTAGGCTCACACGGCTATCAGAATTATGGCGGCAGTACTCAGCAAACACTGGGCGACAGCACGCGCGTCACGCTTGCGGGTGATTACACCTATACCAAAGGGTTTGATGTGGTTGCGGATGGCAACAATGGTGGCCTTGCCCAGACCGATCGCGACGGCTTTATGAATAAAACGCTCTATGGTGCACTGGATCACGCATTCTCGGAGCAGTGGAGCGGTTTTGTTCGCGGCTTTGGCTACAGCAACCGTACGGCCTACGACGGTTACTACAGCTCATTTACCCCTGACGTACTGGTCGATACCCGCCAGCTCTATAGTCAGACCTGGGATGCAGGATTGCGCTTCAACGATGACATCTTCCATTCACAGCTGCTCACCAGCTATAGCCACAGCAAGGACTATAACTACGACCCGAATTTAGGCCGCTACGATTCGACAGCCACGCTGGATGAAATCAAGCAGTACAATGTCCAGTGGCTCAACTCCGTTGATGTTGGCCATGGGAACATTGGCGCGGGCGTTGACTGGCAGAAGCAGAGCACCGAGCCGGGTACAAACTACGTGACCAACGGCTACGACCTGCGTAACACCGGCGTCTACCTGACCGGGCTGCAGCAGTTTGGTGACTTCACCCTGGAAGGGGCGGTTCGCAGCGATGACAACTCTCAGTTCGGTCGTCATGGCACCTGGCAAAGCAGTGCGGCCTGGGAGTTCGTGGAGGGTTACCGTTTCGTTGCGTCTTATGGTACGGCCTATAAAGCACCGAATCTGGGTCAACTCTATGGTTTCTATGGCAATGACCATCTTGATCCAGAAGAGAGCAAACAGTGGGAAGGTGCGTTTGAAGGCCTGACGGCAGGCGTGAGCTGGCGCGTATCTGGCTACCGTAATGACGTTGATAATCTCATCGACTTCGATAATAACCTCCAGCAATATTACAACGTCGGTAAAGCACGCATTAAAGGTGTGGAAGCGACTGCATCGTTTGACACGGGGCCGTTGACGCATACTGTAGGCTACGACTACGTGGATGCCCGCAATGCTGCAACCAACGAACTTCTGGACCGTCGTGCTAAGCAGCAGGTGAAATATCAGCTCGACACGCAGATCTATGATTTCGACTGGAGCCTGACTTATCACTATCTCGGTACGCGTTACGACACTGACTTTGGTACTTACCCGTCTGAGAAAGTAAAAATGGGCGGTGTAAGCCTGTGGGATGTCGCAGTTTCGTATCCTGTCACCTCACACCTTACAGTTCGTGGTAAAATAGCCAACCTGTTCGATAAAGATTACGAGACAGTTTATGGCTACCAAACTGCAGGACGGGAATACACCTTGTCTGGCAGCTACACCTTCTAATCCGCGTCCCACCGTGCTGGTGTTTGATTCCGGCGTCGGTGGGCTTTCGGTCTATGATGAGATTCGGCATCTCCTGCCGGATCTCCATTACATCTACGCCTTCGATAACGTCGCTTTCCCGTACGGGGAAAAGAGCGAAGATTTTATTGTCGAGCGCGTGGTGGAAATCGTCACTGCGGTACAAAAGCGCTATCCCCTTGCGCTGGCTGTCATCGCGTGTAACACGGCGAGCACCGTTTCTCTTCCCGCCCTGCGTGAAAAATTCCAGTTCCCGGTTGTGGGCGTCGTCCCTGCAATAAAGCCTGCCGCGCGTCTGACAGCGAACGGCATTGTGGGCTTGCTGGCCACGCGAGGTACGGTAAAGCGTCCTTATACCCGCGAGCTGATCGACCGTTTCGCTAATGAATGCCAGATTGCGATGCTCGGTTCGGCTGAGCTGGTGGAGATGGCGGAAGCGAAGCTGCATGGCAAGTCGGTATCACTCGACGAGCTGCGTCGTATTCTTCGTCCGTGGCTGAGGATGCCCGAACCCCCGGATACTGTTGTGCTGGGCTGTACCCACTTCCCGCTACTCCAGGAAGAGCTATTAGAGGTACTGCCGGAGGGGACGCGTCTGGTGGATTCCGGAGCGGCTATTGCCCGTCGTACGGCATGGTTGCTGGAGCATGAAGCCCCGGATGCGAAATCTACCGATGCGAATATCGCGTTTTGTATGGCGTTAACAAAAGAAACTGAACAACTTTTACCCGTTTTACGCCGTTATGGCTTTGAAACGCTCGAAAAACTGGCGCTATAGCACGGTTTTGAGCAAAAAAGAGACGGTTGAAAGTTTTTTTTAAAAGAGGGGTTGTCAACGTCTGAGAACTCCCTATAATGCGCCTCCACTGACACGGAACAACGGCTTACAGGCCGCCGGGTTAGCGGGGTTCAGAGATGAACGCCAACAGAGAAAAGCGAAAATAATCACTTGACTCTGAATGAGGAAAACGTAATATACGGGACCTCGCAACGGTGAGCGAAAGCCGCGTTGCACTGCTCTTTAACAATTTATCAGACAATCTGTGTGGGCACTCAAAGTGACATGGATTCTTAATGTCTTCGGACAATAAATGAATACCAAGTCTCTGAGTGAACATACGTAATTCATTACGAAGTTTAATTCACGAGCATCAAACTTAAATTGAAGAGTTTGATCATGGCTCAGATTGAACGCTGGCGGCAGGCCTAACACATGCAAGTCGAGCGGCAGCGGAAAGTAGCTTGCTACTTTGCCGGCGAGCGGCGGACGGGTGAGTAATGTCTGGGAAACTGCCTGATGGAGGGGGATAACTACTGGAAACGGTAGCTAATACCGCATAATGTCGCAAGACCAAAGAGGGGGACCTTCGGGCCTCTTGCCATCAGATGTGCCCAGATGGGATTAGCTAGTAGGTGGGGTAACGGCTCACCTAGGCGACGATCCCTAGCTGGTCTGAGAGGATGACCAGCCACACTGGAACTGAGACACGGTCCAGACTCCTACGGGAGGCAGCAGTGGGGAATATTGCACAATGGGCGCAAGCCTGATGCAGCCATGCCGCGTGTATGAAGAAGGCCTTCGGGTTGTAAAGTACTTTCAGCGGGGAGGAAGGCGTTGAGGTTAATAACCTCAGCGATTGACGTTACCCGCAGAAGAAGCACCGGCTAACTCCGTGCCAGCAGCCGCGGTAATACGGAGGGTGCAAGCGTTAATCGGAATTACTGGGCGTAAAGCGCACGCAGGCGGTCTGTCAAGTCGGATGTGAAATCCCCGGGCTCAACCTGGGAACTGCATTCGAAACTGGCAGGCTAGAGTCTTGTAGAGGGGGGTAGAATTCCAGGTGTAGCGGTGAAATGCGTAGAGATCTGGAGGAATACCGGTGGCGAAGGCGGCCCCCTGGACAAAGACTGACGCTCAGGTGCGAAAGCGTGGGGAGCAAACAGGATTAGATACCCTGGTAGTCCACGCCGTAAACGATGTCGACTTGGAGGTTGTGCCCTTGAGGCGTGGCTTCCGGAGCTAACGCGTTAAGTCGACCGCCTGGGGAGTACGGCCGCAAGGTTAAAACTCAAATGAATTGACGGGGGCCCGCACAAGCGGTGGAGCATGTGGTTTAATTCGATGCAACGCGAAGAACCTTACCTACTCTTGACATCCAGAGAACTTAGCAGAGATGCTTTGGTGCCTTCGGGAACTCTGAGACAGGTGCTGCATGGCTGTCGTCAGCTCGTGTTGTGAAATGTTGGGTTAAGTCCCGCAACGAGCGCAACCCTTATCCTTTGTTGCCAGCGGTTAGGCCGGGAACTCAAAGGAGACTGCCAGTGATAAACTGGAGGAAGGTGGGGATGACGTCAAGTCATCATGGCCCTTACGAGTAGGGCTACACACGTGCTACAATGGCGCATACAAAGAGAAGCGACCTCGCGAGAGCAAGCGGACCTCATAAAGTGCGTCGTAGTCCGGATTGGAGTCTGCAACTCGACTCCATGAAGTCGGAATCGCTAGTAATCGTAGATCAGAATGCTACGGTGAATACGTTCCCGGGCCTTGTACACACCGCCCGTCACACCATGGGAGTGGGTTGCAAAAGAAGTAGGTAGCTTAACCTTCGGGAGGGCGCTTACCACTTTGTGATTCATGACTGGGGTGAAGTCGTAACAAGGTAACCGTAGGGGAACCTGCGGTTGGATCACCTCCTTACCTTAAAGAACCTGCCTTTGCAGTGCTCACACAGATTGTCTGATGAAAAAACAGCAGTAAAAATCTCTGCAGGCTTGTAGCTCAGGTGGTTAGAGCGCACCCCTGATAAGGGTGAGGTCGGTGGTTCAAGTCCACTCAGGCCTACCAAACTCCTTTTAAAGGATGAGCGGTACAGAGATTGCAAAACGATGGGGCTATAGCTCAGCTGGGAGAGCGCCTGCTTTGCACGCAGGAGGTCTGCGGTTCGATCCCGCATAGCTCCACCATCTTTTACTGCGAACCCAAGAAAACTTCAGAGTGAACCTGAAAAGGTGCACTGCGAAGTTTTGCTCTTTAAAAATCTGGATCAAGCTGAAAATTGAAACGACACATCTTTAAGGTGTGTTCGAGTCTCTCAAATTTTCGCAATCAGAAGTGAAACATCTTCGGGTTGTGAGGTTAAGCGACTAAGCGTACACGGTGGATGCCCTGGCAGTCAGAGGCGATGAAGGACGTGCTAATCTGCGAAAAGCGCCGGCGAGGTGATATGAACCTTTGACCCGGCGATGTCCGAATGGGGAAACCCAGTGCAATTCGTTGCACTATCGTTAACTGAATACATAGGTTAACGAGGCGAACCGGGGGAACTGAAACATCTAAGTACCCCGAGGAAAAGAAATCAACCGAGATTCCCCCAGTAGCGGCGAGCGAACGGGGAGCAGCCCAGAGTCTGAATCAGCTTGTGTGTTAGTGGAAGCGTCTGGAAAGTCGCACGGTACAGGGTGACAGTCCCGTACACGAAAACACACAGGTTGTGAACTCGAAGAGTAGGGCGGGACACGTGGTATCCTGTCTGAATATGGGGGGACCATCCTCCAAGGCTAAATACTCCTGACTGACCGATAGTGAACCAGTACCGTGAGGGAAAGGCGAAAAGAACCCCGGCGAGGGGAGTGAAAAAGAACCTGAAACCGTGTACGTACAAGCAGTGGGAGCACCTTCGTGGTGTGACTGCGTACCTTTTGTATAATGGGTCAGCGACTTATATTCTGTAGCAAGGTTAACCGTATAGGGGAGCCGAAGGGAAACCGAGTCTTAACTGGGCGTTAAGTTGCAGGGTATAGACCCGAAACCCGGTGATCTAGCCATGGGCAGGTTGAAGGTTGGGTAACACTAACTGGAGGACCGAACCGACTAATGTTGAAAAATTAGCGGATGACTTGTGGCTGGGGGTGAAAGGCCAATCAAACCGGGAGATAGCTGGTTCTCCCCGAAAGCTATTTAGGTAGCGCCTCGTGAACTCATCTTCGGGGGTAGAGCACTGTTTCGGCTAGGGGGCCATCCCGGCTTACCAACCCGATGCAAACTACGAATACCGAAGAATGTTATCACGGGAGACACACGGCGGGTGCTAACGTCCGTCGTGAAGAGGGAAACAACCCAGACCGCCAGCTAAGGTCCCAAAGTCATGGTTAAGTGGGAAACGATGTGGGAAGGCACAGACAGCCAGGATGTTGGCTTAGAAGCAGCCATCATTTAAAGAAAGCGTAATAGCTCACTGGTCGAGTCGGCCTGCGCGGAAGATGTAACGGGGCTAAACCATGCACCGAAGCTGCGGCAGCGACGCTTATGCGTTGTTGGGTAGGGGAGCGTTCTGTAAGCCGTTGAAGGTGTGCTGTGAGGCATGCTGGAGGTATCAGAAGTGCGAATGCTGACATAAGTAACGATAAAGCGGGTGAAAAGCCCGCTCGCCGGAAGACCAAGGGTTCCTGTCCAACGTTAATCGGGGCAGGGTGAGTCGACCCCTAAGGCGAGGCCGAAAGGCGTAGTCGATGGGAAACAGGTTAATATTCCTGTACTTGGTGTTACTGCGAAGGGGGGACGGAGAAGGCTATGTTAGCCGGGCGACGGTTGTCCCGGTTTAAGCATGTAGGCGGAACGATTAGGTAAATCCGGTCGTTTATTAACGCTGAGGTGTGATGACGAGGCACTACGGTGCTGAAGTAACAAATGCCCTGCTTACAGGAAAAGCCTCTAAGCATCAGGTAACATCAAATCGTACCCCAAACCGACACAGGTGGTCAGGTAGAGAATACCAAGGCGCTTGAGAGAACTCGGGTGAAGGAACTAGGCAAAATGGTGCCGTAACTTCGGGAGAAGGCACGCTGATATGTAGGTGAAGCCCCTGCGGGTGGAGCTGAAATCAGTCGAAGATACCAGCTGGCTGCAACTGTTTATTAAAAACACAGCACTGTGCAAACACGAAAGTGGACGTATACGGTGTGACGCCTGCCCGGTGCCGGAAGGTTAATTGATGGGGTTAGCGGCAACGCGAAGCTCTTGATCGAAGCCCCGGTAAACGGCGGCCGTAACTATAACGGTCCTAAGGTAGCGAAATTCCTTGTCGGGTAAGTTCCGACCTGCACGAATGGCGTAATGATGGCCAGGCTGTCTCCACCCGAGACTCAGTGAAATTGAACTCGCTGTGAAGATGCAGTGTACCCGCGGCAAGACGGAAAGACCCCGTGAACCTTTACTATAGCTTGACACTGAACACTGGTCCTTGATGTGTAGGATAGGTGGGAGGCTTTGAAGTGTGGACGCCAGTCTGCATGGAGCCGTCCTTGAAATACCACCCTTTAATGGCTGGTGTTCTAACGTAGACCCGTGATCCGGGTTGCGGACAGTGTCTGGTGGGTAGTTTGACTGGGGCGGTCTCCTCCCAAAGAGTAACGGAGGAGCACGAAGGTTAGCTAATCCTAGTCGGACATCAGGAGGTTAGTGCAATGGCATAAGCTAGCTTGACTGCGAGAGTGACGGCTCGAGCAGGTGCGAAAGCAGGTCATAGTGATCCGGTGGTTCTGAATGGAAGGGCCATCGCTCAACGGATAAAAGGTACTCCGGGGATAACAGGCTGATACCGCCCAAGAGTTCATATCGACGGCGGTGTTTGGCACCTCGATGTCGGCTCATCACATCCTGGGGCTGAAGTAGGTCCCAAGGGTATGGCTGTTCGCCATTTAAAGTGGTACGCGAGCTGGGTTTAGAACGTCGTGAGACAGTTCGGTCCCTATCTGCCGTGGGCGCTGGAGAATTGAGGGGGGCTGCTCCTAGTACGAGAGGACCGGAGTGGACGCATCACTGGTGTTCGGGTTGTCATGCCAATGGCACTGCCCGGTAGCTAAATGCGGAAAAGATAAGTGCTGAAAGCATCTAAGCACGAAACTTGCCCCGAGATGAGTTCTCCCTGAGACTTTAAGTCTCCTGAAGGAACGTTGAAGACGACGACGTTGATAGGTCGGGTGTGTAAGCGCAGCGATGCGTTGAGCTAACCGATACTAATGAACCGTGAGGCTTAACCTTACAACGCCGAAGGTGTTTCGGCGAAGAGACAGATTTTCAGCTTTGATACAGATTAACAGAATTTGCCTGGCGGCTTTAGCGCGGTGGTCCCACCTGACCCCATGCCGAACTCAGAAGTGAAACGCCGTAGCGCCGATGGTAGTGTGGGGTCTCCCCATGTGAGAGTAGGGAACTGCCAGGCATCAAATTAAGTAGTAAGCCGGTGCATTAATCCGGTGGTTACAAGCAGTCTTCGGTGGAGCGGTAGTTCAGTCGGTTAGAATACCTGCCTGTCACGCAGGGGGTCGCGGGTTCGAGTCCCGTCCGTTCCGCCACTTATTAAGACATTAAGCCTGCCTTACTGGCAGGCTTAATGGCAAAAAACTTTAGGGGCGTAGCTCAGTTGGTAGAGCACCGGTCTCCAAAACCGGGTGTCGCGAGTTCGAGTCTCTCCGCCCCTGCCATATATAATCCTTTGCTTCGGCAAAGGATTTTTTTTTGCCTGTAATCCTGTAAAAACGCCTCTTCTTACTGTTCAGCCAGCATTCCTGCTGGCTGATGTATCAATCCATTACATTGATTTTTAACAGATCTTTTATCTGTGACTGCTTATCACTGTTTTGCAGCCAAATCGCATACAGCGGTCTGGTAAGCGTGGTGGAATCTAGCACCGTATGCAGCCCCGCTTTAGTGTCTGCCCAGCGAACAGGTAACCAGGTACAACCTCTCAGCAAGGGCAGTTGCTGACAGGCGATCTCCGCAGAGCTGGTCGTTAACTGTGGAACATCATCAGGTGCAATCAATCCCGTCTCATGCTGCTGAAAATCTGGCCCCCATTCGAGGCGCAAATAGGTCAGGTCTGCCTTCATCATCGACGGTTCAGAGGCATACAGTGCCAGGCCAAACTGACCGACGATCTGGCTGCTAAATTCGTCCATCTTGGGGGCTTCGGTTGTGATCAGAAGATCAAGCTGGCGCTCATGAAGTTGCTTAACCAGCGACTGCCGTTGCGCAATCCTGGCTTCAAATTGCAGGTGGCTATGAGATTGATAAAGCCGGGTAAGCCACTGACTTAGCATACATTCCCACAGGGAAGCGCTGGCCCCTATCGAGAACTCATTATGCCTCGAAGTATGTGCAACCTCTTTGCGTGCCGCCTGCCAGGTATTCATCAGCGTTTCTGCGTACGGCAGCAGTTTTTCACCGGCGGGCGTGAGGCGAATATTGTTGCGATGGCGGGTAAAAAGATTCACACCCAGTTGATTTTCCAGCTGTCGAATACGAAAACTGACTGCTGACTGCGTCAGGTAAAGGGCTTCCGCTGCTCGCCCAAAGTGGCGTGTTCTGCTCACTTCAAGGAAAGTTTTAAGCAATTCCGTATCCACATCTTTCTCCGCAAAATTATTTGTCGTTATGATTTAAATGTTTTGTTTTACACTCTGTCAAGCGTAACTAATACTCCGCGCCATAAATAGCTCGGCCAAAGAATTAGGAGCGTGTAGGATGGCGGAAAGCTTTACGACGACTAATCGTTTTTTCGACAATAAACATTATCCGCGCGGGTTCTCTCGTCACGGCGATTTCACCATCAAAGAAGCTCAACTGCTTGAGCGCCATGGTTATGCCTTTAACGAGCTGGATCTGGGTAAGCGTGAACCTGCAACCGAAGACGAAAAACAGTTTGTTTCTGTTTGCCGTGGTGAGCGTGAGCCGCAGTCTGAAGCGGAACGTGTGTGGATCAAGTATATGGCACGCATTAAGCGTCCAAAGCGCTTCCATACGCTGTCTGGCGGTAAGCCGCAGATGGAAGGTGCAGAAGACTACACCGAGTCTGATGACTAAGATGATAAGAAGGGGCTACGGCCCCTTTTTTTATGCCAGCAACTTCTGCAGATGCAGCAGCAAACGATCGATAGCGCGATAGCTCAGCGCCTCCTGCAAGTGTTTCCTCTCAATGTCAGTACATCCCTCCACGTCAGCAATGGTTCTGGCCACTTTTAGCAAACGCTGCCACGCACGTATAGATAGCCCAAAGTGCGTCAACGTCTCCTCCAGCCATACCGCATCCTCACTGTTAAGGGCACAAAACTGCCGGATCCCGGCATTATCCAGCCGCGCATTTAGCCTGTTCTGACGAGTGTACTGTCGTGCCTGGGCGGCGATCACCCGCTCGCGTACCTTCGCAGAGCTTTCACCTGTGATGCCCGTCTGCCTGAGCAGGCCCGGAGGAGGAAGCGGGATTTCGAGAGATAAATCGAAACGGTCGAGGAACGGACCGGATAACTTTCCCAGATAGCGCAGCGTCTGCTCTGGCGTACAGCGGTTATGGTTGCCCTGGTAGTGGCCCGTCGGGCTGGGATTCATCGCAGCGACCAGTTGAAACTGCGCGGGATAGCTTATTTTGGCCCGCGTGCGCGAGATATGTATTTCGCCAGATTCAATAGGTTCTCTCAGCGCATCCAGCACGCGGCGCTCAAACTCGGGCAGCTCATCGAGAAACAGAATGCCATTGTGCGCCAGTGAGATCTCACCCGGCCCGGGGATAGACCCGCCGCCGACCATCGCCGTCAGTGAAGCGCTATGATGTGGGGAACGAAAAGGACGACGGCGCCACTGTTTTTGCAACGATGCAGAACTGATGAGGCTATATATGGCGGCGCTTTCCAGCGCTTCATGGTTATTGAGCGGTGGAAGTAACCCGCTCAGCCTGCCCGCCAGCATCGTTTTCCCCGTACCTGGCGGGCCAATCAACAGAAGATTGTGTCCACCTGCGGCCGTAATCTCCAGCGCCCGCTTCCCTTGCTCCTGTCCCATAATCTCGCTGAGATCCTCCGGGACGTCGGCTATAACCTCGTCACACTCCTCCGGTTCGGACAGTTCATGTCGTCCTTCCAGCCAGGCACAAACTTCCTGTAAATGTCCCGCGATGAGGCATCCTTTTTCCGCGATAAGACTCACTTCTGATGCGTTTTCATTGGCCACAATGATTTGCCGGCCTGATCGTATGGCCTCCAGCGCTCCCGATATCGCGCCGGGAACGCCTCTCAGCGCGCCTGTGAGCGCGAGTTCACCCACGAACTCATACGAGCCTAGCCTTGTCGTATTAAGCTGCTCAGAAGCCGCGAGAAGGGCAATTGCGATAGGTAAATCGTATCGTCCCCCTTCTTTAGGCAGGTCGGCGGGAGCAAGGTTGATGGTGATCTTCTTCGCAGGGAAGGTATAACCGCTATTTATTATTGCGCTACGGACGCGATCCCTGGCTTCTTTAACCGTCGTTTCAGGTAACCCGACAAGCGTGAGTCCGGGCAGCCCATTACTCAAATGCACCTCTACGGAAACAAGCGGTGCCTTTACCCCGAGGGCCGCACGCGTATAAACAACTGACAGTGACATTTGCACTACCTCCTGGTGTGACTATGCCAGTGCTCGTTATGTTTGTTTACTGCCATTTCGTGAATTTACGCCGCTTGTTCAGGTATTTTAATGGCGCATTGCAACAATTTCATAATCGTGGAAAGCTCCTCGCAGAACGAAAAAATCCTGTTTTGACGGTTAGCACCACAGTAAAAAAATGAAAAATATTCATTTTCTAATTTCCGTATATAAAACAACGCTTTTAAGAAATATGATTCGCGGGCTAACCAAATCCGTCATAAATAAATCTTGTGTTTAATTTGAAAACTGTGATAACTCTTTAGGTATTCCTTCGAACAAGATGCAAAAAGAACTGAAAATGACAGCCCTTCTACGAGTGATTAGCCTGGTCGTGATTAGCGTGGTGGTGATTATTATCCCACCGTGCGGGGCTGCACTTGGACGAGGAAAGGCTTAGAAATCAAGCCTTAACGAACTAAGACCCCCGCACCGAAAGGTCCGGGGGTTTTTTTATGACTAAAAAACGCAGATGAGGAGCAGAGAATGACGACTAGCACAAAATTCTGTTTCTCCCGATTTATGACGGGGAACTAACTATGAATGGGGCACAGTGGGTAGTACATGCGTTGCGCGCGCAGGGAGTCGAGACAGTATTCGGTTATCCGGGTGGCGCAATTATGCCGATTTACGATGCACTGTATGACGGCGGCGTGGAACATCTCTTGTGCCGACACGAGCAGGGCGCAGTGATGGCGGCCATTGGTTACGCCCGCGCGACCGGTAAAACCGGCGTGTGTATGGCGACGTCAGGCCCTGGCGCAACTAACCTGATCACCGGCCTGGCTGACGCGCTGCTGGATTCTGTTCCCGTTGTCGCCATCACCGGGCAGGTGGCGTCTCCGTTCATCGGTACCGACGCTTTTCAGGAGGTCGATGTACTGGGTTTATCGCTGGCCTGCACCAAACACAGTTTTCTCGTTCAGTCTCTGGAAGAGCTGCCGCGCGTCATGGCTGAAGCATTCGAGGTAGCCAGCTCCGGCCGCCCTGGCCCGGTTCTGGTGGATATCCCGAAAGATATCCAGGTCGCACTCGGCGAACTGGAGCCGCACTTCTCCACCGTTCGAAGCGACGACGCGTTTCCGCATGCGGCAGTTGAAGAGGCGCGTCAGATGCTGGCGCAGGCAAAACAGCCGATGCTGTACGTTGGCGGTGGCGTAGGCATGGCGCAGGCCGTTCCCGCCCTGCGTGAATTTATTGCGGTAACGCAAATGCCTGCCACCTGCACGCTGAAAGGGTTGGGTGCGGTAGATGCAGACTACCCGTACTATCTGGGCATGCTCGGGATGCACGGCACTAAAGCGGCAAACCTGGCGGTGCAGGCGTGCGATCTGCTCATCGCCGTCGGTGCCCGTTTTGACGACCGCGTTACCGGCAAGCTGAATACCTTTGCGCCGAACGCCAAAGTGATCCATATGGACATCGACCCGGCGGAGATGAACAAGCTGCGTCAGGCGCACGTCGCACTGCAGGGCGATCTCAACGCGCTGTTACCGGCATTGCAGCAGCCGCTGGATATCAACGCATGGCGTCAGCACACCGCCGATATGCGCGCTGAACACGCCTGGCGTTACGATCACCCGGGCGAGGCCATCTACGCGCCGCTGCTGTTGAAGCAGTTGTCCGACCGTAAACCGACAAACAGCGTGGTGACGACCGATGTCGGCCAGCACCAGATGTGGTCAGCGCAGCACATGACCTACACGTGCCCGGAAAACTTCATCACTTCCAGCGGGTTAGGGACGATGGGCTTCGGTCTGCCAGCCGCGGTTGGCGCACAGGTTGCCCGCCCGAACGATACCGTTATCTGTATCTCCGGTGACGGCTCCTTCATGATGAACGTTCAGGAGCTCGGCACCGTGAAGCGCAAGCAGTTACCGCTGAAGATCGTGTTGCTCGATAACCAGCGTTTAGGGATGGTTCGCCAGTGGCAACAGCTGTTCTTCCAGGAACGTTACAGTGAAACCACCCTGACCGATAACCCCGATTTCCTCACCCTGGCCAGCGCCTTCGGCATTCCTGGCCAGCACATCACCCGTAAAGACCAGGTTGAAGCGGCACTCGACACCATGCTGTCAAGCGAAGGGCCATACCTGCTTCATGTCTCAATCGACGAGCTTGAGAACGTCTGGCCGTTGGTACCGCCCGGTGCCAGTAACTCACAAATGCTGGAGAAATTATCATGATGCAACATCAGGTCGCCGTGCAGGCTCGCTTCAACCCGGAAACATTAGAACGCGTTTTGCGCGTGGTGCGTCATCGTGGTTTTCAGATTTGCTCTATGAATATGGAGACGGCCACCGACGCGCAAAACATCAGTATCGAATTAACCGTTGCCAGCCCGCGGCCGGTCGACTTACTGTTTAGTCAGTTATCAAAGCTGGTAGACGTTGCCCATGTTGCCATCTGCCAGAGCACAACCACATCACAACAAATCCGCGCTTAAGCGTGACAGGACGAAAAAATGACGACAAAAAAAGCTGATTACATTTGGTTCAACGGTGAGATGGTTCGCTGGGAGGACGCGAAGGTCCACGTGATGTCCCACGCGCTGCATTACGGTACCTCCGTGTTTGAAGGCATCCGCTGCTACGATTCTCACAAAGGGCCAGTGGTGTTCCGCCATCGCGAACACATGCAGCGTCTGCATGACTCAGCCAAAATTTATCGTTTCCCGGTTTCTCAGAGTGTGGATGAGCTGATGGAAGCCTGCCGCGAGGTGATCCGTAAGAACAACCTCACCAGCGCCTATATTCGTCCGCTGGTCTTCGTGGGTGACGTCGGTATGGGCGTGAATCCGCCAGCAGGCTATACCACGGATGTGATCATTGCCGCGTTTCCGTGGGGGGCTTATCTGGGTGCAGAAGCCCTGGAGCAGGGGATCGACGCAATGGTCTCTTCCTGGAACCGTGTTGCACCAAACACCATCCCGACCGCGGCGAAAGCGGGCGGTAACTACCTTTCTTCCCTGCTGGTCGGCAGCGAAGCGCGCCGTCACGGTTACCAGGAAGGTATCGCGCTGGATGTGAATGGCTACATCTCCGAAGGCGCAGGTGAAAACCTGTTTGAAGTGAAAGACGGCATTCTGTTTACGCCGCCATTCACCTCGTCCGCGCTGCCTGGCATCACCCGTGACGCCATCATCAAGCTGGCGAAAGATCTGGGTATCGAAGTGCGCGAACAGGTGCTGTCCCGCGAATCCCTGTACCTGGCCGATGAAGTGTTCATGTCCGGAACCGCGGCTGAAATTACGCCGGTGCGTAGCGTAGACGGCATTCAGGTGGGCGAAGGCCGCTGTGGCCCGGTCACCAAACGCATTCAGCAAGCGTTCTTTGGCCTCTTCACCGGCGAGACAGAAGACAAATACGGCTGGTTGGATCAGGTTAATCACTAAATATAAATTTGGGACGGCACGCACCGTCCCATTACATAGTCAGACGGGAGTAAATAAAGCATGCCTAAGTATCGTTCAGCCACCACCACCCACGGCCGTAACATGGCCGGTGCCCGCGCGCTGTGGCGCGCCACCGGAATGACCGACGCCGATTTCGGCAAGCCAATTATCGCCGTGGTGAACTCCTTCACCCAGTTCGTACCGGGCCACGTGCACCTGCGCGATCTCGGTAAGCTGGTTGCCGAGCAAATCGAAGCCTCCGGCGGCGTGGCGAAAGAGTTCAACACCATTGCGGTGGATGACGGTATCGCGATGGGCCACGGGGGCATGCTCTATTCACTCCCGTCGCGCGAGCTGATCGCCGACTCGGTAGAGTACATGGTTAACGCCCACTGCGCCGATGCGATGGTCTGTATCTCCAACTGCGACAAAATCACCCCGGGGATGCTGATGGCCTCCCTGCGCCTGAATATTCCGGTGATCTTCGTCTCCGGTGGTCCAATGGAAGCGGGGAAAACCAAGCTCTCCGACAAAATCATCAAGCTCGACCTGGTCGATGCGATGATCCAGGGCGCGGACCCGAAGGTTTCTGACGAGCAGAGTGACCAGGTGGAGCGCTCCGCGTGCCCGACCTGCGGCTCCTGTTCCGGTATGTTCACGGCGAACTCCATGAACTGCCTGACCGAAGCGCTGGGCCTCTCTCAGCCGGGCAACGGCTCGCTGCTGGCGACCCACGCCGACCGTAAGCAGCTGTTCCTCAACGCCGGTAAACGCATCGTTGAACTGACTAAGCGCTACTACGAGCAGGACGACGCCAGCGCGCTGCCGCGCAGCATCGCCAGTAAAGCGGCATTCGAGAACGCCATGACCCTGGATATCGCCATGGGCGGTTCCACCAACACCGTTCTGCACCTGCTGGCCGCCGCGCAGGAAGCCGAAATCGACTTCACCATGAGCGACATCGACAGGCTCTCCCGTAAAGTGCCGCAGCTGTGTAAGGTCGCGCCAAGTACGCAGAAGTACCACATGGAAGACGTGCACCGTGCCGGCGGCGTCATCGGTATCCTCGGCGAGCTGGATCGCGCCGGGCTGCTGAACCGTGACGTGAAAAACGTGCTCGGCCTGACGCTGCCGGAATCGCTGGACCAGTACGACGTGATGCTGACCAAAGACGACGCGGTGAAAAAAATGTTCTGCGCGGGCCCTGCCGGTATTCGTACTACCCAGGCGTTCTCGCAGGACTGCCGCTGGGATACCCTGGACGATGACCGCGCTGAAGGCTGCATCCGCTCGCTGGAGCATGCCTATAGCAAAGACGGCGGCCTGGCCGTGCTGTACGGTAACTTTGCGGAAAATGGCTGCATCGTGAAGACCGCTGGCGTGGACGACAGCATTCTGAAATTCACCGGTCCGGCGAAGGTGTACGAAAGCCAGGATGAAGCGGTAGACGCCATCCTCGGCGGCAAAGTGGTGGAAGGCGACGTGGTCGTCATTCGCTACGAGGGGCCGAAAGGCGGTCCGGGCATGCAGGAGATGCTCTACCCAACCACCTTCCTCAAATCCATGGGGCTCGGTAAAGCCTGCGCGCTGATCACCGACGGTCGTTTCTCCGGCGGCACCTCCGGCCTCTCTATCGGCCACGTTTCGCCAGAAGCGGCAAGCGGCGGCAACATTGCGATCATCGAAGACGGCGATCTTATCGAAATCGACATTCCGAATCGCGGCATTCAGCTCAAGCTGAGCGATCGGGAAATTGCGGCCCGTCGTGAAGCGCAGGAAGCCCGCGGCGACAAAGCCTGGACGCCGAAAGATCGCCAGCGCGAAGTCTCCTTCGCCCTGCGCGCCTACGCGAGCCTTGCCACCAGTGCAGATAAAGGCGCGGTGCGCGATAAATCTAAACTTGGGGGCTAATGATGGCCGAGTCACAACCCTTATCCGCCGCCCCCGAGGGGGCGGAATATCTCAGGGCGGTGCTGCGCGCACCGGTCTATGAAGCCGTTCAGGTCACGCCCCTGCAGAAAATGGAAAAACTCTCTTCGCGCCTGGACAACGTTATTCTGGTGAAGCGCGAAGACCGCCAGCCGGTGCACAGCTTCAAGCTGCGCGGCGCCTACGCGATGATGGCCGGGCTGACCGACGAGCAAAAAGCGCGGGGCGTGATTACCGCCTCGGCGGGCAACCACGCCCAGGGCGTGGCGTTCTCGTCTGCTCGTCTGGGGCTGAAGGCGCTGATCGTGATGCCGGTTGCTACCGCCGACATCAAAGTCGACGCGGTGCGCGGTTTCGGCGGCGAAGTCTTGCTCCACGGGGCCAACTTTGACGAAGCAAAAGCCAAAGCGATCGAGCTGGCGCAGCAGCAGGGCTTCACCTGGGTGCCGCCGTTCGACCACCCGATGGTGATTGCCGGGCAGGGGACGCTGGCGCTTGAACTGCTGCAGCAGGATGCCCATCTTGACCGCGTCTTTGTCCCGGTGGGCGGCGGCGGTTTAGCCGCAGGCGTGGCGGTGCTGATCAAACAGCTGATGCCGCAGATCAAAGTCATTGCCGTGGAAGCGGAAGACTCCGCCTGCCTGAAAGCGGCGCTGGATGCCGGGCATCCAGTCGACCTGCCGCGCGTCGGGCTGTTTGCCGAGGGCGTGGCGGTGAAGCGCATTGGCGACGAAACCTTCCGCCTGTGCCGGGAATATCTCGACGATATCGTCACGGTGGACAGCGATGCGATCTGCGCGGCGATGAAGGATCTGTTCGAAGACGTGCGTGCGGTGGCGGAACCCTCCGGCGCGCTGGCGCTGGCGGGCATGAAAAAATACATCGCGCAGCACAACATCCGCGGCGAGCGTCTGGCGCACGTGCTTTCCGGGGCCAACGTGAACTTCCACGGTCTTCGCTACGTGTCCGAGCGCTGCGAGCTGGGCGAACAGCGTGAAGCGCTGCTGGCGGTGACCATTCCGGAAGAGAAGGGCAGCTTCCTGAAGTTCTGTCAGCTGCTGGGCGGTCGTTCGGTGACGGAGTTTAACTACCGTTTTGCCGATGCTAAAGACGCCTGTATTTTTGTCGGCGTGCGTCTGAGCCGCGGCGTGGAGGAGCGCAAAGAGATCCTCAACCTGCTGCATGAGGGCGGCTATAGCGTGGTCGATCTCTCCGACGACGAGATGGCGAAGCTGCACGTGCGTTACATGGTCGGCGGCCGTCCTTCGAAGCCGCTCAGGGAACGCCTGTTCAGCTTTGAGTTCCCTGAATCGCCGGGCGCGTTGCTCAAGTTCCTGCACACGCTGGGCACGCACTGGAACATCTCCCTGTTCCACTACCGCAGCCACGGTACCGACTACGGCCGCGTGCTGGCGGCGTTTGAACTGGGCGAGCACGAGCCGGATTTCGAAACGCGGTTGAATGAGCTGGGCTATGAGTGTCACGATGAAACCCACAACCCGGCGTTCCGCTTCTTCCTGGCAGGCTAAGGGTTGAGCGGCAAGTAGACCGGGTAAGCGCAGCGCCACCCGGCTTTAGTGGTTCGGCAATATCGTCCAGAACGCATCAATAAGCGGCTCATGCAGCCGCTTTTTTTGTGCGCACACGCCAAGCTCAAACGGCGTTTTCTCGTCGCTGCGCTCTAAAATCATCACGCGATTGCGCACCGGCTCCGGGCTGTTGTCCAGCACCACTTCCGGCAGCAGCGCCACGCCGCAGCCCAGCGCCACCATCGACACCATCGCCTCATGGCCGCTGACGGTGGCGTAAATCGACGGGTTGCTGATTTTCTGACGGCGGAACCACAGCTCAATGCGGCGGCGAACCGGGCCCTGATCGGCCATGATAAACGGCACCGTCGACCAGTCCGGTTTTTCCACCGATACCTGGTTACGCACCGGGCAGGGCAGCGCCGGGGCAATCAACACCACCGCCAGATTTTCCAGCATCGAGAACGCTACCGCGCCCGGCAGGGTTTCCGGCTTCCCGGCAATGGCGAGATCCGCTTCGCCTGTCACCACTTTTTCCATCGCGTCGGCAGCGTCGCCGGTAGTGAGCTTAATTTCAACCGACGGATGCGCCGCGCGAAAGCGGTCAAGGATGGGCGGCAGATGGCTGTAGGCGGCGGTCACGGAGCAGAAAATATGCAGCTCACCGGAGAGTGACGGCCCCTGCTGATCGATAGAGTGCCGCAGCTGCTGGTACTGCAACAGCGTCTGCTGGGCAAAAATACGCAGCTCTTCGCCCGCTTCCGTGAGGGTGACGGTGCGGTTATCGCGCACGAACAGCGGCTGGCCGAGGTCTTCCTCAAGGCGCTGGATCTGGCGCGACAGCGTGGAGGGGCTGACGTGCATCGCCCGGGCGCTGCGGCCAAAGTGACGGCTTTCCGCCAGGTGCAGGAACATTTTCAGATCGCGTAAATCCACCGATTCCACTCCCTCTTTTTACATTGCATAAATTGCAATATGACGTTGTGAATATATCAATTTCCGCAATAAATTTCCTGTTGTAATGTGGGTACATTCTCGCTGAAACGCGAACCGAACAATAAGACACACAACATCACGAGGTATCACCCATGGCTAACTACTTTAATACACTGAACTTGCGCCAGCAGCTGGCGCAGCTGGGCAAATGCCGCTTCATGGCGCGCGATGAATTTGCCGATGGCGCGAGCTACCTTCAGGGTAAAAAAGTGGTCATCGTCGGCTGTGGCGCACAGGGTCTGAACCAAGGCCTGAACATGCGTGACTCCGGTCTGGATATCTCCTACGCACTGCGCAAAGAAGCGATTGCCGAGAAGCGCGCTTCATGGCGTAAAGCGACCGAAAACGGCTTCAAAGTGGGTACCTACGAAGAGCTGATCCCGCAGGCGGATCTGGTGGTTAACCTGACGCCGGACAAGCAGCACTCTGACGTTGTGCGTTCCGTACAGCCGCTGATGAAAGACGGCGCGGCGCTGGGTTACTCCCACGGCTTCAACATCGTTGAAGTGGGCGAACAGATCCGTAAAGACATCACCGTGGTGATGGTGGCACCGAAGTGCCCGGGTACCGAAGTGCGTGAAGAGTACAAGCGTGGTTTCGGCGTGCCGACGCTGATCGCGGTTCACCCGGAAAACGATCCGAAAGGTGAAGGCATGGCGATTGCCAAAGCGTGGGCTGCGGCGACCGGCGGCCACCGTGCGGGCGTGCTGGAATCGTCCTTCGTTGCCGAAGTGAAATCCGACCTGATGGGCGAGCAGACCATTCTGTGCGGCATGCTGCAGGCCGGTTCTCTGCTGTGCTTCGATAAGCTGGTGGAAGAGGGCACCGACCCGGCATACGCGGAAAAACTGATTCAGTTCGGCTGGGAAACCATCACCGAAGCGCTGAAGCAGGGCGGTATTACGCTGATGATGGACCGTCTGTCTAACCCGGCAAAACTGCGTGCTTACGCGCTGTCTGAACAGCTGAAAACCATCATGGCGCCGCTGTTCCAGAAACATATGGACGACATCATCTCCGGCGAGTTCTCTTCCGGCATGATGGCTGACTGGGCAAACGACGACAAGAAACTGCTGACCTGGCGTGAAGAGACCGGTAAAACCGCGTTCGAAACCGCGCCACAGTATGAAGGTAAAATCGGCGAGCAGGAGTACTTCGATAAAGGCGTCCTGATGATCGCGATGGTGAAAGCAGGCGTTGAGCTGGCGTTCGAAACCATGGTGGATTCCGGCATCATTGAAGAGTCTGCGTACTACGAATCACTGCACGAGCTGCCGCTGATCGCGAACACCATCGCCCGTAAGCGTCTGTACGAAATGAACGTGGTTATCTCGGATACCGCAGAATACGGTAACTACCTGTTCTCTTACGCCTGCGTACCGCTGCTGAAAGAGTTTATGACCACTCTGCAGCCGGGCGATCTGGGTAAAGCGATTGCAGAAGGTGCCGTGGATAACGCGCAGCTGCGCGACGTGAACGAAGCCATTCGCAGCCACCAGATCGAGAAAGTGGGTCACAAACTGCGTGGCTACATGACCGACATGAAGCGTATCGCGGTAGCGGGTTAACAACCTTGTCGGGTGGCGCTTCGCTTACCCGACCTACAAAACCGTAAGATGTAGGCCGGGTAAGGCGTAGCCGCCACCCGGCTTGTTTATTTGCGGTACAGTACTTTAATTACGTGGTAGCCGAACTGCGTGTGCAGCGGGCCGGTTGGCTCCAGCACCGGGCAGGAGAAGACCACTTTATCGAATGCCGGTACCATCTGACCCTGGCGGAATTCACCCAGATCGCCGCCGCGTTTGCCTGACGGACAGATAGAGTGCTTCTTCGCCAGCTTGCCGAAGTCGGCGCCGTTTTTGATCTGCTCCAGAAGATCCAGAGCCAGTTTCTCTTCTTTAACAAGAATATGCAGTGCTGCTGCTGTTTTTGCCATGATCGTGCCTTGAGTGGTATGGATTAGGCTCGCTATACTACCACGCTGTTATTCTCCCCTCCTGACTTTCATTGAGTGATCATTTATGCGTTTAAACCCCGGACAACAACAAGCCGTCGAATTTGTCACCGGACCGTGTCTGGTGCTGGCGGGTGCAGGATCCGGCAAAACGCGCGTTATCACCAATAAGATTGCGCACCTGATCCGCGGCTGTGGCTATCAGGCCCGGCACATTGCGGCGGTAACCTTTACCAATAAAGCGGCGCGTGAGATGAAAGAGCGTGTCGGCCAGACCCTGGGGCGTAAAGAGGCGCGCGGCCTGATGATCTCCACCTTCCACACGCTGGGGCTGGATATCATTAAACGCGAGTATGCTGCGCTGGGAATGAAGTCCAACTTCTCGCTTTTCGATGATACCGATCAGGTGGCGTTGCTCAAAGAGCTCACCGAGGGGCTGATCGAAGATGACAAGGTGCTGTTGCAGCAGCTGATCTCAACGATCTCAAACTGGAAAAACGATCTGATGACCCCGGCCCAGGCCGCGGCGATCGCCAAAGGCGAACGGGATCGGATCTTCGCCCACTGCTACGGTCTGTACGATGCGCACATGAAAGCGTGCAACGTGCTGGACTTCGACGACCTGATCCTGCTGCCGACGCTGCTGCTGCAGCGGAACGAAGAGGTTCGCGAGCGCTGGCAGAACAAAATCCGTTACCTGCTCGTGGATGAGTATCAGGACACCAACACCAGCCAGTACGAGCTGGTGAAGCTGCTGGTGGGGCAGCGCGCGCGTTTCACCGTGGTCGGCGATGATGACCAGTCAATTTACTCCTGGCGCGGGGCGCGTCCGCAAAACCTGGTGCTGCTGAGCAAAGATTTCCCGGCGCTGCAGGTGATTAAGCTGGAGCAGAACTACCGCTCCTCCGGGCGTATCCTGAAAGCGGCAAATATCCTGATCGCCAATAACCCGCACGTGTTTGAGAAGCGTCTCTTCTCCGAGCTGGGCTACGGGACGGAGCTGAAAGTGCTCAGCGCCAACAACGAAGAGCATGAAGCGGAGCGCGTCACCGGTGAACTGATCGCCCATCACTTCGTCAATAAAACCGAATATAAGGATTACGCGATCCTCTATCGCGGGAATCACCAGTCGCGCGTCTTTGAAAAGATGCTGATGCAGAACCGCATTCCGTACAAAATCTCGGGCGGGACCTCGTTCTTCTCACGGCCAGAGATCAAAGACCTGCTGGCCTACCTGCGCGTGCTCACTAACCCGGATGACGACAGCGCGTTTCTGCGTATTGTGAATACGCCAAAACGCGAGATTGGCCCGGCGACGCTGCAAAAACTCGGCGAGTGGGCTATGACGCGTAACAAAAGCCTGTTTACCGCCAGCTTCGACATGGGGCTAAGCCAGACGTTAACCGGTCGCGGCTATGATTCGCTAACGCGATTCACCCACTGGCTCGGCGAAGTGCAGCGTCTCGCGGAGCGCGAGCCGGTGGCGGCGGTGCGCGATCTCATTCACGGCATCGACTATGAGTCCTGGCTGTACGAAACCTCGGCCAGCCCGAAAGCCGCTGAGATGCGCATGAAGAACGTTAACCAGCTCTTCAGCTGGATGACCGAAATGCTGGAGGGCTCTGAAATCGACGAGCCGATGACCCTGACGCAGGTCGTCACCCGCTTTACCCTGCGCGACATGATGGAGCGCGGCGAGAGCGAAGAAGAGGCCGATCAGGTACAGCTGATGACGCTGCACGCGTCAAAAGGTCTGGAGTTCCCGTATGTCTATCTGGTCGGTATGGAAGAGGGGTTGTTACCGCATCAGAGCAGCATTGATGAAGACAACGTCGACGAGGAGCGCCGCCTGGCCTACGTGGGGATCACCCGCGCGCAGAAAGAGCTGACGTTCACACTGTGTAAAGAGCGCCGTCAGTATGGCGAACTTGTCCGCCCGGAGCCGAGCCGTTTCCTGCTGGAACTGCCGCAGGATGACCTGATCTGGGAGCAGGAACGCAAAGTGATTACTGCGGAAGAGCGGATGCACAAGGGGCAGGCTAACGTGGCGAACATTCGCGCCATGCTGGCAAAAGCCAAAGAGAAAGGATAAGGATGAGTAGGCCGGGTAAGGCGAAGCCGCCACCCGGCAATGTTCAGCGTATTACTTCACTTCCAGCACCCAGTGCACATAGCTCTGCCACTGGCACTCCTGATCGATCATCTCTGCCCCAAGCGGGTGACGTTCAATCCAGTTTTCCGGCAGCGTCAGCGACAGTTTTTCGTCATCGGCCACCAGGCCGATCGCAGGCAGCAAATCATCGCGACGTCGGCTGGCAAACAGAATCGCCAGACGCAGCAGGCGACACAGATGTTCGGCCACACGCGGCGGTACGGCATTTTGCTGATGCAAAGACGAGAGATCAACGGCATTGGTCTGGTTCAGCAGCAGCGTTGCCAGCAATTTTTTCTGTGCGGGTGTATAGCCCGGTAAATCCAGGTTGCGCACCAGATACGCTGCATGAGCAGGAGCCTGCTTAAAATCAATACTCAGCCCCACTTCATGCAGCGCACAGGCGCTCAGCAGTAAATCGCGGCTCAGTGGTTCAAGATCCCAGACGTTAGCGACCTGATCGGCGAAGCGTGACGCCAGCTGCGATACGCGTCCTGCCTGATCGATATCAACCAGAAAACGACGCTGCACGTTGCGCAGGGTACGGCTGCGGATATCCTGATCGACCGACAGATGCAGCATCCCGTAGACCAGGCCTTCGCGCAGCGCGCCGCCGGCAAGGGTCATACACTGGATGTTGAGCTCGGTGAAAATGGCGATCAGAATGGCCAGCCCGCTCGGGAAGACCAGCGCGCGTTCCAGCGTCAGGCCTTCAATTTCCAGTTCTTCCAGGCGTCCGCACTGGATGGCGCGCTGTTTTAGCTGCTGAAGTTTGGCAAGCGTAATCCGCTCGTCCATTCCCTGCGCCATCATGATTTCCTGCAGGGCCTGCACGGTCCCCGACGCACCCACGCACACTTTCCAGCCGTGATAGCGCAGTTCGTCCATCACGGGACGTAATACCTCGCGCGCGGCATTTTCTGCCTCGTCGAAGTTCTCTTTACCCAGATTACGATCGGTAAAATAGCGCTCAAGCCAGGTCACGCAGCCCATCGACAGGCTGAACAGCGACGTAGCCTGCGCGCCGGTGCCGGTCACCAGCTCGGTACTGGCTCCGCCGATATCCACCACCAGGCGGCGATCGTCACCCCCCGTAGTGTGTGCAACACCCTGATAAATCAGGCGAGCTTCTTCTTCACCGCTGATAACCTGAACCGGGCAACCGAGAATCTCCTGCGCTCTGGCAATAAAATCCACGGCGTTAACCGCCAGGCGGAGTGTCGCAGTGGCGACAACGGTGATTTGGGCGTGCGGGATATCCTGCAGACGCTCGGCAAAGAGTCGCAGGCACTGCCAGCCACGTTCCATGGCTTCAGGCGAGAGGTGATTGTCGCTGCTCAGGCCCGCCGCGAGGCGGACCTTGCGCTTAATGCGCGTCAGCGTTTGTATGCTTCCCGCCACCTCGCGCACAACCAGCATATGAAAACTATTCGAACCGAGATCAATTGCCGCATAAAGCGAGGTGGAGCTGAGCATATTTTCTTAACCTGAACGACGACGATTACGCGGTGCGCCGCCTGAACGACGCGGACCATTGCCGGAGCGTGGGCGGGTAAGACGCTTAGGCGGCGGCAGTTCGCTTAACAGCGCTTCCGGATTGTATTTGCTCTGCGGAATAGAGTGACCGATGTAGGTCTCAATGGCCGGAAGGTTCAGCGCATACTCTTCACACGCAAGGCTAATAGAGTGACCGCTTGCGCCCGCGCGACCGGTACGACCGATACGGTGTACGTAGTCTTCGCAGTCGTCTGGCAGATCGTAGTTAAAGACGTGCGTTACGGCTGGAATGTGTAAACCACGTGCAGCCACGTCGGTGGCGACCAGAATATCGAGATCGCCGCGGGTGAATTCTTCAAGAATTCGCAGGCGTTTTTTCTGCGCCACGTCGCCGGTCAACAGGCCAACACGGTGACCATCGGCAGCCAGGTGGCCCCAGATGTCTTCACAACGGTGTTTGGTGTTGGCAAAGATGATGGCGCGATCTGGCCACTCTTCTTCAATCAGCGTTTGCAGCAGGCGCATTTTCTCTTCATTAGAAGGATAGAAGAGCTCTTCTTTAATGCGGTGACCCGTTTTCTGCTCCGGTTCCACTTCTACGTATTCAGCGTTGTTCATCTGTTCGAACGCCAGCTCGCGAACGCGGTAGGAGAGGGTTGCAGAGAACAGCATATTCAGGCGCTGATTAGCCGGAGGCATACGGCGGAACAGCCAGCGGATGTCTTTAATGAAGCCCAGATCGTACATGCGGTCAGCTTCATCGAGCACCACAACCTGGATGGCACCGAGGTTAATGTGGTTCTGTTTGGCGTAATCAATAAGACGGCCGGTGGTACCGATCAGGATATCCACACCGCTTTCCAGCACTTTCAGCTGCTTATCGTAGCCGTCGCCGCCATAGGCCAGGCCCAGCTTCAGGCCGGTAGCCTGCGCCAGGGGTTCAGCGTCTGCGTGGATCTGTACCGCCAGTTCTCGCGTCGGGGCCATAATTAGCGCGCGCGGCTGGTTAACTTTGCGGTCTGCAATCGCTGGGTGAGAAAGTAAATAATGAAACGTTGACGTTAAAAACGCCATCGTTTTGCCGGTACCGGTTTGCGCCTGCCCGGCAACATCGCGACCGGCCAGCGTCAGCGGCAGCGCGAGGGCCTGAATGGGCGTGCAGTTATGAAACCCTTTATTTTCAAGGGCTTCAATCACCTTCGGGTGCAGCGCGAAGTCGGAAAACTTCTGTTCTGTTAAATGTGTTTTGCTCATAGTGTGGTAGAATATCAGCTTACTATTGCTTTACGAAAGCGTATCCGGTGAAATAAAGTCAACCTTTAGTTGGTTAATGCGACATCAACGCGTCGTTGGTGGAGACAAAACCAACGTACCAGGCTTATTCCTGTGGAGTTATATATGAGCGATAAAATTATTCACCTGACTGACGACAGTTTTGACACGGACGTACTTAAGGCTGACGGGCTGATCCTCGTCGATTTCTGGGCTGAATGGTGTGGTCCTTGCAAAATGATCGCCCCGATTCTGGATGAGATCGCCGACGAATATCAGGGCAAACTGACCGTTGCCAAGCTGAACATCGACCAGAACCCGGGCACCGCACCAAAATACGGTATCCGTGGTATTCCGACCCTGCTGCTGTTCAAAAACGGCGAAGTGGCGGCGACCAAAGTGGGCGCGCTGTCCAAAGGTCAACTGAAAGAGTTCCTCGACGCTAACCTGGCGTAAGGTTTCTCCGCTGTGCGTTCAGAGCCCCCGGCTAAATGATTCGGAACTCTGGACGCCCGGCTGAAGTCGTGCTAAGTTAGCTATGACTTCGTTTTAAACATATCTTGTTGTTTGAATCTTGTTTTACCCGATACTTCCCGTTGTTAACATGAACAGTGCGTGAAGTGGCTAAATTCCGGGCTTGTCACTCAATCCGTCTTGTCGTTTCAGTTCTGCGTTCTTTCCCTGTGACCAGACAGCGAACAGACATGAGTTGATGGCCGCTAAACAGGCATGGATGACCCTGCCATACCATTCACAACATTAAGTTCGAGAATCACCCCGAGTTTAAGAACCCACACCATTATGAATCTTACCGAATTAAAGAATACGCCGGTTTCTGAGCTGATCACTCTCGGCGAAAATATGGGGCTGGAAAACCAGGCTCGTATGCGCAAGCAGGACATCATTTTCGCCATCCTGAAGCAGCACGCTAAGAGTGGCGAAGATATCTTTGGCGACGGTGTGCTGGAGATATTGCAAGACGGATTTGGTTTCCTCCGCTCTGCAGACAGCTCCTACCTCGCCGGCCCTGACGACATCTACGTATCCCCCAGCCAAATCCGCCGTTTCAACCTCCGCACTGGTGACACCATTTCAGGTAAGATTCGTCCTCCTAAAGAGGGTGAACGCTACTTTGCGCTGTTGAAAGTCAATGAAGTTAACTTCGATAAGCCAGAAAACTCGCGCAATAAGATCCTCTTTGAGAACTTAACGCCGCTGCACGCGAACTCTCGCCTGCGTATGGAGCGTGGTAACGGTTCTACCGAAGACTTAACCGCGCGCGTTCTGGATCTGGCCTCACCAATCGGTCGTGGTCAGCGTGGTCTGATTGTGGCGCCGCCAAAAGCGGGTAAAACCATGCTGCTGCAGAACATCGCGCAGAGCATTGCTTACAACCACCCTGACTGTGTGCTGATGGTGCTGCTGATTGACGAACGTCCGGAAGAAGTGACCGAGATGCAGCGTCTGGTTAAAGGTGAAGTGGTTGCTTCTACCTTCGACGAGCCAGCATCTCGCCACGTTCAGGTTGCGGAAATGGTTATCGAGAAGGCAAAACGCCTGGTTGAGCACAAGAAAGACGTGATCATCCTGCTCGACTCCATCACCCGTCTGGCGCGTGCCTACAACACCGTGGTCCCGGCGTCTGGTAAAGTCCTGACCGGTGGTGTGGATGCTAACGCCCTGCATCGTCCAAAACGTTTCTTCGGTGCTGCACGTAACGTCGAAGAGGGCGGCAGCCTGACCATCATCGCGACGGCGCTGATCGATACCGGCTCCAAGATGGACGAAGTGATTTACGAAGAGTTTAAAGGGACAGGCAACATGGAACTGCACCTCTCTCGTAAGATCGCTGAAAAACGCGTCTTCCCGGCAATCGACTACAACCGTTCCGGTACCCGTAAAGAAGAGCTGCTCACCACCCAGGAAGAGCTGCAGAAAATGTGGATCCTGCGCAAAATCATCCATCCAATGGGTGAAATCGACGCGATGGAGTTCCTCATTAACAAACTGGCGATGACCAAAACCAACGACGATTTCTTCGACATGATGAAACGCTCGTAACGCAAATAAAGCCAGCGAACGCCACGTTTTTACGTGGCGTTTTTCTTTTATGGACTATACGCTAGTACCACCTACTCACAATTTTGATGTGTAGGTGCGACAATAAGACCGTTTGCACAGTCAAAGTAATAATTGTTTGAAAAATATACAAAGGGAGTTGTAAGAAGCCATCTTTATTACTTCTGAGGTAATGGCTTCATGGTTATACTTCCGGGACTAACATTTGTTGAGAGCAATCCATTGTGAATCTATTCACCGCCGTTACTGAATTGATCAGTATTTTTTTATTCACAACCTGTTTTTTGTTCATCGCACGCAAGGTGGCAAAACGAATAGGGTTAGTGGATAAGCCAAATTTTCGTAAACGCCATCAGGGACTTATTCCTTTAGTCGGCGGGATTTCTGTTTACGCAGGGATTTGCTTCACGTTTGGGATCGCCGATTATTATATCCCTCATGCCGCCCTTTATGTCGCCTGCGCCGGTGTCCTGGTGTTAGTCGGGGCTCTTGATGACCGGTTTGATATCGCGGTGAAAATACGTGCTACCGTTCAGGCGGCTATTGGCGTGGTGATGATGGTTGTGGGCGGACTGTATCTGAGAAGCCTCGGGTATGTCTTTGGCCCCTGGGAGTTAGTCCTGGGGCCATTTGGCTTCTTCCTGACACTCTTTGCTGTCTGGGCAGCAATCAATGCTTTCAACATGGTGGATGGCATTGACGGCCTGCTCGGTGGATTGTCATCCGTCTCGTTCGCCGCTATCGGCATTATTTTATGGTTTGATGGTCAGTACAGCCTGGCAATGTGGTGTTTTGCCATGATTGCTGCCATTCTGCCTTATATCCTCTTAAACCTCGGTGTGCTGGGTCGTCGCTATAAAGTCTTTATGGGAGACGCAGGCAGTACGCTGATTGGTTTTACGGTTATCTGGATCCTGCTTGAAACTACGCAGGGTCAAACCCATCCGATAAGTCCTGTAACAGCGCTGTGGATTATTGCCATTCCATTAATGGATATGGTGGCGATTATGTATCGCCGCCTGCGCAAAGGGATGAGTCCTTTCTCTCCCGACCGCCAACACATTCATCATCTCATCATGCGTGCGGGTTTTACGTCCCGTCAGGCGTTTGTGCTTATTACACTGGCCGCCGCTATTTTGGCCGCGATTGGTGTGGCTGCAGAATATTCTCATATTATTCCTGAGTGGGTTATGTTGGCATTGTTCTTGCTCGCATTTTTCCTGTACGGCTACTGCATTAAGCGCGCATGGAAAGTAGCGCGGTTCATTAAACGTATTAAACGCAGGATGCGTCGTAACAGTGGCAAAAACACAACATTAACTAAGTAAAACCGGGACTATGATGACTCAACCGTTGGCGGGAGCGAAATCAGTGGTAACTGAGAATGAACTGGATATTCGGGGTTTGTTTCGCGTGTTATGGGCAGGCAAACTTTGGATTGCGGGGATCGCGCTGGGGTTTGCACTGTTAGCGCTGGCCTATACGTTCTTTGCAAAACAAGAGTGGAGCGCCACGGCAATCACTGACAAACCAACGGTTAACATGCTTGGGGGGTTCTATTCCCAACAGCAATTCCTGCGAAACCTGGATATCAAAGCTAACCTCGCCACGCCGGATCAGGTCTCCGTTATGGATGAGGCCTATAAAGAGTTTGTGATGCAACTGGCTTCGTGGGATACGCGCCGCGACTTCTGGTCCCAGACGGATTACTACAAGCAGCGTCGGGTTGATAACACCAAAGCCGATGCCGCTCTGCTGGACGATCTGATTAACAATATTCAATTTATGCCGGGCGACGCGCTGCGTAATGTGAATGACAGCGTCAAGCTGATTGCAGAAACCGCGCCGGACGCCAACAACCTGCTGCGTCAGTATGTCGCGTTTGCCAGCCAGCGTGCCGCAAGCCATCTTAACGAAGAGCTTAAAGGCGCCTGGTCGGCTCGCACCATCCAGATGAAAGCGCAGGTGAAACGTCAGGAAGAGGTGGCTAAAGCGATTTTCGCTCGCCGTGTACACAATATTGAGCAGGCGCTGAAAATTGCGGAACAGCACAATATTTCCCGTACTGAGACGGACGTACCGGCTGATGAACTGCCTGATTCAGAGATGTTCCTCCTTGGCCGCCCCATGTTGCAGGCACGTCTGGAAAACCTTCAGGCCGTCGGTCCTGATTTTGACCTCGATTACGATCAAAATCGCGCGATGCTCAATACGCTTAATGTCGGTCCATCTCTGGACCCGCGTTTTCAGACCTATCGTTATTTGCGAACGCCTGAAGAACCTGTAAAACGCGATAGTCCGCGTCGTGCATTCCTGATGATCATGTGGGGGATTGTAGGCGCACTGACGGGCGCTGGCGTGGCGTTAACGCGTCGTCGCACAAACTAAGAATGCCGTCTACGATGAAGGCTGCGGCCTTCATCGCCTAATCGAAGAGAATCGATGTGAAAGTACTAACCGTATTTGGCACCAGGCCGGAGGCCATTAAGATGGCACCTCTGGTTCATGCGCTGGCCAGCGATCCTGATATTGAAGCGAAAGTGTGCGTCACGGCCCAGCACCGTGAGATGCTCGATCAGGTGTTAACGCTCTTTTCCATCGTCCCGGATTACGACCTCAATATTATGAAACCGGGGCAAGGATTGACGGAGATAACCTGTCGCATTCTGCAAGAGCTGAAGCCTATCCTGGAGTCATTCAAGCCTGACGTGGTGCTGGTACACGGCGACACCACCACTACCGTGGCGACCAGCCTGGCCGCGTTTTACCAGCGAATTCCCGTGGGGCATGTTGAGGCGGGTCTGCGTACCGGCAATCTTTATTCGCCGTGGCCGGAGGAGGCCAACCGCACGCTAACGGGCCACCTGGCGATGTATCACTTTGCGCCTACGGAAAACTCGCGTCAGAACCTGCTGCGTGAAAATATCGCCGATAACAAAATCTTTGTGACCGGCAATACGGTCATCGATGCGTTAATTTGGGTACGTGACCGGGTCCTGGCAAACCACGAGCTTAAGAACGAACTCGCTGCCCGCTATCCATTCCTGCACAACGGCAAAAAAACCATTCTGGTCACCGGCCACCGTCGCGAAAGCTTTGGCCGGGGTTTTGAGCAAATCTGTCACGCGCTGGCTGAAATCGCGGCGCAGAACGACGACGTGCAGATTGTCTATCCGGTCCATCTCAATCCTAACGTCAGCGAGCCGGTTAACCGCATCCTGGGTCATATCGAGAATGTCCTTCTGATTGAACCTCAGGACTATCTGCCGTTTGTCTGGCTGATGAACCATGCCTGGCTGATCCTTACCGATTCCGGCGGCATTCAGGAAGAAGCGCCTTCTCTTGGCAAGCCGGTGCTGGTGATGCGTGAAACCACCGAACGTCCGGAAGCGGTCAAAGCCGGTACGGTGCGTCTGGTCGGCACCAACGCGGAACTCATCGTCGAAGAGGTCACGCGCCTTCTGCATGACGACGAAACGTATCAGGCGATGAGCCGGGCCCATAATCCGTATGGGGACGGGCAGGCTTGTGGCCGTATTTTGCATGCACTTAAACACAATCAGGTATCGCTATGAGTTTTACTACCCTCTCTGTCATTGGTCTTGGCTACATTGGCTTGCCCACCGCGGCGGCGTTTGCCTCTCGTCAGAAACAGGTTGTCGGTGTGGATATCAACGCCCGTGCGGTGGAAACCATTAACCGTGGCGAGATTCATATTGTCGAGCCCGATCTTGACCGCGTGGTGAAAGAGGCGGTGGAGGGCGGCTTCCTGCGCGCCAGTACCACGCCCGTTGAAGCGGATGCTTACCTGATTGCCGTTCCAACGCCCTTTAAAGGCGACCATGAGCCCGACATGGTCTACGTCGAGGCGGCGGCAAAGTCCATTGCCCCTGTGCTGAAGAAAGGGGCGCTGGTGATCCTGGAATCAACCTCTCCGGTCGGTGCTACCGAGCAGATGGCGCAGTGGCTGGCCGACGCGCGCCCTGATTTAAGCTTCCCGCAACAGGCGGGGGAGCAGGCGGATATCAACATTGCCTACTGTCCGGAGCGCGTCCTCCCGGGCCAGGTCATGGTCGAACTGATTAAAAACGACCGCGTTATTGGCGGTATGACGCCCGTCTGTTCCGAGCGCGCCAGCGCGCTGTACAAGATTTTCCTGGAAGGCGAGTGTGTGGTGACAAACTCCCGCACCGCCGAGATGTGCAAGCTGACGGAAAACAGCTTCCGTGACGTTAATATCGCCTTTGCGAACGAACTGTCGCTGATTTGCGCCGATCAGGGGATTAACGTCTGGGAGTTGATTAGCCTGGCGAATCGCCATCCGCGTGTAAACATTCTCCAGCCAGGCCCGGGCGTGGGTGGACACTGCATCGCCGTCGATCCGTGGTTTATTGTGGCTCAGAATCCGGCGCAGGCGCGCCTGATTCGCACCGCGCGTGAAGTGAACGACAGCAAACCTCACTGGGTGCTCAATCAGGTCAAAACCACGGTAGCGGATTGTCTGGCAGAGAGCGGAAAGCGCGCCAGCGAGCTGAAAATTGCCTGCTTTGGTCTGGCATTCAAACCCAACATTGACGATCTGCGTGAAAGCCCGGCAATGGAAATTGCTCAGATGATTGCCGAATGGCACAAGGGTGAAACGCTGGTGGTTGAGCCGAATATCCATGAGTTGCCGGCAAAACTGGCGGGGCACTGCACGCTGGCTGCGCTGGATGAGGCGCTGGCGACGGCGGACGTGCTGGTGCTGCTGGTGGATCATCAAGCGTTTAAAGCGACGTCCGGTGATGCGGTGCGTCAGAAGTATGTCGTTGATACCAAAGGTGTCTGGCGTTGAACAGCCTGAACGGGGTACTTGAGCCCCTGCAGTGGGAGAGTGCCTTTTTCGGCCTGCCGTCGGCCATTGTGCGTCTGCGCGATGATGCGCCGGTACTGGCTGAATCGGATTTCATCGCCTGGCAACGGATTCAGGCGAAGATCCCGGCGGACCGTACCGACCTGCTTGATGCGCTCCAGCAACGCGGTTTTCAGCTGGTGGAAGGTGAGGCAGACCTTTCCATAACCCTCACCCGGCATGATGCACCCGGCGCTGAAATCGCAACCGAACAGGATATTCCCGTGCTGCGTCAGATGGCGGCTCAGGCGTTTGCGCAGAGCCGCTTTCGTACGCCCTGGTACGCACCTGACGATAGCGGCCGTTTCTATGCCCAGTGGATAGAGAATGCGGTTAAAGGCACCTTTGACCACGTCTGCCTGGTTTTCCGCGCAGGGGACGGTCAACTCCAGGGGTTCGTCTCGCTTCGCAAGCTCAACGTGCGCGAGGCGCGTATTGGCTTATTAGCCGGGCGCGGCATGGGTGAGAAACTTATGCAGGCGGCGCTGCACTGGGCGCAGCAGCAGCAGGTTGAGACGCTGCGGGTGGCGACCCAGGTGGGCAACACCGCCGCGCTTAAACGTTATATTGCGAGTGGTGCCAACATCGACGCCACCGCCTACTGGTTATACAGGTGACAAGATGATTCCATTTAACGCACCACCCGTCCTCGGAACGGAACTCGACTATATGCAGTCTGCCATGGGCAGCGGCAAACTCTGCGGTGACGGCGGTTTCACCCGTCGCTGTCAGCAGTGGATGGAACAGCGTTTTCGCAGCGCCAAAGTACTGCTGACCCCATCCTGTACGGCATCGCTGGAAATGGCCGCACTGCTGCTGGATATCCAGCCCGGCGATGAAGTGATCATGCCGAGCTACACCTTCGTTTCCACGGCGAATGCGTTTGTCCTGCGCGGGGCGAAAATCGTCTTTGTGGATATCCGCCCGGATACCATGAACATTGATGAGACGCTGATTGAAGCGGCGATCACCGACAAAACGCGCGCGATCGTGCCGGTTCACTACGCAGGTGTGGCCTGTGAAATGGACACCATCATGGCCATCGCCAAAAAACATAACCTGTTTGTGGTGGAAGATGCCGCGCAGGGCGTGATGTCGACCTACAAGGGACGCGCACTGGGCACCATCGGCCACATCGGCTGCTTTAGCTTCCACGAAACCAAAAACTACACGGCAGGTGGAGAGGGTGGCGCGACGCTGATTAACGACCGGGCGCTCGTGGAGCGTGCGGAAGTGATCCGCGAAAAAGGCACCAACCGCAGCCAGTTCTTCCGCGGCCAGGTAGACAAATACACCTGGCGCGATATTGGCTCCAGCTATCTGATGGCGGATCTGCAGGCCGCGTACCTGTGGGCGCAGCTGGAAGCCGCGGATCGCATCAACCTGCAGCGTCTCTCCCTGTGGCAAACCTATTACGATGCGCTGGAACCTCTGGCAAAAGCCGGGCGTATTGCGCTGCCAACGATTCCGGCGGATTGCGTCCACAACGCGCACATGTTCTATATCAAGCTGCGCGATAACGACGACCGCAGCGAGCTCATCGCCTGGCTGAAAGAAGCCGAAATTATGGCGGTGTTCCACTATATCCCGCTGCACTCCAGTCCGGCGGGCGAAGCGTTTGGAACGTTCGCGGGTGAAGACCGTTACACCACCAAAGAAAGTGAGCGGTTGCTTCGTCTGCCACTGTTCTACAACCTCGCGCCAGTTAACCAGCGTACGGTGATTAATACCCTCCTGAGTTATTTCGGCTGATATGTCTCTGGCAAAAGCATCGGTGTGGACCGCCGCGTCCACGCTTGTAAAAATTGGGGCCGGGCTGTTGGTCGTCAAGCTCCTGGCCGTCTCATTTGGCCCGTCAGGAGTGGGGCTGGCGGGTAATTTCCGTCAGCTTGTCACCGTCCTTGGCGTGCTGGCCGGTGCCGGTATCTTCAACGGCGTCACCAAATACGTTGCGCAGTATCATGATGATGCGGCCCAGCTCCGCAGGGTGGTGGGCACCTCCTCGGCGATGGTCACGGGTTTTTCGACCCTGATGGCGATTATCTTTCTGCTGGCGGCGGCGCCCATCAGCCAGGGATTATTCGGTCACACCCACTATCAGGGGCTGGTGCGTCTGGTCGCATTGGTTCAGATGGGGATTGCCTGGGCTAACCTGCTGCTGGCGCTGATGAAAGGGTTTCGTGATGCTGCCGGGAACGCGCTTGCGTTGATCCTGGGCAGCGTTATCGGCGTGATTGCCTATTATTTCTGCTATCGCCTGGGTGGCTATGAAGGCGCACTGCTGGGGCTGGCGCTGGTTCCGGCGCTGGTGGTTGTGCCTGCGGCATTTATGCTGATGCGTCGGGGCGTCATTCCGCTGAGCTACCTGAAACCGCAATGGGACTCGATGCTTGCCAGCCAACTGGGTAAATTTACCCTGATGGCGCTCATCACCTCCGTCACGCTGCCGGTGGCCTACGTGATGATGCGAAACCTGCTGGCGGCGCACTATAGCTGGGATGAGGTCGGGATCTGGCAGGGCGTAAGCAGTATTTCCGATGCCTATCTTCAGTTTATTACGGCTTCCTTTAGCGTTTACCTGCTGCCAACCCTGTCGCGTCTGACGTCCAGACAGGACATAACGCGCGAGATTTTCCGATCGCTGCGCTTTGTATTGCCGGCCGTCGCGGCTGCCAGCTTTACCGTCTGGTTATTGCGCGATGTCGCCATCTGGCTGCTGTTCTCGGCGAAGTTCACCGCCATGCGCGATCTCTTTGCCTGGCAGCTGGTGGGTGATGTACTGAAAGTGGGGGCTTACGTTTTCGGCTATCTGGTGATCGCGAAAGCGTCCCTTCGGCTCTATATCCTGGCGGAAATTAGCCAGTTTGTTTTACTGACGGCATTTTCACACTGGCTGATACCGACGCACGGTGCGCTGGGGGCGGCTCAGGCCTACATGGCAACCTATATCGTTTATTTCGCCGCCTGTTGCGGTGTATTTTTATTGTGGCGTAAACGCGCATGACTGCACTGATTCACATCCTGGGATCGGATATCCCACACCATAACCAGACCGTTTTGCGGTTCTTCAACGACGAGCTGGCATCGGGAGATCCTGATGCGCGTGAGTTTATGGTTGCAGGTCAGGATAAGGGCCTGAGCGAGGCGTTTCCGGCACTGACGATTCGCTTCTGGCCGGATAAGGCCTCACTGGCGAAGGCGGTGGTTGCCAAAGCCAAAGCGGATCGTAAGCAACGTTTCTTTTTCCACGGGCAGTTCAATACCGGCCTGTGGCTGGCGCTTCTCAGCGGAGGGATTAAACCCTCCCAGTGCAGCTGGCATATCTGGGGAGCCGATCTTTATGAAGTCTCCCGCGGCTGGAAATTCCGTCTTTTTTATCCCCTGCGCCGCATGGCTCAGGGGCGCGTAGGCTGCGTTTTTGCTACCCGCGGCGATCTCAACTATTTTGCTAAACAGCACCCGAACGTGCGCGGCGAGTTGCTCTATTTCCCCACCCGCATGGATCCGGCGCTGAATGCCATGGCGAATGACGCGGTGCGAGAAGGCAAGCTGACGATTCTGGTGGGGAATTCCGGCGATCGCAGTAACGAACATGTCGCGGCGCTCAGGGCGGTGCATCAGCAGTTTGGCGACACGGTGAACGTGGTGGTGCCGATGGGCTATCCCGCCAACAACAGCGCCTATATCGACGAGGTTCGTCAGCAGGGGCTGGCGCTGTTTAGCGCTGAAAATCTGCACATCCTCAGCGATAAGCTGGAATTTGATGACTATCTTGCGCTGCTGAGAAAATGCGATCTCGGTTATTTCATCTTTGCCCGGCAGCAGGGGATTGGCACGCTGTGCCTGCTGATTCAGGCAGGTGTACCGTGCGTGCTCAACCGCGACAACCCGTTCTGGCAGGACATGGCCGAGCAGCATATTCCGGTGCTGTTTACCTCAGACACGCTGAATGTCGAGGTGGTACGTGAAGCTCAACGTCAGCTCACGCTGGTGGATAAAAACAGCATCGATTTTTTCAGCCCGAATTATCTCACGCCGTGGCACCGCGCGCTGCGTATCGCTGCAGGAGACAAAGCATGAGTCAGTTGCAATTCAGCGGCTTACTGGTTGTCTGGCTTCTGAGCAGCCTGTTTATCGCCACGCTCACCTGGTTTGAATTCCGCCGCGTGCGCTTCAACTTTAACGTCTTCTTCTCGTTACTGTTTCTGCTAACGTTCTTTTTCGGCTTCCCGTTGACCAGCATACTGGTCTTCCGTTTTGACGTGAGCGTCGCGCCGCCGGACATTCTGCTACAGGCGCTTCTGGCGGCGACCTGCTTCTATGCGGTTTACTACGTCACCTATAAAACGCGTCTGCGTTCAGCGCAGACAGCTGCCCCACGCCGGGCGCTCTTTACCATGAATCGGGTGGAAACCCACCTGACATGGGTGATGCTGATGACTATCGCCCTGGTCAGCGTTGGCATCTTCTTCATGCATAACGGCTTCCTGCTTTTTAAACTCCACTCCTACAGCCAGATTTTTTCGGCAGAAGTCTCGGGCGTGGCGCTTAAGCGTTTCTTCTACTTCTTCATCCCGGCGATGCTGGTGATCTTCTTCCTGCGCCAGGACAGCAAAGCGTGGCTGTTCTTCCTGGTCAGTACCGTCGCATTTGGCATCCTGACCTACATGATTGTGGGCGGTACGCGCGCGAACATCATCATCGCCTTCGCGATTTTCCTGTTTATCGGCATTATTCGCGGCTGGATCTCGCTCTGGATGCTGGTTGCAGCAGGCGTGTTTGGCATTGTGGGGATGTTCTGGCTGGCGCTGAAGCGCTACGGGATGAACGTGGCGGGTGATGAGGCGTTTTACACGTTCCTTTACCTCACGCGCGATACGTTCTCGCCATGGGAAAACCTGGCACTGCTGCTGCAAAATTATGACAGGATTGATTTCCAGGGGCTGGCGCCGATTGTTCGCGACTTCTACGTCTTTATCCCTTCCTGGCTATGGCCGGACCGTCCTGGCGTGGTGCTGAATACGGCGAATTACTTCACCTGGGAAGTGCTGAACAACCATTCCGGTCTGGCAATTTCACCCACGCTGCTCGGTTCCCTGGTGGTGATGGGCGGGGCATGGTTCATTCTCCCCGGAGCGGTTGCCGTGGGGCTGATTATCAAGTGGTTCGACTGGCTTTACCTGCGTGGCAATGAAGAGACCAACCGCTATAAAGCGGCCATTTTGCACAGTTTCTGCTTTGGTGCCATTTTCAATATGATCGTTCTGGCGCGCGAAGGTCTGGACTCGTTCGTTTCGCGCGTGGTGTTCTTCATGGTCGTTTTCGGCATCTGCCTGTTACTGGCCAAACTGTTGTACTGGCTGTTTGACAGCGCCGGGCTTGTGCACAAGCGCGAGCGGCAGGGCAGCACAACGCTGTCTCAAGTCTGAGTAAGGATAGTAATGACTGATAGAATTTCTGCACCGCGCTATGCGCTACGTGGTCTGCAGCTGATTGGCTGGCGCGACATGCAGCACGCGCTGGATTTTCTGTTCGCCGACGACCAGATGAAATCCGGTACGCTGGTGGCCATCAACGCGGAAAAGATGCTGGCGGTTGAGGATAACGCGGAAGTCAAAAGCCTGATAGACGCGGCCGAATTTAAATACGCGGACGGGATCAGCGTGGTTCGCTCTATCCGTAAAAAGTATCCTGACGCTAATGTTTCCCGCGTGGCGGGTGCCGATCTCTGGGAGCAGCTTATGGCCCGTGCAGGCGCGCAGGGAACGCCCGTGTTCCTGATTGGCGGGAAGCCGGAGATACTGGCCCAGACGGAAGAGAAACTGCGTCGTCAATGGAATGTTAATATTGTCGGCAGCCAGGATGGTTACTTCAAACCGGAAGATCGGCAGGCGCTGTTTGAGCGCGTTCGTGACAGCGGGGCGAAGATTGTCACCGTGGCGATGGGGTCCCCGCGCCAGGAGATCCTGATGCGTGACTGTCGTCTGGTCTGCCCGGATGCCCTCTACATGGGCGTTGGCGGCACATATGACGTCTTTACCGGCCACGTCAAGCGTGCGCCAGCGGTCTGGCAACATCTGGGGCTGGAGTGGCTGTATCGCCTGCTATCGCAACCGACACGCATTAAACGACAGATCCGTCTGCTTCGCTACCTCGCCTGGCATTACACCGGGAAAATGTAATCAAAATGTAGCGCGATATGCTATTCGCGCTGCAACTCGCCTGCAAAACTGCTGATAATCTGTGCAATGCATTCATTTTTTTTATGCATCGTTTGCCATTTGGCACATTTTAAGAAACCATTCGCTCCGTATTTTAGTCCCCCTAAAAAACAATACCCGGTCTTAAGTCGGGAAACAGCAAACACAATCGAGGATCTATGGCAGAGAAAAAACAGGAGCTACAGCGTGGGCTGGAAGCTCGTCATATTGAACTGATAGCGCTGGGCGGCACTATCGGCGTGGGCCTGTTTATGGGCTCCGCCAGCACGCTCAAGTGGGCAGGCCCTTCCGTATTACTGGCGTACATTATTGCCGGGCTGTTTGTTTTCTTCATCATGCGTTCCATGGGCGAAATGCTCTTCCTGGAGCCGGTAACCGGCTCCTTCGCCGTTTACGCGCACCGGTATATGAGCCCCTTTTTCGGCTACCTGACAGCCTGGTCATACTGGTTCATGTGGATGGCGGTGGGCATCTCCGAGATCACCGCGATAGGGGTCTACGTCCAGTTCTGGTTCCCGGACATGGCCCAGTGGATACCCGCGCTTATTGCCGTGGGGCTGGTGGCGCTGGCAAACCTGGCCGCCGTGCGTCTTTATGGTGAGATCGAGTTCTGGTTCGCGATGATTAAAGTCACCACCATCATCGTGATGATTGTTGTCGGCCTGGGCGTGATTTTCTTCGGCTTTGGCAACGGTGGACACGCTATCGGTTTCGGTAACCTGACCGAAAACGGCGGCTTCTTTGCCGGCGGCTGGAAGGGTTTCCTGACGGCGCTGTGTATCGTTGTGGCTTCGTATCAGGGCGTAGAGCTGATCGGTATTACTGCCGGTGAAGCGAAAAATCCTCAGGTCACGCTGCGTAGCGCGGTGGGCAAAGTGCTGTGGCGCATCCTGATTTTCTATGTGGGCGCGATCTTCGTTATCGTAACCATCTTCCCGTGGAACGAAATTGGCACGACGGGTAGCCCGTTCGTTTTAACCTTTGCCAAAATTGGCATCACGGCGGCGGCGGGCATCATCAACTTTGTGGTCCTGACGGCCGCGCTGTCAGGCTGTAACAGCGGGATGTACAGCTGTGGGCGTATGCTCTATGCGCTCTCGAAGAATAACCAGCTGCCTGCGGCGATGAGCAAAGTGTCACGTGCTGGCGTGCCGGTGGCGGGCGTGGCGGTTTCGATTGCGATCCTGCTGATTGGCTCTTGCCTGAATTACATCATTCCCAATCCGCAGCGGGTGTTCGTTTACGTCTACAGCGCCAGCGTCCTGCCGGGCATGGTGCCGTGGTTTGTTATCCTCATCAGCCAGCTGCGTTTCCGTCATGCGCATAAAAAGGTGATTGAAAGCCATCCGTTCCGTTCAATTCTGTTCCCGTATGCGAACTATTTAACGATGGCGTTCCTGATTTGCGTATTAATCGGAATGTACTTTAATGAAGATACCCGCATGTCGCTGTTTGTCGGGATGATCTTCCTGGCCGCTGTAACGGCTGCCTATAAGCTTTTTGGTCTCGGTCGCCGTGCCACCACGCAGAAAGTGGAGGAATAAGCGGCAAAATGTGCAAACGATAACCAAACGCGCATTTTTTTCAAAAAAGCACTAGACAGCGGGGACGGAGGTACGTAATATCCAGCCCCGCAACGGCGCTAAGCGCCCGTAGCTCAGCTGGATAGAGCGCTGCCCTCCGGAGGCAGAGGTCTCAGGTTCGAATCCTGTCGGGCGCGCCATTTTAGTCCCGGCGCTAGAGCTGCGGTGGTCTGAGAAGTAGTCAGTACCGCGTGAAAGAATACAGTGGTGGCTATAGCTCAGTTGGTAGAGCCCTGGATTGTGATTCCAGTTGTCGTGGGTTCGAATCCCATTAGCCACCCCATTATTGAAAGAGTTGTGAATTGCGAAGGTGGCGGAATTGGTAGACGCGCTAGCTTCAGGTGTTAGTGTCCTTAGGATGTGGGGGTTCGAGTCCCCCCCCTCGCACCACGACTTTTTAAATGAATTGAACTAAAAATTCAAAAAGCAGTACATCGGCGAGTAGCGCAGCTTGGTAGCGCAACTGGTTTGGGACCAGTGGGTCGGAGGTTCGAATCCTCTCTCGCCGACCAATTTTGAACCCCGCTTCGGCGGGGTTTTTTGTTTTGTGCCACTTTTCACCCCTGTAGTGATTCCCCGACAGCGCCCTGTTTCATTGTCGCGATTCAGCGACATATAATGCATTGAAAATAAACATATTTACTATCCATAGGTTTTGCTGTCTCCTCCTGGCGACATATTTCTGCGTTGACCGATATGTTGTAGCGATTAAGACGACGCTTAACAGCATAATTTCCTTTTATCTTAAAATGTTGCGTCATGTAAAAGTTCTGCGTGTCATGTTGGCACGTTACGTGCAATAATATGCGTGTAGATGCTCATTCCATCTCTTATGTTCGCCTTCGTGCCTCATAAACTCCGGAATGACGCAGAGCCATTTACGGTGCTTATCGTCCACTGACAGATGTCGCTTCGGCCTCATCAGACACCATGGACATAACGTTGAGTGAAGCACCAAATATGTTGTCTTACAGACCTGTTTTAACGCCTGCTTTTATAGCAGGCGTTTTTTTATGCCTTATTCCCGGTACCGGCGCACGATCAGGGCAACCATCACAAGGGCCGCTGACGAGACAGCATAGAGTGCGGCTACTGAGCCAAACCCGGCAGCCACTGCCGCTGCGATGCCGGTGAAGAGAGAGGCGCTGAGCGTTTGCCAGCGCCAGGCTTTACCACTGGCCGAAGCGGTTTGCGTAATATGAAAACTACTGAGAACGCCAAACGTCCCGGCCGCGAACAGAACATTCGAAGCCAGATGCGCGATAAAGATCATCCCCAGCGCACATGCCATCCACCCGGACAACAACGGCAGCATTCCATAAGCGGCCAGAAAGATGCCGAGACAAACGATGATGCGTGGCGTGCGAGCGGCAAAGCGCGTCAGGCTCTCTTTTTTTAGCAACATGGGGCCGCAAAGCTGTCCCAGGCTCCTTGAGAAAAGCAGCGGCAGAGCAAGGCCCGCCGCATCCTGAGGATGGATTTGCTGTGCCAGTGCCGGAAGCAGTGCCATGGCCGGCGAGCCGACGGCCGCCAGCGCTGGCAGGATGAGCAGACTGCGTTTCTGCCGAACGGTCAACGTCCGCCAGCGTAATGCCGCAGGGGCTTCCTCTTCCTCGAGGGACGGGAGTGATGGCGCAGAAAACCGGCGTCCAGCCAGCCATAGCATGAGCAGTGACCCGAGAAAGCTGGCGGCATCAATGGCCAGCAGGGTAAATACGGATATCTTCTGAAACAGCATCACGCCCAGGCCGGTCCCCAGCAAAACCTGAGAAGCAAAAATCACATTTTCCAGACAGGTCGCAGCAGGCAGCTCCGCTTCGCTGAGACCGCGCTTGAAGAGCAACGTCAGCGCGGGCCAGCTCATCCCGCTGAGCAGCGCTTCGGTGGATTGCACGGCGAGTAACGCGGTAACGCTGTGATAACCCACACCAAGGAGGGGAAAGAGCAGGGCGAGCAATCCCAGCGCCTCGGTCAGTATCAGCAGGGCGATCGGAGAACATCGGGAGCACAGCTTTTCGCCGATCGTACTCCCGATAAACCCCGGTACCGTAGCGAAAAGAAAAGCGAGGGTGAGCAGTGCGGGCGGGGCTGACCATGCTAACAGCAAGCCGAAGACCACGACCTGTGTTAAGCCATTCCCCAGCGAAGAAAAGATAAAAGCACAAGCAAGGAGGCGCAGCCAGCGGTGGCAGCGCAGCGCTTCAATCAGCGCATAGAGAAGCGAGTTCATGACGATTTCCTTTCAAAAACGATTTAATCCACGCTGCAGAATGTGCGCGTGTGTGAGAAAAAGTTAATGAAAAGAGAACGTTACATTGGCGGGCTCGTTTGCGGATGCAGGTGTAAAGAATGTAGCAGCAGAAAGGCGATAAAAAAAGGAGGCCGTCTGGCCTCCTTTTTGATTATTGCTGGGTACCGTTGTTTTGCAGGGTCAGCAACAGCCCGTCACGGCGCATGGCGGCGGCCTCTTCCGGCTTATGCTGCTTGTCCAGCGTATCGGCAAGCCAGGCGTAGTCGAAGGCGTCCGGACGCTGCTTCAGCGCTGCACGGAAGGCGAGGCTCGCCTCCTGCCATTCGCCGTGCTTCATCAACGACTGGCCGAGCGTGCTCCACAGCAGCGGTCGATCGCCGACGGTTTTAATCTGCTGACGCAGCACTTTTTCGATTTGCTCAGGATTGTTGGTTTTCAGGCGCGGGATCACCATCACCAGACGATCGTCGTACTGACGCTTCAGACCGTCGAGGAGGATCTCCTGAGCCGTGTCGTGATCGTCACACTCGATGAGGTGTTCCGCCATCGCCACCTGCAGAGGAACCTGCTGACGCGTTTTACGGCTCTGATTCTTCCACCACGTTTTCAGACCGTCGCTGCCCAGGTCTGCGCGCGCCTGATCCATCAGGCCAATCCACGCCAGACGCTGAAGCTCATCACGATGTTCATCGTCGCCCACCTCGGCCTTCGCCATCGACGGAATGATGTCCAGCAGTGAGCCCCAGGCGCCGGTACGAATATAGGCCTGCTCGGCAAGGCGCAGCACTTCCGGATGACGCGGCGCGACTTCCAGCAGACGGTCGATGCCGTGGCGAGCCGCGTGATTCTCATTGCGTGCCAGCTGCAGACGAACGCGCGTGATTTCCACCGGAATCGGGTCGCCGTGAGCCAGCTCAGCCGCTCGCTCCAGATGCTGATTAGCGCGGGCTTCATCACCGCGCTGCTGCGCCGCTTCGGCCGCCAGCAGATAGTTCACCACCGGCTGTTCGGCATGGTCGGCGTTTTTCGACATCAGCTTTTCAACCTGCTGATAGTCACCCTCTGCGAGCTTAAGCAGCGCCTGCTTGGTCTGTTTACGGGCGCGACGGCGCTTACGGCCAACGAACCAGCCGCGGGTATGGGCACCGGTACGGAAAATACGGCGCAGGATCCACTCGATCGCAAACAGCACCACCACGCCAAGGATCAGAATGATCGTCAGACCCGTTACGCTGGTTTCAATGTTGTAGTTATCGGTCTGGATCAGGACATAACCCTGATGACCCGCAAGCATAGGCCCCAGGACGATCCCGGCGATCAGCAGGATAAAGAGTAAGAGGACTTTTAGCATCGTTACTCTCCCTGCGGTGCGCTTTCAGGCGCAGGAGCCGGAGCAGGTGCCGCTCCGCTCGTCTGCTCAGCCGGCACGCCCGGCTGCGCCAGCAGGTTACGCACGCGCGTCTGCATCAGTTTCTCCAGAATCGGCTGGCTGGTCAGCTTGTCCGGCACGTTCATGGTGATGTTCTGCTGACTCAGCTTATCAATGTCTTCGAGGAAGGCGGTGGTCGTCGCATCATCGGTGTTGTAGTAAGCGCGTACCCACGTTGAGACGTTATCCAGCGCCTGTTTATAGGTCTCTTCCTGATGACGCGGCACGGCCTGGGCCGCCACCAGCAGGCGGGAACGAATGTTCTCGCGCAGATAGATGTCCTGGTTCGGCGCGAGCAGCGGTACGGCAGTTTCGTCGCGACGGCGGATAGTGATAAAGCTGTCCATAAAGTTCTGCCAGCTTTTCTGCAGGTTTATGCGCCATTCGCTCAGCGAGCTGGAAAGCTCCGTACCGTCGGAATCCATCGGGGAGTCGTCGTCGTTGTTATCCGCCAGCTGCAGGTTATCAATTTGATTCGAAAGCTGGTTCACCTTGAGGATAATGCCGTCGTAATCCACCTGCGAAACGGCGGAGAGGCTGGCGATGTCTTCGGTAATCGCGCGACGAGCTGCGATGAGGCTTGGATCGTTCATGTCTGCCAGGCTCGCATCGGCGCTTTTCAGCAGCGCGGCGGCAGTGGTGACGTCCTGATCGCTCCAGAGCTTACGTCCGGCGAGCTTCACCAGGAAGTCAGCCTGCGAGAGCAGCCAGGTTTTGGCATCGGTGCCGGAAATCGTGGCGACTTTCTGCTGTACTTCACCCAGCTGTTTGGTCAGCTCTTCCTGTTTGCTGTTCGCTTCGGCAAGCGCGGCGGTCTGCTGCTTAATCACGGCTTCCAGCTCGGTTTTCTGCGTCTCCTGCTCTTTTTGCAGGGCAGTGAGCTGATTCACCAGCGCATCGCTGGTGGACGTCTGGTTAGCGCTCTGTTGCTTCACCAGCCCGTACAGGCCAACCCCCGCTGCCAGCGCAATGGCGATGGCAATCGCGCTCAGCGTGAGGCTTGTTTTGTTGCTGCCGTTTTTCTTCTCAGCGGTTTTCTCAGTCGTCTCTGGCTGTGGCGTCGTCTCCACAGTCTCCCTGGTCTCTTCAACCACGGCGGAGGATTTGTCGTGTTCCGTCATTATGGCTTCCCATTTGAGAGTTATTGTAATGCGCGCAGCAGCGCATCGTTGTCGGCGTTATCAGCGATCCGAATATCCTGCCAGCCCAGTTCCCGGGCCTGGTTCGCCAGACGCTCACTGACGACCAGAAGCCGACAGCGGAGTAACCAGTTTTCGCGATACCAAAGCGGTATCAGCGCCCAAAGCTGTTGTAACATTTCACCGCTGGTGACCACCAGTGTATTGATGCCTCGCGCGTGCCAGCGCATCGCCTCTTCCGCGCCATCGTAGTGTTTTGCACAGCGCTGATAGCACTCAACGAACGTCACGTTCGCACCACGTTCACGCAGCGTTTCGCCCAGCAGCTCGCGCCCCCCATTGCCGCGCAAAATGAGCGCACGCTTTCCGGCAACAGTTTGTAATTCAGGTAATTGTAGCAAGACTTCAGTGATTTCCCGATCTAACGGGTAACGAACGTCCGCGCCGCTTACGGTATGCAGCGCCAGTGCCGTTGTGCGGCCAATCGCGAAATAGCCGGGGGCGGTTGGCCAGGCCATGTCCTGCTGCTGCAGCTGTGCGTGGGCAAATTCCACGGCATGCTGCGACAGCGCAAACAGCAGGTCACCGTCCTGAAGGGTATTCATCTGGTCGGCGAGCGCAGAGAGCTCGCGACCGGGGGAGAATTCAATGAGCGGAAAACTCCAGGCCACCTGCCCCAGTGTGCGCAGACGGCTCACTAACTGCTCTCCTGCGGGAGAAGGGCGGGTGACGAGAATACTCATGCAGGGGGCTCTCCATTATATACGTCAGCCAGGATCTCGCGGGCGCCATTATCCAGTAACTCTTCCGCCAGCGACACGCCAAGCTGCTCGGCATCTTGCGCGTTACCGCGACGTTCGCCGCGCACCATCTGCGAACCGTCCGGGGCGCCTACCAGCGCGCGCAGCCACAGTTCGCCATTCGTCAATTCAGCATAGCTGCCAATTGGCACCTGGCACCCGCCTTCGAGGCGGGTATTCATCGCCCGCTCCGCTTTTACGCGCGTAGCGGTTTCGTCATGATTCAGTGGGGCAAGCAGCTCGCGGGTACGCACATCGTCCAGACGGCACTCGATGCCGACGGCACCCTGGCCAACAGCGGGCAGTGAGAGCTCTGGCGGCAGCGCTACGCGAATACGTTCTTCCAGCCCCAGACGCTTCAGGCCGGCAACGGCGAGGATAATGGCATCGTAATCGCCGTTATCCAGCTTGCCCAGACGCGTGCCGACGTTACCGCGCAGCGAGCGGATGATCAGGTCAGGACGACGCTCCGCCAGCTGACACTGACGGCGTAAACTCGACGTACCAACCACGCTACCCGCTGGCAGCGCGTCGAGCGAGTCATAGCGGTTAGAGACAAACGCATCGCGCGGGTCTTCGCGCTCGCAGATGGTCACTAGCCCCAGCCCTTCCGGGAACTCGACGGGCACATCTTTCATCGAATGTACGGCGATATCGGCGCGGTTCTCAAGCAATGCCAGTTCCAGTTCTTTGACAAACAGGCCCTTGCCGCCCACTTTCGCCAGCGGCGTATCGAGGATCACGTCACCGCGCGTGACCATCGGCACCAGCTCGACGCGCAATCCACTGTGGCAGGCTTCCAGGCGCTGCTTCACATAATGTGCCTGCCAGAGCGCGAGAGGGCTTTGGCGTGTGGCAATTCTCAAAACATTGTCTAACATGCTTGTTACCGTCATTATCAATCGCTAACCATCCTAACATTGTTGACTCTGGGATGGCAGTTTTACGGTTGATGAAGAGTGAGAGGGACAAGGCGGCGTATTCGTCAGCCATAGCCGTATTCAGGAATTTACACGTACAGAACGGTGCTACACTTGTATGTAGCGCATCTTTCTTTACGGTCAATCGGCAAGGTGTTAAATTGATCACGTTTTAGACCATTTTTTCGTCGGTACCACCAAAAATGATAAGGGCGAAAAAGGGTAACGGTTATCTTTTTGAAATACTGCGGGTCCGCTGTTACTCGTGTTTTGAATAGCTGCGACACCCGGAAACATCAGGCGATACGTCTTGTACCTCTATATTGAGACTCTGAAACAGAGACTGGATGCCATAAATCAACTGCGTGTGGATCGCGCGCTTGCTGCTATGGGCCCTGCTTTCCAGCAGGTATACAGTCTGCTGCCGACATTATTGCACTATCACCACCCGCTGATGCCTGGCTACCTTGATGGTAACGTTCCCCAGGGCATTTGCCTTTTCACGCCTGATGAAACCCAACAGCATTATTTGAACGAGCTGGAACTCTACCGGGGCATGCCGCCACAGGAGTCCCCGAAAGGTGAGCTGCCGATTACCGGCGTTTACTCTATGGGGAGCACCTCATCGGTAGGGCAAAGCTGTTCTTCTGACCTGGACATCTGGGTCTGTCATCAGTCCTGGCTCGACAACGAAGAGCGTCAGCTGCTGCAGCGTAAATGCAGCCTGCTGGAGAGCTGGGCGGCATCGCTCGGCGTGGAAGTGAGCTTCTTCCTGATTGATGAAAACCGTTTCCGCCATAACGAAAGCGGCAGTCTGGGTGGTGAGGACTGCGGCTCGACCCAGCACATCTTATTGCTGGATGAATTCTACCGTACTGCCGTTCGCCTGGCCGGGAAACGTATTCTGTGGAATATGGTCCCGTGCGAAGAAGAAGAGCATTACGACGATTACGTCATGTCGCTTTATGCGCAGGGCGTACTGACGCCAAACGAATGGCTGGACCTCGGCGGTCTCAGCTCACTGTCTGCGGAAGAGTATTTCGGCGCAAGCCTCTGGCAGCTCTATAAGAGTATCGACTCACCGTACAAAGCTGTGCTGAAAACGCTGCTGCTGGAAGCCTACTCCTGGGAATACCCGACGCCGCGCCTGCTGGCGAAAGACATCAAGCAGCGCCTGCACGACGGGGAGATCGTCTCCTTCGGGCTGGACGCCTACTGCATGATGCTGGAGCGCGTAACCGAATACCTGAAAGCCATTGATGACACCACGCGTCTGGACCTGGTACGTCGATGTTTCTATCTCAAAGTCTGTGAGAAGTTGAGCCGCGAACGCGCCTGCGTGGGCTGGCGTCGTGAAGTGGTCAGCCAGTTAGTAAAAGAGTGGGGATGGGACGACGCGCGTCTGTCCATGCTCGACAACCGGGCCAACTGGAAAATCGATCAGGTGCGTGAAGCGCACAACGAACTGCTCGATGCGATGATGCAAAGCTACCGTAATCTGATCCGCTTTGCGCGCCGCAACAACCTCAGCGTTTCCGCCAGTCCGCAGGATATCGGGGTATTGACCCGTAAGCTGTACGCCGCGTTTGAAGCGCTGCCGGGTAAAGTCACGCTGGTTAACCCGCAGATTTCGCCTGACCTGTCAGAACCGAACCTGACCTTTATCTACGTGCCGCCGGGCCGCGCGAACCGCACCGGGTGGTATCTGTACAACCGTGCGCCAAGCATGGATTCCATCATCAGCCATCAGCCGCTGGAATATAACCGCTATCTGAACAAGCTGGTGGCCTGGGCCTGGTTTAACGGCCTGCTGACCTCGCGCACGCGCCTGTTTATCAAAGGCAACGAGGTGGTCGATCTCGCTAAGCTGCAGGAGATGGTCGCAGATGTGTCGCACCACTTCCCGCTGCGTCTGCCTGCGCCGACGCCAAAAGCGCTCTACAGCCCGTGCGAGATTCGCCATCTGGCGATCATCGTCAACCTGGAATATGACCCGACGGCGGCCTTCCGCAATCAGGTGGTCCATTTTGACTTCCGCAAGCTGGACGTCTTTAGCTTTGGCGAGCAGCAAAACTGCCTGGTGGGCAGCGTGGACCTGCTGTACCGCAACTCGTGGAACGAAGTGCGTACCCTGCACTTCAACGGCGAGCAGGCGATGATCGAAGCGCTGAAAACCATTCTCGGCAAGATGCACCAGGATGCCGCGCCGCCGGACAGCGTGGAAGTGTTCTGCTACAGCCAGCACCTGCGTGGATTGATTCGTACCCGCGTGCAGCAGCTGGTCTCGGAGTGTATCGAGCTGCGTCTCTCCAGTACCCGTCAGGAAACCGGGCGCTTTAAAGCGCTGCGCGTCTCCGGCCAGACCTGGGGCCTGTTCTTTGAACGTCTCAACGTGTCGGTACAGAAGCTGGAAAACGCCATTGAATTCTACGGCGCGATTTCGCATAACAAGCTGCATGGCCTGTCGGTGCAGGTGGAAACCAACCACGTTAAGCTCCCGCAGGTGGTGGACGGCTTTGCCAGTGAAGGGATTATTCAGTTCTTCTTTGAAGAGTCGGGCGACGATGCCGGGTTCAACATCTACATTCTGGATGAGACCAACCGCGCCGAGGTGTATCACCATTGTGAAGGCAGTAAAGAGGAGCTGGTGCGCGACGTCAGCCGCTTCTACTCCTCTTCGCATGACCGCTTTACCTACGGCTCAAGCTTTATCAACTTTAACCTGCCGCAGTTCTACCAGATTGTGAACGTCGATGGCCGTGCGCAGGTGATCCCGTTCCGCACTCAGGCCGTCACGCCTGCCGCGCCTGCCAATCAGGACACCGCGCCGCTGTTGCAGCAGTATTTCTCCTGAGCCTTTGCGCCGGGTGGCTAATGCTTACCCGGCCTACGGTTCGAGCCGTTGTAGGCCCGGTAAGGCGCAGCCGTCACCGGGCAACAAAACTACCTGAAACGCACTTCCTCACCCGCCTGCGCGGTCGCGGCCTGTTCCAGCAGATCCCAGAACGGTACGCCGCTACGGTCGCACACCCACTCATCACCCTTCAGATCGAAGTGATAGCCGCCCTGTTTGGCCGCCAGCCACACCTGGTGAAGCGGCTCCTGACGGTTAATAATAATTTTGCTGCCATTTTCGAAGCTCAGGGTCAGAATACCGCCGTTGATTTCACAATCGATATCGCTGTCGCCGTCCCAGTCGTCAAGACGCTCTTCGATGGTCATCCACAGGTTGTCGGCAAGGCGATGGAATTCACTGTCGTTCATGGTTTTGTTCCTGTTTTTCGTGATGCCGGCAGTATAACCCTAAATAATTCCCGTTGCAGGAAAGCGGCAAACTCTTGCTTTTGTGTCTTCTCCTGCGATGATAGAAACAGATTTGAACTTACGGGCAACTTTATAATGAAAAACGCTTTCCGAACGCTTGCCGTTCTCATCACGCTGTTTAGCCTGACTGGCTGCGGACTGAAGGGACCACTGTACTTTCCTCCTGCGGATAAAACCGCACCGCCGCCGACGAAACCGGTTAACAGCGGCATTGAGTCTTCCACGCCAGATACTAACGACCGTGGCGACAACGGCGGCCCGACTCAGGTTAATCTCTGACGACAACGTTCTGTACGTATAGGGGAGCCGAAGGGAAACCGAGTCTTAACTGGGCGTTAAGTTGCAGGGTATAGACCCGAAACCCGGTGATCTAGCCATGGGCAGGTTGAAGGTTGGGTAACACTAACTGGAGGACCGAACCGACTAATGTTGAAAAATTAGCGGATGACTTGTGGCTGGGGGTGAAAGGCCAATCAAACCGGGAGATAGCTGGTTCTCCCCGAAAGCTATTTAGGTAGCGCCTCGTGAACTCATCTTCGGGGGTAGAGCACTGTTTCGGCTAGGGGGCCATCCCGGCTTACCAACCCGATGCAAACTACGAATACCGAAGAATGTTATCACGGGAGACACACGGCGGGTGCTAACGTCCGTCGTGAAGAGGGAAACAACCCAGACCGCCAGCTAAGGTCCCAAAGTCATGGTTAAGTGGGAAACGATGTGGGAAGGCACAGACAGCCAGGATGTTGGCTTAGAAGCAGCCATCATTTAAAGAAAGCGTAATAGCTCACTGGTCGAGTCGGCCTGCGCGGAAGATGTAACGGGGCTAAACCATGCACCGAAGCTGCGGCAGCGACACTATGTGTTGTTGGGTAGGGGAGCGTTCTGTAAGCCGTTGAAGGTGTGCTGTGAGGCATGCTGGAGGTATCAGAAGTGCGAATGCTGACATAAGTAACGATAAAGCGGGTGAAAAGCCCGCTCGCCGGAAGACCAAGGGTTCCTGTCCAACGTTAATCGGGGCAGGGTGAGTCGACCCCTAAGGCGAGGCCGAAAGGCGTAGTCGATGGGAAACAGGTTAATATTCCTGTACTTGGTGTTACTGCGAAGGGGGGACGGAGAAGGCTATGTTAGCCGGGCGACGGTTGTCCCGGTTTAAGCATGTAGGCGGAACGATTAGGTAAATCCGGTCGTTTATTAACGCTGAGGTGTGATGACGAGGCACTACGGTGCTGAAGTAACAAATGCCCTGCTTCCAGGAAAAGCCTCTAAGCATCAGGTAACATCAAATCGTACCCCAAACCGACACAGGTGGTCAGGTAGAGAATACCAAGGCGCTTGAGAGAACTCGGGTGAAGGAACTAGGCAAAATGGTGCCGTAACTTCGGGAGAAGGCACGCTGATATGTAGGTGAAGCCCCTGCGGGTGGAGCTGAAATCAGTCGAAGATACCAGCTGGCTGCAACTGTTTATTAAAAACACAGCACTGTGCAAACACGAAAGTGGACGTATACGGTGTGACGCCTGCCCGGTGCCGGAAGGTTAATTGATGGGGTTAGCGGCAACGCGAAGCTCTTGATCGAAGCCCCGGTAAACGGCGGCCGTAACTATAACGGTCCTAAGGTAGCGAAATTCCTTGTCGGGTAAGTTCCGACCTGCACGAATGGCGTAATGATGGCCAGGCTGTCTCCACCCGAGACTCAGTGAAATTGAACTCGCTGTGAAGATGCAGTGTACCCGCGGCAAGACGGAAAGACCCCGTGAACCTTTACTATAGCTTGACACTGAACACTGGTCCTTGATGTGTAGGATAGGTGGGAGGCTTTGAAGTGTGGACGCCAGTCTGCATGGAGCCGTCCTTGAAATACCACCCTTTAATGGCTGGTGTTCTAACGTAGACCCGTGATCCGGGTTGCGGACAGTGTCTGGTGGGTAGTTTGACTGGGGCGGTCTCCTCCCAAAGAGTAACGGAGGAGCACGAAGGTTAGCTAATCCTGGTCGGACATCAGGAGGTTAGTGCAATGGCATAAGCTAGCTTGACTGCGAGAGTGACGGCTCGAGCAGGTGCGAAAGCAGGTCATAGTGATCCGGTGGTTCTGAATGGAAGGGCCATCGCTCAACGGATAAAAGGTACTCCGGGGATAACAGGCTGATACCGCCCAAGAGTTCATATCGACGGCGGTGTTTGGCACCTCGATGTCGGCTCATCACATCCTGGGGCTGAAGTAGGTCCCAAGGGTATGGCTGTTCGCCATTTAAAGTGGTACGCGAGCTGGGTTTAGAACGTCGTGAGACAGTTCGGTCCCTATCTGCCGTGGGCGCTGGAGAATTGAGGGGGGCTGCTCCTAGTACGAGAGGACCGGAGTGGACGCATCACTGGTGTTCGGGTTGTCATGCCAATGGCACTGCCCGGTAGCTAAATGCGGAAAAGATAAGTGCTGAAAGCATCTAAGCACGAAACTTGCCCCGAGATGAGTTCTCCCTGAGACTTTAAGTCTCCTGAAGGAACGTTGAAGACGACGACGTTGATAGGTCGGGTGTGTAAGCGCAGCGATGCGTTGAGCTAACCGATACTAATGAACCGTGAGGCTTAACCTTACAACGCCGAAGGTGTTTCGGCGAAGAGACAGATTTTCAGCTTTGATACAGATTAACAGAATTTGCCTGGCGGCTTTAGCGCGGTGGTCCCACCTGACCCCATGCCGAACTCAGAAGTGAAACGCCGTAGCGCCGATGGTAGTGTGGGGTCTCCCCATGTGAGAGTAGGGAACTGCCAGGCATCAAACAAGTGAAGAGGCCATCCGAAAGGATGGCCTTTTTGCGTTTATGCGCTGCACAAACAGATCCCCCAACGCCCTGCTTATACGGTAAACTACCTGCGTTTTTGCATCAGGATAGCGTCTATGAACCACTCCCTTAAGCCCTGGAATACCTTTGGCATTCAACGCAATGCTAATCAAATTGTACGTGCCGATACTGCACAGCAGCTGCTGGATGCATGGCAAAGCGCAACAGAAAATAACGAACCCGTACTGATTTTGGGCGAAGGAAGTAATGTCCTGTTTCTCGACGATTTTGCGGGAACGGTGATTATTAACCGCATCATGGGAATTGATGTGGAAGAGCATGCCGATAGCTGGCATCTGCACGTGGGTGCCGGAGAAAACTGGCATCACCTGGTGCAATTTACCCTCGAAAAAGAGATTCCGGGTCTGGAAAACCTTGCGCTTATCCCAGGCTGCGCTGGATCGTCACCCATTCAGAACATCGGTGCCTACGGCATCGAACTGAAACATGTCTGTGACTATGTCGACTGCATCGAACTGGCGACCGGAATGGCCACGCGTTTAACGGCAGAACAGTGCCGTTTTGGCTATCGTGACAGTATCTTCAAGCATGAATATCAGGATCGCTACGTGATTGTCGCCGTGGGCCTGCGCCTGTCGAAGAGCTGGCAGCCCGTATTAACCTACGGGGATTTAACGCGTCTCGATCCGGCTACCGTTACCGCACGCGACGTTTTTGACTCGGTTTGCCATATGCGGATGACCAAGCTTCCCGATCCCAAAGTTAACGGAAATGCAGGAAGCTTCTTCAAAAACCCGGTGATCGGCGGCGAAAATGCCCGACGTTTTCTGGAGGAGTGGCCAACCGCGCCACATTACCCTCAGGCGGATGGCAGCGTGAAGCTGGCAGCAGGATGGCTTATCGATCAATGCCAGCTAAAAGGCACTTCAGTCGGCGGGGCAGCCGTTCACCGACAGCAGGCTCTGGTGCTGATTAACCAGCGCGATGCAACCAGCGACGATGTGGTACAGCTGGCTCATTATGTTCGTCAGCGTGTGGGCGAAAAATTTAACGTCTGGCTGGAGCCAGAAGTCCGCTTCATTGGTCGCACAGGTGAAGTCAACGCCGTGGAGACTATCGCATGAAGGACAATACGGTCCCGTTAACCCTGATTGGTATCCTGGCGGATGGTGAATTCCATTCCGGCGAGCAGCTGGGTGAACAGCTTGGCATGAGCCGCGCCGCCATTAACAAGCACATCCAGACGCTTCGCGACTGGGGGGTTGATGTGTTCACGGTTCCCGGAAAAGGGTACAGCCTGCCGGAGCCGATACAATTATTGAATGAAGACACGATCCGCAGCCAGATTGGACACGGTAATGTGGCGGTGCTGCCGGTGATTGATTCGACGAACCAGTATCTACTGGATCGTCTGCCTGAGCTGAAATCCGGCGATGCCTGCGTTGCTGAGTATCAGCAGGCCGGTCGCGGTCGTCGTGGCCGCAAGTGGTTTTCCCCCTTTGGTGCCAACCTCTATCTGTCTATGTACTGGCGACTCGATCAGGGCCCGGCCGCTGCCATTGGCCTGAGTCTGGTCATCGGTATCGTTATGGCGGAGGTGCTTCACGATCTGGGTGCGGATCAAGTGCGTGTTAAATGGCCTAACGATCTGTACCTCAACGATCGTAAACTCGCCGGCATTCTGGTTGAACTGACGGGAAAAACGGGCGATGCGGCGCAAATCGTCATTGGCGCGGGCCTCAATATGGTGATGCGCAATGTCCAGAATGATGTGGTGAATCAGGCCTGGACTAACCTCCAGGAGGCGGGGATCGTCATCGATCGTAACACCCTTGCCGTACGTATGATTAAAGAGCTGCGCAGCTCGCTCACGCTTTTTGAGCAGGAAGGGCTGGCACCGTTCCTGTCTCGTTGGGAAAAACTGGATAACTTCATCAACCGCCCGGTGAAATTGCTGATTGGGGATAAAGAGATCTACGGCACTTCCCGCGGTATTGACGCTCAGGGCGCGCTGCTCCTGGAGCAGGATGGCGTGATCAAACCCTGGATGGGCGGTGAGATTTCCCTGCGGAGTGCCGAATAACCGGATGGAGTGAATGATGCGAAAAACCGTCTGCGCGACGCTGGCCGTCATGATGAGCGTGTTGTTCTCACCCCTCTCTCAGGCGGGTCAGGCCTGGGAGAGTTATAAGGCACGCTTTTTCAAACCGGAAGGCCGCATTGTCGATACCGGCAATGGCGGCGTGTCGCATACGGAAGGTCAGGGATTTGCCATGCTGATGGCAGTGGCCAACGACGATAAGGCCACGTTCGATAAGCTCTGGCAATGGACAAACCGTGAGCTGAAGAACAAAGAGAACGGTCTGTTTTACTGGCGCTATAACCCCGCAGAGTCCAACCCGGTCGCTGACAAAAACAATGCCGCCGATGGCGATGTGCTGATTGCCTGGGCGCTGCTTAAAGCCGATGCCCGATGGCATGACAAACGCTACGGTGCCGCATCGGATGCCATTACAAAAGCGCTGGTTGCCCATAGCGTCATCCGCTATGCGGGTTACCGCGTGATGCTGCCCGGCGTCCAGGGATTTAAGCTTGACGGTGAAGTGGTCCTTAATCCTTCCTATTTTGTGTTTCCGGCCTGGCAGGCCTTCGCCGGGCGCAGTCATTTGCCTGTCTGGCGCGATTTGATTAAGGACGGGAAGCGCCTGCTGGGAAAAATGGGCTCGGGTAAAGCGGATCTGCCCGCTGACTGGGTCTCGCTGGCATCAGATGGCAAGCTGGAACCGGCCAAAGGCTGGCCGCCGCGGATGAGCTATGACGCGATTCGTATTCCGCTGTATCTTGCCTGGTCTGATAAGCAAAGCCCGCTGCTGACGCCGTGGAAAGCCTGGTTTGGTCAGTTCCCGCGGGAACAAACGCCCGCCTGGGTTAACGTCACGACCAACGAATATGCGCCCTACATGATGGAAGGCGGCCTGTTGGCTGTACGCGATTTAACGATGGGACAGTCTTCCGGAGAACCCGAAATCACCTCTAAAGACGACTACTATTCGGCAAGTCTGAAAATGCTGGTGTGGATTTCGGCGCAATAACAACACACTGACTATCCCCTCTCCCTAATGGGGAGAGGGTTAGGGGTAAATCAGTTACTGCGGATACGGTACCCAATCCCCGCCGTTCAGGCGAACGTACGGTTTGTTCTGATACTGAATGACGACCGCGTTGGCGTTCTCTGAGACTTCTGCCGTTTGCGGCAGGTTGCTGGTGAGCTGATCCCAGTTCACGCTATCTTCCACAAACAGCTTCCCGTCAACGGCACGGGCAACCAGTTCAGAGATCGCCAGATAGCTGGTCGGCTGGGTGATTTCAATCGGTGCGCCCTGATGGGGTGCTTTCATACCAAAGAATTTAATGCCAGCAGGCACGTTGGTGATGGACGGGCTTGGGATATCACGCAGACCCGACACCTGCATTCTGTCGCCTTTCAGCGCGCCGCCGTGCTCAGGTACCACAACCACCATCACTTTACGGCCTGATTTTTCCAGCTCCGTGAAGAACGCGTCCAGCTCGTCGAAGAATTTCTGCGCACGCACTTTATAATCTGCCGTTTTGCTCACGCCCGGGAAATGGTTACCGTCGTGGAGCGGCAGGGTGTTAAAGAAGGTCGCACTGCGCGGATTACTGTCTTTCTGGATGGTCTGAAGCCAGCGCTGCAGCACGGCGGTATCGTCATAAACCGGCGAGCCGTCGAAGCCCAGCAGAGTAACGGGAAGACCAGTTTGATCCATCAACGGTGCCTGCATACCACCCTGTTCACGCACCTCTTTCAGGAAGTTACCGAACTGGCCGTTATGTCCCAGCATCAGATGCTGCGTAAAGCCCAGTTTGGCGAGGTTATCAAACAGATAACACTGATTGCCGGCAGGCTGATACAGATTCTTATGCGATGCCTGACCGCAGCTTGCACGCAGCAGGCGGATTGCTGCCGGGCCGCTGTACGAGGTGGCAGAGTTAAAATCTTTAAACTGAATGTCGAAATGCGACCACAGCGGATGGGACATCAAACCGGCTGCATCCACGTCGGCCCATGAGAGAGAGCAGATGTTGATCACCAGCAATTCAAACGGCTGAGCATCCGCCGGCAGCGCGTCCGGGAATTTGGTCTGTCGCTTGTCTTCCGCAGTGTAGAAGCTGGAGAGCCAGGCGTTCAGATTTGTGGAGGTCGGCGGTGCGGTCTGGGTTGGGATATCGCCCACTACAGGCGTATCGCCAGCCGTGGTAACGGTTGCTGCTGCGCTTCCCCCTGTGGTGGTCACCGTGGTGGTCGGTTGACCAGCAGGCCACAGCGAAAAGCCCGGACCAGCCAGCGTCAGCACGTTCAGCCAGATCATAATCGCGACGACAAACACCGTGATGCGGATCCACTGTGACAGGAACAGCCAGGCAACCAGCAGCACAAATACCGCGCCAATCATCTGCCAGTTAATAAACCGCTCGGTCAGATCGAGGACATAGCTGGCGCTAAAGCCTGCCACCTGCGACCCCTGGCTCATAATGCTGTCCGGCCCCGGTAACCAGGTATCATGCCAGAACAGCGCAAAGCCGACAGGGATGGCTATCCAGTGACGCAAGCGATGCAGCCTGATATTCGGCAGGGGCATCAGCAGGAAGGCCATAAACACCAGGTTGAGAAGGGGATGGAAATTCAGATAGCCTGCCCACAGCAGACCAAACTTCACGAGAAAGTAGAAGTTCCAGCCGGAAAGGCCGCGCCAGTATTGCCAGAGCGGCGAGGGTGACGAAGCGGTATAGGTAGAATTAGTCATGTTTTCGGTCTGCCTTGACGTGTGATGCCCGTGTCAGTGTTCCGGCTGGTTTTACATAGCGAGGTTTTATAAACAGCACTCTGGCCGTATCACGGATACGACGTATGGAATGGCGTGCATAGTAGCCAAGCGGGAAAAAAATCAGCGCACAGAATATAACCAGTTGGATGATATCGCTGATATTCATGATGGTGCGTTCTCCGCGTTGTCCGTTAATAAGCGAAGGGGCTCCGGAACCCGGCGCCAGATATGGCCATCATGTCTGGCATTGAGGATCGGTTTCGCATCGCTCTTAATTGCGAGCGGTTTAGCCCATTGTTCAGGCTGGAGCGCACGCATCTGTACCAGCTCCGCGCTGATCGTATTATCTTCGAACCAAATCATACGGTTCGAGAAAATATCCCCGGTAGGCAGGGGGAAGATATGGTTTAGCGCCGTATCGAGATCGTTGACCCGGCAGAAGGACAAAAACAGTACCAGGCGATTGTCGCCAATGGTCATGATATCTCCCGTACGGTTGGGGCGACACAAGGTGAGCGCCTGTTCAACGCGGATACCCGGCACAGGACGCAGGGCAACCATAACCCCTTTTCCGTCTGCAGGAAGAAGCGTATTGCTCATCATGTTGCCGACGGCGTCGCAGAAGGTATCCCATTTTTGATATCCACGCAGCTTCATCGGCTGCGTCATAGAGAGCAGCGTGGAAATGTCTTCCGGTACATGGCGGCTAAACTGCTGGCCCTGAACGCTTTCGATCAGCGTCAGGCAGCGTGACAGCGGCGCATTCCACGGAATAACCATATTTGCCCCGCACCCAAGAAGCAGGCGCTCATCGGTGGCGCGCAGGCTGGTATTGTTTTCGCGCACGATGATTTTTAATGCGCTTCCGCGCTGGCGGCGCAGGGTGTGGATTTGCCTTGCCAGCGTCTCAATCTGGTTATTCTGCATCAATGAGAAAATAAGGGTCGCCGCCTGGGTTGTGCGGGCTTCGTGGAAAAGGTCTTCGTTAGATTCAAACAGCGACCAGTTTTCCGACAGGGCCGGTGCCCCCTCTAAAACCGCGATATGGCTCAGGATACGTTTTTCATCACTGCGCGGTTGCACCACGGTTTCTTCCTGCTGTGCCAGGTGCCACTTACCCTCGATATGTTTCAGCGTAAGTTGTTGTCTGGCACTCACGCCTTTTTCATTACACCAGAATGCAATATCGTAGAGATAGCTGCCCACCTGGTCACGAACGCTTGCCAGACCGAACAGAGAACGATATTCACCCATTAAAAGTGAGAACAACTTGTCATTATTACTGCCGGGATTGACTATCAGTAGCGTGCAATTTTGAAATTTTGCCCATTTATTGATTTTTTCCAGCCAGGGCAGCAGTTTTTCAGCAGGGATATTTTGCAGGACGTTATTTGCACATTTAAGAATCACTAAATAGTGATCCGGATCAATAGTGCACTGAACGTCGCGGGACAAAAAGTATAGACTATCGGCTTCCGATGTCATGGAAAATAATCGCACCGTCTGAGGGCCGCGATCGTTTTCCAGCGTGATAATTTTCTTCGGATCTTCGCCCATGCTAATGACAGCCACGCGGGAATCCTTATCCTGGGCAGCAATTGTCTGGTTTACCAGACTGATAGCATCTTCATTACGGTCCGTATTAATCCACCAGACTCCTCCGACTGGCATGTGGCTCAATTCGTCCCATAATGACTGGATGCCAATAGAAAATATGGAGTCCACGGTGTCCCTCTTTTCGTCTAATTTATCTGTATCTCAGTTTACTAGCGAAAGCGTAGAAATAAACCTAACATTGAAATTAAAGAACATCAGATTTAGCATGTAAATGAAATTTCATAGGGCAGGATGCCTCGCTACTTCTGAACTGGCGATTTTACGCAAAGGGATGGAAAAAGAATGGATAATAACGAACCCGGAACCCCAGTCGACTCGACCCTGGGTTACACATTCCAAAACGATTTTCTGGCGCTGACGCAGGCCTTTTCTTTACCTGAAATAGATTACACCGATATTTCCCAGCGGGAACAGTTGGCTGCGGCTATTAAACGCTGGCCGTTATTAGCTGAATTCGCCCATCAACAATAAGGGAGCCATTGATGGCCATACTCGGATTACAGGGTGTCCGTGGGGGTGTGGGTACCACATCTGTTACCGCGGCGCTGGCGTGGTCATTACAGCTTTTAGGTGAATCGGTGCTGGTTATTGACGCCTGCGCCGATAATTTGCTGCGTATGTCGTTTAACGTCGACTTTACTCGCGAAGAGGGCTGGGCCCGCGCGCTGCTTGACGATAAAGACTGGCAGGATGCAGGTATGCGCTATACCTCCCTTCTTGACCTGCTGCCGTTTGGTCAACTGACCACTACGGAACGCGAGAATGAAGCCGCGTACCAGCGCCTGTTTTCACAATTCACGCTGGCGCTGCAGAGCCTGAGGGAAAAGGGGCACTACAAGTGGATCCTGCTGGATCTGCCGCACGGTGCCGGCACGCTGACACGACAGCTTATCGCCCAGTGCGATCATGTCCTCTCGATCGTTAACGTCGATGCGAACTGCCATATCCGCCTGCACCAGCAGGGACTGCCTCAAAATGGCCATATCCTGATTAACGATTTGCGCATTGGCAGCCAGATCCAGGACGATCTCTATCAGGTCTGGCTGCAAAGCCAGCGCCGCCTGCTTCCGATTGTCATCCATCGTGATGAGGGAATGGCGGAATGCCTTGCGTCTAAGCAACCGCTCGGTGAATACCGCAGCGATTCACTGGCGGCAGAAGAGATCCTGACGCTGGCTAACTGGTGTCTGCTGAACTTCGCCAACAGGGCGGAGCATGCAGGGAGTGCTGTATGAGTCGTCTCGCCAGCTGGTTACTCATCCCACCGGTCAGTTCGCGTTTGAGCGAACATTACCGGCATTTTCGCCGTCACGGTGCGTCGGCATTTAGCGCCGCGCTCGGCTGTTTCTGGATGATTCTGGCCTGGATGTTTATACCGCTTGAACACCCGCGCTGGCAGCGCATACGTGCCCGGCACAGCGAGCTATATCCGCACATTAATCCTGACCGGCCGCGTCCACTGGATCCGGCGCGCTATCTCATTCAGGCCATCTGGCTGGTGGCGACCTCATCCCGCGCGGAGACAAAAACGCCGCACTGGCGCAGCTTCTCCCGCGTGCAGCAGTTACGTGAACGCTACCATCAGTGGCTGGACAGACTGCCCGACAGCGTAAGCGATAAGACCAGCCATCTGGATAACCATAAAGAGCTCGGGCATCTTCACCCGGGCTTGCGGCGTTTTATCCTCGGCGTAATCGTCGTGTTCTCGCTCATTCTGGCGCTGGTCTGTATTACGCAGCCTTTCAACCCTCTGGCGCAGTTCACTTTCCTGATCCTGCTGTGGGGCGTGGCGCTGCTGGTGCGCCGAATTCCGGGTCGCTTCTCGGCGCTGATGCTGATCGTGTTGTCGCTGACCGTCTCCTGCCGCTACATCTGGTGGCGTTATACCTCGACGCTGAACTGGGACGACCCGGTGAGTCTGGTGTGCGGCCTGGTGCTGCTGTTTGCTGAAACCTATGCCTGGATTGTGCTGGTGCTGGGCTATTTCCAGGTGATTTGGCCGCTCAACCGCCAGCCGGTTCCGCTGCCAAAGGACACCACCCAGTGGCCAACCGTCGATCTCTTCGTGCCGACCTACAACGAAGACCTGAGCGTGGTGAAGAACACCATCTATGCCGCGCTGGGCATCGACTGGCCGAAAGACAAGCTCAAGGTCTGGATCCTGGATGACGGCAACCGTCCGGCGTTCCGCCAGTTCGCGGAGGAGGTCGGCGTCGAATACATCGCCCGTCCGACGCACGAACACGCTAAGGCGGGGAACATCAACAACGCGTTGAAGTATGCCACCGGGGAGTTTGTTTCGATTTTTGACTGCGACCACGTGCCGACGCGCTCGTTCCTGCAGATGACCATGGGCTGGTTCCTGAAGGAGAAAGAGCTGGCGATGATGCAGACGCCGCACCACTTCTTCTCGCCGGACCCGTTTGAACGTAACCTTGGCCGCTTCCGCAAAACTCCGAACGAAGGCACGCTGTTCTATGGCCTGGTACAGGACGGAAACGACATGTGGGACGCCACCTTCTTCTGCGGCTCATGCGCCGTTATCCGCCGTAAGCCGCTGGATGAGATTGGCGGTATCGCCGTCGAAACGGTCACTGAAGATGCGCACACCTCACTGCGCCTGCACCGTCGTGGCTATACCTCTGCCTATATGCGTATCCCGCAGGCGGCCGGTCTGGCAACCGAGTCACTGTCGGCGCACATTGGTCAGCGTATTCGCTGGGCGCGCGGCATGGTGCAGATCTTCCGTCTTGATAACCCACTGATCGGGAAAGGACTCAAGCTGGCGCAGCGTCTTTGCTACGTCAACGCCATGTTCCACTTCTTGTCCGGCATTCCGCGGCTGATCTTCCTGACTGCGCCGCTGGCGTTCCTGCTTCTTCACGCTTATATCATCTACGCTCCCGCGCTGATGATTGCGCTGTTTGTTCTGCCGCACATGATCCACGCGAGCCTGACGAACTCGAAGATTCAGGGGAAATACCGCCACTCCTTCTGGAGTGAAATCTACGAAACGGTGCTGGCCTGGTACATCGCGCCGCCGACGATGGTGGCGCTGATTAACCCGCACAAAGGTAAATTCAACGTCACCGCGAAGGGCGGGCTGGTGGAGGAGGAGTACGTCGACTGGGTGATCTCCCGGCCGTATATCTTCCTGGTGCTGCTGAATATCGTGGGCGTCATTGCGGGTATCTGGCGCTACTTCTACGGTCCGGAAAACGAAATCCTGACCGTCTTCGTCAGTATGGCCTGGGTCTTCTACAACCTGATTATCCTCGGCGGCGCGGTGGCGGTGTCGGTGGAGAGCAAACAGGTTCGTCGCGCGCATCGCGTGGAAATCTGCATGCCAGCGGCGATCGCCCGTGAAGATGGCCATCTCTTCTCCTGTACCGTGCACGACTTCTCTGACGGCGGTCTGGGGATCAAAATCAACGGCCAGGCGAAGGTGCTGGAAGGGCAAAAAGTTAACCTGCTGCTTAAGCGCGGCCAGCAGGAGTATGTCTTCCCGACGCAGGTCGTTCGCGTGGTGGGCAATGAAGTCGGCCTACAGCTGATGCCGTTGACCAAAAAGCAACATATCGATTTTGTGCAGTGTACGTTTGCCCGCGCGGATACGTGGGCTCTCTGGCAGGACAGCTTCCCGGAGGATAAGCCTCTGGAAAGCCTGCTGGATATTCTGAAGCTGGGGTTCCGTGGCTATCGTCACCTTGCAGAATTTGCCCCGTCGTCGGTGAAATTAATTTTCCGGTCACTTACTTCGCTGGTTTCCTGGGTCGTGTCGTTCATTCCTCGTCGTCCTGAGCGGGATGAGGCGAAGCAGGCGGACCCGGTTATGGCTCAACAATGATGATAACGCGATGAAAACAAAACTTTCCTGGTTATGTGCAGTGGCAATGGGGATGAATGCGATCCCCGCAACAATGGCTAACGCAGCCCCGGGTAACGCAGCGGCAACGCCTGCGCCAACCGTACCTGTCGTCGCGCAAGCAACCGATCCGGTTGTCACCGCGGCACCGGGTCAAACTGAAAACATCATGCCGAACCAGCCAACGGAGGGGAACACCCTGCCGGCAGACGGCCAGGTCATCGGGCAGGTGATGCCGGGCGTCCGGGGGGCGAATGCGCCCGTCGTTGCGGACAATGCGCCGTCGCGGGACGTGAAGCTGACCTTTGCGCAAATTGCGCCGCCTCCGGGCAGCATGGTGCTGCGCGGCATCAACCCTAACGGCGGCATTGAATTTGGTATGCGCAGCGACGAGGTCGTCTCTAATGCGGTGCTGAATCTCGAATACACGCCGTCGCCATCGCTGCTGCCGACCCAGTCTCAGCTGAAGGTCTATCTGAATGACGAACTAATGGACGTTCTACCGGTCACGAAAGAGCAGCTCGGCAAGAAAACGCAGGCGCAGGTGCCGATCAACCCGCTGTTCATCACCGACTTTAACCGTATCCGTCTGGAGTTTGTCGGCCACTACCGCGATGTCTGCGAAAACCCGGCCAGCAACACGCTGTGGATGGACGTCGGGCGTAACTCCTCGCTGCAGATGACCTACCAGTCGCTGGCGCTGAAAAACGATCTCTCGGCCTTCCCGGTTCCGTTCTTCGATCCGCGTGATAACCGCCCGCTCACGCTGCCGATGGTGTTTGCCTCGTCCCCGGACGTGACCGAGCAGCTGGCGGCCACCATTGTGGCGTCCTGGTTTGGTTCACGCGCGGGCTGGCGCGGTCAGAGCTTCCCGGCGATGTATGACAAACTGCCGGACAGAAATGCCATTGTGTTTGCCACCAATGCGAAACGTCCGGCCTTCCTGCGGGATCATCCGGACGTCAACGCGCCGACCGTTGAGATGATAAGCCACCCGGAAAACCCGTACGTGAAGCTGCTGGTGGTATTTGGTCGTGATGATAAAGATCTGGTTCAGGCAGCAAAAGCCATTGCCCAGGGCAACGTCCTTTTCCGCGGCAACAGCGTCGTGATAGATGAGGTCAAACCGCTGCTGGCGCGTAAACCTTATGATGCGCCAAACTGGGTACGTACCGACCGTGCGGTCACCTTTGGCGAGCTGAAAACCTATGAAGAACAGCTGCAGGCGACGGGGCTTGAGCCAGCGCCGATTAGCCTGTCGCTGAATCTGCCGCCGGATCTGTACCTGCTGCGTACCAACGGCATTGATATCAATCTGAACTACCGCTATACCGCGCCAGCCACCAAAGACAGCTCGCGCATGGATATCAGCCTGAACAACCAGTTCCTGCAATCCTTCAGCCTGCAAAGCACGCAGGATACGAACCGCCTGATGCTTCGTCTGCCGGTGCTGCAGGGGCTGCTGGACGGTAAAACGGATGTTTCTATTCCGGCACTGAAGCTGGGTGCGATAAACCAGCTGCGCTTTGATTTCCAGTACATGAACCCGATGCCTGGCGGCTCGGCGGAAAACTGCATCACCTTCCAGCCGGTGCAGAACCACGTGGTGATTGGCGATGAGTCGACCATCGACTTCTCGAAGTACTATCACTTCCTTGCGATGCCGGACCTGCGCGCCTTTGCTAACGCGGGCTTCCCGTTCAGCCGTATGGCCGATCTCTCTGAGTCCATTGTGGTAATGCCAAAAGCGCCAAACGAAGGTCAGGTTACGACCCTGCTCGACACCATGGCGACCGTTGGAGGACAAACAGGATTACCGGCCATTAACGTCACGTTAACGGACGATGGCAGCCAGATTCAGAACAAAGATGCTGACATCATGGTGATCGGGACCATCCCGGATAAGCTGAAGGATGACAAACGTATCGATCTGCTGGTGAAAGCGGCCCAATCCTGGGTTAATACGCCGCTGCGACAGACCGAGTTCCCGAGCATTATGCCGGATGTGAACGATCGTCAGGCCAGCGCGCAGACGACGGTAACGTCTCAGGGGGCGATGGCCGCGGTGGTGGGCTTCCAGTCGCCTTACAACGAACAGCGCAGCGTGGTGGCTCTCCTCGCGGACAGCCCGCGCGGCTATGAACTGCTCAATACGGCCATGAACGACAGCGGTAAACGTGCCGCGATGTTTGGTTCCGTGTCGGTGATCCGTGAGTCCGGCGTCAATAGCCTGCGCGTGGGGGATGTGTACTACGTGGGCCATCTGCCGTGGTTCGAACGCCTGTGGTATGCGCTGGCTAACCATCCGGTTCTGCTCGCTATCCTGGCTGCGGTCAGCGTGGTCTTGCTGGCATGGGTGCTGTGGCGTCTGCTGCGAATCATCAGCCGTCGTCGTCTGAACCCGGATGAGTAAGATGTGATGAAAGCCTTTCGCTGGTGTGTATTAGCAGCGGTGATGCTGGCGGCGCTTCCTCTTCGCGCCGCCTGTACCTGGCCTGCCTGGGAGCAGTTTAAAAAGGACTACATCAGTGAAGGCGGGCGCGTCATTGATCCCAGTGACACGCGCAAAATTACGACCTCGGAAGGGCAAAGCTACGCTCTGTTCTTTGCCCTGGCGGCGAACGATCGCAAAGCCTTTGACCTGCTGCTGACGTGGACGCGCGATAATCTCGCCAGCGGCGATCTCAACGCCCATCTGCCTGCCTGGCTATGGGGTCAGAAAGATAAAGACGCCTGGGCGGTGATTGATACCAACTCCGCCTCTGATGCCGATGTCTGGATCGCCTGGTCACTGCTCGAAGCGGGTCGGCTGTGGAAAGATCGGGACTATACCCGCACGGGTAAGGCGCTGCTGAAACGCATTGTCAGCGAGGAAGTGGTCAACGTCCCGGGGCTCGGCGCAATGTTGCTTCCCGGTAAAGTCGGTTTTGCCGATGAGAACGCCTGGCGTTTTAACCCCAGCTATCTTCCTCCGCAGCTAGCGGCTTATTTCACGCGCTTTGGTTCCCCGTGGACCCAGCTTCGTGAAACTAACCTGCGCCTGCTGCTTGAGAGTGCGCCGAAAGGTTTTTCGCCGGACTGGGTGCAGTATCAGAAAAACAAAGGCTGGCGGTTACAGCAGGAGAAAGCGCTGGTGGGCGGCTACGACGCCATCCGCGTGTATCTCTGGGTGGGCATGATGAGTGATAACGATCCTCAGAAAGCCCGGCTCCTGACGCGCTTCCAGCTGATGGCGGCAAAGACCATGAAACGGGGTGTGCCGCCGGAGAAAGTGGATGTGGCGACGGGGAAACGCACCGGCGACGGCCCGGTCGGGTTCTCTGCCGCTATGCTGCCGTTTTTACAACAACGTGATGCCCAGGCGATTCAGCGCCAGCGCGTTGCAGACCATTTTCCCGATAACAATGCCTATTACAGCTATGTGCTGACGCTTTTTGGGCAAGGATGGGATCAGCATCGTTTTCGCTTCACCGCAAAAGGTGAATTAATACCGGATTGGGGCCAGGAATGCGCAAGTTCACAGTAAATCTACTCAGTTTATCGCTTGGCCTGGCGCTTATGCCGTGGGCCCAGGCCGCTAACTCTCCGCAGCAAAAACAGCTGCTGGAGCAGGTGAGGCTGGGCGAATCGACACAGCGTGAGGATTTGGTTCGTCAGTCGCTCTATCGCCTTGAGCTGATTGACCCGAACAACCCTGATGTGATTGCCGCACGCTTTCGCTACCTGCTGCGTCAGGGCGATAACGCCGGCGCGCAAAAAGAGCTGGATCGTCTGAAAGGGATTGCGCCGGGTTCGAGTGCGTACCAGTCATCACGCAACACGATGCTGCTTTCTACTCCGGATGGCCGCCAGCAGCTCCAGCAGGCGCGACTGCTCGCCACTACGGGGCACACGCAGGAGGCGATTGCCGCCTATGACAAGCTGTTTGACGGCAACCCGCCGGGTGGCGACGTGGCGACGGAATACTGGAACGTCGTGGCAAAAGATCCTGCTCGCCGCGGCGCGGCCATTAACCAGCTCAAGAAAATAAACAGCAGCAGTCCCGGAAATACGCAGCTGCAGGCGACGCTGTCCCAGCTTCTGTTCCAGAGCGGACGTCGTGATGAAGCCTTTGCGGTATTGCAGGAGATGGCCAAATCCACCAATGGCCGCAGCCAGGCGTCTGATATGTGGTATGACCAAATCAAAGACCAGCCTGCCAGCAGCGCCAGCGTCAGCGCGCTGCAAAAATACCTGAGCGTATTCAGCGACGGGGATAGCGTCGCGGCGGCGCGTGCCCAGCTTGAAGCGCAGCAAAAACAGCTCGCCGATCCGGCGTTCCGCGCGAAAGCCGAAGGGCTGGCGGCGGTGGATGCCGGGCAGGGAAGTAAGGCGGTGGCGGAGCTGCAAAAAGCCGTTAGCGCCAACCATGCCGACAGTGAAGCGGTGGGCGCCCTTGGACAGGCGTATTCCCAGAAGGGCGACCGCGCCCGCGCGGTGGCACAGTTTGAAAAGGCGATTGCCCTCGATCCCCAGAGCGATAACCGGGGTAAATGGGACAGTCTTCTGAAGGTTAACCGCTACTGGCTGCTGATCCAGCAGGGCGATGCGGCGCTGAAGGCGAATAACCCGGCGCAGGCAGAGCGTTACTATCAGCAGGCACGCAATATCGACAATACCGACAGCTATGCCGTGCTGGGGCTCGGCGACGCCGCCGCGGCGCGTAAAGATAACGACGCGGCGGAGCGTTACTATCGTCAGGCGCTGCGGATGGACAGCGGCAACAGCAATGCGGTTCGCGGCCTGGCCAATATTTACCGCGCGCAGTCGCCGGAGAAGGCTTCGCAGTTTATCCAGTCTCTCTCCGCCAGCCAGCGCCGTAGCATAGACGACATTGAACGTAGCCTGACCAACGAACAGCTCTCCGCCCAGGCCGAACAGCTTGAGAACCAGGGGAAATACGCGCAGGCAGCAGACATTCAGCGTCGTCGTCTGGCGCTCTCTCCCGGCGACGTGTGGATAACCTATCGTCTTTCGCGCGATCTCTACAGCGCGGGTCAGCGCAGCCAGGCGGACACCCTGATGCGTCAGCTTGCCCACCAGAAACCGTCCGACCCGGATCAGGTTTATGCTAACGGGCTCTACCTTTCCGGAAACGATCAGGACCGGGCCGCGCTGGCGCATCTGGAGACGCTGCCGCGCAGCCAGTGGAACGGCAATATTCAGGAGCTTGCCGACCGCCTGCAAAGCAACCAGGTGCTGGAAACCGCCAACCGCCTGCGCGACAGCGGCAAAGAGCAGGACGCAGAGAATTTTCTTCGCCAGCAGCCGACCTCCACCCGTATCGACCTCACGCTGGCGGACTGGGCACAGCAGCGTGGCGATCTGGACTCGGCGAAAACGACGTACAACGCCGTCCTGCAGCGTGAGCCGCAGAATGAAGACGCGCTCCTCGGCCTGACCGAGATTTACAGCGCGCAGGGTAACAAAGATGCCGCGCGCGCGGAGCTGGCGAAGCTGCCCGCCGCGCAAAACGGCCAGCCGCTGTCGCTCAATATGCAGCGCCGCATCGCGATGGCGCAGGCGGGTCTGGGCGATGCCGCTGCCGCAGAGCAGACCTTCAATAAAATCATTCCGCAGGCAAAATCGCAGCCTGGCTCCATGGAAAACGCGCTGGTGCTGCGTGATGCCGCACGTTTCCAGGCGCAGAACGGCCAGCCTCAGCAGGCGCTGGAAACCTACAAAGATGCGATGGTATCGACGGGTATCACCACGACGCGTCCGGCTGACAACGACAGTTTCACCCGTCTGACGCGTAACGATGAAAAAGACGACTGGCTGAAGCGCGGCGTGCGCAGTGATGCCGGTGAGTTGTACCGTCAGCAGGATGTTAACGTCACGCTGCAGCACGATTACTGGGGCTCCAGCGGCACGGGCGGTTATTCCGATCTGAAAGCGCATACCACCATGCTGCAGGTGGATGCGCCGCTCTCTGACGGGCGCATGTTCTTCAGAAGCGATCTGGTCAATATGGACGTCGGGTCATTCGATACCAGGAACGGGACTTACGACCCTAAATGGGGAACCTGCTACGAAACGCCGTGTAGCGGTAACACCCATCAGTCAGACAATGGCGCGAGCGTTGCCGTCGGCTGGCAGAATAAAACCTGGGCGATGGATATTGGCACCACGCCAATGGGCTTTGACGTCGTCGACGTGGTGGGCGGCATCAGCTACAGCAGCGATTTGGGGCCCATCGGCTATACCGTTAACGCCCATCGTCGGCCAATCTCCAGCTCTCTGCTGGCCTTCGGCGGGCAAAAAGATACCAATACCGGCACCACCTGGGGCGGCGTACGCGCCACCGGTGGCGGCGTAAGTATGAGCTATGACAAAGGGGAAGCGAACGGCGTCTGGTCAAGCCTCAACGCGGAAACGCTGACGGGTAAAAATGTGGAGGATAACTGGCGCGTCCGCTGGATGACGGGTTATTACTACAAGCTCATTAATAAAAACAACGAGCGCCTGACGGTCGGCGTCTCCAACATGCTCTGGCACTACGACAAAGACCTGAGCGGTTATACCCTGGGTCAGGGCGGCTATTACAGCCCGCAGGAGTATGTCTCCTTCGCCTTGCCGGTGACATGGCGTAAGCGCACGGAAAACTGGTCCTGGGAGCTGGGGGGCTCGGTCTCCTGGTCCCACTCCAAAACCAAAGACGAGCTGCGCTACCCGATCCAGAATCTGATCCCGACCGATGAGCCAGACCGCTATACCGACCGGGGCGCGATGGAAACCGGCAGCAGCTCCTCCGGTACGGGTTATACCGCGCGGGCCATAATCGAGCGGCGGGTCACGTCCAACTGGTTTGTGGGCATGGGCGTGGATATCCAGCAAGCGAAAGACTATACCCCAAGCCACGCGCTGATCTATGTGCGCTACTCTGCTGCAGGCTGGCAGGGCGATATGGACTTACCGCCGCAGCCGCTTATCCCTTACGCGGACTGGTAATCGGATTTTCCTTAATCCATTTGTAAGTCTCTCTTAATAGCGCGGCAATCGGGTATACTCAGGCGCGCCAGGTTTACACCCTGGCGCGCCCTGCGCTTCGAGTTTTGTGGAGAGTCATTTTGCGTGTCAGCCGTTCCTTAACAATCAAACAGATGGCGATGGTCTCTGCCGTCACCATGCTGTTTGTCCTGCTCTTCTGCGTCATTTTGCTGTTTCATTCCGTACAGCAGAATCGCTATAACACGGCTTCGCAATTAGAAAGTATCGCCCGCTCGGTACGCGGCCCGCTGTCTGCCTCTATCCTGAAAGGGGATATCCCCGAAGCGGAAACCATTCTAAAACGTATTCAGCCAGCCGGTGTTGTGAGCCGGGCGGACGTCGTGCTACCCAATCAGTTTCAGGCGCTGCGGATGAGCTTTATCCCGGAACGTCCCGTCCCGATGATGGTGATGCGCCTGTTTGAACTGCCGGTGCAAATTTCGCTTCCCGTCTATTCGCTTGAACGTCCTGCGAATCCGCAGCCGCTGGCCTACCTGGTGTTACAGGCAGACTCCTACCGCATGTATAAATTCGTCATGAGTTGGGTGGTTACGTTAGTGACCACTTGCTTACTTATGACGCTTATTCTCAGCGTGGCGCTCACCTGGTGCATCAACCGGCTGATTGTCCATCCCCTGCGCCGTATCGCCCGCGAGCTGAACACGCTCGCCCCGCAGGATCAGATGGGACACCAGCTTGAGCTGCCGCGTCTGCATCATGACGATGAGATCGGCATGCTGGTGCGCAGCTATAACCTCAACCAGCAGCGCATCCAGCGTCAGCAGGATGAACTGAACAGTAGCGCCACCCGTTTTCCGGTATCGGAGCTCCCCAATAAAGCCTTCCTGATGGCGATGCTGGAGCAAACCGTTGAGCGCCAGCAAACCACCGCGCTGATGGTCATTGCCTGCGAAACCCTGCAGGACACGGCTGGCGTGCTTCAGGAGAGCCAGCGCGAAATGCTGCTGCTCACCCTGGTGGAAAAGATCAAATCTGTCCTTGCCCCGCGCATGGTGCTGACTCAGGTCAGTGGTTACGACCTGGTGGTGATTGCCAACGGCGTAAAAGAACCCTGGCATGCGATCACGTTAGGTCAGCAAGTACTCACTGTCATTAATGAGCGGCTACCGATTCAGGGTATCCAGCTTCGCCCGAGCGCCAGTATCGGGATTGCCATGTTCTATGGCGATCTGACCGCGGAACAGCTTTATCGCCGCGCCTTCTCGGCGGCCTTTACCGCCCGGCGCAAAGGCAAAAACCAGATCCAGTTCTTCGACCCGGCGCAGATGGAAAAGGCGCAGCAGCGCCTGACGGAAGAGAGCGACATCCTGACCGCGCTGGATAACCGCCAGTTTGCCCTCTGGCTGCAGCCGCAGGTGGACCTGCAGACGGGAGAGGTGAAAAGCGCCGAGGCCCTGCTGCGTCTGCAGCAGCCGGATGGCTCATGGGAGCTGCCGGAAGGGCTGATTGAGCGCATCGAGTCCTGTGGCCTGATGGTTACCGTTGGCTACTGGGTGCTGGAGGAGTGCTGCCGTCAGCTTGCCGCCTGGCAGGAGCGTGGCGTGACGCTGCCGCTGTCGGTCAACCTGTCTGCCCTGCAGCTTATGCACCCGACCATGGTTTCAGAGATGCTGGAGCTGATCCATCGTTACCGCATCAAGCCTGATACGTTAACCCTGGAAGTGACGGAGAGCCGACGCATCGACGATCCCAATGAGGCGGTCGCGATTCTCAAGCCGCTGCGTAATGCCGGTATTCGTATTGCCCTGGACGATTTTGGCATGGGGTACGCCGGGCTGCGTCAGCTTCAGCACATGAAGACCCTTCCGGTGGATGTGCTCAAAATTGACAAAGCGTTTGTCGACGGACTGCCGGGCGACAGCAGCATGGTGCAGGCGATTATCCAGATGGCGCGCAGCCTCAACCTGCACCTTATTGCCGAGGGGATTGAAACCGACGCGCAACGCGCCTGGCTGGCAGAGGCGGGCGTGGAGAGCGGGCAAGGCTTCCTGTTTGCCCCTGCAGTCCCTTCGGATGTCTTTGAAGAACGATACCTTTCTGGCGCCGATCACCACGCAAAAGCGTAATTTTGTAGCTGGCTTGTGCGAGCCAGCTCAAAGTTCTTAACATTTGTGTTTCAAATTTGAACTGAGTTTATTTCTGTCCTGTTATGTGGATGTTATTTTAAAGCCGCAGGTTAACCATAACCTTACAAAACCTGTGGTTTTTCTTCCCAAGGACACCTTATGAAAACCTCACTCTTCAAAAGTCTTTATTTCCAGGTCCTGACAGCCATCGCCATCGGTATTCTGCTGGGTCACTATTACCCTGAACTGGGCGCGCAAATGAAACCGCTTGGCGACGCGTTCGTTAAGCTCATTAAAATGGTCATCGCGCCGGTGATCTTCTGTACGGTCGTCACGGGCATCGCTGGCATGGAAAGCATGAAGGCGGTCGGTCGTACCGGTGCAGTGGCGCTTCTCTATTTTGAAGTGGTCAGTACCCTTGCGCTGATTATCGGTCTGATCATCGTCAACGTGGTGCAGCCAGGCGCGGGGATGAACGTCGATCCGGCGACGCTGGATGCTAAAGCGGTTGCGGTCTATGCCGAGCAGGCGAAGGATCAGGGCGTGGTCGCCTTCCTGCTGGACGTCATTCCTGGCAGCGTCATAGGCGCGTTCGCCAGCGGAAACATCCTCCAGGTGCTGCTGTTCGCCGTGATGTTTGGCTTTGCCCTGCACCGTCTGGGCAGCAAAGGTCAGCTTATCTTTAACGTGATCGAAAGCTTCTCGCAGGTCATCTTCGGCATCATCAATATGATCATGCGCCTGGCGCCCATCGGTGCCTTCGGTGCGATGGCCTTCACCATCGGTAAGTATGGCGTCGGTACGCTGGTCCAGCTGGGTCAGCTGATTATCTGCTTCTATATCACCTGTATTCTTTTCGTGGTGGTGGTGCTGGGCTCCATCGCCCGTGCGACCGGTTTCAGCATCTTCAAATTTATCCGTTACATCCGCGAAGAGCTGCTGATTGTTCTGGGAACCTCCTCGTCAGAATCGGCGCTGCCGCGCATGCTCGATAAGATGGAGAAACTCGGGTGTCGTAAATCGGTGGTCGGGCTGGTGATCCCGACGGGCTACTCCTTCAACCTGGATGGCACCTCGATATACCTGACGATGGCGGCGGTGTTTATCGCGCAGGCGACCAACAGCCATATGGATATTTTCCATCAGATTACCCTGCTGGTGGTGCTCCTGCTCTCCTCTAAAGGCGCGGCAGGCGTGACGGGCAGCGGCTTTATCGTGCTGGCCGCCACCATTTCTGCTGTGGGTCACCTGCCGGTGGCGGGTCTGGCGTTGATTCTGGGTATTGACCGCTTCATGTCTGAGGCCCGTGCGCTAACCAACCTGGTGGGTAACGGCGTGGCAACGGTGGTGGTGGCGAAATGGGTGAAAGAGCTGGATCACAAAAAGCTCGACGATACTCTGAATAATCGTTCAACTGACAGCAAAAATCCTGGCTTATCCTCTTAATCTTGTCACAAATGCCCGTATTCCCTTGTGGGGATGCGGGCTCCTGCGCATAATAACTGTTCATACCTGTCATAATTCGACAAGATTTTTTTTGGGTATATTTCACTTCGGACCGTGACGTTTTGCCGAACGCGCGGTCTAATCGACGTGTTTTCATCGTCATCTTTAAGAGTGAAGCGCGTCGCGAGGCACTCTTTTTTAACCAGGAATGTTGATCAGGGGTTCACATGCAGGGCACAAAAATTCGACTCTTAACCGGCGGTTTGCTGATGATGGCAGCAGCCAGTTATGTGCAGGCAGATGCGCTCCAGCCAGACCCGGCCTGGCAACAAGGGACATTAGCGAACGGTTTTCAGTGGCAGGTGTTAGCCACGCCGCAACGTCCCAGTGACCGTATTGAAATCCGTCTGTCTGTTAATACCGGTTCCCTCACGGAAAGCACCCAGCAAACCGGTTTCAGCCACTTTATTCCCCGGCTGGCGCTCACTCAGAGCGGCAGCCTGCAAGCGGTTCAGGTGCGTTCGCTCTGGCAACAGGCCATCGATCCAAAACGCCCACTCCCGCCGGCGGTGGTCTCGTATGACTACACCATGTTTAACCTGAGCCTGCCTAATAACCGCAACGATCTGCTTAAAGAAGCCCTGACGTATCTCTCCGATGCCTCTGGCAATCTGGCGATTACGCCGGATACCGTCAACTATGCGTTGAGCAACAGCGACATGGTGGCGACCTGGCCTGGAGATACCAAAGAGGGCTGGTGGCGTTACCGCCTGAAAGGCTCGACGTTACTCGGACATGACCCGGCCGAACCGCTGAAACAGCCGGTGGATGCTGAGCAGGTGAAAACGTTCTATCAGAAATGGTACACCCCGGACGCGATGACGCTGATCGTGGTGGGTAACGTGGACAGCCGGGCGGTGGTAGAGCAGATCAACAAAGCGTTTGGCGATCTGAAAGGCAAGCGTGAATCGCCAGCCCCTGTTCCAACACTCTCCCCGCTGCGGGCAGAGCCTGTCAGCATTATGACGGACACCGTGCGTCAGGATCGACTCTCCGTGATGTGGGATAACGCCTGGCAGCCCATCCGTGAGTCCGCGGCGATGTTGCGCTACTGGCGTGCCGACCTGGCGCGTGAAGCGCTGTTCTGGCACGTTCAGCAGACGCTCAGTAAGAACAACGTGAAGAATATCGGCCTTGGCTTTGACTGCCGCGTGCTGTTCCAGCGTGCGCAATGCGCCATTAACGTTGAATCGCCGGGCGATAAGCTGAATGCCAATCTGGGCGTCGTGGCGAAAGAGCTGGCAAAAGTGCGTAAAGAGGGGCTCTCTGAAGAGGAGTTCAACGCGCTTGTGGCGCAGAAAAAACTCGAGCTGCAGAAGCTGTTCGCGACCTACGCGCGCGCCGATACCGACATTCTGATCAGCCAGCGTATTCGCTCCCTGCAGAACCAGGTGGTGGACATTGCGCCGGAACAGTACCAGAAGCTTCGTCAGGACTTCCTGAGCGGTCTGACCGTCGATATGCTCAACCAGGAGCTCCGCCAGCAGCTGTCGCAGGAGATGGCGTTGATTCTCCTGCAACCGAAGGGCGAGCCGGAATATGACATGAAGGAACTTCAGACGACCTGGGATTCCATCATGGCTACCGCGCCGCAGCCGACGCAGTCCGCAACGGCTGATGATTTACATCAGGACGCGACGGATATCCCGCAAGGACAGTAATGGGGAAACATTCCCTCTCCCACAGGGAGAGGGTTAAGGTGAGGGCTTAAACAGGCATTGCTTCGCGCGGAATAATCGCCCCGCGATACTGAATGACGGTGCTGGCCGTCAGGTGCCCACGCTGTGCCGCGGCTTCCGGTGTTCCACCCGTCAGGCGTACCGCCAGATAGCCCGCGCTGAATGAATCACCCGCCGCCGTGGTATCAATCACTTTCTCTTTGGCCAGCTTCACCGCCGGGACCTCAACCACTGCTTCACCCGCAATCGCGACCAGGCACGAATCCGCACCGCGCTTAATCACCACTTCACGCACGCCAGCCGCCTGCGTGCGTGCAATCACGTCTTCTACCGGTTTCTCACCCCACAGGGCGTCTTCATCGTCGAGCGTCAGGAAGGCGATATCGGTGCATTGCAGCATCTGCTGATAGACCTGCTGCGTCTCTTCACGGCTGGACCACAGGCGCGGGCGGTAGTTGTTATCGAAAATAACCTTACCGCCGTTGGCACGACACGCGCGCAGCAGCGAGAGCAACTTTTCACGGCTGGCCGGGCTGAGGATAGCCAGGCTGATCCCGCTCAGATAGAGATAGTCGAAGGTCGCCAGCTCCTGGCAGATGGCCGCGGCGGCCTCGCTCTCCAGCCAGAATTTGGCCGCGGCTTCGTTACGCCAGTAATAAAACGTGCGTTCGCCAGTGCTGTCGGTTTCGATGTAATAAAGCCCCGGCAGGCGGTTTTCCATACGCTGAATCAGCGACGTTTCAACCTGTTCACTCTGCCAGGCCTCCAGCATTTGCTGGCTGAAGCTGTCCGTGCCCAGAGCGGTAACATAGTTCACGGTGAGCGCCTCAGGCGCAACCTGACGGGCAATATAAACCGACGTATTTAACGTATCGCCACCAAATCCGCGGCTCACTTCCGCGCCTTTTTGTGACAGCTCAATCATGCATTCGCCAATCACGGCAATTTTTTTAGACATAATCGTGAACCTGAACAGAAGAATTAACAGCAGTGTGCGCTGAGTGAATTAACCGGTCAACTATATTAAAACAACGTTCCATTATTTTATTTGAGCCAGCGCGTGTTCCTGCGCATTTCTGTCATCTTAATTTCATTTTCCCGGTGAATTGAACATAAAGTTCTCAATTGTCGCGCCGATAATCCTGTGACGAGTCCAGAAAGGCCATCCCAACAACAGGACATCTGAAATGAAGTCAGAGCAGGTTATCCAGCGGCTGAGCACCACGCCTGAGGCAAGTATTGAGAACTTGCAGGAGCATCGCTACTGGCTGCAATGTGAGCGTGCGTACACTTATCAGCCGATATACCGAACAGACGGTCGACTGATGGCCATTGAAATTTTGACCGTCGTAACGCATCCCTCAAACCCTACCCAGCGCATCGCACCGGATCGCTATTTTGCCGAAGTGGCCGTTCGCCAGCGTCTGGACGTGCTGGAAGAGCAGCTCCATATGCTGGCAACGAAGCAGCCCTTTTTCGAACAGCACGATATCCTTGCCTCCGTGAATGTTGATGGCCCCACTCTGCTGGCGCTGCGTCAGAACGCGAAATTGCAGGAGCTGATTGCCACCCTGCCGTGGGTGCGTTTTGAGCTGGTGGAGCATGTTCGCCTGCCGCAGGACTCCTCGTTTGCCTCCATATGCGAATACGGCCCGCTGTGGCTGGATGACTTTGGCACCGGCATGGCGAACTTTTCGGCCCTGAGTGAAGTGCGTTATGACTACATCAAAGTGGCCCGCGATCTGTTCATTATGCTGCGTCAGACCCCGGAAGGGCGGAACCTGTTTACGCTGCTATTGCAGCTGATGAACCGCTATTGCCAGGGGGTGATTGTTGAAGGTGTGGAAACGCTGGAAGAGTGGCGTGATGTGCAAAGCTCGCCTGCCGCGGCGGCGCAAGGCTATTTCCTCTCCCGTCCGGTACCCATGGATCGCCTCGATAGCGTGATAACTACCCTCTGATAAGCCCGCTTCCCTTTGTCTGGACTATAGTTTTACAGGACAGGTCATCAGGAAAGGGGATAAAAATGACAAGAACAACCAGGGTAATCTCCTGGACAGCAGGGATTTTCTTGTTGTTGATCGTGGTCGTCGCCATCATTATCGCGACGTTTGACTGGAACCGTCTTAAGCCGACCATCAACCAGAAAGTCTCAACCGAACTGAACCGCCCCTTCGCCATACGCGGTGATTTAGGGGTCGTGTGGGAGCGTCAGAAAGAGGAGCCCGGCTGGCGAAGCTGGATCCCGTGGCCACACGTCCACGCCGACGACATCATTCTCGGCAACCCGCCGGATATCCCGGCGGTCACCATGATCCACCTGCCGCGCGTTGAGGCCACGCTGGCCCCGCTCGCGCTGTTCACCAAAACCGTCTATCTGCCGTGGATCAAACTTCAACAGCCCGACGCGCGACTGATCCGCCTCTCAGAAAAAAATAACAACTGGACCTTTAACCTTGCCAGCGACGGCGAAAAGGATCCGAACGCCCAGCCTTCTTCCTGGTCATTCCGTCTCGACAATATTCTCTTCGATCGCGGGCGGATCGCCATCGACGACAAAGTCAGCAAGGCCGACGTGGAGATCCTGGTCGATCCGCTGGGCAAGCCGCTGCCGTTTAGCGAGGTCACGGGGACGAAAGCCAAAGGTGACACGGCAAGCGTGGGCGACTATGTCTTCGGCCTGACGGCAAAAGGACGCTACAACGACCAGCCGCTCAGTGGTAAAGGGAAAATAGGCGGCATGCTGGCGCTCCGGAGCGAAGGCACGCCGTTCCCGGTGCAGGCGGACTTCCGCTCCGGTAACACCCGCGTGGCGTTTGTGGGGACGGTCAACGACCCGATGAATATGGGCGGCGTCGATCTTCAGCTTAAATTTGCCGGTGATTCGCTGGGCGAGCTGTATGAGCTGACCGGCGTGCTGCTGCCGGATACGCCGCCGTTCGAAACGGACGGGCATCTGGTCGCCAAAATCGATACCGAAAAAGCGTCTGTTTTTGACTACCGTGATTTTAACGGCCGCATCGGCGACAGTGATATCCACGGCTCGCTGACCTACACCACCGGAAAACCGAGGCCGAAGCTGGAAGGGGACGTTGAGTCCCGACAGCTGCGTCTGGCCGATCTCGGCCCGCTGATCGGCGTGGATTCCGGCAAAGGCACAAAATCAAAAGAGGTGAAAAAGGACATTCAGCCTGCGGGAAAAGTGCTGCCTTACGATCGCTTTGAAACCGATAAGTGGAACGTGATGGATGCGGACGTCCGCTTCAAAGGGCGTAAAATTGAGCATGGCAGCACGTTGCCGTTGAGCGATCTCTCGACGCATATCATCCTCAAAAACGCCGACCTGCGCCTGCAGCCGCTGAAGTTTGGCATGGCAGGCGGGACGATTTCCTCAAACATTCACCTGGAAGGCGATAAAAAGCCGATGCAGGGCCGGGCGGAGATTCAGGCGCGCAGGCTTAAGCTGAAAGCGCTGATGCCGAACGTCGAGCTGATGCAGAAAACCCTCGGCGAGATGAACGGCGATGCCGACATTCGCGGCGTGGGTAACTCCGTGGCGGCGCTGCTGGGCAGCGGTAATGGCAACCTGAAGCTGCTGATGAACGACGGGCTGGTGAGCCGCAACCTGATGGAGATCCTGGGCCTGAACGTCGGTAACTACATCATCGGGCAAATCTTCGGTGATGATGAGGTGCGGGTGAACTGCGCGGCGGCCAATCTGGATCTGGTTAACGGCGTGGCGCGTCCGCAGATTTTTGCCTTCGACACGGAAAATGCGGTGATTAACGTGACCGGTACCGCCAGTATGGCGTCCGAACAGCTGGATTTGACCATCGATCCGGAAAGTAAGGGGATCCGTATCATCACCCTGCGCTCGCCGCTGTACGTGCGCGGAACCTTCAAAAATCCGCAGGCGGGCGTGAAGCCCGGACCGCTGATTGCGCGTGGCGCGGTGGCCGCAGCCCTCGCGACGCTGGTTACCCCCGCCGCAGCGCTGCTGGCGTTGATTTCGCCGTCAGAAGGCGAGGCGAATCAGTGCCGGACCATTTTGTCGCAAATGAAGAAGTAAGGAGCGGCCTGTTTTTGACGGGTGGCGCTGCGCTTACCCGGCCTGCATTTGAATCGTAGGCCGGGTAAGGCGTAGCCGCCACCCGGCATTAGCTTACAGAGCCTGGTGTTTCGTCTCGTGCGTCAGCAGCAGCGCAATCAGCGTCAGCGCCGCCATGGCCGCCAGATAAACGCCTACATAGAACAGGCCGTAGTTTGCCTGCAGCCAGGTGGCGATATACGGCGCAACGGAGGCGCCCAGAATAGACGAGACGTTATAGGAGAACGACGCGCCGGTATAACGCACTTCCGTCGGGAACAGCTCTGGCAGCAGCGCACCCATCGGGCCGAAGGTCAGCCCCATCAGGCTCAGGCCAATCAGCAGGTAGGCCATCACCAGCGCCGGGCTGCCTGAACCCAGCAGCGGCGGGAAGACGAACAGAGCAAACAGAACGATCAGCGTGGTGATGGTGATCATGCTTGCGCGACGACCGAACTTATCCGCGAGCAGGCCCGCAATCGGCACCATCACGCCAAATCCGATCACCGCCATCATCAGCATCCACAGCACTTCGTTACGCGGCAGACCCAGCCCAACCGGCGCGGCGGCGGTACTGAAGGTCATGGAGTAAACGGTCATGATGTAGAACAGCGTGTAGGTGGCCAGCATGATAAACGTGCCCAGTACGGTCACGCGGACGTGTTTGGTCAGCAGCGTGCCCAGCGGTACCTTCACCTGCTTGTTCGCCGCGGCCACTTTCGCGAAAACAGGGGTCTCATGCAGAGAAACACGCACGTACAGGCCAATCAGCACCAGCACGGCTGAGAAGACAAACGGGATACGCCAGCCCCAGCTCATGAACTGTTCATCCGTCAGCAGCCAGGAGAGCAGCAGGAACGTCCCGTTGGCGAAGAAGAAGCCAATCGGTGCGCCAAGCTGCGGGAAAGAACCATACAGCGCGCGCTTGCGCGCCGGGGCGTTCTCGGTGGCCAGCAGCGCCGCGCCACCCCATTCACCACCCAGGCCCAGACCCTGACCAAAACGCGCCAGCGCCAGCAGGACCGGCGCCAGAATGCCGATGGTCTCATACGTCGGCAGCAGGCCGATGGCCACGGTGGAGATCCCCATCGTCAGCAGCGAGGCCACCAGCGTCACTTTACGTCCGATGCGATCGCCAAAGTGTCCAAACAGCGCGGAGCCAATCGGACGCGCAACAAACGCGATAGCAAAGGTCGCCAGGGACTGCAGCGTGGCCGCCGTCGGATCGCCCTGCGGGAAGAAAATGTGCGGGAAGACGATGACCGCCGCGGTGGCGTAAATGTAAAAGTCGAAGAACTCGATGGCGGTGCCAATCAGCGAGGCGACGACAACTTTATTTCGCGAATTTACCGGAACGTTTTCGGTTTCTGAGTCGAGTGTGGTGGCGGTTGCTTGCATAATATTTTCTTATTTTTGTCGAACGAAAGGCCATATTACGCACAGCAAAAGCGACATTTCAATCTGTAACAAAGCCGCGACCTGGTGATAAAAGCAACAAAAAGCGGATAATTTTCAGGCCAGCCAAAACACGTCTATGAAATGCTTCACAGATTTTAAATATCAGTCAATAAAACTGGTTTTCGGTTAAATAAAAGTTACGGACTGGATTTATATGCTGAAATGATGAATCGGGCTGAAATTTCAGCCCGGGAGAGGCGTTAACGGTGCGTTTTGCCCGGCATTCGCGGGTCGTCTTTGTACTCGGCAGTGGCGATCCACGCGGCGCAGAACAGGGTTAACCGTGCGAAGAAGTAGAAGAATGCCATTAATCCCAGCACCGAGCCGAACGCCGCGCCGGAAGGGGATTTCACCAGCGACGGCAGGGTGTAGGTCATCACGATTTTAATCACCTCAAAGCCTATCGCCGCGATCAGTGTCCCTCTGATCAGCGCCTTCTTGCGCGGGCGATGGCGCGGCAAGCGCCAGAAGATCCAGAAGAACAGCAGGTAGTTGGCGAAGATGGAAATGGCCAGCCCAATGCTGCGCCAGGCGGGCTTCAGCCATTCGATGTAATCAAGGTAGAGCGCGGAGATGATCATCTGCTGCGCCGAGCCCGCCACGGAGGTAATGGACAGCGTCACGATGAGCGCGACGAGCAGGCCAATCAGCGAAACAAAGTCGCGGAGATACTTCACCCAAATTTTCTCCTGATCCTGCGGCTTACGCTCCCAGACATCGCGCGACTGGGCGCGAATGGCCTCGCGCAGGTTGCCCATCCAGTTAACGCCGGAGTAAAGGGCAATCAGCAAACCGACGATACCGACGGTGGTGCGCTGCTGGACGGCGGTATTGATGGTGCTTTTGAGCGTGCTGGCAAGGGTTGGATCACTGACATTATTCAGGATTTTGTTAAAGATATCCTGCAACAGCGTCGGGTGCGAGGCGAGCACAAAACCGGCCGCCGCAAACGACACCATCAGGATCGGGATCATCGACAGGAAGGAAAAATAGGTGATGGCGGCACCAAACTGGTTACCCATACGGTCATTAAAGCGTTCGGTCGCACGTATCAGATGCGCAATCATGGGAAACTGCTGAATTCTGGCGATAATGCCGGTGACGGTCCCCAGCGCTTTGCTGGCGGTACCTGGAGACCTGGTCTCTTCCGGCTCGGTCTCCATCTTCTTGATGGGTTCATACTCTAAATGTTGGGTGGGTCGTTGCGGGTTATTTTCCGGCGTCACGCGTCTTTTCCTTTTCGTTTGGCTGGATGTTACTGAATTATAGCTTGCGACTAGTCCACGTAAGCTTTTGTGAGTTCGGTCAGCCACTCCATGAACAGATGTACCCGGCGGGAGAGGTTGCGCCGGTGGGGATAAATCAGGGAGACAGGCATTGGTTCGGCCCGGTATTGCGGGAGAATTTCAATCAGTTTCTTCGCGCGCAGTAAATCTCGCACCCCAACCCGCGGAACCTGAATGATGCCCAGCCCGGCGAGGCAGGCAGCCTGGTAAGTTTCGGTGCTGTTAACAGTTAACACCCCTCCCGTTTTTATCCACTGCGTCGTACTGCCGTTATAAAACTCAAAGCCCTGTGGGCGAGTTCCCAGCGTAGCGGTGTAGTGAATGACGGCGTGGGAGCCTAAATCGTCCAGCGTTTCCGGGTAGCCAAAACGCGCCAGATAATCCGGGCTGGCGCAGTTAATCACCGACAGCTTGCCCAACGGTCGGGCAATAAGCCCTGAATCTTTCAGGGTGCCGACGCGTACCACGCAGTCAAACCCTTCGCGGATCACATCCACCAGACGATCGCTGCTGCTGAGCTCCAGCTCGATGCCCGGATAATGCTGCAGAAAAGCAGGGAGTTTGGGGATGACTAAATTTCGAGCTACGGCGACGGGCATATCCACGCGGAGCCGTCCGCTGATGCTGGAGGGATCGTGCAAAAACATACCGTCCAGCTCATCGAGGTTTGCCAGCAGATCTTTTGCCCGTTCGTAATAGACCATACCGTCCTGCGTCAGGCTGACGCGGCGGGTGGTGCGGTGCAATAGCTGGGTGCCAAGCCGGTTTTCGAGGGCCTGAATCTGTCGTGACACGCTGCCTTTCGGCAGCGTTAATGTTTCTGCCGCGCGGGAAAAACTCTCCAGTTCCGCGACGCGAACAAACAGCTGCATTGCGTGAATTTTATCCATAGATGTAGCTCATTGTTGTTTGTGCTGAAACAGTGAAGCGTTTTAACTCATCTTTATTGATTTTCTATCACCTAATAAGCTCTTACTCAATCTCCATAACAGCCAAAACGAGGTTTATGATGACTGAACGTATCGCATTAGTGACGGGTGGTAGCCGTGGTTTGGGTAAAAACGCTGCCTTAAAGCTGGCGGCAGACGGCACGGGAATTGTGCTGACCTACAACCGCAGCCAGCAGGAAGCGCTGGACGTTGTGCATGAAATTCAGGAAAAAGGCGTCAACGCGGCGGCATTGCAGCTCAACGTCGGGGATATCACGAGTTTTGAGCATTTTGCCCAACAGCTTCAGGAAACCCTTAAGAGCGTCTGGCAGCGTGAAACGTTTGACTATTTATTGAACAATGCCGGGACGGGTTTATATGCGCCTTATACCGACACGACGGAAGCCCAGTTTGACGAGGCGCTGAACGTTCATTTCAAAGGACCTTTCTTCCTGACGCAGCGCCTGCTGCCGCTGCTTAGCGACGGCGGACGGATCCTCAACGTCTCCAGCGGGCTGGCCCGTTTTACCCAGCCGGGATCGGCGACCTACGCGGCGATGAAAGGAGCAATGGAAGTGTTGACGCGTTATCAGGCGAAAGAGCTGGGCGCGCGCGGCATCTCCGTCAATATCATTGCCCCTGGCGCGATAGAAACCGACTTTGGCGGCGGACACGTGCGCGACAACGCGGAGCTCAACCAGATGCTGGCGTCCCAGACGGCGCTGGGACGGGTGGGGCTGCCTGACGATATCGGCGATGCCATTGCGGCACTGCTCAGCGACAAACTGGGCTGGATGAATGCGCAACGTATTGAAGTATCAGGCGGTATGTTCCTGTGAGGTATGCGCTTGAGTAAATCCTTAAGATAAATGTGTCTAAATACTGACAGATATAAAGAACCCCGGGGATTTGTAACGTATCCATTCGTTGAGTTTTTTCTTAAATAATGCCTCTGTAGAATCCCCCTTCGCTATTCTCAGAGGGGAAAAAACGATGCGAGTAATCATGTTTGACAGGCAGTCACTCTTTATTCACGGAGCGATACACAGTCTTCAGAGGTTGATTCCGGAAATAAATATAACTGGGACCTGTCAGGCAGAAGATTTATGGACTCAGATTTCTGCTTCACCGTCGGCTATCGTCATGATTGATGGGAATTTAATTCAGGACGAAGGGAGCACTTTGCTGGAAGCGATCCTGCATCGCTTTCCGGCGATACGTGTGATTCTGATTTTGGCGAAAAAAGAGGCCAAATGTGCTGAGCAGCTGCGGCAGCGAAACGTCATGGCCATTGTTCCCCGAAACGCCAATCCCGAACGGTTTTCCGCCGTACTGGATTCGGTATCCAGAGGGATGGTCTGTTTTCCCGGAGAGTGGGTCAGAGAGCCGACGTCGCCTCAGGCATTATTATCCTTGAGCGAGCGCCAGCGCGAAGTCTTGAAATTGCTGGCGGCGGGGGAGTCGAATAAAGAGATTGGCCGCAATCTGAACATCAGTGCGGCCACGGTAAAAGCGCACCTCGAGGCACTTTTCCGGCGGCTGGACGTGAAAAACAGAACGCAGGCAGCCATGTATTATACCCGGGCGACGGCCTGAAAAAGCGCGTTTGGGAGCGACGTTATCTCTCCGAAACTGAATATCATCATCACCAGCGCATCATGCTGCTGTTGGGTTAATGGACGTGTCATATTTTCCCGCAGCAGCGCTTCACACAACCGGATATCTTCGCGCAACAAAGTCTCAGCCTCCAGAGGTGTGACAGGGCCGTGAAAATGCTCCTGATCGCGGATAACGTGGCCATAGCCGATAACCCATAATCCTTTTTCGTCACGATATTTTTCCAGAGAAAGACCCTGATGTTTCTTTATTAACGCGATGGCGGCAGAAGATATTTTCAGCGCATGCTCTTTCATATTCATTTCCTCTTAATGGCGACACTGTAGAGGAAATGAGGTACGAGAAATATCCGCCAAATGGCTATTGATCAGGGATTGTTATTCAGATATTCCTGCCGCAATAAACCAAATAACCAGTCATTATGCCAACGTCCCGCAAGGTAATAGCTCTCGCGTAATTCGCCCTCCAGGCAAAAGCGGGCTTTTTCCAGCAGACGTCGTGAGGCGATATTCCCGGCGGTGACGGTGGCGGTAAGTCGACGTATACCGCCCTGATGAAAAGCGTAATCGCAAAGCGCTTTCAGGGATTCAAAGCCGTAACCTTTCCCCTGCGCCTCGGGAGCGAAAAGAAAACCGACCTCAGCGCAATCCTCCTCCCGATGAATATACCCGGTGACGCCCAACGGAGCCCTGGAAGCGGCGTCACGCACGACGAGGCACAGCCAGTGCGCGCTCCCTGGCGTCCAGGGCGTCAGGCGCGAATCAAACGCCTCGCGGATCGCCGCGACGGGGCGGTCTTCCGCCACAAAGCGCATGACGTCGGGATGCTGCTGTAGCGCCAGAAAAAAGGGCCAGTCTTCTTCTCGTAAAGGCGAGCAGTTCAGGCGAGGGGTAATTAAAACCGGCATTCAGATTCTCCTGAAACATTTTAAATGATTTTAGGGTTGTCACTTTATTTCAACAGAAAGTCAGGTATGGTTAACCGCGTATAAATAAAAAGAAAAAAGGCCGTTACGGGCCAATCCGGATGTCTTCGTTGTCGCTTAAGGAAAACAATGACTCTCAGCACATCACATCATATTCGCGAACAGTTCGAACACTGTCTGGCGGTCATTCGCCATGCGTCGGTGGAAATTTTGCTTCTTCTGAATGTACATGCTTCTGAGGGCAAAGATCCACGCTGGTTTCTGGAACAACTGGACAGCGCGCGATTAGCCCTGGGCGGCTGGGGAGCCGTGGCGAAAAAACTCAACCTGAATGATGCTGAGATGTCGGAATTTACGCTCCAGCTGCGCCTGCTGCAGCAGCGCGTGCCGCAGTATGAAAGCGGACAGGATGTGAGTGAAAACCAGCTGATTGCGGCGATGCGGTTTGTCACCGCGCTGGAGCACCTTCGCCTGCAGCAGCCGCTGTTGACCTACAGCACGGAGCTGGCTCCGGGCAGCGAACTCCAGCAGCAGCAGGCGCACAAGCAGGTGCGGGCGATAGAGCTCATGATAAAAGGGCTCATCCAGCAGGCCTGGCCCGATCAGGTAAGGCTGAATAACCATCTCAAGACTTTGTTTAACGCCGATCGCGTACGGCGCTGGCTGAAGTTGGGCGAGATCAACGATGTCCTGAGCGGCATGATGTTCAGCGAACTGGCGCAAATGCTGGTGGATAAAAAAGAGTTCAGCCGCTATTACGCTTCGCTGTTCAGCGACCCGTCCATGCTGACGCTGCTGGTTGAACCGCGTAAAACGCTGCAAACCTTCCTCGATGACATTCGGCAAATCCGTAACAACATCACCGTCCAGAAAACGTTAAGCTCGGCGCAAATCCAGCTGCTGGATAACTACTACGCGCAGATCGCGCGGCCCGTTCAACGCGCGTTTGAAGAGGGGAGAACGCGCGTCAATCCGGCGGGATTCATGGCGGTAGATGCCAGCGAACTGCATACCTTCTGGGAAAAGGCGCAGAAAATGGATCGGGTCACGGGTGGGGATCTGTTTGAAGTCCGTGACACCATTGAAAAGCCGACCCAGCGCGTGCCGCGCACCCCCGAACAACGCGAGCAGCTCATTTCCGGTGCGTTATGGGGGGCGGTTGGCGTTATGGTGATTGCCATCGTGGCGGGAGGCTTCTGGCTGGTGAGCAGCAGTAAACCGCAGCCTGCGGCCGTCAGCGCGGCTGAAGCGGCGCCGCCACAGGAAATGCGTGAGACGCCTTCCTCGCGCGAAACGCTCACGCGCATGGGAGTGACCTGGGACGAGAATAATTTCCGCTCGGCCATTAACCGCAACGACACCCGCGTGACCCAGCTCTTTTTGCAGGGCGGTATGGACTGGAAGCTGTCCTGGACCGAAGAGGCGATGTCGGCAGGCTATGACGACGTGCTGGAGCTGATGCTACGCTACCGGCAAAACATGGTGGAGGAGAAGCCGTGTCGGCGCTTCATCAACACGCTCAGCCACGCGATGTCGAACGGCGAGTCTCTGACCTCGGTACGTAAAGAGTACCTCAAAGCTTTCTGCACCGTGCCAGCGGTGGTGAAACGCCAGCAGCACGATCTCGACATGGCCACACGCCGTGCGAAGTCACAGCCGGATGCCACCACCAAAAAATGGCAGTCTATTCAGAGCGCCATTTATGAGGTGATTCGCTGATTTCTCCTCCCTCTCCCCGTGGGAGAGAGAGGGCACCAGACCGCACCCTATTCAAGGCTCCCCATACAACCCAATCAGCCGCCGCACCACGCCGTTCGTCCAGCCGAAACCATCCTGCAGCGGATACTCACCCCCGCCCCCTTCGCGCGGCGTGCTGCTGGCGATGTGGTACTTCTCAATCAGCTTATGATGCGTCTGATAAAAATGGTTCACCGTATGCAGCCAGCTCCAGGCGATTTCATCCCCCAGCGAGTCGTTGCCGTACTGCTTGAACCCCTGGATCGCCATCCACTGCAGCGGCGCCCAGCCGTTGGGTTTATCCCACTGCTCGCCGGTTTCGTACTCGGTCGCCAGAATCCCGCCCGGCGTCAGCAGTCGCGCCTTGACCGCATCCGACAGGCGCTCGGCCTGCTCATGGGTCGCCATGCCGACATACAGCGGCACAATGCTGGCGGCAGAAAACAGCGCCAGCTCTTCGCGTCGCCAGTCGTAATCGCGGTAACAGCCACTCTCCTCGTCCCACAGATAGCGGTTCACCGCCTCGCGGCGATCGCTGGCTTTCTGGCGGAACAGGTCGGCCGTCTCTTTATCCCCTTTCGACGCCGAGATGTTGGCAATGGCGCTTTCCAGCTTGAACAGGAAGGCGTTCAGGTCGATGGGGATAAACTGCGTCGTGCGGATGCTGGCGAGCCGCGACGGATCGCGCAGCCAGCGGGAGGAATAGTCCCAGCCGGACGCCGCCCCGGCGCGCAGGTCGCGATACACCTCATTTGGCGGACGGCCCGAATGGCGGGCAGTTTCCACGTCCTCAATCCACGATTCATCGCGCGGGGTATCACGGTCATCCCAGTAGCGGTTGAGCAACGAGCCGTCCGGCATACGCACGGCGCTGCGGTAGGCCTGGTTAAGCAGCAGCGACTCCGCGCCGTCCATCCAGAAGGCGTACTCCATTTTGAGGTGTTCCAGATAGCGTTTCGCACCGCGCACGCCGTCCTCCTCAAACAGCTCCACCATCAGCGCAAAGACCGGCGGCTGGGAGCGGCTGAGATAATAGGTACGGTTGCCGTTGGGAATATGCCCGTAGCGTTCAATCAGCCAGGCGAAGTTATCCGCCATACATTTCAGCAGATCGTTACGACCGCTCTCCGCCAGCCCCAGCATGGAGAAATAGGAATCCCAGTAGTAGGTCTCGCTGAATCGTCCGCCGGGAACGATATAGGCTTGGGGCAGCGCCAGCAGGGAAGACCAGGGAATATGATCCTGCGGCTCGCGCGTCAGCACTGGCCACAGGCTGTCAATGTGCTCTTTGAGGGACAGACCGGGGTCGGAGACATATTCCGTGCTGTAGGTCTCCGGCAGCCAGAAGTGGTTTTCCACAAACTGGCGCAGGTCGAAGTCCCGGTGGCGTCTGACCTTGCGGTAGCGGATCAGGATATCCAGCGGATCCATCTTCGGCGCGCAGTCGGGAAAGGTTTTGCTGTCCGTGAACAGGCGCGAGGACTGCACGTGCTCAAACAGTTCAAGATAGCGGTCTGCGGGCGTCAGTGCATCGGAGGCGGGTAGCCCCTCGATCATCTCGGGTTCCGGCTCCGCCTCAATCATTTCATCCAGTTTCAACTCGCAGGGATCGGTCTCGTAGCGCAGCTCTTCTGCAATCTCGAATTCGATGTTCTCGGTAGCCTGTAGTTTCTGGTTGAACATGGTGATAGGGACCTCCGGTTGTGTGTTCAAAAGACAGGTTTATCCGGGCGTCTTATAAGCGTAGACATTCGCTTCGGTAGATGTGGAGGGATATGTGCGGTAGATCACTCTTTTCGGAGCATTCGTTTTGCAACGATTTATGAATGTGAATAAAAAAAGCCCCTCCGGAGAGGGGCTTATGCATTAACGCATGGTGACAAACTCTTCGGCGGCCGTTGGGTGGATCGCCACGGTATTGTCGAAATCTTTCTTGGTCGCGCCCATCTTCAGCGCTACCGCAAAGCCCTGCAGGATCTCATCCATGCCGAAGCCAATGCCGTGGATACCGACAATCTTCTCCTCCGGGCCGACGCAGACCAGCTTCATGCGGCACGGCTGACGGTGGGAGGTAACGGCGGTATACATCGCGGTGAACGCGGATTTATACACTTTCACCTGGTCGTCGCCATACTGCTCGCGCGCCTGCGGCTCGGTTAAGCCGACGGTGCCGATTGGCGGGTGGCTGAAGACCACGGTCGGGATGTTGCTGTAGTCCAGATGCTCGTCCGGCTTGTTATTGAACAGGCGCTCGGAGAGACGGCGGCCCGCCGCAACGGCAACCGGGGTAAGCTCAACGGCACCGGTATTGTCGCCGACCGCATAAATGCCCGGTACGCTGGTGTTCTGGAATTTATCGACGACGATGTACCCTTTTTCGTCGGTTTTCACGCCGGTCACGCCCAGGTTGAAGTTATCGTTCGCCGGTTCACGGCCAATCGCCCAGATCAGGCAATCAACGGTCTGGCTGCGGCCATCTTCCAGCTCCAGGGTCAGGCTGCCGTCTGCATTTTTCACGACCGCTTTTGGCACGGCGTTGGTGTGCAGGGTTGGGCCTTCGGTGTTCATCACTTCAACCAGCGTATCAACGATCAGCGGATCGAAGCTGCGCAGCGGCGCGTGTTTACGCACGAACAGGTGCGCTTCGGCACCCAGACCGTTAATCACGCCAGCCAGCTCCACCGCGATGTAACCCGCGCCCACCACGGCAACGCGTTTTGGCAGGGCAGGCAGTTCGAAGAAACCGTCGGAGTCGATGCCGTATTCCACGCCCGGGATGTTCGGGTGGCTCGGACGGCCGCCGGTGGCGATCAGGATGTGATCGGCGGTGATCGTCTCACCGTTTACTTCGATCGTTTTCGCATCAACGAAGCGAGCGAAACCGTGGATAACGTCGACGTTATTTTTGCCCAGCACGTTGTCGTAGGAGGTGTGAATACGATCGATGTAGGCGGTACGGCTGGCGATCAGTTTGTCCCAGTCGAAGTGGTTGATGGTGGTGTCAAAGCCGTAGTCCGGGCCATACATATGGATAGCTTCACGGATTTGCGCCGCATGCCACATCACCTTTTTCGGTACACAACCCACGTTCACGCAGGTGCCACCCAGCGCTTTGGCTTCAATCAGCGCACACTTCTGGCCGTACATGGCCGCGCGGTTGATGGAGGCGATGCCGCCGCTGCCGCCGCCGATGGCGATGTAGTCATAATGCTTAGTCATAGCTTTTGTCCTTAATCGTGAATTGCCGCGATTGTATACCTGAAATCAATAGTTTCCACCGATGGCTGCGATTACTCCGGCACGATCCAACTGACGGAGGTATGACCCGTACCGGCTGGCACCAGCGTTTTGTGCAGCCACGGCAGCACGTTGTTCATCTGCGCTTCGAGCTTCCACGGCGGGTTAATGACGATCATGCCCGAGGCGGTCATGCCGCGCTGGTCGCTGTCCGGACGCACGGCCAGCTCGATCTGCAGGATTTTGCGGATGCCGGTGGCTTCCAGGTCTTTGATCATGCGTTTGATTTGCGCGCGCAGCACCACCGGATACCACAGGGCGTATGTCCCGGTGGCGAAGCGTTTGTAGCCTTCGTGAATACCGGTCACCACCGCCTGATAGTCGGTTTTGATTTCGTACGGCGGGTCGATCAGCACCAGGCCGCGACGGGAAACCGGCGGCAGCTTGGCTTTCAGCTGCTGATAGCCGTCGGCTTTTTCCACGCGGGCGCGGCTGTCTTTCTGGAATTCAGAACGCAGCAGCGGGAAGTCGCTCGGATGCAGCTCGGTCAGCTGGATGCTGTCCTGCTCGCGCAGCAGCTGGCGGGCAATCAGCGGGGATCCCGGGTAGTAACGCAGCTGGCCGTTGCGGTTGAAGTGGTTCACCACGCCGATGTACGGCTCCAGCTCGGCAGGCAGGTCGTCCTGCTGCCAGATACGGGCGATCCCTTCCAGATATTCACCGGTACGCTCGGCATGCTCGCCGCTCAGCTGATAACGGCCCGCGCCCGCGTGCGTGTCCAGATAGAGAAACGGCTTCTCTTTCTCTTTGAGCGATTCGATGATCAGGCTCTGAACGGTGTGTTTAAGGACGTCGGCGTGGTTGCCTGCGTGGAAGCTGTGGCGATAACTGAGCATGGGTAATGATATTCCGCTGAATTGACGATTTGCCACAGTTTACAGCAGAACGGCGCAGATTACCCGCAGGCCCGGTAAGCGCAGCGCCACCGGGCTCTTTTCCGCCACGTCTGGCATTGAAATCCTCTACACTTAACCCCATTCTAGATCGCATATGCACAGCGCCGGATGCGCGCTTCATTCACCTCTTTCAACAGGACAGCGTTTATGACCAATCCATTACTGACGCCTTTTTCGTTGCCACCGTTTTCTAAAATCCTCCCCGAGCATGTAGTCCCAGCCGTTACGCAATCGCTGGACAACTGCCGCGCGGCGCTAGAAAGCGTGGTCGCGCAGGGCGGGCCGTACACCTGGGAAAATCTGTGTCAGCCGCTGGCCGAAGTGGACGACGTGCTGGGGCGCATCTTCTCCCCGGTGAGCCACCTGAACTCGGTAAAAAACAGCCCGGAGCTGCGCGAAGCCTACGAGCAAACCCTGCCGCTGCTCTCTGAGTACAGCACCTGGGTCGGCCAGCACGAAGGGCTCTACAAAGCCTACCGGAACCTGCGCGACGGCGATCACTACGCCAAGCTGAACACCGCGCAGAAAAAATCGGTCGATAACGCCCTGCGTGATTTTGAGCTGTCCGGGATTGGCCTGCCAAAAGAGAAGCAGACCCGCTACGGTGAAATCGCCGCGCGCCTGTCCGAGCTGGGCAACCAGTACAGCAACAACGTCCTTGACGCCACCATGGGCTGGACGAAGCTGATTACCGACGAAGCAGAGCTGGCGGGTATGCCGGAAAGCGCCCTGGCGGCAGCAAAAGCGCAGGCCGAAGCGAAAGAGCAGGACGGCTACCTGTTAACCCTGGATATCCCAAGCTATCTGCCGGTGATGACCTACTGCGACAACCAGGCGCTTCGCGAAGAGATGTACCGCGCCTACAGCACCCGCGCTTCCGATCAGGGGCCGAATGCCGGTAAGTGGGACAACAGCCCGGTGATGGCGGAAATCCTCGCCCTGCGCCACGAGCTGGCGCAGCTGCTGGGCTTTGAAAACTACGCCGACAAATCTCTCGCCACCAAAATGGCGGAAAACCCGCAGCAGGTGCTCGACTTCCTGACCGATCTGGCGAAACGCGCCCGTCCGCAGGGTGAAAAAGAGCTGGCCCAGCTGCGCGCCTTCGCGAAAGCGGAGTTCGGCGTGGACGAGCTGCAGCCGTGGGACATTGCTTACTACAGCGAAAAACAGAAGCAGCACCTCTACAGCATCAGCGACGAGCAGCTGCGCCCGTACTTCCCGGAAAACAAAGCCGTTAACGGCCTGTTTGAAGTGGTGAAGCGCATCTATGGCATCACCGCCAAAGAGCGTACCGATATCGACGTCTGGCATCCGGACGTGCGCTTCTTCGAGCTGTATGACGAGAAAAACGAACTGCGCGGCAGCTTCTACCTCGATCTCTACGCGCGTGAGAACAAGCGCGGCGGGGCGTGGATGGACGACTGCGTGGGCCAGATGCGTAAAGCAGACGGTTCCCTGCAGAAGCCGGTCGCCTACCTGACCTGTAACTTCAACCGTCCGGTGAACGGCAAACCTGCGCTGTTCACCCACGATGAAGTGATCACCCTGTTCCACGAGTTCGGTCACGGCCTGCACCACATGCTGACCCGCATCGAAACCGCAGGCGTGGCAGGCATCAGCGGTGTGCCGTGGGATGCGGTCGAGCTGCCGAGCCAGTTTATGGAAAACTGGTGCTGGGAGCCGGACGCGCTGGCGTTTATCTCCGGCCACTACGAGACCGGTGAACCGCTGCCGAAAGAACTGCTAGATAAAATGCTGGCGGCGAAGAACTACCAGGCGGCGATGTTTATCCTGCGCCAGCTGGAGTTCGGCCTGTTCGACTTCCGCCTGCACGCCGAGTTCAGCCCGGAGCAGGGGGCGAAAATCCTTGAAACCCTGGCGGAGATTAAAAAGCAGGTCGCGGTGATCCCTGGGCCAACCTGGGGTCGTTTCCCGCACGCGTTCAGCCACATCTTCGCAGGCGGCTATGCGGCGGGGTACTACAGCTACCTGTGGGCCGACGTGCTGGCGGCGGATGCCTTCTCGCGCTTCGAAGAAGAGGGGATTTTCAACCGCGAAACCGGCCAGTCGTTCCTCGACAACATCCTGACCCGCGGCGGTTCCGAAGAGCCAATGGTGCTGTTCAAACGCTTCCGCGGGCGCGAGCCGCAGCTGGACGCGATGCTTGAGCATTACGGGATCAAAGGCTGATTGTTACGTGAAGATCTGCTTAGTGGATGAAACAGGCGCCGGAGACGGCGCCTTATCTGTTCTGGCCGCCCGCTGGGGGCTGGAGCACGATGAAGATAACCTGATGGCGCTGGTGATGACACCAGAACATCTCGAATTACGTAAGCGCGACGAACCGAAGCTCGGCGGGATTTTTGTCGATTTTGTCGGCGGGGCCATGGCGCACCGGCGCAAGTTCGGCGGCGGTCGCGGCGAAGCGGTGGCGAAAGCGGTTGGGATTAAAGGAAGCTATCTGCCGGACGTGGTGGATGCCACGGCGGGGCTGGGGCGCGATGCGTTTGTGCTGGCGTCTGTCGGCTGTCATGTGCGGATGCTGGAACGTAATCCGGTGGTGGCAGCCCTGCTCGACGACGGTCTGAGCCGTGGCTACGCGGACCCGGAAATCGGGCCGTGGTTGCAGGAACGATTGCAGCTGATCCATGCCTCGAGCCTGACGGCGCTGACCGATATCACCCCGCGCCCGCAGGTCGTCTATCTCGACCCGATGTTCCCGCACAAGCAGAAAAGCGCGCTGGTGAAGAAAGAGATGCGGGTGTTTCAGTCTCTGGTGGGGCCTGATCTGGATGCGGATGGCCTGCTGGAACCGGCTCGTCAGCTGGCGACGAAGCGGGTGGTGGTGAAGCGCCCTGACTATGCGCCGCCGCTGGCGGACGTTGCCACGACCAATGCGGTGACCACCAAAGGGCACCGGTTTGATATTTATTCGGGGACACCGGAATAAAAAAAGCCGGGTGGCGGCTTCGCCTTACCCGGCCTACATTTCGTGCCGCCTGTAGGCCCGGTAAGCGTTAGCGCCACCGGGCTTTTTTGCACTTACTCGTCTTCTTCGTCACGCAGCGGAACAATCAGCATATCCACGTGAACGGTATTAATCAGCTGGCGAGCGGAAGACATCAGCTTGCTCCAGAAGTCCTGGTGGTGACCGCACACCACCAGGTCCATGTCGTATTTCTTGATCGCATCAACCAATACCTGGCCCAGGTCGCCGCTGCCGCTCAGGGTTTCGGTAATCGGGTAGCCCGCGTTGGTGGACAGTTCGCTCAGGGCGTGGTGCGTCTCTTCGGAGATACGCTTCTGCATATCGCCCAGATTGACGTCGATCAGACCGGTGTAGAGGTCGGAGTAATTCACATCAACGTGAATCAGCGAAACTTTCGCGTTGTAGGGACGTGCCATGGATACCGCTTTATCAACCAGCACTTTGCTCTCCGGGGAGAGGTCTACCGCGATGAGAATGTGTTTGTAAGCCATAGTGTTACTCCTTCCTTAAGTTATCGATGACTAAATGGGAAAGCCGTCGTCTGATGCTTTCATTACGGCCCAGTTAAACATATTTTTCAAGCTTTGGTGTTGATAACGATTAACCTTGTGGCAAAAAAATTAACGGATCTCCTACACTATTAAATGAGCCGTTCGGATATTAAAACGCGAACCGGATCGACTTTTGGTCATTCTTTCACTGAACTGTCTGTCAGGGCATTGGGGTGCGGTAGCTCAGAAGCCTTGCTTCGTGGGCGGACGCCGGGGAGGATGTATGATTAGCACCGTCGCATTGTTTTGGGCGTTATGCGTAGTTTGCATAGTGAATATGGCGCGCTACTTCTCATCGTTACGTGCGCTGTTAGTGGTACTTCGTGGTTGCGATCCGTTGCTTTATCAGTATGTGGACGGTGGAGGGTTCTTCACCTCGCATGGACAGCCCAGCAAACAGATGCGTCTGGTGGGATATATCTACTACCAGCGCTACCGCGATCATCACGATGAAGAATTTATCCGTCGCTGCGAGCGCCTGCGTCGTCAGTTCATTTTAACCAGCGCCCTGTGCGGGCTGGTCGTCGTCAGTATGATTGCATTGATGATTTGGCACTGAGCATAAAAAAAGCGGGTCAGTTTCCTGACCCGCTTTTTTGTCGCCTTTACCGATTAAATCAGCTTCAGCGAAATCCAGTACAGCCCGCCAGACAGCAGGATGGACGCCGGAAGGGTGAACACCCAGGCCATCAGAATGTTGGTCACGGTTTTGCGCTGCAGGCCGCCACCGTCAACAATCATGGTACCTGCCACGGACGAGGAGAGTACGTGGGTGGTGGATACCGGCATACCGGTGTAGCTCGCCAGACCGATAGACACTGCCGCCGTCATCTGCGCGGACATACCCTGCGCATAGGTCATGCCTTTCTTACCGATCTTCTCGCCGATGGTGGTCGCCACGCGGCGCCAGCCAATCATCGTACCGATACCGAGTGCCAGCGCGACCGCCATGATGATCCAGATTGGCGCGTACTCAATGGTGTTGAGCATATCGCCTTTCAGTTTCTTCAGGAGACGCTGGTCGTCAGCATTCACGTCTGGCAGCTTCGCCACTTTATCCGTCACATCAGAGATGCACAGCATAATGCGACGCAGCTGACCACGCTGCTCAACGGTCAGTTTGTCATAACTTTCGATATTGCCCAGCATGCCTTTGGCACGTTCCAGCGCGTTAATCGCGTTAGCCGGATGGCAGTGGAATTCGCCAGGTGCAGTCGTGGCACCGGCTTCCGGAGACGGGATTAACTGGTCAACGCCGGTCGCTTTTTTCAGCAGCTCAGGGTGCTGCTGGAAATAAGTTTCAACGTTGTTGACCGCATCGCGGGTACGGGTGATTTCGTAGCCGGAGGCGTTCATGTTAACCACGAAGCCTGCCGGAGCAACACCGATCAGTACCAGCATCACCAGACCAATGCCTTTCTGACCATCGTTCGCGCCGTGTGAGAAAGCCACGCCGATAGCGGAAATGATCAGGGCAATACGCGTCCAGAATGGCGGCTTTTTCTTGCCGTCTTTCTTTTCACGCTCTGCCGGCGTCAGGTGTATACGGGAGCGTTTTTTGGTATTGCTCCAGTAACGACGCAGGATGAAGATCAGCCCGCCCGCCACCACCAGACCCACGATAGGGGAGACGATGAGAGAGGCAAAGATCCCCAGCACTTTCGGGATATTTAACGCATCAACAACCGATGTACCGGTCATGAGGGCGTTGGTTAACCCGATACCGATAATCGCGCCGATGAGGGTGTGAGAACTGGATGCAGGCAGGCCGAAATACCAGGTACCGAGGTTCCAGATAATTGCAGCAAGCAGCATTGAGAACACCATAGCGAGGCCATGGCCAGAACTTACGTTAAGCAGCAGATCTGTTGGCAGCATATGCACAATCGCATACGCAACGCTCAGTCCGCCCAGGAGGACACCAAAAAAGTTAAATACCGCCGCCATAACAACCGCAAGCTGCGATCGCATTGCGCGAGTGTAGATAACCGTCGCTACTGCGTTTGCAGTGTCGTGGAAGCCGTTGATCGCTTCGTAAAACAGTACAAAAACCAGAGCAAGCAAGAGTAAAAGCCCGGTATGTAAATCCAGGCCGGCAAACAAATGTAGCATAGGACGTTACGCCATTTTGAGGACATGAACGCGGCGCATTATCCAGGACAAATGCGCAACGGGCAAAGTGAAATATAGACTTTTTTTGACATACCACCTGATTTGAGAAAAGTGCCTGAAAGGATATTCTTTAAATTTCAATGGAATGGCTTTGTAATATCTTTTTACGCTGGTGTGACCACAGAGGAAACTTTACAATCCGCGGCAGTTAACAAAGAGGGTTTTGACGTGGAAAGGTTTGATGCCGTGGTAATTGGCGCCGGTGCGGCGGGTATGTTTTGTGCGGCAATGGCCGGACAGGCGGGTCGTCGCGTGCTGCTGCTGGATAACGGTAAAAAGCCAGGCCGCAAGATCCTGATGTCCGGCGGCGGGCGCTGCAACTTTACTAACCTGTATGTTGAACCCGCGGCCTATTTGAGCCAAAACCGTCATTTTTGTAAATCTGCGCTGGCGCGTTATACCCAGTGGGACTTTATCGACCTGGTGGGTAAGCACGGTATCGCATGGCATGAGAAGACGCTGGGCCAGCTGTTCTGCGACGACTCCGCCCAGCAGATTGTCGATATGCTGGTGGCCGAGTGCGAGAAGGGCGGCGTGGTCATGCGCCTGCGCACCGAAGTGCTGGACGTTTCCCGCGATGACCAGGGCTACACGCTGCTGCTCAACGGTGAAACCGTCAGCGCCGATAATCTGGTGATTGCCAGCGGCGGCCTGTCTATGCCGGGGCTGGGCGCTTCCCCGTTCGGCTATAAAATCGCCGAGCAGTTTGGCCTGAAAGTCCTGCCTACGCGCGCCGGGCTGGTGCCGTTCACGCTGCATAAACCGCTTCTGGAACAGCTTCAGACGCTGTCTGGCGTGTCCGTTCCCGCCGTTATCACCGCCGAAGACGGCACGGTGTTTCGCGAAAACCTGCTCTTTACCCATCGCGGCCTCTCCGGCCCGGCGGTACTGCAAATCTCCAGCTACTGGCAGCCGGGGGAGTTTGTCACGGTTAACCTGCTTCCCGATTGCGATCTGGATGCCTTCCTCAACGAGCAGCGTACCGCGCACCCGAATCAGAGCCTGAAAAACACCCTCGCAATGCAGCTGCCGAAGCGTCTGGTGGAATGTTTGCAGGTGCTGGGGCAGATCCCCGACGTGTCGCTAAAGCAGCTTAACAGCCGCGAGCAGGAAACGCTGGTCGAGACGCTAACAAACTGGCGCGTGCAGCCAAACGGCACGGAAGGCTACCGCACGGCGGAAGTCACGCTGGGCGGAGTCGACACGAATGAACTCTCTTCCCGTACCATGGAAGCGCGCAACGTGCCGGGGCTCTACTTCATCGGTGAAGTGATGGATGTGACCGGCTGGCTCGGCGGGTATAACTTCCAGTGGGCATGGGCAAGTGCCTGGGCATGTGCTCAGGCGCTGGCAGAAGACAAGTGACATCAGCGCGCTGCCACTCGTCACGCTTGGCTTTACGGGCTGACGGTGGTGGCGTCCGTCACGGCCAGAATATTGCTCGCGGCCACGGTCCCCATCTTGATGTATGACGCGGCGGTAACGCCGCCGATATGCGGTGAAATCACCACGTTTTCTACGGACTGCCAGAGGTGCGGCGCCGTCAGCGGCTCCTGGGTAAAGCTGTCCAGCGCTGCGCTGTGCAGCGTGCCATCCCGGAGCGCCGCCAGTAACGATTCACTGTGGATCAGTCCACCGCGTGCCGTATTGACCAGAATGGCGTTCCGCTTGCAGTGTGCGAGCGTCTCGCTATTGATCATTCCCCGATTCTCATCGGTTAGCGGACAGTGCAAAGAGATGACATCGGAACGGGAAAGAAGTCCGGTCAGCGTCTCTGCACGTTCGCACAGTGCAGGCATCGATTTAGCATAGGGATCGTAAGCCAGCACCTTCATGCCGAAGGCGTGACCAATAGTTGCCACGCGCGAGCCGATAGCGCCCAATCCGATTAGCCCCAGCGTTAAACCCTCCAGCTCAATGGATTTATGCGTCGCCTTATCCCAGTGCCCGTCTCGTAACCGCTTGTCCAGAGGCACCACGGACTTTGCGCAGGCGAGGATCAGCGCCCAGGTATGTTCAGCCACTGCCGCCGCGTTTGCGCCTGGGGCCGCGCGGACGGCGATATTGCGCTCGGCCGCTGCCGTCTGGTCTATCACATCGATCCCGCTTCCGTGCTTGGAAATAACCTGCAGAGCCGGGGCGGCATCCATGACTTTCGCGGTGATCCGGCCGTAACGAACCAGAATCGCCACGGGATTGTGTCGTTCACACAGCGCGATCAGGTCATCTTCTGTCGGCTGGCGGCCCGCAAACACCACCTCAAAGCCCTGCAGCATCACCATGGCCTGCTCCGCCAGGTCGCTTCCGGTAACCAGAATTACGTCTTTGCCCCCCATCACAGCGTCTCCCCGTCGGCTAACATACCTGCCTTACGAAGCGCGTCATCAAGCCAGTGTGGACGCAAATCGCCTTCACGGATGGCGGCAAGACGCCGGGTCTCCATCTCCAGCTTTTCTTTTGCCAGCGCGATAACCTGCTGAACCTCATCGCGCGGGATGACGACCACGCCGTCGATATCCGCGACAACCAGATCCCCTGCCTGAACCGTCGCCCCGGCGACTGAAATGGGATGATTCACCCGGCCAGAAATTAACTTTGTCGGGCCGCAGGGGTTCAGACCGGCAGAAAAGACAGGGTAGTGGCCTTTGCTCAGGGAATCGGCGTCACGTACAGCGCCGTCAATGATGATGCCCGCAATGCCGCTCGCCTGAGCCTGGGTGGCCATGATTTCGCCCAGCAGCGCGCAGCTCAGGTCGCCTTTGCCATCGACGACCAGGACATCGCCGGGTTGCGCAACCGCCATCGCGGCATGAATCGCCAGATTATCACCCGGACGGACTTCCACGGTGATGGCCGGACCCGCAACGGACATGTGAGGAGCCAGCGGTTTGATGCGGCCGTGAAGCGTACCGCGGCGACCGGCCACGTCGGCCAGAATGGCTGCCTGATACTCGGCAGCCCGACGAACGTCCTCGGCAGAAACGCGTTCGAACTGGCGATTAATCGCTTTTTTTTCAGAAACGGACATGAATGCCTCCATATTGTTTTACTAAGTACAACGCAGGTGTACAGAACAAAACAACTATAGCGGTGTTGCTTTCCTTTTAGCCAGACCCGAGGTGGCGTTTGTGATGTAAACACGAAGTGACTCACAAAATTTGAGGTACACTCACTGCCGGGCTAACAAGGAGATAATGATGGGGAATGAAGGCGTTGTAGCGGTTGAAAAAGCGCTGGCTTTACTGGATTGCTTCCGTCCTGGGGATGAGAGCCTGACGCTGACCGCGCTGGCACAGCTGTCGGGTTATCACAAAACCACGGTTTACCGCTTGATGAATTCTCTTGAACGGATGAATTACGTCGTCAGGCATGAAGACGGCAATTATGCGCTTGGCCCACGTCTGCTTTACCTCGGCAAGCTGTATGAACAATCTTTCCATCTTTCGCGGGTGGTTCAGCCAGAGCTTCAGGCCTTATCCCTGGCGTCTCAGGAGAGCGCCAGCTGGTATGTGCTGGAGGGCGGGCAGCGCCTTTGCCTGTTTCGCGCGGAAGCGTCGCACGGCCTGCGACACAGCAATCTTCCCGGCAGCCAGTTCCCGCTCGATAATTCGGCCATCAGTAAGGTCTTGCGCCACTGGGGGCTCAATGAGAGCCTGCCGGAGGGCGACGCTGAACTCCCTTTCTACACGTCAGGCGCACGCGATCCCCACACCGCGGCGTTTGCGATGCCTGTCTTCGGCGTTCACGACAAGCTGGTTGCGGCGTTAGCCCTGACCGGCCCCATCTCACGGCTGACGGAAGATCGTCGTGAGAAGGAGATAGGCCCGTTGATGAAGGCGGCGGCCAGCCGTCTGTCGCAGAAAATGGGAGCCAGTAAGCCCTTCTGTCAGCAGTTCTTTGGTGAAACGAGCGACGCGGCGGAAGAAAATCTTTAAACGCAGAAGCGGGACATGTGTCCCGCTTCTGTCATCATGAATGTGTGACCTGTTTTTCGTGTAGCTGAGCGTTGCGGGCCTGCCGTCCCATAATGAGTACCGCGATACCCCCGGCCAGGCACAGCACGGCCAGCGGAAGCATAGCCAGCGTGTGGCTGCCCGTTTGCTCGCTGATCATGCCGTAGGCATTTACCATGACCGCCCCGCCAATCAGGTTCGCGATGGCGCCAATCGCGGCCAGCCCTGCCGCCGCCGAGGAGCTGCTCATCCAGCCGGACGCCAGCGCCCAGAAAGGCCCTTTCATCGAATACGCGCCCGTCAGGATAATGCTCAGGATCGCGAGAGTGGCAAAGAGCGAGACGCTGACAAAGGCAGCGAACACGCCGGCGGCAATCATGAACAGCGTCAGCGCAGTATGCCAGCGGCGTTCATTGGTGCGATCGGAGTGTCGTCCCCAGACAATCATCAGAACCGATGCCAGACCGTAAGGAATGGCGTTAAACAGACCGGTTTGCAGATTATCAAGATGGAAGGATTTCAGCAGCTGAGGAGACCAGACGCTAATAGTGGTGCCCGCGGACGATGCGCCCGCGTAAATCAGCGCCATCAGCCAGATTTGACGATGCTTCAGCAACTGCCACGTCGTCTGGTGTCCAATGTTCTTTTGCTGGCTACGCTCGGTCTCAAGGGTGGTTTCCAGCCACTTTTTCTGTTCATCGCTGAGCCATTTCGCCTGATGAGGGCGATCCCGGAGAATAAACCAGGCCGCAATACCCAGCAGCACCGCAGGTAAGCCTTCAATAATGAACAGCAGATGCCAGCCGCGAAGACCCAGCCAGCCATCCAGCGACAGTATCAATCCGGAAAGCGGGGAGCCGATGAAGTTAGCGAGCGGGATGGCGACCATAAAGGACGCAATAATGCGCGCGCGGTAGCGGGCAGGGATCCACCAGGTCAGATACAGCACGACGCCCGGGAAGAAGCCTGCTTCCGCTGCCCCGAGGAGAAAACGGACGATATAGAGCGAGGTGGTATTTTGAACCAGCGCCATGCCCATGGAGACGATGCCCCAGCTGATCATAATGCGCGGTATCCACAGCCGGGCGCCGACTTTCTGCATGGCCAGGTTGCTCGGCACCTCAAACAGGAAATAGGCCACGAAGTAAAGGCTGCTGGCGAAGCCAAACGCCGCTTTGCTGAGGCCAAGGTCCTCATTCATCTGCAGCGAAGCCATGCCGATATTCCCGCGATCGATAATCGAGACCAGGTAACTGACAATCAGAAACGGAAGAATACGCCAGATCACCTTCCGCATCGTCTCTCTTTCTATGTCCTCGGTGGCGGTCGCGCCGTTACGTAAATGTTCTGTCATTGTATCCTCGCAGGGTGTGTTCTTTGTTTTATTAGGTACAACTTAGTTTTATTAAACAAAACCACTATAGCGACGGCGCGTTCTTTTTATCCAGTTAATGGAAGGTTTAAATGATGTAAATAAGAGGTGACTCACAGATAGTGCGCTGCGGATATCGCTCAAGGCTGCTGACCAGCCGCAAGCAGGACGTGCCGGCAGAGAAATAATCACGTAGCGCAATTATTGCACCAACTTTTCCTCTCCCTTCGACTAAGCTTCGACCAGATGCCCCGCCGCGCTCGCGGGGCCATACTCCTTTTGGTCAGAGCACGTACCATGCAGCTACTCAGCATTATTATTTTGCTTACCCTAACCGTGGTCATTCATTCGCTGTGGATGTTTGGCGTTTTAAAATTCATCACGTTAGACGTCGATTCTGCGGTACGCATTGTTTTACGCAATGTCGGTATCGTGATCTCTATGATTTTCGCCCATCTTCTGGAGGCCGGGCTGTTTGCTGCCTTTTATTTTGTCATCGACGCGTTTAATGACTGGAACACCAGCTTCTACTTTTCGCTGGTGAGCTATGCGACGGTAGGGTACGGCGACGTCACGTTACCCCAGCACTGGCGGCTCATCGGCGGGGTGGAAGGACTGGTGGGCGCGTTGATGGTAGGCTGGTCTGTGGCGGTTCTGGTCGCAGTGCTGCAGCGTTTGCGTGGCATGAGCGCCTAAACGGTAGATGTGCAATCCCCATCTGGTAAGGTAAAGTACACCCCTTACGCGGCCGTCGCGCTGCGGTTTTGAGGGTGGATGTGATAAACAGCCCACCCTTTTTCTCTGCTGGTTTACGCCAGCCTGCATGGTGCTGTGCTTTGCCTCTATAAAAGGGTTATGTATGTCTGCTGCTCATCTCGGTTTCCCGACGGAAACCGTTGTTGTCTTTGTAGTGATGGCCGTTGGGGCGATGTTTATCGACCTCTTTATGCACCGTCACGATAAACCGATCTCGCTGAAAAGCGCCGCAATGTGGTCCCTCTTCTGGGTCATGATGGCGATGGCCTTCGCCGGGTTCCTGTACGTTCACCACGGCGCCGAGTTGGCGAGCCTGTTCCTCACCGGTTATGCGCTGGAGGAGGTGCTCTCCGTCGATAACCTGTTTGTGATGATGGCGATCTTCGCCTGGTTCGGCGTGCCGGATAAGTACCGTCACCGCGTGCTCTACTGGGGCGTGCTGGGGGCGATTGTCTTCCGCGGTATTTTCGTGGCTATCGGCACCAGCCTGCTAAGTCTGGGGCCTTACGTCGAGGTGATTTTCGCGCTGGTCGTCGGCTGGACGGCGGTGATGATGCTGAGGCGCAATGAAGAGAGTGACGAAGTGGAAGATTACTCGGGTCATCTCGCCTATCGCCTGGTGAAACGCTTCTATCCGGTCTGGCCGAAAATCAGCAGCAACGCCTTTATTCTGACGCAGAAAGAGGTGGATGCGGAGCTTGAAAAGCCGGAAAACCAGGACGTGATGGTTGGGCGCGTGAAGAAGGCGAAGCGCTATGCGACCCCGCTGCTGCTCTGCGTGGCGGTGGTGGAACTCTCAGACGTGATGTTCGCGTTTGACTCCGTGCCGGCCATTATCGCCGTCAGCCGCGAGCCGCTGATTATCTACAGCGCCATGATGTTCGCTATCCTCGGCCTGCGTACCCTTTACTTCGTGCTGGAAGCGCTGAAGCAGTATCTGGTGCATCTCGAGAAAGCGGTGGTGCTGCTGCTGTTCTTCGTGGCGTTCAAGCTGGGGTTAAATGCCACCGATCACTTCTGGCATCACGGTTACAGCATTGGCGCGACGGCCAGCCTGTTTGTGGTATTGGGCGTGCTGGCGCTGGGAATTATTGCGAGCGTGATGTTCCCGGGTAAACGAGAAGCCTGATGTACCGCACGGTGGCGCTTTCGAATGTAGGCCGGGTAAGGCGCAGCCGCCACCCGGCAAAAAGGCTACTTGATGGGTGAATTGCGGCGCTTGCGCGGCGGGTGGAAGTGCCGCCAGTGCGGATCCTGCGCCGCTGCCAGCAGCTCGTGGTCGCCGCGGGTGTCCCCCCAGGCGCGCAGGTGATAGGCGTTCAGATCGCCATACACTTTTTCCAGCCTGGCCACCTTCTGGGCGCAGCGGCAGTTATGGCCCGTGATGCGCCCCGTCAGCTTGCCGTCTTTCACTTCCAGCTGCGTGCCAATCAGCTTAATGCCCAGTTTGTCAGCCCACGGCTGAAGCACCAGCGCCGGAGACGCGGAACAGATGGTCACCTCCGCACCGGAATTCACCTCTGCCGCCACGGCCAGAACCCCTTCGGGGCGCATCAGCTTGTTCCAGTATTTTTCGCAAAACGCTTCCGCCTGCTGGCGCAACCAGTGTTCATCCACGCCCGTCAGGAACGTTTTGATCAGCACTTCCTTTAGCTCATCGCGCGTCAGCTTGCGACGCACGCAGTGGAGCGTGGGCAGCGCCATACGCACCAGACGGCCCGCGAAGTAGCGTTTCCCGAAGGCAAAGCGCAGGAAAGGAATAAAGCTGTCGTGGTGTGTTAACGTCCCATCAAAGTCAAAGACAGAGAGCACGCTGGATTTCGCCACCGTCTCGTCGGCAATCATATTGGTCATAAATACGTCTTAGCTGAAATACACATTCTGTGGATCAGTTTACCTGCTTTACCAGGACAGTCCTTACATCACCACCATTTTTTTCTCGATCTTGCGATCTCAAAGTGAGTCCATTTTTGGCCTCGATAAGAATTGGTGAAAAAACGATCTGTCTATATTATCGCCACATCGCACGATATTCAGGGGAACCCTTTGGCCCCACAGGTAAGGAAAAACTCACTCACTACTGCTTTCTTGATATGACTCTTAGATCGTTTATTTCAATCCTGACGTTAAGTTTTGCTTCGTTTTCTGCATTCAGTTTTCAACTCCCCGCGTCGATGCTATCGATGAACAGTAACCTGGCCGTCTCGCCAGCGAAATCTGCACTGATGCAACAGGATACGGGCCCGCTGCGCGCGCGCATCCTTGATCAATACCAAAAGTGGAAGGGGACCCAGTATCAGTGGGGCGGAACCACGCGCCGCGGCGTGGACTGCTCCGCGCTGATGCAGCACCTGTTCAGCGATGTGGCGCATCTTAACTTACCGCGCACGACCGGCGAGCAGATCCACCGCGGGGTGCAGGTGACGCAATACCGCCTGAGGCCCGGAGATCTGGTGTTCTTCCAGACGGGTCCGAACCGCAGGCATGTCGGCGTGTATATTGGCAATAGCCAGTTTATTCATGCCTCAAGCAGCCAGGGCGTCACGGTCTCAACCCTGACGGATGCTTACTGGCAGGCGCACTACATTACTGCCCGTCGGGTTGCAGGCAGTGCGGCCTGACAGCCTCAGATGATGTCATCCACGACGCCGCCATCGACGCGCAGCGCCGCGCCCGAGGTGGCGGAAGCCTGGGGTGAACAGACATAAATCACCATATTGGCCACCTCTTCAACCGTGGCCGCGCGCTGGATCACCGAGCTGGGGCGGTTGGCCATCACAAACTCTTTCGCCAACTGCTCCAGCGATTTACCGGTTTTTTCGATTTCATCCTTCATCATCTCTGCGAAACCGTCCGACATCGTTGGCCCCGGCAAGACGCTGTTGACCGTCACGCCGCTTCCCGCCACGAACTTCGCCAGCCCGCGCGCCAGGGAGAGCTGCGCCGTTTTGGTCACGCCGTAGTGGATCATATCCGCCGGGATATTGCAGGCCGACTCGGAGGAGATAAACACCACCCGTCCCCAGCCCTTTTGCACCATGCCCGGCAGGAGGGCGCGGGAAAGACGCACGCCGGACATCACGTTGGTCTGCCAGTAACGCTCCCAGGTCTCATCGTCGGTGGCATAGAAATCCTGCGGGCCGTAAATCCCGGCGTTGTTAACCAGAATATCGACGTTATTCGCCACCTTCAGCAGCGACTCGACCCCTTCCGCCGTGCTGAGATCGGCAATCGCGGCGCGCACCTGCACGCCCGGCACCACCTGCTGCAGCTGCTGAATGCCTTTATTCACCGATTCCGTGCTGCGGCCATTGACGATCACCTCGGCACCGCTTTCTGCCAGCCCTCTGGCGATGGCGAACCCGATCCCGCCGGTTGAGGCGGTCACCAGCGCCACTTTCCCCGTAAAGTCGATTTTCATCATCCGCTCCTTATCGTTTTAACGTTCGGACCTTAAAGCGTAGCAGGTGAGGATGAGGGCTCCTGGCTAAAAAGGCGCAGCAGCGTCTCCACCCGCTCGTCAAGCGGGGCGAGGGAGCGCTTAACAATCAGGTGAAGCGGCGTCGCTCTGCGTGCACCGTGGCTCAGCGGCAGGCGTTTCAGGATGCCTTGATCCAGCTGGGTCTGGATGCGTTCCTCCGGCAGCCAGCCGTAGCCGACCTGAGAGAGGACGGCCTCAATGGCGGCATCGATGGTGGAGAAGGTCCATGACTCACCGGCCGCGCGCGCGGCGGGCTGGCTGTCCGCAATCTGAATGAGCGGCCACGGGCGTAGCATGTCGTCGTTAAGCGGCGCGTCGAGGTGAAAGAGAGGATGCTGATGGTGGGCCACGGCAACAAAGTCGATATTCATCAGCCATTCGCCGAGCCCGGTCATGTCCTGGCGGCGGGTGAGGACCATCACATCGGCTTCGTCGTTAATGGCATCGTCCCGGGTGTTTTCCAGCACCTCGGTGAGGCGTACCTGGGTTTGCGGATACTGCTGCTGGAACTGGCGCAGAATGGCAAACAGGCGGCGGCGAGGGAAAATGGAATCCACCACCAGATCCAGCCGCGTGCGCATTCCGTTGCGAAGGGTCGCTGCGCGCGTCTCAACGTACGAAAAGGCTTTCAGCAGCGGTTTCACCTGGTTGAGCAGCAGTTCTCCTGCCGGCGTTAACACCGCCCGTCGTCCCTCCGGCACCAGCAGCGCCACGCCGAGCCGCTCCTGCAGCAGCGACAGGTTATAGCTCACCGAGGACTGGCTGCGGTGGGTTTCTTCTGCGGCTTTGGCAAAGCTGCCCGCCTCGACCACTCTTTCCAGTAAAGACCATTGTTCCAGCGTCGTCTTATGCATAATTTATCTAAAATTTGGATGAATTTGATTAAAACATAGCGTTATTCATTCAATTTTTGAAGGGGTACGATCGTCTCATCAAAACAAAGGAGACATCTTATGAACACCTTCGACAAACACGACTTAAGCGGCTTCGTTGGCAAACACCTTGTTTATACCTACGACAACGGCTGGAACTACGAGATTTACGTCAAAAACGAGACGACCCTGGATTACCGTATTCACAGCGGTCTGGTGGCAAACCGTTGGGTGAAAGATCAGCAGGCTTACATCGTGCGGGTAGGGGAAAGCATCTATAAAATTTCCTGGACCGAGCCAACCGGCACCGACGTCAGCCTGATTGTGAACCTGGGCGACAAACTGTTCCACGGCACCATCTTCTTCCCGCGCTGGGTCATGAACAACCCGGAAAAAACCGTCTGCTTCCAGAACGATCATATTCCGCTGATGAACAGCTACCGTGATGCGGGCCCGGCGTATCCAACCGAAGTGATTGATGAATTTGCCACAATTACCTTTGTACGCGACTGTGGTGCCAATAATGAAAGCGTGATCGCCTGCGCGGCCAGTGAATTACCGAAAAACTTTCCAGATAACCTGTAATAAGCGCGACAATTAACTAAATAGAAAAGTTCCCGGCTATTTCATATTATTTTGAAATAGCCGGGATTTTTTTTTGTTTGTTGAGGATTGGTTTAAATGTTTCCATTTCAAAATGTTGCGGAAGATCACATCAAAAATATTTAATATAAAATTAACTTGTTGTTTTTCAATTGGCTGCTAGTTGTCTTATAGCGTTGTAAACGCTGTCTTAATTTTTCCCTAAGGAAAGAGAGCTACTTTGATATGAGTTTATGGTTCGTTGAAATAAGCGGGCTGGCATTTGGTTAATATCAAAAACATGCCATTTTGATTGCAAGGAAATTAATAATGAGTGATTTTCTGCCTTTTTCGCGGCCGTCGATGGGCGCTGAGGAAATTGCGGCGCTTCAGGACGTTTTGATGTCGGGCTGGATCACCACAGGGCCTAAGAATCAGCAACTTGAAGAGGCATTCTGTCAACTTACCGGGAATCAGCATGCGATTGCCCTCTGTTCCGCCACCGCGGGCATGCACGTTACGCTGATGGCGCTGGATATTGGCCCGGGCGATGAAGTTATTACCCCTTCCCAGACCTGGGTCTCCACGCTGAATATGATCGTATTGCTGGGCGCCACGCCGGTCATGATTGATGTGGATAAAGACACATTAATGGTGACGCCAGAAGCCGTGGAAGCCGCTATTACCACGCGCACTAAAGCTATTATTCCCGTTCACTATGCCGGCGCGCCGTGTGATATCGACGCTATCCATGCCATCGGTGAACGTCACGGTATTCCGGTGATTGAAGATGCGGCTCATGCCGCCGGAACGTATTACAAAAACCGTCACGTGGGCTGGAAAGGAACGGCAATTTTCTCCTTCCACGCCATTAAAAACATGACCTGCGCGGAAGGCGGCCTGGTGGTCACGGATAATGCCCAGCTGGCACAGCGGATCCGCAGTCTGAAATTCCATGGCCTCGGCGTAGACGCCTATGACCGCCAGACGCACGGTCGCGCGCCGCAGGCGGAAGTGATCGCGCCGGGCTATAAATACAACCTGGCGGACATCAACGCCGCGCTGGCGCTGGTGCAGCTAGGCAAACTGAAAGAGGCCAACAGGCGCCGTGAGGAAATAGCGCAACGCTACCTGCGGGAGCTTGCCGATACGCCGTTCCAGCCGCTCACCATTCCATCATGGCCGCACGTGCACGCCTGGCACCTGTTTATTATTCGCGTGGATGAAGCGCGCTGCGGGATCTCACGCGACAACCTGATGGCGGCGCTGAAAGAGAAAGGTATTGGTACCGGCCTCCACTTCCGCGCGGCGCACACCCAAAAATACTACCGCGAGCGTTTTCCTGATGTATCGCTCCCGAATTCTGAATGGAATAGCGCGCGTATTTGTTCTCTCCCTCTTTTCCCGGACATGACTCATGACGACACAACCCGCGTCATTACCGCACTCCATCAGCTTGCAGGACATTGATATGTTCAGTGCACCGCCTGTACAAAAAGTATCCGTGGTCATCCCGGTTTATAACGAGCAGGAGAGCCTGCCCGAACTGATCCGCCGTACAACGGCCGCCTGCGACACGATGGGCAAGGCCTACGAAATTCTGCTGGTGGATGACGGCAGTAGCGATAATTCCGCGCTGATGATGACCGAAGCCGCGCAGGCCGAAGGCAGCCACATCGTAGCCGTGCTGCTCAACCGTAACTACGGCCAGCACTCGGCGATTATGGCGGGGTTTAGCCACGTCACGGGCGATCTGATCATCACCCTGGACGCGGACCTGCAAAACCCGCCGGAAGAGATCCCGCGCCTGGTGGCCAAAGCCGACGAAGGCTATGACGTGGTCGGCACGGTACGTCAGAACCGTCAGGACAGCCTGTTCCGCAAGCTGGCCTCGCGCACCATCAACCGTCTGATCCAGCGCACGACCGGTAAAGCGATGGGCGATTACGGCTGCATGCTGCGCGCCTACCGCCGCCACATTGTCGACGCCATGCTGCATTGCCACGAGCGCAGCACCTTCATTCCGATTCTGGCGAATACCTTTGCCCGTAAGGCAACGGAAATCCCGGTCCTGCACGCCGAGCGCGAGCACGGGGAGTCGAAGTACAGCTTTATGCGCCTCATCAACCTGATGTACGACCTCATCACCTGCCTGACCACCACGCCGCTGCGTCTGCTGAGCGTGTTCGGCAGCATCATCGCCGTGGCCGGTTTCGCGCTGTCCATTCTGCTGGTGGTACTGCGCCTGGTCTTTGGCCCGCAGTGGGCGGCGGAAGGGGTCTTTATGCTCTTTGCCGTGCTGTTTATGTTCATCGGCGCCCAGTTTGTCGGGATGGGGCTCCTCGGTGAATACATTGGCCGTATTTATAACGACGTTCGCGCGCGTCCGCGCTACTTTATTCAACGTGTTGTCCGTCAGGAACACAAAGCATCTCAAGAGGAAATTCACCCATGAAAGCTGTTGTATTTGCCTATCACGATATGGGGTGCACGGGCACGCAGGCCCTGCTGGAAGCGGGCTATGACATTGCGGCAATCTTTACCCATCCGGACACGGCCGGAGAGAACAACTTTTTCGGCTCCGTGGCGCGTATCGCCGCCGAGCGTGGTATTCCGGTTTATGCGCCAGACGACGTCAACCACCCGCTGTGGGTGGAGCGCATCCGCGCCCTCGCGCCTGACGTCATCTTCTCGTTTTACTATCGCAACCTGCTCTCCGACGAGATCTTAGGCCTGGCTGCAAAAGGCGCCTTTAATCTTCATGGTTCTCTGCTGCCTGCCTACCGTGGCCGCGCCCCGCTGAACTGGGTGCTGGTGAACGGTGAAACGGAAACGGGCGTGACGCTGCACCGCATGGTGCGCCGTGCGGATGCGGGCGCTATCGTGGCGCAGCAGAAGGTCGCTATTGATGCGGACGACACCGCGCTGCAGCTGCATCAAAAGCTGAACGCGACGGCACAGACGCTGCTGCGCGATGCGCTGCCGGGCATCCTTAACGGCACCTTCAGCGAGACCGCGCAGGACGAGAGCAAGGCAAGCAGCTTTGGTCGCCGCGCGCCGGAAGATGGTCGTCTGGACTGGAACAAACCGGCCCGCCAGCTGCACAACCTGGTGCGCGCCGTAACCGACCCGTGGCCGGGCGCCTACAGCTTTGCGGGCGTCAGCAAGTTCATCGTCTGGAAATCCCGCGTGCGTGACGACATTCCGGCGGCAAAACCGGGCACCGTCGTCTCCGTCTCCCCGCTGATTGTGAGCTGCGGCGAGCAGGCGCTGGAGATCGTTACCGGCCAAACCGACAACGGCCTGTACGTTCAGGGCACCCAGCTGGCGCAGTCGCTGGGGCTGGTGGCCGGGGCGCTGATCACCAGCGCGCCGGTGGTGGCCATCAAACGCCGTACCCGCGTGCTGATCCTCGGCGTGAACGGTTTTATCGGTAACCACCTGACCGAACGTCTGCTCAAAGACGATAACTACGAAATCTACGGCCTGGATATTGGCGCGGATGCGATCAGCCGTTTCCTCGACAACCCGCGCTTCCACTTCGTGGAAGGGGACATCAGCATCCACTCCGAGTGGATTGAATACCACATTAAGAAATGCGACGTGGTGCTGCCGCTGGTCGCCATTGCCACGCCAATCGAGTACACCCGTAACCCGCTGCGCGTGTTCGAGCTGGACTTCGAAGAGAACCTGAAGATCATCCGCGACTGCGTGAAATACGACAAGCGCATCATCTTCCCGTCCACCTCTGAAGTGTACGGCATGTGTACCGATAAGAACTTCGATGAAGACACCTCCAACCTGGTGGTCGGGCCGATCAACAAGCAGCGCTGGATTTACTCCGTCTCCAAACAGCTGCTGGACCGCGTGATTTGGGCCTACGGTGAGAAAGAGGGCCTGCGCTTTACCCTGTTCCGTCCGTTCAACTGGATGGGTCCGCGTCTGGATAACCTGAACGCGGCGCGTATCGGCAGCTCCCGTGCGATCACCCAGCTGATCCTGAACCTGGTGGAAGGCTCGCCAATCAAGCTTATCGAAGGCGGGAAACAGAAACGCTGCTTTACGGATATCAGCGACGGTATCGAAGCGCTGTTCCGCATCATCGAAAACAAAGATAACCGCTGCAACGGTGAAATCATCAACATCGGCAACCCGGACAACGAAGCGAGCATTCGCGAACTGGCCGAGATGCTGCTGGCCAGCTTTGAGCGTCATCCGCTGCGCGATAAATTCCCGCCGTTTGCCGGTTTCCGCGAAGTGGAAAGCAGCAGCTACTACGGTAAAGGGTATCAGGACGTTGAGCACCGTAAGCCAAGCATTCGCAATGCGAAGCGCTGCCTGAACTGGACGCCGACGGTGAAGATGGAACAGACCATTGATGAAACGCTTGATTTCTTCCTGCGCACCGTGGAGCTGTCGGAACAGGTCTCATGAAAAAAGTCGGTTTACGCATTGATGTCGACACCTTCAGGGGAACGCGTGACGGCGTACCCAAACTGCTGGAACTGCTGACCAAGCACGGCGTGCGCTCCAGCATTTTCTTCAGCGTGGGGCCTGACAACATGGGACGCCATTTATGGCGTCTGGTTAAACCGGCATTTCTGTTCAAAATGCTGCGCTCGCGCGCAGCATCCCTCTACGGCTGGGATATTTTGCTGGCCGGCACCGCCTGGCCCGGCAGACGCATCGGCGCGGGTAATGAAGCGGTTATCCGTGAAGCGGCGCAGCATCATGAGGTGGGTCTGCACGCCTGGGATCACCATGCCTGGCAAGCCTGGGCGGGCGTCTGGGATATCCCGCGCCTGTCCCGTGAGGTCGAGCGTGGGATGCTGGAGCTGGAGGCCATTATCGGTCAGCCCGTGCGCTGCTCCGCCGTGGCGGGATGGCGTGCGGATCAGCGCGTCGTGAAGGCCAAAGAAGCCTTTGCGTTTCGCTACAACAGCGATTGCCGCGGAACCGGGCCCTTTTTGCCGCTGTTGGGCGAAAATCGCTACGGTACGGTGCAAATTCCGGTCACGCTTCCCACCTGGGATGAAGTGGTCGGGCGCGAGGTGAAAGCTGATGAGTTCAATCGCTACATCCTGGACCGCATTCATCGTGACGCCGGTACGCCGGTGTATACCATCCATGCCGAAGTGGAAGGGATTGCGTATCAGCATGATTTCGACGAACTGCTGACGATGGCCGCTCAGGAAGGCATTGCGTTTTGCCCGTTAAGCGAGCTGCTGCCAGACGACCTCAGCACCCTGCCCGTGGGCAAAGTGGTCCGCAATGAACTGGCTGGCCGGGAAGGCTGGCTTGGCTATCAACAAACCGTGAGTCCGGTCCAATGAAAACAGCCCGTTATGGCTTAGCGCTTCTCGCACTGTTTATCGTTTACTACCTCATCCCGGTTGATATCCGCCTGCTTTGGCAGCCTGATGAAACGCGCTATGCGGAAATCAGCCGCGAAATGCTGGCCTCCGGAGACTGGGTTGTCCCGCATTTTTTGGGGCTGCGTTACTTTGAAAAGCCGATTGCTGGCTACTGGATCAACAGCATCGGGCAGATGCTGTTCGGGCACACGAACCTCGCCGTGCGCGCCGGGTCTATCTTCTCCACCGGTTTAGCGGCGCTGCTGGTCATCTGGATGGCCTGGCGTCTCTGGCGGGATAAGCGGACAGCCATTTTCTCCGGCCTGATCTTCCTGACCCTGTTCCTGGTGTATGGCATCGGCACGTATGCGGTGCTGGATCCCATCATCACCCTGTGGCTGGTGGCGGCGATGTGCAGCTTCTGGCTGGCGTCACAGGCCCAAACCGTTGCCGGAAAAGCGGGGGGCTATGTGCTGCTTGGGCTGGCCTGCGGGATGGGGGTGATGACCAAAGGCTTCCTGGCGCTGGCGGTACCGGTGATTGGCGTGCTGCCGTGGGTGATCGCCCAGAAGCGCTGGAAAGAGGTGCTGATTTTTGGCTGGCTCGCGATCCTGAGCTGCGTGCTGATTGTTCTGCCATGGGGGCTGGCGATTGCGCAGCGTGAGCCTGACTTCTGGCGTTACTTCTTCTGGGTTGAGCATATTCAGCGTTTCGCCCAGAGCGACGCGCAGCACAAAGCCCCGTTCTGGTACTACGTGCCGTTCCTGATCGCGGGTAGCCTGCCGTGGCTGGCGCTGCTGCCCGGCGCGTTCCGTCTCGGCTGGCATGACCGACAAAACGCGGGCGGCGGGTTCTATCTGCTGGGATGGGTGATAATGCCGCTGCTGTTCTTTAGCATCGCCAAAGGCAAGCTGCCGACCTATATCCTGCCGTGCTTTGCCCCGCTGGCGATCCTGATGGCGCGCTATGCCTGCCTCGCGGCGGAGAAGGGCGCCAGAGCGTTACGCATTAACGGCGGGATCAACCTGGCGTTTGGCGTTATCGGCATGGTGGCGGCGCTGGTGGTCTCTCCGTGGGGGCTGGCTAAGCATCCGGTCTGGTCCTCGGTTGAACTCTATAAAGTGTTCTGCGCGGTGGTCGCGTTCCTCATCTGGGCCGCGGTCGGCTGGTTTACGTTCAGGCAGAGTCAGCAGCGCTGGTGGCTTGCGGCGCTCTGCCCTGCGGGCCTGGCGCTGCTGATCGGTTTTGCCATTCCTAACCTGGTGGTGGATTCCAAACAGCCGCAGTCGCTGGTCGACACCGTGCGCGAGCCGCTTCAGGACAGCCGATTTGTCTTGGCCAATAACGTGGGCCTCGCCGCTGGCCTGGCGTGGGAGCTGAAGCGCAATGACATCACGCTGTTTGGTCAGAGTGGCGAGCTGCGCTACGGGCTGGATTATCCTGATGTGAAAGATCGTTTTGTCGGTAAAGATGACTTCGCGCAGTGGCTGGCTGAGCACCGTCAGCAGGGACGCGTATCGCTGGTTATCCTGCTGTCAAAACGCGATGACCTTTCGCGGGCGAATCTGCCAGAACCGGACAGCCTGTATATCCAGGGCCGTCTGGCCTACCTGCAGTATCTGCCGAAGTGATGACCTGGATCTGGCTGGTACTTGCAAGCCTGCTCAGCTGTGCGGGGCAGCTGTGCCAGAAACAGGCTACCCGTCCGGCGAAAGCCGGGCGGCGTGGCGTGCATATCGCGCTATGGCTTGGCCTGGCTCTGCTGGCGCTGGGCAGCGGGATGCTGGTCTGGCTGGTGGTGCTGCAGCGCCTGCCTGTCGGCATTGCCTACCCCATGCTGAGCCTCAATTTTGTCTGGGTGACGCTGGCGGCGAAGGTATTCTGGCGTGAAAACGTCGCCTCGCATCACTGGCTGGGGGTGGGGTTGATCATCATTGGGATTGTTATCCTGGGAGGGAGCCTGTGAAAGGGGCGTTCTGGGCCTTATGCAGCGTGCTGTTAGTCAGCGCCGCGCAGCTGCTGCTGCGCGAGGCCATGCAGGCTCTGCCTCCGGTCAGCGAGATTCTGACGTTTATTTCCGCGCTGTGGCACGTCTCGTCCGGCACGGGCGCGCTGCTGCTGGGGTTGATGGGGTATGTGGCTTCTATGGGCTGCTGGTACCTGGCGCTGCATCGCATGGCGCTCAGCAAAGCGTATGCCTTGCTGAGTCTTAGCTATATCCTGGTGTGGGGCGCCGCGATCCTGCTGCCGGGCTGGGGAGAAAGCTTCTCCTGGCACGGGCTGGTCGGCGTCGTGTTTATTATGTTGGGTGTACTGGTGATTTTCCTGCCCCGACGTGGATAATCGACTCGGTGGTCAGGGTGTAAGGGGTCGACGTACAAACGGCCAGGCTGAGTGAGCCGATCTGCACCTGGCTGACCGAGTGCGACGGCGCCGTGCTGTCGATGCTGACAATCTGCCAGGCGCTACCGCCACGCTGTTTGATGATTGCCTCTTTTCGCGTCCAGATACGCCAGAAGGCGGCAAGCCGTTCCTCTGGCGCTTCGCGCTCAAGCTCATCATGCTCCGTCATGCTGAAGACGGCATTCGCTAACGCCTGCCAGTTCTTCCTGGGGCGAATCACTTCGATATCACAGCCGACTTCGCCTTCATCGCTCATCAGCAAGGCGATATCGTCACCGCTGTGGCTCAGGTTGAACCACAGCGGATGGCCCTCCGCAAAGGCCGGTTTTCCCTGCTCGCCGTAAAAAATGTCGGGGAGCGGATGAGGGGATAACGCTCTGGCGAGCAGCATCCTGCCAGCCAGCCATGAGGCATTGCGAGCACCCTGAGGTGCGCTGTCTGCGAGCGTTGACGCCAGCGGGTCCGCGCAAAGGGTGGATATTTTTCCCAGTACAAACTGGTACATAGTTACGCCCAGCGTTTAATGATAATCGAGGTGTTGATGCCGCCAAACGCGAAGTTATTGCTCTGCAGATACTCGCAATCGATCTGGCGGGCTTCTCCCATAATATAATCTAAAGCACCACATTGCTCATCCGGTTGCCTTAAATTGAGTGTCGGGGCAAACCAGCCTTCACGCATCATCTGTAAACTCATCCATGCTTCCAGCGCGCCGCAGGCTCCGAGCGTGTGGCCAAAATAGCTCTTCAGCGATGAAATTGGCACGTTGTCACCATAGATAGCGGCAGTGGCCTGGCTTTCAGCAATATCACCGCGATCGGTGGCAGTACCGTGTGCGGAGATATACCCCATATCCAGGGCGCTTAATCCCGCCATGGCCAGCGACTGCTCCATACAAATCTGCATGGTTTCACGCTGAGGCTGGGTGATATGGGCCGCATCACAGTTAGTGGCAAAGCCCACGATTTCGCCGTAGATAGTGGCCCCGCGCGCTTTGGCATGCTCCAGCTCTTCGAGTATCAGGGTGCCCGCGCCTTCCCCAATCACCAGACCATCGCGCTGCGTATCAAATGGCGAAGGGGTGGTTTTGGGTTCATCGTTACGCTGGCTGGTGGCAAACAGCGTGTCAAACACCGCCGCTTCAGACGGACACAGCTCCTCAGCGCCCCCCGCAACCATAACGGTCTGATAGCCGTGGCGAATCGCCTCCCAGGCGTAGCCAATTGCCTGGCTACCGGACGTACAGGCGCTTGAGGTCGGGATGACGCGGCCACGTAATCCAAAGAACAGTCCGGTATTCACCGCGGTGGTGTGCGGCATCATCTGCACGTAGGTTGTGCCGGTGATGTTATTGGTGTGCTTTTCGGTGAGCATAGTGGCGAATTCGCTGACGGGCCCGGTACTGCCTGTGGATGAGCCATACGCGATACCCGTTTGCCCATTGGTGAGCACCGCCTCGCCAATCAGCCCCGCCTGCTCCAGCGCCAGCTCGGTGGCGCGGGTCGACATCAGCGACACGCGGCCCATGGCGCGGATCCGTTTGCGGGTATAATGTTCCGGCAGCGTGAAGTCATCAATCGGCGCGCCCAGCAGGGTGTGCAGGCCATCATAGACCTGCCACTCCGGCATTTTACGCACCGCGTTTTCATACGCCAGCAGCCTGCTGGACACGGATTGCCAGTTTTCGCCAAAGGCGGTCACGCCGCCCATGCCCGTAATCACCACGCGACGCGTCATAGCATTCCTCCGTTAATGGAAATGACCTGGCGGGTGACGTAACCCGCAATATCTGACATCAGATAGCTTGCCAGCCCGGCGACCTCCTCAGCCTGGCCCATGCGTTTCATTGGAATGATGGACATCGCTTCTTTCAGCGCGGCCTCTTCCATTTCAATCATTCCGGTATCAATCAGCCCCGGCGCAATGCAGTTCACGGTGATTTTGCGTTTTGCCAGCTCAATCGCCAGCGCTTTGGTGGCACCGATAATGCCCGCTTTTGCCGCGCTGTAGTTCACCTGCCCGCGGTTACCCATCACGCCGGACACGGACGATAGGGTGATAATGCGTCCCCCTTTACGGGTGCCAATCATCGGCATAATGCAGGGGTGAATGACGTTATAAAAACTGTCGAGATTGGTGTGGATCACGCTGTCCCAGTCGTCTTCACTCAATGCCGGAAAGGCGCCATCGCGGGTGATACCCGCGTTGCTAACCACGCCATACCATGCGCCATGGGCTTCAATGTCCTGTTCCAGCACCTCGCGGCACTGCTCGCGGTTGCCCACATCAAACGAGAGTAAACGGCCGTTGCCGCCCGCCTGCGTGATGGCGTCCAGCGTCTCCTGCGCGCCTGCGGCATCACGATGGTAATGCACGCCTACGGTAAACCCGTCGGCGGCAAGCTGGCGGGCGATGGCGCGCCCTATGCCTTTGCTGGCCCCGGTGACCAGTACGGAACGACTCATGCGTTAGATCCCTGATTAAAAAGCGAGGTTAATTCTTCTGCGCTTGGCTGGAAGGTGTTGACCCGGCCCGTGGCCAGCGTCTCTTCATTAGCGGAAATTGCGCATTCAAAACTGCCGAAGCGTTCGTCCTGCATCAGCAGCTTAACGGTGATGTCCAGCGTCAAGCCTGCGGCGAAACGCCCGCTGGCGCAGATCAGTTCACGCGCGCCGAGCACCATGCCCAGCGCAATATGCTCCTGCCCCTGCTGCTGGCGATGCCAGCCGGACCAGACGCCGACGGTCTGCGCCATCAGCTCGAGCGCGTACCAGCCCGGCAGGTCGCCATCGGCATTCAGAAAGGGTGCCAGCACGCTTTGTCTGTCTATCGCGACGCGGCATACCGCCATGTCGTCCGTCACATTCTCAACGGACTCCAGCAACATCATGGGCGCATCGTGCGGCAAATAGGCTTCGGGTGATAAGTAGCTCATGACGCTCTCCCCAGCAGAATGCTGGCGTTGTTGCCACCAAACGCGAACGAGTTAGACAGAATGACCGGCTTTGTCAGCGCGGTGCGCTGGTGCAGCAGACCGCACGGCGCCAGCGTGTCGTCCGGTGCGTAGCGGGCGAAGTCCTGCGGCGGTAAGGGCAGATCGCGCGTCAGAATCAGCCAGCTCAGGGCCGCTTCGGTGATACCGGCAGCGCCCAGCGTATGGCCGGTAAGGTGTTTGGTAGAGCTACAGGGCACGCTTTCCCCAAAGAGATCGTGTACCACCTGCGATTCAATCTGATCGTTAAGCGGCGTGGCCGTGCCGTGCAGGTTGATGTAGCCGATATCTCCGGGCTGCATACCCGCTTCGTTGAGCGCCTGCGTGATGGCCCTGATCGCCCCTTCGCCCTGCGGATGCGGGGCGGAGATATGGTACGCATCGCTGGATTCCCCCGTCCCGAGCAGCGCCACGTCCGCGGGCTCACGGCTAAGCACCATCAGCGCGGCGGCTTCACCGATGGTGATCCCCCGACGGTCGCGACCAAAAGGCTCGCAGAGCGTAGGGGAGAAGGATTCAAGGCTGTTAAACCCGTTGACGGGCATCCGGCTCAGGGTATCTGCTCCGCCAACAATGGCGATGTCCACCAGCCCGGCTTCAATCAGACGTTTGCCGCCGATCATCGCCCGCGCGCTGGAAGAGCAGGCTGTCGAGATCGTATAGGCCGGGCCTTCGAGCTGAAGCCAGTTGGCGAGGAAGCGGGACGGATCGCCGAGCTCCTGCTGCGGGTACTGCCAGTGCGTGCTCGCTTCGCCATGGGTCATGCGCTGCACGTGCTCATCGCCTTCATCCAGCCCAGAGGTGCTGGTCCCCAGCACCACGGCCACCCGATCGCGGCCGACGCGGGCGATAGCCTCGTCGACGGTCGACTGAATCTGCGCCAGCGCGGCCAGCAGAAGCTGGTTGTTGCGGGTGCGGTGTGCGGACAGCGTTTCCGGGATGGGCGGCAGTTCGCCTTCCACACCGCCCAGCACGGCATCGGGTGAACCCTGTAACCAGCCGGTTCGGGCATGCATACCCGGCGCTACGCCCGTCACCAGGTTAGCAGCGATTTCATCATGCGAGTTGCCCAGCGCGTTGACCATGCCAACAGCGGAAATATAAATCATCTCAGTCACCCAGATATTGAATGGTGATGTGGTATTTAAAAACGTGTTGCTCGATGCTGATCGGCTCGCGCTTGCCTTTACGCTGCAGGTAGACAATCTCCGTCACCAGCTTGCCGCTGGCGTTACGCAGTTCGCGCCGATCGCCCGTGTCAGTCAGCGTCCAGCCCTTCGGCAACTGCGGCTGCCAGGCGCTAATCGGCCAGTGGCTGAGCATCACGTCGGCCAGCACCTGGCTGGCGGGCGGCAACTGCGGCACAACGATCGACTGCTCGGTATGAATACCGGTCTCATCGTACGTCGCCAGGAACAGACGAATGCCCACGGAAGAGAGCCCGGCCAGCGTCACTTTATGCGCATCCGCGTTGAGCATCACCAGCAGGGACTGCGTTTGCCCGTTAAAGCTGCCGGTCAGCAGCTGCTGGGAGCTTACCGCCGGGCTAATGCCGGGCGGCGGGAGCGTAACGCGGGTTCCCGGCTGGAGCCAGGCCTGGGGACGCGTCTCTTGGGTATCGGTCGAATGGCTGCAGCCTGCCAGCAGCAGCGCCGCAGCCAGCGCGGCGGCGCGGTAAAAAGCGTTCATTTACGTTTTCTCTCTTTCTTATCCGGCATCGCCAGCGGCGCCAGCAGGAAGGCGGTAAAAATACCGCTCACCAGCACGATACCAAAGCTGCTAATGGCCTGCGTGGCGCTGAAGACGAGCATGCCCAGCGTCAGCAGCGTGGTCATCATCGCCAGCGTAATCGCCAGCATCGAGGTCAGCGGCGTGCCGCGCGGGTTGCTGAAAAACAGCGTGTAGTTAATGCCAATGCCGAGCACCAGCACCAGCGCCAGCAGTGAAAACAGGTTTACCGGGTGGCCCGTTGCAGCCAGTACCGCCAGCCCGCAGCTCAGCGAGAGCACGGACGGCACCAGGCTTATCAGCCCCTTACGCCAGCCGAGGCGCACCATCGCCCCGCAGGCAATCACCGCCAGCGCGGCAAACAGGAGCCCCGTCAGCAGCGTGCGGTAGAGGGCAAACAGGGTGTCAAAACTGGCTTTGCGATCGACCCAGGCGACACCGTCATGGCGCGCGGCCAGCTCGCCGAGGGCCGCGCTGTTTTTTGCGCCGTCCACCGGTACGAGCACGCCGCTTTGACCGTCGGGCAGGGTCAGCCAGAGCAGACGCCAGCCTTCGCTGGCCGGGCTTTTAAGCCACGCGTCCACGCTGACCGGCATGGCGTCCAGATTCGGGGAGACGGCGTTGAGCCCTGCGCTTTTCAGCACGTTCGTTACCGCAGGCGCGGCGTTTTGCAGCAGCGTAAGATCGCTTTTCTGACGGGCCAGCGAGTTCAGCGGCAGGGTGCGCCAGCGGGTAATTTCTCCCGCTTTCTGCGCCTCTGCCAGCGCCGGGGTAAAGGCTTCCAGCCGCTCCAGCGTTTGCTGAGGCGAAGCGCCATGAACCACAAACCATTTCTGATCCACGCTCTGTCCGGTCAGGGCGGTAATGGCCTTCTCCTGCGCCAGAATATCTTTCGGCAGCGCCTGCAGCTGGGCGATGTCGTCGTCCACCTTCAGCGTGCTTATTCCCACGGCGGAGAGCAGCGCCAGCGCGACGGGAAGACCAATTGACAGTTTTTTACTGCGTCGCCAGGCGGCCAGCCAGCGCAACATCAGGACCATAAAGGGAACCGGGCGCACCGGTAACCCGCGGCATAACCACGGATGCCAGAAAATCACCGTCAGGCAGGAGGCGCTGAGTCCCACGGCAGCGAACACCGCCATCTGGCGGATCCCGGGGAAGGGGGCCAGCATCATAATCAGGTAGGCGGCGACGGTCGTCAGCAGCGCCAGCAGCAGCGCATTCCGAACTTTGGCCAGGCTTTGCCAGGGAGAATGCTCCGCGCCGTGTACCATCCGTTCGGTCAGGTAGTAAAGCGTGTAGTCTGCCGAAATTCCGATGATGCTCATGCTCATCACCAGCGTCATCAGGTGCAGCTCGCCAAAGAGCAGCAGCGTCACCACCGTCCCCGCCAGCGCGCCGATGGCAATGGAGAGCACGCTCAGCAGCAGCGGGCGCAGAGAGCGGAACACCGCCACGATGAGCAGGAACACGCCAAGCAGGGTGGCGATACCCAGCGTCGAAACATCACGTTTGGCCTGCTGGCTGGCGTAATCGCTGTAGAACACGGTCCCGCGGGAAAGCAGCTGTGCCTGAGGGTAGCGGGCTTTCAGCGTCTCCTGCAGCACGTTAAGCGTCGTCACAAGCCGGTGGGTCTGCTGCATATCAAATGATGAGCCCGCCAGCTCGCCGTGGAGCAGATACCAGTAGTTTCCCGCCTCATCTTTTGCGACCAGCCAGCCGTCCATCAGCCGCAGCTTCTGGCCGTTTTGCGCCAGAGCGAGCTGCGAGCCGCGCATCAGCATCAGGGGATCGTTTTGCAGCTCTTTGCCGCTGACGCCGGAAAAGGCCGAATAGAGCTGAGATAAAATCCACTGCGCCTGCGCTTCTCCGCCGTTTTGCAGGCGGGCGCGGGTGGCGGGGTCAATCAGGCCATTTCGGTGCTGCCAGAAGAACTCTCCCCAGGCCTTTTGCCCGGCGGCGTCCATCGGGCCTTTGACCTCGCTGAGCGAATCAGTGCTTTGCAGCAGCGCCAGCCACTGCTGTGCCACGCGCGGATCCGGCTCTTTGCCGGGGCTGACCAGCCAGACCAGCTGGCGGTCGAGACGCTGCATAAACCCGTCGTTGAGCGCCGGCGGGATAGCCCCCAGCGTCTGCTTCGGCAGCATGGCCAGCACGCTGCTGTTCAGTCGCGCGCCGGGCAGCAGCGACAGCAACACGCCCAGCAGAATCAGGCATAGCGTGGCCCACAGCAGCGCCGGGCGCAGGGATTTACGGTGCGGCAAAGCGTTGGCGTTCGTCATCGGTCAGGCTGGCGGGCGTCAGTTGGTGGCGAGAAAGGGCGATATCGGTACGGTCGCCCTGTTTGTCGTTGAGGCGAATCGTTTCCAGATAGGTCGCGCCGCCCAGATCGAGGGTGGCGAAAATCTTGTCCAGCGGCGTCGTTTTTGGCGTAAGCACCAGCGACCAGCGGCCCGCTCCCAGGTCTTTAAAATCGATGCGGAAGTTCTCTTCCAGCACCTTGCGGTCCGCCTGGAACAGGGCGCGCAGAAGATGGTTGAACTGGAACATCTGCGGATTATTGTCGGCAGTGATGGTTTGCGGCGGCTGGCCGTTAATCGCCTGCACCATCCGCTTGTCGTCCAGCAGGATCGTCATCGGAAACGGCGCTTTTTGATCCCACAGCAGGCCGCTGTCGCGGGCGATCAGCATCTCGCCCTGCGAGCGCAGCGGCTGCGGCATATCTTTTATCGTGCGAACCTGTTCGAAGTGCGCGCGCACCACGGGCTGCTCGGTGAAGCGCTGCTGCAGCTCATCCAGCGTCACGGCGCTGACCAGCGGGCTGACGATCAGCGCCAGTAAAGGCAACCATCTCATGGTGTTACTCCCATACGTTCAAACAGTATTGCCGGGCTCACAAAGCACATTTCGCGGGTCGCTTCTTCCACCGCCACCTGAATGGTGTAACCGGTGGTCGTGCGTTTGCCGGTCTGCGCATCGAAAATTTGATAGGCAATGCGCAGGCGGTTTTCATACTCTTCAATGTGCGCGCGGACGCGAATACGCTGCTCAAAGGTCACCGCATCGCGGTATTTCACCCGGGTGTCGACGACGGGCCAGACGTAGCCGGAGGCCTTCATCTGGCGATAGCCATAATCAAACTGATTGAGCAGCGCCTCGCGGGCGATCTCAAAGTAGCGGAAATAGTTACCGTGCCAGACCACGCCCATCATATCGACGTCGTGGAACGGAACGGTGATCTCGACTTCAGTCGTAAAGCGGGGATCGGTCAGCACCCTTTACTCCTTCTCACTGGACTCTGGCAGATGCCAGAAATCGAAAAAATTAAACCAGTCGAGCGGCGACATGAGGGCGTAATGTTCCAGCCGCTGCGCATAGCGATCGACGGTATCTTGCAGTGCCTGCTGGCGTTCACCGCGCGGCAGGCGCAGCGGGTCGGCAAACGGCTCGCAGTGCAGGACGAGCTTACCCTGCTGGCGCAGGGCGAAAATCAGCACCACCGGGCAGCGGAGGATGGAGGCCAGGATAAACGGCCCCTGTGGGAACGGTGCAGGCTGGCCCATGAATCGGCTCCAGATCACGCGCCATTCGCCGCCGCGCTGCGGATTCACCGCGATGCGATCCCCCACAATCGCGACCCATTCACCGCGCTCAAGCTTCTCTTTGATGGCAATGGCGGTGTCCGGGCCGATGTCGGTGACCGACATCAAATTCACGCCAGCTTCGGGCGCCATTTCGCTCATGATTTGCTTAAAGCGCTGGGCGTTCTCGCTGAAAACCAGGGCGTTGATGATTTTACTGCCTTCCAGCTGAGCCAGGGCCCGGCAGGCCTCTACGTCGCCAAGGTGCGAGGCCAGCAGCAGTTTGCCCTGCGGCGCCGCGATGTTTAACGCTTCGCTCGCGCCAGGGGCAAAGACAATATCGCGATGAAGCTTCAGCTCGCCGCGCCAGCTGGCGACTTTATCCAGCATCGCGTTGCCGAAGCGCATGAAATGGAAAAAGCTGTTAAGCCGTGAGGGAACAGGCATGCTCCGCTGACGCAGTTCTTGCTTCACTCTCGCCATCCACTGCCGCGAGGCCTGCCGCGCCGGACGCGCGATAAGCCAGTACACGCCGATAACCGGCCACAACAGCACGGTAAAGGCCCGCCGACCCAGCAGTTCCCAGACGCGCAGCATCAGGCGCATCCCCCACAGACCCTTGACCTCGTCCTGCTGCGCCCAGTGCTGGCGGCGTCGACGGAAAAGCAGGCCGGGCATGCGGGGCAGCATGCCGAAGAAGAGCCGGGTATGCATCAGGGAGATCCGCACGTTATCTTTTAGCGCGTCGAAGTGGGACAAACCGTCCTGCGGATAGGTCACGCGCGTGGGCAGAAAGACGCTGGTGTTGCCCTGCCAGTAGAGACGAACCATCACTTCGGTGTCAAAGTCCATCCGCTTGCCGAGCGGTTCGCGCGCTGCCAGCCGCAGCGTGGGTGAAACCGGATAGACCCGAAAGCCGCACATGCTGTCTTTAAGCTGCAGCGATAAGGTTTCAATCCACACCCAGACGTGGGTGATCCAGCGCCCGTAAAGTCGTGAGCGCGGAATAGAGTCATCGTAAATGGGCTGGCCGGAAATCAGCGCGTCCGGGTGGCGCTCCGCCAGCGCCAGCAGTTTGGGGATATCTTCGATGGCGTGTTGACCGTCCGCATCCACCTGCACGGCGTGGGTGTAGCCCGTCCGCGCGCACTCCTCCAGCCCTCTGATGACCGCGGCACCTTTTCCGGCGTTTTGCGCCAGACGAACCAGCGTCATCTGCGGCTGCTCCGCCGCCAGGCGCTCAAGCTCCTGACGGGTGACTGCGTCGCTGCCGTCATCCACCACCAGGCACGGCAGGCCGAACGGCGCGAGACGTGACAGCACGCTGGCAATCATCGCGCCGTGGTTGTAGCACGGGATCAGCACACAGGGACGAAAGATTACTGACATAGACGAATTTTCCCGCTGCTGGCGGTGTGGCGCTCAGCCCCGGCATGGCGTTGATAGCTGAAGGTCAGCATCTGACGTTCGGCATGCCACTCAAGCATCAGCGTCACCGTGGTTTCCGGCAGCAGTGGTGCCTGAAACTTCACGTTTTGAATGCTGTGAAAGCGATAGCCCGGTGCCAGTAACGTCGTGGCGTAGTGCATCACCCAGTCAAGCTGCGCAACGCCGGGCAGCAGCGGTTGTACGGCGAAATGGCCCTGAAACCAGAACAGCGTTGCGTCGAGATGCAAAACGATCTCCAGCTTCTCCGGCTGTGTCTGGTGGCGCTCAATTTCATGAATTTTCATGAAATAACTCCTCTAACTGCGCATAGACACGCTTGTTCATACTGTTTACCGGCATTTCATCAACGATGCGCCAGTAGCGCGGCACCGCGACAGGTTCAAGCCACGGCAGCAGGGCGCGACGCCAGGCGAACTCCTGCGCTTTTTTATCCTGCACATACCCGCGCTGACGGGCCGTTTCATCCAGAACCAGCAGGGCGCCAATCCCCTGACGACCCCCGCGCGTGACAGGCAGTGCGGCCGCTTCGCAAATACCGTCAAGCTCCAGCAGGCGGCGTTCGATCTCGTTAAGCGAGATGCGTTTTTCTTCAATTTTGACCACTCGCCCGCGGCGACCGGCGATGCTGAAAAGCCCCTCGCTGTCGAAGTGCAGGATATCGTCGAGCTGGAGCCCTTCTGGCTCATGGATCAGTGGCGACGTAACGCGACAGGCGTGATCTTCCTGATGGAAGATCACGCCGGGGAACGGTAGCCAGGGCACGTTATCCTCCTGACGATGGCGCCAGGCGAGGATCCCGGTTTCGGTACTGCCATAAATTTCATCCGGCCAAAGGTTAAGCCAGCCGGAGGTGGTCGAGACGTCACGCCAGGGCAGCATTCCACCTGCTGAAATCAGCATCCTGACGGGCGGCGCGGCAAGCTCGGTATCCAGGCGCTTCAGGAACGCCGGGCTGCTGATAAACAGGTATTGCCTGTCAGGAGGCAGGGCGGCCAGTTGTTCTGCGTAATAGAGCATCGCGGCATGCAGCGGCAGGCCCAGCGCCATCGGCAAGACGATACGGAATGTCAGGCCATACAGATGTTGCGGTACGACCGAGGCCACAATGCTGCATCCGGCCAGACGCTCACCAAAGCGGTTAGCCAGCAGGCGGGCTTCGCGATCCAGACTGACGATGTGCTTAACCACCCGGCGCGGCGTGCCCGTGGAGCCTGAGGTGAACAGTTCAACGAAGCGGTTTTCGTCAATGGCCGGCAGAGGCACCCAGTGGCTGGCTGTCTGGTGGCTGGAGGCCACCACAATCTGTTTCCCATGAAAACCAAGAGTGCGATCGCTCACAACGCCGCTAAACAAAGATTGCTGTTCTTCAAGCTGCGAGACGCGGCTATGGCCGGGAATGACCGGTGTTTTACCGGCGTGCAGCGAGGCCAGCAGCGCAACAATAAACAGGTAGCTGTTTTCAAAGCACAGCGCCCAGCGCTCGCCTTCCTGCTGACGCAGGGTCTCGACCAGTAAGGTTACGTCGTGGCGCAACTGGCCCAGCGTCCAGGTACGATCGTCGAGCCAGGCAACAGGCGTGTCGTCAGGGCGCGGCGCATTTAACCACTGGCCCAGCGGAAGGGGGTTAGTCATTGTGCATCTCTTTTTTTATCACCCGCTGGCGCACCAGCCACTCTGCTGCCATCAGCATCCCCATCAGGATGTAAGCCACCATACCGTTCCATAGCGTCCACAGATGCATGTCGCCGTGGAGGACGGTAAACAGCGCCATCGTGCCGTTGCCGACGAAAAAACCGCACCAGACGAGGGTCACCTTACGGGTATAGCGCACGCCCTCCGGGGGCAAGTTTGGCTCGCGCAAGCGCGCCAGTCGTTCGACAAGCGGCATCGCTGTCCACAGCGAACCGCCAAACACGGCCAGCATGACAAGGTTGACGACCACCGGGTAGAGCAGCAGCCACTGGTGAGCTTTCAGCAGGTAGCTTGCCGTGCAGAGGGCGATCCCCGCCAGCGCCACGCACTGCACCACATACCGCATCGGGCTTGTGTTCCGCTGCGCCTGACGCAGCCGCAGCAGTAACACCAGAGCCATCACGGGTAATAGCCACTGCAGGCTGTTATGCGCCAGCCCAAATCCAATCAGGAAGGGCCACGCCAGCAGCATCAACCCCGTCAGAAGTGGGATGATCGGGAATGTCCGTCCGCCGCGCACGACGTCTTACTCTTCGCGCAGAAGCTGTTCGACGGCGTCTACCACATCCTGAACGGTACGAACCGATTTGAAGGTTTCCGGCTTGATTTTCTTGCCCGTTTTCTTCTGCAGATGAACAATCATGTCCACCGCATCAATGCTGTCCAGCTCCAGGTCTTCGTAAAGACGGGCTTCAGGGGTAATATCCTGCGGGTCGATTTCAAACAGTCGGGTCAGAAGGCCACAGACTTCCTGATAAATGGTTTCTTGTTCGGTCATCGTGATCACATCTCAGGCGCGTTGAGCGTTGATAAAGGACGCCAGCGTGGCGACGGAAAAGAAGTGCTGGCGCATCTCTTCGCTTTCAGCGGAAAGCACCACGCCATACTGGTTTTTCACGGCCAGACCCAGTTCCAGCGCGTCGATAGAGTCGAGACCCAGCCCATCGCCAAACAGCGCGGCATCGGTATCAATATCCTCTGCGGTAAGCTCGTCCAGATTCAGCGTGGTGATAATGAGATTCTTAATTTCAAGATAAAGCGCTTGCATCATTAATTCCTGACAAAGATTGAAGGCCTGATGTTAATCGATGCTGTAGATGCCGGTTTAACTGCCTTGCCGCCAGCGCCGGTTCTTGTTCATTTGCATCGTAAAATTCGTCGATGTTCACGCGGTCGCGGACATCCACGGTGAAGACAGGTTTTTCTGGCGGCACATCATACCAGCGACTTTTTTTATCCAGCAGATGTTCGCTACAGTGGATCAGCACCACCCGCAGATCGCTGTTACAGCGCACGGCGATATTTGCTGCGCCGCGCTGGAGGGAAATAGCTTCGCCAGACCGGGTACGTGTGCCTTCCGGGAAGATTAACAGCGTGTCGCCCTGAGCCAGACGCTGCTGGCTTGCAGCCAGCAGAGGCTCGGCTTCGCTGTTAATCAGGTAATCCGCCGCGCGGATGACGCCGCTGACAAACGGATTGCGCAGCAGCGCGCTTTTCACCAGACAGTCTGTTTCTGGCATCACCGATGCCAGAATCACGTAGTCAATTAACGTGGGGTGGTTAGCCACCACCAGACAACCCCGATCGTTGCGCAGGGCGTCAAGATTGTGAATGCGATAGTCCAGTACCCCGAGGCCACGGGCAACGGTCAGGAAGAAGCGGAAGCTGGCCGCAATGCTGCGCCGCGCAAGGCGACGGCGGTTGGTGCGGTCGCGCTGGACGATCAGCAGCAGGTTGAACCATACCAGTGACAGCAGCAGCCCGCCCACGCCAAACAGCACGAAGCAGAATCCGGTCATCACCAGACGCCATAACCAGTTAATTCGGGCAGTCAGGCGATTCATGCGCGCGTCCATTGCCACAGCAAACGTTCGCCGGGTACCACAAACTGGCGTGCCTCGCTGAGATAGCGTTGCAGGAACATCAGGCTTTGCGGAAGGGCGGGTTCATCCCCCGTGCTGCCGCTGCGGGTTTCACACTGCAATTCCTTGCCGGATTCAATCACCAGCGCCAGCGCGTAGGGCCAGGTGGGCATCTGGTGCGGTAACGCCGGGTGGTAAAATTCCGGCAGTGCGCCGTCAAAATCGACCAGCAAGACGCGGGAGTAGCCCGCCTGCAGCAGGCTAAGGACTTCACATAATGCCTGCTGGAAGGTGTCCAGCCCGGCAGAAATGGATGACGAGACGATTGCCTGGCGTGCGGTAATCGTGAGATTGCCCACCGCCGAGTTGTGCACGGACATGGCGAAGTCGGTAGGCGATACGGATTGCCCCGTCGCCAGAGCATGCAGAATACGGTAGTTGCGCTCCAGCTCGCCGTGGCGGCTGGAATAGACGACGGCATCAATGGCGTGGTGTTGCAGCATAGCGAGACCAATGTCCACCGCCAGCTTACTGCCTGAATTGAGGCGGCGCGCGGTCATCATGGGTAAAGCGGTCAGCCGGGGAAGCGGGGCCGCTGGATCGACGGGCAGCTGCAGGCGTGACCACGCCTGCCACTCTGTGACATCGCTGAGTCCTGGGGCTCTCGCCTGCCAGTCGATAATGTTCAGTGAAAATTTCATCTACGCGCGTCCGCGAAAAAAACCGTATTCAAAGGGCAGACCTGGCCACCCGGGCAGCTAAGCTGCTCTATTGTTCACGTTTGGTGCATATCAGCAGGGTATGACCGACCCCAAGGTTATCCAGACGCTGTTCAACGCTGAAACCTGCGCTCTCCAGGTAACGATAAAACGCCTCTACGCTGTAAAACCGGCTATTGCCATTCGCCATACAGGTGAAATAGAGCGAGGTGGCATTCAGGCTGAAAGAGGCCGCTTCAAACTTCTGGGCATCCCAGAAAAGCTCCATGATGCACAAACGTGCGCCTGGCTTCATGACCTGTGCGACGCGCGTCAGCATGGCGACAATCTGATCCGGAGAGAAACAATCCAGAAACTGGCTCATCCACCAGACGTCGGCTTCACCCGGCAAGGCTGCTGGGCTAAGCATATCGACAGCATGGAATCCAATACGATGAGAAAAACCTGCTTTTGCGATGTTTTCCTGCGCCAGCGCTATCTGCTGCGGCAGGTCGAGGATCGTCACGGCAACATTTTCGTCATAGCGGCAGCAGCGTAACGCCCATTTACCCGTATTTCCGCCCACATCGTACAATTTTGTCGGCGAGCTTGCGAATATATATGGCAAAGCGGCATCAAACGCGGCGTCGGAATAGTAATGATCAAAGGCGAACCAGCTCTCTTTCGCCTGAGCCGGTAATTGGGATAATGCCGGATAGATGGTTGGCCAGTTGCCAAACACCGCTAATCCCGCAGGTTTTTCTTCCTTCAGGGCGTCCGCCAGGTGAAATAGCCCTTTGTAACAAACGTCCTGAGTGAAATCCATATTTACGCGGGTCATTTCATCGTGCAGTAAAAAGTGGCCCACTTTTGCCAGAAAATAACGTCCATGCTGTTGGGTAACGATCCGCCCGCTTAATCCCATATCCAGCAGTACGCTGACGCCATAGCTGCCGAGCGTGCTGTGTTCGGTTATTTCCTCGAGGCTGGCACCCTCTTTACCTTGTTTATCGAGCCAGGCGAGAATGCCTGAGTTACGCAGACAAAGCGCGGTCTGAAATAACATCGGAGCAAAAGCGATGCGTTGCGCTTCGGTAATGGCATCCAGTGCGCTGAGCGTATCCTTTTCGTACATTGCTGCGTAACCTTTCAGGGCAAGAAATAAGGGTTATCGGGCCAAATGCGGCCCGACTTTAGAAAAATATTACAGTGCGGCGCCCGCGGAGAGGTTCAGCTGAATATCGTGGTCGAGGTTATTCACCCAACGGTTATAATTTTTGTGAATTTTACCGTCAGCCGCTTTCAGGTTCATACTGCTTTCGTAGTTAATGGAATAGCTTGTTGCGGAATAAGGAATACGAATGTCGACCGAGTGGTCGCGCGCCTGCAGACGACCTTTGATAACGCCCGGACCGGCTTCCGTCATGATCCAGTCACGTTTTTGTCCTGCTTTCAAAATCGCGGTTTTTACCTGGTCGGCGGTATGACCCGCGCTCACAGTAGAGTGAACCTGAGCGATTGGGGCAGTACGCGCACAGCCTGCCAGTGCGCCAACGAATACGGCGGCAGCACACCATTTAACGATCTTTTTCATCAACAACTCCATATCAATAATAACAATTAAAGGTAGTGGTTTTTACAAATAATATTCATCCGGCGTTTCTTTTGTGCCAGATGTTTTTTTAATCAATATTAAGGTTTGCATTACGTTGACGCGAAGGCGGGCATAATAACATGGAAAATAATTAACAATTTCATTTTTTTTAATTTGCGTTAAATCATGATTTGCGTTTCAACGTAATGCGACCGACGTAAACAAAAACAGAATTAATATTTCCTTAACGCAAATAAAAATACCGCGACAGGTTATGAACGCGGTAATTTAAGGCGGATTATTGCCGGTTTAAACCTACCTATACAGGTAGGTCAGCTACCCAGGCAACCTGCTTTTCGGCCTTCCCGGCCCGAGCAAAATGGCCAGCTTGCTGCCGCCTTTGGTGGTCTCCATCCAGATCTTACACACGCTGGTCAGGGGGACCGAGAGCAGCATACCGACCGGGCCCAGCAGCCATCCCCAAACCAGTAAGGATAAAAAGACGACCAGCGTCGACATGCCGAGCCGGTGCCCCATCATGCGTGGTTCGAGAATATTGCCCAGCACCATGTGCACGACGAGGAATAACGCGCCGACCAGCATACATTCGTAGAAACCGTTAAACAGAAACGCCTGAATCATTGGCGGCACGGCGGAAAGCACCGCGCCAATGTTGGGCACGTAGTTCAGCAGAAACGCCAGCACGCCCCACATCAGCGCGAACTGCACGTTCATCAGCATCAGCCCCAGCCAGACGATGATCCCGGTCCAGACGCTCAGCAGCGTTTTCAGCGCCAGGTATTTAGAGACGCCCTTCAGCGCCCGGTGTAAGCCAGCAATGTGAATTTGTGGGTTATTCAGTGCAAAGCGCAGCTTATACGGGACGTGGCGGACTTCAAACAGCATAAACACCACCGTCATGACCAGCAGCAGAATGCTGGCCATCGCGCCGGAAAGCCCCGTCATCAAGGTGGTGGCGTAGGTCATGACCTTCTCGGAGTCCATCCTGCGCAGCATCCGTTCGGGTGAGATATGCAGATTAAGGAAAGGCACCATCTCCTGGAGTGCGACGATCTTCCGCGTCAGCTCTTTGTTGTACTGCGGCAGCATGGTGGAGAATTCACTCAGCGAGGCCGCCAGCACGCCGAAGAGCGCCGTCAGGGCAATCAGCATCACGATGACGACGATAGTGATGGCTACCGGGCGGCTAACGCCCCGGCGCAGAAACCAGGTGACCAGAGGATTAAGCACAATGGCAAAAAAGAGCGCCAGCAGGAGCTGAACTATGATGTCGGCGGCCGCATGGATACCCGCAAGGATAACCACCAGACAGGCGAGTTTTAATAAGATGTGGAGTCCTGCTTTGTCGGACGGGTTAGCGATCATGCGCGTTCCTTAGTGTGATGACCCGGTAAGTGTAGTGCCCGGGCCTCGCTTCGTCTGGCACCGTTAATCTGAAAGTCGCTGCTGATTTTCTTATTGGGGCGTGGTAATAGTGAAACACTGTTGTAAAAAATCCAGGTAGAACCCCATGCCCGAACCTGCCGCTGAACCGGCACTGAGCGGACTGCGCCTCAATCTGCGCATCGTTTCCGTTGTGATTTTTAACTTTGCCAGCTATCTCACCATCGGCCTGCCGCTGGCGGTTCTGCCGGGCTATGTCCATGACGTCATGGGCTTCAGTGCCTTCTGGGCGGGGCTGGTGATTAGCCTGCAGTATTTCGCCACGCTCCTGAGCCGCCCGCATGCCGGGCGCTACGCGGACACGTTCGGTCCAAAAAGCATCGTGGTGCTGGGATTGTGCGGCTGCTTCCTCAGTGGCCTGAGCTACCTGCTGGCCGCCTCAGCCAGCCACTGGCCGCTGGTCAGCCTGGCGCTGCTCTGCCTGGGCCGCGTCATCCTCGGCATTGGGCAAAGCCTGGCGGGAACCGGCTCGACGCTCTGGGGCGTGGGGGTTGTCGGGACGCCACACATTGGTCGGGTGATCTCCTGGAACGGGATTGTCACCTACGGCGCGATGGCGCTCGGTGCGCCGCTTGGCGTGGCCTGCTATGCGTTTGGCGGGCTGTATGGACTGTCGCTCACCATTATGGCGGTCGCGCTTGTGGCGATACTGTTTGCGCTGCCGCGCCCGACAGTGAAGGCCAGCAAGGGCAAGCCGCTGCCGTTCCGGGCGGTGCTCGGGCGGGTCTGGCCATACGGGATGGCGCTGGCGCTGGCGACCACCGGCTTCGGTGTCATCGCCACCTTCATTACCCTGTTCTATGACGCCAAAGGCTGGGACGGCGCGGCCTTTGCGTTAACCCTGTTCAGCTGTGCGTTTGTTGGTGCGCGCCTGCTTTTCCCTAACGGCATCAACCGTCTGGGCGGGCTGAACGTGGCGACGATCTGCTTTGCGGTAGAGATTGTCGGGCTGCTGTTGACCGGCGTAGCCAGCGCGCCCTGGATGGCGAAAATGGGCGTATTTCTCGCGGGAGCCGGTTTTTCACTGGTCTTTCCGGCGCTGGGCGTGGTCGCGGTGAAAGCGGTGCCGCAGCAGAACCAGGGGGCGGCGCTGGCGACCTATACGGTGTTTATGGATATGTCGTTGGGCATTACCGGGCCGCTGGCAGGGCTGGTAATGGCCCGCGCGGGGGTACCGGTGATCTATCTCGCCGCGGCGGGTCTGGTCATGATGGCATTGCTGCTGACGTGGCGGCTAAAAAAATGGCCCCCGGTGCAGGCACCGGAGGCCACGTCATCATCGTGAAACGTTACTGGATTACGATGGTGTTAATGATGTTTTCAGCAGCCGTCTGCGCTTTCTGCTGATCTTCCGCTGGCAGGGTGATCTGCAGGGTCAGGAGTTTGTTATCAACCTTGCCCAGCACGACAGAGGAGTACGCGGTCTGGCCTTTCGCAGAGATGATGCTGTCCAGCTGCTGTAGCTTATGGCCTTTCAGCTCGATGGATTTATTGGTCACGACCTGCAGCTGCGGGTCGCGGCCGCGCTGCTGATCTTCCAGACGTTTGGACAGGACCGCCAGATCTTCGCTGGTGTCGTCGCCCACAATCACAATGACCGCTTTCTGCCCGGTTGCGTCGGAGTAAACGTGCATGTTATTCGCCTGAGTGCCCAGCTTGCCGCTCTGGTCAGTCATATCGGCTGGCAGAGAGAAGCTGAGTTTGCCATCCATCAGATTCACCGGCTGGCCGGTCGCATTGCTTTCTGCGGATGCGCCCTGAGCAGGCGTTTTCGTGTCGCTGTTATCACAGGCTGCAAGACCCACAACCAGCAGGCCAATCCCGACATATTTAACCAGATTGCGCATTGACTTCTTCCTTTCGATAAACGGCCATAACGGCTCATTCGCTCATCTTATCACAACTGATAAAGCGAACCCTTAACCAGCCTGCAATGCCGTGATTTCAGATTTATCTGCCAGCCTTTTCAGCAGCATATTCAGCAGCACGCCGTACATGGGCAGGAAGAACACAATGCTGATGAGCACCTTGAAGCAGTAGTCCACCAGCGCGATTTCCATCCAGTGTTCGGCCATGAACGCATCCGGGCTACGCCAGAAGGCGATGAAGAAGAAGGCCAGCGTATCGCTCACGTTACCGAACAGCGTGGAGGCGGTGGGTGCCATCCACCAGCGATGATTCTGACGCAGGCGATTAAACACGTGCACGTCCAGAATCTGCCCCAGCGCGTAGGCCATAAAGCTTGCTGCGGCGATACGGGCGACAAACAGGTTGAAGTGGGTTAACGCCTCAAAGCCCTGCCAGCTTCCCATATAAAACAGGGACGACACCCCGTACGAGATGAACAGCGCCGGGAGCATGACCGCAAAAATAATGCGGCGAGCCAGCGGTGCGCCAAAAATACGCACGGTCAGATCGGTGGCGAGGAAAATAAACGGAAAACTGAACGCGCCCCAGGTGGTATGAAAACCAAAGATGGAGATAGGGAGCTGCACCAGATAGTTGCTGGAGGTGATCACCAGCAAATGGAAAAGCGAAAGCCAGAACAACGCTTTTACGCGCTGTGATTCAGAAAACTGCGTCATATTGTGACCTTTTTATACGTTGGGGTGAGGGAACCCAATAAAAACCGCAGCATGATACTGCTTTGGCGGGACATTGCAATGGTTAGTTTTTACGCAATCGTTAACCTGGTTTGCATTGACCGCAACGGGGCGTAAACTACAGCCGTTTTTACCTGACCGAGAAGATCATGACCGACCTGTTTTCCAGCCCAGACCACACTCTTGATGCCCAGGGCCTTCGCTGCCCGGAACCGGTAATGATGGTACGTAAAACCGTGCGCAACATGCAGACCGGTGAAACGCTGCTGATCGTTGCCGACGACCCTGCCACCACGCGCGACATTCCCGGTTTTTGTACCTTTATGGAGCATGAGCTGGTGGCGCAGCAGACGGAAACGCTGCCGTACCGGTATTTGATTCGTAAGGGGTAGCCCTCACTTATTTGGGGGGAGGTTGAGGGTATCAGGCCGCACCCATGCTTGAACCTGTTCCTGAATATTTAAAAGCGAGTTTAACGGTAGATGACCTGCCTCTGGACGTCCCTGCCTTCGAGCCGGAAGTTGATCAGTTGGGAAGCTATTGCACGCTATTAACGCAGTTGCTGTTGGCTCGTTCACTTTCAGAGAGTGATGAAAGAGTGGCTGGAGATTTGTTGCAAGGCTTAGTTGGGCTGTATAGCGGTATGTTGAAAGCACCGCGCTGGTTGCGTACAAATGAAGGCATCTTGCCACTGTGAAAAAAGTCGGGTGGCGCTAACGCTTACCCGACCTACGAGACTAGAGCCGTTGTAGGCCGGGTAAGGCGAAGCCGCCACCCGGCAAGAATACGGCGCCTGATGCCCTCTCCCACAGGGAGAGGGAGAACGTCATCCCTTCATCCACGCCCTGATCCCATCCAGGAACATCTGCGTTGCCATCATGACCAGAATGAGCCCCATCAGGCGCTCCAGCGCGTTTACCCCTTTTTCGCCCAGCAGGCGCAGGAACAGGGACGACTGCAGCAGGATAATGAACGTCCCGCCCCAGGCAATCAGCAGGGCAATGACCAGATGGCTCATCTGATTCGGATACTGGTGCGACAGCAGCATCAGCGTCGCCAGAATGGTTGGCCCCGCGACGAGCGGGATCGCCAGCGGCACAATAAACGGCTCTTCACCCGCAGGCAGGCCGCTGCTGCTGCCTTCCGCGCTCGGGAAAATCATCTTAATCGCAATCAGGAACAGAATAATCCCGCCGGAAATCGACACGGTTTCAGCGCGCAGGTTCAGGAAGGCGAGGATTTTTTCACCCGCAAACAGGAAGATAAACATCACCAGCAGGGCGATGAGCAGCTCGCGGATCATGATCGCCCGGCGGCGCTTCGGCTCGGTGTGCTTCAACACCGACATGAATATCGGCAGGTTACCCAGGGGATCCATTATCAGGATCAATAAAACCGCGGCGGAAATGATTTCACTCATGTAAATTATCCCTGAATTTCTCTAAGGTTATTATGATAATTAGCTGTATTTCTGATTGCCGGGCAATCATCGATTAATTTCGCTTGCGACTTTGGCAGCATTTTGTAATGTGAAGCATATCCCAGTTCAATACTGGCTTGCACAATCAGCACACACCCTCAGCAGGAAAAAAATGCTATGAAAAACGTTGGTTTTATCGGCTGGCGCGGTATGGTCGGCTCTGTACTCATGCAACGCATGGTTGAAGAGCGCGATTTCGACGCTATCCGCCCGGTCTTCTTCTCCACTTCCCAGCTCGGCCAGGCTGCTCCGTCCTTTGGTGGTACCACAGGCACGTTGCAGGATGCTTACGATCTGGAAGCGCTGAAGGCACTCGACATTATTGTGACCTGCCAGGGCGGCGATTATACCAACGAAATCTATCCAAAGCTGCGTGAAAGCGGCTGGCAGGGCTACTGGATTGACGCGGCCTCTTCGCTGCGCATGAAAGACGATGCCATCATCATTCTCGACCCGGTTAACCAGGGCGTGATCGCCGATGGCCTGAACAACGGCGTAAAAACCTTTGTTGGCGGTAACTGCACCGTCAGCCTGATGCTGATGTCCCTCGGCGGCCTGTTCGCGCAGGATCTGGTGGAGTGGGTCTCCGTGGCGACCTACCAGGCGGCGTCCGGCGGCGGCGCGCGTCACATGCGCGAGCTGCTGACCCAGATGGGCCAGCTGCACCAGAGCGTCGCGACCGAGCTGGCAAACCCGGCGTCGGCTATTCTCGATATCGAGCGTAAAGTGACCGAGCTGACCCGCAGCGGCGAGCTGCCGGTGGATAACTTTGGCGTACCGCTGGCCGGTGGCCTGATCCCGTGGATCGACAAGCAGCTGGATAACGGCCAGACCCGCGAAGAGTGGAAAGGCCAGGCCGAGACCAACAAAATCCTCAATACCGCGAACACCATTCCGGTTGACGGTCTGTGCGTGCGTATCGGCGCGCTGCGCTGCCACAGCCAGGCCTTCACCATTAAACTGAAAAAAGATGTGTCTATTCCGACCGTGGAAGAGCTGCTGGCCGCGCACAACCCGTGGGCGAAAGTGGTGCCAAACGATCGCGATATCACCATGCGCGAGCTGACCCCGGCAGCGGTGACCGGCACGCTGACCACGCCGGTTGGCCGTCTGCGTAAGCTGAACATGGGGCCGGAGTATCTCTCCGCGTTCACCGTCGGTGACCAGCTCCTGTGGGGCGCCGCTGAGCCGCTGCGCCGCATGCTGCGCCAGCTGGCGTAATAATTTGTTAAATACCGGGGGTGATTTTCACCCCTTTTTTTTGCGTACTACATGGAGTAACACGCGTATGTCTTATTTTTTATCAGGAGTCATTTAGAGCGTTGGCTATGCTTTAAGGAAGAGTCATTTCTTACCTGAGGTTCGAACGGAGCAGAATGGATGCACATTTTTGTGCTGTCCCGTTCAGGTCACATTAAAAGTCGTCCCGGAGCGCTTAAAAAGGACGACATAAAAACAGGATGAATACCATGTCCGATCGTGTGGATAGAGACGTGATTAATGCGCTTATTGCGGGTCATTTCGCTGACCCCTTTTCTGTGCTTGGGATGCACCGTACTGAGGCAGGTCTGGAGGTTCGTGCCCTGTTGCCGGATGCCACAGAAGTCTGGGTGATTGAACCCAAAACCGGCCGCAAAGTCGGTAACCTTGAATGCCTCGATTCCCGTGGCTTCTTCTCGGGCGTGATGCCCCGTCGTAAAAACCCTTTTCGCTATCAGCTCGCCGTTCTCTGGCACGGCCAGCAGAACCTGATTGACGATCCCTACAGCTTTGGCCCTCTGCTTAAAGAGATGGATGCCTGGCTGCTCTCCGAGGGGACCCATCTGCGTCCTTATGAAACGCTGGGCGCTCATGCCGATACCATGGACGGCATTACCGGCACGCGGTTCTCCGTGTGGGCGCCCAATGCCCAGCGCGTCTCCGTTGTCGGCCAGTTCAACTACTGGGACGGCCGCCGTCACCCGATGCGCCTGCGTCTGGAAACCGGCATCTGGGAGCTGTTTATCCCCGGGGCGCACCACGGGCAGCTTTATAAATTCGAGATGATCGACGCCCACGGCAAGCTGCGCATTAAAGCCGACCCGTATGCCTTCGAAGCGCAGATGCGCCCGGATACCGCGTCGCTGATCTGCGGCCTGCCGGAGAAGGTCGTCCAGACGGAGGAGCGTAAACAGGCCAACCGTTTTGATGCGCCAATATCCGTCTATGAAGTCCATCTCGGCTCCTGGCGCCGCCATACCGATAACAACTTCTGGCTGAGTTACCGGGAGCTTGCCGACCAGCTGGTGCCATACGCCAAATGGATGGGCTTTACCCACCTTGAGCTGCTGCCGGTCAACGAGCATCCGTTCGACGGCAGCTGGGGCTATCAGCCCACCGGGCTGTATGCGCCGACCCGCCGCTTCGGCACCCGCGACGACTTCCGCTATTTCATTGATGCCGCGCACGCCGCCGGGCTGAACGTGATCCTCGACTGGGTGCCGGGCCATTTCCCGGCGGATGATTTTGCGCTGGCAGAGTTTGACGGCACGAAGCTGTACGAGCATAGCGATCCGCGCGAGGGCTATCACCAGGACTGGAACACGCTGATTTACAACTACGGTCGCCGTGAAGTGTCGAACTACCTGGTCGGGAATGCCCTGTACTGGATCGAGCGGTTTGGCATTGACGCCCTGCGCGTGGATGCGGTGGCGTCAATGATCTACCGCGACTACAGCCGCAAAGAGGGGGAGTGGATCCCGAACGAGTTTGGCGGCCGCGAAAACCTGGAAGCCATTGAATTCCTGCGTAATACCAACCGCATTATCGGCGAGCAGGTGGACGGTGCCGTGACCATGGCGGAAGAGTCAACCGACTTTGCGGGCGTCTCCCGTCCGCCGTCATCAGGCGGCCTGGGGTTCTGGTATAAGTGGAACCTGGGCTGGATGCACGACACGCTCGACTACATGAAGCTGGATCCGGTTCACCGTAAGTATCATCACGACAAGCTGACGTTCGGGATGCTCTACAACTACACCGAAAACTTCATGCTGCCGCTGTCGCACGATGAGGTGGTACACGGTAAAAAATCGATTCTCGACCGCATGCCGGGCGACGCCTGGCAGAAGTTTGCCAACCTGCGCGCCTATTACGGCTGGATGTTTGCCTTCCCGGGCAAGAAACTGCTGTTCATGGGCAATGAGTTCGCCCAGGGGCGCGAGTGGAACCACGACGCCAGCCTCGACTGGCATCTGCTGGAAGGCGGCGACAACTGGCACCACGGCGTGCAGCGTCTGGTGCGCGATCTGAACCTGACCTATCGCCACCACAAAGCGCTGCACGAGCTCGACTTCGATCCGTACGGCTTTGAATGGCTGGTGGTGGACGACCACGAGCGCTCGGTGTTTGTCTTTGTGCGTCGTGACAAAGCGGGTAACGAGATCATCGTCGCCAGCAACTTTACGCCGGTGCCGCGCGAACATTACCGCTTCGGCATTAATCAGCCGGGCAAATGGCGCGAAATTCTGAATACCGACTCGATGCACTACCACGGCAGCAACGCCGGTAACGGTGGGCTGGTACAGAGCGACGCCATTGAAAGCCACGGGCGACCCAACTCCCTGAGCCTGACGCTGCCGCCGCTTGGCACCATCTGGCTGATGCGGGAGGGCGAATGACGCAGCTTACGGCAGGTAAACCCGAACCGCTCGGGGCGCATTTTGACGGAAAAGGGGTGAACTTCACCCTCTTTTCCGCTCACGCCGAGCGGGTTGAACTGTGCGTGTTTGACGGGGAAGGTAACGAGCACCGTTACGATTTACCCGCGCGCACGGGGGATACCTGGCACGGCTACCTGGCCGGAGGACGGCCCGGTATGCACTATGGCTTTCGCGTTCACGGTCCGTGGGATCCCGCGCAGGGGCACTGGTTCAACCCGGCGAAGCTGCTGATTGATCCGTGCGCGCATCGCGTGGACGGCGAATTTAAAGATGATCCGCTCTTCCACGTGGGCTACGGCGAGCCCGACCACCGCGACAGCGCGCCCGTCGCGCCAAAAAGCGTGGTGGTGAACGATCTTTATGACTGGGAAGACGATGCCCCGCCGCAGACGCCGTGGGGCAAGACCGTTATTTATGAAGCCCACGTCAAAGGGCTGACGTACCTGCATCCGTCGATCCCCAAAGAGATGCGCGGCACCTACAAGGCGCTCGGGCATCCCACCATGATCGCCTACCTGAAACACCTCGGCATCACCGCTCTGGAACTGCTCCCCGTCGCCCATTTTGCCAGCGAGCCGCGTCTGCAGCGGCTGGGGCTGAGCAACTACTGGGGCTATAACCCGCTGGCGATGTTCGCGCTCGAGCCGCGCTATGCCGTCCATCCGGAAAAGGCGCGGGACGAGTTCCGCGATGCGGTGAAGGCGCTCCACGCGGCGGGCATTGAGGTCATTCTGGACGTGGTGCTGAACCACAGCGCAGAAAGCGATCTCGACGGCCCGACGCTCTCCATGCGCGGAATTGATAACCGTAGCTATTATTGGATCAGGCACGATGGCGATTATGAGAACTGGACCGGCTGCGGTAACACGCTCAATCTCAGCCATCCGGCGGTCACGCATTTTGCGTATGAATGCCTGAAATACTGGGTGGAGACGTTCCACGTCGACGGTTTTCGTTTCGACCTGGCGCCCGTCATGGGACGCACGCCGGCGTTCAGCCAGCAGGCGCCATTGTTTGAGGCGATAAAAAACTGTCCGGTGCTCTCGCAGGTGAAGCTGATTGCCGAGCCGTGGGACATCGGTGAAGGCGGTTATCAGGTCGGGAATTTCCCGCCGCTGTTTGCCGAGTGGAACGACCACTACCGCGACGCCGTACGCCGCTTCTGGCTGGAGCGGAACCTGTCGCTGGGGGAATTTGCCGGGCGCTTTGCCGCGTCGAGCGATCTCTTTAAGCGCGACGGCAAACGCCCGTCGGCCACCGTTAATCTGTTGACGGCGCACGACGGTTTTACGCTCAGGGACTGCGTTTGTTTCAATCAGAAACACAATGAGGCGAACGGCGAAGAGAATCGCGATGGCACTAACAATAACCATAGCTTTAATCATGGTATAGAAGGGTTAGGCGGAAGTCTGGATGTGATAGAGCGGCGACGCGCCAGCGTTCATGCGCTGCTGACAACGCTTTTACTGTCGCAGGGCACGCCGATGCTGCTGGCAGGCGACGAGCATGGTCACAGCCAGCACGGTAACAACAACGCCTATTGCCAGGACAACACCTTAACCTGGCTCGACTGGGGTGAAGCCAACAGCGGGCTGATTCATTTTACCGCTGCGCTGATCCATCTTCGCCAGCAGATCCCCGCGCTGACCGCCAACAGCTGGTGGGAAGAGGGTGACGGCAACGTTCGCTGGCTGAATAAAGACGCGCAACCGTTAAGCGCGCAAGAGTGGCAACACGGCGTACCACGCCTGCAAATCCTGCTGTCGGATAAATGGCTGGTCACGCTGAACGCGACGGATGACGTCGCAGAGATTGTTTTACCTGACGGGGAGTGGCGAGCCGTTCCCCCCTTTGCCGGAGCGGATAATCCGGTAGTAATGGCTGTCTGGCACGGGCCTGCGCACGGAGTGTGCGTATTCCAAAGATGATAAAAAAGGAGTTAGTCATGGTTAGATTAGAGAAGAACGATCCCTTAATGTTGGCACGCCAGCTACCATTAAAAACGGTTGCCCTGATACTTGCGGGCGGGCGTGGTACCCGTCTGAAAGATTTGACCATCAAGCGCGCCAAGCCGGCCGTTCACTTTGGTGGTAAGTTCCGTATTATCGACTTTGCGCTCTCCAACTGCCTGAACTCGGGCATTCGCCGCATTGGCGTCATCACGCAGTATCAGTCGCACACCCTGGTGCAGCATATTCAGCGCGGCTGGTCATTCTTCAGCGAAGAGATGAACGAATTTGTCGATCTCCTTCCTGCGCAGCAGCGCGTTCACGGCGAGAACTGGTATCGCGGAACGGCGGATGCGGTGACCCAGAACCTCGACATCATTCGTCGCTATAACGCGGAATACATTGTGATCCTCGCCGGGGACCACATCTACAAGCAAGATTACTCCCACATGCTGATCGACCACGTCGAAAAAGGGGCGCGCTGCACCGTGGCGTGTCTGCCTGTGCCCGTTGCTGAAGCGACGGCGTTTGGCGTCATGCACGTGGATGCCGACGACAAAATTATCGACTTCGTTGAAAAACCGGCGAACCCGCCAACCATGCCGGGCGATGACACCAAATCGCTCGCCAGCATGGGGATCTATGTCTTTGACGCAGATTATCTTTATGAGCTGCTGGAAGAAGACGACAAAGACGAAAACTCAAGCCACGACTTCGGTAAAGACATCATTCCGAAAATCACCAAAGCTGGCATGGCGTATGCACATCCTTTCCCGCTGTCCTGCGTGCAGTCCGACCCGAATGCGGAACCGTACTGGCGCGATGTGGGCACGCTGGAAGCGTACTGGAAAGCGAACCTCGATCTGGCATCGGTCACGCCTGAACTGGATATGTACGACCAGAACTGGCCGATTCGTACCCATATGGAGTCGCTGCCGCCAGCCAAATTCGTGCAGGACCGCTCCGGTAGCCACGGTATGACGCTGAACTCGCTGGTGTCCGGCGGGTGCATCATCTCCGGTTCGGTCGTGGTGCAGTCGGTGCTGTTCCCGCGCGTGCGGATAAATTCATTCTGTAATATCGATTCGGCAGTCTTGTTGCCGGACGTCTGGGTAGGGCGCTCGTGTCGTCTGCGTCGTTGCGTGATCGACCGTGCCTGCGTCATCCCTGAAGGGATGGTCATTGGGGAGAATGCGGAAGAAGACGCGCGTCGTTTCTACCGTTCGGAAGAGGGGATCGTGTTAGTCACACGGGAAATGTTGCGGAAGCTGCAAATCAAACAGGAGCGATGATGCAGGTTTTACACGTATGTTCTGAGATGTTCCCGTTATTAAAAACGGGCGGTCTGGCAGATGTGCTTGGCGCATTACCGGCGGCGCAAATCGCCGGAGGCGTGGATACCCGAGTCCTGCTGCCCGCCTTTCCGGATATCCGGCGCGGTATACCTGATGCAAAAGTGGTGACCCGCCGTGAAACGTTTGCCGGACGCATTACCCTGCTGTTTGGACATTATAATGGCGTAGGGATTTACCTGATCGACGCGCCGCATTTATACGATCGCCCGGGCAGCCCGTATCACGATACGAACCTGTTCGCCTATACCGACAACGTGCTGCGCTTTGCGCTCCTCGGCTGGGTTGGAGCAGAAATGGCGACGGGGCTGGATCCGTTCTGGCGTCCGGATGTGGTGCATGCGCACGACTGGCACGCCGGGCTTGCTCCGGCGTATCTCGCGGCGCGCGGCCACCCGGCGAAATCGGTCTTTACCGTGCATAACCTGGCCTATCAGGGGATGTACTACGCCCATCACATGAATGACATCGATCTGCCATGGTCGTTCTTTAACATGCACGGTCTGGAGTTTAACGGGCAGATCTCGTTCCTGAAGGCGGGGCTGTACTACGCCGATCACATCACGGCGGTGAGCCCAACCTACGCGCGTGAGATCACCCAGCCGGCATTTGGCTACGGCATGGAAGGGTTGCTGCAGCAGCGCCACCGCGAAGGCCGCCTGTCGGGCATTCTGAACGGCGTGGATGAACAGATCTGGAGCCCGGAAACCGATCTCCTGCTGGCGGCGCGCTATGGCCGTGATTCCGTGGAAGACAAAGCGGAAAACAAACGCCAGCTCCAGATTGCGATGGGCCTGAAGGTTAACGACAAAGTGCCGCTGTTCGCCGTCGTAAGCCGCCTGACCAGCCAGAAAGGGCTGGATCTGGTGCTGGAGGCGTTGCCCGGTTTACTGGAGCAGGGCGGGCAGCTGGCGCTGCTCGGCGCGGGCGACCCGGTATTGCAGGAAGGTTTCCTTGCCGCCGCCGCGGAACATCCGGGGCAGGTGGGCGTTCAGATTGGCTACCACGAGGCGTTTTCGCACCGCATTATGGGCGGCGCGGACGTCATCCTGGTGCCGAGCCGTTTCGAACCCTGCGGCCTGACGCAGCTTTACGGCCTGAAATACGGCACCCTGCCGCTGGTGCGCCGCACGGGCGGACTGGCGGATACGGTATCGGATAGCTCACTGGAAAACCTGGCGGACGGTATCGCCAGCGGGTTTGTCTTTGAGGACAGTAATGCCTGGTCGCTGCTTCGGGCGATTCGGCGTGCTTTCGTCTTGTGGTCCCGTCCATCGCTGTGGCGCTACGTCCAACGCCAGGCGATGTCCATGGACTTTAGCTGGCACGTTGCGGCGCAGTCATACCGCGATCTCTATCAACGCTTGATGTAACGAGGCGAAGTTACTGATATGAACGCTCCATTTAGCTACTCTTCACCCACGCTCAGCGTTGAGGCGTTAAAGCACTCCATCGCCTACAAGCTGATGTTCACCATCGGAAAAGATCCGGTTATTGCCAACAAGCACGAGTGGCTGAACGCCACCCTGTTTGCGGTGCGCGACCGCTTAGTTGAACGCTGGCTGCGCTCAAACCGCGCCCAGCTCTCGCAGGAGACGCGTCAGGTTTACTATCTGTCGATGGAATTTTTGATTGGCCGCACGCTGTCCAATGCGCTGTTGTCGCTCGGTATTTATGACGACGTCAAAACCGCACTGGAAGAGATGGGGTTAGATTTAGAAGAACTGATCGACGAAGAGAACGACCCGGGCCTCGGTAACGGCGGTCTGGGACGTCTTGCCGCCTGCTTCCTCGACTCGCTGGCGACGCTGGCGCTGCCGGGCCGCGGCTACGGTATTCGCTACGATTACGGCATGTTCAAGCAAAACATCGTCGACGGGCGTCAGAAAGAGTCCCCGGACTACTGGCTGGAGTACGGCAACCCGTGGGAGTTCAAGCGCCACAACACGCGCTACAAGGTGCGCTTTGGCGGGCGTATTCAGCAGGAAGGAAAAAAATCCCGCTGGGTGGAAACGGAAGAGATCCTGGCTGTGGCCTACGACCAGATCATCCCCGGCTACGACACCGATGCCACCAACACGCTGCGCCTGTGGAGCGCTCAGGCCAGTAGCGAAATTAACCTCGGTAAATTTAACCAGGGTGACTACTTCGCGGCGGTGGAGGATAAAAACCACTCCGAGAACGTATCCCGCGTGCTGTACCCGGATGACTCGACCTACTCAGGCCGCGAGCTGCGCCTGCGTCAGGAGTATTTCCTCGTTTCGGCGACCATTCAGGACATCCTCAGCCGCCACCATCAGCTGCACAAAACCTACGCCAACCTGGCGGAAAAAACCGCGATCCACCTTAATGACACCCACCCGGTGCTCTCTATTCCGGAGCTGATGCGCCTGCTGATCGACGAGCATAAGTTCAGCTGGGACGACGCCTTTGAGGTGACCTGCCAGGTGTTCTCGTACACCAACCACACGCTGATGAGCGAAGCGCTGGAGACGTGGCCGGTGGACATGCTTGGCAAAATCCTGCCGCGCCATCTGCAGATTATCTTTGAGATTAACGACTACTTCCTCAAGACGCTGCAGGAGCAGTATCCGAACGATACCGGCCTGCTGAGCCGCGCGTCCATCATTGATGAGTCGAACGGTCGTCGCGTGCGCATGGCCTGGCTGGCGGTTGTCATCAGCCACAAGGTCAACGGCGTGTCCGAGCTCCACTCGAACCTGATGGTGCAGTCGCTGTTTGCGGACTTCGCGAAGATCTTCCCGACGCGGTTCTGCAACGTGACCAACGGCGTCACCCCGCGGCGCTGGCTGGCGCTGGCCAACCAGCCGCTCTCTGAGGTACTGGACGAGAATATTGGCCGCACCTGGCGTACCGATTTGAGCCAGTTGAGCGAGCTGGAACAGCATATTGATTTCCCGACGGTGAACAAAGCCGTGCGCGAAGCCAAGCTGCTGAACAAAAAACGTCTGGCGGTCTGGCTGGCGATGCACCTCAACGTGGTGGCAAACCCGAAAGCGCTGTTCGACGTACAGATCAAACGCATCCATGAATACAAGCGTCAGCTGATGAACGTGCTGCACGTGATCACCCATTACAACCGCATCAAGGCCGATCCGACGGCCGAATGGGTGCCGCGCGTGAAGATCTTCGCCGGTAAGGCGGCGTCGGCCTATTACATGGCGAAGCACATTATTCATCTCATCAACGACGTGGCGAAGGTGGTTAACCAGGATCCGGACATTGGCGACAAGCTGAAGGTGGTGTTCATTCCGAACTACAGCGTCAGCCTGGCGCAGCTGATCATCCCGGCAGCGGATCTTTCTGAGCAGATTTCTACGGCGGGCACGGAGGCGTCCGGCACCAGTAACATGAAGTTTGCCCTTAACGGCGCGCTGACCATCGGCACGCTGGACGGGGCGAACGTCGAGATGCTGGAGCACGTGGGCGAAGAGAATATCTTTATCTTCGGTAATACGACGGAAGAGGTAGAGGCGCTGCGCAGGAAAGGCTACTCGCCCCGTCAGTATTACGAAGAGGATGAAGAGTTGCGTCAGGTACTGACGCAGATTGCAACCGGCGTGTTTAGCCCTGATGAACCGAGCCGCTACCGCGATCTGGTGGATTCGCTGATTAACTTTGGCGATCACTACCAGGTGCTGGCGGATTACCGCAGCTACGTCGACTGTCAGGATAAGGTGGACGAACTGTATCGCCAGCCTGAGAAGTGGACCAGCGCCGCGATGTACAACATCGCCAATATGGGCTATTTCTCGTCAGACAGGACCATCAAGGAGTATGCCGAGACGATCTGGCATATTGATCCGGTGAGGTTGTAAAAACAAAGCCGGGTGGCGGCTTCGCCTTACCCGGCCTACTTGATCCCGTAGGCCCGGTAAGCGTAGCGCCACCGGGCGTTTTTTTGCATCAAGACGCCAGCGACAGCTCACGTTTCGCCGCATGTTGCAGCAACCACTGCGCCACGCGAGACTGCTGTTCGGCGTTGAGCCACATCCCTTCTTTGGTACGGCGCCAGATAGCATCATCCAGACGACGCACCCACTCGTGCTCAACCAGATAACGCAGCTCGGCTTCGTACAGCTCGTGGCCGAAATGCTCGCCCAGATCGACAATCTCTTTTGCATCACCCAGGATCAGCTCGGTATTGCTGCCGTAGGTGCGGGCATAGTGGCGCGCCATCCCTTCGGTGATGAACGGGAAGCGACGGCGCAGCTTCGCGGCGTAATCATCGCGGTTATCGCCGATATCACCGCCGGGCAGTACCGCGCCTTTGGTCCATGCCGGGCCAATGCCTTTATAGTACGGCGCCAGTTTTTCCAGCGCGTGCTCGGCCAGCTTGCGGTAGGTGGTGAGCTTGCCGCCAAACACGGACAGCAGCGGCGCCTGACCGTCAACGTCGTGAATATCGAGCGTATAGTCGCGGGTGATGGCCTGCGGTGAGTCAGACTCGTCATCGCACAGCGGACGCACGCCGGAGTAGGTCCAGACCACGTCGTCGCGCGACAGCTGTTTCTTAAAGTGCGCGTTATACACTTTGAGCAGGTAGTTCACTTCGCTCTCGTCGATCTCGACGTTCTTCGGATCGCCTTTGTACTCCACGTCGGTGGTACCGATGATCGAGAATTCGTCCATCCACGGGATGACGAACACGATGCGCTTGTCTTCGTTCTGCAGGATGTAAGCCTGCTTCTGGGTATGCACGCGCGGCACCACAATGTGGCTGCCCTTGATCAGGCGGATGCCGTACGGCGAAGGCAGATGCATGCCGTCGTCGAAGAACTGCTTCACCCATGGGCCGGTAGCGTTCACCAGGCCGCGCGCTTTCCAGCTGAACTTCTCGCCGGTATCGATATCTTCCGCCTCGACAATCCACAGGCCGTTTTCACGGCGGGCAGAAGTCGCGCGGGTGCGGGTTTTCACCTCGCCGCCTTTCTTCTCAACCATCTGCGCGTTCGCCAGCACCAGGCGCGCATCGTCCACCCAGCAGTCGGAATATTCGAATCCGCGCACGATTTCTGGCTTAAGGACCGATTCTGAGCCAAAACGCAACCCTTTCGAACCCGGGAGGCTGGTGCGTTTACCCAGATGATCGTACATAAACAGACCAATGCGGATCATCCACGCCGGACGCAGATGCGGGCGATGGGGCAGGCGGAAGCGCATCGGAATCGCCAGATGCGGGGCCATTTTCAGCAGCACTTCACGTTCGGCCAGCGCTTCGCTGACCAGGCGGAATTCGTAGTGTTCCAGGTAGCGCAGGCCACCGTGAATCAGTTTGGAGCTGGCGGACGACGTCGCGCAGGCGAGATCGTTAGCTTCCAGCATCAGTACGGATAAACCGCGTCCTGCGGCATCGACCGCAATACCGGCACCGTTGATGCCACCGCCTATCACAATCAGATCTTTGGTTTCCATAACACCCTCATGCACTTTCGTTAAAGCTCAGAAATGTTCGATATCGCTCATAATAGCAAAGGAACGCGCTTTTGGTAACATCAAAAAAACAATTTAGAGTGATATGGATAACATAATGGCGTTTACCCGCCGCCAGGACGTAAACTACGGGGTAAAATCTTGTCGTTGACCACTGTTAAGAGAACACCATGGATCAGTTTGAATGTATTAACGTAGAAGAAGCCCACCAGAAGATGCACCAGGGAAAAGCGGTGCTGGTGGACATCCGCGATCCGCAGAGTTTTGCGATGGGCCATACGCCGGGCGCGTTTCATCTTACCAACGACACGCTGGGCGCGTTTATGCGCGATAACGACTTCGACACGCCGGTGATGGTCATGTGCTACCACGGCAACAGCAGCAAAGGCGCGGCGCAGTATCTGCTTCAGCAGGGTTACGACGCGGTTTACAGCGTCGACGGCGGTTTCGATGCCTGGCATCGTCATTTCCCGGCGGAAGTGGAATACGCGTTTGAGCGCTGATCCCGCTATACTGTCCCCTTTTGTGTGGAAATAAGCGACCGCTGCCCATGTTGATGATCACCTCTTTTACCAACCCGCGCGTCGCCCAGGCGTTTGTCGACTATATGGCGACGCAGGGCGTTATTCTCACTATTCAGCAACATACGCAGACCGACGTCTGGCTGGCCGATGAGAGCCAGGCCGGGCGGGTAAACGAGGAGCTGGCGCGTTTTCTTGAGAACCCTGGCGACCCGCGCTATCTCGCGGCCAGCTGGCAATCCGGCCAGACCGGCAGCGGATTGCACTACAGCCGCTTTCCCTTCCTCGCCACCCTTCGCGAGCGCGCGGGCCCGTTTACGCTGCTGCTGATGGCGGCCTGCATCATCGTCTTTATTATCATGAACGTGGTCGGCGACCAGAGCGTGATGATTGCCCTGGCGTGGCCCTATGATCCGTCGCTTGAGTTTGACGTATGGCGCTACTTTAGCCACGCGCTGATGCACTTCTCGGTGATGCATATCCTCTTTAACCTGCTCTGGTGGTGGTATCTCGGCGGTGCCGTTGAAAAGCGTCTGGGCAGCGGCAAGCTGATCGTTATCACCATCATCAGCGCCCTGTTGAGCGGCTACGTACAGCACAAGTTCAGCGGCCCGTGGTTTGGCGGGCTGTCGGGTGTCGTCTATGCCCTGATGGGCTACGTCTGGCTTCGCGGGGAGCGCGATCCGCAAAGCGGCATCTATCTGCAACGCGGATTGATAACCTTTGCGTTAATATGGCTAATTGCCGGATGGTTTGATCTGTTTGGTATGTCTATCGCCAACGGTGCGCACGTCGCCGGGCTGGCCGTGGGGCTGGCGATGGCCATTGCCGACACGCTCCATGCGCGAAAACGAACATAATTCTCAGGGATAATTGATGAAACAAACACAACGTCATGACGCCATTATCGAACTGGTAAAAAAACAGGGATACGTCAGCACCGAAGAGCTGGTGGAGCAGTTTGCCGTCAGCCCACAAACCATCCGTCGTGACCTGAACGACCTGGCCGATCAGAACCGTATTCTTCGCCACCACGGCGGCGCGGCGCTGCCGTCCAGCTCGGTCAACACCTCCTGGCACGACCGAAAAGCGACGCAGACGGCGGAGAAAGAGCGCATTGCCCGCAAGGTCGCCAGTCAGATCCCGAACGGGGCGACGCTGTTTATTGATATCGGCACCACGCCGGAAGCGGTCGCCCATGCGCTGCTGGATCACGAGAACCTGCGCGTGGTCACCAACAACCTGAACGTCGCCAATACCCTGATGCAAAAAGACGATTTCCGCATCATCCTCGCTGGCGGCGAGCTACGCAGCCGCGACGGCGGGATTATCGGTGAAGCGACCCTCGACTTTATCTCTCAGTTCCGCCTCGACTTCGGCATTCTGGGCATCAGCGGCATCGACAGCGACGGTTCGCTGCTGGAGTTTGATTACCACGAGGTGCGCACCAAGCGCGCGATCATTGAAAACTCACGCCACGTGATGCTGGTGGTGGATCACTCGAAGTTTGGCCGTAACGCGATGGTGAACATGGGCAGCATCAGCATGGTGGATGCGGTCTATACCGACGTGATGCCGCCAGCGGGCGTGATGCAGGTAATTAAAGATAATAATTTGCAGCTGGAACTGTGCTAACGGTTGTGTCGGGTGGCGCTGCGCTTACCCGACCTACAACACCCGTAGGCCCGTGCAAGCGTAGCGCCGCCGGGCAATGAATTACACTCCGTACCCCATCATCTTTAACAGCTGCTGTGCATGCTGTACCGCATCCTGACGATGCGCCACGCCCAGCTTCTGGTACAGGTTGCGGATATGCGTTTTGATGGTGGTCGCCGCCACCGCCAGCTCGCCGGCAATCTGCTCGTTGCTGTAGCCTGAATAAATCAGCCCCAGAACCTGCCATTCGCGCTGGGTGAGCGGGCTGGTGCGGATAAGCTCCGGCACTTCCGGGTGGTTTAGCAGACGTTCAACGAAGTTCTCATCGAAATGCGCGAACTTGTGCCGATGATGCTGGTTAATCTCGCGCAGAATACGCTGGGCGCGATGCTGATCCAGCTCCGGCAGCGTGTTGAGCTGAATAAGCTGGCGCAGCTGCTGCGCCATCACTTCCCCTTCAATCACAAAGTGGCTGATAAACCCGGTGCGGTTTGCCAGCTGTAGCGCCTCCAGCAGCACGCGCTGGGCATCGTTTTTACGGCCCGCCTGCCAGTAGAGCTGATTTTGCAGCAGCAGGTTGCGGTTCAGGTCGCTCATCAGGCGCAGGCTGCGCGCGTTCTCGTTCAGCTCTTCCAGCACAATCTCAGCGGGCTCTAATTCACCGAGCAGGATCTGCGCGCGGGCAATGTTGCGCCACTGGCTCTGCAGGAAGTGGTTGTTGGCAAATTCCGGTTTTGGCGTCTGACGCAGCCAGTTGGCGGCGGATTTTTTATCGCCGGTCATCTGCCAGTAAATCACCCGGACCTTGTCGGCGTTTGACACCCAGTCGCTATGATACTGGCCGTTGCCGAGCAGGTTTTCCAGGCGGTTAAGATGGTTGCGGGCGTTATCGAGATCGCCGCGCGCCAGCGAGCACTGCACCAGCAGCGCCAGGCACTGCAGCTGCTGCTGAGGCTGGAAACTGGAAAGAACATCCACACCCTGGCGGGCGCAGCTTTCTGCTTCATCCAGACGCGACCATGCCCACAGTAATTGAGCGCGAATACGCAGCAGGAACTCGTGCATCGGCAGCTGTTCCAGATGCTGCTCGCGAATCAGCTGGAACGCTTTCTCCTGGTTTTCCCAGGCGGCCTGCAGGAACCCCTGCGCGAATAAAATCTCGCTCTGCTGGATCAGGCTCCACAGCGCGTAGTGCCAGACATCATGACGACGCGCCATCTGTTCGGTTTGCTGCATCAGTGAAAGCGAGCGCGTGAGATCGCCTTTGCAGTGCAGCACTTCGCCGTGTACGGAGGTCGCCACGATGCGGCTGTAGAAGTTGGCCAGCGGCAGTTCATCCAGCGCGACCATCGCCAGCCGTTCCGCTTCGTCCGGATCGCCGTCGTTAATGGCCACCTGAGCGCGCAACGCGTTGAACTCGCCGTGCAGGGTGGTATCCATCTCGCTTTCCATCTCCTGCTCGGCGCGCGCCAGCAGGGTGTTCACTTCGCTGTAGCGATGCTGGCTCTGCATCAGCCAGGCCTGCAGCAGCACCAGACGCGGATTCTCGAGCAGGCTTTCCCACGGCAGGGCTTTGAGTGACTCTTCCAGCAGGGTCAGCTCGCTGTGGTTAAACAGGCCCCACGCGTGATTGAGGAGGATATCGCGCAGCATGCTGGCATCCCCGGCGGCGAGCGCGTGGTGGATGGCCTCGCTTGGGAAGCCCTGTGCCATCCAGCTTTCGGCAGCGGCGCGGTGGATCTCCGGCAGTTCAACCGCCAGCTCCCACTGACAGCGCTGGCGCAGGAAGCTACCAAACAGCGGATGATAGCTAAACCACTCGCCGGGATCGTCCATGCGCGTCAGGAAAAGGCCCTGACGTTCAATCTCTTCGAGCTGAAGCTGACCGTTTTCACAGCCCGTCACCCGCACGATCAGCGCATCGTTCATGGAGCGCAGCAGCGAGCTTTTCAGCAGGAAATTACGCGTCGAGGGATCGACGCTGTCCAGCACCTCATCCACCAGGTAATCAGAGAGGTGGCTGGCGTTGATGCCGGCCAGACGGCGCGCTGACTGGTGTGCCGGACTGTTGTTTTGCCGGGCAGAGAGGGCAATCAGCTGCAGCGCCGTTGCCCAGCCCGCGACGTCATCACACAGACGGCTGCTTTCGGCGGCCTCAATCGGTGAGTTCAGGCGGCAGTCGAAGAACTGTTTCGCTTCCTGGTGGGTAAAAGCAAGCTGTTGGCTACCCACTTCCAGAAGCTGATCGCGCACGCGCAGGTTGGCAATACCCAACTGCGGCAGGTTGCGTGACAGCACCACTAACGTCAGGTTTTCCGGCTGATGGCGCAGGAAGAAACGCATCGATTCATGAATCACCGGGTTAGTGATGAGATGGTAATCATCAATCACCACGTAAAGCGGGCGATGCCATTCAGCCAGTTCGATAAACAGCTGAGAGAAAAGGGAGGACAGGCTGGCGTACTGGCGCTTTTGCACCATCACCTCACTGGCGACGCAGTGTCCATGGGTGGCTTGCTGTATGGCGGCAATCAGATAGCTGGCAAAACGTTCTTGCTGGTTATCGCCCTCATCAAGGGAGTACCAGCCAAGATCGCTCTTACCTGCGGCCCATTGCGAGATGAGCGTTGTTTTTCCATAACCTGCAGGGCTCGTAACCAGCGCCAGTCGGAAATTATGCGCGCCGGAAAGTTTAGCCAACAGACGCTCGCGGACCACTGTATGGTCAAGACGAACCGGGCGACTTAATTTAGACGGAATCAACATAGGTTTCACTTCACTGTGGGGAACGAGAGATTTTATTTTTTTTGCGCTTCGTAATTAATACGATATAAGGTCGGTCAGAAAGAGAACTATTGCAAGTTATGTCTGGATTTGGTGGCTCTGAATTTGCACTCTGTCACAAAACATTCAGGCAGATGATGGAACTTTCTGGAAAGGGCTTTAATGCCGCGTCAATGCTGGCTTGTATGGTTGTGCTGCGGCTGGGCTGAAACTGGTTTCAGGAAGGGATAGTGACGTCAAATTTAATAAAGTGTGGGTAAAGTTCAGCGAGAATAATACCTTTCATCGTCATGACATCCTGTTGCAAAAATATTATTCCAGGTAAGTAATTATTTCGGCAGGGTTTAATTTCATCCGAAACTGCATTTCATTTCTTTGACATTCTCCTCGGTTACTTTTTTATCTTCCGGGCACACTCGAACTATGCTCTGAGAGTGGCCTTGATCACACTTTTCTGCTCATCCCCGCTACTCCTCCCTGTCTAATCCCCTACGGGAGGAGGAAGAGGTGAAATGAGCCAGGCACACTAGCGCCAACTTGTGTTTTCTTTCTAAAGGATGCCGATCCCCTATGTCACAGCCTACCTTCAACAAAGCTCAATTCCAGGCTGCCCTGACGCGTCAGTGGCAGCGTTTTGGCCTTCATGCTGCAAACGAGATGACGCCTCACCAGTGGTGGCAGGCAGTGAGCGGTGCGCTCGCAGAGCAGCTGGATGCTCAACCTCTGGCAAAACCGGCAAACGGGCAGCGCCATGTAAACTACATTTCAATGGAGTTCCTGATTGGCCGTCTGACGGGCAACAACCTGTTGAACCTCGGCTGGTATCAGGAGGTTGGTGACGTTCTTAAAGAACACGACATTAACCTGACCGATCTGCTGGAAGAAGAGATTGACCCGGCGCTGGGCAACGGTGGCCTGGGTCGTCTGGCGGCCTGTTTCCTGGATTCCATGGCGACCGTCGGCCAGTCGGCGATTGGTTACGGTCTGAACTACCAGTACGGCCTGTTCCGTCAGTCCTTCGCTGACGGCCATCAGATGGAAGCGCCGGACGACTGGCATCGCAATACCTACCCGTGGTTCCGCCATAACGCGCAGCTGGACGTGCAGGTTGGCATTGGCGGGAAAGTGACGAAGCAAGGCCTCTGGGAACCTGCGTTCACCATTACCGGCGAAGCCTGGGATCTGCCGGTGCTTGGCTACCGTAACGGCGTGGCGCAGCCGCTGCGTCTGTGGCAGGCGAAGCACGCCCATCCGTTTAACCTGACCAAATTTAACGACGGCGATTTCCTGCGTGCCGAGCAGCAGGGCATCGACGCCGAGAAGCTGACCAAAGTCCTCTACCCGAACGACAACCACCTGGCCGGTAAAAAGCTGCGCCTGATGCAGCAGTACTTCCAGTGCGCCTGCTCCGTGGCGGACATTCTGCGTCGCCATCACTTGGCGGGCCGCAAGCTGGCGCAGCTGCCGGACTTCGAAGTCATTCAGCTCAACGACACGCACCCGACCATTGCCATCCCGGAACTGCTGCGCGTGCTGATTGACGAGCATCAGCTGAGCTGGGACGACGCCTGGTCCATCACCAGCCGTACCTTTGCCTACACCAACCACACCCTGATGCCAGAAGCGCTTGAGTGCTGGGATGAGAAGCTGGTGAAAGCGCTGCTGCCGCGCCACATGCAGATCATCAACAAGATTAACGACCAGTTTAAAACCCTGGTGGATAAAACCTGGCCGGGCAACAAAGCGGTCTGGGCGAAGCTGGCGGTGGTTCACGATAAGCAGGTACGCATGGCGAACATGTGCGTAGTGAGCGGCTTTGCGGTGAACGGCGTGGCGGCGCTGCACTCGGATCTGGTGGTCAAAGATCTGTTCCCGGAATACCACCAGCTGTGGCCGACCAAATTCCACAACGTGACCAACGGCATTACGCCGCGTCGCTGGATCAAGCAGTGCAACCCGCTGCTGGCTGGCCTGCTGGACAAGACCCTCAAGAAAGAGTGGGCCAACGATCTGGACCAGCTCATCAACCTGGAAAAATACGCTGACGACGCGAAATTCCGCGAACAGTACCGCGCGATCAAGCTGGAGAACAAAGTTCGCCTGGCGGCGTTCGTGAAAGCGCGCACCGGGATTGAGATCAACCCGAATGCGATTTTCGATATCCAGATCAAACGCCTGCACGAGTACAAACGTCAGCACCTGAACCTGCTGCACATTCTGGCGCTGTACAAAGAGATCCGCGAGAACCCGCAGGCTGACCGCGTGCCGCGCGTGTTCCTGTTCGGCGCGAAGGCGGCGCCGGGCTACTATCTGGCGAAAAACATCATCCTCGCCATCAATAAAGTGGCGACGGCGATCAACAGCGATCCGAACGTGGGCGACAAGCTGAAGGTGGTGTTCCTGCCGGATTACTGCGTCTCGGCGGCTGAAATGCTGATCCCGGCGGCGGATATCTCCGAGCAGATCTCAACCGCAGGAAAAGAAGCCTCCGGTACCGGCAACATGAAGCTGGCGCTGAACGGCGCGCTGACCGTCGGCACGCTGGACGGGGCGAACGTCGAAATCGCCGAGAAGGTGGGCGAAGAGAATATCTTTATCTTCGGTCATACCGTGGAAGAGGTGAAAGCCATCAAGGCCAAAGGCTACGACCCGGTGAAATGGCGTAAGAAAGACAAAGTGCTTGACGCGGTGCTGAAGGAGCTGGAGAGCGGCAAATACAGCGACGGCGACAAGCACGCGTTTGACCAGATGCTGCACAGCATGGACAAACACGGCGGTGACCCGTATCTGGTCATGGCGGACTTCACGGCCTACGTTGAAGCGCAAAAACAGGTCGACGTGCTGTATCGCGACCAGGAAGCGTGGACCCGGGCGTGCATTCTGAACACCGCCCGCTGCGGTATGTTCAGCTCTGACCGCTCAATCCGTGATTATCAGGCCCGTATCTGGCAGGCAAAACGCTAAGGAAGCGCGATGGAGAGTAAACGTCTGGACAGTGCCGCGCAGGCGGCGGGAATTAGCCTCAGTTACATTAATGCTCACGGCAAACCACAGTCTATTGGCGCCGACACCAAAAGACGTTTGCTGGATGCCATGCACAAAACCGACGCGAAAGCGTCGGCTGCGCCGGTGCCGAACGTGAAGGTATTCACCGCAGGTAAAAAGATGCCGCTCGCGGTGGAAGGGCGCGGCGAGTTTAGCTGGCTGCTCACGACCGAAGAGGGGCATCAGCACAAAGGCCACGCCACCGGCGGCAAAACCCTTAACCTTCCGGCGAAGCTGCCGGAGGGCTACCACACCCTGACGCTCACCCAGGACGATCGGCGTTTCCACTGCCGGGTGATCGTCGCGCCAAAACGCTGCTACGAGCCGCAGGCGCTGCTCGAAGGGAAAAAGCTGTGGGGCGCCTGCGTGCAGCTCTATACGCTGCGCTCCGACAGCAACTGGGGGATCGGTGATTTTGGCGATCTGAAGAACATGCTGGCATCCGTGGGCGAGCGCGGCGGCGAGTTCATCGGCCTCAACCCGATCCACGCCCTCTATCCGGCCAACCCGGAGAGCGCCAGCCCGTACAGCCCGTCCTCCCGTCGCTGGCTGAACGTGATTTATATCGACGTTAACGCCTTAGATGACTTCAAAAACAGCAAAGAGGCGCAGGCCTGGTGGAAACTCAGTACCACGCAGCAGGCGCTGAAGCAGGCGCGCGAAGCCGACTGGGTGGACTATTCCACCGTCACGGCGCTGAAAATGGCCGCGCTGCGTCTGGCGTGGAAAGGCTTTTCGCAGCGCGATGACGAGCAGATGGCGGCGTTCCGCCAGTTCGTGACGCAGGAGGGCGAGAGCCTGTACTGGCAGGCGGCGTTCGATGCGCTGCACGCGTATCAGGTGAAAGAGGACGAAATGCGCTGGGGCTGGCCGGTCTGGCCTGAAGCGTATCAATCCGTCGACACGCCGGAAGTGAAAGCGTTCTGTAAAAAATATGCTGATGAAGTGGACTTCTACCTGTGGCTGCAGTGGCTGGCGTACAGCCAGTTTGCCGCCTGCTGGCAGGTGAGCCAGGGCTATAAAATGCCGATTGGCCTGTACCGCGATCTGGCCGTCGGTGTGGCAGAGGGCGGCGCGGAAACCTGGTGCGACCGTGAACTCTACTGCCTGAAGGCCTCCGTCGGCGCGCCACCGGATATCCTGGGGCCGCTCGGCCAGAACTGGGGCTTACCGCCGATGGACCCGCACGTCATGGCGGCGCGCGCCTACGAGCCGTTTATCGACCTGCTGCGCGCGAACATGCAGAACTGCGGGGCGCTGCGTATCGACCACGTGATGTCCGTGCTGCGCCTGTGGTGGATCCCGTACGGTGAAACGGCGGATCACGGGGCGTACGTGCAGTATCCGGTTGACGATCTGCTGTCGATCCTGGCCCTGGAAAGCAAGCGTCACCAGTGCATGGTGATCGGTGAAGATCTCGGTACCGTGCCGGTGGAGATTGTCAGCAAGCTCCGCGACAGCGGCGTCTACTCCTATAAAGTGCTCTATTTTGAAAACGACCATGAGAAAACCTTCCGCGCGCCGCAAGCGTACCCTGAACAGTCAATGGCAGTCGCGACGACGCATGACCTTCCTACGCTTCGTGGCTATTGGGAAAGCGGCGATCTGACCCTTGGCAAAACGCTGGGCCTGTATCCTGACGAAGAGGTGTTACGCGGTCTTTATCAGGATCGCGAGCTCTCCAAACAGGGGCTGCTGGATGCGCTGCATAAGCATGGCTGTCTGCCGAAGCGTGCCGGGCATAAAGCGTCGCTGATGGCGATGACTGCGACACTCAACCGCGGTTTGCAGCGCTATATTGCCGACAGCAACAGTGCCCTGCTGGGCCTGCAGCCGGAAGACTGGATTGATATGGCGGAGCCGGTGAACATTCCGGGTACCAGCTATCAGTACAAGAACTGGCGTCGTAAGCTGTCCACCACGCTTGAGGCGATGTTTGCCGATGACGGGGTGAACAGGCTGATCAAGGATTTGGATAAGCGGCGAAAAGCTGCTGGTAAGAAGTAATAAAAAACCCGCCAGTGGCGGGTTTTTTATTATCAGGTGGTGCTCATGTAGGTCGGGTAAGGCGTAGCCGCCACCCGACTTAGGGCATCAGACCACCTTATTCAGCAGCAGCACCCCGACCAGACCGCACACCGAAATAATGGTTTCCAGCGCGGACCAGGACTTGATGGTTTCACCGATCGTCAGGTTGAAGTACTCCTTGAACAGCCAGAAGCCCGGATCGTTTACGTGAGAGAAAATCACGCTACCGGAACCGACGGCGATAACCATCAGCTCAGGGCTCACGCCCGTGGTGGCAATCAGCGGCGCAACGATGCCGCCTGCGGTGATCGCTGCAACGGTCGCAGAACCCAGCGCAATACGCAGAACCGCGGCAATAGACCAGGCCATCAGGAGCGGCGACACGTTGGTTTCATGCATCATGGCAGCGATGTATTTGTCCACGCCGCTGTCGACCAGAACCTGTTTGAACGCACCGCCACCGCCGATGATCAGCAGCATCATGGCAATGATTTTGATGGAAGAGGTCAGCGTGTCGTTGATCTGATCCATGGAGCGGCCGCGGTTCAGACCGAAAGTGAACATCGCGATCAGCACGGCAATCAGCGTTGCCATCACCGGGTCACCCAGGAATTCTGCAACGGACAGGAACGCATGACCTTTTGGCAGAACCATCTCTGCCACGGCGCGCATCGCCATCAGGATCACCGGTACCAGAGAGGTCCAGACGCTGACGCCAAAGCCAGGCATCTCTTCTTCGGTGAAGGTTTTGGCGCTGTACAGACCTTCCGGAATCGGCTTATCAATGCCTTTCAGGAAGCGGGCATAAACCGGGCCTGCCAGAATCACCGTTGGGATCGCCAGAATCGTACCGAACAGCAGGGTTTTACCCATGTCGGCGTGGAAGATGGTCGCGATAGCGGTTGGGCCCGGGTGCGGCGGCAGGAAGCCGTGGGTCACGGACAGCGCCGCGGCCATTGGCACACCGACATACAGCAGCGGGATGCTCGCGGCAGCCGCAATGGTGAACACCAGCGGCAGCATCAGCACGAAGCCTACTTCATAGAACAGCGCGAAACCAACGGTAAAGCCGGTTAACACCACTGCCCACTGAATGTTCTTCTTACCAAATTTGTCGATAAGCGTGGTGGCAATACGCTGGGCGCCACCGCAGTCCGCCAGCATTTTACCGAGCATGGCGCCGAAGCCCATGATCAGCGCCAGGCTGCCGAGCGTGCCGCCGACACCGGCTTTAATCGAGCTGATAACTTTAACCAGCGGCATCCCCTGCATCAGACCGACTGCAAGTGCCACCAGAACCAGAGCGATAAATCCGTTCATTTTGAAGCGGATCATCAAGAGCAGTAATAACACAACACCGATAGCAACGATGACTAATGGCATGATTTACCTGGCCTTTGAATTGTTATGGGTAACGTCATTGTTTCAACGACAAATTCCGGTTGTCCCAACTGGGAACAGAGAAGTAACGGCACTAATACTGATGCCTTTTAAACGATTAAGTTTAGTCGGCTGTTATGAGTGTGCTTAGTGCCCATGGGAATGATACGGGTAACATGGCGTGATTGAGAATCACCCTGGAAGGCAAAATGTGAATTATGAGACGCAGGTCAACATATAGAGGGGAGTGAAGAGGGGGAGCAGGGTTTTGTAGGCCCGGTAAGCGCAGCGCCACCGGGCAATACAGACGGGCAATGAATCAGTAGTAAGAGTGCTCGCCGCGCTGGTGTTCGGTCAGGTCACGCACGCCTTTCAGTTCCGGGAACTCGTTCAGCAGCTGCTTCTCGATCCCTTCTTTCAGGGTGACATCGACCATTGAACAGCCGTTACAGCCGCCGCCAAACTGCAGAATGGCAAAACCTTCGTCGGTGATTTCCATCAGGGAAACACGACCGCCATGGCCAGCCAGCTGCGGGTTAATCTGGGATTGCAGCAGATACTCAACGCGCTCCATCAGCGGAGCATCGTCAGACACTTTACGCATTTTCGCGTTCGGCGCTTTCAGGGTCAGCTGAGAACCCAGCTGATCGGTGACGAAGTCGATCTCCGCATCTTCAAGATACGGTGCGCTCAGCTCATCAACATAGGCGGTGAGCTGTTCAAATTTAAGGGCAGTGTCGGTGGCTTCCACGGCGTCCGGAGGACAATAAGAAACACCACATTCTGCATTCGGCGTGCCTGGATTGATCACAAACACACGGATCTGCGTCCCTTCTTCCTGATTTGCCAGCAGTTTGGCAAAGTGCGCTTGTGCAGAATCGGAAATACGGATCATAGCTTTGGCCTAATAGTTGACTAAATTACCTGGGTATAATCATACGCCCATTGAAGAAGGGCTACAAGGTACGGCACAGACACCATACCTGAACCGACGCGGCGCCGCTTTGCAAAAGCAGTCGGGAAAGTTCAGCAACGGTACTGCCTGTGGTGACGACATCATCCACAATCGCGATATGGAGACCGTCGACCGGCAATTCAAGGCGAAAGGCATTTTTGAGGTTTCTTTTGCGAAGCCGGGCGCTGAGCTGATGCTGGATGGCGGTGGCATGAACACGTGTCAGCGTGCGGGCATCATACTGACAGCCAAGCCACCGGGCGAGGGGACGGCAGATCAGGTCGCTCTGATTGTAACCGCGTCGCCAGTGGCGGCGTCGGTAGAGGGGGACATTCACCACCCTGTCGATTTTCGGCAATGCGCGGTGGCGCCGCGCCTGCAAAACCGCCAGCAGTAGCAGTCGCGCAAGGGGCTGTGCCAGGGAACTTTGACCGGAAAACTTCAGCGCGTGAATCAGCCTGCTCAGCGGCGGAACATAATCATCCACCGCCACCAGCGCGCTCCACGGCGGGGATTTTTTCAGGCACCGGCCACAGGGCAAAGAGGGATTTGTGGCCGGTAAACCACATTGTGGACAGATCCCGATACGCCATTGCAGCGATCGCGTACAGACGGAGCAGATGCCCCACCTGCTGAGTGCCAGCGGCATTCGGCATAGCCAGCACAACCCAGGTACTGTTAGCATGTGCAACCTCCATGTGAAAAAGAGAACAGTAACTGATGAAGACGCTGTGGTGGCAGACCGTCGGAACGGGAAATTGCCATCTTGTGCTGCTGCACGGATGGGGACTGAATGCTGAGGTGTGGCGTTGCGTAAGCGAGGAACTTGCCTCGCAATTTACGCTGCATCTGGTGGATTTGCCGGGTTATGGCCGCAGCCGCGGCTTTGGCGCGATGTCGCTTGATGAGATGGCGCAGCAGGTTCTGGACGCCGCGCCGCAAAACGCTGTCTGGCTGGGCTGGAGCCTGGGCGGGCTGGTGGCAAGCAAGATTGCGTTGGATAACCCCGGGCGCGTGAGCGCGCTGGTTACCGTTGCCTCGTCACCCTGCTTTAGCGCGCAGGACGCGTGGCCGGGGATCAAGCCTGAAGTGCTGGCAGGATTCCAGCAGCAGCTAAGCGACGATTTCCAGCGGACGGTGGAGCGTTTTCTCGCGCTGCAGACGATGGGTACAGAAACCGCGCGTCAGGACGCGCGCACGCTGAAGCAGACCGTGCTGTCGCTGCCGATGCCTGACGTTGAGGTGCTTAACGGGGGGCTTGAGATACTCAAGACGATCGATCTGCGTGAACCGCTGGCGTCGCTGGCGCTTCCGCACCTGCGTATGTATGGCTATCTGGACGGACTGGTTCCGCGTAAGGTGGTTCCACTGCTGGATAACCTGTGGCCGGAAAGCCAATCAATGGTGGTCGCTAAAGCGGCACACGCGCCATTTATCTCACATCCTGGCGAGTTTTGTTCGGCGCTGTCCGCCTTTATTCGCGCAGTGCCCACCACTCCCTGAGGCAGGCTTTTCCTTCCGGGCAATGTTTACAGCTGCCGGACAGACAACCGTCCGGCTCTTCCTGAATGCGCACCGCTTTCCCCATGGCTTCCAGTCTTTCCAGCATGGCGTCGATCATCGGCTGCGGCGTATGCAGGCTGAGGCTCAGCTGTTTCGCCTCCATTCGCCCCTGCAGTGCCAGCAGGTCACGAACCTGAATCAACGATGCCATGGGGTGTGCTCCTTAGTGACAGTCGCCTGCCGGGCTGTTGCAGCAGGTCGCCGCGGTTTTACGGTTTGCCAGCAGGTCGATGTCGACGCGACTGCGTGCCCGCCGCAGCAGGCCGAGAACGATCACGTTAAACAGCACAACCGCGAGAATGCAGACCAGGCTGTAGCGCGGGTGCTGGCTGAAATTGACGGTTTGATAAAACAGCGTCGCCAGCGAATACGCGATGTTTAATCCCCAGAGGATGGAGAAGCCCATCCAGCCGCGGCTGGACTCGCGGGCAATCGCCCCCATCACGGAGATGCATGGAATATAGAGCAGAACGAAGATGAGGTAGCTGTAGGCCGCGGACGCGCTGCCAAACTTCTCGCCCATCACGCCCATGGCACCGGTCGCCATCTCGCCGTCGCCTTTGCTCGCCTCAATCGGGTTCGCCAGCACGCTCAGGCTGAAGGTGTCCTTCAGGCTCTGCCAGGTTTCCTCTACGGCACCCAGCAGTTCGTCACCGAGGTGAAACTCCGCCGGATTAAATTCCTGCTCCTGAATGTTCTCGGCGGTGTAGAGCGTGTTCAGGGTACCGACAACCACCTCTTTTGCCATCGCGCCGGTAAACAGCCCGACGGTTGCCTGCCAGTTATCCTCATGCACGCCAATTGGTTTGAAGACCGGCGTGATGACGCGGCTGACGGAGGCGAGGGCAGAGTCGTTAATGTTATCCGCTGCCTGTCCACTCAGGGTAAAGCTGTTCAGGGCGCTCAGGAAAACGCTGACGATGACAATCACCTTACCAGCGCGCAGGACGAAGCCTTTCAGGCGCTGCCAGGTCTGGATCGCCAGGCTTTTCAGATGGGGGACGTGGTACACCGGCAGCTCCATCACGAACGGTGACGCTTCACCGCGCATGATGGTGTGTTTCAGCATTAAGCCGGTCAGGATCGCCATCACGATGCCCAGGACATACAGCGAGAAGACCGCCAGCGCGCCCTGCTGGCCAAAGAAGGCTGCCGCAAAGACCGCAAAGATCGCCAGTCGGGCACCGCAGGACATAAACGGCGCCATCATGATGGTCATCAGACGCTCGCGCGGTGCATCCAGCGTGCGCGCGCCCATCACCGACGGCACGTTACAGCCGAAGCCGACGATCAGCGGGACGAAGGATTTGCCCGGCAGGCCCAGCGCCTGCATCAGACGATCCATCACGAACGCCGCGCGCGCCATGTAGCCGGAATCTTCCAGGAACGAGAGGAACAGGTACATCATGCCGATCTGCGGCACCAGCGGTAGAACGGTATTGATACCGCCGCCGATCCCCTGCGCGAGGAAGATGGTGAGCCATTCCGGGAAGTGCAGGGTGTAGCCCACCCACTGAATGCCGTGCACGAAGACCGCGACGGAACCGGCGTCAAAAATCGGCTGCAGCGCGCCACCGATGTTAATGGCGAGCAGGAACATCACGTACATCACCAGCAGGAAGATGGGCAAACCGAGGAAGCGGTTGAGCACAATCTTATCCACCGCCGCCGTAAAGCGGCTGGGTTCCGCCGTCAGCGCGTTACTGACCACGTCGCAGATCGAGGCGATAGCCTGGTAACGGGCATCGGCGATGTGCAGCGCCGGGTCGTCCAGCTCGTCGCTAAGACGGGCCACCGTCACGTCCAGCTTATCGGCCGCATGACCGGCATAAGCGCGGCTGTAAATATCCCCTTCCAGCATCTGCAGGCCAAGCCACAGGCGCTGTTTCGCAGGCATGGCTTTGTCCATCTCCTGCGCCAGCACGTTGGCTTCGCGCAGGAGAGGCTGGGCGTAGTGCACCAGCTCAACGTCGCGATTTCCCGCGTGACGGTCAATGGCCAGCTTCAGCGCATCAATACCGCGCGCGCGCGTCGAGACCAGCGGAACGACCGGGCACCCGAGGCGCGCGGAGAGGGCATCAACGTCGATGCGTAGCTTTTGTTTCTCTGCGATGTCGAGCATGTTGAGCGCCACGATGCAGGGGATACCCAGCTCCAGCAGCTGCAGCGTCAGATAGAGGTTACGCTCGAGGTTCGAGGCATCGACCACGTTGATCAGCAGATCCGCGTCGCCGCCAAGAATGTAGTGACAGGCTATTTGCTCATCGAGCGAAGTTTGCGACGAAATGGTGGTTAAGGAGTAGGTACCGGGAAGGTCAACCAGCGTCACCTGGTTGTCTGTCGTCGTGAACTGGCCCTCTTTACGCTCAACCGTTACGCCCGCCCAGTTGCCCACGCGCTGGCGAGCCCCGGTCAGCTGGTTAAAAAGCGTAGTCTTGCCGGAATTAGGATTGCCAATTAAGCCAATAGTTAACTTTTTCATTTTTCTGGACTCACTGAAACCGCTGGCTTGTTATCGGGATAAGGCTTCGACTTCTATTAACGCGAGGTCTTTTTTACGCAGGACCAGATTCACGCGTCGGGTTTCGATATGAACCGGATCGCCTAACGGCGCCACGCGTACGACCTGGAATGACGAGCCGGGCAGCATGCCAAGCGACAGCAGCTTTTGCCGATAGGCCGGGCTAATTTCGCGGGTAAAACCGGTAATCTTCCATGCACTGTCTGGAGTGAATTGCATAACGCCTGATTCCACGAAAGGTTAAATTATCTACTATGCGATGATAATGAGAATAGTTTTTATCAGCAATATTAAAACTGTGACGGAATGTTGTTTACGGTATTAATTTACGGCCTGTTTGACCTTGCTCAATATTTGCTGAAATGCCGGGAAAACGAAAAGAGAGGTATTTGTTAACGGGGTGATAATTCGTGGTTTAAATATGGCTACACGCTATTTATTTTAATTCCCTGCGGCCTGCTTGCCGGGCGGCACTGCGTTTGCCCGGCCTACAAAACCGTAGGCCCGGTAAGCGTAGCGCCACCGGGCATGTACAACCTTAGCGTTTTTTACCCATCGCGGCCGCCAGCGCATCCATCATCGCGCTGTTGCCTGCAGGCTGGGCGTCACGTCCACGCGGCTTCGCGGCTTTCGCGGCCGGACGCTGCTGCTCGCGGCCCCCGCCGTTGCCGCCGCGGCGCGCGCTGGTGTCACCCGGCTGCTCGTCCAGACGCATGGTCAGGGCGATACGCTTGCGCTGCAGATCCACTTCCAGCACTTTGACCTTCACGATGTCGCCCGCTTTGACCACGGTGTGCGGGTCTTCAACGAACTTGTCGGCAAGGGATGAGATATGGACCAGGCCATCCTGATGCACGCCGATATCCACAAACGCGCCAAAGTTGGTGACGTTGGTCACCGCACCTTCCAGCACCATCCCTGGCAGCAGGTCGTTCATGGTCTCGATACCGTCAGCAAAGGTCGCCGTTTTGAACTCAGGACGCGGATCGCGGCCCGGTTTTTCCAGCTCTTTAATAATGTCGGTAACGGTTGGCACACCAAATTTGTTGTCAGTGAAATCAACGGCTTTCAGGTTGCGCAGGGCGCTGCTGTCGCCCATGAGATCCTTCAGCGCCTGCTGGGTGGCGGCCAGGATGCGTTCCACCACCGGGTACGCTTCCGGGTGAACGGTGGAGGCATCGAGCGGGTTATCGCCGTGGTTGATGCGCAGGAAGCCCGCGCACTGCTCAAACGCTTTTGGCCCCAGACGGCTTACCTTCAGCAGCTGCTGACGGTTCTGGAACTGGCCGTTCTCATCGCGCCAGGCGACGATGTTTTGCGCCATCATGCGGGTTAAGCCCGCTACGCGGGTCAGCAGAGGGACGGAGGCGGTGTTCAGGTCAACGCCAACGGCGTTTACGCAGTCTTCCACCACCGCGTCCAGCTTGCGCGCCAGCTGAGTCTGGCTCACGTCATGCTGATACTGGCCCACGCCGATCGATTTCGGATCGATCTTCACCAGTTCCGCCAGCGGATCCTGCAGGCGGCGAGCGATCGAGACCGCACCGCGCAGGGAAACGTCCAGGTCCGGGAACTCCTGGGCCGCCAGCTCGGACGCAGAATAGACGGACGCCCCGGCCTCGCTGACGATCACTTTCTGCGCCGTCACTTTCGGGAACTGCTTCTGCACGTCGAGATAGAAACGTTCGGTTTCGCGGGACGCCGTACCGTTGCCGATGGCGACAAGTTCGACGTTGTATTTTTCGCACAGCGCCGCCACCACGACGGCCGCTTTCGCTGCCTGGCCGGTGTGCGGATAGATGGTGTCGGTGGCGACCAGCTTGCCGGTGCCGTCAACGACAGCGACTTTTACACCGGTACGCAGACCCGGATCGAGACCCATGGTCGCGCGCAGGCCAGCAGGGGCGGCCATCAGCAGGTCGTGCAGGTTGCGGGCGAAGACGTTGATGGCTTCATCTTCGGCGCGTTCGCGCACGGTGCCCATCAGCTCGGTTTCGAGGTGCATCAGCACCTTGATGCGCCAGGTCCAGCTCACCACGCCTTTGCGCCAGCTGTCAGCCGGGGCGTTGTTCAGGCGCAGGCCAAGATGGTCGATGATGATCTGCTCGCAGTGGCTCTCTTTCGGCGGCTCGTCAAACTGCGGGTCGGCGTTCAGGGAGAGCTGCAGCACGCCTTCGTTACGGCCGCGGAACATTGCCAGCGCGCGGTGGGAAGGGGTGGTGGAAATCGGTTCGTGGTGATCGAAGTAGTCGCGGAATTTCGCGCCTTCTTCCTCTTTACCCGCGACGACGGTAGAGACGATGTGGGCGTTCTTCCACAGATAATCACGCACTTTAGCGAGGAGGGCGGCATCTTCAGCGAAGCGCTCCATCAGAATGTAGCGTGCGCCGTCGAGGGCGGCCTTGGTGTCCGCTACGCCTTTGTCGGCGTCGATGAATTTCGCCGCTTCGGTATCCGGATCGTGGGACGGCTCGTTCCACAACAGGTCGGCCAGCGGCTCAAGACCCGCTTCAATTGCAATCTGTCCGCGCGTGCGGCGCTTCGGCTTGTACGGCAGATAGAGGTCTTCGAGTTCGGTTTTGCTCAGGGTGCCATTGATGGCGCTTTCCAGTTCGCTGGTCAGCTTGCCCTGTTCGCCGATGGATTTGAGAATCGCCTGACGACGTTCTTCCAGTTCGCGCAGATAACCGAGACGGGTTTCCAGGTTACGCAGCTGCGTGTCATCCAGACCGCCGGTGACTTCCTTACGATAGCGTGCAATAAACGGCACGGTGTTCCCTTCATCAAGCAGGCGAACGGCAGCTTCTACCTGTTCGGCTCTGGCCTGAAGTTCACCCGCAATAATGCGGCAGAGCGAATCTTTCATCATGGCTTTATCATCTGTTGAGTCGAAAAAATCAGGGGATAGTTATACGGGCTGACACGGCAAAATGCCAGCCGGGGAGGGCGCTCTCGGACTATTTTACGTAGACGATCTCATTAACGTACCAGCTGGCTTCACCGGCTGGGGTTTGCACGACGGCCAGATCGCCCACTTCCTTTTTCAGCAGCGCGCGGGCCATCGGGGAGTCGATGGAGATGTAATCCTTACGACCAAAAATTTCATCGTAGCCGACGATGCGAAAACGCAGGGTGTCACCGTCGTCGTTTTCAATCTCCACCCACGCGCCGAAAAAGACTTTGCCCTCCTGCTGCGGGGAGTAATCGACGATTTTCAGGTTCTCAAGGCACTTCGTCAGATAGCGTACACGGCGGTCAATTTCGCGCAGCCGCTTCTTGTTGTACTGGTAGTCAGCGTTTTCGCTGCGATCGCCCAGGCTCGCGGCCCAGGTCACCTTTTTGGTCACCTCAGGACGCTCTTCGCGCCAGAGGAAATCCATCTCTTTTTTGAGCTTCTCGTACCCTTCGCGGGTGATCAGGGGCGTTTTCATGGTGCTGCCTTTGCTGCCGGTTCTCTGTTTTGCGCACAATACGTACCACACAGTGTAACAGACAGGATTAATAATAATTTATATGGTGAAATGAAAAGATAAGCTGCTGTTAAATATGCTTTGTAACAATTTCGACTAGAATTTATACCAGAATTAACTGGTCGAATACGTGCACTTTTTTAGAATACGCTGTTACAAAGACTATCCGAACCTTTGGGAGTACACACAATGCAAGAAAACTATAAAATTCTGGTCGTGGATGACGACATGCGCCTGCGTGCGCTGCTGGAGCGTTATCTGACCGAGCAGGGCTTCCAGGTTCGCAGCGTCGCGAACGCTGAGCAAATGGATCGTCTGTTGACCCGTGAATCTTTCCATCTGATGGTTCTCGACCTGATGCTGCCAGGCGAAGACGGGCTCTCTATCTGCCGCCGTCTGCGCAGCCAGAGCAACCCGATGCCGATCATTATGGTAACGGCGAAGGGCGAAGAAGTTGACCGTATCGTGGGCCTCGAAATCGGCGCCGACGACTACATTCCAAAACCGTTTAACCCGCGTGAACTGCTGGCGCGCATTCGCGCCGTGCTGCGCCGTCAGGCGAACGAGCTGCCGGGCGCACCGTCGCAGGAAGAAGCCGTTATTGCCTTCGGCAAGTTCAAGCTGAACCTCGGCACGCGCGAAATGTTCCGTGAAGACGAGCCAATGCCGCTCACCAGCGGCGAGTTCGCGGTGCTGAAAGCGCTGGTTAGCCACCCGCGTGAGCCGCTCTCCCGCGACAAGCTGATGAACCTGGCGCGCGGTCGCGAATACTCCGCAATGGAACGCTCCATCGACGTGCAGATCTCCCGTCTGCGCCGCATGGTGGAAGAAGATCCGGCGCATCCTCGTTATATTCAGACCGTGTGGGGTCTGGGCTACGTGTTCGTCCCGGACGGCTCTAAAGCATGAGGCGAATGCGCTTCTCGCCGCGAAGCTCGTTTGCCCGCACCCTGTTACTGATCGTCACCCTGCTGTTCGTCAGCCTGGTGACGACCTACCTGGTGGTGCTGAACTTTGCGATCCTGCCGAGCCTCCAGCAGTTTAATAAGGTCCTGGCCTACGAAGTGCGTATGCTGATGACCGATAAGCTGCAGCTGGAGGACGGCACGCAGCTGGTTGTTCCCCCGGCGTTTCGTCGTGAAATCTACCGTGAACTGGGCATCTCGCTCTATTCGAATGAAGCGGCGGAAGACGCGGGTCTGCGCTGGGCGCAGCACTACGAATTTCTCAGCCAGCAGATGGCGCAGCAGCTGGGTGGCCCGACGGAAGTGCGCGTCGAGGTCAACAAAAGCTCGCCCGTTGTCTGGCTGAAAACCTGGCTGTCACCCAACATCTGGGTGCGCGTCCCGCTGACCGAGATCCATCAGGGCGATTTCTCGCCGCTGTTCCGCTATACCCTGGCGATTATGCTGCTGGCGATAGGCGGAGCCTGGCTGTTTATCCGAATACAAAACCGACCGCTGGTCGACCTGGAGCACGCTGCGCTGCAGGTCGGTAAAGGCATTATTCCTCCTCCGCTGCGCGAGTATGGCGCCTCGGAAGTCCGCTCGGTGACGCGTGCGTTTAACCATATGGCGGCAGGCGTGAAGCAGCTGGCGGATGACCGTACGCTGCTGATGGCGGGCGTGAGCCATGACCTGCGCACCCCTCTGACGCGTATTCGTCTGGCGACGGAGATGATGGGGGAAGAGGACGGTTATCTCGCCGAGTCCATCAACAAGGACATCGAAGAGTGCAACGCCATCATCGAGCAGTTCATCGACTACCTGCGCACCGGCCAGGAGATGCCGATGGAAATGGCGGACCTGAACGCGGTGCTGGGTGAAGTGGTGGCGGCAGAAAGCGGCTACGAGCGTGAAATTGATACTGACCTTCAGGCCGGTGAAATTCAGGTTCGTATGCACCCGCTCTCCATTAAGCGCGCGGTGGCGAACATGGTGGTCAACGCGGCGCGCTACGGCAACGGCTGGATTAAGGTCAGCAGCGGGTCTGAGCTCAACCGCGCCTGGTTCCAGGTGGAAGACGACGGCCCGGGCATTAAACCCGAGCAGCGTAAGCATCTGTTCCAGCCGTTTGTGCGTGGCGACAGCGCACGCAGCACCAGCGGTACGGGCTTAGGCCTGGCGATTGTGCAGCGTATTGTGGATAACCATAACGGGTTGCTGGAGATTGGTACCAGCGAGCGGGGCGGGTTGAGCATTCGCGCCTGGTTGCCGGTTCCGGTCACGCGGGGGCAGGTGAAAGAGAGTTGAAAAAAGGGTGGCACGAGCCACCCTTTTTTGCAGGTCGGGTAAGGCGAAGCCGCCACCCGACATGGGCTACAGTTTTGGACCCGCGCTCACCAGCGCAGCACCCGCCGGGGTATCGGTATACTTCTCGAAGTTCTCGATAAACAGCTTCGCCAGCGATTCCGCTTTCTCGCGCCACTGCTCCGGCGAACCGTACGTATTGCGCGGGTCGAGGATATGCGTATCCACACCCGGCAGCGACGTTGGGATCGCCAGGTCAAACATCGGCAGCGTGAAGGTTTCGGCGTCGTCCAGAGAACCATCCAGAATAGCGTCGATAATGGCGCGGGTATCTTTGATGGAGATACGTTTGCCGGTGCCGTTCCAGCCGGTGTTCACCAGGTATGCCTGCGCGCCGGATGCCTGCATGCGTTTCACCAGCACTTCAGCGTACTGCGTCGGGTGCAGCGACAGGAAGGCTGCGCCGAAACAGGCGGAGAAGGTTGGGGTTGGCTCCGTCACGCCGCGCTCGGTACCCGCCAGCTTGGCGGTGAAACCGGAGAGGAAGTGGTACTGCGTCTGGCTGGCCGTCAGGCGAGACACCGGCGGCAGCACGCCAAACGCATCCGCCGTCAGGAAAATAACCTTCGTGGCATGACCCGCTTTTGACACCGGCTTCACGATGTTGTCGATGTGGTAGATCGGATAAGAGACGCGGGTGTTTTCCGTTTTCGACGCATCGTCGAAGTCGATGGAGCCGTCGGCACGCACGGTGACGTTTTCCAGCAGCGCATCGCGACGGATCGCGTGGAAGATATCCGGCTCGGCCTCTTCAGACAGGCGAATGGTCTTCGCGTAGCAGCCGCCTTCAAAGTTGAATACGCCGTCGTCATCCCAGCCGTGTTCGTCATCGCCAATCAGGCGACGTTTTGGATCGGTAGACAGGGTGGTTTTCCCGGTGCCGGACAGGCCGAAGAAGACCGCCACGTCGCCTTTTTCACCGACGTTAGCCGAGCAGTGCATGGAGGCAATGCCCCGCAGCGGCAGCAGGTAGTTCATGACCGAGAACATCCCTTTCTTCATTTCGCCGCCATACCAGGTACCGCCGATCAGCTGGATACGCTCGGTCAGGTTGAAGGCAACAAAGTTTTCGGAGTTCAGACCCTGCTCTTTCCACTGTGGGTTGGTACATTTCGCGCCGTTCATCACGATGAAATCAGGGGTGAAGTCCTGCAGCTCTTCGTCGGTTGGACGAATAAACATGTTTTTCACGAAATGCGCCTGCCAGGCCACTTCGGTTATAAAACGTACGGAGAGACGGGTGTCGGCGTTAGCGCCGCAGAAAGCGTCGACAATAAACAAACGCTTGCCGGAAAGTTGATGGGTGACGAGCCCTTTCAGGTGCTGCCAGGTTTCCGGAGAGAGCGGTTTGTTGTCGTTCTTCCCTTTGCCCTTGTCAGCCCACCACAGCGTATCGCGGGTGGTTTCGTCTCGGACGATATACTTATCTTTCGGCGAACGACCGGTAAAAATACCGGTATCGACGGCGATAGCACCAAGATTCGTCAACACACCGCGCTCGTATCCTTCCAGTGCTGGATTGAGCTCTTCCTGATACAGCGTATCGTAGTCGGGGTTGTAGACGACTTCCTGGACGTCGTGAATACCATAAGCCTTGAGATCTTGCGGGGTTAAACCAGTAACACGCATATCACTGCTCCTTAGCCAATATGTACTGCCTGAAATTGTAGGGTTTTTCTGAGGTTGTTTACCGCGACGGGGCTCATAGATTCACGCATCTGGACAAAACCCTTACTAACGGAAAACGCTGCGACTCCAGTCACAGCGCAGGCGGATTATCGCAGGAATCGCTTTTTTGTTGGGGAAAATGTTCCGAAAAGGTTAAAGGCTGGTGATTTTATCGGAAAGAATGTGAATGTAATCGCATACACATAAGAAAATTACGTAAGAGTTACATTGGGAAAACGATTCAGCTTGGGGGGTGTTTTTTGCCCCTTAACCCAGCCCTCTTCCCAAACGGAAGAGGGTGAGGGGAAAGAAGTTTAGTGAACCTGCGGATCCGCCGGGGAGGCGTTGTTGCGGATCTCAGCGATATCCATCGAATTGAACACATAGTGCGTACCGCAGTAGTCACAGTGCATATCAATTTCGCCGTCTTCCGCCATGATGCTGTCGATCTCTTCATCCGGCAGGGTTTTCAGTGCGCCAGCGCAGCGCTCGCGGGAGCAGGTGCACTTAAACTCAACGGACTGCGGGTCGTAGACGGTCACTTCTTCTTCGTGGTACAGACGCCACAGCACGTCGGTCGCCGACAGGTTGAACAGCTCTTCCGCCTTGATGGTTTCGGTCAGCGTCGCCAGGTGCTCAAAATCATTGGTCTGCGCGTCCTGCGCAGGCAGAACCTGCAGCAGCATCCCGCCAGCAGCTGGCTGGCCGTCCACTTCACCGGTGCGGATGAAGAGACGCGTCGGCAGCTGTTCAGAACGCATGAAGTAATCTTCCAGGCAGGCTGCCAGGGTATCGCCTTCCAGACCGACCACGCCCTGATAGCGTTCACCTTCCTCCGGGGAGATGGTGATCACCAGGTAGCCATTACCTACCAGCGTTTTGAGGTCAGCATTTTCAGGCACGTCGCCCTGAACGCGCGCCACGCCGCGCATCTGCTGCTGGTTATTGCCGTTGATCACCGCCAGCGACATTGGGCCGTCACCCTGCAGCTGCACGGTGATATCGCCGGCAAACTTCAGCGTTGCGGTCAGCAGGCTGGTGGCAACCAGCAGTTCGCCCAACAGGGTCTTCACCGGCAGCGGGTAGTTGTGGTTTTCCAGAATCTGTTTCCAGGTTTCGGATACGGTGACCAGCTCGCCGCGCACGGCGAATTGTTCAAACAGATAGCGGTGTAATTGGTCGTGTTGGGCCATTTTCATCTCTCGTGCGGGTGAGGGTTACTCGCTCTCACCGTGTTTAAATTTCATCAGATCGCGGCGCTCTTTTTTATCCGGTCGCCGGTCCGGGTGGGGCATGGTCAGCGCATTCATTTTGCGCGCCAGCGCGGTCTTCTCGCGCTTTTCAATGCTTTCCGCCGTCTCTTCATAAAGCAGGACGGCTTCCGGGGCGGGCCGTCGTTGTTCGGTAATGGCTTTAATCACTACCGTACGTTCATCGTTGCCCTGACGCAGCGTTAAGGTGGCATTCAACTCAACCAGCTTGCTTGGTTTGCTGCGCTGGCCGTTGTAATGCACTTTTCCGCCGTCAATCATCTCGCGGGCAAGGGCGCGCGTTTTATAAAAACGCGCCGCCCATAGCCATTTGTCCAGTCTTACCCCGTCAGAGGGTTTTTCTTTCATGGCCTCTCCTTCACGGTCAGTGAGGGGATCATCTGGCGGTAGTCGTTCAGTCCCGGGTGGCGCAGATAGCTTTTTTCAGCCAGGCCAGAGTCAGGATTGGTGACGCCCAGACAATAGCGAATGCCAAACCTTGCCGCGGAATCCAGAATGGGCTCGCTGTCGTCAATGAACAGCGTACGTTCCGGCTGCAAGCCCGTCTCTTCCTTCACCGCATGCCACAACCGCTGATCCTCTTTCGGATAACCAAATGTGTGGGTGGAAAGTAATAAATCAAGGTGTGATGCCAGACCCGTATGCTCCAGCTTCACGGCCAGGTTATGGGGATGCGCATTTGTCAGCAAAATACGGCGTTTGCCGCTTGCTTTCAGCGCATCCAGGAACGGAACCGTATCCTCGCGCAGTACTGCTCGCGGGCCCTGGGCGGTGGTCATGGCACAAATATCCAGACCGAGGCGTTCGCTCCAGTAGTCCAGACAGTACCAGTTTAGCGTATGTTGCACGGCGCTATATTGCGAACGAATGAATGCCTGCGCTTCTGCCGGGGAGATTCCCTGCTGCTCGCCATAGGTTTCCGGCACCAGCGTTTGCCAGAAATAGTTATCAAAGGCGAGATCGAGCAGCGTGCCGTCCATATCCAGCAGAACGGTGTCGACCTGCTGCCAGTCGATATCAAGATGCATAGGGGGGAACTCCAGCCAGAAGAATCGTGCGCGACAGGGTAGCACATCTTGTCGCGCAACGACGTTATCAGATCAGGCTCTCAGAGGAGGGGATCAGCTTAGGATTGAGGCAATTTTCATAATATTGCTGGATCTCTGCAAGCCGGGTGCGCGAGCGCTGGTAGCGTCGCAGGGCCATAAAGCCGTTCCAGAAAATGGCGATCAGCATCGCGGTCATCAGCAGAGAGGTGCCGATGTAGCGCCATAAACCTGCGCTATCCGGCATCCGGTGCAGGCCGATATGGCGCGTGCCGTTGGCGTCGGTATAAACACTCGTGACAATCCCTTCTGCGCTGAACGGCGTTTGCATTAGCATCTGCGCCAGGCGCTGGAACTGGCTCCACTGCTCCTGCGCCGGGTAGTCATAAAGCGCAACCTGTGGGTAAGGCTGATCGACCAGGTCGCTGCCTTCATCGCTTGCAATCACAAAGCCTCCCGGTGCCGGGCTGTTCAGCGCCTGAGCCGCCCGGGTGGTTTCGCGCATCATAAACGGTGATGTGGAGGTGGCGACCAGGTTATCCAGCGATTCAGCACTCACCGGACGCAGCAGCACGTTGACGCCATCCAGTCGTCCCGCTTCGGCGCGCTTTACCAGCGAGTCCCAGTCTTTACTGTTCCCCAGGTTGACCAGGGCATTTTTAAGACGTATGCACTCATCCTGCGAAGAACAGAGATCCTGCGTTTTCAGAACGATGTCACCAAAATCATCCAGCAGAACCATGCCTGATTTTTGAATGGCCGAACGCAGTGCGGGACTAACGCGTGAATCATCGTCCGGTTTCGGGTGCAGCTGGCGGTTAACCGTCTGGGTAAGCGCCGTGGCTTTATTCACCACTTCGGATTCCGGCAGCGGCAGCGGCGGTGCGTCGTTCCAGATAATTTGCGAGCAATCGAAAGGCATGAACGGCGAGTTCTGGCGCGTGTTCCATGCCCCTGGGGTGTGAATATTACACATCCCGGTTCCCTTCAGGCGCAGCGTGTCCCCCACGCGCACACCGGCTTCATCCAGTTTGTTGACGCTGGTCGCTTCAATGGTTTGCGCCCCTTTGATCCACGACAGGGTGAATTTGATGGGCATATCCAGCGGCACGAAAAGCAGCAGCATGACTAAGACCAGCGCCGCGCCCCCGGCAATGACCGTGCTGCGAAGCCAGTGCTGAAGCGGGAAATTTTTCACTTCATCATGCAGGGATAAGAAGCGCCCCTGACGCACAACGTGGCGGTCAAGGTAGATATCAATATCGGTTTTCTGGCCTAAATCCTGCGCGATCCACGGTTGCCAGTGGCGCGGGTAAATCAGGTCAATAATCCCGAGCGAGATATTGTTGAGGTGTTCCTGATCGTTTTCACCGAACAGACCCCAGCGCTTTGGCGTCCCGCGCAGGCAGTGGATCTCGCGCAACGAGGTTTTGGCCGGTGGAGCAAAGAGCCCCCAAAGTCCGCCCGCCAGCAGCAGCACCGCACCGCCCGCCAGCCAGGGGACAAACACATCCGGCGTCAGCAGGCAGAAAAAAAAGAGCAGGAAGGCGGCGACGATCAGCAGGGCTTCACGAATGCCGTCCGGGCGGCTCAGGGCGTACTCTTCATGCGTCTCCTGACGAATGTTCAGCAGTTCAATCTGCTCTGTCTCTTCGCCACGAATAGAAGCCTGCGTCGAACTGGCGCGCTCCAGCGCAAAACGCGGAGCTTCCTGAAGATATTCATTCAGCGTGTGACCGTTAAGCGAGATAACCAGGGGCAATGAATCGGTGTGAATCAGCTCAACGCTGTTTTCGTCATTAATGTATTGCTCCCAGGACGGAGGGAGATGCACTTCGACGGAATCAAGGTAATAGCGCCACTTGTTGGGGTCATCAGTCGTGATGCCATAGCGCGTGATGGAGCGCGTCACGCAGAGCACGGTATCACTCTGCGCATTAAGCTTTAACGCCACGGGCGCAGCGGTGGCACCCGTTGGCCCAGGCGTGAGCTGAGTACGGTTCAGGATTTCGAGATAGTTTTCAACCGCATCGCGCTCGTCTTGCGTGAGTTTACGCGTGGTCGCGCCCGCAAATGCAGTTAAAAAAGGCAGGCGATAACGGCGCTGTATGCGGCGCCTGTACAACCACCCTGCAACCAATGCGCCGGCCAGCATAGCAGCGAGAACAATCAAAATGGTGCTCATGCTTTCCCCATCTTACTTATCTTCTTACAGGTGTAGTCAGTAGCACCTTTACATTGAATGAGAGTCTGTGGCTGGCTATCGGCAAGTATGGAGTCGAACTTGAGCATTCTGAAGCGCATCCCAGTGACCGGTGATGATAGCAAAGCCTGTTATGGCGCGATATCAGCAAATTCCTGGAAACATTTCAACCTCTTGACATTTGTTTTGAATTGAGGATTGATCCCTGCTACGTTGCATAAATGTAAATAAAGAACGATTGACATTGCCGAAACCGTGCGGCGTATCGCACAATAACGCCAGTTCTCACTGCTAAGACCCATCACGATGAGCAAACCACTACAAAAACCCACCATTCTGAATGTTGAAACAGTCGCCAAATCGCGCCTGTTTAATGTCGAAAGTGTGGATCTGGAGTTCAGCAACGGTGTGCGTCGCGTTTATGAACGTATGCGCCCCTCGTCGCGCGAAGCGGTGATGATTGTGCCGATTGTCGACGATCATCTGATTTTGATCCGCGAATACGCTGTGGGAACGGAATCTTACGAGCTTGGGTTCTCGAAAGGGCTGATCGACCCGGGCGAAACCGTCTTTGAAGCGGCAAACCGCGAGCTGAAAGAAGAGGTGGGGTTCGGGGCGAATGAGCTTTCATTCCTGAAAAAACTGAGCATGGCGCCGTCCTATTTTTCCAGCAAAATGAATATCGTGGTGGCTGAAGATCTCTATCCTGAATCGCTGGAAGGGGATGAGCCGGAGCCGCTGCCGCAGGTTCGCTGGCCGCTGGCGCATCTGATGGACCTCCTGGAAGACCCTGACTTTAATGAGGCTCGCAACGTGAGCGCGCTGTTCCTGGTACGGGAGTGGCTGAAGGGGCAGGGGCGGCTGTAGGCCATAAAAAAAGCCGGGTGGCGGCTTCGCCTGACCCGGCCTACGCTGTGTTGCCCGGTTTTGACCGGGCATTTTTACATTTAGAACAGCTCGTGCGTTTCGCCGTTATCGATAATCTCTGTACCCACCTCATGCACCGCCTGCGTGGTTGGCTGTGTGCCCTCGATGAAATACTCCTCGCGACTATTACCGCCGTTGGCGAGCTGGCCCGTGCTGCGGTCGATATTGACCGTCACCACGCCAGGCGGTGGCGTCAGCGGCTGCTCCGGCACGCCTTCAAGAACGGCCTTCATGTAGGCGTCCCAGGCTGGCTGCGCGCTCTTCGCGCCGCCTTCGTAGCCGGAAATCTGATCTTTAATCGCGCCGGAGGCCGTGGTACGCCCTAAATCGCGGCGGTGATCGTCGAAGCCGATCCAGACCGAGGTCACCACGCCCGGACCGTAACCGGAGAACCACGCGTCTTTCGAGCTGTTGGTTGTCCCCGTTTTACCGCCGATATCATGGCGCTGCAGATCGCGTCCTGCGCGCCAGCCGGTACCCTGCCAGCCTGGCTCACCGAAGATGTTGGTGTTCAGCGCGCTTTTGATCAGGAAAGACAGCGGCGTGTTGATCACATGCGGGGCGTATTCCTGCGCGCCGGTCTGCGCCACCAGCGCCTGGTTCGCCTGCTCGAGCTGCGGCTGCGGCACCACGCCGCTCTGCTGCTCCTGCGACACGGCAGGGTCTTCCATGTCCTTGTTTTCAAGTACTTCAGATTTCGGCGTATTGCCATAAATGACCGGAATATCGCAGTCAGGGCAGGCAATTTTCGGCTTCGCCTCGAACAGCACGCCGCCCTGATCGTTCTCGATCTTGCTGATGAAGTACGGGTCAATCAGGAAGCCGCCGTTGGCCATCACCGAGTATCCACGCGCGACCTGAAGCGGCGTAAAGGAGGCTGAGCCTAACGCCAGCGACTCGGTGCGAACGATGTTCTGCGCCGGGAAACCGAAGCGCTGCAGATACTCTGCGGCATAGTCGACGCCCATGGCGCGCATGGCACGCACCATCACCACGTTTTTCGACTGTCCCAGACCCTGACGAAGACGAATCGGGCCGGCATATTCCGCAGGGGAGTTTTTCGGCTGCCAGTCGGAACCCGCCCCCGCATCCCAGCGGGAGATTGGCACGTCGTTGAGGATGCTGGCGAGGGTCAGGCCCTTATCCATCGCGGCCGTGTAGAGGAACGGTTTGATATTGGAACCGACCTGACGCAGCGCCTGGGTGGCGCGGTTAAATTTGCTCTGGTTGAAATCGAACCCGCCGACCAGGGCCAGTACAGCACCGTTCTGCGGATTGATAGAAACCAGGGCCGAGTTGACGTCCGGCACCTGCGCCAGCCACCAGGATTCGCCAACCTTGCGCACCCAGATTTGCTGCCCGGTCTGCACCGCATCGGTCACTTTACGCGGCGTGGCGCCCTGCAGGGTATCCGAGCGGTACGGACGCGCCCAACGGATACCGTCCATGCGCAGGGAGACGGACGTACCGTCCGCGAGCGTTGCAACGGCTTCCTGAGGATCGGCCTGCGTCACCACCGCAGGAAGGAGCGGACCGTAGGTAGGCAGCGCTCTCAGCGTACTGGTGATTTTTTTGCTGTCCCACGCGCTTTCGCCCACCTTCCAGAGCACGTTTGAGGGGCCGCGATAGCCGTGACGCATATCGTAGTCCATCACGTTGTTGCGTACCGCGTCCTGCGCCGCCTGCTGCACTTTACGGGTGACGGTGGTGTACACGCGATAGCCATCTTCATAGGCCTTGTCGCCATAGCGATTCACCATCTCCTGGCGAACCATTTCGGTCAGGTAAGGCGCTGAGAAGGCGATCTCCGGGGCGTGGTAGTTAGCGTCAATGACGTCGTTGCGCGCCTGGTCATACTCGCTCTGGCTGATATAGCCTTCGCTCAGCATACGTGACAGGACGACGTTACGACGCGCGGTGGCGCGGTCGAGCGAGTAGAGCGGGTTAAACGTGGACGGCGCTTTTGGCAGACCGGCGATGGTGGCCATTTCGCTTAAGGTGAGTTGCTCAACAGGCTTACCGAAGTACACCTGCGCGGCCGCCCCCACGCCATAGGCACGGTAGCCCAGGTAGATTTTATTGAGGTACAGCTCAAGGATCTCGTCTTTGCTCAGCAACTGCTCAATACGGATCGCAAGGAACACCTCTTTGATCTTACGCGTCAGCGTCTTTTCAGGGCTGAGGAAGAAGTTACGCGCCAGCTGCTGCGTAATGGTACTCGCCCCCTGAGAGGCGTGACCAGAGAACAACGCAATGCTCGCGGCACGGAAAATCCCCACCGGATCGACACCGTGGTGCTCGTAAAAACGGCTGTCCTCCGTGGCGATAAAGGCTTTCACCATCACGGGTGGAATTTGGTTTAAGGTCAGCGGGATACGACGCTTCTCGCCATACTGCGCCATGAGCTCGCCATCGGCGCTATAGACCTGCATCGGGATCTGGAGACGCACATCGCGAAGCGTGGCGACATCAGGTAGCTGTGGCTCAATATATTTGTACAAACCGTAAATCGAGCCTGCTCCCAGCAGAATGCAACAGACTGCAAGGATGAATAAATACTTTACGAACTTCACCGGAGATTTCCCATTTGGTTTTACTTGGGCAGTTTCTAAACAATCGCGCGGTAGTATAAAGGCAAGCCTGATTCATTGATATAGCCGTCAGGGCGACGGGCGATAAGGAGATCGTGAAGCATGGCCTTCAAAACATGGCAAACGGGCGTTCATATTCAACAGGATAGGGTGCTGATCGTGGCGCTGGACCGGGATAAGTCCGGCTGGCGTCTGCGGCGCTGGTGGGCAATCCCGCTGGGCGAAGGCATCATTCGTGACGGCAAAATTTGTCAGCCAGAACAGCTGGTTGATGCGTTGCGCGACTGGCGAAAAACGCTGCCGCACGCCCATCGGGTGTTCCTCTCTTTCCCGGCAGCACGTACCCTGCAGCGGTCGCTTCCCCGCCCGACCGTTGCGCTGCGCGACAGCGAGCAGCTCTCATGGCTGGGTAGCGCGCTCGCCCGCGAACTGGAGATGTCTGCCGATACCCTCTGTTTCGATTACGCGCAGGATACCTTCAGCAATACCTTCCACGTGACGGCCGCACAAAACAACGAGGTCGATACCCTTCTGGCGCTGGCGAAAACGCTGCGTTTGCGGCTGGTGACCATTACCCCGGATGCCAGCGCGCTGACGAATCTTCTTCCCGCAGTGGCGCCGGCGCAGTGCGTTGCCTGGCGGGACGATCGTCAGTGGCTCTGGGCGATGCGCCACCAGTGGGGACGCCGCTTAACTACCGAAGCAGAAAATGTGGCCGAGCTGGCGGCGCTGCTGGCGCTTGGTCCGGATGACATCGCGCTGTTTGATTGCCGACGTGATCCGTGGGAAATCCTGGAACGCTGCCATGCTCCGCTGCCGGAATGCGGGGCTGATTATACCGTCGCGCTGGCGTTGGCCATGAGCGAGGTGCCCGGATGAGCATCCTGAATTTTCTGCCCTGGCGACAGCAGCGGCGCGCGCGATGCCTGCGCTTCTGGGGCGCAATGTGTATCGGCACAGTACTGTTGATGTTCGTAGTCATTGTTTGTCTGCGGATGAACCAGTTCGTGAAACTGCGCGCGCTGCAAACGGATCTGACGGGAATGCAGTCCGTGCAGCACGCGCTGGTCGCCCGGCAAAAACTGGCCGCACAGGCGCAGCTACCCGCGCAAACCAGGCAACGACGCGCATGGCAACCGGTGCTGGCCTCCCTTTCCCGCGCCATTCCTTCACAGGTCTGGCTGACAGAGCTGCGCTATCAGCCGCCTGCGCTGATTTTGACCGGTTACGCCATCACCCTGCCGGCCCTCTCTGCCCTGCGCGATGGGCTGGGACAACTCGCGGGCTTTACGCCCGGGACGCCGGGCGAGCTTCGTCAGGATAGCCGGGGGCACTGGATGTTTACGCTTCATCTCAAAAGTGAGGGGTAACGCGTGAATACCTTGTTAGAACGCTGGTGCGAAAGCCGTCCCTGGCATCGGGTACTCTGCTGGTGCCTGGGGAGTCTCCTGGCAGGGCTGGTCGCGTGGGGCGCGTTGCTCAGACCGGTAGACAGGCAGTGTGCTGAACAACAACGCCAGCTGATTGAGAATGTAAGCACTAATGCATCGTTATGGCCTGTTGTCAGAAAGGGGCTGTTTCTTCCGGACGCTGCAAAGACAAGGGAGCTGGCACCATTCTCCCCGCTCGATTTTCAGAACGATGAGACGACGCTGGTTCACTGGAAGCCGCTGCAGAATGGAGGGGAACTGACGCTGGATACGGAGTGGCAGGCCATTCCGGAACTTTTTTCCCGTCTGGCACAGCAGGATGTGCAGATCGCCGCTTTCGCGATTGCGCCACAAGGTACGGCGTTGCGCCTGCAGCTGGAGCTGGAACATGCGAAATAGCGCGCGATGTTTGCTGGTTTGCTCAGTGCTGCTATTGACCGGTATGCGCGATCCGTTTCGTCCTCCGGACGATCCTTGCGCCATTGGCGAGCTGGCGCAGTGGCGCTTTCGCGGCATGGTGGAAGGGCAGGAGACTATCGGCATTTTACAGGATGGGCAAAAGCGCTGGTACCGGCTGAAAATGCATGAGCGCTTCCCGGCTGGCTGGAGGATAACCGCCGTCAATGCAGCGGAGCTGGCGGTTGATGTGGGTGACACCTGTGACCCGGGAAAATGGACGTGGCAACGAGAAGGAACGGACAAAAATGAATTTACGGATAATGCTGTGGCTGCTGGCGTTCAGCCAACCGCTGTGGGCCGCCGCGCCAAAACCGGTCACGCTGGTGGTGGATGACGTGCCTGTGGTCCAGGTGTTACAGGCCCTGGTCGCACAGGAGAACCGTAATCTGGTGGTATCGCCTGATGTCAGCGGTACGCTTTCGCTTAACCTGACGCGCGTTCCCTGGAGGCAGGCGTTACGAACGGTCGTCTCCAGCGCCGGACTCGTCTTGCGCGAGGAGGGCGGTATTTTTTATGTGCATACCGCGGCCTGGCAGCGTGAACAGCGGGAGCGTTCAGAACAGGAACAGGCGCGTCGACAGCTTGATGCCCCGCTGGTCACTCAGGGCATTCCCTTTTCTTATGCGGATGCCGGGGAGCTGCAAAAAGCCGCGGAAAAACTCCTGAGCCCAAAGGGGAGCTTATCCGTCGACACGCGTACTAACCGCCTGCTGATTCGGGATAACCAGGCTGCGGTGGATACGCTGCAGCGCTGGGCCGCCGAGATGGATATTCCCGTCGAGCAGGTCGAACTGGCGGCGCATATTGTGACCATCAACGAAAAAAGCCTGCGCGAGCTGGGGGTGAAGTGGAATCTCGCCGACGCTACCGACGCGGGCAAGGTGGGACAACTGACGACGCTGGGCAGCGATCTTTCCGTCGCCAGCGCCACCAGCCACGTGGGGTTTAATATCGGTCGGATTAACGGCAGGTTGCTTGATCTGGAACTTTCAGCGCTGGAGCAAAAACAGCAGGTCGATATTATTGCCAGCCCGCGGCTGTTGGCCTCGCATATGCAACCTGCCAGCATTAAGCAGGGCAGCGAAATTCCGTATCAGGTCTCAAGCGGGGAAAGCGGCGCCACCTCCGTTGAGTTTAAAGAGGCGGTACTCGGAATGGAGGTCACACCGGTAGTATTGCCGGGAGGACGCGTGCGCCTGAAATTACACATCAGCGAAAATATGCCGGGACAGGTTCTGCAGCAGGCCGATGGCGAAACGCTGGCTATCGATAAGCAGGAGATAGAAACCCAGGTGGAGGTAAAAAGTGGAGAAACGCTGGCGTTGGGCGGAATTTTTTCCCAGAAGAACAAAACCGGCAGTGACAGCGTACCCGGTCTGGGAAGCATCCCCTGGGTTGGATCGCTTTTTCGTCATGACGGGAAAGACAACGAACGGCGTGAATTAGTGGTGTTTATTACACCACGTCTGGTCGGTATTCGCTGACGGATAACGATCCCCGCAATGATTTTGCATTCAGTTTGTTGCAGATGTTTGACGTGGGGCATGAATTAGCATACAAGGAGTACCGATTTGAGTTGGACTTACGTCTTATTACCTTATGCGCCCGGCGCGGTGATTTAATCAGTTGCCAAACAAGCCGGAGTATTGAGATAATTTTTAGTCTGACTCTCGCTCTATTGCATATGAGGTTTCAGTTCATGTCCTGCTACGCCGGGTGTCTGCGAAGCGGGGATTACCATTAACGAATAGTCTTAGTAGTACCGATAAAATGGCAGAGAAACGCAATATCTTTCTGGTTGGGCCTATGGGTGCCGGCAAAAGCACTATTGGGCGTCAGTTAGCTCAACAACTCAATATGGAATTTTACGATTCTGATCAAGAGATTGAGAAACGAACCGGAGCTGATGTGGGCTGGGTTTTCGACGTAGAAGGCGAAGAAGGTTTCCGTGACCGAGAAGAAAAAGTGATCAACGAACTCACGGAAAAACAGGGCATCGTTCTGGCAACAGGCGGCGGCTCTGTGAAATCTCGCGAAACCCGCAACCGTCTCTCCGCCCGTGGCGTAGTGGTCTATCTTGAGACGACCATTGAGAAACAGCTGGCACGTACGCAGCGCGATAAAAAGCGCCCGCTGCTGCAGGTTGAAACGCCACCACGCGAAGTTCTGGAAGCGTTGGCCGATGAACGCAATCCGCTGTATGAAGAGATTGCCGATGTGACCATTCGTACCGACGACCAGAGCGCTAAAGTGGTTGCAAACCAGATTATTCATATGCTGGAAAGCAACTGATTCTGGCTTTATATACACTCGCCTGCGGGTAATAGCATTAAAGGTGGATGTCGCGTCATGGAGAGGATTACAGTTACTCTCGGGGAACGTAGTTACCCTATCACCATCGCGGCTGGTTTGTTTAACGACCCAGCTTCCTTTTTACCACTGAAAGCGGGTGATCAGGCGATGCTGGTCACCAACGAGACGCTGGCTCCGCTTTATCTCGACCGCGTACGCCACCTGCTTGAGCAGGCGGGCGTAAAAGTCGACAGTGTGATTCTCCCCGATGGCGAGCAGTATAAAAGCCTGACGGTACTGGATACCGTCTTTACCGCATTGCTGCAAAAACCGCATGGTCGCGATACAACACTGCTTGCCCTGGGCGGCGGTGTTGTGGGCGATCTGACCGGCTTTGCGGCCGCAAGCTATCAGCGTGGTGTCCGCTTTATTCAAATCCCTACCACGCTGCTGTCCCAGGTCGACTCCTCTGTGGGTGGCAAAACGGCAGTGAACCATCCGCTCGGCAAAAACATGATTGGCGCGTTCTATCAGCCCGCATCGGTGGTGGTGGATCTCGACTGTCTGAAAACCCTGCCGAAGCGCGAACTGGCTTCGGGTCTGGCGGAAGTGATCAAATACGGCATTATTCTGGACGGCGAGTTCTTTAACTGGCTTGAAGAGAATATGGATGCGCTGCTGGGCCTCGATGAGGCAAAACTGGCATACTGCATTCGTCGTTGCTGTGAGCTGAAAGCAGAAGTTGTAGCCGCAGACGAGCGTGAAACGGGCTTACGTGCTTTACTGAATCTTGGGCATACGTTTGGTCACGCGATTGAAGCCGAAATGGGTTACGGCAACTGGCTGCACGGTGAAGCCGTCGCGGCCGGCATGGTGATGGCTGCCCGCACCTCTGAACGCCTTGGGCAGTTCAAACCGGAAGAGACGGCACGTATCATTGCGCTGCTTGAGCGTACAGGTTTGCCGGTGAACGGGCCGCAGGAGATGTCGGCGCAAGCGTATTTACCCCACATGATGCGCGATAAAAAAGTATTGGCAGGTGAGATGCGTCTTGTACTCCCGCTTGCAATAGGGAAGAGTGAAGTGCGCGGCGGAGTGCCGCACGATGTCGTTCTTGGCGCTATCGCTGACTGTCAGCAGGCGTAACAACTAGAAAGGTCAGGCCACTGTCGCAGGTGGTCGTTTAGCTTCAGGTGAAATGCAAAGTCGTTGGCATAAGCCTTTGAGTGGGGTGTTAAATGGATGAATTCAAACCAGAAGACGAGCTGAAACCCGATCCCAGCGATCGTCGTACTGGTCGTTCTCGTCAATCTTCAGAACGTGATAACGAGCCGCAGATCAACTTTGACGATGTTGATCTGGATGCAGACGATCGTCGCCCTTCGCGCAGCCGCAACGCGCACGAAGAGCGAGCAGAAGAGGATTATGAGTCCGAAGAAGATTCAATGGACGAACAGCCTGTAGAGCGTCGCCCGCGTAAACGTAAAAAAGCCGCTGCGCCAAAACCGGCGTCCCGCCAGTACATTATGATGGGCCTTGGCGTTCTGGTGCTTGTGCTGCTGATTGTCGGCATTGGCTCCGCGCTTAAAGCACCGTCAACGAACTCAACCGAGCAAACGGCTTCCGCTGAGAAGAGCATCAACCTTTCCGGTAACGATGCGTCCAATCAGGCGAATGGCGCACAGCCAGCGCCGGGTGCTACTTCCGCAGAGCAGACCGCCGGTAACACCACAGCGCCGCAGGATGTTTCTCTGCCGCCCGTTTCTTCAACCCCAGCTCAGGGTCAGGCACCTGCTGCGCCAGAAGGTCAGCAGCGTGTGGAAGTTCAGGGAGACCTGAACAATGCGCTGACGCAGCCGCAGAACCAGCAGCAGGTTGATAACGTCGTGGTTAACTCTACGCTGCCAACTGAACCTGCAACCGTTGCCCCGATTCGCGGCGGTAACGCTCAGCCGCAAACGGCCGCGACGGAAACCAAACCGCACCAGACGCAGACTACAACACGTCCTGAACGTAAGCAGGCAGTGATTGAGCCTAAGCGTGAAACCAAACCTCAGGCAGTGGTAAAAGCGCCTGAAGTGAAAGCCGTACCGGCCCAGCCGAAACGCACGGAAACGGCTGCGGTGAGCGAGCCTGCTAAAGCGCCCGTCACGCAGACTGCGCCGAAAGCCACGGCGACCACCACGGCACCGGCTGCCACAGCGGCACCAGCCGCGACGGCAACCGCCTCCAGCAGCGCGGCAGGTAAAACGGCAGGTAACGTCGGTTCGCTGAAGTCTGCGCCTTCCAGCAACTACACGCTGCAGCTGAGCAGTTCGTCTAACTACGACAACCTCAACAGCTGGGCGAAGAAATCAAATCTGAAAAACTATGTTGTTTATCAGACGACCCGTAACGGTCAGCCGTGGTATGTGCTGGTGAGTGGTGTTTATTCGTCAAAAGATGAAGCAAAACGTGCCGTAGCGGCGCTGCCAGCTGACGTTCAGGCGAAGAACCCATGGGCGAAGCCGATTCATCAGGTTCAGGCCGATCTGAAGTAATGTTTAAAGCGCAGGATGCTGTCGGAGCTTTCTCCACAGCCGGAGAAGGTGTAATCAGTTAGTCAGCATGAAAAAAAATCGCGCTTTTCTGAAATGGGCAGGGGGGAAATACCCCCTGCTCGATGATATTAAAAAGCACCTGCCTGAAGGCGAGTGTCTTATCGAACCTTTCGTGGGTGCGGGATCGGTGTTCCTCAACACCGATTTTTCTCGTTATATCCTGGCGGATATCAACAGCGACCTTATCAGCCTCTATAACATCGTTAAGCTCCGTACCGATGAGTATGTTGCAGAGGCGCGCAAGCTGTTTACGCCCGAGAACAATAACCCGGACGTTTACTACCAGTTCCGCGCGGAGTTTAACCAGAGCCAGGATCCGTTCCGCAGAGCCCTGCTGTTCCTCTATCTCAATCGTCATGGTTACAACGGCCTGTGCCGGTATAACCTGCGCGGGGAATTTAACGTGCCGTTTGGTCGCTACAAGCGCCCGTATTTCCCACAGGACGAGCTTTATCACTTTGCTGAAAAAGCGCAGAACGCGGAGTTTCATTGCCTCTCCTATGAAGAGTGTATGGAACTGGCAGGCGTCAATTCGGTGGTTTACTGTGACCCCCCATACGCGCCGCTGTCTGCGACGGCGAACTTCACCGCCTACCACACCAACAGCTTCAGCCCTGCCGAGCAGGCGCGTCTGGCGGAGATGGCGGAAAAGCTGGTCAGCAAAAGAATTCCGGTGTTAATTTCGAATCACGACACGCCTGATACGCGCGAATGGTACAAAGCCGCGAAGCATTTTCAGGTTAAGGTGCGGCGTAGCATTAGCAGCAACGGCGGCACACGTAAAAAGGTGGACGAACTCCTGGCTCTTTATCGCCCCTGAGCCGTTTTGCCCGCCGGTAAACACATTTCAAGGAGAAGCGGATGAAACAGTTTTTGATTGCTCCCTCAATTCTGTCGGCCGATTTTGCCCGCCTGGGTGAAGATACCGCCAACGCACTGGCGGCTGGCGCGGATGTCGTCCATTTCGACGTGATGGATAACCACTACGTTCCTAACCTGACCATCGGTCCGATGGTGCTCAAGGCGCTGCGTAACTATGGCATTACCGCCCCGATCGACGTTCACCTGATGGTGAAACCGGTTGATCGCATCGTGCCTGACTTCGCCGCGGCGGGTGCCAGCATCATCACCTTCCATCCGGAAGCCTCTGAACATGTGGATCGCACGCTGCAGCTGATCAAAGAGAACGGCTGTAAAGCGGGTCTGGTGTTTAACCCGGCCACGCCGCTGAGCTATCTCGACTATGTCATGGACAAGCTGGACGTGATCCTGCTGATGTCCGTTAACCCCGGTTTTGGCGGCCAGTCATTCATTCCTCACACGCTGGATAAGCTGCGTGAAGTCCGCCGTCGTATCGACGAGTCAGGCTACGACATTCGTCTGGAAGTAGACGGCGGCGTGAAAGTGAATAACATTGGTGAAATTGCGGCGGCAGGCGCGGATATGTTCGTTGCTGGTTCTGCCATTTTCGACCAACCGGATTACAAAAAAGTCATTGATGAAATGCGCCGCGAGCTGGCGAAGGTAAGTCATGGATAAATTACAGGCTATTCGGGGTGTGGCATTCGACCTCGACGGCACGCTGGTTGACAGCGCGCCGGGCTTAACGAGCGCCGTCGACCAGGCGCTGTATGCACTTGAACTCCCCGTTGCGGGTGAAGAGCGTGTCGTCACGTGGATTGGCAACGGCGCCGATGTTCTGATGGCGCGCGCGTTGACGTGGGCGCGTCAGGAGCGTGCGTCGCAGCGTTCCGCCCAGGGAAAACCGAGCGTCGATCACGCGGACATCCCGCAGGAAGAGCAGCTGCGTATTCTGCGCAAACTGTTCGATCGTTTCTATGAAGAGACCGTCGAGGAGGGCAGCTTCCTGTTCCCTGACGTTCAGGAAACGCTGAGCGCGCTGCACGCGAAGGGCATCCCGCTGGGTCTGGTGACCAACAAACCCACGCCGTTTGTCGCACCGCTGCTGGAAGCGCTCAATATCGCGAAGTATTTCTCCGTGATTGTGGGCGGCGACGACGTGCAGAACAAAAAGCCCCATCCGGAACCGCTGCTGCTGGTGGCAGGAAAATTATCCTTAACGCCTGCGGAGCTGCTCTTTGTCGGCGATTCCCGCAATGATATTCTGGCTGCCCGCGCGGCCGGGTGTCCTTCCGTGGGGTTAACCTATGGCTACAACTACGGTGAGGCCATTACGCTGAGTGAGCCGGACGTCGTTTTCGACCACTTCAAAGATTTGTTGCCCGCACTCGGGCTTTCGCACAGTGAACATCAGGAATTGAACAATGACTAAGCCCATCGTTTTTAGTGGCGCACAGCCTTCAGGTGAATTGACCATTGGTAACTACATGGGCGCGTTACGTCAGTGGGTCAGCATGCAGGATGACTACCATTGCATTTACTGCATCGTCGATCTCCATGCGATTACCGCCCGTCAGGATCCTGAGAAGCTGCGCAAAGCCACGCTGGACACCCTGGCGCTGTATCTTGCCTGTGGCATCGATCCAGAGAAGAGCACCATCTTCGTTCAGTCTCACGTGCCGGAGCACGCGCAGCTGGGCTGGGCGCTGAACTGCTACACCTATTTTGGCGAGCTGAGCCGCATGACGCAGTTCAAGGATAAATCCGCGCGCTACTCTGAAAACATCAACGCCGGCCTGTTTGACTATCCGGTACTGATGGCGGCAGACATTCTGCTGTACCAGACAAACCAGGTTCCTGTCGGCGAAGACCAGAAGCAGCACCTGGAGCTGAGCCGCGATATCGCCCAGCGCTTCAACGCGCTCTACGGCGATGTGTTTAAAGTACCAGAGCCATTTATTCCGAAGTCCGGCGCACGCGTAATGTCGCTGCTGGAGCCGACCAAGAAGATGTCCAAGTCTGACGATAACCGCAACAACGTTATCGGCCTGCTGGAAGATCCGAAATCGGTGGTGAAAAAACTCAAGCGCGCGGTGACCGATTCCGACGAGCCGCCAGTCGTGCGCTACGACGTGCAGAACAAAGCGGGCGTCTCCAACCTGCTGGATATCCTCTCGGGCGTCACCGGCCAGAGCATCCCTGAGCTGGAAAAACACTTCGAAGGCAAGATGTACGGCCACCTGAAAGGCGAAGTGGCAGATGCCGTTTCCGGCATGCTGACCGAGCTGCAGGAGCGTTATCACCGCTACCGTAACGACGAAGCTTTCCTGCAGAAAGTGATGAAAGAGGGGGCGGAAAAAGCCAGCGCGCGCGCGTCCGAAACCCTGAAAGCGGTGTATGAAGCGATTGGGTTTGTGGCGAAACCTTAAGCCGCTGTGCCGGGTGGCGGCTTCGCCTTACCCGGCCTACGGGACCGTGTAGGTCGGGTAAGCGTCAGCGCCACCCGACAAAAAACACACTCTCCAAAACTAAAAAACCGGGATATCCCGGTTTTTTTACGCCTGTAAAACGCTTACTGCTGTGCCGCCGGGCCGCAACCACCGATGATCTTCGAAATGGAGATCGCCGGGTGCAGCAGGTAATCGTAGCTGCAGTTATTTTTGGTGTTTTGAACGTGACCGGTGCAGGCCGTCAGAGTCGATAACAGGCCAACCAGAACGGCGGCCTTTGCCAGTTTGAACATACGCATTCCTTGTCTTTAAAACGAAAATTGGATGTAACTCAAGGGAATAAAGGGAAAAGTTCCACTTCGGGGCGGTATGTTATCGGTAGCGGTAAGAGGGGAGTAGTCCGCTTAAGGACTACTCCAGGAAGGGAGAATATGCGTTAGTGATTCGAGAACCAGTTCAGCCTGTTGCGCAGTTCAACCACGCGGCCCACCACAATCAGCGCCGGGCTTTCGACCTGCTGCGCCAGCTCGCCTAACTGCGTCAGCACGCCATTCACCACGCGCTGCGTAATGGCGGTGCCGTTTTCGACCAGCGCGACGGGCATATCCGCATTCATACCGTGCTCCAGCAGCTTCGCCTGAATCGTGGCGGCCTGATTGAGCCCCATGTAGAACACCAGCGTCTGCTTTTCGGCGGCCAGGTTATGCCAGTCCAGCTCGCTGCCGGTCTTCAGGTGCCCCGTCACCAGACGTACGCTCTGGGCGTAATCCCGGTGGGTCAGCGGAATGCCAGAGTATGCTGAACAGCCGGACGCCGCCGTAATGCCGGGCACCACGGAGAACGGAATACCCGCGTCGCACAGGGTTTCCAGCTCTTCACCGCCGCGTCCAAAGATAAACGGATCGCCCCCCTTCAGGCGGACCACGCGTTTTCCCTTTTGCGCTTCGCGCAGCAGGATCTGGTTAATCTCCTCCTGCGGCACGCAGTGGTAGCCCGCGCGCTTGCCCACGAAAACGCGGTCGGCGTCGCGGCGCACCAGATTCATGATGTCATCGGAGACCAGACGGTCGTACACCACGATATCCGCCTGCTGGATCTGCTGTAGCCCTTTCAGCGTCAGCAAACCCGCATCTCCGGGGCCTGCGCCTACCAGCACCACTTCGCCGCGATGGTCCAGCGGTTCGCTCAGCAGCTGTTCGGTCGTCTCTTCAACGGCTTTGGTGTCCTGATTCGCCAGCGACTGCGCCAGCCTGTCGTTCACAAAGAATTTTTCCCAGAAGCGACGGCGCTCGCCCACGGTCGCGAAGGTTTGCTTCACGCGTGAACGCAGCTGCCCGGCATAATGCGCAATCTGGCCAAGATGCTGGGGCAACAGGGCTTCCAGTTTTTCCCGCAGCAGACGCGCGAGAACCGGCGAACGTCCCCCGGACGATACCGCAATCATCAGCGGCGAGCGGTCGATAATCGACGGCATGATAAAGCTGGCCTCTTTCGGCGCATCCACCACGTTGCAGAAGATACGGCGCGCTTCGCAGGCGTCGCTCACGCGCTGGTTCACTTCATCGTCATCCGTCGCGGCAATGGTCAGCCAGCAGGTGTCCAGCAGGGATTCATTAAACGCGCCCTGTTCCAGCGTGAGCATCCCTTCCTGGGCCCAAACCTCAAACTGGGGGGCGAAGGACAGGGCATTCACGGTCAGGCGGGCGCCAGCCTCTAGCAGCAGGCGCGCTTTGCGCTCGGCCACGTCGCCGCCGCCCACGAGCAGGCAGTCGCGGTTGCGTAATTGACAAAAAATCGGCAGGTGATCCACGACGTTACCTCACAGCATTCATGGCGGGGGAAGAATTGACGTCAGGATAACAGCAGGAATCGTACAGAACATACGGTTTTTCCTGCCGTTACCCATAAGGGGTCATAAGCCTTTCCTATTGAAAAGGCGAGGGGTTACGCTTTCAGCTGCACCTCGCCGTCCTTCACGCGGACGTCGTAGTGTTTGACCGAGAAGCTTTCATCTTCCATGCAGAGTCCGTCGGTTAAGCGGAAACGCTGCTTTTTCAACGGGCTGGCGACCCACAGTTCACCCTGATGCTCGGCAATCAGTCCGCGGGAGAGCACGCTGGCCTCGAAGAACGGGTCGATGTTGCTGATAGCAAAGACCTGTTCATCGTGGCGAGGGCGGAAAATCGCCACCTGCTCGTTGCCCAGCAGCGCACAGACGCCGGTGGCGGGGAGAATGTCGTTAATATTGCAGATGTTTACCCACTGGCTCATGCGTTTTCCTCCACCAGCGTGACCGGAATACGTTCATACGGCGTGGCCGGACGATGCTGTTCGCGCTCCGGCACAACCTGTACGTTCGGGTCGCGCTGGGTGCTGTTGATAAAGTGTTTGAAGCGCGTCTGCGCCGCCGGGGTGTTGACGGTTTCCGTCCACTCGCAGATCACCGCCTCGCGCAGGCGCGCCATCTCCGCTTCCAGATGTTCGTTCAGGCCCAGCTTGTCGTCGATAATGACCGATTTCAGGTAGTCGATGCCGCCCTCGAGGTTATCGAGCCAGGAGGCGGTACGGGTCAGCTTATCGGCGGTACGGATGTAGAACATCATGAAGCGGTCGAGATACTGAATCAGCGTGTCGCGATCGAGATCCGCCGCCAGCAGGTCCGCATGGCGCGGTTTCATCCCGCCGTTGCCGCATACATACAGGTTCCAGCCTTTTTCGGTGGCAATAATACCCACGTCTTTACCCTGCGCTTCCGCACATTCGCGGGTACAGCCGGAGACGCCGAACTTCATTTTGTGCGGGGTACGGATACCTTTGTAGCGGTTTTCCAGCTCAACGCCGAAGCCCACGCTGTCGCCGACGCCGTAGCGGCACCAGGTGCTGCCCACGCAGGTTTTTGCCATGCGCAGCGCTTTGGCATACGCATGGCCGGTTTCGAAGCCCGCTTCAATCAGCTGACGCCAGATTTCCGGCAGGTCGTCCTTCTGCGCGCCAAACAGGCCGATACGCTGGGAGCCGGTAATTTTGGTGTAGAGGTTAAATTCACGTGCGATACGGCCCACCGCGACCAGCCCTTCCGGCGTAATTTCACCACCGGCAGAGCGTGGAATCACGGAGTAGGTGCCGTCTTTCTGGATGTTGGCCAGGAAGTTGTCGTTGGTGTCCTGCAGCGGCGTATGCTCGGGCTTGAGCACGTACTCGTTCCAGCAGGAGGCCAGCAGGGAGCCGACGGTCGGTTTACACACTTCACAGCCGTAGCCCTGGCCGTGCTTCGCCAGCAGTTCGTCGAAGGACTTGATGCCTTCCACGCGGATCAGATGGTACAGCTCCTGTCGAGAGTAAGCGAAGTGCTCGCACAGGTTGTTGTTCACTTCGATGCCCTGTTTCGCCAGCTCGGCGTTCAGCACCTGAGTGACCAGCGGAATACAGCCGCCGCAGCCGGTACCGGCTTTGGTTTCCGCTTTCAGCGCCGCAACGGTGTGGCACCCTTTGTTGATCGCGGAGATCAGCATGCCTTTGGTGACGTCGAAGCAGGAGCAAATCTGCGCGCTGTCCGGCAGTTTATCCACGCCGATGGACGGCTTGCCGCTGGAGGCATGCGCCGGGAGGATCAGCGCGTCCGGGTTTTCCGGCAGCTCGATGGCGTTGAGCACCAGCTGGAGCAGGTTACCGAAGTCGCTGGTGTCGCCCACCAGCACCGCGCCGAGCAGGGTTTTGTTGTCCTGGCTGACGATGAGACGTTTGTAGACTTCTTTGCTTTCGTCGAGATAGACATAGCTGCGCGCGCCGGGCGTGCGGCCATGCGCATCGCCAATACCGCCTACGTCCACGCCCAGCAGCTTCAGCTTGGCGCTCATGTCTGCGCCGGTGAAGGCGTTTTCGCTGCCCAGGATATGATCCACGGCGACCTGCGCCATTTTGTACCCGGGCGCGACCAGGCCGAATACGCGGTTGTTCCAGCTGGCGCATTCGCCGATGGCGTAAATATCCGGGTCGGAGGTCTGGCAGGTGTCGTTAATCATGATCCCACCGCGCTGCGCGACGGCCAGGCCGCACTGCGTTGCCAGCTTGTCGCGCGGGCGGATGCCGGTGGAGAAGACGATGAAGTCCACTTCCAGCTCGCTGCCGTCGGCAAAGCGCATGGTTTTGCGTGCTTCAGTCCCTTCCTGAACGATCTCTTTGGTGTTTTTGCTGGTGTGAACCTTCACGCCCATGCTTTCGATCTTACGACGCAGCTGGTCACCACCCATGTGGTCCAGCTGTTCGGCCATCAGCATCGGCGCAAATTCGATAACGTGGGTTTCAACCCCGAGGTTTTTGAGCGCGCCAGCCGCTTCCAGACCCAGCAGACCGCCGCCGACCACCGCGCCGCGTTTGCTTCGACGCGCGCAGGATTCGATGGCGTTGAGGTCCTCAATCGTGCGATAAACGAAGCAATCCTGAGTCTCCGAGCCTTTAATGGGTGGGATCCACGGATACGAGCCCGTCGCCATGATCAGCTTATCGTAAAAAACCGTACGGCCGGCGCTGGAGTGGATCACTTTTTCCTGACGGTTGATGGTGATAGCGCGTTCGCCCACCAGCACTTTTACGCCATGCTTCTCGTAGAAACCTTCACGCACCAGAGAGAGCTCTTCGGCGGTATGATGGGAGAAGTAGGAAGACAGGTGCACACGGTCGTACGCCTTGCGGGGTTCTTCACAGAACACGGTAATATCGAACTGCTCAGCATCGGCTTTATCGAGAAGATCCTCAATAAAGCGGTGGCCGACCATGCCGTTACCGATGATAGCGAGTCTGACTTTGCTCATTATTGCCTCGATTTCTTTTCTATTATTGCCTACCTTAACGATTCAGCAGGGGCGCTTATTGATGCAAATCAAATACGCCTTCGCCTACTCCTTAGGTGGTATATGACTGATTTGTCAGGATTTTTATAAGTGGCGGAAATCGCAGGCTTTTCGTGTTCGTTGAATTTGTGTACAAATCAGGGGCGGTTTTGCAAAAATCGATACGCCTGAATATCAGCTGCGTTTATGAGGGGAAAGTTATGTCTACATCACCGTTATGGCTTGTTCAGAATGTGCGTTTACCGGGTCGGGAAGGGCTGTGGCAACTTGCCATCGAGAACGGGCGTTTTGGTGATATCACCCCCATGGACGATACCCACGCCGAAAGTTATGAGGTACTGAACGCGCGCGGTGGGCTTGCTCTCCCGCCGTTCATCGAGCCGCATATTCATCTTGATACCACCCAGACGGCGGGGGAGCCGAACTGGAACCAGTCCGGCACGCTGTTCGAAGGCATTGAACGCTGGGCGGAGCGCAAGGCGCTGCTCAGCCACGAGGATGTGAAAGCACGCGCCTGGAAAACGCTGAAGTGGCAAATCGCTAACGGCATTCAGTTTGTCCGCACCCATGTGGATGTCTCTGACCCAACGCTTACCGCCCTGAAGGCGATGCTGGAGGTGAAGCAGGTGGTGGCCCCGTGGGTAACGCTGCAAATCGTCGCGTTTCCTCAGGAAGGTATTCTCTCTTACCCGAACGGCGCGGCGCTGCTTGAAGAGGCGTTAAAACTGGGGGCCGACGTGGTGGGGGCGATCCCGCACTTCGAATTTACCCGGGAATATGGCGTGCAGTCGCTGCATATCGCTTTTGAGCTGGCGAAGAAGTATGACCGCCCGCTGGATATCCACTGCGATGAAATTGACGACGAACAGTCGCGGTTTGTCGAGACGGTGGCCGCGCTGGCGTATGAGGCCGGCATCGGCCCGCGCGTGACGGCCAGCCACACCACCGCCATGCACGCCTACAACGGCGCTTACACCTCGCGGCTTTTCCGTCTGCTGAAGATGTCGGGGATTAACTTCGTCGCTAACCCGCTGGTCAACATCCACCTGCAGGGGCGCTTTGATGACTATCCGAAGCGTCGCGGTATCACCCGGGTGAAAGAGCTGCAGGAGGCAGGTATTAACGTCTGCTTTGGTCATGACGACGTCTTCGACCCGTGGTACCCGCTCGGCACCGGCAACATGCTGCAGGTGCTGCATATGGGGCTACATGTCTGCCAGATGATGGGCTATCCGCAAATCGACAGCGGCCTGAACCTGATTACCCATAACAGCGCCCGCACCTTTGGCCTGAGCGATTACGGTATTGAAACGGGAAATCCGGCAAACCTGATTATTCTGCCTGCGGAGAGCGGGTTTGAAGCGGTGCGCTGCCAAGTGCCGGTGCGCTGGTCAATCCGTCAGGGGAGGGTGATTGCTACTACGCAGCTGGCGCAGACGTGGATCCAGATGGATATCGGGGGAGAAGAGGTGAGCTTTGCCAGAAACAGCCCCTCTGCCGAGCGCAAAGGGGCGTAGGGATTAGTGAGACGCCGCTGTCGCGTTGTGCTGGCGGTGGCGGGTCACAAAGCCCAGAACGAAGCACATGATGAACACCACGGCATACAGACCGTTAGCGGTGTGCAGCGCCGCCAGCGGGCCGCTGTGGGCAACGATCGGGCCCGTCACCACGAAGGTGAGCATGGTGCCGATGGTGCCGCAGGTCAGCACGAAGTTAACCAGCTTCGGCGAGGCCACTTTGGTCTGCAGGGAGCCCAGGGTGATGATCGAGGTGTAAATCGCGCTGGAGAAGAAGCCCAGGGTCAGAATGAACCACGGCATATGCTCCGGTGAACCGTTGATGAACAGGTACATCAGCACGGTCGCCAGGCCTGCGAGCACGGTCAGAATGCGCTGCAGGTCGAAGAAGCGCAGGATGAAGCTAAACGCCCACATGCCGAACATGTAAGACATCCAGAAATCGCTCACCAGTTTACCCGCATCGTTCAGGCTCATGCCCAGGCCTTTGGCGTATTCCGGTACCCAGGAGATAAAGCCCAGCTGGCCCAGGATGTAGCACAGGGCGGCGATGGAGAGGAACAGCACGCCGATACCCCATTTCTCTTTCGCCACAGGCTCTGCCGTGGTTTGCGCTTTTTTACCCAGAACCGGGAAGTCGCAGCCGAAGGTCAGAATAAAAATAGCAACGTAGACCAGACCGATGCAGGCGTAGACCCAGTACCACTCAATGCTGCGCGCCAGCAGAACGGCAGCGACCATCGGGAAGATCATTCCGGCCATGCTGAAGAAGGAGTCGGTAAACAGCAGGCGCGCGCCGCGCTGGCGGCCTTCATACATATGGGTAATCAGGAACGTCCCGATCGACATGGTGATCCCGCTGACCAGGCCGAGCACGAACATGGCGGCTGAGAACAGGGCGATGCTGTGGCTGAGCATCAGACCCGCCACGGCGGCAACCATCAGCACGAAGCCGAAGCGAAGCTGGGTTTTCAGCGGCACGATTTCCATCAGCCAGGCATTCAGGAAGATAGAGATCAGGATCCCTGCGTTGAGGAAGGTGAAGGTGTTGCTCATGCTGGAAACGGGCAGCTGGAAGTAGTCTGCGATATTCCCCATCACCATCCCGGTGACGATCACCAACGCGCCGGTCAGGGCGTAGGAGAAGAAGCTGATCCATGTGAGCTTGATGCGATTGCTGTTAGTCATGTCTGGCCTGTTCAAAAAAAGAAAAGCGCCGAAGGGGCGCTGAGAGCGGGCAGATTTTAGTCGCTAAAGTGATCCATTCCTATCTTTTAAGGGTAATGATTATGTCATTGCAGGTTTTAATGTGATCTAAATCACATTAAATGGCGGTCTAACCAATCGTTTGCGCAGTAATAATTGTTTCAATTTCGTAAAATTAGGTAAAAGGCTGGTCTACGTTCATACTGCTCTTTAGAATCAAGCCATTCGCTTTTTATACTGCGCTTTGTTAAGGAATTCTCATGCTCAAATCAACACTGGCGGCTGTCGCAGCTGTGTTTGCTCTTTCTGCCGTTTCCCCTGCTGCGCTGGCAGCAAAAGGGGACCCTCACGTTCTGCTGACCACCTCCGCCGGGAATATTGAGCTGGAACTGAATAGCCAGAAAGCTCCGGTTTCTGTGAAAAACTTCCTCGACTATGTGAACAGTGGTTTCTATAACAACACCACCTTCCACCGCGTGATCCCGGGCTTCATGATTCAGGGTGGCGGCTTCAACGAGCAGATGCAGCAGAAACAGCCGAACCCGCCAATCAAAAACGAAGCGGACAACGGCCTGCTGAACAAACGCGGCACGATCTCTATGGCGCGTACCGCAGACAAAGATAGCGCGACCAGCCAGTTCTTCCTCAACGTGGCGGATAACGCCTTCCTCGACCACGGCCAGCGCGACTTCGGCTATGCGGTGTTCGGTAAAATCGTGAAAGGGATGGACGTGGCCGATAAGATTTCTCAGGTGCCTACCCATGACGTCGGTCCGTATCAGAATGTGCCGTCCAAACCTGTCGTGATCCTCTCCGCAAAAGTTCTGCCGTAACGTTCTTCGACGCGGGCGATGCTCGCCCGTGTTGTGACCCCTCCCTGCGAAAGCGCGTTTTGCTGCTTATACTTGTGGCAAACGGACTATTCAGGGAGGCGTTAAGTGAAAAAACTCACCGACAAGCAAAAATCCCGTCTCTGGGAGCAGCAGCGTAGCGTCAACTTTCAGGCCAGTTGTCTCCTTGAGAAAGGTAATGGTCCATCGGATCCCGAGATTGAGAGCCTGGCGCTTGGGCCTTCCGCGCCCGGATTACCCCATCTGTGCCTTATTCACCGCCATCTCTACCGCAGAGAGATGAAGCGGGCAGGTGAGTTCCGGACCGACGATATTTTCAAAGGTGATATTCCCTTCTGCCATTTCGAATACATCGAAAAGATGGGTAATGAACTGATGGCGGCGCTGGAAAGCGAAAAGTATCTGGCTGGCCTTGAGAAAGCGGCGTTCATTGAAAAAATTAGCCATTATTATTGTGAAATCAACATGCTGCATCCTTTTTCGAGAGGTAACGGTATTGCTCAGCGCGTTTTCTTTGAGCAGCTGGCGATCCATGCGGGCTATTCACTGGACTGGCGCGATATCGATCCCGAGGAGTGGGTGTCCGCTAACCGCAGCGGCGCAACGGGGGATTTAACCGCGCTAAACGCGATCTTTGCCAAAGTAGTGAGCGAAGCGCGGGAATCTGAGTAGAATAGGGCGGCATTTTTTTCGGGAGCCGCCATGATTCTGCTGATTGATAACTACGATTCCTTCACCTGGAACCTTTACCAGTATTTTTGCGAACTGGGTGCAGAGGTGGTTGTCCGACGTAACGACGAGATTGGCCTGGCCGATATCGAGACGCTGGCTCCGCAGAAAATCGTGATTTCACCCGGCCCCTGCACGCCGTCGGAATCAGGTATTTCGCTGGAGGTTATCCAGCACTATGCCGGCAAGCTGCCGATCCTCGGCGTTTGTCTGGGCCATCAGGCGATTGCTCAGGCCTTTGGTGCCACCATCGTGCGCGCCGCCAAAGTCATGCACGGCAAAACCTCGCCGGTCACCCACACGGGCACCGGAGTGTTCACGGGGCTCAATAATCCGTTAACCGTGACGCGCTACCATTCCCTGGTCATTGACCCGTCGACGCTGCCCGACGGCTTTGAGGTGACCGCCTGGAGCGATACGCAGGAGATCATGGGGATTCGACATCGCGAATGGGATCTCGAAGGCGTGCAGTTCCATCCGGAAAGCATCCTCAGCGAGCAGGGGCACGCGCTGCTGGCAAATTTCCTCCATCGCTGAATATCTGTTGCCTTGCTGTGATTTTTTATGCATATTTTGTGATTATATTTTCACAATCAATGTGACATAAATGGATGGTCATGACATGGCAACTGAACAACCAGCAATTACCCGCGCGACATTCGATGAAGTGATTCTGCCGATTTATGCACCGGCTGAATTTATCCCGGTGAAGGGGAAAGGCAGCCGCGTCTGGGATCAGCAGGGCAAGGAGTATGTGGATTTCGCGGGCGGGATTGCGGTCACGGCGCTGGGTCATTGCCATCCCGCGCTGGTGGAGGCGCTGAAAACCCAGGGTGAAACCCTGTGGCACACCAGCAACGTGTTCACCAACGAACCGGCGCTGCGCCTGGGCCGTAAGATCATTGATGCCACGTTTGCCGAGCGCGTGCTGTTTATGAACTCCGGCACCGAAGCCAACGAAACCGCCTTTAAGCTGGCGCGCTACTACGCGACCACGCGCCACAGCCCGTACAAAACCAAAATCATCGCCTTCCACAATGCCTTCCACGGGCGCTCCTTCTTTACCGTCTCCGTTGGCGGCCAGCCGAAGTATTCCGACGGGTTCGGTCCGAAACCAGCCGACATCATCCATGTGCCGTTTAACGATCTGCACGCGGTGAAAGCGGTGATGGACGACCACACCTGCGCGGTGGTGGTCGAGCCTATTCAGGGGGAAGGCGGCGTGACCGCGGCAACCCCGGAATTCCTGAAAGGGCTGCGCGCGCTGTGCGACGAACATCAGGCGCTGCTGGTGTTTGATGAAGTGCAGTGCGGGATGGGGCGTACCGGGGACCTGTTTGCCTATATGCACTACGGCGTGACGCCGGATATTCTGACCAGCGCGAAAGCGCTCGGCGGCGGTTTCCCGGTGAGTGCGGTCCTGACGACGCAGGAGATCGCCTCCGCGTTCCACGTCGGTTCTCATGGCTCTACCTACGGCGGTAACCCGCTGGCGAGCGCCGTAGCGGGGGCCGCGTTCGACATCATCAACACGCCAGAGGTGCTAAACGGCGTTAGCGCGAAGCGCGAGCTGTTTGTGAAGCACCTGAAGCAGATTGACGAGCAGTACGACGTGTTCAGCGAGATCCGCGGGATGGGGCTGCTGATTGGCGCCGAGCTGAAGCCGCAGTACAAGGGCCGCGCGCGTGATTTCCTGCACGCCGCCGCTCGCGAAGGGGTGATGGTGCTCAACGCCGGGCCGGACGTGATGCGCTTTGCGCCGTCGCTGGTGGTGGAAGACAAAGACATCGAAGACGGCTTAACCCGCTTTGCCGCGGCGGTTGCAAAGATCGTTAAAGGCTAATATTCGGTTCGTTTCAACCGGCGCGTTAACCAAACCCCATGATGCGGACGCTGACGCCATGCCACCGACGAAATGGTGTGCATGGTGTTCAGATGCCCCAGCACGCGCTGCAAGTGTTGCTCAAGGGTGCTCATTGGCCCGTGGGTTAACGTCTCCGGCGCTTCCAGAATATTTAAATCCCCCGACTCGCCCGGTGAGTCATACTCCAGACGCTGCTGGCAGCGCTGCAACGCAATTTCACACGACTGCAGGTAGCGCTGCGCCAGATCCGGCGTCAGCATCGTATGCTCGCGCGCCAGCGTCGTCATGGCGTTAATGTGCTCAACGATAAACTGACTGTGCGTTACCCACAGCTTCATATCGGCCAGATAATGTGAGTTAAAGCCCGGCTCCTGCATCGCCTGGTTGAGCGAGTTGAACAGGGCGTTGTGCGCCTGGTTGACCTTCATGCGCTGATACGCCAGCGGGGAGGGCTGCGGGTCGTCGCTCAGGATGAGGCGAATGGCCTGCTGGTCGGCCTCCAGCGCGTCGTGGGCGTTCTGCCTGAGCAGTCCGCTTTGCCACTGCGGCCAGAGCCAGACCATACCGCCGAAGGCAATCAGGCAGCCGATCAGGGTATCAATCAGCCTGGCGATAATAAACTGTTCGCCGTTCAGCGTAAGCAGCTGCAGGGTGTATACCGCCGTCACCGTAAAGCCCACCATCGCCCAGCCGTAATTTTTGCGGATAATCAGGTAGCTCACCAGCGTGATCGCCAGCATGCCTGCCAGGGTATAGCCTTCCGGCACGTGGAAGTGCAGCGTTACGCCTGCAATGATCAGCCCGGCCATGGTGCCGCCCGCCCGGTGCAGAATACGCACCCGCGTGGCGCCGTAGCCGTTCTGGGTGACGAACAGCACGGTCATTAAGATCCAGTAGGGCTTCGGCAGATGCAGCGCCATGCCCATCAGGCTGGCGATACTGAGCATGACGCTAATTCGTGCGGCATTGCGCAGGGCGGACGATTTGAGAGATAGATAGCTTTTGAGCGCGGGCAACAGGGGAAGCCGTTTTTGTTTATCCGCCATCAGGTCGCGGGAATAAAGCGGGCGCTGGGTGCGTAGCACGCGGGCGATGCGGCTGAAGTGCCAGGCGGCAAACTGGCCGACCGGGTTATCCGGATGCTGACGGGCGATTTTCTCCAGCGCGCCGAGCTGTTTTTCCATGTTAAAGCGCGTGGGATAGCGGTGGTAGAGAATATCGTCAGCCAGCACGCGCAGGCGTGCCGAGACGGTCTGCGCGTTCCAGCGGATCACCGCTTCGGCGTGGCTGCGCTCAACCAGCTTTTGCACCTCCTGCGGGTGGTGCAGGCTAACAGAGATATGCTCCTGCAGATCCAGGCCTACCTGGAAGGTGCGCAGCAGCCGTTTGTACTCGTGGTTCTTGTTGGCGGCGAGCATATGCAGCTGCTGATAGCACTGGCTTATCAGATCCACCACCTTCTGCTGGCGCGTCAGCAGCGGCGGTAAGGCTTTTTCCGGATCGGTATGCTGGGTGAGCAGGGTGTATTTGGCTTCGCAGTATTCCGCCAACTGCACATAGAGCAGGCTCAGGGATTCGCGCAGCGGCTGTTCCCGCCACAGCCAGAACCAGAACCAGTTAAACAGCCCGTACCACAGTGTCCCCAGCGCGTAGATCAGTAGCGGCTCCCACACCGGCATATTCCCGGCGAGGCTCAGCGTGAAGATGGCCGCAATCAGCGAGGCGGGAAGCAGGCGGGCGTGCAGCGAGCTGATTTCCGCCGTGACGCCGAGCGTCATCGCCAGCACCGTCAGGATCAGCGGCAGCGGGATATCCCGGGCCAGTAAAAGCTGTACGGCAAGGCTACAGCCAGCAAACAGGCAGCCGCCCACGATCAGACGTTTGAAAAAGCGCTTATGCGGTGTGTCCAGGCCAGCAATGTTGCAGCAGGCGGGCACGAGGGAAAAGAGCAGGCCTTGCTGAAGGTGTCCGAGGATCAGGCCGATGGCCACGGGTAGACACAACACCAGCGTTTGTCGCAGTGCGTAGTTAACTTCCGGGTGATAGATCAGCCTGCGCCACATGAGGAGTAGAGACAAAAACGGCGTGACACCTTGCGATGGCACGCCGTTTAAGCGGAATTAACGCGTTCCGTAAACCACGATGGTTTTACCGTGGGCGGAGATCAGGTTTTGATCTTCCAGCATTTTCAGGATACGGCCCACTGTTTCACGGGAGCAACCGACGATTTGACCAATTTCCTGACGGGTAATTTTAATTTGCATGCCGTCCGGATGGGTCATGGCGTCCGGCTGTTTCGCCAGGTTCAGCAGAGTTTGTGCGATGCGGCCCGTCACGTCCAGGAAGGCGAGGTTGCCCACTTTCTCTGAGGTGACCTGCAGACGGCGCGCCATCTGGGAAGAGAGACGCATCAGAATGTCAGGGTTAACCTGAATCAGCTGACGGAACTTCTTGTAAGAAATTTCAGCCACTTCACATGCTGTCTTTGCACGAACCCAGGCGCTACGTTCCTGGCCCTCTTCAAACAGGCCCAGTTCACCGATGAAATCGCCCTGGTTCAGATAAGAAAGGATCATCTCTTTCCCTTCTTCATCTTTGATCAGCACTGCCACCGAGCCTTTAACGATGTAATACAACGTTTCCGCTTTTTCACCCTGGTGAATCAGCGTGCTCTTTGATGGGTACTTATGAATGTGGCAATGAGACAAGAACCATTCGAGAGTCGGGTCTGTTTGCGGTTTGCCAAGCACCATGCGCTGTTATCCTCTGTTATAAGCTGTCACCAGAGTCATCAGATGCATCCGGACTCTGGGGTTGCAATCGAATTCTTACCCATACCCTGGGAAGTCGGCTACCGTAACGTTTCGCAGCCAGTAAAGTTTGATGTCCTCTGCATACATGTGTAACGTCAATGTATTACTGTAGCATCCTGAGTGTTTTAGCATAGCTTTCGCCGCGTGTCTCCTGGTGTCTCGCTTCAGCATGATGCAGGTCGCCTTCCATTGCGAGAAATGTAACGCACGCGTAATCTGTCACCAAAAATGCAACGTTGGAGTTTAAGAATATGCAAGCGCGCGTGAAGTGGGTTGAAGGTTTAACGTTCCTGGGCGAGTCCGCGTCAGGACATCAGATTTTGATGGATGGTAACTCCGGCGATAAAGCGCCCAGCCCAATGGAAATGGTGCTGATGGCGGCAGGGGGATGCAGCGCCATTGACGTGGTGTCGATTCTGCAAAAAGGCCGTCATGACGTGACGGATTGTGAGGTCAAACTCACGTCAGAACGCCGCGAAGAGGCGCCACGCCTGTTCACCCACATCAATCTGCACTTTGTGGTCACCGGTAAAGAACTGAAAGACGCGGCGGTTTCACGTGCGGTGGACCTGTCTGCGGAGAAGTACTGCTCTGTGGCGTTAATGCTGGAGAAAGCGGTAAAAATCACCCATTCGTATGAAGTGATCGAGGCTTAATGTTTGGCGGGTGGCGCTTCGCTGACCCGCCCTACAAAAGCACGACCGTAGGCCCGGTAAGCGCAGCGCCACCGGGCAAAAAACTCACGCGATCTGTTTCCCTTCCATCAATCGCTCCACCAGCGGCGTCATGATGAGCTCCATCGCCAGCCCCATTTTTCCGCCCGGTACGACTAATGTATTCATGTGAGAAATAAACGAGCCCTGCAGCATCGCCAGCAGCCAGGGGTAGTCAATGCCTTCGAGATTGCGGAAATGGATCACCACAAAGCTCTCATCCAGGGATGGGATACTTTTGGCCGCGAACGGGTTGGAGGTGTCCACCGTCGGCACGCGCTGGAAGTTGATATGGGTGCGGGAAAACTGCGGCGTCAGGAAGTTGATGTAGTCTTCCATGGAGCGCACCACCGAATCCATCACTGCTTCGCGCGAGTGGCCGCGCTCGCTCATGTCACGCGTCAGCTTCTGGATCCACTCCAGGTTAACGATAGGCACCACGCCAACCAGCAGATCCACGTGGCGCGCCACGTCGTGCTGCGGCGTGACCACGCCGCCGTGTAATCCTTCGTAGAACAGCACGTCGGTAGGTTCCGGCAGGGGCTGCCAGGGGGTAAAGGTGCCAGGCACCTGATTCCAGGGAACGGCTTCATCATAGGTATGCAGATACTTGCGGGACTGCCCTTTACCGCTCTGGCCGTACTCAATAAAGGTTTGTTCCAGCAGGCCGAAGTCATTGGCTTCCGGACCGAAGTAGCTGATGTGTTTACCCAGATCGCGCGCCTTACGGATGGCCATGTCCATCTCCGGGCGCGTGTAGCGGTGAAAGCTGTCGCCTTCGACCTCCGCCGCACGGAGATTCAGCTGGGCGAAAATCTTGCGAAATGCGAGGCTGGTGGTGGTGGTTCCCGCACCACTCGACCCCGTAACGGCAATAACCGGATGTCTGGCAGACATAGCAACTCCCTGACTGAAAAGGGTGGAAGATCAGCCGTGAAACGCGTTGCGGGGCATGATATTGACCGTCTCATGCAGTTCTGACCACACCAGCACCACGTCGCCGCTTTTCAGCTGGCGCTTTACATCGTTGACCTTTTGCTCAAGCGAGCGTTCCTGTTCACCATAATCGGTGCCTTCGCGTAATACAAAGCTTTCAATCAGATTATCGAGCGTTTCGGGAGCCAGATCCTGCCAGGGAATAATCATGTTGCACCGTCCAGATAAGGGGTTAGCCAGTCAGGAATACGCGTCTCAAGCCACATTTTCGGGCGGCGCAGCGTGCCGCCGATAAACCCGACGTGGCCGCCGTGCTCGGTCAACTGATAGTGAACGTTGTCGGGCAGGAATTCCTGAGCGGGAATCGAGTGATGATCCATAAAAGGGTCATCTTTGGCGTGAATGATCAGCGTTGGCTGCGTGATCTTGCTGAGCAGCGGCATGGCGCTGCATTGACGATAATAGTCAATTGCATCGGCGAAGCCGTGAATTTTCGCGGTGATCAGATCGTCGAATTCGCGTATGCGGCGCACTTTTTTCAGCTGGCGCAGGCTTACCGGGAGGGTGTCCGGGTAGGCTTTCAGTTTACGCGCGGCATTGGCCTTCAGCAGGTTGAGCAGGTAGCGCTGATAGACGCGTGAAAAGCCTTTATCCATGTGGTAGCTGCACTGCTCCAGCATGAACGGGGCGGAGACGATGACGGCGGCATCCAGCGGGACGCTTTCCCCTTCTTTAGCTAACAGGCAGGCCAGCATATTTCCGCCCAGCGAGTAGCCTACGGCCGCGGTGGGCACGGTGCCAAAGTTGTCCCGCAGCCAGTGTAAAAACCACGTGCCGTCTTCGGTTTCACCCGAGTGATAGATACGCTTCTGCCGGTTCGGCTCGCCGCTGCAGCCGCGAAAATGCATCACCACGCCGAGCCAGCCGCGCGCTTTGGCCGCCTCAATTAACCCGTGCGCATACGGGCTGTGCAGGCTGCCTTCCAGACCGTGAAAAACCACCAGCCGCGGCTTATGGCGAGCCTGATCCGGCGCTTCGCTCCAGGCGAGATCCAGAAAGTCACCGTCTGGCAGGTCTAGCCGCTGCCAGTGTGGGGTGAATTGCACCTTGCGGCGGATCAGTCGCGGCAGCATGGTCTGCAAATGGCGATTGGCGACGCCGCGCATAGGCACGAACTCAGTGCTGTCTTCGGCGGCAATGTCGAAGCCTGATGGAATGATTTGGGTCATAGGCGCGATGCTGATTCTTGTCGGAAATTAACGATACTTTCCGAATTGTACCCCGTTTAGCCTGGTTTTCCGAAACATGAACTGATCCCGATCACAAATATTTACCTTGATTATTACTCTCAGGCTAATGATTCAGCTCTACGCTTAATTGATGCCTTTCTCACCAGAGCGCACACTCTACTCAACGTTAAGCAAATCAAAATGATTAGCTGAATCAGGAGGTTAATAATGTTATCTGGGCAAACACCCACCCGGCAATGGAACACGCGACGCAGCGAAAAAGCGCGTCGTCTGGCCTCCGTACCGGTGCAGGGCAAGGTACTGCCAACCGGCGATCTCGTCGCCATGCTGGAAAAACTGATCGCGCCAGGCGACAAGGTCGTGCTGGAAGGTAACAACCAGAAGCAGGCCGATTTCCTTTCCCGCTCGCTGGCCGAAGTGAACCCGCAGATCGTCCACGACCTGCATATGATCATGCCGAGCGTTGGCCGTAGCGAACATTTGGATATCTTTGAGAAAGGCATCGCCCGCAAGCTGGATTTCTCCTTCTCCGGGACGCAGAGCCTGCGCATCTCCCAACTGCTGGAGGATGGTCAGCTCGAAATCGGCGCGATTCACACCTACATCGAACTCTACTCCCGTCTCTACGTCGACCTGTCGCCCAACGTGGCGCTGATTGCTGGCTTTAAAGCTGACCGCAAAGGCAACCTCTATACCGGGGCGAGCACCGAAGATACCCCGGCGCTGGTGGAAGCCGCCGCGTTCCATGACGGCATCGTCATCGCGCAGGTGAACGAGCTGGTGGATGACGAGTGTGACCTGCCGCGCGTGGACATTCCGGGTTCGTGGATTGACTTTGTGGTGGTGGCCGATAAGCCGTTCTTTATCGAACCGCTGTTTACCCGCGACCCGCGCCTGATTAAACAGGAACACATCCTGATGGCGATGATGGCCATCAAGGGTATTTATGCGGAACACCAGGTGCAGTCCCTGAACCACGGGATCGGCTTTAACACTGCGGCGATTGAGCTGCTGCTGCCTACCTACGGTGAACAGCTCGGCCTTAAAGGCAAAATCTGTAAACACTGGACGCTGAACCCGCATCCGACGCTGATCCCGGCTATTGAAAGCGGCTGGGTCGAGAGCGTGCACTGCTTCGGCGGCGAGCTGGGGATGGAAGAGTACATCCGCGCGCGTCCGGACGTCTTCTTTACCGGTGCCGACGGCTCCATGCGCTCCAACCGCGCGTTCTGCCAGCTGGCAGGTCAGTACGCGGTGGATATGTTCATCGGCTCTACGCTGCAGGTGGACGGCTACGCCAACTCCTCAACCGTGACCCGTGGTCGTCTGTCCGGCTTCGGCGGTGCGCCAAACATGGGTCACGACCCGCACGGTCGTCGCCACGCCACGCCAGCCTGGCTGAACATGATCACCGAACCTGACCCAATGCAGCGCGGCAAAAAACTCGTCGTGCAGATGGTGGAAACCTTCCAGGCGGGCGTGAAGCCGACCTTCGTGGAAAAACTCGATGCCGTTGACGTGGCGAAAGCCTCCGGTATGCCGCTGGCGCCGGTGATGATCTACGGCGATGACGTCACCCACGTGCTGACGGAAGAGGGGATTGCCTACCTCTATCGGGCGAAAGATCTGGAAGAGCGTCGCGCCATGGTCGCCGCCGTCGCGGGGATCACCGACATCGGTCTGGGCGTGGATGCCAAACGCGTGGCGGAACTGCGTCAGAGCGGCAAGGTGCTCTATCCGGAAGATATGGGGATTCGCCGCACTGATGCCACCCGCTCTCTGCTGGCGGCAGGCAGCGTGTCTGATCTCGTGGAATGGTCCGGCGGTCTCTATAACCCACCTGCGAAATTCCGGAGCTGGTAATGAAACTTCTCCCCCAGATTCAGGTTGAAGGCGGTGCCGAATGGCTGGCGCGAACCGCCACGCAGTGTCTGATTGACGAAGCACGTTTAAGCCCGAAACCCGGTCTGGTGGACAGTCGGGGGAACGGCGCGCACCACGATTTATCCCTTGCGCTGATGGAGTGCTCCGCGCACAGCCTGACCTCCACGTTTCAGGCACTGGCGCTGCAAAGCTGGCAGCGCCCGGCAGATATCGCACTTCGGCAAACCGTCGGGCGACTCGGTCGCGAAGGCGAGCAGCAGATGATGGCCGCAACCGGTGGCGTAAACACCCATCGCGGCGCGATTTGGGCGCTGGGGCTGCTGGTCAGCGCGGTGGCGATGCTCGGCGGTGATGCCAGGGCGCAAGACGTCGCCCGCACCGCCGCACAGCTGGCGAGACTGCCGGACGACGCGGCGCCGAAGGTGTTCAGTAAAGGCCTGCGCGCCACGCACCGTTACCGCGTGCCGGGCGCGCGTGAAGAGGCGCAGCAGGCGTTCCCGCACGTTATGCAGCGCGCGCTGCCGCAGCTTCGTCTGAGCCGCCTCAACGGCAGCAGCGAAACGCACGCCAGGCTCGACGCGCTGATGGCCATCATGACCTCACTCACCGACACCTGCGTGCTGTCACGTGCCGGAATGGAAGGGCTTGATGCCATGCAGGACGGCGCCCGTGCGGTGCTGAATGCCGGCGGCAGCGCAACGCCTGCGGGCCAGCAGGCGCTGGCGAGGTTAGACCGTCAGATGCTGGCGCTCAACGCCTCACCGGGCGGCGCTGCCGACCTGCTTGCCGCCACGCTGTTTCTCGACCGCGTCGAAACGCCAAATTCAAAGCATTAAGAGGATGTTATGGAAAAAATCACATTGACCGTGCCAGCCAGCCGCACGTTAAGCGGCAGGGCGCTGGCAGGGGTAGTCGGTTCCGGGGATATGGAGGTGCTCTTCACCGCCGAACCGGGCCAGACGTTAACCATTGATATCACCACCTCCGTGGACAACAGCCGGGGGCGCTGGGAGGCGCTGTTCAACCGTCTGCAAACCGTCAGCAGCCTGCCCGCAGGGAAGCTGACCATCCACGACTTCGGCGCGACGCCGGGCGTGGCGCGCATTCGCATCGAACAGGTTTTTGAGGGGGTGAGCCATGCGTGATGACAGCAGCTTTATCGAACTGAAAGCGCGCCAGCGCGCGCAGGCCCTGCTCGACGAGGGCAGCTACCGCGAACTGCTGGATCCGTTTGAAGGCATTATTTCTCCGTGGCTTGGGCCACAGGGCATTGTGCCGCAGGCGGACGACGGCATGGTGGTGGCGAAGGGCACCATCAACGGCAAGCCTGCCGTCGTCGTGGCGATTGAAGGCGCGTTCCAGGGCGGCAGCATGGGCGAAGTGTCCGGCGCCAAAATGGCGGCGGCGCTGGAGCTGGCGGCGGAGGATAACCGCAACGGCATTCCGACTCAGGCGGTACTGTGCCTCGAAACCGGCGGCGTGCGTCTGCAGGAGGCGAACCTCGGCCTGGCGGCGATTGCCGATATTCACGCGGCGATTGTGGACCTGCGTCGCTACACGCCGGTTATTGGCATTGTGGCCGGAACCGTGGGCTGCTTCGGTGGGATGTCCATCGCGGCGGCGCTCTGCAGCTACCTGATCGTGACCCGCGAAGCGCGTCTTGGCCTCAACGGCCCGCAGGTTATCGAACAGGAGGCGGGCATTGAGGAGTACGACTCCCGCGATCGTCCGTTTATCTGGAGCATGACCGGCGGTGAAGTGCGCTATCAAAGCGGGCTGGTGGATGCGCTCGTCGGCGACGGTATCAACGCGGTGAAACAGGCGATGAACGACGCGATTGCTAAAGGCGTTCCCGCGAAACATCGCACCGATAACTACGACGATTACCTGAATCGTCTGACGAATTTCGACACCCGCAAACAGGCTGATGCCGAACAGATTAACGCGCTTTTTGCCCGGGAGGTGAAATGATGAGTAACGCAATAAGCCGTGGCGAACGCTGGCTGGACATCCTCGCCCCGAACGCCAAACGTATCGAGGGGCTATGCCCGTCCGTCCAGGCGGCAGACGGCGAGCTGAACGGCGAGGCGGTGCGCTTTGTTGCCGTGGTGCCGGATGCCAACAACCACTTCCCGCGTGCGGCGAAAGGGGAAGTGGGGCTGCTGGAAGGCTGGACCCTGGCGAAAGTGGTCAGTGAAACCGTCGCGGCGGATGCTGACAAACCCGTGAAGCGCCCGATTGTGGCGGTGATCGACGTCCCAAGCCAGGCCTATGGCCGACGCGAAGAGGCGTTTGGGATTCATCAGGCGCTGGCCGGTGCGGCAGCAGCCTATGCGAATGCCCGCCTGGCCGGTCACCCGGTGATTGGGCTTATCGTCGGCAAGGCGATGTCCGGCGCGTTCCTGGCGCACGGCTACCAGGCTAACCGTCTGATCGCCTTTAACGACAAAGGCGTGCTGATCCACGCGATGGGCAAAGAGTCTGCGGCGCGCATCACGCTGCGTACCGTCGAGGCGCTGGAAAAACTGGCGGCGACCATTCCGCCAATGGCCTACGACATCAGCAACTACGCCACGCTGGGGCTGCTCTCTAACCTGCTGGATATCAGCAACCCGGATGCCCCCTCCGATAACGATCTGACGCTGGTGAAATCCACCCTGCAACAGGCCATCAGTGACGCTCGTCAGGACACCACGTTGAAAAACCGTCTGGGTGCTGACAATCGCCGCAGCTCGGCGCTCGTACGCGAACGTATGCGAGCCAGCTGGTAAGTAAAAAGAGACCTGCCAGATGCATCAACCCGTGGGCGCGTGACAGCGCCCACGCGGGAACCTGCATCCTGAAAATAATAATCATCGCGCCAGTGCTAAAACTTTTTTACTACAGGTGATTTATGACTTACGTAATTGTTCATGCTCTTGCACCGATTTTCGTCATCATGCTGCTGGGATTCTGGGCCGGCAAGGCAAAGATGGTCGATAACAAAAATGTTTCCCTGCTTAATATCTTCGTAATGGATTTTGCACTCCCTGCCGCGCTGTTCAGTGCCACCGTGCAAACCCCGTGGACCGGCATCGTTGCCCAGTCGCCGCTGATCCTGGTGCTGACGCTGGCGATGTGGATCACCTATGCGGTCATCTACTTCCTCGCCACCGGCGTCTTTAAGAAATCGCCACAGGATGCGGCCGTGCTGACGCTCACCGTCGCGCTGCCCAACTATGCAGCGCTGGGTCTGCCGATTCTGGGCAGCGTGCTGGGCGAAGGTTCCTCTACGTCGCTCTCCGTCGCGGTCTCCATCGCCTGCGGTTCGGTGCTGATGACCCCGTTCTGCCTGCTCATTCTGGAGCGTGAAAAAGCGCGCGCCGAGGGCAATAACTCCGGTTCAACGCTTTCCATGCTGCCGGTGCTGATGTGGCGCTCCATTAAAAAGCCGATCGTGATGGGCCCGCTGCTGGGTGTGATTTTGTCCGCCATCGGCATCAAAATGCCGGAGCTGGTGCTGGCGGCGATTAAACCGCTGGGACTGTCCGCGACCGCTGCGGCGCTGTTCCTGACCGGGGTGATCCTCTCTGCCCGTAAGCTGCAGATCAACACCATGGTGATCACCTCCACCATCGCCAAGCTGCTGATTCAGCCTGCCATCGCCTGGGGTATCGTCTTGATCTTTGGTCTGCATGGCTCCGTGGCGATCACCGCGATCCTCATGATTGCGCTCTCCGCGGGCTTCTTCGGCGTGGTGTTCGGTAACCGCTTTGGCGTGCAATCGCCGGATGCTGAAGCCGTGCTGCTGTTAAGCTCCGTACTGTGTATCCTGTCGCTGCCGCTGTTTATCTCGCTGACTTCAGGAATGTAACCATGACCACAACATTACGCCCGCACGACCTTATCTGGCTTACTTCCCGCGATGCGCTGGAAGGCATCACTGAATCCTGGGTGGAGGCCGCCTGGCATACCGGCCTGCCGGTGGTGGTGCGGCGTGATGTGGATAGCGAAGGCCGGATCCCCGTTGGCGTGCGCGGTTTACGTCGCGATCAGCGGGCGGCCGGATGGGGGAAGCCCGAAAACGTGTTACGCGTGGTTTCACCAGAAGATCTGAGCGTTGCGGCCGAACTGCTGCGCTCGCCCTTTGTGACTCAGCCACCCGTTCAGGTGGCGCTTCAGCTTTCTCAGCAGGCGTGGCCGTGGACGTGGGGCATTACCGGCAGTACCGGCTACGCGCTGGCGACCGGTATCCCGGTGATCCATGCCGACAGCGATCTCGATCTGCTTATCCGCGCTCCGCTGCCGATCTCACCGGACGCCCTGACGACGTGGCAGTCCCGGCTAAGCCGTGCGCTGTGTCGTGCCGATACGCAGGTGGATACGCCCGAGGGCGGTTTCGCGCTGGCGGAGTGGCTGCGCGACGGCAAAACGCTGCTGAAAACCCGCCGTGGACCGCGCCTGGTGGCGGATCCGTGGCGCAGGGAGGAGTGATGAAAATAGTGTTTACCTTTCCGGGGCAGGGCACGCAGCACGAAGGCATGCTGCAAAACCTGCCGGGAACGGAACTGGCTCAGGCGCGTGAGGTGCTTGGCACCGAAGTGGATACGCTGGATAGCGCAGACGCGTTAAGCCATACCCGCGCGGTTCAGCTTTGCCTGCTAATTGCAGGCGTGGCCTGGGCGCGCGAGCTGGAACGGCGCGGCGTGGCGCCGGATATCGTCAGCGGGCTGTCCATCGGCGCTTATCCGGCGGCGGTCATTGCAGGCGCGCTGGACTTCACGGATGCGCTGAAGCTGGTGGCGCTGCGTGGCGATCTGATGGAGCAGGCGTATCCGCACGGCTACGGCCTGACGGCAATTATGGGGCTCACTCTGCCGCAGGTGGAAGACCTTATCCAGGGCACCGGGACCTACATTGCCAACCTGAATGCCGAAACGCAGATCGTGATTGCCGGAACCGATGAAGGGATGGCGGAGGCGGCGTCGCGCGCGCTGGCGAAAGGGGCGAGCAAGGCCAAACGGCTGGCGGTCAGCGTGCCGTCGCACTGCGAACTGCTGACAGCACCCGCGCAAAAGCTGGCAACGGCGTTTGAATCGGTCACGCTTTCACGCCCACGCTGCGCCTACCTGAGCGGCAGCACCGGGCGCGTGTTGTGGCAGCCGGAAAAGATCGCCGACGATCTGGCGATGAACATGGCGCGTACGGTGCGCTGGCAGGAGGCGATGATTTCAGCGAATGAACGCGAAGCCCGGCTGGCGATCGAGATGCCCCCCGGCGGCGTACTGACCTGCCTGACGCGTCAGGCGCCGTGGGAAGGAGAGACGATTTCACTGGAGCGCAGCGGGGTGGACGTGGCGGTACATCTGGCGAAGCGACTCCGTGCGTGATGGTTTAGCACGGTGGCGGCTGCGCCTTACCGGGCCTACTACGGACTCTAGGCCCGGTAAGCGTAGCGCCACCGGGCAATACCATCAGGCACTATCCTGCAAACTGCGGGCATACATCCGCCCTTCGGCGGCCAGCGCCCGCAGGCTTGGATCCTGCTCGCGGTTGCGGGCAAAGACGATGGCGATCAGCTGTTGCATCTGGTACGGCTCGGCAAGCTTCAGGAGCTGCACGGAATTCTCATAGACCTTTTTCATCCTGCCCGGCATCAGCGTAAAGCCCACTCCCGCCTGCACCAGACTGAGCATGGAGAAAATGTCATTCACCCGGGTAACAATCTCCGGCTCGAACCCGGCGATATGAAACGCCTCCTGGAAGCCTGCATAGGTGGCGAACCCTTCCGCAAGAGAGACAAATTTCCGATCTTTATAGTCGCGCAGATCGGCCGGGCCGCGGGTATTGAGCGTCGCGGAGGCCGGTGCGGCAAGGAAGATGTCGTCATGGAACAGCGGGAGCACTTCCAGGCTGTTACGGTCGATATCGCTCTCGGAAATGGAGATAAGAATGGCGTCCAGAGAGCCTTCATCCAGCATGTGCAGCAGGGTTTCGTTGGAGCCCATCGTCAGATCCATTTCCAGATCCGGACGACGTAGCTTCATGCCCATGATCAGACGCGGCACGGTTTCCAGGGTGAGCGAGTAGAGCGTTCCGACTCGCAGCCGCCCCTGGCCGATCCCGGCAATTTTGCGCGACGCTTCCAGCCCGCGCTCCATCACCTGCATCACTTCCTGACAATATTCCAGTAAGGTCCAGGCGGAAGGGAGAGCAATCAGGTTGCGCCCCTTATGGGTAAAGAGCGGACAGCGCACGTTCTCTTCCAGCGTGTGCAGCGCACGGTGAACGCTGACGCCGCTCAGGCCCAGAGTTTCGGCGGTACGCGCGATATTCCCCTTCTCCATAAACGTCATGAAGATGCTGAGCTTGCGGAATGTAATCTCGCTCGTGTTATCGAAACTCATAGCCCTCCCGGTATCAGTCAGCCTGCAGCATCGCTTCCAGCTGTTCCTGCGCGTCCAGCCACGCCATCTCACACTCTTCAAGGCTCGATTTGGTCTTCGCCTGCGTTTGCAGGCAGTCCGTCAGTTCGGCTTTACGGCTCTGGTCATACAGACCGCTGTCGCCGAGCTTCTCTTCAACGGTAGCAAGCGTGGCGTTGAGCTTTTCCATCTCTTTTTCGAGACGGGCAATCTCTTTACGCAGCGGCTGCGTCTGGGTGCGCAGCTCCGCTTCACGGCGCTTCTGGTCTTTACGCGCCTGCGCGCTGTTGGCGTTCTCTTTCGCTGACTCTTCCGGCTGGTTCTCCTGCTTCTGCACGTCCGTCAGCCACTGCTGGTAGTCTTCCAGATCGCCGTCGAACGGTTCGACTTTGCCGTCGTGCACTAAGTAGAGATCGTCCGTGGTGGAGCGGATAAGGTGACGATCGTGTGAAACGACAACCAGCGCCCCTTCGAATTCAATCAGCGCTTCGGTCAGCGCCTGACGCATGTCGAGATCCAGGTGGTTGGTCGGTTCATCGAGCAGCAGCAGGTTCGGGCGCTGCCAGACGATCAGCGCCAGCACCAGACGGGCCTTTTCGCCGCCGGAGAAGCGCTCGGTGTTTTCGGTGACCTTATCGCCCTGGAAGCCGAAGCCGCCGAGATAGTCGCGCAGCTTCTGCTCCATCTCCTGCGGCGCCAGACGCGCGAGGTGCTGAATCGGGGATTCATCAGCGCGTAAAAATTCCAGCTGATGCTGGGCGAAGTAACCCAGCTTGATGCCCTTCGCCAGGCCGATTTCACCCTTGACCGGATTAAGCTCGCCCGCCAGCAGTTTGATCAGCGTGGATTTACCGGCACCGTTGCGCCCGAGCAGACCAATACGTGAACCCGGCACCAGGTTGAGCTTGATGGAGTCGAGAATAATGCGGTCGGCATAACCCGCGCTGACCTTTTCCATTTTCAGCAGGGGATTTGGCAGGCTTTCCGGGGCCCGGAAGCTGAAGTGGAACGGGTTGTCGACGTGCGCCGGGGCGATCATCTCCATGCGCTCCAGCATCTTGATGCGGCTCTGGGCCTGCTTCGCCTTTGACGCCTTGGCCTTGAAGCGATCCACAAAGCTTTGCAGGTGCGCCACGCGCTGCTGCTGGCTTTCGTACATGGACTGCTGCTGGGCAAGACGCGTCGCGCGCTGGCGCTCGAAGGAGCTGTAGTTGCCGGTGTACTCGAACATCGTTTGCTGTTCGATATGAATGATTTTATCCACCACCGGGTCGAGGAAGTCGCGGTCGTGGGAGATCAGAATCAGAGTGCCCTGATAGCTCTTGAGCCACTTCTCCAGCCAAATAACCGCATCGAGATCGAGGTGGTTAGTCGGTTCATCGAGCAGCAGCAGGTCAGAGCGGCAGATCAGCGCCTGCGCCAGGTTGAGGCGCATACGCCAGCCGCCGGAGAAGTCGCTGACCGGGCGTTCCAGCTGCTCATTGCTGAAGCCCAGGCCGTGCAGCAGGCTGGAGGCGCGGGAGCGAATGGTCCACGCGTCAATGGCGTCCAGCTTGCCGTGAACGGTGGCGATGGCGTGACCGTCGTTGCGCTCGTTGGCGGCATTGAGCTCCGCTTCGAGCCTGCGGTATTCGCGGTCGCCGTCGATAACATAGTCGAGTGCCGGTTCGCTCAGCGCGGGCGTCTCCTGGTTTACCCAGGCGAGCTGCCAGTTCCCCGGGAAGGTGAAGTTACCGCCATCCGCGCTAATCTCGTTTTTCAGCAGCGCCAGCAGGGTGGATTTACCACAGCCGTTTTTGCCGACCAGACCCACTTTCTGGCCCGGGTTGATGGTAGCAGTGGCGTTATCCAGCAGGACGCGCACGCCGCGACGAATTTGTAACGAGGAGAAAACAATCATAGAAGCGCCGTATGTTCCGACTATGTTAATTTGTCATTATGATAATGTAAGGTGTGGGCCATTTTCCGCACCGGGCCGTCATGGTAGCCCAAAACAGCGACGATACACAAAAACAGAAACAAGACCGGGAGGGGAATGATGTCTCAGACAGCAAAAGTGCTGCTGCTGTATGCCCATCCGGAATCTCAGGACTCGGTGGCAAACCGGGTGCTGCTTAAGCCGGCTACTCAGCTCAGCAACGTGACGGTGCACGATCTCTACGCGCACTATCCTGATTTCTTTATTGATATTCCTTACGAGCAGGAACTGCTGCGTCAGCATGACGTGATTGTGTTCCAGCATCCGCTTTATACCTACAGCTGTCCGGCGCTGCTCAAAGAGTGGCTGGACCGCGTGCTGAGTCGGGGCTTCTCCAGCGGGGTGGGGGGCAACCAGCTGGCGGGAAAGTACTGGCGTAGTGTGATTACGACCGGTGAACCCGAAAGCGCCTACCGCCACGACGGGCTGAACCGCTATCCGATGAGCGACATTCTGCGGCCTTTTGAGCTGACGGCGGCCATGTGCCGTATGCACTGGATGAGCCCGATTATTGTCTACTGGGCCCGTCGTCAGGATCCGAAAGAGCTGGCCAGCCACGCCAGAGCCTACGGTGAATGGCTGGCGTCACCGATTCCGGCAGGAGGGCGTTAATGGAAGGATCGAATTTGCTCCTCGCCGGGGTGCTGTTTTTATTTGCGGCCGTCGTCGCGGTGCCGCTTGCAGCGCGTATTGGTATCGGTGCGGTACTGGGGTATCTGCTGGCGGGGATCGCCATTGGCCCCTGGGGACTGGGATTCATCAGCGATGTGGATGAAATACTCCACTTCTCCGAGCTGGGCGTGGTGTTCCTGATGTTCATCATTGGCCTTGAGCTTAACCCTTCAAAATTGTGGCAGCTCCGACGCTCCATCTTTGGCGTAGGTGCCGCTCAGGTGTTGCTCAGCGCCGCGATTCTGGGTGGCCTGTTAATGCTGACGAATTTCTCCTGGCAGGCGGCGGTGATCGGCGGGATAGGCCTTGCGATGTCGTCGACGGCGATGGCCCTGCAGCTGATGCGCGACAAGGGGATGAACCGTAACGAAGCCGGTCAGCTGGGTTTTTCGGTGCTGCTGTTCCAGGATTTGGCGGTCATCCCGGCGCTGGCGCTGGTGCCGCTGCTGGCGGGCTCCGGCGACGACCACTTCGACTGGGCGAAAATCGCGATGAAGGTGCTGGCCTTCGCGGGGATGCTGATTGGCGGACGTTTCCTGTTACGTCCCGTATTCCGCTTTATTGCCGCGTCCGGCGTGCGCGAGGTGTTTACCGCCGCGACGCTGCTGCTGGTGCTGGGGTCGGCATTGTTTATGGACGCGCTGGGGCTGTCGATGGCGCTCGGGACCTTTATCGCCGGGGTGCTGCTGGCGGAAAGTGAATACCGCCACGAGCTGGAAATTGCCATCGATCCCTTCAAAGGGTTGCTGTTGGGGTTGTTCTTTATTTCGGTGGGGATGGCGCTCAACCTTGGCGTGCTCTATACCCATCTCCTGTGGGTTGTGGTGAGCGTCGCTATCCTGGTGGCGGTGAAAACGCTGGTGCTGTACGTTATGGCGCGCATTTACGGCCTGCGCAGTTCGGAGCGCATGCAGTTTGCGAGCGTGTTGAGCCAGGGAGGTGAGTTCGCGTTTGTGCTGTTCTCTACCGCCTCGTCCCAGAAGCTGTTTAAAGACGATCAGATGGCGCTTTTGCTGGTAACGGTCACGCTGTCCATGATGACCACGCCACTGCTGATGAAGATGGTGGATAGACTGCTGTCGCGCCGCCTGAACCCGGCAGACGACGAAGACGAAGCGCCGTGGGTGGAAGACGATAAGCCCCAGGTGATCGTGGTGGGCTTTGGCCGCTTTGGACAGGTAATCGGCCGTTTGCTGATGGCGAACAAAATGCGCATTACGGTGCTGGAGCGGGATATCAGCGCGGTCAACCTGATGCGCAAATATGGCTACAAGGTTTACTACGGCGATGCGACCCAGCTCGAGCTACTGCGCTCGGCGGGGGCAGAGGCGGCCGAATCCATCGTGATTACCTGTAACGACCCGGAAGACACGATGAAGCTGGTGGATCTGTGCCAGCAGCATTTCCCGCATCTGCATATTCTGGCGCGTGCGCGGGGACGTGTTGAAGCTCACGAATTATTGCAGGCGGGTGTGAAACACTTCTCCCGTGAGACGTTCTCCAGTGCGCTGGAGCTGGGGCGCAAGGCGCTGATCTCGCTTGGCATGCATCCGCATCAGGCGCAGCGCGCCCAGATGCATTTCCGCCGGCTGGATATGCGGATGCTGCGCGAGCTGATGCCGGTCCATACCGATACGGCGCAGATCTCCCGCGTGCGGGAAGCGCGTCGCGAGCTGGAGGAGATCTTCCAGCGCGAGATGCAGCAGGAACGACGCCAGCTCGATGGCTGGGATGAATTTGAATAAGGGTAACGAAAGATGGCTGTACGTAAACGCTTTATCGCGGGTGCAAAATGCCCGACCTGCCAGGCGCAAGATACCCTGGCGATGTGGCGGGAAAATAATATTGATGTTGTTGAGTGTGTTAAGTGCGGTCACCAGATGCGTGAGGCCGACAAAGAGGCGCGCGAGCACGTTCGCAAAGAAGAGCAAGTTATCGGGATTTTTCATCCGGACTAGCGATATGCCCTGAGTTTTTTTAAGCTAAAGGGTACACAGGTGCAGATTTCCGCTACAATCTGCGCCAGCAATTTTCCCACGCTCAGGAGATATCATGAAAGTAGCAAAAGACCTGGTGGTCAGCCTGGCCTATCAGGTACGTACAGAAGACGGTGTGTTGGTTGATGAGTCTCCGGTGAGTGCGCCGCTTGACTACCTGCATGGTCACGGTTCCCTGATTTCCGGCCTGGAAAACGCGCTGGAAGGTCATGAAGTTGGCGACAAATTTGACGTTGCTGTAGGCGCGAACGACGCTTACGGTCAGTATGACGACAACCTGGTTCAGCGCGTTCCTAAAGACGTGTTCATGGGCGTTGACGAACTGCAGGTTGGCATGCGCTTCCTGGCGGAAACCGACCAGGGCCCGGTTCCTGTTGAAATCACCGAAGTGGAAGATGACCACGTCGTGGTTGACGGCAACCATATGCTGGCTGGCCAGAACCTGAAGTTCAACGTAGAAGTTGTTGCGATCCGCGAAGCGACCGAAGAAGAGCTGGCTCATGGCCACGTTCACGGTGCGCACGGTCACGACCATGACCACGATCACGGCCACGACGGCTGCTGCGGTGGTCACGGCCACGACCATGGTCATGACCACGGCCACGGTAAAGGTGGTTGCGGTAACGGCGGCTGCGGCTGCCACTAATTCCGTCATGCGGAAAATAAAAAAGCGGGATTATCCCGCTTTTTTTACGCCTCAATAATGAGGAGGTGGCGTCTCTTCTGACTGAGAGGCGATGTTCGACGGCTGCGTAGCCTTCAGCTTTTCCGTCAGCAGGCGCATATGATCCCGCAGTTTCGCCATTTCGAGCTCATGTGCGGTCACGGTCTGGTTTAGCTCTTCGATGGTGATGTCCTGAAAAGCCAGGCGGCTTTCCAGCTCAGCCATTCTCGCTTCTATCGTTGTATCCTTCATCATTCACCTCGTTTATTTCAGATTCGCCATAATGGCCCAGCGGCGGCGCAGTTTAACTGAGTTTATCCTTAAGTACAGTTCGCATCCCTCTGGCAAGAAACTTATTTAAACAAAAATAGTCTGAAAAGTGGCGAGAATTGGACGTGTCTGTCTGTAGATTTCTTCTGCAACGTTTTATAGTACGTCACTCATTTACGTTTAACGCTGGGGTGAGAGTCCCCAGGCCCTGGAGATATGGATGAAATCACTGTTTAAAGTAACGCTGCTGGCGACGACGATGGCTGTTGCGCTGAACGCGCCGCTGTCATTCGCTGCTGATACTGCTGCGAAGCCTGCTGCCACTGCAGACAGCAAAGCAGCGTTCAAAAATGACGACCAGAAATCCGCCTACGCACTGGGCGCATCTCTGGGTCGTTACATGGAAAACTCTCTGAAAGAACAAGAGAAACTGGGCATCAAACTGGATAAAGCTCAGCTGATCGCAGGCGTTCAGGACGCATTTGCCGATAAGAGCAAGCTGTCTGACCAGGAAATTGAACAGACTCTGCAGGCGTTCGAAGCGCGTGTGAAGGGCGCCGCGCAGACTAAGATGGACGCGGACGCTAAAGACAACGAAGCGAAAGGCAAAGCCTACCGCGATGCCTTCGCTAAAGAGAAGGGTGTGAAAACCTCTTCGACTGGCCTGGTGTACAAAGTTGAGAAAGAAGGCACCGGCGATGCACCTAAAGACAGCGACACGGTTGTCGTGAACTACAAAGGTACGCTGATCGACGGTAAAGAGTTCGATAACTCTTACACCCGTGGTGAGCCGCTCTCCTTCCGTCTGGATGGTGTGATCCCTGGCTGGACTGAAGGCCTGAAAAACATCAAGAAAGGCGGCAAGATCAAGATGGTCATCCCACCGGATCTGGCCTATGGCAAAACCGGCGTTCCGGGGATCCCTGCCAACTCTACGCTGGTCTTTGACGTAGAGCTGCTGGACATCAAACCGGCACCGAAAGCGGATGCCAAGGCAGACGCACCGGCTGACGATAAAGCCGATGCTGCTAAGAAGTAATGCTGAAAAAAAACCGCCGCCTTTAAGGCGGCGGTTTTTTATTGTGGGGCAGATATAATTAACACTGGAAAGCGTTAGGCACGCTGTATTAATTTAGTTGTCCGTGTAGATAATGAGCCTGCCCTGAAAACCTAACGACAGGCTCCTGAAAAGGAGTGTTTTTTTCATGTCCAGGTCGCTTTTAACCAACGAAACCAGTGAACTTGATTTGCTGGATCAACGTCCTTTTGACCAGACCGACTTCGATATTCTGAAATCCTATGAAGCGGTAGTGGACGGGTTAGCGATGCTCATTGGCTCCCACTGCGAAATCGTATTGCACTCCCTGCAAGATCTGAAGTGTTCCGCCATCCGCATTGCGAATGGTGAGCATACTGGCCGTAAAATTGGCTCGCCAATTACCGACCTTGCATTGCGTATGTTGCATGACATGACCGGCGCGGACAGCAGCGTCTCCAAATGCTATTTCACCCGCGCCAAAAGCGGCGTGCTGATGAAATCAGAAACCATCGCGATTCGAAACCGCGAGCATCGTGTAATTGGGCTGCTGTGCATCAACATGAACCTTGATGTGCCTTTCTCGCAGATCATGAGCACCTTTATTCCACCCGAAACGCCGGATGTTGGCTCTTCTGTTAACTTTGCCTCTTCCGTCGAAGATCTCGTCACGCAGACGCTTGAGTTCACCATTGAAGAGGTGAATGCCGACCGCAACGTCTCGAACAACGCCAAGAATCGCCAGATCGTGCTCAATCTCTATGAAAAAGGGATTTTTGATATTAAAGACGCCATCAACCAGGTGGCCGATCGTCTCAACATCTCCAAGCACACGGTCTACCTCTATATTCGCCAGTTCAAAAGCGGTGATTTCCTGGGACAAGATAAGTAATGCGTTATGCGTTAATGGTGACAGGCCCGGCGTACGGGACTCAGCAGGCCAGCAGCGCGCTGCAGTTTGCGCATGCGCTGCTGGCAGCCGGACATGAGCTGGCGAGCGTCTTCTTCTATCGGGAAGGGGTGTATAACGCGAACCAGTTTACGTCACCGGCGAGCGATGAGTTTGATGTGGTGCGCGGCTGGCAGGCATTAAACGAAAAGCAGGGCGTAGAACTGCACATCTGCGTGGCGGCGGCACTGCGCCGCGGCGTGACCGATGCAACCGAAGCCGCCCGTCTTGGTTTATCGGGTTCTAACCTGCAGCCCGGTTTTTCGTTAAGCGGTCTGGGTGCGCTGGCACAGGCGGCGCTCACCTGCGACAGAGTGGTGCAATTCTGATGAAGCGCGTGGCATTTGTTTTTGCGTCTGCACCGCACGGGAGCGCTTCTGGCCGCGAAGGGCTGGATGCGTTACTTGCGACGTCCGCGCTGACCGAAGATATCGGCGTCTTCTTTTTAGGGGACGGTGTGTTTCAGCTTCTGGCGGATCAGCAGCCACAGGCCATTCTGGCGCGGGATTACATCGCTACGTTTAAAGTGCTGCCGCTGTATGACATTGAAACCCTGTATGTCTGCGCCGACTCGCTGGCCGCTCGCGGTTTGGATGAGAAGACGCCTTTCGTGCTGGATGTGACCGTCGTCTCTTCTGCGGCATTGCGCGAACACCTTTCCCACTACGACACCGTTCTGACTTTCTGAGGCTGCCATGCTCCATACTCTGAGCCATTCACCATGGCAATGTGATATCGACGCGTTACTGAGTATGCTGCGCGACGGTGATGACCTGCTGCTGATTCAGGACGGCGTGCTTGCCGCACTTGAAGGCAGCCGCTTCGTTGAAATGCTCACGAATGCCCCCATAACAGTTTCTGCGCTGAAAGACGATCTGGATGCGCGGGGTCTTTCTGGTCAAATTTCAGCCAAAATTGACGTGGTTGGCTATACTGATTTCGTCAATCTTACTGTGACGCACGCCAGTCAAATGAACTGGTGATTTGAGATCGCTGTATATTTCTTGACACCTTTTCGACGTAGCCCTAAAATTTCGCGTCCTCATATTGTATGAGGTCGTTTTATTACGTGTTTACGAAGCAAAAGCTAAAACCAGGAGCTATTTAATGGCAACAGTTAACCAGCTGGTACGCAAACCACGTGCACGCAAAGTTGCGAAAAGCAACGTGCCTGCGCTGGAAGCCTGCCCGCAGAAACGTGGTGTATGTACTCGTGTATATACCACCACTCCTAAAAAACCAAACTCCGCACTGCGTAAAGTATGCCGTGTGCGTTTGACTAACGGTTTCGAAGTGACTTCCTACATCGGTGGTGAAGGTCACAACCTGCAGGAGCACTCCGTGATCCTGATCCGTGGCGGTCGTGTTAAAGACCTTCCGGGTGTTCGTTACCACACCGTTCGTGGTGCGCTGGACTGCTCAGGTGTTAAAGACCGTAAGCAGGCTCGCTCCAAGTACGGCGTGAAGCGTCCTAAGGCTTAATGGTTCTCCGTTAAGTAAGGCCAAACTGATTTATCTTAATGTCATACTAAACTCTTTGAGTTTTGGACAATCCTGAATTAACAACGGAGTATTCCCATGCCACGTCGTCGCGTCATTGGTCAGCGTAAAATTCTTCCAGATCCGAAATTCGGATCAGAACTGCTGGCAAAATTTGTAAATATCCTGATGGTAGATGGTAAAAAATCTACTGCAGAAGCAATCGTATACAGCGCGCTGGAGACCCTGGCTCAGCGTTCTGGTAAAAATGAACTGGAAGCTTTCGAAGTCGCTCTCGACAACGTTCGCCCAACTGTAGAAGTTAAGTCCCGCCGCGTTGGTGGTTCTACTTATCAGGTTCCAGTTGAAGTTCGTCCGGTTCGTCGTAATGCCCTGGCAATGCGTTGGATCGTTGAAGCTGCTCGTAAACGCGGTGATAAATCCATGGCTCTGCGTCTGGCGAACGAACTTTCTGATGCTGCAGACAACAAAGGTACTGCAGTTAAGAAACGTGAAGACGTTCACCGTATGGCAGAAGCCAACAAGGCGTTCGCACACTACCGTTGGTAATCCCTTCGGAGTCTTAGTCACCAGGCGGGCGCTTCAGAGAAGCCGCCCGCTCTGGGTAACTTAACTGAACGCCTAAAGATATAAACGAGGAATCAAATGGCTCGTACAACACCCATCGCACGCTACCGTAACATCGGTATCAGTGCGCACATCGACGCCGGTAAAACCACTACTACCGAACGTATTCTGTTCTACACCGGTGTAAACCACAAAATCGGTGAAGTTCATGACGGCGCAGCCACCATGGACTGGATGGAACAGGAGCAGGAGCGTGGTATCACTATCACCTCCGCAGCGACTACTGCATTCTGGTCAGGTATGGCTAAGCAGTACGAACCGCATCGCGTAAACATCATCGACACCCCAGGGCACGTTGACTTCACCATCGAAGTAGAACGTTCCATGCGTGTTCTTGACGGCGCGGTAATGGTTTATTGCGCAGTTGGTGGTGTTCAGCCACAGTCTGAAACCGTATGGCGTCAGGCGAACAAATATAAAGTTCCACGCATCGCGTTCGTTAACAAAATGGACCGTATGGGTGCTAACTTCCTGAAAGTTGTTGGTCAGATCAAAACCCGTCTGGGCGCGAACCCTGTTCCGCTGCAGCTGGCAATTGGTGCTGAAGAAGGCTTCACCGGCGTTATCGACCTGGTGAAAATGAAAGCCATCAACTGGAACGATGCAGACCAGGGCGTTACCTTCGAATACGAAGATATCCCAGCTGCAATGCAGGACCTGGCTGACGAATGGCACCAGAACCTGATCGAATCCGCTGCTGAAGCTTCTGAAGAGCTGATGGAGAAATACCTGGGTGGTGAAGAACTGACTGAAGAAGAGATCAAAAAAGCTCTGCGTCAGCGCGTTCTGAACAACGAAATCATCCTGGTAACCTGTGGTTCTGCGTTCAAGAACAAAGGTGTTCAGGCGATGCTGGATGCGGTAGTTGACTACCTGCCATCCCCAGTTGATGTTCCTGCGATCAACGGCATCCTGGACGACGGTAAAGATACCCCGGCTGAGCGTCACGCAAGCGACGAAGAGCCATTCTCTGCACTGGCGTTCAAAATTGCTACCGACCCATTCGTGGGTAACCTGACCTTCTTCCGCGTTTACTCTGGTGTGGTTAACTCCGGTGACACCATCCTGAACTCCGTGAAAGCGGCGCGTGAGCGTTTTGGCCGTATCGTACAGATGCACGCTAACAAACGTGAAGAGATCAAAGAAGTTCGTGCGGGCGACATCGCTGCAGCTATCGGTCTGAAAGACGTGACCACTGGTGACACCCTGTGTGACCCGGATCACCCGATCATTCTGGAGCGTATGGAATTCCCAGAGCCGGTAATCTCCATCGCGGTTGAACCAAAAACCAAAGCTGACCAGGAAAAAATGGGTCTGGCTCTGGGCCGTCTGGCGAAAGAAGACCCATCATTCCGCGTATGGACTGATGAAGAATCTAACCAGACCATCATCGCTGGTATGGGTGAACTGCACCTGGACATCATCGTTGACCGTATGAAGCGTGAATTCAACGTTGAAGCGAACGTGGGTAAACCTCAGGTTGCTTACCGCGAAGCGATTCGCGCGAAAGTTACCGACATTGAAGGTAAACACGCTAAGCAGTCTGGTGGTCGCGGTCAGTACGGTCACGTTGTGATCGACATGTACCCACTGGAGCCGGGCTCTAACCCGAAAGGTTACGAGTTCATCAACGACATCAAAGGTGGTGTAATTCCTGGCGAATACATCCCAGCCGTTGATAAAGGCATCCAGGAACAGCTGAAAGCGGGCCCTCTGGCTGGCTATCCGGTTGTTGATATGGGTGTTCGTCTGCACTTCGGTTCTTACCACGACGTTGACTCCTCTGAACTGGCGTTTAAACTGGCTGCGTCTATTGCCTTTAAAGAAGGCTTTAAGAAAGCAAAACCAGTTCTGCTTGAGCCAATCATGAAGGTTGAAGTAGAAACTCCTGAAGAGAACACCGGTGACGTTATCGGTGACTTGAGCCGTCGTCGCGGTATGCTGCGTGGTCAGGAATCCGAAGTAACTGGCGTTAAGATCCACGCTGAAGTTCCGCTGTCTGAAATGTTCGGATATGCAACTCAGCTGCGTTCTCTGACCAAAGGTCGTGCATCATACACCATGGAATTCCTGAAGTATGATGATGCGCCTAACAACGTTGCTCAGGCCGTTATTGAAGCCCGTGGTAAGTAATCCACAGGATTAAAACCTAAGTCCCGTGCTCTCTCCACAGGGGAGAGCACTATAGTAAGGAATATAGCCGTGTCTAAAGAAAAATTTGAACGTACAAAACCGCACGTCAACGTTGGTACTATCGGCCACGTTGACCATGGTAAAACTACCCTGACTGCTGCAATCACTACCGTTCTGGCTAAAACCTACGGTGGTTCTGCTCGTGCATTCGACCAGATCGATAACGCACCAGAAGAAAAAGCTCGTGGTATCACCATCAACACTTCCCACGTTGAATACGACACCCCGACTCGCCACTACGCACACGTAGACTGCCCAGGCCACGCCGACTATGTTAAAAACATGATCACCGGTGCTGCGCAGATGGACGGCGCGATCCTGGTTGTTGCTGCGACTGACGGCCCAATGCCTCAGACTCGTGAGCACATCCTGCTGGGTCGTCAGGTAGGCGTTCCTTTCATCATCGTGTTCCTGAACAAATGCGACATGGTTGATGACGAAGAGCTGCTGGAACTGGTAGAGATGGAAGTTCGTGAACTGCTGTCTCAGTACGATTTCCCAGGCGACGATACTCCAATCGTTCGTGGTTCTGCTCTGAAAGCGCTGGAAGGCGAAGCTGAGTGGGAAGCGAAAATCATCGAACTGGCTGGCTTCCTGGATTCTTACATCCCAGAACCAGAGCGTGCGATTGACAAGCCATTCCTGCTGCCAATCGAAGACGTATTCTCCATCTCCGGTCGTGGTACCGTTGTTACCGGTCGTGTAGAGCGCGGTATCATCAAAGTTGGTGAAGAAGTTGAAATCGTTGGTATCAAAGAGACTGCGAAGTCTACCTGTACTGGCGTTGAAATGTTCCGCAAACTGCTGGACGAAGGCCGTGCTGGTGAGAACGTTGGTGTTCTGCTGCGTGGTATCAAACGTGAAGAAATCGAACGTGGTCAGGTTCTGGCGAAGCCAGGCTCAATCAAGCCACACACCAAGTTCGAATCTGAAGTGTACATCCTGTCCAAAGACGAAGGCGGCCGTCATACTCCGTTCTTCAAAGGCTACCGTCCACAGTTCTACTTCCGTACTACTGACGTGACCGGTACCATCGAACTGCCAGAAGGCGTTGAGATGGTAATGCCAGGCGACAACATCAAGATGGTTGTGACTCTGATCCACCCAATCGCGATGGACGACGGTCTGCGTTTCGCAATCCGTGAAGGCGGCCGTACCGTTGGCGCGGGCGTTGTTGCTAAAGTTCTGGGCTAATTAATTATCCCTGAATTAAAAAAGGACGCTTCGGCGTCCTTTTTTGTTTTCTACCGCTCAGGCGTCGTCACAAAATTTCGCATTTTTTGCCTGCTCCCGCCCCGCATTCTGGCGTTTGTGCTATTGTAATCATAACCATTCTCACTTACACTTTGCGCATAATTTGAACGGGAGTTTCTATGTACGTTTGTTTATGTAATGGTGTAAGCGACAAAAAAATACGTCAGGCCGTTCGCCAGTTTCAGCCCCAGTCATTCCAGCAGCTTCGCAAATTTGTTCCGGTGGGAAATCAATGCGGTAAATGCGTACGTGCTGCGCGAGAGATCATGCAGGACGAGCTGATGCAGATCCCGGAATACAAAGAGATCGCCTAAGCGCCCATCTTTTTTTTGACATCCCTGTAGCCCGATCTACGCTTCAATGAGTGGAAGCGGAGGGACTATATAATGAAAGGTGATGTTAAAATCATAAGTTATCTCAATAAATTATTGGGAAATGAGCTTGTCGCAATCAACCAGTATTTTCTTCACGCGAGAATGTTCAAAAACTGGGGACTCAAACGTTTAAACGACGTTGAGTACCATGAATCTATCGATGAGATGAAACACGCTGATAAATACATCGAGCGTATTTTATTCCTTGAAGGCATTCCAAACCTGCAGGATCTCGGCAAGCTGGGCATCGGAGAAGATGTCGAAGAGATGCTGCGTTCCGACCTCAGGCTAGAACTTGAAGGTGCCAAAGATCTCCGTGAAGCCATTGCCTATGCTGACAGCGTATATGACTACGTCAGCCGAGATATGATGATCCAGATCCTGGCCGATGAAGAAGGGCATATTGACTGGCTGGAAACAGAGCTGGATCTCATTGCTAAAATCGGCCTGCAAAACTATCTTCAGTCACAGATTAAAGTGGAAGAATAACCAACGTCTTCCACCCTACGCATAAACCCGCTGCTGCCAGAAATGGCCCAAAAGGCAGCGGGTTTTTTATTGCTTTCTTATCAGGGCGGATTACCGAAAAAACAAGAATACAAAGAAGCGCCATCAGCGCCGCGAGCAACGCCAGCGCAGGCAGTACGCACCAGCCATGCCATGCACCAAGCGCCGCCAGGTACTTCACATCGCCATATCCCATCCCTTCACGCCGGCAGATAAACCAATAGCCCCAGTAAATAACGGCAAAGGCAATATATCCGGCCATCGCACCCGCCACCGCACTCGGCAGAAAATCAGGTTGGATACAGAGCTGAAAGAGCAGCCCCGCCCATAGCAGCGGACAGAGAAATTTATCGGGAAGCAGACCGTAGCGAATATCGGCATTTACAAGTAAGGCTGTCAGTAAAAGATAGATCAGCAGAAAGGGGAGGGTGGTCAGCATTTAAAAGGCCTCAAACGGGTTTGAGCGCATAGTCGTTATAATCGGCCTGTCCGGCAATGCACAAAAAACGGAGATGCGTAGCGGCTCGAAACAAAGCATCGCCGCAGAATACATTGCATAAAACGTTGCGCGCTCTTACACACCCTGCGACATTGGCGCTTAATTTCTAAACGGCACTTGCGTCTTGCCCAGATTTACGTATAATGCGCGGGCTTGTCGTAATTGACGGCGGGTTCAATCAGAACCAGAGTAGCTCATTTTGTTACTCAACAATGCTCCCAATTGGGGAGCTACGTAAGAACGGTTACACTCTCCCATCAATCGTAATGGGTTTGAGGAGTAATCATTTTCGTTTATAAAATAATTGGAGCTCTGGTCTCATGCAGAACCAAAGAATCCGTATCCGCCTTAAAGCGTTTGATCATCGTCTGATCGATCAATCAACCGCGGAAATCGTCGAGACTGCTAAGCGCACTGGTGCGCAAGTCCGTGGTCCGATCCCGCTGCCGACCCGCAAAGAGCGCTTCACCGTTCTGATCTCTCCGCACGTTAACAAAGACGCGCGCGATCAGTACGAAATCCGCACTCACAAGCGTCTGGTTGACATCGTTGAGCCAACTGAGAAAACCGTTGATGCTCTGATGCGTCTGGATCTGGCTGCCGGTGTAGACGTGCAGATCAGCCTGGGTTAATCAGGTCATCGAGCGATTGAGAGGTTGAAACAATGATTGGTTTAGTCGGTAAAAAAGTGGGTATGACCCGCATCTTCACTGAAGATGGCGTTTCTATCCCAGTAACCGTAATCGAAGTTGAAGCAAACCGCGTTACTCAGGTTAAAGATCTGGCTAACGATGGCTACCGCGCTATTCAGGTTACCACTGGTGCTAAAAAAGCTAACCGTGTAACCAAACCAGAAGCGGGTCACTTCGCTAAAGCTGGCGTAGAAGCTGGCCGTGGTCTGTGGGAATTCCGCCTTGCTGAAGGCGAAGAGTTCACCGTAGGTCAGGACATTAGCGTTGAGCTGTTTGCTGACGTTAAAAAAGTTGACGTAACCGGTACCTCTAAAGGTAAAGGTTTTGCTGGTACCGTTAAGCGCTGGAACTTCCGTACCCAGGACGCTACTCACGGTAACTCCTTGTCTCACCGCGTTCCGGGTTCTATCGGTCAGAACCAGACTCCGGGCAAAGTGTTCAAAGGCAAGAAAATGGCAGGTCAGCTGGGTAACGAACGTGTAACCGTTCAGAGCCTGGACGTAGTACGTGTTGACGCTGAGCGCAACCTGCTGCTGGTTAAAGGTGCGGTCCCGGGTGCAACCGGTAGCGACCTGATCGTTAAACCAGCTGTGAAGGCGTAAGGGGATAGCAATGGAATTAGTATTGAAAGACGCGCAGAGCGCGCTGACTGTTTCCGAAACTACCTTCGGTCGTGATTTCAACGAAGCGCTGGTTCACCAGGTTGTTGTTGCTTATGCAGCTGGTGCTCGTCAGGGTACTCGTGCTCAGAAGACTCGTGCTGAAGTAACTGGTTCTGGCAAAAAGCCATGGCGCCAGAAAGGTACCGGCCGTGCGCGTTCAGGTTCTATCAAGAGCCCGATCTGGCGTTCAGGTGGCGTGACCTTCGCTGCGCGTCCACAGGACCACAGTCAAAAAGTTAACAAAAAGATGTACCGCGGCGCGCTGAAAAGCATCCTGTCCGAACTGGTACGTCAGGATCGTCTGATCGTTGTCGAGAAGTTCTCTGTTGAAGCGCCTAAAACTAAGCTGCTGGCACAGAAACTGAAAGACATGGCTCTGGAAGATGTGCTGATCATCACCGGTGAGCTGGACGAGAACCTGTTCCTGGCCGCACGTAACCTGCACAAGGTTGACGTACGCGATGCGACTGGTATCGACCCGGTTAGCCTGATCGCCTTCGACAAAGTCGTAATGACTGCTGATGCTGTTAAGCAAGTTGAGGAGATGCTGGCATGATTCGTGAAGAACGTCTGCTGAAGGTGCTTCGCGCACCGCACGTTTCTGAAAAAGCGTCTACTGCGATGGAAAAAACAAACACCATCGTTCTCAAAGTTGCTAAAGACGCGACCAAAGCAGAGATCAAAGCTGCTGTGCAGAAACTGTTTGAAGTCGAAGTCGAAGTCGTTAACACCCTGGTCGTTAAAGGGAAAGTTAAACGTCACGGACAGCGTATCGGTCGTCGTAGCGACTGGAAAAAAGCTTACGTCACCCTGAAAGAAGGCCAGAATCTGGACTTCGTTGGCGGCGCTGAGTAAGTCGGAGGAGTAATACAATGGCAGTTGTTAAATGTAAACCGACATCTCCGGGTCGTCGCCACGTAGTTAAAGTGGTTAACCCTGAGCTGCACAAGGGCAAACCTTTTGCTCCGTTGCTGGAAAAAAACAGCAAATCCGGTGGTCGTAACAACAATGGCCGTATCACCACTCGTCACATCGGTGGTGGCCACAAGCAGGCTTATCGTATTGTTGACTTCAAACGCAACAAAGACGGTATCCCAGCAGTTGTTGAACGTCTTGAGTACGATCCGAACCGTTCCGCGAACATCGCGCTGGTTCTGTACAAAGACGGCGAACGCCGTTACATCCTGGCCCCTAAAGGCCTGAAAGCTGGCGACCAGATTCAGTCTGGCGTTGATGCTGCAATCAAAGCAGGCAACACCCTGCCGATGCGCAATATCCCGGTTGGTTCTACCGTTCATAACGTAGAAATGAAACCAGGTAAAGGCGGTCAGCTGGCGCGTTCCGCGGGTACTTACGTTCAGATCGTTGCGCGTGATGGTGCTTATGTCACCCTGCGTCTGCGTTCTGGTGAAATGCGTAAAGTCGAAGCAGACTGCCGCGCTACTCTGGGCGAAGTTGGCAATGCTGAGCATATGCTGCGCGTTCTGGGTAAAGCAGGTGCTGCACGCTGGCGTGGTGTTCGTCCTACCGTTCGCGGTACTGCGATGAACCCAGTCGACCACCCACATGGTGGTGGTGAAGGTCGTAACTTTGGTAAGCACCCGGTATCTCCGTGGGGCGTTCAGACCAAAGGTAAGAAGACCCGCAGCAACAAGCGTACTGATAAATTTATCGTACGTCGCCGTAGCAAATAATTTTAGAGGATAAGCCATGCCACGTTCTCTCAAGAAAGGTCCTTTTATTGACCTGCACTTGCTGAAGAAGGTAGAGAAAGCGGTGGAAAGCGGAGACAAGAAGCCCCTGCGCACTTGGTCCCGTCGTTCAACGATCTTTCCTAACATGATCGGTTTGACCATCGCTGTCCATAATGGTCGTCAGCACGTTCCAGTCTTTGTTACCGACGAAATGGTTGGTCACAAACTGGGTGAATTCGCACCGACTCGTACTTATCGCGGCCACGCTGCTGATAAAAAAGCGAAGAAGAAATAAGGTAGGAGGAAGAGATGGAAACTTTAGCTCAACATCGCCATGCTCGTTCTTCTGCACAGAAGGTTCGCCTTGTTGCTGACCTGATTCGCGGTAAGAAAGTGTCGCAGGCCCTGGACATCCTGACCTATACCAACAAGAAAGCTGCGGTATTGGTCAAGAAAGTACTGGAATCTGCCATTGCTAACGCTGAACACAACGATGGCGCTGACATCGACGATCTGAAAGTCGCGAAAATTTTCGTAGATGAAGGCCCAAGCATGAAGCGCATTATGCCGCGTGCGAAAGGTCGTGCAGATCGCATCCTGAAGCGCACCAGCCACATTACTGTGGTTGTGTCCGATCGCTGAGACTCTGGAGACTAGCAATGGGTCAGAAAGTACATCCTAATGGTATTCGCCTGGGTATTGTAAAACCATGGAACTCTACCTGGTTTGCGAACACCAAAGAATTCGCTGACAACCTGGACAGCGATTTTAAAGTACGTCAGTACCTGACTAAGGAACTGGCTAAAGCGTCTGTATCTCGTATCGTTATCGAGCGTCCAGCGAAGAGCATCCGTGTGACTATTCACACTGCTCGTCCTGGCATCGTTATCGGTAAGAAAGGCGAAGACGTAGAAAAACTGCGCAAGGTCGTAGCGGATATCGCTGGCGTTCCTGCACAGATCAATATCGCTGAAGTTCGTAAGCCTGAACTGGACGCTAAATTGGTTGCTGACAGCATCACTTCTCAGCTGGAACGTCGTGTTATGTTCCGTCGTGCTATGAAGCGTGCTGTACAGAACGCAATGCGTCTGGGCGCTAAAGGTATCAAAGTTGAAGTTAGCGGCCGTCTGGGCGGCGCGGAAATCGCACGTACCGAATGGTACCGTGAAGGTCGCGTACCGCTGCACACTCTGCGTGCTGACATCGACTACAACACCTCTGAAGCGCACACCACTTACGGTGTAATCGGCGTTAAGGTATGGATCTTCAAAGGTGAGATCCTGGGTGGTATGGCTGCTGTTGAACAACCGGAAAAACCGGCTGCTCAACCTAAAAAGCAGCAGCGTAAAGGCCGTAAATAAGGAGCGTCGCTGATGTTACAACCAAAGCGTACAAAATTCCGTAAAGTGCACAAAGGCCGCAACCGTGGTCTGGCGCAGGGTACGGATGTTAGCTTCGGCACTTTCGGTCTGAAAGCTGTTGGCCGTGGTCGTCTGACTGCACGTCAGATCGAAGCAGCACGTCGTGCAATGACCCGTGCAGTTAAGCGTCAAGGTAAGATCTGGATCCGTGTATTCCCGGACAAACCGATCACCGAGAAGCCGCTGGAAGTTCGTATGGGTAAAGGTAAAGGTAACGTGGAGTACTGGGTTGCCTTGATCCAACCGGGCAAAGTCCTGTATGAAATGGACGGTGTTCCGGAAGAGCTGGCCCGTGAAGCCTTCGGCCTGGCAGCAGCGAAACTGCCTATCAAAACCACCTTTGTAACTAAGACGGTGATGTAATGAAAGCAAAAGAGCTGCGTGAAAAAAGCGTTGAAGAGCTGAACGCTGAGCTGCTGAACCTGCTGCGTGAGCAGTTCAACCTGCGTATGCAGGCTGCAAGTGGCCAGCTGCAACAGACTCACCTGCTGAAGCAAGTGCGTCGCAATGTTGCACGCGTTAAGACTTTACTGACTCAGAAGGCGGGTGCGTAATGACCGATAAAATCCGTACTCTGCAAGGTCGTGTTGTTAGCGACAAAATGGAGAAATCCATTGTTGTAGCTATCGAACGTATTGTGAAACACCCGATCTACGGTAAATTCATCAAGCGTACGACCAAACTGCACGTACATGACGAGAACAACGAATGTGGTATCGGCGACAAGGTTGAAATCCGTGAATGCCGTCCACTGTCCAAGACTAAGTCCTGGACGCTGGTTCGCGTTGTAGAGAAAGCGGTTCTGTAATACAGTACGCCTTCTCAATACGAATAAACGGCTCAGCGATGAGCCGTTTATTTTTTCTACCCATATTGCAGAAGCGGTGTTATAATGCCGCGCCCTCGATATGGGGCTTTTTAACGGCTCTGATTTTAGAGTCTCAGGTAGTAGTTGACATTAGCGGAGCACTAAAATGATCCAAGAACAGACTATGCTGAACGTCGCCGACAACTCCGGTGCACGTCGCGTAATGTGTATCAAGGTTCTGGGTGGCTCGCACCGTCGCTACGCAGGCGTAGGCGACATCATCAAGATCACCATCAAAGAAGCAATTCCACGTGGTAAGGTCAAAAAAGGTGATGTGCTGAAGGCGGTAGTGGTGCGCACCAAGAAGGGTGTTCGTCGCCCTGACGGTTCTGTCATTCGCTTCGATGGTAATGCATGCGTTATTTTAAACAATAACAGCGAGCAGCCTATCGGCACGCGTATCTTTGGGCCGGTAACTCGTGAACTTCGTACTGAGAAGTTCATGAAAATTATCTCTCTGGCACCAGAAGTACTCTAAGGAGCGAATCATGGCAGCGAAAATCCGTCGTGATGACGAAGTTATCGTGTTAACCGGTAAAGATAAAGGTAAACGCGGTAAAGTAAAAAATGTTCTGTCTTCCGGCAAACTTGTCGTTGAAGGTATCAACCTGGTTAAGAAACATCAGAAGCCGGTTCCGGCCCTGAACCAACCAGGTGGCATCGTTGAAAAAGAAGCTGCTATTCAGGTTTCTAACGTTGCAATCTTCAATGCGGCTACCGGCAAGGCTGACCGTGTAGGCTTTAGATTCGAAGACGGTAAAAAAGTCCGTTTCTTCAAGTCTAACAGCGAAACTATCAAGTAATTTGGAGTAGTACGATGGCGAAACTGCATGATTACTACAAAGACGAAGTAGTTAAGAAACTCATGACCGAGTTTAACTACAATTCTGTCATGCAAGTCCCTCGGGTCGAGAAGATCACCCTGAACATGGGTGTTGGTGAAGCGATCGCTGACAAGAAACTGCTGGATAACGCAGCAGCTGACCTGACAGCAATCTCCGGTCAAAAACCGCTGATCACCAAAGCACGCAAATCTGTTGCAGGCTTCAAAATCCGTCAGGGCTATCCGATCGGCTGTAAAGTAACTCTGCGTGGCGAACGCATGTGGGAGTTCTTTGAGCGCCTGATCACTATTGCTGTTCCACGTATCCGTGACTTCCGTGGCTTGTCCGCTAAGTCTTTCGACGGTCGTGGTAACTACAGCATGGGTGTCCGTGAGCAGATCATCTTCCCAGAAATCGACTACGATAAAGTCGACCGCGTGCGTGGTTTGGATATTACCATTACCACTACTGCGAAATCTGACGAAGAAGGCCGTGCTCTGCTGGCTGCCTTTGACTTCCCGTTCCGCAAGTAAGGTAGGGTTACTGAATGGCTAAGCAATCAATGAAAGCACGCGAAGTAAAGCGCGTAGCTTTAGCTGATAAATTCTTCGCTAAACGCGCTGAACTGAAAGCGATCATTTCTGATGTGAACGCTTCCGACGAAGATCGTTGGAATGCGGTTCTCAAGCTGCAGTCTCTGCCGCGTGATTCCAGCCCGTCTCGTCAGCGTAACCGCTGTCGTCAAACAGGTCGTCCACATGGTTATGTGGGCAAGTTTGGGTTGAGCCGTATCAAACTGCGTGAAGCCGCCATGCGCGGTGAAGTGCCAGGCTTGAAAAAGGCTAGCTGGTAATTACCAATTGAATCACGGGAGTAAAGACAGATGAGCATGCAAGATCCGATCGCGGATATGCTGACCCGTATCCGTAACGGTCAGGCCGCGAACAAAGTTGCGGTCACCATGCCTTCCGCCAAGCTGAAAGTGGCAATTGCCAACGTGCTGAAGGAAGAAGGTTTTATCGAAGATTTTAAAGTTGAAGGCGACACCAAGCCGGAACTGGAACTTACTCTCAAGTATTTCCAGGGTAAAGCTGTTGTAGAAAGCATTCAGCGTGTCAGCCGCCCAGGCCTGCGCATCTATAAGAAAAAAGATGAGCTGCCAAAAGTTATGGCTGGTCTTGGTATCGCAGTTGTTTCTACCTCTAAAGGTGTTATGACTGATCGTGCAGCGCGCCAGGCTGGTCTTGGTGGCGAAATTATCTGCTACGTAGCCTAATCGGAGGAAAGAATGTCTCGTGTTGCTAAAGCACCGGTCGTTATTCCTGCCGGCGTTGATGTAAAAATCGACGGTCAGGTTATTACGATCAAAGGTAAAAACGGCGAGCTGACTCGTACCCTCAACAAAGCTGTTGAAGTTAAACATGCAGATAACGCTCTGACCTTCGGTCCACGTGATGGTTTCGTGGATGGTTGGGCTCAGGCTGGTACCGCGCGTGCCCTGCTGAACTCAATGGTTGTTGGTGTTACCGAAGGCTTCACTAAAAAGCTTCAGCTGGTTGGTGTAGGTTATCGTGCAGCTATCAAAGGGAATGCAGTAGGCCTGTCTCTGGGCTTCTCACACCCTGTTGAGCATCCGCTGCCGGCCGGTATCACTGCAGAATGTCCGACTCAAACTGAAATCGTGCTGAAAGGCGCTGATAAACAGCTGATCGGTCAGGTTGCAGCAGATCTGCGCGCCTACCGTCGTCCTGAGCCTTACAAAGGCAAGGGTGTTCGTTACGCCGACGAAGTCGTGCGTACCAAAGAGGCTAAGAAGAAGTAAGGTAACACTATGGATAAGAAATCTGCTCGTATCCGTCGTGCGACCCGCGCACGCCGCAAGCTCAAAGAGCTGGGTGCAACTCGCCTGGTGGTACATCGTACCCCGCGTCATATTTACGCACAGGTAATTGCACCGAACGGTTCTGAAGTTCTGGTAGCTGCTTCTACTGTAGAAAAAGCTATCTCAGAACAATTGAAGTACACCGGTAACAAAGACGCCGCTGCAGCTGTAGGTAAAGCTGTTGCTGAACGCGCTCTGGAAAAAGGCATCAGCAATGTTTCCTTTGACCGTTCCGGGTTCCAATATCATGGTCGTGTCCAGGCACTGGCAGATGCTGCCCGTGAAGCTGGCCTTCAGTTCTAAGGTAGAGGTGTAAGATGGCTCACATCGAAAAACAGGCTGGCGAACTGCAGGAAAAGCTGATCGCGGTAAACCGCGTATCTAAAACCGTTAAAGGTGGTCGTATTTTCTCCTTCACAGCTCTGACTGTAGTAGGCGATGGTAACGGTCGCGTTGGTTTTGGTTACGGTAAAGCGCGTGAAGTTCCAGCAGCGATCCAGAAAGCGATGGAAAAAGCCCGTCGCAACATGATTAACGTCGCGCTGAACAACGGCACCCTGCAGCACCCAGTTAAAGGTGTTCACACGGGTTCTCGTGTATTCATGCAGCCAGCTTCAGAAGGTACCGGTATCATCGCCGGTGGTGCAATGCGCGCCGTTCTGGAAGTTGCTGGGGTTCATAACGTTCTGGCTAAAGCATATGGTTCCACCAACCCGATCAACGTGGTTCGTGCAACTATTGATGGCCTGGAAAATATGAATTCTCCAGAAATGGTCGCTGCCAAGCGTGGTAAATCCGTTGAAGAAATTCTGGGGTAATTGACCATGGCAAAGACTATTAAAATCACTCAAACCCGCAGTGCAATCGGTCGTCTGCCGAAACACAAGGCAACGCTGCTTGGCCTGGGTCTGCGTCGTATTGGTCATACCGTTGAGCGCGAGGATACTCCTGCTGTTCGTGGTATGGTCAACGCGGTTTACTTCATGGTTAAAGTTGAGGAGTAAGAGATGCGTTTAAATACTCTGTCTCCGGCCGAAGGCTCTAAAAAGGCGGGTAAACGCCTGGGTCGTGGTATCGGTTCTGGCCTCGGCAAAACCGGTGGTCGTGGTCACAAAGGTCAGAACTCTCGTTCTGGCGGTGGCGTACGTCGCGGTTTCGAGGGTGGCCAGATGCCACTGTACCGTCGTCTGCCGAAGTTCGGCTTCACCTCTCGCAAAGCAGCGATCACGGCGGAAATCCGTCTGTCTGACCTGGCGAAAGTTGAAGGCGGCGTTGTAGACCTGAACACGCTGAAAGCAGCAAACATTATCGGTATCCAGATCGAGTTCGCGAAAGTGATCCTGGCTGGTGAAGTTTCTACTCCGGTAACTGTTCGTGGCCTGCGTGTTACTAAAGGTGCTCGTGCTGCTATCGAAGCTGCTGGCGGTAAAATTGAGGAATAAGTAGCAGATGGCTAAGCAACCGGGATTAGATTTTCAAAGTGCCAAAGGTGGATTTGGCGAGCTGAAACGCAGACTGCTGTTTGTTATCGGCGCGCTGATTGTGTTCCGTATTGGCTCTTTTATTCCGATCCCTGGTATCGATGCCGCTGTACTTGCCAAACTGCTTGAGCAACAGCGAGGCACCATCATTGAAATGTTCAACATGTTCTCTGGTGGTGCTCTCAGCCGTGCTTCTATCTTCGCACTGGGTATTATGCCGTACATTTCGGCATCGATTATTATCCAGCTGCTGACGGTCGTTCATCCGGCCCTGGCAGAGTTGAAGAAAGAAGGGGAGTCTGGACGTCGTAAGATTAGTCAGTACACCCGTTACGGTACTCTGGTGCTGGCAATATTCCAGTCGATCGGTATTGCTACCGGTCTTCCGAATATGCCTGGTATGCAGGGCCTGGTGTTAAACCCGGGCTTTGCATTCTACTTCACCGCTGTTGTAAGTCTGGTCACAGGGACAATGTTCCTGATGTGGCTCGGCGAACAGATTACTGAGCGTGGTATCGGTAACGGTATCTCAATCATTATCTTCGCCGGTATTGTTGCGGGCCTCCCGCCAGCCATCGCCCACACTATCGAGCAAGCGCGTCAAGGCGACCTGCACTTCCTCCTGTTGCTGTTGGTTGCAGTATTAGTATTTGCAGTGACGTTCTTTGTTGTCTTCGTTGAACGTGGTCAACGCCGCATTGTGGTGAACTACGCTAAGCGTCAGCAAGGTCGTCGTGTCTATGCTGCACAGAGCACACATTTACCGCTGAAAGTGAACATGGCGGGGGTTATCCCGGCTATCTTCGCTTCCAGTATTATTCTGTTCCCGGCAACCATCGCGTCATGGTTCGGGGGCGGTACTGGTTGGAACTGGCTGACAACAATTTCGCTGTATTTGCAGCCTGGGCAACCACTTTATGTGTTACTCTATGCGTCTGCGATCATCTTCTTCTGTTTCTTCTACACGGCGTTGGTCTTCAACCCGCGTGAAACAGCAGATAACCTGAAGAAGTCCGGTGCATTTGTACCAGGAATTCGTCCGGGAGAGCAAACGGCGAAGTATATCGATAAAGTAATGACCCGCCTGACTTTGGTTGGTGCGCTCTATATTACTTTTATCTGCCTGATCCCGGAGTTCATGCGTGATGCAATGAAAGTACCGTTCTACTTCGGTGGGACCTCACTGCTTATCGTTGTTGTCGTGATTATGGACTTTATGGCTCAAGTGCAAACTCTGATGATGTCCAGTCAGTATGAGTCTGCATTGAAGAAGGCGAACCTGAAAGGCTACGGCCGCTAATTGGTCGCCTGAGAAGTTACGGAGAGTAAAAATGAAAGTTCGTGCTTCCGTCAAGAAATTATGCCGTAACTGCAAAATCGTTAAGCGTGATGGTGTCATCCGTGTGATTTGCAGTGCCGAGCCGAAGCATAAACAGCGCCAAGGCTGATTATTTCGCATATTTTTCTTGCAAAGTTGGGTTGAGCTGGCTAGATTAGCCAGCCAATCTTTTGTATGTCTGTACGTTTCCATTTGAGTATCCTGAAAACGGGCTTTTCAGCATGGTGCGTACATATTAAATAGTAGGAGTGCATAGTGGCCCGTATAGCAGGCATTAACATTCCTGATCAGAAACATGCTGTGATCGCATTAACTTCGATCTACGGCATCGGCAAGACCCGTTCTAAAGCCATTCTGGCTGCAGCGGGTATCGCTGAAGATGTTAAGATCAGTGAGCTGTCTGAAGAACAAATCGACACGCTGCGTGACGAAGTTGCCAAATTTGTCGTTGAAGGTGATCTGCGCCGTGAAATCAGCATGAGCATCAAGCGCCTGATGGATCTTGGTTGCTATCGCGGTTTGCGTCATCGTCGTGGTCTGCCAGTGCGCGGTCAGCGTACTAAGACCAACGCACGTACCCGTAAGGGTCCGCGCAAACCGATCAAGAAATAATCGGGGTGATTGAATAATGGCAAAGGCACCAGTTCGTGCACGTAAACGTGTAAGAAAACAAGTCTCTGACGGCGTGGCTCATATCCATGCTTCTTTCAACAACACCATCGTTACTATTACTGATCGTCAGGGTAACGCATTGGGTTGGGCAACAGCCGGTGGTTCCGGTTTCCGTGGTTCTCGCAAATCCACTCCGTTCGCAGCTCAGGTTGCAGCAGAGCGTTGCGCAGAAGCCGTAAAAGAATACGGCATCAAGAATCTGGAAGTTATGGTTAAAGGTCCGGGTCCGGGTCGTGAATCTACTGTTCGCGCTCTGAACGCCGCTGGTTTCCGCATCACTAATATTACTGATGTGACTCCGATCCCTCATAACGGTTGTCGTCCGCCGAAAAAACGTCGCGTATAACGCTCGTTTTTTAGGTTAGTTGGAGATAGAAAATGGCAAGATATTTGGGTCCTAAGCTCAAGCTGAGCCGTCGTGAGGGCACCGACTTATTCCTTAAGTCTGGCGTTCGCGCGATCGATACCAAGTGTAAAATTGAACAAGCTCCTGGCCAGCACGGTGCGCGTAAACCGCGTCTGTCTGACTATGGTGTGCAGTTGCGTGAAAAGCAAAAAGTTCGCCGTATGTACGGTGTGCTGGAGCGTCAGTTCCGTAACTACTATAAAGAAGCAGCACGTCTGAAAGGCAACACAGGTGAAAACCTGCTGGCTCTGCTGGAAGGTCGTCTGGACAACGTTGTATACCGTATGGGCTTCGGCGCTACTCGTGCTGAATCACGTCAGCTGGTTAGCCACAAAGCAATCATGGTAAACGGTCGTGTTGTTAACATCGCTTCTTATCAGGTTAAAGCGAATGACGTTGTTAGCATTCGTGAGAAAGCGAAAAAGCAATCTCGCGTGAAGGCCGCTCTGGAGCTGGCTGAGCAGCGTGAAAAGCCAACCTGGCTGGAAGTTGATGCTGGCAAGATGGAAGGTACGTTCAAGCGTCAGCCAGAACGTTCTGATCTGTCTGCGGACATTAACGAACACCTGATCGTCGAGCTTTACTCCAAGTAAAGCTTAGTACCAAAGAGAGGACACAATGCAGGGTTCTGTGACAGAGTTTCTAAAACCGCGCCTGGTAGATATCGAGCAAGTGAGTTCGACGCACGCCAAGGTGACCCTTGAGCCTTTAGAGCGTGGCTTTGGCCATACTCTGGGTAACGCACTGCGCCGTATTCTGCTCTCATCGATGCCGGGTTGCGCGGTGACCGAGGTTGAGATTGATGGTGTACTTCATGAGTACAGCACCAAAGAAGGCGTTCAGGAAGATATCCTTGAAATCCTGCTCAACCTGAAAGGGCTGGCGGTGAGAGTTCAGGGTAAAGATGAAGTTATTCTTACTCTGAATAAATCTGGCATTGGCCCTGTGACTGCAGCCGACATCACCCACGACGGTGATGTTGAAATCGTCAAGCCGCAGCACGTGATCTGCCACCTGACCGATGAGAACGCAGCTATTAGCATGCGTATCAAAGTTCAGCGCGGTCGTGGTTATGTGCCGGCTTCTGCCCGAATTCATTCGGAAGAAGATGAGCGCCCAATCGGCCGTCTGCTGGTCGACGCATGCTACAGCCCTGTAGAGCGTATTGCCTACAATGTTGAAGCAGCGCGTGTAGAACAGCGTACCGACCTGGACAAGCTGGTCATCGAAATGGAAACCAACGGCACAATCGATCCTGAAGAGGCGATTCGTCGTGCGGCAACCATCCTGGCAGAACAACTGGAAGCTTTCGTTGACTTACGTGATGTTCGTCAGCCGGAAGTGAAAGAAGAGAAACCAGAATTCGATCCGATCCTGCTGCGCCCTGTTGACGATCTCGAATTGACTGTCCGCTCTGCTAACTGCCTCAAGGCAGAAGCTATCCACTATATCGGTGATCTGGTACAGCGTACCGAGGTTGAGTTGCTGAAAACGCCGAACCTGGGTAAAAAATCTCTTACCGAGATTAAAGACGTGCTGGCTTCTCGTGGTCTGTCTCTGGGCATGCGCCTGGAAAACTGGCCACCGGCAAGCATTGCTGACGAGTAACCGGATCACAGGTTAAGGTTTTACTGAGAAGGATAAGGTCATGCGCCATCGTAAGAGTGGTCGTCAACTGAACCGCAACAGCAGCCATCGCCAGGCTATGTTCCGCAACATGGCAGGTTCACTGGTTCGTCATGAGATCATCAAGACGACCCTGCCTAAAGCGAAAGAGCTGCGTCGCGTAGTTGAGCCGCTGATTACTCTTGCCAAGACTGACAGCGTTGCTAATCGTCGTCTGGCATTCGCCCGTACTCGTGATAACGAGATCGTGGCAAAACTGTTTAACGAACTGGGCCCGCGTTTCGCGAGCCGTGCCGGTGGTTACACTCGCATTCTGAAGTGTGGCTTCCGTGCAGGCGACAACGCGCCGATGGCTTACATCGAGCTGGTTGATCGTTCAGAGAAAGCAGAAGCTGCTGCAGAGTAATCTGCAGTAACGTAAAAAAACCCGCTCCGGCGGGTTTTTTTATATCCGCGATATCCCCACTTCTCTACAATATCTGTATCAATTCTGTTCATCCTCTGGAGCGGGTAATGTGGCTGCTTGACCAGTGGGCAGAACGCCATATTCGTGATGCCCAAAAAAAAGGTGAATTCGACGATCTTCCGGGACGCGGCGAACCCCTTATGCTTGACGATGACTCGCATATTGCGCCTGAATTACGGGCGGGATACCGTTTACTAAAGAATGCAGGCTGTCTCCCTCCTGAACTCCAACAGCGCAGAGAGGCTGTTGAACTTGTCGATCTGCTAAAAGGGATCCGTCAGGACGATCCGCGACATTCTGAAATTAGCCGCCGCCTCGCCCTGCTTGAACTTAAACTGCGTCAGGCAGGAATGAATACTGACTTTCTGCACGGTGAATACGGTGAACGCTTGTTGCGGAAAATAAACGAGGAGTAGTTATGTACCGTATCGGTGAACTTGCGAAGCTCGCGAACGTCACACCGGATACCATCCGATATTACGAAAAGCAGCAGATGATCGATCATGAAGTTCGTACTGAAGGTGGCTTCCGACTTTATACCGATAACGATCTGCAGCGCCTGCGGTTTATTCGTTATGCGCGTCAGCTTGGTTTCACATTAGATTCGATCCGCGAGTTATTATCGATCCGCATCGATCCGGCACATCACACCTGTCAAGAGTCGAAAAGCATTGTGCAGGCCCGGTTGGATGAAGTTGAAGCACGCATTCAGGAATTGCAAACCATGCAGCGCTCTCTGCAAAGGCTGAATGATGCTTGTTGTGGCACGGCCCACAGCAGTATTTATTGTTCTATTCTGGAAGCCCTTGAACAGGGGGCCAGTGGGGAAAACGAGGACTGTTGATTTTTAGTCCAACCAGGTCTAGACTCCCGTCGACATAAACCATGCTCAGGAGAATTTATGAGCCGCTATCAGCACACGAAAGGACAGATTAAAGACAATGCCATTGAGGCACTTCTTCATGACCCGCTATTCAGACAGCGCGTTGAGAAGAATAAAAAAGGGAAAGGAAGTTATCTGCGTAAAGACAAGCATGCAAAACGGGGTAACTGGGAGGCCAGTGGCAAACAAGCGAATCGCTTATTTACCACTGGCCTTCCTGCTTTAAGCTTCTGATTAAACGCGCTTGTTCTGCTCTTTTAACAGATCGCGAATCTCACTCAGCAGCACTTCTTCTTTTGTCGGTGCAGGCGCTGCTGCCGGCTCTTCTTTTTTACGGTTGAGTTTATTGATCAGCTTGATAGCCATAAAAATGGCAAACGCCACAATCACGAAATCAAATACGTTCTGAATAAATACGCCGTAGTGCATCACGACTGCCGGCACATCACCCTGTGCTTCACGCAGCGTGAAAGCGAACTGTTTGAAATCAATGCCCCCGATCAGCAACCCTAAAGGTGGCATGATAATGTCGGCCACTAATGATGAAACAATCTTGCCGAATGCTGCACCAATAATGACACCCACTGCCAAATCCACCACGTTTCCGCGCATCGCAAATTCGCGAAATTCTTTAATAAAACTCATTTTGTTCTCCTTGTGCCAGCTGACGACTATAAGTTTAACAAATGATTAGCTAATTGCCATTCGTGATAATTAAACGTTATGCAAAATATAAGGCACAGAAATGAGATGGATAAAGAGCGGGTACCCATTGAGAGCACCCGACACATTAAAGGAAGAATGGGCTTGGCTGGAATAAACGTTCGACGTCGGTAATAAACTTTTTATCGGTAAGGAACATAATAACGTGATCGCCTTGCTCAATGCGCAAATTATCATTGGCAATCATGACATCATTCCCGCGCACGACAGCACCAATAATGGTGCCCGGTGGCAGCTTAATTTCGTCTATCGAACGGCCCACGACGCGTGATGTGGTTTCATCTCCGTGCGCTACGGCTTCAATGGCTTCCGCTACCCCGCGACGAAGCGATGATACCCCAACAATATCCGCTTTACGCACATGGCTCAGTAACGCGGAAATTGTCGCCTGCTGCGGCGAAATGGCAATATCAATAACGCTGCCCTGAACCAGATCAACATAGGCCTTGCGCTGGATAAGCACCATGACCTTCTTTGCCCCCATACGTTTCGCGAGCATGGCGGACATTATATTCGCCTCGTCGTCGTTGGTGACGGCAATAAAAAGATCAACTTGATCAATATGCTCTTCAGCCAGCAACTCCTGATCTGACGCATCGCCATAAAATACGATCGTATTTTGCAGTTTTTCCGCCAGTTCTGCCGCTCGCTGCTGATCGCGTTCGATCAATTTTACGCTGTAATCTTTTTCAAGCCGGTGTGCCAGACCGGCACCAATATTGCCGCCGCCGACCAGCATAATGCGTTTATAGGGTTTTTCGAGACGCTGGAGTTCACTCATCACCGCACGAATATGCTGTGAAGCCGCAATAAAGAAGACTTCGTCCCCGGCTTCGACAATCGTAGAGCCCTGCGGGCGGATAGGTCTGTCGTGGCGGAAAATAGCCGCGACGCGCGTATCAATATGCGGCATATGCTCGCGCATGGTGGACAACGCGTTGCCAATCAACGGGCCGCCGTAATAGGCCTTAACGACGGCCAGGCTCACTTTACCTTCGGCAAAGTTCACCACCTGCAGGGCGCCCGGATATTCGATCAGACGGTAGATATTGTCGATCACCAGCTGTTCTGGCGCGATGAGATGGTCAATAGGAACTGCTTCTGAATTAAACAGTTTCTCAGCATCGCGGACATAGTCCGGAGAGCGGATGCGCGCGATTCGGTTTGGCGTGTTAAAAAGCGAGTAGGCCACCTGACAGGCCACCATATTGGTTTCGTCAGAACTGGTCACCGCAACCAGCATGTCGGCATCGTCAGCGCCCGCCTCACGAAGGACGCGGGGGTGCGAACCATGACCCTGCACAACGCGCAGGTCAAATTTGTCCTGTAAAACACGCAGGCGATCGCCGTTTGTATCCACTATGGTGATATCGTTGTTTTCGCCAACCAGATTTTCCGCCAGCGTTCCACCAACCTGTCCTGCGCCCAGAATGATAATCTTCATCTCTCGTGACCTGTTCTCAACATCACTCTTTGATTAGCTTAGCGTAAAAGAAGCCATCACCCTCTTCTGTACCCGGCAGATTCTGCTGACCCGGGCATTCAGGCGTTCCCGTATCGTGCAGCGCCGCGTCCGGGGTTCGTTTAAGGAAGGCCGCGATTTGCTGACTGTTTTCTTCCGGCAGTACTGAACAGGTTGCATAGACCAGCGTGCCGCCGGGTTTGAGATGCGGCCAGATGGCGTCGAGGATGTCGGATTGCAGTTGGGCAAGCTCACTAATATCACGATCGCGACGCAGCCACTTGATATCCGGATGACGACGAATCACACCGGTTGCAGAGCAGGGGGCATCCAGCAAAATGCGATCGAATTGTGTTTCGCCACACCATTCTGCGGGTTGGCGTCCATCGCCTTGCTTAACCTGTGCCTTCATGCCCAGGCGCTTGAGGTTGTCGTAGACGCGTGAAAGACGTTGCTCATCAACGTCCACTGCCATCAGGCTGGCCTGCGGAGCCACTTCAAGAATATGCGTCGTTTTGCCCCCTGGTGCGGCGCAGAGATCGAGGATCTGCTCACCGTTTTGGGGTTCAAGCCAGGCCATGCAACCCTGAGCAGAAGCATCCTGTACCGTTACCCAACCCTCTTCAAAGCCGGGTAATGCATGTACCGGTGCAGGCGATGCTAAGCGCACGGCATCAGGGTATGCGTCATGGGTGAAGCCGCTCATTCCAGCTTCTTCGAGTAATGCCAGCCATGCGTCACGGGTGTGGTGATTACGATTCACGCGTAACCACATTGGCGGACGCTGGTTGTTGGCATCGGCAATGTCCTGCCACTGCTGCGGATAAGCTTTTTTCAGGCGCTTCAACAGCCAGTCCGGATGCAGGAAGCGCGCTTCGTTTTGGGCAAATTCAGCCAGAAGCTCATCCTGCTGTCGCTGGAACTGACGCAATACGCCGTTGATCAGCCCTTTCAGCTGAGGACGTTTAATCGCAACGGCACCTTCCACCGTCTCTGCCAGCGCGGCATGAGGTGGGATGCGGGTATGAAGAAGCTGATAAAAACCCACCATAATTAAATAATGTACGGTGCGCTGCTTGCCCGTCATTGGGCGGGACATCAGCTTGTTAATCAACCACTCAAGCTGAGAGAGTGTGCGCAGGACGCCAAAGCAGAGCTCCTGAAGCAGGGCTTTATCTTTATCAGAGACTTTTTGCTGCAGGGGAGGCAGGACGTTGCTCAGTGACTGGCCCTGCTCGATAACCTGCTCGACGGCCTGGGCCGCCATGCTGCGTAGATTTTGTTTTTTCATAACCGTAAAAATAAAAATGCCCGGAAACACCGGGCCTTAAGAATAAATTTGCTCAGGCAAGGCGATTGCCAGGGATAAACCATTCGCGACGGGAATTTAGTAGATCCTGAGCACTCATGGCTTTTTTACCGGCCGGTTGGAGCGATTCAAGATTCAAAATCCCTTGCGCAGTTGCCACCTGGATGCCGTTCTTGCTGGCATCAATAATCGTACCGGGTTCCGCCGTAGTCGCACCGCTAATGACGGAGGCTTTCCAGACTTTTACTGGCTGCTCATCAATTTCCAACCAGCTCATCGGCCACGGATTAAAAGCGCGAATGCAACGTTCAAGTTGAGCGGCTGACAGGGACCAGTCGATCCGCGCTTCTTCTTTGCTCAGCTTTTCGGCGTAGGTTACCAGCGCGTCGTCCTGAACTTCTGGTTTTGCCGTATTGTCAGCAAGCTGCTGAAGCGTCTCGATGAGCCCTTGTGGGCCAAGCTCTGCCAGTTTGTCATACAGCGTGGCGCTGGTATCGTCTGACGTAATGGGGCAGGCCAGTTTATAGAGCATGTCGCCGGTGTCTAAACCTACGTCCATCTTCATGATGGTAACGCCCGTTTCGGCATCACCCGCCCACAGCGCGCGCTGGATAGGTGCTGCACCACGCCAGCGTGGGAGCAGGGACCCATGCACGTTGATGCAACCCAGACGCGGCATATCAAGCACGGCTTTTGGCAGAATTAAACCGTAAGCCACCACCACCATTACGTCGGCATTCAGGTCAGCAACAAGCTGCTGATTTTCCTGCGGGCGCAGCGATGCGGGCTGAAAAACAGGAAGCCCATGCTCTTCTGCCAGCACCTTGACCGGGCTCGGCATCAGTTTTTTGCCGCGACCAGCAGGACGATCCGGCTGGGTAAAGACGCCAACAACCTGGTGACCAGACGATAACAGCGCGTCAAGATGACGCGCTGCAAAATCAGGGGTTCCCGCGAAGATAATACGTAGTGATTTAGACACGATGATCCTTGTATCCGGTGGGACGTTATGCGCGAGAACGCAAACGATCCAGTTTCTCTACTTTCTGACGAATACGCTGCTGTTTCAGCGGCGAGAGATAATCGATAAACAGTTTACCGACCAGGTGATCCATCTCATGCTGAATACAAATCGCCAGCAGATCGTCTGCCTCCAGTTCGAACGGATTACCGTCACGATCCAGAGCGCGAATTTTCACTTTCTCAGCACGCGGCACTAACGCACGCTGTTCTGGAATAGACAGACAGCCTTCCTCAATACCGGTTTCGCCACTCTTTTCAAGCAGCTCTGGGTTGATCAGCACCAGACGGCCATCGCGATTCTCAGAAACGTCGATCACGATAATACGCTTGTGAATGTCCACCTGCGTTGCCGCCAGGCCAATGCCTTCTTCGGCGTACATGGTATCGAACATATCATCAACGATACGCTGGATTTCTGCATTCACTTCTTTAACCGGTTCAGCGACGATGCGAAGGCGCTCGTCCGGAATATGTAATACTTGCAAAACTGCCATAAATTTCCAGAGTCGTGTTCAGGAGTTGATAAGAATACTCCCTCTATTCTAGACAAATCCCCCATCGATTGACAGCATCAGTGACCAATCGCAATGATTGCGGAGACCGCTTATGGCAGGGGAAAGGATGACATCTACCGAGATTTGGCTACGGCTCATGCACACAGGTTCTTTGTGTGGTGATGTCATGGTGGAAGCGGCTGCACGACTGCAGAGGCAGGAAGGCATCGACACGCTTGTTCTGAGAAACGCTGGTTTGACAGCTAAGCAGGCTGAACGGTTCGTTGCGCTCAATGAGAGTGAGCTGGAACGTAGCCTGATATGGCTTGAGCAGCCGGGTCATCATTTATTAACGGCCAACCATCCCCTTTATCCCCCTTTGCTCCGCACGATCCCTGATTATCCCGGAGCATTATTCATAAAAGGTAACCCTGAGACGCTTAATACCGTTCAGCTGGCGGTGGTAGGCAGTCGTGCGCCGTCATGGTACGGCGAGCGGTGGGGGAAAATCCTGTGCGAACAACTTTCACAAAGTGGTTTCACGATCACCAGCGGGCTGGCCTGTGGTATTGACGGCGTTGCCCACAGCGCGGCGCTGTCAGTAAAAGGACGAAGTGTCGCGGTGCTGGGAAACGGTCTTTTTAGTATTTATCCACGTCGGCATCAGGCATTGGCGATGCGGCTTATTGAGTCTGACGGCGCGATAGTGTCTGAGTTTCCGCTTTCCGCGCAGCCCCGACCGGCAAACTTTCCGCGTCGTAATCGCATCATCAGCGGCCTTAGCAAAGGCGTGCTGGTGGTCGAAGCCGCGCGGCGAAGCGGTTCGCTGGTCACGGCACGGTGCGCGCTCGAACAGGGGCGAGAAGTCTTCGCCTTGCCAGGCCCGATAGGTAATCCCGGATGCGAGGGACCGCACTGGCTGATTAAGCAGGGGGCAACACCGGTAACGGAAGTCGCGGACATTCTTGAAAATTTGCAATATGGGCTGCAATGGCTGCAGGAAGATCCCGAAAAGCGACAATATTCATCAGATCAGGGAAAGGTGGCATTGCCATTTCCCAAGCTCCTGGCTAACGTAGGAGATGAGGTAACACCTGTTGACGTTGTCGCTGAACGTGCCGGCCAACCTGTGCCAGTAACGGTAGCACAGCTACTCGAACTGGAGTTAGCAGGGTGGATCGCAGCTGTACCCGGCGGCTATGTCCGATTAAGGAGGGCATGCCATGTTCGACGTACTGATGTATTTGTTTGAGACTTACATCCATAACGAAGCAGAAATGCGAGTGGATCAGGACAAGTTGACACAGGATCTTACCGATGCGGGATTTGAGCGGGAAGATATCTACAATGCGTTGATGTGGCTGGAAAAACTGGCTGATTATCAGGAAGGCCTTGCCGAACCGATGCAGCTTGCTTCTGACCCATTGTCAGTACGCATTTATACCGCTGAAGAGTGTGAACGGCTGGACGCCAGCTGCCGGGGATTCATTTTATTCCTTGAGCAGATTCAGGTGCTAAACCTCGAAACGAGAGAAATGGTGATAGAGCGCGTCATGGCGCTGGATACCGCAGAATTTGAACTGGAAGATCTCAAATGGGTGATCCTGATGGTTCTGTTTAATATCCCGGGCTGTGAAAATGCCTATCAGCAAATGGAAGAATTACTCTTTGAAGTGAATGAAGGTATGCTGCACTAATTCAATGTGCAGCACCAAGAGTTGTTATGGCCAAATCAGCACTATTCACGGTGCATAAAAACGAGCCCTGCCCGCAGTGCGGGGCTGAACTTGTTATTCGGTCCGGGAAACACGGCCCGTTTCTCGGTTGTTCTCACTATCCGGAATGTGATTATGTTCGTCCTCTGAAAAGCCAGGCGGATGGACATATCGTTAAAATTCTGGAGGGGCAGCTTTGTCCTCTTTGCGGTGGCGAACTCGCGCTACGCCAGGGGCGTTTCGGCATGTTTATTGGATGTAGCCGCTACCCGGAATGTGAACATACGGAACAAATTGATAAGCCTGATGAAACGGCAATCTCATGCCCTCAGTGTCAGCGCGGTCAGTTGGTACAGCGCCGCTCCCGTTATGGTAAGACTTTCCATTCGTGCGATCGCTACCCTGAATGCCAGTTCGTTATCAATTTTAAGCCGGTAGCGGGAATCTGCCCTCATTGCAATTATCCGCTACTGATAGAGAAGAAAACCGCGCAAGGCATGAAACGCTTCTGCGCCAGTAAACAATGTGGAAAGCCGGTTACGGCGGATCAAAATAGTGAATAATAACCTGCCATCAGGCTCCATTGCGCATGCAGTGGACGTACTGAAAAATGAAGAAGTCATCGCCTATCCAACTGAAGCTGTTTTTGGGGTCGGTTGCGATCCTGACAGCGAGACGGCTGTAAGCCGTCTGCTTACCCTGAAACAAAGACCCGTCGAGAAAGGACTGATTTTGATCGCTGCGAATTACGAGCAGCTTAAGCCCTATATTGATGACTCTATGCTAACGCCAGCACAGCGCGAGACAATCTTCTCCGCGTGGCCTGGACCGGTCACCTTTGTTTTCCCGGCGCAGCCGACAACCCCGCGCTGGTTAACCGGACGCTTTGATTCCCTTGCCGTTCGCGTCACTGACCATCCGCTGGTGGTGGAGCTGTGCCTGGCATTTGGTAAACCACTGGTCTCAACCAGCGCCAACCTGACCGGGCAGCCGCCTTGTCGGACAACCGAAGAAGTGCTGGCGCAGTTCGGGAATGACTTCCCTGTCGCTGTCGGTGAAACGGGAGGGCGCCTGAATCCATCTGAAATTCGCGACGCTTTGACCGGCGAACGTTTTCGCCAGGGGTAATCTCATGGAAACCTATGCTGTTTTTGGTAATCCCATTGCACACAGCAAGTCACCGTTGATTCATCAGCAATTCGCGGAGCAGTTGCAGATAGATCACCCCTATGGTCGCGTACTGGCGCCAGTGGATGCCTTTATCCCTACGCTGGAGGCCTTTTTCGCCGCGGGGGGCAAAGGTGCGAATGTGACGGTCCCGTTTAAAGAAGAAGCCTTTGAACGTGCGGATGAGCTGACCGAACGCGCTTCACTTGCTGGTGCAGTCAATACCCTAAAACGGCTTGAGGATGGACGCCTTCTGGGGGACAACACCGACGGGATTGGTTTACTCAGCGATCTGGAAAGACTCTCCTTTATCAAGCCCGGATTCCGAATCCTGCTGATTGGCGCGGGTGGCGCATCGCGGGGCGTTTTGTTGCCTCTGCTTTCACTGGACTGTTCGGTGACCATCACGAACAGAACCTTTTCCCGGGCAGAAGCACTGGCGGCGTTGTTTGCGCATACCGGCAGCGTGAGCGCGGTAGCGCTTGACGATCTTGTCGAACGTGAGTTCGATCTTGTCATTAATGCCACATCCAGCGGCATCAACGGTGAGATCCCGGCGATCCCCGCTTCGCTGGTCAGTGCGCATATGTACTTCTATGACATGTTCTATCAGAAAGGGAAGACGCCTTTCCTGAACTGGTGTGAACAACACGGCGCGAAACAGTTAGCCGATGGGCTGGGAATGCTGGTGGGGCAGGCTGCGCATGCGGTGCTGCTCTGGCACGGCGTGTTGCCTGCGGTCGAGCCGGTCATTGAAAAGCTAAAGCAGGAGCTTTCGGCGTGAATCAGGCTATTCATTTCCCGGACAGAGAGAGCTGGGATGAGCATAAACAAGCGGTCTGTTTTCCGGTGCTGGTGCAGGGCATGCAACTTACCTGTGCCATCCATGGAGAAACGCTGTTGCATCGTTTTGGCGGCGCAGACCCGCTAGCGGTATTTTGCGAAAATCGCTGGGATCTGGAAGAGGAAGCCAGCGATTTAATCCGCGAACAGCAGGAAGACGATCAGGGCTGGGTTTGGTTATCCTGATCCAGATAGTCATTCTTCCATTTTACGTAGTTGTTCGCCGAGTATTTTAATCCTTCGATCTCTGCCTCCTTAAGGGGGCGGATCTGTTTTACCGGACTTCCCAGATAGAGATAACCGCTCTCCAGCCGTTTGTTCTGCGGGACCAGGCTACCGGCACCAATCATTACGTCATCTTCTACTATGACGCCATCCAGCAAAATCGACCCCATGCCAACAAGGACGCGATTTCCGATCGTGCAGCCGTGGAGCATCACTTTATGGCCGACGGTAACATCCTCTCCAATGATGAGGGGATTACCCTCGGGGTTATAGGAGGATTTGTGCGTGACATGCAGAACGCTACCGTCCTGAATGTTGGTACGTGCACCAATCGACACATAGTTAACATCTCCCCTGATGGCGACGAGCGGCCAGATGCTGACATCTTCGGCCAGTCGGACATCACCAATGACCACACTACTGGCGTCGATCATCACGCGATCGCCTTTTTGGGGGAACAGATCTTTATAAGGACGCAATACTGCAGACATATCTACCTCTAAGAATGAGCGCTATACAGAAGACTTTGATCGTATTAATGGATCGAGGCAAGGCAAAATACGTCAATATTTAAGCAGATCGGGCGGGATTTCAGCGAAAAGCGCGGAAAATCAGCAGTCGGAAAAAAAGATCTAAAAAATACTTGTGCTAAAAATTGGGATCCCTATAATGCGCCTCCATCGACACGGCGGATGTGAAACACTTCACAGACAACGCGGTCGGTTGAAGAGAAAAAATCCTGAAATAACGGGTTGACTCTGAAAGAGGAAAGCGTAATATACGCCACCTCGCAACGGTGAGCGAAAGCCGCGTTGCACTGCTCTTTAACAATTTATCAGACAATCTGTGTGGGCACTCAAAGTGACATGGATTCTTAACGTCCTCGGACGAAAAATGAATACCAAGTCTCTGAGTGAACATACGTAATTCATTACGAAGTTTAATTCACGAGCATCAAACTTAAATTGAAGAGTTTGATCATGGCTCAGATTGAACGCTGGCGGCAGGCCTAACACATGCAAGTCGAGCGGCAGCGGAAAGTAGCTTGCTACTTTGCCGGCGAGCGGCGGACGGGTGAGTAATGTCTGGGAAACTGCCTGATGGAGGGGGATAACTACTGGAAACGGTAGCTAATACCGCATAACGTCGCAAGACCAAAGAGGGGGACCTTCGGGCCTCTTGCCATCAGATGTGCCCAGATGGGATTAGCTAGTAGGTGGGGTAACGGCTCACCTAGGCGACGATCCCTAGCTGGTCTGAGAGGATGACCAGCCACACTGGAACTGAGACACGGTCCAGACTCCTACGGGAGGCAGCAGTGGGGAATATTGCACAATGGGCGCAAGCCTGATGCAGCCATGCCGCGTGTATGAAGAAGGCCTTCGGGTTGTAAAGTACTTTCAGCGGGGAGGAAGGCGTTGAGGTTAATAACCTCAGCGATTGACGTTACCCGCAGAAGAAGCACCGGCTAACTCCGTGCCAGCAGCCGCGGTAATACGGAGGGTGCAAGCGTTAATCGGAATTACTGGGCGTAAAGCGCACGCAGGCGGTCTGTCAAGTCGGATGTGAAATCCCCGGGCTCAACCTGGGAACTGCATTCGAAACTGGCAGGCTAGAGTCTTGTAGAGGGGGGTAGAATTCCAGGTGTAGCGGTGAAATGCGTAGAGATCTGGAGGAATACCGGTGGCGAAGGCGGCCCCCTGGACAAAGACTGACGCTCAGGTGCGAAAGCGTGGGGAGCAAACAGGATTAGATACCCTGGTAGTCCACGCCGTAAACGATGTCGACTTGGAGGTTGTGCCCTTGAGGCGTGGCTTCCGGAGCTAACGCGTTAAGTCGACCGCCTGGGGAGTACGGCCGCAAGGTTAAAACTCAAATGAATTGACGGGGGCCCGCACAAGCGGTGGAGCATGTGGTTTAATTCGATGCAACGCGAAGAACCTTACCTACTCTTGACATCCAGAGAACTTAGCAGAGATGCTTTGGTGCCTTCGGGAACTCTGAGACAGGTGCTGCATGGCTGTCGTCAGCTCGTGTTGTGAAATGTTGGGTTAAGTCCCGCAACGAGCGCAACCCTTATCCTTTGTTGCCAGCGGTTAGGCCGGGAACTCAAAGGAGACTGCCAGTGATAAACTGGAGGAAGGTGGGGATGACGTCAAGTCATCATGGCCCTTACGAGTAGGGCTACACACGTGCTACAATGGCGCATACAAAGAGAAGCGACCTCGCGAGAGCAAGCGGACCTCATAAAGTGCGTCGTAGTCCGGATTGGAGTCTGCAACTCGACTCCATGAAGTCGGAATCGCTAGTAATCGTAGATCAGAATGCTACGGTGAATACGTTCCCGGGCCTTGTACACACCGCCCGTCACACCATGGGAGTGGGTTGCAAAAGAAGTAGGTAGCTTAACCTTCGGGAGGGCGCTTACCACTTTGTGATTCATGACTGGGGTGAAGTCGTAACAAGGTAACCGTAGGGGAACCTGCGGTTGGATCACCTCCTTACCTTAAAGAACCTGCCTTTGCAGTGCTCACACAGATTGTCTGATGAAAAGTAAATAGCAAGGCGTCTTGCGATTGAGACTTCAGTGTCCCCTTCGTCTAGAGGCCCAGGACACCGCCCTTTCACGGCGGTAACAGGGGTTCGAATCCCCTAGGGGACGCCACTTGCTGGTTCGTGAGTGAAAGTCACCTGCCTTAATATCTCAAAACTCATCTTCGGGTGACGTTTGAGATATTTGCTCTTTAAAAATCTGGATCAAGCTGAAAATTGAAACGACACATCTTAATGGTGTGTTCGAGTCTCTCAAATTTTCGCAATCAGAAGTGAAACATCTTCGGGTTGTGAGGTTAAGCGACTAAGCGTACACGGTGGATGCCCTGGCAGTCAGAGGCGATGAAGGACGTGCTAATCTGCGAAAAGCGCCGGCGAGGTGATATGAACCTTTGACCCGGCGATGTCCGAATGGGGAAACCCAGTGTGATTCGTCACACTATCGTTAACTGAATACATAGGTTAACGAGGCGAACCGGGGGAACTGAAACATCTAAGTACCCCGAGGAAAAGAAATCAACCGAGATTCCCCCAGTAGCGGCGAGCGAACGGGGAGCAGCCCAGAGTCTGAATCAGCTTGTGTGTTAGTGGAAGCGTCTGGAAAGTCGCACGGTACAGGGTGACAGTCCCGTACACGAAAACGCACAGGTTGTGAACTCGAAGAGTAGGGCGGGACACGTGGTATCCTGTCTGAATATGGGGGGACCATCCTCCAAGGCTAAATACTCCTGACTGACCGATAGTGAACCAGTACCGTGAGGGAAAGGCGAAAAGAACCCCGGCGAGGGGAGTGAAAAAGAACCTGAAACCGTGTACGTACAAGCAGTGGGAGCACCTTCGGGTGTGACTGCGTACCTTTTGTATAATGGGTCAGCGACTTATATTCTGTAGCAAGGTTAACCGTATAGGGGAGCCGAAGGGAAACCGAGTCTTAACTGGGCGTTAAGTTGCAGGGTATAGACCCGAAACCCGGTGATCTAGCCATGGGCAGGTTGAAGGTTGGGTAACACTAACTGGAGGACCGAACCGACTAATGTTGAAAAATTAGCGGATGACTTGTGGCTGGGGGTGAAAGGCCAATCAAACCGGGAGATAGCTGGTTCTCCCCGAAAGCTATTTAGGTAGCGCCTCGTGAACTCATCTTCGGGGGTAGAGCACTGTTTCGGCTAGGGGGCCATCCCGGCTTACCAACCCGATGCAAACTACGAATACCGAAGAATGTTATCACGGGAGACACACGGCGGGTGCTAACGTCCGTCGTGAAGAGGGAAACAACCCAGACCGCCAGCTAAGGTCCCAAAGTCATGGTTAAGTGGGAAACGATGTGGGAAGGCACAGACAGCCAGGATGTTGGCTTAGAAGCAGCCATCATTTAAAGAAAGCGTAATAGCTCACTGGTCGAGTCGGCCTGCGCGGAAGATGTAACGGGGCTAAACCATGCACCGAAGCTGCGGCAGCGACACTATGTGTTGTTGGGTAGGGGAGCGTTCTGTAAGCCGTTGAAGGTGTGCTGTGAGGCATGCTGGAGGTATCAGAAGTGCGAATGCTGACATAAGTAACGATAAAGCGGGTGAAAAGCCCGCTCGCCGGAAGACCAAGGGTTCCTGTCCAACGTTAATCGGGGCAGGGTGAGTCGACCCCTAAGGCGAGGCCGAAAGGCGTAGTCGATGGGAAACAGGTTAATATTCCTGTACTTGGTGTTACTGCGAAGGGGGGACGGAGAAGGCTATGTTAGCCGGGCGACGGTTGTCCCGGTTTAAGCATGTAGGCGGAACGATTAGGTAAATCCGGTCGTTTATTAACGCTGAGGTGTGATGACGAGGCACTACGGTGCTGAAGTAACAAATGCCCTGCTTCCAGGAAAAGCCTCTAAGCATCAGGTAACATCAAATCGTACCCCAAACCGACACAGGTGGTCAGGTAGAGAATACCAAGGCGCTTGAGAGAACTCGGGTGAAGGAACTAGGCAAAATGGTGCCGTAACTTCGGGAGAAGGCACGCTGATATGTAGGTGAAGCCCCTGCGGGTGGAGCTGAAATCAGTCGAAGATACCAGCTGGCTGCAACTGTTTATTAAAAACACAGCACTGTGCAAACACGAAAGTGGACGTATACGGTGTGACGCCTGCCCGGTGCCGGAAGGTTAATTGATGGGGTTAGCGGCAACGCGAAGCTCTTGATCGAAGCCCCGGTAAACGGCGGCCGTAACTATAACGGTCCTAAGGTAGCGAAATTCCTTGTCGGGTAAGTTCCGACCTGCACGAATGGCGTAATGATGGCCAGGCTGTCTCCACCCGAGACTCAGTGAAATTGAACTCGCTGTGAAGATGCAGTGTACCCGCGGCAAGACGGAAAGACCCCGTGAACCTTTACTATAGCTTGACACTGAACACTGGTCCTTGATGTGTAGGATAGGTGGGAGGCTTTGAAGTGTGGACGCCAGTCTGCATGGAGCCGTCCTTGAAATACCACCCTTTAATGGCTGGTGTTCTAACGTAGACCCGTGATCCGGGTTGCGGACAGTGTCTGGTGGGTAGTTTGACTGGGGCGGTCTCCTCCCAAAGAGTAACGGAGGAGCACGAAGGTTAGCTAATCCTAGTCGGACATCAGGAGGTTAGTGCAATGGCATAAGCTAGCTTGACTGCGAGAGTGACGGCTCGAGCAGGTGCGAAAGCAGGTCATAGTGATCCGGTGGTTCTGAATGGAAGGGCCATCGCTCAACGGATAAAAGGTACTCCGGGGATAACAGGCTGATACCGCCCAAGAGTTCATATCGACGGCGGTGTTTGGCACCTCGATGTCGGCTCATCACATCCTGGGGCTGAAGTAGGTCCCAAGGGTATGGCTGTTCGCCATTTAAAGTGGTACGCGAGCTGGGTTTAGAACGTCGTGAGACAGTTCGGTCCCTATCTGCCGTGGGCGCTGGAGAATTGAGGGGGGCTGCTCCTAGTACGAGAGGACCGGAGTGGACGCATCACTGGTGTTCGGGTTGTCATGCCAATGGCACTGCCCGGTAGCTAAATGCGGAAAAGATAAGTGCTGAAAGCATCTAAGCACGAAACTTGCCCCGAGATGAGTTCTCCCTGAGACTTTAAGTCTCCTGAAGGAACGTTGAAGACGACGACGTTGATAGGTCGGGTGTGTAAGCGCAGCGATGCGTTGAGCTAACCGATACTAATGAACCGTGAGGCTTAACCTTACAACGCCGAAGGTGTTTTGGCGAAGAGACAGATTTTCAGCTTTGATACAGATTTAACAGAATTTGCCTGGCGGCTTTAGCGCGGTGGTCCCACCTGACCCCATGCCGAACTCAGAAGTGAAACGCCGTAGCGCCGATGGTAGTGTGGGGTCTCCCCATGTGAGAGTAGGGAACTGCCAGGCATCAAATTTAGCGTGCTGATATGGCTCAGTTGGTAGAGCGCACCCTTGGTAAGGGTGAGGTCCCCAGTTCGACTCTGGGTATCAGCACCACTTTATACTTAGGTTAAAGTTCGGCAAGAAGTAAAAGAATTTGTCTGGCGGCTTTAGCGCGGTGGTCCCACCTGACCCCATGCCGAACTCAGAAGTGAAACGCCGTAGCGCCGATGGTAGTGTGGGGTCTCCCCATGTGAGAGTAGGGAACTGCCAGACATCAAATAAGTGAGAAGGCCATCCGAAAGGATGGCCTTTTTGCGTTATGATTCTCGTGAAAACGGTAGGCCCGGTAAGCGCAGCGCCACCGGGCAAAAAGATCTGATTAATGAATCACCTGCGACAGGAATGCTCGCGTACGTTCTGACTTCGGATGCGCAAAGAACTCATCCGGCGGTGCCTGCTCAACAATCTCGCCGCGGTCCATAAAGATCACCCGGTCGGCCACGGTTCTCGCGAATCCCATCTCATGCGTGACGCACAGCATGGTCATGCCGGATTGGGCCAGCCCAATCATGGTATCCAGAACCTCCTTCACCATTTCCGGATCCAGCGCAGATGTCGGTTCGTCAAACAGCATGATTTTGGGTTTCATGCACAGCGAACGGGCGATAGCCACACGCTGCTGCTGTCCACCCGATATCTGACCGGGAAACTTATTGGCATGCTCTGCGATACGTACACGCTCCAGATAGTGCATTGCCAACGCCTCGGCTTCCTTTTTCGGCATCTTTCGTACCCAAATCGGTGCAAGCGTACAGTTTTGCAGAACGGTCAGGTGCGGAAACAGATTAAAGTGCTGAAATACCATTCCCACTTCCTGACGCACGCGTTCGATATTGCGGATATCTTCATTCAGCTCGATACCATCAACCACGATGCGTCCTTGCTGATGCTCTTCAAGGTGGTTAATACAGCGAATGGTTGTGGATTTCCCGGAGCCGGACGGGCCGCACAGGACAATGCGTTCGCCCTGTTTGACCTTAAGATTAATGTCCTTCAGGACATGAAACTGTCCGTACCATTTGTTCACGTCTTCCAGCGTAATCATCGCGTCGGCGGGTGTCATAGTTATTTGGCTCATATTTTCCTCAGTGCGGTGTACGCCCGGTGTTAAAGCGCTTTTCCAGATGCTGGCTGTAGCGCGACATGCTAAAACAAAAGATCCAGTAGATTAGGGCAGCAAAGACATATCCTTCGGTGGACATACCCAGCCAGACAGGGTCAACGGTTGCCTGTTGTACGCTGCTAAAGAGATCGAACAACCCGATGATGATCACCAGGCTGGTATCCTTGAAGAGGGCAATGATCGTGTTGACCAGGCCCGGAATGACCAGCTTGAGTGCCTGGGGAAGAATGACCAGCCCCTGGGTTTTCCAGTAGCCGAGCGCCAGTGATTCCGCCGCTTCGTACTGGCCTTTAGGCAACGCCTGCAGACCACCGCGCACAACTTCAGCGACATAGGCGGACTGGAAGAGGATCACCCCGACCAGGGCACGGATCAGTTTGTCGATCGTTGTTCCTTCTGCCATAAATAGCGGCAGCATGACCGATGACATAAACAGAACGGTGATAAGCGGTACGCCGCGCCAGAACTCAATGAAGATAACGGAGAGCACGCGAACGATCGGCATTTTTGAACGCCGTCCGAGGGCAAGTAAAATCCCCCACGGCAGAGCACCGGCTATCCCCACTGACGCGATAATCAACGTCAGCGTCAGTCCGCCCCACTGGCGTGTTTCAACGCGTTCCAGCCCCAGAAAACCGCCATACAAGAGCACCCAGACAATAATTGGATAAACCACTGCCCAGACGGCAATATAGCGTCCACGATGAGGCAGCTTTTTCCAGAACATGACCGCAACAGAGAGCAGGCCGATAACCAGCGCGAGATTAATCCGCCAGCGCTGTTCGTGGGGATACAATCCATACATGAACTGACCGAAACGTTCATGAATAAACACCCAGCAGGCACCGGCTTTTGTACAATCAGCTCGGGTTGAACCGACCCAGTTGGCCTGTAAAAACGCCCAGTTCAGCAGGGGAGGAATCAATTCCCACATGAGCCACAGGCAGACAATCGTCAGCAGGCTGTTACTCCAGCTGGAGAACAGATTCTTTCGCGCCCAGAGAATGAAACGTCCACTTGTCGAGTTGGCAGGGCGCGAGGCGTGCGACAGTATCGCTTTTGTCATCATAGATCCTTAGCGCTCGACCAGTGCTATACGACGGTTATAGAGGTTCATCAGCAGTGAAATTACCAGGCTGATGATGAGATAGACAGACATGGTGATGGCGATGGTTTCAATGGCTTGTCCGGTCTGGTTAAGCACGGTTCCGGCGAAGAGTGACACCATATCCGGGTAACCAATAGCGGCGGCCAGCGACGAGTTTTTGACAATGTTGAGATACTGGCTGGTCAGCGGCGGAATGATGACCCGCAACGCCTGCGGAATAATGACCTGACGAAGCGTCACCGTATGCGGTAATCCTAGTGAGCGTGCCGCTTCGTGTTGCCCGTGCGGGACGGCCTGGATCCCGGCACGAATAATCTCAGCGATAAAGGCTGAGGTATAAATCGATAGCGCCAATGTCAGAGCCGCCAGTTCAGGAATTAACACCATTCCACCCTGGAAGTTAAAGCCTCGCAGATGGGGAACATCCCAGTGCAACGCGGCGCCAAATAGCCAGTGTGCCACTAGCGGCAGGCTAACGATCAGGATGACTGCGGTGGGCCAGGTTCTACGAAGCTGACCGGTTTTGATCTGATGCTTGCGGTTAAAACGGAATACCCCAGCGGAGAGGGCAAGCGCTATCACAATTGCGCCGATGAAAGCATACAGTCCTTCGCCCGGCTGAGGAGAAGGAATGGACAACCCACGGTTACTCAGGAAAAACAGCTCAAACGCGTCGACGGCCTGACGGGGACCAGGAAGGTTACGCAGTACGGCGAAATACCAGAAGAAGATCTGCAGCAGCGGGGGGATATTGCGGAACGTCTCGATATAAACCGTCGACAGCTTCCGCAGGAGCCAGTTTTCTGAAAGACGTGCCAGGCCAATAAAGAAGCCCAGTATCGACGCGAAGACGATACAAAGCGCCGATACCAACAGCGTATTCAGTAAACCGACCACGAATACGCGTCCGTACGTGTCACCTTCCTGGTAATCAATAAGATGCTGAACAATGCCAAAGCCCGCGCTGCGATCCAAAAACGCAAAACCGGAGGTAATGCCGCGATTGTTCAGGTTGGTGATGGTGTTATGGATGAGATACACGGCGATGAGAACAACCGCAACAATAGCAATAATCTGGAATAGCCAGGCGCGGACCGCGGGATGAGAAAAGGATAGCGATCCTTTTACGGCTGAGCGGCGATGGGACATAAAGAAACCTCAGTAACCATGACTCTGGAGTGGGCACTGCATGAGCAGTGCCCGTTACAGCTATGACTTAACGTACTGGTGGCGCGTACTGAATACCGCCGTTGTTCCAGAGATTGTTCTGGCCGCGTTTGATCTTCAGCGGGCTTTCCGATCCCACGTTGCGTTCAAAGATCTCCGAGTAGTTGCCCACCTGTTTGATGATGTTGTAAGCCCATTTATTATCCAGCTTCAGATCTTTGCCGAAATCACCTTCTTTACCGAGCAGGTGCGCCATATCCGGATTAGATGGGTTAGCCGCTTTCTCATCCACGTTTTTCGAGTTGATGCCCATCTCTTCTGCGTTCAGCATGGCAAACAGCGTCCAGCGAACAATAGAGAACCAGTCTTCATCGCCGCGACGAACGACAGGGCCGAGAGGTTCTTTGGAGATCACTTCAGGCAGGACAATCCACTCTGCCGGATTGCTCAGCTTAATGCGTAAGGCATACAGCTGTGACTGGTCAGAAGCCAGCGTGTCGCAACGGCCGGATTCCAGCGCTTTAGCCGACTCATCCGAGCGGTCAAATGTCACTGGCGTGTATTTCATGTTATTTGCTTTGAAATAATCGGCGACATTCAGCTCGGTATCGGTGCCCGCCTGAATACAAACGGTCGCACCATCCAGCTCTTTGGCGCTTTTCAGGCCTGCTTTATTGTGGGTCAGGAAGCCGATCCCGTCATAATAGGTCACGCCCGTAAATGACATCCCCATACCCGCGTCGCGGGAGGAGGTCCAGGTGGTATTACGGGAGAGCATGTCAACCTCGCCGGACTGCAGTGCCGTAAAGCGTTCTTTCGCCGTCAGCGGGGTATATTTTACCTTGCTGTCATCGCCAAAAACGGCGGCGGCAACACCGCGGCAGACATCTACATCAATACCGGTAAATTTGCCGTTCGCATCGGCATAAGAGAAGCCAGGCAAACCGTCACTGATACCACATTGAACAAAACCTTTCTTTTTAACGGCATCCAGTGTCGTTCCCGCATGGGCTTGACCGGCTACGGCAAACATCATGCCTGCAGCGGCCAGGCTGGCTATCATCGTCTTTTTCATAATGCTTCCTGTGTGGCGAAATTTATCGTTATAGAGGCGTTTTTAAACGCTTTACCTGTCTGTGGCTTTGGCCAACGTTTATAAAGCAAACGTAATGCCAGTTTTGCGTTCGGCAAAATAAGAGATGAGTGAACGCTTAATGCTGAGTGTAGACAGGCTTAAATAAAACGAGCGCCCTGAAACGGTGCGAAATTACAACCTGTGCCACAAATTGGAGCAAAAGTTTTGAGTCGCGCCAGAAAAAAGAAGAGATAGTTTCCAGAGTGAATATTGGCAGGATATTCAATAATATTAATGTGTGAAAATCATCACAATAGAACAGGTAATTTAAAAAAGTGTACGAAAAAGATGTGACTGGCTTCAGGCTGAAATGAAAGGCACGAATAAATACGGGGCTATTTTTTTACTTCTTTGAAAATAGTGCACTGATTAAAAGCAAAAGCGCGGCCAGAGCCGCGCTTTCTTAACTGATGTTACTTCGTCAGGGCAACAATACCCAGCGTCAAGCCCGCCACTGCGGCAGCGCCGCCAGCGATCGCACCTGCTGTTTCCCAGTTGTCCTGGGTGGTGCCTTTCATACAGGTATTGGTATGAACCAGTCGGCCCTGGTCGTCGTAAACCGGTACACATGGAGAGTCGTGCGCGCAACCAGCAAGCAGCGCAGCGAGTAGTGCAACGGAAATGAATCTTTTCATGATGTTACCTCAGTATTATTTCTCGTCCGCTATAAAGCCAGGAGGGCAATTAACGAACTGGAGGTTATTTTACCACCGGGGTAAGTCCGCGTTACACGAGGAATAATCTCAAATTATGTAGTTTGTAAAAATCGTGGAGAAAAATCGATTTCCGGACGAATTAATGGAGACATTATGAAGGGGTAAGAGAGTGTTTTTACTTAATGCAAATCACTGTATTTTTAACATAGCTTTTGCTTAATGCCTAATTCATTGTTTATGTTAAAAATAAAAAAGGCACCAGAGGTGCCTTTTTAGGGAAATGTTAATCTTTATGGCGGGTAAAGCGTCGACGAACAACCACAAAGAAGACGGGCACGAAGAAAATCGCCAGAAGCGTTGCGGAAAGCATTCCCCCCATCACACCCGTACCGACGGCGTTTTGCGCACCGCTCCCGGCTCCGGTACTGATCACCAGCGGCATGACGCCAAGGATAAAGGCCAGGGAGGTCATCAGGATCGGTCGAAGGCGCATCCTTGACGCTTCAAGCGTAGCTTCAATGATGCCTTTACCTTCTTTCTCCATCAGGTCTTTAGCAAATTCGACGATCAGGATGGCGTTTTTCGCCGACAGACCAATTGTGGTCAGCAGGCCGACCTGGAAATAGACGTCATTGTTTAACCCGCGCAGCGAGGCTGCGAGAAGGGCCCCGATGACCCCCAACGGCACAACCAGCATAACGGAGAACGGAATGGACCAGCTTTCATACAGCGCTGCCAGACACAGGAACACCACGATCAGTGAAATGGCGTACAGTGCAGGCGCCTGGTTACCCGAAAGTCGCTCCTGGTAAGACATTCCCGTCCAGTCATAACCGATGCCGGAAGGCAATTTTGCCGCGAGGCTTTCCATCATAGCCATGGCCTCACCGGTACTTTTACCCGGGGCTGATTCGCCGAGGATCTCCATCGAAGGCATTCCGTTGTAGCGCTCCAGACGAGGTGAACCATAAACCCAGTGAGCGTTGCTAAAGGCTGAGAACGGCACCATTTCCCCGTTCGCGCTGCGCACATAAAGGTTGTTAATATCCCCTGGCAACATACGGAATTTCGCGTCGGCCTGTACATAGACTTTTTTCACGCGGCCATGATCGATAAAGTCATTCACATAGGTGCCCCCTAAGGCCGTCGAAATCGTCTGGTTGACGTCAGAAAGACTGACGCCCAGCGCCTGTGCTTTCTCCTGATCGACATCCAGTTTGAACTGAGGCGTATCTTCAAGACCGTTTGGACGTACGCGCACCAGCAGGTCAGGATGCTCTTTCACCATGCCGAGCAACTGGTTACGCGCCTGCGTCAGCTGGGTATGCCCCAGGTTAGCCTGATCGATAAGTTCAAAGTCGAAGCCCGTTGCGGTACCTAACTCAATAATAGCGGGCAGGTTAAACGGGAATACAAGGCCGTCTTTAATCTGGCTGAAAGCTTTTGTCGCGCGACCCACAATAGCTTCAACGCCATTTTCCGCCCCAGGACGCTCTTCCCAGGGCTTCAGGCTGATGAAGGCAATACCGGAGTTCTGACCCTGGCCGCTAAAGCTAAAGCCGTTTACGGTAAAGACGGATTCAACATTTGCTTTCTCTTTGTTCAGGTAGTAGTCCTGAACCTGGTCGAGAACCTGCTGAGTACGCGTCTGGGTTGCACCTGCGGGGAGTTGAACCATTGTCATAAACACCCCCTGATCCTCTTCGGGGAGGAAGGAGGTCGGTAAGCGCAGGAAGAGCACCGCCATTCCACCGACAATAATGACGTACACCAACAGATAGCGTCCGGTCTTGCGCAAGATACCGCTCACGCTGTTACTGTAGTGCTCAACGCTCTTATCAAAGAGCGCATTAAACCAGCCGAAGAAACCCCCTTTTTTCTCATGATGATCGGCTGAAACAGGCTTAAGCAACGTTGCACAGAGCGCTGGCGTCAGGATTAGCGCAACCAGTACTGACAATGCCATAGCGGAAACGATAGTTAGCGAGAACTGGCGATAGATCGCCCCCGTCGAGCCGCCAAAAAAGGCCATCGGGATAAAGACCGCCGAGAGCACCATGGCGATCCCCACCAGTGCCCCCTGGATCTGTCCCATCGATTTCTGCGTAGCCTCTTTCGGCGGCAGCTTGTCCTCGACCATGACGCGTTCAACGTTCTCAACGACCACGATAGCGTCATCAACCAGCAGACCTATCGCCAGCACCATGCCGAACATTGTCAGGGTATTGATGGAGAAACCGAACGCCGCCAGAACCGCGAAGGTACCCAGCAGAACGACCGGAACCGCGATAGTCGGGATGAGCGTTGCCCGCAGGTTTTGCAGGAACAGGTACATAACCAGGAAGACGAGAATAATCGCTTCAAACAGGGTCTTCACCACTTCGTGGATGGAGATTTTCACAAACGGTGTGGTGTCATAGGGGTAGACGACTTTTAGCCCCTGCGGGAAGAACGGCTGCAGTTGTGCCAGCTTGCTCTTGATGGCTGCCGCTGTATCCAGCGCATTTGCCCCTGTTGCCAGCTTAATCCCCAGGCCGGTTGCCGCCTGCCCGTTGATTTTTGTCACCATGTTGTAGTTTTCGCCACCCAGCTCAATGCGAGCCACATCCTTCAGATGCACCATCGAGCCGTCCTGGTTCACCTTGAGCGTCACGCGGCCAAACTCTTCCGGTGATTTCAGGCGGGTTTGCGCGATGATCGAGGCATTCAGCTGCTGTCCTGGGATGGATGGCGTCCCGCCCAACTGGCCTGCCGCTATCTGGTCGTTCTGCGTTTTCAGCTGGTTGATAATATCCAGCGGCGTCAGCTGGTATTTGTTCATCGCATTGCTGTCGAGCCAGATACGCATCGCATACTGGGCGCCAAACAGCTGCACGTCACCGACGCCAGACGTTCGGCTGATGGCATCTTTGACGTTCGAGGCGACATAGTCGGAGATGTCATTCTGCGTGAGGTTTTTGTTGTCTGAAACAAAACCGGCGACCAGCAGGAAGCTACTGCTGGACTTCTCAACGCCAATCCCTTGCTGCTGCACCTCTTGCGGCAGCAGCGGCATGGCGAGCTGTAGCTTGTTCTGCACCTGCACCTGGGCGATGTCCGGATCGGTTCCGGACTCGAAGGTCAGGGTGATGGTGACGTTACCCGCTGAATCGCTGGTGGAGGACATATACATCAGGTTATCGATACCGTTCATGTTCTGTTCGATAACCTGGGTCACGGTATCCTGCACCGTTTGAGCATCTGCTCCCGGGTAGGTCGCGGATATCGCCACGGCGGGAGGCGCAATGGTCGGATACTGTGCGACGGGAAGTTTGAGAATGGCTAGCCCACCAGCAATCATCAAAATGATGGCAAGTACCCAGGCGAAAACCGGTCTCTGAATAAAGAAATTAGCCATGTCGTCGTCCCTTAACTGGCTGGAGCGGTGGTGGTATCAGGCGTGGCGACGACGGTTACGCCCGGTCTGACCTTTTGTAGCCCGCTAACAATCACGCGGTCACCGTTTTTCAGCCCTTCCGTCACCAGCCAGCGGTCGCCAATCGCCTGAGGCGCAACGACGGTGCGAGACTCAACCTGATTTTTATCGTTCACCACCATCACGGTGGCATCGCCTCGCGGCGTACGAGTCACGCCTTGCTGGGGAACCAGAATCGCATCCGGCTGCGTACCTTCATCAATCCGGGCGCGAACGAACATACCCGGTAACAGCAGATGTTGAGGATTCGGGAAAATGGCGCGCAGGGTAATCGAGCCGGTACTTTGATCCACCGTGACGTCTGAGAACTGCAATGTGCCTTTCAGCGGATAGGGCTGCCCGTTCTCCATCAGTAGCTCAACGCTGCTGGCGGTATCGCCTTTTTGCAGGCTCGTCTGCTTCAGGCGCAAAAAATCATTACTGGACTGGGTGACATCGACATACATCGGATCAAGCTGCTGAACCGTTGCCAGCGCCGCTGCCTGCCCGTTGGTGACCAGCGCCCCTTCCGTTACGCTGGATTTGCCGATGCGACCATCAACGGGCGATGTCACTTTGGTATAGGCAAGGTTGATGCGCGCGCTTTCAACGCCTGCTTTGGCGGCGACGACGCTGGCGTCTGCCTGCTGGGCCGTGGCCACGGCCTGGTCATACTCCTGCTTGCTGACATACTGTGTACCGACCAGCGGGAGATAACGTTTCACCGTCAGGTGAGCAATATTGGCCGCCGCCTGGGCCTTCGCCAGCTCGCCTTTGGCGTTGTCGTAAGCCGCCTGATAGGTTGCAGGATCAATCTGGTAAAGCGAATCTCCAGCTTTTACATCGCTGCCCTCCGTGAAGTTGCGACGCAGGATAATACCGCTAACCTGCGGACGAACCTCTGCAACGCGGAACGCATCTGTTCTGCCCGGGAGTTCAGTGGTGACAGCCAGCGGTGCGCTTTTCACAATATGCACAGTGACCTGGGGAGCCTGCGGATGTTGTTGTTGGTTTTCCTGGCCATCGCATCCTGAGAGCAGCACAGCGCAGACAATGAAACCGGCTAAGGGTAAGCGTCTGAAATGATTCGTCATTACTGTTCCTTTAAATACCCGGTAACCGATATTTAGCGTGAATCGGTAGCAGGGGCAGCGGGATAAAAAAATAAAATGTAGCTGCGTATAATAATGAGGGTATTTAATGTTTTTTAATTTATAAGTGCGAATGGCAAGGTCTGAGCAGAAAAATCAGAATCAGACTCGGTTTATTTCTCGGTCTTCTTCCGGCAAGCTAATCAGTTAAATAGCGCTTTATGTGCCTCATTTATTCATGACATGAATTTAAACTTAAATATGTATTTAGCTAAACTATAAATTAAGAAGATTGACTTTTTTTGTGCAAAACTAAAACGGGAATTGGTGAATACTTTCTTTCTCCTGACCTGTGTTACGTATAAACTTTGTGAGTAGCGAGTCGTTGTCTATGGCGCGGAAAAAGAAAGAAGAAGCTCAACAAACCCGGCAGCAGTTGATTGAGGCGGCTATCGGGCAGTTTGCGACGCGTGGCGTAGCCAACACCACGCTGACGGACATCGCGGATGCTGCAAATGTGACGCGCGGTGCAATCTATTGGCACTTCACCAGTAAAGCTGAAATATTTAATGCCATCTGGGAGCAGCAATTACCGCTTCGCGACATTATTCGCGACAGGCTTTCCCTTTCCGAAGGTGATGATCCATTGTTAATACTTCGTGAGCAATTTATTACTGCGTTGCAGTATATTGCGCGTGAGCCTCGACAATGTGCACTTTTACAAATTCTGTATCATAAATGTGAATTTAGCAGTGACATGATTTCAGAGAGAGACATCAGAAAACGGATTGGATTCAATTATGACACGCTGCGTGCCTCGCTGGAGGCCTGTATTTCACGTAACATCATTTCGCCAAAGGTAAATGTTGATCTGACCTTGATCGTATTCCACGGCTTTTTTAGCGGAATAATTAAAAACTGGTTAATGAATAACGAAAGTTTCAATCTTTATCAGCAGGCGCCCGCCCTGGTCGATAGCATTCTGGCGACACTCCCTGTCATTCGCGTATCGCCTCATGATGATGCTTACAGCCCTGCGCCAGGTAGCATCTCCCCTCGCGCACAAAGCGCCTCTATGGTTTGCGCGCTGACGGGTTTACCTAACAGATAACCCTGAAGGGTGTTGCAACCCAACTCGGTCAAAAAGGCCTGCTGTGCTTCGGTTTCTACGCCTTCAGCCACGACTTTCAGATTGAGTGTTTTGGCGAGGGCCACAATCGCTGAGACAATGGTGGCATCCTCGCTTTCTCCGCTGAGCTCTTTCACGAACGCCCTGTCGATTTTCAATTCACAGGCGGGTAAGCGTTTGAGGTACAGCAGGCTTGAATAGCCGGTGCCAAAATCATCAATGGAGGCCTTTACGCCCGCTTTCGTCAGCTCTGTCAGCACCCGTACACTTTCATCCGGGTTGCTCATGGCCGTGGTTTCCGTCACCTCCAGGATCAACATTTCTGGTGGCACATGATGAAGTGCCAGGCAGTTGAGAACCGTGTTGACCAGCGAAGGCTGTTCAAACTGCAGCGTCGACAGGTTTACTGCCATTGACCAGCTTTGATGTCCCTGAAGATGCCATTCACGCAGCTGGCGACAGGCTTCATTAATTACCCAGTTGCCGATAGGGATAATCAGCCCCGTTTTCTCCGCCAGCGGCAGGAAAAGGTCCGGGGTCAGTAACCCCTGCTTAGGATGCTGCCAGCGCAATAACGCCTCAAATCCAAGGAGAGGGCCGGCGGGGGCGTGAAATTTTGGCTGATACAGCAGGCGGAGTTCATTGCGATCGATCGCCATCCACAGATCGTTCATTAACTGAAGGTGGGTCTGCGCCAGCGTATTCATCGAGGGCTGGAAAAAGTGGTAACCGTTCCGGCCCATATGCTTGGTATGGTACATCGCCGCATCGGCGTTAAACATGAGCTCACGTTCGGTTTTGCCGTCGTGAGGATACAGCGCGATCCCAATGCAGAGGGTGACCATCAGTTCATAGTGGTCGAGGTTGAACGGGCTATCGATCGCGCGCACCAGCGAATTCGCCAGCGATGCCGCATCGTCCGGGCCTTCCCCCTCAGCCAGCAGAACAAACTCATCACCGCCGATACGTGCCAGGGTGAACTGGCCCTTCAGGAGATGCAGCAGGCGCTCCGTTACGGCAATCAGCAGCTTGTCACCGACATCATGGCGTAAGCGTCATTGATGGCTTTAAAGCCGTCGAGATCCATGAACATCAGGGCAAAATGGGTCCCCTCGCGATCGGCTTTGCTGATGGCCTGATCGAGTCGGTCTTCCAGCAGGATACGGTTGGGCAGCCGCGTCAGGGTATCGTGCAGGGCCAGCTGTGCGAGTTCCCGGTTAGCTTCTGCAAGGGACGAGGCCAGAAGGGCGGTACGCGCCTGAAGGCGGGCGTCCAGCATTGATACCAACAGGGTAATCCCAAGAATAGAGAGCGCGACAACGCTCACCAGCACCGCCAGCCAGCTCCCGTTAATACCCTCATGGTGAACCATTGTGGACATCGGAAACTGTGCGGCTTTCATCCCGGCGTAGTGCATCCCGGCAATGGCTATGCCCATGGTGATGGCGGCCCCCGTGCGCATCAGCACGACCTGCGCGGCGTCGTGACGCAGGCGGAAGGTCAGCCACAATGCCGCGAGTGAAGCGGCAAGCGCAATGGCGACCGAAATGGCCATCCAGGCCTTGTCCCAGATTATCCCGGGCATCACTTCCAGCGCGGCCATGCCGGTGTAATGCATGGCAACAATACCGCTTCCCATCACCAGCGCACCGGGCAGCAGACGGCGCAAGCGTAATTGATCGCAGCTCACGAGCCAGAGCGCGAACAGTGACGACCCGACGGCGATGACCATGGATAACACCGTCAGGCTGGCGTTGTAGCTCATGCTCATGGAGAGATCCATCGCCAGCATGCCGATAAAATGCATGGCCCACACGCCGATGCCCATTGCAATACCGCCGCCAGCCAGCCAGACGCGAGCAGCGACACCCTCACTCCCGGCGACACGTGCCGCCATATTCAGTGCGGTATACGCGGCAAGGATGGCAACAACAAAGGAGAGGACAACAAGGATATGGTTGTATTGGCTGACCAGCATGGACGGTTCTACTCGAGTGTGGGGTTACGCTAGAGCGGTTGAGAAGGGCGAGACATTATCACCGTCGGGTAATGGCTCAAAGGGATTTAAATCCCCGTTTTTAGTAGGTAATCACGGGGAGTTTGCGCAATCAGGCGGCTAGTCGAGCTCTGAACAGTTTACGAGTTTCAGGGGATTCACGGAGTTCATATTGCGACACTTATCGGTTTCGGTGCTCATCAGTTCAATCCACTGCATCAGAAGTGCATCGAAAATCAAAACGGAGATTGCAAAAACAACCAGCCACCAGTATTTACGAATCATTGTGTCATTCCGCGAGAAGAGCGCCAGTAAAGTGGGGGAAATATACACCAAAAGCGGCGGTTTTAAAGCGGGATAAGTGAAGGTTTACAAAGCGTTGACGGAGTGAAGCAGGGAATAAAAAAGGCGCTTCCCCATGCCGAAGAGCGCCTTTTTAAACAAGCATTTAACTGATTAGTATCAGTTCATGCCGTATTTTTTCAGTTTCTTACGCAGAGTACCACGGTTGATACCCATCATCAGCGCAGCGCGGGTTTGGTTACCGCGGGTGTATTGCATCACCATGTCCAACAGTGGCTGTTCAACTTCAGCCAGTACCAGCTCATACAGGTCATTAACATCCTGACCGTTCAGTTGAGCAAAATAGTTCTTCAGTGCCTGTTTAACCGAGTCACGCAGGGGCTTTTGAGTTACCTGATCCTGAGAGTTAACGGTAGAAACGGTCAGTACGTCAGAATTTACGCGTTGTTCGAACATAGTTCTGTCAGCTCTTTATTTCATTACGCAAGATTTTCGAAGTATGCCTCCAACGCCTCCAGCTGTTCGCTGGCATCCTCAATGGCGTTGAATGTGCGCCGAAACTGGTCATCTGGAGCGTGCTCCTGGAGATACCAGGAAACGTGTTTACGCGCAATTCGGTACCCTTTCGCCTGACCGTAGTGGTCATGCAGTTCCCGAACATGCGAACAAAGCAAGCGCTTAACCTCTGCCAGAGGCAGGGGAGCAAGCAGCTCTCCAGTGTCCAGATAATGCTGGATTTCCCGAAAGATCCAGGGTCTTCCCTGAGCGGCACGTCCTATCATCAGAGCATCAGCTCCCGTATAGTCGAGCACCGCTCTGGCTTTAAGCGGGTCAGTTATGTCGCCATTCGCGATAATCGGAATGGAAACTTTCTGCTTAACTGCCCGAATGCTGTCGTATTCAGCTTCACCGTTGAACAAACAGGCGCGCGTGCGTCCATGAATGGTCAGGGCCTGAATGCCACAGTCTTCGGCCAGTTGGGCAATCTCTACACAGTTACGGTGTTCCGGCGACCAACCCGTGCGAATCTTTAACGTAACAGGAACGTCCACTGCGCTGACAACCGCCGTCAGGATAGCTTTCACCTGGTCGGGGTATTGCAGAAGGGCTGAACCTGCAAGCTTGCGATTCACTTTTTTGGCCGGGCACCCCATATTGATATCAATAATCTGGGCACCACTTTCCACGTTGATACGCGCGGCATCTGCCATCTCTTCAGGCACGCTTCCGGCAATTTGCACGGTGCGAATACCGGGTTCATCAATGTGCACCATCCGAAGGCGGGATTTATCGCTTTCCCAAACCTGCGGGTTAGACGACATCATCTCGGATACGGTTAAACCGGCTCCCATCTCATAGCACAGCGTCCTGAACGGCCGGTCGGTAATACCTGCCATAGGGGCTGCGATCAGGCGATTTCTAAGCTGGTGGTGTCCGATGCGCATGAGTTAAGAAATGACCATACTGTGACTGCAAGGCGGCGTATATTACGCATTTTTTGCACGAGATGAAAGGCCAAACTTTGAACAATCCACTGTTGTAGATCAAGGAATCGCCGCTCAATCTTTCCGTTAAGAATTATTCACTATTTAAATCATTGTGTTAGACAGGAATGGCTATTTTATGAGCGCTTACAATTTCCCGTAACTTCTCATCATTTCTGAATAAATGGCCTACCTGAACGGGATAATCTGCTGTTTTTAGCAGCAGATTTTCCCTCTTCTTTGCGATCTGCGTCGCATTTTAGAACATGATCTTAAGCCTCAGAATGGGCGTTATTCGACCACAACGCGCCCATGCAGAGACTGTACCGGGCGGTTATTATCGTGATGCATGGTATGGGTAAATTTCTCAAGCTGTTCTGCTGAGACGGTTAACGGCTGTTTGAGTACGATCCAGGTGACCCCTTCAGAACACGGTGGCGTGGTCAGAGATCCGCTAAAGCGCCAGTAGGTTTTCACCTTCGGCAGCAGCTTGTTCAGGTTGAGATCCTTCTCAATGGAGACGTTCTGTTCAGCCTGCTGCGGCATTACGCTCCACAGCTTATCCAGCTCCGGATTCGCAGCCCCTTTATCAAACATGACGGCTACCACGGTCAGCTCACCCGCGCTGTTTTTATGTACCAGATGCATCTCCATCGCGTACTTCTTGCCGTGCACGGTGTTTTCGCTTGGTGCATGGAAGTGGAACTGCTGGAGCGTCCAGGTTTGCTTGTCCAGAGTGATGGTGTCACGGGTGTCAGCCTGTTCGCTAGCCTGAATGGTATGGCCATTATTGGTCAGCGTTACAGGACCATCAATGTAGTGTGTTTGCAGCGGGGAGAGATGGGCGTTAGCGGTCGAATCAATATTTATCGGAGACTGGTTCATCCCGCTCTGGCAGGTCTTGTAGGCCTCGTCCAGTTCACCCCAGTGTTCCGGTGAACCTTCCCCTTCATAGCCCCAGTGTGATGCGAATGCTGAAGCCGAAACCATGCTCAGCGCAAACAGCGCTGCCTTGCCTGTAATGTGTTTCATCATATTCTTCCGGTGAATTTTTTAATACAAATCAACATGATTTGTGTGGTTATTTTACCGAAGAATGGCAGAGGGAGAGAGGATTATCAGAGGAAGAGGGGCGTGGTCAGAGGACCACGCCAAATGCTTATTTTTTACGACCGGTAATACGACACCACTCTTCTTTCTCCACCACCGGGTCGAGAGCGAAAAGATCGGCGTAGGCTTCACACACGCTGTCTGCCTGGCTTGCCAGGATACCCGAAAGTCCCAGCAGACCGCCCTCAACGGGCAGCACGCTGATTAACGGAGCCAGCTCGCGCAATGGGCCCGCCAGAATGTTTGCAACCACCACATCGGCTTTCATGGCTTCTGGCTGCGCATCCGGCAGATACAGCTCCAGTCGATCGGAAACGCCGTTGCGCTCGGCGTTGTCGCGACTGGCCTGAATGGCCTGCGGATCGATATCGATCCCGATAGCTTTTGCCGCGCCCAGTTTCAGGGCGGCAATCGCAAGGATCCCGGATCCACAGCCGAAGTCGATCACCGTCTTACCATCCAGATCGAGGCCATCCAGCCACTGCAGGCAAAGGGAGGTCGTTGGATGGGTGCCGGTACCAAACGCCAGACCCGGATCGAGCATGACGTTAACCGCGTTTTCATCAGGAACCTCGCGCCAGCTTGGGCAGATCCACAGACGTTTGCCGAACTGCATCGGGTGGAAGTTATCCATCCATTCGCGTTCCCAGTCTTTGTCTTCCAGCTGTTCGATTTTGTGCGCAAAGCCCGCGCCCAGCAGAGGGTGGTTTTTCAGAATCGCGACGACCTCTTTCATGTCGGTTTCAGCATCGAACAGGCCAATCACGTCGGTATCGCCCCACAGGCGGGTTTCGCCCGGCAGCGGTTCAAAGACCGGCGTGTCATGCGTGTCCTGGAAGGTGATAGAGACCGAGCCGGCCTCCATCAGCGCATCGCTCAGCTCTTCGGCGTTCGCGCCGGTTGTATTCAGTTTTAGTTGGATCCACGGCATGGCAAAACTCTTTATTTATCAGTAGAAATCATAGCGGGCTGTGGGACGGGCTGACCGAAACGGTTCCCCACCACAAACGCCAGTAAACTTAGCAGTAACGAAGGCACAATCGGATGGAAGCCCAGGTACTGAATCTTAAACGTTGCGAGGACGGCGTACAGCACGCCGCCAACAATCATCGCGCTCAGCGCACCGGCAGCATTTGCGCGTTCCCAGTAGAGCCCTAACACCAGCGGCCACAGGAATACCGCCTCAAGCCCACCAAATGCCAGCAGGTTCAGCCAGATGATCATCTCCGGCGGGCGCCATGCGGCTAACAGCAGCAACGCGCCTAGCACCAGCGTAATCACCGCCGACATATGCTTCAGGCGACGTTCATTTTCAACCTGTTCAGGGCGCAGGTTCAGATAGAGATCTTTAATGATCGTAGCGGAACTTTGCAGTAACTGAGCGTTGATGGTCGACATAATGGCGGCCATTGGCGCAGCGAGGAAAATCCCGGCGGCAAAGGGGGGCAGCACTTTGACCATCAGCGTCGGGATCACCAGATCCGGCACGGTAAGATCGGGGATTACCGCGCGCCCTAATGCCCCCGCCAGATGCATACCAAACATCAGGACAGCGACCACAATCGTCCCGATGATGATGCCCTTGTGAACGGCTTTGCTGTCTTTATAGGAGATACAGCGCACGGCGGTATGCGGCAGACCAATTACTCCGAAGCAGACTAACACCCAGAATGAGGTCATAAAGGTCGGAGAGAGGATATCATCTGCGCCCTGCGGCGAGACCAGTTTCGGGTCAATCGCTTCCAGGGTTTCCACCGCGTGAGTGAGTCCACCCGCCGCATGGACAATCCCCACCAGCAGAACGATCGTACCGATGAGCATCACCATTCCCTGCAGCGTATCGTTCAGCACGCTGGCGCGGAATCCGCCAAACGCAGTATAGAGCGCGATGCTTACCCCGAAGATGATGAGGCCTGTCTCGTAAGGGATGCCGGCCGCCGTTTCCAGCAGACGCGCACCGCCGATAAACTGTACGGTCATCGCACCGATAAACGCCACCAGCAGGCTCAAGCTCGCCAGCCACACCAGCAAGCGGCTCTGGTAACGGGCAAAGAGCATATCGTTGAGCGTCACGGCATTGTAACGGCGCGCCAGAATGGCAAATTTTTTACCCAGTATGCCCAGCGAGAGCCAGACGGCAGGCAGTTGGATCATCGCCAGCAAAACCCAGCCTAACCCGTATTTGTAGGCCGCACCGGGGCCGCCAATAAACGAGCTGGCGCTGATATAGGTCGCGGTCAGCGTCATTGCCAGCACAACGCCGCCCATCGAACGGCTGCCGAGGAAATACTCGTTCAGAAAGGCACCGGTCGTTCTTTTGCGCATGGCGTAAATGGACAATCCAAATACGACCAGCAGGTAAGCGACAAGCGGCAGAATGACTTCAAGCTGCATCATCGTCCTCCAGCGGAATATCCCGGTAGATAAATTTCACCATTGCCCAGCACAGCAGGATAAACACCAGCGGAACCAGCAGGCAGGCCAATTCGAACCAGTGCGGCAGGCCGGTGATGCCAATAGCAGAGTCTGGTAAGTAAGCGGTTACTAACCATGTAGCAAGATAGAGAAGGGTCAGCCACAGCGCCCAGCGCGCTTCTTTATGGGCCTGAACAAAACGTTTGTCCATTTTTTGTCCCTTGTGGATGAAGAAAGCGGGGATTGTACATGATGAGGCTTTCCAGGCCCCAGAAATAAAAAAGGCCGGATAATCCGGCCTTTTCACAACACAGGTCTCTTACTTCTCGTTCAGACCGAGTTTTTTCTCCAGATAGTGGATGTTGGTTCCACCATTCTGGAAGTGCTCGTCGCTCATGATGCGCATCTGCAGATCAACGTTGGTTTTGATTCCGTCGATGATCAGTTCCTGCAGGGCGTTCTTCATGCGGGCAATCGCCACGTCACGGTTTTCGCCGTAGCAGATGAGCTTGCCGATCATTGAGTCATAGTACGGCGGTACGGTGTAACCGGCGTAGATATGAGACTCCCAGCGCACGCCAAAGCCACCCGGCGCGTGGAAACGCGTGATTTTACCCGGGCTTGGCAGGAAGGTGTTCGGGTCTTCGGCGTTGATACGGCATTCTACCGCATGGCCTTTCACCACAACTTCTTCCTGCTTGATGGACAGCGGCTGACCGGCTGCGATACGCAGCTGCTCTTTAATCAGGTCAACCCCGGTGATCATTTCGGTAACCGGATGTTCAACCTGAATACGGGTGTTCATCTCAATGAAGTAGAACTCGCCGTTTTCGAACAGGAACTCAAAGGTACCCGCTCCACGATAGCCGATATCGACACACGCTTTAGCGCAACGCTCGCCGATGTAGCGACGCAGTTCCGGAGTAATGCCTGGCGCTGGTGCTTCTTCGACCACCTTCTGGTGACGACGCTGCATGGAGCAGTCACGTTCAGCCAGATAGATCGCGTTACCCTGACCGTCAGCCAGCACCTGAATTTCGATGTGGCGTGGGTTTTCCAGGTATTTTTCCATGTACACCATGTCATTGCTGAAAGCGGCTTTCGCTTCTGCTTTGGTCATGGAGATGGACTGCGCCAGTTCAGCATCGCTGCGCACAACGCGCATACCGCGACCGCCGCCGCCGCCGGACGCCTTGATGATAACCGGGTAGCCAATGCGTTTAGCATGAGCACGGTTAGCATCCATGTCGTCGGTCAGAGGGCCGTCAGAGCCTGGTACGGTTGGTACACCGGCTTTTTTCATCGCGGTGATCGCCGACACTTTGTCGCCCATCAGGCGGATGGTGTCGGCTTTCGGGCCGATGAAGATAAAGCCAGAGCGTTCAACCTGCTCAGCAAAGTTGGCGTTCTCAGAGAGGAAGCCGTAACCCGGATGAATTGCCACCGCGCCGGTGATTTCAGCGGCGCTGATGATAGCCGGGATGTTCAGATAGCTTTTTACGGACGGAGCCGGGCCAATACAGACCGTCTCATCCGCCAGCAATACGTGTTTTAAATCGCGATCCGCGCTTGAGTGCACAGCGACAGTCTTGATGCCCAGTTCTTTACAGGCACGAAGAATACGCAGTGCGATCTCGCCGCGGTTGGCGATAACAATTTTATCCAGCATGTACGCCTCGTTACTCGATGACGACCAGCGGCTCGTCAAATTCAACCGGCTGACCACTTTCGACCAGAATCGCTTTCACAGTACCTGATTTGTCTGCTTCGATCTGGTTCATCATTTTCATCGCTTCAACGATGCACAGGGTATCGCCTACGTTGACTTTCTGACCCACTTCGATGAACGCCTTCGCGTCCGGGCTCGGGGTGCGGTAGAAAGTACCAACCATTGGGGAACGTACGATGTGACCACTGATTTCTGCTGCAGCGGCAGGTGCGGCTTCAGCTGCTGCTGGTGCAACGGCTGCGGAGAGCGCAGGCTGCTGCACTGGCGCAGCGTAAGCTTGCTGCATTACCGGGAAGCTAGCGGCTGGGGCTGCACGGCTGATGCGTACAGACTCTTCGCCTTCAGAAATTTCCAGTTCGGAGATGCCTGATTCTTCAACCAGCTCGATCAGTTTTTTAATCTTACGAATATCCATGAGTGGGTTCCGTACTCTTGTTTAGTGTGATTGTGACAAGCGTTTTACCGCTGTCTGTAAAGCGTATGAATAGCCGTCTGCGCCCAGTCCACAGATAACGCCAGCAGCGATATCCGACAGATACGAGTGGTGACGGAACGGCTCTCGGGCGTGCACGTTACTCAGGTGGATCTCGATAAACGGGATACTCACCGCAAGCAGTGCGTCGCGGATAGCAACACTGGTGTGCGTAAACGCGGCCGGATTGATCAGGATATAGTCCACATTGTCTTTAGCCTGATGAATACGGTCGATGATTGCGTACTCCGCGTTTGACTGAAAATGATCCAAATCCACATTCAGCGACGCTGCTTCCGTGCTCAAACGGTTAACAATTTCGCTTAATGTCAGCGTGCCGTACTTCTCCGGCTCACGGCTGCCGAGCATGTTCAGGTTCGGTCCGTTCAAAACTAAGATCTGAAACTTATCAGTCATTATGCCGCTATCTCCTGCGATTTTCGGGTAAAAAACAAAATATACCGTCGAAGCGCAAATGTCACCTTTTCAGAGGCCAAAAACCACTGTCAGGCGAACCAAGGTCGCACATTATAACGATTTCGTAGCATTTGGCAGCTAAATACTGGTCTTATCAGGGAAGATTATCAACCGCAATCCAAAAAAGATTTGCGGTTGAGAGGCAATCTGCGGGAAAACGCACAGTTTCGCGAACTATCGCAACCACTGGCGGAACTTCTTGTAACGCCATGCTAAAAGCGCCACGGCCGCCAGCGCGTAAAGGACCGGCTGCGGAGAGAGGATCTTCACCGACCACAGATAATGAATGGGTGCGAGGATCGCGACAAGATAGACGAAGTTATGCAGCAACTGCCAGCGACGGCCCAGCTTTCGCTGCGCATATTGCGTGGATGTCAGCGCTAACGCCAGTAAAATCACCCAGCTTACAATACCCAGCGTCAGATAAGGGCGCGTCACCAGTTCGCGGCCAAGCAGTGTCAGATTGTTAATTCCCAGTTCCAGCAGGGCATAGCTGGTCAGATGCAGCGTGGCCCAGGCAAAACACCATAGCCCCAAAAGCCGACGGGTGCGTATCAATAGTGGCTGTTTAGCGTAGCGCGCCAGCGGCGAGACGAGCAAGGTGGCCAGTAAAAATTTCAGAGCCATCCGACCGGTAAAATGCTGGATATCCTTGGCCGGATCGGCGCTAAAAAGCCCCTGGCTGGCGGCCCAGAACAGCCAGAGAAAGGGGAGTATTCCGGCTAAATGCAGCAGCACTTTCAGCCAGGTAATCTGTTTTGCCGTTAAACGCACTCAGAAGTTCTCCCGTAAATTGAGGCCACGGTACAGCGAGGCCACTTCATCCGCATAACCGTTAAACAGCAGCGTTGGCTGGCGCTTCACGTCCAGCGCGCCGCCGGAACCGATAAAACGCTCGGTCGCCTGCGACCAGCGCGGATGATCCACGTGCGGATTCACGTTGGCGAAGAAACCGTATTCGTCCGGAGCCGCCAGATTCCAGGTGGTTGGCGGACGCTCGCGGGTGAGCTTAATGCTGACGATAGACTTAATTCCTTTGAAACCGTATTTCCACGGCACGGTTAAACGGATGGGCGCGCCGTTCTGCGGCGGAAGCGCCTTGCCGTAAACGCCGACGGTCAGCAGCGTAAGAGGGTGCATGGCTTCGTCAAGGCGTAACCCTTCAACGTAGGGATACTCCAGCCCGCCGCCAATGAACCGGTCTTTCTGGCCCGGCATCTCGTCCGGCGCATACCGCGTCTGGAAAGCGACATATTTTGCGTTGCTGGTGGGCTCCACCATCGCCAGCAATTTATGCAGCGGGAAGCCGATCCAGGGCACCACCATCGACCAGGCTTCCACGCAGCGCATGCGGTAGATACGCTCTTCGAGCGGGAAACGGGTGGTCAGATCGTGGTGGTCCAGCGTCAGGGGTTTTGCCACTTCGCCGTCGATTTTCAGCGTCCACGGATCGGTTTTGAGACTACCGGCGTTGGCCGCAGGATCGGCCTTGTCGAGGCCAAATTCGTAGAAGTTGTTATAGCCCGTCACTTTGTCTTCTGGCGTAAGCGTCAGTTTGTTCTGCCATTGGGCGGGTTTCGTAAAGGTGAGCGGGGCGCCGGAAGGGGCCTTCGGCCGATCGTTGCCTTTAAACCAGTCGAGCAGGTCAGCGTGAGCCGAAGGCGAGAGCGAGAGCGCGGTGGCGCTGATGCCAAGCATTTTCAGGATCTGGCGGCGCTGTAACATAAAGACAGACTCGGACGTTACGTCGGCTTCCGTCAGTTTTCGGTTTTTCATGGCATCCTCCGTCATGCGTTTTCCTAAGCATGACGGAGGAGAGTGATTCGCGCGAATATGTCACGAAAATTTGAAGATTAGGCGATTTTCACCAGCGCGCGACCGTGGAACTGGTTATCCATGATCTTACTGGCATAGTCCGGTGCCTGGCTGAGCGTAATCTCCGTGGCGCTTTGGGTGTAGAAAGATGCCGGCAAATCGCGCACCAGACGTTCCCATGCCTCAGTACGACGAGCCGCAGGTGTCATCACGGAATCCACGCCCTGCAGGCGGACGTTACGCAGAATGAATGGCATCACGGTGGTTGGCAGGGCAAATCCGCCCGCCAGCCCGCAGGCGGCCACGCAGCCGCCGTAGTTCATCTGCGCCAGGACTTTTGCCAGCACTTTATCACCGACGGTATCCACCGCGCCCGCCCAGACCTGTTTTTCCAGTGGACGGGTTTCGGCGAATTCGTCACGGCTGAGAATGCGGTTTGCACCGAGCTGGCGCAGGTAATCGTGGGTACTTTCCCGACCGGAAATCGCCGCAACCTGATAGCCCAGCTTGTGCAGTAGCGTCACTGCCGTGCTGCCCACGCCCCCGCTGGCACCGGTGACGACAACTTCCCCCGATTCAGGGCGGATGCCTGCGTCTTCCAGCGCCATCACGCACAGCATCGCGGTAAAGCCTGCCGTGCCGACGATCATCGCCTTGCGGCCATCCATACCTTTCGGCATCGGCACCAGCCAGTCGCCCTTCACGCGCGCCTGCGTGGCCAGCCCGCCCCAGTGATTTTCACCTACGCCCCAGCCGGTGAGCAGGACCTGCTGGCCCGGATGGAAGCGCGGATCCTCGCTGGTATGTACCCGGCCAGCGAAATCAATACCCGGCACCATAGGGAAATTTCGGATGATTTTACCCTTCCCGGTAATCGCCAGCGCATCTTTATAATTTAAACTGGACCAGTCGATGTCGACGGTTACTTCGCCTTCCGGCAGGCGACTCTCTTCTACCGCCTGCACTGAGGCAAGCGTTTTGCCGTCCTGCTGTTCTAAGATCAAAGCCTGCATACGGGGTCCTCTCGACTCATTTGATTGGAAAATAATTTCTGAAGACTATACTCGCTCAGGGAAACGCAGTGCCGATTTAACGCAATAAATTGCCAGATACACCCGATTTGGTAGTATGCCGCATTTGAAATGCAAGTTAGCGCTTACTCGCTACCCCATCAACCCACGGAGTAATCTCAAGGATGCGATTAACGACGAAGTTCTCAGCTTTTATCACCTTGCTGACGGGGCTTACCATTTTTGTCACCCTTCTGGGCTGCTCTCTGAGCTTTTACAACGCCATTCAGGACAAACTGGTTAACCGGGTACAGTCTGTCGCGTCGGTAATTGATACGCGTCTGCTGACGACGCCGCTACCGGCACTCTCCAGGGAGCTCGATGAGCTGATGGTACCTGTTGATATTGTTCAGATCGACATTCAGCAGGGAAAGCATCGTGTGTTAAGCCACGAACGCCCGGGAAGCTATCGGCCTGCGGGCGTGGTGAGCCAGTATCGGGAAGTGACCGTACATTCCCTTAAAAATCCGGGGATGACCATACACATGGTCTATCTTGATCCGATGGCCAGCTATTTCCGTTCCATGATGACCACCGCGCCGCTCACCGTCGCGGTGGCGTTTATCGTCCTGCTGATCTTTCTCGCGGTCCGCTGGCTGCGCCGCCAGCTCTCCGGCCAGGAGCTGCTGGAGATGCGCTCCGTGCGGATCCTTAACGGTGAACGCGGCCCGCATGTCCGTGGTTCAGTCCACGAATGGCCGTCACGCGCCAGCAGCGCCCTGGATACGCTGCTCTCGGAAATCCAGTTTGCCAGCGACCAGCGCAGCCGTATGGATACGCTGATCCGCTCCTATGCCGCGCAGGATAATAAAACCGGCCTCAACAACCGCCTTTTCTTTGATAATCAGCTCGCCACGCTGCTCGACGATTCGGAAAAAGTGGGGACGCACGGGGTGGTGATGATGATTCGCCTGCCTGATTTCGATCTCCTGCGCGACACCTGGGGACAGCGGGCCGCGGAAGAAAATCTCTTTACGCTGATCAACCTGCTCTCCACCTTTATTATGCGCTACCCGGGCGCGCTGCTGGCCCGCTACCACCGCAGCGACTTTGCCGTGTTGCTGCCGCATCGGACGCTGAAGGAGTCGGAAAGCATCGCCAGCCAGCTGCTGAAGGCGGTTGATGCGCTGCCGCAGAGCAAAATGCTCGACAGGGACGATATGGTCCACATGGGGATCTGCGCCTGGCGTGGCGGACAATCGACAGAACAGGTGATGGAGCATGCGGAAGCTGCCACCCGCAACGCCGTGCTGCAGGGCGCGAACGGATGGGCGGTCTATGATGATTCGCTGCCGGAAAAAGGGCGCGGTAACGTGCGCTGGCGTACGTTGATTGAGCAAATGCTAAGTCGCGGCGGACCGCGTATTTATCAAAAACCCGCGGTCATGAAAAACGGCAACGTTCATCACCGTGAACTGATGTGTCGTATTTTTGACGGTACGGAAGAGGTTATTTCTGCGGAATATCTGCCAATGGTGCTGCAATTTGGGCTGTCCGAAGAGTATGACCGTCAGCAAATTAGCCGCTTGATTCCGTTTTTATCATTCTGGCCTGAAGAGAGCCTGGCGTTACAGGTCACCGTGGAGTCATTAATACGCCCGCGTTTTCAGCGCTGGCTGCGTGATACATTAATGCAATGCGAAAAATCGCAACGCAAACGCATTATTTTTGAACTTGCTGAGGCGGATGTAGGTCAACACATCAGCCGGTTACGTCCGGTGGTTCGTTTGATCAACGCGCTCGGCGCGCGCGTCGCGGTGACGCAGGCAGGTTTAACGCTGGTCAGCACCAACTGGATCAAGGAGCTGGATGTGGAGCTATTAAAGCTACATCCGGGGCTGGTAAGGAATATTGAAAAGCGCACGGAAAACCAGCTGCTGGTACAGAGCCTGGTTGAGGCGTGCAAAGGAACGCGAACACAGGTGTTTGCCGCGGGCGTGCGCGCCAGAGGCGAATGGCAAATGTTAACAGAGCGCGGTGTAATGGGTGGTCAGGGGGATTTTTTTGCTGCCTCTCAGCCGCTTGACACCAATGTGAAAAAATATTTGCAAAGATACTCGGTTTGACCTGCCGTTTACGCTGTTTTCACGTAGAATATCGCGCCTGTAGCTTTGAGTATGTCGAGCAAAAAGCCAGTGAACGACCTTTAACGGGTTACAAAGGTCAGTAAGGAATGCTGCTGTTTACTCAGCCCTGAGGGAGTCAGGGGATGATTTTGTAACATCAGGAAACGTACTGCACAAATTTTCACCGTTGCAGATGATTTTTGCGCCTTGTCGCTGCTGCGTGTGGTTGGTAAAGTAAGCGGATTTTGTTTTCCGCCCCAGCTTTCAGGATTATCCCTTAGTATGTTGAAAAAATTTCGTGGCATGTTTTCCAATGACCTGTCCATTGACCTGGGTACTGCGAATACCCTTATTTATGTAAAAGGACAAGGCATCGTATTGAATGAGCCTTCCGTTGTGGCCATTCGTCAGGATCGTGCAGGCTCGCCGAAAAGCGTAGCCGCTGTGGGTCATGACGCGAAGCAGATGCTGGGTCGTACCCCTGGCAACATCGCCGCTATTCGCCCAATGAAAGACGGCGTTATCGCTGACTTCTTCGTGACTGAAAAAATGCTTCAGCACTTCATCAAGCAGGTTCACAGCAACAGCTTCATGCGTCCAAGCCCGCGTGTTCTGGTGTGTGTGCCGGTTGGCGCAACCCAGGTAGAGCGTCGCGCAATCCGTGAATCTGCTCAGGGTGCAGGTGCGCGTGAAGTGTTCCTGATTGAAGAGCCAATGGCGGCGGCAATCGGTGCAGGTCTGCCTGTGTCTGAAGCGACCGGTTCCATGGTGGTGGATATCGGTGGTGGTACCACTGAAGTGGCCGTTATCTCTCTGAACGGCGTGGTGTACTCCTCTTCCGTACGTATCGGTGGTGACCGCTTCGACGAAGCCATCATTAATTATGTGCGCCGTAACTACGGCTCTCTGATCGGTGAAGCCACCGCAGAGCGTATCAAACACGAAATCGGCTCTGCATATCCGGGCGATGAAGTGCGCGAGATCGAAGTACGTGGCCGCAACCTGGCTGAAGGTGTTCCACGCGGTTTCACCCTGAACTCCAACGAAATTCTGGAAGCACTGCAGGAGCCACTGACGGGTATCGTGAGTGCGGTAATGGTCGCGCTGGAACAGTGCCCACCAGAGCTGGCGTCCGATATCTCCGAGCGCGGTATGGTTCTGACCGGTGGTGGTGCGCTGCTGCGTAACCTCGACCGCCTGTTAATGGAAGAGACAGGTATTCCTGTCGTAGTTGCAGAAGATCCACTGACTTGCGTCGCCCGTGGTGGTGGCAAGGCGCTGGAAATGATCGACATGCACGGCGGCGATTTGTTCAGCGAAGAGTAGTCGAGTTTGAGAGGGTAGCAATTTGCTACCCTTTCTCTCTGACGCGAGAATACGCATAGCCTATGAAGCCAATTTTTAGCCGTGGCCCATCGCTACAGTTTCGCCTCATTCTGGCGGTTCTGGTTGCGCTTGGGGTCATTATTGCCGATAGCCGCCTCGGTACGTTCAGCCAGATCCGAACGTACATGGATACCGCCGTCAGTCCTTTCTACTTTATATCAAATGGTCCCCGTGAACTGCTCGACTCCGTTTCTCAAACGCTGTCTTCACGAGACCAGCTCGAACTTGAAAACCGGGCATTACGCCAGGAACTGCTGCTGAAAAACAGCGAACTTCTGATGCTGGGGCAATACAAGCAGGAAAACGCGCGTCTGCGTGAGCTGCTCGGCTCGCCGCTGCGTCAGGATGAGCAGAAGATGGTTACCCAGGTGATCTCCACCGTGAACGACCCTTACAGCGATCAGGTTGTGATCGACAAAGGGAGCGTCAACGGGGTGTATGAAGGCCAGCCCGTCATCAGCGATAAAGGCGTAGTAGGCCAGGTTGTTGCCGTCGCCAAACTGACCAGCCGCGTGCTGCTGATTTGCGACGCCACGCATGCGCTGCCGATCCAGGTGCTGCGCAACGACATCCGCGTGATTGCGGCCGGGAACGGCTGTACGGACGATCTGCAGCTGGAACACCTGCCGGCCAACACGGATATCCGCGTGGGCGACGTGCTGGTGACCTCCGGTCTGGGTGGCCGCTTCCCTGAAGGCTATCCGGTTGCGGTGGTCTCTTCGGTGAAGCTGGATACGCAGCGTGCCTATACCGTGATTCAGGCGCGTCCAACCGCCGGTTTACAGCGTCTGCGCTACCTGCTGCTGCTGTGGGGCGCCGATCGTAACGGTACTAACCCGATGACGCCTGAAGAGGTCCATCGTGTGGCAAATGAACGCCTGATGCAGATGATGCCGCAGGTTCTCCCGCCTGCGGACTCTATGGGGCCGCCTGCGCCAGTCCCGGCACCGGCAACGGGGTTAACGCAGCCGCTGCCGGATGCGCCGCCACCGCCTAAACTCTCTTCGGGAGGGCAGTAGTGGCAAGCTATCGTAGCCAGGGACGCTGGGTCATCTGGCTCTCGTTCCTCATTGCACTGTTGCTGCAGATTATGCCCTGGCCGGATAACATTCTCGTTTTCCGGCCAAACTGGGTCTTGCTCATTTTGCTCTACTGGATCCTTGCCCTGCCGCATCGCGTAAATGTCGGCACGGGTTTTGTGATGGGTGCCATACTGGATCTCATTAGTGGCTCTACGCTGGGCGTACGCGCCTTGTCCATGAGCATTATTGCGTACCTCGTCGCACTGAAATTCCAGCTCTTCCGTAACCTCGCGCTCTGGCAACAGGCCCTGGTCGTGATGCTGTTGTCGCTTGCTGCGGATATCGTTGTTTTCTGGGCAGAGTTTTTAGTGATCAACGTCTCTTTCCGACCGGAAGTGTTCTGGAGTAGTGTAGTAAACGGTGTGCTCTGGCCGTGGCTATTCCTGCTGATGCGTAAGGTTCGCCAGCAGTTTGCTGTGCAATAAAAGGTTTCTATGACGTCTTTGTATCTCGCTTCCGGCTCCCCGCGCCGTCAGGAACTCCTGACGCAGCTTGGGGTCTCTTTTGAACGCATCGTGACCGGCATTGAAGAAAAACGTGCTGAGGGCGAAAGTGCTCAACAGTACGTGTCACGTCTGGCGCGCGAGAAAGCGCAGGCGGGCGTGGCCTGCGTGCCGCGCGATCTGCCCGTGCTGGGAGCTGATACCATCGTTATCCTTAACGGTGAAGTGCTGGAGAAACCGCATGACGCCGAACACGCGGCGCGCATGCTGCGCAAAATGTCCGGGCAAACGCATCAGGTGATGACGGCCGTCGCGCTGGCGGACCGCCAGCACGTGCTGGATTGCCTGGTGGTGACGGATGTCACGTTCAGAGTACTTACCGACGACGAGATCGCCGCTTATATTGCCAGCGGTGAACCGATGGATAAAGCAGGTGCATACGGTATTCAGGGGCTGGGTGGCTGTTTTGTCAGGAAGATTCATGGCAGCTATCACGCCGTAGTCGGCTTACCGCTGGTGGAAACGTATGAGTTGCTGAGCAATTTTAACTCACTGCGTGAGGGAAGGGATAATTATGACGGCTGAATTGTTGGTAAACGTAACGCCATCGGAAACCCGTGTGGCCTATATTGACGGTGGCATTCTTCAGGAAATTCATATTGAGCGTGAAGCGCGGCGCGGAATAGTAGGCAATATCTACAAAGGTCGTGTCAGTCGTGTACTGCCGGGTATGCAGGCGGCTTTTGTAGATATTGGACTGGATAAGGCGGCATTTTTACATGCCTCCGACATCATGCCGCACACCGAGTGCGTCGCGGGCGAAGAGCAAAAGCAGTTTGCCGTGCGCGACATTTCTGAACTGGTGCGTCAGGGGCAGGACTTAATGGTGCAGGTGGTGAAAGATCCTCTTGGTACCAAAGGCGCCCGTCTGACCACCGATATCACCTTACCTTCCCGCTATCTGGTCTTTATGCCCGGCGCGTCGCACGTGGGCGTTTCGCAGCGTATTGAGAGCGAAAGCGAGCGCGAGCGCCTGAAGAAAGTCGTCAGCGCCTACTGCGATGAACAGGGCGGATTTATCATCCGCACCGCCGCGGAAGGGATCAGCGAGGAAGACCTGGCGTCAGATGCGGCTTACCTGAAGCGCGTCTGGACCAAAGTGATGGAGCGTAAAAAACGCAACCAGACCCGCTATCAGCTCTATGGTGAGCTGGCGCTGGCGCAGCGCGTGCTGCGTGACTTTGCCGACGCGCAGCTCGACCGCATTCGCGTGGATTCCCGCCTGACGTATGAAGCGCTGCTGGAGTTTACCGCCGAATATATCCCGGAGATGCCAGGCCTGCTGGAGCACTACACCGGGCGTCAGCCGATCTTCGATCTCTATGATGTCGAAAACGAGATCCAGCGTGCCCTGGAGCGTAAGGTTGAGCTGAAGTCCGGCGGCTATCTGATCATCGATCAGACCGAAGCGATGACCACCGTCGATATCAACACCGGCGCGTTCGTCGGCCATCGCAACCTGGATGACACCATCTTCAACACCAACATCGAGGCCACGCAGGCCATTGCGCGCCAGCTTCGTCTGCGCAATCTGGGCGGCATTATCATCATCGATTTCATCGATATGAGTAATGAAGACCATCGCCGCCGCGTGCTGCACTCGCTTGAGCAGGCCCTGAGTAAAGATCGCGTGAAAACCAGCATCAACGGCTTCTCACAGCTGGGGCTGGTGGAAATGACGCGTAAGCGTACCCGCGAGAGCGTGGAGCATGTGCTGTGTAATGAATGCCCGACCTGCCATGGACGCGGAACGGTAAAGACGGTTGAGACGGTCTGCTACGAGATCATGCGTGAAATCGTCCGTGTTCATCATGCCTACGACTCCGATCGTTTTCTGGTCTATGCTTCCCCTGCGGTGGCTGAAGCGCTGAAAGGCGAAGAGTCACACGCGCTGGCGGAAGTGGAAATCTTTGTCGGCAAACAGGTAAAAGTACAAATTGAACCGCTCTATAACCAGGAGCAGTTTGACGTCGTGATGATGTAAGCGCAGTACGCTGCGTGACCAAAGCTGACAAGGAGAGATGCGTGAGGCGATTGCCGGGGATTTTATTGCTTACAGGGGCAACGCTGGTCGTGATTGTCGCGTTGCTCGTGAGCGGGCTACGCCTCGTTTTACCGCATCTGGACAGCTGGCGTCCGCAGCTGCTGGCAAAAATCGAATCCACCACCGGCGTGCCGGTGAACGTCAGCCAGGTAAGCGCCAGCTGGCAGAACTTTGGCCCGACGCTCGATGTGCGGGATATCAACGCCAGCCTGAAAGATGGCGGCCACCTCAAAATCAAACGCGTGACCCTGGCGCTGGACGTCTGGCAAAGCCTGCTGCATCTGCGCTGGCAGTTTCGCGATCTTACCTTTTATCAGCTCCAGTTTCTGACCAATACGCCCATCTCGGGCGGCGACAGCAGCCAGGGGCTTGAGGCCAACCGTTTTAGCGATCTTTTCCTGCGTCAGTTCGATCATTTCGATCTGCGCGACAGCGAAGTGAGCTTTATTACCCTTTCCGGCCAGCGCGCGGAACTGGCGATCCCCCAGCTGACCTGGCTCAACGGCAGGAACCGGCACCGCGCTGAGGGGCAGGTGAGTCTCTCCAGCCTGAACGGTCAGCACGGCGTGATGCAGGTGCGCATGGATCTGCGTGACGATGACGGTCTGCTAAATAACGGCAAAGTCTGGCTGCAGGCCGACGATGTGGACGTCAAACCGTGGCTGGGCGACTGGCTCCAGCAGAATATGCAGCTGGAAACGGCCCGATTCAGCCTTGAAGGCTGGCTGACCCTGACGAAAGGCGAATTTGCCAGCGGTGATATCTGGCTCAAGCAGGGGGGCGCGAGCTGGAAAGGCGAAAAACAGCAGCATCAGCTTTCCGTCGATAACCTCACCGCCCACGTGACGCAGGAGAAAGAGGGCTGGCAGTTTGCCATTCCCGATACGCGGATCGTGATGGACGGCAAGCCGTGGCCGCGCGGTGCGCTGACGCTGGCCTGGATGCCGGAGCAGGACGTTGGCGGCACGGCCAGTAAACGCAGCGACGAGCTGCGCATCCGCGCCAGCAACCTGGATTTGGCCGCCATTGAAGGGCTGCGCTCAATGGCGGCAAAGCTCTCTCCAGACCTGGGCGAGATCTGGCTGGCTACGCAGCCGAGCGGAAAGATCGATTCTCTGGCGCTGGATATCCCGCTTCAGGCGACGGAAAAAACCCGTTTCCAGGCAACATGGAAAGATCTTGCCTGGAAGCAGTGGAAGCTGCTGCCGGGTGCGGAGCACTTTAGCGGCAAGCTGGAAGGCAGCGTGGAGAACGGCAGGCTGACGGTTGATATGCACGACGCCAGAATGCCGTACGAGACGGTCTTCCGCGCACCGCTGGAAATCGAACAGGGCAACGCAGTGCTTAACTGGCTCCGTAACGATAAGGGCTTCCAGCTCGATGGTCGCCATATCGACGTCAAAGCCAAAGCGGTACACGCGCGGGGTGACTTCCGCTATCTGCAACCGCAGGGGGACGAGCCGTGGCTGGGTATTCTGGCCGGAATCAGTACCGATGATGGCTCGCAGGCCTGGCGCTATTTCCCGGAAAACCTGATGGGTAAAGCGCTGGTCGACTATCTGAGCGGCGCAATTCAGGGCGGTCAGGCGGAAAACGCCACGCTGGTCTACGGCGGTAACCCCCATCTGTTCCCGTACAAACATAATGAAGGTCAGTTCCAGGTGCTGGTGCCGCTGCACGACGCCACCTTCGCGTTCCAGCCGGGCTGGCCCGCGCTGAAAAACCTGGATATCGAACTTAACTTCCTCAATGACGGCCTGTGGATGAAGTCCGACAGCGTGGCGCTGGGCGGCGTAACGGCCAGCAACCTGACGGCCAACATTCCGGACTACTCAAAAGAGAAGCTGCTGATTGATGCCGACATCAACGGTCCCGGCAAGGCGGTGGGACCGTACTTTGAGGAGACCCCCCTGAAAGAGTCGCTGGCGGCGACGCTTCAGCAGCTGCAGCTTGATGGCGATGTGAATGCTCGCTTACATCTTGATATCCCGCTGGACGGTGAGATGACCACCGCGAAAGGCGACGTCCGTCTGAAGAACAACAGTCTGTACATTAAACCCCTTGAGAGCACCCTGAAAAATCTCAGCGGGCAGTTCAGCTTTGAGAACGGTAACCTGAAGAGCGAGCCGCTGACCGCCAGCTGGTTTAATCAGCCCGTGAATATCGACTTCACGACCACAGAGGGTGAAAAGGCGTATCAGGTGGCCGTCAATCTGGACGGTAACTGGCAGCCAGCGCGAATGGATGTCCTGCCGAAGCCGATTGAGGCGTCGGTGGAGGGGGCGGTCGCCTGGCAGGGTAAAGTGGCAATCGACCTGCCTTATCACGCGGGTGCCCAGTACAAGGTCGACATCACGGGGGATCTGAAGAATCTTCGAAGCCAGCTGCCTGCGCCGCTGGATAAACAGGCCGGACAGCCGCTGCCGGTGAAGCTGAACGTCGAGGGCAACCTGAGCAGCTTCGCGTTGACCGGAAACGCGGGCGGGACGAACCACTTCAACAGCCGCTGGCTGCTTAACCGCAAGCTCACTCTCGACAGGGCCATCTGGACGACGGATAGCCGCTCCACGCCGCCGCTGCCAGAGCAGACGGGCGTTGAGCTGAATCTGCCGCCGATGGACGGTGCAGAGTGGCTGGCGTTGTTCCAGAAAGGCGTTGGGCAAAACGTTGATGAAACCGCCCAGTTCCCGCAAACCATTACCGTACGCACGCCGTCGCTGATGCTGGGTGGGCAGCAGTGGAACAACCTGAGTATTGTCTCGCAGCCTGCTGCTAACGGTACGAAAGTGGAGGCCCAGGGTCGGGAGATCAACGGCACGCTGACCATGCGCGATCACGCGCCGTGGCAGGCGGCGATCCGCTATCTCTACTACAACCCGGCCGCCGCGAGTAAAGATAAACCGGCGGATACCTCGCCGCTGAGTCAAACCTCCCGCGTCGATTTTAGCGGCTGGCCCGATCTCCAGCTGCGCTGCGCGGAGTGCTGGCTGTGGGGACAGAAATATGGCCGTATCGACGGTGATTTTGCCATTCAGGGAAATACGCTTACGCTCACCGGTGGATTGATCGACACCGGCTTTGGCCGCATGACGGCAGGCGGGGAATGGGTGAATAATCCGGGCGAGCAGCGAACGTCCCTCAAGGGAGACATTAAAGGCAACAAACTGGATGCGGCAGCCAATTTCTTTGGCATCAGCACGCCGCTGCGCGGTTCGTCATTTGACGTCGATTACGATCTTCACTGGCGCGACGCCCCGTGGAAGCCGGATGAGGCCTCGCTGAACGGCATTCTGAAAACCCGCTTCGGCAAAGGTGAAATCGCCGACGTGAGCACGGGGCGCGCCGGGCAGATCCTGCGCCTGCTGAGTTTTGATGCGCTGCTGCGCAAGCTGCGCTTCGATTTCAGCGATACCTTCAGCGAAGGGTTCTACTACGATTCCATCCGCAGTACGGCGTGGATCAAGGACGGCGTTCTGCATACGGACGATACGCTGGTGGATGGCCTGGAAGCGGATATCGCCATGAAAGGCTCGGTCAACCTCGTGCGCCGCGAGCTGGATATGGAAGCCGTGGTGGCGCCGGAAATTTCCGCGAGCGTGGGCGTTGCGGCGGCCTTCGTGGTGAACCCGATTGTCGGTGCGGCGGTGTTTGCCGCCAGCAAAGTGCTGGGGCCGCTGTGGAGCAAGGTCTCCATTCTGCGCTACCGCATTACCGGTCCGGTCGATAAACCGCAGATTAACGAGGTGCTGCGCCAGCCGCGCAAAGATGCACAGCAATGATTTGACGTGGGCAGGTAATTGCCTCACTCTCAATAAATACGATCTTTATACCGCCACGGGCGGCAACGAACGAGTAGCAATACGATGAGTCTGAACCTGGTAAGTGAACATTTGCTCGCAGCGAACGGCCTGAACCATCAGGACCTGTTCTCCATTCTTGGTCAACTGACCGAACGCCGTCTCGACTACGGCGACCTTTATTTCCAGTCGAGCTATCACGAATCCTGGGTTTTAGAAGACAGCATCATTAAAGATGGCTCTTACAACATCGACCAGGGCGTTGGCGTCCGCGCCGTCAGCGGGGAGAAAACCGGTTTTGCGTATGCCGATCAGATTAGCCTCGCCGCACTTGAGCAGAGCGCGCAGGCCGCGCGCACCATTGTGCGTGATACCGGCGATGGTCGCGTGAAAACCCTGGGAGAAGTGCAGCACTCTGCGCTCTATACCAGCATCGATCCGCTGCAGAGCATGAGCCGTGAAGAGAAGCTGGATATCCTGCGCCGCGTGGACAAAGTGGCGCGCGCGGCAGATAAACGCGTGCAGGAAGTTTCAGCCAGCCTGAGCGGTGTGTATGAACTGATTCTGGTGGCGGCAACGGACGGTACCCTGGCGGCAGATGTCCGTCCGCTGGTGCGTCTCTCTATCAGCGTGCAGGTCGATGAGGACGGCAAACGCGAGCGCGGTTCAAGCGGCGGCGGCGGTCGTTTTGGCTATGACTGGTTCCTGGGCGACGTTGACGGTGAAGCGCGCGCTGACGCGTGGGCAAAAGAAGCCGTGCGCATGGCGCTGGTGAATCTGAATGCCGTCGCGGCGCCGGCGGGTTCATTCCCGGTGGTGCTGGGTGCCGGCTGGCCGGGCGTGCTGCTGCATGAGGCGGTGGGCCATGGTCTGGAAGGCGACTTTAACCGTCGCGGAACGTCGGTATTCAGCGGTCAGATTGGTCAACTTGTCTCCTCTGAACTGTGCACCGTGGTGGATGATGGCACCATGCGCGATCGTCGCGGCTCGGTGGCTATCGACGATGAAGGTACGCCCGGCCAGTACAACGTGCTGATCGAAAACGGCGTGCTGAAAGGCTACATGCAGGACAAACTCAACGCGCGCCTGATGGGCGTTGCGCCAACGGGTAACGGCCGTCGTGAGTCCTACGCGCACCTGCCGATGCCGCGCATGACCAATACCTACATGCTGCCGGGCAAATCCACGCCGCAGGAGATTATCGAATCCGTTGATTACGGTATCTTTGCGCCTAACTTTGGCGGCGGCCAGGTGGATATCACCTCCGGTAAGTTTGTCTTCTCTACCTCAGAAGCGTATCTGATCGAAAAGGGCAAAGTGACCAAAGCGGTGAAAGGTGCAACGCTGATCGGCTCCGGTATTGAAGCCATGCAGCAGATCTCAATGGTCGGTAACGATCTCAAGCTGGATAACGGCGTGGGCGTCTGCGGTAAAGAGGGCCAGAGCCTGCCGGTGGGCGTGGGCCAGCCAACGCTGAAAGTAGACAACCTGACGGTGGGCGGCACAGCCTGACCTGAGCAAACATAAAAAAGGCGCTACAGATGTAGCGCCTTTTTTTTAACGTAAGTTACCCAGCGGTATCTCCGGATCCGGCTCGTGTGTGATGCGGTTACGCAAGTCACGACGAATAATTTCGATCGACCAGAACCAGACCAGATGGCCCACGATCTCTGACACGTGTTCATACCACGGCAGTTCAAACAGCGGTGGCGTCAACCCCATCAGCGGGAAGGAGATCATATGCACAAAGAGCTGAGCTAACGCACCCGCCAGCAAACCCTGCCAGAGTTTAATTTTCGGGAAGACTTCAGCCACGACACAATAGCCAACAGCGAAGACGATGGAGAAAATAATATGCGTTACGCCGACCCAGTTAAATATATGTCCGGCAAATGTATAAACTGCTGCGTTAGGATCGACAACGCCAAGCCAGTCACGTAAAAATACATAGGGAGGGTTTAAAAAATTGCGGGAGCAGTCAATCTGCCCTGCGGCTCTTATTAAGTGCTCAGGTCCGCATGCGCCGGTGAATAAGTCGGCGGGGCTGCGTGGCGGAAGCGGCACTTCGGCTCCCCATTTGACAAAAGCGGAGACGATCCCTGCAATTAAACCGATGAACGCGGCGAGTCCATAGCGCCTGCGTGAAGGCGGTGTTTGTTCAAATAGATTCATTTCTTTTCCTTGTTTAACGTCATCCTGCGAAATACATTTTATTATTCATATCAGCAACAAATTAATAACAGCCTGACGAGCAGACTGCTTATAAAGTAATGGGCTGATGGCGGTAGTGTCAATTAGCTATTCCTGATAGTGGCGAAGGAATATTCCTGAATGAATACGGGATTCATCCTGGGAATATTCATCGGTCCTATACGTTCTGGAATAAATGGATTATTCCTTTCGTCTTCCCCGCATCCCCTGAAACAGCTCCGCCACGTCCACAAAATACTCGGTCAGATAGTTAATACACACCTGGACTTTCAGCGGGAGCTTGTCTTTTTCGGTATACAGGGCGTACACCGGACGCGGATCGGATTGGTAGCGCGGGAAGAGGATCTCCAGCACGCCGCTGTTAATTTCGTTGATCACCCACATCAGCGGCACGTAGGCGATCCCGGCGCCAGCCACCAGCCAGCGCGAAATGGTCATGGGGTCGTTAGTGACAAACCGCCCCTCCGGCAGCAGTTTGGTGGAGATCCCTTCCGGGGCAATCAGCTCAAATTCATTGTCGGGCCGCACGCTGTACTCCAGCCACGAGTGGTTGGTGAGATCGGCAGGTTTCTCCGGCACACCGTACTGGGCCAGATAGCTCTTCGAAGCGCAGACGACCATCGGCATGCTGCCCAGCCGACGCGAGAACAGGCTGGAATCCTGCAGCGCGCCGACGCGGATCACCACGTCCAGGCCGTCGGCAATCAGATCCGGCGCCGGGATACCCGTCACCAGATTGACGGTAAGCCCGGGGTACTCTTTCAGCATATCCGCCGTCATGGCAGCGAGAACATTTTGTGCCATAGTTGAAGAACACCCGATGCGCAGCGTGCCGATGGGGGTGTTGTTGAAGGCGTAGAGCTGTTCGTGAACATCCCGCACTTCCAGAAGCATGCGACGACAGCCCTGATAGTAAATTTTACCCGCTTCCGTCAGACCAATGCTGCGGGTACTGCGGTTGAGCAGCTTGACCTGAAGCTCATCTTCCAGTTTGGACACCGTCTGGCTGATAGAGGAGACGCTCATCTGAAGCTGGCGTGCAGCGGCGGTAAAGGAGCCCAGTTCAACCACTTTGGCGAAGACTGACATGCGTTTTAAACGTTCCATTGTTCACTCTGGCTTAAAAGTGATTTAGATCACATATTATAGATAACAGCATAACAGTTACGTTAATATATTATTAATTACATAACGGCTGCGCCATTCTCGCCCGGCGTTTCTTGCTCTCCTGCGGTGGCGTGCGCTAAAAAATTCTGAAGCCTGCACTCTCTCTTATCAAGGTCAACATGAGTCTGTTTCCCGTTATCGTGGTGTTCGGTCTGTCGTTCCCACCGATATTTTTCGAGCTTCTTTTATCACTGGCGATCTTCTGGCTGGTGCGCAAGGTGCTGGTCCCTACCGGGATCTACGATTTCGTCTGGCACCCTGCATTGTTCAATACCGCGCTGTATTGCTGCCTGTTTTACCTGATATCGCGCATGTTTGTCTGAGGTTGATGTGAAAACGCTAACAAGAAAAATCTCCCGCACTGCCATCACCATGGCGCTGGTTATCCTCGCCTTCATTGCCATTTTCCGCGCCTGGGTCTATTACACCGAATCACCGTGGACGCGTGATGCACGCTTCAGCGCCGATGTGGTGGCCATCGCCCCTGACGTGGCCGGTCTTATCACGGCGGTTAACGTTCACGATAACCAGCTGGTGAAAAAAGATCAGGTTCTGTTCACCATCGACCAGCCTCGTTACCAGAAAGCGCTGGAAGAGGCGGAAGCGGACGTGGCCTATTACCAGGCGCTGGCTGCGGAGAAACGCCGTGAGGCGGGCCGCCGTAATCAGCTTGGCGTTCAGGCAATGTCCCGTGAAGAGATTGACCAGTCCAACAACGTGCTGCAAACCGTGCTGCACCAGCTGGCGAAAGCAGAAGCAACGCGCGATCTGGCGAAGCTCGATCTGGAGCGTACCGTGATCCGCGCGCCGTCTGATGGCTGGGTGACCAACCTTAACGTCTATGCCGGGGAATTCATTACCCGTGGCTCAACCGCCGTGGCGCTGGTGAAACAGAACTCTTTCTATGTACTCGCCTATATGGAAGAGACCAAGCTGGAAGGCGTACGTCCCGGCTATCGGGCAGAAATCACGCCGCTGGGCAGCAACCGCGTCTTTAAAGGTACCGTCGACAGCGTCGCCGCAGGGGTGACCAACTCCAGCAGTTCGCGTGATGCAAAAGGGATGGCAACGGTGGATTCCAACCTCGAGTGGGTGCGTCTGGCCCAGCGCGTGCCGGTCCGTATCCACCTGGATGAACAGCAGGGCAATCTGTGGCCTGCGGGTACCACGGCGACGGTGGTGATTACCGGTGAAAAAGATCGGGATGCCAGCCAGGACTCATTCTTCCGTAAAATCGCCCACCGTCTGCGCGAGTTTGGTTAATCGCTATGGGCATCTTTTCCATCGCCAGCCAGCACATTCGCTTCGCCGTGAAGCTGGCGTGTGCCATTGTGCTGGCGCTGTTTGTTGGCTTCCACTTCCAGCTTGAGACCCCGCGCTGGGCAGTGCTGACGGCCGCGATTGTCGCGGCGGGTCCCGCCTTTGCCGCGGGTGGGGAACCCTATTCAGGCGCGATCCGCTATCGCGGAATGCTGCGTATCATCGGGACGTTCATCGGCTGTATCGCGGCGCTCACCATTATTATCCTGATGATCCGCACGCCGCTGCTGATGCTGATGGTGTGCTGTATCTGGGCGGGCTTCTGCACCTGGATCTCGTCTCTGGTGAAAGTGGAGAACTCCTATGCCTGGGGTCTGGCGGGCTATACCGCGCTGATTATTATCATCACCATCCAGTCCGAGCCGCTGCTGGCTCCGCAGTTTGCGGTGGAGCGATGCAGTGAGATTGTCATTGGTATCGTGAGTGCAATTGTCGCGGACCTGCTGTTCTCCCCGCGCTCCATCAAGCAGGAAGTCGACCGAGAGCTTGATGCGCTGATTGTCGCCCAGTACCAGCTGATGCAGCTCTGCATTAAGCACGGCGACAGCGAAGAGGTGGATAAAGCCTGGAGCGGGCTGGTTCGCCGGACGCAGGCGCTGGAAGGGATGCGCAGCAATCTCAATATGGAGTCGTCACGCTGGGCTCGCGCTAACCGTCGTCTGAAAGCCCTTAATACGGTCTCGTTAACGCTGATTACCCAGGCATGTGAAACCTACCTGATTCAGAACACGCGCCCGGAAGTGGTCACCGATACGTTCCGCGAACTGTTCGCTGAGCCAGTGGAAACGGTGCAGGACGTGCACAAGCAGCTTAAGCGTATGCGCAGGGTTATTGCCTGGACAGGAGAACGTGACACGCCGGTAACGATCTACACCTGGGTCGGCGCCGCGACGCGCTACCTGCTGCTGAAACGCGGCGTGATCGGGAATACCAAAATCAGCGCGGCGGAAGAAGAGGTACTGCAGGGCGAAGTGGTGATCAAGCCGGAATCCGCCGAGCGCCATCACGCGATGGTCAACTTCTGGCGTACGACGCTTGCCTGTATGCTCGGCACGCTGTTCTGGCTGTGGACGGGCTGGACGTCCGGCAGCGGCGCGATGGTGATGATTGCCGTCGTGACCGCACTGGCGATGCGTCTGCCTAACCCGCGTATGGTCGCCATCGATTTCCTGTACGGCACCCTTGCCGCCCTGCCGATCGGCGCGCTCTATTTTCTGGTCATCATCCCGTCGACGCAGCAGAGCATGCTGCTGCTCTGTATTAGCCTGGCGGTGATGGCGTTCTTTATCGGTATAGAAGTGCAAAAGCGGCGTCTGGGATCGCTGGGGGCGCTGGCGAGTACGATTAACATCATCGTGCTGGATAACCCGATGACGTTCCATTTCAGCCAGTTCCTCGACAGCGCGTTAGGTCAGCTGGTGGGCTGTTTCCTGGCGATGATGGTGATTCTGCTGGTCCGCGATAATTCGCAGGCAAGAACGGGCCGCGTGCTGTTGAACCAGTTTGTGTCGGCCGCCGTGTCGTCGATGACAACCAACACCGCGCGCCGCAAAGAGAACCACCTGCCCGCGCTCTACCAGCAGCTGTTTTTACTGCTGAACAAGTTCCCGGGCGACATTGCGAAGTTCCGCCTGGCGCTGACCATGATCATTGCACACCAGCGTCTGCGCAATGCGCCGGTGCCGATCAACGACGATCTGTCGGCCTGGCACCGCCAGCTGCGTCGTACCGCGGACCACGTGCTTTCCGCCAGCAGTGATGACAAACGACGTCGCTACTTTACGCAGCTGCTTGCAGAGCTTGATATCTACCAGGAGAAGCTTAAAACCTGGGAAGCGCCGCCTCAGGTGACCGAGCCGGTAGGACGGCTGGTGTTGATGCTGCATCGCTACCAGAATGCCCTCACGGATAGCTGACTGAAGTAAAAAAACCGACGCCAAAAGCGTCGGTTTTTTTGTAGCTATACTTATTCCAGCACGTTCTTACATTTCAGGAAGGGAGGACACATGACGACCCAGGCGCTTCAGGATCACATCCTTTTTCAGACTGGTTATCTGGTCAACGGGATCTGGAAAACGCTGGACACGACCTTCGATGTGCTTAACCCCGCTACCGGGGAAGTCATCGCGAAAGTCGCGAAAGCGGGTAAAGCACAAACCGAAGAGGCTATCGCAGCGGCCACCAAAGCCTTCCCGGCCTGGCGTGCCAAAACCGCGAAAGAGCGCTCGGCGATTCTTTATCGCTGGTACGAACTGATTATTGAGAATAAAAGCTGGCTCGGGCAGTTAATGACCACCGAGCAGGGCAAGCCGCTGAAAGAAGCGGAAGGTGAGGTGGAGTACGCTGCCAGCTTTATCCAGTGGTTTGCCGAAGAGGCCAAGCGCGCCAACGGGGAAATTATTCCGCCTGTCAAACCCAGCTCGCGCATTCTGGCGACCCGCGAACCCATAGGCGTGGTGGCGGCGATAACGCCGTGGAACTTCCCAATGGCCATGCTCACCCGCAAATTAGGCCCGGCGCTGGCTGCGGGGTGCACCGGAGTGATCAAACCGGCCAATAACACGCCGCTCAGTGCCTTTGCGCTGCTCACCCTGGCAAAACAGGCCGGCGTACCCGACGGCGTGCTCAACGCCGTGGCCGGGAATACCCATGAAATCAGCGATGCGATTATGGCAAGCCGAGACGTGCGTAAAATCTCCTTTACCGGCTCGACCTCCGTCGGCAAAACGCTGGTGCGTAATGCTGCCGAAACCATGAAAAAAGTCTCGATGGAGCTGGGGGGAAATGCCCCGTATATCGTTTTTGAGGATGCAGATATCGACGCGGCGGTGAAGGGGGCGATTGCCAACAAGTTCCGCAATGCCGGGCAGGTCTGCGTCAGCGTGAACCGTTTTTATATTCAGGAAACCGTCTACGACAAGTTTGTGAATAAACTTGCCGATGCCGTGAAGGCGCTCAAGGTGGGGAATGGCCTTGACGAGGGCGTCGTTGTCGGACCGCTGATTGAATCTGCTGCGGTCGACAAGGTGCGTGAGCATGTCGACGATGCCGTCTCCCGGGGGGCAACCGTACTGGCAGGGGGGAAGCCCCATCCGCTTGGCGGGAATTTCTGGATGCCAACCGTGCTGGGCGACTGCCATGAAGGCATGAAGCTGGCAGAAGAAGAGACGTTTGGCCCGGTTGCGGCGTGTTTCCGTTTCACCTCGGAAGATGAAGTTATCCAGCGTGCCAACAATACGCCCTACGGGCTGGCGGCTTACTTCTATACCCAGAATCTATCACGTGTTTTCCGCGTTTCCCAGGCGATCGAGAGCGGGATGATCGGCATTAACGAGTGTGCCGTCTCCACGGAACTGGGGCCCTTTGGTGGCGTGAAGGAGTCAGGCCTGGGTCGTGAGGGCTCCGTGCTGGGCCTGGAAGAGTATCTGGAAGTGAAAACCCTTCACATTGGGGGATTATAATAGACAGGGCGGCATCTGCCGCTCGCCTGGACTGGGTGGCTGGCAATGAAAACCTATACCTTTGATTTTGACGAGATCGACAGTCAGGAAGACTTCTACCGTGAGTTTATCCGGGTGTTTGATCTTGAACGGGAAAGCGTGACGAATCTGGATACGCTGTGGGACGTGGTGACCGGGAGTCTGCTGCCGCTACCGCTGGAAATTGAGTTCATCCATTTGCCCGATAAGCTGCGCAGACGTTTTGGCGCACTGATATTACTGTTCGATGAAGCGGAAGAAGAGCTGGAAGGGCAGCTGCGTTTTAACGCGCGGCACTGAATGAAAAAAGCCCCTGACCATCAGGCCAGGGGCAAGTCGTATGATGAGATACGACGAGGGTTTATTTATACAGTTCTGCAGTTGCATGCCAGTGGTCACCCTGATTCAGTTCGGTGACGCGATAGCTGCTGGCACCTGCTTTTTCAGCTTTGGCAGCCAGTTCGTGACGGATATCCATCGGAGAGCCGGTAACAGACGTCACGGAGATGCTGCCCATAGGCTGCAGATTTTGTGCCTGGTCGGCATTCACCTGCTGTACGGCTGCGCTTGCGCCGAAAGAGAGAACAGATGCCAGACCGAGGGTTGCGATGATCAATTTGGTTTTCATAGTCTTTACTCCTGAATAGGGTTTTTGCTCAACGGCGAGAAGGGTTGAACCGCTATTTTTATGCCTGGTGCCGTTGAGTGGAGATTTACGTGTTCAGTTATTACTAAAACTTATTTGTACAGCTCAGCGGTGGCGTGCCAGTGTGCACCAGAGCGCGCTTCGATGATGCGATAGGATGACGCACCCTTTTCTTCCGCTTTTTTGTTCAGCATCTCATGCATGTCCATTGGCGATGTGCCGACCGCGCCGACAGAAACCGTACCGATGGCCTGGCGGGATTGCGCCTGGTCAGCATTGATAGCGTCAGCCGCGAAGGCACCGAATGACAGGACAGACAGGACGCTCAGCGCCGCTACAGTTGATTTGATTTTCATGATTTTTACCTCGTCGAATTTTTTAGTGGGGTCTTGTTTCGTGACCCTCATCACAAAATCAAGTATACACTAATAACGGAAAAAATTAATACCAGACTAATGGTTTCTATTGTTATTACGTGTTAACCAGTCTTTTTTTTATAACCAAATTGCATAATATTGGGTATTTTTTGCACATTTTAGTTGGTTACGTCTAATGAAATCATATGGATATCAGCTTTTGATTTTTTGTGCGATTTTTTGATTTATCATTCACCAGGTGAATGTTAATGGGTGGTAAAAAGCACTATTTGTCAAAGGCAGAGGCAGTGAAAAAGAGGGGGAAACGGTGTGGAGGCAGAACGATCCCCGCAGCGGCGCTACGGGGAAAAGGGATTAGAGTTCCTGTTCGAACAGAACCAGAATCGCTTCGTGGAGATCTTTAACGGAAAAACCGCTGGCTGGCGTGGTAAAGATGGTGTCATCACCGGCGATAGTCCCGAGGATACCTTCCGTTTTACCCAATGAGTCCAGCATGCGGGCAATCAGCTGTGCGGCACCTGGGCTTGTGTGGATCACCACAACGGCATCGTTGTAGTCGATATCCAGAACCAGATTCTTGAGCGGGCTGGAGGTGGTCGGCACGCCAAGTTCAGCCGGCAGGCAATAGACCATCTCCATCTTGGCGTTACGGGTACGTACCGCGCCAAATTTCGTTAACATGCGGGAGACCTTCGACTGATTGATGTTGTCGAAGCCCTGTTCCTGCAGCGCCTGAACAATTTCTCCCTGAGAACTGAATTTCTCTTCTTTAAGTAGCGCTTTAAACGCCTTTACTAATTCTTCTTGCTTAGACGAGCTTCGCATAAGTCACCCGGAATATGACGATAGAAACAACATTATTATGCATGTGGATGAATTTTTATGCAAATTATCTACTCAGCGCCAGGCTGAAATAATGTTATGAAAGGGAGTGATTTTATCAGAATTCGTTATCAGAAAACATGCCTGGGTCACGCCGCGCAAATAAGCTTAAAAGTAAATTAAATGTTATCAAAATGATGTTGTTTTGGTGGCGGGGCAGGGTGTATTGTAACCACCTCTTAATTCGTTGCCGTCTGTCGTCAGATAGCCTTCTGAAGAGAGATAAAGTCGCGCGACCTCAAATTCTTTAGCTACGAAAATTGTAATTAAACACTTGCTGAATTATGGTCGCCGCAACGGATTTACAGATACTTAAGTTAACCATAATAAGGAGTTTAGGATGAAAGTCGCAGTCCTCGGCGCTGCTGGTGGTATCGGCCAGGCGCTTGCCCTACTACTGAAAACCCAACTGCCTTCAGGCTCAGAACTCTCCCTGTACGATATTGCTCCGGTAACCCCAGGCGTGGCGGTTGACCTGAGCCACATTCCTACCGCTGTAAAAATCAAAGGCTTCTCCGGTGAAGATGCGCGTCCTGCTCTGCAGGGTGCCGACGTGGTGCTGATTTCTGCAGGCGTGGCGCGTAAGCCAGGCATGGATCGTTCAGACCTGTTCAACGTCAACGCGGGCATCGTGAAAAACCTGGTGCAGCAGATTGCTGAAGTGTGCCCGAAAGCGTGCATCGGTATCATCACTAACCCGGTGAACACCACCGTTGCTATCGCGGCAGAAGTGCTCAAGAAAGCAGGTGTTTACGACAAAAACAAACTGTTCGGCGTAACCACGCTGGATATTATTCGCTCCAACACCTTTGTTGCAGAGCTGAAGGGCAAACAGCCAACAGAAGTGGAAGTGCCGGTCATCGGCGGTCACTCTGGCGTTACCATCCTGCCTCTGCTGTCGCAGATCCCAGGCGTGAGCTTCACCGAGCAGGAAGTGGCTGACCTGACTAAACGCATCCAGAACGCGGGCACCGAAGTGGTGGAAGCGAAGGCGGGTGGCGGTTCTGCAACCCTGTCTATGGGCCAGGCGGCTGCACGTTTCGGTCTGTCACTGGTTCGCGCCCTGCAGGGCGAGAAAGGCGTTGTTGAATGCGCTTACGTTGAAGGCGATGGCGAACATGCTCGCTTCTTCTCTCAGCCGCTGCTGCTGGGCAAAAATGGTATCGAAGAGCGTAAATCCATTGGTACGCTGAGCGCGTTTGAACAACACGCGATGGAAGGCATGCTGGATACGCTGAAGAAAGATATCACCCTGGGCGAAGAGTTCGTTAACAAGTAATACGAACCGTCTCCCGGCAAAAAAACGGAGCTTATCGCTCCGTTTTTTATGCCTGTCAGTTCGTTGCCGGATATTCCTGAATGGTGACCTGCAGCGTCAGTTTCTTATCGTTGCGCATGACTTCAACAGGGATGATAGAGCCCGGGCGAATTTCTGCCACCTGGTCCATCGTCTCCAGCGCAGAAACCGCCGGCGTGCCGTTAACCGACACAATGACGTCATTGACCTGAATCCCCGCGTTGGCCGCCGGACCCCCTGGCGCCACCTCGTTCACCACGATGCCCTGGATCTGATCGATCCCGCCACCCTGGGTATGCATCGGCGCAATTTCACGGCCACCGATACCGATATAGCCGCGGATCACGCGTCCGTCGCGGATCAGCTTATCCATAATTTTGGTCGCCAGCTGGAACGGAATGGCAAAGCCGATGCCTTCCGGCGTCTCGCCGTCGTTACTCTTATCGAACGAGAGGGTGTTGATGCCCATCAGTTCGCCCAGCGAGTTGACCAGCGCACCGCCAGAGTTACCGTGGTTGATGGAGGCATCGGTTTGCAGGAAGTTCTGCCGCCCGGATGGGTTGAGGCCAATACGCCCGGTCGCGCTGATAATCCCCTGGGTGATGGTCTGGCCCAGGTTGTAAGGGTTACCAATCGCCAGGACGACGTCACCAATATGCGGGGTACGTTTACGGTTGATCGGGATGACCGGCAAACCGCCCGTGGCGTTAATCTTCAGGACGGCGAGGTCAGTCAGGCTGTCAGAGCCAACGAGTAATGCCTCAAACACGCGGCCATCCTGTAGGGCGACGATGATCTGGTCGGCATCGTTTATCACGTGCTTGTTGGTAATAATGTAGCCGCGCTCGTCCATGATTACCCCGGAGCCGAGAGTGCGGATCTCCAGCTGGTTATGGGCTGAGGTATTCAGGCCACGGTTATAGACGTTAACTACGGCAGGTGCGGCACGGCGAACGGCCTGGTTATAGGTGGCCGGCGTTTCATCCGTGCTATCGAACTGAGGGGCCGACAGTTTATTGAACTGACGTAAAGACGGCAGCGCCAGCAGCAGCAGGCCAGCGACAATCAAACCGATGACAATAGAACGTAAGAGCTTTAAAAGCATGATGCGCGTGTCGTTAAAAAAGGAACGATTTGCAGCATAACATGAGTTATCCGGACATCACACGCAGCGGTGATGTCCGGGTCGCAAATGCTTAGCGCAACAGAATATAGATAGACTCATTGCCGCGCATGACCTGCAGGGCAATAACCGCCGGTTTACTCTCCATCACCTTGCGCAGTTCGGCAATGGACTGCACGCGATTGCGGTTTACCCCAATGATCACATCTTCCTGATGCAATCCGGCCTGTGCGGCAGGGCTGCTCTTCTCAACGGTGTCGATGCGAATGCCTTTCGTACCGTCTTTCAGCTGTCCATCGCTCAGCGTCGCACCCTGCAGCGCCGGGGCGATCAGCTCCGCACTGGCAGAGGAGGAGGTGCTCTTATCCAGCGTCACTTCAACGTCCAGCGGCTTACCGTCACGGATCAGACCCAGCTTCACTTTGGCGCCGGGTTCGGTGGTCGCTATCCGCGAGCGCAGCTCGGCAAAGCTGCTCAGCGGCTTGTCGTTGAGGCTGACGATCACATCGCCCGATTTGATACCTGCTTTTGCCGAGCCGGAGTTAGGCAGCACTTCACTGACAAACGCCCCGCGCTGTACGTTGATGTTGAACGCTTTGGCGATATCGGCGCTCATCTCCATACCTTTAATACCCAGCAGCCCGCGTTTGATTTCGCCGAACTGAATGAGCTGCTGCGCCAGGGTTTTGGCCATATTGCTGGGAATCGCAAAACCGATCCCGATGCTGCCGCCACCCGGGGCCAGAATGGCTGTGTTGATCCCAATCAGCTCACCGTTAAGGTTAAGCAATGCCCCGCCGGAGTTCCCGCGGTTGATTGAGGCATCGGTCTGGATAAAGTTTTCCAGCCCTTCCAGATTGAGGCCGCTGCGTCCCAGCGCGGAGACGATCCCGGAAGTGGCGGTTTGCCCTAAGCCAAAGGGGTTACCCACGGCGACGGCAAAATCACCGACGCGCAGTTTGTCGGAGTCTGCGATGGCAATCTGGGTCAGGTTACTCGGGTTTTGTACCTGCAACAGCGCAATGTCGCTCTGGTCATCACCGCCAATCAGTTTGGCATCAAATTCGCGGCCATCGTTTAACTGGACGCTGATTTTATCGGCCTGGCTGATGACATGATTGTTAGTCAGAATGTAGCCTTTTGCCGCATCAATAATGACGCCGGAACCCAGGCCTTCAAAAGGCTGGGCCTGCTGGTCGGGAGACTCATCGCCAAAATATTTTTTCAGTTCTTCAGGGACGCGTTGGCTTTGTACCGCCGTGCCCTCAACCTGAACGCTGACCACCGCAGGCAACACTTTTTCCAGCATGGGGGCAAGGCTTGGAATGGCCGCCTGGCCAGGCACCTGGGAGGGAAGGGCGGCAAATACAGGGACGGACGCCGAGAGAGATAACCCGACACTTAACGCGATAGCGCTCAACAGCTGGTTTTTTTTCTTCATCGATGTTGACTCTCGTAACCTGGAATAAAGGAAAAACGGCCCCAAAAACACGTTGATGTTATTGAATTTTAAACCGCTGAACAATGAGGTGTTTAACTAAATGATAGCTGGGGTCAGGAAGAAAGGACGGGCGCAATCGCTGCGCCCGTAAAATAAATTCAGGTTGTGCGATTAATCGCGTTTTACACCGCCGCGCAGCAGGCCGGACGCGCCGTCTGAATAGTCGCGAGGCATCTGAACAGGCGCCTGGTCGTTACCGGCTTCAGAGTCTGCCAGACGGTTGCGGAACGGATTGGTTTCCGCCGTCATTTCCGGCAGCAGGCTGCTGGAGCTTTTTGCCATATGCTGATACAGCTGACGATAGTCGGTCGCCATGTTGTCCAGCAGCTCGGCGCTACGGGCAAAATGGCTGACCAGCTCTTCACGATACTCTTCCAGCTCGGCTTTGTTCTTTTCCAGTTCGTACTGCAGTGACTGCTGCTGACGCAATTTGCGATTACCGAAACGCATGGCCACAGCACCGATGACGATGCCGACGACTAAACCGATTAGCGCATATTCCCAGGTCATGAACTTCTCCCGTTGTCTTGTTGTTCCGTAGGGTGTTGGCTCGGCTCCTGCCTGTGCCTGATAATGCCACTATAACCGCTATTTCCGTAGAAGTGGAATCCTGACGTATCATCGCGTAGTGTAGAACGGCCTTTTTTTCATCAGTCACGTCTGCTGGTGAGCGTTAATTGAAGGAATAACAATAAGATTATGCAAAACCTGTCCCCTGCATCGCGATATCAACTGGCCCTAAACGAGGGCACTCATCAGCCGGATGACGTACAGCGTGAGGCGGTAAGTCGTCTGGAGATGATTTATCAGGAACTCACGGCCAAACCCGCTGAAACCGAACAGAATGGCGGGCTAAAGGCGGCATTTGGACGGTTGCTCGGAAAAAAAACGCCACAGGCCCACGCGCCGGTGCGCGGTCTTTATATGTGGGGCGGGGTCGGTCGCGGAAAAACCTGGCTGATGGACATGTTCTACCAGAGCCTGCCGGGGGCGCGTAAACAGCGTCTGCACTTCCACCGCTTTATGCTGCGTGTGCATGAAGAGCTGACTGCGCTGCAGGGTAAAAGCGATCCGCTGGAGATTGTGGCCGACAGGTTCAAGGCGGAAACGGACGTGCTCTGCTTCGATGAATTTTTTGTGTCTGACATCACCGATGCCATGCTGTTAGGCGGCCTGATGAAAGCGCTTTTTGCCCGCGGGATCACGCTGGTGACCACGTCGAATATTCCGCCGGATGAGCTTTACCGCAACGGCCTACAGCGGGCACGCTTCCTGCCTGCCATCGACGCCATTAAGCAGCATTGTGACATTATGAACGTTGATGCCGGTGTCGATTATCGCCTGCGCACCTTAACCCAGGCGCACCTGTGGCTCTCGCCGTTAAATGCAGAGACCACCCGCGAGATGGATAAACTCTGGCTGGCGCTGGCGGGGGCAAAACGCGAGCACGCCCCGGAACTCGAGATTAACCATCGCCCGCTGCCAACGCTCGGCGTTGAAAACCAAACGCTGGCGGTCTCCTTTACGACGCTGTGCGTTGATGCCCGCAGCCAGCACGACTACATTGCGCTTTCACGTCTGTTCCACACCGTGATGGTGCTGGATGTGCCGGTGATGACGCGGCTGATGGAGAGCGAGGCGCGGCGCTTCATCGCGATGGTGGACGAGTTTTACGAGCGCCACGTTAAGCTGGTGATTAGCGCCGAGGTTCCTTTATATGAGATCTACCAGGGGGAGCGGCTAAAGTTTGAGTTCCAGCGCTGCCTGTCTCGCCTGCAGGAGATGCAGAGCGAGGAATACCTGAAGCTGGAGCATATGCCATAAACGCCACCCTCTCCCTGTGAAGGGGGACTTGTCGGCCGGGTAAGGCGCAGCCGCCACCCGGCATTTTCCACCGCCTCGAAAAACCCAATTTGAATCACATTTAAGGGTCGATCTTTGACCTCAACTTCTCTATAATCTTGCGACCCCACGTTACGAGAAGGTTTTTTTCCCGAAACTTTCTATGTGTCGGCATGTGCTATTCGAAGGGGTAGGTTTGCCGGACTTTGTCGTGTGAACCTCAACTGACTAAACGTTTGGGTGTTCACCAACGTGTAACTTATTATTTGGGTAAGCTTTTAATGAAAACTTTTACAGCTAAACCAGAAACCGTACAGCGCGACTGGTATGTTGTTGACGCGACCGGTAAAACTCTGGGCCGTCTGGCTACTGAACTGGCTCGTCGCCTGCGCGGTAAGCACAAAGCGGAATACACTCCGCACGTTGATACCGGTGATTACATCATCGTTCTGAACGCTGACAAAGTTGCTGTTACCGGCAACAAGCGTACTGACAAAATGTACTACCACCACACCGGCCACATCGGTGGTATCAAAGAAGCGACCTTTGAAGAGATGATTGCCCGCCGTCCTGAGCGTGTGATTGAAATCGCGGTTAAAGGCATGCTGCCAAAAGGCCCGCTGGGTCGTGCTATGTTCCGTAAACTGAAAGTTTACGCAGGCAACGAGCACAACCACGCGGCACAGCAACCGCAAGTTCTTGACATCTAATCGGGATTATAGGCAATGGCTGAAAATCAATACTACGGCACTGGTCGCCGCAAAAGTTCCGCAGCTCGCGTTTTCATCAAACCGGGCAGTGGTAAAATCGTAATCAACCAGCGTTCTCTGGAACAGTACTTCGGTCGCGAAACTGCCCGCATGGTAGTTCGCCAGCCGCTGGAACTGGTTGATATGGTAGAAAAACTGGATCTGTACATCACCGTTAAAGGTGGTGGTATCTCCGGTCAGGCAGGTGCGATCCGTCACGGTATCACCCGCGCTCTGATGGAGTACGACGAATCCCTGCGTTCTGAACTGCGTAAAGCTGGCTTCGTTACTCGTGACGCGCGTCAGGTTGAACGTAAGAAAGTGGGTCTGCGTAAAGCACGTCGTCGTCCACAGTTCTCCAAACGTTAATCCATTCTGCTTACGCAGAACGATTGGCGAAAAACCCGCTTCGGCGGGTTTTTTTATGGATAATGCGCAGGTTATCCACAATATCCATGCATATATCTTCTCTTTTTCCACATTTCCAGAATCCCCTCACCACAAAGCCATCAAAATCTGGTAAACTATCATCCAATTTTCTGCCCAAATATCGGTGAATACTCGATTTTTGTTCGATTCTTGAACAATGTGTCTTCTCTGGGATGGGCGATACAACATCTGGCTGGCCCCTGTTGGGCTGGTAGCAGTAAAAATTCTGAATATACCTGGAGGTTTTCATGGCTGTCGCTGCCAACAAACGTTCGGTAATGACGCTGTTTTCTGGTCCTACTGACATTTATAGCCATCAGGTTCGTATCGTGCTGGCCGAGAAGGGTGTCAGTTTTGAGATCGAGCATGTGGAAAAGGATAACCCGCCTCAGGATCTGATCGATCTCAACCCGAGCCAAAGCGTACCGACGCTGGTGGATCGCGAGCTGACCCTGTGGGAATCCCGTATCATTATGGAATACCTGGATGAGCGTTTCCCGCATCCGCCGCTGATGCCTGTTTACCCTGTTGCGCGTGGTGAAAGCCGCCTGTACATGCAGCGTATCGAGAAAGACTGGTATTCGCTGATGAACGTGATCACCAGCGGATCCGCTGCCGAAGCCGACGCTGCGCGTAAGCAACTGCGTGAAGAGCTGCTGGCAATCGCCCCGGTGTTTGGTCAGAAACCGTTCTTCCTGAGCGATGAGTTCAGCTTGGTAGACTGCTACCTGGCACCGCTGCTGTGGCGTCTGCCAATCCTGGGCGTAGAATTCAGCGGTCCTGGCGCGAAAGAGCTGAAGGGCTACATGACTCGCGTCTTTGAACGCGACTCTTTCCTGGCATCTTTAACTGAACCGGAACGTGAAATGCGTCTCGGCCGAGGCTAATGACTGTGGAAATGTCACAACTTACCCCACGCCGTCCGTATCTGCTGCGCGCCTTCTATGAATGGCTGCTGGATAACCAGCTCACGCCGCACCTGGTTGTGGATGTGACGTTGCCGGGCGTGCTGGTTCCAATGGAATACGCACGTGACGGACAGATTGTATTGAACATCGCCCCGCGCGCGGTGGGTAACCTTGAACTGGCAAACGACGAAGTGCGCTTCAATGCGCGTTTCGGCGGCGTGCCGCGTCAGGTTTCTGTGCCGCTGGCTGCGGTACTGGCGATCTACGCCCGCGAAAACGGTGCGGGCACCATGTTCGAGCCGGAAGCGGCATATGACGAAGATGTTTCCAGCCTGAACGACGACGACGCAACCGATGAACGCGAAAGCGACACGGTTATGTCGCTCATTGATGGCGATAAACCCGATCACCAGGACGACAACGACCCTGACGACGATCCGCCACCGCGCGGCGGCCGTCCGGCGCTGCGCGTCGTGAAATAATCAAACAGGCCCATTGGGCCTGTTTTGCTTTCCGCCCCCTCTGATTTCCTGTGTTATGATGAATTGTTTTCCTTCTACGGCACCGGACTGCAATGAAACCGACTGATCTTAAAGCTGAAAACTCTGATGAAACCATTGGCCGCAGCCTGCGCCGTCGGCCGCTGGCGCGCAAAAAACTGTCTGATATGGTGGAAGAAGAGCTGGAGCAGATGATCCGTCGGAAGGAATTTGCCCAGGGAGAGCAGTTACCCTCCGAGCGCGAACTGATGGAGTTCTTCAACGTGGGTCGCCCCTCGGTGCGCGAAGCGCTGGCGGCGCTAAAGCGTAAAGGGCTGGTGCAGATTAACAACGGTGAACGTGCCCGCGTAACCATGCCGTCTGCCGATACCATCATCAGTGAATTGTCGGGAATGGCGAAAGACTTTCTGACCCAGCCCGGCGGTATTGCCCATTTCGAGCAGCTTCGCCTGTTCTTTGAATCCAGCCTTGTCCGTTATGCCGCAGAATATGCCACTGACGATCAGATTGCGCAGCTCACGAAAGCCGTGGAGATCAACAGCCAGTCCCTGGATGACAACACGCTATTTATTCGTTCCGATGTCGATTTTCACCGCGTGCTGGCGGAGATCCCCGGCAATCCGATCTTCAATGCGATCCACGTTGCGCTGCTTGACTGGTTAATTGCGGCGCGTCCTAAAGTGCCGGACGCAGAGCTTTATCAGCATAATGAAGTCAGCTATCGCCAGCATATCGCAATTGTGGATGCGATCCGCCGCCGCGATCCCGATGAAGCGGATCGGGCGTTGCAAACTCACCTTAACAGCGTCTCCGCCACCTGGCACGCTTTCGGCCAGCATTCAAAAGCCAAAAAATAACGATCCTTTAGTGAAGCAGATCGCAATATAAGCGTTCTGTATTCTACTGCTGCTTAATTGATCTGGTATAACAGGTATAAAGGTATGTCGTTATAACAAACACACGATCGATTGAGGTAACTATGGCAACGCAATTACGCGGCGTAATGGCCGCACTCCTGACCCCGTTTAACTCTGAGCAGATGCTGGATAAAGAAAGCCTGCGCCGTCTGGTGCGGTTCAATATTGAACAGGGTATCGATGGGCTGTACGTCGGCGGTTCAACGGGAGAGGCCTTTGTACAGAGCCTTTCGGAACGAGAGCAGGTGATGGAGATTGTGGCGGAAGAGGCGAAGGGGAAAATCACGCTCATCGCCCATGTTGGCTGCGTCAGCACGGCGGAAAGCCAGCAGTTAGCCATGGCCGCCGCCCGCGTCGGTTTTGACGCTGTATCCGCCGTCACACCGTTTTACTATCCCTTTAGCTTTGAAGAACATTGCGATCATTACCGTGCAATTATTGATTCGGCGGATGGTCTGCCGATGGTGGTCTATAACATTCCGGCGTTAAGCGGCGTGAAGTTAAGCCTGGATCAGATCAACACGCTGGTGACGCTGCCGGGCGTCGGCGCGCTGAAGCAAACCTCCGGCGATCTCTTCCAGATGGAGCAGATCCGTCGTGAACATCCGGATCTGGTGCTCTACAACGGTTATGACGAGATCTTCGCCTCCGGCCTGCTGGTCGGCGCGGACGGGGGGATCGGCAGCACCTACAACATTATGGGCTGGCGCTACCAGGCGATCGCTAAAGCGGTTCGTGAAGGGGATAACGCCACCGCACAGCGCCTGCAAAGCGAATGCAACACGGTGATCGATCTGCTGATTAAAGCCGGGGTGTTCCGTGGTCTGAAAACGGTTCTGCACTATATGGACGTGGTATCCGTGCCGCTGTGCCGTAAGCCGTTTGCCCCTGTGGATGAAAAATTCGTGCCAGCGCTGAAAGCGCTGGCGGAGCAGCTAATGGCGGAAAAACGCTAACGCATAGCCGGGGGCGCTTCGCCTTATCCGGCCTACAAAAACATGCTACGTAGGCCGGATAAGGCGCAGCCGCCATCCGGCAAAACGACAGAGAAATCGTCGGGAGAGTGAAATGAGTAAGTCTACCCAAAGCATCCCGTGGTACCGCCATCTTACCCGTCCTCAGTGGCGCGCCTTCTCCGCCGCCTGGCTGGGATATCTGCTTGATGGCTTCGATTTTGTATTGATAGCCTTAGTCCTGACAGAAATAAAAAGCGAGTTTGCCCTGACGACAGTGGAAGCGGCGAGCTTGATTTCGGCGGCCTTTATATCGCGCTGGTTCGGCGGCCTGCTGCTGGGCGCCATGGGCGACCGCTATGGCCGCAAGCTGGCGATGATCACCAGCATCGTGCTCTTTTCCTGCGGTACGCTGGCCTGCGGTTTTGCGCCGGGTTACGTCACCCTGTTTATCGCCCGCATGGTGATAGGCATGGGGATGGCGGGGGAATATGGCTCCAGCGCAACCTATGTGATTGAAAGCTGGCCAAAGCACCTGCGCAACAAGGCGAGTGGTTTTCTGATTTCCGGTTTCTCCGTCGGCGCCGTGGTTGCGGCCCAGGTCTACAGCCTTGTCGTGCCCGTCTGGGGCTGGCGGGCGCTGTTCTTTATCGGCATTCTGCCCATCGTCTTTGCCCTGTGGCTGCGGAAAAATATTCCGGAAGCTGAGGACTGGAAAGCGAAGCACGAAGGCAAAGCCCCGGTGCGCACCATGGTTGATATTCTGTATCGCGGCAAATACCGCGTCATCAATATGGCGATGACGCTGTTTGCCGGTACGGCGCTGTGGTTCTGTTTTGCAGGCGAACTCAACAACGCGGGGCTGGTCGTTATTCTCGGCCTGCTGTGCGCCATCGTCTTTATCAGCTTTATGGTGCAAAGCAGCGGTAAACGCTGGCCGACGGGCGTCACGTTGATGGTTGTCGTGCTCTTCGCCTTTCTCTACTCCTGGCCGATTCAGGCGCTATTACCCACTTATCTGAAAACCGACCTGGCCTATGATCCGTCAACGGTGGCGAAGGTGCTGTTCTTTAGCGGCTTCGGCGCGGCGGTAGGCTGCTGCGTGGGTGGTTTTCTCGGTGACTGGCTTGGCACCCGCAAGGCCTATGTCTGTAGCCTGTTGGCCTCACAGCTCCTGATTGTTCCCGTCTTTGCGATTGGCGGCGCCAATGTCTGGGTGTTGGGCTTGTTACTCTTTTTCCAGCAGATGCTGGGGCAGGGGATCTCCGGGATCTTACCCAAACTCATCGGCGGCTATTTCGATACCGACCAGCGTGCGGCGGGTCTGGGCTTTACCTACAACGTTGGCGCGTTGGGCGGCGCGATTGCCCCGGTGATTGGCGCGCTGCTGTCGCAGGATATGGCGCTGGGCACGGCCCTGGGGTCGCTCTCCTTTGGCCTGACGTTTGTGGTGATCTTGCTTATTGGTCTGGATATGCCCTCCCGCGTTCAGCGCTGGATCAGGCCAGAAGCCCTGCGTACGCATGATGCTATTGACGGTAAACCGCTGAGTGGCGCACTCCCTTTTGGTGCCAGTAAAAGCGGTCTGATCAAACACAAAGGATAAGCTGATGTCATTGCTAAACCAGAAGACAGCAGCGCGAGGCGGTGAAATGACAACCCTGGCTATTGATATTGGCGGCACCAAACTCGCGGCTGCGTGCGTGGAGGGGCAGACCATTACTGCCCGTCGCGAGTGTCAGACGCCTGCCAGCCAGACGCCGGAGGCGTTGCAGGCTGCGCTACAAACGCTGATTGCACCCTTTACGGCGCAGGCAACGCGGGTCGCGGTGGCATCAACCGGGATCATTCACAACGGTATTTTGACCTCCATTAATCCGTCTAATCTGGGCGGGCTGGCGGAATTTCCACTGGTGGAATTTCTCTCGGGAATAACCGATCTGCCGGTGATGGCGATCAACGACGCGCAGGCCGCCGCCTGGGCTGAGTTCTGCGCCTTGCCGGATGATGACGATATGGTCTTTCTGACCGTCTCAACCGGTGTCGGTGGTGGCGTGGTCCTCAATCGAACACTGCAAACGGGCAGCGGCGGTCTGGCTGGACATCTGGGTCACACGCTGGCCGATCCCGCCGGTCCGCGTTGTGGCTGCGGGCGAAGAGGGTGCGTTGAGGCTATCGCCTCGGGGCGCGGCATCGCTGCTCAGGCAGAAGGCGTATTGTCCGGGCTGGATTCGAAAGCGATATTCAGCCTTGCAGCGCAAGGTAATCCACAGGCACAGGCGCTGATTGCGCGTTCAGCGCAGACGCTGGCGCGTCTTATTGCCGATGTCAAAGCCGTGACTGATTGCCAGATTGTAGTTATTGGAGGCAGCGTGGGGCTGGCAGAGGGGTATCTGGGGCTCGTGGAGGCGTATCTGTCGCGGGAGCCCGCCGTCTATCAGGCCGCACTTCGGCCTGCACACTATCGCCACGATGCCGGGCTGTTAGGTGCGGCGTTGTTAGCACATGGAGACGCGTTATGATGCTGGGAGAGTTGCAGTCGCTGGCGACATCTGGCCTGACCGGGGTTCTGATCAATGCCCTCACGCTGGCCGTGGCGGCACGGCCAGAAGAGAAACGCCCTGGTCATTATGAACTCCAGGGCACGGATATCTTTATGAACGTGATGCAGTTTGCCACGCAAGAGCCGAAGCAGAAAAAGGCGGAACTGCACGCACAGTATATTGATATTCAGCTTCTGCTCGCTGGAGAAGAACGCATCTTTTTTGGGGTTATGGGGTCCGCGCGGGCGTGTGAAGAAATGCATAGCGCAGAAGATTATCAGCTTTGCCGCCACATCAATGATGAACAATCCATTGTATTAAAGCCTGGTATGTTCGTGGTCTTTATGCCGGGTGAGCCGCATAAGCCGGGATGTCTTGTTGAATCGGAGGGGGAAATTAAAAAAGCCGTGGTGAAAGTCCGGGCCAGCCTGTTAACCGCATAAAAAAGCCGGATGGGATGTCCATCCGGCTTGTCTCTTACACTTCCAGGAAGTTCATGATCCCGTCAGCCGCTTTACGGCCTTCGGCAATCGCCGTGACCACCAGGTCAGAGCCGCGAACGATGTCGCCACCGGCGAAGATTTTCGGGTTGCTGGTCTGGAACGCGTTATCGCTGCCTTCTGGCGCAATAATACGGCCCTGTGAATCCAGCTCAACGCTGTGCTTCGCCAGCCATTCCATGCTGTGAGGACGGAAACCGAACGCCATCACCACTGCGTCGGCCGGGATCACGTGTTCAGAACCGGCCACGATCTCGGCGCGACGACGGCCTTTCGCATCCGGTGCGCCCATCTCGGTACGCGCCATCTTCACGCCGCTCACTTTACCGTTGGCATTCACTTCAATACCCAGAGGCTGGATGTTGAACTGGAACTCCACGCCCTCTTCACGCGCGTTTTTCACTTCGCGCTTAGAGCCCGGCATGTTCTCTTCGTCACGACGGTAGGCGCAGATCACGTGTGCCGCATTCTGACGAATGGAGGTACGCACGCAGTCCATCGCGGTATCACCGCCGCCCAGCACCACCACGCGTTTGCCTTCCATGCTGACGAAAGGCTCATCGGCGGTTTCGCCGTAACCCATAATCTGCTTGGTGTTGGCAATCAGGAACGGCAGCGCGTCATAAACACCCGGCGCGTCTTCGTTTTCCAGACCACCGCGCATGGACTGATAGGTACCCACGCCCAGGAACACGGCGTCGTAATCCTTCAGCAGATCGTCGAGCTGTACGTCGCGGCCCACTTCTGTGTTCAGTTTGAACTCAATGCCCATGCCGGTGAAGATTTCGCGGCGACGGGTCATGACCTCTTTTTCCAGCTTGAAGGCCGGGATACCGAAGGTCAGCAGGCCGCCGATCTCCGGATGACGGTCAAAGACCACCGCCTTCACGCCGTTGCGGGTCAGCACGTCCGCACAGGCCAGGCCCGCCGGGCCCGCGCCAATGATCGCCACGCGCTTGTCAGTTTGCTTCACGCCGGTCATGTCCGGACGCCAGCCCATCTCAAACGCTTTATCGTTAATGTAGCGCTCGATGTTGCCGATGGTCACCGCGCCGAACTCGTCGTTCAGCGTACAGGAACCTTCGCACAGACGGTCCTGAGGACACACGCGGCCGCACACTTCCGGCAGGGTGTTGGTCTGGTGAGATAGCTCGGCGGCTTCAAAAATACGTCCTTCGTTGGCCAGCTTCAGCCAGTTCGGGATGTAGTTGTGTACCGGACATTTCCATTCGCAGTAAGGGTTACCGCAGGACAGGCAGCGGTCTGCCTGTGCTTTGGCCTGGCCTTCTGAAAACGGCTCGTAGATTTCAACAAATTCAATTTTGCGGATCTTCAGCGGTTTCTTTGGCGGATCAACACGCTGCAGGTCGATAAACTGGTATACGTTCTGGCTCATCTGAATTCCTTACTGCGCCTGCACGCGCAGCTCTGCTGCGCTACGACTACGGTGACCCAACAGGGCTTTAACATCGCTGGACTTCGGCTTAACCAGCGCGAATTTCGCAGAGAACGCCGGCCAGTTCGCCAGGATCTCTTCGCCGCGCGAAGAACCGGTATGCTGCACGTGTTCGGTAATCAAACCGCGCAGGTGTTCTTCGTGAATGGCCAGCGTGTCAACGTCCAGCACTTCTACCAGTTCAGGGTTCACGCGTTTACGGAACTCACCGTCTTCATCCAGGACGTAGGCAAAACCGCCCGTCATGCCTGCGCCGAAGTTCACGCCGGTTTTACCCAGAACGCAAACAATCCCGCCCGTCATGTATTCACAACCGTTATCGCCAATGCCTTCCACCACGGTGATAGCACCGGAGTTACGCACCGCAAAACGCTCGCCCGCACGGCCCGCGGCAAAAAGACGACCGCCGGTCGCGCCGTACAGGCAGGTGTTACCGATAATGCTGGCTTCATGGCTGCGGAAGGCTGAGCCGACCGGAGGACGTACCGCCAGAAGACCGCCCGCCATGCCTTTGCCGACGTAGTCGTTGGCATCGCCGGTCAGGTACAGCTCAACGCCGCCTGCGTTCCACACGCCGAAGCTCTGACCCGCAGTACCGCTGAAGTGTGCGGTAATCGGATCGGCTGCCAGCCCCTGGTCACCGTGCGTCTGCGCGATGTAGCCGGAGAGGGAGGCACCCACGGAACGGTCGGTGTTGCGGATATCAAACCAGAACGTTTTGCTCTGCTTCTCGTCCACATACGGTTTCGCCTGCTGCAGCAGCTGTGCGTTCAGCACGCCGTTGTCGAACGGCGGGTTGTTCTCGGTGCAGTAGACCGCTTTGCCAGGATGCGGCTGCGCGGTTTCCAGCAGCTTAGACAGCTCCAGCTTCTGCTGCTTGGCGGTGAAGCCTTCCAGCTCTTTCAGCAGGTCGGTACGGCCAATCAGGTCCACCAGACGCTTCACGCCCAGTTGCGCCATCAGCTCGCGGGTTTCACGGGCGATGAAGTCAAAGTAGTTGGTCACTTTGAACGGCAGACCGTGATAGTGATTCTTACGCAGCTTCTCGTCCTGGGTCGCAACACCGGTTGCGCAGTTGTTCAGGTGGCAAATACGCAGGTATTTACAGCCGAGCGCAACCATTGGGCCGGTACCGAAGCCGAAGCTTTCCGCACCCAGAATCGCCGCCTTGATGATGTCGAGGCCGGTTTTCAGGCCACCGTCCACCTGCAGACGGATCTTGTGACGCAGACCGTTAGCCACCAGCGCCTGCTGGGTTTCCACCAGGCCAAGTTCCCACGGGCAGCCCGCATATTTCACGGAGGAGAGCGGGCTTGCGCCGGTACCACCGTCATAACCGGCGATGGTGATAAGGTCCGCATAGGCCTTCGCCACGCCGGTGGCAATGGTGCCGACGCCCGGTTCGGAAACCAGCTTCACGGAGATCATCGCTTTCGGGTTGACCTGCTTCAGGTCGAAAATCAGCTGCGCCAGATCCTCGATAGAGTAGATATCGTGGTGCGGCGGCGGGGAGATCAGCGTCACGCCCGGTACCGAGTAGCGCAGTTTGGCGATGTACGGGGTAACTTTATCACCCGGCAGCTGACCGCCTTCGCCCGGTTTCGCACCCTGAGCGACTTTAATCTGAATCACGTCGGCGTTGACCAGGTACGCTGGCGTCACGCCAAAGCGGCCGGATGCCACCTGCTTGATACGGGACACTTTGTTGGTGCCGTAACGGGCAGGATCTTCACCGCCTTCGCCGGAGTTAGAGTTGCCACCGATGCTGTTCATGGCTTCCGCCAGCGCCTCGTGGGCTTCCGGGCTCAGCGCGCCGATGGACATCGCCGCGGTATCGAAGCGTTTGAACAGTTCGGATGCCGGTTCGACTTCGTCAATGCTGACCGCTTCATCACCCGGATTCAGGGCAATGAGGTCGCGCAGCGTCGCCGCCGGACGGTTGTTCACCAGCTCAGCATACTGCTGATAATCACTGTATTCGCCGCTCTGAACCGCCTGCTGCAGCGTGCGCACCACGTCAGGGTTGTAGGCATGATACTCGCCGCCGTGAACGTATTTCAGCAGACCGCCCTGATCCAGCGGCTTACGTGCCAGCCAGGCGCGCTTGGACAGGTTCACCAGATCCTGCTGGAAGTCAGCAAAACCGGCACCGCCGATGCGGCTGACCACGCCCTGGAAGCAAAGGTTGGCGACCTCATCATGCAGGCCGACCGCTTCAAACAGCTTCGAGCAGCGGTAGGAGGCAATGGTCGAGATGCCCATTTTGGACATGATCTTGTACAGACCTTTGTTGATGCCGTTACGGTAGTTCAGCATCACCGCGCGGTAATCTTTGTCGATCGCGCGGGTATCCACCAGACGGGCCAGCGTTTCATAGGCCAGGTACGGATAGATCGCCGTCGCGCCAAAGCCTAACAGCACGGCAAAGTGGTGCGGGTCGCGCGCGCTGGCGGTTTCAACAATGATGTTGGCGTCGCAGCGCAGGCTCTTATCCACCAGACGCGTCTGGATAGCGCCCACCGCCATTGGTGCAGGCACCGGCAGACGGTTTTTCGCGATGTTGCGGTCGGACAATACCAGCAGCACGGTACCGTTACGCACCATCTGTTCGGCTTTGTCGCACAGCGCATTCACCGTCTCTTCGAGGCTCGCGTCGTTCACGTCGAAGGTAATATCGAGCGTGTCGGCGCGATAGTGCTCCTCTTTCATGGTGGTGAGCTGTTTGAAATCGGAGTACAGCAGGATCGGCGATTTAAAGGTCAGACGGTGCGCCTGGCCTTCGGCCTCGCAGAAGACGTTCATCTCGCGACCGATGCTGGTGGCCAGCGACATCACGTGGGCTTCACGCAGCGGATCGATTGGCGGGTTGGTGACCTGCGCAAACTGCTGGCGGAAGTAGTCGTAAATGATGCGCGGCTGGCTGGAGAGCACGGCAAACGGGGTATCGTCACCCATAGAGCCGACCGCTTCCTGGCCGTTCTCACCGAGCACGCGGATGACGGAGTCCAGCTCTTCCGCGCTGTAGTTAAACTGCTTCTGGTAGCTGGCGAGGGTGTCATCGTCCAGCTCGCGGCTGCCCACTTCTTCATCCGACAGATCTTCAAACGGCACCAGACGACGCACGTTTTTCTCCATCCACTCTTTGTACGGATGGCGGCTCTTCAGATCGTTGTCGGTTTCGGCGGAGTGCAGGATGCGTCCACTGCGGGTGTCGATCACCATCAGCTCGCCCGGACCGACGCGGCCTTTCTCGACCACTTCGTCAGGCTGGTAATCCCAGATGCCGACTTCAGAGGCGCAGGTGATGAGCTTATCTTTGGTGATGACGTAGCGCGCCGGACGCAGGCCGTTACGGTCCAGGTTACACGCAGCGAAACGACCGTCGGACATGACGATACCCGCCGGGCCGTCCCACGGCTCCATGTGCATGGAGTTAAAGTCGAAGAACGCGCGCAGCTCAGGGTCCATATCCGGGTTGTTCTGCCAGGCCGGCGGCACGAGCAGACGCATGGCGCGCACGATATCCATCCCGCCCGCCAGCAGCAGTTCCAGCATGTTATCCATCGAGCTGGAGTCCGAGCCGGTTTCGTTCACGAACGGCGCGGCATCATGCAGGTCAGGGATCAGTGGCGTCTGGAACTTGTAGGTACGGGCGCGGGCCCACTGGCGGTTACCGGTGATGGTGTTGATCTCGCCGTTATGCGCCAGGTAGCGGAACGGCTGCGCCAGCGGCCAGCGTGGAACGGTGTTGGTGGAGAAGCGCTGGTGGAACAGGCAAATGGCCGATTCCAGACGCAGGTCCGCCAGGTCCAGGTAGAAGCGCGGCAGGTCAGCCGGCATACACAGACCTTTATAGATGTTCACCAGGTTAGAGAGGCTACAGACGTAGAACTCTTTATCGTCCTGGAGACGTTTTTCAATGCGGCGGCGGGCAATAAACAGACGGCGTTCCATATCACGCGGACGCCAGCCCGCAGGCGCATTGACGAAAATCTGTTCAATACGAGGCAGCGAGGAGAGGGCGATTTCACCGAGCACCCCTTCGTTGGTTGGCACATCGCGCCAGCCGACAATCGACAGGGTTTCACGCTGAAGTTCTTCTTCGACGATGCGGCGTGAGGCGGCAGCCTTTTCAGGATCCTGGTTCAGGAACAGCATGCCGACAGCGTAGTTTTTGGCTAAACGCCAGCCGCGCTCTTCCGCCACGATGCGGAAGAAACGATCCGGTTTTTGCAGCAGCAGGCCGCAACCGTCGCCAGTTTTACCATCGGCAAGAATGGCGCCACGGTGCTGCATACGGGCCAGTGCGTGAATAGCGGTACGCACCACCTTGTGGCTAGGTTCGCCTTCTATGTGGGCGATCAGGCCGAAACCACAGTTATCCTTCTCAAGGGATTTATCGTACAACATATCAGTGAACCTCCCCAGGCTCGTCGGGCTTCCCACTGAACTTTACCGTGGCGCACAGGCACAGAAAGAGCATGGCGACGGGGTTTGCGTTTCATACGCGGACCTCGCATTCGCCCTCTTTTTCATCCTTTCGCGCAGGTAAACAAGTTTGAGGACTTGCTTCAGAGGGAATCTCAATTACTGCATAAATATGATGAGCAGGCCGCTCATCCAGAAAGCTTCCAGCGGATTTCCAACTTATCGGGAATTGGTACACAGGTCAAATGGCAATCTTATTTATACAAAAATGTGCTAAAGAGAGTTTATCTGCCTGTATTTTAAGGCTATTTAACTAATTTTACATTGATTGATTGCCCTGAAAGAGCGCAGCGGAGTGTGATCTGACTCACTATATGAAAGCGGTATTATCCATGTAGCGTGCTGAATAGCGGTTTTATAGCAGAACAATAATCTGGCATTGGTCGAAAACCCGCATAAACACACTGTTTTTCAGTGATGGCGCTATAAATGAAAAAAACAATCAGAACATAAGGAAAAGTAATCACATGCGGCGTGAATGAAATTGCAGTAATCCTGAGTATTTATTCATATAGATAAAGGCCGTCCAGGGCGATTGATCCAGGTCATCGCCGACAGAGGCTAAAAATGGCAGGCTTGTCCCCTTTCTCCGGGACGGTCTATCAGATTATGCAGTTACAGAAATTAGTCAATATGTTTGGTGGGGATCTTTTGCAGCGCTACGGGCAAAAGGTTCATAAGCTGACGCTGCACGGCGGGTTTAGCTGCCCGAATCGCGACGGCACCATCGGGCGCGGAGGCTGCACCTTCTGTAACGTTGCGTCGTTTGCCGATGAAGCACAGCAACATAACTCTATCGCTGAACAGCTTGCTCATCAGGCCAGCCTGGTGAACCGTGCGAAGCAGTATCTGGCCTATTTTCAGGCTTACACCAGCACGTGGGCGGAGGTGCAGGTATTGCGATCGATGTATCAGCAGGCCGTCAGCCAGGCCAACATCGTTGGGCTGTGCGTGGGAACCCGCCCGGACTGCGTACCGGACGCGGTGCTGGATCTGCTCAGCGAGTACAAAGAACAAGGCTACGAGATCTGGCTGGAGCTGGGCTTGCAAACCGCACATGACAAAACGCTGCACCGTATCAACCGTGGCCATGATTTCGCCTGCTACCAGCGCACCACGCGGCTGGCACGCGAGCGCGGGCTGAAGGTCTGTTCACATCTGATTGTCGGTCTGCCCGGTGAAGGTCAACAGCATGGCCTTGAAACGCTGGAAAAAGTCGTTGAAACCGGCGTGGACGGCATCAAGCTTCATCCGCTGCATATCGTGAAGGGCAGCATTATGGCGAAAGCCTGGGAGGCCGGGCGGTTAAGCGGTATCGAGCTTGAGGACTATACGGTGACGGCGGGGGAGATGATTCGCCACACGCCAGCGGAGATTGTCTACCACCGCATCTCGGCCAGCGCCCGCCGTCCAACGCTTCTGGCACCGCTGTGGTGTGAGAACCGCTGGACGGGGATGGTGGAAATTGACCGCTACCTGCAGGAGAACGGCGTACAGGGTTCGGCGCTGGGCCGACCGTGGGTTCCGCGTCTAGCGGCGACGGCCGCCTAACAAACTCCCCAGCATGCCGCGCACGATCTGATTGGTGACCTGTCGCGCGGCGCTTTTCGCCATGGTCTGCACTACGCCGTCGCGTTTGCCGCCGCGCGGCCCGGTGCTGCCGAACAGGATGTCTTTGAGTCCACCAAGAATGCCGTCATCCACGGCGACAGACTGCCCTTTAGCGGCAGGCGCATCCTGCGATTCCGTTGTCGCCTGGACTCCTTTTTGCAGCATCTCGAAAGCAGATTCGCGATCCACCTCGTCTTCGTACTTCCCGTAAACCGGTGAGTGGTTAATCAGTCCGTTGCGTTCATCGTCGGTCACCGGCCCCATGCGCGAGCAAGGCGCAATGACCATGGCGCGTTCCACTACGGACGGGCTGCCCTTCGCATCCAGGAACGAGATTAGCGCTTCACCGGTGCCCAGCGCCTGAATGGCGGCTTCGGTATCAAAGGCCGGATTGGCGCGCATGGTTTGCGCGGCGGCTTTTACCGCTTTTTGATCTTTCGGCGTGAAGGCGCGCAGGGCGTGCTGTACGCGGTTACCGAGTTGTCCCAGTACGTTATCGGGGATATCCGACGGGTTTTGCGAGACAAACCAGACGCCGACGCCTTTGGAGCGGATCAGGCGGATAACCTGCTCGATCTTGTCCAGCAGCACCTGCGGTGCATCGTTAAACAGCAGGTGCGCTTCGTCAAAGAAGAAGACCAGTTTGGGTTTTTCCAGATCGCCCGCTTCGGGCAATTGTTCGTAAAGTTCAGAGAGCATCCACAGCAGGCTGGCGGCGTAGAGTTTCGGCATCTGGTAGAGCTTCTCTGAGCTCAGGATGTTAATAATCCCTTTGCCGCTACTGTCGGTGCGCATCCAGTCTTTGATATCCAGCATCGGCTCGCCGAAGAAGTGCTCGGCACCCTGTTGCTCCAGCGTCAGTAGGCCACGCTGAATTGCGCCCACTGAGGCGCTGCTGATGTTGCCGTACTGGTTCTGGAAGGATTTGGCGTTATCGCCGATGTACTGCGTAATGGCGCGCAGATCTTTGAAATCAAGCAGCAGCAACCCCTGGTCATCGGCAATACGGAAGATGATATTCAACACGCCGGACTGCACGTCGTTGAGGTTAAGCAAACGGGCCAGCAGCAAGGGACCGAGATCGGAGGCGGTGGCGCGCACCGGGTGGCCTTTTTCACCGAAGATGTCCCATACCACCACCGGGTTACCGTGCGGCGTCCAGTCCGTGATGCCGATATTCTTCAGCCGTTCGAGCAGTTTTTCAGAGGCGGTCCCTTCCTGAGCCACACCGGTTAAATCGCCTTTTACGTCAGCCATAAAGACCGGTACGCCAATCTCTGAAAGCGACTCCGCCAGCTTTTGCAGGGTGACCGTTTTCCCCGTCCCGGTCGCACCGGTGATCAGACCGTGGCGGTTCGCCATCGCGGGCAGTAAATAGAGCTCTTTTTCCAGCGTCCGGGCAATTAACAATGGTGTACTCATGATGCGCTTCCTCTCGTAGTCCTGGGTGGAGTATAGGCAACCTGACGGTAAAACGGCTGAGTAAATTGCTGACTTTGCGGCGCATTATCCAGCGCGGACTATGCTTTTGCATACGGTTCACAAAATAGTGGGAAACTATGTCCAGATTCTTCTTTAACGATCGCAAACAGCTGGTCAACGATGCCATTGAAGGCATACTGCTCTCTGCGCCACATGCCAATCTCGTCAAGCTTGATATCGATCCGGCCATCCGGATCGTCGCGCGCGGCGACTGGGATAAAAGCCGCGTGGCGGTAATTTCCGGCGGCGGCTCAGGCCATGAACCCGCACACGCCGGGTTTGTTGGCAAAGGGATGCTGACGGCGGCAGTGTGCGGCGATCTGTTTGCCTCGCCGAGCGTGGATGCGGTACTGAATGCCATCGTCGCGGTCACGGGCGATCGCGGCTGTCTGCTGATCGTCAAAAACTACACCGGCGACCGCCTGAACTTCGGCCTGGCCGCTGAAAAGGCCAAACGCTACGGCCTGAAGGTGGAGATGGTGATTGTGGCGGACGATATCGCGCTGCCGGATAACAAGCAGCCGCGCGGTATTGCCGGCACGGCGCTGGTGCACAAGATTGCGGGCTATGCGGCGGAACAGGGGAAATCGCTGAGCGAGGTGCGGGATATTGCGCAACAGGCCTGCGATAACCTCTGGAGCCTGGGCGTAGCGATGCAAACGTGCAACCTGCCGGGCAGCGACGATGAAGAGGGGCGCATTAAGCAAGGCCATGTCGAGCTGGGCCTGGGCATTCACGGCGAGCCCGGGGCTTCCGTGGTGGATACGCAAAACAGCAAAGCCATTATCGACACCCTGGTGACGCCGTTACGCGCGCAGGCGGGGGAGGGGCGTTTTGCGGTGCTGATTAACAATCTTGGCGGCGTATCGGCGCTGGAGATGGCGCTGCTGACCAAAGAGCTGGCGCACTCGGCGCTGAAAGAGAATATCGCGTACCTGATTGGCCCTGCGCCGCTGGTCAGCGCGCTGGATATGAAAGGCTTTTCTCTGACGCTGCTGAAGCTCAACGATTTCTTTGAAAAAGCGATTCACGCCGACGTCGAGACGCTGGGATGGCAGAAGCCCGTCGCGTTTGCGCCACTGCGCACCGTGGCGCATAGCGCCATTCATGACCGTGTGGAGTACACTCCGTCTGACAATCCACAGGTGCGTGCGTTTGTCTCCTCCGTGTCGACAACGCTGATCCAGCTGGAAAACCGCCTGAACGCGCTGGATGCCAAGGTGGGGGATGGCGATACCGGCTCTACCTTTGCGCAAGGGGCGCGGGATATTGCGCAGCGCCTGGAGGAGAACGCGCTCCCGCTTAATGACGTGCCTAAGCTGCTGCTGCTGGTTGGCGAGCGGCTGGCTACGGTGATGGGCGGGTCGAGCGGCGTGCTGATGTCGATCTTCTTCACCGCGGCCGGGCAAAAGCTTCACGATGGTCAGACGCTCCCGGAGGCCTTGCTCAGTGGACTTGCGCAGATGAAGCAGTACGGCGGAGCGGATCTTGGCGATCGCACGCTGATCGATGCGCTGCAACCGGCGCTGGAGGCGTTACAGAAAGGCAATATTCAGGCGGCAGCGCAGGCCGCGCAGCAGGGCGCAGAAGCAACGGCAAAAATGGCGAAAGCCGGCGCGGGACGCTCGTCGTATGTCAATAAAGAGAACCTGGATGGGGTGATGGATCCGGGAGCGGTCGCGGTAGCGGAAGTATTTAACGTATTGGCGCAGCAGTGAAAGTAGGCCGGGTAAGGCGAAGCCGCCACCCGGCAAACTCACATCAGAAATCTGCTTTCAGCACCACGCGGTAGCGGGCTTTGCCGTCGCGCACGTGCTGGATCGCTTCGTTGATTTTTGACATCGGATACAGTTCGGTGGTCGGCGCCACTTTGGTGCGTCCGGCGAATTTCATCAGTTTGCGCAGCTCGTACGGCGTACCGGTTGCAGAACCAGAGATGCTGCGATCCCCACCGATCAGGGTAAACGCCGGAACCGGCAGCGGCTTCATCACCGCACCCACGGTGTGGAAGTTACCGCCGTAGGCCAGCGCTTCAAAGTACGGCTGCCAGTCGAGATCGACGTTCACGGTGTTGATGATCAGGTCAAACTGGCCCGCCAGCGCGTTCAGCGCGTCCGGATCGCGGCTGTTCACCACTTTATCCGCCCCCATCGCCAGCACTTCTTTCTCTTTCGCCGGGTTCGAGCTGAACGCCGTGACTTCACAGCCCATCGCGTGCAGCAGCTTAATGGCAATATGCCCCAGTCCGCCGATACCGATGACGCCGACGCGGCTGGTAGCGGTGATATGGTGCATCAGCAGCGGCTTGAAGACGGTGATGCCGCCACACAGCAGCGGACCGGCGGATTCGATATCAATGCTGTCCGGCAGCGGGATAACCCATTGCCAGTCGGCGCGCAGTTTATCGGCAAAACCACCTTTGTTGAGAATGGTGGGAACGGCGCCTTCGAGGCAGTTGATTTGATTGCCGCTGATACAGGCATCGCAGTGACCGCAGCTGCGTGCCGTCCAGCCAATGCCCACGCGCTGGCCCACTTTGAGCCCTTTGTCCTGCGCGGCGCTACCGAGCGCCACGACGCGACCAATAACTTCGTGCCCGGCAACCAGCGGATAGCTGGAGAAGCCCCATTCGTTGTCGATCATCGAGAGATCCGAGTGGCAGATCCCGCAGTAATCAACCTGTACTTCGACGTCTTCTGCTTTTAGTTCGCCCGCATCGTACTCGTACAGCTCAAGTTCTGCACCCGCCTGCGGTGCGGCGTAGCTTTTTATCTTCGACATCGTGTTTCCCCCGTTGTGGTGTGAACTGAGAGTGTAGAGCATTCAGTTTACAGCCGCTTAACAGAAGAGGGCAGGAACGAAAGTTACAGACTTTTCAGCATCCTGACTTCGCAATCAACGTGGCCGGTACAGCCCAGCGGCGCATCGATATGCTCAAAGCCCAGATGTTCATACAGGCCGATGGCCTCTTTGAGGAAGGCGGTCGTTTCAAGGTAGCAGCGGGTAAAACCCTGCTTGCGCGCGTGGTCCAGCGCCATCAGCGCCAGCTTTTTTGCCAGTCCTTGTCCGCGTGCCGTTGGCAGGAAATACATTTTCTGCAGTTCGCAGATATCCGGCTCGCTGCAGCTGAGGGGCGCCACGCCGCCGCCGCCCACGACCTGACCGTTCTGCTCGATGACCCAGTAGGCATGACCAGGCTGGCTGTAGAGCTGGAAAAGCGCGTCCAGATTCGGGTCGGCAACCGTGTAGCCCTTGTCAGCCGTCAGTCCATATTCGGCAGAAACGGTGCGAATAACGGCGGCGATAGCCGGGTTATCCTGCTCAGCGATCCGGCGCATCGTCGTCGCGACGGGGGTAATCACGCTCATAGCATTACTCATTACAAAAATTGACACATAACTGCTGTTAATAGCACCGCAGAAAGGGGAGTGCAAGCGAGGAGTTTTCAGGAAGGTTACCCCTTGCACCCTGAAGCGTAAGGGGTAAAAGCATTACAGGGCAGCGATAACCGCCTGCTGCTCAATCAGCTTGGTCTTCGCATCGGCGAAGGCAACCAGACGCTCACGCTCTTTCGCGATGACCGCTTCCGGCGCGCGGGCAACAAAGCCTTCGTTCGCCAGCTTGCTTTCGATTTTGCCAATTTCCACGTCGACTTTCGCCACTTCTTTCGCCAGACGAGCCAGCTCAGCGTCTTTGTCGATCAGACCTGCCATCGGGATCAGCAGCTCGGCGCCGTCGATGATTTTGGTCACGGAAACCGGACCTTTGTCATCAGCAGGCAGCACGGTGATGCTTTCCAGACGCGCCATGGTTTTCAGGAAGGTGTTGTTCTCGGTGACGCGACGAACGGCCGCTTCGCTACAGCCGCGCAGCAGCAGCTCCAGCGGTTTGCCCGGCGCGATGTTCATTTCAGCACGAATGTTACGTACCGCCACGATCGCCTGCTTCAGCCACTCGGTATCCGCAGACGCCGCTTCATCAACCTTAGCCGCATCGAACGCCGGGAACGGCTGCAGCATGATGGTGTCGGCGTTGATGCCTGCAATCACCTTCACGCGCTGCCAGATGGTCTCGGTGATGAATGGAATAACCGGATGCGCCAGGCGCAGCAGGCCTTCCAGAACGGTAATCAGCGTGTTGCGCGTGCCGCGCAGTTCCGCCTCAGTGCCGCCGTTCATGACCGGCTTCGCCAGCTCCAGATACCAGTCACAGAACTGGTTCCAGGTGAATTCATACAGAATGCCCGCCGCGATATCGAAGCGGTAGCTGTCCAGCGCCTCGCGGAACGCTTTCACGGTCTGGTTGAATTCCGCCAGGATCCAGCGGTCGGCCAGGGAGAGGGTCATCTCGCCGCCGTTGAAGCCGCAATCCTGATCTTCGGTGTTCATCAGCACAAAGCGGCTGGCGTTCCACAGCTTGTTACAGAAGTTACGGTAACCTTCCAGACGCTTCATGTCCCAGTTGATGTCACGGCCGGTCGAGGCCAGCGCTGCCAGGGTGAAGCGCAGGGCGTCGGTACCGTGAGCCTCAATCCCGTTCGGGAACTGTTTCTCGGTGCGCTTGCGGATTTTCTCCGCCAGCTGAGGCTGCATCATGTTGCCGGTGCGTTTTTCCAGCAGCTCTTCCAGAGAAATACCGTCAACCATATCCAGCGGGTCAATGACGTTACCCTTGGATTTGGACATCTTCTGGCCTTCGTCGTCGCGGATCAGACCGGTCATGTAGACGGTATGGAACGGAACCTGCGGCTTGCCGTCTTCGTCTTTGATGAAGTGCATGGTCATCATGATCATGCGGGCAATCCAGAAGAAGATAATGTCGAAGCCGGACACCATCACGCTGGTTGGGTGGAACTGACGCAGCGCGTCGGTGTTTTCTGGCCAGCCGAGGGTGGAGAAGGTCCACAGCGCGGAGGAGAACCAGGTATCCAGCACGTCTTCGTCCTGACGCAGGGCAACGTCAGCGCTCAGGTTGTTTTCCTGGCGCACTTCATCTTCGCTGCGGCCAACGTACACGTTGCCGTCGTTGTCGTACCATGCCGGGATACGGTGACCCCACCACAGCTGACGGGAGATACACCAGTCCTGAATATCGCGCATCCAGGAGAAGTACATGTTTTCGTACTGCTTCGGCACGAACTGAATGCTGCCGTTTTCAACCGCTTCCACAGCCGGTTTCGCCAGCACGTCGGCACGCACGTACCACTGGTCAGTCAGCATTGGCTCGATAACCACGCCGCCACGGTCGCCGTACGGCACGGTCAGATCGTGAGGTTTGATCTCTTCCAGCAGGCCGAGTGCGTCAACAGCAGCCACGATGGCTTTACGCGCGGCAAAGCGTTCCAGCTTCTGGAACTCGGCCGGGATGTCGCTGGAATAAACGTCGGATTCGTTGCCTTTGGTGTCGTACACTTCTGCGCTTTCGCGGATATCGCCGTCGAAGGTCAGAATGTTGATCATCGGCAGGGCGTGACGACGACCCACTTCATAGTCGTTGAAGTCGTGCGCCGGGGTGATTTTCACGCAGCCGGTGCCTTTTTCCATGTCGGCGTGTTCGTCGCCCACAATCGGAATACGGCGGTTTACCAGCGGCAGCACCACGAATTTGCCAATCAGATCTTTATAACGCGGATCTTCCGGGTTAACGGCCACGCCGGTATCGCCCAGCAGGGTTTCCGGACGGGTAGTCGCGACCACCAGGTAATCTTTACCGTCAGCGGTTTTTGCGCCGTCGGCCAGCGGATAGCGGATGTGCCACATGGAGCCTTTAGACTCGCGGTTTTCCACTTCCAGATCGGAAATCGCGGTGCGCAGTTTTGGATCCCAGTTAACCAGGCGCTTGCCGCGGTAAATCAGGTCTTCTTTGTACAGGCGGACGAAGACTTCTTTCACGGCGTTGGAAAGGCCTTCATCCATGGTGAAGCGCTCGCGCTCCCAGTCCACGGAGTTGCCGAGACGGCGCATCTGACGGGTAATGGTGCCGCCAGATTCCGCTTTCCACTGCCAGATTTTGTCGATGAACGCGTCGCGACCGTAGTCGTGGCGGGTTTTCCCTTCTTCAGCGGCAATTTTACGCTCAACCACCATCTGGGTAGCGATACCCGCGTGGTCAGTCCCCGCCTGCCACAGGGTGTTTTTGCCCTGCATGCGCTGGTAGCGGATCATGGTGTCCATGATGGTCTGCTGGAAAGCATGACCCATATGCAAACTGCCGGTGACGTTCGGCGGCGGGATCATGATGCAGAAGGACTCTTTGCTTTCGTCGCCGTTAGGCTTGAAATAGCCCTGCTGTTCCCAGTGCTCGTAAAGCGGCTGTTCGATATCGCGTGGGTTATATGTCTTTTCCATTATTTCCAGGTTGCCGTATTCAGGTTAAAACCAGCCAGGCGGTACGCTTTATAGCGTTCGCGCGCCAGTTGTTTCAAGGATTCTTCGTAAGGGACAAAGTCTACCACTTCTGTGAAAGCGGTGGCAAAATCTGCAAAATCTATCCGCAGGCTAATCAGAATGTCGCGCGCGCTGCTGTTGCGCTTTTGCGGCCAGGCAATTTCCACCGGCGCCCCGCCGCGTGGCCCTTCGCCTGACAGGTTATGCGGAACAAAGCTCTCAGGCGGGCGGGCCCACAGCGCTTCATCGAGACGAATCGCCTGCTGCTCATCTTCACAGGCTATCAACACGCGTTTGCCTGCGCGCCAACGTTCTGCGGCAATTTCACACACCAGCTGTTCGACGGCGCTGAGTCCATCCTGATGGGTGTCGTTGTCCAGAAGGTAGAACGTTGCATTCTTCATATATGGGGCTTCTTGTCGTGGATTTAAATGCAAAGCCGGGTGGCGCTTCGCTTACCCGGCCTACGGTTGAGTGGCGTGTAGGCCGGGTAAGGCGAAGCCGCCACCCGGCACTTTATATCACTCGTCGCCGTTAAAACCCGCACGATTGAGCAGGAACTGCGACAGCAGCGCCACCGGACGACCGGTTGCGCCTTTGGCCTTACCGGAGCGCCATGCGGTGCCCGCGATATCCAGGTGCGCCCAGTTGTACTTGCGGGTGAAGCGCGCCAGGAAGCATCCCGCGGTGATCGCCCCGCCAGGACGTCCGCCAATGTTCGCCATATCCGCGAAGTTAGACTCCAGCTGCTCCTGATATTCGTCACCCAGCGGCAGACGCCATGCGCGGTCACCGGCCTGCTCCGAGGCGCTAATCAGCTCGTGCGCCAGCGGGTTGTGGTTCGACATCAGGCCGGTAATGTGGTGGCCAAGAGCAATCACACAGGCGCCGGTGAGGGTGGCGACGTCAATGACCGCTTCCGGCTCGAAGCGCTCAACGTAGGTCAACACGTCACAGAGTACCAGACGGCCTTCAGCGTCGGTGTTCAGCACTTCTACCGTCTGGCCAGACATGGTGGTCAGGACGTCACCCGGGCGATACGCGCGACCGCCGGGCATGTTTTCGCAGCCCGCCAGGACGCCGATCACGTTGATCGGCAGCTGAAGCTCCGCGACCATGCGCATCACGCCGTAAACCGCCGCCGCGCCGCACATGTCGTATTTCATCTCATCCATGCCTTCGGCAGGCTTGATGGAGATACCGCCGGAATCGAAAGTCAGGCCTTTACCGACCAACACGACAGGGCGCGCGTCTTCGGCCGGGTTGCCCTTGTACTCGATAACCGACATCAGGGATTCGTTCTGAGAGCCGTTACCGACCGCCAGGTAAGAGTGCATTCCCAGCTCTTTCATCTGCTGTTCGCCGATGACGCGGGTAATCACGTTTTTGCTGTAGGCGTCGGCCAGCTGGCGCGCCTGAGAGGCGAGGTAAGCGGCGTTACAGATGTTCGGCGGCATGTTGCCGAGATCTTTTGCCGCTTTAATACCGGCGGCAATCGCCAGACCGTGCTGGATGGCGCGCTCGCCGCTGGTCAGCTCGCGACGGGTTGGCACGTTAAAGACCATTTTACGCAGCGGACGACGCGGCTCGCTTTTATTGGTCTTCAGCTGATCGAAGCTGTACAGGCTCTCTTTTGCCGTTTCGACTGCCTGACGCACTTTCCAGTAGGTGTTACGCCCTTTAACGTGCAGTTCGGTCAGGAAGCATACCGCTTCCATTGAACCGGTATCATTCAGCGTATTGATGGTTTTCTGAATCACCTGCTTGTACTGACGTTCATCCAGCTCGCGTTCTTTGCCGCAGCCAATCAGCAGAATGCGCTCTGACAGTACGTTCGGAACATGGTGCAGTAACAGCGTCTGCCCAGGTTTGCCTTCCAGTTCGCCACGGCGCAGCAGGGCGCTAATATAGCCGTCACTGATTTTATCGAGTTGTTCGGCGATCGGGGAGAGTCGGCGTGGTTCAAAGACGCCCACAACGATGCAGGCACTCCGCTGTTTCTCCGGGCTACCGCTTTTTACACTGAACTCCATGCACTACGCTCCTGAATCTTAAAGACAACGGCGGCGGCTACGGATAGAATTGAAACCTTTCGTAACTCATGTCCGCTGTTGTGGTGACTTCGTGTTAATCTTACGTTACTACGGTTTCGACACGTCAGAAAAAGTCCTGAAGCGTGAATCCGCCGGATGTTTTAATCTTAGCGATGATTTCGACGACTCAAGAGAATAAATGACGTTTAAGCCATGAAACAAGCGATTTTCCAGCAAAGAGACGGGTTTTTACGGGCGTATTTAAAGTGATAATCATAAGATATCTGGTGCGGGAGACGCTCAAAAGCCAACTGGCGATCCTCTTCATCCTGCTGCTGATTTTTTTCTGTCAGAAGCTGGTTAAGATCCTCGGTGCGGCCGTTGACGGCGAAATTCCAACAAATCTGGTGCTTTCCCTGCTTGGTTTAGGGATCCCGGAAATGGCGCAGCTTATCCTGCCGCTAAGTCTTTTCCTTGGCCTGCTCATGACGCTTGGGAAACTCTACACCGAGAGTGAAATCACGGTGATGCATGCCTGTGGCCTGAGCAAAGCGGTGCTGGTCAAAGCCGCCATGATACTGGCGCTGTTCACGGGTATCGTTGCGGCGGTGAATGTGATGTGGGCGGGTCCTCTGTCTTCTCGCCATCAGGACGAAGTGCTGGCCGAAGCGAAAGCCAACCCCGGCATGGCGGCATTAGCCCAGGGGCAGTTCCAGCAGGCAACCGACGGGAACTCCGTGCTGTTTATTGAGAGCGTTGACGGCAGCAAATTCAACGATGTCTTCCTGGCGCAGCTGCGTCCTAAAGGTAACGCGCGTCCTTCTGTGGTGGTTGCCGACTCCGGTCAGCTTGCTCAGCGCAAAGATGGTTCTCAGGTCGTGACGCTGAACAAAGGCACCCGTTTCGAAGGCACCGCGATGCTGCGTGACTTCCGCATTACGGATTTCCAGAACTATCAGGCCATTATCGGCCATCAGACCGTGGCGCTCGATCCAACGGATACCGAGCAAATGGACATGCGTACCCTCTGGAATACCGATACCAACCGAGCGCGTGCTGAGTTCCACTGGCGTATTACGCTTGTCTTCACCGTGTTTATGATGGCGCTGATTGTCGTTCCGCTGAGCGTGGTGAACCCGCGTCAGGGACGCGTGCTCTCTATGCTGCCAGCGATGCTGCTTTACCTGATCTATTTCCTGCTGCAAACCTCGATTCGTTCCAACGGCGCGAAGGGTAAGCTGGACCCTATGGTCTGGACATGGTTCGTTAACAGCCTGTACATCTTACTGGCGCTGGGGTTAAACCTGTGGGATACGGTGCCTGTGCGCCGCATACGTGCCCGATTCTCGCGTAAAGGAGCCATCTAATGCAGGCGTTTGGCGTTCTTGATCGCTATATCGGTAAAACCATTTTTACCACCATCATGATGACGTTGTTCATGCTGGTGTCCCTCTCCGGCATTATCAAATTTGTCGATCAGCTGAAAAAAGCCGGGCAGGGGAGCTATGACGCGCTGGGCGCGGGGATGTATACCCTGCTCAGCGTGCCGAAAGATGTGCAGATCTTCTTCCCGATGGCGGCCCTGCTGGGGGCGCTGCTGGGGCTGGGGATGCTGGCGCAGCGCAGTGAGCTGGTCGTTATGCAGGCTTCGGGTTTTACCCGTATGCAGGTCGCGCTGTCGGTAATGAAAACCGCCATCCCCCTGGTGCTGTTGACCATGGCGATTGGCGAGTGGGTCGCACCGCAGGGCGAACAGATGGCGCGTAACTACCGTGCTCAGGCCATGTACGGCGGCTCACTGCTCTCGACTCAGCAAGGTTTATGGGCGAAAGACGGTAAAAACTTCGTCTACATCGAACGGGTGAAGGGGAATGATGAGCTGGGCGGGGTGAGCATCTACGCTTTCGATGACCAGCGCCGTCTGCAGTCCGTTCGCCACGCCTCTTCGGCGAAGTTTGACGCCGAACATAAGCAGTGGCGGTTGTCCCAGGTTGATGAATCTGACCTGACCGATCCGAAACAGATTACGGGTTCTCAGACGGTAACCGGTACGTGGAAAACCAACCTGACGCCCGATAAGCTCGGCGTCGTGGCGCTGGATCCTGACGCGCTCTCCATCAGCGGTTTACACAACTATGTGAAATACCTGAAGTCGAGCGGACAGGATGCGGGACGCTATCAGCTCAACATGTGGAGCAAAATCTTCCAGCCGATGTCCGTGGCGGTAATGATGCTGATGGCGCTGTCGTTTATCTTCGGTCCGTTGCGCAGCGTGCCGATGGGGGTCCGCGTCGTGACCGGCATCAGCTTCGGCTTTGTGTTCTACGTGCTCGATCAGATCTTCGGTCCGCTGACGCTGGTTTATGGCATTCCGCCGATTATCGGTGCGCTGCTGCCAAGCGCCAGCTTCCTCCTGATCAGTCTCTGGCTGCTATTGAAACGCTCCTGATTGACCTCGCCTCGCTTCCGGTTACCCGGGAGCGAGGCTAATCTCCTGTTTCACCCCGCACTTTTTCTCACAACCTTCAACGTCCCGCCGCGAATTTGAGTATTATTGAGCGATAACGTCGTGAAGGGATCCTCTATGAAGCAAATTCGAATGCTTGCCCAGTATTACGTCGACCTGATGATGAAGCTTGGGCTGGTGCGTTTTTCCATGCTGCTTGCGCTGGCGCTGGTCGTTCTGGCCATTGTCGTGCAAATGGCGGTTACCATGGTTCTGCATGGTCAGGTCGAGAGTATCGACGTCATCCGCTCCATCTTCTTTGGCTTGCTTATTACTCCCTGGGCGGTCTATTTCCTTTCCGTGGTGGTTGAACAGCTGGAAGAGTCCCGTCAGCGTTTGTCTAAGCTGGTGGATAAGCTGGAAGAGATGCGCGAGCGCGACCTGAAGCTCAACGTCCAGCTCAAAGACAACATTGCGCAGCTGAATCAGGAGATTTCAGATCGTGAGAAAGCGGAGGCCGAGCGTCAGGCCACCCTGGAGCAGCTGAAAATCGAAATGAAAGAGCGCGAGGTCACGCAGATCCAGCTTGAGCAGCAATCTTCTTTCCTGCGATCGTTCCTGGATGCGTCGCCGGATCTGGTGTTCTACCGTAATGAAGATAAAGAGTTTTCCGGCTGTAACCGGGCGATGGAGTTGCTCACCGGGAAAAGCGAGAAGCAGCTGATACACCTGAAGCCGCAGGACGTTTACTCTGAAGAGGCGGCGGCCAAGGTCATGGAGACCGACGAAAAAGTCTTCCGTCATAACGTCTCGCTGACCTATGAACAGTGGCTGGATTACCCGGACGGGCGCAAAGCCTGCTTTGAGATCCGTAAGGTGCCCTACTATGACCGCGTGGGGAAACGCCACGGCCTGATGGGCTTTGGCCGCGATATTACCGAGCGTAAGCGCTATCAGGATGCCCTGGAGCGCGCCAGCCGCGACAAGACCACCTTTATCTCCACCATCAGCCACGAGCTGCGTACGCCGCTTAACGGCATCGTCGGGTTGAGCCGTATTCTGCTGGATACCGACCTGACCGCAGAGCAGGAAAAATATCTCAAGACTATCCATGTTTCAGCGGTCACGCTGGGTAATATCTTCAACGATATTATTGATATGGATAAGATGGAGCGCCGTAAAGTTCAGCTTGATAACCAGCCTGTGGATTTCACCAGCTTCCTTGCCGATCTGGAAAACCTCTCTGGTCTGCAGGCGCAGCAGAAGGGACTGAGCTTTGTCATGGAGCCAACCCTGCCGCTGCCGCATAAAGTGGTGACGGACGGCACGCGACTGCGCCAGATCCTGTGGAACCTGATCAGCAACGCAGTGAAATTTACCCAGAAAGGAAAGGTGGCGGTGCGTATCCGCTATGACGAAGGTGACATGCTGCACTTCGAGGTTGAAGACTCCGGGATGGGTATTCCGCTGGAGGAGCAGGACAAAATCTTCGCCATGTACTATCAGGTGAAAGACAGCAACGGTGGGAAACCGGCCACCGGTACGGGCATTGGCCTGGCGGTCTCTAAACGTCTGGCGAAGAGTATGGGCGGCGATATCACCGTTGCCAGCCAGCCGGGCAAAGGGTCAACCTTCACGCTGACGGTCCATGCCCCTGCGGTGGCGGAAGAGGTAGAGGATACCTTTGAAAATGACGATATGCCGCTGCCTGCCCTGCACGTCCTGCTGGTGGAAGATATTGAGCTGAACGTAATTGTGGCGCGCTCTGTGCTGGAAAAACTGGGCAACAGCGTGGATGTCGCGATGACCGGTAAAGCCGCGCTGGAGATGTTTAAACCCGGCGAATACGATCTTGTTCTGCTGGATATTCAATTACCGGATATGACCGGGCTGGATATCTCGCGCGAGTTGACGCGTCAGTACGCGGCCGACGAACTGCCGCCGCTGGTTGCCCTGACGGCGAACGTGCTGAAAGATAAAAAAGAGTATCTCGATGCCGGTATGGACGATGTACTCAGCAAGCCGCTGGCGGTGCCTGCTCTGACCGCTATGATCAAAAAGTTCTGGGATACCCATGATGAAGAGGAGAGCACCATGACGTCTGTTGATAGCGCAAAAGCCCAAACGATACTCGATACCGCGATGCTGGAGCAGTACATCGATCTGGTGGGGCCGAAACTGATTACCGACGGTCTGGCGGTGTTCGAAAAAATGATGCCGGGCTATCTGAGCGTGCTGGAATCCAACCTGACGGCCCGTGACCAGAAGGGTATCGTGGAAGAAGGACATAAAATCAAAGGTGCCGCCGGCTCGGTTGGCTTACGCCATCTGCAGCAGCTGGGGCAACAGATTCAGTCGCCTGATTTACCTGCATGGGAAGATAACGTGGGTGATTGGGTTGAAGAGATGAAACAGGAATGGCAAAACGATGTGGCGGTGCTAAAAGCCTGGGTTGACGCCAGAAAAAAATGACCCCGGATTAACCGGGGTGCGCGAATACTGCGCCAACACCAGGGAAATCGTGGCTGCGCCTGTTTTTAAACGTTATTTTTGAAAGGGCGCTGCCTGAAAAATTTAGGCCGCACGCAGATAAGATAGCAAATCTTAAATGGTTTGTTACATGAATCAGTGAAATGTGTGAAGCATAGCGTTTTAATCAAAATTATTAATGTGCTTCAGCAAGTTGTAGAAAAGGATTGTCATGATGAAAAATATTGGTGTCGTGCTAAGCGGATGCGGTGTTTACGATGGCTCTGAGATACATGAAGCCGTCATCACGCTGCTGGCCCTGGCTAAGCAGGGAGCCGAGGTGATTTGTTTTGCACCGGACAAAAATCAGGCGGATGTGATTAACCATCTGACCGGTGAGCCAATGGCGGAAACCCGTAACGTGCTGATTGAAGCCGCGCGCATTGCGCGAGGTGACATCCATCCTCTTATTCAGGCAGATGCCGCAGAGCTTGATGCGCTCATTGTGCCAGGTGGGTTTGGCGCAGCCAAAAATCTCAGTACCTTTGCCGCGCAGGGCGCGGAGTGTCAGATCGATCCTCATCTCAAAGCGCTGTCGCAGGCCATGCATGCGGCAGGGAAACCGCTGGGCTTTATCTGTATCGCACCGGCGATGTTGCCTAAAATTTTTGATTTCCCGCTGCGCCTGACCATCGGGACGGATATTGATACCGCAGAGATTGTCGAAGAAATGGGGGGCGAACACGTTCCGTGCCCGGTGGATGACATTGTGGTTGATGAAGATAACAAGATTGTCACCACGCCTGCGTATATGCTGGCGAAGAATATCGCGGAAGCCGCTGTGGGCATTGAAAAGCTGGTCGCCCGCGTGCTGGTGCTGACGGAATGAGGCGTCCGTTTTCCGCAGGCGCATGGGTGAAACGCCTTCTTCTACGCATCGTTCTCGTCATGGCGGTGTTCTGGGGAGGCGGGCTGGCCGTGTTCAGCATTATGCCGGTCCCGTTCTCTGCCGTGATGGTTGAGCGTCAGCTCGGCGCGTGGCTCAGCGGCGATTTCGGCTACGTTGCCCATTCTGACTGGGTAAGCATGGACGAGATCTCTCCGTTCATGGGGCTGGCGGTCATCGCAGCGGAGGATCAGAAATTCCCGGAGCACTGGGGGTTCGACGTTGCGGCCATTGAGAAGGCGCTGGCGCATAATGAACGCCATGAAAACCGCGTGCACGGCGCGTCAACGTTGTCGCAGCAGACGGCCAAAAATCTGTTTCTGTGGGACGGCCGCAGCTGGGTGCGAAAGGGGCTGGAAGCGGGGCTCACCCTGGGCATGGAAACGGTCTGGAGCAAAAAGCGCATTCTGACCGTGTATCTCAACGTTGCCGAGTTTGGCGACGGGGTATTTGGTGTCGAAGCTGCATCACAACGCTATTTTAATAAATCCGCCAGCAAGCTGAGCATGTCGGAGGCGGCGCTGCTCGCGGCTGTTCTGCCTAATCCCCTCCGCTTTAAAGCCAGTGCCCCGTCAGGTTACGTGCGAAGCCGTCAGGCGTGGATTATGCGCCAGATGCGTCAGTTGGGAGGAGAAGGGTTTATGGAGAGCAACAAACTTATGTAGGGCGGGTAAGCGCAGCGCCACCCGCCTGAAGGGCAGAGACCTTAATCTTCGTCGAACCCTGCGTTAAACAGCGCAATCACCGCCGCCAGCGCTTCCTCTTCCTGGGGGCCGGTGGCTTCGACTTCAATCTGACGCCCTTTGGCGGAATCCAGCATCAGCAGCGCAATCACGCTGTTCGCCTCCGCTTCGGTACCTTCGTCATTCCGCAGCAGAACTTCTGCATCGAAACCCTGCATCAGCTCAAACAGCTTCATCGCCGGGCGCGCATGCATGCCCAGCTTATTGGTGATCTCAACGGTCTGTTTTACGGTCATGTTTTACGTTTTTCCAGCGTGCGATGACGGGACTGAACGTTCTTTCCGCGCGAGCGGAAGTAGTCGGCCAGCTGTTCGGCGATGTAGACCGAACGATGTTTACCGCCGGTACAGCCAATCGCTACCGTCAGGTAGCTGCGATTGTTTGTCTCCAGCATAGGTAACCATAGCTCAAGGTAGCTTCGCGTCTGGTAGATAAAATTGTGAACTTCTGTGTGCCTGTCGAGGAAGGCCGCGACGGGTTTATCCAGACCGGTCATGGGACGCAGTTTCGGATCCCAGTGCGGGTTCGGCAGGAAGCGCACGTCGAAAACATAATCCGCATCAATCGGGATACCGTGCTTGAAGCCAAAGGATTCGAACACCATCGTCAGTTCGCGTTCGCGTTTTCCCAGCAAGCGGGTACGCAGCATTTCTGCCAGCTCGTGAACGGACATCTCAGAGGTGTCGACAATCAGGTCGGCGCGAGAACGCAGCGGCTCCAGCAGATCGCTCTCTTCATCGATTGCGCTCTCCAGGGAGAGGTTCTTACTGGAAAGCGGGTGCAAACGACGGGTGTCGCTGTAGCGGCGGATCAGGGTATTCCGGTCTGCATCGAGGAACAGCAGCTGAGGCGAGAACGTGTCAGGCAGGTTACTCATTGCCTGTTCGAAGATCTCTGGCGATTCCGGCATGTTACGAACGTCGATACTGACGGCGGCCGAGGTCTGTCTCTCCGCAAGCGTACGGGCCAGGTCGGGCAGCAACACGACCGGAAGGTTATCGACGCAGTAAAAACCCATGTCTTCCAGCGCGCGCAGAGCAACGGATTTCCCCGACCCTGAACGACCGCTGACAATCATCAGCACCATGTTCCGTTTCTCCTCAGGACAACAGATGTGAAGGCCATCTCCTGGTTATGCATCATCCTGATTGCCTTCTGCTTCGGTGATAATTTGATAAAGCTCTTCATCACTTTGAGCCGAGCGCAGTCGACGGCAAATGGTTTTATCAGCCAGACGTTTGGCGACCAGCGACAGCGTATGCAGATGGGTTTTCGTCTGGTCAGCAGGCACCAGCAGCGCGAAGAGGAGATCGACGGGCTGGTTATCAATGGCATCAAAGGCGATCGGTGTTTCAAGCTGCACAAACACACCGACGGCACGCAGGGTATCCTCTTCCAGCTTGCCGTGCGGGATTGCGATGCCGTTGCCGATACCGGTACTGCCCATCTTTTCGCGGGTCAGAATCGCTTCGAACACCACCTGCGGCGGCAGGCCCAGCTGTTTTGCGGCCAGTTCACTGATGATTTCCAGCGCACGTTTTTTGCTCTGGCAGTGAACCGCACTGCGGGTACATTCCTGGTTAAGGACATTGCTCAGTTGAAGAGCGGAATCGTTGTTCATCATAATTTCACCTAAGCGCTAACTGTACAAATGGCCTGTTGTGTTTCACAACAGGCCGTCCTGCACCCGTTAACTGCCCGGACAATTAGTGTTGTTTCAGTTTATCTTTATGTTTATTGAGCTGTCGCGCAAGCTTATCAATCAAGCCGTCGATAGCAGCGTACATGTCTTGCCCTTCCGCACTGGCATGCAGTTCCCCCCCGTTAACATGCAGGGTGGCATCCGAGATATGAGTCACTTTCTCCACTTTCAACACAATGTAGACCTGATTGATCCTTTCGAAATACTGCTCGAGTTTTGCAAACTTCGCGTTCACAAAGTCGCGTAAAGCCTCAGTAATTTCGACGTTTTGTCCAGTGATGTTGAGCTGCATAGTGTCTTCCTTATCGGTTGTGTCAGACCAGCTGTTTACGCTGGTTGGACGGCGGAATGGATAAAGACTCTCGATACTTCGCAACAGTACGACGTGCCACCATAATACCCTGATCGGACAGCATGGTGGTTAACTTACTGTCGCTTAGTGGCTTCGCGGGATTCTCCGCGGCGATCAACTTCTTCACCAGAGCACGAATGGCCGTTGACGACGCTTCGCCGCCGCCCTCGGTATTCACATGGCTGGAGAAGAAATACTTAAGCTCAAAAATACCGCGTGGACTGTGCAGATACTTCTGCGTGGTGACACGGGAAATGGTTGATTCATGCATCTCGACGGCCTGGGCGATATCCGCCAGCACCATCGGTTTCATATACTCTTCGCCCTGCTCAAAGAAAGCCTGCTGCTGTTCGACAATGCAGCGGCTGACGCGTAGCAGCGTATCATTTCGGCTCTCCAGACTTTTGATCAGCCATCGCGCTTCCTGCAAATTGCTACGAATATATTGGTTGTCGGCGTCGTTACGCACGCTGGTGCACATGGAGGCATACTGCTGGTTGATTTGCAGGCGAGGGATGCTGTCTGAATTCAGTTCAACGACCCAGCGGCCGTTGTGTTTTCTGACCAGCACGTCCGGGATCACGTACTCGGGCTCGCTGGTCTGGATCGACTGACCGGGGCGCGGATCGAGCGACTGGATCAGATTCACCGCTTCTTTCAGCACCTCTTCTTTCAGGCGCGTGACGCGCATCAGGGTGCGGAAATCGTGGTTCGCCAGCAGATCAAGATGATCGCTGATGATCACGCGCGCCTCGTCGAGCCATGGCGTCTCTTTGCTGAACTGAGAAAGCTGGATCAGCAGGCAGTCGCGCAGATCTTTTGCGGCTACGCCTACCGGATCGAAACGCTGGATGCGCTTCAGAACAGCTTCAACTTCCTCAAGCTCAATCTCGTCGTCGCCCATGCTTTCCAGAATATCGTCCAGCGTGACGGTCAAATAGCCAGTGTCGTCAACGGCATCGACAATTGACGTGGCAATCGCGCGGTCGGTATCGGAGAAGGGGGTGAGTTCCACCTGCCACATCAGGTAATCCTGCAGCGACTGGGTGGTTTCGCCCTGATAGACCGGTAGCTCATCGTCCTGGTAGTCTGCACGCGTACCGGAAGGGGTTCCGGCGGTGTAGATTTCATCCCAGCTGGCATCAAGCGGAAGCTCGTCGGGCATCTCTTTTTGTTCGAGTGCATCCGCGGTATCGAGCGCTTCAGTATCCTGCGATTGCTGGGTATCTACCTCGTCATGAAGATCGGTTTGTTCCAGCAGGGGGTTACTGTCCAGCGCCTGCTGGAGCTCCTGCTGAAGTTCTAACGTGGACAGTTGCAACAGGCGAATTGCCTGCTGTAGCTGCGGCGTCATCGCCAGTTGTTGGCTGAGCCTTAATTGCAAACCTTGCTTCATGTTCAGAGCATTTTTCTCCGGTTCGGCGTTACGTTACCTCTACCCTATCAGAGTCTGAAGTCTTCCCCAAGATAGACGCGCTTAACATGATCGTCTTCGAGGATCTGCTGCGGCGTACCGTGGGCGATCAGATTGCCCTGGCTGACAATATAGGCGCGTTCACACACGGCCAGCGTTTCACGCACGTTGTGGTCGGTAATCAGTACGCCAAGCCCGCTGTCGCGCAGGTGCTCAATGATACGTTTAATGTCGATAACGGAGATGGGGTCAACGCCCGCAAACGGTTCATCCAGAAGGATAAATTTCGGGTTTGCGGCCAGCGCACGCGCAATCTCAACGCGACGGCGTTCGCCCCCGGAGAGTGCCTGACCGAGGCTGTCGCGCAGATGCTCAATGTGGAACTCTTCCATCAGCTCGTTAGCACGATCCTGACGCTGTTCGTTGGTCAGGTCGTTACGAATTTGCAGGACCGCCATCAGGTTGTCGTAAACGCTGAGACGACGGAAAATGGAGGCTTCCTGCGGCAGATAGCCGATCCCGCGACGCGCGCGCGCGTGCAGCGGCAGAAGACTGATGTCTTCATCGTCAATGATAATGTTGCCGGCATCGCGCGGCACAATACCCACCACCATGTAGAAGGTGGTCGTTTTACCCGCACCGTTCGGGCCAAGCAGCCCCACGATTTCGCCGGAGTTGACGGTCAGACTGACATCTTCTACGACACGGCGGCCCTTATAGGCCTTCGCGAGGTTTTTTGCAGTTAATGTTGCCATAACGAATTAGTTACTCTTCTTCTGTGCCGGGGCCTGGCCCTTGCCTTTGTCCTGCAGCTGCGACGGAACCAGTACGGTGGTCACGCGTTTGCCTTTCTCGCTGGAGGCCTGCATTTTTTGCTCTTTAACCAGATAGGTAATCTGGTCGCCGGTAATGTTGCTGTCCAGCTGTTCCAGATACGCATTCCCGGTCAGGATGACCAGATCCTTCGCCAGCTCATAGTGCATGTGCGTAGCGCGGCCTTTCACCGGCTTGCCGTTGTCCTGCATTTGATAGAAGGTTGCCGGGTTGCCGTAACCATCAATAATCTCTTTGCCCTGCTCGCCACCCGGACGGGTTACGACCACTTTGTCGGCGTTGATTTTGATGGTGCCCTGGGTCATGACGACGTTACCCGTGAAGGTGACGACGTTACCCTGCATATCGAGAGACTGGGTGTCGGACTCAATATGGATCGGCTGGTCGGTATCGCCCGTTACAGCAAGCGCGGGGAGACTGGCCGCCAGCATCGCGCTGGCGATAATTACTTTAAGGCTGAGTTTGTTTGTTTTGAATTTCATAGGAGGTTCTAACCTTTTCAATCAGCTCGGCGTTCTTGCTGCGTAAGTTCCCGCGCATTCTTAAACCGCTGGAATTAAATGTTGTGCCATACAGTGTGACCAGATCCTGCGACGTCACGTCCTGGGTTACCAGGTTGATCTGGGCATTATCCGTCGTAATTTTTCGCAGTTGCGAGTCAGCGGTCAGGGCGTTGACTTCAACGTGGCCATACAGATAAAGCATACGGTCATTTGTCAGTTTGGCCCGATCTGACTTAATTGACCACGTCGGCACTTTGTCTTTATCAAATGTGGTCATCACAGGTTGGGTAAACCATGAAACGCCATCATCGGAAAAATATTCAACATGCTGGGCAATCAGGCGATAGTTCAGCGCGCCTTCCGGGCTATAGACCACGGTGTCGCTGTGATCGCTTTTATAGGTTGGATCGGTATTGTTGATCACTTCCGTTTGCGTATCGTCGCGATCGGCAAGGTTCACGCCAATCAATACCAGTGCGACAAGCGAAAGCAAAATGATAATCCAACGTCTGGTTTTACTCATATCGATTGCCCTTTGGCCTCATCAAGCTTGCCCTGCGCCAGCAGAAGCAGATCGCAGACTTCACGGACAGCGCCGCGGCCACCGTTGATGTGGGTAACGTAGTCGGCGCGCGGGATCAGCAGCGGATGCGCATCGGCAACGGCGATGCTCAGCCCAACTTCAGCCATCACCGGCCAGTCAATCAGGTCGTCCCCGACGTAGGCCACGTTTTCCGGTGCGATAGCCAGTTTACCCAGTAAATCATTGAACGCCGCCATCTTATCGGATTGACCCTGATACAGATGGGTAATACCTAAAGTTTCACAGCGGTCTTCTACCAGTTTAGCGTTTCGTCCGGTGATGATCGCCACCTCAATCCCCGAGGTGAGCGCACAGCGGATACCGTAGCCGTCGCGAACGTTAAACGCCTTCAGCTCTTCACCATTATTGCCCATGTAAATCAGGCCGTCGGAGAGAACCCCATCCACATCGAGGATGAGCAGACGAATGTTTTCCGCCTTTGCCATCATCTGCGTACTGACCGGACCATAACAGGTTGCAAGGGATGCACCCGCATTACTCATTGTCTTATCCTTCATTACACTACGCCTGCGCGCAGCAGATCATGCATATGTACCACACCCAGCAACTGGTCGCCATCGGCAACCATAACGGAGGTGATATGGCGGGACTGCATCAGGTTCAGCACATCCACGGCCAGCGTACCCGGACGCACGCGGATACCGCCCGGCGTCATCACGTCGGCAATGCCGAGCGTGCGGACATCGACACCCATATCGAACACGCGACGCAGGTCGCCATCGGTGAAGATCCCCTGAATTTTCATCAGATCGTCGCACACGACCGTCATCCCCAGATTCTTACGGGTGATTTCCAGCAGAGCATCACGCAGGGAGGCTTCTTTACTGACGTGAGGGATCTCATCCCCGGTGTGCATAATATCGTTTACCCGCAGCAGGAGCTTGCGCCCCAGCGCGCCGCCCGGGTGGGAAAGCGCGAAATCTTCCGGCGTAAAGCCACGGGCTTCAAGCAGCGCCACGGCAAGCGCATCGCCCATGACCAGTGCAGCGGTGGTGCTGGAGGTCGGCGCCAGACCGAGCGGACAGGCCTCCTTGGGAACCTTCACGCACAGGTGAATATCGGCTGCACGCGCCATGCTGCTTTCCGGGCGGCTGGTCATGCAAATCAGCGGCACCTGCAGTCGCTTCAGAACCGGGATGAGCGCCAGGATTTCATTGGACTCACCGGAGTTGGAGAGCGCGATGACGATATCCTGCGGCGTGACCATACCCAAGTCCCCGTGCGCGGCTTCCCCCGGGTGGACAAAGAAGGAAGAGGTGCCGGTACTGGCAAAGGTTGCCGCCATTTTGCGTCCAATGTGACCGGACTTGCCCATCCCCATCACCACGACTTTGCCGGCGCAGTAGAATATCTTCTCACATGCCAGACTAAAATCCTGATTAATGTACTGATCTAACTGCGCCAGACCTTCACGTTCAATCTCCAGAACGTCTTTGCCTGCTTTCTGAAAGTCAAAACCCGGCTGCAATTCTATTTGCGACATAATGCGTTTCCGTTTACCCAGAGAGAAGAGGCGAGAGCCAGTACAGCATCGCCATCCATACGATAAATCCACCCGTCAGCAGCGCGCCTGCGCCTTTGCCGATCTGTCGTTGCCGCCGCCAGCAGAGCAGGGCAAAAATCACGCTGACCAGCAACATCACGCCGTAATCACGTGAGAACGCCAGAGGATTAAAGGGCCCTGGCGAAATCAGGGCCGGCAGTCCCATCACAATGGCGATATTAAAAATGTTAGAACCGATGATATTACCAATGGCAATGTCATCCTCACCTTTACGTGCACCCGCAATGGCGGTGGCCAGCTCCGGCAGGCTGGTGCCGATGGCAATCACCGTCAGGCCTATAGTCAGCTCGCTGATGGCAAAATAGTTCGCCAGCACCGTCGCGTTATCCACGACCATGCGCGTTGCCATCGGCATGATGATCAGCGCGACGCCCAGCCAGAGCAGGGCAACAGGCAGCGTGCCTTCTCGCGGAAGCTCGGCGACCTGCTCGCGCGTGAGGCTATCCTGACCCTGCTTTTCAGCCAGACGGGCGATTTTAACACTATACAGCAGCCAAATAACGGCCAGCGCCAGCAGGAAAATGCCGTCGCTGTAGCTCAGTACGCCATCGTAAAATACGCATCCTGCCAGCAGGCTTACGAGTAACATTAGCGGCAATTCACGGCGCAGAACATCAGAATGCACGCGAAAAGGATGGAGCAGCGCGGCCAGGCCTAAAATCAATAAAATATTGACGATGTTAGAGCCAATGGCGGTGCCGACTGCCAGGTCTACCTGACCATGCAGCGAGGCGGAGACAGAGACGATGATTTCAGGAAGCGACGTTCCTACGCTGACCACGGTCATGCCGATGACAACAGGCGGTACGCCACTCAGGCGACACAGGATAGATGCAGCAAACACTAAACGGTCAGCACTGTAGACCACCAACAGTAAACCAATTATTAACAGTGCTGTTGCTAAAAGCATCAAAAGTCCTTTCTTCAGGTATACTCGTCGGTCCATTGCTCGGGAATGGCTGGACTGCATACAGTCTGAGGCGTAACGAATTCCTAATTTTGACTTTATGCGCCGGAAAAGTAAAACAAATGCCAGCTTTCGCTAACCTCTACGGTTATTATTCTGTAAAAATGCGGAGTTTAGGGCTGATTCAGGCTACATGCCTTAACGTGAGCAGGATAAGAAAGGAACCATAAATGAGCCAAACCATGGCGAATTTAGTCGATGTCCGCGGGGTGAGTTTTTCTCGCGCCAACAGATTGATATTTGATGATATTTCGTTGACCGTGCCGCGTGGCAAAATTACTGCCATCATGGGGCCGTCCGGGATCGGTAAAACGACCCTGCTCCGCCTTATTGGTGGGCAGATCCCACCGGATAGCGGTGAAATCCTCTTTGACGGCGAAAACATCCCGGAGATGTCGCGCTCGCGCCTGTATACTGTTCGCAAACGCATGAGCATGCTCTTTCAGTCGGGGGCTTTGTTCACCGACATGAACGTCTTTGATAACGTTGCCTATCCGCTGCGCGAGCATACCAGCCTGCCGCCTGCGCTGCTGAAAAGCACGGTGATGATGAAGCTAGAAGCCGTCGGGCTGCGGGGCGCCGCGAAGCTGATGCCTTCGGAGCTGTCCGGCGGGATGGCGCGTCGTGCCGCGCTGGCGCGAGCCATCGCATTAGAACCTGATTTAATTATGTTCGACGAACCGTTTGTCGGGCAGGATCCCATCACGATGGGCGTGCTGGTGAAGCTCATCTCTGAGCTGAACAGCGCGCTTGGCGTCACCTGCATTGTGGTGTCTCACGATGTACCTGAAGTGTTGAGCATTGCCGATTACGCCTACATCGTAGCGGACAAAAAGATCGTCGCACACGGTAGCGCCCAGGCGCTGCAGGAAAATTGCGATCCGCGCGTGCGGCAGTTCCTTGACGGTATTGCCGATGGCCCTGTGCCGTTCCGCTACCCGGCGGGCGACTATCGTGACGATTTACTGGGAATAGGGAGTTAAGCCACTCATGCTGTTAAATGCGTTGGCCGCTCTCGGACACCGTGGCATAAAAACCATCAGGACGTTCGGGCGTGCCGGATTGATGTTATTCAACGCGCTGGTCGGCAAGCCGGAATTCCGTAAGCACGCGCCGCTATTGGTGCGTCAGCTTTATAACGTCGGCGTGCTGTCGATGCTCATCATCATTGTCTCCGGTCTGTTTATCGGTATGGTGCTGGGTCTGCAGGGCTACCTGGTGCTGACAACCTACAGTGCGGAAACCAGCCTCGGGATGCTGGTGGCGCTCTCGCTGCTGCGTGAACTGGGGCCCGTTGTGGCGGCGCTGCTTTTCGCCGGGCGCGCGGGGTCGGCCTTAACGGCTGAAATTGGCCTGATGCGCGCGACCGAGCAGCTCTCCAGCATGGAGATGATGGCGGTCGATCCGCTGCGTCGCGTGATCTCGCCGCGTTTCTGGGCCGGGGTCATCTCTTTACCGCTGCTGACGATTCTGTTTGTCGCCGTGGGGATCTGGGGCGGTTCGCTGGTTGGCGTGCACTGGAAAGGCATTGATGCCGGTTTCTTCTGGTCTGCCATGCAGGACGCCATTGATCTGCGAATGGATCTGATTAACTGCCTGATTAAGAGCGTGGTATTTGCCATTACGGTCACCTGGATTGCATTGTTCAATGGTTACGATGCCATCCCGACGTCGGCGGGCATTAGCCGCGCAACTACACGTACAGTCGTTCATTCGTCGCTGGCCGTACTGGGTCTGGATTTTGTGCTCACCGCACTGATGTTTGGGAATTGAGTTCATGCAAACGAGAAAAAATGAAATTTGGGTCGGTGTATTCCTGCTGCTGGCGCTGCTGGCCGCGCTGTTTATCTGCCTGAGAGCGGCGGATATCACGTCTGTGCGCACCGAGCCGACGTATCGCATCTATGCCACCTTCGATAACATCGGCGGGCTGAAGGCGCGTTCACCGGTCCGTATTGGCGGCGTGGTGATCGGACGCGTATCTGACATTACGCTGGATGAGAAGACCTATCTGCCACGTGTCGCGATGGATATCGAAGAGCGTTACAACCACATTCCGGACACCAGCTCCCTTTCTATCCGCACTTCCGGTCTGCTGGGCGAACAATATCTGGCGCTTAACGTCGGTTTTGAAGACCCCGAGCTGGGAACGACTATCCTTAAGGACGGGAGCGTGATCCAGGACACCAAGTCCGCCATGGTGCTGGAAGATATGATTGGTCAGTTCCTTTACAACAGTAAAGGGGATGATAAAAAGTCTGACAATGCCCCTGCGCAGAGTGAAGACCATACCAATGCTGCGCCGACCCCAGGTGCTGCGAATTAATATCAGGAGAAGTCATTCATGTTTAAACGACTGTTAATGGTTGCCATGCTGGTTATTGCCCCTCTCACCGCGGTGCACGCGGCGGATCAGAGTAACCCGTACAAACTGATGGACGAAGCCGCGAAGAAAACCTTCGATCGTCTTAAAAACGAGCAGCCTAAGATTCGTGCTAATCCTGATTACCTGCGTGACGTGGTTGACCAGGAGCTGCTGCCGTACGTGCAGATCAAATATGCGGGAGCCCTGGTGCTGGGCCGCTATTACAAAGACGCAACCCCGGCTCAGCGTGATGCCTATTTTGCCGCTTTCCGTGAATACCTGAAGCAGGCGTATGGTCAGGCGCTGGCGATGTACCACGGTCAGACCTATCAGATCGCCCCGGAGCAGCCGCTGGGTGATGCGACCATCGTCCCTATTCGCGTAACGATCAACGATCCTAACGGCCGTCCGCCGGTGCGTCTGGATTTCCAGTGGCGTAAAAACAGCCAGACCGGCCACTGGCAGGCGTATGACATGATCGCCGAAGGCGTAAGCATGATCACCACCAAACAGAACGAGTGGAGCGACCTGCTGCGCACCAAGGGGATTGATGGCCTGACCGCGCAGCTGCAGTCCATCGCTCGTCAGAAAATTAGTCTGGACGAGAAGAAGTAATGTCACAGCAACTCAGCTGGTCGCGTGAAGGCGAGACATTAAAGCTGTCCGGTGAGCTGGATCAGGATCTGCTGAACCCCTTATGGGATAAACGCCATGAGGCCATGCAGGGCGTGACGGTTATTGACTTAACCGACGTCACGCGGGTAGATACGGCAGGCGTTGCACTGCTTGCCCATCTGGTTGCGGTAGGGAAAAAGCAGGGGGCGAGCGTCACGCTTCGCGGCGCGAGCGAGAATGTCGTGACCCTGGCGCAGCTCTACAATCTCCCTCAGGACGTACTGCCTCGTTAATATTTTCAGTGCGTTACTTCCGAAAGCCCTGACAGTTTCATCGTCGGGGCTTTTTGCTTGTTTAAGACGACGCCACTTTGCTCTAAGATGTTGGGCTTGTTTTCACTATCAGATGATTAAGAGCCCATGGAAAATCATGAAATCCAGACAGTGCTGATGAATGCACTCTCCCTTCAGGAAGCCCACGTCACAGGCGATGGCAGTCACTTCCAGGTTATTGCTGTGGGTGAGATGTTCGACGGTATGAGCCGTGTGAAGAAACAGCAGGCTGTATACGCGCCGCTGATGGAATATATTGCGGATAACCGCATCCACGCCCTGTCGATTAAAGCGTTCACCCCGCAAGAGTGGGCACGCGATCGCAAACTAAACGGTTTTTGAGCTGAGGGCGACAGGCCCGCAGCACGGTTGAATTTATAAGAGAGCACACCATGGATAAATTTCGTGTACAGGGGCCAACGCGTCTCCAGGGCGAAGTCACAATTTCTGGCGCGAAAAACGCCGCGCTGCCCATCCTCTTTGCTGCGCTGCTCGCGGAAGAGCCGGTAGAGATTCAGAACGTACCGAAGCTGAAAGATATCGACACCACCATGAAGCTGCTCACCCAGTTGGGCACGAAAGTCGAGCGTAACGGTTCCGTCTGGATCGACGCCAGCAAGGTGAATAACTTCTCTGCCCCTTACGATCTGGTGAAAACCATGCGTGCTTCCATCTGGGCGCTTGGCCCGCTGGTGGCGCGTTTCGGTCAGGGTCAGGTTTCGCTGCCGGGCGGTTGCGCTATCGGTGCGCGTCCGGTTGACCTGCACATCTTTGGCCTGGAAAAACTGGGCGCAGAGATCAAGCTGGAAGAAGGCTACGTTAAAGCGTCCGTCAATGGTCGTCTGAAAGGCGCGCACATTGTTATGGACAAAGTGAGCGTGGGCGCAACGGTGACCATTATGTCTGCGGCAACGCTGGCAGAAGGGACCACGATCATCGAAAACGCCGCGCGTGAACCGGAGATTGTGGATACTGCCAACTTCCTCGTGGCGCTGGGTGCGAAGATCTCCGGTCAGGGTACCGACCGCATCACCATCGAAGGCGTTGAGCGTCTGGGCGGGGGTGTCTATCGCGTACTGCCGGACCGTATCGAAACCGGTACCTTCCTGATCGCTGCTGCGATCTCTGGCGGGAAAATTGTTTGTCGCAACGCGCAGCCAGATACCCTGGATGCAGTGCTGGCGAAACTGCGCGATGCGGGTGCGGATATCGAAATCGGTGAAGACTGGATCAGCCTTGATATGCATGGACAGCGTCCAAAAGCGGTCAATGTGCGTACGGCACCGCATCCGGCGTTCCCAACTGACATGCAGGCACAGTTCACCTTGTTGAACCTGGTCGCCGAAGGGACCGGCTTTATCACGGAAACCATTTTCGAGAACCGCTTTATGCACGTACCGGAGCTGATCCGTATGGGGGCACGTGCCGAGATCGAAAGTAATACTGTGATTTGCCACGGCGTTGAGAAACTGTCCGGTGCTCAGGTGATGGCAACCGATCTGCGTGCGTCTGCCAGCCTGGTGTTGGCGGGCTGTATCGCAGAAGGCACAACGATCGTGGATCGTATTTATCACATCGATCGTGGTTATGAGCGTATCGAAGATAAACTGCGCGCGCTGGGTGCCAATATCGAGCGTGTGAAGGGCGAGTAATCGTTCCGGCAGCCCCCTGCCAGAAATGACCGGGGGGTTGCTGTTCCTGTCAAAAAAACCTTATTCCTGCGATTCTTTTTTTACTTTTCTCTGGCGAATCATGCGCGATCTGTCGATAAATTCATGGGTGACAGGATCGTGGTAGCGCGAAGGCCAAATCACCCACGGATGCGTGTCCAGCGCCGTTGCGATAATTAATTCTCCTTTTGGCCAGGGGCGGGTGAGGGCGTTTGCCAGAGTTGAAGAACTCAGTCCATGGCGGCGGGACTCTGCTGCCAGTGAAGTGCCTTTTTTGCGCAGTGCGGCAATAATATCAGCCGTGTGCCAGTCGATAAATTTCGTATCCATAACGCCGTCCTTAAGTTCGGATTCACCTACGCCGTTTCTTCTGAAACGACGGGTTTACTATACCCATTTCGAACTCTTGTTCTAAAAAGTTCGCGTTACTTGAAGGAATATTCAGAATAAGACATGGCTTTATTCATGCGGTCTCTAAACCGATGAATTTACATGAACGCGGAATTTACTGGTGTGTACTGGAATCTCCCCGCCAGGTTCGCGGGGAGAAAAAGGGAGATTAACGGTCGCGCTGAACGGCGATGTGGGCAAGGCCAATCAGTGCTTCGCGCCATGGGCTGTCTGGAATGACCTGAAGGGCCTCGATGGCCTTGTCGGCTTCTTCTTCTGCACGCTGACGCGTCCATTCCAGCGATCCGCAGATTGCCATGGTTTCCAGTACAGGTTCCAGAAGATGGCGGCCATTTCCCTGCTCAATCGCTTCACGGATCATCTTCGCCTGGTCGGCCGTTCCGTTACGCATGGCGTGGAGCAGCGGCAGGGTCGGTTTGCCTTCGTTCAGGTCATCGCCAACGTTTTTGCCGAGCGTCTCGCCGTCCGCACTGTAGTCCAGCAGATCGTCAATCAGCTGGAAGGCTGTGCCCAGATAGCGGCCATAGTCCTGCAGGCCTTTTTCCTGCGCTTCGGTACAGCCCGCCAAAATACCGGAACACTGGGCCGCCGCTTCAAACAGGCGCGCGGTTTTGCTGTAGATGACGCGCATGTAGTTTTCTTCAGTGATGTCCGGGTCGTTGACGTTCATCAGCTGCAGCACTTCGCCTTCAGCGATGACGTTAACGGCTTCGGACATCACTTCCAGCACTTTCAGGGAACCCAGGCTGGTCATCATCTGGAAGGCGCGGGTATAGATAAAATCTCCCACCAGGACGCTGGCTGCGTTCCCGAAAGCGGCGTTAGCCGTAGCTTTGCCACGACGCATATCCGATTCATCCACCACATCGTCGTGCAGAAGCGTCGCCGTGTGGATAAATTCGATGAGCGCGGCGATAGTGATGTGGGCATTTCCCTGATAGCCAACGGCTCTGGCAGCCAGAATAGCAATCATCGGACGAATGCGTTTACCGCCGCCGCTGACAATGTAATAGCCCAACTGATTGATCAGCTGAACGTCAGAGTTGAGTTGCTCCAGGATTGCTGCATTCACACCCGCCATATCTTGCGCGGTTAACTCGTTGATTTTTTCTAAATTCATCGCAAAAGCCGGGCTTTTTATCCTGTTGATCCCATCTTCAATGGGGTAACGAAGGGTTTCGGTTTATCAATACTAGTGCTGATTGTACTGAAAAAACGGCTCAGATAAACGTTACCGTACGTGTTGTGTTTTTTTTCTTCATGTATTGACGGTAGCACTTGTCAAAGGCTCGCGTTTTGCGTAATATTCGCGCCCTATTGTGAATATTTATAGCGCACTCTGATTCATACGAGGACGTGCGCGGAAGCGGAGTTTATATGTACGCGGTTTTCCAAAGTGGTGGTAAACAACACCGAGTAAGCGAAGGTCAGACCGTTCGCCTGGAAAAGCTGGACATCGCAACTGGCGAATCTGTTGAGTTCGCAGAAGTTCTGATGATCGCAAACGGTGAAGAAGTCAAAATCGGCGTTCCTTTCGTTGATGGCGGCGTTATCAAAGCTGAAGTTGTTGCACACGGTCGTGGCGAGAAAGTTAAAATCGTTAAGTTTCGTCGTCGTAAGCACTACCGTAAGCAGCAGGGCCACCGTCAGTGGTTCACTGATGTGAAAATTACTGGCATCAGCGCCTAAGACCTGAGGAGAGATTTAAATGGCACATAAAAAGGCTGGCGGCTCCACACGTAACGGTCGCGATTCAGAAGCTAAACGCCTGGGCGTTAAGCGTTTCGGTGGCGAATCCGTTCTGGCGGGTAGCATCATCGTTCGTCAACGTGGTACCAAATTCCACGCTGGCAACAACGTAGGTTGCGGTCGTGACCACACTCTGTTTGCTAAAGCAGACGGTAAAGTGAAATTTGAAGTTAAAGGCCCGAACAACCGTAAATACATCAGCATCGTTGCTGAGTAAGGTTTTCTCGGTCCGGTAACGGATTAAAGCCCCGCACCCTGTTGCGGGGCTTTTTACATTGGAAACCCGGTAATTTTTTCTGTAGGGAAAACGGGCATGAAGCAGCAGGCCGGCATAGGAATTCTTTTGGCGCTCACAACCGCAATGTGCTGGGGTGCGCTGCCAATTGCAATGAAGCAGGTACTGGAAGTGATGGAGCCGCCTACGGTGGTCTTTTATCGCTTTCTGATGGCAAGCATCGGCCTCGGGGCGATTCTGGCCATCAAAGGTAAGCTTCCACCCTTGCGGCTCTTCCGTAAACCGCGCTGGCTGGTATTGCTGGCTATCGCGACGGGCGGTCTGTTCGGTAACTTCATCCTGTTCAGCTCTTCCCTGCAATATCTCAGCCCCACGGCGTCGCAGGTGATTGGTCAGCTTTCGCCGGTGGGCATGATGGTCGCCAGCGTCTTTATCCTCAAGGAGAAGATGCGCGGTACGCAGATTATCGGGGCGAGCATGCTGTTGTGCGGTCTGGTGATGTTCTTCAACACCAGTCTGATCGAGATTTTTACCCGCCTGACGGATTACACCTGGGGTGTCATTTTCGGCGTGGGGGCAGCAACGGTCTGGGTGAGCTATGGCGTCGCGCAAAAGGTGTTATTGCGTCGGCTTGCCTCACAGCAGATCCTCTTTTTGCTGTACACTTTGTGTACAATAGCATTGCTGCCATTAGCGAAGCCGGGCGTGATTACCCAGCTTAGCGACTGGCAACTGGCGTGCCTCATTTTTTGTGGGCTGAACACGCTGGTCGGTTATGGCGCGCTGGCCGAAGCGATGGCGCGCTGGCAGGCAGCACAGGTGAGCGCGTTGATCACGCTTACCCCGCTGTTTACGCTGTTATTTTCAGATTTGTTATCAATGGCCTGGCCCGATGTCTTCGTCAGACCGATGCTCAACCTGTTGGGTTATCTCGGTGCGTTTGTCGTGGTTGCGGGCGCGATGTATTCCGCCATTGGTCATCGTCTTTGGGGACGTTGGCGCAAAAATGAAGCGGTTGTAGTAGTCCCCCGCTCAGGCGAATGAGTTACGGAGAGTAAAATGAAGTTTGTTGATGAAGCGACGATCCTGGTCGTGGCTGGTGATGGCGGCAACGGTTGCGTGAGCTTCCGCCGTGAAAAGTATATCCCTCGTGGCGGTCCTGATGGCGGCGACGGTGGGGATGGTGGTGACGTGTGGCTGGAGGCGGATGAGAACCTCAACACGCTGATCGACTACCGTTTCGAAAAATCCTTCCGCGCTGAACGTGGCCAGAACGGCCAGAGCCGTGACTGTACCGGGAAACGCGGTAAAGACGTCACCATTAAAGTTCCGGTCGGTACGCGTGTGATTGACCAGGGGACGGGTGAAACCATGGGCGACATGACCAAACACGGTCAGCGCCTGATGGTGGCGAAAGGCGGCTGGCACGGTCTGGGTAACAGCCGTTTCAAATCTTCCGTTAACCGTACGCCGCGTCAGAAAACGATGGGTACGCCGGGCGATAAGCGCGACCTGCAGCTGGAACTGATGCTTCTGGCTGACGTGGGCATGCTGGGTATGCCAAACGCAGGTAAATCGACGTTTATTCGCGCGGTTTCTGCGGCGAAGCCAAAAGTGGCTGACTATCCGTTTACCACGCTGGTACCAAGCCTGGGCGTTGTCCGTATGGATAACGAGAAGAGCTTCGTGGTCGCCGATATTCCGGGCCTGATTGAAGGCGCCGCGGAAGGGGCGGGTCTGGGTATTCGCTTCCTGAAACACCTTGAGCGCTGCCGCGTGCTGCTGCACCTCATTGATATCGATCCTATCGACGGTTCCGATCCGGTTGAAAACGCCCGCATCATTGTTGGCGAGCTGGAGAAATACAGCGAGAAACTGGCGAACAAACCACGCTGGCTGGTCTTCAACAAGATCGACCTGATGGACAAAGCCGAAGCGGAAGCAAAAGCGAAAGCCATTGCTGAAGCGATGGGTTGGGAAGATAAATACTACCTGATCTCTGCGGCAAGCCAGGTTGGCGTGAAAGATCTGTGCTGGGATGTGATGACCTTCATCATTGAGAACCCAATTGTTCAGGCGGAAGAAGTCAAACAGCCTGAAAAAGTCGAATTCATGTGGGATGACTACCACCGCCAGCAGCTCGAAGAGCTGGAAGCGGAAGAAGACGATGAAGACTGGGATGATGACTGGGATGAAGACGACGAAGAAGGCGTCGAGTTCATCTACAAGCACTAATTGCTGTTCAAAGCCCCCGTTATGGGGGCTTTTTTTATTCCAGCGTTGCGGGCAGCCAGCAGCTGGCGATTAAGCCACCTTCAGCACCATTCTCAAGCGTTAGCCTGCCGTGATGGAGCTGGAGGATGCGCTGCACGATGCTCAGGCCCAGCCCACTGCCTCCGTAGCGCTGGTCAAGACGGCGGAACGGCTCGGTAATTGACTGTCGGTGCGCTTCATCAATTCCAGGACCCTGATCGATAACGCTAATCTGCGTCCCGCCGTCGACCTCGGTTAATGTCACTGTAATCGTTGTCCCTGCCGGGCTGTAGCGCCCGGCATTCTCCAGCAGGTTGCGCAGCATCAGGCGCAGGAGAACGGCGTCTCCCTGAACCGTGAGCGCGCTTTTAGCGGGCCAAATCACCGTATGCTCTTTGGCTTCATGCCCCAGGCCGAGAGGTTCAATGATATTTTCCGTCCAGTTCACGGTTTCGTAGTGTCCGCTCGCCATGGCCTGTCCGGCCCGGGCCAGCATCAGCAGCTGTTCGACGGTATGCATGAGCTGATCGATACGGCTAATCAGCGTGGCGGCCTGTGGCGCACCTGACTGCGACATCAGCTCCAGATGGAGCCGGATACCGGCCAGAGGCGTTCTCAGCTCGTGAGCGGCGTCTGCGGTGAAGAGACGTTCCTGCTTAATGGTGCTATCCAGCCGGGCCAGCAGCTGGTTCAGGGAGGTCGTCACCGCGCCAATTTCTTCCATGTCGGAATACATGGGAAGCGGGGTTAAGTTATCGGCTGAACGATTAGCGAGGCTGGCGCGGAGTTTATTCAGCGGCCGGGTTATCCAGGTGACCGCCCAGAAAGAGAAGAGCAGGGTAAAGCCAACCATCACCAGGGAAGGGACCAGCAGCGAGGCAATCGCTTCGCGTATCTCTTTCTCAACGTGATTATTGCGCGCTTTCGCTGACAGCGTTTCGTTGACCAGAAAACCAATCTGTTCACGGCTTTCATGCCATAGCCAGATGACGCTTATCAGCTGGAAAAACAGGAGAATGACCGCCAGCAGTACCATCAGACGCCGACGCATGCTGTTCATTTCTGGCTCTCCAGACGATAGCCGACGCCGCGAACGGTTTTGATCCTGTCTTTACCGAGCTTACGCCGCAGATTATGGATGTGGACCTCAAGGGTATTTGACCCGGGATCGTCCTGCCAGGAGTAGATATCCTGCTGGAGCGTTTCTCTGTGTACCGTTTGCCCGCTGCGCATGATCAGACGCGTAAGCAAGGCGAACTCTTTTGGTGTGACCTCTACGGCCTGATCCTGTTGCAGCACCTGCTGGGTTTGCAAATTCAGCGTAATGTCGCCGTCGGTCAGTAAGTTATCACTATGGCCCTGATAACGGCGAATCAACGCTCGCACTCGTGCCTGCAGCTCCGCGAGCGCGAAAGGCTTCACCAGATAATCATCTGCGCCTGCATCGAGGCCGGTGATACGATCTTCAATGGCATCACGTGCCGTCAGGATCAGGACGGGATTGTTGATGCCGCGACGTCGCCACTGGCTGAGCAGCGTGGCGCCGTCTTTATCCGGCAAGCCCAAATCGAGGATCACCAGGCTGTATTCGCCGCTCTGGATCAGGGCATCCGCCTCTGCTGCGGTGCCTGCACAGTCGAGAGCATACCCTTCATTGGCCAGCCCCAGCGCCAGCCCTTCCTGCAATAACAGATCGTCTTCAACTATAAGTAGTTTCATCGCTAGTTATTCTGGTAGATGTCCTTATAAAGCCTGCTTTCGAAGCGAACCAGCGGAATACGACGATTGCGCTGATCGGTCGGTTCGACGGCATAGCCGGAAAGATACTGCACGAATGCCATGCGCTGTCCGCTGGCGGTAGTGATGAAGCCTGCAAGGTTGTAAACCCCCTGCAGTGAGCCTGTTTTCGCGGAGACTTTGCCATCCACGCCGGCAGCGTGAAGCCCTGCGCGGTACTGCAGTGAACCGTCATGTCCGGCCAGCGGCAGCATTGAAATAAAGTTTAGCTCAGTGTCATGCTGTGCAATGTACTGAAGCACCTGCATCATCGTGGCCGGAGAGATCAAATTATGGCGCGACAGGCCGGAGCCATCGACGGCGATGGTATTACCCAGATCGATCCCCGCCTGCTGGCGCAGAATCTGACGCACCGCGTCTGAGCCCGCGCGCCAGGTTCCCGGCACGCCGAAACGGGCGTGGCCAATCATGCGGAACACCGTATCGGCAATCATGTTGTCCGACTTTTTCAGCATAATTCGCAGTAAATCGTGCAGCGGCGCAGACTGTTTGCTGGCGATGACCGTGCCGGGCTGGTTGACCTGCGTCTGACGAAGCAGGGTGCCGGAATAGGTTATTCCCGCTTGTTTCAGCTCATCTTTCAGAATGGCGCCTGCATAGCTTGCGCCATCCTGTATCGCAAAGGCCAGCGGCAGCGGATCGGCGCGCTGCGTCAGGCAGCCGGTGAGCGTGAAGCGGTTAAGGTCGCCTGGCACCACATCCAGTTCGCAATACTGGGCATCGGGGGAACCCTTGGCCAGCGTGCGAACCTGGCTAAACATGGTGACCGGGTAGTAGGACGCGATGCGGATAAACGCTAAATCATCCGGCTTCGGCGCACTGTAAAGCGAAACCGAGAAGCAGTTGCGGTCAACAATCGCAGCGGCGGGCGGGGCGCTAAAACACTGCGTCATGTCGTTCCACGGCCAGCCCGGGGCTTTGTCGTGGCTGGCAAAGATGGACGTGTCGATCAGCACATTGCCATCAATTTTTTGCACGCCGGTTTTTTTTAGCACCGCAACCATATTGCGGATATCCTGGCGTTTAAAGGTTGGATCGCCGCCAAAACGGGCGATAAGATCGCCTTTCAGTTCGCCACCCTCGACGTTACCTTTGGTTTCAAGGGTGGTCGTAAAACGGAAGTCAGGCCCGAGCTGGAGCAGAGCGGCGAGGGCGGTGATCACCTTTTGGGTACTGGCAGGCAGCGCCATCTGTTGACTGTGATAGTCAATCTCGGGAGCCTGTGCGCCAACCTTCTGCACCATCAGGGCAAGGTTCGCGCCTGCGGGAAGCTGATTAATGTACTCATCAACATTCGCGGCCTGGGCGGTGAACGTTATACTGGTAGTCAATCCGATGATAAAACTGGAAAATCGCATAATCTCGCGCTAACAACCCGAAAACAAACCGTCATACTACGGTGCATGGCACTGCAAAGTAAACGATGACCCATAGTGAACTTCGCGGTAAAATGCGTATCAAATTGAAAAATTGCTGCTGACCTGGGGCGTTGCTCCCGGGTCGGTTTTCTTTTTGCTTCTGGCCTGTTCAGGTGGGCTGGAGCAGGGAACACTGCTCCCAACAGGAATGTTTAAGAGGTATAACAAATGCAAGCTATTCCGATGACCTTACGTGGTGCCGAAAAACTGCGCGAAGAGCTGGATTTTCTGAAATCCGTACGTCGCCCTGAAATCATCGCCGCTATCGCGGAAGCGCGTGAGCATGGCGACCTGAAAGAGAACGCTGAATACCACGCCGCGCGTGAGCAGCAGGGCTTCTGTGAAGGGCGTATTAAAGATATCGAAGCAAAACTGTCCAATGCACAGGTTATCGATATCACCAAAATGCCGAATAATGGCCGTGTGATTTTTGGTTCAACCGTTACCGTGCTGAACCTGGACAACGACGAAGAGCAGACCTATCGCATCGTGGGTGATGATGAAGCTGACTTCAAACAGAACCTGATTTCGGTGAACTCACCGATTGCTCGCGGCCTGATTGGCAAAGAGCAGGACGATGTTGTCACCATCCGCACCCCTGGTGGTGAAGTGGAATACGAAATTATTAAGGTTGAATACCTGTAATTCGCTTCTCTACTAAGATGTTGATACATTGTAAAGAAAAGAAAAAGGCCGCGTAGCGGCCTTTTATCAACTCAAGGAGCATGGCATTTTGCTCGCCTGCTGACAGAAATCCCTCGTTTCACACAGAAAATGTGTTTAATTCAGGATATCCTTAACGTGGCAGCGAGATTTTACGCTCTTTAGATGGGCGGTAGAGCACCAGCGTTTTACCGATGACCTGTACATTACAGGCGCCGGTTTCGCGCACGATGGCTTCCACGATCAGGTTTTTAGTGTCTCTGTCTTCAGAGGCGATTTTCACCTTGATCAGCTCGTGGTGTTCCAGCGCTTGTTCAATCTCGGCAAGCACCCCTTCGGTCAAACCATTGTTGCCAAGCATCACTACAGGCTTGAGCGGATGTGCCAGACCTTTAAGGTGCTGTTTTTGTTTAGTACTCAGATTCATCGTATATTTTTGCTTACGTTGGGATTGAAAACGGTTCATTCTACCGCCATCTCCCTAATATCGCCAAATAGCTGCGTAGAAATTTACGTCACAGGCAAGTAACGATGAACCAGGACGGAAATGTTAAATGACAGGTAAAAAGCGTTCTGCCAGCTCCAGCCGCTGGCTTCAGGAACACTTTAGCGATAAATATGTTCAACAGGCACAGAAAAAGGGGTTGCGGTCCCGTGCCTGGTTTAAACTTGATGAAATACAGCAAAGTGACAAACTTTTTAAGCCGGGGATGACGGTTGTTGACCTCGGTGCGGCACCTGGCGGATGGTCCCAGTATGCGGTAACGCAGATCGGCGGAACGGGCCGAATCATCGCGTGCGATCTTTTACCAATGGATCCCATCGTCGGTGTCGACTTCCTTCAGGGCGACTTTCGTGATGAATTAGTGCTGAAAGCGTTACTTGATCGTGTAGGTGACAGTAAGGTCCAGGTTGTCATGTCAGATATGGCACCAAATATGTGCGGAACACCGGCGGTGGATATCCCCCGCGCCATGTATCTGGTGGAGCTAGCGTTAGAAATGTGTCGTGATGTACTAGCGCCTGGTGGTAGTTTTGTTGTGAAGGTGTTTCAGGGCGAAGGTTTCGAGGAGTATCTTAAGGAAATTCGCTCCCTGTTTGCGAAGGTCAAAGTTCGTAAGCCGGACTCTTCCCGGGCCCGTTCCCGTGAAGTGTATATTGTAGCGACCGGGCGAAAATGATAACCGGGAGATTTCAGACGAAAGTTTGAATGAAACTGGATATAGAGTATCCTGACGCTGTTTTTAACACAGTTGTAATATGAGGTTAATCCCTTGAGTGACATGGCGAAAAACCTAATACTCTGGCTGGTCATTGCCGTTGTGCTGATGTCAGTATTCCAGAGCTTTGGGCCCAGCGAGTCGAATGGCCGCAAGGTGGATTATTCTACCTTCCTGCAGGAGGTCAATCAGGACCAGGTTCGCGAAGCGCGTATCAACGGACGTGAGATCAACGTTACCAAGAAAGATAGTAACCGTTACACGACTTACATCCCGGTGAACGATCCTAAGCTGCTTGATAACCTTCTGACCAAAAACGTCAAAGTGGTAGGCGAGCCGCCAGAAGAACCAAGCCTGTTGGCTTCTATCTTCATTTCCTGGTTCCCGATGCTGCTGCTTATCGGCGTCTGGATCTTCTTTATGCGCCAGATGCAGGGCGGCGGTGGCAAAGGTGCCATGTCGTTCGGTAAGAGCAAGGCGCGTATGTTGACGGAAGATCAGATCAAAACCACGTTTGCAGACGTCGCCGGGTGTGACGAAGCAAAAGAAGAGGTGGGTGAACTGGTTGAATACCTGCGCGAGCCGAGCCGTTTCCAGAAACTGGGCGGTAAAATCCCGAAAGGCGTGCTGATGGTTGGCCCTCCGGGTACCGGTAAAACTCTGCTGGCGAAAGCCATCGCGGGTGAAGCGAAGGTGCCGTTCTTTACTATTTCAGGTTCAGACTTCGTCGAAATGTTCGTGGGTGTTGGTGCATCTCGTGTGCGTGACATGTTCGAGCAGGCCAAGAAGGCAGCACCGTGCATTATCTTCATCGATGAAATCGACGCCGTAGGCCGCCAGCGTGGCGCAGGCCTGGGCGGTGGTCACGATGAACGTGAACAGACGCTGAACCAGATGCTGGTTGAGATGGACGGCTTCGAAGGTAACGAAGGTATCATCGTTATCGCGGCAACTAACCGTCCGGACGTACTTGACCCGGCGCTGCTGCGTCCAGGCCGTTTCGACCGTCAGGTTGTTGTCGGTCTGCCGGATGTTCGCGGTCGTGAACAAATTCTGAAAGTTCACATGCGTCGCGTACCGCTGGCACCAGATATCGACGCGGCAATCATTGCGCGCGGTACTCCGGGCTTCTCCGGTGCGGATCTCGCTAACCTGGTCAACGAAGCTGCACTGTTTGCCGCTCGCGGTAACAAGCGCGTCGTGTCGATGGTGGAGTTCGAGAAAGCGAAAGACAAGATCATGATGGGTGCGGAACGTCGCTCCATGGTGATGACGGAAGCGCAGAAAGAGTCCACGGCTTACCACGAAGCCGGTCACGCGATTATCGGTCGTCTGGTGCCGGAACACGATCCGGTGCATAAAGTGACGATTATTCCGCGCGGTCGTGCGCTGGGTGTGACCTTCTTCCTGCCTGAAGGCGACGCGATCAGCGCCAGCCGTCAGAAGCTGGAAAGCCAGATCTCAACCCTGTACGGCGGTCGTCTGGCGGAAGAGATTATCTACGGTCCGGAACATGTTTCTACCGGTGCGTCGAACGACATTAAAGTGGCGACAAACCTGGCGCGTAACATGGTGACTCAGTGGGGCTTCTCCGACAAACTCGGTCCGCTGCTGTATGCAGAGGAAGAGGGTGAGGTGTTCCTGGGCCGCTCTGTCGCGAAAGCGAAACATATGTCCGATGAAACGGCTCGTATCATCGACCAGGAAGTGAAAGCGCTGATTGAACGTAACTACGGTCGCGCGCGTCAGATCCTGAATGACAACATGGACATTCTGCATTCCATGAAAGATGCGCTCATGAAATATGAGACCATCGATGCACCGCAGATTGACGACCTGATGGCGCGCCGCGAAGTGCGTCCGCCAGCAGGCTGGGAAGACCCAGGCGCTTCCAATAACTCTGACAACAATGGCACCCCGCGTGCGCCGCGTCCGGTTGATGAACCGCGTACGCCAAACCCGGGCAACACCATGTCAGAACAGTTGGGCGATAAGTAAGTCACTGCTGTTGAAGCGTTTGTTTGTACCTCAAACCCTGGAGCTTGCTCCGGGGTTTTTCATTTCTGTTTAACCATTTAAATATCAGGGATTTCGCCATGAAATTATTCGCTCAGGACTCGCATCTCGATCTTTCACATCCCCATGTGATGGGGATCCTGAATGTTACCCCTGACTCCTTCTCTGACGGCGGCACGCATAACACGCTTATCGAGGCGGTTAAGCATGCGAATTTAATGATTAATGCAGGTGCCACCATCATTGATGTTGGCGGCGAATCGACGCGCCCCGGTGCGGCGGACGTGTCTGTGGAAGAAGAGCTGGCGCGCGTGGTGCCGGTCGTTGAAGCAATCGCGCAGCGGTTTGAAGTGTGGATCTCAGTAGATACCTCCAAACCGGAAGTCATCCGAGAAGTGGCGAAAGTGGGCGCTCACATTATCAATGATATTCGTTCACTTACCGAGCCGGGAGCGATTGAGGCGGCTGCGGAAACCGGGCTGCCGGTTTGCCTGATGCATATGCAGGGGCAACCGAAAACCATGCAGGACGCGCCGAAGTATGACGATGTCTTTGCCGACGTAAATCGCTTCTTTATTGAGCATATCGAACGTTGTGAACGTGCCGGTATCCCAAAAGAGAAATTGCTGCTCGACCCGGGGTTCGGTTTCGGTAAAAATCTCTCACACAACTATGCGCTGCTTGCGCGCTTATCGGAATTTCATCACTTTGGCCTGCCGCTGCTGGTGGGGATGTCGAGAAAGTCGATGATTGGCCAGTTGCTGAATGTAGGCCCGAGCGAACGCCTGAGCGGCAGCCTGGCCTGCGCGGTGATTGCGGCGATGCAGGGGGCGCACATCATTCGTGTCCATGACGTCAAAGAAACAGTAGAAGCCATGCGTGTGGTGGAAGCCACACTGGCAGCGAAGGAAAACAAACGCTATGAGTAATCGTAAATATTTTGGTACCGACGGTATCCGCGGGCGCGTAGGCGATGCTCCCATCACCCCTGATTTTGTCCTGAAGCTCGGCTGGGCTGCCGGCAAGGTTCTGGCGCGTCATGGCTCACGTAAAATTATCATCGGTAAAGACACCCGTATTTCCGGCTATATGCTGGAATCCGCGCTGGAAGCGGGGCTGGCGGCGGCTGGACTGTCCGCCTCTTTTACAGGCCCAATGCCAACGCCTGCAGTCGCGTACCTGACGCGCACCTTCCGTGCGGAAGCGGGGATTGTTATCTCGGCCTCTCACAACCCGTTCTACGACAACGGCATTAAGTTCTTCTCTATTGATGGCACCAAGCTGCCGGATGAGGTGGAAGAAGCCATTGAAGCTGAAATGGAAAAAGAGATCACCTGTGTTGATTCCGCCGAGCTGGGTAAAGCGAACCGTATCGTTGATGCGGCGGGTCGCTATATCGAATTCTGTAAAGGCACCTTCCCGAATGAGCTGAGCCTGGCCCACCTCAAAATTGTGGTGGACTGCGCAAATGGCGCGACCTATCACATCGCCCCGAATGTCTTCCGCGAGCTGGGTGCGAAAGTAATCACCATTGGCTGCGAGCCGGATGGTCTGAACATTAACGAGCAGGTGGGGGCAACTGACGTTCGTGCCCTGCAGGCGCGCGTGCTGGCAGAAAAAGCCGATCTGGGCATTGCGCTGGACGGCGACGGTGACCGCGTGATCATGGTTGATCACGAAGGTAACAAGGTCGACGGCGACCAGATCCTCTACATTATTGCGCGTGAAGGTCTGCGTCAGGGCCAGCTGCGCGGCGGTGCGGTCGGGACGCTGATGAGTAACATGGGCCTGGAACTGGCGCTTAAACAGCTCGGTATTCCGTTCGTTCGCGCGAAAGTGGGTGACCGCTATGTGTTGGAAAAATTGCAGGAGAAGGGCTGGCGTATCGGCGCTGAGAATTCAGGTCACGTGATCCTGCTCGACAAAACCACCACCGGTGACGGTATTGTGGCCGCGTTGCAGGTGGTTGCCGCCATGGCGCGAAACCATATGAGCCTGCACGATCTGTGCAGCGGCATGAAAATGTTCCCACAGATCCTCGTAAACGTACGTTTCACTGCCGGCAAAGGCGATCCGCTGGAAAATGAGAACGTGAAAGCGGTGATGGCTGACGTTGAAGCTGCCCTGGGCAGCCGTGGTCGCGTGCTGCTGCGTAAGTCTGGTACTGAACCGCTGATCCGCGTGATGGTGGAAGGCGAAGACGAAGCGCAGGTAACCGAATTTGCGCACCGTATTGCGGATGCTGTTAAAGCTGCATAATCTTGCACGCTAAATGTTTAAAAAGGCGGCGTTTGCCGCCTTTGTTTTAAGCAATTAATGGCTTTTTGCTGTTTTTTTCCGCAGTTGATACAATGCGTCGAAAATGCCCTTGCGAAGGTGATTCGCTTTGGTTAGTATTCACACCCGCTTCAGTGGGAAACAGAAATCCTGCTAATTGGTCGAAGCATTGGTATGCGGCAAATCCGCAAGGAACAGGTTGATTATGTACGAAGCTCTTTTAGTTGTTTTCCTTATTGTAGCCATCGCTCTCGTAGCGCTGATTATGCTGCAGCAAGGTAAAGGCGCTGATATGGGAGCCTCCTTCGGAGCAGGCGCTTCCGGTACGCTGTTCGGTTCAAGTGGTTCTGCGAACTTCATGACCCGCACGACGGCGATTCTGGCGACGCTGTTCTTCATCATCAGTCTGGTGCTTGGCAATATCAACAGTAACAAGACCAGCAAAGGAAGCGAGTGGGAAAACCTGAGCGCGCCAGCAAAAACTGAGCAAACTCAGCCAGCTGCACCGGCTAAGCCAACCAGCGATATCCCGCAGTAAGTATTCCGTACCGAGGTGGTGGAATTGGTAGACACGCTACCTTGAGGTGGTAGTGCCCTAACGGGCTTGTGGGTTCGAGTCCCATCCTCGGTACCAATATTCCAGAAGAAAGACGTCGAAAGACGTCTTTTTTTTCGTCTGTAGCTTTTGCCGTTCGTAGGCCCGGTAAGCGCAGCGCCACCGGGCAAAATGGCGGGTGGCGCTGCGCTTACCCGCCCTACAAAAGCCGAACAAAAAGGCGCCCATTGGGCGCCTTTTGCATGTTTCATTATCGATTACTTCTTATCGCTGTGTTCCAGGTTTTCAACCTGCGGCAGGCCGTTACCTGAATTCGCAGAGAGCAGGCCATTCTCAACATAGTTGAACAGCTTCTCACGGGTATCGGTGATGTCCAGGTTACGCATGGTCAGCTGGCCAATACGATCGTCCGGTGAAAACACTGACTCACCTTTCTCCATGGTCAGACGCTCTGCTTTATAGGTCAGGTTATCAGACACGGTGTTCAGGATGGAGTAGTCGTTACCGCGACGCAGTTCCAGGGTCACTTCACCGGTAATTGCACTCGCCACCCAACGCTGCAGCGCATCACGCAGCATAAGCGCCTGCGGATCGAACCAGCGGCCCTGATACAGCAGTTTGCCCAGCTGACGGCCATGAGAGTGATACTGCTCAATGGTGTCTTCGTTGTGAATACCAGTCAGCAGACGCTCGTAAGCAATATGCAGCAGCGCCATTCCCGGGGCTTCATAGATGCCACGGCTTTTCGCTTCGATGATACGGTTTTCAATCTGATCGCTCATGCCCAGGCCGTGACGACCACCAATACGGTTTGCTTCCAGCATCAGCTCAACGTCATCAGAGAAGGTTTTGCCGTTCAGCGCAACCGGATGACCACGTTCGAAACGCACGGTCACTTCTTCTGCCGGGATCTTCACGTTCTCATCCCAGAACTTCACGCCCATGATTGGGTTAACGATCTTCACGCTGGAGTTCAGGAATTCCAGGTCTTTCGCTTCGTGCGTCGCACCCAGCATGTTGGAGTCGGTGGAGTAGGCTTTCTCGACGGACATCTTATAGTCAAAGCCGCAGGCGATCATAAACTCGGACATCTCATGACGACCACCCAGCTCGTCGATGAAGTCGGTATCCAGCCACGGTTTGTAGATCTGCAATTCGGCGTTGGTCAGCAGGCCATAACGATAGAAACGTTCAATATCGTTTCCTTTATAGGTGCTGCCATCACCCCAGATGTTGACGCCGTCTTCTTTCATGGCGGCAACCAGCATGGTACCGGTGACCGCACGGCCCAGCGGGGTGGTGTTGAAATAGGTCAGGCCGCCGGTGGTGTTATGGAATGCACCACACTGAATCGCCGCGATACCTTCCGCGACCAGTTGCTTACGGCAGTCAATCAGGCGCGCGTTCTCTGCACCATACTCTTTCGCGCGACGAGGAATGGCATCATAGTCGTCCTCATCCGGCTGACCCAGGTTCGCAGTATAGGCATACGGAACCGCTCCCTTCTGGCGCATCCACAGCAGTGCAGCGCTGGTATCCAGGCCACCTGAGAAAGCGATGCCAATACGTTGTCCTACCGGAAGATGCTTGAGAATCGTCGTCATAGAATAAAACCCTGCTTGATTGACTGATTAGAGACCGCTTTCGCTCTCTTGTGCATTTTTATGCAAAATAAGTGAGTATTCATTTAATCATCTTTTGGCGAAGACCGGAAGAGACTCGTGCGTTTTTTGTAAAAATTTTGGTCTGATCGATCTGGCGGAAGTCGCCTTGACAGGTGGGGTCAACTATCAATATACTAAACGCCGATTTTACGTCCCGTCTTCGGTACCAAATCCCAGCATTATTTGCAAATTCTGTCTAAAACGCGTAGAATTTGCCACGTTTCAGGCGCGGGGTGGAGCAGCCTGGTAGCTCGTCGGGCTCATAACCCGAAGGTCGTCGGTTCAAATCCGGCCCCCGCAACCACTTTCCCATAAAGTTCTTTTTCAAATATACTGTGAAGACTTAGAGCCTTCGTAGCTGGATTTGAAAAAATTCTTTCGGAGAGTGCTCCAGGCCACAGTTGTGGCTATAGGGTTCAGTTATCTAAAGCCCCGATTTATCGGGGTTTTTTGTTATCTGACTACAGAATAACTGGGCTTTACGCCCTTTTTTTATGTCTTGGGGGTGGGCTTGTCCACATTAGAGCAAAAATTAACAGAGATGATTACTGCACCGGTCGAAGCACTGGGCTACGAACTGGTCGGCATCGAATTCGTTCGCGGCCGTACATCGACGCTGCGCATCTATATTGATAGTGAAGATGGCATCAATGTTGATGATTGTGCTGATGTCAGCCACCAGGTGAGTGCGGTTCTTGATGTTGAAGACCCAATTACCGTTGCGTACAACCTGGAAGTTTCCTCACCTGGCCTCGATCGCCCGATGTTCACGGCCGAGCACTATGTGCGCTTTACCGGTGAAGAAGTGGCTCTCGTTCTGCGTATGGCCGTACAGAACCGCCGTAAATGGCAGGGAATTATCAAAGCCGTTGATGGTGAAATGATCACGGTGACAGTCGAAGGCAAAGATGAAGTGTTCGCGCTGAGTAATATCCAGAAGGCGAACCTGGTTCCCCACTTTTAACAGTCTGGATTGAGGTGAAAAGCCCGCGATGAACAAAGAAATTTTGGCTGTTGTTGAAGCCGTCTCCAACGAGAAATCACTGCCGCGTGAGAAGATTTTTGAAGCGCTGGAAAGTGCACTGGCTACAGCAACCAAGAAAAAATACGAACAAGAGATCGATGTTCGCGTAGAAATCGATCGTAAAAGCGGTGACTTCGATACATTCCGTCGTTGGGTAATCGTTGAAGAAGTGACCCAGCCGACTAAAGAGATCACGCTGGAAGCCGCCCGTTTTGAAGACGAAAGTCTGAACGTGGGTGACTACGTTGAAGATCAGATTGAGTCTGTGACCTTCGACCGTATCACTACCCAGACCGCTAAACAGGTTATCGTGCAGAAAGTGCGCGAAGCCGAGCGCGCGCTGGTTGTCGATCAGTTCCGCGATCAGGAAGGCGAAATCATCACTGGCGTGGTGAAGAAAGTGAACCGCGACAACATCTCCCTGGAGATCAAATCCGAAGGGTTGCCGGGTAACGCTGAAGCCGTGATCCTGCGTGAAGATATGCTGCCGCGTGAAAACTTCCGTCCGGGCGACCGTATTCGTGGTGTTCTGTACGCTGTGCGTCCAGAAGCTCGCGGTGCGCAGCTGTTCGTGACCCGTTCTAAACCAGAAATGCTGGTAGAACTGTTCCGTATCGAAGTACCGGAAATCGGTGAAGAAGTTATCGAAATTAAAGCGGCGGCTCGCGATCCGGGCTCCCGTGCGAAAATTGCGGTGAAAACCAACGACAAGCGTATCGACCCGGTCGGTGCTTGCGTCGGTATGCGCGGTGCGCGTGTCCAGGCAGTTTCTACTGAGCTGGGCGGCGAACGTATTGATATCGTTCTGTGGGATGACAACCCGGCGCAGTTCGTGATCAACGCAATGGCTCCGGCTGATGTGGCGTCTATCGTTGTTGACGAAGACAAACACACCATGGATATCGCTGTTGAAGCGGGCAACCTGGCGCAGGCAATCGGCCGTAACGGTCAGAACGTACGCCTGGCGTCACAGCTGAGCGGCTGGGAACTCAACGTCATGACCGTTGATGACCTGCAGGCTAAGCATCAGGCTGAAGCCCATGCGGCGATCGATACCTTCACGAAATACCTGGATATTGACGAAGACTTCGCCACTGTTCTGGTTGAAGAAGGTTTCTCTACGCTGGAAGAACTGGCCTATGTGCCAATGAAAGAGCTGCTGGAAATTGACGGTCTGGATGAACCAACCGTTGAAGCCCTGCGTGAACGCGCTAAAAACGCACTGACCACCCTGGCACTGGCTCAGGAAGAAAGCCTTGGCGATAAGAAGCCGGCTGATGACCTGCTGAATCTGGAAGGTCTTGATCGTGCGATTGCGTTCAAGCTGGCTGCCCGTGGTGTTTGTACGCTGGAAGATCTCGCTGAGCAAGGCGTTGATGACCTGGCTGATATCGAAGGTTTAACCGACGAGAAAGCCGGCGAGCTCATCATGGCCGCACGTAATATTTGCTGGTTCGGCGACGAAGCGTAATAAACTGTAGCAGGAAGGAACAGCATGACTGATGTAACTGTAAAATCGCTGGCTGCTGAGATTCAGACCTCCGTGGACCGCCTGGTACAGCAATTTGCTGATGCAGGGATCCCGAAGTCCGCTGATGACTCGGTGACCGCGCAAGAAAAACAAACCTTGTTAACGCACCTGAACCGTGAACACGGCTCTACGCCTGACAAGTTAACGCTGCAGCGCAAAACGCGTAGCACGTTAAACATCCCTGGTACCGGTGGCAAAAGCAAATCGGTACAAATTGAAGTCCGCAAGACGCGCACCTTTGTAAAACGTGATCCGCAAGAGGCAGAACGCCTTGCCGCGGAAGAGCAGGCACAGCGTGAAGCGGAAGAACAAGCTCAGCGTGAGGCGGAAGCAGCCGCCAAACGTGAAGCAGAATTAAAAGCTGAACGTGAGGCCGCAGAAAAAGCGAAACGCGACGCAAGTGATAAAGTGAAGCGTGACGCTGCGGAAAAAGACAAAGTGAGCAATCAACAGACAGACGAAATGACCAAAACCGCCCAGGCTGAAAAAGCCCGCCGTGAAAATGAAGCTGCCGAGCTGAAGCGTAAAGCGGAAGAAGAAGCCCGCCGTAAGCTGGAAGAAGAAGCTCGCCGCGTCGCCGAAGAAGCGCGTCGTATGGCTGAAGAAAATGAGAAGAACGGTGTTGATACCGCTGAGCAGTCTGAAGACACCAGCGACTATCACGTGACCACTTCTCAGCACGCACGTCAGGCTGAAGATGATAACGACCGTGAAGTAGAAGGCGGCCGTGGCCGTGGTCGTAATGCAAAAGCAGCGCGTCCGGCGAAAAAAGGTAACAAGCACGCTGAATCCAAAGCTGACCGTGAAGAAGCACGCGCGGCGGTTCGCGGTGGTAAAGGCGGCAAGCGTAAAGGTTCCGCTCTGCAGCAGGGCTTCCAGAAGCCGGCTCAGGCCGTTAACCGTGACGTTGTGATCGGCGAAACCATTACCGTTGGCGAACTGGCGAACAAGATGGCGGTTAAAGGCTCTCAGGTCATCAAAGCGATGATGAAGCTGGGCGCGATGGCAACCATCAACCAGGTGATCGATCAGGAAACTGCACAGCTGGTTGCGGAAGAGATGGGCCACAAAGTTATCCTGCGTCGTGAAAACGAGCTGGAAGAAGCAGTAATGAGCGACCGTGACACAGGTGCTGCGGCAGAACCGCGCGCACCGGTAGTGACCATCATGGGTCACGTTGACCACGGTAAGACCTCTCTGCTTGACTACATTCGCTCTACCAAGGTTGCCTCTGGCGAAGCGGGTGGGATTACCCAGCACATCGGTGCATACCACGTAGAAACTGACAACGGTATGATCACCTTCCTGGATACCCCGGGCCACGCCGCGTTTACCTCTATGCGTGCTCGTGGTGCTCAGGCGACGGATATCGTTGTTCTGGTTGTTGCGGCGGACGACGGCGTCATGCCGCAGACCATCGAAGCTATCCAGCACGCGAAAGCAGCCGGTGTGCCGGTTGTGGTTGCCGTGAACAAGATCGATAAGCCAGAAGCGGATCCCGATCGTGTTAAAAACGAACTCTCCCAGTACGGTATCCTGCCGGAAGAGTGGGGCGGCGAAAGCCAGTTCGTACACGTGTCTGCGAAAGCGGGTACCGGTATCGACGAACTGCTGGACGCGATCCTGCTGCAGGCCGAAGTTCTGGAGCTGAAAGCCATCCGTAACGGTATGGCGAGCGGTGCGGTTATCGAATCCTTCCTGGATAAAGGACGTGGCCCGGTTGCTACCGTTCTGGTTCGTGAAGGTACGCTGCATAAAGGCGATATCGTTCTGTGCGGTTTCGAATACGGTCGCGTTCGAGCGATGCGTAACGAACTGGGTCAGGAAGTGCTGGAAGCGGGTCCGTCCATTCCAGTGGAAATCCTGGGTCTGTCCGGTGTTCCGGCTGCTGGTGACGAAGTGACCGTTGTGCGTGACGAGAAGAAAGCGCGTGAAGTGGCACTGTATCGTCAGGGCAAATTCCGTGAAGTTAAACTGGCTCGTCAGCAGAAATCTAAACTCGAGAACATGTTTGCCAACATGACCGAGGGCGAAGTTCACGAAGTGAACATCGTGTTGAAAGCCGACGTTCAGGGCTCTGTGGAAGCGATCTCCGACTCCTTGCTGAAACTGTCTACCGACGAAGTGAAAGTGAAGATCATCGGTTCTGGCGTAGGTGGTATCACCGAAACCGACGCAACCCTGGCTGCTGCGTCCAACGCTATCCTGGTTGGCTTCAACGTTCGTGCGGATGCGTCTGCGCGTAAAGTGATTGAATCCGAAAGTCTGGATCTGCGTTACTACTCCGTCATCTATAACCTGATCGACGAAGTGAAAGCAGCGATGAGCGGCATGCTGTCTCCTGAGCTGAAACAGCAGATCATCGGTCTGGCTGAAGTACGTGACGTGTTCAAATCACCGAAATTCGGTGCGATCGCGGGCTGTATGGTTACCGAAGGTAACATCAAGCGTCACAACCCAATCCGCGTACTGCGTGACAACGTGGTTATCTACGAAGGCGAGCTGGAATCCCTGCGCCGCTTCAAAGATGACGTTAACGAAGTCCGTAACGGCATGGAATGTGGTATCGGCGTGAAGAACTACAACGACGTTCGCGTTGGCGATATGATCGAAGTGTTCGAGATCATCGAAATTCAGCGTACCATCGCTTAATTACCGATTGTAAGCCGGGATCGCCTCGCGCCACCCGGCAATAATTTCAAAAAGGGGCTTTAGCCCCTTTTTTGTCTGGAGAATTTATTATGGCGAAAGAATTTGGTCGCCCTCAGCGCGTAGCGCAGGAAATGCAGAAAGAGATCGCACTCATTCTGCAACGTGAAATTAAAGACCCACGCGTCGGCATGATGACCACCGTTTCCGGTGTGGAAATGTCCCGTGACCTGGCCTATGCCAAAGTGTTCGTCACCTTCCTGAACGATCAGGACGAAGCCGCAGTGAAAAACGGCATCAAAGCGCTGCAGGAAGCGTCTGGTTTCATCCGCTCTCTGCTCGGTAAGGCGATGCGCCTGCGTATCGTGCCTGAACTGACCTTCTTCTACGACAACTCGCTGGTCGAAGGTATGCGTATGTCCAACCTGGTGACCAGCGTGGTTAAACATGACGATGAGCGTCGTGTTAACCCGGCGGACGACAGCAAGGAGGACTGATGAGTCGTCCTCGTCGTCGTGGTCGCGACGTGCATGGTGTGCTGCTGCTGGATAAACCCCAGGGCGCTTCCAGCAACGACGTGCTGCAGAAAGTGAAGCGTATTTTTAACGCCAACCGTGCGGGCCACACCGGCGCGCTCGACCCGCTGGCAACCGGCATGCTGCCGGTCTGTCTGGGAGAGGCGACAAAGTTTTCCCAGTACCTGCTCGACTCCGATAAGCGTTATCGCGTTATCGCTAAGCTGGGCCAGCGCACGGATACCTCCGACGCGGATGGTCAGGTCGTGGAGGAGCGTCCGGTGACGTTCAGCGCGGAGCAGCTTGATGCGGCGCTGGAGAGCTTCCGTGGGGATACGATGCAGGTACCGTCGATGTATTCGGCGCTGAAGTATCAGGGGAAAAAACTCTACGAATATGCGCGCCAGGGCATTGAGGTCCCGCGTGAAGCCCGTCCGATTACCGTGTATGAGCTGCTCTTTATTCGCCACGAAGGCGATGAGCTGGAGCTGGAAGTGCACTGTTCGAAAGGAACCTATATTCGCACCATCATCGATGACCTCGGTGAAAAGCTGGGCTGCGGCGCGCATGTGATTTATCTGCGTCGTCTGGCGGTGAGCAAGTACCCGGTGGAGCGGATGGTAACCCTGGAACATTTGCGCGAGCTGGTTGAACAGGCGGAAGCGCAGGGGATCGCGCCGGCAGATTTGCTGGATCCGTTGCTGATGCCGATGGACAGTCCGGCTGCGGACTTCCCGGTTGTTAATCTTCCTTTAACATCGTCCGTTTACTTTAAGAACGGCAACCCGGTTCGTACGGCGGAAGCGCCGCTGGAAGGCCTGGTACGCGTGACCGAAGGTGACGAAGGGAAATTCATCGGGATGGGCGAAATGGATGGCGAAGGGCGCGTTGCGCCGCGTCGTCTGGTCGTCGAATATCCGGCCGAGGCATGACGGTGATAACGGCTCACCTTGCGATAAGCAGGGGAGACGAGTAGAATATCGCCGCTTAACGCCTGGTAAATTGTTTAACAATCTGCGGGGCGTACATGGGATTGCTGAATTAGAGATCGGCATCCTTACATTCTTTATACTTTGGAGTTTGAAAATGTCTCTAAGCGTTGAAGCTAAAGCTAAAATCGTTTCTGAGTTTGGTCGTGGTACTAACGACAGCGGTTCTACCGAAGTTCAGGTTGCACTGCTGACTGCACAGATTAACCACCTGCAGGGTCACTTTGCAGAGCACAAAAAAGATCACCACAGCCGTCGTGGTCTGCTGCGTATGGTTTCTCAGCGTCGTAAACTGCTCGACTACCTGAAACGTAAAGATGTTGCACGCTACACCGCGCTGATCGAGCGTCTGGGTCTGCGTCGCTAATTCTTGCGAGTTTCAGAAAAGGGGGCCTGATGGCCCCTTTTTTCAAGCAGACGGCAGCAATTCACTGGAAACTATTGTATTGTTGCTATAAATGATCTTCATTGCAGAGGTTCGCGCGGCTAATGAGAGGCTTCACCCAGGGGGGTGTTGGTTGTCATTAGTCGCGAGGATGCGAAGAAGGTCGGGTCAAATCGACAGCACACCGGTGGTGTGCTGTCAAACATTTAAGAAAGGACAGAACTTTGCTGAATCCGATCGTTCGTAAATTCCAGTATGGTCAACATACCGTCACGCTGGAAACCGGCATGATGGCACGTCAGGCTACTGCTGCCGTTATGGTAAGCATGGATGACACCGCGGTATTCGTTACCGTTGTGGGCCAGAAAAAAGCTAAACCAGGTCAGGACTTCTTCCCGCTGACCGTTAACTACCAGGAGCGTACCTACGCTGCCGGTAAAATCCCGGGTGGCTTCTTCCGTCGTGAAGGCCGTCCAAGCGAAGGCGAAACCCTGATCGCGCGTCTGATTGACCGCCCGGTTCGTCCGCTGTTCCCGGAAGGCTTCGTTAACGAAGTACAGGTTATCGCGACCGTTGTTTCCGTTAACCCACAGGTTAACCCGGACATCGTGGCGATGATCGGTGCGTCCGCTGCCCTGTCACTGTCTGGTATTCCATTCAATGGCCCAATCGGTGCCGCGCGCGTCGGTTACATCAACGACCAGTACGTACTGAACCCAACTCAGGAAGAGCTGAAAGAAAGTAAGCTGGACCTGGTGGTTGCGGGTACTGAAGCCGCTGTGCTGATGGTTGAATCCGAAGCAGAACTGCTGAGCGAAGACCAGATGCTGGGCGCTGTGGTCTTCGGCCATGACCAGCAGCAGGTTGTTATCCAGAACATCAACGATCTGGTGAAAGAAGCCGGTAAACCACGTTGGGACTGGCAGCCAGAAGCAGCTAACGACGCGCTGAATGCACGCGTTGCAGCTCTGGCAGAATCTCGTCTGAGCGATGCGTACCGCATTACTGACAAACAGGAGCGTTACGCTCAGGTTGACGTGATCAAGTCTGAAACTATCGCAACGCTGGTTGCTGAAGACGAAACGCTGGATGCTAACGAGCTGAGCGAAATTCTGCACGCTATCGAGAAAAACGTTGTTCGTAGCCGCGTTCTGGCAGGCGAGCCGCGTATCGATGGCCGTGAAAAAGACATGATCCGTGGTCTGGATGTGCGTACTGGCGTGCTGCCACGTACTCACGGTTCCGCGCTGTTCACCCGTGGCGAAACGCAGGCGCTGGTTACCGCGACCCTGGGTACGGCACGTGACGCACAGATCATCGACGAACTGATGGGCGAGCGCACTGACAGCTTCCTGTTCCACTACAACTTCCCTCCGTACTCCGTAGGCGAAACCGGTATGGTTGGCTCGCCGAAGCGTCGTGAAATTGGTCACGGTCGTCTGGCGAAGCGCGGCGTGCTGGCAGTCATGCCAGAAGCAGACAAATTCCCGTACACCGTACGTGTGGTGTCTGAAATCACCGAATCCAACGGTTCTTCTTCTATGGCTTCCGTGTGTGGTGCCTCTCTGGCGCTGATGGATGCAGGCGTGCCAATCAAAGCCGCCGTTGCGGGTATCGCAATGGGCCTGGTGAAAGAAGGCGACAACTATGTTGTTCTGTCTGACATTCTGGGCGACGAAGACCACCTGGGCGATATGGACTTCAAAGTGGCGGGTTCCCGCGACGGTATCTCTGCGCTGCAGATGGATATCAAAATTGAAGGTATCACCAAAGAGATCATGCAGGTTGCTCTGAACCAGGCTAAAGGTGCGCGTCTGCACATCCTGGGCGTGATGGAACAGGCTATCAACGCGCCACGCGGTGATATCTCTGAATTCGCACCGCGTATTCACACCATCAAGATCAATCCAGACAAGATCAAAGATGTTATCGGTAAGGGCGGTTCCGTAATCCGTGCGCTGACCGAAGAGACTGGCACCACCATCGAAATCGAAGATGACGGTACTGTGAAGATCGCAGCAACCGACGGCGAGAAAGCGAAATTCGCGATCCGTCGCATCGAAGAAATCACTGCAGAAATCGAAGTGGGCCGCGTCTATGCAGGTAAAGTGACCCGTATCGTTGACTTTGGCGCGTTCGTTGCCATCGGTGGCGGTAAAGAAGGTCTGGTTCACATCTCTCAGATCGCTGACAAGCGCGTTGAGAAAGTGACCGATTACCTGCAGATGGGTCAGGAAGTACCGGTTAAAGTTCTGGAAGTTGATCGCCAGGGCCGTATCCGTCTGAGCATTAAAGAAGCAACCGAGCAGTCTCAGCCAGCTGCTGCGCCAGAAGCACAGGCCGCAGAACAGCAAGGCGAGTAAGTTGCCATTTGCCCTCCGCTTTGCGGAGGGCCTATTATCAGGCAGGACGCCTTGTTAAGCCGCCGGGGGACAGGACGTTCATCCAATAGTTGTCTTCGGGAGTGGGAAATGAAGCCTTTTTTGCGCTGGTGTTTCGTTGCGACAGCTTTAACGCTGGCAGGATGCAGCAACTCTGCCTGGCGTAAGAGCGAAGTCCTCGCAGTGCCATTGCAACCGACTTTGCAGCAGGAAGTGATCCTGGCACGCATGGAACAAATACTTGCCAGTCGGGCTTTAACCGATGACGAACGCGCACAGCTTTTATATGAGCGCGGAGTGTTGTATGATAGTCTCGGTCTGAGGGCATTGGCGCGAAATGATTTTTCACAAGCGCTGGCTATCCGACCTGATATGCCTGAAGTATTCAATTACTTAGGCATTTATTTAACGCAGGCAGGCAATTTTGATGCTGCCTATGAAGCGTTTGATTCTGTACTTGAGCTTGATCCAACTTACAACTACGCGCACTTGAATCGCGGTATCGCATTGTATTACGGCGGTCGTGACAAGTTAGCGCAAGATGATCTGCTGGCGTTTTATCAAGACGATCCTAATGATCCTTTCCGTAGCCTGTGGCTTTACATCGTTGAGCGGAAGCTCGATGAGAAGCAGGCAAAAGAGGCACTGAAACAGCGCTTCGATAAATCGGACAAGGAACAGTGGGGATGGAACATTGTCGAGTTCTACCTGGGCAACATTAGCGAAGCAACGCTGATGGAACGCCTCAAGGCGGACGCAACGGATAACACCTCGCTCGCTGAGCATCTCAGTGAAACCAACTTCTATTTAGGTAAGTACTACCTAAGTCTGGGGGATAAGGACAGCGCTACGGCACTGTTCAAATTAGCGGTTGCTAACAACGTACACAACTTCGTTGAGCACCGTTATGCATTGTTGGAATTATCGCTCTTGGGCCAGGAGCAAGACGACCTGGCAGAATCGGACCAGCAATAGCTGACGACATAAACATCAGCCCGTAATCTTTTGATTGCCATCACCTTAACTGGTGAGGGCGTTGTTGTTCGTCAATACACCTACTTTGAGCCGGTTCACACTTTTCAATGAAAATTGCTAATCATTTTCACGATGAGCTAAGTAGACTGGCCGCCATTGACATTGAGGCACTCGTACTACATGGCTGAATTCGAAACCACTTTTGCAGATCTGGGCCTGAAGGCTCCTATCCTTGAAGCCCTTAACGATCTGGGTTACGAAAAACCATCTCCGATCCAGGCTGAGTGTATCCCACACCTGCTTTCTGGTCGTGACGTGCTGGGCATGGCCCAGACTGGTAGCGGTAAAACTGCAGCGTTCTCGCTGCCGCTGCTGAACAACATTGATCCGGACCTGCGTGCACCGCAGATCCTCGTTCTGGCTCCAACCCGTGAACTGGCTGTTCAGGTTGCAGAAGCCATGACGGAATTCTCTAAACATATGCGCGGCGTAAACGTGGTTGCCCTGTACGGCGGCCAGCGTTATGACGTGCAGTTACGCGCCCTGCGCCAGGGCCCACAGATTGTTGTCGGTACGCCGGGCCGTCTGCTGGATCACCTGAAGCGCGGTACCCTGGACCTCTCTAAACTGAGCGGTCTGGTACTGGATGAAGCAGATGAAATGCTGCGTATGGGCTTCATCGAAGACGTTGAAACCATTATGGCGCAGATCCCGGACGGTCATCAGACCGCGCTGTTCTCTGCAACCATGCCGGAAGCTATCCGTCGCATTACCCGCCGCTTCATGAAAGAGCCGCAGGAAGTGCGTATTCAGTCCAGCGTAACCACTCGCCCGGACATCAGCCAGAGCTACTGGTCTGTGTACGGTATGCGTAAAAACGAAGCGCTGGTACGTTTCCTGGAAGCGGAAGATTTTGATGCGGCGATTATCTTCGTTCGTACCAAAAACGCGACCCTGGAAGTGGCTGAAGCCCTGGAGCGTAGCGGCTATAACAGCGCAGCGCTGAACGGTGACATGAACCAGGCCCTGCGTGAGCAGACTCTGGAGCGTCTGAAAGACGGTCGTCTGGATATCCTGATTGCAACCGACGTGGCAGCACGTGGTCTGGACGTTGAGCGTATCAGCCTGGTTGTTAACTACGACATCCCGATGGATTCCGAGTCTTACGTTCACCGTATCGGCCGTACCGGTCGTGCGGGTCGTGCTGGCCGTGCGCTGCTGTTCGTTGAGAACCGCGAGCGTCGTCTGCTGCGTAACATCGAACGCACCATGAAGCTGACCATTCCAGAAGCGGACCTGCCAAACGCAGAGCTGCTGGGCAAACGCCGTCTGGAAAAATTCGCCGCCAAAGTACAGCAGCAGCTGGAAAGCAGCGATCTGGATCAGTACCGTGCGCTGCTGTCGCAGATTCAGCCTGTTGCTGAAGGCGAAGAGCTGGATATGGAAACCCTGGCTGCAGCACTGCTGAAAATGGCTCAGGGCGAACGTAGCCTGATCGTGCCACCAGATGCGCCGATGCGTCCTAAGCGTGAATTCCGTGACCGTGACGATCGCTTCGAACGTCGTGGCGACCGTAACGATCGTGGCCCACGTGGTGACCGTCCAGAGCGTGGTGGTGAAGACCGTCCACGTCGTGAACGTCGCGACGCAGGCGACATGGAACTGTACCGCATTGAAGTGGGCCGTGATGATGGCGTTGAGGTTCGTCACATCGTTGGCGCGATCGCTAACGAAGGCGACATCAGCAGCCGTTACATCGGTAACATCAAGCTGTTCGCATCCCACTCAACCATCGAGCTGCCAAAAGGCATGCCGGGTGAAGTACTGCAGCACTTTACGCGTACCCGCATCCTGAACAAGCCGATGAACATGCAGCTGCTGGGCGATGCACAGCCACGTCCTGACCGTGGCGGCGAACGCCGTGGTGGTGGTCGCGGTTTCGGCGGCGAGCGTCGTGAAGGCGGTCGCAGCGAAGGTCGCGGTGGTGAAGGTCGTCGTTTCTCCGGCGAGCGCCGCGAAAGCCGTGGTCCACGTCGTGAAGAAGGCACCAGCCGTCGTCGTTTCGGTGACGCGTAAGCCTTACGCTTCTGACGTAAAGTAAAATATACAGCCCCGATACATGCTATCGGGGCTTTTTTTATTCCCTTTGTACTCTTGTACTGGTACAGTGCGTCACATTAAAATGCAGAACCGCATGATTGACTGGAGAAAAGGCTGTATGGCGACACTAACCACCACCCAAACGTCACCTTCGCTGCTTGGCGGCGTGGTGATCATCGGCGGAACCATTATAGGTGCCGGGATGTTCTCCCTGCCCGTGGTCATGTCCGGTGCGTGGTTCTTCTGGTCGCTGGCCGCGCTGGTCTTTACCTGGTTCTGTATGCTTCATTCCGGGCTGATGATCCTCGAAGCCAACCTGAACTACCGCATTGGCGCGAGCTTTGACACCATTACCAAAGACCTGCTGGGCAAAGGCTGGAACCTGGTGAACGGTCTGTCCATCGCGTTTGTGCTCTATATCCTGACCTACGCATATATTTCGGCGAGCGGTTCGATTCTGCATCACACCTTCTCTGAGATGTCGCTGAACGTTCCGGCGCGTCTGGCCGGGCTGTGCTTTGCGCTGGGCGTGGCGTTTATCGTCTGGATGAGTACCAAAGCGGTAAGCCGGATGACGGCAATCGTACTGGGCGCGAAGGTCATCACCTTCTTCCTGACCTTCGGCAGCCTGCTGGGGCACGTGACGCCCGCCACGCTGTTTAACGTTGCCGAAGTGAATACCTCCTATACGCCGTACCTGCTGATGACGCTGCCGTTCTGTCTGGCGTCGTTCGGCTACCACGGTAACGTGCCGAGCCTGATGAAGTACTACGGCAAAGATCCGCGCACCATTGTGAAGTGTCTGGTCTACGGCACGCTGCTGGCGCTGGCGCTGTATGTCATCTGGCTGCTCGGAACGATGGGCAACATCCCGCGCCCGGAATTTATCGGTATTGCGCAGAAGGGCGGTAACATTGACGTGCTGGTGCAGGCGCTGAGCGGCGTGCTGAACAGCCGCAGCCTGGATCTGCTGCTGGTTATCTTCTCTAACTTTGCGGTGGCGAGCTCTTTCCTCGGCGTGACGCTGGGCCTGTTTGACTACCTGGCGGATCTGTTCGGCTTTGATGATTCTGCGATGGGGCGTTTTAAAACCGCGCTGCTGACCTTCCTGCCGCCGATTGTGGGCGGCCTGCTGTGGCCGAACGGCTTCCTGTACGCCATCGGCTATGCCGGACTGGCGGCAACCATCTGGGCGGCAATAGTGCCCGCGCTGCTGGCGCGTAAATCACGTAAACGCTTCGGTAGCCCGAAATTCCGCGTCTGGGGCGGTAAGCCGATGATTGCGCTGATCCTGGTGTTCGGCGCGGGCAATGCCCTGGTACACGTGCTGTCGAGTTTTAATCTGTTGCCGGTGTACCAGTAAACATTTTGTGCCGGATGGCGGCTACGCCTTATCCGGCCTACGCGTCCCCGTAGGCCTGGTAAGCGAAGCGCCACCTGGCAAAAAGGCTACCCCACCAACTCCTCCTTCACCTGCATGGCCAAATCAAACGAGTGCAAACGCGCCTGGTGATCGAAAATCTGGCCGTTAACCATAATTTCATCCGCCTGCGTTTCACGCAGCACCGCCTCCAGCCCGTGACGCACTTTCGCTTTATCGCCAACTAGCGACATGCTCAGCGCCTGTTGAACGCCATACTGCTCTGAAGCTGACCACAGCTGATGCATATTCTCCACTGGCGGCGGAAGCTGGCCCGTCTCCCCGCGACGCAGCTTTACAAACGCCTGCTGCATGGAGGTGAACAGGAATTCCGCGTCGCGATTGCTGTCGGCAGCAATGATGTTGATACACACCATCGCGTACGGTTTCTCCAGACGCTCGGACGGTTTGAAGTGCGTACGGTAAAGATGCAGCGCCTGATGCAACATATCCGGCGCGAAATGGGAGGCAAACGCAAACGGCAGCCCCAGCTGTGCGGCGAGCTGCGCGCTGTAGAGGCTTGAGCCCAACAGCCATACCGGGATCTTCTCGCCGTAACCAGGTACCGGGCGCACGTGCGGGTTCGGGTCACGTGCGTCGAACCAGTCCACCAGTTCGGCCACGTCGCGCGGGAAGTTATCAATATCGCCGCTCATATGGCGACGCAGGGCGCGCATGGTCGGCTGATCGCTGCCCGGCGCACGGCCAAGCCCTAAATCGATACGGCCCGGATAGAGGGTATTCAGCGTGCCGAACTGCTCGGCGATCACCAGCGGGGCGTGGTTCGGCAGCATCACGCCGCCGGAGCCCAGGTGCAGCGTGGTGGTATTTGCCGCCAGATAACCAATCAGTACCGAGGTGGCGGCGCTGGCAATGCCCACCATGTTGTGGTGTTCGGCCAGCCAGTAGCGGTGATAGCCACGCTTTTCGGCCAGCTGAGCCAGATCCAGAGAGTGCGAAAAGGCTTCTCTCGCCGAGGAGCCTTGTGGGATCGGCGCCAGATCCAGCACCGAAAACGGAAGGGTTTTGTCAGTCATAACAGCTCACTTTGTCGACGGTGAATCTTTAATACTGCATTAAAAAATGATAACCGTTGTTAACAAAGTGAGCCTTTTTTTAGGCCTGAAGTTCCAGCCCGGCCAGACGCTTCCAGTAGCCGTTACAGTCGCTGTTCGCCGTCAGCGGCAGCGGAGCGGCACCGTTTTCGTTAGCGCGGAAGGCGTCCAGCATCGCGAACACGCCGGTATCGAGCGGCGACAGACGCACCATATCTACCAGCCCGTCCATCGACGCCAGCTCGTTGCCGAGGTTATAGACATAGCCGCTCATGGTCTGAATACCGTTGAGAACAAACACCTGCTGGTTCTCCTGCGACAGCATGCTGCGCCCGTTTGGGTACTTAATGCAGCAGGTTTCGCACTCGTCTTTCGGACGGTCTTCCGAGCGTGCGGTAAAGCAGCGGGCGGAATAGGCCAGCGGCAGATGCCCGTAGCTCAGCACTTCCACTTCAAACTTGTTGCGAATGTCCAGCTCTTCGCACTGCGTGAGCAGGTTTGCCAGCCAGTCGCGGGAGAGTTCAACCGGCATGCACCAGCGCGTCATGCCCTGTTTGAGCAGCAGGCGAAGGGTCACGGCGTTGTAGCAGTTCAGGGCATGGCCCGCGACAAACGGCAGCTTGCGTTCGGCGCACATGTTCACCACGCCGAGATCGCTCGCTTCCAGCAGGAACTCGCCGTTCTCTACGTAGCGTTTCAGCTCGCCCAGTTCGGAAGAGGCCTGCACCAGCGCGAGCGTGGAGAGCACCACCTGCTTGCCGCTGCCGGCCAGGCTTTTCGCCATCTCCAGCCAGTCGCCCACTTTGGTGGCGCGGCGCTTGCTGCACACCGCCTCGCCGAGGTAAATCACATCGGCGCTGCTGGTGGCGGCCTGTTGGTAAAAATCTTCCAGCGTCTCTTTTGGCCAGTAGTAGAGCACCGGCCCTAATGAATATTTCATGATTTTCTCACTGCCATTTACGGTGATACGCGCCCAGCGTGGTTTGCGTGCCTTCGGACATCGATCCGAGCGTCTCCATCCAGGCCTGCTGCGGAGCGTAGTTCTGCGGGTCCGCCATGCAGCGGTCGATGGCCTGACGCCACACTTTCGCCACCTGGCTCACGTAGGCCGGGCTACGCTGGCGACCTTCGATTTTCACCGAGGCAATATTGGCCGCCAGCAGTTCCGGCAGCAGCTCCAGCGTGTTGAGGCTGGTCGGCTCCTCCAGCGCGTGATAGCGCTCGCCGTCGACCAGATAGCGGCCTTTACACAGGGTGGGATAACCGGCGTTTTCACCGTCCTGATAGCGGTCGATCAGCACCTCATTCAGGCGGGATTCCAGCCCCTGCGGCGTTTGCTGCCAGCGGACAAAGCGGGCAGGGGAGCAGGCCCCGACAGTATTTGGCGACTCGCCGGTCAGATACGAGGAAAGATAGCAACGGCCTTCGGCCATAATGCACAGGCTGCCAAAGGCAAAAACTTCCAGCGGCACTGGCGTGACGCGTGCGAGTTGCTTAACCTGATGAATAGAGAGCACGCGCGGCAGCACCACGCGGGCCACGTCAAAGTTTCGGTGATAAAAACGCACGGCCTCTTCGTTGGTGGCAGATGCCTGAACAGAGACGTGGCGCTCAATATGGGGATAGCGTTCTGCCGCATACTCAAGCATGGCGAGGTCGGCCAGAATCAGCGCATCGGCACCCAGTTGTGCCGCCATATCCACCGCGCGCTGCCAGCGGGCGTACCCGTCAGGATGAGCAAAGGTATTGATGGCGATATGCAGCTTGCGGCGGTGCTGGTGAACGAAGTTAACGGCTTCCTGAAGCTTTTTCTCCGTAAAGTTAAGGCCAGCAAAATGGCGGGCATTGGTGTCATCTTTTAGCCCGATATAGACCGCATCGGCCCCATTTTCGATGGCCGCCTTAAGCGCCGGAAGGTTTCCGGCAGGGCAGAGCAGCTCCATAATTTATCCTGATGTTATCGATCGCAAAAATGTTAACGAGCTGGGATTTTAATTAACCCATACGCGACAATTTTTGATTTAAGGCAGCTAATGGCGTATTGATGGCACCAATAATGAGGTTGTCCGGACGACGGTTTGTTGATTTACGCCGCTATGTTGTGCGTCGGATATGGCAAAATAGCAGGACTATAGATATCAGGGAGTAAAGCTCGTGCTGGATAAACTGCGTTCACGTCTCGTACAATTTGGCCCATCAATGCTGAGCGTGCCGGTCAAGCTGGCGCCGTTCGCGCTCAAACGTCAGGTGCTGGAGCAGGTCCTGAGTTGGCAGTTCCGCCAGGCGCTGCAGGATGGCGAGCTGGAATTCCTGGAAGGCCGCTGGTTGAGCATTGAAGTGCGTGACATCGGGCTGCGTTGGTTTACCTCCGTTGAGAATGACCAGCTGATCGTCCGTGAAACCGCCGAGGCGGACGTGAGCTTTAGCGCCAACGCCAGCGATCTGCTGATGATCGCCGCGCGTAAACAGGATCCGGATACGCTCTTCTTCCAGCGCCGTCTGGTGATTGAAGGCGACACGGAGTTGGGCCTGTACGTGAAGAATTTAATGGATGCCATTGAGCTGGAGCAGATGCCGAAAGCGCTGCGCGTGATGTTGATGCAAATGGCAGATTTCGTTGAGGCCGGGCTGAAAGCCCCGCCGGACAGTAAACACACTTCAGTAGGTGAGCCATGCTGATTCGAGTCGAAATAGGGATTGATGCGCCGGGGATCGATGCGCTGCTGCGCCGTGCTTTCGCGAGCGATGCCGAAGCCCAGCTGGTCCACGATCTCCGCGAAGACGGTCTGATTACGCTGGGGCTGGTCGCCACCGATGACGAAGGTCAGGTGGTGGGCTATGTTGCCTTCAGTCCGGTCACCGTTCAGGGCGAAGAGCTGCAGTGGGTCGGTATGGCGCCGCTGGCGGTGGATGAAAACTATCGCGGGCAGGGGCTGGCGCGTCAGCTGGTCTATGAAGGGCTGGATTCGCTCAATGAGTTCGGTTATGCGGCCGTTGTTGCGCTGGGCGATCCGGCGTTCTATGGCCGTTTAGGCTTCGAGCAGGCCGCGCATTACGATCTGCGCTGCCGCTGGCCGGGTACGGAATCCGCGTTCCAGGTGCACCGTCTGGCGGACGATGCGCTCAACGGCGTCAATGGCCTGGTCGAGTACCACGACCATTTCAATCGCTTTTAATCAGGCTCTCGCGTAGCGCCTCAAAGGAGCCGTCTCCGGTCACGAGGCGCTCTTTCTGGCGCTTCGTCAGCTGTTTGATGCGGTATTCCAGCCTGAGCGCCAGCGATCGGTCACCGACGGGCGCCGAAAAGGCGAGCTGTAATTCCCCTTTCCCCCGCAGTGCTTTTGCCCCTTTCCCCGTTTGATGTTGTAAAAAACGCCGCGCCACATCGGTGGTGATCCCGGTGTAGAGTGCGTTATCAGCGGTTCGGACAAGATAGAGAAACCAGCACACGGTAAACAGATTCAGTATGTTAAGGTGAACGCACCATAGCATGAGAGAGAACGAAAATGGAAACACTGGCAGCCATCAACCGCTGGCTGGCGAAGCAGCACGTCGTCACCTGGTGCGTCTACAGCGAGGGTGAGATGTGGTGCGCAAACGCGTTTTACTACTACGATCCGCAGCGCGTCGCGTTTTATGTCATGAGTGAAGACAAAACGCGTCATGCGCAGATGACCGGCCAGCAGGCGAAGGTCGCGGGCACGGTGAATGGCCAGCCGAAAACGGTCGCGCTGATCCGTGGGGTACAGTTTAAAGGGGAAATCCGTCGTCTGGACGGAGAAGAGAGCGACGCGCGTCGTAAGCACTACACGCGCCGCTTTCCGGTTGCCGCTGCGCTAAAAGCCCCGGTGTGGGAAATCCGCCTCGATGAGCTGAAATTTACCGACAACACCCTGGGCTTTGGCAAGAAGCTGCACTGGCTACGCGCCGAGCAGGCGTAGCGCTTCGCGGTTAAACGCCGGGAGATCGTCCGGGGTCCGGCTGGTGATCAACTGGTCTTTGTCGTTGACCACCTCCTGATCGTAAAATTCGGCACCCGCATTTTTCAGATCGATAACGATCGGTTTCACCGCCGTGAGCTTACGCCCGCGGACAACCTCCGCGCTGATGAGCAACTGCGGGCCGTGACAGATGGCAAAGACCGGTTTGCCGGTAGAGACAAAGTCCCGGGTGAAGGTCACGAAGCGCTCGTCTCCGCGCAGGGAATCCGGTGAATGGCCGCCGGGTAACAGCAGGGCGTCAAAATCGGAGGGGCTAACGTTATCGATGGTCTCATCAATGGTCACGCTGGCCTCGCCCTTATGACCTGTCACCGTTTTGCCCGCTTCTTTCTCGATGGTGATGACCTCATGTCCCGCCTTGCGGAACGCCTCTGCAGGAGAGGTGAATTCTGAATCTTCAAACTCGTCGGTAATCAAGACTGCGATTTTCTTGCCCATGCTTCCTCCGTTGTTTTGGCTTCAGACTGATTTTTCTCCGCTTGTGGTAAATACTTACCTTTAACAGACTTCTAAGTGTGGTCGACGACGCTGAGTTCGCAAACGGACAATTCTGTAAAGGGGATACGATGAGTCAGGTACTGATTACCGGGGCTACCGGGCTAGTGGGCGATCATCTGCTGCGGCTGCTGATTCAGGATCGCCGCGTGAACTACATCGCCGCCCCGACGCGTCGACCGCTGGCGGACATCTCCGGCGTCTTTAATCCGCACGATCCTCAGCTGACGGATGCGCTGGCGCAGGTGCAGGATCCCATTGATATCGCGTTTTGCTGTCTGGGCACCACGCGGCGGGAGGCGGGGAGCAAAGAGGCATTTATCCACGCCGACTATACGCTGGTGGTGGACACCGCGCTTACGGCGAAAAAGCTGGGAGCCAGACATTTTCTGGTGGTCAGCGCGCTGGGCGCCAGTGCCGGATCGCCTTTCTTCTACAACAAGGTGAAGGGCAAGATGGAGGATGCACTGATTGCGCAGAAATGGGAGCAGCTGACGATTGTGCGCCCCTCGATGCTGATCGGCCACCGCGACGAGCGCCGCTTTAACGAGTCGATCCTGGCCCCGCTGTTTCGGATCCTTCCCGGCAACTGGAAAGCCATCGAGGCGCGGGACGTCGCGCGGGCGATGTTAAAAGAGGGACTGGCCCCGTCAAAAGCGGGCGTAAACATTATCCCTTCGGCAAAACTGCGTGAAATCGCGCAGGGCGAGGCGTAAACTCCCCCGGCTAATTACTCATACTCTCCGGGGAATGCTATGACTGGTCAGTCTTCATCTCAGGCGGCAACACCTGTTCAATGGTGGAAGCCCGCACTCTTCTTTCTCGTGGTCATTATTGGCCTCTGGTACGTGAAATGGCAGCCATACTACGGCAAAGCCTTCACCGCCGCCGAAACGCACAGCATCGGTAAATCTATTCTCGCTCAGGCTGATGCCAATCCGCTTCAGGCGGCGTGGGACTATGCCATGGTCTACTTCCTTGCCGTCTGGAAGGCTGCCGTCCTGGGCGTGATCCTGGGCTCACTGATTCAGGTGCTGATCCCGCGCAACTGGCTGGTGAAAACCCTCGGGCAGCCGCGCTTTCAGGGTACGTTGCTGGGAACGATCTTCTCCCTGCCGGGCATGATGTGCTCCTGCTGTGCTGCACCTGTGGCGGCAGGCATGCGCCGCCAGCGCGTATCAATGGGCGGCGCACTGGCGTTCTGGATGGGCAACCCGCTGCTCAACCCGGCGACGCTGGTGTTTATGGGCTTTGTCCTGGGCTGGCATTTCGCGTTCATTCGTCTGGTGGCAGGACTGCTGACCGTGCTGGTGGTGGCGACGCTGGTGCAAAATCTGGTGAAGGATAAGACGCCAGAGTCCGCGTCTGTTGAGCTGGACGTCAGCGAGCCGCAGGGCGGGTTCTTTGCCCGCTGGGGCAGGGCGCTATGGCAGCTTTTCTGGAGCACCATCCCGGTCTATATCCTGGCGGTGCTGGTTCTCGGGGCGGCGCGCGTCTGGCTCTTCCCGCATGCGGATGGCGCTATCGACAACACGCTGTTGTGGGTCATTGCGATGGCCGTTGCAGGCTGCCTGTTTGTGATCCCTACCGCCGCAGAAATTCCCATTGTTCAGACCATGATGCTGGCCGGCATGGGCACCGCACCGGCGCTGGCGTTGCTCATCACGCTGCCTGCCATCAGCCTGCCGTCGCTGATTATGCTGCGTAAGTCATTCCCGGCGAAAGCGCTGTGGCTGACCGCAGGGCTGGTGGCGTTGAGTGGGGTGATGGTGGGGAGTATTGCGCTTCTGTGAAAAACGCCCGGTGGCGCTACGCTTACCGGGCCTACAAAAAAATCCCCTCACTTGAGGGGATTTTTTTATTTAATGTAAGTAAACGCGGTGGTGACGTGCTTCACGCCGCTCACCCGGCTGGCAATATCGGCCGCCGCTTTCCCTTCACGGTCGGTCACCAGACCCAGCAGGAACACTTCACCGTTTTCCGTCGTCACCTTCACGTTGGAGGATTTCACCTGGTCCGAACCCAGCAGCTGGGAACGCACTTTGGTGGTGATCCAGGTATCGGAAGAAGCATCACCCAGGCCAATTGGCTTGCCTTGACGCACTTCGTTAAACACCTCTGTGGTCCCTTCAACACCCATCGCAATCTGTTTCGCACGCGAGGCGAGTTCCATATTCGGCGCCTGGCCTGCCAGCAGCACTTTGCCCTGGTAAGCCGTCACGTTGATACGCGCCTCTTTCTTGATCTGTTCGTCTTTCGACAGCGCACTGTTGACGCGCAGCTCCAGCGTACCGTCATCCACCTGTGTCCCCACAGAGCGCGGATCGGTTGCTGCTTTGGTGCCTACTGCGGCGGTACCCACAACGGCCGCAGCGATACATCCCTGAAGCAGTAATGCAGACATAAGGACTGCGAGGGTCGATAAAGCCTTCATAAGAACTCCTTAATCATCCTGGTGAGGGAAAAGCGTGTTATCGATCAAGTCACATAAGCAGTTCACCGTGAGCATATGCATTTCCTGAATACGCGCGCTCCGGTGAGACGGAATGCGGATTTCCACATCCTGCGGCCCAAGCAGACCCGCCAGCTCACCCCCGTCATAGCCGGTTAAGGCCACGATGGTCATGTCGCGGGTGACGGCGGCTTCAACGGCTTTGACGATATCCCGGCTATTGCCGCGCGTGGAGATGGCCAGCAGCACATCTCCGGCATGACCCAGAGCTCGCACCTGCTTTGCGTAAATTTCGTCATGCAGACGATCGTTAGCAATCGCCGTTAAGACCACATTATCGGTATTAAGTGCAATGGCAGGTAAACTCGGGCGTTCTGTTTCAAAACGATTGATCATGCTGGCAGCAAAATGCTGTGCGTTGGCGGCTGACGTGCCGTTGCCACAACAGAGGATTTTGTTGCCGTTTAGCAGGGATTGCACCAGCGTCATTGCGGCACGCGAGATAGCATCCGGAAGGGCTTCCGCCGCGGCAATCTGAGTCTGGATGCTTTCTGTGAAGCACACTTTAATTCTTTCGAGCACGTTATCCCTTTTAAATCTTAATTATGCGTCTTCGCCAAAAGCGTTTTTAAGCCATTCGATCTCATTTCCGGTGAAGGCTATCACATCGAACCGGCAATCCACAGTATCAAAACTCCCATTATGGCGGGCAAGCCACAAGTGGGCAGTCTGTAATAATTTATGTTGTTTGGCGAGCGTCACGCTGGCGGCAGCACCGCCAAAACGGGAGGACTGTCGAAAGCGCACTTCTACAAACACGATGACCTGACCGTCTTTCATGATCAGGTCGATTTCGCCGCCACGCCCGCGGACGTTGGCGGCGATGAAATGCAGTCCTTTGCCTTCAAGCCAGCGACGCGCCTTTAACTCCCACGCATCGCCGGTCTGTTTGCGGCTTAACTGGCCGGGACGATCTGCCCCTGCTGGTATTTGAGCCATGATAACTTCCTGTTAATCACACAATCCTGAGTGGCGGTCAGATCGCCGGTGTTGCCGTTAAGCTCGAAGCCCGGCACCTGACGCATCTGGGTAAAGTGGTTCGCCAGCGCCCACGCATCAACCCCCATCGCATACAGACGCGCCAGAGAGTAATCGTTACGCACCGCGCTCAGCGCCTGCTGCATCAGGGATGGATTGCTGCCAGCCAGCATCGGGATTTCGCTGTACTGCAGACCGTCCATTTCCAGACGGAAATCCGGGCCTGCGGTGCCCTGTGCGCTGCGGGAGCTGGCGTAGAGCGTTGCGCCACTCTGGCTGCCGTTACGCATTGCAATCATCGGTTTGATAAAGGCGATCTCCTGCGGTGTGGCAACGATATAGGCCGCATCCACTTTACCGCCACCGCTAATCTGCGCGTCGGTTGGCGGTGCAGGGATCGTCAGGCCGCCAATCGTCACGCCCTGCTGCTGTGGCAGGCTCGCGGCGACCGGGCTACCGTTAAGCGCGATACCCGCCCCGCCGTTGACGCCCGCGCGCAGTTCAGAGACGGAACCGAATTTCTGCTGCAGTACCACGCCGCCGCCCAGCTTCTGCCACTCATCGGCAAAGGCATTGGCCACGCGATCGCCCAACGCGCTGCGTGGGATGAGCAACAGCGGTGCCTGCTTACCCTGCTCGTGAATATGACGCGCCGCATCGCGGGCTTCATCTTCCGGAGAGAGCGCGAAGTAGCAGATATTGGCCCGGTTCTGAACCTGCTCTGGCTGGTTGAGCGCCAGTACGTTCAGCGTGGTATTGCTCTTCATCAGCTCTTCCACGTTGTTTTTCAGCAGCGGACCGACAACGATGCTCGCGCCATCCTGTTGAACCTGCGCCAGAACCTGGTCCAGCGGCTGCGAACTGGTATCGTAGATTTTCAATTCAGCGCCCGGGTTGGCGCTGGTGGTTGCCACGGACTGCGGCTGCGCGGCAGGTTGAGCCGCGGGTTGTGCAGGCTGCTGTTGAGGCTGTTCTGCTGTTGTGGCAGGAGCTGGCGCCGTTTGTGTCTCGGCCGGAGCCTGGGCCGCAGGTGCTGCTGTAGCCGGTGCAGCTTCAGCTGGAGGCGTCGTCGGGGCCGTCACAGGGTTTTGCATCGTGCCCTGCGCTGGCGTTTGCGCCGTGGTCAGGTCGCTGGTCTCTGCGGCGGATGGGCTGACAACATCATTATTCACATTAGCCGCCTGGGCTGCCTGTGCGGGAACGGCGCTGCCGGCTACCGACGTCGTGCCGTTTTTCGCCGCTTCAAAACCCTGCTGAATGGTACGTCCAAACACCGCCGCCTGGCCGTTGAGCGGCAGAAGCAGGGCGATTTTGCTGGTGGAAGCTGGCTTAAAGTTCTGCACGTTCACCAGCTGGGTTGGCAGCATTTTCGCGCCCGGGTTTTGCGGGTAGCGCGTCTGCCAGTCCGTAATGCCGGCTTTCAACATTTTTGGATCGCTGCGGTTGTTAAACCACATCTGCTGCAGATCCAGCCAGCCCTGCAGGACGTTTTCATCGGCGTTGATGACCAGCGCCTGCGCCTGTTCCTGCGTCATCGACGCCAGCGCTTGCCAGGTGGCATCAATATTCTTCTGCTTATCAGCACCGCCAAGCAGCGGCTCTTGCGCGACGAGCGCGCGGAGCAAGGTCAGCGAAGGGCGTCCCTGCTCAGCGGTAATACCCGCCTGCCAGAAGCGCGCCTGCTGGTTTTTATCCAGCGCGCTTACGTCGATATCACCGAGGATCTTCTTCGCGGCGGCGTAATCTTTCAGCGCGACTTTCAGCTCGGCAGAGAGCAAGCTCTGCTCGCGACGCTGTGCGTCGTTAAGATCTTTTGGCAACTGGTTAAACAGTTCGGCTGCCCGCTGGGTTTTACCCTCTTTCAGCAGTGCACGAATGGCGAGTAATTGCCAGTTGGTCTTGGTATCATTTGAGCTCTGCGACATTTGTTGCAGATAAAAGCCAGAATCAGCCTGAGCAGAACCCTGGAGATGGGCGGTGCTCTGGTCAGGTGCCTGAGTGCCACAGCCTGCAAAGATCAGGGCTGCCAGCAGAAGCGGCACGCTGCGCGTGGCTTTTTTTCGAAGAAACGTTAACGGTACCATACTGTATCCAGTGATTTTTTTTACGCAATGCTCAATATTAAATCGGCAATACGGACGAAACAATGAAACAACACGAAACGGCAGATAATTCTCAAGGCCAGCTTTATATTGTACCTACTCCTATCGGGAATTTGTCTGATATTACCCAACGTGCGCTCACCGTACTGCAAGCTGTTGATTTAATTGCTGCTGAAGACACCCGCCATACCGGCCTGCTGCTGCAACATTTCGCGATTAACGCCCGTTTGTTTGCGCTGCACGATCACAATGAGCAACAAAAAGCCGAAACGCTGGTGGCGAAGCTGAAAGAGGGGCAGAACATTGCTCTGGTCTCCGATGCCGGTACGCCGCTGATCAACGATCCGGGCTATCACCTGGTGCGTACCTGTCGCGAAGCCGGTATTCGCGTTGTGCCCCTGCCGGGACCGTGCGCCGCGATTGCGGCGTTAAGCGCCGCAGGTCTGCCGTCTGACCGTTTCTGCTATGAAGGCTTTCTGCCTGCTAAATCAAAAGGCCGCCGCGACGTCTTAAAAGAGCTGGAAGCGGAACCGCGCACCCTGATTTTTTACGAATCCACGCACCGCCTGCTGGAGAGCCTGGAAGATATGGTGACCGTCTGGGGGGAAGGCCGCTACGTGGTGCTGGCGCGCGAGCTGACCAAAACCTGGGAAACCATCCACGGCGCACCGGTGGGCGAGCTGCTGGCGTGGGTGAAGGAAGACGAAAACCGCCGCAAGGGTGAAATGGTGCTGATTGTCGAAGGGCACAAGGCGGAAGAAGACGCCCTTCCTGCCGACGCGCTGCGCACGCTGGCGCTGCTGCAGGCAGAACTGCCGCTGAAGAAAGCCGCTGCGCTGGCGGCAGAAATTCACGGCGTGAAGAAAAATGCGTTGTATAAGTATGCGCTGGAGCAGCAGGGGGAGTAAGGCATCCCCGCCAGTTTTGCCGGGTGGCGGCTACGCCTTACCCGGCCTACAAAGCGACTTCTCTATACCGTAATGACCTCCGTGCCCGCTTTGCTCAGCAGTTCTTTATCCTGCTTTCCGATCCCTTCATCCGTAATGACACAGTCTATTTTTTCCATCGGCAGTACCTGGTTGAAGCCACGACGATTGAATTTGCTGGCGTCCAGGACGGCAATCACCTTATGCGCGGCCGCCGCCATCACGCTGCTAATCGAATAACCTTCATTGAAGGTGGTGATGCCATTTGTGGCGTCGATACCGTCAGCCCCGACAAACATCAGATCAGCGCTAATGCCTGCAAGCGAACGCTCTGCAATGGTGCCATGCATCGAATGCGTTTTATGGCGCACCGTGCCGCCACAAACCACCAGCGTAATATCTTTGTTTTCCGAAAGGGCAAACGCGGCGGGCAGGCTGTTGGTAATGACGGTGATATTGGCTCGTTTGGTCAGCGCTTCGGCGATGAGCATGGTGGTGCTTCCGCTGTCCAGAATGATCGTCATTCCCTCTTCAATCATGGCCGCGGCAGCCTGTGCGATGCGCTTCTTCGGGTCGCTCGCAAGTTGATAACGGTCTTCCAGCACCACTTCCTGATTTTCGCTTTCTGCCAGGTTGCTGCCGGGCCTTGCGGCGCCACCGTGAAAACGCGTGACCAATCCCTTTTCTTCCAGCAGACGCAGATCTGTTCGAATCGTCACTTCTGAAATGCCAAACATATTCGACAGATCCAGCACCATGACACTGCCCTGAGCGTTGACGAGGTCAACGATTTTATTGCGTCGCTCAAATGAGTTCATATTGAATTGCCTGATAATTAACTGCCTCTATTCTAATCGAAGGTATGCGAAAGGTGTACGGTAATATTCGAAAGTAAATGTGAGCCAGCTCAGGTTGCTGGCTCGAAGCACTACGCAAAGCGCAGCATAATTTTGCCCTGCATAGGCGCACCGTTTAGTCCTTGCACGGCCTGAGCAAAGCTGTCGCTATCGCCGATATGAGCAATAAGGGGCTTTAGCTGCAGTTTTTTCTCTGTGAGCAGACGGGCTGCGGCTTTCCATTCTTCACCCGGCCACGGGGCCGAATAATTCATCCAGCTTCCCAGAAGCGTCAACTCCTTACGCAGTATCTTGCCAAATGTCGCCGCAGGTAAGTTCAGGTCATGATGCAGCGTACCCACCAGCGCGACCTGGGCCCGCGGCCCGGCGATATCAATGGCGAGCGTAACGGTTTGCGGTGTGCCAGCAGTCTCAAGAACCAACTGATCAAACGGGTTGTCGCTCAACGCGTTAAGGATGTCGTCTGCGGCCAGAGCGCGGCTATTAAACACCTGAGTTGCCCCCAGCGTTGTTGCCAGCGCGAGCTTATCGTCATTGATATCGATCGCGATAACGCTGTTGGCGCCCAATGCCAGTGCACACTGCATCGCCAGCAGGCCGATAGTGCCTGCGCCGACAATGATGACGTTCTTACCCTCGCAGCCGGAAGCAAGATGAAACGCGTGTAGCCCTACGGTTATGGGCTCAATAAATGCACCATCTTCAATTGCCATCTCTGCAGGAAGGCGGAACAGGTTTGCTCGCTTCACCACGATATATTCCGCGTTGCCGCCTTCGCTGCGAGATCCGACAAACTGATACTGCTTGCAGAGTGAGAAGTAGCCTTTTTCACACGCCGGACAGGAAAAGCAGGGCAGTAATGGCACGCAGGCAACCGGATCGCCTGCCTTGAGATCGTGTACTTCGGTACCACAGGCTTCGACATGACCGCTAAATTCATGTCCGAGGGTGATGGGATAATAATGTGCCCCTCCGGCAAAAATTCGCGGAATATCGGAGCCACATAATCCTGAGCAGGCAATACGCACCCGCACATCATCCGCAGCCTGAATGTGAGGGATTGGACGTTCTTCAACGCGCACGTTGCCCTCAGCGTGAATTACCACTGATTTCATATTCACTCCAGAAAAAGAGGGGAGCATTGCTCCCCGGATATCAAGACACCGTCTGGCTTTGCGGGGCAGCGGCGTTCTTTTCTGCCGCGGTAAACACGCGGGCACGTCGCCAGGTAAGCAGGATGCCGGTGACGTAAATGGCACCAATCACGATGAACCCCACCACGTTTTGCCAGGTGAACAACTGGATGAGCAGCCAGGTGACGGGTGAACCGCCCTGATCCATGGAGGCCACCAGCCCGCCCGCTTTCAACGCGCCAGCATTTTGCGCAAGCTGGGTGTGCAGGCCGATGGTCTGGGTCGCAATCCACAGCGTAATGCCCATGATGATGACGCCAGAGATAAGCGTGCGGAACAGGTTGCCCTGATGCACCGCGACCGCCATCGCCACAAAAAAGCCGATAGTGGCAAGGTCACCGAACGGCAACACCTGGTTTCCCGGCACCAGAACAGCAATCAGGATAGTGAGCGGTATGAAAATCAGGCTGGCGGAGACGACGGACGTATGGCCCAGCAGCAGCGCCGGATCGAGACCGATTAAGAACTCCTGCCCACCAAACTTTGCCTGCAGACGTTTACGGGCATGTTTAGCAATCGGCGTCAGGCCGTCCATGATCGGTTTGATAACGCGCGGCATCAGCAGCATCACGGCGGCGGTTTTCACGGCCAGCTGGAGAACGGATTTGGTGTCGTAGCCTGCCAGCATGCCAATGGCCAGTCCCATCACAAACCCAACCGTGACCGGTTCGCCAAACGGGCCAAAGCGTTTTTGCACGTCGTCAGCGCTAAAATGAATACGCTTCAGGCCTGGGATTTTATCGATAATCGTATCGACCAGAACGGCGATTGGGCCGAGGTAAGCTGACGAGCCGTGAGGGATGGCGATCCCTTCCAGACCGAAGAAGTCCCGCGTGTCTTTGGCAAACCAGTCCCCTAGCTTGTAAACAAACGCGGCGTGCACCACAACGCCCAGGATCCCCAGCCAGTAAGAGCCGGTTGCCAGGTGCAGCATCGCACCGGTGAAGGTCATGTGCCAGATGTTCCAGATATCGACGTTCACTACCCGCGTCATCCGCGTCACTAGCATGACAACGTTGACGCCAATGGCAACAGGGATAGCGATAAGTGCAATCTGTGATGCCCAGGTCATTGGGGATGAACCTGGCCAGCCGACATCCACCACGTGCAGGTTAATCTGGAACTGCTCAGCCATCGCTTTGGCCGCCGTGCCGATGGAGTCAAGCATCAGGCCAATAACCAGACCGATCCCGACGAAGCCAATGCCGATATGTAGGCCGGATTTAAAGCAATCGCCCAGCTTCATCCCCAACAGCTTAGAGAAGATGATGATGACGATTGGCAGCATTACGGTTGGCCCCAGATCGAGGATGTACCGCATGATTTCGGTAAACATGATCTTACCCCTCGAGGATGGTCAGAATTTTTTGCTGCAGGGCTTCGATGCCGACGCCGGATACAAACGGCATGCCATGCACCACCGGGATATCGCCAAAGGCTCTGTCAACTTTCGCCGTGGTACAAATCAGGTCTGCACCGTCCATATAGGTTTCGATTTCAGTCACCCTGCACTGGACCAGATCCAGCTCAATGTGGTGGGCTTCACACAGTTCTTTGATCTCTTCTGCTGCCATAGTTGAGGTGGCGACAGCACCGCCACAGGCAACAATAACTTTGCGTTTCATAGGGTACTCCTTTCTTATTATCAGTATGTTATGAAGCCCGGGCACAGGCGACAGGCTCAAGGATCGTCTCCCGTAAACGATCGGCCAGGCGCTCTGCGGGCGCAGCCAGCAGCATGTCCAGCACGTCCGGGTTTTGTAGCTCACTGAAAAGGCGGCGCAGCAATTTCATTTGCGCCGCAGGGTTTTCAACGATTAACGCGATGATGAGTGAGACGGCGACCTCGCCATCATCATCGGCCTGCTGAAAATGCACCGGTTTGTCCGGACGAATCAGGTAAATCGCGGGGCGTTTCGCATGTACGGCTTCGCAGTGCGGAATAGCGACCGCATGGCGTTCAAGGGCAATGCCGGTGGGGTAGTTCATCTCCCTTTCCAGAAGGGCGGCAGGGTAGGTGGCGTGTACAACACCGTTAGCCAGCATCTCCTCGCCAATATGCGCCAGCGCCTGCTGGCAGGTTTCAAACTCAATTCCGGTACGGACAAAAACGTGACTCATACACTCTCCGGCATTAGAGGGGTTCAGGGGTGCAGCCAAATCGATAGGCGCGTAATACATCCTGTATTTTGTCGATGATGAGATTTTGCGGTGTTGCGGCGATCTCATTCATCGACAATCGTTCGAACTGGACGGGCATAAACTGGCTAATCAGCCCCAGAGGCAAGGAGGTTGTGCTCAGATTAGCGATCAACTTCTCAACGCTCTGGCGAATGCGCGGGTGCGGCCAGTAGTAGCGAATGCGATCGGACAGGCTAAAGTGAATATCCACCATTGCCTGGCTCCAGGTGGGGCGGTAGTACTTCTTCCAGTAATCCGGCTCGTTCAGCATGACTTCGTCGATCACATCAAGCGCATGGCTGCGTTGCTCAGGGGCGATGAGGGCCTTCTCCATTTGTGCAAGGGCAAAAATGGCTTCTCGCAGGGCAAAGGTAAGCGCCGGGCCGACTTTCAGGATCGCGAAGTGATCGCGAACCAAAGCACGATAGGCCTGACGTGTCTGGTAGTCGGTGGAGTGCGCCTCATAGACCATGGGGGTCTGGCGGATCCAGCCGGAAAGCGCCTCTGCCGCGTGCGGTTGGTAGTGAATAATTTGCGTATGGTCGAATTCCACGCCGGGTTGTACGACTATCGCAATCACGCGCGTCATAGCCTCGTCCAGACCGAGCGCGGCAAAGGCCTCACGATGCGTTTCCAGCGTCTGCGCGGCATCTTCCACGCGGGTAACATGAACGCTGTTAATACTGCTGGCTTCACCGCCGGGAACGGGAACCTCAGTACCAATCACATAGGTTAGCGCCGCTTTTTGTTCTTCAGTGGCCGTCTCTTCTGCCGCTTTGCACAGTCGGGCAGCACGTTGTGCCACCACCCCTGGCGGGAGTGGGACAGGATCGTCGGCGCAGGACATGGAGGCGTCCAGGTGGATCTTGCTAAACCCCGCCGCGATATAGGCTTTGATCAATGCGATGGATTTCTCCATCGCCGCGTCAGCCGGTTCATTTTGCCAGCAGTTTGGCCCCAGATGATCGCCACCCAGGATCAAACGTTCATGCGGAAAGCCCACTTCTTTAGCGATCTTCAGAACAAAATCACGGAAATCAGCGGGTTTCATACCGGTGTAACCGCCGAACTGGTTCACCTGATTTGAGGTAGCTTCAATCAGTACCTTGTTGTCGGTATGCAAATCGAACCGCAATGCGGCTTCGATAACCAGCGGGTGCGCTGAGCAAACAGAGCAAATACCGAGATCTTCTCCCGCTTTATGGCGGGTAATAATATCTTTCACGTTTCCTCCTGGTCAGGACTTCAGGCTTTCGTATTTAGAGCTTTCCTTCACAACCACAATCGTTAATAACTTTACGTACCACCTCTTTCATGGCGCGTTTGGCGGGCACCATGTAATGACGCGGGTCACTGGTTTCGGGATGTGAAGCGAGATAGGTTTTCAGGGCATTCGAGAAGGCGATTTTGAGTTCTGTGGCAACGTTGACCTTGCAGATACCGAGGCGAATGGCCTGAAGGATATCGGCCGTAGATAAACCGGAAGCGCCGTGCAGCACCAGCGGGATATCGACCTGATTGCGGATCTCTGCCAGACGTTCAAAATCAAGTTTCGGCGTGGCAGTGTAGAGGCCGTGCGCGGTACCGATGGCGACGGCCAATGAGTCGATACCCGTTAATTCAACAAACTCGCGTGCCTGTTGCGGGTTGGTGTAAAGCGCATCTTTGCTGTCGACCACAAGGTCATCTTCCTGCCCGCCAAGACGGCCAAGTTCAGCCTCCACGCTCACATCGTAACGGTGGCAGTAGTCTGTCACTTTCTTCACCAGGGCGACGTTTTCAGTGAACGGATGATGAGATCCGTCGATCATCGCCGAGCGGATCCCGCTCTGGACTTTCTGCGCGATATCGTCGAAATCTTCGTGATGATCGAGGTGGATCGCCAGCGGTTGGTTGTACGTTTTGGCCAGATCGCTGGCGATGGCGACCACGTTACCGGTTCCTGCATAGCTGAATGTGCCGGGCGTACCCGCCACGATCAGCGGAGATCGCATCTCAGAGGCCGTTTCAACGACCACCTGCAGCGTTTCGAGATTATGAATATTGAATGCCGGTACGGCGTAACCTTCGCGCTGTGCTTTTAGCAGCATCGCTTTCGACGAGATGATGAACATCTTTCCTCCGAAACCTTTCGTTTTATTTATGCGAAAGACAATATAGGGTTTCGGAATGTTATTTTGTGATTGATATCTTAAAAATGAAAGAATCGAAATGAAAGGTAAGGATGCGAAAGAAATGAAAGAAAAAAAAAGCATGGCCGAAGCCATGCTAAGCGAGGTTTACAGCAAACTCACGTCACCGGTGCCGGGTTAAACACCGCCAGCTGATTATGCAATCCCCATTGGTCCGAGAAGGTTTTCTTTCGCCCGCTGGCGACATCCAGAATGAAGTGGAACAGCTTCCAGCCCACGTCCTCAATGCTCTCTTCTCCGGTGGCGATGGTGCCCGCGTTAATATCCATTAAGTCATACCAGCGGTTTGCCAGCTCGGTGCGGGTCGCCATCTTGATCACCGGCACCGCCATCAGGCCGTACGGCGTGCCGCGCCCGGTGGTAAAGACCTGTACCGTAATGCCGGATGCCACCTGCTGCGTGCCGCACACAAAATCGCTGGCCGGCGTTGCCGCGTAGATAAGGCCGCGTTTCGTCGGGCGCTGGCCCGGAGAGAGCACTTCTGCAATGGCGCTCTGCCCGGATTTGGCAATAGAGCCGAGGGCTTTTTCCACCACGTTTGCCAGGCCGCCTTTCTTGTTGCCCGGAGACGGGTTGGCGCTGCGGTCGGTTTTGCCCATATCGAGATAGTTATCGTACCAGGCCATCTCCTCAAGCAGTCGCTTGCCGACCTCTTTATTAACGGCGCGCGGCGTCAGCAGATGGATGGCGTCACGCACTTCAGTCACCTCGGAGAACATCACCGTGGCGCCGCAGCGTACAAGCAGATCGGATGCAAAGCCCACCGCCGGGTTGGCCGTCACGCCGGAGAAGGCATCGCTACCGCCGCACTGGGTGCCCACAACCAGCTCAGAGGCCGGGCACGTTTCGCGCTGGCGGCGGTTGAGCTTGTCCAGATGGCGTTCTGCTACCTGCAAAATATCGTCGACCATTGAGCGGAAACCGACGTGGCGTTCGTCCTGCAGGCGCACGATACTGGCCTCGTCTGCCGGAATGGCTTTGACATCTTCCGTGCCTTGCAGCAGGCGCTCGGGCTGGAGCTTTTCACATCCCAGGCCAATGACCATCACCTCGCCGCCAAAGTTGGGGTTCAGGGCGATATTGTGGATGGTCCGGATAGGCACCACGGCAGCGGGCGCGTTAATCGCCACGCCGCAGCCGTAGAGGTGGTTCAGGCCCACCACGCCGTCGACGTTCGGGTACTTTGGCAGCAGATCGCGTTCGATGATTTTCACCACGTAATCCACGACGCCCGCCACGCAGTGCACGCTGGTGGTAATGCCGAGCAGATTTTTGGTACCGACGCTGCCGTCCGCATTGCGATACCCTTCAAAGGTATAGCCTTCCAGCGGGGGAAGCGGTTCCGGCACGCGGGTTGCTAGCGGAAGCGTGTTCAGCGGCGGCGCTTCTGGCAGCGCCACCAGCGACTCCTCCACCCAGCTTCCCTGCGGAATAGGACGGACGGCATAGCCGATGACTTCACCGTAACGCACAATTTCGCTTTCAGCAGGGATATCCACCAGGGCGACTTTATGTCCCTGCGGAACATGCTCAGTCAGTTCCAGCCCGTCCGGGAAGCGGGTTCCTGCTTTTAAGCCATTGTCGTTGACGATAATCGCCACGTTATCGGCGTCGTGCACTTTTATATAAAACGCCGTCGGCGGTGCCTGTCGAATTTCAATGTCGGCCATTGGTCAGTATTCTCCAGCAAAATTCTGATAATAGGTTCAGCCATTTTTCTGATGGTAGAAATAAATACGCGGCTTTCAGAAATAAAGCATGTCAGCAGATTCAATATCAAAATGTGATCCCGATCGCTCGCGAGCCCGTAATCCTTGATTCTGTGCATTAGCGCCCAGTGCTTTGTGCATATGCAAAAATTTTTATCAAAAAATAGCGTAATACCTGAGCATTAAAACAATGTGCGGTCGTGGATTGCATCTTATACTGAATGACGATTTTATTACGCCAGAATATGTCCGAATAATAAATATCATGCTGGCGCGGTGTCTGAATAAATAAAATGATGCTGAAAAAGGCTGCGGAATTAAAAAGGTAAATACGATGAATAACGCTATCTTCCCGAATAAATTTAAAGCGGCTCTCGCAGCGCACCAGATTCAGATTGGCTGCTGGTCCGCGCTGGCAAACCCTATCAGCACCGAAGTGCTGGGCCTGGCCGGTTTCGACTGGCTGGTGCTGGACGGCGAACATGCACCAAACGATATCAGCACGTTTATTCCGCAGCTGATGGCGCTGAAAGGCAGCAACAGTGCCCCGGTGGTGCGTGTCCCCACCAACGAACCGGTGATTATTAAGCGTCTGCTGGATATCGGCTTCTACAACTTCCTGATCCCGTTTGTGGAGACGGAAGAACAAGCGGCACTGGCCGTGGCGTCTACGCGCTACCCTCCCGAAGGGATCCGCGGCGTTTCCGTTTCGCATCGCGCCAACATGTTTGGCACCGTCCCGGACTATTTCGCGCAGTCCAACAGCAACATCACCATTCTGGTTCAGATCGAGAGCCAGCAGGGCGTCGATAACGTCGACGCGATTGCCGCCACCAACGGCGTGGACGGTATCTTCGTCGGCCCAAGCGATCTGGCTGCGGCCTTTGGCCATCTCGGTAACGCCAGCCACCCTGACGTGCAGCACGCGATCCAGCACATCTTTGCTCGCGCAAAAGCGCACGGCAAGCCGTGCGGCATTCTGGCGCCGGTAGAGGCTGATGCCCGCCGCTACCTGGAGTGGGGAGCCACCTTCGTTGCCGTCGGCAGCGACCTTGGCGCCTTTCGCTCTGCCACGCAGAAATTAGCGGACGCTTTTAAAAAATAACCATCATTGAGGAAACAGATTATGACGCTGAAAGTGGGTTTTATTGGCCTGGGGATCATGGGTAAACCAATGAGTAAGAACCTCATCAAAGCGGGTTACTCGCTGGTGGTCTCCGATCATAATCCACAGGCCGTGGCTGAGGTGATAGCGGCTGGCGCAGAAGCGGCCACCACCGCGAAAGCCATTGCCGAGCAGTGCGATGTCATCATCACCATGCTGCCAAACTCCCCGCACGTAAAAGAGGTTGCGCTGGGTGAAAACGGCATTATCGACGGCGCGAAACCGGGCCTGGTGCTGATCGATATGAGCTCTATCGCACCGCTCGCGAGCCGTGAAATCAGCGAGGCGCTAAAGGCAAAGGGCGTCGATATGCTGGATGCGCCGGTCAGCGGCGGTGAGCCGAAAGCGATCGACGGCACGCTGTCGGTGATGGTCGGCGGTGATAAAGCTATTTTCGATAAATTTTACGACCTGATGAAAGCCATGGCGGGCTCCGTGGTACACACCGGGGAGATCGGGGCGGGTAACGTGACCAAGCTGGCAAACCAGGTGATTGTGGCGCTCAACATTGCCGCCATGTCTGAAGCGCTGACGCTGGCGACCAAAGCGGGCGTCAATCCGGACCTGGTCTACCAGGCCATTCGCGGCGGTCTGGCGGGCAGCACCGTGCTGGATGCCAAAGCGCCCATGGTCATGGACCGCAATTTCAAACCCGGTTTCCGCATCGACCTGCATATCAAAGATCTGGCGAACGCGCTGGACACTTCCCACGGCGTGGGCGCACAGCTGCCGCTGACCGCGGCGGTCATGGAGATGATGCAGGCGCTGCGTGCCGATGGCCTGGGCACGGCCGATCACAGCGCAATTGCATGCTACTACGAAAAACTGGCGAAGGTGGAAGTGGCGCGTTAATCACGGCTTACCCACAGCCGAGGGTGACAGCGGCGCGCAAACCCTCTATACTGCGCGCCGAAGCTGACCAGACAGTCGCCGCTTCGTCGTCGTCCCTTTCGGGGGAGACGGGCGGAGGGGAGGAAAGTCCGGGCTCCATAGGGCAGGGTGCCAGGTAACGCCTGGGGGGGAAACCCACGACCAGTGCAACAGAGAGCAAACCGCCGATGGCCCGCGCAAGCGGGATCAGGTAAGGGTGAAAGGGTGCGGTAAGAGCGCACCGCGCGGCTGGTAACAGTCCGTGGCACGGTAAACTCCACCCGGAGCAAGGCCAAATAGGGGTTCACATGGTACGGCCCGTACTGAACCCGGGTAGGCTGCTTGAGCCAGTGAGCGATTGCTGGCCTAGATGAATGACTGTCCACGACAGAACCCGGCTTATCGGTCAGCTTCAACTTCTTCTAAAACAATACGTTGGTGTGTCTCAGGCTTTCCCTGGTGAAAATGTGACACAGACTGTGATACAAACGAGGCACACCAACGGCTGTTCCATCCCGACTATCCTGAAACCTAGCAACCGCGACAGCCTTCATTTCCGTCTGCCTTCAGTTTATATGTATGTCTCTGGATTGCGATTCATATTTATTTACTGACAATATTGGCTCTACAGACCCCCCTGGCTCACTACAATGTATGAGAAAAATAAATAAAACGTTAATAAATACAGTTTGTCCCTAATTAATTTCTGAAAATGAAGGGGGACTATTGCTATAGAATGATAAGAGCGCTTAACTCAATACCTAATTTTCTCATCGGTATTCGGTTGAGCATGGACAGAAAAAACAAACTAAAAAAACTAATCAAATATCATAAAAATATACTTAAAAATCACCGATATCAGCCTGGTTTAGCAGGTGCAGATCTGAGGTTTATGGATCTCAGGGGGCTCTATTTACGCAATATTAATTTATCGGGATGCGATATTTCGTTTTGTGATCTTCGAGGAGCCGATTTCTCCTGTGCCAACCTTGCAGGCGCTAATCTTAGCTACTGTAAAACGGAAGGTACAATTTTTAGTCACGCTGATTGTACTTGCGTGGATTTTACTGGAAGTGATATCCATGATGTCAGGTTATTGACGGAATATGAACAAAATGAAAGTGACACGCCACTATCCCGACCACTCATCTCCATCTATATGCCAACCTGGAACCGCCAGGCATTGACGATCAGAGCCATACAATCGGTACTGAATCAAGACTATGTGAACTGGGAACTCATTATCATTGACGATTTCTCATCGTCATTTGACCAACTCTTGACGTATATCTCCGAACTGAATGACTCACGCATTACCTATATCCGCAATGAATTTAACTCTGGCGCTTGTGCAGTCCGAAATCAGGCTATACGAATGGCCCGTGGTGACCTTATTACGGGTCTGGATGATGATGATGAATGGCTGCCGACACGCCTGTCCTCTTTTCTTACCTGGCAACATAAACTTCAGTTGCACAGTTTTTTGTACGCAAATGATTATCTCTGTGACGGTACCGGATATCATCATCCTGATGAATTACAGGTGTATCCGAAACCGGCTTATAAAAAAAGCCTGTTTGATAAACGGAATATTATAGGCAACCAAATGCTGACCTTAACCAGTAGAATGCAGCAGATCCTGTTCGACGATGCCTTGCCGGCTGCTCAGGATTATGATGCTTTTTATCGGCTTGCAGAAACCTTCGGTGAACCTTTCAAACTGGATGACATCACACAGGTGCTTTATGTCAATCACGGCGAAGCCCGCATTACCTGCTCAGGACGAAAGTTTTCAGGTTATCTACGTTTTTACAGGAAACACAAAGCCAAATTAGACGTATCGAGTAAAAAATATCAGCTCTTCACTCTATACTACATTCGCAACAAAAAGATGCGCCCGCAAACCCTGATGAAACTGATGACGCTACGCAATCTGAAACGCTATCTGATGATGTATACCCGCTTCCGGAACAAAAAGTTCTGATGCGTACAAACGACAAGAGTCGTTGTGGTGTCTGGAAATAGTAGTTTAATACGGCAATCATTGTGACGAGGGGCTGGATAAGTCGCCGGGAATTACCCCGGCGGACAACCACGACGAACGGGTAAGCGCAGCGCCACCCGGCACCACACAAACGACATCAATTCTCATATTTGCGACATTAAGCACATTTCACTGTTTTTCACTCGCCGGTTCCGCCTCGGCATCTGCAGACGATCGCCATCACAAAATTTAAATCTAAAAAACCGGCGATCTGTAGTATTGATAATTTGTTATGATTGTTAGCTTAATGTTCGTAAATCTTTTCTCGTTTGATGTGCGCTTATTGAAATCAAATACATTTCCTCCGTGAATATGTGACGTATTCCACCCTTTTCCTGAAATTTGAAAATTTACGTCGTAAAAAATGGCTTAAATGAAAGTATGTTTCAAACAAATGACGGTTATTTATTAGCCTTTAATTGCCTGAAATATCGTCTTTATTGTTTTTTTAAGAACGGTGAAATAAATCCGGGTTATCGCCATAAAATAAATTTATTAGCGCTATTTTTGTTGATCAATATCAGCGTCGTAGCGTATTTAATTGCCTTCAATGTATTGATTTATAAAGTTTTTGGTGGGTTTTTGAAGCGTGAGTTAAGGGGTGCTCAAAGCAAATTGTGAGTAACAGCACATACCCCTTTAAACATTATTGAGTAGAATTCACCCCGTCATAGGGAAATAAGCGCAGAATATTATGAACACTATTATTCTACCGAAAACACAGCACCTCGTGGTATTTCAGGAAGTCATTAAAAGTGGCTCCATAGGTTCTGCTGCAAGACAACTGGGCCTGACGCAACCCGCCGTCAGCAAAATCATCAGCGATATCGAATCTTACTTCGGTGTGGAAGTGATGGTACGTAAAAATACGGGCGTAAAACTGACGGCTGCAGGCCAGGTTCTGCTCTCGTACTCCGAGTCGATCACCCGTGAAATGAAAAACATGGTGAGCGAAATCAACAGTCTCAGTTTTAGCACCGTTATGGATGTCTCCTTTGGCTATCCGTCGCTGATTGGTTTTACCTTCCTGTCTGAGATGATCAAAAAATTCAAGGAAGTGTTCCCGAAAGCGCGCGTCTCAATGTATGAAGCTCAGCTCTCCTCTTTCCTCCCGGCCATTCGCGATGGTCGTCTGGATTTCGCTATCGGCACGCTGAGCGATGAAATGCTGCTGCAGGATCTGCACGTCGAACCGCTGTTTGAGTCTGAGTTTGTGCTGGTCGCCAGCAAAACGCGAACGTGCACCGGCCCGACGACACTGGCATCGCTTACGCACGAGCAGTGGGTGATGCCGCAAACCGATATGGGCTACTACAAAGAACTTCTGACCACTCTGCAAGACAACCACATCAGCATCGAAAACATCGTCCAGACCGATTCCGTCGTCACCATTTATAACCTTGTCCTGAATGCCGATTATCTGACGGTGATTCCCCGCGACATGATTGCCCCATTCGGTTCGGATCAATTTATTGTGCTGCCCGTGGAAGACGAATTACCCGTGGCGCGTTATGCTGCCGTGTGGTCTAAAAATTACAGGATTAAAAAATCGGCGTCAGTATTAGTTGAGCTGGCTAAACAATATTCGTCGATGAATATCGAAAGACGACGATGAGTAATAAGTTTTAATTTTAAAAATACCCAGAGCTTAACGTATTAACGCTCTGATACCCTGACTTTGCCTGAAAAGAATGAATTATTATAACGAGGATATTATGCATATTACCTACGATCTCCCGGTAACCATTGAAGATATTCAGGACGCCAGAAAACGACTGGCAGGCAAGATATATAAAACCGGTATGCCGCGCTCGAATTATCTCAGCGAACGGTGTAAGGGCGAAATATTCCTTAAGTTTGAGAACATGCAGCGTACCGGTTCGTTCAAAATTCGCGGCGCGTTTAATAAATTAAGCTCGCTGACCGATGCTGAAAAGCGCAAAGGCGTGGTCGCCTGCTCTGCGGGAAACCACGCGCAGGGAGTGTCGCTCTCCTGCGCCATGCTCGGCATCGACGGTAAAGTGGTGATGCCGATGGGCGCACCAAAATCTAAAGTGGCCGCAACCCGCGACTACTCGGCGGAAGTGGTGCTCCACGGTGAGAACTTCAACGACACCATCGCTAAAGTGAGCGAAATCGTCGAGATGGAAGGGCGCATTTTTATTCCGCCTTACGATGACGCCAAAGTGATCGCCGGGCAGGGCACCATCGGCCTCGAAATTCTCGAAGATTTATACGACGTGGATAACGTCATTGTCCCTATCGGCGGCGGCGGATTAATTGCCGGGATTGCAACGGCGATTAAATCCATCAACCCGACCATTAATATTATCGGCGTACAGTCTGAAAACGTACACGGAATGGCAGCTTCCTGGCAGGCAGGAGAAATAACCAACCATCGCGTTACCGGCACGTTAGCCGACGGCTGCGACGTCTCTCGTCCGGGTAAATTAACCTTCGAAATCGTTCGTGAACTGGTCGATGACATTGTGCTGGTGAGCGAAGACGATATTCGCAACAGCATGATTGCCCTTATTCAGCGAAATAAAGTGGTGACGGAAGGCGCCGGCGCGCTGGCCTGTGCCGCGTTATTAAGCGGCAAGCTTGACCACTATATTCAGGGCCGCAAAACCGTCTGCATTATTTCCGGCGGCAATATCGATCTCTCCCGTGTTTCCCAAATTACCGGCTTCGTTGACGCATAAAGGTGACCTATGAGCAACACAGAAAGCATTATCGTTGGCCAGACAAAAACGTCCTCCTGGCGTAAGTCTGATACCACCTGGACGCTTGGCCTGTTTGGTACCGCCATTGGCGCAGGCGTGCTGTTCTTCCCCATTCGCGCAGGCTTTGGGGGCTTAATCCCTATCCTGCTGATGCTGGTTCTCGCGTTCCCGATAGCGTTTTACTGCCACCGCGCGCTGGCGCGCCTCTGCCTGTCCGGCAGCAACGTCTCCGGCAACATCACCGAAACGGTGGAAGAGCATTTCGGTAAAACCGGTGGGGTGGTGATCACGTTCCTCTACTTCTTTGCCATTTGCCCGCTGCTGTGGATTTACGGCGTCACTATTACTAACACCTTCATGACCTTCTGGGAAAACCAGCTCCAGCTGCCTGCGCTAAACCGCGGCGTGGTGGCGCTGTTCCTGCTGCTGCTGATGGCTTTTGTTATCTGGTTTGGTAAAGACCTGATGGTGAAGGTGATGAGCTTCCTGGTGTTCCCGTTTATTGCCAGTCTGGTGCTGATTTCCCTGTCGCTGATCCCTTACTGGAACTCCGCGGTGATCGACCAGGTCAACCTGAGCGATATCGCCTTCACCGGCCATGACGGCATTCTGGTCACGGTGTGGCTGGGGATCTCCATCATGGTCTTCTCCTTCAACTTCTCGCCTATCGTCTCCTCGTTTGTGGTCTCCAAGCGCGAAGAGTACGAGCCGGAGTTCGGTAAAGAATTCACCGAGCAGAAATGTTCCAAAATCATCGGTCGCGCCAGCATGCTGATGGTCGCCGTGGTGATGTTCTTCGCCTTTAGCTGCCTGTTTACGCTCTCTCCGCAGAACATGGCGGACGCCAAAGCGCAGAACATTCCGGTGCTCTCTTACCTGGCGAACCACTTTGCCTCCATGTCCGGCACTAAATCGACGTTCGCGACGGTACTGGAATATGGCGCTTCCATTATTGCCCTGGTCGCTATCTTCAAATCTTTCTTCGGTCATTACCTGGGCACGCTGGAAGGGCTGAATGGCCTGATCCTCAAGTTCGGCTACAAAGGCGATAAGAAGAAGGTCTCTGTCGGCAAACTGAACACCATCAGCATGGTGTTCATCATGGGCTCCACCTGGGTTGTCGCGTACGCCAACCCGAACATTCTCGACCTTATCGAAGCCATGGGCGCGCCAATCATCGCCTCTCTGCTGTGCCTGCTGCCGATGTACGCCATCCGCAAAGCACCGGCCATGGCGAAATATAAGGGCAAACCCGAGAACATCTTCGTCACGGTTGTGGGCCTGCTGACCATTCTGAATATCGTTTACAAACTGTTCTAAACCATTGCTCAGGAAGAGCGGAGTCACATGATGATTGAGTTTCCGGTTGTACTGGTAATTAACTGCGGTTCGTCCTCTGTTAAGTTTTCGGTGCTCGATGCCAGCAGCTGCGACGCCCTGATGACGGGCATTGCAGACGGCATCAACACGGATAAAGCCTTTATTTCCGTGAACGGGGGTGAGCCAGCCACACTGGCTCACCAGGACTACGAAGGGGCGCTGGCTGCCATCGCCCTGGAGCTGGAGAAGCGTGACCTGATGAGCAGCGTGGCCTTAATTGGCCACCGCATTGCGCACGGCGGTGACCTCTTCAGCGAGTCGACCCTGATTACGGAAGAGGTGATTGAGCAGATCCGCCAGGTCTCCCCGCTGGCGCCGCTGCATAACTACGCCAACCTGAGCGGCGTGGAAGCCGCAGAGCGCCTGTTTCCGGGCGTGCAGCAGGTCGCGGTATTTGATACCAGCTTCCACCAGACGCTGCCGCCGCAGGCGTACCTGTACGGTTTGCCGTACCGCTATTTTGAAGCGCTGGGCGTGCGCCGCTACGGCTTCCACGGCACCTCTCACCGCTACGTAGCCGCGCAGGCGCATTCGCTCCTCGGGCTGTCCCCCGATGACAGCGGCCTGGTGGTTGCCCACCTCGGCAACGGAGCGTCCATCTGCGCGGTGCGCAACGGCCAAAGCGTGGATACCTCGATGGGGATGACCCCCCTGGAAGGACTGATGATGGGCACGCGCTGCGGCGACGTGGATTTTGGCGCGATGGCGTGGATTGCCCAGCAGACCGGCCAGTCGTTTGAGGATCTGGAGCGCGTGGTCAACAAAGAGTCCGGGTTGCTGGGGATCTCCGGCATCTCCTCCGATTTACGCGCGCTGGAGAAAGCCTGGCACGCCGGTAATGAGCGGGCGCAGCTGGCTATCCAGACCTTCGTTCACCGTATAGCGCGACATATCGCCGGGCACGCGGCGTCGCTGCACCGCCTCGATGGGGTCGTATTTACCGGCGGCATCGGCGAAAACTCAACGCTTGTCCGCGCGCTGGTGGCGGAACATCTGAACGTGTTCGGCATCCGCCTCGACGACGCCAAAAATGCCCTGCCGGGTAGCGCGGGTGAGCGCGTCATCTCCACTGATACCTCCCGCGTGATCTGCGCGGTGATCCCTACCAACGAAGAAAAAATGATCGCGCTGGACGCCCTCCGTCTTGGGAAGGTTACCCCGGCTGCGGCTTACGCCTGATAAAGCGAGAATCTGATGAAAGTAACAATCGAAACGGGCGTCGCCCCCTACAGCGACGCATGGGCCGGGTTTCGCGGTGAAGAATGGAAAAACGCCGTCAACGTGCGCGATTTTATTCAGCATAACTACACCCCTTACGACGGCGATGAAGCTTTCCTCGCGCAGGCGACGCCAGCAACGACGGCGCTGTGGCAGAAGGTGATGGTCGGTATTCGTCAGGAGAATGCCACCCACGCCCCGGTGGATTTTGACACCAACATTGCCACCACCATTACGGCTCACGGGCCGGGCTACATCGATCAGGATCTGGAGACGATCGTCGGCCTGCAAACCGACAAGCCGCTCAAGCGCGCCCTGCATCCGTACGGCGGGATCAACATGATCCGCAGCTCGTTTGAGGCCTACGGGCGGGAGATGGATCCGCAGTTTGAATATCTCTTTACCGAGCTGCGCAAAACCCACAACCAGGGGGTGTTTGACGTCTATTCACCGGAGATGATGCGCTGCCGTAAATCCGGCGTGCTGACCGGTTTGCCGGACGGCTACGGGCGCGGGCGCATCATCGGCGATTACCGCCGCGTGGCGCTCTACGGCATCCGCTATCTGGTACGCGAGCGTGAACTTCAGTTCGCCGATCTGCAGGGCAGGCTGGAGCGCGGCGAAGATCTGGAGGCGACGATCCGCCTGCGTGAAGAGCTGGCGGAGCACAAGCGCGCGCTGCTGCAGATCCAGCAGATGGCGGCGAACTATGGCTTTGATATCTCACGCCCGGCGATGAACGCCCAGGAAGCGGTGCAGTGGCTCTATTTTGCCTACCTGGCAGCGGTGAAATCCCAGAACGGCGGAGCCATGTCGCTGGGGCGCACGGCCTCGTTCCTCGATATCTACATCGAACGCGACATGCAGGCGGGACGCCTGAATGAGGTGCAGGCGCAGGAGCTGATCGACCACTTCATTATGAAGATCCGCATGGTGCGTTTCCTGCGCACGCCGGAATTCGACACGCTCTTCTCCGGCGATCCGATCTGGGCCACGGAAGTGATCGGCGGCATGGGGCTGGACGGCCGCACGCTGGTGACCAAAAACAGCTTCCGCTATCTGCACACGCTGCACACCATGGGACCCGCGCCGGAGCCGAACCTGACGATCCTCTGGTCAGAACAGCTGCCGATCGCGTTCAAGAAATATGCCGCGCAGGTGTCGATTGTCACTTCGTCGCTTCAGTATGAAAACGACGACCTGATGCGTGCCGACTTCAACAGCGACGACTACGCGATTGCCTGCTGCGTCAGCCCGATGGTGATCGGTAAGCAGATGCAGTTCTTTGGCGCGCGCGCCAACCTCGCCAAAACGCTGCTGTATGCGATCAACGGTGGGGTGGACGAGAAGCTGAAGATCCAGGTCGGCCCGAAAACCGAGCCGCTGCTGGACGACGTGCTGGATTACGACACCGTGATGGCGAGCCTCGATCACTTTATGGACTGGCTGGCGGTGCAGTACATCAGCGCGCTGAATCTCATTCACTACATGCATGATAAGTACAGCTACGAAGCCTCGTTAATGGCGCTTCACGATCGGGATGTCTACCGTACCATGGCCTGCGGCATTGCCGGGTTGTCGGTAGCGGCGGACTCCCTGTCCGCCATTAAATACGCCACGGTGAAGCCGGTGCGCGACCATACCGGTCTGGCGGTCGATTTCGTAATAGAAGGGGACTATCCGCAGTACGGCAACAACGACGATCGCGTGGACAGCATCGCCTGCGATCTGGTGGAGCGCTTTATGAAGAAAATTCAGGCGCTGCCAACCTACCGCAACGCGGTACCGACCCAGTCGATCCTGACCATCACCTCCAACGTGGTTTACGGGCAGAAAACCGGGAACACGCCTGACGGACGCCGCGGCGGCACGCCGTTTGCCCCAGGCGCGAACCCAATGCACGGCCGCGACAGAAAAGGGGCGGTGGCCTCGTTAACGTCGGTCGCCAAGCTGCCGTTCACCTATGCTAAAGACGGGATCTCTTACACCTTCTCCATCGTGCCGCAGGCGCTGGGTAAGGACGAGCTGGTGCGCAAAACCAACCTGGTAGGGCTGCTGGACGGGTACTTCCATCACGAAGCGTCTATTGAGGGCGGGCAGCACCTGAACGTTAACGTGATGAACCGGGAGATGCTCCTCGATGCCATTGCGCATCCCGAGAACTACCCGAACCTGACCATCCGCGTCTCGGGCTATGCGGTGCGGTTTAATGCCCTGACGCGCGAGCAGCAGCAGGATGTGATTTCGCGAACGTTTACCCAATCTATCTAAATGTGAGTTCTCATGCCCCCTCAACGCAGGGGGCATTTTTTTGCCCGCTAAACATACAAAATTGTTTATATAATTACTCACACATATTCATCCGCTCTTGAAAAACAATGCTCCTGCTTTTTCCTATAACAGAATGTAAGGACAGTAAGATGATGAAAATGACCCGTATTGCGTTGGCAGCCGCCGCGCTGGCCGTGTGCAGTTTTACGGCGCAGGCCGCTAACGTTGAGGCTGCTCCGTCTCCATCGCAGGACCCGCTGGTTCAGCACCTGAAGCTCAGCAATGAGCAGGTTAAGAAGATTGAAGATCTGCATAAGCAGCTGGAACAAAATGTCAGCAAGATCCCAATGACGGGCGTGAAGGACGGTGCGCTGATCGACATGTTCCAGGCGGGTAAATGGGACGAAAGCACGGTGAAAAGCCAGCTTAGTGCATTCAGCAAAATTGAAGAGCAGACCCGCTATTACCGCGTGAAATATTACTTCGACGTCAGCCAGGTGTTAACGCCGGAACAGCGCAAACAGATTAGAACGGATATGGCTAACGCGCTGGCTGAGTAATCCTGAAATCATTCATTAGAAATGAGACCTCACAGAATCGCTTTAAATAGATTCTGTGAGGAATGATCCTGACTTTCATGCTGATGCCCGTTCATTCCATGCATCTGAGAATTGAATGTTCCCGTCGCAATAGGTCCAGGTCGCTTTTTCGTAGCGCAATTGAATAGATTCAAGGTGGCCAGTACCAGGACAGTGACGAGTATCGTTAACAATTGGGGAGATAGAGACAACTTTCACACTGTCCAGCTCAGTTTTAAAATATTCTACCTCCAGACCTGCATCATTAATTCGGTAATATCTAATCTCAACTTTCTTAAGGTTTTGTCCTGTCGCTACCGCCTTATAAAGATAGGGAGATGAGCTATCAATTTCCTTCTCGAAAAGAAAAGGAGCGTGTTTCCTCGTCCCGGTTAATCTTCCGGAGAGTGGATCGGTTGGAATACTCACATTATGGGTTAAACCTCTAATTTCAACACTCCCTTCACGATCCTGAACATCACATGAACCTTTAATGAGTGAGCCACCATCGTCATAGAACCAAATGTGAACAGGTATGGCCATTATAAATACTCCTTCTAAATATCAATCGTGTATCCATTTACCTGCTTTAACCGCTTCGGCAAACATTCTTACCGTCAATGGCTTTGATATTTGCTTAACCGGTTCTTTAGTAAACCATTTCCTGAAAAACCAGGTTTGAGTCCAGGGGAAATAATTTTCAGTGTTAACGTCGATAAGGTACACTTTTTCAAATCTCTCAATGGCATATACAACATCATCCAGATCGGTGTAATCCTGTAGAACATCATCCATCTCAAGTGGGATTCGCTTGCCAGTAAATGTTCCTTGTTCTGGTAAAATATCTCTGAAGAATTTCAAAACATCCGTTTCACTAGTCATATTCACCAAATCCGATCTTTAGGATGAGCAATTGTATTATAGCGTGAGAGCGTTTTGTAACTTATCATTGCAACATCTGCAGTAAGTATGGTTATTCCTAATGCCGGTATCCATCTACCGATGAATGCACCTAAGTTTTTTGTATACATTGGTTTTCGGTATCTGAAGCTTGCAAGTGTAATTGTAGGTAGTCGGTGTGGTAGCTGTACATTCAGTAGATCTCGCAGGTATTTAGATGCTACAGATGTGCCTATTGTAGCCGTTTCTGGCTTTGTTCTGGTTTCAAGTATCGGTAAACCAAGAACCATAGTGGCCATCATTACGACATCCTTTAATCCGCCGAACTGTTCATCGGTGGCATCCAGAAAAATCCAAAAAAATAACTCAGATGCTGAGATGTTACATACTCCTTTATAAAAGTATGTTCCATTGAGTTCTTCAACGCTGTCCATAGTAACCGTAATCATCCGGTGGTTTGTTGAAATATCATCCTATAAAAAAGAAAAGGCTGAGAGTAGGGCTTTCATCTTTATAAATTCTGAAATATTCTCGTTTTAATGATGATATGATTTTTTGAACTGCATCACTTTTGGAAAATGTTATCTGTTTTTTATGGTTTAATAGAATTTCTTACTCTTAATGCGGAAAACTCTCATAAAAGTTGTGACTTTTTTCTCCCTCGCTCCGGTTAAGATTTTCTCACACCAATAACAAGCACCTGCTGCCATCTGAATCGCAATCGCTGGCGATCGGAACCCTATAAAAACAACTGTTTACCCTACATAATAAGCGAGTGCCCCATGGATACGGCAACAAACAGCAGTGTCATTGTGAATGATTCCCCCGCGCCAAGGCGGGCGGGAATGAGTGAAAGCGAGTGGCGAGAGGCGATTAAATTCGACAGCACCGACACGGGTTGGGTCATCATGAGTATTGGGATGGCTATCGGCGCGGGGATTGTTTTTCTCCCCGTGCAGGTCGGATTAATGGGGCTGTGGGTATTTTTGCTCTCCTCCATTATTGGTTATCCCGCCATGTATTTATTCCAGCGGTTGTTTATTAACACGCTGGCGGAATCCCCGGAATGCAAAGACTACCCGAGCGTGATTAGCGGGTATTTGGGCAAAAACTGGGGCATTTTATTAGGTGCGCTCTATTTCGTCATGCTGGTGATCTGGATGTTTGTCTATTCCACGGCCATTACCAACGACAGCGCCTCGTATTTGCACACCTTCGGCGTGACCGACGGTTTGCTCTCGGAAAATCCGTTCTACGGTTTATTTCTGATTTGCATTCTGGTCGCGATTTCGTCACGCGGTGAAAAGCTGCTGTTTAAAGTGTCCAGCCTGATGGTGCTTACCAAGCTGTTTGTCGTTGCGGCGCTGGGGCTGTCAATGATTGGCCTCTGGCATTTAGCCAACGTGGGCATGCTGCCGCCGCTGGGGCTGCTGATTAAAAATGCCATCATTACGCTGCCCTTTACCTTAACCTCCATTCTCTTTATTCAGACCCTGAGCCCGATGGTGATCTCGTACCGTTCACGTGAAAAATCGGTGGAGGTGGCGCGTCATAAGGCACTGCGGGCGATGAACATTGCCTTTGGTATCCTGTTTGTGACGGTCTTCTTCTACGCCGTCTCCTTCACCCTGGCGATGGGGCACGATGAGGCGGTCAAAGCCTACGAGCAGAATATCTCTGCCCTGGCGATTGCGGCGCAGTTTATCAGCGGCGACGGCGCGGGCTGGGTCAAAATCGTCAGCGTGATCCTCAATATCTTCGCTGTGATGACTGCGTTTTTCGGCGTTTACCTCGGCTTCCGCGAGGCTACGCAGGGTATCGTCATGAACATCCTGCGCCGCAAAATGCCGGCAGAAAGAATCAATGAAAACGCCGTCCAGCGCGGGATTATGCTGTTCGCCATTCTGCTGGCCTGGAGCGCGATAGTCCTGAACGCGCCGGTGTTGAGCTTCACCTCCATTTGCAGCCCCATCTTCGGCATGGTGGGCTGTCTGATCCCGGCATGGCTGGTCTACAAGGTACCGGCGCTGCATAAATATAAAGGCGTATCGCTGGTGATAATCATCATCACCGGACTGCTGCTTTGTGTTTCTCCTTTCCTCGCATTCTCCTGAGGGTCATTAAGGTCGTAACGATGTCTGAGCAAACTCATCCTTTATGGAATCAATTTATTCGCGCGGTGCAGGAAGAAGTGAAGCCTGCCCTTGGGTGTACCGAACCCGTCTCTCTGGCACTGGCCTGTGCGATTGCCGCAGACTTTTTGCCGGGGGAGGTCACACGGATTGAGGCGTGGGTCTCGCCGAACCTGATGAAAAACGGACTGGGCGTGACGGTGCCGGGTACCGGCATGGTCGGGTTACCGATTGCGGCAGCGCTGGGCGCGATTGGCGGTAATGCGCACGCCGGACTGGAGGTGTTGAAAGATGCCACCGCCGATGCACTGGTCCGCGCCAAAGCCCTGCTTGAGGCAGGGCAAGTGCAGGTAAAACTGCAGGAGCCGTGTGATGAGATCCTCTATTCCCGCGCCTGCGTTTATGCCGGGGATATCTCGGCGATGGTGACCATCGCAGGCGGGCATACCCGGGTGGTGGAAGTGGTTTGCCAGGGGGAAACGCGCTTTACGCTGGATAAGCCCGTGACCGAGGCGGATGGCGATCCGCTGGCGGTACTGTCGCACGCTACGCTGTCGCAGATCCTGGAATTTGTCGAGCAGGTGCCGTTTGAGGCCATCCGCTTCATCCTGGAAGCAGGACAACTGAACGATGCGCTCTCTCGCGAGGGGCTCAGTGGGAAGTGGGGGCTGCATATTGGCGCAACGCTTGATAAGCAGCGCTCGCGCGGATGGCTGGCGCAGGATCTGGGTTCAGACATTGTTATTCGCACCAGTGCCGCCTCGGATGCCAGGATGGGCGGCGCGACGCTGCCGGCGATGAGCAATTCGGGCTCTGGTAACCAGGGGATCACCGCCACCATGCCCGTCGTTGTTGTGGCTGAGCATCTTCAGGCCGGTGACGAACGGCTGGCGCGGGCGCTGATGCTGTCGCATCTGTCGGCGATCTATATCCATTATCAGCTTCCACGCCTGTCCGCACTGTGTGCGGCGACAACGGCGGCGATGGGCGCTGCGGCGGGAATGGCGTGGCTGATGGGTGGCTGTTACCAGACCATCGCGATGGCGATCGGCAGTATGATCGGTGACGTCAGCGGGATGATCTGCGACGGGGCGTCAAACAGCTGCGCCATGAAGGTCTCCACCAGCGTCAGTAGCGCCTGGAAAGCGGTGATGATGGCGCTGGATGAGTCGGGCGTGACGGGCAACGAGGGGATTGTCGCGCACGATGTGGAGCAGTCGATCGCGAACCTGTGCGCGCTGGCGTGCCGCTCGATGCAGGCCACGGACCGGCAGATTATTGAGATCATGGCGAGTAAGGTGTAGCGAGTTCAGGGCTCTATCGGTTCCCTCTCCCTGTGGGAGAGGGTTAGGGTGAGGGCGTTCTTTAAACCGGCAAATCAATCAACAGCGCGCGCAGCGGCGTATCCGCCACCAGGGTAATATTCGCTTCATCACGAATAAACGCGCCGTCGCCGCAGGTGAGCGCTTCTTTCTCTTCCGCGTGCGTCACCGCATGCACCGTACCGTGAATCGACTGCAGATAGGCGCGCGGGCCGTGAAGCTGGAAGCTTGCCTGCTCACCTTTCTTCAGCTCGATATGGTGCAGCCACACCTGCTGACGCAGCTGCAGGCTCTCTTTACTGCCATCAGGGGATGCAATCAGCTGTTGCTTATCGCCCGTTAAATCTAACTTCTGTACCAGCGGATTTTCCCGCTCAGGGCAGGCGTCGAGCCACAGCTGCATGCGCGTCAGCGTTTTGTCTTTGCTGAGGTTATGCTCGCTGTAGCTGATGCCCGGCTGCGTGGAAATTAACAGCGCTTCGCCAGCCTTTGCCTGGACATGATTGCCCTCGCTATCGCGGTATTCTGCCTCGCCTTCCAGGATCAGGTTCAGGATATCGACTTTCGGGTACGTACGCGGCTGGAAGGAGGCGCCCGGGGCGAGCACTTCCTGGTTCAACACGCGCAGTGAAGCGTAACCGAGGAGTTTAGGGTCAAAGTAGTGTCCAAAGGAAAAGGTGTAGCGGGCCTGCAGCCAACCGAAATCGGCTTGTCCGCACTGTTTAGCTGTTCTTGTCGTAATCATAAACGTGACCTCTCTTTACACTAAAACAATGGTAAAGGTATGGACGCTTCATTGTTAGCCAGATATTCTGCCTGGTATGTTCAAATTTCCTGAATGAGAACGAGATGGCTAAAGAGAGAGCATTGACGCTTGAGGCGCTTCGCGTCATGGACGCGATTGACCGGCGCGGCAGTTTTGCGGCGGCGGCCGATGAACTGGGGCGCGTTCCGTCTGCGCTGAGCTACACCATGCAGAAGCTGGAGGAAGAGCTGGACGTGGTGCTTTTTGACCGCTCCGGTCATCGAACAAAATTCACCAATGTCGGCCGAATGCTGCTGGAGCGCGGCCGCGTGCTGCTGGAAGCGGCGGATAAGCTGACGACCGACGCCGAAGCGCTGGCGCGCGGTTGGGAAACCCATCTGACGCTCGTGACCGAAGCGCTGGTGCCGACCGAAGCGCTGTTTCCGCTGGTGGACCGCCTGGCGGCGAAGGCCAATACGCAGCTGTCGATCATCACCGAGGTGCTGGCAGGGGCGTGGGAACGTCTGGAGACGGGCAGGGCAGATATCGTTATTGCGCCGGACATGCACTTCCGTTCCTCATCGGAAATCAACTCGCGCAAGCTCTACAGCGTCATGAACGTCTACGTTGCCGCCCCCAACCATCCGATTCACCAGGAGCCGGAGCCGCTCTCTGAAGTGACGCGCGTGAAATATCGCGGCGTGGCGGTCGCGGATACCGCGCGCGAGCGTCCGGTGCTGACGGTGCAGCTGCTGGATAAGCAGCCACGTCTGACGGTGACCTCACTGGAAGACAAACGGCAGGCGCTGCTGGCCGGTCTGGGCGTGGCGACGATGCCGTACCCGTTTGTGGAGAAAGATATTGCGGAAGGGCGGCTGCGGGTCGTGAGTCCGGAGTACACCAGCGAAGTGGATATCATTATGGCGTGGCGTCGCGACAGCATGGGCGAAGCCAAATCATGGTGCCTGCGCGAAATACCCAAACTCTTCGCCCACCACAATAAATAAACGAGTAGGCCCGGTAAGCGTAAGCGCCACCGGGCAGTAATTTACGCGACGATCTTAGGATCCGGACCAAAGCGGTTTTCACCTGGGGTGCCGCTCTGGCAGTTGAAGATAAGAATCACGATCCAGCCCACGATCGGGATCAACAGCAGCAATAACCACCACGCCGAACGATCGGTGTCGTGCAGCCGACGGAACAATACCGCCCACGATGGCAGCAGGACTAACAGGCCATAAATGGTGGTCAGCACGCCTTCACCGCCAGCCCGCTCCCAGCCAAGAATTTTATCCACAATACCCAGCACCATGATGAGGATGAAGTTCACCAGAACGAACATCCAGTACTCTTTGCGGCGGGCGCGGCCACCAAATCCAATGTAGTTGCGCAGTACTTTTAAATACCAGTCCATTTTCCTTGCCTCATTAGTCAGTCAATCACTTGTTTTCTAAGCGATCGAGGTAAGAATAGATGGAGATTGTGAATTAAAAAAGGGCATCTGGTGATGCCCTTAATATTTATCCAAAACGGACGTCGCGCCCGTGCGGTTCATCCAGATCCTGCCACGGCCCGATGGAGATAATACCCGTCGGGTTGATGGTCTTGTGGCTGCGGAAATAGTGGGTGCGAATATGGTCGAAGTCGACCGTCTCCGCGATGCCCGGCATCTGGTAGATGTCGCGCAGGAAACCATGCAGGTTCAGGTAGTCGCTGATGCGGTGCTTGTCGCACTTAAAGTGGGTGACATAGACCGGATCAAAGCGAACCAGCGTGGTCCACAGGCGAATGTCCGCTTCCGTCAGGCGATCGCCCGTCAGGTAGCGATGCTGGCCCAGGATCTGTTCCAGGCGTTCCAGCGATTCAAACACCTTTCCGACCGCTTCGTCATACGCTTCCTGGCTGGTGGCGAAACCGGCCTTATAGACACCGTTATTGACGTTGTCGTAAATCCAGCCGTTCAGCTCATCAATTTTCTCGCGCAGCTCCACCGGATAGTAATCTCCGGCACGGGCGCCGTGCGCGTCAAACGCGGTATTGAACATGCGGATGATTTCCGCAGACTCATTGCTGACAATCGTCTGGTTTTTCTTGTCCCACAGTACCGGCACGGTCACGCGCCCGGTGTAGTGCGGATCGGCGCGCAGATAGAGCTGGTACAGGAAATCGTGGTGATAAAGATCGTCGCCGGTTGCCGCAGGGAAATCACTGTCAAACGTCCAGCCATTTTCCAGCATCAGCGGGTTGACCACGGAAACCGGAATGAAGGATTCGAGACCTTTAAGCTTGCGCACGATCAGCGTGCGGTGGGCCCACGGGCAGGCGAGGGAAACATAAAGATGATAACGATCTTTCTCAGCCGCGAAGCCGCCTTCGCCGCTCGGGCCTGGTGCGCCGTCGGCGGTCAGCCAGTTACGGAAGGCCGAAACAGAGCGCTTAAAGCGACCTCCGGTGGATTTGGTGTCATACCAGACATCCTGCCAGACGCCGTCTACGAGTTGTCCCATTTTTTCTCCTCCGTCAGATAGCAAAAGCGAGGAGATGTCTCCTCGCTTTGTGTTTATTCAGTATAGCGTGCTTACCATTTCTTATTCAGAAGACGGTCGATGCTGTATGCGCCCGGGCCAGTGACGGCCAGCAGCAGGAAGCCACCCGCGATGGTCAGGTTTTTCATGAACATCAGTGAGTTCACGCCTTCCGCAAAGTTGCTGTGGAAGATGAACGCGGTCAGCAGGGTGAAGCCTGCGGTAAACAGCGCGGTGGTGCGGGTCAGGAAGCCGAACAGCACTGCCAGGCCGCCGCCGAACTCAAGAAGAATGGTCAGTGGCAACAGGAACCCCGGAACGCCCATGGCTTCCATATACTGCTGGGTACCCGCATAACCGGTGATTTTGCCCCAACCTGCCACGATGAACAGAATTGGCATCAGAATACGCGCGACCAGTACACCAACATCTTCTAATTTTTTCATTTTACTCTCCAGGAAACCACATCAGCGGCTGAACGTTATTTGTCTGCAATTCCGGGTAGATACCGCGTCGTTGCTGTCGATGGAGAGCATCATAAACGTGACGGTGGGCGATTGTTAGCAAGGAAAACTGTCAATCTTCTTCAAAGATATTGAGTAAGGGAGGGGGAGGATTTTGCCGGGTGGCGCTGCGCTTACCCGGCCTACGAGTGTAAGTAGGCCGGGTAAGGCGTAGCCGCCACCCGGCGAGAAGGCTAGCGTAATTGCTGCTGACGGATCGTGGCTTTCACCAGACGCCAGGCGCTCCAGGCACCAAAACCACGGCGCGCCCAGCGGATGAGCATATTTGGATGACGAACCGTCCAGATAGCCATCACGCTGCTGCCGACCAGCGCCCATGAACGCAGGCTCAGGAAGGTGTTCCAGCCCCGGTCAAACCGTCGCGTCGCGTCAATCCAGTCGCGACGGCTGGCCGACAGATCCAGCCGTTGCTGCTGGATCTGGCTTAGCAGGTACGCTTTTCGCTTTTGACGTTCGGCTTTACCGCTCACGGCTTGTCATCCTCCAGCAGGGCGCGATCGTTAGCCAACTCCTGACGCGTATGGCGCAGGAACGTGGACTTACGCGCTTTACGCAGCGTCCATATGCCGCCAATCAGCGCCGCGACCAGCAGAACGACGGTCGTGGCAATCATGGCGTTAAGACGATACTGCGGGTCAATGGCCCAGATGATTAACACCATCAGGCTCATCAGACCAAACGCGGCGAAGAGCATGGTCAGTCCAAGCATCAGCAGCATCTGGAAGAGGTTCGCTTTCTCCTCCTCCAGTTCGACCACTGCCAGCCGGACGCGCGTTTCGGCAATCCCGACCAGCGTCGTCAAAATACGCTGGCCGATGCCGAGGACGTTGTTAGCAGGCCCTTGTGCGTGACGAGGATCTTCCATATCAACGACGCGTCAGCAGGACACCCAGTACCACACCGACTGCGGCACCAATCCCGACACCCGTCCATGGATTATCACGCACGTATTCGTCCGCACGCGCGGCCGCTTCGCGGGTCTGTTTTGCCAGCGCATCGCCGGTTTCACCCAGGCGATAGCGGCTCTCTTTCAGCGCCTGCTCCGCCTTGCTGCGCAGCTTGCTGACCTCTTCTTTTGACTTGTCAGCAGAGGAGTTCAGCACCTCTTCCAGGGTATCGGCCAGGGATTTCAGTTCAGCGCGCAGATGTTCAGACGTCGTATCTTTTGACATGATTCTCTCCTGTTGAGATTTCCGTTAACTCAATAATCGCGAGCTTCCAGCGCTTTCAGGTCGTCCTGCGCTTCTTTCAACTTCTTCTCGCGCTTAGCAATTTTTTCCGCATCCCCTTTCTCTTTCGCTTCCTGCAGGTCGCGACGGCGCTCGGCTATCTCGTCCTTCTGTTCAGCGATTTTCTTCTGGTGGTCGGCACGCAGCTTGCTGTCTGAACAGTTCGCTTTCACTTCGCTCAGCGCTTTTTTAAGACCATCAACACGGTGCTGATTGTTATGCTTTTCGGCATAACCGATCTCACGCTGAATATCCTGTTCTTTCTCCTGACAGAGAGAATTTGCGAAGGATGCTGTGCTTAAAGAAAAAAGGGCCAGAGCCAGAGTCATGCGGAATTTCATTATCGAAACCTTCCATTGTGTTGCGGCGTAAGCCGCTATCCAAAGTTATGCGGAGTACATTCGAGGGGTGCTCCGCGTACTTAAGCATAGTAAGTAAACGGGGGATTCACCAAAGTGAGTGAAAAGATTCGGAATCCTGGTAATTATCCAAACCGATGCGACGTATCGCGAATCAGCGACAGCCAGGCAGCAGGCTGGCTGTCATCTTCCTGCTGAGCGATGATATACCCGTGCGGCAGCGTACGGTCGAGAACCACTTTTGCGGCGGCACTTTGCGCTCGGGAATCAAACTTGATCAGTAAAACATCGTCCTGCGGGGTGATGCTTTTAAAGCGGATCCCGTTCGCGTCCAGATGGTGCCAGACAGAAAAACCGTCAGGCACGCTGGCACCCTGGTTCACCGGGCGAATGGCCAGCGTGGATTCCTGGTGCGAAAGCGCGCTCCATGCCAGCAGCATGGCGCTGAGCACCACCAGTGTCATCACGGCATAGGCAAAACGGCGCAGGGCGAGCGGTGAGATAGCCATCGTTAGCCTCTGGCTCCGTATTTCTTTTTCCACAGGACGACCAGCGAGCCGATCAGACCGAAGACCAGCAGCACCACAGGCAGCAGCATCAGGCAGGACATCAGCTGGTCTTCATATTTCATAAAGACTGGCGTTTTCCCCAACGCATAGCCGAGCGTCGTCAGAATCAGTACCCACAGCAGGCCGCTCATCCAGTTAAAGAACTGGAAGCGCGCGCTGCTCAGCCCCGACAGACCGGCAATGGTCGGCAACAGGGTGCGTACAAAGGCGATAAAGCGGCCAATCAGCAGCGCAGAAAGCCCGTGCTTATGGAAAAGGTGGTGCGCCCGCTGGTGATAATGTGCAGGCAGGTGCGAGAGCCAGTTCTGGACGATCCGGGTATTGCCCAGCCATCTTCCCTGGATGTAGCTGACCCAGCAGCCGAGACTCGCGGCGACGGTCAGTAACAAAATAGTTTGCGGGAATGCCATCGCCCCTTTGGCGCACAGCACGCCGACAAGCACCAGTAAACTGTCACCGGGCAGGAAAGCAGCAGGCAGCAAGCCGTTCTCAAGGAACAGGATCATAAACAAGACGAAATAGAGCATGCCAATCATGGAAGGGTTGGCCAGCGTTTCAAAATCCTGCGCCCAGAGGGCATGCAGTAGTTGGGTCAAAAGTTCCATTCAGTGTTCCTGGAAATCGGTTAACGTCATGCCTGTTATCCGGGACAAACAGCACGGCGACATGGTTGTGATTTCATTATGGTCGCTCGCGGACACATTGCGGTGTGGCCAACACTGTTCCCTGTTAATTGGCTTGTTAGCAAGCACTAACTTACAAAATAACGAAGTGAATCCAATTGTAACAAAGCCCAACGTTCTGCGTCACAGAATTTGCAGGCGTGAGTTGATTTTGGCGTAAGCCCAGAAAGTGAGCGAGAGGATTTACAAAGGCTGACACTATATATGTTTTGCTTACCCACGTTCGCCGGAAGGCGCAGCGAAGCGCCTGCCAGCGGGAAGGTCATCTATTTTGCGGCACTGGGGACCGTATCGAGATGAACAACGGGATTATCGGCGAAAAGATAGCGGTCAGCGTTAAATTCGAAGTCGTCGCTGGTTTCATTGAACAGCATCTGCTTGGTGTTTTCCAGGTGCTGCCACATCGCCAGCTTAGCGGCGTGCGGATCTTTACGAATCAGCGCTTTAAGGATTTGATCGTGATCGTCACACCAGTTGTCGACGGTACGGGAATCGATATGGTCGTGCAGTTTTTTCCAGTACGGGTTGTGAACGCGCTGAGTCCACATTTTCTCAACGATTGCCGCCAGTGCCGTATTCTGGGTTGCCAGGGCGACCTGGACGTGGAACTGCAGATCCCACTCAGAATCGCGGAAACATTTTTCCTTGCGGGCATTCTCCTGGATTTCCATCAACTTCATGATGTCCTGCTTGGTCACCTGCGTGGCCGCAAATTCAGCAATGTTGCTTTCAATCAGCTGGCGAGCCTGGAGCAGCTCAAACGGACCGTAGCTGGCGAATTCCAGACTTTCGTCCGCGACGGGAGAGTGTTTCGGCAGATTGGAAATGACGTGAATGCCGGAGCCTTTGCGTACCTCAACGTAGCCTTCGACTTCCAGCATGATGATCGCTTCGCGCACCACGGTGCGGCTGACGCTTTTTTCATCCGCGATAAAGCGCTCGGCGGGCAGTTTATCACCGACAAGATAGACACCCTGCTCGATGCGATCTTTCAGCTCCGCAGCAAGTTGTTGATATAAACGACGTGGTTCGGTGATTTCCATATGCGCTCCAGGCAGGGTACGGCAGATGATTTGTTATACCACTTTTGCGTGCCACTCTCCAGATTTTGCCATTAAAAAAGCCACTACTGAGTGGCCTTTAAATGCCCGGCGGCGCTTCGCTTGCACGGGCCTACGGGTTTTGTAGGCCGGGTAAGCGTAGCGCCACCCGGCACAGCAATGCTAACTCTGCGTGGCCGGTTTCCCGAGGGACTCTTTTGCCAGCTCCTCTGCCGATTTGCTTTTCAGCACCGTCCAGATCACCACCGCGCCCAGCAGGTCGAAGACCGCCAGTACCGCAAACAGCGGGCTGAAGCCGATGGTATCCGCCAGCGCGCCGACGACCAGCGCGAACATCGTACTCGCGGTCCAGGCGGCCATCCCGGTCAGGCCGTTGGCGGTGGCCACTTCGTTGCGACCGAAGACGTCAGACGAGAGCGTAATCAGCGCGCCGGACAGGGACTGGTGCGCAAAACCACCGATGCACAGCAGGGCGATGGCCACGTACGGGCTGGTGAACAGGCCGATCATGCCCGGGCCAATCATCAGCAGTGCGCCCATGGTGACCACCATCTTACGGGAAACGATCAGGTTCACGCCAAACCAGCGCTGGAACAGCGGTGGCAGGTAGCCGCCCACGATACAGCCCAGGTCAGCGAACAGCATCGGCATCCAGGCGAACATCGCGATCTCTTTCAGGTTAAAGCCGTAGACTTTAAACATGAACAGTGGGATCCACGCGTTGAAGGTCCCCCAGGCCGGTTCCGCCAGGAAACGCGGCAGGGCGATACCCCAGAACTGACGGGTGCCCAGGATCTGCCAGACGGTCATTTTTTTGCCGTTGTTGGTCTGATGCTGCGCTTCCTGACCACCAATGATGTACTCGCGTTCTTCTTCGGAGAGTTTTTTCTGATCGCGCGGGTGCTTATAGAAAACCAGCCACGCGATTGCCCAGGCGAAGCTCAGCACGCCGGAAATGATGAAAGCCATCTGCCAGCTGTGCATCACGATAGCCCACACCACCAGCGGCGGCGCAATCATCGCCCCGATGGACGAACCCACGTTGAAGTAGCCGACAGCAATAGAGCGCTCTTTTGCCGGGAACCACTCGGAACTGGCCTTCAGTCCCGCCGGGATCATCGCGGCTTCTGCCGCACCGACCGCACCGCGCGCCAGCGCCAGGCCGCCCCAGCTGCCCGCCAGCGCGGTGGCTCCGCAGAACACCGCCCAGGCGATGGCGAAGAAGGCATAGCCGATTTTGGTACCGAGGATATCCAGCACGTAGCCTGCAACAGGCTGCATGATGGTGTACGCCGCGGAATAGGCAGCAATGATGTAGGAGTATTGCTGCGTGGAGATATGCAGCTCTTCCATTAACGTCGGCGCTGCGGCTGCGACGGTGTTACGCGTCAGGTAGCCCAGCACGGTACCTAACGTCACCAGTGCGATCATATACCAACGTAACCCTTTAATTTTACGCATGTAAAACCTCATCGTTATAGTATTGCCGTGCCGGGACACGGTAACCGCTCGACCGTTGCCGGGAGCCGTTCAGTAACGGGAGGGGCGTAACCGGGAAATGTCCCGGAACGGCCCGAACCTTGCCAAAAGTCATCTGCATAAGTCGGTTTCCGTACCGTTAAATCTGGTGTAACTGACACCAAGAATGCATTCCGTCGGCTTATAGTTTGCGACGGCGAAAAGATAACTTGTCATACAGCTTTAAAAGGTGAGTGACATCACAAATGTATGATTCTTTGTGGGGACATTATTCGTGTCGCTTCAAGCCAGTACTGGCGCGGCTTGTAGAAGGATTTACCCCAATTTGGGTAATGTATTTGTCTGCGTTTATTGATCTCACTCACGAAAAAAACGTCGGATGGTGGAAATTGGTGTGATAACTTTGCAGCATGTGAACATACGCTTTCTGACGCTCCCGTAATGAGGAAGACGATAATGACGCCGTTTATGACCGACGATTTTCTGTTAGATACCGAATTTGCTCGCCGCCTGTACCACGACTATGCAAAAGATCAGCCGATTTTCGACTACCACTGCCATTTGCCGCCGCAGCAGGTTGCCGAAAATTACCGTTTCAAAAACCTGTATGACATCTGGCTGAAGGGTGACCATTACAAATGGCGTGCGATGCGCACCAACGGCGTGGCTGAGCGCCTGTGCACCGGCGATGCGACCGATCGCGAGAAGTTTGACGCCTGGGCGGCGACCGTCCCGCACACCATCGGTAACCCGCTCTATCACTGGACGCACCTTGAGCTGCGTCGCCCGTTTGGCATCACCGGCAAACTGCTCTCTCCAACGACCGCCGATGAAATCTGGGACCAGTGCAATGCGCTCCTGGCGCAGGATAACTTCTCCGCACGCTGCATCATGAAGCAGATGAACGTGAAGATGGTGGGCACCACCGACGATCCGATTGACTCCCTGGAGCATCATGCCGTTGTCGCCAAAGACACCTCTTTTGATATCAAAGTGCTGCCAAGCTGGCGCCCGGACAAAGCCTTCAACATTGAGCAGGCCACGTTCAACGACTACATGGCGAAGCTGGCGGAAGTGTCCGATACCGACATCCGTCGTTTCGCCGATCTGCAAACCGCGCTGACCAAACGTCTGGATCACTTCGCGGCGCACGGCTGTAAAGTCTCTGACCACGCGCTGGACGTGGTGCTGTTTGCGGAATCAAACGAGGCCGAGCTGGACGGTATTCTGGCGCGTCGCCTCTCCGGTGAATCGCTTAGCGAGCACGAAGTGGCGCAGTTCAAAACGGCGGTACTGGTGTTCCTCGGTGCCGAATACGCGCGTCGCGGCTGGGTACAGCAGTACCACATCGGTGCGCTGCGCAATAACAACCAGCGCCAGTTTAAACTGCTGGGTGCGGACGTGGGCTTTGACTCCATCAACGACCGTCCGCTGGCGGAAGAGCTGTCAAAACTGCTGAGCAAACAGAACGAACAAAACCTGCTGCCGAAAACCATTCTCTACTGCCTGAACCCGCGCGATAACGAAGTGCTGGGCACGATGATCGGCAACTTCCAGGGCGAAGGGATGCCGGGCAAGATGCAGTTCGGCTCCGGCTGGTGGTTCAACGATCAGAAAGACGGCATGGAGCGTCAGATGACGCAGCTGGCGCAGCTTGGCCTGCTGAGCCGCTTTGTCGGCATGCTGACCGACAGCCGCAGCTTCCTGTCCTATACCCGTCATGAATACTTCCGCCGCATTCTGTGCCAGATGATTGGCCGCTGGGTGCACGCAGGCGAAGCGCCGGCGGATATCCATCTGCTGGGCGACATGGTGAAAAACATCTGCTTTAACAATGCGCGTGACTACTTCGCCATTGAACTGAACTAGGGCCGTTTGAGGTTGATATGCAATACATCAAAATCCATTCGCTGGATAACGTGGCCGTCGCGCTGGCAGATTTAACCGAAGGGACGGAAGTCACCTTCGACAACCAGTCGGTGACGTTACGCCAGTCCGTTGGACGTGGACATAAGTTTGCCCTGATCCCCATCGCCAAAGGGGAGAACGTGGTGAAGTACGGTCTGCCCATCGGTCATGCGCTGGCGGATATTGCGCCGGGTGAATACATCCATTCCCACAACGCCCGCACAAATCTGAGCGATCTGGACGAGTACAGCTATCAACCTGATTTACCTGCGGCACAAGAGCAGGCGGCGGATCGTGAGGTGCAGATCTATCGCCGCGCAAACGGCGACGTGGGGATCCGCAACGAGCTGTGGATCCTCCCGACCGTCGGCTGCGTGAACGGGATTGCGCGTCAGATCCAGACGCGCTTCCTGAAAGAGACCAACGATGCCGAAGGCACTGACGGCGTGCATCTGTTCAGCCACACCTACGGCTGCTCCCAGCTGGGTGACGACCACATCAACACCCGAACCATGCTGCAAAACATGGTGCACCACCCGAACGCGGGCGCGGTGCTGGTGATTGGCCTGGGCTGCGAGAACAATCAGGTGGACGCCTTCCGCGAGACGCTCGGTGAGTTTGACCCTGAGCGCGTGCACTTTATGGTGTGCCAGCATCAGGACGACGAAGTGGAAGCGGGCGTCGAACAGCTTCATCAGCTGTATGAGGTGATGCGCCACGACAAGCGCCAGCCGGGCAAGCTGAGCGAGCTGAAGTTTGGTCTGGAGTGCGGCGGGTCTGATGGCCTGTCCGGTATCACCGCCAACCCGATGCTGGGGCGCTTCTCGGACTATGTGATCGCCAACGGCGGCACGACGGTGTTGACCGAGGTGCCGGAGATGTTCGGTGCGGAACGTATTCTGATGAGCCACTGCCGTGACGAGGAGACGTTTGAAAAAACCGTCACCATGGTGAACGACTTCAAGCAGTACTTCATTGCCCACAATCAGCCTATTTATGAGAACCCGTCGCCGGGTAACAAAGCGGGAGGGATCACCACGCTGGAAGAGAAATCCCTCGGCTGCACCCAGAAAGCGGGCGCGAGCCAGGTGGTTGACGTTCTGCGCTATGGCGAGCGCCTGAAAACGCACGGTCTGAACCTGCTGAGCGCACCGGGTAACGATGCGGTTGCCACCAGCGCGCTGGCGGGAGCCGGCTGCCATATGGTGCTGTTCAGCACCGGTCGCGGCACGCCGTACGGCGGTTTTGTGCCGACGGTGAAAATCGCCACCAACAGCGAGCTGGCGGCGAAGAAAAAACACTGGATTGACTTTGATGCCGGGCAGCTTATCCACGGCAAGGCGATGCCGCAGCTGCTGACGGAATTCGTGGATGCGATTGTGGAAATTGCCAGCGGCAAGCAGACCTGCAACGAGAAGAACGATTTCCGCGAGCTGGCAATCTTTAAGAGCGGTGTGACGCTATAAGTACTTTGTCGGGTGGCGCTAGCGCTTACCCGACCTACTAAACCCTGTAGGCCCGGTAAGGCGTAGCCGCCACCGGGCTTTTCTTTTTAACTGCGGAGGGCGTTCTTCGCTAAACGCGCGTCTTCCGCCTGACAGGCCGCCGCGGTAAACAGCACGTCGGTAGAGGAGTTCAGCGCGGTTTCGCAGGAGTCCTGCAGCACGCCGATGATAAAGCCGACGGCAACCACCTGCATGGCGATTTCGTTCGGGATGCCGAACATATTACACGCCAGCGGGATCAGCAGCAGCGAACCGCCCGCCACGCCGGATGCGCCGCAGGCACACAGCGATGCCACCACGCTCAGCAGCAGCGCGGTTGGCAGATCCACCGGAATACCCAGCGTATGCACCGCCGCCAGGGTCAGTACAGTGATCGTAATCGCCGCGCCCGCCATGTTCACGGTCGCACCCAGTGGGATCGACACGGAATAGGTATCGCGATCCAGGTTCAGCTTCTCCGCCAGCGCCATGTTCACCGGTATGTTCGCCGCAGAGCTGCGGGTGAAGAAGGCATACACGCCGCTCTCGCGCAGGCAGGTCAGCACCAGCGGATACGGGTTGCGGCGGATCTGCCAGAACACCAGCAGCGGGTTGATCACCAGCGCCACCAGCAGCATACAGCCGACCAGCACAACCAGCAGTTGCGCGTAGCCCCACAGCGCGTCAAAACCGGTGGTTGCAAGCGTAGAGGAGACCAGGCCGAAAATACCGATTGGCGCAAAGCGAATCACCAGCTTCACCATAAAGGTGACAGCGTTGGACAAATCGTTGACCAGGTTTTTCGTGGTTTCGTTGCCGTGACGCAGCGCGAAGCCCAGACCAATCGCCCAGACCAGGATGCCAATGTAGTTTCCGCTCATCAGCGCGGTGATGGGGTTAGAGACCATGCTCATCAGCAGACCGCGAAGGACTTCCACAATCCCGGACGGCGGCGTGATATCACCGGCCGCGCTGGTCAGGTGCAGCGTGGACGGGAACAGGAAGCTAAACACCACGGCCGTTAAGGCTGCAGAGAAGGTTCCCAGAAGATACAGGAACAGAATAGGGCGAATGTTGGTTTTTTGTCCGTGCTGGTGGTTGGCAATCGATGCCATGACCAGCATCAGAACCAGTACCGGCGCGACGGCTTTCAGGGCGCCCACAAACAGCGTCCCGAGCAGCCCCGTGGCCTCCGCAGCAGGTTTTGACACCATGGCCAGCAGAATACCCAGCACCAGTCCTACCAGAATTTGTTTAACCAGACTTCCCTGCGCCAGGCGCGCAAAAAGACCCGTCGATTGTGTGCTCATACATTATTCCTGAGTGAAATTGCGTTCCATTCCGAATGTGCTCTTAGTCACATTTATGTCCGGATGTAAGTAAATGTTTGCCTGGTCGAGTATAGGGAATGCGCGAAAGGAGGGAAGCGTAAAATGCTGGATTTTACGTGTTGCGTCATGTTTTTTAACTATTGATTAACGAAAGTGCCCGGTAAGCGCAGCGCCACCGGGCAAAACGCATTAAGCCTGCTGCTTCTTATCGTGCTGGCGGTTAACCCAGGTATTGATAATCAGCGTCACGATCAGAATGCCAAACACCACGCCGAGCGAAATGGCGATCGGGATATGGTAGAAATCGACGATCAGCATCTTGATACCGATAAACACCAGGATCACCGACAGGCCGTACTTCAGCATGGAGAAGCGCTCCGCCGCGCCCGCCAGCAGGAAGTACATCGCGCGCAGGCCGAGGATGGCGAACAGGTTAGAGGTCAGAACGATGAACGGGTCGGTGGTCACCGCGAAAATGGCCGGAATGCTGTCCACGGCGAAAATCACGTCGCTCAGCTCAACCAGAATCAGCACCAGCAGCAGCGGGGTGGCAAACAGCAGGCCGTTCTTGCGCACGAAGAAGTGCTCGCTCTCGATCTTGTCGGTCATGCGCAGATGGCCGCGGATCCACTTCACCAGCGGGCGATCGCCAATCGCGGAGCCGTCCTCTTTCGCCAGCGCCATTTTGACCCCGGTGAACAGCAGGAACGCGCCGAAGACGTACAGCAGCCACTCGAACTGGGTAATCAGCCAGCTGCCAGCGAAGATCATGATGGTACGCAGGATAATTGCACCCAGCACGCCGTACACCAGCACGCGACGCTGCAGAGCCGCAGGCACGGCGAAGTAGCTGAACAGCATCAGCCAGACGAAGACGTTATCAACCGCCAGGGCTTTTTCAATCAGATAGCCGGTGAGGAAGGCGAGCGCCTGAGGATCGGCCACCGCGCGGCCTTCGGTCGAGGCCAGATACCACCAGAAGGCGGCGCAGAAGAGCAGGGAGAGAGTAACCCAGACCAGCGACCAGGCGGCGGCCTGTTTCATGGTCATGCCGTGCGCGCCGCGACGGCCCTGCAAAAAGAGGTCGATCGCCAGCATGATGAGCACGACAACCGCGAATCCGCCCCACAACATTGGAGTGCCGACAGAATGCATACTATTTTCCTTACACATAAAAAACAAAAACGGCCATGGTCAGAAGACGATAGCCGTTAGCTTTTTATGCATAGACCTCGCCTTCCGGCAAGGTCTCACTTACAACCACGAGGGTTGCCCGGCGACCGGATGCGGTATTGCACGCATCGTAATGACGATCCACCGGCGAAGAAGTTACTCCCCTTTGCAGGTAACAAAATATGTCAGACCATCGGTTTCGTCAATGGCCTGCGCCGTTTCATTACACAGCTTTACGCGATAACTTCCGCGCTCACGCCGTCTGCCGGGAACACCACGCCGGTCTGACGGCGGATCTCCGTTTGCAGCTTCGCCGTGGTGCGGCTCACCGCAAGGCCTGGGTGATTCACTTCGTTGTCTTCCACCAGACGGGCGAAGACCTCTGCCTCATAGAGCATAGTGTTAATATGCTGAGGCTGCGTCAGCTCCTGCGCTTTGCCGCCGCGCGGGACAAAGCTCACCTTCTGGCACTCGGAGATCTTCTCGATAACCAGCGAGCCCGCTTCGCCCTGAATTTCGCTCGGCAGGACAGAATCGCTCACCTTGGAGTGCTGCAGCGTCACGCTGAAATCACCGTAATCCAGCACCGCGACACCGTGCGCATCCACGCCGCTCTCCAGCAGGCTGGCGGTGGCCGTGACGCCGTGCGGCTCGCCCCACAGGGCCACGGCAGAGGCCAGGCAGTAGAAACCGATATCCATAATCGAGCCGTTCGAGAAGGCCGGGTTAAAGGTGTTCGGGTTCTCGCCATCGAGATAGCGCTGGTAGCGCGACGAGTACTGGCAGTAGTTGATAAACGCTTTGCGCACTTTGCCCACCTTCGGCAGGGACTGCTGCAGCAGCAGGAAGTTCGGCAGGCTGGCGGTTTTGAACGCTTCGAACAGCACCACCTGGTTTTCGCGGGCAAGCGCGATGGCCGCTTCCACTTCTTCGATGTTCGACGCCAGCGGCTTCTCGCAAATCACATGCTTTTTATGGCTGAGGAACAGCTTCGTTTGCGGGAAGTGCAGGGCGTTCGGGCTGGCGATATAGACCGCGTCAATGGCGTCGCTTTGCGCCATGTCATCAAGCGAGGTGAAGAGATGCTCGACGAGGTAATCGTTGGCAAAACTCTGCGCCTGCTCAAGGCTGCGGGAATAGACTGCGGTAAGTTTCAGTTTGCCGGTTTCGTGGGCGGCGTCGACGAACTGGCGCGTGATCCAGTTCGTTCCAATGACTGCGAAACGTATCATAAACGTTTACGTACTCCGTAGCGGGGAACCTTTAGCCACTGTAGCACGTCATCATGACAATTCGCGTGCGCTATTCCGCATTACCTTTTAACGATAAATGCGTAAGCCACAGCCGGGTATCAAACTCCAGCTGGTGGTACTGCGGCTCCATATGGCAGCACAGAGAATAGAACGCTTTGTCGTGCTCTTTCTCTTTCAGGTGTGCGAGCTCGTGCACCACAATCATCCGCAGAAAGGCTTCCGGCGCGTTGCGAAAAACCGTCGCGACGCGGATCTCCGCCTTGGCCTTCAGCTTGCCGCCCTGCACGCGGGAAACGGCGGTGTGCAGGCCGAGCGCGTTTTTCAGCACGTGGATCTTGTTGTCGTACATCACCTTGTTGATCGGCGGCGCGCTCTTCAAATACCGGTTTTTCAGATCCTGCGTATACTGCCAGAGGGCTTTATCGGTCGCGAAATCGTGGGTGCCGGGGTAGCGTTTTTCCAGCACCGCGCCGAGCTTTTGCTCGGCAATCAGGCTGCGAACCTGAGAAAGTAAATGCTCCGGGTAGCCCTGGAGATAAGTAAGTTGGTTCATCAACGCCCCAAATCGACAATAAAACGGGTATACTCACGCACCCTTTTCAGGGATACGCCAAATTTTACCATTCAGGAGGGCCGATGAGCCACTTAGACAACGGTTTCCGTTCACTCAACCTTAAACGTTTCCCGGAAACGGACGACGTTAACCCGCTTCAGGCGTGGGAAGCGGCGGATGAATATCTGCTGCAGCAGTTGGATGAGACTGAAATCCGCGGCCCGGTTTTGATCCTGAATGACGCCTTCGGCGCGCTGGGCTGCGCCCTGGCGGAGCACACGCCGTACAGCATCGGCGATTCCTACTTAAGCGAGCTGGCGACGCGTGAAAACCTGCGCCATAACGACATCGACGAATCCAGCGTGAAGTTCCTCGACAGCACCGCGGACTACCCGCAGGCGCCGGGCGTGGTGCTCATCAAAGTGCCAAAAACCATGGCGCTGCTGGAGCAACAGCTGCGCGCGCTGCGTAAGGTCGTCACGCCAGAAACCCGCATCATCGCGGGTGCCAAAGCGCGCGATATTCATACTTCGACGCTGGAGCTGTTCGAGAAAGTCCTTGGCCCGACCACCACCACGCTGGCCTGGAAAAAAGCGCGCCTGATCAACTGTACGTTCGCCGCACCCGAGCTGGCCGACGCGCCGGACACGCTGAGCTGGAAACTGGAAGGGACCGACTGGACCATCCACAACCATGCGAACGTCTTCTCCCGTACCGGTCTGGATATCGGGGCGCGTTTCTTTATGGAACACCTGCCGGAAAATCTGGAAGGGGAAATTGTCGATCTGGGCTGCGGCAACGGCGTGATTGGCCTGACGCTGCTGGCGAAGAACCCGGAGGCCAGCGTGGTGTTCAGCGACGAATCGCCGATGGCGGTGGCCTCCAGCCGTCTGAACGTGGAAACGAACATGCCGGACGCGCTGGACCGCTGCGAGTTTATGATCAACAACGCGCTGTCGGGCGTAGAGCCGTTCCGCTTCAACGCCGTGTTCTGTAACCCGCCGTTCCACCAGAAGCACGCCCTGACGGATAACGTCGCCTGGGAGATGTTCCACCACGCGCGCCGCTGCCTGAAGATTAACGGCGAGCTGTACATCGTGGCGAACCGCCACCTGGACTACTTCCACAAGCTGAAGAAGATTTTCGGTAACTGCGTCACCATTGCGACGAACAATAAGTTTGTGGTGCTGAAGTCGGTGAAGCTGGGACGTCGTCGGTAAGATTGTTTTGCCCGGTGGCGCTTCGCTTACCGGGCCTACAATGGCCTCGAACCCGTAGGCCGGGCAAGCGAAGCGCCGCCCGGCTATGCCCTAGATCGCCAGAGCTAACTTCGTCCCCTGCGCAATTGCCCGCCGCGCATCCAGCTCCATCGCCACGTCGCACCCGCCGATCAGATGCACCGTTTTACCGGCCTCGCGCAGCGGATCCGCCAGATCCCGCTTCGGCTCCTGCCCGGCACACAAAATCACATGATCCACGCGCAGCAGCTGCGGCTCGCCGCCGATCGTGACGTGCAGCCCGTCGTCGTCGATCTTCTGGTAGCTCACCGCCGGGATCATCTTCACCCCGCGCGAGAGCAGGGTGGCGCGGTGGATCCAGCCGGTGGTTTTCCCCAGCCCTTCGCCCGGTTTGCTGGCTTTACGCTGCAGCATCACGATCTGGCGCGGGCTTTTCGGCAGCTGTGGCCCTTCGGGTCGCAGGCCGCCGGACTGGCTGAGGCTGGTGTCGATACCCCATTCCACGCAGAATTCGGCAATGTTCTGGCTGGTGGCTTCGCCCGGCTGGCTTAAATACATCGCGGTGTCAAAACCGATCCCGCCGCAGCCGATAATCGCCACCTTCTCGCCAACCGGCGCTTTGTCACGCAGCACGTCGAGATAGCTCAGCACTTTTGGATGATCGATACCCTCGATCGCAGGCGTGCGCGGTACGATCCCGCTCGCCAGGATCACCTCATCAAAATCAGTCAGATCCGCCGCGTGGACAAACTGGTTAAGCCGCAGCTCGACGCCCGTCAGCTCGATCATCCGGCGGTAGTAGCGCAGCGTTTCGTAGAACTCCTCTTTGCCGGGGATCTGTTTGGCGATATTAAACTGCCCGCCAATCTCCCCCTGCGCATCAAACAGCGTCACGCCGTGCCCGCGCGAGGCGGCATTGACCGCAAACGCCAGGCCTGCCGGGCCAGCGCCCACGACGGCCAGGCGTTTTTTATTGACCGCCGGAACGATCGGCATTTTGGTTTCATGGCAGGCGCGGGGGTTAACCAGGCAGGAGGTGACCTTCCCGACGAAGATCTGATCCAGACAGGCCTGATTACAGCCGATGCAGGTGTTGATCTCATCCGCACGGCCGCTTTGCGCTTTCGACAGCAGCTCGGCATCCGCGAGGAACGGGCGCGCCATTGAGACCATGTCGGCGTCGCCGCGTGAAATCACATCGTCCGCCACCTGCGGATCGTTAATGCGGTTGGTGGTGACCAGCGGAACGGACACTTTTCCTTTCAGCCTGCGCGTTACCCAGCTGAACGCCGCGCGCGGCACCGGCGTGGCAATAGTGGGAATGCGCGCCTCGTGCCAGCCAATCCCGGTATTGATAATCGTGGCGCCCGCGGCTTCTATAGCCTGCGCCAGCTGCACGGTTTCGTCAAACGTCCCGCCGCCCTCCACCAGGTCGAGCATCGACAGGCGGAAGATGATGATAAAGTCCGCACCCGCACGTTTACGTACCGCGCGCACCACCTCCACGGCAAAGCGCATCCGGCGGGCATAGTCGCCGCCCCATTCGTCGTCGCGCTGGTTGGTGCGGGCGGCGAGGAACTCGTTAATCAGGTAGCCTTCGGAGCCCATCACCTCAACGCCGTCATAGCCCGCTTCACGCGCCAGCGCGGCGCAGCGGGCGAAGTCGTCAATCAGCGCCAGGATCTCGTCGTGGCTCAGAGCATGCGGAGTGAAGCGGTTAATCGGCGCCTGAATGGCCGATGGCGCAACCAGATTCGGCTGGTAGCTGTAGCGTCCGGTGTGCAGAATTTGCAGGGCGATTTTACCGCCCTCGTTGTGTACCGCGTCGGTCACAATGCGGTGATGCGGCAGCTGTGCTGCATCGTTCAGGACCGCACCGCCCTCCATGCCGACGCCGGAAGGGGAAGGGGCCACGCCGCCGGTGACAATCAGCGCCACCCCGTGGCGCGCGCGCTCGGCATAGAAAGCTGCCAGACGCTCGGCCCCGTCCGGATGCTCCTCGAGCCCGGTGTGCATCGAGCCCATCAACACGCGGTTTTTGAGTGTGGTGAACCCCAGATCGAGAGGGGCGAATAACGACGGGTAGCGGCTCATAGTCTCTTCCAGTGTAAAATTATTGTTATGTGGTCGGATGAGTTACTAATTTAGCCAGCGGCAGCGGAAAGGTAAAAGCGGGATCGAATGATTGTGATAGATCTCAAAGAACTTCCCCGGTGGCGCTGCGCTTACCGGGGCTACAAAACCCCAGGACAGATAAGCGTAGCGCCATCCGGCGTTATTTACGGCGCCGCTGCCCGCACCAGCCCCGGCGCCTGCCACATCGACGTGGTCAGTCCGCTGTCCACCAGCCCGAGCTGGTCCGCGTATACCGCCTGCCATTTCTGCATCATGCCGTCGTACAGCTCGCGGTGCGCCGGGTTTGGCGTGAACTCGCGGCTCCATTTCACCAGCCGCTCGCCCGTCGAGGCCATATCGGCAAACAGCCCCGCGCCCGTACCCGCGGCAATCGCGCAGCCCAGCGCCGTGGCTTCTTTCACTTCCGGCACGCGCACCGGCAGGCCCGTGACGTCGCTTAAAATCTGGCTCCACAGGGCACCTTTTGACCCGCCGCCCGCAAACACCAGGCTCTCAAACGTCACGCCGGAAAAGCGTGAAATCTGCGCCAGGTTGCAGGCCGAAACAATCGCCGCGTTCTCTTCCAGGGCGCGGAACAGCGTCGCTTTATTGCATTTTTCCGGGTCGATGGAGAGGTTAATAAACGACGGCGCGGCGTGGTACCACTGCTTGAAATGCATGGCGTCGGAGAAGATTGGCATTACCCCGTGGGAGCCCGCCGGCACCCGGCTGGCCATCTCTTCCAGCAGGGAATAGGTGTCCATCCCCATCCGCTCGGCAATCAGCTTTTCCTCCGCGCAGAAGGCGTCGCGGAACCAGCGCATGGTCAGCCCGGTAAAGAAGCTGATCGACTCCGCCTGCACCATGCCGGGGATGACGTGCGGATTCACGCGGATGTTCATGTCGGGGTCGGTGCGTACCTGCGGCAGATTGACCACCTGCTGCCAGAAGGTGCCGCCCAGCACCGCCGTTTGTCCGGCGCGAACCACGCCCAGCCCCAGACAGCCCAGCTGCACGTCGCCGCCGCCCATCACCACCGGCGTGCCTTCGCGCAGGCCGCTCTGCTGCGCGGCCTCCCGGGTTATAGCACCCAGTACGGTGCCGGTCTCTTTTACCGGAGAGAGAATATCGGCACGCAGCCCGGCCATGTCGAGAAGCGCCGGACGCCAGTCGCGGGAGAAGAGATCCAGCATGCCGGTGGTGCCCGCGTTCGACGGGTCGACCGCCAGCTCGCCGGAGAGCTTCGCCGCCAGCCAGTCGCTGATCATGGTGATAGTCGCGGCCCTGCGGTAAATATCCGGACGATGGTGCGCCAGCCACAGCAGGCGCGGCATGGCGCTCAGCGCCAGCGTCTGGCCGGAGACGTCATACACTTCGGATTCAAAACGGTTGTCGTGGATCTCTTTGAGTTCGGCCACCTCGCGGCTGGCGCGGGCGTCGACGTTGGCGCAGGCCCAGATGGCCTCGCCGTTACGGTCGTACAGCACGATCCCTTCGCGCATTGAACAGCAGGCGACGGACTGGATATCTGCCGCGCTCAGGCGCGCACGCTCCAGCGCCTGATGAATGCACCGGCAGGCCAGCTGCCAGTTGGTCTCGAGGTCAAACTCCATCGAGCCCGGCACGTTCTCCACGCTCAGGTGCTTCCACTCGGCCTGGCCGACGGCAATCTGGTTGCCCTGCAAATCGAAAATCACGGCGCGAACGCTGCCGGTCCCTGCATCTAACGCTAAAAGGTAACTCATGAGCTTGCCTCGCTGTTAGCGCAGGGCGGGCTCTTATTTGGCCAGAGCCAGCACCGCGCGGGCTGTCGTCTCTTCCGTCACCAGGCCATTGATACGGCGACCCTTCAGTGCGGCATAAATCGCATCGGCTTTCTCTTCCCCGCCGGCCACGCCAACGATGGTGGGCAGCTGCGCCAGCTCATCAAGCGAGACGCCGAGTAATTCTTTGTGGATCTCCAGCTCCTCAACGCACTCCCCTTCGGCATTGAGGAAATAGCCGAGAATGTCGCCGACCGCCCCTTTGCGGGCGTACATCAGCTGCTCGCCTTCGCTGATGTAGCCGGAGCGCAGGATGGTGGCATCACGGCGCTGGTTCACTGAACCAATGCCAACCACCGCGACGTCGGCGGCGGTGGCGGCGAGGATAACGTCCCGCACGCTGGTCTCGCGCTTTAAGATCCCGGCCACTTCGGCGGAAGACACGCGAAGCGGGGCGGGGATCATGCTGACGCTGCAGGCCGCATCCAGCTGGCCGATACCGGTCATGTACGGCCCGACGCCGCCGGACAGCGTCACGAGGCGGATCTGCTGCGAGCTGATAAAGCCGCTCAGGTGCTGCAGGCTGCTCATGGTGGTTTCACCGAACCCCACCGCCAGCAGCTGGCCGGGCTCCAGCACGCCCATCAGCGACTGCGCCGCGCCAATGCCCAGCCGCACGTTCATCGGCGGCGTATTTAGGGCAGGCATCACGCGCACCAGCTTCAGGCCAAAGCGCTGCTGTAGCTCGGTTTCCAGCGACAGGCAGCCCTCGTAGCGGGAGTTAATCTGCACGCGGATCACCCCGGACTGGCGGCCTTTCTCCAGCAGGCGGGAGATTTTTAATCGCGGCAGCCCGAGGCGTTCGCCGATATCGTTCTGGGTCAGCCCGTCGTGGTAGTAGCACCAGGCTACGCGCGCCACCAGCTCCTCTTCCGCCAGCGCCAGTCCGGCAAACCGTCCTTCTTCCGCAGTGCGTTTATCGCTCATAGTTGAACTCTTATAAAAATTTAGATCATATGTTCGTGATGGCGCGGAGGGAAAGTGTGAGCCACGCGACAAAACGGATCATTTCGATCGTTTCTGGTTTATCTGAATCTCAATCGATAAAACTGTGATCCCTGCACGGTTGTAAATATAGTTCACCGTCTACGCTTTTGAACATTATTAAATCTAAAAATCATTTGTTCAATAGCGGAGCGATGATGATCCCACTTCTCGACGCGCGAAGTATCAGCAAGCAGTTCTCAGGCGTGCCGGTTCTAAAAGGCATTGATTTCACGCTGCTTGCGGGCCAGGTGCACGCGCTGATGGGCGGGAACGGCGCGGGAAAATCGACGCTGATGAAGATCATCGCCGGGGTCGAGACGCCGGATGAGGGTGAACTTTCCGTCGAGGGGCAGTCATATGCGCGGCTGACGCCCGTGCAGGCGCACAGGCTCGGCATTTACCTCGTGCCGCAGGAGCCGCTGCTGTTCCCCAACCTGACGGTGCGGGAAAACATCCTGTTCCGCCTGCCGCGCGAACGCGATCGGGAAAAGCGGCTGGCGGAGAAACTTGAGCAGCTGCAGTGCCGGCTGAACCTCGACGCCGCCGCCAGCACCCTGGAAGTGGCGGATCAGCAGATGGTGGAGATCCTGCGCGGATTAATGCGCAACGCCCGGATCCTGATCCTCGACGAGCCCACGGCCTCCCTCACGCCGGGTGAAACTGAGCGGCTGTTTCGTCAGATCCGCTCTCTGCAGGCGCTCGGCGTCGGGATCGTGTTTATCTCGCACAAGCTGCCGGAAATTCGCATGCTGTCGAGCCACGTCTCGGTGATGCGCGACGGCGCGGTGGTGCTCAGCGGTGAAACCGCGCAGTTTGACGATAGCGCCCTGATCGCCGCCATGACGCCGGTAAGCCGCGAGAAATCCCTCAGCGATACGCAAAAGCTGTGGCTGGCGCTGCCGGGCAACCGTCGCACCCAGCCGCAGGACTTTCCGGTGCTGCGGGTGGAGGATCTTACCGGGGAAGGGTTTATCGATCTCAGCCTTGAGATCTACGCCGGGGAGATCGTCGGCCTGGCCGGGTTGGTAGGCTCCGGGCGCACCGAGTTTGCCGAAACGCTCTATGGCCTGCGGCCTGTGCGCGGGGGGCGCGTCTGGCTGGAGAACCAGGACATCACCGCCGCACCGGTAAGTTCACGTCTGGACAAAGGCCTGGTCTACCTGCCGGAAGACAGGCAGGTGTCCGGCCTGTTCCTCGACGCGCCGATCCGCTGGAACACCGTGGCGCTGAACGAGCCGTCGCTCTGGCAGCAGCGGAAAAGAGAGTCCGCGGTGGTGGAGCGCTATCACCGGGCGCTGGGGATCAAGCTCAACCATGCGGATCAAACCGTGCGCACGCTCTCCGGCGGCAACCAGCAGAAGGTGCTGCTGGCACGCTGTCTGGAAGCCAACCCGTTATTGCTGATCGTCGATGAACCGACGCGCGGGGTGGACGTCTCGGCGCGTGCGGATATCTACCAGCTTATCAAAAGCGTGGCGGCGCAGAACGTGGCGGTGCTGATGATCTCAAGCGATCTCGATGAGTTTCCCGGCCTTGCCGATCGCGTGCTGGTGATGCACCAGGGCGTACTCAGCGGCGAACTGCCGCGCCATGCCGTCAGCCTCGATCGCATGATGGCGCTGGCGTTTGGAGGGCAATCATGAAGATCTTACTGAAAAACCGCGAGCTGAGCGCGTTTCTCGCCATTCTGGCGCTGTTCGCCGTGCTGGTGGCGCTCAATCCGTCGTACCTGAGTTTGCAGACGCTGGGGATGATCTTCGCCAGCTCGCAGATCCTGATCCTGCTGGCGATCGGCGCGGCGCTGGTGATGCTGACCCGCAATATCGACGTCTCCGTGGGGTCGACCGTCGGGCTGTCCGCCATCGCCGTCGGCGTGGCGCTGAACAGTGGCTACAGCCTGCCCGTTTCCATTCTCTTCGCGCTGTCAGTTGGCGCGCTGGCGGGGGCATTCAACGGTTTTCTGGTGGTGGGATTACGCATCCCGGCGATTGTCGCCACCCTCGGCACGCTGGGGCTGTACCGTGGAGCGATGCTGCTCTGGACGGGCGGAAAGTGGATTGAAGGGCTGCCGCCGGGGTTGAAATCCCTCTCTGAGCCTGCGGCCATCGGCGTGTCGCCCCTTGGCATGGTGGTGTTGATTATCGTGGTCACCGGCGCGTGGACGCTGTCGCGCACCGCGTTCGGGCGTGATTTCTACGCGGTGGGGGATAACCTCGCCGCCGCGCGCCAGCTGGGCGTGGCGGTGAATCGCACCCGCATGATCGCCTTTACCCTGAACGGCCTGCTGGCGGCCTGCGCCGGGATCGTCTTTGCCGCGCAGATAGGCTTCGTGCCCAACCAGACCGGCAGCGGGCTGGAGATGAAGGCCATTGCCGCCTGCGTACTGGGGGGCATTTCACTGTTGGGCGGCACCGGCACGCTGGTCGGTGCTTTCCTCGGCGCGTTCTTCCTCACCCAAATCGATACCGTGCTGGTGCTGTTCAGGCTCCCGGCGTGGTGGAACGACTTTATCGCCGGGCTGGTGCTGCTGGGCGTGCTGGTGCTCGACGGGCGTCTGCGTCAGGCACTGGCGCGGCATCAGCGGGCGCTGAAGTACGGTCGTTTCCAGCCGGGCAACAGAGGGGGAAAGCACGTCACCCCCTTTCCCAAACGTAAAAAAGAGGTGGCGTAAATGAGGCTTAACTGGGAAAGCGCGCTGCTCATTTTGCTGGTGCTGGAGATCCTGCTTTTCGGGGCCATCAACCCGCGGATGCTCGATATCAGCATGCTGCTGTTCAGCACCAGCGACTTCATCTGCATCGGTATTGTGGCGCTGCCGCTGACGCTGGTGATCGTCAGCGGCGGGATCGACATCTCCCTCGGCTCGACCATCGGCCTGTGCGCGATTGCGCTGGGGGTGATGATGCAGGCCGGGTGGCCGATGGCGGTCGCCGTTCCGCTTACGCTGCTGCTGGGTCTGCTGTGCGGGCTGGTAAACGCGGCGCTGATCCACTACACCGGCATCAGCCCGCTGGTCATTACCCTCGGCACGCTCTACCTCTACGGCGGCGGCGCGCTGCTGCTCTCCGGCATGGCGGGCGCGACGGGCTACGAGGGCATCGGCGGTTTCCCGGACAGCTTCACGGCGTTCGCTAACCTCACGGTGTTGGGTCTGCCGATCCCATTGGTCTTGTTCGCGGTAATCTCCGTCTTCTTCTGGCTCATTACCCACCGCGGGCGCTTTGGCCGTCATCTGTTCCTGATTGGGCAGAACCCGCGCGCGGCGCGCTATGCGGCGCTGCCGGTGAACGGCATGCCCTACGTGCTGTACGGCCTGGTGGGCGTGGCCTCGGCGATTGCCGCGCTGGTGATGGTCTCCTATTTCGGCTCCGCGCGTTCGGATCTGGGGCGCGATCTATTAATGCCTGCGCTCACCGCCGCCGTGCTCGGCGGAGCCAATATCTACGGCGGGTCAGGTTCGGTTGTCGGTACGGCGCTGGCGGCGCTGCTGGTGGGGTACCTGCAACAGGGTTTACAAATGGTCGGCATCCCCAACCAGGTGTCGAGCGCGCTGTCGGGGGCGCTGCTGGTTGTGGTGGTGATGGGGCGTTCGCTGAGTCTGCACCGCGAATGGGTGCGATCTCTCTTTAGAAAACTATCCGGAGCGTAAGATGAAAACAAAACTGCTCGTCCTGGCAATGGCCCTCAGCTTCGCTTCGGCGCAGGCGGCGGACCGCATTGCCTTTATCCCGAAGCTGGTGGGCGTCGGCTTCTTCACCAGCGGCGGCAACGGTGCGAAAGAGGCGGGGAAAGGTCTTGGCGTGGACGTGACCTACGACGGCCCAACCGAGCCGAGCGTCTCCGGCCAGGTGCAGCTCATCAATAACTTCGTCAACCAGGGCTATAACGCCATTATCGTCTCCGCCGTGTCGCCGGATGGGTTGTGTCCGGCGCTGAAGCGCGCGATGCAGCGCGGCGTCAAGGTTCTGACCTGGGATTCCGATACCAAACCGGAGTGCCGCAGCATCTACATCAATCAGGGGACGCCGGAACAGCTGGGCGGCCTGCTGGTGGAGATGGCGGGCAAGCAGGTCACCAAACCGAACGCGAAAGTGGCGTTCTTCTACTCCAGCCCGACCGTCACCGACCAGAACCAGTGGGTGAAAGAGGCGAAGGCCAAAATCGAGAAAGACCATCCCCAGTGGCAGATCGTCACCACCCAGTTTGGCTATAACGACGCCACCAAATCGTTGCAGACCGCCGAAGGGATCTTAAAAGCCTATCCGGATCTGGATGCGGTCATCGCCCCGGACGCCAACGCGCTTCCTGCTGCCGCGCAGGCGGCAGAAAACCTGAAGCGGGAAGGCGTGGCGATTGTCGGGTTCAGCACGCCGAACGTGATGCGCCCGTACGTTGAGCGCGGCACGGTGAAGGCCTTCGGCCTGTGGGACGTGGTGCAACAGGGCAAAATTGCGGTCAATGTCGCCGATCGTTTGCTGAAAAAAGGCGATCTTAACGTTGGCGACAGCGTGGACGTGAAAAATATCGGGACGCTGAAGGTCGAGCCGAACAGCGTGCAGGGCTACCAGTATGAGGCGAAGGGCAACGGCATCGTGCTGCTGCCGGAACGCGTGGTGTTCACCAAAGAGAACATCAGCAAATACGATTTCTGACGGGGGAGCAAATGGCTGATTTAGACGACATCAAAGACGGCAAGGATTTTGGCATCGGCACGCCGCAGCAAAATGTGCCGTTCACCCTGAAGGGCTGCGGCTCGCTGGACTGGGGCATGCAGTCGCGGCTGGCGCGCATCTTCAATCCGCAGAGCAACCGTACGGTGATGCTGGCCTTTGACCACGGCTACTTTCAGGGGCCGACTACCGGCCTTGAGCGTATCGACCTCTCTATCGCGCCGCTGTTTGGTGAAACCGACGTGCTGATGTGTACCCGCGGCATCCTCAGGAGCCAGGTGCCCGCAGCGACGAACAAACCGGTGGTGCTGCGCGCCTCCGGCGGTAACTCGATTTTGGGCGAACTGTCCAACGAGTGCGTGGCGGTGGCGATGGAAGACGCCCTGCGCCTGAACGTCTGCGCGGTGGCGGCGCAGGTGTACATCGGAAGCGAGTTTGAGCATCAGTCGATCAACAACATCATCAAGCTTGTCGATGCAGGGGCGCGCTACGGCATGCCGACGCTGGCGGTGACGGGCGTGGGGAAAGAGATGGCGCGTGACGCTCGGTATTTCTCGCTGGCAAGCCGCATTGCCGCCGAAATGGGGGCGCAGTTCGTCAAAACCTACTACGTGGATGAGGGTTTTGAAAAAGTCACCGCCAGCTGCCCGGTGCCGATCGTTATCGCGGGTGGCAAAAAGCTGCCGGAGCACGAGGCGCTGGAGATGTGCTGGCGCGCGATAGACCAGGGCGCGTCCGGCGTGGACATGGGGCGCAACATCTTCCAGTCCAGCGCGCCGCTCGCCATGCTGAAGGCGGTGAAGAAAGTGGTGCACGATAACTGGAATGCCCGTGATGCGTTCCAGTTCTGGCAGGAAGAGAAACAGGGAGAAGCAAAATGAACGTGACGCTGGTAGAGATCAACATTAAGCCCGAGCGGGTGGACGAGTTTCTGGAGGTGTTTCGCGCCAACCATGAGGGCGCAATCCAGGAGCCGGGGAACCTGCGTTTTGACGTATTGCAGGACCCGAGGGTGAAAACCCGGTTCTTTATCTACGAAGCCTATAAAGACGAAGAGGCGGTGCTGGCGCATAAGCAAACCCCGCACTATCTCGCGTGCGTGGATAAGCTGGAGGAGCTGATGTCGGAGCCGCGCAAAAAACGCAGCTTTGTCGGGTTATTGCCGGAGTAATGGTCTTGCCCGGTGGCGCTGGCTTACCGGGCTTTTGAGGAAAAGGTGGAATGGTTTTGTAGGCCGGATGAGCGTAGTCCGCCCGGCTTTTGATTTTGCTTTACTGCGCTTTTTTGGCTGCGTCCTGCATCTCTTTCATTTTTTGTGCGGCCGCTTGCTGGCTTTGGCGTAGGTTTTCGCTCGCGGCAACCAGAAACTCAGGATGATTAGCCAGGTAGATAGATATCGCTTCACCCATTTTTTCCGGATGGGCGGTAAAGTAATCCTCGGCGATTTTGCCGATTTCCGTCTTCTGCTCAGCGGTAAACTCAGCGGCCTGGCTCAGCGCCGGTGCGGTCAGTGTGACGAAAACGGTCAGAACGAGGAAGGGGTGCTTTATGAAAAACATGATGGGTACTCATTTCAGATTAAGGATGTTAACCACGGGCGGCATAACCCGGCCATAGTCGTTTATGGTTTGCCAGCGTATTTCGCAGCGAGGCGCCTTCTGGCACTCGTCCATTGTTCGCTGGCTAAAAGGGGCAATGATGCCCGCGTTATCAATGGATTTGTTGTTAATACGCGTCTGGAAGAGCGTCACGTAGTAGGGGGTCGGGTTCTTCACCACGAGCTGGTTTGCTGAATATGACCAGAGGATTTCCCGATACGCGTTTTCTGGATTGCCGTTTAATCCCTCAGGGCGATAGAACACTTTGAAGCTTGAACGTACGGCCATTTGCACGTTGTCGCTGCTGGTTTTACTGGCTGGAATGGTTGAGATGCTGAGGGTGAAAAGCGTTTCACGGTCAGCAGGCAAACCCTCATCGGCACGAAAAATCCTGATGCTATTTTCGCGTCCGCCCTGTAGTGCAAAAAGCGCGGGCGTTGCAACAAGCGCCGAGGTCGCCTGGGGGGCAGAGGTTGCCCCTGGCCAGTTTCCGCCAGCATAAATTTTTGCGCTGACCAGCCAGGGAAGCGTGGATTTATTGCGCACTGAAACGGTAATGGAGTGCTGTTTTTCAGGATAGACGAAGCGTGTCCCCCCTATCACGACGCCTGCATGCGCAAAAGAGATGAACGTTAAGAGTGCTAAAACAGGGATCAGGATGCGCAGTTTCATCACGGTGTTATCAGGCATAAGTCAAAATAAAGGTTGCTGCAGCATTGGCTGTTCCAGGCGATACAGCGCCTCCGTCAGCAAGATAACGGGCATAAAAATCAAGGGTGGCAGTAAGCTGGTTATTTGACAGCGTAAACAGCTGGCTTTCATCGCCCAGCGGTATAAGCGTTTTGTCCGGATTATAAATACCGATAGCCACGCCGCTGGCATAACCCGGACCGCCTGTCAGCGAAAGCAAATCTGCGTTGCCCTGATTGGGTGTGCCTTCAAAATGGGTACTGATGTTATTCAACCCTGCGCCGCAGTTTTCAAGATTGATAGCAAAATGTTCCCATGGCGTATTATTTTTCTGGTTCGTAAATTGCCCTGTGGCGACGTCGCTCATACGAACGATAAGATTTTCCGAATCAGGCGATATGATGCAGGTTTTGCTTTTTACGGTGCCTACAATATAAACGGTCCCGTCGTGCGCCATTGTACTCGCACTGCCCAGGTGCATCAGAATAATGCAGAAGAAAAATAACCGGAGAAACGGTTTCATTCATATTCCTTACTGATAAAGCAGGTCAAAATACATAACGGCAGTCGCATTTCCTGACGTCACAACGGGCAGCGTGGATTTATAGTGCAAATAAAACGTGAGCGTGTTATCCCCCGGCAGCAGCGGATAAAGCGAGGACTCCGTATTATTGATCGGTATTGGGGTGCGATTGGAATCCAGTAGCTCAACGCCGAGGCCCGTTGCCATCCTGCCAGGCGTTCCCTTTCCGTTATCTGAAAGTGCCAGCAATGTCGGGTTGTTCGCATCCACATTCCCGGTAAACCAAACTTTGGTGCCGGTAATGGCGCGGGTGCAACCTTTCAACGTGATATCAAACTTTGTATCCGGCGTTGTGGTGCCAACCGACGGGAAATCATCCGCGGTAAAGTCACCGAGTTCGACCGTCTGCTCAACGCTGCCTGTGTCGACGTTGCAGGACTCCCCCACGATGGTGCCGATAAACTGAACATTGAAACTGTCATTATCTGCTCTGGCGGTCTGTAAGGACAACGCCAGATTTGCCAGCAGAAACAGGAGAAAATAGCGCTTTTTCATCACCCAATCCTTATGCGAAATCAACGCGTAACAAGGCCAGAGCGGTGAACACGCCCAGTTCCGGGGAATTGCCCGTTGTGCTGATAGGATATGCTTTCAGCGTCACGTTGGCCTTGCCCGCCTCATCAGTCGTAAAAGGTGCGCTACTTGAAAAGACATTCGGTTTCAGTATGTTGTCTTGCTCATTGGTAACCACGACGGCAACATCAGGATTATCCGATGCCAGCGCTTCCGGGTAGCGAGGGTCCGATGTGCCCATAACGCGCAAGGTTAATTGTGCCGGCGAGTTCACGTCAGCATTACATTCAATGGGCACATTGAAGGTTTTGGGTTGAGCGTTGTCCGGCATCTGCCCGGCGCGCGTAAAATCACCGTGATAAAGAGAACCCAGATCCACCGTTACGGTTTGCCCGGCATTAATGACGCAGTTTTGCGGCACGGTAATGACGCCACTGTAGGTAATCTGGTAGACAATATTGGTCAGGCGATCGTTATTCGTCGTGGTGACGTACACATTGAACATCAATTTTGGCGGGATAACCACGGTGCCGATAAAAGGCCTGACAATTTGTAATTTAAAGATCAGGTCATTATCGTTGACCGGGAAAACGCCGCCAGTATCCACCTCATCGTGGCCGCCCATGTGAACGTACTCAATGGGGGGATAAAACTCACCAATGGTTGCGTCATTTATTTTCATGGCGCCAATAATATAATCCGGGTCAAGCTGGAGATATTTCCATTCACCATCCGTTTTGACGACCGGAAAAGGGCTCAAATAGGAGCGATAGGTGCGTTTTTCCCACTCACCCGGTGGACAGATGGCGTTAACCTGCACATCCTGATTTTTTTCCAGCTCTGTGGAGCCACCTTTAATGTTCTGATTGGTGTTCAGCGTGGTGGTCAAATCATAGTTAACAATCGAGATGCCACCGTTAGCATTTTTACAAATATCGGCTATTCCCTCAGGTGAGAATGCCAGCCCGACCACATAAAATAAAATCATCCATAATTTCATTTATATACACTCCGTTTTCAACCGCAGCAGCGGCTGTTTACTTTCAGGTAATTGATACTTCACGCTACATTGCTTGTCTGACCCTTCACCCCACTGAATTTTCAGCGTTCCCGCCGGGCTCAGGCCAGAGAGATAGACCTCTCCGTCTTCACCCACAATCGTATCGCTGCCATTGTCATCACGTGACACCATGGCGCCGAAAGGAACGGGTTTGCCCCGATGGGTTAAGGTCATTAACGCACGCGTACCAGGCCGGGCTTTGAAGGTTGCACGCACAACCGCGCCACGGGTTGGGACCACATTGGTTACGGCATCATCGATATCCATATCGTCAGCCAGTGAGTTGATGTCCAGTGCCATGCGGTTGAGATGATACGAGGACGCGTAGGGAACCACGGCATAGCCTCTCCAGTCGGTATGAATACCCGGCTCGTTTTCGACCTTGACGTTACTCGCGCCCGGAGCGGCAATCAGCACGTTGGTATCACCCAGCGGCTGGCTAAAGGTGATGCCATTCCGGTGAGCAATGACGCCGCCGCTCAAACCGTAGTTCACCTGCTGGTAGTCGCCGTTTCCGCTGTAGTTATAGCCCACGTTCGCATTGCCATAGGCGCTATCGTATTCAAGACTGCTGGAGCCTTGTGATTTGGTCCCCTGGCTTGAATACCCTTCCTGAACGCTGTAGCTCAGGTTGTTATCCTCAAGCAATGTGCCGTTGATCCCGGCACTTTGCGAGGTTTCACCCTTTTTGTCGGTGCTGATGTTGTAGGTGGCATAAGCATAGTTATGCTTCTGGCTGACATCGTTTTGTGGACGCAGCCACAGGCTCAATGGCAGCGACAAATTCAGCGCGTAAATCTCGTCGCTTTTCGACATGCCCGGTGATTTGTTGTAGTTGTAGGACAGGCTGTAGGACACATCTTTAATGGTCCCGCTAAAGCCTACCTGGAGTAGCGTATTTTTTTCATCGGTATGCCAGTAGGTCTGTTGGCTGCCCGTGACAAAGAGCGAACCAGCATGACCAAGCTGCTGAGAGATGTTGAACTGAACCTTTCCTCGCTTGGTGTAGTACAGATTGTAATAATCCATCCAGGGATTTTGCTGTTCGGTATCGTTGTCCTCGTGGTCACCTGTGTAGCCGCGCATTTGCTTATAGGCTGTTTCATCCAGGGAATAGAATCCCGAGGTCGAGTACCGGTAGCCCAGCAGCTGAAAGTTAGTGCCGAGGCCGTTAAGGGATTTTGCATACAGAAAACGGATCGATTGCCCTGAATGCGTGCTGTCATCCGCCAGCGTGCTCTTCGCGTGAGTCACATCCGCAGAGATAGCGCCCAGTTCACCCATATTCAGGCCGGTGCCGAATGCCAGCGAGTGGTAATTGTTGGTTATCTGCGATCCGCTATACAGCGTGAAGCCATGCGAAAGACCCCAGATTAGAGACCCCTGAACGAAATTAACCTCATCCTGTTGATCGCTGCTGCTGCGGTATTCGGCCGCTGTTAATGCGTACTTTACGCGGCCTTCACGCTGGAGTACGGGAACGGTGGAATACGGCACGGAATAGCTGTTGATGCTACCGTCAGATTCTTTTACCTCAACACTGAGGTCACCGCTTGAGGACGTGGGAAACAGGTCGCTAATCGCAAATGCACCCGGTGGAACATAGCTTTGATAAATGGTGTAGCCATTTTGCTTAATGGTTACCTGAGCATTGCTTTTTGCGATACCACGGATCGTGGGCGCGAAACCCTTCAGGCTATCGGGCAGCATATTGTCATCAGAGGCGATTTGCGCACCGCGAAAAGGGAGGCTGTCAAATACGTCTGATGGGGTGTAGCTGTCGCCCAGCGTCAGTCTTCCTTTCAGCGGAATGACCGCGCGTTCAACATAGGTATTAATGTGCTGCCAGTTGTCGCTGCGTGAGTCATCGCTGTTGTGATAATTCCAGCTTGAGTAATCCCTTAACCGCCACGGGCCAAGGTTCAACCCGCTGTTAAGCCCGAGGAAATAGCTTTTACTGGTTGAGTTGCTCTCCCCCCGATCGCGGCTACGAGAGCCGGTGAAGTTATAATTCAGCAGGAGGACATTAATGCCTTCATCCCATTGTTCAGGCGGAATATATCCGCGTGCGCTATTCCTCAGGGCGGCTTGCGGGATACTGATATCCAGCCGCTGATGCTCAAAATCAAAGGTGGTTGATGAGGCGGGAATGATTGACGCAATATCAATACAGCTGTCCGTTTTTTCCGCCGTCAGCGCAGGAAACGCCTGAAGGTTAACGCCCAGGTTTTCCAGCGCTTTTGCTGATAAACAGGCGGTCAGACCGGTATCATCCGCCTGCGGTTGTGCCGTCGACGCCGTATTTCTTGCCGTAAAGGTGATATCGCGAGTCGCCACAAACGCCCCGTTAAGCCAGAGATCGACACGATAGACGCCTGGTGCCTGGCCATTGGTGGAAAACCGCGACAGGTCAGCAACGGCAGAGGGATCGCTAGACAAAAATGCCGGGTTGAAAAAATATTCTGCACTTGCATCTGATGGCGATAGCAATCCTGCTATCGCCATCGCCACTGGCGTAAGGGATGTTAAAGAAAATGTGCTAAAAATCAGTGAAGTATTACGTTTCATCTCTTTTCCCTGCAGTAAATGCTAAGTACTTCCTTCCTTGAAGACAAAATGCAGGTCTGCTATTTCATTTCAGGTTGTTAATGGGAACAAATCTGCGTAGGGGTATTTGCGCCGAAATCATTCACTGTCTGGAATTTCACACTGCCGGAACCGCCGCCGGGGATATCCACCGTCAACGTGTTTTTAGGTGCGACCATTGAATTGGGAAGACGGGTTCCCCCAACAAAGAACTGCACCAACGATACGTAATACGGTGATGGATTCGTTATGATGACTTTTCCATTTTCTGTCCGACACGTCAGCGTTTTGGGCGCATCCACGGAAAGGGATGTTAATTTCTTAGGGCGAATGAATAACTTAATCACACTCTGTGTTGCTATTTGCAGCGTATTGCCCTGAAGCTTATTTTTATCGACAGACGGAATAGCCTTGCTGTTCAGATAGAAAACAGTTTCGCGATCGGCAGGAAGGTCGGGGCCGATATACATAATACGCAGCGTGTTCTCTTTCTTAGGGTGGATAACAAACAACGGTGGCGTAAGGATAAAGTCTGGTGACTTGATACCCTCAACGTTGGCTACCCATGATTGTATTAAGAACGTATTGTCTGCCGACGAATTGATCACCGGTAATGAAACCTGTTTATCCCCCTGCGGATAAATGACGCGGGTAGCCCCTAAAGCAATTCCACCTGCAGAGGCATTCGTTGCCAGACCCATTGTCAGCAGCAACGTACCAGCCATCATCAGGCGAGACAAAGACGTAGGTGATGTGTTCATTTGCATTGTTCCCTCAATTCTCATGACGAGGCACTCGGGCCTCTGAGTGTTTTACTGGTAGACGACGTTAAACCATACCTGGGCGTCGGCCGTACCAGCCTGAACGTGCGGTTGTGTGGAGCGGTATTTCGCCATAAAACGCAGAACATTGGCGCCGTTCTGCAAGGGGGCGTACCAGGGCGGGGCTGTATCCGGAATAAGTAGATGGCCGGTTGCGTCAAATATTCCCACACCAATCCCCTGCGCTGCGCCTGCGCCATAACCTGCGCGAAAAATTTGCGGGTCTTTTGCATCGGACTCGCCGCTGAACAGTACGCCCGCACGTTGACTGACGCTGGTATCGCAGTCTTCTAGCGTTATCTGAAAGGCTGTCGGTGCTGCCCAATCGCCCGTTGCGGCAAATTCGTTATTGCGTATTTGGCCCATACGCACAATCTGGTCCTGACTTTCTGCACTGACGGAACAGCCGGTGTTGACGACTTGCCCCTGAAAATGCACGCTTCCGTCGTCAATTGCCGAGGCGGGCAGTGCAACGCACAGCAATACGCTGAAAAACAACACTGATTGCCTGGTGACCTGTCGCATAGTGACTCCGTTTCGATGGATCGGCAAAACACCCCCGAATCAGATTCCGGGGGTGTTACTGCAGCTAACGAATCAGGAGTAAACCATCTGGAATGTTGCAGTCGAGGATACGTTACCCGGCGTGGCCGCACCGGTAGCGATGTAGTCAACGCTCAGCGGGATGGTGTTCTCGCCATTGATCAGCTTCACGTTGGAGGAGGTATCACCGATATTGAGTACGTTACCATCCGGTCCGAACAGTTGCAGTGCGACGTTAGTTGCTGAGCCAGCTCCCGCTGTGTTAGCCAGTGAACCTGCCAGTGCTGCGTCTTGCTGACCGTTGAAAATCACAGCGGCGTTCTGGCTTACCGTGGTGTCACAATCTTCCAGAACGATTTTGAAATCTTCTTTCTGGTTCGCCTGCATTCCTTTTGTCGTCAATTTCACAGTACGAACCTGGCTCAGCGTTACAGTCTGATCTACGGAGTCAGCTGCGACCGAACATGCAGCATTAACAACCTGGCCAACGAAGTTAACCGTACCGCCAGAAACCGTGACGGTGTCTGCCTGTGCGTTCATCGCTACGCCACTTACCATTGCCGTTGCAATGACCATTGCTAAAACGTGCTTTTTCATACAAATCCTTTTAAATAAACATCTTTCTGTCAAATTGAAATTGAGTAAAAGCTATATGCTTTTACAGCGTGAACTTGAATAACGTTTAACAAGTTCCGTTATTTAGAATATGCATTTCGCATAATGGATGGGCTTATTGAAAAGCTCTTTTCATCATGTTTATGATGTTCCGCGGCAGGTATTCTAGGAGTCGTGAAATATTATTTCAATGTATGGTGGTATAATGTGTCGTTAGTTTTTTTTAGGTATAATATTAGAATTAATTAATATTTTTAAATGATGTAAGTAGTGGTGTTTTTACCGGATTTTAACAATGGGCGCCCTGTTTGCGGTCAAATAGATAAAGGTGGTGTATGGATATCGGTTTGGTTGCAAAAAAATCATGTAAGAGAAAAGGAACTTTATAATTTTAAAAGTATAAATGTATGTCTGAAATATAATACTATTATTTCAATTTGTAATATTTATACCAGAAAAATGAAATCCCCCTCGGTTAAGAGGGGGGATTGATCAGATCTCTTCTACGCGCACTCTGAGTGCTGCCAGCGCTTTACGTGCCGCTTTTAGCACCTGCTCACACTGCTCAATGGTCAGCGTAAGCGGCGGTTCAATACGAATGGTTTTTGCGTTATTAAGCGTCCCGGCCACCAGCACACGCTGCCTGAACATCTCGCTCGCGAAGCTGTAGCCGATTTCGTTATCAACGAACTCAATCGCCATCAGCATCCCTTTACCGCGCGCCTCCTGTACAAGGTCAGGGTATTCCCGGCCCAGCTGGCGGAAGCCGTCCAGCAGCATATCGCCTTTTTGCTCCGCCTGCGCAGGCAGGTTTTGCTCCAGCAGCACGTTGATGGTCGCCAGCGCCGCCGCACAGGCCAGCGGGTTACCGCCAAAGGTGGTGGTATGCAGGAACGGATTGTCGAACAGCACCGAGAAGACTTCTTCGGTGGCGACCGTCGCGCCAATCGGCATCACGCCGCCGCCGAGCGCTTTTGCCAGGCACAGAATGTCCGGCTGCACGTTTTCGTGCTCGCAGGCGAACATCTTGCCGGTACGCCCCATGCCGGTCTGGACTTCGTCGAGGATCAGCAGCGCGCCAAACTCGTCGCACAGCTGACGCACGGCAGGCAGATAGCCCTGCGGAGGGAGGATGACGCCGCCTTCACCCTGAATGGGCTCCAGGATCACCGCCGCCACGTCATCGCCGGTTTTACGGCATTCGCTCAGCACGGTGCGCATGGCGTTAATGTCGCCGAACGGCACGTGGCGGAAGCCCGGCAGCAGCGGCATAAACGGTTTACGGAAAGTGGATTTCGCGGTCGCCGACAGTGCGCCGAGGGATTTACCGTGGAACGCGCCGCTGGTGGCGATAAAGGTGAATTTCCCGCGCGGCGACTGGTACGCTTTGGCGAGCTTAATCGCCGCTTCGACCGATTCTGTGCCGCTGTTGCTGAAGAAGCTGTATTTCAGTTTGCCGGGCGTTAAGGCCGCCAGCGTTTTCGCGAGCATGGCGCGAAGCGGGTCGAGCAGTTCCTGGCTATGGAGAGGTTGTTTCGCAAGTTGATTCTGTACGGCGGAAACCACAACTGGATTACGGTGCCCCACGTTGAAAATTCCAAAACCTCCCAGGCAATCGATAAACTCCTGTCCCTGGGTGTCGACAAGCGTGTTGAGACTTCCCGCTTGCCACTCTACGGCTCCGTAATCCCCGCCGGCGGTAACAGATTTGCGATACTCCAGAAACCCTGGATTGACGTGCTCTTTAAAGTAATCGATGACCTCACGGTTAAGTTGTTTCATCTCCTCATGATCAAGCGTTCGCTTCTCAATGAGATTCAGTGCGTGCGCGGTACAGGCAAGAGCCGAGGCGCTGGAAGGTAACCTGTTCAAAATGTGCTCCCGGGGATCGCGTATCACATGATACTGGTTTAAGTATTGCAGGGATTACGCCACTTCAGAGGCCTTAACGAAAATCGGGATAAACGCCAGGTTAAAATAATGTTGCACAATATTTAATCATGCCGATAGAAGCCAAACGGGATTTAGCGGTACGGGGCAGCAAGTATAAAGAAAGGGGGGAAGAGCGTCGCTGCACTAAAGAGGTGCATAGGCTGCAACTTAAGCGGGCATTAACAGGTCATGCTTTGTCGGTAATTTCTCCACGAAAGTATTTGAAATCAATGAATTAAAATATCGTACAAAAAGTATGGTTTAAGTCAAATCTGCGATCTTCATCAAGTTTAACAACTAAAGATAAATTGTTTACCGCCGAAAAAACATTGACCCACAAAATTAACATTCAAATAACCTGCAAGGGATGCTCACGATGTCCTCTCCAACCTATGTCACCCAGAATGAATATCCTCTGGACGATGACACCACCTTAATGTCTACCACAGACGTCCACAGCTACATCACCCACGCCAACGACACCTTTGTGCAGGTGAGCGGCTATCAGCTCGATGAGCTGACGGGCCAGCCGCACAATATGGTGCGCCATCCCGATATGCCAAAAGCTGCGTTTGCCGATATGTGGTACACGCTGCAGCAGGGCGAGCCGTGGAGCGGGATTGTCAAAAACCGGCGCAAAAACGGTGACCACTACTGGGTGCGTGCTAACGCGGTGCCGATGGTGCGCCGCGGGCAGGTGACGGGCTATATGTCGATTCGCACCAGAGCCACAGCGGAAGAGATCGCCGCCGTGGAGCCGCTCTACCGGGCGCTGAACGACGGGCGCTGTAAAAAACGTATTCACAAAGGGCTGGTGGTGGGAAAGGGCTGGCTGGGTAAACTCCCGGCCATGGCGCTGCGCTGGCGCGTGCGCAGCGTGATGGCGGTGCTCTTTGCCGGACTCGCCGCCACGCTGGCCGCCACCTCCGCAGGCTGGTTACCGCTTGCCGCCGCTGCGGTGGTGATGCTGATGGGAACGCTGCTGTTTGAGCAACAGATTGTCCGCCCAATAGAGAATGTGGCGCGACAGGCGCTGAAGGTCGCCACCGGCGAGCGCAACAGCGTGCAGCATCTTAACCGCAGCGATGAGCTGGGCCTGACGCTGCGCGCGGTAGGACAACTTGGCCTGATGTGCCGCTGGTTGATCAATGACGTGTCGAGCCAGGTGGTGAGCGTCCGTGACGGCAGCGACAGGCTGGCGCAGGGAAATGAAGATCTGAACGATCGGACCCGTCAGACCGTGGCGAACGTGCAGCAGACCGTCGCGACAATGAACCAGATGGCCGCGTCCGTTCAGAGTAACTCCGAAACCGCCGCCGAGGTGGACAAACTCTCCGTGGCCGCCAGCAGCGCGGCGACGAAAGGGGGCAACGCGATGCAAACCGTCGTTAAAACGATGGATGACATTGCCGACAGCACGCAGCGCATTGGCTCGATCACCTCCCTGATTAACGATATCGCGTTCCAGACCAACATTCTGGCGCTAAACGCGGCAGTTGAAGCGGCAAGGGCAGGGGAGCAGGGCAAAGGGTTTGCCGTGGTCGCGGGCGAAGTCCGTCATCTCGCCAGCCGCAGCGCCAGTGCGGCTAACGATATTCGTAAACTCATTGATGCCAGTGCCAGCAAGGTGCAGTCCGGTTCTGAGCAGGTTCATGCCGCGGGCCGTACGATGGATGATATCGTTGTGCAGGTGAAAAACGTGACCCAGCTTATCGCCCAGATCAGCCACGCGACCTCCGAGCAGGCAACCGGCTTATCAGAGCTAACCCGCGCGGTAGCTGAACTCGACAGCATCACGCAGAAAAACGCCGATCTGGTCGAGGAGAGCGCGCACATTTCGGCCATGGTGAAGCACCGCGCCGGACGCCTTAAGGATGCGGTGACCGTGCTCCATTGAGTCAGTCATGTTCCAAAAAAGCCGTTTATACCGTAGGGAATAAACGGCTTTTTATTTTTCTGATTGTGACTATTAATGGGGTTTGTTGTTAATTTAATATTAAATAACTAAAGAAAGTGCCTCAGTTATTTATTCCTGCCTAAGTCAGTTCTTCAGAATGCTATTTCGAAAATACCCCGTTTGGCGGTCTGGTAACGATCGATGAGGCCATATTAATAGCCTGCGCCTATGTATTGTGAGGATTATGAAATAAAAAAACGATCAAACTCATAAAGTTAGCGAAATCGTTACCGATAACAGCGATCGTCTGAGAAATAATCACATCGATGGAGAAAATATGTTCTTTCATGACGTAAAGATCGGCACGAAATTATTTCTGGCGTTTGGGTTCTTTATTGTCCTGATGGCGATCAGCGCGAGCCTGTCTCTGCTGAGTCTGAACCGGGCTAATAACGGGATGCAGTCCATTGTTACCCATGACTATCCGACCACGGTAAAAGCGAACCAGTTAATTGATAACTTCCAGGAATTTATTAGCACTCAACAGCTGATGCTGCTGGACGAGCAGGGTACTTACACGGGGCAATCTCAGCAGCGCCTGAAAGAGATCAGCGAGCATATCACGGTGATCCTGGGCGAGCTGAACAACGCCTTGCAGGATCAACAGTCTCAGCAGGTGCTGGCGGATATCCGCAGCGTGCGCCAGCAGTACCTGGATTCACGCTACCGCATTCTGCAGGCGGTGCAGAACAACAACCGTGCGGGCGCCATACAGGAAATGATGACTACCACCCTCGCCGTGCAGCAGGCTTATAAAGCGAAGGTGAAGGAGCTGATCGCCATTCAGAACAGCGAGATGCAGCGTGCGGGTACGCAGGTGGAAGGGGATTTCAGGTCTAACCGTCTGCTGCTGATCCTGCTCACGCTCTTTAGCGTTGCGGCAGGCAGCCTGATTGGCTGGTTTATCGTGCGCGCTATCACCCGCCCGCTCGGTGAGGCGGTGAATTTCGCAAAAGCGATTTCAGAGGGCGATCTGACGGGCAGCATCACGCCGCACGGCAAAGACGAAACGGGCCTGCTGCTGCATGCGCTGATGGAGATGAAGACGCGTCTGCTGGACATTGTGCAGCAGGTGCAAACCGGCTCGGAGAATATCTCCAGCGCTGCCGCGCAGATTGTCGCCGGGAACCAGGATCTGGCCGCACGCACGGAAGAGCAGGCCAGCTCCGTTGAACAGACTGCCGCCTCGATGGAGCAGATCACCGCCACGGTGAAAAATACCGCCTCGCATACCGGTGAAGCGACCAACCTTTCTGCCGATGCCGCCACGGTGGTCAAAAACAACGGTGAGATGATGAAGCAGGTGACCAGCAAAATGCGCCTGATTAACGAGACCTCCAACCGGATGTCCGACATTATCGACCTGATCGACGCTATTGCGTTCCAGACCAATATTCTGGCGCTGAACGCGGCGGTGGAAGCGGCGCGCGCCGGTGAGCACGGCCGCGGCTTTGCGGTAGTGGCCGGAGAGGTGCGCCAGCTTGCCCAGAAGAGCGCGTCGTCTGCCAGCGAAATCCGCGAGCTGATTGAGAGCTCCACCAGCCAGACCCAGGACGGGATGAACCTGGTCGAAAAAGCGAGTGGGCTGATCAACGGCATGGTTGGCAACGTGGAGGAGATGGATGCGATCCTGCGCGAGATCCGTCAGGCCAGCCATGAGCAGACGGAGGGGATCTCGCAGATCAACAGCGCGATTGGCCTGATTGATGCCACTACCCAGCAAAACTCCGCGCTGGTGGAGGAATCCGTCGCGGCGGCGGCATCGCTTAACGAACAGGCGATGCACCTGAAAGAGCTGGTACGCGTCTTCCGCGTGAGCGAGCACGCACCGGCTTAATCCAGCTGGGAGATCTCCAGCGCCGCGCGGTCGATTACGCCGATAATCTGCTTAAGCTGCGCGTCGCTGAGCTCTCCCTGATTCACCTTCAGGTCTAATACCGCCTTGAAGTTATCCAGCGCCCGCTTCATCTGCGGGTTTTTGCGCAGCTGAAAGCCGACGCTGCGCGCTTTGATACGCACCTGGATCTGTTCCAGCTGTTCCCGATTTTCGTCCAGCCAGCGTTGTCCTTCAGCGGTAATCGCAATGCGCTTACGCCCGTTCTCTTCTTCTGTAATGGTGATAAACGCCTGATCCTGCAAATAATCCAGGGTTGGATAGATGACGCCCGGGCTCGGGGTGTAGTTCCCCTGGGTCAGGTTCTCGATCTCTTTAATCAGCTCATAGCCGTGGCTCGCGTTGCGGGTCAGGATATCCAGAATCACCAGCCGCAAATCGCCGTGGCCGAAAAAACGCGGCCGACGTCCGCCGCCCTCGTGTTCGTGTCGCATAGTATTCCCTTTTTTTTGATATATCTAAACTATATCTAAGATATATTCAGATGCAATCTAAAAGATCTTGCATTTTTCCTTATTAGTAATCATTATCATTTGAAAATTGATTTAGATATATCGTATTCACCAGAAAAGGGTCTAAAAATGGCATCTACTCGTTATCCACAGCGTGTTCGTAATGACCTGCGTTTTCGCGAGCTGACGGTGCTCCGCGTTGAGCGCGCCAGCGCGGGTTTTCAGCGCATTGTGCTAGGCGGCGAGGCGCTGGAGGGCTTTAGCTCCCGCGGTTTCGACGACCATACCAAAGTCTTTTTCCCGGCACCCGGGACGACGTTTACGCCGCCGGTGGTCACCGATGAAGGCATCGACTGGGGCGACGGCGTGCGTCCGCAGGCGCGCGACTATACGCCGCTATACGATGAGGCAAATCATGAGTTGGTTCTCGATTTCTTCATTCATGACGGCGGCATTGCCAGCAGCTGGGCGGTTGAGGCGAAAGCGGGAGACAAGCTGACCATCGGCGGCCCGCGCGGTTCGCTGGTGGTGCCGGAGGATTACGCCTGGCAGCTGTACGTGTGCGATGAATCCGGCATGCCCGCGCTGCGCCGACGCTTAGAGAGCATTGCTCAACTGCCGGTTCGCCCGGACATACACGCGGTCGTGACGGTTGGGGATGAATCGTACCAAGACTATCTGGCGGACCTGAGCGCGTTCAATATCACGTGGGTGGTGGGCCACAGCGAGCAGGCAGTCGCTGACCATCTGGCGGCGCTGACTGTTCCGGAGGACGATTACTTTATCTGGCTGACCGGGGAAGGGAAGGTGGTGAAACGCCTGAGCCGTCAGTTTGAAACCGACGCGATTGACCCACAGCTGGTGCGTGCCAGCGCATACTGGCACGCCAAATAATCAGGCTGCCGAATCCAGCTGCGCTTCGTTCACCTGATGTTCGAGCGAGGCGCGGACCTCGTGCAGCGCTTTCTCCTGCTGAGCAAAGTACGCTTCCATATTGCTCAGCGAGGAGACCAGCAGCCAGGACTCCTCTTTCTCCAGCTCCGCCAGCTCGTTCACTAAAATGTCGATTTGCTCGCGAACCTGCGCCATTTTTTTGCGGATACGTTCCAGATCGTTCAGCCTGTCGCTTGCCATCAATGGCTCGAAGCCCTGCTGCAGGCGGGCCACCAGCGAACGAATGGCTTTCACATCCCCGCGCTGCTTCGCCTGGTTAAGCTGCACCATCATGTTGTTGGCTTCTTCTTTCAGATCGTCCGCCACCAGATCCGGGTGGCAGAGCTTGCTCGCCTGCCGCCAGAGACGCTTGAGTTCGTTCTGGTCCTCTTGTGAAAGATGCTTACCTTTGCGCAGCCGCACTTCGGCATCGTGATGCTGTTCGCGATACTTCTCGTACTCTTCGTTGGCCTCGTCGCGAGCCTGACGCGCAGGCTCCTCCTCGCGCGTTAAGCCGCTCTCCAGCTCCAGCGCTTCGGCCAGCAGGTTGGCAATCAGATTGCTTTGCTGCTCCAGATGCTTACGCGCCTCGGCGGCCTGGACGGAGTCCGCCGGGAGATCGCGCCAGCGCTGGGTGAGCGTCACCAGCACCTCTACCGCCTGCGCCATATAGTGCTGGCAGCGACGGTAATCCTCCTCGCGACGACGCGCTTCCGCCTGCTGACGACGCAGGTTCAGCTCCGCCAGCGTTTTACGCAGGGCGAGGATCTGCTGCATCAGCGGCCCCAGGCGGGAGAAATAGAGATCGTTGAACTCATCAAGCTGCTGCACCCGCGCGTTGCGGCGGTCAATCAGATCGCGCAGACGCTCTTCCAGCGCCTTCAGCTCCAGCTTGCTGGCCGCCACCTGCGGATCGCGCCACGGCGTCACGGCGCGCTGGCCCAGCAGCCAGGCGGTTATGGCCGCCATGGCCGCGGTGTAGTTCTTCTCCTCAAGCGCCACGACGATTGCCTGTAGATCATCGTCAAACGCTTCATTTTTCAGGCGTGTCAGCTGGCTCTGGATGATGTCGTCATCTTCCAGTTCAATGGCATTTTTAATGATTTCTAGCCGTTTGATCGGTGTGCTCATGATGCCTTTCGCTTTGGCGCTTAAGTATTTGAGTTAAGGTTAGTTGTTGTAAAAGCCACAGGAAATAATACACACGGATGATGATCGGCGCGATGGGGGATTTCTTTAGTTTTTAGGGTTTGTGAGGGTGAGCGGCAGGCCGGACTATGTGTGATTGATTCCGTATGTGCTTGCATAGGGTGCAGCAAAAATCAGAGGCGGTAACTGCCAGAGAATGCTTAACAGCATTAAGCATGATTAAAATACCCCAAACGTGTAAGAAGTGCGGAGAGCCGGCACCGGGTGATCGCGCGAGGTATTGCCATCGAGGGAGGCTACGTGCTGGCAAACCCAAGGTGCGAAAGAATTGGCACTAAAAACAATATAGGGCGGATTAACCGCCCTTTTTTTTACGCTGTTACACGCTCGTTCCACGCGTCTGAATATTGGACGTTCCCATCGCAATACTTCCAGGTGATCCGCTCATAGCGCAGCTGTACGCCCTCATTATGATTATGCATCTGTAAACCTGGCTCTTTGCAGTTATGCATAACGGGGTTAATGCTGACTATCCGGACGTTTTCCAACAGCATGTTGAAATACTCTACCTCTTGCCCCGCATCGTTGATTTTATACCACTTAATTTCCGCGCTTTTCAGCGTCTGCCCGGTAGCTACGGCCTTATAAAGATATGGGCTGGAGCTATCAAACTCCTTTTCTATTACGAGCGGCGCATGTAAGCGTGTACCGGTGATTTTGCCCGTGTTGTTATCGGTAGGAACTAACAGGCCGTGACTAAAAGAAAGCACCTCAATGCTTCCCTCGCGGTTTTGAACATCCACAGATCCATAAATCGGGTTGCCGCCATCGTCTCTAAGCCACAGGTAAGCAGGAATAGCCATTTTTAAAACTCCATTTTATGTAAAGAGAATAAACCCTCATTAACGGCTAAAAACCGATCGCAGGTGATACAAATTGTGTTATAGATTCGTGTTATTTAATCGGGTTACTTATTGATGTTGCAAATAAAATTAATAGATTGATCTCAAACAGTATCGCGCCGTGCTGTTGCTCTTATGTTGCTGGTTTTGCCAGGTAAAAGGGAATAACGATGGCATGTATACCGATTTACCCGCCCCGCGGGCTGGAGATATTGCGCGAACACATCAGGCTTGCGCGGGCGCGTCACGGAGTTCAGGACATGGCCACCCCGCTTACGTATACGTGGTTTTATGAGCGAGTAAGGAACGGCGGACCGTGGGATTACAAACAACAAAAACGGGCTTACGCTGACTTCGGAAATTTTCATTACGGCGCTGTGGGTTATGCAGCGTGCATCCCTGAAAAGATTTTGCTTATTGCCGCTGGCGCGGCGCAGTGGAAGGCCGGCACATCAAGGCCGGAATGGGGCAATTTTACGGGAGCCCCGCCGTTTGGTGATGATCCGATGGACCAATTTTGGATAAAGCAAGGCATAGACTATGTTAAGCAGCACCACTATTAAGGCGTTTAAGACGTTGCATTGGGTGGCTACATTCACCATGGCTATCGTGATTGCGGGATACTGTTATTTTCAGCATATCCAGCGCTTAACGGTGAGTGACAAACTTTATGAGGTTCGCCAACTCACGCCCCGTACGTGGTTATATATAACTGAATATGACGGCTCGAACATGACCACAGGGGAAGTATATCGTTATTTTTTAGCAAGCAAGATTGACGGCGATCCGCTGGCGGCTCTCGAAAAACAACATATCGCCCCAACGCTTACCGCGAACACCGCCCGTGCGAAAGTTGACGGCATAGGCAACAATATCTCATTTACTGTTTATGGCACCGTGTACAGCTTTACAACGTCCGCATTTTTTTATGATGCTGAGGGAATAGCTGCCGCGCCGTCAATCGACTTAACGGCCCGTGGCGAGGGCTGGGGCAAGGGGAAATTTAGTCGATAGATAATTATTTATTTAAAAATCCCCTGCGGTCGTGTCAATGACTCGATGAGCCGCGTGTAAGTTTCACGGCGTACCCGTAGCGGTTCATGGATCAAAAGTACATTGTGATTGCCCGCCGGGTATTACCCATGCAGGTTAATGGCTGGGGCGAGGGGGAGATCCGGTTGATATTGTCAGGGAAGAACTTCCCTGCAAAAATTACAGCCAGAATCCCCCACATACGATCTGCGAATTCGCAGAAAATTACCGTTAAAAAACGAAACCGACACGCGGATCCGTCAAAATTACGAATTCGCAATTTGAAATGTTAAGTTTTGCTAAGGTTCTGGCGCTCGTCACAAATAACAGTTCACAGCATGAATCTCTAAAATGTGATGATGGACACGCCGGGCGCAGAACATAATATCATTTTAATTGTTGTGGTTTATGCAGTTTGCTCCACTAGCTGCAACCGGCGTGAGTGCGCCCCAAACATTACCGCAGCCGCCTGCGGTTTTTGGATCATAAAAATTTTTCAGTTTTATTTTTCTTCAAACCAGACCGCCAGACCGCGCCAGTGCTGGCGCTTTTGCGTAAAACCAGAACTGAAAAGAGTGAAAAGAATTTCAGTATTTTTCAGTTTAGTGGATCTTAACAGGATCTGATTGTGAGCTTAACATCCAGAAAAATATGAATATTTTTTGATTTTTGTGAGTTGAATGGATCAAGTTATGTTGGTGCGAGGAGGGAAATAGAAACCCGCGAAACCAAGTAGGGTGCGGGTTTGTGGACAGTAATCTGTTATATAAAAACTGAAATCTATTCTTTCTTTTTCCTCTCGTCCCATGACTCAAGAATATACAAAACAAGCGTATGAGCTGAGTTAATTGCAAGCCTTGCATGGCGAGGCAGAACCTTATAGGACTTTCTTCCTGCGCCGTGTGCTGTGCTGGCATGTGTACGAAAAGCGCAAATACCATCTACTATAGAGAACAATCCTGTGAGGATTCTGCGCAGATCATTATCCTCAATGACTTGTGGATTCATACCTAAACTATCTTTCACTACCTTCCAGACGCTCTGAAGGTCTTGTTTGGCGGGCATTTGTAAACCTTCGTCTGTAATATAAATTTTGCATACAGATTCAAGAATGTTACATGCAGCCGAAACTGATTCTTTTGGCTCTTTTTGAATGTGCTCCAGGGCTCGATTGAATTCCATTTCAATCGCGGGCATGTTTCTACCTACAATTGCCTCTTGCAATGATAGCGATGGCTTCGATCCACCAGAAGCAATAAAGCCGCCTGTCATGTAAGAAAAACCGTATTTAGCCAACATTTTATTTACGTTTTCTTTGAAGGTTGGCTCGTTTTTGTTATCTGCAAGAAAGCTGAACGGCGATGGTGTAGGGTAAGATTCCTCACTCTCCATGTATCCCTCGATCAACTTGCCGAGTACCGATAAAGGGTCTTCGCACACTTTATTAATTCTACGTAACCATTCTAAAGCTTTTACATGCTTTGAACCTTCGGGAGCATCTCCCGGAGCATCGGCATAGAAAAAAAGACTATCTAAACTAGCGTGGGTTTCTACGGATGATATGTGATCGGCTACAACTGACACTAAAGGCTGCGGAATTTTTCTTTCCATTTTCCTCTAACTCGTCGTTTGAAATGTTGGTGCGTTGGCTCGCAGTGGCTAAGTCGTGCGACACTTTTGCGACACAACGGAAGAGAACAGCTAGTTTTACAAGGATTTGAGATGGATATTTTGCTGATACTAAAGGGAAAATTTGGTGGCCCCTGCTGGACTTGAACCAGCGACCAAGCGATTATGAGTCGCCTGCTCTAACCACTGAGCTAAGGGGCCGTGGCGGTGAATTATAAAGTAACTCCCCGTAGCAATCCAGCCATTCACACCTGCATGCTGTTTTTATAAACAACGCATTATCAATCCTTTATACTTCCATAACGATGTATCAGCGGGAGTAAAGATGATCAACGACATTCTGGCCCCTGGCCTGCGGGTGGTGTTCTGCGGAATCAACCCGGGCAAGTCCTCGGCGCACACCGGTTTTCATTTTGCCCATCCGGGCAATCGCTTCTGGAAGGTGATCTACCAGGCCGGGTTTACCGACAGGTTACTCAAGCCCGAAGAGGAGCAGCATCTGCTGGACACGCGCTGCGGAATTACCATGCTGGTCGAGCGGCCGACGGTACAGGCAAGCGAGGTCAACCTGCATGAACTGCGCAGCGGCGGGCGGGAGCTGGTGAAGAAGATTGAAGACTACCAGCCGGCCGCACTGGCGATCCTCGGCAAGCAGGCCTACGAGCAGGCATTCAGCCAGCGTGGGGCTAAGTGGGGTAAGCAGAGCATCATGATTGGCGTTACGCAGGTGTGGGTGTTGCCGAACCCGAGCGGGCTCAACAGGGCGACGCTGGATAAGCTGGTAGAGGCGTATCGGGAGCTGGATGAGGCGCTGATGGTGCGGGGGCTTTAGCTCCTCTGCGGCCTGATGCCCTCACCCACAGGGAGAGGGAATAAACAAAAAAAGCTCCCGATTGGGAGCTTTTTGCTGTTTATCTGGGTTAGTCGTCCAGGAAGCTACGCAGCACTTCAGAGCGGCTTGGGTGACGCAGCTTACGCAGCGCCTTCGCTTCGATCTGACGGATACGTTCGCGGGTAACGTCGAACTGTTTACCCACTTCTTCCAGCGTGTGGTCGGTGTTCATATCGATACCGAAACGCATACGCAGCACTTTCGCTTCACGGGCGGTCAGGCCAGCCAGAACGTCGTGCGTTGCGGCACGCAGGCTCTCGGTGGTGGCAGAGTCCAGCGGCAGCTCGAGGGTGGTATCCTCGATGAAATCACCCAGATGCGAATCTTCATCATCACCGATCGGTGTTTCCATGGAGATTGGCTCTTTGGCGATCTTCAGCACTTTACGGATCTTGTCTTCCGGCATCAGCATGCGCTCGGCCAGCTCTTCCGGCGTCGGCTCGCGACCCATCTCCTGTAGCATCTGGCGGGAAATACGGTTGAGCTTGTTGATGGTCTCAATCATATGCACCGGAATACGGATGGTGCGCGCCTGATCCGCGATAGAGCGGGTGATAGCCTGACGGATCCACCAGGTTGCGTAGGTGGAGAACTTGTAACCACGACGGTATTCAAACTTGTCTACCGCTTTCATCAGACCGATGTTGCCTTCCTGAATCAGATCCAGGAACTGCAGACCGCGGTTGGTGTATTTCTTGGCGATAGAGATAACCAGACGCAAGTTCGCTTCAACCATCTCTTTCTTCGCACGGCGGGCTTTCGCTTCACCGATGGACATGCGACGGTTGATGTCTTTAACCTGCTCGATGGTCAGGCCGGTCTCTTCTTCAATCTGCTGCAGCTTCTGGAGGCCGCGATACACGTCTTCTTTCACGTCGTGCAGTTTTTCAGACCACGGCTTGTTCATCGCGATAGCCGCGTTGAACCAGGTTTCGCTGGTTTCGTTGCCGGTGAAGAGGGTGATGAAGTTCTTCTTCGGCATTTTGCACTGCTCAACGCACAGCTTCATGATGATGCGTTCCTGGGTACGTACGCGATCCATCATCACGCGCATGCTGTTCACCAGGTAGTCGAACTGTTTTGGCACCAGGCGGAACTGTTTGAACACTTCAGACAGTTTCAGGATCTCTTCCTGAGCGGCTGCGTGGCTGCGGCCTTTCGCTTTGATGGTGTCACGCGTCACTTCGTACTGAGTACGCAGCTCGGCAAACTTCTCGCGCGCCAGTTCCGGGTCGATGCTGTTGTCATCATCGGCGCTGTCGTCGTCGCTCTCTTCCTCATCTTCGTCTTCGTCATCATCCATCTCTTCCTGAGACAGTTCAGAACCGACGTGAGTGGCGGTAGGTGCCATATCTTCTTCAGCGTTCGGGTCGACAAAACCGGTGATCAGGTCAGACAGGCGCGCTTCTTCCGCTTCAACGCGATCGTACTGCTCCAGCAGATAGGTTATCGCTTCCGGGTACTCAGCAACAGAGCACTGAACCTGGTTGATCCCGTCTTCGATGCGTTTTGCGATGTCAATTTCGCCTTCGCGGGTCAACAGTTCAACGGTACCCATTTCGCGCATGTACATGCGGACCGGGTCAGTGGTACGCCCGATTTCAGATTCCACGCTGGACAGTACCTGTGCAGCAGCTTCTTCCGCATCTTCGTCAGTGTTGTTGGAGGTTTCAGCCAGCAACAGATCATCGGCATCCGGTGCTTCTTCCATCACCTGAATGCCCATGTCATTGATCATTTGGATGATGTCTTCGATTTGATCTGAATCGACGATATCTTCCGGCAGATGGTCATTGACCTCGGCATAGGTCAGATAGCCTTGCTCCTTACCACGTTGGACAAGAAGTTTCAGCTGTGACTGCGGGTTTTGCTCCATAAGACGGTATCCACACTTAATTCGTTTGATTGGTGTCGGCGATGGGGCTGCCAACCTTTAAAGCGAGGGCGTACTTATATTTTTGCCGCTGCCTCTCAGTGCGGCTGCCGGGGGCTTCCCGATCGATATTCGGCACTTAAGCCGTTAAATTTATTTATTTCTTCGCCAGTTCCTGGTTAATCATCCAGAGCTCCCGGCGTTCTTCGCTGCTCAAACCGTGTGTGCGCTCGCGAGCTATCAACTCTTCCTGGCGCAGCTCAAGCATCGAATCAAACATATGGTTGAGTGAGTCGGTGAACGTTTTTTCTGCAATGTCCTTATCTGCTATATCGTCCCACATCGACAATTTTTCAAGGGTAGCGGCCTCTTTTGTGCCGCGATAATGCTCTAAAAGTTGTCCGGTGGTCAGACCTGGCTGAGACAAACACGTGTTGACCAGTTCTGAAAATAAGCCAAGTCCGGGCAATTTTTCGTGGTTCAAACCCGCCAGCGACGGCACCTGTGGCGCCAGCTCGGGGTTTTGTACCAGTAACCCTATCAGTATACGCATGGTTGTGCGTTTTAGCTGAGGCGCGGGGCGAACCGCACCGTTTTCAGCCTGTTTAGGCATTAAACGTTCAAGCTGGCTGTCATCCAGAATGCCGAGCTTGTTGCCTAGCTCCTGACGCAGGTAGATGCGCAGCGTTTCGCCGGGCACCTGACTGATTAACGGCAGCGCCAGCGTGCTGAGCTGCGCGCGCCCGTCAGGGGTACTCAAATCAACCTGCGGCATCAGGCTGTTAAACAAAAACGTGGAGAGCGGCTGTGCCTGCTCCATCCGCGCTTCAAATGCTGCTTTGCCCTCTTTACGCACCAGCGTATCCGGGTCTTCACCGTCGGGCAGGAACATAAAGCGCAACTGACGCCCGTCGGTCATATAGGGTAGCGCGGTTTCCAGCGCGCGCCAGGCGGCATCGCGTCCGGCGCGGTCTCCGTCGTAACAACAAATCACGTTGTTGGTCACGCGGAACAGCAGCTGGATGTGATCCGCCGTCGTGGACGTTCCTAACGACGCAACCGCGTAGTTAATGTCGTACTGCGCCAGCGCAACGACGTCCATATAGCCTTCGACGACCAGAAGACGCGGAGGTTCCGCGTTATCCTGCTGCGCCTCATAAAGGCCGTAAAGCTGGCGGCCCTTATGGAAAATATCGGTTTCCGGGGAGTTGAGGTACTTCGGCAGGGCATCACCCAGCACGCGACCACCAAAACCAATTACCCGGCCTCGCTTGTCGCGGATTGGGAACATTACCCGTTCGCGGAAGCGGTCGTAGCTTCGTCCCTGGTCGTTGGTGACCAGCATGCCTGCATCGATGAGAGACTTACGATCTTCGCTATTGCCGCCAAAACGCTTTAACACGTTGTCCCAGCCGGGCGGGGCGTAGCCAATAGCGAAACGCGCAATGACATCGTCGCTCAGTCCGCGCTTGTTCAGATACTGACGCGCAGGCTCAGCCGCAGAGTGCTTAAGAGACTGTTGGTAAAACGAATTCAGGCCATCCATCAGTTGATACAGCGTTTGCCGTTGATGGCGCTCGATCTGACTTGGCCCACTGCCAGCTTCATACGGCACTTCAAGGTTATGCATTGCCGCCAGCTCTTCGACGGTTTCAACGAACTCGAGCTTGTCGTAGTTCATTAAAAAATCGACGGCATTACCGTGAGCACCACAGCCGAAGCAATGGTAAAACTGCTTTTCACCGTTTACGGTGAAGGAGGGGGTTTTTTCGTTATGGAACGGACAGCACGCATGGTAATTCTTGCCCTGCTTCTTCAGCTTTACCCGCGCGTCGATGAGATCGACGATGTCGGTTCTGGCGAGCAGGTCATTGATGAAAACGCGTGGGATTCTTCCGGCCATATGCCCCAAAATTTAAGCGACTTATAAACGAAAACAAGCCGCGCATTCCTTCCGGAAGCACGGCCTTACGACTACTACTCTGTCTGTCAATTGAGGGCTGAGGCCCTCAACCAATTAGTACAGACGAGTACGGCGTGCGTTTTCGCGAGCCAGTTTCTTCGCGTGACGTTTCACAGCGGAAGCTTTAGCGCGCTTACGTTCGGTCGTTGGTTTTTCATAAAACTCACGACGACGAACTTCAGCCAGAACACCTGCTTTCTCGCATGAACGTTTGAAGCGACGCAGTGCTACGTCGAACGGCTCGTTTTCACGTACTTTAATTACCGGCATGTAACTCTCACCTTTAATAAATTCGGTTTGCCGCTGGCATCAACGCCAGCTTATTTCAAAATGGTGCGGAATTTTACTGCAAATGCTGCTGCTTTGTAAAGCACCGATGCGATTTTGAAAGGGACTTTAATAAGGGTGAGGAGTATACACGAGCCTTCTTCCTGGGGCGAACAAAGTTTTACATCAACCCGCCCAGGCTCTACACTGCGCGGTATTGAAACGAGGTAAAACAAGTCATGCGTGTACTGGGTATTGAAACATCCTGCGATGAAACCGGCATCGCCATTTACGACGACGAAAAAGGGCTTCTGGCCAACCAACTGTATAGTCAGGTGAAATTGCACGCTGACTACGGCGGCGTCGTGCCTGAACTGGCCTCTCGTGACCACGTGCGTAAAACGGTTCCCCTGATTCAGGCGGCGCTGAAAGAGGCCGGGTTGAGTTCAACCGATATTGATGCCGTGGCCTACACCGCGGGTCCGGGCCTGGTCGGCGCGCTGCTGGTTGGCGCGACGGTTGGCCGTTCGCTGGCCTTCGCGTGGGATGTGCCGGCCATCCCGGTTCACCATATGGAAGGGCACCTTCTGGCGCCGATGCTGGAAGAGAATCCGCCTGAATTCCCGTTTGTGGCGCTGCTGGTCTCCGGCGGCCATACGCAGCTGATTAGCGTCACGGGCATTGGCAAGTACGAGCTGCTGGGCGAGTCAATCGACGACGCTGCCGGTGAAGCGTTCGACAAAACCGCCAAGCTGCTGGGGCTGGATTACCCAGGCGGCCCGATGCTGTCCAAAATGGCGGCGCAGGGAACGGAAGGGCGCTTTGTCTTCCCGCGTCCGATGACCGACCGTCCGGGGCTGGACTTCAGCTTCTCCGGGCTGAAAACCTTCGCGGCCAACACGATACGCAATAACGACGACAGCGAGCAGACCCGCGCCGATATCGCCCGCGCGTTTGAAGATGCGGTGGTGGATACGCTGATGATCAAGTGCAAGCGCGCGCTGGATCAGACCGGCTTCAAGCGTCTGGTGATGGCGGGCGGCGTCAGCGCCAACCGCACGCTGCGCGCGAAGCTCGCCGAGATGATGCAAAAGCGTCGTGGGGAAGTGTTCTACGCCCGTCCCGAATTCTGTACCGATAACGGGGCGATGATTGCCTACGCCGGTATGGTGCGCCTGAACGCTGGCGCAACGTCTGACCTGAGCGTGTCCGTGCGTCCGCGCTGGCCGCTGGCGGAACTGCCTGAGGCGTGAGTTTTTTTGCCCGGTGGCGCTGCGCTTACCGGGCCTACAAAACCGTAGGCCGGGTCAGGCGAAGCCGCCACCCGGCAATAACCCGCACTACACCCGCAGCATCCCTTTCTCTTCCAGAAACGCAATAATCGTCCCCAGACCGTCTCCCGCTTTCAGATTGGTAAAGGTCCATGGACGCTCGCCGCGCATGCGGTTGGTGTCGCGCTCCATCACCTCCAGCGACGCCCCCACGTACGGCGCGAGATCGGTTTTGTTGATCACCAGAAAATCGGACTTGGTGATCCCCGGCCCGCCCTTGCGCGGGATTTTTTCCCCTTCGGCCACGTCGATCACGTAAATGGTCAGATCCGCCAGCTCCGGGCTGAAGGTCGCGCTCAGGTTGTCCCCGCCGCTTTCCACGAAGATCAGATCCAGATTGCCGAACTTCTCGCTGAGCGCTTCCACCGCCGCCAGGTTCATCGAGGCGTCTTCGCGGATGGCAGTATGCGGGCAGCCGCCGGTCTCCACGCCCACGATGCGCTCCGGCGCCAGCGCGCCCGCCTCGGTCAGGATGCGCTGATCCTCTTTGGTGTAGATATCGTTGGTCACCACCGCCAGGTGATACGTGTCGCGCATTGCCTTGCAGAGCGCTTCCAGCAGCGCGGTTTTGCCTGACCCTACCGGGCCACCCACGCCCACGCGCAGGGGATGTTTGTAATCAGCCATGTTGACTCCTCAGGAACGGAATAGTCGTGAATATTGGGTTTCGTGGCGCGCGGAGGCGATGGCGGACAGCGGCGTAGCGGCCCCCAGCGCGTCGTCGCGACGTAAAAAGGCCTGTTCAAGCCCGGCGGCAAAATGGTCGCTCAGCTCGATAATCAGCTGCTGCGCGGCCTGCTGCCCAAACGGCACCAGCTTGACGCCTGCCATGACCGCGCTCTCAATCCAGCTGTAACCGAGGCTCAGCGCCAGCTCGCGCACGTCAATGCCCCAGCGCACGCCGAGCCACGCCATGCCGCAGAGCTGGCTTTGCCTGCACAGCGCCAGCCATTCTGTCGGGCAGTCCGGCTCCCAGCTTTTGATGAGACGCGTAAAGGCCGCTCCGCGGTTGCGTTCTTCTTCGCGCAGCTCGCGCGTTTCCCGACAGGCGAGCAGGTATGCCGTCCAGCGTCTGGCCGTCGCCAGGTCGTTCCGATTGCAGGCCTGGCAGAGACGGTGAAACAGCGGCAGATCGACGCAGAAAAAACTCTGCTCCATCTGCTGGATCTGCCAGCGTTTAAAGGCGTCGGCGTTCGCGACCCAGCCCGCCTCCACGGCCCACTCCAGCCCCTGCGACCAGGTAAACGACCCGACCGGCAGGCTGCTGCTGGAGAGCTGCATCAGGCGCAGCCACTGGCGGGCGTGCTCCATCAGCTCATCAGCGCCAGCAGGGCGGAGACGATCAGCCCGCCGCCGAAGGTTTTACGCAGCCCGTCGTGACGGCGCAGCAGCAGCCCAGCGGCAAAGCTGGCGCACAGCACCGTGGCGCTGGCGAACATAAACCCGCTGGTGAACAGCCAGAAGCTATGGCCGGACATCTCCACGCCGTGCGCCCAGCCGTGGAACATCGCCAGGGCAGGCACCGCGAGCAGCAGACGGTTTTCAGTCTTAAACATCATCACGCCGCTGACCGCCAGCGAGGCGATAATCAGCATCTCCATGCCGCTAAAGCCGCCGAGCAGGCTGCCTGCGATGGCGCCGACAAGCATCATCCCGAGGGTGGCAAACGGCAGCAGGAGCTTGCGGCCGCTCAGTGCCGAGAGCACGCCTGCACCGGTGAGCATCAGGAGATGATCGAGCCCGGTCAGAGGATGGAAAAAACCAGCCTGAAAGCTGTCGGCACCGTGGCCGGGATGCGCGAGCGCGGGAACGGAAAAAGCCAGCAGTAACAGGGGGAGTAACTTGCGCATGATGGATCCTTAATGTGAATGGGCGTGAGCGTGGCTATGGCTGTGGGCATCGCTGGCATACGCGCCCGCTTCCGGTTCAAACGGCAGGCTGGCGTAGGTCACCTCCAGCCCAAACTGGCGCAGCATATCGTCGAGAACGTGATCGTGGTGATAGCGCAGCTCGCCGGGCATCACCTGCAGCGGCACGTGGCGGTTGCCCAGGTGGTAGCAGGCGCGGGCGAGCAGGAACGGATCGGCGCAGCGCACCACGGAGACCGACTCCGGGGCGGCGATCACTTCGATCACTTCGCTGCCGTCGTCGGTGGTCAGCAGGTCCCCCCCGCGCAGCAGCAGGCCGCGCGGCAGCATCAGCCCGGCTTCGCGCCCGTCGTTCAGCGCTACGCGGGCGCGGCTTTTCACCCGTACGTCAATCGGCAGCGTGACGCTGGCGGTAGTCGGGTGCGCGTGGTCCAGACGTTGGGTCAGATAAATCATCATCACTCCTCAAAACAGGAAATAGCGTTGCGCCATCGGCAGAACGTCAGCCGGTTCGCTGGTAATCAGTTCGCCGTCGACGCGCACCTCGTAGGTTTGCGAATCAACGGTGATGTTCGGTTGCAGAGCGTTGTGGATCATGTCCGCCTTTTTCACCGTCCGGCAGCCTTTCACCACCGCGGTGGCGCTCTGCAGGTTGAGCTGCTGCGGGATGCCGTTCGCACTGGCGGCCTGCGAGATAAACGTCAGCCGCGTAGCGTGGCGCGCGGCGCCCAGCGCGCCAAACATCGGGCGGTAATGGACCGGCTGCGGCGTGGGGATCGAGGCGTTGATGTCGCCCATCGGCGCGCAGGCGATCATCCCACCTTTGACGATGGTGGTGGGCTTGACGCCGAAGAACGCCGGGGACCAGACCACCAGATCTGCCAGCTTGCCCGCCTCAATCGAACCCACTTCATGGGCGATACCGTGGGTCAGCGCCGGGTTAATGGTGTATTTGGCGACGTAGCGCTTCACGCGGAAGTTATCGTTATCGCCGGTCTCTTCCGGCAGCGCGCCGCGCTGGACCTTCATGCGGTGCGCGACCTGCCAGGTGCGGATAATCACTTCCCCGACGCGGCCCATGGCCTGCGAATCTGACGAGGTGAGCGAAAACGCGCCGATATCGTGCAGCACGTCTTCCGCGGCGATGGTCTCCCGACGAATGCGGGATTCGGCAAACGCCACGTCCTCGGCGATATCCGGATCGAGGTGATGGCAAACCATCAGCATGTCGAGATGTTCGTCGATGGTATTGATCGTGTAGGGCAGCGTCGGATTGGTGGAGGAGGGCAGAATATTCTGGTGCGCGCAGGCGGTGATGATATCCGGCGCGTGGCCACCGCCCGCCCCTTCGGTGTGGAAGGTGTGGATGGTGCGCCCGCCAATGGCGGCCAGCGTATCTTCGACAAACCCGGACTCGTTCAGCGTGTCGCTGTGCAGCGCCACCTGAATGTCCATCTCTTCAGCCACCTCCAGCGAGCAGTTGATCGCCGCAGGCGTCGCGCCCCAGTCTTCGTGGATCTTCAGCCCGATGGCGCCCGCGGCGATCTGCTCGCGCAGGGCCGCCGGATTGGAGCCGTTCCCCTTGCCGAGCAGGCCAATATTCACCGGCAGCGTATCGGCAGCCTGCAGCATTCGGGCGATATACCACGGCCCCGGCGTACAGGTGGTGGCGTTGGTGCCCGCCGCCGGACCGGTGCCGCCGCCGATCATGGTGGTAACGCCGGAGACCAGCGCCTCTTCCGCCTGCTGCGGGCAGATCCAGTGGATGTGGGTGTCGATCCCGCCTGCGGTAACGATCTTCCCTTCGGCGGCAATCACTTCCGTCGCCGCGCCAATCGGGATCGTCACGCCGGGCTGGATGTCCGGGTTCCCGGCTTTACCGACGGCAAAGATCCGCCCGTTCTTGACGCCGATATCGGCTTTCACGATCCCCCAGTGATCGACGATCAGCGCGTTGGTCAGCACCAGATCAACGCAGTCGTCTGCGGTCATCTGCCCCTGACCCATGCCGTCGCGGATCACCTTCCCGCCGCCGAACTTGACCTCTTCGCCGTAGATCGTGAGATCGTCTTCCACTTCAATCCACAGCTCGCTGTCGGCCAGCCGGACTTTATCTCCGGTGGTGGGGCCAAACATATCGGCATAGGCCCGGCGTGAAATGTCAGCCATGTTTCACCTCGCCCATTACCTCACCGCGAAAGCCGACAATACGCTGCGCACCCGCGACCTGAACCAGCGTCACTTCCCGCTTCTGGCCGGGCTCAAAGCGCACGGCGGTGCCTGCCGGGATGTTCAGCCGGTAGCCTCGGGTCGCCTCACGGTCAAACTTCAGCGCCGGGTTGACCTCGTAAAAGTGATAGTGCGATCCGACCTGGATCGGCCTGTCGCCGTGGTTTTCGACAATCACGGTTTGGGTTTCGCGCCCGACGTTGATAGCAATCGTGCCGGGCTGGATCTGGTATTCGCCTGGGATCATCACGCGCTCCTTAGACGATCGGGTTGTGGACGGTGACGAGCTTGGATCCGTCCGGGAAGGTGGCTTCCACCTGAATGTCCGGGATCATCTCCGGCACGCCCTCCATCACCTGGTCGCGCGTCAGGACGTGGCGGCCCGCCTCCATCAGCGAGGCGACGGTTTCGCCATCGCGCGCGCCTTCCATGATGAAGGCGCTGATCAGCGCGACCGATTCCGGGTAATTGAGCTTTACCCCGCGCGCAAGGCGGCGTTCGGCAACCAGCGCGGCGGTGAACAGCAACAGCTTGTCTTTTTCTCTGGGAGTCAGTTCCATAGCGTTTCTCTTATGTCTGCCAGATGCGCGGCGAACAGGCGGTTTTGGTGGTGAGAAGCGGGCGAAGCGACTGCCAGATATCGCGCATCACCCGCTGGCAAATCAGGTTATCGTGGGAGAGAAAACGCACCGACAGCAGCTCGTCGGTGAGCGTTGCCCCCGCAAAATGGCCCAGAGGCGCGAGCAGCGCGCGCACCGTGTCGAGATGTTCTTCATTGGCCGGATAGAACAGCAGTGTGCCGATCCACGGGTGTCCGGCAACGGGCGTGAGATCGCCGTCGCCGAGGTGCTGGCGCTCTATCAGGCGCGGTTCGTCATCCACCCACACCTCAAGGCGGCTCTCCAGCGTGCCGTGGCTGAAGGTCTCACCGATCACCGGTCGTCCCAGACAGTACAGCTCCCACGCCAGCAGCGTGCTGGAGGCCTTCAGGTGGAAGGCGGAGCGCAGCGCGGCATTCGCCCCGGGGAAGATAATGGTGTCCTGCGGTAGCCACTCCAGCGTGGATCCCTCATCAAGATAAAAGTGCTGATGCAGGCGAGCCTGCGGGCCGCTGCTGCGATAGAACTTGCTGGCGCCGGGCATGGTGATAAGCGTGTGGCTTTTGGCGTCCAGCCGAACGGAAATGTCCAGCGTATCGCCGCCCACAACCCCGCCCGGCGGGTGCAGCAGGTAAAGGTGGCAGGTCTCGCCTTCAGGGTAAAACGGACGCTGAACGGTAAGCGGCCCGACGTGATGAGCGGAGTGCAGGAGGGTTTTCTCAGGGGTGTGACAAAACTGCAGGGCAAGCGACGCCTGCCAGCCTTTGTACGAATTATCAGTGACCTGAGCTGCTAACATGCTGCATCCATCTGCTCATCATCGGGGTCGTTTCAGTATGCCCTGGCAGAATTGAAGGCTGTCATATGAGTCGCTTATGGATAAAAAAACGGCTCATATGAGCCGGTTTCAAACTTTTGATAATCGCCCGGCGGCGCTACGCTTGCACGGGCCTACAAGAGAATGCGCAATGTAGGCCGGGTAAGCGCAGCGCCACCCGGCAGGAAAGGCTAGCGGTAATCCTCCGCATCCACATCATACCCCGACGGCTCCCAGCGGATCGCCAGCAGCGAGGCCAGGCCGATAAATGGCGCCAGCGCAATCACCCAGAACACGGCGGTATCCAGCGAGGCGACCAGCAGCGGGAACAGGAACAGCGACAGCGTCGAGCTGCTGCGCATCAGCGTCTGGTTAAGGCCAACGCCGACGCCGCGCAGCGAGGTCGGGTAGCTCAGTGAGGCAAACGTCATGGTATGCGCGCCCGGGCCGAAGCCCTGGCCGAACAGGAAGAGCGCCAGCATCGCCACGGCAAGCACGCCTTCGGTGGCGCCTTCCGGGCGACCAATTAGCCCCAGGCCCAGCAGCGCGACCAGCTGGCAGGCGTAACCCGCCAGCGACATCCGCCATGCGCCGAAGCGCGGCACGTAGCGTACCGCCAGCAGTCCGCCGACGAAGGCAAACAGCAGGTTAAGCACCAGAGAAATCAGGATGGTGGTCAGCATCGACTGGACAAAGAAGCTGGAGATGATCACCGGCAGACCAAACGCCACCGCGTTATAGGCGAACGAAGAGACGACGGACAGCAGCGTGGCGAGCGTCGTGCGGCGTAAGTAGACGCCGCGGAACAGGTTCAGATAGTTGGACCATTTCGCTTTATTCACGACGGGAGCTGGCTGGCTGAGCGCATCCTGCGGCACGTGGGCATTGATGTTATACGATTGACGCAAAATAGACGCCGCCTCCTTCAGGTTGCCCTGATTTGCCGCCCAGACCGGCGATTCGCTCATATAGCGGCTGCGGATGGCGATAATCACCAGCGCGGGTACCGCGCCGAAGCCAAGGATCAGGCGCCACAGCCAGTCGCTGTGGCTTTCCGGCAGCACGGCGTAGAAGAACAGCACCAGTAGGTAGGAGATACTGATGGCGGCATACCAGGTGGGGCACCACATGGCGACGCTGGAGGCCTTATTGCCGGGGCCTTTTAGCCTGGCGAACTCGCTTAAAAATGCCATCGCCACGGGAAGGTCGATCCCGACGCCAAGCCCCATGACAAAGCGGGCACCCGCCAGCACATATTCGTTCGGGGCCAGCGCACAGGCGATGGCGGCCACCACGAAGAAGAGCATGTCGGCCATAAAGACGCGATAGCGCCCGATTTTATCCGTGAGATAACCGCCGAGCAGCGCCCCGACAATCGCGCCAAACGTAATGGCGGACGCCACCATGCCGGTACCGGCGGGCGTCAGGTTAAATTCGCGGGTGATATCTTTTATGCCGAAGGCCAGCGCGCCCAGATCGTAGGCATCGAGGAAAATCCCGCCCAGCGCGATACCGATCACGATGCGAGCATTGGCCCGGCCCTGAGAACCATCATTAACGAGGCGTGAAACATCCGATGCGCTGCGCACCCACTGGATGTCGCCATCGGAACGTTTTCCTGCCGTTGAAAGGGGGGTTGTTTCTGTGATTTCTGCCATTTTCTTCTTATGTGGTTGTGTTGTGTCATTAACAGTTACCACAGGCAGAAGGTGACCAAAATCACATTTGGCTATAAGGCATAACTAACCTTACGGGGCGTCTTTTTTCTTCCTCTTGAGCTTCGTCCAGATTTTGGTCTCCTGACGACGCCACAGGCGCTGAATATTGTCGTGATGACGCAGCAGGATAAGGCAGGAGAGCATCGATACCGGGAAGGTGAACTGAGGTTTGAACCACCAGACGTAGAACGGGGCGATCAGCGCGCTGACGATAGCGCCCAGCGACGAATAGCCGCTCAGCAGAATGGTGAGCAGCCAGGTGCCAGCCATCACGCCGGTTAAATCCCAGCCGATAGGCGCAATGGCACCAAAGGCGGTTGCCACGCCTTTGCCGCCTTTAAAACCGAAGAATACGGGCCAGATGTGGCCGACACAGGCAGCAATGGCAATGAGGCCCAGCCAGAACGGCGTGACGCCTAGCGCATACGCGCCCCAGACGGGTAGCATCCCTTTCAGAACATCAAAAATCAAAACTGCTACGGCTGCTCCCTTGCCGCCAATTCGTAGTACGTTGGTCGCTCCCGGATTCCCGGAACCACTTTCACGCGGGTCAGGTAACCCGGCGATGCGGCAGACCAGAATGGCGCTGGAGATTGAGCCGCAAAGATAGGCGAGGAGGATCATTCCAGGCGCGATTGCACTCATAACGCTGTTCCGTTTTGAAAATGTATCTGTATTCTCAGCATCTGTGGATAATACGCATAATTCGCCGGAAGTGGTATCCGGTTTAGCCAAAAAGCAGGCAGGTCGTGATGGATATTGTATTTATAGAGCAACTTTCGGTAATCACCACTATTGGTGTTTACGACTGGGAACAGACCATCGAGCAGAAGCTGGTGTTCGATATCGAAATGGGCTGGGATAACCGCAAGTCGGCAAAAAGCGATGACGTGAACGACTGTCTCAGCTACGCCGACATCAGTGAAACGGTCATCGGCCACGTGGAAGGGCAACGTTTTGCGCTGGTCGAACGGGTGGCGGAAGAAGTCGCAGAATTGCTGCTGAAAAAATTCAACTCACCGTGGGTGCGCATCAAGCTGAGCAAACCGGGCGCGGTGGCGCGCGCGGCCAATGTGGGCGTCATTATCGAGCGTGGCACAAATCTGAAAGGGAAGATTTAACGTCATAATAGCTAAACCATTTTAGGTTATACCGGTCTTAAAGCTGTATCTTTCACGGTAGCCGTTGGGGCGACCGTTTTTTTTATATTTTTTTAGGGGTTTATAGATGAGCGATATGCACTCGCTGCTGGTGGCGGCAATACTGGGTGTGGTCGAAGGATTGACGGAGTTTTTACCGGTTTCCAGTACCGGCCATATGATCATCGTTGGTCATCTGCTGGGCTTTGAAGGCGATACCGCCAAAACGTTTGAAGTGGTGATCCAACTGGGGTCTATTCTTGCGGTGGTGGTGATGTTCTGGCGCCGTCTGTTTGGCCTGATCGGTATCCATTTTGGCCGTCCGCCGCAGCACGAAGGGATGAGTAAAGGCCGCCTGTCGCTGATCCATATTCTGCTCGGGATGATCCCGGCGGTGGTGCTGGGCCTGGTTTTCCACGACGCCATCAAATCGCTGTTTAACCCGATTAACGTGATGTACGCGCTGGTGGTGGGTGGCTTCCTGCTGATCGCCGCGGAAGTGCTGAAGCCAAAAACGCCGCGCGCGGAAGGGCTGGACGATATGACGTATCGTCAGGCGTTTATCATTGGCTGCTTCCAGTGTCTGGCGCTGTGGCCGGGCTTTTCCCGTTCAGGCGCAACCATCTCCGGTGGGATGCTGATGGGCGTAAGCCGTTACGCCGCGTCAGAGTTCTCGTTCCTGCTGGCGGTGCCGATGATGATGGGGGCCACCGCGCTTGACCTCTATAAAAGCATCGGTTTCCTCACCACGGGCGACATTCCGATGTTCGCCGTCGGCTTCATCACCGCGTTTATCGTGGCGCTGATTGCCATCAAAACCTTCCTGCAGCTGATTAAGCGTATCTCGTTCATTCCGTTCGCGATCTACCGCTTTATCGTTGCCGCTGCGGTTTACGTGGTCTTCTTCTGACCGACTGCCCTCAGTCTTTTGGCTGAGGGCAATGCTTTTCCTTCCACTCTGATACCGCCTGAATCCGCCGTTTCGTCAGCTCTTCGCGAATGTCCGGGCCTTTGAATCCCGCCTCGACAACGTCCTTCGTCGGCACCGCTTTGGCTACCTCCCAGGCTTTACGCAGTAAACGTCCCTGCGGGTAGTCACAGGCTTCAAACCCGGTACGCCCGCGCACGTCAGCCTCGCTGGTGAGCGCGATCTGCTCCACGCGCTGGGGTTTGCGCCAGGCGTCGATGTTATCGAACAGCTTAACGATGGTGGCCGGTTTCAGGATCGGGAAGGTATGGATCAGGTCGTGGAATTCGGCCACCAGTTTCGCCAGATCGCGGATTTCGTTCGGCACGCGCAGGCGCTGGCACAGCCCTTCGACCAGCTTCACCCCTGCCGGACCGTGCCCGTGGTGCCGAGGCCAGAGCTCTTTTGGCGTTAAGCCTTTGCCGAGATCGTGGCACAGGGTGGAAAAGCGCACGTCCACGTCAGGGCTGAGCATGGCCGCCATGCTCAGGGTCATCAGCGTGTGTACGCCGGTGTCAATCTCCGGATGCCATTTCGCCGGAGCCGGTACGCCAAACAGCGCGTCTATTTCCGGGAACAGCACCTTCAGGGCGCCGCAGTCGCGCAGAACCTGGAAAAAGACCTGCGGGTTACGCGTGGTGAGCGCATTCTCGGTCTCTTTCCAGACGCGCTCTGGCGTCAGGTGTTCAAGCTCGCCCGCCTCGGTCATGGCGGTCATCAGCGCCATGGTCTCATCGGCAATTCGGAAGCTGAGATGGGCGTAACGCGCGGCAAAACGCGCCACGCGCAGCACGCGGAGCGGATCTTCAGAAAACGCCGGGGAGACGTGACGTAAGAGACGGTTGCGCAGATCGTCCTGGCCGCCATAAGCGTCAATAATCTGGCCGTGCTCGTCCTGCGCCAGCGCGTTAATGGTGAGATCGCGACGCAGGAGATCGTCCTCCAGCGTGACGTCCGGCGCGGCATAGCAGGTGAAGCCGGTATAGCCCGAGCCCGATTTCCGCTCAGTACGCGCCAGGGCGTACTCTTCGCGGCTTTGCGGGTGCAGAAACACGGGAAAATCGCGGCCTACCTGCTGGTAGCCCGCGTCGAGCATCTCTTCCGGGGTGGCGCCAACCACCACCCAGTCTTTATCTTTGACCGGCAGACCTAACAACGCATCACGTACCGCACCACCGACCAGATAACTCTTCACACCTGACACTCCCGTTTTCTCTTTTCCAGAATGATACGTAAGTCTGGCAGAGAAGACGAATTAGTTCATCCAGCGATCTTTACGCTTACGGCTTGGGATCAGGTGCGGCAGAACCAGACCCAGCACCAGGCCGACGCCCAGCACGCCGCCGCCATACATAAACCACTGCATGATGATGGTGCGCTGTTTGTCATCGAGCTGCAGGTTGGCGGCATTCACTTTCTTCTGCGCGACAATCAGCTCGTTTTTCAGCTTCTGGTTCTCTTCTTTCAGGCCGTTAATCACGCCGTCGCTCTGCGCCACTTTCTGCTGCATCTCGGCGGTACGCTGGTTCCAGGTTCCGTCGATATTGTTCAGCTTGTCGGTCAGGGTTTTCACCTGATTTTCCAGATCCGGTACGCGGGTGCGCAGGCTTGGCACGGTGCTCAGCTCTTTCAGCGGGATCCAGGACGTGCGGCCAGAACTGTCGCGAACCTGACCGTAGTTGGTGTCCGCGTTGGTCTGTAACAGGGTGACTTCCTCGCCGGCATTTACCGTGCCCACGAGGCGATAATTATCTCCGGGGCCACTGCGTACCCAGGTGTTCAGTTCGTCAGAAACGTAACGCTTCTCTTCAGCGTGCACTGCGGTTGCGGCGCTAAAAGCGAGTAAAGTAAGTCCAATCAGGCGTAATTTAAGCATCATTAGTCGTTATTTTCATAAATAGTGGAACGATAGTAGTGGCAACAGTGTCTCTACGCAAAGCATTCATCAGCAATCAGAATCATCTGTGTCACGACTCTACACATTTACGCCCGTCAAATTGCTCATTGCATGGCAATTTGGCGCAAAATACTATGTACTGACAAACAAATGGCGAGGAAGTTCGCCCTCATTGACGCGTCTGTGACGCCCGCAAAAGTACAAGGCTATGGCTCAGGAAATCGAATTAAAATTTATCGTCGAAAAAGACAGCGTTGACGCACTCCGCCAGCATCTGCATACGCTCTCCGGCGAACACCATGCACCGGTACAACTGCTTAATATCTATTACGAAACGCCGGATAACTGGCTACGCCGCCACGATATGGGGCTGCGCATCCGTGGCGCGAGTGGGCGCTACGAGATGACGATGAAAATTGCCGGCCGCGTGGTCGGCGGGTTACATCAGCGTCCGGAATACAATATCGACATCAGCCAGCCAGAACTTGAGCTGGAACGTTTTCCGGCGGAAGTCTGGCCGGAAGGCGAGCTGCCTGCCACGCTGGCGGAGCAGGTGCAGCCGCTGTTCAGCACCGATTTCTGGCGCGAGAAATGGCTGGTGACGGAAGGTAAAAGCCGCATCGAAATCGCCCTCGATCTGGGTGAGGTGAAGGCGGGTGAGTACCAGGAGCCGATCTGCGAACTGGAGCTTGAGCTGCTGGAAGGGGACGCAAATGACGTGCTGAAGCTGGCGCGCAAGCTGGTGAACCAGTCCGGATTGCGCCAGGGGAACCTGAGCAAAGCCGCGCGGGGTTACCATCTGGCCGCCGGAAATGCGCCGCGCGTGCTGAAAGAGACGACCATTTTGCGCGTTGCGCCGAAAGCCAGCGTTGAGCAGGGGCTGGAAGCCGCGCTGGAGCTGGCGCTTTCTCAGTGGCAGTACCATGAAGAGCTGTGGGTACGAAATGTGAAAAACGCCAAATCCCACGTGCTGGCGGCCATTGCCCTGGTGCGCCATACCCTGACGCTCTTCGGCGGTATTGTTCCTCGCAAAGCGAGCGCTCACTTACGTGATCTGCTGACGCAAACCGAAACGCTGATGCTCTCGGACGTATCTGCGCAGACGGCGATCTACAGTCCGCAAGCCGCTTCGGCAAAACTGGCGCTGACCGAGTTTCTGGTGACGCGCGGCTGGCGCGCCTTCCTGGATGCGAAAGCCGAGGCCAAAATCGCGGAAAACTTTAAGCGTTTCGCAGACATTCATCTTTCCCGTCATGCCGCTGAACTGAAGAGCACCTTTGCGTATCCGCTCGGCGATAAGTATGGCGATCAGCTTCCCCGTCTTTCGCGCAACATCGACAGCATGCTGCTCCTTTCCGGTGCCTACGACGGGCCACAGGCGCAGGCGTGGCTGGAAAACTGGCAGGGGCTGAAGCATGCCATCGAAACCCGTCAGCATATTGAGATAGAGCATTTCCGTAACGAGGCCATTTCGCAGGAGCCGTACTGGCTGCACAGCGGAAAACGTTAACTCTGGCAAGGAACCCTTAGAATGCCGCTTTCTTCACCGTTACAGCAGCAGTGGCAGACCGTTTGCGAACGTCTGCCTGAGTCATTACCGGCGTCATCGTTAAGCGAGCAGGCGAAAAGCGTGCTCGTCTTCAGTGATTTTGTGCAGGAAAGCATCGCCGTCTACCCGGACTGGCTGGCGGAGCTTGAGAACGCACCGCCGCAGGCGGACGAGTGGCGGCACTATGCCGCCTGGCTGCAGGCCGCGCTTGAAGACGTCGCGGATGAGGCGACGCTGATGCGCGTCCTGCGTCAGTTCCGCCGTCGTGTGATGGTGCGCATTGCCTGGGCGCAGGCGCTGGAACTGGTGAGTGAAGAGAGTACGTTGCAGCAGTTAAGCGAGCTGGCGCAGACGTTGATTGTCGCCGCGCGCGACTGGCTCTACGCCGCCTGCTGTAAAGAGTGGGGCACGCCGTGCAGCGAGGAAGGGGTTCCTCAGCCGCTGTTGATTCTGGGGATGGGCAAGCTGGGCGGTTGCGAGCTGAACTTCTCCTCCGATATCGACCTGATTTTCGCCTGGCCTGAGAACGGCTCCACGCGCGGCGGCCGTCGCGAGCTGGACAACGCCCAGTTCTTTACCCGCCTCGGTCAGCGTCTGATTAAGGCGCTGGATCAGCCGACGCAGGACGGGTTTGTCTACCGCGTGGACATGCGTCTGCGTCCGTTCGGCGACAGCGGGCCGCTGGTGCTGAGCTTTGCCGCGCTGGAGGATTACTACCAGGAGCAGGGGCGCGACTGGGAGCGTTATGCGATGGTCAAAGCGCGGATCATGGGCGACAGCGATGACGCCTACGCCAACGAGCTGCGCGCCATGCTGCGCCCGTTCGTGTTCCGTCGCTATATTGACTTCAGCGTGATCCAGTCCCTGCGCAATATGAAAGGGATGATCGCCCGTGAGGTTCGCCGTCGCGGGCTGAAGGACAACATCAAGCTCGGCGCGGGCGGCATTCGCGAAATCGAATTTATCGTCCAGGTCTTCCAGCTGATTCGCGGCGGACGCGAGCCGTCGCTACAGTCCCGCTCGCTGCTGCCGACGCTGAGCGCTATTGAGCAGCTTCACCTGCTGCCGGACGGCGACGCGCAAACCCTGCGCGAGGCCTATCTTTTCCTGCGCCGTCTGGAAAACCTGCTGCAAAGCATCAACGACGAACAGACCCAGACCCTGCCGGGGGATGACCTTAACCGGGCGCGTCTGGCCTGGGGGATGCGCGTGGATGACTGGTCAACGCTGACCGAACGGCTCGATGCCCATATGGCAGGCGTGCGCCGCATCTTCAACGAGCTGATCGGTGATGACGAAAGCGAATCGCAGGACGATGCCCTTTCCGAGCACTGGCGTGAGCTGTGGCAGGACGCGCTCCAGGAAGATGACACCACCCCGGTGCTGTCGCACCTAACCGACGACGCGCGCCATCGCGTGGTGGCGCTGATTGCCGATTTCCGTCTTGAGCTGAACAAGCGCGCCATTGGCCCGCGCGGCCGTCAGGTGCTGGATCACCTGATGCCGCACCTGCTGAGCGAGGTCTGCTCGCGGGCGGATGCGCCGGTGCCGCTGTCGCGCATGATGCCGCTGCTGAGCGGGATCATCACGCGCACCACGTACCTTGAACTTTTGAGCGAGTTTCCGGGGGCACTCAAGCACCTGATTACGCTCTGCGCCGCCTCCCCGATGGTGGCCAACAAGCTGGCGCGTTATCCGCTGCTGCTGGATGAGCTGCTCGACCCGAACACCCTGTATCAACCCACGGCGACGGATGCCTACCGTGACGAGCTGCGTCAGTATCTGCTGCGCGTGCCGGAAGAGGACGAAGAGCAGCAGCTGGAGGCGCTGCGACAGTTTAAGCAGGCCCAGATGCTGCGCGTGGCGGCGGCGGATATCGCCGGAACGCTGCCGGTAATGAAAGTGAGCGATCACTTAACATGGCTCGCGGAAGCGATCATCGACGCGGTCGTGCAGCAGGCATGGGTGCAGATGGTGTCCCGCTACGGCCAGCCGAAGCACCTTGCTGACCGGGAGGGGCGAGGCTTTGCCGTGGTCGGTTATGGCAAGCTCGGCGGCTGGGAGCTGGGATACAGTTCCGATCTGGATTTAATTTTCCTGCACGACTGCCCGGTTGACGTGATGACCGACGGCGAGCGTGAGATTGACGGGCGTCAGTTTTATCTGCGCCTGGCCCAGCGCATCATGCACCTGTTCAGCACCCGCACTTCGTCGGGCATTTTGTATGAAGTCGATGCGCGCCTGCGTCCGTCCGGTGCGGCGGGTATGCTGGTCACCTCAACGGAGTCCTTCGCCGATTATCAGAAGAATGAAGCCTGGACCTGGGAGCATCAGGCGCTGGTGCGCGCCCGCGTGGTGTATGGCGATCCGCAGCTCAAAACGCAGTTCGATGCCGTCCGTAAGGATGTGATGACCACCCCGCGCGAGGGCAGTACGCTGCAGACGGAAGTGCGCGAGATGCGCGAGAAAATGCGCGCGCACCTGGGTAATAAACACCGCGATCGCTTTGATATCAAAGCCGACGAGGGCGGGATTACCGATATTGAGTTCATTACCCAGTATCTGGTGCTGCTCCACGCGCACGACAAGCCGAAGCTGACCCGCTGGTCGGATAACGTGCGCATTCTGGAGCTGCTGGCGCAAAACGACATTATGGACGAGCAGGAGGCGCAGGCTTTAACCCGCGCCTACACCACGCTGCGCGACGAGCTGCATCACCTGGCGCTACAGGAGCAGCCGGGGCACGTGGCACTGGACTGTTTTGTCGCAGAGCGCGCTCAGGTAACGGCCAGCTGGCAGAAGTGGCTGGTGGAACCGTGCGTAACAAATCAAGTGTGATATTATCGCGCGCAAATTGTGAATCTTTCTGGAGTCAGGAATGAAAGTAACACTGCCAGAGTTTGAACGTGCTGGAGTAATGGTTGTTGGGGATGTGATGCTGGATCGCTACTGGTATGGGCCGACCAGCCGCATCTCTCCGGAAGCACCGGTACCGGTGGTTAAGGTCGACACCATTGAAGAGCGTCCCGGCGGCGCGGCAAACGTGGCGATGAACATAGCCTCTCTGGGCGCGCACTCGCGTCTGGTTGGCCTGACCGGTATCGACGATGCGGCGCGCGCGCTGAGCAAGTCGCTGGCGGACGTGAACGTGAAGTGCGACTTCGTTTCTGTTCCGACCCACCCAACCATCACCAAGCTGCGCGTGCTGTCACGCAACCAGCAGCTGATACGCCTCGACTTTGAAGAAGGGTTCGAAGGTGTTGACCCCGAGCCGCTGCACGAGCGGATTAACCAGGCGCTGGGCAATATCGGCGCGCTGGTGCTGTCCGACTACGCGAAAGGCGCGCTGGCCAGCGTACAGACAATGATCCAGCTGGCGCGTAAGGCCAGCGTACCGGTGCTGATCGACCCGAAAGGCACCGACTTTGAGCGCTATCGCGGCGCAACCCTGCTGACGCCAAACCTCTCCGAGTTTGAAGCGGTGGCGGGCAAATGCAAAACCGAGGAAGAGCTGGTTGAGCGCGGCATGAAGATCATTGCTGACTTCGAGCTCTCTGCGCTGCTGGTGACCCGCTCCGAGCAGGGGATGACGCTGCTGCAGCCGGGCAAGGCGCCGCTGCATATGCCAACCCAGGCGCAGGAAGTGTATGACGTGACCGGTGCTGGTGATACGGTGATCGGCGTGCTGGCGGCGACGCTGGCCGCGGGTAACTCCCTGGAAGAGGCGTGCTACTTCGCTAACGCCGCGGCGGGTGTGGTCGTCGGTAAACTCGGTACCTCAACCGTGTCCCCAATCGAGCTGGAAAACGCGGTGCGCGGCCGTGCTGACACCGGTTTTGGTGTGATGACCGAAGACGAGCTTAAAGTGGCCGTCGCCGCCGCGCGCAAGCGCGGTGAGAAAGTGGTAATGACCAACGGTGTGTTCGACATTCTGCACGCGGGCCATGTCTCCTATCTGGCGAATGCGCGCAAGCTGGGCGATCGTCTGATTGTGGCAGTGAACAGCGATGCGTCGACCAAACGTCTGAAGGGTGAAACGCGTCCGGTGAACCCGCTGGAGCAGCGTATGATCGTGCTCGGCGCGCTGGAAGCCGTGGACTGGGTGGTGTCGTTTGAAGAAGACACGCCGCAGCGCCTGATTGCAGGTATTCTGCCGGACCTGCTGGTGAAAGGCGGAGATTACAAGCCGGAGCAAATCGCGGGCAGCGAAGAGGTCTGGGCCAACGGCGGCGAGGTGATGGTGCTCAACTTTGAGGACGGGTGTTCCACCACCAACATCATCAAGAAGATCCAGAAAGACAGTCAGTAAAAAACGGGCCAGTTGGCCCGTTTTTTTATGTCGGGTGGCGGCTGCGCCTTACCCGACCTACGCGTTCATCCAGGCCCGGTAAGGCGTAGCCGCCACCGGGCTCAACAGGCCGCACTATGCCTGGTCATCCACCGGTGGAATGGCCGGCGCTGGCTTCACTTCTTCCGGCGCATTGCGGTTTTCCAGCTCGGTCAGACGCTGTTCCAGCAGTGCCAGCTTCTCGCGGGTGCGCAGCAGAACCTGCGTCTGCACGTCAAACTCTTCGCGGCTGACGAGATCAAGGCGAACCAACTGCGCCTGCAGCGTCTGGCGGATTTTCTTCTCAACATCATCACCAAATTCACGAATGCCTTTCGGCATGGATTCATGAACCTGACGCGCAATTTGCTCAATTTTCTTCGGGTCAATCATTGTCGTTTCCCTTGATGGAAAGGTGTCAGTGTCCATTGTAGCGCGTCATGCCCGGGGTAAACAAAATTGTTTGATGCTTATGCATTGCCCAGGATAATCAATAGCGTTATAGTTATCTCGCTTATTCTCAGGGCGGGGCGAAATTCCCCACCGGCGGTAAATCAGCTTAACGCTGAAAGCCCGCGAGCGCTTTGGGTGAATTCTCAAAGGTCAGCAGATCCGGTGTAATTCCGGGGCCGACGGTTAGAGTCCGGATGGGAGAGAGTAACGATCCAGTCGGGCATGGGCCCGCTCACGTTATCTTTTTGCCGCTTATACGGCGCTCCTAAGACTGCCCTGATTCTGGTAACCATAATATTAATGAGGTTTTTTTACCATGAATCAGACGCTACTTTCCTCTTTTGGCACTTCAACTCAACGTGTTGAACATGCACTGGATGCACTGCGCGAAGGCCGCGGTGTGATGGTGCTTGACGATGAAAACCGTGAAAACGAAGGCGACATGATTTTCGCCGCCGAAAACATGACCGTTGAACAGATGGCGCTGACCATCCGTCACGGCAGCGGCATCGTATGCCTGTGTATTACCGAAGATCGTCGTAAGCAGCTCGAGCTGCCGATGATGGTCGAAAACAACACCAGCGCCTTTGGTACCGGATTTACCGTGACCATTGAAGCGGCGCATGGCGTGACCACCGGTGTGTCTGCGGCTGACCGTCTGACCACCGTACGTGCCGCGATTGCTGATGATGCGAAGCCCTCCGATCTGCATCGTCCAGGCCACGTCTTCCCACTGCGCGCGCAGGCGGGTGGCGTGCTGACCCGCGGCGGTCACACCGAAGCGACGATCGACCTGGTGACGCTGGCAGGCTTCAAACCTGCGGGCGTGCTGTGTGAACTGACCAACGACGACGGCACCATGGCGCGTGCGCCAGAGTGCATCACCTTCGCACGTCTGCACAACATGCCGGTGGTAACGATTGAAGATCTGATCGAGTATCGCCAGGCGCACGAGCGCAAAGCCAGCTGAAATGGCTGATGTGAAAAAGCCGGGGAAACCCGGCTTTTTTACGTTTAGTGGTAGTTAATTTTGAACAGCACCACGGTTTCAAATGGTCCGGACTGGATCGCTTTTCCCGGCACCGGCGTCAGCTCAGCGGTATAGGTCTGTTCGTACTGCAACGTACTGCCGGTAAAATCGGCATACTCATCGTATCGGTTAAAGGTGTAGGGCTGCGTTCCGTTCAGGATGCGTAATTTCAGGCCGTTACCGATGAGCAGGGCGGTATCTTCTTCGCTCAGCATCTCGTTCGTATAGAACGACGAATCCATTTTAAACCCATCGGAACACTCGGCGTCCTGTATCTTGGTCGTTCTGACCGAGAACGTGCGCGTTCGCTTTCCCTGATTCATTATGTCGCGAGCGCTGAACGTACCAAAATCAATCTCCTGATTTTCCGGATAGATGCTGAAGGTCGCCCCGCAGTCCAGCACGGTGATATTGTTCAGGCCATTAATATGATACTTCAGGTTTTTCGCATCGGACATCTGGTTGACGCCGCCCTTGCCGTCGAACTGCACCACGATATAGTCCCCGAGCGTGCTGACGTAGCCGTGCGGCGGCATGACCTTGATTCTGACGTACAGACGAAAGCGCACGATGAACGTGCGTGAGGTGTGAATGTCGTTCGCATTGCCGGAACAGATGCGGTTCTCCCAGCCCATTTGCTGGATTTGGGCGGGGGTATAGATAGTGATCTGTTTGTTATCAAGGCACTGGGAGGTATCAACCCCGTTGGGTTGCCCCGTCGCATCGTAGTCAATCCCTTCATAGGTTACGCCGAGTTCGTAGTAGGGATCGGACGCCGACGGGTAGGGGTTAACCCAGGCGTAGATGTCCTCTTTTTCAAAATTACTGGTGGTGTTGTGGTCGCAGGTCACAGGGACTTTGATATCGTCAGATTCCCATATCTTTTCCCCCACCTGCGCGTTGCTGGGAATGGCAAAAGGGGAGATCGTTTTTGTCTCCTCGACGGGCCCGCCGGAAACGCCGAGATAGCAGTCAAGCGCCAGCGCCTCTCTGACGGGCAGAAGGGCGAACAGCAGCAAAAACAGACAATTAACGAGCTTGCGCATTGTTTTGACCCTTCCGCTCGCTGAGCTGGCATGGCGCCTTACCCGCACAGGTAACGTCCACTTTTTTCAGCGCGCCGTAATCATCAATGTAACCCACGCTGTAGTAGCTCCCGTGGTAGTCGCCGGTAGAGGTGGACGCCGTGGCAAACGGAGCAATCATCAGGCTGTCGAAGCCCGGCAGCTGGGTTTTCGCATTTTTACTCAGCCACGCGAGTGTGATGTAATAGGGCGTGGGGTTATGTACGCTGAGCCCCGTTGCGGTGGCGGTAATTTCCATGCGCATTTCGCTTTGATCACCCGGCTTTTTGGTGATGGCTTTTGGCCGCCAGAACAGCTTAATGCGGCTCTGCATCGCCACCTGCATAACGCTGCGCGCCTCGCTGGCGCCGCTTTTGGGCGGAACTTCTCGCAGGTTGAAGTAAAACAGCGACTCTCTGTCCTTCGGCAACTGCCCAACCGCTGCCTGCTTCACAATCCTGACCTGCGATGACGCGCCCGCTTCTATGCGCTGAATGGGCGGTAGCGCCATGAAGTGGCTGTCCTCTTTGCGCCCGTTTTCGTCTTCAATCCAGGAAAGCGCCAGGTAGGGTAAGGTTTTGCTCTGGTTATCGACTTTCAGGCTGCTTGCCTTGTCCCCTTCGGGAAAAACGATCCGCGTGCGGTCCAGGTTAATGGCGGCATGCGCGTTCAGTGCGGTGCCGAGCAATATCAGGCTCAGGGCCTTGAATGGGGTGAGTTTCATCATGGTTTCTTACTGGCAAGGCAGCATGAGCTGCATACTGTTTTCAAGGTGAGAAGGTAACGAGAAGCGACACTGTTGGTTGTCTCCCCACGTGACCAGGAACTGTTGCTCAGGCTGGACGGCGCCCAGCCAGACGCGGCCCTCCTCGGCGACCATGCCGACCTGCAGGCCGTTATCCTGCAGGCGGACCAGGGCGCCGAGCGGCGGTGTCCCGGAAGGCGTTCGCAAAATGCCGGCAATATCGTTACCGGCTCGGGTCGCGATTTGACGATAGCCGATGGCACCTTCTGTCCAGGTGGAAGTGACCACCCGCGTATCGACGTCAACGCCGTCAGGCAAATTGTTCATGTTGACCCGCACGCTGGCCGGGGTATAGCTGGATAACGACGGCAGAACGCCGATACCCGACGCGTTGGTTTCGTCATGCGATACGTTCAGCGGGATATGGCCCACGCCGTCAGTGCTGACCATGACGCGTGGCTCATTGCCGTAGCTGCGACGGTGCAGGGCAAACCCTTTCGCCGTCCCGGTAAACGATCCGTTCCAGCTGGCGCTCATTGAGTTGTACTCATTCGCCTTATAGCTGCCCGAGACGTTGAGATCCCCCAGCGAAGAATAGTGCTGATAGTTTCCGCTGAACTGTGCGCCCGCATCGGCTTTTTCGCTCTCGGTGCCAGCAGAAACGCCCCAGGTATTGTTCCGGTCAGAAGTATCGTACCAGGAGACGCTCTGGCTCAGGCTGTCGCCGTTGCGCAGGTCGTAGTTCAGGCGATGGTCAGGATCGAGCGGCACGCTCAGCGAGAGATAAAACTGGTTATCGTCCTCTTCATCATCTTCGTAATGGGTTCTGCTCAGCGACAGGGTCAGGCCAAGGTTTTTCCAGCGGCCAAGGTCGAAGTTATAGCCAGCGGTGACGCTGCCGGTCGTGGAAGGCGAGTCGTCCCACCAGGTTTGGCGCAGCATGCTCAGATAAAGGTTTAGCGAGAGGGCCGATATGTACTGACTGGCGGTGACACTGAGGGTCTGTTTTTCCGTCTGGCTGTCGCTGTTGTCGTTATCCAGATAGCGCGCATAGCTCAGGAACTGACGGTCCGAGTAGCGGTAGCTCGCCAGCGTAAGCTGGCTACCGGTGGTGTCGAACCGTTTACTGTAGTTAAAACGGTAGCTGTAGCCCGTCTGCGGATCCGCGCCCGGCAGCTGGCTGGTGGCCCGGGTGATATCAAACGAGAGCGCGCCCAGATACGCCATGTTTTGTCCCAGCCCGGCGGCCAGGGCGCGGTAGTGGTCACCATCGGCCAGCGTTCCGCCATAGAGCGAGGTTTGCGACAGCATGCCCCAGGAAAACTCGCCGCTCATGAAGGTACTGTCCTCAACGTCATGCGATGCGTCCTTTCGCGGCTTGCCTGCCGCCAGCTTGTAGCGAACCTGGCCCTGACGCGTCAGGAAGGGAACGGATTCGGCGGAGACCTGGAACGTACTCACCCGGCCATCTTCTTCCGTCACCTTCACGTCGAGCGTGCCCTGCACCGACTGGTTGAGATCCTGAATGATGAACGGGCCCGGCGGGACTTTTGTTTGATAGATGACCCTGTCGGCGAGGCTTACGGTGACCGTCGCGTTGGTTTGGGCAATGCCGGAGATTTGTGGCGCATAGCCGCGCAGTGACCACGGCAGCATGCGCTCATCGCTGATAAGCGACGCGCCGGTGTAGGTGAAGGCATCGAAAATCGACGACTGGAAATCCGTCTCGCCGAGCGTCAGCTTTGCGCCCATGGTGGGGAGGGGGCGGAACATATAAACGCGCGAGAAGCGCCCGTTATGCTCTGAACCGCCGTCCGCGTGCGTTTGGTTGTATTGATAATCGCTGCGCAGCCGCCAGGCGCCGACGTTCGCGCCCGCCGTGCCGTAAGTGTTGGCATTATCTGAACTGCTGCCGCTGTTGGGCTGGTAGTGGCTGGCAAAAAGATTGTAGTCCAGCAGGACGCCCGCCACGCCGTTATCCCAGGTTGACGGCGGCATCCAGTCGGCAGAACGGTACTGCAGCCACGCCTGGGGAATGGACACGTTTAGCGTCTGGCTTGCTTGTTCAAAGGTAAAATGAATGTCCGGCAGCGGGGCGAAGTCTATACAGCCCTCTTTTTCAGTGAGCGATTCCCGTATTTTATCCTGCAGGCCGAACGTGTCGGCCAGTTCGGCGGGAATACAGACCTGAACTGCATCATTCACTTTTTTCCACGTTAACTGCCAGCCGTTTGCTAAGGGGGTGTCATTAATTGAAATCGTAACAAAATAACGACCGGGGACGACGGAGGCGCGATCTTTAAACTGTGTTAAATCGACGCTGTTGCGCTGATCTTTATCGATGGCATTAATATTAAATTCGGTACCAGAGGCGACTTTCGTCATTAACAGGGCGGTAATGATGATTATGCATGTTGATTTATGTTTCATCATCCTGTTGCTCAAGGTAAATATAAAATGCCGACTGGCATAACGAGCCAGTCGGTAGATAACGAGGTAAATTCGAATTATTTATACGCCAGCACATAGTTTGCGGTGGCTTCAACCTGACCCGGCGTTGCCGTTTTGCCGCTCAGCACTTCCATCTGCGCCTTAAAGTGCAGCGTCTGGGTGGCGGAGCCTGCCAGCAGGGTAACTTCACTGGCGCTACCCAGGGTGATGTTCGCTTCCGCATTATCCAGCAGACGGACGCCCACGTTCTGCGCACCGCTGGCATAGGTGTTGGTCATCAGGCTGGTATCCGTTGTATCCGTGGCGGAGCTGGTGAACGTGACGTCAACCTTGGTGATTGGGGTATCGGTTTCATCGCCTGGATCGTCCAGCTGGCAGTTTTCCAGGTTGATATCTACCGCAACGGGAGACGATTTTTTATTGGCATTAATAACGGCAGTCGTAATTTCACCCAGATCGACTTCTTTATCAACGCTATCAGGAGCAATGCTGCACGGCGCATCAATCACCACCCCTTTGAATTTGATCTTGCCTGAGCCTTGTTCTGCAGCCAATGCCGATCCAGAAATAAGCGTGGCCATTGCCACGGCTAAAAGCACTTTTTTTCCTGTAAACATGAAAATATCCTTTTTCAGTTGAATTCATATCCTGAATATTAATCAGAATATTGCCAGGAAAGTATATCGATCTCCGGCGGGGTAATGCGATTAACCACGCTTAAAAATCATTGTAGATATAATTAAAATATAAATACGGGTTATTGTAAGTGGATGAATTTCAAGAAGTGTAAATTATAATGCCGGATGCATTGTTTAGTGTTATTACGCACAGTAATGTTCAATAAAAAACTTGATTTTTTTATAAGGAAGGAGGCGTGGCGTATATTCCGTAAAAAGTTATTCCTTTAACAAATAATAGGCGCCTCTGTTTCAGGAGGCGCCCGTCATGTCAGCCAATGCCTGCGGCCTGAAGTAAGACCAGACTTAGCCCCATCACCGACATCCCGCACAGGACGCCATAGCTTGGGTTGTTGTTTGGATCGATCTCTTTCGCCAGCGGCATTAGCTCGTCTACCGACAGCGCAACCATAATCCCCGCAACCGCGGCCATAATGGCAGCCATGACGACCGGCGAAACCAGGCTACCGAGGATGAGCCAGGCCAGCACGCCGCCAAGAATTTCCGCCATGCCGGAGATCCCGGCCCAGAAGATTGCCGTGCGCTTTGAGCCCGTAGCGGCATAGACCGGACCGGCCACCGCGAGTCCTTCTGGAATATTGTGCAACGCCACCGCCAGGGCGATGCCGAGGCCCATTTCCAGGTTGCTGCTGGCGGTGACATACGTCGCCACGCCTTCCGGGAAGTTGTGCAGGCTTATACCGAGCGTCAGCAAAATGGCGGTGCGCTTAATGTTGCGCGGCGCGGGCGTTACGTTTTTTTGCATTAAGTCCTGAGGGTGCGCGTGGGGCAACATGCGGTCGAGCGCGAAGTATCCCAGCAGGCCAACGACAAACATGCCGTAGCCCAGCAGCGGAGACATGCCTTCCGTGCCCAGCGCCGCAGGGAGCATCTCCATCAGGGAGATGAGCAGCATGATCCCGGCAGCAAAGCCCAGCGAGAAGGCCAGCACGCGGTTTGACGGCTTCTGACCAAGCACGCCGAGGATCGCGCCGATGAACGTCGCGGCGCCCGCCAGTATGGTCAGGATCAGAGGGACTGACATGCATTGCTCCTTGTGATAATGATTCTCATTAATATAAATGATTCATTTCTGGCAAAGCGAGGGGCCAACCCCGGCTTTACACATTCCTTACATTCAAATTTCCTGATGATGATCTTCACGCTTATCTGCGTTCATCTTTGTCCGATTGCGCGTAATGTAGCACCATTAAATTGACACCTTCTGTAAGGATATCATCATGACTTCATCCCGTATGCCAGCCCTGTTTTTAGGCCACGGCAGCCCAATGAACGTTCTGGAAGATAACGTCTATACCCGCGCATGGCGTCATCTGGGCGAGACGCTGCCGCGTCCAAAAGCGATTGTGGTGGTATCCGCGCACTGGTTCACCCGCGGCACAGGCGTGACCGCCATGGAAGCGCCAAAGACCATTCATGATTTTGGCGGCTTCCCGCAGGCGCTGTATGACACCCACTATCCGGCCCCCGGCTCGCCTGAGCTGGCACAAAGGCTGGTGGAACTGCTGGCGCCTGTTCCGGTTGCGCTGGATAAAGAAGCCTGGGGTTTTGACCACGGCTCGTGGGGCGTGTTGATTAAAATGTATCCTGATGCGGATATCCCGATGGTGCAGCTGAGCATCGACAGCACCAAACCGGCCGCCTGGCATCTGGAGATGGGCCGTAAGCTGGCAACGCTTCGTGATGAAGGCATCATGCTGGTGGCAAGCGGCAACGTGGTGCACAACCTGCGCACGGCACGCTGGCACGGTGAGAATACGCCTTACCCGTGGGCGACCGCTTTTAATGACTACGTTAAAGCGAACCTGACCTGGCAGGGTCCGGCTGAGGCACATCCGCTGGTGAACTATCTGGATCATGAGGGCGGTTCGCTCTCTAACCCGACGCCGGAGCATTTCCTGCCGCTGCTGTACGTGCTTGGCGCGTGGGATGGCCAGGAGCCGGTGACGATCCCGGTCGACGGGATTGAGATGGGAAGCCTGAGTATGCTGTCGGTACAGGTAGGGTGAAAATATGCCGGGTGGCGGCTTCGCCTTACCCGGCCTACAGGTCGAGCGTAGGCCCGGTAAGCGTAGCGCCACCGGGCAAGTCTTACTCCACAAAAATATGCGGGTAGAACCGCGACAGATCCTGCGTGATCAGCGCGCGATCTTCGCGAATGCCAATTCCGGCAGGTTGATCGTTAATGAGCCAGCTGCCAATTAGCGTATAGCTGTCGCCAAATTTCGGCAGTTGATAGAACGCCTGGACGATCATCCCTTCCTCGCCGTAAGGCCCTTCAACCGCTTCCAGCGTTTTACCGTTTTCGATGATCGACACGTTCGCGCCTTCGCGGGAGAAGATCGGCTTAACGACGTATTTCTCCATCTGCGGGTAATCATCTTCCGCAAAGTACGCTGGCAGCAGGTTAGGGTGATTCGGGAACATCTCCCACAGCATCGGCAGCAGGGCCTTGTTGGAGATAATGCTCTTCCAGGCCGGTTCCAGCCAGCGCACGCCCGCGTCTTCCAGCTTGGTGGAGAACATCTCGCGCAGCATATACTCCCACGGGTAGAGCTTGAACAGGTTGCTGATGACCTGATCCTGCATGTCCGTAAACTGACCTTTTTCACCCAGGCCGATATCCTCGATATAGAGGAACTCGGTCGCCACTTCCGCTTCGGCGGCGCAATCCTGCAGATACTGAACCGTGCCACGATCTTCTTCCGTGTCGCGGCAGCAGGCGAGATGCAGCAGGTTGAAGCCAAACTGCTCGCGCAGCTCGGCAAAGCGCTCGATCAGCTTCTCCTGCAGGCTGTTGAACTGGTCGCTGCCTTCCGGCAGGTTTCCGGCGTTCATCTGGTCTTCCAGCCAGATCCACTGGAAGAATGCCGCTTCATAGAGGGAGGTTGGCGTATCGGCGTTGTTTTCTAAAAGCTTCGGTTCACCCACGCCGTCCCACGCCAGATCCAGGCGAGAGTAAAGCGAAGGCTGATTCGTTTTCCACGACTGGCGGACAAAGCTCCAGGTGTGCTTTGGAATGCGGAACTTGGCCATCAGCTCGTCGCTGTCGATGACTTTTTCCACCACCTTGAGGCACATCTGGTGCAGCTCAGCCGTGACCTCTTCCAGCTTCTCAACCTGGGCCAGGGTGAGCTTGTAGTAAGCGTCTTCACACCAGTACGGCTCGCCGTACATGGTGTGGAAGTTAAAGCCGTACTCGGTGGCTTTTTCGCGCCAGTCCGGGCGCTCGGTAATACTGACTCGTTCCATGATCAGCCGCCCATTGAGCGAGTAGAGGTGCCTGATGCACTGCGCTGCATGCTGGTCTGTTTCGCCACAGACTCACCGAACCCGCCGCGGGTGATGGTGCTGGTGGTCGCAGGCTTCGGCGCCATCGCGGTTTTCGGTACGGTTACGGTGCGGCCCGGAGTCGCTGCGCCGTAGCCTTTACCGCTGGCATCGGTATATTGACCGTAAGCCGGGCTGGCCGGGTTTTTCGAGCTAAACAGCGGCTGCTGCTGGTAGCCCGCGCCGCCGCCCATCAGACGGCCCATCATGTAGCCTGCCATCAGCGGCATCCAGAAGCTGCCGCTGGACTGCGCCTGTGCCTGATTTTCAGGTGCCGTGCCTGCCTGAGCCGGTGCCTGCTGGCACTGACCTTCACCAAATTCCGCTACGCAGTCTTCGCGTGAGGCATATTTCGGCGCGGTGCGTTCCGCTTCTTTCAGCGCGTTGGTGTAGGCCGTTTTACATTCGGCCGCTTTGCCGGTTGCGGCGGAGCAGTCGTCCGCGTTTTGATACAGCGAAACCGTTTCATCGTTTTTCTCACAGCCTGCCAGCATAAAGACAGCGGTAACCGCCAGCGCAACAGGGGTGAGGTGACGTGCGTTCCAGCTCTTGCGGAACGACGCGTGATTGATCGTTTTTGTCCGTTTCATGTTTGTCTTCCAGGACCCAGTGGTAATAACGCTCAGGATAGAGGATGAGTGGTTGAAAATGAAGCGAAGAGGGGCGGAATCAGGGGGATCTTTACGTTGGCTTACGTTCGGATGTGATTTTGCGCCGGGTGGCGCTGCGCTTACCCGGCCTACGATTCAGTAGGCCCGATAAGCGAAGCGCCATCGGGCAATGCTTAGTTACGGAACGGATTATTGCCCTTGCTGGCAGGCGCTGTGGTGCGCGCGGCAGCAGGCTGTGCAGCAGGGGTAGTGCTGTTAGCGTTGAAGTTATCAACCGCGGCAACCTGCTCCGGGTTCTCCGGTGCAACGCTGTCCGGAGAGGTGGAGACCGGCTTGCCCAGTGCGCTGTTCAGCATCTGCAGGTCTTGCTCGTTCAGCGTACCCAGAGCCTGCTTAATGTTCAGCTGGTTAATCAGGTACTGATAACGCGCGCTGGAGAGCTGCTGTTTCGCGTTGTACAGCGTGGTGGTCGCGTCGAGCACGTCAACGATAGTACGTGTACCAACCGAGTAACCCGCTTCCATCGCGTCCAGGGAGCTCTGTGCAGACACAACGGCCTGTTTATAGGCGTTGATGCTGCTGATTGAGGCGTTCACGTTGTTGAAGGATGAACGTACGGTCTGCACCACGTTACGATGGGCGCTTTCCAGCTGCTCGCTCGCGCCAACAAAGTTGTACTGCGCCTGTTTCACCTGAGAGTTAACCTGACCACCCTGATACAGCGGCAGGGAGAAGCTCAGGCCCACCTTGTTCTGACCCATATTGCTGTCGTCATACTGGGCAGAATTGGTTTTAGAGCCACTGTAGGTGGTGTCAGAAACGCCGGTAGAGGCGCTCAGGCTCAGGGTTGGCAGATGGCCGTCCTGCGCCTGACGAATCTGCTCGCGGGCCAGGTCCTGGTTCAGACGCGCCTGCAGCAACGTCAGGTTGCGGTTTTCCGCCTCTTTCAGCAGGGCGTTAACGGCCTGCGGCTTATCCGTTTTGAAGCTGTCGACGTTCAGGGAGGCCAGCTCAGGATAGTAGTTCCCGGTCACCTGGCGCAGGGATTCCAGCGCGTTGTCGAGGTTATTACGCGCGGTCACTTCGTTGGCCAGCACGGTGTCGTACTGTGAACGGGCGTTCTGCACGTCGGTGATCGCCACCAGACCCACGTTGAAGCGCTGGGTGGTTTGATCTAACTGACGGTAAATGGCCTGTTTCTGCGCTTCGGTGTAGGAGAGCGCGTCAATGGCGCTCAGCACGTTGAAGTACGCCGTAGCTGTGTTCAGGATCAGCGTCTGCTGGTCGGTCTGATAGGTCACATCCTGGATGCCCGCGCTCTTTTCCTGCAGGGTCAGGGCACGCCATTTGGACATATCAAACAGCGTCTGTGTTAATTGCAGTGAGGCACTGGTAGCATTGGAGTTTACGCCGTTAGCGTCGCGGAAACCGTTGCTGTAGGTATAATCTGCACCTAACCCTAACTGTGGCAGCAAGGGGCTACGCGCTTCGTTAATCTTTTCAAACGCAGCATCACGATCGGCCGCTGATTTACGTAAATCAGGGTTGCCCAGACGTGCCTGCTGGTAGACCTGTAACAGGTTTTCCGCCTGGCTCATTGCACTGAAGCCCGTCAGGCTCAGGCCGATAAGGATGGGGAGCAATTTCTTCATTTGCATTCCTTGTTGTGAAGCAGTATTAGCGCTGATCTAATTAAAAAATAATTGCCGATTCTAACAGAATCATCCACACCAAAAGGTTGGCGTTACGTGCCATCTGGCGGTAATTTGCACCAATCTACCATATAGCCTTACAAACGGCAGCCAAACAGCCTTGAAATTCACAATTTCATCACCATTGCTACCAGGACTCGACTCATGCAAAAACCAGAAAAGTTGCCCGTGACATTCGCCAAAAACGATGTAGAAATTATTGCACGAGAAACGCTTTATAGCGGTTTTTTTTCAATGGATCTTTACCGTTTCAGGCATCGCCTGTTTAACGGTGAAATGAGCGGCGAAATCAGACGCGAAATTTTTGAGCGCGGGCATGCGGCAGTCTTGCTACCCTTTGACCCAGTGCGTGACGAAGTCGTGCTGGTGGAGCAGATCCGCATCGCCGCTTATGACGTCAGTGAGAGCCCGTGGCTACTGGAGATGGTGGCCGGGATGATCGAAGAAGGCGAGACGGTTGAAGACGTCGCCCGGCGCGAGGCGCTGGAAGAGGCGGGGCTGGTGGTGGGCCGCACCAAACCGGTGTTGAGCTATCTGGCGAGTCCGGGTGGCACCAGCGAACGCTTATCCATTATGGTGGGCGAAGTGGACGCCACGACCGCAGAAGGGATTCACGGTCTGGCTGATGAAAACGAAGATATTCGGGTTCATGTGGTGAGCCGGGAACAGGCTTATCAGTGGGTAGAAGAGGGGAAAATCGACAACGCAGCGTCTGTCATCGCCCTGCAATGGCTGCAGCTGCATTATCAGACATTACGAAACGAGTGGAAAAAATGAAGCGCTATACGCCTGACTTCCCAGAAATGATGCGCCTGTGCGAAACCAATTTTGCACAATTGCGCCGCCTGCTGCCGAGAAACGACGCACCCGGCGAAACGGTAAGCTATCAGGTGAGCAACGCGCAGTATCGATTAACGATAACGGAATCAACGCGCTACACTACGCTGGTGGAGATTGAGCAAACGGCACCCAGCATTAGCTACTGGAGCCTGCCGTCGATGACGGTACGCCTCTATCACGACGCGATGGTCGCTGAAGTGTGTTCAAGCCAGCAGATCTTTCGCTTCAAGGCGCGGTATGATTACCCGAATAAAAAGTTGCATCAACGCGACGAAAAGCATCAAATTAACCAGTTTTTAGCCGACTGGCTAAGGTATTGTTTAGCACATGGAGCAATGGCGATTCCGGTTTGTTAGCGTCATAAACCTACCTAAGGACACCATTTGGAAAGCCTGTTGAACCTGACTGTTGCTGGTGGGGCGCCAGTCAGGATATTACAAATCACCGATACCCACCTTTTTGCCGAAAAGCATGAAACGCTGCTGGGGGTGAATACCTGGGAGAGTTATCAGGCGGTACTGAGCGCCATTCACGCTGAAAACCGTGCATGCGATCTGATTGTCGCAACGGGCGATCTGGCGCAGGACCAATCTTCCGCGGCCTACCAGCATTTTGCTGAAGGCATCGCGAGCTTTAGCGCGCCCTGCGTCTGGCTGCCGGGTAACCACGATTTTCAGCCCGCCATGTACAGTTCTCTCCAGGATGCGGGGATTTCTCCGGCGAAATGTGTTTTTGCGGGTGAACAGTGGCAGATCCTGCTGCTGGACAGCCAGGTGTTCGGCGTCCCGCACGGTGAACTCAGTGAGTTTCAGCTCGACTGGCTGGAGACCAAACTGGCCGCTGAACCTGAACGTCACACGCTGCTGTTGCTTCATCATCATCCTCTGCCGGCGGGCTGCAGCTGGCTCGATCAGCACAGCCTGCGCAACTCCGCGGCGCTGGATCGCGTGCTGGCGAAGTTCCCGCGGGTGAAAAATCTGCTGTGTGGGCATATTCACCAGGAGCAGGATCTCGACTGGAACGGACGCCGCATGCTGGCGACGCCGTCGACCTGCGTTCAGTTTAAGCCGCACTGCGCCAACTTTACGCTGGATACCATCGCGCCAGGCTGGCGCTGGCTGGAACTGCATCCCGACGGCACGCTGACCACGGAAGTCTGCCGTTTGACCGGCGCACAGTTCCGCCCGGACACCGCTTCAGAAGGCTATTGATGTCTACGCTCCTTTATCTGCACGGATTTAACAGTTCGCCGCGCTCCGCAAAAGCGACACAGTTTCGCCAGTGGCTGAGCGCGCATCACCCTGACGTTGAGATGATTATCCCACAGCTGCCGCCTTACCCGGCAGAAGCCGCGGAAATGCTGGAATCCATCGTGCTTGCGCACGGCGGCGAAACCTTTGGTGTGGTCGGTTCATCGCTGGGGGGATATTACGCCACCTGGCTCTCGCAATGCTTTATGCTGCCCGCCGTGGTGGTTAATCCGGCGGTACGGCCATTTGAGCTGCTGCGGGACTTTCTTGGCGAAAACGAGAACCCCTACACCGGCCAGCAATATGTGCTAGAGTCACGCCATATTTACGATCTCAAAGTTATGCAGGTCGACCCGCTCGAGGCGCCGGATCTCATCTGGCTGCTGCAGCAGACGGGTGATGAAGTGCTGGATTACCGCCAGGCAGTGGCGTATTACGCCTCCTGCCGCCAGACGATAGAAGAGGGCGGAAACCATGCTTTCACGGGCTTTGAGAATCATTTCACCCAGATTGTCGATTTTCTTGGACTGCACAGCCACTGACAATCAATGCGAATTGCTAGTTTAAATCATGACGCAAACCTATAACGCTGATGCCATTGAGGTCCTCACCGGGCTTGAGCCGGTTCGCCGCCGCCCGGGGATGTACACCGATACGACGCGCCCAAACCATCTGGGCCAGGAAGTTATTGATAACAGTGTGGACGAAGCGCTGGCGGGCCATGCCAAACGCGTTGACGTCATCCTGCATGCCGATCAGTCGCTGGAAGTTATTGACGACGGGCGCGGCATGCCGGTGGATATCCACCCGGAAGAGGGCGTCCCGGCCGTTGAGCTGATCCTCTGTCGTCTGCATGCGGGCGGTAAGTTCTCCAACAAAAACTACCAGTTCTCCGGCGGCCTGCACGGCGTGGGGATTTCCGTCGTCAACGCCCTGTCCAAACGCGTGGAAGTGAACGTCCGTCGCGATGGTCAGGTCTACAACATCGCGTTTGAAAACGGCGAGAAGGTGCAGGATTTGCAGGTTGTCGGCACGTGCGGCAAACGCAACACCGGCACCAGCGTCCACTTCTGGCCTGACGAGAGTTTCTTCGACAGCCCGCGCTTTTCCGTATCCCGCCTGACGCACCTGCTGAAAGCCAAAGCGGTGCTTTGCCCGGGCGTGGAAATCACCTTTAAAGATCACGTTAATAATACCGAGCAGACCTGGTGCTACGCCGATGGCCTGAACGACTACCTGTGCGAAGCGGTAAACGGCCTGCCAACGCTGCCGGAAAAACCGTTCGTCGGCAACTTTAGCGGTGATACCGAAGCGGTGGACTGGGCGCTGCTGTGGCTGCCGGAAGGCGGCGAGCTGCTGACCGAAAGCTACGTTAACCTGATCCCCACCATGCTCGGCGGGACCCACGTCAACGGCCTGCGTCAGGGGCTGCTGGACGCGATGCGCGAATTCTGTGAATACCGTAATATCCTGCCGCGCGGCGTGAAGCTGTCGGCGGAAGATATCTGGGACCGCTGCGCCTACGTGCTCTCCGTGAAGATGCAGGATCCGCAGTTTGCCGGTCAGACCAAAGAACGTCTGTCGTCACGCCAGTGCGCGGCGTTCGTCTCCGGCGTGGTGAAAGATGCCTTTACCCTGTGGCTGAACCAGAACGTTCAGGCGGCGGAGATGCTGGCCGAAATGGCGATCTCTAGCGCCCAGCGTCGTCTGCGTGCGGCGAAAAAAGTGGTGCGTAAAAAGTTGACCAGCGGCCCTGCGCTGCCGGGCAAGCTGGCAGACTGTACCGCGCAGGATCTCAACCGCACCGAGCTGTTCCTCGTGGAAGGGGACTCGGCGGGCGGGTCGGCCAAGCAGGCGCGCGATCGTGAATACCAGGCGATCATGCCGCTCAAGGGTAAGATCCTGAACACCTGGGAAGTGTCTTCAGACGAAGTGCTGGCCTCGCAGGAAGTCCACGATATCTCGGTCGCGATCGGCATCGATCCGGACAGCGACGATCTGAGCCAGCTGCGCTACGGCAAGATCTGCATTCTCGCGGATGCGGACTCCGATGGTCTGCACATCGCCACGCTGCTGTGCGCGCTGTTTGTGAAGCACTTCCGTACGCTGGTGAAAAACGGTCACGTCTACGTGGCGCTGCCGCCGCTGTACCGTATCGACCTCGGCAAAGAGGTATACTACGCGCTGACGGAAGAAGAGAAAGCGGGCGTGCTGGAACAGCTGAAGCGCAAGAAGGGCAAACCAAACGTGCAGCGCTTTAAAGGGCTGGGCGAGATGAACCCGATGCAGCTGCGCGAAACGACGCTGGATCCGAACACGCGCCGTCTGGTGCAGCTGACGATCAGCGACGAAGACGAACAGCAGACCAACGCCATGATGGATATGCTCCTTGCCAAGAAACGTTCGGAAGACCGTCGTAACTGGCTGCAGGAGAAAGGCGATATGGCGGATATTGAGGCTTGATGCCCTCACCCTAACCCTCTCCCGCAGGGAGAGGGAATGGATCGTAGGCCCGGTAAGCGCTAGCGCCACCGGGCTTTTTTACATCAAAACTCCATCTTCACCGTAAACTGCACTTCGCGAGGGTCGCCAATCTGGTTGCCCAGGTTGTTGGTCGCAATGGACGAGGTGTAGTAGGTCTTATCAAACAGGTTCTTCACGTTGACCTGCAGCGTCACCGGATACTGCAGCTTCATCTTATAGGCCGCAAAGGCATCCGCCACAAAATAGCCCGGCAGATAATAATCCGCGCCGTTGGTCGCTGAACGACGGCTCACGCCGTGTCCGCCGCCGCCCAGCGTCAGGGTATTCCCCGCAAACGCATTATGAATGTCGTACGTCAGGAACAGGGAGCCGGTATGGCGCGGCACGTTCGGCAGCGGTTTGCCCGCGTAGTCCGGGTCTTCAAGCACCTTCGCGTCGGTATAGCCGTAGCTGGCGATAATATTGGTGTTCTCGGTCAGCGATCCGGCAAGATCCACCTCCACGCCCTGGGAGCGCACGCGGCCCGCGGTTTTGGCGATGGTTTCACCTCCCACGCTTTCGTTGTACAGCACGTTGCGTTTGTGGATATCAAACAGCGCGATATTGGCGGTAACGCCGTCGAACAGGTCGAACTTCGCGCCCAGTTCGTAGGCGTTTGAGGTTTCCGGCGGCAGGTCGCCAATGTAACTTGCAATGGACGACTGCGGCATAAACGTCTGCGAGTAGTTGGCAAACAGCGAGACGGATGGCGTGAGCTTGTAAACCAGCCCCAGCTTTGGCGTCCACTGTTCGTCGCGGCTGTCGGTGTTGACGTTGAACGGACGACCTTTACCCGCGTACTGGGTGTAATACTGGTAGCGCATCCCGGCGACGGCGATCCACTTATCCGTCAGGTACAGGGCATCCTGCGCGTAGGCCGAATAACTCTCCTGCTTGAGCGTCTGATCGCTGTCTGCGGCGGAGACGGTTGTACACTTGTTGAGTTTGCCGTAAACCGGATGGTAGATGTTGAAACCTTTGACGTTCTTACAGCGCATCATGTCCGTACGCAGCAAATCGTAATTCTCATACGACACGCCGGTCAGGATCTCATTGTAAAAGCCTGCAATATCGACATTCCCCTGCAGATCCGCGCGGGTGCTGTGCATGCGCTGGGTCGAGCCCTGGGTCGCATCCACGCGGCGGGTCAGGTTGCCGGTTTTTGCATCGTAGGCCATCACGCGGGCCTGGTTATCGCTGTATTTGTCCTGGCTGTAGCTGTAGTCGAACTTCGCGGTCCACTGGCTGTTAAGACGGTATTCCGCGTTCAACTGCGCCAGATCGGACTGACCATCGGTCACGTTAAACGGCTCGTCAAAGCGGGTTTTACGATCGACATCAACGGCCTTTTTGGTGTTGAGATCGAAGATCGTTCCGCGATCGAACGGCGTTTTATAGTCGCGATGCGAATAGAGCACGGTCACGGTGGCATCATCGCCGAACCAGGTGAGCGACGGGGCGATAAAGGTGCTGCGTTCGTTGCCAAAATTACGCCAGTAATCTTCGTCCTGATACTCACCCGTGAGGCGATACGCCAGACGCGTGCCGTCGATCGGGCCGGTCACATCGACCTGTCCGGTGCCGCCGCCAAAGCTGGAGGAGGTGGCGGACAGAGAACCACCGAAGGTTCTCTCCGGGCGTTTGGTGACGACGTTAATCAGGCCGCCCGGATCGAGAATGCCATACAGCGTTGAGGCCGGGCCTTTAAGCACCTCCACGCGCTCGGTGGCGGCGTTAAAGCTGCGCGGCAGGACGGTGCGCAGGCCGTTGGTCATGATCGAGCCGTCCCGGTTCGCGCCAAATCCGCGGCGCACGAAGGCATCCTGCGTACCGCCGAGGGTATTCGTCTGGACCACGTTGCTAACGTTATAGAGCGCTTCATCCAGCGTGGTGGCGTGCTGATCCTCCAGCACTTTATCGCTGACCGTATTCACCACCTGCGGGATATCCAGCATCGGCATGTTGGTCAGCGTTGCGGTGGAGGTGTTCAGCGGCTGGTAGCCGTTGGTGGCTTCCGCCGGCGTATTTGGATCGGCAGTGACGGTAAGCGTTTCGCCGTCTTTAGCCGCGGTGGTGTCCGCCGCCTGGGCCAGCGGCGCCATAAACAGCAGTGAAAAGAGCGCGCGCCCTTTTACCCCAGAGAGTGAAGGTGTGAACGTAGCCATTACATCTGTTATCCCAAAATATCCGTGAATCACCTTCACGGAAGAATGTGTGAGTCATTGCCCTTTTATGCTCTGCTCGTTAGCCAGAACCGGCATCGAACATGTAATTGAGAATCATTCAATCATGCGGGAATGTAGTAGTAAATGAAAAATGATAAAAATCGGCTACATGCATGAAACGCAACGGGAAAGTACAAGGGTAATTAATTATTTAATTGAAAAATAATGATTTATTAATTTTGTGGTCTGCACGGTAACGCTCCGTTACCCCTGGTTTTTTCAGGGTGTTTCTTCGCTTGACTACTACATGGCGTGGCGTCAAACTCTCAAAAGAGAATGATTTTTATTTATATTTGTTGCGCTTTTTTATTACGTTGGCGTTCACGTGGCTCACAACACAAAACAACCGGGACTGGTTCTGGAGAACCTCTCTGCGGGCTATCAGAAAAAAATCATCGTTGATGATATCTCCCTTGCGATCCCCCAGCAGAAAATAACCGTTCTGGTGGGCGCAAACGGCTGCGGGAAATCCACGCTGTTGAGCACCATTGCGCGGCTGCTCCAGCCGCTTGGCGGCGCGGCGGTTCTCGACGGCAAGGCGATCCACGAGCAGCCGACCAAAGCCGTCGCCCGCCAGCTTGGTATTCTCCCGCAGTCCCCGCTGCTCCCGGAAGGGTTAACCGTTTTTGAGCTGGTCTCGCGCGGGCGCTTTCCCTGGCAAAACGTTATGCGCCAGTGGAGCGACGAGGACGAACTGGCGGTGGAAGAGGCCCTGCGCCTGACCGGCACTGCAGAGTTTGCCCATATGCCGGTGGAAAGCTTATCCGGCGGCCAGCGTCAGCGCTGCTGGATCGCCATGGCGCTGGCGCAGCAAACGCCGTATATCCTGCTTGACGAGCCGACGACGTACCTCGATCTCCGCTATCAGGTGGAGATCCTGGAGCTGCTGCACGCCCTGACCCGCCAGCACGGGCGTACCGTCGTGGTGGTGCTGCACGATCTTAACTTTGCCGTGAACTACGGTGATTCCCTGGTCTTTTTACGCCAGGGAAAAGTCGAGGGGGTGTTACATGAAGGCGACGCCTGCACGCCGGAGCTGATCAAAGCGGTGTTTGATGTGGACGTGCATATGTCGATTAATCCGCTAACCGGCAAACCGTTCTTTATGCCGTTTCGCCAGAGCATTCAGAAGCCATGATGCGCATCTCTCTGGCTTTCCTGATTTTCACCCTGCTGTTGGCAATGGGGGCGATTGCTCATCTGGGGATCGGTGCACGCTTTATCGCCCCGCAAACGGTAGTGGAGGCATTCGTTCACTTCGACCCGCGCAATTTCGACCATAACATCATCATCAGACTACGGCTGCTGCGCCTCTGCGCCGCAATGGTGACAGGCGCCGCGCTCGGCGTGGCGGGCGTGCTGCTGCAGTCCGTGATCCGCAACCCGCTCGGCGAGCCGCATATTCTGGGGCTCAACGCCGGGGCAGCGCTCGCGGTGGTGATCGCCAGCGCGCTTGGGCTTTCGCTGCCGTTTGGTCGCCCGCTGATTGCCGCCGCTGGTGCCGCCGCGCTGTTTCTGCTGGTGCTGATGTTCTCCTCGTCCGGTCGCACCGGGTTCACGCCGATGAAGGTCACCCTGTGCGGCGTGGCGATGTCGGCGTTTGCCTCGTCGATTACCGCCGCGGTGTTAATCCTGGATGAACAGACGCTGCTCTCTCTGCGCACCTGGCTGGCGGGTGATATCGCCGGGATCAACGCGCAGATGCTCCAGAGCGCCCTGTGGGCTGCAGCCGCTGGTTTTGTTCTCGCTATCGGGCTGTCGCCCTCGCTCAACATGCTGGCGCTGGGCGACAGAATGGCGCAGGGGCTTGGCGTGTCGCTGCTGAAAACCCGCCTCCTTGCCCTGCTGGCCATTGCGCTGCTCTGCGGCACGGCCGTCTCCATCGCCGGACCGATTGGCTTTATCGGCCTTGTGGTGCCGCAGCTCATCCGCCGTCTGGTGTCGGTCGATTTGCGCGTGATGGTGCCGCTGTCGGCCCTGTGCGGCGCGCTGGTGTTGCTGCTGGCGGATATCGCTGCCCGCACGCTGTTTACCCCCTGGGAGCTGGCAACCGGCATCATGACGGCCCTGGTCGGCGCGCCCGTGTTCATCTTTATGGCGTCGAGGATGTTCAAATGAACCGGGCCGGACTCCGCGCGATCCGCGTTGGCCACCTGTCGGCGCTGATTCGCCCGAAAGCGCTGGCGTACCTGTCGCTTTTCGCGCTGGCGGCGCTAAGCCTGCTGGGCTTTGGCCTGACGCACGGTTCTCTGCCCATTCCAACCTCTGCCATCGGGCGCGCGCTGTTTTCGCCTGAAAGTCTGACGACGGAGACGCGCTACGTCGTGATGGATATCCGCCTGCCGCGCCTGCTGATGGCGGTGCTGTGCGGCGCGATGCTCGGCATGGCGGGGGCGGCGATGCAGTCCATCACCCGCAACGGTCTGGCTGACCCGGGGCTTATCGGCGTGAAGGAGGGCTGTAGCGCGGCGGTACTGCTGCTGATTTTTCAGTTCCCGGCGCTGAGCCTGGCCTGGCGTCCGCTGGTCGGCATGGCCGGTGGGCTGCTCACCGCGCTGCTGGTTATCGTCCTGGCGCGCGATATCTCGCGCCCGCGGTTCATCCTGATCGGCATCGGCGTGTCGTGGGCGTTTGCCGCAGCGATGGGCGTCTTTATGACCACCGCCGACGTGCGCGACGTGCAGACGGCGATGCTGTGGCTGGCGGGAAGCCTGCATGCGGCAAACTGGACGCTGGTGGGCCTGGCCGCACTCTGGGCCGCCCCCGCGTTTGCGCTGCTGTTGTTTACCGCCCGGGCCGCGGACGTGGCGTTGCTCGGCAATCAGGCCGCTACGGGCCTTGGCGTGCGCACAACCCGGCTGGCGCTGCTGCGGGTTCTCGCTCCGGTGGTGCTGACGGCGGCCTGCGTCTCCTGCGTGGGCAGCATTGGCTTCGTGGGGCTGATTGCCCCGCACATGGCGCGCCTGCTGCTGCGCGGTGGGCAAACCGCGCTCCTGACGGGAAGCGCCGTGCTGGGGGCGCTGCTGGTGCTGCTGGCGGATAACGTCGGACGTCTGGCATTCCTCCCGCTGCAGCTGCCGGCGGGAATTGTCATTTCATTGATTGGCGGACCGTTTTTCCTGCTGCTGCTCTGGCAGCGTCGGGACAGATTTTAGGGGATTATGATGCGCGTACTGTTTTCGATGCTGTTGCTGGTGGGGTTCGCGGTGAGCGCGGCGGAGCCGACGCAGGTCTTTACTGACGATCTGAACCGAAAGGTGGTGGTGCCGGTGCACCCGAAACGGATTGTCTCCTTACACGATCTGGACATCACCATTCCGCTGATTGAGCTTGGCGTGCCGCCGGTGGCGAGCCATGGCCGCACGCGGCCGGACGGCAGCCATTTTCTGCGATCCAGCGGCATGTTGACCGGCGTCGACTTCGATAATTCCGATATCAAATTTATCGGCACGGCGGATATCGACATCGAAGCCATCGCCGCCGCCAAACCTGACCTGATCGTTACCGAGCCGACCCGCAACACGCCGGTGGAACAATTAGCGAAAATTGCCCCGACGGTGAGCATCGATCATCTCGACGGCGGCGCGCCAGAAATCTACCGCAAGCTGGCGCAGCTCACGGGCACGCAGGCAAGGCTAAACATTCTGGAACGCCGCTATCAGGAGCAAATCAAGGCGCTGAAGGCGACCATCGACACGCGCAAAATCACCGTATCGGTGATTCAGGCCAATCAGGGGAAAATCAACGCCATGCACAGCTACCACTCGCTGGGCCGCGTTCTGCGCGACGCCGGATTCAAATTCCCGCCACTGATTGAGTCCATCCCGGAAGGGGGGCGCATCGACGTCAGCGCCGAGCGCCTGCCGGAGCTGGATGCCGATTTCGTCTTTGCTACCTGGCGCGGGGATACGGGGGGGAAACCGCAGGACGAGCTGGCGGCGATGGAGGCGGTGATGCCGGGCTGGTGTCAGTTCCTGACTGCCTGCCGCACCGGGCACTACGTGCTGATCTCGCGTGAAGAAGCGATCTCTAATTCGTTTGCATCATTAGGGCTAATGGCCGCGCAGGTGCAGTCACAGATTGCCGGGCGTCCGCTGCCGGAGGCCTCACGGTGATCCGCAAAGAGAAGGGGCGCGTGGATGTCTATGGCGACCGCTTTCGCGCGCGGGCGCATCAGCTGACGCCGCGTCTGCTGCAGGTCGCACGCTATATCCATGACAACCGCGAAGCGGTGATGGAGCAGACCGCCATGGAGATTGCCGCCGTACTGAAAACCTCGGATGCCACGGTGGTCCGCGCCATACAGGCGCTGGGGTTCGCCGGGCTGCGCGATCTCAAGCAGACGCTGGAGCAGTGGTTTGGCCCGGTGGTCACCTCCAGCGAAAAGATGTCCACCACGGTGAACACGCTCGCCAGCGACGTCAACGCGAGCATTGATTTTGTGCTGGAGGGACATCAGCACACCTGCGAGGTGTTATCCGAGCCCCACAACCGCTACGCGATGGCGCAGGCGGTCTCACTGCTGGCGCAGGCAAGGCAGGTCGCCATATTTGGCATTGGCGCCTCCGGCATTCTGGCCGAGTACACCGCCAGGCTGTTCAGCCGTATGGGGTTACCCGCCACGCCGCTCAACCGTACCGGGATCGGGCTTGCCGAGCAGCTGATTGCGCTTCAGCGCGGTGACGTGCTGGTGATGATGGCGCAGAAATCCGCGCACCGGGAGGGGCAAACCACCCTGCGTGAAGCAAAACGTCTGGGCATTCCCACCATCCTGCTGACCAACGCCCTTGATTCGCGTTTCAGTAAGGAGGCCAGCGTGGTGATCCACGTTCCGCGCGGCGGTGAAAAGGGTAAAATCCCGCTCCACGGCACGGTGCTGCTCTGTCTGGAGATGATCATTTTGTCCGTCGCCGCCACCGAACCGCAGCGCGCCATCAAGTCAATGAAGCGCATCAACGAGCTCCATCGCGGGTTAAAGCCGGGGAAGAAAAGCAGCTAAAAACAACAAAGCCCGGTGGCGCTAGCGCTTACCGGGCCTACGGTTCAGGTTTTGTAGGCCGGGTAAACGCAGTGCCACCCGGCAAATTCCACGAACTTAAACCCCTTGCTCCAGGATGCGGATGTGGGTTTCCAGCACGTCGCCCTTCACCGCGTCGCTCCACGCTTTCATGTGCGCGGTCTGCAGATGCGCTTCAAGATGCGCGACGGTTTCCCACTGCTCAACCATGATGATCGAGTCCGGCGCGGTCGCCTGGAAGCTGGCATCAGTGGCGGCATCCACCATCGGCGCGTAGCCGTGGCAGCCTTCTTCTTTCAGTACGGTCGGGATGATTTTCGCGAACTGATCCAGCACCGCCTGGCGGTGATGTTGACCTGGACGAGTACGGATTTCTGCGATAACGGTAAGCATGTTTACTACTCCTTTAATTCCAGGCTACCAGTTAAGCAAAAATTTCCGCGAGATGCTTGCGATATTCTGCGATATAGCGCGGGACATCAGGCATTTTAATCACGTCGTTAACGATAAAGGTCGGCAGCGGATCCATGCCCAGGAACTGATTCGCCTTGTGGAACGGCAGATAAGCACCGTCTACGCCCACGCCTTCGAAGAACTGATCTTTCTCGGTGAAGGCTTCCAGCGGCGCGTTCCAGGTCAGTGACAGCATATATTTTTTGCCCTGAATCAGGCCGCCTGAACCGTATTTTTTGGACGCGTCAGAGCGGGTGCGGCCATCGCTGGCATACAGCGAACCGTGACCTTCCGTGAACACGTCGTCCATGTATTTTTTCACGGTCCACGGCGCGCCCATCCACCAGCCTGGCATCTGCCAGATCACCACGTCAGCCCACAGGAAGTTCTGCACTTCGGCTTTCACGTCGTAGTGGCTGTCTGCACGCACGACCTTAACATCATGCCCGGCGTCGCGCAGGAAACCGTCCGCGACCTCGGTCAGGGTGTCATTCAGCTGGCCTTTAGAGTGCGCAAATTCTTTTGCACCGTTAATAATCAGAATGTTGCTCATTTTTTGTCCTCGACGATGAGAGTATGCCGGGTATTCTACGCGCGAGGACGGAGCGGAAAAATGAGCAAAATGTGCAAAGTCTTTTGCTGGAGATGCAATAATCCGTTACCAGCTGACCTTCACCTCAAAGCCGCCTTCCGCCGCATTGCTCAGCGAGACGCGCATCCCGTGCAGCGCGGCAATGCGCCTGACGATAGAAAGCCCCAGCCCGCTGCCCGTGGCGTTCTGGCCCGGTGGACGATAAAAACGCTCGCCGATGCGCGCCAGCACCTCGGGGTCAACGCCGGGACCGTTGTCGCGCACGCTAAAGCTACGCGCGTTCAGCGTCACGTCCACCACGCTGCCGCGCGGACTGTAGCGGATGGCGTTGTCCAGCAGGTTGCGCACCAGCAGGCTGAGCAGCAGGGGCTGCCCCTGACGTTTGACCTGCGGGGCATGGTTGTTGAGGCGAATATCAATCCCTGCCTGCTGCGCCGGATGCCAGATATCCAGCACCGCCGACTGCAGTAAGTCGGCAAGCGTTATCGGTTCGACATCGTCAAGGTTATCCAGCGAGTCCAGACGCGACAGGGTGAGGAGCTGATCCACCAGCCGCGAAGCGCGGTCGATTCCCGCATGCAGCTGTGCCAGCGCTTTTTCCCGCGCCTGCGGATCGTCCTGCGAGAGCTGCGCCACGTCAGTTTGCACCTTCAGGGCCGCCAGCGGGCTGCGCAGCTCGTGGGCGGCATCGGACGTAAAGCGGCGCTCGCGGGTCATCATCTCCTGGGTACGTGCGAAGAGGTGATTCAGCGCGTCGAGCAGGGGGCGCACTTCCGTGGGCACACCCTGAAGCACAAGCGCATCGGTCGCATCCGGCGAGCGGGAGCGCAGGGTCTGCGCCAGCTTTTTGAGCGGCCTCAGCTCCCGGCTCAGGAGGAGAACCAGCAAAAGCAGCATCACCGGCAGCGCCACCAGCCAGGGCGTGAGCTGCGAGCTGACCACGTCCAGCGCCATATCCTGGCGGTACTCCCACTCCTGACCGACCACCACGCGGTATTTCCCGTCGGGTGAGGTCAGCCACAGGAAACGCCATTCGTCGTTGTCGTCCTGGAGCAGCCCGTTAGCAAACCCGTCGCGGCGATAGTGGTACGGAATATCGCGCCCGTTCTCGCCGTCGTTCAGCAGCATTTTGCCCTCGACGCTGTAAATGGCGAAAGCCAGCGCGTCGTCATCGAGACGGCCATGCTTCACTTTTTTCGGGATCTCGCGCATCCGCTCGGGGGCGCGGATCTCGTCCAGATCCATCGTCAGCAGCCGTTTGGCAAACAGCATCTGCTGCGTGTCGAAGAGCTTATCCAGCTTGTGGGTGGTCTGCTGCCAGGCCACCAGGCTGGCGGCAAACCATGCCGTCAGGGAGAGCGCTAAAAAGAGGAGCGTCAGGCGCAGCTTCAGGCTCAGGCGTTGCGTCAGCTTCATGCGTCACCCAGGGTATAGCCGATGCCGTGCACGGTGCGGATAAACTCGCTGCCAAGCTTGCGGCGCAGATGATGAACGTGGACTTCTACCGCATTGCTGGAGACGTCGTCGTCCCAGGTATACAGTTTTTCCTCAATCGTCTTGCGAGGGAGCACGCGGCCTGCATTGCGCATCAGCAGTTCCAGCAGCGCGAACTCTTTCGGCTTCAGCGTCAGCGGTTCACCGTCCTGCGTGGCGACGAGACGGGTCGGATCGAGCGTGACCTTGCCGTGGCGTAGCTCGCTATGCGTCTGGCCGTGGCTGCGGCGGACCAGCGCCTCGAGGCGGGCACCCACTTCAATCAGCGCGAACGGCTTGCAGAGATAATCATCCGCGCCAAGACGCAGACCTTCCACGCGCTGGTTAAGCGCATCCCGCGCGGTCAGGATCAATACCGGCTCGCTGCGCCCGCTTTCGCGCCACGCGCGCAGGATGTCCAGACCGTCGATTTCCGGCAGCGTCAGATCCAGCACCACGGCATCATAGGGCGCAGACGCGAGCGCGGCCTGACCGGTTTTACCGTCGGTAAACCAGTCCACGCTAAAGCCCATTTTGCTTAAACACGCCCTGATACCGTCGCCGATTAACGTGTCGTCTTCTACCAGTAAAATGCGCATGTTCCCTCCTTGATGCCGTCAGTAAACCCTCTGTAAGCGCCTGCTGTACAGCAATAATAAATAAATTTTTCCCTTAAGAAGTTGTTAAGGATTACCCTGTTTAATGGACTGCGAAACCAGATTAAAGGGAGAGTTAATATGAAAAAATTCGCTGCCATTGCCGCCATCATGATGATGGCCACTGCCCCCGTTTTTGCCGCGCAGGGCGGATTTAACGGCCCGTCGGCCACGCAAACCCAGACCCAGACGCAGGCAGGCGGTTTTGTCGATAACGACGCCAACCTCACCACCGCGGTGAAGGTGAAAGAGATGAAGGACGACAGCTGGGTGAAGCTGCGCGGGAACATCACCCAGCGCCTGTCCGATGACCGCTACACCTTCCGCGATGAGACCGGCACGGTGAACGTGGAAATTGACCACAAGCGCTGGAACGGCGTGACCGTCACCCCGCAGGATAAAGTGGAAATCCAGGGCAAGGTCGATAAAGAGTGGAACGATTTTGAAATCGACGTGAAGCAGGTCATTAAGCTGAACAAATAACCCGAAAAGGGCCGCATAAGCGGCCCTTTTTCTTTGTGACTCAACTCGTCAGATAGGGTAGTATCTGCGGCAATATTGCCTGAAACCCTTCGGTTTCTGAGTTGAGGAATCACACGTAATGAGCGATATGGCAGAGCGCCTCGCGCTACATGAATTCACGGAAAACGCCTACCTGAACTACTCTATGTACGTCATCATGGACAGGGCGTTGCCGTTTATCGGGGATGGCCTGAAGCCCGTTCAGCGCCGCATCGTGTATGCGATGTCCGAACTGGGGCTGAACGCCACCGCCAAGTTCAAGAAATCCGCCCGTACCGTCGGTGACGTACTGGGTAAATACCATCCGCACGGCGACAGCGCCTGTTATGAAGCGATGGTGCTGATGGCCCAGCCGTTCTCTTACCGCTACCCGCTGGTGGATGGTCAGGGGAACTGGGGTGCGCCGGACGATCCGAAATCCTTCGCGGCGATGCGTTATACCGAATCCCGCCTCTCTAAATATGCCGAAGTGCTGCTGGGCGAGCTGGGGCAGGGGACCGTTGACTGGGTACCGAACTTCGACGGTACGCTGCAGGAGCCGAAGATGCTGCCTGCGCGTCTGCCGAACATCCTGCTGAACGGCACCACCGGGATTGCGGTCGGTATGGCGACGGACATTCCGCCGCACAACCTGCGTGAAGTGGCGAAAGCCGCCATCACCCTGATTGAGCAGCCGAAAGCCTCGCTCGACGATCTGCTGGATATCGTGCAGGGTCCGGATTTCCCGACCGAAGCCGAAATCATCACCTCGCGTGCGGAAATCCGCAAAATCTACCAGAACGGTCGCGGCTCCGTGCGCATGCGCGCGGTGTGGAATAAAGAAGACGGCGCCGTGGTGATCACCGCGCTGCCGCATCAGGTTTCCGGTGCCAAAGTGCTGGAGCAGATCGCCTCCCAGATGCGCAATAAAAAGCTGCCGATGGTGGACGACCTGCGTGACGAATCTGACCACGAGAACCCGACCCGTCTGGTGATCGTGCCGCGTTCTAACCGCGTGGACATGGAGCAGGTGATGAACCACCTGTTCGCCACCACCGATCTGGAAAAAAGCTACCGCATTAACCTGAACATGATCGGCCTCGACGGACGCCCGGCGGTGAAAAACCTGCTGGAGATCCTCACCGAATGGCTGACGTTCCGCCGCGATACGGTACGCCGTCGTCTGAACCATCGTCTGGAGAAAGTGCTTAAGCGCCTGCATATCCTCGAAGGTTTGCTGGTGGCGTTCCTCAATATCGACGAGGTGATTGAGATCATCCGTACCGAGGACGAGCCGAAGCCCGCCCTGATGTCGCGCTTTGGCATCAGCGAAACCCAGGCCGAAGCGATCCTCGAGCTGAAGCTGCGCCATCTCGCCAAACTGGAAGAGATGAAGATCCGCGGCGAGCAGAACGAGTTGGAAAAAGAGCGCGATCAGCTGCAGGCGATCCTCGCGTCCGAACGCAAGATGAATACCCTGCTGAAGAAAGAGCTGCAGGCTGATGCCGACGCGTTCGGCGACGACCGTCGTTCTCCGCTGCACGAGCGCGAAGAAGCGAAGGCGATGAACGAGCACGACATGCAGCCGTCCGAGCCGGTGACCATTGTCCTGTCGCAGAGCGGCTGGGTGCGCAGCGCCAAAGGCCACGATATCGACGCGCCGGGGCTCAGCTACAAAGCGGGCGACAGCTTTAAAGCGGCGGTGAAAGGCAAGAGCAACCAGCCGGTGGCGTTTATCGACTCCACCGGTCGCAGCTATGCCATTGACCCGATCACGCTGCCTTCCGCACGCGGGCAGGGTGAACCGCTGACCGGCAAGCTGACGCTGCCGCCGGGCGCGACGGTTGACCATATGCTGATGGAAGCCGATGACCAGAAGCTGCTGCTGGCGTCTGACGCGGGCTACGGTTTTATCTGTACCTTCAACGATCTGGTTTCCCGCAACCGTGCCGGTAAGGCGCTGATTAGCCTGCCGGACAACGCTCACGTAATGGCACCGCTGGTGATCGAGAACGAAAGCGACATGCTGCTGGCGATCACCACCGCCGGACGTATGCTGATGTTCCCGGTCAGCGATCTGCCGGAGCTGTCAAAAGGCAAGGGCAACAAGATCATCAACATCCCGTCGGCGGAGGCCGCGAAAGGCGAAGATGGCCTGGCGCACCTCTTCCTGCTGCCGCCGCAGAGCACGCTGACCATTCACGTCGGCAAGCGCAAAATCAAGCTTCGTCCGGAAGAGCTGCAGAAGGTGGTGGGCGAGCGCGGTCGCCGCGGCTCGCTGATGCGCGGCCTGCAGCGTATCGACCGCGTGGAGATTGACTCTCCTGCACGCAGCGCGGCGGGTGACAGCGAAGAGTAATGTCATGATATCCCCCTCTGTCCGGAGGGGGAATTTCAATAAAATTTCCCGTAAAATCGTTGTTAATTCGTGCGTTGCGATTAACAATACGCGCTCGTAATAAAGTCCTTACCTGGCCACAGGTGAAGTATAATTGTCAGCTGTCAGGGCTTCAGAGGTCGCTATGCTATATATTGTTCGTCTTATTCTTACCGTTATCTACTGTATTCTGGTCTGTATTTTCGGCTCTATTTATTGCCTGTTCAGCCCGCGTAATCCGAAGCATGTCGCCACCTTTGGCCATATGTTCGGGCGTCTTGCGCCGCTGTTTGGTCTGAAAGTTGAAAAACGCCTGCCGGAAGGAGCGGAGAATTTCGGTAACGCCATCTATATCGCCAACCATCAGAACAACTACGATATGGTGACGGCCTCCAATATCGTGCTTCCACCGACCGTGACGGTGGGTAAAAAAAGCCTGCTGTGGATCCCGTTTTTTGGTCAGCTGTACTGGCTTACCGGTAACCTGCTGATTGACCGTAATAACCGTGCAAAAGCGCACGGCACCATTGCAGAAGTGGTGAATCATTTTAAAAAGCGCAGGATCTCAATCTGGATGTTCCCGGAAGGGACGCGCAGCCGCGGCCGCGGTCTGCTGCCGTTTAAAACCGGTGCGTTTCATGCCGCAATTGCGGCAGGTGTTCCAATTATTCCTGTGTGCGTTTCCAATACTTCGAATAAGATTAATCTTAACCGCCTGAATAACGGGCTGGTGATTGTCGAAATGCTGCCACCCGTCGATACCAGCAAATACGGTAAAGATCAGGTGCGCGAGCTGGCAGCGCACTGCCGTGATCTGATGGCTGAGCATATTGCGCTGCTCGACAAAGAAGTCGCAGAGAGAGAAGCCGCCGGTAAGATCTAACCCGGCGTTGAAGGGAAAACGAATTCCCGCGTTGTTAGTCGTTTCAGATGGAGCTTATATGTCACTCAGTCGGCGTCAGTTTATTCAGGCTTCAGGGATCGCCCTTTGTGCGGGTGCGATGCCGCTGACAGCCAGCGCCGCCGGGCAGCAACAGCCGCTGCCTATTCCGCCACTCATTGAATCCCGTCGCGGCCAGCCGCTTTTCCTGACGCTGCAGCGCAGCCACTGGTCCTTTACCCAGGGGACGCGTGCGCCGGTCTGGGGCATTAACGGACGTTACCTTGGGCCGACCATACGCGTGTGGAATGGCGATGACGTAAAGCTCATCTACAGTAACCGTACCCCTGAAAATGTCGCCATGACCATCAGCGGCCTGCAGGTGCCTGGCCCTCTGATTGGCGGCGCGGCGCGCATGATGTCGCCCAGCGCCGACTGGGCGCCCGTTCTGCCGATTCGCCAGAGCGCGGCAACCCTGTGGTATCACGCCAACACCCCTAACCGCACGGCGCAGCAGGTCTATAACGGCCTGGCCGGCATGTGGCTGGTGGAAGATGAAGTCAGCAAATCCCTGCCGATCCCGAACCACTACGGCGTGGATGACTTCCCGATTATCATCCAGGACAAACGTCTGGATAATTTCGGTACGCCGGAATACAGCGAACCGGGGAGCGGTGGCTTCGTTGGCGATACGCTGCTGGTTAACGGCGCGCAGAGCCCGTATGTCGAAGTGTCCCGTGGCTGGGTGCGCCTGCGCCTGCTCAACGCGTCTAACTCGCGCCGCTATCAGCTGCAAATGAGCGATGGCCGTCCGCTGCACGTGATCTCCGGCGATCAGGGTTTTTTACCGGCACCGGTGTCCGTCAAACAGCTGGCGCTCGCGCCGGGTGAGCGTCGCGAAATTCTCATTGATATGACCAACGGGGATGAAGTCTCTGTGACCTGCGGCGAAGCGGCAAGCATTGTTGACCGTATTCGCGGGTTCTTTGAACCGTCGAGCATACTTGTCTCGACCCTGGTGCTGACCCTGCGTCCAACCGGCCTGCTGCCGCTGGTGACCGATAGCCTGCCCATGCGCCTGCTGCCGCAGGAGATCATGAGCGGCTCCCCGGTGCGCAGCCGTGATATCAGCCTGGGCGACGATCCGGGCATCAACGGTGCGCTGTGGGACGTCAACCGCATCGACATTACCGCGCAGCAGGGCACCTGGGAGCGCTGGACGGTGCGTTCAGATATGCCGCAGTCCTTCCATATTGAAGGGGTAAGCTTCCTGATCCGCAACGTTAACGGCGCGATGCCATTCCCGGAAGATCGCGGCTGGAAAGACACCGTCTGGGTGGACGGTCAGGTTGAACTGCTCGTCTACTACGGCCAGCCTTCGTGGCCGCACTTCCCGTTCCTGTTCCACAGCCAGACGCTGGAGATGATGGACAGGGGCTCCGTAGGGCAGATGCTGATCAACCCCGCGCCATAACCTCTGACATTCCCGGTTCGCCGGGAATGGTTTATGCCCGCCAGAAAAAGCGCGAGAACAGAATCAGCACCGGGTAAATTTCCAGACGCCCTAAGATCATTGCCGCGCACATCAACAGCTTAGCCCCTTCTGTTAACGTGCCGAACGTCGACGCCGTCTCGCCAAATCCCAGCCCCATGTTGTTGATACAGGCGGCGACCGTCGCGAATGACGTAAACAGATCGTAGCCCATCAGATTAAGCGCCCAGACAAAAAAGCCCGTGATCATCACGTAGAGAAAGAAGAAGCTCCAGACCGAGCGCAGGACGCGTTCATTCACCACGCTTTTGCCCACCTTAATGCTCAGCAGCGCGCGCGGATGCGCCAGCTGGTTCATCTCCTGAATACTCTGCTTGAACATAATCAAAAAACGCAGGGCTTTGATCCCGCCGCAGGTCGAGCCTACGCAGCCGCCAAAAAAGCTGGCGCTCAACAGCAGGAAGATGGTGTGGGTGGGCCATTGGGCGTAGTCGGCGGTCGACAGGCCGTTATCGGTCATCATCGAACTGGCAAGGAAGAAGGCGTGCACCAGGCTATCCGTGGGGCTGTACATGCCTGCATGCCAGACCTGCCAGGCGGTGATGAGGATAATCGCGGCAGCGGCGCTCAGGAAGAATTTAACCTCCGGGCTGCGACGAATCGGCTTCAGGGTGCGTCGGACAATGGCGACGTACCAGAGGGTGAAGTTAAACGCGGAGAGCAGCGAAAACGCCCCGGCAACCAGCTCGATTGCGTGGCTGTCATAAAAACCAATGCTCTCGCTGCGGGTGGAGAAGCCGCCCAGTGACACGGTCGAAAGCCCGTGACAGACGGCGTCAAAAAAGGACATTCCCGCCAGCCAGTAGGCCAGAGTGCAGGCCACGCCCAGCGCGAAGTAGGTCACCCACAGCGTGCGCGCGGTATCGGCAAGGCGGGGCGTCAGACGCTCCTCCTTGAACGGCCCCGGCATCTCTGACTGATAAAGCTTCATGCCGCCAATGCCCAGCAGCGGCAGGACCGCGACGGCCAGCACGATGACGCCTAACCCGCCAATGAAATTCAGCTGAGCGCGGTAATACAGGTACGACTTAGGCAGGGCGCTGACGTCCCCGATCACCGTCGCTCCGGTAGTGGTGATCCCGGAAACCCCCTCAAAGAGCGCGTCAGCAAAGGAGAGCTGAAGCCCGTCATCCATCCAGAGCGGCATGGCGCTAATCAATGAAAAAAGCAGCCAGAACAGCACGATAATCACGAAACCGTCGCGGGTGCGCAGCTGGATGCCGGCGTGGCGGGTTGCCCGCCAGGTTAAGCCTCCGAGACTAAAAAAGGTTAAAAAAGTGGTCAGGAAGGCAAAGTAGGTCCGCTCTTTGTTCAGCAGGGCGATAACCATCGGCGGCAGCATGGAAAGGCTGTACAGCAGCACAAGGAAACCGCAGAGGTGCAGGACAACCCGCAGCTGGGAGACATGTAACGAATCGTTGGGCTTCACAACTGAGCTCCGCACAAACACGCATTCCGGGGCAAATCACCGGAAAATAGAGTGAATATTATGATCCAAAATTATCAGGGCGGCGTATTTTAACGACTTCCGTGAATATCTGCCTGCTTCCTGCATCCTTTTCTTCAAATCTGGCAGATGAACAGCGTATAATCCCGCTCCTTTTGTTTATTTTTTCTTCGGAAGCATTATGAGCGCAATTTCCCTGATCCAGCCGGATCGTGACCTCTTCTCCTGGCCCCAGTACTGGGCGGCCTGCTTTGGACCGGCGCCGTTCCTGCCGATGTCCCGGGAAGAGATGGACCAACTGGGCTGGGACAGCTGCGACATCATTCTGGTCACGGGCGATGCCTACGTTGACCACCCGAGCTTCGGCATGGCCATCTGTGGCCGCATGCTTGAGGCGCAGGGCTTCCGCGTGGGGATCATCTCCCAGCCCGACTGGAACAGCAAAGACGACTTTATGCGTCTGGGTAAACCGAACCTGTTCTTCGGCGTGACCGCGGGCAACATGGACTCGATGATCAACCGCTATACCGCTGACCGTAAGCTGCGCCATGACGACGCCTACACGCCGGATAACGTGGCGGGCAAACGTCCGGACCGCGCAACCCTCGTCTACACCCAGCGCTGCAAAGAAGCCTGGAAAGACGTGCCGGTGATCCTGGGCGGCATCGAGGCGAGCCTGCGCCGTACCGCACACTACGACTACTGGTCAGATACCGTGCGCCGCTCGGTGCTGGTGGATTCCAAGGCCGACATGCTGATTTACGGAAACGGCGAGCGTCCGCTGGTGGAAGTGGCGCACCGCCTGTCGCAGGGCGAGCCGGTGAGCAGCATCCGCGACGTGCGCAATACTGCGATCATGGTGAAAGAGGCGCTGCCGGGCTGGCGCGGGGTAGATTCCCGCATCATCGATATGCCGGGCAAAATCGACCCGATCCCACATCCGTACGGCGACGATCTGCCGTGTGCCGATAACAAACCGGTAGAGCCAAAGAAGGCGGAAGCGAAGGCGATCGTCGTGCAGCCGCCGCGTCCGAAGCCGTGGGAAAAGACCTACGTACTGCTGCCCTCCTTCGAGAAGGTGAAAGCCGACAAGGTGCTCTACGCGCACGCGTCCCGTATTCTGCACCATGAAACCAACCCGGGCTGCGCCCGCGCGCTGATGCAGAAGCACGGCGAGCGCTTTATCTGGATCAACCCGCCAGCGATCCCGCTCTCCACCGAAGAGATGGACAGCGTCTTTGCGCTGCCGTACAAGCGCGTGCCGCACCCGGCGTACGGCAACGCCCGCATCCCGGCGTATGAGATGATCCGCTTCTCGATCAACATCATGCGCGGCTGCTTCGGTGGCTGTTCCTTCTGCTCCATTACCGAGCACGAAGGGCGCATTATTCAGAGCCGCTCTGAAGATTCAATCATCAATGAGATCGAAGCCATTCGCGACTCCGTGCCGGGCTTTACCGGCGTGATTTCCGATCTTGGCGGCCCAACCGCCAACATGTATATGCTGCGCTGCAAATCACCGCGCGCGGAACAGACCTGTCGTCGCCTCTCCTGCGTCTATCCGAGCATTTGTGAGCACATGGACACCAACCACGAGCCGACGATCAACCTCTACCGCCGCGCGCGCGATCTGAAAGGCATCAAGAAGATCCTCATCGCGTCCGGGGTGCGTTATGACATCGCCGTGGAAGATCCGCGCTACATCAAAGAGCTGGCGACGCACCACGTGGGTGGCTATCTCAAGATTGCGCCGGAGCACACCGAAGAAGGCCCGCTGTCGAAGATGATGAAGCCGGGCATGGGCAGCTACGATCGTTTTAAACAGCTGTTCGACACCTACTCGAAGCAGGCGGGCAAAGAGCAGTATCTGATCCCGTACTTCATCTCCGCCCACCCGGGCACGCGTGATGAGGACATGGTGAACCTGGCGCTGTGGCTGAAGCAGCGCCGCTTCCGCCTGGATCAGGTGCAGAACTTCTATCCGTCACCGCTCGCCAACTCGACGACCATGTACTACACCGGCAAGAACCCGCTGAGTAAGATTGGTTATAAGAGTGAAGACGTGGTGGTGCCGAAAGGGGATAAACAGCGTCGTCTGCATAAAGCGCTGCTGCGCTACCACGATCCGGCCAACTGGCCGCTGATCCGCCAGGCGCTGGAAGAGATGGGCAAAAAGCACCTGATCGGCTCGCGCCGCGACTGTCTGGTACCGGCCCCGACGCTGGAGGAGATGCGCGAAGCGCGTCGCCAGAATCGCAATACGCGCCCGGCGCTGACCAAGCACACGCCGATTGTGCATCAGCGTTCGAACGGTGGAGCGGGAACGAAGAAGACCGTAAAACGTAAGATCGGTTAAACCTGTAACAAAGCCCGGTGGCGCTAGCGCTTACCGGGCCTACAGGCCAGCGCGTAGGCCGGGTAAGGCGCAGCCGCCACCCGGCTTTTTTACGCGATTATCCGCCAAACTGATCCGGGTCTGGCCCAAGCCGCTTGCCCTTATCCAGCTTCGCAATTTCCCCCAGCTCATCTTTGTCCAGACGGAAATCCCAGACGTCGAAATTCTCGGCGATGCGCGATGGCGTGACCGATTTCGGGATCACCACCAGGCCGTTGTCCAGATGCCAGCGAATGACGATCTGCGCCGGGGTTTTGCCGTATTTATCCGCCAGGTCGCGGATAATTTTCTGATCGAATACCCCTTCACCACCCTGAGCCAGCGGGCTCCAGGATTCGGTCTGAATCTTATGCGTGGCGTTCCAGGCGTGAAGCTGGCGCTGCTGCAACAGCGGGTGCAGTTCGATCTGGTTAATCACCGGCGCGACGCCCGTCTCGTCAATCAGCCGCTGCAGGTGATGAACCTGGAAGTTGCAGACGCCGATGCTTTTCACCAGCCCCTCTTTTTGCAGTTCAATCATCCCTTTCCAGGCATCAACGTAATGGTCGATGGCCGGAACCGGCCAGTGCATGAGATACAGGTCGACGAAATCGAGCTGGAGCTTCTCCAGACTCTCCTGCAGGGCCTCACGGGGACGCTTTTGATCGTCATTCCACAGTTTCGTGGTGATGAATAACTCATCGCGGGGGACACCGGCGCTGGCCAGTGCGGTCCCCACGCCGTCCTCGTTTTTGTACGCGGCGGCGGTGTCAATCGACCGATAGCCGACTTCCAGGGCTTTATGAATGGCGGAGACGACCTCGTCGTTACCGGCTTTCCATACACCTAGCCCCAGCTGGGGCATCACGTTGCCGTCCTGCAGCTTGATTACGGTTTGGTTTGCCATTTTTCCTCCTTCAGGTGCGCATCGCCGGAGGGAGACTCCGGCGATGGGGTGTGCATTAAGTCTGGACGAAATGTCAAAAAACGAAAGTCGGGGGGACAAAAACGCTTAGCGTGCCGCCTCGTAAATACGGCGGCTGACGTCCAAGGTGATGTCGCCGTGCTCGCCCAGATGGGTCATGCCATGCTCTTCGAGTTTCGCCAGCAGGGCTGGGATGGAGCTACCGTCCAGACCGTAGCCAGACAGACGCGTTGGCACGCCCAGACCTTCAAAGAAGCTGCGGGTCGCTTCGATGGCGGCATCAATACGCGCATCGTCAGAACCCTCGGTGATGTTCCACACGCGCTCAGCGTACTGCAGCAGTTTGGCGCGTTTGGTATCACGTTTTTCATTCCACAGCGCAGGCAGCACAACGGCCAGCGTCTGCGCATGATCCAGACCGTGCATCGCCGTCAGTTCGTGGCCCAGCATGTGGGTCGCCCAGTCCTGCGGCACGCCAGCACCGATCAGGCCATTCAGCGCCTGGGTGGCGGCCCACATCACGTTGGCGCGAACGTCATAGTTTTCCGGCTCTTTCAGCGCTTTCGGACCTTCTTCAATCAGCGTCAGCAAAATGCCTTCCGCAAAACGATCCTGAATTTTGGCATTCACCGGATACGTGACGTACTGCTCAACGGTATGAACAAAGGCATCGACCACGCCGTTCGCGACCTGACGCGCAGGCAGGGTGTAGGTGTAAACCGGGTCCAGGATGGCGAACACGGGCTGAACGTGTTCGTTCATGAAGGCCTGCTTGTCGCCGGTGGTTTTACGGGAGATCACCGCGCCCTTGTTGGATTCAGAACCGGTGGCCGGGAGGGTCAGCACGGAGCCCATCGGGATAGCGCTTTTGATGTCGCTGCCGCGGGTTTCCAGAATGTGCCACGGATCGATGCCGTCAGCATAGTGCGCTGCCGCCGCGATGAATTTGGTGCCGTCCAGCACGGAGCCGCCGCCGACCGCCAGCAGGAAGGTGATGTTTTCTTCGCGGGCGATTTTCACCGCGTTCATCAGCGTTTCGTAGGACGGGTTTGGCTCAATGCCGCCGAACTCACGCACGTCCAGACCGTCCAGCGCGCTGTAAACCTGATCCAGCACGCCGGTTTTTTTCACGCTGCCGCCACCGTAGGTGATCAGCACGCGGGCGTCAGCAGGGATCTGTGCGCGCAGGTCAGCGATAGCGTCTTTACCAAACAGAATGCGGGTTGGGGTGTGGAGATTAAAGTTGTTCATTGCTCGTTCCCTTTAGTGGGTGAAAAACCGTGGTGCGCAGAGGGCGACCTGATGCTGCACATTGTGGCTGTCCGGGGCTACGCCCTCAATGCACATTCCTGCCGATGTCTTGCCCATTTCTACAGAGCGCTGGAGAAAGCGCGGAAAACAACGCACACTGTCAACGTCGAAAACCGCACCCGGAGTAACGCAAGATGAACCGTGAGGCTATCTGCCAGCAGCTCACTGCGCAGATTAAGAGATTGATAGATAATGAAAATCGTGCCAGCGATCTGCTGCCGGACATTCGCCTGCTCTACGGCACGCAGCCCGGAACGCGTACGCCGGTCATGTACCAGCCGGGCATCGTTTTTCTCTTTTCAGGCCATAAAATTGGCTATATCAACGAGCGCGTGTTCCGCTACGACACCAATGAATATCTGCTGCTGACAGTACCTTTACCCTTCGAATGTGAAACCTTCGCGACAGAGGCGGTTCCGCTGGCGGGGATCCGCGTCAATGTTGATATCCTCCAGCTGCAGGAGTTGCTGATGGAGATTGGCGAAGACGAACTCTTCCAGCCTTCGATGGCCTCAAGCGGGATCAACTCGGCAACGCTGTCGGAAGAGATCCTCTGCGCCATTGAGCGTCTGCTGGACGTCATGGAGAGGCCGCTGGACGCGCGCATACTGGGCAAGCAGATTATCCGAGAAATTCTGTACCACGTGCTGCTGGGCCCGGGCGGCGGCGCGTTACTTGCCCTGGTGAGCCGACAGACCCACTTCAGCCTGATAAGCCGCGTGCTCAAGCGTATCGAAAGCCAGTACACCGAAAACCTCAGCGTCGACCAGCTGGCGGCGGAAGCCAATATGAGCGTCTCGGCGTTTCACCATAACTTTAAATCGGTGACCAGCACTTCGCCGCTGCAGTACCTCAAAACCTACCGGCTGCATAAGGCGCGGATGCTGATGATCCACGACGGCATGAAGGCCAGCGCGGCGGCGATGCGGGTGGGCTATGAAAGTGCGTCGCAGTTCAGTCGGGAGTTTAAGCGCTATTTCGGCGTCACGCCGGGAGAGGATGCGTCACGTATAAGAACGATGCAGGGAGCCTGACGAAAAACGTAGGCCGGGTAAGCGATAGCGCCACCCGGCTTTGTTGAATTATGCGCTGCAGTACTTCTTCTTAATCACTACCGCGATGGTTCCCACCAGGCCCGCCACCAGCAGGAACATCGGCAGCACCATCAGGAAGGTCATCACCTGATCTTCGTGGTGTTTCACGAAGGGGATCATATTCAGCGCGTAGCCGAATGTCGTCACCACGCCAACCCAAAGCAGGGCGCTCAGCCAGTTGAAGAACTGAAATCGGCGGTTCGACAAACCGGAAATGCCCGCCATCGTCGGCAGAAGGGTGCGAACGAACGCCAGAAAACGCCCGGCCAGCAGCGCAAGCAGGCCGTGCCGGTCAAACATGCAGGTTGCACGCTGATGGTATTTATGGGGTAACTGCGCCAGCCAGCTTTTGACCACGCGCGTGTTGCCGAGCCAGCGGCCCTGCAGATAGCTCAGCCAGCAGCCCAGGCTGGCTGCGGAAGTGAGGATAACCATCGTGGGCGTAAAGTCCATGACGCCTTTGCCGATCAACGCCCCGGCAAGCAAAAGCAGACTGTCACCGGGTAAAAACGAAGCTGGCAGTAATCCATTTTCCAGAAACAGCGTTGCGAACATCACGAAATAGACGACGCCTATGACGTGAGGATCCGCCAGGGCGGCAAAATCATGTTGCCAGAGCGCCGCGATAATATCTTGAATAACAGCCATGGACTTTCCTGTGGAACAGCAGATATAGCGCTATTGTACTCCCTAATTCGCCCGTCGGGTTTGATCCCGGGCGCAACTCATGCAGACTTTTCTGCTTGCGGTGTCCACAAAAGCGTCCAGAGAGTACATTTTAAGCCAGCACTCTACACGATACGCTCGAACCCTGCTGCTAAATCCGCAATCAGATCGTCAACATTTTCTAAACCGATATGCAGTCGTATTAGGGTACCGCTGAAGTCCACTTCACCGCCGGGGCGCAGGGCCGCGATCTGCTCCGGCTGGTTAGCCAGGATCAGGGATTCAAAACCGCCCCAGGAGTAGGCCATGCTGAAGAGGCTAAAATTATCCAGATAGCTTGCCAGCTCGTCATTATTCAGCCGTTTTTTCAGCACAAACGAGAACAAACCGCTGCTGCCCGTAAAGTCACGTTGCCAGAATTCATGCCCCTTACTGCCCGGCAGCGCCGGATGGTTTACGCGCTCAACCTGCGGATGCTGAGCCAGCCATTCGGCCACCTTCAGGCTGCTTTCGTGGTGCTGACGCAGGCGAACGCCCAGCGTGCGGATTCCGCGGCTGGTCATGTACGCCGTGTCGGCATCCACCATCTGGCCCATCAGATAGGCGTTTTCACGCAGCTGATCCCAGCAGCGCGCGTTGGAAACCGCAGTACCAATCATGCCGTCAGAGTGGCCAATCAGGTATTTCGTCGCCGCCTGGATGGAAATATCAATGTCGAATTCCAGCGCTTTAAACAGCACGCCTGCCGCCCAGGTGTTGTCGATCATAATGATCGCCTCTGGCGCTTTGCTGCGCACGGCCTTGACGATAGCCGGCACGTCGTGAACTTCCATGGTGAGTGACCCCGGCGATTCCAGGAACACAATGCGCGTGTTTGGCTGAATAAGTTCGGCAATACCTTCACCAATCAGCGGGTCGAACCAGCCGGTCGTCACGCCAAGCTTGCTGAGGATTTTGGTACAGAAGTCCTGGCTGGGTTCATAGGCGGTGTTGGTCATCAGGATATGGTCGCCCTGTTCCACAAACGCCAGAATGGTGTTGGCGACCGCCGCCGCGCCGCACGGGAACAGCGCGCAGCCTGCGCCGCCTTCCAGTTCGCACATCGCTTCCTGCAGAGAAAAGTGGGTTAGCGTGCCGCGACGGCCATAAAACAGCCCGCCTTTTGCGCGGTTGCGCGTGGCGTTTTTTTTCTCCTCAACGGTGTCAAACACCAGCGAGGAGGCGCGTTGAATCACGCTGTTGACCGATCCCTGAGTATATTTTTTGCTGCGTCCTGCCTGTACCAGCGTGGTATCAAGATGCTTCGTTGTCATGTTCGCTAACCCTGTTTTTATACGTCTGGACGTCCAGACTACCACGATTGGAAAAAACTGCACCCGCAGGCTTATCGAATAAGCAGAAAATATTAGCAAAAAAGCGCATAAGAAATTTTTACTGCGTAAGCGCAAGGAAAGTGAACGAAAATTGCGGCACTATGCAAATACTAATGAGAACTACTATCAATTCGACGATGTTTTGATATTATTACGTTCAGATTTTGTGATTTGCGTCCTGGAGATACAGAGTGGGTAATAATTTGATGCAGGCGGATCTCTCCGTTTGGGGCATGTATCAGCATGCTGACATCGTGGTTAAGATTGTGATGATCGGCCTGATTCTGGCGTCCGTTGTCACCTGGGCTATCTTCTTCAGCAAGAGCGCCGAGCTGCTTTCGCAGAAGCGTCGCCTCAAGCGGGAACAGCAACAGCTGGCAGAAGCCCGCTCTCTGGATCAGGCTTCAGATATGACCTCATCCTTCCACGCGAAAAGCCTGACTACCCTGCTCGTGAATGAAGCACAGAACGAGCTGGAACTCTCCGCGGGCAGTGAAGATAACGAAGGCATAAAAGAGCGTACCGGTTTCCGTCTGGAACGTCGCGTGGCGGCAGTTGGCCGACACATGGGGCGCGGCAATGGTTATCTGGCCACCATCGGCGCGATTTCGCCGTTCATCGGTCTTTTCGGTACGGTCTGGGGCATCATGAACAGCTTTATCGGTATCGCGCAGACCCAAACCACCAACCTGGCGGTCGTTGCGCCGGGTATCGCAGAAGCGCTGCTGGCGACGGCGATTGGTCTGGTCGCGGCGATTCCGGCGGTGGTTATCTACAACATCTTCGCGCGGATGATTGGCAGCTACAAAGCCACCCTCGGTGACGTTGCCGCGCAGGTTCTGCTGCTGCAGAGCCGCGATCTCGACCTGAATGCCAGCGCCGTTAAGCCGGTGCACGCGGCGTCCAAACTGCGCGTGGGTTGATATTATGGCGATGCGTCTAAACGAAAATCTGGACGATAACGGCGAAATGCATGAGATCAACGTGACGCCGTTTATCGACGTCATGCTGGTTCTGCTGATCATCTTCATGGTGGCCGCGCCGCTGGCGACGGTGGACGTGAAGGTGAATCTGCCAGCCTCGTCCAGCCAGCCGCAGCCGCGCCCGGAAAAGCCTGTCTATCTGTCCGTGAAGGCCGATAAATCGATGTTCCTCGGTAACGACCCGGTAACGGCCGACTCTGTTATCCCGGCGCTGGATCAGCTTACCGGCGGTAAAAAAGACACCACGGTCTTCTTCCGTGCGGATAAAACCGTGGATTATGAAACCATGATGAAGGTAATGGACACGCTGCATCAGGCGGGTTATCTGAAGATTGGGCTGGTCGGCGAAGAGAAAGCGGCCGCGAAGTGATAAAGAAGCTGGCGAAAGCCGGCTTTTTTTATGCCTGTTGGGTTTATGCGTTTTTATTTTCCGTCGGTGCGGTAGAGGGGGTTGCCAGCGCGTCCTCATCAAGCGCAACGCAGGTGACGTTTGAGGTACGGTACTCGCCGTCTGACAGTTTGCGCGTCAGACGCAGGGTGGCGATCTCTCTGGCAAGCAGGTACTGGTAGTTGGCCTCAAGGCGTCCCAGAAGCTTCTCTTTTAGCTCTGGCCGCTGTTCCATAATGGCGTTCATCACGGCGCCGTAAATTTCTTCTTTGACCTGCAGCGGATAAATCTCACGGCGATTCTGCCATTTCAGCCGCACCAGCGTCGCCGGGATCGATACCAGGTCTTGTGTAATGCGCGTCATCTCGTCATTTTTTGTGTTTCGCAGCGCGTCGAGATTTTGCTTTAAGATAAATTCATCACTTTTTTTATCATCCAAAGTCAAATAAACGTCGTTATTTTTAACTTCCTTCACGTTAATCCTCCCCCAGGCTATAAAAAATTGGGTTGTTTTTTTCGCGCGTAATTAAGTTAAGCCAAATTTCATTGCCCGCTTCGTTAATTTCTTTGGTTTTTTCGGCCAATATTTGACTTAGTTTCTGGGCATCTATTTCACCTTCGGCCTGCAGATCGTTCAGCAGGTGGACAAAAGCTTCAATTTTTATGGCGCGAAATAAGCGGTCTTTTATATGACGATCGTGCTCTTCCAGCAACATATTACGGGATTTGCCGGTACGGGAAACACCAATTAATATATCAGGCTCGAAATCAGAGAGCTTTCTTTTCCCCTGAGTGAAACTGACCTCTTTTTCTGCTTCCGTCGGTTGCTGTTCCACAGGCGTAATGTGGTACTTAGCCGGGACGAGATAGTCGGGCAGCATTTTTAATTTCCTTTAATTTCAACAGGGTGGGGTTGGTAAAGGCGTGAGATTCGTTGACAATATCATGAGGCAAATTTAAAATCAAAAAAAATGGAGCCTACCCATGAACAGCATCTTTTTTACGGTCATCACATTACTATTACTGACCGCTGGTGTGCTTTTATTGATGCAGGAGTTCAATAAAACGAAAGTGTCGAAAGACACCAGTGAACCGCCGCAACCGGAACTCATGACAAAAGAGGAAGGGGAAGACCATTTCTCTGTATTGATGAACTCCGTTACGCCTGTCTGGTACTGGCGGGTGAACCATGAATATATCGACTTTTTACACGCGACAATTAAACGCATGAAAATGTCGGAAATTAATGACACGCCCGGACTGTTTGAAGCACAGCGACGCTGTAGCGATCTCAATTCAGCCGTGTATAAATATTATGACAATATCAAAAAACGCTGCCTTAACGGCGAGAAGGTCTCTTATTCCGATCTGGACGTATTAAATTTGCGTCAGTGTTTTCGTGAGTTCAGCCTTGAAGCCTACCCGGAGCTGGTGGTGCTGGTCTGGCCGGAATACGCCCGTCCCGAGGTTAACCCCGACAACGTCTGAGTGACCATACTGGTGAGCTATTGCAAACAGTCAGCGCCATTGGGATATACTGGGCGCTGGTTTCTTTTGCAAACAGGACTTTATGGAACGCTTTTTTGAAAACGCCATGTACGCCTCTCGCTGGATACTGGCCCCTGTCTATTTTGGCCTTTCGCTGGCGCTTATCGCGCTGACGATTAAGTTCTTTCAGGAAATCCTGCACGTTCTGCCGAATATCTTTTCCATTGCCGAGGCGGATTTGATTCTGGTTCTGCTGTCGCTGGTGGATATGACCCTGGTGGGCGGGCTGCTGGTAATGGTGATGTTCTCCGGCTACGAGAATTTCGTCTCTCAGCTGGATATCGACGAGCGCAAAGAGAAGCTCAGCTGGTTGGGCAAAATGGATGCCTCGTCGCTGAAGAATAAAGTGGCCGCGTCGATTGTGGCGATCTCTTCTATCCACCTGCTACGCGTGTTTATGGACGCGAAGAACGTGCCGGATAACAAACTGATGTGGTACGTCATTATCCATCTGACGTTTGTGCTGTCTGCGTTTGTGATGGGGTATCTGGATAAGATCAGTAAGAAGTAAAGTACGCCTTACCCCTCACCCTAACCCTCTCCCCAAAGGGGAGAGGGGACTGCTCGGTGCGGCCTTATTTATCAGACGACGCCTGCCACAGGTTCAACTCCCCATCCGCAACATGCTGGTCAATCCGCTTGAGTTCGTCCTCACTGAAGTACACGTTATCCAGCGCCCGAACGTTCTCCTCAATCTGTTCCGGGCGGCTTGCGCCAATCAGCACTGACGTCACGCGCGCGTCTTTCAGCAGCCAGCTCAACGCCATCTGCGCCATAGTCTGACCCCGCGCCTGCGCCATTTCACTCAGCAGACGCAGGCTGTTCAGGTTGGCTTCGGTCAGCATTTTTTCGTTCAGACCGCGGACTTTCTTGCCTTCACGCTGCATGCGTGAATCTTCAGGAATACCGTTGAGGTATTTTCCGGTCAGCAGCCCCTGCGCCAGCGGGGTAAAGGCGATGCACCCGGTACCGTTTGCCGCCAGCGCATCCAGCAAACCGGTCTTATCGACCCAGCGGTTGAGCAGGTTATAGGACGGCTGGTGGATCAGCAGGGGGATCTTCCACTCGCGCAGCAGCTCGGCCATTTTTTGCGTGCGCTCGGTTGAATAGGAGGAAATGCCTACATACAGCGCTTTGCCGCTCTGCACGGCGTGGGCAAGCGCAGAGGCCGTCTCTTCCATCGGCGTGGTTTCATCCACGCGGTGGGAATAGAAAATATCAACGTAGTCGACGCCCAGGCGTTTCAGGCTCTGATCGAGGCTGGCGAGCAGATATTTGCGCGATCCGCCTGAGCCGTATGGCCCGGGCCACATGTCGTAACCCGCCTTGGTGGAGATAACCAGCTCGTCGCGATACGCGGCAAAGTCCTCCCGCAGCAGACGGCCAAAATTCTCTTCCGCGCTGCCTGCTGGCGGGCCGTAGTTGTTGGCAAGGTCGAAATGGGTAATGCCGAGGTCAAAGGCTTTACGCAGCAGCGCCCGCTGGGCATCAAGAGGCTGAATATGGCCGAAGCTATGCCACAGGCCAAGCGACAGCGCGGGCAGGCGAAGGCCGCTCTTGCCACAGTGGCGGTACTGCATGTTCTCGTAGCGGTCAGGGGCAGGGTACCAGGACATGATGTCTCCTTTTCTTATCGATGAATTTTTGAAACGGCGTTTTCATTCTGTCCTTATCAAAACACAAATCCCGGGGAGAAGCGATGGCAGAACTCCCTGCCAGCAATTTTCCCCGGGATGCGTCAGACGTTGAGTCCCGCACTGCCCGGTACACGCAGGTCACCGGGCAATCAGACGACAATCAGAAGCTGTAGCTCATCCCCGCCTGTACGCTGGCATCGTTATCCACATCGCCAGTACCGACATAGACGCCGGTGGTCAGGGTGAAGTTATGGGCGATGGTGGCGTTGATACCTGCCCCAAAGATGCCCATGGTGTTGTTGTGACCGGAGGTATTGTGATAATCCGCCGCCTGAATGTCGGTGTCATCGCTGAACTCTTTCTGGAAGCGCGCGTCGATCCACGGCATCACCTTCACGTTTTTGTTCAAATCGCGAAGGGTGGTGGTGAGCCTCACGCCCGCGCCGCCGTTCCAGGAAGAGACCTGGCTGTCGGCAAAGGTGACTTCGCTGTCAGAGAAGCCGTTCGCTTTGGTCTGATCCCAGCCAAGAGTGGCGTAGGGTTGCAGCAGCGTTTCGCCTGGCAGCAACACGTTCACCCCGGTGCGGGCCTGCGCCAGATACAGACTGCCATCGGTGGAGCCGTGCAGCGCTTCCGTCATGCCGCTGGTATCGCCCGTCACGTTGTTGGCAGACAGCGAGTAACGCATATCGCCGTAGCTGAAGCTGCCGTCAGCAAACAGACCCCAGGTTCGGCCGTTCAGCGCCTGCTGCCAGCCGCCATACAGGCTGTAGTAGTTACCGTAAACGCTGTCTTTGAAGCTATCCGCGCCGTCGCTGGTGTCCTGCACGCGGCTGCGCGTCCACGCCAGCGCGATACCGCCGGTGACGCTGTCGCCGTTGTCCAGATGCGCCGTCCAGTCTACGCCGCCCTGCGCACCCTGAGTGATGCTTTTATAGTCGACATCGTTGCTGAAATTACCGTTCTGATAAAGGAAATCGCCCCAGACCTGCGCACCGTCCTGCTGTTCTCCCAGCAGGTTTGCCAGATGCACCTGGTTCATGTGGTTGCTGATGTCATCCGCTACCTGATGCCCGGCCTGTTCCGCTGCATCCAGGCCGGCTACCAGCCCCTGAACGTCGCTCGCAAGGTTGCCCTTCTGGCTGTTAAATTCAATATTCCAGCTCTGGCTATTATCTGCAGTCAACTGAGCCTGAGGCGCGCTGTCGGCCGCAACAATATTCAGACTGTTGTTGTAGTTATAGGCGCCGCTACGGTTCTCCACGGTCTGGTCGCCGTTGGTAAACGTGGCTGCTGCATAATTCTGCGGCGCACTGCTGCCCGACGTGGTGAAGGTCCCCAGGACTATTCCCTGCTGATTTTGTGCTGACGGCGTAATGCTGTTCACCACCACGGCGTTATTGGCGCCGGTAATATTACCGAAATTCACGTAGCTGTCGGTGCTCATGGTAACCAGCGCATTGCTGCCGGTGGTGTTGGCAATCAGGGTTGAACCGTTTTGCAAACTCCAGCTGGTTGCATCGTTAATTTTATCAATGGCAATGCTGTTATCACTGGTGGTATTTACCGTTTCAAACTGGCTTATTTGTCCGGATATAGAACTGCCCGCATCCATTGACAGGGTATCGCTGCCGTCACCACCGTTAACATTGCCATTGACATGTGAATCATTGGTCAGCACGACCGTATCATCACCTGCACCCGTTGTAATATCACCGTTGACGGTCGCGTTGTTCTGCAGCGTAATTGTGCTATTGCCCGTACTCTGGCTGGTATTTATCTCGCCATTCACGGTGCTGTTATCCACCAGAACGGAATTTGCGGCGTTACCATCGACGGTCACATTGCCATTTACCACGCTGTTATTGGTCAATGAAATCAGCGTGGTGCCGTTTTCGTTAAAGGCCCCAATGTCGCCGGTGACCGTACTGTTATCCAGCGCCAGCGAATCAGCCTTCGTTCCGTACATCGCGATGGCGACATCGCCAAAGGCATCCAGGTTGATGTCGCTGAAGGGCTTGTATCCGCTCAGTTTTACCGCCAGCGTGTCGATGTTCTGCGCGATTTCGCTCTGCGAGGCATCCACGGAAGCGTTAGTCAGCGTAATATTGGTATCAGATTTATCGCTACCCGCGTAAATACCGCCTTTATCCATCGTGCTGTTGCTGATGGCAATATTTTGTGCACCGGCTCCCGCACTGAGAATACTGCCGTGCAGCATGCTGCCGTCCTCAACGTTGACGGTGTGGTAACCTTTATCCATGGGGTCGAGATAAATGGCGGAACCCATCATATAGGCTTTCTTGCCCTCGTAGCTTCCGGCGTCATTTTCGCCATTCAGCGTGGCGTCATCGATGGTCACCGTCGTATTGGTGGTTGCACCGGTATTGCCCACTTCGATCATATCGACGGTGGCGCCGTTATTCACCGTAATATTAGCCGTCCCCCCGTTGCTGCCCTGAATATAATGGCCGGACATGTCGGTACCAGAAACGGTTAATGACTGGGTATCCCCTGATTCACGGCTTCCATCCATAAAGATATTATTTGCGGTGGTGTCGGCCATAATGGCATTAGTCACGCCGGGATCTTCATAGAAACTATTATCTACATATTTCGTTAAGCCGCAGGTCTGCGATGTCACGCCCGGCTGGCAGGGCGTAGCGGGTGTTACGTTAGCCTGGGCGCCAAATGACGTTAAAGCCACTAATACACATTGCGAAAGCAATGTACGATTCATTAATTTGCGCATTTGAAGTTCTCTGGATGAGTCGAAAATTGTCCGGCTCTTTTTAAATGAATTTATTTAAAATAAGAACTTCCTCAGCAGGTAAGGATGTAATGAAATCTAAAAAAATATCCTGCACAATAATTAGCGTTTAAATAATTAAATCTGATTAATAAATTTAATTTAATTCATGAGCTAAATGCTTTGGAATGATTTGCATACAAATTAAAGGGTTTCTTGACCGGTCGTGCGGTTCTTTGACCGTCTCATTCATCAGGGTATTCATCCTTTCGGGTTGTGAGGTTAATTAACTGTTTGTCTGTTTTACATTTCGACGGCTGCTGAAATATGAAAACATGTATTGAGCAGTAAGATTTTCCCCGCAGTGATTATCCTTTTCCGGCGAACGGAAGGGTAGCGAAGATTTTTATAAAATTACGCGCGAAATAGTATAACTTCGTCAGTTTCTGCCGATAACGAGGGTAAGACTCGCCTCTGGGCGAATTCACCCTCACGGCAAGGAAGACTTATGAATATGCTCCGTAATTTCACGATCCGTTTCGTCATGCTGGCGATTCTCGGGATCTTTTGTTTAATGTGGGCGGGTGTTGGGCTGTACAGCACCTGGTCTCTGTCTCGCGTTTCTGATGGCAACGAGGTGGACCGCCAGCTGGTCAAGCAGATGACGGTGCTCAGCCAGGGCAACGATCAGTATTTCCGCTTTGTGACCCGTCTGAGCCGCGCAATGGAAGTCAAAGCCGCAGGCGGCACGCCGGATCTGGCCTCTGCCCAGCAGGCGCTGGATAACATGGGCAAGAAGCTGGCCGAGATGAAGGCGATCTCCCCAGGCCCAATGGATCCCCAGGTCTCTTCCCGGGTGATCGGTGCCTGGCAGGCGCTGCTCGAACAGGGCGTGACGCCGCAAATGCAGCAGGCGAAACTGGGCGCGCTGGACGGCTATCGTCAGCAGGCCAATAACGTCACGCCAACGCTGAGCCGCGCGTTCGGCGCGGCGGCTGAAGAGTTCAACAGTGCTGCTGCAAAGTCGCTCGACAGCACCCGCGTGGTGGTGGACGGCCTGACCAGCATGACCCGTACGGTGATTATCGTCGCCACGATCGTCGGTCTGCTGATCCTGCTCTTCACCGACCGTTACCTGGTCGCGATGCTGGTCAAACCGCTGGACCGCATTCGCCAGCAGTTCCGCCAGATTGCTCAGGGCGATCTCAGCCAGCCCATTGAGCCGTTCGGCCGCAACTGCGTGGGACAGCTGGTGCCGCTGCTGAGCGCCATGCAGGACAGCCTGCGCGAGGCGGTCAGCACGATCCGCTCCGGCAGTGAAAATATCTGGCGCGGGGCGACGGAGATTTCCAGCGGTAACAACGATCTCTCCTCCCGCACCGAAGAGCAGGCGGCGGCGCTGGAAGAGACGGCAGCCAGCATGGAACAGCTGACCGCTACGGTGAAACTGAACGCGGAGAGCGCCCGCCAGGCAAGCCAGCTGGCCGATGTGGCCTCAACCACCGCCAGCCGCGGCGGTTCGCTGGTGGAAGAGGTGGTAAGCACCATGAGCGGTATTTCGGAAAGCTCGAAGAAAATTGCTGAAATCACCAACGTCATTAACAGCATTGCCTTCCAGACCAATATTCTGGCACTTAACGCGGCGGTTGAAGCAGCGCGCGCGGGCGAACAGGGGCGCGGCTTCGCCGTCGTGGCGGGCGAAGTCCGCAACCTGGCAAGCCGCAGCGCCAACGCGGCGAAAGAGATTGAGGGGCTGATTACCGATTCCGTTTCCCGCGTCGAGCAGGGTGCAAAGCTGGTAAGCGACACGGGTACGACCATGGATGCGATTTTGCGGGACGTGACGGAAGTGACGACCATTATGAAGCAAATCGCCTCTGCCTCTGAGGAGCAGAGTAAGGGCATTTCGCAGGTCGGTATCGCCATTACCCAGATGGACGGCGTCACCCAGCAAAACGCCTCGCTGGTGGAGGAGGTTTCCGCGGCGGCTTCGGCGCTGGAGCGTCAGACCGAAGATCTTCAGCGCTCGGTGCAGAAGTTCCGCCTTACGGCATAACGCAACGTTGTAAGGCCGCCTTGAGCGGCCTTACATTATTAACGCCTTCCCCATTCCGCGTGCTCTGAAACTGCTATTCTTTTGCTAACCCCTGACGTTCTGGACTCTCTTCTACGAGGTGTTGCTATGAACAGATCGTTATCTTTTATCCCTGTCCTTTCTCTCATTTTTCTGACGCTTTTCTCGGTTTCCACCAGTGCGACCCAGCAGGCGCAGGAGCGGCGCGTGGCGCGTGATGTCAGGCAGGAAACCCGCGACGCGTCACGGCAGATGAAGCAGACCTGCGTGGCGAACAATAACCAGAGTAATCACGACTGCCGCCAGGATAAACGTCAGATGAAACAGACCGGGCGGCAAAAAGCGCGGGATATAAAGTATTAACATAACAGGCGAGGCGGCATGCGAGCATGTTTCTTGCTGCCTTTTTAAAAAGCGTAAGTCAATATATTTCAAAAATTAAAATATTCGCTTGTGACAATATATTTGGCATTTTCTGCACATTTCAGAACATGAAAATTAATATTGTCTTAAGATTCAGTCGACATAATGAATTATCTTCTTGAAGCCGGAAATAATTCAATTTATGAAAAAACGTATTATTTTATTTGCTGCCCTGGCAGGTTTTGCCGTGGTCAATACAGCGATGGCCCAGAGCGTCACGGTCGATGTTCCTGCCGGGTATAAGGTCGTGATTGTTCCGCAGTCAGCTACGGTTCCTGAGGCGGTAAGCGTTGCGCCTGCACCTGTACAAACAACGTATGCCGCCCCTGCACCGGTCTATCATCCGCGTGCACGCCATGTGGCGAGCGTGGCGGAAGGAATGGTGATTGAGCATCAGTATGACGACCACCATTGATATATTCCGGGTGACATTTCTGACCATAAGTTGAGGGCAAATAGTCGTGATTGGGTGCAGGGAGTTATTACTGAACAGCCATGAGGCCGGGCACGCGCTGCGACGCCCGGCGAAAACTATTAGTGCGTCGCTTCACCAATCAGCGCGCCCGTGCCCGCGCCAACGGCTGCACCTTTCAGCACGCTCTTGCCGGTAACCGCCGCGGCGCCTGCGCCCACGGCAGCCCCTACGGCGCCGCCTTTACGCGCGGCTTTACCTTTGTCGCCGTTTTTGAACATGGCACCCGTGCCTGCGCCAACAACGGCACCGCCAACGGTGGATTTCAGATCTTTGCCCGTGGCCGCGCCAATGGCAGCACCTGCTACCGCGCCAGCGGCGGTTTTATCGATGGCCATTCCCGAGGTGGAAAAAATGAGGGCGCTGATAGCCAGCGTTGTTTTAATCAGTTTCATAACAGATCCTTTGTGACTGCTGTCGGTTGATACGTCGCTTCTCACTCTGAGGTGAGAAAAACGCACAGATAGTGCCAGCAATACCGGCTCAACCTTTAGGCCAATCATGCCCTGCGAAAGGATCTCGGTTGCCGGGCGGCGATCCGCCCGGCAGAACATTACGCCTGACGCTTATCTTCCGTATTGGTCTCGAAGTCGCTCGCCGCGTGGCGTTCGTGGAGCTGCTCGTTCAGCTCGCCGCTGGTGCGGTTAACGATGCGTCCGCGCTTAACGGCATGGCGGTTCGCCACGTCTTTCGCCCAGCGCTGCACGTTGGTGTACTTCTCTGCATCCAGGAACTCGGCGGCGTTGTACACGCTGCCCAGCGCCACGCAGCCGAACCATGGCCAGATGGCGATATCCGCGATGGTGTACTCCTCACCCGCCACGTAGCGACCGCGCGCCAGCTGTTTATCCAGCACGTCGAACAGGCGTTTAGCTTCCATGGTGAAGCGGTCAATCGCGTACTCGATTTTCACCGGGGCATAGTTGTAGAAGTGGCCAAAACCGCCGCCGAGGAACGGCGCCGCGCCCTGCAGCCAGAACAGCCAGTTCAGCGTCTCGGTGCGTCCCGCGGGATCTTTCGGCAGGAAGTGGCCGAATTTCTCCGCCAGATAGAGCAGGATATTGCCGGATTCAAAGACGCGCGTTGGCGGGTTCGTGGAGTGGTCACGCAGCGCCGGTATTTTCGAGTTCGGGTTCACCTCAACGAAGCCGCTGGAGAACTGATCGCCCTCGCCGATGCGGATCAACCACGCGTCGTACTCCGCGCCCGTCACGCCCAGCGCCAGCAGCTCTTCAAGCATGATCGTCACTTTCTGGCCGTTCGGTGTGCCCAGCGAGTAGAGCTGCAGCGGGTGCGAACCGACAGGGAGATCTTTCTCATGGGTCGCGCCGGAAATGGGGCGGTTGATGTTGGCGAACGCGCCGCCGTTGTTCTTTTTCCATTCCCACACTTTGGGTGGCTGATAGGTGTTGTCTGACATGTTGGCCTGCCTTTTTTGTGATGTGTTGAGGCAGTGTAGCAGGAGATTTGTGAAGCGTTTAACGAACTGAGCGTAATCGATCTGCCGCTATTCCTTCCGGCGCTTATATATATCAAATCAGGTATAAGCTTAATCGAAAATCGCATTTTCATAATTAATGCGTAAACGGATAAAGCTGCATATGATGCTTCAACATAAATAAAAGATGCAGTCATAAACACTTTATAAGGCAAGGAGTTAGTGAGATGCGCAAGCTTCTGTTATCGGCAGTGGTTGTTTCGCTCGCGTTAGGCCTGGCGGGCTGTGATGATGCGAAAAATAAAGAGACAAATACGCCCTCAGCGGCAAAAAGCGATGCGCCAAAAGCGGGCGGTTCGCTGATTATCGGTATTACCTCCGGCGACCCGTTAGCTTTAAATCCGCTCTACGCCAGCGACCGTACCACGTTGACGATCATGCAAGCGTTGTATGCTCCCCTCTATAGCTTCAACAACGGTAAGATCGAATGGGGCCTGGCGGAAAGCCTGACGCCCTCTGCCGACAACCTCAGCTACACCCTGACGTTAAAACCCAACCTGAAATGGCAGGACGGCCAGCCGCTGACGGCGGACGACGTGGTCTTTACGTTCAACAAGCTGCTGGATGCCAAACAGCACAGCTTCTTCCGCAGCATGTTCACCTACGGCGATAAGCCGGTACAGGTAAGCAAGGTTGACGACCGCACCGTTAAGTTCACCTTACCGCAGGTCAGCGCGGCCTTTACCGGCACGCTGGTACAGATCTACCCGATCCCGCAGCACGTGTTCGCCGGCGAAGGCGACCTGGAAAAGAGCAGCAAAAACGATGCACCGGTCGGCTCCGGGCCGTTCAAATTTAAAGAGTACCGCGCCGGACAATATTATGCCCTGACCCGTTTTGACGATTACTGGAACGGCAAAGCGAAGCTAGATTCGGTGACCTACCGTTTCGCCAAAGACAGTAACGCCGCCAACCTTGCGCTGCAAAACGGTGAAATCAACCTCAAGATGGTTGACCCGCAGGATGTGAACCGCCTGAAAAATACCGGTAAGTTTGACTTCGTGGTCTATCCGGAAGGCCGTCTGGCCTATATGACGTTCAACCAGAACGTGCCGGTAATGAAGAGCAAAGCACTGCGTCAGGCCATTGCGTACGCCATCAACAAAGACGAGCTGACCCAGACCGCCTTTACCTCGCTGGACTACGCCAAACCCGCGACGTCCTTCCTGACGCCCGATACGCTTTACAAGACGGATGACGTCGAGCAATACACATTCGACCTGCAAAAAGCTAAAGAGCGGCTTAAAGCGTCCGGCGCGCCGGACAACCTCAAGCTGCGCCTGGCGTATGTGAATACCAACAAAACCCAGGAGAGCATGGCGCTCTACATTCAGCAGGCGCTGAAGGGCATTGGGGTGAACGTGGAGCTGATGCCGCTGGACTCCAACGCCATGTCCCAGCGCAGCCTCGATATGAACAACACCGCGTGGGAGCTGAACCTGGGCGGCTACATCATGGGCTCAGAGCCGGACGGCTACAAATCGCTGTTCATGAGCAACGAAGCCTATAACTACGCGCACTACAAAAATCCGCAGTTTGATGCCCTGTGGGATAAAGGCGCCGTGGAAACCGACGCCGCGAAACGTGCCGATATCTACAAGCAAATTCAGCAGACCGTGGCGAACGACATGACGTACTATCCGATCGCCTATACCAATGCGACCGTCGCGGTGGACAAGCGCTTCGGCGGCACCCAGGAAGCGGAGCCGAAGCCGGTCTATCTGTTCCAGGATTTGTCAAAAATCTATCAGAAATAAGCGATTGCCCCGGCCGTCGGATCGGGGCCTTGGTAAGGGCACGTCGTGAACACACTCCTCACGCGTCGGCTGCTGCAGCTGCTGCCGATGCTTTTCTTCATTTCGCTGGTGGCGTTTTTGCTGGTCAAGCTCGCGCCCGGCGATCCGGTGGCGGCGTACATCACGCCGCGTATGGCTCCGGAAGATATCGAACGTATTCGCCAGAGCCTGGGGCTGGATAAGCCCCTGGTCACGCAGTACGTCCTGTGGCTGAAAAACGTCCTGCAGGGCGATCTCGGCTATTCGCTGATCTACCACCGTCCGGTGCTCGAGATGATCGGCGAACGCATTCCGGCCACGCTGGGGCTGATGGGCGCGTCGCTGCTGCTGGCGATCGTGCTGGCGATCCCGCTGGGCCTGCTGGCGGGGGCATTTAAGCACCGCTGGCTGGATCATCTCCTGAACCTGTTCGCCTATATCGGCATCTCGGTGCCGATTTTCTGGTTCGGCATTTTGCTCATCACCGTTTTTGCCGTGCAGCTTAACTGGTTCCCCAGCATGGGGATGCGCACCATCGGCATGGAGGATAATGCGCTGGACGTGCTGCGCCACGGCGTGCTGCCGTGTATTGCCCTCACGTTCTACAACCTCTCCAGCTACGTGCGCTACATCCGCTCCAACACCATCTCGCAGCTCTCGGCCGACTACGTGCAGACCCAGCTGGCTTACGGCGCCACGCGTTCCAGCATTCTGTTCCGCCACGTGCTGAAAAACGTGCTGCTGCCGGTGATCACCCTGTTTGGGCTGTCGTTCGGTGAGCTGATTGTGGGGGCCTACGTGACGGAAAGCGTCTTCTCCTGGCCGGGGATGGGGCTGCTCGGGATCCAGTCGATCGCTTCGCTGGACTACCCGCTGATCATGGCGATCATCATGCTCTCGTCGATGATGCTGATCGTCGGTAACCTGATCGCCGATCTGCTTTATCGCTTCGCCGATCCCCGCATTCGTACGCTGAGGTAACCCGGATGAGCAGACGCTGGCAGCAGGTTCGTCACCAGCTGCGCCGCAACCGTCCGGCGCAGTTCTCCCTGTTTGTGCTTTTTATTTTCGTTGTCGCCGCGCTCTGTGCGGGCTTGAGTCCGTACGATCCGGATCGGATGGCGCTCGGCGCACGCACGCTGCCGCCGGATGCCGCACACTGGTTCGGCACCGACGAGTACGGGCGCGACTACTTCACCCGCGCGCTGTATGGCGGGCAGATCTCCCTGATGGTCGGTTTTCTCGCCATGCTCTTTTCCACGCTTATCGGCACGGTGGTGGGAACGGTGAGCGGCTACTTTGGCGGCTGGCTGGACAACCTGATGATGCGTGCCGTGGATATCCTGATGGCCATTCCGGCCTTCTTCCTGCTGCTTGTAGTCAATGCTTACCTCAAGCCGGGCGTGGATAACATCATTCTGATTATCAGCCTGCTGACGTGGATGAACATGTCGCGGCTGGTGCGCGCAGAAACCCTGTCGGTGAAAGAGCGCGAGTATGTTCTTTATGCCCGCGCATCGGGGGAACACCCGCTGCGCATTATCGTGCGCCACATCATTCCCGGCGTGCTGCCGACCATTATCGTGGCCGCCACGCTGAATATCGCCTCGGCCATTCTGATGGAGTCAACGCTCAGCTTCTTAGGGCTGGGCGTACAGGCACCGGCGGCGTCGTGGGGAAGCATGCTCAACAACGCCCAGTCTTATATTGGCGAATCGTCGTGGCTGGCGATGTTCCCCGGCATTCTTATCCTGCTGACGGTGTTCAGCTTTAACGTGCTGGGCGATGTGTTCCGTACCGCCTTTGAGCCAGGAGCGAATCGCGATGAGTAGCTTATTAGCGCTTGAGAACCTGCAAACCACCTTCCGCGCCCGCGAGGGCGAGGTTCACGCGGTGCGCGGCGTGAGCTTTCAGGTGCAGCCGGGGGAACTTGTCGGCATCGTCGGCGAGTCGGGCTGCGGGAAAAGCGTCACCTGTAAGTCGATCATTCAGCTTCTGGGGAGCAACGGACGGATAACCGGCGGCAGCATTCGCTTCCAGAATGACGATCTGGCGCAGAAAACGCCCGCGCAGATGCGCGCCATTCGCGGCAACGAGATCGCGATGATTTTTCAGGATCCGATGACCGCCCTGAACCCGGTGCTGACCATCGGTAAACAGATGGCAGAGATCCTGATGCGCAACAAAGGACTCACCAAAAAAGCGGCCAAAGCGGCGGCGATCGCCATGCTGGAACAGGTGGGGATTGCCGAGGCGGAACGCCGATACGACCAGTATCCCCACGAGTTCAGCGGCGGGATGCGCCAGCGGGTGATGATCGCCATTGCGCTCTCCTGCAACCCGAAGCTGCTTATTGCCGATGAGCCGACCACCGCGCTGGACGTCACCATTCAGGCGCAGATCCTGCGACTGCTGAAAAGCCTGCAACAGCAGACCCAAACCGCGATTCTGCTGATCACCCACGATCTCGGCGTGGTGGCGCAGGTCTGCAGCCGCGTGGTGGTGATGTACGGCGGGCTGGTGATGGAGGAGGGGAGCGTGGAAGACATTTTTTATCGCCCTGCGCATCCTTACACCCAGGGGCTGCTGGCCTCGCTGCCGCGCCCGGATGAGGTCAATCAACGTTTATCACCCATTGAAGGCGCGCCGCCTGGTCTGCTTAACCCGCCGCCGGGCTGTCCGTTCGCCGAACGCTGCCCGAAACGCATGCCCCAGTGTGAACGGCAGCCCGCTTTTTACGCCATGGGTGAAGGCCATCGCGCCGCCTGCTGGCTATGGGCCGATAAGGAGATTCAGGCATGAGTGAACAACAGGCCCCTTTAGTAAGCGTGCGCGATCTGCGCAAACACTATGCGCTTAACGGCGATTTGCTGCGTAAAGGCGCGGCGGTGAAGGCGGTTGATGGCGTGAGCTTTGATATCCAGCCCGGCGAGACGTTTGGCCTGGTGGGGGAATCCGGCTGCGGGAAATCCACCCTCGGGCGCGCCATCCTGCGCCTTTTCGATATCACCGCGGGCGAGATCCACTTTGCCGGACAGGCGATTGCCCACGCCCGCGAAAAAGAGCTCAAGCCGCTGCGTAAGCGGATGCAGGCGATTTTTCAGGATCCTTACTCCTCGCTCAACCCCGGTATGACGGTGCGACAGCTGGTGGCCGAGCCGATGCAGATCCACGGCTACAGCCGTGAAGAACAGCGCGAACGAACGGAAACGCTGCTCTACAAAGTGGGGCTTAAGCAGGAACACCTTGAGCGGTTTCCGCATGAGTTCAGCGGCGGGCAGCGCCAGCGCATCAGTATTGCCCGCGCGTTGTCCGTGCGTCCCGAATTTGTGCTGTGCGATGAGCCGCTCTCGGCGCTGGACGTCTCGGTGCAGGCGCAGGTGGTGAATATTCTGCAGGATCTTCAGCAGGAGCTGGGGCTGACCTATCTGTTCATCGCCCACGATCTCTCGATGGTGCGCCATATCTCCAGCCGCATTGGGGTGATGTACCTCGGCAAACTGGTGGAGGTGGCCCCGGCGAATGAGCTGTATCAGCGTCCGGCGCACCCTTATACCCGCGCGCTGCTGGCGGCGGTTCCCCAGCCCGACCCGCGCATTCGCAACCTCGAAGACGCCACCCTGCGCGGCGAAATTCCGGGACCAACGTCCGCGCTGCCGGGCTGTAAGTTCTGCAGCCGCTGCCCGCACGCCGTGCCGGTTTGCCAGACGCAGGAGCCTGCCATGCAGGAGATCGCGCCAGGGCATTTCGCGGCGTGCTGGCTGTTTAAGATGTGAGCCTTAAACGTGTCGGGTGGCGCTTCGCTTACCCGACCTAAAGGGTTTTGTGTTTTGTCGGCCGGGTAAGGCGAATTATTTACCACGCAGGTGTATGATAAACGCTCCTCTGTCAGGTTAATTACAACGTGCAGACGACGACAACCCATAAAAATTGCCGCCTGCCTGTTTTAGGTTGGATACATGCGTAAAGGAACGTTAAGCAGTGATGCGCCATTCGGGACATTGTTAGGCTATGCGCCCGGTGGCGTGGCGATTTACTCTTCAAATTACGGCAGTCTGGACCCGCGAAACTATCCGGAAGATGCGGATTTCCGCAGCTATATCGGCAACGAATACATGGGCCACAAGTGGCAGTGCGTTGAGTTTGCCCGCCGTTTCCTGTTCCTCAACTATGGCTTTGTGTTTACCGACGTCGGTATGGCGTGGGAAATTTTCTCTCTGCGCTTTTTGCGTCAGGTGGTGAACGATAACATTCTGCCCCTTCAGGCTTTTGCCAACGGCTCAAAACGCGCGCCGCGCGCCGGAGCGCTGCTGATCTGGCAAAAGGGCGGCGAGTTTCACGAGACCGGCCACGTGGCGGTGATCACTCAGCTTCTGGACGATAAGGTGCGTATCGCCGAGCAGAACGTGATTCACTCCCCGCTGCCGCTCGGGCAGCAGTGGACGCGCGAGCTGCGCCTGAGCGTGGAGAACGGGTGTTACACCCTCCACGACACCTTCAGCGACACGGAAATTCTCGGCTGGATGATCCAGACCGACGACACAGAACACAGCATTTCGCAGCCGGAAATCGACGGCGAACTGCTGAAAATCAGCGGCGCGCGGCTGAAAAACACACGTCAGTTCGACGGGAAATGGCTCAACGAAAATGACGCGCTGCAGCAGGCGTATATTCGCGCCAACGGTCACGTGATCAACAAAGATCCCTGCCAGTACTTCACCATTACCGAAAGCGCCGAGCAGGAGCTGATCAAAGCCACCAACGAGCTGCACCTGATGTACCTGCACGCGACGGACAAGGTGCTGAAAGACGATAGCCTGCTGGCGCTTTTCGACATCCCGAAAATCCTCTGGCCGCGCCTGCGCCTCTCCTGGCAGTGGCGTCGTCACCATATGATCACCGGTCGTATGGATTTCTGCATGGATGAGCGCGGCATCAAGGTCTACGAGTACAACGCCGACTCCGCCTCCTGCCATACCGAGGGAGGGCTTATCCTTGAGGAGTGGGTGAAAAACGGCTATCGCGGCAACGGGCATAACCCGGCAGAAGGCCTGCTGGAAGAGCTAACCGGCGCCTGGAAGCACAGCCACGCCCGGCCGTTCGTCCACATCATGCAGGACAACGATGTCGAAGAGGACTATCACGCGCTCTTTATCCAGCGTTCTCTGCTGCAGGCCGGGTTCGAGACCAAAATCCTCCACGGGCTGGGGGCGCTCAGCTGGGATGCCGCCGGACAGCTAATTGACGACGAAGGCCGCCACGTCAACTGCGTGTGGAAAACCTGGGCGTGGGAGACGGCGATTGAGCAGATCCGCGAGGTCAGCGAAACCGAATACGCTGCGGTGCCGATCCGCACCGGACATCCTGAAGGCGAAGTGCGCCTGATTGACGTCCTGCTGCGCCCGGAGGTGCTGGTCTTTGAACCCCTGTGGACCGTTATTCCCGGCAACAAGGCGATTCTCCCGGTGCTGTGGCAACTGTTCCCGAACCACCGCTACCTGCTCGACACCGATTTTGAGGTCAACGATCTGCTGAAGCAGACCGGATACGCCGTTAAGCCGATTGCCGGACGCTGCGGCAGTAATATCGATCTGATCAGCGCCCAGGACGAACTGCTGGATAAATCCAGCGGCAAGTTTGTTGACCGCAAAAACATCTACCAGCAGCTGTGGTGCCTGCCGAAGGTCGACGGCAAGTACATACAGGTCTGTACCTTTACCGTGGGCGGGAACTACGGTGGGACCTGCCTGCGCGGCGATGACTCGCTGGTGGTGAAGAAAGAGAGCGATATTGAGCCGCTGATCGTGGTTAAAGATAAGTAGCTCTTACCCGCAATAAAAAAGCCCCCGCAGGGCATCCTGCGGGGGCTTTTCGTTACTGTTCTTCCTCTTCCTGCCCGTTGATCTTCAGATCGATGATGCGGCCAATCTGGTCATGATAGACCGTCAGCAGGTTGTACTGGCTCATCTCAGAGATGATCTGCGGTGAGACATTAAAGCTGCGGGCCAGCTCCTCCTGGTGAAAATAGCCCGGCTGACGCCGCCTCGCGTGGGCCCGACGGCGATTGTACTGATACCACAAAATCAGCAGCCAGCCGTTGAGCGCGGCGAACAGCAGGTAGAGCAACACCGTATTAAAGGACGCAATAATCACGCTCCAGCGGTGGTCGCTCTCCTCGGTGAGCTGCATCCAGAGCCGGGCATACAGGAAAAACAGAAAGCCTCCCCACGCCACCAGCGTTAACGCGGCATCGAAAAGACGTGGCAACAGCCGATGTTCGGTCAGAATTAAGGTATTTTCGTTCATTAAATGCGTCCTTTTCCCCGGTCCGGACTGATCCAGCGCGCGCGGGCGCGCTGGCGTTTAAGCATGACTTTTGGAAACGCGACGAGGGTGGTGAACAGGCCGATCATCCAGTACACCATCGGGAACCAGATCACCCAGAAAAGCGAGCTGGCCACCTTCCGTTCATAGCGCCGCTCGATGAACAGGCTGACCAGGAACTGCAGCAGGCACATCACGCCCAGCAGCAGCCCGGTAAACTCCGGTGGAAAGAGGCTCTCCACGGTCAGCCTGGCGGGAATCGGCGTGATATGGCTGAGGATAAATAACAGCACCGTCATGGCGTAGGCGAAGGCCCACAGCGTTGACAGGGCATACTCAAGAAACAGGGGCCACATGCGGTGATGCTCCCAGCGCACAATCCTGCGAAGGTTGACCAGAAACACCTCCGCACCGCCCTGGGCCCAGCGCAGACGCTGTTTCCACAGGCCCTTCAGCGTCTCCGGCATCAGGATCCAGCACAGCGCCCGCGGCTCGAAAAAGATATCCCAGTGGCGCAGCTGCAGCTTCCAGCTGATGTCGATGTCTTCGGTGATCATGTCCGGGCTCCAGTACCCGACGTCCGCCAGCGCCTGTCGGCGAAAGGCGGCGATGACGCCGGAGACGGTAAAGACCCGGCCATAGATCCGCTGCGTCCGCTTGATGAGCCCGATAATCGATGAGAACTCGCCCACCTGAATGCGGCCAATCAGCGTGGAGCGCGTGCGGATACGCGGATTCCCGGTGACCGCCCCGACGTGGGGATACTGAATCAGCGGGGCTACCAGATACGCTGCCGTATCGCGGTCGAGCAGGGCGTCGCCGTCAATGCAGACCAGCAGATCGCCCCGGGCCGCCGCTGCACCGGCTTTGAGCGCCAGCGCTTTCCCCTGGTTTTCCGCAAGATTAATCACCCGCAGGCGCGGCTGCTCCTGCGCCAGCGCCTGCAGCACCTGCGCGGTGTTGTCAGACGAGCCGTCGTTGATGGCGATAACTTCGATATTTTCATACCGCTGATCCAGCGCGGCGCTGATGGTCTCCCGGGCATTTCGTCCCTCGTTGAAGCAGGGGATAAGAATGGAGATGAGCGGCTCACCGGCGAGCGTCGGGGCGGGCGTCTCTTTATCCCACGACCAGTGGCGTTCAAGCTGAAACCAGAAATAGAGGCCGCCGGTTATCCAGAGCACCGACATGAACAGCGGCCAGAAGAACACAAAATCCAGAATCAGCTCGCCGGTAAAGAGGGCGGCCACGCCTAACGGCAACCCGAATACCAGACATAAAATAGAAAAGGCGATAATGCGATCAGTCATTGTCAGGGTACCAGTACGAAGAAAATACAGGCCTGATGCGTGAGATATCAGGTTGGTTGTTGATGAAATCGTCGGGGTAGTAGCCGTAGTTTTTGACGCCGTTCAGCTGGAGCACGCGCATCCACTGTGCCAGCTGGCTGTCGGAAACGGCGCGCTGCGGTTTCCGCTCCCAGTCCCGGGCCTGCAGCTCGAAAATGGTTTTATCGAGCGCGCCGGGGCGCGCGGCGACCGCGTTAACCAGACGCGTCAGCCAGGCATCGCTCTCGTCTGCCGGGACGGACTCCATCAGCGGCATAGCCATCGGCACCGTCCAGTCATACTCCGCCAGAAAGTCATCAAGATTCTGCGCGAACCACGCTTCGCTTTCGGGCTGCAGAATGGGCAAGGCGAACATGTTGCGCGCGGTTTTTATCTGCGGGCCACGGATATGCTTCACCGCGAGGCTCAGGGCGTGGGTAAACCCGATAAGCGTCTGGCTTTTCTGACGTGTTGTGCTCTGAGGGCCATCGTCCACGTCGGTCAGCACCGCATCGTCATGGAACAAGATCCCGTTGAAGCTGGCATAGCGGGCCAGATCTTCATAGAGATCCGTCACCTGCTGGCGCACCTGCGGGTCCCACGGGGAGAGCCGAATATAGGGATCGGTGGCTTCGCGTCGCTGGCCTGACGAGCGGTCCCGACGCTGCACGCGCGGCAGGGCAGGATCGAGATCGAACGAGAGCACCGGCATCCACGCGAAGACTTTCACGCTCGCCCGGGTTTGCAGCTGCCAGGAGACAAAATTAAAAAGATCGGCCCGGACCGGCAGCTGGCGGTTGGGGAAATAGAGCGCCCTGATCCTGCCGTCGCCCTGCGGGTCGGCAAACGCCTGCAGGAAAACATGGCTGATTTTCATGTCGTAGACCCGCTGGATCAGCCTGTTGATATTTTGCGTCTGCTGGGCCGGATCGGGATCGTAAACGTAGTCGAGATCGACGTGCATGACGCGCACGGGTTCGCGCTCCTGAACCTGGCTGACCGTACTGGCAAACGCCTTGAGCGAGGGATTGCCGGCGATCAGCAGACGGGGGATGTTCCCCAGCTCCTGCACGTTCCCCAGCCCGTCCTCAAGGGTAAAGGCCAGCTGATAACCCTGCTGTCTGGCGATGGCGAGCGACGTGCCGTTGGCGGCTCCATAGGGCCAGACCCAGGCGCGCGGCGCCTTGCCCGTCACCTGCGTGATTTTTTCAGTCACTTTGCGAACGTCATCGCCGATCCGCTGGCTGAACTGCCGATCGGTTTCATAGCGGCCCGTCGCTTTATCGTAAAAGCGGTTGGCGATGGCGGGTTCGCGGCTGCCCTGCGGGTTGGCAACAATGCCGTAATGCGAGGCCCAGGTGTGCGACCCGATCTCAATCAGCGGAGACCGGCTGAGCTCGCGCACCATATCCCACGTCGCGAAGCGATCGCGGGGCGTCATCAGACCGCCGAAGTTAACTTTTTGATTTTCCGGCGTATCCACCCAGCTGCCCACCGGCGCCCAGAGCGCAGGGACGTTCCACGCCTGAAGCAGTGGCCAGACGCGGGTGTAAAAGCTGCTGTAGCCGTCGTCAAAGCTGAGCAGAACGGCTTTGGGCGGCAGCGTTTTTTTTCCGTCATGGGCATCCAGAATGTCCTGCACGCTGATGACGTGATAACCGTTGTGCAGCAGCCAGCCGATCTGCTCGTTTAGCGCGCTGGTGCGCACGGAGAGGTAGCGCTGATCGGCGGCATCGTCTTCGACGTCGTGGTAGGCCAGCACCAGAAACTGGTTCTGCGGCCAGGGTTTGCTCGCCTCCAGCTGTGGCCGCGCGCTGGGCGCAATAAACGAGAGTGCCTGCGCGCAGACGCTCGCGCTGAGGCAGAGCCAGCCGATGAGTATCAGGCTCGCGGAAAAACGTGTGTTCATTATCATCATCCTTAAAAGCGTAAAGTCGCATCAAACGTGACGGAGAGGTTGCTCTCGCGTTTGCCGTCGTAAGGGCGCTTGTCCCAGTTCAGCATCACGCCGGCGTCCATGACGTTGTTCCACTGAACGCGTTGTCCGTAACCCAGCAGAGCGATGGCGCCAGCGGACTGATTTTTCTGCCAGTAGCGGCCGCCTCCCGCAACGAACTGCTGGCTCCAGAGGGTGTCGTAATGGCGATACATCTCATGGTCTACGGCCAGGGCGGCCGTCACGGAAAGATCCCGTGCCGGGTTGTAATAGAGGGTGTCCCGCAGGCTGTTTTTGCTGGCGGCGATCCCCGGTTCGAGATCCAGCGTCAGGGACGGGGTCTGCCAGAGACGCTCCTTGCCCGTGAGGGTGTATTCCTGTCGGCGGTTATGATCCGAGAAGCGGCTGAGGGCGGCGCTGAACTGATACTCACGGCGCTCGTTTTGATACCAGCGCATGCCGCCTTCCCCCCGGTTGGCGCTGATCCCGTTGCGTAACGCTCGTAGGGGCGTGGTGCGCGACAGGCGCTCAAGGCTGCCGCTGACCTGCCAGCTATCGGTGAGGCTGTACGTCGTTGAGAGGCGAGCGCCCGGCTTGTTCGCCCCGTGATAGCGGTTGCTTGAGAGCTCGGCTTCGAGCTGGAGATCGCGTGGCCGCCATTCGATGCCGCCCAACAGGTGACGGCTGGAGCCTTTGCCTTCATCGAAATTGCCCTCTGCATAGCGGGTGCCGGCAAACAGCCGCCAGTTATCCGCTATGGGCGGGCCATAGAGCGTGGCGTCCCAGTTGAGGTCGTGCGTCCCACTGACAGGGTTATCGGAATGCAAACCCTTGCTCGCGTTGAGGCGCAGCTCGGACATATGGTGGACGGTGCGGAGCCTGTCCAGACGCCTTGCGCTGCGATCGCGCGGCGCGCGGGCAATGACGTCGTCGGCCAGTAAATCCATCTGCCGCCACTCCTGCAGATCCATGGCGACGTAAGCCTGCTGCTGCTCAAGCTCCAGATTCGAGGGCTCCAGCGCCTCCGCCATTTTCAGCGTTTGCTCCGCCGCGCGCGGCAGGCCTCGCGCCTGCAGCAGGGTGGCGTAGTCAATCTGCAATCCCTGATTGCCCGGCGCGGTTGCTGCCAGACGTCGCGCCAGCTTTTCGGCTTCCGGCAGGGCATTCGTCGCCAGCAAATAGTTAAAACGGAGCGACTGACCGGTAAGCCACCGATCGTTCGGTTGAGGGGTAGGGGAACCGAAATCGTAACGGGTCCAGGGAACGTTGCGGGTGTGGCGCTCTGCATACCGGCGGGCGGACGGATACTCTCCCGTATCCAGCCAGGCGTAGAAAAGCGCGTGCTCTTCGTCCTGCGGGTCAGATGCGTATTGCGGATAGCGTTGCAGAAGCGCGAAGGCGGCGGCAGCGTTTTTCTCCTGCAGATATGCGGAGATCACCCAGCCGATTGCCCAGCCCGGCACCGGATGCCGGGCTGCCGTCAGATCCTGATATTCGCTTATGACCCGCGGGTAATCGGCATGGGCATACAGCGCGCCGAGCCGGTCGATACGCGCAAGCACGACGTCTTCCGCGGCCTGCGGCTCGCTCTGCCAGCGAGACAGCAGCGCGTCGTAACGATTCAGCGCGGATTGCGCAAGCTGCAGGCGCTCCTTTTCTGTTCTGCCCGGCACGTCTGCAAGGCGAACGCTTTCGGCGGCGGCATTCAGCTCAAGACGACGACGCTCCGCGGGGGCTAGCGCCACCTTTTGTGAAAGCAGGAGCGCGGGGGTATTGACCCGGTTATCCGTTAGTGCGTCGACCCGCTCGCGGAGAAGCGCGTGATTTTCTGGCGCGATATACAGCGCGCGCGTGTCGGCTAAAAGCCGATCCCAGCTTTTTCCCTGGCGTAGCCAGACGTATGCCAGCGTCTGAAGATGCGCCTGCGAGGGGGCCTCCGCCACCAGCCGTCGGGCCTCCTGAAGGGCAAGCGTATCTTTACGGGCATCGGCCAGGGTTTTGATATAGCCGATACGATAATCGTCGTTATCCGGCGCAAGGCTGCGCGCTTCTTTCCAGAGCGCCAGAGCGGGCTCCCACGCTTTCTGATTTCTCCTGGCCTGTGCGACAGCCGCAACGCCGCGGGCGGGCAGCGGCATATAAATGCTGTAGCGCTGCCAGACCTGAATAACCTCGTCATCATGACCTGCCCAGGCAGCCACCTGTAACCAGTCCGCAACGTGCTCAGGCGTCAGGGCATGCTGCTGCTGATAACGCTGAAGATAATCGAGAAACGACGTGTAATTACCGTTACGCGCCTGTTGAATCTGTTGCTCATAAACGGATTCCGTCGCCTGAACCAGAACAGGAAAGAGTAATAACAGAGACAATAATGTTGGGGTGCGATAAAAGAATAATGTACTGAAGCGAAGCGATCTTTCCATATCTATTTGCCATTTGTTTATCATGAATCCATTGCATAACACGGCTGCCTTTTAACTCTGCGTTAAAGGCCATAAATGAGAACATTAAATCTGAATGCAGTAACGTTAAGGGGTACTTACTTAAAGGTAATTATGGCGCCTCATCTTAGTGGACTGGATGGGAGGTAATGTACACCCGATATGTTGCCCGATAAATATGCTGAAAAGCGGCTGTGTCGTTTTGAGATAATTCTGTAATGAGCAGATTTTTGTGTTTATTTTGAATTGAGTGATTAATTGTAATTCGTTGAAATATAATGATTTTATTTTTATTGTGACAGTTTTGTATATATTTTTAATGACGCTTGCTAGCCTCAATTAAAGTACTTTCTGGTGCATGTTTGGGAAGTTTCATGACAAAAATTCTTAATGTTTAGAGAAGTGACTTTTCTGCGATTGTTTTTTATTTATAATTAAAGACAGACATTGAATGATAGTCTACAGGAAGTCTTACTCATCAATGTGTGTATTGAGGGATGTCTAAAGCCAGAATACATCTATCGTTAATATAACAGCGCTATAAAACGAAGGCGGTCTTCTTTTCGCAGGATCGTTCTTGCTTTAATCTAAAAGGGATGGTTAGTGGCAACTTCAATAGTGTTAGTGACTCAGGATCGCTACCTTGTCAGGGGGATGCGGATATTTTTTCCGGATATTATCCTGCTCGATTCGATTGACAGAAACATATTTGATAACGGTGCAGATGAATATTCTGTATTGATTGATAGTCGTGCGCCGCTCCGTTTATATGATTACCTGATACGCCATCCGGCCAGAACGAAAAAAACGATTTGCTGCGTTATGCTTGATATGCGCCATCGCGAGGAGAATCTGCTCAGTATGAAGCTGTTAATGAATACGTCGCTGACGGCGCCGGACATGGCCTCGCTGTTTAACCTGGTGCTCAATATGAAGGGCCGTCGCCTGACCACGAAGTGGCTGCTGAATTTACGGCTGAGCACGCATGAAACGATCATGTTGCGGTTGCTGAGAGCAGGGATGTCAATGGAGGAGATTGCAGGCGAGCTGAATACGTCGGTGAAAAGTCTCTATCGCAAACGAATGGCGCTCTCGGAACGGCTGGGGGCGGAGAACTTCAACGAGGCGTGTTTGTTTATCTTCAAAAACAAACTGCTGGGCGCAGGTGGGAACGATCCCTAAAGTTGTCAGGAATTCAAAAGCAAAAACCCGCCACGAGGGCGGGTTTTCTAAATAGTGGTGCCCGGACTCGGAATCGAACCAAGGACACGGGGATTTTCAATCCCCTGCTCTACCGACTGAGCTATCCGGGCAACGGGGCGCATTAAACCCGATCTGCCCGGTGTCGTCAACGAAAAATGTTGTTTTCGTTACGGACTGCGCAATCTCTCACCATTTCGCCGCATCCTTAAGCGAAAAAGTGCGTCCAGAGCGCGGAGAGCGGCATGGCGAGCAGCAGCGCGGGCAGCATGTTCACCACGGCAAACATCTTGATCCCACAGATGCGCAGCCCTGTTGCCAGCAGCAGCAGGCCGCCGACGGCGGTAAAGTCTGCCATCATCGCCGGCGTAGTGAGCGGGAGAATTAACGTGGCGCAGGTAGCCAGTGCCAGCTGGATAAGCAGCATCGGCACGCAAATCGCCGCGACGGCAATGCCGAGCGTGGTGGCAAAAATAGTGGCGGTGAAGAAATCCAGAAACGCTTTTGCAATCAAAATGCTCGGGTCGCCCGTCATCCCTTCCTGCATCGAACCGAAAATCCCGGTGCCGCTGGCGCAAAACAGAATAATGATGGCGACGTAGTTCTGAATAAACGTCTCGTGCGTGCCGTGCTTCGCCTTGCCCGGTCGGGCTATCAGGTTTTTGGCTTTGCCTACCGCATTATTGATGCCTTTTTCCAGATAGCAAAACTCGCCAATCAGCGCGCCGAGCAGGGTGGCCAACACCATCACCGGCAGGTTGGCGCATTTGACCACTAGCAGAATACCGATCCCTAACGAGGCCAGACCGAATATCGAGGGCATGGATGAGCGGATACGCTCCGGCAGCCGCTGGCTCAGCACTGCGCCGAGTACGCCGCCCAGCAATACGGCTCCTGCGTTGATAAATGGCCCGATAACCACGCTTAACTCCTGTTATTTAATCATTGATATTGCATTATTATGGCACGTCAGCGCTGCGAGGGCCTTAGCTTTGGGTGATATAAGTGCATACTGATTCCTTCTTGCACCTCAAAATAAAAGGTGACATTATTGCGCGAATTTTCTCCTCCCTGTCTCACCGTTCGGTGAGGGTAATTGCGCTTATGAAAACCATGAAAATCGCCGTCAGCCGCGAGCTGCTCTCAACGGTGTCTACGCACCGCGAAAAGGTGACGCTGGACAGCACGGATTTCACCGATGTGGCAGCCGTCGTCATGACGACGACAGAGAGTCGCAGCGGCATCCTTGCCTTGCTGAAACGCACGGGCTTTCATTTACCGGTGTTTATTTTCTCTCAGGAGCCGACGGAGGTGCCCGACGGCGCCACCGCGGTCATCTCGGGTAAAGCTCAGGAGTTTCTGGAACTGGAGACTGCTGCCAGCCGTTACGAAGAGAACCTGCTGCCGCCGTTTTTCGACACCCTGAGTCAGTATGTGGAGATGGGCAACAGCACTTTCGCCTGTCCGGGCCACCAGCACGGCGCGTTTTTCAAAAAGCATCCGGCAGGGCGGCAGTTCTATGATTTCTTCGGTGAGAACGTGTTCCGCGCCGACATGTGCAATGCCGACGTGAAGCTGGGCGATCTGCTGATCCACGAAGGGTCTGCCAAGCATGCGCAAAAGTTTGCGGCTAAAGTCTTCAACGCGGATAAAACCTACTTCGTGCTGAACGGCACGTCGGCGGCCAACAAGGTAGTGACCAACGCGCTGCTCACCCGTGGCGATCTGGTGCTGTTCGACCGCAACAACCATAAATCTAACCACCACGGGGCGCTGATCCAGGCGGGCGCCACGCCGGTTTACCTTGAGGCCGCACGTAACCCGTTTGGCTTTATTGGCGGGATTGACGAGCATTGCTTTGACGACGCGTATCTGCGGGACCTGATCCGCGAGGCGGCGCCGGAGAAAGCCGACGAGCCGCGTCCCTTCCGCCTGGCGATCATTCAGCTTGGCACCTATGACGGGACGATCTACAACGCCCGTCAGGTGATCGACAAGATCGGCCATCTGTGCGACTACATTCTCTTTGACTCCGCCTGGGTAGGCTACGAGCAGTTTATTCCGATGATGGCGGAAACGTCCCCGCTGTTGCTGGAACTGAACGAGAACGATCCGGGCATTTTCGTGACCCAGTCGGTGCACAAACAGCAGGCCGGGCTCTCGCAAACCTCGCAGATCCATAAAAAGGATAACCACATCCGCGGTCAGGTGCGTTTCTGCCCGCACAAGCGGCTGAACAACGCCTTTATGCTGCATGCCTCCACCAGCCCGTTTTACCCGCTGTTCGCGGCGCTGGATGTCAATGCGAAAATCCACGAAGGGGAAAGCGGGCGCAGGCTGTGGGCCGAGTGTGTGGAGCTGGGCATTGAGGCGCGCAAGGCCATCATCGCCAACTGCCATATGATCAAGCCGTTTATCCCACCGGTGGTGGCGGGGCGGCCGTGGCAGGATCATCCGACGCCCGCCATTGCCAGCGAGCTGCGCTTCTTCAGCTTCGAGCCGGGGGCCAAATGGCACGGATTTGAGGGCTATGCAAGCGAGCAGTACTTTGTTGACCCGTGCAAGCTGCTGCTGACCACGCCGGGCATTGATGCCGAAACCGGGGAGTACACTGATTTCGGGATCCCGGCGACGATTCTGGCGCACTACCTGCGTGAAAACGGCATCGTGCCGGAAAAATGCGACCTTAACTCGATCCTGTTCCTGCTGACGCCTGCCGAAAGCAGCGACAAGCTGGCTCAGCTGGTGGCAATGCTGGGGCAGTTTGAACAGCATATTGAAGACGACACCCCGCTGGCCGACGTGCTGCCGACGATCTTCCAGAAATACCCGGTGCGCTACCGGGATTATACCCTTCGCCAGCTGTGTCAGGAGATGCACGATCTCTACGTCAGCTTCGACGTGAAGGATTTGCAGAAGGCGATGTTCCGCAAGGAGAGCCTGCCTGAGGTGCTGATGAACCCGCAGGATGCCAATCAGGCGTATATTCGCGGGAATGTAGAGCTGGTTCGCATACGGGATGCCGAAGGGCGGATTGCTGCCGAAGGGGCGCTGCCCTATCCGCCGGGCGTGCTGTGCGTGGTGCCGGGTGAAGTCTGGGGCGGGGCGGTACAGCGTTACTTCCTGGCGCTGGAGGAGGGCATCAACCTGCTGCCGGGCTTCTCGCCGGAGCTGCAGGGCGTTTACAGCGAGAAGGATGCCGACGGGATTAAGCGGCTGTATGGATATGTGTTGAAGTAAACTCTCCCCCGAACGTAGGCCGGGTAAGCGTTAGCGCCACCCGGCGATTTGCCCGGTGGCGCAAGCTTACCGGGCCTACAATATAGCTTCAGGCTTCTGCGCGGCGGTACATCCTCCTTGGATGCCCAATCTTGCCGTACAGCATCTCCACGCTGAGAAACCCGGTCTCTACGCAGTGCTCCAGATAGCGACGGGTGGTGGTTTTACTCAGTCCCGTCTCGCTCACCACTTCATCCACGGTAAAGCAGTGCGTTGCCTTGTCGTTAAACAGCGACTGCACCCGCGCCAGGGTATTTTCCTCAATGCCCTTGCTGCCGTTGTCCTGGCGGTAGTTTTTCGCCTGAAGCTGATACAGCGAATCGACGTTCTGCTGGTCGACAATCTTCCAGACGCGCTGCTGTTCGGCAAACTGCACAAACCGCTCCAGCGACTGGCTGAGCCGCTTCCAGGAGACGGGTTTGAGGATGTAGTCGAACGCGCCGTTGCGGATCGCCTGGCTGCAGGTGTCCATATCGCTGGCGGCAGTAATAAAAATGACCGAGCAGTTGGCGCGGGCCAGCATGGGGTTATTGATCAGCGAGATCCCTTTGCCGTCCGGCAGATAGTTATCCAGCAGCACCAGCTGCGGCTGTTTGCTTGCAAGCTCTGCCTGGGCCGCAGCCAGCGACGAGGCAATGCCCACCAGCCTCAGACGCGGATGCTTGCTTATCAGCTCCGCGTGCAGTTGCGCCAGCTCGTTCTCGTCTTCAACAATCAGTACGTCGATAAGTTCATGTTGCATAGTCGGTGTCTTCCAGTTGCCGGGCGGTTCCCGTGGCCGGGATAAACAGGGAGAAAATGGCGCCGCGCGGGATATTATCGGCAACTTCTATCGCGCCGCCAGCCTGTGTGACATAGCTTTCGATCAGATACAGACCAATCCCATGATCGCCGCGCGTTTTGGTGGTGATGCCGCGTTCAAAGATCCGCTCACGGATCTCCGGCTTGATGCCAACGCCCTGGTCGGCCACTTCAATGATCAGCTCCTGTTCGCTGAGCTTTATCAGCACCTCCACCGGCGCGTGGGGAAGCGGCGACCGCTGCGTCGCTTCGATAGCGTTATCCAGCAGGTTGCCAATAATCGAAATCAGCTCTTGTTCCCCCAACGGCAGGAACGGCTTGTCCAGCCGACAGGCCGGGTCGAAACTCAGCTCGACCCCTTTCTCCCGCGCGCGGGCGGCTTTCCCCAGCAGCAGGCCGCACAGGGTCGGGGAGCTGAAGCGCGAAGAGATAAAGTCCAGCAGCTCCTGAGCATGCTCCGACTGCGCCTGAATGTAGCCAATCGCCTCTTCATAGCGGCCCATATGCAGCAGGCCAGAGAGGGTGGTCATCCGGTTTAACTGCTCATGACGCATGATGCGAAGGTTATCGACGTAGCGTTTGACCTGGCTGAGCTGGGCGCTTAGCGAGTCGATCTCGTTGCGATCGCGGAAGGTGATCACCCAGCCCTGCAGCGATCCCTCAAGCATGATGTGGACCCGGCTGGCAATCACCGTGAGATCGTTAAAACGGCAAATCTCATCATGGGTATCTTTCGCCAGCATCGTCTGCGTGTCGAAGAACGGGACCGGATCGATCACCTGGCTTATCAGCTGCCCGCGAAGCTCACGGGCCGGCTGGCTCAGCCCCAGCAGCTTGCGCGCCGCCTGGTTGATGACTTCAATCCGCCTTTGATCGTCAATGGCAATTACGCCTTCATAAATAGACTCCATCAACGCCTTCTGCTGGCGCACCAGCAGGCCGATCTCGCGCGGCTCGAGGGAGAAGATCTGCTTTTTAATACTGCGGGTAAAGAACCAGGAGAAGATAAAGAGAGCAATCAGCAGCAGCACCGCGGCAATCAGGATATTGACCACTTTACTGACGGTAATGGTGTCCAGGTAGCTGGTGAGATAGCCGACCGAAACAATGCCGACCACCTGTCCGGCAGCGTTGAAGATGGGGGCCTTACTGCGCAGCGAAATACCCAACCCGCCTTTGCGGATGGTGGTGGTGCTTTTACCCTGCAATACGGCTTCGTTGTCACCGCCTACCAGCGTGGTGCCCACTCTGTCGGCGAAGACGGAGTGAAAAAGATGCTGGCCCTTATTATCACCAATCACAATAAAGCTGGCGTCACTGTGCGCAGAAATCTTCTGCATAAAATCATGGATGGCGATGATATTCTTTTGTTCAACTTCATGTCGCAATGTTGGAATAAGCGCAATCTCTTCAGCCTGTATTTTGGCGCGCGTGCTCATTTCCTGATAAAGCTGTTTCCCGACATCGGCATAATAATATCCGCCCAGTAACGCAAAAAGCACTGAGAAAAAGGCAACCAGCGAAATAAACAGCTTTATCTGGAAAGAGACTTTCATAACTCTCACGCAAGGTAGCGACAAAGAACGCCAATATATCATCTTTTTTCGCGCGGACGCCCGCTTTGCCGAAAACTTGTGATCCCTTGCACAGCGGGCGTTGTAAAAGCGTTATCCCAAAGACGGGTGGCCTCTGGCTGCACGAATAAATGTTATTTGTTTGTTCAATTCAGAAAAGAAACCATAAAAACCACGGCCATAAATAAGGCGTAAATCACATTAAATAAAAGAAACCATTAAAACCATAGCTGCCATTAAAACTTCGCTTTTAATATGCCATTCCTCACATAAAGTAAGCCTTTGTGACTCTAAGCTGAACGCACAAAATAACCAAGGGGCTTATTATGAGCACAACTGACGATTCTTTCTCTGTTACCCACGACCCGATTGAAATTCAGCGGCCTTCGCTCAAAGAGCGCTGGTGGCATATTATGGATACCTGGAAAATCGGGATTATTCCTCTGCCGCTGTTCGTTCTGGCGGGGGCACTGATCGCGATTGATTGCCTGGGCGGAAAACTGCCGAGCGATATCGTGGTGATGGTGGCGACGCTGGCCTTCTTCGGCTTTGCCTGCGGCGAGTTTGGCAAACGCCTGCCGATTGTCGGCAAGCTCGGTGCGGCGGCGATTTGCGCCACCTTTATCCCTTCCGCGCTGGTCTATTACGGCCTGCTGCCGGACGTGGTGGTCGAGTCTACGACCAAGTTCTACAAATCCACCAACATTCTCTACCTCTACATCTGCTGCATTATTGTCGGCAGCATCATGAGCATGAACCGCACGGTGCTGATTCAGGGCTTCCTGCGCATCTTCTTCCCGATGCTGTGCGGCGAAATCGTCGGCATGCTGGTGGGGATGGGCGTCGGCCTGGCGCTGGGTCTTGAGCCATTCCAGATCTTCTTCTTTATCATCCTGCCGATCATGGCGGGTGGCGTCGGGGAAGGGGCAATCCCGCTTTCCATCGGCTATGCCACCCTGCTGCACATGGATCAGGGCGTGGCGCTCGGTCGCGTGCTGCCGATGGTCATGCTCGGCGGTCTGACCGCCATCATCATCTCCGGCTGCCTGAACCAGCTGGGCAAGCGTTATCCACACCTGACCGGTGAAGGCCAGCTGATGCCTAACCGCGCCAATGCCGATGCCACCGTTTCTCAGCCCGCGTTCTCCGGCAAAGCGGACGTCACTACCATCGCCTCCGGCGCGCTGCTGGCGGTGCTGCTCTACATGCTGGGCATGCTCGGCCACAAGCTGATTGGCCTGCCTGCACCGGTCGGCATGCTGTTTATGGCGGTGCTGGTGAAGCTATGCAACGGCGCCTCTCCGCGCCTGCTGGAAGGCTCTCAGGTGGTGTACAAATTCTTCCAGACCTCCGTGACCTACCCGATTCTCTTTGCCGTTGGCGTGGCCATCACCCCGTGGCATGAACTGGTGGCCGCCTTCACGCTGACCAACCTGCTGGTGATTATCAGCACCGTCTCCGCGCTCGTGGCGACCGGGTTCTTCGTCGGCAAAAAGATTGGCATGCACCCGATTGATGTCGCCATCGTCTCCTGCTGCCAGAGCGGCCAGGGCGGTACCGGCGACGTGGCGATCCTGACCGCAGGCAACCGCATGAGCCTGATGCCGTTCGCCCAGATTGCTACCCGTATCGGCGGGGCGATTAACGTCTCCATCTCTCTGCTGATTCTGGGCAACTTCCTCGTTTAAGTTTTCAGGAAAGAACAATGAAACTCGCAAGCTTTTTATACCAGGGAAAACGCAGCTACGGCATCGTCCAGGCCGACGGCGTGATTGATTTAGGTCGCCGTCTTGGCGACCGCTACAGCGACCTTAAGGCGCTGCTGCAGGGCAACGGGCTGGCGCAGGCCACCCGCTACCTGAACGATGCCGTGGACGTGCCGATGAGCGCCATCACCTTCTTACCGGTGATTGAGCAGCCGGAAAAAATCCTCTGCGTGGGCATGAACTACGCCGACAAGCGCAAGGAGTTTGACCAGCACAACCCGGCCCCGACGCTGTTTGTTCGCTTCCCCGACTCACAGACCGGCCACAACGAGCCGGTGCTGAAGCCGCGCCACTCCAGCGAATTCGACTACGAAGGCGAGCTGGCGGTGATCATCGGTAAAGGCGGGGAGAACATCAGCCGCGACGACGCCCTGCGCCACGTGGCGGGCTACAGCTGCTACATGGACGGCTCCGCCCGCGACTGGCAGCACACCTGGTTTACCGCCGGTAAAAACTGGCGCAAAACCGGCGCGTTTGGCCCGTGGATGGCGACGGCGGACGAGATCCCGGATCCGCACCAACTGGCAATCCGCACCTGGCTGAACGGCCGCATGGTGCAGGAAGACAACACCAGCAGCATGATCCACAAGGTGGCGGAGCTGATCGAATACATCAGCACCTTCACCCGCTTAAGTCCTGGCGATGTGATCATCACCGGATCCCCAGGTGGGGTGGGTAAAAAGCGCAATCCGCCGCTGTTTATGAAAGAGGGGGATCGCATTGAGGTGGAGATCGAGCATATCGGTCATCTCAGCAACGTGATCGTGGAAGCGCCAGCCGTCGGGCTCGCGGCAGCACATTAAGTAAGGCGGCAGCATGCACTCGCAACCCATCGATTTTCGCCACACGCTGGTGGCGAAACATCCGGAACGCTTAAGTCAGATCCGTTACCTGCTGGCAGACAGCGGCCTTGGCCTGGACAACGACATCACGCTGTTCGTCGAAGCCTGGTCCGGCTCGCAGCTGGTGGGTTGCGCAGGGCTTGCCGCCAACGTCGTCAAGTGCGTGGCGGTCAACGAGCAGCTTCGCGGCGAGAACCTCAGCGCGCGGCTGCTGGCGGAGGTGCAAAATGCGGCGCTGGAGCGCGGCCATTTTCACCTCTTCCTCTGCACCCGGCCGTGCAACCGGGAGCGCTTTGCCCGCAGCGGCTTCTGGCCGATTGCCCAGAGCGGGAACAACGCCGTGCTGATGGAGAACACGCCGCAGGGGATCGCGCGCTACTGCCGTTCCCTGAGCGCGAAGCGCAAGTGCGGGGAGAAGATTGGCGCCATCGTGATGAACGCCAATCCGTTCACCCTCGGCCACCGCCATCTGGTGGAGCAGGCGGCGCAGCGGTGCGATGCCCTGCATCTGTTCGTGGTGCGTGAAGACGCATCGTTCTTCCCGTTCAGCGCGCGTCTGGAGATGGTGCGCGCGGGCGTGGCGCATCTGCCGAACGTGGTGGTGCATGAAGGCTCGCAGTACATCATCTCTCGCGCCACCTTTCCGGCCTACTTCCTGAAGGAGACCGGCAAGGTGCAGCAGGCGTGGAGCGAGATCGACGTGCTGATCTTCCGGGACTTCATCGCCCCGGCGCTCGGCATCACGCACCGCTTCATCGGCTCGGAGCCGTTCTGCGACATCACCCGCCAGTACAACCAGACGCTGCACGACCTGCTGGCCTCGCATATTGAGGTGGTGGAAATGCCGCGCATCAAGGCCACCGGTAACGCCATATCGGCGTCCGAAGTGCGCCGATTACTGAAGACACAGCAGTTTTCCCGGATCCGGGAGATTGTCCCGGACTCCACCTTCGCGCACCTCGAAACGCATTACCGTGCGAGTGCCGAAGTCGCTTAACTACCAGGAATTTATCATGAAAATTGTAAGGGAGGCGCTGGCCGGAACGCAGGAGTCCAGCGACCTGATGGTGAAAATTGCTCCCGCTCACGGCGAGCTGGAGATCGTCATCCACAGCGAAGTGATTAAGCAGTTTGGCGAGCAGATTCGCCAGGTGGTCAACGACACATTGCGCGCCATGAACGTGCACCAGGGATTAATCATTATTGAAGACAAAGGGGCGCTGGACTGTGTGATCCGCGCCCGCCTGCAAAGCGCGCTGCTGCGTGCCGCCGATGACCAGGCCATCAACTGGGGGGCGCTGAAATGAGCAAACTCCGCCGCAGCATGCTGTTCCTGCCAGGCGCTAACGCCGCCATGCTCTCTACCGCCTTTATCTACCGTCCCGACTCTATCATGTTTGACCTTGAGGACGCCGTTGCCCTGCGCGAGAAGGATACGGCGCGCATGCTGGTGTTCCACGCGCTGCAGCACCCGATGTATCAGGATATCGAAACCGTGGTGCGCATTAACCCGCTGAGCACGCCGTTTGGTCTGCTGGATCTGGAAGCCGCCGTGCGGGCCGGCGTGGACGTGATACGCCTGCCGAAAACCGACACCCCGGACGATATTTACGAGCTGGAAGGCCACCTCGAGCGTATCGAGCAGGCATGCGGCCGCGAGGTCGGCTCCACCCGCGTAATGGCGGCGATTGAGTCGGCCATTGGCGTCATCAACGCCGTGGCGATTGCCCGCAGCTCTCCGCGCCTCATCGGCATTGCGCTGGCCGCCTTTGACTACGTGATGGATATGCAGACCGAGCGCGGCGACGGCACCGAGCTGTTCTACGCCCGCTGCGCCGTGCTGCACGCCGCCCGCGCGGCGGGTATCGACGCCTTCGACGTGGTGTGGTCAGACGTTAACGACGAGGCCGGGTTCCTGCGCGAGGTCGATCTGATCCGCAAGATGGGCTTCAACGGCAAATCACTGATTAACCCGCGCCAGATTGACCTGCTGCACAACGCCTACGCCCCGACGCAGGAAGAGGTGGATCACGCCAGAAGGGTGATTGAGGCGGCAGAAGAGGGCGAGCGTAACGGCCTGGGCGTGGTGTCGCTCAACGGCAAAATGGTGGATGCACCGATTATTAACCACGCGCAGGTGGTGCTGGAGCGCGCGGTGGCCTCCGGCGTGCGTCGGTAAGGATGAGATGATGAATCAGACAGAACTTCTTCACGTGAATTTTCCCCATCTGCGGGACTTAAAACCCTTTGATACCGCCCACAGCGCCACGCCGTGGCTGGCGGACAGCGATGCGAAGCACAGCCGCAAGCTGTGTGCCTCCATTGAAGAGGCGGTTAAACGCTGCGGCCTGCAGGACGGGATGACCATCTCCTTCCACCATGCGTTTCGCGAAGGCGACCGGGTGATTAACACCGTCGTGGCGCTGCTGGCGCGGATGGGCTTCAAAAACCTGACGCTGGCCTCCAGCTCGCTGATGACCTGTAACGACGCCCTGATCGAGCATATCGAAAGCGGCGTCATCACCCGGATTTACACCTCCGGCATGCGCGGCAGGCTGGCAGACGCCATCTCCCACGGGCTGATGGACGAGCCGGTGCAAATTCACTCCCACGGCGGGCGCGTGAAGCTGCTCCAGGACGGCGAGCTGAATATCGACGTGGCGTTTCTCGGCGTGCCGTGCAGCGATGAGTTTGGCAACGCCAACGGGACGCACGGAAAATCGTGCTGCGGCTCGCTGGGCTACGCCATGGTGGACGCCCACTTTGCCCGCAAGGTAGTGCTGCTGACCGAAGCCCTGGTGCCGTTCCCCAATATGCCCGCCAGCCTGGTGCAGGACCAGGTGGACTACATCGTGCAGGTGGAGAGCGTGGGCGACCCGGCGAAAATCAGCGTCGGCGCGGCGCGCGTCACCAGCAACCCGCGCGAGCTGATGATTGCCCGCTATGCGGCGGACGTGATCGAGCATTCCGGCTACTTCAAACCGGGCTTCTCGATGCAGACCGGCTCCGGCGCGGCGGCCACGGCCTGCACCCGCTTTATGGAAGAGAAGATGGAGCGCAGCGGCGTGAAGGCGCGCTTTGCGCTCGGCGGCATCACCGGCAGCCTGGTGGATCTGCACGAGAAGGGGCTCATCGAAAAGCTGCTCGATACCCAGTGCTTTGACGGTCAGGCGGCGGCCTCGCTGGCGCGTAACCCGAACCACGTGGAGATCTCCACCAACGTCTACGCCAACCCCGGCAGCAAGGCGGCAAGCTGCGACCAGCTCGACGTGGTGATCCTCAGCGCCCTGGAGATCGACGTCGAGTTCAACGTCAACGTCATCACCGGATCCGACGGCGTGATGCGCGGCGCGTCCGGCGGGCACTGCGACGTGGCCGCCGCGGCGAACCTGACCATCGTCGTTGCCCCTCTGCTGCGCAGCCGCATTCCGACTGTCGTGAAGGGGGTCACCACGCGCCTCACGCCGGGGGAGAGCATCGACGTGCTGGTCACCGATCACGGCATCGCGGTCAACCCGGCGCGCCCGGAGATCCGCGAACGACTCATGGAAGCCGGGCTGAAGGTTGTGGATATCAACGCGCTGTACGAGCGAGCGATCTCCCTGACCGGCGTCCCGAAACCGATTGAGTTCACCGACAAAATCGTCGGGGTGATCCGCTACCGCGACGGCAGCGTGATCGACACCGTGCGACAGGTGAAGGAGGACGTATGACTTTAGCGACACCCGTGCGGGCGGGTGTCAGCCTTGACGAACTGCTGGCGGCGAAAGAGCGCCGCGCAGCGCGCCAGGCTGACATGCTTGAGCACTATCAAGAACCGGTGATCTCCCTCACGCTGGTCACGCCGGGGGAAATCAAGGACAGCCTGCGCTACCGCAATACCATGGGCGTGGCGCTGCAGATGTGCGACCAGCTGCTGTGGGAAAACCGCTGGCAGGTGCTGGACCGTCAGGTGCTGTGGCTCCCGACCGGGCCGGAAGCCCTGTGGTGCGTGGCCCATCCTGCGGTGGAAATCAAAGCGCACTGCGCGGAGCTGGAGCAGACGCACCCGCTCGGCAGGCTGTGGGATCTGGATGTGATCTGCCCGCAGCACGGCCACGTCGGGCGACAGTCGCTGGGGAGCAATCTCAGACGCTGCCTGATCTGCGACGAGCCCGCGCACGCTTGCTCCCGCTCGCGCAATCATCCCGTTGAGCAGGTGGTTTCCCGCGTGGAGAAGACGATCGATGACTGGTTTGCTCGCGACTAAACCGCGCCCGGCTGACGTGCCCGCGCTTGCCGAAGCGGCGCTGTGGCAGGAGCTGGAGCTGACGCCCAAGCCGGGGCTGGTGGACAGGCTCAACAACGGTTCCCATCGCGATATGGACCACGCGCTGTTTGTCCGCAGCATTGCGGCGATTACGCCGTGGTTTTCGCGCTTTGCCGAGCTGGGCAGCGCGCATGCGGATAAACCGGCTGGGGAACAGCTACGCCTTCTCCGCCCGATGGGGCTGGCCTGCGAGCAGGCGATGTATGCCGCGACGAACGGAGTGAACACCCACAAGGGCGGGATTTTTGCCCTGGGTTTACTGTGCTTCGCCGCCGGGCGAGTGAAAAATGTCTCCGCAGAGAGCCTCTGCTGTGAGGTGAGTAACATATGCCGCGGGCTGGTGTCGCGGGAGCTGGCCGCACGCAGCGGACAGGCGACGGCGGGCGAGCGGCAGTTTAAGCAGTACGGCTTAACCGGCGCGCGCGGTGAGGCGGAGAGCGGCTTTGCGACGGTGCGTAAGGCTTTGGATTCGTGGAACGGACAGTCGCTTCACGGCCTGCTGTTGCGCCTGATGGCCGTCAATCAGGACAGTAATCTCGTGTCGCGCGGCGGCATGGAAGGGCTGCGCTACGTTCAGGGCTACGCGCGGGAACTGCTGGATAACGGCTGGGACCGCGAGGCGTTGATCAGAATGGATAACGCACTGATTGAACGGAACCTGAGCCCGGGCGGCAGCGCGGATTTATTGTCGGTGGGGGGGATGCTTTCTGCAATAAAATAGCCGGGTGGCGGCTTCGCCTTACCCGGCCTACGGTCTGGTTTTGTAGGCCCGGTAAGCGCAGCGCCACCGGGCACAACAATCAATGCGCGATCGGCTGCGCACCGTGCGGCTCACGCACGTGCTTGTACTTGAACAGTGCGATGAACGCGAAGAACAGCACCAGCGAGTACGCCGCGAAGATCAGCCACACCGGCTGCCAGTTGGTGATGCCGTTGGTGGTGTACATCTCAACCACTTTACCGCTCACCACGCCGCCCAGAATACAGCCGAAGCCGTTGGTCATCATCAGGAACATACCCTGCGCGCTGGCGCGGATTTCAGGTTTAACCTCTTTTTCCACAAACACCGAGCCGGAGATGTTGAAGAAGTCGAAGGCGCAGCCGTAAACAATCATCGACAGCACCAGCAGCACGGTGCCGAACGGGCTTGGGTCGCCGTAGGCGAACAGACCGAAGCGCAGCATCCACGCCGCGATACTGATCAGCATGACGTTCTTGATGCCGTAGCGGCTCAGGAAGAACGGGATGGTCAGGATGAACAGCGTCTCAGAGATCTGAGAGATGGACATCATCACCGACGCATGCTCAACGATAAAGCTGCCGGAGAACAGCGGGTTGTTATCGAAGCTGTGCAGGAAGGTGTTGCCGAACATGTTGGTGATCTGCAGCTCCGCGCCCAGCAGCATGGAGAAGATGAAAAAGATCGCCATGCGTTTGTTTTTGAACAGCGCGAAGGCATCCAGGCCGAGCATGGTGCTCCAGCTCTGGTTTTTCTGCTGGTTAGACACCGGAATGGTTGGCAGCGTCAGGGTGAAGATCGCCAGCAATACGGAGAGCGCCGCACCGATATAGAGCTGCATATGGCTCAGTTCGAAGCCCGCGAAGCTCACGCCCCACATCGCCATGATAAAGCCGATGGTGCCCCAGATACGGATTGGCGGGAAATCGGTCACGATATCCATATCCGCGGACTTCAGGCGGTAGTAGGAGATGGTGTTGATCAGCCCAAGCGTTGGCATATAGGCCAGCGAGTTGAGCAGAATCACCATGAACATCGCCCCCGGCGTGGTCACCTGGGCTGCCATAAACAGCGTCCCCGCGCCCACCAGGTGGCAAAGCATGTACAGCCATTTGGCGCTTAACCATTTATCCGCCACGATCCCCAGCAGCGTTGGCATGAAGACAGCCGCAATACCGAGCGAGCTGTAGACGGCACCGATTGACGCACCATCGAACTTGAGCGTCACAAACATATAGGAGCCGAGTGTAGTCAGCCAGCTACCCCACAGGCAGAACTGCAGAAACGACAATATTTTAAGCTGCAGCTTAAGGTTCATGTTACTTTCCTCACAAGTGAGCGGGAGATATGTTGTTATAGAAACATTCAGGGTTGTTATTTGATGCAATTCTATCAGTTGGCAACGATATGTTTTGTTACCTCCCGCAAAAAAATGCAATCCACATTAATTTGCAGTTTGGATTGTGATGCAAATAACATTTTCGTATGGGTGGGGGGAAGCAGAACACCTTCTCCTTGCAGGAGAAGGTGTGCGGATCACCGGCGACGGTAGTTCTTCTGCGCCGTATTCACCTTATACAGATAACGACGGGATTCCGCGGACGGGTGGCGGGTGGTCAGGGTGGCGTAGACATCCCCCGGCGCCATGCTGTTGATGATGTTTGCGGCCTGCACTTTGTCATTTGAGAAGACGCGCAGCACGCTGCCCGCGCCGCCGTTATAGGCGGTGATCACCGCATAGCGACGCGACGTCGGGTTGTCGATGCCGCCGAGGTAGACATTGTTCAGCATCGCCAGATAGGCCGTGCCGGTATCAATGTTGCTCTGCGGGTCGAACAGATAGCTGCGGCTCGGCGTGCCGGATTTGCCCTGCGCGCGGAACACGTCTTTACCGGCGCTGTGCTGCACCACCTGCATCAGCCCCAGGGCGTCGGAACGGCTTACCGCATACGGGTTAAACGAGGATTCGGTCTGCATAATCGCCAGGATCAGCGACTCATCCACGCCGTACTTACGCGAGGCCTGACGCACCATGCCCAGATACTTATGCGCACGCTTGTCGAGGTGGTTCGGGACAAGGTTGATGGTGACGCTATAGATGATCTTCAGACCGTTAGAGCGGCTCTTCAGGCGCGTTTGCAGCAGGTAGTCGGCAAATTTCGTGGCGCGACCTTCCCAGCGGATCGGCTGGCCGGTCTGATCGACGACCTGACCGTACAGGAACGGCTCTTTGGATATCGTGATGTCGTCGGCATCGGAGTAGAGATCGATTGAGCCCGGATCGTCACCCATCAGCAGGGTTTTGATGATTGCCTGACGGAGCCGAGCGGCAGGGTCTGTGCCGGCAATGGTCTCAATCGTGATCGTCCCCTCATCAAAGTTGATGTGGCTACGGGTCAGATAGGCGTCGGTGTACTTAACGTAGTCCTTAGGTCCGGCAATAAGAACTTCGTTAAATCCCCATATGTTCTCGATGTTGTGGGCAAACTGCCCCATCAAAATGTCAAAACCGTTGGTGTCCTTGATCCAGGCTTCGTTGTAATCATCGCCTTTTTTTGACGAACACGAGACAAGCAACGGCGCAACAAGGGCTAGCGCTAAAAGTTTTTTCATCATTCCGGGAGTGCGTGTTGTGTTTGCTTAGTCGTTGCTTTCGCCGGGTGGCGCTGCGCTTACCCGGCCTACAAAACCGTAGGCCCGTGCAAGCGAAGCGCCGCCGGGCAACAGCCGCTCGATGTTATTTTTCCGGTGGCGTATAGCCTTCGATGTGCACGTCTTTACCTTCGAACAGGAAGCTCACCATCTCCTGCTCCAGCAGCTTGCGGTGTTCCGGGTTCATCATGCTGAGTTTCTTCTCGTTGATCAGCATGGTCTGCTTTTTCTGCCACTGTCCCCAGGCCTCTTTGGAGATTTCGTTGTAGATGCGTTTACCCAGCTCGCCCGGGTAAAGCTGGAAATCCTGGCCCTCAGCGTCACGCTGCAGGAAAGTACAAAAAATCGTTCTGGCCATACTCATTCCTCTTTTTCTTGTCGATGCTAAACCATTGCACCGGCACGTAATTGCTGTAACAGGCGCTCCACGGGAGCCGCCAGTCCGACTGATGGCGGTTGCGCTAAGTTATACCAGAGAGCGGTGCCTTCATCCATGCACGAGGCGACGGAGGACACGGGAAGCCACATCGGCACGATATCCAGATGGAAATGGCTGAAGGTGTGGCGAAACGCGGTCAGCTGCGTCAGGTTATCGGCAGCAATCCCGCGCTGTTTAAGCCATTCACGCAGCAAGTCTTCATCTTCAAACTGTGGGAAGCAGTATAGACCACCCCACAGACCGCTCGGCGGACGCTGGGCGAGGAAGACCTCATCGCCGTGCTGCATCAGCAGCATATAGCCGGTGCGCTCCGGCAGCGTCTGTTTGGGTTTCTTGCCCGGATACTGCGCCCAGGAATGGTTGGCATACGCCACGCAGAGGTTATTTACCGGGCAGAGTTCGCATTTGGGTTTTGAGCGCGTGCAGACCATGGCACCGAGATCCATCATCGCCTGGTTGAAACGCTCGACGCCGTTGGCTGGGGTAACCGCTTCACTGATTTCCCAAAGGCGTTTTTCAACATCCTTCTTCCCCGGCCAGCCGTCAACGGCATAGCAGCGTGCCAGCACGCGCTTCACGTTGCCGTCGAGGATCGGGAAATGCTTGCCTAAAGACAGGGAGAGAATAGCGCCTGCGGTCGAACGCCCGACGCCGGGTAAGTCCGCCACCTCGTCGAAAGTTTCCGGGAATTTACCGTTGTGGCGCGTCGCGACCTGCTGTGCGGCCTTGTGCAAGTTGCGCGCGCGGGCGTAATAGCCAAGCCCGGTCCACAGGTGCAGCACCTCGTCAAGCGGGGCGTTCGCCAGATCGGTGACCGTCGGGAAGCGCGCCATAAAACGCTCGAAGTAAGGGATTACCGTGGCGACCTGCGTTTGTTGCAACATCACCTCGGAGAGCCATACTTTGTAAGGCGTTTTTTCAATTTGCCAGGGCAGGGTTTTACGCCCGTATTTGTCGTACCAGTCCAGCACCTGGGCTGAAAATTGAGAGGCTTGCATGGTCATCGATTCGCATAATCAGGGACGCAGATTGCAGCACAGCGTCAATCTGCTGTAAACCGGATCTTTCCCATGCTTGCATAGAAGCCTTAACTTTGGATAATGCCCGTTTCCCGAACATTCTCACAAGCAGACAACTCTTTTATGAAAAACGACGTCATTTCACCGGAATTTGATGAAAACGGTCGCCCGCTGCGCCGTATTCGCAGCTTTGTCCGTCGTCAGGGCCGCCTGACAAAAGGTCAGCAACACGCGCTGGACAACTACTGGCCGGTGATGGGCGTTGAGTTCAGCGAGCAGCCTCTGGATTTCAGCGAGCTGTTTGGTCGCGACGCGCCGATCACGCTGGAAATTGGCTTCGGTATGGGCGCCTCGCTGGTGACCATGGCGAAAGCGCGCCCGGAGCAGAACTTCCTCGGTATCGAAGTCCACTCCCCGGGCGTGGGCGCATGTCTGGCAACGGCCCATGAAGAGGGCGTTGAGAACCTGCGCGTGATGTGTCACGACGCGGTGGAAGTGCTGCACAAAATGATTCCTGACAATTCTTTAACCATGGTTCAGCTCTTTTTCCCTGACCCGTGGCATAAAGCGCGTCATAATAAACGCCGTATCGTTCAGGCGCCGTTTGCCGAGCTGGTTAAAAGCAAGCTGAAGCTGGGCGGTGTCTTCCATATGGCGACCGACTGGGAACCGTATGCGGAACATATGCTGGAAGTGATGTCGTCGCTCGACGGTTATAAAAACCAGTCTGCGAGCAACGACTATGTACCGCGTCCGGAATCGCGTCCGGTAACGAAATTTGAACAGCGTGGCCATCGTCTTGGTCACGGTGTATGGGACTTAATGTTCGAGAGGGTGAAATAATGGCAAAGAATCGTAGCCGTCGTCTGCGTAAAAAGATGCACATCGAAGAATTCCAGGAAGTGGGCTTCTCCGTTGCGTGGCGTTTCCCGGAAGGCACCAGCGTTGAGCAGATCGATCAGGACGTGGATGCGTTCATCAACGAGGTGATCGAGCCAAACAAACTGGCCTTCGACGGTAGCGGCTATCTGGCCTGGGAAGGTCTGATCTGCACCCAGGAAGTGGGTAAATGCACCGAAGAACATCAGGCCCTGGTCCGTAAATGGCTTGAAGACCACAAGCTCGAAGATGTCCGCGTCAGCGAACTTTTCGACGTTTGGTGGGACTAATTAAGCAGTCAAGGGCCAGCATTAGCTGGCCCGTTTTGTCTGAGGGAGTGTTTAAGATGCGCAAAACGTTGCTGGCCGTTGCTTTGATGGCAACCGTATTCACCGCCCATGCGGATTATCAATGTAGCGTCACCCCGCGTGATGACGTGGTGTTAAGCCCGCAAACCGTGCAGGTCAAAGGCGAGAACGGCAATCTGGTGATTACGCCAGAAGGGAACGTCACCTATAACGGCAAGCAGTACAACCTGACTGCCGCACAGCGCGAGCAGGCGAAAGACTACCAGTCCGAATTGCGTACCGCGCTGCCGTGGATTAATGAAGGTGCCCTGACGCGCGTCGAAAAGAGCCGCGTGGCGCTGGATAAGATCATCACCAAAGAGGTGGGTGAGAGCAGTAACATGCGCACCCGCCTGACGAAGCTGGACAAGCAGCTTAAAGAACAGATGAACCGGATTATCGAGACGCGCTCCGACGGCCTGACGTTCCACTACAAGGCGATTGATCAGGTCCGTGCCGACGGGCAGCAGCTGGTGAACCAGGCGATGGGCGGCATCCTGCAGGACAGCATCAACGAGATGGGCGCCAAAGCGGTGCTGAAAGGCGGCGGTAACCCGCTGCAGGGCGTGCTGGGCAGTCTGGGCGGCCTGCAAACTTCCATTCAGAACGAGTGGAAAAACCAGGAAGATGATTTCCAGCAGTTCGGCAAAGACGTGTGTAAGCGCGTGGTGTCGCTGGAAGATAGCCGGAAGGCGCTGGTGGGGACGCTGAAGTAAGGTCCCCTAACCCTAACCCTCTCCCTTTTAGGGTGTACGGTCCGGGGACATGGTAGACAGGTGTTCGGAGACATGGTGAACACTTTTTAACATCCTTTACCCATGATGATCGACTGTTTCTTCAGGTCGATCATCTCCACACTCTGCCAGCCTTTCCCTCAGCCGGCAGAACGGGATGCAAAATCCTGAATCAGCCTTCAGCTTCTTCGGCGAGGAACAGCTCAAGAATGGAATTGAGGAACAGTTTGCCGTGCTCGGTGATCTGCCAGTATTCCGCACATTCCGTGAGATACCCCTGCGCCAGCGCTTCGTCGATCTGCGGGCGAATCACCGACTCCGGCAGCCCGGTGTACAGCGCAAACTCAGCGCGCGGCGCGGCTTCCAGCAGACGGAAGCGGTTCATAAAGAACTCAAACGGCTTATCCGCCGCCTCGACGTCGTGCTGACGCTCCAGGTAGCGGCCTTCCATATACCCGCGAGGGTGGCGGGTTTTGGCAGTACGCAGAATACGCCCGTCCGGGAAGGTCACCTTGCCGTGCGCGCCGCAGCCAATGCCCAGATAGTCGCCAAAGCGCCAGTAGTTCAGGTTGTGCTGACACTGATAGCCCGGCTTTGCATATGCCGACGTTTCGTACTGCTGATAGCCCGCCGCGGTTAACAGCTGGTGACCCTGCTCGAAGATATCCCACAGCGCGTCGTCATCCGGCAGCACCGGCGGACGCGAGCCAAACAGGGTGTTGGGCTCGATGGTGAGTTGGTACCACGACAGATGAGGGGGATTCAGCGCAATGGCCTGGCGCAAATCGTCCAGCGCCTCTTCCAGAGACTGATCCGGCAGGCCGTGCATCAGATCCAGGTTAAAGCTGCGCAGGCCCAGGCCGGTCGCCAGGTTTGCCGCGCGCTTCGCCTCTTCCGGGCCGTGAATACGCCCCAGGCGCTTCAGCTTCGGCTCGCTAAAGCTCTGCACGCCGATGGAGATGCGGTTCACGCCCGCGCGCTGATAGTCGACAAAACGGTCGGCCTCAACGGTGCCGGGGTTGGCTTCCATCGTAATTTCAGCATCCGCTGCCAGGTTCAGGCGCGCACGCACGCCGTCCAGCAGCGTTTGCATCGCCGGGCCTGACAGCAGGCTCGGCGTACCGCCACCAATGAAAATGGTCTTAACTTCACGTCCCTGTGCGTAAGGTACATCGGCATCCAGGTCGGCCAGCAGATGCGCAACGTAGTCATCGTGCGGCACTTCGCCCTTCAGCGCGTGCGAGTTGAAATCACAGTACGGGCATTTTTGCACGCACCACGGGATGTGAATATAAAGACTCAGAGGTGGCAAATTAGCCATTACGCAGTGCTTCCAGTAACAGTTTCAGCGCGCGTCCGCGGTGGGATATCGCGCTTTTTTCTTCGCGGGTCAGTTCCGCAGCGGTTTTGCCCTCGGAGGGGACAAAGAAAATCGGGTCGTAACCAAAGCCGCCGTTGCCAGCCGCTTCACGGGTAATCACGCCCGGCCAGCTGCCGTGGCAGACGATCGGCGTCGGGTCTTCCGCGTGACGCAGATAGACCAGCACGCAGTGGAACTGCGCGGTGCGCTGTTCGTCCGGGACGTCTTTCAGGGCGACAAGCAGCTTTTCCAGATTCTGCTGGTCGGTAGCGTCAACGCCGGAATAGCGGGCAGAGTAGATCCCCGGCGCGCCGCCGAGGGCGTCTACGGCCAGGCCGGAGTCGTCGGCAATCGCGGGGAGGCCAGTTACCTGCGCAGCGTGGCGCGCTTTAATGATCGCGTTTTCGATAAACGTCAGCCCCGTCTCTTCGGCGGAATCCACGCCAAGATCGGTCTGGGCGACCACGTCCAGACCAAAATCATTTAATAGCGAGGCCAGCTCGCGCACTTTACCGGCGTTGCCGGTCGCGAGAACAACTTTCTGCATGGTTTAGTCCTGTTCTGTCAGAGCCGCGACTTCCGTCGGGATAGATTGCGGATTAAGGATTTTTACCTGTTTATGTCGCCCCAGTTCGCCTTTTTCAATGATGACCTGGCTTTTGGCGACGCGAAACTGTTTTGCCAGATATTTGGTCAGATGCGCGTTCGCCTGGCCGTCAACCGGCGGGGCAGTGATGGCGACTTTTAACTCGTCGCCATGCAGTCCAACAATACCGTCACGGCTGGCTTTCGGCTGAATATACAGCCGTAAAACCAGCCCGTCAGCGCAGGTGCTTACGGCACTCATAGCGCCATCCACAGCCCCGGCAGCAGCATATCGCCCGTGGACTGCAGCAGTTCAGCGACCCCCATGTTGATCACATAGAGCAGCAGAACCAGGATCATCGGCGAAAAATCGATGCCGCCCATAGACGGAAGCAGGTTACGGATCGGGCGCAGCAGCGGCTCGGTCAGCTGAATCAAGGCGTACTCCACCGGGCTACGGCCCTGGCTCACCCAGCTCATGATCGCCATGACCAGCAGCACCCAGAAGATCAGCAGACCGATGGTTTTGATCAAAATCAGGACGGCGACAATCCAGATAATCGGCTGGAAGGTGAAGACCATAAACAGCACAATCGCTTTGATAACGCTCAGAATAAACGCCACCAGCAGAGACGAACTGTCGATGGGCCCCATGGCCGGGAGAATACGGCGCAGCGGTCCGACAACAGGCTGCGTGATTTTCACGACAAACTGCGAGAACGGATTGTAAAAATCACAGCGGGCCCACTGCATCCAGACGCGCAGCAAAAGCGCCATCGTGTACAGCTCAATGACCGTTGAGAGCAGGAAAGTCAACGTCTTCATGGCGTTCCTCAGGTTTCCTTATTATTTTGAATAGTCGCGCGCACCGAAAATTGCCGTGCCGATGCGCACCATCGTGCTGCCTGCCGCAATGGCGGCTTCCATATCATCCGACATGCCCAGAGAAAGCGTGTCTACCGTGTTATAGCGCGCTTTAAGCGCCTCAAATGCTACAGCCATTTGCTGTGCCACGGCAAACTGCCTTTCATAACTTGACTCAGGCGCCGGGATTGCCATCAAACCACGCAGGCTTAAGCGCGGGAGTTCGGCCACCTCGGCTGCCAGCGCATCCAGCTCGCTCAGCGCAATACCGGACTTGCTGTTTTCATCGCTGATGTTGATTTGAATCAGCACGTTAAGCGCTGGCATCTCTGCCGGACGCTGGTCGTTCAGGCGTGTCGCAATGCGCAGACGGTCAACGGTATGGCACCAGTCGAAGTGCTCCGCCACCAGACGGCTTTTGTTCGACTGCAGTGGGCCGATAAAGTGCCACTGCAGATCCGTCTTCCCCTGTTCCTGGAAGTAGCGAATTTTATCCACGCCTTCCTGGACGTAGTTTTCACCAAACGCCCGCTGGCCTGCGTCAATGGCTTCTGCGATGGCGCTCGCAGGCTTGGTTTTGCTGACTGCAAGTAGCGTAATTTCTTCTGAAGCCCGGCCGCAACGCGTTGCGGCGGATGAGATTTTGTCCCGGACCTGTGCCAGGTTATGCGCAATGTCGTTCATTTTCCGAGGAGTAGTCTATGGATGTGGAAGAAATTGTGGCCCTTAGTGTAAAGCATAACGTCTCCGATCTACACCTGTGCAGTGATTCGCCACCTCGCTGGCGCAGAACGGGCCGCCTTGAACCGGCACCGTTTCCTTCTCCGGACCTCGGGGCGTTGTTAAAAGCGTGGCTCAACGATGAGCAGCAGGGGATATGGTGGGCCAACGGGCAGGTGGATTTTGCCGCTACGGTGGCGGGAGGCCAGCGCCTGCGCGGCAGTGCCTTTAAGCAGATGCGCGGAGTCTCTGTGACGCTACGGCTGTTGCCGCGTACCTGTCCGCAGCTCGCTTCGCTGGGCGCACCGAGGGTTATCCCGGAACTGTTAGCCAATGAGTCCGGGTTGATTCTGGTGACGGGGGCGACCGGCAGCGGTAAATCCACGACGCTGGCGGCGATGGTCGATTTTCTCAACCACCATACTGACGGCCATATCCTCACGCTCGAAGATCCGGTGGAATTTATCTACCAGAGCGAGCGTTGCCTGATCCAGCAGCGGGAGATTGGTCAGCACAGCCCGTCAGTTGCCGACGCGCTGCGCAGCGCCTTACGCCAGGATCCTGACGTGATTCTGCTCGGGGAGCTGCGCGACAGCGAAACGATCCGCCTGGCGCTGACGGCAGCAGAGACCGGGCATCTGGTGCTGGCGACCCTGCATACGCGCGGGGCATCGCAGGCGATCGAGCGGCTGGTCGATACGTTCCCGGCGCAGGAGAAAGATCCGGTGCGTAACCAGCTGGCCGGCAGCCTGCGGGCGGTGCTGGCGCAGAAACTGCTTCCCGATCTTCAGGGCGGGCGCGTCGCGCTGTATGAACTGCTGGTGAATACCGCCGCGGCGGCGAATCTCATTCGTGAAGGGAAAACGTGGCAACTTCCCGGCATCATTCAAACCGGTCAGCAGGCAGGCATGCAGAATTTTGACCAGAGCCTGGCGGAGAGACGGGCGCAGGGGCGGCTGTAGGCCCCTGTGCTTAAAAGCCCTGCTCGAAATAGCTTTCGAGGATGATGACGGCAGAAGCGGAGTCGACGCTGCCTTTGTTCAGCGCCCGGAAGCCACCGTGCTCAAACAGACCCGCGCGCGCTTCGACGGTGCTCAGACGCTCGTCGTGCAGCTTCACGGAGACGCCAAAGCGGCCATGGATTTTATTGGCAAACTTACGCGCCCGGGCGGTCAGCGGCTGTTCGGTACCGTCCATGTTGAGCGGCAGCCCAACAATCACGTCATCCGGCTGCCACTCCTTGAGCAGGCGCTCAATGAGGTTCCAGTCCGGCGTACCGTCGTTGGCCTTCAGGGCCGTAAGCGGGCGCGCGGTACCGGTGATGCGCTGTCCCACGGCGACGCCGATGCTTTTGGTACCAAAATCGAAGGCCAGAAGCGTTCCGCTCATCAGGCGTGCCCCGCTACGCCAGGCATGGTCAGAATATCAATACCAATCAGTTTCGCCGCGTCGCGCCAGCGATCGGCTATCGGCGTTTTAAACAGGATATTCATGTCCGCAGGCGCGGTGAGCCAGGCGTTATCGAGGATCTCCTGCTCAAGCTGGCCTTTCTCCCACGACGAATAGCCCAGCGCCACCAGCACTTCAGAAGGCTGCTCTGCGGTGCCCAGCGTTTCGAGCACGTCACGCGAGGTCGTGATAACGGTGTTGTCGGAGATGCGAATGCTGGAAGAGAATACCGGCGGCGTATGCAGGATAAAACCGCGATCTTCTGCGAGAGGTCCACCCAGCATCACGGGCTTATCAAGCCGGATTTCCGGCAGTCGCGCTTCAGCCGGGATTTTCAGCTTGTCCAGAATCCCTTCAACCTGAAGATTTTCCAGCGGTTTATTAATGATAATGCCCATCGCGCCGTCTTCATTGTATTCACAAATATAAACCACGGCGCGGCGAAAAATCGGGTCCTGGAGAGCAGGCATGGCAATAAGAAAGTGATGCTGTAAATTCATTGTCAGAGGTACTGTTTCCTGGTTTAAAAAGCGACAGCGCCCAGTATGGGGACAAACTCAGGCGCTGTCACTAATAGTATTGTTAGGTTATTTTTGTAAACGTTTTTCGATAGCGTCCATCAGCATGCCGGTGATTGAGACAGGGAATTCCGCCTCAATTTCACGAATGCAGGTCGGGCTGGTGACGTTCACTTCGGTCAGACGATCGCCGATGATATCCAGTCCGACGAAGATCAGGCCTTTGGCTTTCAGCGTAGGGCCAACGCGGCGGGCAATTTCCCAGTCGCTTTCGGTCAACGGACGCGGCTCACCACGGCCACCGGCCGCCAGGTTACCACGGGTTTCGCCACCCTGCGGGATACGCGCCAGGCAGTAAGGGACCGGTTCGCCATCCACCACCAGAACGCGTTTGTCGCCGTCTTTGATCGCCGGAATATAGTTCTGCGCCATGCAGTAACGCGTCCCCAGTTCGGTCAGCGTTTCGGCAATCACGCCAATGTTCGGATCGCTTTCCTTCACGCGGAAAATCGACGCGCCGCCCATGCCGTCCAGCGGCTTCATGATGATGTCGCCGTGCTTCTGCCAGAATTCCTTCAGCTGCGTTTTGCTGCGGGTCACCAGTGTTTCCGGCGTCAGGTCAGAGAACCAGGCGGTATAGAGCTTCTCGTTACAGTCGCGCAGGCTCTGCGGCTTGTTGACGATCAGCGTGCCTTTCTCTTCTGCACGTTCGAGAATATAGGTGCAGTAGATGTACTCGGTGTCGAACGGCGGATCTTTACGCATCAGAATGACGTTGAGATCGGCCAGCGCAATGTCCTGCTCGGTGCCGAACTCATACCATTTGTCGTAGTTCTGCTCGACGTTAACGATGCGGGTGCGGGCGCGGGCTTCACCGTTGATCAGGTAAAGATCGTTCATCTCCATATAGTGGAGTTCATAGCCGCGACGCTGCGCTTCCAGCAGCATGGCGAAGCTGGAATCTTTCTTGATGTTGATGTTTGCGATGGGGTCCATCACGATGCCGAGCTTGATCATCTTTCTCTCCAATAATGCGTCAACCCAGATCGCCAAACCGTACCTGTAGCGCGGTAATGGCCGTGAGTGCCGTTGTCTCAGTGCGCAGAACGCGTGGTCCCAACAGAATATCAGTAAACTGGTAACGTGCCGTCATCGCAATTTCGTCCGCCGACAGGCCGCCTTCGGGGCCAATCAGCAAGCGAACGCGCTCAACGGGCAGCGGCAGCGTATTGATGCTGGCGCTGGCGCGCGGATGAAGATTGAGCTTCAGCCCACTGTCCTCTTCAGCACACCACTCTTCCAGGTCCATCGCCGGGCGGATCTCCGGAATCCGGTTGCGGCCACTCTGTTCGCAAGCCGCGATGGCAATTTTCTGCCACTGCTGGATCTTTTTGTTCAGACGTTCCGCATCCAGTTTAACGCCACAGCGCTCAGAAAAAAGTGGCGTAATGAGGCTTACACCCAGTTCAATGGATTTCTGGATCGTGAACTCCATTTTCTCGCCGCGCGACATCACCTGGCCCAGATGGATGTGCAGCGGTGATTCCCGGTCATCCACTTCACCGCGCAGGACGTTCACGTGTACGCTTTTTTTATCTGCCCGCGTAATTTCGGCGTCGAAAACCTGGTTCGAGCCGTCGAACAGCTGTATTGCCTGACCGGCGCCCATGCGCAGCACGCGGCCAACGTGGTTGGCGGCGTCATCAGACAGGGCGATTTCGCGGCCTGCGGTAATCAGTTCAGGATGGTAAATGCGGGGAATGCGCATAGTCAGAAATTCCGTGTCTCATACGATGTAAGCGAATTGCCGCTAGTGTAGGTTAGCTCTTTTGCGCCTGGCAAGCCCGCTGGACATAAGGGTTGTGATTCCCCTGGACTCTGGCGATACGTTCGTCGCGCTGGCATTCCCACTCCGTCACCGGGTACTGCTTGTCCCAGGCGTTGAACAGCTGCGTCTGCTGGCGGGAAAGGTTGAGATCGTAACGGTCACGCATATAGAAATAGGTGCGGGCAATGCTGCCGCGCGCGCGGGCAGGGGGCTCGGCGACTTTCTCTTTAAAATCAATCTTCATACCGCACTGGCCATACTGGCCTTCGCCACCGTTCCACTGGCTGTACATGAAGTTACCCCGGTCGCCGTTCACTTCGCCCACCGCAGGCTGCAGGTTATGCATATCGCTTTCCATCTGGCGGTAAACCGGGTCTTTGGCACAGTTTTTACGTCCGCCATCCTGCCAGCACTGGCGCTGGTGGCCAAACTGCCATGCCGGAACGACATGTTCCCATTCAATACGGCTGGCGCGGTTTTCGTTTTTACGCACCTTGTAGCCGCAGGACTCAAGGTCAACGACCCCTTTTTTACCCTGCCAGTTAATTTTACAGCCGCAGTAGAAATCGCCCGGCACGTCGGCGTTGACCTTAACACCGGCCGCTTTGGCCTGAGAGAAACTGTTGATACCGTCGGCCAGGGCGTGGCCTGAGAGCGCTGTCGTCAAAAAGGCGACCGCAAGAGAAAAATTACGGGACATCTTACACTCCGTGTCAAAACGAGCCCGCAACGTAACGAATGTTGTTCCTGTATGCAATCAGTCAGATCAGGAAAGTTCCTGAAAGTTCAGATAATTATTCCGCCACCAGCGGCTCGCCGCATTTGACGCAGCGGTAGGTCGCCTCGCCGCGCACCACGCGATTATGGCGACGTACGGTAAGCTGGTGCTGCTGGCACTGACAGCGGTAGGGGAAGGTATTGCGGCGTACCGATTCCAGCTCGAACTGATGCGTGCGGCGGGCCGGAACGCCGAGCACCGCCTCCATCATCCACTTCCACTCTTTTCCATGCGGCGCGACGCGGCCAAAGTGTTTCCACACCAGCAGGTGCGCCAGCTCGTGCGGTACCACCTCATCAATAAACGCCTGCTGGTTTTCCATCATCAGCACCGGGTTCAGGCGGATCTCATAGGATTCCAGCCAGGCGGTACCGGCCGAGGTGCCACGCTGCTGGTAGACGAGTTTGGGTTCAGGGTAATTGCGACCAAGCTTCAGGTTCGCCTGGGCGAGTTTTTCCCGCAGGCTGCGCATAACGGCTTGCTGAATGGCGATGGGGAGACGGGGAGCTTTCATAGGGGCAGAGCATAAAGCGGGAAGCGGGGAGGCGCAAGAGGCGCCTCCCGCAAGAGGCGCCTCCCGCAAGAGGATCAGTCGTGAGCGCCAATTTCGCGCAGAGGACGACCTTTCATCAGGTTACGTTCAATATGTTCCAGCGAAACGTGTTTGGTTTCCGGAACCAGCCAGATAGTCAGCACAATGAAGAAGATGTTCAGACCGGCGTAGACCCAGAAGGTATTGGCATTACCCAGAGTGTTGAGCATGGTCAGGAACGTTGCGCCGACGATCATGTTGGCAATCCAGTTCGTTGCGGTAGAGCAGGTGATACCAAAATCACGCCCCTTCAGCGGCTGGATCTCAGAGCACAGCACCCAGATCAGCGGACCGGCGCTCATCGCAAACCCGACGATAAACATCAGCAGCATGCCTACCGCAAAGTACTGGGCGGTTGGGGAGTGAATGCCCACATGCATCATGGTACCGAGGACGCCCATACCGGCCGCCATCACCAGGAAGCCCAGCGTCAGGGTTGGCTTACGTCCCCAGCGGTCCACCAGACCGATGGCGATAAAGGTCGCCAGCACGTTGGTCAGACCCACGATGACGGTCCCCCACATCTGCTCGGTGGTGTTGGTAAAACCCGCCAGTTCAAAGATTTTTGGCGCGTAGTACATGATGACGTTCATCCCGGTGAACTGCTGCATCACCTGGAGCAGCACGCCGAGGAAAACGGCGCGACGGAAGTTGCTGTTCTCTTTAAACAGCGCCCAGCCGGACTGTTTGACCTTCAGGCTTTCGCGGATCTCTTCCAGCTCGTTTTTCGCTTCCGCGCTGGTATCGCGCAGGCGCATCAGCACGCGTTCGGCATCGTGGAAGCGACGTTTTGCGGCAAACCAGCGCGGGCTGTCCGGCAGGAAGAAGACGCCAATCAGCAGCAGAACCGCAGGGATGATGATCACGCCGAGCATCCAGCGCCATGCGCCGCTGTAGCTAAACGCGGTATCGGAAAGATATGCACCGAGAATACCGATGGTGATCATGAGCTGGTACATCGAAATCATACTGCCGCGGATTTTCTCCGGGGCGATTTCAGACAGGTAGAGTGGGGCGGTATAGGACGCCACGCCCACGGCCAGACCGAGCAGCACGCGGGAAACCAGCAGAACCTCAACGTTAGGCGCTGCGGCAGAGAAGAGTGAGCCGGCCACGAACAGGATCGCGCCAATCATCAGGCTCTTTTTACGTCCGAGCTTGAAGGAGAGCCAGCCGCTGCCGACGGCCCCAACGGCCGCACCGAACATCATGGAGCTGACCACCCATTCCTGGGTGTGAGCGCTAATCTGGAACTCGTCAGTGATGAAAGGTAATGCACCGGCAATCACGCCGATATCCAGGCCAAAAAGTAATCCTGCCAGGGCGGCGAGGAAACAGACGAAGAATGTCATCGCCTTGTTGGACGTACGCCCCTGTTTTTTATTGTCAGGCATTATGCCCTCCAGTTGGGTTATCAGTTTTATTGATGGTAAGGGTAGGTGAGCGACCCGTAAAAATATGTGAGATTAATCACATAGGTGTAATCGGTTACACTCGTGTGCAACCGTAAATAAAATTAAAGCCTTGAAAATATAGAGGTAAATGAAGTGAGGTGCATCGCGAAAGGAGATATTTCAGACTTAACTGAAAGGGGATGTAACAGCAGAAGAATGGCGATCATGCAAAGAGAATATTCTGAAAGCGGAGGGGCGCCGGTGCGGTGTAATCGGTTCCAAAGAGTACACCTTTCTGCCGGGTGGCGGCTGCGCCTTACCCGGCCTACAAATGCCCAAAACTCGTAGGCCCGTGCAAGCGAAGCGCCGCCGGGCAAGGATGATCGCACAAATGCAAAAGGCCAGCCCGAAGGCTGGCCTTTTAAAAGCGATGACAGTCGATTACTTCAGACCGGCAGCTTCACGCAGCAGGGCGGCTTTGTCGGTTTTTTCCCATGGGAAATGTTCACGACCAAAGTGACCGTATGCAGCGGTTTCTTTGTAGATTGGGTGCAGCAGATCCAGCATCTGAATCAGGCCGTATGGGCGCAGGTCGAAGAACTCGCGCACCAGCAGGGTCAGCTGTTCTGAAGGCACTTTCTCGGTACCAAAGGTTTCCACCATGATGGAGGTGGGTTCAGCCACGCCGATAGCGTAGGAAACCTGAATTTCACAGCGGTCAGCCAGGCCGGCAGCAACGATGTTTTTCGCCACATAACGTGCCGCGTACGCTGCAGAACGGTCCACTTTTGATGGATCTTTACCGGAGAAGGCACCGCCACCGTGACGCGCCATGCCGCCGTAGGTATCAACGATGATTTTACGACCGGTCAGGCCGCAGTCACCCATTGGCCCGCCGATAACAAAGCGTCCGGTCGGGTTGATGAAGAATTTGGTGGCGCTGCTCAGCCATTCGGTTGGCAGAACCGGCTTGATGATCTCTTCCATCACCGCTTCCTGCAGGGATTTCTGATCGATATCTTCGGCATGCTGGGTAGACAGAACCACCGCGTCAATACCGACAATTTTACCGTCGTCGTACTGGAAGGTGACCTGGCTCTTCGCATCCGGGCGCAGCCACGGCAGGGTGCCGTTTTTACGCACTTCAGCCTGACGCTGCACCAGACGGTGTGCGTAGGTGACCGGCGCTGGCATCAGCACGTCGGTTTCGTTGGTTGCATAGCCGAACATCAGGCCCTGGTCGCCCGCGCCCTGTTCCAGCGGATCGGCACGGTCAACGCCCTGGTTGATGTCCGGAGACTGTTTGCCAATCGCGCTCAGTACCGCGCAGGAGTTGGCATCAAAGCCCATATCAGAATGCACATAACCGATCTCACGCACCGTGTTACGGGTGATCTCTTCGATATCAACCCATGCGCTGGTGGTGATCTCACCGCCAACCAGAACCATGCCGGTTTTGACATAGGTTTCACACGCGACGCGTGCTTTTGGATCCTGCGCGAGGATCGCATCCAGCACCGCATCGGAGATTTGGTCAGCAATTTTATCAGGATGTCCTTCTGATACGGACTCGGACGTAAACAGGTGTTTTGCCATGTTTTATTTCACCTAAGAGGAATTTGGTTAGCTCAAGCTGCTGTGTGGAATAGCCAAAGGAGATAATTCTACCAAGGCCTGCAGGTTTTTGACACTGGCAGTATGAGTGTTAATCAGTATAGATGGATTAACATCTGGATGGCTATTTTAGGTCACTTCTTCACCCGATTTCCAGTTTTTTTTGACTCATCTCTCACTCAGTTGAAATTGCTGCTGGCAAAAATTCCTGACGGTGCTGGCAACACGCGCATTTTTGTTTTGCTTTTTAGCCCCCTTCTCGGTATAAAACGCGGCGCGCGGCTCATATAAAATAAGCGCTCGATGAACTCATCGTGTCGCCACTTCCAGCCGGGTAAAGCAGTGAACTTTTAGCTTTGGCTTGGGGTCCGTTTCAGCAGAGGCGGCCGTGGAGGTGATACGAGATAATGAACCATCGTTTTCCGCTAATTCAGCGCAGCCGTTCTGGCGCGCATTTGATTCCCGCAACCCGCATTTCTAGTCTGCAAACCTGCCGATGTTATACCCATCTCGGCGCTTCTCAGGATTCCAGGGCCGGTCACGCTTTGTGAAAACTGAACAAGGGCGCTCTTGTTAATACAAGAGTTTTCTCGTGGTTTCGCCGAACCTTGTCATACAGAGTTCGGATACGTGTTTTACAATGATATGAATAAGAAACCGGTCGCACGGTCTGGATTTCAGCATACTCTGCTGGGAAACGGAGCCGTTTATGGGTTGTTATCGCCGTATAACGCTGCGATAGTAGTCAACTGTTTTACACTTAATACAAAGAGTTGAGGTTCGCTATGTCTGACGACATGTCTTCTTTTTCGCCTTCGTCAGCGGGCGAACAGGGTGTACTACGTTCTATGCAGGAGGTTGCGATGAGCTCCGAGGAAGCCAGCAAGATGCTGCGCACTTACAATATTGCCTGGTGGGGCAATAACTACTACGACGTCAACGAACTGGGCCACATCAGCGTCTGCCCGGATCCCGACGTCCCTGAAGCGCGCGTGGATCTCGCCAAACTGGTGAAAGCCCGTGAGGCTCAGGGCCAGCGTTTGCCTGCACTGTTCTGCTTCCCGCAGATCCTGCAACATCGCCTGCGTTCGATTAACGCCGCGTTCAAACGCGCGCGTGAATCCTACGGCTATAAAGGCGACTACTTCCTGGTTTACCCGATCAAGGTAAACCAGCACCGCCGCGTGATTGAATCGCTGATCCACTCCGGCGAGCCGCTGGGGCTGGAGGCGGGTTCCAAAGCCGAACTGATGGCCGTGCTGGCGCATGCGGGGATGACCCGTTCAGTGATCGTCTGTAACGGCTATAAAGACCGTGAATACATTCGTCTGGCGCTGATTGGCGAGAAGATGGGCCACAAGGTCTATCTGGTTATCGAGAAGATGACTGAAATCGCCATCGTGCTGGAAGAAGCCGAGCGTCTGAACGTGGTGCCGCGCCTTGGCGTGCGTGCGCGTCTGGCGTCGCAGGGTTCCGGAAAATGGCAGTCCTCCGGCGGTGAAAAATCCAAGTTCGGCCTGGCGGCCAACCAGGTGCTGCAGCTGGTAGAAATTCTGCGCGAGCGTGGTCGTCTGGACAGCATTCAGCTGCTGCACTTCCACCTCGGCTCGCAGATGGCCAACATTCGTGATATCGCCACCGGCGTGCGAGAGTCGGCGCGTTTCTACGTTGAGCTGCACAAGCTTGGCGTGAATATTCAGTGCTTCGACGTGGGCGGCGGCCTGGGCGTGGACTATGAAGGGACCCGCTCACAATCTGATTGTTCCGTGAACTACGGCCTGAACGAATACGCGAACAACATCATCTGGGCGATCGGCGACGCCTGTGAAGAGAACGGCCTGCCGCACCCGACGGTGATTACCGAATCCGGTCGCGCGGTGACCGCGCACCATACGGTGCTGGTCTCTAACATTATCGGCGTTGAGCGCAGCGAAACCACCGAAGCGACGCCGCCGGCAGACGATGCCCCGCGTTCCCTGCAAAGCATGTGGGAAACCTGGCAGGAGATGCACGAGCCCGGCACGCGTCGTTCCCTGCGCGAATGGCTTCACGACAGCCAGATGGATCTGCACGATATTCACGTCGGCTACTCTTCAGGCACCTTCAGCCTGCAGGAGCGCGCGTGGGCAGAGCAGCTCTATCTGAATATGTGCCATGAAGTGCAGAAGCAGCTCGACCCGAGCAACCGCGCCCACCGTCCGATAATCGACGAGCTGCAGGAGCGTATGGCGGATAAGATTTACGTCAACTTCTCGCTGTTCCAGTCGATGCCGGATGCCTGGGGTATCGATCAGCTGTTCCCGGTTCTGCCGCTGGAAGGATTGAATCACGCCCCGGAACGTCGCGCGGTACTGCTGGACATCACCTGCGACTCTGACGGCGCCATCGACCACTACGTGGACGGCGACGGTATCGCCACGACGATGCCAATGCCGGAATACGACCCGGAGAACCCGCCAATGCTGGGCTTCTTTATGGTCGGCGCGTATCAGGAGATCCTCGGCAACATGCACAACCTGTTCGGCGATACCGAGGCGGTTGACGTGTTTGTCTTCCCTGACGGCAGCGTGGAAGTTGAGCTGTCTGACGAAGGGGATACCGTGGCGGACATGCTGGAATACGTTCAGCTGGATCCGAAAACCCTGCTCACGCAGTTCCGCGACCAGGTGAAAAACACCGGGCTGGACGATGCGCTGCAGCAGCAGTTCCTGGAAGAGTTTGAAGCGGGTCTGTACGGTTATACGTACCTGGAAGACGAATAGTCGCTGATGCCCGGTGGCGCTGCGCTTACCGGGCCTACGAATGTAGGCCGGATAAGGCGAAGCCGCCTTCCGGCATAATGCTATACTCTCTTGAACCCGTGTGCATTACCGGCGATAATTCGCCCCAATTAGCGATTTACGAATCAATCCCTTCCTCGTCGGGTTTAACGACGCGGAGGGGATTTTTTTCATCTGTTTTTAATGTATCGACTTTAAAAGAGGTCAGGACATGAGCACTTTAGGTCATCAGTACGATAACTCTCTGGTATCTAACGCGTTTGGTTTTTTACGCCTTCCGATGAACTTCCAGCCGTACGACAGTGACGCGGACTGGGTGATCACCGGCGTGCCGTTCGACATGGCAACGTCAGGCCGTGCGGGTGGGCGTCATGGCCCGGCGGCGATCCGTCAGGTTTCCACTAACCTGGCCTGGGAGCACAACCGCTTCCCGTGGAACTTCGACATGCGCGAGCGTCTGAACGTGGTGGACTGCGGTGACCTGGTGTACGCCTTTGGCGACGCGCGTGAGATGAGCGAAAAGCTGCAGGCCCACGCCGAGAAGCTGCTGGCTGCCGGTAAGCGCATGCTCTCCTTCGGCGGCGACCACTTCGTGACCCTGCCGCTGCTGCGCGCCCACGCGAAGCACTTTGGTAAAATGGCGCTGGTGCACTTCGATGCCCACACCGACACCTACGCCAACGGCTGTGAGTTTGACCACGGCACCATGTTCTTCACCGCGCCGAACGAAGGTCTGATCGACCCGAACCACTCCGTGCAGATCGGTATTCGCACTGAATTCGACAAAGACAACGGCTTCACCGTGCTGGATGCGGGTCAGGTTAACGATCGCGGTGTTGATGACATCCTCGCGCAGGTGAAGCAGATCGTGGGTGATATGCCTGTGTATCTGACCTTCGACATCGACTGCCTGGATCCGGCATTTGCACCGGGTACCGGTACGCCGGTGATCGGCGGCCTGACCTCAGACCGTGCCATCAAGCTGGTGCGCGGCCTGAAGGATCTCAACATTGTCGGGATGGACGTGGTGGAAGTGGCGCCTGCGTATGACCAGTCCGAGATCACTGCGCTGGCCGCAGCGACCCTGGCACTGGAAATGCTCTACATCCAGGCAGCCAAAAAAGGCGAATAAGCCTCTTCTGGCGTAAAAAAAACCTCTCCCTGGAGAGGTTTTTTATTGCCTTTAAAACACGTTAAACGGGTATTCCACGTAAGCGCGGATCTCGTCCCCGCCCACGTTATAATCGCTGGCGTTGCTGGAGACGCGCAGTACGGAATAGCGCAGTTTCAGTTTCAGATCCTTCGCCGGACCATCCTGCACCTGGTACTGGATCTGATTAAACCACTCGTGCTCTTTGCCGTTGCTGGTTTCTGCGGTTTTGATGTTGTCCCCGCGCACGTAGGCGGTGGTCCAGCTCAGACCCGGCAGGCCAAGGCCACCAAAGTCCAGACCGTAGGATGCCTGCCAGGAACGTTCATCTTCGCCGTTAAAATCAGACCAGTAGGAGTTTGCCAGCCAGATGGTGTTACCGCCATCACCCACGCCGCCCTGGTCGCGGTAGCCGCCGTAGTTGTAGCCGGTGCTGCCGCTGCTCTGCTGGTACGCCACTTTGAACGTGTGAATATCCCAGATGTAGCTCGCCGCCAGGCTCCAGATAGCGTTGCTGCGGCCCGTGTCGAGGCTGTCCGCATAACTCTGGTCCAGACGGGAGTTATAACCGTTGAAGTCGAGCACCAGCTGCTGCCCGGTGCTGAACGGCTGTTTGAAGTTCAGGCCCAGATATTGCTTGTTCATTACCTCTTCATTGTGAGAGGCGTAAAACGCGCCGCTGAACTGGTCGTTGAACTGGTAGCTCGCGCCGCCGAAGGAGAGGCTCTTCAGCCCGCTGTCGTGGCGGTCGTCACTTTTACGCTGCTCGTCCGTGAAATAACCGGCGTTGATTTCCAGACCATCGATCTCTTTTGAGGTCAGCATGGTGCCGGTATAGCTTTCAAACAGCAGGCGGGAGCTGTCGGCATTCACGATAGGCAATTCTGGTCGCTGATTCCCGTAGCTCAGTACGGTATTCGAGATGCGCATTTTGGCGGTTGCGCCAAACTTTGCCAGATCGGATTTTGCCCGGCCGTCGTCTTCCTGCTTAAAGAAGTCGATGCCGCCCGCGCCGCTCTTGCCGCGGCCGCCGTCCAGGCGCACGCCGTATTGAGCAATACCGTCCACACCAAAGCCAACCGGTCCTTCAGTATAGCCGGATGCAAACGTGGCGATGATCCCCTGACCCCATTCGGCTTTGTCCTGCTGGCCCTGATGATAATCACGGCTGATATACGCATTGCGTAAAAACAGGTCCAGATGGCTGTCGTCAATAAAACCCTGGCTGTCGGATTGCTGACTTGCAGCGGCAGGTAATGCGGCAAATAAACTTAAAGCAATTAATGATAATTCTTTTTTCACGGAGGGAACGTCTCTGTCTGGATATATTAATTGAATAACTGCAGGGGGGATAATTACCGGAAAAAGTGACCTTTGCAATAATTATGTGACCAGGTGTTTCGATGTGGCAGGGCAGATTTGGCGGGGCTTTCAGGGGTGTTATCGATACGTGCTGTTAAGTTAACAATTCATGCGAAATAAAAAGGAGGCAAAACTGCCTCCTTCTGAAATTATTTAATTCCGTCTGCGGCCATACGGTCGCGAATATGCTGTGCGCGTTCTTCAGAGGCAGGGTGATCGTCAAACATGGAGCTTTGACGTCCCGCTTCCAGCTTGGCCAGCTTTTCGAAGCTGGTGGCTAAACCGGATGGATTAATTCCGCGTTTGCGCAACAGATCGTAGGAGTAGTCATCCGCTTCGGACTCCTGACGCTGGGAGAACTGAGAGTTCACCAGCTTTTCACCTACGTCGCCCAGCTGTGACTGCGACAGGCTGCCAACGATACCGCCCGCTGAGGCTGCCGCTGCGCGGATGGCATTGGTGCCCAGGGCTACCTGCATCCCTTTCTTCACGTGGCCCAGGGCAACGTGGCCCATTTCATGGCCGATAACCGCTTCCACTTCGTTGTCGGTCATCATGTCCATCAGCCCGCTGTAAACGCGGATACAGCCGTTTGCCATCGCGAAGGCGTTGACGTCTTTCGCCATGTACACCTTGTAGTTCACTGGCTGGCCGTTGATGTTATCGCCCAGCGCGGAAGCAATCTTATTCAGACGCTGCGTGTAGGTACTGTTAGCCGGCGCAAGCGTGGCTTTTCCGTCCATATCTTTACAGGCCTGGTCGCTCAGCGCTTTTACCTGCGCATCGCTCAGGGAATAGGCCTGAAAGGCCTCTGCGCCTGACGTCATCAGACCGTTAGAGTCCATATTCTGACAGCCGCTCAGCAGGAGCGTTGTACCCAGGGCCAGCACTATTGCACGCATTTTCATGAGGTTGCTTCCGTACTCGTTAATCTGAATAAAATCCGAAAAGTGCACCGTCAGCGAAGCCGGTGTTGGGCTAAGTATAAGGAATATCTACAGGGCCGGGCGAGCAGATTGCGCAACATGCGAGCATGATCCAGAGATTTCTTAACAAGCAAAAGAATGCTCCATGTACATGACTTGCGGCTTGGGTTACATTGTTGGCACTTTTTTCCGGCGTAGCCCAAAACGCGCTGTCGTCAAGGGCATGGCCTTTAACAGTCCGATCTGGAGTTAAAATGTCCTCACGTAAAGAGCTTGCTAATGCTATTCGTGCGCTGAGCATGGACGCAGTACAGAAAGCCAAATCCGGCCACCCAGGGGCCCCTATGGGTATGGCTGATATCGCCGAAGTTCTGTGGCGCGATTTCCTGAACCACAACCCGCAGAACCCGTCATGGGCTGACCGCGACCGCTTCGTGCTGTCAAACGGCCACGGCTCTATGCTGATCTATAGCCTGCTGCACCTCACCGGCTACGATCTGCCTATCGAAGAGCTGAAAAACTTCCGTCAGCTGCACTCCAAAACTCCAGGTCACCCGGAAGTGGGCTACACCGCTGGCGTAGAAACCACCACCGGCCCGCTGGGTCAGGGTATTGCAAACGCTGTGGGTATGGCGATTGCTGAGAAGACCCTGGCGGCGCAGTTCAACCGTCCTGGCCACGACATCGTTGACCACTTCACCTACGCGTTCATGGGCGATGGCTGCATGATGGAAGGCATTTCTCACGAAGTGTGCTCCCTGGCAGGTACCCTGAAGCTGGGTAAACTGGTTGCGTTCTATGACGACAACGGTATCTCCATCGACGGTCACGTTGAGGGCTGGTTCACTGACGACACCGCTGCACGTTTCGAAGCCTACGGCTGGCACGTTGTGCGTGGCGTTGATGGCCACGATGCTGACTCGATTAAACGTGCAGTAGAAGAAGCGCGCGCAGTGACGGACAAACCGTCCCTGTTGATGTGCAAAACCATCATCGGCTTCGGTTCTCCGAACAAAGCGGGTACGCACGACTCCCACGGCGCGCCGCTGGGCGATGCGGAAATCGCCCTGACCCGCGAAGCGCTGGGCTGGAAATACCCTGCATTCGAAATCCCATCGGAGATCTATGCTCAGTGGGATGCAAAAGAAGTAGGCCAGGCAAAAGAAGCGGCATGGAACGAGAAGTTCGCTGCTTACGCGAAAGCCTTCCCACAGGAAGCGGCTGAATTCACCCGTCGTATGAAAGGTGACATGCCGTCTGACTTCGACGCGAAAGCGAACGAATTCATCGCTAAGCTGCAGGCGAACCCGTCTAAAATCGCGAGCCGTAAAGCGTCTCAGAATGCCATTGAAGCGTTCGGTCCTCTGCTGCCTGAATTCCTCGGCGGCTCCGCTGACCTGGCACCATCTAACCTGACCCTGTGGTCCGGTTCTAAGCCAATCAACGAAGACACTGCCGGTAACTACATCCATTACGGTGTACGTGAATTCGGTATGACTGCGATTGCCAACGGTATCTCCCTGCACGGTGGTTTCCTGCCGTACACCTCTACCTTCCTGATGTTCGTTGAATATGCGCGTAACGCCGTGCGTATGGCGGCGCTGATGAAACAGCGTCAGGTGATGGTCTATACCCACGACTCCATCGGTCTGGGCGAAGACGGCCCAACTCACCAGCCGGTAGAGCAGGTGGCTTCCCTGCGCGTGACCCCGAACATGAGCACATGGCGTCCGTGTGACCAGGTGGAATCCGCGGTAGCGTGGAAATACGGCGTTGAGCGTCAGGACGGTCCTACCGCGCTGATCCTCTCCCGTCAGAACCTGGCGCAGCAGGAACGTACCCCAGAGCAGCTGGCGAACATCGCGCGCGGCGGTTATGTGCTGAAAGATTGCGCGGGCCAGCCAGAGCTGATCTTCATCGCTACCGGTTCTGAAGTTGAGCTGGCCGTTGCTGCATGGGAAAAACTGACTGCCGAAGGCGTGAAGGCGCGCGTGGTTTCCATGCCGTCTACCGACGCGTTCGACAAGCAGGATGCGGCTTACCGTGAATCCGTACTGCCTAAAGCGGTTTCCGCCCGTGTGGCAGTGGAAGCGGGTATCGCTGACTACTGGTTCAAATATGTGGGCCTGAACGGCGCTATCGTCGGTATGACCACCTTCGGTGAATCTGCTCCGGCAGAACTGCTGTTCGAAGAGTTCGGCTTCACCGTTGAGAACGTTGTCGCGAAGGCGAAAGAACTGCTGTAATCACCATTTTGCCCGGTGGCGCTTATGCTTACCGGGCCTACAAATGGCTCGAAAGTAGGCCGGGTAAGCGCTAGCGCGCCACCCGGCTTTTTTGTAAGCATTATTCCACCTAAAATGTGACGCAAGTCATATAGCTCGCTTATTCATCTGGACAGACATTCCTTTTATTCCCCGATTCGCTTATTCTTGCTGAAGCGTTTCAGTCGATTAAATGTTCGACAAATGACCAATCAATCGCAGTTTGTGACAGCAAGGATTCCCCTTCGGGCGTAGCTGGATTACTCTTTCAGCCACCTCAAACTCAGGGATTGCTTTGCAGGAGATCTATGACCGTACGCGTAGCGATTAACGGCTTCGGTCGCATCGGGCGTAATGTGGTTCGTGCTTTGTATGAATCCGGACGTCGGGCGGAAATGACCGTGGTGGCAATCAATGAACTGGCGGATGCTGCGGGCATGGCGCATTTGTTGAAGTATGACACCAGCCACGGACGCTTTGCCTGGGATGTGCGCCAGGAAAGAGATCAGCTTTTTGTGGGTGATGACGCTATTCGTGTGCTGCATGAGAACAGCATCTCCGGGCTACCCTGGCGTGAACTGGGTGTGGATGTGGTGCTTGACTGTACCGGTGTGTATGGCAATCGCGAACATGGCGAAGCGCATCTCTCTGCAGGTGCGAAAAAAGTCCTGTTTTCTCATCCCGGCAGTAACGACCTCGACGCGACCGTCGTGTTTGGCGTCAACCAGCATGAGCTGCAAGCCGAACATCGCATTGTTTCCAACGCCTCCTGTACCACCAACTGCATTATTCCGGTCATCAAACTGTTAGACGATGCGTATGGCATTGAGTCCGGCACCGTGACCACGATTCACTCCGCCATGCACGATCAACAGGTCATTGACGCTTACCACCCGGATTTACGGCGCACGCGTGCAGCGAGCCAGTCAATCATTCCGGTGGATACAAAGCTGGCTGCTGGGATTACCCGAATTTTTCCGCAGTTCAACGATCGTTTTGAGGCGATTGCCGTGCGCGTCCCGACGATCAACGTCACCGCGATCGACCTTAGCGTGACGGTGAAAAAACCGGTAAAAGCCTGTGAAGTCAACCTGTTGCTGCAAAAAGCGGCACAGGGGGCATTTCATGGTATAGTTGACTATACGGAATTACCGTTGGTCTCAGTAGATTTTAACCACGACCCGCACAGCGCCATCGTCGATGGCACGCAAACGAGGGTCAGTGGCGCACACCTTATCAAGACGCTGGTCTGGTGTGATAACGAATGGGGCTTTGCTAACCGAATGCTCGACACCACGTTAGCAATGGCTGCTCAAGGTTTCAGGTAAGGCGCATCGTGCGTCTGCAAAACTTTAAGAATCAACGAGAGGATTCACCATGTCTGTAATTAAGATGACCGATCTGGATCTGGCTGGTAAACGCGTTTTCATCCGTGCCGATCTGAACGTACCGGTTAAAGATGGCAAAGTGACCAGCGACGCGCGTATCCGTGCATCTCTGCCAACCATCGAACTGGCTCTGAAGCAGGGCGCGAAAGTGATGGTCACCTCCCACCTGGGTCGTCCAACTGAAGGCGAGTACAACGAAGAGTTCTCTCTGCTGCCAGTGGTTAATTACCTGAAAGACAAACTGTCCAACCCGGTTCGCCTGGTGAAAGATTACCTGGACGGCGTTGACGTTGCAGCCGGTGAACTGGTTGTGCTGGAAAACGTTCGCTTCAACAAAGGCGAGAAGAAAGACGACGAAACCCTGTCCAAAAAATACGCTGCACTGTGCGACGTATTCGTGATGGATGCATTCGGTACGGCTCACCGTGCTCAGGCGTCTACCCATGGTATCGGTAAATTCGCAGACGTAGCGTGTGCCGGTCCTCTGCTGGCTGACGAACTGGAAGCGCTGGGTAAAGCACTGAAAGAGCCTGCTCGTCCGATGGTCGCTATCGTTGGTGGTTCTAAAGTTTCTACCAAACTGACCGTTCTGGATTCTCTGTCTAAAATCGCTGACCAGCTGATCGTTGGCGGTGGTATCGCGAACACCTTCGTTGCCGCTCAGGGCCACAACGTCGGTAAATCCCTGTACGAAGCAGACCTGGTTGACGAAGCCAAACGCCTGCTGGGTACCTGTGATATCCCGGTTCCAACTGACGTTCGCGTCGCGACCGAGTTCTCCGAAACCGCAACCGCGACCCTGAAATCTGTAAACGACATCAAAGACGAAGAGCAGATTCTGGACCTGGGCGACGTTTCTGCACAGAAACTGGCTGAAATCCTCAAAAACGCAAAAACTATCCTGTGGAACGGTCCTGTTGGCGTGTTCGAATTCCCGAACTTCCGCAAAGGGACTGAAATCGTGGCTAACGCAATCGCAGACAGCGAAGCGTTCTCTATCGCAGGCGGTGGTGACACCCTGGCAGCAATCGACCTGTTCGGTATCGCTGACAAGATCTCCTATATCTCCACTGGTGGCGGCGCATTCCTCGAATTCGTGGAAGGCAAAGTACTGCCAGCAGTAGCAATGCTCGAAGAGCGCGCTAAGAAGTAAGCCATTCAAGGGCAGGGAAACCTGCCCAATTTTCAGCGCGCTTTTAAGAGCTCGCACCTTTTCTAACGGCCGAAGATACAGGACTAAGCAACATGTCTAAAATTTTTGATTTCGTAAAACCTGGCGTTATCACTGGTGATGACGTACAGAAAGTGTTCCAGGTAGCTAAAGAAAACAACTTCGCTCTGCCAGCAGTTAACTGCGTGGGTACCGACTCCATCAACGCCGTACTGGAAACTGCTGCTAAAGTTAAAGCTCCAGTTATCGTTCAGTTCTCTAACGGCGGCGCTGCGTTCATCGCAGGTAAAGGCGTGAAAACTGACATTCCTCAGGGTGCTGCAATCCTGGGCGCTATCTCTGGTGCGCACCACGTACACCAGATGGCTGAACACTACGGTGTTCCAGTTATCCTGCACACTGACCACTGCGCGAAGAAACTGCTGCCGTGGATCGACGGTCTGCTGGACGCGGGTGAAAAACACTTCGCGGCAACCGGTAAGCCACTGTTCTCTTCTCACATGATCGACCTGTCTGAAGAGTCACTGCACGAAAACATCGAAATCTGCTCCAAGTACCTGGCGCGCATGGCCAAAATGGACATGACCCTGGAAATCGAACTGGGTTGCACCGGCGGTGAAGAAGACGGCGTTGACAACAGCCACATGGACGCTTCTGCACTGTACACCCAGCCAGAAGACGTTGATTACGCTTACACCGAGCTGAGCAAAATCAGCCCACGCTTCACCATTGCAGCGTCCTTCGGTAACGTACACGGCGTTTACAAACCAGGTAACGTGGTTCTGACCCCAACCATCCTGCGTGATTCTCAGGAATACGTTTCCAAGAAACACAACCTGCCGCACAACAGCCTGAACTTCGTCTTCCACGGCGGTTCCGGTTCTTCTGCTCAGGAAATCAAAGACTCCGTAAGCTACGGCGTTGTGAAAATGAACATCGATACCGACACCCAGTGGGCAACCTGGGACGGTATCCTGCAGTACTACAAAGCGAACGAAGCTTACCTGCAGGGTCAGCTGGGCAACCCGAAAGGCGAAGACCAGCCGAACAAGAAATACTACGATCCACGCGTATGGCTGCGCGCAGCGCAGACGTCCATGGTTACCCGTCTGGAGCAGGCTTTCAAAGAACTGAACGCGATCGACGTTCTGTAATTTGAGCTGCTAACAGCATCAGAAGGCCCGCAAATGCGGGCCTTTTTTTATGCTTTTTCAATACCCTGCCAGCCCTGTTTTTGTGATCTGTTTGGCAAAACCGGTGCTTTTTGTTTACCCTTTACTGACCTGCCTGTCTCCATGGGGGATGGATTTTGTGTTTTGGTTTAACAAAAGGAAGAATAAATGGAACAACTCGATGTTGTAGACAGCATCAATAACGCCGGTAACTGGCTGGTGCGCAACCAGGCCCTGCTGCTGAGCTATGCCGTGAACATCGTCGCGGCGATTGCCATCATCATCGTCGGGATGATCGTGGCGCGTATTGTCTCGAATACGGTTAACCGCGTAATGCTGGCCCGTCACATTGACGCCACGGTGGCAGACTTCCTCTCCGCACTGGTGCGCTACGGCATTATCGCCTTCACGCTGATTGCCGCGCTGGGCCGTGTGGGGGTGCAAACCGCCTCCGTCATTGCCGTTCTCGGTGCCGCCGGTCTGGCCATTGGTCTGGCACTGCAGGGCTCGCTTTCAAACCTGGCGGCAGGCGTGCTGCTGGTGACCTTCCGTCCGTTCCGCTCCGGCGAATACGTTGACCTTGGCGGCATTGCCGGAACCGTGCTGCAGGTGCAGATTTTCTCAACGACTATGCGTACCGTCGATGGCCGCATCGTGGTCGTGCCGAACGGGAAAATTATCGCGGGCAACATCATCAACTTCTCCCGTGAACCGGTGCGTCGTAATGAACTGATTATCAGCGTGGCATACGACTCCGACATCGATCAGGTGAAGTCGCTGATTACCAATATCATTGCTTCAGACGATCGCATTCTGAAAGACAAAGAGCAGACGGTTCGCCTGAATGAACTCGGCGCTTCCTCCATTAACTTTGTGGTGCGTATCTGGAGCAAAAGCAGCGATCTGCAAAACGTATACTGGGACGTGCTGGAACGCATTAAGCGCGACTTCGACGCCAACGGCATCAGTTTCCCGTATCCGCAGATGGACGTGAATCTTAAACGCGAGAAAGCCGCCGAGTAATCCCCCGACGTTGTAGGCCCGGTAAGCGCTAGCGCCACCGGGCTTTACCTTCATAAGCTCCGCTAATACCCAATTAATATTATCCATTTCATCTAATGTGATTCGCGCAGTATAGTCAGCTTCCAGAACAACTCTGCGAGAAAATCATCATGCTATCTTATTATTTTCAAGGGCTTGCCTTAGGTGCAGCCATGATCCTTCCCCTCGGCCCGCAAAATGCGTTCGTGATGAATCAGGGCATCCGCCGCCAGTACCATCTGATGATTGCCCTGCTGTGCGCGGTAAGTGATTTACTGCTGATCTGCGCCGGGATTTTTGGCGGCAGCGCGCTGCTGATGCAGTCTCCGTGGCTGCTGGCGCTGGTCACCTGGGGCGGCGTGGCGTTTCTGCTCTGGTACGGATTCGGCGCGCTGAAAACGGCGATGAGCAGCAACCTCGAACTGGCGAGCGCGGAGGTCATGAAGCAGGGGCGCTGGAAGATTATCGTCACCATGCTGGCGGTGACCTGGCTTAACCCGCATGTGTATCTCGACACCTTCGTCGTGCTGGGCAGCCTGGGCGGTCAACTGGACGTTGAGCCGAAACGCTGGTTTGCGCTCGGTACGGTCAGCGCCTCTTTCATGTGGTTCTTCGGTCTCGCCATTCTGGCGGCCTGGCTGGCGCCTCGCCTGCGTACGGCCAAAGCCCAGCGCATCATTAATACCCTGGTCGGCCTGGTGATGTGGTTTATCGCTTTCCAGCTGGCGAAAGAGGGGATTCATCATGTCCAGGAATTGTTCAACTAATCCTTGTCTTATGGACAACTGAATAAGACCCGCTAAGCTTGCTGGCATGCGCCCTGTTATTGGGGCACTCTTCGCAACATGGAGGAATGACAGTGAAGTTTAAAGTGATGGCCCTGGCGGCATTAGTGAGTTTCGGTGCGGTGTCGGTGCAGGCAAGCGAATTGCCGGATGGCCCGCACATCGTCACGTCAGGCACCGCAAGCGTGGACGCGGTACCCGATGTTGCAACCCTGGCAATTGAGGTCAATGTGGCGGCGAAAGATGCAGCGACGGCCAAGAAGCAGGCTGACGATCGCGTTGCGCAATACCTCTCTTTCCTCGAGCAGAACGGTGTCGGTAAAAAAGATATCAACTCTGCGAACCTGCGTACTCAACCCGATTACGACTACCAGAATGGCAAAAGCATCCTGAAAGGCTACCGTGCGGTGCGTACCGTTGAAGTGACCGTGCGTCAGCTGGATAAGCTTAACTCGCTGCTGGACGGTGCGCTGAAGGCGGGCCTGAACGAGATCCGTTCCGTGTCGCTGGGCGTTGCGCAACCGGAGAAGTACAAAGACGAAGCGCGTAAAGCGGCGATTGATGATGCCATTCACCAGGCGGAACAGCTGGCTTCTGGCTTTAAGAGCAAGCTCGGTCCGGTTTACAGCGTGCGTTACCACGTCTCTAACTACCAGCCAAGCCCGATGGTTCGTATGATGAAGGCTGACGCAGCGCCGGTATCCGCTCAGGAAACTTACGAGCAGCCGACAATCCAGTTCGACGATCAGGTGGATGTGGTGTTCCAGCTTGAACCTGTTGCAGCACAGCCGAAACCGGCTCAGTAATCTGTAGGCCGGGTAAGGCGTAGCCGCCACCCGGCTTTTCTTTTTAATCCTGTCTCAATACCTTATGCCCGTACGCCAGCAGCGCGTCGGTGACGTTGCGCATCATCCGGCTTTCCGGCGCAAAACGGTGCCAGTAGAGCATCCGGCGCTGATACAGCCCCGGCGTCAGGTCAATCAGCTCACCGCTTTTCAACTCTTTTTCAATCTGCAGGTGCGGGATCATGCAGCAGGTCGTGCCCTGGCGCGCAAGCTGCACGAAGGCTTCAGACGAGTTCACGATATGGCACGGCACGCTGCCCGGCGGCAGGTCGAAGTTTTGCTGCAGGAACGCCTGATGCATATCGTCCAGATGGTCGAAGGCCACGGCAGGGGCTTTCAGCAGCGCCGCGCGGGTGACGCCGTTGGGGAAGTAGCGTTCCGCAAAGGCTTTTGAACCCACAAACAGATAGTCCAGGGCGCCTAACTGATCGACAAGACAGCTTGGCAGCGCCTGAGGCTGGATACTGACGGCCCCAACCACCTCACCACGACGCAGGCGCTCCTGAGTACGGGTTTCGTCTTCAACCTGCAAATTCAGGCGGATAGGGGAGTCCGCGAGGACCGGCGCAAGGGCCGGCAGCAGCCAGGTTGCCAGACTGTCGGCGTTGACCGCCAGAGAGAGCAGCAGCGGCGTAGAGCCCGTTTGCTCGTCACCCAGCCACTCGTCTTCCAGCAGTTCAACCTGGCGCAGCAGGGCGAGGAGCTTTTGTCCTTGCTCGGTTGGACGTGGCGGCACGGTACGCACTAGCAGCGGCTGGCCGAACATATTTTCAAGCTGTTTGATACGCTGAGAGACGGCGGACTGCGTGATGCAAAGCTTTTGCGCCGCGCGCTCAAAACCTCGTTCACGAATAACTGCATCAAGTGCCTGTAGTGTTCTGTAGTCCGGACGTTTCATTGCTCTGGCTGGCTCCTTAATTTTGCTTATTCTGCACTATGACACAATTTTCCCTTTGTGGCAGACGAATTCCATTCGACGTGTTCTATAATGCGCCCTGAGTTTTCACACCACAGGCAAAACGATCATGACGCAGGATGAACTGAAAAAAGCAGTAGGATGGGCCGCTCTCCAGTACGTACAGCCGGGTACCATTGTCGGTGTCGGTACGGGATCAACCGCGGCACACTTTATCGATGCGCTGGGCACGATGAAGGGGCAGATCGAGGGCGCGGTTTCCAGCTCTGATGCTTCCACGGAAAAGCTGAAAAGCCTCGGCATTACCGTTTTCGATCTTAACGAAGTGGATCGTCTGGGGATTTACGTTGATGGTGCGGATGAAATCAACGGCCACATGCAGATGATCAAAGGCGGCGGCGCGGCGCTGACCCGTGAAAAAATCATCGCCTCCGTTGCGGACAAGTTTATCTGCATCGCCGACGCCTCCAAGCAGGTGGACATTCTGGGGAATTTCCCGCTGCCGGTTGAAGTGATCCCGATGGCCCGCAGCGCGGTTGCCCGTCAGCTGGTCAAGCTGGGCGGTCGTCCGGAATATCGTCAGGGCGTAGTGACCGACAACGGCAACGTGATCCTCGACGTTCACGGTCTGGAAATTCTTGACGCGATTGCGCTGGAAAACGCCATCAACGGCATTCCAGGCGTAGTGACCGTAGGGCTATTCGCCAACCGTGGCGCGGATGTGGCGCTGATCGGCACCGCTGAGGGCGTGAAAACCATCGTAAAATGATCTGACGGGGGGAGTCCTCCCCCCGCTAAAAAATTTTTGAAACGCTAAATTCGGTGACTTGTGTCACGTTTTTATGCCTCTTTTGCCGATCCTTCCGCGTTTGTAAATTTCCATAGCATTTTCCTCTGCCATTTTGCGCTGTATGACTTTCCTTCAGCGTACTGACGCAAACGTTCATATTGCTGCAATAGTTTTTTTTGATATGTTGGCTACAGCGGATTTATATCCAGCACAACATCAGTTCAGACAAAAACAGGGTCGGGTAAATGGCAAAGGTATCACTGGAGAAAGACAAGATTAAATTCCTGCTGGTCGAGGGCGTGCATCAAAAAGCAATCGATAGCCTTCGTGCGGCAGGTTACACCAACATCGAATTTCACAAAGGCGCGCTTGATACCGAAGAGCTGAAAGCGTCCATCCGTGATGCCCACTTCATTGGCCTGCGATCCCGTACTCACCTGACTGAAGATGTGATTGCCGCGGCGGAAAAGCTGGTGGCTATCGGCTGCTTCTGCATCGGTACCAACCAGGTTGACCTGAATGCTGCTGCGAAACGCGGTATTCCTGTCTTCAACGCCCCGTTCTCTAACACCCGTTCCGTGGCGGAGCTGGTGATTGGCGAACTGCTGCTGCTCCTGCGCGGCATTCCGGAGGCTAACGCCAAAGCACACCGCGGCGTCTGGAACAAACTGGCTGCGGGCTCCTACGAAGCCCGTGGGAAAAAACTGGGTATCATCGGCTATGGCCACATCGGTACCCAACTGGGGATTCTGGCGGAATCTCTCGGTATGCATGTCTATTTTTACGATATCGAAAGCAAGCTGCCTTTAGGCAATGCCACCCAGGTTCAACACCTGTCTGACCTGCTGAACATGAGTGACGTGGTAAGCCTGCACGTGCCGGAAAATGCCTCCACCAAAAACATGATGGGCGCAGAAGAGCTGGCGCTGATGAAGCCGGGCTCACTGCTGATTAACGCCGCGCGCGGCACGGTGGTCGATATCCCTGCGCTGTGCGATGCGCTGAAGCGTAAGCATCTGGCAGGGGCGGCCATCGACGTTTTCCCAACGGAGCCCGCCACCAACAGCGATCCGTTCACCTCTCCGCTGTGCGAGTTCGACAACGTGATCCTGACGCCACACATCGGCGGTTCAACTCAGGAAGCGCAGGAGAATATCGGTCTTGAAGTGGCGGGTAAGCTGAGTAAATACTCCGACAACGGTTCTACGCTTTCTGCGGTGAACTTCCCGGAAGTGTCGCTGCCGCTGCACGGTGGTCGTCGTCTGCTGCACATCCACGAAAACCGTCCAGGCGTGCTCACCGCGATCAACCAGATCTTTGCCGAGCAGGGCGTCAACATTGCCGCGCAGTATCTGCAGACCAACTCGCAGATGGGCTATGTGGTCATTGATATCGAAGCGGATGACGATGTGGCCGAGAAAGCGCTGCTGAGCATGAAGGCCATTCCAGGGACGATTCGCGCGCGTCTGCTTTACTGATGGTGCGGTCTGTGGTGTCGGGGGGCGCTGACGCTTACCCGACCTACAATGTTTGAGGATTTATGTAGGCCGGGTAAGGCGCAGCCGCCACCCGGCTTTATCCTACCAGACCCAGATTTTGCTGGGCGTCACTACCGCCGGCAACGGCACATCCCATTTCTCCACCGGCAACGCCTCCACGCCCTGGCAATCATGCGCGTAGCCTACCGGCTGCAACCCATACTGCTGCCAGTTTTGCAGCGTCCGGTCGTAAAAACCGCCGCCCATACCTAAGCGCTGTCCCTGCTCATCAAACGCCACCAGCGGCGTAATCAGCACATCCAGCTGTGACAGCGGAAGCACGTCGCGCACGTCGAGTTTCGGCTCGGTGATTTTCAGACGATTCACCACCAGCTCGCTGTGCGGGTGATAGTGCAAAAAAAGCAGATTGCCTTCGCTGAACGGGTGCAGCACCGGCAGGTATACCTTCTTCCCGGCGCGCCAGAGCTGCTCTATCAGCGGTTGGGTGTCCAGTTCGCCGTCAAACGACAGAAACAGGGCAACCGTGCGCGCCATCACGACAGGGGGATACGCCATCATACGGGCGGCGGCCTGCTGGGCAAAATGCGCTTGCTGTTCTGGGGTTAACGCACGACGGCGTTGACGAATGAGCTGACGAATGTCCTGGCGTGAAGCTGAAACTTCAGGGAATTGAGTCATGGTAGTCGGTAGAAGAAAAGAGAGGGAATCTCCGAGATGCCGCCGCAGGCTGTAACCCTTGAACCCTTGGTTCAAGGTGAATGTGTCGTCATAGTTTTAAGGCTTCTCGGACGGACCGAGCATGCTCACCAACCATGGAGCGCCACATTCTTGTGGTATGAAATATCGGCTCAGGGGACTGGCCCGCTTGCGAACATCTCAGAGAAATTTTGTCTTCACAGTTACTCTACCATAGTCAACTGAGAAGTGTTATTCAAACTTGGGTCCCGGTCTTTCGGGATTGCGACCTTGATCAAGCAATGCTTGTTCTATGGTCTGCTGGAGCATTTTAATGCGCTGCTCCATGCTTGCCGCGTAGTCGCGGGTCTTCGCTTTTTCCTGAGTCAGTTCATAGCTGATGTTCAACGCGGCGATGAAAACCAGCTGCTCAGTATTTGTGACTCTAGTGCGTTCTTTTAGATCTTGCAACCGCTGATTCAAATCGTCCGCAGCCTGATTCAAAGCATCCCTTTGTTCAGGCGGACAATTCACTCGCAGTGAACGGCCAAAAATCTGGAGATCGACGGGTTGTGCAGACATGCCACCTTCCTGCTGATTGACTGCGCTGCCTTCGCTTACTGCCCCGGGGGCTGCGAAGGGGCGACACTATAGCTACCCTGATGTGAAGATACAAGCCCTTTTCTGGTATCACCAGGGTCCAAAGTGGTAGCATATCATGAAACTTCCCCCCAATGATGACGAATGCGCATGTCTATACAGAACGAAATGCCTGGTTACAAGGATTTAAACCAGTTACTGAACCAGCAGGGAGTCGGTTTAACCCCTGCCGAAATGCACGGTCTGATCAGTGGCATGCTGTGCGGCGGAAACAGCGACAGCTCCTGGCAGCCGCTGATCCACGACCTCACGAATGAAGGGCTGGCGTTTGGTCACGAGCTGGCGGAAGCGCTGCGTAAAATGCACGCCGCCATCAGCGATTCGCTGGAAGACGATGGCTTCCTTTTTCAGCTTTATCTGCCTGACGGCGACGACGTCAGCGTGTTCGATCGCGCCGATGCGCTGGCCGGCTGGGTAAACCACTATCTGCTGGGGCTGGGCGTCACGCAGCCTAAACTGGACAAAGTAACCGGCGAAGCGGGTGAGGCGATCGACGACCTGCGCAACATTGCCCAGCTTGGCTACGATGAAGACGAAGACCAGGAAGAGCTGGAAATGTCTCTCGAAGAGATCATCGAGTACGTGCGCGTGGCGGCACTGCTGTGTCATGACAACTTTACGCGCTCACAGCCGACCGCACCGGAAGTTCGTAAGCCAACCTTACATTAAGAAAAATAACGCACAGGAGGGTGTCATGGTTATCTCGAGTCAAGAGTATTCGCGCCGCCGTCAGGCGCTGCTGGCGAAAATGCAGCCAGGCAGCGCCGCGCTAATTTTTGCTGCGCCTGAAGTGACGCGCAGCGCTGACAGCGAATATCCCTATCGCCAGAGCAGCGATTTCTGGTACTTCACCGGCTTTAACGAGCCGGAAGCGGTACTGGTGCTGATTAAAAGCAATGACACCCACAACCACAGCGTGATTTTCAACCGCGTGCGCGACCTGACGGCCGAAATCTGGTTTGGCCGCCGCCTGGGCCAGGAGGCCGCGCCGGCGAAGCTGGGCGTTGACCGGGCGCTGGCGTTTAGCGAAATCAACCAGCAACTCTACCAGCTGCTTAACGGCCTCGACGTGCTCTATCACGCGCAGGGCGAATATGCCTACGCCGATGAGATTGTCTTCACCGCGCTGGATAAGCTGCGCAAAGGCTCGCGCCAGAACCTGTCCGCACCGGCCACGCTGACGGACTGGCGTCCGGTGGTGCATGAGATGCGCCTGTTCAAGTCTGAGGAAGAGCTAAATGTGATGCGCCGCGCGGGCGAAATCAGCGCGCTGGCACACACCCGCGCCATGGAGAAATGCCGTCCCGGGATGTTCGAATACCAGCTGGAAGGCGAAATTCACCACGAATTTAACCGCCACGGCGCGCGCTATCCCTCCTACAACACCATTGTCGGCGGCGGGGAAAACGGCTGCATTCTGCACTACACCGAAAACGAAAGTGCGCTGCGCGACGGCGATCTGGTGCTGATTGACGCCGGTTGCGAATATCAGGGCTATGCGGGGGACATCACCCGTACCTTCCCGGTGAACGGCAAGTTTTCGCCAGCGCAGCGGGCGATTTATGACATCGTTCTCGAATCTCTCGAGACGGCGCTGACGCTGTATCGCCCAGGCACCTCCATTCAGGAGGTGACCGGTGAGGTGGTGCGCATCATGATTAACGGGCTGGTTAAGCTTGGGATCCTCAAAGGGGATGTCGACACCCTGATTACCGAGAATGCTCACCGCCCGTACTTTATGCACGGCCTGAGCCACTGGCTGGGGCTGGACGTGCACGACGTGGGCGCGTACGGCCCTGAACGCTCGCGCGTGCTTGAACCGGGCATGGTGCTGACCGTCGAGCCGGGCCTGTACATCGCGCCGGATGCCGACGTGCCTGAAGAGTATCGTGGGATTGGCATTCGTATTGAAGACGACATCGTGATTACCGAAACCGGTAACGAAAACCTGACCGCCAGCGTCGTGAAAAACGCTGACGATATCGAGGCGCTGATGGCAGCGGCACGCGCATGAGCGTGATTATCGTGGGCGGCGGCATGACCGGGGCCACGCTGGCGCTGGCCATCTCGCATATGACGCAGGGCCAGCTTCCGGTGCACCTGGTAGAAGCCGTTGCGCCAGAGGCGTCGAACCACCCCGGTTTTGATGCCCGCGCCATTGCGCTGGCGCAGGGCACCTGCCAGCAGCTTTCCCGCATTGGGATCTGGCAGGCGATTGCCGACCGTGCTACGGCGATCGGGACCGTTCACGTCAGCGATCGCGGACATGCAGGCTTTGTCACGCTGGACGCGCAGGATTACCGGATTGATGCCCTGGGTCAGGTCGTTGAACTACACGATGTGGGTTTACGTCTGTTCCGCCTGCTTCAGGATGCGCCGGGCGTGACGCTGCATTGTCCGGCACGCGTGGCAAGCGTAAGCCGCAGTGAAGCGTCGGTTAGCGTGACGCTGGAAAACGGCACTGTGCTGGATGGCCAACTTCTGGTCGCCGCAGACGGTTCGCGCTCGGCGCTCGGCACCCAGTGTGGCGTGGAGTGGCGCCAGCAGCCTTACGGGCAGGTGGCGGTTATCGCCAACGTCTCAACGGCTGCAGAACACAACGGCAGGGCGTTTGAGCGCTTTACGCAGCATGGCCCACTGGCGATGCTGCCGATGTCGGACGGGCGTTGTTCCCTGGTCTGGTGCCATCCGCAGGATAAGGCTGAAGAGGTGAAGGCCTGGTCCGACGAACGTTTTTGTACCGAGCTGCAGAAAGCCTTTGGCTGGCGGCTGGGGCGTATTACCCATGCCGGCAAGCGGACGGTCTACCCGCTTTCGCTTACTACGGCGTCTCAGTCCATCTCCCATCGTCTGGCGCTCGTCGGTAATGCCGCGCAGACGCTGCACCCTATCGCGGGGCAAGGTTTCAACCTTGGCTTACGCGATGTCATGAGCCTGGCCGAATCTCTGGCGCAGGCGTGGGGCGAGCAAAAAGACTGTGGGGCGTATTCGGTGCTGAGTCATTACCAGAAGCGCCGACAGGCGGATAAAGAGGCCACCATCGGTGTGACCGATGGTCTGGTCCATCTTTTTGCCAATCGCTGGGCACCGCTGGTTGCGGGTCGCAACCTTGGGCTGATGGCGATGGAATTATTCATTCCGGCACGTGACGTGCTGGCGCAGCGGACCCTGGGTTGGGTCGCGCGTTAAGGAGTTATCACCGTGCAAAATGTTGATGTCGCCATCGTTGGCGGCGGAATGGTTGGACTGGCATTGGCCTGCGGATTACAGGGCAGCGGCCTGCGCGTGGCGGTGCTGGAGCAAAAGCAGCCTCAGCCCGTTGCACCGGATGCGCCGCCGGAACTCCGCGTCTCGGCGATCAATGCGGCCAGCGAAAAGCTGCTGACGCACCTTGGCGTCTGGGCAGATATTGTGGCGCACCGCGCCAGCTGCTATCACGGCATGGAAGTGTGGGATAAAGACAGCTTTGGTCATATTGCTTTTGACGATGAAAGCATGGGCTATAGCCATCTGGGGCACATCGTTGAAAACGCGGTGATCCACCACGCGCTCTGGCAGAAAGCACAGCAGTGCGGCGACGTGACGCTGATTGCGCCTGCGCAGATCCAGCAGGTGGCGTGGGGCGAAAACGAGGCGTTTATCACCCTGCAGAGTGGCGACATGCTGACCGCGCGTCTGGTGGTCGGTGCTGACGGTGCCAACTCCTGGCTGCGTAATAAAGCCGATATCCCGCTGACGTACTGGGATTACCGCCATCATGCTCTGGTCGCGACGATCCGTACCGAAGAGGCGCACGGAGGCGTGGCGCGCCAGATTTTCCACAACGATGGCATACTGGCGTTCCTGCCGCTTGCCGATCCGCACCTGTGCTCAATTGTCTGGTCCCTGGTGCCGGAAAAAGCCCAGCAGATGCATGAGGCGACGCCGGAGGCCTTTAACCAGGCGCTGTGCGTGGCCTTTGATAACCGCCTTGGCCTGTGCACGCTTGAAAGCGAGCGTCAGGTATTCCCGTTAACCGGCCGCTACGCGCGCCAGTTTGCGGCGCACCGTCTGGCGCTGGTGGGGGATGCGGCGCATACCATCCATCCGCTGGCCGGGCAGGGCGTCAACCTTGGCTTTATGGACGCGGCGGAGCTGGTAGAAGAGCTGCGTCGCCTGCATCGTGAAGGCAAAGATATCGGCCAGCATCTCTACCTGCGTCGCTACGAGCGCAGCCGCAAGCACAGCGCGGCGATGATGCTGGCGGGCATGCAGGGCTTCCGCGAGCTGTTTGCCGGGTCAAATCCGGCGAAGAAATTGCTGCGCGACATCGGCCTTAAGCTTGCTGACACCCTTCCGGGTGTTAAACCTCAACTCCTCCGTCAGGCGATGGGTCTGAACGACCTCCCGGACTGGCTGCGTTAATGTAGACCCCTGTCACACTTTCTTTTCCCGGCCTCTGCGCCGGGGAAATTCCCTCGTTTGAAATATTCTAATTTCACGTCATTTTTCGCATTAGATAATCTAATGTCGTGTTTTTCTCGTTACGGAAATTCGGCCCGTTTTTCCGCACGAAATATCACCATGTGCTAAATCCTGTTAGACCATTGTTAATTTTGTGCGGGGTTAATCGCATTTTTCCAGTGGATAACTCTGTAGGCTTTTCAGCGTTTTTTGGTCATAAGCTAATGTGATGACCTGTTTTGCCTTATGGTTAACCGCCGGTTTCGGTGGTAAGTTCAGGTAAAAGAGAACGTTTGCGTCGGTGCCCGAACGCGGGGCCGATACCGGGTTTCACGGTGAATTTTTCAACGAGGACAAGATGGCTCAACAGACTCCTTTGTACGAACAACACGTGTTGTGCGGCGCCCGCATGGTGGACTTCCACGGCTGGATGATGCCGCTGCACTACGGCTCGCAGATTGATGAGCACCACGCGGTGCGCACCGATGCCGGTATGTTCGACGTGTCCCATATGACGATTGTCGATCTGCGCGGTAGCCGCACCCGGGAGTTTTTGCGTTATCTGCTGGCAAACGACGTCGCCAAACTGAAGACGCCGGGTAAAGCGCTCTATACCGGCATGCTGAATGCCTCGGGCGGCGTGATTGATGACCTTATCGTCTACTACTTCACCGAAGATTTCTTCCGCCTCGTTGTAAACTCCGCCACCCGCGAAAAAGACCTCTCCTGGATCACCCAACACGCCGAACCGTATGCCATCGACATCACCGTCCGTGATGACCTGTCGCTGATCGCCGTGCAGGGGCCTAACGCGCAGGCGAAAGCCGCGTCTCTGTTCAACGATGAGCAACGTAAAGCCACCGAAGGCATGAAGCCGTTCTTCGGCGTGCAGGCGGGGGATCTGTTTATCGCCACCACCGGCTACACCGGTGAAGCGGGCTACGAAATTGCGATGCCGAACGAAAAGGCCGCTGATTTCTGGCGTGCGCTGGTGGAGGCGGGCGTGAAGCCTGCGGGCCTGGGCGCGCGCGATACGCTGCGTCTGGAAGCGGGCATGAACCTCTACGGTCAGGAGATGGACGAAGGCGTCTCTCCGCTGGCCGCCAACATGGGCTGGACCATCGCGTGGGAACCGGCTGACCGTGACTTTATTGGCCGTGAAGCGCTGGAGATGCAGCGTGAGAAGGGCACTGAACAGCTGGTTGGCCTGGTGATGAAGGAAAAAGGCGTACTGCGCGGCGAGCTGCCTGTACGTTTTACCGATGCTGACGGCAATCCTCGCGAAGGCGTGATCACCAGCGGAACCTTCTCACCGACGCTGGGCTACAGTATTGCACTGGCACGCGTGCCGGCGGGCATTGGCGAAACGGCGGTGGTGCAAATCCGCAACCGCGAAATGCCGGTCAACGTGACCAAACCGATTTTTGTTCGCGCCGGTAAGCCGGTCGCCTAACTATTTTTATCAGGAGAACTTCAATGAGCAATGTGCCAGCAGAACTGAAATACAGCAAAGAACACGAGTGGCTGCGTAAAGAGGCGGACGGCACTTACACCGTCGGGATCACCGAGCACGCGCAGGAGCTGCTGGGCGACATGGTGTTTGTTGACCTGCCTGACGTGGGCACGACCGTGAGCGCGGGCGACGACTGCGCCGTGGCGGAGTCCGTAAAAGCGGCATCAGACATCTACGCACCGGTAAGCGGTGAGATTGTTGCGGTCAACGACGCGCTGAGCGACTCCCCTGAGCTGGTCAACAGCGAGCCTTATGAAGGCGGCTGGATCTTCAAGATCAAAGCCAGCGACGAATCCCAGGTTGCCGCGCTGCTGGATGCGACCGCATACGAAGCACTACTGGAAGACGAATAACGTTGTGCCGGATGGCGCTGCGCTTATCCGGCCTGGAGATCAACGTAGGCCCGGTAAGCGTTAGCGCCACCGGGCAACAGCGTTACAGATAACTACGATTCACTGCACGTTTCAGGAACCATCGCTCATGACACAGACTTTAAGCCAGCTTGAAAACCGTGGCGCCTTCATTGAACGTCACATTGGGCCGGATGCTCAGCAACAGCAGGAGATGCTGAAGACGGTTGGCGCGGATTCATTAAACGCACTGATCGGCCAGATTGTGCCAAAAGACATCCAGCTTGCCACGCCGCCTCAGGTGGGGGAAGCCACCACGGAGTTCGCCGCGCTGGCGGAGCTGAAGGCTATCGCCGGCCTGAACAAGCGCTATAAGTCTTACATTGGCATGGGCTACACCAACGTGCAGTTGCCGCCGGTGATCCTGCGCAACATGCTGGAAAACCCGGGCTGGTACACCGCCTATACGCCGTATCAGCCAGAAGTGTCCCAGGGTCGTCTGGAAGCGCTGCTGAACTTCCAGCAGGTAACGCTGGATCTGACCGGTATGGATATCGCCTCCGCGTCTCTGCTCGATGAAGCGACCGCCGCCGCCGAAGCGATGGCGATGGCGAAGCGCGTGAGCAAGCTGAAAAATGCCAACCGCTTCTTCGTGGCGGCGGACGTGCATCCGCAGACGCTGGACGTGGTGCGCACACGTGCGGAAACCTTCGGCTTTGACGTGATCGTCGATGACGCTGACAAAGTGCTGGATCACCAGGACGTCTTCGGCGTGCTGCTGCAGCAGGTGGGCACCACCGGTGAAGTTCACGACTACGGCGCGCTGATTGCCGAGCTGAAATCCCGCAAGGTGGTTGTGAGCGTTGCCGCCGATTTTATGGCGCTGGTGCTGCTGACGGCGCCGGGCAAACAGGGCGCGGATATCGTATTCGGCTCTGCGCAGCGCTTCGGCGTACCGATGGGCTACGGCGGCCCGCACGCGGCGTTCTTCGGCGCGAAAGATGAATTCAAACGTTCCATGCCTGGCCGTATTATCGGCGTCTCCAAAGACGCTGCCGGTAATACCGCGCTGCGCATGGCGATGCAGACCCGCGAGCAGCATATCCGCCGCGAGAAAGCGAACTCCAACATCTGTACCTCACAGGTGCTGCTGGCTAACATCGCCAGCCTGTACGCCGTGTTCCACGGTCCGGCTGGTCTGAAACGCATTGCCAGCCGCATTCACCGCCTGGCCGATATCCTGGCCTGCGGCCTGCAGCAAAAAGGTCTTAAGCTGCGCCATGCCCACTACTTCGATACCCTGTGCGTGGACGTGGCGGACAAAGCCGCCGTGCTGGCCCGCGCGGACGCGGCAAAGATCAACCTGCGCAGCGACATCCACAACGCCGTCGGCATTACGCTGGATGAAAGCACCACCCGCGACGATATCCTGAACCTGTTCAGCGTGCTGCTGGGTGACGCGCACGGTCTGGACATTGATGCGCTCGACAAAGACGTTGCGCTCGACAGCCGCTCCATTCAGGACAGCATGCTGCGTAACGACGCCATCCTGACGCACCCGGTCTTCAATCGCTACCACAGCGAGACCGAGATGATGCGTTACATGCACTCTCTGGAGCGCAAGGATCTGGCGCTGAACCAGGCGATGATCCCGCTGGGATCCTGCACCATGAAGCTGAACGCCGCGGCAGAGATGATCCCGATCACCTGGCCTGAATTCTCCGAGCTGCACCCGTTCTGCCCGCCGGAGCAGGCGGAAGGTTATCACGTGATGATTAACCAGCTTTCCGACTGGCTGGTGAAGCTGACCGGTTACGACGCGCTCTGCATGCAGCCGAACTCCGGCGCGCAGGGTGAATATGCCGGCCTGCTGGCGATCCGTCACTATCACGAAAGCCGTAACGAAGGCCATCGCGATATCTGCCTGATTCCAAGCTCCGCCCACGGCACCAACCCGGCCTCAGCCCAGATGGCGGGCATGGAAGTCGTGGTGGTCGCGTGCGATAAGAACGGCAACATCGACCTGGCTGACCTGCGCGCGAAAGCCGAACAGGCGGGCGACAAGCTCTCCTGCATCATGGTGACCTATCCGTCCACCCACGGCGTGTATGAAGAGACCATCCGTGAAGTGTGCGAAGTGGTGCACCAGTTCGGCGGTCAGGTATACCTCGACGGCGCGAACATGAACGCGCAGGTGGGCATTACCTCTCCGGGCTTTATCGGTGCGGACGTGTCGCACCTTAACCTGCACAAAACCTTCTGCATCCCGCACGGCGGTGGCGGCCCGGGCATGGGCCCAATCGGCGTGAAGGCGCACCTGGCACCGTTTGTCCCAGGCCACAGCGTGGTGCAGATCGAAGGCATGCTGACCCGTCAGGGCGCGGTCTCTGCGGCACCGTTCGGTAGCGCCTCTATCCTGCCAATCAGCTGGATGTACATCCGCATGATGGGCGCGGAAGGGCTGAAGCAGGCGAGCCAGGTGGCCATTCTGAACGCCAACTACATTGCGACGCGCCTGAAGTCTGCCTTCCCGGTGCTCTATACCGGCCGCGACGGTCGCGTGGCGCACGAGTGCATCCTCGATATCCGTCCGCTGAAAGAGCAGACCGGCATTAGCGAGCTGGACATTGCTAAGCGTCTGATCGACTACGGCTTCCACGCGCCTACCATGTCGTTCCCGGTTGCGGGCACGCTGATGGTGGAGCCAACGGAGTCCGAAAGTAAAGCCGAGCTGGACCGCTTTATCGACGCGATGCTGGCCATCCGCATGGAAATTGACCGCGTGCAGGACGGCGAGTGGACGCTGGAAGATAACCCGCTGGTCAACGCTCCGCACACCCAGCACGAGCTGGTGGCCGAGTGGAACCACGGCTATTCCCGCGAGCTGGCCGTCTTCCCGGCAGGCGTGGCGAACAAATACTGGCCGACCGTGAAGCGTCTTGATGATGTCTACGGCGACCGTAACCTGTTCTGCTCCTGCGTGCCGATGAGCGAATACCAGTAACATTGCTGATGTAGTAACGTAGGCCGGGTAAGGCGAAGCCGCCACCCGGCTTTTTTATTGGGAGAAGAAAATGGGCATTGCACTTGTGACCGGCGCCAGCCGGGGCATAGGGAAGGCCACTGCGCTGCAGCTGGCCCGCGAAGGCTACACCGTGGCGGTGAACTATCATCACAACATTAAGGCCGCAACGGACGTGATCAACCAGATTGTTGAGGCGGGCGGTAAAGCCTTTGCCGTTCGGGCAGACATCAGTGATGAAGCTCAGGTGCTGGCGATGTTTGAAAGCATCGATCGTGAAGGCGAGCCGCTGACCGCGCTGGTCAATAATGCGGGGATTCTGTTTGAGCAATCCACCATTGAGAATCTCTCCGCTGAGCGTATTAACCGCGTCCTGGCGACCAACGTTACGGGCTACTTCCTCTGCTGCCGGGAAGCGGTAAAACGCATGTCCTTCAAACATGGCGGCAAGGGCGGGGCGATAGTGAATGTCTCTTCCGCGGCGTCCCGCCTGGGCGCACCGGGTGAATATGTGGATTACGCCGCGTCCAAGGGGGCGGTGGATTCGCTGACAACGGGGCTGTCGCTGGAGGTGGCGGCGCAGGGCATTCGCGTCAACTGCGTCCGTCCGGGCCTGATCTATACCGATATTCATGCTTCGGGCGGAGAACCGGGGCGAGTGGACCGCGTGAAAGCGTTACTGCCGATGCAGCGCGGCGGCCAGCCGGAAGAGGTCGCCCAGGCGATTGTCTGGCTGCTGAGCGAAAAGGCGTCGTACGTGACGGGGAGTTTTATTGAGTTAGCGGGCGGGAAATAAGCCGGGTGGCGGCCCGGCCTCCTATTCGTGTAGGCCCGGTAAGCGCAGTGCCACCGGGCAAAAAATCACAGCGCCTCGCCGTTGCTGGCAATCACGCCTTTATACCACTCGAAGCTCTTCTTGCGGGAACGCGACATGTCGCCCGTGCCGTCGTCGTGCTTGTTCACGTAGATAAAGCCGTAGCGCTTGCTGTACTGGCCGGTGGTGAACGACACGCAGTCGATACAGCCCCATGGCGTATAGCCCATCAGATCGACGCCATCGTGGGTGACGGCTTTGATCATCTCCTCCACGTGGGCACGCAGGTAGTCGATGCGATAGTCATCGTTGATGCTGCCGTCTTCTTCCACCTTGTCGTAGGCACCGAAGCCGTTTTCAACGATAAACAGCGGCTTCTGGTAACGCTCGTACAGTTCGCACAGAGAATAGCGCAGGCCCACCGGGTCAATCTGCCAGCCCCAGTCGGAGGCCTTCACGTGCGGGTTCGGCACGCTGCCTTCGAAACCGGAAATGGCATCGCCGGTACCGCCTTCCGCCTTCACCGCGTTGGTCATGTAGTAGCTGAAGCCCAGGTAGTCGCAGGTGCCTTCGCGCAGGATCTGCTCGTCACCCGCTTCCATTTTGATGGAGAAGCCACGACGCTCCCATTCGTTCAGCACGTAGGACGGGTAGTAGCCGCGCAGCTGGACGTCGGTAAAGACGTAGCGCTCGCGCATCGATTCCTGGGCGAACATCACGTCTTTCGGTTTGCAGGAGAACGGATAGAGCGCCACCATCGCCAGCATGCAGCCGACTTTCATCTCCGGGTTGATGCGGCGCGCGGCTTTCACCGCCAGGGCGCTGGCCACAAACTGGTGGTGCAGGACCTGGTACATGGTCTCTTCCGGATTTTCATGTTCCGTATAGACCACGCCCGAGCAGCAGTAGCCGAACAGCGGGGCGCGCCAGTTGCGCTGGTTGTTGATTTCGTTGAAGGTCATCCAGTATTTGACCTTGTTTTTGTAGCGTTCGAAGACCACTTCCGCGAAGCGCACAAAGAAATCGACCACTTTACGGTTGGTCCAGCTGCCGTACTCCTTCACCAGGTGCAGCGGCATTTCGAAGTGGGAGAGGGTGATCACCGGTTCGATGTTGTATTTCAGCAGCTCATCGAACATGTCGTCGTAAAACTTCAGCCCTTCTTCGTTTGGCTGCGTTTCGTCACCGTTCGGGAAGATACGCGTCCAGGCAATCGAGGTGCGGAAACACTTGAAGCCCATCTCGGCAAACAGCTTGATGTCTTCTTTGTAATGGCCGTGGAAATCAATCGCCTCATGGTTGGGATAGTATTTTCCCGGCACCACGTCCTGCGTGATTTCGCGCGGCACGCCGTGTGCGCCGCCCGTCAATACGTCGCAAATGCTTGGCCCTTTGCCGCCTTTGTTCCAGCCGCCTTCAACCTGGTGAGCGGCAACCGCGCCACCCCATAAAAAATCTTTTGGTAAGGTCAATTTTTTCATCGCTGCTATTCTCAATAAATGGCTTATTGGCATCGAGTCTAGCAAAGCGAAATTAAATGTCACGATATAACAAATTGGGCATAATGTGATTTGTCACATCAAAAAAACAGGATGTTTTATTCTGCAAGTTTCTTCGCCAGCTTACGGCCGAGAGATTCCAGAATATAGATGACGGGAATTTGCGTGGTGATATCGTAGACGCCTGCAATACGCGTCTGGGGAACGTGCCAGGAGAGATTAAAGTCCGCCAGTTTTGCGAGACGCGAGTGCTCGTGGCTGGTAATGGAGAGCACCTTGCAGTGATGCAGGCTAAACTGGCTGGCGAAGCGCAGGATCTCCTCGGTCTCACCCGAGACGGAGAGCACAATCGCCAGCGCATTTTTCGCCATGTCATTGGTGACCGGGAAATAAGGGTCATCAATATGGTTACTGAATTTTCCGATATTAGAAAAGAAACGTGCGCCATATTTTGCCAGCGAGCCTGACGTTCCTGCGCCGACAAATATAATGCGTTCCGACGATAAAATAATATCGACCGCACTATCTAATAACGCGTCGAACTCTTCATTATTTACGCTTTTAAAGAAGCTGATTATTTCGCTGGCGCCGAAATTCGCCTGCTGGGGCTCGTTTTGTTCAAGATAAAGCTTAAAGCGAACGCGAAACTCCGAGTAGCCTTCGCAGTTAAGCTTGCGGCAAAAGCGCAGGATAGTGGTCGTCGAGACACCCGCCGCATCCGCCAGCTCGCGGATGGTCATGTACATGACTTTGTCACGGTTTTTAATGACATAGTTGTAGACCATCATCTCCAGGTTATTGAGACTGGCAATGGCGGAGTGGGTGAACATACTCACAGTGGCATAACTCTTATTCAGACCTGATGTATTCATCATAACATGGGGCCTGACGACAGGATCCATTTTTATGCTCTTGATTCTTAATGGTTAAATTTTAATGTGAACAAATGTTAGGTGAAAAATTTATTTATGCCTATGATTTATAGTCATAAATTCTGATGTGAAATTATTTTAGCTAACAGGTGTTCACTGGAATCATTCTCAGTTAGCATAGTGATGCGATGAATAATCATCTTTTGTTTTCCCGGAGTTTTGTATGGTGAGCAGACCATTAATCGCACAGGGATATTCGCTGGCTGAGGAAATAGCCAACAGCATCAGCCACGGCATTGGCCTGGTGTTTGGGATTGTCGGTTTAGTGTTATTGCTGGTGCAGGCGGTAGACGCCAATGCCAGCGCGATGGCCATTACCAGCTACAGCCTCTATGGCGGGAGCATGATCCTGCTGTTTCTGGCCTCGACGCTGTATCACGCGATCCCGCATCAGCGGGCCAAGATATGGCTCAAGAAGTTTGACCACTGCGCTATCTATCTTCTCATTGCAGGTACCTATACGCCGTTTCTGCTGGTGGGGCTCAACTCACCGCTGTCGCGCGGGCTGATGATCGTTATCTGGAGCCTGGCGCTGCTCGGGATCCTGTTTAAGCTCACCATTGCGCACCGGTTTAAGGTGCTGTCGCTGGTCACCTATCTGACCATGGGCTGGCTGTCGCTGATCGTGGTGTACCAGCTGGCAATCAAACTGTCGATAGGGGGCGTAACGCTTCTGGCCTTAGGCGGCGTGGTGTATTCGCTCGGCGTCATTTTCTACGTCTGCAAGCGCATTCCGTACAACCATGCTATCTGGCACGGCTTCGTGCTGGGCGGCAGCGTGTGCCACTTTTTGGCGATTTATTTGTACGTGGGGCAGGTGTAGTTTTTCGTCGGGTGGCGGCTTCGCCTTACCCGACCTACGGGATAAGTAGGCCCGGTAAGCGCAGCGCCACCGGGCGATACAGCATCACTCTTCCAGAGAATACGGCAGCGGCTCGATGCTCAGCGTGTTCGCATCGTCACGCACGCGGAACACGCTGTCAGCTTCCATGTCGTTATTCATAACGGCCTGCACCAGAAGACGTCCATCATCCAGCTGTACGGCGGCTAATACGGTGCCGGTACGGCGCCAGTTTTCACCCATCTTCAGCTCTAAATCTTCACCCGCTTCAGGGACGCGGCTGGCATGTCCCGCCAGCGTCCACAGCGCGCGTTTGTTTGCCCCGCGGAATTTCGCACGCGCGACCATCTCCTGACCGGTGTAGCAGCCTTTTTTAAAGCTGATGCCGCCCAGCGCCTGTAAGTTCGTTGCCTGAGGAATAAACTGCGCGCTGTTTGCAGCGTCAATGATCGGCTGACCCGCTTCGATGTTCAGCGCCAGCCACTGCTGGCTGTTGTTAAGCTGCGCTTCGCCGCGCAGCGCTTCGGTCACGCGTTCGGCAGTTGCCGCATCCGTGACTAACAGGAAACGCTCCGCCGGGTGTTCAAACCACAGGATTGAGGTGGCGCCTTCGCTGACGAGCTGCTTTTCGGCATCCGGCAGTTCGCTGAACAGGTTTTTCAGCGCCGCACGCGCCTGGAAGCCGGCCACACCCAGCAGGACATGTTCGTCGTCTGCGGCAATGGTGACTTTGGAAAAGACCGCGTATTTTTTCAGCTCTTTGAGCTGGGCGTCTCGCAGGCTGCGGCGCTCAATAAAGGCAAAGCCGTCCTGACGGCGGAACAGACGCAGGTTGCTCCACATTTTGCCTTTTGGGTCGCAATGGGCGGCCAGCAGGTGCTGGTGTTCGGTCATCTGGCTGACGTCGGCGGTCACCTGGCCCTGCAGATATTTTTCGGCGTCGGCACCGGTGAGCGTTGCCAGCGCCCAGTCATCAAGAGAAATAAGCGTCAGCGGCAGACGCGCAGAGGCGGCGGGCTGGCGAGGAGAAAATGGTGTAAAGGCCATAACGATATCCTGAATTGCTTAACGCTTCGATAATGCCTAATGGTAAAAGAGCCTGCAGGCAATGCAAGCGCTTTCAACAGGCCATTTGTGCCATAAACCGGTTCTGCGTAGCGCCACGCAAAATAGTGTAATCCGCTGTGTTTGTAGGGATTATTCTGGAAGCCTGCTCGTTGATCGCAATATTCCAGTAATGAAACGGTCAAAAACACGTTACACTAGCTGGTGTCCCCGTAGAGAAATAAAGAACACCGAATGGGGTACCGACTGTGCCAAACGTAATGCAGGAAACTGAACATGGATATTAACAACAAGGCCCGTATTCACTGGGCGTGCCGTCGCGGCATGCGTGAACTTGATATTTCCATCATGCCTTTCTTCGAATATGAGTATGACACCTTAAGCGACGACGATAAGCGTCTGTTTGTCCGCCTGCTTGAGTCTGACGATCCGGATTTATTCAACTGGCTGATGAACCACGGCAAACCCGCCGACACCGAGTTGCAACGGATGGTGCAATTAATTCAAACACGGAATCGGGAACGTGGTCCTGTGGCAATCTGATCTTCGCGTCTCGTGGCGCTCGCAGTGGATGTCTTTATTGCTCCACGGCCTGGTTGCGGCCTTTGTGTTACTGATGCCGTGGCCGCTGAGCTATACGCCGCTGTGGCTGCTGCTACTTTCGTTTGTCGTTTTTGACAGCGTACGCAGCCAGCGTCGCATTAATGCCCGTCAGGGAGAGATTAAATTACTGATGGATTCCCGCCTGCGCTGGCAGGGTAAAGAGTGGGATATTCTCGGTATGCCCTGGATGCTCAACTGCGGCATGATGTTACGGTTACGCAAGGCGGACGGCGGGCGTTGCCAGCATCTGTGGCTGGCGGCTGACAGTATGGATGCTGCCGAATGGCGAGACCTGCGCCGGATGCTGTTGCAACAGACGACGCAGGGGTAGCGCGCGTTAGCTAAACTTTTCTGCCATTTCACCCAGGATCTGCTCGCACCAGCTTTGCAGGCGCTCATCGCTGAGATCGTACTGATTGGTTTCATCCAGCGCGAGCCCAACAAACAGCTCGCCGTCGGCAATAATCGGCTTTTTACTGGTGAACTCGTAACCTTCGGTTGGCCAGTAGCCGATGAACGACACCCCTTTCGGCGCCAGCTTGTCGTGCAGCATGCCGAGTGCGTCCAGGAACCATTCCCCGTAACCCAGCTGATCTCCCATGCCGTACATGGCAATGATCTTGCCGTCGAGATTGACTGAGTCGAGTTGATCCCAGATGGCTTCCCAGTCTTCCTGTATCTCACCAAAATCCCAGGTTGGGATGCCCAGGATCAGTACATCGTACTGTTCCATCAGCGCGACCGCGTCATCTTTCAGGTTATGCAACGTCACCAGTTCCGGGCCAATGATGTCGCGAATTTTCTCTGCCGCCATTTCGGTGTAGCAGGTGCTGGAACCATAGAACAGACCAATATTCATCGCGTAACTATCTCAATTCATGCTTTGACTTTGCGCGTAGTGTACCAGAAACCGGTCACAATCAGGCATAATGGCCTGACTGCAGAATCAAAGGGGCTGATGTGGAAAAGGATCTCGCACTCGTTGAACAGTTTCTCGACGCGCTGTGGCTGGAAAAAAATCTGGCCGAGAATACGCTCAGCGCCTACCGGCGCGATCTTACCATGCTGGTGGAGTGGCTGGCCCGTCGGCAGCTCTCGCTGGCGAGTGCGCAAAGCGACGACCTGCAGGCGCTGCTCGGTGAACGTGTAGAAGGGGGATACAAAGCCACCAGCTCTGCACGCTTGCTCAGCGCCATGCGTCGGCTGTTCCAGCATCTCTACCGTGAGAAGATCCGCGAAGACGATCCCAGCGCGCTGCTGGCATCCCCTAAGCTCCCGCAGCGGCTGCCGAAAGATCTCAGCGAAGCACAAGTTGAGAGATTATTACAGTCACCGGCTGTTGACCTGCCGCTGGAGTTACGCGATAAAGCGATGCTTGAGCTATTGTATGCTACCGGCCTGCGCGTTTCGGAGCTGGTTGGCTTGACGATGAGCGACATCAGCCTGCGTCAGGGCGTGGTGCGCGTCATCGGTAAAGGAAACAAGGAAAGGCTGGTTCCGCTGGGCGAAGAGGCGGTTTACTGGCTGGAAACGTATCTGGAGCACGGTCGCCCGTGGCTGCTCAACGGCGCGTCTATCGACGTTCTGTTTCCGAGCCAGCGCGCACAGCAGATGACGCGGCAAACGTTCTGGCATCGCATCAAGCATTACGCCACACTGGCCGGTATCGACAGTGAAAAGCTATCGCCGCACGTATTGCGTCATGCCTTCGCGACGCATCTGCTCAACCACGGCGCGGATTTACGCGTGGTGCAGATGCTGCTGGGACATAGCGATCTTTCCACGACGCAAATTTACACCCATGTCGCGACGGAACGCCTGCGGCAGCTACACCAACAGCACCACCCTCGTGCGTGAGTGCCGACGAATTGTAACAGGATCAACTATGAAAAAGAGTTTCGCGCTGTTCACCCTGCTGGCAGCCTCCTTTACCGGTTTCGCCCATGCTGACGACGCCGCTATCAAACAGTCGCTCGCTAAGCTTGGCGTCACCGGCAGCGATATTCAGCCAGCACCGGTCGCCGGGATGAAAACGGTACTGACCAACAGCGGCGTGCTGTACGTCACCGAAGACGGCAAACACATTATTCAGGGGCCAATGTACGACGTGAGCGGCGCGCAGCCGGTCAACGTGACCAACCAGCTGCTGATGAAAAACCTGAACGCGCTCGAAAAAGAGATGATCGTCTATAAGGCGGCGCAGGAAAAACACGTTATTACCGTCTTCACCGATATCACCTGCGGCTACTGCCACAAGCTGCATGAAGAGATGAAAGACTACAACGCGCTGGGTATTACCGTGCGTTACCTGGCCTTCCCGCGCGCGGGCGTGCAGAGCCAGCCGGAGCAGGACATGAAGGCCATCTGGTGTGCAAAAGACCGCAATAAAGCGTTTGACGACGCGATGAACGGCAAAGGCGTTAAGCCGGCCTCCTGCGACATTGATATCGCTAACCACTACGCGCTGGGCGTGCAGTTTGGCGTGAGCGGTACGCCAGCGATTGTCCTGAGCAACGGGTACGTCGTTCCGGGCTATCAGGGACCAAAAGAGATGAAAGAGTTCCTCGACGCGCACCAGAAACAGGTTAGTGGTAAATAATCCGCGTGAAAGCCCCGATAAAATTGCGCCGCCGCGAGGCGGTTGAACCGATTGATTTGCCGGACGATCTCCCGCCGCTGCTGAAGCGCCTCTACGCCAGCCGCGGCGTGCGTCGTGCTGAGGATCTTGAACGCAGCGTAAAAGGGATGCTGCCCTGGCAGCAGCTGAACGGCATCGAAAAAGCCACTGAAATGCTCTACAACGCCCTGCGTGAGAACATGCGTATTGTGGTAGTAGGGGATTTCGATGCCGACGGCGCAACAAGCACCGCGCTGAGCGTGCTCAGCCTGCGCGCGCTGGGCTGCGATAACGTCACGTATCTGGTGCCGAACCGTTTTGAAGACGGCTACGGACTCAGCCCGGAAGTGGTCGATCAGGCCCACGCCCGCGGTGCGCAGATGATCATGACCGTCGATAACGGGATCTCTTCCCATGCGGGGGTCGATCATGCCCACGCGCTGGGGATCCCGGTGCTGGTTACCGATCACCATCTCCCCGGTGAAACGCTGCCTGCCGCCGACGCGATTATTAACCCCAACCTGCGCGACTGTGATTTTCCGTCGAAATCCCTCGCGGGCGTAGGCGTGGCGTTTTATCTGATGCTGGCGCTGCGTACCCTGTTACGCGACAAGGGCTGGTTCGAATCCCGCGGTATTGCCGTACCAAACCTGGCCGAATATCTCGATCTGGTGGCGCTGGGTACCGTCGCGGACGTGGTGCCGCTCGATACCAATAACCGTATTTTGACCTGGCAGGGCTTGAGCCGTATCCGGGCGGGCAAGTGCCGTCCGGGGATCAAGGCGCTGCTGGAAATTGCCAACCGCGACCCGCTCAAGCTGGCGGCAAGCGATTTGGGCTTTGCGCTCGGGCCGCGCCTGAACGCGGCCGGAAGACTGGACGATATGTCCGTTGGCGTCGCGCTGCTGCTGTGCGACAACATCGGTGAGGCGCGCGTGCTGGCCAACGAGCTGGACGCCCTGAACCAGACCCGTAAAGAGATTGAGCAGGGAATGCAGGCCGAAGCGCTGACCCTGTGCGAAAAACTGGAGCGCAGCGGCGACACGCTGCCGGGTGGCCTGGCGATGTACCATCCCGAGTGGCATCAGGGCGTGGTCGGCATTCTGGCGTCGCGCATTAAAGAGCGCTTCCACCGCCCGGTGATTGCGTTCGCCCCCGCGGGCGACGGCACGCTGAAAGGCTCTGGCCGCTCGATTCAGGGCCTACATATGCGCGACGCGCTGGAACGGCTCGATACGCTGTATCCGGGCCTGATGATCAAGTTCGGCGGCCATGCGATGGCGGCTGGCCTGTCGCTGGAAGAGGCGAAATTCGACGAGTTTCAGCGCCTGTTCGGCGAGCTGGTCACCGACTGGATTGACCCGGCCCTGCTGCAGGGTGAAGTGGTGTCCGATGGCGAGCTTTCACCGCTTGAGATGACGATGGACGTGGCGCAAATGCTCCGCGATGCCGGTCCATGGGGGCAGATGTTCCCGGAGCCGCTGTTCGACGGCCGTTTCCGCCTGCTGCAGCAGCGCATCGTCGGCGAACGTCATCTGAAGGTGATGGTTGAACCGGTCGGCGGCGGCCCGCTGCTGGACGGTATTGCCTTTAACGTTGACACAGCGGTATGGCCGGACAACGGCGTACGTGAGGTCGAGCTGGCGTACAAACTGGACATCAACGAGTTTCGCGGTAACCGCACCCTTCAGATCATCATCGACAATATCTGGCCAATTTAGCGGCAGTAATCTCTATAAAAAAGGGCGTGGATTCGGTACAATCCCGCTCTTATCACCGCATTTTGACAAGTCCATAAAAGAAAACAGACCATGTTTGAAATTAATCCGGTAAAAAACCGTATTCAGGACCTCACGGAGCGCTCTGACGTTCTTAGGGGGTATCTTTGACTACGATGCCAAGAAAGAGCGTCTTGAAGAAGTAAACGCCGAGCTGGAACAGCCGGACGTCTGGAACGAACCTGAACGCGCACAGGCGCTGGGTAAAGAGCGTTCCTCTCTCGAAGCTATCGTAGATACGCTGGATCAAATGGCCCAGGGGCTGGAAGATGTTTCCGGTTTGCTGGAGCTGGCCGTCGAAGCCGACGACGAAGAAACCTTTAACGAAGCCGTAGCAGAACTCGACGTGCTGGAAGAGAAGCTGGCGCAGCTTGAATTCCGTCGCATGTTCTCCGGCGAATACGACAGCGCTGACTGCTATCTCGATATTCAGGCAGGTTCTGGCGGTACCGAAGCGCAGGACTGGGCCAGCATGCTGATGCGCATGTACCTGCGTTGGGCAGAAGCGCGCGGCTTCAAAACCGAAATTATCGAAGAGTCTGAAGGTGAAGTGGCCGGTATTAAATCCGTCACCATCAAGATCATCGGTGATTATGCCTACGGCTGGCTGCGCACTGAAACCGGCGTTCACCGCCTGGTGCGTAAGAGCCCGTTCGACTCCGGCGGCCGTCGTCATACTTCCTTCAGCTCCGCGTTCGTGTACCCGGAAGTTGACGAAGATATCGATATCGAAATTAACCCGGCGGACCTGCGTATCGACGTTTATCGCGCATCCGGCGCGGGCGGCCAGCACGTTAACCGTACGGAATCGGCGGTGCGTATTACCCACATTCCAACCGGGCTGGTAACACAGTGCCAGAACGACCGTTCCCAGCATAAGAACAAAGACCAGGCCATGAAGCAGATGAAAGCGAAGCTTTATGAGCTGGAGATGCAGAAGAAAAATGCTGAGAAACAGGCGATGGAAGACAACAAGTCTGACATCGGCTGGGGCAGCCAGATCCGTTCTTACGTCCTTGATGACTCCCGCATCAAAGACCTGCGTACCGGGGTTGAAACCCGCAACACGCAGGCGGTGCTGGACGGCAGCCTGGACCAATTTATCGAAGCAAGTTTGAAAGCAGGGTTATGAGGAACCAACATGTCTGAACAACAAGCACAGGGCGCTGACGCGGTAGTCGATCTTAACAACGAACTGAAAACCCGCCGCGAGAAGCTGGCAGCGCTGCGCGAGCAGGGCGTGCCGTTCCCGAACGATTTTCGTCGTGACCACACCTCAGACCAACTGCACGCTGACTTCGACGCGAAAGAGAACGAAGAGCTGGAAGCGCTGAACGTTGAAGTGGCCGTTGCGGGCCGCATGATGACCCGTCGTATCATGGGTAAAGCCTCCTTCGTGACCCTGCAGGACGTTGGCGGCCGCATTCAGCTGTACGTGTCCCGTGACGATCTGCCGGAAGGCATCTACAACGAGCAGTTCAAGAAGTGGGACCTGGGCGATATTCTGGGCGCGAAAGGTAAACTGTTCAAAACCAAAACCGGTGAACTGTCTATCCACTGCACCGAGCTGCGTCTGCTGACCAAAGCCCTGCGCCCGCTGCCGGACAAATTCCACGGCCTGCAGGATCAGGAAGCGCGCTATCGTCAGCGTTATCTGGATCTCATCTCTAACGATGAATCCCGCAAGACCTTCAAAATTCGCTCCCAGATCATGGCCGGTATCCGCCAGTTCATGGTGAACCGCGACTTTATGGAAGTGGAAACCCCAATGATGCAGGTGATCCCTGGCGGCGCGTCTGCGCGTCCGTTCATCACCCATCACAACGCGCTGGACCTGGACATGTACCTGCGTATCGCGCCGGAACTGTACCTGAAGCGTCTGGTGGTTGGTGGTTTTGACCGCGTGTTCGAGATCAACCGTAACTTCCGTAACGAAGGGATCTCCGTTCGTCATAACCCAGAGTTCACCATGATGGAACTCTATATGGCGTATGCGGATTACAAAGATCTGATCGAGCTGACCGAATCCCTGTTCCGTACGCTGGCGCAGGATATTCTGGGCACCACGCAGGTCCCTTACGGTGAAGAAGTCTTCGACTTCGGCAAGCCGTTCGAAAAACTGACCATGCGCGAAGCGATCAAGAAGTACCGTCCGGAAACCAATATGGCCGATCTGGATAACTTCGATTCTGCGAAAGCGATCGCCGAAAGCATCGGTATCAAGGTTGAGAAGAGCTGGGGTCTGGGCCGTATCGTGACCGAGATCTTCGAAGAAGTGGCCGAAGCGCACCTGATTCAGCCGACCTTCATTACCGAGTACCCGGCTGAAGTCTCTCCGCTGGCGCGTCGTAATGACCAGAACCCTGAAATCACTGACCGCTTCGAATTCTTCATCGGCGGCCGTGAAATCGGCAACGGCTTTAGCGAGCTGAACGATGCGGAAGACCAGGCTCAGCGCTTCCAGGATCAGGTTGACGCGAAGGCGGCAGGCGACGACGAAGCGATGTTCTTCGACGAAGACTACGTGACCGCGCTGGAGCACGGTCTGCCACCAACGGCGGGTCTGGGAATTGGTATCGACCGTATGGTGATGCTGTTTACCAACAGCCACACCATCCGTGACGTGATCCTGTTCCCGGCGATGCGCCCGGTCAAGTAAGACGTTAAGATGTAAAAAAAGCCCCGAAAGGGGCTTTTTTATTGCGCCGCGAAGGCTATGAGTTTTTCGCGGGCGGTCGTCGCTTCCATGACCATCCACGGGCTAAAGGCCCAGGGCGTCGCGTCCAGCGCGCGGAATAGCGCGTCCAGCTCAACCCACTGATAGTCCATCACTTCATCTTCGTTTATCGTCACGTCATTGGTGATGCGGGCGGCGAATACCGGGCAAATTTCATTTTCCACGATCCCGGACGGGTCGGTTTCCCGATAGCGAAATTCAGGGGCGACGGCGGTGATATCGGTCAGTTCTGCGCCCACTTCGAAGCGGCAGCGGCGGATTATCGCCTGGACTGTCTCTTCGCCCGACTGCGGGTGGCCGCAGACGGAGTTGGTCCAGACGCCGGGCCAGGCTTTTTTGCTTAAGGCGCGTCGGGTGATCAGACATTCGCCTTTTGCGTTAAAAAGCCAGGAAGAGAACGCCAGATGCAGCGGGGTATGTAACGTGTGCGCGGCATATTTTTCCTGAGTGCCAATCACCATTCCCTGGTCGTTTACCAAAATAACGTGTTCTTGAATACTCATTGATGCTCCAGTGCCAAATTGCCGAGTGGTTCAGCACCATCAGCCGAAGCATTATACTGCATTCTTATACGAACGGTTTGGCTCGTAGAGCGGAAAAGGGCATGACCCCTGTTCGTTTTGGCTGTTATCATAGTGCGCCATTCACGCTGACCGAGGATCTGTTTTGTTTGCAGGAAGCCTGACGAGAAAACCCCTTACCGCTATTTTTTGCCTGACGCTGACGCTATTACTGGCGGGTTGTTCAGGGAGCAAATCTTCGGATACGGGAAGCTATTCCGGTTCGGTCTACACCGTCAAACGCGGGGACACCCTGTACCGGATTTCGCGCGCAACGGGGACCAGCGTGAAGGATCTGGCGCGGCTGAATAACCTTTCTCCGCCCTACACCATCGAGGTGGGGCAGCAGCTGAAGGTTAGCGGCGGATCGTCCTCGGGTAAAAAGTTCTCTTCGAAAGGCAAAACCGCCAAAGTGACGCCGTCCTATCAGGTGCCACAATCGTCATGGCCGCCGGTTGGACAGCGCTGCTGGATTTGGCCTGCCAGCGGTAAAGTGGTCGCCCCTTACTCACTCTCTGAAGGTGGCAACAAGGGTATTGATATCGCCGCTGCGCGCGGTACGCCGGTTTATGCCTCCGGAGCCGGGAAGGTGGTTTACGTGGGTAACCAGCTGCGCGGCTACGGTAACCTGATCATGATTAAGCATGGCGAAGACTACATCACGGCCTATGCGCACAACGATACGATGCTGGTCAACAACGGGCAGAATGTCAAAGCCGGGCAGAAGATTGCCACCATGGGCAGTACCGGTACGGATTCAGTGAAGCTGCACTTCCAGATTCGCTATAAGGCGACGGCCATCGATCCGCAGCGCTATCTTCCTGCGCCCGGCAGCAAACCGAAGTGCTAAGTGATTATTTAATCGCCGGTTAGTTGTGAAGAGGCTTGTATGAAGGTGCGTAAGGTCTATAATGCCTTACGCACCTCAAAGCGGGCGTAGTTCAATGGTAGAACGAGAGCTTCCCAAGCTCTATACGAGGGTTCGATTCCCTTCGCCCGCTCCAGATTTTCTTGATGTTATCCTCCTCTGTCTATTTTTTTACCAGCCTATCCTTTTCCATCCAGGTATCGTCATGCTGTTGTTTGATCGCTTCAACGAAGTTATCACCCATGCCTCCATATTCAGCACTGAGTTATCAGGTGTCATCAGAATTTGCAACACGATGAATGCAACGGATAATTTAATCTACGCTGCTAGCTCATGTTTATATCTAACTATTGGAAGGGGTGGTTAAAATTTTTTGAAAGAAGAAACAATCAGGCAATAATAAAAAATTCCGATATGACGCTCTTCGTCATAACGGTTTTTTTAAACTTTACGCAAATATTACTACCAATTATAGTAGCCCTTTTTTTGAGACTATTCCCTATTGCGCCAGAGCTGGCATATTGAGGAAAACAAAAACTATTATCCTTTAATATGCGCTATTACAGCAAAGCCGTCTTTTTTTGCTCGTTTTATTTTTGTTCTCTGAGCCATGCAGCCCCCCTTACTCCTGCTGACCGGGACACAGTGCGTCAGCAGCAGGAGGAACTGTTATTAAAGAGCCAGCAACAGCGTGAGGAACTGGAGCGGAGTATTCCTCGCCCTGCGCCCGCCAGACCGCTGCCTGTTTCCGGCTCCGGACCCTGTTTCACCATTCATACCATTACTCTTTCCGGTGCGACCTTAATCTCCCCAAAAACCCGGCAAACTCTTGTCGCGCAGGCCGGTAACGATCTCTCCCTGTCAGGTACGGATATCCGTGCCGGTAAATCGGTCTCACTCAGTGGCGAAAATGACCTCATGGGGGTGAGCCGGGATACCCGCGACGGTGAAAACCACAGCAGCAGCGCCCAGTATGGTGTGACGGCATCTGCTGGCGGCTGGGCTGTTGAGGCTGCTAAAGCCGCAGAGACGGCTGCCCGCAGCGCAGGGCGCTATGTCGGACTCGTCGCTCGTCAAGGCTAAAGTGTCTTTAACGGCGGAGACGTCCTCTCAGGACAGTCGTTACAACAGTACCGACACGCAGGGCACCACCATTAATGCCGGTGAGAATGTCTCTGTCCGTGCCGGAAATGACATTGCCGGTATGGGGGTACAGATCGCGGGTAAACACGTGGCGCTGGATGCGGGGCGCGATATTCTGTTGTCTGCCTCCCAGAACACAACCCTCTCTGAGAGTAAAAACAGCGTTAGCCAGTTCAGCGTTGGTGTCGGTGTGAGCCTGATTGGTGCACAAAACGGCATCTCGGTGGAGCTGGGAGCGTCACAGTATAAGGGTAAGGAAAACAGCCAGTCACAGCGCAATACGAACAGCGTTGTCCATGCTGATGAACAGCTTACGGTGAACAGCGGACGCGATCTCACCATCAGCAGCGTGCAGGATACAGCCAGTTATGACAGCAAGCAGTCTTCGTCAGGCGCGTCCCTCAGTCTGTGCATACCGCCACTGTGTTATGGTGCCTCTTCCGGTAGCGTCAGTGCATCGGTGAGAATATCACCCAGAATGGTAAGAGCGTCGCTGAACAGAGCGGGATATTCGCAGGCAAGGGCGGCTTTGCCGTCACCACCGGAAATCATACCCAGCTTGACGGCGCGGTGATTGCATCCACGGCGTCTGCAGATAAAAATAGCCTCGACACCGGTACGCTGGGTTTCAGTAATCTCCACAACGAGAGCCAGACCAGCGGCAACGGCTACACGGTGGCGCTTTCCGGCAGCGCGGGCGGCAGCGGAAACGGTGAAAACCGCAACCTGGCACCGGCCATCGGTACAGGCCAGTCAGAAGAGAGCCATACCGGGACGACCTCATCAGCGGTGAGTGGCGGTAGCATTGTCATTCGCAACCCGGCGGGACAGAAACAGGATATTGCTGACCTGAACCGTGATACGGCTGACGCCCACCACGGCGTGGACGTGAACGGTGATGTGCAGAAGGTCAGGGATAACCTGGCGGTCCAGAGCGAAGGCGCGGCGCTGGCCACCTCTGCGCTGGATGCTTACGGCAAGTATGCGGAGCAGAAAGCGCGGGAATCCAATGCGGTGCTGGGCGCGAAGCTGGCGTCAGAAGGAAAACTGCAGGGCGATACGCCGCAGGAGCAGGAAGCGTTCCTGAAGACGCAGCCCGGATATCAGAATACCGAGTACGGTCCGGGGAGTGCCTTCTGGACTAAGGGCAGCGCAGCGGCGGGATTACTGGCAGGTGCGCTTGGCGGTAACCTGAAGGCAGGTGCGGCAGCGGGGGCGGCCCCTCTGCTGGCGACCCTGGTCAAGGAGCAGAAAGATCCGACAGCCCGTGCCGCGCTGCACGGTATTGTGGCTGCGGCGCTGACGCAGCTGAGTGGCGGGAGCAGTGCGGATGGCCTGAAGGCTGGTGCCATAGGGGCCATTACGGCCTCGGCGATGACTGACCATCTGGTCAGCGCGCTGTATGGAGATAAAAAATCCAGTGACCTGACGGCAGAGGAGAAACGGCTGGTCAGTAGCCTCGTGAGTATCGCAGGTGGTCTGGCGGGCGCAGCAGTGACGGATGGCAGTGTCTCCATGGCGGCGACGGCGTCGGAAACGGCGAAGGTGGAGGTTGAGAATAACTCGCTGGGTGTCGTTATACAGGGCGGTAAACTGGCTGCACAGGGATGTCTGAAAATTTCTGCTTGCCGTGATCGCCTGGTTGCCAGTGGTCTGGGTGCTTTACTGGGCATTGGTGCATCCACATCAGCAATGGATACATTGTCACAAGATGAGCAGTTGCATCTGATCTATGTGGCCTCGCTCAATGATCCTTCCCAGCTCAGTCAGTTAAATGATGCTCAGAAAGCGGCCTATGAGTCCCTGACAGGTAAGACGATCACCAGTACTGGTGGTACGCAGGTCATCAACCCGGGACCATCAAACACTGGTGGAGACCAGACTGTAACTGGAAATGTGCCTTCAAATACAGGGAATAATCAGTCCTCGGGTCAGGGGGCAACCAATACAGGTAAGAATGATGGAAATCCGGATACTGGCGGCAATACTACGGTTACACCGATTCCAGAAGGGCCGAATAAGGATGATTTAGCTTATCTGGCCCTTAAGGGTAAAGAGGCTGAAGAAGCAGCTAAAAAATTAGGATTCGATACCAGAATCCCACCACAGAAAGCACCATTTAATTCTCATGGGCAGCCGGTTTATTCTGATGGTAAAAAATATATTACTCCCGATATTGATAGTCATAATGTTACAAATGGTTGGAAAATGTTTGATCGTAAAGGCAACAGAATAGGAACTTATGACAGTAACTTGAACAGGATTAAGGACTAACATATGTTTGGCATTTTCCCTGAGGATAAACCAGTGAATAATGAAGGTGAATGTTTCTTGCCATCATCGGTAATTATTGGTGGTTTTTCAGAGGTAATAAATATTCCACTATCTTACTGGAATATAGATAATTACAAAGTTAGCTGGCTAAACTCTCTTAAAGAAGGATTGACAAATAAAAAGCATGCTGCATTGGTTGTTTCAATGTATGAGCCTGATGATGCGAACTTTATATTTACTTGGGTTTTATATTTCTCGGGTAATGATGTTTTTGTTCAAAATAAAATTTTATTTTTGGATGAGTGTCCGGGATTCAATCCTGAAATGATAAATAAATTTACTGATTCGCGCAAAACACATAATGAAGATGGAGTTAAAATTTCAGAGTGGAACACTGATTTAGATAGTGTTATTAATTTTTATAAAACTCTAAAAAAATGGCATGAATCAAATCGTTGATACATGAATTTGAGGTATAGCGATATTATTCGATAATATATGAATTTATTTTGGCAGGATATTAAATGATATCAGTAGGTTACACCGTGTTATGTTCGTTGGGAGCTCTTCTGCGTGCTATTTATATGATAAATGCGTGGCAGACCTGAGCGTCACTGCGCGGCGGTAGCGTCTGTGGCTCCAAAATGCTTAACAGCGAAAAAAGCTTGGGCATAAAATACAACAGTGTCAATAAGCCACTAAAAGAAAAGGGATAAGACATTATCAGAGCAATGTGCGTCGGATCGAGTTGTTGTGGAGAATAACTCTCTGAGTGATGGGTTCGATTTGCCAAAAGGGATGATGTATAACTGCCAGTTGGTACAGTCCTATGCACAGTATGCAGAGGACAGCAATCTTTCGCCGGAGCAGGTTTAGTCTGGATTACAGGATATTGTGTGCGGTGATTTACCGGAGAGCGAAAACATTATCAAAGCGATCTGGGAAAACAGTCCGGGAACAGATTGTTTGTTAATAATCACAGAGTCAGTGAAGGTATGGAAGATGTTAACGAGTATATTGAAAACCATTATCCTGATTTTGGCCCAATCGCCTATGAAGATCTTGTTGGACTGACGGAGCATGTTCAATTAATTTTCTAAAATGCTGGATATGATGCATAAATTTTCTTTATATGCTCTGTAATAACATTTTGATATGGAGCCTTAACCCGTTATGCGTAGGGATGGAAAGAAGGGGCAGGTAAATATTTAAGTCGGAATGCCTTAACAATAATCGCTAGCGCCACCAATCCTGGCATCTGTGCATTTCTTTGTTTTGTAGACCCGGTAAGCGAATCGCTACCGGGCCATGGCAGATTAATTATTGACTCATCACCCTTTCGGGAACACCCAAACATGCTTCTCCGGCAGCGAAAGATGGCAGTGCTGCGGATCCCGAACCTCATGCCCATAAGCGCGGATCACAAAATCATCCCCCACCGTGCGGAACAGGTACTCCCAGCGGTCGCCGAGGTACATGCTGGTGAGCAGCGGTAGCTCAAGCTGATTTTCCCCTGGTCCCTCGACCACCGCCACGCGCTCGACGCGGATCACCGCCGTGGCGTCATTACCGCTCTGTACCCCTTCGCCCGCCTGGCCCCACAGCACCCAGCCTTTTCCTTCGATGCGCGCTCTGCCGTCGCGCACGTCGGTGACCTTGCCGTGCAGGCGGTTGTTGCTGCCCATAAACTCGGCGGTAAACAGCGTCTTCGGCGAGCCGTACATCTCCTGCGGCGTACCCTGTTGCTCAATTTTGCCGTTGTTGAGCAGCAGGATGCGGTCGGATATGGACATCGCTTCGTTCTGGTCGTGCGTCACCATCAGTGCCGATAGCCCGAGCTTGATAATCAGCTCGCGCAGGAACACGCGGGCCTCTTCGCGCAGCTTGGCGTCGAGGTTAGAGAGCGGTTCGTCCAGCAAAATCACCGGCGGGTTGTACACCAGCGCCCGGCCGATCGCCACGCGCTGCTGCTGTCCACCGGAGAGCTGGTGCGGGTGACGTTTGCCAAAATGGCCCAGACCCAGCTGGTCCAGCACATCCTGCACGCGCTGCTGGGTCTCTTTGGCCGGGACTTTGCGCAGCTTGAGCGGATAGGCCACGTTCTCAAACACGGTTTTGTGCGGCCACAGGGCATAGGACTGGAATACCAGCCCCAGGTTACGCTCTTCCGCCGGGACCTCGCTGCGCGGCGTACCGTCGTAAACTTTATTCTGTCCAATGACAATCGACCCCTGGGTCGGTTTTTCCAGACCCGCGACGGCGCGGAGCAGGGTGGTTTTGCCGCTGCCGGAGGGGCCTAACAGGGAGACCACTTCGCCGCGCTTCAGGTTCATGGAGACACCTTTTAAAACAGGATTGTCGCCGTAGGTTAAGTGCAGATCGTCAACCGCTAATTCAATCATGTATTTTCACTCCGAAACGAAGGGCAATGCCCAGACCTACCACGACCAGCAGGATGTTAATGAAAGAGAGCGCCGCCACGATATCGATGGCACCCGCGGCCCAGAGGGAAACCAGCATCGAGCCGATGGTCTCCGTGCCGGGTGAAAGCAGGTACACACCCGTTGAGTATTCGCGTTCAAAGATCAGGAACATCAGCAGCCACGAACCGATAAGGCCGTAGCGGGAGAGCGGGATGGTAACGTGGCGGGTGATCTGCCCGCGCGTTGCTCCGGTACTGCGCGCCGCCTCTTCAAGCTCCGGCCCCACCTGCAGCAGCGTGGAAGAGATAAGCCTCAGCCCGTAAGCCATCCACACCACGGTATAGGCCAGCCAGACGCTGAAAATGGTGCTGCGCAGCGAGCGTAGCCAGACGATGACGTTTTCACGCATCCAGTCGGTCCAGGCGAATCCGGAAAGCCAGCCGGATTTCAGCGAGTTATCCAGCCACATCGGCAGGAACAGGAACACCCACAGGAAGGCCAGACCCGCCAGCAGGCCAGGCACGGCGCGCGGTACCAGCACGCTGTAGTCCAGGAAACGCGTGGTGTTATCCGGCTTGCGGTGCATGGCAATGCCGACAAACAGGTAGCACACCACGGCCAGCGCGCCGCCAATGACGCCAATCGCCATGGAGTTGACGATGGCGCGCAGCAGGTTGGGCTGCGCCCAGATGGTGCGGAAGGTGTTCAGAGAAAGCTCGTCCCACAGCGAAACGCCCACGCCCCAGTTGGAGATAAACGCGCGCAGCACCACGCCGAGCAGCGGAACGCCAATGGTGACGGTGAGCCAGAAGGCAATCACCGCGCCAGCCACCCAGCGCCATTTACCCAGCGGCAGAGCCCGGGCCTGCGAGGCCTTGCCCTTCATGGTGACGAAGCGGTTGGCGGTGCGCATCAAGCGACGCTGGAGCATCACCAGCGGGATGGTGATGCAGATGAGCACCACGGCAACCGCCGCCATCAGGTTATAGGATGGGGTACCCATCTTGTTCGTCAGCTTATAAAGATAGGTCGCCAACACCATATTGCCTTCCGGATCGCCGAGGACCAGCATCAGGCCGAACACTTCCAGCCCGAGGAAGAACAGCAGCACGGTGGCGTACAGAATAGACGGGCGCACCATCGGCAGGCTGACGGAGGTCATCACCTGCCAGGGCGACGCGCCCGCGGTGCGCGCGGCTTCTTCCACGTCGGAGCCCACGCTGCGCAGCGCTGACGAGATATACAGATAGGCGTGCGGGACGTGCGTCAGGCCGGCAATGACCACAATGCTCGACATGTCGTAGATATTCCACGGCACAAAGCCAATCAGCGCCTCCGCCCACTGGGAGAGAAAGCCCACCGGACCGGCGGCCACCACGTAGCCGAAGCCCAGCACCATCGGTGAAACGAAAATCGGGACCAGGATCAGCGGCTCAATCAGCCGGCGACCGGGCAGGTCGGTACGCACCATCAAAAATGCCAGCACGCCGCCCAGCGGGATAGAGATAAAGACCAGCCCGAAAGCCAGAATAAAACCGCTTTTCAGGGCCTTATAAAAATCGGGGTCGGTGAAAATAAAATCAAATGATTCAAAGCTCCACTCTTTTGACGGCGAAAAGAACGGCGCGGACAGGAAGCTCTGGATCACGATAAACGACAGCGGCGTGTAGATAACCAGGGCGGTTATCAGCACGACGATGCCTCGCGGCAGGCTTTGCCACTTTCTGCGTAATGTATTCATGGGGTATCCCTGGTGTTGCAGCCCAGAAAAACGAACTCAGTCGATAAGGGCGCGCGGCGGCCAGCGCCGCGCTCAGACGCTTATTTACCGGCGGCGGTACGCCACTCTTTGATGTACTCCAGGCGTTTTTTCGGCTGCAGGTATTCCAGCAGCGTTTCATCAACCGGGATCGGCTTCAGCGCGTTGCCGAGGATTTTGGTCAGGCCGTCGATATCATTTTTCCCTTCGATATCGTTACGAATGGAGGGAATGTCCGCCTGGTTGGCCAGAATGCCTTGCCCTTGTTCAGAGAGCACGTAGTCCAGCCACAGCTTCGCGGCGTTGCTGTTTTGCGATTGTTGACTGATGAACGACACGCGCGACAGCACCAGGGTGTAGTCTTTTGGATAGGCAATGCCGAGCGACGGATCGTTTTTCGCACGCGCTTCCGCATAAGAACCGAGGATGTTGAAGCCAATCAGGTTTTCACCGGAGGAGACGCGCTCCATCATGGTGCCGGTAGACGACTGCACCGACAGGCCCCCTTTGGCGACGTCGGCCAGGGTCTTAAAGTAGTTCGGATCGGCGTTGTGATCCTGCACCGAGAGCATAAAGCCCAGCCCCGATTTTTCGATGTCGTAGGTGGTGACTTTGTTCTTGAATTTGTCCGTCTGGCTGGCAATCAGCTTCGCCAGCGCGGCGTGAGAATCCGGCACGTCACCGGTCGGGATCAGGCGCTTGTTGTAGATAAAGACCACCGGCTCATAGGTGGTGCCGTAGGCCTTATCTTTCCAGACCGCCCATTTCGGCAGCTGGCTTTGCTCCGGAGATTTGTACTCCATGGCGTAGTCGGTGGCGAGCTTCAGGCCCGTGTCCATTGAGGAGCTCCAGACCACGTCGCCGCTCACGCCGCCGGAAGCCTGTTCGCTGATGAAACGGTTGTACAGCTCGGTGCTGTTCATGTCGTTGTATTCGACTTTAATGCCCGGGTAGGTTTTTTCGAAGCCCTGGATCAGCGGCCCGGCAGCTTTGATGTCGGTAGTGGAATAGATGACAACCTTGCCCTCTTTCGTGGCGGCATCAACCACTTTTTGATACTCAGCAGGATAACCCTGCGGCAGGGCAGACAGTGCAGAAGCAGAGAACAGTACGGTAGCGGTAAGCAGAGAAATTCGGAACGTGTTCGACATTATAGTTAACCTTTTAGTTACATTTGAGGAACTAATTGTCAACATAGCGTAAAGCGCGCCTCCGACAATAGGGAGGCGAGGGCAATGATTCCGAAGTGTGATTGTCGCCGTCGTTTCAGCAATTAACACCATAAAATCCGCGAACGTTAGCCAACGAACGGTTGCGGATTACGGTTTATCGGGGGCTTTGCGGTATAACCGGCGAGGATGACCAATATTGCCGTACAGCATTTCAACGCTGATTAACCCGCTCTCCACGCAGTATTCGAGGTAGCGACGCCCCGTGGTTTTGCTGATCCCCACGTTTTCCACCACCTCTTCAACCGACATCGCGCTGTCGGGATGCTCGGCGAACAGGCGTTTTATCCGCTCCAGCGTCTGGGGTTCAATGCCCTTTGTGGATGGCGTTACGGAGGCTTCCGCGGCAGGCAGATGAAACAGGCGATCCAGCGCATGCTGGTCGACCACCTTCACCTGCTGTACGGTGTGTATGAAGCGCATAAAACGCTCCAGCGAGGCGTGCAGGCGCTGGAAAAAGACGGGCTTGATGAGGTAGTCAAACGCGCCGCTGCGCATGGCGTGGCTGCAGGTCTGCATATCGCTGGCGGCGGTGATGAAGATTACCGAACACTCATAGCTTTTCAGCAGCGGGTTATCGATGAGCTCCACGCCTTTACCGTCCGGGAGATAGTTGTCCAGCAGGATAAGCCGCGGCTGATGCTGACGAATCAGGCTGCATGCCTGCTCAATCGACGCGGCGATGCCCACCACGCGTAAATGAAAATTCTGCTCGATATACTCGCGATGCAGCTCCGCCAGGTGCGGCTCATCTTCAACGATCACAACATCAAGTGCTCGGGTCATGCTTTTGCCCATTCGGAATAAACACAGAAAAAATGGTCCCTTGTGGCGTGTTGTCGGCAATCTCAATGCTGCCGCCAGCCTTGTCGATATATCCTGCCACCAGATACAGGCCAATACCGTGCTCGGTGCCCACAATGTCGTTTTCACGTTCCGGCTTGCTGCTGAATCCCTGGCGGAAAATATGCGGCTTCATCGCATCCTCCACCCCGCAGCCCCGGTCGGCCACCTCGATCAGCAGCTCCTGGTTACGGTCAGAAATGTAGAGTTCCACCGGCGCGGGGACCGGGGCCTTAAGGGTCGCGTCCACCGCGTTATCCAGCAGGTTACCAATAATGGACATCAGCTCCGTTTCGTTGAGCGTGGCAGGCATGCGGGTGAGCTGGCAGGCGGGATCAAACAGCAGTTCGATCCCTTTTTCGCGGGCGCTGACGTATTTTCCGAGCAGCAGCCCACACAGCGCGGGAGAGGAAAAACGGGCGGAGACAAAGTCCAGCACGCGCTGCGCGCCTTCGGACTGCACCTGAATGTAGCGAATCGCCTCGTCATAGTGTTTCATCTGCAGCAAGCCCACCAGCGTGGCGGTCCAGTTCAGCTGCTCGTGGCGCATAATGCGCAGGTTATCCGCATAGCGCTTGATCTGACTGAGCTGGCTGCTGAGGGTGTTGATGTCATTTTTGTCGCGAAAGCTGTAGACCCAGCCGCTTTCAACGCCGGGTTCGACCTCAATCGCCACGCGGTTGACGATTACCTCCCGCTGGTTCAGCACGGCAATCTGGTCGTGGCTGCCACTGCTCACCGAGGCGTAGCGCTGGGATAAAAAGCCCGGCGACGTCTGCAGAACGTCTTCCAGCGGTTTGCCGATAAGCGCTTTCTCACTTTGCCGGATATCCAACATTTCTCGTGCGGCGCGGTTAATTAAAATCAGCTGCTTCTCATCATTGACGGCAAATACCCCCTCATACATGGCTTCTAATAGCGCGCGCTGCTGCAAAACCAGCTGAGCGATATCTTTCGGCTCCAGTCGGAACATCTGTTTTTTGAGATTGCGGGTAAACAGCCAGGAGAACATAAACAGCAGCAGCAGAAGCCCCGCGCCGTACAGCCCGGACTGCCAGAGAATGCGGGCGTTAATATTGGCAATATAGGAGGTCAGATAGCCGACCGAGACAATACCAATCACCTGGTGCTGCGCGTTAAAGATCGGCGCTTTGCTGCGCAGTGAAACCCCAATCCCGCCCTGGCGCACGGAAATAATGGTTTTGCCCTGTAATACCTCCGCATTATCCCCGCCGATCATCGGTAAATTTATGCGTTCCGGGGATTCCGAATGATAGAGGTGCTGTTCCTCGGTATCGCCAATCACAATGTAGCTGGCATCGCTTTGGGCGCGCAGCGGCTGAATTAACCGGGCGATGCCGGGGATATCTCTGGCCGCGACTAGGGCCGCCAGACCCGGCATCAGCGCGATCTGGCTGGCCTGCACCCGGGCGCGCTGGCCGAGATCGTGATGGAGCTGTCGGTCAATAAAATGAAACAGGATCGTTCCCAGCAGAACTAACAGCAGGCAGGAGAAGCACACCAGCGCTAAAAACAGCTTTACCTGAAATGAGAGTCTGCGTTTCATTCAACCTGCGGATGTTATGTAAAAGTGACATTTCCCGAGCCTGACATGGGCAAATAGCGGACGCAATCTGGCAAGAAAAGAGTTGTGACCTGGCTTTTCGTTTTCGGCGTTATAGCCATCAGGATCCCGTAAGGCTATGCTTCATTCAGCACGATAATAATTACAGAGGCAATGTCATGGATAAAGAGCTACTGGATGCGGGTTACCGGGCCTATACCGGCGAGAAAATTGACGTCTACTTCAACACCGGGATCTGCAAACATTCCGGTAACTGCGTGCGTGGGAGCGCAAAGCTGTTTAATCTGAAACGTAAGCCGTGGATCATTCCCGATGAAGTGGACGTTGAAACGGTTGTACGCGTGATTGATACCTGCCCGAGCGGTGCGCTGAAGTATCGCCAAAAATAAGCGAGGAACCATGGATATTCTGGAAGGCCATAACAAGTTTTACGTGAATGATGCGAACGGCAACCAGGTCGCGGAGATTGTCTTCGTGCCAACCGGCGAGCACCTGAGCATTATCGAGCACACCGATGTGGATGAGAGCCTGAAAGGGCAGGGCGTCGGTAAACAGCTGGTGGCGAAAGTGGTGGAGAAGATGCGCGGTGAGAATCGCAAAATTATCCCGCTGTGCCCGTTTGCGAAACATGAGTTTGATAAAACGCGGGAATATGACGATATTCGGGCGTAACTCACACCGGCGATGGCCGGTGTTTTTTCAGACTGCTGACAACGTGCGATTTGTGAGTTTCGCCCGGCGGCGCTACGCTTGCACGGGCCTACAATGAATTGTGCAATTAATTGATATCGTTGTGAAATGTAGGCCGGGTAAGCGCAGCGCCACCCGGCAAAAAAGACAGTTATCTCACCTGCTCAAACAGCAGTACCAGCGCTATCAGCACCATCAACCCTCCCGATGCCCTGCTCACCAGACGGGCCGCCTGTGGCCGGGTCGCCAGCACCGCTTTCGAACCATACCCCACCAGCAGATAGACCAGGGTACAGGTAATAAGGTGCATCATCCCAAGCGCGGACATCTGCATCGCTATCGACCAGCTTCCGGTTGGGTCTGTAAACTGCGGGAGCAGGGCCAGGAACAGCAAAAAAACCTTCGGGTTAAGGCCGCTAATGCAGAGTCCTTTCACCGCCCACTGCGTCCAGTTATCCGCATGCTGGATGGCCTTTTCCGGTACGGCCGGGTGACGCAATAACGTTATGCCAAGCCACAGGAGATACAGGGCTCCCGTCACGGTCAGCCCGGCTAACGCCAGCGGATGTTGAGCAATCAATACCCCCACGCCTGCCACCACAATCAATGTGGCTAGCAGATGCCCGGACATCAGCCCCATCACCGCCGGGACCACGCGGCGGCCGTTGATTCCGGCGCTAATAGCGTAGGCCCAGTCGGCCCCCGGGGTCATGATGAGCAGAAACGAAACCACCCAAAAGCCGGCCACAATACTCATTTCCATCGTCCTGAAATACTCCCGCAGTGCGTTATACGTTGCGAAAAAGAATATCGCTAACACTGCGAAATAGGCTTTCAATGTTATGCTCATAACACGGTGAAAATGAGAAAATCTTCCACATGGATAGCATCGATAGAAAAATTCTTGCTGAACTGCAGTCTGACGGCCGCCTGTCGCTTACCGAACTGGCTGAGCGGGTGAATCTGAGCCTTTCGCCGTGCCACCGTCGCGTGCGGGCGCTGGAGCAAAGCGGGGCCATAACGGGATACCGTGCCAGCCTCGACCCTGCCAAAATGGGATTTAATTTCCTGGCGATAGTCTTCGCGACGCTGAAAGAGGGTGACCGCAAGGCGGTCAGCGCGTTTGAAGAGGCGGTGGAGGAGATCCCGCAGATTGTGCTGGCTCAGCGCCTGTTTGGCGATCCTGATTATCTGATGCACGTCGTGACCCGCGACCTTTCCGCTTTCCAGAAGCTCTACGACGAGAAGCTCTCCGCTATGCCCGGCGTGCAGCATCTTCGCTCAACGCTTGTCATGAAAACGGTGGTGCAGGACAGGCCTTTTCCGCTGTAAGCAGGAGGCCGGGGTTGAATGGCCTGCCCGGCAGCGCGCCGGGCAGGAAAGGGAATTAGCCGACAAACATCACCGACACGCACAGCACCCCGACGATCAGCGTCAGCAGGTTGCCAATGGAACGGTACGGTTTCAGGGAGGGGATCAGATACGTCGACAGCGTCGGCATGATAAACAGGATCATGGCGATAAGCGGGCCGCTGATGGCGTAAATCATCGAAATGGCGTTCGGGTTAATGCAGCAGACGGCAAAGGTGATTAACGACACCCCCATGATGGATATCGCGCGGTTAAAGGCGCGGCTCTTTTTCACGCCCACCTGGTTCAGCGACGACTTCACGATCTCCGTCGCCCCTTCAATCACCCCAAAATAGGTGCCGAGAAACGATTTCGACATCGCAATAATCGCCACGACAATCCCGGAAATGCCGAGCCACGCCGGTGAAGAGGGCATCATCGACAGCGCAGACAGGATTGTCACTCCTTCCTCTTTGGCGGCCACAATATACGACGGTGGAATAGAAAGCAGGCAGCTGAAGACAAAGAACAGCACGCTCAGGCAGATAATCAGGTATGCCACCTTCATGATTTTCTTGCATTTAGCCATGGCCTCGTCCCCGAACTTCTCGCGGCGGTCAACGGCAAACGTCGAGATAATCGGCGTGTGGCTGAACGCAAACACCATCACCGGAATCGAAATCCAGACCTGGTGCAGCGTATGGCGATCGACGGCCATCTGGCTGGTCAGCAGCGAGGGTTGCCAGCTGCCGATCAGGTAGAGCGAGACAAACAGGAAATAGGCGATCAGCGGAAACACCAGGAAGCCCATCACTTTTATCGTGATATGCCGTCCCATCAGGAAGATCAGATTCAGGACCAGTACCACGCCCAGGCTAACCAGCACGCGAACGGTGGTGTCTACCGTCAGGTGTTTTGCCAGCTGCTCGGTTAACGAGTTGGTGATGGCCACCGCATAAATCTGCACCACCACAAAGAAGGCGATGAAATAGAGCGTGGTGATCAGGTTGCCGATCTTCCTGCCGTAATAGTGCGAAACGGCGCCGGTGATCCCTTCGTTGCCTTTCGTTTTCGACGACAGGATAAATTGCGCCAGCGCTTTGTGCGGCCAGTAGGTTAAGGGGTAGGCCACGAGGGCGGTAATAAACAGGACGATTGCGCCTGCGGAGCCCAGCTGAATGGGCAGGAAGAGCGTTCCTGCGCCCACGGCCGTGCCGTAGAGAGCGAAACTCCAGAGAGTCTCATCTTTTGACCAAATTTTCGACATTAGAGCAACGTATCAACTATCAAACCATCAGAATGGCGTGCAATTTACCATAGTTATGCCTTAAGAGCGCAGTTGCTTCGAAGACGTCGGGCCGGAACGGGCGTCCGGCCAGAGGCGGTTCAGCCTGCCAGGGCGCGTCGTTGCTGGCGGCGCTTAAGAAATTTCTCACGCAGATTATCGTACGCCCAGTTATAGAACATGGTGTACGGCAGGAAGAACAGGAAGAAACCTATTTCCAGTGTGAATGCCTGCAGCAGGGTGACGCCCAGCACGGCGGCGACAATCGACACGCCAATCACAATAAAGCCGCATTCGAACCCCAGCGCATGCAGCGCACGCACTTTTGCCGTACGTTTGACGCGCTGAACAGGCCAGAAACGGTCGAAGCCGACGTTATAAATAATGTTCCACAGCATGGCGGTGGTGGCCAGAATAATGGTCAACCCACCCATTTCCACCACGGAACGCTGCATAAGCCACGCCGCGGTAGGGGCGAGGATCGCCGTCGCAATCCCTTCAAAACAGACAGCATGAAAGATCCGCTCCGGCAGTTTACGTTGGAGTGCATCCTGATGTTGCATAGCGATAGACCTCGTTAATTCTCCAGTATGGGCGTTGATGTGGCCTATTTTTATCGCTAAAGCTGATATATTAAAGATAGTATCCATCGTAAAAGTAGATAGGTTATGCGCTATTCACCCGAAGCCCTGACCGCGTTTGTCGAGACCGTTGCAGCAGGCTCTTTCTCTGCGGCCGCACGCCGGCTGCGTAAAAGCCAGTCGACGGTCAGCACGTCCATTGCCAACCTTGAAGCCGATCTGGGATTTGAGCTGTTTGACCGTTCGGCCCGCCAGCCGGTGTTAACGGCCCAGGGGGAACAGGTGCTGGGCTACGTGCAGGCTATTCTCGCCGCCAGCACGCGGCTGGATGAGCTGGCGGTGTCGCTCACGGCGCAAACGGAGGCGCGTCTGACGTTTGTCCTTTCCGATACCCTCAACCCGGACGTGCTGGAAGAGATGATGAAGCAGTTTGATGCGCGCTTTCCCCATACGGAATTCGAATGTCTGATTGGCGAAGAGGAGGACGTGATCGATCTGCTGCAAAAGGAGCGCGCGCAGATTGGCCTCACCGAAGCGCGAGACGGTTATCCTACGGATATCGGCGCCATCCGGCTGCCGATGCAGACCCGCATGGCGATCTATGTCGCGACCACGCATCCGCTGGCCGGGCAGGATGACGTTCAGCGTGACGAGCTGCACGGCTGGCGAGAGCTGCGGCTGAGCACCTATCTTGAGCGTGAGGCGGAGATCGCGCGCGGGCCCGTCTGGTCAGCCCCGAATTACCTGTTACTCTTGAGTATGGCGGTACAGGGATTTGGCTGGTGCGTCTTGCCGTGCGCGCTGGTGGAGGAATTTGCCGCCGCGAAATCCCTGGTACAGCTCAATGTTCCCGGCTGGCCGCGGGCGATCGGCATCGATCTGCTGTGGAATAAACGATCCCCTCCCGGCGTTGCCGGAAGCTGGCTGCGGCAGTATCTGCAGGATGCACGCTGATCCTTGTGATTAAACTCACTATTTTTAAACAATTAAGATAATTGCCAGTAACAATCCTCTACTATCGTCATGTCATTTAACACAGAGGTCGTGATGAAAGATGTCGTAATAGTGGGTGCGTTGCGTACAGCTATCGGCTGTTTTCAGGGAGCGCTCGCGCGTCACTCGGCGGTTGACCTGGGCAGCGTGGTGGTGAAAGCGCTGGTAGAACGTAGCGGGATCGCAGCACATGAAGTTGATGAGGTGATTCTGGGACAGGTCCTCACGGCCGGTGCCGGGCAAAACCCTGCGCGACAGGCGGCGCTGAAGGGCGGACTGCCCAATACCGTCTCCGCTATCACTATCAACGACGTCTGTGGTTCAGGATTAAAAGCGCTGCATCTCGCGACGCAGGCCATTCAGTGTGGTGAGGCGGACGTAATCATTGCGGGCGGGCAGGAGAATATGAGCCGCGCGCCGCACGTCCTGACCGACAGCCGTACCGGCGCACAGCTGGGTAACAGTCAGCTGCTCGACAGCCTGGTGCATGACGGGCTGTGGGATGCCTTCAACGATTATCATATGGGCGTAACGGCGGAAAACCTGGCGCGCGAGTACGGCATCAGCCGTGAGGTGCAGGATGCCTATGCGTTAAGCTCGCAGCAAAAAGCGCGTGCGGCGATTGATTCCGGCCGTTTTCGCGACGAAATTGTCCCGGTCAGCACGCAGCGTCAGGGGGGCGAGGTTATCGTTGTGGATACCGATGAACAGCCGCGCACCGACGCCAGCGCTGAAGGGCTGGCGAGGCTGAATCCTGCGTTTGAAATGCAGGGCTCGGTCACGGCGGGAAATGCCTCTTCCATTAACGACGGCGCCGCGGCCGTGATGATGATGAGCGAAAGCAAAGCCCTCGAACTCGATCTTCCCGTATTAGCCCGCATTAAGGCATTTGCCAGCGTGGGCGTGGATCCTGCGTTAATGGGGATCGCGCCGGTCTATGCGACCCGTCGCTGTCTGGAGCGTGCGGGGTGGCAGCTTTCTGATGTGGATCTGATCGAAGTGAACGAAGCCTATGCCGCGCAGGCGATCTCCGTCGGAAAAATGCTGGAGTGGGATCCGCTGCGGGTCAACGTAAACGGTGGAGCGATCGCGCTGGGGCACCCGATCGGGGCGTCCGGCTGCCGGATCCTGGTTTCGCTGGTCCACGAAATGAAAAAGCGCAATGCCCGCAAAGGAATTGCCACGCTGTGTATAGGCGGCGGGCAAGGGGTGGCGCTGGCCATCGAACGCTAACCTCTTCTCATTAAAAAACCTCCTCCGGGAGGTTTTTTTTCGCGCCCTTTTTCTCCTGGCGGCTTAATTGTGATCCGAACACCATTTCCGTTATAAATAAAAATAAAAATGAAACGTTGTTTTAAATATAATTGAAAAGCCCACTTTATGCCGATAGTATGTGCTCATCATGTAAAACGGAACGCTGTTTCGTTTTACTTCCCGCCTTCGGGCATGACCACATCTGGAGGTTACCGTGGACGTCAGAGAAAGCATCCACAGCGCGCACGCCAAAACGCTGGATACGCAGGGGCTGCGTAAGGCATTTTTAGTCGAGCAGATATTCGAGGCTGACAGGTACACCATGGTTTACAGCCATATCGACCGCATTGTTGTGGGCGGCATTATGCCCGTCACGAAAAGCGTCTCCGTGGGCGGCGAGGTCGGTAAACAGCTGGGCGTGAATTATTTCCTCGAACGTCGCGAGCTGGGGGTGATTAACATCGGCGGGCCGGGCACCATCACCGTAGACGGACGGTGCTATGAGATTGGCCATCGCGAGGCGCTGTACGTGGGTAAAGGGGCGAAGGACGTGGTCTTTGCCAGCATCGACGCCAGCAGGCCTGCGAAATTCTACTATAACTGCGCGCCGGCCCACGCCACCTGTCCAACCAAAAAGGTGACCCCGGCAGACGTCGCGCCCGTGACGCTGGGCGACAACCTCACCAGCAACCGCCGCACCATCAATAAATACTTCGTGCCGGACGTGCTGGAGACCTGCCAGCTCAGCATGGGGTTGACCGAACTTGCGCCGGGCAACCTGTGGAATACCATGCCGTGCCATACCCACGAGCGCCGCATGGAAGTCTACTTCTACTTCAACATGGATGAGGACGCCTGCGTGTTCCACATGATGGGACAGCCGCAGGAAACGCGCCATATCGTGATGCATAACGAGCAGGCGGTGATTTCGCCGAGCTGGTCTATTCACTCCGGCGTAGGGACAAAAGCCTACACCTTTATCTGGGGAATGGTGGGTGAAAACCAGGTCTTTGATGACATGGACCATGTTGCGGTCAGCGATCTGCGCTAGTCGCGGGCAGTGACGCATAAACCTGCCTGTGAGTGACAGGCTCTGAAAGAGTAAGGAATAAACATGATTCTGGATGCATTCTCTCTGCAGGGAAAAGTGGCGGTGGTTTCCGGGTGTGACACCGGGCTGGGTCAGGGGATGGCGTTAGGCCTGGCGGAAGCGGGCTGCGATATCGTCGGAATTAATATCGTTGAACCGACGGAAACCCTCGAGCGCGTGACGGCCCTGGGCCGCCGCTTCCTGAGCCTGACCGCCGACCTGCGTAAAATCGATGCCATTCCTGAACTGCTGGATCGCGCGGTGGCGGAATTCGGTCACATCGACATTCTGGTCAACAACGCCGGGCTGATTCGCCGTGAAGATGCGATCAATTTCAGCGAGCGCGACTGGGACGACGTGATGGATTTGAACATCAAGAGCGTATTTTTCATGTCCCAGGCGGCGGCAAAGCACTTTATTGCGCAGGGGAACGGCGGCAAGATCGTGAATATTGCCTCCATGCTCTCATTCCAGGGGGGTATCCGCGTGCCGTCTTACACCGCGTCCAAAAGCGCCGTGATGGGCGTGACCCGCCTGCTGGCAAACGAGTGGGCGAAACACAACATCAATGTGAATGCGATTGCGCCGGGTTACATGGCGACCAACAACACGCAGCAGCTGCGTGCGGACGAGCAGCGTAGCGCGGAAATCCTCGACCGCATTCCGGCGGGGCGCTGGGGGCTTCCGGGCGATCTGATGGGGCCGGTGGTCTTTCTGGCCTCGTCGGCATCGGACTATATCAACGGCTACACCGTGGCGGTCGATGGCGGCTGGCTGGCGCGATAGCCCGCATCGGGTCTGGACCTCTGCTTTTGGGCAGAGGTTTTTTTTGCTTAAAAATTGTCAAAATCCATATGGATAAACACGGAAAATCCATACTAAAAAGTCATGAACGACAGCCATCACACTTTTAATCTTTAAAAATTAGATGATTAGTAAAAGCATGTGATTATTCAGCGTTAGTTGAAATTGTAATGTCCATCACAGAACGCTATGTCGCAGCGAAATAATCCATATCTTCACCTTTTCCCGCCTGACACTTTTTCTCGCTATCTCGTAATTTCACTTAACGAATTTCACTGTTCAGGCAGGAAAATATGACCTCGATAAATGACTCTACCCTAATGCCCGCTGCGCTGCGTGATACTCGCCGCATGAACCAGTTTGTCTCTATTGCCGCCGCCGTGGCGGGCCTGTTATTTGGACTGGATATTGGCGTCATTGCCGGTGCATTGCCCTTTATTACCGATCACTTTACCCTGAGCAGCCGCCTGCAGGAGTGGGTGGTGAGCAGCATGATGCTCGGCGCGGCCATCGGCGCGCTGTTCAACGGCTGGCTCTCGTTTCGCCTGGGGCGCAAATACAGCCTGATGGCCGGGGCGATTCTTTTTGTCGCCGGCTCCATTGGCTCCGCCTTTGCCGCAAACGTTGAGGTTCTGCTGCTTTCCCGCGTGCTGCTGGGCGTGGCGGTGGGGATTGCCTCCTACACGGCGCCGCTTTATCTCTCCGAAATGGCGAGCGAGAACGTGCGCGGAAAGATGATCAGCATGTATCAGCTGATGGTCACGCTGGGTATCGTGCTGGCGTTTCTGTCTGACACCTACTTCAGCTACAGCGGCAACTGGCGCGCAATGCTTGGCGTGCTGGCGCTGCCAGCGGTGGTGCTGATTGTTTTAGTGATTTTCCTGCCGAACAGCCCGCGCTGGCTGGCGCAAAAAGGGCGCCACGTGGAGGCGGAAGAGGTGCTGCGCATGCTGCGCGATACCTCTGAAAAAGCCCGCGAGGAGCTGAACGAGATCCGCGAAAGCCTGAAGCTCAAGCAGGGGGGCTGGGCGCTGTTTAAAATCAACCGCAACGTGCGCCGGGCGGTCTTCCTCGGCATGCTGCTGCAGGCGATGCAGCAGTTCACCGGCATGAACATCATCATGTACTACGCGCCGCGCATTTTCAAAATGGCCGGGTTCACCACCACCGAACAGCAGATGATCGCCACCCTGGTGGTCGGGCTGACCTTCATGTTTGCCACCTTTATTGCCGTATTCACCGTGGACAAGGCGGGCCGCAAACCGGCGCTGAAAATTGGCTTCAGCGTGATGGCGCTCGGCACGCTGATCCTCGGCTACTGCCTGATGCAGTTTGATAACGGCACGGCTTCCAGCGGACTCTCCTGGCTTTCTGTCGGGATGACCATGATGTGTATCGCAGGTTACGCGATGAGCGCCGCGCCGGTGGTGTGGATCCTGTGCTCCGAAATTCAGCCGCTCAAATGCCGCGACTTTGGCATCACCTGTTCCACGACCACCAACTGGGTATCGAACATGATCATCGGCGCGACCTTCCTGACGCTGCTGGACGCGATTGGTGCAGCGGGAACGTTCTGGCTCTATACGGTGCTGAACGTGGCATTTATTGGCGTCACGTTCTGGCTGATTCCAGAAACCAAAGGCGTGACGCTGGAACACATCGAGCGCAAGCTGATGGCCGGGGAGAAGCTGCGGAATATTGGCGTGTGATCGGATTGCCTGTTTACATGTTTAACCTATGCCGGAGGTGGAAAGGGAGATTAATCACAATCATAACGTGATGAAACTCACTACTAACTCTGGCAGGGGTAGTCAGATAATGGTGTTTGGAATTAGGATTTTTCTTAATCTATTGTATTATTGAGCCACAGCGATCAATGAACAAAGATGCGTAGCATCAAGAGAAAGAAGAATTCCTATGTCAGAAATGGATTTCAAAAAAAGCACAGATATTGATTTCCCCCATTATTCCACCCGTAACGAACACGCTAAAGAAATAGATCTTTTAGGTTTATTAGCGGTTTTAGCGGCGGCTAAAAAGCGCATCGTGGCCGTTACCCTTGCTTTTGCTCTCGTGGGGCTGGCCATTTCATTTTTGCTGCCGCAAAAATGGACCAGTAAAGCGGTGATCACCCCGGCAGAACAGTCGCAGTGGAACCCGCTGCGCCAGATGATGGTGGCGTTACAGGTGCTGGATGTGGACGTGAAGATTACCCGTCCGGAAGTCTTTGATCTTTTTATTAAAAAGTTTCAGTCGCAGTCATTGCTTGAAGAGTATCTGAAATCCTCTTCTTACGTGATGTCGCAGCTTAAAGACGCTGAGGTGGATCCGCTTGAGCTGCATCGGGCGATAGTCAATATCTCAGACAGAATGAAAGCGGTGAATAACGATCAGGGAAAAGACGCGGATAAAACCCCCTATATCTCCTGGACATTAAACTTCACTGCGCCGGCAGCAGGCGATGCGCAATCCGTTCTGGAGGGATACATCAATTATATCGCGGCTATTGTTGAGAAAGAGACAGTGCAGAATATCCGCAACCAGATCGCGCTGAAAACGAAAGTCGTTGAGCAGCAGCTAGAGCTGGATCGCGTCCGTTTGACCAATATTCACAATACCAACCTGCAGCGGCTGAATTATTCCCTGGAAGTCGCGAATGCCGCCGGCATCAAGAAGCCGGTCTACAGCAACGGGCAGGCGGTAAAAGATGATCCGGATTACTCTGTTGCGCTCGGTGCTGACGGTATCGCGCAAAAGCTGCAGATTGAAAAAAATCTCAAGGACGTGACCGAGCTGAATGCGGATTTCCAGAACCGGGAATATTATCTGGCGCAGTTGAAAAAGCTCTCCTTTGCGGATGTTAAACTTGAGCCATTCCGGTACCAGCTCTCTCCCTCCATGCCGGTGAAAAAGGATGGTCCGGGCAAGGCCCTGATTGTCGTTCTGGCGGCACTCCTGGGGGCACTGTTTGCCTGCAGTAGCGTTTTACTGCGCGAGGCGATGCTCACCCGTAATCCACTCCCCGAGCCGGTGACGGAATAAACCCTGCAGATTAACAAGGCGCTCAAGAGAGCGCCTTTTTTTATTGGCACCGGTTGTGTTAAAAGAAGAAATCAACGAAAAGGAGGGATGATGAAAACGATCGGCCTGTTAGGTGGAATGAGCTGGGAATCGACAATCCCTTATTATCGCCTGATTAACGAAGGGGTGAAGCAGCATCTGGGTGGTCTGCACTCCGCAAGCCTGCTGCTGCACAGCGTGGATTTTCATGAAATCGAAGCCTGCCAGTCGAGCGGCGAGTGGGATAAAGCCGGGGCGATCCTGGCCCAGGCGGCGCTGGGGCTAGAGCGGGCTGGGGCCGAGGGGATATTGCTTTGTACCAATACCATGCACAAGGTGGCATCGCATATTGAGAACCGCTGCTCGCTGCCGTTCCTGCATATCGCTGACGCGACCGGGCGTGCAATTGCGGCATCCGGGATGCGCCGCGTAGCGCTGCTGGGCACGCGCTACACCATGGAGCAGGATTTCTATCGCGGGCGTTTGCGCAGCGCGTTTGGGATCGAAAGCCTGATCCCTGAAGAAGAAGACCGGGCGCGCATCAATCAGATTATCTTTGACGAGCTCTGTCTCGGCACCTTCAGCGAAACCTCCCGCGCCTTCTACGTCAGCGTCATCGAAAAACTCGCGCAGCAGGGGGCTGAAGGGGTGATCTTCGGCTGCACGGAGATCGGTTTGCTGGTACCCGTTGAGCGAAGCCCTCTTCCGGTATTTGATACCACCGCTATTCATGCTGCGGATGCCGTGGCGTTTATGTTGTCATAATGGGTCCTGCAGGTCAGGTAAGCGAAGCGCCACCTGACGCGCGTGCTCCATGACGTGTTCGGTGAAAGCGTCCACCAGCGCGGAAGCCGGACGGTGTAGCGGACGGATCAGGCTCACGGTGAACGGGACGGACACGCTAAAGCGGCGGATGACGATCCCGCTTCCCGCATAATCCAGCGCCGTGAGCGGATTGACCACCGCGACGCCGACGCCGGCACGCACCATCGCGCAAATCGAGGCCGCGCTGTGCGTTTCCACCGCCATTCGCCGTTTGACCTGATGCTCGGCAAACAGGGTATCCAGCAGCTGTCTGTAACTGTCGGTCTGCGACAGGCTAATGTAGTTTTCCCCGTGGAAATCCTCCGGCGTGAGCACCGCCTTACCGGCAAGCCGATGCCCGGCGGGCAGAACGCACACTTCATCTAACGAGAGCAGCTCCGTGCGCGCCGTGCCCGCTGGGGGGGTGAGGGTTTCGGTTAGCCCTAAATCATGGCGCTGAGCCGAAAGCCACTCTTCAAGCAGGGGAGATTCCTGAGGCACGATGGTGAGGCTGACCTCCGGGTATCGGGCCAGAAAGGGTTGCAGCAGCATCGGCAAAAAGGATTGCGAAAAGACGGGCAGGCAGACGATCGACAGCTCGCCCTGGCGAAACTCGCGCAGGCTTTCCGCGGCACTTACTATTCTGTCCAGCCCGTACCAGGAGCGCTGAACTTCCTCGAACAGGCGTAACCCCTGTACCGTTGGGTGAAGCCTGCCCCGGGTGCGTTCGAACAGCTTCAGCCCCAGCACTTTCTCGAAGCGCGCCAGCTCGCGGCTCACCGTCGGCTGCGAGGTGTGCAGCATCTGTGCGGCTTCGGTGAGATTGCCGGTGGTCATCACGGCGTGAAAGATCTCGATATGGCGTAAATTGACGGCGGGCATAGGGCACCTGAAAGCAGAGAAGTGACCATATCATTTTTGCATAGACTCGCGATAAAACGATATTTTTTATTCTCTTTGCGCTGTGGCGTAATCATCAAAACGCATTTATCCGGAGAAGACCATGCCACGCCCGCTGAACCAGACTGATACCGATTTGAACGCCGACAACCTGCTGCGCCTGCCTGCCGAGTTTGGCTGTCCGGTGTGGGTCTACGACGCGCAGATCGTCCGCGAGAAGATCGCCGCCCTGCATCAGTTCGACGTGGTGCGTTTTGCCCAGAAGGCCTGCTCCAATATTCATATTCTGCGCCTGATGCGCGAGCAGGGCGTGAAGGTTGACTCCGTTTCACTCGGCGAAATCGAGCGCGCGCTGGTAGCCGGATACGATCCGAAAGCCGACAGCGACGCGATCGTCTTTACTGCCGATGTGATCGACGATGCGACGCTGGCGCGCGTTCACGAACTGCAGATCCCGGTAAATGCCGGTTCTGTGGATATGCTCGAGCAGCTCGGTCAGGTTTCTCCCGGCCACCGCGTCTGGCTGCGCGTAAACCCGGGCTTTGGTCATGGCCACAGCCAAAAAACCAATACCGGCGGCGAAAACAGCAAGCACGGGATCTGGTATGCCGACATGCCTGCCGCGCTGGAGGTGTTACAGCGCTACAACCTGAAGCTGGTGGGCATTCATATGCACATTGGCTCTGGGGTGGATTACGGCCACCTGGAACAGGTGTGCGGCGCGATGGTGCGTCAGGTTGTCGACTTCGGTCAGGATCTGGAGGCGATCTCTGCGGGCGGTGGTCTCTCCATTCCTTATCGCGAAGGGGAAGAGGCGATCGATACCGATCACTATTACGGTTTGTGGAGCGCCGCGCGTGACCAAATCGCCGCGCATCTGGGCCACGCGGTGAAGCTGGAAATTGAGCCGGGTCGTTTCCTGGTGGCGGAAGCCGGCGTGCTGGTTTCTCAGGTGCGCAGCGTGAAAGAGATGGGGTCTCGCCACTTCGTCTTGATTGATGCAGGCTTTAACGACCTGATGCGTCCGTCCATGTACGGTAGCTATCACCACATTACCGCCCTGGCTGCCGACGGCCGCGATTTAACGCAGGCGCCGCGCGTTGAGACGGTCGTTGCGGGGCCGCTGTGCGAATCGGGTGACGTGTTTACCCAGCAGGAGGGCGGCAAAGTGGAGACCCGCGCGCTGCCAGAGGTCAAACCGGGTGATTTTCTTGTGCTGCACGACACCGGTGCCTACGGGGCGTCTATGTCCTCTAACTACAATAGCCGCCCGCTGCTGCCGGAAGTGCTGTTTGATAATGGCAAGGCGCGGCTGATACGCCGTCGCCAGACCATTCAGGAACTGCTGGCTTTAGAACTCGTCTGATGAAAATACGGCCCCGTTGTGACCGAATCGCGTAACACCAGCGTGCCGGTAAACGGCGGGATGGCATCGACCGGCTGGTTTCTTGCCAGCCGGATCGCCTGATCGATGGCGGTGACAATCATATTGTCGATGGGCAGATAAACCGACGAGAGCGCAGGCTCCAGCCATTTCGCGCTTGGGGCATCATCAAAGCCGAACAGGGAGATATCCTGCGGGATTTTCAGCCCCGCCTGGTGCAACGCTTTGGACGCCCCCAGCGCCATATCGTCGTTACAGGCAAACAGGGCGCTAAACGGTACTCCGTCGGCAATCAATTCCTTGCAAAGCTCGTATCCCCGCGTCATTCCTGCATCGCCGTACTTTATCCGACGCTCGTCCAGACGGATACCATGCTTTTCCAGCGCCTTGCGATAGCCCATCAGCCTCGCTTTCCCGGTTGGGGTATGGATCGGGACGGTGATACAGGCGATCTCCCGATGGCCCTGATCGATCAGATAGTCCACGGCCTTAAACGCGGCATCCTGCTGTTCGAAGAACACGCAGCGATCCGGCGCCTGGCTCACTTCACGGTTAATGACCACCAGCGGCGTTTTCACGGTGTTCATCAGTTTGACGATCGCTTTTTCGCTCATGTAGCGCGTGTAAAGCACGATGGCGTCGCACTGGCGATCGGCGAGCATCTGCACCGCCTGCTCTTCCTGTTCCGGCGCGTCGTGACCGTCGGTGACGATCAGCTGTTTCCCGTGAGTTTCGGTCTGCCGCGACGCCTGCTGGAGAAGGCGGCCAAAATAAAAGCCGTCAAAGGTCGAGACGACCAGACCAATGCTGTTGCTGGTCTGGTTAGCCAGCGAGCGCGCGAGAAAGTTCGGGCGATAGCCCAGCTCTTCCATCGCAGCAAACACCTGCTGACGCGTACTCTCTTTTACCTGACCTGTGCCGTTCAGCACGCGCGATACCGTGGCCTTCGACACGCCCGCGCGCAGTGATACATCCAGCATTGTTGCCATTCTATATTCCTGCTTCCACGTAACGATCTGCAGTTTACCACAGAGCTTATGCCGTATAAGCGATGCGGGAAGCGCAAAAACTCTGCCACGATCACGCTTTTTGGTAACGATTCGTCCGGCCAGCCTGAAGTCAAACTCAATAGCCTGACTCTGGTAAGATAATCACCGAACCGGGCTGGAGCATCAGGCCAGTAAATACATGAGAAAATGCAGGTGAAACATGAATAAGGCTGTCATCCTCCCGCTTTACAAGGCGCCACACTTCGCAGAGCAGGTTACCGACTGGATCTGGCAGGCCTTTGGCGAAGGGCTTCCTCGGGCATTTTTCCACAGCATTGTTGAGCACAGCCAGACGCCTGGGGCATTACCGTTGACGTTTATTGCCGTTGACGGCGAACAGCTTCTTGGCACGGTGGGACTCTGGCGCTGCGATTTGATCACCCGTCAGGATCTCTGTCCGTGGCTGGCGGCGCTCTACGTTGACGACGCGGCGCGAGGCAAAGGGCTGGCGGGGCAGCTTCAGCAGCATGTTATCGCTTACGCCGCGCAGTCCGGGTATGAGGAGCTCCATCTCTGGTCTGCCTGCCGCGACTTCTACGAACGTTACGGCTGGCAGTATATCGGTGATGGGCTGGAATACCCCAACACGCGAGTGCATCTCTATCGTTATTCGCTCTGTGCTTCTGCAGGCGACGCAACGGAGTGACGACGGACCAGCGTCGGGCTAAACAGATGGGTAATTTCCGGCGGCTGGCGCTGTTCAGCCAGCGCTAGCGCCAGCTCGGCGGCCTGCGTTGCCATGGTGATGATTGGGTAGCGCACGGTGGTCAGACGCGGGCGAACGTAGCGGGAGACCAGCACGTCGTCGAAGCCAATCAGCGAAATTTCTGCCGGTACCTCAATTCCGTTGTCATTCAACACCCCCATTGCCCCTGCGGCCATAGAGTCGTTATAGCTGGCAACCGCCGTGAAATTCCGTCCGCGGCCCAGCAGTTCGGTCATGGCCTGTTCACCGCCGCTCTCGTCCGGTTCACCGTAGGCCACCAGACGGTCATTACACGGCAGCCCGTTTTCACGCAGGGCATCGTAGTAGCCCTGCAGACGGTCTTCCGCATCAGAAATGGGGTGATTGGAACAGAGATAGCCAATCCGGGTATGGCCCTGCTGAATGAGGTGCCGCGTGGCAAGCCAGGCGCCGTAGCGGTCGTCGAGGGCCACACAGCGTTTCTCAAAGCCGGGAATGATACGGTTGATAATCACCATTCCGGGCATCTGCTTCATCAGGTGAATCAGTTCGGCATCCGGGATCATTTTAGCGTGAACCACCAGCGCCGCGCAGCGGTGGCGGATCAGCTGTTCAATGGCCTGGCGTTCCTTTTGTTCGTTATGATAGCCATTGCCGATCAGCAAAAAATTGCCTGTCTGATAGGAAACCTGTTCAACCGCTTTCACCATGGCGCCGAAAAAGGGATCAGAAACATCGCCCACCACCAGACCAATCGTTTCTGTTGACTGTTGGGCGAGCGCGCGAGCGTTTGCATTGGGATGATAATTCAGGGATTCCATGGCGCTTTGTACCGCCTGACGTGATGCGTCACTGGCCTTTGGTGAATCATTAATCACGCGCGAGACGGTGGCCACCGACACGCCAGCCAGACGGGCCACATCCTTTATTGTCGCCATTCATTACCTTCTTATTGGGGGTAAGCGTTTACACACCAAATAGTGTTGCGGAAAAGCGGCGTGCATTCAAGGGGAGCGGATTTCCGCTCTCCACAAACGTGACGCAGCACACCCCTGGCGGTGTAATCGTTACACGCCCAGTCATGTCTGAAAAATGTGAATCTGAACCTTTAGTTACACTTTGCCTCAGGCTGTTGCGATTGTCCGATAGCAAGGGCGTTAAAGAGGTTGATACAGTTGAGATCCCAGAGGTATTGATTGGTGAGAATTCTTAGTACGGTTTCGTACTCATCTCTTGCACCAACCTGCGCGGATGCGCAGGTTTTTTTTCGCCTCCACTTTTGCTGTCGCTCCCTTATCACTTCTCGTGTAATCTGCCACCATTTACTAATAACCCTCCACACTGGCTGGCAAAGGGAGTTGAGATGCTATTTGGGTTCTTCCGTACGCTTTTCCGTATTCTTTTTCGCATCCGCATCACTGGCGACACCCGGGCGCTTAGCGGCGAACGCGTTTTGATCACACCAAACCATGTTTCCTTTATAGACGGCATCCTGCTGGCGCTGTTTTTGCCCGTGCGTCCGGTGTTTGCGGTGTATACCTCCATCAGCCAGCAGTGGTACATGCGCTGGCTCTCGCCGCTGATTGATTTTGTGCCGCTCGACCCGACAAAGCCGATGATGATTAAGCATCTGGTACGTCTGGTCGAGCAGGGGCGTCCGGTGGTCATTTTCCCTGAAGGACGGATCTCCGTGACCGGTTCGCTGATGAAAATCTACGACGGCGCGGGGTTTGTTGCGGCGAAGTCAAAAGCGACCGTGGTGCCGCTGCGTATTGAAGGCGCGGAGCTGACCCATTTCAGCCGTCTGAAGGGGCTGGTGAAGCAGCGTCTGTTCCCCAAAATCACGCTGCATATTCTGCCGCCAACGTCGTTACCGATGCCCGACGCGCCGCGTGCCCGCGATCGCCGTAAAATCGCCGGGGAAATGCTGCATCAGATCATGATGGAAGCGCGTATGGCCGTGCGCCCGCGCGAAACGCTCTACGAATCCCTGCTTTCCGCGCAGTACCGCTATGGCGCGAAGAAAAACTGCATCGAAGACATTAACTTTACCCCGGATACCTATCGCAAGCTGCTGACCAAAACCCTGTTTGTGGGGCGTATTCTGGAGAAGTACAGCAAAAAGGGCGAAAAGATTGGCCTGATGCTGCCTAACGCGGGCATCAGCGCGGCGGTGATTTTCGGTGCGGTTTCCCGAGGCCGTATTCCGGCGATGATGAACTACACGGCGGGCGTGAAGGGGCTGACCAGCGCGATAACCGCTGCGCAAATCAATACCGTATTCACCTCCCGCCAGTTCCTGGACAAAGGCAAGCTCTGGCATCTTCCCGAGCAGCTCACTCAGGTGCGCTGGGTCTTCCTGGAGGATCTGAAAGCGGACGTGACCACCGGCGACAAGCTGTGGATTTTTGCGCATCTGCTGATGCCGCGTCTGGCCCAGGTCAAACAGCAGCCGGAAGATGACGCGATTATCCTCTTCACGTCGGGATCGGAGGGCAACCCGAAAGGCGTCGTCCACAGCCACAAGAGCATTCTGGCGAACGTCGAGCAGATTAAAAGCATCGCCGACTTTACCGCGAACGACCGCTTTATGTCGGCGCTGCCGCTGTTCCACTCCTTTGGCCTGACGGTGGGGCTGTTCACGCCGCTCCTGACCGGTGCAGAAGTGTTCCTTTACCCAAGCCCGCTGCATTACCGCATCGTGCCGGAGCTGGTGTATGACCGTAACTGCACCGTGCTGTTCGGGACCTCTACCTTCCTGGGGAACTATGCGCGTTTCGCCAATCCGTATGACTTCTATCGCGTGCGGTACGTGGTGGCTGGCGCGGAAAAACTGCAGGAGAGCACGCGGCAGATCTGGCAGGACAAGTTTGGCCTGCGCATCCTCGAAGGCTATGGCGTGACCGAGTGTGCGCCCGTGGTCTCGATTAACGTGCCGATGGCGGCGAAACCGGGAACGGTTGGCCGCATTCTGCCGGGGATGGACGCGCGTCTGCTGGCGGTGCCGGGCATAGAGGACGGCGGCCGCCTGCAGCTGAAAGGGCCAAACGTGATGAACGGGTATCTGCGCGTGGAAAATCCAGGCGTGCTGGAAGCGCCGACGGCGGAGAACGTCAACGGCGAGGTTGAAACCGGCTGGTACGACACCGGTGATATTGTCCGCTTTGATGAACAAGGCTTTGTACAGATCCAGGGACGCGCGAAACGCTTCGCCAAAATTGCCGGCGAAATGGTCTCTCTGGAAATGGTGGAGCAGCTGGCGACGGCCGTGTCCGCCGAGAAGATGCACGCCACCGTCGTGAAGAGCGATGCCAGCAAAGGTGAGGCGCTGGTACTGTTTACGACCGACAGTGAGCTTAAGCGCGACAGATTACTGAGCTATGCACGCGAACACGGTATTCCTGAACTGGCCGTGCCGCGCGATATTCGCTACCTGAAACAGCTCCCGGTGCTGGGCAGCGGGAAGCCCGATTTCGTGACCCTGAAAGGCATGGTTGAAGAGGCGGAACAGCAAAATGCGTGAGTCAGTACACACTAACACATCCCTCAGGTCGAAAGGCATGATGGCCGTCATCGCCGCGCAGTTTCTCTCTGCGTTCGGTGATAACGCGCTGCTGTTTGCCACGCTGGCGCTGCTGAAAGCCGAGTTTTACCCCGACTGGAGTCAGCCGATCCTGCAGATGGTGTTTGTGGGCGCTTACATTATCTTTGCTCCGTTTGTGGGACAGGTGGCGGACAGCTTCCCGAAAGGCCGGGTGATGATGTTCGCCAACGGCCTCAAGCTGCTGGGGGCGGCCAGCATTTGCTTTGGCTTCAATCCGTTTATTGGCTATACGCTGGTGGGCATTGGGGCCGCCGCTTACTCGCCGGCGAAGTACGGCATCCTCGGAGAGCTGACCACGGGGGATAAGCTGGTGAAAGCCAATGGTCTGATGGAGTCATCCACTATTGCCGCTATCCTGATTGGCTCCGTTGCGGGCGGCGTGCTGGCCGACTGGCATGTGTTGGCGGCACTGGGCGTGTGTGCAGTGGTGTATGGCGGGGCGGTCGTGGCGAACCTGTTTATTCCGAAGCTGCCGGTGGCTCGCCCGGGCCAGTCCTGGCGAGTTAAACCAATGACCGGCAGCTTCTTTAATGCCTGCCGCGTGCTGTGGCGTAACGGTGAAACGCGTTTCTCCCTGATGGGGACCAGTATGTTCTGGGGCGCGGGCGTTACGCTGCGCTTCCTGCTGGTCCTGTGGGTGCCGGTGGCGCTGGGCATTACGGACAACGCGACGCCAACCTATCTTAATGCGATGGTGGCCATTGGCATTGTTGTGGGGGCAGGTGCGGCAGCGAAGCTGGTGACGCTTGAGACGGTTGCACGCTGCATGCCCGCCGGGATCCTGATTGGCGTGGTGGTGCTTATCTTCTCGCTGCAGCATGCGTTATTGCCTGCGTATGTCCTCCTGATCCTGATTGGTATTCTGGGGGGCTTCTTCGTGGTGCCGCTGAACGCGTTACTGCAGGAACGGGGCAAGCAAACCGTCGGGGCGGGGAATGCCATCGCGGTACAAAACCTGGGTGAAAACCTGGCGATGCTGTTAATGCTGGGACTCTACTCGCTGGCGGTAAAAGTGGGTGTGCCGGTGGTGGGGATTGGCGTCGGGTTTGGCGGGCTGTTTGCGATTGCGATTGCGGGCTTGTGGATGTGGCAACGTCGCCGTTGATATATAGCCGGGTGGCGGCTTCGCCTTACCCGGCCTGGGTTTGCGCACCTGCAGGCCCGGTAAGCGTAGCGCCACCGGGCAAAAGTATCAGGCTACGGTGCAGGATAAGTATAAACCTGATGCACCGCTTCAATCTCCGCTAGCACCTCTTCACTCAGGTTCAGATGGAAACTCTCAATATTGGTTTTCAGCTGTTCCATCGTGGTTGCACCCAGCAGGGTACTGGCAACAAACGGCTGACGACGCACGAAGGCCAGCGCCATCTGCGCAGGGTCAAGACCGTGACGCTTCGCGATATCCACATAGGCGGCAACGGCTTTCTGCGTCTGCTCGCCGCTGTAGCGGGTAAAGCGGCTAAAGAGGGTATTACGCGCACCGGCCGGTTTCGCACCGTTCAGGTATTTCCCCGTCAGCGTGCCGAAGCCGAGACAGGAATAGGCGAGCAGCTCCACCTCTTCATACTGCGTCACTTCGGCCAGACCCACTTCATAGCTGCGGTTAAGCAGGCTGTACGGGTTCTGGATAGTCACGATACGCGGCAGATCGTGCTTATCCGCCAGGTGCAGATAGCGCATGACCCCAAAGGCCGTTTCGTTAGACACGCCAATGTAGCGGATTTTTCCCGCACGCTGGCATTCGGTCAGCGCTTCCAGCGTTTCCAGCAGCGTCACGGTGGGGGCGCTCTCATTCCAGCTGTAGCCGAGCTTACCAAAGCAGTTGGTAGGCCGCTGCGGCCAGTGCACCTGGTAGAGGTCGAGATAGTCGGTTTGCAGGCGCTTGAGGCTGGCGTCCAGCGCGGCGCGGATATTTTTGCGATCGAGGATCTGGTTCGGGCGGATCCCGGTATCGTTGTTGCGCGCGGGGCCACTGACTTTGGAGGCAATTACCAGCTTTTCACGGTTGCCGCGTTTTGCCAGCCAGTTACCGACGTAGGTTTCGGTAAGTCCCTGCGTCTCAGGACGTGGCGGAACAGGGTACATCTCTGCGACATCAATCAGGTTAATGCCCTGGCTGACGGCGTAATCGAGTTGTGCATGGGCATCGGCTTCGCTGTTTTGTTCACCAAATGTCATCGTGCCCAACCCCAGTTGGCTAATTTCCAGAGCGCTGTGGGGGATACGGTGATAATGCATAGCCGGCTTCCTCAATAGACTTAAAGACCGCGTCAGGCCGTGCCCGACAAAGGAATATAAACATGGCAGAGGGGAAGCAAAAGGGGAAGAAAAAAATCAAAAAGGCCAGCAAGCGACTGACCTCTCTCTGTTTATCGCTCGATAATTTGCGAGACTTCGTCGCGATTGATCTGCATTTTATTGCCTTCCTGGTCGCGGTAGCTGACCAGACCGGTATCATCGTCGACTTCGGGTTTGCCGTCGGTCAGGATCATTCGACCATCTTTTGTCGCCATGACGTAATCGCTGCTACAGCCCGATACAGCAAACGCTAAACCGACTGCTGACACTAACACTGCCCATTTTTTCATCGTTATCGTCCTCATCTGGCTTGTATCAAATCATCATCTAGTATTAACCCGATATGGCGACTTGAGGAAGCGGTAAAATCTTAAAAAGCAGTCGATTATGTTCGAGAGCTCTCAAAATAAGTAAAAAACTATGTTTTCAACAGGAAATGACGTGCGAGTAGTGCACCGGTGAAATTCTTTTTGAGATAAAAACCGCGCGGCAACGTCAGGATAGGCTCGCCCTGCGCGCCGATTGCCTCGGTAAGTGCTTTACTGTTGGCCGCTTTCGGACGCAGCTGTAATACTTCTCCGTGTCGGGCGGTGATACGCTCTACCTGCCCAAGCACAATCATGTCCATCAGCTCCTCCCAGTCCAGACGCAGCTGATGCTCCTCATCCTCGTCAGGGCTCCAGAGCAGCGGCGCGCCGACGCGTCGGTCGGCCAGGGGGATCTGACGCTCACCCTCAACCGGTACCCACAATACGCGCTTCAGCTTGTGGCGAACGTGGCTGGTTTCCCAGGTTACACCGGTATTGCCGGTTAATGGCGCAACGCAGACGAAGGTGGTCTCAAGCGGCTTGCCCTGGCGGTCTACAGGAATGGTTTTTAACTCCACGCCAAGGGCTGCAAAATCCTGCTCGGGTTTGCTCCCTGCGCTGGCACCCAGCCACAGCTCCAGCAGCATACCGATCCAGCCTTTATCCCGCTTCAGATCCTTTGGGATCGGAAGCCCGGCCATTGCCGCCAGCTCGCCAAGCGAAAAGCCAGCCAGACGCTGTGCCTGCAGTAGCAACTGGCTCTCGCTGGACGGTGGTGAGAGCAAGGGTGTAAGCGGGTGCATGACGGTAACCTTTTGATTAAAAAATAAACGAAGAAATTGTCCCCTGTGGATAGAGTTTAACTATTTCTGTACCAATATGACATCTCTATGATTTATAGGATTTTTTATTGGTTTGAAATCGTTCCGCCTGGGTGAGAAAACCGGTTGTTCAAATCTGGTCACTGACAATGAACAGGATCTTACACCATGTTATCCACAGAAAAATGGGATAACTGGGCATAACCCTGACTACTGTTTCCATTTACAGCCTTGACGTGCGATGAAAATCGAATTTTCAAACAAATTGTGACTAACTTATTGGCACAATCTGTGGATAAAACCGACGCTGTTCGATCTTTCATCAGTGCGACGATCCCTGATGTGACGATCGTCACGCTAATCAGTTTTTTGTTTATCTCAATGCGTATAACCATATGAAAATAATCATATTAATGGAGTGGGGTATAAAAGGACGTTTTGTGGTACTTGAGGTTGTTCATCGGTAATCAGACACTTCTTCACAACTATATCCACAGAAAAGGTGAATAAAATTCCCTTTGCTGTCTCACATCTGTTTATAACTCCGCACATATTTGTGAGTTATTCAATTGTTATTAGGTTGCAGGCCTGTAAGAGAGTGGTTTACCGCCTCCCTGTAGTGTGAAACAATCATTCATATATAAGGTTTAGTTTGGGGTAGTCCGGTGATTGATGACGATGGCTACCGCCCAAACGTAGGAATAGTAATTTGTAATCGTCAGGGCCAGGTGATGTGGGCCCGTCGATATGGTCAGCACTCCTGGCAGTTCCCGCAAGGCGGGATCAATCCTGGAGAGTCCCCAGAACAAGCGATGTACCGGGAGCTTTTTGAAGAGGTCGGTTTGAGCCGAAAAGATGTTCGCATCCTGGCTTCGACCCGCAACTGGTTGCGTTACAAGTTACCGAAACGTTTGGTGCGTTGGGACACAAAGCCGGTTTGTATCGGCCAGAAACAGAAGTGGTTTCTGTTGCAGTTGGTGGGCAACGATTCAGACATCAATATGCAAACCAGCAGTACGCCGGAGTTCGATGGCTGGCGCTGGGTGAGCTATTGGTATCCTGTTCGTCAGGTCGTGTCATTTAAGCGCGATGTTTACCGTAGGGTGATGAAAGAATTTGCAAGTGTGGTGATGCAGCTTCAGGAGATCCCGCCTAAGCCGCAGAGCGCACCTGCCTGGCGACGTAAAAGAGGTTAAGCTACGCAAATCATGCTCACCCGCTTGCGAGAAATAGTCGAGAAGGTGGCCAGCGCGCCGCGTCTGAACGAGGCGCTGAATATTCTGGTCACCGACATCTGTCTTGCGATGGAGACCGAGGTCTGTTCGGTGTATCTGGCCGACCACGATCGGCGCTGCTATTACCTGATGGCGACCCGTGGTTTGAAAAAACCGCGTGGACGTACCGTAACGCTCGCATTTGATGAGGGTATCGTGGGTCTGGTTGGGCGACTGGCTGAACCCATTAACCTTGCTGACGCGCAAAAACACCCCAGCTTTAAATACATTCCTTCCGTAAAAGAAGAGCGCTTCCGCGCTTTCCTTGGCGTGCCGATTATCCAGCGTCGCCAGCTTCTCGGCGTGCTGGTTGTCCAGCAGCGTGAGCTACGTCAGTACGACGAAAGCGAGGAGTCATTCCTCGTCACGCTGGCCACGCAGATGGCGGCGATCCTCTCCCAGTCTCAGCTTGCCGCGCTCTTTGGCCAGTATCGCCATACGCGCATTCGTGCCCTTCCGGCCTCACCAGGCGTGGCGATTGCTGAAGGCTGGATGGATGCCACGCTGCCGCTCATGGAGCAGGTTTATGAAGCCTCAACGCTTGATGAAGCGCTGGAGCGCGAGCGTCTTACCGCCGCGCTGGAAGAGGCCGCGAATGAATTTCGTCGCTACAGCAAGCGCTTTGCCGCAGGCGCGCAAAAAGAGACGGCGGCCATCTTTGACCTCTATTCGCACCTGCTTTCCGATGCGCGCCTGCGTCGTGAGCTTTTTGCGGAAGTGGATAAAGGCTCGGTCGCGGAGTGGGCGGTTAAGAAGGTCATCGAAAAATTTGCCGATCAATTTGCGGCACTGACCGACGGTTACCTGAAAGAGCGCGCAGGCGATCTGCGCGCCCTGGGGCAGCGCCTGCTGTTCCATCTTGATGACACCATTCAGGGGCCTAACGCCTGGCCAAAACGGTTTGTTCTGGTCGCCGATGAACTCTCAGCAACGACGCTGGCTGAACTGCCGCAGGACAGGCTGGCCGGTGTGGTGGTGCGCGATGGTGCCGCCAACTCGCACGCCGCCATTATGGTGCGCGCGCTGGGTATCCCTACCGTTATGGGGGCGGACATTCAGCCGTCGGTGCTTCATCGCCGTACGCTGGTGGTCGACGGCTATCGCGGTGAGCTACTGGTCGATCCTGAGCCAGTTCTGCTCCAGGAATACCAGCGTCTTATCAGCGAAGAGAATGAATTAAGCAAGCTGGCGGAAGATGACGTTAACCTGCCCGCCCAGCTTAAGAGCGGTGAGCGGATCAAAGTCATGCTCAACGCCGGTTTAAGTCCTGAGCATGAAGAGAAGCTGGGCAGCCGCATCGACGGCATTGGCCTGTACCGCACTGAAATCCCTTTCATGCTGCAAAGCGGTTTCCCCTCTGAAGAGGAGCAGGTGGCGCAGTATCAGGGCATGCTGCAAATGTTTAACGACAAACCTGTCACCCTGCGAACCCTGGACGTCGGGGCGGATAAACAGCTGCCCTATATGCCGATCAGCGAAGAGAACCCCTGCCTTGGCTGGCGTGGGATCCGCATTACGCTCGACCAGCCTGAGATCTTCCTGATCCAGGTGCGCGCGATGCTCCGCGCCAACGCGGCGACGGGCAATCTCAGCATCCTGCTGCCGATGGTCACCAGCATCGACGAGATCGACGAAGCGCGTCGGTTGATCGAACGTGCAGGCCGTGAAGTGGAAGAGATGATCGGTTATGCGATTCCGAAACCGCGGATCGGCGTCATGCTTGAAGTGCCGTCTATGGTCTTTATGCTGCCGCAGCTGGCGAACCGGGTTGATTTTATCTCTGTCGGCACGAACGACCTGACGCAATATATTCTGGCCGTAGACCGTAACAACACCCGCGTCGCCAGTATCTATGACAGCCTGCATCCGGCGATCATTCGCGCCTTAGCGATGATTGCCCGTGAAGCGGAGCAGTACGGCATTGATTTACGCCTGTGCGGTGAAATGGCCGGGGACTCCATGTGCGTTGCAATCCTGATTGGTCTGGGGTACCGCCATCTGTCAATGAACGGTCGCGCTGTTGCCCGCGTGAAGTATCTGTTGCGGCATATTGACATCAATGATGCCCGCGAACTGGCAGAACGTAGCCTTGAGGCGCAGCTGGCTGCTGAGGTTCGCCACCAGGTCGCGGCGTTTATGGAACGACGCGGTATGGGCGGTCTGATCCGCGGCGGCCGCTAAAGCCTTTCTCCCTCTCCCTGTGGGAGAGGGCACCAGCGCGCATAAAACCCTATACACATCTTTTACATCTCGGGCGCATCCTCCGCGCCCGCCTTGTGCTATGATTCGCAACTTTGGAGCCTCTGCTTACGGCAGAATCGCATTTCTACCGCTGTCCACTTTCAGCGGAATAACAACATCTTGTGGTGACAGATGAACAGTGGTTATCTGCATTTTCCGGAATTTGATCCGGTCATTTTCTCAGTAGGACCTGTTTCGCTTCACTGGTACGGTCTGATGTACCTGGTGGGCTTCATTTTTGCCATGTGGCTCGCTGGCCGTCGCGCCAGCCGTCCTGGCAGCGGCTGGACTAAAAACGAAGTTGAAAACCTGCTGTATGCGGGCTTCCTCGGCGTGTTCCTCGGTGGCCGTATTGGGTATGTGCTGTTCTATAACTTCCCGGTATTCCTGAACGATCCCCTCTATCTGTTCCGCGTCTGGGACGGCGGCATGTCCTTCCACGGCGGCCTGATTGGGGTGATCCTGGTGATGGTGATTTTTGCCAAACGCACCAAACGCAACTTCTTCCAGGTGTCAGATTTCATCGCACCGCTGATCCCGTTTGGTCTCGGGGCAGGCCGTCTGGGCAACTTCATCAACGGTGAGCTGTGGGGGCGTGTCGACCCGAGCGTTTCCTTTACCATGCTGTTCCCGGGCTCGCGCGCGGAAGACATGGCGCTGCTGCCGTCGCATCCTGAGTGGCAGTCCATTTTCGATACCTACGGCGTGCTGCCGCGCCATATGTCTCAGCTGTACGAGCTGGCGCTGGAAGGCGTGGTGCTGTTTATCATCCTCAACCTGTTTATCCGCAAACCGCGCCCGATGGGGGCTGTCTCCGGCCTGTTCCTGATCGGCTACGGTGCATTCCGTATTATCGTCGAATTCTTCCGCCAGCCTGACGCACAGTTTACCGGCGAGTGGGTACAGTACATCAGCATGGGGCAGATCCTCTCCATTCCGATGATCGTCGCGGGTGCCATTATGATGATTTGGGCGTATCGTCGTCGTCCACAGCAACAACTTTCCTGAGGAACCATGAAACAGTATCTTGAACTGATGAAAAAAGTGCTCGATGAGGGCACGCCGAAAAACGACCGCACCGGTACCGGTACGCTCTCCATTTTTGGCCACCAGATGCGCTTCAACCTGCAAGAAGGCTTCCCGCTGGTGACGACAAAGCGCTGCCACGTGCGCTCGATCATTCATGAACTGCTCTGGTTCCTGCAAGGCGATACTAACGTTGCGTATCTGCACGAAAATAACGTCTCCATCTGGGACGAATGGGCAGACGAGAACGGTAACCTGGGCCCCGTTTATGGCAAGCAGTGGCGCGCATGGCCAACGCCTGATGGCCGCCATATTGACCAGATCACCACCGTGATGAACCAGCTGAAAAACGATCCGGACTCGCGCCGCATCATCGTTTCCGCCTGGAACGTCGGCGAGCTGGATAAAATGGCGCTGGCGCCGTGCCACGCGTTCTTCCAGTTCTATGTCGCTGACGGCAAGCTCTCCTGCCAGCTCTACCAGCGCTCCTGTGACGTGTTCCTCGGCCTGCCGTTTAACATTGCCAGCTATGCGCTGTTAGTTCATATGATGGCGCAGCAGTGCGACCTGGAAGTGGGTGATTTCGTCTGGACCGGTGGGGATACCCATCTCTACAGCAACCATATGGAACAGACGCATCTCCAGCTTACCCGCGAACCGCGTGCGCTGCCGAAGCTGATTATCAAACGCAAACCGGCATCCATCTTCGACTACCGCTTTGAAGATTTCGAGATTGAGGGCTACGACCCCCATCCGGGCATCAAAGCGCCTGTCGCTATCTGATGCGGTAAAGCCTGACACAACCGGTGCTGTTTAGCGCCGGTTTTTTTTCGCCTTTCTCCCGTTTCCCGAAGCGCTATCCAGAAGGCGTGCAACGCGCTGCAACCCTCCCAATTCTGCGGATGACGCCTCGTAAAACGATAATCCGATGCTCGTCATGTTCACGGCGCTTCGCCACACTCCCGGTATGAAAAAAGAGAACGGTTTTACGCTTATCGAATCGCTGGTCGCTGTTTCGCTTGTCGTTATCCTCAGCGCTTCAGGTCTGTACGGCTGGGACAGCTGGCAACGGCATCAGCGGCTGTGGCAAACCGCCAGTCAGGTGCGAGATTACCTGCTGTTTCTGCGCAACCATGCCAACCGCCACAACCGCGACCATCAAATTACCCGTCAGCGGGTTGGCGACAGGGACTGTCTGGTGAGCTCTGCCATGCAGGGCTGTGAGAAGGACAGTCCCTTTGTGCTGCTCCCCCTCTGGCCTGAGGTCGCGATCGGCGAGGTCACGCCGTCGCTGGGGTTCTATGGATTACGGGATACGGCATGGGCAGGGCGGATACGCGTTCAAAGTCGTGCCGGAGACTGGCTGATTATCGTTTCAGACGGAGGGCGCATCAGGATGTGTAAGGTCTCCGAGGGAGGACAATGTCGATGAGACAGGGCGGCTTTTCGCTTACCGAAGTGCTGATTGCTACGGCCATCAGCAGCCTGTTATTGATAAGTGCATCGCGCTTTTTACCCGGATTGCAGCGGGCGGTATTACTGCAATCTGCCCAGCGAGAGCTGGAAGAAGAGGTCTGGCAACGCCTGTTCGCCCTCGGCAAACAGCTTCAGCGTGCGGGGTACTGCGCGGGAAATTGCCAGGGACAGGCGCTGACGATCGGCAGGCAGGGGCGCTGCATCATTGCGCGGTGGGATGCCAACAGTAACGGCTACTGGGATAGCAGCGCATCAGAAAATGACAGCACCGGTTTTCGTCTGGAATCGGGGGCGCTGGAAACCCTGCGTGGCGCGACGTCGTGTGAAGGAAAAGGGTGGGAAAAGCTCACGGACCCGGACAGGCTTACGATAGCACACTTTGTGGTGAGGAGAGTCGAACATGCCGGTTTTGCGCCAGAGCTGAATATCGAACTGGCCGCGAGGCGTAAAGATGAAAAAGGGGAACCCTGGCAGGCGTTGTATACGGTCACGGGGTACAACCTGTGAATCGTCAACGCGGCATATCTTCGCTGGCGCTGGTTCTGCTTTTACTGGTGCTCGGTACTTTGATTCTGACGGGACTCAATCAGCAGGTCATAACGTTCAGTGCGCTCGTTGGCGGTGAGAGCCGCTCGCTTCAGCAGCAGGCGACGGTTCAGTCCGCGCTTGAGTGGGGACGTATTCAGCCCTGGGCGTCAGCGCCACCAGTCCAGTGCAAAACGACATCGACATGGCGGGTGTGTTTGCGTCAGCTGAGCGAGGCGCGGGTACTGCTGATAGCCGGCGGCAACGACCTGCTGCTCTGGCGCAGGGGAGAGATCGTCGACGGGATAGTGCGCTTTTCGCCTCACGGCTGGAGCGATTTTTGCCCCCTTAAGGAGAGTGCGTTATGTCAACTGCCGTGAGCAGAGAAAAAGGGTTTAGCATGGTTGAGGTCCTGCTGGCGATGATGCTGCTGGTGGTGGTCGTGACGGCACTGTCGGGGTATCACCGGGCGCTGGCGGCGCGGTTCACCGTGTTTAATCAGTATCGCCAGCTCTGGCACCATGCCTGGAACCAGTCTCAGCTCTCAACAAATGTTCTCCCGGCAGGCTGGCAGGCCAGTCGGGGGCAGACAACGCTCGCAGGATGTGTCAGCATCACGGTTACACTTATTTCTCCTCTGGGTCGGCGCGGTGAGTTAACGCGTCTGCATTGCCCGGTTAGCCAGTAGTCGGGAGCGTCTATGTTAAGGGTCTACCACTCAAATCGTCTGGATGTGCTGGAAGCACTGATGGAGTTTATCGTTGAGCGCGAGCGGCTTGACGATCCTTTTGAGCCTGAAATGGTGCTGGTGCAGAGCACCGGTATGGCGCAGTGGCTGCAAATGTCGCTTTCCCGCAAGTTTGGTATTGCCGCGAATATTGATTTCCCGCTGCCTGCGAGCTTCATCTGGGAGATGTTTGTCCGCGTGTTGCCGGATATCCCGGAGCAGAGCGCCTTCAACAAGCAGGCCATGAGCTGGAAGCTGATGGCGCTGCTGCCGGAAATGCTGCAGCACGATGAATTTGCCATGCTGCGCCACTACCTCAATGACGATACCGACAAGCGCAAGCTGTTCCAGCTGGCATCGCGCACTGCCGATCTCTACGACCAATACCTTGTTTACCGCTCTGACTGGTTAATTCGTTGGGAAGCGGGCGAGTTGGTTGAAGGCCTGCCGGAGGCGCAAATATGGCAGGCCCCGCTGTGGAAAGCGCTGGTGGAGCATACTGAGAGACTGGGCCAGCCTAAGTGGCACCGTGCCAATCTCTACGATCGGTTTATTTCGATACTTGAAAATGGGTCGGAACGCCCGGCCCGACTGCCGTCACGCGTTTTTATCTGCGGGATATCCGCATTACCCCCTGTCTATCTGAAGGCGCTGAATGCGCTGGGTAAACATATTGATATTCATATTTTGTTTACCAACCCTTGCCGACAGTATTGGGGGGATATTCTCGACGAACGCTGGCTTGCACGGCTGGTAACCCGCCAACGAAAACGCCTTTTTGAAGAACGATCCATCCCGCTGTTTAAAGACGGTTCGACTGCCGGGCAGCTTTTCGATGAAGACGGTATCCAGAACCTGCCCAATCCGCTGCTTGCCTCGTGGGGGAAGCTGGGGCGTGACTACATTCACATGCTTTCAGACATCACTTCCTCAGGTGAAGGTGATGTGGATGCCTTTGTTGAGATCGCCCCGGACTGCCTGCTGCATAATATTCAGTTAGATATTCTGGATCTGGAAAACCGCGCCGTCATGGGCGTGACGGCGAACGAGTTCGAACGCAGCGACAATAAGCGAAAACTCGATCCTGACGATCGCAGCGTCACGATCCACGTTTGCCACAGCCCGCAGCGTGAGGTCGAAGTGCTTCACGACCAGCTGCTGGCGATGCTGCAGGAGGATCCCGATCTGACGCCACGCGATATCGTGGTGATGGTGGCGGATATCGACACCTACAGTCCCTTTATTCAGGCCGTCTTTGGCAGCGCGACGGGGGAACGGTACCTGCCTTATGCGATTTCTGACCGTCGTGCCCGCCAGTCGCATCCGGTATTGCAGGCGTTTATCACTCTGCTTTCACTGCCGGATAGCCGGTTTATCTCCGAAGATGTCCTGGCGTTGCTGGATGTTCCCGTGCTGGCCGCACGCTTCAACATTAATGAAGAGGGTCTGCGCTACCTTCGTCAGTGGGTGAACGAGTCTGGCGTGCGCTGGGGGATCGATGACGATAACGTTCAGGAGTTCGAGCTTCCCGCAACCGGACAGCACACCTGGCGATTTGGCCTGACGCGTATGCTGTTGGGCTACGCCATGGAAAGCAGCCAGGGCGAGTGGAATGAGGTGCTGCCTTACGATGAGTCCAGCGGGTTAATTGCTGAACTGGTGGGGCATTTAGCATCGCTATTAATGCAGCTTAATCGCTGGCGATATGCGCTGTTGCAGCCGCGTCCACTTGAAGAATGGCTCCCGGTCTGCAGGGCGTTACTCAATGATTTCTTCCTGCCGGACAATGACACCGAAGCGGCGATGGCGCTCATTGAAACCCAGTGGCAGGCCATCATCGACGAAGGCGTGAATTCCCACTACCACGAGGCCATCCCGCTGTCGCTGTTGCGTGATGAGCTGACGCAGCGGCTTGACCAGGAGCGAATCAGCCAGCGTTTCCTGGCGGGGCCTGTCAATATCTGCACCCTGATGCCCATGCGTTCTATCCCGTTCAGGGTGGTCTGCCTGCTTGGCATGAACGACGGTGTGTATCCGCGCGCGCTGCCGCCGCTGGGGTTCGACTTAATGAGCGCAAACCCAAAACGGGGCGATCGTAGCCGCCGCGATGATGACCGCTACCTCTTCCTTGAAGCGCTCATTTCTGCTCAGAGCAAGCTCTATATCAGCTATATCGGCCGTTCTATTCAGGACAACAGCGAGCGTTTCCCCTCCGTACTGGTGCAGGAGCTGGTGGACTATATCGGCCAGAGCCACTACCTGCCGGGAGATGAAGAGCGCAACTGTGATGAAAGCGAGCAGAGGGTGAAAGCCCATATCACCTGTTTCCACAGCCGCATGCCGTTTGACCCGGTGAACTATATTGCCGGCGAGCGCCAGAGCTACGCCCTTGAGTGGTTGCCGGCGGCGAAAAAGGAAGGGAATGCGCATACCGATTTCATTCAGGAACTTGCCCCGCGCCCTATCGACACCCTGACCTTCGAGCAGCTTCAGCGGTTTTGGGCGCATCCGGTGCGCGCCTTCTTCCAGCAGCGACTGCAGGTCAACTTCCGCTCTGAAGAGAGTGAAATTCCTGATGCAGAACCGTTTACGCTGGAAGGTCTGGAGCGCTACCAGTTAAACCTGCAGCTGCTGAATGCGCTGGTTGAAGAGGAAGATGCGGACAAACTTTACCGTCGCTACCGTGCTGCGGGTCAGTTGCCCTACGGAGCGTTCGGGGAGATCGTCTGGGAGGCGCAGTGCCAGGAGATGACCGCTCTGGCAGAGCGCGTAAGAGCGTGCCGACAGCCGGGGAAAAGTATTGAAATTGATCTCAACTGCAACGGGGTACAGCTCACGGGCTGGTTAACCCAGGTACAGCCGGATGGGCTGCTGCGCTGGCGGCCCTCAATGCTAAGCGTTTCGCAAGGATTGCAACTCTGGCTGGAACATCTTGTCTACAGTGCGGGTGGGCATAAAGGCGAAAGCCGAATTTTCGTGCGCAAAGAGGGCGAATGGCGCTTCCCGCCGATGGAAGCCGAGCAGGCGTTAGGTTATCTGTCTTTGTACATTGAAGGCTACCGTCAGGGAATGAACAAACCGCTCCTGTTACTACCGGAAAGTGGCGGCGCCTGGATAAAAGCCTGTTATGACGCGCAGAATGATGCGATGTTAACGGATGAGGCTTCGCTCCAGAAAGCGCGCAGTAAGTTTATGCAGGCCTATGAAGGAAACATGATGGTGCGGGGTGAAGGTGAGGATGTCTGGTATCAGCGTTTGTGGCGAGCGCTCGAGCCAGAATACTTTGAGGCGATCACGGAAGAGGCGCAGCGCTACCTGTTGCCGTTGTTTAGATTTAATCAGTCCTGAGTGCTGTATAAAAATTGCGCAGATAAAGGTGTTCATTTATGATGCACTTCTTATCACGGACTGATGTACCCAAAGAAAGAGATGTTGGCGTGTCCAGCACGCAGTTTGTTAATGATGTAGCCGTGATAAAGAGGTCGTAATGCCAGGCAGCACCTTGTTTAAAGCGTTTGTTTTGTTTATTGCCCTTTGGGCGCCCGTCACTCACGCAGACTCCGGTTGGCAACCCGTTCAGGAAACTATCCGTAAGAGCGAAAAAGATACCCGTCAATATCAGGCTATTCGCCTTGATAACGGGATGACCGTGCTGCTGGTTTCCGACCCGCAGGCGGTGAAATCCCTGTCGGCATTAGTGGTGCCGGTTGGGTCGCTGGAAGATCCTGACGCTCATCCAGGGCTTGCACACTATCTGGAACATATGACGCTGATGGGGTCAAAAAAATACCCGCAGCCAGATAGCCTGTCCGAATTTCTGAAGATGCATGGCGGCAGCCACAATGCCAGTACGGCACCGTACCGCACGGCCTTTTATCTCGAAGTCGAAAATGATGCGCTGGAAGGGGCGGTCGATCGCCTCGCTGATTCCATCGCCGCGCCGTTGCTGGATAAAAAATACGCCGAGCGTGAACGCAATGCGGTGAATGCCGAGCTGACCATGGCCCGCACGCGAGACGGTATGCGCATGGCGCAGGTCAGCGCCGAAACCATCAACCCTGCGCACCCGGGTTCGCGCTTCTCCGGCGGTAACCTGGAAACCTTGAGCGACAAACCGAACAGCCCGGTGCTGGATGCCCTGCACGCGTTTCGCGATAAATACTACTCCGCCAACCTGATGAAAGCGGTCATCTACAGCAATAAACCGTTGCCGGAGCTGGCAGCCATGGCGGCCAAAACCTTTGGCCGGGTGCCGAATAAAAATATCGACCTGCCGCAAATAACCGTTCCGGTGGTCACGGACGCGCAAAAAGGCATCGTGATCCACTACGTTCCTGCCATGCCGCGCAAAGTGCTGCGCGTGGAATTCCGCATTGATAACAACACGGCACAGTTTCGCAGTAAAACCGATGAGCTGGTCACCTATCTGATTGGTAACCGTAGCCCGGGTACGCTGTCTGACTGGCTGCAAAAGCAGGGGCTGGCGGAAGGCATTCGCGCCGACTCCGATCCGGTTGTGAACGGCAATAGCGGCGTGCTGGCGATCTCCGCGACCCTGACTGACAAAGGACAGGCCAACCGTGATGAAGTCGTAGCGGCTATCTTTAGCTACCTCTCCTTACTGCGTGAGAAAGGCGTCGATAAGCGCTATTTTGATGAACTCGCGCACGTGCTGGATCTCGATTTCCGCTACCCGTCCATCACCCGCGACATGGATTATGTGGAGTGGCTTGCTGACACCATGATCCGCGTGCCGGTGGAACATACCCTCGACGCGGTGAATATTGCCGACCGGTACGATGCCGGGGCGGTAAAAGCCCGCCTGGCGATGATGACGCCGGAGAATGCCCGCATCTGGTACATCAGCCCGAACGAACCGCATAACAAGACGGCGTACTTTGTCGATGCCCCTTATCAGGTGGATAAAATCAGCGCCCAGACCTTCGCCGACTGGCAGAAGAAGGCCGGTGAGATTGCGTTGAAGCTGCCGGAGCTGAACCCCTACATTCCGGATGACTTCTCGCTGATCAAAACGACGAAAGATTACCCGCATCCGGAACTCATCATTGATGAGCCAACGCTGCGCGTCGTGTACACCCCAAGCCGCTATTTCGCCAGCGAGCCAAAGGCCGATGTCAGCGTGGTGCTGCGTAACCCGAAAGCCATGAACAGCGCCAAAAATCAGGTGATGTTCGCGCTCAATGACTATCTCGCCGGTATCGCGCTCGATCAGCTCAGCAACCAGGCCGCCGTGGGCGGGATCAGCTTCTCCACCAACGCCAATAACGGTTTGATGCTTAATGCAAACGGCTATACCCAGCGCTTGCCTCAGCTGTTCCAGGCCCTGCTGGAGGGCTACTTCAGCTACACGCCGACGGAAGAGCAGCTTGAGCAGGCTAAATCCTGGTATGCCCAGATGATGGATTCAGCCGAGAAGGGCAAGGCTTACGATCTGGCGCTTATGCCAGCGCAAATGCTGTCTCAGGTTCCTTATTTCCAGCGTGAGGATCGCCGCGCGCTGCTGCCTTCCATCTCCTTAAAAGACGTGCTCGCGTACCGCGACGCGCTGAAAACCAACACGCGTCCGGAGTTCCTGATCGTTGGCAACATGAGTGAGGAGCAGGCCAAAACCCTGGCGCAGAATGTTCGCACTCAGCTCGGCTCTAAAGGCGACGAGTGGTGCCGCAACCAGGACGTGCTGGTTGAGAAAAAACAGAATGTGATTTTTGAAAAGGCGGGCAACAGCACGGATTCCGCGCTGGCCGCGGTCTTTGTGCCAACGGGCTACGATGAATTCGCCAGTTCAGCGCAGAGCGCCGTGCTGGGACAGATTATTCAGCCGTGGTTCTATAACCAGTTACGCACAGAGGAGCAGCTTGGCTACGCGGTGTTTGCCTTCTCCATGAACGTCGGTCGTCAGTGGGGGCTGGGTTTCCTGCTGCAAAGCAGCGATAAACAACCGGCGTATCTCTGGCAGCGTTACCAGGCCTTCTTCCCGCAGGTGGAAGCAAAACTGCGTGCCATGAAGCCGGAAGAGTTTGCCCAGATCCAGCAGGCCGTCATCGCGCAGGTGATGCAGCCGCCGCAGACGCTGGGTGAAGAAGCCTCGCAGCTGAGCAAAGATTTCGATCGCGGTAATCTGAAATTTGATTCGCGTGATAAAGTAGTGGCCGAGATAAAACAGCTGACGCCGCAGAAGGTTGCCGACTTCTTCCATCAGGCGGTCATTAAGCCGCAGGGAATCACCATCCTGTCCCAGGTTTCCGGTAGCCAGAACGGGAAAACGGAATACGTGAACCCGAAAGGCTGGAAAGTCTGGAAGAGCGTCAGCGCGCTGCAGCAATCTATGCCCTGGAGTAAGAAAGAATGACCGATACCGCTGAGTCCCTTGATCCCTTACGTTTACCTCTGCAGGGTGAACGATTGATTGAAGCCTCAGCGGGAACGGGAAAAACCTTCACCATTGCCGCCCTCTATCTGCGCCTGCTGTTAGGGCTTGGCGGCAACGCCGCTTTTCCACGCCCTTTGAGCGTGGAAGAGCTGCTGGTGGTCACCTTCACCGAGGCCGCTACCGCGGAGCTGCGGGGCCGTATTCGTACCAATATCCACGAGCTGCGCATCGCCTGTCTACGTCAGAGCACGGATAACCCCCTCTACGCCAGCCTTCTGGAAGAGATTGCCGATAAGAAGCAGGCAGCCCAGTGGCTGCTGCTCGCTGAACGGCAGATGGACGAAGCGTCCGTCTTTACCATTCACGGTTTTTGCCAGCGCATGCTGAGCCTGAACGCGTTCGAGTCCGGTATGCTGTTCGAACAGCAGCTTATTGAAGATGAATCCGTGCTTCGCTATCAGGCCTGCGCGGATTTCTGGCGTCGCCACTGCTACCCCTTACAGCGCGATATTGCCGAAGCGGTACACGCGCTCTGGAAAGGCCCGGAGGCGCTGCTGCGCGCGATCGATCGTTATCTGCAGGGGGAAGCGCCGGTCATCAAATCCCCGCCGCCGGCAGATGAAACCCTGGCCACGCGGCATGAAAAAATCATCGCGAAAATTGCGGACATCAAGCAAAAGTGGATGGAGTCAGTCGGCGAGATTGACGCCATCATCGAAAATTCCGGCATCGATCGTCGCAAGTTCAACCGTGGCAATCAGGGAAAATGGATCGACAAGGTCAGCGCCTGGGCGCAGGAAGAGACGCGGGGCTACCAGCTCCCGGACGCGCTGGAGAAATTCTCCCAACGTTTCCTGGCTGAGCGGACAAAAGCCGACGGCATTGTACCTGAGCATCCCCTGTTTGTGGCGATTGAAACCCTGCTGGCGGAGCCCCTTACGCTCAACGATCTGATGATCGCTCGCGCCATGACCGAAATTCGTGAGGCCGTGGCACGCGAAAAGCGCCGCCGTGGCGAGCTGGGGTTCGACGATATGCTGAGCCGCCTGGATGCGGCGCTGTGCAGTGAAAATGGCGAAGCGCTTGCCGCCGCGATTCGCACCCGCTTCCCGGTGGCGATGATAGACGAATTCCAGGACACCGACCCTCAGCAGTACCGCATTTTCCGCCGTATCTGGCGCCAGCAGCCCGACACCGCGCTGCTGTTAATCGGCGATCCGAAACAGGCCATTTACGCCTTCCGCGGTGCGGATATTTTCACCTATATGAAGGCCCGCAGCGAGGTTGCCGCGCACTACACGCTCGATACCAACTGGCGCTCCTCCCCCGGCATGGTGGAAAGCGTCAACGCGCTGTTTAGCCGCATGGATACGGCGTTTATGTTCCATGAGATCCCGTTTCAGCCGGTAAAATTTGCCCCGAAAAATGCCTCGTTGCGCTTCGAGTTTAACGGCGTGACGCAGCCTGCCATGAACTTCTGGCTGCTGGATGGGGAAGGCTGCGGCGTTGCCGACTATCAAAATGCCATGGCCCAGCACTGTGCTGCGCAAATCCGTGACTGGCTCAGTGCGGGAGCGCGAGGCGAGGCGCTGCTGTGGAAGGGGGATAACCCCACCCCGGTAAAGGCATCGGATATTACGGTGCTGGTGCGCAGCCGTCAGGAGGCCGCATTCATCCGCGACGCCCTGACGTTACTGAATATCCCCTCCGTCTACCTTTCGAACCGCGACAGCGTCTTTGAAACGCTGGAGGCGCAGGAGATGTTATGGCTGCTGCAGGCCGTGCTGGCCCCGGAGCGGGAAAGCACGCTGCGCAGCGCATTAGCCAGCGCGATGCTCGGACTGAACGCGCGCGATATTGATACCCTCAACAATGACGAAGCCGCGTGGGATGCGGTGGTGGAAGAGTTTGTCCACTACCGGGAAAGATGGCAGAAGCGCGGGGTGATGGCGATGGTGCGCGAGCTCATGGCTCAGCGCCACATTGCCGAGAATATGCTGGCTACCGCAGGTGGCGAGCGGCGTTTGACCGATATTTTACACATCAGCGAACTCTTGCAGGAGGCGGGTACGCAGCTGGAGAGCGAGCATGCCCTGGTGCGCTGGCTGGCGCAGCAGATTGCCGATCCGAACAGCAATTCCTCCAGCCAGCAGATGCGCCTCGAGAGTGATAAACATCTGGTGCAGATCGTCACCATCCACAAGTCGAAAGGCCTGGAATATCCGCTGGTCTGGCTGCCGTTTATCGCCAATTACCGCGTGCAGGATCAGGCTTTTTACCACGATCGCGAGTCGTTCGAGGCGGTGCTCGATCTCAGCAACGCGGAGTCCAGCGTTGAGCTGGCAGAGGCCGAACGTCTGGCGGAGGATTTGCGCCTGCTCTACGTGGCGCTGACCCGCTCGGTATGGCACTGCAGCCTGGGCGTTGCGCCGCTGTTCCGTCGCCGTGGCGAAAAGAGCGGAGAGAGCGATTTTCATCTGAGCGCGCTGGGGCGGCTTATTCAGCAGGGTGAACCCAAAGACGCGGCGGGCCTGCGACAGTGCATCGAATCGCTTTGTACTGAGCATGTTGCCCTTCATATTCCATCGCTGCCCGACAACAGCCGCTGGCACATGCCGGAGCCGCACGAGTCAGATCTCCATGCCCGTCGGGTGATACGCACGATTGCCGACGACTGGCGCGTTACCAGCTACTCTGGCTTACAGCAGCACGGGCAGAGTATTGCCCAGGATCTGATGCCAAAACTGGACGTGGATGCCGCAGGCGCCGGTAGCGTACCCGCTGAGCCGGTGCTGACGCCGCACCAGTTCCCGCGCGGCGCCTCGCCGGGCACGTTTTTACACAGCCTGTTTGAAGAGCTGGATTTTACCCAGCCGGTTTCCGAAGAGTGGGTGCTGAAGATGCTACAGAGCGGTGGTTACGACGCGCAATGGCAGCCGGTTCTTACTGAATGGATCCGCGCGGTTCTGCACGCCCCGCTCACCGCACAGGGGATCTCGCTTAGCCAGTTGACTACCAAAGATAAGCAGGTGGAGATGGAGTTTTACCTCCCCATCGCCTGCCCGCTCAGGGCCGAGGCGCTTGATGCGCTGATCCGCGAGTACGATCCGCTGTCCGCCGGATGCCCGCCGCTGAACTTCCGCCAGGTGCAGGGAATGCTAAAAGGCTTTATCGACCTTGTTTTCCGCCACGACGGGCGCTACTACCTGCTGGATTACAAATCGAACTGGCTGGGCGAAGACAGCACAGCCTATACCCAACAGGCGATGGCGTCGGCTATGCAACTGCATCGCTATGATCTGCAGTACCAGCTTTATACCCTGGCGCTGCACCGTTACCTGCGCCATCGTATTGCCGATTACCGTTACGACGCGCATTTTGGTGGCGTGATTTACCTGTTCCTGCGCGGCGTGGATGCCAACGACCCGCATTCCGGCGTCTTTAGCACGCGTCCGGCTGTGGAACTGATTGAAAAAATGGATAACCTGTTTGCCGCAGGCACGGAGGAGATGGCATGACGATGCAGGCGCTACTGCTGGACGCGGTTGAACAACGATTACTGCGCCACCTGGACGTGCAGTTTGCCATGATGGTGGCAGGCGAGGAGCCTGCCGTCATGCTTGCCGCCGCCATTCTGAGCAAAGATGCGGGGGAGGGGCACGTATGTCTGCCGCTGTCGCGTCTGGCGGTGGATGAGAAAATGCCTCCGGCTTTACAGGCGTGTTTCGCGCTGCTGGGTGACGCCGTGGACTGGCAGGCGATACTACGCGGTTCGCCTGCCGTGAGCGGGGCCGATACCGGGACGCCAATGATTCTGGTCGGCGAGCGTTTGTATCTTAACCGGCTGTGGCGTAACGAACTGACGGTGGCGCGCTTCTTCAGCGAGACCAACGCCCCGCTTCCCTGTGATGAAACGCAGCTCCGGCAAACGCTGGATGCGCTGTTTTCCTCTGACGAGGCGACAGACTGGCAGAAAGTGGCGGCAGCCGTGGCCTTAACGCGTCGGATCTCGGTGATTTCAGGCGGACCGGGCACCGGGAAAACGACCACCGTGGCAAAACTGCTTGCCGCGCTAATTCAGCTCTCGGGTGAGCAAAAGTGCCGTATTCGCCTGGCGGCCCCCACCGGTAAAGCCGCGGCGCGTCTGACGGAATCGTTAGGCGGCGCGCTGCAAAAGCTGCCGCTTACCGGGGAGCAGCTTGCGCTTTTCCCCAACGAAGCCAGCACGCTGCACCGTTTGCTTGGCGCTCAGCCCGGCAGCCAGCGTTTGCGCTACCATGCCGGTAATCCCCTGCACCTGGATGTGCTGGTGGTGGATGAGGCGTCGATGATTGACCTGACGATGATGTCGCGTTTGATTGATGCGCTACCGCCGCACGCGCGCGTTATTTTCCTGGGCGATCGCGACCAGCTTGCCTCCGTGGAGGCGGGGGCTGTGCTGGGCGATATCTGCACCTATGCCAGCCTGGGATATACCGCAGAACGCGCTCAGGAATTAGCCCGTCTCACCGGATGCTCGCTCACCTCTGAAAACCATTCGCTTGCAGGAGCGCTGCGCGACAGCCTGTGTCTGCTGCAGAAAAGCTACCGCTTCGGCAGCGATTCCGGTATCGGCCAGCTTGCGGCGGCCGTGAACCGGGGCGACCGGCGAACAACCACTGCGGTGTTTGACGGCACCTTTACGGATATTGAGAAAAAATCGCTGCAGACCGGGGAAGAGTATCAGGCGATGCTGGATGATGCCCTGCAGGGGTATCAGCACTTTCTGACGGGCGTACAACAGCAGCGTTCGCCGGAGCAGGTCATTGCCGCGTTTGGTGAATATCAGCTGCTCTGTGCGCTGAGGGAAGGTCCCTTTGGTGTCCGGGGCCTGAACGACAGGCTGGAACAGCTGCTGGTGCAAAAGCGTAAAATAAACCGCACCCCGCACTCGCGCTGGTATGAAGGGCGGCCGGTGATGATTTCACGCAACGACAGCGCGCTGGGGTTGTTTAACGGGGATATCGGGATTGCGCTCGACTGCGGCCAGGGGCTGCGCGTCTGGTTTCAGATGCCGGACGGGAGCGTGAAGTCTTTCCAGCCCAGCCGTTTGCCCGAGCATGAAACCGCCTGGGCGATGACGGTGCATAAATCCCAGGGCTCCGAGTTTAACCACGCGGCGCTGATCCTGCCCACGCAGCTTTCCCCCGTCATTACCCGCGAGCTGATCTATACCGCCATTACGCGCGCGCGTCAGCGCCTGTCGCTGTATACCGATGAACGCGTGCTGGTGCAGGCGATTGCCACCCGAACGGAACGCCGAAGCGGGCTGGGCGCGATATTTGAGTCACTCTGAACGAACGCCCTCGCCGGACGGTGAGGGCGTCGTATCATCCCAGGTCCGCCATCAGCACTTTTGAACGGCGCTGATAGTTGTACATCTCTTTCTTCGTTTCCGGCAGAGAATCAATATCCACCGGCGTGAACCCGCGCTCCTGGAACCAGTGAATGCTCCGCGTCGTCAGGACGAACAGCTTGCTCAGCCCCATCTGGCGCGCCTGTGCCGCCACGCGCTCAAGCAGCATTTCACCGCGTGAAGAGCTGCGGTAATCAGGATGCACCGCCACGCAGGCCATTTCACCGATCTTCTCTTCCGGGAACGGATAGAGCGCGGCGCAGGCGATGGTCAGGTTATCGCGCTGAATAATGGTGAATTTGTCGATTTCCATCTCCAGCTGCTCGCGCGAACGACGCACCAGAATACCCTGCTGTTCCAGCGGGCGGATCAGCTCCAGAATACCGCCGATGTCGTTAATGGTGGCGCGGCGGATCTGCTCCGCGCTCTCCATGACAATCTGCGTACCAATACCGTCGCGGGAGAACAGCTCCTGCAGCAGGGCGCCGTCTTCCTGATAGCTGATCAGGTGGCTACGGCGCACGCCGCTGCGGCAGGCCTTCACGGCGCCACGCAGGAAGCGGACCGTGCCGGAGTGATAATCGCCTTCGGCTTCCAGCGCCTCCACGCGGGCCTGGGCTTCATTCGGGAAGAGTTCCGGCACGATCGTTCCTTCATCATTCACGACGCCCTGGGAGGAGCAGAACCCAATCATTTTTTCCGCCTTCAGCTTGATCGCCAGCTGCGTGGCGATCTCTTCTGAGGTGAGGTTAAAGCTTTCGCCGGTCACCGAAACGGCGACCGGGCCCATCAGGACGATGGCGCCGCTGTCCAGCTGGCGGTGAATGGCTTCTTCATCAATACGACGAATGCGGCCGCTGTGGCAGTAATCCACGCCATCGTCCACGCCGAGCGGCTGGGCAATGATGAAGTTGCCGCTCACGACGTTGATATGCGCGCCCTGCAGCGGCGTGTTGTTCAGGCTCATGGACAGGCGAGCGGTGATATCCAGCTGCAGCAGACCTGCCGCCTGCTTCACCAGCTCAAGGGTTTTGGCATCCGTGACGCGGGTATGCTTGTGGTAAATCGGCTCGTGGTGGTGAGCGGCCAGGTTAGCGTCGATCTGCGGGCGCGCGCCATAGACCACCACCAGGCGGATCCCCAGGCTGTGCAGCAGGCCAATGTCATTGACGATGCTGGAAAAATTTTCATGCTCAATGGCTTCGCCGCCAAGCATGATGACAAACGTTTTTCCCCGATGGGCGTTGATATAGGGAACAGAATGGCGGAATCCCTGGACCAGTTCGGTTCTACGTTCCTTCACCATGGCACAACCCTTAATGAATGTTTATTCGTAATTTCTGTATTTTTATTCGATTGTGGCCGCGTGTGCAAGCGCAAATTTTCCGCGACCCACAGAAAATGATAAGTAATCCGTGCGTTAGCGTATGATTGTTTACCCTTTTATAGATGACAGTTTATGCGTCATTCGTTAAAGTTTTCGGTCAATCTGGACATTTTGTATATCAGTCAGTGTTCTTGCTCGGGAGAAGCATGTCGGGATCCAATTCAGCAATAAGCCGCCGCCGTTTGTTAAAAGGGGCCGGGGCAATGTGGTTGCTTAGCGTCAGTCAGGTCGGTCTTGCCGCCACCAGTCAGGTCGTGGCGGTGCGCGTCTGGCCATCGTCGACCTATACGCGCGTGACGGTCGAATCCAATCGCGTGCTGAAATATAAGCAATTTGCCCTCAGCAACCCGGAACGTGTGGTGGTGGATCTCGAAGGCGTTAACCTCAACTCCGTGCTGAAAGGGATGGCGGCGCAGATCCGCGGCGACGATCCGTTTATTAAATCGGCGCGCGTCGGGCAGTTCGATCCGCAAACCGTACGCATGGTGTTTGAACTGAAGCAGAACGTGAAGCCGCAGCTGTTTGCCCTGGCGCCTGTCGCGACGTTCAAAGAGCGCCTGGTGATGGATCTCTACCCGGCCAATGCGACGGATATTCAGGATCCGCTTCTTGCCCTGCTGGAAGATTACAACAAAGGCGATCTGCAGCGTCAGGTTCCGCCGGCGCAAAGCGGTCCGCAGCCGGGGAAAGCAGGGCGCGATCGTCCGATTGTGATCATGCTCGATCCAGGCCACGGCGGCGAAGACTCCGGTGCGGTGGGGAAATACCGCACGCGTGAAAAAGACGTGGTTCTGCAAATTGCCCGTCGTCTGAAGGCGCTGATTGATAAAGAAGGCAACATGCGCGCCTATATGACGCGTAATGAAGACGTCTTTATTCCGCTGAAGGTCAGGGTGGCGAAAGCGCAGAAGCAGCGCGCAGATTTGTTCGTCTCGATCCATGCGGATGCGTTTACCAGCCGTCAGCCAAGCGGCTCGTCGGTGTTTGCGCTCTCAACCAAAGGCGCAACCAGTACCGCCGCGCGATACCTGGCGGACACCCAGAACGCCTCGGACCTGATCGGTGGCGTGAGCAAAAGCGGCGATCGCTACGTTGACCACACCATGTTCGATATGGTGCAGTCGCTGACCATTAACGACAGCCTGAAGTTTGGTAAAGCGGTGCTGGGCAAGCTGGGCAACATCAATAAGCTGCACAAGAACAGCGTTGAACAGGCCGGATTTGCGGTACTCAAGGCGCCGGATATCCCGTCCATCCTGGTTGAAACCGCGTTTATCAGTAACGTGGAAGAGGAGCGTAAGCTCAAGACGGCAAAATTCCAGCAGGAAGTGGCGGAGTCGATTCTGGCAGGGATTCGTGCGTATTTCTCTGACGGGGCGACGCTGGCGCGGCGCGGGTAGATCTTTTGGCCGGGTAAACGCCCGGCAAATTCACAAACGACAGATACAAAAAAACACCCTTAAGGGTGTTTATTGTTTTAGAAGTGTTGGTTGCGGGGGCCGGATTTGAACCGACGACCTTCGGGTTATGAGCCCGACGAGCTACCAGGCTGCTCCACCCCGCGTCCGTCTTTCTACTCTCGCAGAAACTTACTTCTTCAAATTTGATTGGTTGCGGGGGCCGGATTTGAACCGACGACCTTCGGGTTATGAGCCCGACGAGCTACCAGGCTGCTCCACCCCGCGTCCGTCTTTCTACAGTCGTAGAAGATACTTCATCAAATTTTAATTGGTTGCGGGGGCCGGATTTGAACCGACGACCTTCGGGTTATGAGCCCGACGAGCTACCAGGCTGCTCCACCCCGCGTCCGTGGATGCGCACTATACTCGGATAGACTTGTGATGCAACCCCTTTTTCACATTTATCATGATTTTGTATGCAAATTGAACGACATGGCGCGGTTTGGACTATTTTTTGCGCAAAATTTGCCAAAGGGCATGCGATCGCATTTCATTAGCCCTGGCGGTTTGTTATCTTCATCACGCGGAAATGGGCAACTTAAAGACGAGACAGAATGAAAGGACGTTGGGCGAAGTATCTGATGGCGGGCGCAATGGTAGCGATTCTTGCGGCCTGTTCTTCCAAACCGACCGATCGCGGTCAACAGTATAAAGACGGGAAGTTATCCCAGCCTTTCTCTTTAGTTAATCAGCCTGATGCGGTCGGCGCACCGATCAATGCCGGAGATTTCTCCGAGCAGGTTTACCAGATCCGCAACGCGTCACCGCGTTTATATAGCGCACAGAATAACGTTTATAGCGCGGTACAGGACTGGCTGCGGGCGGGCGGCGATACGCGCAACATGCGCCAGTTTGGTATCGACGCCTGGCAGATGGAAGGGGCCGATAACTACGGCAACGTCCAGTTCACCGGCTATTACACCCCGGTTATTCAGGCACGACACACGCGTCAGGGCGAGTTCCAGTACCCTATCTACCGTATGCCGCCAAAACGCGGCCGTCTGCCGTCGCGCGCTGAGATCTACGCCGGTGCGCTGAGCGAAAACTACGTTCTTGCTTACAGCAACTCCCTGATGGACAACTTCATCATGGACGTTCAGGGCAGCGGCTATATTGATTTTGGCGACGGCTCGCCGCTTAACTTCTTCAGCTATTCCGGTAAAAACGGCCACGCCTATCGCAGTATTGGCAAGGTGCTGATCGACCGCGGCGAAGTGAAGAAAGAAGACATGTCGATGCAGGCGATCCGCGAGTGGGGCGAAAAGCACAGCGAAGCCGAGGTGCGTGAGCTGCTGGAGCAGAACCCGTCGTTCGTCTTCTTTAAACCGCAAAACTTCGCGCCGGTGAAAGGGGCGAGTGCGGTACCGCTGATTGGCCGCGCGTCGGTGGCATCGGATCGTTCGATTATTCCTGCGGGCACCACGCTGCTGGCAGAGGTCCCGCTGCTGGACAACAACGGCAAGTTCAACGGCCAGTATGAGCTGCGTCTGATGGTGGCGCTGGACGTTGGCGGCGCGATCAAAGGGCAGCACTTCGATATCTATCAGGGCATTGGCCCGGATGCAGGCCACCGCGCAGGCTGGTATAACCACTACGGACGCGTGTGGGTGCTTAAGGCGGCACCGGGTGCCGGAAACGTATTCAGCGGCTGATTGTGGTATTCTGAGCGCAATACGGATTACTGTTCAGGGTGAGGAGAACCTCACCCTTTTTACATCTGAGGTGTTATGTCTGTGGTAATCAGCGATGCCTGGCGCCAGCGTTTTGGCGGCACGGCACGTCTCTATGGTGAAAAAGCCCTGCAGCTGTTTGCGGATGCGCACGTCTGCGTCGTGGGCATTGGTGGTGTGGGGTCGTGGGCCGCAGAAGCGCTGGCGAGAACCGGTATTGGCGCAATCACGCTGATTGATATGGATGACGTGTGCGTCACCAACACCAACCGTCAAATCCACGCCCTGCGTGATAGCGTCGGCCTGGCAAAATCGGAGGTCATGGCGGAACGTATCCGCCTGATCAACCCGGAATGTCGGGTCACGGTGATTGATGATTTTGTGACGGCTGATAACGTCGCCGAATACATGAGCAAAGGCTACAGCTATGTGATTGACGCCATCGACAGCGTGCGTCCAAAAGCGGCGCTGATCGCCTACTGTCGTCGTTACAAGGTTCCCCTGGTGACGACCGGCGGCGCGGGCGGGCAAATCGACCCTACGCAGATCCAGGTGGCCGATCTGGCGAAAACCATTCAGGATCCTCTTGCCGCCAAGCTGCGTGAACGCCTGAAGAGCGACTTCAACGTGGTGAAGAACAGCAAGGGCAAGCTGGGCGTAGACTGCGTGTTCTCGACCGAAGCGCTGGTCTACCCGCAGGCGGATGGCTCCGTGTGTGCGATGAAAAGCACGGCGGAAGGGCCAAAGAGAATGGATTGCGCCTCAGGCTTTGGCGCGGCCACCATGGTGACCGCTTCCTTTGGCTTTGTGGCGGTGTCTCACGCCCTGAAGAAGATGATGGCGAAGGCGGAACGTCAGGCCTGAGCCTGACGTGCGGCGTCCAGTACCGCGTCGCTGAGCGCGATCAACCCCTGACCGCGCGAGGCGCTGAGCTGCGCGCGCAGCCCCAGCTCATCAAATAACGCCAGCGGCGAATGTGCCAGCAGTTCCGCCGCGCTTTTCCCTTCCACAGCGGTCAACAATACGGCCAGCAGACCCCGGACGATGCGGCCTTCGCTGTCGCCGAAGAAGTGCAGCTTCTCGCCGGAAACGCTTACGCCCAGCCAGACGCGGTTTTCACAGCCAGCGATCTCTTTCGCCTGCGCCTTGAGATCGTCAGAGAGGGTCGGTAATTGCTTACCAAGAAGAATCAGCTGGCGATATTTATCTTCCCACTGTGAAAGCGGGGCAAAGGTCTGTTTTAACGTCTCTTCAGTGATGACGGTGCCAAACGGATGTCCGGCTAAAGCAGCGTGAGTCATTAATCCACCAGTATTTCAAGCGCGCGGTCAACGGCGGCAACCAGCGCGTCAACATCGCTTTGTGTGTTATAGGGCGCGAACGAGGCGCGCAGCGTGCCGCTCACGCCGAGCGCCGCCAGCAGCGGCTGCGCGCAGTGCTGCCCGGCGCGCAGGGCGATGCCATACCCCGCCAGCAGCGTCACCATGTCGCTGTGATGCACGCCCGTAAAATCAAAGGCGAGCAGGCTTGAATCCTGAACGCGGAACGAGCGGAAACCCGGGCGCTTTTTCAGTTCTTCCTCTGCCAGCGTCGCCAGCCCCCGGCTCCAGCTTTCAGCCTGAACACTGTCTGTTTCTGCCAGCCACTCCAGCGCCGCGCTTAGGCCAATCACGCCGGCCACGTTCGGCGTACCGGCTTCAAGGCGATAGGGGACATCCTGCGTTTTGAAGCCCTCGAACGACACTTCAGCGATCATCTTGCCGCCACCGAGCCACGGGGTCATTTTTGCCAGAAGTTCCGGCTTGCCGTACAACACCCCAATACCGGTTGGCCCGTAGAGCTTATGTCCTGAGAAGGCATAGAAGTCGATATCCAGCGCCTGCACGTCGGCGGGGAAATGCACCACGCCCTGGGCGCCGTCAACCATCACCACCATACCGTTGGCATGCGCGATGCGAATCGCCTGAGCCAGGTCCGGGCAACCACCGGTGACGTTAGACATCTGTCCGAGCGCCAGAATGCGGCTGCGAGGGGTAATCAACTCGGGGAGACGGGCCACATCGGGCAGAAGGTCTGCGCCCAGCGGAAGCTTCACCACGCGTGCACCCGTTTGTTCGGCCACCATCAGCCACGGCACCAGGTTGGCGTGATGTTCCGCCTCGCTGACGATAATCTCATCGCCCGGCTGAAGCAGCGGGCGCGCGTAGCATTGGGCCACCATATTGATGGCCTCGGTGGTGCCGCGCGTCCAGACGATATTTTTCCCGCTTTCGGCATTGATCAGGTGCGCCACGCGATCGCGTGCGGCTTCGTAGCGCGCGGTTAATCGCTGCGCCTCGGCAAACTGGCTGCGATGCACGTTCCCGGCGCTCAGGCTGTAAAACTGCTGCGTGGCGTCAATGACCGCCTGTGGCTTAAGGGCGGTGGCGGCACTGTCCAGATAAATACCGGCATCGGCCAGCGCCGGAAACTGTGCGCGGAACTGCGCAGGACTGAAAGCGTTCATGGGATTCCTCATTTCAATATCACGATCGTCGCGCAATTTCCGCGGCAGGGCAAGGAGGTTGATATCTATCAGAATTGTCTGCTTATCCTCATGACCCCAAAAAAGCAGGTTATGCTAAATAGTGTTAGGCGGATGTTTTAGCCTGTTATAAATCGAGGTTTGAATAGCATTAATTGCTAAAGGAGAATAATCATGAATAAGACAGCTGCAATCATCTCTGCCTGTGCGTTTACTTTTGCCCTGAGCGCCTGTTCCGGTAACAACTACGTGATGCACACCAACGATGGTCGTTCCATCGTTTCGGAAGGGAAACCGACAACCGATAACGATACCGGGATGATTTCGTACAAAGATGCTAACGGGAACAAGCAGCAGATCAACCGCACGGACGTGAAAGAGATGAAAGAGATCGAGCATTAACCGATCGCAGGCGAAAAAAAAGCACCGCAAGTTGGCGGTGCTACATTAATCACTATGGACAGACAGGGTAAATGTACAGGAAGTGAAAAATTGGTAGCGTTGCTACCGTGGTCTGAATCGCAGACCAATTGCAAACACAACAACACAACATCACAACCGTAAGCCAAAAGCCCTTCAGAACACGCATTCCGAAAAAAGCTCTTCGTTCCGGCTCAGGAAGTGCCGCCACTATAGGTATTTGCTGGTAGTTCCTCAACGGACAAATTATAATGGCTCAGATAAAAAAAACTAATAGGTTAAACGTTGTTTCCTATTTGTTAAATTCCTTTAACATCTAAGCCATATAACCATGTCAAAGCGATTGCCCCCCCTCAACGCATTACGTGTTTTTGATGCAGCAGCACGTCACCTGAGCTTCACCCGCGCAGCCGATGAGCTTTTTGTGACACAAGCCGCAGTAAGTCACCAAATCAAGTCTCTGGAGGATTTTCTGGGCCTTAAGCTGTTTCGTCGACGCAACCGCTCGTTGCTGTTGACCGAAGAGGGGCAGAGCTATTTTCAGGATATTAAAGAGATTTTTTCGCAGCTTACTGAAGCCACGCGTAAGCTACAGGCCCGCAGTGCAAAAGGTGCTCTGACTGTTAGTTTATTGCCCAGTTTTGCCATTCAGTGGCTGGTGCCAAGACTCTCAAGCTTTAACTCAGCTTATCCGGGGATAGACGTTCGAATCCAGGCCGTGGATCGTCAGGAAGACAAGTTGGCCGATGACGTGGATGTCGCGATTTTTTATGGGCGCGGTAACTGGCCGGGCTTGCGTGTTGAGAAATTATACGCAGAATATCTCCTGCCGGTCTGTTCCCCTCTGCTATTAACGGGCGACAAAGCGCTGAAGTCTCCCGCTGACCTGGCGCAGCATACGCTTTTGCATGATGCCTCTCGACGCGACTGGCAAACTTATACCCGTCAATTAGGTCTTACACATATAAACGTGCAGCAGGGACCCATCTTTAGCCACAGTGCGATGGTGTTACAGGCTGCCATTCACGGGCAAGGCGTGGCGTTGGCGAACAACGTCATGGCGCAGTCCGAAATAGAGGCAGGTCGCCTGGTCTGCCCTTTTAATGATGTACTGGTCAGCAAGAATGCGTTTTATCTGGTTTGTCATGACAGTCAGGCAGAACTGGGTAAAATAGCCGCCTTCCGGCAGTGGATACTGGCGAAGGCGGCAAGCGAGCAAGAAAAATTCCGCTTCAGGTATGAACAATAACGTTTGTGTGCCGGGCACGCATCAATTCAGGACTTAAACATGACCAGCCGATTCATGCTGATTTTTGCCGCGGTGAGTGGCTTTATTTTTGTTGCACTGGGCGCCTTTGGCGCACATGTCTTAAGCAAGTCGTTGGGCGCTGTAGAGATGGGCTGGATCCAGACCGGCCTTGAATATCAGGCGTTCCATACGCTGGCAATCTTTGGGCTGGCGGTGGCGATGCAGCGCCGTATCAGCATCTGGTTTTACTGGAGCAGCGTCTTTCTGGCGCTGGGTACGGTGCTTTTCAGCGGCAGCCTTTACTGTCTGGCACTTTCGCATTTACGCCTGTGGGCGTTTGTTACACCTGTCGGTGGCGTCAGCTTGCTGGCGGGTTGGGTATTAATGTTTATCGGAGCTATCCGTCTGAAACGCAAGGGCGTTGTTCATGAATAAGGTTGTTTTATATTGTCGCCCGGGGTTTGAGAAAGAGTGCGCCGCGGAAATTACCGATAAAGCGGCGAAGCGCGAAATCTTCGGCTTTGCCCGCGTAAAAGAAAACGCGGGCTATGTGGTATTCGAATGCTATCAGCCTGAAGATGCGGATAAGCTGGCGCGCGAGCTGCCGTTCAGCTCGCTGATTTTTGCGCGCCAGATGTTTGTCGCGGGTGAGCTGCTCAAAGACCTTCCCCCTGAAGACCGCATCACGCCAATCGTGGGCATGCTGCAGGGCGTGGTGGAGAAGGGCGGCGATCTGCGCGTTGAAGTGGCGGATACCAACGAAAGTAAAGAGCTGATGAAGTTCTGCCGTAAGTTCACCGTTCCGCTGCGCGCCGCGCTGCGTGATGCGGGCGTGCTGACGAACTACGAAACGCCGAAGCGTCCGGTGGTGCATATCTTCTTTATTGCACCGGGCTGCTGCTATACGGGCTACTCGTACACCACCAACAACTCTCCTTTCTTTATGGGCATCCCGCGTTTGCGCTTCCCGGCCGATGCGCCAAGCCGTTCTACGCTGAAGCTGGAAGAGGCGTTCCACGTCTTTATCCCGGCGGATGAGTGGGATGAGCGTCTGGCAAACGGCATGTACGCTGTCGATCTCGGCGCGTGCCCGGGCGGCTGGACCTATCAGCTGGTGAAACGCAACATGTGGGTATCGTCCGTTGATAACGGCCCAATGGCGCAAAGCCTGATGGACACCGGACAGGTCACCTGGCTGCGTGAAGACGGTTTCCGCTATCGCCCGAACCGCAACAACATCTCATGGATGGTGTGCGACATGGTTGAGAAACCGGCGAAAGTGGCCGCGCTGATGGCCTCCTGGCTGGTGAACGGCTGGTGTCGCGAGACCATTTTCAACCTCAAGCTGCCGATGAAAAAGCGCTATGAGGAGGTGTCGCAGAACCTGGCCTACATTCAGGAGCAACTGGACGAACACGGGATTAACGTGGAGATCCAGGCGCGTCAGCTGTATCACGACCGCGAAGAGGTGACGGTGCATATTCGTCGCTGGTGGGCGGCCGTAGGCGGGCGTCGCGACGAGCGATAGCACGTACTTTGTTTTGCCCGGTGGCGCTGCGCTTACCGGGCCTACAAAAACCCTGTAGTCGTTTTAACGTTCTAAGCGCAACTGCTGTAAATTCCCGTCCAGCTGTAAATCCGTCTGGAGCGTTGCGATTTCCCGGCAGATAAACGCCATCTCTTTATGCGCCTCCAGCTTCTTGCGCCATTTTTCTGGCACCTCGTCCAGACGGGCGTAAATGCCCTCCAGACTCTGAAAATCGGTTAGCAACTGCGCGGCGCTCTTCGGCCCAATACCGGCTACTCCCGGAACTTTAGAGCTGCTGATGCCTGCCAGGCCCCAGTAATCCGGCAATTGCTCAGGCGATACGCCAAACTCGCTGGCAATGAACGGCGCGTCCAGCCAGCGTTTTTGAAAATAGTCGCGAATGCGAATAGTCGGGGAGAGCAGCTGGCAGTAGCCTTTATCCGTTGAAACGATCGTGGCCTGATGCCCGGCACTCGCCACCTTTACGGCCAGGGTGGCCGCGAGATCGTCGGCTTCATTTCCCTGTGCGCCCCAGCAGGGGACGCCCCGCTGTTCAAATGCGGCGCGCAGCATGGGTAATTCGGCGTGAAGATCGTCCGGCATCGGTGCGCGTCCGGCTTTGTAGTCGGGCAGACGCTGGTGCCGCCAGCCCGTGTTGCGGGCTTCGTCATCAAAAACCGCGACCGCGTGGGTGGGCTCGCTGTGGCGGATAAGCTGTTCCAGCGCGTGCAGGCAGGTGTCTTTACAGGGCGTCCCCTGTACCGCATGGATACGGCGAATCAGGTTAAGTGCATCGACGATAAGTAAATGAACGGCCACAGATAATCTCCCTTCTATCTCATGCAAGAAGGGTAACACTGTCAGCAGCGTGAAACTATGAATGGTGGGGAAATCAGGAAGAAGCCTCGCAAAACGAGGCTTCCTGAGAGGCTTAATCGCAGGTCACGATCTTCATCGCCAGGCCCCCGCGAGAGGTTTCGCGGTATTTGGCGTTCATATCTTTACCGGTTTCGTACATGGTCTCGATAACCTTATCGAGACAGACGCGCGGTTCGCTGGTGCGGCGCAGCGCCATACGCGCCGCGTTTACCGCCTTCACGGAGGCAATCGCGTTACGCTCGATGCACGGAACCTGTACCTGTCCGGCAACCGGATCGCAGGTCAGCCCCAGGTTGTGTTCCATGCCGATTTCCGCAGCGATGCACACCTGCGCCGGGCTTGCGCCCAACAGCTCCGCCAGACCTGCCGCCGCCATGGAGCACGCCACGCCGACTTCACCCTGACAGCCCACTTCCGCACCGGAAATGGAGGCGTTCATCTTATACAGCGAACCAATCGCACTGGCCACCAGCAGGTAGCGTGCCAGCGAGTTCGCGTTCACTTCACGGATAAACTTGTCGTAGTACGCCAGTACGGCCGGAACGATGCCGCAGGCACCGTTGGTTGGCGCGGTGACCACACGGCCCCCTGCGGCGTTTTCTTCGTTTACCGCCAGGGCGAACATGTTGATCCAGTCCACCACGGCCATTGGGTCCGTAGTCGTTTTGTCGGTGCTTACCAGCATACGGCGCAGCGCTGCCGCACGACGCGGTACGCGAAGCTTGCCCGGCAGAACGCCTTCGGTGGTGATCCCGCGCTCAATACCGCCGCGCATCACTTCCCAGACGTTAGCGAAGTGCTGTTCCAGCTCCTCTTTGCTGTGCAGCGCCAGCTCGTTTTTCATCATCAGACCGGAGAGGGAAAGTCCCGTCTCCTGGCAGTGGCGCTGGAGGTCTGCCGCCGTTTTGTACGGATACGGCACCTCGACAGAAGAGGTACTGGTTTGACCAAAGTGGTCTTCGTCGACGATAAAACCGCCGCCGATAGAGTAGTAAGTCTGGCTGTATACCGCTTTGTCGCCGGCAAGCGCGGTAATGCGCATGCCGTTTTCGTGTAGCGACAGGTTGTCCGCATGGAAATTCATGCAGTGGTCAACCGGGAATTCAACCTCATGCTCGCCGTTCGCCAGCAGCAGGCGCCCGTGGGTGTTCACGTCCTGGATAAAGCCAGGGATCGCATCAATATCAACGGTATCCGGCAGGTTTCCCGCCAGGCCCATGATAATGGCGATATCGGTGTGGTGGCCTTTCCCGGTCAGGGAAAGTGAGCCGTATACATCGACAACCACGCGGGTGATGTCGTGCAGGATGCCGCGTGCAATCAAGTCATCCGTGAACTGCTTACCGGCTTTCATCGGTCCGACGGTGTGAGAGCTGGAAGGACCAATACCGATTTTGAAGATATCGAATACGCTAATCATGATGCGTCCATTGCTTTCAGTCAGAGAGGAGGGTGTGCGCCGTCCGGGGACGGCGCAGGTGAGAATCAGAACATGGTGTACAGGGAGTAGAAGATCGCAGAGATAGCGATAAGCCCCATGATAACCACAAAGACGTTGCTGACATGACCGCTGTACTTACGCATAGCCGGGACTTTCTGAATCGCGTACATCGGCATCAGGAACAGAATCATCGCGATGACCGGGCCGCCCAGGGTTTCAATCATGCCCAGGATGCTTGGGTTCAGCGTCGCTACCGCCCAGGTGGTGAGCAGCATGAACAGTGCAGTGATTTTGTTCAGCTTGTTGATTTCAATGCTCTTGCCTTTACCGCGCAGAGATTTAATCACCATACCGTTGAAGCCTTCACGTGCGCCGAGGTAGTGACCCAGGAAGGATTTGGTGATGGCGATCATCGCGATGATCGGTGCCATCCACGCAATCAGCGGTGCGTTAAAGTGGTTCGCCAGGTAAGACAGAATTGAGATGTTCTGCTCTTTCGCTGCCGCCAGGTCCGCCGGGGAGAGGCTCAGTACGCAGCTGAAGACGAAGAACATAACGGTCAGCACCATCATGATGTGAGCGCGTGCCAGGATGCTGGAGCACTTCTTCTCTGCGCCATTACCGTACTCTTCACGTTTCGCCACGGCGAAAGAGGAGATGATTGGGGAGTGGTTGAAGGAGAAGACCATTACCGGGATCGCCAGCCACAGGGTCATCAGCAGGCCGTTACCGGTCGCAGACGCGCTGCTCAGGGACAGGGTTTCCAGCGCTGCGCCGTTCCACTGTGGGATCAGGTAGCAGGCCAGCAGCATCAGTGCGGCCACAAACGGGAACACCAGTACGCTCATCGCTTTCACAATCATCTGCTCACCGAAGCGCACGATGGTCATCATGCCGACAATCAGGATCAGAGACAGGATGGCACGCGGTGGCGGCGTCATGTGCAGCTGGTGCAGCATGAAGCTTTCAACGGTGTTGGTGATCGCCACGCTGTAGACCAGCAGGATAGGGTAAATCGCGAAGAAGTAGAGCAGGGTAATCAGTTTACCTGCGCCCACGCCGAAATGCTCTTCAACCACTTCAGTGATGTCTTCGCCCGGGTTTTTACCGGACAGCACGAAGCGGGTCAGACCGCGGTGTGCAAAGAAGGTCATCGGGAAAGCAATGATAGCCATAATGATCAGCGGAATCAGACCGCCGACGCCTGCGTTGATAGGAAGGAACAGTACACCAGCGCCGATTGCCGTGCCGTAAAGGCCAAGCATCCACATGGTATCCGTTTTGCGCCAACCACTTCGGGATTCAATCGAAGCAACGGTGCTGGTTTGAGTGGTTTCCATCTGTATCTCCTGGAGGAAGCAAATTGTCAGGTTTTTAGTCAAATCCGATGAAAAAGTGCCTGACGGTAATATGAAATTCGTTCAGTGACGGTTTTTTAATAATTTTCGCCCGTAACTATTGGCGGGCGGAAAGATACATTCTCGTTATGAATCTATCAGTGATCGCGATCCCAAATGCAATAATCCACTTATGATGTGGGCATCTTTAGACCATTTATCTGTTAAAAAAACATCAAAGAGAATTTACGCGCGCGAAGGCTACCACCAACGACATGTGCGCTGAAAGACTGGCCCTTGATATAGGTGTCTTTCGCTGTAAAGAAATGGGTTTTTAGTATTTTCTGGCAGGTAATTTGGATTAAGGCTGATAATTTACGGTTGAAAAATACAGGTAATCGTTTGCGTTTGTGGCGATTTTGTAAAAGATATAAGTGATGCCTATGAATTACATCAGGAATAAAAAAAGCCGGAACGCGCGACAGGGCGACCCGGCTTTGATGAGATGCCGCTAAGCGTTATGTGCAGATTTCGTAGCAAGGAATATAGGCGGAGCCCGGCAGCTTCATGCGGTGCTGGGCGACAAAGCCCTGCAGCATGTCATCCATGCGGCGCATCATCTCCGGGTCGCCGTGGATCTTGTACGGACCGTACTGCTCAATGGCGCGGATACCGACCTCTTTGACGTTGCCCGCCACAATCCCGGAGAAGGCGCGACGCAGATCGGCGGCCAGGACTTCCACCGGCTGGTCCGGGTAGAGTTTCAGGTTCGCCATGTTCTCGTGTGAAGGCTCGAACGGGATCTGCAGATCCGGCGCAATGCGGATTGACCAGTTAAAGCTGTAGGCATCACCGGTATCGCGGCGGTTCTCCTTCACCAGCGGCATCGCTTTTTTCATCTGGCGCGCCACTTCCGCAGCATCATCGATGATGATGCGATAGTGACGACGCGCGGATTCACCCAGCGTGTGCACGATAAACTCGTCCAGCACGCGGAAGTAGTCGGCGCTCTCTTTTGGTCCGGTCAGGATCAGCGGCAGGACCTGATCTTTGTTGGCCGGGTTCATCAGAATACCCAGCAGATAGAGCAGCTCTTCCGCTGTCCCTACGCCGCCCGGGAAGATGATGATGCCGTGGGCGATACGGACAAACGCTTCAAGACGTTTTTCGATATCCGGCATGATAATCAGCTCGTTAACCAGCGGGTTAGGTGGCTCAGCGGCGATGATGGACGGCTCGGTCATGCCGATAAACCGTCCCTCTTTGTAGCGTTGCTGCGCGTGACCCACTGCGGCACCTTTCATTGGCGCTTCCATCGCACCCGGACCACATCCGGTACAGATATTCAGCTCGCGCAGGCCAAGCTGGGTGCCCACCCGACGCGCATAAAGGTATTCGGTTTCGTTAATGGAGTGACCGCCCCAGCAGACGACCATGTTCGGCGCTTCACCCACGTGCAGGGCACGGGCGTTGCGCAAAATAGAGAACACCAGGTTGGTGATATGGACCGAGCTTTCCAGGTCGAGATGCTGGAAACGGCCTGCGTTGTGGATCTGCCCGTTAACAAACAGGATGTCACGCAGCACGGCAAACAGGTTAGCCTGAAGTGAACGGATGATGCGTCCGTCGACAAACGCCTCTTCCGGCGGGTTGATGACTTCAAGCTTCACGCCGCGCTCGCGGCGCAGCACGTTGATATCAAAGCTTTCGAAGCGGGACAGCAGTTCTTTACTGTTGTCTGTCAGGCTTCCGGAGTTCAGAACGGCAAGTGAACAGTTACGAAACAGTTGATAAAGATCGCTGCTGGCCGTGCGTTTAAGCATGTCCACTTCCAGCTGCGACAACATATCCATTGAGCCAAGCGGGCTAATATGTGTAATCAAGTGAGCTCCTTACGGGACGATTATCGTCTTTCCCTGTTGATTACAATAGCCCTGGCGCGTGACGTTTCACAACCTAAAGCGCGGAAGATACCGCGCATATTGTGAAAATATTTATATTACTGACGCACCAGCCGGCCCGTCGCCGGGACAAAATCGGTATTGGTGCGCCACGGGTTGATGTCCAGGCCGCCGCGGCGGGTGTAGCGCGCGTAAACGCTCAATTTTTCCGGCTGGCAGAAGCGTTGGATATCGCTAAAGATGCGCTCCACGCACTGCTCGTGGAATTCATTGTGATGGCGGAACGACACCAGGTAGCGCAGCAGCTTTTCCCGGTCGATTTTTGGCCCGCGATACTGGATCTGCACCGAGCCCCAGTCCGGCTGGTGGGTAATCAGGCAGTTGGATTTCAGGAGATGGCTCACCAGCGTCTCTTCAACCACCTTGCCGCTCGCCGCGTTTTCGAGGTAATCGGCGCTGAATTCATAATTCTCCACCTCGATATCCTGATCGTCGATGCAGGTCCCGTTGAAGTGGGCGACTGGCTGGCCTTCCAGTTCGTGCAGGCGATACAGTGATACGCTCACCTTTCCCTGCGCGCAGGCGCTTAAATCACGTTCCAGGGTGTGCTGAACGTCGTTCCAGCTGTTGAATTTGGTCTGGTTAAAACTGTTGAGATAGAGCTTAAAGCTTTTGGACTCGACGAGATTCACGCTGGCATAGTCCAGCTCAACGTGTCCCACCGCCACCTGCGGCAGGCCGCGCGCGTTGAGCCACGAGAGTTCGTACAGCGTCCAGATATCGCCACCCACGAACGGCAGCGCGTCCGCGTGCAGTCCCAGAGGGTCGCGGTTCAGGCTACGCGGCACGCCCTGCAGCAGGCTTGCATCGTAGGTATCGCGGTAATCGGTCGATTTACCCAGCGTTAAGCCGGTTAACGCCTGATGATTTTCGTAAGACATGTTTCATAGCCACTTTACAGGTACACTTATGGCCTGAGTTTATCCTGTCTGACAAGAAGAGAGAAATCGGTGGACATCGAAACTGCAAATGCCCTCACTACCTTCACGACCCGCTACTGCGACGCATGGCATGAAAAGCAGGGCACGTGGCCGCAAAGTGCTGATTTATATGGCGTCCCTTCGCCGTGCATTATCTCTTCGCTTGATGATTACGTGATCTGGCAGCCGAAGCCGAATAACGGCGAGCAGAATGTAAATGCGGTTGAACGGGCAATGGACATTGTGGTACAACCAGCGGTTCATGCGTTTTATGCCACGCAGTTTGCAGGGGATATGCCCGCGCGCTTTGCGGACATGACGCTGACGCTGTTGCAGACCTGGAGCGAAGACGATCTGCAGCGTGTTCAGGAAAACCTGATTGGTCATCTGGTCACGCAAAAGCGCCTTAAGCTTTCTCCGACGCTCTTTATTGCCACGCTGGACAGCGAACTGGACGTTATCTCCGTCTGTAACCTGTCAGGCGAAGTGATTAAAGAGACTATCGGTACCCGCAATCGCGAGACTCTCGCCCCTTCTCTTGCGGATTTCCTCACCCGACTTGAGCCCCTTCTGTAATCCATGCTGCTACAGCGCGTGTGAGAGATCTCTTACAAGGTTTGTGAGAGATCGCTGGAACATTCAGTATTACCTCATTAAATTCAGATTAATATCACTCTATTTTTCAACGAATTAGTTGTTCCTCCTATTATTTTTAGGGAGTCCCCGCGTCTTACAACGCTGGCTGAGTGGGTTGTAAGACGAAGCGGAATAGCGGATTCTATCTCCGTCGACAGGAAGCCGACACGAGAAACGAACATCAGGATGATGGCGTTTCTCACACAGGACTCGTCAGGATGGCGCAGCAGGAAGGCTTCTGGATGAAGCGAAGTGGATAACGCAGGATGCGTAAGGGACACCTCCAGGAAGGAGAACGAGAGCCGGTCAGGATGGTCGGTGGGTCAGGAAGGCCAGGACGTTTCAGGATGAAACAAACACGTCAGGAAGATGTGTGCAGGATGCGAAAGGTAGACGGATGACCAGGCCTTCGGGCTTCAGGAAAAGTTGTCACGGATGAGCAGGGAGCACGAATTGTAGCTGGAATGCTGCGGAACGAACCGGGAGCACTGTTTTTACAGTGCTCCCTTTTTTTATTTCTGCCTTTCGCAATGCTATGCTGCGCGCCGTTCACATTTTCAGTTGAGGTTACTATGACGCAACACGATAGCGTTCGTGCTCAGTTGCACGCCATCGAAGCCCTTTTGCGCCAACATCAGCTGTGGCAGGAGACCGCGCCGCAGCCAGAAGCGTTCGCCAGCACCCAGCCTTTCTGCCTGGATACGCTGGCGCCTTTCGAGTGGCTGCAGTGGGTGTTAATTCCGCGCATGCACGCCCTGCTTGAGGGGGGACACCCCTTGCCGCAGGCGTTTGCCGTCTCTCCCTATTATGAAATGGCGCTCGACGCGACGCACCCTGCGCGCGACGTCATGCTGGTCGAACTGGAAAAGCTGGATGCCCTGTTTGCCGGTGAAGATGCATGACGCTTGAGATCCTCTATCAGGACGAGTGGCTGGTGGCGGTGAATAAACCGTCAGGCTGGCTGGTGCACCGCAGCTGGCTGGATCGCGACGAGAAAGTGGTGGTGATGCAGACCGTGCGCGACCAGATTGGTCAGCATGTTTTTACCGCCCACCGCCTCGACAGGCCGACCTCCGGCGTGCTGCTGATGGGGCTTTCCAGCGAAGCTGGCCGACTGCTGGCGCAGCAGTTCGAACAGCACCAGATCCAGAAGCGCTACCACGCGGTCGTGCGTGGCTGGCTGACCGAGTCTGCCACCCTGGACTACCCGCTGGTGGAGGAACTGGACAAAATCGCCGATAAATTTGCCCGGGATGACAAAGGTCCGCAGCCCGCCGTGACGGATTATCGCGGCATGGCGACGACGGAAATGCCGGTGGCCACCAGCAAATTTCCGACCACACGCTACAGCCTGGTTGAGCTTCTGCCCAAAACCGGGCGTAAGCACCAGCTGCGACGCCATCTTGCGCATCTGCGCCACCCGATTATTGGCGACAGCAAACACGGTGATTTGCGCCAGAACCGCAGCGCGGCCGAACACTTTGGCTGCCATCGTCTGATGTTACACGCAAGCGAGCTCAGCCTGATGCACCCGTTTACCGGCGAGCCGCTGACTCTCCGCGCGGGGCTGGACGACGTCTGGATGCAGGCGCTGTCACAGTTTGGCTGGCTGGGACAACTCCCCGAAAATGAAAGGGTTGAGTTTGTATCGGGCAACGTTCAGGATGAAGAGTAAGCGTATTCACTATGGGAAAATAGCATGGCTGAAGTAGGCATTTTTGTCGGTACAATGTACGGCAACTCGCTGCTGGTCGCGGAAGAGGCGGAGGCGATTCTGGCAAGCCAGGGTCATAAAGCCACGGTCTATGAAGATCCGGAGCTGGCGGACTGGGAAAAGTATAAAGATAAATACATTCTGGTGGTGACCTCCACTACCGGGCAGGGCGATCTGCCGGACAGCATCGTGCCGCTGTTCCAGGGCATTAAAGACCAGCTTGGCTATCAGCCAGACGTTCACTACGGCATCATCGCCCTCGGCGACAGCGCTTACGCCAACTTCTGCGGCGGCGGCAAGCAGTTCGATGCGCTGTTGCAGGAGCAGAGCGCCCAGCGCGTCGGCGAGATGCTGCTGATTGATGCGGGTGAGCACCCGGAGCCAGAAAGCGAATCAAACCCGTGGGTGGAGAACTGGGCCTCACTTCTCAAATAACGCTCTGCCCGGCGGCGCTTCGCTTGCGCGGGCCTGCGGGTTTTCCAGGCCGGGTCAGGCGTAGCCGCCACCCGGCATCACACTCCGCACCAAACGCCATTTCCGTGAACCACCTTCCACTCCTCTGGGCTTATGCCCTAAACAACCTCCCTCACGCCCTTTAATACTGTGTTTTTGCACGGTGAGGTGAAGAGGCACTCCTTCATATACTTTTCCGGTCACGATAAAACGGCTTCAGGCCGTACCAAAACGACAAAAACCAATCTCATTCTGCTTACCCTACCGGTGCTGTACAGAATGAACCAGGCGAAAGCTATGTTTCAGGAGTGCAACAATGAGTTCATTAAGCCACGCAGCGAGCAGCGCTGAAAAGCGCACCAATGCCCGCTACTGGATAGTGGTGATGCTGTTTATCGTCACGTCCTTTAACTATGGTGACCGCGCCACGCTGTCGATTGCCGGCTCGGAAATGGCAAAAGATATCGGCCTTGATCCCGTGGGCATGGGTTACGTTTTCTCCGCCTTCTCGTGGGCCTACGTCATCGGGCAAATTCCTGGCGGCTGGCTGCTCGACCGCTTTGGCTCGAAACGGGTCTACTTCTGGTCCATCTTCATCTGGTCTGCCTTTACTCTGCTGCAGGGCTTCGTCGATATCTTCAGCGGCTTCGGCATTATCGTCGCGCTCTTCACGCTGCGCTTCCTGGTGGGCTTAGCGGAAGCGCCTTCCTTCCCGGGCAACAGCCGCATTGTGGCGGCCTGGTTCCCGGCGCAGGAGAGGGGAACGGCGGTGGCGATTTTCAACTCCGCACAGTACTTCGCGACGGTGATCTTTGCGCCCATTATGGGCTGGCTAACCCATGAGGTGGGCTGGTCGCACGTGTTCTTCTTTATGGGCGGACTCGGGATCGTCATCAGCTTTATCTGGCTGAAAGTGATCCACGAACCCAACCTGCACCCTGGCGTAAACAAAAAAGAGCTGGAGTACATCGCTGAAGGTGGCGCGCTGATCAACATGGATCAGAAATCCTCGACGGCGAAAGTGCCGTTCAGCCAGAAATGGGCGCAGATCAGGCAGCTTGTCGGATCGCGCATGATGATCGGGATCTATCTGGGCCAGTACTGTATCAACGCCTTGACCTACTTTTTCATCACCTGGTTCCCGGTGTACCTGGTGCAGGCACGCGGCATGTCGATTCTGAAAGCGGGGTTTGTTGCCTCGGTCCCGGCCATCTGTGGCTTCGTGGGGGGCGTGCTCGGCGGGGTGATTTCCGACTGGCTGATGCGCCGCACGGGTTCACTGAACATCGCGCGTAAAACGCCCATCGTGCTCGGCATGCTGCTCTCCATGACCATGGTGTTCTGTAACTACGTCAATGCCGAGTGGATGATTATCGGCTTTATGGCGATGGCCTTCTTCGGCAAAGGCATTGGCGCGCTGGGCTGGGCGGTGATGGCGGATACGGCCCCTAAAGAGATCAGCGGCCTGAGCGGCGGTCTGTTCAACATGTTCGGCAACATCTCCGGGATTGTGACGCCCATCGCTATCGGCTACATCGTCGGTACCACCGGCTCTTTCAACGGTGCGCTAATCTACGTGGGTGTGCATGCGCTGGTGGCGGTCCTGAGTTACCTGGTGCTGGTGGGGGATATCAAACGCGTCGAACTTAAACCTGTTGCGGAGCGTGGCTGATGACAACGCAATCGAGCCCTATCGTCACCGAGATGAAGGTCATCCCGGTGGCCGGGCAGGACAGCATGCTGCTCAATATTGGCGGCGCGCATAACGCCTGGTTTACCCGTAATATCGTCGTGCTAAAAGACAGCGCAGGGAATACCGGCGTGGGCGAGGCCCCTGGCGGAGAGGTGATTTACCAGACGCTGGTCGATGCCATTCCGCAGGTCGTGGGGCAGGAGATTGCCCGTCTGAACAAGGTGGTTCAGCGGGTGCATAAAGGCAACCAGTCGGCAGACTTTGAGACGTTCGGTAACGGTGCCTGGACGTTTGAACTGCGCGTCAACGCGGTTGCCGCCCTGGAAGCGGCTCTGCTTGATTTACTGGGGAAGGCGCTCAATGTCCCGGTTTGCGAGCTGTTGGGGCCGGGCAAACAGCGCGATGCGGTCACCGTGCTGGGCTATCTGTTCTACATTGGCGATCGCAATAAAACCGATCTCCCCTATCTGGCTCGATCCACGGGCGATCACGACTGGTATCGCCTGCGCCACCAGGAAGCGCTCTCCAGCGACGCGGTGGTGCGGCTGGCCGAGGCGGCGCAGGATCGCTACGGCTTTAAGGATTTCAAGCTGAAGGGCGGTGTGCTGCCCGGCGAGCAGGAGATTGAAACGGCCCGGGCGCTGAAAAAGCGCTTCCCGGATGCGCGGATCACCGTCGATCCCAACGGCGCATGGCTGCTGGATGAAGCGATTAGCCTGTGCAAAGGGCTGGGGGATATCCTGTCCTATGCGGAAGACCCCTGCGGCGCGGAACAGGGCTTTTCGGGCCGCGAAGTGATGGCCGAGTTCCGTCGGGCCACCGGACTGCCGGTGGCGACCAATATGATCGCTACCAACTGGCGCGAAATGGGCCATGCGGTGATGCTGAACGCCGTGGACATACCGCTGGCGGACCCGCACTTCTGGACGCTCTCAGGCGCGGTCCGCGTGGCGCAGCTGTGCGATGACTGGGGACTCACCTGGGGCTGTCATTCGAACAATCACTTTGATATTTCGCTGGCGATGTTTACCCACGTTGGCGCGGCGGCGCCGGGTAACCCGACCGCCATCGACACGCACTGGATTTGGCAGGAAGGCGAAGCCCGCCTGACGAAAAATCCGCTGGAAATCATCAATGGCAAAATTGCCGTACCGGATGCGCCGGGCCTGGGCGTGGAGCTGGACTGGGATCGGATCCATAAAACCCATGAGGCGTATAAAAAATTGCCGGGCGGCGCGCGAAACGATGCGGGCCCGATGCAGTACCTTATTCCCGGCTGGACATTTGACCGTAAGCGCCCTGTTTTCGGACGTCACTGATAAAAGGATTACACGATGAGTACTTTTACGACCCCTGTCGTCACTTCCATGCAAATCATTCCGGTTGCGGGCCATGACAGCATGCTGATGAATCTGAGCGGCGCGCACGCGCCGTTCTTCACGCGCAACATTGTCATCATCAAAGACAATGCCGGCCATACCGGCGTGGGTGAAATTCCGGGCGGGGAGAAGATCCGCAACACGCTGGAGGACGCCATTCCGCTGGTGGTGGGCAAAACGCTGGGTGAGTACAAAAATGTCCTCAACACCGTGCGTAACACCTTTGCCGATCGCGATGCCGGGGGCCGGGGTCTGCAGACCTTCGATCTGCGCACCACTATCCACGTGGTGACCGGCATTGAAGCCGCGATGCTGGATCTGCTGGGCCAGCATCTGGGCGTTAACGTTGCGTCGCTGCTGGGCGAGGGGCAGCAGCGCAGCGAAGTGGAAATGCTGGGCTATCTGTTCTTTGTCGGCGACCGCAAGCTGACGCCACTGCCGTATCAGAGCCAGCCGGATGAACAATGCGACTGGTACCGGCTTCGCCACGACGAGGCAATGACCCCGGATGCGGTGGTGCGCCTGGCGGAAGCGGCATACGAAAAATATGGCTTCAACGATTTCAAACTGAAGGGCGGCGTGCTGGCCGGGGAAGAAGAGGCGGAAGCCGTCACCGCGCTGGCAAAACGTTTCCCGCAGGCGCGTGTGACGCTCGATCCGAACGGGGCCTGGTCTCTCAATGAAGCGATTGCGATCGGCAAGCAGCTGAAAGGCGTGCTGGCCTACGCGGAGGACCCGTGCGGGGCTGAGCAAGGCTTCTCTGGCCGTGAAGTGATGGCGGAATTCCGTCGCGCTACGGGGCTGCCGACCGCGACCAATATGATTGCGACCGACTGGCGTCAGATGGGACACACCTTATCCCTCCAGTCAGTCGATATTCCGCTGGCTGACCCGCACTTCTGGACGATGCAGGGGTCGGTTCGCGTGGCGCAGATGTGCCATGAGTTTGGCCTGACCTGGGGTTCGCACTCCAACAACCACTTCGATATCTCGCTGGCGATGTTCACGCACGTCGCCGCCGCTGCGCCGGGCACGATCACTGCTATCGACACCCACTGGATCTGGCAGGAAGGTAATCAGCGTCTCACTAAGCAGCCGTTTGAGATCAAAGGTGGCATGGTGCAGGTGCCTTCCACGCCGGGGCTGGGGGTTGAGCTGGATATGGATCAGGTCATGAAGGCCCATGAGCTGTATCAGAAACACGGCCTGGGCGCGCGCGACGATGCGATGGCGATGCAGTATCTGATCCCTGACTGGACATTCGACAATAAACGCCCGTGCATGGTACGATAAACGCATTGGGACCGCTCCCATGAGCGGTCTTTTACGTGGTGTATGCTTAACGTAACGACTATGCGTAAGGATGGCTTATGAAAATTGTTATCGCACCGGACTCGTATAAGGAAAGTTTGAGTGCGCTTGAGGTTGCGACAGCGATAGAGCGTGGTTTTCGCGAGATCTTTCCCGAGGCGGTTTACGTGAAGCTGCCGGTCGCGGACGGTGGCGAAGGGACGGTTGAGGCGATGATCGCGGCAACGCAGGGAAGCATTGTACATGTTCCGGTGACCGGCCCGCTGGGCGAGCGCGTGGAGGGGTTTTATGGCTTATCCGGAGATAAGCAGAGCGCCTTTATTGAAATGGCGGCGGCAAGCGGCCTGGAGCGGGTTGCGCCTTCGCAGCGTAATCCGCTGAAAACCACCTCCTGGGGCACGGGCGAACTGATTCGTCACGCGCTGGATGTGGGCGTTAAGCATATTATTATTGGCATTGGCGGCAGCGCTACCAACGACGGCGGCGCAGGGATGGTGCAGGCGCTGGGGGCGAAGCTGCTGGACGACAATGAACAGCTTCTTGGGCAGGGCGGGGGCGAGCTGGGAAAACTCGCGCGTATCGACCTGAGCGGGCTGGACAAGCGTCTGGTGGAATGCCGGATTGAGGTGGCCTGCGATGTAACCAATCCGCTTACCGGGAAGGATGGCGCGTCAGCGGTATTCGGCCCGCAGAAGGGCGCCACACCCGAGATGATCGTCACCCTGGACAACGCGCTTGCGCACTATGCAAGCGTGATTGCCCGGGACCTGGATATCGACGTGCTGAACCTTGCTGGCGGCGGCGCGGCGGGGGGCATGGGCGCGGCGCTCTACGCCTTTTGCGGCGCGCAGCTGCGCCAGGGCATTGAGATCGTGACCGATGCGCTACACCTGGCCGACCAGGTGGCCGATGCGGATCTGGTGATCACGGGGGAAGGCCGCATTGACAGCCAGACGATCCACGGCAAAGTCCCGGTGGGGGTGGCGAAGGTGGCAAAACGCTTTAACAAACCCGTTATTGGCATTGCAGGCAGCCTGACGGCGGACGTTGGCGTGGTACACGATCACGGCATTGATGCCGTGTTTAGCGTGATTTACACCATCTGCACGCTGGAAGACGCGCTGGAAAATGCCGGCGAGAACGTCAGGATGGCCGCAAGGAATATCGCGGCGGTGCTGAAAGTGGGGCAGGCATTTTAACTGTGATTGCCGGGTGGCGGCTTTGCCTTACCCGGCCTACGTTAGTGCACCTGTAGGCCCGGCAAGCGTAGCGCCACCGGGCTTTTACCTCAGCTCCCCAACACCTTCATCGCTTCCCGCGTCACGTTATCCATTTCATCCAGCAGCTCCAGGAACTCCGGTTCAAGCTCCGATTCCGGCGTACCGGCACGCAGCTGCTGCTCCAGCAACTGACAGAGGTTTTTCAGCCGCGGTACGCCGCTGTACCCGCAGCTGCCGTGCAGCTTGTGGATTGCGTCCAGCAGATCTTCCGGGTTTTCACCCACCAGCTGCTCTTCCACCTTGTTGCGAATTTCTGGCAGAAACGCGACCAGCATTTGCAGCATGTCGCGGGCCAAATCGGGTTTACCTGCCGCCTGGCGCAGCGCGAGCTGCCAGTCAAAGGTGGCGTTCTGATTAACGCTTATCTCAGCCTGCTCGCTGGAAACCGTGTACGTTCCGCCAATATGACCCGGCTTGTAGCGCAACAGCAGGCTATGAAGTTTCTCTTCATCGATGGGCTTTGCCAGATAGTCATTCATCCCGGCGCTCAGCAGCTTCTCCTTCTGGCCCGCCATCGCGTGCGCGGTGACAGCAATAACCGGCGTTTGCTGCTGATGCGGCAACTGGTGGATCAGCTCGCAGGCCCGGATGCCGTCCATGCCCGGCATCTGAATATCCATCAGGATTAAATCGAACTGCATCTGCTTAGCCTGTTCAACCGCCTGCGCGCCGCTGGTGCACAGCTCCACATGCTGAACCTGGTCCTCAAGCAATGCGCCAATGAGCTTCAGGTTGGCCGGGTTATCATCCACCGCCATCACGCTCATCGGCAATTTTTGCTCATCGTTAATCAGCGGAAGGGCATGCTGGCTAAGACGGCAATATTCCGTGAGGGCTGGCAGCAAACGGGTTGCGGTCAGTGGTTTCAAAAGGCACGCGGCCGCGCCGTCGTTTTTCAGTTCTTCTGCGTTGAGCTGCCCATGGCACGGCAGCGCCAGCAGCAGGTAGTCGGTCATCGACGCGGCTTTCGCCAGGCGCTCCTGCTGCATGGTCAACTCGCCGGTGAAGGTGACCGGAATGCCCATCAGCAGAATATCGTAATGCTCTACGGCAAGCGCCGAGAAGGTGGGGCTGTAGACCACCTCCAGCGGCGTGGTGCTTAAGATGTCGAGCGTACACTGCGCCGCCGCAGCGTTAGGTTCAACGTAGGCCAGACGCTTGCCTTTCAGGCAGTCCGTCACCGGGCCATCGGTCAGCACGTTCGGATTAAGGTCCAGATTAATGTGGAACCAGAAGGTTGAACCGCGGTTTGGCTGGCTGTGGAATGAGATATCGCCGCCCATCTCGTTCACCAGGCGCTGGGTGATCACCAGCCCCAGACCGGTACCGCCATGACGGCGGGAGATGCTGGCGTCCGCCTGACGGAACGCCTGGAACAGACGCGACTGGTCGCGCTCCGGAATGCCGATGCCGGTATCGCGGATCTGGACTTCAATCTGGACCTTATTGCTGCTGATGGAGCGTTTCTCTACCAGGATGTCGATATTACCACTTTCGGTGAACTTAATGGCATTCCCGACAAGGTTAGTTATGACCTGCTGCAGGCGCAGCGGATCGCCAATAACGTTATCCGGCACGTCGTTTTTAATGTTAAGCGTCAGCTCCAGGCCTTTGTCGTGCGACGAGTGCGCGAGCAGCGTCACCACTTCATCCAGCGTGCTGCGCAGCGGGAAGGGGATACTCTCGAGGATCAGCTTGCCCGCTTCCAGCTTGGAGAAGTCCAGCACGTCGTTAATGATCGCCAGCAGGTTGTTGGCCGAACGTTCAATGGTGTGCAGGTGATCCCGCTGAGTGGGGTTGAGCTCGCTTTTCAGGGTCAGACGGGTAAAGCCGATCACGCCATTGAGCGGCGTGCGCAGCTCGTGCGACATATTGGCAAGGAATTCCGATTTAATACGCGCCGCTTCCTGAGCGCGCTTTTTCGCCAGATCCAGCTCAACGTTCTGGATCTCCATCTGCTCCAGCGTTTCGCGCAGGTCGGACGTCGCCTGGTCAACGTTGTGCTGCATCTCTTCGTGATAGGCCGCCAGCGACATCGCCATCGAGTTGATGCCGTTTTTCAGCATGTCCAGCTCGCCCAGCATAAACCCTTCCACACGGCTGTCGAGCTGTCCCCGGCGAATGCGGTCAACCGTGTTAACCATGTTGCGGATGGGGCCCGTCACGTCGCGCATCAGGCGCCAGCCGAAGATCAGCGCAATGCCGATGCAGAACAGCATCATCACGCCGGAAATGAAAATCTCTTTGTACTGCTGTAGCCGGACCGACTTGAGATCCAGCTCCAGCGCCACATATCCCAGCATATTATTGCTGGATTTGGCGTCGGACTGCGCAGACTCATCGGGGGAATAGCTTTCCGACACGATCGGCGTGCGCAGGATCATGATATCGCCGCGCCGCAATACGGTGAGGTGGCGCGGGAACGGCGTACCGTCTGGGATTTTCAGTGCTGCCGGATCGAGATGAAAGTTTGAGGTGACGAACAGGCGGTTATGTTCGTCGTAAACGGAAATGGCGCGTACGATATCCGAGTGACGACGGTGGAGTACGCTGATTAACTGCCCAATGGATTCGCGGTTTTGCAGGTTCATGCCGTACTCGCTGGAGACGGCAAGCGGTTCGATAATGCTGGCGCCGGCATCTTCCAGTTGTCGCTGCAAATCGTTATAGCGGTGCACCACAAAGAAGATACTCAGCAGCAAACCGATGAGAACGGTGGGGGCGAGGATCAAAATCATCATGCGCGCGCGCAGGCTGTAGTTGGTCATGGCGTTCCGTTATGGGACAATTAAGATAATTATGGTTATGTGAGAAAAATCTCGGCGATGGCGCAATTCTACTCTGCAAAGCGACGCGTGACGACGCGTCAAATCATCACTGTTGAGGCCACGGACCTCGATCCGTTTGGCCAGGGAGTGGCACGCCACAATGGTAAGGCTCTGTTTATAACAGGTTTACTGCCAGCAGAACGAGCAGAAATTACGCTGACGGAAGATAAACGCCAGTTTGCGCGCGGGCAGGTTAAGCGTCGCCTCAGCGATAGCCCGGAGCGTGTGGCACCCCGCTGCCCCCATTTTGGCGTGTGCGGCGGCTGCCAGCAACAGCATGCGAGCACAGAATTACAGCAAAAAAGCAAAAGCCGCGCGCTGGCGCGTCTGCTCAAACATGACGTTAACGAAATTGTTGCCGATGAGCCCTGGGGCTATCGTCGTCGCGCGCGCCTGAGCCTCAGCTATCAGCCAAAAACGGAGCGGCTGGAGATGGGGTTTCGCAAGGCCGGCTCCAGCGACATCGTTGACGTGAAGCAGTGCCCCATTTTGGTGCCCCATCTTGAGGCATTGCTTCCGGAAGTGCGCATCTGCCTCTCCGGGCTGGACGGCGTACGCCATCTTGGGCACGTCGAACTGGTCATGGCAAACAATGGCCCGCTGATGGTGCTGCGTCATACCGCGCCGTTGTCGAAGAAAGATCGCGAAAAACTGGAACGCTTTTCGCATTCCCACGACCTGGCGCTTTTCCTTGCATCACAAAGCGAGATACTTGAACAGGTTACCGGTGAGGCGCCCTGGTATGCGTCAAACGGGCTACGCTTAACGTTCAGCCCGCGGGATTTCATTCAGGTGAATGATGGCGTTAACCAGCAGATGGTGGCGAAAGCGCTGGCGTGGCTGGACGTTCAGAAAAGCGACCGGGTGCTCGATCTGTTCTGCGGAATGGGCAACTTCACGCTGCCGCTGGCGCGAGAAGCGGCCAGCGTCGTCGGTGTGGAAGGCGTTGAGGCGCTGGTGGCGAAAGGGCAGGAGAACGCGCGGCAGAACGGCTTGCAAAATGTGACATTCTTTCATCAAAATCTTGAGGACGATGTCACCCAACAGCCGTGGGCAAAGCAGGGCTTTGATAAAATTTTGCTCGACCCGGCGCGTGCCGGTGCCCCGGGCGTGATGGCACATATTATTAAACTCGCGCCAAAGCGTGTGGTCTATGTTTCCTGTAACCCGGCAACGCTTGCCCGGGACAGCGAGGCACTGCTCAGCGCGGGTTACCAGATTCAGCGTCTGGCAATGCTGGACATGTTCCCGCACACTGGGCATCTGGAATCGATGGTGTTGTTCGAGCACATCTAATTTGTTTGGCTTGTCGACTTCGACAGGCCCTGGTCCCTAAAGGAGAGGACAATGGTTGCGGTAAGAAGTGCACATCTCAATAAAGCTGGGGAGTTTGACCCACAAAAATGGATCGCAAGTCTGGGAATTTCCAGCCAGCAGTCGTGTGAACGCTTAACCGAAACCTGGGCCTATTGTCTGCGCACCACGCAGGGGCATCCCGACGCCGATCTTCTCCTGTGGCGCGGCGTGGAGATGGTTGAAATCCTGTCCATGCTGAACATGGACATCGAAACGCTGCAGGCCGCGCTGCTCTTCCCCCTCGCGGATGCGGACGTAGTCAGCGAAGACGTGCTGCGCGACAGCGTCGGAAAATCCGTCGTCGCGCTGATCCACGGCGTGCGCGATATGGCAGCCATTCGTCAGCTCAAAGCCGCGCATACGGATTCCGTCTCCTCAGAGCAGGTCGATAACGTTCGCCGGATGCTGCTGGCCATGGTGGATGATTTCCGCTGCGTGGTCATCAAGCTGGCCGAGCGTATTGCCCATCTGCGAGAGGTGAAGGATGCGCCGGAAGACGAGCGCGTGCTGGCTGCCAAAGAGTGTACGAACATCTATGCGCCGCTGGCGAACCGCTTAGGGATTGGTCAGCTGAAGTGGGAGCTGGAAGATTACTGCTTCCGCTATCTGCACCCGGCGGAATACAAACGGATTGCCAAACTCCTGCACGAGCGCCGTATCGATCGCGAGCACTATATCGAGGAGTTTGTCGGCGGACTGCGCCAGGCGATGAAAGAAGAGAACGTGCGCGCCGAAGTCTACGGTCGACCAAAGCACATCTACAGCATCTGGCGCAAAATGCAGAAGAAACACCTCGCCTTTGACGAGCTGTTTGACGTGCGCGCCGTGCGTATCGTGGCGGAGCGTCTGCAGGACTGCTACGCCGCGCTGGGGATAGTGCACACGCACTTCCGCCATCTGCCCGATGAGTTTGACGACTATGTCGCCAACCCCAAACCGAACGGCTATCAGTCAATCCATACCGTGGTGCTTGGCCCTGGCGGTAAAACGGTCGAGATTCAGATCCGCACCAAACAGATGCACGAGGACGCCGAGCTGGGCGTTGCCGCGCACTGGAAATACAAAGAAGGCACGTCCGGCGGGGCGCGTTCAGGCCACGAAGACCGCATTGCCTGGCTGCGTAAGCTGATTGCGTGGCAGGAAGAGATGGCCGATTCCGGCGAGATGCTCGACGAAGTGCGCAGCCAGGTCTTTGACGATCGCGTCTACGTCTTTACCCCGAAAGGGGACGTTGTCGACCTGCCGGCCGGCTCTACGCCGCTCGATTTTGCCTACCACATCCATAGCGATGTGGGGCACCGCTGCATCGGGGCGAAAATTGGCGGGCGTATCGTACCGTTCACCTATCAGCTGCAGATGGGCGACCAGATTGAAATCATTACCCAGAAGCAGCCGAACCCGAGCCGGGACTGGCTTAACCCGAACCTGGGGTATGTCACCACCAGCCGCGGGCGCTCGAAGATTCACGCCTGGTTCCGTAAACAGGATCGAGACAAGAATATCCTTGCCGGTCGCCAGATCCTTGACGACGAGCTGGAGCATATCGGGATCAGCCTGAAAGAGGCGGAGAAATTCCTGCTGCCGCGCTACAACTTCAACGAGCTTGATGAGCTGTTAGCGGCGATTGGCGGCGGTGATATTCGCCTGAATCAGATGGTGAACTTCCTGCAGGCGCAGTTCAATAAGCCAAGCGCGGAAGAGCAGGACGCGGCGGCGCTGAAGCAGCTGCAGCAGAAAACCTACGCGCCGCAGCAGCGCAGCAAAGACAACGGCCGCGTGGTGGTCGAAGGTGTCGGTAACCTGATGCACCACATTGCCCGCTGCTGTCAGCCAATTCCAGGCGACGATATCGTCGGCTTTATCACTCAGGGGCGCGGAATTTCGATTCACCGCTCCGACTGCGACCAGCTTGCCGAGCTGCAGTCCCATGCGCCGGAGCGCATCGTGGAAGCGGTCTGGGGCGAGAGCTACTCCGCCGGCTACTCGCTGGTGGTGCGCGTCACTGCCAACGACCGCAGCGGCCTGCTGCGCGACATCACCACCATTCTCGCCAACGAGAAGGTCAACGTGCTGGGCGTCGCCAGCCGCAGCGATACCCGCGAGCAGCTTGCCACCATCGATATGACCATCGAAATCTACAACCTGCAGGTGCTGGGCCGCGTGCTTGGCAAGCTGAACCAGGTGCCGGATGTGATTGACGCGCGTCGTCTGCACGGCGGCTAAACATCCTCTTCCGTAGGCCGGGTAAGGCAACGCCGCCACCCGGCATTTTTTCATCAGGACAGTATTATGACTCAAATCGACCGCCTGCTCGGCATCATGAAACGCCTGCGCGACCCGGAAAACGGCTGCCCGTGGGACAAAGAGCAGACTTTCGCCACCATCGCCCCGTACACCCTTGAAGAGACCTACGAGGTGCTGGACGCGATTTCCCGTGAAGATTTTGACGACCTGCGCGGCGAGCTGGGCGATCTGCTTTTCCAGGTTGTGTTCTACGCGCAGATGGCGCAGGAAGAGGGGCGCTTTAACTTTGACGATATCTGCGCTGCCATCAGCGACAAGCTTGAGCGCCGTCATCCCCATATTTTCGGTGACGCTACCGCAGGAACCAGCACCGAAGTCCTGGCCCGCTGGGAGCAGATTAAAAGCGCCGAGCGGGCAGAAAAATCCCAGCACTCCGCGCTGGACGACATTCCGCTGAGCCTGCCCGCGCTGATGCGCGCGCACAAAATCCAGAAACGCTGCTCCGCCGTGGGGTTTGACTGGACCTCACTCGGCCCGGTGCTGGATAAAGTGCACGAAGAGATTGACGAGGTGATGCACGAAGCGCAGCAGGCGGTGGTGGATGAAGCAAAGCTTGAGGAAGAGATGGGCGATCTGCTGTTTGCGACCGTCAACCTTTCTCGCCACCTGGGTGTAAAAGCGGAAACGGCGCTGCAAAAAGCCAACCTTAAGTTCGAACGCCGCTTTCGCGAAGTGGAGCGGATTGTCGCCTCGCGAGGCCTGGAAATGAGCGGTATTGACCTCGACGCGATGGAAGAAGTCTGGCAGGAAGTAAAGCGCCAGGAATCTGATCTCTAACGAAATTTTGCGATCAAGCGCAATTTGTGTGATTTTTTAAATGACAAGCGCTTGATTTGCGTCAAAAACATTTACCCAAAAGGGGCTATTTTCTCACTCCTTATGTTTGTCATGGCCTGGAATGGAGACGGAGAATGAAAGTTTGTGGCGCTCGCCGTGTTCGGGTATACTACTTTCCCGTCCTGGTTATTCCATCGTTTCACCCTAACTTCTCAGGTTCAGCATGACAACGAACTATATTTTTGTGACCGGCGGGGTCGTATCCTCTCTGGGTAAAGGCATTGCCGCAGCCTCCCTCGCAGCCATTCTTGAAGCCCGTGGCCTCAATGTGACCATGATGAAACTGGATCCGTACATCAACGTCGATCCTGGCACCATGAGCCCAACCCAACACGGGGAAGTGTTCGTTACTGAAGACGGCGCTGAAACCGATCTGGATCTTGGCCACTACGAGCGTTTCATTCGTACCAAAATGACCCGTCGTAATAACTTTACGACTGGCCGCATCTACTCTGACGTTCTGCGTAAAGAGCGCCGTGGTGACTATCTGGGCGCGACCGTGCAGGTTATCCCACACATCACTAACGCCATCAAAGAGCGTGTCCTTGCCGGTGGCGAAGGGCATGACGTTGTGCTGGTTGAAATCGGCGGTACCGTGGGTGATATCGAATCCCTGCCGTTCCTCGAAGCGATTCGTCAGCTGGCGGTAGACATTGGTCGTGAACACGCGCTGTTCATGCACCTGACGCTGGTGCCTTACATGGCGGCGGCAGGTGAAGTGAAAACCAAACCGACCCAGCACTCTGTTAAAGAGCTGCTCTCTATCGGTATTCAGCCTGACATCCTGGTTTGCCGTTCCGATCGCGCCATTCCGGCGAACGAACGTGCGAAAATTGCATTGTTCTGTAACGTGCCTGAAAAAGCCGTTATTTCAATGAAAGATGTCGATTCCATTTATAAAATCCCGGGCCTGTTGAAATCACAGGGTCTGGACGATTATATTTGTAAACGATTCAGCTTGAACTGTCCGGAAGCAAACCTGTCTGAATGGGAACAGGTTATTTACGAAGAAGCCAACCCGGCAGGCGAAGTGACTATCGGTATGGTCGGCAAGTACATTGAGCTGCCGGATGCCTATAAGTCCGTGATCGAAGCGCTGAAACACGGTGGTCTGAAGAACCGTGTCTCCGTGAACATCAAGCTGATTGATTCGCAGGATGTTGAAACGCGTGGCGTTGAAATCCTGAAAGATCTGGATGCTATCCTTATCCCTGGCGGCTTCGGCTACCGTGGTGTAGAAGGCAAGATCGCCACCGCGCGTTATGCGCGTGAAAACAATATTCCATACCTCGGCATCTGTCTGGGTATGCAGGTTGCGCTGATCGAATTTGCGCGCAACGTAGCGGGAATGGAAAACGCGAACTCTACGGAATTTGTGCCAGACTGTAAGTACCCTGTTGTGGCGCTTATCACTGAATGGCGTGATGAAGACGGTAACGTCGAAGTCCGTACCGAGAAGAGCGATCTGGGTGGCACTATGCGTCTCGGCGCACAGGCCTGCCAGCTGACTGACGATAGCGTGGTTCGCAAGCTGTACGGCGAGCCGGTCATCACCGAGCGCCATCGTCACCGCTATGAAGTCAACAACATGCTGTTGAAACAAATTGAAGCTGCGGGTCTGCGTGTTGCGGGCCGCTCCGGGGATGATCAGTTAGTCGAGATCATCGAAGTGCCAAACCATCCGTGGTTTGTCGCCTGCCAGTTCCACCCGGAATTTACTTCAACGCCACGTGACGGGCATCCGCTGTTTGCAGGCTTCGTGAAGGCCGCCAGCGACTACCAGAAGCGTCAGGCGAAGTAAAAAAAGTTAGAACGGCAACGCGTACCTTTGGTACGCGTTGTTTGTCTGGAGTTTTAGTTTAACTTGTACTGAGGAAAATCTAATGTCCAAAATCGTTAAAGTCATCGGTCGTGAAATCATCGACTCCCGTGGTAACCCGACCGTTGAAGCCGAAGTTCATCTGGAAGGTGGTTTCGTCGGTATGGCAGCTGCTCCATCAGGTGCTTCTACCGGTTCCCGCGAAGCGCTGGAACTGCGTGATGGCGACAAATCCCGTTTCATGGGCAAAGGCGTACTGAAAGCGGTTGGCGCTGTTAACGGTCCTATTGCTCAGGCTATCGTTGGCAAAGATGCCAAAGATCAGGCTGGCATCGACAAGATCATGATCGATCTGGACGGTACTGAAAACAAATCTAACTTCGGTGCGAACGCAATCCTGGCCGTTTCCCTGGCGAACGCCAAAGCGGCTGCGGCGGCTAAAGGTATGCCACTGTTCGAGCACATCGCTGAACTGAACGGCACCCCAGGCAAATACTCCATGCCTGTACCAATGATGAACATCATCAACGGTGGTGAGCACGCAGACAACAACGTTGATATTCAGGAATTCATGATTCAGCCAGTTGGCGCGAAATCCCTGAAAGAAGCAGTACGTATGGGTTCTGAAGTGTTCCACAACCTGGCTAAAGTTCTGAAAGCTAAAGGTATGAACACAGCTGTGGGTGACGAAGGTGGCTATGCGCCAAACCTGGGTTCTAACGCAGAAGCACTGGCTGTTATCGCAGAAGCGGTAAAAGCAGCGGGCTACGAGCTGGGCAAAGACATAACCCTGGCGATGGACTGTGCAGCATCAGAATTCTACAAAGACGGTAAATACGTTCTGGCTGGCGAAGGCAACAAAGCGTTCACCTCCGAAGAGTTCACTCACTTCCTGGAAGACCTGACCAAACAGTACCCAATCGTGTCTATCGAAGACGGTCTGGACGAGTCTGACTGGGCTGGCTTCGCATACCAGACTAAAGTACTGGGCGACAAAATCCAGCTGGTGGGTGACGACCTGTTCGTAACCAACACCAAGATCCTGAAAGAAGGTATCGAGAAAGGCATCGTTAACTCCATCCTGATCAAATTCAACCAGATCGGTTCCCTGACCGAAACGCTGGCTGCGATCAAAATGGCTAAAGACGCTGGCTACACCGCGGTTATCTCTCACCGTTCTGGCGAAACTGAAGACGCGACCATTGCTGACCTGGCTGTGGGTACCGCTGCTGGCCAGATCAAAACGGGTTCTATGAGCCGTTCTGACCGTGTTGCTAAATACAACCAGCTGATTCGTATCGAAGAAGCGCTGGGCGAAAAAGCACCATACAACGGTCGTAAAGAGATCAAAGGCCAGGCATAATCGCTTAAGCCTTAACATGAAAATGCCAGTCGAATGACTGGCATTTTTTTTGGCTATTTAAAATCGACCGCCATTTGCTCCGGAATGGTCAGCCCCCGGGTGGTTTGCACGCAGCGGGCAATATAATCCGTAAACCGGGGTGGCTTCGGCATCCCCATGCTCAGCAGCTTATCGTTGCTGAATCGCACGTTAAGCGTGGCAAACGCACCGTATAACCGCATGGCTCTCAGCATCAGACGTTCGTTGCACGGGCCAAAAATCGTTTTCAGTTCACGGCGCATTCTGACCAGCGTTTCGTAGCTGACCTGTGCATACTTATCGCCGACGGGTGCTTTCTCCAGCGCCTGCGCCATCGCATTATCAATATCCGCAAAGCGAACGCTGTTCTCTTCTCCGGCCGAAATGTGTACCACTTCCCCCGGACGCGCGTTGCTGCTGAGCAGCATTAACAGCGCGTCGGCACAATAATCCACCGGGACAACGTCGATCCGGTCCTCCATCGAGCACATAAACTTCTGCAGCATCAGGCCCATGCTGAAGACCCAGAAAATACTGCTCGAGGGCGTGCAGCCGTGGCGGGTATGGCCGACAACGATGGACGGACGCGCGATGAGCAGCGGCAGGTTCGGACACTCCTGGCGCATCAGCTGTTCGATGGTTGACTTCGAAAACGTGTATTCCACCAGGTGTTCAGCATTCTCTCTGAATTCGGCGCTTTCGGCGACCAGGGAATCCTGCTCCGGCGTACATGACATTGCCGTGCCCACGTGGAGGAAGCGTTGTAGCGTTGAAACCTGCTCCATGCGGCGCGCCAGTGCCAGCGTTCCTTCCACGTTGACCTTCCAGATGAGCGGGTTGTTACCAAATGAGGCAACAGCTGCACAGTTCACGACATGCGTGACCTGGTCCAGACGCGGATCGTTCAGGAAGGCTTCAGGCTGGCTGAGATCGCCAATGAGGATATTGTCCACGCTCAGAGTGGCCAGTTTGTCCTCAGGAACGTTGAACTTGCGCATGTTCTCCAGCACGCGCTCCAGCCCGCTCTGCGGATCGCTGGCACGCGCGAGCAAAAGCAGTTTTACGGATTGATCGCTGGTCAGAATTTTTTCCAGTACTGCACCGCCCAGAAACCCCGTCACACCTGTAATCATTAACATCTTCATTAATACCGTCTCATTATGATTGATGAGGCGGATTGTAGGCGTGCAAAAGTAAACGGCATTTAAATAATAAAACGCCGAAATAGACAGCATCTTAAGCTTATTTTAAGGAAAGGAATTCAGGTGGAGATATTGGACATTACAGGCAGGGTGAAAATTCAATTTATTAAAATGAATATTTCAACGTGATGATTTTAAAGTCCTTTTTGTGGTGCTTATCGGGTGATGAACTTAATTCTAAATGTAATAAATATAATACTTTGTTACACCAAACATTTACCGGATAAATGATTTAAACACCACTTAACTTAAATCAGGCGACATTAAGCGCAGGCTATTTTATTTAGCCTGCGAAGGGTTTTTAGAGTAACAGAGGAAGCGTGGCGCTGGCCGTTTGCTGGCTAACGTCGCCGTAACGGCCATCCAGCGCAATCATGGACGTGGTCAGCAGTTCGACCAGCAGCATGACCCCAACTTTGGCATTGAGCGCGCCCGCGCTAAGCGGCCCCTCTGGCTTGGCGGCCACCAGCTGCATGTCGCTCAGGGACGCCAGCGGGCTGCGGGGCGTATTGCTGAGTGCCAGAACCTTAGCGCCGCGCTTGCGGGCAAGCTTCACCACGTGGAGTAGATCTCGCGTTGAGCCGGAACTGGAGATTGCCACCACCAGCGTCTCTTCCGAAAGCGTTGTCGCATTCATGGCCGCGCGGTGCATATCGCTAAACAGCTGTGCAGGTTTGCCCAGCCGCAACAGCTTGTAGTGCAGATACTCCCCGAGGATCGCGCTGGCTGCAACACCATAAATCTGCACCGACTGCGCCTGATGCAGAGCCAGCGCGGCCTTTTCAAGCAGCGTGCGGTCAAGGAGCCTGGCGGTGTCCTGCAAAGCCTGCACCGACTCATCCACGACGTTATCAATCTCATCCCCCGCCTGACGCGCGGGCTGGCCCTGCTGAATATCCAGCGCAAGCGCCATTTTAAATTCGTTATAGCCCTTGCAGCCCAGCGTGCGGCAAAGACGCGTCACGCTGGCCTCGCTGGTGTGGCTCTCGCGCGCCAGTTCGGTGATCGTCAGGTAGAGCACCCGGGCAGGATCGCTGAGAACAAACTCACCGAGTTTTTGTTGTGTTGGGCTGTACCCGGAAGCCTCCTGGCGTAGCTTCAGCAGCAGGTTTTCATGGTCTGACATGCTCGATCCTTAATGCGTTTCTCTGCGACTAGTGTGGCGGAAAGCGGGGGCGGGATGCCAGTCATTTCGAAAAAGTATGATCGTTATCCTGGTTTTTGATGATAATTTTCACTATTTAAAATTAATATGGTAAAAATTTTCATCTATTAATGGGGGGATGAAAAAATGATGCAAATATTCAGTGGGGCTTCTTCAGGGGGATGGTTTGAAAAAGCGCAGCGCTTTGGCAAATCCTTTATGTTGCCGATTGCCGTGCTGCCTGCGGCGGGTCTGCTGCTGGGGATAGGCGGCGCGCTATCCAATCCCAACACGCTGGCGGCCTATCCGTTTTTAGACGTGAGCTGGCTGCAGGCCATTTTCACCATCATGAGCAGCGCAGGATCCATCGTGTTTGCGAACCTCTCGGTGCTGTTTGCGGTTGGGGTCGCCGTCGGGCTGGCAAAAAGCGATAAGGGCACGGCGGGGCTGGCGGCGTTACTCGCGTTTCTGGTGATGAATGCCACCATCAACGCGCTGCTGATCCTCACCGGCAAACTGGCGCATGAGAACCCGGGTGCGGTGGGGCAGGGCATGACGCTGGGTATTCAGACGCTGGAAACCGGCGTCTTTGGCGGCGTGGTGATTGGGCTGGTAACCTGCGCGCTCCATCATCGGTTTAACAAGATTGCACTTCCGCAGTTCCTGGGCTTTTTTGGCGGCTCGCGCTTTGTTCCTATCATCAGCTCGCTGGCGGCGATACTCGTCGGTGCGCTCATGACCGTGGTCTGGCCGCATTTCCAGAAGCTGATTTTTGGTCTCGGCGGGCTGGTGGATGCGACCGGCTATCTGGGCACTTTGCTGTACGGCTTCATTTTACGCATGCTGGGCCCGTTCGGTCTGCACCACATCTTCTATCTGCCTTTCTGGACCACCGCGCTTGGCGGGAGTGAAATCGTCAACGGACACCTCGTGGAAGGCACGCAGCGGATCTTCTTCGCTCAGCTGGCTGACCCGAACACGCAACATTTCTATGAGGGCACGTCACGCTTCATGTCCGGGCGCTTTATTACGATGATGTTTGGCCTGCTCGGGGCGTGCCTGGCGATGTACCACACGGCAAAACCCGAGAACAAAAAACGCGTTGCCGGGCTGCTGCTTTCTGCGGCGTTAACCTCGTTCCTGACCGGGATTACCGAGCCTATCGAATTCTCGTTCCTGTTTATTGCGCCGGTGCTCTACGTCATCCATGCGCTGTTTGACGGGCTGGCATTCATGCTCGCGCACATGCTGCATATCACCATCGGGCAAACCTTCTCCGGCGGTTTCATCGACTTCGTGCTGTTCGGCATTTTGCAGGGAGAAGCCAAAACCAACTGGATGTTCGTTCCGCTGGTCGGCGTACCGTGGTTCTTCCTTTACTACTTTACCTTCCGCTATCTGATTAACCGCTTTGATTTCGCGACGCCAGGTCGGGAAAAGGAGGCGATGGCTGATGAGGTCAGTCTGCCGCAAAACGAACGCGCAGCCGCGGTGATCGCCGGATTAGGCGGAAAAGAGAATCTGGACGAGGTGGACTGCTGCGCCACGCGTCTTCGCGTCACGGTTAAAGACGGCAGCAAAGTGAATGAGTCGGCACTGAAAGCCACCGGGGCGTGCGGCGTTATCGTGCGCGGCAACGGCGTTCAGGTCATTTATGGCCCGCACGTCACGATTATCAAAAACGAAGTGGAAGAGATCTTATCGTAATGAAAACTGTACTGGATACCCTGAAGGGAAAACTGGTCGTCTCCTGTCAGGCGCTGGAAAATGAACCGCTGCACAGCCCGTTTATTATGTCGCGCATGGCGCTGGCTGCGGCACAGGGCGGGGCTGCAGCCATTCGCGCGAACAGCGTGGTGGATATCGAGGCCATCAGGCAGCAGGTGTCTTTGCCGGTCATCGGCATCATCAAACGGGATTATCCCGAAAGCGAGGTGTTTATCACCGCGACAATGAAAGAAGTGGATGAGCTCATGAGCGTCTCGCCGGACATCATTGCGCTTGATGCGACGGCGCGGCCACGTCCCGGCGGAGAATCTCTGGAAACGCTGGTCTCACGCATCCGCGCACGTTATCCCGCGGTGCTGCTGATGGCGGATATCTCCTCCGTGGAGGAAGCCGTGACGGCGCAGGCGCTGGGCTTTGACTGCGTCGGCACCACGCTTTACGGCTACACGGCGGAAACGGCGGGCCATTCACTTCCGGAAAACGACTGCGCGTTCCTGAAGGCGGTGCTGGCGGCCGTGACGGTGCCCGTGGTTGCCGAAGGCAACGTGGATACCCCCGAGCGTGCGGCCAGGTGTCTGGCGCTGGGCGCGCATACGGTGGTGGTCGGCGGCGCGATCACCCGTCCGCAGCAAATTACCGAACGGTTTATGGCGGCGATTGACGCGCAAAGCACCGATGGAGCATGACCATCCGGCGGGGATCTGCGATACTTATCGTTTATCCCTTTTACTGAGATGACTATGCAGTACCCGATTAACGAGATGTTCCAGACCCTGCAAGGCGAGGGTTACTTTACCGGCGTTCCCGCTATTTTCATTCGTTTACAGGGATGCCCGGTTGGCTGTGCCTGGTGTGATACCAAACATACGTGGGATAAGCTCGCAGATCGGGAAGTGTCGCTGTTTAGCATTCTGGCGAAAACCAAAGAGAGCGATAAGTGGGGCGCGGGCAGTGCCGAAGATCTGCTCGCCATCATTGGTCGTCAGGGCTGGACGGCGCGTCACGTGGTGATCACCGGCGGTGAACCCTGCGTCCACGATCTGACGCCGCTGACCGAGCTGCTCGAAAAGAACGGCTACAGCTGCCAGATCGAAACCAGCGGCACCCATGAAGTGCGCTGCTCGCACACCACCTGGGTGACGGTATCGCCAAAAGTGAATATGCGCGGCGGGTATGACGTGCTGTCTCAGGCGCTGGAGCGCGCGGATGAGATTAAGCACCCGGTAGGGCGCGTGCGTGATATCGAAGCGCTGGATGAACTGCTGGCCACGCTGACGGACGAAAAGCAGCGGGTCATTGCCCTGCAGCCTATCAGCCAGAAAGACGATGCAACGCGCCTGTGCATTGAAACCTGTATTGCGCGCAACTGGCGCCTGTCGATGCAGACGCACAAGTATCTGAATATCGCCTGAAAAAAAGCCCGGTGGCGCGAGCGCTTACCGGGCCTGGGTTTCGAGGCTTTTGTAGGCCGGGTAAGGCGAAGCCGCACCCGGCAAGCATCACTCGCCGCGATAGATGCAGCCTGCCGTACAGGTCTCTTTGATCATCACCGCGCTCAGCAGCGGTACCCGCGGTTTCATCTGATCCCAAATCCATTTTGCCAGCACCTCGCTGGTCGGGTTTTCAAGGCCCGGGATCTCATTCAGGTAGTAGTGATCCAGACGATCGTAGGTCGGCTTAAACGCCGCCTTCAGCTCGGCAAAATCCATGATCCAACCGGTATGCGGATCAACTTCACCGGTGATCTCAAGACGCACCATGAACGAATGCCCGTGCAGACGGCCACATTTATGCCCTTCAGGGACATGCGGAAGGTGGTGGGCGGCTTCGAAGGTGAAATCTTTAAACAGTGTGGTGGACATGATCGCTCTCAGTAATGCGGAAAAAACCGCCGCATAGTACCGGAAAGCACAATTTTTAGCATTAACTAAAACGGCTCTGAGCGGCAACCGCCTCGTATACGGGGTGTTTATCGCTATTTCTTATTATATTTCAAATAATTATTTAATCGGTTTTATCGCTAAGCATGACAACCAAAACAGGTTAGTCCATTTGGTTATTTATTATTTCCATCCCTTCTTTAATTGTTATTATCCTCGCCGTTAACCTTATCTTCAGTTTGGATTTATTCGCTTAAAGTCCGCTTGGCTACTGGAACATAACGACGCATGACAACACAGGCCCCACCTTCAAACTTGCTTCCCCTGAACCCGGAGCAGCTGGCGCGCCTTCAGGCTGCCACCTCTGATTTTTCTCCCACTCAGCTTGCCTGGGTCTCCGGCTATTTCTGGGGAATGCTCAATCAGCAGCCTGGCGCTGTGGCGGGTGCACCGGCCACGGCCGTAGAAATTCCGGCCATTACCCTGATTTCCGCCTCGCAGACGGGTAACGCCCGCCGCGTGGCCGAAGCGCTGCGTGACGACCTGCTGGCCGCCAGGCTGAACGTGAACCTGGTCAACGCCGGGGATTATAAATTTAAGCAAATCGCGTCAGAAAAACTGCTGGTGGTGGTGGCTTCTACGCAGGGTGAAGGTGAACCCGCAGAAGAAGCGGTGGCGCTGCATAAGTTCCTGTTCTCGAAAAAAGCGCCGAAGCTGGATGGCACGGCGTTTGCCGTCTTTGGCCTGGGCGATACCTCCTATGAATTCTTCTGCCAGTCCGGCAAAGACTTCGACAGCAGGCTGGCGGAGCTGGGCGCAGAGCGCCTGCTGGACCGCGTTGACGCAGATGTCGAATACCAGACCGCCGCCGCTGAATGGCGTGCCCGCATCGTTGACGTGCTAAAAGCGCGCGTGCCGAAAGAGACGTCGACGCAGGCCGTGTTCACCGCGACGGGTGCTGTTAACGACATCCACACCAGCCCGTACACCAAAGAGGCGCCGCTGGCGGCGAGCCTGTCGGTGAACCAGAAAATTACCGGCCGCGATTCCGAAAAAGACGTTCGCCATATCGAAATCGATCTCGGCGACTCGGGCCTGCGCTATCAGCCTGGCGATGCGCTGGGCGTCTGGTATCAGAACGATCCGGCGCTGGTGAAAGAGCTGGTTGAGCTGCTGTGGCTGAAAGGCGACGAGCCCGTCACCGTTGACGGCAAAACGCAGCCGCTTTCTGAAGCGTTGCAGTGGCATTTTGAGCTGACGGTGAATACCCCGAATATCGTCGAAAATTATGCCACCTTAACGCGCAGCGAATCCCTGCTGCCGCTGGTGGGCGACAAGGCGAAGCTGCAGCATTACGCCGCGACGACGCCAATTGTCGATATGGTGCGCTTCTCTCCGGCTCAGCTGGATGCCGATGCGCTGATCGGCCTGCTGCGTCCGCTGACCCCACGCCTGTACTCCATTGCCTCGTCTCAGGCCGAGGTGGAGAGCGAAGTGCATATCACCGTCGGCGTGGTGCGCTACGACATCGAAGGCCGCGCCCGTACGGGTGGGGCATCGGGCTTCCTGGCAGACCGCGTGGAAGAAGAGGGCGAAGTGCGCGTCTTTATCGAGCACAACGACAACTTCCGCCTGCCTGCAAACCCGGAAACGCCGGTCATCATGATTGGCCCGGGCACCGGCATTGCGCCGTTCCGCGCCTTCATGCAGCAGCGTGCGGCAGACGGCGCGCCGGGTAAAAACTGGCTGTTCTTCGGCAACCCGCACTTTACGGAAGATTTCCTCTACCAGGTGGAGTGGCAGCGCTATGTGAAAGAAGGCGTACTGACCCGCATCGATCTGGCCTGGTCCCGCGACCAGAAAGAAAAAGTATACGTACAAGACAAACTGCGCGAACAGGGCGCAGAGCTGTGGCGCTGGATCAATGACGGTGCCCACATTTATGTCTGCGGCGACGCCAATCGCATGGCGAAAGACGTTGAACAGACTTTGCTGGAAGTGATTGCCGAATTCGGCGGTATGGATGCCGAAGCGGCGGATGAATTTTTAAGTGAGCTGCGCGTTGAGCGCCGTTATCAGCGAGATGTCTACTAATGAGCGAAAAACATCCAGGGCCACTGGTGGTCGAAGGTAAACTGACAGACGCCGAGCGCATGAAGCTGGAAAGCAACTATCTGCGTGGCACCATTGCTGAAGATCTGAATGACGGTCTCACCGGCGGTTTCAAAGGCGACAACTTCCTGCTGATCCGTTTCCACGGCATGTACCAGCAGGACGACCGCGACATCCGCGCCGAGCGTGCAGAGCAGAAGCTGGAGCCGCGTCACGCGATGCTGCTGCGCTGCCGTCTGCCGGGTGGGGTGATTACCACCAAACAGTGGCAGGCGATCGACAAGTTTGCCGGTGAAAACACGATCTACGGCAGCATCCGTCTGACCAACCGTCAGACCTTCCAGTTCCACGGCATTCTGAAGAAGAACGTCAAGCCGGTGCACCAGATGCTGCACTCCGTTGGGCTGGACGCGCTGGCGACCGCCAACGACATGAACCGTAACGTGCTCTGCACCTCGAACCCGTATGAGTCCGAGCTGCACGCTGAAGCGTACGAGTGGGCGAAGAAGATCTCCGAGCACCTGCTGCCGCGCACGCGCGCCTATGCGGAGATCTGGCTCGATCAGGAAAAAGTCGCGACCACCGATGAAGAGCCGATCCTCGGCCAGACCTACCTGCCGCGTAAGTTTAAAACCACGGTAGTGATCCCGCCGCAGAACGATATCGACCTGCACGCCAACGACATGAACTTCGTGGCGATTGCCGAAAACGGCAAGCTGGTGGGCTTTAACCTGCTGGTGGGCGGCGGCCTGTCCATTGAGCACGGTAACAAGAAAACCTATGCCCGCACCGCGAGCGAGTTCGGCTTCCTGCCGCTGGAGCACACGCTGGCCGTGGCGGAAGCGGTGGTGACGACCCAGCGCGACTGGGGTAACCGTACCGACCGTAAAAACGCGAAAACCAAATATACCCTGGAGCGCGTGGGCGTGGAGACGTTCAAAGCGGAAGTGGAGCGTCGCGCGGGCATCAAGTTTGAGCCGATCCGCCCTTACGAATTCACCGGTCGCGGCGATCGCATTGGCTGGGTGAAGGGTATCGACAATAAATGGCACCTGACGCTGTTTATCGAAAACGGCCGTATTCTGGATTATCCGGGGCGTCCGCTGAAAACCGGCCTGCTGGAAATTGCGAAGATCCATAAGGGCGAGTTCCGCATTACGGCTAACCAGAACCTGATCATTGCCGGCGTGCCGGAAAGCCAGAAGGCGAAGATCGAGAAGCTGGCGCGCGAACATGGGTTGATGGATGCGGTGAAGCCGCAGCGTGAAAACTCAATGGCCTGCGTGTCGTTCCCGACCTGTCCGCTGGCGATGGCGGAAGCGGAACGTTTCCTGCCGTCATTCACTGACAAGGTAGAAGCGATTCTGGAAAAACACGGCATTCCGGACGAGCATATTGTTATGCGCGTGACGGGCTGCCCGAACGGCTGCGGTCGCGCGATGCTGGCCGAACTGGGGCTGGTGGGGAAAGCGCCGGGGCGCTACAACCTGCACCTGGGCGGTAACCGTATCGGCACGCGCATTCCGCGTATGTTCCGCGAGAACATCACCGAGCCGGAAATTCTTGATTCCATCGACGAGCTTGTCGGGCGCTGGGCGAAAGAGCGCGAAGCGGGTGAAGGCTTCGGCGACTTTACGGTGCGTGCGGGCATCATTCGCCCGGTGCTCGATCCCGCCAGGGATTTCTGGGAGTAAACACGAGAGGTAATTATGTCCGTACTCGATCTAAACGCCCTTAATGACCTGCCAAAAGTCGAACGCATTCTGGCGCTGGCAGAAACCAATGCCCACCTTGAAAAGCTGGACGCTGAAGGGCGCGTGGCGTGGGCGCTGGAAAACCTGCCGGGAGAGTATGTGCTCTCGTCAAGCTTTGGTATTCAGGCGGCGGTCAGTTTGCATCTGGTGAATCAGATCCGTCCGGACATTCCGGTGATCCTCACCGATACCGGCTATCTGTTCCCGGAAACCTACCAGTTCATTGACGAGCTGACGGACAAGCTCAGGCTGAACCTGAAAGTTTACCGCGCGACGGAAAGCGCGGCCTGGCAGGAGGCGCGCTACGGCAAGCTGTGGGAGCAGGGGGTTGAGGGCATTGAGAAATACAATGAGATCAACAAAGTTGAGCCGATGAACCGGGCGCTGAAAGAGCTTAATGCGCAGACGTGGTTTGCGGGCCTGCGCCGTGAGCAGTCCGGCAGCCGGGCAACCTTACCGGTGCTGGCGGTGCAGCGCGGGGTGTTTAAAGTGCTGCCGATTATCGACTGGGATAACCGGACGGTGTACCAGTACCTGCAAAAGCACGGGCTGAAATACCATCCGCTGTGGGACCAGGGCTATCTGTCGGTGGGCGATACCCACACCACGCGTAAGTGGGAACCGGGCATGGCGGAAGAAGAGACGCGATTCTTCGGGCTGAAGCGCGAGTGCGGGTTGCACGAAGGGTGATAACCTTTTTGCCCGGTGGCGCTGCGCTTACCGGGCCTACAAAGGCTTAAGAGAGGGGTGGGGTGAGGGCATCAGGCCGCACTATGCTTAACGGCCTCAGGCTTTCCCCGCTTTCGCCAGCTCCTTCACCAGCGGCAGCATCACCTTCACCACATCACGACTGCGGTGTTCAATCCGCTGCGGCAGCGCGCGATCGATGTGCTGCTGATTGTCCAGCATCACGTTGTGCCAGCTCGTCCCGTCCGGGAAGGCCTTCGATTTAGCCCGCTGCTGGTAGCCATCTTTTTTGCCCAGCGCCCAGTTCGTCGCTTCCACGTACAGCACCGGAATGCCCGCCTTATCGAACACTTCCCCGTCGTTGCAGCAGCCTGTGCCTCGCGGATAATCCGGGTTACCGCCGGGATTGCTGGTGGCATAAACCCCATGGCTGCGGGCTATCGCCAGGGCCCGGTCGCGCGTCAGTTTCCGCACGGTACCCGGCGTACTCTGCCCGCTGTTGAAATAGAGCTTGTCGCCGACGATCAGGTTATCGAGGTTGATCACCAGCAGCGTATTTTTCTTCTCCTCAGCGCTCATACGCTTAAGGAGATTCTCAGCGCCGAGTTTGCCCTCTTCCTCACCGCTGGTGGCAACAAAACGAATGCCATATTGGGTGGGAATATCTTTCATCCGCTCGGCCAGTTCGAGCATCACGCCCAGGCCTGCGGCATTGTCGTCCATGCCCTGCAGCGTCAGCCCGCCAAGATTGTTATCCGTATCGGCGTCACTCATCGGGGCGTAGGTATCAAGGTGCGCCATAATGATAATTTGCTCTTTTGCGCTGCCTTCGTGGGCCGCAATCACCGTACTGCCGGTCACGTTATGCCAGTTTTTCGTTTTATTGCGTGAGGTATAGACGTAGCGGCTGTGAAACGATCGGATATCGCTCTGGTAACCCATGTCGGCAAACTGCTGGCGAAGATAGTCCGCGGAGAGCATTTCCGCAGGCGATCCGGTCATGCGGCCAGGGAAAACGGTGGCAATATGCCGCGCCTGCATAGTGGCGATTTCACCATAAGGTTGGTTTTTTGCCTGGGCAGGAAGAATAAAGCAAACGCCGAGCGCCAGGGCAGCAATACGGTGGCGCGTTGCGGAAAACATAGTGAGTCCTTAAAAACAGAGCAAAATAATAACCCGCCTAGTATGAAACTGTGATCGTCCATACACAATTTGAATCGTTCTTAAATGCCCGAAATTTCGCGCGTTAAGCACTTTTTGGTATTAGCTTTTTCACAGCGTTATTCCATTGAGTAACTACTCATTCCAATTCGTAATTTCATTCGGTCTAAGCCGCCCCCTATAGTCCCTCTATTCCTCGTTGTTAGTGAGTTGTTGCCTGTGGACTATCTGCCCTTATTTGCTGCGATTAAAGAGAAACCGGTGCTGGTGGTTGGCACGGGTGAAATCGCCGATCGTAAAATCGCGTTTCTGCAGCGCGCAGGGGCCCAGGTGCAGGTCGTTGAAGAGACGGATTTCGACGAGTCACAAATCGACAGCGTCGTGCTGGTAATTGCGGCGACCGACGATCGTGAACTGAACCAGCGGATCTCCGACGCCGCTCAGGCCCGTTACCGCCTGGTGAACGTGGTGGACGACCAGCCTTTATGCTCGTTTATTTTCCCGTCGATCGTTGACCGTTCGCCGCTGCTGGTGGCGATCTCCTCCGGCGGTACCGCACCGGTGCTGGCGCGCGTGCTGCGGGAAAAAATCGAAGCGCTGCTGCCGACCAGCCTCGGGCGCATGGCGGAGAAAGCCAGCTACTGGCGCAACCATCTGAAAACCCGCCTGACCAGCGTGACGGAACGCCGTCGCTTCTGGGAACGCGTGTTTCGCGGCCGCTTTGCCAGCCTGATGCATGCCGGTAATGAGACAGCGGCGCAGAAAATCCTCGAGGACGAACTGGATAACCCCGGCAGTACGGGCGGGGAGATCATTCTGGTGGGCGCGGGGCCGGGCGATGCCGGGCTCCTGACGCTGCGCGGCCTGCAGGTGCTGCAGGATGCGGACGTGGTGTTCTACGACCACCTGGTCACCGACGGCGTGCGCGAGCTGATCCGTCGCGACGCGGAGCAAATCTGCGTCGGCAAACGGGCGGGCGAACACTCGGTGCCGCAGCACGACACCAACCAGATGCTAATTGACGCCGCGAAAGCGGGCAAAACCGTGGTGCGCCTGAAGGGGGGCGATCCGTTCATTTTCGGTCGCGGCGGCGAAGAGCTGCAGGCGGCAGCCGAAGCGGGCGTTCCGTTCCAGGTGGTGCCCGGCATCACGGCGGCTTCTGCGGTAACGGCCTACGCCGGTATCCCGTTGACCCACCGCGATTACGCCCAGAGCGTCACCTTTGTGACCGGCCACTACAAGGCGGACAGCACGCCGTTCGACTGGTCGCATCTCGCCCAGAGCCGCCAGACGCTGGCGATATACATGGGCACGATGAAGGCGGCGGACATCAGCGAACAGCTTATTCAGCACGGTCGCGAGGCGACGACCCCCGTCGCCGTCATTTCTCGCGGCACGCGCGTCGATCAGCATGTTGCTGTCGGCACACTTCAAGACCTTGCAACCCTGGCGAAAGATGCCCCGATGCCTGCCCTGATCGTGGTGGGGGAAGTGGTGCAGCTGCACAGCACGCTCGCCTGGTTTCAGCACACAACCGATACAGAAGGCTTTGGTTCTTCTGTTGTAAATTTGGCTTAAGGAACGGTTATGGACCAAAAACGTCTTACACACCTGCGGCAGCTCGAAGCGGAAAGTATCCATATTATCCGCGAAGTGGCCGCCGAGTTTTCTAACCCGGTGATGATGTACTCCATCGGCAAAGATTCCAGCGTCATGCTGCATCTGGCGCGTAAAGCGTTTTATCCGGGCACGCTGCCGTTCCCGCTGCTGCACGTGGACACCGGCTGGAAATTCCGCGAGATGTACGAGTTCCGCGATCGTACCGCGAAAGCCTACGGCTGCGAGCTGCTGGTGCATAAAAACCCGGAAGGGGTGGCGATGGGCATTAACCCGTTCGTGCACGGCAGCGCCAAACACACCGATATCATGAAAACCGAAGGGCTGAAGCAGGCGCTGAACAAATACGGTTTTGACGCGGCCTTCGGCGGCGCGCGCCGTGACGAAGAGAAGTCCCGCGCTAAAGAGCGTATCTATTCGTTCCGCGACCGCTTCCACCGCTGGGACCCCAAAAACCAGCGTCCGGAGCTGTGGCACAACTACAACGGCCAGATTAACAAGGGCGAAAGCATCCGCGTCTTCCCGCTCTCCAACTGGACCGAGCTGGATATCTGGCAGTACATCTATCTGGAAAACATCGAGATCGTTCCGCTGTATCTGGCCGCCGAGCGCCCGGTGCTGGAGCGTGACGGCATGCTGATGATGATCGACGACGATCGCATCGACCTGCAGCCGGGTGAAGTGATCAAAAAACAGATGGTGCGTTTCCGCACCCTCGGCTGCTGGCCGCTGACCGGCGCGGTGGAATCCAACGCCCAGACGCTGCCGGAGATCATCGAAGAGATGCTGGTGTCGACCACCAGCGAGCGACAGGGGCGCGTGATTGACCGCGACCAGGCAGGCTCCATGGAGCTGAAGAAACGTCAGGGTTATTTCTAAGGAGCCGCCATGAATACCACTATTGCTCAACAAATTGCCAACGAAGGCGGCGTGGAAGCGTATCTGCACGCGCAACAACACAAAAGCCTGCTGCGTTTTCTGACCTGCGGCAGCGTGGATGACGGGAAAAGTACCCTGATTGGCCGCCTGCTGCACGATACGCGCCAGATTTATGAAGATCAGCTCTCCTCCCTGCATAACGACAGTAAGCGTCACGGTACCCAGGGCGAAAAGCTGGATCTGGCGCTGCTGGTGGATGGCCTGCAGGCGGAGCGCGAGCAGGGCATCACCATCGATGTGGCCTACCGCTATTTCTCTACCGAGAAGCGCAAATTTATTATTGCCGACACCCCGGGGCACGAACAGTACACCCGCAATATGGCGACCGGCGCGTCGACCTGCGACCTGGCGATCCTGCTGATCGACGCCCGTAAAGGCGTGCTGGATCAGACCCGTCGCCACAGCTTTATCTCCACGCTGCTGGGGATCAAACACCTGGTGGTGGCGGTCAACAAGATGGATCTGGTGAACTTCAGCGAAGAGAAGTTCGAGGAGATCCGCCAGAGCTATCTGACCTTTGCCGAACAGCTGCCGGGCAACCTGGATATCCGCTTTGTGCCGCTCTCGGCGCTGGAAGGGGATAACGTCGCCTCCCAGAGCGCGAACATGCCGTGGTACAGCGGCCCGACGCTGCTGGAGGTGCTGGAGACGGTTGAAATTCAGCGCGTGGTCGACACTCAGCCGATGCGCTTCCCAGTGCAGTACGTGAACCGTCCTAACCTCGACTTCCGCGGTTTCTCCGGTACTCTCGCGTCAGGCGCCGTGAAGGTGGGTCAGCGCGTCAAGGTGCTGCCATCCGGCGTGGAATCGACCATCGCACGCATCGTCACCTTCGACGGTGACCTGCAGGACGCAGGCGCCGGTGAAGCGGTTACGCTGGTGCTGAAAGACGAGATTGATATCAGCCGGGGCGATCTGCTGGTGGATGCCCAGGAAACGCTGGCCGCCGTGCAGGGGGCTTCCGTGGATGTGGTGTGGATGGCGGAGCAACCGCTGACGCCGGGCCAGAGCTACGACATCAAAATCGCCGGCAAGAAGACCCGCGCCCGCGTGGACGGTATTCAGTTCCAGGTGGACATCAACAACCTGACCCAGCGCGAGGTCACCGAGCTGCCGCTGAACGGTATTGGTCTGGTCGATCTGACCTTTGACGAACCGCTGGTGCTGGATCCGTATCAGCAAAATCCGGTGACGGGCGGGCTTATCTTTATTGACCGCCTGACGAACGTCACCGTCGGCGCGGGGATGGTCCGTGAGCCAAACGAACAGGCGTCCGCGGCTTCAGAATTCAGCGCCTTTGAGCTGGAACTGAACGCGCTGGTGCGTAAGCACTTCCCGCACTGGGGCGCGCGCGATCTGCTGGGAGGCAAGTAATGGCTGCCCATGATGAGAACGTCGTCTGGCATCCTCATCCGGTCACCGTCGCCCAGCGCGAACAACTCCACGGTCACCGTGGAGTTGTGCTGTGGTTTACCGGGCTGTCCGGCTCGGGTAAATCGACGGTGGCGGGCGCGCTGGAAGAGGCATTGCATCAGCAGGGCGTAAGCACGTACCTGCTGGATGGCGACAACGTGCGCCATGGCCTGTGCAGCGATTTAGGGTTCAGCGACGACGACCGCAAAGAGAACATCCGCCGGGTCGGGGAGGTTGCCAGCCTGATGGCCGACGCCGGGCTGGTGGTGCTGACCGCATTTATCTCTCCACACCGCGCCGAGCGCCAGATGGTGCGCGAACGGGTCGGACAGGATCGCTTTATCGAAGTGTTTGTGGATACGCCGCTGGAGGTTTGCGAAGCGCGCGACCCGAAAGGGTTGTACAAAAAAGCGCGTGCCGGAGAATTGCGCAACTTCACCGGCATTGACGCGGTATACGAAGCGCCTGAATCGCCAGAAATTCACCTGGAGGGTCAACAATTGGTAACAAATTTAGTAAGCCAATTATTAGACCTGCTCAGACGGGACGATATTATCAGATCCTGAGACGGTATCGTTCGGGAGCTGTCTTCCCGAACGATGAGTCACGGTCACAGGACTAGCTATGCGCAACAGTGAACATTACATCACCACCACCGGGTCGGAGCCGCTTGCGACCGACGACGAAACGACCTGGTCATTTCCTGGGGCCATCATTGGCTTCGTCTCATGGTTGCTGGCGCTGGGTATCCCGTTTCTTATCTACGGCGGAAACACGCTGTTCTTCTTTCTCTACACCTGGCCTTTCTTTCTGGCGCTGATGCCCGTGGCGGTTGTCGTCGGCATTGCGCTGCACTCGCTGCTCAACGGCAAGCTCCTGTACAGTACCGTGGTCACGATTGTGACGGTGGTGCTGATGTTTGGTCTGTTATTTTTGTGGCTCATGGGCTAACTTCAGCCATAATTCAAACCGTAACCAACTGTGTAACGATATTGAGCAGGACGATTCTGCGGAAAAAATGTGGTACATTTGCCCGCGATGTTGCGGCATCTCTGTTACCCCGGCGTAGTGCTCTGGGGAAGTCTTGGGATGATGATGCCGTTTTTCAGGGGGCAGGATGGGTAAACTAACGCTGCTGTTGCTGGCTTTGCTAATCTGGCTGCAATATTCGCTGTGGTTCGGTAAGAACGGACTGCACGACTATAGCCGGGTGAGCGATGACGTCGCGGCTCAGCAGGCAACAAACGCCAAACTTAAGGCGCGAAACGATCAACTCTTCGCTGAAATTGATGACCTCAATGGCGGGCAAGAGGCGATTGAGGAACGCGCACGCAATGAACTCAGTATGACTAAGCCGGGCGAAACCTTTTATCGTCTGGTTCCGGATGCGTCTAAACGCAATCAGGGCTCAGCACAAAACAATCGATAATCAGGCCCAGGATTACGACATGGCAGTAACTTTTTCGGACGTATGCGCCGTGGTGCCGGCCGCAGGTTTTGGCCGGCGCATGCAGACAGAATGTCCCAAGCAATACCTCTCTATTGGCGATAAAACGATCCTCGAGCACGCCGTGGCGGCGCTGCTGGCGCACCCGCGGGTGACGCGGGCGATCATCGCTATCAGCCCCGGCGATGAGCGCTTCGCGCAGCTCCCGCTGGCAAATCATCCACAGATTACCGTTGTCGATGGCGGTGCCGAGCGCGCCGATTCCGTGCTGGCAGGCATTCAGGCGGCCGGTAACGCGCCGTGGGTGCTGGTCCATGACGCGGCGCGTCCGTGCCTGCATCAGGACGATCTCGCTCGCCTGCTGGCATTGAGCGAAACCAGCAAAGTGGGCGGCATTCTGGCCGCTCCCGTGCGCGACACCATGAAGCGTGCCGAGCCGGGCAAACGGGCTATCGCCCACACCGTCGATCGCGTCGATCTTTGGCACGCGCTGACGCCGCAATTTTTCCCCCGCGAACTGCTCCACGATTGCTTAACGCGCGCGCTTAACGAAGGTGCGACCATCACGGACGAAGCCTCTGCGCTGGAGTACTGCGGTTTCCACCCTGAGCTTGTTGAAGGACGTGCTGATAATATTAAAGTGACGCGTCCGGAAGATTTACAGCTCGCGGAATTTTATCTTACCCGTTCGACCCATCAGGAGAAGGCATAATGCGAATTGGACACGGTTTTGATGTACACGCCTTTGGCGGCGAAGGCCCAATTATCATTGGCGGCGTGCGCATTCCTTATGAAAAAGGGCTGCTGGCGCATTCTGATGGCGACGTGGCGCTGCATGCGCTGACCGACGCGCTGCTGGGCGCGGCCGCACTGGGTGATATCGGCAAGCTGTTCCCGGACACCGATCCGGCGTTTAAAGGGGCGGACAGCCGTGAACTGCTGCGCGAAGCGTGGCGCCGCATCCAGGCGAAAGGCTACACCCTTGGCAACGTCGACGTGACGATTATCGCTCAGGCCCCAAAAATGCTGCCGCACATTCCGCAGATGCGCGTATTTATTGCAGAAGATCTGGGCTGCCATATGGACGACGTGAACGTGAAAGCGACGACGACCGAGAAGCTGGGCTTTACCGGTCGCGGCGAAGGCATTGCCTGTGAAGCCGTGGCGCTGCTGGTGAAGGCGAGCAAATGACAGATTTCGACAACCTGACATACCTGCACGGTAAACCGCAGGGTAACGGGGTGCTGAAAGCCAGCCCTGAAGATTTCCTCGTGGTGGAGGATCTGGGCTTTGAGCCGGATGGCGAAGGCGAACATATCCTGGTGCGTATTCTGAAAAATGGCTGCAATACCCGCTTTGTGGCCGACGCGCTGGCAAAATTCCTCAAAATTCATGCCCGTGAGGTGAGCTTTGCCGGGCAGAAAGATAAACACGCCGTCACGGAACAGTGGCTCTGCGCGCGCGTTCCCGGCAATGCGATGCCTGATTTAAGCAAATTTGAGCTTGAGGGCTGTAAGGTACTGGAATATGCCCGCCACAAGCGCAAACTGCGTCTGGGCGCGTTAAAAGGCAACGCGTTTACGCTGGTGCTGCGCGAAGTGACTGACCGTGAAGACGTTGAAAAACGCCTGAATGCCATCAGCGACCGCGGCGTACCGAACTACTTTGGCGCGCAGCGCTTTGGCATCGGCGGCAGCAACCTGCAGGGCGCACTGCGCTGGGCGCAAAGCGACGCGCCGGTGCGTGACAGGAATAAACGCAGTTTTTGGTTGTCGGCGGCCCGCAGTGCGTTGTTTAATCAGATTGTGAGCGAAAGGCTGAAAAAACCGGACGCGAATCAAGTTGTTGTTGGCGATGCGCTACAATTAGCGGGACGCGGAAGCTGGTTTGTGGCAACGGCCGAAGAGATGGCCGATGTCCAGTCGCGCGTGGACGCAAAAGGGCTGCTGATCACCGCCGCGTTGCCCGGTACGGGCGACTGGGGAACCCAGGGGGAGGCCCTGGCCGCCGAGCAGTCAGCCGTGGCGGATGCGCCAGAATTGCAGTCCTTGCTGGTGCGGGAAAAAGTCGACGCGGCACGCCGCGCGATGCTGCTCTATCCGCAGCAGTTAAGCTGGAACTGGTGGGATGACGTGACCGTCGAGTTACGCTTCTGGCTGCCGGCAGGCAGCTTTGCCACCAGTGTTGTCAGGGAACTTATCAACACCTCGGGTGATTATGCGAATATTGCTGAGTAACGATGACGGGATCCACGCGCCAGGCATTCAGACCCTGGCGAAACACCTCCGTGAGTTTGCGGATGTGCAGGTTGTGGCGCCCGATCGTAACCGCAGTGGAGCGTCTAACTCGCTGACGCTGGAGTCGTCGCTTCGCACCTTTACCTTTGAAAATGGCGATATTGCCGTACAGATGGGCACGCCAACCGACTGTGTTTTTCTGGGCGTGAACGCGCTGATGCGGCCGCGTCCGGATATCGTCGTCTCCGGCATTAACGCCGGGCCTAACCTCGGCGATGACGTGATTTACTCCGGCACCGTGGCGGCCGCAATGGAAGGCCGCCATCTGGGGTTCCCGGCGCTGGCGGTCTCGTTGAACGGCTACACGCACTACGACACGGCCGCCGCGGTGACCTGTTCGATCCTGCGGGCGCTCGGCCGCGAGCCGTTGCGTACCGGGCGCATCCTCAACATCAACGTGCCGGATCTTCCTCTCGATGAAATTAAAGGCATCCGCGTCACCCGTTGCGGGAGTCGACATCCTGCCGATCAGGTGATCCCGCAGCAGGATCCGCGCGGCAACACGCTTTACTGGATCGGCCCTCCCGGCGATAAGTGCGATGCGGGTCCGGATACCGACTTTGCCGCCGTGGAGGAAGGCTATGTTTCGGTTACCCCGCTGCACGTAGATTTAACCGCGTATAGCGCGCATGATGTGGTGTCGGGCTGGCTGGATCGCGCAGGAGTGAACGCGCAATGGTAAACAAACGTGTACAAACTCTTCTGGAACAACTACGCGCGCAGGGGATCCGCGACGAGCACGTGCTTGAAGCGCTCGCCCTGGTTCCGCGTGAGAAATTTGTAGACGAGGCGTTTGAACACAAAGCGTGGGAAAACGTGGCGCTGCCCATCGGGCAGGGCCAGACGATTTCGCAGCCTTACATGGTAGCTCGCATGACGGAGCTGCTGGAGCTGACGCCCGACTCCCGCGTGCTGGAGATTGGCACCGGGTCGGGGTATCAGACCGCGATCCTGGCGCATCTCGTTCATCACGTATGCTCCGTTGAGCGGATCAAAGGTTTACAGTGGCAGGCGCGTCGTCGCCTGAAACAACTTGATTTACATAATGTTTCGACACGACACGGTGATGGATGGCAGGGTTGGAAGGCTCGTGCCCCGTTTGACGCGATCATCGTGACGGCGGCCCCGCCAGAAATTCCAGCAGCCCTGTTGTCGCAGCTGGATGAGGGGGGCATTCTGGTTCTGCCTGTCGGGGACGAGCAGCAGCTGTTGAAGCGCGTTCGTCGGCGCGGCGGCGAGTTTATTATCGACACCGTGGAAGCCGTGCGCTTTGTGCCTCTGGTGAAGGGGGAGTTGGCCTGAGACTCGGAATTATCCAGGGTTATTAAGGCAAATTCAGCGTATGGTGTGGCGCGAAAGATTCGTGCCATCACGGTAAATTTTAAGTCACTGGTAGTTAACACATTCCTGGGGGATAAATGAGCGCGGGAAGCCCTAAATTCACCATCAGCCGTGTTGCGGCATTATCACTGGTTTCGCTCTGGCTGGCAGGCTGTACAAGTTCTAACAACGCACCTGCGCCCGTCAGTTCCGTCGGCGGAAACAGCGGCTCCGGTAACACGTCCAGCGGAATGTTAATCACGCCGCCACCTAAAATGGGAACAGCTGCGCCGCAGCAAACACCACAAATCCAGCCTGTGCAACATCCTGTTACACAGCCAATGCAGGTTCAGCCAGTTGAACAGCCTGTTCAGACCCAAAACGGCCGCATAGTCTATAACCGCCAGTATGGGAACATTCCGAAAGGCAGCTACACCGGTGGCAGCACCTATACCGTGAAACGCGGCGATACGCTGTTCTACATTGCGTGGATCACCGGGAACGATTTCCGTGACCTCGCGCAGCGCAACAACGTCCAGGCCCCATATGGTCTGGAAGTCGGGCAAACGCTCCAGGTGGGCAACGCGACGGGTACGCCGCTTACGCCTGGCAACACGGTTTCAGCGGCCGATGTGACGGCTCAAAATAACAGCGTTAAGCCTGCACAAAAATCCACCACGGTGGTTGCTTCACAACCTGTAATTACGTATTCTGAGGATTCAGGTGATCAGACTGCTAACAAAATGTTGCCGAATAATAAAGGGACTGCGACTGCTGTCACAGCACCGGTTACGGCACCTGTGGTTAGCTCTACTGAACCGACTGCCAGCAGTATGACCTCCAGTTCGCCGATTTCTGCATGGCGCTGGCCGACTGACGGCAAGGTTATCGAGAACTTCTCTTCTTCCGAAGGGGGAAATAAAGGGATCGATATCGCAGGGAGTAAAGGACAGGCTATCATCGCGACCGCAGATGGACGCGTTGTGTATGCCGGTAACGCTCTGCGCGGTTACGGTAATCTTATCATCATCAAACACAACGATGATTACCTGAGTGCCTACGCCCATAACGACACAATGCTGGTCCGGGAACAACAAGAAGTTAAGGCGGGGCAAAAAATCGCTACCATGGGTAGCACCGGAACCAGTTCTACACGCTTGCATTTTGAAATTCGTTACAAGGGGAAATCCGTAAACCCGCTGCAGTACTTGCCGCAGCGATAATTTGACGGGGCATGCCAGCCAGGGTGTCTCGTTCAGGGATCACGGGTAGGAGCCACCTTATGAGTCAGAATACGCTGAAAGTTCATGATTTAAATGAAGACGCGGAATTTGATGAGAACGGAGTAGAGGCTTTTGACGAAAAAGCCTTAGTAGAAGAGGAACCCAGTGATAACGATTTGGCTGAAGAAGAGCTGTTATCGCAGGGCGCCACACAGCGTGTACTGGACGCGACTCAGCTTTACCTTGGGGAGATTGGTTACTCCCCACTGCTAACGGCCGAAGAAGAAGTCTATTTCGCACGTCGTGCTTTGCGTGGTGATGTGGCCTCGCGTCGTCGCATGATTGAAAGTAACCTGCGACTGGTCGTGAAAATTGCCCGCCGTTACGGCAATCGTGGTCTGGCTCTGCTGGATCTGATTGAAGAGGGCAACTTAGGTCTCATCCGCGCAGTTGAGAAGTTTGACCCGGAACGCGGGTTCCGTTTCTCAACCTACGCGACCTGGTGGATTCGTCAGACCATCGAACGGGCTATTATGAACCAGACCCGTACGATTCGCCTGCCGATTCACATCGTCAAAGAGTTGAACGTGTATCTGCGTACCGCGCGCGAGTTGTCCCATAAGCTGGACCACGAGCCAAGCGCAGAAGAAATTGCCGAACAACTCGATAAACCGGTTGATGACGTAAGCCGTATGCTGCGTCTCAACGAGCGCATTACCTCCGTTGACACCCCGCTGGGTGGCGACTCCGAAAAAGCGCTGCTGGACATCCTGGCCGATGAAAAAGATAACGGTCCGGAAGACACCACGCAGGACGATGACATGAAACAGAGCATCGTCAAATGGCTGTTCGAATTGAACGCCAAACAGCGTGAAGTGCTGGCGCGTCGCTTCGGTTTACTGGGGTATGAAGCTGCGACACTGGAAGACGTCGGCCGCGAAATTGGCCTGACCCGTGAACGTGTTCGTCAGATTCAGGTTGAAGGTCTGCGTCGCCTGCGTGAAATCCTGCAGGGGCAAGGTCTGAATATCGAAGCGCTGTTCCGCGAATAAGCAACCTTTCGTCAAAAAAGGCCCGTCGTGAGACGGGCCTTTTTCTTTTGTGTTACGGCTGCGTCGCCGTCTCGTGCAGCAGACGCCAGGTTATTTTGTCACCTTCCTGATTAAGCACCGCGGTTGACCAGCGCACGTTAACGGGCAGGTCTGGCCGGGTTTGCGTCTCCCGGTAGTGAAGCACTGCACCCCGTTCGCCGCTCTGGATCGTGGTTAATTCGTCAATGACGATTTTCAGCCCGGGACGGCTTCCGCGCTGTTTTTCCAGAAAACTGGCCAGGCCGTTATAGTCGACCTGCACACCGCCCGGCGGGATCATCAGAAAATCGCGACGGAAACGGGCGAGCAGGGCGTCGGCCTCGCCTTCACCTTTGCCTAACCATGCTTCAAGCGCAATGTGGAGGTCGATAATGTCGTGTTCGAAAGGCGTCATGAATTCTCCTGTCGCAGCGGGTTTAGCACCTGCGTATTGTTAAGACGAAAAACGTACGGTACCGGCAGCAAGGTCATGCCTGCGGCAAAAATAAACATCCCGTGCCAGGCGGCGTGTGGCGTCAGCCACGCCTGCGCCAGGTTCAGCACCTGCGCCAGCAGCAGGGCACCGGCAAAAAAGCTCAATTGACGATTGAGATTCCACAGCGCGCTGGCATCCGGCATCTCGTCCCGGCGCGTTGTCAGAAACGCGCTGCTCTGAGCCGTGCTGCTGCACAGGCTTCCCCCGGCGCCCATCAGGGCAAACGCGACGGCAAGCAACAGCGTAGCCGAACTGACGTCAATCAAAAGCAGAATGCCCGTCGCCTGCAGCAGGCAGCCGATGACGATCAGGGGTCGGGGGCCGATACGGTTAAAATAACGTCCCGTTGCCGTGATGGCGATAAACGATGCCACAGACCACGGCAGCATGAGCATGCCCGTAGCGGCTGGGCTCATGTTCGCCACGTTCTGAAGATAAAACATGCCCGTGACGTTCACCCCAATAAATACGCCGGGTACGCAGATATACACAAGCATGGAAAAACGCAAAAGCGGGTCCGCGAGCAATGACAGGTTTAGCAGTCTGGCCGCGTTCATCGCAGGCATTTCGTGTTTAAGCCACAGGCAGGCCAGAACAAAGGTCACGATAGCCACCGGTAGCGTGGCGAAAAATATCCATCGCCAGCTTAGCGTCTGTACCAGCAGTCCCCCGATAGCCGGGGAGCAGGCCGGGGCAAGCAGCGCGACCAGCATCACCGCCGAGGAGAGCTTCGCACGCTCCTGAGGCCTGAACTGTTGCCAGGTCAGCGCCTGTCCGACGGGGATCAGTAAGCCTCCTCCCACGCCCTGAAGCACTCGCCAGGCAATCAGACTTTCAAGCGTTGCAGACAGGCCCGCCGCTGCGGAGGCTGCGCTGAACAGAAAAAGCGAGAGCAGGATCACGCGCTTTGGCCCAATGCGGCGCGAGAGCAGGCTGCTGAACGGGATCGCCAGCGTCAGGCCGGCAATGTAGCCGTTACTGACCCAGGTAAGGGCCGAAGGCGTGGTGTTAAAGGCGTGAGCCATCGCCGGAAAGGCGACGCTGGCAATAAACATGTTGATCAAATCAAGAAAAAAGCCCAGCAGATAGACAACGGCAACTTGGCTGCGATACGTCATGTTGGATCCTCCGGTGAGGTGGCGTATCGTATCGATCCGGGAAGCACGGATAAACCTGACAAAGCGCGATATACTGTCAAAAATATTTTGACAGTAAAGGGTGTGATGATGATTAACCTGCAGCGGACGCAGATGTTTGTCGCGGTGGCCGACACCGGCAGTTTTACGGCGGCCGCCGAGGCGATGGGGCTGACAAAAGCGGTGATTAGCTTCAATATCCGCCAGCTTGAAGATGAGCTGGGCGTTACGCTGCTGCTGCGCTCCACCCGCCGCCTGACGCTAACCGAGGCGGGCGTGCTTTTTCATCAGCGCAGCGTGGCGCTTCTGAAGGAGGCCGAACGGCTGCAGGATGATGTCCGTGCGAACCATGCGGGGCTCACCGGCGAACTGCGGATCACGACCACGCCTGAATATGGCGCCCGGGTCGTGGTGCCGCTGCTGGCCAGGTTTAGCCAGCAGCACACGGATCTTCGCGTCCGACATGTTTCGTCGTCACTGCACGCAGACCTTATCTCGGAGCGCTTTGACGTGGCCATCCGGCTGGGAACGCTTGTTGATTCGCGCAACCACGCCGCACTGATTTCTCACTTTTCTATTCTCCCCGTCGCGACGCCCGAGTGGCTTGCGGGAAACCCGATCGAATCGCTTGCGCAGCTGGCGCAGGCCGACTGGATTATCCACGAGCGCTTAGCCTCGCCGCTGCGCTGGCAGGTGAAAGATGCCCGCGGTGCGCCTGACGTGCTGGAGATAAAAAAGGCGCCGCGTTTGTTTGCCGACAGCGCTCAGGCCCTTATGGCTTTTGCGCTCGCAGGCGGTGGGGTGGCGTTACTGCCGGAATGGCTGGTGCGCGATGCGCTTGATGCGGGAACGCTGGTGACGATTTTACCGGAGTATACCTTTGCGCGGCAGGGGATCTATGCGGTCTATCCTGATGCCCGGCATGTGCCCGCAAAAGTACGCACCTTTATCGATTTTATGCGCACCAGCGTGAGTTAATCGTGCATCATCTTTTTGATGAGCGCAGAGAACTGCTCCCGCTCGGCCTTGTTAAGGCGTCCTAAAAAGGCCTCATCAACCTCATTGCCTACCGGCTTACAGTCTGCAAGCAGGGCCTCACCTTCTGGCGTGAGGAAGACAAAGCGACGGCGCTTATCCGCAGGGTCGTGCTCGCGTTTGACCAGCCCGCGCGCCTCCATGCGGCTCAGCATTTCCGCCAGGGTCGCTTTCGTGCTGACCGCGACTTCAGTCAATGCCACCTGTTCAATGCCCGGATGCTCGGCAATCGAGCGCATCACCGCATACTGCGGCTTGGTCAGTTCCGGCAGGGCATGTTGCCACTTCGCGGTATGCTGTTGAAAAAGCTGACGTAACAGGTGGAACGCCTCTTGTCTTAGTTCCATGAACACTCCGACAGAAAAAATCACCCCCTATGATAGCCGCTAAAGTCCAGGATGATAATGCGGCATTTTTTAGCATTTTGTGTGATCGTGTACGAACAATCTTGTCAGAAAAACAATCCGGGAGTAGTTTACCCACAATGTTCGTACACGAACAAATTGATTGAGGTGATGAATGAGATTGATCGTGGGAATGACGGGGGCGACGGGTGCTCCGCTGGGCGTGGCGCTGCTGCAGGCGCTGCGGGAAATGCCGGAAGTAGAGACGCATCTGGTGATGTCGAAGTGGGCAAAAACCACCATTGAGCTGGAAACGCCTTACACCGCCCAGGACGTTGCTGCCCTGGCTGACGTCGTCCACAGCCCGGCTGACCAGGCCGCCACCATCTCCTCCGGCTCGTTTCGTACCGACGGCATGATCGTCATTCCCTGCAGCATGAAAACGCTGGCCGGGATCCGCGCGGGCTATGCCGAAGGGCTGGTGGGCCGTGCGGCGGATGTGGTGCTGAAAGAGGGGCGTAAGCTGGTGCTGGTGCCCCGTGAAACGCCGCTCAGCACCATTCATCTGGAGAACATGCTGGCGCTCTCCCGCATGGGCGTGGCGATGGTGCCGCCCATGCCTGCGTACTACAACCACCCGCAAACCGCCGATGACATTACCCAGCATATTGTGACCCGCGTGCTCGACCAGTTTGGCCTGGAGCATAAAAAGGCGCGCCGCTGGAACGGGTTGCGGGAGGCGAAACATTTTTCACAGGAGAATAAAGATGGCATTTGATGATCTGAGAAGCTTCCTGCAGGCGCTCGATGAGCAAGGGCAACTGCTGAAAATTGAGGAAGAGGTAAACGCCGAGCCGGATCTGGCGGCGGCAGCCAACGCGACCGGCCGCATCGGTGACGGCGCACCCGCGCTGTGGTTCGACAACATTCGCGGCTTTACCGATGCCCGCGTGGTGATGAACACCATCGGCTCCTGGCAAAATCACGCTATTTCGATGGGGCTGCCTGCGAACACGCCGGTGAAAAAGCAGATCGACGAGTTTATTCGCCGCTGGGATAAATTCCCGATTGCGCCAGAGCGCCGCGCCAACCCGGCCTGGGCGCAGAATACGGTGGACGGTGAAGACATTAACCTGTTCGACATCCTGCCGCTGTTCCGCCTGAACGACGGGGACGGTGGTTTTTATCTCGACAAAGCGTGCGTTGTCTCGCGCGATCCGCTCGACCCGGATAACTTCGGCAAGCAGAACGTTGGCATCTACCGCATGGAAGTGAAGGGCAAGCGCAAGCTCGGCCTGCAGCCGGTGCCGATGCACGATATCGCCCTGCATCTGCACAAAGCGGAAGAGCGCGGCGAAGACCTGCCGATTGCGATTACGCTGGGCAACGACCCGATCATCACCCTGATGGGCGCGACGCCGCTGAAATACGATCAGTCGGAATATGAAATGGCCGGTGCGCTCCGTGAAAGCCCGTACCCGATTGCCACCGCGCCGCTGACCGGCTTCGACGTGCCGTGGGGTTCTGAAGTGATCCTGGAAGGGGTGATTGAAGGCCGTAAGCGCGAAATTGAAGGGCCGTTCGGCGAGTTTACCGGCCACTACTCCGGTGGCCGTAACATGACGGTTGTGCGTATCGACAAAGTTTCTTACCGCACCAAACCGATTTTCGAATCCCTTTACCTCGGCATGCCGTGGACCGAGATTGATTATCTGATGGGGCCGGCCACCTGCGTGCCGCTCTACCAGCAGCTGAAAGCGGAGTTCCCGGAAGTGCAGGCGGTAAACGCGATGTACACCCACGGTCTGCTGGCGATCATCTCCACCAAAAAGCGTTACGGCGGCTTCGCCCGCGCGGTTGGCTTGCGCGCCATGACCACGCCGCACGGCCTGGGATACGTGAAGATGGTGATCATGGTGGATGAGGATGTCGACCCGTTCAACCTTCCGCAGGTGATGTGGGCGCTGTCATCGAAGGTCAACCCGGCAGGCGATCTGGTGCAGCTGCCGAACATGTCGGTGCTTGAACTCGATCCGGGATCCAGTCCGGCGGGCATTACCGACAAACTGATTATTGATGCGACCACGCCTGTCGCACCGGACACCCGGGGCCACTATAGCCAGCCGGTTCAGGATCTTCCCGAAACCAAAGCCTGGGCTGAAAAACTGACCGCGATGCTGGCTGCACGCCAATAAGGAGGAAAAGATGATTTGTCCACGTTGTGCCGATGAGCATATTGAAGTGATGGCGACGTCACCGGTGAAAGGGGTCTGGACCGTTTACCAGTGCCAGCATTGCCTGTATACCTGGCGCGATACCGAACCGCTGCGTCGTACCAGCCGCGAGCACTACCCGGAAGCGTTCCGCATGACGCAGAAGGATATTGACGAGGCGCCACAGGTGCCGACAATCCCGCCGCTGCTCTAAAAAAAAGCCCGGTGGCGCTGCGCTTACCGGGCGATAACGTCGTGCGGTCTGTTTTGCCGGGTGCGGCTTCGCCTTACCCGGCCTACAAAACTCGTAGGCCCGGTAAGCGCAGCGCCACCGGGCAAAGACCGCAGAAAACTAAACCAGACTCTTCAACCGATAAATCCACTCCAGCGCCTGACGCGGCGTCAGGGAATCCGGATCGAGATTCTCCAGCGCTTCCACGGCAGGCGATGTCTCTTCCGCTGGCACCAGAAGCGACATCTGCGTACCATCGATCTGCGTCGCCGCCGCATTCGGTGACAGGCTTTCCAGCTCACGCAGTTTCTGACGCGCGCGCTTGATCACCTCTTTCGGTACACCGGCCAGCGCCGCAACGGCCAGACCATAGCTCTTGCTTGCCGCGCCATCCTGCACCGTGTGCATAAAGGCGATGGTGTCGCCATGCTCCAGTGCATCAAGGTGGACGTTAGCCACGCCTTCCATTTTCTCCGGCAACTGCGTCAGCTCGAAGTAGTGGGTGGCGAACAGCGTCATGGCCTTGATTTTATTCGCGAGGCTTTCCGCACAGGCCCAGGCCAGCGACAGACCATCGTAGGTTGACGTTCCGCGTCCGACTTCGTCCATCAGCACCAGGCTGTGCTCCGTCGCGTTATGCAGAATGTTAGCCGTTTCAGTCATTTCGACCATGAAGGTTGAGCGGCCGCTCGCCAGATCGTCCGCAGCCCCGACGCGGGTAAAGATACGGTCGATGGGGCCAATCTCCACGTTTTGCGCCGGAACGTAGCTGCCGATATAGGCAAGCAGGGCAATCAGCGCCGTCTGACGCATATAGGTACTCTTACCGCCCATGTTCGGACCGGTAATGATCAGCATTCTTCGCTGGGGCGACAGGCTCAGCGGGTTGGCGATGAACGGTTCGTTCAGCACCCGCTCGACCACCGGGTGACGGCCTTCAGTGATGCGAATGCCGGGCTTGTCGGTAAAGGTCGGGCAGGTGTAGTTCAGCGTTTCCGCGCGCTCTGCCAGATTCACCAGCACGTCCAGTTCCGCCAGCGCGCTGGCGCTCAGCTGCAGGTCGGCCAGGTGCGGCATCAGCATGTCAAACAGCTCTTCATAGAGCTGTTTTTCCAGCGCCAACGCTTTGCCTTTCGAGGTGAGAACTTTGTCCTCGTACTCTTTCAGCTCGGGAATGATGTAGCGTTCAGCGTTTTTCAACGTCTGGCGGCGCACGTAGTGAATCGGCGCCAGGTGGCTCTGCCCGCGGCTGATTTGAATGTAGTAACCGTGAACCGCGTTATACCCTACCTTCAGGGTGTCGAGCCCAAGACGCTCGCGCTCGCGGATTTCCAGCTTATCAAGGTAGTCCGTCGCGCCGTCGGCCAGCGCGCGCCATTCGTCCAGCTCCTCGTTGTAGCCCGGGGCAATCACGCCGCCATCACGCACGAGAACCGGAGGCGCATCAATAATGGCGCGTTCAAGCAGCTCGCGGAGTTCGGTAAATTCGCCCATGGTTTCGCGGAGTTTCTGTACCGGCGCGCTGTCAACGTCGCTCAGCTGCGCACGCAGTTCCGGCAGCTGCTGGAAAGCATGACGCATCCGCGCCAGATCGCGCGGTCGCGCCGTGCGCAGCGCCAGACGGGCCAGGATACGTTCCAGATCGCCCACCTGACGCAGGACCGGCTGCAGCTCGGTATAGCGATCCTGCAGGGCGGCAATCGTCTGCTGACGGCAAACCAGCGTAGCGGTATCGCGAATCGGCATATGCAGCCAGCGTTTCAGCATACGGCTGCCCATTGGCGTGACCGTACTGTCGAGGACCGACGCGAGCGTATTTTCTACGCCGCCCGCCAGGTTCTGGGTGATCTCCAGGTTACGGCGCGTGGCGGCATCCATGATGATGCTGTCCTGCTGGCGCTCCATGGTGATAGAGCGGATATGCGGCAGGGCGGTGCGCTGGGTATCTTTTACGTACTGCAGGAGGCAACCTGCCGCACACAGCCCGCGCGGGGCATTTTCAACGCCAAAGCCAATCAGATCGCGGGTGCCAAACTGCAGATTCAGCTGCTGGCGCGCGGTATCAATTTCGAATTCCCACAGCGGACGGCGGCGCAGCCCGCGACGACCTTCAATCAGCGCCATTTCGGCGAAATCTTCGGCATAGAGCAGTTCTGCCGGGTTGGTGCGCTGCAGTTCGGCAGCCATCGTTTCACGATCGGCCGGTTCACTCAGACGAAAACGCCCGGAACTGATGTCCAGCGTCGCGTAGCCAAACCCTTTGCCGTCCTGCCAGAGCGCGGCCAGCAGGTTATCCTGGCGCTCCTGAAGCAGGGCTTCATCACTGATGGTGCCCGGCGTGACGATGCGCACGACCTTGCGTTCCACCGGACCTTTTGAGGTCGCGGGGTCGCCGATCTGTTCGCAGATGGCGACAGACTCACCCTGATTCACCAGTTTCGCCAGGTAGTTTTCTACCGCGTGGTGCGGAATACCGGCCATTGGAATGGGTTCACCAGCCGATGCGCCACGTTTGGTCAGCGAGATGTCGAGCAGCTGCGATGCGCGTTTGGCATCGTCATAAAACAGCTCGTAAAAATCGCCCATACGATAGAACAGCAGGATTTCCGGATGCTGTGCCTTCTGCTTCAGATACTGCTGCATCATTGGGGTGTGCGAGTCTAAATTTTCTATTGTACTCATCGGCTTATGATGTCCATTTTCTTAATTTTTAATGAGTTAGTGGTTTTTATGGTTATCATTAGGTTTCACGTTGTCTCATCGAATATCATGAAATCCTACATTTAAATGTAGGTTAAAGTGTAGCTTGCCAACCTATAGCTTGGTAAAATATGGGCACATACAGCGCAACCTACATTTATGTTCATGACTGCATAAGGTGCATGATAACGGAGTCTTTATGGCAGGAAAACAAGAGGGAAAGCCACTTTCGTTTAAAGCGGTAGAAATGATGAAGCCTGGCGACAAAGATAAGGCTGATGTAGGCGAAAATCGAGGCTTACGTATCTCCTGTGGTGCAACTGGGGTTAAGTCTTTTTTCTACCGTTACACAAGTCCTCTGACTGGCAAGCTTGCTCAGGTTAAAATTGGTAACTTCCCGCAGACTTCTCTCGCCGCTGCACGTCTTAAACTCCACGAATTAAAGCTCCTCCGACAGGAAGGTCGGTGCCCTGCGACTGAACTCAAAAAAGATAAGCTCCAGCGTGCGATTGAAGCTGAACAAGCTAAGATCCCTGAATTGACCGTACAGGGATTAGTTGAACTGTATCTTACCGAACGTATTGAGGATCGTAAAACGAAGGACGGAAAGATCATACCCGGTGCCAGAAAGCCGAAAGGGCAGGCTGAGGTTCGTCGTACTCTCTATGGTGACGCTGTTAAAAGCTTAGGAACCCGGAATGCTGCTGAGATTACGCGCCAGGATGTCATTAATTTAATCAATGGCATTGTAGCTCGAGGTGCAACTGTACAGGCAGGGAATGTACTGAGGGAGCTTTCACTCGCATATGAATTTGCAATTGGCCTTGGGCGCTTTGATGACAGTTTTGCGAATCCAGCGTTGTTAGCAAAATCCAGCTTACGACAGACCAGAATCAAGCTCACAAATGGACGTGGAACACGGGTACTGAGTGAGGACGAGCTTGCTAAATTCCTTAAGTGGCTTCCGAGTTCTGCTTATACGCCAACGATCAAAAACGTGTTACGTCTGACTCTCTGGACCGGGTGTCGTACAGGTGAAGTCTGCAATATGGCATGGAAGGATGTTGATCTTGAAAAAGGCACTATTCATCTGCGAGAAACTAAAACAGGGATAGAGCGCTACGTACAGTTATCTGATCAGGCAATCGACTTTCTCAAAGTACTACGGCTTACCTCTGACAAATATCTATTCCCTTCGCAAGCCACAAAGAAGCCAATCCAGCAGAAGTATCTAACTGAAAACTCATGGCGTTTACGTGAAAGCGGTCAAATGCTTGATATACCTCATTGGACGCCACACGATCTGCGTCGTACAGTGCGGACAGGATTATCCCGCTTGCAATGTCCAAATGAGGTAGCCGAGGCCATATTGGGGCATACGCGCGGTGGTGTTGAGGGGATTTATAACTTGTATAAGTATGACGCTGAGTGTCGGAAGTGGTTGCAGGTGTGGGCTGATTATTTGGATGAAAAATGCGATTACTGAGGTCTAAAATAATGATTATTTGATTTGTATTAATATTAAGGATGTAAGTTATTTTATAGGGGGCGTTAATATATTATGGGGTGATGTTTGTTGATGGTTTTAGATGGAACATAATGTCGGGTTTTATGTATGGATGAAGGTAATAAAATGAATATTTTAGATGATTTAGTTAATTCTGGGTATTTGATTTCAGGGGGGGTATTTGGAGGCAATGTAGAGGGTGTTGATGACTTGATTGGAAATAAAATCTCACCAGATGAAATTTTATTGCTTTCAATAATATCATATAGGGAGAATGAGGGGAGGAAGCTAGTTAATTGGGTCTTTAATAATATATGTGAAAATAAAAAGCAAAGGCATAAACTTAAACATGGTGGTTATGTCTCAGTTACCGCTAGAAGTGAACGATTGGTATTGTGGAAGCATATTCTCTCTAAAAGACTGCAAATAGGAGGTGTGAAGGAATATAAAAATGCTTTAAATAATGTTTGTAAGGCTTTGATTGCTTCTAATGATCATTATCCTCGAAGATTTAAATTTGAAAGTGAGTTTTCTGGTATTTCATTTACGCAGTATCGCGATAATTTTTTTATGCAGTTCTACCGATCTAGTATGATATTCATTAGTAGTAACTCATTAAATACATGCAAGGATGAATTTCAACGAGTAAACGGAATATCATTAAGAGACTATATATATCATGTCTTTATTATTGTTAATAGATACCAAAGGTTTGATGATATAGATTATTTTAAACCATATTATCTTCCTAAGTGGATGCTAGGGAGTGATGATCCTATCTTTCAAGGTTTGGATTATGAGAAAATAAAGATTGTGTTAGATTTAATATCAAAAAGGCAAAGCTCATTTTATAAGGAAATGCTGAATGATAAAAACGTTTATAAGAATTTTAATGTTTTCAAAAATCACCCGTTTCTGAGGGTTAATGATAAGATGATTATACCTCTGGACGGAAAATTTGCCGAGGATTTATTATTTAATAATCTGTATTATAAAATTGAATCGCTTCCTTCTCGCGAGAAATTTATTACAGAATTTGGCATCGCTTTCGAATCGTATGTTTCTAATTTAGTCGAGAAAGCATGTTCTTACAGAAATGAATATAATTTTATTCCAGAGTTCACATATCAAAAAGGTACTAAAAAATCTCCAGATGCAATGATTTATCATCATGAAAATAATACGATGCTCGTTATTGAGTGTAAGTCATCTCGGGTTCTCAACGCAATGCTTGATAAAGATGATGGAAATGTTTCATTTGATAGAAATGTCGAAAAGCTGCGAATAAAGCCTTGGAAACAGATGCATGCTTCAATATCAAATATTATTAAAGCTGAATATGACCCCGCTTTTTCCGAAAAAACCATGTATGTTTTTTTGTGTGTAACAATGAACAATATTCCGTTTTATCCTGTTGAAATGAAAATTGAGCAACAAGGAAGACGTATTGACAAGTACTTTTTTACAATGAGTATAGAAGAGTTTGAGATTTTTATGGAAGTGCTTTCGAGTGAGTCTAAATTTACATTTTACGAGATTTTACTTGGCTACAGAACGCATCAAAATTCAATGTCTATGAAAACATATTTAAATAGAATAAGAGAAAACGAAAAACTATTTAATGAAAAATATTCTGCGTATATCTCTTCTTCTTTAAAAGCGGTTTGGGAAGCATGATGCCGAAACTTTAACTAAGTCTCGGCAGCAGTGAAATCTACCTCCAAAACGAATATTGGTGTTTTGGAGTTGAATGCTTTTATAACCCAGATACATTTATATAAAACTGGCCTCTGCCCTCATCTGTTTTTTGTATCCGGTAGGTGATTGGCAGTGAGTCTTTCAGATCAGGTTTTGTGAACGTTAAATCAGCCGCACACTGGTAAACATCAAGGCCTGACTCATGGCTAATTGTTCTGACATTTTCAACTGAAATCCGCACATCCTTATCCAGTGTCATTCCTTTCTCGATTGTCTTTCTGGCAATATCCACGACCAGATTTTTAGCATCATCACTACTGCATTTCGGCGTTTTCTCACCACAGCCAGCCAACAAACCAGCCGCCATTAATACCAGAAGCATTGTTCTTTTCATCTAAGATTCCTTCGTTAATTAATGATACTTTTATTTCTTATTAAATAGGCCATCCATTGCACCTGCCGCAGAAGCCCCGCAGTATCCCTCGCAACCACGAGTCATAACGCTGGCCTTACCGTTTTTCAGTTCACTAATTACTGCAACACACTGGCTGGTTTTGTCATTCCAGACCCAGCGACGCATCTGGTTTTCTCCAGCAGCTATTTGCTGTGCTGTCCCCTCCATATTGCATACGCCCGAACCATCCCCCGTTGAGGCATTAATGTTGAATTCAGCATTGTCCTTTCCCGGATTCAGGGTTAGAACCGCTCCGGACTTTACGTACTGCGCTGCTGCGACAGGTAGCGTTATGGTTGCCATCAATAAGGCCAGCAGTTTTCTGTTCATTAAATAATTCCCTGTTAAGTGATACGGATGTTTTTAGTGATTTTCCCCAGTGCCAGCGGTCTGCGTTTTTCCACAAAGAAATAAACGACGTTGAATGCGGACTTGCGATGATTCCCTCGACCAAGAGAGGGCCAGTTGCGGAAAGATTCGATCTGTTCTTCTGAGTAGGGCGTGTCTGAGAAGTCAAACAGCACAAGCAAGGCTTTGCCGTCGTGCTTCATCAATTTCTTTACTTCTGTACTGTTGACGGTCGCGGAGACATTGGAACGTGACGCAGTTGGTTTACGTACTGCAAACTCAACGGCCACATCGTCAATGACAAAATCAATGTAACCGTGCCCGGATACAGTTCCTGGCAGTTTGCTTTTTACTTCCGGTGAGACGTTATCTGCAAACCAACCCAGCAAATAGCAACGTACCAGAGGCAGTAATTCCCGCTCGCTACATTCGTTCAGACGCAGTGTTTTGACGAACTCCCTGCGATAAAGAGAACTGAAAAAATACTCAAAGCATTCCGTTATTTCAGTGATGGTGGTTGCCATGGTTGCATCCTTTACCTGCTATTAGGTCCATTTTTAAGGGCATACCTTTCCGGCCATAATGTTTCTGGTGTGGTATCCAGAGCCCCGGCAATAATGCGCTCAGCTCTGGGATAATGACGCTCTAAGGCATTATTTAATGTACGTGGCGCGAGGCCGTGACTGCGTGACAGTGACGCCAGCGTTAACCCTCGCTTGTGAAGTGCTGCCACAATATCGGCACGATGCCAGTTCCCTGAACTTCCTTTGCTCTGCTTTTTCTGCGATGCTGTTGAGTTACGCACAGTATTAACTCCATGGAATCAGTACATGGATATTAAATGCGAATAAAAGATACCTTTCAAGTTCTTTTGGTATCTATTTGTGGTTTTTCATATTAACGCATTGATATCTGGTGAAATTTATATGAGCAGTAAGAGATCAGTATCGGCTATACCGACCCATCCTGAAGCTTCTGTTGAAGAGGCTAAAGACTGGCTGACAGCAGAGGAATTCACTCATATTGAGGGAATGCCGGGCACACCTCGCGGTGCAAGAATGCGCCTGGAAAAGCTGGCATCCCTGCACCCGGAAATACGTCGTAAAAGGACTGCCGGGAAAGGCGTTGTTTACCATATCAGCGCAGCTTCAATGTCGCTTGACGATGAGAGAAGCAGGGCTAAGGGTGAAGCGTTTACTCTCACCGACAGCGATCGCCAGCTTAGTCTCTGGATACAGCTATATCGCAATATGTCACCCTCTTCACGGTCGCAACTGATGGAACTGGCTCTGAAACGGGTAAAGGACGATTTGATATCTCAGGGGCCTGATGTTTCTGAACTGGCGGTACAAATCATGAAACTGCCTGAAGATGAGCGTAATCGCCTGTTTGAAAAGCTGAACGGGAAGGTGTGATAGCGTCAGTTTTCCGCCATGCCAGACAGAAGGAACCACCCCGGAATCCTGACCCGTCTGACATGGCAGAATGGAAAGTATGCCATCACTTAATAATGAATAAAAATCTGTTGTCAGTTATTTCACTTCTGAACTGCATATTGGTTTCTTGTTGTTATTATTTGCATTGAAAGTATATTTTTGATATAATGATATTGCTGATGAACTATATTTTTCCCAGTCAGTACGTTGTCATGCACTTACCATTTATTAGGTGATTAAATCCCACCTGTGCTGGTGCAGACATAACGTCTTATCAGAATATGTTGAGCAGGAAAGTCACTGATGAATATTGTCCATCAGGAAGGGCTAGCTATGCCCGTCGATCAGAAATTAATAAATATCATATTAAATGAAGCGGGAAATCCACCGCCGCATAAAGCCAAAATTACAGCCGTTAGTCTGTTATTTAAAGACCTGAGTTACAGCGCGGAAAAGGGCGGTTACCATCCTGTCGAAATACGGCTTATTTCTCGCAATGACGAATGGTATTTTGATTACATCACCGACTTCAGTTATATGGGGACGGTATACCCCGAACTGGAAAAGGAAATTGATATCAGCTGGAGTCAGCAATATGTTTTTCTTGCTCATATTGGTGATCTGCCTGTTAACGCCGGAAGGGAGTTGTTTGAACTCTGGCAATCCAACTTTATTCAGTATCACGCCATGAACGTTTACACCATTACCGTCCTGTGGGAAAGCTAATCCCGCCGCACTAACTATCACTACATTATGGGGAATTATCTGTGACGACTGACAGAGGGATACGTGCGTCTCAACAGGGCGAACTGGATTGTCTTTGCGGTGCTTATTGCGTGGTTAACATGCTGAGCTGGCTGTATGACGGCAGGGTGAAACGACGCCCGTTAATGAACTGGCTTATTCAGACTTATCAGCAGCGCTGGCCTTTGCATGAATGGCTGACTGAAGGAATTGAAGAAGACCGCTTAGACTGGTTAATAGCTCAGGTGTTGCAGAAAGGGCATTACCGCCGCCAGTTCCCGGTTGAAATCACCAGACCCTTTGCAGGGACTCGGGGGTTAACAGACGGGCGGCTGTTCAGGGAAATGCAGCGGTTTCTTGACGTCACTGACCACTCTCGCCTGATTATGCTCAGCGACCAGTTTCACTGGTCCCTTCTGGTCAAAATGGACGAAGAAATGCTCTGCTTCTTCGACAGCAACGGGCGAACCACCATGCCCCGTAAAGCTTTCTCCCTGCGTACTGGCGTAACCCGCCGCCAGCTGTTTCCAGACGCCATTTACTTCATTAAACGGGAGTTCTGAAATGACCATGTTTACCCAGCGTGAAACCCGTATCCTTGACCAGGCGCGTGACATCATCAGCCGGTACTATCAGCGTGGGGTTCAACTCTGCTCCCCTGATGATGTGCGACGGTGCGTAATGGTTGAGCTGGCACCGCTCGAACATGAAGAGTTTGGCATCATCCTGCTCGATAATCAGAATCAGCTGCTGCACCGAGAAATCCTGTTCAGGGGTACGTTAAACTCGGTCAGCGTTCACCCCCGTGAAGTTATTAAGCGTGTACTGAAACATAATGCCGCCGCAGTCATCCTTGTCCACAACCACCCCAGCGGCGAGCCTGAACCCAGCCGTTGTGACATCCAGTTGACCAAAAAGCTTCAGGAACTGCTCGAAATGCTGGATGTGCGGTTGCTTGACCACTTTATCGTGGCGGGAACTGAAACGGTGTCGATGGCTGAACGGGGGCTGGTGTGATGCCCAAAGTTACCTGGTTTAATGTACGTTATTGCGGGTTAGGCGCATGAGAAAGGCTGCGTTGCGTCAGGTCGTGCCGGTGGTGCAAACCACCGTGTTCGATGCGTATACTGGCGGTCTGGCTCCTTCTGGGCGCAGAGGTATCACCAGCCTGTTAAACCGCAGCGCCAGCATACTTAAACGCGGTACGGATGCAGCAGACTACCCGTGGGAACAACTTAACTACGCCGCCGTCGCTAAAGTACGTGCGGCACTGCTGGATGACGGTTACGCCGTGTCATCGGTCAACATGGCGCTGTCAGCGCTCCGGGGCGTGGCGCAGACGGCCTTTAACCTCAATAGTATGAACGCCGAAACGCTGGCCCGTATCCGGTCAGTGAAGCGCGTGAACGGCGATATCCAGCGTAAGGGAAGGGCATTAGACAGGCCGGAAATCCGGGCACTGATTCAGGCTGCAAAACAGCATCCGCAACCGGTGCGGCGCTGCCGTGATACCGCCATTGTGCTGACGCTTTGCGGAACGGGCCTGCGAGCCGGGGAACTGGCTAAACTTGAGCGCCGGGACTATGACAACGGCATCCTGACAGTGAGGCAAGGGAAAGGGCGAAAGTACCGCGAAATTCATGTGGCGGATGCAGTGGATAAAGCCATCCGCGCGTGGCTAAAGGTCAGTGCAGATGAGGCTGACAGTGCGTTGTTCAGGCGAATTCATCGCAGTGGTAAGGTCGCAAGCCAGCCGCTGACTACGACCGGGTTAACGGGTATCCTGGCTGAGTTACAGCAAACGACAGGCATAGCACGTTTTACTCCACATGACATGCGGCGTACCTTCATCACCCGTTTGCTGGAGCAAGGCGTGGATATCAACACCGTCCGCCAGCTGGCAGGCCACAGCGATATTTCCACGACAACGGGCTATGACTGTCGTGGTGAGGGGATGAAAATACGCGCCAGTCAGCAGCTTAAATGCTGGTAATAACCAGCACAGTTTGTAATGAACCCGGAGCCGAACGACGCAAGTAGAAACGTGTAACAGGTGCGGATAACGCGTACATCCACATCACGTTTATCCTAGTACGGTGGTTTTCGAAGAATTGTCGCTCAGCCCCAATGTTTATTAAAATATTAAGAGCTATTTAACGGGTATTAGTTGTGCAAATAATAATATAAACGAAAAGATGAGCAGAGTAACAATAACAAAGTAAATTATTAGTGTGTTGTTACCCCCTATAGGGTGATCTGCGAGTGTGAATATGGCATCCAGCATTGAAACGGCTATCGCTGATACTGTAGTGCCAAGGGTTAGTAGCTTGGTATTGTGCTCACCGGATATTTTTCTCATTCTCTCCATAATAACAGTGCCTAATACAAAAAAAGCATATGCGATATTAATTAATACCACAATCCATGGGTGCTCAAAATATCGTGAAAGGAAAAAAACAAACAGATAAATGAAGGATGATACAAATGTCACTACTACTAGCTTGGGTGAGTAATTATCGAACAGTTTCAAGCTCAATTCCTTCTCAATTGTTAAATATAAATTTTTAAGCAAAACAGGGATGAAAAGCAATAGTTTTATGACGAAATACAGTGGACCGGCGTCAGGTTTAATAAATAATAATTTTGACCCTAATGACCCAGAAATGTAGGCAAGCTTAGGGGTATATCTAACGTACACTTTTTGCACCAGGTGCTCTTTTGCGCTGCCCGCGTTTATTCAGTGCCTGCAGGTGTTCTCTCAGCAGATCGGTGGGCTGCCCATCTCGGGTGATAATTGTATCAATATCGCGGTTATCCCAGCGTGATGGCTTTCGGGCTGCTGCTGTCAGTGGTTTGTCTGCGAACAGGTCATCTGGGGTCGGAAATTGCGCCTGGTTGAGGTACAACACCATCTGTGCTGTGGAGCTGCCGTTGCCTTTTAGAGTCGTGACGCGTTGATAAATGTCGTAGAGGATCTGGGCTTTGACCGTTTTGGGTGGGGGTAAAGCATCATAAAGTGGAAGGGTTGTGCGGGACTTTTCCAGCAGGTTATAGGCTACCTCAATACAGTAACTCATGGTCATATTCAGCGGTTCACCACTCCTTTTTTCTTCTTTTGCCCAGCCCGGATAATGCTGTGAAGCAATCATTGTCAGCTTTCTGAGTGAATCCGCACCCAGCTCAGGGTAAACTGGTATTAAATGCTTCTTTGTCATTAAAATATCCATTTTAAAGATGATTTGTGAATTTTTAAGGTGATTTATGCTTTATTCTGGTTATCTGAATACTCTGCATCAGGCACCAAGCGGCTTTAGGAAAAAATTATAAATAGTTGTTTATAAAAATCAATTAGTTAATTTTTTAGGTTCTTAGACCCCGTTTTAGATCTAAATGTTGAAGCTAAAAATGCAATCGATTGCTTTGGCACGGGAACTCAATTTTCACTTTTTACCTACGGAACCCCGTAAAAACCATGGTTTAGGATACTCCCATCACATTTCAGGAGGAATCATGGCAATAAAACGAGTATTAAAAATTAATGATGTTTTGCACCGTTGTAGCATTTCAAGATCGTCTCTTTATCGCTTAATTTCCAAGGGGCACTTTCCCTCGCAGCTCCGCTTGTCACCGGAAGGTCGTAGTGTCGGCTGGCTTGAAGAAGACATAGAGGGATGGATTTCTAGTCGTAAGCCTATCAACGATGGAACGCTTAAATGAAAATTCCGTCAGTGAAGATAAACGAAGCGGTGATGCAGCCCCCTGTTAATCCTCAGCTCGAGGCGTTCGCAAAAGAAATTAAAAGACAGGTGCCTAAATTCGAAACTATCGAAGATGTCTACGAAGAAAGATTAAAGCGTATAACGTCATTACGAACTATAGGGAGGCGTCTGGATAAAAGGGAGTATCTAAAATTAGCAATAAAGCTTGAAAACTGTTGGCTCGGTGGGCCTTGTGGGAGCGCGGCATGTCCGGAATGCTTCAGACTACACCGGCTGGAAATGATTGGGGAGGTACTTCGCTTATGTAAGAAACGGAAGAATTGGCGAGGCTTAACCTTAATATTCTATCAGGATACACTTAGTGACAGTCAATTGCTTCAATGGCAGCCCGATACATTAATAGCACGGCTTCGTCGCTGGTTAAATGAATGTGGCTTCTCTGGAATGGTGATTGGTGGGTTCGAAATGGATTATCACACAGATATTAAAAAGTGGATGCCCCATTTTCACCTTATCATTCCCAATGACAAACAGGCTATTAAAAGGCTACGTATCAGGATGAAGAACAAGAAGAACATGAATACGCGGGAAAATGTAGTAAACCGCCCTATGCTCGTGAGCAAGTTAAAAAATCCAATACGACAGGTGAGCTACCGTTTTAAAGCTATCTGGTGGCGAGTCGAATCAATCCAGTATGATGATTATCATATACAAGGGAGCAAGGAAAGGAAAAGGAAGCGCTGGACTAAAAAATACCGTCTATTTCGTAAGCAATATGTTGATTCTCTGATTAAGCTAGATTCTATTGGTATAGCCGGATTGACTTTTATGTATAAGGTAAGGAAGTATGGTGACCATTTGATATTAAAATAATTTTATGATCTATTAGCTATATGTACCAGTTGTAAACTGTTTCTGCAATTTTCGATCAAGTAATAATGTTGTATGAGAAATCATGCAAGGAACCCTTACGACCTAATTATGGCGTTAATTGTAATAGCTGTGAGGGAATCTTTAAATAAAATAAGGCTCCGTTAATGAAGGTATATAAAGAAAATTTAAGTGACAAAGAAGAAAAATTACTTGTTACATTGTTGGCTCGTACAAAAATTTCCGAATTATGTCCAGTTGCATACCGGTTTATTAAAATCACTGATTCGCAGGGGCTGGAGTCGACATGTGTACTTGTCCCTGCTTTGGCACTTGTCAGTGTATTAGAGTTGAAGAAAACGTTATTAAAATGTGGGCATAATCCCAATGTAACTAAAGAATACTGGAGTCGGGCGTATCAGGAGGTCGTTAAGGAAACGGATAAGGTAATCACACTGTGCTATAAGCCTGGTTTTTATGGTGATGCTTATTTGCGTGTTAATGATAAAGTAGTTGGTGAGATAAAAGAAGATAAACCAATATTACACCCCAGCGCAAAAAATCATTTACCTGTCGAAAACAAACAGGAAACATTAAAATTATGGAAAATGAATGTTGCTCCATATGCACTGCACAGTTCGCGCATTTTGCTGGCTCTGTGCTGCGGATTTTCTGGCTTTCTCCTTAAGCTCGCAGATATGGAAGGGGGCGGGTTTCATCTGTGGGGAATGAGCAGTATAGGAAAAACCTCCAGTGCCTACATGCTGGCGTCATTAGCCGGGACACCTAAAGACATTGTCGTACTGTGGAACAATACGGACAAAGGGCTGGAGGAGATTGCCGTGGCCCATAACGACAGCTACCTGGTTCTCGATGAGTCGAAGCTGTTAGATAAAGACGTACTGGCAGCCGCTAAAATCATGCAGAACCGCGTGTATACGTTATCGGGTGGTAAAGGGAAAACACGCTCGGCAATGTATGAGAACAAAGTGGCTGAATGGCAGGTAAGTCTGTTCAGTACGGGCGAGTGCAGCCTTCAGCAACTGGCTACTTCCGGGAACGTTGAGCGGCTCGAAGGCGAAAATGTCCGTGTCATTGACGTTCATGCAGATGCTGGTGCTGAAATGGGGATCTTCGAATCACTACCGGAAGGTGTTAATTCCAGCAATGAACTTGTACATGCGATCAAGGATGCCACTCACCGCTATTACGGCAGCGCAAAACCTGCTTTTCTCAAGCGTCTCGTGGCTGATATTCAGGATGACCGTGAGAGTGTGAAACGGAAGCTCGAAAAGGGGATTGAGTTCTTCCTGGACAAGCACAAGGTGGATCGCAATTCGGGTATTCAGGTGCGTATAGCCAAACGTTTTGCCATCGCTTATGTTGCAGGTTGCATTGCTGTGAAATATGGTGTTTTACCTTTCAACAAACTGGATATCATGAAAGGGATATCAACCTGCTACCTGGATGCACTCAAGGGAAATGTCCCGGAAGCAAAACCTGAATCAGCGCATACACCACTGGACAGCTCGCTTGATGCCATCATAAAGCTCTGTCAAAGCGACGACATTTTGAACCTGACCGGGAATAAACGTATAGCGCAGAAATACATTAAAAAAGCACGGGTTATTATTCACAAAGTTAAAGGGCGTATGGTTTATGCGGTTGATAAAGATCTTGTGCATCATTACTTACCAAAAAACCATCGCAAGGGCGTATTAACATTGCTGACAAAACAAGGGGTTTTATTATCCGATGTCCACAAGGATTACAGTACTGTCCAGATTGTTTACAAACGCCATCAGGTGGGCCGCCGGTATTGCTTTGTATGCAACAAGCTGAATAAGATTATGAAGTAAAGCTTCCCGGTTCATAAGTCATGAATGGAGCGACTGCAGGCACTCCATTTTTAACTTAAAAATCTTTCAGGTTAATATTGAAATAGGGCGTCAATATCAGCTCTTCAAATAAGTCATATTCGTGGTGCGGAACCTTAACAAAGGTAGAGTTGTGATTAGGTGTCCACCATTTCTCGACGCCATAATACGCCTCTCTGGCATTAGCTTTGTGGATCAGTCGGAATGGTCTGTCCATCCAACCATCACTGTGTTTTGTGAAATAGTTAACCGGGCCAGTGAACTGACCAAGCAGGTATACACCCTGATTACCGTGGGTCAGGTAGAAGTAATCACCAATCGGAGCGTTTACAAACTCCTCTGCCTGGCTGACGGAAGACTGCCCTTTACCAGCGGTCGTTCGGTGAATGTAGACGAGCTTTTCATCAATACATTCGACCATATCCAGGAATGAGAACTCCTTCCAGCCATGTGACAGCTTCCAGAAATTGGGCATCAAATCGGTATTCATAAGCCTCTTAACTTTTGGTTGTGATTGAGAATGTTAGGTTGATATTCGGGGAATCGTGATGACCATTCTGGCGTTGAATACCCATGATCGCAACAAGGTTTGTTGATGAGCTTTTCGCTGAAATCGTTCAAAGTGGATATCGGGAGGGTATGTAGATGCGTTAACTCGCCCAGTTGCTGAAAATGGGTGATCAACACTACTCAGCACTGGTAGGCTAACCATGGTGAAAACATTTGGCGCTTTGAAAAAAGTGATTTAGTGATTTAGTGATTGCGGCTTTGTAGGCGAGCCTGGTCTCTGACTATGCAATTCTGCATTCAACGCAGAGTCGGGTTGCTGTCCTTCACCAGCAATTCATCCCTAAGCAAGGATGCTGTCCGCTTCGTCATCAGCCTGTTGTACGGAGACCAGCCCGGCAGATTCAGAGGCCAGTTACTTCACTGATTAATCGGTTAACAGGCAGAACTGAAATGAGTTACCTGCAAAAAAACACTCTTCCAGACCGCCCAACGTTGCCGGATTTTGACCTAGTAGACCAGCTAGCTACCGCTGCTGTTTAGTGTCAGATTCGCATCTCGTACAATGGTAGGGGAAAACCGCCGATGGCTTTCCTTGACTCTGACAGTTGCAAGGAGCGGCGGTTTTGAGCAAATTCGAGGTTTCAAAAGAATAAAACCAGAGAATAACATGTGTCTACAACCGCTATTGAATATCACTGGGAGGAAGTTGCACCGCTTAATAACCGGTAACGTTTTACGTATCCGCTAATCCCATTCTGGCTAAGCTGATATTTATTCGCTATTTGCTTCTACAAGGTATATAGACGTATCTATTATGCTCTGTATATACTCTATCTCTATATTATTGTATATATGTCATTACATACTATAGCCATTATCCAGTATCAGCTATCATGAGGCTCCAGCCTCCAATATTATGATCATTATCCAGCATCTGAATCTTGTTGGGTTCACACAAGATTTGCGTAATTCAGTTGTAAATAAATGGGGTCAGGGCATGGTGCTTTGATCTCAATATACAGGTGAATTATGAAACCATACATTACGCATAACAATATCCTAGTGACAGATTCAACGCTGGACTATTTCAAGTCGGTCGTTTTCAGTATTCCTTATAATGGTGTGCCAAGTCTTCGGCGTCCATTTTATCGTAATATAGCAGTATTTCTTCAGCATGTTATTTGTGTGTCGACCTGTAGTCGTAAAAACAAGAAAAAAGCAAAGATTAAGGCGAGTAAAAAATGGTCTTATTCTGTGCCTGTTCCATTTGAATTAGGCAGGGCGAAGCTTCCTGGAGTATTTAAGAAAAGTGGGGCGACCAATGAGCGTGCAATGGAAGCGCTGAAAAATGCCGGGATCATAAAACTAACCGGGTATTCCAATGCTCAAAGTTCTTGCCGGGAATATGCTGTTTCTCAACGTTTCCTGCGTAAGTTGTTTGGCAACGACAGAGAGGCATACCTTAGCCGTAAGGATCGCTACCATTATCTGACGGATATTTTCACCAAGCGTAAAAGCTACTCATTTGATGAATTGATCGGCGTTGCGATCGACCGTGGGCAGAATGCTAAACATCAGCAGTCTAAACGCGATATCCCTAACGTAGCCTTCAGGGAACTGGTTGTGAGAGTTTGGGACAACCTTGAGCCGCTTGTAATCAATCTGGATGCATTGCTGGATTACTATAACGAGTATCCCACAAAGAAGAACAAAATATTCATTTTCAACTTCCTGTCGCGACTTGCTGAAACAGGCGTGGATTTGGTGAAGGAATCACCGTTAACGGTTTCTTACAGGCAGTCGTATAAAACAGCGTACATCGGCGGGAGATCCTTTGAGGTTGGTACAGGCTTCCAGACTCTACCGTCTAAAATGAAGTGGGCGTGTCTGGCACGTGGTGTGAACTATGACATCAAGGTATGCCAGCTTGAGATACTGCGACATGAGCTGTTGAGTATTGGCATTTCGGCCAAGTCGCTGGAGGTGCTGGAAACTCAATATATCTGCCGGGTATTGCGTATTGCTGAGGAATTGGTGAAGCAATTCAGGTTTTCCAGCGTATTCAACGCCGGGTTCGTTACGCTATCGCTAAAATCCAGTACCAGACGCTTGCTGAATCGTGAGTTAGGCAAGGTCGAGGCTGAGCGGGTACTGAAACGTTGGAAACGTCTTCTGAAACCCCTGAGGCGAGATCTGGCTTTACTGCTGGATCATTATGAGGGCAAAGCATTGACCAATCGTTACGGCAAATGCGTTACGAATGCAGTAGGGCAGCCATTTAACATTACCTACAAAGATGTGGCGGCGCGTAAACGCAGGAAGTCAGATGTGATGCGCCGAAAGCTGTTGTCGCACATGCTACAGGGTCTGGAAAGTAAGGCCGTATACGATTACGTAGCCAGCAATAAGGGGGTATGCGCACTGGAACACGATGGGTTTGTTTCATTTGTAGAGGTCACTAACTGGTCCCATCCATACCTGTTGATTGAGAAAAAGCATTAAAGGTAGTTGTGAATTATCTACAACTGCACAAGTTGAGCTGAAATTAGTATAAACAACTCGTATCTTTTCATGATGTTATGGTGTATTGTTGATTACAATGACCACAGCTACATCCTGAGTTAACTGATGATATGAAGCAAGAAACAATCGTTCAAAAAATTTGGAATCTATGTAATATCCTTCGAGGTGACGGAATCACCTATTATCAGTATGTATCTGAACTCAGTTATCTGCTGTTTCTAAAGATTGCTCAGGAAAATGGTTCAGAAAAATTGATACCTGAAGGTTATCGCTGGGCTGATCTTGAGTCTCATCCAGAGGAAGGATTGCTAGGATTCTATCAAGAAATGCTCACCCATTTGGGTGCAAATGTTGAAAATGAAGTCATAAAGGCGATTTACGCATTCCCTACAACAGTTTTCTCCCATTCTGAAAATTTAAAAGCTGTTGTCGATGGTGTTTCAAAAATAGAGTGGCATCAAGTAGGAAAAGATGGATTTGGCGACCTCTACAGCGGTTTAATTGATAAAAGTGCTCAGGACACTCGTTCTGGAGCAGGGCAGTATTTCACTCCGCGGCCTTTAGTTAATACTATTGTGAGATTAATACAGCCAGATCTTGGCGAGTTAATTCAAGACCCTGCGACAGGTAGTGGTGGTTTCTTAGTTTCTGCTGATAGTTATATCCGAAGAAAATATTCACGAGAAGAGTATCAATTTAACCCACCTAAGTATCAAGGGGTGGAAATAGAGAAAAACACTCGTCGAATTTGCTTAATGAATGTTTTTTTACATGATTTAGATGCGGACATTATTTATGGCGATGCTTTGACCGATGATTCGTCAGGCTTGGACGAGGCTGATGTAATCATAGCCAACCCTCCATTTGGTAATAAGGCCGGGGGGCAACGCCCCTTGCGCAATGATATTCCATATCCCAATACCAATAAACAGTTTGCTTTTTTACAGCATATTTATTTGAGACTTAAAGCAGGCGGCAGGGCTGCCGTAGTGTTACCAGATAATGTATTGTTTGAATCTGGTGTCGGCACGGATATACGCCGTGATTTAATGGATAAATGTAATCTCCATACTATTTTACGCCTGCCAACAGGTATTTTTTATGCTCATGGAGTTAAAACCAATGTTCTATTTTTTACCAAGGGAACGGTCAAAGATAAATATCAGAAAAATAACTGCACCAAGAATGTCTGGGTGTACGATCTGCGTACAAATATGTTCAATTTTGGTAAACGTACACCTTTTGGTAATTCCGATATTGGATTTTCGCAAGAAGATTTTGGGACAGATCCGCACCTTGGAGCATTCGAGAAAGTTTTTGGTAACAACCCTGACGGAACCAGCAAACGTACTGAAGGTGAATATAGTTTTGGTGCAAAAGACATTCAAGTAGACAAAGATGTTGTAGTAGAAAACCAGAATGTTGATGCACAGCTAGCTCATTCTCGTTGGCGCTGCTTTAGCCGCGAGTGGATTGCCACCACTAAAGGAGACTCACTAGATATCTCTTGGCTGAAAGACATAAACAGCGTCGATGCGGCTAATTTGCCGGAGCCTATGGTTTTGGCACGGGAAGTGAAAGAAGAGCTAGAAGCCGCGCTGAGTGAGCTTGATAGGCTACTGGCGGAATTGGAAGGAGCTAATTGATGATTGATTTCCAATTACCTCGGGGATGGTGCATCTCCAGAATCTCTGACATTTCCATTAAAGGCGAACAGCGTAAACCTTCAGCAGAAGAAGTATTTCTTTATATTGATATCGGGAGTATTAACAGAGATTCGAAATGTATAGAATCTCCCCAAAAACTAATTGGTAAAGATGCTCCGAGCCGAGCCAGAAAGGTTATCAACACTGGAGATATTCTTGTATCTCTGACAAGACCCAATCTCAATGCTGTCGCACTGGTACCCCATGAATTAGACAACCAGATTGCTTCGACAGGCTTGGAAGTTATCAAATCATTGTTGGTTGACAGTCGCTATATTTTTGCATTGACTCGTTCAAAAGACTTTATCGAGTCAATTAGCGGTACTGTACAAGGTGCTTTATATCCAGCAGCTAAATCTTCAGATGTGCAGGCTTATACATTCCCTTTACCTCCTTTAGCTGAACAAAAAATCATAGCTGACAAGCTAGATATTCTATTGGAAAAAGTTGAGACTACCAAAACCTGCCTCGAACATGTTCCTGAAATCATTAGATTTTTCCGCCAATCCGTTCTTGCCGCTGCAGTGAGTGGCAAGTTGACGGAAGAGTGGCGACTCAAGAACCCAACTGAGCAAGCTAGATTTCATATTGAAAAGCATAACGCGAATAAAAAAGGGTTGCTAAAAGTTCGAGGGAAAAATGATTGGAAATCAGAAGTTAATCTTTTTGAATTACCAACCAACTGGGATTGGATTGAGAATCATGAACTAGCAATAGATAAAAGTAATGCCATATGCGCAGGTCCTTTTGGTACAATTTTTAAGGCTAAAGATTTTAGGGATGAAGGTATTCCTATAATCTTTCTAAGACATGTTAAAGAATCAGGATTTAACCAAACCAAACCAACTTTCATGGACAAGGAAGTATGGAAAGAAATACATCAAGATTATTCAGTGTTTGGTGGTGAACTGCTTGTTACAAAATTAGGCGATCCTCCAGGTGAATGCTGCATTTTCCCTGAAGAAATGGGAGTGGCAATGGTAACACCGGATGTTCTAAAAATGAACGTAGATGCTAATTTAGCAAATAAAAAATATTTGAAGCATTTTTTTAACTCGCCTATTAGTAAAAAAATGTTAGCAGAGGCTGCTTTTGGTGCAACTCGTCTAAGAATCGATATAGCGCTGTTTAAGCTATTTCCAATACCCCTCCCTCCACTTGAGGAACAGAACCAAATCGTTCATCAAATCGAAGAACTTTTCGCGTTTGCGGATAATATCGAATTAAGAGCCAATGTTGCATTAGAACGAGTAAATAACCTCACTCAATCCATTTTAGCCAAAGCGCTACGGGGTGAGCTAACTGCTGACTGGCGCACCTCTAACCCTGAGCTAATCAGTGGTGAAAACAGTGCTGAAACCCTGCTAAAAAGGATTAACACAGTACGTGAAGCTATCAAAAGACAACCTAAGCCTAAACGTTCTGCGGTAAAAAAAAATACAGGTAGTCGAATGAACAAACAAATCATCAAAGTGGTTGAAGCATTAAAACAGGCCGGAGAACCACTTAGTGGCCAACAACTATTAACGGCGGCTGGTTACCCCAATAATAGCAGTACTGAACAACTGGAACAGTTCTTTCTTGATATTCGCGACGCTCTTTTAGTGGAAAAATCTATTATGAAGCTTGAACGCGATGGAGATAGCCAGGATTGGTTTGCCTTGGCTAAGACATCCACCGGTGAATAAGGCAAAGAACTAAGGATAGTCCATGAAAGTCGATAAACTACATATTCGCTCACGCTTTAAAAATCTTGAGAACGTGGAAGTGGATTTTGACGAAGATCACCTCATGACGGTCGTCGTGGGTCGAAATGGTTCCGGTAAGTCCAACGTTCTCGAAGCATTGGTGGCAATATTTCGCAATCTTGATCTTGGTGAAGCGCCCCCTTTTTCTTATGAGCTAGTTTATCGATTAGGTGAGTGCCACAAACCTAATCACCCGAGTGAGCGATGGCTGGAAATTGCCATTGATGCCGATCCAAATCGCGGCACACTAGCAAAGCAATATGAAGTGCATGTGCGCGATCTTTTGAGTGACGATATATCAAAGGATATGTTCGGTGAACATTCTTTAGGTATTCCCATTCCGTTTTCAAAAGTTAGTCGAGATAAAGGCGGTAAAGCACCATACCTACCTAACTATGTCTTTGCATACTATTCCGGCCCCAGTGATCGCCTTGAAAACTACTTTAAAAAACACCGTACAGATTTCTACCGTAGGTTACTTGAAGATAAACTGGATCTGAAAGGCGATATTCGCCCGTTATTCTACGCTAAACCTCACCATAGCCAATTTGTACTGCTTGCTTTTTTCCTATCTGAGCGAGACAGCAAAGATAAGGCATTTTTGCGTGAACACTTAGGCATTGAAGAATTAGACAGCATTCATTTTGTGATGCGGAAACCGAGATGGGCTAAGAAGAAAGAAGAGCTTTTTTGGGGGGCTTATGGTGTCGTGCGCCGTTTTCTTGATGAACTCATAAGATACAGCTTATCTCCAGTGAAAGTGACGCGTAAAGAAGATTTATCTTTGACTGGCAAAGACATTCGTAATGAGTTCTTCCACTTATTTTTACCGGATGCAAATGCCTTACGTGAGTTCGCTAAAGAGCTTAGTGCCGACGAACTGTTTAAAATGCTTGAAAGCACTCTTCTGTCGGAGATTATCTCTGAAGTTAGCATTCGAGTTAAAGTATCCAGCAGCAAAGAACCCCTTACTTTTCGTGAACTCAGCGAAGGTGAGCAGCAGCTATTGACCGTGTTGGGCCTACTCAGGTTCACTGGCGGAAAAGATTCTTTGTTTTTACTCGACGAACCTGACACCCATCTTAACCCCTCTTGGGCCGTTAAATATCTTAACTTCTTGCATGAATTTGTACCTAATCATGAAACCAGTCACTTGCTGATGGTAACTCATCACCCTCTAGCTATTGCCGAGCTGAAGAAAGAGCAAGTTCAGGTAATGAAACGCGATGATGAAAAGCAAATATCGGCCAAGATGCCTGATGAAAATCCGCGAGGAATGGGAATTAACTTAATTTTGCGTAGCGATATGTTCGGTCTGCAGACTACGCTTGATGATGATACTAACCAAAGGCTTACAAGCAGAAATGCGCTCGCTGCAAAGGAAACTTTATCTAAAGAAAAACTTGTTCGGGAGCAAGGATTTCCGCCTGAGGATGAAGAGCAGTACCTGGCTAGGCTTAATGCTCAACTCGAGCATTTGGGTTTCAACCTGGCAACGGATGACCCAGATTACCTTGAGTTTCTTCGTAATAAGTACCACGCCAAACATGAGGAAAGTCATTAATGCGTTGGATTTGTAAGGATGAGATTGAGGAATGCTTGACTCAGGCGTGGAAAGATATGGCTGAGCAAGCAAATGCTGAATTAATTGCCGCCCCGGACGAAGAAGCAAGGAAAGCGATATTAAGAAGAGTCGCTTCCTCAAATATTTGGCGTGAATTCTATAAATTGCTACCAGAGCCTTTAAAGCGAAAATGTTGGTATTGCGAAGCCGAGGAGATCCGGTCAGATATGCCGGTTGATCATTTCAGGCCAAAGAATAAGGTTGAAGATGATAAGCAACATGATGGTTATTGGTGGTTAGCATTCGATTGGCAAAATTATCGTTGCGCTTGCACGTTCTGTAATAGTCGTAGAGTTTTCGATGACACTGAGGGGGGGAAAGCATGCCGTTTCCCACTTGAAAACCCAGACGAGAGGGCCTTTGTACCTGCGGACCAAGACAAACTGAACAATGAACGACCGTACTTTCTTGATCCTTTCAATCCGGATGATGAGAAGTTGCTTTGGTTTGATAACGATGGGCTGCCACTCGCTAAGCCATCAGCAACAGTAGAGCAGCAAACAAAAGTACAAAATTCTATTGAAATATTTCACCTCCACGAAAGCAGAATAGTCAGAGCCAGGAACATAGTACGCTTAGAAGTGGAGAGGCAGGTTAGGAAAATAAAGACTAATGATAATGTGCAAGAAGCCAAAGCTAAGCTGCGTCGAATGGTAAGAGATACTGAAAAGTTATCGCGCGCAGCGGTAGTGTACTTGCGGGCGCATAGAGAGCTTCCTGAGGTGAAAGACATATTGAACTTGGATTAGCGCAAGCATTTATTGAATCAAGCGATCATTTCAGCGCAATTCGTTGAGCGTTTCTTACACCCTAAGTACCAAAGATAGGTTAACAAAACCCAAGAAATGGGAAGGACTAGCTGTTTAACATTCAATCTCAGTTGGCCAGTTTGGGTTAAAGCATCTTTGGGCGAAGAAACGGTTGATGCTGTCATTGAAAGCATGGGGGCGTTTGAGAAACATTCAGTTGCTTACCTGTCTGATGAGGATGTTGCTCGTTTAGCTAACCGTTTCATACTTGATGTACTGCTTAAAGGGCTTGGCCGATGAGTGAGTCTTTGACGGGGGCTTGATGTGAATTTGCGTAGAAGTTTTGGTATACTGTTTGAACGATGTCTTTCAGCCCAGATTCTGCTTTTCAGGAGTAATAATGAGCAATAACAAAAAAACTCAGGCAAGCTACGCTAAGCCATCTCGTGCTGATATCGTTCGCTCAGTAGCAACATCTACGGCTGTTGAAACAGGGCAGTCCTCCGCGAAGATCGAAGCTTCACTTGAAGCTACACGCAAAAAATTTGCTCATTTGCGTCTTGCGGTTTAACCCCTTCTTAATGCCTTACTGACCCAGTTTTTCATCGGCTCGTAGTCCATTGATACACCTGCATGGATAGCCGAGATATACTGGGTTTTGTTTTGCTCCCAGCTTTGATAATCCAGCGGTTTGTATCCTCCCTGAACGGCCATCACGTCGGCTAGCAGTCGCGACAGGCGTCCGTTTCCTTCTCTGAATGGATGGATAAGTATCAGCTCGATATGGGTGATGGCGATGGCGGTGATGAGTTGTTCTTCGTCCATGCCGCTACACGGCGTGTATTGAGCCAGATACTTGTTGTCGAATTCGCTCAGCAGTTTTGGCAATTGTGCTGAAGGGGCAAACATAAAGCCGCCTTTGCTGATATTGACCGCTCTTTCTTGTCCAGCCCACTCGTAGATGTTACCTAACCAACGGCGGTGCCAGCTTTTTAGCATGGCTACGCTAAGCTGTCCTTCTGGGAACTGTTCTTCAAAAACAGACTGGTAGAGTTGTTCTAACAGGACAAGTTCAGCCTCATCCATCTCATCAGAAGTAGCGATCCCCAGCTTATTAGCCAAAACCTGCTCGCCAGAGTCTTTCTCATACTGGCCTTCACTGCTGGATACATGGTATCGGCTCATGGAGATGCCCTGTGTTATTAGAGGGATGGGAAAACAGAGGGAGTATAACGCTGGATGAGTACAGCAAACAATATTCTTTAAATCAGATAGTTACAAAAGTGTAGGTTGAAATGTGGTTTTTATTTTCTGGTGGAAAATAATCTTTTATTATCAGCACTAACACACCAATGCATCATCGGCGTATGTGCGTCGAAATTGTCGAGTGTGCTCATGGAGTTATGATGTCCATTTCTTTGAATATAAACCGTTTTGAGCGGCTCAGTGGCCGTTTGTTCCTTCTATTGTCGCATGAAAAAAAGGTACGGCGCAGAAAAATGTCGCCGCTTTACGAGGCATCTTCCGACATGAGCTCAATGACGATTTTTCCATGCTCTGCGCCCACTCGCACCCGGGAGTGGGTGGTAAACCCTGCCTTTTCAAGCCAGTCACCTTTTAAGCTCAGCGCCGCATGCACGCTGTAGCGCTTCGGTATCTTGGTATTGCGGTCTTCATGGCGCTTTCTGAAATATCCCACTGTTAAATGGCGATAGGGTTTGTTGATAGCGAGTTCTTGCATAGGGTCTCCCGACAACACGGATAAAAGTCATTACTGATGCCTGTATAAAATACCAGTAATGGTTGGGCCTGGCAGGGCTAAAACTGGAATCAGGCTTCAGAAAACAACATGCAATAACTGAAATCCCGCATTGAAAGGTGTATTATTTTTGCACTTTATTGTTCGGTAAGTCGCTATGTCCGGTAAACGAATTTCACGCGAAAAAGAGACCATCGCGAAAATGATCGCGCTGTATCAGAAGCAGTGTCCTCAAGCCTCTGTGGAAGAGGGGCACTATCAGGCGCTAAATGCCTATGCCGATAAGCGTCTGGATAAATGCGTTTTCGGGGAGGAAAAGCCCGCCTGTAAACAGTGTCCGGTCCACTGCTACCAGCCTGCAAAACGCGAAGAGATGAAGCAGATTATGCGCTGGGCAGGCCCGCGAATGCTCTGGCGTCACCCCATTCTGACCGTCCGCCATCTGATGGATGACCGTCGTCCCGTACCGGAACTGCCGGAAAAGTATCGTCCGAAAAAGTGACCGGTTCAGCTTCTGAGCGGGCGGCAAATCACGTTAAGGGCCAGCGCGCTGCAGAGCGGGAAGAGGGCCAGCAGCAGCCAGGGGAGCATCGCCTGCGTTGAGGGCACCAGCGCGCGATCCAGCAGGCTGCCAAACAGCAAATTTCCGGCCAGTACCGCAATGCCTCCGGCGGTGGCGAGTGCGCCGTAGTGCGCCCCCAGCGTGGACTCCTCGGCAAACCGGGGGACCAGGTCCTTAGCTGAGGGTACCAGCAGCATCTGTCCCAGCGTCAACAGCGTCACGAAACAGACCGACGGCAGCAGGCGCAGCCAGCCCTCAGGCGGTGCCGTCGGCGCAAACATTGCCACGCTTGCAAAGGCGGCGGAGAGGAATAAAAAGCCCACCGGCAGGATCCTCACCGCGCCCACGCGCCGGGCGAATCGCGCCAGCGGCAGCTGTAAAGCAACAATCAGTACAGAGGCCAGCATAAAAAGCGGGCCGAGATCTTTCTCGTTACCGCCGGCGCGCTGGATCTCTACCGGCAGCGCCAGATAGAGCTGGTTATAGCTCAAAAGCCACGAGCTATAGGCAATGATAAAGGCGACAAAGCGGGGCTGGCGAAAGGTCGTCCACCAGGGAACGAGCTTCAGCGTCCGCGCGGCATGGCGTGACGCGGGTAGGCAAAAGTAGAGAACCACCAGCGCAACGAGAAAGACGCCAGCGCCCGCCAGCGCCACCTGGCGAAAGCCCAGGCCGGTGAGCAGTGCGCCGGTAACCGGGCCCAGTACCGCACCGAGTTCCCCGCAGACCGCAAAGAGCGCGAACCACTCCGCCCGGCTTCGTTTACCTTTCGCCTCGCTGTGCGTGCCCGCTTTCGCCAGCAATGCCTCAATAGAGGGAGAAAACAGCGCGCCGCCCACCCCCGTCAGGCACGCGCCCAGAATAATCGGCCACAGCGATTCTCCAAGCGCCAGCAGCAGATACCCCGCGACGCGAATAATGCACCCGCTCAGGATAACGATTTTCGCGCCAAACCGGTCCGAGAGCGCGCCGCCGACGATAAACATCCCCTGCTGAGAGAACGTGCGCAGGCCGAGGATCAGCCCGATCAGCCCGCCGGAGAGCAGCATATCGTCGCGCAGGAATATCGCCAGGAAGGGGACAACGGCGTAAAAGCCGATGTTAAAAACAAACTGGCTACCCAGTAAAACGGGCGGCCAGAGCGTGGTGGCAGGGCGTAGGGGCATCGTTGGTCACTCGCCCCTAAACGATAAAGTGAATGTGTTTTTTGCCATGGAACGGCGAGATCTCGATTTTGGTTTTGACCCGGAAGACGTCCCAGAGCAACGACTCGGACAGGATGTCCTGCGGTGTCCCCGTCGCCACAATTTGCCCTTTCTGCATCACAATCAGCGAGTCGCAGAACATCGAGGCGTGGTTGAGATCGTGTATAGCGACAATGCTGGTGACCGGTAATTCGCTGATCAACTGCATCAGCTGCATCTGATGATGAATGTCCAGGTGGTTGGTCGGTTCATCCAGCAGGATTTCCGTCGGGGTCTGGGCCAGCGCGCGGGCAATGTGGACGCGCTGGCGCTCGCCGCCGGAGAGGCTCAGCCACCCCTGGTCGCTTTTATCCAGCATATCCACGCGCTGCAGAGCGGCGGTGACGGTTTCGTCATCGTGCGTGCTCCAGTTGGAAAAGGCGGAGTGGTGCGGAATCCGCCCGAGTTTGACCACGTCGCGCACGCGCATGTTGGCGTCAGTCATGCCGTGCTGCTCCACGAAGGCGACCCGGCGGGCCAGCTGCTTTTTGGCAATACGAGAGATGTCCTGGCCGTCCAGCGTCACACAGCCCGCATCCGGGCGACGCAGCCCCGCGAGGATACGTAAAAGAGACGATTTACCGCAGCCGTTAGGGCCAAGCAGTCCTACCGTTTCGCCCCGGGAAACCTTCAGCGAGACGTCATTAACGATGACTTTTTTGCCGACCTTCCAGGTAATATTTTCAGCGCAGATGCTCATCACTTATTCCTTGAGCGGTAGATAATCACGGCAAAGAACGGAACGCCAACCAGCGCGGTGACCACGCCGACGGGCAGGCTTTGCGGCGCAATCAGCATGCGCGAGGCAATGTCTGCCAGCACCATCAGGATCGCGCCTGCCAGCGCGCTGGCAATCAGCAGCGTGCGGTGCAGCGGCCCGAACAGGAAACGCATGACGTGCGGCACCACCAGCCCGACAAAGCCGATTGAGCCCGCCATGCTGACGATGGTTGCGGTAATCAGCGCGGTGGTGGTAAAGAGCGCCAGACGCACCCAGGGGACTGCAATGCCCAGCGACGCCGCGGCGTCATCACCGAACGTAAAGGCATCCAGCGCCCGGGAATAGTAGAGGCACACGGCTAACCCAATCAGCACCACGACCAGCGCCAGCTGGAATTCAGGCCAGCGTACGCCGCTGAAGCTGCCCAGCAGCCAGAACATCACGTCGCGCGCCTGCTGGGCACTGGCGGAGGTGCTAATGGTGTAGGCGGTAATGGCGTTAAAAAGCTGCGAGGCGGCGACGCCTGCCAGAATCGTACGTTCATTCCCGCCGCGCGCGCCGTTCGTCAGAAACGCGACAAACGCAAACGCGGCGAACGCCCCGGCAAAGGCCCCGGCAGAGAGCGACACCGCACCGGTGCCGATCCCCAACACGACGACAGAAACCGCCCCGGTCGATGCGCCCGCGGATACGCCGAGCACGTAGGGTTCCGCCAGCGCGTTCTTCAGCAGGCTCTGCAATACGGCCCCGCAGATGGCCAGACCTGCGCCGCAGCAGGCCGCCACCAGCGCGCGGCTCAGGCGAAAGTCCCAGATCACGCTCTCATAGATGCGAGTGAGCGGAACATTGGTGAGCCCCATTTTATTGCTGATGGCGTAAAACACGTTATCCAGCGGGATCGACAGCTCGCCGACGCTGACGCTCAGCGCGATAACCAGAAATAGCAGGACAAAGGCGAGCAAACACGAGGTCGTCAGAACCAGGCTCTGCCTGGCCTGAAGGACAGCGGTGGTCATCAGTTCAGCCCCAGTTTTCTGAGCTGTTCGCCAACCTGCTCAGCCCCGTAAATCGTGCGAATCGTCGGGTTCATGGCCTGACCGTCCATCACCACGATATGGCCTTTTTTCACCGCGTCCAGCTGGCTGACGGCCGGGTCGCTTTTCAGGAATTTGATTTTCTCTTCCGCGTTATCCAGCGCCCAGCGGTTGCGATCCAGGCTGGAGACCACAATCACATCCGGATTGGCGGCAATAATGCTTTCCCAGCCCACGGTTGGCCATTCGGTCTCGGAGGTAATGGCGTTATGCCCGCCCATCAGGCTGGCGATAAACCCGGAGGGGCTATTTTTACCGCCTACGTAGGCGTCCGCAGAAGGGGAGGAGCTTGAGAACCAGAAAACAAAGGAGAGATCTTTTTTGTTTTTTCTGAATTCCTGGCGCAGGTCAGCCTCACGTTTTTTGAAATCGGCAATCACGGCCTGACCGCGGTCTTCAACGTTAAAGATTTTGGCGAAATCCTCAATCTCCTGATAGAGATACGTCATATCCCACAGTTTCTGGCGGCTGCCGTACATATCGCCGGTGGCTTTTTTGGTCGCACACATGCCCGGGGACACGTAGCTGTTCACGCCCAGGGTCATCAGATCGTCGCGTTTTGCGACCTTGCTTTCTGGCCCCAGCAGCAGCGGTGACTGCGCGGGGACAAAGTCGGGATTTTGCGCAAGCACGGATTCAAGGGTAGGGATTTCGACCGTCAGGGTTTTGATTTTTGCGTTCTGTTCCGCCAGCTGCGGCAGCACTTTCGTCGGCCAGAAGGCGCTGGCCTTCACCTTATCTTCCAGCCCCAGCAGGAGCAGAATTTCGACGGTATTCTGACCCAGAGCCACGACGCGTTCCGGCGCTTTGGTGAATGTCTCTTTATAGCCACAGTTTTCAATCGTCAGAGGATATGTGGTTGCCAGAGCAGAACTGACCGACGCAACCGCCAGGCCTAACGCGCAGATGACCTTCTTCATGAAACGCTACCCTTGATTAATATTATTATTGATGCAAATGAAACTCATTATTAAGGCGGAATTTTATACAGAGGAAACGATTTTGTGTCAATGAGGGACAATTGCGCAGGGTAACGAAAGGCGGTGCCAGAAAAACACCGCCGGATTGGGGGCTTAAACCAGGCTCTCTTTATCGATCCCGAGACGCTTCATGCGCGACAGCAGGGTAGTGCGTTTTAACCCTAAACGCTGGGCGGCACCTTTTGGCCCGGCGACCACGCCGTTGGTCTCTTTGAGTACGCGCATAATGAGCTGATATTCATCTTCTCCCTCTTTCGCCGTCTCGGCGGCGGGTACGGTCACGTCAGGCAGCGTCACTTCAGGCAGGGAGAGCTGCAGCACATTGCCGCGCGTCAGCAGCACCGCACGCTCGATGACGTTTTCCAGCTCGCGCACGTTGCCGGGCCACTCCATCGAGGAAAGGGTACGTAACGTCTCGGCAGGAATGCTGTCGATGTTTCGCCCCATCCGACGCGCGATCTTGGCGGTAAACGCTTTGACCAGCAGGGGAATATCTTCCGGGCGCTCGCGCAGCGGCGGCAGGAAGATCGGGAAGACGTTCAGGCGATAGTAGAGATCGCTGCGAAACTCGCGGTCGGCGACCATTTTTTTCAGGTCGCGGTTGGTGGCGGCAATCAGCCGCACGTCAGTCTGGATAAGCTTGTTGCTGCCAAGACGTTCAAACTCCTGCTCCTGCAGGACGCGCAGCAGTTTCGGCTGTAGCTCCAGCGGCATATCGCCCACTTCGTCGAGGAATAGCGAGCTCTTGTCCGCCAGCTCAAAACGGCCCAGCCGCTGGCTGCTGGCCCCGGTGAATGCGCCGCGCTCGTGTCCGAACAGGTCGCTTTCCAGCAGGCCTGCAGGCATCGCCGCGCAGTTCATCTTCACCATCCGACGGCTGTTGCGGTTGCTCAGGTTGTGGATGGCGCGGGCAATCAGCTCTTTACCCGTACCGGTTTCGCCCAGGATCAGCACCGTGCTGTCGCTTTGCGCCACCATCTCAACCTGCTTGAGCACGCTGTACATGGCGTCGCTGCGCCCGATGATTTCACCAAACTCGCTGTCCACGTTGTTGAGCTGTTCGGTCAGGGCCAGGTTCTCATCCACCAGACGCTCTTTCAGACGATGAATTTCCTGATAGGCGAGGGCGTTATCCAGCGCGATGGAGATACGCTCGGCGATCTGGCGCAGTAGCTTCAGGTTGGCGGTGGTAAACACGGCTTCATCACACTGCGCCAGCTTCAGCACCCCCAGCATGGTGTTGCCGGACATCAGGGGAAGCAGGCACAGGGTCTGTATCTTGTTGCCCCAGGTGTTAAACAGCATCCGCTCGTACGGTGCCACCGGGTCCTGCTCGCTCAGGTTGAGCAGCAGGATCTCTTTGCTTTTAAATACCCGCTCAGACAGGGTGCCCGCTTCGTCCACTTCGCTCTGCTCGTGCGCCGGGTTGGCTTCATCCAGATAATGCGTGGAGTAGATGTTCAGCTTGCCCTTGCGATGGCCGCGCAGCGCGATGCTGATGGCATCGATTTTGAAATAGTGGTGGATCTCTTTCGACACTTCGCTGACCAGCTCGTCCATATCAAGGCGCGACAGCACGGCGTTGGTGATGGCGACCAGAATGCGGAAGTTGTCGCGCTCGCGGCTCAGCAGGTCGTAATCCACGTTATTGGTCACGCGGCTTTGGATCTGCTCCGCGACGACGGCCACAATCTGGGTAAAGGTGTGCAGACGCTCGTATTCCGCCTCGCTCCAGGGCTGGTCAGTCGTGCGAATAAACTCGCAGCCACCAAAAATATGTCCCTCCGCCGCGAGCGGCAGCATGCTGTAGTGGCCGAACGGCTGGTAGAGGTTGCTCTCCGCGAGCCGCGGCCACGCCGTGCGGAACTCCTCAAAGTTGCAGTGCAGCGCTTCCGGACGGGAGAGAATACGGCGCACCGGGCCATGCGCGAGATACGTTTCGTCTTCGTACTCAAACGTTTTGCCATTATCGCGCGTTGAATAGTAGCTCGCGCGGTGCGTTCCGCTATGCCACAGTACAATCGCCGCGCTGTCGGCCAGCGCTGATTGCCTGACCAGCCGCGTCAGGGCATCGCTCAGCGCGCCGAGATCGGGCTGCTGTAAAAGTGTGCGCGTGATATCAAACAGGCCCTGCTGTCCAAGATCGCTCATCGGTGTATACGGCATTATTGCTTTCCAATAGAAACTGGCAAAAAAGAGACATTCAGTGCTGACCGCTTATGGCGCGGCTCTAGCAAATTCGGGGTAAGGGTTCCGCGTGCGGCAGGTCCAGCGTGCGCTTCACGCCGTAAAGTCCGGTCAGGCGCACCCCCTTGCGCTCAACCACTTCGCCGATGATGGCGGCCTCTTTCCCTAATGGATGCGCGCGTAGCTCTGCAAGAACGGCTTCCGCCGCCGCGCGTTCCACGCCGATCACCAGCTTGCCTTCGTTAGCAAAGTTCAGTGGGTCAAGTCCCAATAGTTCGCACAGCCCCCGCACGGCAGCTTTTACAGGCAGGCCACGCTCGGTCAGTTCAATCCCGCACCCGCTGCTTGCGGCGAATTCGTGAACCACCGCATTCACCCCGCCGCGGGTGGCATCGCGCAAGGCCTTCACGCCGGGAATAGCACACAGCGTCTGAATCAGCGGGGTGAGCACCGCGCAGTCGCTGCGCAGTTCACCGTCCAGCCCTAAGCCTTCACGCAGGTTAAGGATAGTCGCTCCGTGGCAGCCCAGCGTGCCGGTTACCAGCAGCACGTCGCCCGCGCTAAGCCGCTGTGCGCCCCAGTGAATGTTGGCGGGGATAGCCCCCATTCCGGCGGTGTTGATAAACAGCTTATCGGCCGCACCGCGCTGGACCACTTTGGTGTCCCCGGTGACGATAGCGATACCCGCCTCGCGCGCGGTGTGTGCCATGCTGTTCACCACCGCCGTGAGCGTCTCCATCGGCAGACCCTCTTCGAGGATGAATCCGCAGGAGAGGTAGCGGGGAATGGCGCCGCTGACGGCCACGTCGTTGGCCGTGCCGCAGACGGCGAGCTTGCCGATATCGCCGCCGGGAAAGAACAGCGGATCGATGACATAGCTGTCGGTGGAGAAGGCCAGTCGATCGCCCTGGGCGGTGAGGGTGGCGAGGTCAATGCGCGCCTGGTCTTCCTGCTCGGCGAGCCAGGGGTTGTTAAAGGCCTCCATGAACAGCCGGTTAATCAGCTGCTGCATCGCCTGTCCACCGCTTCCGTGCGCCATTTCCACCGTGTTCATGCTTCACACTCCTGGTTGCGATATTGATACCACGCGGCGCATGCCCCTTCGGAGGAGACCATCAGCGCGCCAAACGCCGTTTGCGGGTTACAGGTATTGCCAAATAACGGGCACTGATGCGGTTTGCATTTGCCTGTGAGCACCTCGCCACAGCGGGCCCGGGGATCGTCGCAAACCTGCTGCGGCTGCGGGCGGAAATGCGCTTCAGCGTCGAACGCGCGATAGGCTGGCGTCAGGCGCACGCCGGATTCGGCAATCAGCCCCAGTCCTCGCCACTCGCTGTCGCCTTCGACGCTGAACACCTCCGCAATGGCACGCTGAGCCCGTTCATTGCCGGCATCCGGCACCACGCGGCGGTACTGGTTTTCGACCGCGCTCAGGGCCGCTATTTTCTGCTCAACCAGCATGGTGACACCTTGCAGTAGATCAAGTGGTTCGAAACCAGCAACCACTAACGGACGATTGTACTGTTCAGCGATAAAACCGTAGGCGTCTGTGCCAATCACCATGCTGACGTGGCCCGGTGCCAGAAAGGCATCAATGCCGTTGCCTGGCGCTTCCAGCAGGCTGCGCAGGGTAGGGATAAGCGTAATGTGCTGGCAGAAGAAGAAAAAGTTATCGACGCCGCGCGCTTTCGCCTGCTGCAGCGTGATGGCCGTCGCGGGCATGGTGGTTTCAAACCCCAGGCCAAAAAATACCACCTTGCGCGCGGGGTTATCCGCTGCCAGCGTCAGGGCATCCATCGGCGAATAGACGATCCGGATGTCGGCCCCGCGCGCTTTCGCCTGCAGCAGCGAGCCGTTTTTCCCCGGCACGCGCATCGCGTCGCCAAAGGTGCAGAATATGACGTCGGGCTGGCTGGCAATCTCGATACAGCTGTCGATGCGTCCCATTGGCAGCACGCAGACCGGGCAGCCGGGGCCGTGGATAAACTCAATGTTCTCCGGCAGCAGCTGGTCGAGGCCAAATTTGAAGATCGCGTGCGTGTGCCCGCCGCACACCTCCATGATCCGCAGCGGCCTTTCTTTGGGGTAGTCCAGCCGCGCCGCGCGCGTTTTGAGGTGTCCGATAAGCTGCAGCACCTGCTCCGGCGCGCGGTATTCATCAACGTAACGCATGATTATCGCTCCTCGCCGTACAGCAGTGCGCCGACGTCCGGCTCCACGTCGAACATGTTTTGCAACGCATCCAGCGTGTCGCGGGCTTCCGCTTCGTTAATCACGCTCATGGCAAACCCCACGTGGACCAGCACCCACTGGCCGAGACGCGACGCGCCCGTTTCATCGGTGCTGCCCACCAGCGTCAGGTCTACATCACGCAGGATGCCGCAAACCTCGACTTTGGCCTGATTACCGTTGAGGGAATGGATTTGTCCCGGTACGCCTATGCACATCGTTCGTTCTCCAGCCAGCGTAACCAGCCGTCCATGCCGTCGCCGCGCGTGGCGGAGACCAGCAGGATCTCAATCTCCGGGTTCACTTCGCGGGCATACGCCAGGCACTTATCCACGTCGAAATTCAGGTACGGCAGTAGGTCGACTTTGTTCAGCAGCATCAGGGATGCCGCGGCGAACATATGCGGGTATTTCAGCGGCTTGTCTTCGCCTTCGGTCACCGAAAGCACCGCCACCTTGTGTCGTTCACCCAGATCGAAGCTCGCCGGGCAGACGAGGTTGCCGACGTTTTCAATAAACAGGATGCCGTTATCCGCCAGCGGCAGGCGCGGGGCGGCGTCGGCAACCATCTGCGCATCCAGATGGCACCCTTTGCCGGTGTTGACCTGTATTGCCGGGGTGCCGGTCTCGCGGATGCGCGCCGCGTCGTTTACCGTTTGCTGGTCGCCCTCGATCACCGCGCAGGAGACGCGCCCGTTGAGGCGTTTGAGCGTTTCGGTCAGCAGCGTGGTTTTGCCGGAACCGGGGCTGGAGACCAGGTTCAGCACCAGCTGTTTGCGGGCGGCGAAGCGGGCGCGGTTGCGGGCGGCGATCTGGTTATTTTTGTCCAGCACGTTGATTTCCACGTCCAGCATCTGGCGCTGGCTCATGCCCGGCGCGTGGGTACCCGCTTCGCCGTGGCCGTAATGCAGGTCGCCCGCGTCGGAACGCTGCGGCGCAAAGGTAATGCCGGTCAGGGCTGCCGCAGGGCGCGGGGCAGGGGAAAAGGGCGCGGAGCGAAACGCGGAGTGGGGACGGTGCTCATCCCCTTCTATATACAGGTTGCCTTCGGCGCAACCGCAGGTACTACACATACTTTACTCCTTCTCGATTTCGAGGCGTTGGATCTGCATGCCGTCATCCGCCACGATGCGCAGCCCGGTGCTCTGACACTGCGGACAGCGCTGTACCTTTGATGAGAGCAGGGTGACGTACTGCTGACACTGTTCGCACCAGCACTCCGCCTGCTGCTCCTCAATATGCAGTTCGCAGCCTTCCGCCAGCGTGCCGCGGCACACCAGCTCAAAACAGAAGGTCAGGGCGCTGGTCTCGACGCAGGAAAACGCCCCGACCTTCAGCCAGACGCCGGTGACGCGTTTCGCGTGGTTTTGCACAGCCTGCTGTTCGATAAGTTCCAGAGCCCGCTGGCAGAGGGTGATTTCGTGCATGACGCCTCCTCAATGAATTGCCCCGGTAATGCAATAACAGTGCCAGCTTGATTTTTGTTAAGGCGTGTCGATGTCACCGCTGTCGAAATGACACGTCGACACCGCGATGTTGACAGCGAATTTTTAATTAAATCCATTGAAAATCATAAGCATAAAAACTGGCATGGAATCTGCTTAACAGCCGCTATCTCCATTAAACGGATACCTTTTATGACTATTTGGGAAATCAGCGAAAAAGCGGAATACATCGCGCAGCGTCATCAGCAGTTACAGGACCAGTGGCACCTTTACTGCAACTCTCTGGTTCAGGGCATTACCTTGTCGAAAGCGCGTCTTCACCACGCGATGAGCTGTGCGGCGCAGGGCGATATGCGCTTTGTCCTCTTCGGCCATTTCATCATCAACGTCACCCTGGCGGATAACTTCAACAGCCACACCATCGAGTACTACCTCGAGACAAAAGACGGTGAAAAACAGTGTATTGCAAAGGCGCAGCTGATGGCTGACGGCATGGTGGACGGCCACGTCAGCAACCGCGATCGCCAGCAGGTACTGGAGCACTATCTGGAAAAAATCGCCCCGGTTTATAACGGCCTGTACACCGCCGTTGAACACGATCTTCCGGTCAACCTGAAGCAGCTGATGGACGGAAATACCTCAGCGAACGTGGCCTGACCCCCAGTGTGTCGAGAAGTGTCGACAAGACAGTTTTTCGTCAAAAATGACTATCACCAGAGGATAACCCGGTGAACCGTTTTGTAATTGCTGACTCGACGGTCTGTATTGGCTGTCGAACCTGTGAGGCGGCGTGTTCGGAAACGCATCGCCTGCATGGGCTACAGTCCATGCCGCGCCTGCACGTCATGCGTAATGAAAAAGAGTCTGCCCCGCAGCTCTGCCATCACTGTGAAGATGCCCCCTGCGCGGGTGTCTGTCCCGTGAACGCCATCACCCGCGTGGATGGCGCAGTCCAGCTGAACGAAAGTCTGTGCGTAAGCTGCAAGCTGTGCGGCATTGCCTGCCCGTTCGGTGCGATTGAATTCTCCGGCAGCCGCCCGCTGCATATTCCGGCCAATGCCAACTCGCCTAAAGCCCCGCCCGCGCCTCCGGCTCCAGCACGCGTCAGCACGCTGCTGGACTGGGTGCCCGGCATCCGTGCCGTGGCGGTGAAGTGCGACCTGTGCAGCTTCGATGAACAGGGCCCGGCCTGCGTGCGCACCTGTCCAACCAAAGCGCTGATTCTGGTGAACATTCGCGACATCGCCCGCACCAGCAAGCGCAAGCGCGAGCTGACCATTAATACCGACGTCGGCGATCTTTCGCTTCTGCAGGCGCTCAACGAGGGGGTGAAATGAACGCGATTACGATGATTACCAGCGCCGTGGCGTACTTTGCCGCCGCCGCCGTGCTGGCGTGGCTTCTGTCATTCCATAAAACCCTGAGCGGCTGGATCGCCGGGATCGGCGGGGCGGTTGGCAGCCTGATGACGCTGGCGGCGGGTGGAGTTGTCCTGCTCGGCGGGCAGTCCGCAGAGGCCGTGATGCCGCTGATTCGCCACACCGTTGCGATTACGCCGCTGAACGCCATCTGGCTGGTGACCTTTGGCCTGTGCGGGCTGTTTATCAGCCTGTTCAATATCGACTGGCACCGCCATCCGCACGCCAAAGCCAACGGCCTGCTGGTGAACCTGCTGATGGCGACGGCGGTCTGCACCGTGATCGCCAGCAACCTCGGCGCGCTGGTGGTGATGGCGGAGATTATGGCGCTGTGCGGCGTGTTCCTGACCGGCTGCAGCGCCTCCGGGAAAGTGTGGTTTGCGCTGGGACGCCTCGGGACGCTGCTGCTGGCGCTGGCCTGCTGGCGGGTGTGGCAGCGTTTCGGCACGCTGGAGTTCGCTGCGCTTAACGGGCATCCGCTGGGCAATGACGTCTGGCTGCTGGGCGTGATCGGCTTTGGCCTGCTGGCCGGGATTATCCCGCTGCACGGCTGGGTGCCGCAGGCGCATGCGAATGCCTCCGCGCCCGCTGCCGCGCTGTTTTCTGTGGTGGTGATGAAGGTCGGTCTGTTCGGGATTCTGGCGATGACGCTGACCGGCGGCCAGCCGCCGCTGTGGTGGGGCGTGGTGCTGCTGATTGCGGGCATGATCACCGCCTTCATCGGCGGCCTGTACGCGCTGATGGAGCACAATATCCAGCGTCTTCTGGCGTACCACACGCTGGAGAATATCGGCATCATCCTGCTCGGCATGGGCGCGGGCGTGACCGGGCTGGCGCTTAATCAACCGGCGCTGATTGCCGCTGGCTTTATCGGCGGTCTGTATCACCTGATCAACCACAGCCTGTTTAAAAGCACCCTGTTCCTCGGGGCGGGCAGCGTCTGGTTCCGCACTGGCCATCGGGATATCGAAAAGCTCGGTGGGATTGGCAAAAAAATGCCGGTGATTTCGCTGGCGATGCTGGTCGGGCTGATGGCGATGGCCGCGCTGCCGCCGCTGAACGGCTTTGCCGGGGAGTGGGTGATCTATCAGTCCTTCTTCGCCCTCGGTCAGAGCGAGGCGTTTATCGCCCGCCTGCTGGGGCCGCTGCTGGCGGTCGGGCTGGCGATTACCGGGGCGCTGGCCGTGATGTGCATGGCGAAAGTCTATGGCGTGACCTTCCTTGGCGCACCGCGTACGCGTGAGGCTGAGAACGCCTGCTGCGCACCGGTACTGATGGGCGTAAGCGTGGTCGCGCTGGCGCTGTGCTGCATCGCGGGCGGGGTTGCCGCGCCGTGGCTGCTGCCGCTGCTGGGCCACGCCATTCCGCTGCCGCTTGAGACGGCGCACACCGTCGTTTCCCAGCCGATGATTGCACTGCTGCTGATTGCAGCGCCGCTGCTGCCGTTCGTGCTGATGCTGTTCTTCAAACGCGACCGGCTCACCTCCCGCTCGCGCGGTGCCGCGTGGGCCTGCGGCTACGAACACGAACAGTCGATGGTCATCACCGCCCACGGTTTTGCTATGCCGGTGAAAGAGAACTTCGCCGCCGTGCTGAAGCTGCGCCACTGGCTGAACCCGGTGGGCTGGGTACCCGGCTGGCAGAACGCTGCCGCGCCCGCGCTGTTCCGCCGTCTGGCGTTGATCGAGCTGGCGGTGCTGGTAGTGATTGTGATTTCACGAGGAGCCTGACATGAGTCTGTTACTGGCAATTCTTCAGGCGCTGGTGCTGTTCGCCGCCGCGCCGCTGCTGTCGGGCATCACGCGCGTGGCGCGTGCCCGGATGCACAACCGTCGCGGGCCTGGCATACTGCAGGAGTACCGCGATCTCTTCAAGCTGCTTTCTCGCCAGAGCGTGGCCCCGGATGCCGCAGGCTGGGTCTTCCGCCTGACGCCGTTTGTGATGGTGGGCGTGATGCTCACCGTCGCCACCGCGCTGCCGGTGGTGACGGTGGCTTCGCCCCTGCCCGTGCTTGGCGATCTGATTACCCTTATCTACCTCTTCGCCATCGCCCGCTTCTTCTTTGCGATTGCGGGCCTGGACACCGGTAGCCCGTTTACCGGCATCGGTGCCAGCCGCGAGGCAATGCTCGGCGTGCTGGTTGAGCCGATCCTGCTGCTGGGGCTGTGGGTCGCCGCGCAGGTTGCGGGTTCCACGCACATCAGCTTTATCACCGACACCGTTTACCACTGGCCGGTTGCCCGCTCCCTTCCGCTGGTGCTGGCGCTGTGCGCCTGCGCGTTCGCCACGTTTATCGAGATGGGCAAGCTGCCGTTCGATCTGGCCGAAGCCGAGCAGGAGCTGCAGGAAGGGCCGCTCACCGAATATAGCGGCTACGGCTTTGCGGTGCTGAAGTGGGGCATCAGCCTCAAACAGCTGGTGGTGCTGCAGATGTTTGTCGGCGTCTTCTTCCCGTGGGGGCAGATGACGCACTTCTCCGCGGGCGGTCTGCTGCTGGCCGTCGTGGTTGCCGCCCTCAAGCTGCTGGTCGGCGTGCTGGTGATTGGCCTGTTCGAAAACAGCATGGCGCGCCTGCGTTTTGTGGAAACGTCCCGCATCACCTGGGCCGGGTTTGGTTTTGCATTTTTAGCGTTCGTCTCCTTGCTGGTGGCGTGATTAAAGAGAGTATTTATGTCTGAAGAAAAGAAAGGTCAGCAGTATCTCGCCGCGTTGCATCAGGCTTTCCCGGGCGTGGTGCTGGAGGAGTCCTGGCAAACCAAAGACCAGATCACCGTCACCATTAAGGTGAACTATCTGCCGGAAGTGGTGGAGTTTCTCTACTACCAGCAGGGCGGCTGGCTGTCGGTGCTGTTCGGTAACGACGAGCGCCAGCTGTGCGGCAGTTACGCGGTGTACTACGTGATGTCGATGGAGCAGGGCGAGAAGTGCTGGATCACCGTGCGCGTCGAGGTCGACCCGAATAAACCGGAATACCCGTCCGTCACGCCGCGCGTGCCCGCCGCCGTCTGGGGTGAGCGCGAAGTGCGCGATATGTATGGCCTGGTGCCGGTTGGCCTGCCGGACGAGCGCCGTCTGGTGCTGCCGGACGACTGGCCTGACGAGCTCTATCCGCTGCGTAAGGACAGCATGGACTACCGCCAGCGCCCGGCGCCGACTACCGACAGCGAAACCTACGAGTTCATCAACGAGCTGGGCAGCAAGAAGAATAACGTGGTGCCGATCGGCCCGCTGCACGTCACCTCTGACGAACCGGGCCACTTCCGCCTGTTCGTTGACGGCGAAAACATTATCGACGCCGACTACCGCCTGTTCTACGTCCACCGCGGCATGGAGAAGCTGGCGGAGACCCGCATGGGCTACAACGAAGTGACGTTTCTTTCTGACCGCGTGTGCGGCATCTGCGGCTTCGCCCACAGCACCGCCTACACCACCTCGGTAGAGAACGGCATGGGGATCGTGGTGCCGGAACGCGCGCAGATGATCCGCGCCATCCTGCTGGAGGTGGAGCGCCTGCACTCGCACCTGCTGAACCTCGGCCTGGCCTGCCACTTCGTCGGCTTTGACTCCGGGTTTATGCAGTTCTTCCGCGTGCGCGAAGCGTCGATGAAGATGGCGGAGATCCTCACCGGGGCGCGCAAAACCTACGGCCTGAACCTGATCGGCGGGATCCGCCGCGACCTGCTGAAAAACGACATGATCCAGACCCGCCAGCTGGCGCAGCAGATGCGCCGCGACGTGCAGGAGCTGGTGGATATGCTGCTCAGCACGCCCAACATCGAGCAGCGCACCGTGGGCATCGGCCGTCTTGACCCGGAAATCGCCCGCGACTTCAGCAACGTCGGCCCGATGGTGCGCGCCAGCGGCCACGCCCGCGACACCCGCGCCGATCACCCGTTCGTCGGCTACGGCCTGCTGCCGATGACCGTGCACAGCGAGCAGGGCTGCGACGTCATTTCCCGCCTGAAGGTGCGCATCAACGAGGTGTTCACCGCGCTGAACATGATCGACTTTGGTCTGGACAACCTGCCGGGCGGCCCGCTGATGGTGGAGGGCTTCACCTACATTCCAAACCGCTTTGCCCTCGGCTTTGCCGAAGCGCCGCGCGGGGACGACATCCACTGGAGCATGACCGGCGACAACCAGAAGCTCTACCGCTGGCGCTGCCGTGCGGCGACCTACGCCAACTGGCCAACCCTGCGCTATATGCTGCGCGGCAACACGGTCTCCGACGCGCCGCTGATCATCGGCAGCCTCGACCCGTGCTACTCCTGCACCGACCGCATGACCGTTGTGGACGTGCGCAAGAAGAAAAGCCAGGTGGTGCCGTACAAAGAGCTTGAGCGCTACAGCATCGAGCGTAAGAACTCGCCGCTGAAATAAGGATTCGTCATGTTTACCTTTATCAAAAAAGTGATCAAAACCGGCACGCAGACCAGCCGCTATCCGCTGGAGCCGATGCCGGTCGACAAAAACTTTCGCGGCAAGCCGGAGCACAACCCGCAGCAGTGCATCGGCTGCGCGGCCTGCGTCAACGCCTGCCCGTCGAACGCCTTAACGGTGGAAACGGATCTCAAAACCGGCGAGCTGGCCTGGCAGTTTAACCTTGGACGCTGCATCTTCTGCGGCCGCTGCGAGGAGGTCTGCCCGACGGTCGCCATTCGCCTGTCGCAGGAGTACGAGCTGGCGGTGTGGAAGAAAGAGGATTTCCTGCAGCAGTCGCGCTTTGACCTGTGCCACTGCCGGGTCTGCCAGCGCCCGTTCGCCGTGCAAAAAGAGATCGATTACGCCATCGCGCTGCTGCAGCACAACGGCGACGCGCGCGCGGAATACCACCGCGAAAGCTTCGAAACCTGTCCGGCGTGCAAGCGACAGAAGTGCCTGCTGCCGTCCGACCGCATTGATATCACCCGCCACATGAGAGAGGCCAGCTGATGGAAAACCTACTGGGCCCGCGCGACGCAAACGGCATTCCGGTGCCGATGACGGTGGATGAATCCATCGCCAGCATGAAGGCGTCGCTGCTGAAAAAAATCAAACGCTCGGCCTACGTCTACCGCGTGGACTGCGGCGGCTGCAACGGCTGCGAGATTGAGATCTTTGCTACGCTGTCGCCGCTGTTTGACGCCGAGCGCTTCGGCATCAAGGTGGTGCCGTCCCCGCGTCATGCGGACATCCTGCTGTTCACCGGGGCAGTCACCCGCGCCATGCGCTCGCCCGCGCTGCGCGCCTGGCAGTCCGCGCCGGACCCGAAAATTTGCATTTCGTACGGCGCCTGCGGCAACAGCGGCGGCATCTTCCATGACCTCTACTGCGTCTGGGGCGGCACCGACAAAATCGTGCCGGTGGACGTCTACATCCCGGGCTGCCCGCCGACGCCCGCCGCCACGCTGTACGGCTTCGCGATGGCGCTCGGCCTGCTGGAGCAGAAAATCCACGCCCGCGAGCCGGGCGAACTCGACAACCAGCCGGCCGCCATTCTGCACCCGGACATGGTGCAGCCGCTGCGGGTGAAGGTTGACCGCACGGCGCGCAGGCTGGCGGGGTACCGCTACGGGCGCCAGATTGCCGACGACTATCTGCGCCTGCTGAGCCAGGGTGACCACCAGGTCGCACGCTGGCTGGAGGCGGAAAACGATCCGCGCCTCAATGAGATTGTGGCGAACCTGAACAGCATCGTCGATGAGGCGCGTATCCGATGAGTGAAACGGTGGTGTTCAGCCAGCTGAGCCGTAAGTTTATTGATGAGAACGATGCCACGCCGGATGCGGCGCAGCAGGTGGTCTATTACAGCCTGGCGATTGGGCATCACCTCGGGGTGATTGACTGCCTGGAGGCCGCGCTGAGCTGCCCCTGGCCGGAATACCTGGCGTGGATTGCCACGCTGGAGGAGGGCAGTACGGCGCGGCGCAAAATGGAAGGCGTGCCGAAGTACGGCGAGATCGTGATCGATGCGAACCACATTGCCATGCTCGCCAACGCCTTTGACGCGGCGCTGGGCAGACAAACCCCGGAGCAGCAGGCGTGGAGCAAAACGCTGCTCGGCATGCTGCATGATATTCATCAGGAGAGCGCCATCTACCTGATGGTGAGGAGATTACGTGACTGACGTTTTACTGTGTGTCGGCAACAGCATGATGGGCGACGACGGCGCGGGTCCGCTGCTCGCAGAGATGTGTGCCGCCAACCCGCAGGGCAGTTGGGTGGTGATTGACGGCGGCAGCGCGCCGGAAAACGACGTGGTGGCCATTCGCGAGCTGCGCCCGGACAGGCTGTTAATCGTCGATGCCACCGATATGGGGCTCAACCCCGGCGAGATCCGTCTGATTGACCCGGACGACATCGCCGAGATGTTTATGATGACCACCCACAATATGCCGCTGAACTACCTCGTGGATCAGATCAAAGGTGACGTGGGCGAGGTGCTGTTTTTGGGCATTCAGCCGGACATTGTCGGGTTTTATTACCCGATGACGCCGCCGGTGAAAGAGGCGGTGGACGTGGTGTATTCACGGCTAGCGGGATGGGTTGGGAACGGAGGGTTTTCTCAGCTCTGAGCAGCGCCCGGTGGCGCTACGCTTACCGGGCCTACGGTTTTGTAGGCCCGGTAAGGCGAAGCCGCCACCCGGCAAAAAAGGCTACTCGAGATCCGCCCCGTTACTCGCAATCACCTTCTTATACCATCCGAACGATTTCTTGCGTTTCCGTTCCAGCGTGCCGTTCCCGGCGTCGTCGCGGTCGACGTATACAAACCCGTAACGCTTGCTCATCTCCCCCGTCGAGGCCGAGACCAGGTCAATGCAGCCCCAGGTGGTGTAGCCCATCAGCGGCACGCCGTCCTCAATCGCATCGCCCATTGCGCGGATGTGCTCGCGCAGGTAGCTAATGCGGTAGTCGTCGTTGATCTCGCCGTTTTCATCAACGACATCTTTCGCTCCCAGGCCGTTTTCCACCAGGAACAGCGGCTTCTGGTAGCGGTCGTACATCATGTTCATGGTGATGCGCAGCCCGAGCGGGTCGATACCCCAGCCCCATTCGCTCACCTGGATGTGCGGGTTGCGCAGGGACTTCACGATGTTCGCCGCGCTGGTGTTGCCCGCGTTCATGTCCGCCGAGGCGCAGCGCGAGGCGTAGTAGCTAAACGACACAAAGTCGACGGTATTTTTCAGCAGTTCGTCATCGCCCGGATCTTTCACAATCACGACGCCTTTCTCGCGGAACACGCGGGCAGAGTAGGCCGGGTAGCTTCCGCGTGCCTGCACGTCGATAAAGAACAGGTTCTCGCGGTCTTTCTCCAGCGCCATCCATACGTCTTCCGGCTTGCAGGAGTAGGGGTAGAAGTTACCGCCCGCCAGCATGCAGCCCACCTGGTTTTCCGGGTTTACCTCGTGGGCAATTTTGGTCGCCAGCGCGCTCGCCACCAGCTCGTGGTGCGCGGCCTGGTATTTCACCTGGTCTTCGTTTTCGCCTTCCTCAAACACCAGTCCCGCCCCGGAGAACGGGCTGTGCAGCATGATGTTGATTTCGTTGAAGGTCAGCCAGTATTTCACCAGCCCGTTAAATTCTTCGAAGCAGGTGCGGGCGTAGCGGGCGAAGAAATCGACCATCTTGCGGTTGCGCCAGGAGCCGTACTCCGTCACCAGGTGCATCGGCACGTCAAAGTGGCAGAGGGTCACCAGCGGCTCGATGTTGTACTTTTTGCACTCCTCGAACACCGCGCGGTAAAAGGCAATGCCTTCTTTGTTCGGCAGCGGCTCGTCGCCGTTCGGATAGAGGCGGCTCCAGGCGATCGAGGTGCGGAACACCGTAAAGCCCATCTCCGCCATCAGGGCGATGTCCTCTTTATAGCGATGGTAAAAATCAATCGCCTCGTGGCTCGGGTAGAACTCGTCGTCACGCAGCGAGAAACGCTTTTCCTTACCGAGCTTCACTGCCAGGCGATTCGCGCCGTGGGGGATCATATCGACCGTCGTCAGCCCTTTGCCGCCTTCACGGTAAGCCCCTTCGCTCTGGTTGGCGGCAAGCGCGCCGCCCCATAAAAATCCTTGTGGAAAAACAGACATTCTTACCTCGCTTTCAATTTATGCTTTTGCTGCGTTGTTCTGTACCGGTGCGGTCTGCAGGGCGCGCGCTTTTTCAGCCTCGTCTTCGACCGGAATATCCTCAAAGCCCAGTATCAGGGTCAGAATAAACGACAGCACCACTGCCAGACCCATCACGCCAAACACCCAGACGATGGTCATCGGGTTGGCCGGGTCGAAGAACTGCACGCTGGTGAACAGCCCCGGTGCCGCCATCGAATGGCTGGCAAGACCGGCTATGCCCGCCACCGCGCCGCAGATAAAGCCGCTGATCAGGCTGGCAATCAGCGGGCGTTTCAGACGGATCGCGACGCCGTACAGGGCCGGTTCAGAGATCCCCGCCATGATGGCGGAGGCCGCCGCCGCCAGCGCCGTCTGGCGCAGCTCCGGGTTTTTCGTTTTCCACGCCACCGCCAGCGACGAACCGCCGAGCGACAGGTTGGCGCCAATTTCCGACGGCATCACCATCCCTTCCTTGCCCGTTTCGGCAATGGTCTGAATGATGGTCGGCGTAAAGACGCGGTGCATCCCGGTCATCACCAGCAGCGGCCACAATGCGCCCATGATCGCCACGGAGAGCCAGCCCAGGTAGCCGTGAATGGTGTAGACCAGCGCGGAGATGGCGCTACCGATCCAGATCCCCAGCGGGCCAATCAGCACGATGGCGAGCGGGGCGGCAATCAGCACGATCAGCATCGGCTTGAGGAAGTTTTTCGTCACCGCCGGGGTGATGCGATCCACCCAGCGTTCGATGTACGACAGGCACCAGGTCATCACCAGCGCGGGGATGACGGTGTAGGTGTATTTCACCGCCGTCACCGGGATAAAGGCGAACTCAACGTGCTCGCCCTGCGCGGCTTTCGCCATCAGCTCGATAAAGCTCGGGTGCACCAGCACGCCCGCAATGGCTATCGCCAGCGACATGTTGGTTTTGAATTTCACCGCCGCCGAGGCCGCCACCATCAGCGGCAGGAAGAAGAACGCGCCGTCGCCGATGACGGTCAAAATGGTGAGCGTCGGTGCGCCTTTGGGCAGCACGCCGGTCATCTCGAGGATCATCGCCAGCAGCTTGACCATCGAGCCGCCGATGATCGCCGGGATCAGCGGGGACATGGTGCCGATCAGCGCGTCGAGGATCCCGGCGCCAATGCGGCGTAACGTCAGCTTTTGCGGGCCTTCCGGCACCGCGGGCTGCAGGTCAGCGGGCAGCAGGCTTACCACCTCGCGGTACGCCTGAGAGACGGTATTGCCAATAATCACCTGGCACTGGTTGTCGTTACGCACCACGCCGAGCACGCCGCTGATGCTTTTCAGGCGCGCGGCGTCGGTGAGGGTTTCGTCTTTCAGAACGAAACGCAGTCGCGTCATGCAGTGGGTGACGGCGACGATGTTCTCTTTGCCGCCCAGCGCGCTGATAACGTCGTTCGCCAGCGCAGCGTAATTTTTGGCCATCGGATGTGATCCTGTTATCGTTGTGTGAAATGTAGGAAACCGGTTCCACATAATCATCATGAGTTTTTATGAATGAAACAAGATCGCTTTTTGACCATTTTTTCGTTTCGTGATGAATGTCGCAATGAGGTGCCGAAAGCGTGATGTCGCCGCTGCGACAATTTTTCTGCAGTGCAGTACACTGCCCGCATGAGTTTCGGATGGAAAAAAAACATGACCACGATGCTGGAAGTGGCGAAGCGGGCAGGCGTTTCGAAAGCGACGGTGTCCCGGGTGCTGTCGGGTAATGGCTACGTCAGCCAGGAGACCAAAGACCGGGTGTTTCAGGCCATTGAAGAGAGCGGCTATCGCCCAAATTTGCTGGCGCGCAACCTGGCGACCAAACGCACCCAGACGCTGGGCCTGGTGGTGACGAACACCCTTTATCACGGCGTCTACTTTAGCGAACTGCTGTTTCACGCCGCGCGGATGACGGAAGAAAAAGGGCGGCAGCTGATCCTCGCGGACGGCAAGCACAGCGCCGATGAGGAGCGCGAGGCGATCCAGTATCTGCTGGATATGCGCTGCGACGCGGTGATCATCTATCCGCGTTTTCTGAGCGTGGATGAGATGGATGCGATCGTCGAGAAGTGCGAGCAGCCCATTATGGTGCTCAACCGCCGCCTGCGGAAAAACAGCAGCCACAGCGTCTGGTCCGATCATAAAGCCTCCAGCCAGGACGCGGTGTCACAGCTAATTGCGAAAGGGCATCGGGAGATCGCCTTTATCACCGGCTCGATGGATTCCCCCACCGGGGTCGAGCGTCTCTCCGGCTACAAGGATGCGCTGGCGCAGCACGGTATTCCGCTGCGCGAGGGTCTGATCGCGCAGGGGAAGTGGAACCCCGCCAGCGGCGCGGCGGCGGTGTCCGACCTGCTTGCGCGCGGTGAGCGCTTTACGGCGCTGGTGGCGAGCAATGACGATATGGCCATCGGTGCCCTGAAGCAGCTGCACGACAGCGGCGTGGCCACGCCGGACGCGGTGTCGGTGATCGGTTTCGACGATGTGGCCATCGCGCCCTACATCGTGCCGTCGCTCTCCAGCGTACGCATTCCGGTAACGGAGATGATTCAGGAGACCATCAGCCGCCTGATCTTCATGCTCGACGGCGGCGAGTTTAAATATCAGCAAACCTTCTCCGGCGAGCTTGTCCTGCGCGACTCGGTTATTGACGGCCCACACCGCTGATGTCGACAGCTGTCATCGTCATAAGTGACGATGACAGCGCCGCTGTGATTTTAAAATTCCCATAAAATCAATGTGTTAATTATTGGCACGGTTTATGAATATCTCCGCGCATAACTGTAATGCTGGAGAAGCAGATGAACCGTTTTATTATGGCCGATGCCAGTAAGTGTATTGGTTGCCGTACCTGTGAAGTGGCGTGCGTGGTTTCCCATCAGGCGGAGCAGAACTGTGCGTCCCTCACCCCTGACACCTTCCTGCCGCGCATCCACGTCATCAAAGGCGTGAATATCTCCACCGCCGCCATCTGTCGCCAGTGCGAAGACGCTCCGTGCGCGAACGTCTGCCCGAACGGGGCGATTAAACGCGAGAAAGGCTTTGTGCACGTGATGCAGGAGCGCTGCATTGGCTGCAAAACCTGCGTGGTTGCCTGCCCGTATGGCGCGATGGAGGTGGTGGTCCGTCCGGTGGTGCGCAACAGCGGCATGGGGCTGAGCGTGCGGGCGGAGAAAGCCGAAGCCAACAAGTGCGACCTGTGTTACCACCGTGAGGCCGGCCCGGCCTGTATGGAAGCCTGCCCGACGCACGCGCTGGTATGCGTGGATCGCGACAAGCTTGAGCAGATGAGCGCCGAAAAGCGCCGTCGCGCGGCGTTCGACACCTCGTCATCACTGCTGTTCTGAACCGTATGAGCAGCAACGGCGTTCAGCTGCGGGTGCGCGGCAAGGTGCAGGGCGTGGGGTTTCGTCCCTTCGTCTGGCAGCTGGCGCAGGCGCTTCAGCTGACCGGTGACGTCTGCAATGACGGAGAGGGCGTGCTGGTGCGCCTCGCGGGTAATGGGGGGGCCTTTACCGCGAGGCTGCATCAGGACTGCCCGCCGCTGGCACGCATTGATCGCGTGGAAACGCAGCCGTTTACCTGGGCGCACGTGCCGGAGGACTTTACCATCCGCCACAGCGGGGCCGGGACGATGGACACCCAGATTGTCCCCGATGCCGCGACCTGTCCGGCGTGTCTGGCTGAGATGGGCGACCCACGCGAACGCCGCTATCGCTATCCGTTTATCAACTGCACCCACTGCGGGCCGCGGTTTACCATTATCCGCGCGATGCCCTATGACCGTCCGGCCACGGCAATGGCGCCGTACCCGCTCTGCGAGCCGTGTGAAGCCGAGTACCGCAATCCTGCCGACCGCCGTTTTCACGCCCAGCCGGTCGCCTGCCCGGACTGCGGACCCGCGCTGGCGTGGCGTGCGGGCGACATGACCGCTGACAGCGAGGCTGCGCTGCGCGCGGCGGTAGCGATGCTGAAAAGCGGCGGTATTGTCGCGGTTAAAGGGCTGGGCGGCTTTCACCTCGTCTGCGATGCGCGTAACCCGCAGGCGGTCGCGACGCTTCGGTCACGCAAGCAGCGCCCGTCGAAGCCGCTGGCGGTAATGATCCCGCATGCGGATGACCTGCCGGATACGGTTCAGGCGCTGCTACGCTCACCCGCCGCACCCATTGTGCTCACGCCAAAAGCCCGGCTGCCCGCCTTCCCGGAAGGTATCGCGCCCGGTCTGGATACCGTGGGCATCATGCTTCCTGCGAACCCGCTGCAGCATCTTCTGATGAGGGACTGTCAGCGCCCGCTGGTGATGACCTCCGGCAACCTCAGCGGCAGACCGCCTGCCGTCACCAACCGCCAGGCGCTGGATGAGCTCAGCGGCATCGCGGACGGCTTCCTGCTGCATAACCGCGATATCCTGCAGCGGATGGACGATTCGGTAATGGATCGGGACGGTGCGATGGTGCGTCGCGCGCGCGGCTTTGTGCCCGATGCCGTCACGCTGCCTGCCGGGTTCGACAATATCCCCGCCATGCTGTGCACCGGGGCGGAGATGAAAAACACCTTCTGCCTGGTGCGTGGGAACCAGGCGGTGCTGAGCCAGCATTTTGGCGATCTCGGTGACGAGGGTGTGGAAGCGCAGTGGCGTTCCGCGCTGTCGGTGATGCAGGACATTTACGCCTTTCAGCCGACGCGCGTGGTGTGCGATGCCCATCCGGGATACCGCGCTCGCCAGTGGGCGCAGGCGCAGGCGTTGCCCCTTGAAGAGGTACACCACCATCACGCTCACGCGGCGGCGTGCCTGGCCGAAAACGGCTGGCCGCGCGAGGGCGGAGACGTTATCGCCCTGACGCTGGACGGGATCGGCATGGGGGAAAACGGCGCGCTGTGGGGCGGAGAGTGTCTGCGGGTCAGCTATCTCGAATACGCGCATCTGGGTGGCCTGCCTGCCGTTGCGCTGCCGGGCGGCGATCTGGCGGCGCGGCAGCCGTGGCGCAATCTGCTCGCCCACTCGCTGGCGTTTGTGCCTGACTGGCAGCAGTACCCGGAAACCCACGCGGTACAGCGCCAGAACTGGCCGCTGCTGGCGACGGCGATCCAGCGTGGCCTCAACGCGCCGCGGGCCTCGTCCTGCGGTCGCCTGTTTGATGCAGTCGCCTGCGCGCTGGGTATCGAAACCCAATCCTGGGAAGGAGAGGCCGCCTGCCGGCTGGAAGCCCTGGCATCGCAGTGCGCGGGTGTCGACCATCCGGTGACGCTGATAGTGGATAACCTCGCGCTTTTCTGGCAGCAGTGGCTGAGCTGGCAGGCGGAGCCCTGCGCGCGCGCCTGGGCGTTTCACGACGCGCTGGCAAAAGGGCTGGCGGAGCTCGCCGCGTTTCACGCCCGGCGCCTGTCGCTGTCGACAATCTGCCTCAGCGGCGGGGTATTGCACAACCGTCTGCTGCGCGCGCGTCTGCGTCATTATCTTTCTGATTTTACGCTTCTTTTTCCTTCGCGCCTGCCCGCAGGTGACGGAGCGATCTCCTTCGGGCAGGCGGTGGTCGCCGCAGCCCGGTCATGTTTACAAAGGACTTAAAATGTTACGACTGTTACGCAATGAACCTCGCGCCGCGCTTCTGCTGCTGGCTCTGGTAATGGCAAACCTGCTGGCCTGGGGATGGGCATGGCACACCTTTAGCGGCAGCACGGCGCTGATGGCGGCAAGCCTGCTGGCGTGGTGCTACGGACTGCGTCATGCGGTGGACGCTGACCACATTGCCGCCATTGATACCGTGACGCGTAAGATGATGCAGCAGGGCAAACGCCCGTCCGGCGTGGGGGCGTGGTTCTCGCTGGGCCACTCCACCATCGTGGTGCTGGCCTCCATTGCCATCGCCGCTACCGCCACGGCGTTTCAGAAGAACATGGCGTGGTTCCACGAAACCGGCAGCCTGATTGGCACCGCCGTTTCCGCGACCTTCCTGCTGGCGATGGCGCTGGTGAATATGGTGATCCTGCGCGGCGTCTGGCGCAATTTTCAGGCGCTAAAACGCGGCAGGCCGGTGCAGGACGACATCACGCTACCTGCTCAGGGCGGGGTGATGAACTGGCTGTTTGGCAAGACCTTCCGCCTCGTCAATAAAAGCTGGCAGATGTACCTGGTCGGTTTCCTGTTTGGTCTCGGCTTTGATACGGCCACCGAGATCGGCGTGCTGGGGATCTCTGCCGCCAGCGCGTCCAGCGGAATGTCGGTGTGGTCAATCATGATCTTCCCGGCACTCTTCGCCAGCGGCATGGCGCTGGTGGATACCCTCGACAACCTGCTGATGGTGGGTGCCTACGGCTGGGCGTTTAACAAACCGCAGCGCAAGCTTTACTACAACATGACCATCACCGGCACCTCCGTGGTGGTGGCGCTGTTTATCGGCGGGCTGGAAGCGCTGGGTCTGCTGATGGATAAATTTGCCCTCAGCGGCGGCCTCTGGGATCTGATTGGCGCGGTAAACGACAATCTGGGTAACGCCGGGTTTGTCGTCGTGGGTCTGTTTGTCGCCTGCTGGCTGATCTCCATGGCGAATTACCGCTGGCGCGGCTACGACGCGCTGGTGGTACGTTCCTGAACGACCCAGTCCGGTGGCGCTACGCTTTTACGGGTCTGCATGTAGGCCGGGTAAGCGGAGCGCCACCCGGCAACAGGAGGGTTAAGCAGGGAGCGATTTCAGCAGGGCGAAGGCCTCCTTCATCCTGTCCTCACTGACGACAAAGGCGCGCATCTGACCGTCGGTATCGGTGCCGCGCGCCACCATGCCCTGCGGCGAAAGGGCAATCTGCCAGTCCAGATCCTGACGCTGCGTTTCGCCTGCGAGATGCAGCGGTAATTCCGGCGTTTTCACTTTGACCAGCATGGCGGGTAATTTCACCGGAGCGTTGCCCCCGAGCAGGTTTTTCGCCAGGCACATGGCGCTTAACTGAATCGGCTGCAGGAACGGCAGCACCTGGCCGTTAATTTCCGCGCAGTCGCCCAGGGCATACATGTCCGGCTGCGTGGTTTGCAGGTAGCTGTTAACCTTCACGCCGCGGTTGATTTCGGCCCCTGCGCGATGCGCCAGCGCCGTTTCCGGGCGCAGCCCTGTCGCCGCAATCACCACATCCACCTCCACGCTGCGGCTGCGGTCGAGCGTTGCACGTAGGCCGCTGCCGGTTTTGCTCAGGCTCTGCAGCTGCGATTTCAGCAGCAGATGGACGCCCATGTCGGTCAGACGATGCTGTAAGCGACTGCTCACTTCCGCGGGCATCAGCGCTGACAGAATGCTCGCCGCGTGGTCGACCAGGGTCACGGATTTTCCCGCCCGGCAGAAGTCCATCGCCAGCTCGGTACCGATCAGCCCGCCGCCGACAATCATCACCCGCGTGGCGTCGCGAAGCTCCGTTTCGCTGGCCTGATACGCCTGCTGGCTGTTGAGCGTGACCATCAGCTCGCGGCCCTCAACCGGCGGCACAAACGTAGAGGCACCCGTGGCCAGCACCAGCTTGTCGTACTGCCAGGTTTTATCTTTCGCTTTCACCAGACGGGCGTTGGCGTCGATATCGGTGACCCAGGTGTACGGAAACAGACGCAGGTTAAACTGTTCTGCGAACGCCCCCGCCGTCTGGCGGGTGAGATCGTCGGCGCGCTGGTTCTGGCTAATGACGTGGCTTAAATCAGGCTTGTTGTACTCGTCCATGCTGTCGGCGGCGATCAGCGTCAGCGGCACGTTAGCGTCCTGCTTGCGGATATTTTTCACCAGCTGGCGGGCGGCAAAGCCCGAGCCGATAATGACGATACCGTGGCTCATTTTGCCTCCGTTGCCAGTTCATCAAAGACGTCTTTCCCGAGGGAACATTCCGGGCAGAGGAAGGTGTCCGGCACCTCGCTCCACGGCGTGCCCGGAGCGACATCCTGCAGCGGCTCGCCCCGTTCCGGATCGTAAATCCACTGGCACACGCTGCACTGCATGCAAGGACCGAGGTCGGCAGCGGCGGCTTCAGCTACGGCTTCCGGCGCAACCGCCGCGGCGGGGGCGGTTTCCGGCAGCGGTGCGAGCGCCCACTGACGGGCAATGTCGCGACCGTGCTGGCGGCAGATTTCCAGCGCGTCAAGATCAGGACGCCATTTCGCCTTCAGGCTCATCGACATCTCAAACCCTGCATCCTGTAAACGGGTGGAAAGGCGGTCGACCGCGCCGCCGCTCCAGCCGTGGGAGCCAAAGGCGCTGGCGCGCTTGTTGCGAAAACGCAGGCCGGTCATCTCTTCGACCAGGCCGGCAATCTTCGGCATCATCACGTTGTTCATGGTGGAGGTGCCTACCAGCACGCCCTTGGAGCGGAAGACGTTGGTGAGGATCTCGTTTTTATCGCTGCGCGCCACGTTGAAGATTTTCACCGCCACGTTCGGATCCACTTCGTTGATGCCCTGGGCAATGGCGTCCGCCATCATGCGGGTGTTGTTGGACATGGTGTCGTAGAAGATCGTGATGCGATCTTCCTGATAATCCGCCGCCCACTTCAGGTACAGCTCCACGATCTGGGTGGGGTTTTCACGCCACACCACGCCGTGGGAGGTGGCAATCATCTCCACCGGCAGGTTAAAGCCGAGGATCTCGGTGATTTTAGGCGTGACCAGACGGCTGAACGGGGTGAGGATGTTGGCGTAGTAGCGCTGGCACTGTTCGAACAGCTCGGTCTGATCCACCTCGTCGTTGAACAGACGTTCATCGCAGTAGTGCTGGCCAAAGGCGTCGTTGCTGAACAGCACCGCGTCGCCGGTCATGTAGGTCATCATGCTGTCCGGCCAGTGCAGCATCGGCGTTTCCACGAAGATCAGCTGCTTGCCGTTGCCGATATCCAGCGCGTCGCCCGTTTTCACGGTGTGGAAGTTCCACTCCGGATGGTGGTGGTGGCCGTTGATCGAGTCGATGGCGTTGGTGGTGCAGTAGATCGGAGTGTCCGGAATATACGACATCAGCTCGGTCAGGGCCCCGGCGTGATCCTCCTCCGCGTGGTTGATGATGATATAGTCGATGGCGTTCAGATCGATTTCGCTGCGCAGGTTCTGCACGAACTCGCGGCTGAACTTGTGATCGACGGTATCGATCAGCACATTTTTACCTTCACGAATGAGATAGCTGTTGTAGCTGCTGCCGCGCAGCGTTTTATATTCCGTCCCGTGGAAATCGCGCACTTCCCAGTCACGTTGACCAACCCAATGAATGTTATTTTTAACCAGAATAGACATAGCAAACCTCAGCGTAATATCGCGTTTTCAAATAGGATGGTTTGCTTATATCAAGCCGCGTGCCAACTTTTAATCTATTGATTTTTATAGGTTAATGCTTTGACGATCCGAAATGGGTAGTCATTATGACTATTAAAAATAGTGTCACTATGACAACATGCATTGTCAAAATGACAGCGAGGCAGAGATGAGCTTTTCCGTAGACGTGCTGGCGAAAATCGCCATTGAACTGCAAACCGGTATTGGTCATCAGGACCGCTTCCAGCGGCTGATCTCCACGCTGCGCCACGTGCTGGCGTGCGACGCCTCGGCGCTGCTGCGTTACGAGGGGCGGCAGTTTATTCCCCTGGCCATCGACGGCCTGGCGAAGGACGTGCTCGGGCGGCGCTTTACCCTTGAAGGCCATCCGCGTCTGGAAACTATCGCCCGCGCGGGTGACGTGGTGCGTTTCCCGGCGGACAGCGATCTGCCCGACCCGTACGACGGGCTGATTCCAGGCCAGGAGAGCCTGAAGGTGCACGCCTGTATTGGCTTGCCGCTGTTTGCAGGGCAGAATCTGATTGGGGCGCTGACCCTCGACGGCCTGTCGCCGGACCAGTTCGATACCTTCAGCGATGAGGAGCTTCGCCTGATTGCCGCCCTGGCCGCCGGGGCGCTGAACAATGCGCTGCTGATTGAACAGCTGGAGAGTCAGAATATTTCTCCCGGCAGCCCGGCGGCGTTTGAGCAGGTGACGCACACGGAGATGATTGGCCTCTCGCCGGGCATGGCGCAGCTCAAAAAAGAGATTGAGATTGTTGCCGCGTCCGATTTGAACGTGCTGATCTTCGGGGAGACCGGCACCGGCAAGGAGCTGGTGGCGAAGTCGATTCACGAAGCGTCGCCGCGCGCGGTCAGTCCGCTGGTGTACCTCAACTGCGCCGCGCTGCCGGAAAGCGTGGCGGAAAGCGAATTGTTTGGCCACGTCAAAGGGGCGTTTACCGGCGCCATCAGCAACCGCAGCGGCAAGTTCGAAATGGCCGATAACGGCACGCTGTTTCTGGATGAAATAGGTGAGCTCTCTCTGTCGCTCCAGGCCAAACTTCTGCGCGTATTACAGTACGGCGATATCCAGCGCGTGGGGGATGACCGCAGTCACAGAGTGGACGTTCGCGTGCTGGCGGCGACGAACCGCGACCTGCGTGAAGCGGTGCTGGCCGGGCAGTTCCGCGCCGACCTGTTCCACCGCCTGAGCGTGTTTCCGCTTACCGTGCCGCCGCTGCGCGAGCGCGGGGACGACGTGGTGCTGCTGGCGGGTTATTTCTGCGAGCAGTGCCGTCTCAGGATGGGGCTTTCCCGCGTGGTGTTAAGCCCGGGGGCGAGATCGCATCTGCTGAGCTACGGCTGGCCGGGCAACGTGCGCGAGCTGGAACACGCGATTCACCGCGCGGTGGTGCTGGCGCGAGCGACGCGTTCGGGTGATGAAGTGGTTATACATGCCCGGCATTTTGCGCAGCATGATGAAATTGCGTCTATTGCGCAGGCTGTACCAGAGAGAGCGAATGAAAATCTGCGTGACGCGACAGAGGCGTTTCAGCGTCAGATGATTACCCGCGCGCTGGAGCAGAACAACCGCAACTGGGCGGCGTGCGCCCGGGCGCTGGAGATGGACGTCGCCAACCTGCACCGGCTGGCGAAGCGTCTCGGGCTGAAGGGTTAGATAATCCCGGCCTGATAGAAATCCTGCAGGTTGATGGCGCCGCACAGCCTGCCGGCGTCATCCACCACCGGTGCGGCGGTGATTTTGCGCTTCATCAGCACCTCTTTGGCTTCAATGGCGCGGCTCTCGGCGTTCAGCGTCAGCCCGCCCTGGGTCATGGCGTCCGACACGTCTGTTTCCAGCTTACCGCCGCCCACCAGCCAGCGGCGCAGGTCGCCGTCGGTGAACACGCCTTTGACGTATCCGTCGTCATCGCACACCGCCACCAGCCCCAGACCGGTACGGCTCAGCTCCAGCATCGCGTCCATGACGCTGGTATTGAGCTTGACCTGTGGAATCGCATCTTCTGTGCGCATCAGGTGGTGGACCTTGTTGAGCAGGCGCGCCCCGAGCGCCCCCGCCGGATGCGAGCGGGCGAAATCTTCTTCGTTAAACCCGCGCGCCTGCATTACCGCCATCGCCAGCGCGTCGCCCATCATCAGGGTATTCACGGTGCTGGAGGTGGGGGCGAGGTGCATCGGACAGGCTTCACGCTCAACGGAAATATCCAGCGTCGCTTTGGCGGCCAGCGCCAGGGGCGAGCGGGATTTCCCGGTCATCGCCAGCAGGGCGACCGATTTTTCCTGCAGACGTGGAATAATCAGGTCCAGCTCTTTCGCCGAACCGGAGTAGGAGATAAACAGCATCACGTCGCGGCTTTCAATCATTCCCAGATCGCCGTGCAGCGCTTCGGCAGGGTGCACGAAGAACGCCGGGGTGCCGGTGCTGGCCAGCGTCGCGGCAATCTTTTTGCCGATGTGGCCGGATTTACCGATGCCCGCCACGATCACTTTGCCTTCGCAGTGGATAATGGTGTTGGCCGCGCGGACAAAATCCTCGCCCAGACGTTCCGGCAGGCGGCTGGCTTCCTGCAGCTCCAGCATTAGCGTCTGGCGGCCCGTTTCTAACAGAAAATCACTCATCTCTCTCTCCGGTTACGATCACGTCGATGCCTTTCTCTTCCAGCGCTTTTTTGAACGCCGGATCGATACCCGCGTCGGTAATCAGCTTGTCGACGCTCTCCAGGCTACAGACAATGTTGGGGCTTTTACGGCCAAACTTCGACGAGTCCGCCATCAGAATCACTTCCCGCGCGGCGTTGCACATGGCTTTACTGACGCTGAACACCTCGTTAAACGTCGTGACGCCCGCGTTCAGGTCGATGCCGTCGGTACCCATAAACAGTTTATCGAAGCTGAAGTGGTCGAAGGCGTTCTCCGCCAGCTGCCCGTGGAACGACGCGGATTTTTTACGGAAGGTGCCGCCGGGCATCAGGATGGTCTGCTCGCTGTCGTTCTCCGACAGGGCGTTGACGATGTGCAGGCTGTTGGTCATCACCGTGATGTTGTTAAAGCGGCTGAGCAGGGGGATCATCTGCAGGACAGTACTGCCGGCATCCAGAATGATGGAGTCTCCATCGTGGATAAATTTTACGGCGGCTTCGGCAATCAGCGCTTTCTGGTGGGTGTTGATCAGCGTTTTGTGGTCGATAGGCGGGTCCGCTTCGTCTTTATTGAGCACCACGCCGCCGTAGGTTCGAATGACGGCGCCAGAGTTTTCGAGCAACACTAGGTCCTTGCGTATCGTCGTGCCGGTGGTGTCAAAGTAGTGGGCCAGATCCTCCACCGAGCATTTTCCCTGTTTTTGCAGATGCTCAAGAATGGCCGCCTGCCGCTGACGAGGTTTCATAGGCGCTTCGTTCCTTAGGTTGCGAAATGATAATTTCGCAAGTCTATATCTTTCACAACGAAATTATCCATGTTTCAGATTAAGCGCTAATGATAGTGCATTCTGACAAAGTGGATCATGGGGAAAGATCACATCGGGCTGCAATTCCTGCAGCGAAATGCCGTTGATTGCCTGGATTTTCACCGGACGGGCAAAGACGGTCATGCCGCGCATGATGAGGGAATCGCAGACCTTGTTGTTTTCATCCAGCGCAACAGCCACGACGACCCGCGGCTTGAAACGTCCACCGGAACGCCCGACGCCCACGCGGCCTTTCTGGCACAGGGCGTCAAACGCGCGGTTAAACCGATGGATTTGCCAGCCGCCAAACGCCATCTGGCAGATCCAGGCGAGGGCGGCGACGGTAATGAGTGCGGTGACCATATCGGCTCCTTAATTGCCGGGTGGCGGCTGCGCCTTACCCGGCCTACGAGGATTGTTGCCCCGGTAAGCGCAGCGCCACCGGGGAATGAACTCAGAACATCACCTGCCCACCGGTGACGTTAATCGACTGTCCGGTGCAGTACGAGGCTTTCGGGCTAGCGTAAAACAGCAGCATGTTCAGCACGTCCTGATAGTCGCACCCGCGCTTGAGCGGCACTTTATCGATGTAGTACTGCTCCACTTCTTCCGCTTTAATACCGAGCTTGGTGGCGTACTGCGGCAGCAGGGACTGGAACATCGGCGATTTCAGCAGATTGCCCAGCATCAGCGAGTGGACGGTAATGCCGTATTCGGCCAGATCCAGCGCCAGAGACTGCGTCAGCCCCACGCCGCCAAACTTCGCCGCGCTGTAGCCGGAGTTGTGCTTGCTGCCCACTTTCCCCGATTTTGAGTTGATCTGAATGATGCGCCCCTGAATGCCGTCGCGGATCATCAGACGGGAAAACTCGCGGGCGCAGAGGAAATAGCCCACCAGATTGACCTGCAGCGAGCGGTCAAAATCCCCCAGCTCGAAGTCGCTGATAAAGGCCGCTTTCGCAATGCCGGCGCTGTAAACCAGCAGGTCGGTACGCCCAAAAATGTCGTCCACGCCGCGCGCGAGCGCCATCACGCTCTGCTCGCTGGTGGCGTCGGCGCCAAACCCGTACGCCATTCCTTCACCAAACTCGGTGTTGATGGTGTCCGCCACGCGGGCGGCCTTTTCACTCTGAATATCCACTACCGCCACGCGGTAACCCTCAGCGGCAAGCCCACGGCAGAGGAACTCGCCTAAGGTTTGTCCCCCACCAATGACAACGGCAACCTGACTCATGTCTATCTCCTTAATTACGCAACAAATTTTAACGTGCAGCCTGGGGTAACGGCCTGCGGAACCGGGCCCGCTACGTGAACCGTGCCGGGATATTCCGCCTGCGGCTGGCCGTCGAAACGCAGGGTGATGTGGCCCAGCTCGCGCAGGTTTTGTTCAGCGACGTCGCCGACGGCGGTCACGGCATAGCGCGCCTCGCCCAGCTCCAGCTGGCTCCCGGCCTTCAGCTCACCGTTCAGCTCGCCGTGGCAGTGGATGAAGCAAAACTCTTCGATATCCGCAGGCGCCCCTTCGCGAAAGGTGATCAGCATCTGGTCGCTCAGCGCATCCGCCGCGCTCTGGCCGATGCGGGTAATGGTGGTCTGGTAAATCACGGTCATGGCAGGAACCTCTTATTGATAAATAAAGCCGGAGACAAACCAGGCAATCAGCACCGTCGGCGCGCCCGTCAGGAAGCGGCTGACCAGCACGGACGGCACGCCCACGCGCACGGTGTCCTGGCGTGCTTCCGCCAGCGACAGCCCCACGGGGATAAAGTCGCACGCTGCCTGGGCGTTAATGGCAAACAGGGCGGGCAGGGCGAGGTGCGGAGGAATATTCCCCAGACCAATCTGCACGCCAATCAGCACGCCGATGACCTGAGCAATCACCGCGCCCGGGCCGAGGAACGGCGACAGCAGCGGGAAGGAGCAGATCAGCGCCAGCGTCACCAGCCCAAGCGGGTGGCTGGCGAGCGGGGCGAGGCCGTGGGCAATCCAGTCGCCCAGGCCGGAGGCCATGATGATGCCGATCAGCGCCGAGACGAATGCCATAAACGGCAGGATGGTCTTCAGCACCGTGTCGATGGTGTCGCGCCCGGACTGGAACAGCACCGCCACGGCGGACCCCATCCCCATCCCGACCTTCGCCAGCAGGCCATCGCTCTGCTCGGTGATTTTCTTACTGGTGTCGTACTCGCGCGGGGCCGCTTTTTGCGGCGCGGATGTGCCCTTCACCAGGGTGATGTTGTCTTCCTTCACGCCTGACACATAAATATCTTCAACGATGTACTGCGCCAGCGGGCCGGATTTCCCGGTGGAGTGAATATTTACCGTCGGAATGCGGCGCTTCGGATAGATGCCGCAGCGCAGCGTGCCGCCGCAGTCGATCACCGCCACGCCGATTTCCGCTTCCGGCGGTTCGCCTTCCTTGAAGCCGTCGACCGCTTCCCAGCCGGTCAGATCGCGCAACGTGTCGACGATCGCCGGGCGCGTGCCCGCGGTGATGTACACAATCTTTTTGCCTTCGGTGGCGTCGAACTCCAGCGGGCCGCCCCAGCCGCCCGTGCCTTTCTCAATGCGGATCCGGTTCATGCTGTGGCTCCTGAAAGATGGACTTTCTGTTCAAGCTGGATGCCCATTTTTTTCTCGAAAATGGCGGTGGTGAGGTCAGTCACCCAGCCGCGGAAGAAGTTGGTCACCAGACCGACCAGCAGGTAGCTCACCGCCAGCGGGCCGAGCGGCAGGCCAAGCGTGGTCAGGCCGCTGGCGATCCCGAGATAGACAAACAGTTCGCCGGGGTTGATGTGCGGGAACAGGCCGTTCATGGAATGGCAGCTGTAGGAGGCGGCGGCATAATAGCTCGGCTTGTACTTCTCTGGCATAAAGCGGCCGAGGCTTAAGGTCATCGGGTTGCAGAACACGAAGGTGCCGATGAAGGGTAAAACCAGGTAGCGGGACAGCGGGTTTCCGGCGCAGCGCTGGGCGAAGCGCTCAATGCGCTGCTGGCCGATAAAGTTAATCAGCGCGTTCATGATCACCAGCAGGCTGATCAGCAGGGGCAGGATCCCGGTCACCATGCCGGTGAACACTTCCCCGCCTTTCTGAAACAGCCCGATGAACCACTCGGCGCCGTGGGTGATGGTTTCTATCATTCTTCTCTCCTGTAGGGCGTTTGTTTTTGTCTATCTGTGGCTAATAATAATCACTTTGAAAGGTTTTAAAGTGTTAGTTAGATCTCACAATGAAAGAAAAATGGATTATTTTGAAAGATAATTGACGTGGTGAATGATTTTCGGGGGAAAAAAGCATGGATTTGCGTTGGGGAGGTGCGTACCGCTTCCTTGAGGTGTTGCGGATGCTTTACCATACTGGGTTCTTATCGAACCCGTTAAATGGATGTCTCATGTTCAAGCGTCGTTATGCAGCGCTGTTGCCTGCGCTTATTCTGCTGTCTGCCTGTAGTAGCAAACCTAAGACCGAAGCCGTTCAGCAAACGGCGGGCGCGCCTTCCGGAGGATTCCTGCTGGAACCGCAGCACAATATGATGCAGATGGGCGGCGACTTCGCGAATAACCCGGCGGCCGAGCAGTTCATCGATAAAATGGTGACTAAGCACGGCTTTGACAGACAGCAGCTGCACGAAATTTTGTCTCAGGCCAAGCGTCTGGACTACGTGCTGCGCCTGATGGACAGACAGGCGCCGACGGCCCAGGTGCCGAGCGGGCCAAACGGGGCGTGGCTGCGCTATCGCAAACAGTTCATTACCCCGGACAACGTGCAAAACGGCGTGGCGTTCTGGAATCAGTATGAAGATGCGCTTAACCGTGCGTGGCAGGTGTACGGCGTGCCGCCTGAAATTATCGTCGGAATTATCGGCGTGGAAACCCGCTGGGGCCGCGTGATGGGCAAAACCCGCATTCTGGATGCGCTGGCGACGCTCTCCTTTAACTACCCGCGCCGCGCGGAGTATTTCTCTTCCGAGCTGGAAACCTTCCTGCTGATGGCGCGCAACGAACAGGACGATCCGCTCGATCTGAAAGGGTCGTTTGCCGGCGCGATGGGCTACGGCCAGTTTATGCCGTCGTCCTATAAACAGTATGCCGTCGACTTTAACGGAGATGGCCATATCAACCTGTGGGATCCGGTGGATGCCATCGGCAGCGTGGCGAACTACTTCAAAGCGCACGGCTGGGTGCCGGGCGGCCAGGTGGCGGTACAGGCGAACGGTCAGGCGCCGGGGCTGGAAAACGGCTTCAAAACCAACTACAGCATTTCGCAGCTGTCCGCGGCAGGCCTAACGCCAACGCAGCCGCTGGGCAATGCACAGCAGGCGAGTCTGCTGCGTCTCGATGTCGGAACGGGCTATCAGTACTGGTACGGGCTGCCGAACTTCTACACCATCACCCGCTATAACCACAGCACCCACTATGCGATGGCCGTGTGGCAGCTGGGGCTGGCGGTATCGCAGGCCCGCGTGCCGGCGGCGTCACCGTTTAGTCAGTAAGTTACCCCGACGGGTAGGCCGGGTAAGGCAACGCCGCCACCCGGCCTGGCTGCGCGCACGGTGCGGCCTGTTGCCCTCTCCCATGGGAGAGGGCGTTTTGCAGAAACATTTCGCCACACTCCCTTTTCAAACCTGCCATTTACATCCTAATCACCTTTCATTATTGTTATGTTATAACATTTAAATTGATGCCGAGATGTCAATGTCCCTTTTCTCTCTTTCTGCGCCGGTTCGGCTTTTGCTGGCGCTGGTGCTTATCTTCTTTCTCGGCCTGGCCGTGCGCTGGGCGGTGGCATTGCCATGATCGTGATGAATGAACTGGTTGCGGGTTACGACCACCAGCCCGTCACGCGCGCGCTTTCGGGCGTCATTGAACGCGGCAGCATGACCGCCATTGTTGGGGCCAACGGCTGCGGCAAATCCACGCTGCTGAAAACGCTCGCCGGTTTTATCCCACCCGTAAGCGGCGGTTTTCGCTGGCAGGGTAAGCGTCCGGTAATCGGCTGGCTGGCACAGCGTCACGCGCTGGAGGCGCAGTTTCCGCTGACCGTGCGCGATGTCGTCAGTATGGGCTGCTGGCCGGGCATTTCGCTGCTTTCCGGGTTTCGTCGCGAAACGCGGTTGCGCATTGCCAGCGCGCTTGAGCGGGTCGGGCTGGCATCCATGGCGTTATCCACCATTGATGAGCTCTCCGGCGGTCAGTTCCAGCGCATGCTGTTTGCCCGCGTCCTGGTACAGCAGGCGCCGCTGGTGATGCTGGACGAGCCCTTTACCGGCATCGATGAAGCCACCTGTAACGTGCTGATGGATGTGATGCTGGAGATGTATATGCAGGGGCAAACGCTGCTCGCGGTACTGCACGACAGCGAGCGCGTGTCGCGCCACTTCCCGCAGACGTTGCGGCTGGATGCTGACGTGCCTCAGTGGAAAACCGAGCGGGTGAGGGTGGTGTGATCTGGCACACATTCTTCCAGCCGTTCATCGAGTACGGCTTTATGCGCCGCGCGCTGGTGGTTTGCCTGGCGCTTTCTATCAGCACCACCGCGCTCGGCGTATTCCTCCAGCTGCGCCGGATGAGCCTGATGGGCGATGCCCTTTCTCACGCTATTTTGCCGGGCGTCGCCGTGGGATACCTGCTCAGCGGCCTGTCGCTGCTGGCAATGAGTATCGGCGGTTTTGTCGCGGGCATTACCGTGGCGCTGCTGGCCGGTCTGGTCAGCCGACGCACGCCGCTTAAGGAAGATGCCAGCTTTGCCGGATTTTATCTTGGCTCACTGGCGCTGGGGGTCACGCTGGTATCGCTTCGTGGGTCGAATGTCGATCTGCTGCATCTGCTGTTTGGCTCCATCCTCGCCGTGGACAACGACGCCGCGCTGTTTGTCACAGGCGTGTGCATGTTCACTCTCATCGTGCTGGCGATGTTTTATCGCGGCCTGGTTACCGAAGCGTTTGACACCGCCTGGCTACAGGTGAACGCCCGCTGGCTGCCCGGCCTGCTGCACGGACTGTTTCTGGCGCTGCTGGTTCTTAATCTGGTGGCCGGTTTTCAGGTGCTCGGCACGCTGATGGCCGTCGGTCTGATGATGCTGCCGGCCGTGGCGGCACGCTGCTGGGTACGCACGCTACCGGCGTTACTCCTGATGGCGGGCATCAGCGGTATTGTCTGCGCGTGGCTGGGGTTGAGCCTCTCCTGGGCGATGAGTCTCCCGGCCGGGCCATCCATTGTGCTCACCGCCAGCGCGCTGTTCTTTATTTCCATTTTATTGGGTACGCGAAGCAGGCTCGCTGGCAGTCTGCGGGCGTATTTTTAACGCAAGGGGAAACGATGAAACGTACAGGACTAGTAGGGGCAGTGGCGCTCGCGCTGGGGATGATGTCGCAGGGCGTGATGGCGAAAACGCTGAATGTGGTCACCAGCTTCTCGATACTGGGGGATATCACCCAGGAGGTGGGCGGCGATCATGTGAAGGTGACGACGCTGGTGGGGCCGGACGGCGATCCGCATACCTTCGAACCGTCGCCGAAGGACAGCGCGGCGCTGAGCAAGGCCGATGTGGTGGTGGTGAACGGTCTGGGGCTGGAGGGCTGGCTTGACCGCCTGGTGAAAGCCTCCGGGTTCAAAGGGCAACTGGTCGTCGCTTCAACAGGCGTGAAAACGCACACGCTTGAGGAAGATGGAAAGACCGTGACCGATCCGCACGCGTGGAACAGCGCGGCGAACGGGGCGTTATATGCACAAAATATTCTGAACGGGCTGGTGAAAGCCGATCCGCAGGACAAAGCCGCGCTGGAAGCCTCCGGTAAACCCTATATCACGCAGCTCAACCAGCTGGATAGCTGGGCCAAAACGCGGTTTAGCCAGATCCCGCAGGCGAAGCGCAAGGTGCTGACCAGCCATGACGCCTTCGGCTATTTCAACCGCGCTTATGGCGTAACCTTCATGGCACCTCAAGGACTCTCTTCAGAGAGCGAGGCCAGCGCGGCGCAGGTTGCTGAGATCATCAATCAGATCAAAGCCGACGGCGTAAAAACCTGGTTTATGGAAAACCAGCTCGATCCGCGTCTGGTGAAGCAGATTGCCTCAGCGACGGGCGCGCAGCCAGGGGGAGAACTTTATCCGGAGGCCTTGTCGGCAAAAGGCGGCGTGGCAGACACCTACGTCAAGGCGTTCCGCCACAACGTGAATACCCTCGCCGACAGCATGAAATAACCTCTTCCACGGCCGGTGCGTTTGCACCGGCTTTTTTCTGAAGCCCCCTCGTAAAACCTGAAGCGCATCCCCACATCTGACGAGAAAGTGCTATCTTGTGCAGCACGTTTTTCTGATGCCTGGAGCGAGAATGACTGACCATGAATTGATGCAGCTTAGCGAGATCGTTGGCCTGGCGCTTAAGCAGCGTGGGGCGACAATGACCACCGCGGAATCCTGCACCGGCGGCTGGGTGGCGAAAGTGATTACCGATATTGCCGGCAGTTCCGCCTGGTTTGAACGCGGTTTTGTGACCTACAGTAACGAAGCTAAGGCACAAATGATTGGCGTGCGTGAAGCCACGCTGGAACAGCATGGCGCGGTCAGTGAACCGGTGGTCATTGAAATGGCCATTGGCGCGCTCAAGGCGGCGCGGGCAGATTACGCGATTTCCATTAGCGGCATCGCGGGGCCGGACGGCGGCAGCGACGTGAAGCCTGTTGGCACCGTCTGGTTTGGGTTTGCCACGTCGAAGGGGGAAGGGATTACCCGCCGGGAGTGCTTCAGCGGCGATCGCGAAAGCGTGCGCCGTCAGGCAACGGAATATGCGTTAAAAACGCTCTGGCAACAATTTCTACAAAACACTTGATACTGTATGACCATACAGTATAATTGCACCAACAGAACAGAAATCCACGGTGAAGCACAGTCGCTTCTCCCGGCATGACAGGAGTAATAATGGCTATCGACGAAAACAAACAGAAAGCGTTGGCGGCAGCACTGGGCCAGATCGAAAAGCAATTCGGTAAAGGCTCCATCATGCGCCTGGGTGAAGACCGTACCATGGATGTGGAAACGATCTCCACCGGTTCGCTTTCTCTGGATATCGCGCTGGGCGCGGGCGGCCTGCCAATGGGCCGTATCGTAGAGATCTACGGGCCAGAATCCTCCGGTAAAACTACCCTGACGCTGCAGGTGATTGCTGCGGCACAGCGCGAAGGTAAAACCTGTGCGTTCATCGATGCCGAGCACGCGCTGGATCCTGTTTATGCGCGTAAGCTGGGCGTGGACATCGACAACCTGCTGTGTTCTCAGCCGGACACCGGTGAGCAGGCGCTGGAAATTTGTGACGCGCTGGCGCGCTCCGGTGCGGTTGACGTTATCGTTGTTGACTCCGTTGCCGCACTGACGCCAAAAGCCGAAATCGAAGGTGAAATCGGCGACTCTCACATGGGCCTCGCGGCACGTATGATGAGCCAGGCGATGCGTAAGCTAGCCGGTAACCTGAAGCAGTCCAACACGCTGCTGATCTTCATCAACCAGATCCGTATGAAAATTGGTGTGATGTTCGGTAACCCGGAAACCACAACCGGTGGTAACGCCCTGAAATTCTACGCGTCTGTCCGTCTGGATATCCGCCGTATCGGTGCGGTGAAAGAGGGTGAAAACGTCGTCGGTAGCGAAACCCGCGTGAAGGTGGTGAAGAACAAAATCGCTGCACCGTTCAAACAGGCTGAGTTCCAGATCCTCTACGGTGAAGGGATCAACTTCTACGGTGAACTGGTTGACCTGGGCGTGAAAGAGAAGCTGATTGAAAAAGCGGGCGCCTGGTACAGCTACAACGGTGACAAGATTGGTCAGGGTAAAGCGAATGCTATCTCCTGGCTGAAAGAGAACCCGGCTGCGGCGAAAGAGATTGAGAAGAAGGTGCGCGAGCTTCTGCTGAACAACCAGGACTCCAAACCTGATTTCGTAGTCGATGCTGCGGATGCTGAAGAAACCAACGAAGACTTTTAAGTCTCTCGTGTAAAGATGAAGGGCTGCTGATGCGGCCCTTTTTGCATTTCTGATTCTACAGGTTTTTTATGAGTGAACCGACATCACGCCGACCCGCCTACGCGCGCTTGCTGGATCGTGCGGTGCGCATCCTGGCCGTGCGTGACCACAGTGAGCAGGAGCTGCGGCGGAAGCTGTCGGCTCCGGTGATGAGTAAAAACGGGCCGGAAGAGATTGATGCCACGGCGGAAGACTACGACCGCGTGGTGGCCTGGTGCTATGAGCATCATTACCTGGACGACGATCGCTTTGCTTCCCGCTTTCTCGCCAGCCGCGGCCGCAAGGGCTACGGCCCTGCGCGCATCCGGCAGGAGCTGAACCAGAAAGGGGTGGCCCGGGAGTCCATCGAAAAAGCGATGCGCGAATGCGATACGGACTGGTGCGAGCTGGCAAAAGAGCAGGCGATTCGTAAGTACGGCGAACCGCTGCCGCGTGATTTTTCAGAAAAAGTCAAAATCCAGCGCTTTTTGCTCTACCGCGGCTTTCTGATGGAAGATATTCAGGATATCTGGCGTAATTTTGCCGATTGAACGCATGCGGGATTTTACTTCCCACTAAAGAAAACTTATCTTATTCCCACTTTTTCCAGTAGCTGGTCTGTCCAACGGTTTATCGAAACAGGCTGGCTACGACATTTCGTTAGCTTGATTTCAGGATAATTATGAGCAAGAGCACCGCTGAGATCCGTCAGGCGTTTCTCGATTTTTTCCATAGTAAGGGACACCAGGTTGTTGCCAGCAGCTCCCTGGTACCGAACAACGATCCGACTCTGCTGTTTACCAACGCCGGGATGAACCAGTTCAAGGATGTGTTCCTTGGTCTCGACAAGCGTAATTATTCCCGCGCCACAACCTCACAGCGTTGCGTGCGTGCGGGCGGTAAACACAACGACCTGGAAAACGTCGGTTACACCGCGCGTCACCACACCTTCTTCGAAATGCTGGGTAACTTCAGCTTCGGCGACTACTTTAAACACGATGCTATTCAATATGCGTGGGAACTGCTGACCGGTGAGAACTGGTTCAACCTGCCGAAAGAGCGTCTGTGGGTTACCGTCTATGAAACCGATGACGAAGCCTACGAAATCTGGGAAAAAGAGGTCGGTATCCCGCGCGAGCGTATTATTCGCATCGGTGATAACAAAGGCGCGCCATACGCGTCTGACAACTTCTGGCAGATGGGTGACACCGGTCCTTGCGGTCCGTGCACCGAGATCTTCTACGATCACGGCGACCACATCTGGGGTGGCCCTCCAGGCAGCCCGGAAGAAGACGGCGATCGCTACATTGAGATCTGGAACATCGTCTTCATGCAGTTCAACCGTCAGGCCGACGGTACCATGGAGCCGCTGCCGAAGCCGTCCGTTGATACCGGTATGGGTCTGGAGCGTATTGCCGCGGTACTGCAGCACGTTAACTCCAACTATGAGATTGACCTGTTCAGCACCCTGATCAAAGCCGTTGCGGAAGTGACCGGCGCGACCGATCTGAACAACAAATCGCTGCGCGTTATCGCAGACCACATTCGTTCCTGCGCGTTCCTGATTGCCGACGGCGTTATCCCGTCGAATGAAAACCGTGGCTACGTGCTGCGTCGTATCATTCGTCGTGCTATCCGTCACGGCAACATGCTGGGCGCGAAGGACACCTTCTTCTATAAACTCGTTGGGCCACTGATTGGCGTGATGGGTTCTGCCGGTGATGAGCTGAAACGCCAGCAGGCGCAGGTAGAGCAGGTTCTGAAAACCGAAGAAGAGCAGTTTGCCCGTACGCTGGAGCGTGGTCTGGCGCTGCTGGACGAAGAACTGGCGAAACTCAAGGGCGACACGCTGGATGGCGAAACTGCTTTCCGCCTGTACGACACCTACGGCTTCCCGGTTGACCTGACGGCGGACGTTTGCCGCGAGCGTAACATCAAAGTTGACGAAGCGGGCTTCGAAGCCGCGATGGAAGAGCAGCGCCGTCGTGCGCGCGAGTCCAGCGGCTTCGGTGCAGACTACAACGCGATGATCCGCGTTGACAGCGCGTCTGAATTCAAAGGCTATGAGGCGCTGGAACTGACCGGCAAAGTGACCGCTCTGTTTGTTGACGGTAAAGCCGTAGACAGCATCAGCGCGGGCCAGGAAGCCGTAGTCATTCTGGACAAAACGCCGTTCTACGCCGAATCCGGCGGCCAGGTTGGCGATAAAGGCGAACTGAAGGGCAATGGCTTTAGCTTCAGCGTGACCGATACCCAGAAATACGGTCAGGCAATTGGTCACCAGGGCAAACTGGTTTCAGGTTCTCTGAAAGTGGGCGAGGGCGTCCAGGCTAACGTTGATGAAGCTCGCCGCGCGCGCATTCGTCTGAACCACTCTGCAACCCACCTGATGCACGCTGCCCTGCGCGACGTGCTCGGTAACCACGTTGCACAGAAAGGTTCTCTGGTTAACGACAAAGTGCTGCGCTTCGACTTCTCGCATTTTGAAGCGATGAAGCCGTCTGAAATCCGCGCGGTGGAAGATCTGGTGAACGCGCAGATCCGTCGTAACCTGCCAATCGAGACCCACATCATGGATCTCGAGGACGCGAAGAAAAAAGGTGCGATGGCGCTGTTTGGCGAGAAATACGACGAACGTGTTCGCGTGCTGAGCATGGGCGACTTCTCTACCGAGCTGTGCGGCGGTACACACGCCTCGCGCACCGGTGACATCGGCCTGTTCCGCATCGTTTCCGAGTCGGGAACGGCGGCAGGCGTGCGTCGTATTGAAGCGGTGACCGGTGAAGGCGCGATTGCCAGCCTGCATGCGCAGAGCGATCAGCTGCACGATATCGCGCAGCTGCTGAAAGGCGATAGCCAAAACCTGGGCGAGAAAGTGCGCGTTGCGCTGGATCGCACGCGTCAGCTGGAAAAAGAGCTGCAGCAGCTGAAAGAGCAGGCTGCGGCGCAGGAGAGTGCAAACCTCTCCAGCAAGGCTGTAGACATTAAGGGCGTCAAACTGCTGGTCAGCGATCTGGCGGGCGTTGAGCCTAAGATGCTGCGTACTATGGTCGACGATCTCAAGAACCAGCTTGGTTCTACCGTTATCGTGCTGGCGACAGTGGCAGATGGTAAGGTTTCTCTGATTGCGGGCGTCTCTAAGGATGTGACTGACCGCGTAAAAGCAGGGGAACTGATTGGTATGGTCGCTCAGCAGGTGGGCGGCAAGGGTGGCGGTCGTCCGGACATGGCGCAAGCCGGTGGTACGGATGCGGCGGCACTTCCTGCGGCATTAGCCAGCGTTGAAAGCTGGGTAAGCGCGAAACTGTAATAACTACAAAGCACAAGCAGACGCCATAGCGGTAACGTTATGGCGTCTTGTTCACTGTGCTATCGATAACGATAAAGTCAGGTTGAGTTTGTGTATATCGGCTAAACTTACGTTTAACAGAATGTGATGCCGTGACTGCTTACACTTTACGTGTTTGTCATCGCTTACTTTTTGGCGTTATATGATGGATAATGCCGGGATACAAGAGACCCGACTCTTTTAATCTTTCAAGGAGCAAAGAATGCTGATTCTGACTCGTCGAGTTGGTGAGACCCTCATGATTGGGGATGAGGTCACCGTGACAGTTTTAGGGGTAAAGGGTAACCAGGTACGTATTGGTGTTAACGCTCCTAAAGAAGTATCTGTCCACCGTGAAGAGATCTACCAGCGTATCCAGGCTGAAAAATCCCAGCAGTCCAGTTACTGATATTGTCGCGTCTCGCTGTCGGGCGAGACGCAACCCTCCCGCTATTTTTCCTGCTCAAAGTTACCGTTTAATTTCAATCGCTCTCTTTTTGACCACTCCGCTACCCTTATCTCGTCCCAACACTGTTCTTTCCGCATCAGTTTTCTGCGAAGATGCCTGCAAAATCCGCTTATAAAACACCCTCTTTGCGGCTTTTACATGCGAATTGCGTGTGATTTGTGCAAACGATAAAAGCTTTTGGAAAATTGTTTGACTTATAAGTCCCAGAAAGTAATATATGCGCCACGCAGCGACGAGAAGCTCTTAACGAGTTACTCGAAGCACTCGAAAGAGGCGTTGTGTGGTGAGGTGGCCGAGAGGCTGAAGGCGCTCCCCTGCTAAGGGAGTATGCGGTCAAAAGCTGCATCCGGGGTTCGAATCCCCGCCTCACCGCCATTTTGCATCCGTAGCTCAGCTGGATAGAGTACTCGGCTACGAACCGAGCGGTCGGAGGTTCGAATCCTCCCGGATGCACCATCTATTACTTCATATTGCTTTAGAAGTGATATGAATATCGAGCAGTACAGTAGTAAATCCCGATGCATCCGTAGCTCAGCTGGATAGAGTACTCGGCTACGAACCGAGCGGTCGGAGGTTCGAATCCTCCCGGATGCACCATTTACTATTTCTGAAAGCAGTACCCTGATGCATCCGTAGCTCAGCTGGATAGAGTACTCGGCTACGAACCGAGCGGTCGGAGGTTCGAATCCTCCCGGATGCACCATTACTGTTTCTAAAAGCATTTCCCGATGCATCCGTAGCTCAGCTGGATAGAGTACTCGGCTACGAACCGAGCGGTCGGAGGTTCGAATCCTCCCGGATGCACCATCTCATCTGCCTTTCCCTTCGATGTTTAGTTCTTAATCACTCTCGTTGTTATCATTTCGCAATCAGCGACAAAAACCACCATTTACGATAAAGTAATGCTTTGTTAATCGGTTAGCGAGAGCACGATGTACGCACAGTATGACGGTTTGATCTTCGATATGGATGGTACCCTCCTGGACACCGAACCCACGCATCGTCAAGCCTGGACCGACGTCCTGGGCCGCTACGGCATGCGTTTCGACCTTCAGGCGATGATCGCCCTCAACGGCTCCCCCACCTGGCGTATTGCGCAGGCCGTGATTGAACTGAATCAGGCCGATCTCGACCCGCACCTGCTCGCGCGCGAAAAAAACGATGCGGTAAAAGCCATGCTTTTAGATACCGTACGTCCTCTGCCGCTGATTGATGTGGTAAAAGAGTGGCACGGGCGTCGCCCGATGTCGGTGGGGACGGGCAGCGAAAGCGCGATTGCAGAAGCCTTGCTCAATCATCTTGGCCTGCGCCACTATTTTTCTGCCGTGGTCGCCGCCGATCATGTTAAACGTCACAAGCCCGCACCGGACACCTTCCTGCTTTGCGCAGAATTAATGGGCGTCCCGGCGGCAAAGTGCGTCGTGTTTGAAGATGCCGATTTCGGGATCCAGGCCGCGCGTGATGCCGGAATGGATGCGGTGGATGTACGCTTACTGTGAGTGACGCGCTGTCACTTGCCTCATTATTCGCCAGCAGTTTTCTCAGCGCCACGCTGTTACCGGGCAATTCGGAAGTGGTGCTGGTGGCGATGCTGTTGTCCGGCGTGAGTCAGCCCTGGCTGCTTGTAGTAATAGCAACAATGGGTAATAGCCTTGGAGGGCTGACTAACGTTATTCTTGGGCGTTTCTTTCCGCTGCGTGAAAAATCGCGCTGGCAGGAAAAGGCAGTCGGCTGGCTAAAACGCTATGGCGCTGCCACGCTGTTATTAAGCTGGATGCCTGTAATAGGCGATTTACTGTGTCTGCTGGCGGGATGGATGCGCATCTCCTGGGGACCGGTGCTCTTTTTTTTGTGCCTTGGCAAGGCGTTGCGCTATGTTCTCGTGGCGTGGGCAACACTACAGGGTATGACGTGGTGGCACTAATTGGTGGAATGAATACGCGACCTTCAATCGTCAACCATTACAATTATGCTGAGTAACATTACTTTGACAGGCGGGAGGTCAATTTGATCCCGGACGTATCTCAGGCGCTGGCCTGGCTGGAAAACCACCCTCAGGCATTGAAGGGTATTCAGCGTGGTCTTGAGCGTGAAACGCTGCGCGTTAACGCGGACGGCAGTTTAGCGACGACGGGTCACCCGAAGGCGTTAGGCTCGGCGCTGACACATAAATGGATCACAACCGATTTCGCTGAAGCGCTGCTGGAGTTCATCACCCCAGTAGAGGGTGATATTGATCATATGCTGACGATTATGCGCGATATCCATCGCTACACCGCGCGCAATCTCGGCGATGAGCGTATGTGGCCCCTCAGCATGCCGTGCTATATCGAGCAGGGCCAGGAGATTGAGCTGGCGCAGTACGGCACGTCAAACATTGGTCGGCTGAAAACGCTCTATCGCGAAGGTCTTAAAAATCGCTACGGCGCGTTGATGCAGACCATCTCTGGCGTGCACTACAACTTCTCGCTGCCAATGGCGTTCTGGCAGGCGAAATGCGGTGAAACGGATAAAGACGCCATCTCAGCAGGCTACTTCCGCCTGATCCGAAACTACTACCGTTTCGGCTGGGTGATCCCGTATCTGTTTGGTGCCTCCCCGGCGATCTGTTCTTCGTTCCTGCAGGGGAAACCGACGACGCTGCCGTTCGAGAAGACCGACTGCGGAATGTACTATCTTCCGTACGCCACCTCTCTGCGTCTGAGCGATCTCGGCTATACCAATAAATCGCAAAGCAATCTCGGTATTACGTTTAACGAATTGCACGAATATGTGGCAGGATTGAAGCGGGCGATCAAAACCCCGTCGGAAGAGTACGAAAAAATCGGCCTCGAAAAAGACGGTAAGCGCCTGCAGATCAACAGCAATGTCCTGCAGATTGAAAACGAGCTGTATGCGCCAATTCGTCCTAAGCGCGTAACCCGCAGCGGCGAAACCCCGTCGGATGCGCTGCAGCGCGGCGGGATCGAATACATTGAAGTGCGCTCGCTGGATATCAACCCGTTCTCACCGATTGGCGTTGATGAACAGCAGATTCGCTTCCTGGATCTGTTTATGGTCTGGTGCGTGCTGGCGGATGCGCCGGAAATGAGTTCAGACGAATTGCTCTGCACCCGTACAAACTGGAACCGCGTGATTCTGGAAGGGCGTAAACCGGGCCTGACGCTGGGTATCGGCTGCGAAACGGCACAGTTCCCGCTGACGAAAGTCGGCAAAGATCTGTTCCGTGACCTGAAGCGTGTTGCCCGGACGATGGACAGCATCGACGGCGGCGACGCGTATCAACAGATTTGCGACCAGCTGGTGGCGTGCTTTGATAACCCGGAACTGACGTTCTCAGCGCGCATTCTGCGTTCTATGATTGATCAGGGCATTGGTGGTACGGGGCGCTCACTCTCGGCGGAGTACCGTGAAATGCTGATCCAGGAGCCGTTAGAAATCCTGAGCGAAGCAGATTTTGTCGCGGAACGCGAAGCGTCCGTTGTGCGTCAGAAAGAGGTTGAAGCGGCGGATACCGAGTCGTTTGAGGCGTTTCTGGCGAAGCAGGCTTAAGCAGAAAAGAAAAAGGCCACATCGCTGTGGCCAAAATATACATCTCTGAATTCAGGGATGATGATAACAAATGCGCGTCTTTCATATACTCAGACGCGCATTCTGTAGAAGAGTTCAGTTTATTTTAAAAAAAATCACTATCGGAGGTGACGTATGCCGTTATTAGATAGCTTTACTGTCGACCATACCCGTATGGAAGCACCTGCAGTCCGCGTGGCGAAGACCATGCACACCCCGCACGGCGACACGATCACCGTCTTCGATCTGCGCTTCTGCGTGCCAAACAAAGAAGTGATGCCGGAGAAAGGCATTCATACGCTGGAGCACCTGTTCGCTGGCTTCATGCGTGACCACCTGAACGGCAACGGCGTTGAGATCATCGATATCTCTCCAATGGGCTGCCGTACCGGTTTCTACATGAGCCTGATTGGTCAGCCTGAAGAGAAACGTGTTGCAGATGCCTGGAAAGCGGCCATGGAAGACGTGCTGAAGGTGAAAGAGCAGAACCAGATCCCTGAGCTGAACGTTTACCAGTGCGGCACCTATCAGATGCACTCTCTGGAAGAAGCGCAGGAGATCGCGCGCCACATCATCGAACGCGACGTTCGCGTGAACAGCAACGAAGAGCTGGCCCTGCCGAAAGAAAAACTGCAGGAACTGCACATCTAGTATTGTGCCTGTGGATGCCCGGTGGCGCTTCGCTTGCCGGGCCTACATTGTGCTGGTGCCTCCTTTGACCACAACCTTAACCTTCTCTTTTACCCACCGTCCCCTCGTTCCGTTTGCCCATGATTACGCTCACGGTGATAACGAGCCGTGGCACAAGCACGATTGCGCGCAGCTGCTGCATACCCTGAGCGGCGTGGTACGAGTGGATACCGCATCGGGCTGTTGGGTTGTGCCTCCCGGTCGCGGCGTCTGGCTGCCTGCGGGCACGCAGCATTCCCTGCGCATTACCGGCAACGTGGCGGCGCGAACGCTGTTTATCGATCCGCTGGCGCGGGCCGATCTTCCCGCCACCTGCCAGATCGTGCAGATCGCGCCGCTGCTGCGCGAGCTGATCCTCGTCTCCCTTGCGTTGCCTGAATCGTACTCACCCGGAAGCCGGGATGAACGCGTCTATGAACTGATTCTCGATGAAATCCGCACTATGCCGGTGCTGCCGTTTCACCTGCCGGAGCCGGAAAGCGAGGCGTTACGTCGCCTGTGCCTGCAAATCCGGCAAAACCCGGGGGAAAGCTGGAGCAGCGCGCAGGCTGCGAGCCTGATGAACATGAGCGAGCGCACGCTGAACCGCCATTTTCAACAGCAGACGGGTTTAAGCTACGGCGAGTGGTTGAGAAGGGCGCGTCTGCTGGAAGCCTTAGTGCGGCTGGCGCAGGGCCAGCCGGTATTGCGCGTGGCGCTGGATCTGGGGTACGGCAGCCACAGCGCCTTTACGGCGATGTTCCGCCGGGTGATGGGCGTCTCCCCCAGCGATTACTTTAAGAACGACTGACGGCGTTAAAGAGCGCCTGAAGCGACGCGCGCGCCACGTCGCTATCAATGCCCACGCCCCAGCGGCTGCTGCCGTCCTGGAACAGGCAGCGGATGTAGGCCACCGAGCGGCTGTCGCTGCGTTCGCCTAACGTATGCTCGTGATAATCCTTAATCACGAACGGGGCGTTGACCCAGCGGCTCAGGCCATGAGCGGCGGCGGAGAGCAGACCGTTGCCGTGACCTTCCAGCTGGCGCGTTCCTCCCTGTGTGGCGACGCTGGCCGTCAAACGCAGCTGGCCGTCCTGCTGGCTGTCGCTGCGGTAGGATTGCAGCGCATACTGCGGCGTGGCCACCAGACCGTAGCGGGTGCGAAACAGCTGCCACAGCGCATTTTGCGTCATCTCTTTTCCGTGACGGTCGGTTTCCTGCTGCACGTGCTGGCTGAAATCCTGCTGCAGGGCGCGGGGCAGTTTCAGACCATGATTCTGTTCGATCAGCCACGCGCTGCCGCTTTTCCCTGACTGGCTGTTTACGCGGATCACCGCTTCGTAGGTGCAGCCGATATCCTGGGGATCGACGGGCAGGTAAGGCATCTCCCAGCGATCGCCAGGCCTGCGGGCATCAAAGCCTTTTTTGATTGCGTCCTGGTGCGAGCCGGAGAAGGCGGTATAGGCCAGCCGTCCTGCCCACGGATGGCGCGGGTGCACCGGCAGCTGATTGCAGGTTTCCACCACTTCCACCACCCGGTTCATATCGCTAAAGTCCAGAGTCGGGCTGATACCCTGGCTGTAGAGGTTCATCGCCAGCGTCACCAGGCAGACGTTGCCCGTGCGCTCGCCGTTACCGAACAGACAGCCCTCCACGCGGTCAGCCCCCGCCATTACGGCCAGCTCCGCGCAGGCGACGCCGGTACCGCGGTCGTTATGCGGATGCACGCTGATGCAGACATCGCGGCGGCGGCTGAAGTGGCGACAGAAGTACTCGATCTGGTCGGCATAGACGTTCGGCGTGCTCACTTCGACGGTGGCGGGTAAGTTGATCACCATCGGGCGTTCGTCGCAAGGCTGCCAGATCTCCGCTACGGCTTCACAAATCTCCAGCGCAAATTCCGGCTCGGTAAAGCAGAAGGTTTCCGGAGAGTATTCGTACTGCCAGCGGGTGTCGGGATTTTCTTCACACAGCTGACGAATAAGCCGCGTGGCACGCGTCGCCAGCTCAACGATCTGCGCTTTCTCCATGCCGAATACCAGGCGGCGGAACAGCGGAGCGGTGGCGTTATACAGATGCACGGTCGCCTGCTTCGCGCCGCGCAGGGATTCAAAAGTGCGATGGATGAGATCTTCCCGTGCCTGAGTGAGCACCTGAATCGTCACGTCATCCGGGATGCGGTTCTCTTCAATCAGCTGGCGAACAAAGTTGAAATCCGTCTGCGAGGCGGAAGGAAAGGCAACTTCAATCTCTTTAAACCCGCAGCTTAACAGCAGGTCCCAGAACTGCAGCTTGCGCGTGCTGTCCATCGGTTCGGCCAGAGCCTGGTTTCCGTCGCGCAGGTCGGTCGAGAGCCAGCGCGGCGCGCGGGTGATGCGTTGTTCCGGCCAGCGACGGTCGGGCAGGGAAAGGGAGGGAAAGGGTTGGTACTTGTCGGCGGGTGTGTTCAGCATGATGCGCTCCTGTTGTCTTTTCACTATCGTGAATCGATTTCAGGCGCGCTGCTTTATCGGCACTGACAATGGCTGTCGCGTTTTGGACACGGTGGCAATGGTTGCCCGGTGGCGCTGCGCTTACCGGGCCTACGGATGTGTCAGTTATCGTAGGCCGGGTAAGGCGTAGCCGCCACCCGGCAACCCGCGCATAAGACTAGTGCGCGCCGCCACCGCCGCCACCGGCACCAAACGGCGGTCTGGCAAACCACACCAGCCCCAGCAGGATGATAAAGATCCCTGCCGATATCCAGAAAATCTCGTTGGCCGAGATAATCAGCCCCTGGTTGGTGATCTGCTGGGCAATCCAGCCGGACGCCTGCTGCTCCGTCATCCCCATTCCCTGCAGCTGACTGTACATCTGCTGTGCGTTAGGGTTGAACGGGTTCACCGCTTCGGTCAGCTGCGCGTGGTGCATTGATTCGCGGTTTGTCCACAGGGTGGTGGTGATCGACGTCCCGATGGAGCCCGCCAGCGTACGGGTGAAGTTCGACAGGCTCGACGCGGCCGCCAGACGCTCGGGCGGCAGGCCAGAGAGCGTGATGGTGGTCAGCGGCATAAAGAAGCACGCCACCGCAAAGCCCTGAATGAACTGCGGCCACGCCGAGGCGCCAAAGTCCATTCCCGGCTCAAAGGTATACGCACGCCAGTAGAAGCACACCGCGTACATGATGAAGCTGAACGTCACCAGCCGACGCATGTCGAGCTTATGGGCGAAGCGGCCAATAATCGGCGACAGCAGGACCGGGATCACCCCGACAGGTGCCGACGCCAGACCCGCCCAGGTGGCGGTATAGCCATACACCTCCTGCAACAGCTGCGGCAGCAGAACAATCGCGCCGAAGTAGAGCATATAGGCGAGGCTGATACACAGGCAGCCGATGGTGAAGTTTCGCGACTTAAAGAGCGAGAGATCGACGATCGGGTTGTCGTCCGTCAGCTCCCAGACAATCAGGAAGCTTATCGACACCACCGCGACAATGGTCAGGATGATGATCTCCTGCGAGTTGAACCAGTCGAGCTCTTTACCGCGGTCGAGCATGATCTGCAGACTGCCGATACCCAGGATCAGCAGCGCCAGCCCGATGCTGTCGATACGGCGCTGTTCGGTGCGCGTCTCTCGTCCCCGCAGCGACTGCAGCGTCATCAATACCACGACGGCGCCAATCGGTACGTTGATGAAGAAGATCCAGCCCCAGTGGTAGTTATCGCTGATGTACCCGCCCAGAATCGGTCCGCAGATAGGCGCGACGATAACGGTCATCGACCAGAGCGCCAGCGCGACGGAACGTTTTGCGGGAGGGTAGTTGCTCAGCAGCAAACTCTGGGAGAGCGGGATCAGCGGCCCCGCGACAATCCCCTGAATGACGCGGAAGAAAATCAGCATCGTCAGGCTGCTGGACATGCCGCACGCCCACGAGGCCAGAACAAACGCCACCGTGGACCAGAGGAACAGCTTCACCTCACCGACGCGCTTTGCCAGCCAGCCGGTGATCGGAATGGAGATGGCGTTTGCCACCCCAAACGAGGTAATGACCCAGGTCCCCTGGCTCAGCGACGAGCCAAGGTTACCGGCGATGGTCGGGATCGCCACGTTTGCGATGGTGGAGTCCAGCACCTGCATGAATGTCGCCAGCGACAGCGCGATGGTCATAATGACCAGCTGCGCGCCTTCCAGCGGTTTTTGCGGCTTTTGCTGTTGCATAACGCTCACCTTCGGATTAACCGGCGTTTGCCTTCACGATGTCATCGATCAGCTTGTTGACCGGATCGAGGCTAATTTCACGGGCGTTACTTTCATAAACCGGGCTGCTACGCACCTGGCTTGCCAGGATCTGACCGTCGCGGTTGGCGGTGTCAACCGTCACCAGCGTGGAGAGGCCGATACGCAGCGGGTGATCCGCCAGCTGTTTGGCATCCAGTTCGATACGCACGGGCAGACGCTGTACGACTTTGATCCAGTTACCGGTGGCGTTCTGCGCAGGCAGCAGGGAGAAGGCGCTGCCGGTCCCCATATCCAGACCCACCACTTTGCCGGTGTACTTCACGTCATCGCCATAGATGTCGCTGACAACCGTTGCGGTCTGGCCGATACGCATATGCGCAAGCTGCGTCTCTTTAAAGTTGGCGTCGACCCACAGATTGTCCGCCGGCACAACCGCCATCAGCGGCGTGGTTGGGCTGATCTGCGCCCCTGGCTGGACGGAACGACGGGAGACATAGCCGGTCATTGGGCTGACGATTTTAGTACGCTGCAGGGCAAGCCACGCGTTGCGCACTTCGGTCGCCGCCTGCTGAACGGCAGGCTGGTTTTCCAGGCTGGTGCCCAGCACCATCGCCTGGTTGGCGTTGTACTGTTGAATGGCCACGTCCAGCTGTGCCTGAGCGCTGGCGACGGCGTCGCGGGCGTGCTGCAGCTCTTCACGGCCAATCAGGTTGGCGGTGCCGAGCGGCACGCGGCGGTTCAGATCGCTCTGCGCCTGCGCGAGTGCGGTTTTCTGCACGTCGATGTTGGCCTGCAGCTGCTTGCTGTTGATCATCAGCTGGCGGGTCTGACGAACGCTGGAGGCCAGCGCGGTCTGCGCTTTTTCAAACGCCTGCTGGGCGTCGGTTGGATCGAGCGTCACCAGCACATCGCCTTTTTGCACAAAGTCGGTATTGTCAGCCCAGACTTTCGTCACGCTGCCCGACACCTGCGCCATAATTTGTACCTGGTTCCCTGCCACGTACGCGTCGTCAGTCTCTTCAGCATGACGCAGTACTAAAAACCAATAGATCCCATATGCCACGGCAATAATGATAAAGAGCAAGGTCAACAGAAGAAGGGCGCTCTTACGTTTGCCTTTCTTGTTGGCCGGTTGCTGCGGGGTAGTGCTCTCCGCATTTGCGCTCATTGTTGTTCTCCACGATCTTCTTATTTTCACATCGGCTGAGCCGACCTGTTGTCAGAAAGGCCAGCAGTGTGACGTGCTGGCCTGTCGGTTTTCTTATAAATCTGGATTGTTGAGCGTGTCGTCGCGTTAGCGCAGCGCCTCAAGAACGGCGCCTTCTTCATCCATCTGGTCCAGACGGGTGAGCAGCTTGCGAGTGATGTGCTCAAGCTGGTCGCGCTCGGCGGTGCTGAGAGCGGACCAGAGTTTGTGCAGGCAGTTGTGCTGAGGTGGCAGCACCTCGCGCAGGAATTCGTGACCTTTATCGGTCAGTTGCAGATGCAGGCAGCGGCGATCGTTATCGCTTTCACGGCGCTCAATCCAGCCGCGCTTTTCCAGCTCATCGGCAATTCGGGTGGCGTTGGTGCGGGAGGAGCCCAGCGCGCAGCTCAGCTCAGAAGGCTGAATGCTGTGGTTTTCCTGAGACTCCAGCGTGATCAACGCCATAAACAATGTCTCGTTAATCCCTTGAGCTTTCAGCATTTTATTGCGGTTTTCCAGTAGCTTACCCTGCATGTGCATGCACAGGCGAGTCAGCAGGATTTCCTGATACGGGAAGTCCTCATGGCGACTGGCGCGGAATTTAAGCATTTGTTCAATGGGCGTAAACGAACTATCCATTTGGGCATAACCTCATTAATTACAGCCGATATAGTAACGATAGTGACAAATAATGTAAATGAATTATTTGTGCGGTTATATCCGCCAAATTAATGTCACCATCAGAAAGCGCCGGGTAAGTCCGTGACCCGGTGAGCACAGAAAGCGTAGGGGATGAACCCGCTGAAGAGAGGATGTGAGGACGGGGGTCTGAACTATTCATGCCGATTGTAAATATGTCACCCACATTAAAATTTCTGGGATAAATGATTACGTTTACATTAACAGAGTGAGGGGCCCCTTTACACCCTAAGAGGCCCAAAGCAATGTAAAACTTAGTGAATTGCCTCCTGGCGATGGTAGCCGCGCCACCATACAAGCAGGTTAATCGTGGCGACGATGGCGCCAATTGCACATACCCCTGACCAGCCAGCATGCTGCCACGCCGAGGCGGAAATGAGCGAGCCCGCCGCGCCGCCAATAAAGTAGCTGGTCATGTACCCGGCCGTCAGGCGGTTACGCGCCTCTGGCTTCACGCGATAGATGACGGTCTGATTGGTAATGTGAACGCCCTGCACGGTGAGATCGAGTACCAGGATACCGACGATCAGCGCCAGCACCGAGACGTGCCCATACCAGATTGCCGCCCAGGAGAGCAGAAGTAACACCAGCCCCGCGGAGGTGGTCAGGTGGGATTTGCCCTTGTCGGCCAGCCCGCCTGCGGGACGCGCGCCCAGTGCGCCTGCGGCACCGGCCAGGCCGAACAGGCCAATCACCCCTTCGGAATAATTAAACGGCGGCGCGGCCAGCAGAAACGCCATCGACGTCCAGAGAATGCTGAAGTTGGCGAAGGTGAAGCAGCCCAGCAGGGCGCGGGTGCGCAGAAGTTTATCCTGGGTGAACAGGCTGAAAACGGAGGCCAGCAGCTGCGGATAGTTCAGGTGGTTCTCCTGTTTCACCTTCGGCAGCCCGCGCCACAGCGCCAGCGCCATAACGACCATCAGGACGCTCGCCACCCAGTAAACGGTGCGCCAGCCGCCGAGGCTTGCCAGCAGCCCGGCGACGGTACGCGCCAGCAAAATCCCCAGCAGCAGGCCGCTCATGATGGTGCCCACCACCTTGCCACGTTTTTCCGGTGAGGCGAGGGTCGCGGCGAGCGGCACCAGGATTTGCGCCACCACGGAGAACAGCCCCGTCAGCGCGGTACCGATAATCATCATCGTCAGCGACTGGCTGCTGGCGGTGATCAGCATCCCGCCGGCGGCCAGAAGCGTCATGGAGACGATCAGCATCCGGCGTTCGAACATATCGCCGAGCGGCACCAGGAACAGCAGCCCGGCGGCATAGCCGAGCTGGGCGGCGGTGACGATAAAGCCTGCGGAACTGGCGGAGAGATTGAACGCGCGGGCGATGGTGTCGAGAAGCGGTTGCGCGTAATAGTTGCTGGCGACAGCCAGACCCGTTGCCACGGACATTAAAAGGATGAGTGCGGGGCTAAGCCCTTGAGTGGTTTTTGTCATTAGTTTCAGGAATCGTTAGTGAAGTGATTATTTTTCCGGAAACCATAATAGCCAATGATTGTGAATGTGGGGGGATTGTTACGTGCTGGATTGTGCGGTTTAGGTTGGGTGCGGTCTGATCCCCTCACCCCGGTCCTCTCCCAGTGTACGTTCCGGGGAGAGGGTTAGGGTGAGGGAAAAGGTTTTACTTCTGCGCCGCCAGCGCCGCTTTCACCCAGCCGTCAAACTGCTGCTGGTGGGCCTTGATCCAGCCGTCGACGTGGCCTTTAACATCCGCCTCAGACGATTTGCCCGCGTGCATCATCGCGTTCTGGGCGTTGATGTCCGCCAGCGGCAGCTTCATCACCGAGAACAGCTTCGCCGCCGCCGGGTTTTTCTCCGCCCAGGCTTTGTTCGCCACGATATGCATGGTGTTCACCGGGAAGCCGTAGTTCATGCCGTTCGGCAGTTTGGTGTCGATATCTTTCTGCTCGCCCGGCAGGGAGGAGAACGGCACCTGCAGCCACACCACGTCTTTACCCGGCTTCAGCACGTCGCTCACCCAGTACGGCGTCCAGGTGTAGTAGATCACCGGTTTACCCTCTTTGAAGCGGGCAATGGTGTCGGCCATCATCGCTGAATAGTTGCCGTGGCTCACGTCGACCGTTTTCGCCAGATCGAACGCCTTGTTCTGGTGGTTAATCACCGCTTCGCAGCCCCAGCCCGGCGAGCAGCCCATCATGTCGGCCTTGCCGTCACCGTTGGTGTCAAACAGTCTGGCGATCTTCGGATCCTTCAGCTGTTCGATGTTGGTGATGTGGTACTGGTCGGCGGTTTTCTTGTCGATCAGGTACCCCTGCGCCGCGCCGGTGACAAAGGTGCCTTCACGGTAGAATTTCTTATCGCCACCGGCGGCGGCATACATGTCGTCATGCAGCGGCTGCCAGTTTACGGCGGTAAAGGTGGCGTCACCGGAGGCAATCGAGGTGTAGCCCACGTTGTAATCCACTTCGCTCGGCGTGTTAACCGTATAGCCCAGTTTTTCCAGCGCGCGGCTGACCAGCAGGGTCTGGAAGCTCTCTTCCGAAATAGTGCTCTGCACCGGCTGCACGGTAATGCCTTTGCCCGGCAGGTCAGCTGCGAACGTGCTGGTGGAGACAAGGGTGGCAAACGCTGTGGCAAAAAGTACGTTATGTCGCATCGTTGTTCCTTATTTTCTAAAGGGGCGGGTGAGTAACCCAACAGGGCCGGTGGAATACCAGTGACGGTTGCCGCGACTGCGTGAATCGCGACCGACGGCCTGGGTCAGGCGGTCAAGAATAATGGCGAGGATCACAATCCCGACGCCGCCGACGGTAGCCAGCCCCATGTCGAGACGGCCAATGCCGCGCAGCACCATCTGACCGAGACCGCCAACGGCGATCATCGAGGCAATCACCACCATCGAAAGGGCCAGCATCAGCGTCTGGTTCACGCCCGCCATGATGGTCGGCATCGCCAGCGGGAGCTGAACCTTAAACAGCATCTGGCGCGGGCTGGCACCGAACGAGCGTGACGCTTCGATCAGGTCCGCAGGCACCTGATTGATCCCGAGAATGGTCAGACGAATAATCGGCGGCAGGGCAAAGATAATGGTGACCACCACGCCCGGCACGTTGCCGATGCCGAACAGCATCACAATCGGCACCAGATAGACGAACGCCGGAGTGGTCTGCATCGCATCCAGCAGCGGGCGAATTATCTTCGCGGCCCGCGGGCTGCGCGCCAGCCAGATCCCCATCGGCAGGCCGATGACGATGCAGAAGAGCAGGGCGGTCAGCACCAGCGCCAGGGTGATCATCGCCTGCGACCAGGCCCCAATCGCGCCGATGGCAATCAGCGAAATCAGCGTGGCGACACCCATCCCGGCGCTGCCAAACTGCCAGGCGATCAGGGAGAACAGGATAATCGCCACCGGTGCCGGCATGCCCAGCATCAGCTGCTGGAAGCCGTTCAGGATGTAATCCACCGGGATGCGGATCCCCTGGAAAACCGGGCGGAAGTGCGTGACCACCCAGTCGATCCCCTCCGTGACCCAGCTGTCCAGCGGGATCAGCGTCTTGTGGAACGGATCCATAATATTGAAGTGCTCTGGCGCAGGCGCGGGTGCGCTGTTCAGCCAGTCCGCCGCACCGCCACCGTCGGCGGGTGCTGGCGTGGAACCCCACGCGTCGGCGGATTGCGCAGCGTTGTCCGCCGCTTCAGTGGTGCCCCACGGGTTAGTTTGATCAGCCATTATTTGCCCCCTCGCGATCTAAAGCCTGCAGCAGCATCCGTTTGGAGATGATGCCGACGTACTGTTGTTCCTCACCCACGACCGGTACGGCGCAAGGCGCCTGCCCCACGTGAGAGAGCAACTCGCTGAGCGGCGTTTCGGCGTCCACGGCAAGCGGAGCGTCAATTAACGCCGCATCGATGCCCTGGTTTTCGCTGAGCGCGGTTTTCAGAGAATCGATGGAGACAACACCGACAAATTTATTGCCGCGTTCAACCAGATAACCATATTCACGGTCTTCGTCCTGCAGCAGCTTCAGCGCGGAGCGCGGGCCGAAGCCAGGCGTTTTACGGATAATGCCGTTTGGCGTTCGACGGGCAATATCTTTGGCGCTAAAGACCTGGCTAATATCCACGCCGCGGAAGAAGGTGCGCACATAATCATTTGCCGGATTATTGAGAATTTCATCCGGCGTGCCGACCTGCACCACTTCACCATTTTGCATAATGGCAATACGGTCGCCAATACGCATGGCTTCATCCAAATCGTGGGAAATAAAGACAATGGTCCGCTGATGTTTCGCCTGTAATTTTACCAGCTCATCCTGCATCTCGGTGCGAATTAACGGATCGAGGGCAGAGAAGGCTTCGTCCATTAATAAAATGTCTGGATTAATGGCTAATGCGCGGGCTAATCCCACGCGCTGACGCATGCCGCCGGAAAGTTCATCCGGGTACGCATGCGCATAATTTTCCAGCCCAACCTGACGCAGGGCGTCAAGGGCTTTTTCCTGACGTTCCTGCGCGGGTGTGCCGGCTAATTCCATGCCGAAAGCGGTATTATCCAGCACCGTCATATGTGGCATCAGCGCGAATGACTGGAATACCATCGCAATCTTCTTTCTGCGCACCTCGCGAAGCTCGGCGTCTGATATTCTGGCGATATCCACGCCGTCAATCAGCACCTGTCCGCGGGTGGGTTCAATCAGGCGATTGAGAAGGCGAACCATAGTGGATTTACCCGAACCGGATAATCCCATGATGACAAAAATCTCGCCTTCTTCAATGGCCAGACTGGCGTCTTTAACGCCAAGCGATAGCCCGGTTTTTTCCAGAATTTGCTCTTTCGAAAGGCCTTTCTCAATATATTTGAATGCGCGCTGAGGATGCTCGCCAAATACTTTATAAAGATTTTTCACTTCTAATTTAATTGCCATGCAATAGAGAGTGTCCTGTTATTTGTTTATGTCGATATGATTACCATGGTAAATTGTTAACGGGCATAACCCTAACATACTGAGAATCTGAGACAACCCTGGGTTTGCTTATGGCGTAAATTTTCAGGGAGGCGAAACGGCTGAATTTCCCATGAGTAAAGGGCTGAGCGGGATTTGAATTTTTCTCAATTTTTTGCTGCGGCATCGGGGAATTTCGCCTGAATCGGGTGATTCAGGCGAATAGGGCACGGAAATGACAGTGTAGTTGCTTTGTAAATATTGGAGAGGAAATTGTTGGGTTTATATTAAATTAACGAACGTTAACGTTCATTAAAAATCCCAGTCCTCATCCTCGGTTTCCACCGCTTTGCCCATCACGTACGACGAACCCGACCCGGAGAAGAAATCGTGGTTTTCGTCGGCGTTGGGCGACAGCGCGGAGAGAATCGCCGGGTTAACCTCCGCCAGTTCCGGCGGGAACAGCGCGTCGTAGCCGAGATTCATCAGCGCCTTGTTGGCGTTGTAGCAGAGGAAGGCTTTCACGTCCTCCTCCCAGCCGGTGCCGGCGTACAGTTCCTCGGTATAGCTCAGCTCGTTGTCGTACAGATCCATCAGCAAATCGAGCGCAAACCCTTTAAGCTCCTCGCGCTCCGCGTCGCTGACCTTTTCCAGCCCTTTCTGATATTTATAGCCGATGTAATACCCGTGCACCGCTTCATCCCGGATGATGAGGCGAATCAAATCGGCGGTGTTGGTGAGCTTGCCGCGGCTTGACCAGTACATGGGCAGCCAGAAGCCAGAATAGAAGAGGAATGATTCCAGAAACACGCTGGCGATCTTCTTCTTCAGCGGCTCGTCGGCCCGATAATACGTCAGCACCAGCTCCGCCTTTCTTTGTAACGACTCGCTCGCTTCGCTCCAGGCGTAGGCCGCGTCCACGTCTTTGGTCTGGCACAGCGTGGAGAAAATCGAGCTGTAGGAGCGGGCGTGCACCGCCTCCATAAAGCTGATGTTCGACATCACCGCCTCTTCGTGCGGCGTCAGCGCGTCACCCATCAGAGCCGGTGCGCCAACGGTATTCTGAATGGTGTCCAGCAGCGTCAGGCCGGTAAAGACGCGGATCGTTAGCTGCTGCTCGGTGTGGCTCAGGGTTTGCCAGGCCGGAATATCGTTGGAGAGCGGGACCTTTTCCGGCAGCCAGAAGTTGCTGGTCAGGCGGTTCCACACTTCCAGATCTTTCTCGTCCTGGATCTTGTTCCAGTTAACGGCGCTCACGCGTGACAGTTTCATCCTTTCTCCTTACAGCGCGCAGGACACGCAGCCTTCGATTTCGGTGCCTTCCAGCGCAAGCTGGCGCAGGCGAATGTAGTAGAGCGTCTTGATACCTTTCTTCCACGCGTAGATCTGCGCTTTGTTGATGTCCCGCGTGGTGGCGGTATCCGGGAAGAACAGCGTCAGCGACAGCCCCTGATCCACGTGTTTCGTCGCCTCGGCGTAGGTATCGATGATTTTTTCCGGGCCAATCTCGTATGCGTCCTGATACAGCGCCAGGTTCTCGTTGGTCATAAACGGGGCAGGGTAGTAAACGCGTCCGGTTTTGCCTTCTTTGCGAATTTCAATCTTCGACACGATCGGGTGAATGCTCGACGTGGCGTGGTTGATGTAGGAGATAGAGCCGGTTGGCGGCACCGCCTGCAGGTTCTGGTTGTAGATGCCGTAGCGCATCACGTCATCACGCAGCTGCTGCCACATCTCGCGCGTCGGCAGAACGATCCCGGCGCGGGCAAACAGCTCCCTTACTCGCGCCGTTTTCGGCTGCCAGTCGCCTTCCAGATACTGGCTGAAATACTCTCCGCTGGCGTAGCGCGACTGTTCAAAGCCCGCGAAACGCTGGTTGCGCTCGCGCGCCAGCATCATCGAGGTATGCAGCGCGTGCCAGGTGACGGTGTAAAAATAGAGGTTGGTGAAGTCCAGCCCTTCCGGGCTGCCGTAGGCGATGCCTTCCCGCGCCAGGTAGCCGTGCAGGTTCATCTGCCCAAGGCCAATGGCGTGCGACGCGGCGTTGCCCGCCTCGATGGACGGCACGCTGCGGATGTGGCTCATGTCCGACACCGCCGTCAGCCCGCGAATGGCGGTCTCCACCGTGCGGCCAAAGTCGGGGGAATCCATGGTGTGGGCGATATTCAGCGACCCGAGGTTGCAGGAGATGTCTTTGCCGATCTCCGCGTAGTCCAGATTCTCGTCATAGCGGGAGGCACTGTTGACCTGTAAAATCTCCGAGCACAGGTTGCTCATGTTGATGCGCCCGGCAATCGGGTTTGCGCGGTTCACCGTGTCCTCGTACATGATGTACGGATAGCCGGACTCAAACTGAATTTCGGCAAGCGTCTGGAAGAAATCGCGGGCGTTGATGGTTTTTTTGCGGATGCGATCGTCGGCCAGCAGCTCGTCGTACAGCTCGCTTATCGCCACGTCGCCAAAGGCTTTGCCGTAAATTCGCTCAACGTCATACGGCGAGAAAAGCGCCATGTCGGCATTCTCTTTAGCCAGCTTAAAGGTGATATCCGGGATCACCACGCCCAGCGACAGGGTTTTGATGCGGATTTTTTCGTCGGCGTTTTCGCGCTTGGTATCGAGGAAACGCAGAATGTCGGGGTGGTGCGCGTGCAGATAAACCGCGCCCGCGCCCTGACGCGCGCCAAGCTGGTTGGCGTAGGAGAAGGCATCTTCCAGCATCTTCATGACCGGGAGCACGCCGGAGGACTGGTTTTCGATACGCTTAATCGGCGCGCCCGCTTCACGCAGGTTCGAGAGCAGAAACGCCACGCCGCCGCCGCGTTTGGAGAGCTGCAGCGCCGAGTTCACCGCGCGGCCTATCGACTCCATATTATCTTCAATGCGCAGCAGGAAGCAGGAGACCAGCTCGCCGCGCTGGGCTTTGCCGCAGTTGAGAAAGGTCGGCGTGGCAGGCTGGAAGCGGCCGGAGAGGATCTCGTCGGTGAGCTGTTGCGCCAGCGCTTCATCGCCCTGCGCCAGGGTCAGCGCGACCATCACCACGCGATCTTCAAAGCTTTCTAAGTAGCGCTTACCGTCGAAGGTCTTCAGGGTGTAGCTGGTGTAGAACTTCCACGCGCCAAGGAACGTCTGGAAACGAAAGCCGCTGGCGTGGGCGCGTTCAAACAGCTTCACGACGAAGGCGCGTGCGTAGCGGGTGAGGATGCGGGCGTCGTAGTAACCTTCGTTAACCAGGTGGTCGAGACGTTCATCCTGGCTCGCGAAGGTCACGCTGTTGGGCCGCACGTGGGCGGCAAAAAAGGCGTCCACCGCCTCACGGTCTTTATCAAACTGAATGCGTCCCTCCCGGTCATAGAGGTTAAGCATCGCGTTTAATGCGTGGTAATCCGGCGTCGCCTGTATTACCCGTTCTGCGGTTGTCGTTGCCAAAATTCGTTCACTCCTTTACGCACGTTTTCGACGTCCTGCTGCGTCCCCATCAGCTCAAAGCGATAGAGATACGGCACGCCGCATTTTTGAGAGATGACATCTCCGGCGCGGCCAAAGGCATCGCCGAAATTGCGATTGCCCGCCGCGATCACGCCTCGGATTAGCCCGCGGTTATGCGGATCGTTCAGAAAGCGGATCACCTGGCGAGGCACTGCGCCCGCCGTACCGCCGCCGCCGTAGCTGGGCACCACCAGAATGTACGGTTCTTCTACCCGGATGCGCTCCCGCTCGTTAAGGGGAATGCGCACCGCAGGCAGCCCGACGCGCTCAATAAAACGGAGCGTGTTTTCCGAGCTGCTGGAGAAGAAGACCAGCCCACTCATGCCCGTGCGGCCTGCGCGGCGATGCGGTTGATCATGTCCGGGCGGAAGCCAGACCAGCTGGTCTCCCCGGCCACCACCACCGGAAGCTGACGGAAACCCTGCGCGCGAAGGGTATCGGCGGCCTCGGGCTGCTGGTCAATATTCACCATCTCAAACGCCACGCCGCGGCTTTCCATCGCCCGTTTGGTCGCGTGGCACTGAACACAATCGTTACGAGTGTAAATAATAATGCTCATGATTCGTATTTCCATTTAAAATGAGAGAGCGGCGCGAATCATCGCGTCAGGTTGTGTGTATCTTGCTAAAAGGAATACTAGATGTAGTTGTCTTAAGTTTCAACCATACAAGATATGGGAAATTTAGATTAATGATGCCCTGATGATGAGCACAGCGGGGCAGGGGGGGGTTGTACGGGTTATCAGGCTTGCGGGCATTAAAAAGCCCCGGCGCCAGCGGCGACCGGGGCTGATGGCTCGCGCTTACTTACGCAGGCTAAGCAGAGCGCCGACGAAGATCCCGACTGCCGCTACCGTGCCGAGCGTGCAGAGCGGTTTTTCGCGCACGAAGGTCGTTGCGCAGCTGACCGCATCGCAGGCAGCCTGTGTGGTACGCGTGCGGCCATTTAGGCGTGCGCGGGTTTCACGGAGCAGAGACTGAGCCTTACGTTTTGCGGCATCCGCTTCGTCCTTCGCGTCACTTCCCCAGGATTTCAGCACCTCTTCCAGCGTGTCTGCTAATTGGCTGACATCATTACGAATATCCTGAGCGTCGTCGTTAATATCGTTTCGGTTCGGTCTGTTAAACATACGATCCTCCGTAATTTTGTGTTCCCGTTCAGTTTAGTTCAGAAATTTAATATCTGAAGCGCATCACGCGATATCCGCCAGTTTATGGACTATTCTGAAAGCCCTGCTAATGCTGAATACTGTAAGGTTGCCGGGCAGGAAAAGATAACGAGGAAAAGATATGTATTTACGACCTGACGAGGTGGCACGCGTTCTTGAAAAAGAGGGATTCACCATGGATGAGGTGACGCCAAAAGCGTATGGATATCGCCGTGGCGAGAATTATGTTTATGTTAATCGTGAAGCCAGGATGGGACGTACCGCTCTCATTATTCACCCGACGCTGAAAGACAGAAGTCTGTCATTTGCTGAGCCTGCCTCGGATATTAAAACCTGCGATCATTATCAGCAATTTCCGCTCTATTTAGGCGGAGAGACGCATGAGCATTATGGTATTCCGCATGGCTTCAGCTCGCGTATGGCGCTGGAACGGTTTTTGAAGGGACTGTTTGGCGACGTACAGTAAATTTGCGACTGGCCTGCGCCAGTCGCTTCACATCACGCTTTAGCCTGGCTGTACTGGCTGACCTTAAACAGGCGGCGACAGTAGTCGAGGAAATAGCCATACACCGCCCCCATCAGCATTGAAATCACAATATTCGAACTGACCGCCGCCGCGATCTGGTGCCAGTCCGCGCCCACCGTCAACAGAATGGCCACGTAAACCGGCGACTGGAACGTCACATAGGCCAGAACGTCTGCCAGGTTTTTCACCCAGCCTGCGGGGCTGACACGCCGCGCGAAGCGCATGACGGCATCGCGGTATAAACCGTAAGGCCAGGCAATAATAATATTGACCGGAATCGCCACCAGACGAGAAGAAAGTGACTGCTCGAAGGACATTCCGGAGAGGAATATTTCGATCAACATGTTCACAACGGAACAGTAAACAACCATCGCGAAAGTATCCGCCACAGCATGGCGAAGGCGTGATTGCGGTGAGAACATGTCTGAACTCCTTGAGAAGAACACAAAAGAAACGATTTTCCCGAAGCGGTTAGTGCTTTAGGTTGGTTTGTTTGACGTGTATAGCGTATATCTCTACGTTTGAACTAACAACTAGTGATTAATTTTTATTTAATCGCGTTTTGTCCACAAAATTCTCTAAAATTGATGGTTTTTTGTTCGCTTCGTTATAATCTGTCTCGTGCGATGATTTTTGGTTTTAAATCATTGGCTTAACTATCTTGATGTTGAAAGGTGAGTCAGTGCTTTTGTGGGGAGCGAAGAATGCTGAAATTTTGATTAAGGTTGACCCTTTATATTGCAGTGATGATTGAATCCCTGCGTATCGCTCAGACGTTATAAGATAATATTAACGGCGACAGTAAACATATTTACGCTATTGACTGGCCAGCCTGCGGGTAGATATTTCAGCGGAAATGAATTATTCTGTCGGTGATTTATCTATTTACCCTAAACAAAAGGTTTTCAAATAATATGTCTTTGACGTTACAGAATCTTAATAATATCCGAACTCTGCGCGCCATGGCACGCGAATTATCCCTGGACGTTCTTGAGGAAATGCTGGAAAAAGTCAGGGTCGTTGCTGAAGAGAAACGTAGTGAGCTGGCGGAATTAGAGCAGCAGAGAGCCGAGCAGCAGGAGAAAATTAATGCCCTGCTGGAGCAGATGAAAGCCGATGGTATTTCACCGACCGATCTGCTGGGCTCTGAACTGGCGCAGACGGGTAAATCCACGAAAAAGCGTAAGCCGCGTGAAGCGAAATACCGCTTTATTGACCAGAACGGTGAAGAGAAAACGTGGACCGGCCAGGGCCGTACGCCGAAGCCTATTGCCAGCGCGCTGGCAGAGGGGAAATCACTGGATGATTTTCTGATCTAATGCGTGAACCGGGCGGAACATACCGCCCGGCACTCTTTTCAGCAGACGCCGAAATCACCGTCTTCGGTATACGGCGCCAGCTCGGCGGCTTTCAGGGTATATTTCTCGCCTTGTTCATTGCTGGCCTGTACCGCCACCACGCTTTCACCGTTCACTTCGAGCACTTTCAGCTTCGGGCCGCCTTTACGCGGTTGTACATAATCACCGACAGAAAACATATTACCTCCTCATCGTTTTAGCGATCTTCACCTTAGCCCACGTATGACACCGGGTACAGCGTATTTCACCGATTACTGCTTATGAGGTACGCCGGTTCCAGGGCATCACCTTCAGCAGCCGCGCCATGCCGCAAAAACCGGTCACACCGGCGAACAGCAGCCCGGCCCCCACGAAGCCGCTGAGCAGGAAAAAGCCATCTGAGACGCTATAGCCCAGCACTACGCCGCAGAGAATGAGCAGCCCGGCAGCGATTTGCACCTGACGCATCAGCGGCAGCGGCTGGGTTTTGTCTTCGACAGTCTGCAGACCCGCCTGCTTCCAGCCCTGAATGCCTCCTTCGACCACAAATGCCTGAGCGGGGGCGGCAGCCTGCGCAAGGCGATCGGCATTGCCTGAGGTGCGGGCGCCAGACTGGCAGTGAAAAATCACCGTTTCACCCGCCTGCGTTTTAAGTCCGCCGGGTAAGGTATCCAGCGGCACGGACCGCGCGGCGGGAATATGCTCGCGGGCGTACTCGTCGGCATCACGAATATCAATCAGTTTTGCGCCATCGGCGATGCGGGCATTGGCCTCGCGCGGCGAAAGAAGGGGAAGTGACATGGCGGCTCCTTACGGGCAATAAAGGGTTTTCAGGGTGCTGATAAGCTGATGCACCGCGTCGTTTTTAATGAAATAGAGAATGCGCTGCGCCTCGCGGGTGCTGGCGATCAGGCCTTCCTCACGCATGCGCGCCAGATGCTGCGACGTGGCGGAAGGACTCAGGCCCGTCGCGCGGGCCAGCTCCCCCGCGCTGGTGCCGGGGGCGCCGCACAGCGTGCAGAGGATCAGCAGCCGACGCGGGTTGCTCATCGCTTTTAAAAGCGTTGCGGCCTGCTCTGCGCTGGCCTGAAGCTGTTCGAGTTCAGTCATAGTAATTTAGCATTTACTTAATTAAGGCAATGCTAAAGTAATTGTGCGCATTACGCCAGCGTCAAAAGCGTAAAAGAGGGTAAACGCGGAGCAGGGAACTGGCGCAGACAGGTAAACTGGCTATGCTTAGAAAGGGTTCTCTCTATTATTTTCAATGGATTAGCTTGCACGGAGTGTTAATATGGGTTTTTGGCGTATTGTTTTTACCATCCTGCTGCCGCCGCTGGGCGTGCTGTTGGGCAAAGGGCTTGGCTGGGCGTTTATCATCAACATTCTTCTGACGCTGCTGGGCTACTTCCCCGGCCTCATTCACGCATTTTGGGTACAGAGCAAAAGCTAAGCGCGCCACAGTAAATCGCTATAGATATCGGTCAGCACCCCCGCTGGACCAAACTGCTGTTTGATCCAGCGCGTGACCTGGCCTGTCGCGGCATGCTGCGTGGCGAGCAGCATGCGCGAATCCTGACGCGGGTTATTGATACGTCGCGTCACCAGCAGCCCGTCTTCCACCGCGTCCCGCGCCATATACTCCGGTAAAAAACCTATCCCTTCGCCCAGGATCTGACACTGGCATTTGGTATTAAAGTCCGGCACCAGAATCGCTTCCTGACCGTGCAGCAGCCAGCCCACCTTCTTGTTAATGGTGTGTGCGGTATCTTCCACCATGATGTTGGGATACAGGCGCAGCTGGCTCTCCGCTATCGGTTCCGGAACGAACGCCAGCGGATGCGCCGGCGCAATGGCAAACACCCAGCGGATGGCGCCGATCTCGGTGTAGTCAATCCCACCGCCGTCGAGCAGCGTGTCCGGCGCGCCAATGGCGATATTGGCCTGGTTATTGATGATCGAATCCCACACGCCGTTATAGACCTCCGTGGTGACGGTGATCTGGCAGGTAGGAAACTGCTTTTTCAGCACCTGCAGCAGCCGCGCGGTATGGCGCGGCGTATATAACAGCTGGTTGATACAGATGCGCACCCGCGCCTCGATGCCCTGTGAGATGGTATCAATCCCGCGCTTGATGGCGTGAAAGTCGTTAAGCAGGTCGGTGGCTTTGCGGTAAAAGTAAAAGCCGGACTCGGTCAGCTCAATGCTGCGCGTGTTACGCACGAACAGCACCACGTCCAGCCCGGTCTCCATGCGCTTAATGGTGTAGCTGATGGCGGAGGTGGTGACGCCCAGTTCGGCGGCGGCTTTGCTGAAGCTGCCAAAGCGGGCGGCGGTGGTGAAGGCCAGCAGGTTCTCTTCGGTAAAGATGGAATTCATATCACAGCTTCCTCAGTCATCAGTTTTGAACATATTTTAACAACGCCTTTACAACACATTTGAAGCCGATCACAGTTCTGACTCTTTACGCAGGGCCCCGTCATGCAAGGCTTTTTCAACCATAAGAATAATGCAGCCTGAGGCGCTAAAAAGCGGTTAAACATAAGAAAAAGGTTGCACGGACGCACGTTTTATCCCGACCGTTGAATTTATCTCAACAATGAATTCACTGTCGATGAATCATTTTTAAGCGGATTCTTTTATGACCAGGCTGTTGCTATTCTCGGGTCAAGAGCAATAAAACATCGGGAGTCTGAATATGTCTGCAACTGAACTGGTTACGGAATTTCTGCTGGCGGCAGAAGAGGGAAATAGCGATGCGCTAAAAGCCTGTCTGGAAAAAGGCGTGGATATTAACGCCACTAACCGCCAGAAAAGAACCGCCGTTACGATTGCCAGCCTGAAAAAACACTATTCCTGCGTGGCGTTATTAATTGCCGCCGGGGCAGATATTGATAAACAGGACCAGACCTGTTTTAACCCCTTCCTGATCAGCTGCCTGACGAACGATTTAACCCTCCTGCGGCTGGTATTACCCGCGAATCCGGATCTCGACCGCCTTACCCGCTTCGGCGGCGTGGGCATTACCCCTGCCAGTGAAAAAGGGCACGTGGAGATCGTGCGCGAGCTGCTGGAAAAAACCGACATTAACGTTAACCACACCAACTTTGTCGGCTGGACGCCGCTGCTGGAAGCCATTGTGTTAAACGACGGCGGTGCGAAACAGCAAGAGATTGTGAAGCTGCTGCTGGATCACGGCGCGAACCCGCACATGACCGACAAATACGGCAAAACCCCGCTCGAACTGGCGCGGGAGAAAGGCTTCACTGAGATTGCCGACCTGCTGCTGGCCGCGGGCGCGTAAAACGACCGGTCAGCCCGTTCCGGCTGGCCGCTAATTTAAAAAAGCATTTTTACCGACGTGCATTTTGCACGACGGCGGCCCCCTTTTATCCGTATTCAGGAGAAAACAATGCCAACCAAAATCGTCATAAAAAAGAACACGTATTTCGATTCGGTTTCCTTAATGTCGGTTTCCACCAAAGCCAATAAATTGCCGGGCGTCGAACAGGCGTTTGTGGCAATGGCGACGGAAATGAATAAAGGCGTTCTGAAAAATCTCGGGCTGCTCACGCCGGAATTAGCGGAAGCCAAAAATGGCGACCTGATGATCGTGATTAAAGGCGACGCGGCGAACGATGAAACGCTGGCGGAAATAGAAGCTTTATTTACCCATAAAGCGAGCAGCAGCACCCATGAAGCGCGCTACGCGACGATTGCCAGCGCCAAAAAACATCGCCCGGAGAGCAACCTCGCGGTGATTTCCGTCAACGGCACTTTCGCTGCCCGTGAAGCGCGCCAGGCGCTGGAACACGATCTCAGCGTGATGCTCTTCTCCGATAACGTGTCGCTCGACGACGAGCTGGCGCTGAAGCAGCTGGCGCACCAGAAAGGGCTGCTGATGATGGGGCCGGACTGCGGCACCGCCATCATCAACGGCGCGGGATTGTGCTTCGCCAACGCGGTGCGTCGCGGGCCGATTGGCATCGTCGGCGCGTCCGGCACCGGCAGCCAGGAGCTAAGCGTGCGCATCCATGAATTCGGCGGTGGCGTGTCGCAGCTGATTGGCACCGGCGGGCGCGATCTTAGCGAGAAGATCGGCGGCCTGATGATGCTCGACGCCATCGACATGCTGGAAGCCGACGAGGGCACAGAGGTGATTGCGCTGATCTCCAAGCCGCCTGCGCACGCAGTTGCCGAAAAAGTGCTGGCCCGCGCGCGCGCCTGCCGCAAGCCCGTCATTGTCTGTTTCCTTGGGCGCAATGAGCCGCCCGCCGATGAGGACGGCCTGCAGTTTGCGCGCGGCACCAAAGAGGCGGCGCTGAAGGCCGTTCTGCTTACCGGCATCAAAAAAGAGTCCCTCGATCTGCACCCGCTCAACTGGCCATTGATCGAAGAGGTGCGCGCCCGCCTGACCCCGCAGCAGAAGTACATTCGCGGCCTGTTCTGCGGCGGCACCCTGTGCGACGAAGCGATGTTTGCGGCGCTGGAGAAGTTCGACGACGTGTACAGCAATATCCAGCCGGATCCCGCTAAACGCCTGCCGGACGTCAGCGTCAGTAAAGCCCACACCTTCCTCGACTTTGGCGACGATGAGTTCACCAACGGCAAGCCGCACCCGATGATCGACCCGACCAACCGCATCAGCCGCCTGCTGCAGGAGGCGCGCGATCCGGAAGTGGGCGTCATCGTGATGGACTTCGTGCTGGGCTTCGGCGCGCACGAAGATCCGGTAGGGGTGATGATCGAGGCGATCAAAGAGGCGCAGGTCATCGCGAAGGCCGATAACCGTCCGCTTGAGATCCTCGGCTACGTGCTCGGCACCGACCAGGATCCGCAGTCGCTGGCGCAGCAGTGCCAGATGCTGACCGATGCAGGCGTCATCTGGGCCAGCAGCAGCACCAATACCGGATTACTGGCACGCGAATTTGTCTGCAAAGGGGAGAACGCATAATGACCACCTTATTCAACCAGCCGCTGAACGTCATTAACGTGGGTCTCGCGATGTTCAGCGACGATCTTAAAAAGCAGCACGTACCCGTGACCCCGCTCGACTGGACGCCGCCGGGGCAGGGCAATATGCAGGTGGTGGAAGCGCTCGACCAGCTGGCGAAAAAACCGCTGGCGGAGAAGATTGCCGCCGCCAACCAAATCGCCCTTGAGCGCATTATTCAGTCCCATCCGGTGCTGGTGGGCTATGACCAGGCCATCAACGTGGTGCCGGGCATGACCCGCACGACCATTCTGCACGCCGGTCCGCCAGTTACATGGGAAAACATGTGCGGGGCGATGAAAGGCGCGGTTACCGGCGCGCTGGTGTTTGAAGGGCTGGCGACGGATCTGGAGGACGCCGCAAGGCTGGCGGCGTCAGGCGACATCACCTTCTCGCCGTGCCACGAGCACGACTGTGTGGGCTCTATGGCGGGCGTCACCTCCGCGTCGATGTTTATGCACATCGTTGAGAACAAAACCTACGGCAACCGCGCCTTCACCAACCTCAGCGAGCAGATGGCGAAGATCCTGCGCATGGGGGCCAACGACCAGAGCGTGATCGATCGTCTGAACTGGATGCGCGACGTGCTCGGCCCGATGCTGCGCGACGCCATGAACATTATCGGCGAAATCGACCTGCGCCTGATGCTGGCCCAGGCGCTGCACATGGGCGACGAGTGCCACAACCGCAACAATGCGGGCACCACGCTGCTGATCCAGGCGCTGAACCCGGGGCTGATCCAGGCGGGCTATCCGGTTGAGCAGCAGCGCGAGGTGTTCGAGTTTGTCGCCAGCAGCGACTACTTCTCCGGCCCGACGTGGATGGCGATGTGTAAAGCCGCGCTGGACGCTGCCCACGGCATTGAATACAGCACCGTCGTTACCACCATGGCGCGCAACGGCTACGAGTTCGGCCTGCGCGTCTCCGGCCTGCCGGGGCAGTGGTTCACCGGCCCGGCGCAGCAGGTGATTGGCCCGATGTTCGCGGGCTATAAGCCGGAGGATTCCGGGCTGGACATCGGCGACAGCGCGATCACCGAAACCTACGGCATCGGCGGCTTTGCGATGGCGACGGCACCGGCGATTGTCGCCCTGGTGGGCGGCACGGTGGAGGAAGCCATCGATTTCTCCCGTCAGATGCGCGAAATCACTCTTGGCGAAAACCCGAACGTCACCATTCCGCTGCTCTCCTTTATGGGGATCCCGACCGCCATCGACATCACGAAGGTCGCGGGCAGCGGCATTCTGCCGGTCATTAATACCGCCATTGCCCACAAAGACGCGGGCATCGGCATGATAGGGGCGGGCATCGTTCACCCGCCGTTTAGCTGTTTTGAAAAGGCGCTGTTGACCTTCCGCGATCGCTACTTTTTATAAGGCATGCATCCATGAAAAACATGAAACTGGAGTGGAAAAGAGGTGACTGGGCGGCGTATTTCGGGTTGATGACCAACAACCTGACCAATCTGCTGACCATGATGGGGTTGCTCATTTTTGTCGTCGGCATCCCGAAGGAGATTGTTTATGGACGCATTGCGCCAGCCTTCGGGCTGGCGGTATTGGCCGCGAGTATTTGCTATGCGTGGTTCGGCATGCAGATGGCGCGCCAGACCGGGCGCACGGACGTCACCGCGCTGCCGTCCGGCCCCAGCGCGCCGTCCATTTTTACCGTGACCTTCCTGGTGCTGATGCCGGTCTATCAGCAAACGGGCGATGCGGAGTTCGCGATTCAGATTGGCCTGGTGTGGTGCTTCGTGGAGGCGATGATCCTGGCGGGCGGTTCGTTCCTCGGTGAAACCATCCGCAAGATGATCCCGCGCACCGTGCTGCTGTCGTGCCTCTCCGGCCTGGGCCTGCTGCTGCTGGCGATGAACCCGATGCTGCAGGCGTTCGAAGCGCCCACCGTGTCGTTCATCGTCCTGCTGCTGATCTTCATCAACTGGTTCGGTAAAAAGCCGATTTTCGCCAAAATCCCGACCGGTTTGCTGTTGCTGATTGCCGGTACGGTCCTGGCGTGGATCTCCGGCCTGCAGAGCCCGGAAGCGATCAAAGCGTCCATGTCATCGTTCGGCTTTAACCCGCCGCAGGTGCATGTGGAGGGCTTCCTGCAGGGCTTGCCGCACGCGCTGCCGTATCTGGCCTCTGCCGTGCCGCTGGGTCTGGCGAACTACATCTTTGACCTGGAGAACATCGAAAGCGCCCACGCGGCGGGGGATGAATACCCGACGCGCAAGGTGATGCTGGCGAACGGTCTGGCGTCGATGCTCGGCTGCCTGATGGGAAACCCGTTCCCGGTGACGGTCTACGTCGGCCACCCGGGCTGGAAAGCGATGGGGGCAAGCATTGGCTACACGCTGGCATCCGGCGTGACCATGTTCATCGTGCCGCTGTTCGGGCTGGGAGCCTTTATGCTCGCCATCATCCCGATGACCGCCATCGTACCGATTCTGGTGTTTATCGGCGTGGTCACCGCCAACCAGGTGGTGAGGGAAACGCCGAAGGTGGAAGTGCCGGTGATCTTCATCTGCCTGTTCCCGTGGATCGCCAACTGGGCGCTGACCATGATGAACAGCGTGATGGGGGCGGCGGGCACCAATGCCGCCAAAATCGGTACCGACGTGCTGCACAGCAAAGGGATCTACTACGAAGGACTCGTCCATCTGGGGAACGGGGCACCGCTCGCCAGTATGCTCTGGGGCTGTATCGCCATTTTCGCCATCATCAATAAACCGCTGCGCGGCTCCGTGGCTGCCGCGGGCGGGGCACTGCTGGCGCTGTTCGGGGTGATCCACGCGCCGGTGGTGGGCTTTGCCGAAGGCAGTTCGCTGATGTTCGTCACCGCGTATCTGATGATGGGCGGCATGTTTGTGGTGAAGCATTTTCTCGACAGCCGGGAAGTGACGAGCGCTGCGTCGGGTACTGTTGCGAAGGAACACGTATGAAAGAGCTTATGGTCGTTGCCATCGGCGGCAACAGCATTATCAAAGACAACGCCAGCCAGTCGATTGAACATCAGGCGCAGGCGGTTAAAGCGGTGGCAGAGTCGGTGCTCGAAATGCTGGCCTCCGACTATGACATCGTGCTCACCCACGGCAACGGTCCGCAGGTGGGGCTGGATCTGCGCCGCGCCGAAATCGCCCACGAGCGGGAAGGGCTCCCGCTGACCCTGCTGGCAAACTGCGTGGCGGACACCCAGGGCGGCATCGGCTACCTCATCCAGCAGGCGCTGAACAACCGTCTGGCCGCACGCGGGGAGCAAAAAGCGGTCACGGTCGTCACGCAGGTGGAGGTGGATAAAAACGATCCCGGCTTTACGCACCCGACGAAGCCGATCGGCGCGTTCTTCAGCGAGGCGCAGCGCGACGAGCTGCAGCGCGCGCACCCGGACTGGCACTTTGTTGAGGATTCTGGCCGGGGCTATCGTCGCGTGGTGGCCTCCCCGCAGCCGCTGCGCATTGTCGAGGCCGATGCGATCAAGACATTGACGCAAAAAGGCTTTGTGGTGATTGGCGCGGGCGGCGGCGGGATTCCGGTGGTGCGCACTGAGCAGGGCGATTACCAGAGCGTCGACGCGGTGATCGATAAAGATCTCTCCACCGCGCTGCTGGCGCGCGAGATCCGCGCCGACGTGCTGGTGATCACCACCGGCGTGGAGAAGGTGTGCATCAACTTCGGCAAGCCAAACCAGCAGGCGCTGGACACGGTGAGCGTGGCGCAGATGACGCGTTACAAAGACGAGGGCCATTTCCCGGCGGGCAGCATGCTGCCCAAAATCGTCGCCTCGCTGGCGTTTTTACACCACGGCGGCAAGCGCGTGATCATCACCTCGCCGGACTGCCTGCCCGCCGCGCTGCGCGGAGAAACCGGTACCCATATTGTGAATGAAGGAAGATAAGATGAGTGAAAATAAAAGCCGCCGTGAATTTATCAGCCAGAGCGGCAAAATGGTCACCGCCTGCGCGCTGTTTGGCGCGACCGGTTCCGTCGCGTATGCTGCCGACTCCGCAAAACCAACCTGCGAGACGGGTAAACCGATGACCATCACCGCGAAACATTACTATCTGGACAACGTGCTGCTCGAAGCCGGGTTTAATTTTGACGGCAACGTGGCGACGAGCACCCGCACCGAGCTGAAAACGCTGGAGATTCAAGACGGGAAGATCGTCGCCCTGCGCGATAACAAGCGCCACGACGACGCCACGCTGCCGCACTACGACGCGGGCAACACGCTGATGCTCCCGGCAATGCGCGACATGCACATCCACCTGGATAAAACCTTCTACGGCGGCCCGTGGCGTTCCCTCAACCGCCCGGCGGGCACCACCATTCAGGACATGATCCGTCTTGAGCAGAAGCTGCTGCCTGAGCTCCAACCCTACACCCAGGAGCGTGCGGAAAAGCTGATCGACCTGATCCAGTCCAAAGGCTCCACCCTCGCCCGCAGCCACTGCAATATTGAGCCGACCTCCGGCCTGAAGAATCTCGAAAACCTGCAGGCGGTGCTGGCGCGCCGCAAGCCCGGATTTGACTGCGAGATCGTGGCGTTTCCGCAGCACGGCCTGCTGCTGTCGAATTCCGAAAAGCTGATGCGCGAAGCGATGCAGGCCGGGGCGCACTACGTGGGCGGGCTGGACCCGACCAACGTCGACGGGGCGATGGAGAAATCTCTCGATCTGATGTTCCAGATTGCGCTGGACTACGACAAAGGGGTGGACATTCACCTGCACGAAACCAGCCCGGCGGGCGTGGCGGCGGTGAACTACATGGTCGAAACCGTGGAGAAAACCCCGCAACTGAAGGGCAAGCTGACCATCAGCCACGCCTTCGCGCTGGCCACACTCAACGAGCAGCAGGTGGATGAGATTGCTACCCGCATGGCGGCGCAGCAGGTGACTATCGCCTCCACCGTGCCGATTGGCACCCTGCATATGCCGCTGAAGCAGCTGCGGGACAAGGGCGTGTTTGTGATGACCGGCACCGACAGCGTAATCGACCACTGGTCGCCGTACGGTCTGGGGGACATGCTGGAAAAAGCGAATCTCTACGCCCAGCTCTATATCCGCCCGAACGAGCAGACGCTCTCCCGCGCATTAGGTATCGCGACCGGCGACGTGCTGCCGCTGAACGACAAAGGCGAACGCGTGTGGCCGAAAGCGCAGGACGACGCCAGCTTTGTGCTGGTGGACGCCTCCTGTTCCGCCGAGGCCGTGGCGCGCATCTCCCCGCGCACCGCGACGTTCCATAAGGGCAATCTGGTCTGGGGTACGGTGGGCTAAAAGCGAGCCGGGTGGCGGCTTCGCCTTACCCGGCCTACTGAAACCCTCAAATCGTAGGCCGGGTAAGCGCAGCGCCACCCGGCAATGTTTTATACTGCCAGTCACATTATTAAAGAGGGATCTGCCATGGCACAAAACATCTACGACAACCCGGCGTTTTTCGAAGGCTACGCCCAGCTTCCGCGCTCGGTGCAGGGGCTGGACGGTGCGCCGGAGTGGCCCGCGCTTAAGGCCATGCTGCCGGATTTAACCGGCAAAGCGGTTATCGATCTCGGCTGCGGCTACGGCTGGTTCTGCCGCGCCGCGCGCGAACTGGGCGCCTCTGAGGTCACGGGCGTTGATATCTCCGAAAAGATGCTCGCCCGCGCAGCGGAGCTTACGGCGGATCCACAGATTCACTATCAGCGGAGCGATCTGGACGCTCTCAAGCTCGACGAAAGCAGCCTCGACCTCGTCTACAGCTCGCTGGCGCTGCACTACCTTCCGGAACTGGACACGTTATTCGCCAGGGTTCAGCGCGCGCTCAAGCCCGGCGGCAGGCTGGTGTTTTCCATGGAGCACCCGATTTACACCTGCGCCTCGCGTCAGGGCTGGCTGACCGACGATAACGGCGAGCGGTTCTGGGGCGTGAACCATTATCAGGACGAAGGCCAGCGCGTCAGCAACTGGCTGGCGGACGGGGTGATCAAATACCACCGCACGCTGGGCACCACGCTTAACGCGCTGATTAAAGCCGGATTAACGATAAGCAACGTCAACGAATGGGGGCCAACGCAGGCGCAGATTGACGCCTGGCCCGCGCTGGCCGAAGAGGCGGAGCGCCCGATGCTGGTGCTGATCGCCGCCCGCAAGGCTCAGTAGCCGACCTTGTACACCCGCCCGGTCTGCACGCCTTCCACGCTGCGACGATAGGCTTGCGCCACCGTGGCGGCAGGCACGCTTTCGAAGCCCGGGAAGAAGCCATCGTACGTGTCGACCGATTCGGTGAGCACCGTTGGGCTAATCAGGTTGATGCGGATCCCGCGCGTCAGTTCGCAGGCTGCGGCGCGAACAAACCCTTCCAGCGCGGCATTCACCGTGGTGGCATTTACCCCCTGCGCAATCGGCTCGTGCGCCACGATCCCGCTTATCAACGTAATCGAGCCGCCTTCGTTCAGGTAGTGCTGGCCGGTCAGCGCCAGACGCACCTGCCCGAGCAGCTTATCCTGCAGGCCCTGGTTGAAGTCACTGTCCTTCATGGTCGCGAGCGGGCCGAAGTAGAGGCCGCCGCTGGCGGACACAATGGCATCCACCGGGCCGATTTTCTCAAACAGCGCCTGAACGCTCGCCTGCGAGGTGATATCCACCTGCTCGTCGCCCTGCGTGCGGCCCACGCGGATGACCTCGTGGCGACGACTCAGCTCATCCGTTACCGCACGACCGACCGTACCGCTGGCACCAATAATGACGATTTTCATAGCCGACTCCTTATGTTGTGAGCCTTCATTCTTTAATAAATTAAAAGTCGGATAAACTGGGCTAAAGTTAGAAGATTGCTAACCAGAGGTTTGGAATATGGATAAGCTTCGCAGCATGGAGACGTTTATTGCCGTGGTGGAAAGCGGCAGCTTCACCGGCGCGGCGGCACGGCTGGAGATGTCGGCGGTGATGGTGGGCAAATACGTTGCGCTGCTGGAAGCACAGCTGGGCACCCGACTGCTGGAGCGTAACACGCGCCGCCAGAGCCTGACGGATGCCGGACGCGTCTATTTTGAAGAAGCCCGACGGGTTCTGGAGCAGGTGTCGATTGCCGAAAGCGCGGTTGAACGGCTGCGTGCCACCCCCGCAGGAACCCTGCGCGTCACGGCGCCTACGTCGTTTGGCGGCTGCGCGATCGCCCCGCTGACGGCAACCTTTTTGCAGCGCTACCCGGAGGTACGCATCGAGCTGGATCTGACTAACCGGATGGTCGATCTGGTGGAAGAGGGCGTCGATCTGGCCATTCGCATTGGCGACATTCACAACGACGATCTGGTGGCGAAATACCTGTGCCCCTACAACATGGTGATCTGTGCCGCGCCGGACTATTTAGCGCAACACGGCACGCCGCAAACGCCAGACGATCTGGTGGATCACCTCTGTCTTTCGCACACGGTGTGGACCGCGCGCAACGAGTGGCGGCTGCCGGGCGTGGAAGGGGAGGTGCGCTGGAAGCGCGATGCCGTTTTACGATGCAATGACGGCTATGGCTTACGCATGGCGGCGCGCGCGGGGGCGGGGCTGTTGCTGCAGCCGGAGGTGCTGGTGGCGGAAGAGCTGGCAAGCGGCAGGCTGGTTCGGGTAATGGAACCGTTCACGCCCGCGCCGAGGCCGGTGCATTTACTGTGGCGTCAGGATTTGCGGCCGCTGCCTAAGCTGACGGAATTTATTGCCCATATTCTGCTAAGATTGGGCACAATATAAAAAAAGAAGGTAATCAAAGAATGTCTGCAAACAAACTCGCCCGCAGCGCGCAGGGCCTGCAATCCTCTGCCATCCGTGAATTATTAAAACATAGCAAAATGGCGGGCGTGATTTCGCTGGGTGGGGGTATCCCAAACCCGGACCTGTTCGATCGCGAAGGGCTGAAAATTGCCTCTGATGCCGTCTTATCGCAGCATTTTGGGGAAGCATTCCAGTATGGCCTGACGGAAGGCGTGCCGGGGCTGCGCGAGGAAATTAAACGCATCTGCGAGGGGCGCGGCATCACCTGTAAGGCCGATGATGTCGTCATTACCTCCGGCTCTCAACAATCTCTGGACGTGCTGGCGCGCGCGTTAATGAATCCGGGCGATACGGTTGTCGTTGAGCGTCCAACCTATCTTGCTGCACTGCAGGTCTTTGGCCTGGCGCAGGCCAACTTTGAATCCGTCGGCACCGACGGTGACGGCATGAAGGTCGATGAACTTGAGGCGTTGGTGGCAAAGAAAACCATCAAAGCGGTCTATATCGTTCCAACCTTTGGTAACCCAGGTGGCGTTACGCTGTCTGAGGCGCGCCGTAAACAGCTGGTGGCACTCTCGAAGCGCTATGACTTCGTGATTATCGAAGACGATCCGTACAGCGAAATTAACTATACCGATGACGTCTTCCGCCCGTTAATTGCCCATGCCAAAGATATCGGCAACGAAGAGAACGTGGTGTATACCTCCACCTTCTCTAAAATCCTCGCGCCGGGTACCCGCGTGGGCTGGGTGGTGGTACCGGAGTGGCTGAAGCGCGCGGTGGTGAACCTTAAGCAAACCACCGATCTGCACACCAGCACGCTGTCGCAGCTGATGACATACGAGTACCTGAAGACCGGCCGTCTGGCCGATCAGATTAAAACGATCCGCGAGGCCTATCGCCAGAAATACCGGACGTTCGCCACGGAGCTGGAAGCCGAGCTGGGCGACGTGATGTCGTTCCACAAGCCGAAGGGCGGCATGTTCCTGTGGGCGAAAATGAACAACGGCATGAACACTACCCGCTGGCTGGAAAAAACCTTAAGTAACGGCGTGGTCTTTGTGCCGGGCGAATTTTTCTACTGTAACGAGCCGGACCAGACAACGCTGCGCATGTCATTCGTCACCCCAACGGATGAGCAGCTGATAGAAGCGGTTCGACGCCTGAAAAAATCGCTGTAAAAGACCTGCGCATAACGGTGGTTTTGCCGTTATGCGCAATACGCGTTCAGGGCGGCACGGGCCGCAATCGTCCATGGAGATCTCCATGTTTGAATTTCTGATCGGTGTTGTGACGCGCACGCCCGTCTGGGTGTGGGTGCTGTTTATCTTCCTTATCTCCCGCGGCCTTAAAGCCCGACGGCCCGCCACCGTGACGCTGGAGCGGCTTGCCATTATTCCGGGCATCTTTCTTATCTGGGATATTTACGATCTGATAGTCTATCGCACGCTGACTCCCGGGACTGTTGCATTGTGGACGGCGGGGATCCTTGCCGGTGCCGCGCTGGGGTATGTCCTGATTAAGCAGGCTGTGATTACCCGCGCAGAGGCGCCGCGCAGCCTTTACCGCCAGGCCGACTACACCGCGCTGCCGTTTATGATGCTGGCGTTCGGGGTGAAGTATGTGCTGGGCGTGATGAGCGCGGTCTCTCCCCAGACGATGCAGCAGCCCGCCATGAGCGCGCTGGCGATCGTCTCCGGCGGCATGTTTGCCGGCGTCTTTATCGGGAAATTTGCGCGCTATGTTGGAGTCTATGTCGCCCGGGTTCCGGTCTGATGCCCTCACCCCAACCCTCTCCCGCAGGGAGAGGGAGAAAACCATGTAGGCCGGGTAAGGCGCAGCCGCCACCCGGCGATTGACTACCGCTCCCTCAGCGCCTCTTTCGCCCGGTTGAACGGTTTAATCATGTAATCCAGCACCGTTTTCTCCCCGGTTTTAATATCCACCGTCGCAATCATCCCCGGCACAATCGAGAAATGCCTGCCCGCCTTATTGACCAGGTAATCCTGGCTGGTGCGGATAAATACCCGGTAGTAAAACACCTCCGGCTTGGCCTCGTCCTGAATAGTGTCCGGCGAAATCGTCTCCACGACCCCGTGCAGCCCGCCGTAAATGGCGTAGTCGTAGGCGGTGATTTTGACCAGCGCCTCCTGGTTCGGGTGGATAAAAGCGATATCACGCGGCGAGAGGCGGGTTTCGATCAGCAGGTGATCGTCCACTGGCACAATCTCCATCAGCTCGCCGTTGGGCGGGATTACCCCGCCGATGGTGGTGACCTTGATGTTTTTGACGATCCCGCGCACCGGAGATTTAACCGTCAGGCGGATGACGGAATCCTGGCGGCCCTTGAGGATCGCCGACACCATATCCACCTCCGCGTTGGCCTTGGAGAGCGCCTCGCGCGCCTGGACGTAATACTGCGAACGCACGTCGGTGAGCTTCAGCTCCAGATCGCTTTTCTGCCGCTGCAGGCGCAGCACCTCCACGTGGCTGGCGGCCCCTGTCTTTACCAGCCGCTGGGTAATGGCCAGCTCTTTGTTAGCCAGATCTAACGCGGCGCGAAGCTCCCGCTGGGTATCCTCCAGCTGCGCGCGGCGCGAGTTGTACAGCCGGGTTTCGTCGGCAATCAGATCCGGCCATTTCGCCAGGGACGGCGGGAATTTCAGCGGCAGATCGTTTACCTCGGCGTAGAGGCGGGCGCTGGAGGCCAGCGAGGCGCGGTAGCGCGCCGCGCTTTCGCCGACGTTTGACTCGGAACGGGTCGGATCAAGCCGCGCCAGCACCTGTCCGGCCTGCACCTGATCGCCCTCGTGGACGTTCAGCTCGGTGAGGATCCCCCCGTCCAGCGACTGTAAGACCTGCTCGCGCGAGCTGGGGATCACTTTCCCCGACCCGGTTGACACCTCATCCAGCACGCCAAACCACGCCCAGACGCCCAGCACCACAAACATCAGCAGCGAGAAGATCACGATCCGACGCGCGCCGGTGTAGCCGCTTTCGGAGTCGAGGGCGTTATCCAGGTCGTCCATTGCCGCCACGTCACGCTGACTGATTTTCATTTTTCCACTCCCGTCCGGTTGCTGCCTGTTGCTGCTGTTGCTGTTGCTGCTGCATACGGCTGTTGCTCAGCGCCTGGGCTTTTGGCGCATCCATCACCAGCATGCCCTCTTTCAACACCACGACGCGCTCCACCAGCTCCAGCACCGGTACGCGATGGGTGGCGACGATCAGGGTGCGGTGCCCGAGCCAGTCGCCCAGCCGCTGGATGAATTCCCGCTCGGTGTGCTCGTCCAGCGAGGCGGTGGGTTCATCCATCAGCACGACATTCGGATCGCGCAGCAGCATCCGCGCCAGCAGAATCGACTGGCGCTGCCCGCCGGAGAGCCCCACGCCGTTTTCCATGATCGGGTAGTCCAGCCCCTTGGGCAGCTTCTGCACGAAGCCCGCCGCGCCGGTCAGCTCCAGCGCCTCGAAGATCTCTTCGTCGGTGGCGCGCGGCATGCCGAGAGTAATGTTCTCGCGCAGGGTGCCGTAAAACAGCCGCGCGTTCTGGGTCATAAAGCCGACGTTGCGCCGCACGTCCGCCACGTCGAGATGCGGCAGGCTGAAGCCGTCGAGCCGCAGCTCGCCCGCCGCCAGATCCATCCCGCCCGCCATCGCCTGCAGCAGGGTCGATTTGCCCGCGCCGTTGCGCCCGAGGATCGCCACTTTCTCACCCGGCCCGATCTCGAGGCGGTTAATGCGCAGCGCCATGCGCGGATCGTCCGGCTGATAGCGGAACTGGGCCTGCTCGAAGAGGTAGTGGCCGCGCAGCACGTCCTGGCGGATCGGCGTCTCCTCGCGCTGGTTTTCGGTGGGAAGCTGCATGATGCTGTCCAGCCCCTCTTTTGCCGCTTTAACCTGCTGCCAGCGGGCCAGCACGCCGCACAGCGTCGCCATCGGGGCGATCATGCGGGAGGCCAGCATCGACGCAGCGACCACCGAGCCGGTGGTCAGGGTACCGTCGATCACCATCGGCGCGCCGACCACAATCACGGCGGCGTAAACCAGGCTCTGGATGGTCATCCCCCAGCTGATCAGGTTCTGCGTCAACTCGCGGGTGCGCAGGCCGGATTCGGCGGTGATCTGGATATAGCTGTTCCACTGCTGCAAAAAGCGGTTTTCCGCCTGCATCAGCTTGATGTCCTCCAGCCCCTGCACGCTCTCCACCAGCACCGCGTTGCGCAGGGTCGATTCATGGGCCGACTGCTTTGCCAGCTCCGCCAGCTTCTTCTGCAGCAGCAGGCCGGGCAGGACCATGATCACCGCCGCGACCGGAGCGATCCACGCCAGCTGCGGGGCGATGATCGCCAGCACCACCACGAACAGTAAAAAGAAGGGCAGGTCGACAATCGTCGAGATGGTGGACGAGGTGACCATCTCGCGGATCTGCTCCAGCTCGCGCAGCTGTGAGATAAAGCTCCCGGTGGATCGGGGAATCGCGCTGTTGCGCAGCCGCAGCGCGTGGCCGAAGACGCGATCCGAGACGCGCATATCCGAGCGCTTGCCCAGCAGATCCATAATGTGGCCGCGCGCCACGCGCAGCACGAAGCCAAACAGGGTGGCGATCAGCACCCCGATGGTCAGGACGTACAGCGTCGGGTAGGACTGGGCGGGGATCACCCGGTCATAGACCTGCATGGAAAAGACGATCCCGGAAAGCGACAGCACGTTGATAAACAGCGCGGCGAGCATCACCCAGCTGTAGGGGCGGAGATCGCGCATCACCAGCCGGTAGAGCCAGTTCGGACGGTATTTTGAGATATAGGCATCCACGCGGCTGTCCTTCAGCGCGGCAAGGGGACGCAGGGCAATGACGTGGCGGATAGCGGGCAGCATGGCCGTCATCGACAGCCGGTTGGTGTAGGTCTGGTCGTCGAAGAAGCTGACTTCCAGCGTGTCGTCGCCGTCGAAGTGCTCGATCGCCCCGACCCGGCCGTCATTCAGCGCCACCACCACCGGCAGACGCCAGCTGTTGATTGACTGCTGGTCAGCGGTGAGCAGCTGAAACGACAGCCCCGCTTCACGGGCGAGCTGGGTGAGGGCGGGCACCATCGGTTTGCCTTTCAGCCACGGTGCGCCTGCGATCAGCGCGCCGGGCGAGCAGGCAACGCGGTAGCGGGTGGCGATAAAGCCAAAGGCCTGCGCCCACTGCGCCAGGGCCGCATCCGTCATGTTTTCACCTTGCGGGATATCACGCTGCTTCATGGCTGGATCTCCACGGTCTGGATGGTGCGGTTATCAAGGTTGAACGCATGACGCAATTGCCCGGTGTTATACAGGCAGTTGAGCTGCAGCTGGTGCAGCTGACCAACGGTCTGCTGCTGGGTGAAGCGCGCCTGATAAACCTCCTGTTCGGCGTTGAGCACGTCGAGCAGGGGGCGCGAGCCGAGGTCCAGATACTGCTGCTGGTACAGTTCGCGGGTGCGGGCGCTGAGCGCCTCCTGGCGACCCTGAATTTGCAGCGTGCTTTGCAGGCTCATCACCTGGCTGCGGGCTTCCAGCAGTTTCTGGCGAACGTCAAGGCGCGTGCGCTGAATGGTGGACTGTGCCGCCTCCACCGCGTGTCCGGCGGCGTTACGCCGGGCGGTGAGGCCGCCGCCCTGGTAGAGCGGCATCTGCACTTTCACCCAGGCGGAATACTGGGTGCGATCCCGCGTGTCGCTGCCCGCGTAGCGATCGTTCAGGTAGTGGCGCACCTCCGGCTCCAGCGAGACGGTGGGCGTCATCTGCGCGTCGGCGTAGTCGAGGTTAGCCTGGGCGACGTTAGCCTGCGCCCAGGCGGCGAGCACCGCAGGGACCAGGCGGTCGTCCGGCTCGGCGACATCGCAGCTGCGGGCCAGCTTTTGCGGAAAGTCGTTGCTGATCGCGTTCAGGCTGTTCCAGCCGAGAAAGCTCATCAGCGTAGCGCGGGCGCTGTCCAGGCTGGCCTGATACTGCATCAGCTGGGCGCGCGCGCCTTCGATACGGGCATCGGTCTGTACCACGTCAGAGAGCGACGTAGCCCCCTCGTCGTTACGCTGGCGGGTCAGCGTGCCAATGGAGGAGAGGGCCTCAAGCTGCTCTTTGGCGGTGTCGACCATCTGCTGCCAGGTTTGCACCTGTACCATGGCGACGGCGGTATCGTGGGCGATGGTGTCGATACTCACCAGCACGTTAGCCTGCTGCTGGGCCACGCCGGCGCTTTCGGCGCGCACCTGGCTGGCCACCTTGCCGAAGTCGTAGAGCATTTGTGAGAGGGAAAGCACCAGCGACGGCGTAAAGCCGTTCTGGTCGCCGTCGTGGGAATACCCGTTGTCCACGCCGGCATTAATCTGCGGATAGTATTTTGACTTCGCGACGTCCACCTCTTCGCTCTGCTGGTAGAGTTTGCCCACGGCTTCGCTGATGGCCGGATGCCAGGTGACGGCACGGTTGACGGCCTCGCCAAGCTGTAATGAACCGGGCGCGGCGTTGCCAGCCACCGGGGCCACGCGGCCGTTGAGCGAGGGGAGTTCCTGCGTTTCGCGAAGCTGTCCGGTATTGATGGTTGCCGCCGGATTTGCGCAGAAAGCGGGCACAGATATCAGGCAGCACGAGAGCCACCAGTAAGGCATCTTCATTCCCATGTCATGTCCCTAATAAAAAAGTACAGCTTTATTATTAATGCCCGGGCGCTGTGCGCCCGGGTCATCTGTTGCAGGTGCTATCAGGTAATGATGTGTTGCTGGTTAACAAGCTCGTCGTACGTGGTCTGAACGTTATCAAGCGTAACGAGTGCAGTATTAGTGTAGGTGGACCCTGCACCATCACGGTCGATGGAGATCACAGTGTTGCTACCGCTTTGTGTGACATGGATATAATTCCCCAACGAGGCGGTATTACCGTCCCAGCCCACCAGCAGATCGCCAATGTCGATCTTGTCTCCCTGCGCCAGCGAGAACCCGGTCCAGTGATCGCCTCCGGCGCTGCTGACGTTACCCGCCGTGGCATTCCCCACCGTACTGTTCAGCACCTGGTAAATCAGCGTATCGCCGTAGGCCGTACCGGTGATGGCGTCGTTATGTTCCGAGCTGATGAACTGCGGCGCCATATTGATGGTCAGCGTGGCGCTGTCCGTTCTTCCTGCAGAGTCGGTCAGGGTGTAGTTGAAGGTCTCCTTCGAGGTCATGGTTGAGAGCGATACCCCGCTGTTCAGGGTATAGGTGTAGTGTCCGTCAGCGCCGATCGCCAGCGTGCCGTAGTGGCCGGTGATGTTCACCGTTGCGCTGCCGGTATACGGATCCAGCGTGGTGGTCACGCCGTTGTAGCCGGTCACGCTCAGACGGGTATCCACCGAGTGGAGCTGATCCAGCACGCCGCCAGAGTCGGTGCCGTCAAAGATATTGCCGTTGACGGTGTGGCTGCCGGTGACGTCGAAATTACTCAGCGAGTAGGTGGTGCCGTTTACGCTTGGCGTGATGGTGATGGTCCCGACGCTGAGCCCCGGTACGCTACCGGTAAAGCTCAGCGTATAGGTCCCGGCGTTGAGATCCAGCCCGGTCAGCGGGACGTCGATACTGCCACCCAGCAGCGAGCCGCCGCTGAAGGAGCCGCTGCGGATCGCGCCGTTGGCATCGCTAATCGTCCAGTTCACCGTCAGCCCGCCCAGCGCCAGCAGCGAGGCCACGCTAAAGTGCAGCGACGCGTTGTGCAGCGCGGTGTTCGGGTCGACCACGAAGGTTCCGCTGCCGCTGCCCTGGGTTGATGAGAACAGGGCCGTCGTCCAGCTGGCGACGCCCACGGTGGTATCCGAGTAGACCGACGTGTGGTGCACCGAGGTAAGGTCCATCGTGGCGCTGACATCGTTGACCGCATTCATTGCCTGCGCGGTTGGGGTGATGTTGAGCGATGCCGTATCCTTCGAGCCGTCAGGCGCGGTAACGGTGTAGACGAACGTATCCGGCGTGCTGATATGGTCCGCGCCCACGCCGCTCCTCAGGGTGTAGGTGTACTGACCGGACGCATTGATGGTCAGCGTGCCGTATTCCCCCTGAATGGTGGTGGTGCCGCTGCTGTTGACCGTCACGCCGTTCACTTCGGTAACCAGCGTGCCCGCTGGAACCGGGTCATTCGCAAGCACGTCGCCGGTGGTCGTTTCGCTGATACTCGCCACGCTGTAGACATGGTCCTGCAGGACGCTCAGCGTGTAGGCCGTCAGGGCGGTGATCCCGGACGCGGTATTCAGCAGGAACAGGTACTCCCCGGCAGGCAGGTTCAGCGTCAGCTGCGGTGACGTGCCCCCCAGCAGCGGCGCGCGCAGCCAGCCCGACTCGACGCGAACCTGCTCGAAGGTCTGGGTCGCATTGTTGAACTTATAGACGTACAGATCGAACACCGATGCCAGCGCCACGCCGCCCACGGAGGCCTGGATGGTCATGGTGCGGGTCGTCCCTTCCTCCACGTTGTAGATAATCGGGTTGGTAAGGTCGTCCAGCAGGTTAAGCCCCAGCGTGCTGCCGAGATTAATGCCCACCAGGGTAAAACCGTTCTGAGACGAGGCGCCGTTATTCACCTCCCTCACGGTGGTGTCAAAGGTCAGGGAGGCCGTGTCGTCCACTGCCACAATGCCGTTGATGACCGTACCGGCACCCAGAGACAGCACCAGGTTTGCCGACGCGCTGACGCCGTTATGGGTGATGGTGTAGGTGAAGCTCTCCGTCCGGCCAACGACCGCGGCGCTGGTATCAGTCAGGTTGTAGGTATAGCTGCCGTCGCGGTTGATGGTCAGCGTACCGTATTTGCCCTGGATCACCGTGCCGTCGGCGTTCACGCTGGTGGTCACGCCCTGCGCGTTAGTGACCGTGGAGATAGTGGTGCCGGCCGGCGCGTTGTCGCTGCCGGCGGTCGGGTCCGTATCGAGGATCACGTTGCCGTTGAGGCTGGTATCGCCCGTGACCGTACCCGGACCGGTCTCTTTCACCGCCACGTCGAGGCTGGTGTAGGAACCTGTCGCCAGCAGGTTGGTGTTGTAGCTCAGCACGCGGTAGTTGCCGTCGGCCAGCCCGGTCAGGTTCAGCGAGACGCCGGTGGCGCCGAGGGTCAGGAGATCGGCAAACTGCGGCTGGCCGGTATCCACCACGGTTGTCCAGACACCGTTGACGTAGTGCTGCACCACCAGCTCAAGGGTATTGAGCAGAGAGAGCACCGCCCCCGTAGCGTTGGCGTTTACCACGATGTCCGCGCTGCCGCCGTTGCCCACCGTGAAGTTCACCTGCGCGGTGTCATTACCGATCAGCGTCAGGACGTTGCCCACGGCGCCGACCAGCAGGAAGCCGTAGTCGCTGTACTGGCTGTTGGTGACGGTCGCCGTGGTGCTGAGGTTCAGCTCCTCAACGTTATTGCTGGCGGAGAGCGGCACCACCGGCGCAAGGGCAGAGCCCGGCAGGGAGGTGTTGCCTGCGACGTCGGTCGCGGTGATCTGCAGCGTCTGACCTTCGATCTGTTTGTTAATGAAGGTGTAGCTGTAGGTGCCGTTGCTGCCCGCAATGGCGGTCACCGTTGAACCGTCCGCAAGGCGGATAGTGACGGTGCTGCCCGCCTCCGCGCTCCCGGTCAGGATGCTACCGTCGGCGTTGAAGGTGCCGGTCGGCGCCGTTGGCGCGGTCGTATCGACGATAATCGTCGTCACGGCTGACGCCACGCTGGTGTTGCCCGCCGCATCGGTGGCCGTAGCGGTAAAGTTATGCGTGCCCTGCGTCAACGTGGTGGTGGTTTGTGGCAGGGTCCAGTTGCCGCTGCCATCGGCGGTGACCGTGCCCACCAGCGTGATGCCGTCGTAGATCCGGACCGTGGCATTCGCTTCGGCAGTCCCGCTCAGCGTTGGACGGGTGTCGTTAGTCGGGTTCGTACCGGTCACGGGCCCGGTGACGCTGCCGACATCATCAATGACCGAACTGATGACCGGCGCGGCTGGCGGGAGGGTATCGACGTTGATGACATATCCGGCGGTGGGGGCGCTGGCGTTGCCCACCGCATCGGTGGCGGTGAAGGTCAACGTGTGCGCGCCGTTGCTCAGCGCCGGAGATGGCGTAAAGCTCCACGCGCCGCCGGTCGCCGTTACGCTGCCGATCTGTACGCCGTTATCAAAGATTTTCACCGTCGACCCCGCTTCTGCCGTACCGCTGAGCGTCGGCTGCGCGTCGTTGGTGAACCCACCGTTGGCAACCGGCGTCGCCGCATTGCCCACGTCATCCAGAATGCTGGTCAGCACCGGCAGCGCAGGCGGCGTGGTGTCGACGGTGAGGCTGAAGCTGGTGGACGACACGCTGGTATTGCCTGCCGCATCCGTGGCCTGCGCGGTAAAGCTGTGCGCGCCCGCGGTCAGCGGAGGGGTGAGCACGATGCTCCAGCTGCCGCTGCCGTCCGCGGTGCCCGTGCCGACCAGGGTGGTGCCCTCATAGATCTTCACGGTGGCAAACGGTTCGCTGGTCCCAACAAGCTGCGGCTGGGTGTCGTCGGTCGTCAGTCCGGACGTGAGCGGGCCGGTGATACTGCCCACGACGTCGATTGCCTGGCTGATAACCGGCGCGTTCGGTGCCGCGGTATCAACAATCAGGGTAAAGCCCGGCGAGGTCGGGCTGACGTTGCCCGCTGCATCGGTGACCGTGGCGGTCCAGGTATGGCTGCCGTTGCCCAGCGGCGCTGATGGCGTAAAGCTCCATGCGCCGGTGCCGTCCGCCTGCACGGTGCCGACCGGCTGTCCGTTTTCATACACGGTAACCGTGGCGTTGGCGGTCGCGGTGCCGTTCAGCGTCGGCGTGGTGTCGTCGGTGCTCTGCCCGGAAGAGAGCGGGGTTTGAATACTGCCCACGTTGTCACCCGCGGTCGAGATGACCGGCGTTAACGGCACGCCCGTATCGACCGTCAGGTTAAACGGTGCCGTTGTGGCGCCGGTGTTGCCTGCCGCATCGGTCGCGTTAAAGGTGATGGCGTGTGGACCTTCGGCCAGATCGCTGCCCGGGGTGAAGCTCCAGTTGCCCTGGGCATTGACCACCGCCGTGCCAATTTCGTTGCCATCAACGAGCACGTGCACGGTAGAACCCACTTCGCCCGTGCCGCTGAAGGTCGGACGCGCGTCGTTGGTGCTGTTACCCGACGTGAGCGTCCCGGTGACCGGACCGATATCATCAACCACGCTGGTCACCACCGGCACGCCGGGGGCTGCGGTATCCACGGTAAAGGCGAAGACCGATGAGTTCGCCGAGGCGTTGCCTGCCGCATCCGTTGCATACGCGCGCAGGGAGTAGCTGCCGTCGCCCAGCGGCGTGGTTGGGGTAAAGGACCAGTTCCCGCTTCCGTCAACGGTCGTTGTACCAATCTGCGTGCCGTTATTCATGATGTGGATAGTGCTGCCCGCCAGCCCGGTGCCGCTGATGGTTGGGGTGCTGTCGTTGGTCACCTGGCCGCTGGTGAGGTTACCCTGGACGCCGCCAGAGACGTCGTCGTTCACATTATCCAGCGTCGGAACCGTCGGAGCAGTCAGGTCAACCACCACGCTCCAGGGGGCGGAGACCGCGCTGAGGTTGCCCTGCGGGTCGGTCGCCCGGACGGTGAAGCTGTGCGAGCCTTCGCCGAGGGCGGTATCAGGAGTAAACGTCCAGGTACCCGTGTTGTCAGCCGTGACCACGGCAATCTGGGTGCCGCCGTCGAAAATAGTCACCACGCTGTTTGCGTCCGCTGTCCCTGTAAGGGTTGGCGTGGCGTCGTTGGTGAGCTCGCCGCTGACCACCGTGGTGGCGGCATTGCCCACATTATCCGTGACGTTGGTGATGACCGGCGTGGCGGAAACGGAATCCACCACGACGGTGAAGCCCGCCGAAGGACCGCTCTGGTTCCCCGCCGGATCGGTCTCGCGGATGGTCAGGACGTGATTGCCCTCTGCCAGGACAGGCGTGGTGTAGCTCCAGGTGCCGGTATTGCCGATTACAACACTGTCCAGCAGCACGCCGTTGTTGTAGATGGAGATGGTATCGCCCACCGCGCCGGTGCCGGTGAGGGTCGGCTGGTTGTCGTTGGTGGTCTGGCCGCTGGTCAGCGGGCCGGTGCCCGGGCCGACGTCGTCAATCACGGCGCCGATGGTCGGCGTGCCCGGCGCGGTGAGGTCAACGGTGACGCTGGCCGCCGGAGAGCGGCCGCTGGTCTGGCCGTTGAGGGTCGCGGTCACCTCAAAGGTGTGCAGCCCCTCGCCAAGCGCGGCTGGGGTATAGCTCCAGTTGCCGCTGCCGTCGGCAGTGACCGTCGAGACGGGCGTCACGCCACCGTCCAGGTAGATAGCGATCTGGCTTCCCGCCTGAGCCGTACCGGTGAGGGTTGGGGTGGTGTCGTTGGTCGTTTTGCCTTTCACGTCGCCGATGATTGGGTCGACGTCATCGTTGATGGCCACGATTACGGGTACGTCAGGAAGATTCGGAAGCGTACCGGTGACGTTGTAAGTTGCATCAACGCTGGTACGTCCGGAAGCATCGGTCGCGGTCACGGTCAGGGTCGCGCCATCCTGCGGGGCCGGGCTGACCGCAATGGAGAAACTGCCGCCGGTCGCCACCCCGGTACCAATGACGTTACCGCCACTATCCTTAACGGTGATGAGTGCGCCTGCTTCGGCGGTGCCGGTCAGCGGTGTACCTTCTGGAGCAAGGCTAAGATTGCCCGGGGCGGTTGGGTCCTGGGTATCCACCGTCACGCTCAGTGACGCTGAACCGTTTGACGGATTGCCTGCCTGATCGACTGACGAGACAGTAAAGGTATGCGAACCATCCAGGAGCGTTGTGCCTGCGGTCCAGCTCCAGCTGCCGTCCGGCTGGATCGTGATCGGCACACCTGACGCAGTACCGTCGACGGAGACGATAACGGTAGTGCCGGGCTCGCCGGTCCCGGTTAGGGTCGGCGTACCGTCGCGGGTGTAGAGCACGTTGTTGGTGAGCTGGCTGTCTGAGACAGCATTAATTTGCGGTATCCCGGGCGCAACGGTATCGAGCGTGACGGTAAAGACCGAACTCGGCGCGCTGAGGTTGCCCGCTGCGTCCACGCCCGCTACGGTAATGTTCAGCGGGCCGTCCGTTTGCGCTGGAAGCGTCAGGCTCCATTCTCCGTTCACCACCACGACACGGCCCAATTCGACGCCGTTGTTGTAGACGATCACCGTCTCACCGTTAACCCCGGTTCCGCCCACTGTCGGCGTGGTATCTGTGATAAAGCCACCATCAGGCGCGCCGCCCACTGCACTAATCACCGGTGTATCCGGCGCCTGGGTATCCACGATGATCGTAATCGCTGACGACGGGTCAGAGACGTTGCCCGCTTCATCGGTGGCGGTGGCAGTATAGGCGTGGCTGCCCTCGGCAATGTCGCTGCCGGGACGCCAGCTCCAGTTGCCGTTGCTGTCTACCGTGACGGTGCCCACAACGGTCGGTGTACCGTTAACGGTGTCAGTGATGTTGATAACGTCGTTTGGCGTACCGGTGCCGCTCAGCACCGGGCGCGGATCGTTGGTGGTGCCGCCATTGAGGACGGGGCCGGTGATCTGGGTGACGCTGTCGGTGACGATCGGTGCCGCAGGCGTAGCCGGCGCCTCGGTATCAATGGTGATAGTGACCGGCTGAGAGGGGGCGCTTTCGTTGCCCGTGCCGTCCATGTTGGTGACGGTCAGAGTGATGTCATAGGTTCCGTTAGGTAGCGGGGTGGCTGGTGTCCATGTCCAGTTGCCGTTACCGTCCACGAGCACATCATCAAGTTTGACGCCGCCGTTGTAGATCGTCACGGTATCACCCGGATTGCCGGTACCGCTCAGGGTCGGCGTGGTGTCGCGGGTGGTTTCGCCCGGATTCAGCGGCGTTGTTGTGCCGTCAGGATTGACGGTAATGGCCGGGATATCCGGCGTGGCAGGCGCAACGGTATCCACCGTCAGTTCAAATGGCGTTGAGATGGTGGTATTGCCCGCGGCATCCGTGGCGTGCACCGTCAGGGAATGCGGACCGTCGGTGAGCGGGGTAACGGGCGTGAAGCTCCAGCCGCCGCTGCCGTTGAGGGTGGCGGTGCCGAGCAGAGTCGTGCCGTCATAGACGGTGATCACCGTGTCTGCCGGGGCGGTGCCCTGCAGCAGGGGGCGAGTGTCATCCGTGGTATCGCCGCTGTTGAGCGAACCCTGTACGCCGCCGACGTCGTCGGTTACGGTGGCGATGGTGGCCGCCGCTGGCGCAGTGATATCGACGTTCAGGGTGAAGTCGTCAGACGGCTGGCTGGTGTTACCCGCCGCGTCGGTGGCGACGACGCTAAAGGTATGAGGACCTTCGTCAAGCGGCGTGGGAAGGGTATAGGTCCAGGTGCCGCTGCCGTCGATCGGGATCGTAATAAGATCGGCACCATCCAGGCGAATAGTGACGGTTGAGCCCGGTTCAGCCGTGCCGTTGAGCGTTGGCGTGGTGTCGTTGGTGCTGTCGCCAGAATTGAGCGCGCCGAGGCGCTCCGGCACATCATCCAGCACCTGGGTAATGACCGGCGCCGCAGGCGCGACGCTGTCAACCGTCAGAGTCCAGGTGTTGGAGACTGGGCCGGAGTTGCCTGCCGCATCGGTCGCGACGGCGGTCAGAGCGTGGGGGCCTTCACCGATTGGGGAGGAAGGGGTAAAGCTCCATACGCCGAGGCCATTGGCAACGGTTGTACCAATTTCAACACCGTCCACGCGCAGGCTGATCGTCGCGTTTGCTTCAGCGGTACCGCTGAGCGTCGGGGTGGCGTCGTTGGTGGTCCCGTTCACGTCGATCGCGCCGGTCTGCCCAGGGATATCGTTTACAACCTGTAAAATCACCGGGGCGCCAGGTGCCGTCCCGTCAACGTTAATTGTCCACGCATTTGATATCCCGCTCGGGTTACCGGCGGGATCCGTCGCCTTCGCGGTCAGCACCCAGGTGCCGTCGGTCAGCGGTGTGGGCGGCGTAAAGCTCCACTGGCCGGAGGAGGGAACAACCACCGTACCGAGGGCATCGCTGCCGTTATAAATCGTGATGGTCGAACCTGCCTCGCCCGTGCCGTTCACGGTCGGTGCCCGGTCGTTGGTCAGCCCATTCTGGGCCACCGGGCCGGTGGTGGCCTGCATGTCATCAATCACCGACAGGATGACCGGGGTCTGCGGCGGGGTAATGTCCGGTGCCGCCGCGGAGGTGGTCGGACTGGTGTTGCCCGCCGTGTCGGTGGCGTCAGCGGTCAGGATTTCGCCGTTGATCCTCGGCGGGCTCAGCGTCAGGCTGAAGTTCCCCTGGCTATCAACAACCACTGTGCCAAGGGTGAAATCGCCTTCACGAATGGTCACCGTGCTGCCTGCTTCTCCGATGCCGCTGATGGTGCCGCCATCATTTGACACCACGAGGTTTCCTGGGGCAGACGGCGGCGTGGTATCCACGGTAAAGGTGATAGGTTCAGAGGCCGTACTCTGGTTTCCGGCGGCATCGGTTTCAGTGACGGTGATCGAATGCGTACCGTCCGGAAGCGGGCCCCCTGGGGTAACACTCCAGGTACCGTTAGGCAGCACCGTCGTTGTGCCAATCGCCACACCGTTATCGTAAATGGTGATGGTTCCACCGGGCTCGCCCGTTCCCGCCAGAATCGGCTGCGAGGCATCGGTAGGCACGCCCGACGTGATTGTTCCTCGGATAATGCCCGTATCGTCGAGCAGCACAATCGCGGTGGGCGCTGTCGGAGGGGTGAGATCGACGGTGAGGGTGAATACCGGTGAGGCTGGTCCGGTGTTGCCGGCGGCGTCGGTTGCCCGTACGGTAATCTGGTGGGTGCTTTCATTCAGGTCGACGGACGGGGTGAATGTCCATGTGCCATTACTGGCGACGACCGCTGTGCCAATGGCTATTCCGCCGTCATAAATCGTCACGGTGGAGCCCGCTTCGGCGGTGCCGGAGAGCTGCGGCCGCCGATCGTTGGTGCTGCCGCCGTTGGTCACCGTCCCCGTCTGAGGGGCGATATCGTCGATTACGCTGCCAATCGTGGGTGCATCGGGTGCGGTGAGATCCGGCGCGGTGACGCTTGAACCCTGGCTGATATTCCCGGCGTTATCCGTTGCGGTGGCGGTTACCTGCTCGCCGTTGGTCAACGGTGTTCCGAGGGAGACGCTAAAGTTGCCGTCGCTGCCCGTTTTTCCTGTACCAATGACGTTGCCGTTCGCGTCTTTCAGCGTGATGGTGCTGCCGGGTTCGGCGGAACCGGTGACTGTTTTACCGTCTGAGGAGAACTTAAGGCCGGAAGGTGCGTTTGGTGCCGTCGTATCCGGATCGGCAGAATTGTTACTGCTGCCATTATCACCACCACCTCCTCCGCCGGTACTTGCCGCGGCCGCGATGCCCCCTGCAGCGGCAATACCACCCAGGGCCCATGGCCAGATGGCGGCGCCACCGGCGTCACTTCCTGACGCCGCAAGCAGCACGTCCGTGGACGCGATAGATTCGTATGTGGCGGCCCCGGTCGGATCTTCAATCCACCATAATGCGCCGTTGCTGTCCTGCAGAACCAGCTGGCTCACGCCCTGCGCGTCCGCCACATAGAAGTTTTTAAGGGTGATCACCTCGCCGGAGTGCAATGTCACCAGCAGGTCGTTACCGCTTCGCGCGAAGTGTGAGACGCTCGCTCGCTCGACGTGAAGCTCAACGACAGAGGAATGGTTCAGCGTAACCTGTGTACCTTCCAGGGTCGTTTCTACGCCAGTAAGTTTTGAAATAACAGAGATTTGGCTCATTTTGTTATTACTCCAGCAGAAGTGTCATGAACGGCGAGCAAGACGAGCCATCTCTGCTGAAGGTAAAGGGCGCCCCCGGCGCAGTTGCTGTTATAAAACAGCGCTCACCGTAGATTTCAGCGCGCACGATGCCCGCCATGCGTCAGAGTGGCAACATCAGAGCGAATCTAATGACTTATGAAAAAAACGTTTAATGGGTGTTTTGTATTTTATAAAACCCTGTAATTAATAGAGGAATTGGTTTCTGGAATATAAAAATGATATAGACAGAAAATGAGGGTTGTGCAAATTAAGCTTTGGTAAATAAAGATGGAAACAATGAGTGGGGCATTAATGGATTGCTCTTTTTTATAATTGTTGTTTTTTATGTGGTTGTTTTTAGCGTCTTTTTGTTTTCTTTTGTGGTGCTGTTATTTAACGTTTACGACCCAGTATGATAATTGGTAGGGAGCATTTTAAATATCATGTCAAACGTTATTATTTAAGCGCGCTTAATGTGTGTTTAAGTTAGGGTAACGTTTTTGATGTAAGATATATTATGTCACTTAGGTAATGAAATATATTCTTGTATAGGGTTAAAACTCTGCTAATGGGCTCAAGGAATAATAACGAGAAAACAAAAAATAACCTGATTTATTACCTTTACAACTGAAGTGCAGGCAGGGTTTTAGGACAGAAAAAAATTCACCGAAGAATGAATAAAAATCCTCACCCGGACGTTTACTGACGTCACTCCCCACTCACCCTGGAGTTTTATATGCGCACAACCTCGTTTCGTTTGATCCCGGTGCTGATTTTTTCTTTGCTGTCCCCGCTGGCGCTGGCCATGGGCAATAATAGTACCGAGAGCAAAACGCCTGATTGTCCTTCCGGACAGGTGTATGACAGCGCCACGCAGAAATGCGTGCCGGACAAGAGCAGCAGCCTCAGCGACCAGGACAAAACCAACTATGCGTACCATCTCGCGAAGAAAGGCGAGTACCAAGCGGCGCTGAACCTGCTGGATTCGCTGAAAAATGGCAACACGGCTGAAGCGTGGAACTATCGCGGGTTCGCCACGCGCAAACTGGGCCGAACGGACGAAGGGATTGGTTATTACCAGCGTGCGCTGGCTATCGCCCCGGATTACGCCAAAGCCCGAGAGTATCTCGGTGAAGCGTGGATGGTGAAAGGACGCCCGGACCTCGCGAAAGAACAGCTGAAGGTCATTGCCGGAATCTGTGGCCAGTCCTGCGAGGAGTACCGTGACCTGCAGGCTGCTATTAATGGACATCCGGAATCCTGATCTTCTCGTGGAGGGAAAACCCATCGCAACCCGTGAGGTTCGTCAACAGCTTGCCGCACACCTGACGCGCCTCTGGCGCTATGGGCTGGTGCTGTCGCGAAACAGGGATATCGCCGAAGAGCTGGTTCAGTCCACCTGCGTGCGTGCGCTTGAAAGAAGCGGCCAGTACACGCCTGGCACGCGCATCGACAGGTGGCTGTTCGCGATCCTGCACTCCATCTGGATCTCTGAGCTTCGGGCACGACACGTTCGCCAGGGGCAGGGATTTGTCCCCAGCGACGAGCTGCTGGCGCCCGACACCCGCGAACAGGATGAGACGCGCCTGCATTACCTGAAGGTGATGCAGCGCGTTAATGCGCTGCCCGAAGCCCAGCGCAACGCGGTATTTTTGGTTTATGTCGAAGGCTTTACCTACCAGGAGGCGGCGGAGACCCTGGCGGTGCCGATCGGTACCGTGATGAGCCGACTGGCGACGGCGCGGGCTTGGCTTGCCAAATCCGCTGACGCACTGCCTCCGGTAAAGGAGAAACGCTCTTGAACGCGCACCGTTTTGCACCGCCCTATAACGACGACGCCATCGTGGCCTGGATAGATGGCGAGATGTGCCGCGCCGACGCGCAGTTATTTGAAGAACAGTTAAAATGTGACGAACGCCTCGCCGGGCGAACCGACGAACTGATGAAAAGCAGTCAGGATTACGCCGGGGCGTTTGCCTCCCTGCTGGATGATGCGCCTCTTGAGACGATGCAGGCGCGTCTTGCGGCACTTCCCGACCCGCAGTCCGCCACGCCGACTGGCGTCAGCCGACGGGCGCTGATCGCCGCCTCGGTCAGTTTCTTGCTGGTCGGCTCCGGGCTGGGCTACCTGCTGCGGCCTGCTGCTGCCCCAGAGGATGAGAATGCCCATATCCGCGACCTCGAAGCGCAATATATGTCCCTGTACAGCGTCGAGACGCTGCTGGATATGGACAGCGCAACGCCGGTTCTGCAGCGCGGGCTGGAACGGGCCGCGCAGGATATCGGCATGACGCTAAACCTGTCGCAGCTTACCCTGCAGGGGGCAGAGCTTAAAATGGTGCGCATGCTGCGCTATGAAACCACCTCTATCGCGCAGATTGCCTGGATCAACCCCGACTACGGCCCGATGGCCCTCTGTATTTCGCCTGTTGATGAGAAGACGACGGCCTCGCTCCAGCAGGAGCAGCGGCACAGCATGAACCTGGCGTGGTGGCTGGAGGCGGGCTACCAGTTTGTCCTGATTGGCCGCAACCCGCCGTCGTATCTGCGGGAACACGCGGAGCAGCTACAGCGCCTGATCTCAGGGTGACGGCACCTTGTTCGTCTGAATCGCAATGGCGATGGCAATACGATCGTCCACGACCAGGGCAAACTTATCCATCCCATAGGACGCGCGCGAGATCGCCGTGGTGGCGTCCAGCGTGGGGGCCTGCGCATGCGGGTCTTTCACCGCGGCCTCCAGGATCACCGGCCGGGCAATGTTTCGAACGGTCAGCGTGCCGAACACCCTGAACCGTCCGGCGCCCTGGTCGACCACGCGAGAGCTGATGAACTCGATGGTCGGGTAGTGCTCCGCATCAAAAAACATGTCGCTTTTTAATTGCCAGGTGAGCAGCGTGTTTGAGGCCACCAGGGTTGCTACGGGAATGGTGACGTGGATGTGGTCGTCAACGTCGTTATCCGGATTGAGCGTTACGGCACCCGTCACGCCGCTGAACGTCGCCCAGGAGAGGATGCCGCCGAAGGCGTGCCACGAGAGCCGAATGGCGGTGTTTTCGGTGTCGATAAGGTAGCTTTTCGGGGCAGCATGCAGGGAAGGGCATAACAGCAGAACGGTCAGAAAGGCCAAAAGGCGATACATAGTGGTTTCTCCGATAAGTGCGCACTGCGTAAACGCCTGAGGTGCTAATTATATTCGAAGAAATAAAAAAGGCCGCAAGTGCGACCTTTTCGTGAGGATAACTAATTACTCAGTAACTTTCTTTTCCAGCTCGCTGGCACCTTCTTTGGTTTTGTTCCAGCCTTTCTCCGCGCCTTCTTTGGTGGCATCCCACCCTTTCTCGGTGCCTTCTTTGGTTTTATGCCAGGCTTTCTGGGAATCTTCGCTGACCTTGCTGCCAAAGCTTTCGCTTTTACCTTCCGCAGCATGCTTCTGTTTCAGCTTCAGCTCTTCACCTTTGTTCTGCTCTTCGTGCAGTTTTTGCTTCGCCTCGTTGGCGTTTGCGTTCGCCGCCGCGACGGTATCGTCAGTTGCATGTGTGGTCGCAGCAAATACTGGGGAAGCCAGCAGAACGGCAGATAATGCGATAATTGTTTTTTTCATAATATCCTCATTTAACGTTATCGGTTATGAGCGTGATTCAGCATGGCACAGGCGAAACGGGATGGCTTTAGGAAAAAACTGTAATGAGATCAACATGTCCTGATGAGAGGTATTTGGCCTGAGGATTATCCAAAGGATAAAACGCCTATTTCCGCGAGGGCGGCGAGCGTCAGGAGAATGAATATGATGACGGTTATGGGTCTGTACATGGTGGCGTTCCTTCCGGGTTGAGCGGCTATTCCGTAGCGCTGGGTAGGGGTGTTTTTTTATTCTCCATAGGGGGAGGGACGGTGTCGTTGATGTTGGTCAAAGGGAGAGGGTAGCTTCTCAAGCGAGAAGATGAATGAGCTCTGTCAGGGCTGGACGTAGTGATTGTGGTGGAATGATCGCAGATTCACTCCCTTCTCCCTGGCGGCTCGCTTGTTCATGGCGGGTTCGATCAATACTCCGATCTTGATTTTGTCGTTGTGGTAGACCCTCTCTACTATGACGAGATCATGGCTCAGCGTATTGTGTTCGCCGGAACACTGGGTCACCTGCTCCATGCTTTCACCGGGGAACATGTGGGAGAGCCTCGTCTGCTTAGCCATGCTGAAAGCCGGAGCCCGGGCCTGAAAGGTTTTGGTCTGTTCCGCCCCCCATGTTCAGACGACGTTTGCTAAAAAATGGTCGTCTGAATTTCGGTTGTGAGGTTCTTCCTGAGTGCTTAGATTCATTTTCAATCTATCGAGAGGATATGAATATGAACTTTGCAGAACGCCACTATCAGCATGAGCCTCTTCTTATCGCCAACGTCTGGGATGCCGCCAGTGCTGTCGCAGCGCAAAAAGCAGGCTACCAGGTTCTTGGAACGTCCAGTGCAGCTATAGCGTCCACACTGGGATATGACGACGGGCAGGGAGTGCCGTTTGATGAGCTATTTTATATGGTCACCCGGATCCGGGCTGCCAGCAGCCTGCCATTGAGCGTTGACATGGAAGCAGGGTATGGTGATTCAGCCGAAGAGATAGCAGACAATCTGCGGCGCCTTGCTCAGACAGGCGTCGCAGGCGTTAACCTCGAAGACAGCCGAGTCATAAACGGGGTTCGTCAGCTTGACGATGCCTCTGATTTTTCCCGTAACCTGAGAACAGTATGCGATACGCTGAGAAGCGAAAATTATAGCCTGTTCCTGAACATCCGGACTGATACTTACCTGCTCGGGCATGAAGACGCGTTGCAGGAGACAATATTACGGGGTCAACGCTATAAAGCTGCAGGTGCTGACGGCCTTTTTGTTCCCTGCCTCACGTCAGAGAAAGACATCAGCCTCATTGCAGAGGCAACGGGATTGCCTTTGAATGTCATGTGTATGCCCGATCTTCCGTCATTCGACAGTCTGAAACGGGCAGGGGTAAGCCGCATTTCAATGGGCAATTTTGTTCATTCAGCGATGCAGTCAACGCTGACTGATGTCATGCATGCGATCCGATCTCGTCAAACGTTTGAAGGGCTTTTTGGTGATGAAAATAACCGATAAGAATTTATGCGATATCTGGTATCAGGCATTACTTGAACGTGCTTCAGACTACACTGGCGTGTTTTTTGTTGGCGTCAAAACCACTGGCGTATTCTGCATTTCGGTATGCCGGGCGCGAAAGCCCAAGCGCGAAAATGTCGAATTTTATAAAGATGCCAAATCTGCCCTGGCGGACGGCTTTCGCCCCTGTAAGGTCTGCAGACCTGCGGAAAATGCGCACAGCGCGCCATTATTCGTTGAGCAGGCGCTTGCGCTTGTCAGGCGCGATATCAAATCCCGTGTAGCAGACGCGGAGCTTCGTCAGCATGGCATCAGCCCGGAGCGGGTAAGGCGCTGGTTCCTGCAACATCACGGCATCACTTTTCAGGCTTTCCAGCGAATGCAGCGGGTCAACGTTGCCCTGCAGGAGCTGAAAAGTGGACGAGCGGCGACTGACGTTGCGTTGGACAATGGCTATGAATCGCTGAGCGGCTTTGGTTATACCTACAAGCGGCTTACTGGCGCAGCGCCGACTCAGGCAACTCAGGTTATTGTCATTCACCGGTTTACCACGACGCTTGGACCGATGTTTGTCTGCGCGACAGACCGGGGAGTCTGTCTGCTGGAGTTTACCGATCGCCGGATGTTAGAAACAGAATTCCGCGATATCCAGCGTTTATTTAACGCCAGAATCGTCACCGGCGAAAACAGCCATACCCGGCAGACAGTAAAAGAAATCGGCGAGTATTTTGCCGGAACGCGCCGACAGTTCGATCTCGCTTTAGATGCTCCGGGCAGTGATTTTCAACAATCCGTCTGGCATGCGTTGCGTGCGGTTCCCTATGGACAGACCTCACACTATCAGGCCATTTCACTACGGCTTAATAAGCCCAATGCTGTGCGCGCCGTCGCTGCCGCTAACGGTGCCAACCGGATTGCGATTGTGATCCCCTGTCACAGGATAATTGGAAAAGAAGGGACGATGACAGGTTACGGAGGGGGGATTTCACGCAAAGAATGGCTTATTGAGCATGAGAGAAATTATGTTTAATGGCTTGATGTTGCTGTGTCGCCGGGAAATTTTACGGACTTCGCTGGACATGTTGAGGGTACAAAAAAGCCCGCAGGGCTTGCGCCGTGCGGGCTTTCAGGACTTCATCAGTCGACTCTGGTGATCGCCGATGGAGAATTTTGGGCTGGCGTCCCTGTGATCAATCATTCATTTCATTGATTTTCAATGGTATTTAAACTTTTAATTTTATGAGTGGTTCTAAAAAGGAACCATAAATCTCAATGGTATGAGTTCTCACGATTAGCCGATTGGCAAATTGTATCAAAAGATAACAAACTCTTCAGTTCAACTCCCTGTTGGTAGCTGAACTGTGCAAGTAGGATCTGCTTTCCACCGATTAGTGAATACGGTAGTTTTTAAGCATAACTGGATTGTATCCGTAAGGCAGTACCAGCATAGGTGGAGAATGAATTTTGAACAATTGGTCACCAGAGCATACAAAAGACATCAAAAGTTGGTTTAAGATTGATACATATCGCAAATTTGAAGACCTCTCATTGATCCAGTTCTACCATGAGATATGGGCCCGGAACTTGTTCTTTAAGGAGTATCGGGAAGAGTTTGAGAGCAGAACTCTTATGGGTTACTTCTCAAAGATTTTCAGTGGCAACCCTTTTTTAATCGAAGAAGGGCAACTGGGATACATGACTCCTGCTAACAAACTTTTCCAGCCTCCCCATTTTTTTCTAACAACCCTGGATCGTCTCGCTGAAACGAGCATTATTGCAATGCAACGTGGAGGTTTTCTTTGGCATGAAGGTGACAATTATTCTATAAACGCAGAGCTTCGAGAGGTATCACTTTCAGACATTATGCCAGATCAGTTTACACGAACAGTCATGTTCGAGATAGATTTGGCCAGTGGCACAGACGAAGAGATTGCAGAGTCGCTTAAAGCGGCATTACCGCAATGGCGTAAAGTTAAGGGTATTGATGAAAACCCATTGGAATCTGTTCGTTTTGGATACGGAACTATCAAGAAACTCATCAGTTATCGTGTAATACCTATGCTGGATATCCTGGTGTGGGCAGCCGTTAAAAAAATCCGTGTCTCTGACGACAGGTTATCCAGACTACTATATACAGACGATGACGAAGAAAGCGAAATGAGGCAGTCCAGCCAAATCAAAGATACCGACAGGCCTTTGGCTCTTAAATCCTGCACAACTGACTTTATCCGACAATTCAATTACTTCATGAACAAAAATAGTCATTTGAAAGAAATGAAAGTTAATGATGTTATGAAACTATCGGATTGAAAAATGACATCCCTAATTCTTGGTTATATTGAGAATGTTTTAATTTCTAAGGTGGGTAATGTGTAAAAGTTCGATTACAGCCAATAAAATTATTTTAAAATTGAGTTTGCTGGCTATTGTTTGATGGTGTTTTTGATGTGTATTGAATATGCCTTGGGGGGAGTATACAAATAAAAATGAAATAATAGCGAATGCTTTAACTTAGAATCATGAATGGATTTTATATTCATTCTTGTCGTTAACCAACTATTAGGATGAAGGCGTTTCTCTGTACTCATGTTAAGGTGGTTATTATATTTAATCAAAAGCATTTTTTACAGGATGCTTTTCTTAGTATTTCCAATATAAACCCTTGCATTTTTTTGTGAAACACATTAAGAAGTTAATGTGCCTAAACATCACCAGGAAGGATAAAAAAATGAGTGAGTCTCTTAAAATATTAAACAACATTCGTACACTTCGTGCTCAGTCTCGTGAGTTTTCTCTTGAAAATCTTGAAGAAATGCTGGAGAAACTGACTACGGTGGTTGAAGATCGTCGGCAAGAAGAAGTTACATTTCGGAAAGATAAGGAAGAACGACAGGCCAAGCTCGAAGCTTTTCGTCAGCAACTCCTTGAGGATGGCATTGATCCAGCAGAATTGCTTTCTGGTCTGAGTTCTTCCTCTAAGCCAAAATCCAGCCGTGAACCACGACCGGCTAAATACAAATACATTGATGAAAACGGTGATGAGAAGTCTTGGACAGGTCAGGGGCGAACTCCGAAAGCTATCACCGCTGCTATTGAAAGTGGTAAGAAGCTGGAAGATTTCGCTATCTAATACTTGAAGAATACTTTATCAAAAACGAGCCGTTAAAAAGTTGGTTACTTATAACGGCTTGCATTAACAGAAAGAATATTTTCTGGGGTCAGTGATGAAAATTAAACATTGGTTAGTATCATTTTTAATAAGCTTCAGTCATATTGCTTTTGCAGATACTGTATTAGATGAGGTTACTAAAAGCGTCAATAGTGTTTGCCTGGCTCCTGGTAGCGAAGGGCAAAAATGGGATGTTCAGGTTCTTGCCACTGGTGATGTTAAAGTTGGACTTAAGTTTGCAGGAAAAGTAGCGGCTGATGCAAAGGTTGCTCTTACAAAGAGTGAGTGGGATGGTGTACAACAAGTTCTTAGGGAACATCAGCAAATGGATAATGCCAGTTATCGAGATTGTGTAGAAAAAATTACACCTTTATTTTTAGGTAATATCAAAGAAGAACGAAACATATCCTCACAAATATTAAATAAAGAAGAAAGTGAACTAAAACTGCCAATAAGTATAATCGGTGGTGGTCAAAAGGTGGTCTTCTCTCCTGATTTTATTATAGAGATGGAAGAAGCTTCTGGCGGTGGAGTGAATAAAAAAGGATTATCAATTATAGTTACACCTGAGAATGGACGATTATATCTTACTGAAGGTGTGCCAGTTAACGTGGCAATTAAAGGTAAGAATTATTTGCTTGAATTTAGATTTAATAAAAAGATGCAGCCTGTCTATACGTTAATGAACCAATAGTGTAGTTGCAGGGCGACTTCAGTTGCCCTTTCTAATTTTTTTAACTTTGTTCTTTGGTGGTTAGAATATAAATCCGTTGTACTCCATTATTTCTGATCTCTATTCTTAATGATTGACCTTTTCTAATTATTACTTTTCTTCTTTCATAAAATAAACTCTTTATTGGATTGTCTAGATAATAATTACTACTGCCATGAAAATCTGGCAGTTCCAGTAAAACATATTGGTAATGTTCTTTATCTAACTTTTGAACGAACATTAAAAAATTATTACCTGATGGTATCGATTCAGGATTTAATGATTCCTTAAAAGTGAGTAATTCCAAGGAATTATTATGAGATATTTTTATTGTGATAAATTTGAAAGTATGATGATCTATGTCATTTATCGCATTAGAGTTATTATCAAACACTCCGGTCTTTTTTTTCTCATCATATATCTTGGTGCTTTTATTCTCATAAACTTTCAATTCATACTTAATAGTTTCGCCCGAATAACTGTTATAGGGGTTTTTTAATGATGTGGGTATTGAGTGGGTTACAGGAATTGCTGATGAATTTTCAATATCATTAGCATTTACTTTATAGCTAAATGAAATGAAAATTAATGCTGTAATAAGTGATGCTATAGATATCTTATTCATATTCTCTCCTATTAATAGATTTAATTATTTTTTATTTAACATCTATAAAAGAAAATATCAAATTTAATTTTTGGAATAAATGAAGAAGGATCTAGATTGGTTATTCAATACCAAATTTTTGTGCCGGCAAAGGAAATAAAATTAATTATTATATATAAAGGATACTCTAATTCATATAAAAGATTAGTGCTAAAATTTTATGATATTTATGTGTAAATCAGAACTATGAAATTCGTTAATGGTAGAAAAATTTAGCCTTGAGTTGTCATTGCCTCTATATCAGCAATATGTGGCCGTGAGATGTAAATTGATCAACCATTACTCCCATCTAGATATGGCCGCAACCGTAGACACACCTTCAGCGAAATAGGGGAATTTCAGATACTCTCAAGTTCCCCTGTTCTGTACGGCACCAACTTCGAGAAAATCATCCTGCATAGTAGCGAAGAACCTCCGCTTCAGGAGTCTCACTCCTTTCTTTTCCCAAGTGTTCGTATAGTGACTCCACCGCAACGACAAGTTAAAACAAAATGAACAATCAACCAACCCGCCTCATACGCCTAACAGAAGTTATCGAACGATCTTGCTACGGAAAAGCATGGATCTATCGTCTGATCAACGATGGCAAGTTTCCTGCACCTGTCAAATTTGGGCTCTATGTCGTGTAGTTAAAGAATATACTAATTTTATTGAGGGGGGGAGAGAAATAAAAGTGGAGAATCTAAATTATAAAAGCGAAGATAATAATAAACCATGAGTTAAAATAGATCTACATAAATAGTTTTTCTCTAACAGCCCCAAAATATCAGTGAGCAATGAAAGAACAATACGCTTAAATAGCCTGAATAGTCAAATAATGCTACTTTTATGCAGTATTCAGATAGATTTTACGGATTGTTTTGTTGGTTTTGATAGTTTTCTTCTTTGGATTGTAAGGAAAATTAAATGTATATCTATCAAATGGTTACAATTAATCTTTTCCGAAATTATTTTAAAAATCAAGTAATTAAAAATAAATTTACAGATTATTCTTATTATTGTACTATTTTGATAACAATTTCAATGAGGATAGTATGATGCAAAACCAAGCAGAAGAAGCAAAAAAAATTTTAAAAACAGATGGTTACAGAGGGGCAAACCCGGTGTTATCTAGACTGATGGAAGAAGTTAGAAATGATAAAAACACAACGGTAGGTAGCCGTTATGATCGAGTCCATAATCGGCATAACCGTTAAATTTCTATGCTTGATACAATTTTAATCAAGACGGCCAGTAGGTGCAATTTGGATTGCACCTACTGCTATGTATATCGCGGGGCTGATACAAGCTGGCAGGATCAACCCTATAGGATGAATGATGCCACGATAGAAAAAGTGGTAGAAAGGATTACGGAATATAGTCTTTTGCAGGTAACTGGATTTGCCATAGTTTTACATGGAGGTGAACCACTTCTTTTGGGGGAAAGAAGACTTGAGACTTTATTATCAGGTTTAAGAAGAGGTTTAAATCCTCAAAAATACCCTATAAGTATACAAACCAATGGTGTTTTGATAACTGAGAAAATTTTGAACTTATGTTCAAAATATAGAGTAAGCATTTCGGTTAGTATTGACGGAACAAGAAAAGCTAATGATATCGCGAGGTTTACACGTGGTGGTAACAGTAGTTTTGAGGATGTAATTAATGGAATTGAAAAATTAAGCTCACACCAAGATCACACCTTCTTGTTTGCAGGGACATTATCAGTTATACAACCGAATATTCCTGCTGAGGATACATATCATTATCTGAAGAGTATAAACTCTCCAAGTATAGATTTTCTATTTCAGGATGGAAATTATGATAGGATGCCTTATGGAAAAAAAGATCTTCAAACTACTGAATATGGTGAGTGGTTAGCTAAAGTATTTGAACTCTATATGGAAGATAGCAATCCTGTACCGATAAAAATACTGGATGATATTCTCAAGATTTATTTGGGCGGTTCTCCAATAAAAGAAGGGAAAGGAAATAATGAGTTTGGTATTTTGATAATTGAATCTGATGGCGAGATTAGAAAGAATGATACACTGAGAGCATCATTTGAAGGTGTCGATTTTTTCAAAGGACGTCCGTCGGTACATAATACTTCATTAATGGAAGTAGTAGAAAGTGAAGAATATATAATTTATACGAAATCATCTTCACCTTTATCAGCAGAATGCCAGTTGTGTGAATATAAAGATGTATGTGGTGGTGGAATGCCATTATATCGATGGAGTAAAACTAGGGGGTTTGATAACCCATCAATATATTGTGCGGATCATAAGATAGTGATTAGTACAGTTAAAAAATTCTTGCAGCGGTCTAAATTATTATGAGTATAAAGTGGGGGGGTATGTTAAAAAATCTATGGAAGAGTGAGATAGAAATTTTCCCATTTAATCATTTCTTTTGTAATTCCTGTATTAGTTCTAATGTCACCGAGGGTATTTTGCAATGGTTGATATCTACTAATTCTTGGAAAAGGGTTAATGAATATTTTTATGACCAGTATGAATTTAGTTTATATGATGCGAAATTACCAGATGAGATTCTTTTCCTCAAGGAGAATTTTTTTTGTGATGAATTGAAAAGTTTTATAGAAAATAAATTTGATGTGGTTCTGAAAAATAAAGTGGATATTGTTGCGCATAAATTAATATCAGGCGACAAAATAAAAATTCATAATGATTTTATTGAAGGGCAAGAGTCACATCGTATTTTGTTTCATTTTAATAAAAATTGGAAAGAAGAGAATGGTGGTTATTTTATGATCTTTTCTAAGGATGAGCCGGAATCCTTAGAAAAAATAATTCCTCCACTTCATGGTTCAGTTCAAGGATTTGAGATATCACAGAACTCACATCATGCGGTTAGTCAGGTATACGATTTTGAAAGATATACTATAATTTACTCATTTTACAGGAAGGGAAATGAAAATATCTGATTTTATATGTTCTCCTTTAGGTTGGAATGAAAACTCACCATTTTATTTACGTGATAACTTTCTGTTATCACAAAATATAAATTCCGTAGATGATGTATGCGTAGTAGAACCCGGCATTAAAATAATGGGGATTGATTATTTAGTACCTAAGTTTTTGGATGAAATGGAGAAAGTAGATTGGGAAAAAATGGGATTAACTTTCTGCGACAAAAATGAATTTTCATTATCAGAATATGAAATGTTATTGTCCAAAATTGAGTCTTTATTATTTTTTTCAAAAAACATGCATAGTTCGATAAAGGCATTTGCAATTAACTTCCATCCATTATTATCTGAGTGTGAAGATTTTGATGTGAGTTTCAGTGATCCTTGCATACCATTCGATGTATTCACTAATGTCCCAAAATATGAAGAGAAATACGCTGCTGAAAGATTTGTTGAAGGGATTATTCATGAAACTCTGCATTTACAGTTAACAGCTATGGAGCATTTATTACCTTTGTTCCATGATAAATTGTTAACTGATAATGTATTTTCCCCCTGGAAAGGAGAGGGCCGAAATGAACGTGGTTTACTACATGCAGTCTATGTTTTCTCAAATATTAAAAATTTTTGGTTGAAGGTGCATGCGCAATCTAATCATATAAATGACTTTGCAGTAAAAAGGATTAATGAAATTCAAAAGGAACTATCAACGGCAGGACATATATTAAAAAGTGATGCATTAACTCCTGAAGGTAGAATGCTTGCCTGCTTGTGTTTATTATAACCACTCAGCTATGATGCAAGGTCATAATTAGAGGGGGTTCTTTGAGGGTGTTGAGCTTTATTATAATTAATAGTGTTAATGCTCATGGTAAATATTATCAGTCTATTTATGTTAATATTCAGAATAGAATGGATAATGACAAAATAGTAGTATATTTAAAAACATGCAGTGCAGTATGATGTTTCAAAATTACTTGTTCGAAGAAAAGAAAAAATCTCCCTTTTTACTGTACTTTATTCAGTTGAGGTACAACTTTGTCGAGTAGTTAACTTAGGGAAGGACAAGTTCTACAGCAGATTAAGAATAACTAACGGCAACTATAGTACTTATCAAAAGCTTCAAATGCCCTAGAGACTGCCCATGTTTGAGAAGTGCTGATCTGCTCCCCTTAAACGAATGCAGCATGACGTTAGGAACTTCCGCTCTTGGCACTAAGTGGACAACCTCTTGGAACAGAAAGTCTGTAATGAGCGAGAAGAGGACTACATTCCGGATGGATCGATAGAGAGGGGGGCAAATCCCATACCTTCTTTTATTCGTTCAACATTAGCTCTAGATGTCAGCTTTTCTATTAAAGTAAATGCTACATTAATAGCTGTTGCCGGACTTTGAGACGTAATAATATTTCCGTCCACCACTATAGGGTGCTGAACAACATGGACTCCCATTTCTAGCAACTGAGCTTGACGTTTACTGCTCAGATGATACGTTGTGCCCGTTCTTCCTTGTAAAGCGCCACTCTTGGCAATTGCTAAGGCACCTACGCAAACAGAAGCAATAATCTTGTTTTTTGCGTTAAATTTTTGAATAAGCCTTAGAAGGCGCTCATCAAATGCATCTTCATAAAAACCGGCCCGACTCATCCCCCCAGGAATGGCTATGGCGTCAAAGCCATCATCATCAATTTCATGTAGTTGATATTCTGGTTCGATAGTGAAATTCCAGGCGCATTTAACTTTTTGACGTAGACCAACTGTCACTAATTCTATGGGTTCTAATCCGTATGTTGTTGTCCAGCCAATAGTATCTGTGAATACACTAGCCTCATACTCTTCTAATCCTTGGCAAAGGAATAAGATAACTTTCTTCATCTTATGATGTCCATGGTAACTATATAAATTCACAGTAACGATAGCATAAACACTCTGCATTTTTAACCTGTTGTCGGTACGGGTTTAATCTACCACTTGAGAGACTATGGAGTGAATTTCCGCTTTTGGCACACAGCAGACAAGCACGTGACACTGAAGGACTGCTTTGAGCGAGAAGCGGACATCAAAATGTTCGCGGCAGGTAAACTCTGCCAAATTAAAGATAACATCTTGCTACGGAACTAAGCATTGCCTGCAGCTGGCGTCCCTTGGTGAAAAAACAGAGTTAACTGTGCTTCATCCGAATAAAACCAGTACGAGGAATGCAATGCAGGACGGCTGCCGTCAGCATAAGACGTCCGGTAATGAAGCATGGCGTAGCCTCCCGCCATTTCGGTGAGCCGGAAATTGTTGCTAAAAATAGGCAATGCAGTTTTCTCACTTAATAGCACCGTGATCATCTCTGAACGATCAACTATCTCTCCTGAGCAGGTAATTTCGAGGAATCCAGGGTGGAGAAATCACTCCCGATCGTTGAGCCTGCCGCGATGAAGGCTGCTCAAGCAACCTTAGCTTTTCTAGGAGCACTCTGCTTATCCTCAAGTGAGCCTTCCGGACAAGATCTATGAACATGACATCCCGCCGGCGACCTTTAGCCAAGCGGGAGTCTTATAGTAGGTTTAGCTAAGCATTCTCTGTTTCTAAAACTCCGCCAAACATGCGCATATTGTTAAGTTTCTCGATGCTATAAGCCTTAGAAACCCATTGTTTATCGAACTCTTCTACACCAAACCTTTCGTGGTTTATCCCGTTAATTGCTATGACCAAGCCATTTGGGAGTTCAACCTGATAGTTAGGCCTAACACCAGTGCCTGACATCCCGATACGGATGAAAATATTTTTATCATTCGCTTTTACATCGGAAGGGCTTATTTTCACCTCAGCTAGCGTTCGGGCTTTTGACTTCATTTTTTCGAAGTGCTCCAACGGGATATCTCGGAAATTACCGTCCCATGCTTTATCCATATAGCCTCTAATCAATTTAAAAGATGTTCCCAAGCCAAAAGGAAAGTTGTGATTACGCCCGAATAATTATCTCTATACTTTCTTCAGAAACCTCATACTTTTTAGATAAAAGTATCTTAGCTTGCTGAATGGAGATTCCATCTGGATAAGGTTCTTTTTTCTGGTCTATTTTTGGACTCTTGACATCAACATCTGGCATTTTATTGAAATTTAAATCATTTTCATCAATACCTAAATCAGTTAATGATGAATAAGCAACAGGGTTTCTTGCTCCATCCCACATGTTTGGGTATGCAACCTTTGCATACTCACTAACTTTAATCAGCCACCTTGTTGGACGCGAACCATCCCATTCGGGGGAAACGACCACATCGGAGATTTTGCCGATAAAAAATGCGTTTTTATGAGAGGCAGAAACACTTCCCCAGTCATCATTATGATTATCTGCAGGATCTCTGTTCTGTACACAGACTACGTACTTGCAGCGAGAGGCGCGCTTCTCGCTTAGAACCCATGAGCCAGAACCTCCATCACTTAACAAACGGTCAAAACCACGTGCGGTAAAAACCACTACAGCCGAATCTTTCATGTGCATCTCCTTTGAAAGTATGAAGCACACTATATAGACATAAAATACAAAGTCAACATAAGTATTAAAAAGTATATAAATGTATCTTAAAGAGTGGAACTGCAACTCTCTTAGCGAAATCGAATACTGCTATCATTTAACATAAGAGTTCTTGCCCGCTGCTCCCCTGAGATCCCCTTAGCACGATTTCAAGGTGGGCGGGCTGTTTCTGGCACATTGCTCTGGCAAGAATCCCCGAAACGTCCGTTATATTTCCGATGCGTCTGCATGGCTATGCAGTGAGATTTATTCTCAAAGAAGCAGACCATGCAGATGTTGGGTACGTCCGCTTCTGGCACAAAGCGGACACTCATTCCAACATACAAAAATCAATGACATATCTCCTGTACAAGCTTTGCCCTTCCATTGCCAACAACCAAACCGTTGACCCGGAGGCAGCACTGGTGGAAATTACGGCGTGCTCTGACCCGCTATGATTCTGAAATACGCTACAGTCTCATCATCTCTATCCATGTAACGGAGACCGGTGTCGATCTGTTGACGCCGGTACAGAGTAAAGTGGATACACTTATCGCCAGTCAGATCGAAATAACATCATGAAAACAGCGATGCGTTTTGATCCGGCTCTGAACTCATTCGCCTCTCTCACCGGGAATGCATCGCCACGGGTTTATTCACCACTGCTCCCGTATCACCTTTTTCACCCGGTAGAACACTCGCTGGCAGACTGACCAGAACGCTGGCCATGCGGACGATGAGCGGGATACAGTTTTGTCCTTCAGGATTTGCCCCATCTCGCAAGAATTGCTTTCTTGTTCCACGACGGCGGACACTGCAGTGCTCTCCATCGCGACAGGCGGAACCTCAAGCTCCAGTGAAAGCTGATTTTCAGGAGGAATGTTGTCGCCCTCTGCTGCTGTCTCATCCTTGAGTTTAATCCCATGCGTTTCGAGCCACGAGATATCCAGTTGCCAGGTATGACGAGATCGTGCCCGCCATACGTCAAAAGCTTCATCCACATAGTCAAATGCGCCCTGAAGAGACCAGCCGTTGACCAGAGCCAGATGAGCCACCGCTTCGTCCTTTTTACCCCGGAGCTCGCTGAACCCCATATGTTTGACTTCATGGCATGAAGGGCATAACGCGATGAGCCCTTTGAGGGTCTGATACTGATGGTCATCATCGTAATGCCAGATTTCATGGCACTCTACAGGCCATCGGGGCCCCTTTCCGCCGCAGACCTGGCATTTCCACCCTGCTGTTCTGGCCGTTTGTTGCCTTAACCGTTTCCAGTCCATTGAAGATACCGCACTTCTGACGTTATCGAACCAGCATGTTCGGGGCACCAGCTCAATCGTCAGTCTTGGTGGGTAAAAGCTCACATCAGGTTCACCCTCCAGAGCCTTCAGCACTCCCTTTTGAAGATAATCCTGACAGACATCGGAAAGGTTATTTTTCCTGCACATCTCTGTAAGCCATTCTTCCGATCGGTTATCACGGATTTTACATACCATGTAGCGAAGCACTTCTTCATGGGGTAAAGGTACAGCCTGTTCAATATCGGGAAAGAGATCCACGAAGAAATCCTTTTGCAGAAGGCGTCTCACCTCATTATACGAAAGGCTTTGAGGTGATTAAACGTGGTAAAGCCGCGCTCTTCGTCCTTAGTCATCGTGCATTTAGTGCCAGTGAATCGCCAATTGGAGCACCCAACTGCAAGCCACAGTAAATACCTGAAAAGACGTAAAAGCGAATGCGACAGTCTCTTGGTCAACTAAATTTGGCCTTAGTACTGGCGGTATAACTGGTTAGGATTAAAAAGTTGTTAAATTAGATAATCCTTAACTACATATAACATAGACTTTTACAGTTACCTCACCATGTTTTGAGTTTCTCACTCCCTCCAAATCTGCTATCAGGCCTGGTGCATTAGTTATGTAATGATTAGGATCATATATTACGCACCATAGGTTCTTACAGCGGCTGTGTCGCCTGTAATGTTCAATATCGATGATAAGCTCATCACCTACTTTTTTAGCATGTGAGCGATCTCGTACAATTTTTGTTTCCAGCACCAATTCATGCACTGGAAGAAGGAAATCCATTCTGGTACTGGAGCCCGCATAGCTAGGGGTATACTCTTCGGGTCGTATATCCTGAATCCAGGGTCTCAACAGAGAGTGGAGTAAATCTTGCACGTCATACTCACTGTCAAACGTAAGAGGCTGGCTACCTCTTCTTCTATGCGTAAGAGGATGCATAGCTCGATGCAACCCTTTAACTAACCTTTCAAGCAGTACCTCAACTTTTGTAGGCATTACGGGTTGTTGTAGCGCTTGAATAGTTTCCTCATTGGGGATATCAGTGGAGGGGATTTGACCTAAAGGCAACACTCTCCCAAAGCGGTAATATCTAAGGCCGTTATCATGTAATACGGCTTCAAGGTTGGCTTTCTTATCTTGCCACTCACTATATTTGTCGCTATTTTCTGAAGGTGGTGAATCCATGAATTCTTCAATGACGCTTCCCAAGACCGCCAAGCTATCCGTCTCAGGATCTTGTCCGGCTATGTAGAGCCAGTTCTTCCATCTGACACTATGAGTACCCTCAGGGTTGCCCGGTGCTCCTGCAGTTATAAAAAGATTTTCAAGTGCTGAATGTGACGCCGTGTTAGCTAACGTGTCGCCTACGGCTTTACATAATGATCTTGATAGGCGCATTAAACCTCCTGTTTAAATAAGCAATTTATCATTATACCATTGACCTGCTCCCGGTTGATTAACTTAGTGTAGAGTGAATACGTCCGCTTCTGGCACACAGGAGATGTTCATGGGGTCGTACCGCTAATTGTGTCCCACGGTCACCCGATCACGGGTAGCTCAACTCTGCTGGCACTGTTCAGAACTGGGGAAGTTCAGGCAACGTGAAATTCCCCGACTCTGGGCAGCACCAACGTCGATAACCTCCGTCTCAGGAGCTTCACTCCTTTCTTTTCTCGAAGATTTGTATAGTAGCCCCATCGCAACGACAAGGGGAAAACAAAATGAACAATCAACCAACCCGTCTCATCCGTCTACCAGAAGTCATCGCTCGAACCGGTTACGGCAAGGCATGGATCTACCACCTGATCAGCAAAGGTCGCTTCCCGCAGCCGGTCAAGATTGGACTTCGCGCTATTGCCTTCGTTGAAAGTGAAGTCGAGGAATGGATTCAGTCTGTTATTGAAACAACCAGAAAAAATGTTGCCTGAGCGGGAGAGGGAAAATGAATATTGAATGCTTTGTAAGTGAGAATCATATGTGCAACCTTGGTGAGAGGTTGTTTAACGAGATTTTTGATCTTGATGCCATTGCTGAACTCGCTGATGACAAGTTTACTAGAGAAGCTGTTTATTTGCTGAGCCAGTATCTTGTTGGAAACACGAGCGGACCATTTAAAGCAATCAATATGCTTGGAGCCAATGAGCAAATTAATATTTATGAGGTATGGATCTCAATTATTAAATCGGCTGATGAGTTAAGGATTTTATTCAAGGCAATACTTCGACATTGTATTGAATGAAATCATTAGTTGTAAAACAGATAAAAGTTTGTAGATATACCTAATAACTACCATAACCATTATAAGAGGTATTTAATATGAAAGCTAAGAAAACCAAAGGCAACAAATCCAAAACCAACAAACCCCAAATTATTACAATAAATAACAATAGCGTGATAAATGGAAAACTGATGTGTACTGTAATCATGTATGAAGACGATCTTAAAGCCTGTTTTGAGACACTTCCAAATAAATATGGAGAACCAATAGTAGGTGATTACAAGGGAGTATTGATGAGTTTTTTGTGCAATTCAATCTGGTATGGATTCGGTAATTCTATTGTTGATGTAGTTCTTGATGATGCTATTAGAGAGCAAGTCAAAAAACTTGAAGAACAAAATAAAATGTAAAAAATAATAAAAATTAACTACAAATATTTGACTTTTAAATTTACATAACATATCTGGAGTATCAGATTAACTATGGTTGTGGATGATATTATCTAAATCAGGTTAATAGAAAAGAAATTATATATAGTTATTATCAATGCGTAAAATAATTTGTGTTGCGGCATTAATAATAAGTGTCGTAGATATTTTAGTGTAAAAATTTTTGAAAACTAAAAAATAATATGTTAGAGATATATGAAATTGTAAATAACAGGAGGTTTAATGAAAAAGACAACTATAAATACATTTATTATGAGTGGTGGAGAAAGATATTGTCTTGTATTAGATAAAGGCAGCGGGATTCCCCTTTATTATCCTGCTTTATATATAACTACTCAAATCAGAAACAAAAGTGATTCAATATCAACAGTTGAGTTGGTGGCCGGTGCCATCTCATTATTCTGTAATTTCTTATCTGAAAGAGATATCAATATTGAGGAAAGAATTATTTCAGGAAAGTATCTGAGCATTAATGAAATAGATGCTTTAAGAGATTATAGTGAGAAGAAGACCCGGTTAAAAAAAATTCTTCCATATACTGTCAGGAAGAGGAATGTTGTAAACCGTGCAACCAAACACTTCAGATTAACCAATATAGCAAACTATTTGAGTTGGTTAAGTCAGATACTTAAACAGCAACAAGGAAGTATAAATGAATTCGTCGATAAGATTAGAGAGAGAAGACCAAAACTAAGAAGGCGCAGCCGTCAAGACCAACCAGAAAAATCTCTTGATGGAAACCAAATTAATCATTTATTAGAAGTCATAAAATGTGGAGCGGCATTTAATCCATTCGGTGAAAATCTTCAGATAAGAAACCGACTTATTATTCTGGTGCTTTATTCTTTGGGAATAAGGTCGGGAGAGCTTCTTAATATTCGTATATCGGATATTAACTTTAGTGATTCCAGTCTGGCTATCCGTCGTCGGGCTGATGATAAGAACGATCCACGAGTTAAACAACCATTGGTTAAGACGATGGAAAGAAAACTACCTCTATCTTCGGCATTGGCAAAAGAATTGCACAATTACATTACCAGTGTCCGTAGGAAGTTTAAGAATGCCAGAAAGCATGAGTACCTTTTCGTAACCCATAAGTCTGGCCCAACACAAGGTATGCCTTTATCGAGCATGGCTTACCATAAAGTTATCGATAGCATCAGAAATGTCATGCCTGAGCTTTGCAATCTTACGGGGCACAAACTCAGACATACCTGGAACTATGAATTCTCTAAAAAATTAGATGAGATGCCTGAGCGAGTAAGTGAGGCTGAACAAGAAAAAATGCGTTCTAATCTTATGGGATGGACTCCCGGCTCTGGAACTGCACAGATATATAACAAAAGATTTATTCAGGATAAATCACATAAAGTCGCAATAAAACTACAGGAAGATATTAATAAAAAAGGGGAGGTTGAATGAATTCAGTACATAAAGTGTTAATGAGTAAAGATCTTATTCCAGCTAAAATGGATGGGTATTATTTTTCACCACAAGAAGATGTATGGGTACTTGACAGAAACAATCAGATAAATAAAAAAGCAGTTACTGATGTTCTTAACGACAATTTAAAAGAAGGATATCTAAATACAATTGCACTATTTGCGAGGGATTATAGCGCAAGTTTTGCCTCCAAGATACATGGAGCATTTCTTGCTTTTATAAAGGAAGAGCAATGCGTATATGTCAGTAAAGCTTCAGTTTTAAATTTCAGAAGCAAAAAGCATGTTAAGGATGAATTATTATTTCGTCTGAGGATATTTATCACTAAATGGTACTCTCTTGGCTACAATGGAATAGCTTCGGAAGCTGTACAGATAATGAAAACATGGAAACTTGTTAACGGAAAGCCAGGTGATGTCGTTAAAAGAAAAGAACCCATACAAGGTCCTTTGACTGATATTGAATTGCAAGAATTTAACGAGGGAGCAATAAGAGCGTACGAGAAAAAAGAAATATCTCTTTTTATGTTAACTATGGCACTTATTATCAGCCACACAGGTCGTAGACCCTTGCAAGTAACTCAGATGAAGATAACAGATATCCTTAAGGTTTCAAAAGAAGAGGGTGAAATTTATTATCTTTTAAATATACCACGAATTAAACAAGGCTTAGGATTCAGAGAAGAGTTTCGAACGTTCAGAATCACCAAAGATCTATATGAACTGGTTTGTAAACAAGCCAAAGATTCTTTGGCAATGCTGTCTGAATTTATGGGTAGACAACTTACTACTGAAGAGAGTAAAGATGTGCCACTTTTTATTTCAAAAAATAAAATTGGATTAATTGATAAAAGTGTTAGTTTAGACTTTTATTTAAAAACTGATGTATTGCATCATTATAGAGGGAAATTAACAGAGGTTTTGAAAGTTGTCATCAAGAAGGAAAATGTCTTCTCAGAAAGGACTGGGGAATCCTTACATATAAATGCCAGAAGGTTTCGTTATACGTTAGGAACACGAGCAGCAAGAGAAGGCTATGGAGAATTCATTATCGCAGAGCTACTTGATCACTCCACGATTAAGAGTGTAGGAGTCTATGTTCAGAATCATGTTGATAATGCTTATAAGATTGATAAAACTATGGGGCAGGCATTGACTGGAATATCATGCGTGTTCAGAGGTCAAGTAAAAAGAAAAGAAGATATTGAATATGACATAACTCTAGGTATAAAAATTAAAAATAATGATGGCGAAGACACTGGCAGTTGTCAGCAATGTTCCACATGTTCAGCTAATGTCCCCATTCCTTGTTATACATGTATGCATTTTACCCCCTGGCTGGATGGACCGCATGAAAAGGTTTATCAGTATTTGATTGGCGAAAGAGAACGAATATACAGCATAACTAACGACAGAATTGTAACGGAATCGCTCGACAGAACGATCATTGCTGTAAAGGAAGTAATTAACCACTGCAACATAATGCGAAGCTCACACAAGGGGAATAAATCCATATGACCGATAGTAATGTATTATTCTTCAGGAAAAAGATTGATATAAATGCAGAGTTAAATCTGAAAGAGTTTATCCGATTTTGCAGATACGATCTTACCGCTTTAGGGAGTGATTTTAACTGGGAGTCTTACGAGTGGAGAGGTGTCGCTGTTTTTACCAAAATAAATTTAAAACGTAAGGTAAAAACAGATAAAGAACAATTACTCGATGAGGAGTATATCGATTTTGCTAAAGCTTATATGAGATATCAGTCGGCTTTAACCAAAAGCAGATGGAAGCTGTCAGCTTCATTGACCATATTAAAAGTTGTCGAACAAACATTACTGATGGCCAATAAAAATGCAAATATCACCGGGGTCAGCATACCTGTTCTTGATGAAGCCATCCAAACCATCAAGAGTCTTTACAAAGAACATCCGGCCTATGATTATGGACTGGAACTTCAGAAATTTGTGAAGTTCCTTGGTGAAAATGGTCTATTGATCGCGGGTGTCCTTTCATGGGTCAGCCCAATAAAACCACCGGAACCTGTTAACCGTGTGTCTAAAAAAGCAGATGAAGCAAGGTTAAGTAAACTTCCGGATGAAACGGCTTTGAATGCTATGGCAGAGATCTTCTCACTGCCTGATGAGGCATTGAGTTGCCGGGATATTTTTACTACTTCAATTTTTGCGCTCCTGATGTGTGCTCCCAGTCGGATATCGGAGATTTTGGCACTTCCCTGTGATTGCGAGATTACGGAAACAGACTCTAACGGGGTGGAAAGGTATGGGCTAAGGTTTTACTCCCTCAAGGGTTATGGTGCGGACATTAAATGGATTCCAGACGTTATGGTTCCCGTTGCCAGGAGGGCAATAGAAAGGTTAAAGAAACTTTCAAAAAATGCCCGTGAATTCGCACAGTGGGTGGAGGAGAATCCATCTACATTCTTCAGACGGGATAGCCTTCCTGAAACAGGAGAAAACGAAATATTAAAACCCTGGCAGATATGTGAAGGATTAGGATATAACCTTGAAAGAAAAAATGGGAACGTAAAGTTTTTATCTGGAGTGAGTTTTTATAATAGCCAGAAAAATTACACCATGAACTCATTATGGGAAATTATCCTGTCCAGATTACCAGAAGGTTTTCCATGGTATGATAAAAATAAAGGCATAAAATACAGCAATGCACTTTGCCTGGTGAATACCCATCAACTGGAGAAAAGAAATGAAACTATCATTTACGAGTTACAGAAACCAACTAAAAATATTTTCATGATAGATATTTCTGAGAATAAGTATGAGGGGCTAAGGTTTGAAAACATATTTACCAGACATCGCTATATTGGCCCGGAAGGAAAAGCTCTGCATTTGAGAAGCCATCAGCCTCGTCATTTACTCAATACGATTGGACAGCGAAACGGGATGTCAGATCTCGACCTGGCGAAGTGGTCCGGAAGAACACTGGTTACCCAAAACCCGGTTTACAACCACGTATCAGAAGATGACATGCTCCGTAAGGCCGAGACACTGGATATCAGCACTATCGGCTCACAGGCCTTCATGATTGATTCCGTAGAGCCCAACCTTCCTGTTACTCCGGGTATGATCAATCTCTGGGAACATGGTGCAGTTCATGTCACCGAGTTCGGCTACTGTGTTCATGACTATATGATGAGCCCCTGCGACAAGTTCAGGGATTGTATCAACTGCAACGAGCAAGTTTGTGTGAAAGGCGAAGAAGAGAAGCTCCAGCGGCTCAAGGAAAGGCACAATATGACAGAAGGGCTTCTCTTCAGAGCCAGGGAGTCAATGACGGAAGAAGAACTGGGTGCTGACCGATGGGTTCAGCATCATGAACTGACCCTTACTCGATTGAATGAATTGATCGCAATCCTTTCAAATAACGAAATACCAGACGGTTCACGTATAAAACCCGGTGGGGAAAGTTTCACTCAGCTTGGGCGAGTATTAAATAAATTTGAAAATCTCGAAAATAATGGGAATGATAAATATATAGAGTAAAACAGGAGAAGCATATGGCAAAACATCTTAACCGAAATGATATAGGTACAATCATAAATACAATAATTGTTTGGGATAATGACAAAATTACATGGGATGAAATATGTAATGCTGTTGAACCATTAATCGGTAAAAAACCGACAAGACAATCTCTGAACATGAATAAAGATATTGTTGAAGCCTATCAGAACAGAAAGAAAGGTATCCGGGCTACGGATAATGAGGTCAGGAAACCAGCCAATCTGAAGATTGCTGCTGCGAGAATTGCAAATCTTGAGAAAAGAGTTCATCACCTCGAAGAACAGAATAAAAATTTAAAAGAACAGTTTGTGAAGTGGCAATATAATGCTTATAAGCATGGAATGGAAGAACACCAGTTGAATGAAGATCTACCCACCATTGAGCGACATTGACTTGAGTAATCGGCACTTCTGATAAAATTAGTATAAATGTGTTAAATGTTGAGTTAATAGTTTTTGCCTATTGACAAATTAAATAAACTCGATAAGTTTATATATAGTCAGGATGACTATAACTATGTTTTGCAAGGATGCATTTTATGGACAAAATCAATATCAATCCAGAGTTTACTCTGGAAGAGCAACTTATCATTATTGTCGATAAGTATATCTCAAAAAGATACCATCCCAGAGATAAAAGTTTCTCATACCAGCTTTACTTAATTTTTGTAGGATACCATTTGAAGTATTTCTATCCTAAAGGAATTTATTCGAAATCGGATTGCAATATAGACAATGTGATGACCATGTTCAGTTCGGTATACAAAAGTTTGACGAGCAATCTACTACAACGATTAAATAACAAAGAAGGGGTTCTTAGGGAGCTAAATTCTCTCGTTAACTATATTGATAACAATCAAGAAAAAGCAGAAGAAATCTATGGTACTGTCAGAGCACAATATGAAATGAAAGTAATCGAGAAAGAGTTAACTCATGAAGTTCGCGTAAGAGCCGTCAGGTTATAAGGCAATAAAAAGCCCCTAAGCAGGGGCTAAAAAAGACTTATTGATACAGGCTACTACTGAACTTCTTTCCAGATACCATCTGCTTTCACAAGCTTAACAGGCTTTGTCTGTTTCATATTACTAATAGAGGCATCGACAATGCAGTTATAAACATTGTTTGCTTCCTCTGAGCAGCTAACTTTCTTCACATAGTCGATTCTTAAAAGATCCTTTTCTGAGACTCTTGAGTCGAAAGCTTTCATACTGGCGTTTGTTCTATCTACAATACTTTTGAATGCATTATAGATGTCTTTGTCTGATGGTTCAGAATTACAGGCTGTTAATAAAAAAGTTGAAAGAATGATTGTTATGATAGTATATGTTTTCATTTTAAATCCCTTTATTAATGTTGGTGCGTGAAAGTTGCTCTATGTGCGAATTTTTTACGGATATACAATCTTGTAGAAATCATTAATACCAACAAAATAATGATAGCTACTAAAAAACTTTGACTTATATAAAGTATGATGTAGGCAATTGCTAATAAAATAAATCCTATGAACAACGATAACCAGGGTGAAACTTCGCCATATTTGATTGTTGAATGACAGCCAGTGCAGACACGGACACCAAACTGGCTCTCTTTGAAGCAGAACGGACACTTAATGGTTTCGTTATTCATATTAACTCCATTTTTACAATCGGTTCCTGATACTGCTATTGCTTAAAAATCATCAGGCTCTTTTCAGGGATTCTCGATGAATAATTATCTTTAGTAAAATCACTTGTACCGATCGATGTTTGAATCATGATAGGCGGAGGCTATCATAAATAGGTTATCGATCTGTAATAACGATCAATTTATTGTTGACTTATCCTAAATCTACCACTTGCTAACTGATATTGCAGTCGGGGTTAAGTGGTAAGCTATTGTCTATAAATGAATTTTTCTTTCTTTATGTAGAGGTCGGGTTGTATAGAGTTTTGAGAATCCAGGGAGGGGCTTGTGAAGAATGCTCACACCATAGCTTCGGAGAAGCTCTGCAAGCCTTCTAAGAAATGGAAGCCAGCCGATAAGCCTGAGATGCTTTTGCTGTTGTACTGCGTTTTTTTGAAGAATCTTTTCTACTATTTCTTTTCTTCTGTCTTTTCTGAGTCGCAGTTCGAGTTCAGCAATTTTTTCACTTATGCTTTCCATTGGAATATCCGTTGTTGCAACATCTTTTGCAGGAGCAGGAGCAGGAGCAGGAGCAGGAGCAGGAGCAGGAGCAGGAGCAGGAGCAGGAGCAGGAGCAGGAGCAGGAGCAGGAGCAGGAGCAGGAGCAGGAGCAGGAGCAGGAGCAGGAGCAGGAGCAGGGTGGTCTTTTGCCGGTGTGCTGGATCGCAGAGCTTCTAGATCGCCTAGGTTGTAGTTGAGCCTGTTACTAAGATTTGCCCAAGAGTAGCCCTTACCCAATTGCGAAGCTTTGAAAGCTATATCGCGGTATGAGAATGAGAACCCGTTCATTTTCCCGGTAGAAGCGACATTCGCTGTCCAGCCGACTTCGGCTTCTTCCAGCCTTTTGATAAAAGTTAAAAGGTCAGGTTTATCAGTCAAACTTTTATCAAGTATTTGTTGTAGAGCTTCTTTAGGGGAGGGAAGGCCAGTCCGTTCTGAAAGCATCTGTTCATTACGGGAAACTTTTATTCGCTTCTGTTGCTTTGGTGTAATGGAAGGTGCTGCCTTGGTCACTGTCAGACCGTGAGCGATTTCGAGTTCACTAATGATCCGTGTGCTTATAAGATTTTCGTTCCTACCCAAGTAGAGCTTCCCACCGGCCATGTCGATCCTGCTGGCAATGATGTGTATATGCTGGCCATCGTCGTCATGAAGCACATAGCAACGGAGATGAGTATCACTGAACCCTATCCTCTTCATGTAGTCGTCAGCGATGGTTACCCATTGGTCATTCGATAATATTTCTCCATCAGGCAATCGTAGCGAGTTGTGCCAAACTGGTTTTGCGACATCCTGGCGAAGATGCTTGGTGCTATCGAATTCTGCGATCAGTTCACAGGCTGAATCACCTAACATGTTCCCGCCAATGACGATTGGATCACTTTTATGATGTGAACCTGGCTTCAATGCATATTGGACCACACCAGCAAAGTTCTTACCCCTCTTGATCTTCCGCATACCCTTCATAGGGTTTGCTCCATGTGTCAGCATTTAGCAGGTGCTGGCGAAGCTCTTCCAATTGTCGCTTCACAGCGAAAAGCTCTGTATGAGTAAGCTGGCTATCTTTACTCTTACTATCGATATGAAGAGCGATACGGTTTAGCTTCTGATTGATCTCACCCAGAGTCTTCCATGTTTCGATGTTTACAGGAGGTACATTCATGGGGAGCTTCTGCAAGGAAGCCATACGTAACCATTCGCCTTTAGATGTAGAACCTCGTTTTGTGTTGAGTAATTGAAGTTCCGAGTTATTAAGACGGACACTGACACAGTGTGTTCGCAATGATCGTGGGATGATATTAGATTGATTCATAAAAATTCCTTTTATTAGATTGATTACCCATTCCATGTGTAATAACTTATTTATAATAGGTTATAAATAAATGTCAATGAAATGTGATGCTTAAATCGATTATAAGGAGAGTGAATGTATTTAATGATGCCTTTGCATATGCACATAGACTATGGTTTTGGTGCAACAGCAGAACAGTTTAAAGAATCAGCAGATATATTATCGGCTTCTGAATCTGTTAAAGATTTAGGTATGCCAGTCAATTATCTTAGACGACATGCAATCGAACTTTACCTAAAATCTTTAATTTATGTTTTGCACCGAAATTTTAAAATCCCATTCAGTAGTGGTGGTACTCTTGAAAAACCAAAGATTAAAGTCTTGGGAAAGGATTTTGAATTAGAAAACATACATGACATCAGATTATTAACCATATATTTAATCGGTCAACACAATAAGTTAATACCTTGTTTTTTTCACTTAGGAATAGGTGTAATTGAAAAAGATATTTTAGATAAGATCAATAAGATAAACTCCATTGATTCTAAGAGTACTTTTTTTCGTTATCCTAAAACGGGAGATCACATCCAAGATATGAGAAAGTCATCTGTAAGGCAAAAAAGTACGGAAGATATTATAAACTCGATGAACAAAAAAGAAGGGAAGTATGTGAAGGCTTTGCTATTAGTTGATGACGAGGATAACATAGTTGACTCATTTGACATAGATGTAGATGTATTCCCAGATTTAAATAAAAACCTTATATATCTATGTGATTATTTTCATGATCTTCATGCGGCATACAGATGGGGTATATGTGATGGCAGGTGACTATATTTTTATTTACATAGATATATTTGCATGAAAAATATTTCCTTTTCAATCGTAGAGCAGAAAAGCAAGGCAACTCAGAGAAGCGGAGCTTCGGAGAGTTAGCTCTTGCTTTTAATTAGTATCCGAAAAGTTATTTAACTTCAAAAAATATAACTAACAATCATAAACAATAGGTATATATTATTTCTTTATATATAAATACGATTATATTCCATTTAGTTATTAATTCTAAGTTGTGAGTCTTGTTTGCTTGTGTAACCATATGATTTTAATTGGTTATATTAATAAAGGTTAACGAGGAAATATATTGACATATTTTCCGCTAAGCTATAAGTTAATATAAATTATCTCATATATTTTCATGTCAATCGTCAATCGATTTCGGCAATTTTACAAAAGCGACTGAATATAATGGACAAAGACAAAATTGAATTGATTATTAAGTCATTAACAAGAACTGATAGCTATTTGAACTATGCAAATACTAAATCTACCATATTGCTAACATTGGCATCAGCCATATTGACGATCGTTGGAGTTAATCTGTCAAAGGTGCTTCCTGAAAAACTTTATGAATTAAGTTATTTATCGTTGTTTTTCTTTATGTTATTTTTAGTAGTAGGAGTTTTATTGAATGTTGCTTCTATTATCAAGTCATTAGGTTCAATAGCACCATTTATTAAGGCAAGCGAAAAGGAGAACAATTTCTCGTTTGTGGATATTGTTCATTACTACAAAGATGGGATTGATTATTTCAATAAGTTATCTGAGACAAAATATTTAGATTTAGGGCAACAACTAGCAATTCTGAATTACACTTTGTCCAATGGGTTAATAAAAAAATACAATGGGCAAAAAAGATCAATTCTATATTTGAAATTATCCCTCATTTCCTTTTTTATATCGATATCAATCCCTTGGGTAGAATTATCTTTTGGGTTATTCAAGAATGAAGAGAATAGTGTGATAGTCTTAAGCCTTATCATTATTTTCCTTTTGTTGATTATTGTATTCATGGTATGTGTCATTTATTACTTGCTGCTTATAGGAAGAAAAACAAAATGAGTATTAAGAATTTATATAAAAATTTAAACTCTGACATGGAAAGTATAGCTAAAAGAAATAAGAGTGATAGTTATAATTTTTTCACAAAAAAATCCTTCGACTCTGCTGGGATGGAAAATTTAGAACCAGTGTGGGAAGATGCAAATGACATTTCTTTGGAAAGTTTTAATAAAACATTGTATGAAAGTGTGAATTCGGAAAGTGCCGTCGTAAGAAATGGTATTACGCCACTAAGAGATTATGACGCTGTCCGTGGGCTAAGAGAAGCTTTTGGTAAGCCTGATCGAGAGGAAGAGCCTGCGATTGGAACACATCCTGACTTTAAAAATTTGGAGACAAATAATATAACGCAATTTGGGTATGTGGTTACCATGTTTATGGATATTATAGGCTCGACTAAACTTGGCCTTTCATATAGTCCATCTGATGTTTTTCTTTTTAAAAACAATATCATTAGCGGTTTTATTGAGACTATCAATGCATTTGATGGACATGTGCATAGAATTATGGGAGATGCTGTTATGGCTTTCTTCCGAAGCAATGAAAATGAAAACCTTAATACATTAGAAAATAGTGCTATTGATGCTATTAACTGCGCAGCATACTTTATTGAGGTAATGAATGAAATCGTTGTTCCACAAATTAAAGAAGTCGCTGATGAGAATATTGGTATTAGAATTGGCATAGATATCGGTGAAAGTGATTATGTGTTGTGGGGGAACTATGGTATCCCTGGCATTAATGAAGTAACTGCTACATCATTCTATGTAGATATAGCATCTAAATTACAGCACAAGGCACCCAAAAATTCTATAATGCTTGGGGAAAGTTTAGTTAATAAATTAGGGCTTACTATTAAGGATTATCTGGATTACAAAATAAAAGATAACGAACCAGATAGATATGTTATTGATTACACCTCTAAAAATAAAGAAAGATTGCGATATCGTCAATATTTACTTAATCAGGAAAAATACTTTTCACTTCTTCCTCATGGTATTATATCCTCCCGTATAAAAATTGAAATCACATATAGTAGCGACGAGTTTGGTTTTTCAAATAAAAAAACTTATAAAAGTTGCGGCTCTGTAATTCCAAAAAATAAATGGGTTAAGTTTCATGCTATTTTTTCTGAGGGTTATGGAGAGAACTATGATTCGCTTAAATTCAAGTTTCGTGTTGTAAATAATGGAATTGAAGCCAGTAAAAAGCACGACTATGACAATCATGAAACTGAAATAATAAAAAAAGCTCACGAGAAAGAAGATGGGGTATTTCATGCTATTCACAAAGAAAGAACTTCGTACAAGGGACTTCATCTTATGTATGTTTCTGTGATCTCTAACGGAAGAGTGATTGAGAAAGAGGTTCCTTGTAGTATATTTATACAGTAATTATGATGGTATTTACAAATACTACAAAATAATATTTCCAAATAAAAATATAAGTTTTGTTTGAAATTGAATCCCATATATATCCAAGAAATGTTAATCTTGAAGTTTCTTGGATATATTCTATAAAGAACGATATAATCCCATTGTTTATTGTCATATATTCAATCACGTAAGTATATATTTCATTTAATCTACTATCCAATATTGAAATTCTATAGCTGTTTGGATGTTAATGTGATGTCATGAAAATAAATTTGAAAACTTATTTATTAGATGCTATTAATCATGAGGTTAAATAATTATTGAAGAGGTAGTGTTATGAATGTAATAAAAGATGTTTGGACTATTATGATTAATTTTAAATATATAATAATCACTGTTGTGTTATATTCCGTGGCGTGTCTATATGGCTTGATAATAAACTTTTCTGATACGGCTAACTTGCCAATGAAAGCTTTATTTGGAACTATTTCTTTTTCATTGATTATGTTCTTGCCGATACTTTATAAATGGATCTACATATCGGCAAGAAAATTAATTAATAATTTTGATGATTAATCATTGGTCTAATTGTGCTTAGGGTCTCTTTTCGAGTTTGGATATATAGTAACAATTGTTTTGGTAAGGGAACAAACACCTATATAGCTGAGAATTATAATTGAAGTAATATTATTATTTAGTACTATGGAGTCAAAATAACTACCTCCAAGAGGTTTAGATATTGCCACAATTGATACAATTGCTACTGATGCCGTCAAGCCAATGTCGCATACCTTATTTATAACGGCTCTCATTTCTGGAAGCCAGTAATAAATCATGGAAAGTACTATTGATATAACTATTGGTGGGAAAAATAAGAATGTCGGTGAGAGGGTTTGTGAGATTGTTATTTTAACAAGATATACTGTTGAACATAATATCACTAAAAATATTATAAAAAAAGTAATTACAGAGCTAATCAAGAACCTTTTAACCGACATTCCTAAAATAACGTTCGGTTTTATTTCTTCGGTTTTTACCTTTTGAGAGGGGGTGTTATTATTTTCTGGATTTTTAGGGTTGATATTTTTCACTTGCGTAATATCCTTCATAATATTTCCTTTCCTGACACTATTTCAATTAGTCGTAAATGAATTTATAGCATAATCGCCCAGTTTAACCTAGTCTGCCGCAGACCATGTAAGCATCCTAATAGTCGATAGGATATAGTTCATAGGTCTAACAAATTTTAACCTTATATATCAATTAGTTAATTGACAATGGAAAGTGCTGATGTATCATTCGCTTGTAGTTTCTGATTTCTGTTTGCGTTCATAAAAATTGCACCCATACTTATCTTCACATAAGAAGTTAAATTTTCATCCTCACCCCCACCAGCTCTCATCTTTCTAGGTTGCTCAAGGTATTGAAAGTGGGTGTAGGCTTCCTTGACATCAATGATGTCAAGGATACTGGCCAACGCTTCTTCGAATAAGTCAGTATAGAATCCTTTCGCATTGTGATTGCTGAAGGCATACATCTCATACTATGAGCCACTAACAACTCTTTGAAACCCGTGCGTTTTAACGTCATGTTAGCTTCTTAGCTGTTTGCCGGTGCAAGCTGCATATGAGAATCAGAAAGCATTATTGATTTTCATAGGATAAGCAGCATCATTTTTCGGAATCGCCATTCAGATGCTAACATCTTGTAACATATTTATTAAATGGTGTATCCTCATTTCTATAGGAAAAATCCGCTTTAAAGCGGTTGCTGATTGTGATTATTAGTTTTGTGAGGCAATGGCAATGTGCGAAAGGACGTTAAAAAAAGATGTTTATTCTGAATGGGTTATACGCAATAGCCTGTACTGGATGACTTCGCTTACTCAGTGGAAACTTTGTGAAGATATATCCTCCTGGACAATCTCTTTTGAAAACGATGGTCCCGAATGCCTCTATGAATTCGAGAGGCTGCTGAATGATTATGCTTTGCGAGAAAAACTACAGCATAAAACGGGGGCGTTGAGAGATTCTATTGTCCATAAAGTGCTTCGCAGTGTCGATGAAAGGCTTTCGTGATGGAATTGATGCCATTCAATTTTGACAGATTGCCTAATGGACAGGTGTTTATAAGCAACCTCGCTGGTTTTCATCACTTCATTGATGAGCAAGAGCTGCTTGATCTTTCTGATGAGCAAATCAGTGCGGAACAATCAAACGCACTTGAAAGCAAGCTGTTCATAACCAACGAAAGCTCATCAGCTATTGCTCCCTATGCTTTAAGTTCTGCTTTTGCAAAACGATTGATGAATGAACTGGCCATCAGGCCAATTTTCATGATTGTGCCCACATTACGTTGCGACCATACCTGCAAGTATTGTCAGGTCAGTCGAGCTTCAGTGAACGCCTCTGGTTATGATTTAGATCCCGCTCTCATCCCTGATATCATTTCTACTATCAAAAAACTATCAACTCCACCTTACAAGATAGAGATACAGGGTGGAGAGCCACTCTTGCGGTTCGATTTAATTCAGTCTATCTATGAGCAATGTGCTGAAACGCTGGGAAGCACCGATTTTGAGATGGTGGTAGCATCAAGCCTGTCTGTCTTGAATGAGGATATGCTTGAATGGTCGAGAGATAGGAACATAACGTTCTCTGTTTCGCTTGATGGTGAGGAAGTTGTTCACAACAGTAATCGAATTCTTGGTCATGGGCTTGCGTACAGTAGAACAGTGTCAGGGGTAGAGGCTATCAAACGGTCTTTAGGCGCTGGTCGCGTTGCAACGGTTACTACAGTTACTAAAGATCTCATTAGGCATCCTGAATCAATTGTCCAGGCTCACTTGTCTCTTGGCCTAAAGGACATGTTTATCCGACCTGTTAGCCCCTATGGGTTTGCACAAAAAGCATCGTTCACATTTTCTATGGAGGAATACTTCAGTTTCTATGCCTCGTTGATAGATGAAATCCTTAAGATGAATAATGAAGGGATAAGGGTTGTGGAACATTCGGCCTCCATTCATCTGAAAAGGATCTTCAATCCCGGCTTTAGTGGTTATGCGGATTTAAAGTCGCCAAGCGGGGTCGTGCTTAACAGTATTCTTTTCAATTATGACGGTCGAGTATATGGTAGCGATGAGAGCCGTATGTTGCAGAAGGTGAACCCTGAAACGGAGTTCAGTGCGGGTGAGGTTAAAACGCTATCATTTTCTAAAAGTTCTTACTATAACGCAGTGTTGAGTTCATCGTTCAATTTTGCTCTGCCAGGTTGTGATACATGTGCATATCAACCATTTTGCGGTGCAGATCCATGCCAGAACATAAGTGTACAGGGTGAGCCTGTTGGTGATAGGAGTCGTTCAACGTTTTGTCAGTATCACAAGGGGATGTTCAGGTATCTGATGAACTGCATCTCAGAAGGTGGTCCGAAGGCTGAGATGCTAAAAGGATGGGCATATGTCTGAGGTTATTAGGAACGATATCTTTCATTTTGCTTCAAAAAAGAATGTGCCCACGGGGTTCTATCGGTTATGCAAACAAAAACCAATGAACCCTTTATTCTTTTTGCCCAATCTACTGGTAGTTGCTGAAGGCAATAATGATGCCATTCAACCATACTTTGATTTCTCTGTTATTAGCACTGAATTATATGAGTCAATTGAAGATGGAGATATTGGGATAATCAACAATGGCAATATGATACGCGTTATTCTGTCCCGCAGAGCCAATCATAATACTGTCTTAGTTACGGAACGCTGCAATAACCTGTGCCTGTTTTGTTCCCAGCCACCAAAGAAAGCAAATGATGACTGGCTGCTTACCCAATCAGCCCTTGCTATAGCTTCATTTGGTTTGAATGGAGTTGTTGGGGTCAGCGGTGGTGAACCTCTGCTGTATGGAGATCATTTCCTACATTTCATTGATTTTATCATCGAGAACTCACCAGATACTGCTTTGCATGTTTTAACAAACGGACGCAAATTTGCTGATACCAACTTTACTCAGGAAATGGCAAAGCGAAGCAAAAAGATCAAAATCACCTTTGGTATCCCGCTCTACTCATCAAGACCACTTGTGCATGACCATCTTGTAGGGAGTGATGGCGCATTTAATGAAACGGTTAAGGGGTTAATCAATGCAGGAAACTCAGGGATTAATATCGAACTTAGAGTTATTCCGACACTGGCTAACTATACTGAATTGGATAATATTGTAGAGTTCGTTGGCCGTGTGTTCTCCAACATCAATCAGATTTCCCTTATGGGGTTGGAATCTATCGGTTGGGCACGAAAGAACTGGTCAACAATCTTCATTGATCACAACAGTTATAGTGAGAAAATAACCTCCGCCATAGACGCTGCACACAGGTCAGGCATACCTCTTACAATTTTTAATTATCCTTTGTGTCATCTTCCTGAAAGAGCTTGGGAGCTTGCTGCTCAGTCGATCTCTGATTGGAAAAATTACTATCCGAAAGAATGTGATGAATGCACTCAGAAGTCTTCCTGTGCTGGTTATTTCAGTTCCTCAACAGGCCGTTTTCATCAACCACCGAGACCAATTTTATGAAAAAATTTAATTTTGCTGCTCTACTTCCGGGATTTTTGGCACTCAATAATTCTGTATGGGCAAGTGATTCATCTACCGGAGCAAGTGATTTGCCTGGTATGACTCTTAATGAACATGATTTAGTGATAGCCCCACTTAACACCGAAGTTCCATTCTACATTGCAGGACATCGTAGTCATAGCTCCCATCGGAGCCATAGTTCTCACCGATCATCATCAGGTGGCGGGTACTATGGTGGCAGCACTCCTTATTATCCAAAAACATACAGCTCACCAAGCTCATCGGGGTCTTCAAGTTCAGGAACAAGTTCCTCATCGTCCTCTCCCTCTGTGCGTTCGCTTCGTTCTAACGACAATAACAACTCTACTACTACGAATTCAGTTGGAACGACAGAAGCTAACCGTGCAAGTAATGGGCTGACTTCTGGCACAGAGAAGCGTAAGCGCTTAATCATGCGGGTTCAATTCGCTTTGCTGGACAAAGGTTATTACAACGGGAATATTGACGGCATAATGGGGCCTTCCACAAGGCAATCAATAAAAAATTATCGTATTGCGAACGGACTACCAACACCTGCAACTGAAACACTGGATACTCAATTATTGAACTCGTTAAATATTTTGGCCCGCTAATTATGTTGAATATAGAGTAATGTTGTAAGCAATAAAATTTTTGAAAAGGGTTGGTCTATTACTATGTATATTAAGAAATTAGCCATCAGAAATTATAAAAACTTTCGAAGCTCGAATTTCTATTTTGTTAAAGATTCCGTTAATACAATCATTGGAGAAAACGCCTCAGGGAAAACCAATTTATTCAATGCCATGCGATTGATTCTGGATGATTCTCTTCCAATGAATTCACGAATACTATTGAATGAAGATTTTTATCATGGGCTAAATGAACCTTTCGGGCACTGGATCGTTATTACATTATATTTTGATGACTTAAGTGAGTCTGAAGAAGAACAGGTGATCGCAAACTATACAATAAATGATGGTAATGAAAAGGCTACTAAAGAAGGGAACTATACATTTATATATCGCCCAAGATACCATATTCGACAAAAGTTGTTTGAATTAACGTCCGATTACGGGAGTATCCAATCCAGAAAGGATGCCTTTGAAGAATTAAAATCAAATCATATAATATCTAAAGAAACATACGAGGCAATTGCATTTGTTAGAACAAAAATTGATTTTAATGATGACGAAACGTATATAAAAGTAGTTGGTGATTTCAGTAATTATGTTTTCTCAAATCCAAAGGAAGATGATGCAGCGGTGATAGGTGTAAAAAAACCGCCGTATTTCGCCTTGGGTAGTGAGGTTGCTTGTACATATGTCAAAGCGCTTAGAAATGTGGTTGCAGATTTAAAATATTATAAGACCAACCCTCTCTATAAATTACTTACCTTGAAAAGTAAACAAATAGATGACAGAAAAGATATTGTTGATAATGTAAAAGAAATTAATGAAAAAATCTCAGCTATACCAGAAATTGAAAGACTAAGTAATAAAATATCTACATCTTTACTCAACACGGTAGGTTCAACCTATTCACCTAAGATATTAGTTTCATCACAACTACCTGAAGACTTTACTGAACTAATTCAATCACTTGGATTGGTGGTTGAGGATTCTTTAGACTATGATGGTTCAGGTAGAATCGATGATTTGAGTCTTGGTGGTGCAAATTTGATTTATCTTGCTTTAAAACTATATGAATATGAAGAAATCAGGGATAGCGAAGAACATATAACACATTTTTTGTTGATTGAAGAGCCAGAAGCACATATTCATAATCATATTCAGAAGACACTTTTCGATAATTTTAATTTTAAAAACACACAAGTATTTGTATCAACGCATTCGACTCAAATCAGCTCTGTATCTAAGATATCTTCAATGAATATATTAGCTCGCCAATGTGGCTACACTGATGTATATCATCCCTCACTGGGCTTAACACCGAAAGAGATTTCTTCTATAGAGCGGTACCTTGATGCCATTCGAAGTGATCTATTGTTCGCTAAAAGTGTCATTCTCGTAGAAGGTGATGCTGAGCTTATTCTTATACCCGCAATGATAAAAGAAACTTTGGGTATTAGCTTAGATGAGTTAGGGATAAGTCTCATTAAAGTGGATGGAACTGTTTTCAAACATGTTTCTAATCTTTTTCACGAAAAACGTTTGAAAAGAAAGTGTGCTATTCTGACAGATCTTGATTCGGCTTATGTTAGTGTCGCTGACGATGAGTTTGATGATAAGTTCGTTCAATCTTTAGAGGCTGCTGAAGATGATGGTTTACGAAGAAAAGATGAATTAGACAGTTATATCGAAGGTAATGAATTTGTTTCGGTATATTATGCTGAAAATACCTTTGAAACAGAACTGGTTCGATACGATGATAACAAAGACTTGTTTATTAAAGTGATGAGGACTAATTACGAAAAGGACGCCTATTTTAAAAAGGCTGAATCTGATGTAAATTCATCAGACCACAGGATTCGATATCGAAGGGTTCTAAAGTTTGCAAAAAAAATAGGTAAGGGCTGGTTAGCTACAGAAATGATAGAACACCTTAGTGTTGATAACCGTGTTCCTGATTATATATTACAGGCTATTAAGTTTGTCATTCGTGATAGAAACGTCGAACTAATATATCAAAAAATGCTTGATTATAATATGTCTTTGATGGGAGCTAAAGAATTTGATTGCATAAATGAAGAAAATAGTTTTACAAGCAAAATGACGGAATATAAGAAACACTTCAATGATAGCTTTGTAAGATTATTGGAGCTATAATTTATGCCATATAGAGACTTAACTTCAGAGCAAATGGATGCTGTAGAATTTAACGATAATTTATTATTAACAGCATGTCCAGGATCAGGTAAAACTAAAACATTAGTTTCTAAACTTTGTTATATTTTGGAAAACAAAGAATTTTTAGGTATAGGTAAGAAAAAAGTAGTAGCCCTGACATATACTAATGTTGCAGCAGATACCATTCTTGAAAGAATAATGTCATTTGGTATAAATAGTGATTCATTATGGATTGGCACTATACATAGCTTTTGTCTAAATTGGATTATAAAACCCAACATAGATAGAATTCCTAGGCTTTGTAAAGGCTTTAATATAATTGATGAGCACGAAAAAGAGTTTCTATTAAATGATTTAAAGGAACAATATGATTTATCCCCTTATGATAAAATTGATACAATTTTAGATTTCAATTTTACACCCATATATTGTCGTGATATTCCTGAGTATAATGTAGTGAAAGCATATCATGCGTATTTATATGAGAACAGATTAATCGACTTCGATCTTATTTTGAACTTAACATGTAATTTATTATCAAAATATGATGTACTTTGTGAACGTTTATCTTTACTTATGGGATATATTTTAGTTGATGAGTATCAAGATACTTCTCTTGTACAGTATGAGATCTTAAGGTTAATAGTATCAAAGAAAAATACTGTGGTTACCTTTATTGGGGATAAAGAACAAGCTATATATACAGGATTGGGAGCAGTTGTAAAAAATAAGAATCAACTACAAGATTATTTTGACCTTAAAGAATTGACTGAAATGAGGCTGACAGGCTGTTTTCGTAGTAGTCAATTAATTATTGATTTTTACAAAAAGTACAAGGATGATGTTTATCATATAAATTCAGTTTCAGAAATTAAAGAATTTCCTTCTGTGATACTAAAAGAAAAGAATGTTGATATAACACAACTTTCTATTTATGTTGCTGGTATAATTAAAACTCATTTGGAACAAGGCATTCATCCAGGTGAGATTGCTGTATTGTGTCCAAGCTGGTTTGATGTAATAAAACTATCGAATGAGATTGTATCTTCAAATCCTGAGATTGAAATCGACGGAGTTATGATATCACCAATACCTAAAAACAATGAAAACTTGTGGCTTAATCTTATCAAGCTTATTTTAATTAAAAAAAACCCATCTAATTACATCGTTAGACAAAAATTATTTCGTGATTTATTAGTGGAGCTAAAAACGTTAGCTCCAAATATCGAAGCAGAATCGCCTAAGAAAATATTAAAAGAAGTAAATAAAATAGCATTTTCATTAAATTATGATTGCCATATTGAGATTTGGTTAAACGAACTCATCACACGCTTCTGTGATTTTATAGAATTAGATATGAGTAATGATAGTTATCCCTATAAGGAAATGGTTTCTTTAGTTAATGCCACTAAAAAAAGAATGGATAAATATAATATGAACTATAAAGCAAATGATCTTCACTCTTTTTTTAATTTTAAAAGCGGGGTAAAAATAACCACCTGTCATTCTACGAAAGGTGATGAGTATGAGGTTGTTATTTGCACGGGCTTATTGAACGGAAAAATACCGAACTGGAATGATATTATAGAATGTAGTGCAGAGCATCAAAATTATGTTGCTCGTAGACTATTGTATGTTATTGCATCGCGTGCAAAGAAACATTTATATATGATATCTGAAACAGGTCATAAAACTCAAAAAGGTTATCCATACAAGATCACTCCGCAACTTTAATCTCATATCCGTAGTAATAATTCTTAGCATAGTGGTACGGATTATATAGCCTTAATTTTCTAGGGGGCTTCTCGTCTCAAGCAGCAGAAGCTTTGAATCTTTGAGCTTGAACGTAATCACTCCACCATTGCATCAAATTCTGTCGCTCTATCAGATATTCTGCACGATTGTATGCTGCGATAATTTCATCTTTTTTAGAGTGAGCAAGTGCTGCCTCAAGAACTTCAGATCTGAACTTACCGGATTCTTCTGCCGCTGTTCTTGCAATAGAACGCATACCGTGAGCTACAAGCTCACCTCCAAATCCCATTCGGATGATAGCTGCATTGGCGGTTTGTTCATGCATATGATTAAGCGGCGCTTTAATGCTGGGGAAAACCCATTCTCTATGCCCACTTATTGATTTCATTAATTCAAGGATGCGCAAAGCTTCTTTACTCAAAGGAACTTTGTGAGGCTTTTTCATTTTCATGAAATCAGCAGGAATGTTCCAAATGCTGTTGGTTGTATCAATATCAGACCACCTTGCGCGAACGGCTTCACCCGGACGAACCCATGTCAACAATTGCCATTCAATTAGCATACGTGTTTCCAACCGGATTGACGCATTCGTCAAAGACTCCATAAACCTTGGCAATTCGCTTGGGGGAAGGGCAGGCATATTTTGCTTTTTTGGTTTACTGAATCTTTGACCAAGGTTGTCAGCCGGGTTGAACTCAATAAGTTCTTCAGTGGCTGCCCACCGGAAGATTTCATTCAGACGTGAAATGATGCGGCGTAGAGTTTCCAATACGCCTCGTTGCTCAATAGGATCAAGGTGTTGTTTTAAGAGCTTAGGTCGGATCTCATTGATAGGGACATTACCCAGGCCAGGAAAGACATTTCTCTCTAAGCTGCGCCAGATGTCTGCTGCATGGTCTTGTGAGATACCTGAGGTCTTTACCTTCTCATCCAACCATTTCCTTGCCACGGCTTGGAGAGTGTGTTCAGTAGCATTCTTTAAGGCATTAGCTTTATCGTTGTTATGAACTTGGGGATCAATGCCATTAGCAAGCAAGGAAAGGTATTCATCTCGTAAGGCTCTGGCTCTTGCCAGTGTAAGGTGAGGATATGTCCCAAGGCTCATTTTGGTTCTTTTTTTACTGACTGGCACTGCATACCTGAAATACCAATTCTTCTTTCCTCCTTTCGAGAGGGGAGCGATTCGTAGTATCAAACCATCTCCGTCAAACAAGTTGATTTCTTTGTCGGCTGGCTTGGTGCTTTTGATTTCAGTGTCAGTGAGCTTCTTAGCGATTTTTGCCATTTTGGGACCCTCGGTTTTTGGACCCTTCTTAGTGGGTCCCATTCAGGGTGCCATAAGTGATAGTTCTCAGCAATTCTCACTGGACGACAATAGACGTAAAAAAGCCCGCAGAGCTTGTGCTGTGCGGGCTTAGTAGACTTCATTGTACTTCAAACAACTAAAAAGTGGTGGAGCTGGCGGGAGTTGAACCCGCGTCCGAAATTTCTACATCCTCGGTACTACATGCTTAGTTTGTCTTTACATTCGCACGCCAGCTGCGGACAGACACGCCACTAACGAACTAGCCTGATTAGTTTTAACGCTTCAACCCCAGGCAGGGCTTCCACGCGATCTCTTTTGGGTTTGACCTCTCTTTGATCCCCGTCTTAAGAGCGGAAGCTAGGGAGAGAGGGCTCAGAGCAGGTTATTAAGCTGCTAAAGCGTAGTTTTCGTCGTTTGCGACTATTTTTTTGCGGCTTTTAACGAGGCAAACCGCCCCTCGGCATGCACCTTGGGTTTCGCAAATCCCGTCGAATCCAGAATCAGCCCCAATAGTGTTGAACTGAGTATACCAGATTTCACTTCCTGGATACCAGCCCGGAACGCTAACTTATTGAATAGTACAATAAGTGTGCAGAATCAACGTCCTGCGTTTTTCATAATGCGCGCTTTGTCCAGCTGCCACTCGCGCTCTTTCAGGTCAGTACGTTTGTCGTGCTGTTTTTTACCCTTCGCGACGCCAACTTTTACTTTGCACCAGGCGTTTTTCCAGTACAGCGACAGGGCGACCACGGTGAAACCTTCGCGGTTGATGCGTCCGTAGAGGGATTCCAGCTCACGCTTGTTCAGCAGCAATTTGCGCGTGCGCGTAGGGTCACACACATAGTGTGAAGAGGCGACGGTCAGCGGCGTAAAGTTCGCGCCGAACAGGAAGGCTTCGCCATCTTTCAGGATCACGTAGCTATCGCCAATGTTGGCTTTCCCGGCGCGCAGCGATTTTACTTCCCAGCCCTGCAACGCAAGGCCAGCTTCGAATTCTTCTTCAATGAAATACTCATGGCGAGCACGCTTGTTGAGCGCAATGGTCGCCGAGCCTGGTTTATGTGCTTTTTTCTTCGTCATAAGTGTCGTAAAGCCGTCGGTAATCTGATTTCAAAAAGTCACCTCATTGCGTCCTGTGAGGTCTAACGCGCTATCTTAGCACGAGATGAGGCTTAGCGTTTTTTTAACAGGTGATAAATGTTATTATTTGTCCGTTGTGTGACCATGGGAAATGCTATGCCTCAGATTAGCCGTACTGCGCTTGTGCCTTACAGCGCGGAACAAATGTATCAGTTAGTGAACGATGTTCAGTCTTATCCAGAATTTATTCCGGGATGCACCGGGAGCCGCGTTCTGGAATCCGGCCCGATGCAGATGACCGCGGCGGTGGATGTCTCCAAAGCGGGGATCAGCAAGACGTTCACCACCCGTAATACGCTGACGAGCAATCAGAGTATTTTGATGCATCTGGTGGATGGTCCGTTCAAAACCCTGATGGGAGGCTGGAAGTTTACGCCGCTGAGCGCTGACGCCTGCCGCATTGAGTTCCATCTGGACTTTGAGTTTACCAATAAGCTGATTGAGCTGGCGTTTGGCCGCATCTTTAAAGAGCTGGCATCGAATATGGTTCAGGCGTTCACCACCCGCGCCAAAGAGGTTTACAGTGTCGCATAAGATTGCTGTAGAAGTGGTTTATGCGCTGCCGGAGAAGCAGTATCTGCAGCGCGTGACGCTGGAAGAGGGGGCGACCGTTGAGGCGGCCATCCGTGCTTCAGGCATCCTCGAACTTCGCAGCGATATCGACCTGGCGAAGAACAAGGTCGGGATTTACAGCCGTCCGGTGAAGCTGGGCGATGTGCTGAAAGAGGGCGACCGGGTGGAGATTTATCGTCCGCTGATTGCCGACCCGAAAGAGCTGCGTCGTCAGCGCGCGGAGAAGGCCAGTAAGTAGCGCTTTCTTCCCCGGTGGCGCTGCGCTTACCGGGGCTACGATTCTTCGTAAGAACTCAGATACAAAAAAGGTGCTCAATGAGCACCTTTTTTGCATTTCTGACACCGGATTATTTGGTCAGGGCAGGCTTGTTGTCGATGTTGGTCAACACGCCGGCGCTGCTGAAGGTCAGCGTCAGGGTCTGCTGGGTCGCATCTTCATGGCCCGGCTTCTGGCGGAATACATAGAACCAGGTGTTAGTGCCGAACGGATCGGACATCATCGGGGTTCCCAGTGCATAAGCGACCTGCTGTTGTGTCATCCCCACGCGGATTTTGGACACATCGTTAGGGGTAAGGTAGTTCCCCTGGTTGATGTCAGGACGGTAAACCACTTTCTCCAGAGTGGAACAGCCTGCGGTCAACATCAGAAGAACCGCTGCGGCAGCGGTCAGCATTTTACAACGCATAGTGATTTGATTCCTTTTCGGGCCCGAGCAGAACGCGGCTCATATGTAATATGCCGATGATAATAGACCTTGCCCCACTTTGAAACCGGTCTGGCGGCGTTTTTGTTGTTCTGTATGACCCTGAGATCCCGAAAAAGTTTATGCCGCCAGCAGTTCTTTCGCGTTCGCGAGTGTGTTACGCGTGACTTCGCTGCCGCCGAGCAGGCGTGCCAGCTCCTGCAGACGCGCACGTTTATCCAGCGGCTTCATGTGCGTTTCGGTCATTTCACCGTCGGTTTCTTTGCTGACGATAAAGTGATGATGGCCACAGCCCGCGACCTGCGGCAGGTGGGTGACACACATCACCTGCGTGGATTCGCCGAGCTGGCGCAGCAGTTTACCCACCACCGCCGCCGTCGGGCCGCTGATGCCGACATCCACTTCGTCGAAAATTAGCGCCGGGGTGTCCATTTTACGCGCGGTGATCACCTGAATCGCCAGCGCAATACGCGACAGTTCACCGCCTGAGGCCACTTTGGAGATCGCCTGCAGCGGCTGCCCCGGGTTGGTGGTGACGCGGAATTCGATGCGATCCGCACCTTCCGCCGTCAGGTGGTTCTCTTCAAAGCGAACGTCAATGGTGAAGACGCCGTGCGGCATCGCCAGCGTATGCATGCTGTCGGTAATGTGCTGGCTTAACTCCTGAGCATAGTGCTGACGAATTTCATGCAGCTTTTGCGCTGTCGCCAGCGCCTGTTCATGGTGCAGGCTCACCGCCAGAGAGAGGGTCTCCTGCGAGTCAGCCTGATCGTCAAGCTGCTGCTGCTCGTCCAGCAGAGACTGATAGTAGCCCGGCAGCTCTTCCGGCGTAACGTGGTGCTTGCGCGCCAGCGAGATTTGACGGGAGATACGCTGCTCCAGCTCAAACAGACGGTTCGGGTCGAGATCCAGACGCTCACAGTAGTGGCGAAGTTCGTCACCGGCTTCAGAGATCTGAATGGCCGCCTCTTCCAGCATATCCAGGACGCCAGACAGTTTGCTGTCCATGCCGACCAGTTCGGTAAGCAGCTGACGGACGTTATACAGCTGACTCTGCAGGTTAACGTCTTCGCCATCCGCCAGCAGGTTGAGCGCATTCTGGCTGGTTGAGAGCAAGTGACCGCTGTTCGCCAGGCGCTTGTACTCTTCGTCGATTTGCTCAAACTCACCCGGCTGCGGGTTGAATTCGTTCAGCTCTTTGAGCTGGTATTCCAGCAGCTCCGCACGGGCGGCGCGCTCCTGGCTTTGCTGCTGGTGTTGCGCGAGCTCGCGGCAGCTCTGATGCCACTGGCGATAGTGCTCTGCCATAAGCTGAGTAAGCGCGTACTCACCCGCATAACCATCCAGCAGCGCTTTCTGCTGTTCGGGTTTAACGAGTTGCTGATGCGCGTGCTGACCGTGGATCTGGATAAGCAGCTGGCCGAGTTCACGGAGCTGGGAGAGCGGGACCGCCGTGCCGTTGATAAAGCCGCGTGAGCGACCGTCGCTGCTAATAACGCGGCGAAGTAAACACTCACGTCCATCTTCAAGCTGGTTCTGTTCTAGCCAGCGCTGGGCGGCAGGGGTGTCTTTCAGGGAGAAACGGGCGCACAGGTCGGCACGGTTTGCGCCCATGCGCACCATGTCGCCCTCGGCGCGGCCGCCAAGGCACAAGCCGAGGGCATCAATGGCAATGGATTTACCCGCACCGGTTTCCCCGGTGATCGCCGTCATGCCGCTGTGGAAATCGATCTCAAGCTCACGAACAATGGCAAAGTTGCTGATGGTCAGTTGTGCCAGCATAATTGTTTTCCTGTATGAAAAACCATAACTGTGTTTTCATACAGTATAAACTGGTTTTTTATACAGTAAAGTACTGGATGCAAAATCAGAACAATTTTTTTGACCAGCCAAGCTTCGAGCTTAATGTGTTGAAATAGCTGTAATCTTTTGGATGTATCAAATTCAGGTGGTAATCACACCGGCGAATAAGCACATCTTCACCTTCCTGGATAGGCAGCGCTATCTGGCTGTCGCAGCTGATCTCCAGGTCGCTACGGCGGTGCGAGAAGCGCAGACGGATCGTGCTGTCGCCGTTGATCACCAGCGGGCGGGCGGAGAGCGTGTGCGGGAACATCGGCACCAGGGTAATGGCATCCAGCGAGGGCGTCAGGATCGGGCCGCCGGCAGAAAGCGAGTAGGCGGTTGAGCCGGTCGGTGTCGAGATAATCAGCCCGTCAGAACGCTGGGAGAAGGCAAAGATCTCGTCGATATAAACTTCGAACTCAATCATGTGCGCCACTTTGCCAGGGTGAAGGACAACCTCGTTAATGGCGGTGCTGATGCGTTTCTGGCAGTCCTGCTGGCACACCTGCGCTTCCAGTAAAAAGCGTTTTTCACTGATATAGTGGCCTTCCAGCACGTCGGCCAGCTGCTGCTGCGCATTGTCCGGGTCGAGGTCGGTTAAAAAACCGAGATTGCCACGGTTGATGCCGATGACCTTGATGTCATAACGCGCCAGCGTGCGGGCCGCGCCGAGCATGTTGCCGTCGCCTCCCACCACCACGGCGAGATCGGCCTGTTGGCCAATTTCCGCCAGCGTGCCGGTTTTGACGCTCTTCAGCTGCAGTTCCTGGGCAATCTGCTGCTCGACCATCACTTCATAGCCTTTGCTACACAACCAGCGATACAACATTTCATGTGTCGTTAGTGCGGTAGGGTGACGCGGATGCCCGACGATCCCAATACACCTGAAATGATTATTCATTTTCTGGAGGTCCTTGTGCCTGATGAATGATGACAATCTGTCTTGTTCCCTTGAATCCCGGAAACTGATCCCCATAATAAGCGAAGTTAGCGAGATGAATGCAGAAAAACGCGGAGAAATTCATGAGTAGTAAAGAACAGAAAACGCCTGAGGGGCAAGCCCCTGAAGAAATTATCACGGAACAGCACGATGAAGTTGAGGCTGTAGAGCCAGACGCATCTGCTGAGCAGGTGGACCCGCGCGATGAAAAAATTGCGAATCTGGAAGCCCAGCTGGTAGAAGCACAGAATCGCGAACGCGACAGTGTTCTGCGCATCAAGGCGGAAATGGAAAACCTGCGTCGTCGTACCGAGCAGGACGTTGAGAAGGCGCACAAGTTCGCGCTGGAGAAATTCGTCAACGAACTGCTGCCGGTGATCGATAGCCTCGATCGTGCGCTGGAAGTGGCTGACAAAGCGAATCCGGACAACGCGGCGATGATCGAAGGTATCGAACTGACGCTGAAATCCATGCTCGACGTGGTGCGTAAGTTTGGCGTGGAAGTGATTGCCGATACCGACGTTCCGCTGGATCCAAACGTTCACCAGGCCATTGCGATGGTTGAATCTGAAGAGATTGAAGCCGGTAAAGTGCTGGGCGTGATGCAGAAAGGCTATACCCTGAACGGCCGTACCATCCGCGCTGCGATGGTGACCGTGGCGAAAGCGAAAGCGTAATTCGCTATCCGTAGTGCCGGGTAGCGGCGTTCGCCTTACCCGGCCTACAACCTTACTCCGCGATACTTTCGCGCAGGGGTTTAACGGGCAGGACTTTCACCTGCTTGATCATATTGTCCTGCACGTCCAGGATATCAATATCGTACTGCTCAATGCGCACCCGCGTGCCCGCGGCCGGGATCTCTTCCAGCGCTTCCAGAATCATCCCGTTAATGGTGCGAGCCTCATCTTCCGGCAAATGCCAGTTAAAGGCTTTGTTGAGTTCACGAATGTTTGCGCTTCCGTCAATCAGCACCGATCCGTCGTTTTGCGGGGTGACCTCTTCCGCGAGGGAAGGCGACATTGAGGTGGTAAAGTCCCCGACAATCTCTTCCAGAATATCTTCGACCGTCACCAGCCCCTGGATATCGCCGTACTCGTTGACCACCAGGCCGACCTTCTTCTTGTTGCGCTGGAATTTCACCAGCTGCGTGCTGAGCGGCGTTCCTTCCGGCACGTAATAAATTTCGTCGGCGGCGCGCAGCATCACCTCTTTGGTGAACTCTTTTTTCTCGGTCATCAGACGGTAGGCTTCGCGCACGCGCAGCATGCTGATGGCGTCATCCAGCGAGTCGCGGTACAGCACAATTCGCCCGTGCGGGGAGTGCGTCAGCTGGCGGACGATGGCTTTCCAGTCGTCATTGATGTCGATACCGACGATTTCGTTACGCGGCACCATGATGTCGTTCACGCTCACCTTTTCCAGATCGAGCACCGACAGGAGCATGTCCTGATTGCGCCGGGAGATCTGCGAGCGTGATTCATTCACGATAGTGCGCAGCTCCTCTTTGCTGAGCGCGCTGCTGATGGTGACGTCGGCTTTGATTCCCACCATCCGCATCAGGACGCGCGTCACCATGTTCAGCAGCCAGACCAGCGGCATCATCAGGATCTGCAGCGGTGCCAGCAGGAAGCTGCTCGGATAGGCGACCTTCTCCGGGTAAAGCGCGGCGATGGTTTTTGGCAGCACTTCGGCAAACACCAGCACCACGAACGTCAGCACGCCGGTGGCAATTGCGACCCCGGCGTTACCGTACAGGCGCATCCCGACGATGGTGCCGAGGGCAGAGGCCAGAATGTTGACGAGGTTGTTGCCGATGAGCACCAGGCTAATCAGGCGATCCGGCTTGCGGAGCAGTTTTTCAACGCGGCGAGCGGCGCGGTTACCCTGTTTAGCACGATGACGTAACCGGTAGCGGTTCAGGGTCATCATGCCGGTTTCCGAGCCGGAGAAATAGGCGGAGATGACCACCATGACGATCAGGATAACGATCAGCGTGGTGGTTGAGATGTGTTCCAGGGGGAACTCCTTTGTTTCTTAGCCAGCAAATTGCTGTATGAAGCGGCTGCCAAAATAGGCAAGGGTGAGAATGCCCGCACCCGCGACGTTGAACCAGACCACGCGACGACCGCGCCAGCCTTCATGATAATGGCCCCATAACAGGACAATATAGACAAACCACGCGATGATGGAGAGCACCGCTTTATCGATATTCTCCACGCTGAACAGGTTCTTCATGTAAAACAGCCCGGTGCAGAGCGTGAGCGTCAGCAGCACCACGCCCACCTGGGTGATGTGGAACATCTTACGCTCAATGACCATCAGCGGCGGCATTTCATGGTTAAACGCCAGCTTTTTGTTTTTCAGCTGGTAGTCAATCCAGGCGAGCTGCATGGCATAAAGCGCGGCGATGATCAGCGTCGCGTAGGCAAAGAGCGACAGGCCGATATGCACCAGCATCCCCGGCGTCGCCTCCAGATGCGTAATGAACTCATTAGGCATAAAGGTGGCGAGGGCCAGATTGATCAGCGCGAAGGTATAGACAATCGGCAGCAGCAGCCAGCCGCGATTTTTAGACGCGACGATGGTCATTACCGTACAGATCATCAGGCTGACCAGCGAGCCGACGTTCAGCACGCTCAGGTTTTGCACGCTGCCGTCGCCGGGGATAATGCGTGATTCCAGCGCAAAGGCGTGGCTAATCAGTGCGATCACCGCCGAAAGAATAGCCATGCGCCGCCAGCCGCTGTTTTTTTGCAGCAGTCCGGGAATAATCAGCGCGAGGCTGACAGAGTAGGCAACAAGGGCGATCAGTGCGAAAACAGGCATATAGGCATCGACAGTTGTCTTAATAAGAAAGAGAAGCAGTATAACGTTACGTGACGCCTGCTCCAACCGTTGCATAACAACAAAGGCGCCTTCATGTTATACTCCGGCAAAATTCTGTGTATGTGTCGCTCATGGCGGCCCAACGTTTCTACTCAGGCGAGAGACAATGTTTGATAATTTAACCGATCGTTTGTCGCGCACGCTGCGCAACATCAGCGGCCGCGGACGCCTTACTGAAGACAACATCAAGGAAACGCTGCGCGAAGTGCGCATGGCGCTGCTGGAAGCAGACGTCGCGTTGCCGGTTGTTCGTGATTTTATCAACCGCGTGAAAGAGAAGGCGGTTGGTCATGAAGTTAACAAGAGCCTGACCCCGGGTCAGGAGTTCGTCAAAATCGTTCGTAACGAACTGGTTTCGGCGATGGGCGAAGAGAACCAGGTGCTTAACCTGGCCGCTCAGCCACCGGCCGTGGTGCTGATGGCGGGCCTGCAGGGTGCGGGTAAAACCACCAGCGTCGGTAAGCTGGGTAAGTTCCTGCGCGAAAAGCACAAGAAGAAAGTGCTGGTGGTCTCTGCGGACGTCTATCGCCCGGCGGCGATCAAGCAGCTGGAAACCCTGGCAGAGCAGGTTGGCGTGGATTTCTTCCCGTCCGACGTGGCGCAGAAGCCTGTCGACATCGTTAACGCCGCGCTGAAAGAGGCGAAGCTGAAATTCTACGACGTGCTGCTGGTGGATACCGCCGGTCGTCTGCATGTTGACGAAGCGATGATGGACGAGATCAAGCAGGTGCATGCCTCTATCAACCCGGTAGAGACCCTGTTTGTCGTCGACGCCATGACCGGTCAGGATGCGGCGAATACCGCGAAAGCGTTTAACGAAGCGCTGCCGTTAACCGGCGTGGTGCTGACCAAAGTGGACGGTGACGCCCGCGGCGGTGCGGCCCTCTCCATTCGTCACATCACCGGTAAGCCGATCAAATTCCTCGGCGTGGGCGAGAAAACTGAAGCGCTGGAGCCGTTCCACCCGGATCGTATTGCCTCCCGTATCCTCGGCATGGGCGACGTGCTGTCGCTGATCGAAGATATCGAGAGCAAGGTTGACCGCGCGCAGGCCGAGAAGCTGGCCAGCAAGCTGAAAAAAGGGGACGGTTTCGATCTCACCGACTTCCTTGAGCAGCTGCGTCAGATGAAAAACATGGGCGGCATGGCCAGCCTGATGGGCAAACTGCCGGGCATGGGCCAGATCCCAGACAACGTGAAAGCGCAGATGGATGACAAGGTGCTGGTGCGTATGGAGGCGATCATCAACTCGATGACGCTGAAAGAGCGCGCTAACCCGGACATCATCAAAGGTTCCCGTAAACGCCGTATCGCAGCCGGTTGCGGCATGCAGGTGCAGGACGTTAACCGCCTTCTGAAACAGTTCGACGACATGCAGCGCATGATGAAGAAAATGAAGAAAGGCGGCATGGCGAAGATGATGCGCGGCATGAAAGGGATGATGCCTCCCGGTTTTCCAGGGCGTTAATCGCTTTTGAGATTGCTTTTTGCCCGAAAATGAGTAAAATTTTCGGGCTTTTAATATGACACCCGGGCTCCGTTCCTCGATGGGGCCCGGTTGTTTTATTCACACAAGAGGATGTTATGGTAACTATTCGTTTAGCACGTCACGGCGCTAAAAAGCGTCCGTTCTACCAGGTTGTTGTGACTGACAGCCGTAATGCACGCAACGGTCGCTTCATCGAGCGCGTTGGTTTCTTCAACCCACTGGCCGCTGGCGCAGAAGAAGAAACTCGTCTGGATCTGGATCGTATCGCTCACTGGGTTGGCCAGGGCGCTACTGTTTCCGATCGCGTTGCTACGCTGATCAAAGCAGCAAACAAAGCAGCTTAATCTGTCACGGTGGTCATGATGAGCAATAAAGCACCTGTTGAACCGATCGTATTGGGAAAAATGGGTTCTTGCTACGGTATCCGTGGTTGGCTCAGAGTGTTTTCCTCCACTGAAGACGCTGATAGCATTTTTAATTACCAGCCCTGGTTTATCCAGAAAGGCGGTAAGTGGGAAGAGGTCGAGCTGGAAAGCTGGCGTCACCACAATCAGGACATCATCATCAAGCTGAAAGGCGTTGACGATCGTGATGCCGCGAATGCGCTGACTAATTGTGAAATTGTCGTGGATTCGTCGCAGTTGCCACAGCTGGAAGAGGGCGACTACTACTGGAAAGACCTTATGGGTTGCCAGGTAGTCACGACTGAAGGCTACAGCCTGGGGAAAGTCATCGATATGATGGAAACCGGGTCAAATGACGTTCTCGTCATTAAGGCAAACCTGAAAGATGCATTTGGCATCAAGGAGCGGTTGGTCCCGTTCCTCGATGGACAGGTTATCAAGAAAGTCGATCTCACTACTCAAACCATTGAAGTAGATTGGGATCCTGGTTTTTAAATTCTCCGGATAAACGGTAAAAGACGGCGCTATGTGGATTGGCATAATTAGCCTGTTTCCTGAAATGTTCCGCGCGATTACCGATTACGGGGTAACTGGCCGGGCAGTAAAGAATGGCCTGCTGAGCATCCAGAGCTGGAGTCCTCGTGACTTTACTCATGACCGGCACCGTACCGTGGACGATCGTCCTTACGGCGGCGGACCGGGGATGCTAATGATGGTGCAACCCTTACGGGACGCCATTCACACAGCAAAAGCCGCGGCAGGTGAAGGCGCAAAGGTGATTTATCTGTCACCTCAGGGACGCAAGCTTGATCAAGCGGGCGTCAGCGAACTGGCGACGAATCAAAAGCTGATTCTGGTCTGTGGTCGCTACGAAGGGATAGATGAGCGCGTAATTCAAACCGAGATTGACGAAGAATGGTCTATCGGCGATTACGTTCTCAGCGGTGGTGAGTTACCCGCAATGACGCTGATTGACTCCGTCGCCCGGTTCATTCCGGGAGTACTGGGCCATGAAGCTTCGGCAACGGAAGATTCCTTTGCCGATGGGTTGCTGGACTGTCCACACTATACCCGTCCTGAAGTGTTAGAAGGGATGGAAGTCCCGGCAGTGTTACTGTCAGGAAACCATGCCGAGATACGTCGCTGGCGTTTGAAGCAGTCGCTGGGCCGAACCTGGCTTAGAAGACCTGAACTTCTGGAAAACCTGGCTCTGACTGAAGAGCAAGCAAAGTTGCTGGCCGAGTTCAAAACTGAACACGCGCAACAGCAGCATGAACATGATGGGAATGCGTAATACGCTCCCGAATATCAGTTTACCCAGGATAAGAGATTAAATTATGAGCAACATTATTAAGCAACTTGAACAAGAGCAGATGAAGCAGGACGTACCTTCCTTCCGTCCAGGTGACACCGTGGAAGTGAAAGTATGGGTTGTTGAAGGTTCCAAAAAACGTCTGCAGGCATTCGAGGGCGTGGTTATCGCTATTCGTAACCGCGGTCTGCACTCTGCATTCACTGTTCGTAAAATTTCCAACGGCGAAGGCGTTGAGCGTGTCTTCCAGACTCACTCTCCGGTAGTTGACAGCATTGCTGTTAAACGTCGTGGTGCTGTACGTAAAGCTAAACTGTACTACCTGCGTGAGCGTACTGGTAAGTCTGCTCGTATTAAAGAGCGTCTGAACTAAGATTCGCTTAAGCGACATCCTGTTAGAAAGGGCTGGCCGAAAGGCTGGCCCTTTTTTTATCCCATCGCACCTCTCGCGTTAACCCTTTTGTCATAAATCATTTACAATGCTTGCCTCTTGTATGGAGGGGAAGTGGATAACGTACTGCATCAGTATAGCTGGAAACGCGCAGCGGCATTGACCGCGCTGTTCGCGATCCTGCTGATCGTGGTAGCACCCCTTATCTCCGTTTCGCTGCAGAAAGATCCCATGAGCGCCATGCCGGGCATGCATCATGAGATGAGCATGATGTCGATGGACGAGCATCACGGCGATATGCCGCACACGATGCCCGTCGACCATGCTGAAGCGTGCGGCTACTGCGTGCTGTTAGCGCATGTCCCTGGCGTGATGCTGGCGCTCATCGTACTGCTCAGCGTGGTGCTGCAGAGGCTTCGCGTTAAGCCGCCGCGTCAGGCGGTCAACCACTGGCACTTTTTCCCCTGGCTTTACCCTGATACCCGCGCGCCGCCGCGACAGTCTGCTTTTTCCCAATAAAAAAATATCGATAACTTTTTGCCTTAAAAAGGAAAAGTATGACTACCTGCACCTCGCGCGCGGCATGGGGAAACCTGCTGCGTCGCCTTCATTTCTACGTTGGGCTGTTTGTCGGCCCGTTTATCTTCTTCGCCGCGCTGACCGGGACGTTGTATGTGGCGACCCCACAGCTGGAAAACGCGCTCTACCGGCACGCGCTCCACACAGATTCCGTGGGCGAGCCACATCCTCTGGCGGAACAAATCGCCGTGGCGGAAAAAACCGTTGGATCAGATTTACGTTTGCACGCCGTTCGTCCGGGGCTGGTTGAGGGCGAAACCACCCGCGTGATGTTCGCTGACCCGAAACTTGGGCCATCGGAGAACCGGGCTATCTTTATCGATCCGGTAAGCCTGACGGTGCTGGGAGATCTGACGGTATACGGCACCAGCGGGATTTTACCCCTGCGTCAGACCATTGATTACCTGCATACTTCCCTGATGCTGGGCGACATTGGGCGCCTTTACAGCGAGCTTGCGGCCTCGTGGATGTGGGTCGCCGCGCTGGGCGGTATTGCCCTGTGGTGTTATACCCGGCCCAAACGGCGGATCAACAATCGCTTCCAGAACCGGCGTCGGGTACACGTGACGCTGGGCTGGAGCCTGCTGGGTGGAATGCTGCTGTTCTCCGCAACCGGCCTGACCTGGTCCCAGTGGGCTGGCGGAAACGTGGATAAGCTGCGTGCAGAGATGAACTGGCTCACCCCGCAGGTGAACACGACGCTATCCGGCCAACATGAGGTCATGGATGAACATGCCGAACACCGCGGTCATCACGGTGGAATGGTGATGCCGGAAATGGCGATGGATTTGACGCAGTTTGACGGCGTGTTAAGCGCGGCGCGTAACGCGGGTATTGATGCCGGCAAGCTGGAGATCCGCCCGGCGAAAACGATGGATCGCGCCTGGACCGTGACGGAAATCGATCGCAGCTGGCCGACCCAGGTGGACGCCGTGGCGGTTGATCCTCATACGATGCAGGTTCTGGACAGAACCCGATTCAAGGATTTCCCGCTAATGGCAAAACTGACCCGCTGGGGCGTGGATTTCCATATGGGGATCTTATTCGGCCTCGCAAATCAGCTGCTGCTGGTTGCGTTCGGCCTCGCCCTTTGCGTGCTCATTATCTGGGGATACCGGATGTGGTGGATGCGTCGTCCGGCGCAATCGGCTGTGAGTCCGGTACAGACGCTTTGCCAGAGCTGGCTTGCCTTGTCAGTGTGGGGAAGAGGCGTTACGGTGTTAATCAGCGTACTGTTGGGACTGGCATTGCCGGTCATGGGCGTGAGTCTGGCGCTGTTTGTTCTGGTGGACTGGCTGCGCTGGCGAGCGGCAACCAGGGTGACGCTCGCCGAATCCTCCGCTAAATAGCCTTATGGCGTGCTGATTACCACTGCGACGCGGCGGTTTTCAGCGCGCCCTTGTGAGGTACTGTTGCTCGCAACCGGGTATTTTTGACCTAATCCCCGCGTGGTGAGATTGCTGCGCGGGATGTTTGCCCCCTTCGCCCAGGCATCGGCCACGGCGTTGGCGCGTTTTAACGAGAGCGCTTCGTTGTAGCTCTCTTCCCCGTAGTTATCCGTGTGACCGTCCATTCGCGCGTGGGTCAGGCCGGTTTCCGCCAGACGAGAGGCCATGGACTGGATCTGCGTTTCACTCTCCGATCGCAGCCTGGCGTCATTTTTATCAAACAGGATGGTGTCCGACATCCCAAGCGACCAGTCACCGTTCAGTTCGTTAAAACCGTAAGACTTCATCGCCGCAATTTGCTCAGGAGTGAATTTGCCTTCCGGCGGCGACTGGCAGCCTGCCAGAACCAGTGAGGCCAGTACTAAGGGCGCGAAGTAACGTTTTAACATAGTGTATCCTTTCTAACTTATTGTTTTCGTACGCTGGTTTTTAACCTGGTACATGTTGCGGTCAGCCCTCTCCAGTAATGCTTCCACGGAAGTATTTTCCCACGCCAGAGCAAAGCCAATGCTGAGTGACATCGATGCTTTTTGTCCGTTATGAAGATCAAACGGACGAATAAACTGCTGCGAAAGCGCAGCACAAATATGTTGAACCTCAAGCTCAGAGTGCACGCCGTACAGCACCATGGCAAATTCGTCACCGCCAAGACGGTAGGACTGATGACGTTTGTCGCCAAACTCCATCATCCTGCTGGCGACTTCGATCAGCACGCAGTCTCCTGCCGCGTGTCCCCAGGTGTCGTTAATAAACTTAAAATTATCACCGTCGAGGAAGAGCAGGGCCGAGTTTGTTCTGGCTGAAGGGTCATTCATTAATGCCGCAATGCTGTTACGAAACGCCGCGCGGTTGGCAAGACCGGTAAGCGGGTCGTGCATGGCGGTCCGCAACAGCTGGGCATTTTTCGCCTGAAGCTTCAGCTGCCACTCTTCCATTTCATCCAGAAGACTATTGAAGTCTTCGCCAAACTGGTGAAATTCTTCGATACGGCCGTCTTTCACCCGGCGGGAGAAATTTCGGTTCGTGCGCACGTCATGAACGACGTCGGTAATGTTCTGCAGGGCCGTGACCATTCCACGATGCAAAGACTGGGTAATGACGAGCGCGACCACGGCGGCAAAGAGAATGCAGCCGGTCAGTACGGCAAACGACGTCCAGATGAAATGGCTGATCAGACTGTCACGCGCGGTAAGGCGGATTTCGCCGATCGTTAAGCCGTTATGCATGATGGGCTGCGCAACCGGTACGGGGAAAAGCCAGCGGCTGACCAGCGCGCCCAGCGTGTCGTTGTTATCTTCCGGGTTCCAGGACCAGTAGGCGAACCGCTTTTTATGCGCGTTAATCACCTCGGCCGCGGCAAACTGCCCCTGTTTGCCCAGGGCGGCAAGCGTTTCGTTGGCCGCCAGCGAGTCGTTGAAAACCAGCGAGGCTTCCAGGCTGTGGCTCATCGTGGCGCCGGTTAATTCGAGATTCTTTTGCGCGTATTGTTTTAACGTCACAACGGAAGCAAAACAGAGCAACAGCCATATTAACGTCATCGTGATAATGACGCTTATCATGCTGTTTCGCCTTAACGTTCTTTTAAACGTCGGCCGTGGCGTTGAAGTGAAATCTTTATCCATGCTGCTTATTCCGTGCCAGCATTAATACATCCGGATTGACTCTTACGCCACTGCGCGTCAATGCATCCAGGTTGACGGAGAACCGGACCTGGCCACGATCGATCATCAGGCAAAAGGCACTGCCAATTACACATTCCGGATTTTGCTCTGAGATTAATAGCAATGCTCTGCCCTGATATTGGCTTATTAATTCAAGTTGTTTTGCCGGTGATTCAGACCCGAAATAAATCGCATCGCACGTCGCGGCCAGGGCTTCCCGATCGTTATGTACAATAGCGGGAGTATAGGGTAACTCGTTGTGCCCTTCGTCGCCGCTAAGCGCGTGCGTATAGTGAGAAGTGGCATAGATGCAGAGTTTAGGCTGCCCGGATAGTGACGGCCATCGCGTATAGCTCACAATGCCTGAGACTATCGAGCGTACCGATTTATCCGTTTCCGTGAGCGTGCCTGCCGTCGCTGGGCCCACCATAATGAACAGCATTAACACCAGAGTGAGTCGGAAAAAAGAGATCAAGAATAAATTTCTCACCAGAATCCGCCACATCGCTCTGGAAATAGATGTCCTTAAGAGTTGCGGGCAGAATACCATTGTTTATCAGAGCCGTCATTATGTCAGAAATAGCCTCAGGTCAACCTAAGCTAAATCCTACTGTTGTTTATTTTCCGGTGATTAAAAACAGACTTAATTGAGTCTGCTGGAGCGCATACTTTCATCCATCCCTTTTTGCCATGACGCACGCAGTTTTGCCGCGTTTTCAGCAGTATCGCAACTGGCAGGGAAAGATTTGCCCGCTAATCCCCAGGCGTGAATAAACCCTTCTTCGCAGACTCTCTTCTGACCATCGGCATAGCCGCGAAGATATTCACTACGATCAACGTGGGTGTCGTTAAAACTATCGGCCAGGGTCTGGTTATCTTTAACCGGCAGGCCATTCATGGCGTCTTCTTTACCGGCATCAAACCAGGATGGACTGGTCCAGTCGGGCTGGAAGGTATAAGGATTGATCTGGCAGCCCGTTAAAAACAGCGACAACAGCGTGAGAGCAATTGAACGCATAGCCATTCTCCTTTTTACTTCAGCATAGCCTGGCTTAAGAAAGTATGTCTGTAATTTAAACTTTACGTTTTTGACGGCTGATTTTTGCAATAAATTGGCTACTGTAAAGTAATATGTACGTATTTTGGATTGAAATGTTTACTTTTTATGGTATCGTGGTTTCACCTCATTGAGGAAAACAACTATCGCAAACGAGCTTTACAGGATCGCCATCATGCAAAAAGACGCGCTGAACAACGTACATATCACTGACGAACAGGTTTTAATTACTCCGGATCAGCTGAAAGCAGAATTTCCGCTGAGCGTCGCGCAGGAGGCTCAGATTGAGCACTCGCGCCAGACCATTTCTGACATCATCGCCGGCCGCGATCCGCGCCTGCTGGTGGTGTGTGGTCCTTGCTCTATTCACGATCCTGAAACCGCCATTGAGTACGCTCGTCGATTTAAAGCATTAGCGGAGGAGGTCAGCGATAGCCTCTACCTGGTGATGCGCGTCTATTTTGAGAAGCCACGTACTACCGTTGGCTGGAAAGGGTTGATTAACGATCCGCACATGGATGGCTCGTTTGATGTGGAAGCAGGCCTGAAGATTGCGCGTCGCCTGCTGGTGGAGCTGGTCAGCATGGGGCTGCCGCTGGCAACCGAAGCGCTGGATCCGAACAGCCCGCAATACCTTGGCGATCTGTTCAGCTGGTCCGCGATTGGCGCGCGTACCACGGAATCGCAAACCCACCGCGAGATGGCGTCTGGCCTGTCGATGCCGGTTGGTTTTAAAAACGGTACCGATGGCAGCCTGGCGACGGCGATCAACGCCATGCGCGCGGCTGCCATGCCGCACCGTTTCGTCGGTATCAACCAGGCGGGCCAGGTCTGCCTCCTGCAAACGCAGGGCAACCCGGACGGGCACGTGATCCTGCGCGGCGGGAAAGCCCCGAACTACAGCCCGGCGGACGTGGCGCAGTGTGAAAAAGAGATGGAGCAGGCGGGACTGCGCCCGGCACTGATGGTAGATTGCAGTCATGGTAATTCGAATAAAGATTACCGTCGTCAGCCTGCGGTTGCGGAATCCGTGGTCGCCCAGATCAAAGATGGCAACCGTTCGATTATCGGTCTGATGATTGAGAGCAATATTCATGAAGGCAATCAATCATCTGAACAACCGCGCAGTGCCATGAAGCACGGCGTCTCCGTGACGGATGCCTGCATCAGCTGGGAAACCACCGATGCACTGCTGCGTGAGATCCATAAAGATTTAAGCGGCCAGCTGGCGACGCGTCTGGCTTAAGAGGGTAGTTATGGTTGCTGAATTGACCGCACTGCGCGATCAAATTGATGAAGTGGATAAGGCGCTGCTGGATCTGCTGGCGCGCCGCATGGCCCTGGTTGCCGAAGTCGGTGAGGTGAAAAGCAAATACGGCCTGCCGATCTACGTCCCGGAGCGCGAGGCCTCCATGCTGGCCTCCCGTCGCAAAGAGGCGCAGGCGCTGGGCGTTTCGCCGGACTTGATTGAGGATGTTCTGCGTCGCGTGATGCGGGAGTCCTATTCCAGTGAAAACGACAAGGGCTTCAAAACCCTCTGTCCGACCCTGCGTCCGGTGGTGATTGTCGGCGGTGCCGGACAGATGGGGCGCCTGTTTGAAAAAATGCTGACCCTTTCTGGCTATCAGGTGCGCATTCTGGAAAAAGAGGACTGGGCCCAGGCGCCGGAACTCATGAAAGATGCCGGAATGGTTATCGTCAGCGTGCCGATCCACGTGACGGAGCAGATCGTCGGGAAGCTGCCTCCTTTACCGAAAGATTGCATCCTGGTGGATCTGGCCTCCGTCAAAAATGGTCCGCTGCAGGCTATGCTGGCGGCGCATACGGGGCCGGTGCTGGGTCTGCACCCAATGTTTGGTCCGGACAGCTGCAGCCTGGCTAAGCAGGTGGTGGTTTACTGCGACGGTCGTCAGCCGGAAGCCTATCAGTGGTTCCTGGAACAGATTCAGGTATGGGGCGCACGGCTGCACCGCATCAGCGCGGTTGAGCACGACCAGAACATGGCGTTCATTCAGGCGCTGCGCCACTTTGCGACGTTTGCCTACGGCCTGCATCTGGCGGAAGAGAACGTGCAGCTTGAACAGCTGCTGGCGCTCTCTTCACCTATCTATCGTCTGGAGCTGGCGATGGTCGGGCGTCTGTTCGCGCAGGATCCGCAACTGTACGCGGATATTATTATGTCCTCGGAAAATAACCTGGCGCTGATCAAGCGCTACTATCAGCGCTTTGGTGAAGCCATTACGCTGCTGGAGCACGGAGACAAACAGGCGTTTATCGACAGCTTCCGCAAGGTCGAGCACTGGTTTGGCGATTACGCGCAGCGTTTCCAGAATGAGAGCCGGACGTTGTTGCGCCAGGCAAATGACAGTCGCCAGTAATGCGATGATGTATATACTGAAAGCCAGCATTGCTGGCTTTTTTCATTTTGGGGAACTGTCATGGCCGAACCGCAGCTGCTGTTGAATTACACCGGGCATTTGCCTGAATGCCCGACGTGGAGCGCCGACGAGCACGCGCTCTACTGGGCCGATATTCTGGAAGGAGAGATCCACCGCTACCATCTGCCGACGGCGGAACACACCGTGCTTTCTTTCCACGAGGAGGTAGGCTGTTTCGCGCTGCGCGAGCGCGGCGGGTTTATCGTCGCCATGCGCAATGGCATCTGGCTTGCCGATAAGCATGGCCTTCTGCAGCGCAAGGTGTGCGACAACCCCTCTAACCCGCAGCTGGCGCGTTTTAACGATGGGGGTACCGACCATCAGGGCCGGTTCTATGCGGGCACGTTCTGGGGGCCGGGAGATTACAACGGCGCCTTGCTGATGCGCATCGACAACGATCTGACGCCGAAGGTGATCCAGTGCGATATTCACGGGCACAACGGCTTAGCGTTTAGCCCGGATAAGCAGTGGATGTTTACCTCAGACACGCCAAACGGTGTGATTTACCGTACCCCGCTTGATGAGCAGGGCGAACCGGGTAAGCGAGAGGTGTTTCGTCAGTTTAAAGAGGGCGAGGGGATACCGGACGGCGCGGCGATGGATATGGAAGGTTGCTACTGGAGCGCGCTGTTTGACGGCTGGCGCATCGCGCGTTTTTCACCGCAAGGGGAGCAGCTGGAAGAGTATCGCATGCCGGTACGTTGCCCGACGATGGTCTGCTTTGGCGGCGATGACATGAAAACGCTGTTTATTACCACCACGCGGGAAAATATGGATGCGGAGGAGGTGGCGAAATATCCGCTCTCCGGGGCCATCTTCACCCTGCCGGTGAGCGTGGCAGGGATGAAGAAAAGCCGTTTTATCGAACGTTAGATTGGATCGACCGGGACGACGTTTTCGCTCGGGTAACAGCCCAGCACCTTCATGGAACGCGTGATCTCGCCCAGCTCGCGCAGGGCTTTCTGCATGGAAGCAGACTCCAGGTTGGCCTGGATATCGAGGTAGAACATCTCTTCCCACGGGTTACCGTGGATTGGGCGCGATTCCAGCCGGGTCATGATCAGGTTGTGATTACGCAGTACCAGCAGAGCTTCAACCAGCGCACCGGCCTGTTGGCCGGTGGCCATCAGCAGCGTGGTCTTGGCCGGTACCTGGTCAGACACATTGATTGCCTTGCGGGCCAGCACCACGAAGCGGGTAATATTTTGCGTCTGGTTCGCCAGGTTGCGTTCCAGCACCTGTAAACCATACAGCGCGCCGCCCGCTTCGCTGCCGAGCGCCGCGACGGTGGGGGAGTTCGCCTGGGCCACTTTTTCCATCGCCGCCGAGGTGCTTTCGGTGTACTCAATTTTCCAGTTCGGATAACGGTTCAGGAACTGGCTGCACTGCTGGAACGGCTGCGGGTGGCTGTAGACCGTTTCGATCGTGTTCAGGTCCGTTGAACCGGAGACCAGCACGCAGTGATCGATAGGGATCGTCAGCTCGCCGACCAGCGAAAGGCTGGTGTGCTGCAGCAAATCGTAGACGTCGTTGATGGCGCCGGAGCTGGTGTTTTCAATCGGCACCACGGCGTAATCCGCCTGGCCGGTCTCGACCTGGTTAAAAATGTCGGCAAACTTCGCGCAGCCGCTTTCAATAAATTCTTCGAAATGGCGAGCGGCATACTGACGCGCGGCCAGGTGAGAATAGGAGCCCTTTGGCCCGAGGAAAGCGATACGCGCAGAGAGCGGATTGGTTTTATTGAGGTGCTGCTGGAGTAGCGCTTGCTGGGTCAGAACGGAGTCTTCGATGATGAGCTGGAACAGCCGGGTGATGTAGTGGGCATCGAGATGATGCGCTTTGCCGAGCTGAATGAGACGTTCCAGCAGATCCCGCTCGCGGTCGATATCACGGACCGGACGATGGGAGTCCAGCTTGGCTTTACCCACTTCAACGGCAAGGGCGCGGCGTTCGGCCAGCAGCGCCAGCAGTTTCTCATCCAGCGCGCTGATTTTTACGCGCAGATCCAGTAACGGGTTTTCCGGTGTCATAGTGTTGCCTGTCTCATCTTATCGTTATCAATAAAAAAGGCCCCCCGGTGTGGGAGGCCTTGTTGTTCGTCTTCGCATTCTTTATCACACGACGAAACGCCTCCCGTTCAGGGGAAGGTAAAAAAGAATGCGAAGAAGAACGGCGTAAGTTTCATAAAGTCATCCTGTGAGTGATACCGTTAAAGTACCCGTACTGTTTTCACCCTGTCAATAAAAAACAAAAAACGCGCCCGAAGGCGCGTTGGCGGTACACTCAATTTAAAGGATTACTCTTCTTCAACTTCTTCCGCGAAGCTGGCGTCTTTCACCGACGTTGTGGCGCGACGGGCTTCACCTTTGTGTTGCACTTTATTGAGCTGCCGTTCCAGCTTGTTGATCAAATCGTTAATTGCGGTGTACATATCCTCATGTTTTGCGCTGGCGACCAGATGGCCGTTTGGAGTATTGATAGTTGCGTCAGCGATGAAACCCTGCGGCTCCTTGGACAGGATGATATGTGGATTAATCAAATGTGTTTGCCATTTATCCAGTTTGGCGAGACGGTCTGCGACGTGCTGGCGAATTGCCGGAGTAATTTCCATTTGTTTACTGGTAATGTTCATTGTCATAAATTTTACCTCTTGTCTTTCCGTCTTGGTGATTCCAGCATACCCGACCTAATGTCAAAATGTGTGATTTAGATCACGTTATTTTGTCGGTTTTTGTCAGGGAATCTTTTTTGTGAGGCAGGGCAGGAAGAGGTGAGATTTACCTTGTAGAAGGCAAAAATTGAGGCCATAGTTGACTGGATGTGTTGAGGCTAACGCGCTTCAGCGACGCTCAGAAACGAATAAAAAAACGGCAGCCTTCGGCTGCCGTTTTGCATTGAGGCAAAATCAGGTGTTGCTGCTGTTCGCGGCGATGATTTTCGCCACTTTTTCAGCCTGAGCGGTCATCTGCATCTGACGGTAAGCATTTTCCATCAGCTTCAGGCCGTCGCGCGTTGCCTGAGTATCCGGGTAATCTCGCAGCATACCTTCTACGCGGTTAACCACGGCAACCCATGCGCCACGGCGGGTATAGTAGTCCGCCACGGAGTATTCATATTTCGCCAGACGATCTTTCAGGAACACCAGACGTTTGGTGGCGTCGGTCACGTACTGGCTGTTCGGATAGCCGCGCACCAGTTTAGAGAAGTCATTGAAGGCGTCACGCGCATGCTGCGGGTCACGGTCGGAACGATCCACACCGAAGAAGCCCTGCAGCGCACTGTCATCCAGCGCCATGTTGGTGAGGCCGCGCATGTACATCACGTAGTCGATGTTAGGATGAGTCGGGTTCAGACGCATGAAACGATCGATGGTTGCCTGAGCCAGCGGCAGATCGGCATTTTTATAGTATGCGTAGATGAGATCTAACTGTACCTGCTGCGAATACGGACCAAATGGATAGCGATTATCCAACGCTTCCAGTTGCGTTATCGCCTGTTTCCAGTTACCGTCCTGCAACTTTTGTTGTGCAGTCGCATAGATTTCATTCGGCGGATTGTCAGGGACCTGTTCATTTGAACCGGAGCAGCCCACCAAAGCCAGGCTCAACGTGGCCGCTGCCACCAGATATTTCATGCGCGTCATGACGTTTTGACTTTCCTCAAATGTTTGTCCGGGAGAAACTCTGTTCCTGCTCCCGATTAAGACCAGCTACAATAGCACACTATATTAAACGGCAAAGCCGTAAAACCCAACGTTAAACGAAGAAGCAGTTTATGGCACAACGAGTAGAACTCACCGCAACAGTCTCCGAAAATCAGCTCGGTCAACGCTTAGATCAGGCTTTGGCCGAATTGTTCCCTGATTATTCGCGTTCACGCATAAAAGAATGGATCCTTGACCAGCGCGTGATGGTAAACGGCAAGATCTGGGACAAACCAAAAGAGAAAGTGTTAGGTGGGGAAGCTGTCGCCATCAATGCTGAAATCGAAGAGGAAATTCGCTTCGAGCCGCAGGATATCCCACTGGACATCGTCTATGAAGATGATGACATTCTGGTGATCAACAAGCCGCGCGACCTGGTTGTTCATCCGGGCGCGGGAAACCCTGACGGTACGGTACTTAACGCACTTCTCCATTACTATCCGCCGATCGCGGATGTCCCGCGCGCGGGCATCGTGCACCGTCTGGATAAAGACACTACCGGTCTGATGGTGGTGGCGAAGACCGTTCCTGCTCAGACCCGTCTGGTGGAGTCGCTGCAGCTGCGCGAAATCACCCGTGAATATGAAGCGGTAGCCATTGGACATATGACTTCTGGCGGGACGGTGGAAGAGCCCATTAGCCGTCACCCGACCAAGCGTACCCATATGTCGGTGCATCCGATGGGTAAACCGGCGGTGACGCATTACCGCATTATGGAGCACTTCCGTATTCATACGCGCCTGCGTCTGCGTCTGGAGACCGGACGTACTCACCAGATCCGCGTGCATATGGCCCACATTACCCATCCGCTGGTGGGGGATCAGGTCTACGGTGGTCGTCCGCGTCCGCCTAAAGGCGCGTCGGATGAGTTCATCAGCGTATTGCGTAAATTCGATCGTCAGGCGCTGCACGCGACCATGCTGCGTCTTTATCACCCTATCACCGGTATTCAGATGGAGTGGCATGCGCCTATCCCGCAGGATATGGTGGACCTTATTGACGCCATGCGTGCTGATTTCGAAGAACATAAGGATCAAGTGGACTGGTTATGACCAAACTGATTGTCCCGGAGTGGCCATTGCCTGCCGGCGTGGCTGCCTGCAGTTCAACCCGCACTGGCGGTGTGAGCCAGGGCGCGTGGGCGTCGTTGAACCTCGGCGCACACTGTGGCGATAACCTGGAACACGTGGAAGAGAACCGCAGGCGTCTGTTTGCTGCGGGGAACCTGCCTTCAAATCCGGTCTGGCTGGAACAGGTTCATGGCAAGGCGGTGCTGAAGTTGACGGGAGAACCCTATGCTTCTAAACGTGCTGATGCCTCTTACAGCAATACTCCGGGAACCGTTTGTGCCGTAATGACCGCCGATTGTCTGCCAGTGCTGTTCTGCAACCGTGCAGGCACCGAGGTGGCTGCAGCTCACGCGGGCTGGCGTGGACTGTGTGAAGGCGTGCTGGAAGAAACCGTCGCCTGCTTTAAGGATGAACCCGCCAATATTATGGCCTGGCTTGGCCCGGCCATTGGTCCTCGCGCTTTTGAAGTGGGGCCGGAGGTTCGCGAAGCCTTTATGGATAAAGATCCGCAAGCGGTGGACGCTTTCCTGCCTTCTGGAGATAAATATCTGGCCGATATTTACCAGCTTGCTCGTCAGCGCCTGAACAGCGTCGGCATAACGCAGATCTTCGGCGGCGATCGCTGCACATTCACCGAAAAGGGTGATTTTTTCTCTTATCGCCGCGACAAGACGACGGGGCGTATGGCAAGTTTCATTTGGCTGATATAACCTAAAGAATCAAGACGATCCGGCACGTGCCGTTTTCTTTTCACATAATTCAGGTCATTAACCTTGAATAATTGAGGGATGACCTCATTTAATCTCCAGTAGCAAATTTGACCTGTTATGGGAGGAGTTATGCGTCTGGATCGTCTTACTAATAAATTCCAGCTTGCTCTCGCCGATGCCCAGTCCCTCGCACTGGGGCACGACAACCAATTTATCGAACCTCTTCATTTAATGAGCGCCTTGTTGAATCAGGAAGGGGGATCGGTACGTCCTTTATTAACGTCCGCTGGCATTAATGCTGGCCAGTTACGCACCGCTATCGATCAGGCGCTGAGCCGTTTACCGCAGGTCGAAGGGACCGGCGGCGACGTTCAGCCGTCGCAGGATCTGGTGCGCGTCCTGAACCTTTGCGACAAGCTGGCGCAAAAACGTGGGGACAATTTTATTTCGTCAGAGCTGTTTGTTCTGGCGGCGCTTGAATCACGCGGTACCTTGACCGACCTGCTGAAATCCGCCGGTGCGACCACCGCCAATGTGACTCAGGCGATTGAGAACATGCGCGGAGGTGAAAGCGTGAACGATCAGGGAGCCGAAGACCAACGTCAGGCTTTGAAGAAATTTACGGTCGATCTGACCGAGCGTGCTGAACAGGGCAAACTTGACCCGGTGATCGGCCGTGATGAAGAAATCCGCCGTACCATTCAGGTACTGCAGCGTCGTACCAAGAACAACCCGGTACTGATAGGTGAACCGGGTGTCGGTAAAACCGCGATTGTTGAAGGGCTTGCGCAGCGTATTGTGAACGGTGAAGTGCCGGAAGGGCTGAAAGGCCGCCGCGTACTGGCGCTGGACATGGGCGCGCTGGTGGCCGGTGCGAAATACCGCGGTGAGTTTGAAGAGCGTCTGAAAGGCGTGCTGAACGATCTGGCGAAACAGGAAGGTAACGTCATCCTGTTTATCGACGAGCTGCACACCATGGTCGGTGCCGGTAAGGCAGACGGCGCAATGGATGCCGGGAACATGCTGAAACCTGCACTGGCGCGCGGTGAACTTCACTGCGTCGGTGCCACCACGCTGGATGAGTACCGACAGTACATTGAGAAAGATGCTGCGCTGGAACGTCGCTTCCAGAAAGTGTTTGTTGCCGAGCCAAGCGTTGAAGATACCATCGCGATCCTGCGTGGTCTGAAAGAGCGCTATGAACTGCACCACCATGTGCAGATCACTGACCCGGCCATCGTTGCGGCGGCGACGCTTTCGCATCGTTATATTGCTGACCGTCAGCTGCCGGATAAAGCGATCGACCTGATTGATGAAGCGGCGTCGAGCATTCGTATGCAGATTGACTCGAAGCCGGAAGAGCTGGATCGACTCGACCGACGCATCATTCAGCTCAAGCTGGAACAGCAGGCGCTGAAGAAAGAGTCTGATGAAGCCAGTAAGAAACGCCTCGATATGCTCAATGAAGAGCTGGACGATAAAGAGCGCCAGTATTCTGAGCTTGAAGAAGAGTGGAAAGCCGAGAAAGCCTCCCTTTCCGGTACGCAGACCATTAAAGCTGAACTCGAACAGGCAAAAATTGCCATTGAGCAGGCTCGACGCGTGGGCGACCTGGCGCGGATGTCAGAGCTGCAGTATGGCAAAATCCCTGAGCTGGAAAAACAGCTTGAGATTGCGACGCAGTCAGAAGGAAAAACGATGCGTCTGTTACGTAATAAAGTGACGGATGCCGAGATTGCGGAAGTGCTTGCCCGCTGGACCGGTATTCCGGTGGCGCGCATGCTGGAAGGCGAGCGTGAAAAACTGCTGCGCATGGAGAACGATCTCCACAATCGTGTGATTGGCCAGAACGAAGCGGTTGAAGCGGTTTCGAATGCTATTCGTCGTAGTCGTGCAGGGCTGTCCGATCCGAACCGCCCGATTGGTTCGTTCCTGTTCCTGGGGCCGACCGGTGTCGGTAAAACCGAGCTGTGCAAAGCGCTGGCTAACTTTATGTTCGACAGCGACGATGCGATGGTGCGTATCGACATGTCCGAGTTTATGGAGAAACACTCCGTCTCGCGTCTGGTCGGGGCGCCCCCTGGATATGTGGGTTATGAAGAAGGTGGGTACCTGACAGAAGCGGTGCGTCGTCGTCCTTATTCCGTCATCCTGCTGGATGAGGTGGAAAAAGCGCATCCGGATGTGTTCAACATTCTGCTTCAGGTGCTGGATGATGGGCGTCTGACCGACGGGCAGGGGAGAACGGTCGACTTCCGTAATACGGTTGTCATTATGACGTCGAACCTGGGTTCCGATTTGATTCAGGAACGTTTCGGTGAACTGGACTACAGCCACATGAAGGATCTGGTGCTGGGTGTGGTAAGCCATAACTTCCGTCCGGAGTTCATCAACCGTATTGATGAAGTGGTGGTATTCCATCCTCTGGGTGAGAAACACATCGCGTCGATTGCGCAGATTCAGCTGCAGCGTCTGTACAAACGTCTGGAAGAGCGTGGATACGAAATTCACATCTCCGACGATGCGCTGAAACTGCTGAGTAAGAATGGTTACGATCCGGTGTACGGTGCGCGTCCATTGAAACGTGCTATCCAGCAGCAGATCGAAAACCCGCTGGCGCAGCAGATCCTCTCCGGGGAACTGGTTCCTGGTAAAATTATCCGTCTGGAAGCCAACGACGATCGCATTGTGGCAGTGCAGTAAGTCACAAAACGCAAAAACGAGCCGCTTGCGGCTCGTTTTTGTTTAAAAACCAGGCGAAAATTGAGGTCTGGAGTGAGGTTTGCCTGGAAAGTGAGCAGTCAGTAAATAATTTTCACTTTATCCTTGCAGGTTCGGAATTACTCCCTATAATGCGCCTCCACTGACACGGAACAACGGCACACACGCCGCCGGGTCAGCAGAGAATAGCGAAAATAAACGCTTGACTCTGAAGCGGGAAAGCGTAATATGCACACCCCGCGCCGCAGCGAAAAGCGAAGCGGCACTGCTCTTTAACAATTTATCAGACAATCTGTGTGGGCACTCAAAGTGACATGGATTCTTAACGTCCTCGGACGAAAAATGAATACCAAGTCTCTGAGTGAACATACGTAATTCATTACGAAGTTTAATTCACGAGCATCAAACTTAAATTGAAGAGTTTGATCATGGCTCAGATTGAACGCTGGCGGCAGGCCTAACACATGCAAGTCGAGCGGCAGCGGAAAGTAGCTTGCTACTTTGCCGGCGAGCGGCGGACGGGTGAGTAATGTCTGGGAAACTGCCTGATGGAGGGGGATAACTACTGGAAACGGTAGCTAATACCGCATAACGTCGCAAGACCAAAGAGGGGGACCTTCGGGCCTCTTGCCATCAGATGTGCCCAGATGGGATTAGCTAGTAGGTGGGGTAATGGCTCACCTAGGCGACGATCCCTAGCTGGTCTGAGAGGATGACCAGCCACACTGGAACTGAGACACGGTCCAGACTCCTACGGGAGGCAGCAGTGGGGAATATTGCACAATGGGCGCAAGCCTGATGCAGCCATGCCGCGTGTATGAAGAAGGCCTTCGGGTTGTAAAGTACTTTCAGCGGGGAGGAAGGCGTTGAGGTTAATAACCTCAGCGATTGACGTTACCCGCAGAAGAAGCACCGGCTAACTCCGTGCCAGCAGCCGCGGTAATACGGAGGGTGCAAGCGTTAATCGGAATTACTGGGCGTAAAGCGCACGCAGGCGGTCTGTCAAGTCGGATGTGAAATCCCCGGGCTCAACCTGGGAACTGCATTCGAAACTGGCAGGCTAGAGTCTTGTAGAGGGGGGTAGAATTCCAGGTGTAGCGGTGAAATGCGTAGAGATCTGGAGGAATACCGGTGGCGAAGGCGGCCCCCTGGACAAAGACTGACGCTCAGGTGCGAAAGCGTGGGGAGCAAACAGGATTAGATACCCTGGTAGTCCACGCCGTAAACGATGTCGACTTGGAGGTTGTGCCCTTGAGGCGTGGCTTCCGGAGCTAACGCGTTAAGTCGACCGCCTGGGGAGTACGGCCGCAAGGTTAAAACTCAAATGAATTGACGGGGGCCCGCACAAGCGGTGGAGCATGTGGTTTAATTCGATGCAACGCGAAGAACCTTACCTACTCTTGACATCCAGAGAACTTTCCAGAGATGGATTGGTGCCTTCGGGAACTCTGAGACAGGTGCTGCATGGCTGTCGTCAGCTCGTGTTGTGAAATGTTGGGTTAAGTCCCGCAACGAGCGCAACCCTTATCCTTTGTTGCCAGCGGTTAGGCCGGGAACTCAAAGGAGACTGCCAGTGATAAACTGGAGGAAGGTGGGGATGACGTCAAGTCATCATGGCCCTTACGAGTAGGGCTACACACGTGCTACAATGGCGCATACAAAGAGAAGCGACCTCGCGAGAGCAAGCGGACCTCATAAAGTGCGTCGTAGTCCGGATTGGAGTCTGCAACTCGACTCCATGAAGTCGGAATCGCTAGTAATCGTAGATCAGAATGCTACGGTGAATACGTTCCCGGGCCTTGTACACACCGCCCGTCACACCATGGGAGTGGGTTGCAAAAGAAGTAGGTAGCTTAACCTTCGGGAGGGCGCTTACCACTTTGTGATTCATGACTGGGGTGAAGTCGTAACAAGGTAACCGTAGGGGAACCTGCGGTTGGATCACCTCCTTACCTTAAAGAACCTGCCTTTGTAGTGCTCACACAGATTGTCTGATGAAAAGTAAATAGCAAGGCGTCTTGCGATTGAGACTTCAGTGTCCCCTTCGTCTAGAGGCCCAGGACACCGCCCTTTCACGGCGGTAACAGGGGTTCGAATCCCCTAGGGGACGCCACTTGCTGGTTCGTGAGTGAAAGTCACCTGCCGTCATATCTCAAAACTGACTTACGAGTCACGTTTGAGATATTTGCTCTTTAAAAATCTGGATCAAGCTGAAAATTGAAACGACACATCTTAAATGGTGTGTTCGAGTCTCTCGAATTTTCGCAATCAGAAGTGAAACATCTTCGGGTTGTGAGGTTAAGCGACTAAGCGTACACGGTGGATGCCCTGGCAGTCAGAGGCGATGAAGGACGTGCTAATCTGCGAAAAGCGCCGGCGAGGTGATATGAACCTTTGACCCGGCGATGTCCGAATGGGGAAACCCAGTGTGTTCCGACACACTATCGTTAACTGAATACATAGGTTAACGAGGCGAACCGGGGGAACTGAAACATCTAAGTACCCCGAGGAAAAGAAATCAACCGAGATTCCCCCAGTAGCGGCGAGCGAACGGGGAGCAGCCCAGAGTCTGAATCAGCTTGTGTGTTAGTGGAAGCGTCTGGAAAGTCGCACGGTACAGGGTGACAGTCCCGTACACGAAAACGCACAGGTTGTGAACTCGAAGAGTAGGGCGGGACACGTGGTATCCTGTCTGAATATGGGGGGACCATCCTCCAAGGCTAAATACTCCTGACTGACCGATAGTGAACCAGTACCGTGAGGGAAAGGCGAAAAGAACCCCGGCGAGGGGAGTGAAAAAGAACCTGAAACCGTGTACGTACAAGCAGTGGGAGCACCTTCGTGGTGTGACTGCGTACCTTTTGTATAATGGGTCAGCGACTTATATTCTGTAGCAAGGTTAACCGTATAGGGGAGCCGAAGGGAAACCGAGTCTTAACTGGGCGTTAAGTTGCAGGGTATAGACCCGAAACCCGGTGATCTAGCCATGGGCAGGTTGAAGGTTGGGTAACACTAACTGGAGGACCGAACCGACTAATGTTGAAAAATTAGCGGATGACTTGTGGCTGGGGGTGAAAGGCCAATCAAACCGGGAGATAGCTGGTTCTCCCCGAAAGCTATTTAGGTAGCGCCTCGTGAACTCATCTTCGGGGGTAGAGCACTGTTTCGGCTAGGGGGCCATCCCGGCTTACCAACCCGATGCAAACTACGAATACCGAAGAATGTTATCACGGGAGACACACGGCGGGTGCTAACGTCCGTCGTGAAGAGGGAAACAACCCAGACCGCCAGCTAAGGTCCCAAAGTCATGGTTAAGTGGGAAACGATGTGGGAAGGCACAGACAGCCAGGATGTTGGCTTAGAAGCAGCCATCATTTAAAGAAAGCGTAATAGCTCACTGGTCGAGTCGGCCTGCGCGGAAGATGTAACGGGGCTAAACCATGCACCGAAGCTGCGGCAGCGACGCTTATGCGTTGTTGGGTAGGGGAGCGTTCTGTAAGCCGTTGAAGGTGTGCTGTGAGGCATGCTGGAGGTATCAGAAGTGCGAATGCTGACATAAGTAACGATAAAGCGGGTGAAAAGCCCGCTCGCCGGAAGACCAAGGGTTCCTGTCCAACGTTAATCGGGGCAGGGTGAGTCGACCCCTAAGGCGAGGCCGAAAGGCGTAGTCGATGGGAAACAGGTTAATATTCCTGTACTTGGTGTTACTGCGAAGGGGGGACGGAGAAGGCTATGTTAGCCGGGCGACGGTTGTCCCGGTTTAAGCATGTAGGCGGAACGATTAGGTAAATCCGGTCGTTTTTTAACGCTGAGGTGTGATGACGAGGCACTACGGTGCTGAAGTAACAAATGCCCTGCTTCCAGGAAAAGCCTCTAAGCATCAGGTAACATCAAATCGTACCCCAAACCGACACAGGTGGTCAGGTAGAGAATACCAAGGCGCTTGAGAGAACTCGGGTGAAGGAACTAGGCAAAATGGTGCCGTAACTTCGGGAGAAGGCACGCTGATATGTAGGTGAAGCCCCTGCGGGTGGAGCTGAAATCAGTCGAAGATACCAGCTGGCTGCAACTGTTTATTAAAAACACAGCACTGTGCAAACACGAAAGTGGACGTATACGGTGTGACGCCTGCCCGGTGCCGGAAGGTTAATTGATGGGGTTAGCGGCAACGCGAAGCTCTTGATCGAAGCCCCGGTAAACGGCGGCCGTAACTATAACGGTCCTAAGGTAGCGAAATTCCTTGTCGGGTAAGTTCCGACCTGCACGAATGGCGTAATGATGGCCAGGCTGTCTCCACCCGAGACTCAGTGAAATTGAACTCGCTGTGAAGATGCAGTGTACCCGCGGCAAGACGGAAAGACCCCGTGAACCTTTACTATAGCTTGACACTGAACACTGGTCCTTGATGTGTAGGATAGGTGGGAGGCTTTGAAGCGTGGACGCCAGTCTGCGTGGAGCCGTCCTTGAAATACCACCCTTTAATGGCTGGTGTTCTAACGTAGACCCGTAATCCGGGTTGCGGACAGTGTCTGGTGGGTAGTTTGACTGGGGCGGTCTCCTCCCAAAGAGTAACGGAGGAGCACGAAGGTTAGCTAATCCTGGTCGGACATCAGGAGGTTAGTGCAATGGCATAAGCTAGCTTGACTGCGAGAGTGACGGCTCGAGCAGGTGCGAAAGCAGGTCATAGTGATCCGGTGGTTCTGAATGGAAGGGCCATCGCTCAACGGATAAAAGGTACTCCGGGGATAACAGGCTGATACCGCCCAAGAGTTCATATCGACGGCGGTGTTTGGCACCTCGATGTCGGCTCATCACATCCTGGGGCTGAAGTAGGTCCCAAGGGTATGGCTGTTCGCCATTTAAAGTGGTACGCGAGCTGGGTTTAGAACGTCGTGAGACAGTTCGGTCCCTATCTGCCGTGGGCGCTGGAGAATTGAGGGGGGCTGCTCCTAGTACGAGAGGACCGGAGTGGACGCATCACTGGTGTTCGGGTTGTCATGCCAATGGCACTGCCCGGTAGCTAAATGCGGAAAAGATAAGTGCTGAAAGCATCTAAGCACGAAACTTGCCCCGAGATGAGTTCTCCCTGAGACTTTAAGTCTCCTGAAGGAACGTTGAAGACGACGACGTTGATAGGTCGGGTGTGTAAGCGCAGCGATGCGTTGAGCTAACCGATACTAATGAACCGTGAGGCTTAACCTTACAACGCCGAAGATGTTTTGGCGACGAGACAGACACGATTTTCAGCCTGATACAGATGAACAGAATTTGCCTGGCGGCTTTAGCGCGGTGGTCCCACCTGACCCCATGCCGAACTCAGAAGTGAAACGCCGTAGCGCCGATGGTAGTGTGGGGTCTCCCCATGTGAGAGTAGGGAACTGCCAGGCATCAATTAAGAAGAACCCCGTACCGTAAGGTGCGGGGTTTTTTGCTTTTGTTTTCCCACTCTGGCTTTTGTCTTAATCCCTTATCCTGCTAATGGAATGTGTGATCTCTGTCTCAATGTGATTTATAACAAAATTATAACATTTCATTTACGAGGTTATTGAGTCTCCAGGCTCAATACGCCGCAGTTTATGGCAGGAGCATAATCACAATGACAGAAAGCATGACATCAAACGGGACGCTGGCTCACAGTGATACCCGAAGAAGGGTATGGGCAATCATCAGCGCCTCTTCAGGGAATCTGGTTGAATGGTTCGACTTTTACGTCTACTCATTCTGTTCACTCTACTTCGCACATATTTTCTTCCCCTCCGGCAACACCACCACGCAGCTGCTACAAACGGCAGGAGTCTTCGCCGCAGGCTTCTTGATGCGACCCATCGGGGGTTGGCTGTTCGGCCGTATTGCGGACCGTCGCGGGCGTAAGGCCTCTATGCTGATCTCGGTGTGCATGATGTGCTTTGGCTCGCTGGTGATCGCCTGCTTACCGGGATATGCATCGATTGGTACCTGGGCACCGGCGCTACTTTTGCTGGCCCGCTTATTCCAGGGATTATCGGTGGGCGGCGAATACGGTACCAGTGCAACCTACATGAGTGAAATTGCACTGGAAGGCCGTAAAGGTTTTTACGCCTCATTCCAGTACGTCACGCTGATTGGCGGTCAACTGCTGGCCATTCTTGTGGTGGTGATCCTGCAGCAAATTCTGACGGACGAACAACTTCACGCCTGGGGATGGCGGATCCCTTTCGCAATGGGCGCTGTACTGGCGGTCGTTGCACTTTGGCTACGCCGTCAGCTAGATGAAACCTCTCAGAAAGAGGTCAGGATGCTGAAGGAGGCGGGAACATTCAAAGGGTTATGGCGTAACCGCAAAGCTTTCCTGATGGTGCTGGGCTTCACTGCAGGCGGCTCTCTCAGTTTTTATACGTTCACCACCTATATGCAAAAATACCTGGTAAACACCACCGGCATGCACGCAAACGTCGCCAGCGTGGTCATGACCGTGGCACTGTTTGTCTTTATGCTCATACAGCCGATCGTCGGTGCGCTCTCGGACAAAATTGGCCGACGTACCTCAATGCTCATTTTTGGCGGATTATCGGCATTATGTACCGTTCCCATTCTGACAGCGCTTCAGCATGTCTCTTCACCGTATGCCGCCTTTGCGCTGGTGATGGTGGCGATGGTGATTGTCAGTTTCTATACCTCCATCAGTGGGATATTGAAAGCCGAGATGTTCCCGGCGCAGGTCCGCGCGTTAGGGGTAGGGCTCTCTTATGCGGTAGCCAACGCGGTGTTTGGCGGATCGGCGGAGTACGTCGCGCTGTCGCTTAAATCATGGGGAAGCGAAACGACATTCTTCTGGTACGTAACGGGAATGGGGGCACTGGCGTTTGTTGTCTCCCTGATGCTGCATCGCAAAGGGAAAGGCATTCGACTTTAATAGCGCGCCATCTGCCATACGGCATAGCCGGTCGTTGCGCCGGCGACATCCCAGGCGAAATCTTTCCAGCTCCAGCCGCTCCCTGCGGGGCGGCTATCCCACAGTTCTTTTGATGCCCCAAGACCTACTGAGAACATCAACCCGATCGCCGCGCTACGATCCCGGCTGTATCCCTGGTGCTGGGCATATTCATTACCGGCTGCGGACAACATCGCGGAAGCGAGGAAATGCTGTGCTTTGTCCTGTCCGGACCAGCTATCGTTAGCCATATGGCTACAGCCACTCAGGAAGAGCACACTCAGTACCAGAGGAATACGCATCAAGGGGCTCCATAAAAAAGCCCTGCGGGTGACAGGGCCTGGATATTACAGAATACGGCTGATAAGTCGGTCGATACGGATACGACGTAAGCGGCGAATAAGCTTGCGAACTTTTACCGGATAATCGGCAATGCTCTGCAGTTCGCGGTAGTGATTCACCACGGTCGTATGGGTGCGAATCAGCTCCAGCTCGCGCTCACGTTGGGCGGCTAACTCATGCTGCGGGTCATGGATCAGGATAGCGTTTTCCAGATCCAGTCGCCATGCGCGCGGATTCAGGTTGTTACCTGTCAGCAGCATCCACTCATCGTCGACCCACATGCCTTTGAGATGGTAACTATTGTCTTCATCTTTCCAGAGACGCACAACCAGCTGGTCAGTGTTGACGTAATACTGTAAGCGGCTCAGGAAACGACGCAGGTTAATCTCATAGAGATAAGGCAGCGCACCAATGATTTTAAACGGCTGATCTTCGGGAATGAAGAAGTCATTTGCCGTTTTATCACCCACGATGATCTCTACTTTTTTACCCTCGCGCAGCAGCTGAATGATATTACGCACCAGCACGGCAGGAAGGTTGAAATACGGCGTGCAGATAGTCAGTTTCTGCTCCGCGCACGGCATCAGATGGAAAATCGTTTTGTTCAGCAGGCTTGATTTGCCGAGCCCTACCAGCGGGGTAACGGATAACTCTTCGTTGTTCGCATCGCCCTGGAAATGATAGACCGCATCGCGCAGCTCCTGGCGGAAGGCGCGAACATCGTTTTTGATCTCCGGGCTTTTAGGGCGCTCGGGATCGTCAAGACGATTAACGCCACGGCCATGAACCAGATTTTTATCAACCCAGTTGAACATGATATCGGCCATCTGCGGATTACGGATCAGATGGTAGCGGTCATAGCGATATTTATCGAGCTGATGAAGGTAGACATCATTGAGGCTGGCGCCGCTGTAAAGCACGCTGTCATCAATGATGAACCCCTTGAAATGAAGAACGCCGAGCGCTTCACGGGTATTCACCGGGACGCCATAAACAGGCACGTCAACGCCAGGATTTTCCTGCGCCGTGTGGCAATACCAGTCAGCATTGGTGTTTGATGCGGCAGCGCCAATACGGCCACGCTGGGCGCGATGCCAGTCTACCAGCACGCGAACATCCAGTTCCGGACGCTGACGTTTGGCTTCATAGAGCGCGTTCAGGATCGCGCGCCCGCCTTCATCCTGTTCAAGATACAGTGCCACAATGCAAATGCGTCGCGTGGCGCTGGCTATCTTTTCCAGAAGCGTCTCCCGAAAATGAGCGGGAGCGTAAAAGAACTCTACATCATCAACTGACTGAGAAATCTTCGGTAGTTGAGCAAGGTGTTGTTGATGTTTATTACGCTTAAATTTTGACAACATCACAGTGCGTTTCTTCTCTGTTCATTGAAGGGTTGTCTGTACTATGCAAACAACATAAGCGGACAATGATACCACCAGTCCCGTCCAAAGTGGGTAACATTTCCAGTAGCTTACTCGCGTTTGTCTGCTGATGTCAGACTGAGGGATAAGGCAACAATACCTTCGTCCAGCTGAATATCAACGTCAAACCCAAGTTTTCGCGCCAGGGTCACCATACCGCGATTGTTAGGCATAGTAATGCCATTAAGGCGTAACAATCCGTGATCTCGCGTATAACTGATGAGTTTTTCCAGCAGTCGTCTTCCCAGGCCCAGACCTTTAAGATCGGAGCGCACCAGCACGGCAAACTCCGCATCGACGTTATCCGGGTCAGAAATGGCACGCGTGACGCCGAGGATCTCATCACCCTCATCGGCGCGACGAACGGCAACAAACGCCATTTCTCGATCGTAGTCGATCTGGGTCATATTGGCTAAATCATCGTGGGTAAATTCGTTGATTTCGCTAAAATAGCGATAATAAAGATCCTCTTTTGTGACCTGAGAGATAAAGGCCCGCAGTTGGGGCTCATCTTCCGGCAGAATAGGGCGGAACAAGGCGCGTTCCCCATTTTTCATCTCAACCCACTCCTCCAGCTGCAGGGGATACGGGCGGATCGCCAGACGGCTCTCTCTGTCTCCTTCAAAGGGCGCGATATCCAGGGTCACGTCCAGCGCCGTAAACTCATTGCCGGAGGCGAGCAGCGGATGAATATCCAGCCGCTGGATCTCGGCGCAATCCACAATCAGGTTAGAGACCTGTACCAGGAACTGACTTAGCCCGGCAATATCAAGCGGACGCAGCGCGCTCCGGCCGCGGATCTTTTTGCTTTTAATCGCCTGGATGATCAGATAACGCGCCAGGTTCATGTTCAGCGGCGGTAGCGCCACGACGGCCTGCTCCTCCGGGCGCCACTCCACGCCGCCTTCACCCAGCATGATGAGCGGGCCGAAAACGGGATCGTGTTCGACCACCACGCGTAACTCCTGAGCGCCTGCGCGGTTAGCCATGCTTTGCACCAGCAAGCCGTGGATCCTTGCCTGCGGCCAGGCCATTTTGACCCGATCGAAGATGGCATCGGCTGCCTGCTGCACCTCTGCCGCCGTCCGCAGGTAGAGCATCACCCCCTGAACGTCAGACTTATGCGGAATATCCGGCGAACGCAGCTTCAGGGCAACCGGATAGCCAATCTGCTCGGCAATATGCACGGCCTCAGCGCTGTCGCTGGCGATCCAGGTCGGCAGGGTCTGCATCCCGTAGCTGCCCAGAATGGGCTGGACTTCATGCGTATCCAGCGACGTCGCGCCCTCTTCAATCGCCTGCTGCAACAGCCGGTGAACGTCAACGGTATTGGCTGTCAAATTCCCGGGCAACGCCGGCGTCTCGCGGAGCTGTTTCTGGTTGCGGCGATATTCCACCATATGCATAAACGCGGTTATGGTGCCTTCCGGCGTGCGGTAGGTTGGCAGTCCGGCTTCGCTGAACAGGCGTCGCGCCTCCTGCGAAGAAAACTCACCGCACCAGTTGGTGAGCAGGGTGACATATTTGCCTCGCGGATGATTGCGCACAGCATCAATGAGCGCGCGCGCGCTTTCGCTGCCCGGCGCGACCGCGCTGGGGGAGTGGATAATCATCAGCGCGTCGAAATCCTGGCTATCCAGCAAAATGGAAATGGCCCTGATATAGCGGTCGCTGCTGGCATCATCGCGTAAATCAAGCGGATTGCCGGGCGTCACGCTGGTCGGAAGCGCGTCTTTCAGGCGCTGCAGCGTCTCTTCACTCAGCGTGGCCAGCTTGCCGAAGCGCCGCCACAGCTCATCCAGCGCGAGTGCGGCAGGAGCGGCGCCGTTACTGACAATCATTAATTTCTCGCCGCGCAACGGGCGCATATGGCTTAACGTTTCAACGGCGGAAAAAAGCTCGTGCGTATCCTGCACCCGCAGCAAACCCGCGCGCTGAATAGCGGCGTCCCAGGCGGGATCCATGCCGGAATGCGACTGCAGCAGACGCTGAGCCGCAGGGCTGCGCCCACTTTTGATTACCAGGATCGGCTTATTGCGCGACGCGCTTCGCGACGCCGAGACAAAACGACGCGCGTCGCTGAGGTGCTCAAGATAAAGCAGAATCGCACTGGTTTTACCGTCGCGCGCCAGAAAATCCAGCAGCTCATCAACGTCGATATCCAGACTGTCGCCGAGAGCAATGAAGTAGGAGAATCCCATTTCACGCTGCTGCGCCCAGTCGAGGATGGTGTTCGATACCGCAGCCGACTGCGAGATAAACGCGAGCTTGCCTTTGCGGATCGGAACCGGAGAGAAGCTGGCATTTAAGCCCTGCCAGGGGGCGAGCAGGCCGAGACTGTTTGGTCCAAGAATGCGCATTTGATAGCGGCTGGCGCAGGCCAGAAGCTCGGCTTTCTGTTCAGGCGGAGACGAGAGAATAATGCAGGTTTTACAGCCTTTCTTGCCTAGCGATTCCAGCAGCTCCGGATTCCGTTTCGCGTTTGTACACAGTACGGCCAGATCCGGTACGAAAGGCAGGCTCTGTACATCAGGCCATGCAAGCACTCCCTGAACTGCCTTATACGCGGGCGTGACGGGCATGACGGGTCCATTAAATCCTCCGGCCAGCAGGTTGCGCATCATCAGATAGCCAGCACGATCCGGTTTCATTGATGCGCCGATGACGGCAATGGATTTAGGACGAAGTAGCGCTTCTAACCCTCGCTGGCTCATGCAGGCCTCCTGTGAATGCAAGCGACCTGATGATTTTAAACGCTTTCCGTCTCGGCTGCTGTGACGCTGCCCTTATGAACGGTTTTTCCCGCCAGATAGCGTTCCCGGAAACAGGAGAAATGGTTGCCCAGGGCGCCAGCCGCAGCGGTATCACCCGCCAGATCCAGAAGCGCAATGGCCACTTCGGCGGTGCAGTATTGCCCGTCAGCATGCGCTTCACGCAGGCGGTAGGCGGAGACGCGGGAAAGATCGACAGAAATCACCGGCAGTGCGTCGAGATAAGGGCTTTTGCGAAACATTTTTCGCGCTTCGGTCCAGGTGCCGTCCAGTATAATAAACAACGGCGGTTTACCGGATGGCGGCGTCGAAAGCACCTGGCGATCGACACCTGCATATGACGCGGGGAAAACGACCATCGGCTGATAGTCCGGGCTTGCCACTAAGTCGAGCAGGGCCTGAGGGGGCTCCGTGCGGGACCACTGAAACGCCGCGGTATCCGGCAGAATATCGGCAATCAGGCGACCAGTATTGCTGGGCTTCATCGGCTCGGTATCAAACATGACCAGACAAAAACGGCTCTGTGCCGAACTTGGGGTCAGCGTCTCGCACAGGCAAACCTTCAGCGGCAGCAGGCAACGCTGACAGCGGCGAATACGGTTTCCGCGCGCGAGGAACGGACGGGTGGCGCGCGCAAGGCGTTCGGCGCGTAATTGAAGAACAGCGTTATCAGTCATGGGCGAAATGCAGGAAAAACCCTATTTTCGCAGAGGCGGGAACGGGGCACAAGATGTGCCCCGTGAATGTTACAGTGATTCGTTAAGCCAGCTATCAAACGGGGCTTTAGGCACCGCACCGTTGAGCATGTCGACCACTTCACCCTTTTTGAAAATCATAATCGTCGGGATGCTGCGAATGCGAAAACGGGCGCTCAGTTCAGGTTCAGCTTCAGCTTCAGTATTGACCTTAACGAAACGTATTTTCCCGCTGCGTTCTTCGGCCACGTCTTCGAAGATCGGCGCGAAGCTTCGGCATGGGCCACACCAGGGCGCCCAGAAATCCACTACGACAGGCAGATCGTCCTTGAGGAGTTTGTCCAGCGTAGCACCCGTCGCGTTAATGACATCGCCATCAAACAATTCATGGCCACAACGTCCGCATTTCGCACCATCTTCAATCCGATCGTCCGGAATGCGGTTAAGAGCCTGACAGTTGGCACATACGGTATTCATAACTAACCTCTGATAGAGCCGTGGGACAGCGGCAAGATGCCGATAATGTTTCTAATATGTTACATATTATCAATGAGCTTGTTTGAAACAACAATGCGTTTTATTCAATGAGAACAATAGTCACAGGCTTTTGTACGAAATTATGGCTATGCGCTGGCACATCGGGTAATCTGCGCGCTTCGCGCAGCGCTGGTGGAGAAAAGCATGAACGACGAAATGAAAAACAAAAGCGGCAAGGTCAAAGTGATGTATGTCCGCAGTGATGATGACTCTGATAAACGCACCCAAAATCCGCGTACCGGAAAAGGTGGCGGGCGTCCGGCGTCTTCTCGTGCAGACGGTGGCCGTCGCCCCGCCCGCGATGACAGAAACAACCGCGGTGATGACCGCAAACGTGATGACCGCAAGCGTGACGATCGCAAACGCGATGACCGTCCGCGGGATGACTTCTCACGTGATAACGCCTCCCCGTGGCGCACCGTTTCTCGTGCCCCTGGCGACGAAACGCCAGAAAAGGCCGATCACGGCGGTATCAGCGGTAAAAGCTTTATCGACCCGGAAGTGCTGCGCCGTCAGCGTGCGGAAGAGACCCGCGTGTATGGCGAGAACGCCTGCCAGGCGCTGTTCCAGAGCCGTCCTGAATGTATTGTCCGCGCCTGGTTCATCCAGAGCGTAACCCCGCGCTTTAAAGAAGCGCTGCGCTGGATGGCGGCAAACCGCAAAGCCTACCACGTGGTTGATGATGCCGAGCTGACCAAAGCATCCGGTACCGAGCACCACGGCGGCGTCTGCTTCCTGATCAAAAAACGTAACGGAACGACCGTTCAGCAGTGGGTCAGTCAGGCGGATGCCGATGACTGCGTGCTGGCGCTGGAAGATGTGGGCAACCCGCATAACCTGGGCGCAATGATGCGTAGCTGCGCGCACTTTGGCGTGAAAGGCGTGCTGCTGCAGGATGCCGCGCTGCTGGAATCCGGCGCTGCGATCCGTACTGCGGAAGGCGGAGCCGAGCACGTACAGCCGATCACCGGCGATAGCGTGCTGGATGCCCTTGAGCAGTTCCGTAAAGCGGGTTATTCCATCGTGACTACCTCGAGCCATGCCGGTACGCCGCTGTTTAAAGCGACGCTGCCACGCAAGATGGTGCTGGTGCTGGGTCAGGAACGCGATGGTCTGTCTGATGCAGCGCTCTCCAGTGCGGATCTGAGCGTCTCAATCGATGGGACAGGCAATGTGGAAAGTCTGAACGTATCCGTTGCAACCGGCGTACTGCTGGCCGAATGGTGGCGTCAGAATAAGGCATAAGCCTCTTCATGTGCCGGGCCTGACCCGGCACATTCAAATACTACTCGCTCTCTGCCGGTAACACAGGCATCCAGTCAATTGGCGTTTCGCCACGTTTTTCCAGCCATTCGTTCGCCAGAACAAAATGATTACTGCCAAAGAAACCGCGATGTGCAGACAGCGGTGACGGGTGCGGCGCTTTCAACACGTGATGACGCTGGCGGTCAATAATCGCCCCTTTCTTCTGCGCATGCGATCCCCAGAGTAAAAACACGACCCCTTCACGGTGTTCGTTGATCAGGCTGATGACTTTATCGGTGAACGTCTCCCAGCCCAGGCTGGCATGCGAGTGCGCCTGGCCGGCCCGCACGGTGAGTACCGTGTTCAATAACAACACGCCCTGGCGCGCCCAGCTTTCCAGGTAGCCGTGGTTTGGTCGGGTAAACCCGGGCACGGTTCCTTCAAGCTCTTTATACATATTGAGCAGAGAAGGGGGGATCGCCACGCCCGGACGTACGGAAAACGCCAGCCCATGCGCCTGGCCCGGACCGTGATAGGGATCCTGGCCCAGAATAACCACTTTCACATCGCTCAGTTCGGTGTAGCGAAAGGCGTTGAACACATCTTTCTGCGGTGGGTAAATCGTCTGTCCGGACTGACGCTCAGCCGCAACGGTGTTGAGCGTATTGATAAAATAGGGCTGCTGCTTTTCTTCTGCCAGCACGTCATGCCAGGTTAAAGGTGTCGTCATCTCGCTCTCCTGCGAATCTCAATCTCTGACTAGCTTACCTGCTAAAGCCCGGTGAGCAAAATTCCACGCCGAAATGTGCGCTAAGTGGCTAAATTTATGTTGAAAATGTGCAGGATAAATTGAATTGGTAAGGTCATAAAATTGATCTTAAGCAATAAATTCAAACCACACTCTTTATGTGGTTGGTATTTTTGTTGATTTAAATCAATAAATCGCCGGGGTGTGAATGATATATATACACACAAGAAACAATGGTTTTACCAATTGGCCGCGAGAGGCCGACATCAGTTAATGTAGCCTAGGGAGGCAACACATGATTACAGGTATCCAGATTACTAAAGCTGCAAATGACGATCTGCTCAACTCTTTCTGGCTGCTGGACAGCGAGAAAAACGAAGCGCGCTGTGTCGTCGCGAAAGCGGGTTTTGCTGAAGATGAAATCGTGTCGGTGAGCAAACTGGGCGAAATCGAGTACCGTGAAATTCCAATGGAAGTGAAGCCAGAAGTGCGCGTGGAAGGTGGTCAGCACCTTAACGTAAACGTACTGCGCCGCGAAACGCTGATGGACGCGGTTGAGCACCCAGAAAAATACCCGCAGCTGACCATTCGCGTGTCTGGTTATGCGGTACGCTTCAACTCTCTGACCCCAGAACAGCAGCGCGACGTTATCGCGCGTACCTTTACTGAAAGCCTGTAAGGCTTCAGCTACGGGGATGAATAAAAAAGCCGGGGATTTCCCCGGCTTTTTTTACTCTTCCGTTTTTGTCTCTGATGCGGCAGAGCTTGGCTTACGGCGCTTACCAATATTTTTGGTGTCGCGGTGACGCTGCTTCACGCGCGGTTTCTCTTTTTCTTTCTCTTTTCTCTCAGCACGTTTCGCGAGCGCTTTCTTGGACGGTTTACCCGTCATTTTTTCACTCGGCGCACGTGTGGTTGGGCGCAAGCCATCAATAACCCGCGCTTTCAGCGGCTCATCAATATAGCGGCCAATTTTCTGCAGCAGCAGGTAGTCATGCGCTTCGACCAGTGAAATCGCAATACCTTTGCGGCCCGCGCGGCCGGTACGGCCAATACGGTGCAGATAGGTATCGCCGCTGCGCGGCATATCGAAGTTAATGACGTGGCTGACGTCCGGAATGTCGATCCCGCGAGCGGCCACGTCTGTGGCAACCAGCACGTTAACGCGGCCGTCGGTCAGGCGCTTAATGCCTTCGGTACGCTTGATCTGCGCCATCTCGCCTTCGAGATAGCAGTTGTTGATCCCGGCGTTACGCAGCATTTCTGCCAGCTCGTGCACGCGCTCGCGCTTACGCACAAACACGATTGTGCGCAGCGCGTCTTCCTGCTTCAGCAGGTGTTTGAGCAATTCGACCTTGTGCTCAAGGTTGTCCGCGCGGTAGTACCACTGGTGGATCTTCTTACGCTCACGGGTGGACGGCGTGGCTGATACTTCCACCGGATCTTCCAGCAGACGCTCTGCGAAGTCTTTAATCGCTTCCCCTTCAAGGGTGGCAGAGAACAGCATGGTCTGGTTACGCCAGCGCGTTTCACCCGCAATATGCTCAATATCCTGTGCGAAGCCCATGTCCAGCATACGGTCGGCTTCGTCGAGGATCAGCGTTTCAACCGCGCGGCAGTCGAAGTTTTCTTCTTTAATGTACTGCAGCAGGCGGCCTGTCGTCGCAACGACGATGTCCTGGTTTTCGCTGAACACTTCGGCGTGGTTCATATACGCAACGCCGCCGGTGATGGTGGCGATATCCAGATGGGTATTTGCCGCGAGTTCACGCGCGTGATCGGCCACCTGCATGGCCAGTTCGCGCGTCGGCGTCAGGATTAAAATACGCGGCGGGCCAGATTTTTTGCGTGGGAAGTCGAGCAGATGCTGCAACACAGGCAGCAAATAGGCTGCAGTCTTCCCCGTACCGGTTGGCGCAGAACCGAGCACATCGCGGCCCTCAAGCGCAGGCGGAATGGCCGCTGCCTGAATGGCGGTCGGGCGTGTGAAGCCTTTGCTCTCAAGTGCATTGAGCAGGCTTTCATCGAGTTCAAGTTCGGAAAAAGTCGTTACAGTCATGTTCTACCTCTGTGTGGGGCGCTGATTATAGACGTTACGGCTGTAATCTTCATCTGTTTGTATGGATATCGCTTTTCGGCCACTTCGCTTTCCCCTATGCTACTCCAGTTTCACTTAGAAGGTTGCCCCGACATGTCTCAACTCAAAGCGCAACTGCGCCGCGATGGTTTTACGTTTAAACAATTTTTTGTCGCTCACGATCGCTGTGCCATGAAGGTCGGTACAGACGGTATTTTACTGGGAGCGTGGGCGCCTGTCGCAGGGGTTAAGCGTATTCTTGATATCGGCACCGGCAGCGGGCTGGTGGCATTGATGCTGGCGCAGCGCACGGAAGAGCATGTCACCATTGATGCCGTCGAACTGGACGCGCAGGCGGCAGAGCAGGCGAGTGACAATATGGCCGAATCGCCCTGGGCAGCCCGCATAAAAGTGGAATGTGCGGATGTGCTCGCCTGGGCGCCTGAACAAACCGCGCGTTACGACCTGATCGTCAGCAACCCTCCCTACTACGAGCCCGGCGTTGAGTGCGGGACACCCGAGCGCGAACAGGCGCGTTATACCCGTTCCCTCGATCATAAAGCGCTGCTCACCAGCGCGGCCGAGCTTATCTCCGAAGAGGGTTTTTTCTGCGTGGTCCTGCCTGAGAGTACGGGCAACACGTTCATCGGTATCGCGCAGGAGATCGGCTGGACGTTGCGTCTGCGTACCGACATTTCGGATACTGAAGGCCGACTGCCGCACCGCGTGCTGCTGGCGCTCTCGCCGAAAGAGGGGGAATGCTTTAACGATCGAATGGTGATCCGTGGGCCAGACCAGCGTTATTCCGAAGATTACACTGCCCTGACCCAGGCGTTTTATCTGTTTATGTAAACCTGCGGGGCGAGGATCGACGGGCCGGATTCAGCAAGCTGATCCGGGTAGTCCAGGGTATAGTGCAACCCGCGGCTCTCTTTACGCATCATCGCGCAGCGAACGATTAGCTCGGCAACCTGCACCAGGTTGCGCAGCTCCAGCAGATTATTCGATACGCGAAAATTGGCATAATACTCATCAATTTCCTGCTGCAGCATAGTGATGCGGCGCAACGCGCGTTCAAGACGTTTCGTGGTGCGCACAATCCCGACGTAATCCCACATGAACAACCGTAGCTCATGCCAGTTATGCTGGATCACGACCAGTTCGTCCGGATTTTCCACACGGCTTTCATCCCAGGCAGGCAGGCGCTCTGTTTCGCGGGCGTAGGGCATGCGTTTCGTGATGTCTTCTGCGGCAGACCAGCCGTAGACCAGGCACTCCAGCAGCGAGTTAGAGGCCATACGGTTCGCGCCGTGAAGTCCGGTATAGCTGACCTCACCAATAGCATAAAGACCATCCACATCGGTACGCCCATGATCGTCAACCATCACCCCACCGCAGGTGTAGTGGGCGGCTGGCACAATGGGTACCGGATCGCGGGTTAAATCGATGCCAAGGTTGAGCAGTTTTTCGTAAATCATCGGGAAGTGCTGACGAATAAACTCTGCTGGCTTGTGGCTGATATCAAGATACATGCAGTCCACGCCAAGACGCTTCATTTCATGGTCGATGGCGCGGGCAACGATATCGCGCGGGGCCAGTTCGCCACGGGCGTCAAAGTCCGGCATAAAGCGGGTGCCGTCAGGGCGTTTCAGATAGGCGCCTTCGCCGCGCAGGGCTTCCGTCAGCAGGAAGTTGCGCGCCTGAGGATGGAACAGGGCGGTTGGATGAAACTGATTGAACTCAAGGTTCGCCACCCGGCAGCCGGCGCGCCAGGCCATCGCGATACCGTCTCCGGAGGCAATGTCCGGGTTCGTGGTGTACTGATACACTTTAGAGGCGCCGCCCGTAGCCAGCACCACAGCCTTCGCCTGGCAGGTTTCCACCTTCTCTTTATTGCGGTTCCACACCCAGGCGCCCACCACGCGACGCGTGCCCGGCAGGCCAATCTTGTCGGAGATAATCAGATCAACGGCATTGCTTCGTTCAAGCACCCGAATATTAGGATGGCTCAGCGCCTTGCCGACCAGCGTGGTCTCCACTTCTTTTCCGGTGGCATCCGCTGCGTGCAGGATGCGGCGGTGGCTATGGCCGCCTTCGCGCGTCAGGTGATAGCTCTCTTCACCGTTGGGTTGAACCTGCGTATCGAATAAGACGCCCTGGTCGATGAGCCACTGCACGCAATGGCGGGCATTGCTGGCGACAAACTCTGCGGCGTGCGCATCCACGATCCCGGCCCCGGCAATCAGCGTATCGTCGACGTGGGAGGCAATGCTGTCTGTCTCATCAAACACGGCGGCAATCCCGCCCTGGGCATAAAACGTGGAACCCTCGCTTATCGGCCCTTTACTCAGAACGATAACGTTTTGATGCTCGGCCAGGCGTAGCGCCAGAGAGAGACCGGCAGCGCCGCTGCCGATGATCAGTACATCACAATGGAGTTCAGGTGTTGTGTTCATGATTGTTGTTTAATTTACTAAACAGTGTTGGCTCAGAATAGCACCTGAATGCGATTTATCGCACGTTTTTTTTAACGGGTGTTGCAATGGCTAAACGCGTAAGCGGAGGTAAACGGAGGGTAAATGAGTGAAATTATTTTGCGAAGCAGATCGTTAGCGTCAGATTTTGTGATGAAATAAAGACTGGGTTGCGTTACTCTTCTGGCGGGAAAAAGATGTTTCTTGTCAGAAAGTGGTGCGTATCGTGAACAGACTTATAATGAGAGAAAATGAACAGTCTGCGGCGCGATGAACAAAAACAAAGGCGTTACGGAACTTATTGAAGATCAGACACTCTAATTCGGTGCTTGCTCAAAGTGCGGTATTTTTAGAGTGGCGTTTCGATAACGCGTGGAATTTAGGTTTGGGGAGACATTACCTCGGATGAGCGAGCAGTTAACGGACCAGGTCCTGGTTGAACGGGTCCAGAAGGGAGATCAGAAAGCCTTTAACTTACTGGTGGTGCGCTACCAGCATAAGGTGGCGAGCCTGGTTTCCCGCTATGTACCGTCAGGCGATGTGCCTGATGTGGTGCAAGAGTCTTTTATTAAGGCCTATCGCGCGCTGGATTCGTTCCGGGGAGATAGTGCTTTTTATACCTGGCTGTACCGTATTGCGGTCAATACGGCAAAGAATTATCTGGTCGCTCAGGGCCGTCGTCCGCCTTCTAGTGATGTGGACGCAATCGACGCCGAAAACTTCGAAAGTGGCGGCGCATTGAAAGAAATTTCGAACCCTGAGAACTTAATGTTGTCAGAAGAACTGAGACAAATCGTTTTTCGCACGATCGAGTCGCTCCCGGAAGATTTACGCATGGCAATTACGTTACGGGAGCTGGATGGTCTGAGCTATGAAGAGATAGCCGCTATCATGGATTGTCCGGTCGGCACGGTACGTTCACGAATTTTCCGTGCGCGAGAAGCTATTGATAATAAAGTTCAACCGCTTATCAGGCGTTGACGATAGCGGGATACTGGAAAAGGTATTAGGCATGCAGAAAGAAAAACTTTCCGCTTTAATGGATGGTGAAACGGTGGATAGTGAGCTGCTCAACGAGCTGTCTCATTCTCCCGAAATGCAAGAGACCTGGGAGAGTTACCATCTCATCCGTGACACCCTTCGCGGTGACACCGGCGAGGTTCTCCATTTCGATATCTCAGCCCGCGTCATGGCGGCGATTGAGAATGAGCCTGTTCATCAGACCACTCCGCTGATTCCTGAAGCTCAACCCGCACCTCACCAGTGGCAGAAAATGCCATTCTGGCAAAAGGTGCGTCCGTGGGCCAGCCAGCTTACCCAAATGGGTGTGGCTGCATGCGTATCGCTTGCAGTTATCGTTGGCGTCCAGCACTATAATACTCAGTCTGAAACTAATCAGCAGCCAGAAGCGCCAGTGTTTAACACACTGCCGATGATGGGCAAAGCCAGCCCGGTAAGCCTGGGCGTACCGGCTGATGCTTCCGCCAGCGGCGGCCAGCAACAGCAGGTTCAGGAGCAGCGCCGTCGCATTAATGCGATGTTGCAGGATTACGAGTTGCAGCGTCGTCTGCACTCTGAACAGCTTCAGTTTGAGCAGGCGCAGACACAGCAAGCTGCTGTGCAGGTGCCCGGAAACCAAACTTTAGGAACGCAATCGCAGTAATGAAGCAACTTTGGTTCGCCATGTCTCTGATGGCGGGTAGCCTGTTCTTCTCTGCCAACGCCTCGGCTGATGTATCATCCGGGGCGTTGTTGCAGCAAATGAATCTGGCCAGCCAGTCACTCAATTACGAGTTGGCATTTATCAGCATCAATAAGCAGGGCGTCGAGTCGTTACGCTATCGCCATGCCCGTCTTGATAATCAGCCGCTCGCCCAGCTTTTACAGATGGATGGCCCGCGTCGGGAAGTTGTCCAGCGTGGTAACGAAATCAGCTATTTCGAACCCGGCCTGGAGCCTTTCACGCTGAATGGCGACTATATCGTTGATTCCCTGCCGTCACTCATTTACACCGACTTCAAACGGCTTGCCCCTTACTACGATTTTATTTCGGTAGGGCGTACGCGTATTGCGGACAGACTGTGTGAGGTGATCCGCGTTGTCGCCCGGGATGGAACGCGCTACAGCTATATTGTCTGGATTGACGCGGAAACCAAACTCCCCATGCGTGTAGACCTGCTTGACCGTGACGGTGAAACGCTGGAACAGTTCCGCGTTATCTCCTTTAGCGTGAACAACCAGGTTGGCAACAGCATGCAGAATCTGGCTAAGGCCAGCCTGCCGCCGCTGCTTTCCGTTCCGGCAGGCGATTCCGTTAATTTCAACTGGGTACCTGCCTGGATCCCGCAAGGATTTAGCGAAGTGTCCAGCAGCCGTCGCCAGTTGCCAACGATTGAAACGCCGGTGGAATCACGCCTCTATTCCGATGGTTTGTTCAGCTTCTCGGTGAATATCAATCGCGCAACGGCAAACAGCACTGAACAAATTCTGCGTACCGGGCGCCGTACGGTGAGCACAACGGTACGCGATAATGCAGAGATCACCATTGTGGGGGAACTTCCTCCGCAAACGGCGAAGCGCATCTCCGACAGCATTAAATTCAGGGCCGCACAATGATCAAAGAATGGGCGACGGTAGTCTCGTGGCAAAACGGCATTGCGCTGGTGAGCTGCGATGTAAAAGCCTCATGTAATAGCTGCGCTTCCCGAGCCGGTTGCGGCAGCCGCGTGCTGAATAAGCTCGGGCCGCAAACCTCGCACACGATTTCTGTGCCGAGCGAACAGCCGCTGATGGCCGGGCAGAAAGTTGAACTCGGCATCGCGGAAGGCAGCCTGCTCAGTTCCGCCATGCTGGTCTATCTCTCTCCGCTGCTCGGGCTGTTTATCATGGGCGGCGTTTTCCAGATGCTGTTTGGCACCGACGGTGCCGCCATGTGCGGTGCCGCACTAGGTGGTCTGGGGGGATTCTGGCTTGCCAAAGGCCTCTCCCCGACGCTTGCCGCGCGCGAGGAGTGGCAGCCTGTCATTCTCAGCGTTGGGCTGGCGCCAGACCAGCTTCGCGTTGAGACGCTCTCTTCTGAGGCCCGGTGATTCATCGGGCTTTGTCATTTTTACGTCTTAAAACAGAAAACGTCCTTTCTTCACGCTATACCTGGCGCTAAGTCCATTTCCAGGTAGCGGAGATGTAGTGTAGAATGCTGCGTTTTCGCACTGAAAAACGTCAGGCTAAGAACAGCGGCCTCCAGGAATTCGTAAGGCATAATTATTTAACTATATGAAGAACATACGTAACTTTTCGATCATTGCTCACATTGACCACGGTAAGTCGACGCTGTCTGACCGTATTATCCAGATTTGCGGTGGCCTGTCTGATCGTGAAATGGAAGCCCAGGTTCTGGACTCCATGGACCTGGAACGCGAACGCGGTATCACCATCAAAGCGCAGAGCGTCACGCTGGATTACAAGGCGGCTGATGGCGAAACCTATCAGCTGAACTTTATCGACACCCCAGGCCACGTTGACTTCTCCTATGAGGTTTCACGCTCGCTCGCGGCCTGTGAAGGCGCGCTGCTGGTAGTCGATGCCGGGCAGGGCGTAGAAGCCCAGACCCTGGCAAACTGCTACACCGCGATGGAAATGGATCTCGAAGTTGTGCCGGTTCTGAACAAGATTGACCTGCCAGCCGCCGATCCTGAGCGCGTCGCGGAAGAGATTGAAGATATTGTCGGCATTGACGCGACCGATGCCGTGCGCTGCTCTGCGAAAACCGGCGTCGGCGTGACCGACGTTCTGGAACGTCTGGTACGTGATATTCCGGCCCCGGAAGGCGATCCGGATGCCCCGCTGCAGGCGCTGATTATTGACTCCTGGTTTGATAACTATCTGGGCGTTGTCTCCCTTGTGCGTATTAAAAACGGCACCATGCGCAAAGGCGACAAAATCAAGGTTATGAGTACCGGACAGGTCTATAACGCCGACCGTCTGGGTATCTTCACGCCAAAACAGGTTGACCGTACCGAGCTGACATGCGGCGAGGTAGGCTGGCTGGTATGCGCCATCAAAGACATCCTCGGTGCGCCGGTGGGCGATACCCTGACCGGTGCGCGTAACCCGGCAGAAAAAGCGCTGCCAGGCTTTAAAAAGGTGAAACCGCAGGTTTACGCGGGCCTGTTCCCGGTCAGCTCTGACGACTACGAAAACTTCCGTGATGCGCTTGGCAAACTGAGTCTGAACGATGCCTCCCTGTTCTACGAGCCAGAAAGCTCAACGGCGCTGGGCTTCGGCTTCCGCTGCGGCTTCCTCGGCCTGCTGCACATGGAGATCATTCAGGAACGTCTGGAGCGTGAATACGATCTGGACCTCATCACCACCGCGCCGACGGTAGTGTATGAAGTTGAAACCACCTCGAAAGAAGTGATCTACGTCGACAGCCCGTCCAAGCTGCCGCCGCTGAACAATATTCACGAGCTGCGTGAGCCTATTGCCGAATGTCACATGCTGCTGCCGCAGGAATTCCTCGGTAACGTCATTACGCTGTGTATTGAGAAGCGCGGCGTGCAGACCAATATGGTTTACCACGGTAACCAGGTCGCACTGACCTACGAAATCCCGATGGCGGAAGTGGTACTCGACTTCTTCGACCGTCTGAAGTCCACCTCCCGTGGCTATGCGTCACTGGATTACAACTTCAAACGCTTCCAGGCCTCCAACATGGTGCGTGTGGACGTGCTGATCAACGGCGAGCGTGTGGATGCGCTGGCGCTGATCACCCACAACGACAATGCGCCATACCGTGGCCGCGAGCTGGTTGAGAAGATGAAAGATCTGATCCCGCGTCAGCAGTTCGATATCGCGATTCAGGCGGCCATTGGCAACCACATTATCGCGCGTTCTACCGTGAAACAGCTGCGTAAAAACGTTCTGGCGAAGTGCTATGGCGGTGACGTCAGCCGTAAGAAAAAGCTGCTGCAGAAGCAGAAAGAAGGTAAGAAGCGTATGAAGCAGGTCGGTAACGTCGAGCTGCCGCAGGAAGCATTCCTTGCCATCCTTCATGTTGGTAAAGACGGCAAATAACCCTAAGGAGTTGGCATGGCGAACATGTTTGCCCTGATCCTGGTCATTGCTACCCTGGTGACAGGTCTGCTGTGGTGTCTGGATAAGTTTATCTTCGCCCCAAAACGTCGTGAACGTCAGGCTGCCGCACAGGCAGCCACTGGCGATGGTATTGACGCGAAAACCCTGAAGAAAGTCGGTCCGAAACCGGGCTGGCTGGAAACGGGCGCCTCGGTGTTTCCGGTGCTGGCGATTGTGCTGGTGGTACGTTCGTTTATTTACGAACCGTTCCAGATCCCATCAGGTTCAATGATGCCAACGCTGCTGATTGGTGATTTTATTCTGGTAGAGAAGTTTGCCTACGGCATTAAAGATCCGATCTACCAGAAAACGCTGATCGAGACCGGTCATCCGAAACGTGGCGACATCGTGGTGTTCAAATATCCGGAAGATCCGCGCCTGGACTACATCAAGCGCGCGGTAGGTCTGCCGGGTGACAAAGTGACTTACGATCCGGTTGCGAAAGAAGTCACCGTTCAGCCAGGCTGCAGCTCCGGTACTGCATGTGAAAACGCGCTACCAATCACTTACTCGAACGTTGAGCCAAGTGATTTTGTGCAGACCTTTGCCCGTCACAACGGCGGCGAAGCGAGCAGCGGATTCTTCCAGGTACCGAAAGGCGAAACCAAAGATAACGGTATTCGTCTGGTTGAGCGCAAAGAGACGCTGGGTGACGTGACGCACCGGATCCTCACCGTGCCAATCGCGCAGGATCAAGTCGGTATGTACTATCGTCAGCCGGGCCAGCAGCTGGCAAGCTGGATTGTACCGCCAGGCCATTACTTCATGATGGGTGACAACCGCGATAATTCTGCGGACAGCCGTTACTGGGGCTTTGTGCCGGAAGCGAATCTGGTCGGTAAAGCGACCGCAATCTGGATGAGTTTTGAGAAGCAGGAAGGCGAATGGCCGACCGGCGTACGCCTGAATCGTATTGGCGGAATCCATTAATTCTCACTAAATGAACGTGTAGCCGCGAATTAACGCGGCTACACGAATTATTTCACCGATAAATCTCTTCGAACTAACGACATCCCCTGTCGTTGTGTATAGAATATTCCCCCGAAGTTTAAGGTTGGCCCTGCAAGGGTGCCACGGCACACGAAACCGCGTTGGTTTTCTCAGGTCGGTTTCGTGTGCTGCATTTTTGACGCATTCATTTATTGGTATCGCATGAACCCCATCGTAATTAATCGGCTTCAACGGAAGCTGGGCTACACTTTTCATCATCAGGAGTTGTTGCAACAGGCATTAACCCACCGCAGTGCCAGCAGCAAGCATAATGAGCGTCTCGAGTTTTTAGGCGACTCTATTTTAAGTTTCGTGATTGCGAATGCGCTTTATCATCGTTTCCCGCGCGTGGATGAAGGTGATATGAGCCGCATGCGTGCCACGCTGGTTCGGGGTAATACCCTTGCGGAAATCGCGCGCGAATTTGAGCTGGGCGAATGTCTGCGTCTTGGGCCGGGTGAACTGAAAAGCGGCGGCTTCCGTCGTGAATCTATTCTTGCCGATACGGTCGAAGCATTAATTGGTGGTGTGTTCCTGGACAGCGATATCCAGACCGTCGAAAAGCTGATCCTGAACTGGTATCAGACCCGTCTGGACGAAATCAGCCCGGGCGATAAACAAAAAGATCCCAAAACGCGTCTGCAGGAATATTTGCAGGGCCGTCATCTGCCGCTGCCATCTTATCTGGTGGTGCAGGTTCGTGGCGAAGCGCACGATCAGGAATTTACCATCCATTGCCAGGTCAGTGGCCTGAGTGAACCGGTGGTGGGCACAGGTTCAAGCCGTCGTAAGGCTGAACAGGCTGCCGCCGAACAGGCGTTAAAAATGCTGGAGCTGGAATGAGCGAAGAAAAGACCTATTGCGGATTTATTGCCATCGTCGGACGTCCGAACGTCGGCAAATCTACTCTGCTGAATAATCTGCTTGGGCAGAAGATTTCTATCACCTCGCGTAAGGCTCAGACCACGCGTCACCGCATCGTCGGTATCCATACTGAAGGCGCGTATCAGGCGATCTACGTCGATACCCCGGGCCTGCACATGGAAGAGAAGCGTGCCATCAACCGTCTGATGAACAAGGCGGCGAGCAGCTCGATTGGCGACGTGGAGCTGGTGATTTTCGTTGTGGAAGGCACCCGCTGGACGCCGGACGACGAGATGGTGCTGAACAAGCTGCGCGACGGCAAAACGCCGGTCATCCTCGCCGTCAACAAAGTTGACAACGTGCAGGAAAAAGCCGATCTGCTGCCGCATCTGCAGTGGCTCGGTAGCCAGATGAACTTCCTCGACATCGTTCCGCTGTCTGCGGAGACGGGTCTGAACGTGGATACTATCGCGGGCATCGTGCGCAAACATCTGCCGGAAGCGATTCATCACTTCCCGGAAGAGTACATCACCGATCGCTCTCAGCGCTTTATGGCGTCTGAAATCATCCGTGAAAAGCTGATGCGTTTCCTTGGCGCTGAACTGCCGTACTCTGTGACGGTGGAGATCGAGCGTTTCCAGAGCAACGAGCGTGGCGGCTACGACATCAACGGCCTGATCCTCGTTGAGCGTGAAGGGCAGAAGAAGATGGTGATCGGCAATAAAGGCGCCAAGATCAAAACCATCGGCATCGAAGCCCGAAAGGACATGCAGGAGATGTTCGAAGCGCCGGTTCACCTCGAACTGTGGGTGAAAGTAAAATCTGGCTGGGCCGATGATGAGCGTGCTCTGCGCAGCCTCGGTTACGGCGAAGACCAGTAACACAAGACGACGAGCATATGGATGGATGGCAGCGCGCCTTTGTCCTGCATAGTCGTCCCTGGAGCGAAACCAGCCTGATGCTGGACGTCTTCACGGAAGAGTCGGGCCGCGTGCGCCTTGTTGCAAAAGGCGCACGTTCCAAACGTTCTAACCTGAAAGGTACCTTACAGCCTTTCACGCCACTGCTGGTACGTTTTGGTGGGCGAGGGGAAGTTAAAACCCTGCGCAGCGCCGAAGCCGTCTCCCTGGCGCTTCCTCTCTCCGGCATCACGCTCTATAGCGGTCTGTATGTCAACGAACTCATCTCACGCGTTCTTGAACATGAGACCCGCTTCTCTGAACTTTTCTTTGATTATCTGCACTGTATCCAGGCGCTGGCTGGCGCAACCGGTACGCCCGAGCCTGCGCTGCGGCGTTTTGAGCTGGCGCTGTTGGGCCATCTTGGGTACGGGGTTGATTTTCTGCACTGTGCGGGCAGCGGTGACGAAGTGGAAGACACCATGACCTACCGCTACCGTGAAGAAAAAGGCTTCATTGCCAGCGTCGTGATCGACAACAGCACCTTTACCGGGCGTCAGCTCCGGGCGCTTTATGAGCGCGAGTTTCCCGATCAGGATACCCTGCGCGCAGCAAAACGCTTTACCCGGATTGCCCTCAAGCCGTATCTTGGCGGCAAGCCCTTAAAGAGCCGCGAATTATTCAGGCAGTTTGTGCCGAAACGTTAGACCACAGAATCGAAAAGAAAACCGAGGATTGTCATGGCTGAATTACTGTTAGGCGTCAACATCGATCATATCGCCACGCTGCGTAATGCGCGCGGCACGGCGTATCCCGATCCGGTTCAGGCGGCGTTTATCGCTGAACAGGCTGGCGCCGACGGCATTACCGTTCACCTGCGTGAAGACCGTCGCCACATCACTGACCGCGACGTTCGCATTCTGCGTCAGACGCTGGACACCCGTATGAATCTGGAGATGGCAGTCACCGAAGAGATGCTGGCGATTGCCTGTGAGACCCAGCCGCACTTCTGCTGCCTGGTGCCGGAAAAACGCCAGGAAGTCACGACCGAAGGCGGTCTGGACGTGGCCGGCCAGCTTGACAAAATGCGCGATGCCTGCAAGCGCCTGGCTGATGCCGGTATCCTGGTTTCGCTGTTTATTGACGCCGATTTCACCCAGATTAAAGCGGCAGCCGACGTGGGCGCGCCGTATATCGAAATTCACACCGGCTGCTATGCCGATGCCAAAAACGATGTCGAGCAGGAGAAAGAGCTGGAGCGTATTGCTAAGGCGGCCACCTACGCGGCGAGCCTGGGTCTGAAGGTCAATGCCGGTCACGGCCTGACCTACCATAACGTGAAGGCCATTGCCGCCATCCCGGAAATGCACGAGCTGAACATCGGTCACGCGATCGTTGGCCGCGCGGTGATGAGCGGCCTGAAAGAGGCGGTCGCAGAAATGAAACGTCTGATGCTGGAAGCGCGTCAGTAATGGCCATTCTGGGCTTAGGCACCGATATCGTGGAAATAGCCCGCATTGAAGCGGTGATCGCCCGCAGCGGCGATCGCCTCGCAAGGCGCGTGCTGAGCGATAACGAATGGGCCATCTGGGAAGCGCATCAGCAGCCGGTGCGTTTTCTGGCGAAGCGTTTTGCGGTAAAAGAGGCGGCCGCCAAAGCCTTCGGGACCGGCATTCGTAACGGTCTGGCGTTCAACCAGTTTGAAGTGTTTAACGATGAGCTGGGTAAGCCAAGCCTGCGTTTATGGGGCGAGGCGCAAAAGCTGGCAGAGAAGCTCGGCGTGAATCACGTCCACGTGACGATCGCGGATGAGCGCCACTATGCCAGCGCTACGGTGATCATCGAAAGTTAAAGTTTGTCCGCGTGGTGCATCAGGACAAACTTATCCCACAGCTGCTCTTCGCTCTCGACGTGTGCCGGATCCTTCAGGATGGTATTGGGGATCGGGCACACTTTCTGACAGGTCGGCGTCTCATAGTGGCCGATGCATTCGGTGCAGCGGTCGCTGTTAATCTCATAAATGCTGTCGCCCATCGAAATGGCCTGGTTCGGGCATTCGGGCTCGCACATATCGCAATTAATGCATTTTTTGGTAATTAACAGCGCCATCAGGAAATTCTCAGAAACAACACAAACTGGGCGGGCATTATACGCGTCAAACCAGTTTCTTTACCAGTTCTTCGCTGTGGCGAATGCGCTCGGGCGCACGCTCCAGATCCTGCTGCACCAGTGCCATAAACAGCAGGTCCGTCAGCATCATTTGTGCGCTGGTGGACGAGATAGCCGCGCTGCGCGTGGCCTGTTCCTCGGCAATGGTATATAAACAGCGCGTGGCCCGCTGCTGCAGGGCATTTGGGGTAAAACCGGTGATCGCCAGAATTTTACCGCCGACGCGCAGGACTTCGTCGGTGGCCATGTTGATCTCGCGGCGCTCGCCGGAATAGGAGATCGCCAGCAGCAGATCGTCAGGATCCATCGCCTGTACGGTCGCCAGCAGGGCGTGCATATCCTGCTCGACGATGGCGTTAAGGCCAATTTTTGTCAGCTTCCAGCCAAAGTTACGCGCCACAAGTCCGGACGCGCCGATGCCGGTCAGAACGATCCGCCGCGCGCCGCGCAGCATCGCCACGCTCTCCAGCAGCTTCTCTTCCGTATTCACATCGAGCGTCGCATGCATGGCCGCCACGTTCTCTTTGATCAGCTTTTCGCCGACCAGCCGCATCGGATCGTCTCCGCGGATCTGATTATGCACCGGCATGGACTGCGGGTTAGGGTTACTGACCAGCGCTTCACTGATCGCCAGCTTGAGGGCGGGGAATCCCTTAAAGCCAATCTTCTGCGCAAATTTCACCACGCTGGACTGGCTCACCCCGGCTTCACTCGCCAGCTGCTGCGAGCTGAGATGGCGCGCGCGATCGGGTTGAGAAAGCAGAAAATCCGCCAGCTTCTTGTCGCTTTGGGCAAAGCCTGCGTAGCGCTGGCGAATGCGAATTAAACAGTTCATACGGTCTCCTGGCGAAAATGTGATTATCTGCGCAAATACGGATTTTGCTCGCCTGAATGAATTTTATATTCCATTATAGTGTGATTATTATGAATTAAAAATTCTTGAGGTACAAAAATGAATCTTGGCTCACTTGTTTCTGAAACACGTAACCCGCAAACCATGGATCTGGATGCGCTCTCCACCCTGGAGCTGGTTAACCGCTTTAATCAACAGGATACGCTGGTCGCGCAGGCTGTGAAAGAGACATTACCCGAGGTGGCGAAAGCGGTCGATGCGGCTGCAGAAGCCCTCAAGACCGGTGGACGCATTATTTACATGGGGGCGGGGACCAGCGGGCGTTTAGGGGTCCTGGACGCGTCAGAATGTCCGCCAACCTTTGGGGTCCCGCATGGTCTGGTAGTTGGGCTGATCGCTGGTGGCCCCGGTGCGCTGTTGAAAGCCGTTGAAGGGGCGGAAGACAACAAACAGCTGGGCGAGGATGACCTGAAGGATCTTAATCTAACGGCGAAGGATCTGGTGGTCGGGCTGGCGGCATCCGGGCGCACGCCGTACGTGATTGGCGGGCTGGAATACGCCAACCAGACCGGCTGTACGACGGTCGCCATCTCCTGCAACCCTGGCTCACCGATTGCGCAGGTGGCCACAATTGCTATCTCGCCAGTTGTCGGGCCGGAAGCGCTCACCGGCTCCACGCGCCTGAAATCCGGGACCGCGCAAAAGCTGGTGCTCAATATGATCTCCACCGGCGCGATGGTGAAGTTCGGCAAGGTGTATCAGAACCTGATGGTGGATATGCAGGCCACCAACGTCAAGCTGGTGGACAGAGCCTGCCGCATGGTGATGGAGGCGACGGGCGCAGGCCGCGAAGAGGCGGAAGCGGTACTCAAACAGACCGATCACGATGTTAAACCGGCCATTTTGATGATCTTAAGCGGGCTGGATGCGGCGGCCGCAAGAGCCAAACTCGATGCGCATAACGGTTTCTTACGGGCGGCATTAGAACACTAACAGAGGCGTGTATGGACAAAACAGCAGCGCTCGCCAGCGGTATCCTGCGGGGGATTGGTGGGGAACAAAATATTCAGCGTCTCGAAAACTGCATGACGCGCGTGCGCGTCGAGGTGCATGACGACGACCAGCTTGACGTGCCGCGTCTGAAGCAGCTTTCCGGCGTCAGCGGCTACGTGAAACAGGGGCAGCAGCACCAGCTGATCGTCGGCCCAGGGAAAGCGGCGCAGGTTGTCGATGCCATGCGCGCGCTGATGGGCGTGAGTGCGAGCGTATCGATTGACGATGCTGAGCGCACCAAAGCCCAGGCGAAGGCGAAATACAAAGCCCCCATGAGCGACGCGCTGCGACAGCTGGCAAACGTCTTTATTCCGCTGATCCCGGCGTTTATTGCCTCAGGCCTGATCACCGGGATCATCAATATCCTCAAGCGGCCGGATATTGTGGGGGATTTCGCCACGCAGTATCCGAACCTGCTGGGGATTCTCGGGATCTTCGGCAGCGCGGTGTTCGCCATCATGAACATTCTGGTCGGGGTGAATACCGCGAAGGTGTTTGGCGGATCGCTGGCGATGGGCGGGGTGATGGCGGGCATCTTGTCCAGCCCGCAGCTGGCGCAGATTACGCTGTTTGGTGAGGCGCTTCAGCCGGGCCGCGGCGGGGTGATCGCGGTGCTGCTGGTGGTCATCCTGATGTGCTGGATCGAGAAACGGCTGCGCGCGGTTCTGCCCGGCTCGATTGAGCTTATCCTCAACCCGCTGCTGACCACGCTGATTACCGGTAGCGTAGCGATTGTGGCCCTCCAGCCGTTAGGCGGGTGGATCTCTGAGGCCATCGCCCACGGTGCTTCGCTGGCGATTGACCGCGGCGGCCTGTTAGTGGGCGCGGTGCTGTCGGGTACTTTCCTGCCGCTGGTGCTGACCGGCCTGCATCAGGGGCTGGTACCGATCCACGTCGAGCTGGTGCAGGCGCATGGCTATAACGCGCTGCTGCCTATCCTGTCGATGGCGGGTGTAGGGCAGGTCGGCGCGGCAATTGCGGTACTGATGAAAACCCGCAACGCGCGTCTGAAAAAAATGATTAAAGGCGCACTCCCGGTCGGACTGCTCGGCATTGGCGAGCCGCTGATTTTCGGCGTTACGCTGCCGCTGGGTAAACCCTTCCTCGCGGCCTGTCTGGGCGGCGCGGTAGGCGGGGCGCTGATCAGCTACTGGAAAGTTGCCACCGTCATCACCTTTGGTCTCTCGGGGTTACCGCTGGCATTAACCATCGTGACCGGAAAAGTGGTGCTCTATCTGTTAGGCTATTTAGTAGCGGTGATCGCCGGGTTCCTGTTTACCTGGCTGTTAGGTTTCAACGACCCAGAGGAGTAAGGTTTGGCAAATCACGGGCGTCGCGTTGTCTTTTTCGACCTGGATGGCACGCTGCATCAGCAGGATATGTTTGGTACGTTTATGCGTTACCTGCTGCGGCGTCAGCCTCTGAATGCGCTGCTCGTGCTACCGCTCTTACCTGTTATTGGGATCGCGCTGCTGGTGAAGGGCCGTGCGGCGCGATGGCCAATGAGCCTGCTGCTGTGGGGATGTACGTTTGGGCACAGCGAAGCGCGCCTCAAACAGCTCGAGCAGGATTTTGCGCAGTGGTTCCGCGGCCACGTTGCCGCATTCCCGGTGGTGCAGGCGCGCCTGACCGGCTATCTCGACGCGAACGATGCCGACATCTGGCTGATTACCGGCTCCCCGCAGACGCTGGTGGAGCAGGTCTACTTTGATACCCCCTGGCTACCGCGCGTGAATCTTATCGCCACGCAAATTGCCCGCGGCTACGGCGGTTGGGTGCTGACGATGCGCTGCCTGGGGCATGAAAAAGTGGTCCAGCTGGAAAAACGTATCGGCACGCCACTGCGCCTGTACAGCGGCTACAGCGACAGCAAGCAGGACAACCCGCTGCTCTATTTTTGCCAGCACCGCTGGCGCGTCACGCCATCAGGTGAACTTCAGCAACTCGAATAGTCTTATCCATAAGGGGTGTGTATAATGCCGCCCGCTTTTCGACTGGAGTATCAACCGTTGTCCAACCCTGAATTCTCACATGAATACTGGATGCGCCACGCGCTAACGCTCGCTCAGCGTGCCTGGGACGAGGGCGAAGTGCCCGTGGGCGCCGTGCTGGTCCATAATAACCAGGTGATTGGTGAAGGGTGGAACCGTCCCATTGGCCGCCACGATCCGACGGCGCACGCCGAAATCATGGCGCTTCGTCAGGGCGGTCTGGTGCTGCAAAACTATCGCCTGCTTGATACCACGCTGTATGTGACGCTGGAGCCGTGCGTGATGTGCTCCGGGGCGATGGTGCACAGCCGGATCGGGACTCTGGTCTTCGGTGCGCGGGATGAAAAAACCGGCGCGGCCGGTTCGCTGATGGACGTGCTGGGTCACCCGGGGATGAACCACCAGGTAAAGACTATCGGCGGGGTGCTTGCACCAGAGTGTTCGGGGCTATTAAGCGATTTCTTTCGAATGCGCCGTCAGCAGAAAAAGCAGCAAAAGGCAGAATTGAAGCCGACGGACGGTTAAGCTCGTCCGGCGCCACGACAGGGTAGCTTTGGGCCAGCCGTTTGGCCTCTGTCGCCTCTTTCTCTTTCTCCAGCAGATACCCGACCAGGCTAATCTGATATTTACGGATATTTTCCACGTAGGCGTAGGCTTCATGCCCGCGCGCGTAGCCGTACGTCAGCTTGTTATACCATGGCTTCTGGCTCAGCAGCGGCAGGCGCTGTTTTACGTCTGACCAGCTGTCCGGGTTGCCTTTCGTTTTGGCCGTCAGCGCTCGCGCATCCAGCATATGCGCATAGCCCATATTGTAGGCCGCCAGCGCGAACCAGATCCGCTCCTCTTCCGGCACCGTTTCCGGGACTTTGGCCATCATATCCTGCAGGTAGCGCGCGCCGCCGCTGATGCTCTGTTCCGCATCGGTACGGTCATTGACGCCGAGGCTCAGCGCGGTATTTTTAGTTAACATCATCAAACCACGTACGCCAGTCGGAGACGTGGCCTGGGTATCCCAGTGGGATTCCTGATACGAAATAGCCGCCAGCAGTTTCCAGTCAATTTCCTGGGCGTATTTTTCGAACAGCGGCTGCAGGTCCGGCAGGACGCTGTCTACCGCACGCAGGAAGCTGCGGGTGTCAACGTAGTCAAAGTCATCACCATGCCCGAGGTACTTCTCCTCCAGGCGCGCCAGCGTACCGTCTTCATTCATGGTGTTGAAGAAATCGAGCATCGCGGCAGAGAGGGTCTGATCGTCATCGAGCTGAGTAAACCAGGTCACAGGCTGCTCGTCGGTGACGTCCAGCGCCACGGCGATTTCAGGATGCACGCGCTGGAACAGGCTGATCGCGACCGAATCGGCGATGGTGTAGGGGATTTTCTGATCTTTTACCTGCTCCAGCAGCTCCGTCGTGCCGAGTTTCGCATCCACCGTCCAGCTCAGGTCCGGATATTTCTTCTCCTTGAGCTCGCGCAGATCGTCAATTACCACGTGACCGGGGGCAATCGTCAGCTGCCGATCGTTAATCGACGCCAGCGAGCGCGGGCGCAGGCTCCCGACGCGGTAAACCAGCTGCTGCGAAACGGAGTAGTAGGTCGGGCCTGGCTGATAGTTTTTGCTGCGCTCGCTGTTATACACCAGCCCGGCGGCCAGCATATCGGCATCGTCGTTATCGAGGTCGTCAAACAGCTGGTTGATATTCTGGCGGACGGTGATTTTCAGCTTTACGCCAAGGTAATCGGCGAACTGCTGTGCCAGTTCATAATCCAGTCCAATGATTTTGCCGTTGATGTCGCTGTAAATCAGCGGAGAGTTGAGGGTACTGACGCGCAATTCCCCCCGCTCCTGAATGGCGGCGATACGGTTTTCGGCTTTGCCGATCCAGGGGATGGAAGGCCAGAGGGCCACTGCCAACAGCAACGTTACAATGCCGATGAGCAGATAATTAATCTTTAATTTTTTCAATTAGTTAATTCTCTGCGACGCCGGTTGCCTCAGTCTGCTGTAGCCATGTTAACAATAAGGTTTGCCATTGAATGAGCGGCATTTTGCGTAAACTTGCGCCACTTGGCAACCAATTAGAGAGACAGGTCACATCTATTGTTAAATCTCTTTGCCAATTTTATTTCGACGCAAACGGTTTCGTCGGCGCTCAGGATTCTCTATAATGACGCCCGTTTTCCCCCCTTGCGCACACTGAAAGCGCCCCGGCGCTTCGAAGACGAGAGACTTATGATGGAAATTCTGCGTGGTTCGCCTGCACTGTCTGCCTTCCGTATTACCAAACTGCTGGCACGTTTTCAGGCGGCCGACCTTCCGGTAAGCAATATTTACGCTGAGTATGTCCATTTTGCTGACCTGAATGCCCCCCTGAATGCAGAGGAGCGCGTACAGCTGGAACGCCTGCTCAAGTATGGCCCAAGCCTCAGCAGCCATACGCCAACCGGCAAACTGATCCTTGCGACGCCGCGTCCGGGCACCATCTCCCCCTGGTCTTCCAAAGCCACCGACATCGCCCACAACTGTGGCCTGAGCCAGATTAACCGTCTGGAGCGCGGCGTGGCGTACTACGTGGAAGCCTCTACCCTGAGCGACGCGCAGTGGCAGGCGGTTGCGGCTGAACTGCACGACCGCATGATGGAGAGCGTATTTGCCTCTCTTGATGACGCGCAGAAGCTTTTCTCCCACCATCAGCCTGCGCCGGTACAGAGCGTGGACCTGCTGGGACAGGGCCGTCAGGCGCTGATTGACGCCAACCTGCGTCTCGGCCTGGCGCTGGCAGAAGACGAAATCGACTACCTGCAGGATGCGTTCGTTAAGCTCAACCGTAACCCGAACGACATTGAACTCTACATGTTCGCGCAGGCGAACTCGGAGCACTGCCGCCACAAGATTTTCAATGCCGACTGGATTATTGACGGCGAACAGCAGCCAAAGTCGCTGTTCAAAATGATCAAAAACACCATGGAGCAAACGCCTGACCACGTGCTGTCTGCCTATAAAGACAACGCCGCGGTGATGGAAGGTTCTGAGGTGGGCCGCTTCTTCGCCGATCGCGAAGCAGGGCGCTATGACTTCCATCAGGAGCCCGCGCATATACTGATGAAAGTGGAAACCCACAACCACCCGACGGCGATCTCCCCGTGGCCGGGTGCGGCGACCGGCTCCGGCGGTGAAATCCGTGACGAAGGGGCGACCGGTCGTGGTGCAAAACCAAAAGCGGGTCTGGTCGGTTTCTCCGTCTCCAACCTGCGTATCCCGGGCTTTGAACAGCCGTGGGAAGAAGATTTCGGCAAGCCAGAGCGCATTGTGACCGCGCTGGATATCATGACCGAAGGCCCGCTGGGCGGCGCGGCGTTTAACAACGAATTTGGTCGTCCGGCGCTGAACGGTTACTTCCGTACCTATGAAGAGAAAGTGGACAGCCACAACGGCGAAGAGCTGCGCGGCTACCACAAACCGATCATGCTGGCGGGCGGGATCGGCAACATCCGTGCCGATCACGTGCAGAAAGGCGAGATCGTCGTCGGCGCGAAGCTGATCGTGCTCGGCGGCCCGGCGATGAATATCGGTCTGGGCGGCGGCGCGGCCTCTTCGATGGCCTCCGGCCAGTCTGATGCGGATCTCGACTTCGCGTCCGTGCAGCGTGACAACCCGGAGATGGAGCGTCGCTGCCAGGAAGTGATCGACCGCTGCTGGCAGCTGGGCGATGCTAACCCGATCCTCTTTATCCACGACGTGGGCGCGGGCGGTCTGTCCAACGCCATGCCGGAACTGGTGAGCGACGGCGGCCGCGGTGGCCGTTTCAACCTGCGCGACATCCTGAGCGATGAGCCTGGCATGAGCCCGCTGGAGATCTGGTGTAACGAATCCCAGGAGCGCTACGTGCTGGCTGTTGCGGCGGATCAGCTGCCGCTGTTTGACGAGCTGTGCCGCCGCGAGCGCGCGCCGTATGCCGTCATCGGTGAAGCGACCGAAGAGCAGCACCTGACTCTGAGCGACACCCATTTCGACAACCAGCCGATCGATCTGCCGCTCGACGTCCTGCTCGGTAAAACGCCGAAGATGACCCGCGACGTGCAGACCCGTAAAGCGGCGGGCAAAGCGCTGGATCGCCAGGGCATTACCGTGGCTGAAGCCGTCAATCGCGTGCTGCACCTGCCAGCTGTGGCGGAGAAAACCTTCCTGGTGACCATCGGCGACCGTACCGTGACCGGTATGGTATCCCGTGACCAGATGGTCGGCCCGTGGCAGATCCCGGTGGCGAACTGCGCCGTGACCACCGCGAGCCTCGACAGCTACTACGGCGAAGCGATGGCGCTGGGTGAACGCACCCCGGTCGCGCTGCTGGACTTCGCGGCCTCTGCCCGTCTGGCCGTCGGTGAAGCGCTGACCAACATCGCCGCGACGCAGATTGGCGATATCAAACGTATTAAGCTTTCCGCCAACTGGATGGCCGCTGCCGGCCACCCTGGCGAAGACGCGGGCCTGTATGAAGCCGTGAAAGCGGTGGGCGAGGAGCTGTGTCCTGCCCTCGGCCTGACCATTCCGGTGGGCAAAGACTCCATGTCGATGAAAACCCGCTGGCAGGAAGGCAGCGAGCAGCGCGAGATGACCTCTCCGCTGTCGCTGGTCATCACCGCGTTTGCCCGCGTGGAAGACGTGCGTCACACCGTTACGCCGCAGCTGGCGACCGAAGACAACGCCCTGCTGCTGATTGACCTGGGTAAAGGCCACAACGCGCTGGGCGCTACCGCGCTGGCGCAGGTTTACCGTCAGCTCGGCGATAAGCCAGCCGACGTGCGCGACGTGGCGCAGCTGAAAGGCTTCTACGACGCGATTCAGGCGCTGGTGGCGCAGCGTAAGCTGCTGGCCTACCACGACCGTTCCGACGGCGGCCTGCTGGTGACCCTGGCAGAGATGGCCTTCACCGGCCACTGTGGCGTGGAAGCGAACATCGCGACGCTTGGCGAAGACCGTCTGGCGGCGCTGTTCAACGAAGAGCTGGGCGCCGTGATTCAGGTGCGTGCGGCGGATCGCGATGCGGTTGAAGCGATTCTGGCGCAGCATGGCCTGGCTGACTGCGTGCACTATCTGGGTAAAGCCGTTCAGGGCGACCGCTTCGTCATTGAAGCTGACGGTCACGCCGTGTTCAGCGAAAGCCGCACCACGCTGCGCATGTGGTGGGCGGAAACCACCTGGCAGATGCAGCGCCTGCGTGATAACCCGGAATGTGCCGATCAGGAGCACAACGCGAAGGCCAATGATCAGGATCCAGGCCTGAACGTGAAGCTCTCCTTCGACATCAACGAAGACATCGCCGCGCCGTACATTGCGACCGGCGCGCGTCCGAAAGTGGCCGTGCTGCGCGAGCAGGGCGTTAACTCCCACGTTGAGATGGCGGCTGCCTTCCACCGCGCGGGCTTTGACGCTATCGACGTCCACATGAGCGATCTGCTGGCCGGACGTACCGGTCTGGAAGATTTCCAGGCGCTGGTGGCGTGCGGCGGCTTCTCCTACGGCGACGTGCTGGGCGCGGGCGAAGGCTGGGCGAAGTCCATTCTGTTCAACAGCCGCGTGCGCGACGAGTTCGAAACCTTCTTCCACCGTCCGCAGACGCTGGCGCTGGGCGTGTGTAACGGCTGCCAGATGATGTCTAACCTGCGCGAGCTGATCCCGGGCAGCGAAGCCTGGCCGCGCTTTGTGCGTAACCAGTCTGACCGCTTCGAAGCACGCTTCAGCCTGGTGGAAGTGACCCAGAGCCCGTCTCTGCTGCTGCAGGGTATGGTCGGTTCACAGATGCCAATCGCCGTTTCCCACGGTGAAGGTCAGGTAGAGGTGCGTGATGCTGCGCATCTGGCTCAGCTGGAGAGCAAAGGTCTGGTAGCGCTGCGCTTTGTCGATAACTTCGGCAAGGTAACAGAAACCTATCCGGCTAACCCGAACGGTTCCGTCAACGGTATTACGGCGGTGACCAGCGAAAGCGGTCGTGCCACCATCATGATGCCGCATCCGGAACGCGTGTTCCGCACCGTGAGCAACTCCTGGCACCCGGAAAACTGGGGCGAGGACAGCCCGTGGATGCGCATCTTCCGCAACGCCCGTAAGCAGCTGGGTTAAGTTTCAGCATCCTGACTGTAGGCCCGGTAGGCGCGAGCGCCACCGGGCTTTTTTGTCTCTGTCGCAAAATCGCGACAACCCTTTGGTTTGAGTGTCTCCAAAAGGAGACATTTAACCTATTGATTTATATGTGACAGGAAAGGTTCCCGTTAAGGTGTTGCTGAACAGCGACACTTAGCTGGAAATCATTCAACCGATAATGAACCGGTTAAACGAGTAAAAATCATATATTTCAATGTGTTAATATTTTGTTTTGCATTTTGGCATGGGTGTTGCATAATATTAACCAGTGGCTCATTCACCTTCTTATGTCAGCCCCTTCGGGACGCGCTACATAAACTTCGAATGACGCACAAAAAGGTGCCTGCCGTCCAACTACTGATCATAGCGATGCTTTATCAGGCCAGGGCGAAACGTCGAGTTAGGCACCGCCTCATTCCATGACAAAGCCGGGTTTTTACCCGGCTTTGTTGTATCTGAAGGGCAGACTCAGTTACGCTCTGCGTATATCCCCATTAAGAGAGTAATGCGTTGAAACGCTGGCCCGTTTTTCCCCGTTCCCTGCGACAGCTCGTGATGATGGCCTTCCTGCTGATCCTGCTGCCGTTGCTGATCCTTGCCTGGCAGGCCTGGCAAAGCCTGAACGCGTTGAGTGCCCAGGCGGCACTGACGAACCGCACGACGCTTATTGACGCCAGACGCAGTGAAGCCATGACCAACGCCGCGCTTGAGATGGAGCGTAGCTATCGTCAGTACTGCGTGCTTGACGATCGTACGCTGGAGAAGGTGTACCAGAGTCAGCGCAAGCGCTACAGCGAAATGCTGGACGCCCACGCCGGCGTATTGCCTGACGACAAGCTGTATCAGGCGTTACGTCAGGATCTGAACGATCTTGCGCAGCTGCAGTGCCACAACAGTGGACCCGATGCCGCCGCCGCCGCGCGCCTGGAAGCCTTCGCCAACGCCAATACCGAGATGGTGCAGTCAACCCGCACGGTAATTTTCTCTCGCGGCCAGCAGCTTCAGCAGGAGATTGCCGAGCGCGGCCAGTTCTTCGGCTGGCAGGCGCTGGTGCTGTTCCTCGTGAGCCTCGGGCTGGTGCTGCTCTTTACCCGCATGATCATCGGCCCGGTGAAGGGTATCCAGCGGATGATCAACCGCCTGGGGGAGGGGAAATCGCTCGGGGATACGGTCGCTTTTAAAGGTCCCCGCGAATTGCGTTCCGTCGGTCAGCGTATTATCTGGCTGTCCGAGCGCCTGGCGTGGCTTGAATCACAGCGTCATCAGTTCCTGCGCCATATCTCCCATGAGCTTAAAACGCCGCTGGCCAGCATGCGCGAAGGGACGGAGCTGCTGGCGGACGAAGTGGCTGGGCCGCTTACGCCTGAACAGCAAGAAATTGTCGAGATCCTGGATAACAGCAGCCGCAATCTGCAGAAGCTGATTGAGCAGCTGCTGGATTACAACCGCAAGCTGGCTGACGGGGCGGTCGTGCTGGAAAACGTCGACATTGAACCGCTGGTGGATATGGTGATCTCCGCCCATAGCCTGCCAGCAAGAGCTAAAATGATGCATACCGGTGTAGAGCTGAATGCGCCGACCTGTCTTGCTGAACCCATGCTGCTAATGAGCGTGCTGGATAATCTTTATTCCAATGCGGTGCACTATGGTACTGAATCCGGTAACATTTATATCCGAAGCTATACGAAGGGTTCCCGGGTGTTTATAGACGTCGCTAACACCGGCACCCCGATCCCCGATGACGAAAAAACCATGATCTTCGAGCCCTTTTTCCAGGGGAGTCATCAGCGGAAAGGTGCGGTGAAAGGCAGTGGTCTGGGCTTAAGCATCGCCCGGGACTGCATACGACGCATGCAGGGTGAGCTTAACATCGCCACGGACGAACGCTCGGATGTTTGCTTCCGTATTGAACTGCCCCTGAGCCGGAAAAATCAATAAAATGAATCTATGTCTGGTGAGTATGTCACACGTCTTTTCCCGCGCCGTACGCGCGGTGTTTTCCCGCAGCACGCTTCGCCTGAGCCTGCCCTGTTTATTTCTGGCAGGGTGTGTTTCCCATGTGCCGCAAAGTGCGATTAGCGATAAACAAGAAGATAAATGGCCCGATAACCAGCTGGCTGATTTCCTCTCAACCCGCTGTGACGACATCTGGAACCTCTCAGGCCATGACGTCGAAAGTAACCCGCTGTTCTGGCTGCGCGGGATAGATTGCGCCCAGCGTCTGGCGCCGGTTGATGCCCGCGCGAAAGCGGCGATGCTGGATGATGATACCTGGCAGGACGCGTTCAAGCGTGGGATTTTGCTGGCGGATGCGAAAATCACTCCCGTCGAACGCCGCACCAACGTGACCCGACTGGACACGTTTGTGGTCAATCTTCCGGTACAGATCCGCCCGGTATACCAGCTCTGGCGCGAGGGACAGACGCTACAGCTTCAGCTTTCTGAAGAGCGCTCCCGCTACAGCAAGCTGCAACAGTCAACCGACAGCGAGCTGGATACGCTGCGTCAACAGCAGCAACATTTACGTACCCAGCTGGATACCACGACGCGCAAGCTGGAGAACCTGACCGATATCGAAAGACAGCTCTCGTCGCGTAAATATCAGCCGGGGAGTTCATCCGCTGCGCCGGACAGCGATACGCCGAAACAAGAGGATGTGAAGCATGACGAGCCGTAAACCAGCCCATCTCTTACTGGTGGATGACGATCCCGGGCTGTTAAAGCTGCTGGGAATGCGTCTGGTGAGTGAAGGCTACAGCGTCGTGACCGCGGAAAGCGGGCTGGAGGGGCTGAAAATTCTCAGCCGCGAGAAAATCGATCTGGTGATAAGCGACCTGCGGATGGATGAAATGGACGGCCTGCAGCTGTTCGCGGAAATCCAGAAGCAGCAGCCGGGTATGCCCGTGATTATCCTGACCGCGCACGGGTCGATCCCGGATGCGGTTGCCGCGACGCAGCAGGGGGTGTTCAGCTTCCTGACCAAGCCGGTGGACAAAGACGCACTGTATAAGGCTATCGACAGCGCGCTGGAACATGCCGCTCCGGCGGGGGATGAAGCCTGGCGGGAATCTATCGTCACGCGCAGCCCCGTGATGCTGCGCCTGCTGGAACAGGCGAGGATGGTGGCGCAGTCGGACGTCAGCGTGCTCATCAACGGCCAGAGCGGAACCGGGAAAGAGATCCTCGCGCAGGCAATTCATAACGCCAGCCCGCGCAGCAAGAACGCCTTTATTGCGATTAACTGTGGCGCGCTCCCGGAGCAGCTGCTTGAATCCGAACTGTTTGGTCATGCCCGCGGCGCATTCACCGGCGCGGTAAGCAGCCGTGAAGGGCTATTCCAGGCGGCGGAAGGCGGCACGCTGTTCCTGGACGAAATTGGCGACATGCCCGCGCCGCTGCAGGTCAAGCTGCTGCGCGTGCTGCAGGAGCGCAAAGTGCGCCCGCTGGGCAGCAACCGCGATATCGATATTAACGTGCGAATTATCTCCGCTACCCACCGCGATCTGCCAAAAGTGATGGCCCGCAACGAGTTCCGCGAAGATCTCTACTACCGCCTGAACGTGGTCAACCTGAAGATCCCGGCGCTGGCCGAACGTGCGGAAGACATCCCGCTGCTGGCGAACCATCTTTTGCGACAGGCGGCCGATCGCCATAAACCGTTCGTGCGCGCGTTTTCCACCGATGCGATGAAGCGGCTGATGGCCGCAAGCTGGCCGGGTAACGTCCGTCAGCTGGTCAACGTGATTGAGCAGTGCGTGGCGCTGACCTCCTCACCGGTCATCAGCGACGCGCTGGTGGAGCAGGCGCTGGAAGGGGAAAACACGGCGTTGCCGACGTTTGCCGAAGCGCGTAACCAGTTCGAGCTGAACTATCTGCGCAAGCTATTGCAGATCACCAAAGGCAACGTGACCCACGCGGCGCGCATGGCCGGACGCAACCGCACCGAGTTTTATAAACTGCTGTCACGCCATGAGCTGGAAGCAAACGATTTTAAAGAGTAATGCCGTATGGTACTGTGAGCAACCGATTACGAAGCAGCTTACAGGCAAGAGTTTAAGGACCCACCATGAAAAAGATTGATGCGATTATTAAACCTTTCAAACTGGATGATGTGCGTGAAGCGCTGGCGGAAGTCGGCATCACCGGGATGACCGTGACGGAAGTGAAAGGTTTTGGTCGTCAGAAAGGCCACACCGAGCTATACCGTGGCGCAGAGTACATGGTGGACTTTCTGCCGAAAGTGAAAATTGAAATCGTGGTCAGCGACGATATCGTCGATACCTGTGTGGACACCATTATCCGCACGGCGCAGACCGGCAAGATTGGCGATGGTAAAATCTTCGTCTTTGACGTGGCGCGCGTGATCCGTATCCGTACCGGCGAAGAAGACGACGCCGCGATTTAAACATTTTCCAGGCCGGGTAAGGCGCAGCCGCCACCCGACGAAAAAAAGCCCCTCAAACGAGGGGCTTTTTGCATTACAGCACCTTATGCGGCCCGAAACATTCGTAATGAATGTTGTCTTTGTTCACGCCCAGCTCAACCAGCTGCTTCGCGGCATACTGCATAAACGCCACCGGTCCACAGACGTAGAACTGCATCTCCGGTGCACTGAACGCACCTTCATGCTGGCGTAAATCCATCAACCCTTCGCTGTCAAATTGCGCGGCAGCGCGATCCGCTTCCGTCGGCAGACGATACCAGGTATGCGCGGTGAAACGCGGCAGGGAGGCTCCGAGCGTTTTCACCTCATCCGCAAAGGCGTGCACGTCGCCGTTTTCGGCGGCATGGAACCAGTTAACCTGCGCACCGTGGTGTGATTTTGCCAGCGTATCGAGCATCGCCAGCATTGGCGTCTGGCCGACACCCGCAGAGATCAGCGTGACCGGGGTATTTGCTTCAACGGCCATGAAGAAGTCGCCCGCTGGCGCGGCCAGATTGACCACGTCGCCCACGTTAGCTTCGTTGTGCAGCCAGTTGGAAACCTGACCGCCGTCCTCACGCTTCACCGCAATGCGGTAGGCTTTGCCGTTTGGCTTGCGGGTAAGAGAATACTGGCGGATCTCCTGATGCGGGAAACCTTCAGGCTTCAGCCACACGCCCAGATACTGTCCTGGCTGGTAATCGGCCACCGGTTTACCGTCCACCGGCTCAAACTCGAAGCTGGTGATTAACGCGCTGCGCGGCGTTTTCTCAACGATGCGGAATGCGCGGGTGCCTTCCCAGCCGCCGTTCTTGCTGGCGTTTTCGCTGTAAATCTGTGCTTCACGGTTGATAAACACGTTTGCCAGCACCCCGTAGGCTTTACCCCACGCGTCCAGCACCTCCTGACCCGGGCTGAACATTTCGTCCAGCGTCGCCAGCAGGTGAGTGCCGACGATGTTGTACTGCTCGGGTTGGATCTGGAAGCTGGTATGTTTCTGCGCGATTTTTTCCACCGCGGGCAGCAGCGTAGCCAGGTTTTCAATATTGCTGGCGTAAGCCGCGATGGCGTTGAACAGCGCTTCACGCTGATCGCCGTTACGCTGGTTGCTCATGTTGAAAATCTCTTTGAGCTCCGGGTTGTGCGTGAACATGCGATCGTAGAAATGGGCGGTGAGTTTAGGGCCGGTTTCCACCAGCAGGGGAATAGTGGCTTTTACGGTAGCGATGGTTTGAGCGTCGAGCATGAGCGCGTCCTTCTGATGTTATTTAAATGATGTATTTTAAATGCATCTTATAAAAAATACCCCTGCGTTGTAAATGGTTCTTTGCAAGATGAAAAATATGCATCACAAACCTGAAAAGAAATCCGCTGGAAAGGGCGAGCGCTTTATTCCTCAAACCCTTGCGTGGCGGGTAGGAAAACGTTTGCGTAAAATCGTTTGTCAAGACCTGTTATCACAGAACTAATCAGTTATACTGTTGCCCGTCGTCCAACAGGACTGCCTTTTCAGGCCAAAATTTACTTGTTAGCTGAGTCAGGAGATGCGGATGTTAAAGCGTGAAATGAACATTGCCGATTATGATGCCGAACTGTGGCAGGCTATGGAGCAGGAAAAAGTACGTCAGGAAGAGCACATCGAACTGATCGCCTCCGAGAACTACACCAGCCCGCGCGTGATGCAGGCGCAGGGTTCTCAGCTGACCAACAAATACGCTGAAGGTTACCCGGGCAAACGCTATTACGGCGGTTGCGAGTACGTTGATATCGTTGAGCAGTTGGCTATCGATCGTGCGAAAGAACTTTTTGGCGCTGACTATGCAAACGTCCAGCCGCACTCTGGCTCCCAGGCTAACTTCGCGGTCTACACCGCGCTGCTGCAGCCGGGCGATACCGTTCTGGGTATGAACCTGGCGCAGGGCGGCCACCTGACTCACGGCTCCCCGGTTAACTTCTCCGGCAAACTGTACAACATCATCCCTTACGGTATTGATGAGTCCGGTAAAATTGACTACGAAGACATGGCGAAGCAGGCTAAAGAGCACAAGCCGAAGATGATCATCGGTGGCTTCTCTGCTTACTCCGGTATCGTTGACTGGGCAAAAATGCGTGAAATCGCTGACAGCATCGGTGCGTACCTGTTCGTCGACATGGCGCACGTTGCCGGTCTGATTGCCGCTGGCGTTTACCCTAACCCGGTTCCGCATGCGCACGTTGTGACCACCACCACCCACAAAACCCTGGCGGGTCCACGCGGTGGCCTGATCCTGGCGAAGGGCGGTGACGAAGAGCTGTACAAAAAACTGAACTCCGCGGTGTTCCCAAGCGCGCAGGGCGGCCCGCTGATGCACGTTATCGCGGCAAAAGCGGTCGCGCTGAAAGAAGCGATGGAGCCAGAGTTCAAGGTTTACCAGCAGCAGGTTGCTAAGAACGCCAAAGCGATGGTGGAAGTGTTCCTGAACCGTGGCTACAAAGTGGTATCCGGCGGGACTGAAAACCACCTGTTCCTGCTGGATCTGGTTGATAAGAACCTGACCGGTAAAGAAGCTGACGCTGCCCTGGGCCGCGCCAACATCACCGTGAACAAAAACAGCGTGCCAAACGATCCGAAGAGCCCGTTCGTGACCTCCGGTATCCGTATCGGTTCTCCGGCCGTGACTCGCCGCGGCTTCAAAGAAGCGGAAGTGAAAGAGCTGGCTGGCTGGATGTGTGACGTTCTGGACAACATCAATGACGAAGCGGTTATCGAGCGCGTTAAGGGTAAAGTTCTGGATATCTGCGCGCGCTTCCCGGTATACGCATAATTCCTCTGCCCTGCAGAAATAAAAAAGGCCGCGCATGCGGCCTTTTTTTATGGCTTAACGCCGGTCAAGGGAGATGGCGCCTGGCCCCACAATCGCCAGCAAAATAAAGGCGCCAGCAATACTGACGTTTTTGTAGAAGTTAATCATATTCGGTACGACTGCATCACCGGTCATATCCCAGTAGTGGTGACCGATAATCGCCGTGCCCAGCGTATAGAAGACAAAGAGAACCGCGAGAGGACGGGTGAAAAAGCCCAGTACGATCAGAATAGCGGCAGGCACTTCCATCACCACCGCAATAATGGCCGCGAGCATGGGCATCGGCGTACCCAGCGAGGTCATATATTGTACGGTACCGCTAAACCCCGTCAGTTTCGGGTAACCAAAGATAATAAACAGCACGACAAGCGCGATGCGGCCAATGAGCAGCAGCAGATGACGCGACTGACCAAAATCGAGATAACGTAGTGAGTTCATGGCAGAAATACCTCTGCAAGTGGAGTAATTTAAACGTAATACACATTTTCATTCCCTGCCATAAGCCAGACGACTGCACAAGATGTTAATTTTTCGTTAATTTATAGCAGGCTATCTACTTGCTTAATTTTTATATTCTCGCCAGACTATGGCCTCGATTTCGGGAGGGATTCATGGTCTTGCATTCCACGCGCTGGCTGGCGCTCAGTTATTTCACCTATTTCTTTAGCTACGGCATTTTTCTGCCTTTCTGGAGCGTCTGGCTTAAGGGTATCGGCCTCACGCCCGAGACCATCGGCGTCCTGCTGGGGGCCGGGCTGGTGGCGCGTTTCCTCGGCAGCCTGCTGATCGCCCCGCGCGTCAGCGATCCCTCCTTACTGATCAAGGCTGTACGCATTCTGGCTCTGCTGACCCTGGTCTTTGTGGCCTGTTTCTGGGTCAGCCACCAGTTTGCCTGGCTGATGGTGGTGATGGTCGGCTTTAACCTGTTCTTCTCACCGCTGGTGCCGCTGACGGATGCCCTGGCGAACACCTGGCAGAAACAGATCACCATGGACTACGGTCGCGTGCGCCTGTGGGGCTCTATCGCCTTTGTGATTGGCTCGGCGCTGGTGGGCAAACTGGTCAGCCTTTACGATTACCGCGCCATTCTTGCCCTGCTGAGCATCGGTATTGCCTCAATGCTGCTGGGTATGTTGCTGCGACCGTCGGTGATGCCGCAGGGGGAAAGCCGCCATCAGGAGAGCGCAGGCTGGCCCGCCTGGCGGAGTCTGGTCGCACAGAGCTGGCGTTTTCTGGCGTGCGTATGCCTCCTTCAGGGGGCACATGCGGCGTACTACGGTTTCAGCGCCATCTACTGGCAGGGGGCAGGATATTCCGCTTCCGCCGTGGGCTATCTGTGGTCGCTGGGCGTGGTGGCCGAAGTCATTATCTTTGCCCTGAGCAAAAAACTGTTCCGTCGCTTTGGCGCGCGTGACCTGCTGCTGCTTTCCGCCGTGTGCGGCGTGGCGCGCTGGGGGATTATGGGCTGGACGACCGATCTGCCGTGGCTGATTGTGGCGCAAATTCTTCACTGCGGCACCTTTACCGTGTGCCATCTGGCGGCCATGCGCTATATCGCTGCGCGCGAGGGCGGGGACGTGATTCGCCTGCAGGCCGTCTATTCGGCAGTGGCAATGGGGGGCAGTATCGCGATCATGACGGTGTTTGCGGGGTTCCTCTATCAGCATCTGGGGCACGGCGTCTTCTGGGTGATGGCGCTCGTTGCCTTGCCCGCCATTGTTGTTCGACCTAAAGTGGCCGCCCGCGCGTCGCTATGATTCCAGCATGGCGCGAATATGTTCTTGCTGCTGCGCGTTCAGTGTCTCAACGGCATGGATCAGCGGCGGCGAGAACAGCGGCAGGGCCGTCGGGTAGGGGGTGATAACCAGCGCGGCTTCGCGCGGCGCCCCCTCTTTCTGAAAGGCCTGCAGCGTCAGGTAGCGTATGTTGAGCGGCAGCAGCGTCAGCTCGCGAAGCTGCTGTTCGATCTGCTCCTCACTGGCTTTATCGTCTCCCGTCAGCAGGATCACCTGTTTTTCATGCAGATCGGTCTCCTGCATCAGCCAGGCACCGAAAATTACCGCCACCAGGCTCATCTCTTCGTCGGAAAAACGCAGCCCGAATTCTGCCTCCAGCTCAAACAGCGCCTCTTTCGTGGTGCGTAACAGCCGGGGATAAAGGCGATGGATCTCCTCCGGCAGGCTGTTGTCGATGCCGATCTCAAACAGCGAACGGTCCAGCGCCTGAGCCAGATGGATATACAGCTGATCGGTCAGCCCCTGCTCATCGCTGAAGTTCATTCCGGTCTGCGAGCGAAAACGGGCCACCATGCGCACGATGGCCCGGCGTAGACGCTGATCCTGCTGGTGCTTATCGAGCACCGGATCGGGCGTGCGGAGCATCATAAACAGCAGCGCCAGAAACAGCTGTTCATCCACGTGCGCGCCCTGTGGCACGCGCCGCTTCCAGTGGCGGACAATCTCCTGCGCCGTAAAATACTCTCCCCGCGACTGGGTCCAGCTGCGCTGGGCATGCGAAAACTGCGGCGTATTCCCGAGCTGGTGCTGAATAAGACAATATTGCAGATAGAGCTGTAAAAACTGCACATCGCGGCATTCAAACTGGCGCTGCAGCTTGCGTGAGCAGAAGCCGATCAGCGCCCGCAGGTTCGCATCGTCGTAAAGCGGGCGCGCGATGCCGAGTTGTTTAAGCGCGGTTTTTAATGCGGGGGTAAACTGGTGCGAGACAAACTGCGGACAAAGCCGCAGCGCCCGGCGCAGCCAGTGCAGCAGGCATAAACGCTGATTCAGGGCTGTGCCTTCAATCCGGTAGCAGCCGTCGTGGTGCGTGACGATATCCAGCCGGTGATAGCGCTGGATTTCATCGCGCGTCTCGGCTATATCTTGCCGTGCCATCGCGTCGTCCACGCCGTTGGCAGCGATTATGCTCTGTGCGGTGACGGCAGCATCGGGCAGGTAAAGCATCAAAAGCACCTGGCAGCGGCGCTGCGAACTGGAAAGCACAGATGGAATTTCAAGCGTCGTCATCATCTGTCGGGTATCCAGTGTGAATGTTTGATAAGAATAGCTAAAGGATGAGCGCTGAAAAGCGCGCCGGCAGGCCTTTCACTCAGGATTGCAGGGGAACATCACAGAATTTTTGACGTGAGGAATTGATGCAAACAGTTAAACAAAGTGCGATGGCGTTATTTTTGGCGGTTATCACCTTCACCGCCAGCGCCCACCCTCACAGTTTTATTGGCCTCCAGACCGAGCTGGTCACCGACGGCACGCAGCTGAGCGGCCTGAAAATGCGCTGGACGATGGACGAAATCACCTCGGCTGACCTGCTCTATGATGCGGGAAACGCGAAGCCCGGCGACGACATCTGGAAAAAGCTGGCGGCGGAAGTAATGGCCAACGTGCTCGGCCAGCACTACTTCACCGAATTCTGGCATAACGGACAAAAGGTCAAATTTCAGAACCGTCCAACGGAATACGGGATGATGCGTGACGGGCATCAGGCGGTGCTGACGTTCGTGCTTCCGCTGGCGCATCCTCAGCCGCTGGCCGGGCAAACGTACCGCTTTTCCACTTTTGACCCTACCTACTATGTCGACATGCGCTATGACAAAGACAGCGACGTACGGCTGCCGGACGCGCTGCAAAAAAGCTGCAAAATTGGCGTACACACCCCGAAACCCAGCGAAGAGACGCTGAACTTTGCGATCTCGCTGGATAAAGCAGATGCCCCGCCTGAGGACATGGAGCTGGGTAAACAGTTCGCGCAGGAGGTGACGTTACAATGTCAGTGATCTCCTCTCCAGTTCGGAAGTCTCGCCGCTGGCTACACCTCTGGCCGCTGGCGCTCTTTTTGCTGTTCGCGGTTTGTGGGGCGCTGTGGCTGTGGCAGGCCTGGCCGCAGGTGATGATGAAAAGCATTATCTGGCAGCGTGAGGTCAACCAGCAGATGAGCGGACTGCTGAAGGCGGTGGCCGAGAACCCGGCCAAAGCGGGCGGCTCGCTGCTGGCGTTCAGTTTTGTCTATGGCGTTCTGCACGCGCTGGGGCCGGGGCACGGCAAAGTCGTCATCACCACCTGGCTTGCCACCCATCCGTCTAAGCTGAAATCGAGCATCGGCCTGACGCTGGCCTCTTCGCTGCTTCAGGGCGGCGTGGCGATTGCGCTGGTCGTGGTGGTGCTTTCGCTGTTACAGCTTCCGGCGCGCCAGCTGCACATGAGCAGCTTCTGGCTGGAGAAGGGCAGCTATGCGCTGGTGGGCGTGCTGGGGCTGATCCTCTGCTGGCGGGCGCTGAAAAAACTGCGCGCGCTGCTGAAAAAGCCCACGTTCAAATCCTTTACGCCGCACCACGTTCATGATGAACACTGCGGCTGCGGTCATCAGCATCTGCCCACGCAGGAACAATTACAGAACGGCGACGACTGGCGCGCCCGGCTGATGATTATTCTCTCGATGGGGATGCGCCCGTGCTCGGGTGCCATTATGGTGCTGCTGTTCAGTAAGGTCATCGGCGTGTTCGGCTGGGGCATGCTGTCCGCGCTGTCGATGGCGGCTGGAACCTCTCTCACCATTTCGTCTTTAGCGCTGCTGGTTCACAGCTTCCGTCAGCTGGCGGTCAAACTCAGCGGCAGTAAAACGCCGGTGCTGTGGCGACAGATAGGGTGGACAACGCTTGCGCTGGCGGGGGGAGTGATTCTGCTGGTGGCGGCGGTGACGATGTGGATGAGCGCGGTGCCGGTGGGAAGGGGATTGCGGCCTTTCTAGCGTACTGAGGGATTTTGTAGGCCCGGTAAGCGTAGCGCCACCGGGCTTAACAAACTGGATTAACGCTTCAGCGCATCGCTCAGTTCATCACGCATGTTGGCCAGCATGGCTTTAACAACGCGTGGGTTACCCGCAACAATGTTGCCGGTAGACATATAGTTATGGCCGCCGGTGAAGTCGCAAACAATGGCGCCTGCTTCACGCGCGATCAGCTCGCCCGCTGCAAAATCCCATGGCTTCAGTGAGAGTTCGAAGTAACCGTCAACGCGGCCGGTGGCAACGTAGGCCAGATCCAGCGCAGCAGAACCGGTGCGACGGAAGTCGGCGCATTCGGTGAACAGTTTGCCGAGGATATTCATATAGGTGGTCGCGTGCTGTTTCGCCTTGAACGGGAAACCGGTCGCCAGGATGGTGCCGTCCAGATCGCGTGCGTTGCTGCAGCGCAGACGGTAGCCGTTCAGCTGTGCGCCCTGACCGCGGGTCGCGGTGAACAGTTCGTTACGCATTGGATCGTACACAACGGCGACTTCAGTACGGCCTTTAATGCGTACGGCGATAGACACAGAGAAGTGTGGCAGGCGTTTGACGAAGTTGGTGGTGCCATCCAGTGGATCGATAACCCATTGAACATCCTGATCGGTACCTTCATGTTCACCGCTTTCTTCGGTGATGATGGTGTGCTGTGGGTAAGATTTGCGGATCGTTTCGATAATAATCGCTTCTGCGGCTTTATCGACGTTCGTCACGAAATCATTGCTGCCTTTCTGGCTGGTTTCTACGGAGTCTGGCGTTTCGTAGTGTTTGGCAATTACATTACCCGCCTTGCGCGCTGCGCGCACGGCGATGGTCAGCATCGGATGCATCGGTCTCTCTCACTGGATGTTAAAGAACAGGAAAATCGGCGCAGAGTATAGCAGCGGGATCGGATTATGTCTCCCGTTTATGATAATATGCCCGAATATTCTTCAGACACTGAATCCAGACATTAAAAATTATGCTGCAAAACATTCGAATCGTGCTGGTCGAAACATCGCACACCGGCAACATGGGCTCCGTTGCCCGCGCTATGAAAACCATGGGCTTAACGAACCTGTGGCTGGTTAACCCGCTGGTGAAGCCAGACTCGCAGGCCATCGCCCTGGCGGCCGGAGCCAGCGACGTGATCGGCAACGCCCAGATCGTCGATACCCTTGACGAAGCGCTGGCCGGCTGCAGCCTCGTTGTCGGTACCAGCGCGCGTTCGCGCACGCTGCCGTGGCCAATGCTCGATCCGCGTGAATGCGGCCTGAAAAGTGTCTCTGAGGCTGAACAAGCACCGGTTGCGCTGGTGTTCGGCCGCGAGCGCGTTGGCCTGACCAACGACGAGCTGCAGAAGTGTCATTATCACGTGGCGATTGCGGCAAACCCGGAGTACAGCTCGCTGAACCTGGCGATGGCGGTGCAGGTTATCGCCTATGAAGTGCGTATGGCGTGGCTGGCAACGCAGGAAAAAGAGGTTGAGCCTAAAGAAGAGACGGCTTACCCGCTGGTGGACGACCTTGAGCGTTTCTACGGTCACCTGGAGCAGACGCTGCTCTCGACCGGCTTTATCCGCGAAGGCCACCCGGGTCAGGTGATGAACAAGCTGCGCCGTCTGTTCACCCGCGCGCGTCCGGAAAGCCAGGAGCTGAACATCCTGCGCGGGATCCTGGCGTCGATTGAGCAGAAAAATAAAGAGTAGTGTCGTCTGTTCGCCGGGTGGCGCTTCGCTTATCCGGCCTACAAAACCGCTGGTCGGGTAAGCGAAGCGCCACCCGACAAAAAACGGCACAGAAGGTTAAATACCTGACTAAAACAGTCAAGTAAATAGTTGACCATTTTAGTCAGGAATGTCAGACTTGGCCCTGCTATGCAATACCCCATTTTACAATAAAAAACCCCGGGCAGGGGCGAGTTTGAGGTTAAGTAAGACATGAGACTGACATCTAAAGGGCGTTATGCCGTGACCGCGATGCTGGACGTTGCGCTCAACTCCGAAGCGGGCCCGGTTCCGTTGGCTGATATTTCTGAACGACAAGGGATCTCCCTCTCTTATCTGGAACAGCTGTTCTCCAGACTGCGTAAAAATGGACTGGTTTCCAGCGTTCGTGGCCCAGGCGGCGGTTATCTGCTGGGTAAAGACGCGGGCAGTATTGCAGTTGGCGAAGTGATCAGCGCCGTTGACGAATCCGTTGACGCGACCCGTTGCCAGGGTAAAGGCGGCTGCCAGGGCGGCGATAAATGCCTGACCCACGCGCTGTGGCGCGATCTGAGCGACCGTCTGACCGGCTTCCTGAACAACATCACCCTCGGGGAGCTGGTGAATAACCAGGAAGTTCTGGATGTTTCGGGCCGTCAGCACAGCCATGATTCCCAACGCAGCACCCGCGCGCAGGACGCTATCGACGTCAAATTACGCGCGTAATAAAACGATAAGTATTTCAGAATCAGGCCGGGGCGTAGACTCGCCCCGTGTACTCGGTCGTACATCCAGCCGGTTGCCTGATTCCTTGCATTGAAGCGATGTACGGAGTTTAAAGAGCAATGAAATTACCGATTTATCTCGATTACTCCGCAACCACGCCGGTGGACCCGCGTGTTGCCGAGAAAATGATGCAGTGTCTGACCCTGGACGGAAACTTTGGTAACCCAGCTTCCCGTTCACACCGTTTTGGCTGGCATGCTGAAGAGGCGGTTGATATCGCCCGTAATCAGATTGCTGACCTGGTGGGTGCCGACCCGCGTGAGATTGTTTTCACCTCCGGTGCGACCGAATCCGACAACCTGGCGATCAAAGGTGCAGCCAACTTTTATCAGAAAAAAGGCAAGCACATTATCACCAGCAAAACCGAACACAAAGCCGTGCTGGACACCTGCCGCCAGCTGGAGCGTGAAGGGTACGAAGTCACCTATCTGGCGCCACAGAGCAACGGCATTATCGATCTGAAAGAGCTCGAAGCGGCCATGCGTGATGACACCATTCTGGTCTCCATCATGCACGTCAACAACGAAATCGGCGTGGTACAAGACATCGCGACCATCGGCGAAATGTGCCGCGCGCGCGGTATCATCTACCACGTGGACGCGACCCAGAGCGTGGGCAAACTGCCTATCGACCTGAGCCAGCTGAAAGTTGACCTGATGTCCTTCTCCGGCCACAAAATCTATGGCCCGAAAGGCATCGGCGCGCTGTACGTTCGTCGTAAACCGCGTATCCGCATCGAAGCACAGATGCACGGCGGTGGTCACGAGCGCGGCATGCGTTCCGGTACGCTGCCTGTTCACCAGATCGTGGGCATGGGCGAAGCCTACCGCATTGCAAAAGAAGAGATGGAAACCGAGATGGCACGCCTGCGCACGCTGCGTAACCGTCTGTGGGACGGCGTGAAAGATATGGAAGAAGTGTATCTGAACGGCGATCTCGAGCAGGGCGCACCGAACATCCTCAACGTCAGCTTCAACTATGTTGAAGGCGAGTCGTTGATCATGGCGCTGAAAGACCTGGCGGTTTCTTCCGGTTCTGCCTGTACGTCTGCAAGCCTTGAGCCATCCTACGTGCTGCGCGCGCTGGGTATGACTGACGAGCTGGCACACAGCTCTATCCGTTTCTCTTTAGGTCGTTTCACTACCGAAGAAGAGATTGACTACACCATCAAGCTGGTTCGCAACTCTATTGGCCGTCTGCGCGACCTTTCTCCACTGTGGGAAATGTTCAAGCAGGGCGTGGATCTGAACAGCATTGAATGGTCACATCACTAATCGGTACATAAGGAGAATTCAATCATGGCATACAGCGAAAAAGTCATCGATCATTACGAAAACCCGCGCAACGTTGGCTCTTTTGACAACAGCGACGAATCTGTTGGTAGCGGCATGGTCGGTGCGCCAGCGTGTGGCGACGTAATGAAGTTGCAGATTAAAGTCAACAATGAAGGTATCATTGAAGACGCGCGCTTCAAGACCTACGGCTGCGGTTCTGCTATCGCGTCCAGCTCCCTCGTCACCGAATGGGTGAAGGGCAAGTCTCTGGACGAAGCACAGGCAATCAAGAACACGGATATTGCTGAAGAACTCGAACTGCCACCGGTGAAAATTCACTGCTCAATTCTGGCAGAAGACGCGATCAAAGCCGCCATTGCGGATTACAAAAGCAAACGTGAAGCAAAATAATTGAGGTTTGAGTATGTCGATTACCCTTAGCGACAGCGCTGCCGCGCGAGTAAGCTCTTTTCTGGCGAACCGTGGTAAAGGCTTTGGCCTGCGACTGGGCGTACGTACCTCCGGCTGTTCTGGTATGGCTTACGTACTGGAGTTTGTTGACGAGCCGGCGTCTGACGACATCGTGTTTGAAGACAAGGGCGTGAAGGTGGTGGTCGATGGCAAAAGCCTGCAATTCCTCAACGGCACTCAGCTGGACTTCGTCAAAGAAGGCCTGAACGAAGGGTTCAAATTTACGAACCCGAACGTCAAAGACGAGTGTGGTTGCGGCGAAAGCTTCCACGTTTAACCGCGCGTCATCCGAAACCCCACCGTGGCGTTACCCGCTACGCGTGGGGTTTGTTCTAACAGGCTACCCCTGAGATTGTTATGGATTACTTCACTCTCTTCGGACTACCCGCTCAATACCCGATCGATCTCCAGGCGCTGACGATCCGTTTTCAGGATCTGCAGCGTCAGTACCATCCGGACAAATTCGCGAGCGGTACTCAGGCAGAGCAGCTGGCTGCGGTGTCGCAATCCGCGACCATCAACCAGGCCTGGCAGACGTTGCGCCATCCGCTGGCGCGCGCTGAGTATCTGCTCTCGCTCCACGGTTTTGATCTGGCGAGCGAACAGCACACCGTGCGCGACACGGCGTTTCTGATGGAGCAGCTGGAGCTGCGCGAAGAGCTGGATGAGATTGAACAGGCCAAAGACGAAGCGCGTCTGGAAAGCTTCATCACGCGCGTGAAGGGCATGTTCGATACCCGCCATCAGCAGATGGTGGAGCAACTGAACAACGAGACCTGGGACGTGGCGGCAGACACTGTGCGCAAACTCCGTTTTCTCGATAAACTGCGAAGCAGTGCTGAACAACTCGAAGAAAAGCTGCTCGATTTTTAATTTCGGAAGCAATTATGGCCTTATTACAAATTAGTGAGCCTGGCTTAAGTGCCGCACCGCACCAGCGTCGTCTGGCGGTGGGTATTGATCTGGGCACCACCAATTCCCTCGTGGCGACCGTGCGCAGCGGCCAGGCGGAAACGCTGGCTGATGAGCAGGGGCGCCATCTGCTGCCTTCCGTGGTCCACTACCAGCAGCAGGGTCACGCGGTAGGCTATGACGCCCGCGCTAACGCCGCGCGCGATCCGGCGAATACCATCAGCTCCGTCAAGCGCATGATGGGCCGCTCGCTGGCCGATATTCAGACCCGCTACCCGCATCTGCCGTATCAGCTGCAGGCCAGTGAAAACGGCCTGCCGATGATTGCGACCGCGGCCGGTCTGCTGAACCCGATTCGTGTTTCTGCTGACATCCTCAAAGCGCTGGCGGAGCGTGCCACGGCCACGCTCGGCGGCGATCTGGACGGCGTGGTGATCACCGTTCCTGCCTACTTTGATGATGCACAGCGTCAGGGCACCAAAGACGCCGCGCGTCTGGCGGGCCTGCACGTGCTGCGTCTGCTGAACGAACCGACGGCGGCGGCGATTGCCTACGGCCTCGATTCCGGTCAGGAAGGGGTGATCGCGGTTTACGATCTCGGCGGCGGGACATTTGATATCTCTATCCTTCGCCTGAGCCGCGGGGTATTTGAAGTGCTGGCGACCGGCGGGGATTCCGCGCTGGGAGGTGATGACTTCGACCATCTGCTGGCGGACTACATCCGCGAGCAGGCGGGCATCAGCGATCGCAGCGATGCGCGCGTACAGCGTGAACTGCTGGATGCGGCCATCGACGCCAAAATCGCCCTGAGCGATGCGCAGACGGTTACCGTCAATGTTGCGGGCTGGCAGGGTGATATCACCCGCGATCAGTTCAGCGATCTGATTGCCCCGCTGGTTAAACGCACCCTGCTGGCTTGCCGTCGCGCATTGAAAGATGCGGGCGTTGAGGCGAACGAGGTGCTGGAAGTGGTCATGGTGGGCGGTTCGACCCGCGTGCCGCTGGTGCGCGAGCGCGTGGGCGAATTCTTTGGCCGCACGCCGCTGACCTCCATCGACCCGGACAAAGTGGTTGCCGTAGGTGCCGCGATCCAGGCCGATATTCTGGTCGGCAACAAGCCGGACAGCGAAATGCTGCTGCTGGACGTCATCCCGCTGTCGCTGGGCTTAGAAACCATGGGCGGCCTGGTGGAGAAAGTGATCCCGCGTAACACTACCATTCCGGTGGCGCGCGCGCAGGAGTTCACCACCTTTAAAGACGGCCAGACCGCGATGTCCATCCACGTGATGCAGGGCGAACGCGAGCTGGTGCAGGACTGCCGTTCTCTGGCGCGCTTTGCGCTGCGCGGAATTCCGGCGATGCCTGCGGGCGGGGCGCATATTCGCGTCACCTTCCAGGTGGATGCCGACGGCCTGCTGAGCGTCACGGCGATGGAAAAATCCACCGGCGTGGAATCGTCCATTCAGGTGAAGCCGTCCTACGGCCTGACCGATGGCGAAATCGCCTCTATGATTCAGGACTCAATGAGCTACGCCGAGCAGGATGTGAAGGCGCGTATGCTGGCGGAACAAAAAGTGGAAGCCGCACGCGTGCTGGAGAGCCTGAACGGCGCGCTCGCTGCCGACGCCGCGCTGTTAAGCGCCGCTGAGCGTCAGGTGATTGACGACGCTGCCGCGCGCTTAAGCGCCGTGGCCGAAGGTAATGACGCTGACGCAATAGAAGAAGCCATTAAAAACGTTGATAAACAAACCCAGGACTTTGCTGCTCGCCGCATGGACAAATCTGTCCGCGTCGCGCTGAAAGGCCAGTCCGTGGACGAGGTTTAATATGCCAAAGATTGTAATTTTGCCTCATGCGGACCTCTGTCCGGATGGCGCTGTTCTGGAAGCGAAGACCGGTGAAACCATTCTCGATGTTGCCCTGCGTGCAGGTATCGAAGTGGAACACGCCTGTGAAAAATCCTGTGCCTGCACCACCTGCCACTGCATCGTGCGTGAAGGTTTTGACTCTCTCGCCGAGAGCACCGAAGACGAAGACGACATGCTGGATAAAGCATGGGGTCTGGAGCCAGACAGCCGCTTAAGCTGCCAGGCTGCGGTGACCGATGAAGATCTGGTCGTGGAGTTCCCACGCTACACCATCAACCACGCACGCGAGCATTAATATGGGACTGAAGTGGACAGACAGCCGTGAAATCGGCGAAGCGCTCTACGACGCGAACCCGGATCTCGATCCGAAGACCGTACGATTCACCGATATGCATCAGTGGATCTGCGATCTGGAAGATTTCGACGACGATCCAAACGCATCCAATGAAAAAATTCTGGAGGCGATTCTGTTAGTCTGGTTAGATGAAGCAGAATAAATAACAAAACGGGCTGCCTTCAGGCGGCCCGTTTGCTAGTTGCTAATAAGGAAAAATAAAATGACCGAAGCGATGAAGATTACGCTCTCTACGCAGCCCGCTGACGCGCGCTGGGGCGAGAAAGCCAGCTACAGCATCAACAACGACGGTATTACCCTGCACCTGACGGGCAACGATGATTTGGGCCTGATCCAGCGCGCCGCGCGTAAAATTGACGGTCTGGGCATTAAGCATGTCTCGCTGGAAGGCGAAGGCTGGGACACCGACCGCAGCTGGGCGTTCTGGGCGGGTTACAAAGGGCCGAAAGGCACCCGCAAAATTGAGTGGGCGAACCTCGACGAAGCCGGTCAGAAAGAGCTGGAAAGCCGTCTGCAAATCATCGACTGGGTACGCGACACCATTAACGCTCCGGCGGAAGAGTTAGGCCCTGAGCAGCTGGCGCAGCGCGCCGTTGACCTGCTGTGCGGCGTGGCGGGCGACAAGATGTCCTACCGCATCACCAAGGGTGAAGACCTGCGCGAGCAGAACTACATGGGTATCCACACCGTGGGCCGTGGTTCTGAGCGTCCACCGGTGCTGCTGGCGCTGGACTACAACCCAACCGGCGATAAAGACGCCTCTGTCTTTGCCTGCCTGGTAGGTAAAGGTATCACCTTCGACACCGGCGGCTACAGCCTGAAGCAGAGCGCGTTCATGGACTCCATGAAGTCCGACATGGGCGGCGCGGCCACCATCACCGGTGCGCTGGCGTTTGCCATCACCCGCGGTCTGAAAAAGCGCGTGAAGCTGTACCTGTGCTGCGCGGACAACATGGTCAGCGGTAACGCCTTCAAGCTGGGCGACATCATTCGCTACCGTAACGGCAAAAACGTTGAGGTGATGAACACTGACGCCGAAGGCCGTCTGGTGCTGGCCGATGGCCTGATCGACGCGTCTGCCCAGAAGCCTGAGCTGATCATCGACATGGCGACTCTGACCGGTGCGGCGAAAACCGCGCTGGGTAACGACTATCACGCGCTGTTCAGCTTTGACGACAAGCTGGCCGCACGCCTGCTGGCCAGCGCTACGGCGGAAAACGAACCGTTCTGGCGTCTGCCGCTGGCCGAGTTCCACCGTAGCCAGCTGCCGTCCAACTTTGCCGAACTGAACAATACCGCCAGCGCGGCGTACCCGGCGGGGGCAAGCACCGCAGCAGGCTTCCTGTCTCACTTTGTTGAGAACTACCATGAAGGCTGGTTGCACATTGACTGCTCCGCAACGTACCGCAAAGCGGCGGTTGAGCAGTGGTCCGCGGGCGCGACCGGTCTGGGCGTGCGTACCGTAGCGAACCTGCTGACGGCTGAGTAATCTTTTTAGCCGGGTGGCGCTACGCTTACGCGCGCCTTCGGAGTCATCATATTGCCCGGCGGCGCTGCGCTTGCACGGACCTACGGTTTTGTAGGCCGGGTAAGCGAAGCGCCACCCGGCGTTTTTTGAAGTAGCCAAACTATGTCAGATACCAAAAACGAATTAGAGACTCTGCTGGAACAGGCGGCGACCGAGCCCGCCCACCGTCCGGCATTTTTCCGCACGCTGCTGGAGTCCACCGTCTGGGTACCAGGTACCGCCGCGGAAGGTGAGCAGGTCGTGGAAGACAGCGCGCTGGATCTGCTGCACTGGGAGAAAGACGACGGCACGTCGGTGATCCCGTTCTTCACCTCGCTGGAAGCGCTGCAGGAAGCGGTTGAAGACGAACAGGCGTTCGTGGTGATGCCGGTGCGTACCCTGTTTGAAATGACGCTCGGCCAGACGCTGTTCCTCAACGCCAAGTTGCCGACCGGGAAAGAGTTTACGCCGCGTGAAATCAGCCACCTGATTGGCGAAGAGGGCAACCCGCTCAGCACGCAGGAAGTGCTGGAAGGGGGCGAAACGCTGCTGCTGTCTGAAGTGGCCGAGCCGCCCGCGCAGATGATTGATTCTCTGACGACGTTGTTCAAAACGCTCAAGCCCGTCAGGCGCGCGTTTCTCTGCTCCATCAAAGAGCGCGCGGACGAAAAGCCGGTGCTGTTGATCGGTATTGAAGCCGATGGCGATTTCGACGAGATCGTTCAGGCGGCGGGCAGCGTGGCGACCGACACGCTACCGGGCGATGAACCAATTGATATCTGTCAGGTGAAAAACGGTGAGAAGGGCATCAGCCACTTTATTACCGAGCACATCACGCCGTTCTATGAGCGTCGCTGGGGCGGGTTCCTGCGCGATCTCAAAACCAACCGCATCATCTGATTTCAGCGGGGTGAATATCACCCCGTTGCTTCCAGCAGCAGTAAATCCATCAGCAGCACCAGATTCGACTCAAACGACGTCACCCCTGCGGCTTCGGCGGCGTAGTGTACCGCTTCGTCATAGAGCGCAAAGTGCACGTCGGCCATCTCCGCCAGCGTGTTGGCCGAGGCGCGGGTAAACGCGACGATGGTCATGCCGACATTTTTGGCTATCCGTGCTTTATCCAGCACCTGTTCCGTTTCGCCGCTGCGCGAGACGGCAATAAACACCTGATAGCGGGCGGCATTGCTGAGAAAAATGTTCCGGCTGTCGCCCGGTCCGGAGATAAACGCCGTTTTGCCCAGCACCTGCAGCTTCTTGGTCAGGTACTCCGCAAACAGATAAGAGAACCCGGCCCCGTAGAGAAAGAAACTCTCTTTCTGGCGCAGCAGGTTAGCAAACTGTTGGCGTTTGTCCTGGGTGACCCACTGAAAGGTGTGCTGATAGTTGGCGATAAACTGATTAAACAGCGCCGGGAGCTCAGGGGGCGATTGCCCCTGAACGGCAATGTGCGGCGTGTCGGTGAGCAACTGCTTGCAGTGCCAGATAAACTCGCTAAAGCCGCTGAACTCCAGCTTCTGGCACAGCCGCATAATGGTGGCGGTAGAAACGAACGTCGCCTGTGCCAGCTCGCGAACCGTAATATTGCCCACCAGGAGCGGATGCTCCGTGAGGTGGGCGAGGACGCGATACTCCGCGCGGGTCAATGACGCTCCGCGCGTTAACAGCGTGGCCAGGCGGTTATCCATTATTTCGCGGGTTCGACAGGCAGATCGTCTCGCGCACCCCATTCGCTCCAGGCGCCGTCGTAGAGCGTGACGTCGCTTACGCCGAGCGTGGCGAGCGCCAGAATGACCACGCAGGCCGTTACGCCGGAACCGCAGCTGGCAATCACTGGACGATGTAAATCAACCCCTGCCCGGTCAAAAATGGCGCGCAGTTCGTCGGTAGTTTTCAGCTCGCCCTCAAATACCAGATCGCCCCACGGCACGTTCAGCGCGCCCGGAATATGCCCGCGCTTCAGCCCCGGACGCGGTTCATCCGCTTCGGCATTGAAGCGAGGAGCAGGGCGGGCATCGACGATTTGCGCCGTTTTTTCATGGCTCACGACCAGCACGTCGGTCAGGCGTTTTACCACGTGGGTGTCAAAGGTCGCGTCGAATTCACCTTCCGGCAGCGTGACATCACCCTGCTGAAGCGGCAGCTCGTCGCGCTTCCAGCCCGCCAGCCCGCCGGCAAGAATCGAGACTTTTTCCACGCCGAAGTTTTTCAGCATCCACCACGCACGCGGCGCGGAGAAGAGGTTACCTTCATCATAGACAACGAGGTGTTTGTCTTTGCTGATGCCCAGCTCGCGCATCGCCACGGAAAACGCTTCCGGGCGCGGCAGCATGTGCGGCAGGGGAGAGGTGTGATCGGAGAGGGCTTCAATATCAAAAAATACCGCACCCGGCAGATGCCCGGCACGGTATTCACCGGGCACGTCACGATGCTCTTGTCCCGGAGGGGCCATACGCGCGTCGATAATCTGAACTTCCGGATCGTCGCCGTGCTCAATCAGCCAGTCGGCAGCGACAAAATATGAGGTGGACATGGGTTGCCTCCATTCTTTTCCGTAAAAAAGGATTGTCGGTGTTTTTTCTGACACCGACAAGCAAACCACGTTCAACTCGCGAGCAAGCCCCTATTTTTTCACCGGTTCGCCGTCCTGCCAGGCTTTTTGCAGCGCTGGCCAGTAGTCGCGGTTGGCCTCAATCATCTCATCCAGAATGGCTTTTGCATGTTCCATGGTCGGCACGGTGCGGTTGAGGGTAAACGCCTGCAAGGCTTTCTCATAGCTGCCTTCGATAGTCGCCTCCACCAGCAGCTGTTCAGATGCGAGCTGCTGTTGCAAAAGCGTCTGATGGAACAGCGGCACCTGACCAATACGGATCGGTTCTGGGCCCTCGGAGGTGATATAAGCGGGAACTTCCACCACCGCATCGTACGGCAAATTGGTAATCGCCCCGCGGTTTTCCACCATCACCAGATGGCGGCTTCGCAGGTTAAAGGCCAGCGAGCAGGCCACATCGACGATAAACTCGCCGTGGACGCCCACGTGGAAGGCATCCGGTAAAATTCCGGTGCGTTGATATTCTTCGGCGGCGGCGAACAGCTTTTTCTCGCGCCCGTCCATCACTTCGTTGGCGCGGGTATAGTCCGGGTTCTGGTGCGCCACAATCTGGTTCGGCATCAGGTAATACTGCAGATACGGGTTCGGCAGATACTCGGGGAAATTGTCCATGATCGGCTTGATGTTGCGCCAGGTTTTCACCCAGGAGGGGTCGGAATGCTGCGGATCGGTTTTAGCCGCATCTTCCGTCAGCAGGCCAAACTTCGCGATATGCTTACGCAGCGCCGGGAGCTTGTCTTCGCCGTCCACCAGCACGCGGGTAAACCAGCCGAAGTGGTTCAGGCCGAAGTAGTCCACTTCCAGCTTGCGGCGATCGACACCCAGAATCGCCCCCATATTGCGCATGGCGGCCACCGGCATATCGCAGATGTTCAGCACCCGCGCATTTGGCCGCAGACGGCGCACGCCCTCCGCGACGATCGCCGCCGGGTTGGAGTAGTTCACGATCCAGGCTTTTTCATGCGCGTAGCGATCGACCAGATCGATAAGCTCCACCATCGGCAGGATTGTGCGCAGGCCGTAGGCCAGCCCGCCGGGGCCGCACGTTTCCTGGCCCACCACGCCGTGACGCAGCGGGATCTTCTCATCCTGCTCGCGCATTTTGTACTGGCCGACGCGCATCTGGGCGAAGACAAAATGCGCGCCGCTGAAGGCCACTTCCGGGTCGCTGGTGACGGTAAATTTGATGTGCTGACTGTGGTCGCGAATGACCTTCTCGACGACCGGCGCAATGGTGTTCTGACGCGCCTCGTCGATATCGTACAGGCGAATTTCGGCCAGCGGGAAATCCTGCAGGCGCACCATCAGGCTTTTCACAATGCCCGGCGTGTAGGTGCTGCCGCCGCCGGCAATCGACAGAATGAATGGGGGTGTAAACATCTTTAGCTCCTTTCAGAGAAACGTCTCAACGGCTTCTCGCATTTTTTTGACATGCAGCCCGTAGACCACCTGAACGTTGTTACCTTGTTTGATAATCCCTTTCGCGCCGGTCGCCTTCAGACGCGGCTCGTCGATAATGGCGACGTCCTTTACCGTGACGCGTAAGCGGGTGTAGCAGTTGTCCACCACTTCAATATTTTCCCGGCCGCCCAGCCCCACCACGATGGACTTGCCCAGACCGTCGTTATTGCCCTTCGCCTGGTACTCCTGCTTGCTGTAGAGGCGCGTCTCCTGGTCCTCATCTTCACGGCCCGGCGTTTTCATGTTGAAGCGCAGGATCAGGAAGCGGAACACCACGAAGTAGAGGGCGAACATGATCAGCCCGACCAGGATGTACATCGGCCAGTTGGACTTGGCCGTGCCGAGCGGCAGGTTGTAGAGGATGAAGTCGATAATCCCGTTGGCGCCGATGGCGTGAACGCCCAGCAGGGAGAACAGCATCATGCCGATGCCGGTCAGCACCGCGTGCACCACGAACAGTAGCGGGGCGACGAACAGGAAGGAGAATTCAATCGGCTCGGTGACGCCGACCAGCAGCGAGGTCAGCGCCGCCGGGATCAGAATCGCTTTCGCCGCCGCTTTACGCTCTGGCCTGGCGGTCATATACATCGCCAGCGCCGCGGCGGGCAGGCCAAACATCTTGCTGATGCCGCGGGCGTCCCACACCACCGTGCTGCTGAGCTGCTTCACCTGCGGGCAGGCCATTTCGGCGAAGTAGATATTGCGCGCGCCCTGATAGACCGTGCCGCAGACCTCCTGCGTGCCCCCGAGTTCGGTATAGAGGAATGGGGTATAGACCAGATGGTGAAGGCCAGTGGGGACCAGAATGCGTTCCAGGAAGCCGTAGATGGCCACGCCAAATGGTCCGGAGCCTTTGATGGCCAGCGCCAGGGCGCTAATGCCGTGCTGGGCAAACGGCCACAGTTCGCTCATCACCACGCCGAGCAGCATGGAGACGGGAAGCATTACAATGGCGACAAAACAGTGGCCGGAGTAAATCGCCATCGCACCGTTAAACTGTACGCCGGAATATTTATTGTACAGGTATCCCGACAGCGCCCCGGTCAGGATCCCGGCGAAAACGCCCATCTCCAGCACCTGGACGCCCAGCACCATGGTCTGCCCGGCCGCCTTCATTTCGGCTGCAGGCGCCAGCGCGCCCTGCAGCTGCAGCGTGACGTTCATGGCGTTGATGAATACGACAAAGGTGACCAGCCCAATCAGCGCCGCATAGCCTTTATCGCGCGTCGCCAGACCAATCGGAATACCAACGGCAAACACTAGCGCCAGGTTCACCAGCACCGACACGGCCGATTTCGCGATAAGCTGACCAAGATGCTGAATCAGCGAATGGCCAAGGAAGGGCAGGTATTCAGCGAGATTACCGTTACCCAGCACGTTACCAAAGGCGATAAACAGACCGACGATCGGTAAGATAAGCACCGGTCCGTACAATGATTTTCCGAAATTTTGTAGGGCGTTCACGGCTCGTTTCATGGCTTTCTCTCTTATTGAACCGCGCACTCGGGGTGCGTCATGGTTATAAAACTAGCAGCCTTCAGGGACGCTTATCCAGCTATCCTCTTGTTTTAAAAACAAATGACGTGAAAGGTAACATGTGACGTTTGGGGCTGTGATCGCGGTTCCATCACGGCGTAGCGGCGTGTTGCCATTCTGCGAGGCGCTTTCCAGATTCTAAAATTGGACTTTTTGAATTAATGAAACTTGCGGATAATACTTATCCGGACGACGACCAACAGGCCCCCTCAGGGCCAGGGACAAAGGATGAAACCGTTTCGCTTAGCCGCGCTCTCTCTTGCGCTGCTTACCACGTTTACGCTTGTCGGCTGTGATAACAGCGACGATAAATCTCAGGCTGCGGCTCCCGCGGCATCCACCGCATCCACACCAAAAGCCGCGGAAAAGCCAAATGCTGAAACGCTGGCTAAGCTCGCCGCCCAGAGTCAGGGAAAAGCGCTGACCCTGCTGGATGCCTCTGAAGTTCAGCTCGACGGTGCCGCCACGCTGGTGCTGACATTCTCGGTTCCGCTGAATCCCGATCAGGATTTCGCGAAAACCGTGCATGTCGTGGACAAAAAAAGTGGCAAAGTTGACGGGGCGTGGGAACTTGCGCCTAACCTGAAAGAGCTTCGCCTGCGCCATCTGGAGCCCAACCGCAACCTGGTCGTCACCGTTGAACGGGGCCTGCAGGCGCTGAACAAGGCGACGTTCGGCATTGATTATGAGAAAGCCCTGACCACCCGGGACGTTGAACCCACCGTTGGTTTTGCCAGCCGCGGCTCGCTGCTGCCGGGTAAGGTGGTGGAAGGGTTGCCAGTAATGGCGCTCAACGTCAACAATGTTGACGTCAACTTCTACCGCGTGAAGCCGGAATCGCTGGCTTCCCTTGTCAGCCAGTGGGAGTACCGTAACTCGCTGACCAACTGGGAATCCGACAACCTGCTGAAGATGGCGGAGCTGGTTTATACCGGTCGATTCGATCTTAATCCGGCGCGCAACACGCGCGAAAAATTACTGTTGCCCCTGAAGGATATTAAACCGCTCCAGCAGTCTGGCGTTTATATCGCGGTCATGAACCAGGCCGGGCACTACAACTACAGTAACGCCGCGACGCTCTTTACCTTAAGCGATATTGGCCTGTCCGCTCACCGTTATCATAATCGCCTGGACATCTTCACCCAGAGTCTGGAGAACGGTGCGGCGCAGTCTGGCGTCACCGTCACCCTGTTGAACGATAAAGGGCAGACCCTTGCCGAAGCGAAAAGCGACGGCGATGGCCACGCAAAACTTGAGACCGACAAAGAGGCCGCGCTGATCCTGGCCAGTAAAGACGGCCAGACCACGCTGCTTGACCTCAAGCTGCCGGCTCTTGATCTGGCGGAGTTTGATATCGCAGGGAGTCCGGGCTACAGCAAGCAGTTCTTTATGTTTGGCCCACGCGATCTCTACCGCCCGGGCGAAACGGTGATCCTCAACGGCCTGCTGCGCGACAGTGACGGTAAGCCACTTCCCGATCAGCCCGTGAAGCTCGACGTGCTGCGTCCGGATGGACAGGTCGCGCGTACCATCGTCGTCAAGCCGGAGAACGGTCTCTATCGCTTCAACTATCCGCTGGACAGCGGGGCGCAGACCGGCATGTGGCATATCCGCGCCAACACGGGCGATAACCTGCAGCGTCTGTGGGACTTCCACGTTGAAGACTTCATGCCAGAGCGTATGGCGCTCAACCTGAGCGGACAAAAAACGCCGGTTTCACCGCAGGATAACGTGGACTTTAACGTGGTCGGCTATTACCTGTATGGCGCTCCGGCCAACGGTAACTCTCTGCAGGGCCAGCTCTTCCTGCGTCCGCTGCGTGACGCGGTGGCCGCGCTGCCGGGCTTCCAGTTTGGTGATATCGCTGAAGAGAACCTGAGCCGCAGCCTGGATGAAGTGCAGCTTACGCTGGACGAGCAGGGACGTGGGCAGGTTTCTACCGAAAGCCAGTGGAAAGAGGTGCACTCTCCGCTGCAGCTGATCCTGCAGGCCAGCCTGCTGGAGTCGGGCGGTCGTCCGGTGACGCGTCGTGCTGAGCAGGCTATCTGGCCCGCAGCGGAATTGCCGGGTATTCGCCCTCAGTTCGCCAGTAAAGCCGTTTACGACTACCGCACCGATACGACCGTCAACCAGCCGATTGTTGATGAGAACGGCAACGCCAGCTTCGACATCGTGTATGCCGATGCCAGCGGCGCGAAAAAGGCCGTTTCCGGGTTACAGGTTCGTCTGATTCGCGAGCGTCGGGACTACTTCTGGAACTGGTCTGAGAGCGAAGGCTGGCAGTCTCAGTTCGATCAGAAAGATCTGGTCGAAGGCGAGCAGGAGCTGACACTTAAGGCCGATGAAACGGGTAAAGTCACCTTCCCGGTGGAGTGGGGCTCTTATCGTCTGGAGGTGAAAGCGCCTGATGAGATGGTCAGCAGCGTGCGCTTCTGGGCGGGGTACAGCTGGCAGGATAACAGCGACGGCACCGGCGCGGCACGCCCTGACCGTGTGACCTTGAAACTGGATAAGCCAGCCTATCAGCCAGGCGACACCATCAACCTGCACATTGCCGCGCCAGCCGCAGGCAAGGGCTATGCGATGATCGAGTCCAGCGAAGGGCCGCTGTGGTGGAAAGAGATCGACGTACCGGCAAACGGACTGGATCTCGCTATCCCGGTCGACAAGGCCTGGAAGCGTCACGACCTCTACCTGAGTACGCTGGTGGTACGTCCCGGAGATAAATCCAAATCCGCCACGCCGAAACGCGCGGTCGGCCTGCTGCATCTGCCGATGGGTGACGAAAATCGCCGCCTGAATATTGCGCTCGATAACCCGCAGAAAATGCGTCCAAACCAGACGCTCTCGGTGAAGGTGAAAGCCAGCGTGAAAGAGGGGGCCGTGCCGCAGAAGGTGAACGTCCTGGTATCGGCGGTGGACAGCGGCGTGCTGAATATTACTGATTACGTCACGCCGGATCCGTGGCAGGCTTTCTTTGGTCAGAAGCGTTACGGCGCGGATATCTACGATATTTACGGCCAGGTCATTGAAGGGCAGGGCCGTCTGGCCGCGCTGCGCTTCGGTGGCGATGGGGATGAACTGAAGCGCGGCGGCAAACCGCCGGTGAACCACGTTACCATCATTGCCCAGCAGGCACAGCCGGTCACGCTGGATGCCAACGGGGAAGGCACAATTACATTGCCGATTGGAGACTTCAACGGTGAGCTGCGTTTGATGGCGCAGGCCTGGACGGAAGAGGATTTCGGCAGCAGCGAAAGCAAGACTATCGTGGCCGCGCCGGTCATTACCGAGCTGAATACCCCGCGCTTCCTGGCAAGCGGAGATACCTCGCGGCTGACGTTGGATATCACTAACCTGACCGACCAGCCGCAAACGCTGAATATCGCCCTGAACGCGACAGGCAAACTGGCGCTGGAAGGCGCGCAGCCTCAGCCGGTTCAGCTGCCACCGGGGGCGCGCAGCACGCTGTTTATTCCGGTACGCGCGCTGGACGGTTATGGTGACGGTGAAGTGACCGCGCAGGTGACCGGCCTGCAGCTTCCGGGCGAGACCTTCGCCCCGCAGCAGAAGAGCTGGAAAATCGGCGTGCGTCCGGCGTTCCCGGCGCAGACGGTCAATACCGGTGCCATGCTGAACCCTGGCGAATCCTGGACTGCACCGGCGCAGCACAGCAACGGTTTCTCTCCTGCCACCCTGCAGGGGCAACTGCTGCTGAGCGGCAAACCACCGCTCAACCTGGCGCGCTATATTCGCGAACTGCAGGCCTATCCGTATGGCTGTCTGGAGCAGACCACCAGCGGTCTGTTCCCGTCGCTCTACACCAACGCGGCGCAGCTTACGGCGCTTGGCATCAAAGGTGATACGGACGATAAACGCCGTGCCGCCATTGATATCGGTATTTCCCGTCTGCTGCAGATGCAGCGTGAAGACGGCGGGTTCGCGCTGTGGGATAAAAACGGTCCGGAAGAGTACTGGCTGACGGCCTACGTGACCGACTTCCTGGTCCGTGCGGGCGAGCAGGGCTACAGCGTGCCTGCCGATGCGGTGAATAATGCCAATAGCCGGTTGCTGCGCTACCTGCAGGACCCGGGCATGATGTCTATTCGCTACAGCGACGATACGCAGGCCAGCAAGTTCGCCGTGCAGGCCTATGCCGCGCTGGTGCTGGCACGTCAGCAAAAAGCGCCGTTGGGCGCGCTGCGTGAAATCTGGGATCGTCACGCTCAGGCGGCGTCCGGCCTGCCGCTGATGCAGCTGGGCATGGCGCTCAAGCTGATGGGCGATGCCCCGCGCAGCCAGCAGGCGCTGGATCTGGCGCTCAAAACGCCGCGCAACGACAGCAAAACCTGGATGGCCGATTACGGCAGCCAGCTTCGCGATAACGCGCTGATGCTCTCTCTTCTGGAGGAGTACAAGCTGCTGCCGGATGCGCAAAATACGCTGCTGAATGCCCTGTCTGAGCAGGCCTTCAGCCAGCGCTGGTTGTCCACTCAGGAGAGCAATGCGCTGTTCCTGGCCGGTCGTTCGCTGCAAACCTTGTCGGGTGCGTGGCAGGCGAAAACTTCCCTGTCAGATTCCGCATCAGGTGGCGATAAAGCCCAGGTACAAAACGTGAACGGCGACCAGCTTGGCGCGCTACAGGTAACCAATACCGGTACTTCACCGCTGTGGGTACGCCTTGATAGCACCGGTTATCCTGACTATGCTCCTCAGCCGAGCTCGAACGTGCTGCAGGTTGAACGCCATATTCTGGCTACGGACGGCAGCACGAAATCGCTCTCTTCGCTGAAGAGCGGCGAGCTGGTGCTGGTATGGCTGGAAGTCAAAGCCAGCCAGAACGTCCCGGACGCGCTGGTGGTTGATCTCCTCCCTGCGGGTCTGGAGCTGGAAAACCAGAATCTGGCAAGCAGCAGCGCCAGCCTGCAGGACAGCGGTAGCGAAGTGCAGAACCTGCTCAGCCAAATGCAGCAGGCGGACATTCAGCATATGGAATTCCGCGACGACCGCTTTGTGGCGGCCGTGCCGGTAAATGAAGGTCAGCCGGTTACGCTGGTTTATCTGGCGCGCGCCGTGACGCCGGGAACCTACCAGGTGCCGGTTCCGATGGTCGAGTCTATGTATGTGCCGCAGTGGCGGGCAACGGGTGCGGCCAGTGGCCCGCTGATTGTTGTTCCGTAATATGCGAATGGCACGTTTGACACGCTCCCGCTGGCTGTGGCTGGCGGGAGCGCTTCTCGTTTTATGGGGGCTGATTGTCGCCGCCGACCGCCTGTGGCCGTTGCCGCTGAAAGAGGTTAACCCTGCCCGGGTGGTGGTGGATGAGAAGGGCACGCCGCTCTGGCGTTTTGCCGATAGCGACGGGATCTGGCGCTATCCGGTTACGATCGAAGAGGTCTCTCCCCGTTATCTTGAGGCGCTGATCCAGTACGAAGATCGCTGGTTCTGGGATCATCCCGGCGTAAACCCGCTTTCTGTCCTGCGTGCCGCCTGGCAGGATCTCAGTTCCGGGAAAGTCATCTCTGGCGGAAGCACGCTCACCATGCAGGTCGCGCGACTGCTGGACCCGCATCCGCGCACCTTTGGCGGTAAAATTCGCCAGCTCTGGCGTGCCATGCAGCTGGAGTGGCATCTTTCCAAACGCGAAATCCTCACGCTCTATCTCAATCGCGCCCCATTTGGCGGTACGCTGCAGGGCGTGGGTGCGGCAAGCTGGACGTATCTCGGCAAGCCGCCGTCGCAGCTCAGCTATTCCGACGCGGCGCTGCTGGCGGTGCTGCCGCAGGCACCGAGTCGTTTACGCCCGGATCGCTGGCCTGAACGGGCCGAAGCGGCGCGCAATAAAGTGCTCGACCGCATGGCGACGCAGGGCGTCTGGTCCGCAAAGCAGGTCAAAGAGTCCCGTGAAGAATCAGTATGGCTGGCGCCCCGGCAGATGCCGCAGCTGGCGCCGCTCTTTGCACGCATGATGCTCGGCAAAAGTCGCGACACGAAAATTGTCACCACGCTGGATGCCGGACTGCAGCTGCAGCTGGAAGAGCTGGCGATGAACTGGAAGTCCCGCCTGCCGGCACGCAGCTCGCTGGCGATGATCGTGGTCGATCATACCGATATGAAAGTGCGCGGCTGGGTGGGATCGGTGGATATCAACGATGACACGCGTTTTAGCCATGTGGATATGGTCAATGCGATCCGATCGCCGGGATCGGTGTTAAAACCTTTTATCTACGGCATGGCGCTGGATGATGGCCTGATCCATCCCGCCTCGCTGCTTCAGGACGTTCCCAGAAAAACCGGTGACTATCGGCCCGGGAATTTTGACAGCGGGTTTCATGGACCGGTCAGCATGAGTGAAGCGCTGGTACGTTCCCTCAACCTGCCTGCCGTTCAGGTGCTGGAAGCCTACGGACCAAAACGATTTGCCGGGATGCTGAGCAACGCAGGCTTGCCGCTGATCCTGCCTGCGGGGGCGCAGCCGAATCTGTCTCTGATCCTCGGCGGGGCAGGCGCGCGGCTGGCAGATATCGCCGCTGCCTACAGTGCTTTTGCCCGACACGGTAAGGCGGGTAGGCTGCGCCTGCAGCCAGGCGATCCGCTAACTGAACGTCCGCTGTTATCACCGGGCTCGGCGTGGATTATTCGCCGTATTCTGGCCAATGAAGCGCAGCCGCTGCCGGATAATGCGCTACCGCAGGTTGCGCCGCTGGCGTGGAAAACCGGTACCAGCTACGGCTACCGTGATGCCTGGGCCATCGGTCTGAATGCCCGTTATGTGATAGGCATCTGGACCGGACGACCGGACGGCACGCCCGTGGCGGGACAGTTCGGGTTTGCCAGCGCGGTTCCGCTATTAAACCAGGTCAATAACCTGCTTCAGTCGCGCTCAACGGTAGACGAAGCCCGTCTGCCGCGCGATCCGCGTCCGGCAAGCGTCGGGCGGGGCGTGATCTGCTGGCCGGGCGGCCAGTCGCTACCGGAAGGCAGCGAAAACTGTCGACGTCGCCTGTCGACCTGGCTGCTGGAAGGCAGTGAACCGCCCACGCTGCTCCTGCCCGAACAGGAGGGCATACGCGGGATCCGTTTCCCGGTCTGGCTGGATAAAACCGGCAAACGCGTGGCCGCAGATTGCCCGGATGCTACTGAAAAAGTCCTGGATGTATGGCCGCTGCCGCTGGAGCCGTGGCTGCCTGCAACCGAGCGTCGTGCGGTACGGATTCCGCCTTCATCAAGAATTTGTCCTCCACTCTTGCAGGACGCACCTGCGCCACTCATTCTGACCGGCGTGCGTGAAGGGGCCGTTATTAAACGTCTGCCGGGGGAATCCCGCGTTTCGCTGCCGCTTCAGGCGACCGGCAACAGCGGTGAGCGCTGGTGGTTTTTGAACGGTGAACCGCTGAATGTGAAAGGAAGCGTTTACACATTACAGCTTGATAAGTCGGGCGATTATCAGTTACTCGTTATGGATGAGACCGGGCAGGTCGCGACGGTGAATTTTACGCTTCAGTGACCTGAAAACAGCTTTCTGATGTGAGCTGTTGCTAAAACTCGTCTTATTTTAAAAAAATGTTACCTGAATCCATAGGCAATGGCGCCATTGCTCATTATAATCCGCGCCACACCATACTCAGGTATGCAAAACAACAGAACATTGACAGAGGTTATCATGGCTATTGAACGTACTTTTTCCATCATCAAACCAAACGCGGTGGCAAAAAACGTTATTGGCAGCATCTTCGCTCGCTTTGAATCTGCAGGGTTCAAAATTGTTGGCACCAAAATGCTGCACCTGACCGTTGAGCAGGCGCGCGGCTTCTACGCTGAGCACGAAGGTCGCCCATTCTTTGACGGCCTGGTTGAGTTCATGACCTCCGGTCCAATCGTGGTATCCGTACTGGAAGGCGAAAACGCCGTACAGCGTCACCGCGATCTGCTGGGTGCAACCAACCCGGACAACGCGCTGGCAGGAACTCTGCGCGCTGACTACGCTGACAGCTTCACCGAGAACGGCACCCACGGTTCTGACTCTGTTGAATCTGCTGCACGCGAAATCGCTTTCTTCTTCGCAGAAGGCGAAGTGTGTCCACGTACCCGTTAATTTAACGGTTTCGTTTACACATTATTTTCGTAAATGCCGCGTCCAGACGTGGCATCCCTGCGCCAGACTTTGTACAATGCAACGCCCCGGACGAGCAGACCGCTTTCCGGGGCGTTTCTATTCAACCCTCCATGGGCCATAACGTGTAACAACGAGGCCGGTAAATATTATGTCTGAATTAGTGAATACCTCCGAAGTCGCCATTCCTGCGGTTCCCAATAAAAATGGAAAAATCAACCTGCTGGATCTGAACCGTCAGCAGATGCGCGAGTTCTTTAAAGAGATGGGCGAAAAGCCGTTTCGTGCCGATCAGGTCATGAAGTGGATGTACCATTACTGCAGCGACAATTTTGATGACATGACTGACATCAACAAGGTCCTGCGCAATAAGCTCAAAGAAGTGGCTGAAATCCGTGCACCGGAAGTGGTGGAAGAGCAGCGCTCCGCGGATGGCACCATCAAATGGGCGATTGCGGTCGGCGATCAGCGCGTTGAAACCGTCTACATCCCGGAAGAAGACCGCGCGACGCTGTGCGTCTCCTCCCAGGTTGGCTGTGCGCTGGAGTGCAAATTCTGCTCAACCGCGCAGCAAGGCTTTAACCGTAACCTGCGTGTTTCAGAAATTATCGGCCAGGTCTGGCGTGCCGCGAAAATCGTGGGCGCGGCAAAAGTCACCGGCACGCGCCCTATCACCAACGTGGTAATGATGGGGATGGGTGAACCGCTGCTGAACCTGACCAACGTCGTTCCGGCGATGGAAATCATGCTGGATGACTTTGGCTTTGGCCTGTCCAAGCGTCGCGTCACGCTGTCGACCTCAGGCGTTGTGCCTGCGCTGGACAAGCTCGGCGACATGATTGACGTCGCGCTGGCGATCTCCCTGCACGCACCAAACGATGAAATTCGTGACGAAATTGTGCCGATCAACAAAAAGTACAATATCGAAACCTTCCTCGCCGCAGTACGTCGCTACCTGGAGAAATCCAACGCCAACCAAGGCCGCGTGACCATCGAGTACGTGATGCTGGACCACGTCAACGACGGCACCGAACATGCGCATCAGTTGGCTGAACTGCTGAAAGATACGCCATGTAAAATCAACCTGATCCCATGGAACCCGTTCCCGGGCGCGCCGTATGGCCGTAGCTCGAACAGCCGTATCGACCGTTTCTCCAAGGTGCTGATGGAGTATGGTTTCACCACCATCGTGCGTAAAACACGTGGTGATGATATTGATGCCGCATGTGGACAGCTGGCTGGTGATGTTATTGACCGTACCAAGCGTACCCTGCGTAAACGCATGCAGGGCGAGACGATCGCGGTTAAAGCTGTTTGATTATTATGCACTCGCGGCGCATTATCTGCGCCGTGAGACATAACCTTACTGAATAATCAGTCAGATTCGTGAAGACTGATCAATAATTACGGTGCGTTTCATCCTACTTTCGGGCAGTATGTAACGACGTAACAACAGTTTAGCCGTACGGGCAGGGCTGTACTGTCATCTCCGGGCTGACAGTCTTATACTCTCTGTTCAAGGTTAACTGACCAGAAGTTTCGCGGTGCGGGTGGCATTGTGACTCACCGGCGCCTGAACCCTTATTTTTCACGTACCAGTAGTTGTAGCGAATGAATACTGAAGCCACTCACGACCAACATGAAGCACTCTCCACTGGCGTTCGTCTTCGCAACGCCCGTGAACAACTCGGACTCAGCCAGCAAGCCGTTGCGGAACGCTTGTGCCTGAAGGTTTCCACGGTTCGCGATATTGAAGAAGATAAGGCGCCTGCCGATCTGGCTTCAACGTTCTTGCGCGGTTATATCCGCTCTTACGCAAAACTGGTGCACATCCCCGAAAACGAATTACTGCCAATGATGGAGAAGCAGGCGCCGGTCCGTGCAGCAAAAGTTGCGCCGATGCAGACCTTCTCCCTGGGGAAACGTCGTAAAAAACGTGATGGCTGGCTGATGAGCTTTACCTGGCTGGTGCTGTTTGTGGTGATCGGTCTGACCGGAGCATGGTGGTGGCAAAACCACAAGGCGCAGCAGGAAGAGATCACCACCATGGCCGATCAATCCTCCGCCGAACTCAACCAGGCCGGAACGGATAACGCCCAGAGCGTGCCGCTGAATACCGACGGTGCAGCGACTTCCAGCGAGCCACAGACCGCAGCGCCAGATGCGACAGCGACCAATGCTGCGCAGGCTCCAGCAGCAACGGCTAACACCGCTGCGCCGCAGGCTCAGGATCAAAATGCGGTGGTTGCCCCTTCTCAGGCAAATGTTGATACGGCGGCGAACGCGCCTGCAGCTACTCAGCCTGCAGACAATACCGCAGCGTCTCTGCCAACCAGCCCGGCGGGTACGGCGACAACAGCAGCCGACCCTAATGCGCTGGTAATGAACTTCAGCGCCGACTGCTGGCTGGAAGTCACTGACGCGACAGGTAAAAAACTGTTCAGCGGCCTGCAGCGCAAAGATGGCACGTTAAACCTAACAGGCCAGGCTCCCTATAAACTTAAAATCGGCGCTCCGGCAGCGGTACAGATCCAGTATCAAGGAAAACCTGTCGACCTGAGCCGCTTTATCAGAACTAACCAGGTTGCACGTCTTACCGTTAATGCCGAACAATCAGCAGCACAGTAACAGACGGGCAACGCGGGAGATTTTTCATGCATAACCAGGCTCCGATTCAACGTAGAAAATCGAAACGGATTTACGTTGGGAATGTGCCAATCGGCGATGGGGCACCTATCGCCGTTCAGTCGATGACCAACACGCGCACCACCGATGTGGAAGCGACGGTCAATCAAATCAAAGCATTAGAACGTGTAGGCGCGGACATTGTTCGCGTCTCCGTCCCGACCATGGATGCCGCTGAGGCGTTCAAACTGATCAAACAGCAGGTCAGCGTTCCGCTGGTGGCGGATATTCACTTCGACTACCGCATCGCACTGAAAGTGGCCGAATACGGCGTCGATTGTCTGCGTATTAACCCGGGCAACATCGGTAACGAAGAGCGTATCCGCATGGTTGTGGACTGCGCCCGCGATAAAAATATTCCTATCCGTATCGGCGTTAACGCCGGTTCGCTGGAAAAAGATCTGCAGGAAAAATACGGTGAGCCGACGCCACAGGCGCTGCTCGAATCCGCGATGCGTCACGTCGATCATCTCGATCGTCTCAACTTCGATCAGTTCAAAGTCAGCGTAAAAGCCTCCGATGTGTTCCTGGCCGTAGAATCTTATCGCCTGCTGGCAAAGCAGATCGACCAGCCTCTGCACCTCGGGATCACCGAAGCGGGTGGCCTGCGTAGCGGCTCGGTAAAATCCGCGATCGGTCTGGGGCTGCTGCTCTCTGAAGGGATCGGTGACACCCTGCGCGTCTCGCTGGCGGCCGATCCGGTCGAAGAGATCAAGGTCGGTTTCGATATCCTGAAGTCGCTGCGTATTCGCGCGCGTGGGATCAACTTCATTGCCTGCCCAACCTGTTCGCGTCAGGAGTTTGATGTGATAGGGACGGTGAATGCCCTGGAGCAACGTCTGGAAGACATTATCACCCCGATGGACGTCTCTATCATCGGCTGCGTGGTGAACGGTCCGGGTGAAGCACTGGTGTCAACCCTCGGCGTGACCGGCGGTAACAAGAAAAGTGGTCTCTATGAAGATGGCGTTCGTAAAGATCGTCTGGATAATAGCGACATGATCGACCAGCTTGAAGCCCGCATCCGCGCGAAAGCCGCCATGATGGACGAGACACAGCGTATCAACGTTCAGCAGGTTGAAAAATAACGTGATGGGAAGCCGCGAGCTTCCCATGTATGATTGAACCCATTCTTTGGGTTTTTTTTGTATATAGAAAGAGAATAAACGTGGCAAAAAACATTCAAGCCATCCGCGGCATGAACGATTATCTGCCTGGCGAAACCGCCATCTGGCAGCGCATTGAAGGCACGCTGAAGCAGGTGCTCGGCAGCTACGGTTACAGCGAAATCCGTTTGCCGATTGTAGAGCAGACCCCGTTATTCAAACGCGCGATTGGTGAAGTCACCGACGTGGTTGAAAAAGAGATGTACACCTTTGAGGACCGCAACGGCGACAGCCTGACCCTGCGTCCGGAAGGGACGGCGGGCTGCGTACGCGCCGGCATCGAACATGGTCTTCTGTACAATCAGGAGCAGCGCCTGTGGTATATCGGCCCGATGTTCCGCCACGAACGTCCTCAGAAAGGGCGTTATCGCCAGTTCAATCAGCTGGGTGTGGAAGTCTTTGGCCTGCAGGGCCCGGACATCGACGCTGAACTGATTATGCTGACCGCCCGCTGGTGGCGTGCGCTCGGTATTGCCGATCACGTTTCCCTCGAGCTGAACTCTATCGGTTCTCTGGAAGCGCGCGCTAACTACCGCGATGCGCTGGTGGCGTTCCTGGAACAGCATAAAGAGAAGCTGGACGAAGACTGCAAACGTCGCATGTACAGCAACCCGCTGCGCGTTCTGGATTCCAAAAACGCAGATGTTCAGGCACTGCTGAACGATGCGCCTGCGCTGGGTGATTATCTGGATGAAGAATCTCGCGAACACTTCGCGGGCCTGTGCAAGCTGCTTGAAGCGGCTGGCATCGCCTACACCGTAAACCAGCGCCTGGTACGCGGTCTGGACTACTACAACCGTACCGTGTTTGAGTGGGTGACCACGAGCCTCGGCTCTCAGGGCACCGTGTGCGCGGGCGGTCGTTATGACGGTCTGGTTGAGCAACTTGGCGGTCGCGCAGCACCTGCTGTAGGCTTCGCGATGGGTCTTGAGCGACTTGTTTTGCTGGTTCAGGCAGTTAATCCGGAATTTAAAGCAGATTCCGTTGTCGATATATACCTGGTGGCCTCAGGCGCGGAAACGCAGTCTGCGGCAATGCAGCTTGCCGAACGCGTGCGCGATGCGCTGCCGGGCGTTAAGCTGATGACCAACCATGGCGGCGGCAACTTCAAAAAACAGTTTGCTCGTGCCGATAAGTGGGGCGCAAGTATCGCACTGGTGCTGGGTGAGTCCGAAGTGGCCAACGGCGAAGTGGTGGTGAAAGACCTGCGCTCTGGTGAGCAGACAACGGTAACGCAGGACGGCGTTGCGGCGCACTTGCGCACTCTATTGGGCTAAGGAGAAGGACTGCGTGGAAATTTACGAGAACGAACACGATCAGGTCGACGCGATTAAACGCTTCTTTGCTGAAAACGGCAAAGCGCTGGTTGTTGGGGTTATTTTAGGTGTCGGTGCGCTGGTAGGCTGGCGTTACTGGAACAATCATCAGGCGGATTCCGCGCGCGGCGCGTCCCTGTCCTATGAAAATACCGTGAGCGCAATTCGTGCCGATCAGCCGCAAACGCTGACGGCGGCAGAAAAATTTGCGGCTGACAACAAAAACACCTACGGTGCACTGGCTGCGCTGGAAGTGGCTCAGCAGTACGTTGATAAGAACGAACTGGATAAAGCCGTAGCACAGCTGTCTCAGGGCCTTGCTGCCGCCAGTGATGAAAACCTGAAAGCGGTGATCAATCTGCGCCTGGCACGTATTCAGGTTCAGCAGAAGAAAGCTGACGATGCGCTGAAAACGCTCGATACCATCAAAGGCGAAGGTTTTGCTGCCATCGTTGCCGATCTGCGCGGTGAAGCACTGCTGAGCAAAGGTGACAAAGCGGGCGCGCGTAAAGCGTGGCAAGCTGGCGTAGAGAGCAATGCTTCACCTGCGCTGAGCGAAATGATGCAGATGAAAATAAATAATTTGTCCGTCTGAGAGGGACCCGATGCAATTGCGTAAATTACTTCTGCCAGGACTGCTTTCTGTTACGTTATTGAGTGGTTGTTCACTGTTCAGTGGCGAAGAAGACGTTGTGAAAATGTCCCCACTGCCGACGGTTGAAAACCAGTTTACCCCATCCACCGCGTGGGATGTCTCCGTGGGCAGTGGGATTGGTGATTTCTATTCCAACCTTCATCCAGCGTATGCAGACAGCGTTGTCTATGCGGCTGACCGCAAAGGTACCGTGAAAGCGGTGAACGCGGATGACGGAAAAGAAGTGTGGTCCGTTAACCTGGCGGAAAAAGAAGGCTGGTTCTCCCGTAAGCCGGCACTGCTGTCTGGCGGCCTGACCGTTGCCGGTGGCCACGTCTACGTGGGCAGTGAAAAAGCGCAGGTTTATGCCCTGAACAGCAGCGACGGCTCCATTGCCTGGCAAACAACCGTGGCGGGTGAATCCCTGTCGCGTCCGGTAGTAAGCGACGGGCTGGTGCTGATTCATACCAGCAACGGTCAGCTGCAGGCGCTGAACGAAGCGGACGGTCTGGTGAAATGGACCGTTAACCTGGATATGCCTGCGCTCTCTCTGCGCGGCGAATCTGCCCCGGCTACCGCATTTGGTGCTGCCATTGTGGGCGGTGACAACGGTCGCGTGAGCGCCGTGCTGATGCAGCAGGGCCAGATGATCTGGCAGCAGCGTATCTCTCAGGCCACAGGCTCAACGGAAATTGACCGTCTGAGCGACGTGGACACAACGCCGGTTATCGTTAACGGTGTGGTTTACGCGCTGGCCTACAACGGCAACCTGACCGCGCTGGATCTGCGCAGCGGCCAGATCATGTGGAAACGTGAGCTGGGCTCGGTAAATGATTTCATCGTTGAGGGTAACCGCATCTATATGGTTGACCAGAACGACCGTCTGCTGGCCCTCAGTACCGAAGGCGGCGTGACGCTGTGGACGCAAAGCGACCTGCTGCACCGTCTGCTGACTGCGCCAGCGCTGTACAACGGTAGCCTGGTTGTCGGCGACAGCGAAGGGTATATGCACTGGATCGATCCGGATAACGGCCGCTTTGTTGCGCAGCAAAAAGTCGACAGCTCCGGTTTCCTGACCGACCCGGTTGTGGCCGACGGCAAACTGCTGATTCAGGCAAAAGACGGCACGCTGTACGCGATCACGCGTTAATTACCCGGCGGTTGTAGTATACTAAACGGCTCCTGTTCACTCAGGAGCCGTTTTGACATTTTTAAAAACGCCGCGAAAGCGACGTTATTTTGAATTTTATGAGGCTTCAAACATGGTACCTGTGGTCGCGCTTGTCGGGCGCCCTAACGTTGGAAAATCCACTCTTTTTAACCGTTTAACACGCACCCGTGATGCGCTGGTTGCGGATTTCCCGGGGCTGACGCGTGACCGTAAGTACGGTCGTGCAGAGGTGGAAGGACGCGAGTTCATCTGTATTGATACCGGTGGTATTGACGGCACAGAAGACGGCGTGGAAACCCGCATGGCGGAACAGTCGCTGCTGGCGATTGAAGAAGCGGACGTGGTGCTGTTCATGGTGGATGCACGCGCTGGCCTGATGCCGGCGGACTCCGCTATCGCTAAACACCTGCGTTCACGCGAAAAGCCAACCTTCCTGGTGGCGAACAAAACCGACGGCATCGATGCCGATCAGGCCATCGCGGATTTCTGGTCTCTGGGCCTGGGCGACATCTATCCTATCGCGGCATCGCATGGCCGTGGCGTCACCAGCCTGCTGGAAACCGTTCTGCTGCCGTGGGTTGACGAAGTGAACCCGCCGGAAGAGGTGGACGAAGACGCTGAATACTGGGCACAGTTTGAAGACGGAGAAGAGGGCGAAGAAGAAGAGCCTGAAGACGACTTCAACCCGCAGGATCTGCCGATCAAGCTGGCTATCGTGGGCCGTCCAAATGTAGGTAAGTCTACACTTACTAACCGTATTCTGGGTGAAGAGCGCGTGGTCGTTTACGACATGCCGGGCACCACCCGCGACAGCATCTACATCCCGATGCAGCGCGATGAGCGTGAGTATGTCCTCATCGACACTGCCGGGGTACGTAAGCGCGGGAAAATCACCGATGTGGTGGAAAAATTCTCCGTTATCAAAACCCTGCAGGCGATCGAAGATGCCAACGTCGTGCTGCTCGTCATTGACGCACGCGAAGGTATCTCCGATCAGGACCTCTCTCTGCTCGGCTTTATCCTCAATAGTGGGCGCTCACTGGTTATCGTAGTCAACAAATGGGATGGCCTGAGCAACGAGGTTCGTGAGCAGGTGAAAGAGACCCTCGACTTCCGTCTGGGCTTTATCGACTTTGCCCGCGTGCACTTCATCTCTGCGCTGCACGGCAGTGGCGTGGGTAACCTGTTCGAATCCGTGCGCGAAGCTTACGACAGCTCCACCCGTCGTCAGAGCACCGCCATGCTGACCCGTATTATGAATATGGCTGCGGAAGACCATCAGCCGCCGCTGGTGCGCGGTCGTCGCGTGAAGCTGAAATACGCCCACGCTGGTGGTTATAACCCACCAATCGTGGTGATTCACGGCAACCAGGTGAAAGACCTGCCGGATTCCTACAAGCGCTACCTGATGAACTACTTCCGTAAATCGCTGGACGTGATGGGCACGCCTATCCGTATTCAGTTCAAGGAAGGGGAAAACCCGTTTGCCAACAAGCGCAACACCCTGACGCCAAACCAGATGCGTAAGCGTAAGCGCCTGATCAAGCACATTAAGAAAAGCAAATAAGCTTCATAGTGATTTGCTAGCTATTATAAGCATCCTAAAGCCCGAATATTTCGGGCTTTTTTGTTTTCAGGAGCTGTCATAAGAATACAAGAAAGTGCATCCTTTAGGTGTACCCAGCATTCTGTTATGTCGTTTTGGGTACACTTTTAGATGTACGAGTAGATTGCCAGGTATACGTGCATGCCAAAACTTACCGATATGCAGATCCGAGCGTGGATCAGAGTGGCGAACGATTCGAGGGGAGGTCCGATGGCGAAGGACTTTATCTCCGCTTTCGCAAAGAAGACAAAACTCCATACTGGTGTTTTCGATACAAACTTACCGGCACGCCTCGGACCTTGATGATTGGTTCTTATTCTGTTATCCAGCTTGCTAAAGCAAGGGAGATTGCTAAAGAACTTGCAGCACGTGTCGCTCTTGGGCATGACATGGCTGCAGAGAATCAACAACGCAAGGCTGAGGCGATAGCAAAAATTGAAGCTGAAAAGAACGCTGTCCACGTTTCAGAACTTGCAGCGGAGTATTACTCTCGTCAAACATAACCGCTGGTTGCGTGGATGCGGATGGGCTGGTGAGGCGTATCAAACAGGAACAGTTGAAGGACATACATCAGGCTGTGAATATGACTAGGACTGATAAGTTTTAATTTTTTCAATATATGCTGGATAGTGAAAATATTTAACTTATGCAAGCAAGTCAACAATTGTTATCTTTCTGCAGTATTCTAGTCTTTGATTTGCGATAATTTTAGATGCCTTTCATAAAATCATATCAAAGATAAAGGTTATTTATGAAGTATCTAATAATAGCTTTTGCAAAACCATTGAGGGTGGAACTGTAAGCAAAAGATAGGCTAAGTAGATTGTTTTCTTTAGCCTATCTTTCAGTTTAATAATGCCAATGATTTAGAGTTCGCGCTTTATTTCAAATTCTTTATACAGTGCTTTTTTCCTTTTTTGCTTGGCTTTGATTAATGGGGTATATACTGAGTGGTAATAGTCTTCGGCCCTTCTCTTTAGTCTGTGTGCAACTTCATTATGTAAATCATGCTCTAAAATAAAACTTGCAAGATTTACCTTGTATCTTTTCAAATTTAATTTTTTAGCAAGCGGGGTGGTAACTATTGAATATTCATACCTTTCAATTTCTGCTTTTTCGAAATCAATATTCGCTACTTCAAGTATTGGGTCATCAATAGACTCACTATAGAATCGAGGACCACCAGTCATAATGTATAACGCATCGATTCCAAACACTTGCGATATTACTTCCACCTCTTGCCAGGTTAACTGGTTATTTCTTGTGGGTTCAGCATATATACTCAAACCCCTCGCCTTCTGTAATATAAGTTCACAGACGGTTTCAAGGTCAGCGTTTGCTATGTCTGCCAAGCCAAGCTTTTCAAAGAATTTTATTGAGATTTGTTCCTGAAAGACATCTTTATCAATGTAATGTAGAAAGTTCAGCACATTATCAAATTTGTCATTTGATGCTAAGCTTTCTGAAATTGATTCATAAAATTTCAATTTTATTTCTTTAGGAAGATTACTGATAGTATAGGCTGCATGGTATTCCTGCACTGATTTGTGTAAGTAAACAAAGCGGTCTAAACCATCTTGCTGTATCAAACAAGTAATGTTAATTATATCATCGACAAAATCCTCACACTGTCTAGTATCAATGCTTGCCGCATTGAGTGCTTTCCTCGCATATTTGGCTAGTGTTTTCGTATCGAACTCAAATACTTCATCTTTCATGGAAAAGTAACATAGAGCAGAAAAGCACCAAAGGGAATCATCAGTATTTAAGGATGATTTTCGTTCTCTGGCCCATGACTTCATTCTGTCATGTTTCAAGTATAGTGTTATATAAAGCTTATTGTAAAACTCTACTACGTTACTTGGTAACTCATCCCAGTACGGATAGCATACATATAAAAGATTAATAAGGATTGGAGTTTTAAGTGTTTCTTTAAGTTGAGCGTTGTCGATAATTACACTAGATATTTCATTATATTCTGCTTCAGTGGAAAGAACTTTCAAAATGCCGAGTTGGCTTTCTTCATCTAACTCTTTCACCATAAGATTGTTAATAGATGTTTCCCTGCATATTTCAGTTTCTGGTCGACTGGTAACTATAACAGGACAGTTATATCTAACATTCAATTCTTTTATTTGAGATAAAATCTCAAGTCTTGAACTAGCTTTAACCTCATCAAAGCCATCGAGCATCAAAACAATTTTACCCGACTGAAGCAAAAGCTCTACGTGATTTTCTTTACGATTAATATCAATTCCAAGCGATTCAATCGTTAGCTTGAAGAATTCTAAAATTGATCCCTTTTCTATCCTTCTAAGTTCGAGAAAAAAAGGTATTCTGTTGCCAGAGTTTATTTCATTTTGGAACAGTTTTCTTAATATGGTACTTTTACCTTGCCCTGCAATACCTATGATGTTTAATATTCGGGAGTGCGATATAATACAGTCATCATTTATGGTTATGTTATCATCATTTGCGATGTTTTTTATTGTTAAGGGGAAGTATATTTCATTAAGCAAGATGTCATGCTCACGCTGGTGGAGTGTTCGCATGCGGAGAGCATTTGAAACATGTTTCTCAATATACTTTGAACGTACTTCAGGATTATCGAGCTGTTCTACTATTCCTATACTTTCCTCAGTTCCTCTCAACCAGTTGGAAGAAAGGAGTTTTTCAGTCATTACTTTAACAGCTTCTCCAGTACCACTAATTAATATTTGAGATAATAACGGATCCATAAAAAATCACTCATCATTAGGTTTTTTATTAACTTATCTCAAAAAATGAGATTATGAAATGCTTTTAACAAAAACTGCTTATGCCCATCATTGTGGAGTTAGCCGCCAGACAGTTTATGGATGGGTAGCCAAGGGCGAAGTAGTGATGTCCGGTAACAAGATTGACGTTGAAGCTACCAAACAAATGCAGCATGGCAACGAACATTCTGAGAGGAAGGACTACCTGGTCCTGTCTGCTTCGCAGGTAATTAAATGGATTCATACCAATCAGGATAAGTTTCTTGCGGCGCAAAGCCAGGAAGAAGCGAAACAGCTGCAGGAAGCCGCCACCCAACTAATTTCATACGATATAGAGTATCTGTGTGATGAAGACGGAGAAGAGGTTGTCAGGCTTCATCACGAACCCGGCGATTGCGAGCACTATTTCCATGGGTTCCACCAGCTGGGCAATGCTATAGCCTTCATACAAGATTTTATCCTGGCAGATTGCCTGAGGATGAAATTACGAGGCAAAGGAGACCATATAGATCCGGAGCGGGACCGTTGGTCAGTGAAGGGGCTGAAGGCATTGTGTACGCCAACTGAAACAGATGAAGCTCGTTTAAAGCGCTTCCACGAACACATGGGGGAGGATGAAAGTTAGTGTTGAAATGTACGCTGTAAGCCATTGCCGAGAGGGAAAGGTTTTAACTCTGAGTCGCCTCAATCAAAACACCCATCCAAAGTGGTAAACCTACTCTCTGACTCTTGCTATCGCGGTCTCTAGGCAAAATACGAACCTAAAATATACAGAATTATTTAGGTCAAAGGCGGCTTTCAGGAGAAAAGTGTCAAGTTGGCATGCTAAGGAATTCTAAGGTTTTGGGGCAAAAAATGAAAAGAGTAAACCAGCCTACAGACCTTGTGATTACTGGTTTTTCGCTATGAAGAGCTTCGGTATGTGCCAGAAAATCCCTAAATTTTTCGTAAAAAGTATCAACCTTTGATGCTTAGAAATGCCAGGGTTTTTGCACAAAAATTGCGCAGATCCTAAGAAATCCTAAGGTTTTGCGCAAAAAAATGGAAAGTGTAAACCACGCTGAAAACCGCATTAAGTCAGGACTTAGTCGAAAAGTGTAAAGTGGTGATGTTAAGGAATGTTAAGGTTTTAGCGGGGAAAAAAGCAAAAATGTGTGGAGACTAGGCTGACCTATGGCAGCAGTCTATTAGCCTGGTTGGTCTGAAGCTCCTGCTACCCCCACAAAGGCAGGAGGAGTGGGAGGAACGGAGCAGGGGAGTCTAAGTTACAGTTGCTTCATTGAGTGAATCCAGATAAAAATAAACAATTATTGAAAGCTTGTGTTAGTTCAAGATAATGAAATTGTAATTATTGTTATTCTTTAACCATTACATGTTGAAGAGTTGATTTGAATATCATTGTTTCTAGAAAAGTGCATTAGTCAGTTTCTTGGACTGTTTACAACTCATGGTAGGGGCAAATGTATACTTCTGATAAATGGTTTTCTTTAATCAATGGATAAACTGTTAAGGTGAAAATTTTTTAGTTCATTTTAAAAGATTTTAGGGAAGAGATGATGGCACCCCGTAAAAGCATCCCAAATGAAATTAAATTACAATTGTTTTCTGCATCAGCAGGGCATTGTCAGCATCCTGATTGCCATAAACCACTGTTTCCTCAGGAGATGGGAGGTTACAAACATATCGGAGAAATGGCACATGTCATTCCCCATGGTGATAAGGGGCCTCGGCATGAGGAGAGACCAGAAGAAGGATTTGAAGCAGACTCTTTTGAAAACCTTCTTTTACTATGCCCTAATTGCCACACTATCATCGACAAGGCTCCTGAGGCGTATCCCAGAAGCCTCCTTCTAGACTGGAAGACAAACCACCTTGTCGCTTTGGCAAATCGGCAAGGCATTGTTCGCTATGAAAACAGAGAGCAAGCCAGAGAGGCTGTTTTAGCCGCTATGGATGAAAATAAAGCTCTTTGGGCAAAATTTGCGCCTAGTGAAGGAGAGTGTTTTACCTATGATCCTGAGTCTGAAACGGCGGAGTTATGGTCTCAAAGAATGCGTAGTGTCATTTTACCTAATCATTATCGAATTCAAGCTATTTTAGGCCTGAACAGATGTCATATGACACCTGATGAGAGAGATATTTTTGCGCAGTACCTTGAGCACGTTCGTGGGCTTACAGAACGTCATGTCTGTGGCGTTTCTGGTAAAGCCATAAGGTATCCAAGAGAAATGGATGGAATATTAGCATGAATTGGCAAGTAAATTATGCGATTAAATATATTAATGATGAACTGGGAGATTCAGGGTCTGCAGTACATGTGAATGGAGATGCTATCAGAGTTTCTTTTCGCAATAGACCTGATGTATTAGCAGTAATTTCGGCTTCAGAAGAAATTAGTTTGGAAATTGCTCAGAAATACCATCAAGATTTCCCGGATGTGGATTTTATATGTGGGTATAGAAAAGAGTGTGTATGGACTGGAGAGGCGATAAGCTATCTTACATCAGCTAAAATAGGATGGGGGAATGCTGGAACCTTTTACAGCGCACTGTCTGATGACACTCTCAATACTGCCTCCCATAAAGATTACTTTTTCTCGTATCGGCTCATAACGCAGATGAGAGTAGTAAAAGAAATAGAGAGACAGTTTGATCGTGTATTTATTATTACTTTAGCAAATACTCGAAAGTTAAGAGTAGGTATGTTAACTGAATACGAACCGACTGCCGATTCTGTGCGCACTTTCTGGGAGAAATTTGGCCATGTTGATATTTTGTGGAATATAAATCCCAATGGTAGTCCTGCTCGAAATGCCTATGAGGCAGGAAGTGAACTTGGCTGTGAGGTAATGAAATGGCCGGAGTTAAAAGCGTTGATCACTCAAAAATAATGACCGCGAGTGAAGTTGCAAAACATCTGTTAAATAACTGCAAGACATTGGCATTGTATGAGAGTTTTATGTTTGGTTCGTCCCTTTTAGGGATGGGTTGTGATTACGATATATTGATTATTGGACCATCAGGTGATGCTTTGCATAAACTTAAAGGTGAAATGAAACATGCTGGCGCCGAATTACCGTTAGATATTTTATATATGCTGCCAATCGAAGCTGAAGAAACACAGTTTGTGAAGAAACAAAAATGCGTATCCCTTGCATTTTTAGCTTCACAAGGTAGTTAGAAAGTAATTCGCATTATGTCTTTGGGTTCAGATGGTGCCATCGGTCAACTAGACCTCTAAAAGTTATCGATGGTCCTTTTTTGTGTACCCAAGGGTGTACACATACATGTTATGAGAATTTAAAAGTTCATTAAAAACAATACGTTGATGTTTTAATGTTTTTTCACATTAAGAAAAGCAAATAAGCTTTGCTGCTCTCACGAAAGCCCGCGATGATCGCGGGCTTTTTTTTGCCCAATCATACCGCCGGTTTTCTCTGTGTGAAGTCAATCACTATTCACTTTTAACCAAGTTTAAATCTAAGAAAGTAGACAATCGTCGAATTTTCATCTTAAAGTCCAGGGTCCGGTACTAGACAAAACTAGCGCCTGGTTATCAAATGGTTAACCAACTTTTCGCCGCATGTAAAAAATCGGCCAGATACGTAACTGGCCGGCGTACCTGCTGGTGTTTACAAGCACGACGACATACCTTTCGGGAGAATTATGCAATCCTCTGTTAATCAAAAAGAAAGCCGAACGTTCTTCGGCCATCCGTATCCGCTCGGTTCCCTGTTCTTCACCGAGATGTGGGAGCGTTTCTCGTTTTACGGCATTCGTCCGTTACTGATCCTGTTTATGGCCGCCACCGTCTATGACGGCGGGATGGGCCTGGCGCGTGAAAACGCCTCGGCGATTGTCGGTATCTTTGCCGGCACCATGTACCTGGCCGCGCTGCCGGGTGGCTGGCTGGCGGATAACTGGCTCGGCCAGCAGAGAGCCGTCTGGTACGGTTCGATCCTGATTGCGCTCGGTCACCTGTCGATTGCGCTCTCGGCCATCATGGGCAATAACCTGTTCTTTATCGGCCTGATGTTCATCGTGCTCGGCTCCGGGCTGTTTAAGACCTGTATCTCGGTAATGGTCGGTACCCTGTATAAAAAAGGCGACGCGCGCCGTGACGGCGGTTTCTCGCTGTTCTATATGGGCATCAACATGGGCTCGTTCATTGCCCCGCTGATTTCCGGCTGGCTGATCAAAACCCACGGCTGGCACTGGGGCTTTGGTATTGGCGGTATCGGGATGCTGGTGGCGCTGATTATCTTCCGCGTGTTTGCCGTTCCGGCAATGAAACGCTATGACGGCGAAGTCGGCCTCGACTCCACCTGGAACAGCCCGGTGGTGAAGCGTAACGGCGTGGGCGCCTGGCTGCTGGCGCTGGCGGCAGGCGTGGCAACGATCGTGACGCTGATTGCGCAGGGTGTGATTGTGATTAACCCGGTCGCGGTAGCCAGCGTGCTGGTCTACGTGATTGCGGCATCCGTTGCCCTCTACTTTATTTATCTGTTTGTTTTTGCAGGACTGAACCGTAAAGAGCGCGCCAGACTGCTGGTCTGCTTTATTCTGCTGATCTCCGCGGCGTTCTTCTGGTCCGCGTTCGAGCAGAAGCCAACCTCGTTCAACCTGTTTGCCAACGACTACACTAACCGCATGATCGGCGATTTCGAAATCCCGGCGGTGTGGTTCCAGTCAATCAACGCCCTGTTCATCATCCTGCTGGCACCGGTGTTCAGCTGGGCGTGGCCGAAGCTGGCGAGCATGAACATTCGTCCGAGCAGCATCACCAAGTTTGTTATCGGTATCCTGTGTGCCGCAGCGGGCTTTGGCCTGATGATGCTGGCGGCACAGAACGTGCTGAGCAGCGGTGGGGCGGGCGTATCGCCGTTCTGGCTGGTGGGCAGTATCCTGATGCTGACGCTCGGCGAGCTGTGTCTCAGCCCGATTGGCCTGGCGACCATGACGCTGCTGGCGCCGGAGAGAATGCGCGGCCAGATGATGGGGCTGTGGTTCTGTGCGAGCGCGCTGGGTAACCTGGCGGCGGGTCTGATTGGCGGCCACGTGAAGGCCGACCAGCTGGATATGCTGCCGGATCTCTTTGCGCGCTGCTCCGTCGCGCTGCTGATTTGTGCCGCGGTACTGATCGTCCTCATTGTTCCAGTACGCCGCATGCTGGAAAATGCGCAGACTAAACCGGCAGCTAACGCCTCTTAAACCTCAGCATGCCGGGGCAGGCGTTATGCCCCGGCATCGATTCCCTGAGGTGAAACTATGCAGTTAGGATTTGTCGGTCTTGGTGCGGTCGTGGAAACCGCGTATCTTCCCGCCTTACGTCGCCTTTATGGTCACGCGGTTCATTGTTTTGGATTTGATGTTCTCCCCACCAGGCAGCCTGAAGGCGTTACGCGCTGCGCTTCGCTTACGGAACTTCTCGCCGTACCGCTTGATACTCTCTTTATTACCACCGCATCGCTGCACCACCTCGAGGTGCTGGAACAGGCCATAGCCTCTGCCGTTCCGCGGATTGTGATTGAAAAACCGATCGTCGCCACGCTTCCCCAAATCGAAAAGCTCAACGTGCTGCTGGCAAACCCGGACGCGCGTACGCTTCGCCACCCGGACGGCGTGATTCTGGATATCGGTACGCACGTGCTGGCGATGCTGCGCGAAACGGTGCGTTATCTGGGCGGAAGTGATGATATGACCCTGCAGGTCGTCACGGCTAAAGACCGCCTGGGCCGCGCTATCGCAAAAGGCGACCTGTCCACGGCGGAGGGCGAGGCGCATCTTCAGGGCCGCATCAGCGGCGTGCCGGTGGATATCTGGCTGAACAAATACGCGGGACCCGCGGGCGGGCAAAAAGGATTACGGCTCTGTTTGCGCGACGGGCGCATCATTAGCTACGACCGGCGCTGCGCGGAGGATGTGCTTGAGCTGATTGAGGGTAAGGATATTGAGCGCTGGCATATCCCCGGGACACTCTACGAGCACTGTCTTGCCGGGCACATTCTGGGCACCAACAGTCTTTTTGAACGGGATCCGCACGAGGTGAGCCGCACGACGCGTCGCCGAATCGAGGAGGTTGAGCTGCTGCTGACCTTGCAGCAACAGCTGCGTGGCCCGCACTGAACGCGACGTGGTAAAATGATCGCAGACCAGAATGCTTTTAAGGAGTCACCATGACGATTACCTGCCCGGATTGCCAGGCACCGCTTGAGCCCCTGAACGGGGTGGCACACTGCGAGAGCTGTAATAAGGATATTGCGCTTGAAGCCCGCTGCCCGGAGTGCCATCAGCCACTCCAGGTCTTAAAAGCCTGCGGGGCGGTGGACTACTTCTGCCAGAACGGCCACGGTCTTATCTCTAAAAAACGCGTGGAGTTTGTTCGGGCCGAAGGTTAATCGCACACGCAGCCTTCGCCTTTCTGCCACAGCTCGACCAGCGACTCGGGTGCTTCCTGCTCCGGCACCAGCACGATGATATCGGCATAGTGCGCCTGATTTTGCCCGGTCCAGATAATCTGGATGCGGAAATAGCGCTGGTCGCCGCTGCCGGGTGACGAGGCCTGTCCCGGCGCCTGACCGCGCGGAAAGGCCTGCTCCAGGATGCTGACCAGGCGCTGGCGCTGGGCCTCATTGAGCGAGGAGAGCGCGATGGTGCGCTGGCCGCTCAGCTTGGGAATATAAGCGACGCCGCCTTCCCGGGCCAGCTCAACCACGGCGTCATCCGTCAGTTCCGGAACCTGCATTTACAACACTCCCACCTGTTCCCAGGCTTGTTTTATGGCCGCCCCAACGTCGCCGCCGGAGCGTTTCTCTCCGTGCGCTATCGTCAGTTTTGCGAAGGCCTCAAAATCCGCATCCTGCGCCAGATTGCGATCGCAAACCGTGTCGTACCAGGCATACCCCGCTTTTTCCCAGGCGTAACCGCCGATCGCCGTCGCGGCCAGATAAAATGCCCGGTTGGGGATGCCGGAGTTTAGATGCACGCCGCCGTTATCCTCGCGCGTTTTGATGAAATCCTTCATGTGTGCAGGCTGCGGGTCTTTGCCGAGCAGCGGATCGTTGTAGGCGGTGCCCGGTTCAGACATCGAGCGCAGCCCTTTGCCGTTGATGCCTTTTGCCAGCAGCCCTTCACCAATCAGCCAGTCTGCTTTATCGGCGGTTTGCTTCAGACGGTACTGCTTCACCAGTGAGCCAAACACGTCCGACAGCGACTCGTTCAGCGCGCCGGACTGCTCAAAGTAGATAAGCCCGGCTTCGGTCTCGGTCACGCCGTGGCTCAGCTCATGCGCCACGACGTCTATGGCGATGGTAAAGCGGTTAAATATTTCCCCGTCGCCGTCGCCAAATACCATCTGCTGACCGTTCCAGAAGGCGTTCTGATATTCCCGACCGTAGTGAACGGTGCCGGTTAAAATAAGCCCTTTGTTATCGAGCGAATCGCGCTGATATTCCTTCCAGAAGAAATCATGGGTAATACCCAAATACTCGTACGCTTCGTCTACCGCCACATCGCCGTTCGACGGCTGACCTTCATAACGCACCTGCGTACCAGGCAGCTCCTGAGTCTGCTTCGCGTCGTAGATATCACGCTCCAGCTGTCCAGCTTTATTCACGTGCGGCGCGGCGGGTTTGCCCGGCATATGGGCCATCAGCGTCTGGACGTGGGTTAAGGTCTGGCGGGCACAGCGCTGCTGCGGTTCGGAACCGCTTTCGATAATACGGCGAAGAATATACGGGGGAATCACGCTATAAAGATGGGGCATGCTGCTCTCCTTATTAAAAAAGGGAATAGCAGCAGTATAGTAAGTAACCGGCGAAGAATTATCCGGTTTTACGCTGACGCGTCTTTTTCACCGGTTTAATTGATTTCACTTCGCTTTCTACCCAGCCGTCTGACAGACGCGTCGTCAGCACATCGCCGGTATTCACCTGTTTAGTTTGCTTCAGCACCTTGCCGTCTGTCGCCGTCGTCACGCTATAGCCGCGCGCCAGCGTGGAGAGGGGGCTGACCGCTTCAAGGTGGGTCACCGCATTGCCAAAGCGTTCCCGGGTGGTGCTCAGTCGCGCGCGGAGAGTTTCCGCCAGACGGTACTCCAGCTGTTGAATCCGCGTTTGCGCGCGATAAATTTTCGGCTGCGGGTTCTGCTGGTTCAGACGCTGCGTCACGCGCTGCTGGCGCGACACCGCGCGCTTGATCTGCGTGTCCATCGCCACGTTCATGCGCTGGCGCAGACGCTCCAGCACGGTTTGCTGACGCGCCAGACGCAGCTGCGGATGTTGCTGCTGGAGACGGTGATGAAGCTGGGTAAAGCGCCGGGTCCGATTGGCGAGGTAGTAGTCCATCGCCATCTCAAGACGCTGCTGTGCACTCTGGATCTGACGCAGCAGCTCCAGCTGGTTGCGGCTGACCACCTCTGCCGCCGCGGACGGCGTCGGCGCGCGGAGATCCGCGACAAAATCGGCGATCGTAACGTCCGTTTCGTGGCCGACGGCGCTCACCACGGGGATCTGACTTGCAAAGATTGCCCGCGCCACGCGCTCGTCGTTAAAGCTCCACAGATCTTCCAGCGAGCCGCCGCCGCGTCCGACGATTAAGACGTCGCACTCCTGACGCGCGTTCGCCAGCGCTATGGCGCGCACAATTTGGCCCGGCGCATCGTCACCCTGAACAGCGGTCGGGTAGATGATGACGGGCAGGGAAGGGTCGCGACGCTTCAGAACGTGTAAAATATCGTGCAGTGCTGCACCGGTTTTCGAGGTGATGACACCCACGCAGTGGGCAGGCGAGGGTAGCGGCTTTTTGAACTGCTGGTCGAAAAGTCCCTCTTCCGAGAGCTTCGCCTTTAACTGTTCGTACTTTTGCTGCAGCAGGCCTTCGCCCGCAGGCTGCATGCTCTCGACGATAATCTGATAATCACCGCGCGGCTCATACAGGGTGATATTGGCGCGCACCAGAACCTGCTGGCCGTGCTGAGGACGGAACGTCACGCGGCGGTTGCTGTTGCGGAACATCGCGCAGCGCACCTGGGCGGTATCGTCTTTTAGCGTAAAGTACCAGTGGCCGGAGGAGGGCTGCGTGAAGTTAGAGATTTCACCGCTGATCCAGACCTGCCCCATTTCCTGCTCAAGCAGCAAACGCACCGTCTGATTCAGGCGGCTGACGGTATAAATTGAGGGGGATTGAGAGGATAACATGTGAGCGGGATCAAATTCTAAATCAGCAAGTTATTCAGTCGATAGTAACCTGCTGAGAGGCAATCGCAAGCTTTTTTATAAAAAAGTGTAGATGCAATCGGTTACGCTCTGTATAATGCCACGGCAATATTTAACCACCCAGGTCAGAGATATTGCCCATGCTACGTATCGCTAAAGAAGCACTGACGTTTGACGACGTCCTCCTCGTTCCCGCTCACTCCACTGTTCTGCCGAATACTGCCGATCTCAGCACGCAGTTGACGAAAACCATTCGCCTGAACATTCCTATGCTCTCTGCGGCAATGGACACCGTGACTGAAGCGCGCCTGGCTATTGCCCTGGCACAGGAAGGTGGCATTGGCTTTATTCACAAAAACATGTCTATCGAACGTCAGGCGGAAGAAGTTCGCCGCGTGAAGAAACATGAATCCGGCATCGTGTCCGATCCGCAGACCGTTCTGCCAACCACCACCCTGCACGAAGTGAAAGCCCTGACCGAGCGTAACGGCTTCGCCGGTTACCCGGTGGTGACCGAAGAGAACGAGCTGGTTGGTATTATTACCGGTCGTGACGTGCGTTTCGTGACTGACCTGAACCAGCCTGTCAGCGTGTACATGACGCCAAAAGAGCGTCTGGTTACCGTTCGCGAAGGTGAAACCCGCGACGTGGTGCTGGCAAAAATGCACGAAAAACGCGTTGAAAAAGCGCTGGTTGTTGATAGCAACTTCCACCTGCGCGGCATGATCACCGTTAAAGATTTCCAGAAAGCAGAACGTAAGCCTAACGCCTGTAAAGACGAGCATGGCCGTCTGCGCGTAGGCGCTGCGGTAGGCGCAGGTGCCGGTAACGAAGAGCGCGTTGACGCGCTGGTTGCCGCGGGCGTTGACGTCCTGCTGATTGACTCCTCTCACGGCCACTCCGAAGGCGTTCTGCAGCGTATTCGTGACACCCGTGCTAAATACCCTGACCTGCAGATCATCGGCGGTAACGTAGCCACTGGCGCAGGCGCTCGCGCGCTGGCTGACGCTGGCTGCAGCGCGGTGAAAGTGGGTATCGGCCCTGGCTCTATCTGTACCACGCGTATCGTGACCGGCGTGGGCGTTCCGCAGATCACCGCCGTGTCTGACGCGGTTGAAGCGCTGGAAGGGACCGGTATTCCGGTTATCGCTGACGGCGGTATCCGCTTCTCTGGCGATATCGCGAAAGCGATCGCTGCGGGCGCAGCGGCGGTGATGGTAGGCTCTATGCTGGCCGGTACCGAAGAATCCCCGGGTGAAATCGAACTCTACCAGGGCCGTTCTTACAAATCTTATCGCGGTATGGGCTCCCTGGGCGCGATGTCCAAAGGTTCCTCTGACCGTTACTTCCAGACCGATAACGCCGCAGACAAACTGGTGCCGGAAGGTATCGAAGGTCGCGTTGCCTATAAAGGCCGTCTGAAAGAGATCATCCACCAGCAGATGGGCGGCCTGCGCTCCTGTATGGGTCTGACCGGCTGTGGTACCATTGACCTGCTGCGTACTAAAGCGGAATTCGTACGCATCAGCGGTGCGGGTATCCAGGAGAGCCACGTTCACGACGTGACGATCACCAAAGAGTCCCCGAACTACCGTCTGGGCTCCTGATAAGTTTCCGCGCCCGGCTCATGCCGGGCGCTCTGTTTTTGTTTCACTTGCCTCGGAATTAGCGTCAATGACGGAAAACATTCATAAACATCGCATTCTCATCCTGGACTTTGGTTCTCAGTACACTCAGCTGGTGGCGCGTCGCGTGCGTGAACTGGGCGTTTACTGTGAACTGTGGGCGTGGGATGTCACGGAAGCACAGATTCGCGAATTCAATCCAAGCGGCATCATCCTGTCCGGCGGCCCGGAAAGCACCACCGAAGAAAACAGCCCGCGCGCGCCGCAGTACGTGTTCGAAGCTGGCGTGCCGGTATTCGGCGTTTGCTACGGTATGCAGACCATGGCCATGCAGCTGGGCGGCCACGTAGAAGGCTCCAGCGAGCGCGAGTTCGGCTATGCGCAGGTTGAAGTGGTTAACGACAGCGCGCTGGTGCGTGGTATCGAAGACTCCCTGACCGCAGACGGCAAACCGCTGCTGGACGTGTGGATGAGCCACGGCGACAAAGTCACCGCTATCCCGTCTGACTTCGTGACCGTTGCCAGCACCGAAAGCTGCCCGTTTGCCATCATGGCGAACGAAGAAAAACGCTTCTACGGCGTGCAGTTCCACCCGGAAGTAACCCACACCCGTCAGGGTATGCGCATGCTGGAGCGCTTCGTGCGCGACATCTGCCAGTGTGAAGCCCTGTGGACCCCGGCAAAAATTATCGACGACGCCGTTGAGCGTATCCGCCAGCAGGTTGGCGATGACAAAGTGATCCTCGGCCTCTCCGGCGGCGTGGACTCCTCCGTGACCGCGATGCTGCTGCACCGCGCTATCGGCAAAAATCTGACCTGCGTCTTCGTGGACAACGGCCTGCTGCGCCTGAACGAAGCCCAGCAGGTTATGGACATGTTCGGCGACCACTTCGGTCTGAACATCGTTCACGTGGAAGGCGAGCAGCGCTTCCTGGACGCGCTGAAAGGCGAGAACGATCCGGAAGCAAAACGTAAGATCATCGGTCGCGTGTTCGTGGAAGTGTTCGACGAAGAAGCGCTGAAGCTGGACGACGTCAAATGGCTGGCGCAGGGCACCATCTATCCTGATGTGATCGAGTCTGCGGCCTCCGCCACCGGCAAAGCGCACGTCATCAAATCTCACCACAACGTGGGCGGCCTGCCGAAAGAGATGAAGATGGGTCTGGTTGAACCGCTGCGCGAGCTGTTCAAAGACGAAGTGCGCAAGATCGGTCTGGAACTGGGTCTGCCGTACGACATGCTCTACCGTCACCCGTTCCCGGGCCCGGGTCTGGGCGTGCGTGTGCTGGGCGAAGTGAAGAAAGAGTACTGCGACCTGCTGCGTCGTGCGGACGCGATCTTCATCGAAGAGCTGCACAAAGCTGACCTGTACAACAAGGTAAGCCAGGCGTTCACCGTGTTCCTGCCGGTTCGCTCCGTCGGCGTAATGGGCGATGGCCGTAAGTACGACTGGGTTGTCTCCCTGCGTGCGGTAGAAACCATCGACTTCATGACCGCGCACTGGGCGCACTTGCCGTATGACTTCCTGGGCCGAGTGTCTAACCGCATCATCAACGAAGTGAACGGCATTTCCCGCGTGGTGTATGACATCAGCGGTAAGCCACCGGCTACGATTGAGTGGGAATGATTTCCCAACCGGATACGTCTGGTACTAACAGGTTCTAAATTATCTCTAAGCCCGCGGATTGCGGGCTTTTTTTTGGGCCATGGCTGGCAACATCATGTCAGGTGAGTGCCAGGTGCGGGCGCAACGTAATGCTATCCATTAAATCCTTATTCGATGCGTTCCACATTTGGATGACGATCGGTTGCGGATTCATGGAAAATGTCACCCAGCCAGCCGGCAATCTCGCCTTAAGTCATATCGTCAGGAATAGCGATGTCATAGAGTCGAGAAAACTTTCTCTCCGTCAGGTCAGCACGAAATACCAGCCACCGATCATGCTTACGTTGAACGCCAATATGCCGTCCAAAAACGTTATATATCAGCATATGCAATCTCCGATCATGCTAGTGAGTTCCTGTATCTATGATACATACGTCAGATCAGGCCAGAGTGTAAATCGTACAAATATGAAAGGTCAGCGTTCGCATCTCGCTTACAGTGGACATCATGCTTCTGTATCTGCTCTGTCTGCTCTGTGCCTGCAGCAGACGCTGCAGTATATTCCACTTTCGGCTCGAATCGGACTGAGGTAACGTAGCAGAAATATTTATCCGGACTCAACCAAGATGCCTTCCATCGAAACGTTTATCACTTTTCTTCTCGCGCTGACGCTTCTGGAGATTTCTCCGGGGCCAGACATGATGCTAACTATCGCCAGAGGCGTCGGTCAGGGAAGACGTATTGCACTGTTTACGGTACTGGGTAATGTATTTGTAGCGGGTTTTGTGCAAGTTTCTTTTCTTGTCCTGGGGCTGGTAGCCGTTGTTCATGCCTGGCCGGTTGCACTAGATCTGTTAAGGTGGGCTGGTGCGGCTTATCTGATGTGGCTGGGCATAAAAATGATTGCGACTTCAGGCACAGATACGCGGCTGCGAAAAACGGCCAAAATTTCTGACTGGAGTGCCGTTAAGGAAGGCGCCCTGAACAGCCTGACTAACCCAAAATCCCTGCTGTTCATGTTTGCTTTTCTTCCTCAGTTTGTTGATCCTGCTGCGGGGCCTGTCTGGCTGCAATTGCTTGTTCTGGGTAGTATCCAGAAGCTGGCAGGAATTATTTCCCTGGGGTCAGTCGCGATGGCATCAGGGACATTTGGAAACTGGCTAAGTAAACACCCTGGCTTTATCAAATGGCAGGAACGATTTACAGGTGTTGTCATGATAGGCCTCGGTATCCGCATGTTGTTTAGCGGGTCTGGTGTCGTATCGAAATCTTCCAGTTAAGTTTTACCGAAAGGGTAAACCCAGTGTCCGCTCCGTGCCAGAAGCGGAAGTTTAGCTTTTTTGCTGGAAAATGTTTGTGTGAGTTGTAGTTGCAAACACCTGTAGGATTACTGGGAGCACTAACCAAGAATCGTGCTAATAACTGCTAAATAGCGGAGGGGATTTATATTAATTGACATAAGTATTGTCTTGGCATAAATATATAATATGCACTCGAGGGATTTAACGGTATATAGCAGCATGAGTTTAATACATTGAATACTTATGTGGTGTATGGTAAATTCCTAGAACAATAAAATAATTTCATTTTCAACATTATTTTATTGATTGGGTCATGAATGGGCAGGCCATTAAGCCTGATGTGGAGAATTTTTTATTCTGGTTAATTTAATATGACTATTAATGATAAAAAAAACATAAAAATCCTCTTGGAAAACTATAATGATTTAACATGGACTGATGTTAATGTTTTAATAAATGACTTATCGGACACAGTAAAACCTTATATATATCAGCACGTAATAGATAATCCAACGCCAAAAATTAAATCAAGAGCAAGAGAATTGTTAAGCAACATAGAGAAAAAGAAAAAGAAAAAAATAAAGAAAGAGTACCAATATAAATGTTGTCATCATGACTGTACTGAACCGGCTATACAGTCACATGTTATTTCAAAGTCAGCTGTATTAGCACCGTTAGCAAATGCTAGCAATGAAATGTATCATTTCGTATCAGATGTTAATTCAAACCCAACTAAATGTATCTTTAAGGCAAGGCATATAGACAATATATCTTCATTTCCTGGGTATTGTAAAAAGCATGATGAGGATATTTTTAGAGAAGTAGATCAAGGAACATCAGTAAATGCTAAATTTGTCAATTTGAGTGCCATGAGAGTGTTGAAAAAACAAATATTCGATCTGAGGTTAAAGATAAGTTTGCAAGATGACCTGAGTGAAAAGTGGAATGATAAATGCTCAGAATATATTAATGAACAAGAAGATATAGATTTAATTTCTCTCGCTGAAGCAAATGAGTTTTTCATTGATATGAATAAAAAAGTTAAAATAATGAAGGATAATATTAATAGGTATGAATCCTTGTATAATAAAATTTATAGCAAAATTGAAGAATCGACAGCATTAAAATATAATATAATGGAAGTAAAATATGTTAGAAGTTGTTTCTCTATCATGATTGATATTCCATTGGAGGATGGCAGTCCTGGTGAGCCACACTTTATATTTTATTTCCCAATTAATAATCAAGCATTTATGGTTATTGCTAAGGAAAATAATAAAGAAAATTATGATGCTATGATAGTTGATGAAAAATATAATCTTAGCTTGTTTTTCTGGATGTTTATTTTGAAAAATAAAGAGTCTTTATTTTTTTCCTCTGATGTTTTAAGCACCATTTCAGATTATCAGCTGAAAGTATTACTTACCAATTATGAGTTATTCGATACAACCCCTTCAGAGGGAATGGCTGTATCAAGTATTTATGTATAATTTGGAATAAAACTGTGGATCGTTAAGTGGTGTTCATGGGAAACTACCACGTCATTAATACAGGCTATCTTTTTCAGATATTAGCATTTAAAATTCAAGGGGTTGTGTTTTTTTTAATTTTTGTAGTTCTTGTCGAATAGCCAGCCTATATCAACTTGATATGTATGCTCAGCAACAACGTTTCAGCTGCTTGTGAAAGGAAGTATTCTATACAATTAAGCGGGGACAACCCCATTGCTCGATGAGTACAACGTCAGCATCTCGCTCACAGCAGACCTTCAGCTCAGTTGCCTGGTCCGCTTCGTGCCAGAAGCGGAGGTTGCTAGGCCCATACTGCATGAATCACTGAGAAAGAGATCATACCACTTGAAAGCATCATGCTATGGACACAATTATCTTCTTCGACGGTAAAAAAACCTAGGCCATGTTGAAGAGAGCATCTTGGACTGACTGCCTAAATCTGATCAGCTTTAACTATAGTAGTAAACAACCTGTAGAGGTCGTTTTTTGTGCTATAAATCAAAAAAATTAGATAATACCTCCACTTGAAATTATCTTTTTATTCTATAGTGATTTACAATGGCTCTGAATAATTTGAATTATACATCTTTTGTCAAATAAATATATGTGGGGGGGGATATGTTTGATGATTTTGATTTTAACTTACTAAGCTCTGATGAATTTAAAGAGGATTCAGTCAGAGAAGAGTTGATTTTACCAATTATTAAAGCTCTTGGTTATAAAGCATCGGGAGATAGCCGTGTAATCAGGAGCAAAACGCTTACACATCCATTTGTCTCAATAGGTTCACAGCCAAGAAAGATTTCAATAGTACCGGATTATGTTTTTCTTTCTAACGACCGACCATATTGGATTCTTGATGCAAAGGCTCCTAATGAAAAAATAACCAAAAGCATGCACGTTGAGCAAGCCTATAGTTATGCTATACATCCAGAAATAAGGGCAGAAATGTATGCATTGTGCAATGGGAATGAATTTGTTCTATATAGCATACGGGAACTCCACCCAATACTCAGATTTTCTTTAAAAGACATTGGTAATCACTGGGGGAAATTATTTAGGATATTAAATCCAGATATTAAAGCCAATCCGGATGTTTTGAATTATGCGCCTGATTTTGGAATTCACATTCGAAAAATGGGTTTGGTTAAAGATGGTTCTTTTAGTGCCCCAGCTATAAACACTAAATTTATTAGTCGATTGAGCGAACGGTCATACACGTGCATATCTACAATACCCGGAGATATTGATATGGCCATTTCTCTGGACTTTAACAAAAAAACATTCAAACAGCTACTTAAAGTCCTTCCATCAGAACAGGCAAATAAAATTAGACAGGCTTTAGGTCAACAACCTTTTCATATACATTTCTCTGAAAACGATCCTGACGTAAAATTCGGAATCACAAGTAATATCAGTAATGAAATACATCACAATGCTGAAGAAAGCTACATTCCTTTCATAGTTAAAGAGGTATTTCCTTATAATAACTCAATCGACGAATGGGAAGAATTAGCCAAAAGAGAAATGGAGTGAATTAGTATTTTTAATTTTGCGTAAAATTTTTGGTAAATGATTCTCGCGAGCGAGTTTAAACCGGTGTAAGCCGGTTTTTTTACAGTAATATGCTCCCAAATATGAACTAAAGCATCCATTCATAATTCACTGCTCAGCTCCTATTACATTAGCTAACACATTACATTGTAAGTAAAGGCTACTTATCTGTGGTGAGGATACTTGCGAACTTCCACTTTTCGCTCAGAGCGGACCTAACCCGCCCCACAAACCCACCCCGTATACAGCATATTAGTTCAGCTCTTTAAAATCGCATGACTCACCGGGATAGGGCCCTTACAATTGCCTCCGAGCCGAACTTTAGACGACGTTTCAGTCGACGAAAAGCCATACGGGCTGTTTCCTGTTGAAACTCAGAACTCTCCATGGGTGTTCACCCTCATGATGGTTCCACCGCGCCCGGCGTAAAGCCGACACTCATTAACCAACGGAGATTATCATCTTGAACAAATCAATACTCGCATGCTCTGTGGCCGCGCTGCTGGCCGTGTCCGCCATGTCCGCCCAGGCCAGGACCCCCGCCAGGCTCAAGTCGCCAGTATCAGGCGTGCTCTGTGACCGATATGTATGCGCTAATGACAAGGGATTATCCCGCGCGTTGACAGAGACCTATATCGGTAAGAAGGCTGCTGCAAACGAGGTGTTCACGTCGAGCAATGTCGATCTGACTGAATTCACCTTTGCCAACGGTATTTTCTGCGATGTGAAGGAGCGACTGTGCCGTGAAGATCGCTATTATGGCGCGAACGGACAGCGCTCCGGGGCGGTATCTAAAAAGTACACAACGCTGCTGTTTGGCGAATAATGGCGATGAAAAGAGACCACAGTGAAAGGCTACGTTATAGAGATATAAATTATATTTTGTAGTGTATATTATAAATGCTGATCGGGTTGTCAAAATTAAATTTCTTGTTAGTGGTTATGTTGCGGAATATTACTCTGTTACTACGCTTTAGCTGAGCGTAACAGTGAAGCGGTCTGGTTACGTGAATTCCCATTCACTACCATGAGCGAATAAAGGAATGAAAAACCGCATAATGATTGTCGGCGGCGGCACGGGAGGAACCATTGTTGCCAACCTGCTGGCCAGGAAATTACGACGTGAAATTGCTGCCGGTCAGGTAGAGCTGGTACTGATTTCCGAATCACCAGTGCACTACTACAAACCCGCCTTTATGTACGTCGCCTTTAACCTCTTCCATCACCATGAACTGGCCCGGCCTGAACGGCAATTACTGAGTCCGGAAATTCAATTTATTACCGACAGGATTGAATCTTTCGATTTTAAGCAGCGTCGACTGTACGGGGCCAGTAAGCGACATTACGACTGGGACCTGCTGGTTATCGCCACCGGCTGCACACCTTTTACACAAAAAATCCCTGGCCTTGCCGACGCGGGCGATCATTTTTATCAATATGCGGCGGCAAGACAGCTAGCGCATAAGCTCGCCACCCTTAAAAAGGGGCGAATATTTATTACCGTCTCTTTCCCTGAAACACCGAATGTGCCCCACCAGTGCGGCATCGCCCCCATTGAAACCACGCTGATGGTTGATGACTATTTGCGTCAGCGCGGCGTACGTAATCAGGTTGAGATTGTTTATACCTATCCGACCGTCGCGCAGTTGCTGCGAAACTGCCTGTTCCTGCAACGTCCGGTGGGGGAGGCGCTTGGCGATATTTTTGCCGCCAAAGGAATACAGCATCAGCGTGGTTTTACCTTAAGCCATGTCGATCCTGACAGCAAAATTGCCTATTCCGCCGAGGGCGATTCACAGAATTTCGACATCCTGATGGCAACGCCTCCCATCCGGGCAGTCGACGCGGTGCGTGATACCGGGCTTAGCGAGGTTCAGAACGGTGAAGGCTGGCTGCCGACGGATCACCAGACGCTGGGCGTCTACGGGTTAGAAGGGGTATATGTGATCGGCGATACCGTTGACCTGCCGATCAGTAAAGCCGGGGGCTCGTGCCACAACCAGGCGCCCATCATCGCGGATAACATTGTGGCGGAGCTCTACGGCAGACCACCCGGAAGCGGTAATCATTATGATGGACGGGTTCAGGCCGTCGCGCAGATGGGGCTCTGGGCCGGCATGCCGTTGGTATATGACTATCGCAATGACGTGACCCCCATGCCGGCGACAAAACTCGGCGGCATGCTGCGAAACGGTTTTAACCGTGGACTGTATTGGGGCGTCGTGAGGGGGATGTTCTGATGAGTGACCAGGAACAGTTACTAAAAAGCCTTGCCCCGCTTATGGCGGGCAATCGCCTGAATAATCTGGTTGATCTGCTTGCCGTCGTCGCAGACCTGCTGGAAATGGCCGATAACGCGATGGTCGAAAAACTGGCTGGCGTTTTTGACGATGTCGTGACCGTCGGCTGGGAAGGGGGAACCGCGCTACGCATGGCGTGGGGGGAGCAGGTTAACCGGGAAGGGGATATCTCGCTTCGTCAGGTGTTTACTATGCTCAACGACCCTGATACCCGCCGCGGCATCATGCTTTTGCTGCGGGTGTTACAGATTACGGGGCAGCGTCTAAATGCCCTCGCTTCGGTCAGCTATCCTGAGTGTCCTGAGATCGAAAACCGCTAAGATCGGGCGGATGTACACCGGAAACGGCGATTATGCCGGGTAGCGGGTTTATGTTACCCGGCCTGTTGAGCGGTACCGTGGGTTATTTATCCCCGCCACCCAACCGATACGCCAGCGCCACCACCAGCGATTGCACCAGGCACAGCGTCGCCGACTGAGACCGAAACGCATCCACCTGCGCCTCTTTCACCACAAAGCAGAGATCGCTGAACGTCGCCAGCGGGCTGATCTGGCTGTCCGTAATCACAATCTGCCGCGCGCCGACGCTGGCGGCGGTTTCGCTGACCATCACCGTCTCTTCCGCGTACGGCGAGAAGCTTATCGACACCACGATGTCGCGCGCCTTAATGCGGCTGATTTGCTCGCGCAGCATCCCGCCCATGCCGTCGAGCAGGATAGGGCGGCACTCCAGATGGCTCAGAGCATAGGTGAGGTACGCGGCGACGCTAAAGGATCGACGCAGTCCGGCGATGTAGATGGTGTCGGCGTCGGCCAGCAGCTGTACCGCGCGCTCCAGCATCTCCGGCTCGGCGCGGGCGGCCAGCTGCTGCAGCGCCTGCGCGTTCGAGCGGGCAAACTCCTGCAGGATATCGAGCGGCGTTTCCGGCACGGCCTCGCTCTCCATCTCGCGGAACAGCCGGGCGCGGTCGCTGTAGCTGGCGGTCTCCTCCACCAGGTTCATGCGAAACAGCTGTTTCATTTCGTTGAAGCCGGTGAAGTCAAAGGCGTTGGCAAAGCGGATCAGCGTCGAGGGCGGCACGTCGGCGCGCTCGGCAATAACGGCAACCGTATCAAACGCCACGCTGTTGGTGTTGTCCAGCACGTAGCGGGAGACCTGCTGCAGCCTCTTGCTCAGGCTATCGTAGCGATCGCGGATTTGCTGCTGCAGTTCGTTCAGGCTGGTTGCTGTCGTCATGTTATCCCCCAAATACAGTCATATGATTCTAAACGCAAAACCGCGTCTTTTAAATGTCGGCCATCCATCTGGCAGCAAAAATGAAACAGAAGATTCAGTCATTTCCTCGCCCGAGAACCCTTAATAGCGCACGCGGCGTCAGTGGTGCTGGCTGTTAACATAAAAATCCATCCTTGATCACAATAATCATCATTTATTTTATTTCAACTTAAAATGGAATATTTGTTTCATATATAGTGTTCAGTACACAGTGTTCAGGTCAAGTCACGTATCAACAGCGAGAGGTTAAGGATGGAGACGGTAGCGAATTTTATTCACGGCGAATGTGTCACCGGTTCAGGCCAGCGCGTTCAGGCGATCTTCAACCCGGCCACCGGCGAGCAGATCCGTCAGGTGGTGATGAGTACGGCACAGGAAACGGAGCAGGCGATTGCCGCCGCACAGCAGGCGTTTCCGGCGTGGGCGCGTCATTCTCCGCTTAAGCGCGCGCGTGTGATGTTCCGCTTCAAAGCGCTGCTGGAAGAGAATATGGAACGTCTGGCCCGCCTCATCAGCGAAGAGCACGGCAAGGTCTTCTCCGACGCGGTGGGCGAACTGACCCGCGGCCTGGAAGTGGTGGAGTTTGCCTGCGGTATTCCGCATCTGCAAAAGGGCGAACACTCGGCGAACGTCGGGACCGGCGTCGACAGCCACTCGCTGATGCAGCCGCTCGGCGTCTGCGTCGGGATCACGCCGTTTAACTTCCCGGCGATGGTGCCGATGTGGATGTTCCCGATTGCGCTGGCGACCGGGAATACCTTCGTGCTGAAGCCGTCGGAAAAAGACCCTTCGCTCGCGCTCGCGCTGGCGCAGCTGCTGAAAGAGGCCGGCTTGCCGGACGGCGTCTTCAACGTGGTGCAGGGCGATAAAGAGTCCGTTGACGTGCTCCTGACCGACCCGCGCGTGCAGGCGGTGAGCTTTGTCGGCTCCACGCCGATTGCCGAATACATTTACCAGACCGCCTCCGCCCACGGGAAACGCTGTCAGGCGCTGGGCGGTGCGAAAAACCACTGCATTTTAATGCCGGATGCCGACATGGAGATGGCGACCAACGCCATCATGGGCGCGGCCTACGGCGCGGCGGGCGAGCGCTGCATGGCCCTTTCAGTGGTACTGGCGGTGGGCGATAACACCGCCGATGACCTCTGCGCCCGGCTGGAAAAACAGATTGCCGCGCTGCGCGTCGGGCCGGGCCTGGACCAGTCGCCGGAAAACGAAATGGGGCCGCTCATCTCCTCCGCGCACCGCAGCAAGGTGCTGGGCTACATCGACAGCGGAGAAGCGCAGGGGGCGACGCTTCGCGTGGACGGTCGCAGCTTCAGCGTGAAGGGCCACGAGCAGGGCTATTTCGTCGGGCCGACGCTGTTCGATAACGTCACCCCGGAGATGACCATCTATAAAGAAGAGATTTTTGGTCCGGTGCTTTCTGTGGTGCGCGTAGCAGATTACGCCAGCGCGGTGGACCTGATTAACCGCCATGAATATGGTAATGGCTCGGCAATCTTCACCCGCGACGGCGGCTGCGCGCGTCGCTTCTGCGAAGAGGTGCAGGCGGGCATGGTGGGGGTCAACGTGCCGATCCCGGTGCCGATGGCGTTCCACAGCTTCGGCGGCTGGAAGCGTTCCATCTTCGGCGCGCTCAACGTCCACGGCAATGACGGCGTGCGCTTCTACACCCGAATGAAAACCATCACCGCACGCTGGCCGGAAATGCAGCAGGAGACAGGCGCTGCGTTCTCCATGCCGACGCTGGGCTGACAGGAGATTTTATGCAAACCGAACGTATGACCATGGCCCAGGCGCTGGTCCGGTTCCTGAATCAACAGTACGTCAGCGTTGACGGCAACGAAACGCCCTTCGTGGAGGGTGTGGCGACGATCTTTGGGCACGGCAACGTGCTGGGTATCGGCCAGGCGCTGGAACAAGATCCGGGCCATCTGCAGGTTATGCAGGGCTGCAACGAGCAGGGCATTGCCCATATGGCGACGGGATTCGCCAAACAGCACCGCCGTCAGCGCATCTTTGCCGTCACCTCCTCCGTCGGGCCGGGTGCCGCCAATATGGTTACGGCGGCGGCAACCGCCACGGCGAACCGCATCCCGCTGCTGCTGCTTCCGGGCGATATCTACGCCAGCCGCCAGCCGGACCCGGTGCTGCAGCAGATCGAGCAGTATCACGATCTGAGCATCAGCACCAACGACTGCTTCCGTCCGGTCTCCCGCTACTGGGACCGCATTAACCGCCCGGAGCAACTCATGAGCGCGATGCTCAGCGCGATGCGAACGCTTACTGACCCGGCAGATACCGGTGCGGTGACGATTTGCCTCCCGCAGGACGTGCAGGGGGAAGCGTGGGATTACCCGCTGAGCTTCTTCGCGCGTCGTGTGCACCACATCGAGCGCCGTCCGCCCGATCCGCAGCGTCTGGCGCAGGCGCGGGCGCTGATCGCCCGCAAGCGTCGCCCGCTGGTGGTGTGCGGCGGCGGCGTGCGCTATTCCGGCGCGCATGAGGCGTTTCGCGACTTTGTCGAGACGCTGCAGCTGCCGTTTGCCGAAACCCAGGCCGGAAAGGGGGCGCTGGTAAGTGACCACCCACTTAACCTCGGTGGCGTAGGGGTGACGGGGGGGATGGCGGCCAACCAGCTCGCGCCGCAGGCCGACCTGGTGATCGGCATCGGCACGCGCCTGACCGATTTTACCACCGGCTCCAAGGCGCTCTTTTCCCATCCGGACGTGGAATTCCTGCTGCTGAACGTGGCCGAGTTTGACGCCCTGAAGCTGGACGCCACGGCGCTGATTGCCGACGCTCAAACCGGGCTCGAGGCATTGACCCACGCGCTTGGTGATTACCGCAGCGGCTGGGGAGAGGCGATCGCTGAGGCGAAATCCGCCTGGCGCGACGAGTGCCGTCGCCTGTGGGATCGCCAGTGGCGTCCGGACGACGCGCCCGAAGTGGCGGGGCACCTGGACGCGCAGCTGGCGGAGTATGGCGAGACGCTCAATACCCGCCTGACCCAGACGCGGGTGCTGGGGCTAATCAACCAGCATGTGGAAGATAACGCCATCGTGGTGGGCGCGGCCGGTTCGCTGCCGGGCGATTTACAGCGCCTCTGGCAGGTCAAAACGCCGGACAGCTATCACCTGGAGTACGGCTACTCCTGCATGGGCTACGAGATTGCGGCGGCCATCGGCGCGAAGCTTGCCCGACATGAGCAGCCGGTTTACGCCATGGTGGGGGATGGCTCCTACATGATGCTGCACTCCGAGCTGCAAACCGCCGTTCAGGAGGGCATTAAGGTCACCGTTCTGCTGTTTGATAACGCCAGCTTCGGCTGCATTAACAACCTGCAGATGGGGCACGGCATGGGCAGCTTTGGCACGGAAAACCGCCATCGCAACCCGGAAACCGGACGGCTTGACGGGCCGCTGGTGAAGGTCGATTTTGCGCAAAATGCGGAAAGCTACGGCTGCCGCGCGTGGCGGGTAAACGATGAGCAAAGCCTGCTGGCGGCGCTGGAGGCGGCCCGCGCCCATCCTGGCCCGACGCTGCTGGACATCAAGGTGCTGCCGAAGACCATGACCCACGACTACGCCTCCTGGTGGCGAACCGGTGATGCGCAGGTGGCAGAGTCGTCTGCCGTGCGTGAGGCCGCGGAGCAAACGCAGTCGCAGGTGAAAAAAGCCCGTCAGTATTGAGTTTTCCCGAAGTAACGAAATTTTCATTTCATTTTTGTTTTCCTCTCATCCTAACCCTCTCCCTCAGGGAGAGGGGACGGCTCGGTGTGGTTTTTTACTCCCTCTCCCTGAGGGAGAGGGCCGGGGTGAGGGGAGGTGCCGCACGTTCACCTGTGTTGTGAGATTGATAACAAAATTTATCTCATTCATCTCAAAAGTGTTAACCCGCACTCAAAAACATAATTTTCACTATTTATAAAAATGAAATAAATGTTTTATTTATAGAGTCGTTAGTTCACAGCATTCACCAACACCGGGAGCCGTTATGTTTAACATTGCTTTACTGGGCGCTGGCCGAATTGGCCAGGTACATGCAGCTAACATCGCCAGCCACGGCGCGACCACGCTCTGGTCCGTGGTTGACCCGAATCAGGAATTTGCCACCCGCCTCGCCACGCAGTATCAGGCCCGCCAGCAGAGCCTGGATGAAGCGATGACCGACCCTAACGTTCACGCCGTGCTGATCGCCTCTGCCACCGATACCCACGCGGATCTGATTGAAATGGCCGCCCGCCACGGCAAGGCCATCTTCTGTGAAAAGCCGGTACACCTCGACCTCGCCCGCGTGCGCGACTGCCTGAAGGTGGTCAAAGAGTACGACGTGCCGCTGTTTATCGGCTTTAACCGCCGCTTTGACCCGCAGTTCCGCCGCGTGAAAACCGACGCGCAGGCCGGGCGCATCGGCAAGCCGGAATCGCTGCTCATCATCTCCCGAGATCCGTCTCCGCCGCCCGCGGAGTACGTGCGCGTCTCCGGCGGCATGTTCCGCGATATGACCATTCATGACTTTGACATGGCGCGCTTCATCATGGGCGAAGAGCCGGTGTCGGTGTATGCCCAGGGCAGCAACCTGGTGGATCCGGCGATTGGCGAGGCAGGCGACATCGATACCGCGTTTATCGTTCTGAAATATGCCTCCGGCGCGATGGCGACCATCGTTAACAGCCGCCGTTCATCTTACGGCTACGACCAGCGCCTGGAACTGCACGGCTCCGAAGGGCTGCTTTGCGCGGGCAACATTCTTGAAAACCAGGTGCAGCACTACGGCAAACAGGGCTGCACCAGCGCGCTGCCGGAACACTTCTTCCTGCAGCGCTACAAATCCGCTTACGCCGCGGAATGGGAACACTTTGTTGCGGTCCTGCGCGGCGAAGCGGTGCCTGACTGCAGCGGCGATGATGGTGAACGTGCGCTGTACCTCGCGGATAAAGCGCTGGAATCGCTGCGCAGCCAGCGCGAGATCGTCCTCTAAACACAACCACCCTACACAGAGAGACATAATAATGAAAAAACTGATCGTAGCCGCCCTCATCGCCATGACGTCCGGGGCCGCCCTCGCCGAAAACGAGCAAATTGTGTTCAGTACGCCAAACCTGGCCATGCCGTTTGAAGTTCACATGCAGCGCACGGCGGTAAAAGCCGCAAAAGAGATGGGCGTGAAGCTTCAGGTGCTGGACGGGCAGGGCAGTTCACCGAAGCAGGTGGCTGACCTGGAAAACGCCATCACCCGCGGGGCGCAGGGCTTTATCGTCTCCCCGAACGACGTGAACGCGGTCTCCAGCGCGGTGGATGAAATTCAGGATGCGAAGCTGCCGGTGGTCACCCTTGACCGCTCCGTCGACAGCCAGAAGAAGGTGCCGCACTTTGGCGCCAACAACTACAAGGGCGGTCAGGCGATTGGCGACTTCGTCAAAACCAAATTCCCCGACGGGGCAGAGATCATCCTGCTCACCGGCCAGCCGGGTTCCTCTTCCAACATCGAACGCACCAAAGGGATCCGCGACAGCCTGAAGGCGGGCGGGGATAAGTACAAGATCGTCGCCGATCAGACGGGCAACTGGATGCGTTCTGAAGGGATGCGCATCGTGGAAAGCGTGCTGCCCTCGCTGCCGAAACGCCCGCAGGTGATCCTCTCCGCCAACGACGACATGGCGCTGGGGGCGATTGAAGCCCTGCAGAGCCAGGGCGTGAAGCCGGGTGAAATTCTGGTCACCGGGTTTGATGCGGTGCCGGAAGCGCTGGCCCGCGTGCGCGATGGCTGGCTGGCGGTGACGGCGGATCAGCGTCCGGGCTTTGCAGTGCAGACGGCGATGAGCCAGCTGGTGGCCAACGTGCGCGAGAAGAAGGCCATCACCGGGGCCGACTACCCGCCGACGCTGATCACCAAAGAGAACCTGCAGCAGGCTGAGCGTATCGGTGAGGCCGGTAACTGATTTATCCGCAGCCGCCGCTGGCGCGGCGGCTCACTCTAAAGGAGGAGCAGACCGATGTCGCAACCCTTACTGAAAGTGACCGACCTGGCAAAAAGCTTTTCCGGCGTCTGGGCGTTAAGCAGCGCCCAGCTGACCGTCGGCGCGGGCGAGATCCACGCTCTGCTGGGGGAAAACGGGGCGGGTAAATCCACGCTGCTGAAGGCGCTCGCGGGGGCGCAGCCGCAAACCCGCGGGGAGATCTGGTTCAACGGCGAAACGCTGCCGGTGGACGACTCCCCGGTGGAACGGCAGAACAAGGGCATTATCACCATCTATCAGGAATTCAACCTGCTGCCCAACATGACCGTCGCGGAAAACATGTTTCTCGGGCGCGAGCCGCGTAAACGTAATCTGATCGTCGACGAAAAGGCGGTCAATCAGGAGGCGCAGGTCATTCTCGACTATCTGCAGCTGAACGTTGCGCCGACCACCCCGGTCGCCCGCCTGAGCGTGGCCCAGCAGCAGATGGTGGAGATCGCCCGGGCGCTGACCCTCAACGCCAGGCTCATCATTATGGACGAACCCTCCGCCGCGCTGAGCGACAGCGAGGTCGAAAGCCTGCACCGCGTGGTGCGCGAGCTTAAAAACCGTGGCGTGAGCATTATTTACGTTACCCACCGTCTGCACGAAGTTTTCCAGCTCTGCGACCGCTTCACCGTTTTCCAGGACGGCCGCTTCACTGGCACCGGCGCGGTGGCGGAGACCAACGTCGAACAGCTGATCCGCCTGATGGTCGGGCGCGACGTGGCCTTTAACCGCCGTCCCGCCAGCGAAACGCATCATGAGGACAAACCCGTCCGCCTGGCGGTGAAGGGGCTGAGCCGCGAAAAGCCGCCGCTGGATCCGCACGGCATCGCCCTGCACGACATCAGCTTCCACGTCCACGCCGGGGAGGTCTTAGGCATTGCCGGACTGGTGGGCGCCGGGCGCACCGAGGTGGCCCGCTGCCTCTTTGGCGCGGACGCGTTTACCTCGGGCAGCTTTGAGCTGGACGGCGTGCCCTACCAGCCGCGCGACCCGCTCTATGCCCTTGACCAGGGCGTGGCGCTGGTGCCGGAAGACCGCAAAAAAGAGGGGGCGGTGCTGGGACTGTCGATTCGCGACAACCTGTCGCTCTCGTGCCTCTCCTCGCTGCTGCAGTGGCGCTGGTTCGTGAACACCCGCAAAGAGGACGATCTGATCGAGTCCTACCGCAAGGCGCTGCAGATCAAGATGGTCAACAGCGCGCAGGAGGTGCGCAAGCTCTCCGGCGGTAACCAGCAAAAAGTGATCCTCGCGCGCTGCATGGCGCTCAACCCGCGGGTGCTGATCGTCGATGAGCCGACGCGCGGCATCGACGTGGGGACCAAATCGGAAGTGCACCAGGTGCTGTTTGACATGGCAAAAAAGGGCGTGGCGGTGATCGTGATCTCCTCCGATCTGCCTGAAGTGATGGCGGTGTCAGACCGGATCATTACCCTGAGCGAAGGGCGAGTGACCGGCGAGATCCACGGTGACGACGCTAACGAAGAACGGCTGATGACGATGATGGCCATCAACCACAACGCCCTGAACGCGGCATAACGGAGTTTCTCATGACGCAGATGATTTCTAAAACGCAGGCCCCGGTCAAACGCGCCGGACGCATCGATCCCATCGCCTTCTTCGAGCGCTTCGGGGTGCTGATTTTCATGATCCTGCTGCTGATCTTCTTCCAGTCGCAGAACAGCAACTTTTTCTCTGAACGCAATATTTTCAACATCCTGACCGAAGTCTCCATCTACGGGATCATGGCCGTGGGGATGACCTTCGTCATCCTGACCGCCGGGATTGACCTCTCCGTGGGTTCCATTCTGGCGGTCTGCGCCATGACCGCGGCGTACGTGATTAAGGGCGACAACTTCACCACCGTCGACCCGAACGCCTGGGGCGGCATGAGCTGGCTGATTGGGCTGGGGATTTGTCTGGCGATGGGCACGGCGATTGGCTTCCTGCACGGTTTGGGCGTGACCCGCCTGCGCCTGCCGCCGTTCATCGTCACCCTCGGCGGGATGACCATCTGGCGCGGCCTGACGCTGGTGATCAACGACGGCGCGCCGATCGCCGGTTTCGATCAGGGCTACCGCTGGTGGGGGCGCGGGGAGCTGCTCGGCATCTCCATTCCGATCTGGATCTTCGCCATCGTCGCCCTCGGCGGCTATCTGGCGCTGCATAAAACCCGCTGGGGCCGCTTCGTCTACGCCATCGGCGGTAACCCGGAGGCAGCGCGCCTGGCGGGGGTGAACGTCAAGCGCGTGCTGGTCAGCGTCTACGTGCTGATCGGCTGCCTGGCGGGGCTGGCGGGCTTCATTCTGAGCGCGCGTCTGGGGAGCGCCGAGGCGGTGGCCGGGATCTCCTTTGAGCTGCGCGTCATCGCCTCTGTGGTGATTGGCGGCACCTCGCTGATGGGCGGCTACGGGCGCATCGGCGGAACCATTATTGGCTCCATCATCATGGGGATTCTGATTAACGGCCTGGTGCTGATGAACGTCTCGGCCTACTACCAGCAGATTATCACCGGATTAATTATCGTTCTGGCGGTGGCGTTTGATACCTACGCCAAGAGCCGTCGCGGCGCACTGTGAGGATCACGATGAAAGAGGTTCGTATTGGATTGATTGGCACCGGGTATATCGGCAAGGCGCACGCTATCGCCTATGCCCAGGCCCCGACGGTGTTCAACCTGCGCGGCAGGCTGGTGCGCGAGATGGTGGCGGAAGTCACGCCGGAGCTGGCGGCAGCGCGCGCGCAGGCGTTTGGCTTCAACCGCTCCACTGGCGACTGGCGGGCACTGGTGGCCGACCCGGCGATCGACGTGGTGGATATTTGCTCACCCAACCATCTGCATAAAGAGATGGCGCTGGAGGCGATCCGCCACGGCAAGCACGTCTACTCAGAGAAGCCGCTGGCGCTGAACGCCCACGACGCGCGCGAGATGGTCGACGCCGCGAAGCGGGCCGGGGTGAAAACGCTGGTGGGGTTCAATTACATGAAAAACCCGACGGCGCAGCTGGCGAAGGAGATTATCGCCCGCGGCGAGATTGGCGAGGTGATCCACTTCTACGGCACCCACAACGAAGACTATATGGCCGACCCGCGCTCGCCCATTCACTGGCACTGCTTTAAAGAGACCGCCGGGCTGGGCGCGCTGGGCGACCTCGCGGCGCATATCGTCAATATGGCCCAGTACCTGGTCGGGGAGATTGAGCAGGTTTGCGGCGACCTGAAGATCGTGGTCCCGGCACGCCCGGCGAAGGCCGGCTCGTCGGACATGGTTGCCGTCGAAAACGAGGATCAGGCCCACGCGATGGTGCGCTTCGCGGGCGGGGCGCAGGGTGTGATTGAAACCTCCCGCGTCGCCTGCGGCCGCAAGATGGGGCTGTCGTACGTCATTACCGGGACGAAAGGCGCCATCAGCTTCACCCAGGAGCGCATGGCGGAGCTGAAGCTCTATCTGCATGACGATCCGGTTAACCGTCAGGGATTCCGCACCTTACTCGTCGGCCCTGCACACCCCGACTACGCCGCGTTCTGCATGGGCGCAGGCCACGGGATAGGCTTTAACGATCAAAAAACGGTGGAGGTGCGCGACCTGGTGGACGGGATTGCCGCCGACGTGCCGATGTGGCCGGACTTTGAAGAGGGCTGGAAGGTGTCGCGCGTGCTGGACGCGATCGCGCTCTCGCACCGGGAAGGCCGCTGGCTGAACGTGAACGATATTGTCTGATGAGGTATCAACGTGGAAAAGCAGTTTGATGTGATATGCATGGGCCGCGTGGCGGTAGACCTCTACAGTCAGCAGATTGGTGCCCGTCTGGAGGATGTGTCGAGCTTCGCCAAATACCTCGGCGGCTCGTCCGGCAACGTGGCGTACGGCACCGCGCGCCAGGGGCTGCGCTCGTCGATGCTGGCGCGCGTCGGCGACGAGCATATGGGCCGCTTCCTGCGCGAAGAGCTCAGCCAGGTGGGCTGCGATACCAGCCATCTGATTACCGATAAAGACCGCCTCACGGCGCTGGTGCTACTCGGCATTAAAGACCGGGACACCTTTCCTCTGATTTTTTATCGCGATAACTGCGCGGATATGGCCATTACGGCCAGCGATGTGGACGAAAGCTACATTGCCTCCGCACGGTGTCTTGCCATCACCGGGACTCACCTTTCTCATCCTCAGACCCGCGAGGCGGTGCTGACGGCGCTGGGCTATGCCCGCCGTCACGGCGTGCGCACGGTGCTGGACATCGACTACCGTCCGGTGCTGTGGGGGCTGACCTCCTTAGGCGACGGCGAAACGCGCTTTATCGCCGCGGATAAGGTCACTCGCGAGCTGCAGGAGGTGCTGCACCTCTTCGACGTCATTGTCGGCACCGAGGAGGAGTTCCATATCGCGGGCGGCAGCACGGAGACCCTGCAGGCGCTGGGGCAGGTGCGTGCGGTGAGCCAGGCCACGCTGGTCTGCAAGCGCGGTGCGCTCGGCTGCTCGGTGTATACCGACGCCATTCCGCCCCGGCTGGACGACGGCCTGACGGTGACCGGCGTGCGCGTGGAGGTGCTGAACGTCCTCGGCGCGGGGGATGCGTTTATGTCCGGCCTGCTGCGCGGCTACCTGAACGACGAGGGCTGGGAGCAGGCGTGTCGCTATGCCAACGCCTGCGGCGCGCTGGTGGTCTCGCGCCACGGCTGCGCCCCGGCGATGCCGAGCAAAATCGAGCTGGATGACTATCTCTCTCGCGCTGCGGATGTGCCGCGCCCGGATCTCGACCCGCGTCTGAACCATCTGCACCGGGTGACCACCCGTCGCCGCGAATGGCCGGAGCTGTGCGTAATGGCGTTCGACCACCGCAGCCAGCTTGAGGATATGGCGCTGCAGTGCGGCGCGTCGCTCAAACGTATTCCTGCCCTCAAGCAGCTGATCCTGCAGGCCAGCCGCGAGGCGGCGAGCCGGGCCGGGCTGGAGGGCAAAGCCGGCCTGCTGTGCGACGGCACCTTTGGACAGGACGCGCTGAACGCCATCACCGGCGAGGGGTGGTGGATTGGTCGCCCCATTGAGCTGCCGGGCTCGCGTCCGCTGGAGATGGAGCACGGCAACATCGGCACCCAGCTTATCAGCTGGCCGCAGGAGCACGTGGTGAAGTGCCTGGTCTTTTTCCACCCGGAAGATGCTCACGGCCTGCGCCTGGAGCAGGAGCAGAAAATCGCTGAGGTGTACCACGCCTGCTGTCAGTCCGGGCACGAGCTGCTGCTGGAGGTGATCCTGCCTGCGACCATGCCGCGCAGCGACGAGCTCTACCTGCGCGCCATCTCCCGCTTCTACAACCTCGGCATTTACCCGGACTGGTGGAAGCTGCCGCCGCTCTCAGCGGAGGGCTGGACGGCGCTGAGCGAGATTATCGAGCGCCGGGACCCGCACTGCCGCGGGGTGGTGATCCTCGGCCTGGATGCCCCTGCAGAACAGCTGCGCGCCGACTTCAGGGCCGCAGCGGGGCAGCCGCTGGTTAAAGGCTTCGCCGTAGGGCGCACGCTGTTCGGCGATGCCTCCCGCGCGTGGCTGAAGCACGATATTGACGATGCGCAGCTGGTGGCGCGCATCCGGGACAACTACCTGCAGCTTATCGCCTGGTGGCGCGAGCGCGGACACGCATAATGGAGACGACAATGAGTGTACAACTGGGCATTAACCCGCTGACGTGGACGAACGACGATCTGCCTTCTCTGGGTGCAGAGACGCCGCTGGAGACCTGCCTGAGCGAAGGTAAAGAGGCCGGTTTTGCAGGGTTCGAACTGGGCAATAAATTCCCGCGCGAAGCGCGGCTGCTTGGCCCCATCCTGCAGCGCCACGACCTGCAGCTGGTCTCCGGCTGGTACTCCGGCCGACTGCTGGAGCGCAGCGTGGAGGAGGAAATCGCCGCCGTGCAGTCCCACCTGACGCTGTTGCGCGAGCTGGGTGCAAAGGTGCTGGTGTTTGCGGAAGTGAGCGGCTGCATTCACGGCGAGCAGCAGACCCCGGTGCATCTGCGCCCGCGTTTCCCGCAGGCACGCTGGAAGGAGTATGGCGAGAAGCTCACGGAATTTGCCCGCTACACCCACCAGCAGGGGGTGCAGATTGCCTATCACCACCATATGGGGACGGTGATTGAGTCCGCTGACGACGTGGACAACCTGATGACCCACACCGGCGAAGAGGTTGGACTGCTGCTGGACACCGGTCACCTGACCTTTGCCGGGGCCGATCCGCTGGCGGTGGCGCAGCGCTGGGCGTCGCGTATCAACCACGTTCACTGCAAAGACGTGCGTGCCGACGTGCTGGCGGACGTGAAAAACCGTAAAACCAGCTTCCTTGATGCGGTACTGAGCGGCGTGTTTACGGTGCCGGGCGACGGCTGCGTGGATTACCCGCCGATCATGCGGCTGCTGAAGGCGCAGGACTATCACGGCTGGCTGGTGGTGGAGGCGGAGCAGGACCCGGCGGTTGCCCATCCGCTGACCTACGCCCGTCTGGGGTATAACAACCTGAGCCGCCTGGCGCGCGACGCCGGACTGATTTGAGGAGGTGACATGTCACGTCTGTTATCACGCTGGCAACAGCCAAACGCGGAGGGGCGCACTCAGTCCGTCACGCCGGAACGCGCAGGGTGGGGATACGTCGGCTTTGAGGCGTATGAGCTACATGAGGGGCAGCAGCTGACGCTGCCCGCCGTCAGCGAAGAGCGTTGCCTGGTGCTGGTCGCCGGACGCGCCTCCATCAGCACGCCTTCCGCGCAGTTTAACGACATCGGCGAGCGGATGAGCCCGTTCGAGCGCATCAAGCCGTGGGCGGTGTACGTTACCCCGCAGGAGACGGTGCAGGTGAAGGCGCTGACGAGGCTCGAGCTGGCGGTCTGCGCCGCCCCCGGCAAGGGCACGTATCCGACGCGGCTGATTGCGCCGCAGGATATCGACGCTGAGGCGCGCGGCAAGGGCCACAACCAGCGCTACGTGCACAACATTCTGCCGGAAGATAAGCCCGCCGACAGCCTGCTGGTGGTGGAGGTCTGGACCAACGAGGGCTGCACCAGCTCGTACCCGAGCCACAAGCACGACACGGATAACCCGCCCCGGGAGACTTACCTGGAGGAGACCTACTACCATCGCCTCAACCCGGAACAGGGGTTCTGCATGCAGCGGGTTTACACCGACGACAGAGCGCTGGATGAGTGTATGGCGGTCTACAACCGTGACGTGGTCATGGTGCCGAAGGGATACCACCCGGTGGCGACGATGGCCGGGTATGACAGCTATTATCTCAACGTGATGGCCGGGCCGGTGCGCAAATGGATGTTCACCTGGGAAGAGGACCACGCGTGGATTAATCGGGATTATCCCGCGGATGGCGGGCGCTGAGGCTGTTTTTTGCCGGGTGGCGCTGCGCTTACCCGGCCTACAATTCGCAAAAAATTACTTTGCTTCAATCGCCTGCTCAATCGTCCGGGCAACGATCTGTGGCTGGCTCACCATCGACACGTGGCTCGCCGCCACCTCGGTGGTTTTAGCGTGGATCGTCTTCGCCATCGCGCGTTCAAGCGCCGGGTTAATCATCCGGTCATTCTGACTCACCACATACCAGCTCGGTTTATCATGCCACGCCGCGTGGGCGACCTTTTCACCAAACGCCTCGGCCTTAATTGGCCCCTGCGTGGCTGCAATCGTATCTTGAATGGCTGGCTTCACGTCAGGCTCGAAATCCTTCCTGACGGCTTCCGTCGGCAGGTATAAATAGCTGTCCGCCGTTTTAGCAATGCCCGCGCTGCCCGGCGGTGCAGGGTAGCTTCCTGCCAGGTCCGCCGTCGACTGGCCGGAGTCCGGCGCGAAAGCCGCCACATACACCAGCGATTTTACCCGCGCATCGTTGCCCGCTTCGCTAATCACGGTGCCGCCCCAGGAGTGACCCACCAGCACTACGTCACCCTGCGCGCGGGCGATGGCCCGCTTTGTGGCGGCAACGTCATCTTTTAGCGACGTGAGCGGCAGCTGGACGGCAATGACCTCTGCGTGCTGTTTCTGCAACAGGGTAATGACCTTATTCCAGCTGCTGCCGTCGGCAAACGCGCCGTGGACCAGCACGACGCTGGTTTTACTCTGTGCAAAGGCGCCGGCGGAAAGCGCCAGCAGGCCTGCCGTGACTACAGACAGTGCTTTCATCTTCAGACTCCTTAAAAATGGTGGACCGCCGCGTGGGGCGGGACGGTGAATTCAACGGTTTTGTGGTCGAGCGGCTTGTGCGTCGGGTCGGCCAGAATTATCGTCACCTTGTGTTTACCGGCGGGCAGCCCCACCAGGATCACCGGCTCTCCGCTGGTGTCAGCCCAGTGCCACGGCGCGTCATCCACCACCACGTGAATGTGCCCGATGCGCGGGGTGACCTTGAGCGCGTCGGGCCCGAATACCGGCTCGATGCGAAGGTTTTCGGCGCGGTACTGGATAAACACCGCGCCTTTGCTCAGCGGCCCGGCAAGCGGCGGATCGACGATCAGTTTTGCAGGCGGCTGCGGCTGCGCCAGCGGGGCAACGGCGGCGGGGCCGTTAACGTCCGCGGCGCTCAGATTGTCCAGAGGTGTGGCCTGGGCACCTGCGACGGATGCCAGGACAAGCAGGGGGAAAATTACGTAGCGACGAATCATTGCTCTCTCTCCTCATCAGTTCTCAATGGCGACAGGGAAAGAAAACCATTTTTATGTATCGGAGATATTTGCCGGAGGGGGCGTTTTGTACCCGTTTGTCACCGTGGCCCGCGGGATACAGTGCGATACAGTTTGCCTCCCGGGACGGCGCACAATGGCTATCGCCAGCCCGGCAATCAGCAGCGTCAGCCCCGTTGACACCCCCATTGCACCCGCGATCCCCAGCATTTTATTTAGCCACGCATAGGCATACGGTGAGGCTGCGGCCATAAGCTGACCGGGGATAAGCAGCATGCCCGTGCGGCGGGCATAGCTTTCCGCGCTAAACAGTTCCAGCGGGAGGGTGGCTTTGACAAGGGTAACCAGCCCGTTGATGGCGCCATAGCCCAGCACAAAACCGGCCGCACACCAGACAAACAGGGCGCTGCTCAATCCAACAAGAAAACAGAGCGGCATGGCGAGAGCGGTAAAAAGCGTTAACGTGAAGGGCGTTAAGCGAGCCCCCGCCAGCACCTCCAGCGAGCGCGCGCCCGTCTGGCCGATTCCCCACAGCATGCCGATAGCGACCGGCAGACCGTAGTGGGCAATAAACTCCGGCAGATGGGTGGAGGTGCCGTTAGAGACAAAGGTGATGAGGGCAATGAAGGCGGCATAAAGCCAGCCGTTTCGGCGCTCGTTGTTCAGCGGCGGTGCGGCGATTTCCGTCGTCACCGTCAGCCGCTGCCGGGGAAGCGTGCGGATCAGCAGCGCGCTCAGCAGGCCAAGCAGGGCATAAATGCGTAATGCGTCCTGCCAGCGCATCACGTGAAGCAGCGCATCGCCCAGCGGCCAGAAGACGACGGAGGCCAGCCCGCCCGCCAGCGTGACGCGCGAGATTGTTCTTCGCGCCTGTTGTCCGTAGAGGTTGACCAGCGCGGCGAAGAGCGCATCGTACAGCGACAGGCGCATTCCCACGCCTGCGACCAGCCAGGCGCCGTACCATCCATAAAGCGTCCGGGTATACGCCATACAGGCACAGCTTGCGGCGATCAGCAGCGTTCCGCCCATCACCACCTTCTGACCGCCAAAGCGTGCCAGCAGGCGGGCGACAAAAGGGGATACTACCGCCATCACCAGCATCGCCAGCGTCAGGCCGAGGTAAATCTGCGGTGATGACCATCCCCGGTCGGCTGAAATGGCCAGCGCAAAGGTGCCGGGCATATAAAACGAGATCCCCCAGTTGATGAGTTGATTACACCCGGCCGTGAGGGCGAGGCGGTGTGGCAGGGCAGGTGTTTCCATTATTTTTCATTCCGCTATGCAGTTGTCCTGAGCATAACGGGCGCGGTATTGTGCTGGCAGGGCCGTAACCTTATGCGCGGTATAAGAGAAACTTTGAATGACGACGCTTAATCTGGGCTATCTCGCCACCTTCCGTCTGGTGATCCAGCGCGGCAGTTTTTCAGCGGCAGCGGACGTGCTGGGCCTCTCCCAGCCCGCCGTCAGCCTGCAAATACGCCAGCTGGAGCAGTTTCTGCAAACGCGGCTGGTGGAGCGTACCGGACGAGGGATTAAGGCGACGGCTGCCGGAGAAACCTTGCTGGCGCACGGGGAGCGTATTCAGCAGGTGGTGGATGACGCCATCCGGGCCGTGAATGCGTTTAGCCACGACGTAAGCGGCACCATTACCCTTGGCACGGGGGCAACGGCCTGCATCCATCTTCTGCCGCCGCTGCTGGAGCAGCTACGCCGCGACTATCCGCTCCTGAGCGTGGGGGTCACGACGGGCAACACCCTCGACATCGTCAGAGCTATCGAAGAGAACCGTCTCGATATGGGGCTGGTCACGCTGCCGGTGAGTGGCAGAGCGCTGGACGTGATGCCGGTGATGGACGAAGAGTTTGTCTTTATCGCCTCAAGGGAACAGCAGGCTGCATTCAGGGACTTCACCCCAGCCGCGCTGCACGTTCATCCGCTGATTGCCTTTGAATCATGCAGTGGGACCCGGGCGCTGATCGACGGCTGGTTTGCCGCCCAGGGTTTAGCGATCGCGCCGGTGATGCAGCTTGGCAGCATCGAGGCGATCAAACGCATGGTTCGCGCGGGGCTGGGCTACAGCATCGTGCCGCGAATGGCGGTAGAACAGGATGCCGATCGCGAGGGGCTATGCGTGATGTCGCTGACGCCCATGCTGCAGCGGCAGTTGGCGGTGGTGATGCGGCAGGATAAAATCCTCAGCAAAGGGATCGCGGCCCTTATTCGGCTCGTACAACATCCTTCGGGGGGTTAGCGGTCAGCGGTGTCGACGGTCAGGCTGGATTGCTGTGACTGGGTTTTGTCCTGATGGTGGTACCAGGCGCCAATCGAAGAGTAAACGAAGCGGCCAAAGAAAAACAGGAAACTGATAAGCAGTATGATGCGGGTCATTCGGGTGTTAAATCGATGTCGTTTGCGCATACGCGTGACCTGACTCACTCTGTTTTTCCTGGATAAGCCCTCCCGGGCGATAAGGATATTAAGGCACAGCGGGAAGATGGGGTCAATTCTGTGATGTGTAAATAACCGTCAACGTTTGCATTAACTATTGTTATTGAAATTAATAATTGCATTTACCATATTGATAATATGAAGAAAATTATTTCACAAAATTCTTCTGCAAGGCTTATTTGCGTGAAATAGTTTGATTTAAGTCAACGGATTCCCGGCTCTGATATTTAAAATCCCTCCTCCACACTGTTCACTCTGCACATCGCGGGGTGGCGCCAGGTCAGGTTGGATGCCTGTCTTTATTTTCCCTCTGGAGAAAAAGGGGTTTAACCGGGCATCTATGAAGATTTTCGCTTTCCTGAAAAACAATAAATACCGTTGGTGGGCATTGCCGCTACTATTACCGGTGGTTTTGCTTCCCGTGCTGAGCGTGGCAAATACGTTCACGCAGCTGGGGGACGGTATCGCGGCGCTTTATTATTTACCGCTCTCCTTTTTGCTCTCGCTAATGATGTTCTTTGGCCTGGAAGCCCTTCCCGGGATCGTGTTGTCGCTGTTTATCCGCTATTACCCGTCGGTCGGGATGTTCGAAACGGTTGCCGGGGTGCTCCATTTTATTGTCCCTTTAGTCCTCAGCTGGGGCGGCTACCGGGTGTTTGCGCCCAGACGCAATATGACAGCGTACGGCGACATCCGGCTGATGGCGCAGCGCATCTTCTGGCAGGTTATCTGCCCCGCGACGCTGTTTCTGGTGCTGTTTCAGTTTGCGGTGTATCTGGGCGTGTATGAGAGTCGCCAGAGCCTCGCGGGGTTGAACCCTCTTAACATTCGTACGCTCATTAACTACCAGGCGCTGCTGGTCAGCGGGCTGACGGGCGTGCCGTTGAGCTATCTGCTGATCCGCCTGATCCGTCATCCGCGCTATATCAAAAGTCTTCTCTCGCAGATCCGTTTCCAGATAGATAAAAAGGTGACGGCCGCGGAGTTTTTGCTTTGGGCGATTGCGCTTGGCGGGCTGCTGTCGCTGCTGCTGCTCCCGATAAATGAAAACAGCTCCATCTTCACCACTAACTATACCCTGTCGCTGCTGATGCCGGTGATGCTCTGGGGCGCGATGCGTTTTGGCTATAAGCTGATTTCGCTGATCTGGACCCCGATACTGCTGGTGTCCATTCACTATTTTTACCGCTATATCCCAGTGAACGCGGGGTACGATATTCAGCTGGCGATCACCTCTTCCAGTTACCTGGTCTTTTCGTTTGTGGTGATTTATATGTCGATGCTGGCGACCCGGCAGCGCGCGGTGAACAAACACGCCCGCAGGCTGGCACTGCTCGATCCGGTTGTCCATATGCCTAACCTGCGGGCGCTGTCGCGCGATCTGGCGAAGAATCCGTGGTCGGCGCTATGCCTGCTGCGCATTCCGGAGCTGGAAATTCTGGGCCGAAATTACGGCGTGCAGCTGCGTATTCAGTACAAACAGCAGCTGGCGCAGTGGGTTAACGCTACGCTCCAGCCCAATGAGCAGGTGTATCACCTCACCGGATATGACATGGCGGTGCGGCTCAACGCGGAATCGCACCAGCAGCGGATTGACGCCCTGGACGAGCATATCAAGCAGTTCCGCTTTGTCTGGGACGGCATGCCGCTGCAGCAGCAGGTTGGCGTAAGCTACTGCTATGTCCGGTCCCCGGTTAACCATCTTTATCTGGTGCTGGGGGAGCTGGCGGTGGTGGCCGATCTGTCACTCTCCTCTAATCACCCGGAAAATCTTCAGCAGCGCGGTGCCGTCCATTTGCAGCGCAGCCTGAAGGATAAAGTCGCGATGATGAGCCGCCTGCAGAAGGCGCTCGACAACGACGAATTCATCCTGCTGGTTCAACCCGTTCGCGGCCTGCGTGGCGATTGCTATCACGAAGTCCTGCTGCGGATGCCGGACACCAATGGGATACTGATCTCCCCCGATCAGTTCCTGCCTGTCGCGCAGGAGTTTGGTTTGTCCTCCCGGGTGGATCTGTGGGTGCTTGAGCATACGCTGCGCTTCCTGGCCGCGCATCGGGAAAGACTGCCCGGCCAGCGCTTTGCTATTAATCTGGCGCCTTCAACAGTGTGCCGGGTGCAGTTCCCGCTTGAGGTGAGCCGCGTGCTGGCGAAATACGCTATTGAGCCGTGGCAGCTGATCTTTGAAGTGACGGAGTGCAGCAACTTCTGCAACGCCGAGCAGGCGCAGCATATCCTCAGTCAGCTGCAGAAAATGGGGGTACGCATTGCGATTGATGATTTTGGTACCGGCTATGCAAGCTACGCGCGGCTAAAAAGCGTGGACGCGGATATTCTTAAAATCGACGGCGACTTCATCCGAAATATCGTCAACAACAGCCTGGATTATCAGATTGTGGCGTCTATCTGCCATCTGGCGCGCATGAAAAAGATGCTGGTGGTGGCGGAATATGTCGAGACCGAAGAGATACGTAGCGCGGTTCACGCGCTAGGTATCGATTATGTGCAGGGCTATCTGATTGGCAGACCGGCACCGCTTGAGTCACTGCTGGAAACAGAGGCGTCCTGCGCGGACGCCTGAACCGTTACGCGGCGACGTCGGCGCTCTCTTCCTCGATTTTGAGCAGCCAGCCGGTGACCGCTTCCCAGTACTGCTGCTCCTTTTCCAGGTCCAGCAGGACCAGCGCGTTCTGGCTGAACCAGTCGTGCGGGAAGCTCAGCGTCCAGTGATGGTCGTCGGTTTTCAGCTTCAGCGTGGGCGGCGTGGTGGTCGCCTGACGCTGGTTATTGAGCAGCACGCCCAGACGCAGCAGCTGAATGAGCGGCAGGAACTGCTTTTTCTTAAACAGCGTGAAGCGCGGCAGGTCGTCGAGCTTGATGGCTTTGCGGTGATAGCGCACCAGGGTCGCCATCATGGTTTGCTGCTCCTGGTTGAAGCCAGGCAGATCGCTGTTTTGCAAAATATAGGCCGAATGGCGGTGCATCCCGCTATGGTTGATGTTCAGCCCCACCTCGTGCAGCATCGCGGCCCATTTCAGCAGCGCGGCAAGCTGCGGGTGCGCCAGCTTCGGATTCTGCTCTTCCCACTGTTCATACATCTGCACCGTGGTGTCCAGCACACGCTTCGCCTGCTCGCGGTCGATGTTGTACTGGTTGGCCAGGCTTTGCGCGGTGCGGCTGCGAATATCCTGATGGCGGAAGCGGCCTTCCATTTCGTACAGCACGCCTTCGCGCAGCGCGCCGTCGGACAGGCGCAGCTCTTTAATGGCCAGCGCATCAAACACGCCGCAGAGAATGGCCAGCCCCGGCACGAAGACCGCCTTACGCTCGTCGGAAAGCCCCGGCAGGCTTAAGGCGTCAAAACTTTTATGCTTCAGCACTTCGTCGGTCAGCAGCGTCAGGCGTTCGGGCGTGATGAACCCGTCTTTTTCACCCATTGCCAGCAGCACCTCATGCGCCGCTTTGATGGTGCCTGACGCGCCCAGCGCCACGTTCCAGCCCTGAATACGGTACTGCCAGGCCAGGTTTTCCAGTTTCTGGACAGCCGCCATACGCGCACGCTGGAAGTTCTCGCGGGTGATGGTGCCCCCCGGGAAATACATCTGCGCGAAGCTGACGCAGCCCATACGGCGGCTTTCCACCAGGCGAGGCTCAAAGTCTTCGCCGATCACCAGCTCCGTAGAACCGCCGCCGATGTCGATTACCAGCTTGCGCCCTTTTTCCGGCTGGGTGTGTTCGACGCCCATGAAAATCAGACGCGCTTCCTCGTTACCGGAGATGATCTCAATCGGGTAGGGGATCACCTTTTCGGCCCGCTTGAGAAACTCTGGCGCATTCAGCGCCTGGCGCAGGGTGTGGGTGCCCACGATGCATACGCTGGAGGGCGAGAAGCCCTGCAGGCGTTCAGCAAACAGCGACAGGCAGTTTAACCCGCGCTCCATCGCCTCTTCGCTGAGCATGCTGCGTTCATCAAGGCCATCCGCCAGGTGTACGCGCTGCTTCAGACGACCGATGATCTGCAGCGCGCCATCCACCTCACGGGCGATGACCATGTGGAAACTGTTAGAGCCAAGATCGACCGCGGCGAATTCCTGCGGGCGTGGGGTCTTATCATTTATCGGCATAGGTTAATCGGGTTGCTCGAGTGATTTGATATAGTCGTAAATCGCCAGTTGCGACCGCACTTTACGGCGGTTGCCGCGCGGTACATAGCGGTTACTGAGTTCTTTGTCGATATAGCGCGCCTTCACCGTATCGCTGAACAGGATCTCGATAATGTCGAGAATACGCTGTTTCAGACGCGGATCCAGCAGCGGGGTTGCGACTTCAATTCGGTAGTCAATATTGCGCGTCATCCAGTCTGCCGAAGAGAGATAGACCTGTTTGTCGCCTGCATTATCGAAAATATAGACCCGATCGTGTTCCAGGTAACGGTCAACAATGCTGATCACCCGAATATTATCGCTGATGCCTTCCAGTTCCGGGATCAGCGAGCACATGCCGCGGATCAGCAGGTTAACCGGTACGCCAGAGCTGGACGCGGCGTACAGCCTGTCAACCAGTCCTTTGTCGACCAGATTGTTAAGCTTCAGGGTGATGCCGGACGACAGCCCTTTCTGGGCATTGGCAATCTCTTTATCAATCATATCGTACAGCAGACGGCGCGAGTTCTGCGGCGAGACCAGCAGATAGTCGAAGCTGACAGGGCGGTACGGGTTCTCAATGAAGTTAAAGACCCGGCGTACCTCGTTGGTGATGCGCGCATCGGCGGTCAGCAGCGAGTAGTCGGTATAAATTCGCGCCGTTTTCTCGTTAAAGTTCCCGGTACCGATGTGGGCATAGCGCACCACGTCGTCGCCCTCTTTACGGGAGATCAGGAACAGCTTGGCGTGAATTTTCAGACCCGGCGCGGAGAAGATCACGTGCACGCCCGCTTCCGTCAGACGGCGCGCCCAGTGAATGTTCGCCTCTTCGTCGAAGCGCGCCTGCAGCTCAACCACCACGGTCACTTTTTTGCCGTTGTGCGCGGCGTGGATCATCGCATCGATGATGCGGGAATCTTTTGCCACGCGGTAGATGTTGATTTTGATCGCCAGCACGCTCGGGTCGAACGAGGCCTGTCGCAGCAGCTCCAGCACGTGTTCAAACGTGTGATACGGATAGTAGAGCAGAACATCGCGCTCGCGAATGGCGTCGAACCCGTTGCGGAATTTATCAAACCACAGATGGCGCAGGCGCGGCAGCGGCTTGTTCACCAGATTGGCCTTGCCGACGTTCGGGAAGCCAATAAAGTCTTTAAAGTTGTGGTAACGGCCGCCCGGCACGATGGAGTCATAGCGCGAAATGGTCAGCTTCTCGCGCAGCATTTCTACCATGGCGTCCGGCATATCGCGCTGATAAACAAAGCGCACCGGCTCGGCCGTCAGGCGTTGTTTCAGGCTGGAGGACATCAGCTCCATCAGGCTGGCCTCCATCTCGTGCACCAGGTCATATTCGGCGTCACGGGTCATCTTCATCGAGTAGGCGTTTAACGCATCGTAATCGAAGAAGCCTTTGAAAATGTCGTCGAGACAGTAGCGCAGGATGTTATCCAGCAGGATCATCGGCTTGCGTCTGCGCGGGGTTTCCGGCGGCAGGTTCACGAAGCGCGGGACCTTGTCGGACGGGATCTCCAGCAGCGCGTAGCGAATGGATTCACCGCGAATAATTTCTACGGCCAGATAGGTGTAGTCATCTTTCAGGAACTGCACCAGATCGGTTTCGCGGTTGATGAGAATCGGGGTAATGTGCTGGCGCAGGTACTGTTTAAAATAGTGGCGCAGCCAGTTTTGTTGGTTAACGGAAAGCTGACGTTCGTTAATCAGGAAGATTTGATTGCGCGCCATCTCCAGCAGCAGTTCGTTATACAGGCCGTCAAATTCCTGATCGGCTTTCAACACGCGGGACTGGATTTTGCCCAGCAGATGCCGCGAGTGAGAGTTTAGGCCCTGTTCTTCACTGATGATGATCCGTCTTTTCAGCTCGGCAAAGCGAACCTTGTAGAACTCATCCAGGTTGTTGGAATAGATGCCCAAAAAACGCATGCGTTCGATCAGCGGGTTACTTTTGTCAGCCGCTTCCTGGAGTACACGTTCGTTAAATGCTAACCAGCTTAGCTCTTTCTCGATATATAACTTTTCCTGACCCATTACAGCTCACACTCCAGTTCAATCACAGGACGTGGTAAATCCGTCTCGTCCTTATTATGGCGAGCATTTCCACGATATGTCCAACAGTGCCAGAAAAGTATGACAGTTATTTTTTTTGTTGGGGAATTTAGAAGGTTGGAGAAGGGAATATCGGGTAATGCAAGGTAGATGTCGGGTAAGCGCGGCGCCACCCGACATAACAAACTACTCTTCCGCCGCATAGCCCTGCGGGGGTAACTTCACGCCATCCAGCCAGGCAGCGCCGTCGCGCATTTCGAGGCGCCCGTCGACAAACCAGCTTACCACCAGCGGGTATATGGCGTGTTCCTGGGTCTGCACGCGTTCGGTCACGTCTTCTTCGCTGTCGCCGTCAAAGACCGGGACTTTGGCCTGCAGGATCACCGGACCGCCGTCCAGCTCGTCGGTAACGAAATGCACGGAGGTGCCGTGCTCCTCATCGCCGTTTTCCAGAACCTGACGATGGGTGTGCAGGCCGGGATATTTCGGCAGAAGAGAAGGGTGAATATTCAGCAGACGTCCGGCGTAGTGCGCAACAAAAGCCGGGCTCAGAATGCGCATATAGCCCGCCAGCACCACGACGTCCGGTGCGTAGGCATCAATCTCCTGAACCAGCTCGCGGTCAAAGGCTTCACGCCCGGCGAACTGGCTGGCTTCCAGCGCGTGCGCGGGAATGTTCGCTTCCCGCGCGCGCTCAAGGCCGAACGCGTCGGCCTTATTGCTGAATACTGCCCGAATGGTGCCGTTGATTTTCTTCTGTTTGCAGGCGTCAATGATGGCCTGCAAATTGCTTCCGTTGCCGGAAATGAGCACCACGATGTTTTTCATTCAATGACCACACGCTGTTCGGAATCGGAGGCTTTAATCGTACCGATTTTCCACGCGTTTTCACCTTTTTCGGTCAGCAGTTTAACCGCTTTATCCGCTTCGCTTGCTGGCAGGGCGATAACCATGCCCACGCCGCAGTTAAAGGTGCGGTACATTTCGTGAGAGCTCACGTTGCCTGCGGTCTGCAGCCAGTTAAACACGGCTGGCCACTGCCATGAGGATTCGTCGATTACGGCCTGGGTGTTGTCCGGCAGCACGCGCGGGATGTTCTCCCAGAAGCCGCCGCCGGTCAGGTGGGCGATAGCGTGCACGTCAACGTTCTCAATCAGTTCCAGCACGTTTTTCACGTAGATGCGGGTTGGGGCCAGCAGATGGTCTGCCAGCGGTTTCCCTTCAAGCTCGGTGGTCAGCGGGTCGCAGCCGCTCACTTCGAGAATTTTACGCACCAGGGAGTAGCCGTTGGAGTGCGGGCCGCTGGAGGCCAGCGCGATCAGCACATCGCCATCCGCCACTTTGCTGCCGTCGATAATTTCTGATTTTTCTACTACGCCGACGCAGAAGCCCGCGACGTCATAATCTTCGCCGTGGTACATGCCCGGCATTTCAGCGGTTTCGCCGCCGACCAGCGCACAGCCGGACTGCAGACAGCCTTCGGCGATACCGTTAATGACGCTGGCCGCGGTATCCACGTCCAGTTTGCCGGTCGCGTAGTAATCGAGGAAGAACAGCGGCTCTGCGCCCTGAACCACAAGGTCATTCACACACATCGCGACCAGATCGATACCAATCGTGTCGTGACGTTTTAAATCCATCGCCAGGCGCAGCTTGGTGCCTACACCGTCAGTACCCGAGACCAGAACAGGTTCACGATATTTTTGCGGCAGCGCGCACAGTGCGCCGAATCCACCCAGACCACCCATCACTTCCGGGCGGCGGGTTTTTTTCACCACACCTTTGATTCGGTCAACCAGCGCATTACCTGCGTCAATATCAACACCGGCATCTTTGTAGCTGAGAGAAGTTTTGTTGGTCACGGCTCAAGTCCCCACGCGATTGCATAGCTAGTAAGAAAAATCGGCGCAATTCTAACAGTCCAGGCAAACGTTTGCGAGCCTATTCTCGGTGCGGGGATCTTTTTTTCTCTCTGGCTTAGGCAGGGCGACAAACTTGACTCTGTTCACGAAAATGAAACCGGTTTCGGTGTTCTGCTTGCAACGGCTATCCCCTTTGCACATCATCGAACTGAAACCGGTTTCTGTAATTGTTTTTGCAGAAAATAACGCAGAATGAGGGAAAGCAAATGTCAGGATTTAAAGCAGATTTTCTGTGGGGTGGTGCCGTTGCGGCGCATCAGCTTGAGGGCGGCTGGAAAGAGGGCGGCAAGGGCGTTAGCGTTGCCGATGTGATGACGGCGGGTGCGCACGGCGTACCGCGCGAAATCACCAACGGCGTGCTTGAGGGGAAAAATTACCCTAACCATGACGCCATCGATTTCTACCACCGCTATAAAGAAGACATCAAACTCTTTGCCGAGATGGGGTTCAAATGCTTCCGTACCTCCATCGCCTGGACGCGTATCTTCCCGAAAGGTGACGAGCTTGAGCCGAACGAGGCCGGTCTGAAATTCTATGACGATCTGTTCGACGAGTGCCTGAAGTACGGCATCGAACCGGTTATTACGCTTTCCCACTTTGAGATGCCTTTCCACCTGGTCACGGAATACGGCGGCTGGCGCAACCGTAAGCTGATCGACTTCTTTGTGCGTTTTGCAAAAGTGGTTTTCCAGCGCTATCAGCATAAAGTGAAGTACTGGATGACCTTTAACGAGATCAACAACCAGGCCAACTTCCATGAAGATTTTGCGCCGTTTACCAACTCCGGGCTGAAGTACGCGCCGGGTGAAGATCGTGAGCCGGTGATGTTCCAGGCCGCGCACTATGAACTGGTGGCCAGCGCCCTGGCGGTGAAGGCGGGGCGCGAGATTAACCCGTCCCTGCAGATCGGCTGCATGATTGCCATGTGCCCCATCTACCCGCTGACCTGCGCGCCGGACGACATGATGATGGCGATGAACGCCATGCACCGCCGCTACTGGTTCACCGACGTCCATGTGCGCGGCAAGTATCCGCAGCATCTGCTCAACTACTTTGAACGTCGCGGCTTCGCGCTGGATATCACCGAAGAAGATAAAGTCGCGCTGACGCAGGGCTGCGTGGATTACATCGGGTTTAGCTATTATATGTCCTTCGCCACCAAGGCGACGGCGGACAACCCGCAGCTGGACTATGACGAGAGCAAGAGCCTGGTCTCTAACCCGTACGTGCAGAAATCCGACTGGGGCTGGCAGATTGACCCGGTGGGGCTGCGCTACTCCCTCAACTGGTTCTGGGATCACTACCAGCTGCCGCTGTTTATCGTTGAAAACGGCTTTGGCGCAATCGACGTGCAGGAGAGCGACGGCACCGTGAACGACCAGTACCGCATTGACTACCTGGCCGCCCACATCCGCGAGATGAAAAAAGCCGTGGTGGAAGACGGCGTAGACCTGATGGGTTACACCCCGTGGGGCTGTATCGACCTCGTATCTGCCGGTACCGGTGAAATGAAAAAACGCTACGGCTTTATCTTTGTCGATAAAGACAATGAAGGCAACGGCACGCTGAACCGCAGCAAGAAAAAGTCGTTCGACTGGTATAAGCAGGTGATTGCGAGCAACGGCGATAACCTGTAATTGTCGGGTGGCGCTAACGCTTACCCGACCTACACTACACGTAGGCCCGCGTAAGCGTAGCGCCACCGGGCAGAACCTCGCACTTAAGCCGGAGACCAGTCTCCGGTTTTTTGTCTTTGCTTGATCCCTGTCAAGCAACATGGGTATGGCGCAATCCGAAAAAAGCGGTATAATCCCGCGATTTTTTTGCGGATGCCATTCAGAGGAGAAAGAGAATGAAGATTGTGGAAGTGAAACACCCACTCGTTAAACACAAGTTGGGCCTGATGCGTGAGCATGACATCAGCACGAAGCGTTTTCGCGAACTGGCCTCTGAAGTCGGCAGCCTGCTGACTTACGAAGCGACCTCCGATCTGGAGACAGAAAAAGTCACCATCGAAGGCTGGAACGGCCCGGTGCAGGTTGAGCAGATCAAAGGTAAGAAAATTACCGTTGTGCCAATCCTGCGTGCCGGTCTCGGCATGATGGAAGGCGTGCTGGAGCATGTGCCAAGCGCGCGCATCAGCGTGGTGGGGATCTACCGTAACGAAGAAACCCTCGAGCCGGTTCCTTACTTCCAGAAGCTGGTGTCCAACATCGACGAGCGTATGGCGCTGGTGGTTGACCCGATGCTGGCAACCGGCGGTTCAATGATTGCCACTATCGACCTGCTGAAAAAAGCGGGCTGCAGCAGCATTAAAGTGCTGGTGCTGGTTGCGGCACCGGAAGGGATCGCGGCACTGGAAAAAGCGCACCCGGACGTTGAGCTGTATACCGCCTCTATCGACCAGGGCCTGAACGAGCACGGGTACATCATCCCGGGGCTCGGCGATGCCGGCGATAAGATCTTTGGTACGAAATAATCGAATAACGATAAATAAGCCGACTTTGATAGTCGGCTTTTTTTTGAATAAAACACCAACAACGATACTACTCAGAGGAAAACACTATGACGCGCCGTGCTATCGGGGTGAGTGAAAGACCGCCGCTTTTACAGACTATCCCGCTTAGTTTGCAGCACCTGTTCGCCATGTTTGGCGCAACCGTGCTGGTGCCAATCCTGTTCCACATTAACCCGGCAACCGTGCTGCTGTTCAACGGCATTGGTACGCTGCTGTACCTCTTTATCTGTAAAGGCAAAATCCCGGCGTATCTCGGGTCGAGCTTCGCCTTTATCTCTCCGGTGTTATTGTTGCTGCCGCTGGGTTATGAGGTCGCGCTGGGCGGCTTTATCATGTGTGGCGTGCTGTTCTGCCTGGTCTCCTTCATCGTGAAGAAAGCCGGTACCGGCTGGCTGGACGTGATGTTCCCACCTGCGGCGATGGGTGCCATCGTGGCCGTCATCGGTCTCGAACTTGCGGGCGTGGCGGCGAACATGGCCGGCCTGCTGCCTGCTGACGGTCAGTCGCCGGATTCCAAAACCATTATCATCTCGCTGGTGACCCTGGGCGTAACGGTCTTTGGTTCCGTGCTGTTCCGCGGCTTTATGGCGATTATCCCGATCCTGATCGGCGTGCTGGCAGGCTATGCGCTCTCCTTCGTGATGGGCGTAGTGGATACTACCCCGATTGCCGAGGCGCACTGGTTCGCGCTGCCAACCTTCTACACGCCGCGCTTCGAATGGTTTGCGATCTTCACCATTCTGCCTGCGGCACTGGTGGTGATTGCGGAGCACGTCGGCCACCTGGTGGTAACGGCGAACATCGTTAAGCGCGATTTAATCCGCGATCCGGGCCTGCACCGCTCCATGTTTGCGAACGGTTTCTCCACCATCATCTCCGGTTTCTTTGGGTCTACGCCAAACACCACCTACGGTGAAAATATCGGCGTGATGGCGATTACCCGCGTTTACAGCACCTGGGTTATCGGCGGCGCGGCGATCATTGCCATTCTGCTCTCCTGCGTCGGCAAGCTGGCGGCAGCGATTCAGATCATCCCGGTTCCGGTGATGGGCGGCGTGTCTCTGCTGCTGTACGGAGTAATTGGTGCCTCCGGTATTCGCGTGCTGATTGAATCTAAAGTGGATTACAGCAAAGCGCAGAACCTGATCCTGACGTCGGTGATCCTGATTATCGGCGTGAGCGGCGCGAAGGTGCACATCGGCGCGGCCGAGCTGAAAGGCATGGCGCTGGCAACCATCGTCGGCGTGGGCCTGAGCCTGATTTTCAAGCTGATCTCCGTGATCCGTCCGGAAGAGGTGGTGCTGGACGCTGACGAAAACGAAAAAGCGTCACACTGATCCTATAACCGGGCGGACGATCCGCCCGGTTCTCTCCTTGCAGGTTCCGTGTTAAACTCCATGCCGATTTTATGTCAGATCTGGTTGAGGTACTTCTGAACGGACCGGCACAGCTCTCTCTGCCACTCTATCTCCCTGACGACGAAACGTTTGCAAGTTTCTGGCCGGGTGATAACCCCTCTTTACTGGCTGCACTGCAAAACGTGCTGCGTCAGGAACACAGCGGATACATCTATATCTGGTCACGCGAAGGCGCGGGGCGCAGCCACCTGCTGCATGCCGCCTGCGCGGAGCTCTCTGCGCGCGGTGATGCGGTAGGCTATGTGCCGCTGGATAAACGAACCTGGTTTGTCCCTGACGTGCTGGAGGGGATGGAACATCTCTCCCTGGTCTGCATCGATAACATCGAATGCGTGGCGGGGGATGAGCCGTGGGAAATGGCGATCTTTAACCTCTACAACCGCATTCTGGAATCGGGCAAAACCCGGCTGCTGATCACCGGCGATCGTCCGCCTCGCCAGCTGAATCTGGGGCTGCCGGATCTGGCGTCTCGCCTGGACTGGGGCCAAATCTATAAGCTTCAGCCGCTGTCGGACGAAGATAAGCTTCAGGCGCTACAGCTGCGCGCAAAGCAGCGCGGCTTTGAGCTGCCGGAAGACGTGGGCCGTTTCCTGCTGAAGCGGCTGGATCGCGAAATGCGTACGCTGTTTGACACGCTGGATCAGCTCGATCGCGCCTCCATTACCGCCCAGCGCAAGCTGACCATTCCGTTTGTGAAAGATATTCTGAAGCTATAGTTGTGCCGGGTGGCGGCTGCGCCTTACCCGGCCTACATATGGCACCCGTAGGCCCGCTAAGCGCAGCGCCACCGGGCGAAACCATCAGAGGATCTCGAGCACGTCTTCCGGCGGGCGTCCAATGCGCGCCTGGCCGTTCGCCACGACAATCGGGCGCTCAATCAGCTTTGGATTTTCAACCATCGCCTGTATCAGCTGAGCCTCGGAGAGACGGCTGTCATCCAGGTTAAGCGACGTATACAGATCTTCTTTCTTGCGCATCAGATCCCGCGCACTGCCCATGCCCAGCATATGCAGCAGCTGGCGGAGGGTTTGCGCGTCCGGTGGGGTGTCGAGGTACAGCACCACCTCCGGCTCCACGCCGTTAGACTTCAGCAGGCTCAGGGTATCGCGGCTCTTGGAGCAGCGCGGGTTGTGATAAATTTTTACGGCGTCTGTCATGACGTGAATTCTCCTTGATTACATCTTCTCGTACGGCTTGAAGCGCTGCTGCAGGCCGCGAAGCTGATCGATACGCGCGTCGTATCGGGCCTGCTGGAGGCTGCCGAGTTTGACCTGCGAGCTGGCGCTGCTGAGCGCGGAAATGGCCTGATCGAGGCGGCCCACCAGGGCAAAGCCTTCGGCACGCGCCGCGAGCTCCTGGTCGCGGTTGCCAAGCTGGGCTTCCGCCTGAGCGAGCAGATCCCAGCCGTTTTGATCGTCTTTATTGTTAAAGGTGTAACGGTTCAGGATGGTCGCCGCTTCACCCGGCTGGCCGCCCTGCAGGTAAGCGTTCGCCAGGTTAAGCTGCAGCACCGGGTTGGTGCGGACGTCTTTCGCCCCTTTCAGGCGGTTAATCGCATCGGCAGGCTTCTTCTGCCCCAGATCGATATCCGTCGACAGATCGAGATACCACGGGTTGTTCGGGTCGGCCGCCAGAAGCGGTTGCAGCGCTTTACGCGCCTCGTCGTATTTGCTGGCTTCCATCGCCTGGAGCGCCTGACCATACTGCGCGGCGTTTTTCTCACGCACGTTGCCTTTCGCCAGGGCATCCAGCAGGTCGCTGGTGAGCTGGTTACGCCCGGAATTGTACATCCCCAGCGTTCTCACTTTCGCCATGTAGAAATCCTGCGAAGACTGGACCACGACCGGGCGCATCTGGTTGGCACGGTTACGCGCGTCCGACAGACGGCTTTCAGGCAGCGGGTGCGTGAGCAAAATTTCCGGTGGACGGGAAGAATAACGCGCCTGATCGAGCAGTTTTTCGAGGAAGCTCGGCATGGCCTGCGGGTCAAAGCCTGAGCGCTGTAACACCTGAATGCCGATGCGATCCGCTTCCTGCTCATTTTGTTGGGTAAAGCTGATCATCCCCTGGCGCGTCCCGGCCAGCGTACCGGTCAGCGCCGCCATCCCGGCCTGCGGGCTGGCCATCGCCAGCAGAATGGAACCCAGTGCGCCCACCCAGGTGAGGGGAGCGTTACGTTTCTGGTCTTCCATCGCACGCGCCAGGTGCCGCTGGGTGACGTGCGAAATTTCGTGCGCCATGACCGAGGCCAGCTGGCTTTCGTTGTCCGAATAACGGAATAACGCCGAATGCAGCACCACGTTACCGCCAAAGAAGGCGAAGGCGTTGATTTCGTCATTATTGATTAAATAGAAATGGAAGGGGGTTTTTACCGAGTCGGCGTGCGCCACCAGACGCATGCCCAGCCCGTTTATGTACTGTACCAGCAAAGGGTCGTTAATCAGCGGGGCGCTGCCGCGCAGCTGGCGAACATAATAGTCGCCCATTTGCATCTCTTGCCCAATAGAGAGCGTGCTTCCTGCCGTGGTGCCCATGTCCGGCAATGTATCGGACGAGTCAGCAAAAGCGGGCAACACCTGACCGACCGTCACCGCGGCAATCAGTGTTGCAACCAGTGTTTTTCTCAACTGCCTGAACATAACCACTGTCCTGTATGTTAGATGTGCTAGTTTGACCGATGAACCGGCATATCGTTCATCTCTGCTGCCCTGGGAGTGTAGCCGTGTTGTAGCATGAAGAAAATCCCATTCATCAGGCTTTTGCGGATTGCGATCGGGATACAAAAAGCGAAAGTCTTTTTTGTGACAGTTAGATACAATTCACCGTCTCACTCCCGCCATTCGATTCAGGGAAGGGTTGTATGCTCGAAATGTTAATGCAGTGGTACCGGCGTCGGTTCAGCGACCCGGAAGCCATTGCTTTGTTGGTTATTCTGGTCGCCGGGTTCGGTATCCTGTTCTTCTTCAGCGGCCTGCTCGCCCCTCTGCTGGTAGCGATTGTGCTGGCGTACCTGCTGGAGTGGCCAACGGCGCGCCTGGAACATATCGGCTGTTCCCGCCGCTGGGCGACCAGCATCGTGCTGGTGCTGTTTGTCGGCATTCTCCTGTTGATGGCCTTTGTGGTGATGCCGGTAGCCTGGCAACAGGGAATTAACCTGATCCGCGATATGCCCGGCATGCTGAATAAGCTTTCTGATTTCGCCGCCACGCTGCCGCGCCGTTATCCTGCGCTGATGGATGCCGGGATTATCGACGCGATGGCCGAAAATATGCGCGCCCGCATCATGACGATGGGCGATTCGGTGGTGAAGTACTCTCTGGCGTCCCTGGTCGGACTGCTGACGCTGGCGGTTTACCTTGTCCTCGTGCCGCTGATGGTCTTCTTCCTGGTGAAAGATAAAGACCAGATGCTCAACGCCGTACGCCGTATTCTGCCGCGCAACCGCGGGCTGGCGGGGCAGGTCTGGGAAGAGATGAACCAGCAGATCACCAACTACATTCGCGGCAAGGTGCTGGAGATGATTGTGGTGGGGGTCGCCACCTGGATTGGCTTCCTGATTTTCGGCCTGAACTACTCGCTGCTGCTGGCCGTGCTGGTCGGATTTTCGGTTTTGATCCCCTACATCGGCGCGTTTGTGGTGACCATTCCGGTGGTTGGCGTGGCGTTGTTCCAGTTTGGGCTGGGTACCGAGTTCTGGAGCTGCTTCGCGGTGTATCTGATTATTCAGGGGCTGGACGGTAACCTGCTTGTACCGGTGCTGTTCTCCGAAGCGGTGAACCTGCATCCGCTGGTGATTATCTTATCGGTGGTGATTTTCGGCGGGCTGTGGGGATTCTGGGGCGTGTTCTTCGCCATTCCGCTGGCGACGCTGATTAAAGCGGTCGTCCACGCGTGGCCGGATGTGCCGGCGGTAGAAGAGCAGTAAGTTTTGCCGGGTGGCGCTGCGCTTACCCGGCCTATTTATCCTTGTAGGTCGGGTAAGGCGAAGCCGCCACCCGACACTCACTTTCAGGCACTTTCTTTCAGCCAGTTCAACACCACGTCGTGGTGGTTGCTGGTTTTGAAGTCGTCAAACACGTGTTCAACTTTACCGTCGGCGTCAATCAGGAAGCTGATGCGGTGAATACCGTCGTAGGTTTTACCCATAAACGTCTTCTCGCCCCAGACGCCGAACTGCTCGCATACCTGATGATCTTCGTCAGAAAGCAGCGTGAAGTTCAGCAGCTCTTTTTCAGCAAATCGTGACAGCTTTTCTGGTTTATCGGTGCTGATACCCAGCACTTCCACGCCGACTTTTTTCAACTCATCCATGTTATCGCGTAAGCCGCAGGCCTGTACGGTGCAGCCGGGGGTCATGGCTTTCGGGTAGAAATAGACCAGAACACGCTGTCCCTGGAAGTCGGTCAAATTTACTTGCTCGCCGTCTTGATCCGGTAAGCTAAATTTCGGTGCGATGTCACCGGCTTTCAGTGGATTCATTACTCAACTCCATCCTGTTCGTGCTGCGAATAATTGACGACGCTTATACTGCCCTGCGCGTTTAATTCTGTACAGAGGGCTTTGAACGCTTGCTCGATATTTGACGCATCCTGTGACGCAGGACTGTGCGCGGTAATTTGAATAAAGAGCGTGGGAACCGTGCTTGCGTCGCCCGGCTGTGTGCGGGAAACGAGCTCGGCGATGTTCATCTGATGGCTGTCAAACAGCGCGGTGAAGCGCTCAATCAGATGTGGAGAATCAGGCACTTCAACCTGCACCCAGACGGTAGAAGGCATGGCCGGGCGAGGGCGCGCGGTGGTGCGCTTCATGACGATCAGCAAGTCCAGCTCGGCACCTTTCAGCGGCAGGGTCGATTCAATCAACGTGATGGCGTTCCATGTCCCTGAAAGCAACATAATGAATGTGAACTCTTCGCCGAGCATGGCCAAACGGCTGTCTTCAATATTACAGCCGCAACTGCTTACGTGGCGGGTGATGGTGTTCACGATACCCGGCCTGTCGGCACCCAGCGCAGTGATAACCAGGTAATGTTGTGATGAGGTTGTCAAACCTGTTCTTCCTTTGCATGGTTAAGTCTTCCTAAGGAAAGCATAAAAAAAACATGCATACAACCGCCTGAGGGCCTCAGGTCGCTTGCTTTTATTACAGTTCCAAACGTACCATTGAGACTCTTGTTCGCACAGAGGATGGCTCATGTTCACGGGAAGTATTGTCGCGCTTGTAACACCGATGGATGAAAAAGGTAACGTCTGCCGGTCTAGCATGAAGAAGCTGATTGATTACCATGTCGCCAATGGAACCTCGGCGATCGTTTCGGTAGGGACTACCGGTGAATCTGCAACGCTGAGCCACGACGAGCACGGCGATGTGGTTATGCTGACCCTGGAACTGGCTGACGGACGTATTCCGGTCATCGCGGGCACAGGCGCGAATGCCACCGCAGAAGCGATCAGCCTGACTAAACGTTTTAACGACAGCGGCATTGTCGGCTGTCTGACGGTGACCCCTTACTACAACCGTCCTACTCAGGAAGGTTTGTTCCAGCACTTCAAAGCCATCGCTGAACATACTGACTTGCCACAAATTCTGTATAATGTGCCGTCCCGTACCGGTTGCGATATGCTGCCGGAAACCGTTGGTCGTCTCTCGGAAGTCAAAAATATTATCGGTATTAAAGAGGCGACAGGGAACTTAAGCCGCGTTCATCAGATCAAAGAGCTGGTTTCAGACGACTTTATCCTGTTGAGCGGTGATGATGCGACCGCGCTGGACTTTATGCAGCTCGGTGGCCATGGCGTGATCTCCGTAACGGCAAACGTTGCGGCGCGCGATATGGCTGAAATGTGCAAACTGGCCGCGGCCGGTCACTTTGATGAAGCGCGTGTCATAAATCAGCGTCTGATGCCGCTGCACAATAAATTATTTGTCGAACCCAATCCGATCCCAGTGAAATGGGCATGTAAGGAGTTGGGGCTTGTAGCAACCGACACGCTGCGTCTGCCAATGACACCGATTACCGACCACGGTCGTGATATCGTCAGGGCAGCGCTGAAGCATGCCGGTTTGCTGTAAAGTTTAGGGAGATTTGATGGCTTATTCAGTACAGAAGTCGCGCCTGGCGAAGGTTGCGAGTGTTTCGCTTGTTATGCTGCTCGCTGCCTGTAGTTCAGACTCGCGCTACAAGCGCCAGGTGAGCGGTGATGAATCCTATCTGGATGCGACCCCGCTTGCTGAACTTCACGCACCGGCTGGTATGATCCTGCCGATTCAGAACGGCGATTATAATATTCCCGTGACCAACGGCAGCGGCCTGGTCGGTAAAGCGCTTGATATTCGTCCACCAGCACAGCCTCTGGCGCTGGTGAGCGGGGCGCGTACCCAGTTCACCGGTGATACGGCGTCTCTGATGGTTGAGAGCGCGCGCGGTAGCACCCTGTGGCCGCAGGTTGTCAGCGTCATTCAGGCGAAGAACTACACCATCGATAAACGCGATGATGCCAGCCAGACGTTAACCACCGACTGGATCGAATGGAACCGTCTGGATGAAGACCAGCAGTACCGCGGTCGTTATCAAGTCTCCGTTAAACCACAGGGTTATCAGCAGGCGGTTAACGTTAAGCTGTTGAACCTGGAGCAGGCGGGTAAACCGGTTGCGGATGCCGCATCCCTGCAGCGTTACAGCACCGAAATGCTGAACGTGATTGCCGCAGGCCTGGATAAAAACGCGACCGATGCTGCCAACGCCGCGCAGAGCCGCAACGGTGTGACCTTCGATGTCCAGAGCGGCGCGGATGACACCGGCCTGCCAATGCTTGTGGTGCGTGCACCGTTTAACCAGACCTGGCAGCGTCTGCCAGCGACGCTGGAAAAAGTGGGCATGAAAGTGACCGACAGCACCCGCTCAACCGGCAGCATAACGGCAACCTATAAGCCGCTCTCCGACAGCGCGTGGCAGGAACTGGGCGCGAAAGATCCTCAGCTTGCCTCCGGTGACTACAAGATTCAGGTCGGTGACCTTGATAACCGCAGTAGCCTGCAGTTTATCGATCCAAAAGGTCACACGCTGACCCAGTCGCAGAACGATGCGCTGGTCGCTGTCTTCCAGGCAGCATTCAGCAAATAAATACGAGGGCTGGTGAATCCAGCCCTTTTTATTTTCGTGCTACGCAAACGTGTGCGTGGCATAATATCCCCAGTTTTGAACACAATCATCACACCAGGAGTAATGAAGATGCAGAAGCAAGCTGAGTTGTATCGTGGCAAAGCGAAGACCGTATACAGCACGGAAAACCCGGATCTGTTGGTGCTCGAGTTCCGCAATGATACGTCAGCAGGGGATGGCGCGCGCATTGAGCAGTTCGATCGTAAAGGCATGGTGAACAACAAGTTCAACCACTTCATTATGACCAAACTGGCCGAAGCGGGTATCCCGACTCAGATGGAAGCGTTGCTGTCCGATACGGAATGTCTGGTGAAAAAACTGGATATGGTTCCGGTTGAGTGCGTTATTCGTAACCGTGCGGCGGGCTCCCTGGTGAAGCGTCTGGGCATTGAAGAAGGTATCGAACTGAATCCACCGCTGTTCGATCTGTTCCTGAAAAACGATGCCATGCACGACCCGATGGTCAATGATTCCTACTGCGAAACCTTCGGCTGGGTGAACAAAGAGAACCTGGCGCGCATGAAAGAGCTGACCTACAAAGCCAACGACGTGCTGAAAAAATTGTTTGATGACGCGGGCCTGATCCTCGTCGACTTTAAGCTGGAGTTTGGTCTGTTCAAAGGCGAAGTGGTGCTGGGCGATGAGTTCTCACCGGACGGTAGCCGCCTGTGGGACAAAGAAACCCTGGATAAAATGGACAAAGACCGCTTCCGTCAGAGCCTGGGTGGCCTGATTGAAGCGTACGAAGCGGTTGCTCACCGTTTAGGCGTTAAGCTCGACTAACTCCCTCACTTGCCAAAGGATGTTCGCATCCTTTGGCGTCTTACCTTTGTTTCCTATGGTAATCTTGCCGTTAACCGCCTACGATCATAGCTATTATAAATGGAATAGTTAGAGGTGGTTATGCGCTGGCAAGGGCGTCGTGAAAGTGACAATGTAGAAGACAGACGCAGTGATGGCGGCGGCGGTCCTTCCATGGGCGGACCCGGCTTCCGCTTACCCAGCGGCAAGGGCGGTATCATTCTGCTGATAGTGGTGCTGGTCGCGGGCTATTACGGCGTCGATCTCACCGGGTTAATGACCGGTCAGCCGCTGCAACAGCAGCATTCTCAGCGCTCCATCAGCCCGAATGAAGATGAAGCGGCCAAATTTACCTCCGTGATCCTCGCCACAACGGAAGACACCTGGGGTCAGCTGTTTGAGAAGATGGGGCGTACCTACCAGCAGCCGAAGCTGGTGATGTACCGGGGCGCAACCCGCACCGGATGCGGCACCGGACAGTCCGTGATGGGGCCGTTCTACTGCCCGGCGGACGGCACCGTCTATATCGATCTCACCTTTTACGATGACATGAAACGCAAGCTTGGCGCTGACGGCGATTTTGCCCAGGGTTACGTTATCGCGCATGAAGTCGGCCATCACGTGCAAAAGCTGCTGGGAATTGAGCCAAAAGTGCGCCAGCTGCAGCAAAATGCGTCGCAGGCTGACGTGAACCGCCTGTCCGTTAAAATGGAGCTGCAGGCGGACTGCTTCGCGGGCGTCTGGGGCCACAGCATGCAGCAGCAGGGCGTGCTGGAATCCGGCGATCTTGAGGAGGCGCTGAATGCCGCTCAGGCGATCGGTGACGACCGTCTTCAGCAGCAGAGCCAGGGGCGCGTCGTGCCGGACAGCTTCACTCACGGTACTTCGCAGCAGCGCTACAGCTGGTTTAAACGCGGTTTTGACAGCGGCGACCCGGCGCAGTGTAATACCTTCGGCAAAGCGATGTAATGCTGGCGTTTGAACAGCTGATACGCGAGCTTGAGCGCACCGGTCATCGTCGGCTGGTGGTGCTCAGCGGTGAGACGCAGTGGACGTTGAGTCAGGCGGCTGACCTGGGTAATACCCTGCCGGGAGACTGGCTGTGGCTGGATGACATTCCCTCAAAAACCCTCAGCGGACTGCTGGGACGCGAATACCTTCACGCCGTTTTTGACGCGCGCGCCGGGTTTGACGTCTCAGCCTTCGCCGCGCTCAGCGGAACGCTGCGCGCCGGAAGCCTCCTGGTGCTGCTGGTTCCTCCGCTTGCTGACTGGGCCGACAGGCCAGACAGCGATTCTTTGCGCTGGAGCGACAGCGCGGAGCCGATCGCCACTCCATACTTTGTGCACCACTTCTGCCGGACGCTTGCCGCCGATTCGGATGCGATTGTCTGGCAGCAGCATCGTCCTTTGTCCGTTCCCGTTACGCCGGATTTACCCGACTGGCAGCCTGCCAGCGGCGCACCGCAGCGCGAGCAGGCGGAGATCCTCGACGCGCTTCTGACCATGCCTGCGGGCATCGCTGCCGTAACGGCACCGCGCGGGCGCGGAAAGTCAGCGCTGGCGGGGATGCTGCTCAATAGCATTCAGGGGAGTGCGGTGGTCACGGCACCGGCTAAAGGGGCAACGGATGTCATTGCGCGCTTTGCGGGCGAGCATTTCCACTTTATGGCCCCGGATGCGCTGCTGGCCTCCACGCTGCAGGCCGACTGGCTGATTGTCGATGAAGCGGCTGCCATCCCGGGCCCGCTGCTGGAGAAGCTGGTGACGCGCTTTACGCGCGTATTATTAACCACCACGGTGCAGGGCTATGAAGGGACGGGCAGGGGCTTCCTGCTGAAGTTCTGCGCCCGTTTCAGCGGACTGCGGCATTATGCCTTATCGACCCCCATTCGCTGGGCCGCCGGATGTCCGCTTGAGCGGTTCGTGGCAAATGCTCTGTTATTTGATGATTCGCTTATCGATCGCAAACCGGAAGGTGAGGTTCGTATAACGCCGCTGGCGCCGCGGATGTGGGAGAGCGACCCGGCACGCGCGGCAAGCGTATATGAACTGCTGTGTGCTGCTCATTACCGCACGTCACCACTCGATTTACGCCGGATGATGGACGCGCCCGGCCAGCACTTTGCTGTTGCAGAGACGGGGGCTGATATTGCAGGCGCGCTCTGGCTGGTGGAAGAGGGCGGGTTGTCACCGGAGCTTAGCCGCGCCGTGTGGGCGGGATACCGGCGTCCACGCGGGAATCTCGTGGCGCAGTCGCTGGCGGCGCACGGCGGCTCTCCGCTCGCGGCGACGCTGAAAGGTCGACGGGTTAGCCGCATTGCGATTCACCCCCTGCGCCAGCGGGAAGGCATCGGGCAACGGCTTATCCGTAGCGCCAGCGGGGAAGATTATCTGTCGGTGAGTTTTGGTTATACCGACGAGCTGTGGCGTTTCTGGCAGCGGTGCGGGTTTGTGCTGGTGCGGATGGGGAGCCATCGGGAAGCCAGCAGCGGCTGCTACACGGCGATGGCGCTGCTGCCGCTGAGCGAGGCCGGGCGTCGGCTGTGCGCGCAGGAACATCACCGTTTATGCCGGGATATGCGCGTCCTGTCGGCCTGGAACGGTGAAAAGATCCCGGTGGACGACGGCTGGGAAGCTACCCTTAATAGTGATGACTGGTGGGAGCTGGCGGGGTTTGCTTTTGCCCATCGCGCGTTTTCAACCTCGGTTGCCGCGCTGACGCGGTTGTTGCTTACCGTTGATATGCCGCTTCCGGCCCTGCGGGGGAAACTAGCAGGGAAAACGGATGAGCTCGGGCTAAAAGCGTTGCTGGCAAAGCTGCGCTCTGAAACCGCGCAAGCGCTTGAAAGCCTTGATTATCCCCGCTGTCAGCAGTTGAAGGAAGCCATTTTGCAATGGCAATTTTTTCAATGACTTCTTCAGTAAAGTGGCATGGTCATTCCCGCCGGGAGGCGTAGAATCCAGGTCATCTATTAAGGAGACCACCATGAAACATGACCATTTTGTTGTTCAAAGCCCTGACAAACCGGCTAAACAGTTACTGCTTCTGTTTCATGGGGTTGGCGATAATGCCGTCAATATGGGGCAGATTGGCAGCTGGTTTGCGCCCGTTTTCCCGGAAGCGCTGATTGTCAGCATCGGCGGCGTAGAGCCATGCGGCCCGAACGGGCGCCAGTGGTTCTCGGTTCAGGGCGTGACGGAAGAGAACCGTCAGGCGCGTATCGACGCCATCATGCCGACCTTTATCGACGTCATCCGCTACTGGCAGCAGCAGAGCGGCGTAGGAGCCGATGCGACCGCGCTGATTGGCTTCTCGCAGGGGTCAATCATGTCGCTGGAAAGCGTAAAGGCACAGCCGGGTCTGGTTTCACGGGTGATCGCGTTTAACGGCCGTTTTGCGACGTTACCGACAAGCGCAACCACGAAGACTACGATCCACTTAATCCACGGTGGTGAAGACCGGGTGATTGAGCTCTCGCATGCGGTTGCTGCCCAGGAAGCGCTGATTCGTGAGGGTGGGGATGTGACGCTGGATATCGTTGACGATCTGGGCCACGCCATTGACGACCGCAGCATGCAGTTTGCGCTTGACCATCTGCGCTATACCGTACCGAAGCACTACTTTGATGAAGCGCTCAGCGGCGGTAAGCCGGATGACGATGATATTGTTGAGTTTATGTGATTCTTCCCCCTCTCCCATGGAGAGGGGGAATCGGATCGATTACTTCTTCTGATCCTTCTTCGGCCAGTCGTCGTCATCGTCCCACTTGTCGTTGAAATCACGGTGCGGGGGAAGATCCGGCTTGTTGGCGAGAAATTTTTTATGGTCCACGCGCTTAAGGTCTTTAATCACGTTCAGCAATACGCCGACCAGAAAAACCAACACCAGAACCCACCAGTACTTTGAAAGCCAATCCATTCGCTATTCCTCTCAGAGCGTTCGTCAGGCGACGATTTGCTCCATAATACGTTGATACATACGGGCCAGCAGTTGTAAATCTGCCGCATTGACACACTCATTTATTTTATGAATGGTTGCGTTCACTGGCCCCAGTTCGACAACCTGAGCACCCATACGGGCGATAAAGCGTCCGTCTGAGGTACCACCCGTTGTCAGCAGCTGTGGCTTAATTTCATTATAGTGCTCGATGGCGTTCACCACCGCATCCACCAGTTTGCCACGCTGCGTCAGGAACGGCTGGCCGGAAAGCCACCACTCCACGGTGTAGCGCAGCTGATATTTTTCCAGCAGGGCGATAACGCGCGCCTTGATCATCTCATCGGTCAGTTCCGTGCTGAAGCGGAAGTTGAACTGGACGAAGTAATCCCCCGGGATCACGTTATTGCTGCCGGTACCGGCCTTGACGTTTGCTATCTGCATGCTGGTCGGCGGGAAGAACTCGTTGCCCTTATCCCACTCAATAGCCACCAGCTCGCTCAGCATTGGCGCGGCGCGGTGAACCGGGTTATCGGCGAGATGCGGATACGCAACGTGGCCCTGAACGCCGTGAATGGTCAGGTTACAGGTCAGCGAGCCACGGCGTCCGTTTTTGACGACGTCACCCACCACTTCGGTACTGGACGGCTCACCGACCAGGCAGTAGTCGAGGCGCTCGTTGCGGGCCATCAGCGCTTCGACGACCTTCACGGTGCCGTTGTGCGCGCTGGCTTCTTCGTCGGAGGTGATCAAAAACGCGAGGCGGTTTTTGTGATTCGGATGCTGCGCCACAAAGCGCTCTGCCGCCACGACCATCGCCGCCAGAGAGCCTTTCATGTCTGCCGCGCCGCGACCAAACAGCATGCCATCGCGAATGGTCGGCTCAAACGGCGGGTTAATCCAGCGATCCGCGTCACCGGCGGGAACGACGTCAGTATGCCCGGCGAAGGCCAGCGTTTCGCCCTGTCCGCGCCACGCCCAGAAGTTCTGGGTATCGCCAAAATCCATGCGTTCAACGGTAAAACCGATGGCACGCAGGCGTTCAATCATAAGAGCCTGACAACCTGCGTCGTCCGGGCTAAGGGAAGGACGGCGAATAAGCTGCTGAGTCAGCTCAATGACCGGGCATGACATAAACTACACCTCAACGAAAAAAGTCGGAATAAAGGGTTTCACTGAAACCCAGCAGCATAGGCTGCCCTGGCGCGCAGAGCAATGGGCGTTTGATAATTGCCGGCATCTCGAGCATCAGTTTTGCCGCGCTGTCGGCATCGGTGATGCTGGCGCGCAGAGAGTCGTCCAGTTTACGCCAGGTGGTGCCGCGGGTGTTCAGCAGGGCTTCCCAACCCAGTTCGCGAATAGCGCTATGCAGAAATTCTGCATCGAGCCCGTCGGCACGGTAATCGTGGAAGCGGTACTCCACGCTGTTAGCGTCCAGCCAGCGGCGGGCTTTTTTGATGGTGTCGCAATTTTTAATGCCGTACATCACAACCATGGTGAATCCTTTTGATGTTCTGATAATTAAATGTTCAGTAAATTCGAAGATATATCCTTAAGTGGAATATAACACATTCAGGAATTGTCTGGATTAATACGTCTTCTTAAATCGACTCACAACTGTACGCTGAATATTCTTTCATCATTTAAGCATAGATGTCCATTAACTTTAAAAATCCAATAAACTCAGCCAATAAAATAAAACTCACCCGTTCGTAGGGTTATTTCAAAATATTGCTGGCCGTCACAAAAAATTGAGGGCTCTCCGTTCATATTTATCATAAATCCCCGCAGGACGTAGGGTACAATCACAGCAATTGGTTAAATAGTCTTCACAATGATGGTACGTTTTTGTAGAATGCGCATAATAATAAGAGAGGTTGTTATGATTGAACGTGAACTGGGGAACTGGAAAGATTTTATCGAAGGCATGCTTCGTAAATGACATTCAGTAAGAATTGCAAGAGCACTAAAATAAGTAAAATAACCATAGTGTGAATTAATCACACAGTAAAAAGGCGGCCGATAAAGCCGCCTTTTTTTATTTCAACCACTTACTCAGGACGTTCCTTTAGCGGGAAGCGGCGACGCACCAGCACAAAGAACAGCGGAACGAAGTAAATGGCCAGGATGGTGGCCGAAATCATGCCGCCCATCACCCCCGTGCCGACGGCATGCTGGCTGCTGGAACCTGCACCGGTGCTGGTCGCCATCGGCAGTACACCAAAAATAAACGCCAGCGAGGTCATCAGGATCGGACGCAGGCGCTGACGGCAGGCGTGCAGCGTGGCGGCCATCAGCTCGTGGCCTTTGGCATTCATCTCGTTAGCAAACTCAACGATCAGAATGGCGTTTTTCGCCGACAGCCCAATGACGGTGAGCAGGCCCACCTGGAAGTAGACATCGTTCTCCAGGCCGCGCATCCACGTTGCGAGCAGCGCACCGATAACCCCAAGGGGCACGACCAGCATGACCGAGAACGGGACCGACCAGCTCTCATACAGGGCGGCAAGGCAGAGGAAGACCACCAGCAGCGAGAGCGCGTAAAGGGCGGGGGCCTGCGCCCCTGAGAGACGCTCCTGGTAAGACATGGCCGTCCACTCGAGACCAAAACCGGCGGGCAGCTGTTGCACCAGTTTTTCCATGGTGTCCATGGCGGTACCGGTGCTGACGCCCGGCGCGGCTTCCCCGACGATTTCAACCGCAGAATAGCCGTTATAGCGTTCCAGGCGTGGCGATCCGCTCTCCCAGTGCGAACTGGCAAAGGCGGAGAACGGCACCATGCCGCCAGCATTATTTCTGACAAACCAGCGGTTAATATCATCCGGCAGCATGCGGAACGGCGCGGCGGACTGGACATACACTTTTTTCACGCGGCCGCGATCCATAAAGTCATTCACATAGCTCGACCCCCACGCCGTTTGCAGGGTGTCGTTGATATCGTTGATCGACACACCCAGCGCCTGCGCCTTACGCTGATCGATATCCACCTGAAGCTGCGGGCTGTCGTCGAGGCCGTTATGGCGAACGCGGGTCAGGCCGGGATCGTTGCCTGCCAGCGCTAACAGCTTATCGCGTGCGGCCATCAGCGCCGTGTGGCCCGCCCCGGCGTGATCCTGCAGCTCCATATCGAACCCGGCTGAACTGCCCAGGCCGCTTATCGCCGGCGGGCTGCTGGCAAAGACGCGCGCCTCTTTGATGTGCGCAAAGGCTTTTGTCGCACGTTCAATGATGGCAAACGAGGTGCCCGTCCGGGTATCGCGTTCGTCCCAGTCCTTCAGGCGGACAAACATGCGGGCAACGTTCTGCCCGTTTCCGCCCGGGCCGGAGCCGACGGTGGAGAAGACCGAGACAACGTTATCTTTCTCTTTGGTGAAGAAGTACTGCTCCACTTTCTGCACCACTTTTAGCGTCTGCTGCTGCGTTGCGCCGCTCGGAAGCTGCACCGAGGTGGTGAACATCCCGCGGTCTTCCATCGGCAGGAACGAGGTGGGCAGGTGCAGGAACAGCCAGACCATGCCGCCCAGCAGCACAACGTAAATCATCATCCAGCGCAGGCTGCGGTGCAGTACGCGACCCACGGCAGATTCATAGCGCGCGGCGTTGCGGTTGAACATCCGGTTAAACCAGCCGAAGAACCCTTTCTGCCCGTGATGCTCCCCTTTGTGCAGCGGTTTCAGAATGGTGGCGCACAGCGCGGGGGTGAGGATCAGCGCGACCAGCACGGAGAGCACCATCGCCGAGACGATGGTGATCGAGAACTGGCGATAAATCGCCCCGGTGGTGCCGCCAAAGAAGGCCATCGGGATAAAGACGGCCGACAGCACCATCGCAATCCCGACCAGCGCCCCCTGAATTTGCCCCATGGACTTGCGCGTCGCCTGGCGCGGAGAGAGCCCTTCTTCGCTCATGATGCGCTCGACGTTTTCAACCACCACGATGGCATCATCCACCAGAAGGCCGATCGCCAGCACCATCGCAAACATCGTCAGGGTATTAATGCTGTACCCGAAGGCGTAGAGCACCGCAAAGGTCCCCAGCAGCACGACGGGGACGGCAATGGTGGGGATCAGCGTCGCGCGGAAGTTTTGCAGGAACAGGTACATGACCAGGAACACCAGCGCGATGGCTTCGAGCAGAGTCTTCACCACGTCCTCAATGGAGGCTTTTACGAAGGAGGTGGTTTCATAGGCGACTTTGTACTCCAGCCCGTGCGGGAAATACTGCGACAGCTCGTCCAGACGGTCTAACACCAGTTTTGCCGTCGCCATTTCGTTCGCGCCGGAGGCCAGCTTAATCCCCAGACCGGAGGCCTGCTTGCCGTTAAAGCGGCTCAGGTAGTCGTATTTCTCCGCCCCCATTTCCACCGTGGCGACATCGCCCAGACGAACTTCCGACCCGTCCTGATTCACGCGCAGGGTGATATTGCGGAACTGGTCCGGCGTCTGCAGCAGGGATTGTGAATTAATGGTGGCGTTCAGGGCTTGCTTATCAACGGAAGGCGTTCCCCCCAGTTGCCCCACGGCAATCTGGGCGTTCTGGGCTTTGATAGCATCCGTCACGTCGGTCGCCGTCATCTGGTAGCTGTTCAGCTTGTTGGGATCGAGCCAGATACGCATGGAGTACTGTGAGCCATAGGCGTCGATATCCCCGACGCCGTTGATCCGGCTGATGGGATCCTGAATATTGCTGGCGACGTAGTCCGCGATGTCCTGTTTATCCATCGAGCCATCTGTCGAGACAAACGCGATGGTCAATATGTTGGTATCGCCGGTTTTGCGCACGGTCACGCCCTGGTTCTGCACCGCCTGGGGCAGCTTGCGCATGGCCGACTGCAGCTGGTTTTGGACCTGCTGCACCGCTTCGTCCGGGTCGGTGCCCGCCTTAAAGCTCAGGGTCACCGTCGCCTGTCCCGTGGCGCTGCTTTGTGAGGACATGTACATCAGGTTATCCAGACCCGTCATGTTCTGCTCGATAACCTGCGTCACGGTATTTTCCAGCGTCTGTGCGGACGCGCCGGGGTAGTTTGCGGTGACGCGCACGTTCGGCGGTGCCAGGTCGGGGTATTGCTCAACGGGAAGTGACGTAATCGCCAGGACACCTGTCAGACACAACAGGATGGCAAGCACCCAGGCAAAAATGGGGCGATCGATGAAAAAATTCGCCATGAAAGTGTGACCTCGTTTTGCTGCACGTCATTATTGTTTATTGCCCGCATAACTTTAGCGGTAAGGCCCAGGTCAAACGTGGAGAAATAAAGGAGATAGTGTAAATTATCATGCGCTTTTCCCTGCGCTTCCCTCTTTACCGTTATTTACCCGTTAACGGCGTGGGCGCCGGAAACGTCACGCTGACCAGCGTGCCGCCGTTTCGCGGCTGCGAGAAGTGCAGCACTCCTCCAAGCCGCTGCGCGCGTTCGCGCATAATGTTCAGACCGTAATGTCCCGGCGGCTCGCTGGCCTCGCCAATCCCGATGCCGTTGTCGCGAATGCTGACGCTGTGCGTACCGTCCGCTGCGGTCACGCAGCTCACGGTGATCTCGCTGGCCTGCGCGTGCTTAATGGCGTTCAACACCGCCTCACGCACGATCTGTAACAGGTGCACCTGCTTTTGCGCGTCGAGCGCCAGCGAGGAGAGGCGGCAGTCGAGATGCAGTTTCGCCTGCGTCTGGCTCTGCAGGGCATCGAGTGACTCCTGCAGCGCCGCGGGTAAATTCGCGTGGTTCAACGTCAGGCGGAAGGTAGTCAGCAGCTCGCGAAGCTGCTGCCAGGCGTTGTTCAGCTCGCGGGAGAAGTCGGTGATAATGGCCTGCGCTTGGGTATTTTCTTCCGGCACGGCGCGTTTGAGCAGCGCAAGCTGAATGCGCAGATACGACAGCACCTGCGCCAGCTAATCGTGCAGCTCGCGGGCAATGGTGGCGCGCTCTTCCATCAGCAGCAGCTGCTGGTAATGCTTTTGCGCCTGGTTAAAGTACAGCCCGCGCCCGAGCATGGTCGCCACGCTTCTCATCAGCGGAAGGGGGACGCTGTCCGCCTCGCTTTGCCAGCGCAGCTCGCCATAGAGCGTGTCCTGCATCAGTACCGGCAGGTTTTGCAGAGGGATACCCTCAGCCTCCGTCCCTTCGCATAGCCGCCAGTCGTCGCTGGTGCGCAGTTCCAGATAATTCATCTGCGTATAGTCATGGACAATCTGCAGGATATGCCGGAAACAGTGGCTGTCTATCTGGCCGGTATTGAGCGCCTGCGAGCACTTGAACAGCATGTCGAGCTGCTGGTGGGCTTCGTGCAGGTGCCGCGTCTTTTCCGCAACCGAGGCCTCGAGCGAACGGTAGAGCGTATCGAGCTCGGCCGACATGTGGTTAAAGGCGCGCGAAAGCTGGCCCAGCTCGTTCGGCAGGGCGCTATCCGGCGCAGGAGTGGCAAATTCGCCGCACTCAATGCGTTCGCTGGCCGCCACCAGGTTATTCAGCGGCAGCACCACCTGACGACGGATGCGTCGCAGGGTAAACAGCGTCAGCAGCAGGATCCCGAGTGCGCCAGCCAGCGAGAGCAGGGTGACCGTTTGAATTTTATGTTCGGTGTAGTGCTGGAGGGCGAGCACAAAGGCATCAATGCGGCCCACAAAATCCTCAATATTGCGTTGATACCACGCGCTGTCGCCGCGGGCGATATGCGCATCCATCTCCTGCCAGGCCACATGCAGCTGCTGATAGCGTGCTTTCACATTGTCCGGGACGTACCAGCGATCCAGCTTCTGCAGGGCAGGCGCGCCGAGCGTCTGTTGCCAGCTCTCGCGATGTGCCGCAAGGGAAGGGCTGTTTCGCTGCATCTCGTAGCCCAGACGATAGCTCTGCATGCGCAGTGAGCCAGCGATGTTGATGGCTTCGGCATCGCGCTGGCTGCTGGCCAGCGTCAGCAACGCGACGGTGCTGCTGAGTACGGATAGGGCAATGATCGAAAAGAAAGCCCAGGCAAGGCTTCCGGAAACGGGTCGTTTAACGGTCACAGAACGGCTCTCTGAATAAAATTGATCTGCCACAGGTTCATTGGAAATAATTGGGCGCTTCAGGCATTTGAACATTGCCCGAACGCACCGTGATGCGTAAATACCATACTCTTATAAAGAGAAAGGTTATTGAACCAAAAACAGGTGTGGTTATGAATCGTTTTATTATGGCTAACAGCCAGCAGTGCATTGGGTGTCGCGCCTGCGAAGTCGCCTGCGTGATGGCGCACAACGGTGAGCAGCATGCCCTGAGCGAGCGCCATTTTCATCCCCGTATCACGGTCCTGAGATCCGGCGAGAAGAGCCACCCCGTGACCTGTCATCATTGCGAAAATGCACCCTGCGCGCAAAGCTGCCCGAACGGCGCCATCAGCAAATGCGATGACAGCGTACAGGTGAATCAACAAAAATGCATCGGCTGTAAGGCCTGCGCGGTGGCCTGCCCGTTTGGCACGATGGAGATTATCGTCACTCCGCTCGACAATGGCAGCGTGAAGGCCTCGGCGAATAAATGCGATCTCTGTCTGACGCGTCCACACGGCCCGGCCTGTATCGAAAATTGCCCGGCGGATGTCCTCTCCCTGGCGACGCCTGCCGCGCTGGAAAACCTGGCGAAATCGCGCCGACAGCGCACGGCCTGCCTGGAGGCGCAGCCCTGGCATGGTGCCGAGGCCGTCAGCGTGGACGCGCCGCGTACCAAACTGCAGCAGATGCAAACGACCCCGCCCCGCGGCGAGCCCGACAAGCTGGCTGGCGCAGAGCGCGTGGGCCATTTTAACGAAATTTACCTGCCGTTCCGGGCCGAACAGGCCGCCCGCGAGGTGTCGCGCTGCCTGAAGTGCGGAGAGCACAGCATTTGCGAATGGACCTGCCCGCTGCACAACCACATCCCGCAGTGGATTGAGCGCCTCAACGCGGGGGATATCACCGGCGCGGTCGAGCTTTCTCATCAGACCAACTGTTTACCTGAAATTACCGGTCGCGTCTGCCCGCAGGACCGGCTATGCGAGGGAGCCTGCACGCTTCGTGACGCGGCGGGGGCCGTGACGATCGGCAACATCGAGCGCTACATCTCCGATCGGGCGCTGGCGATGGGCTGGCGGCCGGATATGTCCGCCGTCACGCCGTCAGGTAAACGTGTCGCGATTGTCGGCGCGGGGCCCGCCGGGCTGGCGTGCGCCGACGTGCTGGCGCGCCGCGGCGTGAGCGTGACGGTCTATGACCTGCATCCGGAGATCGGCGGTTTGCTGACCTTTGGCATCCCGGCATTTAAGCTCGATAAATCGCTGCTCGCCCGGCGCAGAGAGATCTTTACCGCGATGGGGATCCGCTTCGAGCTGAACTGCGAGGTGGGCCAGGACGTGTCGATGTCGCAGCTCAAGAGCGATTACGACGCCCTGTTTATTGGCGTGGGTACCTATCGTTCGATGAAAGCGGGTATCCCGAACGAGGATGCGCCAGGGGTCTACGACGCGCTGCCTTTCCTGGTGGGCAACACGCGGCATGTTATGGGGCTGGAGGCGACGGCCAGCGAGTCGTTCATCGACACCCGTGGCCTGAACGTGGTGGTGCTGGGTGGAGGCGATACCGCGATGGACTGCGTCCGCACGGCGTTACGTCACGGCGCGGCGACGGTCACCTGCGCCTATCGTCGGGATGAGGCCAACATGCCGGGCTCGAAGAAAGAGGTGCAGAACGCCAGAGAAGAGGGGGCGTCATTTGAGTTTAACGTCCAGCCGGTTGAGCTGACGCTGGATCCGAACGGTAAGGTCAACGGTATCCGGATGCTGCGTACCGCGCTCGGTGAGCCGGATGCGCAGGGGCGTCGTCGGCCCGTTCCGGTGGCGGGCAGCGAGTTTGTGATGGCCGCGGATGCAGTCATCATGGCGTTTGGCTTTAATCCGCACGCGATGCCGTGGCTGCAGGCGCAGGGGGTTGAAACGGACGACTGGGGGCGGATCGTGGCCTCGGTCGAGAGCCGCTACCGTTATCAGACAACCAACCCGCAGATCTTCGCCGGGGGCGATGCGGTACGCGGCGCGGATCTGGTCGTCACCGCGATGGCGGAAGGGCGTCATGCCGCGCAGGGGATACTCGACTGGCTGGGAGTGGATGTACCACAACATCATTAATCCGGCGGACGACAAAGCGGGATTCACGGCGTAGTATAGGACGACTCATTGTGCCGTGGAGCCCGTATGACCCTGAAAATTGACGTTATCAAAGACAAAATTCTCTCTGAAAACTACTTTGTCCTGCGTAACATCACCTATGATCTTACACGTAACAACGGTGAAGTGATCCGCCACAAGCGCGAGGTCTATGACCGTGGTAACGGAGCAACCATCCTGCTCTATAACCGTGAAAAGCAGAGCGTGGTGCTGATCCGTCAGTTCAGGGTGGCAACATGGGTCAATGGCAATCCTGACGGACGTCTGATTGAAACCTGCGCGGGCCTGCTCGATGACGATGAGCCGGAAGTCTGCATCCGCAAAGAGGCCGTCGAAGAGACCGGCTTTGAAGTGGGCGAGGTCAAAAAGGTCTTCGAGCTGTACATGTCCCCGGGCGGCGTGACGGAAATTGTCCATTTCTTCATTGCTGAATACAGCGACGCACAGCGCACGCACCGGGGCGGTGGCGTAGAGGATGAAGATATCGACGTGCTGGAGCTTCCTTTTGCCCGAGCGCTGGAGATGGTGCGTTCAGGCGAAATCAGGGATGGTAAAGCGGTGATATTGCTGCAGTATTTACAGACAACCGGGCTGATGAACACCCCTTTCGAACGGATATAGCCTGTTTTTCAGGTATATCTGATAAATCCGATTGAGCAACCCCGGCGGGAACACGAAGATACTGCCCTGTTATGCGTTTTCGTTCCGGGATTGTGTCATTCATGCGCTACAGCGTCTTTTTATTTTCCCTGTTTTGTGTGCTCCTCGCGCCGCAGGTGCGGGCTGCACCCGCGCAGCAAGCCTTCTCTGACTGGCAGGTGACCTGCAATAACCAGAACTTTTGCCTTGCCCGCAACACGGGCGAACACCGCGGTCTGGTCATGACGCTCACCCGGAGCGCCGGGGCGAAAACGGATGCCACGCTGCGTATCGATCTCGGCGGTCTTGATACGCCTTCCGTGAAAGAGCCGGATATTGCCCCGCGGCTGCTGCTGGATAATGTTCCCCTGAAGCTCGACAAACAGCGCTGGCAGCTCACCCCCTGGCATCTGAAAACGGACGATGCGGCCACCATCACCGCCTTTCTGAAAAACATCCAGGAAGGAAAAGCCCTGACTCTGCGAGGCGGTAAGCAGGTGATTTCACTGGCCGGTCTGAAAGCCGCGCTGCTGTTCATTGATGCCCAGCAAAAGCGCGTTGGCAGCGAAACCGCGTGGATCAAGAAAGGTGACGATCCGCCGTTAAGCGTGCCGCCCGCACCTGCCCTGAAAAAGGTGGCGATCGTTAATCCTACCCCAACACCGCTTTCCCATGCCGAACTGAACGATCTGCTGGATTATGGTACCGGCAGGATGAACAGCAGCCAGTGTTCGCTGGATCCTAACCGTCGCGAAGTGCGCGTCACCGCGTTAACCGATGACAAAGCGCTGCTGATCGTCAGCTGCGAGGCGGGGGCCTATAACACGGTCGATCTGGCGTGGCTGGTGTCACGTAAAAAACCGTTCTCTGCCCGCAGCGTGAGGCTGCGTCTGCCGTTTACGCCGTCAAGCGACAGCAGCGAAATCGAGTTGATGAACGCCAGCTTTGATGAAAAGACGCGCGAGCTGACCACGCTCTCGCTGGGGCGCGGTATGGGGGATTGTGGGATCCAGACGCGCTGGCGGTTTGACGGCCAGCGTTTCCGCCTGGTGCGCTATGCCGAGGAACCCAGCTGTGATAACTGGAATGGGCCAGACGCCTGGCCCACGCTGTGGATCACGCGGTAGTTTTTTGCCGGGTGGCGCTGTCGCTTACCCGGCCTACGGTTTGGTGGTTTTGTAGGCCGGGTAAGCGACAGCGCCACCCGGCAACGCAGACCGCACTAAATCACGCTCAGCGCCTTCTCTACCACGTTCTCAACGGTAAAGCCAAAGTACGGGAACAGCTTGTCGGCAGGGGCGGACTCACCGTAGCCCCGCATCCCAACAATCGCTCCTTTGAGCCCGACATACTTGTACCAGTAGTCGGCAATACCGGCCTCCACCGCCACGCGCGCCGCGACGTTAGAGGGCAGCACCGATTCCCGGTACGCCTCGTCCTGGGCGTCAAAGATATCCGTGGAAGGCAGGGAGACGACCCGCACCGCGTGGCCTTCGGCGGTCAGTTTTTCCGCCGCTTTTACCGTGATTTCCACCTCGGAACCGGTCGCAATCAGGATCACGTCCGGCTTGCCGCCGCTGTCTTTCAGGATATAGCCGCCGCGGGCAATGTTTTTCACCTGCTCCGGCGTGCGCTCAATCTGCGTCAGGTTCTGGCGTGACAGGATCAGCGCCGTCGGGCCGTTATGGCGTTCTACCGCCAGCTTCCAGCCCACCGCCGCTTCGACCTGATCGCAGGGACGCCAGGTGCTGAAGTTGGGTGTTAAACGCAGGCTCGCCAGCTGTTCAACCGCCTGGTGGGTGGGGCCGTCTTCTCCCAGACCGATGGAGTCGTGGGTATAGACCATAATCTGCCGCGCCTTCATCAGCGCTGCCATGCGTGCCGCGTTACGGGCGTACTCGACGAACATCAGGAAGGTGGCGGTGTAGGGCACGAAGCCGCCGTGGTGGGCGATGCCGTTGGCGATCGCGGTCATCCCGAACTCGCGCACGCCGTAGTGGATATAGTTCCCGGCAATATCCTCCTTCAGCGATTTCGAGCCCGACCAGATGGTCAGGTTACTCGGTGCCAGGTCCGCTGAGCCGCCCAGCAGCTCAGGAAGGAGAGGGCCAATCGCATTCAGGGTGTTTTGCGACGCCTTACGGGTGGCGATTTTTGCCGGGTTGGACTGCAGGTTTTCAATCAGCGCCTGGGTTTTATCGTCCCAGTCCTCCGGCAGACCGCCGCTCATGCGCCGGGAAAACTCGGCGGCCAGTTCCGGGTACGCTTTTTTGTAGGCGGCGAATTTCTCGTTCCAGGCCTGCTGGGCTTTCTCACCGTCTTCACGGGCATCCCACGCCCGGTAGATCTCTTTCGGGATTTCAAACGGCGGGTATTTCCAGCCCAGCTTCTGCCGGGTCAGCGCCACTTCTTCGTCACCCAGCGCCGCGCCGTGCGCCTCTTCTTTGCCCGCCTTGTTCGGCGAGCCGAAGCCGATAACCGTGCGGCAGATAATCAGGGACGGTTTGTCCTTCACGCTCTGCGCTTCCTGAATCGCTTTTTTCACCGCCTCAGGATCGTGGCCGTCGATCTCGTGCACCACGTGCCAGTGATAGGCCTCGAAGCGTTTTGCCGTGTCGTCGGTGAACCAGCCCTCGGTTTCCCCGTCGATGGAGATGCCGTTGTGATCGTAGAAGCCAATCAGCTTGCCGAGCCCCAGGGTGCCCGCCAGGGAGCAGACCTCATGGGAAATCCCCTCCATCAGGCAGCCGTCACCCATAAACACGTAGGTGTAGTGATCGACAATCTCGTGGTCCGGCTGGTTGAACTGTGCCGCCAGCGTACGCTCGGCAATCGCCAGCCCGACCGCATTGGCCAGCCCCTGACCGAGCGGCCCGGTGGTGGTCTCCACGCCCGGCGTATAGCCGATCTCCGGGTGCCCCGGGGTTTTAGAGTGCAGCTGGCGGAAGTTTTTCAGCTCCTCAAGCGGCAGATCGTAACCGGACAGGTGCAGCAGGCTGTAGAGCAGCATCGAGGCGTGGCCGTTGGAGAGAATAAAGCGGTCACGGTCGTACCAGGTGGGATCGTTAGGGTTGTGCTTCAGGAAGTCGTTCCACAGCACTTCGGCAATATCGGCCATGCCCATCGGTGCGCCGGGATGGCCAGAATTGGCTTTCTGCACGGCATCCATGCTGAGGGCGCGGATGGCATTGGCGAGCTCTTTACGGGACATAGTTCACTCCGTGGCAAGGTTAAAGTTTGGCAGCGAGAAGATCTTCGAGTTTGCGCTGGTCGACGGCGAACAGGCGGATACCTTCCGCCAGTTTTTCCACGGCCATGGCGTCCTGATTGTGCTCCCAGCGGAATTCGGCTTCGGTCATGGTTTTCGGTTTTGGCAGAACGGTAGAGGTGGGGATCAGCTTGCGGATGACCGTCTCTTCTTTGTCCTGTAGCTCCTGGAGCAGGTTAGGGGAGATGGTCAGGCGGTCGCAGCCCGCCAGGGCGAGGATCTGCTCGGTACGGCGGAAGCTGGCCCCCATCACGATGGTTTCGTACCGATGCTGTTTGTAGTAGTCGTAGATATTGCGCACCGATTTCACGCCCGGGTCCTCATCCACCACGTACGGATCCATCGGCTGTTTCGCCTGGTACCAGTCGTAGATGCGGCCAACAAACGGTGACACCAGGAACACGCCCGCTTCGGCACAGGCGCGCGCCTGGGCAAAGGAGAACAGCAGCGTCAGGTTGCAGTGAATTCCCTCTTTTTCCAGTACCTCTGCGGCGCGGATGCCTTCCCAGGTCGACGCCAGCTTGATCAGAATGCGTGATTTATCGATCCCCTGCTCCTGGTAGAGTTCCACCAGGCGGCGAGCCTTGTTGATGCTCTTTTCTTTATCGAACGAGAGGCGGGCGTCAACTTCAGTCGAGACGCGCCCCGGAATGCTTTTAAGAATTTCCGCACCAAAATTAACTGCCAGCTTGTCGCTGGCTTCGGCGACCTGCTGCTCCTGCGTCTTCCCGCGCTGTTTTCCGTAGGCAATGGCGTCATCAATCAGATGACTAAAATGGGTAAGCCCGGCTGCCTTGAGCAGTAGCGAAGGGTTGGTGGTCGCATCCTCCGGCTGATAGTGGCGAATCGACTCGATATCGCCGCTGTCTGCGACCACCGTGGTGAATTGTTTGATGCCGTCTAGCTGGTTCATAAATGATTACTCCTTGGAAATAAAAGCGTTAGCTGAGTGCGTTAGTTCACACTTCTGAGAAAATCATGATGGACTTAACAAAAAAGCATAGCAGACGGGGGAGGCATTGCTTTTGAGACGGGTAACATGGCTGTTATAAATTGATAACAATTTTTAATGTGTGATGGTGAGAGTTTGGCAGCCTTCAAAGTTTAGGAGGCGGCCTGAGGCGATACTAGGCGGCACACCAGGGTGTGCAACCGGATCGTTTTCGTCACCCTTTTGACCGATACGTGAAAGGAAAAATAAGATGGATGAGCAGTTGAAACAGAGTGCCCTCGATTTTCACGAGTTCCCTGTCCCGGGCAAAATTCAGGTCTCCCCAACCAAGCCGCTGGCGACACAGCGCGATCTGGCGCTGGCCTACTCGCCGGGCGTGGCGGCCCCGTGTCTGGAGATCGAAAAAGATCCGCTGGCGGCCTATAAATACACCGCGCGCGGCAACCTTGTTGCCGTGATCTCTAACGGCACGGCGGTACTGGGGCTCGGTAACATCGGCGCTCTGGCCGGTAAGCCGGTGATGGAAGGAAAGGGGGTGCTGTTCAAGAAATTCGCCGGTATCGACGTGTTTGATATCGAGGTGGACGAGCTCGATCCTGACAAATTCATCAACGTGGTGGCCGCGCTGGAGCCGACCTTCGGCGGGATCAACCTGGAAGACATCAAAGCGCCGGAATGTTTCTATATCGAGCAGAAGCTGCGCGAGCGTATGAACATTCCCGTGTTCCATGACGACCAGCACGGAACGGCCATTATCAGCACCGCCGCCATTCTCAACGGCCTGCGCGTGGTAGAGAAAAATCTCTCCGACGTTCGCATGGTGGTGTCCGGCGCAGGTGCGGCGGCGATTGCCTGTATGAACCTTCTGGTGGCGCTGGGGATGCAGAAACACAACATTGTGGTCTGCGACTCCAAGGGCGTGATTTACAAAGATCGCGAGCCGAACATGGCGGAAACCAAAGCGGCGTATGCGGTAGAAGACGACGGCAAGCGCACGCTTGAGGACGTGATTGACGGCGCGGATATCTTCCTCGGCTGCTCGGGTCCGAAAGTGCTGACCCAGGAGATGGTGAAGAAGATGGCGCGCGCGCCGATGATCCTGGCCCTGGCGAACCCTGAGCCGGAAATTCTGCCGCCGCTGGCGAAAGCGGTGCGTGAAGACGCCATTATCTGCACCGGGCGTTCCGACTACCCGAACCAGGTGAACAACGTGCTCTGCTTCCCGTTCATCTTCCGCGGCGCGCTGGACGTCGGCGCGACGGCGATCAACGAAGAGATGAAGCTGGCCGCGGTGCACGCCATTGCGGAGCTGGCCCACGCCGAGCAGAGTGAAGTGGTTGCCTCAGCCTATGGCGATCAGGATCTGAGCTTTGGTCCGGACTACATCATTCCAAAACCGTTCGACCCGCGTCTGATTGTCAAAATTGCCCCTGCGGTGGCAAAAGCGGCGATGGATTCCGGCGTGGCGACGCGTCCGATTGAAGACTTCGACGCTTACGTCGATAAGCTCACCGAGTTTGTCTATAAAACCAACCTGTTCATGAAGCCGATCTTCTCTCAGGCGCGCGCCGACGCGAAGCGCGTGGTGCTGGCGGAAGGGGAAGAGGCGCGCGTGCTGCACGCCACCCAGGAGCTGATCACCTTAGGCCTGGCGAAACCAATCCTGATTGGTCGTCCGAGCGTGATTGAAATGCGTATCCAGAAGCTGGGCCTGCAGATTAAGCCGGGCGTCGACTTCGAGATCGTCAACAACGAATCCGATCCGCGCTTCAAAGAGTACTGGAGCGAATACTACGCGATCATGAAGCGCCGGGGGATCACCCAGGAGCAGGCGCAGAAAGCCGTCATCAGCAACACGACGGTGATCGGCGCGATCATGGTCCATCGCGGCGAGGCGGATGCGCTGATCTGCGGCACCATCGGCGACTACCACGAGCACTTTAGCGTGGTGCAGGAGATCTTCGGCTATCGCGACGGCGTCCATACCGCCGGGGCGATGAACGCCCTGCTGCTGCCGAGCGGGAACACCTTTATCGCTGATACCTATGTTAACGACGATCCGAGCCCGGACGAGCTGGCGGAGATCACCGTGATGGCCGCCGAGACCGTGCGCCGCTTCGGTATCGAGCCGAAGGTGGCGCTGCTGTCGCACTCTAACTTCGGTTCGTCCAAATCAGCGGCGGCCTGCAAAATGCGTGAGACGCTGGCGCTGGTGCGCGAGCGCGCGCCGGAGCTGATGATTGACGGGGAAATGCACGGCGATGCGGCGCTGGTGGAGAGCATCCGTAACGAACGTATGCCGGACAGCCCGCTGAAGGGATCGGCAAACATCCTGATTATGCCGAATGTGGAAGCGGCGCGTATCAGCTATAACCTGCTGCGCGTCTCCAGCTCTGAAGGGGTGACCGTAGGACCGGTGCTGATGGGCGTGGCGAAACCGGTGCATGTGTTAACGCCGATTGCCTCCGTGCGCCGTATCGTGAATATGGTGGCGCTGGCGGTGGTTGAGGCGCAGACGCAGCCGCTGTAAGCCTTGTGAGTCGGGTAGCGCGTTCGCTTACCCGACCTACGGGTTGAGCAGGCCGGATAAGCGCAGCGCCATCCGGCAGTTAAACCCAGTCGCGTACTTTAAGGAACTCACTCAAGGCAGCCTCCGGGCTGCCTTCTTTTGGCTCGTAGCAGTACTCCCAGCGCACCAGCGGCGGCATCGACATCAGAATCGACTCCGTGCGCCCGCCGGTCTGCAGGCCAAACAGCGTCCCGCGATCCCATACCAGGTTGAACTCCACGTAGCGCCCGCGACGGTAGAGCTGGAACTCGCGCTCGCGCACGCCATAGCTGGTGTCTTTACGGCGTTCGACGATGGGCAGGTACGCGTCGGTATAGCCTTCGCCCACCGCGCGCATAAAGCTGAATGCGGTATCAAAATCAGGCGTGTTGAGATCGTCAAAGAACAGCCCGCCGATGCCGCGCTGCTCGTCGCGGTGCTTCAGGTAAAAGTAGTCATCGCACCACTTTTTAAATTTCGGGTAAATGTCTTCGCCAAACGGCAGGCAAAGATCCCGCGCGGTGGTGTGCCAGTGCACGGCATCCTCTTCGAAGCCGTAGTAGGGCGTCATGTCGAAACCGCCGCCAAACCACCAGACCGGATCGGCCCCCGCTTTTTCCGCAATGAAAAAGCGCACGTTGGCATGGCTGGTCGGCACAAACGGATTGTGCGGATGCACCACCAGCGAAACGCCCATCGCTTCGAAGCTGCGGCCCGCAAGCTCGGGACGATGTGCCGTCGCAGACGCGGGCATCGCGTCGCCATGAACGTGGGAAAAATTCACGCCCGCCTGTTCGAAGATGCCGCCGTTACGCAGCACCCGGCTACGCCCGCCGCCGCCGGCTTCGCGCTGCCAGTTGTCTTCCTGAAATTCTCCGCCGTCAGCGGCGGCCAGTTTCTGGCAAATCTCATCCTGTAACTGCAGCAGGAAGGTTTTGACCAGTTGAGCATTGGGTTTCATCAGCGTTTCCTGGAGTGCGCTTTTTGGTTATCAAACCAGTTGAAGTAACTGATAATGCCGGAGGCGATGGCGTTGGCGATCTTCTGACGAAACGCCGTAGTGCCGAGGAGTCGCTCCTCTTCCGGGTTGGTAATGAACGAGGTTTCCACCAGCACGGACGGGATAGACGGTGATTTCAACACCACAAACGCCGCCTGTTCGGTGCTCCTGCTGTGCAGGCGATGCACTGGCTTAATCTTCTTCAGGATGTGCGAGCCGAGCGTCAGGCTGTTTTTGATCGTATCCGTCTGCACGAGGTCGAACAGCACCTGCTGTAGCAGGTGGTCTTTGTCGGTGGCTTTTTTCCCGGCGACTTCATCCGCCCGGTTTTCGCGGTCGGAGAGGTATTTTGCCATGGCGCTACTGGCGCCGCGGTTGGACAGCGCAAACACCGAGGCACCGGCGGCAGACGGGTTGGTAAAGCCGTCCGCGTGAATCGACATAAACAGATCCGCCCCGTGCTGGTGGGCGATCTCTACGCGATCGTACAGCGGAATAAAGGTGTCGCCAGAGCGCGTCAGACGCGCGTCAATGCCGTTGCTGCGTAGAATCGCCCGCACATTTTTTGCAATCGCCAGCACGACGTGTTTTTCTTTCGACCCGTTTTTGCCGATGGCGCCGGTATCAATACCGCCGTGGCCCGGGTCGAGCATCACCAGGCGCTTTGCGCCCGGCTTTTTGGTTTTCGGTTTGCTGTGTCCGTTACTGGTTTTAAGCGTGCTCTCGTCTTTTGCCTGAGCCTGCTTTGCGATGCCCGTTAACGTTAAGGCCGCCAGCCCCGCTTTGAGAACCTGACGACGCGATGTGAGTGCTTTTAATGGTTTGAATGTGCTCATGCGGCCTGAATACTAAAAAAAGGGGTCCTGGTGTTATATCGTATCGCGTTTAGCGTTACGACAGTCCTTATTGAGAATTGTTTTACTTTTCATTTCAATACGTGACAAAGTGACATTATGCCAAATTTTGGCGAGATTTTCCCCGGTTATTGGCTAAAGGCGTGGTTCGCGCCATAATCACTGTTTTTAAACCCGAAAAGGCGGTTAATACCATGGAGATACGCGTTTTTCGCCAGGAAGATTTCGAAGAGGTGATCACCCTTTGGGAGCGCTGCGATCTGCTGCGTCCGTGGAACGATCCGGAAATGGATATCGAACGTAAGGTGAATCACGACGTCAGTCTGTTTCTGGTTGCGGAAGTCAATGGCGAGGTTGTGGGGACGGTGATGGGCGGTTATGACGGCCATCGCGGCTCGGCCTATTATCTGGGCGTCCATCCGGAATACCGTGGTCGCGGTATTGCCAATGCGCTGCTCAACCGGCTCGAGAAGAAGCTGATCGCCCGCGGCTGTCCGAAAATCCAGATCATGGTGCGGGAAGATAACGACGTGGTGCTGGGCATGTATGAACGCCTGGGCTATGTACACGCTGACGTGCTGAATTTAGGAAAGCGTCTCATCGAAGATGAAGAGTACTGAGATCCATCCGGCAGACTATGACGCTCAGGGGCGCGTCAGGCTGCCCTTTTTATTCTGGTGCGTTCTGCTGCTTCAGGCCCGCACCTGGGTGCTGTTTGTAATGGCCGCCGCATCGCGCGGGCAGGGCGACACGCTGCTAAATCTCTTTTATCCCGATCACGATGCCTTCTGGCTCGGCTTGCTGCCGGGCATACCGGCGGTGGTGGCTTTCTTGTGCAGCGGTCGGCGGGACGTAATCCCGCGCTTGTGGCGCGCGCTTCGCGGGCTGCTGATCCTTGCCCAAATTGCGCTGCTCTTCTGGCAGCCGGTACTCTGGTGGTACGGTGAACCGCTGACGGGCATCGGCGTTGCGCTGGTGGTTGCCGATATCGTGGCGCTGATGTGGCTAGTGACCAACCCGCGCCTTCGCGCCTGTTTTGTGCCTCAGGATGATTAATCCGGCACTTTTTGCCGATGTCGCACTCCAACAAGCGTTGATTTAACACGTAAGGACGTTTCAATGAAATCGCTGCGTTTACTCTTATGCGCTCTTCCGCTGGCATTGACCGGCTGTTCGACGCTCTCCTCCATTAACTGGTCTGCCGCGTATCCGTGGAACTGGTTTGGCTCATCAACGGAAGTGACCGAGCAGGGCGTGGGTAAAATTACCGCCGCGACGGCGCTGGATCAGAATGCTATTCAGGATGCGCTCAGCAGTGACTACCGCCTGCGCAGCGGCATGAAAACAGAGAATGGCAATATTGTTCGCTATTACGAGGCGCTGAAGGGCGACAAGCTGGCGCTGGTGATCAACGGTGACAAAGGCACGGTAAACCGGATCGCGGTGATGGATGAAGATATTCCGACCGCCAGCGGCGTGAAGGTCGGAACGCCGTTTAGCGATCTTTATAAGCAGGCCTTTGGCAACTGCACCAGCGTGCCATCCGACGATGAAGTGGCGGTGGAGTGTAAGGCGGAAGGCAGCCAGCACATCAGCTATGTTTTTACCGGCACCTGGAGCGGCCCGGAAGGGTTGATGCCGTCTGACGACACCCTGAAGAGCTGGAAGGTGACCAAAATACTCTGGAAGCAGTAATTTGCGTCTGAACAAACCGCCTCGCTGAAATCCGGGTATAATACCCGCCATCAATGCCACGCTGACGTGGCATCTTTATTTCAGGAGGAGCGATGTCTCAGGTTCAGAGTGGCATTTTGCCAGAACATTGCCGCGCGGCGATTTGGATTGAAGCCAATGTCAAAGGGGACGTGGATGCCCTGCGTGCGGCCAGCAAAGCGTTTATTGATAAACTGGCGACCTTCCAGGCCAAATTCCCGGAAGCCCACCTCGGCGCCGTTGTTGCGTTTGGCAATAACGTCTGGCGTCATCTGAGCGGCGGTGAAGGGGCAGAAGAGCTGAAGGACTTCATTCCTTACGGCAAAGGCCTTGCACCTGCGACCCAGTACGACGTGCTGATCCACATCCTTTCTCTGCGTCACGACGTGAACTTCTCCGTTGCCCAGGCGGCGGTGGCGGCCTTTGGCGACAGCATCGAGGTGCAGGAAGAAGTTCACGGTTTCCGCTGGGTAGAAGAGCGCGATCTGAGCGGCTTCGTCGACGGAACCGAAAACCCGGCGGGTGAAGAGACGCGTCGTGAAGTCGCGGTAATCAAAGACGGCGTGGACGCGGGCGGAAGCTACGTGTTCGTGCAGCGCTGGGAGCATAACCTCAAGCAGCTTAACCGCATGAGCGTGCATGACCAGGAGATGATGATTGGCCGCACCAAAGAAGCTAACGAAGAGATCGACGGCGATGACCGTCCGGTCACCTCGCACCTGAGCCGCGTTGACCTCAAAGAAGACGGCAAAGGGCTGAAGATTGTCCGCCAGAGCCTGCCGTACGGTACCGCAAGCGGCACGCACGGCCTCTACTTCTGCGCCTACTGCGCGCGCCTGCATAACATTGAACAGCAGCTGCTGAGCATGTTCGGCGATACCGACGGCAAGCGCGACGCCATGCTGCGCTTCACCAAACCGGTGACCGGCGGCTACTACTTCGCGCCGTCCGTCGAGCGTCTGCTGGCGCTGTAAACCGCTTTCCATACGTAGGCCGGGTAAGCGTTAGCGCCACCCGGCAATTTTCCCCGCGCCTCTTATTCCCTTTTCTGCTTCTAAATCACCAAACGGTATATAAAACCGTTACTCCTTTCATCACCGTTATAAATATTATGACTATAAGATAGTCATCACATTTATAAGGGTGCGCAATGGCCGTTACTGTACTGAAAAAAGGAACTCTGGCGCTGGCAGGTTTACTGCTGGTGGCACAGGCGCAGGCGACTGAACTGTTGAACAGTTCGTATGACGTCTCCCGCGAGCTGTTTGCCGCCCTTAATCCCCCGTTCGAACAGCAGTGGGCGAAAGACAATAACGGCGATAAGCTGACCATCAAGCAGTCCCACGCCGGGTCGTCCAAGCAGGCGCTGGCCATTCTTCAGGGACTGAAAGCGGACGTCGTGACCTACAACCAGGTGACTGACGTGCAGATCCTGCACGACAAAGGCAAGCTCATCCCGGCGGACTGGCAGAGCCGTCTGCCGAACAATAGCTCGCCGTTCTACTCCACCATGGGTTTCCTGGTGCGCAAGGGCAATCCGAAGAATATCCACGACTGGAGCGATCTGGTGCGTTCCGACGTGAAGCTGATTTTCCCGAACCCAAAAACCTCCGGTAACGCGCGTTACACCTATTTAGCGGCGTGGGGCGCGGCGGACAAGGCTGACGGTAACGATAAAGCCAAAACCGAGCAGTTCATGACCCAGTTCCTGAAAAACGTCGAAGTGTTTGATACCGGCGGCCGCGGAGCGACCACGACCTTCGCAGAGCGCGGCCTGGGCGATGTGCTGATCAGCTTTGAGTCGGAAGTGAACAACATCCGCAAGCAGTATGAAGCGCAGGGCTTTGAGGTGGTTATCCCGAAAACCAACATTCTGGCCGAATTCCCGGTCGCATGGGTGGATAAAAACGTGCAGGCGAACGGTACCGAGAAAGCGGCAAAAGCCTATCTCAACTACCTGTACAGCCCTCAGGCGCAGGCCATCATTACCGATTACTACTACCGCGTAAACAATCCGGACGTGATGAACAAGCTGAAAGATAAGTTCCCGCAGACCGCGCTGTTCCGCGTGGAAGACCATTTCGGCTCCTGGCCAGATGTGATGAAAACGCATTTTGCCAGCGGCGGTGAGTTAGACAAACTGCTGGCGGCGGGGCATAAGTAATGTTTGCAGTCTCGACCAAACGCGTGCTGCCGGGCTTTACCCTAAGCCTCGGAACCAGCCTGCTGTTCGTCTGCCTGATTCTGCTGTTGCCGCTCAGCGCGCTGGTGATGCAGCTTGCGCAGATGAGCTGGGCGCAGTACTGGGACGTGATCACCAACCCGCAGGTGGTGGCGGCCTATAAGGTGACGCTGCTGTCGGCGTTTGTCGCCTCCATTTTTAACGGCGTGTTTGGCCTGCTGATGGCGTGGATTTTGACCCGCTATCGCTTCCCGGGCCGCACGCTGCTTGACGCCCTGATGGATCTGCCGTTTGCGCTGCCGACGGCGGTCGCGGGCTTAACCCTCGCGTCGCTCTTCTCCGTGAACGGGCTGTACGGCGAGTGGCTGGCGAAATTTGACATCAAGGTGACCTACACCTGGCTTGGTATCGCGGTGGCGATGGCCTTTACCAGCATCCCGTTTGTGGTGCGTACCGTGCAGCCGGTGCTGGAAGAGTTAGGTCCGGAATACGAAGAAGCGGCGGAAACGCTGGGCGCCACGCGCTGGCAGAGCTTCCGCAAAGTGGTGCTGCCGGAGCTGTCTCCGGCGCTGATGGCGGGCGTCGCGCTGTCGTTTACCCGCAGCCTCGGCGAGTTCGGTGCGGTGATATTTATCGCCGGGAACATCGCCTGGAAAACTGAAGTGACCTCGCTGATGATTTTCATTCGCCTGCAGGAGTTTGATTATCCGGCGGCGAGCGCGATCGCTTCGGTGATCCTCGCGGCATCGCTGCTGCTGCTGTACTCGATTAACACTCTGCAAAGTCGCTTTGGTCGACGTGTGGTAGGTCACTGATGGCGGAAGTTACGCAATTGAAGCGATACGATGCGCCCCGCATCAACTGGGGTAAATGGTTTCTGATTGGGGCGGGCGTGCTGGTTTCCGCCCTCATTCTCGTCGTGCCGACGATTTATATCTTCGTTCAGGCGTTCAGCAAGGGCCTGATGCCCGCGCTGGAAAACCTGGCGAACCCGGATATGCTGCACGCCATCTGGCTGACCGTGCTGATTGCCCTGATCACCGTTCCGGTGAACCTGGTGTTCGGTACCCTGCTGGCGTGGCTGGTGACGCGCTTTAATTTCCCGGGACGTCAGCTGCTGCTAACCCTGCTGGATATTCCGTTTGCCGTGTCGCCGGTGGTGGCGGGCCTGGTATACCTGCTCTTTTATGGCTCCAACGGCCCGCTGGGCGGCTGGCTGGATGCGCATAACCTGCAGATCATGTTCGCCTGGCCGGGCATGGTGCTGGTCACCATCTTCGTGACCTGTCCGTTTGTGGTGCGCGAGCTGGTGCCGGTGATGTTAAGCCAGGGGAGCAACGAAGACGAAGCGGCGGTGCTGCTGGGGGCTTCCGGTTGGCAGATGTTCCGCCGCGTGACCCTGCCGAACATCCGCTGGGCGCTGCTTTATGGCGTGGTGCTGACCAATGCCCGCGCGATTGGTGAATTCGGTGCCGTTTCCGTCGTCTCTGGCTCCATTCGGGGTGAAACCCTGTCGCTGCCGCTGCAGATTGAACTCCTGCAGCAGGACTACAACACCATCGGCGCCTTTACTGCCGCAGCGTTGCTGACGCTGATGGCGATTTTGACCCTGTTTTTGAAGAGTGTGGTGCAGTGGCGTTTAGAAAATCAGGAAAAACGTCAGCATCAGGAGGGAAATCATGAGCATTGAGATTGCCAATATTAAGAAGTCTTTTGGTCGCACCCAGGTGCTGAATGATATCTCGCTGGATATCCCTTCCGGACAAATGGTGGCGCTGCTGGGGCCGTCTGGCTCGGGCAAAACCACGCTGTTGCGCATTATCGCCGGGCTTGAGCACCAGACCAGCGGGCACATCCGCTTCCACGGCACCGACGTGAGCCGCCTGCACGCCCGCGATCGTAAGGTGGGCTTTGTGTTTCAGCATTACGCGCTGTTCCGCCACATGACCGTGTTCGACAACATTGCGTTTGGCCTGACCGTGCTGCCGCGTCGTGAGCGCCCGGATGCGGCAACCATAAAGGCGAAAGTGACCAAACTGCTGGAGATGGTGCAGCTGGCGCATCTGGCGGACCGTTTCCCGGCCCAGCTGTCCGGCGGGCAGAAACAGCGCGTGGCGCTGGCGCGCGCGCTGGCCGTTGAGCCGCAAATTCTGCTGCTGGACGAACCCTTCGGCGCGCTGGATGCGCAGGTGCGTAAAGAGCTGCGCCGCTGGCTGCGTCAGCTTCATGAAGAGCTGAAATTCACCAGCGTCTTCGTGACCCACGACCAGGAAGAGGCGATGGAAGTCGCGGATCGCGTGGTGGTCATGAGTCAGGGCAACATTGAGCAGGTTGACGAGCCGGAGCAGCTCTGGCGTGAACCGGCGACCCGCTTCGTGCTGGAGTTTATGGGCGAGGTGAACCGCCTGCAGGGCACCATTCGCGGCGGTCAGTTCCACGTTGGCGCGCACCGCTGGCCGCTGGGCTATACCTCCGCGCACCAGGGCCCGGTCGATCTGTTCCTGCGTCCGTGGGAAGTGGACGTGAGCCGTCGAACCAGTCTGGACTCACCGCTGCCGGTACAGGTGCTGGAAGCGAGCCCTAAAGGGCACTACACCCAACTGGTGGTTCAGCCGCTGGGCTGGTATACCGAGCCGCTGACCGTGGTCATGCGCGACGACGTCCCGCCGCATCGGGGAGAGCGCCTGTTTGTCGGTCTTCAGCATGCCCGTATTTATCACGGCAAGGAACGCATCGAGACGCGCGAGGATATTGCTCTGGCGGAGTCAGCCTGATAGGTTATTAGGATGTTTATCGCCCGGTGGCGCTGCGCTGACCGGGCCTACAGCTAAAACTGCGTCTTGTAGGCCGGGATCGCTGCGCGCAACCCGGCTTTTTTATTGAGTAAAAATCGTGAAAACACTCGAACATACCATCGGCAATACCCCTCTGGTCAAACTTCAGCGCATGGGGCCGGATAACGGCAGCGAAATCTGGGTCAAACTCGAAGGCAATAACCCGGCGGGGTCGGTGAAAGATCGGGCCGCACTGTCGATGATCGTCCAGGCTGAAAAGCGCGGCGAGATTAAGCCGGGCGACGTGCTGATTGAAGCCACCAGCGGCAACACCGGTATCGCCCTGGCGATGATTGCGGCGCTGAAAGGCTATCGCATGAAGCTGCTGATGCCGGACAATATGAGTCAAGAGCGTCGCGCCGCGATGCGTGCCTACGGAGCCGAGCTGATTCTGGTGACCAAAGAGCAGGGGATGGAAGGCGCGCGCGACCTGGCGTTAGAAATGGCCGAGCGCGGCGAAGGTAAACTGCTCGATCAGTTTAACAACCCGGACAACCCTTACGCGCACTACACCACCACCGGCCCGGAAATCTGGCAGCAAACCGACGGGCGCATTACCCATTTTGTCTCCAGCATGGGCACCACGGGAACCATTACCGGCGTATCCCGTTTTCTGCGCGAGCAGGCGAAAACCGTCACCGTCGTTGGCCTGCAGCCGGAAGAGGGGAGCAGCATTCCGGGCATTCGCCGCTGGCCTGCGGAGTATATGCCGGGCATTTTTAATGCACAGCTTGTGGACCAGGTGCTGGATCTTCACCAGCGCGAGGCGGAAAATACCATGCGTGAGCTGGCCGTGCGCGAAGGTATCTTCTGTGGCGTCAGCTCGGGCGGCGCGGTAGCGGGTGCGATTCGGGTGGCGCAGGCAAACCCGGGTGCAGTAGTGGTGGCGATTATTTGCGATCGCGGCGATCGCTATCTCTCTACCGGCGTCTTTGGAGAAGAGAGTTATTCGCAGGGGGCGGGGATTTAAGCGTCATGGAGATGATTCTATTCCGGGATAATACCCGGGCGCAGCAAACCGATATTGTCGCGGTGCAGTCGCAGGTGGTGTACGGCAGCGTGGGGAACAGCATTGCGGTACCGAATATTCGTACCCACAGGCTGAACGTCACCGCCGTACCGACGGTACTGTTCAGCAACACGCCACACTATGACACCTTCTACGGCGGCGTGATCCCCGATGAGTGGTTCAGCGGCTACCTTAAGGCGCTGGAAGAGCGAGAGATCCTGCGCGAGCTTAAGGCGGTCACCACCGGCTATATGGGCAGCGCCAGCCAGATCGTCCTGCTGGCGCAGTGGCTGAAGGCGGTCAAAGCGCAGCATCCTGACCTGCTGGTACTGGTCGATCCGGTTATCGGCGATATCGACAGCGGGATGTACGTGAAGCCTGAGATCCCCGAAGCGTATCGGGAGCACCTGCTGCCGCTGGCGCAGGGGATCACGCCCAATGTCTACGAGCTGGAAGTGTTAAGCGGCAAGCCGTGCCGCACGCCGGAAAGCGCCATCGCGGCGGCACAGGGACTGCTCTCAGACAGCCTGAAATGGGTGGCGATCACCAGTGCGCCGGTTGCCGACGATCCGCAAAACATCCACGTGGTGCTGGTCTCACGCGAGGGCGTCACCGTCAGCGCGCATCCGCGCGTAGAGACCGATCTGAAAGGGACGGGCGACCTGTTCTGTTCAGAGCTGGTGAGCGGCATTGTTGAGGGGAAAACCGTTGCCGATGCCATTCGCATGGCCGGCGATCGGGTGACTGACGTCATGCTGTATACCCAGTCGAAAGGCTACGACGAGCTTATCCTCCCGGCATAAACAAAAATGGCGCCCGAAGGCGCCATTTTTCTGTGCGGCAAGAATTACTTCTTGATGCGGATAACCGGGGTTTCACCCACGGTGACGCTGCCAGACAGTTTGATCAGTTCTTTGATTTCGTCCATGTTGGAGATAACAACCGGTGTCAGGGTAGACTTGGCTTTTTCTTCCAGCAGTGGCAGATCGAATTCAATCACCGGGTCGCCAACTTTCACACGCTGGCCTTCTTCCGCGATACGTTTGAAGCCTTCGCCTTTCAGTTCAACGGTGTCGATACCGAAGTGAACGAACAGTTCGATACCGCTATCAGATTCGATAGAGAACGCATGGTTGGTTTCAAAAATTTTACCGATGGTGCCGTCAACTGGAGCAACCATTTTGTTGCCAGTTGGTTTGATAGCAATGCCATCACCAACGATTTTCTCAGCAAACACTACATCCGGCACGTCTTCGATGTTGACGATCTCGCCGGAGAGCGGAGCAACAATCTCAATAGTTCCGGAGTCTTTCTTATCATCAGAAACCAGAGATTTCAGTTTATCGAACAAACCCATGATCTTCTCCTAAGCAGTAATTTGGGCCGCATCTCGTGGATTAGCAGATTGTTTTTTCTTCAATGAACTTGTTAACCAGCGTCATTAACTCGTCCGTTGTCGGTTGAGCAAGAGCCTGCTCTGCTAACACCTTCGCATCTTCGAAGTTCGTGTTACGGATAATCTTCTTAATGCGCGGGATGGAAATGGCGCTCATAGAGAATTCGTCCAGACCCATACCCAGCAACAGAAGTGTAGCACGTTCGTCGCCTGCAAGCTCACCACACATGCCAGTCCATTTACCTTCTGCATGAGAAGCATCAATAACTTGCTTGATCAAGTTCAGTACGGACGGTGACATTGGCTGGTAGAGATGTGAAATCATATCATTACCACGGTCAACTGCCAGGGTGTACTGCGTTAAATCATTGGTGCCGATACTAAAGAAATCAACTTCTTTGGCTAAATGACGCGCAATGGTCGCCGCCGCAGGTGTTTCCACCATCACGCCGATCTCGATTGACTCGTCAAATGCTTTACCTTCGTCGCGCAGTTCCTGCTTGTAGATTTCGATCTCTTTCTTCAGTGCACGCACTTCTTCAACAGAGATGATCATTGGGAACATGATGCGCAGCTTACCGAACGCGGAGGCACGCAGGATTGCGCGAACCTGGTCACGCAGGATCTCTTTACGATCCATCGCAATACGCACGGCACGCCAGCCCAGGAACGGGTTCTCTTCTTTCGGGAAGTTCATGTACGGCAGCTCTTTGTCGCCACCGATGTCCATGGTACGGACGATAACCGCCTGAGAGCCACAGGCTTCAGCAACGGCTTTATACGCAGCAAACTGCTCTTCTTCCGTTGGCAGCGCGTCGCGGTCCATGAACAGGAATTCTGTACGATAGAGACCAACACCTTCCGCACCGTTGCGCTCAGCGCCATCAACGTCGCGGACGGTACCGATGTTTGCGCACACTTCTACCTGATGGCCGTCCAGAGTGATGGCTGGCAGGTCTTTCAGCTTAGCGAGTTCCGCTTTTTCAGTCGCAACCTGCTCCTGAACCGCGCGCAGTTTTTCGATCTCTTCGTTAGTTGGGTTGACGTAAACCAGATTGTTTACGGCATCCAGAATCAGATAATCGCCGTTTTTCACCTGAGAGGTGACGCTTCCGGTACCCACGATGGCAGGCAGTTCCAGAGAACGCGCCATGATAGAGGTGTGGGAGGTACGGCCGCCCGCATCGGTGATGAAACCGAGGACCTTTTTCAGGTTCAGCTGTGCGGTTTCAGATGGGGTGAGGTCAGCGGCAACCAGGATCACTTCATCCTGAATCGCGCTCAGGTCGATAATGGCCAGACCCAGGATGTTGCGCAGCAGGCGCTTACCGATGTCACGTACGTCAGCCGCACGCTCTTTCAGGTATTCATCATCCAGTTCTTCCAGGGCAGTTGCCTGACCTTCGATAACTTCATGCGCAGCCGCGTCGGCCGTCATGCCTTTATCTTTAATCAGGGCTATGATTTCCTGCTCCAGCTCCTCATCTTCGAGCAGCATGATGTGCCCTTCGAAGATGGCTTCTTTTTCTTCACCGAAAGTTTCGCCAGCTTTAGTTTTGATTGCTTCCAGTTGCGCAGATGCCTTGGCACGACCGCTCAGAAAACGTTCAACTTCCTGATCAACCTTGTCGGCAGAAATTTTTTTCCGGTCGATGACGATCTCGTCTTCTTTCAGCAGCAGTGCTTTGCCGAAAGCGATACCCGGGGATGCTAAAATGCCTGAAATCATAACCCTACCTTACTTGTGACTGATATTTAAAAGAACCCGGAAACTTACTCGAGCTCAGCCATCAGTTTTACCAGATGCTCAACTGCTTTCTGCTCGTCTTCACCTTCCGCAGAGATGGTGACTACGGTGCCCTGAGTCAGGCCCAGAGTCTGCAGTTTGAACAGGCTTTTTGCGCTGGCGCTTTTGCCGTTGGAAGTCACAGTGATTTCAGAAGTGAAGCCTTTCGCTTCTTTAACAAACTGAGCAGCAGGGCGGGTGTGCAGACCGTTCGGAGCGGTAATGGTAACTTCTTGCTGGAACATTGTATTTCCCCAACTTATAGGTTTAGTGTTGTGGAACTAAAGTCTAGCCTGGCGACTGAACTTTAGCCTGTATTGTTAGCGCTGACGTTTCGATCGTCATTAAACATTATGCAGCGAAAGCAAGACTTGAACCAAATCATAAAATCGATTCAGCAAGGCTATTTCGTTCGCTGATTAATTTCACGCATCAAAATAATTGCTGGTTTAAATACCAGACCCAACGGGGTGAAGCAATGCCAGGAGGGGCAAAAGTTTGAAGCAGGCCACAAAAAAGCACCTGAAAAGGTGCTTTTTTACGCGTTATTAACATAGTGGCACTACTGTTGCAGCTCTTTTTCAGTGAACAGATCGGCAAACAGTGCGGTGCTCAAGTAACGCTCACCCGAGGAAGGAAGGATAACCACAATATTCTTATTGGTAAAGGCCTCATCTTCCTGAAGTTTAAGCGCTGCCGCAACGGCCGCACCGGAAGAGATACCTGCCAGAATGCCTTCTTCATCCATCAGGCGACGCGCGGTAGAGATGGCTTCTTCGTTCGTGATAGTGACCACTTTATCAATCAGCTTCAGATCCAGGTTGCCCGGAATGAAGCCTGCGCCAATCCCCTGAATTTTGTGCGGGCCGGGTTTGAGCTCTTCCCCCGCCAGGGCCTGGGTGATAACCGGTGAATCAGTCGGCTCAACGGCAACGGTGATCAGCTCTTTTTTACCTTTGGTGCCTTTAATATAGCGTGACACGCCGGTCAGCGTGCCGCCGGTACCTACGCCGGAGATAAAGACGTCAACCTGGCCGTCGGTATCTTCCCAGATTTCCGGGCCGGTGGTCTTCTCGTGAATTTCCGGGTTAGCCGGGTTGCTGAACTGCTGCAGCAGCAGGTATTTCGCCGGATCGCTGGCCACAATCTCTTCGGCTTTCTGAATGGCACCCTTCATGCCCTTCGCGCCTTCGGTCAGCACCAGGTTCGCGCCCAGCGCTTTAAGCAGCTTACGACGCTCGATGCTCATGGTTTCAGGCATGGTCAGCGTCAGCTTGTAGCCGCGCGCGGCAGCAACATAGGCCAGAGCGATCCCGGTATTGCCGCTGGTCGGTTCCACCAGCTCAACGCCCGGCTTCAGTACGCCACGTTTTTCAGCATCCCAAATCATGTTTGCACCGATACGGCATTTTACGCTGAAGCTCGGGTTACGTGATTCGACCTTCGCCAGGATGCGTCCATTACCGATACGGTTCAGTCGAACCAGGGGCGTATGACCGATAGTCAGCGAGTTGTCTTCATAAATCTTACTCATGGCCTGTCCTTAACTGTATGAAATTGGGATACCGACCCAGCATACCTGCTAAGCAGGTAGGGGGAAGTAAGGAATTCGCATATCTATATACTGCAAGGAAATAATGGGGATCAGTATGGAATAAGGGGCGGCATAAGCCACCCCTGCTTTACACATTTTTGCATTATTTCCATAACGCGTGCTTAGCACGGTAGCAGTCGACCCACATGGCGGTCGCGCCGCAAACGGCAACCGGCATGATGAACAGATTCAGGAACGGAATCATAGTGAACAGGCTGATCAGCGCGCCAAACTGCATATTGGCGATCTTCTGGCTGCGCAGGGCGGTGCGCATCTCTTTAAACGGCACCTTGTGGTTATCGAACGGATAGTCGCAGTACTGGATGGCCAGCATCCAGGCGCTGAACAGGAACCACAGCACCGGTGCCACCGTCTGGCCAATGCCGGGCACAAAATAGAGGATAAGCAGCACAACCGCGCGGGGCAGGTACCAGGCAAACTTCTGCCATTCACGCTTCATAATGCGAGGGAGGTCTTTCATGATCCCCAGGATGCCCGTGTCCGGCGGTGTTGCGCCGGTAAGGCGCGCTTCCAGCTGTTCCGCCAGCAAACCGTTAAACGGCGCGGCTATCCAGTTGGCAATCGTCGAGAAGAAGTAGCCAAATACCAGCAAAACGGAGATCACCGCCACCGGCCAGAGCAGGTAGTTAAGCCATTGCAGCCAGTCCGGCACGTAGCTCATCAGCGATGGGATCCAGCTTTCCAGTTTTGTGAACAGCCACCAGAACGCGCCGCCCATCAGAATAATGTTGATCAACAGCGGCAGAATGACGAAGCGTCGAATACCCGGCAGAGAGACCAGTTTCCAGCCCTGAGAAAAATACCAGACGCCGCTGCGCGGGGGAGAAGAAGATGTTGAAACCATAGCCAGGCTGTACTCCTTTTTACACAACCAGTGGAATTGCCCGCCTATATTATCCACTTACGGACCAATGACCAGTTCGGAAATGTTCGAAAAACCAGCAAAAAGCACGATTTCCTTCATCTTTATGCTGTGAATGCTCTGCACACACTTGCACTTGACGTAAACGGCAAATACTCTTAGTGAGTAAATGTTTGCCGTGGTGGCAAGGTGTTAGAACAACAGAGAATATAATGATGCAGGATTTGCGTCTGATATTAATCATTGTTGGCGCGATCGCCATAATCGCTTTACTGGTACATGGTTTCTGGACCAGCCGTAAAGAGCGTTCCTCGATGTTTCGCGATCGCCCACTGAAGCGCATGAAGTCCAGTCGTGACGACGATGACAGTGAAGATGACATCGATGGAAGCGACGATGACGGCGTGGGTGAAGTTCGTGTTCATCGGGTCAATACTGCGCCCGGCGTAGGCCATGGGGAGCATGAAGCACCTCGTCCTTCGCAGCACCAGTATCAACCGCCGTATGCTTCTGCACAGCCGCGCCAGCCAGCGCCGCAGCCTGTGGAAGAACCGGTGCGCCAGCCGCCGCAACAGCCTGTGTATCAGCAGCCTGCTGCGCCACAGCCGGTTCAACAGCAACCCGTGCAGCAGCCTGTGCAACAGCAGCCTGCGCAACCGGTACATCAACCGCAGCAGCCTGTTCATGTTCAACCTGCGCCGCAGCCCGCTCCGGCCCCGCACGTTGAGCCTGAGCCCGTTGTAGAGCCAGAGCCGGTTGTTGAAAAACCGCAGCGTAAAGAAGCGGTGATCATCATGAACGTGGCCGCCCATCACGGCAGCCATCTGAACGGTGACGTACTGCTGAACAGTATTCAACAGGCCGGCTTCAAGTTTGGTGATATGAATATCTTCCATCGTCACCTGAGCCCGGACGGTAGCGGCCCGGCGCTATTTAGCCTGGCCAATATGGTTAACCCTGGCACATTCGACCCAGAAATGACGGGCGATTTCGTGACGCCGGGTGTCACTATCTTTATGCAGGTGCCGTCCTACGGCGACGAACTGCAAAACTTTAAGCTGATGCTGCAATCCGCTCAGCACATCGCTGACGAAGTGGGTGGTGTGGTGCTCGACGATCAGCGTCGCATGATGACCCCGCAGAAGCTGCGTGAGTATCAGGACCGCATCCGCGAAGTTAAGGAAGCCAACGCGTAACCGACGCGTTATCTTCAACTCCTCCTCAACCCCCGCATGTCGGGGGTTTTTCTCATTGATGGTGTGATATGGACTCAATCGAACAACAACTCACTGAACTGCGAACCACGCTTCGCCATCATGAATATCTCTATCATGTTATGGACGCGCCGGAAGTCCCGGATGCGGAGTATGACCGTCTGATGCGCGAGCTGCGCGAATTAGAGGCGCAGCATCCTGAACTCATTACACCGGATTCCCCCACCCAGCGCGTCGGCGCTGAGCCGCTGGGCGCTTTCAGCCAGGTGCGTCATGAAGTACCGATGCTTTCGCTGGATAACGTCTTCGATGAAGAGAGCTTTCTCGCGTTTAACAAGCGCGTGCAGGATCGCCTGAAAAGCAGCGACGCTCTCACCTGGTGCTGCGAACTGAAGCTGGATGGCCTGGCGGTCAGTCTTCTCTATGAAAACGGCGTGCTGGTGCGTGCCGCGACGCGTGGCGACGGTACGACGGGCGAAGACATCACTACCAACGTGCGTACCATCCGCGCGATCCCGCTGAAGCTGCAGGGTGACAATATTCCTGCACGTCTGGAAGTGCGCGGCGAGGTGTTTCTGCCCCAGGCGGGCTTCGAGAAAATTAACGAAGAGGCACGTCGCACCGGCGGTAAGGTGTTTGCTAACCCGCGTAACGCGGCGGCGGGCTCGCTGCGCCAGCTTGATCCGCGCATCACCGCGAAGCGACCGCTTACGTTCTTCTGCTACGGCGTCGGTATTCTGGAGGGCGGCGAGCTGCCGGATACCCATCTCGGGCGTCTGCTGCAGTTTAAGGCGTGGGGCCTGCCGGTGAGCAACCGCGTTCAGCTCTGCAACTCGCCGGAAGCGGTGCTGGCGTTCTACCACAAGGTGGAAGCGGACCGTCCGACGCTCGGCTTTGATATTGATGGCGTGGTCATCAAGGTGAACTCGCTGGCGCTGCAGGAGCAGCTGGGCTTTGTGGCGCGCGCGCCGCGCTGGGCGGTGGCGTTTAAGTTTCCGGCCCAGGAACAGATGACCTTTGTGCGTGACGTGGAGTTCCAGGTAGGTCGTACGGGGGCGATTACGCCGGTCGCCCGTCTGGAGCCCGTGCAGGTGGCGGGTGTGCTGGTGAGTAATGCCACGCTGCATAATGCCGATGAGATCGAACGCCTTGGTCTGCGTATCGGTGACAAAGTGGTAATTCGCCGCGCGGGAGACGTGATCCCGCAGGTGGTTAACGTCGTTGAGTCAGAGCGTCCTGACGATACGCGCGAAGTTGTCTTCCCGACCCATTGTCCGGTGTGCGGCTCGGACGTTGAGCGCGTAGAAGGTGAAGCGGTGGCGCGCTGTACGGGCGGCTTAATCTGTGGCGCGCAGCGTAAAGAGTCGCTAAAGCACTTCGTCTCCCGTCGCGCAATGGACGTTGACGGCATGGGCGACAAGATTATCGATCAGCTGGTTGAGAAAGAGTACGTCCACACGCCAGCGGATCTCTTCAGGCTGACCGCAGGTAAACTAACCGGTCTGGATCGCATGGGGCCAAAGTCAGCCCAGAACGTGGTTAACGCCCTGGAAGCGGCTAAAGAGACCACCTTCGCCCGTTTCCTTTATGCGCTCGGCATTCGTGAAGTGGGTGAAGCGACGGCAGCAGGGCTGGCGGCGTACTTTGGTACGCTGGAGGCGCTGGAAAACGCGAGCATCGACGAACTGCAGAAAGTCCCGGATGTCGGCATCGTCGTTGCCACGCACGTCTTTAACTTCTTTGCTGAAGAGAGCAACCGCGAGGTCATCGGCCAACTGCTGGCAGAGGGCATCAAATGGCCTGCGCCGGTCGTCGTCAACGCCGAAGAGATCGACAGCCCGTTCGCCGGTAAAACGGTAGTGCTGACCGGCAGCCTGAGCCAGCTATCCCGTGATGATGCAAAGGCACGTCTGGTGGCGCTGGGAGCCAAAGTGGCGGGCAGCGTGTCGAAGAAAACCGACCTGGTGATCGCCGGGGAGGCCGCCGGTTCGAAGCTGGCGAAAGCCCAGGAGCTCGGCATTGAGGTTATCGACGAAGCGGAAATGATGCGTCTGTTAGGAGAGTAACGTGGAGAAAGAGCAGCTCGTTGAGATCGCCAATACGGAGATGCCGTTCGGTAAATACAAGGGCCGCAGGCTGATTGATTTGCCGGAGGAGTATCTGCTGTGGTTTGCCCGTAAGGATGAATTCCCGGCAGGGCGACTGGGCGAGCTGATGGCTATCACGTTACTGATCAAAACCGAGGGGCTGACCCAGCTGGTGCAGCCCCTGAAACGTCCTTAAGCCTTCGCGGCGCGGGTCCCTTCCTGCGTCAGTTTTTCCGTCTGGCGCTTGTAGCGACGCGCCAGCACCGCGCAGACCATCAGCTGGATCTGATGGAAAATCATTAGCGGCAGTACCATCATTCCAATCACCGAGGTCGGGAACAGAATGTTGGCCATCGGGATACCGTTTGCCAGGCTCTTCTTCGAACCGCAGAACACAATCGTAATTTCATCCGCTTTGTTGAAGCCGCACTTGCGTGCCACAAAGACGTTTACTGCAATGACAATTGCCAGCAGGATGAGGCTGAACACCACGATAAAGAGCAGCGAACCAGCGCCCACCTTATGCCAGATCCCGTTCACGACCGCTTCGCTGAAGGCGGAATAGACCACCAGCAGGATCGACGACTGGTCGGTTTTTGAAATCCATTTCTTGTGCTTTGCCACAAATGCGCCCGTCCACGGACGCGAGAGATGCCCCAGCACAAACGGCAGCAGCAGCTGCAAACAGATTTTGCCGACTTGCTCAAGGTTACCTTCCGCGCCGTGCATGTTCATCAGCAGGCCCACCAGCAGCGGGGAGACGAAAATCCCCAGCAGGCTGGATGCCGATGCCGAGCAGACGGCGGCCGCAACGTTCCCTCCCGCCAGAGAGGTAAAGGCAATGGCGGATTGCACGGTAGCCGGCAGAATACAGAGATACAGAAAACCGGTATAAAGCGCCGGGTCGACGTTAACCGGTGCCCACCAGGCAAACAGCACGCCGAGGATCGGGAAGAGAATGAACGTGCTGCACATCACCCAGAGATGCAGCCGCCAGTGGCCCCCCCCTGCGATAATCGCTTCACGGGACAGCTTCGCGCCGTGCATAAAAAACAGCAGTGCAATGGCGGCCGTCGTCAGCCCTTCAAAGAACGGAACGAACCCGCCGCGAGCGGGAAAGAACGAGGCCAGTAAAACGGTAACGACCAGGGTGAGCGTAAACGGATCAACAATACGAAATAGTTTCATAATGACTCCTGAAAACAGATGTCGCTATTGTGCTTTTTTCCATTTGAGAAATAAAATTGATTTATTGCATCCATTCATGAATTAAACAGATGAATTTTTCCTTACGCCAGCTCCGCATTTTCGTTACCGTCGCCAATGCCCGCAGCTTTAGCCGGGCAGGGGAGATGATTGGCCTGAGCCAGTCGGCGGTCAGCCACAGCGTGAAAGAACTGGAAAATCAGACCGGCGTCCGGTTGCTTGACCGCACCACGCGCGAAGTGGTATTGACCGAAGCCGGGCAGCAGCTTGCTCTGCGCCTTGAACGGCTGCTGGATGAGCTGAACAGCACGCTCAGAGACGTGGGTAGGCTGGGGCAGCAGCTTTCGGGTACCGTGCGGGTCGCGGCTAGCCAGACGATATCTGCACACCTTATCCCGCAGTGTATTGCCGAGGGGAACCATCGCTACCCGGACATTGACTTTGTGCTGCATGACCGGCCACAGCAGTGGGTACTGGAGAGCATCCGCCAGGGGGATGTCGATTTTGGTATTGTTATCGATCCCGGCCAGGTGAGCGATCTGGAGTGCGAAAGCGTACTTTCGGAGCCCTTTTTGCTGCTCTGCCGTGACGATGATCCGCTGGCCGCGTTGCCTGACGTCAGGTGGCAGTCACTGCAGGGCGCAAACCTGGTTTTACAAGATTATGCCTCGGGCAGCCGCCCGCTGATTGATTCCGCACTGATGAATCAGGGGGTAAAGGCAGCGATCGTGCAGGAGATTGGTCACCCGGCAACGCTGTTTCCCATGGTGGAAGCCGGGATCGGCATCAGCGTGTTGCCCGCCCTGGCGCTTCCCCTGCCTCAGGGAAGTCGACTGGCCGTGAAGCGGTTGACGCCCGTTGTCGAACGAAAGCTAATGCTGGTGCGGCGAAAAAATCGTTCACTCTCGGGGGCGGCGCAGGCTATCTGGGAAGTGGTGCGTATCCAGGCACAGCGATTGACCGAGGCCCGCATACGCGATCCACTGTTTAACGCTTCAGAAGATTAGATGTAGATATCAATCTGATTATTGTCTGTTGGGCTATTCACACCTTCCACTTTGCCCAATTTTTGATCCTGCTTTTTCTGGGCCTCTTCGGCCTGCTGGCGCTGCAGTGCGGCGAGCTGCGCCTGCAGCACTTTGATCTGGGTCTGAATCAGTTCCTGCTGCTTTTTCTTCTCTTCCGTGCTGCCGGGACTGTTCGCCAGCTCGTTTAACTGCTGAGTCAGCTTTTGGATTTTGTCGAGAATGCGGGTGATTTGCGCAGAGATATCGTTACCGCCAGAAGCCCCATTCCCGCCACTGCTGGTTTGAATAGGTTGGGTTGATGCCTGAATGGTCGTCATATTTTTTCCTCGCGTTATAAAACAGAGGTATCGGCACCGGCGGGATTAGCTTGAGGAAAATGGGGCAGGTTCACATTTTTTATATCGCAGATAGCAAAAAAGCGCCTTTAGGGCGCTTTTTTACATTGGTGGGTCGTGCAGGATTCGAACCTGCGACCAATTGATTAAAAGTCAACTGCTCTACCAACTGAGCTAACGACCCGAAATGGTGGGCGATGACGGGCTCGAACCGCCGACCCCCTCCGTGTAAAGGAGATGCTCTACCAACTGAGCTAATCGCCCATTTCGGAACTGCTGCGATAAGGTGAGAATGGTGGGCGATGACGGGCTCGAACCGCCGACCCCCTCCGTGTAAAGGAGATGCTCTACCAACTGAGCTAATCGCCCAATCTCAATCCTTATCTACACTGCGAGTCTACCGAAGTAGATGGTGGGTGATGACGGGCTCGAACCGCCGACCCCCTCCGTGTAAAGGAGATGCTCTACCAACTGAGCTAATCACCCCCGCTGTGTGGAGTCGCATTATAGGGAGAGTTGAAAATGAGTCAACGCATTTTCTAAAGTTTTTATTCGTTCGTCGTAAAATTAAGCAAAACGATCGCGAAACGGGCAGTGGCGCATGATTTCTAAACAAAAATCGCAAACTCGGGCCCGATTCAGGGAACAACATTGAGGAATCGCCGCACAGTGATAGAATATTGCCCATTGTTTTTTCCCCAGGATTTGCCGATTGCCGGCATCTTTATAACGTAAGGCCATTTCATGAAAATCAAAACTCGCTTCGCGCCGAGCCCGACAGGCTATCTGCACGTCGGTGGTGCACGTACCGCTCTCTATTCCTGGCTTTTCGCACGCCACAACAAAGGTGAGTTCGTGCTGCGTATTGAAGACACCGATCTTGAGCGCTCCACGCCAGAAGCAATTGAAGCCATTATGGATGGGATGAACTGGCTGAACCTGGAATGGGATGAAGGTCCCTACTTCCAGACCAAACGCTTTGACCGCTATAACGCCGTCATTGATGAGATGCTGGTCGCGGGCACGGCGTATAAGTGCTACTGCTCCAAAGAGCGTCTGGATGCGCTGCGTGAAGAGCAGATGGCGAACGGTGAAAAGCCGCGTTATGACGGCCGCTGCCGCCACGACCACAGCGAGCATGCTGCAGATGAGCCTTGCGTTGTGCGTTTTGCTAACCCGCAAGAGGGGTCTGTGATCTTTGACGATCAGATCCGTGGCCCGATCGAATTCAGCAACCAGGAGCTCGACGATCTGATCATCCGTCGTACCGATGGTTCTCCAACCTACAACTTCTGCGTCGTGGTTGACGACTGGGATATGGAAATTACCCACGTTGTGCGCGGTGAAGACCATATCAACAACACGCCACGTCAGATCAACATCCTGAAGGCGCTGAACGCCCCTGTGCCTGTCTATGCCCACGTCTCCATGATCAACGGCGACGACGGGAAAAAGCTGTCTAAACGTCACGGTGCGGTGAGCGTGATGCAGTATCGCGACGACGGCTATCTGCCAGAAGCGCTGCTGAACTATCTGGTGCGTCTGGGCTGGGCTCACGGTGACCAGGAGATCTTCAGCCGCGAAGAGATGATCGAACTGTTCTCTCTGAGCTCTGTCAGCAAATCCGCCAGCGCGTTCAACACCGACAAGCTCCTGTGGCTGAACCATCACTACATCAATACCATGCCGCCAGAATATGTGGCGACGTATCTGCAGTGGCACATTGAGCAGGCAAATATTGATACCCGCACAGGCCCTGAGCTGGCGGATCTGGTGAAACTGCTCGGCGAGCGCTGCAAAACGCTGAAAGAGATTGCTGAAAGCTGCCGCTACTTCTATGAAGAGTTTGATGCGTTTGATGCGGACGCCGCGAAGAAACACCTTCGCCCGGTTGCGCGTCAGCCGCTGGAAGTGGTGCGTGACAAGCTGGCTGCCATTACCGAGTGGACCGCAGAGAATGTGCATCACGCCATTCAGGCGACGGCGGACGAGCTGGAAGTCGGCATGGGTAAAGTCGGTATGCCACTGCGCGTTGCGGTGACCGGTGCGGGTCAGTCTCCGGCGCTGGACGTAACGGTTCATGCTATCGGCAAATCACGCAGCGTAGCGCGCATTAACAAGGCTCTGGACTTTATCGCTGAACGAGAAAATCAGCAGTAATAACGTCTCAGAGAAAACAAACGGCAGGGGAACCTGCCGTTTTTTTATGCTTCTTCTTCTGTAATACCCAGACGCTTAAGAAAGCCGTGAATGCCTTCGCGCTTCAGGAAGGTGTCCAGACGCTTCTGCTCTGCTGCAGTCATATTCTCCAGCGTCTCAATTATGCCCGGAAACAGGTTTGCAGAGGGGGCATTGTAGGCGGAAGTGGCCTCCGCGAGATGGTAAACCGCCTGACGGTTGCGAATCGCCGGGAGACTTATAATGTGTTCCTTCACGCGCGCATCGACATGAATGAGCCGCGCGCGGCCGCCTTTCACGCCGTTGAGTCCTTCTGTTTTCCAGCCCTGCTGGCGAATCCAGCGATTAACCGTTTGCCTGGCAACGCCCAAACTCTCCGCCAGCTCTTCCGTGGTCATTTTGCTCCGTAATTTTTTCATATCAGTCCCGATCGCGAATCCCTAAACGTTGCAACAATCCGGTGATCCCTTCCCGCAGTAACAGCGATGTCATCTGTTTCTGCTCTTCCGGCGTCATTTCATCAGCCAGCGTCAGGAGTAGGGTGTGAAGCGAACTGTTATGGCTGGTACCTTCTGCCATATCGGACGTTTCGCTTGCCCGACGTGCGCTGCGGATAAAGTCACGGACTTTTTCGTTCACATGTACCAGTCGCGCTTTCCCGCCCTGAACGCCAGGTTTTGGTGACGTAATCCAACCCTCTTTGCGTACCCATTTATTGATGGTCTGTCGGCTATAGCCAGTGAGCAGGGCTAACTCTTCTGGCGTCATTCGTTCCTTGATCATGCAATTTCCTGAATATCAGTGGGGTTAATTAACGGCTCATTTTATAGCACCGTTTTACATGAAAACGTGACAGGCTTAACTCCTGATTACGAGCACGCTCGCAAAGTGATTCATTTGCATGATTTTTCGGCGATCGAACGGCGGTCATTGATTTTGCCGTTGACACTCCGCAGCGGAATTCATATTATGCCGCCCGTCAACATGACAGCTTTACGATGGGGCTATAGCTCAGCTGGGAGAGCGCTTGCATGGCATGCAAGAGGTCAGCGGTTCGATCCCGCTTAGCTCCACCAAACTCTGAACCCAACAGAGTGCGGTCAGTAAAGTCACATGTGGGGCTATAGCTCAGCTGGGAGAGCGCTTGCATGGCATGCAAGAGGTCAGCGGTTCGATCCCGCTTAGCTCCACCAAAATTGTAAACCCTCGTCAAATGACGAGGGTTTTTTTTATCTGTTTGTAACGCCCGCCACTGGTTTTTGTTATCAAAAAGAAGGTATTCCCATACCTCACCTCAATCGAAATCAATAAACGTGTCTATAAATAGACTTGAACTTGATTCGTGCAATTAATAAACCTATTATCCATCCGGTCAATGATTCAGACGGATAATATACTCATCAGCTTAATGAATAGAAAAACGTACAATAATGTAAAGATATTTATAATTGCCCTGACACTTTGTCTGATTGCGGTACCTGTCTCCCGTTATCTCTCTCCACGCGCAATTGTTAATGGTCATGACGTTTATTTAGCATGGCTGCCGCTCAGCGTGATGCTGGCGGTAATTCTGCTGTTTGGGCGCAGGGCTATTCTTCCCATTTTGTTAGGTTTTACTGTCACTAATTTATTCTATATTAATTTAGCACCGCTACAATATTCAGTTTTGCTGTTCTGTCAGACCTTTGCGTTGTTCGCGGCCTGCGGCCTGCTACGCCTCATGCTGGGCAAGCGCTGGCGCCACTCCATCCCTAACAAGCACATCGGGTTACGTATATTCTGGCTCGGTTTTATTGTGCCATTTGGTATTAAGCTGTCGATGTATATGGCAGGCTATTTGTTTGATTTTCCGGTGACTATATCAACCTATTTCGGCGAAGGGACGGTAATTTATAATGTTGTGGATATTCAAAGCCTGATATGCGCGGGGTTGATTTTTACCATGATGTTCTATTACCCATTAAGAATGATAATTAATCCTCGTTATGCCGTCACCTTCTGGCGGCGAAGCGTGAAGCCCGTGTTTTATCACAAGAATCCATTATATATTTTTGTCTGGCTGATGCTTTTAGGCGCCATTCTCATCATTTTATGTGGTCCTTTTGAATCACCGGTCATTGCAGGCTATTTGATGCCGCTGATTTTTATTCTTTTTACCCTGGCAATAAGCCGCCTGACCTATGCGTTGATTTCTCTGCTGTGGGCCACCTCAGCGCTCCTGCTGTTGACCTACAACTACAACTTCCTGAACGGGGTCGAGTCGGGCCATTCACTCTCCTTTATCCTCTCCGTGCTGATTTCTTTCGCTATCTGCTTGCTTTACATGTCGCGCATTTACCAGCGCAGCGAGTGGCTGAAGCGGGGCTGGCAGGGCAGGGCGCTTACCGATCCCCTTACCGGTTTGCCCAATATTCGTGCGCTGGAAGATTATCTTGAGATTCACCCGGATGCCAAAGTGTGCATTCTGCGCATGGATAACCTGGAGTTTTTGAGCCGACACTACGGGATTATCATGCGGGTCCACTGCAAACGTACGATCGCCACGTCGCTACAGCCACTTTTGCAGAAAGATGAGACGCTCTTCCAGCTTCCGGGAAGCGAACTGGTGCTGGTATTACTGGGGCCGGGAACCGCCGAGCGTCTCCAGCATATGGTCGATCGGCTGAACAGCCGTAAGATTTTCTGGAACAACACCGGGCTGGATATTGAATTTGGCGCATCCTGGGGAATGGTCGAAAACGGCGAAAAGCTTCATCACACGCTGGGACAGCTGAGCTGGCTGGCAGAGCAGGCCTGCGGAGAGCAAAATGTTCTCGCGCTCACGAATAGCCTTGAGGCGGCATCAGGACAAACGACAGAGCGTGTCCTGATGCTGGCGCGGATTAAGCATGCCCTTGAGGCAGGGCAGTTCCATTTATACGCGCAACCGATCCAGAAGGCGGACGGGAGCGGGTATTACGAAATCCTGGCGCGTATGGAGAGCGAGGGCGAGATCTTCACCCCTGACCGCTTTATTCCGCTGATTGCCCAGTTCAACCTCAGCCATCGGTTTGATATGTGCATTATGGAGAAATTACTGCTGTGGCTGCGCGATCACCCTGCAACACAGGCTGGTGCCCGTTTCTCCGTCAATCTGATGCCGCTCACGCTGATGCAAAAAGAGGTGGCGACCGAGATTTGCGCGCTGTTTGAACGGTACGGCGTGGCACCTCAGGCCGTCGTGATTGAGATCACCGAGGAGCAGGCTTTTTCAAATTCAGGCACAAGTATCAACAATATTCAGCAGCTGCGGGATTACGGTTTCCGAATCGCCATAGATGATTTTGGTACTGGCTACGCCAACTACGAGCGCCTCAGACGCCTGCAGGCGGACATCATTAAAATTGACGGCTGCTTTGTGAAAGACATTTGTACAGACGACATGGATGCAATGATCGTCCAGTCGATGTGTAATCTGGCGAAGGCGAAATCGCTGTGCGTCGTCGCGGAATACGTCGAAACGCCGGCCCAGCGGGAGATGCTGCTTCGCTTTGGTGTGGATTACCTGCAGGGATACCTGATAGGCAAACCCAAACCGCTGGAAGAATTGCGGGCATAAAAAAACCGGGAGCCAGGCTCCCGGTTTTTGTTTAACGGTAAACGTTACAGAACCAGTGCCGCGATAGATGCGGACAGGACGCTCACCAGCGTAGAGCCGTAAACCAGCTTCAGGCCAAAGCGAGAAACCACGTTACCCTGCTCTTCGTTCAGACCCTTAATCGCACCGGCGATGATACCGATAGACGAGAAATTCGCGAAGGAGACCAGGAACACGGAGAGAATCCCTTCCGCGCGCGGAGAAAGCGTGCTGGCAATTTTCTGCAGATCCATCATCGCAACGAATTCGTTAGAAACCAGTTTGGTTGCCATGATACTGCCCACCTGCAGCGCTTCGTGAGCCGGAACACCCATCACCCATGCAACAGGGTAGAAGATGTAGCCCAGAATGCCCTGGAAGGAGATACCCAGCACCGCGGCGAACAGGGCATTCAGTGCAGAAATCAGCGCAATGAAGCCGATCAGCATGGCGGCAACGATAATCGCGACTTTGAAACCGGCCAGGATGTATTCACCCAGCATTTCGAAGAAGCTCTGGCCTTCGTGCAGGTTAGACATCTGGATGTTCTCTTCGCTGGCGTCAACGCGGTACGGGTTGATCAGCGACAGAACGATAAAGGTGCTGAACATGTTCAGTACCAGCGCAGCCACCACGTATTTTGGTTCAAGCATGGTCATATACGCGCCCACGATAGACATGGAAACGGTAGACATTGCGGTTGCCGCCATGGTGTACATGCGGTTGCGGGACATCTTGCCGAGGATATCTTTATACGCGATGAAGTTCTCAGACTGACCGAGGATCAGGGAACTGACGGCGTTAAAGGATTCCAGCTTACCCATGCCGTTCACTTTGGATAACAGGAAACCAATTCCACGAATCACGAACGGCAGAACGCGGATGTGCTGCAGAATACCGATCAGCGCGGAGATGAAGACGATAGGGCAGAGAACCTTCAGGAAGAAGAACGCCAGACCTTCGTCGTTCATTTTACCGAAGACAAAGTTGGTCCCTTCATTGGCGAATCCGAGCAGTTTTTCGAACATTTCGGAGAAGCCTTTCACGAAGCCGAGGCCTACGTTGGAGTTCAGGAAGAACCACGCAAGTAAAACTTCAATGACCAGCAGTTGGACAACATAACGAATACGAATTTTTTTGCGGTCTGTGCTGACCAGCAATGCGAGTGCAGTAACGACAACAAGTGCCAGGACAAAATGAAGGACGCGGTCCATATTTGCTCCAAATATGAGGCAGGTTTAATTTTCGTGCACATTCTATGTAACAAGCGAAAAGAAAACGAGATCGAGGGCACACTATAGTTACATCCTGTGACGAGTCTCAAAAATAGTGATCCACAATACATTTTTGTTATGTTAGGTAAATGAGTGAAAAGTTAAGTTTGTGTGCTAGTCTTCACAAAAGCATGCGCGATTTCAGTTTCAGTTAGATCGCCCCACTTACCCGCCCGTCTATCGTTCAAAGCTATCAGAGAAATCACTGCAAACTTCATAAATGATCTTGATAATCATTCTCATTTTGATAGCATTAAACATAGCAAAGGCTATATTTCAGAGGCAGAAATGACAAACAGTCGCGTAGAGGGTAGCAGTGGCAGAGCAGCGCGCAAGTTGCGGTTCGCATTAATGGGACCTGCGTTCATCGCTGCCATTGGTTATATCGATCCAGGTAACTTTGCGACCAATATTCAGGCCGGGGCCAGCTTCGGTTATAAGCTGCTCTGGGTGGTCGTCTGGGCAAACCTGATGGCAATGCTGATTCAGATGCTCTCCGCAAAGCTGGGGATTGCGACGGGCAAAAACCTGGCGGAGCAAATTCGCGACCATTATCCGCGTCCCGCGGTCTGGCTCTACTGGGTTCAGGCTGAAATCATCGCCATGGCCACTGACCTTGCTGAATTTATCGGCGCAGCGATCGGCTTTAAGCTGATTCTGGGTGTGTCGCTGTTGCAGGGGGCGGTCCTCACCGGGATTGCCACGTTCCTGATCCTGATGCTGCAGCGTCGGGGTCAAAAGCCGCTGGAGAAGGTCATTGGCGGTCTGCTGCTGTTTGTCGCGGCGGCCTATATCGTTGAGCTAATCTTCTCACAGCCGAATCTGGCGCAGCTCGGTAAAGGAATGGCGATCCCAAGCCTGCCGACCTCGGAAGCGGTGTTCCTGGCCGCCGGGGTGCTGGGGGCGACCATCATGCCGCATGTGATCTATCTCCACTCCTCGCTGACTCAGCATCTCCACGGTGGGACGCGTAAAGAACGTTACTCCGCCACCAAGTGGGACGTGGCGATCGCCATGACCATCGCGGGGTTTGTCAATCTGGCGATGATGGCTACTGCAGCCGCAGCTTTCCACTTTAACGGTCATACCGGTATTGCCGATCTCGACCAGGCGTATCTCACGCTGGAGCCGTTGCTGAGCCATGCTGCCGCCACGATATTTGGCCTTAGCCTGGTGGCTGCTGGTCTCTCTTCTACGGTGGTGGGCACGCTGGCAGGCCAGGTGGTGATGCAGGGGTTTGTCCGGTTCCATATTCCGCTGTGGGTTCGTCGTTCCGTCACCATGCTGCCGTCATTTGTGGTGATTCTGATGGGACTCGACCCAACGCGAATTCTGGTCATGAGCCAGGTGCTGCTGAGTTTTGGTATTGCGCTGGCGCTGGTGCCGCTGCTGATCTTTACCAGCAACAAAACTCTGATGGGCGAGCTGGTCAACTCAACGCTGGTGAAACGAACCGGGTGGGCCATCGTGGTGGTGGTCGTGGCGCTGAACCTGTGGTTGTTAGTGGGAACTGCGCTGGGTCTTTAACAAAAAAAGGAGCCGTGGAGGCTCCTTTTTGATTAGTGATGGTGGCCGTGTCCATGACCTTTGCCGCGACCCCAGCCGCCGCGACGGTCGTCACGATCGTTCCAGCCTTCACGGTAACCGCGCTCATAGGCGCTGTCTTTATACCAGCCGCGGTGTCTGCCGTTATCATGTTTCCACCAGCGATCGCCGCGCCACTCATAGTGACGATGCCAGTAATCACGGTCGCGCCAGTAGCCGCCGTCCCAGTATCTGCCGTAGTCGTCACGATCGCCAATTTGTAATTTTACTGATGGCAACAGGGTGATTTCGCCCGCAGTGGCGATCAGCGGCGCCGAAGCCAGTAATACCGCTGCAAGAATCAGTGACCTGAACATACTCTTTCTCCTTCACGATCGGGGCCTTTGTTGGGCCTGTTAACGCAATTTTACGAGTTGGTAAAGCGTCGTATCATCGCCTCAACTCCGAATTCCTGGGTGAGAGCACTTTTTGCTAAAAGTGATGTTATATAGAGCTGCTCAGGATCGCGTCTATACGGGCCAACTCTTCCGCAGAGAAATGGCGGTTTGCCAGCATCCCCACGGCGTCATCAATCTGAGCCGCTTTACTTGCCCCAATCAGCACCGACGTCACTTCCTCATGGCGTAATACCCAGGCCAGCGCCATCTGGGACAGCTTCTGGCCGCGGCTTTCTGCCAGGGCATTCAGCTTCCTGATTTTCTCCAGCTTCTCTTCGGTGAGCTGATCGGGTTTAAGAAACTGACTGCCGCTTGCCGCGCGTGAGTCTGCGGGGATGCCGTTCAGATAGCGATTGGTCAGTTGCCCGCCGGCCAGCGGCGAGAAGGGAATACAGCCGACTCCCTTTTCCTGCAACACGTCCAGCAGTCCCGCTTCCGGCGCACGTTCAAAGAGGGAGTATTTCGGCTGGTGGATCAGGCAGGGCGTCCCGAGGTCATTAAGGATATCAATCGCCTGGCGAGCCAGAACAGCCGGGTAGTTGGATAATCCGACATACAAAGCCTTCCCCTGACGCACCACATGGTCAAGCGCTTTCATGGTTTCCTGCAGCGGCGTTTCCGGATCTGGCCGGTGATGATAGAAGATATCCACATACTCCAGCCCCGTGCGCTTCAGGCTTTGATCGAGGCTTGCCAGCAGATATTTACGTGACCCCCAGTCGCCGTAAGGCCCCTCCCACATTGTATAACCCGCTTTGGTGGAGATGATTAGCTCGTCGCGCCAGGGAAGGAAATCCTCCTGCAAAATACGTCCGAAATTACGTTCGGCCGATCCGGGGGGCGGGCCATAGTTGTTGGCAAGGTCGAAATGCGTAATGCCCAGATCGAACGCACGCTGTAAAAGTTGACGGCTGTTTTCGATAAGGGTGGTGTCACCAAAGTTATGCCACAGCCCAAGCGAGATGGCAGGCAACCTGAGTCCGCTTCGCCCGCAGCGGCGATACTCCATTGTCCTGTAACGATTTTTGTCCGGCTGATAACCCATTTTCGTGACCTCTGGCGCTGAAGTGAAAAATCAGTGTATGCGTTTACATTTTCGTGAAAAAAAGCAGCATAGCGCAGCCTTTTTTGTAAAGCATTCTTTCCATGCCCTTCTTATCACCAATTCTGGACAGCCATCACGCTTATTTAATACTCAAGGTGAGGTCAACATTAGAAGGATACCTGTTCATGCGTACCCCATACTGCGTCGCCGATTACCTGCTGGACCGTCTTACTGATTGTGGAGCCGATCATCTGTTTGGCGTGCCGGGCGACTATAACCTGCAGTTTCTCGACCATGTGATAGACAGCCCGGATATCTGCTGGGTGGGCTGTGCCAACGAGTTAAACGCTTCTTATGCCGCTGACGGATACGCCCGATGTAAGGACTTTGCCGCGCTGCTGACGACATTTGGCGTAGGAGAGTTAAGCGCCATGAACGGCATTGCGGGCAGCTTCGCCGAGCACGTTCCGGTCCTGCATATTGTAGGGGCACCGGGTACGGCATCACAGCAAAGAGGGGAGCTGCTGCACCACACGCTTGGCGACGGTGAGTTTCGTCATTTTTATCATATGAGCGAGCCGATCACTGCTGCACAGGCGATCCTGACCGAACAAAACGCCTGTTATGAAATCGACCGGGTGTTAACGACAATGCTCCGGGAGCGTCGCCCCGGCTATCTGATGTTGCCTGCCGACGTGGCAAAAAAGGCCGCCACTCCCCCTGTAAACGCTCTCACGCTCAGGCATCCACATGCCGATAGTGCCGGCCTGAAAGCATTCCGGGACGCCGCAGAAAACAAGCTTGCCAGGAGCAAGCGTACTGCGCTGCTGGCCGATTTCCTTGTCCTGCGCCACGGCCTGAAGCATGCGCTACAAAAATGGGTCAAAGACGTGCCGATGGCACACGCCACCATGCTGATGGGCAAAGGTATCTTTGACGAACGTCACGCCGGATTTTATGGCACCTACAGCGGTTCGGCGAGCGCCGGTGCGGTAAAAGAGGCGATTGAAGGGGCGGATACCGTACTGTGCATCGGCACGCGATTTACCGATACCCTGACCGCCGGCTTCACGCATCAGCTTACCCCGGCACAAACGATAGAAGTTCAGCCTCATGCCTCACGCGTTGGTGATCTCTGGTTTACCGGCATCCCTATGCTTCAGGCAATCGAAACGCTGGTGGAACTGTGCAAACAGCACGTGCACGAGACGCCCGCGCAGTCTTCTCAAAGCGCGATGGCCTACCCGCAGCCGGATGGCTCGCTGACGCAGGCGAATTTCTGGCAAACGTTGCAGACATTTATTCGTCCGGGAGACATCATTCTTGCGGATCAGGGCACCTCGGCCTTCGGCGCGATCGACCTTCGTCTGCCGGCTGACGTGAATTTTATCGTCCAGCCGCTGTGGGGATCGATTGGCTATACGCTGGCGGCAGCATTTGGCGCGCAAACGGCCTGCCCGAACCGGCGCGTGATTGTCCTGACGGGGGATGGCGCGGCGCAACTTACTATCCAGGAGCTTGGCTCGATGCTGCGGGATAAACAACACCCCATCATTCTGGTCCTGAACAACGAAGGGTACACGGTGGAAAGAGCGATCCACGGGCCTGAGCAGCGTTACAACGACATTGCGCTGTGGAACTGGACGCAAATCCCGCAGGCCCTGAGCCTTGATCCTCAGGCCCAGTGCTGGCGGGTCAGTGAAGCGGAGCAGCTGGCGGACGTCCTTGAGAAAGTGGCACACCACGAGCGGCTCTCGCTGATTGAGGTGATGCTGCCGAAAGCCGATATCCCTCCGCTGCTGGGGGCGATCACCAAAGCGCTGGAAGCGCGCAACAGCGCCTGATTATTTGTCGTTTCGCCAGGCCATCATCATCGGTTTGCCCGCCAGCAGGAGCCAGGCGGGCAACATCACGATGCAAAGTAACGGGATGAGGGTGGTATCCGGTACCACCACGGCGGCCATGAAGAGGCTCAGCCAGGCATCGCGCGTGACCACCAGCACCAGCCCCAGAATCGAGCAGGAAACGGTAATCGCAGCCGGAACGGCATCGACATGCTCGTGCAGCATCAGCCCCAGCGCGACGCCGACAAAGACCGCCGGGAAGATGCGTCCACCACGGAAACCGCAGGCGGCCGCCACCACCAGCGCTGCCAGCTTGATCACGGCAAACAGCAGATAGTCGGAGACGCTAAACACCTGGCTGAAGGCCAGCTGCTGCATCTCGTCCAGTCCTTTAAACAGCGTCACCGGCCCGCCGATCGTACCTAAAATACCCAGAATCAAACCGCCAGCCCCCAGAATCAGCACCGGGTGTTTGAGTCTGTGCATCAGCCGGTGCAGGCGTGGAAGACACCATACTGCCACCATGCCCAGCGCAATGGCGATGGCGGCGACGATGGCACCGCTGAAAATATCGACGATTTGCATCTGGCCGTAGTGGGGGAGAGAGAGTGAAAAATGGGGATGGAAAAACAGGCTGGTCGTCAACGCTCCGGCGGCTGCGGCCATCAGTGGGGCAAAGAGCTTGTCCCAGAGTGGGACATCGTTGTTACTGCTGAGCGTCTGAGAAAAGATCAGTGCCGCCGCAACGGGCGTGCCGAAGAGCGCCCCGATGGTGCCTGCGGAGGCGAGAATAGTCCAGTCCAGCGCGCCAACGCGGGGCAAAATGCGTGAACCAAGAAAAACCGCCAGGCCAATGTTCACGGCCATAATCGGATGCTCAGGTCCCAGACTAACGCCTCCAGCCAGACCGATAATCAGCGCAATGATTAGCCCTGGCAACGCCGAGGGGGCCACCGGGGCACCAATTAACGGTTCCAGTGCCGGATCGGGGCCAGCATGGCCGGGACTAAAACGGATCACCAGGCCCACCGCAATACCGGTTAACGTCAGCATCCCAACGATCCACGCAGGAGAGTCAGCGGTGACGCCCAGCCCTGCAGGAAGCGCGTTCCATAATAGTGTTTGCAGCACCGACGCGACTTTCATCACGACAATAAGGACCAGACTTGAAACCACGCCAATGATGAGCGCCGGAATTGCCAGCAACAGCATGGTTCTGGCTCGCGGGTGAAGCATGATGATTTCCTTGTACAAAACGGTATTACGTTACTTTGCACATTAAGCCTTATGGCAATAGTGCAAAAGGTGCTGAAACGGTAAAGTTATTCTGTGACGAAGATCGATAATCCATGGGCATTCACCTTCCGGTCGTTGTTGTTATCACGCCTTGAATTTACAGTGTCCCAAAGATTTATTCTGACTTTAGCGGAGCAGTAGAAGAATGACAAAGTATGCTTTGGTAGGCGATGTGGGCGGCACGAATGCGCGCCTTGCATTATGCGATGTAAATAGCGGTGAAATTTCCCGGGCGAAAACCTATTCCGGTCTCGATTATCCAAGCCTTGAGGCCGTTGTCCGCGTCTATCTGGAGGAGCATCAGATAAGCGTCGAAGATGGCTGCATCGCCATTGCCTGCCCGATAACCGGCGACTGGGTCGCCATGACCAACCATACTTGGGCATTCTCCATCGCCGAGATGAAAAAAAACCTCGGCTTTACGCATCTTGAAATCATCAATGACTTTACCGCGGTGTCCATGGCGATCCCGATGCTGAAGCCTGAGCATCTGATCCAGTTTGGCGGCGCTGAACCGGTCGAAGGTAAGCCGATTGCGGTTTACGGGGCCGGTACCGGGCTGGGCGTTTCACATCTGGTGCATGTCGCTCAGCGCTGGGTGAGCCTGCCGGGTGAAGGTGGTCACGTGGATTTTGCGCCAAACAGCGAAGAAGAGGGCATTATCCTCGAAGAATTACGCGCGGAGATCGGCCACGTCTCCGCCGAGCGCGTGCTGTCAGGACCGGGGCTGGTGAACCTGTACCGGGCGATTGTGAAATCGGACGGTCGTCTGCCGGAAAATCTGCAGCCGAAAGACGTCACCGAACGCGCGCTGGCGGACAGCTGCATTGACTGCCGTCGTGCCCTGTCGCTGTTCTGCGTGATCATGGGGCGCTTCGGCGGCAACCTGGCGCTGACGCTGGGTACCTTCGGGGGCGTTTATATCGCGGGCGGCATTGTGCCGCGCTTCCTGGAGTTCTTTAAAGCCTCCGGCTTCCGCGGCGGGTTTGAGGATAAAGGGCGCTTCAGAAGCTACGTGCAGGACATTCCGGTTTATCTGATCGTGCATGATAACCCAGGCCTGCTGGGGTCGGGTGCCCACCTGCGTCAGGTTCTCGGTCAAATCCTCTGACGCATAGCCCTCTCCCGCAGGAGAGGGCTTTTTTGTTACAGGTGCATGAGCTGGCGGAACTCTTTTACCTTGCTGCGGCTCACCGGCACCTGAAAATCCAGATCCTTCAGACGCAAAATGTAGGTGTTGTTAAACCAGGGTTCGATCTCGCGGATCTTGTTTAAATTGACGCAGAACGAGCGGTGGCAGCGGAAAAAGTGCGACGCAGGCAGCTTGCTGCAAAACTCGGTGATGTTCATCGCCATCACGTAAGATTCCCGCCGCGTATAGACAAACGTCATCTTTTCATGGGCTTCGGCATAGTAGATATCATTGACCGGCGTCACGATGATGCGCTCATCTTTGACCAAATTAATGGTGTCGTTTTCTCGTACCGTTGGGCTGGTGCTTGCAGGGGCGGTCTGCTGCTGCCATGCGGCCTCCAGCTTTTGCAGCATGCTGACAATCCGCGACTCCTGGTAAGGCTTAAGGATATAGTCAAACGCCTCCAGCTCGAAGGCTTCTACGGCGTGCTCTTTCCATGCGGTCACGAACACAATAAACGGCTTATGGGCAAACTGATTGATGTTTTGCGCCAGCAATACGCCATCCAGCGACGGAATATTGATGTCCAGGAAGATGGCATCGACCCGGTTATGCTGCAGAAACTTCAGCACGTCCAGACCGTCATCAAAGGTACCCACAATTTCCATCTGGCTGTGGGTGTTGATAAGCCAGGTTAGCTCCTGTTGAGCCAGAATTTCATCTTCTACGATGATGACTTTCATGGGTTACTCCACCTGGGGCAACAGTGATGTTGCCGAATGAACGGGAGAGCGCTCGTTCGGGACGTAAAACGCAATTTCGGTGCCCGGTTCAAGACGCTGAATATGCAGCCCGTCGCCGTAAAGCAGCTTGACCCGGTGGTGCACGTTCAGCAGGCCGATTTTATTTCCAGGCATCTCGTTAGACTCCACCCGCTCAATGACTTTTGGATCAATTCCGTGGCCGGTATCGCGCACGGCAATACGTACGCGGTTGCCGCTTTCGGTGACGCTGATGGTGACGACGCCTTTGCCTTTACACGGCTGAATGCCGTGAACAATCGCGTTTTCGACCAGCGGCTGGATAAGCAGGCTTGGGATCACGCAGTTGACCTCTTCATCAATATCGTAAATGACCGTGAGCTTGTCACCAAAGCGCGCCTGCTCAATCGCGATGTAGTCTTTAATCTGATACAGCTCTTTTTTGATGTCGATCTGCTCGTCATCTTTCAGCTCGATGTTGTAGCGCAGATAGCGCGACAGGTTAAAAATCAGCTGGCGCGCGGTGTCCGGATTAAGACGAATGGACGAGGAGATCGCGTTCAGCGCGTTAAACAGGAAATGGGGATTGATTTTGCTCTGCAGCGCGCGCAGCTCTGCCTTATTTGCCATCTCACGCAGCTGTTCCGCCCGCGAAACCTCAAGCTGGGTGGAGATAATCTGCGACAGGCCGATGGCCATCTCCTGCAGCGTGGAGGTGATCTGATGCGCGTGGCAGTAATAAATTTTCAGCGTGCCCGTCACGACGCCTTTCTCCCACAGCGGAATCACCAGCATGGAGTGGATTTCCGGCGTTCGGTGGGCTTCATCATTGTTTTTAATAATGATTTTACCGTAGTTAATCGCCTGTCGGGTGGTTGGGCTGATGGTGTCATCATTATCGCGATAGTTGTGCTCCCCGACGCCAACGTAGGCCAGCACGTGGTCAATATTGGTGATGGCGACAGCGTCAGCGTGGATGTCATGGCGAATGATTTCGCAGACCTGACGCAACGACTCCGCGTTAACGTGGCGGAAGAGCGGCAGCGTTTTGTTGGCGATATCAAGCGCCAGCTTGGCCTGACGGGCGGCGCTGGCCTCTTTTTCCCCTTCAACGCTTTGCACCAGCAGCACGATAAAGCCGATGCACACGCTGCCCAGGATCATCGGAATACCGATTTTCGAGACGATATCCAGCCCAAGTTCGGTGGTCGGGGCCCAGACGACGACCAGGATCATGGTCAGCGTTTCGCACACCATGCCCGCCACGATCCCGGCGCGCCAGCGCTGTTTTTTCGGGATTTTGCGGCTGATCCAGCCGGATAGCACCCCGGCAATAATGCTGGTGATAAAGCAGGGCACCGCCGTGACGCCGCCGATGTCAATCAGGTAGCGATGGGTTCCGGCAATCACGCCGGTGATGACACCCACCCACGGGCCAAACAAAATTCCGCCGGACATCACGGCGATAATGCGCACGTTAACCAGCGAACCCTCTACCGGCACGCCAGACCAGGTGCTGAACAGGGCGAACAGCGAAAAGATGGCGGTAACGGCCAGCAGCTCTTTTGGCGAGTGTGCGGATTTGTGCAATAGCTCGCGAAACAGGCGAATGCGAATGAGGAAAAACAGGCAAATCAGCATTAATGCCGCACGGTCAAAAACCGCCAGCAGCATAGTGAATATTTCGTGCACGAGTAGACCTGGGAAAACGGGAAAGAACCATGATAAAAAACCTGACGCGTGTTGACCAGCTATCCGTCAGGTTTATCAAAAGAGGAAAAACCATAATTTATAAAGGGGATTGTCTGTCGGTAACGGACACGTCCTGATTTTTTATAGCCTGCGTATCGTCAGGTAACCGTTTTGATATCATCCTGTTAAATAACAGCTATCAGAAAGCCAACCCTGAAACAGGGGCTTCCGCTTTTCGGCACAGCCGGGTTCCGGTTTTCAGGCGATCGCTTTTTTTTCACTTCCCTCTCGACAGCGTGATTTTTTTCAGGTTATTTTCTAAGCACGCCACATCGGTGGCAGCGTCGCTCGGACGGTCCGGGCGCTAACGTTAATCTGAGGAATCTATGGCTGAATTCAGTCCTGAACGCCGTTTTACGCGTATCGATCGTCTCCCCCCTTATGTTTTCAATATCACCGCTGAACTGAAGATGGCTGCGCGTCGGCGCGGCGAAGATATTATTGATTTCAGCATGGGTAACCCTGACGGCCCAACGCCACCGCATATCGTTGAAAAACTCTGCACGGTTGCCCAGCGTCCGGATACGCACGGCTACTCGACCTCCCGCGGTATTCCCAGATTACGTCGCGCGATCTCGCGCTGGTATCAGGATCGCTATCAGGTTGATATCGATCCGGAAAGTGAAGCGATTGTCACCATCGGCTCGAAAGAGGGGCTGGCACACCTAATGCTGGCTACGCTGGATCATGGCGATACGGTGCTGGTACCGAATCCCAGCTACCCAATCCACATCTACGGTGCGGTAATTGCCGGAGCGCAGGTCCGTTCGGTTCCGCTGGTGGAAGGGGTCGATTTCTTTAACGAACTGGAACGTGCGATTCGCGAAAGCTATCCGAAACCGAAGATGATGATCCTCGGTTTCCCGTCGAACCCAACGGCCCAGTGCGTGGAGCTCGAATTCTTCGAGAAAGTGGTCGCGCTGGCGAAGCGTTATGACGTGCTGGTGGTTCACGATTTAGCCTATGCCGACATCGTGTATGATGGCTGGAAAGCGCCATCTATTATGCAGGTCCCGGGCGCGCGTGACGTGGCGGTAGAGTTCTTCACCCTGTCGAAAAGCTACAACATGGCGGGCTGGCGTATTGGCTTTATGGTGGGTAACAAAACGCTGGTGAGCGCACTGGCGCGTATTAAGAGTTACCACGACTACGGCACCTTCACGCCGCTGCAGGTTGCGGCTATCGCTGCTCTTGAGGGCGACCAGCAGTGCGTCCACGAGATTGCCGCTCAGTATAAGCGCCGTCGCGACGTGCTGGTAAAAGGCTTGCATGAAGCGGGCTGGATGGTGGAAATGCCGAAGGCATCCATGTACGTCTGGGCGAAAATTCCGGAACCATACGCGGCGATGGGATCGCTGGAGTTTGCCAAAAAGCTGCTGCAGGATGCGAAGGTGTGCGTATCACCGGGCATTGGCTTTGGTGATTATGGCGACACCCATGTGCGATTTGCCCTGATTGAAAACAGCGACCGCATTCGTCAGGCGGTGAGGGGCATCAAGAGTATGTTCCGGGCCGACGGGCTTCTCTCCTCGAAGAGCGTGGCTGAAAATCCCGCGTCATCATGACATAAAAAAACAGGAGCCAATGGCTCCTGTTTTTTTGACTGCATGTTCTTCACTAGATCATCAGGGCAAAGGTTCCGGCCCAGACTAAAACAATCACCGAAATGCCCATAAAGAAATATTTCACGTTTCATCGCTCCGCGTATCTTGTGGTACGCATTTAAAAACAGAGTCCACCTGATTATAGAGAACTGAAATCCGGTCAAAGCGGAAATGAGAATTTTCCCGTTTCGCCGCTGACTCCAGCTCAGAATTCTGTGCTTTCCTGTTGCCAGACGGCGCTAATGTACGCCTAAAAATGAGGGGTGACAAGAGGGATTTTTTTAAATAATTTCCGTCACTTACGAGTGTCGTGGAACGGCGACAGTTTGATTTCGCATCGCAATAAATTCACTTTGGGCGACGCAATGAAAAACGGTTTCTTAACGGATGACAGGTGATTGAAAAGGTTAGTTTCTTAGCGAAACTAACCTTTCTGAAGAGCTTAAAGATAGAGCGAGGCTTCGCCAATAGGGCGGGTTTTGAAACGACGATGCATCCACAGATACTGCTCTGGCGCACGCATGATTTCAGTTTCGATGACTTTATTGATAAACGCCGCGGCTTCGCACTCGTTTTCAGGATAGTTAGCCATCTCAGGAGAGATGTGCAGACGATAACCTGATTTATCTGCTTTTCTCACCATCGTCACGGTCAGCATGGAAGCGCCCGACAAACGAGAAATGACAAAGGTGCCGTTGGTCGTCGCAACATCTTTAACCGCAAAGAAAGGCGCAAAGCTGCTGCCTTTACGTCCATAATCCTGATCGGGGGCAAACCAGACGGCTTCACCTTTCTTCAGAGCCCCGACCATACCGCGCAGGTTATTACGGCTGATCATCGCCTTATTCGAACGCATGCGGCCACGCGTTTGTACCCACTCCATCAGCGGACTGTTGTGTGGTCGATAGGTCGCCATCATTGGCTGGCATAGGCCCATCACGCGGCCACCCAGTTCCAGCGACATAAAGTGAACGCCGACGACCACCACGCCGCGTTTTTGCATCTGTGCGCGTTTAAGGTTATCCAGCCCTTCCACGTCAAACCACTTGCGGACGCGCTCATCCGGCCAGAACCAGGCCATGCCGGTTTCAAGCAGCGCCATGCCGATAGACTTGAAGTTTTCAGCGATGAGTTTCTCGCGCTCTTCGGCATTGTAATGCGGAAAGCAAAGCTCAATATTTTTACGCGCGATGGATTCGCGGCGTTTCAGGAAGAAGCGGGAAGCGCTGCCCAGTTTCGACCCCAGCAAACGCAGGACAGGGTACGGAAGTTGAACCAGCAGCCAGAGAACGCCAAGACCAAACCATGTAAACCAGTAACGCGGGTGTAAAAACGCGCGTTGAAATTTGGATTGAGACAAAATAGTAAAACCTATGTGAAGCCTGTAAAGGTAGCGCAGAGTTTGCGATACGACGTGCCGATAAGACCGTTCTTCAAGGTGATGGTTGCAGGCTTTACCGAACTTTACGGCGTTGCCTGGCCACTGCTGATTTGGGCGGGCGGCGTAATGTAGCACCGTTATACGATATGTGCTATTACTCGTTTTTGATTAAAAAAGCGGCAGTTAAGGAGGTGCTTGATTTTACAGATTTTATAGAAAGTCGCATTGAAAGCGTTTTTCCTGACTGAGCGGAGAGCAGAAGCCCTGGCGATCGGATGGAAGACGTAACGAAAAAGAATGGCATTGTTGAGTTACGGCAAATTAATTATTTCTCGTTTATTTCTTCCTTACCTAATAAATAAGAATTTTCTTTGTGAAAAATCTTATTTATTATTCATATCCTCAATGGAATAGTCGTCTTTTATCACCCACTTTTCTCTTCTTTTAATCGTACCGCAATAAAATATTGCAGTTCTTTCTTGTTTTTTGACATAGTGCCGTGATGCAAATCAAAATAAGATGTTTTTATTAATATCTCTCTGGCTGCAATCCCTTCGGCGATACAAATATTCGATTTGTGAGAAAAGAGTAGTTTCTTTTTCTGAGTTGATTGAGCAATTTGCGATAATGTATTAGTGGAAAATTCTTAAGAAAATTCTTGTATCGGATAAATGATCTGTGTATTTGATTTTGTTCCGATCATTATTCTATTATTGCGCATCAAGAACGATACCGTGAAGTTGGCATAGCAAAACAAAGTGGGATGATTAGATGGCTGACAGTTTTCAGAACGAGGTGCCTAAGGCACGTATTAACCTGAAGCTTGACCTGCATACTGGCGGAGCAAGCAAGAAAATGGAATTACCCTTGAAATTGCTTGTTACGGGTGATTTCAGCAACGGGCAGGAATCTGCGACAATATCTGAGCGTGAAAAGATTAACATCACCAAAAATAATTTTGATAGCGTTCTTTCCGAATATTCCCCAAAAGTTAACCTGGCCGTAAAAAATACACTGTCTGACGATGGTGGTGAAGACAACATTCAGCTGACTTTCCAGAGCATGAAAGATTTCACGCCAGAGCAGGTGGCTGCCCAAATTCCGCAGCTGAAGGCGATGCTGGCGATGCGCAACTTGCTTCGCGATCTCAAAGCTAACCTGTTGGATAACCAGACTTTCCGAAAAGAGCTGGAAAAAATCGTTGTTGACCAGTCGCTTAGTGCTGAGTTGCGAAATGAACTGTCCGCACTGGCTTCAAAACAACCTTAACCATCATGCTGTTTTAACGGATTAATCAAGGAATGCTCATGTCTGTACAAAATAATATTGCTGGCGGGGAAAGCGTGGTGCTGGAACGTCCTGCTGTGGGTGGTGTATACGCCTCACTGTTTGAGAAAATCAATCTGAATCCTGTCTCCGAGCTGAGTGCGCTGGACATCTGGCAAGATGCACAGGCGATGTCCGATGCGACCGCTGACGAGCGTCTGACAGCAGGTATGCAGGTCTTTCTGGAATGCCTGACCAAGGCAGGCTCGAAAGTCGAAAAACTGGATAAAAGCCTGATCGATCATCACATCGCTGAGCTCGATTACCAGATAAGCCGCCAGCTCGACGCCGTTATGCACCATGAAGAGTTTCAGGCGGTTGAGAGCCTGTGGCGCGGCGTGAAGTCGCTGGTTGATAAAACGGATTTTCGCCAGAACGTGAAAATTGAGCTTCTGAGCATGTCTAAAGAAGAGCTGCGCCAGGACTTTGAAGACAGCCCGGAAATCATCCAGAGTGGCCTGTATAAACACGCCTATATTGATGAATATGATACCCCTGGCGGCGAGCCGATTGCGGCGCTGATTTCCGCTTATGAGTTCGATGCTTCAGCGCAGGATGTCGCTCTGCTGCGCAACATCTCAAAAGTATCCGCAGCTGCACATATGCCGTTTATCGGCTCAGCAGGCCCGAAATTCTTCCTCAAGGAGTCAATGGAAGACGTCGCTGCGATTAAAGATATTGGCAACTATTTTGATCGCGCCGAGTACATCAAGTGGAAATCATTCCGCGATACGGACGACGCTCGCTACATTGGTCTGGTGATGCCCCGCGTACTGGGACGCCTGCCGTATGGCCCGGATACCGTTCCGGTTCGCAGCTTCAACTATGTCGAAGAAGTCAAAGGTCCGGATCACGACAAATACCTGTGGACGAATGCGTCGTTTGCCTTCGCGTCCAACATGGTGCGTAGCTTCATCAATAATGGCTGGTGTGTACAAATCCGTGGCCCGCAGGCCGGTGGTGCGGTTCAGGATCTGCCTATCCATCTGTATGACTTGGGTACCGGCAATCAGGTAAAAATCCCGAGTGAAGTGATGATCCCTGAAACGCGTGAATTCGAATTCGCGAATCTGGGCTTTATTCCGTTGTCCTATTACAAAAACCGCGATTACGCCTGCTTCTTCTCGGCGAACTCCACCCAAAAACCGGCGCTGTATGACACCGCTGATGCGACCGCCAACAGCCGCATCAACGCGCGTCTGCCGTACATCTTCCTGCTGTCGCGTATCGCCCACTACCTGAAGCTGATTCAGCGCGAGAACATCGGTACCACCAAGGATCGCCGACTGCTGGAGCTGGAGCTGAACACCTGGGTCCGCACTCTGGTAACCGAAATGACCGATCCGGGTGACGAGCTGCAGGCGTCTCATCCACTGCGTGATGCAAAAGTGGTGGTGGAAGATATTGAAGATAACCCGGGCTTCTTCCGCGTGAAATTGTATGCGATTCCGCACTTCCAGGTGGAAGGGATGGACGTCAACCTGTCGCTGGTTTCCCAGATGCCGAAAGCGAAATCGTAATAACAGGCAGGAAGCCGATGAAAACGGAACAACCGTTATGGGGTAGGGGCATTATGGTCGCTCCCCAGCATTTTCAGCAACAGGTCGCGTATGCGGCCTGGTCTGCCGAGTGTATTGCCCGGCTGGGCCTCTCCTGCCCGTGGGGGGTGATAAATGCTACCTTCGAGCCGGAAGCTCTCAGGCTTGGACGTCTTCAGGCCCGTCATCTGCATGTCCGTTTTCAGGACGGTACGCTGATTGATACAGACAATGCTGATTCGCTGCCACCGGTACTGTCGCTTGAAAGCGAATCGCAGGAGGTGACGGTGGTGCTGGCACTCCCGCTACTGCGGGCGAACGGCGGCAACTGCCTGAAACCCGATGAGGTGGCCGAGCGTCCGGTGCGATATCGTCAGCGCTGGCGGGATGTACGCAATACCTTTGGGGAAGACACTCGTCAGATTGCCGTGATGCAGCCTGAACTGACGCTGCGTTTTGCCCATCAGAACAACAGCGATTATCTGACTTGTCCGGTCGCCCGCCTGCAGCAAGACTCGCAGGGTACATGGCTATTGGATGAAACATTTCTTCCTCCGCTGTTGACCCTCCAGGGCAGCCGTTGGCTGGTTACCCAACTGGAACAACTACTGACACAACTGCGGGCGCGACTGTGCCGTCTGATGGCAATGCGGCGTGAAAGCAATGAGCGCATGGCTGATTTCGCCGTGGCCGACGTGTCCCTGTTCTGGCTGCTCAACGCGCTGAACAGTGCCGAGCCCGTGCTGGGTCAGTTCCAGCGTAATCTTCAAAGCCCACCGGAACGTCTGTATCCGGAACTTTCTCGCCTTGCGGGGAGCCTGCTGACCTTTTCCCTGGAACATCAGGTGAGCGCCATACCGGCCTGGCATCACGAGCAACTCAATGCGGTATTTCCACCGCTGTTTGATTTGCTGGGCGATCTGCTTGAAGCCAGCCTGCCGTCACGCGTGGTGGCCCTGGCACTCGACTATGACCCACGGCTGCACTTCTGGCAGGCTCGCCTGCATGACCCGCGTCTGCGCGAAGGGGCTGATTACTATCTTTCTGTGCGCTCACCGATTCCGGTGGCGCAACTGCAGGAGCAGTTTCCGCGCCAGTGTAAGGTGGGCAGCCCTGACCATGTGCGCGGGATCGTCAACTCTTCCCGCGTGGGCGTGCCGCTGACGCCGCTGCGCCATGTGCCAGCCGCCATTCCACTGCGTCTGGAAAATCAGTATTTCAGTCTCGATCTCTCCCATCCTCTGGCGACTGAAATGCTCCAGAGTGGGACATGTATGTTTTACGTCCCGGGCATGCTCGGCGAGCCTGAACTTGAACTCTTTGCGGTATTGAGAACATGAGTGAACGTAAACACGGCGCTGTCGTGTCTGTTGATATTGACGCACTGCTGCAGGATACCTGGCTTCAGGTCATCAGCCTTCGCTATGGCCCGCAGTTTCAGGAAGGCGAAGGTCGGGTCTTGTGGGAACGCTGTATCGCTGATGTGGAACGCGTTCAGCGTGAACTGAAAGCGAGTGAACTCGATGAAGCCAGCTGTAAGCATATCCTCACTGCACAATGTGCATTGCTTGATGAGGCGGTCAAAGGGCGCGGTGTAGAGGATGATGCCTGTGTGCAGTGGTATGACATTCCCCTGCAGGGACACTTCCTCGGCACAATGGACGCGGGTGACACTTTGTGTGACAGGATGCGCGATGTGCTGCGTGAACCTGCACCAGATAATGCCGTACTGACCTGCTTCCAGCGGGTAATGATGCTCGGATTCCTGGGAAACTTTCGTGCGCTAAACGATCCGGAACGCCAGAAGCTGGTCAGCGCCCTCAACGAGCGCGTTACACCGTTCAGCTACCCGCAGACCCATCCCGTTCTGGCAGAGAGCCGCAGCGGACGGGGAGCGGGAGGCTGGCTGGCGTCATGGCCCGCGCGTATCGGCCTGAGCGTGATTGTTCTTGCCGCACTCTGGTGGGGACTGGATCGCTGGCTCGATCATATGCTGCTGACCCTGTTGCCGGGAGTCGTAAAATGAGTCCTGTACAACAGCGCGGGCTTGCGCTGTGGGCTGCCCTGCTGAGTGCTGTGGTCTGTCTGGCTTTTCTGCCGTTAACCCGGCTGGCTTCAGTGCTCGTTCTGCTGGCGATGATCGGGGTTATCGTCGCGTTCTGGTATATCGCCAGACCTCGTGCGGAGCTTGACGTCAACCTGCGTCTGGATGACCTTCCTGAAACTACTTACCGTCAACCTGTGGTGCTGGTTTGTGGCGATATGCCTTTGACCTGGCCGCAGCAGTCACCAGTACTGATCGTCACGCAGGGATGCTGGATCCGCGTTGAGGACCATCAGGATCTGGAGCAGGTTGCCCGTCAGATTCTGTGGCAGCGCCCGGACTGGGGGCGTCAGCTGTCGGTGATGGTCAGTGTCTGCCCGCAGAAACATGTCGACAGCGAAGCCCTCACCAGTCGCCTGCTGGCTCTGCGCTGGCAAATCAGCCAGTTGCGTAAAGAAACGGGACAGTCTGTGCCACTCATTCTGAATGGTCAGATTGGCAGCGCGATGACGGATGACATGCTCTGGCAGGCCGCTATTCCGGGTGAAGGGTGGACTGTCTGGCGTGAGTCGAATGCGCCTTGTTCGATCGCCGCGTGGGTCACCACTGGCGGTGCGCCTGTAATGCAGCAGCAGGTGCTGATGAACAGCCTGATGAGCTGGTTCCATCAGCATGTCCAGGCGGTATTCATCGATGAGAATCCTGATGTTCCGGTCATTGCACCTGCAGCGCTGCTGTGGGGAATGGGACCGATTCTTGCCGGAAGCCTTGCGTCCTCTGCCTGGACGGCATGGTTATCGCGTCATACTGCCATGCAGCAGGTAGCCGGCTGGCAACCGGTAGGGACGGACAGCACGGTGATATCACCCTTCCCGGATTTCATCCTGCCGCTGTTACCGGAAGGAAGTGGACTTACTCCCCGCGCCCGCACCTGGCGCTGTGCCCTTGGTCTTTTCACCCTGGCGGCCATCGCCGCGCTGCTCAGCAGTGGCTGGAACAATCGCCAGTTGCTGCATCGCGTGAGCTTCGATATAGCCCGTTACGACAGTCTCTCCATGGATGACTACGGCCCGAAGGCTAGCGCCGTTGCGGCCCTTCGTGAGAATGCGGCGCTGCTGGATGACTATGCACGTAACGGTGTACCGATCCGGCTGGGCCTCGGGCTTTATCAGGGGGAACGTCTGCGGATGCCCCTTCTGGAAGCGATCCGCTCGTATATGCCGCCGCCTCCTAAACCGCAGCCAACCCCAAAACCAGCACCGAAAATAGTGAGGCTCGACAGCATGTCGCTGTTCGATTCCGGCAAGTCCGTGCTGAAAGCGGGTTCCACCAGGATGCTGGTGAATTCACTGGTTGGCATCAAAGCGAAACCGGGCTGGCTGATTGTCGTGTCTGGGCATACCGATAACACCGGCAATCCGCAACTTAACCAGACGCTGTCTCTGAAACGCGCCGAAGCGGTGCGCAACTGGATGCGGGACACGGGCGACGTGCCCGAAAGCTGTTTTGCGGTGCAGGGCTATGGCGAAAGCCGTCCTGTCGCAACCAACGACACCCTGGAAGGGCGTGCGCTCAACCGCCGTGTCGAAATCAGTCTGGTACCGCAGGCGAATGCCTGTCAGATACCCGGCAAACACCCGGCGCCATCGCAGGATGATGGCGTCTCAGAAAATAAAACGGAGTAATTAACATGGCAATTCCTGTTTATCTTTGGCTGAAGGACGACGGCGGCGCGGACATCAAAGGGTCTGTTGACGTTCAGGATCGTGAAGGCAGCATCGAAGTGGTTGCACAGGAGCATAACCTGTACATCCCGACCGACAACAACACCGGCAAGCTGACTGGCACCCGCATCCACACGCCGTTCCTGTTCACGAAGGAAATCGATTCCTCCAGCCCGTACCTGTACAAGGCGGTGACCACCGGTCAGACCCTGAAATCCGCTGAGTTCAAGTGGTACAAAATCAACGACGCGGGCCAGGAAGTGGAGTACTTCAACACCAAACTGGAAAACGTGAAGGTAGTGAAGGTGAATCCTGAAATGTATGACATCAAGGATCCTTCTAAAGAGAAGCACAACCACCTTGAACGCGTTGAACTGCGTTACGAAAAAATCACCTGGACCTACAAAGACGGCAACATCATTCATTCCGATTCCTGGAACGAACGCGCCACGGCGTAATCCTGATGCGGGCAGGTTTTCCTGTCCGCAGTTTTTTGCTGAGTGCCTGAGATGCGGGCACTCAGCAAAGAAAAAACAATCTGCCTGCCTGACCTTATGCGCTTTGGTGAACAGCGAGGGGCGGTAGCGTGTCCAGGAACCGACAAAGAGAGAATCTCATGGAAAATCCAGCCATCCTGTTACGTCGTCTGAACCCTTACTGTGCCCGAGCGATGGAAGGCGCAGCTTCGCTCTGTCAGACCCGTGCCCATGCCGAAATTCTGCCGGAGCACTGGCTGCTGAAGCTGCTGGAGCAGGGGGAGGGTGACCTGACGGTGCTGGCGCGTCGCTATGAATGGGATATGGATAGCATCTGGCAGGATTTGCTTGGCTGGCTCGACAGACAACCTCGCTCCGTGCGCCATCGGCCCCAGCTCTCTGATGACATCCAGACTCTGATGCAGCAAGCCTGGCTACTTGCCTCACTTAATGGCGAAGAGCACATTCGCAGCATCCATCTGCTGATGGCCCTGGTGGAAAAACCAAAACTGGCACGTTGTGACGGCCTTTGGCCGTTGTTAACGCTTGCTCAGAGCCAGCTGGATCGCCTGCGACCGTTGCTGGATGCGCAATCGGATGAACGTCCGGAAATGCAGCGCGAAGCCGAGCTGACACAGAACCACGGTGGTGAGGTGGAGTTTGTCGGGCGTCCGGCTGGTGCGGAAATGAAAGAGGGGGAACTGAGCCCTGCGCTGCAGAACACGCTGGATAAATTCACCCTCGATGTCACCGCCAAAGCGAAGGAAGGGAAGATCGATCCGGTGTTTGGCCGTGACACAGAAATCCGTCAGATGGTGGATATCCTCTCTCGTCGCCGCAAAAACAATCCGATTCTGGTCGGCGAGCCGGGCGTGGGGAAAACCGCACTGGTTGAAGGTCTGGCATTGCGTATTGCCGAGGGTAATGTGCCTGAATCACTGAAAACGGTCACTCTGCGTACCCTTGACCTGGGCCTGCTGCAGGCCGGTGCAGGCGTGAAAGGCGAGTTCGAACAGCGGCTGAAAAACGTCATCGATGCGGTGCAGCAATCCCCGTCCCCGGTCCTGCTATTTATTGATGAAGCGCATACCATCATCGGCGCGGGCAACCAGGCGGGAGGCGCCGATGCAGCGAACCTGCTAAAACCGGCGCTGGCGCGTGGCGAACTGCGTACCATTGCGGCCACTACCTGGAGCGAGTACAAGCAGTACTTCGAACGCGACGCGGCCCTGGAGCGTCGTTTCCAGATGGTAAAAGTCGATGAGCCTGACGACGACACCGCCTGTCTGATGCTCCGTGGTTTGAAATCCCGTTACGCCGAGCACCATAACGTGCACATTACCGACGATGCGGTGCGCGCTGCTGTTACGCTTTCTCGCCGTTATCTGACGGGCCGCCAGTTGCCGGACAAGGCGGTTGATCTGCTCGACACCGCCGCAGCGCGCGTCCGGATGAGCCTCGACACGGTGCCGGAACAGCTGACCTGCATTCGCTCGCAGATTACCTCTCTTGAAATGGAGAAGCAGGCGCTGCTGGAAGATATTGCTGTCGGCAATCAGAGCCATGGTGAACGCCTGACCGTCATTGAGCAGGAAGAGAACGCTCTTATCGTTGCTCTCGACGAGCTTGAAACACAGTACGGGCAGGAACTGAAGCTCACCGAACAACTGCTGGAAAGCCGCCAGGACCTCTCCCGTCAAAGCGAGACGCGCGCGCTGCAGCAGGAACTGAACGGCATGCAGCACAGCAACCCGCTGCTCTCCCTGGATGTAGATGTACGCACCGTTGCCAACGTGATTGCTGACTGGACAGGCGTTCCGCTGTCATCGCTGATGAAAGATGAGCAGACCGAACTGCTGACCCTCGAAAATGAAATGGGTAAACGTGTCGTCGGGCAGGATGTGGCGCTCGAGGCCATCGCCCAGCGTCTGCGTGCGGCAAAAACGGGTCTCACCTCCGAGAATGGTCCGCAGGGCGTGTTTCTGCTGGTGGGACCGAGCGGGGTGGGGAAAACCGAAACCGCGCTTGCGCTGGCCGATGTCATGTACGGCGGTGAGAAGTCACTCATTACGATTAACCTCTCCGAATACCAGGAGCCGCATACGGTTTCCCAGCTGAAGGGCTCCCCTCCGGGTTACGTCGGTTATGGCCAGGGAGGGATCCTGACCGAAGCCGTGCGCAAGCGCCCGTATAGTGTGGTTTTGCTCGATGAAGTCGAAAAAGCCCACCGCGACGTGATGAACCTGTTCTATCAGGTCTTTGACCGCGGCTTTATGCGCGACGGCGAAGGACGTGAAATCGACTTCCGCAACACCGTCATTCTGATGACCTCGAATCTCGGCAGCGACCACCTGATGCAGCTGCTTGACGAACAGCCGGAGGCCAGCGAAGGCGATCTTCACGAGCTGCTGCGTCCGATACTGCGCGATCACTTCCAGCCGGCGCTGCTGGCCCGCTTCCAGACCGTGATTTACCGCCCCCTCTCGGAAGCAGCCATGCGTACCATCGTGGAAATGAAACTATCACAGGTCAGCAAGCGCCTGCATCGACACTACGGCCTGAGCACGCATATTGATGAGAGCCTGTATGACGCGCTGACCGCCGCCTGCCTGCTGCCGGACACCGGCGCGCGCAACGTCGACAGCCTGCTCAACCAGCAGATTCTGCCGGTGCTGAGTCAGCAACTGCTGACCCACATGGCCGCAAAAATGAAACCACAGTCATTACGCTTTAGCTGGAGTGAGGAAGAGGGGATCGGGCTGGAATTTGATGTGAAACAGGGAGTGGACGCATGAGTAATACTCCTCCATTAAGATACAGTCATAGCCACCACCTGCTGGCGGTGAAAGGCTGTGAGTCCGCGCTCGACGTGCTGGCGTTTGAAGGCGATGAAGCCCTGAGCACGCCGTTCCGCTACCGTATTGAATTCACCAGCAGCGACCACGCTATCGCCAGAGAGGCGATGCTGATGAAGCCCGGTTCGCTGACGCTGCAGGCCCCGGTAGACCAGGGTTACGGCATTAAAGTGCAGCAGGCCGTGCGCACCCTTCAGGGCGTGGTGACCGGTTTTGAACGCCTCAGCACGTCAAAAGATGAAACCCGCTACGCCCTGACGCTCCGGCCACGTCTGGCGCTGCTCGACCGCTCGCACCAGAACGCCATTTACCAGGACATGTCGGTTCCGCAAATCGTGGAAAAAATCCTGCGCGAGCGCCACGGTATGCGCGGTCAGGATTTTCTGTTCTCGCTGTCAAAAGAATACCCGCGCCGTGAACAGGTGATGCAGTACGGTGAGGACGACCTGCACTTTATCACCCGCCTGCTGGGTGAGGTCGGCATCTGGTTTCGCTTCACCACCGACACGCGCCTCAACATTGACGTGGTGGAGTTTTACGACAGCCAGCAGGGGTATGAAAAAGGTCTGACACTGCCGTCGGTACCGCCATCGGGCCAGCATTCAAAAGGCGTGGATTCAGTCTGGGGAATGGAATGCCATCACAACGTGGTGCAGAAGCAGGTCAGCACCCGGGACTACAACTACCGTCAGGCCACGCAGGACATGAACACCCTGGTGGATGCGACCCGCGGGGATGTCACCACGTACGGTGATGCCTATCACTGGGCGGATAACTACCTGACGCCGGGCAGCACCTATGACCGTAATCCGGCCCCGGAGTCCGGGGCGTTTTATGCCCGTCTTCGTCACGAACGCTACCTGAATGGTCAGACCCGGGCGCAGGGCATCACCAGCTGTCCGACCCTCTCACCGGGTCAGGTACTGAAAGTCACCGGCGGGTATGAAGTGGCGGACGTGTTTGCGCAGGGCGTGGTCATCACGGCGATGCACACATATGCCCGCCGTGATAAGGACTTTGCGGTTGATTTTGACGGCATCCCGGACAGCACCGATTTTGGTTTCCGCCCGGAACCTGGCTCACGCCCGGTGATGGCTGGCACCTTACCGGCCCGCGTCACCAGCACCACCGAAAATGACACCTACGGGCATATCGATAAAGACGGTCGTTACCGCGTCAACATGCTGTTTGACCGTGATAACTGGGAAACCGGGTTCGAGAGCCTGTGGGTACGCCAGTCGCGCCCGTACGCCGGCGACACCTACGGCCTGCACCTGCCGCTGCTGGCGGGCACCGAAGTGGCGATTGGCTTTGAGGACGGTAACCCGGACCGGCCGTACATTGCCGGCGTGCTGCACGACTCGGCGCACGGCGACCACGTCACCATCCGCAACTACAAACGCAACGTCCTGCGTACCCCGGCGAACAACAAAATCCGCCTCGATGACGAGCGCGGAAAAGAGCACATCAAGGTCAGCACGGAGTACGGCGGGAAGAGCCAGCTGAACCTCGGCCACCTGGTCGACAGTGAGAAACAGCAGCGCGGTGAGGGGTTTGAGCTCAGGACGGACAGCTGGGGGGCGATACGGGCGCAGAAGGGGATTTTTATCAGTGCTGACGGGCAGGCCAGGGCGCAGGGTCAGGTGCTGGAGATGCAGGCAGCGATGAGCCAGCTGGAGCAGGCGCGGTCGCTGGCTGAAGCGTTACGCAGCGCGGCAGAGGCGGCGAGGGCTGAACTGGCAGATGTGCAGACGCAGAAGGCGCTGCTGTCAGAGGCGCTGACGGATTTAAAGAAAGCGGCGCTGCTGGTCTCGGCGCCGGAAGGAATAGCGCAGGTGACAGGGAAAAGCCTGCAGCAGTCGGCGGGAGACAACATCATCAGCACCAGCGGCGGGCACACGGATTTCAGCGCACTGAAAAGATTCACCGTGGCGGCCGGGGAGCGGGTAAGTCTGTATGCGCAAAAGCTGGGCATCAAAATGTTTGCCGGCAAAGGGAAAGTGGAGATCCAGGCGCAGGGGGATGAGATGACGCTGGATGCGCTGAAGGATATCCGCATCAGCAGCAGTGAGGGAAAACTCATCATCAGCGCGAAGCAGGAAATCATTCTGACGAGCGGCGGGGGATATATCCGGATAGCAGACGGAACGGTGGAGTGTGCGGCGCCGGACAAAATCATCGAGCGCGGGGCGGTGTGGCAGAAGTTTGGTGGACAGAGTTTTAGTCAGGCGGCCCAGAAGTGGGAGAGCAGCGAATTTGAAATGGGGCCTGAAGTTCTGTGGCCCTATTCTGAGACACCCGTAGCGGGTCAGAAAATCAGCCTGACGCACAGCGATGGTACCGTGCAGGAGTTAATGACCTCGGCATCCGGCCGTGGGGAAAAGCAAAACCTGATGGACCCTGCATTGATGCAAATAAACCTGAAGGATGAGGACTAACCGATGATTGAAGCCACTGACAGCAATAGTGTCCTGCTGGGGTACGACAAGTTTGGTCATCCACTCTATAAGGTCATTGCCACGCCGAAAGAAAAGGAGCAATGGCTCAAACTTTATAAGATGCCGGACAGAGTCATCCCGGTTGTATTTTTACCGGGGGTGATGGGGAGTAATTTGATGAATCCAGATGATGGCAAACCGGTCTGGACCGTCAATGGTAATACAAGCATGTTACCCTGGATTGGAAGGGGGCCCGCGAAAAGAAAAAAATTACTGGATCCTACCAAAACCGTGGTTGATCCCAGCGGGAAAATCGAGACCGAAAGTCCGGAAGAGCGGCTGTTATTTTCATCGCGCAGGGAGAGAGGTTGGGGAGAAGTGGGGGCGATGAGCTATGGCACTTTCCTCCCCTGGCTCCAGGAAGCGCTGAACGATAACCAGATAATGTTAACAAATAAGACCAGCAAAAATGGTTGCCTGACCTTGCGTGAGAGGCTGCTGGATAAAGCATTAGGAGCCGAAACGGGTGAGAGTCCCCTTACCACTGAGGAAGTGGCTCTTAGCTATCAGTACCTTTTTCCGGTTCATGCAGTGGGCTATAACTGGCTACAGTCAAATATGGATTCTGCGCAAGCACTAGCCGATCGTATTGAAAAGATTATTGGCGATTACAAAGCTAGCGGACGCAAATGCGAAAAGGTGATCCTGGTGACCCACTCAATGGGAGGGCTGGTTGCCCGTTACTATTCGGAATTGTTGGACGGAGATTTCGGACAGAAAAATATTCTGGGTATTGTACATGGGGTGATGCCGGACCGCGGTGCCCCGATGGCCTATAAGCGTATGAAAGCGGGAGAGGCAGTGCCGGTTGGTTTAGTGATTGGCAGCAGTGGCGCTGAAATGACCCCTGTACTGGCGCAATCGCCGGGCCCTTTACAGCTCCTGCCTGGCAAAGGATACGGTATGGGCTGGTTTCACGTCGAGGGACTTCAACAGCCTTTGCCTCAGACAGACCCCTACAAAGATATCTACACTGAGCGATCGGCGTGGTGGGGGCTATGTGAGGAGCGCTTTATTAATCCGGATAACAAAAAGATGGATAAGCTCCAGTTGGAAAAAGATTGGCAATCTTATGTAGATATTATTGATGGTAAAGTCAAAATATTTATAGAGGGGCTTAATGGGCATTACCATGAACATACCTATGCCTTTTATGGAAATGATGGGAAGAATTACCCCTCTTATGCAGAACTGCACTGGAAGGACGTAAGTGGAAAACATACCCCAGAAGCTTACCGCTCTCAGGTCAGCGAACAGGGGGAAGTTTTCTACCCGGCAGACAAATTTAACCAGACCATCCGCTATGCAACACTGGAAACACCTGACCAGGGTTATGTTACCCGCAAATATGAATTATTACCTCCTGTGGAAGACGGTGACGGCACTGTACCGGTCAGAGCGGCAGTGATTAATTCTCCGAAGTTAAAGGCCCAGTTCGGTGTGGGCGTTGACCACGAGGGGGCGTACAAACCTGACAACACCATGGATGCGCGCTGGTTTACTCTTCGCTCAATTATAAAAATTGCACAGCAGGTAAAAAATACAGGGCTTGCTTACCATGAATAAGATAAAACAAAAAGCAATGATCCTGGTCGCCTTCATCGTAGCGGGATATGGGTTGTATCAGTATTTTCGCCCTTACAATCCATCACCGCAGACACTGACGTCATCAAAGCAGGTAGCCATGAACAAGATAAACGCTGAAATGAAACCTTACTGCGTCGGGCGCTATGTACTCGACTTACCATCGTCCTTCACGGCTTATAATGACTCTGCGCCGCTGGATAAAAATATCTGGGCTGCGGTGATTTCAAGACCCGAGGATACGTATAAAACCTACCTGGCGACAAAGAAAATGTACCATCCGGGTTTTAAGCAGTTAATCGCATTACGCGAAAATGCTCTGCGAGAAACTAAAACAATTGACACTCAGTATATGCCTTTTTTAAAAAAAGTCTGGTCGTTGCCGGACGGTATGGATGGTGTTATTTTTGAACGGAATGATAATGGGGGTACTGCAGATTTTATTCGAACACTGGAAGGCTATTTATATACTAATGGCGTAGTTATTAAATTTCAGAAGCAAACCATTAATGATTCGAGCTCTATATATAATGAGCAACGAAGAGGGCGCCCAGCCAGAAACTATGTCGCAAATGATATCAGCCAGATGCAGTCGCTGATGGCGAGAATTAGCGGCAGGGATAATGACGTTATTCCAACAAAACCAGGTTCCTGTATCACCCATGCGTTTATTGCCACCGACCCGACGGCAAGGGAACAGGAGGATATTAACATAGGGCTCATTAGTGCTACTTTCAACAATATACGCGTTGCGCTTTCCACTGATAATTTTACGTGTGAAGAAAACACGGTGCTGGAAAGAATGGGAGAAATAACAAGCAATATTTCCCGTTCACGGGGAGGCATAGAAAGAAAAGGGGCCTTTAGTGTTAACGGACTGCAGGCCCAGGAGTTTCTGGCAACGGGCTTGCAGGAAGACAACGATGAATCACGATATAATTTTGAAATGTATATTAATGAAATGACGGCCAGTTATAAGACTCCGAGTTTTATACTCACTCTTGATAATCAACGCATGCCGCCAACCTCCTACAGCAAGGAGGAAATTATTGCCTTCTGGGATACGATCAGCCGTAGTGTACGTGTGCGCCCCGGCGCGTTTTGACCAGCCGGAAAGGATCACGGATAAATAACAGGGAGGCTATACAATGGATAAAATAAAACGGAAAGTCATTATTTTTGCTGTTTTGTTCGCACTGGGATTCGGGGTATATCAGTATTTTCGCCCTTACAATCCATCACCGCAGACACTGACGTCATCACAGCAGGTAACCATGAACAAAATAAACGCTGAAATGAAACCTTACTGCGTCGGGCGCTATATGCTCGACCTGCCATCATCCTTTACGGCTTATAATGACGCTGCACCGCTGGATAACAATATCTGGGCGGCGGTGATTTCCCGGCCTGAGGATATGTATAAAACCTATCTGGCGACAAAGAAAATGTACCACCCAGGTTTTGTGCAGTTAATAGCATTACGTGAAAAGGCGCTACAAAACAGTAAAACCATAGACGCACAGGATATGCCGTTTTTAAAAAAAGTCTGGCCGTTACCCACTGGTATGGATGGTGTTATTTTTGAACGGAATGAAAACGGAGGTGCCGCGGACGCAATGCGGATTCTGGAAGGATATATTTATAGCAATGGTGTGGTTATCAAGTTTCAGAAGCAAACGGTCAATGATTCAGCTTCACGTTATGAAAGACAACGAAATGGCGATCCAATTCAAAATTATGTCACAAGTGATGTCAGCCAGATGCAGTCGCTGATGACAAGAATTAGCGGCAGGGATAATGACTTCATTCCGACGAAACCAGGTTCCTGTATCACCCATGCGTTTATTGCCACCGACCCGACGGCAAGGGATCAGGAGGATATTAACATAGGGCTCATCAGTAGTACTTTCAACAATATACGCGTTGCGCTTTCCACTGATAACTTTACGCGTGAAGAAAACACGATGCTGGACAGAATGGGAGAAATAACAAGCAATATTTCCCGTTCACGGGGAGGCATAGAAAGAAAAGGGGCCTTTAGTGTTAACGGGCTGCAGGCCCAGGAGTTTCTGGCAACGGGCTTGCAGGAAGACAACGATGAACCACGATATAATTTTGAAATGTATATTAATGAAATGACGGCCAGTTATAAGACTCCGGGTTTTATACTAACCCTTGATAATCAACGCATGCCGCCAACTTCCTACAGTAAGGGGGAAATTATCGCCTTCTGGGATACGATCAGCCGTAGCGTACGCGTGCGCCCCGGCGCGTTTTGAGTATATATTTTCATACAGCGAAAATTAAAATTTTATCGATAATAATTAAGTGGGGCGCTGTCTTGGTCGCAAACTATTATATTGTCGTGAATTAACTTTTAAAAAGAGGAAGATATGCCTGGAATTGTTTGCCTGGGTGATGATACCACCCATGGTGGAAAGGTGATTACCGCGTCGTCGACGATGTTTATCAATGGTATTCAGGTTGCCTTGGTCGGTGATTTGGTTTCATGTCCAGAACACGGAGTTAATCCGATAAAAGAAGGTGATCCCGGAGCGTCAGAAAATGGGGTGAACGTTGTTGTTAATAACTGCGCCTGTTCCTGTGGATGCAAAGTCATTAGTTCTCACATCGAAAATACTATTGAGTCTTAATATTATGTGGCCTATCCCCAAAGTACCCGAAAAAAGTACAATTGCCAGCTTGTCATACAAGCGATGGGGGATTGTTCTTATTTCTATTTTAATGGTTTGTTCTGTTTTTGGTTTTTCTTTGTGGGGAACGGAGGCATATACTAAAATAGTATTTTTCCTGCTACTTCCGGCATTTTTCATATGGTTATGTATTTTTGGCGCAGCGCTAAACCGTTATGAGCAGTCAAGGAGCGCTCTTTCTGCCTGGAAAGAAGAAACTGATAGAACTAAGGCTTTATGGCAGCACTGGAGCCGACAGCAGTTGTCAGTGGTTGGTAATGTTATCTTTACTCCTGAGGAAAACGGGGCCGCGAGTTTTCTTGGACCTCTGTCTGATATTCCAGCATATCCAGATAAAGTCAGGTCGTTGTCACATTCCTGGGGCTCCCTTCGTGTTTTGTCTGATATGATCGACAAACAGCTTGAGCAACAGTATCCTGGTTATCGGAAATTTTTGCATACTATTTATGTATTGCAACCCTCTGGTTGGGACAAAAAGAACGTATGCCAGATTATTCTGTCTCAATGGGAACTGCTTCCTGAAGTAAATTGTTCCGTTGAGTGTATTGGAAAATTCCACGATAACGTTAATTTTGATGGTTTGATATTAGTTCTTAGTTTCCAATGCTGGTTGGCAGGTGTATCGAAACAATTCAGCGAAATGGTCTCTGCCCAGCTTTTATCATCCTCAACTTTTTCCAGACAACATGCTGTACCGGTACTTGCCGGATTAGGCCGTGTTATGCCTGTGGATTATGAGAATATTGAAAAAGATTTAGATATGCTTTTTGAATACAATCGAATTGACAAGCGTGATTTACGCCATGTCTGGCTTTCTGGTATTCCTGCTGATATTAATTCAAAACTGATTCAGTATGCAGATCGATGTCAGTGGAAACTTCCAGAGAAACATCCTTTTAATTTGATTGATTTTTCTTTTGGTCCCCCTGGTGAAATGGTATTCCCTGCTTCACTCGCATTGTTGGTTGACGCGGCTCAAAAGACTGAAGCTAACCAATTATTAATTATTCAGGCATCACCTCAGTCCAGACTGCTTTGTTTTATTACTCGGAAACTTTATTTATGACCCAGGAAAAGGAATTACAGTCAGCACGTTATGGATTTTGGGGCTATCTTGTTTTAATTGTTGGCCTTGCGGGTATAACTGCGTTTTTACTATTTATTAATCAAGATGCCTTGCTTAAATATGGACTGACATATCGCCAAATTTGGTCGGTGTGGGGTGGTGTATTTAGTTTTTTATTCTTAGGCACTATTTGCTCTCCTTTTTATTGGCGCTGGGAGCAAAGAAAAAAACAACTCATTTATTTACCACCGGAACCCTCAAGTGCTGAAACTAAAACAACTCCTGATGTGAGCACAACCATCAGAGATTATACCGATTTAAAACAGCATCTTAATCTTCGTTATGGCGTCCTTTGGCGACGCAAAGTCCACCTGCTGCTCGTCACTGGCAATGAAGCCGCTATAGAGCAATTGGTACCTGGCCTGCAGGAAAGCCAGTGGCTTGAAGGCAACCGCACCGTGCTGATTTACGGCGGGAGCCTGGCATTAGAGCCTGGCCGGGAGAAATATACCGCGCTGCGTAAACTGCGTCGCGGTCGTCCTCTGGACGGAATAATTCGCGTCGTACCGCAGTCGCTTAATCTCACCCCTCAGATTAGCGACAACGATTTACGTGGCCTGGAAAAAATCAGCGAATTGCTCCGTTATTCAGCGCCGGTCTGGCTGTGGCAACTGTGTGACAGCAAATGGTCGCAGGCAAAACGTACTGAACAGGCGGTAGGAGCCCGTTTCCCGCTGCATGCCAAAGCTGACGATATTAGCCGTCAGCTTGAGCTGATGCTGCCTGCATTGCGGATACAGGGGGTAAGTCAGGTCGCTGAGAACAACGGCCACGATTTCCTGCTGCGTCTGGGCCAGTACCTCAAAGACGGCGGTATCGTCCGCTGGACTCAACAACTGGTGCCATGGTTGGCTGCCTCTCAGCAGCGTGTTCCGTTGCGTGGTCTGATGTTCAGCCTGCCGGACAGTTACCCTGTTCATACTACTGAGGGGACAGCCGAACCTGAGAAATATATCCCCGAATCACAACGCCATGCCCTTGCTCTGCCCGCAACATGGCAGGGTATCGTTGATGACTGCATCCGTGTGCGTGGCCGCCGTGTCGGTATGGCCTGGGAGCAGACCCTTGCCTGGACACTGATGACCATTATTGGTATCTGGGGAGCGGGTACACTGCTGTCGTTCGCGGTCAACCGCATGCAGATAATCTCTGTTGCCGAGCAGGCGCATGCGCTGGTGGAGCATCCTTCCGTATCGGATTACCAGCTCACGGCTCTGCATACCCTGCGTAATGACGCTGGCCGCCTGCAGCACCGTATTCAGGAAGGAGCGCCCTGGTACCAGCGCTTCGGTCTGGACCATAACCAGCAGCTGCTCGATGCGTTGCTGCCCTGGTACGGCGTGGCAAACAACCGCCTGATACGCGACCCGGCGAATCAGGCGCTGACACAAAAACTCAGCGCATTGGCAAACTCTGCCCCCAACAGCGACCAGCGTGCACAGCTGGCGAAGCCGGGTTATGACCAGCTTAAAGCCTGGCTGATGATGTCTCGTCCGGATAAAGTCGACGGCGCGTTTTATGCGCAGACCCTGAAAACCGTGCAGCCGACACGAATGGGTATTTCTACCGGTCTGTGGCAAAGCCTGGCGCCGGATTTGTGGGCCTTCTACATCACCGAACTGCCTAAGCAGCCACAATGGAAAATCACACCGGATGCGCAGCTGGTCAGCCAGAGTCGCCAGCTGCTGCTGCAGCAAATTGGGCGTCGTAACGCTGAAAGCACACTGTATGAAAACATGCTCAAGTCAGTGCGTCGTAACTTCGCCGATGTCTCCCTGGAGGACATGACCAGCGGTACCGATGCGCGTCGACTTTTTACTACCGAGGAGGTCGTGCCGGGCATGTTCACCCGCCAGGCCTGGGAAGGTGGTATTCAGCAGGCTATCGAAAAGGCTGCAAATTCCCGCCGGGATGAAATTGACTGGGTGCTGAGTGATTCCCGTAAAGCCGTATCGGCGGATCTGTCGCCGGAAGCGCTCAAAGCACGCCTGACAGAGCGTTATTTCATTGACTTTGCCGGCAGCTGGTTGAATTTCCTCAACAGCCTGCACTGGAACCCGGCAAACAATATTGCGGACGTTACCGACCAGTTGACGCTGATGAGCGATGTCCGCCAGTCGCCACTGATTGCCCTGATGAATACCCTCGCCTGGCAGGGACAGACAGGCCAGCAAAGCGAAGGTCTTTCGGACTCCCTCATCAAATCGGCTAAAGATCTCGTCGGTGGAAAAGATAAACCTGCCATTGATCAGTCTGCGTCAGGGCCGCAGGGGCCGCTGGACGATACCTTTGGCCCGCTGCTGCAGCTTCTGGGTAAAAACAAAGGTGGTAATGTCATGTCGGCGGACAACTCCCTGAGTCTGCAGACGTATCTGACCCGTATCACTCGCGTGCGTCTGCGACTGCAGCAGGTGGCCAGCGCTTCTGACCCACAGGCAATGATGCAGACCCTGGCGCAGACCGTATTCCAGGGCAAAAGCGTGGACCTCACCGACACTCAGCAATACGGCAGCCTGATTTCGGCAAGTCTTGGCGAGGAGTGGAGCGGATTTGGCAGCACAATGTTTGTGCAGCCGCTGACCCAGGCCTGGGAGACCGTACTTCAGCCGTCGGCAGCCAGTCTGAATGACAAATGGAGCCGCTCGGTTGTCGCGAACTGGCAGACTGCCTTTGACGGTCGTTTCCCGTTTGCTGCCAGCAAAAGCGATGCCTCTTTACCGATGCTGGCTGAATTTGTGCGTAAGGACAGTGGACGGATAGAACGCTTCTTGTCGACAGAGCTCAATGGTGTGCTACACAAAGAGGGTAGCCAGTGGGTACCGGATAAGGTCAACAGCCAGGGACTGAATTTTAACCCGGCCTTCCTGCGGGCCATTAACCAGCTGAGCCAGCTGTCAGACATCCTGTTCACCGATGGCAGTCAGGGCATCAGCTTTGAGCTGCAGGCGCGTCCTGTGCCACAGGTGGTGGAGACGCAGCTAACCATTGATGGACAAAAGCTGCACTACTTCAACCAGATGGCCGACTGGCAAAGCTTCCGCTGGCCGGGAGAGACTTACAAGCCGGGAACGATGCTGACATGGACCACGGTCAACGCCAGTGCGCGTCTGTTCGGGGATTACAGCGGGACCTGGGGCTTTATCCGCTGGCTGGACTTGAGCAAGCGTCAGCAGCTGGACCGCAGCCAGTGGATGATGAGCTTTACCGCACCGGATGGTCGCACCCTGCAGTGGGTGCTGCGCTCCCAGCTCGGAAAAGGCCCGCTGGCGCTGTTGGATCTGCGTGGTTTCACGCTGCCGGATCACATATTCAGTGTCGACAGCGCGGCCACCGCTCAGGCGCTGATGGCTAATACGGAAAACAATGACATGGAGGGCGTCGAATAATGAGCACATTGCAGAATTTGGTTATCGCCTGTCAGGCTGACGATGCTCAGCTGCGTGAACAGGCGCAGACGCGCACGGATAACTGGCAGCCCTGGCTTGCTCCGGTAAGCGTAGCCAGTCCGACCGGGGAAGACCCGGGATATGACGATGATTTTCAGCGTATCCGCGAAGAGGTTAATAAGCTCTCTGGTATTGATACCGAACTGATATGCACGCTTGCTGAAAAGTTACTGACCACCACGGCCAAAGACATCCGTATTGCGACCTATTACTGCTGGGCGCGATTGCACCAGGATGGCGAAGCCGGCTTTGCCGAAGGGCTTGAACTGCTTGCCGGATTATTGCAGCGCTACGGCATGCAGCTTCACCCGCAGCGGGACCGAAGCCGCAAGGCTGCACTGGAATGGCTTGCCGGTAGCCGTGTCCTGGACAGTCTGTCACTGTTTCCGGAGGTCATCCGCGAGGATGCACAGCGTACCGCCGGGGCCTTGCTGCTCATCAGTACCCGTCTGGAGACCGAGCCGGAAGCATCGCGGCCAGAGCTGAATGCCCTGTACAGCGGGCTGGAGTCTCGCCTGATGAAGGCCGGGGGTGTGGATGCCGTGGTACCGCAGAACGCAGGGAATAAGGCGCAGTCACAGCCCTTTACGCATGCGACCGAGTCAGATGCGCCGGTTCTGAACCGCATCACCTCCGGTCAGGATTTGCTGGCCCAGGCCCGTACCCTGACGGGATATCTGCGCGAGCAGCCTGATGGCTGGCTTGCCGCACACCGGCTGATGAAAAGCCTGCGCCATGACACGCTGAGAGCGATCCCTGCACCGGATGCCGAAGGGAAAACACGTATCGAACCACCGCGGGCTGACCAGCGGGCAATGCTTAAACGGTTGTACCTGCAGCAGAGCTGGCTGGAGATACTGGAGCAGGCGGACAGCAGCTTCTCGCGTGGTGCTAATCACCTCTGGCTGGATTTGCAATGGTATATCCACCAGGCTCTGGTGAAATTGGGGCACGATGTGCTGGCCGATATCATCATCGCCGATCTGAAAGGGCTGCTGAGCCGTCTCACAGGGCTTGAAACGCTGGCCTTTAATGACGGAACGCCGTTTGCCGATGAGGTCACGCTCAACTGGATAAATCAGAGCGTGCTGGACGATTTGTCCAACTGGCGGGATGAGCCGGTCAGTGCTGCTGGTGAGACAGATAACGATATCCTGCTCCTCGAGCCGGAAGCGCTGGAGAAAGCGGACACTGACGGTCTGGATGCCACACTTCACTGGCTCCAGACCCGTCCTAGTTGCGACTCTACCAAAGACAAATGGCTGCTGCGCCTGCTGATGGCCCGCATAGCCGAGCAAAAGGGTAAAAATGAGCTGGCCCTGCATCTGCTGGGTGAACTCGATAGCGCCGCACGGTCAATCACCCTCACGCAGTGGACACCGGCGCTGTTATTTGAAGTGAAATCCCGTCGCCTCAGACTGCTACGCATGAAAGCTACACGCAGTGAAACCGATAAATCACGTCTTCAGCCTGAGATGGACCAGCTTCTTGCCGGTCTGATTGCGCTCGACCCGGCAAGCAGTGCGGTGCTTTGCGGATAAAAACGCCTGGCTACCTTTAACATTCCTAAATTCAGGTTTTTTATGGACGACTTAACCCTGCGTTATTACGACGCTGAAATGCGCTATCTGCTGGAAGCCGGCGAAGAGTTTGCCCGTGCTCACCCCGAGCAGGCGGCAATGCTCAATCTCGATAAAGCGGGCGCGCGCGACCCGTATGTGGAGCGCCTGTTTGAGGGCTTTGCCTTCCTGATGGGACGGCTTCGCGAGAAGCTCGATGACGATCTGCCGGAACTGACCGAAGGGCTGGTTAGCCTGTTGTGGCCGCATTACCTGCGCACCATTCCGTCGATGTCGGTGGTGGAGTTCACCCCTGACTGGCGTGAGATGAAAGAGCCGATGCGTATCGTCAAAGGCTTCGAGGTGAACTCACGGCCCATCGGTGAGAAGGGAACACGCTGCCGCTACACCACCACCAGAGAGATGACCCTTCAGCCGCTGGCGCTGGAGCAGGCCCGCCTGTCGACTGACCCTGACGGGCGTTCGGTCATCAGCCTGCGTTTTAACTGCAGCCTCCTTGCCGACTGGAGCCGTGTCGATCTCAGCCAGATCCCATTTTACTTCAATGCTGACGCACCGCTGGCCTGCGCCATGCATGAAGCCTTTACCATGAACACGGCCCGTCTCTGGCTGCGCATGCCGGGTGACACGGACAGAAGACCGATGGACGGGTATTTCACCGCACTGGGGTTTGGTGATGATGACAGGCTGTGGCCGAAGGGAGACAGCAGTTTCAGCGGCTACCAGTTGCTGCTGGAGTATTTCACCTTCCGCGAGAAATTCATGTTCACCGGCCTGCGTGGGCTGGAGACCGTACTCTTTCCGGCTGAACTCCCCTGGTTTGAAATCGAGGTGGTGCTGGCAGAGCGTTGGGAGCATGATTTCAGCTTTACCGAAAAGCATCTGCGCCTGAACTGTGTGCCGGTGATTAACCTGTTCCCGCTGGAATCTGACCCGCTGACGCTAAACTCCCTGCAGACCGAATACATGCTGCGCCCGATGCGCGTGCAGGATGGCCATACCGAGATATATGCGGTGGATTCGGTTATGTCATCGAGCCAGCATACCTACGTGCCATTTTCAAGCTTCCGCCACAAGGGCGGAATGATGCGCCATGAAGCCCCGGAATATTACTACCACACCCGCGTGCGCCGTGGCCCGTCGGGGTTGCATAACACCTGGCTTATCCTCGGCGGGGAAGCGTTTGATAACCACACGGTGCCGGAGGATGAAAGTCTGTCGCTGACGCTAACCGGCACCAATGGCCAACTACCTCGCAGAGCGTTGCAAAGTACCGTGCTCGATACAGTGATGAAAACCACTTCAGCCAGTATCGCCGTGCGTAACCTGTGTGCGCCGACGCTGCCTTGTTATCCCCCGGCGCAGGATCGCTTTCACTGGCGTGTGCTGAGCCATCTCGGCAGCGGTTTCCTGTCGATGATGGACAATGCCGACGTGCTGCGCGGCACGCTGGCGCTGTACGAGTGGACCGACAGCGAGATGAACCGCCGTCGTCTGGAGGCGATTATCGATGTGAAGCACAGTGAAACGGAACGCTTTGAGCAGGGATATCTGGTGCGCGGGGTGCAGATTGAGGTGACGCTTGAGAGCAACGGCTTTGCCGGGCGCGGCGATATCTGTCTGTTCGGCGAGATGCTGAGCCGCTTCTTTGCACTGTACACCGATATCTATCTGTTTAACCGCCTGATTATTATTCTGCAACCGACCGGAGAGCGCCTGGAATGGGAAGAGAAGCACAACCGCCGCATTCCCGGCTGACCCCGCGGCTGGAGGCCGATCTTCACCGCATCAACTTTTATCGTTTATGCCAGCTACTGGAGAAGCGCCATCCGGACAGGCCGCTGATGGGCTCTACCAGCCATCCGGCGGATGACCCGGTACGCTTTGCGCCGCATCCTGGGATGGGGTTCCCGGCCAGTGAACTGAAGGCTGTCGAGTATGACGAGGATGATGACAGCAGGCCACCGCTTATCCGCACGACCTTTATGGGGATGTACGGTGTTGATTCGCCTCTACCGACCGCCTATCTCGATGACATTTCCCAGCGCCGGGAAGGACATGAGGCGCTGCAGGGGTTTCTGGATATTTTCAGTCATCGCATCCTGACGCAGTTTTACCGCGTCTGGCGTAAATACTCGTATCCGGCCACGTTTGAGCCAGGGGGAACTGACTCCATTTCGCAGTCGCTGCTGGGTCTGGTGGGGCTGGGCATACCAGGCACCGCGAACCATATAGCCACGCCAGTGTCCCGCTTTCTGGCGCTACTGGGTGTGCTGCAGCAGCCGGGCAAAACTCAGGAAGGGATGCAGGCACTGGTGCGCCTGCTGGCCCCCGATACGACGGTGCAGGTGAGTCCGTATTGTCTCCGGCCTGTAGAGATTGAAAGGCCGCTGGGTTTTTACGGTGACGAAGCGTTTCTGCTTGATGGCAATACGCCTCTGGGTGACGAAGCGATGGATGCCAGCAGTCAACTGCAGATTGCGCTCACGACGGATAACGAACAGGAAGCGCAGGGCTGGAAACCGGACGGTCTGTTGTATCAGGACTTTCTGGTGATGCTGCGGGTTTATCTCGGGTGGCGTTTTAAGGCAAAAATTACTCTGACCACCCGGACCTGCCTGCTGGCTGCGCCGCCGCTCGGTGAAGGTCGCTTCTGGCTGGGGATGAATGGCGTGCTGGGCGCGGAAGACGAATATCTCCTGGACGATATCCCGCAGACCTTCACGACGGAACTGGGCTATTACACCGGCCTGCAGCCCTCAACACCACAACAAGGAAACCGACGTGTTACGTACAAATTCAATTAAGACTTCGCGCTGGCTGCTACCGCTGCTGACATTCAGCCTGGCAGGCTGCGGGGTGACGCAGAGCGTCACCGATGGCACTAAATCGGCGTTTAACGCCGTGTTCTACAAAAAAATCAAGGTGCTGCACCTCGATTTCACCGCACGTGAGGCGCTGAACACCGACTCCCGTGAAAGTAACTCGCTGTCTCAGCCGGTGGTGATAAGGGTTTATCAGCTCAAAGACCGCAAAACCTTTGATAAGACGGTGTATCAGCAGTTGCTTCAGGATGATAGCACCATTCTGAAAGACGACATGCTGGCCAGTCGTGATGTCGTGGTGAAACCGGGTGGCGATGCAAACCTTGATATGCCAATGGAAGAAAAGGCGCAGTTTGTCGCGGTGGTAGGGCTCTTCCGCCATCCGGATATGGACAACAACGCCTGGAAGCAGGTTATCAAACGCAGTGACCTGGATCCGGATAAACCACGTATCCTGGAAGCAGGTGATAACTCTCTGACGCTACAGCCGCTTAAGGAAGACTGATGCCCTACGGACATAACGCGCCTTCGCTGTATGAAATGTTAACGGGAAATTTTACAGGCGGACTCAACCTTAGTCAGGTCAGTGAAGAAAATCAGGTCATCCTCTCGGTGCTGGATAACATGCAGCGCGTTCTCAACTGTCGTGCCGGTACGCTGTCGCACCTGCCAGACTACGGGCTGCCGGATATGACCAAAATTCTGCAGGGCATGCCGGGAACGGCCCATGAGCTGATGGGCACATTATCTGCCGTCCTGCTCAAGTATGAACCCCGCCTGAAAAAAATAACCGTTGTCCTGCTGGAACAGAACGTCCCCGGCGAACTGCGTTATGCCATTGACGCAGAACTTAAAGGGATTGGTCTGGTGCGCTACGGGACTGAGTTTATGCCCGAAGGACGGGTCCTGTTAAGGCATCTCAGGCAACAACAATATCTCGATACGACCCTCCGTATATAAGGTTTGATAACATCATGTCAGTAAAATCACAGTTCCTGAAAAAGTTGCAGGCACGACAACCTGCACCAGTTCCTGCCATCAGCAAGAGTCAGGCTGATATTGCAGAGTTTCGCCAGCGGATGGCTCAGCTTCAGGAGCAAATGGACGCGTGGCTGACGGATACGGGACTGAATGTGGAGCCACTGACCGTATCCGTTCCGGATCTGCTGGTGGAGGGCGGGGCTTTTGAGATTTCCGGTATTGTTCTGCGTTATGACAGCCGGGCAGTAAAATTTATGCCGATCTTTCTGTATGGACAGGGCGTCGCCGGTTGTGTCGAGGTGACTTTCTGTTCTGGGGACAAGGTGATTTCTCAAGGACGCCTGTTCATGCGGGTGGGGAACGCAAATGGCTGGATCTTTACTCCCCCTGATACCTCATCCCGATCCGGACAACTATTTGATGAAGGTGTGTTTTTCGGTCTGATTTTAGCGCTGCTGCCATAGCGATAACATTCATTCCTTTAATGCGTCATTGCATTTTAAATCGCCAAATAGCCCTACAGATCAACTAACGAAATTAACCGAAACGGATATGCAGGCCCTCCAGGATGACCACACATATAACGTTAAAAACCGGCGGTGACCCGCGCACGCTGCCAGATTACGCCGCCCTCCGCGATGAACTCAGCAAGCTGACGCATCCTGCTCGCCCGGATGTGAACTGGCAATATGTCGAAAGACGCTGTCTCTCTCTGTTCGAACAGAACGGTGTGGAGTTGCAGACTGCAGCCTGGTACACCTTTGCCCGGACTCATCTGTCGGGGTTAGCTGGCCTGAACGAAGGGTTGGCGATTCTGGAGGCCCTGATTAGCCATCAGTGGGACGTTTTCTGGCCGAAGACATTACATGCTCGTATGGAAATTCTTAGCGGCTTGAGCCAGCGCCTGCAGCAGCGCATGCGTATACTTCCACTCAACAACAGCCATCTCAGTGAGCTTTATAGCGCTGAAGCGTTGCTTACCCGGCTGGGTTCGGTGCTCCAGCGCCTTGAACTGAAGCACCTTAGCCAGTTCGATACATTACGAACGTTGGTACGTTCGAATGCTGAACGGCTGGAAATCCGTAATGACGCATCAGATTTGAATGCGATTAAGCTGCCCGGTCGTGACTTACCTCAGGAGAGGGCGGAATCGGTTGGCGAAGTGAAATGGGTCTATGTTGTGCAGCCGGAAAATCAGCCAAATGCAGAGGATCGTAGGACAGCCCACGGAGCTGCCAGAGCATGGAAACCCTTTGTCGCCGGGATGTGTTCTATGCTGGCGATCGGCGTCGCCGTGGCGTGGGGAGGGGGCTTTCTGTCCAGACCCGATCCCTTAACGACTCAGGCTATTGCCTCGCTGGCGCCGTTACCTGAAGTGCTTGCACCTGTTCAGCAAGACGCGTTAGCACAGCAAGGTACTTTACCGTCCACATTTATCACTGAAACGCAACAGCAGCTTGCCCGACTGGATAAGCTGCCTCCTGACTGGAATATTTCCTACAGCCTTCAGTTGTTAGCGCAACTCCAGACAGTGCGGCCGGAGGAGGCGAAGCCGCTCGCCGTGCAGTGGCAGCAAAAATTTAACGCGGCAGCGTTGCCTGTCGACGCTATGAACAGTTGGTATGAGGGAATGATGAAGCTTCAGCAACTGAGTCATCGGCTGAGCAGTCTGGATGAGCAAAAAGGAAAATATATCACGGTGAGTGAGCTTAAGTCGGTGATTTTTTCGACTATACAGTCATTTAACCAAACAATACCGGCTGAAGAACAACTCCGACGCCTGTCACAGCATCCAGCCGGAGATGCGCTTCCTGAAGCCGAAAAGACCCAGTTGGAGTTGCGCCTAAGACAGCTTGCTGCGCGTTACGCTCAAATAAAACAGGATTCTTCTGCTCAGTGAATTCTGGCGATAGACAGGTGAATGCGCGTGAAGGTCAAAGTGTCCCCTGCAGGAATCGAACCTGCAACTAGCCCTTAGGAGGGGCTCGTTATATCCATTTAACTAAGGGGACGAGGCGGCACGAGTATAGCGTCATTTACACTTTGCGTTAAGCGCATCGCCGCCTGACTGCTCAAAGAGTCACCATTCAGGACGTTTTTTTTGTCGATTTATCATCATTTTCCCGCGCTTTAAGCTCCGCTTTGCGTTTGTTCGACATGTCGTTACGGATCTGGGCATGGCTTAACAGCGCGAAGATAAACGTTCCGCCGCAGATGTTTCCTGCTAGTGTCGGTAAGGCGAACGGCCAGAAAAAGTCGCTCCAGTGAAGCGTACCGTTAAAGACCAGATACAGTATTTCTACGGTACCGACCACAATATGCGTGGTGTCAGCCAGCGCAATCAGCCAGGTCATCAATATGATCACGACAATTTTTGCGCTCCCTGCTGAAGGAAACATCCAGACCATCGTGGCGATGATCCAGCCGGAGATGATGGCATTAGAGAACATTTCGATCGGGGTGTTTTTCATCACATCCATGCCGATTTTTACAAATGCATCCCGGGTGGGTTCATCAAAGATCGGCATGTACTCAAACGCCCAGGCCGCGATGCCCGTGCCGATGATATTACCCAGCAGGACGACGCTCCACAGACGCATCAATAAACCGAAGTTGCCGAGGGTAGGGTTTTGCATCACCGGCAGAACGGCGGTCACCGTGTTTTCGGTAAACAGCTGCTGGCGGGCCATGATGACAATCACAAAGCCGAAGGTATAGCCGAGATTCTCGAGTAAAAAACCGCCCGGCACACCTTCCAGCTGAACATGAAATATCCCTTTGGCGAGCAGAGACGCGCCCATTGAGAGCCCTGCGGCGATAGCTGACCAGAAGAGGGCCATGGCATCGCGCTCCATCTCTTTTTCACCGTCCTGGCGTATATGCTCATGGATGGCCATCGCGCGGGAAGGGAGGCGATCTTCATCAATTTCTATTTTCTCGCCACGCGCTTTCTCCTCGCTTTCAATTTCAAGTTCCTCATCGCTCTCGCCAATTTTTTCTTCGCCCACTTCTTTCATATCTGCTCCCGGAGGTTGATCTTTCTGTTAAGCGTAGCGGCTTTTATCGGGATGCCTGTGGGGATGCTCTTAAATTGGCGGCAATGACAACAAAGGTGATACATCTCTTTCAAAGACATTATAAAATTGCCAGCGAAACGAATTCCAAAAGCCAGGCTATGCTGAGATCAGAGTCACGGTGATTACTGCCCGTAATTGTGCTCATAGACATCGGTAAACGTGCTGTTACAATCGCTTGCACGTTTACAGACGGAGCATCAACGGCTCCGTTACGGATGGCAATCAACGATAGCCATACTGAACAGGGAGATATTTATGAAACTTCGGCTGTCGGCGCTTGCGCTTGGCGCGACGATGCTTGTGGGCTGCGCCAGCTCCGGGGAGCAAACGGGACGCTCCGATCCTCTCGAAGGATTTAACCGCTCCATGTATAACTTCAACTACAACGTGCTGGACCCGTATGTGGTTCGCCCGGTGGCAGTAGCATGGCGCGATTATGTTCCCCAGCCCGCGCGTAACGGGTTAAGTAATTTTACCAGCAATCTCGAAGAGCCTGCGGTAATGGTGAACTACTTCCTGCAGGGCGACCCGTATCAAGGGATGGTGCACTTTACCCGCTTCTTCCTGAACTCCATTCTGGGGATGGGCGGCTTTATTGACGTCGCAGGCATGGCGAACCCGAAACTGCAGCGTGAGCAGCCGCACCGTTTCGGCAGCACAATGGGACATTATGGCGTCGGGTACGGTCCGTACATGCAATTACCGTTCTACGGCAGTTTCACCCTTCGTGATGACGGCGGCGATATGGTTGATACGCTGTATCCGGTTCTGTCGTGGCTGACCTGGCCGCTGTCGGTGGGTAAATGGACGGTGGAAGGGATTGAAACCCGTGCGCAACTGCTCGACTCTGATGGCTTACTGCGCCAGTCTTCTGACCCGTATATTATGGTGCGAGAAGCGTACTTCCAGAATCATGACTTTATTGCTAACGGCGGTAAGCTGAAACCGGAAGAGAATCCAAACGCGAAGGCGATCGAGAACGAACTAAAAGATATCGATTCGGAGTAAATAAAAAAGGTGAGCAATGCTCACCTTTTTCAATTCCTGTGCGATTAGAACGCGTAGTTGAAGTTCGTACCGAACAGCCAGGCTTTACCTTCAGAGGTAAACTCGTAAGGGCCTTCCTGGAACGTCACTTTCTGACCGTGCATATAAGATACGCCCGCATCGATAGATGCATTCTCGTTGAACGCATAAGTCGCGCCTGCACTTATCCAGAAGCGGTCCTGATCCGGAATGGAAATGGAACGCTTGTCTGCCGGAACCGGGCTGTCGTCAAATGCGATACCGGAGCGGAAAGTCCAGTTTTTATCGTAGTAGTAGGTGGTACCCAACGCAATACGATAAGCGTCGTGGAAGCTTTCGTCCTTATAGAACAGCGTTTGACCATTGCTTCCGGTCGCTTTCAGCTCCTGGAACTGGCTCCAGCTGGTATAGGCCAGGCTGTAGTGGATCGCCCATTGCGGTGCAACGCGGTTATAACCGGAGACTTCCCACATTTCTGGCAAATGCAGTGACAGCGAACCTGGAACGGTCTGGTTTGACGTTCCCCAAGGAATGGTGGTACCCGCACCAGGAACCACGTTGTTCACAGGCTTCAGGATGCCGCTCTTGTAATCGCCGTCGAAGTCAATTTTCACTTCGGAGCGATAGGTCAGGCCCCAACGGTTGTTTTTGTCCAGCTCGTACAGGATACCGGCGTTCCAGCCATAGCCCCACTCATCACCTTCAAGGCTGGCAATTTTATTGCTGTTTTTTGGCAGGCGAGCAGTTTGCTCCCCGGAGTAACGTTCAATTTTGGCATCGGCGTAGACGGCATCAAAGCCCAGACCAAAGCTCCAGTTGTCGTTCAGGCGATAAGCACCACTCAGGTTCAGGTTCAGCGTAGTAAGGTCTGTTTTACCGCCGTATTCACCAGCCGGGTAGTTGCTATTGAACTCGGTAGCAAGGCCGTAGTTAGAGGTTACGGATGCTCCCCAGCCAAACTGTTCATTGATAGGCGAAACGAAGTGCAGGTTAGGGACCCATGCTGTTGGGGCAATATTGTCCGCTTTAAGGCTCGCACCCGTGTAAGGCGACTTGCCAGAAATGTTGACATCAGGATCGATATAAACCGCACCGGCAGAGAAAGTCGGACGATCAAACATCATGATCAATGCGGGGTTACGACTTGCGTTACCCGCATCATCAGCAATAGCGCCTTCCCCTGAATACGCGCGGCCAAGGCCAGAGGAAGAAAATTCGTTTAACTGAAAGCCCGCTGACCATGCGGAAGTGGAGACGAGTGCCACTGCGACTGCCAGCGCAGTCTTGTTGAACAGGGTTTTCTGGCTCATGACCATAACCTCATTGAGTTATTTTTATTCAATAATTGTTACATACCGTAACAGGAGCGCGAAGTGTAGGGTCTGAGGTATGACAGACAAATCAGACCAGTGGCCAGAGTATAGGTCCGACCAGCCTGAATGTTGCAAGTTTGTTTATTAATATTTTCAAACATGTTTCGTGAAACGAGATCTGGTTGGCAAAATTGTGACCATCGCGACTCACCCAAAAGGGTGGTTTTTGTTTTAGATCATTTTTTAGTGTGATATTGGTCACTTATCCGATTTTGCGCCATTAACGGCTGGAGAGAGCCCGCGCCGGGGCGTAAAATAGCAGCATCGTGTTTATCTCGCGCGCTGCGCGAATACAGAGGAAATTGAGCTATGAGTAAATGCAGTGCTGATGAAACCCCGGTTTGCTGCTGTATGGATGTTGGCACCATCATGGACAACTCCGATTGCACCGCGTCTTACAGCCGTGTGTTCACCAACCGCGCCGAAGCGGAAGAGACCCTGGCCGCGCTGAGCAAGCGTGCGCGTGATGTTGAATCCGAGCCGTGTGAAATCAAGTCGACCTTTACCGAAGTGGAAGGCGGCGTGAAGCTGGATATCGACTTTGTTTTTGCCTGCGAAGCTGAAACGCTGATTTTCCAGCTGGGTCTGCGTTAATTCCTGCGGCCTGATGCCCTCACCCCGACCCTCTCCCACGGGAGAGGGCGCAAGCATTAAAAACGGTAACCTACGGGTTACCGTTTTGCTTTTACCTTGCGTACCCGGCAACATACCGCACAAATGCCCCTGCCATACAGGGGCATTTTCTTTTTCTTCTCTGTGTTTTAGCTCGCACTTTTTCGTTTCCCCGATTGGCTGAATGTAAAAAAATGGTTAAGACTATTATCAGGTCAGACCACTTAGTGTTTGCGAATATTTTTTTACAGGGGAGTGTTATGAGTCAGGCATTACCGCTTATTACCCGTCAGGGCGATCGCATTGCCATAGTCAGTGGATTGCGCACGCCATTTGCGCGTCAGGCAACGGCGTTTCATGGCATACCGGCCGTCGACCTGGGGAAAATGGTAGTGGGGGAGATGCTGGCTCGCAGCGAAATTCCGCCGGAGGTCATCGAACAGCTGGTCTTCGGCCAGGTCGTGCAGATGCCTGAAGCCCCCAACATTGCGCGGGAAATCGTCCTCGGTACCGGGATGAATGTTCATACCGATGCCTACAGCGTCAGCCGCGCCTGCGCAACCAGCTTCCAGGCCGTGGCTAACGTCGCCGAAAGCCTGATGGCGGGCACCATTCGCGCCGGGATAGCGGGGGGAGCGGACTCCTCTTCGGTACTGCCAATTGGGGTCAGTAAAAAGCTGGCGCGCATCCTGGTGGATGCCAACAAAGCCCGTACGACGGGTCAGAAACTCAAACTCTTCTCGCGTTTACGTCTGCGCGACCTGATGCCTGTACCTCCTGCCGTCGCGGAATACTCCACCGGCCTGCGCATGGGCGACACCGCCGAGCAGATGGCCAAAACCTACGGCATTACTCGTGAACAGCAGGATGCGCTGGCGCATCGTTCACATCAGCTTGCGGCAAAAGCCTGGTCGGAAGGCAAGCTGACCGATGAGGTCTTGACCGCCTATATTCCGCCCTATCGCGAACCGCTTGCGGAAGATAACAATATTCGTGGCACGTCAACGCTGGCGGATTACGCCAAACTGCGCCCGGCGTTTGACCGCAAGCACGGCACCGTGACGGCGGCGAACAGTACGCCGCTGACGGACGGGGCTGCCGCCGTGATCCTGATGACCGAATCCCGTGCAAAAGAGCTGGGCATTACTCCCCTGGGCTATTTACGCAGCTACGCCTTCACCGCCATTGACGTCTGGCAGGACATGCTGTTGGGTCCGGCATGGTCCACGCCGCTGGCGCTGGATCGCGCGGGGCTGACGCTGGCTGATTTAACCCTGATTGATATGCACGAAGCGTTTGCCGCGCAAACCCTGGCAAACGTCCAGCTGCTGGCAAGCGAGCGTTTCGCACGTGATGTGCTGGGCCGCGCGCATGCCACGGGTGAAGTGGATCAGAGTAAATTCAACGTGCTGGGTGGCTCTATCGCCTACGGTCATCCGTTTGCCGCTACAGGGGCGAGGATGATCACGCAAACATTACATGAACTCCGTCGCCGTGGCGGTGGGTTTGGCCTTGTTACCGCCTGTGCGGCGGGCGGCCTTGGCGCAGCAATGGTTCTGGAGGCTGAATAATGGATATGCCATCTGCATTTAATCTGACGGTTCGCCTCGATAACGTGGCCGTTATCACTATTGATGTGCCTGATGAAAAGATGAATACCCTGAAGGCCGAATTTGGCGTTCAGGTGCGCGCGATGCTAAAGCAGATCCGCGAGAACAAAGCCATTCGCGGCCTGGTGTTTATCTCTGCCAAACCCGACAACTTTATCGCCGGGGCGGATATCAACATGATTGCCCGGGCGCAAAGCGCGCTGGAAGCCGAAGAGCTGGCGCGTCAGGGCCAGCAGGTGATGTCGGAGATCAACAGTCTCCCAATCCCGGTCATCGCAGCGATCCACGGTGCGTGTCTGGGCGGTGGGCTGGAGCTGGCGCTGGCCTGCCACAGCCGCATCTGTACTGACGATGCGAAAACCATTCTGGGCCTGCCGGAAGTGCAGCTGGGCCTGCTGCCAGGTTCTGGCGGAACGCAGCGTCTGCCGCGGCTGGTGGGCGTCAGCACGGCGCTGGAGATGATCTTAACCGGTAAACAGCTGCGTGCCCGTCAGGCGCTGAAAGCCGGTCTGGTCGATGACGTCGTGCCGCAGTCCATTTTGCTGGAGGCCGCCGTTGAGCTTGCGCTGAAAGGGCGTCAGGCAAAACGTCCTCTGCCGGTTCGCGAGCGCGTGCTGGCCGGTCCGCTGGGGAGAACGCTCCTGTTCAATATGGTGGGCAAAAAGACCGAACAAAAAACCAAAGGCAATTACCCGGCGGCAAAGCGGATCCTCGACGTGATCGAAACCGGGCTGTCGCAGGGCAGCAGCAGCGGCTATGCCGCGGAGGCCAAAGCCTTTGGCGAACTGGCGATGACGCCGCAGTCACAGGCATTGCGCAGCATCTTCTTCGCCAGCACTGACGTCAAAAAAGATCCCGGCAGCAAGGCGGAGCCTGCGCCTCTGCGTGCCATTGGCGTACTGGGTGGGGGGCTCATGGGCGGCGGTATCGCTTTTGTTACCGCCAGCAAAGGCAAATTGCCGGTACGCATCAAAGACATTAACCCTAAGGGAATCAACCACGCGCTGCAGTACAGCTGGCAGAACCTTGATCAAAAGGTCAAACGCCGCCATATCAAGGCAAGCGAGCGTGATAAAACCCTGGCAATGATCTCCGGTACGACGGATTACAGCGGTTTTGTGCACCGCGATCTGGTGATTGAAGCCGTGTTTGAGGATCTGGCCCTTAAGCAGCAGATGGTGGCAGACATTGAGCAGCATTGCGCCCCGCATACCATTTTTGCCTCCAACACGTCGTCATTACCGATTGGCGATATCGCGGCGAAAGCCGCTCGTCCGGAGCAGGTGATCGGGCTGCACTTCTTTAGCCCGGTAGAAAAAATGCCGCTGGTGGAAGTTATTCCACACGAGACTACTAGTCCGCAAACCATCGCCACGGTAGTCAAACTTGCGAAGAAGCAGGGTAAAACGCCGATCGTGGTCGCAGATAAAGCCGGCTTCTACGTCAACCGTATTCTGGCGCCCTATATTAATGAAGCCATGCGGCTGCTGACGGAAGGCGAGAAGATCGAGCACGTCGACGAGGCGCTGGTAAAGTTTGGTTTCCCCGTTGGCCCAATCCAACTTTTGGATGAGGTGGGAATAGACACCGGCACTAAAATTATACCTGTGCTGGAGGCAGCTTATGGCGATCGTTTTAGCCCGCCTGCAAACATTGTTTCTGCAATTTTGAAGGACGATCGCAAAGGCAGAAAAAATGAACGCGGTTTCTATCTTTACGGCGCGAAAGGGCGTAAAAGCAAGAAACAGGTCGACCCTTCGGTTTATGGGCTTATTTCGACCACCGGTCAGGGAAAACTGTCTGCCGTTCAGTGCGCTGAACGTTGCGTGATGATGATGCTCAATGAAGCGGCGCGCTGCTTTGGTGAGCAGGTGATCAAGAGCGCACGCGATGGCGACATCGGCGCGGTATTTGGTATTGGTTTTCCGCCGTTCCTTGGCGGCCCGTTCCGCTACATGGATACACTCGGCGCGGGTGAAGTGGTTGCCATTTTGCAACGTCTGGCCTCGCAATATGGCCCACGGTTTACACCGTGTGACGAATTATTGCAGATGGCGGAACGGGGCCAGACATTTTGGCCTGCACGGGAAACTGATTTCGTAAACTGAAGTCAAAGAAGGGTAAATCCTGAGGTGAATGAACCTGTTCTGGCGATTTTGTAAACAGAGATTGACTATACTTACGCCATTGAGGTAAAAAACAGCGTTTCATTCATCGAATGGATCAGGCACAATGCCCGGCCATCGGGTTTTCTACCTCTTAGCATTTATCGCGGGTAGTTAACGCCGGTGATTCTGGTTAACAAAAGCGGTGCAATATGCAAGTTTTCATCATGCGTCACGGCGACGCGGCACTCGATGCCGCCAGTGACTCAGTACGTCCTTTAACCGTCTGTGGCTGCGACGAATCCCGTCTGATGGCAACCTGGCTTAAAGGTCAAAAAGTGGACATTGAACGCGTTCTTGTGAGTCCGTTCCTGCGTGCAGAACAGACGCTGGATGTGGTAGGGGAGTGTATGAACCTGCCGTCCAGTGTGGATGTTCTCCCCGAACTGACACCATGCGGTGATGTCGGCCTTGTCAGCGCTTATCTTCAGGCGCTGTGCAATGAAGGTGTCGCTTCCGCACTGGTCATTTCCCACCTGCCGCTGGTCGGCTATCTGGTATCTGAGCTGTGCCCGGGCGAAACGCCGCCTATGTTCACCACTTCCGCGATTGCCAACGTCACCCTCGACGAAACCGGCAAAGGGGTCTTCAACTGGCAAATGAGCCCGTGCAACCTGAAGATGGCAAAAGCGATCTGACGTGACGTGTGACAGGGCGGGGTGCTATATCTTTCCCGCCCTTCTGTCAGGGCAACTCTGGCGGCTGCCACTCCTCAACTTCAATCAATACCAGCAAGGCGGCATCTCCGCCGTACTCTTTCGGTGCCTGATGAAACGCCATTACGTGTGGGTGCTGAGCCAGCCACAGCGGCGTCTGTTGCTTGAGGATATGTTTCCCGTGGCCATGCATCACGCAGGCGCAAAAAACATGTTCGCGGCGACAGGCGGCAATCAACGCCCCCAGCTCCTGTTTCGCCTGCATTTGCGTTAAGCCGTGCAGATCCAGAAACAGCTCCGGCGAATAATCTCCCCGGCGTAACTTTTTCAGTTCGAAATGGCTGACGTCCTCGCGCACGTATTTCACCGCGCCCTGGGTATTAAGCAGCGGCTGAAACTCGTCTGAAAAGTAGTGGCTATTATCGGCCTGCTCCTGCAGCAGCCGTTTGACCGGAACTTCGCTGATTTTTTTACGCAGCGGGCGATGGACGATGGTGTCCTGCGCGATTTTCCGCGTCCCGGTCATTAGCTGGCGGAAGAGCGCCTGATCCTCCTCGCTGAGCGATGTTTTCTTTTTCATTCGTCATTCTCATCTCGTATTTCCGATAGTGTACCCGACTAAACGCATTTTTTAACCTCAAGCGGTACGCGTCATTGCTGATTTATCGCCGTCTTCATGGCAAACTAGCCGCCGAAAATTATGCGAGCATGCCCTGGAGGAAAGAGTGGATAAAATATTTGTCGATGAAGCAGTAAACGAGCTGCATACCATACAGGACATGTTGCGCTGGTCGGTTAGCCGCTTCAGCGCCGCCAATATCTGGTACGGACACGGTACCGACAACCCGTGGGATGAAGCCGTGCAGCTGGTGCTGCCGTCCCTTTACCTGCCGCTGGATATTCCGGAAGACATGCGCACCGCGCGCCTGACCTCGAGCGAAAAACACCGCATCGTTGAGCGCGTAATCCGTCGCGTGAACGAGCGTATTCCGGTCGCCTATCTGACCAACAAAGCCTGGTTCTGCGGCCACGAGTTCTATGTCGATGAACGCGTGCTGGTGCCGCGCTCGCCGATTGGTGAGCTGATTAACAACCACTTTGACGGCCTGATCAGCCATCAGCCGCAGCACATTCTGGATATGTGTACCGGGAGCGGCTGTATCGCCATTGCCTGCGCTTACGCCTTCCCGGAAGCGGAAGTGGACGCGGTTGATATCTCCACCGACGCGCTGGCCGTGACCGAGCACAACATTGAAGAGCACGGCCTGATCCATCACGTTACGCCAATTCGCTCCGATCTGTTCCGCGATCTGCCGATGCTGCAGTACGATCTGATCGTCACCAATCCGCCGTACGTCGATGCGGAAGACATGTCCGATCTGCCGAACGAATACCGCCACGAGCCGGAGCTGGGTCTGGCGTCAGGCTCTGACGGCCTGAAGCTGACCCGCCGCATTCTGGCCTGCGCGCCGGATTATCTGACCGACGACGGCGTTCTGATTTGTGAAGTGGGCAACAGCATGGTACATCTGATAGAGCAGTATCCGGATGTGCCGTTCACCTGGCTTGAGTTCGACAACGGCGGTGACGGCGTCTTTATGCTGACCAAAGCGCAGCTGCTCGACGCGCGCGAACACTTCAGCATCTATAAAGATTAATCCAGCGGGCTTCGGCCCGTTTCACAACGCTCAAACACAAACAACAACATCGGAGCCGTGATGGCAGGAAACAGTATTGGACAGTTATTCCGCGTGACCACCTTTGGCGAGTCGCACGGGCTGGCGCTGGGCTGTATCGTTGATGGCGTACCGCCAGGCATCGAACTGACCGAAGCCGATTTGCAGCACGACCTCGACCGTCGTCGTCCGGGCACCTCTCGCTACACCACGCAGCGTCGCGAGCCGGACCAGGTCAAAATTCTCTCCGGCGTTTTTGAAGGACGCACTACAGGCACCAGCATTGGTCTGCTGATTGAAAACACCGATCAGCGCTCCCAGGACTACGGCGCCATCAAAGACGTGTTCCGTCCGGGCCATGCCGACTACACCTACGAACAAAAGTACGGCTTTCGCGACTATCGCGGCGGCGGGCGTTCTTCTGCGCGTGAAACCGCGATGCGCGTGGCGGCTGGCGCCATTGCTAAGAAATACCTGCAGCAAAAATTTGGCATCGTGATCCGCGGCTGTCTGACCCAGATGGGCGACATTCCGCTGGCGATCAAAGACTGGGATCAGGTCGAGCAAAACCCGTTCTTCTGTGCGGATGCCGACAAGCTGGACGCGCTGGACGAACTGATGCGCGGTCTGAAAAAAGAGGGCGACTCCATTGGGGCGAAAGTCACCGTCGTGGCCGACGGCGTCCCGCCAGGCTGGGGCGAGCCGGTATTTGACCGTCTCGATGCCGACATCGCGCACGCGCTGATGAGCATCAACGCGGTGAAGGGCGTTGAAATTGGCGACGGTTTTGACGTGGTATCCCTGCGCGGCAGCCAGAATCGCGACGAAATCACGAAAGCGGGCTTCCAGAGCAACCACGCGGGGGGCATTCTGGGCGGGATCAGCAGCGGGCAGCAGATTATTGCCAATATCGCGCTGAAACCAACTTCAAGCATTACCGTGCCGGGCCACACGATTAACCGCGATGGCGAAGAAGTTGAGATGATCACTAAAGGACGTCACGATCCGTGCGTGGGGATCCGCGCGGTACCGATCGCAGAAGCGATGCTGGCGATCGTGCTGATGGATCACTTCCTGCGCCAGCGCGCGCAGAATGCGGATGTGACGACCACCATTCCACGCTGGTAAACATGAAAAAAACCGCAATTGCTCTGCTGGCGCTGCTTGCCAGTGGAGCCAGTCTGGCCGCCACGCCGTGGCAAAAAATCACCCATCCGGTGGCGGGGAGCGCGCAGTCCATCGGCGCCTTTTCCAACGGCTGTATCGTCGGCGCGCAGGAACTTCCGCTGCAATCGGATACCTATCAGGTGATGCGTACCGACCAGCGTCGTTACTTCGGCCACCCGGATCTGGTGCTGTTCATCCAGCGGCTGGGAAACCAGGTGCATAATCTGGGGCTGGGCACGATGCTGATCGGCGATATGGGGATGCCTGCCGGCGGGCGTTTTAATGGTGGACACGCCAGTCACCAGACCGGACTGGATGTCGATATTTTCCTGCAACTGCCTAAAGCGCGCTGGAGTTCAGCCCAGTTGCTGAAACCGCAGGCGCTGGATCTGGTGTCGAGCGACGGTAAGCGCGTTGTGCCCTCACTGTGGACGCCGGATATCTTCAGCCTGATTAAGCTGGCGGCAAAAGATAACGACGTCACGCGGATCTTCGTCAACCCGGCTATCAAGCAACAGCTCTGCCTCGATGAGGGAACCGATCGCGACTGGTTGCGCAAAGTGCGCCCGTGGTTCCAGCATCGTGCGCACATGCACGTTCGTCTGCGCTGCCCGGCGAACAGCCTGGAATGCGAAGATCAGCCGCTACCGCCGCCAGGCGATGGCTGTGGTGCGGAACTGCAAAGCTGGTTTGAACCGGCAAAACCTGGAACCTCTAAGCCTGAGAAGAAGACACCGCCTCCGTTGCCGCCTTCCTGCCAGGCGCTACTGGATGAGCATGTACTTTAATGGATAATTTCGTCGATCTGTTTATGGTGTCACCGCTGCTGCTGGTGGTGCTGTTCTTTGTGGCTATGCTGGCCGGTTTTATTGATGCCCTTGCGGGCGGCGGCGGGCTATTAACCGTACCCGCGCTGCTGGCGGCGGGCATGAGCCCGGCGCAAGCGCTTGCCACCAACAAGCTGCAGGCCTGCGGCGGCTCGCTTTCGGCGTCGCTCTATTTTATCCGCCGCAAGGTGGTGAACCTGGCCGATCAGAAGCTCAATATCCTGATGACCTTTATCGGTTCCACGTCGGGCGCGCTGCTGGTGCAGCACGTGCAGTCGGATATTTTGCGCCAGATCCTGCCGATTCTGGTTATTTGTATCGGTCTTTACTTCCTGCTGATGCCAAAACTCGGCGAGGAAGACCGTCAGCGTCGTCTGCACGGCCTGCCGTTTGCGCTGATTGCCGGGGGCTGCGTCGGTTTTTACGACGGTTTCTTCGGCCCGGGGGCAGGCTCGTTTTACGCGCTGGCGTTTGTGACGCTGGCCGGATTTAACCTCGCCAAGTCGACCGCCCATGCCAAAGTGCTCAACGCGACCTCGAACGTCGGCGGCCTGCTGCTGTTTATCATTGGCGGCAAGGTCATCTGGGCAACCGGGTTTGTGATGATGGCAGGGCAGTTCCTGGGCGCGCGCGCGGGCTCGCGCCTGGTATTAAGCAAAGGGCAAAAGCTGATCCGTCCGATGATCGTTATCGTCTCGGCCGTGATGAGCGCCAAACTTCTTTATGACAGCCATGGACAGGAGATCCTCACCTGGTTGGGGATGCACTAATGAACAGTACGCATAAATATGAACAGCTGATTGAGATCTTTGACGGCTGTTTTGCTGACGATTTTAATACCCGTCTGATTAAAGGCGACGACGAACCGATCTATCTTCCTGCTGATGACGAGGTTCCGTATAACCGCATCGTCTTTGCGCACGGCTTTTACGCCAGCGGTTTGCACGAAATTTCGCACTGGTGCATCGCCGGAAAAGCGCGTCGCGAGCTGGTGGACTTCGGTTACTGGTATTGCCCGGACGGGCGAGACGCCGCGACGCAGGGGCAGTTTGAGGATGTGGAAGTGAAACCGCAGGCGCTGGAATGGCTGTTCTGCGTGGCGGCGGGTTTCCCGTTCAACGTCAGCTGCGACAACCTCGAAGGGGACTTCGAGCCAGACCGTATTGTCTTCCAGCGCCGCGTGCATGCGCAGGTGATGGAATACCTTGAGAAAGGCATCCCGACACGTCCGGCGCGCCTGATCGAGGCCTTACAGAATTATTACCACACGCCGGCGATTGCGGCGGAAAGCTTCCCTTGGCCGGAAGATCTTTAACAGAGGAAAGAAGATGATCGCAGAATTTGAATCACGCATTCTGGCGTTAATTGATGACATGGTGGAACACGCCAGCGATGATGAGCTGTTCGCCAGCGGTTATCTGCGTGGTCACCTGACGCTCGCGGTAGCCGAGCTGGAAGCAGGTGACGATCACTCTGCCGACGCTGTTCATGAGGAAGTGACCCGCAGTCTGGAGAAAGCCATTCAGGCCGGGGAGCTCTCTCCGCGGGACCAGTCACTGGTGCTGGGCATGTGGGACAACCTGTTCCAGCAGGCTAAACGCTAAGTCATTGTTTTTCGCCCGGTGGCGCTGCGCTTACCGGGCCTACTAATTTTCACTCTCCCTGTGGGAGAGGGTTAGGGTGAGGGCACCAGGCCGCACCTTACTTAACCATTTTCCCCTTCAGCAGTTTCCTTACCCACAAGCGATTCGGATTCAGTCCCGCAAGCGTAACCCTGTCCAGCGGAATTGGCTCGTCGCTCATTTGCGCGGCTAATACTTCAGCCAGCAGCGGCGCAGAGCACAGCCCACGGGAACCCAGCCCGCCGAGCATAAACAGCTCCGGATACACCGGTGCGGCCACCGCCGTTTCCTTGTTTTCAGCCAGATCTTCATAGGCCGCAAGCGTCGCGTCATAGTCCGGCGCGTTGCCCGCCATCGGCAGATGATCGCGGGTGGCACAGCGCACGCCGCAGCGCGCGTCACCCTCGCTGACGTCAACCTCTTTCGCCCACGCCGCATCCGGGAAACAGTCAATCAGGCGCTGGCGATTTTGCGCCTGATCCACTTCGCTATAGCGCATATCCGTTTCGCCACGATGATAGCTGGCCCCGATGCAGTGATGGCCGTTAGACGGATTTTGCGGTGTCAGATAGCCGTCATAGCACAGCACCTGGCGCAGTTTGCCGAGCGCAGGCGCGGTGGGGATATGGCTTACCTGGCCGCCGACCGGATAAACCGGCAACGCTGCTGTCTGGATAAACTGGCTGATGTGATGCCCGTTGGCCAGCACAACGCTGGCATGGCTCGCCTCCTTGCCATCAGCAAAACGCAGATCCCAGCGTTCTGTCCGGCTGAGCGATTCCACCTTGTGGGCATACCGCACCGTCAGCCCTTGCGACTGCGCCAGGGCAATGACCGCCGCGGTCAGTTCGGCCGGGCACAGCCAGCCGCCGAGCGGGTACTGAATGCCCCCACACCCGGTTTCTACGCCAGCGGTGTCCGCCACCTCCTGAGCACTTACCGCGCGGGCAATTTCTTCCGGCAGGCCCAGCGACAGCATCTGCGCGATCTTCTGCTGGCTCTTCTCATCCCAGCCGAGCTGCGTCACGCCACACCAGTCGTGGTCGAATGCCACTGGCAGCGCGTCGTACAGGCGGCGGGCGAAGGTAAAGGCCGCGGGGAAAAACTGGAACAGGGCCGGATCGTGTGCGCTTAAAAGCGGATAGAGCGCCCCCTGACGGTTGCCGGATGCGCCGCTGGCGGGCGCGTCGTCAGCGCAGTAGAGCGTGACCTGCCAGCCACGCTGGAGAAGCGCGAGCGAGAGCAGGGCGCTGGCGATCCCACCGCCAACGATCGCTACGTCGCGCGATGCGCTGGCGCGGCGCGCAAACCAGGGCGTCTGAGCGGGGATGTCCAGCGTCTGCTCCATCCTGCCGACCAGCATGTCTCGCTTGCGGCCAAAGCCTTTGGTCTTCTGCATGGTAAAGCCCGCCTCCTGCAGCCCACGGCGGACAAAGCCCGCCGAGGTGAAGGTGGCAAGCGTCGCCCCAGGGCGCGCCAGCCGCGCCATCGCGTTAAACAGATGCTGGCTCCACATGTCCGGGTTTTTGGCAGGGGCAAAACCGTCCAGAAACCACGCGTCGACCTTCTGATTCATCGAATCGTCGAGCCTGTCGGTCAGGTCGTTGATGTCGCCGAGCCATAGGTCCAGCGTGACGCGTCCGCCGTCCAGCATCAGGCGGTGACAGCCGCCGATGTGGGGCGGCCACTGCGCCTGAAGCTGTTCTGCCCAGGGCGCAAGCTCCGGCCAGCGCTGGTGGGCAAGCCGCAGATCGTGCGCGGTGAGCGGGAATTTTTCGAAACTGATGAAATGTAATCTTTGTAGCGTAGCCTCAGGGTGAGCAGCGTGGAACTGATTAAACGCCTGCCAGAGGGTTAAAAAATTCAGACCGGTGCCGAATCCACTTTCCGCGACCACAAACAGGCTCCGCGGGTGCGCCGGGAAGCGGGTGCTGAGCTGGTTTCCGTCGAGGAAAACATAGCGAGTTTCTTCGAGTCCGTTATCATTAGAAAAATAGACGTCATCAAAATCTCGGGAAACAGGTGTACCCTCAGCGTTGAATTCGAGGTTGGCGGGTTGTATAGCGTTTTGTTTCACGTAAGTTACTCGTCTGACAGGCAGTGGCACGATCTTAACGATGTGAGTCCATCGGTGCAAATTTCCGCAGAAAATGTCTGATCGGACTTGTTCGGCGTACAAGTGTACGCTATTGTGCGACTCGAAACTTACTATAGTGCGACTTACAGAGGTATTGAATGAAACGTGCAGTGATTACTGGCCTGGGCATTGTTTCCAGCATCGGTAATAACCAGCAGGAAGTCCTGGCATCTCTGCGTGAAGGACGCTCCGGGATCACTTTCTCTGAAGAGTTTAAAGATTCAGGTATGCGTAGCCACGTATGGGGTAACGTCAAACTGGACACCACCGGTTTGATCGACCGCAAAGTGGTTCGTTTCATGAACGATGCCTCTATTTATGCTTATCTCTCCATGCAGGAAGCGATCAAAGATTCCGGCCTGAGCGAAGAGGTTTATCAGAACAACCCGCGCGTGGGTCTGATTGCCGGTTCCGGCGGCTCATCTAAAGCGCAGGTATTCGGTGCTGACGCCATGCGTAGCCCGCGTGGTCTGAAAGCGGTAGGTCCGTACGTGGTCACGAAAGCTATGGGTTCTGCGGTTTCCGCGTGCCTGGCGACCCCGTTCAAAATCCACGGTGTGAACTACTCCATCAGCTCCGCGTGTGCGACTTCCGCACACTGTATCGGTAACGCTGTTGAGCAGATCCAGCTGGGTAAACAGGACATCGTATTTGCTGGCGGCGGCGAAGAGCTGGGCTGGGAAATGGCCTGCGAATTCGACGCGATGGGCGCACTGTCCACCAAGTACAATGAGACCCCGGACAAAGCCTCCCGTACCTATGATGCGCACCGTGACGGTTTCGTTATCGCGGGCGGCGGCGGTATGGTTGTGGTTGAAGAGCTGGAGCACGCGCTGGCACGTGGCGCGCACATCTATGCTGAGATCGTGGGCTACGGCGCAACGTCTGACGGCGCCGACATGGTTGCGCCATCCGGCGAAGGCGCGGTGCGCTGCATGAAGATGGCGATGCACGGCGTTGATACCCCAATCGACTACCTGAACTCTCACGGTACTTCTACGCCGGTAGGCGACGTGAAAGAGCTGGGTGCGATCCGTGAAGTCTTCGGCGACAACAGCCCGGCAATCTCCGCGACCAAAGCCATGACCGGTCACTCTCTGGGTGCGGCTGGCGTACAGGAAGCGATCTACTCTCTGCTGATGCTGGAAAACGGCTTTATCGCGCCAAGCATCAACATCGAAGAGATGGACGAGCAGGCTGCTGGCCTGAACATCGTGACCAAACCAACGGACGCGACGCTGACTACCGTCATGTCCAACAGCTTCGGTTTCGGCGGCACCAACGCCACGCTGGTCATGCGTAAGCTGAAAGCATAAGTTTTATGTTTGATTCGAAAGGGGAGCCATAAGGCTCCCTTTTTTATGCATTGACAAGCGGCTGATCTCACAGGCAAACTTCACCACTCAACATTATCCTCACGATAATGCGTAAGCGTTTAACGTCAACCAACGCACCTTAATCCTGATAATCAGGTAGAGGGGGCGTGGCATTTCCCCGCCTTACTCTTCATTTCGGAGTAAAGCATGACTGCAGTAACTCAAACAGAAACAACCCCTTCAGCGAACGTCTCGCTGTTCCGTATCGCCTTTGCGGTATTCCTGACCTATATGACCGTTGGCCTGCCGCTGCCGGTGATCCCGCTGTTCGTACACCAGGAGCTGGGCTATGGCAACACCATGGTCGGCATCGCCGTGGGCATTCAGTTTTTAGCGACGGTTTTAACCCGCGGCTACGCCGGACGGCTGGCGGACCAGCACGGTGCCAAACGTTCGGCGCTGCAGGGCATGTTTGCCTGCGGCCTGGCGGGCGGCGCATGGCTGCTGGCGGCTGTTCTGCCGGTCGACGCGGCGTATAAATTTGCGCTGCTGGTGCTGGGCCGTTTAATTCTCGGCTTCGGTGAAAGCCAGCTGCTGACCGGCACCCTGACCTGGGGAATGGGGCTGGTAGGGCCAGCACGTTCCGGCAAGGTGATGTCCTGGAACGGCATGGCCATCTACGGCGCGCTGGCCGCCGGGGCACCGCTTGGTCTGCTGATCAACAGCCAGTTCGGTTTTGCGGCGCTGGCTGCCACCACCATGGCGCTGCCGCTGGTAGCATGGGCGTTTAACGGCTCGGTGCGTAAGGTGCCCGCGCACAAAGGCGAGCGTCCTTCCCTGTGGAGCGTGGTCGGGCAAATCTGGCAGCCGGGCTTGGGCCTGGCGCTGCAGGGCGTGGGTTTTGCGGTGATTGGGACGTTCGTCTCACTCTATTTTATGAGCCGCGGCTGGGCAATGGCCGGTTTTACGCTTACCGCGTTTGGCGGCGCGTTTGTGCTGATGCGCGTGCTTTTTGGCTGGATGCCGGATCGCTTTGGTGGCGTGAAGGTGGCGGTGGCGTCGCTGGTCATTGAAACCATCGGTCTTCTGCTGTTGTGGAATGCACCCGTGGCATCCGTTGCGCTGCTTGGTGCGGCGCTGACCGGCTGCGGCTGTTCTCTGATTTTCCCGGCACTCGGTGTAGAAGTGGTGAAGCGCGTGGCTCCGCAGGTGCGCGGGACGGCGCTCGGCGGCTATGCGGCGTTTCAGGATATCTCATACGGGGTAACCGGGCCGCTGGCCGGGGTGTTAGCCACCTCGTTTGGCTATCCGTCCGTCTTCCTGGCCGGTGCGGTTTCCGCGGTGGTGGGGATCGTGGTGACGCTGGTGGCGTTTCGCAGAACGTGAGTCGTTGTTGCCGGGTGGCGCTGCGCTTACCCGGCCTACGGTTCGAGCCGTTGTAGGCCCGGTAAGCGCAGCGCCACCGGGCAAAATATCAGGCAACCAGCCAGAAAATCGCCAGCGCAATCAGTAATGCAATAAACATCAATCCCGGACGCGCAGAAAGTGTTCTGAAGGTCTCCATGACCGGCGCAAACAGCGGGCTGTAGATCGGCTGAATATTTCTCACCTCCGGTACGCCGCCTTCGCGCTCGGCGCGGCGAATAAAGATCTGGTTGAGCAGATCCTGCACCTGCGCGGTAGTCAGTACCGTTTGCGGCGTGGCCTGCCAGTTCTGCTGGGCATAATCCCGAATCACCTCGAACTCGTGCGGCTCAAGCGGCTGTTTCAGTGCGGCCTGCACAGTATGCAGGGTAGGGGCGCTCTGGGTGCTGAGCGTCTGGCGTGCCTGGAGCCAGGTCACCAGATGGGTAAACTGTTTGGCCGGGATCAGCTCGCCTGCCTTCACGCCCGACAGCTCCAGCATGGATTGCCAGATAAGCTTCGTCGGCTCGCCGGTGGCCGCGGCCAGCTTTGTCACCATCTGCTTGAGCGTATTGTGCTCGGCGGGCAGCAGCGGACGCTCGGTCGCCGGGCGCACCTGCGGCTGCGGAATCGACAGCTCATTGTTCTGCAGCAGCGTCAGCACGGTTTTGAGCTGGTCGGGCGTAAGCTGGCCCAGCGCGGTCTGACCATACTGCTGGCGAATAAAATCACTCACCGCCTGGCGGTTATTTCCCTGGCCCAGCAGCTCCGTCAGCTGAGAAACAATCTGGCGCGTGGTGTGGTTCTGCTGCGCGTTCGTAATACGCTGGTTCAGATTTTGCTCGGCAGCGGGGAAATGGCGCGACTGCAGCGGTGCGTCGTTCCTCACGCCTAAATCATGCTTCACCCCGGCCCAGACTTCCGCGTTTTGCTGTGAAGTCAGCGCAATCAGGCGCGTGATCAGTCGCTCCAGCACGGTGCGCTGTTGCGTGGATAGCGGTTGTTCACCGGCAACGTTTGGCGTGACGGGGCCTTCACCCGGAGGGCGTGGCGGCGTACCTGAAATGGGCTGCATCGTCAAAAATCCTTAAAGTCAAAACTCAGCGTAAACCTGGCAGACGTATATGCCTGGCGGCCAGATTATGGCACACTTGGCAGGTTTTCTTCCTCTCAAACAGGTACTCAGACGTGAAAATCCTCGTTGATGAAAATATGCCTTACGCCCGTGAGCTGTTTAGCCGCCTGGGTAACGTTAAGGCTGTTCCTGGTCGCCCGATCCCGGTCAACGAACTGGACGATGCCGACGCCCTGATGGTGCGCTCGGTGACCAAAGTAAATGAGGCGTTGCTCGCCGGTAAGGCGATTAAGTTCGTTGGGACCGCAACGGCAGGGACCGATCATGTGGATGATAAATGGCTGAAGCAGGCCGGAATCGGTTTCTCCGCCGCGCCGGGCTGTAACGCGATTGCCGTCGTGGAATACGTTTTCTCCTCGCTGCTGATGCTGGCCGAGCGCGACGGGTTTGCGCTGAAAGACCGCACCGTGGGGATTGTCGGCGTGGGTAACGTCGGCGGACGCCTGCAAAAGCGCCTGGAAGCGTTAGGGATCCGCACGTTGCTGTGCGATCCGCCGCGCAAAGACAACGGCGATGACGGGGATTTCCGTTCGCTGGACGAGCTGGTTGAACAGTGCGACGTGCTGACGTTCCACACGCCGCTGTTTAAAGAGGGGCCGTATAAGTCTCTGCATCTGGCCGATGAGGCGTTAATTCGCCGTCTGAAGGCTGGCACTATTCTGATAAATGCCTGCCGTGGTCCGGTAGTCGATAACGCCGCGCTGCTGACGTGTCTGAACGAAGGACAAGACCTCAGCGTGGTGCTGGACGTCTGGGAGCCTGAGCCGGACCTCAACGTTGAGCTGCTAAATAAGGTTGATGTGGGCACGGCGCATATCGCTGGTTATACCCTCGAAGGGAAAGCCCGCGGTACGACGCAGGTCTTCGAAGCCTACAGCGCCTTTATCGGCCATCCGCAGCAGGTGGCGCTGGATACCTTACTCCCCGCGCCTGAATTTGGCCGCATTACCCTTCACGGTCCGCTCGATCAGGCAACGCTGAAAAGGCTGGTGCATTTGGTGTATGATGTGCGCCGCGATGATGCGCTGCTGCGTAAAGTGGCGGGGATCCCGGGTGAGTTTGATAAGCTGCGCAAGAACTACGTTGAGCGCCGCGAGTGGTCTTCCCTCTATGTGATGTGCGACGACGCGTCGGCGGCGACGCTGCTGCACAAGCTGGGGTTTAACGCCGTTCATCACCCGGCGCATTAATGTCTTCTTAATGCTCCCTGTCGGATACTCCGACAGGGACGCTTTTTTATTTCTGGAGTAAACCACCATGTCTGAAGGCTGGAACATTGCCATTTTAGGTGCCACGGGTGCCGTGGGCGAAGCCCTGCTCGAAACGCTTGCTGAGCGTCAGTTCCCGGTGGGCGATATCTATGCGCTGGCGCGAACGGATAGCGCGGGTGAGCATCTGCGTTTTAACAATAAATCCGTCATGGTTCAGGATGCGGCGGCGTTCGACTGGACGCAGGCGCAGCTGGCGTTTTTCGCCGCGGGCGCTGAAGCCACTGCGGCGTACGTTGAAGAGGCGACCAACGCAGGCTGCCTGGTCATCGATCTGAGCGGTCTGTTCTCCATGGAGCCGGATGTGCCGCTGGTGGTGCCGGACGTGAACCCGTTTGTACTGGCTGACTACCGCAACCGTAACGTCATTGCAGTACCGAACAGCCTGACCAGCCAGCTGCTGACCGCCCTGAAACCGCTGATCGACGACGGCGGCCTGTCGCGCATTACCGTGACCAGCCTGCTGTCCGCGTCCGCAAACGGCAAAAAGGCCGTTGACGCGCTGGCCGGGCAGAGCGCGAAGCTGCTGAACGGTATCCCGATTGACGAAGATGATTTCTTTGGCCGCCAGCTGGCGTTCAACATGCTGCCGCTGCTGCCGGACCGCGAGGGTTCCGTGCGCGAAGAGCGTCGTATCGTTGATGAGGTGCGTAAAATTCTGCAGGACGATGGCCTGATGATCTCCGCAAGCGTCGTGCAGTCCCCGGTCTTCTACGGTCACGCGCAGATGGTCGGCTTTGAAGCGCTGCGTCCCCTGGCGGCAGAAGAGGCGCGCGATGCGTTTGGCCGCGGGGAAGACATCGTTCTCTCTGAAGAGAGTGAGTTCCCGACGCAGGTAGGCGACGCCACCGGCAGCGCGCATCTTTCCGTTGGCTGCGTGCGTAACGACTACGGTATGCCGGAGCAGGTTCAGTTCTGGTCCGTTGCCGACAACGTTCGTTTCGGCGGCGCGCTGATGGCGGTCAAGATCGCTGAAAAACTGGTGCAGGAGTATCTGTACTGATGTCAGACGTGGAACAAAAGCCGGTTCATAAAATTGCCCTCGGTATTGAGTACGATGGCAGTAAATATTATGGCTGGCAGCGTCAGAATGAGGTGCGCAGCGTCCAGGAGAAACTGGAGAAAGCGCTCTCTCAGGTGGCAAACGAGCCGATTAACGTCCTGTGCGCAGGCCGTACGGATGCAGGCGTTCACGGCACGGGGCAGGTGGTACACTTTGAGACCACCGCCGTGCGTAAGGATGCCGCCTGGACGCTGGGTGTAAATGCGAATTTGCCTGGTGACATTGCGGTGCGCTGGGTGAAAGCTGTGCCGGATGATTTTCATGCGCGTTTCAGCGCCACCGCGCGTCGTTACCGTTATGTCATCTACAACCAGCGTCTGCGTCCGGCGGTGTTAAGCCAGGGCGTGACGCATTTTTATGAACCGCTCGATGCGGAACGCATGCATCGCGCGGCGCAGTGTCTGATTGGTGAAAATGACTTTACCTCGTTTCGTGCGGTGCAGTGTCAGTCCCGCACGCCGTGGCGTAATGTCATGCACATTCACGTCAGCCGTTTTGGCGCGTATGTGGTGGTGGATATCAAAGCCAATGCCTTTGTACATCATATGGTGCGGAATATTGTGGGCAGCCTGATGGAAGTGGGTGCCGGACACCAGCCGGAGAGCTGGATTGCAGACCTGCTGGCAGCGAAGGACAGAACGCTTGCGGCAGCCACGGCGAAAGCGGAAGGGCTGTATCTGGTCTCGGTAGACTATCCGGATCGGTTTGACCTGCCGAAACCGCCAATGGGGCCGCTGTTTTTAGCGGACTAAACAAAGGTGCAATTAAGGCTTAGACAATATGGACGTAATTCGTTTTTTGATTGATTTCATCCTGCATATTGATGTTCACCTGGCAGAGCTGGTCGCGCAGTATGGCGTCTGGGTTTATGCCATTCTGTTCCTCATTCTGTTCTGTGAAACCGGGCTGGTTGTCACGCCGTTCCTGCCGGGCGATTCACTGCTGTTTGTCGCCGGGGCGTTATCGGCGCTGCCCACCAACGATCTGAATGTGCATCTTATGGTGGTGCTGATGGTGATTGCCGCCATCGTCGGTGATGCGGTCAACTACACGATTGGACGCGTATTCGGTGAGCGGCTGTTCAGCAATCCCGATTCAAAAATTTTCCGTCGCAGTTATTTAGATAAAACTCATGCGTTTTATGAACGCCATGGCGGAAAAACCATTATCCTTGCGCGCTTTGTGCCTATTGTGCGTACATTTGCACCGTTTGTGGCGGGAATGGGACATATGTCCTATCGTCATTTTGCCATGTATAACGTCGTGGGGGCGCTGCTTTGGGTACTGCTGTTTACCTATGCAGGCTACCTGTTTGGCGATCTCCCTGTGGTTCAGGAAAATCTTAAGTTACTGATTGTAGCGATTATTGTGCTTTCCGTACTGCCGGGCGTTATCGAAATCATTCGTCATAAACGTGCGGCGGCAAAGCAAGCGAAGTAAATGCACGCTGGCGGTTCGACCACTTTTTTATCCAAAGTTTCGGGCTGTTATGTTTTAATGTGCAACATTCATGGTCTGTTGGAGGCAAAAATGGCATTATTCGCCTCTTATAGCAAAACTGGCATACGACCAGGTTCAGGCAGAAAGGTTATCAATGAGCTGGATTGAACGAATTAAAAGCAACATTACCCCAACGCGTAAAGCGAGCATTCCTGAAGGGGTATGGACGAAGTGTGATAGCTGCGGCCAGGTTCTGTATCGCGCAGAGCTGGAGCGCAACCTTGAGGTGTGTCCGAAGTGTGACCACCATATGCGTATGTCGGCGCGCAACCGCCTGCATAGCCTGCTGGACGAAGGTTCTCTGGTAGAACTGGGCAGCGAGCTTGAGCCAAAAGACGTGCTGAAGTTCCGCGACTCCAAAAAATATAAAGATCGTCTGGCCTCCGCACAGAAAGAGACCGGTGAGAAAGACGCGCTGGTCGTCATGAAAGGTACCCTGCATGGGATGCCGGTTGTTGCCGCTGCGTTTGAGTTCTCCTTTATGGGTGGCTCAATGGGCTCCGTGGTCGGTGCGCGCTTCGTGCGTGCCGTTGAGCAGGCGCTGGAAGACAACTGTCCGCTGATCTGCTTCTCTGCCTCCGGCGGAGCACGTATGCAGGAAGCCCTGATGTCCCTGATGCAGATGGCTAAAACCTCTGCAGCGCTGGCGAAGATGCAGGAGCGCGGTCTGCCGTACATCTCCGTGCTGACCGACCCAACCATGGGCGGCGTCTCCGCGAGCTTCGCGATGCTGGGCGACCTGAACGTCGCTGAGCCAAAAGCGCTGATCGGCTTTGCGGGTCCTCGCGTTATCGAGCAGACCGTTCGTGAAAAACTGCCGCCGGGATTCCAGCGCAGTGAGTTCCTCATTGAGAAAGGCGCCATCGACATGATCGTCCGCCGTCCGGAAATGCGCCTAAAGCTGGCGCGCATCCTGGCGAAGCTGATGAATCTGCCAGCGCCGAACCCGGATGAGCCGCGTGAAGGCGTGGTGGTACCGGATCAGGAACCCGAGGCCTGATAACTGAAAAGGGCAGGGCCGGTTGGCGCTGCCCTTTTGCTTTCTAATCTGTTAATGACAACCGGGCATTATGGAAAATAAAAGCATTCCCCAAGCCACGTCGCCCCTGGCCGCGTGGCTTTCTTATCTGGAAAACCTGCACAGTAAAACCATCGATATGGGGCTTGAACGCGTAAGCCAGGTTGCGGCGCGTCTTGACGTGCTGAAACCGGCGCCTTTCGTGTTCACCGTCGCGGGAACCAACGGTAAAGGCACGACCTGCCGTACGCTGGAATCCGTCCTGATGGCGGCGGGTTACAGGGTTGGCGTTTACAGCTCTCCACACCTGGTACGCTACACCGAGCGGGTTCGTGTGCAGAACCGCGAGCTGCCGGAATCCGCGCATACGGCGTCGTTCGCGGAAATTGAAGCCGCGCGCGGAGAGATCTCATTAACCTATTTTGAATACGGTACCCTGTCGGCCCTGTGGCTGTTTAAACAGGCGCAGCTGGATGTGGTGATCCTTGAGGTTGGTCTTGGCGGACGTCTTGATGCGACCAATATCGTCGATGCAGACGTGGCGGTAGTGACCAGCATCGCGCTGGATCATATCGACTGGCTGGGGCCCGATCGTGAAAGCATTGGCCGCGAGAAGGCCGGTATTTTCCGGGCAAATAAACCTGCCGTGGTGGGCGAGCCGGACATGCCGCACACCATTGCTGACGTGGCGAACGAAAAGGGCGCACAGCTGCTGCGCCGCGGCGTTGACTGGCAGTATGAGGTTCAGGACAACGGCTGGCGCTTTAGCGACGCGCAGGGGGCGCTGGATAACCTGCCGCTGCCGCAGGTCCCGCAGCCAAACGCGGCAACCGCGCTGGCGGCACTGCGCGCCAGCGGCCTCGCGGTCAGCGAACAGGCGATCCGCGAGGGTATACAAAACGCGATTCTGCCAGGACGTTTCCAGATTGTGAGCGAGTCACCGCGCCTGATTCTGGATGTGGCGCACAACCCCCACGCGGCGGCGTATCTCGCGGGACGTCTCAAATCGTTACCAAAAACCGGGCGCGTGCTGGCGGTTATCGGTATGCTTCATGATAAAGATATCGGCGGGACGCTGGCCTGCATGGAGAGTGTGGTCGATAGCTGGTATTGTGCTCCTCTGGAGGGGCCACGCGGCGCGACGGCTGAGCAGCTGATGGAACATCTCGGCAAAGGCGCAATCTACAGTAGTGTGGCGCAGGCCTGGCATGCCGCGATGGCGGAGGCTAAACCAGAAGATACCGTGCTGGTGTGTGGTTCATTCCACACGGTGGCACATGTCATGGAAGTGATGGACGCGGGGAGAACCGGTGGCGAGTAAGTTTCAGAACCGTTTAACAGGAACCATTGTGCTGGTCGCGCTCGGGGTGATTATTCTTCCCGGGCTGCTCGACGGGCAGAAAAAGCATTATCAGGATGAGTTTGCCGCGATTCCGCTGGTGCCGAAACCGGGCGACCGCGATGAGCCGGATATGCTGCCCGCGGCGACGCAGGCGCTGCCTGCTCAGCCTCCGGAAGGGGCGGCGGAAGAGGTGCGCGCGGGGGATGCCGCCGCACCGTCGCTCGATCCGTCTCGCCTGGCGGCCACGAGCAACAGCGATATCGATCCTGTGCCGGTCGAGCAGCCTAAACCGGTTGAAAAACCGAAGCCGGTTGAGAAGCCGCAGCCGAAACCGCAGCGTGATAAAGCGGCAGAACAGCTCGCCGCAGCGTCAGAGACGCCTCCGCCAGCAAAACCGACGCAGCAGGACGCTGCTGCCCCAACGGGCAAAGCCTACGTGGTGCAGCTCGGTGCGCTGAAAAATGCGGACAAGGTGAATGAGGTGGTGGGTAAACTGCGCAGTGCGGGATATCGTGTTTACACTTCACCTTCCACGCCGGTGCAGGGTAAAATTACCCGTATCCTCGTGGGGCCAGAAGCGTCTAAAGACAAACTGAAAGGGTCGCTGGGTGAGCTGAAGCAGATCTCCGGCCTGAGCGGTGTGGTGATGGGCTACAGCGCGAACTAAGCACGACCTGCTCCTGTAAGAGAGAGGCGATAAGCCACGGCGTTGAACATTTTTTCAGCGCCTTTTTTATTTACGCGCGGGAAGGAAATCTCTACGCAAACGTTTTCTTTTTCTGTTAGAATTCGCCCCGAACTGGATGACAGGGCGTTTAATCGTGGGACACATATGGTCTGGATTGATTACGCCATCATTGCGGTGATTGGTTTTTCCTGTCTGGTTAGCCTGATCCGTGGCTTTGTTCGTGAAGCGTTATCGCTGGTGACCTGGGGTTGTGCTTTCTTTGTCGCCAGTCATTACTACACTTACCTGTCTGTCTGGTTCACGGGCTTTGAAGATGAACTGGTCCGAAATGGAATCGCTATCGCGGTGCTGTTTATCGCAACGCTGATTGTCGGCGCTATCGTCAATTACGTGATAGGTCAGCTGGTCGAGAAAACCGGTCTGTCAGGAACGGACAGGGTACTCGGGATCTGTTTCGGGGCGTTGCGAGGCGTGCTGATTGTGGCCGCGATCCTGTTCTTCCTGGATACCTTTACCGGGTTCTCCAAAAGTGAAGACTGGCAGAAATCGCAGCTCATTCCAGAGTTCAGCTTCATCATCAGATGGTTCTTTGACTATCTGCAAAGCTCGTCGAGTTTTTTGCCCAGGGCATAAACCCTGAGATGTGGCTTAACGAGGAAAAGACGAATGTGCGGTATTGTCGGTATCGCCGGTTTCATGCCGGTAAACCAGTCGATTTATGACGCGTTAACGGTGCTTCAGCACCGTGGACAGGATGCTGCGGGTATCATCACCATTGATGCAAACAACTGCTTCCGTTTACGCAAGGCGAATGGCCTGGTAAACGATGTGTTTGAAGCCCGCCATATGCAGCGTCTGCAAGGTAATATGGGGATCGGTCACGTTCGTTATCCTACCGCTGGCAGTTCCAGCGCCTCTGAGGCACAGCCTTTCTACGTCAACTCACCGTATGGCATCACCCTTGCCCATAACGGCAACCTGACCAACGCGCATGAGCTGCGTAAAAAGCTGTTCGAAGAGAAACGTCGCCACATTAACACCACCTCTGATTCTGAAATCCTGCTCAACGTGTTCGCCAGCGAGCTGGATAACTTCCGTCACTATCCGCTGGAAGCGGACAACATTTTTGCCGCGATTGCCGCGACAAACCGTCAGATCCGCGGCGCGTACGCCTGCGTGGCGATGATCATCGGTCACGGCATGGTGGCCTTCCGCGATCCAAACGGCATTCGTCCGCTGGTGCTCGGCAAGCGCGACCTCGGCGATGGCCGTACCGAATATATGGTTGCCTCGGAGAGCGTGGCGCTGGATACCCTGGGCTTCGAATTCCTGCGCGACGTTGCGCCGGGCGAAGCGGTCTACATCACCGAGAAGGGCCAGCTGTTCACCCGTCAGTGTGCCGACAACCCGGTCAGCAACCCGTGCCTGTTTGAATACGTCTATTTTGCCCGTCCGGATTCGTTCATCGACAAGATTTCCGTCTACAGCGCGCGCGTCAACATGGGCACGAAGCTCGGCGAGAAGATTGCCCGCGAGTGGGACGATCTCGACATCGACGTGGTGATTCCTATCCCGGAAACCTCCTGCGATATCGCGCTGGAGATCGCCCGCATTCTGGATAAGCCATACCGTCAGGGCTTCGTGAAGAACCGCTACGTTGGCCGCACCTTTATCATGCCGGGGCAGCATCTGCGCCGTAAGTCCGTGCGCCGCAAGCTGAACGCTAACCGCGCGGAATTCCGCGACAAGAATGTTCTGCTGGTGGATGACTCCATCGTTCGCGGTACCACTTCTGAGCAGATTATCGAGATGGCACGCGAAGCGGGTGCGAAGAAAGTCTATCTGGCCTCTGCTGCGCCGGAGATTCGCTTCCCGAACGTGTACGGTATTGATATGCCAACCGCCAACGAGCTGATCGCTCATGGCCGTGAAGTGGATGAAATTCGCCAGATCATCGGTGCTGACGGCCTGATTTTCCAGGACCTCAACGATCTCATCGACGCGGTGCGTGCCGAGAATCCGGAAATTCAGCAGTTTGAATGCTCCGTGTTCAACGGCATTTACGTGACCAAAGACGTTGACCAGCAGTACCTCGACTATCTTGATTCGCTGCGCAACGACGACGCCAAAGCCGTTCAGCTGCAAAACGATCTCGAAAGCTTAGAGATGCACAACGAAGGTTGATGTTCCGGCAGGTGAGGGCGTATGCCCTCACTTGCAACTCCCCGCAAAATCCTGCACAGTCTGCCCTGAAATCAGTAAGGGCGAAAATCATGAAACGACTCATAGTTGGGCTCAGCGGTGCCAGCGGTGCGATTTACGGCGTACGTTTGCTACAGGTTCTGCGTAACGTGGCGGACGTCGAAACCCATCTGGTGATGAGCCAGGCGGCGCGGCAGACCCTCTCTCTGGAAACCGATCTCTCCTTGCGTGATGTTCAGGCGCTTGCGGATGTCGTTCACGATGCCCGTGATATCGCCGCCAGCATCTCCTCAGGCTCGTTTAAAACCGCCGGCATGGTGATCCTGCCCTGTTCAATCAAAACGCTCTCCGGCATTGTGAACAGCTATACCGACACCCTGGTGACGCGTGCGGCGGATGTGGTGCTGAAGGAGCGGCGTCCTCTGGTGCTGTGCGTGCGGGAAACGCCGCTGCACCTGGGCCATCTGCGCTTAATGACGCAGGCTGCTGAGCTGGGTGCTGTCATCATGCCGCCGGTGCCCGCGTTCTACCATCGTCCGCAAACGCTGGACGACATTATCAACCAGACCGTTAACCGCGTACTCGATCAGTTCGACATCGACCTGCCCGAGGATCTCTTCACCCGCTGGCAGGGTGCCTGAATCTGTGCACATAGCCGGTGCATGAAAAGACACGTTGCCCTGTTTCAGGGCAATTATGCAACGGCGATCATATCCTCGACATTTAATTCGTTTTTTCCCTTTTTCTCTCTCCGGTTCGTTCGGCAGACCTGCTATCTTTCACCATTAAGGCAGTATCGCAACGTTTTATTAACATATTTAACGTCGAAGTTTTAACCAGACGGCAATGTGGCATAAGACCTGCAAGATGAAGCCTGCAACACAACACACAACACAATACATAATAAAATCACGGTACTTGAGGGTAAATGTATGAAGAAGACGGTTCTGGCTCTGTCTTTGCTGGTGGGGTTAAGTGCGGCAGCAGGTAGCTACGCAGCGCTTCCACAGACGGTTCGTATCGGTACAGACGCAACCTACGCGCCATTCTCTTCCAAGGATGCGAAAGGCGATTTCGTGGGGTTTGATATCGATCTGGGTAATGAAATGTGCAAACGTATTGCGGTGAAATGCACATGGGTGGGCAGCGACTTTGACGCGTTAATTCCGTCGCTTAAAGCCAAGAAAATCGACGCCATTATCTCTTCTCTTTCCATCACTGAAAAACGCCAGCAGGAGATTGCCTTCTCTGACAAGCTCTACGCCGCGGATTCTCGCCTGATTGCGCCTAAAGGCTCCCCGATTAAGCCCACCATCGACTCGCTGAAAGGCAAGCATGTCGGCGTGCTTCAGGGCTCGACGCAGGAAGGCTATGCCAATGCTAACTGGCGTGAGAAGGGCGTAGACGTGGTGGCTTACCAGAACCAGGATCTGATTTACTCTGACCTGGCGGCAGGCCGTCTGGATGCGGCATTCCAGGATGAAGTCGCTGCGAGCGAAGGCTTCCTGAAGCAACCTGCGGGTAAAGACTACGCGTTTGCAGGCCCGTCGGTGAAAGATAAAAAGTACTTTGGCGATGGCACCGGGATTGGCCTGCGTAAGGATGATACCGAGCTGAAAGCCGCCTTCGACAAAGCCTTTGCAGAGCTGCGTAAAGACGGTACGTACGACAAACTGGCGAAGAAATACTTCGACTTCAACGTATACGGTGAATAACACCTGACGGTGACGCACCGGAAAGGTGCGTTACGGGAGCGGTTGACCCAATACGGTGCATTTGATGCACTGTATTGGATCGCTGTGTGCATACTTACGCATTAATAATGCAAAAATTCCCGCTGGAAAGGCATTAATCTTTGCCTGACTGAGGGGATTAATGGCACATTAGCACCACCCCGTCGTCGTAAAAATCCCGTATGAAGACAGTTTGTTGAGGACAAATATGAAAAAACTCGTGTTGTCATTATCACTGGTACTGGCCTTTTCCAGCGCCACCGCGGCATTCGCAGCTATTCCGCAGAAAATTCGAATTGGTACCGACCCTACCTATGCGCCGTTCGAATCGAAGAATTCAAAGGGTGAACTGGTCGGTTTTGACATCGATCTGGCCAATGAGCTGTGCAAACGCATCAAAGCACAGTGTACCTACGTTGAGAACCCGCTGGATGCGCTGATCCCGTCCCTGAAAGCGAAAAAAATCGACGTAATCATGTCCTCCCTCTCCATCACTGAAAAACGCCAGCAGGAGATTGCCTTCACCGACAAACTCTACGCGGCCGATTCACGTCTGGTAGTGGCGAAATCGTCTGATATTCAGCCAACGCTGGAATCGCTGAAGGGCAAACGCGTGGGCGTGCTGCAGGGTACCACTCAGGAAACCTACGGCAACGAGCACTGGGCACCGAAGGGGATTGAAATTGTCTCCTATCAGGGCCAGGAAAATATCTACGCTGACCTGACGGCAGGCCGTATTGATGCCGCATTCCAGGATGAAGTCGCGGCTAGTGAAGGCTTCCTGAAAACGCCGGTAGGTAAAGATTACAAGTTTGGCGGCCCGTCCATTAAGGATGTGAAGCTGTTTGGTGTGGGCACCGGTATGGGCCTGCGCAAAGAAGACAACGAGCTGCGTGAGGCGCTGAACAAGGCGTTCGCTGAAATGCGCGCAGACGGCACCTACGACAAGCTGGCGAAAAAGTACTTTGATTTTAATGTTTACGGCGGCTAATCGCCCCGTCATATAACGTGCGGCCCCTCCCACGGCGGGAGGGGAAAAGACACGGTTCCACCACTCACGATACGACAGGGCTCGCGGTATGCTGTACGGATTTTCTGGCGTTATTTTACAGGGCGCGCTTGTCACCCTTGAGCTGGCTATCAGCTCCGTGGTGCTGGCGGTGCTGATAGGTCTGGCAGGCGCAGGGGCGAAGCTTTCAGCTAACAAACCGCTGGCGCTAATCTTTGAAGGCTACACCACGCTCATTCGCGGCGTTCCCGATCTGGTGCTGATGCTGCTGATCTTTTACGGTCTGCAGATTGCGCTTAACGGCATAACTGACGCGATGGGTATGGGACAAATTGATATCGACCCGATGGTGGCCGGTATTATTACCCTCGGTTTTATCTACGGCGCCTACTTCACTGAAACCTTCCGCGGTGCTTACATGGCCGTGCCGAAAGGTCACATTGAGGCGGCAACCGCATTTGGTTTTACCTCATCACAAACGTTTCGTCGGATTATGTTCCCGGCCATGATGCGCTACGCGCTGCCGGGCATCGGGAACAACTGGCAGGTTATCCTCAAAGCAACAGCGCTGGTCTCGCTGCTCGGTCTGGAAGACGTCGTGAAAGCGACTCAGCTGGCGGGTAAGAGCACCTGGGAGCCGTTCTATTTTGCGGTGGTCTGTGGCGTGATTTATCTGGTCTTTACGACCGTCTCCAATGGTGTGCTGCTTCTGCTGGAGCGTCGCTACTCCGTGGGTGTGAAGAGGGCTGACCTGTGATTGAGATTATTCAGGAATACTGGAAATCGCTGCTGTGGACAGATGGCTACCGCTTTACCGGCGTGGCGATTACGCTCTGGCTGTTGATCTCCTCCGTGGTAATGGGCGGAATTCTGGCGGTGTTTCTTGCCATTGGCCGCGTGTCGAACAATAAATTTATCCAGTTCCCGATCTGGCTGTTCACCTACGTGTTTCGCGGTACGCCGCTGTACGTGCAGCTGCTGGTGTTCTACTCGGGAATGTATACGCTTGAGATCGTAAAAGGCACTGAGATGCTGAATGCGTTCTTCCGCAGCGGTCTGAACTGTACGGTGCTGGCGTTGACGCTCAACACGTGCGCCTACACCACGGAGATTTTCGCGGGGGCGATTCGTTCTGTTCCTTACGGTGAAATTGAAGCAGCCCGGGCCTACGGCTTCTCGTCGGTGAAACTCTACCGCTGCATCATTCTGCCATCGGCCCTGCGTATCGCGTTACCGGCCTACAGTAACGAAGTGATTTTGATGCTGCACTCGACTGCGCTCGCCTTTACCGCGACGGTGCCGGACCTGCTCAAAATCGCGCGCGATATTAACTCCGCAACCTATCAGCCGTTTACCGCGTTTGGCATTGCGGCGGTGCTCTATTTAATTATCTCTTATGTTCTGATTAGCCTGTTCCGTAAGGCTGAAAAACGCTGGTTGCAGCATATAAAACCTTCTTCGACGCACTGAGAAAGATGATGGCTGAGAACAAATTAAACGTAATTGATTTGCACAAACGCTACGGCGAACATGAAGTGCTGAAAGGGGTGTCGCTGCAGGCGAATGCGGGCGACGTGATCAGTATCATCGGCTCATCCGGCTCGGGAAAAAGTACCTTCCTGCGCTGCATCAACTTCCTCGAAAAGCCGAGTGAAGGCTCAATTGTGGTGAGCGGGCAGAATATCAACCTGGTGCGTGACAAAGACGGTCAGCTGAAGGTGGCAGACAAGAACCAGCTGCGCCTGCTGCGTACGCGCCTGACGATGGTATTCCAGCACTTTAACCTCTGGAGCCACATGACGGTGCTGGAGAACGTGATGGAAGCACCGGTTCAGGTGCTGGGCCTGAGCAAGCATGAAGCCCGCGAGCGCGCGGTGAAATACCTGGCGAAAGTGGGTATCGACGAACGCCAGCAGATGAAATACCCGGTGCATCTCTCCGGCGGTCAGCAGCAGCGTGTCTCTATCGCCCGCGCGCTGGCGATGGAGCCCGAGGTGCTGCTGTTCGACGAACCGACCTCCGCGCTGGATCCTGAACTCGTTGGCGAAGTGCTGCGCATCATGCAGAAGCTGGCCGAAGAGGGCAAAACGATGGTGGTCGTGACGCACGAAATGGGCTTCGCCCGTAACGTCTCGAACCACGTGATTTTCCTGCATCAGGGGAAAATTGAAGAGCAGGGGCATCCGGATGAGGTGCTGGCGAACCCGCAAAGTCCGCGTTTACAGCAGTTCCTCAAAGGATCTCTGAAGTAAGAGGGCATCAGACCGCAGTGCAGCCCAATCGCCCGGTGGCGCTTCGGTATGAACCGGAAACATGGGTAACACTTTAGACCGGATACAGGGGTAACAGTTATAACTGGCATAGAAGAGGAGACTCGCTATGCCCTGGACTGAGACCCGACCTATGCAACGCCTTGATTTTATCCGTGCCTGCCATGCAGGTACGGACTCCTTCTCCGCTCTTTGCCGTCTTTTTGGTATCAGCCGCAAAACCGGCTACAAATGGCTTCAGCGTTTTGACCCTTCTGACCTGTCCTCTCTCTCTGACCGGTCGCGCGCACCATGCTCTCACTCCCGGACGGTTCCTGATGAGGTCGTCGGACACCTGACTGCCCTGCGTCAGAAACACCCTGACTGGGGCCCGAAAAAACTGCGGATGTGGCTCCTCAATCATCACGTCGATTTTACCGTTCCTGCTGCCAGCACTGTCGGCGATATCCTCAAGCGTGAAGGCCTGGTACCTGACAGAAAGAGAAAGCGCAGAACGCCGGGGAATCGCCGGCCCCTGACCAGCATCAGTGAAAACAATCAGGTCTGGAGCGCTGATTTTAAAGGCAAGTTCAGGCTGCTGAGCAGAGAGTACTGTCATCCCTTCACCCTGACCGACAACCACAGCCGGTATCTGCTGAGCTGCCGTGGAACGGACCGTGAGAGCGAGCCCTTCGTCAGGCACTGTCTGACGGAGGCGTTCCTGGAGTACGGTCTGCCGGACGTTCTGAGAACCGATAATGGTCAGCCCTTCGCAGGGACGGGTATCGCCGGGTTAAGTCGCCTTGCCGTCTGGCTGATAAAGCTGGGCGTCAGACCGGAGCGTATCCGGCGGGGCCATCCCGAAGAGAACGGGCGGCACGAACGCATGCACCGTTCCCTGAAAAGTGCGCTGGCGCAGGGGAACACCTTCATGACGATGGAAGAACAACAGCGGTGGTTCAGTGACTACCGGGAAGAATTTAACTACGAAAGACCGCATGAAGCCCTGGCGGGTGTAACGCCCGGAACGGTGTGGCACCCCTCGAAGCGCCAGTGGGATGGCCGTGTTCCTGACTATGCCTATCCGTCAGGAGGAACGGTCTACAGGGTGAAATCGAGGGGGACACTCTATATGGGGAAAAAGGGGACGGTGTTCCTGAGTGAAGCGCTGACTGATGAGTACATCATGCTGGAAGAACAGGATGATGGCCTGGAGGCCATCATCTTCAACGGAATAACGCTTGCGTACTACGACCGAAAAACCCAGAGTGTGGTGCGGATAGACTAAAGTGTTACCTATGTTCCCGGTCTGATCTGTCACCTATGTATCCGGTCATACACTTCGCTTACCGGGCCTACAAAACCGTAGGCCGGGCAAACGCGGTGCCGCCCGGCATTCAGGCCGCACTACACTCCAGCCGGTACACCCAGTCGTCATAGCGCAAGCCGTCAATCTCATACGCCTTTTCCAGTACCTGCATACGCACAAACCCGGCTTTCTCCAGCACCCGTATCGATCCGCCATTGTCCGCCAGTACGTACGCATTAATCGCCTTCACGCCGGTCTGGTTAAAGGCGTAATCACACACCGCGCGCAGCGCTTCGCTGGCGATACCTTTCCCCTGCGCGGCAGGCACAACCGTATAGCCGATGTCGGCCTCTTCACGATTCTCAGCGCTGATTTGCAGGCCGATATCGCCCAGCGGCGTATCATCATCCCGGGCGCGAATGACAAACACATGAGCAGCAGCGAGTCGCGCGGCAAACACGCGTCGGGTCTCTTTTTCCGGGGCGATGGCGGCCATATAGCGCATGATGCGGCAATCTTCACGCAGCGAGCGGAAGAAGGCCCAGTCAGTGGGTTCAAAAGGGGTGAGGTAAAGCCGGGGAGTGGTGATGGTTGCCATTGTTACGCCATTTCTTCGGAACATGGCCTGTCACTGTACCATATTCACCGCACCACATCCCCCAGCGCCTCTTCTAATTCATACCAGCGGAACGCAAACCCGGCCGCTTCCAGCCGTTTTGGCAGCGCTCTCTGTCCGCCCAGTACCAGAACAGACGCTTCACCCATCAGCAGCCGAATCGCCGTCGCAGGCACGCGCAATATCGCCGGGCGGTGCAGGGCATGTCCCAGCGCGTGGGCAAACTGTTCATTTCGCACCGGATACGGCGCAACCATGTTAAACGGCCCGCGCAGATCGTTATCCAGCAGCCAGAGAATCCCGTTGACCATATCGTCGATATGGATCCACGCCATATACTGACGGCCATTGCCGATCGGGCCGCCAAGGCCGAGTCGGAATGGCGGGAGCATCTTCGCCAGAATGCCGCCTTTCGGCGCGAGGACGACACCGGTCCGCAGCAGGCAGACGCGGGTCCGATCGCTCTGCGCCGCGCAGGCGATACGCTCCCACTGGGCGCAGAGCTTATGGGTAAACTCGTTATGGGGAGGCTCTTCCTCGGTCACCACCACCTCGCCAAGATCGCCGTAATAGCCTACTGCGGAACCCGAAATCAGCACGGAAGGCGGCGTATGGCTGTTGCGGATCAGCTCGACCAGCTTTTCGGTAATGTTCCACCGGCTGCTGCATAACAGCTGTTTTTGCTCTTCCGTCCAGCGCTTATCGGCGATGGGTTCTCCCGCGAGGTTAATAACGGCGTCGAAACCGTCCAGATTTTGCTGCTCGGCCAGATTTTTCCAGATATCAACACCTGCCCCCAGCACCTGACGCGCTTTTTCCGGGCTGCGCGAGACCACGGTGATGTCGTGGTGCAAGGCCTGCAGACGCGCAATGAGGTGACGACCAATCAGGCCAGTACCGCCGGTCAGCAAAATCTTCATACAACCTCCAGGTTTACGCCTGGCGTTTCCAGCTTAACGTCATAGAGACGGAGTCGGCGTAACGCAGGGCGTGAAGTTTATCGATCTCAACTTCAGCATAAGTGACCCAGTGATGTTCGCGTGCGATATCGAGCACATCCTGAGTTAATTTTTCCAGCAGAGAGAAACGGTTATTCTCCACAAACTGGATAATGTTCTTGGTGATTGTGCGGTAGTTCAGCGCGTCATTGATGTCTTCGCTGGCGCGCGCTTTGTCTGCGGGGTAGTGAATCACCACGTTAATAACAATATCCTGACGGTTGGCGATCTCTTCCTCTTTGATACCGATGAAGGTACGCAGGCGTAAATTTTTTATACGAATAATGGCGTCTGGCTGTGACATTGCAGGTCTTCTCCGTGTCAGTATTTCCTGCCCATAATACATGAGAGCCTCACAGGCACCCAGCCTCATACCGGGTTAAATTTGCTGGATTTTTTGCATCGCTCGCTCGGTCGCCGGGCGGGTCCGGATGCGCTCAAACCAGTTGTTCACCGCCGGGTAAGCGGCCAGGTCAATTCGGTGTTTTTCATGCGTATTCACCCACGGCCAGCAGGCGATGTCGGCAATACTGTAATGATCGCCCCCGAGCCACGGCGTTTTCTCCAGCCGACGGTTCAGAACGTCGTAGAGCCGCTGCGTCTCAACCTGATAGCGCTCTATCGCATAAGGAATGGGTTGCGGGGCGTAAGCGGTAAAATGATGATTTTGTCCCAGCATGGGGCCCAGCCCGCTTGCCTGCCAGAAAAGCCATTGCAGCGTATGGTGGCGCTCGCGCAGTTCGCCGCTCAGCAGCTTGCCGGTTTTCTCCGCCAGGTAGAGCAAAATTTCACCGGATTCAAACAGGCTCAACGGTCTGCCCCCGTCCGCTGGCTGGTTATCAATGATGGCCGGGATTTTATTATTCGGCGAGATAGCCAGAAAGAGAGGGCTGAACTGCTCGCCTTTGCTGATATCCACGCGAATGATCCTGTAATCCAGCTCGGCTTCTTCAAGAAAGAGGGTGATCTTATGGCCGTTTGGGGTAGGGGCATAATAAAGGTCGATCATTCTCAACTCCTGTCCATGCGAATAGTGGTGCCATGACAAATGAGTATAGGTGGTTGTTGTAAATCGTGAGTTTTCATCAAGTGACAGCGAGGCAAAGAGATTATATGTTGAGTAAAAACCGATCAGCCTATGAGGATGTTATGAACCAGCCCGTCATCACGTTGTGGTCCGATGCGAACTTCTTTTCTCCCTATGTCATGAGCGTTTACGTTGCGCTGGCCGAAAAAGGACTCGCTTTTACCCTGAAGACCGTTGATCTCGACGGCGGTGAACATCTCAAGCCGCAGTGGCAGGGTTACGACCTGACCCGTCGCGTGCCGGTGCTGGAGATTGACGGATTTGCCCTGAGCGAATCGTCGGCGATCGATGAATACCTGGAAGATCGGTTCGCCCCCCCGGAGTGGGAGCGTATCTATCCTCACGATCTGCAAAAGCGCGCCCGGGCGCGGCAGATCCAGGCGTGGCTGCGCAGCGATCTGGTGCCGATTCGCGTCGAACGCGCCACGGACGTCGTGTTTGCCGGGGTGAAAAAGCCCGCCCTCAGCGCAGAAGGCCAGGAAAGCGCGCAGAAGCTGATTGAAACCGCCTCCTTACTGCTCACCCATGGCAACCCAAACCTGTTCGGCGAGTGGTGCATTGCGGATGCCGATCTGGCGCTGATGCTAAACCGCCTGATCCTCAACGGTGATGAGGTGCCGCAGCTGCTGGTGGATTATGCCGCATTCCAGTGGCAGCGTGCCTCCGTACAGCGCTATGTGGCACTCTCGGCTAAGCGCGCGGGCTGATAAGCCCTGACGCTTCAGGTATGATGGGGGCAGTCTGTTTTCCCGAGGAGTGACTGATGAAACTGATGTTTGCGTCGGATATCCATGGATCGCTGCCCGCGACCGAGCGTGTCCTTTCTCTGTTTGAGAAAAGCGGTGCGAAGTGGCTGATTATTCTGGGTGACGTGTTGAATCACGGCCCACGCAACGCGCTGCCGGAAGGCTATGACCCTGCGCAGGTCGCGGAAAAACTCAACCCGTATGCCTCGCGCATCATCGCCGTTCGCGGCAACTGTGACAGCGAAGTGGACCAGATGCTGCTGTATTTTCCCATTACCGCGCCGTGGCAGCAGGTGCTGCTCGAACAACACCGTCTGTTCCTGACCCACGGGCATCTTTTCAGCCCGGATAATCTCCCGGCCCTCGCGGCTGGCGATGTCCTGGTTTACGGTCATACTCATATTCCGGTTGCGGAAAAACGCGGTGAGATTTATCACTTTAATCCGGGCTCGGTCAGCATCCCAAAAGGCGGGTATCCTGCAAGCTACGGCATGCTGGAAGGAAATACCCTGAGCGTTATCGCACTTAATGATCAGCAAGTTATTGCGCAGGTAGCGATTAATCCGTAAGTTACACCTCAACTGCAAACGCGCCGAAAGAGCGCTTAGAAAAGAAGGTTTCCCGATGGTGGAGCAGAGTCATTTGGCAAGTACAGAGTGGGTTGACATTGTCAACGAAGAGAATGAAGTGATCGCGCAGGCCAGCCGCGAGCAAATGCGTGCGGAGCGCCTGCGTCACCGTGCGACATATATCGTTGTGCATGACGGTATGGGTAAAATTCTGGTTCAGCGCCGCACGGACACCAAAGATTTTCTCCCGGGTATGCTGGATGCCACTGCAGGCGGCGTCGTCCAGGCGGATGAAGTGCTGCTGGATTCTGCGCGTCGTGAAGCGGAAGAGGAGTTAGGCATCGCCGGCGTGCCGTTTGCCGAGCACGGTCAGTTCTATTTCGAAGACGAGAACTGCCGCGTCTGGGGCGGGCTGTTTAGCTGCGTCTCCCACGGCCCGTTCGCCCTGCAGGAAGAAGAAGTGAGTGAAGTCAGCTGGATGACGCCGGAAGAGATCACCGCGCGCTGCGACGAGTTCACGCCGGATTCGTTAAAAGCGCTGGCGCTGTGGATGACCCGCAACGCCAAAAACGAATCGACCAAATCAGAAAAAGAGGAAGAGGCTGAGTAAGCGTCAGCAGCTCTCTCTCAGACACAGGCTGGACGCGATGGGCTTTTGATCGCGCCAGTCTCCGCCATTCAGGCGCTCCAGTAGCGCTTTCCCGGCTTCGATGCCAATCTTACGATGCGGCACCGCCATGGTCGTCAGCGGCGGCTGACAGACGCGGCTCACGTCGCTATCGCCAAATCCTACCACTGCCAGATCGTCCGGCACTTTGATTCGCCTGCGCTGGCACTCGTACAGCGCGCCGCAGGCCAGCTCGTCAGAGACGCACACCAGCGCATCCAGCTCAGGCCACGCCAGCAGGAATTCGGGCAGCTGCGCCGCGCCGGTCGAGAAGCTCGGCGGCATCGCCGCGTTAATGACCCGGTTAGGCGACATATGGTGGCGAAGCATGGCTTTATACCAGCCCTGCAGATGCTGCTGGAAAATCCACTGCTCCTGGTTGGCGCACAGCAGGCCAATGTTTTGATAGCCGCGCTTAATCACCATTTCCGTGAGCTCAAACATGGCCGCCACGTTATCAATCCCGATGTTCATATCAATCGGGTCGGCGCGCATGGCGCCCATCTCCATCACCGGAATCGAGGCGTTTTTCAGCCAGTGGCGAACGGTGTCGGTATGTTCAACGCTGAGCAAAATCGCTGCGGCGATATTTGACGCCAGCAGCGTCTCCAGCAACTTCTCCTCCTGCTCAAGACGATGCTGGGATTCTGCCAGCATGATCTGATATCCGGCAGGCTGCAGCACCTGCTGAAGCCCGGCGAACATCTCCGAGCAGCCGGCTTCGGAGAGGTTGGGCACCACCATGGCTATCGTCCATGACGACGCCGAGGCAAGGGCACTGGCGGCAAGATTAGGCATATAACCCAGCTCCTGCACGGCAGCTTCAATTTTTTCTCGTAGTTTATCGGAAACCTGTTCGGGCGTGCGAAGCGCACGGGACACGGTCATCGTGCCCACACCGGCAAGCTGTGCGACATCGGCGAGTGTCACTTTACCAGTACTGCGCCGTTTTCGGGTTAGAGACATACACCTTCCTGCTGACCAGACGCGTTCTTTTTTTCCTTCGTTTCACGTGACAGGCAGTATACGCCTTAAATCCCTTTTTTTGCTGTGATTTAGCAACGTGATTGCAATTTGATAGCGCTATCACATTTCTGCATGTTAACGATTGGTAGCGCTATCTTTGTGATCGCGATCGCAGTCAATCCGCGATGCGTTGAATAAAGTTTGCTCATCTTAAACGTGTGGCGGGAGTGAAAAGTGCTCAAAAAATGGATATATGATACAACCATCACGCTGCAGGAGAGCGTGGAAGACTGGCCGCAGGCGCTGAAGCTGTGCGCGAAGCCGCTGCTGGATTTGCAGGTGATTGAGCCTGACTACGTCACGGCCATCATCAAGCAGCACCACGCGTTAGGACCTTATTATGTGCTGGCACCAGGGCTGGCGATGCCGCATGCGCGGCCGGAGGAAGGCGCCAAAGGACTGGGGTTGTCGTTATTAAAACTAAAACAGGGCGTCTCGTTTGGTGCCGGTGAGTTTGACCCTGTCGATGTGATTATCATGCTTGCGGCACCTGACAAACATAGCCATATCGAAATGATATCCGCACTCGCAGAATTATTTTCCAGCGACGAGGAGATGGAGAAACTGCATCAGGCGAATACCCTGGAGGAAATTAAAACAATTATTAACCGCTTCTGATTTAATTCTGTAATCCGGTTTTTCACTACATTACGCGTCAGCGTGATGGGGCGTACTCTACTCAAAATAAGGGGACAACAATGAAAATCATGGCTATTTGCGGTTCTGGCCTGGGCAGCAGTTTTATGGTCGAAATGAATATTAAAAAGGTGCTCAAAAAGCTGGAGATTGAGGCTGAGGTTGAACACTCCGATCTCTCCTCGGCGACGCCGGGCGCGGCCGATCTGTTCGTGATGGCAAAAGACATTGCGGCCAGCGCCAGCGTGCCGGAGAGCCAGCTGGTGGTGATCAACAACATCATCGACATCAACGAACTCGAAGCGCAGCTGCGCGCCTGGTTCGAAAGACAATAACCCTGATAAGGCGAGGTGGATATGTTTATCCTTGAAACGCTGAATTTCGTTGTCGATATTTTAAAAGTCCCTTCGGTGCTGGTGGGTTTAATTGCGTTAATCGGTCTGGTTGCGCAAAAAAAAGCATTTTCAGACGTGGTGAAAGGGACCATTAAAACTATTCTGGGCTTTATTGTGCTGGGCGGCGGCGCCACGGTGCTGGTAGGATCGTTAAATCCGTTAGGCGGCATGTTTGAACACGCTTTTACTATTCAGGGCATTATTCCAAACAATGAAGCCATTGTGTCCATTGCGCTCGAAAAATACGGTGCAGCGACCGCGCTGATTATGGCCTTCGGGATGGTGGCGAATATTATCGTCGCCCGCTTTACCCGCCTGAAGTACATCTTCCTGACCGGGCACCATACGTTTTATATGGCGTGCATGATTGGCGTGATCCTGACGGTGGCGGGCTTTGAAGGCGTAGGGCTGGTCTTTACCGGGTCGCTAATCCTCGGCCTGATCATGGCTTTCTTCCCGGCGATTGCGCAGCGCTACATGAAGCGCATTACCGGCAACGATGAGATTGCCTTCGGCCACTTCGGCACGCTGGGCTACGTGCTGTCCGGCTGGATTGGCAGCAAGGTGGGCAAAGGCTCCCGCTCAACCGAAGAGATGAACCTGCCGAAGAACCTGAGCTTCCTGCGCGACAGCTCAATCTCCATCTCCCTGACCATGATGATTATCTACCTGATCCTGGCGGTGAGCGCCGGGCGTGAGTACGTCGAGGCCACCTTCAGCGCCGGTCAGAACTACCTCGTGTACGCCATCATCATGGCTATCACTTTCGCGGCGGGCGTGTTCATCATCCTTCAGGGCGTACGCCTGATTCTGGCGGAAATCGTCCCGGCCTTTACCGGCTTCTCGGAAAAACTGGTGCCGAACGCGCGTCCTGCGCTGGACTGCCCGGTGGTGTATCCCTATGCACCTAACGCGGTGCTGATTGGCTTCCTGTTCAGCTTCCTCGGCGGGATTGTGGGGTTGTTCATCTGCGGTCAGTTTAGCTGGGTGCTGATCCTCCCGGGCGTAGTGCCGCACTTCTTTACTGGCGCAACCGCGGGCGTGTTCGGTAACGCCACCGGCGGACGTCGCGGGGCGATGATTGGCGCCTTTGCCAACGGCCTGCTGATTACCTTCCTGCCGGTCCTGCTGCTGCCGGTACTGGGCGCCATTGGCTTTGCCAACACCACCTTCTCTGACGCCGACTTCGGCGCGGTTGGGATTGTGCTCGGCAACCTGGCGCGCTTCCTGTCGCCGCTAGCTATCACCGGGCTGGTCGTGGCGCTGTTCGCGCTGCTGGTGGCGTACAACGTCTTCGCGAAAAACAAACCTGCAGGCGGTAACGCGCAGGAAAACACCGGAGCCAAATCATGAATGAGAAAGAGATAACTGAACTCGCGCGTCAGATCCGCCTGGAGACGCTGAAATCCCTGACGCAGCTGGGCTTTGGCCACTACGGGGGCAGCATGTCGGTGGTTGAAACCCTGGCCGTGCTGTACGGCGCGGTGATGAAAATCGACCCGGCGGACCCGGACTGGCCGGAGCGAGACTACTTTGTGCTGTCAAAAGGCCATGCGGGCCCGGCGCTCTACAGCACCCTGGCGATCAAGGGCTACTTCCCGACAGAAGAGCTGAGCACGCTTAACCAGAACGGTACGCGCCTGCCCAGCCACCCGGACCGCCTGAAAACGCGCGGCGTAGATGCTACCACCGGTTCGCTGGGGCAGGGGATTTCCATCGCCGGCGGCATGGCGCTGTCGCACAGGCTGGCAGGGCGGCCGAATCGGGTCTTCTGCATCGTCGGCGACGGCGAGCTGAACGAGGGGCAGTGCTGGGAAGCGTTCCAGTTTATTGCCCACCATCGCCTGAACAACCTGACGGTGTTTGTCGACTGGAACAAACAGCAGCTCGACGGCGAGCTGGATGAGATCATCTGCGCGTTCGACCTCGAGGGCAAATTCCGCGCCTTTGGCTTTGACGTGGTGACGGTCAAGGGGGACGACATTCCGGCGCTGCTGGAGGTAACGTCCCGGGTGCCTGCCGCGGACGCTCGCCCGCGGGTGGTGATCCTTGACAGCATCAAAGGCCAGGGGGTGCCGTATCTGGAGCAGCTCAGCAACTCGCATCACCTGCGATTGACCGCGGAGAGCAAAGCGGCCCTCAACGAGACGATTCGCCAACTGGAGGCTTCACATGATTAAGGTTGCACCGGCAGGACAGAAAGACGCCGTTGAGATGCGTAAAGTTTACGCGGGCTTCGTGGCAAAGCAGATTGAGGCCGGAAGCGACATCATTGCGCTTGAAGCCGACCTGATGAGCTCGATGGCGATGGACGGCGTGGCGCGCGATTATCCGCAGCACGTGATTAACTGCGGCATTATGGAAGCTAACGTCATCGGCACGGCAGCCGGGCTGTCGCTTACCGGCCGCAAGCCGTTCGTTCACACCTTCACCGCCTTTGCCAGCCGCCGCTGCTTTGACCAGCTGTTTATGTCCCTCGACTATCAGCGTAACAACGTGAAGGTGATTGCTTCAGACGCGGGCGTGACGGCCTGCCACAACGGCGGGACGCACATGTCGTTCGAAGATATGGGCATCGTGCGCGGTCTGGCGCATTCGGTGGTGCTGGAGGTCACAGACGCGGTGATGTTCGAGGACGTACTGCGTCAGCTTATCGACCTCGACGGCTTTTACTGGGTGCGCACCATCCGCAAGCAGGCGCCGAGCGTCTATGCGCCGGGCTCGACCTTTACCATTGGCAAAGGCAACGTGCTGCGCGAAGGCAGCGATATCACGCTGATTGCCAACGGCATCATGGTGACGGAGGCGCTGGAGGCGGCGCGCCAGCTAGAGCAGGAGGGCGTCAGCGCGGCGGTCATCGATATGTTTACCCTGAAGCCCATCGACCGGATGCTGGTGAAAAACTACGCCGAGAAAACCGGGCGCATCGTGACCTGTGAAAACCACAGCATTCACAACGGGCTGGGGTCGGCGGTGGCAGAAGTGCTGGTGGAAACCTGTCCGGTGCCGATGCGGCGGGTCGGGGTCAAGGAGCGTTACGGCCAGGTGGGAACGCAGGATTTCCTGCAGAAAGAGTATGGCCTGACGGCACATGACATTGTATCGGCGGCGCGCGAACTGCTGTAAATAAAAAAGGCGACCGGTTAAGTGGTCGCCTTTTTGTTGCCCGGTGGCGCTAGCGCTTACCGGGCCTACGGTTTTGTAGGCCGGATAAGCGAAGCGCCATCCGGCAATACATTACTGCTGCTGCGAAGACTGGATCGCTGTCAGCGCGATGGTGTAAACGATATCGTCTACCAGTGCGCCACGAGACAGGTCGTTCACAGGTTTGCGCATGCCCTGCAGCATTGGCCCGATGGAGATCAGGTCGGCAGAACGCTGTACCGCTTTGTAGGTGGTGTTACCGGTGTTCAGATCCGGGAAGATGAACACGGTAGCGCGACCTGCAACCGGAGAATTCGGCGCTTTGGATTTTGCAACGTCAGCCATGACTGCAGCATCGTACTGCAGCGGGCCGTCGATCATCAGATCAGGGCGTTTTTCCTGCGCAATACGGGTCGCTTCACGCACTTTCTCTACGTCGCTACCTGCACCAGATGTGCCGGTGGAGTAGGAGAGCATCGCCACGCGTGGCTCGATACCGAAAGCGGTCGCGGAGTCTGCGGACTGGATAGCGATCTCTGCCAGCTGCTCTGCGGTTGGATCCGGGTTGATCGCGCAGTCGCCGTAAACGTAAACCTGTTCAGGCAGCAGCATGAAGAACACGGAAGAAACCAGAGAGCTGCCTGGCGCGGTTTTGATCAGCTGCAGCGGTGGACGGATGGTGTTCGCCGTGGTGTGAACCGCACCGGAAACCAGGCCGTCAACTTCGTCCTGCTCCAGCATCAGCGTGCCCAGCACCACGTTGTCTTCCAGCTGCTCACGCGCAACGGCTTCGGTCATGCCCTTGTTCTTACGCAGCTCAACCAGACGGGCAACGTAGCTTTCGCGAACCACTTCCGGGTCAACGATTTCGATGCCAGCGCCCAGCTCAACGCCCTGAGAGGCCGCTACGCGGTTGATCTCATCCGGGTTACCCAGCAGCACACAGGTCGCGATGCCGCGCTCTGCACAGATAGCCGCCGCTTTAACGGTACGTGGTTCGTCGCCTTCTGGCAGCACAACGCGTTTGCCCGCTTTACGCGCCAGCTCGGTCAGCTGGTAACGGAATGCTGGCGGAGACAGACGGCGGCTGCGCTCGGAGGTCGCGGTCAGGGATTCGATCCAGTCTGCGTTGATGTAGCCCGCAACGTATTCCTGTACTTTCTCGATACGCTCGTGGTCATCAACCGGCACTTCCAGGTTGAAGCTCTGCAGGCTCAGGGAGGTCTGCCAGGTGTTGGTGTTCACCATAAAGACCGGCAGGCCGGTAGCGAACGCGCGTTCGCACAGCTTGCTGACGCGTGGGTCCATCTCGTAGGCACCGGTCAGCAGGATCGCACCGATTTCCACGCCGTTCATTGCGGCCAGGCAGGCTGCAACCAGCACGTCAGGACGGTCTGCGGAGGTCACCAGCAGGGAACCTGCGCGGAAGTGTTCCAGCATGTGCGGAATGCTACGCGCACAGAAGGTCACGGACTTCACGCGACGGGTGTTAATGTCGCCTTCGTTAATCACGGTCGCGTTCAGGTGACGCGCCATGTCGATTGCACGGGTGGCAATCAGATCGAAGCTCCATGGCACCGCGCCCAGAACCGGAAGCGGGCTGGATTCCTGCAGCTTAGCCGGGTCAACTTTGATGACTTTCGCTTTGGACGAGTCGTCGAAGATCTCGGACAGGTCAGGGCGAGTACGGCCCTGCTCATCCACTGGCGCGTTCAGCTTGTTGACGATCACGCCGGTGATGTTGGTATTTTTCGCGCCGCCGAAGCTGCTGCGCGTCAGTTCGATACGCTCGTTCAGCTGTTCCGGAGTGTCAGTGCCCTGAGACATCACGAAAACGATCTCTGCGTTCAGGGTTTTCGCGATTTCGAAGTTCAGAGACTGGGCAAACTGGTGTTTGCGGGTTGGAACCAGACCTTCAACCAGCACCACTTCTGCGTCTTGCGCGTTAGCATGGTAGTTGGCGATGATCTCTTCCATCAGCACGTCTTTCTGGTTGCTGGAGAGCAGAGACTCAACGTGGCTCATCTTCAGCGGTTCAGCCGCCGGCAGATTGGAGTTCTTGCGAACGATGGTGGTGGTCTGGTCTGGTGCATCGCCACCGGCACGTGGCTGGGCGATTGGCTTAAAGACGCTCAGACGAACGCCTTTGCGTTCCATAGCACGGATAACGCCAAGGCTGACGCTGGTCAGGCCGACGCTGGTTCCGGTAGGGATCAGCATAATAGTACGGGACACGGTTTATCCTCTTTCGTTACCGCCCAAATCGGGCGGGTTACAAAACAGCACCGCCAGCATTGCTGGCGGTGTGGAATCAGGCAGTCAGGCGGTGCGCGTCTTGCGCGATGACCAGTTCTTCGTTAGTTGGGATAACGAGAGCAGGGCGGGTGCCTTCTTTGTTGATGAAGCCAGACTTGCCGAAGCGGGCAGCCAGGTTACGCTCGTGATCAACGTCGAAGCCCAGAACGCCCAGTTTGCCCAGGGACAGTTCACGAACCATTGCCGCGTTCTCACCGATACCACCGGTGAAGATAACCGCGTCCAGACGGCCTTCCATCAGCGCAGTGTAAGAGCCGATGTATTTCGCCAGACGGTGGCAGTAAACGTCCATTGCACGTTTAGCGTCTTCTTTCTCTGCGTAGTTGTCTTCAACGTAACGGCAGTCGCTGGTGACTTCGGTCAGACCCAGCAGGCCAGACTCTTTGGTCAGCATTTTGTTGATCTGGTCAACGCTCATGCCCAGGGTGTCGTGCAGGTGGAAGATGATCGCCGGGTCGATGTCACCGGAACGGGTACCCATCACCAGACCTTCCAGCGGGGTCAGACCCATGGACGTATCAACACATTTACCGTTGCGGATAGCAGAAACAGAACCACCGTTGCCCAGGTGGCAGGTGATGATGTTCAGTTCTTCAACCGGCTTGTTCAGCACTTTTGCCGCTTCCTGAGTCACATAGAAGTGGCTGGTGCCGTGCGCGCCGTAACGACGTACGCCGTGCTCTTTGTACAGGCTGTATGGCAGGGCATAGAGGTAAGACTCTTCCGGCATGGTCTGATGGAACGCGGTGTCGAATACGGCCACGTTTTTGTCTTTCAGATTCGGGAAGGATTTCAGCGCTTCAGCGATACCGATCAGGTGAGCCGGGTTGTGCAGCGGTGCGAAAGAGGCTGAGTCTTTGATGCCCTGGATCACAGAGTCGTCGATCACCACGGAGCTGGTGTATTTTTCGCCGCCGTGGACGATACGGTGACCAATCGCAGTCAGCTGAGCAGACAGTTCTGGTTTTTGTGCCAGAATAGTGTTAACGATAAAGTTCAGCGCTTCACTGTGAGCGGCGCCTGCACCTAAAGCCGCTTCTTGTTTGCTGCCGTCCATCTTCCACTTGATACGTGCTTCAGGCAGATGGAAACATTCGGCCAAACCAGAGAGGTATTCGTCACCGTTGAGCGCATCGATGATGGCGAATTTCAGTGAGGAGCTACCGCAGTTCAGAACCAGTACTAACTTACTCGACATGGAAGTACCTATTATTGATACGTGGCTAAAAAAACGTCAGTGAGTCTAACAGCGTAACGCATGATGACCCGGACATTTATGATTAACATCATGCCAAACGAACATTGTGGCATGATGGAAGAAATAACTATGATTTTATGCCATTTTGCACAATTTTCAGCCAATGGCATAATATGCAATAATTTGACGAGCTAATGATTCTCGTCTAAGGCCCTATCAGGCTGGCACAGGATACCCGATACGGGGTAGTGATGACAAAATATTTTGAACGTTGTCATAGCTTGTTGTGGTTTTGCACGAAAATTTTAATTTTTATATGTGAAGTTGAGGTACAGCCATGTCGACACCAGAGAACCCGTCCGTTAATTTCTTTAGCCTGTTTCGTCGGGGACAGCATTACGCAAAGACGTGGCCGATGGAAAAGCGCCTTGCGCCGATGTTTATTGAGAATCGCACCATCCGCGCCACGCGCTATGCGATTCGCTTTATGCCGCCTGTCGCTATCTTTACGCTGTGCTGGCAGATTGCGTTGGGTGGGCAGCTTGGACCTGCCGTTGCCACGGCGCTCTTCGCATTAAGCCTGCCAATGCAGGGCCTGTGGTGGTTAGGTAAACGCTCCATCACGCCACTTCCCCCTTCTATTTTACACTGGTTTTATGAAGTGCGCGGTAAACTGGAAGAGGCCGGGCAGGCGCTCGCCCCGGTGGAAGGCAAGCCGGATTACCAGGCGCTGGCGGACACGTTAAAGCGTGCATTTAAGCAACTGGATAAAACATTCCTCGATGACTTGTGATTGATCATCGAAACGACCAAGAAAAGAGGGCACAGTAACAATCAGTTACCGTGTCTTTTTTTTTAAGTGCAATGCGCTACAGGAGTCGAAAGATGGAAATGACCCATGCCCAACGTCTGATTTTGTCTAACCAGTACAAGATGATGACTATGCTTGATCCCGATAACGCTGCGCGCTACAGCCGCCTGCAAACCATCGTCGAACGCGGCTTTGGTCTACAAATGCGCGAACTGGACCGCGAGTTTGGCGAGCTGAAAGAAGAAACCTGTCGCATCGTGATCGACATTATGGAGATGTATCACGCCCTGCATGTGTCCTGGACGAATCTCAAAGATCAGCAGTCCATTGACGAGCGCCGCGTGACCTTCTTAGGCTTTGATGCCGCAACGGAAGCGCGTTATCTGAGCTATGTGCGCTTTATGGTGAATACAGAAGGGCGTTATACCCACTTTGACGCGGGCACCCACGGCTTCAACGCGCAGACCCCGATGTGGGATAAATATCAGCGTATGCTGAGCGCGTGGCACGCCTGCCCGCGTCAGTACCATTTAAGCAGCAACGAAATTCAACAAATCATTAATGCCTGACGGAGGTGCGTGTGCAGTGTAGAGGTTTTCTGTTTGATCTGGACGGTACGCTGGTGGACTCGCTGCCGGTTGTGGAACGCTCCTGGTGCCATTGGGCTGACAGACATGGCATCGACCATCAGGACGTGCTGAATTTTATCCATGGCAAACAGGCCATCACCTCGCTACGGCACTTCCTGGCCGGACGCTCTGAGGAGGACATTCAGGCGGAGTTCAAGTACCTGGAACACATTGAAGCCACCGATACGGACGGCATCACCGCGTTACCGGGCGCGCGCGAACTGCTTGAGCATCTGAACGAGGCGCAGATCCCGTGGGCTATTGTCACCTCCGGTTCCGTGCCGGTGGCCCACGCCCGGCACAAGGCTGCAGGGTTGCCAACGCCGGACGTGTTTATCACGGCGGAGCGCGTGAAGCGGGGTAAACCGGAGCCTGACGCATTTTTACTGGGCGCTGAACTGCTGGGCCTGGACCCTGCAGAGTGCGTGGTGGTCGAAGATGCGGCGGCTGGCGTACTGGCCGGGCTGAACGCAGGAAGCCACGTCATCGCCGTTAACGTTCCGGCGGAATCTCCCCGCCTGGACGAGGCAGATCTGGTGCTGGATTCACTGACGGCACTGTCTGTTTCAAAAGCCTCTGACGGAGTTGTAACCGTCTCGCTAAAAATGTAATCCCATGATATGGCCCCACATTGCTGGGGCTTTTTTATGGCAAAATTTCTCATCTTCCACTGACAAGGATAGGTTGTGAACGGTGAACTGATTTGGGTCCTGAGCCTGCTTTTAATCGCCATCATTCTTTTTGCCACGGGCAAGGTTCGCATGGACGCCGTCGCCCTGTTTGTCATCGTCGCGTTTGTGCTGAGCGGAACGCTTACGCTGCCGGAAGCGTTCTCCGGATTTAGCGATCCCAACGTTATCCTGATTGCCGCCCTGTTTATCATCGGGGATGGTCTGGTGCGCACCGGCGTAGCGACCATCATGGGGGCGTGGCTGGTAAAAGTGGCGGGCAGCAGCGAAACCAAGATGCTGATCTACCTGATGGTAACCGTCGCCGGGCTGGGGGCGTTTATGAGCTCCACGGGCGTGGTCGCTATCTTTATCCCGGTGGTGCTGAGCGTCTCCATGCGGATGCAGAGCTCGCCGTCGCGCCTGATGATGCCCCTGAGCTTTGCCGGGCTTATCAGCGGCATGATGACCCTGGTGGCCACGCCGCCGAATCTGGTCGTCAACAGCGAACTGATCCGGGAAGGATTTGAGGGCTTTAGCTTTTTCAGCGTCACCCCGCTTGGGCTGGTCATTCTGGTCATGGGCGTGGTCTACATGCTGCTGACCCGTTTTGCCCTGAAAGGTGAAAAACAGGACAAAAATAAAGAAGGATGGAAGCGACGCACCTTCCGCGATCTGATTAAGGAGTACCGCCTTACCGGGCGCGCGCGCCGTCTGGCGATCCGGCCCGGCTCGCCGATGGTGGGGCAGCGGCTTGATGACCTGAAGCTGCGTGAGCGCTATGGCGCGAATGTGATCGGCGTAGAGCGCTGGCGACGTTTTCGCCGGGTGATCGTCAACGTCAACGGGGTGTCGGAATTCCGCGCGCGTGACGTCCTGCTGATTGATATGTCCACCGCGGATGTGGACCTGCGCGAGTTTTGCAGCGAACAGCTGCTGGAGCCGATGGTGCTGCGCGGGGAGTATTTCTCCGATCAGGCGCTGGATGTCGGCATGGCCGAGGTGTCGCTGATCCCGGAGTCGGAACTGTTGGGCAAAACCGTGCGGGAGATGGGGTTCCGTACCCGCTATGGCCTGAACGTCGTCGGGCTGAAGCGCGATGGCGTGGCGATGGAAGGGGCGGTGGTGGATGAGCCGATCCTGCTGGGCGATATTTTTCTCGTCGTCGGTAACTGGAAGCTGATTAGCCAGCTCGGGCAAAAAGGGCGTGATTTTGTGGTGCTCAACATGCCCGTTGAGGAGAGCGACGCGTCGCCTGCGCACAGCCAGGCGCCCCATGCGATTTTTTGCCTGGTATTGATGGTGGCGCTGATGCTGACCGATGAGATCCCCAATCCGGTCGCCGCAATCATCGCCTGCCTGTTGATGGGCAAATTCCGCTGCATTGACGCCGAAAGCGCCTATAAGGCCATTCACTGGCCGAGCATCATTCTCATTGTCGGGATGATGCCTTTTGCCCTGGCGCTGCAAAAAACCGGCGGGGTAGATCTGATCGTTAAAGGCTTAATGGACGTGGGCGGCGGGTATGGGCCATACATGATGATGGTCTGCCTGTTTATCATGTGCGCCACCATCGGCCTGTTTATCTCGAACACCGCGACGGCGGTACTGATGGCACCTATCGCCCTGGCGATGGCGAAGTCCATGGGCGTATCGCCGTATCCGTTTGCGATGATGGTGGCGATGGCCGCTTCCGCGGCGTTTATGACGCCGGTCTCTTCACCGGTAAACACGCTGGTGCTGGGACCGGGGAACTATCGATTCAGCGATTTCGTGAAGCTGGGCGTGCCGTTCACCGTGCTGGTGATGGTGGTGTGCGTGGTATTGATACCGGTCCTGTTTCCGTTCTGAGCATTTTGCCGGGTGGCGGCTGCGCCTTACCCGGCCAACAAGCCAGCAGGCCCTGCAAGCGCAGCGCCGCTGGGCGTAAATCAGAGTGGCGAATCCTGGCTGATCTCATCCAGCGATAAATGGAAGCTCGGTACAAACACCTGCATAAAGTAATCCATCTCTTCGCTGCGGCGGGATTCCAGCGTTTTTTCCAGGCGCGTTTTCGCCAGCAAGAATTCGTTATTCCCTGCGGACAGCTCTTCGAGACACTTCAGATAGGCACACAGCGCGTCGGCCTGTTTAACCAGCGACTTCTCCTCTTCCGTGTACTGATGCTCGTTGATAAGCGGCTCGAAAATATCACGAAGCTCTTCGGGCACCATCTCAATCAGCTTCTGCTGGGCAATTTTCTCAATGGCCTTATATTCCTGCGCAATCTGCGAGTTGAAATATTTCACCGGCGTAGGCAGATCGCCGGTCAGCACTTCTGACGCATCGTGGTACATCGCCAGCAGGGCGATGCGTTCCGCATTAACCTGACCGTTGAATTTGCGATTTTTAATCGCGGCCAGCGCGTGAGCGACCATCGCAACCTGCAGACTGTGCTCTGACACATTTTCCGTACGAACATTGCGCATCAGCGGCCAGCGGTTGATGAGTTTCAGGCGGGAGAGGTGGGCAAAGAAATGACTCTGACTCATAGGTTACCTTTTGTCTTCACTGCGACAGGCGTTCATTGTGCGGGGAGGGGAGGCAAGATGCAAATTTGCGGATTTTGTAGGCCGGGTAAGCGCAGCGCCACCCGGCAGAAAGGCAACGTTACTGATGGTATCCGGAGAGGAAGCGGCCGAAACGGCTGATGGCCATTTCCAGGTCATCTTCGCGCGGCAGCGTCACGATACGCACGTGATCCGGCCACGGCCAGTTAAACGCCGTGCCCTGTACCAGCAGCACTTTTTCCTGCAGCAGGAAATCGAGCACCATTTTCTGGTCGTCGTGGATATTGAAGCGCTTTGCGTCAATTTTCGGGAACATATAGAGCGCCCCGTTCGGCTTCACGCAGGAGACGCCCGGGATATCGTTGATCAGCTCCCACGCGCGGTTACGCTGTTCGTACAGGCGTCCACCGGGCACGATAAACTCGCTAATGCTCTGATAGCCGCCGAGCGCGGTCTGGATCGCGTGCTGCGCCGGCACGTTGGCGCATAAACGCATGGAGGCCAGCATCTCCAGCCCTTCAATATAGCCTTTGGCGTGTTTTTTAGGACCGTTTAACACCATCCAGCCCTGGCGGAAACCGGCCACGCGGTAGGTTTTGGACAGGCCGTTAAAGGTGACGGTCAGCAGGTCCGGGGCCAGCGCGGCGATGGAATGGTGCTGCGCCGCGTCGTAGAGGATCTTGTCGTAAATTTCGTCTGCAAAGATGATCAGGTTGTGCTGGCGGGCCAGCTCGACGATCTCCATCAGCAGCTCTTTTGAGTAAACCGCGCCCGTCGGGTTGTTGGGGTTAATAATGACGATACCGCGCGTGCGGGGCGTAATTTTTGCGCGTATATCATCCAGGTCCGGGAACCAGTCGGAGGATTCGTCGCACAGATAATGCACCGCTTTACCGCTGGACAGTGATACGGCAGCCGTCCACAGCGGATAGTCCGGCGCGGGTACCAGCATTTCGTCCCCGCTGTTCAGCAGGGCCTGCATTGCCTGCACAATCAGTTCGGAGACGCCGTTGCCGATATAAATATCTTCAACGGTAACATCACGCATACCGCGTGCCTGGTAGTGCTGCATAATGGCTTTACGTGCGGAGTAAAGTCCTTTTGAATCGCAATAGCCTTGTGCAGTCGGAAGGTTGCGGATCACATCAACCAGAATTTCATCCGGCGCTTCAAAACCAAATGGCGCAGGGTTACCAATGTTGAGTTTCAGAACCTTGTTGCCTTCTTCTTCAAGGCGTTTTGCCTCTTTCAGAACCGGGCCGCGGATGTCATAACAGACGTTATCTAGCTTGCTGGATTTTTCGATAGGGGACATGAACCTTTAACCTTTTCGCTATTATTGCCGCTCCCTGCCGTGGAAGTCAGCACGGAATAATGTACTCCCCCCTCGCTTCGTTTTGAAGGGTGTGCAGGAGAAGATTGTGTGCCCGGAGCAAATTATTGATGAATCTTTTTCGCTGCGCGTAGGCTTTTTCACTGTCTTAAAGTTGCGCGCTTAGCGAGAGGTTAGGTTAAATGTGCTATCCATTTGCCAAAATACTGTATAATGTGCTGTTAAAAATAAGTGGTAAGCTGGACAGAGGTGGCAATCACCCTGAGTGACTTTTCGTAAAACCTGAATGCTTGATGCCTGTTTCTGTAATAGCATACTGTGGATAAAAGTTACTCATGTGAAATTAATGTTAAGTGCCATTAATGAATAGTCTTAATCTAAATTAAAATTTATTTATTATTAACCTATAAAATGCAACTTTAGTTAATTTTAATAAAATTAGTTTAGAAGCTTAACATTCTTCTTTAATCCTTAATATTGCAATAAGACTTATAAATAAAGTGGATTTGGGTTAAGATGTCTTCAAGGAAAGCAGAGGACAGATGCACGTTTTTTGTATATCTGACACTGGTTTTCTGGATTAATTGATTGTTATTGTTAGAGTTATCTCTGGCTGGAATGTGTCGCACATCTCCTGCTACGTTGACAGCGCTGCGATACAGATGGCAGAAAAGGTGTTATACCTTTAATGTAATTTACATAAACCTGCGAACATCTAAATATCCTGAACGTTTAAGAGAATAAAAATAACGTCATGAAACGTGCTTTCTGACTGTTGATATAAAGCAGCACAATAACTATCTGTCAGGCAGTCTGCCGGGCCGGGATGCGAGGGAAAATCTTCAGAGGGAATTGCTTAACTGTACACACACAGCTTCAACCCGGGCAGCTCCGCACGAGCAACCTGAAAGTGAATAGATATGATAAATGCAAATCGTCCGATAATGAATCTCGACCTCGATCTGCTGAGAACGTTTGTTGCGGTCGCCGATCTCAACACTTTTGCAGCAGCTGCTGCCGCCGTTTGCCGAACTCAGTCCGCCGTCAGCCAGCAAATGCAGCGGCTGGAGCAACTGGTTGGTAAAGAGCTATTTGCCCGTCACGGGCGTAATAAGCTCTTAACGGAACACGGTATTCAGCTTCTGGGTTATGCCAGGAAAATTCTTCGCTTTAATGATGAAGCATGTATGTCATTAATGTTTAGCAACCTTCAGGGCGTGCTAACGTTAGGTGCATCTGATGAGTCGGCGGATACTATATTGCCGTTTCTTCTCAATCGCATCAGTTCGGTTTATCCGAAGCTTGCGCTGGACGTTAGCGTAAAGCGTAATGCTTTTATGGTTGAGATGTTAAATGAGAATAAAGTCGACCTGGTGGTCACCACGCATCGTCCCGGGCAGTTTGATTGCCTGACGCTGCGTACATCACCTACGCACTGGTATTGCGCGGCCGAATACGTGCTGCAAAAAGGCGAGCCGGTGCCGCTGGTGTTACTGGATGACCCGAGCCCGTTCCGCGATATGGTGCTGACGGCGCTGAATGAGGCCAATATTCCGTGGCGTCTGGCGTATGTGGCGTCCACGCTGCCAGCGGTGCGTGCCGCCGTGAAAGCCGGTCTGGGTGTTACCGCCCGTCCGGTAGAAATGATGAGCCCCGATCTGCGCGTTCTGGGAAAATCCGATGGCCTGCCTGCGCTGCCGGATACGGAATATCTGCTCTGCCACAATTCGTCCAGCCATAACGAGCTGGCAAAGGTGGTGTTCGAGGCGATGGAAAACTACCATAACCCGTGGCAGTTCGAGCGCGTTACCTCCGAAGGGGGGGATGATTCCCTGATCGTTGAAGGGGATTTTGAGTGATCGCCCGCTCAAAATTCTGGTAACAAAATGTAAGTGTAAAAAAAAGCCACTCGTGTGATTTTCACATGCAGTGGCTTTTTTTTAGCAATAATACCCGCGTATGCCGCGTGGATTTACGGGATACCCTCTATTTATCAATAAGCTAAATGCTTTTGATTAAAACTCATCCGTTTTCCGTTCTAACTTCATCCATATCCCCCCTATGTTAAAAAAACAGGAAATATGTTGCCGTTTTCCAGGTTGAATTAACAAAAGCGTGTCGCAGATCAAGAAAATACTCCTATTTGGGGGGAGGAATCGTTGGCAAATCCTGTCAAAATAGGAGGGTTATTTTTTTTACTTCCGAAACGGACACGATTCAACAACATACATTTGACGGAAAGTCATGTACCCACCAGGGTTAAAGGGCACCAAATGTTAATGAGAATCGCTCGATGTAATTTAATGTGAAGAAACCTTTGTTAAAGTTGACAATAGGTTATAGAAAGGAGTAAAAAACCCCATCATTTTGCTGTCTACGTCTCATTTCTGACAGTTAGTGTAAGGTTATTTGTTCCTCCCCATGAATCGATGTGATGCCCATCTGCCAGCAAGAGCAGTGTCGTTGGTATCACTTTTGATGAGTAAGCAATGAGTATGTCAACATCCACAGAAGTCATCGCTCATCACTGGGCATTCGCAATCTTTCTTATTGTAGCCATTGGCCTGTGCTGCCTGATGTTAGTCGGCGGCTGGTTCCTGGGCGGTCGCGCCCGTGCAAGGCACAAAAACACACCTTTCGAATCAGGTATTGATTCAGTAGGTACCGCTCGCTTACGCCTGTCTGCCAAGTTTTATCTGGTAGCCATGTTCTTCGTCATCTTCGACGTGGAAGCGCTTTACCTCTTCGCGTGGTCTACCTCCATTCGCGAAAGTGGTTGGGTGGGCTTTGTCGAGGCCGCAATTTTCATTTTAGTGCTACTGGCCGGTCTGGTTTATCTGGTGCGTATTGGCGCGCTTGACTGGACGCCTGCGCGTTCACGTCGTGAACACATCAACCCGGAAAACAGTATCTCTAATCGTCAGCAGTAACAGCGAGGCAATAAGATGGATTATACGCTCACCCGCATAGATCCTAACGGTGAGAATGACCGTTACCCCCTGCAAAAACAGGAGATCGTAACCGACCCCCTGGAGCAAGAAGTCAATAAAAGCGTGTACATGGGCAAACTCGAACATGCCATGCACGATATGGTCAACTGGGGTCGTAAGAACTCCATCTGGCCTTACAACTTTGGCCTTTCTTGCTGCTACGTTGAAATGGTGACGTCATTCACTGCGGTGCATGACGTTGCGCGTTTTGGGGCAGAGGTACTGCGTGCTTCCCCACGTCAGGCTGACCTGATGGTGGTGGCCGGTACCTGCTTTACCAAGATGGCACCTGTTATTCAGCGTCTTTATGACCAGATGCTGGAGCCAAAATGGGTTATCTCCATGGGCGCATGTGCTAACTCTGGCGGTATGTACGACATCTATTCCGTCGTACAGGGCGTAGATAAATTTATCCCAGTGGATGTGTACATCCCGGGTTGTCCGCCTCGTCCGGAAGCCTACATGCAGGCGCTGATGCTACTGCAGGAGTCCATCGGTAAAGAACGTCGCCCACTGTCGTGGGTCGTTGGCGATCAGGGTGTGTATCGCGCGAACATGCAGTCTGAGCGCGAGCGTAAACGTGGTGAACGTATTGCCGTCACCAATCTGCGTACGCCTGACGAAATTTAATTTGCGCCTGTAGGCCTGGAGAACACCTTCGCATATCACTACTCAAATAGCGCGAAGCCAGGCTCAACAGTCACCACGGACCATTTGCAATGGTGAACAATATGACCGACTTAACCGCGCAAGAAGCCGCCTGGCAGACCCGGGATCATCTGGATGACCCAGTCATTGGCGAACTGCGCAACCGTTTTGGGCCGGATGCCTTTACTGTTCAGGCTACCCGCACCGGGGTACCCGTTGTTTGGGTGAAGCGTGAACAATTGCTGGAAGTTGTCGATTTCCTCAAGAAATTGCCAAAACCATACGTCATGCTGTTTGACTTACACGGCATGGATGAACGTCTCAGAACGCACCGCCAGGGTCTCCCTGCTGCGGATTTTTCCGTTTTCTACCACCTGATCTCAATAGACCGTAATACGGATATCATGCTCAAGGTGGCATTGTCTGAAAACGACATGCATCTGCCGACGATCACCAAACTTTTCCCGAACGCCAACTGGTACGAGCGTGAGACATGGGAAATGTTCGGCATGACCTTCGACGGCCACCCACACCTGACGCGCATCATGATGCCGCAGACCTGGACCGGCCACCCGCTGCGTAAAGACTACCCGGCACGTGCTACCGAATTCGATCCGTTTGAGCTGACCAAAGCCAAGCAGGATCTGGAGATGGAAGCGCTGACCTTCAAACCGGAAGACTGGGGCATGAAGCGCGGTACCGACAACGAGGACTTCATGTTCCTCAACCTCGGTCCGAACCACCCGTCTGCGCACGGTGCTTTCCGTATTATTCTTCAGCTCGACGGCGAAGAGATTGTCGACTGCGTGCCAGACATCGGCTACCACCACCGTGGTGCTGAGAAGATGGGCGAGCGTCAGTCCTGGCACAGCTACATTCCGTATACTGACCGTATCGAGTACCTCGGCGGCTGCGTCAACGAAATGCCATACGTGCTGGCCGTTGAAAAACTGGCAGGCATTACCGTGCCGGATCGCGTAAACGTGATTCGCGTCATGCTGTCAGAACTGTTCCGTATCAACAGCCACCTGCTGTACATCTCCACGTTCATTCAGGACGTCGGCGCGATGACCCCGGTCTTCTTCGCCTTTACCGATCGCCAGAAAATTTACGATCTGGTAGAAGCCATTACCGGTTTCCGTATGCACCCGGCCTGGTTCCGTATCGGCGGTGTGGCACACGATCTGCCGCGCGGCTGGGACCGTCTGCTGCGTGAATTCCTCGACTGGATGCCGAAACGTCTGGCCTCTTACGAGAAAGCCGCGCTGCGTAACACCATCCTGAAAGGGCGTTCCCAGGGCGTTGCTGCCTATGGCGCCAAAGAGGCGCTGGAGTGGGGGACAACAGGTGCAGGTCTGCGCGCGACCGGTATTGATTTCGACGTGCGTAAAGCCCGTCCTTACTCTGGCTACGAGAACTTCGACTTTGAAGTCCCGGTGGGCGGCGGCGTTTCCGACTGCTACACCCGCGTGATGCTGAAAGTGGAAGAGCTGCGCCAGAGTCTGCGCATCCTTGAGCAGTGCCTCAACAACATGCCGGAAGGCCCGTTCAAGGCGGATCACCCGCTGACCACGCCGCCACCGAAAGAGCGCACGCTGCAACATATCGAAACCCTGATCACCCACTTCCTGCAGGTTTCCTGGGGCCCGGTCATGCCGGCACAAGAATCCTTCCAGATGATTGAAGCGACCAAGGGTATTAACAGTTACTACCTGACCAGTGACGGCAGCACAATGAGCTACCGTACTCGCGTGCGTACGCCGAGCTTTGCGCACCTGCAGCAGATCCCGTCCGCCATCCGCGGCAGTCTGGTCTCCGACCTGATTGTGTATCTGGGTAGTATCGATTTTGTTATGTCAGATGTGGACCGCTAATTATGCACGAGAATCAACAACCACAAACCGAGGCTTTTGAGCTGAGTGAAGCAGAGCGTGCCGCCATTGAGCACGAGATGCACCACTACGAAGACCCGCGTGCGGCGTCCATTGAAGCGCTGAAAATCGTACAGAAACAGCGTGGTTGGGTGCCGGACGGGGCGATCTATGCGATCGCGAAAGTGCTGGGTATTCCGGCAAGTGACGTAGAAGGCGTAGCCACGTTCTACAGCCAGATCTTCCGTCAGCCGGTAGGCCGCCATGTGATCCGCTACTGTGACAGCGTGGTCTGCCACATCACCGGTTATCAGGGCATTCAGGCTGCGATTGAGAAGAAGCTCAATATCAAGCCGGGCCAGACCACATTCGATGGGCGCTTTACTCTGCTGCCAACCTGCTGCCTGGGTAACTGCGACAAGGGGCCGACCATGATGATTGATGAGGACACTCACAGCCATCTGACGCCGGAAGCGATTCCTGACCTGCTGGAGCAGTACAAATGAAAACTGTAATTCGTACTGCTGAGACGCATCCACTGACCTGGCGTCTGCGTGATGACAAACAGCCGGTATGGCTCGACGAATATCAGCGCAAAAACGGCTATGCCGGTGCGCGTAAAGCCCTTGGCGGCATGGCGCCGGACGACATCGTTAACGCGGTAAAAGAGTCGGGCCTGAAAGGCCGCGGCGGCGCGGGCTTCTCCACCGGTCTGAAGTGGAGCCTGATGCCAAAAGACGAATCCATGAACATCCGTTACCTGCTGTGTAACGCCGATGAAATGGAGCCGGGCACCTATAAAGACCGCCTGCTGATGGAACAGCTACCGCACCTGCTGGTGGAAGGCATGCTGATCTCCGCGTTCGCGCTGAAAGCGTACCGTGGCTACATCTTCCTGCGCGGTGAGTACATCGAAGCGGCGGAAAACCTGCGTCGCGCGATTGCCGAAGCCACCGAAGCGGGTCTGCTGGGCAAAAACATTCTCGGCACCGGGTTTGACTTCGAACTGTTCGTGCACACCGGTGCCGGGCGTTACATCTGCGGTGAAGAGACCGCGCTGATTAACTCCCTGGAAGGCCGCCGTGCGAACCCGCGTTCCAAGCCACCGTTCCCGGCAAGCTCCGGCGTGTGGGGTAAACCGACCTGTGTGAACAACGTCGAAACCCTGTGCAACGTTCCGGCTATCCTCGCGAACGGCGTGGAGTGGTATCAGGGCATCTCCTCAAGCAAAGATGCCGGTACCAAGCTGATGGGCTTCTCCGGTCGCGTGAAAAATCCTGGCGTCTGGGAACTGCCGTTCGGTACTACCGCACGTGAAATTCTTGAAGACTACGCGGGCGGCATGCGCGATGGCCTGAAATTCAAAGCCTGGCAGCCGGGTGGGGCAGGGACAGACTTCCTGACCGAAGCCCACCTTGACCTGCCGATGGAATTCGAAAGCATTGGTAAAGCAGGCAGCCGTCTGGGTACGGCGCTGGCGATGGCCGTCGACCACGAGATCGGCATGGTCTCGCTGGTGCGTAACCTGGAAGAGTTCTTCGCCCGTGAGTCCTGCGGCTGGTGCACACCGTGCCGTGATGGTCTGCCGTGGAGCGTGAAGATCCTGCGTGCAATCGAACGTGGCGAAGGCCAGCCTGGCGATATCGAGACACTTGAGCAACTGTGTCGATTCTTAGGCCCGGGTAAAACCTTCTGTGCCCACGCACCGGGTGCCGTCGAACCTCTGCAGAGCGCGATCAAATATTTCCGCGACGAGTTCGAAGCAGGCATCAAGCAGCCGTTCAGCAATACCCATGCGATTAATGGGATTCAGCCGAACCTGCTTAAAGCGCGCTGGTAACGACAAGAATTTTGATTAACGCTCGGTTTCGACCGAGCCAACTGGAAGCATGCTAATGGCTACGATTCATGTAGACGGCAAAGAATACGAAGTCAACGGGGCGGACAACCTGCTGGAAGCTTGTCTGTCTCTTGGCCTCGATATTCCGTACTTTTGCTGGCATCCGGCGCTGGGCAGCGTCGGTGCTTGCCGCCAGTGTGCGGTGAAGCAATATCAAAACGCGGAAGACACGCGTGGTCGCCTGGTGATGTCCTGTATGACGCCAGCCACCGAAGGCACCTTTATTTCGATTGATGACGAAGAAGCCAAACAGTTCCGTGAAAGCGTTGTGGAATGGTTGATGACCAACCACCCGCACGACTGCCCGGTCTGTGAAGAGGGCGGTAACTGCCACCTTCAGGATATGACCGTGATGACCGGTCACAGCTTCCGTCGCTATCGCTTTACCAAGCGTACTCACCGTAACCAGGACCTGGGGCCGTTCATCTCTCACGAAATGAACCGCTGCATTGCCTGCTACCGCTGCGTGCGTTACTACAAAGACTATGCAGACGGTCAGGATCTGGGCGTGTATGGCGCACATGACAACGTCTACTTCGGCCGTCCGGAAGACGGCGTGCTGGAAAGCGAATTCTCCGGTAACCTGGTAGAAATCTGCCCGACCGGCGTCTTCACGGATAAGACCCACTCCGAGCGTTACAACCGTAAATGGGACATGCAGTTTGCGCCAAGCATCTGCCAGCAATGTTCTCTCGGCTGTAACACCAGCCCGGGTGAGCGCTACGGCGAACTGCGTCGTATCGAAAACCGTTACAACGGTACCGTAAACCATTACTTCCTGTGCGACCGCGGTCGTTTCGGCTATGGCTATGTGAATCTGAAGGACCGTCCGCGTCAGCCGGTTCAGCGCCGTGGCGACGACTTCATTACCCTGAACGCTGAACAGGCGATGCAGGGCGCGGCAGATATTCTGCGCCAGTCGAAGAAAGTGATTGGTATCGGCTCCCCGCGTGCCAGCATCGAAAGCAACTTCGCGCTGCGCGAGCTGGTCGGGGCGGAAAACTTCTATACCGGCATCGCCCAGGGCGAGCAGGAACGTCTGCAGCTGGTACTGAAAGTGCTGCGCGAAGGCGGTATTCATACCCCTGCGCTGCGCGAAATCGAATCGTATGATGCGGTTCTGGTGCTGGGCGAAGATCTGACGCAGACCGGCGCTCGCGCGGCTCTGGCGGTTCGCCAGGCGGTGAAGGGTAAAGCACGTGAAATGGCAGCGGCACAGAAAGTGGCTGACTGGCAGATTGCGGCAATCCTCAACATCGGCCAGCGCGCGAAGCATCCTCTGTTTGTGACGAACGTCGACAACACCCGTCTGGACGATATCGCCGCGTGGACCTACTGCGCGCCGGTTGAAGATCAGGCGCGTCTTGGCTTTGCCATTGCCCATGCGCTGGACAACAACTCTCCGGCCGTTGAGCTGGATCGTGACCTGCAGAGCAAGGTCGACGTGATTGTTCAGGCGCTGGCGGGGGCGAAGAAACCGCTGATTATTTCCGGTACCAACGCCGGTAGCGCAGAGATCATTCAGGCCGCAGCCAACGTGGCCAAAGCCCTGAAAGGCCGCGGTGCTGACGTTGGCGTGACCATGATTGCCCGTGCGGTGAACAGCATTGGTCTGGGCATGATTGGCGGCGGCTCGCTGGAAGCTGCGTTAAGCGAACTGGAATCCGGTGCCGCTGACGCCGTGGTGGTGCTGGAAAACGACCTGCATCGTCATGCGTCTGCCGCTCGCGTAGACGCCGCGCTCTCCAAAGCCCCGCTGGTGATGGTGATTGACCATCAGCGCACCGCGATTATGGACAAAGCGCACCTGGTGCTCTCTGCGGCAAGCTTCGCAGAAAGCGACGGTACCGTTATCAACAACGAAGGCCGCGCGCAGCGTTTCTTCCAGGTTTATGACCCGTCTTACTACGACAGCAACACCGTGATGCTGGAAAGCTGGCGCTGGCTGCACTCCCTGCACAGCACCGTGCAGAGCCGTGAAGTGGACTGGACGCAGCTCGACCACGTTATCGACGCGGTGGTGGAAAAACTGCCTCAGCTGGCAGGCATTAAAGATGCCGCGCCTGAAGCGAGCTTCCGCATTCGCGGCCAGAAACTGGCGCGTGAACCGCACCGTTACAGCGGCCGTACCGCAATGCGCGCCAACATCAGCGTGCACGAACCGCGCCAGCCGCAGGATAAAGACACCATGTTCGCCTTCTCCATGGAAGGGAACAACCAGCCGTCTGCGCCGCGTTCGCAAATCCCGTTCGCATGGGCACCGGGCTGGAACTCCCCGCAGGCATGGAACAAGTTCCAGGCTGAAGTGGGCGGCTCCCTGCGCCACGGCGATCCGGGCGTGCGTCTGATTGAAGCCTCCGAAACCGGTCTGGACTTCTTCACCACCGTACCGGCGAGCTTCCAGGCGCAGGACGGTAGCTGGCGTATTGCCCCGTACTACCACCTGTTCGGTAGCGACGAGCTGTCCCAGCGTTCACCGGTCTTCCAGACCCGCATGCCGCAGCCGTACATCAAGCTCAACCCGGCGGACGCCGCGAAGCTTGGCGTTAACGCGGGCGCGAACATTGCCTTTAGCTATGACGGCCAGACCATCAGCCTGCCGCTGATTATTTCTGAAAGTCTGACAGCAGGGCAGGTCGGTCTGCCGATGGGTATGCCTGGCATCGCGCCGGTTCTGGCGGGTGCGCGTCTTGATAATCTGCAGGAGGCAAAAGCATGAGTTGGTTAACGCCGGATCTTATCGACATCCTGCTGAGCATTCTGAAAGCGATTGTTATCCTGCTGGTGGTGGTCACCTGCGGCGCGTTCATGAGCTTTGGTGAACGTCGTCTGCTCGGTCTGTTCCAGAACCGTTACGGACCGAACCGCGTGGGCTGGGGTGGTTCACTCCAGCTGGTCGCGGACATGATCAAGATGTTCTTTAAAGAGGACTGGATCCCGCGCTTCTCGGATCGCGTGATCTTTACTCTGGCACCGATGATCGCCTTCACCTCGCTGCTGCTGGCGTTTGCTATCGTTCCGGTCAGCCCGACCTGGGTGGTCGCTGACCTGAACATCGGCATTCTATTCTTCCTGATGATGGCAGGCCTCGCGGTTTACGCGGTGCTGTTCGCAGGCTGGTCCAGTAACAACAAATACTCGCTGCTGGGTGCGATGCGTGCTTCCGCGCAGACCCTAAGCTATGAAGTGTTCCTGGGTCTCTCCCTGATGGGCGTGGTGGCGCAGGCCGGTTCATTCAACATGACCGACATCGTCAACAACCAGGCCGACATCTGGAACGTGATTCCGCAGTTCTTTGGGTTTATTACCTTTGCTATCGCGGGCGTGGCGGTGTGTCACCGTCACCCGTTTGACCAGCCAGAAGCCGAACAGGAACTGGCCGACGGTTACCACATCGAATATTCCGGTATGAAATTCGGTCTGTTCTTCGTGGGCGAGTACATCGGTATCGTCACCATTTCCGCGTTGATGGTAACGCTGTTCTTCGGTGGCTGGCATGGCCCGTTCTTACCGCCGTTCATCTGGTTCGCGCTGAAAACCGCGTTCTTCATGATGATGTTCATTTTGATTCGCGCAGCGTTACCGCGTCCGCGTTATGACCAGGTAATGTCCTTCGGCTGGAAAGTGTGCCTGCCGCTGACGCTCGTCAACTTGTTGGTAACGGCCGCTGTCATTCTCTGGCAGCAGCCATAAGGGGCAATAGACCATGACCTTAAAAGAATTACTGGTAGGCTTCGGTACCCAGGTACGCAGTATCTGGATGATCGGCCTGCACGCGTTTGCCAAACGCGAAACCCGGATGTACCCGGAAGAGCCGGTATATCTGCCGCCGCGCTACCGTGGCCGTATCGTGCTGACGCGCGACCCGGACGGTTCCGAGCGCTGCGTTGCCTGTAACCTGTGTGCGGTAGCGTGCCCGGTTGGCTGTATCTCTCTGCAGAAAGCCGAGACGGTAGACGGCCGCTGGTACCCTGAGTTCTTCCGCATCAACTTCTCACGCTGCATTTTCTGCGGTCTGTGTGAAGAAGCGTGCCCAACCACGGCGATTCAGCTGACTCCAGACTTCGAGCTGGGTGAGTACAAGCGTCAGGACCTGGTGTACGAGAAAGAGGATCTGCTGATTTCCGGTCCGGGCAAATACCCGGAATATAACTTCTACCGGATGGCGGGTATGGCAATCGACGGCAAAGATAAGGGCGAAGCAGAGAACGAAGCCAAGCCTATCGACGTCAAGAGCCTGTTACCGTAAGGAGAGGGCAATGGAATTCGCTTTTTATATCTGTGGCCTTATCGCCATCCTGGCTACGCTGCGAGTGATCACGCACACCAACCCGGTGCATGCGCTGCTGTACTTAATCATCTCGCTGCTGGCCATTTCCGGGGTGTTCTTCGCACTGGGCGCGCACTTCGCCGGTGCGCTGGAAATCATCGTCTACGCCGGGGCCATCATGGTGCTGTTCGTGTTCGTCGTGATGATGCTGAACCTGGGCGGCTCTGAAATCGAGCAGGAACGTCAGTGGTTAAAACCGCAGGTGTGGATCGGCCCGGCCATTTTGTCGGCCATCATGCTGGTGGTGATCGTGTACGCCATTCTGGGTGTAAACGATCAGGGCATCGACGGCACGCCGATCGGCGCTAAAGAGGTCGGTATTACGCTCTTTGGCCCATACGTTCTGGCGGTTGAACTGGCCTCCATGCTGCTGCTGGCAGGTCTGGTTGTGGCCTTCCACGTTGGCCGCGAAGAGCGTGCTGGCGAGGTGCTGAGCAACCGCACTGACGACCGCGCGAAAAGAAAAACGGAGGAGCGCGCATGATCCCCTTAACACATGGACTGATCCTCGCTGCGATTTTATTCGTTCTGGGTCTGACTGGTCTGGTTATCCGCCGCAATCTGCTGTTTATGCTGATCGGGCTGGAAATCATGATTAACGCCTCCGCGCTGGCCTTCGTGGTCGCCGGAAGCTACTGGGGCCAGACCGATGGTCAGGTGATGTACATTCTCGCCATCAGCCTTGCGGCTGCCGAAGCGAGTATTGGCCTGGCGCTGTTGCTGCAGCTCCATCGTCGCCGCCAGAATCTGAACATCGATTCAGTAAGTGAGTTGCGTGGATGAACATGCTTGCCTTAACCATTATTTTTCCGCTGATTGGCTTCGTGCTGCTGGCGTTTTCTCGTGGCCGCTGGTCTGAGAATCTGTCTGCAACCGTCGGCATGGGCTCTGTTGGCCTGGCCGCGCTGGTGACAGCGTATGCGGGTATCGACTTCTTTAACAACGGGCGTCAGCCTTTCAGCGTGCCGCTGTGGACCTGGATGTCGGTCGGTGATTTCAACATCGGTTTCAACCTGGTGCTGGATGGTCTCTCGCTGACCATGCTCTCCGTGGTGACCGGCGTGGGCTTCCTGATCCACATGTTCGCCTCCTGGTATATGCGCGGTGAAGAGGGCTACTCCCGCTTCTTCGCCTACACCAACCTGTTTATCGCCAGCATGGTCGTTCTGGTGCTGGCCGATAACCTGCTGCTGATGTATCTGGGCTGGGAAGGCGTGGGTCTGTGTTCTTACCTGCTGATCGGTTTCTACTATACCGATCCGAAGAATGGCGCAGCGGCCATGAAAGCGTTCGTCGTGACCCGCGTGGGTGACGTCTTCCTCGCTTTCGCGCTGTTCATTCTTTACAACGAACTGGGCACGCTGAACTTCCGCGAAATGGTGGAACTGGCGCCAGCGCACTTCGCCGCAGGCAACAACATGCTGTGGTGGGCAACGCTGATGCTGCTGGGTGGTGCCGTGGGTAAATCCGCGCAGCTGCCGTTGCAGACATGGCTGGCCGACGCGATGGCGGGTCCAACCCCTGTCTCCGCGCTGATCCACGCTGCGACCATGGTTACCGCCGGTGTGTACCTGATTGCGCGTACCCATGGCCTGTTCCTGATGACTCCGGAAATTCTGCACCTGGTGGGTATCGTCGGTGCGGTCACGCTGGTGCTGGCAGGCTTTGCCGCGCTGGTGCAGACCGACATCAAGCGCGTTCTCGCGTACTCCACCATGAGCCAGATTGGTTACATGTTCCTCGCGCTGGGCGTTCAGGCCTGGGACGCGGCCATTTTCCACCTGATGACGCACGCGTTCTTTAAAGCGCTGCTGTTCCTCTCATCCGGTTCGGTGATTCTGGCCTGCCATCACGAGCAGAACATCTTCAAAATGGGCGGACTGCGTAAGTCCATCCCGCTGGTGTATGTCTGCTTCCTGGTGGGCGGCGCGGCGCTGGCGGCACTGCCGCTGATCACCGCGGGCTTCTTCAGTAAGGACGAAATCCTTGCGGGGGCCATGGCGAATGGTCATATCAATCTGATGGTTGCGGGTCTGGTCGGTGCGTTCATGACCTCCCTGTATACCTTCCGTATGATTTTCATCGTATTCCACGGTAAAGAACAAATTCACGCTCACGCAGGGAAGGGGATTACCCATCACCTGCCGCTGATTGTGCTGCTGGTACTGTCCACCTTCGTTGGCGCGATGATTGTGCCTCCGCTGCAGGGCGTGCTGCCGGCGACAACCGAGCTTGAGCACGGTCGCGTTCTGACGCTTGAAATCACCTCCGGTGTGGTCGCTATCGCGGGCATCCTGATCGCGGCATGGCTGTGGCTGGGCAAACGTACGCTGGTCACTGCCGTGGCCAACAGTGCGCCGGGCCGCCTGCTGGGCACCTGGTGGTACAACGCGTGGGGCTTCGACTGGCTGTACGACATTATCTTCGTTAAGCCGTTCCTGGGCATCGCGTGGCTGCTGAAGCGAGACCCGCTGAACAGCCTGATGAACATCCCGGCGATCCTTTCCCGCTTTGCAGGCAAAGGCCTGCTGTATAGCGAGAACGGTTACCTGCGCTGGTATGTGGCGTCCATGAGCATCGGTGCGGTTGTCGTGCTGGCGCTGCTGATGGTGTTGCGTTGATCGTTAAGTGAATTTTATTCGAATTCGTTGAAAATCAGGCCCCTGCTGGGGGCCTTAAAAAGGAATGTAAATCGCCATGTTACTACCCTGGCTAATATTAATTCCCTTCATCGGCGGCTTCCTGTGCTGGCAGACTGAACGCTTTGGCGTGAAGATGCCGCGCTGGATCGCGCTGATCACCATGGGATTGACGCTCGCGCTTGGCCTGCAACTGTGGTTGCAGGGCGGTTACTCACTGACCCAGTCTGCGGGCATTCCGCAGTGGCAGTCTGAGTTCATCCTGCCGTGGATCCCACGTTTCGGCATTACGATCCACCTGGCGATTGACGGCCTGTCGCTGCTGATGGTCGTGCTGACCGGCCTGCTCGGCGTTCTGGCAGTACTCTGCTCCTGGCGTGAAATCGAAAAATACCAGGGCTTCTTCCACCTGAACCTGATGTGGATCCTGGGCGGCGTGATCGGCGTGTTCCTTGCCATCGACATGTTCCTGTTCTTCTTCTTCTGGGAGATGATGCTGGTGCCGATGTACTTCCTGATCGCGCTGTGGGGCCACAAGGCGTCCGACGGTAAAACGCGTATCACGGCGGCAACCAAGTTCTTCATCTATACCCAGGCGAGTGGTCTGGTGATGTTGATTGCCATTCTGGCGCTGGTGTTTGTTCACCACAACGCGACCGGCACCTGGACCTTCAACTACGAAGACCTGCTGAAGACACCAATGTCGCACGGCGTAGAATACCTGCTGATGCTGGGCTTCTTCATCGCTTTCGCGGTGAAAATGCCGGTGGTTCCGCTGCACGGCTGGCTGCCAGACGCGCACTCTCAGGCGCCAACGGCGGGTTCCGTTGACCTGGCGGGCATCTTGCTGAAAACCGCGGCCTACGGTCTGCTGCGCTTTGCACTGCCGCTGTTCCCGAACGCCTCCGCAGAGTTCGCACCGATTGCCATGTGGCTGGGTGTGATCGGTATCTTCTACGGTGCCTGGATGGCCTTCACCCAGTACGACATCAAGCGTCTGATTGCCTACACCTCCGTTTCCCACATGGGCTTCGTGCTGATTGCTATCTACACCGGCAGCCAGCTGGCGTACCAGGGGGCGGTGATCCAGATGATTGCGCACGGTCTGTCCGCAGCCGGTCTCTTCATCCTGTGCGGCCAGCTGTACGAACGTCTGCACACCCGCGACATGCGTATGATGGGCGGTCTGTGGAGCAAAATTAAGTGGCTGCCAGCGCTCTCCATGTTCTTCGCGGTGGCGACTCTGGGGATGCCGGGCACCGGTAACTTCGTCGGCGAATTTATGATTCTGTTCGGCAGCTTCAAAGTGGTACCGGTGATTACCGTGATCTCCACCTTTGGTCTGGTGTTCGCTTCCGTCTACTCGCTGGCGATGCTGCACCGCGCTTACTTCGGTAAAGCGAAGAGCGAAATTGCTGCACAAGAACTGCCGGGGATGTCGCTGCGTGAGCTGTTCATCATCCTGCTGCTGGTCGTACTGCTGGTGCTGCTGGGCTTCTTCCCGCAGCCGATTCTGGATACCTCGCACAGCGCGATGGGCAATATCCAGCAGTGGTTTGTTAATTCTGTTTCTACTACAAGGCCGTAATTCGCCATGACAATAACTCCACAACAACTGATCGCGCTGCTACCGCTGCTGATCGTCGGATTGACGGTGGTGGTTGTGATGCTCTCCATTGCGTGGCGACGCAATCACTTCCTGAATGCCACGCTGTCGGTCATCGGCCTGAACGCCGCGTTAGTCTCTCTCTGGTTTGTTGGCCAGGGTGGGGCGATGGACGTCACCCCGCTGATGCGCGTTGACGGTTACGCCATGCTGTATACCGGTCTGGTGCTGCTGGCGAGCCTGGCAACCTGTACCTTTGCGTACCCATGGCTCGAAGGCTACAACGACAACAAAGAAGAGTTTTACCTGCTGGTTCTGATTGCCGCGCTGGGCGGCATTCTACTGGCGAATGCGAACCACCTGGCCGCGCTGTTCCTCGGTATTGAGCTGATCTCTCTGCCGCTGTTCGGTCTGATTGGTTACGCCTTCCGCCAGAAGCGCTCGCTGGAAGCAAGCATCAAGTACACCATCCTGTCTGCGGCGGCGTCCTCGTTCCTGCTGTTTGGTATTGCGCTGGTGTACGCACAGTCCGGTAACCTCTCCTTTATGGCGCTCGGCAAGAGCCTCGGTGACGGCATGCTGCATGAGCCGCTGCTGCTGGCGGGTCTGGGAATGATGATTGTTGGCCTTGGCTTCAAACTCTCTCTGGTGCCGTTCCACCTGTGGACGCCAGACGTTTACCAGGGCGCGCCAGCGCCGGTGTCGACCTTCCTTGCGACGGCGAGCAAAATCGCCATCTTCGGGGTGGTGATGCGTCTGTTCCTGTACGCACCGGTGGGTGACAGTGAAGCGGTTCGCGTGGTGCTGGGCATTATCGCGTTCGTCTCCATCATCTTCGGTAACCTGATGGCGCTGAGCCAGACCAACATCAAACGTCTGCTGGGCTACTCGTCTATCTCTCATCTGGGCTACCTGATGGTGGCGCTGATTGCGCTGCAGAGCGGTGAGATGTCGATGGAAGCCGTGGGCGTCTATCTGGCCGGTTACCTGTTCAGCAGCCTCGGCGCCTTCGGCGTGGTGAGCCTGATGTCCAGCCCGTACCGTGGTCCGGATGCCGATTCACTGTTCTCCTACCGTGGTCTGTTCTGGCACCGTCCGATCCTGTCTGCGGTGATGACGGTGATGATGCTCTCTCTGGCGGGTATCCCGATGACGCTCGGCTTTATCGGTAAGTTCTACGTGCTGGCCGTCGGTGTGCAGGCGCACCTGTGGTGGCTGACTGCGGGCGTGGTGATCGGCTCCGCGATTGGTCTCTACTACTACCTGCGCGTGGCCGTGAGCCTGTACCTGAGCGCGCCTCAGCAGCTCAACCGTGATGCCCCAACCAACTGGCAGTACAGCGCTGGCGGTATTGTGGTTCTCATCTCCGCGCTGCTGGTGCTGATCTTCGGTATCTATCCGCAGCCGCTGATTGATATCGTGCAGCGAGCGATGCCATTAATGTAAAAACAAAAAACCCGCCTCGGCGGGTTTTTTTATTGCCCAGCGGCGCTACGCTTGCAGGGCCTACGGGTTTTGTAGGTCGGGTAAGCGTAGCGCCACCCGACTAAGCCAGCTGTTTGCGGCTAATCAACGGCCCGTCAATCTTCTTCATCGAGCGGTCCAGCACTTCCTCAATCACTGACGACAGCTCGTTCAGCTCAAACTTCGCGACGTAGCCATCCGCTTTCACCTTACGAATATGGTCTTCGTTGGCGTTGCCGGAAAGGGAAGAGTGGATCACCACCGGAATATCTTTCAGTACCGGGTCGGTTTTGATTTTGCGCGTCAGCGTAAAACCGTCCATCTCCGGCATTTCGAGGTCGGTCAGCACCAGCGCGATCTTATCGGTGATGGGAACGCCTTCAGCCTGCGCCTGTGCGGCCAGAACCCCAATTTTCTCCCACGCCTCTTTGCCGGTGATATGCAGCTGCGCCGGGATCTCCATCGCCTGCAGACCTTTATCCAGCATCGAGCGCGCCACTTTGGAGTCTTCCGCGACGATGGCGACCGCGCCCGGCTTAATATGGAATTTGGTCGTCTTTAGATTGGTGGCGTGCAGATCGTGATTGGCCGGGGTGATGTCGTACAGGATCTGCTCAACGTCCAGCACCATCGCCAGATCGTTGGTATCGCTCTTCTCGTCAAGACACGCAATGCTGGTGATGTAGCGACCGCTGACGGCGGTTTCCGCCGCGTGCACCTGCTTCCAGTCCAGACGCATGATGTTCTCAACCGACTCCACGGCAAACGCCTGCACGCTGCGCGCGTATTCGGTGATCAGCAGGATATTCAGCCCGGTGGTAGGCTTACAGCCCGCCACGGCGGCCAGGTCGATCACCGGGATCACCTGATCGCGAATATTCACCATTCCCATCAGCGGTGATTTCATCCCGGCGGGTTTCGTGAACTCCGGCATCGGCACAATTTCACGCAGCTTAAAGACGTTAATGCCAAACAGCTCAGATTTATTTTCGTTAAGAGAGGTGCCAAGACGGAACAGCAACAGTTCAAAACGGTTCGACAGGGTCAGATTCGCCCTGTCATCAATATCTTTCTGGAAATTATCCATTCTACCCTCGAGAGAAATGCTGACCTTTTAATCGTTATCGGCATCCTGAGGGAAAAATGAAGGACTAAACGCTGACCTGAGCGAAATCTTCGGCCAGCTCACATTCCGGGAACAGCGCGCGACACTCTGTCAGCAGCTTTTCACAGCCCCGCGCGTCGTAGCGGGAGCTGACGTGGGTGACGATGAGCCTCCCGACGCCCGCGTCACGGGCAAGCTGCGCCGCCTGTCGCGTCGAGCTGTGGCCCCGGCTGTTGGCTTTCTCTTCCATCGCCGTTTCAAGCGTCGCTTCATGTACCATCACGTCCACGCCCTTGGCCAGCGTGAGCGCCGCCCGGCACGGGGCCGTGTCGCCAAAAATTGCCAGCTTCTTGCCGGGCTGCGGTGCGGCGAGATAATCCTGACCGTTAATGACGCGCCCGTCCTCCAGCGTGACGGTCTCACCGTGCTTCAGGCGCTGGAACAGCGGTCCGGGTTTTACGCCATCGGCCATCAGCGCGGCGGCGTCCAGCGCGCCGGGTTTGTCATGCGCGTCAATGCGATAGCCATAGCACTCGACAGGGTGACTGAGCGGCTGAGCGCTCACCTTATAATCGCCGTCATCGAAAACCAGGCCTTCGCTAATCTCAACGACCTCCAGCGGATAATCCGTCCACGACCCGCTCAGGCGCAGCGTGGTTTCAACGAATTCACGAATACCCGCAGGCCCATAAATCGTCAGCGGGTTGGCGTTACCGGCCATCGAGCGGCTGCACAGCAGGCCGGGAAGGCCAAACAGATGGTCGCCATGCAGATGGGTGATAAAAATTTTATCCAGCTTGCCGGGGTGATAAGCGGTGTGTAACAGCTGATGCTGCGTCCCTTCACCACAGTCAAACAGCCACAGCCCGCCGCGGGTGGGGTGTTTAAGATCCAGCAGTATCGCCGTCACATTTCGTGAGCGGGTTGGCACGCCCGCGGACGTACCCAGAAAAATCAGTTCCATAACGCAATCAGCCCTTTGCCGAACGGGGAGGGGTTTAGTATAACGTGATGAACCCCAGGAAGGAGACTGACATGATCCAGTGGCAAGATTTACACCATAGTGACCTCACCGTTCATTCACTTTACGCCGTGCTGAAACTGCGCTGCGAAGTGTTCGTGGTTGAACAGACCTGCCCGTATCAGGACATCGACGGCGACGATCTCGTCGGCGAGAACCGCCATATCCTCGGCTGGCGGAATAACGAGCTGGTGGCGTATGCGAGGATTCTGAAAAGCGAAGACGATTTTGAGCCTGTCGTCATTGGCCGCGTCATCATCAGCGGCAAAGCGCGCGGTGAAAAACTGGGCTATGAGCTGATGGAGAAAACGCTGGAGGCATGCCAGAAACAGTGGCCGAACAAGGCGTTATACCTGGGCGCGCAGGCGCACCTGCAGTCCTTCTACGGCCACTTTGGTTTCGTGCCGGTCACCGAGGTGTACGATGAAGACGGCATTCCCCACATCGGCATGGCGCGGGAAGCGAAGCAGGCGTAATGACGAGTCGTTGGCTATAGTTAGCGGACTGGTGTACTAACATGGAGAAAAATATGTCATTTCAATCCTGGGATACCCGTATCGACGACGACCTGGCCTTACTGAGCGAAACGCTGGAAGAGGTGTTACGTTCCTCGGGCGACCCTGCCGATCAGAAATATATTGAGCTAAAAGCCCGCGCCGAGCAGGCGCTGCATGAAGTGAAAAACCGCGTCAGCCATGCGTCTGATACCTACTACTACCGCGCCAAAAAAGCGGTGTACCGTGCCGATGATTACGTGCATGAAAAACCGTGGCAGGGTATTGGAGTCGGTGCTGCCGTTGGGCTGGTACTGGGGCTGCTCTTAGCCCGTCGTTAGGCCGCTTAACCACTCCCTATACGTGGGTACTGCTATTTATTGCCAGTACCCCGTATAATACGAGGTTTTAACAGGGAGAGGTTCGCGTGAATTCGATTTTCCTCGCGCTGGAGCAATTGCGTACCCAGCTTTCGCAAGCGTTACCCGCAACACCCGGCATACGTCATTTCGACGTCTCTTTCCCGTTAAACGACGCTTTCGACCCTCTCGCCTGGCTTGGGGCGCAGCAGTGCTATCCGCAGTTTTACTGGCAGCAGCGTAACGGCGATGAAGAGCTGGCTGCGCTGGGGGCGGTGATCCCCTTTTCCTCTCTGGCGTTAGCCACGCAGTTTTTGCGCGAGCAAAACGCGGCAGGTGATACCCGTATCTGTGGCCTGAACGCCTTTACTCCGGAGCAGGGCAGCCTCTTTTTACCGCGACTACTCTGGCGACGCACCGCCGGCACCGCTACGCTGCGTCTGCAGCTGTGGAGTGATTATTCACTTCAGGAAGATGCCCTCGCCGCGCGGGATTTTTTAGAGCAACTCCGTCCTGCGAGATCTATCCGTCCGCTATCCGTTCAGGTTGAGCACGAAACCCATCAGCCGCAACAGGCCGAATGGCTGACGCTTATTCGCAGAGCGACAGAGACCATCGCGCGCGGTGATTTTGAAAAGGTGGTTCTCGCCCGGGCAACCGATATCCGGTTTACACAGCGCGTTAACCCTGTCGCGCTGATGGCGGCCAGCCGCGCCCTGAATTTACATTGCTACCATTTCTGCATGATTTTCGACGCCAGCAACGCGTTTCTTGGCTCGACCCCCGAGCGTCTCTGGCGGCGGCGTGGCACGCTGTTGCGCACCGAAGCGCTGGCGGGCACCGTCGCCAGCCATGCCGATGATGGCCAGGCGCAGCGTCTCGGCGAATGGCTGCTGAACGACGATAAAAACCAGCGCGAAAATATGCTGGTCGTGGAAGATATTTGCCAGCGTCTTCAGCACTACACGCAGACGCTTGAGGTACTGCCCCCCCAGGTGGTGCGCCTGCGTAAAGTGCAGCATTTGCGCCGCTGTATCTGGACCGAACTCAAACAGGCCGACGACGAGCAGTGCCTGCATATGCTACAGCCGACAGCGGCCGTTGCCGGTTTGCCGCGACAGCCTGCGCGCGAATTTATTCAGAAGGTTGAGCCCTTTAACCGCGAGTGGTACGCCGGTTCTGCCGGGTATTTATCGCCTGACCAGAGTGAATTTTGCGTGGCGTTGCGATCCGCCCGCGTCCAGGATGACTCCCTGCGGCTCTACGCCGGGGCCGGCATTGTCAGCGGGTCTGACCCGGAACAGGAGTGGCAGGAGATCGAAAACAAAGCGGCCGGATTGCGCTCTCTGCTCCTTAGGGATTAATACTGATTCGCGCAATCCCGATTCATATCAAAATTCCAATTTTTTCTATTATTTATACTGTGTCGCATTCTTGATACCGGACAATCTCATGTCAGTAAGTTCTTTTAACCGACGCTGGGCGGCGGTGATCCTTGAAGCCCTGACGCGCCACGGCGTCAGGCACGTGTGTATTGCACCGGGTTCTCGCTCAACGCCGCTGACGCTGGCGGCCGCCGAAAACCGGGCGTTGATTCATCACACCCACTTTGATGAGCGTGGCCTCGGGCATCTCGCGCTGGGTCTGGCGAAGGTCAGCAAAGAACCCGTGGCGGTGATTGTCACTTCCGGTACTGCCGTGGCGAACCTCTATCCGGCTCTGATTGAAGCCGGGTTAACCGGTGAAAAGCTGATTCTGCTGACGGCCGATCGTCCCCCTGAGCTTATCGACTGCGGCGCCAATCAGGCCATCCGTCAGCCGGGACTCTTTTCTTCGCATCCTTCGCAGACGATTTCGCTGCCCCGTCCCACCCAGGATATTCCGGCAAGCTGGCTGGTCTCCACCGTCGATCATGCCATGGAGACGCTGCGCAGCGGGGCGCTGCATATTAACTGCCCGTTTGCCGAGCCGCTGTACGGCGAGCTGGACGATACGGGTCTTGACTGGCAGCAGACCCTCGGCGACTGGTGGCAGAGTGAGAAACCGTGGCTGCGCGAGCAGACGCACCTTGAGAGCGCGAAACAGCGCGACTGGTTCTTCTGGCGGCAGAAGCGCGGCGTGGTTATCGCCGGGCGCATGAGCGCCGCCGAAGGCAAGCTGGTCGCCGAGTGGGCGCAAACCCTGGGCTGGCCGCTGATAGGCGACGTGCTTTCCCAGACCGGGCAGCCGCTGCCGTGCGCGGATCTCTGGCTGGGTAATGCTAAAGCGGTCACCGAACTGTCGCAGGCGCAGATTGTGGTCCAGCTTGGATCGAGTTTAACCGGCAAACGGTTACTGCAGTGGCAGGCCACCTGCACACCGGACGAATACTGGCTGGTGGACGCGCTGGAAGGGCGTCTTGACCCGGCGCACCATCGCGGTCGTCGTCTGGTCAGCCGTATCGACGCCTGGCTGGCGCTCCATCCGGCTGAAAAACGCAAACCCTGGGCGGTTACCCTCCCGGACCTGTCGCGTCAGGCGTGGGAACTGACCCATGCGCGCTGTGAAGCGTTCAGCGAGGCCGGGCTGGCGCACCGTATTCGCCAGTACCTGCCCGAGCAGGGGCAGCTGTTTGTCGGCAACAGCCTGGTCGTGCGGCTGATAGACGCCTTTTCGCAGCTGCCAGCAGGTTACCCGGTGTACAGCAACCGTGGCGCCAGCGGCATCGACGGGCTGATCTCCACGGCGGCGGGCGTGCAGCGCGCCAGCGCGAAATCGACGCTGGCCATCGTGGGGGATCTCTCCGCGCTCTACGATCTCAACGCGCTGGCGCTGCTGCGTCAGGCGTCAGCCCCGTTCGTGCTGATTGTGGTCAACAACAACGGCGGGCAGATTTTCTCCCTGCTGCCTACGCCGCAGAGCGAGCGCGAGCGCTTCTATCTGATGCCGCAGAACGTGCAGTTCGAACACGCCGCGGCGATGTTCAGCCTGAAATATCATCGCCCGGAAAGCTGGGAACAGCTGGGTGCCGCGCTCGGTACAGCCTGGAAACAGCCAGGCGCGACGCTGATTGAGCTGGTGGTGAACGAGGCTGACGGTGCGCAGACCCTGCAAAGCCTGCTGGCGCAGGTGAGCCAGCTGTGATCCTCTCGGGCGTGCAGCAGGCCGGAAAACCAGGCTATCCCTGGCTGGTCTTTTTGCACGGTTTTTCCGGCGATTACCGCGAGTGGCAGGGTGTTGGGGAGCGACTTCGTGACTACCCCCGGCTGTATCTGGATCTGCCGGGTCACGGTGGATCCCGGCACCTGGGCGTCGAGGGCTTCGACGAGATGAGCGCGTTGCTCACCCGAACCCTGATTAGTTACAACATACTGAAGTTCTGGCTCGTCGGGTACTCCCTCGGCGGCCGCATTGCGATGTTCCATGCCTGCCAGCAGCCAAAGGGGCTGTTGGGCCTGACGGTAGAAGGGGGACATCCGGGCCTGCAGGATGCCGATGCGCGACAGGCGCGGCTGGCATCCGACCGCCGCTGGGCAGCACGTTTTCGCAGCGAACCGCTGGATAAGGTGTTCGCTGACTGGTACCAACAGCCCGTGTTTGCCTCCCTGACGGACGCCCAGCGCGACGCGCTGATTACCCTGCGCAGCCAGAACAGCGGCGCGGCGCTGGCGATGATGCTCGAGGCAACATCGCTGGCCGTGCAGCCCGACCTGCGTGCTGCCCTGAGCGCGCGCCATTTCTCTTTTGATTATCTCTATGGCGAACGTGATGAGAAGTTTGCGGCCCTTGCCGCGGAGCTGAACGCTGTTCGCCATGCAATTCCCAACGCCGGACACAACGCCCACCGGGACAACCCCGATGCGGTTGCGGCAAGTCTGGCTCAGATACTGCGTCTTCGAATAAAGGACACTCTATGATCTACCCTGATGAACACATGCTTTACGCTCCGGTTGAATGGCAGGACTGCTCCGAAGGCTACACCGACATTCGTTACCACAAATCCACCGACGGCATTGCCAAAATCACCATCAACCGCCCGCAGGTGCGTAACGCCTTCCGTCCGCTGACCGTGAAAGAGATGATTCAGGCCCTGGCGGATGCGCGCTACGACGACAACATCGGCGTGATTGTCCTGACCGGCGAAGGCGAGAAAGCGTTCTGCTCCGGTGGCGATCAGAAAGTGCGCGGTGACTACGGCGGATACCAGGACGACGCGGGTACGCATCACCTGAACGTCCTCGATTTCCAGCGTCAGATCCGCACCTGTCCAAAACCGGTGGTGGCGATGGTGGCGGGCTACTCCATCGGCGGCGGCCACGTGCTGCACATGATGTGCGACCTGACTATTGCCGCCGAGAACGCCATCTTTGGCCAGACGGGCCCGAAAGTGGGATCTTTCGATGGCGGCTGGGGGGCCTCCTACATGGCGCGCATCGTCGGTCAGAAGAAAGCCCGCGAAATCTGGTTCCTGTGCCGTCAGTACAACGCGCAGGAAGCGCTGGATATGGGCCTGGTGAACACCGTGGTGCCGCTTGCCGATCTCGAAAAAGAGACCGTGCGCTGGTGCCGTGAAATGCTGCAAAACAGCCCGATGGCACTGCGCTGCCTGAAAGCGGCACTTAACGCCGATTGTGACGGTCAGGCGGGTCTGCAGGAGCTGGCGGGTAACGCCACCATGCTGTTCTACATGACCGAAGAGGGTCAGGAAGGGCGCAACGCGTTTAACGAAAAACGCCAGCCAGACTTCAGCAAATACAAACGGAATCCGTAATGCGTCGCGCGCAGGTTTACCGCTGGCAGATACCAATGGACGCGGGCGTGGTGCTGCGTGAACGGCGGTTAAAAACCCGTGACGGCTTCTTCGTGCATCTGCAGCAGGGCGAGCGGGAAGGCTGGGGCGAGATTTCGCCTCTGCCGGGCTTTAGCCTCGAGTCGCTGGATGACGCTCAGACGGCCTTGCTGGCGTGGGCGGACGCGTGGCGCGAGGGTGCAAATCCGGCGCTGCCGGAGGTCCCTTCCGCGGCCTTTGGTATCAGCTGCGCGCTGGCCGAGCTGGACGGCAGCCTGCCGGAAGCGGGGAATTACCGCGCGGCGCCGCTCTGCACAGGCGATCCGGACGAGCTGTTCGCGCTGCTCTCCGCCATGCCGGGCGAGAAAGTCGCGAAAATCAAAGTTGGGCTCTACGAGGCGGTGCGTGACGGCATGGTCGCCAACCTGCTGCTGGAGGCGATCCCCGATCTGCATCTGCGTCTGGACGCCAACCGCGCCTGGACGCCGCTTAAGGCGCAGCAGTTTGCGAAGTACGTCAACCCGGCCTACCGGAGCCGCATTGCCTTCCTCGAAGAGCCGTGCAAAACCCGCGAGGATTCGCGCGCGTTCGCCCGCGAAACGGGGATTGCCATCGCCTGGGATGAAAGCCTGCGCGAGGCCGATTTTGAATTCGCTGCCGAGCCCGGCGTCAGCGCGGTGGTGATTAAACCGACGCTGACCGGCAGCCTGGCGAAAGTGCGCGAGCAGGTCGCGGCGGCGCACGCCTTAGGGCTGACGGCGGTGATCAGCTCGTCGATTGAGTCCAGCCTTGGGCTAACACAGCTGGCGCGCGTGGCCGCCTGGCTAACGCCGGATACGGTTCCTGGCCTCGACACGCTGAACCTGATGCAGGCTCAGCTTCTCCGCCCGTGGCCGGACAGCGCGCTGCCGTGCCTCGACGTCGCGGCGCTGGAGCCGTTGCGATGAGTTTTACCGACTGGCCGTGGCGACACTGGTGCGCGCTGTTTGCCGATAAACCGGCCCTGAGGCTGAACGACGAGGTGCTCAGCTGGCAACAGCTGTGCGCACGCATCGACAGCCTTGCGGCAGGCTTTCACCGGCAGGGCGTGGAAGAGGGCTGCGGCGTGCTGCTGCAGGCCCATAATCATCCGCAAACCCTGCTGGCGTGGCTGGCGCTGCTCCAGTGCGGGGCGCGTATTCTTCCCGTTAATCCGCAGCTGCCGCGCCCGCTGCTGGACGTGCTGCTCCCGCAGATGACGCTGCGCTTTGCGCTGGTGCTGGACGGCAGCTACGACGGCCTTCCTGCCCTGAGCATGCGTGAGACCGCCGATGCGTATTGCGCTGCGTGGCAACCGGCGCGGCTGGCCTCCATGACGCTGACCTCCGGCTCCACCGGGCTGCCGAAAGCGGCGGTCCATACCTGCGAGGCCCACCTTGCCAGCGCGCGCGGCGTTTTGGCGCTGATGCCCTACGGTGAAGACGACGACTGGCTGCTTTCGCTGCCCCTGTTTCACGTTTCCGGCCAGGGGATCTTATGGCGCTGGCTGCAGGCCGGCGCGCGGTTAACCGTACGCGAGAAACAGCCTCTTGAGCAGGCGCTGTGCGGCTGCACCCACGCCTCGCTGGTGCCAACCCAGCTCTGGCGCTTGCTGAATGCCCACCAGCCTGTCGCACTGAAAGCGGTGCTGCTGGGCGGGGCGGCCATCCCTGTTGAATTGACCGAACAGGCGCGAGAGCAGCATATACGCACCTTCTGCGGCTACGGTCTGACCGAGTTTGCCTCTACCGTCTGTGCGAAAGAGGCGGACGGCGAGCCGGACGTGGGCTGTGCGCTGCCGGGCAGAGAGGTGCAGGTCGTTAACGGTGAAGTCTGGATCAGGGCGCAAAGCATGGCCTCAGGCTACTGGCGGGATGGCGAACTGATTCCGCTGACCAACGCGCAGGGATGGTTCGCCACACGCGATCGCGGCGAATGGCATGACGGCCGTCTGACGATCCTTGGCCGCATGGACAACCTCTTTTTTAGCGGCGGAGAAGGGATCCAGCCGGAATCGCTGGAGCGCGTTATCGCCACGCACCCGCAGGTTAACCAGGTGTTTGTCGTTCCGCTGGACGACGCTGAATTCGGGCAACGCCCGGTGGCGGTAGTGGAGTGTGAACCGGGAACGGATATCACCTGCTTACCCGACTGGGTCAGGGACAAGGTGGCGCGTTTTGAGCAACCCGTCCGCTGGCTGCTGCTGCCGACTGAACTCAAAAATGGCGGCATTAAAGTTTCGCGCCGCGCGCTGCAGGAGTGGGTTAACGCAGCGCTGAAGGGATAATAGCCGTTTCAAATAGTTACAATCTACTGACCGGCCGCACGCAGAGTGCTTGATCCCCGGAAGACCCAGGTTAAAATCTCGCGGTTTTGGGACTTCTCTATAAAAATTGTGCGGGATCACGACAATGAAAAAAGTGGCATTACTGGGCTTCGGCCTGATGGTTGTATCTGCGGCGGCGAACGCCATTAGCATTAACGGCTCGGCGGGTCAGGATTATACCCACCTGGGCTTTGGCATGGGTACCGAGACATCCGGTCTGGCGATGACCGGCGGCTGGACGCATAACGATGACGACGGCGACGCGGCCAGCCTCGGCCTGGGTCTCAACGTTCCTCTTGGCCCGTTCCTGGCGACCGTCGGCGGTAAAGGTATCTATACCAACCCAAATGACGGTGATGAAGGGTACGCGGCGGCAGTGGGCGGCGGTCTGCAGTGGAAAATTGGCGACAGCTTTGGCCTGTTTGGTGAGTACTACTACTCTCCAGACTCCCTCTCAAGCGGTATCGACAGCTATGAAGAGGCCAACGCTGGCGCACGCTGGACCATCATGCGTCCAATCACCATCGAAGCAGGCTATCGCTATCTGAACCTGGCCGGCAAAGACGGCAACCGCGATAACGCGCTGGCCGACGGCCCGTACGTGGGCGTCAGCGCAGGCTTCTAATCTCTCCGGCGCGGCATGCTGTCGCGCCAGTTTCTCTCTGCTCCACCCCGCGTTTGCGCTATAGTGTTTTGACCAAATAAGCGGGAGAACACAATGATTAACGTGGAGATGTTATCCACCGGCGACGAAGTGCTGCATGGACAAATTATTGATACCAATGCTGCCTGGCTGGCCGATCTTTTCTTTGAGCAAGGATTACCGTTAACGCGCCGCAATACGGTGGGCGACAATCTTGAGTCACTGGTTGCAGTTCTGCGCGAGCGCAGTGAACAGTGCGACGTGCTGATTGTGAACGGCGGGCTCGGTCCCACCAGTGACGATCTCAGTGCCCTGGCCGCCGCGACCGCAAAAGGCGAAGGGCTGGTGCTGCATGAGGCGTGGCTCTCGCAGATGGCGCGTTTTTTTTCCGAACGTGGCCGCGTCATGGCCCCCAGCAACCGCAAACAGGCTGAAATTCCCGCCAGTGCTGAACTGGTCGATAACCCGGTCGGTACCGCGTGTGGGTTTGCCATGCAACTTAACCGCTGCCTGATGTTCTTCACGCCGGGCGTGCCCTCAGAATTTAAAGTGATGGTCGAGCAGCAGATCCTGCCGCGCCTTCGCGATCGTTTTACCCTGCCGGAACCGCCGCTGTGCCTGCGTCTGACCACCTTTGGTCGCTCGGAAAGCGATCTGGCCCAGAGCCTCGATCACCTTCCGCTGCCGCCGGGCGTGTCCATGGGCTATCGCTCCTCCATGCCGATCATTGAACTTAAGCTGACAGGCCCGGCCGAACAGAAAGAGGCGATGCTGGCGTTGTGGCCCGAGGTGCAGCGCGTGGCGGGCGAAAGCCTGATCTTTGAAGGTACGGAAGGGTTGCCCGCGCAGATTGCGAAGCAGCTGCAGGCGCGTCAACTGAGCGTGACCTTAAGCGAGCAGTTCACCGGTGGCCTGCTGGCGCTGCAGCTGTCGCGCGTCAACGCGCCGCTGTTGGCCAGCGAAGTGGTGCCGTTCCAGCAGGAGACTCTCGCGCAAACCGCCCGCTGGGCGTCCGAGAGAAGGGTGAAGCATTTTGCCGGTCTGGCGCTGTTTGTCGGCGGGCTGGATGAGGAATACCTCAACTTCGCGCTGGCGACGCCCGAGGGCACCCACGCCCTGCGGGTAAAAATGAGCATTACCCGCCACAGCCTGACGGTGCGTCAGGAGGTGTGCGCCATGATGGCGCTGAACATGCTGCGCCGCTGGCTGAATGGCAAAGAGGTGGCCAGCGAGCACGGCTGGATTAACGTGGTTGAGTCGCTGTTCGTGGAGTAACGCCTGTGCCGGGGCCTTTCGCCCCGGCCATGTTCACCCGAGCGCCTTTGCCAGCAGCGTAATCGGATGCTCGCAGCGCTTGCTGGTGGACATCTCAATCTGCCACTTGCAGGTTTCGCAGTCCGTCACCACGATATCCGCGCCGCTCTCCTCAATCTGACGGAACAGCGGGGCGCCGATCGCCTGCGACGTTTCGTAGTTTTCACGCTTAAAGCCGTAGGTTCCCGCAATCCCGCAGCAGCGTGAGTCCAGCACCGTCAGCTCCAGCCCCGGAATTAACCGCAGCAGCTCAAGCGTATAGAGTGACCAGCCCATTTTTTCCATATGACACGGCGTGTGGTACACCACTTTCAGGGGTAATTTCCCCAGCGGCAACGTCTGTCCGCTGTCCAGCTTGCGCCACAGGAAGCGCGTCGCCAGCTCGATGTGCTCGCGCAGGCCGGTGTTGTCCACGTCCAGCAGGTGCGGATACTCGTCGCGCAGGGTGAAGGTACAGGTGGATGAGGTCGCCAATACCGGTATGCCTTTCTCGACAATCGCCTCGCGCAGGGAGGTGACATTGCTTTGAGCCTGCCTGCGTGCTTTATCGGTAAACCCGTTAGCAATCAGCGGCACGCCGCAGCACTTTTCTTTATTCAGTAGCTGAACGCCCGTTCCCATGGCGTTCAGCACTTTCAGCAGATCTTTACCCGGCTGCGGGTGGTTGTAATTCACATAGCAGCCGTGGAAAAAAGCCACCTGCTCGGCGTACTGCGCCTGCTCCGCCGCCACGGATTTATACCAGCGGCGGAAGGTGCCGTGAGAATATTTCGGCAGGCTGCGGTGATGGTCTATCTTCAGCGTGGCATCCAGCAGCTGGCGCACCGGCTTGAGAGCGGTCGCGGCATTCACCAGCGGGGCAAACGGCGTCGAGACGCTGCCCATCAGATCGGTATGGCTCAGAATCGCGTCCCGCAGCGACGGCTTTTGCGTGCTGTAGCGCGCCCGGGCGCGCTGGATAATATCGCCGATTTTCACATCCGACGGGCAGGCGACTTCGCAGCGTTTGCAGTTAATGCAGTATTTCAGCGCTTCATCGTACAGCTTGCCGTCCTTCAGGCGCAGACGCTCGCTGTCCGGCCCGGCCTGCTTTGGCCCGGGATAACGTGGGTTCACGCCGCTGACCGGGCAGACGGTGGTACACACCGTGCATTTGATGCAGCTTTCAAAACGGGTATCGTTCATTGTTCAGCCTCCGTGCGCTGGCTAATCTGCTCTGCCACATACAGCGCCGTGACGGCGCAGACTCCGCCACCGCATCCCTGGGTAATGGGATCGTACCCGCCCAGCAGCGAGCCGATGGCAAAGAGATTACTGACGGGCTTACCGGCAAGCTGCGGATGCAGGTGGTTATCGACAATCACGCCGAACTGCTGCCAGGGCTGCGGCGAGAAGAAATCACTTTGATACCAGTCCGCGCGGGAGGCTCGCTGGCGAACAGTCAGCCCCATAATGGCTTCCCGGATGCCCTCCCGGCTGCTCAGCAGCCCGTTGCTGAAGAAGCTGCCGCTTGCCAGCACCGTATAGCGTGCACGAAGCGGAATATCGTCGTGGTTGCGCGTCCAGATTTCGCTCACCGCGCCGTCTGTCAGGGTGATTTTTTTCACTTCATCACCTGCCATCCAGACGCCACCCTGCGCAACAAACTTACGCTGGAGCTGGGTATGCAGGCGAATGCCGGGGACAGACGGGGGCAGCGTGGGCAACAAACCGAGCGTGCAGGGCAGACGGTCTGAGAGCCAGCGCCAGAGTCGGTTGTCGTTCAGGCCAAAGCACGCGGGCATCAATAGCGCATCGCATCCTGCCGCAAGCGGGCTGAGCGCCTCATACAGCAGCGGCCATTTGTCCTCGTTATCCAGAAAACGGGCGATATTCACCGCGCGAAATTCGCTCGGGTTATCGCGCAGGACATCAAGCTCAGGCAGCTCTATCTCTGCCGTTTCGGCGTTAACGCCCTGGCGACAAAGTGACGCCGCCGCGAGATGGGGCTGAAAATCCAGAAAGCCGCTAATCCCTACCACCCGCACGCGTCCCGCGCGAATGGGGGCAACGGGCACTTCCTCCGGGCTGAGCCAGGCGGAACGCAGGGTGCCTAGCGGCGTAACGCGCTGGTGATTGAACCTGGCGCTGCCCTGCAGACGCGCGCCGCACTCCGCCAGCAGCGCTTCGGTTTCCAGCGCAAAGCGGTCAATATGCTGTGCACCAACCAGGTGATACGGGTGCTCCGGCGGCAGCTTATCGCGGTACGCTTCGTCCACCAGATCCAGCGAGCCCGACGAGAAGTGCAGGGCGCTCTGCCCCCGGGTGATAATGGCGCAGCGCAGCCCCTGCTTCGTGAGCTTAATGCCGCAGAGCAGGCCCGCCAGCCCGCCGCCGACAATCACGGTATCAAATTTCATCGTGTTGCTCCTTCTCCAGACCGCAAAGCCCCTGGTAGACCCAGCGGGTAAATTCACTTTCGCGCAGGGCATCGCCCCAGGCGACAGGCTGAATGCCTTTCCAGCGCTCGTTTAAAAACGCGCTGAGCTGATCGAGCGACTGGGTGGCGGTGGTGGTGTGAAAACGCTGCAATAATCCGGCGGCACGACAGGCGCACAGCTCGCCCTGACAGGTGCCCATTCCGACGCGGGTGCGGCGGCGGAGATCGAGCAGGCTGTTGACCGTCAGGTTCTCCACCACGTACTGCACCTCACCGGCCGTCACGGCTTCGCACTCGCACACCAGGCTGCGGCTCAATCTTCCTTCACCAAGCCACGGTGGCGTTCTGTCGCCGTGGCGGTATACCGCGGACCCGCGCAGCGGCGCGGGCAGGGAGATGATTTTCTGCAGCGTTTTTTCGGTGGACTGACGCGATCCCGGCAGCGGCTGTTCTGCCGTGACGCACGGCTCGGTATTTCCGAGCTTGCGGCAGACGGCATCGGTCGCCCACTCGGCCATCAGGCGATAGGTCATCAGCTTGCCGCCGGTGATGGTGATAAACCCGTCCATGCCGTCGCGCGCGGCGTGATCGAGCAGCACGATGCCCCGGCTGACGTTCCGTCCGCTCGGGTCGTTGTCGCTGGCGACCAGCGGACGCACGCCCGCGTAGGCGCGCAGAATGCGCGTCTGGGCCATTACCGGGGCCAGTTTTTCCCCTTCGCGCAGCAGGATGTCGACCTCTTCGGCGGTCACGCGGTTGTAGTCTATCTCGCTGTAGTCCACGTGCGTTGAAGTCGTACCGATTAACGAAATGGTATCGCCCGGGACGAGGATATCGGCGTCAGACGGCTTGCGGCAGCGGTTAATCACGTGGTTATTGATGCGGTGGTCGAGGATCAGCAGCGAGCCTTTCGCCGGGAACATGCGCACCGACAGGTCCGCATGTTCCGCAATACGCTGGCCCCAGATCCCCGCCGCGTTGACCACTACGGCGGCATACAGCTCGCCGTGCTCGTTGTACTGTGTATCAAACACCCGCACCCCACAGATGCGATGACCTTCGCGAATAAGCCCGGTCACTTCATGTCCGGTCAGAATGCGTGCGCCATGCTCACGGGCGTCCAGCATGTTGGCGGCGGTCAGGCGAAACGGATCGACGGTACCGTCAGGGACTTTAACCGCGCCGATAAGCGCCGGGTTGACCGACGGTTCCAGCCGCCGCGCCAGCGCCGGATCCATGGCCTCCGCCTGAATGCCCGCGGCAGTGCAGGCGGTAATAAAGGTGTCCTGAAAGGCGAGGTCATCTTCGGGAAGGGTAATAAAGAGGCCGTCGGTCGGCTCAATGCAGTGGCGTGCGATACGCTTGAGGATCTGGTTTTCAGCAATACATTCGCGCGCGGATTCCGCGTCGGTGACCGCATACCGGGCACCGCTGTGCAGCAGGCCGTGGTTCCGTCCGGTTGCGCCCGTGGCGATATCATGGCGTTCCAGAAGCGTAACGCTTAAGCCGCGAAGGGCGCAATCGCGCGCGATCCCGGCGCCGGTTGCGCCACCACCAATGATTATCACATCACTATAACGAGGATCGTGACTGGTCATTGTTTACCCTCTATGTTCGTTTTTTATCATTTAGCCATAGTAATTTTGTGGTTTGTTTGATTTCGAACATAAACGCGCGGAATTCGAAAGTGAAACGTGATTCCATGCGCTTTTTTGCGCATTCTGTCATATTTCTGTAACAATCTGTGCGTTGATTCACAGTAACAATCACCGTGATTTCTTAACATCCCCGCCTCTGGAATTCAGGTGCGAGCCACCTGCTCATTCATTTCAAGGCCACGGAGGCTGTTATGCTCAGTATCTTCAAACCTGCGCCCCACAGGGCGCGTCTGCCAGAGGCAGAAATAGATCCGCTCTATCGCCGTCTGCGTTGGCAAATCTTCCTGGGGATCTTCTTCGGGTACGCGGCGTACTACCTTGTACGTAAAAACTTCGCGCTCGCCATGCCGTATCTGGTAGAGCAGGGCTTCTCCCGCGGCGATCTGGGGTTCGCGCTGTCGGGGATATCCATCGCCTACGGTTTTTCCAAATTCATCATGGGTTCCGTGTCGGATCGCTCGAATCCGCGCGTGTTCCTGCCTGCCGGTCTGATCCTGGCGGCAGCGGTGATGCTGTTTATGGGCTTTGTGCCATGGGCAACCTCCAGCATTGCCATCATGTTCGTGCTGCTGTTCCTCTGCGGCTGGTTCCAGGGAATGGGGTGGCCGCCGTGCGGACGCACCATGGTGCACTGGTGGTCGCAGAAAGAGCGCGGCGGCATCGTGTCGGTATGGAACTGCGCCCATAACGTGGGCGGCGGTATTCCGCCGCTGCTGTTCCTGCTGGGGATGGCCTGGTTCAACGACTGGCACGCGGCGCTCTACATGCCTGCCTTTGGTGCCATTCTGGTGGCGATTATTGCCTTCGCCCTGATGCGCGATACGCCGCAGTCCTGCGGCCTGCCGCCGATTGAAGAGTACAAAAACGACTATCCGGATGATTACAGCAAGGAGCACGAAGAAGAGCTGACCGCAAAACAGATCTTCATGAAGTACGTCCTGCCGAACAAGCTGCTGTGGTACATCGCGGTCGCCAACGTGTTCGTTTACCTGCTTCGCTACGGCATCCTCGACTGGTCCCCGACCTACCTGAAAGAGGTGAAGCACTTCGCGCTGGATAAGTCCTCCTGGGCCTATTTCCTGTATGAATATGCCGGGATCCCAGGCACGCTGCTTTGCGGCTGGATGTCAGATAAGGTGTTTAAAGGCAACCGCGGCGCGACGGGCGTGTTCTTTATGACCCTGGTGACCATCGCGACGGTAGTGTACTGGCTCAACCCGCCGGGAAATCCGGGTGTGGATATGGCCTGTATGATCGTCATCGGCTTCCTGATTTACGGTCCGGTGATGCTGATCGGTCTGCACGCCCTGGAGCTGGCGCCGAAGAAAGCGGCAGGCACGGCGGCGGGCTTTACCGGCCTGTTCGGCTACCTCGGCGGTTCGGTCGCGGCGAGCGCCATCGTGGGCTATACCGTTGACTTCTTCGGCTGGGACGGCGGCTTTATGGTGATGATCGGCGGCAGCGTGCTGGCGGTACTGCTGCTGGTTGTTGTGATGATCGGTGAAAAACGTCACCACGCGGAAGTGCTGGCGCGTCGTCAATAAGGAGCTTTGCGATGAAATTAACTCAGTTAGCAACCGGCCTGCTGCTGGCGGGCCTGATGACAGGCTCCGCGCTGGCGGCGGATAAAATCGTTATTGCCCACCGAGGTGCGAGCGGCTATCTGCCAGAGCATACGCTGCCGGCAAAAGCGATGGCCTATGCGCAGGGGGCGGATTACCTGGAGCAGGATCTGGTGATGACGAAGGACGACCAGCTGGTCGTCCTGCACGACCATTATCTTGACCGCGTGACGGACGTGGCAGAGCGTTTCCCGGATCGCGCCCGCAAAGATGGCCGCTTCTACGCCATTGACTTCACGCTGGCGGAGATCCGCTCCCTGAAGTTCACCGAAGGCTTCGAGATTGAAAACGGCAAGAAGGTGCAGGTCTATCCGGGACGTTTCCCGATGGGCAAATCTGACTTCCGGATCCATACCTTCCAGGAAGAGATTGAGTTTGTTCAGGGACTGAACCACTCCACCGGTAAAAACATCGGCATCTACCCGGAAATCAAAGCCCCATGGTTCCACCATCAGGAAGGGAAAGACATTGCCGCGAAGACGCTGGAGGTGCTCAAACAGTACGGCTACACCAGCAAGCAGGACAAAGTCTACCTGCAGTGTTTTGACGCCGCCGAGCTGAAGCGCATCAAAACCGAGCTGGAGCCGAAGATGGGCATGAACCTCAATCTGGTGCAGCTGATCGCCTATACCGACTGGAATGAAACCCAGGAGAAGCAGCCGGACGGCAAGTGGGTGAACTACAGCTACGACTGGATGTTTAAGCCGGGCGCGATGAAGCAGATTGCGCAGTACGCCGACGGCATCGGGCCGGATTACCACATGCTGGTGGCGGAAGGCTCAACGCCGGGCCACGTGAAGCTGACGGCGATGGTGAAAGAGGCGCATGCCAGCAAGATGCAGGTGCATCCGTACACCGTGCGTGCAGACCAGCTGCCGCCGTATGCCACGGATGTGAATCAGCTTTATGAGGTGTTGTATAACCAGGCGGGCGTGGACGGACTGTTTACGGATTTCCCGGATAAAGCGGTCAGCTTCCTGAAGGATTAACGCTGAAATTGCCGGGTGGCGGCTGCGCCTTACCCGGCCTACGAACTGCGGTTTTGTAGGTCGGGTAAGCGAAGCGCCACCCGACACCATCACATCTCGATCTCGATATCGCCTTTTGCCCGGCAGCAGCAGGGCAAAATTTCCCCTTCGTTGATAAAGGCCAGCGGTTCGGTCAGCCAGTCCACCTGGCCGGCGACCAGACGGCAGCGGCACGAGCCGCAATAGCCTTCACGACACTGGTACTCGACCTCCACCTGATGCGCTTCAAGCGCCACCAGCAGAGAAGGGTGCTCTTCCCGACACAGTACCTCAGTGCCGGAAAGACTTAACGTGACGCGTGACATCAGAGCTGGAAGTCGCTCAGGTCGTCGGTGTTGACTTCAGAATCAATCTGACCGACCAGATAAGAACTCACTTCCACTTCCTGCGGCGCAACCTGCACGTTATCGGACACCAGCCAGGTGTTGATCCACGGGATAGGGTTAGAGCGCGTCTGGAACGGCAGGTCGAGACCGACCGCCTGCATGCGGATGTTGGTGATGTACTCAACGTACTGGCACAGGATGTCTTTGTTCAGGCCAATCATGGAGCCGTCGCGGAACAGGTAGTCTGCCCACTCTTTCTCCTGCTGAGCCGCCAGCACGAACAGGTCGTAGCACTCCTGCTTGCACTCTTCGGCGATTTCCGCCATCTCCGGATCGTCCGTGCCGCTGCGCAGCAGGTTCAGCATGTGCTGGGTACCGGTCAGGTGCAGGGCTTCATCGCGGGCAATCAGACGGATGATTTTGGCGTTGCCTTCCATCAGCTTGCGCTCGGCAAAGGCGAAGGAGCAGGCGAAGCTGACGTAGAAGCGGATCGCTTCCAGCGCGTTAACGCTCATCAGACACAGGTACAGCTGTTTTTTCAGCGCGCGCAGGTTCACGGTGATGGTTTTACCGTTCACATGGTGAGTGCCTTCGCCCAGCAGGTGCCAGTAGCTGGTCATCTCGATCAGCTCATCATAGTAATGGGCAATGCCTTCCGCGCGCTTCTGGATCTGCTCGTTGGTGACGATATCGTCAAATACCACCGCCGGATCGTTCACGATGTTGCGAATGATGTGGGTGTAAGAGCGGGAGTGGATCGTCTCAGAGAACGCCCAGGTTTCCACCCAGGTTTCCAGCTCAGGAATCGAGATCAGCGGCAGCAGCGCCACGTTCGGGCTACGGCCCTGGATGGAGTCCAGCAGCGTCTGGTACTTCAGGTTGCTGATGAAGATATGTTTTTCGTGATCCGGCAGCGACTGGTAGTCAATACGGTCGCGGGAGACGTCCACTTCTTCCGGACGCCAGAAGAAGGAGAGTTGCTTTTCAATCAGCTTTTCGAAGATGTCATATTTTTGCTGATCGTAGCGTGCCACGTTGACCGGCTGGCCGAAGAACATCGGCTCTTTGAGCTGGTCGTTTTTCGTCTGTGAAAAGGTGGTATATGCCATGAGTGTGTCCTAAAAACGTAGGCCGGGTAAGCGTAGCGCCACCCGGCATTTACATTAGATCTTACATGCGCCGCTTTCGCAGCCATCGTCCTGAATTGACGGAACCAGGTCATCCTGCGCGTCTTCCGCACCGTCACGGGTGTTGTGATAGTACAGCGTTTTCACGCCAAACTTGTAGGCGGTGAGCAGGTCTTTCAGCAATTGCTGCATCGGAACCTTGCCGGACGGGAAGCGCGTCGGGTCATAGTTGGTATTGGCAGAGATCGACTGGTCGATAAACTTCTGCATGATACCCACCAGCTGCAGGTAGCCGTCGTTGTTTGGCATTTCCCACAGCAGCTCGTAGTTGTCACCCAGCGTCTCGTAATCCGGTACCACCTGACGCAGCACGCCGTCTTTCGAGGCTTTGATGCTGACGTGGCCGCGCGGCGGCTCAATACCGTTGGTGGCGTTAGAGATCTGCGAAGAGGTCTCGGACGGCATCAGGGCAGAGAGCGTGGAGTTACGCAGGCCGTGAGTCTTGATGGACTCGCGCAGGCCTTCCCAGTCGAGGTGCAGCGGCTCGCTGACGATCGCATCCAGGTCTTTCTTGTAAGTGTCGATTGGCAGAATGCCTTTCGCGTAGGTGGTTTCGTTGAACCACGGGCACGCGCCTTGCTCTTTCGCCAGCTCGTTGGACGCTTTCATCAGGTAGTACTGAATCGCTTCGAACGTCTGGTGCGTCAGGTTGTTGGCGCTGCCGTCGGAGTAACGCTTGCCGTTTTTCGCCAGCCAGTAGGCGAAGTTGATCACGCCGATACCCAGGGTACGACGTCCCATCGCACCGCGTTTCGCGGCCGGGATTGGGTAATCCTGGTAGTCCAGCAGGGCGTCGAGCGCACGAACCGCCAGCACGGCCAGCTCTTCCAGCTCGTCCAGGCTCTTGATGGCACCCAGGTTGAACGCGGACAGCGTACACAGCGCAATTTCACCGTTTTCGTCGTTCACGTCTTCCAGCGGTTTGGTCGGCAGGGCGATCTCCAGGCACAGGTTAGACTGGCGCACTGGTGCAACCACCGGATCAAACGGGCTGTGGGTGTTGCAATGGTCAACGTTCTGGATGTAGATACGGCCGGTAGAGGCACGTTCCTGCATCATCAGGGAGAACAGGTCCACCGCCTTCACGCGCTGCTTGCGGATGCTGTCGTCTTTTTCGTATTTGGTGTACAAACGCTCGAATTCGTCCTGATCGGCGAAGAACGCGTCGTACAGGCCCGGGACGTCGGACGGGCTGAACAGGGTGATCTCTTCGCCCTTCAGCAGGCGGGTGTACATCAGCTTGTTGATCTGCACGCCGTAGTCCATGTGACGCACGCGGTTGCCTTCAACACCACGGTTGTTTTTCAGGACCAGCAGGCTTTCCACTTCCAGGTGCCACATAGGGTAGAACAGGGTCGCAGCACCGCCGCGCACGCCGCCCTGAGAGCAGGATTTTACCGCCGTCTGGAAGTGCTTATAGAACGGGATACAGCCGGTGTGGAATGCTTCACCGCCGCGAATCGGGCTGCCCAGCGCACGGATGCGACCGGCGTTGATGCCGATACCGGCACGCTGGGAAACGTATTTCACGATGGCGCTGGACGTGGCGTTGATGGAATCCAGGCTGTCACCACACTCGATCAGTACGCAGGAGCTGAACTGACGGGTTGGGGTGCGCACGCCAGACATGATTGGCGTAGGCAGAGAAATCTTGAACGTCGATACCGCATCGTAGAAACGCTTCACGTAATCCAGACGGGTGTCACGCGGATAGTTAGAGAACAGGCAGGCGGCCACCAGAATATAGAGGAACTGGGCGCTTTCGTAGATCTCACCGGTTACACGGTTCTGAACCAGGTATTTGCCTTCGAGCTGCTTCACCGCCGCGTAGGAGAAGTTCATGTCGCGCCAGTGATCGATAAACCCGTTCATCTGCTCGAACTCTTCTTCCGTATAGTCTTCCAGCAGATGCGTGTCGTATTTGCCCAGCTCAACCATTTTCACCACGTGATCGTAAAGCTTCGGCGGCTCAAACTGGCCGTAGGCTTTTTTACGCAGGTGGAAAATCGCCAGACGTGCAGCGAGGTACTGATAATCCGGTGCTTCGCGGGAGATGAGGTCCGCCGCCGCTTTAATGATCGTTTCGTGGATATCAGACGTTTTGATGCCGTCGTAGAACTGGATGTGTGAACGCAGTTCAACCTGGGAGATAGATACGTTGTTCAGTCCTTCTGCTGCCCAGTCGAGAACTCGATGGATTTTGTCCAGATTGATACGCTCGGTAGTACCGTCGCGCTTTGTCACCAGCAGACTCTGATTCATGTGGGGTTTACCTGTCCGTGAAATAAAAAAATATCCCCCGCTTATCCACAGAACCGTCTTGTGACTAACTCTGTGGATAAATACTACATATAGGGGGTTTGCGATAAGAAAAACGCTATATGGTGAGTATTCTAGTAAGGATTCTTTTCAGTACAAGGGTTGATTTTGACGTTAAATTGAGGTTGTGAAAGGGTAAAAAAGGCTAAGTCCTCGTGCTGTAAGGCCTGGAAGACATGTCAATAATTAAGAAAAAAAATTCAAAATTTGATCGAGTGCTGATTTCTTCAACGGGCGGTCAGAATTGCGCAACATGATGTCGCGCAATCTTTATAAGAATAACGAATGACGTTAGTCGTTTTTGGCGGTTGTATGCAACATATAGTTAACATCAACGCCCGGTGCGAGTTTGAATTTATTGGTCAGCGGATTGTAGTGCAGACCGGTGATGTGCTGCTCCTTGAGCCACGTCTGGTCGACCCAGCCTAACAGTTCGGCAGGCTTGATGAATTTCTTCACGTCATGCGTGCCTTTCGGCACCATGCGCAGCACATACTCCGCGCCAACGACGGCCATCAGCCAGGCTTTACCGTTGCGGTTGATGGTCGAGAAGAAGACCTGTCCACCCGGTTTCACCAGTTTTGCACAGGCGTGCACCACGGACTGCGGATCGGGAACGTGCTCCAGCATCTCCATGCAGGTCACCACATCGTACTGATGGGCATGTTTTGCCGCGTGTTCTTCCACGGTTTCCTGCACGTAGTCCACCTGTATGCCAGACTCCAGCGCATGAAGACGAGCAACCTGCAGCGGTTCAAAGCCCATATCCAGGCCCGTGACGTTCGCCCCTTCGCGCGCCATGCTTTCCGCCAGGATACCGCCACCGCAGCCGACATCGAGCACTTTTTTACCGAACAGACCGCCGGAGCGCTCCGCGATATAGCCCAGACGCAGCGGGTTAATACGGTGCAGCGGTTTGAACTCGCCTTCGAGATCCCACCAGCGGGACGCCACCGCTTCAAATTTGGCAATCTCTTCGTGGTCAACGTTGTGAGCCACCGGGGATTTTTCGGCATTCATGGGCGCTTTTACTCCTTATTTAGCAAGACGAATGAGTATATCAGGCAATCCCTGTGAATAAAGCGTATAGGTTTACCTCAATCATCTCGGCTGTGTTATAATTTGCGACCTTTGAATCCGGGATACAGTAGAGGGATAGCGGTTAGATGAGCGACCTTGCGAGAGAAATTACACCGGTTAACATCGAGGAAGAGCTGAAGAGCTCCTATCTGGACTATGCGATGTCGGTCATTGTTGGCCGTGCGCTGCCGGACGTCCGCGATGGCCTTAAGCCGGTACACCGTCGCGTACTATACGCCATGAACGTATTGGGCAATGACTGGAATAAAGCCTATAAAAAATCTGCCCGCGTCGTCGGTGACGTCATCGGTAAATATCACCCGCATGGTGATACCGCCGTTTATGACACCATCGTTCGTATGGCGCAGCCATTCTCCTTGCGCTACATGCTGGTAGATGGTCAGGGTAACTTTGGTTCAGTCGACGGCGACTCCGCTGCGGCGATGCGTTATACGGAAATCCGTATGTCGAAAATCGCTCATGAGCTGATGGCCGACCTGGAAAAAGAGACCGTTGATTTCGTCGATAACTACGACGGCACCGAGCGCATCCCAGATGTGATGCCCACCAAGATCCCGAACCTGTTAGTGAACGGTTCGTCCGGTATCGCGGTCGGTATGGCAACCAACATTCCGCCGCACAATATCACCGAGGTGATCAACGGCTGTCTGGCTTATATCGACGATGAAGATATCAGCATTGAAGGGCTGATGGCACACATCCCGGGCCCGGACTTCCCGACGGCGGCGATCATCAACGGTCGTCGCGGCATTGAAGAAGCGTACCGTACCGGCCGCGGCAAGATTTACATCCGTGCCCGCGCTGAAGTAGAAGCGGACGCCAAAACCGGCCGTGAAACCATTATTGTTCACGAGATCCCGTATCAGGTGAACAAAGCGCGTCTGATTGAAAAAATCGCCGAGCTGGTAAAAGAAAAACGCGTTGAAGGCATCAGCGCGCTGCGTGACGAGTCTGATAAAGACGGTATGCGCATCGTGATTGAGATCAAACGCGACGCGGTGGGTGAGGTTGTCCTGAATAACCTGTACTCCCAGACGCAGCTTCAGGTCTCCTTCGGTATCAACATGGTTGCGCTGCACCATGGTCAGCCGAAGATCATGAACCTGAAAGAGATCCTGAGCGCGTTCGTCCGTCACCGCCGTGAAGTGGTGACCCGTCGTACCATCTTCGAACTGCGCAAAGCGCGCGACCGTGCGCACATCCTTGAAGCGCTGGCGGTTGCGCTGGCCAACATCGACCCGATCATCGAGCTGATCCGTCGTGCGCCAACCCCGGCGGAAGCGAAAACCGCGCTGGTTTCCCGTCCGTGGGATCTGGGCAACGTCGCCGCGATGCTGGAACGTGCGGGCGATGACGCGGCGCGTCCTGAATGGCTGGAACCTGAGTTCGGCGTGCGTGACGGTCAATACTACCTGACTGAACAGCAGGCCCAGGCGATTCTGGATCTGCGTCTGCAGAAACTGACCGGCCTTGAGCATGAAAAACTGCTCGACGAATACAAAGAGCTGCTGGAACAGATTGCTGAGCTGCTGCATATCCTGGGCAGCGCAGAGCGCCTGATGGAAGTGATTCGCGAAGAGCTGGAGCTGGTCCGCGATCAGTTCGGCGACGAGCGCCGCACCGAAATCACCGCCAACAGCGCGGACATCAACATCGAAGACCTGATCAACCAGGAAGACGTTGTGGTGACCCTGTCTCACCAGGGCTACGTGAAGTATCAGCCGTTAACGGACTACGAAGCACAGCGTCGTGGCGGTAAAGGTAAATCTGCAGCACGTATTAAAGAAGAAGACTTTATTGACCGCCTGCTGGTGGCGAACACCCATGACACGATCCTCTGCTTCTCCAGCCGCGGTCGTCTGTACTGGATGAAAGTCTATCAGCTGCCGGAAGCAAGCCGTGGCGCACGTGGTCGTCCAATCGTTAACCTGCTGCCGCTGGAAGCGAACGAACGCATCACCGCCATTCTGCCGGTACGCGAGTACGAAGAGGGCGTGAACGTCTTTATGGCGACCGCCAGCGGTACCGTGAAGAAAACCGCGCTGACCGAATTCAGCCGCCCGCGTTCTGCCGGTATTATCGCCGTGAACCTGAACGAAGGCGACGAGCTGATTGGCGTGGATCTGACCTCGGGCTCTGATGAAGTCATGCTCTTCTCTGCGGCCGGTAAAGTGGTGCGCTTCAAAGAAGACGCCGTCCGTGCAATGGGCCGTACCGCGACGGGCGTTCGTGGTATCAAGCTGGCTGGCGAAGACAGCGTTGTTTCTCTGATTATTCCGCGCGGTGAAGGGGCTATCCTGACCGTCACGCAGAATGGTTACGGTAAACGTACGGCGGAAGGGGAATACCCAACCAAGTCTCGCGGCACGCAGGGCGTTATCTCCATCAAGGTGACCGAGCGCAACGGTTCCGTTGTCGGCGCGGTGCAGGTAGACGATGCCGACCAGATCATGATGATCACCGATGCCGGTACGCTGGTGCGTACCCGCGTGTCTGAGATCAGCGTGGTGGGCCGTAATACTCAGGGCGTGATCCTCATCCGTACAGCGGAAGATGAAAACGTGGTGGGTCTGCAGCGCGTTGCCGAGCCGGTGGATGACGAAGAGCTCGACTCCATCGACGGTAGCGTCGCGGAAGGCGATGAGGACATCGCGCCAGAAGCCGACACCGACGATGACGTAGCGGATGACGCTGACGAGTAATGTCTCCTGATGCAAAAAAGGGCCGGATTCCGGCCCTTTTCTTTTGCAGAAGCAGATAAGTCAACGTTGCGACCTGGCGCGTTTACCGCTACCTTAACCACATTCTTTTGACCCCGACGGCGGAGCCTCGCCCCCTTGAAATACCTCGTCTCCTTTCGTACTACGCTGAAAGTCTCTCGCTATCTGTTTAGAGCGCTGGCGCTCCTGCTTTGGCTGCTGGTGGCCTTGTTCTCGGTGTTTTACATCGTTAATGCGCTGCATCAGAAAGAAGCGGAGATCCGCCAGGAGTTTAACTTAAGCTCCGACCAGGCCCAGCGCTACATTCAGCGAACGTCTGACGTCATGAAGGAGCTGAAGTATATTGCCGAGAATCGTCTGACGGCGGAAAACGGTATTCTTGCGCTCCGCGGGCGTAACGACAAAACCGAAGTTCCGGACTTCCAGCCGCTGTTCCCGGATTCCGATTGCTCCACCATGAGCAATACCTGGCGCGGGTCGCTGGAATCGCTAGCCTGGTTTATGCGCTACTGGCGCGACAACTTCTCCGCCGCCTATGACCTGAACCGCGTCTTCCTGATTGGCAGCGAAAATCTCTGCATGGCTGACTTTGGCCTGCGCGACGTGCCCGTTGAACGTGACAATGCGCTGAAAAGCCTGCATGAACGTATTGTGAAATACCGCAATGCACCACAGGACGAGCGCGGGAATAACATCTTCTGGGTGAGCCAGGGCCCGCGCCCCGGCGTGGGCTATTTCTATGCCCTGACGCCGGTTTATCTCGGTAATCGCCTGCAGGCGCTGATGGGGATTGAGCAGACCATCCGCATGGAAAACTTCTTCACCCCTGGCAGCCTGCCCATGGGGGTGACCATTCTGGATGAAAACGGCCATCAGCTGATCTCGCTTGCCGGGCCCGATAACCGGCTGAACGTCGAACCGCACTGGATGCAGGAGCGGTCGTGGTTTGGCTATACCTCGGGCTTCCGCGAGCTGGTGCTGAAGAAGAGTCTGCCGCCTTCGTCGCTGAGTATCGTCTATTCGCTGCCGGTGGATATGGTACTTGAGCGGATACGCATTCTTATCATGAATGCGATTCTGCTCAACCTGCTGGCGGGGGGCGCGCTGTTTACGCTGGCGCGCATGTATGAGCGGAAAATCTTTATTCCCGCCGAAAGCGACGCCCAGCGCCTGGAGGAACACGAGCAGTTTAACCGCAAGATTGTTGCCTCGGCGCCGGTGGGGATCTGTATCCTGCGTACCCAGGACGGGACCAACATCCTGAGTAACGAACTGGCGCATAACTACCTGAACATGCTGACGCACGAAGACCGGCAGAGGCTGACGCAGATTATCTGCGGTCAGCAGGTTAACTTCGTTGACGTGCTCACCAGTACGCACACCAACCTGCAGATAAGCTTTGTCCATTCCCGCTATCGCAATGAAAACGTGGCGATTTGCGTGCTGGTGGATGTCTCCGCGCGCGTGAAGATGGAAGAGTCGTTGCAGGAGATGGCGCAGGCGGCGGAGCAGGCCAGCCAGTCAAAATCCATGTTCCTTGCGACCGTCAGCCACGAGCTGCGTACGCCGCTGTACGGGATTATCGGTAACCTCGATCTGTTGCAGACGAAGGAATTGCCGAAAGGCGTCGACCGGCTGGTGACGGCGATGAACAACTCCTCCAGCCTGCTGCTGAAAATCATCAGCGATATTCTCGACTTCTCTAAAATTGAGTCCGAGCAGCTGAAAATCGAGCCGCGCGAGTTTTCACCGCGCGAGGTGATGAACCACATTAGCGCCAACTATCTGCCGCTGGTGGTGCGTAAACAGCTGGGGCTCTACTGCTTTATCGAACCGGACGTGCCGCTGACGCTGCACGGCGATCCGATGCGCCTGCAGCAGGTCATCTCTAACCTGCTCAGCAACGCCATCAAATTTACCGATACCGGCTGTATTGTGTTGCACGTCTGCCGGGCAGGGGATTACCTGAGCATTCGCGTGCGCGACACGGGGGTTGGCATCCCGGCGAAGGAGGTGGTTCGCCTGTTCGATCCGTTCTTCCAGGTCGGTACCGGCGTGCAGCGTAACTTCCAGGGCACCGGACTGGGGCTGGCGATTTGTGAGAAGCTCGTCAGCATGATGGACGGCGATATCTCCGTGGATACCGAGCCCGGCATGGGCAGCCAGTTCACCATCCGCATTCCGCTCTATTCTGCGCAATATCCGGCAAAAGCCACGGTAGATGGCCTGAGCGATAAGCGCTGCTGGCTGGCGGTGCATAACGCCTCGCTGAATGACTATCTGACGGCGCTGCTGACCCACTGCGGCGTGAGGGTGTGCCGCTATGAAGGTCAAACACCGGACGTTGACGATGTGCTGATCGCCGACGAGATGCAGGAGCAGCCGTGGCAGGGGAGAGGGTCGGTGCTCTTCTGCCGTCGCCACATCGGCATTCCCGTCGAGCGCGCGCCTGGGGAATGGGTACACAGTGTTGCGACGCCGCACGAGCTGTTGAGCCTGCTGGCACGCATCTACAAAGTGGAGCTGGAAGAGCGCGACGGCGCGGGCGGATTGCCGTCACCGGAGTCTCTGGCGTCGGTGAATGACGATATGATGATTCTGGTGGTGGATGACCATCCGATTAACCGCCGCCTGCTGGCTGACCAGCTTGGATCGCTGGGCTACCAGTGCAAAACCGCCAATGACGGCGTGGATGCGCTGAACGTACTGAGTAAGAATCATATTGATATCGTGCTGAGCGACGTCAACATGCCTAACATGGACGGCTACCGTCTGACGCAGCGCATCCGGCAGCTTGGCCTGACGCTGCCGGTGGTGGGCGTAACGGCGAACGCGCTGGCGGAAGAGAAGCAGCGCTGTCTGGAGTCAGGCATGGACAGCTGTCTGTCGAAACCGGTGACGCTGGACGTGCTGAAGCAGACATTGTCGATTTACGCAGAGCGCGTGAGAAAAACGAGAATATAAAAAAGGCCCGGAAGGGCCTTTTTTTATTGTCATCCCTAAACCACCTCCTGGGGAGGTGGTGATTGATCCTGTAAGGCTATAGCCTGAAGAATGCCCATGCCGGAATATCTCTTCTTACTCACCACAAGTAAAAGGAGACAGACTGACATGGGGCTTTACAGGAGTTCATCACATGTATATTGGCGTTGCAAATACCACATAGTTTGGACGCCAAAATATCGATTCAGGATCCTCAAAGATAAGCTGGGCAAGGAACTTTACAGGACAATCTACATCCTCTGCGGAATAAAAGGTTGTGAAGTTCTGGAGTTAAATGTTCAACCAGATCATGTACATCTGGTGGTTATCGTGCCGCCTAAAATTTCCATATCAACGTTGATGGGGCATCTTAAAGGTCGCAGTGCCATCAGACTCTACAATCGTTTTCCACATATCAGGAAGAAGTTATGGGGAAACCATTTTTGGTCACGCGGCTACTTTGTCGATACGGTAGGGGTAAACGAAGAGATCATCAGACGATATGTGCGGCATCAGGAGAAAACGGAACAAACGCACGAACAGCAGATGGAATTGCTAGAGTAGAAACAGGAAGGAAACAATAGCCCCCCTTACAGGGGGCATTCTAGAAAGCCACCTTCTAAGAAGGTGGTCTTTTACTTGCCCGGCGACGCTGCGCTTGCGCGGGCCTGCGGGGTCTGTAGGCCGGGTAAGCGTGAGCGCCACCCGGCATAGACAGCGGAGATCAATCTTTGTCAGTTGCACTCAGCGTGACGGAGGAGAGATAGTTCAGCAGAGCAATATCGTTGTCCACACCCAGCTTCATCATCGCTGATTTCTTCTGGCTGCTGATGGTTTTAATACTGCGGTTCAGCTTCTTGGCAATCTCGGTCACCAGGAAACCTTCTGCGAACAGGCGCAGAACTTCACTCTCTTTCGGCGACAGACGTTTGTCACCGTAGCCACCCGCGCTGATTTTTTCCAGCAGACGAGAAACGCTTTCAGGCGTGAACTTCTTGCCTTTCTGCAGCGCCGCAAGCGCTTTAGGCAGATCGGTCGGTGCGCCCTGTTTCAGCACAATCCCTTCGATATCCAGATCCAGTACCGCGCTCAGGATCGCCGGGTTGTTGTTCATGGTCAGAACAATGATCGAGATATCCGGGAAGTGACGTTTAATATATTTGATGAGCGTGATCCCATCACCGTATTTGTCTCCGGGCATGGAGAGATCGGTAATGAGCACGTGTGCATCAAGCTTTGGGAGGTTATTGATCAGTGCTGTAGAGTCTTCAAATTCACCGACTACATTCACCCACTCGATCTGTTCAAGTGATTTGCGAATACCGAACAGTACAATCGGATGGTCATCGGCAATAATTACGTTCATATTGTTCATGTATAAGGCTACCTTGCTACAGCAAGCTTTTGACGTAGGCGTCAATGTCGCTGATGTATTTTTCAATGCCAGAGGCATCTTTCTCACGAATTAGATGTTCCAGCGTTTCACATAACTGCTTGCCGGGAACCAGATTAAGCATGGCAAACACCCCTTTAAGCCGGTGTGCTGTCTGTGCCAGCGCTGCAAAATCATTCGCAGCGGACTCAGTATACAACCGCTTAACATCATCTGGTACTGTATCAACAAAGAGTGAATAGTATCCGCTGGCGTGAAGCTCGGCATTTTCATTACCGCCAAGCGGGGATTCCGCTATCTCTTCCTGCGCCAGCTGCTCTTCTATTAGTTGTAGTACAGCTTCCTGCATCGCATTGCTTATATTAAAGTTGACGCGCAGCTGGCCAGGGCCGATTTTCCGCACGCCTGACTCATCATCGCTTAAAAGCAAGCCGGAGGCAGTAAGATTAGACGGATTATCAGTTAAAAACAGATCAAATTCTTGACTTGCAAGTCTTTCATCCGGCGTGATGCAGGCGGCTCCCCAGTTTTCTAACTGACGAACGACAATATTGCGGATCTCGTTCGAGGTCACATCGACCATCACCACGACATCATCCAGCAGACGCTCTTCATCTTCTTCCTGCGGGTTGGCCGCCATTTTCACGTGCAGAGAATAGCGGGTGCCGAGGGATTCACGGGCTTTGATATTCAGATGGCCGCCGAGCTTACGCGCCAGCTGATCGCACAGCCAGAAGGTGAGGGCATTGGCCTTGCCGTAGCGATCGCTTTGCGTGTCGTTCAGGAACGGGAAGTGGAGATTATCAATTTCACTCGTGGTGACGCCTTCCCCGGTGTCGAGGATGCGGAACGTCAGGCGGTCTTCTGCCGACTCCTCCGTACTGACTTCGAGGGTGATCTTGCCGATCTGCGTGGTCGTCACCGCGTACTGAATAATCATCAACAGTATGCGGCGCAGCGCTTCACGATCGCCGTGGCGCTCGTCATTTGCCGGAAGATTGTTATTGATCAGCAGCTGCAACCCTTTACGCTTAATCACGGGCAGGACTTCCGGAACCACTTCATCGATCAGATCCTGAATAGAGAAGAGGGTTGGTGTTCCTTTCCAGAAATCATTCTCCAGCATGTTCGCCAGCTGGATCTCGTCAACCATTCTGACCAGCGAGTCGGCCTGACAGGCAAGCTGGTGGCTTTCTGACGTATTTAACGCCGCCGCCTGGGTCGCCAGCGTTTTTAACGGCTGCTTGAAGGCATCGCCAATATTCTGCATAAATGCGGCGCGCCCCTGCTGGTTTTTCTCATACAGTCTTTGCGCCTGCTTGAGCTTTTTATTCACCAGCACCTCGCGATCCTGATCGCGAATGATGAAAATTTGCGTGCGGGAGGCGACCTGGCTGCGGAACTGACGGATCTCGTACAGCTCATTGTTGATGGTGGCCTGGATCACCCCCTGGTGCTGATCCGCCATGGTGGTGATGTTCTGCAGGTTAAGATGCGGCAGCAGATGGTCGGCAATTTTATTGCTCATTACCGTACGATTCGCTTCCTGATCGTGAACTAAGACCCCAAGCGGCAGCACGGAAATAATCTCTTCATTTAGCGCACGTAACACGCGCAGTTCATTGCTGGTGCCTGCCGGGACCGCAGAGGCGTCGCTCTGACGCCCCGGCTGGAAACGGAAGGTGCTGTAGCCAAACAGCGCCAGCGCCAGCAGACCGATATTCAGCAGCAGAGGCAGCAGGATATTTTGCAGCGTGTCGAGTAGCAGCGTGCCAAACGGCACCTGCCACACCAGACGCATACCGGTCGAGTTCAGGGATGAGGCAATTTCGATTTTTGAGCCGTTAAAGGAGATCGAGACGCTCTCTGCGGCCTCTTTGTCAGATGCCGCACGCATGTTCTGGGTGCTGTTGTCGGGCTCCAGACGGAAGCTGTCGAGCGGCATGTCCGGCGGGATTAAATCGTTAATCGGTAAATCGAAGGCCACAACCGTCGCCAGATGTCCTGGCTGGTTGAAGGTGGTGCGCAGAGTAAAATAATGACCGTTTTGCCAGGCCAGACGACGCAGGGAAGAGAAGCTCTCACGTTCATCAAGGGCATTCGCCTGCTGCAGCATCTCTGCCCGGCGGGAGTCGACGATGCTGCCCACGGTAGTCTCTTTAAACCCGGAAGAGAGATCTTTTAACGGCAGGGTTGAGATCAGGATCATGCTGTTATCCTGACCGTTCAGATAGTACATCGACCACGGCACCGTTTCGGCCCCCCAGAGGGTATCCAGATAGGTCGAAATACGCTGTGTCATCTCGAGCGTTGCGCTGTCGTGAGAGCCAAAAATGAGCGCCTCAGTCTTACGCTGCGGTTTTTCGAGGTAATAGACATCCTGCTTAAGCCGCGTCTCCTGAAGTCCATCTCCGGATGAGGAGGCCGGGGCGGCTGCAATATTGTCGTAAATCTGCCAGGTGGCGTAGCGCCAGGTATCGATGCGCTTATGCACGGCGTGGGTGATATCGACGACCTGATAGCTCTTATCCTTCAGCCAGGCGTTAACCGCGCTTTGTACCATCACCCCCATGGTCACTAACAGCACAACGATCAAAAGAAGAAAGAAACGGGTGATGCTCCCGGGGAGGAGGGAGAATTTGCTCGGGGCGGTGGTTTCAGTCTGACTCATTGATATCTTTAACCCGTCATGGTCATGCTCTGTGGCGATAGGGCAGTATAAAGGGTAATAACTGAATTTCCAGCGCCACCGTCCGGGAACAGGCGACTTTTTCAACGGACAATACCGGCGGCGGGTGGCGCGGTAAACATGTACAAACTCGTCCTGCGCGTACAAATAAAAAGTGCGGCTGGCCAGCAAATAGCACGAATTAACAAGAAATTAAGTTTTACATCAATTGTGTGTTAGCGAACGATCGCTGGGGAGAATTTAGTTAATAGTCGTTACAATTTCGGTGCGGTAGCACAAAAAATTGAGGCGTTGCGTAAAGAAAGGTAAAAAAAAACCGAATGCGAAGCATCCGGCTCAATTAGGGATAAACAGACATTCAAAACTGAATGACGGTAATAAATAAAGTTAATGATGATAGCGAGAGATATTTTAGAGATTAGCCGCGATCTTGTTTTGTCATTCAGTGCTGTAACGATTTCTATTATAAGTTATTGATTACTATATGTATGATTTTTCTTTTGATTATAAATGCTAAATTTATAAGCTATTTGTGCTTTGTAAAAGTTCCTTGATATTTACATTTTGAAACATCTTGATGGACAAATGAAACATCTTCAAAGTTTTCGTATCATATTCGCATTGGATTATTCTGTAATTTTGCGGAGAATGAAATTGCCGACTGGTTAATGAGGGTTAACCAGTAAGCAGTGGCAATTATAAGGCATATAACAGAGGGTTAATAAAATGAAAGTTAAAGTACTGTCCCTCCTGGTACCAGCACTCCTGGTGGCAGGCGCAGCAAATGCGGCCGAAATTTATAACAAAGATGGCAACAAATTAGATCTGTACGGCAAAGTCGATGGTCTGCACTATTTCTCCGATGACGATAGCGCAGATGGCGACCAGACCTACATGCGTCTTGGCTTTAAAGGCGAAACTCAGGTTAACGATCAGCTGACCGGTTACGGCCAGTGGGAATACCAGATTCAGGGTAACTCAGGTGAGAACGAAAACAACGCCTGGACCCGTGTGGCGTTTGCCGGTCTGAAATTTGGTGACGCGGGTTCTTTCGACTACGGTCGTAACTACGGTGTGGTTTACGATGTAACTTCCTGGACCGACGTTCTGCCAGAATTCGGCGGCGACACCTACGGTTCTGACAACTTCATGCAGCAGCGTGGTAACGGCTTTGCGACCTACCGTAACAGCGATTTCTTCGGCCTGGTTGATGGCCTGAACTTCGCTGTTCAGTATCAAGGTAAAAACGGTAGCGTAAGCGGTGAAGATCAGACTAACAACGGTCGTGAAGCACTGCGTCAGAACGGTGATGGCGTTGGCGGTTCTATCACTTATAACCTGGGCGAAGGCTTCGGTATTGGTACTGCCGTGTCCAGCTCTAAGCGCACCAGTTCCCAGAACGACATGGGCTTCGGTACTGGCGACCGTGCTGAAACCTACACCGGTGGTCTGAAATACGACGCGAACAACATCTACCTGGCTGCTCAGTATACCCAAACCTACAACGCGACTCGCGCAGGCGATCTGGGTTGGGCTAACAAAGCGCAGAACTTCGAAGTGGTTGCTCAGTACCAGTTCGACTTCGGCCTGCGTCCATCCGTGGCTTACCTGCAGTCTAAAGGCAAAGACATCGAAGGTTACGGCGATCAGGATCTGCTGAAATATGTTGATGTGGGTGCGACTTACTACTTCAACAAAAACATGTCCACCTACGTGGATTACAAAATCAACCTGGTTGATGAAAATGAATTCACCCGTCAGGCGGGTATCGGTACTGACGATATCGTCGCGCTGGGCCTGGTTTACCAGTTCTAATCGCGCCATCGTGTGACGTAAGGGGCCTGATGGCCCCTTTTTTTGTGCCTCTCTGATTCTCACAACTCACCCGTTTTGGTGTACTCTTGCCGCCCTGGCATGAGGATAATAATGAATGGACATGACTTTTTTACGCGCCAGCTTTCTGGCTATGCTTTTTTTCCTGACCGCGTGTAACGATCCCGCGCCCGTGGCGAAAACCGACGCACCTGCCGCGACGGTGCTCGAAGGCAAAACGATGGGCACCTTCTGGCGCGTCAGCGTGATGAACCTCGATAAAACGCGCACGGATGAGCTTCGCGGCAAAATCCAGGCACAGCTGGACGCCGACGATCAGCTGCTGTCGACCTATAAAAATGACTCGGCGCTGATGCGCTTTAACCTCTCAACCAGCACCTCTCTGTGGCCGGTGAGCGAGGCGATGGCCGATATCGTGACCGAGGCAATGCGCGTAGGTTATAAAACCAACGGGGCGATGGATGTCACCGTCGGCCCTCTGGTGAACCTCTGGGGATTTGGCCCGAATAAACAGCCGGTGAAGACGCCCGAACAGGCGGTCATTGATGACGCCCGCGCCCGGACAGGGCTACAGCATTTGACCGTGATCAACCAGTACGGGCAGCAGTACCTGCAGAAAGATATTCCCGATCTGTTTGTCGATCTGTCGACGGTCGGGGAAGGCTATGCGGCGGATCATCTTGCTGCACTGATGGCGCAGGAGGGGATTTCCCGTTATCTGGTCTCCGTGGGCGGCGCGTTGGTCAGTCGGGGCATGAACGCCAGCGATAAGCCGTGGCGCGTGGCGATTCAAAAACCGACGGATCGGCAAAATGCCGTGCAGGCGATAGTGGATATCAACGGACATGGCATCAGCACCTCCGGAAGCTATCGCAACTATTACGAGCTTGACGGGAAGCGTATTTCGCACGTGATTGATCCGCAGACCGGCCGCCCCATCACGCATAACCTGGTCTCGGTAACGGTCATTGCCCCCACCGCGCTGGAAGCGGATGCCTGGGATACCGGATTAATGGTTCTTGGCCCGGAGAAAGCCAAAGAGGTGGTTCGTCAGGAAGGGCTGGCGGTTTATATGATCACCAAAGAGGGCGACGGGTTTAAAACCTGGAGCTCGCCGCAGTTCAACAGTTTCCTGGTCAGCGACAAAAATTAAAAAGCAAGGTTGCGGGTTTTTTATCGGTGGCGCTCAGGCACGCTCTATGTATGCTTATACGAGGAGCCGATCATGAAAAACCCAACCTTCACTACCGATGAGGATCGCTGGCAGGCCGTGCTGGCCCGCGATCCGCTCGCTGACGATCAGTTTGTCTTCGCCGTGCAGACGACCGGTATTTTCTGCCGTCCGTCATGCCGCGCCCGCCACGCGCTGCGTAAAAATGTCCGCTTTTATCCCGATGCCCGGCACGCCGCTCAGGCGGGCTTTCGTCCGTGCAAGCGCTGCATGCCGGACAAGCGCGACCCGCAGGCGCAAAAGCTGGCAAAAGTGGAACACGCCTGCCGGCTTCTGGAGCAGGATCCTGCGCTAACTCTGGAGAGGCTGGCGGAGCAGGTTGCCATGAGTCCTTTCCATTTCCACCGCCTGTTTAAATCCGTGACCGGCATGACGCCAAAAGCCTGGCAGCAGGCGGCGCGGGGTCAGCGTCTGCGCACCGCGCTTGCGCAGGGAGACAAAATTACCGATGCCGTGCTGGCAGCGGGATTTCCCGACAGCAGCAGTTATTATCGTAAAGCCAACGATGCGTTGGGCATGACGGCGAAGCAGTACCGTAAAGGAGAGGTGGCCGTTCGGTATGCCATCGATGACTGTTCGTTAGGACGCTGTCTGGTCGCCGAAAGCGAGCGGGGGATCTGCGCGATTCTGCTGGGTGACACCGATGCTGAATTAACCGCAGAGCTTGCCACGCAATTTCCAAAAGCGACGCACGCGCCGCGGGACGACGCCTTCGTACAGCGGATCCATCAGGTCATTGCCAGTATTGATAACCGCGACGTACCGCTTGCGCTGCCGCTGGATATTCGCGGTACCGCGTTCCAGCAGCGCGTCTGGCAGGCCCTTCGCGCAATTCCCTGCGGTGAAACGGCAAGTTACCAGCAGGTGGCGCAGGCGATTGGTCAACCCGGTGCGGTACGCGCCGTCGCCGGAGCCTGTGCGGCCAACACGCTGGCGATTGTGATCCCCTGTCATCGCGTGGTTCGCAACGACGGCGCACTGTCGGGCTATCGCTGGGGGGCGGCGCGAAAAGCGCTATTGTTAAAACGTGAGGCGAAACGCCGGGAGGGATAATGCTCGATCTTTTTGCGGATGCTGAACCCTGGCAGGAGCCGCTTGCGCCGGGGGCGGTTATCCTGCGTCGCTTTGCTCTCTCCCGTGCGGAGGCGTTGCTTGCCGGTATTGAAGAGGTCACAGCGGCTTCACCGTTTCGCCATATGGTGACGCCGGGCGGCTACACCATGTCGGTGGCCATGGCCAACTGCGGCGAACTGGGCTGGGCGACAAACGAACGTGGGTATGTGTATGCTCCGAACGATCCCACGACAGGTCGGCCGTGGCCTCCCATGCCTGCGGTTTTCCAGGCACTTTGTCACGAGGCTGCCGTGGCGGCGGATTATCCTGACTTCCGTCCTGACGCCTGTCTGATCAACCGCTACGCTGTCGGTGCGAAGCTCTCGCTGCATCAGGACAAGGATGAGCCCGATCTGCGCGCGCCTATCGTTTCGGTATCGTTAGGCCTGCCCGCCGTCTTTCAGTTTGGGGGATTACGCCGCAACGATCCGCTCAAACGCATCATGCTGGAACATGGCGATGTGGTGGTGTGGGGCAGGGAATCGCGGCTTTACTATCACGGCATTCAGCCGCTGAAACCCGGCGTTCACCCCCTCACGGGCGAGTACCGCTTTAATCTGACCTTCCGTCAGGCGGGGTACAGTAAACTAAAATAAGAATTATTCTTGATGTCCGCGCAGGGCAGTTTACACTGCTCGCTGATTTTTATTGTCCGGATTGCCTGCATGCAACTACTTCTCCTCGTCTGGCGTCAGTACCGCTGGCCCTTCGTCGCCGTCATGGCATTAAGCCTGGCCAGCGCCGCGCTGGGTATTGGCCTGATCGCGTTTATTAACGTGCGGTTGATTGAAATGGTCGACACCTCGCTCTCCGTATTGCCGGAGTTTCTTGGCCTGCTGCTTTTGTTGATGGCGGTTACGCTCGGCTCCCAGCTGGCGCTGACCGCGCTCGGCCACCATTTCGTTTTTCGCTTGCGCAGCGAGTTTATCAAGCGCATCCTGGACACTCAGGTCGAGCGCGTCGAGCAGCTCGGCAGCGCCTCCCTGCTGGCGGGGCTGACCAGCGACGTTCGCGCCATTACTATCGCGTTCGTTCGTCTGCCGGAGCTGGTGCAGGGGATCATTCTGACCTTCGGCTCGGCGGCCTATCTCGCCTGGCTCTCCAGCAAAATGCTGGCGGTGACTGCGCTGTGGATTGCCATCACCATCTGGGGCGGTTTTGTGCTGGTGTCCCGCGTCTATAAACACATGGCGGTCCTGCGCGAAACTGAAGATAAGCTCTATAACGATTACCAGACGGTACTGGAAGGGCGCAAAGAACTCACCCTGAACCGCGAGCGCGCCGAGTATATCTTTAACCATCTCTATATTCCGGACGCGCGCGAATACCGGCACCATATCATTCGCGCCGATACCTTCCACCTGAGCGCGGTGAACTGGTCAAACATTATGATGCTGGGCGCCATTGGCCTGGTGTTCTGGATGGCGAACAGCCTGGGCTGGGCGGATACCAACGTCGCGGCAACCTACTCACTGACGCTGCTGTTTTTGCGCACGCCGCTGCTCTCGGCGGTGGGCGCATTGCCCACCTTGCTGAGTGCGCAGGTGGCCTTTAATAAACTCAAAAAATTCGATCTCGCGCCGTTTAAGCCCGAATTCCCGCGCCCGCAGGCCTTCCCGAACTGGCAGACGCTCGAGCTGCGTAACGTCACGTTCCGCTATCAGGACAGCGCCTTCTCCGTGGGGCCGCTCAATCTGACGATCCGCCGCGGCGAGCTGCTGTTCCTGATTGGCGGCAACGGCAGCGGTAAATCGACGCTGGCGATGCTGCTCACCGGGCTTTATCAGCCGCAGTCGGGCGAGATTTTACTGGATGGCACGGCGCTGAGCGCGGAGAAGCCCGAGGATTACCGCAAGCTTTTCTCGGCGGTGTTCACCGACGTCTGGTTGTTTGAGCAACTGCTGGGTCCGGAAGGGCAGCAGGCCAATCCTGCGCTGGTGGAAAAATGGCTGGCGCACCTGCAGATGTCGCACAAGCTGGAACTTCAGGACGGCAAGATCCTTAACCTCAAACTCTCCAAAGGGCAGAAAAAACGCGTGGCGCTGCTGCTGGCGCTGGCGGAAGAGCGTGACATCATTCTGCTCGACGAGTGGGCGGCGGATCAGGACCCGCACTTCCGCCGCGAGTTTTATCAGGTGCTGCTGCCGCTGATGCAGGAGATGGGCAAAACCATTTTCGCTATCAGCCACGACGATCATTACTTTATTCATGCCGACCGTCTGCTGGAGATGCGCGACGGCAGGCTGAGCGAGCTGACCGGTGAAGCGCGCGATGCAGCCTCGCGTGACGCGGTGGCGCGTACGGCCTGATGCCCTCACCCTAACCCTCTCCCACAGGGAGAGGGGATAATCGTGGCCGTAATGCTGCTTTTTTCTCCATCCCGCCCCGTTGTTTATTCTTATTTACATATCCTCGCGCTATGCTTAATACCAACTTATTTCATGGATTTATGATTGATGTCGGTATTAAAGAAAAACAGCGCCAGACAGCGTGACCAGGAACGTGCGCGACTGATCTGGCTTCTTACGACCGATAAAGCGGTCACGTCTACGCTATTAGGCAAACTGACCCTGGCTGAGCAATATGATGTCGGCACGTTAGCCGACGATATTGCTGAGGTAGGTGCGCTGGTTGCTCATCTCCCGCCGCCGGATCTGGCGGACACCCTGGAAGCGCTTCCCTCGGAAGAACGTCACGCCCTGTGGCGGCTGGTGCAGGATCACGAGCGCGGGCAGGTGCTGCTTGAGGCCTCCGAAAACGTCTGGGACGACCTGATCGACGAGATGAGCGACCGGGATATTCTCGACGCTCTGCAAACCCTGGATATCGACGAACAGATTTACCTGGTTCAACACCTGCCGCGAAACCTGACCGGCCGCCTGCTGGCGTCACTGCCTGCCGATGAACGCGCGCGCGTGCGCCAGGTGATGCATTACGAGAAAAACAGCGTCGGCGCGATTATGGAGTTCGGCGTTATCACGGTGCGCCCGGACGTGACGCTCGGCACCGTGCAGCGCTATTTGCGCCGCCTGGGCAAAATGCCGGATAACACCGATAAGCTGTTTGTCACCTCCCGGGATAAAACCCTCCTCGGCGAACTGGAGCTGAAAACCATCCTGCTCAACAGCACCCAGCGGAAGGTGAGCGAGGTGATGGAAAACGAGCCGATGGTCTTCTCCCCGGAGGACGATGCGGAAAAAGCGGCGCGTACCTTCGAACGTGATGACCTCGTGAGTGCCGCCGTCGTGGACTCCGTCGGCAAACTGATGGGGCGTCTGACCATCGACGAGATCGTTGACGTGGTTTATGAAGAAACCGATAACGATCTGCGTGCGCTGGGGGGGATCAGCGCGGAAGATGACGTCCATGCTTCCGTCGGCAAGGCGGTGAAAACGCGCTGGGCGTGGCTGGCCATTAACCTGTGTACCGCGTTCATCGCTTCCCGCGTGATTGACGGCTTTGAACACACCATTTCGCAGCTGGTGGCGCTGGCCTCGCTGATGCCGATTGTGGCCGGGATTGGCGGCAACACCGGAAACCAGACCATTACCATGATCGTCCGCGCGCTGGCGCTGGAAAATATTCAGCCCGGCAACTTCGCCTTTCTGATCTTCAGAGAGATGGGCGTAGCGCTGATCAACGGCCTGGTGTGGGGCGGCATTATGGGCGGCATCACCTGGTGGCTGTATGACGATATGGCGTTAGGCGGCGTGATGATGCTGGCGATGGTGCTGAATCTGCTCGTGGCATCGATGATGGGCGTTATTATCCCGCTGACCATGACCAAACTGAGGCGCGACCCCGCGGTGGGGTCGAGCGTGATGATCACCGCCATCACCGATACCGGCGGTTTCTTTATTTTTCTTGGGCTGGCGACGATTTTTCTGCTTTAAGCCGACGCTTAATGCGGGCGGGAAGCAGCACCATGACGATAATCCCGCCCAGCACGCCAATCGCCAGATTGCCGGTTGATACCGTGGCGGCAACGGTCACCAGCATGACGACCGTTTCTGCAATCGGGGCCGTTTTCAGCGTGGCCGGCTGAAGGCTGTACCAGCTGAAGGTTTTAACGGCGACGATGGCCATAATGCCCGCCAGCACCGCCATCGGGATGTTGGCCATCACGTCGCTGAGCGCCGTCACCAGGATCAGCAGCACGATGCCCGCAGCGAAGGTTGAAATTCGGCTTCGGCCTTTCCCCATCTCTACGTTAACGATGGTTTGTCCGATCATCGCGCAGCCCGCAATACCACCGTAAAATCCGGCCAGGATATTGCCGACGCCTAATCCAATGCTTTCGCGGCGTTTACTTGACGGCGTCGCGGTCAGCTCATCCACCAGCTTTGCGGTCAGCAGGGATTCCAGCAGGCCGACAAACGCGATGCTCAACGCGCACGGCCAGATTATGCTCAGCGTCTGTAAATTGAGGGGGACCAGAAGTTCGCTAAGACCCGGCAAGCCGCCGCTCATGGCGCCTTCATCGCCCACGGTCGGCAGGCTTTGCCCGGTTGAAACGGTAAACAAGGTTAACAGCACAATCGCAATCAGTGGGGAAGGGATGCTTTTGAAATAGCGCGGCACCCACAGCACGATCAGTACCGTCAGCACGAACAGGCCTACAATCAGCGGGCTTCGGCTCCAGAAATGCGGAACCTGCGCAAAGAAAATCAATATCCCGAGGGCGTTAACAAACCCGGTCATGACCGACTGGGGAATAAAGCGCATCAGCCTTGCCATGCCCAGCACGCCAAACAGAATCTGAATTACGCCAGCCATGAGCACGGCGGGAAGAATGTACTGTACGCCGTGCTGATGCACCATGGGCCCAATAACCAGCGCCACGGAACCGGCCGCGGCCGTGACCATCGCCGGACGACCGCCCAGCACGGACAGGGCAAGACAGAGCACAACGGAGGCGATCAGGCTGACCTTCGGGTCAACGCCCGCCACCACCGAAAATGAGATGACCTCGGGGATCAGCGCCAGGGCGGTAATCACGCCAGCCAGCGTTTCACGCGTCAGCTGTTTAGGGGAACGCAGCACGCTTGCGACACGGTTTTCGGGAGAGACAGCAGAATGGGGTAGGGACATAACGTTTCGCTGGTTAGGGCAGGCTTCCGTGCGCGCGATCACAAAACGCAACATACTAGCCAGTTAAACCGCGCTTTACCAGACGCTTCGATAATTCCTCACAAACAATCCATCATTAAATTTCACAATTACAATAATTTCGTAACCTTTAAACAATATTTAAAAGTTGTTACCGTGCCCCCGCAGCTTGTTTCACCTGCAATTTCCACGCATCAAGCACTTTTACACTAAGGCATAAATTATGAAAAAAATGACTGCCATGCTCTTTTCTCTGGCCGTGGGGCTTAACACCGTCTCCATGGCGGCGAAAGCTGACGCACCAAAAGAGCAGGAAACGGACGTCCTTTTAATCGGTGGCGGTATCATGAGCGCCACGCTGGGAACCTATCTGCAAGAACTGCAGCCGGACTGGTCAATGACCATGGTCGAGCGCCTTGATGGCGTGGCGCAGGAGAGTTCGAACGGCTGGAACAACGCCGGTACCGGCCATTCGGCACTCATGGAACTGAACTATACGCCGCAGAAAAAGGACGGTTCCATTAGTATCGAGAAGGCGGTAGAGATCAACGAGGCGTTCCAGGTTTCTCGCCAGTTCTGGTCTCACCAGGTCAACAGCGGCGTACTGCACGACCCGCACTCTTTCATCAACACCGTACCGCACATGAGCTTTGTGTGGGGCGAGCAGAACGTCAACTTCCTGCGCGCGCGCTACGCCGCACTGCAGCAGAGCACGCTGTTCCGCGGAATGAAATACTCTGAAGACCACGCGCAGATTAAAGAGTGGGCTCCGCTGGTCATGGAAGGTCGTGACCCGAACCAGAAAGTGGCGGCGACCCGTACCGAAATTGGTACCGACGTCAACTACGGTGAAATTACCCGTCAGCTGGTGACGTCTCTGAAGAAAAAAGAGAACTTCAACCTGCAGCTCAGCACCGAAGTGCGCGGTTTCAAGCGCAACGTGGATAACAGCTGGAGCGTGACCGTTGCCGATCTGAAAAACAACGAAGCCGAGCACGTCATCAAGGCGAAGTTTGTCTTTATCGGTGCGGGCGGTGCCGCGCTGAAACTGCTGCAGGAGTCCGGTATTCCGGAAGCGGATGACTACGCGGGCTTCCCGGTGGGCGGTCAGTTCCTGGTGTCCGATAACCCGGAAGTGGTGAATCGTCATCTGGCAAAAGTGTACGGTCAGGCTTCCGTGGGCGCGCCGCCAATGTCTGTTCCGCACATCGATACCCGTATGCTTGACGGCAAACGCGTGGTGCTGTTTGGCCCGTTCGCGACCTTCTCCACTAAATTCCTGAAAAACGGCTCCCTGTGGGATCTGCTGAGCGCAACCACCACCTCTAACGTCAAGCCGATGATGGACGTGGGGCTGGATAACTTCGATCTGGTGAAATACCTGATTAGCCAGGTGATGCTCTCTGACGACGACCGTTTCGAAGCGCTGAAAGAGTACTATCCTGAGGCGAAGAAAGAAGACTGGCGTCTGTGGCAGGCGGGTCAGCGCGTGCAGATCATCAAGCGCGATCCGAAAGAGGGTGGCGTGCTGCGTCTGGGCACCGAAGTGGTGAGCGATAAGGACGGCACCATCGCCGCGCTGCTGGGTGCGTCACCGGGTGCGTCTACCGCTGCGCCAATCATGCTGCACCTGATGGAAAAAGTGTTTAAAGATAAAGTCGCCAGTCCGGAATGGCAGGCGAAGCTGAAGACCATTATTCCATCCTACGGCACGAAGCTGAACGGTAACGTGAGCGCGACGGAGCAGGAGCTGGAATACACCAGCCGCGTACTGCAGCTGCAGTACATCAAACCGCAGGCTGCGGATGCTGCGCCAAAAGCGGAGCTGAAGCCTCAGCCGGAAAACAAACCGGTTGCGGATATCGCGCTGTAAGGTAAAAAAGCCGGGTGGCGCTGACGCCTACCCGGCCTATGGTCGGTGTTGTTTTGTAGGTCGGGTAAGGCGAAGCCGCCACCCGACTTAATTTCAACGTACGACAGCCTGCTCAATCTTCTCTTCAGCCTTCCACACGCGATACTTCACTTCCACATTTTCAGGCGTATAGACCACGATCGGCAACTTGCTGTTGTAGCGCAGCAGGCTGTTGTCGCCCAGATAGGCGGTCACAAATTTCTTCTCTTTCTTGCCATCCGGGCAGGCCATCATGGTGGAGACTGGAGAGGTGACTTTATCAAAGACGTAATAGTCGTAACCCCAGCCTTCCAGCGTTTTGCTTTCCAGCTGACCACCCAGACGATGCTGGTTGCAGTCCACTTCCAGCGTCTTGCCAATTAACAGCTCCACTTTGTAGTTCGCTTCATCCTGCTGAACCGGAAGCTGAATCACCTGACGCTTCATCCCTTTATCCGCTTTCGGATACGGGGCGACTTTTTCCAGCGGCTGCGCTTTAGGTGTTTCGCTGGCGAAAGCGCTGGTGCTGACACACGCGGCAGCGATGAGTGCGATAGCAAATTTAGGTGCGTTTTTCATTGTTATTCCTTTATGTCAAAACGATCCTGCACAGGTTAACATATCAACTATGAATGATTGGTGTTATTTACTTACATTTTCAATATGAATAGCGTAATAAACCACATGTTTGCCATTTAAGTAGAGATTTATCCTGTCGTGGAGTCCGGCAGGCGTTTGTGTTATTTTAGACCCTCTATAATGTTATTCATCTGTAAAAGGGAAGAGAGATGGTTCGTGCAAAACTGAAAACGCCTGAAGGCCGCAAGTTCCTCCTGGCGCTGCTGGTTGTGTTTATGATTGCTGCCGCGTGCGTGGGGCGTGCCACGATTGTTGGCGTCATCGAACAGTACAACATTCCTCTCTCTGCCTGGACAACCAGCATGTACGTCCTGCAGTCGGCGATGATCTTTGTCTACAGTCTGGTATTCACCGTTCTGCTGGCTATACCGCTGGGTATTTTTTTCCTGGGCGGACGTGATAAACACTAGACGCCGATTTGCGATAACTAAGCCATCCTGCGGGGTGGCTTTTTTTATGCCTGATAATTTTTATTCGCCTTTCCAGGATATTCTGTTGAGAGCACCTTTGTTTACAGAAAGCAGGAGAGGCTTAATGCAATCCCGGTTTGCCACGCTCCGCCAGATCCCAAAAGGTGTCTGGGTGGTCGGTGGAGTAAGTATGTTAATGGATATCTCTTCGGAGATCATTCACAGCCTGCTGCCATTGTTTATGGTCACGACGCTGGGCGCCAGCGTGATTTTCATTGGTTTGATTGAAGGCCTGGCTGAGGCCACTGCGCTGTTTATCAAGGTGTTTTCCGGCGCCATCAGTGACTATCTGGGCAAGCGTAAAGGACTGGCGGTTCTGGGCTACGGTCTTGGCGCGTTGAGTAAACCGTTGTTCGCTATCGCCTCTTCTTCCGGCATGATTCTGGGGGCACGCTTAATCGACCGGGTCGGGAAGGGGATCCGGGGAGCGCCGCGCGATGCGCTGGTTGCTGACGTTACGCCGCCGGAACTTCGCGGCGCGGCCTTTGGGCTGCGTCAGTCGATGGACACCATCGGCGCATTTCTCGGGCCGCTGCTGGCAGTAGGATTGATGCTGCTGTGGAACGATGATTTCCGCACGATTTTCTGGATCGCGGTGATCCCCGGCGTGCTCGCCGTGGCGCTGCTTTTCTTCGGCCTGCATGAGCCGAAAACGCCCGTCGAACATAAACGCACGAACCCCATCAAAAAAGAGAACCTCAGGCGTCTCGGGAAAGGATGCTGGTGGGTTATTGGTCTGGGGGCCATCTTCACGCTCGCACGCTTCAGTGAAGCCTTTCTTGTCCTGCGCGCACAGCAGTCGGGGGTGCCGCTGGCGCTGATCCCGCTGGTGATGGTGGCCATGAATCTGCTCTATTTCCTCTCTGCCTATCCGTTTGGCAAGTTATCGGACCGGATGAGCCACACCCGGCTACTGCAGTGGGGTCTGGTGATGCTGATTGGAGCAGATATTGTGCTGGCGCTGAGCACCCACTGGGCTGGAATGCTTCTGGGCGTTGCGCTTTGGGGAGTGCATATGGGGATGACGCAGGGGCTGCTGGCGGCAATGATCGCAAAAACGGCGCCTGCGGATCTGCGCGGTACCGCCTACGGCATTTTTAGTCTGGTCAGCGGCGTGGGATTGTTAGTCGCCAGCCTGGGGGCAGGAGCCATCTGGGAAACGTTTGGGGCGGAATATACGTTTTATGCCGGGGCGGTGATTTGTCTGGTAACGCTTGTATACCTGCGCAAAACGCCGGACGAGGCGAAATAAAAAACCAGCCATAAAAGGCTGGTTTTCAATGTGTTTTTGGTCGGCACGAGAGGATTTGAACCTCCGACCCCCGACACCCCATGACGGTGCGCTACCAGGCTGCGCTACGTGCCGACGCATAGAAAGAATACTACTCGATTCCGTTTTGAATGCAAGGAAATCCGTCGCTAACTGGTTTATTATTAATCAGTTAGCGACAAAACGCTTCTCATCCGTCAGGACCTGCAGCAGCAGGCTCAGCTGCGGTTTCTGGTCTTTCAGCCGCTCACCCTGCAGGTTATACGTCTGATAATTCCCGTTGCTGTTCAGCACCAGCGTCAGCTTCGGCGTGGTCACCACCAGCGTATTATTCCCTGCTGCCGTAACCCAGTTATGGCGGCGCACGGCGCTGAAGAGATCCTGGCCCTGCGAATACTCGTTTGCCGGCGTGCTGACGTGCAGCAGGCGTTGCATCAGGGTGGTCATCACATCTTTATGCTCGGTAAGCATAGTGATGCGCTGCGCCGGGGTGCCCGGCCAGTGGATGACCAGCGGAACCTGCAGGTTAGGGCGTGACCAGCTCATGCTCTTCGTCTCGTCACCTAACGGGACGCCATGGCCTGCCGTCACGATCACCACGGTGTTGTCCAGCTTGCCGGACTCACGTAGCGCGTCAAGCACGCGGGCAATCTGCGCATCAACATCACCCGCCGCGCGGCCGTAGCGGCGCGCGAAATCACTCTTGTTGCTGTTAGCAAGCGTTGTACCGTTAAAGGCAACCCATGAGAACCAGCGGTTATCTTCCTGGGCATAGCGCTGCAGCCAGTTTATCCATTGGCTGGCGGTCTGCGCATCGGACTGATTCTGTGCCGCCGGCAGTGAGAAATCAGACAGCAGCGCCTGGCGGTAGAGCGGGCTGTTAAAGCCATCGGATGAGAACAACCCTAACTGATAGCCCTGCTGATTCAGCCCGGTGATCAGCGCCGCAGGCGTGCGGGTAGAGAGTACGCCGTCCATATATCCGGCTGAAATGCCATAGAAGAGGCCAAAGATGCCCGCGTCGGTTGTGTTACCGGAGCTCATGTGCTGAGTAAACGTGACGTTTTGACTCGCGAAATTGGCCAGAGCTGGCATCTGCTTCTCATAACGGGAATAGTTCAGGCCGTCGACGGTGATGAGCAGGACGTTTTGCCCGCGGCCCATATCGCGATAGCGCAGGTCGCTCAGAGGATACTGCACGCTGACGGCTTCCGGGTTACCCTGCTCGATAAGGCGGCGCTGGTATTCCTGCGCATCAAGCAGGCCATGTTTCTCGAGGAAGCGACGGGCCGTCATCGGGTACGAGAGCGGCAGGTTCGCGCGCTGCATAGTAATAGGACGATAGAAGTTCGCATCCGCCCAGATATACATGATGTGCGAACTGATAAAGGAGACGAAGAAGAGCGCGGCGACGGGCTTCGCGTAGTGGCGTCGGCGGGTCAGGCTACGCAGTTTTTGCCAGCTCCAGGTGGCAAACAGCATCTCAATCAACAGGATCACCGGGACGCTGATAAACATCAGCTGCCAGTCGCGGGCCGTTTCGTTCTGGTCGGGGTTAATCACCAGCTCCCAGACGATGGGGTTGAGATGCAGGTGGAAGCGGGTGAACACTTCACTGTCGATAAGCAGCAGCGTCATCCCCACCGTCGCAAGGATGGCGGACAAGAATCGCATCAGACGCTGCGACATGACGATAAACGTCAGGGGGAACAGGATCAGCAGATAGGTGGCGAAAACCAAAAAGCTAAAGTGACCGACAACGCTTATCCAGGAGTAGATACGCCCGGTGAGCGTTGTTGGCCAGTCTGCGACAAACAGATAACGACAGCCAATGACCGTCGCCAGCAGAATGTTGAACAGGGCAAACCAGTGCCCCCAGCTGACCATCTGGGAGACTTTTTCACGGTAGCGCTGACGATTCGTCACCATAAACTGTTGTTCGTATCCCTTAATGGGCCGGGTCGTTGCTGACGGACGACTGTAAAGCCTGGGCGAAAGATTTTGCGATCGCCTGACGCTGAGCCGGAGCAACGCTGGTGTTAATCAGGTTGGTGACCATATTTCCCAAAACCATCAGGGAGAGATCGGTCGGCGTTTTATGTTTTTCCAGTACGTTGACCAGCTCACTGAGCAGTTGTTCAACGTGTTCATCACTGTAGCGGGAATGTTGTGGCATAAATCAAAATCAGTTTGTTGATGAAAGGGCAACATATTACCGTAGCAACAGCTTTTTTTCCCCTTTTTTATCTGTTGTTGCACACATGTCCTGGTGGTGGTTGAATACCGCCCGGTCTAAAAGGAGAGTTTATCATGAGTCTGGAAATCAACCAGATTGCCCTGCACCAGCTTATCAAGCGCGATGAGCAAACCCTTGAAGTGGTGCTACGCGATTCGTTACTGGAACCTACGGCGACCGTTGTGGAGATGATGGCAGAGCTGCATCGTGTCTACAGCGCCAAAAATAAAGCCTATGGGCTGTTCAGCGAAGAGAGTGAACTGGCCGATAGCCTGCGCCTGCAGCGCCAGGGTGAAGAGGATTTCCTGGCGTTTAGCCGTGCGGCAACCGGGCGTCTGCGCGATGAGCTGGCGAAATATCCGTTCGCCGACGGCGGGATCGTGCTGTTCTGCCACTACCGCTATCTGGCGGTCGAGTACCTGCTGGTTACCGTGCTGAATAACTTAAGCAGCATGCGCGTGAACGAGCAGCTGGATATCAGCTCGACGCATTATCTGGATATCAACCATGCGGATATCGTGGCGCGTATTGATTTGACCGAGTGGGAAACCAACCCGGAGTCGACCCGCTACCTGACTTTCCTGAAGGGACGCGTGGGCCGCAAAGTGGCGGATTTCTTTATGGATTTCCTCGGTGCCAGTGAAGGGCTTAACGCCAAAGCGCAGAACAAAGGGCTGCTCCAGGCGGTTGACGATTTCACAGCCGAAGCGCAGCTTGATAAATCTGAGCGCCAGACGGTGCGCCAGCAGGTTTACAGCTATTGCAACGAACAGCTGCAGGCTGGGGAAGAGATTGAGCTGGAGTCGCTGTCAAAAGAGCTGGCGGGCGTCAGCGAAGTCAGCTTCCAGGAATTTACCGCAGAGAAGGGCTATGAGCTTGAAGAGAGCTTCCCGGCGGATCGCAGCACGCTGCGTCAGTTAACCAAGTTTGCCGGCAGCGGCGGCGGGTTAACCATCAACTTTGATGCGATGCTGCTGGGGGAACGTATCTTCTGGGATCCGGCCACCGATACGCTGACCATTAAAGGTACGCCACCGAATCTGCGCGATCAGCTTCAGCGCCGCACCTCGGGCGGTAAATAACAGGCACAAAAAACCCCGCAGAAGCGGGGTTTTTTTCGACAGGTTTGCGATTACGCGCGAACGAAGTCGATGTGAGTCAGTTTTGGCTTGAACGCGTGACGCTGAACAGCCTGAACTTTCACTTTTTCTTCTTTACCGCCAACAACGATGGTCAGAACTTCGCTGTAGAATTCAGCTTTGGTCTGCAGGTTCCACAGTTTGTCGTGATCCAGTTCGATTGCAACTGGAGCAGCTTCGCCACCGTAAACGATAGCCGGGAACTTGTTAGCGGTACGCAGGCGGCGGCTCGCACCCTTACCCTGCACGTTACGTACTTCTGCTTCGATAGTGAACATTGATTTCTCTCTGTATTTAAAACCCTACTACAGGCGACCCAGCAGCAGGTGAGTGTTCTGCCTCACGGATGTGAAGCGGGCGGCATTTTATACTCAAATGCCCCTCACATCAATGAAAAGTCCCGCTAACCGCGCAATTCGTTGGCGCGACGGAAGCGACCTTCGAAGTCAAAGAGCTTCTCGCGCACCTGCCAGTACTGGCCTTTCTTACGGGCGACGACAAAATCCGGATGGCGCAACAGCACCTGCTGGCGCACGATATCGGCCACGGTGATCCAGCGCAGGGGCACGCCCGGGGTGCGGGTGTGCGGGCGAATAAACAGCTGTTCGAAGGCCGTTCGCTGGGCAGGCGTCTGGACCCGGAAGCGCTCGCTGACGTCCGCCCCGTCCTCGTCGTAATAGGTGATTTTCAGCCATTCGCCTTTTTCATCCGCGCCGGGCTGCAGCGCCATGCCGGAACAGCGCAGCACCAGCGCATCTTTCAGCTTTAGCGCCGCTTTCAGCATGTCGTCCGGGTCAACCAGCACCGTGTCGCACTCCCGACAGCGGCGAGCGGCTATGTCATTTTCGGCGTTGCACTGCGGGCAGTTTTTGAAGCGGAAACGAAAATCGCACTGCTCGCGATGCCCTTCATCATCTTCAAACCAGCCCTGACAGCGGCGGCCAAAATGTTCGATCAGCGTACCGTCGGCGGTGGTTTTGCCCCAGAAGGTGTTGGCAAACCCGCAGGCAGGGCAAAAGACCTGCACGGGCACGTTGTCGCTTTTTCCTTTTGGCGCGCCGACCTCAGGCGTATAGAGATCGTGCGGGTTACCGGCATAATCCAGAATCAGGCAGTCGGTTTTCCCCGGTGCCAGACGCAGGCCGCGGCCAACAATTTGCTGATACAGACTGACCGATTCGGTCGGGCGCAAGATAGCGATCAGGTCGACGTGCGGGGCGTCAAAGCCGGTGGTCAATACCGACACGTTAACCAGATAGCGGAACCGCTGGGCCTTAAACGCGTCGATCAGGCCGTCGCGCTCGGGGCCGGGCGTCTCGCCGGTGATGAGCGCCGCGTCGCCGGAAGGCAGTAACCCGGTGATTTCCCGCGCGTGCTCAACGGTGGCGGCAAAGATCATCACCCCTTTGCGCGTCGCGGCGAACTCCTCAATCTGGCTGATGATATGCGGCGTAATGCGCTTTTGCTTTTTCAGCTCCTGGTTAAGATCCGCTTCGCTGAATAACCCGTTGCTCTGCGCCTGCAGGCGGCTGAAGTCGTACTGCACCACCGGCATATCCAGCCGTTCAGGCGGCGTCAGGTAGCCATGTTTAATCATGTAGCGCAGCGGAAGCTCGTAGATGCAGTCGCTAAACAGGGCCTTGTCATCGCCGCGCACCATGCCGTGATAATGGTAACGATAGATCCAGCCTTTACCCAGACGAAACGGGGTCGCCGTCAGGCCCAGCAGGCGCAGGTGAGGGTTCACGTCTTTCAGGTGCGTCAGGATTTGCTGATACTGGCTGTCGTCGTCATCGCTGATGCGGTGACACTCGTCGACAATCAGCAGCGAAAATTCGCTGCGAAACAGATCCAGATTGCGGGCCACCGACTGCACGCTGCCAAACACCACCTTGCCGTGGCTCTCTTTACGCTTTAGACCGGCGGCGAAAATGTCGGCTTCCAGTCCAAGTGCACAATACTTGGCATGGTTTTGCGCGACGAGCTCTTTAACGTGCGCCAGCACCAGCACGCGGCCACGGGCCAGACGCGCCAGTTCGGCAATGACCAGGCTTTTGCCTGCACCGGTCGGGAGCACAATCGCCGCCGGCTCGCGATGTTTACGGAACCAGGCGAGGGTGGCGTCAACGGCTTCCTGCTGATAGGGACGAAGTGTAAAAGTCATGGGGTCTCGGTTTCGTTATTCCGCACATAGTATGCCACGAAACTTTTTCCCTTGAGTGGCGCAACCAGACCATTATACTGAACCGTTCCAGACTGCTTCTATTTTCGGACCTGTTGTCCGACTTCCTGCACCATTAAGGCTAAAAAGATTTCATGCGACTTGATAAGTTTATCGCTCAGCAACTCGGCGTAAGCCGCGCTATTGCCGGGCGCGAAATTCGCGCCAGCCGCGTTACCGTGGATGGCGACATTGTGAGAGACAGCGCGTTCAAACTGCAACCTGACCATCAGGTGGAGTATGACGGCAATCCGCTGACCCAGCAGCACGGTCCTCGCTACTTTATGCTCAATAAGCCGGAAGGCTACGTCTGCTCAACGGACGATCCGGATCACCCGACGGTGCTCTATTTCCTCGACGAACCGGTGGCGCACAAGCTGCATGCCGCAGGCCGCCTCGATATCGACACCACCGGTCTGGTGCTGATGACCGACGACGGTCAGTGGTCGCATCGCATCACCTCTCCACGCCACCACTGCGAGAAAACCTATCTGGTCACGCTGGAGTCACCGGTGTCGGATGACACGGCTGAGCACTTCGCGAAAGGCGTGCAGCTGCATAATGAAAAAGATCTGACTAAGCCGGCGGTGCTTGAAGTCATCACCCCGACGGAGGTCCGTCTGACCATCAGCGAAGGGCGCTACCATCAGGTGAAACGTATGTTTGCCGCGGTGGGGAATCACGTTGTTGGCCTGCATCGCGAACGGATTGGTGCGATTGAACTCGATCCCGACCTTGCGCCAGGCGAATACCGTCCGTTAACGGAAGAAGAGATCGCCAGCGTCGGTCTGCCTTCGCACTAATTTCAGGAGAACCCTGTGACCATCAGGCCACACTCGTCGTTCAAAATCGTCTTCATTCTTGGCCTGCTGGCCATGCTGATGCCGCTGTCTATTGATATGTACCTGCCCGCGCTGCCGGTCATTTCCGCGCAGTTTGGCGTCCCGGCGGGCAGCGCGCAGATGACGCTCAGCACCTATATTCTCGGCTTTGCCCTTGGCCAGCTGTTTTATGGCCCGATGGCGGACAGCCTTGGACGCAAGCCCGTCATTCTGGGCGGGACGCTGGTCTTTGCGGCCGCAGCGGTTGCCTGTGCGCTGGCCCAGACCATCGATCATCTGATTATCATGCGCTTCTTCCACGGTCTGGCGGCGGCAGCGGCAAGCGTGGTGATTAATGCCCTGATGCGCGATATCTACCCGAAGGAAGAGTTCTCCCGCATGATGTCGTTCGTGATGCTGGTGACGACGATTGCGCCGCTGGTGGCGCCAATGGCGGGTGGTGCGGTGCTGGTGTGGTTCAGCTGGCATGTGATTTTCTGGATCCTGGCCCTGGCCGCGCTGCTGGCCTCGGCAATGATCTTCTTCTTTATAGATGAAACGCTTCCCGTCGAGCGCCGCCAGAAGTTTCACATCCGTACCACCATCGGCAACTTTGCCTCGCTGTTTCGCCACAAGCGCGTGCTCAGCTATATGCTGGCAAGCGGGTTCAGCTTTGCCGGAATGTTCTCTTTCCTGAGCGCCGGGCCGTTTGTCTACATCGAGCTTAACCACGTGTCGCCGCAGCACTTCGGCTATTACTTTGCGCTTAACATCGTCTTCCTGTTCATCATGACCATCATCAACAGCCGCTTTGTCCGGCGGGTGGGGGCGCTGAACATGTTTCGCGCGGGGCTGTGGATCCAGTTTGCGATGGCGATCTGGCTGGTGGTGAGCGCGTTTCTGGGCGTGGGCTTCTGGGCGCTGGTGGTCGGCGTAGCGGCCTTTGTCGGCTGCGTGTCGATGGTGTCGTCCAATGCGATGGCGGTGATCCTGGATGAGTTCCCGCACATGGCGGGGACCGCCTCTTCCCTGGCGGGGACGTTCCGCTTCGGCATCGGCGCTATCGTGGGGGCGTTGCTTTCGATGGCCACCTTTACGACGGCATGGCCGATGCTGTGGGCCATGGCTTTTTGCGCAACCAGCTCGATACTCTTCTATCTTTACGCCAGTCGACCGCGAAAAGCGGCCCACTAAAACACAGAGAAGGCCCGGCAGGGCCTTTTTTGTTGATGCATATCAACCAAACCCCCGTTCGTTTATGCCGTGTTTGTTTATTTTATGTAAAATCTATTTGTGTAAAAAGTCACATCATTGTATTCAAAAAGGTTGAGTTAGATCGCAGAAACGGGTACATATAGCGCCGACGCGAGCCTGAATACCGATAAAAAAGTGCTGAATAGTGCAGGCTGGCGATGATGTGTTACTATAAATGTAAATAAATTGTGAAGTAAATTTTGCTTCCGGGGAACGAACGTGAATACATTACAACTTTCTATTGTCCATCGCTTGCCCCAGAGCTATCGCTGGTCGGCGGGTTTTGCTGGTTCGAAAGTTGAACCGATTCCGCAAAACGTCGCGGGCTGTGAAAACTGCCTGGTGGCGCTCAAGCTGCTGAGCCCGAGCGATGAAAATGCATGGCGGGTGATGGAGCGTCTCAGTCAGGCCCTGACGGATATCGAAGTGGACAGCTCCGTGCTGGAATGCGAAGGGGAGCCGTGCCTGTTTGTGAAAAGCCAGGACGAGTTTGCTGCCACCTGCCGTCTGAAAAATTTTGGCGTTGCTATTGCAGAGCCTTTCTCCGGCCAGTATCCATTCTGAGCGCTAGTCTGACGACAACAGCTGGCGCGTGTAGCGCTGCGTTGGCGCGCTAAATACGCGCTGGCACTCTCCCTGCTCGACCACCTCTCCCTGTCGCAACACAATCACCTGATGGCATAGCGCCCGCACCACCTGCAAATCATGGCTGATAAAGATATAGGCCAGCCGGTGCTTTTCCTGTAGCCCTTTCAGCAGCGCCAGGATCTGCGCCTGTACGGTCCTGTCCAGAGACGACGTCGGTTCATCCAGAATAATTAGCTCTGGTTTCAGGATCAGCGCGCGGGCAATGGCGATACGCTGGCGCTGCCCGCCGGAAAATTCCGCAGGATAGCGGTGGCGCGTCTCGGGATCTAGACCCACTTCGGCCATGACCCGCATGACCTCCTGCTCGCGCTGCTGCGCGCTCAGGCCGGGCTGATGGACGCGCAGGCCCTCTTCGACAATCTGTAACACGCTGAGCCGCGGGTTAAGCGAGGAGTTGGGATCCTGAAAGACCACCTGCATGCGGGGCCGCACGGGCAGCATCTGCCGCCGGTTCCAGCGGTGCAGCGGCATGCCGTCAAACAGGATTTCGCCCTGTGAGGCAATTAAGCGCAGCAGCGCCAGACCGGTGGTGCTTTTACCCGAGCCGGATTCGCCCACCAGCCCGAGGGATTCGCCCGGGCGCAGCGAGAAGCGGATATTTTTTAACACCGGGTTGCGATCGACAATGCGTCGCAAAATACCTTTGCGGATCGGGAACGAGACGGACAGATCCTCAACGCGCAGCAGCGGCGTGCTGTCAGCGTCGAGGGGAACCGGGTCGCCGGCGGGTTCGCTGTCGAGCAGGCGCTGCGTATAGGGGTGTTGCGGCGCGCTCAGCAGCGTGGACGCCGCATTCTGTTCAACACAGCGGCCGTTTTGCATCACCGCGACGCTGTCGGCCAGCTTTCTCACAATGCTCAGGTTGTGCGTGATAAACAGCAGGCTCATGTTTAGCTCGTCACGCAGGTCCCGCAGCAGCGTCAGTATTTGCGCCTGTACCGTCACGTCCAGCGCCGTTGTGGGTTCGTCGGCAATCAACAGCTCGGGGCGCGTCAGCAGGGCCATGGCGATCATCACGCGCTGGCGTTCGCCGCCGGAGAGCTGATGCGGAAAATCATTCAGCCGTTTGGCCGCATTGCGTATGCCTGTGCGTTCAAGACAATCCAGAATTTCTCCCCGCGCGGCCTCTTTGCGCATCCCACGGTGCAGGGAGAGCACTTCATAGAGCTGTTTTTCCAGGCTGTGCAGCGGGTTAAGCGACACCATCGGCTCCTGGAAGATCATCGCGATTTTGTTGCCGCGAATGCCGCGCAGGGTCTGTTCGTCGGCGTGCAGCAGCGAACGGTCGTGAAAAAGGATATCCCCTTGCGGGTAGCTCACCGGCGGAGAAGGCAGCAGCCGCAGGATGGAGAGCGCCGAAACGCTCTTGCCTGAACCCGACTCACCCACCAGGGCCAGCGTTTCACCGCGCTGGATCTGCAGCGTCAGGTCGCTGACCACGGTGCGCGTCTCGTCCTGTTTTGAAAAGGCAATCGACAGGTTATCAATACGGAGCAGGGGCTGGGTCATTTTAAACCGCCTTGTTCGGATCAAAGGCATCGCGCACGGCTTCGCCAATAAAAATCAGCAGCGACAGCAGCACGGCCACGGAAAGAAAGGCGGCGATGCCTAACCACGGCGCCTGAAGGTTGTTCTTGCCCTGCAGCAGCAGTTCGCCGAGCGACGGGGAACCCAACGGTAGCCCGAAACCGAGAAAATCCAGTGAGGTGAGGGTGGTGATGGAGCTGCACAGAATAAACGGCAGGAAGGTGAGCGTTGCCACCACGGCGTTGGGCAGCATATGGCGGAAGATGATCCCGCGGTCGCTCACGCCAAGCGCCTGCGCGGCGCGAATATAGTCGAAATTACGGGTGCGCAGAAACTCGGCCCTGACCACACCGACCAGCGCCATCCAGCCGAACAGGACGGTAATGCCTAATAACCACCAGAAGTTGGGCTGTACGACGCTGGAAAGCAGGATGATCAGAAACAGCGTCGGCATGCCTGACCAGACCTCAATCACCCGCTGGCCCCAGAGGTCAATTTTCCCGCCGTAGTAGCCCTGAATGGCGCCCGCCACGACGCCCATCACGCTGGAGAAGATCGTCAGCATCAGCCCAAAGAGAAGCGAAATACGCGTGCCATACAGGATGCGCGCCAGCACGTCACCGCCGTTAGCATCCGTTCCCAGCCAGTTTTGCGCGGAGGGCGGGGAAGGGAAGGGGGTCGTGGTGGCGAAGTTAATGCTGTTTGCGCCAAAACGCACCGGCGCCCAGAGCGCCCAGCCGTGCTGCTCAATCTGCTGGCGAAGCCACGGGTCCTGATACTCTGCCGGCGTCGCAAACGGGCCGCCAAAGTCGCTTTCGTTGTAATTGGCGATGACCGGCACGTACCAGCGATCGTTAAAATGCACCAGCAGCGGTTTATCGTTAGCGATCAGTTCTGAAAACAGGCTTAAGACAAACAGCACGGCAAAAATCCACAGAGACCAGTAGCCGCGGCGGTTGTGGCGAAAGCGGGCCCAGCGGGCCTGGTTGACGGGGCTTAAACGCGGCATCATCGGCCCTCAAAATCGATTCGGGGATCGACCAGCGTATAGCTGATATCGCTGATGATATTCAGCAGCAGGCCAATCAGGGTGAAAATATAGAGCGTGCCGAACATTACCGGATAATCACGCGACACGGTGGCCTCATAGCCCAGCAGGCCCAGACCGTTAAGCGAGAACATCACCTCTATCAGCAGCGAGCCGGTAAAAAACATACTGATGAACGTGGCCGGAAATCCGGCGATCACCAGCAGCATGGCGTTGCGGAACACGTGCTTCCACATGATCTGCTTCTCGCTCACGCCTTTAGCACGGGCCGTAACGACGTACTGTTTACGAATTTCATCGAGAAAGGCGTTTTTGGTCAACATGGTCAGGGCCGCAAACCCGCCAATGACCGTGGCCAGAACCGGCAGCGTGATATGCCAGAGGTAGTCGGTGATTTTCTGGTACCACGGCAGGGAGCTGAAATCGGCGGAGACGAGGCCCCGCAGCGGGAAGAGATCAAAATAACTGCCCCCGGCAAAAAAGACGATCAGCAGAACGGCGAACAGAAACGCCGGGATGGCATAGCCGATAATGATGAACGTGCTGCTCCAGATATCGAACCGGCTGCCGTTGTACACCGCTTTGCGGATCCCAAGCGGTATAGAGACCAGATAGATGATCAGCGTACCCCACAGCCCGAGCGTGATCGAAACCGGCAGGCTTTGCTTGATCAGCGTCAGCACTGACGCACTGCGGAACAGGCTATCGCCAAAATCAAAGCGGATGTAATCCCAGAGCATTTTGAAATAGCGCTCGTGAATCGGTTTATCAAAGCCGTAGCGGTGGGTGATCTCGGCGATCACCTCCGGATCCAGCCCGCGTCCCCCGCGGTAATGGCTTTCGCTGATATTCCCTACGCCAGTTCGCGCATGGCTGGCGCCCATCCCTTCGCCGCCGCCGCCCGGCATGCCGCCGCTGTTGCCAAATTCAATAGCGGCAATGGCCTGATCGACCGGCCCGCCAGGAGCGATTTGCACAATAAAAAAGTTAATCGTGATGATGGCCCACAGGGTGGGGATGACCAGCAGCAGACGGCGGAGAAGATAGGCACCCATGATAATTCCTTATCGCCGCTCAGCGGGAAGTCTGGCGGCTTTGTTAACGTCATACCACCAGGTGTCAAAGCCCAGAGAATAGACCGGGCGCACGGCAGGCACGGAGAACTTATCCCAGCGCGCAAGGCGATCTTCGCCCATATACCACATCGGCAGCATGTAGTAGTTCCAGGTTAAGACCCTGTCGAGGGCGCGCCCGAGCGGCACGAGCTTGTCTTTATCCCCCTGCGCCGCCACGATTTTCGCAATCAGCGCATCAATCGCCGGGCTTTTTACCCCCGGCGCATTGTACGAGGAGTCGATGTAGCTGGAGGCCCAGGAGATTTGCAGGTCCGAGCTAGGCCACGGCTGCGCGGGCCACAGGCGCTGCATCATGTCGTAATCACGGCTGCGCATGCGGCTGGTGATCTGCGCGTTATCGACCTGGCGAATGTTCATGGTCACGCCCAGCCGCTCAAGGTTGTGCTTAAACGGCAGCACCCACTGGTCGTTGCCCCCGGACGAGAGCAGCAGCTCAAAGCTGAGTGGCTTGCCCGTTTTGGCATCCACACGTTTTTGGTTCTTCAGGTGCCAGCCTGCGTCATCCAGCAGCTTGCTGGCTTTGAGCAGGTTGTCGCGGTCGTAACCGTCACCCTTCGATGCGGGCGGCTGAAACACCGTTGTAAACACCTCTGGCGGTACCTCTGCTTTAAGGGGGGCCAGCAGAACCAGTTCGTCGGCTTTCGGATAATCGCGCGCGGCGTATTCGGTATTCTGAAAATAGCTGTTGGCGCGGCTATAAGCCCCGTAAAACAGCGCTTTGTTCATCCACTCAAAATCAAAGGCCAGGGAGATGGCTTCCCGCACCCGGCGGTCATTAAATACCGGACGCTGAATATTAAACGCCAGCCAGCGGGTGTCCTGGGCAGATTCATTTTTGTGTTCGTCTTTGACGATATAGCCTTTGGCGAAATTTTTGCCGATATAGCGGGTCGCCCAGTTTTTGGCGCTGCTCTCGACGCGCAAATCGAATGCCCCGGCTTTGAACGCTTCAAACGCCACGTTATCGTCGAGGTAGTAATCATAGCGAAGGGTGTCGAAGTTCCAGCGTCCGCGGTTGACCGGCAGATTGGCCGCCCAATAGTCTTTGACACGGGAATAGACGACATATTGCCCCATGCGCCAGTCGGTAATGCGGTAGGGGCCGCCAGCCAGAGGAGGCGTTGAAAGCGGGTCGCTCAGCTTATGATTTTTCCAGAACGATTCCGGCATCACCGGCAGCGAGAACAGGCTGAGCATATTCTCTTTGTTCGGTTCGCTCAGCTCAATGCGCACGGTGAGCGGCGCGATGGCTCTGACCGACGCGCCTTTATATACGATGCGGAACTGGGGGACGCCTTCGGTCATGAATTTATGGAAGGTGAACGCAACGTCGCTGGCCTTCACCGGCGTGCCATCGTGAAAACGTGCCCGCGGGTTCAGCGAGATTTCCGCCCAGGCGAAGTTATCGGCGTAACGCACGTTCTCGGCAATCAGCGGATAGTAGCTGCCGGGCTCGTCATCGGAGGTGACAAAGAGCGTATCGTAAAGCGATTCCGTTCGCGCGGCCGCCACGCCGCGCAGGGCGTAGCGGTTGAAGTTGTCGAAGGTTCCCGTGGCGGAAAGCGTGACCTTACCGCCTTTTGGCGCGGCTGGGTTGACGTAATCGAAGTGCGTAAAATTGACCGCGTATTTCGGCTCGCCAATCACCGCGAAGGCGATATTCTCTTTGATGGTTTGCGCCTGGCTGGACAGGCTCGTGAATGCCAACATCAGCAACATAAAGCGCATAAGCATCTCGCGGCAGCTCCCTCTCTACAGACCGGTTCGGTTAAGCTGAATAATAAGTGACGTCACGGGCAATGTGAAATTAATCGCCTTCGGGCGAAATATCAGGCCGCCATTCGCGGAACTGCGCCAGCGGCATCGGGCGGCTAATCCAGTATCCCTGCAGGAAGTTAACGCCGTGTTCGCGCAGCCAGGCCGCCTGTTCCGGCGTCTCTACCCCTTCGGCGACGGTCGACATATTCAGTCGTCTTGCCAGCGTCAGAACGGCATCCAGCACCGGCGACGTCACGGTCTCGGTACCGATCGCATTAACAAAACCACGGTCGATTTTGAGGTAGTCCATGGTGAAATGCTCAAGGTAAATCAGCGCGCTGTGGCCGGTACCAAAATCATCAATGGCGATTTCAAACCCTTCGTTATGCAGCCATTCGAAAAGGGTGTTGGCTTCCCGATGGTTGAGCATATCGCGCTCGGTAATTTCCAGCACGATCTGGAAGTAATCCGGCGGCAGCAGGGCTTTGAAGGTGCGCATATCGTCCTTGAAGCTTTCCGCATGCAGATGCCCCGGTGCAATGTTAATACCCACCTTTGCGCCCGGAGGTAACAGCGTTTGTAACACGGGAGCATCATGAATGATAAGGTCAAACAGATGCAGCGTCAGCGGGACAATCAGCTTCTGTGCTTCGGCAAAATTGATAAACGCGTCCGGCGGAATTTCCCCCATTGTCGGGTGTTTCCAGCGCATCAGGACTTCAAGCCCGGTCATCCTGAGCGATTTGGCATCGACGACGGGCTGATAAACCACATAAAACTGACCGCGCTTTATAGCGCTTAAAATTTCTTTACCCGGGTTGAGCCGAATGCTGAGGATGTAGTAGTTAAGCGATCCGGCACAAATCCCGCATACCAGCCCGAAGAACAGCGCGTAGAGAATTTCATCGCTGGTCCATGCGTCCGCATACAGGTTGATGGTCAGGGGGAGGTCTTTCAGCGTCGCCGTGCGGACCGGGATGTCATGCAAGTCGCGGGTATGAACCAGCGTGCTGGACCGCGTCGACAAGGCGTTATCGCCGATAATGATAGCGATACCCGCGAACTCGTCCTGGCGCTCAGTATAGAGCAGATAAGGCGTCAGATTAATATTCACAGAAGTGAACACCCCGCCGTCCTTCACTAATGGGTTGCGGTACCAGATCGCAATCGCAGGTTCATCAGGCAGCATGGGGGTACCCGGAAGCAACGCCATATCGATCTGTTTATTGATGTTCAGCTCAGGTATGAGCGTCTCCATCGGGGCATTCATCGGGCCTGTTGCCGAGGAGCAGAATGCCATCTGGTCCCGGACCAGCAGGAAGGCGCGAACGTTAATGCTGAAGGCCGCGCGTGAGGTGAGTTCCTGGTTGACGTCCTGGCACGTGTTCAGCGTGAGAGGCTGGAGGACATTGACCGCTTTTTTTAGGTCTTCGAAATAGCTCCCCATGTAGGCGCTCACATCATTCACCAGGGTGTCGAATTTGACTTCCCGCTTGTGGTAACTCCACGAAAATTGCAGGGAACCCAGGAGCAAGGCGGTGATGAGACCCGTGATAATACTGAGGATCAGTATTTTACGATTACTGGAGAAGTAGCGGGTGAGCATAGACGTCGTGATTCCTGAAAAGCCGCTTGATGTATTCAGTGTAACGGGCAAAAAAAAACACTGCCGAAGCAGTGCTTTTTTTCATCATATCGCCAGCCAAGGGATAACCAACGATACAATAGTTATATTAACTGCGGGTCAGTACGCGGCGCGCTTCGTTATAACGCTTCTTCCAGTACGGTTCGTTCATGCTGGAAATGGTCACACCGCTGCTGGTGGAGGCATGTACGAACTGGTCATTACCAATGTAGATGCCAACATGTCGACCTGTAGACCCCGCGCGGAACAGAACTAAATCGCCGGTGCGCAGTTTGGTACGTGAAATCGACTTGCCCATCTCCTGCTGTTCATAGGTTGAACGCGGAAGATCTAACCCAAATTGCTCGCGGAACGTACGCTGTACAAAACCGGAACAATCAATACCTGTTTTCGTGCTGCCGCCAAGACGATAACGCACACCTTTCCAGTCAGCATACTGGTCCATAATGCGGGACTTCACGTCCAGATTACGTACCATATTTTCAAATTCATCCTGAGAGGCTTGCAGTGAAGAGGAATCTTCCATTCCCACAACACGCGTCTCAGGATGCATATTCTTCGCGGTGTTCGATGTACTACATGCAGATAACAGTACCGCGACTGCTATCGCCGGGATCCCCCGCAAGATATATCTCAGAAACGGTTGAGATTTGACCATTTTGTTTATTTTCCCTTGAAGTCCTTAACGACAAATATCGTTATAAAAATGCCAAACGTGACGAGACTAATTATCTGTTCACATCGAGACAATTCTTTCTGGTCACATTTGTGGCATAGCGCACAAAATTATTCACCATCGAAATAATTATCCCTATGGGGCAAAACGAGTTCGAGATTAACCGATTGCCAGGGGTATTGCGAGTAAAAAAAGCCTTTTTTTTATAAGAAAATGTGATACAGAAAGTAAAAATCCGTAATTGCTTAAAATGCGGTCAGATCCGACGCGTGATCGCGCAATTGCTTAATTTTTATCATGAATGTGATGACAAGAATATGACAGAGGGAAAAGATCGTGGCGGGAAGGCTATCGGGGATCATGTCGATCCCTGATAGCTCACGTTAATTTAGGTTAGTTATTTGTTTAATTGTTGTTGCGCTCTACCGGGAAGATAGCGATCGAACAACGCTATTATCCTGTCGCTCAGCGGGGTCATTAAACACCACGGCAGCGCAATCAGCGCAACGGAGAGCGAACCGACAGCAATATCGGTGAACCAGTGAGCGCCAATCATTACGCGCGGGAAGGCAAAAACCACAAAAATAATCAGGGCTATGGCAAACGCTTTTCGGCCGAAATAGCGAAGCATGACTGCGGAAAAAATGAGCAGCATCATGCCGTGATCGCCGGGGAAACTGTCCTTCGACGCATCTTTTGTTGGAATATGCAGCAGCTCACTGACGCGATAAATATCGGTGAAAAAGAGCGTAGGGCTGGAACGCTTAACCGGAATAATCGCGGTAGCCAGCTGATTAATGACGACAGCAAACAGCAGCATTACCAGACCGATAATCAGAATACGCCGACGTCCCGCTTTATCCTCTTTAAGCCAGAAAGAGAGCATCAGGCAGCCCATGGCCAGCAGCGAGAAGCCGTCGAAGGCGCGGTTGTTGGTGATGGCCACCAGCCACAGGAATGCGTCGCTCTTCACCAGCGCCTGGTTGAAGAAGTGAAAGATGCCAGAATCCAGGGGGAACCAGAAACCATGATTCGCCGGGATATACCAGGAGAAGAAAAGCGCCAGACCGGCGACATTAAGCAGTAATATCAAGGGAAATCGAGTTGTCATAACGTTCTGCATAGAGTGAAAACTGGGGCAACGTTAGCCGCCCGAACTTAAACGAATCCTCAACAGGCTGGACTGGAGGGCATTCCAGTCGGCGTTAACCGCACTAATTAACTCTATTCGGCTGTCAGGCGGCGCCACGTTCTGCGTTTCAATGAAGAAATCGTCGCCCTGGCGGTTGATCCGCACCAGTCCGTCCGGCGTGCGCATGATCCCTTTCACGCGATCGACGGGCGCAAGGCGGGCCCACTCCAGAATCCCGATAGTATCGAAAACGGTCTCAGCATCGAAAATCCATCCGCAGGCCTGGTATCCCTGGCCGCTGTTCAGGTTACGACGCCAGCGCTGGTGCTCCGGCAGGCTCAGGGCTGCCAGACCCTGCTTAACCGGATGGCTGTGCGCATGATCCGCGCTGGCAGGCAGCTCGGTGAGGTTCAGACGAGGCAGGTCAAGCAGGGTGCTATCAATATTCCCCTGGGTGGTCTGCACCCGCGTGCGATTGCCGCCAAAATGTTGCCACCACGCCTCCAGCGCGGCCTGGCTTTCAGGCGTGGCGCGATCTTCCTTGTTGGCGACGATAACGTCCGCCGAGGCGAGCTGATCGCGGAAGTTCTCGTTGGCCACCGCCTTGTCATCCAGAAGCTGACGCGGATCGAGCAGGCACAGTGTGGCGCGCAGATCGATCCACGGCTCGTAAACCGGGGCGGTCAGTAAATCGAGGATCTGCTTCGGGTGGCCCAGCCCGGTCGGCTCAATCAGCAGGCGGTCGGGTTTGCCCTGACGCAGCAGGGTATTGAGCCCCACCTGCATCGGCAGGCCATTGACGCAGCACATGCATCCGCCGGGGATCTCTTTAATCATCGCGCCGCTGGATGACAGTAACGCGCCGTCAATGCCCACCTCGCCAAATTCATTGACCAGCACGGCCCACTTCTCGGCCGGATCTTTATTCGCCAGCAGGTGGAGAATTGAGGTGGTTTTACCGCTGCCGAGAAAACCGGTGATGAGGTTGGTTTTGGTCACGTGCGCTCCGGATGAGAATGATGATGCGATAACACTGTTCTCTATCCTGGCGAAAAACGTGACCTGTGAGAAGGGGAAGGGCGAACGGAGGCTTTATCCGTTCGCGTTAAGCGCAACAATCGTTAAATATTTAACGTTTCGATAACAGCCTGACGTGCGCCGTGACGGGTGATGCGCTGATAGGCCTGGCTAACGGCCTCAACAAAAACACGATTGTGCGCGAGATCGTGACCAAACACTTCGCTCAGCCCCAGCAGCGCGGGGACGCGGTCGATGTCGCTGCTGGCGTTGACGATCGTGCGGATTTTATCGCTGAGGGGATCGCGAACGTCAATCGCGTTGCCGCGCTCGTCGGTGCCGCTGACGTAGCGTATCCAGCCGGCCACGCCCAGGGCCAGCAGCGACCACGGCGTGTTTCGCTCAAGATGAACGCGGATCCCGTCCAGCATTCTTTGCGGAAGCTTCTGGCTACCGTCCATCGCGATTTGCCAGGTCCGATGCTGGAGGGCCGGGTTGGCAAAGCGTTCGAGCAGGCTATCGGCATACGCGGTGAGGTCGACATCCTTAATCCGTAACGTGGGGGCCTGCTCGTTCAGCATCAGCCGACGGGCGGCTTCCCGGAACGCTGCATCCTCCATGCATTCATTAATATGCGCGTAGCCAGCAAGATACCCGAGATACGCCAGGAAAGAGTGGCTGCCGTTGAGCATGCGTAATTTCATCTGCTCCCACGGCAGAACATCCTGCACCATCTGGACACCCGCCACTTCCCACTCGGGACGGCCGGCGACAAAATTATCTTCTATTACCCACTGAATGAACGGCTCGCAGCTGATGGCGCACGGATCTTCCACGCCGAGCGCGTCGGTGATTTCCGCCAGCGAGGCCTCCGTCGCGGCGGGAACAATCCTGTCGACCATCGTTCCGGGGAAGCTTACGTGGGTATCGATCCATTCAGATAACCCTGCGGAACGTTTTTGCGCCATGCCCAGCACGGCGTTTTTCACCACGTGCCCGTTGTCCGGGATATTGTCGCAGGAGAGCACGGTAAAGGCGGGCAGGCCGCGCTCGCGGCGGCGGTGGAGGGCTTCGACCAGGATCCCAGGGGCCGAATGTGGCTCGGAGGGGTTTTCAAGGTCGTGGACGATCCGGGGGTTATTCAGATCGAGTTTTCCGGTCGCGGGATCGATGCAATAGCCTTTCTCTGTGATGGTGAGCGAGACAATCGCAACCTGAGGCTCGCAAAATTTCTCAATAATGGCGGGCAGGGAGTCCTGCTTTGCGTTCAGGCATTCATGGACGGCACCGACGATAATGGCCTCATTTCCTTCAGCCCCTTTTTCCAGCACGGTGAACAGATGATCCTGCGCGCGCAGCTGGCTCATCAGCACATCGCCGCTGAAGAGGCTAATCTCACAAATCCCCCAGTCGCCGCCTTTTTCATTAAGCACCCGATTTGTTAACAAGGCCTGGTGCGCACGGTGAAACGCGCCAAAGCCAAAGTGGACGATGCGGGAGCGTAATGACTGGCGATCGTAGCGAGGTTGCTGAACCCGGGCAGGAAGGGTGGTGGAGGCAATTGTCTTCATGAGATACACACCTGATTAACCATTAATTAACAATGCCAGTGTAAAGTTATATGACAGCAAATAAAATTGGTGAGCCGTAAATATCCCCGTTATGTGAGTTTGATCAATCAATGTGTGGCGGTGTATTGACCCTTTGCGGTAAACATGTATGGTAGTCGTCATTGTAGTAACGCATATTGGTATAACAACTTAAGAGGGTGAGGCAATGGAACAAACCTGGCGTTGGTACGGGCCGAACGATCCGGTTTCTCTTGATGATGTGCGTCAGGCTGGCGCAACGGGTGTCGTCACGGCGCTGCATCATATTCCTAACGGTCAGGTCTGGCCGGTAGAGGAAATCCAGACGCGTCAGGCGCTGCTGGCGGAAAAGGGATTAACCTGGTCTGTAGTGGAAAGCATTCCGGTTCACGAAGACATCAAAACCCATTCCGGCGAGTATCAGACCTGGATTGCCAACTATCAGCAGAGCATCCGTAACCTCGCGGCCTGCGGTATTGATACCGTTTGCTACAACTTCATGCCCATTCTGGACTGGACGCGTACAGACCTCGAATATCAAATGCCGGACGGCTCAAAAGCGCTGCGTTTCGATCAGATTGCCTTTGCGGCATTCGAACTGCACATTCTGAAACGCCCTGGCGCAGAAGCGGATTACACCGCTGAAGAGCAGCAGCAGGCGCTCCAATGGTTCAATGCCGCCAGCGACGCGGACATCGAAAAGCTGACCCGTAATATTATTGCGGGCCTGCCGGGTGCCGAAGAGGGGTATACGCTGGATCAGTTCCGCGCCCGCCTGGCGGAGTACGGCAATATTGATAAGCAGCAGCTGCGTGAAAACATGGCGTATTTCCTGCGCGCAATTGTGCCGGTCGCGGAAGAGGTGGGGGTTCGCCTGGCGGTACATCCGGACGATCCACCGCGTCCTATCCTCGGCCTGCCGCGTATCGTGTCTACAATTGAAGATATGCAGTGGCTGAAAAAGACGGTCGACAGCATCCACAACGGCTTTACCATGTGTACCGGCTCCTACGGCGTGCGGGCCGATAACGATCTGGTGCGGATGATTAAAACCTTCGGCGATCGCATTCACTTTACGCATCTGCGTGCGACCTGCCGTGAAGAGAACCCAAAAACCTTCCACGAGGCGGCGCACCTGGGCGGCGATGTGAATATGGTCGCGGTGGTGGACGCTATTCTGGCGGAAGAGGCGCGTCGTAAGCAGGCAGGCGATGTGCGTCCTATTCCGTTCCGTCCTGACCACGGCCACCAGATGCTGGACGATCTGCGTAAGAAAACTAACCCGGGCTATTCGGCGATTGGCCGTCTTAAAGGGATGGCGGAAGTGCGCGGCGTTGAGCTGGCGCTGAAGATGACGAAGTATCCGGAGCTGCTGTAACCGGAATTGCCGGGTGGCGGCTTCGCCTTACCCGGCCTACAAAAACACAAAAACCGGCTTCTGGGCCGGTTTTTTCGTAGGTCGGGTAAGCGTAGCGCCACCCGACAAACGCCGCAATCAGTCAGCGCGACCCATATAGCGTTTTTCTTCGATATGGATGCGGATTTTCTCGCCAGCAGAAAGGTATTCCGGCACCTGCACAACCAGGCCGGTGGTCAGGGTAGCCGGTTTGTTGCGGGCACTGGCGGATGCGCCTTTGATGCCTGGTGCGGTTTCAACGATTTCCAGATCGACGGTCTGAGGCAGTTCCAGCGCCAACAGCACGCCGTCCCAGGTCAGAACCTGCATATCAGGCATACCGCCTTCCGGGATGAACAGCAGCTCTTCTTCAATCTGGTCTTTGGTGAAGATATACGGGGTGTAATCTTCTTTGTCCATGAACACATATTCGTTGCCGTCGATGTAGGAGAAATCAACATAGCGACGGGTCAGGGTCACGGTATCGACGATATCGTCACCTTTAAAGCGCTCTTCCACCTTCAGGCCGGTACGCACATCGGCGAAACGCATTTTGTACAGCGTAGCTGCACCACGGGCGCTTGGTGCCTGAATATCGATATCTTTCACAATCAGCAGTTTGCCGTTGTAATTCAGTACCATACCTTTCTTAATTTCGTTCGCTCTTGGCATTGCAGTAATCCTGTTTACGGGAGGTAAAAAATATCGCGCCAAATTACTCGCGCGCGGCCTTTCAGGCAAGAGGAATTCGTGGCTTTTGCTATCAATACGCAAAAGGTGTTACTGTGCGCGCGATACCCGACCGTACGGGCATCCGCCAGCGAAAGAGAGCATTTATGGATTGCCGTCCCGATTGTGGCGCGTGCTGTACTGCACCGTCCATTTCAAGCCCCATTCCAGGAATGCCCGAGGGCAAGCCTAATAGTCAATTATTCGCAGTATAAAAATGACATCGCTAAGCAGAAATGACTTTTTTGCTAAGTGTTTCAATTGCATGTGAAAAGCTTTCTCCATAGCCAGTTTTAGACAGTTGTAATAACTCATTGAGTCCGGAATGACTTGTAAACGAAAGGTTTTCATACAGACATATAGGCAGTTCTGAATTGTCTTTAAATCTTCTGTCTGGGCCTCCAGACTTGTTCACATACTTCCATGTCCTGCCAACGACTATGGCATCTCCAGGTACACCTTCGGTTTCAATGAATCGACTATCACCAACATTAACGAATAGCTGGTTATAACCAACAGCGCCTACACCTTCACGGTCATAAACGAGTACTCTATCTGGAAAAAAATGTAATGTTTGGCGACCGACATTGATAGCAATTGTCTCAATATTTGTCTTAACAAAGGGAGGCTTTGATTTGCTGATAGAGGTTACTTTTCTGCGTAGTAAGTTACCAGCCCCGGCATGATACTTGGGGTCATAAACGGCTCCAGAAGCTTCTATATGCCATACTTTTGAGCAGCTTGCGAGCTTGGCTCCACTGTCATGAAGTTGCTGGTAACATGTCATCATTTGATCATCAAAGTCATAAAAAAGAACGGTAGTCTTTCTTAACTGATCGTACATGTAAGCAAAAACAGAGATTGCTACCCCTACGATAAATCCTATAGCGAGGCACCACTCAGGCCATGCCTGTGAAAAACCGTAAAGTAACAGCGCAATCGAAAGGCACATGACCAAGGGCCATATTTGTAACTTTTTACGTTTGTTGTTCAACTCTTCAAGCAGTTCTCGGGAACTTGAATCAACGATTTGTGAGATATGTGATGACTCGATTTCCTCCAAAGGTGCATGTGTAGTGTCATGTACTATTTGGAATTCGTCTGATACATGTTGAACCTTATTTCTGTTCTGTGGGGCCAGGCTTGGTGAAAGCGAAGCACGATAATAGACTCCGCCAGCACCGATGTGGATGTAATTTCCTCTTGGGCCAGTACCAAACCTCAGTCCTTTCATTCCAATGGATGCACCGACTCCTGATTTGGATAGGTTAAATCTCATTGGTCCAACGCGAATGCTTTTCCTAACGTAAATGCCCATAGTAACTCCATGTAATAGGTAGCATGAGAATGTGGGTCAGCGAAAATCCTCACAAATTCTACATCAGAAAAATGATGAGGCTAGATGTCTTAAAGACAGCACTGTGTATTTTTATATTTTTCAATTGGTTAGTAAGTATTTTCCATTTTGATTGAGTTGCCTCTAAACAGTGATCTGTCTGTTGAAGTGTCTTTCTGTTATTGTTGACGATTGAGCTAAAGTTTGATTCAGAAGGCTAAATGGACTGTCGTAGCGATTGTGGGGCTTGTTGTATTGCTCCTTCCATCTCATCTCCAATCCCAGGGATGCCACAGGGTAAACCGGCCAATGTAAGATGCGTTCAGTTATCAGAAGATAACTTATGTGGCATCTTTGGCTCACCCCTGCGCCCTAAAGTATGCGGCAGTCTACAACCGTCGATAGATATGTGTGCTACGAACCGTGAAGAGGCAATTATTTATCTTATTCAATTAGAGGAAGAAACAGCACCTTTCGTTTGAGAATAGTTACCATTAAGAATTTTATTCGGCATTATTTTGTTTTTTTAACCGCTCTATTTCCTTGCGTAAGGCTTCATTCTCAGCCAATAAAGATGCATAGTCAGAAGATGGTTCACCTTCGGATAATATTTTAATTTTTGACGGACCACGTCTTTTTGTAACCAATTTGTATTCAGAATGAAATCGAAGATTTATATACGCATATTTCGTATTGGGGCTTGTCAAATTGTAAGTTGTTTTATAGACGGAACGTCTGGTCGTTGAGTCTATGGACATGGTGTCATTAGTAAAAACCATCTCAGGTGCAGATAGGTACGCTACATTGTCTTCACAGACGAAAAGATAACATAAAGCAGATTGGCTGCTTTCAATAGGTGCAATGCTCCAGCGAGCAATACCTATCAATTTATGATCAGGAAGCCGTTGTTTTATTTTTCTGACCCGGTCTACTTCACTTTTATCAAGGCCCAGAATGAGGGCTATATGGTTGAAAGAAGGCTTAAAAATGAATTGCGATTTTACTCGGTTATTGCCCACCCGGTTAAGTTTTACTGTGGATTCGCGAAGGAAATAGGGTTCTTTTTGTGTTCTTTTAGGAAAGATTGTAAAGTGTAAATTCATGGTTTCGTCTACTTGGAATCGTTGTTGATGCCATTATTTATCATCTTCCGCAGACAATCAAATTTTGTATGTCCCAAAAAACACGACATGTAAAGACATGAATTTTTAACATATTGATATATATAGATTATTTTTTACATCAAATCTCCTTAAAAGAGACATGGAAAAGACATATAATTATATAACTTATTGATTTGTAATGTTTTAATTTTGGTCTATAATATATAGCAACTTCGGCTGCGCCTCGTTGAAATCATACCCAAGCAATAATTCTGGAAGAGTTCGAGCGAAGCGAGTTCAGACGTGAGCGTAGCGAACGGATGACAGGGATCAATATGATCAGATCTTTTAACAACACAACACAACACAACACAACACAATATCAATACTACGAGTCGCGTAGCGACGAAGTATCACGGAGTGAGCGAAGCGAACAAGTGATGGTCTTACATTTTAAATTCAAAAAATGTTGTCTGTCACTTCGGCTTCGCCTCGTGAAACTTCGTCGCTACGCGACTCGTTGATCATACTTAAGAACAGTTGATTTGTTACAGTAAAAGAAGATGAACTGATCAAACGTTCATTGTATTTTTTCGAAACTTTATTGTTCTTCATTCATGGATTAAGACCTTTATAGGTCTTACATACTTGTTTTCCTTTATCGTTCCGCTGTTGCGATCCCTAGTTTCAAAGAGGATACAGTCTTCGGCTGGCTCAACACTTTCGCATTGGCTTTCTGTTCTAGTTCACGGATACAAGTTGCGAAGGGGCGAACTAATTTCTTCGCGTTGTGTTTTGCTCGTTCCTCATCTTCTTTTGTTCGTTCGGTAATCATGACTTCTCGAGCTCAGAGAAGGCCGAAAACATTTACATTATTAATCTGCCTTCTGAACTGCTGATGAATATATATTCCACTCTTCTAAAGATAACTTGTACAACTGGAGAAAAGTAACAACAGACCTGAGGCTCCAAAGAACATCATATTGATTTTGCTTACAGTTGGATAACTACTTGAATTCGGGAAATAAGATACTATATCTTGTAAAGGTCGAGTCAATTTTTGGTATATACAATGGAAGTCAAACCATTTCGTGTCCTTTGTTTAGATGGCGGTGGTATGCGTGGGGTTTATCAAGCGACGTATCTCAATACATTCGCGCAGCGTTTGCATAAATCTGGCAAAGGAGCCATAGATCCAGGCAGAGCGTTCGATTTAATTGTAGGAACCAGTACGGGCGGGATAGTTGCCTGCGCTCTTGCTGCGGGGGTCTCACTTGATAAGGTTGTTGATCTTTATCAAGTGCATGGTGGAAAAATTTTCCCTCGGCAACGATTACGTGCTTTACCTGTACTGGGGAAGTGTGTTCGTGCCCTTTTTTCTGGCCTTGCATCTGGGGATCAAGCCTTGCGAGCAATCCTTTCAGACTCCTTTGGCACCGAAACCATGGGGCAGGTCTATATTCGTCGTGGAATTGGGTTAGCCATCACAGCAGTGGATCTTAATCGCCATGCTGCCACAGTTTTCAAAACCCCTCATATGAATCGTCTTAATGGACGCGACAACGACCGACTATTGGTCGATGCCTGTATGGCAACTAGTGCCGCCCCTATCCTGAGATCAATCGCTCGTTTATCTGAACCAGGTGGCGGAGCAACTGTTGATTATGTTGATGGGGGGCTTTGGGCAAATAATCCGGGAGCGGTGGGAATGATAGAAGCTCATGAAATCCTTCAAAAAAGAGGAGAGATTGAGCGTCCGATTCAGTTATTTATGCTCGGTACGCTTCCTGTGCAGGGAGGCGAAGAACTTATGAGTGCTGATAAATTGCACCGAGGTGTTTGGGGATGGGGGGCAGGAATTAAGGCTATCACTGTAAGTATGAATTCACAGGCAATTGCGTACGACTACCTGGCTCGTAAAATCGCGGAGCTGCGAGGAGATGGGAGTTTTGCATATCGACTCCCTGCACAATGCCCATCAGGAGAACTCCAGAAGTATTTAGAAAATATGGACGATGCACGTCCTAGGGTGCTAAATGCGCTTGCCCGGCAAGCTATCTCAGATGTTGATTACGCTTGGGCTACGGCAGAATCAGTAAGTAAAATGGGCGCGTTTCGGACTGCATTGGCTAGCTCGTCCAATTATAGTTGTCATTAAATCCGAGGATCATCATGACCATTATTGATTGTAATAAAGAGATGAAAGGGTATCACTCAGAAGAAGTGAACCTTTCTAACGCAGAGCAGGCAGAAATGCGTAGCCGCCGTGACAATGGCCGAACAAGGCTCCAAAATGGATTGACAAAGGCTGGGCATCCTTTGCCAAAGAAATTCAGCTCTCAGGGCTCATATGCGATGCGGACAATGGTTCAGGATGATGCATGTGACTACGATATTGATGACGGTGCGTATTTCGATAAGGAAGATCTTAAGAACGCTGAAGGCGATTATCTTAGTGCGCTTGATGTTCGTAAGCGGGTTAAGAAGGCATTGAAGGATGACCGGTTGGCGTACGATGCGGTTGTCAAAACCAATTGTGTGCGTCAAGAGTATCCCGATGGCTATCACATCGATATTCCAATTTATCGTACGACCTGCTCTAAAGATATTTGGGGGAATGACGTCATAGAGTATGAATTAGCAAGTGGCGACGAATGGACTAAATCAGATGCACGTAAGGTCACGAGCTGGTACAACGATGCCGTTGGTAATGAACTGAAAACAGGGGAATCAGATACCAGTCAGATGCGCCGTATCACCAAACTTACTAAGAAAATGGCTAGAAGCCGTAATGCCTGGAAAAAAAAGACAACCAGTGGCATTTGTATTTCTAAGTTAGTTGTAGACAATTTTATTGCATGCCCAAATCGGGATGATGATGCTTTACGTGATACATGGAAGGCAATCAAATTGCAGTTAGACGTAAGTCAACGTATAGCCCACCCGGTATTTACTGATAAAAATCTTGCAGAAGAAGACGACGAATGCGTTATTTTTTTCCGGGGGTGTCTGGGAGATGCGCTGGAGGTATTGAAGGTTTTAGACGAGCACGATTGTACAAGTAAAAAGGCTGGCGAAGCCTGGGATGAGGTGTTTAATACAACCTATTTCAGTGCTCAGTTTACCACTACATCTAAATCGCTGTTACGGCCTGCGGTTGCTGCCTCGACTACTTTATCTTTTCCTAGTCATCCCGTACAACCTAACAAATCATCGGGATTTGCCTGATGAAGTGGGCTATGGACGATCCCGTGCGTTTCCTGAGGGAGAAGGATGAGCTCACGCATCTTGAAACCGAGACAGGTTGGCTAAGCACAGCTTGGCGTATATCTGAAGAGGGCTCGATCACCGTTGATATCGACATGTATATCCATGGACGATTGTTTGCAGGGGAGATGACATATCCGGATGCGTTCCCGGATTCTCCGCCCTACATACGTCCGCGAGATAAATCTGAGCGGTGGACTAGTCATCAATATGGCGTGGGTGGCTCACTGTGCTTGCAGTGGCGGGCAGATAACTGGCATAGAAATGTGACTGGTGCAGATATGGTACGCAGTGCATACGAGTTGCTAAGTACAGAACAGCATCCTGAGTTACCTCATTCTGTTCCCTCTGCGCATCGCTTGACAGAGGGGCAGAACCTTAATTTTATATTTCGACGTTATGTCCCTACCTCCGAAGTTGAAAATATATTAACTGTGCTCCCACTTCCGTCCAGAACCCGAATATCATCTTCAACGGTGTATAACGAAGGGTCGGCGGTAATGTTCATAGCAAGAGTCGCTGACGCACAGGATGAACTGCGAAATGTTTCCGATATCCCTCAAGGGCTCATCGATTTTGTTAGTATTTTGTCATTATCTTATGAGGGTTGGGTCTTTAGAAGCGACTACTTTAGCCAGAGGCAATCCTTAGATTCCGTAGAAGCATTAATCCAGATGTTGATGATGGCCGGTTTTAACACCGATGATGTTCTGGTTAAGGAAGGGGATAAGTACAAGGCTAGGACGATCATATTACTAGGCAAAGAGTGGACATCACTGCGAGTATTCCTGATAGATTCTGGGGAGCAACCAGTGCTGCGGGAACATCGAGTTGTCAGCTCTCCGAACTCAGCCTTAAGGCTTTCGGAAGAATCACAGAAGTTGAGTAAGGTCCGCATAGGAATTGTTGGGCTGGGATCCGTAGGCAGCAAACTTGCGATTTCACTTGCTCGTTCAGGTGTTAGACAGTTCTTATTAGTCGATGACGATTATCTCACGCCGGGCAACTTGGTGCGTCATGAGTTGGGGTGGGCCCAAGTGGGAGCGCATAAGGCATTGGCCGTAAGCAATACTTTAGCGCTTATAGCGGCTGGAGTGAAAGTGGATGTAAAGATTATTCGTCTTGCGGGGCAAGAGTCGGCGGTGACAGCAGCAGCTGCGCTAAAAGATCTGTCTAATTGCGACTTGTTGATCGACGCCACAGCTAATCCAGAAGTCTTTTTATTGTTAGCAGCGACTGCCCGGCGAAATAGAATACCTATGTGCTGGGGGGAGATATTCGCAGGTGGTTACGGAGGCATGATCGCGCGAGCACGCCCCAAACACGACCCAAATCCATTAGCTGTGCGTGACGCTTACCATTCTTATCTCTCAACCCTCCCCGAAGCACCTTTTAAAAATATGGCTAGCTACGATGGGAGTGATGAACAACCACTTATTGCATACGACAGCGACGTGGGGTTTATTACCACTGCACTGACACGGCTGGCTGTGGATACTGCTTTATGCAGAGAGCCAAGCGAATTCCCGTATTCTTTGTACTTGCTTGGTATGCGTCGTGAATGGATTTTCGAGGAGCCGTTTGACACACGGCCAGTTGAAATAAGTGGAGAGGGCTGGGAACGTGACGAAAATGCTGTGAGAGATGAAGATAGGGTCGAAGTTGCAAAGGCATTGATAAATATGTATGAAGGAAAACAAAGTGCTAACTCTGATTCTACCGACTAAGCAACATAATTTAATGAAGGCAGCGCTCCGAAAAGCTGGTCAACGTGAAGTCGGCGGTATTCTTATGGGTGAAAATATCGGGAATAATGTTTTCATCGTTCGTGAAATAACCATACATCGTCATGGTACGTTTGCATCCTTTATCAGACGTATTGAGGATGCTATTGGTGGGCTCCGTGCCTTTTTTAAAGAAACTGGCTACGATTATGTACGCTTCAATTATATCGGTGAATGGCACTCACACCCTTCATTTGAGCCATATCCAAGCAGAAAAGACGATCTGTCTATGTTACAGATCGTAAAGGATGAAACTGTCGGAGCGAATTTTGTAGCTTTGTTGATTACCAAGCTTGGACCTGGCGGAGAGTTGATTTCAACAGTCCATACATACCTTCCTGATGGTTCGAAGATTCCATCAACTTTTAAGATTGAGACGTGATTTAGGTAGGGGTAAGAAATGTTAACTTGTCTAATTACAACGGATAATATTGATTCTTCTTAGCTATTGTTTATATTTTTCCATTTTTTTCGGTGGTGGCATATTATTATAACGATAGCAAAGCTTTCTGTCATAAAACATTTCGATGTAATAAAAAATACCACTACAGGCTACTTCCCGTGTCCCACGAATCTTTTTCTTTATCCGTTCTGGCTTAAGCAACTGGAAAAAAACTTTCTCCATCTACGTAGTCGTGACATTACCCACGGCGACTCATAAAGCCCCTCAGTCCTTGTGATTTCAGGAATGACTATCACTCGTGTCTCGTTCACTGACAACCTTGATCAGAACAAACCTGGACCTGTTTTTGAGGATTAGCACTAAATGAAAGTACATTGCCTGAAGTATTCAAATGTTTTAGGTTGAAGATAGAAGGAGGTAGTTAGCCTCCTTTTTTAAATTTGTGGGGTAGTAAAAACCAAATCTGAGCAGAATTAAAAGAGAGAGAGTTATTTTTTAACGGAAACCTTACGTTGCACATTTTCTGCTTCCTGATACGATGCTATCCCTTTACAGTCACGAGTGACGAGTCTTAAAGTTATCTCTCCGTGTGTTGGTGTATTAGTCCAATATGTTCCGTTCAAAGATAATTGATCTCCTGCTAACTTTAATTCCCCTGCACCGCTTGTTATTGAATGCGCGCCTGAAAAAATTTTCCTTAGTTCAAACATATAGCAAAGCCTAGTCACGTCTGTTTTCGAGCTTCTTAAAAGAGCTTCAAGTCGGGATTCTCCTTCCTGTCTTTCGGTAAAAGATTGAATAGATAGAGTTAGATAGGTTTGCCGTATCACGAAAAAAATAGGAATGACCAATCGGTTTCCGTCAACAGCACCGTAGTCTGACCTTAGCTCTCCAACCCAAACGCCATGGACGAGAGGTCGATTCATCCATTTGGCTAGATGCCGCCACCGCCAGGCTAATTTTGAGAATACCCCGAAGAATAAAACACAAAGACCAAGCGATGTGCTGAATGCCTTCCATGCAGCAGAGGGTATTGGTTGCTGGAAGTAATACCATTGTATAAGAAAAATTAGCAAGCCCAGTATCCCCATTAGCCAGCCAAATACTTTTAGTAGGCGTTCAAACTCGGCGGTAGTTAGACTAAGGTTATTCATTGGATCTCACCAATTGTATCTTCAAAACCATTTTTATAAATGTGTATATATCCTTCTGCGGATATTACAGCAGCAGCTTCCACTTGCGGTAAGGTTGATATTAGTTTAGCTGTCATCTGACGAGCACCTTGCGGCCAAACAGCTAATGGGTTGGCAAGAGCAACATCGAGAGGAGGAGATACAAATTGCGCAATATGAGTGAGATCTCCACTTTTTGCCTCAATGAGGTGAAAACCATCATGCATACTGCTTCCGCGAGTTGCCAACATTGCAAGAACCTTAAAGACGTCGTCTGTACCCGAAATGGGTAAGCCTTTATCTGCATTAAGGCGCGACCCTAAAGGAACTACAGGCAAGTTCTCGATAGTTCGATAAGCAATAACCCCAATTCCTACAAAATCGGTAGACCTTTGTGCTACTAGTCTAGTTAGAAGTTGATGAAGCCATAATTTGTTTATAAGTCTACCCTCGCCAGTTAAGCATTTGCATGTGTGTAAGATCCTACCATCAAACAATTTTTGCATGGAAGGGGTTTATTCACATTAAGGTCTTTGAAACTAATCCCCACTGATCAAGGCAATACAATATACGTAATGCTCCACCAATTGTGAGAAGAATTCCGAACTTTCGCATCGCGCTCAAAGCGTATGATCAGATTCTATTGCATTCTGTTTGCTGAAACTTATCAGTTCCAGTCCGATCTAATAACTCTTTCTTGATGCGGTAAAAGGTTGCACGGCTTATATCTGCCGCCTTCATTATGTGGGCTGGTTTAACGTTTTGTGCAAGCATCTCGCGAACGGTCTCACGGGCCTCCATATCTTTTTCTTTCCCCGTATACAAACCTGCCTGTTTTGCTCTTGCGATACCCTGCGCCTGGCGTTTACGACGAGTTTCATAATCTTGTCGTGCCATTGTTGCCAGGATATCGATTAGCATGGCATTGACTGCCCTAAGAATGCCACTGGTAAGGTCGTTATCGGACATTTCAACCATTTGCCAACTTGTTGGTAAGTCCATTGATACGATCACCAGCCCTTTCCCGTTCAACGTAGCTTTGAGTTCAGCCCATTCTTCATGTTTAAGACGGCTTAGACGGTCAATCGCTTCAATAAGAAGTAGATCGCCGGGTTGTGCTTGTTCAAGAAGATGCATTAGTTCCACACGCTCCAGCTTCGCACCGCTGGCATTCTCAATGTACTCTCCGGCAACTTGCCAGTTTTTGCTTTGCGCGAATTCGCGCAGGCTTACTAATGCACGATCAGCATGTTGGCCTTCGGTAGATGCACGGCAATAGATACGGACATTCATCATGAATTCTCTTTTAAATATCAAATCAATACCCATATGATACGGTGTGTATTATTATTGTCAATAGAGTCTAATTTAACCCTATTGATACTTTGTATCATGGTCTTAATCAGGTATACCCTATTGATATCTTGTGATCATGAGCAACTTCTGTTTGAATCTTGGCTAAAATAGCCAATGGGATACAACATGAGCAAGATGATTCATAAAGTCTAATCAATATTGGGATGCTGTCTTCTGTGTGTAGTAGCGGATTTATTCTCACTAAAACCATCAAAGTGATGATCTTTACGTGCTATTGTTATAAACATAATCTAACGAGTTTAAAGTTTGATGCATGAACAGGATGAATGATTATGGATGAGATTGATTATTATACAGATAATGTCAAGGAGTGTCTTACAGGGTATGTAACAATAGATGGAGGTAATTATGTTTCAGAATTGTCAATAGATGATGATGGAATAGAAATTCGATTGCTTGATTTTAATAGTAAAATGAATCGTGCATACTCAGAAGTTATGGCATTGAATTCAATTTTGTTTCAGAAAGGCACTCGCTATTATCTTTTGTTTGGTTTGGAATTACATGAAAGCTCTTTTATGAGAATGGGGGTTGATGGAAGATTCAGTACTTATACATTCTCCGCTCAGGGTTTCTTATATTCAAAATCAAGGGTGAATACTAACTCTTTATTTACCAGTGTAAGCATTCATGGAGAAAACATAAAAAAATGGTCTGGCAGTACTCGTAAGTTAGATAAAATAATAGAATGTGGTCTTGGGTTTTCAAATAAATTACCTAATGATGATGATTGTGTTGAGTTTGAGAAAAATATAGACGGACTCGGAAAGATTGGATTGTATTATTCATATCGATACGGTGGCTTAAGTGGTTTGCATACAGTAGGAATGGACGTTGAACCTCATGTTACGGTTTCCTTTGAAAAGCCTGTTGGACTTGATAGGTTAATCGAAAACTATATTGATTTATATATGATATTAAGGTTCTTCATTGGTGGTTCGCTAATGATATCAAATATTAAAACTAATAGTGTTTCTAACTATGGGCGAGAAAACATTCAGATTTACATAAAAGAAAAAAAAGAAGATCATAAAACTATCAATACTGGAATGTTTTTAACCTATTCGACTATATATCACGATGACTCAGAGAAAAATTTTCCTGATTCTGTTTGGGAGGGATATTTTAATCCTGAAAACCACGAGGTCAAAGAACTCGTTAAAAAATATGTGACTTACTCCATGGTTCACAGCAATGAAGAAAAGTTTCTTGGTTTTTATAGGATGATTGAATCCATGACGATAAGAAAATCATGTTATGTCGATGAAGCGTTATTATCAAAATTGTTGAATAGATCAAGGTGTTTATTAGTCAAGAAATTTCCAGGCGCACCACTTGGTGATTTCATTCGTGCGATAAAGAGAACAAATAAGAGTAAGCACAATACTGAAAGTTGCATCCATCATTTTATAAAAAGCCTTCCTGAATCGGTTGTTATTAAGTTAGATCTTAAAAAAATAAGTATCAATGAAGTATGTAAGTCGCGAAATCAAATTATACACCAGCCATTATTTTCAGAAACACCAAGCAAAATCTATAAACATATGCAGGCTACGGAGATACTTACAAAACTGGCACTATTGATTAGGCTTGGCGTTCCTATGCAAAAGATAGAAGAAATAATTTGTTATCATCGATAAGTGGTGAATATAGCCAATGAACACATACTCACTAAAATTAAGAGTTTTGATTCTGGGATTTTCTATTTTATACTAAAAATTTACAGGGTTGGCAGAGACTTCTTTTTAGCTGTTTGCAAAACTTATCTAGAGAGGAGTATATGCCACCTTCTATGAAGGTGGATTTCTACTATTTATAATATTAAACGACAAAAATGCTACTTATGACAAATTTCCCGATCATAAATTCCGCCATTTAAAGCCAGCATTTGCCTCTTCTTCTTTGAAACCATTTTTGTCATGATTTGCGAATCATCGAAGAAAATGCCCCCAAATGTTCCTGGTCGTGCATTCCAGCCAGAAATAATCACTGTATCGCCCACGTTTAATGCTGCTACAGTATTGTTATTGTATTCCGTATTTTCGAAAAAGAACTTCAAGCCTTCACTTGAATCAGTGATGTGTAACGTTACTAACGGATTTTTACTGAAGGTGGCTGCGCTAATCTTTTTTATTTTTCCTGTAACCATCAATCGGCACTTTTTGAAGTCATTTGTTGCTCTGAACTCATGTTCCTGAAATCGTGCATAAACTTCTTCGGTTGTATAGAGTCTTGGAAGTATATCGATTATAGATGGCTTTGTTGATTGTTCGTTTTGTTGTAAAGATGCTGAACCTCCGTTCGAGAAATGTATTGATTCAGATGTTCTGGCTTGGCTGGGTGTTATTGCTATTCCGTTCAATATATAAAGTCCGAAGAAGGCAACAATTTTCGTTGACTTTTTAAATTTTGAGATCATTTTGTTTCTCCATAACTTCTATCTTAACAATACGCTCTCCATTACGATATATTTTCAGCTTGTCAGGCGGGGACTTCACTGCATTACGGATTTCGTTCATTGTATCTTTCGATAACATATCGCAGCCTTCCATATACATAACCCTTCGGGTATCGGTATCTGGTATGTTAGTGAAGCTGCTACTGACCCATAAATCGGGTATTTCAATTCCATGTATCAGCTTCATATACACAACGATGAAAGCATCTGTCAGGTGAAACCGTCCAACCGTGTATTTTCCGGTATAGTTATTACCAGAAGATGAAGCTACCCAATCGTTTTTTAAAACCAAAGTCAGTGCATTATTTTCCATTTTCAGACTCCAGTTCACGAATGCGATTGTTCGTCATGTCGGTAAGACATTTCTGTTCATTATTGCAGCCGGATTTGTGCTTTATCCATTCTCTTTGAGAAGGAAGCAATCGTTTTCGGGTTTCAGGGCTAAGGCTTTTCCAGACCGAATTAAGTTTCTCATCGCTTGCTTTATAACTGTGTGTATCGACGTTTGAGGTTACTGCATTGTTTTTGGGAGCTTCGCTACCGCTGCTATAGAAAACGGGTGCACGTACTCCCTGAGCGTAGTCTTTCGCTGCTTTTTCCCACAGGCCTTTCCCATTGGCAGTCAACATTTTTCCGAACTCTGTGGTGTCGAAACTGTAATTGCGGATCTCGCCATTGAAATCCAACTTCACGTTAACGGCTGTTGACTTCGAAATGCCAGTCAAGAAATCACTAGCTTCGGACCCGAAGGAACAAGCGACTTCTTTAGTATCACTGACATTAGGGCGTAACCCGTGCATCGTGAATCTGCCGTTATCAGTTGTAGCAGTGATATCTACCAGCGGAACGATTGATGAGGATTGCTTTGTCATCGCGAAGCATATCCCCTTCAGATTTACATCCCTGTCCATCCCGAGAAACATCAGGGCGTTTTTGTCGCTGCTTGCGACACCTGCTGATTTTGCCTCTGGCAAGAAATAGACGGTACTGGAGGCGGTGGTTATACCTGAAACGAAAACAACACCTGACGCCATGATTTTTATGGTTTTTATAAGGATAGTCATTCTGGATGCCTTCTATCGTTCTCACTCCATCGTGGACAGAGTATTCATTCCATGAGTCTTGTTTACGAGAAACACCAACTGAAGACTCATGATCTTACATTGATCTATGGAATCTATCAATCTTGCAAAATTGATCTATAAAAACGATCAATTGACATGAGAGGAAGAGAGAGGATTGTTACTAAGTCGATTGTATTTACAGGGTTTTTGTATGGTTCATATGCTTGATGCTAATGTGGGGCTGCGCTTAGTATTGAATACTGCGATTGAAAGACATAACCATCTACTTTGTGCGGGGTTTCCGGCAACCATAGAGGTGTTTCGATAAGAAGCGGTGCAACTCGCACAGTTCGTATACATAATGAATACGATGTAATTTGAACCCTTGCTCTAAAACGCTCGGTATCAAGTTTTACGGGGCTTTGGTATGGAATGGTATCTGGGGGACGGTTTGGTTGCTTTCCCCTTGTCAGGTAGGCAAGGGGGAGAGTGATTTAGCGTGTTATTTACTGTGAAAGTTTCTCTAAGTCTTCCAGTGAGTTAATCTCGTACTTAATGCCGTTGACAGTAGCATATGATTTGCTCGTAATGCCATCTACCCTGATAGCTATTCCACTGTCTTCGTCTCGGGTTACGCCATCCTCGAGCTCGGTTATAAATGTCGGGTTTAGAATGCTGACTTCGTGTTTGTCTTTAATATGCTGCGCAAATTTTTCAGGTGAAATCAGTTCATCAATGAAGGAGTGCAACACAAGTCCCTGCATTTTTAGTAAGTCATGATCGTTTACTGTTTGTGCCTCTACATACGAAATACCAGGTGATCTGTTGCGATTAAACTTAATCACTATTCTCTGCTTTGTTTCGTCGGCGAAGGTCACTTCAAAATGACTGTGCCGACCATCAATGTCATAACAATCAATACGTTTGATAGCTTGCTTTACCTTCAGTCTAATCCGCTTACGCTCAGGATTCTTTGTGTCGTGAACATCGAAATGTCGGAATTGATCCCAGCCAGTAGTTTGAATTTCTGAACGGCTGATTTTGTACTGTTGAAATTCTTTCTCAAGCGTAATTTTTTTTTGTTTATTGGCATTAATCTGATCTGCCAATTCTTCGATGTTGTCTGTCAAAGTTGCTAGTTTTAGCAGCTTCTTAACAGCTTCAGATGCCTTTTCAATCTCAGATTCGTACCATGCTGTTTTATCCTCTTGGTGGTTGTTCCAGACGTGATCAGCGATTAGTTGTAAAACAGTGTGCTCAAGTTGGTATGACGTAAACCCTTTTTTACCGCAAGGTTTACCCTGAACGATTTTTGAACCACATATATATCGGTACTTGTTTTCACTTGAACCAGATTTGAACATGAAAGATCCACATTTACCGCAAAAAAGAATACCGATACCTGAGAGTAGCGGTATTTCAGGTTCAGGATTACCTCCTGGATATGTTGATGAACTACGAGTGACAGCACGATGTCGATCTAACTTCGAAAGTGTCAAGTAGTCTACTTCCGACATAAGTGCTGGATAGTAATCCGGAATAATGAATGTTTCTTTCAACGGTTCATCTGATTCGGAATCGTATATGATGGCACCTGATTCATCGCGTTTATCCAGCGTGAAGATTTTTTGTCCGTGAACAGTGGGATTCAAAAAGGTTCTGATCAAATGTTTGCCCCATTGCTCCGTTTTGGGTGTCAGCGCTTGACCTGTCTTGTCTTTATAAACCCTCTTTTTAGGGGCAGTGTAGTGTTCGTTAAGATATCGTTGGATTCCAAGAAGAGTTTCACCGTTTTGTTTCAGTTCTATAATCTTCTGCGCTGCTGAAAAATACATTGGGTGTGGGGTAACGTATCCTGATTTTGTATCTACCCACCACACATTCTGACCCACTGATTCTATTGCTTTTGCTGGCGTTCCCGCTTTTCTTGTCAGGTTGTACCGTATCAGCGAACGGGCTTGGGCTTCAACCCGATTCTTTTTTGTCAACGATTCGTCGTGGGCGCGTGTGAACATCAACAATGAAATGATTAAATCGGTTGGATTATTCTTTACGTCCGCGTACTTATAGACCTTTTCATCCATACCAGTAACAACAACTATCCCCTTGCTAAGTATGCTCTTGAATATATCCAAAGCGGTCCAAGCATCATCACGGCTAATGCGGTCAAGGTTTTCGACTACGAGCCACGAACCAACAGGAACTTTAACCCCAATCTGCTTGATGAACTCCGAAAGCTTCCCTTCATGAGCATTTCTTCCTTTGAACGCGGACATGCCGAGATCATGGAAAGCCGTTGTATCAAGTTCGAGATTATAACGGGCCGCAATTTTTAGAGCGGTATCTTGCTGACGCTCCAGGGAGTTACCTTCCCGTTGTTTCACAGATGAAAAACGCACGTACGAATACAGCTTTGGTTTCATTAAGTGTGATTCCCTTCGGATGGTCTTGATTGATCAGATGCTAACAGCAGGAATGTGAATTTTAAATAGTGAATAATTATATGTTAGGCAAACCTGCCAATACCCGCTGCGTTCAGCTCTCGGAAACCAACCTGTGCATGATCTTTGGCTCACCGCTGCGTCCGAAGGTCTGCTCCGGGCTTCAGCCCACGGCTGAAATGTGCGGCAGCACGCGAGAGCAGGCGATAACGTACCTTCTTGAGCTGGAAGCGCTAACCGCGCCTTAAACGTCTTTAATCCTCGCCAGGCAGCCAATCGTCAGCGTACACATCACCAGCGCAATCCAGAACACCGTGTGATAGTTCCAGATTTCGGCCACGACACCGGCCATTGAACCGGCAATAATCCAGCCCACGCGGGTGGTATTAGTATAAAGGGTGGTGGCGGAGCCTGCCTGGCCCGGCATCAGATCCTGGAAATAAAGCATGCCTATCCCGGCGAGAATACCAATATAGATAGCGTTCAGCAGCTGTAACGCCAGCAACAGCCCCGGCGTATGTACCGTCAGCATACCGATATAAAACAGCAGACCGGCGACGGCGGCGATGCGCATTAAAAAACGTTTCCCGAAGCGCTTTGCGTAATAGCCTGCGATCAGCATGGTCGGGATCTCAAGCCCGGCTGCGGTGCCCATCATGATGCCCGCCAGCTTCTCCGGCAGGTGCAGTTCATTAATGATAAACAGCGGCATATTGATGATATAGAGGCTATTGGTGCCCCACATCAGCGTGCAGATCGCGAACAGGAGCAGAGCATCGCGGCGGTTACGGCGCGGCGCTTCCAGCACGCCCGTTGCCACCTTGGGCTCTTTGCGCATGGACGGCAGGAAGAACCACACCAGCGCGCCGCACGCCACAAACGCGACTGCCGCGCTCAGGTACATCACCGTAAAGCCAAAACCCATCGCCAGCGCGTAGGCCAGCGGCGGGCCAATCACCCATGCCAGCGACACCTGCGCACGCAGGACAGAGCTGAACATCACCGCTTCACGTCCGGTATGGTCGGCGTGTTCGCGGGCAAGCGCAAACAGCTGTGGGTTAGCCGTCGAGCCAAAGCTGCTCAGGAATACCCCGACGAAAAGCAGAATGAAGTAGTTGCGGTTCCAGGCAAAAAGAACGCAGGCCATGACCCCCAGCAGGCAGCAGAAAACGATCAGGCTTTTACGATCGCCTTTTCTGTCGGATCGCCCCGCCAGGAACTGACTGACCAGGATGCCGATGATGGCGCTTCCGGTAAAAAAGAAGCCAACCAGCGCCGGACGAACATGAACCTCATTGGTCAGAAATAAGCTCAGCGTCGGCGTCTGTAACGCACCGGCAATGCCCGTGAAGAAGGCAACAATCAGGAAGGCCGCTGAGGTCAAATCAAAGGGCTTCGGCGAGGCAGCCGCAGGGATGTTATGCATGTTTTATAATTAGCGAGTAGCAGAGAGGGGCGGAGTGTACGCCGTCAGCTAAAAAATAAACAGTGGGTGCGGTCAATGATGCCACGAAAAATCAAAATGGCATTTCATCTTGCATCCACATCGGCTGACCTTAGCTGAAACTGACTTGCTGAACTTCAGCAAAATTCAGCTCAATGAAGAAGAAATGTGCTGTATCTCTAAATTCTGACATCAGAAAGACGAGTTTACTTGCAAGGTACAGCAGAAAGCGCAAGACTTTTTGAAACGTTTCAGCGCTATCTTGTTTTAACAAACGGAGCAGGCTAGCGCATTTTTTCTCATTAAAGCTGAAACGATTCAAGTTCAGCAGGAGTGGAGAACCATGTTCCAGTTATCTGTTCAGGATATCCACCCGGGCGCTCAGGCCGGGGATAAAGAAGAGGCTATTCGCCAGGTTGCCGCTGCGCTTGTGCAGGCGGGTAACGTCGCGGACGGCTATGTCAACGGCATGCTGGCCCGCGAGCAGCAGACTTCAACCTTCCTCGGCAATGGCATTGCCATTCCGCACGGTACCACCGATACCCGCGATCAGGTGCTGAAAACCGGCGTTAAGGTGTATCAGTTCCCGCAGGGCGTGCTCTGGGGCGACGGTCAGGTGGCCTATGTGGCCATCGGTATCGCGGCCAGCAGCGATGAACATTTAGGTCTGTTGCGTCAGCTGACGCATGTCCTGAGCGATGACGCGGTGGCTGAACAGCTTAAATCCGCCACCACCGCGGAAGAGCTGCGCGCCTTGCTGATGGGCGAAAAACAGAGTGAAGCGCTGAAACTGGATAATGAAACGCTGACGCTGGATGTGGTTGCTTCCGATCTGGTGACGCTGCAGGCGCTGAACGCGGGTCGTCTGAAAGAAGCCGGCGCGGCGGATGCCACCTTTGTGACGCGCGTGATTAACGATAAGCCGTTGAATCTGGGTCAGGGCATCTGGCTGAACGACAGTGCTGAAGGCAACCTGCGCAGTGCGATTGCCGTGAGCCGTGCTGCCACGGCGTTTGAGGTAGAAGGCGAACGCGCGGCCATGCTGGTGACCGTCGCGATGGCTGATGAACAGCCGGTTTCCGTGCTGAAGCGTCTTAGCGATCTGCTGCTGAACAACAAAGCTGAAAAACTGCTGAACGCTGATGCGTCCACCGTGCTGGCACTGCTGACCAGTGATGATGCGCTGACGGATGACGTGCAAACCGCGGAGTTCGTGGTGCGTAACGAACACGGCCTGCATGCCCGTCCGGGTACCATGCTGGTGAATACCATTAAACAATTCGAGAGTGAGATTACCGTGGCGAATCTTGACGGCACGGGCAAACCGGCCAACGGCCGTAGTCTGATGAAAGTGGTCGCGCTGGGCGTGAAGAAAGGCCACCGTCTGCGTTTCACCGCGCAGGGTGCCGATGCTGAACAGGCGCTGAAAGCGATTGGCGATGCCATCGCGGCGGGTCTGGGGGAGGGCGCATAATGAGCAGACGTGTTGCGACTATTACGCTGAACCCGGCTTATGACCTGGTGGGGTTTTGCCCGGAAATTGAGCGCGGCGAAGTTAACCTCGTGCGTACCACCGGCCTGCATGCTGCGGGCAAAGGGATTAACGTCGCGAAAGTGCTCAAGGATCTCGGTATCGATGTCACCGTGGGCGGATTCCTCGGTAAAGACAACCAGGATGGTTTCCAGCAGCTGTTCAGCGAGCTGGGCATTGCCAATCGTTTCCAGGTTGTTCAGGGCCGTACCCGTATCAACGTTAAGCTGACGGAGAAAGACGGTGAAGTGACCGATCTGAACTTCTCTGGCTTCGAAGTGACGCCGTCAGACTGGGAACGCTTTGTCAACGACTCGCTGACCTGGCTGGGCCAGTTCGACATGGTGTGCGTCAGCGGCAGCCTGCCGTCCGGCGTCAGCCCGGAAGCGTTTACCGACTGGATGACGCGCCTGCGCAGCCAGTGCCCATGCATTATTTTTGACAGCAGCCGTGACGCGCTGGTCGCGGGCCTGAAAGCCTCTCCGTGGCTGGTGAAGCCAAATCGCCGCGAACTGGAGATCTGGGCGGGCCGTAAGCTGCCAGAATTAAAAGATGTGATTGACGCTGCCCATGCGCTGCGCGAGCAGGGTATCGCTCACGTGGTGATCTCTCTTGGTGCAGAAGGCGCGTTGTGGGTTAACGCGTCTGGCGAATGGATCGCCAAACCGCCGTCAATGGAGGTTGTGAGTACCGTTGGCGCAGGGGATTCCATGGTTGGCGGACTGATTTATGGTCTGCTGATGCGGGAATCCAGTGAACATACTTTACGTCTTGCCACTGCCGTTGCTGCCCTGGCCGTCAGCCAGAGCAATGTCGGTATTACCGATCGTACCCAGTTAGCCGCGATGATGGCGCGCGTTGACTTAAAACCTTTTAACTAACAGCAGGAGAGGAATAATGAAAACGCTGCTGATCATTGACTCCGGTCTCGGACAGGCACGCGCCTATATGGCGAAGACCTTGCTGGGAGCGGCGGCGAACAAAGCACATCTCGAGATGACTGATAACCCGGGCGATGCCGAACTGGCCATTGTCCTGGGCGACAACATCCCGGCTGACAGTGCGCTGAACGGCAAAAAAGTGTGGCTGGGCGATATTAATCGCGCGGTGGCACATCCGGAACTGTTCCTGAGCGAAGCGAAAGGCCACGCGTCTGTCTACAGCGCGCCTGTCGCGACGGCACCGGCTGCGGCCACGGGCCCGAAACGCATTGTGGCGGTGACGGCCTGCCCGACGGGGGTGGCTCACACCTTTATGGCGGCTGAAGCCATTGAAACCGAAGCAAAAAAACGCGGCTGGTGGGTAAAAGTTGAAACGCGCGGCTCCGTCGGTGCCGGCAATGCCATCACCCCAGAAGAAGTGGCGGAGGCCGATCTGGTTATTGTGGCGGCGGATATCGAAGTGGACCTGGCGAAATTTGCCGGTAAGCCAATGTACCGCACCTCCACCGGCCTGGCGCTGAAAAAGACCGCGCAGGAGTTTGATAAAGCGCTGGTGGAAGCGAAGCCGTATCAGGCAACCGGCGCGCGCCAGACCGCGACGGAAGGGAAGAAAGAGTCAGCAGGCGCCTATCGTCACCTGCTGACCGGCGTGTCTTACATGCTGCCGATGGTGGTCGCGGGCGGTCTGTGTATCGCGCTCTCGTTCGCGTTTGGTATCACCGCGTTTAAAGAAGAAGGAACGCTGGCGGCAGCGCTGATGCAGATCGGCGGGGGCTCAGCCTTCGCCCTGATGGTGCCGGTACTGGCGGGCTTTATTGCCTTCTCCATTGCTGACCGCCCGGGTCTGACCCCGGGTCTTATCGGCGGTATGCTGGCCGTGAGCACCGGTTCTGGCTTTATCGGCGGTATCATCGCGGGCTTCCTCGCCGGTTACGTCGCGAAGCTGATTAGCTCGAAGCTGAAGCTGCCGCAGAGTATGGAAGCGCTGAAGCCGATCCTGATCATCCCGCTGATTTCCAGCCTGGTGGTCGGGCTGGCGATGATTTACCTGATTGGTAAGCCGGTAGCGGGCATCCTGGCGGGTCTGACCCACTTGCTGCAGACCATGGGCACCGCGAACGCGGTTCTGCTGGGCGCGATCCTCGGCGGCATGATGTGTACCGACATGGGTGGTCCGGTGAACAAAGCGGCGTACGCCTTTGGTGTGGGCCTGCTGAGTACCCAGACCTACGCGCCAATGGCGGCGATCATGGCGGCAGGCATGGTGCCTCCTCTGGCGCTCGGCCTGGCGACGATTATTGCCCGTCGTAAGTTCGATAAAGCGCAGCAGGAAGGCGGTAAAGCCGCGCTGGTGCTGGGTCTGTGCTTCATCACCGAAGGCGCGATTCCGTTCGCAGCGCGTGACCCAATGCGTGTGCTGCCGTGCTGTATCGCGGGTGGTGCGGTAACGGGTGCAATCTCCATGGCGATTGGCGCAAAACTGATGGCACCACACGGCGGTCTGTTCGTGCTGCTGATCCCTGGCGCCATCACCCCGGTACTGGGCTACCTGCTGGCGATTGTTGCCGGTACGCTGGTGGCGGGCCTCTCTTACGCGGTGCTGAAACGTCCGGAAGCGGAAGTTGTGGCGAAAGCAGCGTAAGCGGTAAGCAATAAAAAAGCCGGGTGCTGATGCAACCCGGCTTTTTTTATGCCGCCTGTTCAGCGGTTTGCTGTGCCTTCAGCCAGGCAATCTCTTCTGCCCAGATGTCCGGATTGATGGTTTCAAGCACCATCGGAATACCGTCGAAGCGGGCGTCCTGCATGATAAAGCGGAACGCATCGTGGCCAATGTTGCCTTCGCCCAGGCTGTGGTGGCGGTCAACGCGGCTACCAAAGGCGCTTTTCGCATCGTTTAAGTGCATTCCGCGCAGGTACTTAAAGCCCACAATGCGCTCGAACTCTTCAAACGTGTTTTTCGTTGCCTCGGTGGTGCGCAGGTCATAACCGGCGGCAAACGCGTGGCAGGTATCAATGCACACGCCCACGCGGGATTTATCCTCCACGCCGTCGATAATCGCCGCCAGATGTTCGAACTTAAAGCCGAGGTTGCTGCCCTGGCCAGCGGTATTCTCAATCACCGCGGTGACGCCTTTGGTCTTGTCCAGCGTGATGTTGATAGATTCGGCAATGCGCGCCAGGCAGGCATCTTCGTCGATCTGCATCAGATGGCTACCCGGATGGAAGTTCAGCAGCGTCAGCCCCAGCTGTTCGCAGCGCTGCACTTCATCCAGAAAGGCCTCGCGGGATTTTTCCAGCGCTTCCTGAACCGGGTGACCGAGGTTGATCAGGTAGCTGTCGTGGGGGAGGATCTGGCCGGGCCCGTAGCGGTATTTCTCACAGGCGGCTTTGAAATCATCAATCACCTCAGCGGTGAGCGGTGCGGCGCGCCACTGGCGCTGATTTTTGGTGAACAGGGCGAAAGCGGTCGCCTCAATTTCGGCGGCGCGAATGGCGGCATTCGCAAGGCCACCTGCAGCGCTAACGTGCGCTCCAACATATTTCATAAAGGGACTCCTGTTAACCCGAAATGCCTATGATAGCGGGTTAACAGGAGAAGGATGTAGTGGTTTATGCCATCAGGCTATGGACCGCGAGGTTAATTGCGCCACCGCCGACAATCAGCCAGATGAAGAGCACCAGCGCCATCAGCAGCGGTTTCGCACCGGCTTTTTTCAGCGCGCTGACGTGTGTGGTCACCCCCAGCGCCGCCATGGCCATCGCCAGCAGTACGGTATCCAGCGTCACCAGCATATCCACCACCGCTTTCGGCAGCAGGTGGAAGGAGTTAAAGATAGCGACCACGATGAACAGGATCGCAAACCACGGAATGGTGATTTTGCTCTTCTCGCTGCCGCCCGCCGGAGCCAGCTGTTTAACCCGTGCGGCCAGGAAAATCAGGAACGGCGCCAGCATCATCACGCGCAGCATTTTGGCAATCACCGCCGCGTTTTCAGCGTCCGGGTTAATGGCGTGTCCTGCTGCGACCACCTGGGCCACTTCGTGCATGGTCGAGCCGATATAGATGCCGTAGGTTTCCGGGCTAAACCAGTGGGCGACCAGCGGATACATGGCCGGGTAGAGGAAAATCGCCAGCGTACCGAAGATCACCACCGTCGCGACGGCAACCGTTACCTTGCTGGCTTCGGCTTTCACGACCGGCTCCGTTGCCAGCACCGCCGCTGCGCCACAGATACTGCTCCCGGCACCGATCAGCCAGCTGGTTTGCCTGTCCAGGCCAAACACTTTCTGACCGATAAAGCAGGCCAGTAAAAAAGTGCTGGTCAGGGTCAGAACGTCGATGGCGATCCCGCTCGCACCCACATCCGCAATCTGCGAAAAGGTGAGACGAAAGCCATAAAGAATGATCCCAAGACGCAGCAGATGCTGCTTGGCAAAGATTACGCCGCCGTCGCAGGATTTCCAGATATGTGGATAAACGGTGTTACCCACGACCATGCCGAGCAAAATGGCGAGCGTCAGCGCGCTGAAACCTGCGCCTGCGATGGCCGGGATGCTGCCGCCCCATAGCGCGACGGCGGTCACTGCGGCGCTGAGCGCAAGACCCGGCACGAAGTGCCACACTGTACGATGATGTTGTAAGGTGATTTCTGACATAACCTTCTCCTTTGTCTGGCTAAAGGTTACGGCGGTCTGGCTTAAAAATAAAATTGATTATATACTTATAATTAATCTATATAAGTGGTAAGCAACCATGCACATTACTCTGCGTCAGCTGGAAGTCTTTGCCGAGGTGCTGAAAAGCGGCTCGACGACCCAGGCGTCACAAATGCTGGCGCTCTCACAGTCTGCGGTCAGCGCGGCGTTAACCGATCTTGAAGGACAGCTGGGCGTTCAGCTTTTTGACAGGGTAGGGAAGCGTCTGGTGGTCAACGAACACGGTCGTCTTCTTTATCCACGTGCGTTGGCGTTGCTGGAGCAGGCTATCGAAATCGAACAGCTGTTCCGCGAAGATAACGGTGCGATCCGCGTCTACGCCAGCAGCACCATCGGGAACTACATTCTGCCGGAAGTGATTGCCCGCTATCGCCGGGATTTTCCCACCCTGCCGCTGGAGATGAGCGTGGGCAATAGCCAGGACGTCATCAACGCGGTGATCGACTTCCGCGTGGATATCGGCCTCATCGAGGGGCCCTGCCACAACGTCGATATCATTGCCGAGCCCTGGCTGGAAGACGAGCTGGTGGTGTTTGCATCCCCGGCCTCGTCGTTATTGCAGGGCGAGGTGACGCTGGAGCGGCTGGCGCAGGCGCAGTGGATCCTGCGCGAGCAGGGCTCCGGCACGCGTGAAATTGTCGATTACCTGCTGCTGTCCCATCTGCCGCATTTCCAGCTGGGGATGGAATTGGGGAACTCAGAGGCGATTAAGCACGCGGTGCGCCACGGGTTGGGTATCAGCTGTCTTTCCCGGCGCGTTATTGCCGAACAGCTGGAAACCGGATCGCTGGTGGAAATTCCCGTTCCGCTCCCGAAACTGGTGCGCACGCTGTGGTGCATTCATCATCGCCAGAAACACCTTTCCAGCTCCCTGCAGCGTTTTCTGCGCTATTGCGAAATCTGACATCGTCCCTCACCCCAAAGGGAAGAGGGAAAAATTATGCTTTACTTATAATCCTGGCCGCGTCATGAAGCTCTCTTATAACTGAGTATTTCTGCCGGAAGGAACGAGGATCGTCTGCTACAATCGCGCCTCATTTATTAAATGGACAGCATTTTCATATGGTTTCAGAAATTAAAACCACAGAAGCGCCCACGCTACGTCGTGAACTCAAGGCGCGTCACCTGACGATGATCGCCATTGGCGGCTCCATCGGTACAGGTCTTTTCGTTGCCTCTGGCGCAACGATTTCGGCAGCCGGCCCGGGTGGGGCACTTTTCTCTTATATCCTGATTGGCCTGATGGTGTACTTCCTGATGACCAGTCTCGGCGAACTGGCCGCGTACATGCCGGTATCCGGTTCGTTCTCGACCTATGGTCAAAAATACGTTGAAGAAGGCTTCGGCTTCGCGCTGGGCTGGAACTACTGGTACAACTGGGCGGTCACCATCGCCGTTGACCTTGTCGCCGCACAGCTGGTGATGAACTGGTGGTTCCCGGATACGCCGGGCTGGATCTGGAGCGCCCTGTTCCTGGCCGTCATCTTCCTGCTGAACTACATCTCCGTGCGCGGTTTCGGCGAAGCGGAATACTGGTTCTCTTTGATCAAAGTGGCAACCGTCATCATCTTTATCGTCGTCGGTGTGGCGATGATCGTTGGTATTTTCAAAGGCGCTGAACCTGCGGGCTGGAGTAACTGGACAATAGGCGATGCGCCGTTTGCCGGTGGACTGTCGGCAATGATTGGCGTGGCAATGATTGTCGGCTTCTCCTTCCAGGGAACCGAGCTGATTGGCATTGCTGCCGGTGAGTCAGAAAACCCGGAGAAGAATATTCCGCGCGCGGTTCGTCAGGTCTTCTGGCGTATCCTGCTGTTCTATGTGTTCGCGATCCTGATTATCAGCCTGATCATTCCGTACACCGATCCAAGCCTGCTGCGTAATGACGTCAAAGACATTAGCGTCAGCCCGTTCACGCTGGTCTTCCAGCATGCCGGCCTGCTTTCAGCCGCAGCAGTGATGAACGCCGTTATCCTGACCGCCGTACTTTCTGCCGGTAACTCCGGAATGTACGCGTCCACCCGTATGCTCTACACGCTGGCATGCGACGGTAAAGCGCCGCGTATTTTCGCGAAGCTGTCCCGTGGCGGCGTACCGCGCAACGCGCTGTACGCCACAACGGTGATTGCCGGCCTGTGCTTCCTGACCTCTATGTTTGGCAACCAGACGGTGTACCTGTGGCTGCTTAACACCTCCGGGATGACGGGCTTTATTGCCTGGCTGGGGATTGCCATTAGCCACTATCGTTTCCGCCGTGGCTACGTCAAACAGGGTTATGACGTTAACCAGCTGCCGTATCGCTCAGGGTTCTTCCCGCTGGGTCCCATTTTCGCCTTCATTCTGTGCCTGATTATTACGCTGGGACAGAACTATGAAGCGTTCCTGGCGGACACCATTGACTGGGGCGCCGTCACGGCAACCTACATTGGTATTCCGCTGTTCCTCGTCATCTGGTTTGGTTACAAGCTGACGAAAGGAACACACTTCGTTCGCTACAGTGAAATGGAATTCCCGGAACGATTTAAACAATAATCGCACTTCCTCTCTCTTTAGCCCGCTCGTTTGAGCGGGCTTTTTTATTTCCGCCCCCTGTAACAAAGATATAGTTCTTAACAATTTAATTGATAATAATTATCGTTTGCTTTATCGTTATCAAAAATAAGCGTGTCACCGACCCACCGGAGATGTGGGCGGCAAGGAAGACGCTGTGAGCAATGATGATTTGATTGAGTTGTATTTACCTCATGGAGATATGGAATGTTTAGGTTGAATCCCTTCGTCAGGGGAGGACTTTGTGCGTCCGCAATGTCCCTGGCCCTGCCTGTTATCGCAGCGGAATCCGGCGACACAATGGTTGTTACGGCTTCCGCGACCGAGCAAAACCTGAAAGACGCACCGGCAAGCATCAGCGTGATTACCCAGGAAGATTTGCAGCGCAAACCCGTTCAAAATCTGAAAGATGTGTTACGGGATGTGCCGGGCGTGCAGCTCACGAGCGAAGGGGACAACCGTAAAGGGGTAAGTATTCGCGGGCTGGACAGCAGCTACACGCTGATCCTGATCGACGGCAAGCGCGTCAATTCCCGTAACGCAGTGTTCCGCCATAATGATTTCGACCTCAACTGGGTGCCGGTTGACGCCATCGAACGAATAGAAGTGGTGCGTGGGCCGATGTCCTCGCTTTATGGCTCCGATGCGCTGGGCGGCGTGGTGAACATTATCACCAAAAAAATCGGCCAGAAATGGACGGGCACCCTGAGCGCTGATTCCACAATTCAGGAACATCGCGATCGTGGTGATACGTACGACGGCCAGTTCTATACCAGCGGTCCGCTGGTGGACGGCCTGCTGGGGCTGAAAGCCTACGGTAGCCTCGCAAAGCGTGAGAAAGACGGTCAGCAGAAATCTTCTACCACGGCGAGCGGTGAAACACCGCGCATTGAAGGCTTCACCAGCCGCGATGCGAATGTGGAGTTCGCCTGGACGCCGTCTGAAAATCACGACTTTACGGCGGGCTACGGTTTCGACCGTCAGGATCGTGACTCGGATTCCCTCGACAAAAACCGCCTTGAGCGTCAGAACTACTCTCTCAGCCACAACGGCCGCTGGGGCGTCGGCAACAGCGAGCTGAAGGTTTACGGCGAGAAGGTGGATAACAAAAACCCGGGCAACAGCAATCCGATCACCTCCGAGAGCAACGCGGTAGACGGGAAATACGTGCTGCCGCTGGGCGACGTCAACCAGCTGATGACCTTCGGCGGCGAATGGCGTCACGATAAGCTGAAGGATCCGGTCAACCTGACGGGCGGCTCCAGCAGCAGTACGTCGACAAGCCAGTATGCCCTGTTCCTGGAGGATGAGTGGCGGATTTTTGAACCTCTGGCGCTGACCACCGGCATCCGTATGGACGACCATGATACCTACGGCGACCACTGGAGCCCGCGCGCCTATCTGGTCTACAACGCGACCGATACCGTCACGGTGAAAGGGGGCTGGGCGACCGCGTTTAAAGCGCCGTCACTGCTGCAGCTGAGCCCGGACTGGGTCACCGGCTCGTGCCGCGGTGCCTGTGAGATTGTCGGTAACCCGGATCTGAAGCCGGAAACCAGCGAGAGCTTCGAATTTGGTCTGTACTACAGCGGGGAAGAGGGCTGGTTAGAGGGCGTGCAGGCCAGCGTGACCACCTTCCAGAATAACGTCGATGACCGCATCAGCCTCAGCCGTACGGCCAATGCGAAGCAGGCGCAGAGCTACCCTAACTACGTTGGCCTGAATGCGGACGGTGAACCGATATTCCGCTACTACAACGTCAACAAGGCGCGCATCCGCGGGGTGGAGACCGAGCTGAAATTCCCATTGGCGGACGACTGGAAAGTGACGCTGAACTACACCTACAACGACGGTCGTGATATCAGCAACGGCGGCAACAAACCGCTGTCCGATCTGCCGTTCCACACCGCCAACGGGACCGTTGACTGGAAGGCGACGCAGGACTGGTCGTTCTATGTTCAGGGCAACTACACCGGTGAGAAACGCGCGCTGACCAGCAGCGACCCAACGCCGGGTGGCTATGTTATCTGGAATACCGGCGCCGCATGGCAGGCAACCAAAAGCGTGAAGCTGCGCGCGGGCGTGCAGAACCTGCTGGACAAAGATCTGAGCCGCGACGATTACAGCTACACGGAAGATGGCCGTCGCTACTTTGTCGGTGTGGATTATAAGTTCTGATGGGGTAATGTGCCGGGTGGCGGCTGCGCCTTACCCGGCCTACATAAGGGCACAGGCCCGTAGGCCCGGTAAGCGAAGCGCCACCGGGCAAAACAGGCAGCGCTTATGCAAATAAATGCTCCGCATGGAAGCGGAGATGATCCTCAATAAAGGACGCAATGAAGTAATAGCTGTGATCGTATCCCGGCTGAATGCGCAGCGTCAGCGGCCAGTCTTTCTGGCGTGCCGCTTCTGCCAGCACCGCAGGCTGCAGCTGTCCGGCGAGGAACTGGTCCGCATCACCCTGATCGATAAGGGTAGGAATGGCTTCTTCAGCTTTGCTGGCCAGCATCAGCGCGCAGCTGTCCCATGCCTGCCATTTTTCCGCATCCTCACCCAGATAGTGTGTGAAGGCTTTCTGCCCCCACGGCACCTGTGTTGGGTTCACAATTGGCGCAAATGCCGACACGCTGACGTATTTCCCCGGATTTTTCAGCGCCATGATGAGCGCCCCGTGTCCGCCCATTGAGTGGCCGCTGATCGCGCAGCGCTCGCCAACCGCAAACTGCGACTGCACCAGCGCAGGAAGTTCATCGCGAAGGTAATCATACATGCGGTAGTGGCGCGCCCAGGGCTGCTCGGTCGCATTGAGATAAAACCCGGCGCCTTTGCCCAGGTCGTATCCGGCATCGTCGGCCACATCGTCGCCACGCGGGCTGGTGTCTGGCATCACCAGCGCAATGCCCAGCTCGGCGGCAATACGCTGCGCGCCCGCTTTGGTGGTGAAGTTTTCGTCGTTACAGGTCAGGCCGGAAAGCCAGAACAAAACCGGCGGGTTTTCCGTCGGCGGCAGGAAAATGCTGAACGTCATTGCACAGTTCAGAGAGGTGGAGTCGTGCCGCCAGCGCTGCTGTCGACCTTCAAAACAACGGTGCTCTTCGAGCAGTTCCATGCAGGGCTCCTTAATGAGAATACGTATTCATAAAACCCATAATACAGCCTTTTCATTGACCTGTGAGTAACTTTCACTTTCGCCAGGCGGCGAGATGCTGCATCATAAATTTACTTTTCTTTAACAATTGGAGCGGTCATGGCGCTGCGTATTGCGCTCAGTGGGTTTGTCGTTCTGGTGGTGGCGATGGGGATAGGGCGCTTTGCCTTTACGCCTCAGGTACCGCTGATGATTGCTGCCGGACAGCTTACGCTGACCAGCGCGGGTCTGGTGGCGGCGATGAATTATCTGGGCTATCTGGTGGGTGCGTGGGATGCGATGCGTGCGCACCGCTTCGTTGAAACGCGCCTCTGGCTGGGCATCACCGGCGCGGTGGCGCTGACGCTGCTCTCCGCGGCAGCGGATAACGCCGTCGTGCACGGCCTGCTGCGCTTCGTGATTGGCTGCATGAGCGGCTGGTCGATGGTACTCATTGCCGCCTGGACCAACGAACGGCTGGGACAGCAGGGTAAACCGGGCCTGAGCGCTGCGGTGTTTGCCGGACCGGGGGCGGGCATTGCCCTGAGCGGGCTGCTCGCCGTCTATATTCAGGCGAAGTCCCTGTCGGCCGGGGCGGCATGGCAAATCTACGGCGTGCTCGCGCTGGTGCTGATTGCGCTGGTGGCGCGCTACCTGCCGCGATCCGGGCAGCTCCATCGACCCGGCTCCGCGCCGGAGCCGCTGGTGCTGACGGCGGATTTAACGCGTCTGGTCTGGAGCTACAGCCTGGCCGGGTTTGGCTATATCCTCCCGGCGACCTTCCTGTCGCAAATGGCGGCCGTGCGTTTTCCCGGCAGCCTGTTTGCCCAGTTTGTCTGGCCGATTTTTGGTCTCGCTGCCGTGGTGGGCATTGGGCTCAGTATTCTGTTACGCCATACCTCAACGGCTAACCGCAGGCTGGCGATCGTACTGTGGTTACAGGGCGCAGGCGTGCTGGCGGCCTGGCTGCTGCCGGGGATTGGCGGGTTGCTGACGGGCGGGCTGCTGGTGGGCGGCGGCTTTTTGTGTGCCGTGCAGCTCTCTCTTTTATACGGCCGCGAGCTGGCGCCAAACCACACGCGTTATATGGCAGGCCTGCTCACCACCGGGTATGCGATTGGGCAGTTGATTGGTCCGGTCACCTCGGCGTTATCAACCTGGCTTACCCACCGGCTGGAGCCCGCGCTGGGGCTGGCGGGCATTGCGCTGTTCGTTGGAGGAGCGCTTGTCTGGAATCGTCACGCTGAAAGGCAACAGCAATCGCAATAATTATCGTCGTGAATACTGGATTATGTGCGCCGCCTCACGCACAATGAACGCATACTTTTGCCACAACGAGGGCAAAAGACGCCACACCTGCAGGAGAACAAAATGTCATCACTCAGTAAAGAAGCTGCCCTGGTCCACGAAGCCCTGGTTGCGCGCGGTCTTGAAACGCCACTGCGTCCGCCCGTACAGGATTTGGACAATGAAACCCGCAAGCGTCTGATTGCCGGCCATATGACCGACATCATGGAGCTGCTGAATCTCGATCTGAGTGACGACAGTCTGATGGAGACGCCGCACCGCATCGCGAAAATGTACGTCGACGAAATTTTCTCCGGCCTGGATTACGCCAACTTCCCGAAAATCACCGTCATTGAAAACAAGATGAAAGTGGATGAGATGGTGACGGTCCGCGATATCACGTTGACCAGCACCTGCGAACACCATTTCGTGACCATCGACGGTAAAGCAACCGTGGCGTATATCCCCAAAGATACGGTGATTGGCCTGTCGAAGATCAACCGCATCGTGCAGTTCTTCGCTCAGCGTCCGCAGGTGCAGGAGCGCCTGACCCAGCAGATCCTGACCGCGCTGCAAACGCTGCTGGGCACCAATAACGTGGCCGTCTCTATCGACGCGGTTCACTACTGCGTGAAAGCGCGCGGCGTGCGCGATGCCACCAGTGCGACCACCACAACCTCGCTGGGCGGTCTGTTTAAATCGAGCCAGAATACCCGCCAGGAGTTCCTGCGCGCCGTACGTCACCACAACTAAGTCTGACAGGGCAGGGACCATGGAGCGAAACGTCACGCTCGATTTTGTTCGCGGCGTCGCCATTCTCGGTATCCTGCTGCTTAATATTACCGCCTTCGGTTTGCCGAAGGCGGCGTATCTCAATCCCGCGTGGTATGGCGACATCACCCGCAGTGATGCCTGGACCTGGGCAATCCTCGATCTCTTTGCGCAGGTCAAATTCCTCACGCTCTTCGCCCTGCTGTTTGGCGCAGGCCTGCAGCTTCTCCTCAAACGCGGCACGCGCTGGATCCAGTCGCGCCTGACGCTGCTGGTTATCCTCGGCTTTATCCATGGCCTGTTCTTCTGGGACGGCGATATTCTTCTCGCGTATGGGTTAGTCGGGCTCATCTGCTGGCGCCTCATTCGCGATGCGCACAGCGTTAAAAGCCTGTTCAACACCGGCGTGATGCTCTATGTCATGGGGCTTGGGGTACTGCTGCTGCTGGGGATGATCTCCGGGGAGACGACAAATCGTGCCTGGATCCCGGATGCCGCTAACCTGCAGTACGAGCAGTTCTGGAAGCTGAAAGGCGGTACGGAAGCGATAAGCAACCGCGCGGATATGCTGGGGGACAACCTCCTTGCGCTGGGCGCGCAATACGGCTGGCAGCTGGCGGGCATGATGCTGATGGGCGCGTCACTGATGCGCACCGGCTGGCTGAAAGGGGAATTCAGCCTGCGTCACTATCGTCGCACCGGCGCCGGTCTGGTGCTGCTCGGCGTGCTGATTAATCTCCCGGCGGTGATGGTGCAGTGGCACATCCACTGGGATTACCGCTGGTGCGCGTTCCTGCTCCAGGTGCCGCGTGAACTGAGCGCGCCGTTTCAGACCATCGGCTACGCGGCGCTGATCTACGGCTTCTGGCCCTCGCTTTCTCGTCTGTGGATGGTTAGCGCTATCGCCTGCGTGGGCCGCATGGCGTTAAGCAATTACCTCCTGCAAACGCTGATCTGCACCACGCTTTTCTATCGCTTTGGCCTGTTTATGAAATTCGACCGCCTTACGCTGCTGGCGTTTGTTATTCCGGTCTGGGCAGTAAACCTGGCGTTTTCTGTGCTCTGGCTACGCTATTTCCGCCAGGGACCGCTGGAGTGGGTATGGCGTCAGTTAACCGCACGTGCTTCAGGGATATCATTGAAAAATACATCCAGATAACGATCTGGATCACAATCATTAACAAAACGGATGTAAGCGTTTTCATGACTGTGAGCTTCTTCACGTAGTCCCCTTTCTCTCGCTGCCAAAATAGCCACCTTGCTAAACACAGGGGGTGTCTGTGAGTTGCTGCAATCCTTTGAAGGATGGTGAATATGATCACCATTCGTGACGTCGCCCGTCAGGCGGGCGTTTCTGTGGCTACCGTCTCACGCGTGCTCAACAATAGCGCGCTGGTCAGCCCTGAAACCCGTGAAACCGTAATGAAGGCCGTGACTCAGCTCGGGTACCGGCCAAATGCCAATGCCCAGGCGCTTGCGACGCAGGTCAGCGACACCATCGGCGTGGTGGTAATGGATGTCTCAGATGCCTTTTTCGGCGCCCTGGTGAAAGCGGTCGATATGGTCGCCCAGCAGCATCAGAAATATGTCCTGATCGGCAATAGCTATCATGAGGCGGAAAAAGAACGTCATGCCATTGAAGTGCTGATCCGCCAGCGCTGTAACGCCTTGATTGTCCATTCAAAAGCCTTGAGCGATGAAGAGCTAACCGGATTGATGGAGCAGATCCCGGGTATGGTGCTGATCAACCGCATCGTCCCCGGCTATGCCCACCGCTGCGTCGGGCTGGATAACGTTAGCGGCGCCATGATGGCCACGAAAATGCTCATCAACAATGGACATCAGCGGATCGGTTATCTGGCCTCCAGCCATCAGATTGAAGATGACGAACTGCGGCGCGAAGGGTGGCAAAACGCCCTGAAAGAGCACGGCATTACGCCATCCGAAAGCTGGGTGGGGACCGGCACGCCGGACATGCAGGGCGGTGAAGCGGCGATGGTAGAGCTGCTGGGCCGCAATCTGCAGCTGTCTGCGGTGTTTGCCTATAACGACAGCATGGCGGCCGGCGCCCTGACGGCGCTGAAGGATAACGGCATTGCGGTGCCACAGCATTTATCACTCATTGGTTTTGATGATATCCCGATTGCCCGTTACACCGACCCGCAGCTGACAACCGTGCGTTACCCGATTGCCTCTATGGCGAAACTGGCGACTGAGCTGGCGTTACAGGGGGCTGCTGGCATGCTGGATCCGGGGGCAACACACTGTTTCATGCCGACTTTAGTGCGTCGCCACTCCGTCGCGGCCCGGCAAACTGTGGTTCCGATCACTAACTGATTACATGTGGTGATGTAACCGTTTTCAATCTGTGAGTAAATTCACAGTATCTTAACAAGGCGCTGACTATGATGTCAGCGTTTTAGGGGCTGAAACGCTATGTAACAGTGATTATTCACTTTCACTATAGCCAATGTGCCGCAAACAACGAATAAAACGCATTTCTGGAGCGTTACCGAACACGGAAGAGAGAAATTTTATAAGTGAACCTCGGCTGTCAGTAACGTTTTATTAACATCTGCCCGCCGCTCGTTATTCACAAGAACTACCCTGCATAAAAAAAACCGGAGATACCATGAATAAGAAGGTGTTGACCCTGTCTGCTGTAATGGCAAGCATGCTTTTTGGTGCAGCAGCGCACGCTGCGGATACCCGTATTGGTGTGACCATCTATAAATACGACGACAACTTCATGTCTGTTGTGCGTAAAGCGATTGAGAAAGATGCGAAAGCAGCGCCAGACGTTCAGCTGCTGATGAACGACTCCCAGAATGACCAGTCCAAACAGAACGACCAGATCGACGTTCTGCTGGCGAAAGGCGTGAAAGCCCTGGCCATCAACCTGGTTGACCCGGCTGCAGCAGGCACGGTTATTGAAAAAGCGCGCGGCCAGAACGTGCCGATCGTCTTCTTCAACAAAGAACCTTCCCGTAAGGCGCTGGATAGCTACGATAAAGCGTATTACGTCGGCACCGACTCCAAAGAGTCCGGTATTATTCAGGGCGATCTGATCGCGAAACACTGGGCGGCGAACCCGAACTGGGACCTGAACAAAGACGGTCAGATTCAGTTCGTGTTGCTGAAAGGCGAACCTGGCCACCCGGATGCTGAAGCGCGTACCACATACGTTATCAAAGAGCTGAACGACAAGGGCCTGAAAACCCAGCAGCTGGCGTTAGATACCGCGATGTGGGATACCGCTCAGGCGAAAGATAAGATGGACGCGTGGCTGTCCGGCCCTAACGCCAACAAAATCGAAGTGGTTATCGCCAACAACGATGCGATGGCAATGGGGGCGGTAGAAGCGCTGAAAGCACACAACAAATCCTCTATCCCGGTATTCGGCGTGGATGCGCTGCCAGAAGCGCTGGCGCTGGTTAAATCCGGTGCGATGGCCGGTACCGTGCTGAACGATGCCAACAACCAGGCGAAAGCCACCTTCGACCTGGCGAAAAACCTGGCCGATGGCAAAGGTGCGGCAGACGGCACCAACTGGAAAATTGACAACAAAATCGTTCGCGTACCTTACGTGGGCGTAGACCAGTCCAACCTGGCTGAGTTTATCGGTAAATAAAAGAGTTAACTTGTCTCCACTGGGCGCAATTCGTTGCGCCCTTTTATAACGCGATATGCGAGGCCAACAAGGTATAATTATGGTCAGCACAACAACTCAGTCATCCGGTGAATACCTGTTGGAAATGAGCGGTATCAACAAGTCATTTCCCGGCGTTAAGGCACTCGATAATGTTAATTTAAAAGTGCGTCCTCACTCTATTCATGCCTTAATGGGGGAGAACGGTGCGGGTAAATCAACATTATTAAAATGTCTTTTTGGGATCTATCAAAAAGATTCTGGCAGCATTCTTTTTCAGGGGAAAGAGATCGATTTCCATTCAGCGAAAGAAGCACTGGAAAACGGTATCTCGATGGTTCACCAGGAATTAAACCTGGTGCTGCAGCGTTCAGTCATGGATAACATGTGGTTGGGGCGTTATCCCACCAAAGGTGTCTTTGTCGATCAGGATAAAATGTATCGCGACACCAAGGCGATTTTCGACGAGCTGGATATTGATATCGATCCGCGCGCCCGCGTGGGAACATTATCCGTCTCCCAGATGCAGATGATCGAAATTGCCAAAGCGTTCTCCTATGATGCGAAAATCGTCATCATGGACGAACCGACATCGTCATTAACGGAAAAAGAGGTTAACCACCTTTTTACCATTATTCGTAAGCTGAAAGATCGCGGCTGCGGCATTGTGTACATCTCCCACAAAATGGAAGAGATCTTCCAGCTGTGCGATGAGATCACCATCCTGCGCGACGGACAGTGGATTGCCACGCAGCCGCTGGAAGGGCTGGACATGGACAAGATCATCGCCATGATGGTCGGCCGTTCCCTGAACCAGCGCTTCCCGGACAAAGAAAACAAGCCGGGTGAAGTGATTCTGGAAGTGCGTAATCTGACCTCATTGCGTCAGCCGTCTATCCGCGATGTCTCCTTCGACCTGCACAAGGGTGAAATCCTGGGGATTGCCGGACTGGTGGGGGCAAAGCGTACCGATATCGTGGAAACCCTGTTTGGCATTCGTGAGAAAGCCGAAGGCACCATTACGCTGCACGGTAAGAAAATCAATAACCACAACGCTAACGAAGCCATTAATAATGGTTTTGCGCTGGTGACGGAAGAGCGTCGTTCGACCGGTATTTATGCTTATCTGGATATTAACTTTAACTCGTTAATCTCTAACATTCGCAATTACAAAAACAAAGTTGGGCTGCTGGATAATTCCCGCATGAAGAGCGATACCCAATGGGTGATTGACTCCATGCGCGTGAAAACGCCAGGCCACCGCACCCAGATTGGTTCGCTGTCAGGCGGTAACCAGCAGAAAGTGATTATTGGCCGTTGGTTATTAACGCAGCCAGAAATTCTGATGCTGGATGAGCCGACCCGCGGTATTGACGTCGGTGCGAAGTTTGAAATTTATCAGCTGATTGCCGAGCTGGCGAAAAAGAATAAAGGGATCATTATTATTTCTTCCGAAATGCCGGAATTGTTAGGGATCACGGACCGTATTCTGGTTATGAGCAATGGTCTCGTCGCCGGTATTGTTGACACCAAAACGACAACGCAAAATGAAATTTTGCGTCTTGCGTCTTTGCACCTTTAAGATCAGGGGCTCCTCATGAGTGCGTTAAATAAAAAAAGTTTTCTCACTTACCTGAAAGAAGGCGGTATTTACGTTGTTCTTTTAGTCTTGCTGGCAATCATCATTTTCCAGGACCCTACGTTCTTAAGCCTGCTGAACCTGAGTAACATTCTGACCCAGTCCTCCGTGCGTATTATCATTGCGCTGGGCGTGGCGGGCCTGATCGTGACCCAGGGGACGGACCTCTCCGCGGGGCGTCAGGTAGGTCTGGCGGCGGTTATCGCGGCAACCCTGCTGCAGTCGATGGAAAACGCCAACAAGGTCTTCCCGGAAATGGCCACCATGCCGATTTTCGTGGTGATCCTGATTGTCTGCGCCATCGGTGCGGTGATTGGTCTGATCAACGGTATTATCATCGCCTACCTGAACGTGACGCCATTCATCACCACCCTGGGTACGATGATCATCGTTTACGGTATCAACTCCCTGTACTACGACTTCGTCGGTGCTTCGCCCATCTCGGGCTTTGACAGCGGCTTCTCGACCTTTACGCAAGGGTTTATCGCGCTCGGTAGCTTCCGCTTGTCGTATATCACCTTCTATGCGCTGATTGCGGTCGCTTTCGTCTGGATCCTGTGGAACAAAACGCGCTTTGGCAAAAACATCTTCGCTATCGGCGGTAACCCGGAAGCGGCGAAAGTCTCCGGCGTAAACGTTGCCCTGAACCTGCTCATCATCTATGCCCTGTCCGGGGTGTTCTACGCCTTCGGCGGGATGCTGGAAGCGGGCCGTATCGGCTCTGCAACCAACAACCTTGGCTTCATGTACGAACTGGATGCGATCGCAGCCTGCGTGGTGGGCGGCGTCTCCTTCAGCGGCGGCGTGGGGACGGTGCTCGGCGTGGTAACCGGTGTGATCATCTTCACCGTCATCAACTACGGGTTGACCTACATCGGCGTGAACCCGTACTGGCAGTACATCATCAAGGGCGCCATCATTATCTTCGCGGTTGCGCTGGATTCACTGAAGTACGCCCGTAAGAAGTAATCGTTTCTCGCCATACCCGGCCCGCTCACCGAGCGGGCTTTTTTTATGCCCTATGCCAGATGGGACTCCTCCTGCGTCACAATGCGCTCAAACCAGTCGAGTTCAGAAAGCTTGCAGGCGACCCACTGTTCGGAAAAGGCGTCGCCCAGGCTGTCGGTGAGATACTCACAGCGGGCAAAGGCCTCAATCGCCTCCTGCTGGAACAGCGGCAGTTCGGGTTGGTCGTGCTGCGGCTCAGGGAGATCCCCCTCGTCGATATGTTCCAGCCCGTACAGCATGCCAGTCAGGATAGTGGCCGCCGCCAGATACGGATTCGCATCGGCCCCGGCCAGCCGGTACTCAATGCGACGATTGCCGTCATCCGAGCAGGGAATACGCAAGGCGGCGGAGCGGGTGTTATAGCCCCAGGAGTTAAAGACGGGTTCCGTCAGGTTTTTACGCAGGCGACGAAACGCGTTGACCCCCGGCGCAAGAATGGCGACGGAGGCGGGCATCAGCGCCAGCTGGCCCGCGATGCACAAACGCATCATGCTGCTCAGCGCGTTCACCGGCGAGGCAAAAACATTTTCGCCACGGCTGTTGTTCAGGCTGAAATGGATGTGCAAACCGCTGCCGGACAGCTGGCTGAAAGGCTTAGCCATAAAGTTGGCCTGAAGACCGTGCTTTTCAGCGACATAGCGGGTCAGGCGGCGCAGGGCCAGCACGTTATCACAGACCTCAACGACGCGCTGGCTGTGCTTCAGGTTTAATTCGTACTGTCCGGACTCGGCTTCCGCTACGACCCCTGACAGCGGGATGCGCTGCAGGTGCGCCAGCTGTTCCAGCTCGTCAAACAGCGCCGCATGCGCCGACGAGGTATCCATATGAAAACAGCCCTGATTTTGCGGATCGCGTTCGCCCTGTCCCGTCAGAAAGAACTCGATTTCCGGGGCAATGACCGGGAAAAGGCCGTGCTGGTGGAAGCGGGCCACGACGTTCTGCAGTATCGCGCGCGGCTCAAGCGGGCAGGGGTTACCGTCGCTGTCTTTCATCGTCAGCAGGATCTGCGCGGTGTGCTCCGGATCCTGCGGACAGGGACGCAAAGAGCCGGCGACCGGGACGCACAGCCGATCGGGTTCATCACAAAGCGGGGCGGCGATTTTTCCCTTCTGATCCATTGAGTAGACGGAAAGCGGAAAATAACAGCCTTTTTCCAGACTCAGCATGCTCTCCACCGAGAGGCGCTTGCCGCGCATCGTGCCGTTGATATCGTTCAGGTAAACGTCAACATGTTTCGTTTGCGGGTAACGTTCCAGATAATCGGCCACTTCCACGGCAACGTTGTGCTGCAGGGCGTCAATTTTTTCATCCAGCCAGAGACCAGAATTAAGTGCGCCAGGGAGTGATAGGCCGGGAAAGTTAAAGTACGGACGGAGACTTTTGAGGAAAAACGCATTCATTATCGAGTTCATAGTCATTCTTCAATGAAGCCGTAGCGGCAGTGAACTCAGCTTAAAAGAGCCGACGTAAAGGGGAGATAAAAAGCGTCAGGCCCGGCGTAAATAAAGTATAAAGGCGGTCCCGTTATTTCTCTTTTTTCTGCATATCCAGCAGCTGCTCGGGCGTGACGGCAGGATAACCCTGCGCGTCTTCCGGCACTTCGTGCATCGCCGGAATCGGCACCAGCGGGCCTAAAAAGCGCGGTTCGCGCTTAAAGATATACAGATCGGCCAGGGCACCAAAGCGGGCGCCGAACTCGCGGACGCGCACGCTCAGCATATCTTTTGGTGACGGCACCGCGTAGCACTGCGCCTGAATGCCCATGTGCAGGGCGATAAACAGCGCGCGCTCGCAGTGGAAGCGCTGGGTGATGATGATGAAGTCGTTGGTGTCGAAGACCTTGCGCGTGCGGACGATGGAGTCCAGGGTGCGGAAGCCCGCATAGTCGAGCACGATATCGGCAGGATCCACGCCCGCGGCAATCAGGTCCTTACGCATCGTCACCGGTTCGTTATAGCTTTGCAGGGCGTTATCGCCGCTCAGCAGCAGGTAGTTCACCTTGCCGCTGTTGTAGGCGTTCAGCGCGCCCTGAATGCGGTAACGGTAATACTGGTTGATGACGCCGGTGCGGTAATACTTGGCGGTGCCGAGCACCACGCCAACCTGACGATAGGGCAGGTCCTGCAGGTCGTCAAAGATGTAGGGGGCGGTTTTCCAGCTCATCCACCGGTCGAGGCCGAGCACGATCAACAGCAGTATGCCGACCAGGACAGACAGGCTGTAAAAAACGCGCTTTAACATGCAGATGGCTCGTACCGAAGGTGAAATTTAACTCAGGCTACTTTACCCGCCTGGTTAGCGCAAGAAACAGCGACTCAACTGAGGGGTTTTTCAACAAACTGGCGGGCATTTCTGCCCGCCGGAAGGATTACGCCAGCAGTACGCGGTCAATTGTCGTACAGCCTAACGCTTTGAGCGTTGCGGCGGTGGCATCCCACTGGATCAGCGGCGCATCGGCAATCTCGGCCAGAATGGCGCGCTGAATGTCCGGATAGTCATAGCCGTTCAGGCTCAGCAGGTTAAGTGCGCCCTGCAGCGGCGGCAGCGTTGGGTTAAACGCGGCGTTTTCCGCATAGCTGCCGGTGAAGATTCGGCCATCGCGGCACTGCAGCGCCACGCCGCTTGGGGATTTGCTGTACGGCGTGTGGCTCTTGTTGGCGGCGGTAATCGCCGCCTGGCTCAGGTCATCGCCGGACAGGGCGAAACCGTGGTTCTGCTCGTCCATCAGCAGGGTTTTGATCTCCAGATCTTTCGGGCCAAACGCATCAGGCAGGTAATCCGCCAGCGTGTGCGGCGCGCGACCCGGCAGGTTGATGCGCAGCTGCAGCCCGCTGTTCAGCTCGTTCATAAACTGACGGCAGTGGCCGCAGGGGGTGTAGTTCACGGTAATGGCGCTCAGCGCTTTTTCACCGCGCAGCCAGGCGTGGCTGATTGCGCTCTGCTCGGCGTGAACGGTTTGCTGCATGGTTGCGCCCAGGAACTCCATGTTGCCGCCGAAGTACCAGGTGCCGCTGACGCCGCGCGCAATGGCCCCGACGTTGAAGTGGGAGAGATCGGCCCGCGCGCAGGCGGCAGCCAGAGGAAGCAGTGCGAAAGCCAGCGCGTCTTCGTCCAGTCCCGTTGCCTGTTTCAGCATCGTGACCTGCTCCGCGGTCAGCAGGGCGGGGAAGTGCGCATCTGCCAGAACGGGAGCAAGGGCTGACTGCAAATTCTCTGCAAGCTGGGCGAAAGCAGCTTGAAAACGTGGGTGCATGGCGTTTGCCTCATAAAGGTTAATGGATCGGTAGTTTACGGAGCCGTCAGGGCTTTATATGTGATCCACTTCTCATTATGTATGCAACTTATGAAATCAAAATGAAATTTGCGCGACGCATCGCAAATTTTAGCCCATCACTACCAGAATCAGCGGGAAAATGAACGGGGCCAGCAGGGAGGTAATAATCCCGCAGATCACCAGCGCCAGGGAGCTAAACGCCCCTTCCTGATAATCCAGCTCCGCGCAGCGGGCAGTGCCCAGCGCGTGCGAGGCGGTGCCCATCGAGAGCCCCCGTGCCGCCTTAGTATGAATACGCATCGCGTTCAGCAGGGTGTGGCCAAACACCGCGCCGAGAATACCGACGAAAATGACGCACATCGCGCTGATGGCCGGAATGCCGCCGAGGCTGCCCCCAACCGCCATCGCGATAGGCGTGGTCACCGATTTAGGCAGGATTGACGCCGCAATCTGTGGGGAAGCACCCATCAGCAGCGCCACCGACGTGCCGGTGATCATTGCCACCAGGCTGCCCACAAAACAGATGGTAATGATGGATTTCCAGCGGGCGCGGATCTGGTGCAGCTGCTCATATAAAGGAAACGCCAGCGCCACGACGGCGGGCTGCAGCAGGTCGTTTAAGATTTTGCTGCCGGCAAAGTAGCGTTCGTAAGGGATGCCGGTGAGCAGCAGGAACGGAATAATCACCACCATCGCCACCAGCAGGGGGTTCAGCAAGGGCATTTTGAAACGCGCGGCAAGCTTACGTGCGGCGAAAAAGACTGCAAGGGTGAGCGGCAGGGACCACCAGATATTGTCCATCATTTTTTTGTTTTCTCCCCAATCACGTTACGTTCGCCATGCACCAGATGTGAACTCCAGCTCACCACCAGGAAAACCACCAGCGTACTCACCGCGCAGGAAACAACAATCGGGCCGAACTGGGCTTTGAGCAAATCAAAATACTGCATGACCCCGACGCCGATAGGCACGAAAAGCAGCGCCATATAGCGAATGAGGACGAAGCAGCCGGGATTGACCCACTTTGCAGGCAGGATTTGCAGCGCCAGCAACACGAAGAGGATCAGCATGCCGATAATGCTGCCGGGAATGGTGATGGGCAGCAGCGACGCGATGAAAATCCCGGCATACAGGCAGGCGTAAATCAGGACGAATGCGCGCAGATATTGCCAGATAATGTTCAATGATTTGCTCATGGTGATAGTCCTTGCTGAAACGCATTCATCATACAATTAAACCTAAAAATGTGCCACGGATCACATCATGAATTTTGAGCATACCAGACATTCCGGAATGGAACGTCCGGTATCACCTTACTGGTGCAGGCTACAGTTTAGAGGAAAGGGATTGCGCTGGCGAAGTAACGCGCCAGAGAAGGCATCAGCGTCAGGCGGTCAGTTTATCGAGAAAAGAAAACAGCACCTGGTTCATTTCGCGATAATCATGCGAGCGGAGTTTTTCCGCCGTTTCGACAAAACGGAATTCACCCGCACGGCGGAGGTCATTCTGCGAATGCTCAATCAGCAACTCTACCACCTCCGGCGTTAGCTCCATATGGCACTGGAAACCGTAAACCCGTTCGCTGTACTGCACGATCTGGCGGGGACAGCCCTCGCTGTAAGCCAGAACCTTAGCCTGCGGCGTCAACCCAGGCATGTCGTTATGCCAGTGACCGACGTTCAGCACGCTGCCAAAGCCCTCAAACAGCGGGTTCGCCTTGCCTGCATCTGTGAGCCTGACGGGAAATTTGCCGATCTCTTTTTCCGGGCTGTGGCAAAACGCGGCGCCCAGCGCTTCGCCGATAAGCTGTGAGCCCAGACAAACGCCTATCACCGTTTTACCTGCCTCTATCGCGCGGCTGATGAGTGCCTTTTCCGCCTGTGCATCAAACCAGGGGCATTCCTCACGCGTGGTGGCGGGGGACTGCGGGCCTCCCATGATGATAAGCATGTCTGTGCCCCCCAGCTCCTCAGGTAACGGATCGCCCTGATACACTCTGGTGTAGCTCAGACTGCAGCCGCGACTTTTCCCCCAGATTTCATAGGCGCCTGGCGCCTCGAAATGTTCATGAATGATAAAATGGATGTGCATTGCGTCTCTCTCTGGTTACGTGTACAAGCAGCATCATAAGAGGAAGGGAGGAATGTGAAATGCCAACCGTTATCGATAAAACGCCAATTCACGACGATGCTATCGGATGGTCAAGAGGGGCAATTCGCTATACGCGCGGCGAAATCGATCCGCCTCACCAGCATTCGCAGGGACAACTTTTGTTTGCCATCAAAGGAGTCATGCTGGTCGAAACCGGCAGCAAACGCTGGGTCATACCGCCGCAGCGCGCGCTGTGGATCCCTCCCTTTCAGGAGCATACCTACAGCGTGTTATCCGCAACGGAGCTTCGCGCGGTCTGGTTTAGCCCGGCACTGATTTCGCAATGCGAACCTTTTAAGCGGAAAGACGAGGTTCACGTGATTATGGCCACAGCGTTGTTCAAAGAGCTGATTGCCGGGCTGTTCAGCGCGGAATACCGGCCGGCAAGCCAGCGCAGCATGGCCGTTTTGCTGCTCGACATCCTCAGCGAGACGCAGCAGATTTCAGTCGAACTGCCGATGCCCGTGGATGAGCGCTTACATCGCGTGGCCTGTGACCTCATTGCCAACAATCTCTGGGATCTCTCTCTGGAAAGGCTGGCGGAACGGGCCGCGATGTCAGAACGCACATTTTCACGTGCGTTTATCAACGATACCGGCTTTAGCTTCCGGGCCTGGCGACAGCGCGCAAGGATTTGTGCCTCGCTGGATCTCCTCGCCAACGGATACCCGGTTAAGCAGGTGGCCTGGATGCTGGGGTTTTCCGGCCCGGCGGCATTTGCGGCGGCGTTTCGCGCCATTGTTGGGGCAACGCCGGGTGACTTTCTGCCTGAACAGAAGCGCTTCCCAGCGATATAGAGAGCGGCTACTATAGCGCGTCTTTTTTCACAGGTACTGCTATGCGTGTTTTACTGGCCCCAATGGAAGGCGTGCTCGACTCCCTCGTGCGCGAGCTTCTGACCGAGGTGAACGACTACGATCTCTGCGTGACGGAGTTTTTGCGCGTGGTCGATATGCTGTTGCCGGTAAAATCCTTCTTCCGGCTTTGCCCCGAGCTGCACAACCAGAGCCGAACCTCTTCCGGCACGCTGGTGCGGATTCAGCTCCTCGGGCAGTACCCTGAATGGCTGGCGGAAAACGCCGCCCGCGCGGTTGAGCTGGGCTCTTACGGGGTAGATCTCAACTGCGGCTGTCCGTCGAAGCTGGTGAACGGCAGCGGCGGCGGGGCGACGTTGCTGAAAGATCCTGAGCTGATTTACCGCGGCGCGAAAGCCATGCGCGAGGCCGTGCCCGCGCATTTGCCGGTGACGGTAAAGGTGCGGCTGGGATGGGACAGCGATGCCCGACAGTTCGAGATCGCCGATGCGGTGCAGCTGGCCGGGGCCACCGAGCTGGTGGTGCATGGCCGCACTAAAGAAGATGGCTACAAAGCCGATCGCATAAACTGGCAGGCGATCGGTGAGATCCGCAAACGCCTCTCCATTCCGGTGATCGCAAACGGCGAAATCTGGGACTACGAGAGCGCGCAGGCCTGTCTGCAGGCCACCGGCTGCGATGCGGTAATGATCGGCCGCGGCGCGCTGAATGTGCCTAACCTCAGCCGGGTGGTGAAATATAACGAACCGCGTATGCCGTGGGCAGATGTCGTCACGCTGCTGCAAAAATACAGCCGTCTGGAAAAGCAGGGCGACACCGGTTTGTATCACGTCGCGCGTATTAAGCAGTGGCTGAGTTATTTACGCAAAGAGTACGAGGAAGCGCTGGAGTTATTTCAGGAGATTCGTACTTTACAGACGTCGACTGATATTGCGCGGGTGATTCAGTCCAAATAATAAGCGTTAAATTGCTCACACTTTTTTAAAACAGAAAACAGTTCAGGTTTTCAACGTGGCGCGACGGTGTTAAGGTGCCACTGTTTTCAACGCAGGATTGTGACTGGTTAACAGGCAAAACCTAAGCGTTCCACAGCATTTTCGCTGTGGGGCGCTTAGGTTTTTTTTTGCCTGTCATTTACGCAGGAGAGATATTTGGCTTAGCGCTTTTTAATGATTTTTAAAAAAAGAAATAGCGACAGGAAATAGAAAAATTTCCTGCGGCCGGTTACGCACTCAATACTCAATCACAGGTTGTTATCATGGCATATAAAAATAAACTCTATGCGTTCGCCTTATTGGCGATATCCCCGCTGTCGATGGCGCAAGACTGGAATGGTACGGTATTAGGGTTTGAAGCTCCGCCGGAGCCTGTGCTGGGCGAAATGCTCGGCATACGTAAAATCCTTAACGATAACGGTTTTACCTATAACCTCGGATACCTGAATGAAATTGGCTGGAACGGCGGTGGCGGATATAACCACGACTCCCACGTGGCCTATATTGATCAGTTCGCGCTGACCTTCAACCAGGATCTGGAGCGCTGGACCGGTATCCCGGACGCGCGTATCGAGGGGAACATCGTCAACCGCAACCACAATGACGATCTCACCACCAAACGCGTGCAGGACCCGCGCGTCAACTTCAACGATCTGACCCAGGAGAGCTGGGGCGGGCAGTCGATTACCCGTCTGGGCTGGCTGACCTTTGCCCGCAGCTTTGACGACCGGCGTCTGACCTGGCGCATCGGGATGATGAACAAGGTGCAAACCTTCGATCAAATTATCCCCTGTGATTTTCAGCTGCTGTCCCAGTGCGGCGGAAAGTCAGCCAACTCGCTGACCTGGAACAACTGGAACGTGCACACCTGGGGCACCACGCTTGCCTATAAACTCACGCCGACGCTGACCTTAAAAGGCGGCGTGATGGAGCAGAATCCGCAGGCCGCCAGCCGCAGCCATGCCTGGAGCTGGTCGACGAAGGGCAGCAAAGGGGTCTTACTGCCGGTTGAAATCGAAGCGCGTCCGCTGATTAACGGCCTGCCGGGCGCGTACAACCTGGGCGTGGTGTTTACCAACGCGCCGCAAACCGATCTCTATCGCGGCAAATCCGGCGGGGCGGGCGCGACGGACCCGGACGGATTCGATACCCACAGCCGGACCTGGTTCATGTACGCCGGGCTGAACCAGCAGCTTACGCAGCATCAGGACGACCCGAATCGCGGGTTGAGCACCTCGTTCAGCATGAGCCTTGCGGATCAGCGCACTAACTACATGCATCAGGTTTATGCCGCCTCGCTGCGCTACCGCGGGCTGTTTGATGCGCGACCGGAAGACTGGATTGGCTTTGGCTTAACCTGGATTGATATGAGCAGCCAGTACGCCCGCAACCAGCGTTACCTGAACAGCCTGAGCGGCGTGAGCGATTACAACAATCCTGCATATCACCCGGTGCCGGGCCATTCCCTGAACGGCGAGTTTTACTACCGCTTTCGTCCGGTGTCATGGCTTGAACTGCAGCCGGGCATTCAGTACTGGCACCATCCCGGCGGGGTCAGCCGCACCCAGGATGCCTGGGTCACCGAGCTGAAAACGGTGGTGACCTTCTGATATCACCGTAGCAAGTTCGATCCGCGTCACGTTTCTGACGCGTGACGCATTGAGGCTACGAATGAAACTGTTAGAGTGCCAGAACTGGATTGTTACTGCTTAGGCAGGCAAAACCTGATTTTCTGGCATCTGCCGGAGGTCAGGTTTTTTTGTTTCTGGGGTTCAGATGAAAATCGCCAAGATACTCAATAATAACGTGGTGGTTGTTCAGGATGAGCGCGGGCGCGAACAGGTGGTGATGGGCCGTGGGCTGGCCTTTCAGAAGCGCGTCGGTGAAGCGCTGGATACCGCGCGGGTTGAAAAGGTGTTTGCGTTACAAAGCGATGAACTGGTGCGTCGGCTTGGAGAACTGCTGAGTCAAATTCCGCTGGAGGTGATGACCACCTGCGACCGCATCATCGGGCTGGCGGCGCAGCGGCTGGGCAAGCTGCAGGAGAGCTTGTATATCACCCTCACCGATCACTGCTACTTTGCGATTGAGCGGCAGAAGAACGGGTTGGCCATCAAAAACGTGCTGCTGTGGGATATTAAACGGCTGTATCCGAAGGAGTTTCAGTTAGGGCAGGAGGCGCGTGCCATTATCGCCAGACGCCTTAACGTCGAACTGGGGGAGGATGAGGCCGGTTTTATCGCGCTGCATCTGGTTACCGCGCAGCTGAACAGCGAAATGCCGGAGGTGATGCACGTGACGCGGGTGATGCAGGAGATCCTGCAGCTGGTGAAGTATCAGCTGCAGCTTGAGTATGACGAAGAGTCGCTCAGCTACCAGCGTTTCGTCACCCACCTGAAGTTTTTTGCCCAGCGGATGCTCACCCGCACCGTGGTGGAAGATGACGATGTCTCGCTGCATACGGCAGTCAAAGACAACTACGCGAAGGCGTGGAAATGCGCCGAGAAAATCGCACAGCGCCTGAATAAAAGCTACCAGCGTGAGCTGACAACCGAAGAAATTATGTTCCTCGCCATTCATATCGAGCGGGTGAGAAAAGAGGGGCGTTAAGCCTCAAAACAGGATTGTTACTGCATCACGCAGGCAAAACCTGAGCGCGGCCTTCGTCAGAAGGTCGTTCTCGGGTTTTTTTATTTTTGTACTCAGTCAACAGGTGCCTGCGGGCATCGGATGTAAGGAAATCGAGATGGAATACCAGGCGTTAGCGAAGGATATTCTCGGCCACGTTGGCGGAAAAGAGAACATCGTCAGTCTTGTGCACTGTGCGACCCGGCTTCGCTTCAAACTGAAAGAGAATCAACGGGCGGATGCGGAAGGGCTCAAGAAAAACCCGGGCGTGATCATGGTGGTCGAAAGCGGCGGCCAGTTTCAGGTGGTGATTGGCAACCACGTTCACGACGTCTGGCAGGCAGTGCGCAATGAAGCAGGCCTGACCGACGATGCCCCTGTCGTGGAAGAGAAGGGCGAAAAGGGGAACCTGCTGGGCCGCCTGATTGATATCGTCTCCGGGATCTTTACCCCGTTTATCGGCATTCTGGCCGCGTCCGGTATTTTGAAGGGGCTGCTGGCGCTGGCCGTGGTCTGCGGCTGGCTCACGACCGAGAGCGGCACGTATAAAATCTGGTTTGCCGCCAGCGATGCGCTGTTTTTCTTCTTCCCGCTGGTGCTGGGCTATACCGCCGGGAAAAAGTTCGGCGGCAACCCGTTTATTACCATGGTGATCGGCGGGGCGCTCACCCATCCGGTGATGATTGCGGCATTTAACGCCAGCCAGCAGCCGGGGGCGGTATCGGAAGCCTTTTTGGGCATCCCCGTCACGTGGTTCAACTACAGCGCGTCGGTGATCCCGATTATTCTCGCCGCGTGGGTCAGCTGCTGGCTGGAAAAACAGAGCACCAGGCTGCTGCCTTCCTCGATGAAAAACTTCTTCGCGCCGCTGATCTGTCTGGCCGTGACCGTGCCGCTGACTTTCCTCGTTATCGGGCCGCTGGCGACCTGGCTGAGCCAGATGCTGGCGAACGGCTATCAGACTATTTACGTTCTGGCACCGTGGCTGGCGGGCGCGGCGATGGGCGCGCTGTGGCAGGTCTGCGTTATTTTTGGCCTGCACTGGGGGCTGGTGCCGCTGATGATCAACAACCTGGCGGTGCTGGGGCATGACTCCATGCTGCCGATGCTTTTGCCTGCGGTGTTTGGCCAGGTGGGGGCGGCGCTGGGCATTTTCCTGCGTACCCGTGATGCGCGTCAGAAAATGCTGGCCGGTTCATCCGTGACGGCAGGTATTTTTGGTATCACCGAACCCGCAGTGTATGGCGTAAACCTGCCGCTGCGCCGTCCGTTTATCTTTGGCTGCGTGGCTGGCGCTATCGGCGGGGCGATTGTCGGCTTCAGCGACACCCACGTTTACTCCTTCGGCTTCGCCAATATCTTTACCATCGCCCAGATGATTCCGCCGGGCGGCGTGGACGCCACGCTGTGGGGAGGCATTATCGGCACGGTGGTGGCGCTGGTGCTGAGCTGCGGCCTGACGCTGCTCGCCGGTATGCCAGGAAACACCGCGCCAGAGAATGTGGTCTCCGCGGGCGAAAACGATGTGCTATCGCCGATGACCGGTACCGTTCTTGCTCTCGACCAGGTGCCGGATACCACGTTTGCCAGCGGCCTGCTGGGCAGCGGCGCCGCGATTATTCCCTCCGATAACAAAGTGGTTGCCCCGTTTGCCGGTGTGGTGGCTTCGCTGTTCCAGACCAAACACGCCATCGGCCTGCTCAGTAACAGCGGGATTGAAGTGTTGATCCACGTGGGTATCGACACTGTGAAGCTCGACGGCAGGCCGTTTACCGCCCATGTGAAGGTCGGTGACAAGGTGCAGCCCGGCGATCTGCTGCTGGAGTTTGACCGACAGGCGATTATCGATGCCGGATACGACCTGGCGACCCCGATTATTATCAGTAACAGCGACGAGTATCGCGAGGTGGCGACCGTGGCGGCAACGTCCGTCAATGCCGGTGCGCCGTTACTCAGCGTCAGTCATCAATAACAGGAGAACGTGATGAAAACTTTCCCGGACGATTTTTTATGGGGCGGCGCGGTTGCCGCGAATCAGGTAGAGGGTGCGTATCTGGAGGAGGGGAAAGGGCTGTCCACCTCTGACGTTCAGCCGCAGGGTGTCTTCGGCCCGGTAGTTGAGCGCGTCCCTGGGGACAGCGGCATCAAGGATGTCGCCATCGACTTCTATCATCGCTACCCGGAAGACATCAAGCTGTTCGCCGAGATGGGCTTTAGCTGCCTGCGCGTCTCCATTGCCTGGACCCGCATTTTTCCGAACGGTGACGAGCAGCAGCCGAACGAGGCGGGGCTGGCGTTTTACGACCGGCTGTTTGACGAGCTGGCCGCGCACAACATCACGCCGCTGGTGACGCTGTCGCACTATGAAATGCCGTGGGGGCTGGTGAAGCAGTACGGCGGGTGGGGCAGCCGTCAGACTATCGGCTTCTTTGAGCGCTATGCCCGTACCGTGTTTGCGCGCTACAAAGAGAAGGTCAAGCTGTGGCTGACCTTCAACGAGATCAATATGTCTCTGCACGCGCCGATGACCGGCGTCGGTCTGCCGGAAACCAGCAGCAAAGGGGAGGTGTACCAGGCGATCCACCACCAGCTGGTGGCCAGCGCGCTGGCGGTGAAGGCCTGCCATGAGATTATCCCGGATGCCAGAATCGGCAACATGCTGCTGGGCGGCCTGATGTATCCGCTGACCTGCAAGCCGGAAGATGTTCTGGAGACGCTGCAGGAAAACCGCGCGTGGCAATTCTTTGGCGACGTGCAGTGCCGTGGCGCCTACCCAGGGTATATGCAGCGCTTCTTCCGCGACAACGGCATTCAGCTAGAGGTCACTGACGCCGACCGCGAGGCGCTGAAATCGACCGTCGATTTTATCTCCTTCAGCTACTACATGACGGGCTGCGTCACCGCGGATGACGCCCTCAACCAGCAGGCGCGCGGCAATATCCTGAGCATGGTGCCAAACCCGCATCTGGCCAGTTCCGAATGGGGCTGGCAGATTGACCCCATCGGCCTGCGTACTCTGCTAAACGTGCTCTGGGATCGCTATCAGAAGCCGCTGTTTATCGTGGAAAATGGCCTCGGGGCGAAGGATAAACCGGACGCAGACGGCACGGTGCAGGACGACTATCGCATCAGCTATCTCAACGATCACCTGGTGCAGGTGCGGGAAGCCATTGAAGACGGCGTTGAGGTGATGGGCTACACCAGTTGGGGGCCCATCGACCTGGTGAGCGCATCAAAAGCTGAACTCTCTAAGCGCTACGGCTTTATTTACGTCGATCGCGATGACAGCGGGAAAGGCACGCTGGCGCGCAGCCGTAAGAAAAGTTTCTACTGGTATAAAGAGGTTATTGCGACAAAAGGCGCTTCGCTGAAAGTTTAATATAGCGATCAACCTGACAGGGGATGTTCACCCTGTCGGGTTGATTATTTTTTATTTGCATAATTCAATTTAAATAATAATTCTGGTGAATACTTTTCCGTATATTTAAATCTATGACAATTTACGCATTGCCACTCATTACTAAAAAAATAAAGAGAATCAAGCGTAATTTGCGCCTTTATTTTTTGAGTTTATGGCGTCATGAAACGTTCTCTTATTTTATCTCTGAGTGCTCCCTTCGTTTTTATTCTGGCTGCCTGTGCGCCTGAACATGCCACGGTATCTCCCATTAAAACGCAAACCACGGCGGCGTCGGTGAATACGGTTCTGAATCATCAGGACTGGCCGAAAAATGAGTGGTGGAAAGCATATAACGATCCGGAACTTAACGGGCTTATTGCGAAAGCATTAAGCGATGCGCCGGATATGCAGATTGCCCGTCAGCGCATTACGCTTGCGGAAGCCCAGGCCAAAGCGGCTATGGCATCCGACGGTCCGCAGATTGATTTTTCAGCGGATGCCGAACGTCAGAAAATGTCCGCCGAGGGGCTGATGGGGCCCTTTGCCATTACCGACCCGGCGGCAGGGACAACCGGGCCGTGGTACACCAACGGCACCTTTGGCCTGACGGCAGGCTGGGATCTCGATCTGTGGGGAAAAAATCGCGCGCAGGTCGAAGCCCGGATTGGCAAAGTGAATGCGCAAAAAGCGGAGCTGGAGCAGACCCGTCAGCTGCTGGCCAGCAGCGTGGCGCGGCTCTACTGGGAGTGGCAAACGCAGGCCGCCGTGGGGGAGGTCCTCGCGCAGATTAAACATGAGCAGGACAATATTATCGGTGCCGATCGCGAGCTGTATCAACACGGGATCACCTCCTCCGTGGAGGGCGTTGAAACGGATATCAACGCCAGCAAAACCGAAGAGCAGCTGGCCGAAGTCAACGGGAAAATGAAAGCCATTGAGGCGCGCCTGGTTGCGCTGACGAACGCCTCCTCCGTGAAGCTTACGCGGCACGCCCTGCCGACGGTGGAAGCCTCGCTACCGTCGACGCTCGGCTATGAGCTGCTGGCACGCCGTCCGGATCTGCAGGAGGCGCACTGGTATATCGAAGCCTCCATGAGCGAAGTGGAGGCCGCCCGAGCGGCGTTTTATCCTGACGTGAACCTGATGGCGTTCTTACAGCAGGATGCCCTCCATCTGAGCGATCTGTTCCGTTCGTCCGCGCAGCAGATGGGCGTGACCGCCGGGCTGACGCTGCCGATTTTCGACAGCGGCAGGCTTAACGCCGGGCTGGATATCGCTCAGGCGCAGAACAACCTTTCAGTAGCCAACTACAACAAAGCGGTGGTAGAGGCCGTCAATCAGGTGGCACACACGGCCAGTGAAGTCGAAACGCTCATGGCGAAAAACAGCCACCAGCAGCAGGTTGAAAAAGATGCGGCACGGGTTGTAGCGCTGGCGCAGGCGCGTTTCAGCGCGGGGATCGTTGCGGGCTCCCGGGTCAGTGAAGCCAGAATACCGGCCCTTAAAGAGCACCTCGAAGGATTGCTGCTGAAGGGGCAGTATGTGGACGCCACGCTGCAGCTGACCTCCGCGCTGGGCGGTGGCTATCATCATGGCTAAAAAAGGTCATTAACTATACTTACCTCTTTGCAGTTTTTCAGGAGGTGAGTATGACCAGAGTAGCGATTGTGACCGCATCGGATTCCGGGATCGGTAAAACCACGGCCCTGATGCTGGCAGAGCGCGGGTTTGATATTGGCGTCACCTGGCACTCGGATGAGAAAGGGGCGCTGGAAACCTGCCGTGAAGTCGAAGCGCAGGGGCAGCGCGCGGAGGCTGTCCATCTTGATCTAAGCACGCTGCCGGAAGGCGCTGAGGCCATAGAGACGCTGATTGCGCGCTTTGGCCGGCTGGACGTGCTGGTCAATAATGCAGGGGCGATGACCAAAGCGCCGTTCCTCGAGATGCCGTTTGACGACTGGCGGAATATTTTCACCGTCGACGTGGACGGTGCGTTTCTCTGTTCACAGATAGCCGCAAGGCAGATGGTGAAGCAGGGGGAAGGGGGACGGATTGTGAACATCACCTCGGTGCATGAACACACGCCTCTGCCGCAAGCGAGCGCCTACACGGCGGCAAAACACGCGCTCGGCGGCTTAACCAAATCCATGGCGATGGAGCTGGTGAAGCACAACATTCTGGTGAACGCCGTCGCGCCGGGTGCGATTGCCACGCCGATGAACGACATGGACGACAGCGAAGTGAAGGAAGGCTCCATGCCGGAAATCCCGCTGGCAAGGCCGGGCCACACGAAAGAGATTGCCAGCCTGGTGGCGTGGCTGTGTGACAGCGACGCCAGCTATACAACAGGGCAATCGTTTATCGTCGACGGGGGCTTTATGCTGGCGAACCCGCAGTTTAAGCCGGAGGGATAGATTCCCCTCTCCCTGTGAGAGAGGGTATTTTTAGTTCCCTCTCCCTGTGGGAGAGGGTTAGGGTGAGGGCATCAGGCCGAACTCACTCCTCATCCCGCGTCTTTTCACGGTGCTTCAGCCACAGTCGTACCGCAATCACCGCCACAACCACCAGAATCAACCACGCCCAGTGCTTCAGGTGCTGGTCGAGATTATGCAGCCAGGGCGCAATCACTTCGCCCCCTACATAACCGAGCGTCGTAAAGATCAGCGCCCAGGCAATCGCGCCCACAATATTGAGCGGCAGAAAAATTTTGGGCGGCAGATGGCTGGCGCCAATCAGTATCGGCCCGATAATGCGAAAGCCATACATAAAGCGCGTGCCAATAACGAACAGGTAGGGATGACGTTGAATGAGCCGCTGAGCGCGGCGGATTTTCTTCTGATGCTTTGCGAAACGCTTGAGCAGCGTGGGCCCAAAGCGCAGCCCCAGAAAGTAGAGCAGCTGATCGCCTATCATCCCGCCCAGCGCGACCGCGGCAACAACCAGCGGGAACTTCAGTAACCCCTGATGCGCGGCGACGCCCCCTAACAGCGTGATGGTTTCACCTTCTGCCACGCTGCCGATGACCAGCGCGGCATAGCCATATTGCTCAATGAGTGCGTTAATATCCATTACGTAACGGTTTTCTCCCTCTGCGTGCCTCGTTTAATCATATACCCCTTGAATCAACGGCGGGGAAATCAACGGAAATTTCCCACTGTACATAAAATAATCTAAAGCCTGCATTATACTTAAGGTATCGCTGACGGGCCGACAACAAGGGGGCGCTATGAACCATGTCTGGGGACTTTTCTCCCATCCCGATCGTGAAATGCATGTCATTAAAAGTGAGAACGAAACGGTCTCGCATCATTACACGCACCACGTGCTGCTGATGGCTGCGGTGCCGGTAATATGCGCTTTTATCGGAACCACACAAATCGGCTGGAACTTCGGTGACGGCACCGTGGTTCAGCTTTCCTGGTTTACCGGACTCTATCTTGCCATCATCTTTTATGGCCTGATGCTGGCGGGGGTGGCGGTCATGGGGCGCGTCATTCACTGGATGGCGCGTAACTATCCGCAGCGTCCATCGCTGGCGCACTGTATGGTCTTTGCCGGGTATGTCGCGACCCCGCTGTTCTTAAGCGGTATTGTTGCGCTCTATCCACTGGTCTGGCTGTGCGCGCTGATCGGTACCATTGCCCTCTTTTACACCGGTTATCTGCTGTATCTGGGAGTTCCTACCTTCCTGAATATCAATAAAGAAGAGGGGCTGAGCTTTTCGAGCTCAACGCTCGCCATCGGGGTGCTGGTGCTGGAGGCGCTCCTGGCGCTGACGGTGATTCTTTGGGGTTATGGATACCGTCTCTTCTGAGTTCACTGCATTGCTGGCGTAAATGCCAGCAATGCAGCATCCGTTCACGATTATCCTCTGGCGACAACGCCCGCTGACGGCTATGATGCCGAGGCCAGCCTGTGTTTATCCAACAACCCAGGCGGTGTACGTCATAACGTGCGTGAATAATTATCAGAAGTCTCACCATGCTGAAATTCCGAGTCTCTTTACTTAGCCTGGCGCTGTTGCTGGGTGCGTCCGCAGTCGTACCGGCCGTCGCCAAAACGCCCGCGGTGACCACCGCTGCTGCTCAGCCGCAAATTGCGTCCGGCAGCGCGATGATTGTCGATCTCAACACCAATAAGGTGATTTACGCCAGCCATCCGGACCTGGTGCGACCGATCGCCTCAATTACCAAATTAATGACCGCGATGGTGGTGCTTGATGCCCATCTGCCGCTGGACGAAAAACTGAAAGTGGATATTAGCCACACGCCGGAGATGAAAGGGATCTACTCCCGCGTGCGGCTGAACAGTGAGATCAGCCGTAAAAATATGCTGTTGCTGGCGCTGATGTCGTCTGAAAACCGCGCGGCGGCGAGCCTGGCGCACCACTATCCGGGCGGCTACGACGCGTTTATCCGCGCGATGAACGCGAAAGCCAAAGCGCTGGGGATGAACAATACGCACTATGTTGAACCGACGGGTCTGTCGATCAACAACGTCTCCACGGCGCGCGATCTGACGAAACTGCTGATTGCCAGCAAACAGTACCCGCTGATTGGTCAGCTCAGTACCACCCGTGAAGAGATGGCGACCTTTGCGAACCCGGCCTATACGCTGCCGTTCCGCAATACTAACCATCTGGTATACCGGGATAACTGGAATATTCAGCTAACCAAAACCGGCTTTACCAACGCGGCGGGACACTGTCTGGTGATGCGCACCGTATTTAACGGTAAACCGGTGGCGCTGGTAGTGATGGATGCCTTCGGCAAATATACGCACTTCGCCGACGCGAGCCGCCTGCGGACCTGGATTGAAACAGGAAAAGTGCAGCCTGTCCCGGCCGCGGCATTGACGTATAAAAAGCAGAAAGCGGAGCAGATGGCGACGGCGCAGAACGACTGAGCCGTCTGTCAGCGCCGGGTGGCGGCTTTGTCTTACCCGGCCTACAAACACTAAAAACGGTAACCCAGGTTACCGTTTTGCGTTTATTCCGGCAGCGTCCAGTCACCATCGTTGAGCGGGCGCTGCATAATCACCGTATCCCGCCAGTCGCCTTTCTTGTAGCCTACGCTGCGCAGCTGACCGACAATCACGAAGCCATGTTTTTTATGCAGACGTAACGAGCCGGCATTGTTATTGCCATCTCCTACCACGGCAATCATCTGCCGCCACGGCCCTTGCTCGCAGCGTGCGATCAGCGCATCCATCAGTGCCGTGCCAAAACCGCGCCCGGTGATGCTGGCATCCACGTAAATCGACTCTTCCAGGGTATAGCGGTAGGCGTGTCGCGGTCGGTAAGGGGTGGCATAGCAGTAGCCCACCACAATGCCGCGGTACAGCGCGATAAGCCACGGTAAACCGTTCTCCGCTACGCTTTTCATGCGATGACGCATTTCGTCAATAGTCGGGGGGACTTCTTCAAATGACGCGCGCCCGTGAAGCACATGCCAGGCATAGATCGCGGCAATGGCATGCACATCATCGGGACGGGCGTCGCGCACTTCCAGCTCGGTCTCGGATAAAACATCAATAGCCGACATGATGTGCCTGCTCCTCTTATCGAAGGCCGGAGAAACGTTTCTCCGGCGATAAGCGGTTACTCTATTACGATTAAGGAGCGCTTAACAATCTCTCAAATTTGGCTGTAGGAATTAATCAGACGTTTGCGTTATGTGCCGCTCCGCGTCTGCGCTCTCTTTCCAGTATTTCTTCCGCGTTGTTTTACCGATGCCGGGATTCATGCTGTTTGTAGGGTCATTCGCGCGATAAAACTGCTTAAGTGCGTCAGGGGCTTTATAAAGATGTCCGACGTTGTGTTCCGCAGGATATTGTGCGCCGCGTTCACGCAGAAGGGCGAGCATCTGCTCCTTCAGTTCGTGTGCATCGACCCCTTTCTTGACGATGTAATCCTGATGGAAGACATAGCACATGAAGTGACCGTAATAGAGCTTGTGCACCAGCTTGCTGTCGATTTCCGGCGGCAGGTGTTCAAACCACTCGGTGTCGTTACGCCGCAGGGCGATATCGAGCGCCAGAATATCTTCCACCTCTTCAGAATGTACCGCCTGATATCGGATGGCGGCCCCTGCGGCGGCAAAGCGGTGCAGGAAGGCTTTGCTGCCCTCTTCAGGCGTACAGGCAAAGAAATCCCCTTCGGCGGTTTTAAAGAATTCGGTCAGCCAGGCCTGCGCTTCGGCGATCCCGTCTCCGGCCATTTTCAGCAGCAGGTGATGTTCGTACCTGTCGCGCCAGGTTTTCATCCTCTCCGGCAGATGCGCCGGGAAAACGTTGCCCAGCTTCTGCATAAAGCGGTCGGTGAAGTGGGGTTTGAACAGCGACACTTTCTCCAGCATCGCGTCTGTACGGCCCTTCATGGTGAAGAAGAACGGCATTTTGTCGGTGCCGAGCTTGTCGATCATCAGGAACGTGTCTTTGCCGTAGCGCTCGGCGATGTCGTAAATGTCCCGGTGCATGTACTCGCCCGCCACCGGCAGATGGGTGAATTCGCCCAGAATATGACGGCGGATCTCCGTCAGAACCTCAGGCTGGTTGGTGCCGATGTAGAATACCTGCTGCTTTTTCTCTGCCGGGAAGGTGTCCAGACGCACAGCAAACACCGCCAGCTTGCCCGCGCAGCCGGAGGATTCAAACAGGCGATCCGGGTCGGCGTTGTAGCGCGCCGGCGTATCGGCATTAATATCCCGCACGCGGGTCACGTAGTCATGATCGTGCGCATGGCGACCGTCGTGCTGAACGTCTTCATCCTTCACGCGATCGTCGTCGAGCTTGCTGAGGATCTGTTCTGGCGTGACGCCGAGATCGATTCCCAGGTGGTTCACCAGCGTCAGCTTGCCGTTTTCGTCAATACGGGCAAACAGGGACATCTCGGTATAGGCGGGGCCGCGCTGCACCAGCGAGCCGCCAGAGTTATTGCAGATCCCACCGACCACCGAGGCGCCAATGCAGGAGGAGCCGATCACCGAGTGCGGTTCGCGGCCCAGCGGCTTAAGCGCTTTTTCGAGGGAGTAAAGCGTGGTGCCCGGGAACGCGAGCACCTGCTCGCCTTTATCCAGCAGGTGCAGCTTGTCGAGGCGCAGGGTGCTGATAATCACGATGTCACGATCGTAATCGTTGCCGTTCGGCGTGGAGCCTTCGGTCAGGCCGGTGTTGGCCGCCTGCATTAAAATAATCTTGTCGGCGGCGACGCAGGCGCTCAGGACGCGCCACAGCTCCAGCAGCGTGCCGGGGAAAACCACCGCCAGCGCGTCGCCCTGACCGGAGCGGAAGCCCTTGCGGTAGCGGGCGGTTTTAGCCGGGTCGGTAAGCAGGTGAGAGGAGCCAACCAGGCGCGACAGTTCGTTAATAAAGGTTTTGTTATCGTCAGTTCGAACAGAAGACATCTTCCACTCCTTGTGGTGGGGCAAATTTCTCGCTGTAAAGCATAGCGCGATTAACTGTTAAGCGGTCGAGTATTCACGAGAAAAATCAGAGAATAACCCTGCAACGATCGGAGGGTTTGTGGCACACTGCGCTTTTCGCACGGTATGGCCGAGATCGTCCGGCGGTTATTGATGAGAGAGTAAAACGACATGAAATGGCTATGTTCTGTAGGTGTCGCCGTCAGCCTGGCGCTGCAACCTGCGCTGGCAGAGGATTTGTTTGGCAATCACCCGCTCACGCCTGAAGCGCGGGACGCGTTTGTCACGGAATTGCTCAAGAAAATGACGGTCGATGAGAAAATCGGCCAGCTGCGTCTGATCAGCGTCGGCCCGGATAACCCGAAAGAGGCCATCCGCGAGATGATCAAAGACGGGCAGGTAGGCGCCATCTTTAATACCGTCACCCGCCAGGACATCCGCAAGATGCAGGACCAGGTGATGGATCTCAGCCGCCTGAAAATTCCCCTGTTCTTTGCCTATGACGTGGTGCACGGCCAGCGTACCGTCTTCCCCATCAGCCTCGGCTTAGCGTCTTCCTTTAACCTCGACGCGGTGAAAACCGTCGGGCGCGTGTCGGCTTATGAAGCGGCGGACGACGGGCTGAACATGACCTGGGCGCCCATGGTGGACGTCTCGCGCGATCCGCGCTGGGGCCGCGGCTCGGAAGGCTTTGGTGAAGATACGTATTTAACCTCCACGATGGGTAAAACCATGGTGGAAGCGATGCAGGGCAAAAGCCCGGCGGACCGCTACTCGGTGATGACCAGCGTCAAACACTTTGCGGCCTACGGCGCGGTGGAGGGCGGTAAAGAGTACAACACCGTCGACATGAGCCCGCAGCGCCTGTTCAACGACTACATGCCGCCGTACAAGGCAGGGCTGGATGCGGGCAGCGGCGCGGTGATGGTGGCGCTGAACTCGCTGAACGGCACGCCTGCAACCTCTGATTCCTGGCTGCTGAAAGACGTGCTGCGCGACCAGTGGGGCTTTAAGGGCATCACCGTTTCCGACCACGGCGCGATTAAAGAGCTGATCAAACACGGTACCGCCTCCGATCCGGAAGACGCGGTGCGCGTCGCGCTCAAGTCCGGCATCAACATGAGCATGAGCGACGAGTATTACAGCAAATACCTGCCGGGGCTGGTGAAGAGCGGCAAGGTGACAATGGCGGAGCTGGACGATGCCACCCGTCACGTGCTGAACGTGAAATACGACATGGGGCTGTTTAACGATCCGTACAGCCACCTGGGTCCGAAAGACTCCGACCCGGCAGATACCAATGCCGAAAGCCGCCTGCACCGCAAAGAGGCGCGTGACGTCGCGCGCGAAAGCCTGGTGCTGCTGAAGAACCGCCTCGATACGCTGCCGCTGAAAAAATCCGGCACCATTGCCGTGGTGGGACCGCTGGCCGACAGCAAGCGCGACGTCATGGGGAGCTGGTCTGCGGCGGGCGTGGCTGACCAGTCCGTGACCGTGCTGACCGGTATCAAGAGTGCCGTCGGTGAAAACGTCAAAGTGGTTTACGCCAAAGGGGCGAACGTCACCAACGATAAAGATATCGTGACCTTCCTCAACCAGTACGAGGAAGCGGTGAAGGTCGATCCGCGTACGCCGAAGGAGATGATTGACGAAGCGGTGAACGCCGCGAAGCAGTCTGACGTCGTTGTTGCGGTTGTGGGTGAAGCGCAGGGTATGGCGCACGAAGCCTCCAGCCGTACCGATATCACCATTCCACAGAGCCAGCGCGATCTGATTGCCGCCCTGAAAGCCACCGGCAAGCCGCTGGTGCTGGTGCTGATGAACGGTCGTCCGCTGGCGCTGGTGAAAGAGGACCAGCAGGCTGACGCCATTCTGGAAACCTGGTTCGCCGGTACCGAAGGCGGTAACGCCATCGCCGACGTGCTGTTTGGCGATTACAACCCGTCGGGCAAGCTGCCGATGTCCTTCCCGCGCTCCGTCGGGCAGATCCCGGTGTACTACAGCCACCTGAACACCGGTCGCCCGTATAACGCCGACAAGCCGAACAAGTACACCTCTCGCTACTTCGACGAAGCTAACGGCCCGCTCTATCCGTTTGGTTACGGCCTGAGCTACACCACCTTCAAGGTCTCCGACGTGAAAATGTCGGCGCCGACCCTGAAGCGTGACGGCAACGTCACAGCCAGCGTTGAGGTGACCAACACCGGCAAGCGCGAAGGGGCTACGGTGATCCAGATGTACGTGCAGGATGTCACCGCGTCGATGAGCCGTCCGGTGAAACAGCTGCGCGGCTTTGAGAAGGTCAACCTGAAGCCGGGGGAAACCAAAACCATCAGCTTCCCGATCGACGTGGATGCGCTGAAGTTCTGGAACCAGCAGATGAAATACGATGCGGAACCGGGCAAGTTTAACGTCTTTATCGGCGTGGACTCCGCCCGCGTGAATAAAGGCGAGTTCGAGCTGCTGTAACCTTTCCCTCCTTTGCCTCCCCCCGTCCTGCGGGGGAGGCGTCTTACCTTATGCTAAAAAGGCATTTTGACGGTTAATTCCGCCGTTTTAAGCTACGCTTTTCTCTCAAGCCTCTGAAAAAGGCAGCAAAAAAATGAGGATAGCGGAATGACGATTGCAAAGGGGATGTTGGGATCTGCGGTGTTACTGGCGGCGCTGAGCCTGCCGTTACAGGCGGCGGAGCCGGTAAAAGTGGGCTCGAAGATCGATACCGAAGGCGCGCTGCTCGGCAATATTATCTTGCAGGTGCTGGAAAGCCACGGCGTGAAAACGGTCAATAAAGTTCAGCTTGGCACCACGCCCGTCGTGCGCGGCGCGATAACCTCCGGCGAGCTGGATATCTACCCGGAATACACCGGCAACGGCGCATTCTTCTTCAAAGATGAAAACGATCCGGCATGGAAAAACGCCAAAGCCGGGTATGAGAAAGTCAAAAAACTCGACGCGGAACAGAACAAACTGGTCTGGCTGACCCCGGCACCGGCCAACAATACCTGGACTATCGCCGTGCGCAAGGACGTGGCGGAGAAAGGGAAGCTGACTACCCTGGCGGATCTCAGCCGCTACCTGAAAGAGAAGGGCGACTTTAAGCTTGCGGCGTCGGCGGAGTTCATCGAGCGTCCTGACGCGCTGCCCGCGTTTGAAAAAGCCTACGACTTCAAGCTCGACCAGGCGCAGCTGCTCTCGCTGGCGGGCGGGGATACCGCGGTGACCATCAAAGCGGCGGCACAGCAAACTTCCGGCGTTAACGCGGCCATGGCCTACGGCACCGACGGCCCGGTGGCGGCGCTTGGCCTGCAGACCCTGACCGATCCAAAAGGTGTACAGCCAATTTACGCGCCGACCCCGGTGGTGCGTGAGGCGGTGCTGAAAGCGTACCCGGACATTGCAGAATGGCTCAAACCGGTCTTCGAAAAGCTGGATGAAAAAACGCTGCAGCAGCTGAATGCCAGCATTGCCGTCGAGGGGCTGGATGCCAAAAAAGTGGCCGCCGACTTCCTGAAACAACAAGGGCTTGTGAAGTAACGGGAAAAGGCTGTGCCAATAAAATGTCATAACCGCGTCCTGCTGCTGCTGGCCTGCGTAGCCATCGCGGCGGTCGCGTTACCGTTTGTTAACGTTGCCCCAAACCGCCTGATGTCGGGGGAGGGCAAAGCGCTCTGGCAGGTCTGGTCGTTTACGCCGGGGTGGCTGGCGGCGGCGCTGGGCGCGTGGGTGATCCTGTCGCTCTGGCAGGGACGCCTGGCCCAGTGGCTGACGCTGCTTCTCTCTGAAGGGCTGTTTATTCTCCTGTTCTGGAGCGCCGGGCTGGCGGCGACGCATATGGCCTCGGCGGAAAGTCCGCTGGCGAGAACCACTATCGGCAGCGGCCTGTGGCTGTGGCTGGCGCTCTGCCTGCTGGCCTGCAGCGATGCGATTCGTCGACTCATCCCCAGCGCCGTCTGGCGATGGGTGCTCAATGCGCAGATATGGTGTATTCCTTTACTCCTGCTGTTCAGCGGTGAGCTGAACAACCTCTCGCTGTTAAAAGAATACGCCAACCGTCAGGAGGTGTTTGATGATGCCCTCGCGCAGCACCTGACGATCCTCTTCGGTACGCTCTTTCCGGCGCTTCTGGTTGGGATCCCCCTTGGTATGTGGTGCTATCGCCATCCTTCACGCCAGGGCGGGGTTTTTGCCGTGCTCAACGTTATCCAGACCATTCCTTCCGTCGCGCTGTTTGGCCTGCTGATTGCGCCGCTGGCCGGGCTGGTGAAGTCATTTCCGGCGCTGGGAATGCTGGGAATAGCCGGAACGGGATTAACGCCCGCGCTTATCGCGCTGGTGCTGTATGCCCTGCTGCCGCTGGTACGCGGCGTGGTCGCGGGCTTAGGTCAGGTCGCACCTGACGTGCTGGAAAGCGCCCATGCGATGGGAATGAGCGCGCGGCAGTGTTTCTGGAAAATTCAGCTGCCGCTGGCGCTGCCCCTGCTGTTGCGCAGCCTGCGGGTGGTGGCAGTCCAGACCGTCGGCATGGCGGTGATTGCGGCGCTGATTGGCGCGGGCGGCTTTGGCGCGCTGGTCTTCCAGGGGCTGCTGAGCAGTGCCCTGGATCTGGTGTTATTGGGCGTGGTGCCCACGATTGCGCTGGCGGTGGTCGTCGACGCACTGTTTGCCTTATGGCTCGCGCTGCTCGGGAGAAGAGCCAATGATTGAATTTCATGATGTCAGTAAAACCTTTGCTGGTCGCCCGGCGGCGAGCCACCTGAACCTGAACTTTGCCGAGGGGGCGTTTTCCGTGCTGATTGGCACCTCCGGGTCGGGCAAATCCACCACCCTGAAGATGATCAACCGGCTGGTGGAGCATGACAGCGGGCTGATCCGCTTTGCCGGGGAAGAGATCCGCAGCCTGCCGGTGCTGGAGCTGCGCCGTCGGATGGGTTATGCCATACAGTCCATCGGCCTGTTTCCGCACTGGACGGTGGCGCAGAACATCGCCACCGTGCTGCAGCTGGAAAAATGGTCGCGGACGAAAATCGCCGAACGTGTTGATGAACTGATGTCTCTGCTGGGGCTAGAGCCCGCGCTGCGCGACCGCTATCCGCACCAGCTTTCCGGCGGGCAGCAGCAGCGCGTGGGCGTGGCGCGCGCGCTGGCGGCCAACCCGCAGGTGTTGCTGATGGACGAACCCTTCGGCGCGCTGGATCCGGTGACGCGCGGGGCGCTGCAGGCGGAGATGACCCGTATTCACCGCATTCTCGGACGCACGATCGTACTCGTGACGCACGATATTGATGAAGCCCTGCGCCTGGCTGACCATCTGGTGCTGATGGATCATGGCGAAGTGGTGCAGCAGGGCTCGCCGCTTGAGCTGTTAACCTGGCCGAAGAACGACTTTGTGCGCGAGTTTTTTGGCCGCAGCGAGTTGGGCGTCAGGCTGCTCTCCCTGCGAACGGTGAGCGACTATATGCGTCGGGAGGCGGCGCCGGTGAGCGGCGAACCGCTGCAGGCGCAGATGAGCCTGCGGGATGCGCTCTCCGCGTTTGTCGCGCGCCGGTGCGAAGTATTGCCCGTTGCGGATGCCCGGGGCGCGCCGTGCGGCACCTTACACTTTCGCGATCTGCTGGCCGGGGAGGTGACGCGTGAAGGCACTGCGTGATCCGCTCCTCTGGCTGGTAGCGCTCTTTGTCGGCTTACTGTTTCTGATGCCCCACAGCGCGGCGCTGTTTAACAGTCTCTTTCCCGGGCTGCCGCGGCCGGTATATCAGCAGGAGAGCTTCATTAATCTCGCCCTGGCGCATCTCTGGCTGGTGGCGCTCTCAAGCGCCATCGCGGTTGTGCTGGGCGTGGGGGCGGGCATCGCGGTCACGCGGCCCGCGGGCCGGGAGTTTCGCCCGCTGGTGGAGACGATTGCGGCCATCGGACAGACGTTTCCCCCGGTGGCGGTGCTGGCGATAGCGGTGCCGGTGATGGGCTTTGGCCAACAGCCTGCCATCATTGCGCTGATTCTGTACGGCGTATTACCGGTGCTGCAGGGCACGCTGGCGGGCCTCGCGGCGGTACCTGCGTCCGTGCTGAGCGTGGCGGAAGGGATGGGGATGAGTCGCGGTCAGCGGCTACGCAAGGTTGAACTGCCGCTAGCGGCACCGGTTATCATTGCCGGGATCCGCACGTCGGTCATCATTAACATCGGGACGGCGACCATTGCGTCGACGGTCGGCGCTAATACGCTGGGCACGCCGATCATTATCGGCTTAAGCGGGTTTAATACGGCGTATATTGTGCAGGGAGCGCTGCTGGTTGCGCTGGCGGCAATCGTCGTCGATCGCGCTTTTGAGCGGCTGGCGCTGTACCTCAGCCGACACCGCCGCGAACAATAAACGAGTACCCTGCCAGCATCACGCCGCCGATACCGCTTACGGCCATCAGGACAAAAAGGGTAATAATGGCCAGTTTGGTTGCCTTCATCATGTGCTCCTGTTGTTAACGGAACAATTATACGGTGAAGCGCAGCTGTTAATGAACCATTAAATGCCGTTATGGCTCATCCGGACCAAGGGAATAGACCGGGTAACCATTCTCACGCCATTCCGTCAGCAGCTGTTGCTGCGAGGCGGACGGCACTTCGCCACACCAGACCAGCAGGGTCTGGCCGTCGAAAAACTCAGGTCTGAGCTGCGCCAGCGAGTGCGCCAGAACATCCACGCGCCAGCCCTTCTGGGTGGCAATCCACGCTTCCAGCCACAGGCGGGTGGTATCGTGTACGTTCCAGCCGACAACCAGCGCATCTTTTCCGGCTTTGTTCTTCGCTGAGGCAAGGCAGACGGCAATGTAGTTGATCAGCACGCCGTCGAGCATGCTGAGCAGCGCCTGCAGGGTGGACTGCTGGCACTGCAGGCGTCGCCGGAGCGGAATGAAAAGATGGGAGATCAGCGTCTGCGCCGGGTAATCGCGACCCTGCTCTTTTATCCATCCACGCAGGCGCTGCAGGTTGCCCGCCTGCAGGAGCCGCAGCAGGGTTTCCTGTTGTTCGCGCCAGAGATGTTGCGTATCCGGGTCGTCGTGGCTCAGCAGGGACTTCACTTTCCCAACCTGCACGCCGTTGTCGATCCAGCTTTTGATTTCGCGAATGCGGTCGATATCGTCATCATTAAAAAGGCGATGCCCACCGTCGGTCCTCTGCGGTTTGAGTAATCCATACCGTCGCTGCCACGCCCGTAGGGTAACGGGATTGATATCACAAAGGAGTGCCACTTCACCGATCGTGTAAAGCGCCATATTCGCCCCCTGGCTTACGCGTCCCCAGCTTAACTGTAGACCCACTTTGCCGAACCAGGAAGAATTGATTGTTTTTTGCGCAAAGAATGCGAAGCGTATGCGATATTCTGAAAAAGGTGTGATAACGGGCACGATTTTGCGCTTTTTTGGGGTGCTTCAAAGAAAGTTGAGCCGCATCCGTGTATGTTACGCGTTTTTTAGCGTGTGCGGTTTTGAGTATGTACGAGTTTAACCTGGTGCTGCTGTTGCTTCAGCAGATGTGCGTGTTTCTGGTCATTGCCTGGCTGATGAGCAAAACGCGCCTGTTTATCCCGCTGATGCAGGTCACCGTCCGTCTGCCGCACAAATTCCTCTGCTACGTCGTATTTTCCATATTCTGCATTATGGGGACCTGGTTTGGTCTTCATATCGAAGACTCTATTGCCAATACGCGCGCTATCGGCGCGGTGATGGGCGGGCTGCTCGGCGGTCCCGTCGTCGGGGGGCTTGTTGGCTTAACCGGGGGGCTGCATCGCTATTCCATGGGCGGGATGACGGCGCTGAGCTGTATGATCTCTACGATCGTTGAAGGGCTCCTCGGCGGCCTGGTGCACAGCTATATGATCAAGCGCGGTCGCCCGGATAAAGTCTTCAGCCCGCTCACCGCCGGAGCCATTACCTTTGTGGCCGAAATGGCGCAGATGGCGATCATTCTGCTGATTGCCCGTCCGTTTGAGGATGCGCTGCACCTGGTCAGCAGCATTGCCGCTCCGATGATGGTGACCAATACCGTGGGCGCGGCGCTGTTTATGCGCATTCTGCTCGACAAGCGCGCCATGTTTGAGAAGTACACCTCGGCCTTTTCCGCCACGGCGCTGAAGGTTGCCGCCTCGACGGAAGGGATCCTGCGCCAGGGGTTCAACGAAGAGAACAGCATGAAGGTGGCCCAGGTGCTCTACAAGGAGCTGGATATCGGCGCGGTGGCGATAACCGATCGGGAAAAGCTGCTGGCCTTTACCGGCACCGGCGACGATCACCATCTGCCGGGCAAACCGATCTCCTCAGCCTATACGCTGCGCGCCATCGAAACCGGCGAGGTGGTGTATGCCGACGGTAACGAAGTGCCTTACCGCTGTTCGCTGCATCCCCAGTGCAAGCTGGGCTCCACGCTGGTGATTCCGCTTCGCGGCGAGAATCAGCGGGTGATGGGCACCATCAAGCTGTATGAGGCGAAAAACCGTCTGTTCAGCTCCATCAACCGCACGCTGGGGGAGGGGATCGCCCAGCTGCTGTCCGCGCAAATCCTCGCCGGGCAGTATGAGCGGCAGAAAGCCCTGCTGACGCAGTCGGAGATTAAGCTGCTGCATGCGCAGGTCAATCCGCATTTCCTGTTTAATGCCCTCAATACGCTCAAAGCGGTGATCCGCCGCGACAGCGATCAGGCCGCGCAGCTGGTGCAGTTTCTGTCGACCTTTTTCCGCAAGAACCTGAAGCGGCCGTCGGAGATCGTGACCCTCGCCGATGAGATTGAGCACGTGAATGCCTATCTGCAGATTGAGCAGGCGCGTTTCCAGTCGCGTCTGCAGGTGTCGCTCTCCGTGCCGGACGAGCTGGCGTATCAGCATCTTCCGGCCTTTACCCTGCAGCCGATTGTGGAAAACGCCATTAAGCATGGTACATCACAGCTGCTGGGAAGGGGGGAGATAACCATTGCCGCCAGCCGATTCAACCATCACCTGGTGCTGGATATTGAAGATAATGCCGGGCTTTATCAGCCTTCCGCCTCCGGCGGTTTAGGGATGAGCCTGGTGGATAAACGCCTGCGCGCCCATTTTGGCGATGACTGTGGCATTACCGTCGCCTGCGAGCCCGACCGATTTACCCGTATTACCGTACGACTGCCGCTGGAGGAAAACGCATGTTAAGAGTGCTGATTGTGGATGACGAGCCGCTGGCACGGGAAAACCTGCGCGTTCTGCTGCAGGAGCAGCCGGATATTGAGATTGTGGGGGAGTGCGCCAACGCCATTGAGGCTATCGGCGCGGTGCACAAGCTGCGCCCGGACGTGCTGTTCCTCGATATTCAGATGCCCCGCATCAGCGGGCTGGAGATGGTCGGCATGCTTGACCCGGAACATCGCCCCTACATCGTGTTTCTGACGGCGTTCGACGAATATGCCGTTAAGGCCTTTGAGGAGCATGCGTTTGATTATTTACTCAAGCCGATTGAAGAGAAGCGTCTGGATAAAACGCTCACCCGTTTACGACAGGAGCGCACCGTGCAGGACGTCACGCTGCTGGCGGAGAACCAGCAGCCGCTGAAGTTTATCCCCTGCACCGGGCACAGCCGGATCTATCTTCTGCAGATGGATGATGTGGCCTTTGTCAGCAGCCGCCTGAGCGGGGTATTTGTTACCAGCGCGGAAGGGAACGAAGGGTTTACCGAGCTGACCCTGCGCACGCTGGAGAGCCGCACGCCGCTGATTCGCTGTCACCGCCAGTACCTGGTGAATATGGCGCATCTGAAGGAGATCCGCCTGGAAGATAACGGCCAGGCCGAGCTGGTGCTGCGCGCCGGGCAAACCGTCCCGGTCAGCCGCCGCTACCTGAAGAGTTTGAAAGAGGCGATTGGGCTGTAAAGCTGGTACACTGCGCGCCATTGCATCATCGACATTCGAAGGCTCTATGCTAAGTAACGATATTCTTCGTAGCCTGCGCTACACCCTGAAAGCGAACAATAACGACATGGTGCGCATTCTTGCGCTGTCCGACATGGAATCCACGTCTGCGAGTTTTGACACGTGGATGACCAAAGAAGACGAAGAGGGGTTTGTCCGCTGTCCTGATATCATTCTGTCGGGCTTCCTGAACGGCCTGATTTACGATAAGCGCGGCAAAGATCCGGCCGCGCCAGAGCTGGCGCTGGAGCGTCGGGTGAACAACAACACGGTGCTGAAAAAGCTGCGTATCGCGTTCTCGCTGAAAACGGACGATATCGTGGCGATCATGACCGAGCAAAAATTCCGCGTATCCGTGCCGGAAGTGACCGCCATGATGCGCGCACCGGATCATAAAAACTACCGCGAGTGCGGCGACCAGTTCCTGCGTAATTTTCTGCGCGGGCTGACCCACCGGGTGCATCACCCGAAGGCGTGATGTTTAGCCGGGTGGCGGCTTCGCCTTACCCGGCCTACAAACCCCGTAGGCCCGTGCAGGCGTAGCGCCGCCGGGCAAAAAAAAGCCGGAGATAATCTCCGGCTTTTTTGTTATTTCACCTGCTGACCAGGCTTCGCACCTTCGTCAGGGCTTAACAGGAAGATATCTTTCCCGCCAGGGCCTGCGGCCATCACCATCCCCTCAGAGATGCCGAAGCGCATTTTGCGCGGCGCCAGGTTGGCGACCATCACGGTCTGACGGCCGATCAGCACCTGCGGGTCCGGATAGGCAGAACGGATCCCGGAGAAGACGTTGCGCTTCTCGCCGCCCAGATCCAGCGTCAGGCGCAGCAGCTTGTCAGAGCCGTCCACAAACTCCGCGTTCTCGATCAGCGCCACGCGCAGGTCGACTTTGGCGAAATCGTCAAAGGTAATGGTTTCCTGAATCGGATCGTCCGCCAGCGGGCCGGTGACCGGTGCCGCAGCCGCCTTCACCTCTTCTTTCGAGGCTTCCACCAGGGCGTCAACCTGCTTCATCTCGATGCGGTTGTACAGCGCCTTGAAGGTGTTGACCTTGTGGCCGAGCAGCGGCTGCTGGATAGCATCCCAGGTCAGTTCGGTGTTCAGGAACGCTTCAGCGCGGGCTGCCAGCTGCGGCAGAACCGGCTTAAGCCAGGTCATCAGCACGCGGAACATGTTCAGACCCATGGTGCAAATCGCCTGCAGGTCGGCGTCACGGCCTTCCTGTTTCGCGACCACCCACGGAGCCTGTTCGTCCACATAGCGGTTGGCAACGTCGGCCAGCGCCATGATTTCACGAATCGCTTTACCGAATTCACGGCTTTCCCAGGCTTCGCCAACCGCAGCGGCGGCATCGGTGAAGGTTTTATACAGCGCCGGATCGGCCAGTTCGGCAGAAAGCACGCCGTCAAAGCGCTTGGCAATAAAGCCCGCGTTACGGGACGCCAGGTTCACCACCTTGTTCACGATGTCCGCGTTCACGCGCTGCACGAAATCTTCCAGGTTCAGGTCGATATCGTCGATGCGGGAAGAGAGCTTCGCGGTGTAGTAGTAGCGCAGGCTGTCCGCGTCGAAGTGGTTCAGCCAGGTGCTGGCCTTGATGAACGTCCCGCGGGACTTGGACATCTTGGCGCCGTTCACCGTCACGTAGCCGTGAACAAACAGGTTGGTTGGCTTGCGGAAGTTACTGCCTTCCAGCATGGCCGGCCAGAACAGGCTGTGGAAGTAAACGATGTCTTTGCCGATGAAGTGGTACAGCTCGGCGGTAGAGTCTTTCTTCCAGTATTCGTCGAAGCTGACGGTGTCGCCACGCTTGTCGCACAGGTTCTTGAAGGAGCCCATGTAGCCGATTGGCGCGTCTAGCCAGACGTAGAAGTATTTGCCCGGTGCATTCGGGATTTCGAAGCCGAAATACGGCGCATCGCGGGAGATATCCCACTGCTGCAGGCCGGATTCGAACCACTCCTGCATCTTGTTCGCTACCTGCTCCTGCAGCGCGCCGCTGCGGGTCCACGCCTGCAGCATTTCGCTGAAGGACGGCAGGTCAAAGAAGAAGTGCTCGGAGTCACGCATCACAGGCGTGGCGCCGGAAACCACGGATTTCGGCTCGATAAGCTCGGTCGGGCTGTAGGTCGCGCCGCACACTTCGCAGTTATCGCCGTACTGGTCCGGGGATTTACATTTCGGACAGGTGCCTTTGACGAAGCGGTCCGGCAGGAACATGCCTTTTTCCGGATCGTACAGCTGAGAGATGGTGCGGTTTTTGATAAAACCGTTCTCTTTCAGACGGGTGTAGATCAGCTCCGACAGCTCGCGGTTTTCGTCGCTGTGCGTGGAGTGATAGTTGTCATAGCTGATGTCAAAGCCAGCAAAATCGGTCTGATGCTCCTGACTCATTTCGGCAATCATCTGCTCTGGGGAGATCCCCAGCTGCTGCGCTTTCAGCATGATCGGCGTGCCGTGGGCATCGTCCGCACAGATGAAGTTAACCTCGTGGCCGCGCATTCGCTGGTAACGGACCCAGACATCAGCCTGGATATGCTCCAGCATGTGGCCGAGGTGGATTGAGCCGTTGGCGTACGGCAGTGCGCACGTTACCAGAATTTTCTTCGCGACTTGAGTCATAGTAGGCATTACTTCTTTTAACTGTGAAAAGGGTTTTTGATATTACCAAAAGGGGCATTATTAAGTAAGCACAAACCACGGCCTTTCAGGTAAACTTGTTCATCTAAGGTCTTATTCACAAGAACAAAGGAGTCGGGATGAGTTCTCAATCCCAGGCCAAATCACCGGAAGCCTTACGAGCAATGGTCGCCGGGACGCTGGCTAACTTTCAGCATCCAACCCTGAAGCACAATCTCACTACGCTGAAAGCGTTACACCACGTTGCCTGGCTGGACGACACGCTGCACGTTGAGCTGCAGATGCCGTTCGTCTGGACCAGCGCCTTTGACGCGCTGAAAGAGCAGACCAGCGCCGAGCTGCTGCGCATTACCGGCGCGAAGGCGATCGACTGGAAGCTGAGCCACAGCATCGCCACGCTGAAGCGCGTGAAAAACCAGCCTGGCGTCAACGGCGTGAAAAACATCATTGCCGTCAGCTCGGGCAAGGGCGGGGTGGGGAAATCCTCTACTGCCGTAAACCTGGCGCTGGCGCTGGCAGCGGAAGGCGCAAAGGTCGGTATTCTTGATGCCGACATCTACGGCCCGTCTATTCCAAACATGCTGGGCGCGGAAAACCAGCGTCCAACCTCGCCCGATGGGACCCACATGGCGCCGATCATGGCGCACGGTCTGGCGACCAACTCCATCGGTTACCTGGTGACTGACGATAACGCCATGGTCTGGCGCGGCCCGATGGCCAGCAAAGCGCTGCTGCAGATGCTGCAGGAGACGATGTGGCCGGATCTGGATTATCTGGTGCTGGACATGCCGCCGGGGACCGGTGACATCCAGCTCACGCTGGCGCAGAACATTCCGGTGACGGGTGCCGTTGTGGTGACCACGCCGCAGGATATCGCGCTGATCGACGCCAAAAAAGGCATTGTGATGTTCGAGAAGGTGGAAGTGCCGGTGCTCGGTATCGTTGAGAACATGAGCATGCACATCTGCAGCAACTGCGGTCACCACGAACCTATCTTCGGTACGGGCGGGGCAGAAAAACTGGCTGCGAAGTATCACACCCAACTGCTGGGACAGATGCCGCTGCACATTACCCTGCGTGAAGATCTGGACAGCGGCAAGCCGACGGTGGTCAGCCGTCCGGACAGCGAATTTGCAGAGATGTATCGTCAGCTGGCGGGACGCGTTGCGGCGCAGCTTTACTGGCAGGGCGAAGTCATCCCGGGCGAAATCGCGTTCCGCGCGGTGTAATACCTCTTCGCTTAGTGCCGGGTGGCGGCTTCGCCCTATCCGGCCTACGAAATACGGTTTTGTAGGTCAGGTAAGCGAAGCGCCACCTGACTTTACCCAAGCCGATAATGCATCAAATAATACTCTCCCTCCGGAGAATCCCCCGTCGCCTCAATGTGCCAGCCGTGCCGCTGGTAAAACGCGACAGCCCGCGCATTCTTCACCAGACACTTAAGCGAACCTGTACTGGTAAACGTCTTCTGCACCTGTTCCAGAAGCATTTTCCCGACGCCGTGGCTTTGATACTGCGGGTCAACAAAGAGGTTGTGCAGAAAATTATCGTTCGCCCAGACGGAGGCAAAGCCCAGGCGATGGCCGTTCTGCGTGGCAACCCAAATCACTTCGTCACGGGTGGCCGCGTCAAAGTCTTCAAGCTGCCAGTCTGAACTGTCCAGCCATGGCCAGGCCTCACGCCGGGCGTGGAGAAAGAGCGTGCGCAGGAAAGGACGATCGCTTTCCTGCCAGGGGCGGATCAGAATGGTCTTAGCGGTGATAGAAAATATCTCCGTTATAGGCTTTGTAGATTTTGCCGTCCGCATCGCCGATCAGCACGTAGTTCTCGCCCATGTAGGTCCAGTGGGTTCCGGCATCCGGAGCCGGCAGGTTACGCAGCTGGTACTGTTTGATGGTGTACTCCGGCGTTTGATACTGCGCCGGCGCCGTGTCGCCAATCTTGAATTTCGTGAAGTCAGCGATGAACTCTTGTTCTTCATAGGCCTTGATGCCGGAGGGTGCAGCGGCCGTTTGCGGGGCAGAGAATGCGGATCCCGCCAGAGACAGTAATACACCCAGAAGCAGCAGTTTACGCTTAGCCATTTTTTCTCCAGTGATATCGTTACAGATACTTTTCGTCTGCGGGACGTCGAAAGCGAAGCAGACAGTCCATTTTAAGTATCAACGCAGGGTATGTTTGAAAAAAAATGTAACAAAAGTGGACGGTTTTGTGTAGCCCAATTGCGTGATGCTTATCAGTATCGGGAATATTGTCGATGCATTATATTTTTAATATTTATCATTTCATTAATTAATTCTGAAAATAACTTTCCATATCAAAGTTAGAAAGCGAGGCGAATGCTTTCTCTCTGAAGAGCATTTAATATTGCCTCCGGATGAAGCGTGCTGACATCCGTTTTTTTAACCAGGTCGAGTATAGGATCTGTTTTTTAAAACGCGGGTGAGGTGTGCTTTATAAGGGCAGGAAGTTCATCTCTCATAAGCATAATTGATTACATTTCATGGGGTTGGATTGGGTCTTTTTACAGGCTTAACGATAAACGCAACGTTAAAAAGAAATATTTATATTAATGAAAAGTACAACTGCATTTTCGCTGTTATTTCTCAGTATTAGTCAGTTAACAGGGTGTGTTTTTTCACCTGGTCAGAACTTAAGTGTGTCAGGTAAGAAAGTTATTTCGGCGGAAGAGGCAAATTATCAGCTTGATAAGCGCGTGGAAATTTTTCCGCTGACCCCGGAGTGGATTGAAAAACTGCGCCCGCCCGTGTCGAAATCTCAGGCAAATCCTAATCTGGACAAGCAGATCAAAAACTGGGAATACCGTATTGGTGCAGGCGACATCCTGACGGTCACCGTCTGGGATCACCCTGAATTAACAACGCCCGCAGGACAATATCGTAGCGCGAGCGATACAGGCAACTGGGTCAACGCTGACGGTACGCTCTTTTATCCCTATGTCGGTAAACTGCGGGTGGCAGGAAAAACGGTTTCACAGGTACGTGAAGAGATTACGGCTCGACTGGATAGCGTCATTGAGAGTCCGCAGGTGGACGTCAGCGTAGCCTCCTTCCGTTCACAAAAAGCCTACGTCACCGGAGAGGTGGAAAAATCGGGTCAACAGCCGATAACCAATATTCCGCTGACGGTGATGGATGCGATTAACGCCGCGGGTGGGCTCTCGGCGGATGCCGACTGGCGTAACGTCGTGCTCACACACAATGGACAGGACGCCCACCTCTCACTCTATGCCCTGATGCAGCATGGCGATTTGACCCAAAATAAGCTGCTTTATCCTGGCGATATCCTGTTTGTTCCCCGGAACGACGCGCTGAAAGTGTTCGTAATGGGCGAGGTGGTGAAACAGAGCACCCTTAAGATGGATCGTAGCGGCATGACGTTGGCCGAGGCCCTGGGCAATGCCGGGGGGCTTAACCAAAATATGGCCGATGCAACCGGCATTTTTGTTATTCGCCAGGTATCGAAAAAAGGTGACACCGACAAAATCGCCAATATCTATCAGCTGAATGCGGAAGATGCTTCAGCCATGGTGCTGGGTACGGAATTCCAGCTTGAGCCGTATGACATTGTCTACGTCACCACGGCACCGCTATCGCGCTGGAATCGCGTGATCTCCCAACTGGTGCCCACCATCAGCGGCGTACATGACCTGACCGAAACCGTTCGTAACATCCGATCGTGGCCGTAGTCATGTTCCATTCAATCTTAGTGGTCTGCACCGGCAATATTTGCCGCTCACCCATTGGTGAGCGGCTATTGCGTCAGCAATTACCCGGCAGGCAGGTCACCTCTGCAGGTATTTTCGGACTAGAAGGACGCCCGGCGGATGCGAGTGCGCAGGCTGTGGCCTTGCGTCACGGCCTTTCGCTGGAGGGGCACGTTGCCCGCAGGGTGACGTGCAGTCTGTTGCAACAGTCCGACTTGATTCTGGTGATGGAGCCGGAACACCTTCGTTTTATTGCCACAATGGCCCCGGAGAACCGGGGAAAATCGCTGCTATTTGGACAATGGCTGGAAACCCAGGACATTCCCGACCCGTATCGCAAAAGCCGTGAAGCCTTTGAATATGTTTTCGGGCAATTGGGGAAAGCCAGTCAGGAATGGGCTCGTCGTTTGAGTTAACAAGGAATGAAGCCGTAATGTCGTCTTCTAAATCAGACAAATATAGTGCTGCGACACCGCAGAATAACGAAATGGATCTCATTCAGTTGCTTGCTGAGATGTTCGATCACCGGGTAATGATCGCGTGTGTTACGCTTCTGTTCACGGTATGTGCGGGGATCTACGCCTTCAGCGTCACGCCGGTTTATCAGGCTGATGCCCTGGTGCAGGTCGAAGCGAAGCAGGGCAACGCGCTGCTCAAGAACCTGACCTCGCTCAGATCCGATCTCTCACCCGATGTCGCTCCAGAACTTTTACTCCTTAAATCACGGATGGTCCTCGGACAGACCGTTGATCGGTTAGGGCTGACCTACGAGGTTAATAGGCGCTTGTTCCCCGTCATTGGAGCTTTCTGGGAGCATGTGCAGGGGCGCAACCCCGCTGAAATCACGATTGGCTCGCTGAATATTCCGTCTGTGGAGGGGGATCCACAAACGCTTTTACTCACTGTTCTCGAGCAAGGGCGATATCGTCTTGAGGGACAAACGCTTGAGGCAGAGGGCGTTGTTGGAAAAGCGCTACTTAAAGAGGGCGTCTCTCTTCTGGTGACCTCCCTCAATGCGGCACCGGGAACCCAGTTTACCCTCAGCATCGTTACCAGGCTTGAGGCGATCAACGCCATTCAGAGCAGACTGACGGTTGTGGAGTCGTCGAAACAGAGTGGAATGATCGCCTTAACGTTAACGGGTGACGATCCCGGCAAGACCGCTACGGTACTTAATACGATTGCCGAAAATTTTCTCAGCCAGAACATTGCGCGCCAGGAAGCTAAAGATTCCCGTAGCCTCACGTTCTTACAGGATCAGTTACCTAAAATCAGTCGCGAACTGGATGAAGCCGAGGCGCGACTGAATGCTTATCGAGAGCAAAGCGATTCGGTCGATTTATCTCTTGAGGCAAAGTCGGTTCTAGATCAGGTGGTTAACGTGGAAAATCAGCTTAACGAGCTGACGTTTCGCGAGGCAGAGGTCTCTCAGCTGTTCAAAAAGGACCATCCCACCTACCGTGCTTTACTGGAGAAAAAACAAACGCTTGAGCGGGAACGCGCGCGCCTGTATAGCCGCGTCTCCTCCATGCCATCCACGCAGCAGGAAATATTACGCTGAGTCGTGATGTTGAATCCGGGCGCGCCGTATACATGCAGTTGCTGACGCGTCAGCAAGAGCTGAGCATCTCGCGCTCCAGCGCTATCGGGAATGTGCGGATCATAGACCCGGCGGTGACGCAGCCGGCCCCTGTCAAACCGCGCAAAGCCCTCATCACTCTGTTTGGTATGATGATAGGGCTGCTCCTCTCTGCCGGAACGGTTTTAGTGCGTTCCGCCTTCAAGCGGGGCATTACCTCGTCAGAACAACTTGAAGAATTCGGGATGCCGCTGCTGGTAACGCTTCCGCGCTCGGTATGGTTATGGAAAAAAACGCACCTGCGCAGGAGAAACCTGTTTACTTCCCACTGGAAGCACAGGATATCCAACGTGCCTTTCCTGCCCATTGACCGTCCGGCTGATACGTTTGTCGAGGCGATGCGTGGGCTGCGCACCAGTTTGCATTTTACCATGATGGATACCGCAAACCGGGTTGTCGTGGTGTCTGGCCCCACGCAGGACTGCGGAAAGACGCTGGTCAGTACTTCACTGGCGTCGATTGTGGCACAGGCCGGACAGCGGGTGCTGTTTATTGATGCGGATATGCGTAAAGGGTATGTCCACAATGTGTTCAGGCTGAACAATCATCGGGGGTTGTCCTGCGTGCTCGACGGAACCGTTGAGTGGCAGGAGGCGGTTCAACGCTTTGAGAAAGGCGGTTTTGATGTACTGACCTGCGGACCCCAACCTACGCATCCCGTTGACCTGCTCATGAGTGAACGCTTCCAGGATGTGATGGCGCAGATTGAAAAGCGGTATGACATCGTGATTATCGACACTCCACCTGTGCTTGCCGTGACGGATGCTTTGCTGATCGCCAGAGCAGCAGCCACTACGCTGCTGGTCGCCCGCTTTGGTAAAACCAGCGTGAAAGAGATCGAGACCAGCCTTAAGCGTATGGAACGGATGAACGTAAAGGTGAATGGCGTGATCCTTAATGACATTGTGAAATCGGCGGCGCTCTATTACAACTCGGGGTATAGCGCTTACGACTATGGCTATACCCGGGAGTAACCCTGGCGCGACATTTCTTTACAGCGTGATGGTGTATTGCCCGTTAAGATGACCTTCGTTAAAACGCGAGGTCACAATGGATAACCGCAAAATCAATCGACTGCGCCGCTGGGCGCGGGAAGGGGTAATACTCGTTCTGCTGACGCTGGCCGTGGCGTGGGGAGTTGATCAATACCGAAAACCGACACTTCCCGCCAGTTTTAGTGCAACGCCGATGACGAGCATCGACGGAAAAATGCATGATATTGCGGCGCTCAGCCAGGAGCGTCCGCTGCTGATCTACGTCTGGGCGACCTGGTGCAGCATTTGCCGTTACACCACGCCTGCGGTTAATCAGCTGGCAGAAGAGGGCGGGAACGTGGTGAGTATCGCCATGCGCTCTGGTGATAACGCAAAGCTTGCACGCTGGGTTGACAAGAAACAGCTTAAAATGCCGGTGATAAACGATGAAAACGGTGCGCTGTCGCAGGCGTGGCAGGTGAGCGTGACGCCGACGTTAGTCATTGTATCGAAGGGGAACGTGGTCAGTACCACAACGGGCTGGACGAGCTACTGGGGATTAAAAATCAGGATGTGGTGGGCGGGCTTATAAGAATAACCCCTCTCCCGGCGGGAGAGGGGTTTTATATTACTTAGCCAGAACTTCCTGCGCGGTACGCTCAACCAGAGACAGCAGGATTTTGATATCTTCCAGCGTCACGGTTGGGTTCAGCAGCGTCAGCTTCAGGCAGGTCACGCCGTTATGCTCGGTCACGCCGACGTTTGCACGGCCGGATTCCAGCAGCGCATCACCAATTTTCTGGTTCAGCAGGGCGATGCCCGCGTCATCCGTCTGCACCTCGCCACGGAAGCGGAACAGCACGCTTGCCAGCTGCGGCTGCATAACCAGTTCCAGCGCAGGCTGCGATTTCACGTACGCCGCAACCTGCTGTGCCAGGGTCACGCCGTGATCGATGATCGCCGCGTATTGCTCCTGACCCAGCGCTTCCAGGCTCATCCACAGCTTCAGCGCGTCGAAACGACGGGTGGTCTGCAGAGATTTGGAGACCAGGTTCGGCACGCCGGCTTCTTCGTCGAACTCAGAGTTCAGGTAAGCCGCCTGATAGCGCATCAGCTCATAGTGGCGCGCTTCTTTCAGCAGGAACGCGCCGCAGCTGATGGTCTGGAAGAACTGCTTGTGGAAGTCCAGGGTGACGGAATCCACCAGCTCAATGCCGTCCAGGTAGTGACGATACTGCTCAGACATCAGCAGCGCGCCGCCCCAGGCCGCATCAACGTGTACCCAGATGTTCTGCTTCGCCGCCAGCTCGGCAATGGCGCGCAGCGGATCGATAGCGCCGGCATCGGTGGTACCTGCCGTTGCGACGATCGCCAGAATCTGCTCGCCGTTCGCATTGCACTGTTCGATTTTCGCCGCCAGATCGGTCAGATCCATGCGGGAGAATTCGTCCGTTTTCACCTGCACCACGGACTGGTAGCCCAGACCCATCAGCGCCATGTTTTTCTGCACGGAGAAGTGCGCGTTTTCAGAGCACAGTACGCGGATCTTACGCAGATCGCCCACCAGACCGTCCTGCTGAACGGAGTGACCCTGACGCGCAAAGAACGCATCGCGCGCCAGCATCAGGCCCATCAGGTTGCTCTGGGTTCCGCCGCTGGTGAAGACACCGGCGTCGCCAGCCTGATAACCCACGCGGGTACGCAGCCACTCGATCAGTTTGATCTCGATGATGGTTGCGGACGGGCTTTGATCCCAGGAGTCCATACTCTGGTTAGTGGCGTTGATCAGCACTTCCGCCGCCTGGCTTACGACCAGGCTTGGGCAGTGCAGGTGCGCCACACACTGCGGGTGATGAACGGACAGGCTGTCTTTCAGGAAGAACTCCACGGCGCGTTCAATCGCCGCTTCGTTGCCCAGCCCTTTCGGGTTGAAATCTAGCTTAATACGGTCGCGCAGTTCCTCGACCGTTTTGCCCTGGTACATCTCAGGCTGTTTCAGCCACTGCATCACAGCCTGAGTGCTTTGTTCAATCGCCTGCTGGTAAGCTTCAATGCTCTGCGCAGAGGAGAACAAAATTGGGTTTGAATCAGACATCGTAATCAATAACTCCGGTTACGCCGGGCGAACGCCCGCAGCAAGCAGTGCCTGCTCAAATTTATCCAGGAAGATCTTCAGCTCTTCATCGCTGATCAGCAGAGAAGGCAGCAGACGCAGAACGATACCGTTACGACCACCGCGCTCCAGAATCAGACCGGCTTCGAAGCACTTCTTCTGAATCAGTGCAGACAGCTCGCCGTCGCCCGGGAAGCAACCCATGTGGTCAGCGGCTTCGTGCGGCTTAACGATCTCAATACCGATCATCATGCCCAGACCGCGAACGTGACCGATAACCGGATAACGTTTCGCCATCTCTTTCAGCTGGCCTTTCAGCCATTCGCCCTGTGCCGCCACTTTGCCTGCGATGTTCTGGTCTTTCAGGATTTTCAGCGTCGTCAGACCGGTTGCCATCGCCAGCTGGTTGCCGCGGAAGGTACCGGTGTGGTGACCTGGCGCCCATGCGTCGAACTGCTTTTTGATACCGAGTACGGCCAGCGGCAGACCGCCACCGACTGCTTTAGACATCACGATGATGTCTGGCTCGATGCCCGCGTGTTCGAAGGCGAAGAATTTACCGGTACGGGCAAAGCCAGCCTGAACTTCGTCGAGGATCAGCAGAATGCCGTGTTCCTGAGTCACTTTACGGATGCGCTGCAGCCACTCAGCCGGAGCCGGGTTCACGCCGCCTTCGCCCTGAACCGCTTCCAGGATCACCGCAGCAGGTTTACGCACGCCGCTTTCAACGTCGTTGATCAGGTTATCGAAGTAGTAAGTCAGCGCTTTCACGCCCGCTTCACCACCGATACCCAGCGGGCAGCGGTATTCGTGCGGGTAAGGCATGAACTGCACTTCTGGCATCATACCGTCTACCGCTTCTTTCGGTGACAGGTTGCCGGTCACGGACAGTGCGCCGTGGGTCATGCCGTGGTAACCACCAGAGAAGCTGATGATACCGCTACGGCCGGTCACTTTTTTCGCCAGCTTCAGCGCTGCTTCAACGGCGTCAGCACCGGATGGACCGGTGAACTGCAGGCAGTACTCTTTGCCCTGACCAGGCAGCAGAGAGAGCAGGTATTCGGAAAACGCGTCTTTCAGAGGCGTAGTCAGATCCAGAGTATGTAACGGCAAGCCGCTGGTAATGACATTTTGGATGCTTTTCAGCACATCAGGATGGTTATGGCCAAGCGCAAGGGTCCCTGCACCTGCTAAACAGTCAAGGTATTCTTTATTATCTGCATCGGTGATCCACACGCCTTCTGCTTTAGTGATGGCTAAAGGCAGTTTGCGCGGATAACTCCTGACGTTAGATTCAAACTCGGCCTGACGGGCCAGATAGGTTTCGTTGCTTTTGTGGGCATCTACGGTGTCAATACGGACTTTATCCGTCATCATATCACTCCTACAACCGCCGCTTCGTTATGAGCCACGATTGAATAAAAAGTTAAAAAACAGAAGGGGCCTGAAAAAAACGCCGCCAATATAGAGCCTTTTGCCACGGGGCTCAATGGTTAATTTGTTTACTGTTTTGTGACACGTGTGTATAGCGAGGAAATATCCCCTTTTTTAAAATGAAAATTGTATTTTATGCCAAATAAAAACAGCTAGTTACAGGCTATTTGCCCGGTGTGTAAAGTCGCAGAAAAGAGTGTGACAAATCGTGCCATTGAACGGCATAAAAGGAGGGAAGCTTTCCCTGTTTATCCGGCAGGTGCAGAAAACGGTGCTCACGTTGCCTGTGCAACGGAATCACGCAGTAAAAATGGACTTTCTACGCGCGTGGTTTCCTGATGTTCTTCACCGTTAATAATATGCAGGGCGCTCAGGCGACCAATTTCATAGTGCGGCAGTTGTACCGTCGTGAGAGGAGGAAGGAACAACTCCCCAATGCCCACCATATTGTCATAGCCGATCACCGCGACGTCGTCCGGTATACGAAGCCCTTGTCCCAGTAGCGTCTGGTACACCATAAACGCGATACGATCGTTACCGCAGATAACGGCGTCGAACCTGGGAATGCCATTCTGCATGTGCGCCAGCAACACGGCCGGAATGTCGCGATAGTGCTCATCGCCGAGTGCCATATAGCAGTGCTCCAGGCTGTCCGGATCGAGCCCCGCTTCACGGCATGCACGCTCCAGCCCCTGACGACGGCGGGTTGTGGCCAGATGCCCCTCAGGTAAATGCAGGCAGAGAGGGCGTCGATAACCCTCCGCGAGTAACGCCCGCACGGCGGTATATTGCCCCTGCTCATCATCGGGAATATAGCTGGCAACCTTTTCGCCGTCGCTTTCGCAGTTGGCCAGCACGCAGGGAAGGGTGAGGAGTTTGGCCGGGAGAGGAACCTGACGTAACCCCATGGTGGTGTAGATAATTCCGTCGGGCCGATGAGAGAGGAGAAGGTCGACAATGGCGTCCGGATTGTCATCGGTAAACATATTCATCACGAAGCTGTTCCAGCCGTGCATTCTGGCCGTCTCTTCAATAGACAGCGTGATCTCCACCGAGAACGGCGTCGTCACCGTATCGAGCGCCAGTACCCCTATGGTTTTAGGCGAGGCATGCGCGCCGCGTATTTTCTTGGCGGACAGATCGGGCACGTAGCTGGTCTGCTCAATAGCCAGCTGAACGCGCGCCAGCGTTTCCGGCTTAAGGCGCTCCGGGCTGTTCAGCGCGCGGGAGACCGTCATCAGCGATACGTTAGCCAGCTTTGCGACGTCCTTCAGGGAAGCCATTGTCTTACTCCGTGAATGTTCTGCGTGAAAGGGTATACAACTAAGTCGCTGATGTAAAAGAAAGGCTGATGCCCAGGCCGGGTCATGTTTACCTCAGTGATGAATATTTGATCGCGATCTCATTCTCTTAATGTTAACGTTAACTTTCGTGATTAACATCTTAAATTTCAGCCAAACAGCATGAGAAAGCGTAAATGTTAACGTTACCATTGTGTCATTACTCCAACATGAGAATGTCATGATGAAAACGCATCACTCTCACAGCTACCCTTTATTAAGCGCATTACTGTTTTTCTTTTTTGTCACGTGGTCATCTTCCGGCTCGTTGCTCTCTATCTGGCTCCACCAGGAGGTGGGGTTAAAGGCAGGGGATACGGGGGTCATCTATGCCGTGCTGTCCGTCTCCGCGCTGTGCGCGCAAATCTGCTACGGCTTCATTCAGGACAAGCTCGGCCTGCGAAAAAACCTGCTCTGGTTTCTGACCAGCCTGCTCATTCTTTCCGGTCCGGCCTTCCTGCTGTTTGGTTATCTGCTGCAGATTAACGTGTTACTCGGCAGTATTTTCGGCGGGATTTATATCGGGCTGACGTTTAACGGCGGGATTGGTGTACTGGAATCCTATACCGAGCGCGTGGCCCGCCAGAGTCAGTTTGAGTTTGGCAAGGCGAGGATGTGGGGATCCCTTGGCTGGGCGGTGGCAACCTTTTTTGCCGGTCTGCTGTTCAACATCAATCCGAAGCTGAACTTCGCGGTGGCGAGCTGCGCCGGGCTGGTGTTTTTTGTGTTGCTGGCGCGCCTAAGAGTCTCTTCCGCGCCGCACGCCATGCAGGAGGCGGTATCCGGCGGTAAGGTCACGCTGGAGGATGCCTTACGTCTGTTGACGCTGCCGCGCTTCTGGGCGCTGGTGTTTTTCGTTATTGGCACCTGTATTTACGGCGTTTACGACCAGCAGTTCCCGGTCTATTTCTCCTCACAGTTCCCGACGCTGCAGGAAGGAAACGCCATGTACGGCTATCTCAACTCCTTCCAGGTTTTCCTGGAAGCGGCGGGCATGTTCTGCGCCCCGTGGCTGGTGAATCGCCTCGGTGCGAAAAACGGCCTGATTTTCGCCGGAATGGTGATGGCGATGCGTATGGTGGCATCGGGTCTGGTTGAGGGACCGGTATTGATCTCCATTACCAAGCTGTTGCACGCGGTTGAACTACCCGTTTTGCTGGTCTCCATCTTTAAATACAACAGCCTGCATTTTGATAAGCGGCTCTCTTCCACCCTCTATCTGGTGGGCTTTGCCTGTACAAGCTCGGTGATTGCCTCGGTCCTGTCACCGCTGGCAGGTTACAGCTACGAGAAATACGGCTTTGCCCAGTCCTATCTCATCATGGGGCTACTGGTATTCAGCACCACGTTTATCTCCATCTTCCTGTTGCGCTCGGGTAAGTCCTCATCTGACCCGCTCATGCCGCAACCTTCCACCATCTGATCGAAAGAGTAGAGAAATGATGTATTCCATTACGAAAGCAGAACAGGAACTGCAGTCCAGACGCGAAGGGCTTAATCTGCGCTGGTATCCCCGTTACCACCTCGCCGCGCGTGCTGGCTGGATGAACGACCCGAATGGCCTGGTTTGGTTTGACGGCTGGTATCACGCCTTTTATCAACACCATCCGTATTCGACCCAGTGGGGGCCGATGCACTGGGGCCATGCGCGCAGCAAAGATTTAGTTCGCTGGGAGCACCTCCCGGTTGCGCTGGCTCCGGAAGGGCCAGACGACAAGGACGGCTGTTTTTCCGGCTCAGCGGTGGTGGATGGCGACACGCTGGCGCTGATCTACACCGGCCACAAATTCCACGGCGATCCAGACGATGAGGCTAATCTCTACCAGGTGCAGTGCCTGGCAACCAGCCGTGACGGCATCCATTTTGTGCGGCACGGGACCGTCATTGATACACCGCCCGGGCTGCATCACTTCCGCGATCCGAAGGTATGGCGTGAAGGGGCGTGGTGGTACATGGTCGTTGGCGCGCGCGAGGGGGATACGGGCCAGGTGCGTGTGTACCGGTCTGCCGATCTGCGCGAGTGGCAGGACAGGGGCGTGCTCGCGGTGGCTGAAAAAGAGCTGGGTTATATGTGGGAATGCCCGGACTTTTTCACTCTCAATGGTAAACGCGTGCTAATGTTTTCGCCTCAGGGACTGGCGGCAGACGGATTTAAACATCGCAATCTCTTCCAGAGCGGCTATCTGGTAGGCGAATGGCAGCCTGGTCAGCCCTTTATGCGTGAAGGTGAATTTGTGGAGATGGACTACGGGCATGATTTCTACGCGCCGCAAAGCTTCCTGACGCCTGACGGCCGCCGCATCGTTATCGGCTGGCTGGACATGTGGGAATCTCCCCTTCCGGAACAGGAGGACGGGTGGGCTGGCATGCTCTCTTTACCGCGCGAACTGACGCTAAGCGCGGATAACCGCCTGCAGATGCGGCCAGCCAGAGAAGTGAAAAGCCTGCGCGGGGCGTGGTTCCCCTGGCCGATAAGTACGCTTAATAACCAGCAGATGACGCTGGTGGAACACTGCGATGCGATGGAGGTCATTCTGCAGTGGGATTGCGCCAACAGCAGCGCGGAGCAGTACGGCATTCGTCTTGGCAACGGATTCCGTCTCTACGTTGATGCGCAGATGCAGCGCCTGGTGCTGGAGCGACATTATCCACAGTATGGCCTGTGTGGTACCCGAAGCGTCGCGCTTAACCTGAGCAACGCGCTTAATCTGCGTTTGTTCTTTGATAGCTCCTCCGTGGAGGTGTTTGTTAACGAGGGTGAGGCGTGCCTCAGCAGCCGTATATATCCTGATGCCGACTGCCGCGAGCTGGCGTTATTTGCCTGGGCGGGGGGCGCGTCGCTTATTCATGGCGGGGCGTGGCAGCTGGAGTAAATCTATTAACGAGCTAAAACAAAGCCCCATACACATGGGGCTACGTAAATCTTATCAGGTGGTAGCGTCCTGCAAAGATCACATTTTTGATAATTGTGCGTTTACAACTCTCTCTTTTCCGACAACCAGCTGCATAATATAGCTACCCTTGTGCCATGAACCCTTATTTGGCTTCCAGCCTTTCGAAAGCAGATATTCAGCAGCATCAGAGACAGGCTTATTCATAACGTGATCCGCATCACCTGATAACTTTTTTAAATCACCGCTTACTTTGGCTGGCTTGCTATCACAACGACCGGCAGCATCCATAACCTGAGTGCAGCCTTCAGGAAGGCGCCTGTGCGCTGACTGTGCAAGTTGAGCAGCATTCTCTAAAGCCTGTTTTTCAGCCGCAGCGTTAATGGCTGTGGTGCGGTTTTGCTCTGCAATATAACAAGCATCTTTACTCACTCCTTTGCTTTGACAATCAGCCATCCGTTGAGCTGGTGAGGAACACGCAGCAAGAGATAATATAGACGCTACCATCATTAACTTTTTCATTATTGCCTCAGTAATTACAATTATAAATATAGGTGCCTAACATCAAGCCGATCCATATCCCTAATAAAATAAAAGTTAGATACAAAACAGCGGAGATAAAAATGTACTTTGTCATTTTTGTGTTAGCAGCAATGTATTGAGTTATAGCCAGCTAATTAAACTCAATGGTAAGTTTTTTTAGCTGATTGGCGATTTGCTGGCATTTTAATTTAATATTGTTAAATCACCATCCGTAAGATGCGGACGCCGCAACAATTTCATCACCGTTGGATGTACCTGATGTAGAGAGGGTAGCGGCTATATTCTCAGCGAACTTATGACGGTAACCGACTGCGTAACCTTGCGCATCTTTGAAGTTGGCAGCACCGACGGCAACCGCGTTATCGGTATCAACGTAATGCAAACCAGCAAGAGAAGCAGCGCCAGCGATACCAGCACGATATTCCTTGCGATCCTCATTCTGCTGATTCTCCAGAGAAGAGAACTTAGCGTTATTTTGACTCTCTAACGCAGTAATACGTGATTCATGATTCGCTAATTGTGCGCTGTGATTCTGAATCGTCGTTTCCTGCGTTTGCTGGCGTGACTGAACGTTAGCAACAGCAGCTTTATTCGCTGCGGCTATCGTTTGTGCATCTACAGCTAAAGATTGTGCATAAGCGCCCGTATTAAATGCCTGAGTCGCTTTGTCAGAGGCATCCTGAAGGGCGTGATCTTGTCTACCCTGATCTGCGTTGAAAATGCTTTTATCTACCTTACTTGCAAGCGTTTGTGTATTAGCATCTGCTTTGCTGTTCGCATTAGTGGCGGTGATTTCGGCATGATCAGCAGCGGCTTTAGCGCCAGTAGCATCAGTAAGCGCTGTATCAGCTTTTGCACCAGCAAGCACAGCATCAGATTCAGCTTTATCTACTCTCGTGTTTGTATCAATGATTGCTTGTCCGTTAGTCATAACGCCTTGTAAAGCTGCGTCAGCTTTATCAGTTGCGCTTTTAATTGCATCATCACGCAATAAATTTTCATCTCGCATGTTGATAATATCAGTGCGATTTTTACCAATATCAACACGATTTGCTTCTTCACGATCTGCATTTTGTTGATTGATTTGGGTTTGAGTCCAGCCCAAAGAATCTACAACATCATCAGCGCTGATCGTAGCCGCGAATGTTGCACCAGAAAACACAATACCAAATACAAAAATAGCGGTAGCTGATGTATTTAAACATTTCATATTAAAGCTCTCATCATCAATACAAGAAAAAATTAGGGCGCTATCCTGGCGGGAAGATACAACGTCTTGTTATATCTGTATTAATTCACGATTAACGTTGAAAATTTTGGTTTGATAACTTATTTCGTAACGTGCAGCAACTATCTATGAATGTGTAATTATAATTATTGATCTAAATCATAAATCGCATTAATAGCTAATTCAGTTCGCTGTAATAGAAAAGATATTATCTGTTAAATATCAATGGTATAAGTTTTTAGTTGGTTTGATTTTATGATATGTATGAAATAAAAACTCATTAATATTTTTTAAGTTTTCTGGCGAGGAAAGATGAAAAATAGGCGAAATAGTTAATGTCAGTTAATGGATCTCTCTCTCTGTTTTATTATTGAATCCATCTTGAGTTTTGAATGAAAGCAATGCTGAGCCTAACAGTAATCCTGCAGTTTTTTGCTAAAAATATTGTTGTTGAAAACTCAAGCGAAATGTATCTAGATATAAATTTATATGACTTAGTAACAGAATTGTTATACAAAATGGAGAGTCTGAAGGAGGGGCAGGGTAGCCCCATGTGTAAAGGTTTTTTTGCTATGCTTGTTTCTTTTCGTTCCAGGCATCGGAATGCAAGATATTGCCATCTTTATAAAGGTGAGTGATTTTCTCGTAGGCTAAAGAAATATCTTCCATATGGCCTGTACCCGTAGCCGTTCGGGTATCGTGCATTACAGGACTAAAGCTAACTACTTTCACACTTTCTAGTGTAATGGTGTAGTAAATTTCTTCTTGCCCACTGTAGTTGATACGATAGAAATTAAACTCAGCGCTTTTAAGAGTCTGCCCCGTTGCAACAGCTTTAAACAGATAGGGTGATGAACTGTCAATCTCTTTAGTGAAATTGAATGAGCAATGTTGCCGGCTTCCTGTCACTTTACCTGTTAAATTGTCTGTAGGAATGATCACGCTATGCTGTAAGCTACGCAGTTCTATGCTTCCATCACGTCCATGAACGTCACAAGATCCCATGATCTGAGATCCACCATCATCTTTTAAAATCAAATGCACTGGTACAGCCATTTTTAACGCTCCTTGCTGTTAGTCGTATAACCATCTTCCTGCTTTAGCCGATTCTGCAAACATCCTTACAGTAAGAGGTTTTGAGATTTGCTTTACTGGTTTATCAGTAAACCATCTTCTAAAGAACCACGTTCTAAACCACGGATAATATTTCTGATAATTCATTGCTGACATGTCAATATTAAAAAAACTGTCGTATTTATTAATGCAATAAATTAAATCATCATCGTCTGCATAATCTTGAAGAATATCATCAAGCTCTAACGGTATCAGCTTTCCTGTGAATGTACCTGACACAGGTAACTCTTTACGGAATAGCTCTAAAACTTCCTGATCTGTTACCATATGCGATCTTTCTCGTGTGCGATGGTGTTGTAGTCACGAACGGTTTTATAAACGATTTGACTAATATCGCTCGCTACTATAGCCCAACCAACAACAGGTAATCCACGCCCTACAAAAGCGCCCAGGTTAGTAACATATTTAGGCCTAAGTGTTGTTATGCTCGCTTCTGTAAGAGTTGGAAGTCTTACAGGTAATTCAGTGTTAAGAAGTTGGCGAAGGTATTTTGATGCTATTGACGTACCCGCTGTGGTTCCGTAAGGTTTACCTCTTGTTTTTAATAATGGCAGACCCAGAATAATACAGCTCATTGAAATAACATCTTTAATTCCGCCAAATTGATCATTAACTCTATCCAGTAAAATCCAAAAAAATAACTCTCCTGCAGTGATATTGCATACGCCACGATAGAAATATGTTCCATTTAATTCTTCAACTGTATCCATCAGTAACCCTTTAGTTTCAGGTAACATGTTGATTAATCGTACTGCGTGCAAGTACAAAGGGGAAGCTGTTTTTATGAAAAAGCACTTAAAATCAAAGTGCTGTTGGCTAAATGATAAAGGTTATGTGTGCAGGCTATACATTGAGACAGTCGCATACCAGCGAATTATATAAGGGAAAGAGAAGGGAATTCATTAGCTACTGCTCAATACCATCTATTAAAATGTTAATTATTTTCTTTTCTGTGAAGGATCTTTTAGTCGTTTAATTAAAAAGACAGAGAGTAATTGGGTGTCGTTGTTCTTTCTGAGTATTCGAAGTCTTTCGCTCCTGCCTTGCGTGAAGAATTATTATCCGAAAGAGTGGGCTTGCTTGAGCAAGCAACTTCCCCTAATCTGGCAAAAAGTAAGCTAATGCTTACCAAATGACTCGGGGTGCCCTTCTTTGTGAAGGCTGAGAAATACCCGTATTACCTGATCTGGATAATGCCAGCGTAGGGAAGTCAGATGCCTTCCCGGTCATCGCTTCTTCACGCAAGGCAGGAGCGAACGCATGCAGCCTGACCTGCTCGATTTACACGTTTTACACCACTTCCGAACCCGTTCTCCGCTGACCCACTGCATGACCAATGACGTCGTACAGACCTTTACGGCCAACGTTTTGCTGGCGCTGGGCGCATCTCCGGCGATGGTGATCGAGGCCGAAGAGGCCGAGCAGTTTGCCGCGATAGCCGATGCGCTGCTGGTTAACGTTGGCACGCTGACCGCGCCGCGCGCCCAGTCGATGCGTCGTGCGATTGAAAGTGCGGTAGCGGCAGGCAAACCCTGGACGCTGGACCCGGTTGCCGTGGGCGCCCTGGCGTTCCGCACCCGGTTTTGCCATCAAATCCTTGCCCTGAAACCGGCCTCCATTCGCGGCAATGCTTCCGAAATCCTTGCCCTCGCCGGGATGAGCGCGGGCGGGCGCGGCGTCGATACGACCGATACCGCCGCCAGCGCGGTGCCTGCTGCCCAGGCGCTGGCCCGGCAGATCAATACGATTGTGGTGGTCACCGGCGAGGTGGACTACATCACGGACGGGCAACGTACCCGAACGGTAACCGGCGGTGACCCGCTGATGACGCGCCTGGTGGGAACCGGGTGCGCGCTCTCTGCCGTTGTGGCGGCGAGTTGCTCGCTGCCGGGTGACCGGCTGGATAACATCGCCGCCGCCTGCGGATGGATGAAGCGGGCCGGAACGGTGGCCGTTGCGCACTCGCGCGGCCCGGGCAGTTTTGCCAGCGCGTTCCTCGACGCGCTCTACACGCTGGAGGAGCAGGCATGAAGCGGATTAACGCCCTGACCATTGCCGGCACCGATCCCAGCGGCGGCGCAGGTATCCAGGCAGACCTGAAAACCTTCTCGGCGCTGGGCGCGTACGGCTGCTCGGTCATCACCGCGCTGGTGGCGCAAAACACGCGCGGCGTGCAGTCGGTCTACCGCATCGAGCCAGATTTTGTTGCCGCGCAGCTGGATTCGGTGTTCAGCGACGTGCGTATTGATACCACCAAGATCGGCATGCTGGCCGAAACGGACATTGTGGAAGCGGTGGCCGAACGGCTTAAGCGCTATCAGGTGCAAAACGTGGTGCTGGATACCGTCATGCTGGCAAAAAGCGGCGATCCGCTGCTCTCCGCCTCCGCCGTCGAGACGCTGCGCAATAAGCTGCTGCCGCAGGTAGCGCTCATCACTCCCAATCTTCCGGAAGCCGCCGCGCTGCTGGGCGCGCCGCACGCGCAAACTGAACGGGAAATGAAAGCGCAGGGCAATGCGCTGCTGGCGATGGGCTGCGGGGCGGTGCTGATGAAGGGCGGGCATCTTGATGACCCGGAAAGTCCGGACTGGCTCTTTACCCGCGACGGCGAAGTACGCTTTACCGCGCCGCGCGTGCAGACCAAAAATACCCACGGCACGGGCTGTACGCTCTCGGCCGCACTGGCGGCGCTGCGCCCACGTCATGAAAGCTGGGCCGATACGGTTAGCGAAGCAAAAGCCTGGCTCTCGGCGGCGCTGGCAAAAGCCGATACTCTGGAAGTCGGTCACGGTATTGGGCCGGTACACCATTTTCATGCATGGTGGTAAGCCGTATACTGGCAGGATACACCACGTCTGAGAAAAACAGAGATGGAACAAGCGCATACCCGGTTAATCGCTCAACTGAATGAACGGATCGCCGCGCCCGATAACACGCCGCTGTACCTGAAGTTTGCCGAAACGGTAAAAAACGCGGTGCGCAGCGGGGTGCTGGAGCACGGGAATATTTTGCCCGGCGAGCGCGATCTGAGCCAGTTGACCGGGGTGTCGCGCATCACCGTGCGTAAAGCGATGCAGGCGCTGGAGGAAGAGGGCGTGGTGACGCGCGCCCGTGGCTATGGCACGCAAATCAACAATATCTTCGAATATTCGCTGAAAGAGGCGCGCGGTTTTTCCCAGCAGGTGGTGCTGCGCGGCAAGAAGCCGAATACGCTCTGGGTCAACAAGCGGGTGGTGAAGTGTCCGGAAGAGGTGGCCAACCACCTGTCGATCTCCCCGGACAGCGAGGTCTTTTTGCTCAAGCGCATTCGCTATGTCGATGACGATGCGGTGTCGATTGAAGAGTCCTGGGTCCCCGTCGGGTTAATTCCCGACCCGGATGCGATTGGCATTTCGCTCTATGACTACTTTCGCAGTCAGAATATCTACCCGCAGCGCACCCGCTCAAGGGTGAGCGCCCGCATGCCCGACAGCGAGTTTCAGGCGCACATTAAGATGGACGAAAAAATACCGGTGCTGGTGATCAAGCAGGTCGCGCTTGACCAGCAGCACCGGCCGATTGAGTACAGCATCAGCTACTGTCGCAGCGATCTATACGTCTTTGTGTGCGAGGAGTAGTGCCTCACGCGTCGGGGCGCAATCCCCACCGCGGTGGCTGACCACCCATGACGCCACGGCATTCCCCAGCAGAACGGCATCTGCCAGTGACCATCCCGCAGCCAGCCCGGCCAGCGTGCCGCCCGCGTGGCTGTCGCCTGCACCAATGGTATCCACAACCGTCGCCGGAAACGCCGGAACAACGCCCGAGGCGTCGCCGTCATACCACGTAGCACCGTCTTTATCATGGCGCACAATCAGCGCGGCGCCGAAGCGCTGCTGCCACACTTCACCCAGGTTTTCAGCCTCCACACCCAGTCTTTCAGCCGCGAGCCCCGCTTCCTGACGATTGAGTGACACGATTGGCCTGCAGGCCATGATTCTCTCCATCAGCGCATCAGGAACATCCGCGATGCGTGGGCCGAAATCGATAAAGGCCGTCACGTCCTGTAATCCCTCCAGCCAGCCTGTCAGCAGTTCGCCGCACGGCGAGGCCAGCTGGTAGCCGGAGAGATAAACCAGGCTGTTTTGCGGAACGTGAAGCGCATCCAGCCAGCGCTGCTGCCACTGGTTTTCCACGCCGCTAAAGGACATAAAGGTGCGCTCGCCGTCAGGCTCCACCAGCGCCAGACACCAGCCGTTGTCGCCGGTTTCAGCCTCTACGGCGCTGTGCAGATCCTGCTTCGCCATGGCGTTGCGGATAATATCCGCCCACACGCCATGGCCGACGGGAAGGGCATTTTGCGCGGCGATCCCGAGGCGTTTCAGGGCGATGGCAATGTTCAGCGCGCAGCCGCCAATATTCACGCCCTGCTGCTTAAGTTCGATATCGCACCCGCGCCAGGGCAGGGCGTAGGCGTCGGCGATGACGTCAATCACCGCGGCGCCCAGCACCGTCACCGGGCGCGTGGCGTGCAGATTTTCGAGACGTTGGGCAAATGCCTTCATACGCCCTCCCTTTGCTCCCTGAAGTGCAGCAGTTTCTCGCAATAATGGCCGAAGTTGAGCTGGTTGACGGCGTCGAGTTCGGCTTTGAGCGCCGGATCAATCGCCTGCACGCCGTGGAGCGCGCCGCAGATGGCCGTCGCCATGGCGCCAATAGTGTCCGTATCACCGCCCAAATTGGCGCATAAGATGGCGCAGCGGTTCGGGTCGGTTCCTGCCAGTTCCACCATCGCAATGGCCGCCGGAACGGACTCAATGGTGCTGGTTCCCGCGCCAATCAGCTGATAAACCTGCTCGCTGGCGGACTCAATACCGTTGGCTTCCCGTACGGTCTTAAGCGCCAGCTCAATACGCGCCGCCAGCGACGCGCTGAAGGTGGTGGTTTTCATCTCCTGCGCATAGCGGGCGATCCCCGGCAGGGCATCAACGATGTTCTGCCAGCTTTCGCCGTCGATGGCGCGGGAAACCGCCCAGGCCATCACCACCGCGCCGGCAATCGCGAGGTCCGATTTATGGGTCGGGCTGGAGGCCTGCGCCACCTGTTCAACAAAGTGTTCCAGCCGCGTCGCCGGAAGGAGACAGCCCAGCGGGGAGGCGCGCATCGCCGCCCCGTTGGTCACGCCGTTGTTTTCCAGCGCGCTGACCGGCTTCCCGTCACGAATCGCATTCAGCGCGATTTTGGAAGTGGGGCCAAGCACGTTCTTGTTGAACGCGTCGAAATCGAGCGCCCAGTTAAGGATATGCTTGCCGATAACGTCTGCGTTAATCTCCCCGTCGCACTCGATGATCGCATCGGCCAGGCACAGCGCCATTGAGGTATCGTCTGTAAACTCTGCCTGCCTGAAATAGCAGGCCGCGTTATTTTCTGCCGGGCCGGGTAAAAAGCGGTCGATCCAGCCGAAGTGCGCCTTGACGCGCTTTCTCGGCCACAGCTCCGACGGCATGCCCATCGCATCCCCTAACGCCTGCCCGTAAAGGGCACCGAGAATACGTTCTTGTTTCATTTAACTTCCCCTTGTGTCAGCGCGGCATCGCCATCAACCACCGCAATTGCAGCGATCTCTTTGTCCGATTCGCGGAAAAACAGCATAAACAGCACGGCAATCACGGCAATCATGATCGCGCCAAATGTCCACATTCCGGCCCAGTTGAAGGTCAGCCCATTCACCGGCTCTTTGTAGGCGAACATTTTTTCCATCATCACGCCGCCCAGGCGGTAACCCAGCAGGCTACCAAAGCCCTGACAGCAGAGCGTAATCAGGCCCTGCGCGGCGGTGCGCATATGCACCGGCGCTTTTTTATCCACGTAGATATACGCGGTGACGTAGTAGAAGTCGTAGCTCACGCCGTGCAGCAGAATGCCGAGGAACAGCAGGGCGTAGGTGAAGTTCTGTTCCGCACCGCCGTAAACGAAGAACCCGTAGCGGATGGCGGCGGTAATCAGACCCAGCAGCAAGACCTTCTTAATACCAAAGCGTTTGGTAAAGAACGGCAGCGCCAGCATAAAGAAGATTTCAGAGAACTGGCCGAGCGTCATCCAGCCGGTGGCGTTTTTCATTCCCACTTCAGTGAGATAGCCGTTGGCGAAAATGTAGTAGAAGGCCAGCGGCATGGCGAACAGGAACGAGCAGAAGAAGAACACGAGGAAGTTTCTGTCGCGCAGCAGGATCAGCGCGTCCAGCCCCAGCATCACTTTGAAGTCCAGCTTGCCAGTGCTCTTCGGCGGCGTGTTCGGCAGGAAGAGGGCAAAGACGCCGAGCAGCGCGGAGCTGGCGGCGGTCATCAGCAGGGGAATATTGGTATCGGAGATATCGCTATAGCCCAGCATCTGCGGCAGGAAGCCGCACGCCAGCCCGGAGGCGATCCAGCCGATCGTACCCATCACGCGGATGCGCGGAAAATCGGCCTCGACGTCGTCCACGTTCGCGAAGGCAATGCTGTTGGTCAGCGCGATGGTGGGCATATAGGTCAGGGAGTAAACCAGCAGCAGCGGGAAGAAGGTGCTGAACTGGGTTTGCTGCGCCGCGAAGTACATCAGAATCGCGCCGGCAAACATCAGCACCGCCAGCACTTTCTGCGCGGCGAAGAAGCGGTCCGTCAGCGAGCCGACCAGAATTGGGGAGAGGATAGCGGCAATGGCGGTACAGGCATAAGACCAGCCGATTTCCCCGGCGGTAAAACCGCTTTTGCTCAGCCACAGCCACAGCGGCACAAACCACGCGCCCCAGATAAACCATTCAACAAACATCATGAATGACAGTTGGACTTTCGTTTTCATTTTTTAATCCTGCATGTCAGAGAGGGTACGCCTTTAACATACCATTCAATAATACCTTTTAAATACCTTTGTGGCGATTGTTTGATCAATGTAACAGTTTTGTTGTACACGAATCGAGCCAGCAGATTGTGCTGAAAAAAATTGCAAAGGGTGGAAAATCTGTTAAGTCGGTACCAGGCTTAGTCTGCCCATAAAAGATGGGACTGGATAAACGCACACCGACATGACGTCGAACTTACGGGAGTATCACATGACTGATATTGCGCAGTTGCTTGGCAAAGACGCCGACAGCCTTTTACAGCATCGTTGTATGACCATTCCAGCCGACCAGCTTTACCTGCCTGGTCATGACTACGTTGACCGCGTGATGGTCGATAACAACCGTCCGCCTGCCGTGCTAAGAAATATGCAGACGCTCTATAACACCGGGCGGCTCGGCGGCACCGGATATCTCTCTATTCTGCCGGTAGACCAGGGCGTTGAGCACTCGGCGGGCGCCTCCTTCGCGGCGAATCCGCTCTATTTCGATCCGAAGAACATTGTTGAGCTGGCGATTGAAGCGGGCTGTAACTGCGTGGCGTCCACCTACGGCGTGCTGGCCTCCGTCTCGCGTCGCTATGCCCACCGCATTCCGTTCCTCGTGAAGCTGAACCACAATGAAACCCTGAGCTACCCCACCGAATATGACCAGACGCTCTATGCCAGCGTCGAGCAGGCGTTCAATATGGGGGCGGTTGCCGTTGGGGCGACCATCTATTTCGGCTCAGAACAGTCTCGTCGTCAGATTGAAGAGATCTCTGCGGCGTTTGAGCGCGCGCACGAGCTGGGTATGGTGACCGTGCTGTGGGCGTACCTGCGCAACTCGGCGTTCAAAAAAGACGGCGTGGATTATCACGTGTCGGCTGACCTGACCGGGCAGGCGAACCACCTGGCGGCGACCATCGGCGCGGATATCGTGAAGCAGAAAATGGCCGAGAATAATGGCGGATATAAAGCAGTGAACTTTGGTTACACCGATGACCGCGTTTACAGCAAGCTGACCAGCGATAACCCGATCGACCTGGTGCGCTACCAGCTGGCGAACTGCTACATGGGCCGCGCAGGGTTGATTAACTCCGGCGGCGCGGCGGGCGGCGATACTGACCTGTCAGACGCGGTGCGTACTGCGGTTATCAACAAGCGCGCGGGCGGCATGGGGCTGATCCTGGGCCGTAAGGCGTTTAAGAAATCGATGGCTGACGGCGTGAAGCTGATCAATGCAGTACAGGACGTTTATCTGGACAGCAAAGTCACGATTGCCTGACCTGAGGGCTAAGCGTAGGCCGGGTAAGGCGTAGCCGCCACCCGGCAATACCATCAGCGCAAAAGCACACAGTCTGGCGGCAACCGACACTGCAGCGCGCCGGGCAACACCTCAATGCGGAACTGCGTCCCGCTGAGCGGTTCCCCGTCGAGGTTAAAGGTCATCCCATGAGGGGCATTTACCTCAAACCACGCCGATTTCCCGTCAATGATATTCGGACTCTCTTCCGGCTGCGTCAGCGTGGTAAACAGCGCGGGCAGCAGGCCGTCACCCGTGAAAATCCGCAGCTGTAGCTGACCGTCATTGATCAGCGCCTCCGGGCACAGCTGCTGCCCGCCGCCGGCCTGACGACCATTACCGATGCCAATCACCAGCGCGTCGCCCTGCCACTGGAAATCTTCGCCGCGAATTTCGCAGCGGTCAGGCTTGAGGGTATCCATGCGCATCAGACCGTGGATCAGATACGACACGCCGCCCAGCGCAGCCTTGAGTTTTTCCGGCGTTTCGCTGGTGATGCGCGTGCCGAACCCGCCGGTGGCCATATTGATAAAGCAGGTTTTGTCATTCACCTGCGCAATATCTACCGCGGTCGCTTTACCGAGGATCGCCAGCTGAAGCGCTTTCTCTAACGCCTCGGGGATCCCGGCGCTGGTGGCAAAATCATTGGCGGTGCCGAGCGGTAAAATACCCATCACCGGGCGGTCTGCCGGGGGCAGGTCGATCAGCGCTGACGCGATCTCATTGATGGTGCCATCGCCGCCGCCGGAAATGATGGTCTCAACGCCAAGCCCGAGGGCTTCATTGATATAGCGTGCCGCGTCGCCTTTTTCCCAGGTTACCCTTACGTGGATGCGCGCCCCGTCGTCACGCAAACCCTGAATGGCCTGACGCAGCAGATCGTTGCCTGCACTTTTGCCGTTGAGAATCAATAAACTGTCTGGATAGGTTGCCATCCGCGCTGCTCCCTTTTTTAGCGTTAGTAAGAGTGTATAGCAGAGAGGGAAAAAGCGGGTAAGAACAGGATGAAAGGAACAAAACAGGCACAAAAGCGCGTTACACTTCAGCGATGAGCTTAATGTAATCACAGGAAAGTGATGATGAATAAAATTTTGGTAAGCGCTTGCCTGATGGGCTTTAGGGTCCGTTATAACGGAAGTGAAAAAGCGCGAATGAACGAGCAGCTCAAGCGCTGGCAACAGGAACAACGTCTGGTTATCCACTGCCCTGAATTGGCTGCCGGGCTGCCTGTACCGCGTCCTCCGGCAGAGATTAAATTCGCTGATGGCAAAGACGTAATGCGCGGGCAAGCCAGAATTATGGAAAATACCGGGCAGGACGTGACCGCACATTATCAGCTTGCAGCCTGGCTCGCGCTACGCGCTGCTCAGGCGTCGGGGTGTAGCGCTGCATTGTTAACCGATGGCAGCCCAACGTGCGGCAGTGAGTTTATTTATGACGGATCTTTTCGCGGTATACAGAAAGCGGGGATGGGGGTTGCGGCGTCGTTGCTCGCTGAGAATGGGATCGCCGTGTTCTCAGAGAAGCAAATCGACGAACTCATTGCCTGGGTTGAGGAGAGAGAAGGTAAAAAATAAGCCCGCGTAAGGGAGATTACGCAGGCTAAGGAGGTGGTTCCTGGTACAGCTAGCATTTATGGGTTATGTTTTTCAGCGCGTTGGATAATACCCGTATTGAACGAAGCGGTATGTGATCCGATTCTAAGAATTATCCCAGCGCGAAAAAATTTCCCTGATTGACTATTTGCCGTGTGGATTACGTGTGCTTTCACCGTTGAAGTTACGCATCAGCAGCGCGAACTTCAGCTCCACTTCTTCCGGAACCGGCAGCCAGACGGTGTGCCCGTCGCCCGGCGCGACCTCAATCGCTTCGCCTTTGCCGTTTTCCAGATGCTCCAGCGTGAAGTTCATGTTGCCCTGCGGGGTCATCAGCTCCAGGCTGTCGCCTTTGGTAAACTTGTTTTTCACCGCCACGGCCGCCAGCGCGCCTTTGCGCTCGCCGGTGAAGTCACCGACAAACTGCTGGCGCTCGGAAACGGAGTAGCCGTGCTCGTAGTTCTGGTAGTCGTCGTGGGTATGACGGCGCAGGAAACCTTCGGTATAGCCGCGGTGCGCCAGGCCTTCCAGCGTTTCCAGCAGGCTGGTATCGAACGGTTTACCGGCGGCCGCATCGTCGATGGCTTTACGGTACACCTGTGCGGTACGCGCGCAGTAGTAATAGGATTTGGTGCGCCCTTCAATCTTCAGGGAGTGCACGCCCATCTGGGTCAGGCGCTCAACGTGGGCGATGGCGCGCAGATCTTTCGAGTTCATGATGTAGGTGCCGTGCTCGTCTTCAAAGGCGGTCATGTACTCGCCCGGACGCTTGGCTTCTTCAATCATAAACACGCTGTCGGTTGGCGCGCCGATGCCCAGCGTAGGCTCGACGTTGGTCACCGGGATCGGCTCATGCTTGTGGACGATGTTGCCGATGTCGTCCTCTTTGCCTTCCTGGACGTTATATTCCCAGCGGCAGGCGTTGGTGCAGGTGCCCTGGTTCGGGTCGCGCTTGTTGATATAGCCGGAGAGCAGGCAGCGGCCGGAGTAGGCCATGCACAGCGCGCCGTGAACGAAGATTTCGATTTCCATATCCGGCACCTGGGTGCGGATCTCTTCGATCTCTTCCAGCGAAAGCTCGCGGGACAGGATGACGCGGGTCAGCCCCATCTGCTTCCAGAACTTCACCGTCGCCCAGTTGACGGCGTTAGCCTGTACGGAGAGGTGGATATCCATCTCCGGGAAGTTCTCCCGAACCAGCATGATTAAACCCGGGTCCGACATGATCAGCGCGTCCGGCCCCATATCCACCACCGGCTTCAGGTCACGGATGAACGTTTTCAGCTTGGCGTTGTGCGGCGCGATGTTGACCACCACGTAGAATTTTTTACCCAGAGCGTGCGCCTCGTTGATGCCGAGCTGCAGGTTCTCGTGGTTGAATTCGTTGTTACGCACGCGCAGCGAGTAGCGCGGCTGGCCCGCATACACGGCGTCGGCGCCATAGGCGAAAGCGTAACGCATATTTTGCAGCGTTCCCGCCGGGGAAAGGAGTTCCGGTTTAAACATGTTTGTTCTCGTTCTGATGACAGGTCAGATCCGCGTGCACCTGGTGCAGCGGTAAGGGGAGATCCCCCACATTAAGGGCGGGCATTGTAGCGCTGCGGGGCAGGGAGGTAAAGTTATTGTGCCGGGTGGCGGCTTCGCCTTACCCGGCCTGCATTGACCCTCTGCTGGCTAGGCTATCCTGCATGCATCCGCTTCCCAGCGATACCCCACGCCATACACCGCGCGGATAAACGACTGTTCGGCGTCCAGCGCCTCCAGCTTGCGGCGCAGGTTTTTAATGTGGCTGTCGATGGTGCGGTCGGTCACCACGCGGTAATCGTCGTACAGGTGGTTCAGCAGCTGTTCGCGGGAGAAGACTTTTCCCGGCTCGTGGGAGAGGGTTTTCAGCAGGCGGAACTCCGCTGGCGTCAGGTCCAGCAGCTTGCTGCGCCAGCTCGCCTGGAAGCGGCTTTCGTCGACAATCAGCGGGCTTTCGGCGTCCAGCACCTGAAGCTCGCGCTGCGGCCTGCAGCGGCGCAGAATGGTTTTCACGCGGGCAACCACCTCGCGCGGACTGTAGGGCTTGCAGATATAGTCGTCCGCGCCGATTTCGAGCCCCAGCAGGCGGTCAATCTCTTCAATTTTGGCGGTGACCATGACGATCGGGACGTCGGAGAAGCGGCGAATTTCCCGGCACAGGGTCAATCCATCAACCCCAGGCAGCATTAAATCAAGCAGGATCAGGTCCGGCGGGGTTTGGCGCACGTACGGCAGCACCTGGTCGCCGTGGCCGATCAGTGACGGGGCATAGCTGGCCGCGCGTAAATAGTCGATCAGCAGCTGTCCCAGCTTGGGTTCGTCTTCGACGATCAAAATGCGCGGCGTGTTTTCGTCAATCGGTAACTCGGTCATACTTCTCTCGATAAATCCCGTTCCAGAGGTAACTCTACTGTAATGCTAACCCCGCCAAAAGGCGAATGGGCGGCGCGGATCGTGCCATTATGCGCCTCGACGATGTTAACGCAAATCGCCAGCCCCAGGCCGGATCCGCCGCTGGCGCGGTTGCGGGAGCCTTCGGTACGATAAAAACGTTCAAACAGTTTTTCCAGCTGCGCGTCCTGCACGCCCGGTGCGGAATCCGCGAAGGTAAGGGCAAAGCGCCCGTTTTCCTGCCTGCCGGAAATCAGCAGCCCGCCGCCGCTATCGGTGTAGCGCAGGCTGTTTTCCAGCAGGTTGTTGAACAGTTGCATCAGCCGGTCTTTGTCGCCAAACACCACCGCGCTGTCCGGCAGGGAGAGGTCGATTTTCAGGTTGCGGCTGGCAAAGCGCTCGCGGAAGGCGCCGCTCGCTACTTCCAGCACGTTAATGACGTCTACGGGCGCCTTCTGGTAGGCCAGCGCGCCTTCGTCGGACATGGAGAGCTGGTGGAGATCGTCCACCAGCTTGGTGAGCGTGCCCACCTCCGCCTGCAGAGAGGCCACCGATTCCGGCGTAAACTGGCGCACGCCGTCCTGAATGGCTTCGAGCTCGCCGCGCAGCACCGCCAGCGGCGTACGCAGCTCGTGTGAAATGTCGGCCATAAAGTCGCGGCGCATCTGCTGGTTCTTCTCCAGGGTGCTGGCGAGCTGGTTAAAGTCCTGCGCCAGCTTGCCCAGTTCGTCCTGGCTGCGGGTATCGACGCGGGTGGTGAAATCCCCGGCGGCCAGCTTGTGCGTGCCTTCCACCAGCCGTTTCACCGGGGCGAGCAGGCCGCGCGCCAGCGGGAAGGTGGCGAGCGCGGCGAGCAGCGTGGAGAGGGCGACAATCAGCCAGCTGGTCCGGCGCTGCTGGCGGTCAAAGTTGATGTCGGTGTTGCGCGTCAGGCGCTCCACCGGCGAGGCGATCACCCAACCTACGGTCGCGTTATTCACTTTAATCGCCCGACGGGTGCCGTCCGGCGGTATCGGCGCGCGCGGGCCAACCAGGGGGCGCATGTCCTGGTCGATCACCCAGAACTGGGTGCGCCAGCCGTGCGGCGGCATGCCCGGGCCCGGACGGTCGTCACCGGTATCGTGCTCCAGCGAGCGCAGGATCTGGAAAATAAAGCGGTCGTTATTGCGCAGAAAACGCCAGTTGCCGTGCTGGGCGTACTGTTCACTCAGCGCATCGCTTAAGCCCTGCAAACGCTGCTCATTGCCATGCTTGATGTAATCAATAAAGCCGCGCTCAAAGCTGATGCGCACCGCCCAGTGCATGGTGATCAGCAAAACGATACAGGTGGCAAAAATCGCCAGAAAGAGCTTGCCGGTAATACCCGGACGCCAGAATTTCATGAGCCACTCCTTTTGCCGCGCCTAATCACGACGTTCTTGCTGGTATCATCCGGCACGCGGGCGAAGATGAACGCGGGCAGGGCGATGATGACCGCCATGCTGAGGTAGGTATACATAAAGACCTGATGCGCCACCGGCGTGTCGACGCTGAGATGGTGCTGACCGTACATGCCGAGCAGCAACCCCGCGATCGTCACGCCTACGCTCATGGAGAGCTGCATAATCATCGACAGCAGGCTGTTGCCGCTGCTCGCCAGATCGTCCGGCAGGTCCTTCAGCGTCAGGGTATTCATCGACGAGAAGCGCATGGAGTTGATGACCCCCTGGCAGAACAGCACCAGCGGCAGGACGTAGTACCAGCCCATCAGCGCCACGGCCATAAACAGCAGGCTGACCAGCGCCAGCCCCAGCGTGGCGGCCACCAGCACGTGACGGTAGCCAAAGCGGTTCACCACCTGCACCACCATGCGCTTCATCCCCATGCTGCCCAGCACCATTGGGATCATCATCAGGCCCGCGTGGAATGGCGAAAAGCCCATGCCAATTTGCAGAAAAACGGGCGTCATAAACGGCAGCATGCCGCTGCCGACGCGTCCGGCAAAGCTGCCGAACAGCCCGAGACGGTAGGTAGGGTTTTTAAACAAGTTCAGGCTGAACAGCGCCTGGTCATTGCCGCGAGCATGCCACAAATACCCTGCAATGGTGGAAATGCCGATAACCACCAGCAACCCGAGCATCAGGGTCGAAATCCCCAGCCCCTTTTGCCCGTCGAGTGCCAGGGTAAGCGTGGCCATGCCCGCCGCCAGCAGAATAAAGCCGAAGAAATCAAAGCGCCGGGTCTGCATTTTGTAGTTCGGCATCAGCGTCAGGGTGGCCATCGCGCCGATGATGCCTACCGGGAGATTGATTAAGAAGATCCAGTGCCAGGAGGCGTACTCCACCAGCATACCGCCCAGCGCAGGCCCAAGCAGCGGCCCCACCTGACCGGGCAGGGTGACAAAGGTCATCGCCGCCATGTACTGCTCGCGCGGCACAATCTTCATCACCGTTAGTCGCCCGACGGGCACCATCATCGCCCCGCCGATGCCCTGCAGCACGCGCGCCATGACCAGCTGGTCGAGGGTGTTGGCCTGCGCGCAAAATAGCGAGCCGGTGGTAAACAGTACGATGGCGGTAAAGAAGATATTCCGCACGCCGACCTTATCGGCCAGCCAGCCGCTGGCGGGCAGCATCACGGCAACCGTCAGCACGTAGGAGACTATCACCATGTGCATATGCAGCGGGCTCTCCCCGAGGCTTTTCGCCATGGAGGGGAGGGCGGTGTTGACGATGGTCGTATCCAGCGACTGCATAAAGAAGCCGAAGGCGACTATCCATAATTGCCAGCGAACGTTGCTGGGAAGCTCTGTCATTTATCCGGTCACCGTAGTTCTGTTTTTACGCGAAAAGCGCAGCCGCAGGCGGTCGAAGAACAGATAGACCACCGGCGTGGTGTACAGCGTCAGCAGCTGGCTCATCACCAGGCCGCCGACAATGGTGATCCCCAGCGGCTGGCGCAGCTCTGAGCCGTCGCCGCCCGAGATCACCAGCGGCAGCGCGCCAAACAGCGCCGCCAGGGTGGTCATCATGATCGGACGGAAGCGCAGCAGGCAGGCCTGGAAGATGGCCTCTTCCGGCGAGAGGTTGCCGTTGCGCTGGGCGTCCAGCGCGAAGTCCACCATCATGATGGCGTTTTTCTTCACGATGCCGATTAATAGCATGATCCCGATAAGCGCGATAAGGCTGAACGGCGCGCCGAACAGCTCCAGCGCCAGCAGCGCCCCCACGCCCGCCGACGGCAGCGTCGAGAGGATGGTCAGCGGGTGCACGTAGCTCTCATACAGCACGCCCAGCACAATATAGACCGTGGCGATGGCGGCCAGAATTAAAATCACCTGCGAGTTCATCGTCTCCTGGAATACCTGCGCGGTCCCGGCGAAGCTGCCGCGCACGGTGGACGGCACGCCAAGCTGGGTCATCGCGCGGTTGATCGCGTCGCTGGCCTCGGAAAGTGACGAACCGGCGGGCAGGTTAAAGGAGATGGTCGACGCCGCCGACAGCCCCTGGTGGTTCACCGACAGCGGCGCGTTGGCGGGCTGCCAGCTGGCAAAGTACGAGAGCGGAATCGCCTTGCCGTCGTTGTTAATCACAAACATTTTGTCCAGGGCGCTGATGTCCTGGGTGTAGCGCGGATCGACCTCCATCACCACCTTATACTGGTTCATCGGCTGGTAGATGGTGGAGATCTCGCGCTGGCCGAAGGCGTTATTCAGCAGGCTGTTGGCGGCTTCAACGTTGATGCCCAGCCGCGACATGGTTTCGCGGTCATAGGTCAGGGCCATCTCGGCGCCGTTGTCCTGCTGATCGGAGTTCACGTCCGCCAGCTCCGGCAGGGCGGCCAGCGCCTTGCGGATCTTCGGCTCCCACTCGCGCAGGGCGGCTAAATCATCCGAGAGCAACGTGTACTGATAGCTGGCGTTCGCCTGTCGCCCGCCGACGCGGATATCCTGAACGGCCATCAAAAACAGGTTGGCTCCGGGCTCTTTGGCGAGCTTCACCCGCAGGCGGTCAATCACCTGCTGGGCGGTTTCGTTGCGCTCGCCACGCGGTTTCAGGGTAATAAACATCATCCCGCTGTTGACGCGCGACCCGCCGGTAAAGCCAGTGACGTTATCCACGGCTTTGTCTTCACGAATGATCTTCATAAAGTCCTGCAGCTTGCCGCGCATCGCCTGGAAGGAAATGCTCTGGTCCGCCTGAATGCCGCCCATCAGCACGCCGGTATCCTGCTCCGGGAAAAAGGTTTTCGGGATGGAAATATACAGCCACACGTTGAGCACGATGGTGCCGATCAGCACCAGGCCGACCAGCCTTGTGTGGTTCAGCACCCACTTCAGCGATTTGCCGTAGCCCTCCTGCATTGCCATCAGCACGCGGCCAAAGCCTTTGCGGCGCGGCTGCGAGTGCGGCTTGCTGCGCTTGAGCATCCAGCCGCACATCATTGGCGTGAGCGTCAGCGAGATAATCAGCGAGATGCCGATAGCCACCGAAAGGGTGACGGCAAATTCGCGCAGCAGCCTGCCCGGCAGCCCGCCCATCAGCAGCAGCGGCAGAAAGACCGCGACCAGCGACAGGCTCATGGAGAGCACCGTAAAGCCCACCTCGCGCGTGCCCTGCAGCGCGGCCTGCAGCGGTTTCACGCCCGCTTCCAGATGGCGGGAAATGTTTTCCAGCACCACGATGGCGTCATCCACCACGAAGCCGGTGGCAATCGTCAGGGCCATCAGCGACAGGTTGTTGAGGCTAAACCCGCACAGGTACATGGCGGCAAAGGTGCCGATCAGCGAGACCGGCACGGCCACCGCCGGGATCAGCGTCGCGCGGCCGGATCGCAGGAACAGGAAGACCACCAGGATCACCAGCGCGACGGAGATCACCAGCGTTTGCTCCACCTCTTCCAGCGAGGCGCGAATCGTCGGGGAGCGATCCTGAGCAATTTGCAGATCGATTGCTGCCGGGATGGTCTCCTGCAGCTCCGGGAGACGGGCGCGAATGCTGTTCACTGTCTCGATAATGTTCGCTTCCGGCAGCTTGCGGATCATCAGCAGAATCGCCGGCTTGGCGTTGGTCATCCCGGCGTTGCGTACGTCCTGCACCGAGTCGGTGACGCTGGCCACGTCGCTTAAGCGCACCGCCGCGCCGTTGTTGTAGTGAATAATGAGCGGCTGATATTCCGCCGCGGTTTTCAGCTCGTCGTTGGTGTGGATCTGCCAGCGGTGGCTGTTGTCCTCTATCGCCCCCTGCGGTTTGCGCACGTTGGCGTTGCTGATGGCGGAGCGCACGTCGTCCAGCGACACGCCCTGGTTGAACAGCGCCTGCGGGTTTAACCCCACGCGCACCGCGGGCAGGGAACTCCCGCCGACGCTCACGTCCCCGACGCCGTTAATTTGAGAGATGGTCTGCGCCAGCTGGGTAGACGCAAAATCGTACAGCTGCCCCTGCGAGTACGTATCCGAGGTCAGCGTCAGGATCATGATCGGCGCGTCGGACGGATTGGCCTTGCGGTAGGTCGGACGGCTCGGCATCCCGCTCGGCAGCAGGCTCTGTGCGGCGTTAATGGCCGCCTGCACGTCGCGCGCCGCGCCGTTGATATCCCGGTCGAAGCTGAATTCCAGAATAATGCGCGTGCTGCCCAGCGAGCTGCTGGAGGTCATCTCGTTGACCCCCGCAATCCGCCCGAGCGAACGCTCCAGCGGCGTGGCAACGGACGAGGCCATGGTTTCCGGCGAGGCGCCCGGCAGCGAGGCGCTGACCATGATCACCGGGAAATCCACCTGCGGCAGGGGCGCCACCGGCAGCAGCCGGAAGCCCAGCACGCCGCAGAGGGTAATGGCGAGCGAGATTAAAATCGTCGCCACCGGGCGATAAATGAAGAGGGCGAAAAACTTCACTTATGCCTCCTCTTCACGTTTCGGGAAGCGGCTTTTGGTCCACAGCGCCAGGCGGTCAAACAGCAGGTAGATCACCGGCGTGGTGAACAGCGTCAGCACCTGGCTCACCAGCAGACCGCCGACCATGCCGATACCCAGCGGACGGCGCAGCTCCGCGCCGACGCCCGTGCTGAGCATCAGCGGCAGCGCGCCCAGCAGGGCGGCCAGCGTGGTCATCAGGATGGGGCGAAAACGCAGCAGGCAGGCCTGGAAAATCGCATCGCGCGGCGACATGCCCTGCTCGCGCTCGGCGGCCAGGGCGAAGTCGATCATCATGATGGCGTTTTTCTTCACGATCCCGATGAGCAGGATGATACCTATGATGGCAATCACGTCCAGCTCGCTGCCCGCCAGCATTAATGCCAGCAGTGCCCCCACGCCCGCCGTCGGCAGGGTAGAGAGGATGGTGATCGGGTGGATAAAGCTTTCGTACAGCACGCCGAGCACGATGTACATCGCCACGACCGCCGCCACGATCAGCCAGATGGTGTTGCCCAGCGCGGCCTGGAACGCCAGGGTGCTGCCCTGGAACTGGGTCTGAATATCAGCCGGGAAGCTTACCGCTTTTTCCGCCGCCTGAATGGCCTCCACCGCTTCACCCAGAGAGTAATTGTCCGGCACGTTAAAGGAGATGGTGGTGGACGGGAACTGATCCAGATGGTTAATCGACAGCGGGGTATAGCGTTCTTCCACCGTGGCGATAGCGCTCAGCGGCACAATGCCGCCGTCTTTGCTGGTCAGGCGCACCGAGTCCAGCCCCGCCAGGCCGGGCGTGTTGTCGGTGTTGTGCTCCAGCACCACGCGATACTGGTTCGCCTGGGTGTAGATGGTGGAGATCAGACGCTGACCGAAGGCGTTGTACAGGGCGTTATCCACGTCCGCCATGGTGATGCCCAGACGGCTGGCGGCGTCGCGGTTGACGTTCACATACGCCGCCAGCCCTTTGTCCTGCCAGTCGCTGCTGACGTCGGCGAGCTGCGGCAGGGTTTTGAGTTTATCCACCAGCTGCGGCACCCAGGTGCTGAGCGCGTCCAGCGAGGTGGCCTGCAGCGTGAACTGGTACTGCGTGCGGCTGACCTGGGTATCGATGGTCAAATCCTGAATCGGCTGCAGGTACAGCTCAACGCCCGGCACGCGGGCGACGGCGCTTTGCAGCCGCTCAATGACGGCGTTGACGCGATCGTCGCGCTCATCCAGCGGCTTAAGGTTGATCTGCAGACGCGCGCTGTTGAGCGACGGGTTGGTGCCGTCCACGCCGACGTAAGCGGTCAGGCTCTCTACCGCCGGATCCTTCATGATGATGTCAGATACCTGCTGCTGGCGCTGCGCCATATTGGCAAAAGAGACCGACTGTGGGGCCTGAAGCGTGCCCTGAATAATGCCGTTGTCCTGGATCGGGAAGAAGCCTTTCGGAATGAAAATCCACAGCATCACGCTGAGCGCCAGGGTTCCCAGCGCCACGCCGAGCGTGGCCCACGGGTGGTTAAGGACTTTCGCCAGCACGCGACCGTAGGCGGCAATAATGCGCTCGAACATGCGCTCGGAGGCGCGCGAGAAGCGGTTTTGCTTGCGCAGGGACTCATGGCTCAGCATGCGGGCGCACATCATCGGCGTCAGGGTCAGCGACACCACGGCGGAGATCAGAATGGCGACCGCCAGCGTCACGGCAAACTCGCGGAACAGACGCCCAACGATATCGCCCATAAACAGCAGCGGGATCAGCACCGCAATCAGCGAGAAGGTCAGCGAGATAATGGTAAAGCCGATTTCTCCTGCGCCTTTCAGCGCGGCGGCCAGCGGTTTCTCACCTTTCTCGATATAGCGCGAGATGTTCTCGATGACGACGATGGCATCATCCACCACGAACCCGGTGGCGATGGTGAGCGCCATCAGCGTCAGGTTGTTAATCGAAAAATCGAGGAACACCATCACCGCAAAGGTGCCGACCAGCGAGAGCGGTACGGCGACGGCGGGAATAATGGTCGCCGGGACGTTACGCAGGAACAGGTAAATGATCATCACCACCAGCGCAATCGCCAGCATCAGCTCGAACTGGGTGTCGGTGACCGACGCGCGAATGTTGGTGGTACGGTCGGAAAGCACCTTCACGCTGACCGACTTCGGCAGGCTTTCGATCAGCTGCGGCAGCATGGTGCGGATGCTGTCGGCGGTTTCGATGATGTTTGCGCCCGGCTGGCGCTGCACGTTCATCACGATCGCCTGCTGCCTGTTGGCCCAGGCCCCCAGCCAGCTGTTTTCCGCGCCTTGTTCTACGGTCGCCACGTCGCCCAGACGCACCGGCGCGCCGTTCTGGTAGGCGATAATCAGCTGACGATATTCGTCGGCGGACTGCATCTGGTCGTTGGCAGAGAGCGTCACGGCGCGGGTGGGGCCGTCCAGCGAGCCCTTCGCCGAGTTGACGTTGGCATTGCTGATGGCGCTGCGGATGGTTTCGCTGGTGAGGCCCAGCGCGGCGATGGCCTGCGCGTTAAGCTTGACGCGCACCGCCGGGCGCTGTCCGCCCGCCAGGGTGACGAGACCGACGCCGGAGACCTGAGAAATTTTCTGCGCCACGCGCGTTTCGACCATGTCTTCGACCTGGGTCATCGGCATGGCGGAGGAGGTGACGGCCAGCGTCATGATCGGCGGATCCGCCGGGTTCACCTTGCTGTAGACTGGCGGGTTAGGCAGGTCTGACGGCAGCAGGTTGGTGGCGGCGTTGATGGCGGCCTGCACCTCCTGCTCGGCGACGTCCAGCGACAGCGTCAGCTGGAACTGCAGCGTCACGACGGACGCCCCGCCGGAACTCTGGGAGGACATCTGTTTTAGCCCCGACATCTGGCCGAACTGGCGCTCCAGCGGGGCGGTGATGGCGGACGTCAGGACATCCGGGCTGGCGCCGGGATAGAGCGTCACCACCTGAATGGTGGGATAGTCCACCTCGGGCAGCGCCGAGACGGGCAGAAAGCGATAGCCGATAATCCCGGCGAGCAGGATCGCCACCATCAGCAGCGTGGTGGCGACAGGACGGAGGATAAACAGGCGTGACGGCCCACCTGTGGAGCCCGGCGGCAGCACCTGCATCAGGAGGTCGCTCCCTGTTTCGCCGGTTCCACCACTTCCACTTTGGCCCCTTCGGTCAGACGGTCAATGCCGTCGGTGACCACGCGGTCGCCTGCGGAAAGCCCGGCGCTGATGACCACCGTCTGGCTGTCCTGGATACCGGTTTTCACCAGGTGCTTGCTGACCTTATTGTCGCTGTTAAGTACCCAGACAAAGTTACCTTCGTTACCCATCTGCAGCGCAGCGGTGGGGATCACCACCGCGTTCTCTTCGGTCGCCACCAGCATGCGCGCATTGACGAACTGGTTCGGGAAGAGGGCATCGTCCTGGTTGTTAAAGCGCGCCTTCAGCTTGATGGTGCCGGTGGTGGTGTCGATCTGGTTATCCAGACTGAGCAGAGACCCTTCACTCAGCTTCTGCGTGTTGGTGCGGTCCCAGGCTTCCACCACCAGGCCTTTACCGGCTTTTTGCGCCTGCATGACGGTCGCGATATCGCTTTCCGGCAGGGTAAAGACTAAATCAATCGGGTGGGTCTGGGTGATCACCACGATGCCCGTGGTGTCGCCGCTGGAGATTTGGTTGCCGATATCGACCTGCTTCAGGCCGACGCGTCCGTCAATCGGCGCGGTGATGCGGCTCCAGTCCAGCTGCAGCTGGGCGCTGGCCACCGCGGCTTCGTCCGCTTTGATCGTGCCCTGCGTTTCACTGACCAGCGACTGCTGGGTATCCAGCTCCTGACGGGACACCAGGTTTGTTTTCACCAGCTGCTGGTAGCGGGCTAAATCGCGCCGGGCGTTGGCGAGGGTCGCGTTGTCTTTCGCGAGCTGTCCCTGCGCCTGGGCAAGGGCGACCTTAAACTGGCTCGGGTCGATTTCCGCCAGCAGATCGCCCGCTTTGACCTGCTGACCTTCCTGGAAGTGGATCGCGATGAGCTGGCCGTCGACGCGGCTGCGCACCGTGGCGGTGTTGGCAGCGGTAATGGTCCCGAGACCGGTGAGATAGCGAGGAACGGCTCTATTCACCGCCGTCGCCGCCTGAACCGGCGCCAGCGCGCCACCGCGCATGCCGTGACGCCCTCCGCCCGTTGGGCGCTGGGCCTGGCTGGTGGCGCCGGCCGGTGCGGCGGTGTTCGCGGATTGACTGTGCCAGTACCAGGCGGCGGCAAGGGCCACCACAATGATGCCAGCGGCTATTGCCCAGCGGGATTTGTTACTGCCTTTCATCGTTATACGTTCTCATCCTGAATACTTCGGGGAATGATACTAGTTTAGTCAGGCAACACAGCGGAAAAATGGAGGAAATATGGAAGACTGTCGGGAATTGTCTGAGTGTTGCCGGGTGACGCTTCGCTTACCCGGCCTACAAGGTAAATGCGAACGGCAACGGATGTTGCCGTTTTTGGTGTTTTGTGGGAGAGGGCACCAGACCGCACTACAACAACACACGTTTTGTCGGCCGGGTAAGGCGAAGCCGCCACCCGGCACAACCGCACTAGCTAAACATCACCTGCGCCCAGCGCGCCAGCCCTGCGGTAACGGAGCCAAAGTCATCGCCACCCGCGATAGGTATTCCCGGCAGCTGTTCGGCCAGCGCTTTCTTGATCAGCGGTGAACGAGCGCTACCGCCGGTCAGGTAAATCACGTCCGGCTTCTCTTTGCCGTTCTCCAGCGCGAGCTGCACCTGTTCCAGAATGCGCTGTAGCGGCTGCGCGAGCGCCGTCTCCAGCCCGTCCTGCGAAATGGCAGTGGCCAGTTCGTCACTGATAAACGGCAGGGAGACCGCATGTTCAGCGCGGTCGGACAGGGCGATTTTGCTCTCTTCCGCCGTACGCACCACGCGGTAGCTCAGACGCTGACGCCACACTTTATAGAGCAGGGCGACCTTTTCGCCGTCCTGGGCATCGCGCACCAGATCGTTAAGGAAGCGGCCGTTGGCGGTGCTGTAAAAATCGCTCTGCGCCGGCACGTCGTTGATGGCTATCGCGTTCCACCACGGCAGGATCGGCAGCGCGATGCCTTTTTCGGTTTGCCCCCCCATGCCGAGCAGCGGCATCAGGCTCTTGAAGGCCAGGGCGATATCCAGATCGTTACCGCCCACGCGGCAGCCGCTGTGCCCGAGCAGGCTGTTTTCACGATCGCGACGGCGATGCCACTGCGGCCCCATCAGCAGCAGCGAGCAGTCCGTCGTGCCCCCGCCGATGTCCACGACCAGCACGCGCTTCTCTTCCGTCAGCGTGGCTTCGAAGTCCAGCCCTGCGGCAACCGGCTCATACTGGAATACCACGTCGCGGAAGCCGGCGCGGTGCGCCGCGCGCTCCAGGATCCCCTGCGCCTGCTGGTTGGCCTCGTCGCCGCCCAGCCCCTGGAAGTTGATCGGGCGGCCAATCACCGCCTGGGTAATCGCATCGGAGACCTGCGTCTGCGCCTGCTGGCGAATATGCAGCATCATCGCGCACACCAGGTCTTCGAACAGCGCGACCTGCTGCGGCTTCAGGCCGCTGGCGCCGAGGAAGGATTTTGGCGACTTAACGAAATAGACCTCTTCGGGGTCTTCAATGTAGTGCCCGAGCGAGGCGAGGCCGAACTGCACGCTGGACGGCGTAACGTCGATGTCCTCCTCGCGGTTAAAGCTGACCGCCCGGCGCAGCAGCGCCTGGGTCTCCGCCGCCGTGGCCGGAACCTGGTGGTGGCGGAACAGCCATTCGCTCACCGCTTCACGCGTCGGTGCGCAGAGCATAGACGGCAGCAGCGTGCTCTCTTTTTCCATCTTCAGGAGCCGTGGCTGCCCGTCTTGCATAATCGCAACCGAGCAGTTTGCCGTACCGTAGTCAAATCCAATAAACACGATGAATCCCCATGCCGGTGAGAAGGGGCGAGACTTTAACGAAATGTCTGCATGGCGACAACAGGAATATGAAAGCAAGGCAAAACAGGGTCTTTACGTTTATGCTGATAACACTAAAAAAGGAGCAACGATGTATACCCTCACCTGGCTTCCCCCTTATGACTGGCAGTGGATGTTTGGTTTTCTTGGCGCGCGCGCGGTAACGGGCATTGAAACCGTCACCAACGATTACTATGAGCGCAGTTTTGCCTGCGAGGGGCATCAGGGGATTTTCCGCGTGACGCCGGATCTCGCAACACATACGCTGAGCGTGACGCTCAGCCCGGGGTTAATTCCGGTTGCGCAGGCGTGTCTTGAACGCATCGAACGCCTGTTCGATCTCCGCTGTAACCCGCAGCAAATAGCAGAAACGCTGGGCGAACTCGGTGCTGCAAGGCCAGGCTTGCGTTTACCGGGGGCGGTGGATGCGTACGAGCAGGGCGTCCGGGCGATCCTCGGGCAGCTGGTGAGCGTGGCGATGGCGGCGAAGCTGGCGTCACGCGTGGTGGCGCTCTGTGGCGAACCGGTGGCGGACTGTCCGGGCTATCTCTGCTTCCCCACGCCGCAGGCGCTGGCGGCAGCGGACCCGCTGGCGCTGAAGGCGTTGGGTATGCCGCTAAAGCGCGCGGAGTCGCTGATTCATCTGGCGCAGTCGGTTATCGACGGAACGTTTCCGCTTTCCCCGCCCGCGAATACAGAAGAGGGGATGAAGGCGTTACAGCAGCGGCCGGGGATAGGGCGCTGGACGGCAAATTATCTGGCCCTGCGCGGCTGGCAGGCGAAAGATGTGTTTCTGCCGGATGATTACCTGATTAAACAGCGCTTCGCCGGAATGACGCCCGCGCAAATTCGTCGTTATGCCGAACGCTGGAAGCCGTGGCGCTCCTACGCGCTGCTGCACATCTGGTATACCGACGGCTGGGCACCGTCAGTTGATGGCGAAATAGCTGGTGTTGAGTAGAAGATCTAATGGCTGCGGCTCGGCGATAGTGTCACCAAAGATAAAATCGATGCCGATGCCGGAGAGCGTATCCATCATGATGGGCTGGTTACAGGGGCCCGCGATAGTTTTCATTCCCACACGCTGGGCGTGGCCCTGAACAATGGTCACCATCATCTCATCCATCAGATTGCCATACACGTTGGTTACCACCTCTGCATCCAGCATCAGATAGTCGGCCATATTCGCGGTCAGGTGCGTAAAGACGTTCATGTCGCGTCCCACCTGGCTGAAGATCACGCGGCAGCCCGCCTGGCGAAGCTTTTGCAGACCCCTGTGCAGGTTCTTATCCGGGTTGCACACCACATCGGCAGAGATAACCAGATGCAGCAGACGGCCCGGCATCGGGCTTTTATCCAGCAGATCGAGCAGTTCATCGACCAGCGTCACGCTGGCTAAACCGGCCTCCGAGAGCGGCAGCGCCACGCCCATGCCTTTACTGGCGATCTGGGTGGCATAGGTGCGGAAAAATTCGCTAAAGATCCGTCTGTCGAGGGCGTGCAGAAGCTCAGGCTCGGCCAGACCCGAGCGGAAGGCATGCTCTTCCTGAACTTCGCCCTGGCTGGTCCACAGGCGTAACGACAGCAGCCAGAAATTACTGCTCTCCGGGATGCGCGGGGAGGCGACGCTGCGGGCAATCATCATCAGATGATTGTCTTTAATCATGTGCCACTGTTCATCAAGCGACATCATGCTGCGCGTGTGATGATCCCGCTCCTGCTGGGGTTCATACACCGTCACCATGCCACGCCCGCTGTTTTTTGAGGCGTAACAGGCAATGTCCGCCTGTGACATAATTTCCGACGCCTGATGGTTATTTTCATCAATCAGCGTGATGCCGGCGCTGGCGCCGATCCGGTGCAGGCGGCCTTCCCACATAAAGTGATAGTCGTTGATGGCATGAATCAGGCGACCGGCGATATAGCGCGCGCTTTCCAGGTTGCAGTCCGGTAACAGTAACCCGAACTCGTCCCCGCCCAGACGCGCCAGCACGTCGCTGGAGCGGAGCATGGTCAACATCAGGGAAGCCAGTTCCCGCAGCAGGGCATCACCCGCGGCGTGGCCAGCCGTGTCGTTGACGGCTTTGAAGCGATCGAGGTCGATAAACACCAGGGCATGGCGCTGGCGCGTTTCGCGAACGGTCTGCAAGAGCCGTTTGAGATGGTTTTCGAAGCTGACCCGGTTTGCCAGATGGGTCAGGGCATCGTGGGAGGCGCTGTAGCTCAGCTGGCGCAGCATTTTACGCGACTCGGTGACGTCCTGAATGACGATCACCGAGCCAATATTCTGTCCATCGAGCGTGCTGAGCGGCGTAATGCTGTAGTGGATATCATAATTGCCGCCGGTACGGCAGTTCAGCACCACATCCTGATCGATATCGGAACGGGACATATCGCCGCTGTGAATATTCTCCATCAGCGGCCCTTTTTCACCGAAGGTAATGTGTAACACCTTCAGGATCGGCTGGCCGATAGCCTCGGTCTGGAGCCAGCCGCTCATTTTCTCCGCGACCGGGTTCATAAAGGTGACGTTCATGTTGATATCGGTGCACAGCACCGCTTCACCGATGGAGTCGAGGGTAATGTGCAGACGCTCTTTTTCCTGGAAGAGGGCCTCGTTAAGCTGCTTAACCTCGGTCATGTCCATGTTGATGCCGAGCAGCCGTTCAACTTCCCCCTGCTTATTGAGCACCCGGTTCGCTAGGGAGCGAATATGACGCACGCCTTCCTTCACGCGGATGCGGAATTCCAGCTTAAACGGCAGACGGGAAATCAGGGAGTCCCGCAGCACCTGCTCGGCGTGGACGCGATCCTCCGGCAGCATCGTGTCGTGCCAGAGCTGCCAGGTGGGCTTGATGTGCGGCGGTATTTCATAGAGCTCAAACATCCGCTTATCCCAGCTGATAATGTCGGGTTCCAGATCCCATTCCCAGATGCCGATGCCCCCGGCTTCGTTAGCCAGCGTAATGCGCTCCATCAGGCGCTTATTGACCCACTCGGTCTGCTTCAGATCGTTAATGTCTTCAATCTGGGCAATAAAATAGAGCGGGGAGCCGTCGGCATGGCGCACCACGGAGACGGCAAGCAGCGCCCAGACCACTTCCCCGTCGCGGGTGTAATAGCGCTTTTCGAGGGAGTAGGTATTGATCTCGCCGTTGACCAGCTGTTCGAGCTGCTCGAGGTCGGTATTCAGATCTTCTGGCCAGGTGAGCTGCTGGAAGGTCAGCGACTGAAGCTCCGTCTGGCTGTAGCCGAGGAAATTGCACAGCGCCTTGTTAGCCTGAAGCCATTTGCCTTCAATGCTGACCAGCGCCATGCCGATGGCGGAATATTCCATCGCGTTACGAAAGCGCTCTTCGCTTTCGGTGATGTGTTTGCGTTCGGCGCGGAAGGCGTACATCACCATGGTCATTACGTTAGCGGGCAGGAGCAGCATCAGGAACGGCAGCCAGGGGGCGTTCAGCATCGGCCCGGCGTGCTGGGTGGTCAGCGCCAGAGGATTGCGGGCAATCATCAGCGACACCACCATCACGGTGACCAGAAACACCATGAACGCTTCCATCCGCGGCAGGCGCACGGCGCTCCACATCAGCAGAACGATCACGCAGGTGAAGGGCCACGGCAGCCAGGTGATGGCTGCCCAACTGAGGGCTAACGTCACGGCCAGCGTGGTCAGCGTTTCCAGCAGCAATCGCGGGTCACGGTGGCGCAGCAGATAATGCGGCTTAAATAACAGCCCCAGTGGCACCAGCGCCAGTGCGCCAATGGCTTCTGACAACACCCAGACGAAGAAATTACGCAGGGGCTCAGAGCCGGGTGCCAGCAGAGACACCAGAATGCCGCCCATCAGTGGCGGCACCAGCGCGCTGCCGATGGCCACGCGGATCCAGTCATTCAGATTCTGCAGCGGGTTGTACCACGGGAGCCATTTACGCAGGAACAGCGCGCCGATAACGGCCTCAATGACGTTGACCGTAGGGTAGATGAGGCTGACCGAACCCCAGGAGAACAGCATCCATGAGGCCAGAATATTGCCGAACGAACAGGCCAGGGCAATGCCCGGCCACATTTTTCCGGCATGGCGGTAAAACGCCACCATCATAATGGCGGTGGGAAACCAGAGCGGGGCCAGCAGGGTGCCGAAGCGGGTGAGCTCCAGCGAAAATAAGGTAAAGATAAAGGTGACCAGGCCCAGACAGACAAGTCGTAATAAAGGATGTGGGGTGGTCACCAAAACCCGCTGGTATTGTTTATTCATTACCGCTTTATCCAGAGACGCCATGCCGTCAGGGAAGAAGATGTCCGAACGCGTGAATTTGATAATTTGGTTTATGCTAGTACAAACAATTTACAATTCATATGGTGACCGCTCAGAATTTGACAACACAGACTTATTAAATACTTACTCGGTGAAAAAAAACGGGTAAGCGGCGAAAAAATGCGCATTTAAATTTCATTCAGGGAATAACTCGTCACTTTTCGGTCAGTCTCGCAGAACCTGAGTATTCGACTGGTATCACGCCCGCGAAATCCCTATAATTGCCGCGTTTGACGCTCCGGCGTCGTCCTTCCTTTACATCCAGGTTAATCAGGTCGCTAAATTTATGACTGATAAGTCTCATCAGTGCGTCATTATAGGCATCGCCGGCGCATCGGCTTCAGGTAAAAGTCTAATTGCCAGTACGCTTTATCGCGAACTGCGTGAACAAGTAGGTGATGAGCATATCGGCGTCATTCCCGAAGACAGCTATTACAAAGATCAATCCCATCTGTCGATGGAAGAGCGCGTTAAAACGAACTATGACCACCCTAATGCGATGGATCACAGCCTGCTGTTCCAGCATTTAGAAGCGCTTAAGAGCGGCCAGGCGATCGAACTGCCCGTTTACAGTTACGTAGAACATACCCGCACCCAGGAAACGATCCGCATCGAGCCGAAAAAGGTCATTATCCTTGAAGGCATCCTGCTGCTGACCGACGCCCGCCTGCGTGAATCCATGAACTTCTCGATTTTCGTCGATACCCCGCTGGATATTTGCCTGATGCGCCGCATCAAGCGTGACGTTAATGAACGCGGCCGCTCAATGGACTCCGTGATGGCGCAATACCAGAAAACGGTCCGCCCGATGTTCCTGCAGTTTATTGAGCCCTCCAAACAATACGCCGATATCATCGTGCCGCGCGGGGGTAAAAACCGCATCGCGATCGATATCTTAAAAGCGAAAATCAGCCAGTTTTTTGAATAAGCCGCGTGAATTGTGTACCGTTCAGAGATAACCTGGTTTTACCCTGAGCGCTTACCGGCTCAGGGTACGATGCATGAAAGGAGAAAAAGGCATGCGTCTTTGTGATCGCGATATTGAAGCCTGGCTGGATGAAGGCCGTTTGTCTATTACCCCACGTCCACCTGTTGAGCGTATCAATGGGGTGACCGTCGATGTCCGGTTGGGGAATAAATTCCGCACCTTTAGCGGCCATACCGCACCGTTCATTGACCTCAGCGGACCGAAGGACGAAGTCAGCGCCGCGCTCGATCGCGTGATGAGTGACGAAATCGTAATCGAAGATGGCGAAGCCTTTTATCTGCATCCGGGTGAACTGGCGCTGGCGGTAACGTTTGAATCCGTCACCCTGCCTGCGGACCTCGTCGGCTGGCTTGACGGCCGTTCTTCGCTGGCGCGACTGGGACTGATGGTACACGTGACCGCGCACCGTATCGATCCAGGTTGGTCGGGCCGTATTGTGCTGGAATTCTTCAATGCCGGTAAATTGCCGCTGGCGCTTCGTCCGGGGATGATGATCGGCGCGTTAAGTTTTGAACCGCTGTCAGGCCCGGCAGACAGGCCGTATAACCGCCGTCAGGACGCAAAATATCGCGACCAGCAGGGTGCGGTTGCCAGCCGTATTGATAAAGACTGATCGTTAGTCCATTGAGGATGCCATGAGAAGAGTTCTGACAACGCTGATGATTTTGCTGGTGGTGCTGGTGGCTGGCCTTTCGGCGTTGGTTCTGCTGGTTAACCCTAACGACTTCCGCGCGTACATGGTGCGGCAGGTTGAGGCACGCAGTGGTTATCAACTGAAGCTGGACGGGCCGCTGCGCTGGCACGTCTGGCCGCAGCTCAGCATTCTCTCTGGCCGCATGTCGCTCACGGCGCCGGGGGCGTCCCAGCCGCTGGTGTCCGCAGACAACATGCGCCTTGATGTGGCGCTGATCCCGCTCATTTCCCATCAGCTGCAGGTGAATCAGGTGATGCTGAAAGGCGCGGTGATTCAGCTCACCCCGCAAACTGAAGCTGTCCGTGATGCCAACGCGCCGGTGGCACCGCGTGAAAATACCCTGCCTGATGAACCGTCTGATACTGGCTGGTCCTTTGATATTGGCAAACTGAAAGTGGCCGATAGCGTGCTGGTTTTCCAGCATGAGCACGAAGAGCTGGTCACCGTTCGCAACATTAGTCTGCAGATGGAACAGGATGAGCACCATCTTGCATCGGTGGAATTCAGCGGGCGCGTGAACCGCGATCAGCGGGATCTGACGCTGTCGTTGAATGCTAATGTGAATGCGTCAGACTATCCGCATCAGCTCACGGCGAACATCCAGCAGCTTAACTGGCAGCTGACGGGGGCCAATCTACCCACCCAGGGGATCGCCGGTCAGGGAACGCTGCAGGCCGTGTGGCGTGAGGAACAAAAACAGCTGGAGCTGGATAATCTCAACCTGCAGGCAAACGACAGTAGCCTGAAGGGGCAGGCGAGCGTCACCTTTGAAGAGAAGCCGAAGTGGGTGCTGAATCTGCAATTTGACAAGCTCAACCTGGAAAACCTGTTGCCACCTCTGCCAGCCAGCGCCACGGACAGCGAGGCGACGCAGACGGGGCAAAGCCAGGCACCGGTATCACGTCCGGTTATTTCGTCGAATCTCGATCAACCTGACTATAACGCTCTGCGCGGATTCACGGCGGATATTCTGCTGAAAGCCACCAGCCTGCGCTGGCGCGGCATGGACTTTACCGACGTGAGCAGCCAGATGTTTAACCATAACGGTTTGCTGGTGATCTCCGAACTGAGCGGCAAGATGGGCGCAGGACACCTCTCACTGCCCGGCACGCTGGATGTCCGTAAAGACGTTGCCAGCGCCGAATTCCAGCCGCGTCTCGATAACGTTGAGATAGGCACCATCCTGACCGCGTTTAACTACCCGATCTCTCTGACGGGGCAGTTGACGCTGGCGGGGGATTTCTCCGGCACGAAAATTGATGCCGATGCTTTCCGCCGCGAGTGGCAAGGGCAGGCGCATCTTGATCTGAAAAACTCCCGTATGGAAGGGCTTAACTTCCAGCAGCTGGTGCAGCAGGCGGTAGAGCGCAGCAGCGATGTGAAGGCCCAGGAGAACTACGACAGTGCCACGCGCCTCGACAGCTTCACCACGGACCTGACGCTGAACAACGGACAACTCTCTCTCGACGGAATGCAGGGTACCTCTTCACTCTTATCAGTAACGGGCGAGGGTAAGCTGGATCTGGTCAAAGAGACGGCGGACACGCGCTTTAACGTGCGGGTACTTTCCGGCTGGCAGGGGGAAAGCAAGCTCATCGACTTCCTGAAACAGACGCCGGTCCCGCTGACCGTATACGGCAAATGGCAGGCCCTGAATTACAGTCTGCAGGTGGATCAGATCCTGCGTAAGCATCTGCAGGATGAAGCGAAACGTCGACTCAGCGGCTGGGCGGATCGTAATAAAGATTCACAGGACGGCAAGGATGTGAAGAAGCTGCTGGATAAGCTTTGATGCCTGTTGCGCCGGGGGGCGGCTTCGCCTTACCCGGCCTACAAAAACCGAATACCGCAGGCCGGGTGAGCGAAACGCCACCCGGCTTTTTCACACCTCAAAATCCAGTTCTTCCTCTTCCCGCAGCGGTATCAGCTGAACCTTCTGCACGCGATGGTTTTCAATCTGGAGCGTTTTAAGCCGATAGTCGCCGACCTGAACCTCTTCCCCCGGTTGTGGGATACGCTGCAAATACTCCATCAGCAGACCGGCAATGGTGTGGTATTCCCGTTTATCATCCAGCGGCAGCGGCACATACTGCACCAGGTCTTCCAGCGGCATATGGCCGTTAGCCGTCCACGAGCCGTCGGCGTTTTTCTGAATGTCGTGGCGGGCGTCAATCTCATCCACCTCGTTTGGCAGATTACCGGCAATGGTTTCCATCACGTCGCTGAGCGTGACCAGCCCTTCCACCGAACCAAACTCATCCACCACAAAGGCAAAGTGGGTGCGCGCGTTACGGAATTGCTCAAGGGCGGAAAGCAACGGCAGCCCCTCCGGGAAGACCAGCGGCTGGCGAACCAGAGCGCGGAGATTGAGCGGCTCACCGTGGAGCTGCTGCTGGAGCAGGTCAATGACGTGTACCACGCCCAATAGCTCCTCTTCCGCTTCCCCGCCGGTCACCACCACGCGGGTGTGCTGGTTTTTATCCAGCAGGGCGCGAATGTGCGCTTCCGGGGCCGTCAGGTCAATATGCTCAATGTCATGCCGCGACGTCATAATGCTGCTGACCGTACGCTGGTTCAGATTGAGCACTCGCTCAATCATCCGTCGTTCCTGCGGGTCAAAGATCTGCCCGTCGCTATGGTCGGCCAGCATGGCGGAGGATTCGGCGTCCAGCTCCGCATCCTCTTTCTTGCCGCTTAACAGACGCATGACCGTGTCGGCTGTGCGCTGACGCAGAGTCTGATTGGCGGAAAGGAAGCGACGGCGGTTGAATATCGCCAGCTGGTTAAGCGCTTCAATCATGACGGAGAACCCGATGGCGGCATACAGGTAGCCTTTCGGAATATGGAAGCCAAAACCGTCGGCCACCAGGCTGAAGCCAATCATCAGCAGGAAGCTCAGGCAAAGGATAACGATGGTCGGGTGACTGTTCACGAAGCGGGTCAGTGCCTTGCTGGCCATGACCATCAGCGTGATGGCAATAATGACCGCGGCCATCATCACCGCAAGGTGGTCCACCATCCCGACGGCGGTGATCACCGAGTCCAGGGAGAAGACCGCATCCAGCACCACGATTTGCGCGACCACCGGCCAGAATTTTGCTCCGCGGCGCTGGGTCGGGTTCTCGCTGTCTTTGCCTTCCAGCCGCTCGTTGAGCTCCACGGTGGCTTTGAACAGCAGGAATAGCCCGCCGAAGAGCATGATCAGATCGCGGGCGCTAAAGCTCAGACCGTGAATGGAGAACAGAGGCTGAGTGAGCGTGACCAGCCAGGAAATAGAGGCCAGCAGCAGTAAGCGCATCACCATCGCCAGCAGCAGCCCCGTTACGCGCGCTCGATCGCGCTGGGAAGGGGGCAGTTTTTCAGCGAGGATGGCGATAAAAACCAGATTATCAATCCCGAGCACCAGCTCGATGACAACCAGCGTAACCAGCCCGGCCCAGATTGAGGGATCGGCAATCCATTCCATAGTAGTAGCAATACCTTCTGTAACATGACTAATGACACAATTCGATCATGGATAAAGCTGTGGGAAAATGCAATGTCAGTATGAGATTTCTCTCAATAATCATTAAATTAAAACTGCCGGGTATAATAGTTTTAATTTATCCAGAAAATCTGTATTTATCCGAAATAACAAAATTAAGAAATATCGCATTAAAAGATGTTCAATCATAACGCTGTCAACATAAAGAAATTCTTAAAAATAAAGTGCATTTCTAAATAAATTCTTAAAAGTTGACGTTCGGACCCCGTTTTCTTGCCTGTTTTGGGATTAACTGTTACAAGATTATTAGCCTAAAAAAGGATATCTCCCGTTAAGGATTGATGTTTTTTTTGGGCGATTAACGAAATAGTGCCTGCGTATTTTGAATGCTTCATTTATTTCACCAGTAAAAAATTCTTGCGGTTTTTTGCCTGTAATTCATTGTGTTATAGCGTATTGGTAGCTGGAAGCCAAGGGCGGTAGCGTGCCTGAATGTGTGTGGGTGGGCCATGATTACGTTGTCAACAGTGACTGGCCAAATAGCGTTTTTTTTAGGAATGATGCCACTTATATTTTTATTTAATTAGCTACATTCTTAATGCATTTTAGATTCACACGTATTTAAATTGCACAGGATAATTACTCTGCCAAAGTGATAAATAATCAATGATGAACTCCAAAATGAAATTGATGCCATTATTGGTGTCTGTGACCTTGATGAGCGGTTGCACGGTCTTTCCCGGAAGCAATATGTCTACAATGGGCAAGGATGTGATCAAGCAACAGGATGCCGATTTTGATCTCGACAAAATGGTGAATGTTTATCCACTTACGCCTCGTCTGGTCGAACAATTACGCCCACGTCCAAACGTTGCCCAGCCAAATATGTCACTGGACCAGGAAATTGCTTCCTACCAGTATCGCGTAGGGCCTGGAGACGTCATTAACGTGACCGTCTGGGATCACCCCGAACTGACCACGCCAGCGGGCCAGTACCGCAGCTCAAGCGACACCGGTAACTGGGTGCAGTCAGATGGCACCATGTTCTATCCCTACATTGGTAAAGTCCATGTAGCAGGGAAAACGCTTGCCGAGATCCGCAGTGATATTACCGGCCGCTTAGCGCAGTACATCGCCGATCCGCAGGTGGACGTTAATATCGCCGCATTCCGCTCGCAAAAAGCCTATATCTCCGGCCAGGTGAACAAATCTGGTCAGCAGGCCATCACCAACGTTCCTCTGACCGTGCTGGACGCCATTAACGCCGCAGGCGGGTTAACCGACGGCGCCGACTGGCGCAACGTGGTACTGACCCACAACGGGAAAGAGCAGCGCATTTCGCTGCAGGCGCTGATGCAAAACGGCGATCTGACCCAGAACCGCCTGCTTTATCCGGGCGACATCCTCTATGTACCACGCAATGACGATCTTAAAGTCTTCGTGATGGGTGAAGTGAAGAAACAGAGCACCCTCAAGATGGACTTCAGCGGTATGACGCTGACCGAAGCGCTGGGCAATGCTGAGGGTATCGATCTGACGACCTCTAACGCGACCGGTATCTTCGTGATCCGTCCGCTGAAAGGTGAGGGCAGCGCGAAAGGCAAGATTGCCAACATCTACCAGCTGGATATGTCCGATGCGACCTCTCTGGTGATGGCGACGGAGTTCCGTCTCCAGCCATACGACGTGGTGTATGTCACTACCGCACCGGTTGCCCGCTGGAACCGTCTGATCAACCAGTTGCTGCCAACCATCAGTGGCGTTCGCTACATGACGGATACGGCGCGCGACATTCATACCTGGTAATCCGCGATGTTTAACAAAATTCTGGTGGTATGCGTGGGGAACATTTGCCGTTCCCCTACGGCTGAACGGTTGTTGAAACACTACCAGCCCGAACTGACCGTTGATTCGGCAGGGCTGGGTGCACTGGTCGGTAAAGGTGCCGATGAGCGCGCAATGAGCGTGGCGCGGGACCATCACCTCTCTCTCGACGGGCATGTTGCCCGCCAGGTCACTGGCCGCATGTGCCGTGAGTATGACCTGATTCTGGCGATGGAAAAACGCCATATTCAAGCGCTGTGCGATATCGCTCCGGAGATGCGCGGTAAGGTGATGCTGTTTGGACACTGGGACAATGAGCGTGAAATTCCCGATCCATATCGCAAAAGCCATGAGGCTTTCGAGGCGGTTTACACCTTACTTGACCAGTCTGCCCAACAGTGGGCGCAGGCACTGAAAGCTCAGCAGGGATAACAATGACAGAAAAAACAAAACCTTCTGCCGCCCCGACTTCGGGCAGTGATGAAATTGATATTGGGCGCCTGGTTGGCACGGTTATCGAGGCAAAGTGGTGGGTGCTGGGCATTACCGCCGTGTTTGCCGCGGCGGCCGTCGTCTATACGCTGTTCGCCACCCCTATCTACAGCGCCGATGCGCTGGTGCAGATCGAGCAGAATACCGGTAACTCGCTGGTGCAGGACATTGGCTCCGCGCTGGCGAACAAGCCGCCGGCCTCTGACGCTGAAATCCAGCTCATCCAGTCACGTCTGGTGCTGGGTAAAACGGTTCACGACCTTGGGCTCGATATCTCCGTCACCAAAAATACCTTCCCAATCTTTGGTGCGGGCTGGGATCGGCTGATGGGCAGAAGCAACGACACGGTGAAGGTCACTGACTTCGTGCTGCCAAAAGGGGCAGCCGATCAGACCTTTACCCTGACGGTGCTTGGCCCGAAACAGTATCAGTTGACCAGCGACGCGGGCTTTAGCGCGCGCGGTGAAGTCGGACAGATGCTGAGCAAAGACGGCGTCAGCATGATGGTCAGTGCGATCAACGCCCAGGAGGGCGGGGAGTTTACCGTCACCAAATTCTCCACGCTGGGGATGATCAACAACCTGCAAAACAACCTGACCGTCACCGAAAACGGTAAGGACACCGGCGTGCTGAGCATGACCTTTACCGGGGAAGATAAGGATCAGATCCGCGACATCCTGAACAGCATTACCCGCAACTACCTTGAGCAGAACGTTGAGCGTAAGTCGGCTGAAGCGGCGAAAAGCCTGGCGTTCCTGTCGAAACAGCTCCCGGAAGTGCGCGCCCGCCTGGATGATGCCGAGAACAAGCTGAACGCCTACCGCCAGGATAAAGACTCTGTCGACCTGCCGCTGGAGGCGAAATCGGTCCTCGATTCGATGGTCAACATTGACGCTCAGCTCAACGAGCTGACCTTCAAAGAGGCGGAGATCTCCAAGCTTTACACCAAACGTCACCCGGCCTACCGCACGCTGCTGGAGAAACGCCGCACGCTGGAAGAGGAGAAGGCGAAGCTCAATGACCGTGTGACCGCGATGCCGAAAACGCAGCAGGAGATCGTGCGTCTGACCCGCGACGTGGAGTCAGGACAGCAGGTTTACATGCAGCTGCTGAACAAGCAGCAGGAGCTGAAAATCACCGAGGCAAGCACCGTGGGTGACGTGCGCATCGTCGACCCGGCGATTACCCAGCCTGGCGTGCTGAAGCCGAAGAAAGCGCTGATCATTCTCGGCAGCATTATTCTCGGCCTGATGCTCTCCATCGTTGGCGTGCTGCTGCGTTCGCTGTTCAACCGCGGTATCGAAAGCCCGCAGGTGCTGGAAGAGAACGGTATCAACGTCTATGCCAGCATTCCGCTGTCTGAGTGGCAAAAATCCCGTGACAGCGTCAAAACCATCAAAGGCGTTAAGCGTTACAAACAGAGCCAGCTGCTGGCGGTGGGTAACCCAACCGACCTGGCGATTGAAGCGATACGCAGCCTGCGTACCAGTCTGCACTTCGCCATGATGCAGGCTAAAAACAACGTCCTGATGCTGACCGGCGTCAGCCCGTCAATCGGTAAAACCTTCGTCTGCGCCAACCTGGCGGCGGTCGTTAGCCAGACCAACAAGCGCGTGCTGCTGATCGACTGCGATATGCGCAAGGGCTACACCCACGAGCTGCTGGGCACCAACAACGTCAACGGTCTGTCGGAGATCCTGCTTGGCAAAGGTGACATCAGCCAGAGCGCGAAACCGACTACCGTGCCGAAATTTGACCTGATCCCACGTGGGCAGGTACCGCCTAACCCGTCCGAGCTGCTGATGAGCGAACGCTTTACCGAGCTGGTTGAGTGGGCGAGCAAAAACTACGACCTGGTGCTGATCGATACGCCGCCGATTCTGGCCGTGACCGACGCTGCCGTTGTGGGGCGCCATGCGGGTACGACGCTGATGGTGGCGCGTTACGCGGTGAATACCCTGAAAGAGGTGGAAACCAGCCTGAGCCGCTTCGAGCAGAACGGGATTGAGGTGAAAGGGGTGATCCTGAACTCCATCTTCCGCCGTGCGACCGGGTACCAGGATTACGGGTATTACGAGTACGAATATAAGTCTGACAGCAAATAACAATCCCCCTCACCCTAACCCTCTCCCGAGGGGAGAGGGGCGGGGTGAGGGATCAGGGGAAGATCATGACCACACAACGCCCTTTAGTTTCAATCTATATGCCGACATGGAATCGTCAGCAGCTGGCGATCCGCGCAATCAAGTCGGTGTTACGTCAGGATTACGATAACTGGGAGCTGATCATCGTTGATGACTGCTCTTCCTCGTATGAACAGCTGCAAAAATTCGTGACTGACCTCAACGACCCGCGGGTGGTCTATACCCACAACGAGATTAACTCCGGCGCCTGCGCTGTACGAAATCAGGCGATTATGCAGGCCAAAGGTCAGTATCTGACCGGCATCGACGACGATGACGAATGGACGCCGAACCGCCTGTCTATTTTCCTGTCGCATAAAGAGCAGCTGGTCACGCACGCGTTCCTGTATGCCAACGACTATGTCTGTCAGGGCGAGGTGTACTCGCAGCCTGCCAGCCTGCCGCTCTATCCGAAATCACCGTACTCTCGACGCCTGTTCTACAAGCGCAACATCATTGGTAACCAGGTCTTCACCTGGGCGTGGCGCTTCAAGGAGTGCCTGTTCGATACCGAACTGAAGGCCGCGCAGGATTACGACATCTTCCTGCGGATGGTGGTGGAGTATGGCGAGCCGTGGAAAGTGGAAGAGGCCACGCAGATCCTGCACATCAACCACGGGGAGATGCAGATCACCTCGTCGCCGAAGAAGTTCTCGGGCTACTTCCATTTTTACCGCAAGCACAAGGACAAGTTTGACCGTGCCAGCCGTAAATATCAGCTCTTTACCCTCTATCAGATCCGCAATAAGCGCATGAACTGGCGCACGCTGCTGACGCTGTTGTCCATACGTAACGGCAAGCGCCTGGCTGATGGACTTCGGGGGAAATAATGTTTCTGGAAGATTGCCGCGCTAACAGCTGGAGCCTGCGTCCTTGCTGCATGGTTCTGGCGTACCGCATCGCGCATTTCTGCTCGGTGTGGCGTAAGAAAAATATCCTGAACAACATCTGGGCGGCCCCCGTGCTGGTGCTGTACCGCATCATTACCGAATGCTTTTTTGGCTATGAAATTCAGGCCGCTGCAACCATTGGCCGTCGCTTTACCATCCATCACGGCTATGCGGTGGTGATCAACAAGTTCGTGGTCGCCGGGGATGATTTCACCATCCGCCATGGGGTGACCATTGGCAACCGTGGGCCAGACAGCCTGGCCTGCCCGGTCATTGGCAATAACGTCGAGCTGGGCGCGAACGTGGTGATCATTGGCGACATTACGATTGGTAACAACGTCACGATTGGTGCGGGCAGCGTGGTGCTGGACACCATTCCGGATAACGCGCTGGTGGTGGGAGAAAAAGCCCGCGTGAAGGTGATTAAATGAATATTCTGCAATTTAACGTACGCCTCGCAGAAGGCGGAGCGGCAGGGGTGGCGCTGGATCTACACCAGCGCGCGCTGCAAAAAGGACTTCAGTCTCGTTTTATTTATGGCTATGGCAAGGGCGGCAAGAAAAGCGTCAGTCACGATAACTTCCCGCAGGTGCATAAGCACACGCCGCGCCTGACCTCGATTGCCAATATCGCGTTGTTCCGTCTGTTTAACCGCGATCTGTTTGGCAACCTGAATACGCTTTATCGCACGGTGACCCGCACTACCGGCCCCGTTGTGCTGCATTTTCACGTGCTGCACAGCTACTGGCTGAATCTGGAAGAGGTGGTAGCGTTTTGTCAGAAGGTGCAGGCCCACAAGCCCGACACCCGCTTCGTCTGGACGCTGCACGACCACTGGAGCGTAACCGGCCGTTGCGCGTTTACCGACGGCTGCGAAGGCTGGAAAAACAACTGCCAGAAATGCCCGACGCTGAGCAACTATCCGCCGGTGAAGGTGGATCGCGCGCACAAGCTGGTGGCCGGAAAGCGCCAGCTTTTCCGCGACATGCTCTCGCTCGGCTGTACGTTTATCTCCCCGAGCCAGCACGTGGCCGATGCCTTCAACAGTCTGTACGGGGCAGGGCGCTGCCAGATTATTAACAACGGCATCGACGTGGCGACGGAAGCCATTCTCGCCGACCTGACGCCGGTGGCGCAAACCACGGGCAAACCGAAAATCGCTATCGTTGCGCATGACCTGCGTTACGACGGGAAAACCAACCAGCAGCTGGTGCGCGACATGATGGCGCTGGGTGACAAAATTGAGCTTCACACCTTCGGCAAATTTTCACCGTTCGAAGGGGCTAACGTGGTCAACCACGGGTTTGAAACCGATAAGCGCAAGCTGATGAGCGCGCTGAATGAAATGGATGCGCTGGTGTTCAGCTCCCGCGTGGATAACTACCCGCTGATCCTCTGTGAAGCGCTCTCCATCGGCGTGCCGGTGATTGCCACCCACAGCGATGCGGCACGTGAGGTGCTGGAAAAATCCGGCGGGAAAACTTTTGCGGAGCAGGAGGTTCTGCCGCTGGTGCAATTGCCGAAGGCGCAGATCGCTCAGGCCGTTTTTGGCACCGACCTGGAATCGTTCCGCAACCGCAGCCGCAAGGCCTACAGTGGACAACAGATGCTGGAGGAGTATGTCTCGTTCTATCAGAATCTGTAGTTATCTGCTGCTGCCGCTGATTTACCTGCTGGTCAACGTCAAGATTGCCCAGCTCGGCGAAAGCTTCCCGATAACCATCGTCACCTTCTTGCCCGTTCTGCTTCTGCTGTATGTCGATAAAATCAACCTGAAGAAGCTGATGATCGCCTTAGGGTTGGGTACGGGTCTGACGCTGTTTAACTATATCTTCGGCCAGTCGCTGGATGCCAGTAAATACGTCACCTCGACCATGCTGTTTGTTTATATTGTCATTATTATCGGCATGGTCTGGAGTATTCGCTTTAAAACGATTTCTCCGCACAATTATCGGAAAATCCTCAGGTTCTTTTATATTGCCGTTGCGTTAATTGTTATGCTTGCTGCTATGGAGATGGCGCAAATTATTCTCACCGGCGGCAGCAGCCTGATGGAGATAATTTCGAAATATCTCATTTACAGCAACAGCTATGTATTGAACTTCATCAAGTTCGGCGGGAAGCGTACCACGGCCCTCTATTTTGAACCGGCGTTTTTCGCTTTGGCGTTAATCTCAATTTGGCTCAGCATCAAACAGTTTGGTATCAAAACGCCTAAGACCGATGCTATGATTCTTGCAGGAATCGTTCTGTCTGGATCGTTCTCAGGGGTAATGACATTTATCCTGTTTTACCTGCTGGAATGGGCGTTTCAGTACCTGAACAAAGATGCGATTAAGAAAAAACTGCCGCTGGCGATTATCTCCCTGACGGTATTTATGGTGGGCGTGATATTTGCTTTCCCCTACATCTCAGAACGTCTGGGTGATTTGGGAACGGAAGGATCCTCGTCCTATTATCGCATCATTGGACCACTGGTGATGGTGGGTTATTCCTTAACCCATATTGATGGTGTAGTAAGATTCGGCTCACTTTACGAATATGTTGCATCATTCGGAATCTTTAACGGTGCGGATGTCGGTAAAACCATAGACAATGGTCTGTATCTGTTAATTATTTATTTTTCGTGGTTCGCCGTACTGTTGACGCTGTGGTATCTGTTTAAAGTTTTCAAAATGATGATTAACGCGTTTGGTGATAACCAGAACTTTCGCGTGCAACTTTATCTGTTTACGCCGGTGTCGCTGTTTTTTACCGGGTCAATATTTAGCCCGGAATATGCTTTCTTGATTGTCTGTCCGTTTATTCTGCGCAAAGCGCTTAATATTACGCACGTATGACGAAATGAGGTGATTTATGTTTCTTAGCGTCATTACTGTCGCTTTTCGTAATTACGAAGGGGTGGTAAAAACCTGGCGCTCGCTGCGCAACCTGGCGCGCGATCCAAGCCTCACCTTTGAGTGGATTGTGGTCGACGGCGGCTCGAACGATGGCACGGCAGAGTTTCTGGAAAAACTCAACGGTGAGTTCAACTTACGCTACATCAGCGAGAAAGATAAAGGCATCTACGATGCAATGAACAAAGGCATTAACATGGCGCAAGGCCGTTATGCCATCTTCCTGAATTCGGGTGATATCTTCCATGACGACGTGGCGCTGTTTGCCCGCCAGCTGGCGCGCCAGAAAGAAGACGCCATGTATATTGGCGATGCGCTGCTTGATTTTGGCGACGGACATAAAGTGTGCCGCAGCGCGAAGCCGGGCTGGTATATCTACCACAGCTTACCGGCCAGCCATCAGGCCATTTTCTTCCCGGTAAAAGGTCTGAAAAAACAGCCTTACGATTTGCAGTATAAAGTGTCTTCCGATTATGCGCTGGCCGCCAGTCTGTATAAGTCAGGTTACCCGTTCCGCCGAATTAAAGGGCTGGTATCTGAATTTTCAATGGGTGGTGTGTCAACCTCGAATAATCTGGAGTTGTGCCAGGACGCCAAAAACGTGCAGCGTAAAATATTACGCGTGCCGGGATTCTGGGCGGAATTATCTTATTTTTTACGCGTGCGTACCACGAGTAAAACGAAAGCCTTATATAACAAAGCCTGAATATAAGGAAACGTAATGCAGGATCTGAACGGTTTCTCCGTACCGAAAGGTTTTCGGGGGGCGGGCGGTATTAAAGTGCAGCTATGGTGGGCGGTTCAGGCCACCCTATTTGCCTGGTCACCGCAAATACTGTACCGCTGGCGAGCATTTTTATTGCGTCTGTTTGGCGCAAAAATAGGAAAAAACGTAGTCATTCGTCCTTCGGTGAAAATTACCTATCCCTGGAAATTAACGCTTGGGGATTACGCCTGGGTAGGGGATGACGCGGTGTTATATACCCTGGGCGAGATTACGATTGGCGCGAATTCGGTGGTTTCACAGAAATGTTATTTGTGCACCGGCAGCCACGACTTTATGAGTCAGCATTTTGATATTACCGCTTCGCCTATTGTGATCGGTGAAAAATGCTGGCTGGCAACGGATGTTTTTGTTGCACCGGGTGTTTCTGTTGGCGATGGCACGGTAGTCGGTGCCCGCAGCAGCGTTTTTAAATCGCTACCGGCAAATAAAATTTGTCGTGGCAACCCCGCAGTGGTGATACGCGAACGCGTTGAAACTGATTAAATTCATAAGTAGAGGAATATAAACATGTCTAAAGTCGCTCTCATCACCGGCGTTACCGGGCAGGATGGTTCTTACCTGGCAGAGTTACTGCTGGAAAAAGGTTATGAAGTACACGGTATTAAACGTCGTGCGTCTTCATTTAACACCGAACGTGTCGATCATATTTATCAGGATCCTCACGCGGCGAACCCGAAATTCCACCTGCACTACGGCGACCTGACCGATACCTCCAACCTGACCCGTATCCTGCAGGAAGTGCAGCCGGATGAAGTGTACAACCTGGGCGCGATGAGCCACGTTGCGGTCTCCTTCGAATCCCCGGAATACACCGCTGACGTGGACGCCATGGGTACCCTGCGTCTGCTGGAAGCGATCCGCTTCCTGGGTCTTGAGAAGAAAACCCGTTTCTACCAGGCATCCACCTCTGAGCTGTACGGCCTGGTGCAGGAAATCCCACAGAAAGAGACCACGCCGTTCTACCCACGTTCTCCGTACGCGGTAGCGAAACTGTACGCCTACTGGATCACCGTGAACTACCGTGAATCCTACGGCATGTACGCCTGTAACGGCATTCTGTTCAACCACGAATCTCCACGTCGCGGCGAAACCTTCGTGACCCGCAAAATCACCCGCGCTATCGCCAACATTGCGCAGGGTCTGGAATCGTGCCTGCACCTCGGCAACATGGACTCCCTGCGTGACTGGGGCCATGCCAAAGACTACGTGAAAATGCAGTGGATGATGCTGCAGCAGGAACAGCCAGAAGACTTCGTGATCGCCACCGGCGTGCAGTACTCCGTTCGTCAGTTCGTTGAAATGGCTGCCGCTCAATTGGGCATCAAGCTGCGCTTCGAAGGCACCGGCGTGGAAGAGAAGGGCATCGTGGTTTCCGTGACCGGCCACGACGCACCGGGCGTGAAGCCAGGCGACGTGATTGTGCAGGTTGACCCACGCTACTTCCGTCCTGCTGAAGTGGAAACCCTGCTGGGCGACCCAACCAAAGCGCACGAGAAGCTGGGCTGGAAACCAGAAACCACTCTGCAGGAGATGGTTTCCGAGATGGTAGCCAAAGATCTTGAAGCAGCGAAAAAACACTCCCTGCTCAAATCTCATGGCTACGAGGTTGCCATCGCGCTGGAGTCCTGAGAATGACAAAACAACGTATTTTTGTCGCCGGTCATCGCGGAATGGTGGGTTCCGCGATTGTTCGCCAGCTCGAACAGCGCGGTGACGTCGAAGTGGTTGTCCGCACGCGCGACGAGCTGAACCTGCTCGACAGCCGTGCGGTACAGGACTTCTTTGCAAACGAACGTATTGACCAGGTGTATCTGGCGGCGGCGAAGGTGGGCGGCATTGTTGCCAACAACACTTACCCGGCGGATTTCATCTACGAAAACATGATGATTGAGAGCAACATCATTCACGCGGCGCATCTGCACAACGTGAACAAGCTGCTGTTCCTCGGCTCATCCTGTATTTATCCGAAAATGGCAAAACAGCCGATCGCCGAAAGCGAGCTGCTGCAGGGTACCCTGGAAGCCACCAACGAGCCGTACGCGATTGCCAAAATTGCCGGGATCAAGCTGTGCGAGTCCTACAACCGTCAGTACAACCGCGACTATCGCTCGGTAATGCCGACCAACCTGTACGGACCGCACGACAACTTCCACCCGAGCAATTCGCACGTGATCCCGGCGCTGCTGCGCCGCTTCCACGAGGCGACCGCGGAGAACGCGCCGGATGTGGTGGTGTGGGGCAGCGGTACGCCGATGCGCGAATTCCTGCACGTGGACGACATGGCTGCGGCCAGCATTCACGTGATGGAGCTGGATCGCGAGGTGTGGCAGGAGAACACCGAGCCGATGCTGTCGCACATCAACGTGGGCACCGGCGTGGACTGCACCATTCGCGAGCTGGCGCAGACCATCACGCAGGTGGTGGGCTACAAAGGCCGCGTGGTGTTTGACGCCACGAAACCGGACGGCACGCCGCGCAAACTGCTGGACGTGACCCGTCTGCATCAGCTGGGCTGGTATCACGAGGTGTCACTGGAGCAGGGGCTGGCCAGCACCTATCAGTGGTTCCTGGAAAACCAGCACCGCTTCCGGGGGTAACGATGTTTTTAAGTCAGGAAGATTTTGCCACGGTAGTGCGTTCCACTCCGCTCATCTCAATTGATTTGATCGTGGAGAACGAACGCGGCGAGTTCTTGCTGGGGAAACGAACCAACCGTCCTGCACAGGGCTTCTGGTTCGTGCCCGGCGGGCGCGTGCAAAAGGATGAGACGCTGACCGATGCGTTTGAGCGTCTCACTCTGGCGGAACTGGGCCTGCAGTTGCCGATGGCAGCGGGCCAGTTTTACGGGGTCTGGCAGCACTTCTATGACGATAACTTTTCGGGCACCGGGTTCTCCACGCACTACATCGTGCTGGGGTTCCGCCTGAAGGTGAGTGAGGCAGACCTGCGTCTGCCTGATTCTCAGCATGACGACTACCGCTGGCAGACGCCAGAGGCGCTGCTGGCGAGCGACAATGTGCATGACAACAGCCGTGCCTATTTCCTCGCTGAACGTCAGTCCGGGGTGCCGGGCTTATGAAGATCCTCGTATACGGAATCAACTACTCGCCGGAATTAACCGGCATCGGGAAATACACCGGCGAGATGGTCGAGTGGATGGCGAGCCAGGGACATGACGTGCGGGTCATTACCGCGCCGCCGTACTACCCGGAGTGGAAAGTGGGGGAGCGCTACTCAAGCTGGCGCTACCGTCGCGAAGAGGGTGCAGCAACCGTCTGGCGCTGCCCGCTGTATGTGCCTAAGCAGCCCTCGACGCTGAAGCGCTTGATTCATCTCGGCAGCTTTGCCCTGAGCAGCTTCTTCCCGCTGATGGCGCAGCGTCGCTGGAAGCCGGATCGCATTATCGGCGTGGTGCCGACGCTGTTTTGCACGCCGGGCATGCGCCTGCTGGGCAAACTCTCCGGCGCGCGCACCCTGCTGCACATTCAGGATTATGAAGTGGACGCCATGCTGGGCCTGGGGATGGCAGGCAAAAGCAAAGGCGGCAAGGTGGCGAAGCTCGCCAGCGCGTTTGAGCGCAGTGGCTTACACAACGTGGACTACGTCTCAACGATCTCGCGCTCCATGATGAACAAAGCGCAGGAGAAAGGCGTTCCGGCGGAGAAGGTGATCTTCTTCCCGAACTGGTCCGAAGTGGCGCGTTTTCGCGACGTGACTGAGCAAGACGCTCAGGCGCTGCGCGCGCAGCTCGGTTTGCCTGAAGATCAAAAAATCATTCTTTACTCAGGCAATATCGGCGAAAAGCAGGGGCTGGAGAGCGTGATCGAGGCGGCTCAACTGCTGAACGAACATCCATGGATGTTTGTGATTGTCGGGCAGGGCGGTGGAAAAGCGCGGCTGGAAAAAATGGTCAGCGTTCGCGGCCTGACCAACGTGAAATTCTTCCCGCTTCAGTCTTACGAGGCATTGCCTGCGCTGCTGAAGATGGGCGACTGCCATCTGGTGGTGCAAAAGCGCGGCGCGGCGGACGCGGTGCTGCCGTCCAAGCTGACCAACATTCTGGCCGTGGGCGGTAACGCGGTGATTACGGCCGAAGCCGAAACTGAATTAGGCCAGCTGTGTGACAGCTATCCGGGGATTGCGGTGTGCGTAGAGCCGGAATCGGTTCCGGCGCTGGTCACCGGCATTGAACAGGCACTTGCCATGCCAAAAGTGAACACGGTGGCACGTGAATATGCCGAACGCACGCTCGAGAAAGAGAACGTGCTGAGCCAATTTATTGCAGATATACGGGGATAAATCATGAGTCAAACCACTTTGTATCCGGTTGTGATGGCTGGTGGCTCTGGTAGCCGGTTGTGGCCGCTGTCCCGCGTGCTCTATCCAAAACAGTTCCTCTGCCTGAAAGGGGATCTCACCATGCTGCAGACGACGGTAAACCGTCTCCACGGCGTGGAGTGTGAAAGCCCGGTGGTGATCTGTAACGAACAGCACCGCTTTATTGTTGCCGAGCAGCTGCGCCAGCTGAACAAACTCACAGAAAATATCATCCTGGAGCCTGCCGGACGCAATACCGCACCGGCTATCGCCCTGGCGGCGCTGGCGGCAAAACGCAGCAGCCCGGACTGTGACCCGCTGATGCTGGTCCTGGCGGCAGACCACGTGATCCAGCAGGAAGAGGCCTTCCGCGACGCGGTGCGTGCGGCCATTCCTTACGCTGAGAGCGGCAAGCTGGTGACCTTCGGCATCGTGCCGGATCTGCCGGAAACCGGCTACGGCTACATTCGTCGCGGCAACGTGACGCCGGGTGAAGGCGACAGCGTGGCGTTTGACGTGGCGCAGTTCGTTGAAAAACCGAATCTGGAAACCGCGCAGGCGTATGTCGCCAGCGGGGAATATTACTGGAACAGTGGGATGTTCCTGTTCCGCGCCGGACGCTATCTGGAAGAGCTGCGCAAATATCGCCCGGATATTCTGAGCGCCTGCGAGAAAGCGATGGCGGTGGTGGATCCGGATCTCGACTTCATCCGCGTGGATGAAGAGGCCTTCCTCGCCTGTCCGGAAGAATCCATTGACTATGCGGTAATGGAACGCACGGCTGACGCCGTCGTGGTACCGATGGATGCGGGCTGGAGCGATGTTGGATCCTGGTCCTCCCTGTGGGAGATCAGCGCCCATACCCCGGAGGGTAACGTCCATCACGGCGATGTCATTAGCCACAAAACGGAAAACAGCTACGTCTACGCCGAGTCCGGCCTGGTCACCACGGTTGGAGTAAAAGATCTTGTTGTGGTCCAGACCAAAGACGCCGTGCTGATTGCCGACCGTAACGCCGTGCAGGACGTTAAAAAAGTGGTGGAGAAGATCAAGGCGGATGGCCGTCACGAGCACCATATTCATCGCGAAGTCTACCGTCCGTGGGGCAAATATGACTCCATTGACGCCGGTGACCGCTATCAGGTGAAACGCATCACCGTGAAGCCGGGCGAGGGGCTGTCGGTGCAGATGCACCATCACCGCGCCGAGCACTGGGTGGTGGTCGCGGGTACCGCCAAAGTCACCATCGACGGTGAAGTGAAACTGCTGGGCGAAAACGAGTCCATCTATATTCCGCTGGGGGCGACGCACTGTCTGGAGAACCCGGGGAAAATTCCTCTCGACTTAATTGAGGTGCGCTCCGGCTCGTATCTGGAAGAAGACGATATCGTGCGCTTCCAGGACCGCTACGGGCGAGTGTAGCTCTCTGCATCATGCCCGGTGGCGCTGCGCTTACCGGGCCTACGAATGACAAAAAAATTAATTTGGCCATTTAGTGGTCAGGACCGACTGTTGCCTGAAAAAGGGGTCATCATGGATAAATTAACCTGTTTTAAAGCCTACGATATTCGCGGCAAGCTGGGCGAAGAGCTGAATGAAGACATTGCGTGGCGCATTGGCCGCGCGTACGGCGAATACTTAAAACCGCAGACCATCGTGCTGGGCGGTGACGTGCGTCTGACCAGTGAATCCCTCAAGCTGGCGCTGGCGAAAGGGCTGCAGGACGCGGGCGTGGACGTGCTGGACATCGGTCTTTCCGGAACCGAAGAGATTTACTTTGCCACCTTCCACCTGGGCGTGGACGGCGGTATTGAAGTGACGGCCAGCCACAATCCGATGGATTACAACGGCATGAAGCTGGTGCGCAAGGGCGCCCGTCCTATCAGCGGCGACACCGGCCTGCGTGATGTGCAGCGTCTGGCGGAAGCCAACGATTTCCCGCCGGTGAACGAGGCGAAGCGCGGCAGCTACAAAAAAATCAACCTGCAGAAAGAGTACATCGACCACCTGCTGGGCTACATCAACGTGGCAAACCTGAAGCCGCTGAAGCTGGTGATTAACTCCGGCAACGGCGCGGCTGGCCCGGTTGTCGATGCCCTTGAAGCGCGCTTTAAAGCACTGAACGTGCCGGTGACCTTCGTCAAAGTGCACAACACCCCGGACGGCAACTTCCCGAACGGTATTCCTAACCCGCTGCTGCCGGAGTGCCGCGACGACACCCGCAACGCGGTGATTGAACACGGCGCGGACATGGGTATCGCCTTTGACGGCGATTTTGACCGCTGCTTCCTGTTCGACGAGAAAGGGCAGTTCATCGAGGGCTACTACATTGTCGGCCTGCTGGCGGAAGCGTTCCTCGAGAAAAACCCTGGCGCGAAGATCATTCATGACCCGCGTCTCTCCTGGAACACCGTCGACGTGGTGTCTGCCGCAGGCGGCACGCCGGTGATGTCCAAAACCGGTCACGCCTTCATCAAAGAGCGCATGCGCGAAGAAGACGCCATCTACGGCGGCGAGATGAGCGCCCACCACTACTTCCGTGACTTTGCCTACTGCGACAGCGGGATGATCCCGTGGCTGCTGGTGACTGAACTGCTGTGCCTGAAGGGGAAAACCCTGGGCGAGCTGGTGCGCGACCGTATGGCGGCGTTCCCGGCGAGCGGAGAGATCAACAGCAAGCTGGCACAGCCTGCCGAGGCGATTGCCCGCGTGGAGCAGCACTTTGCCATCCACGCGCTGGAAATTGACCGTACTGACGGCATCAGCATGGCGTTCCCGCAGTGGCGCTTTAACCTGCGCTCGTCCAATACCGAGCCGGTGGTGCGCCTGAACGTGGAGTCCCGCGCTGACACCGCGCTCATGGAAGCCCGAACGAAGGACATTCTGGCGCTGTTGAATCAGTAATAACTGCCCCTCCCGGTGGGAGGGGGAACCGAATACAGGAACAACGATGACGAATCTAAAAAAACGCGAACGAGCGAGAACGAATGCATCGTTAATCTCTATGGTGCAGCGTTTTTCTGATATCACCATCATGGTCGGTGGATTGTGGGCGGTGTGTCGGATCAGCGGGCTGCCGTTCTTATATATGCATCTGCTGATGGCCCTGATTGCGCTGGTCGTGTTTCAAATGATCGGCGGTATGACCGATTTCTACCGCTCGTGGCGCGGCGTCAAAATGACCACTGAACTGATGCTGCTGCTGCAGAACTGGACCCTGAGCCTGATCTTCAGCGCAGGCCTGGTGGCATTTAGCCATGATTTTGATAATCGCCTCGTGACCTATCTGAGCTGGTATCTGTTGACCAGCGTCGGCATGGTGGTGTGCCGTTCCCTGATCCGCTTTGGCGCGGGTTGGCTGCGCAACCGGGGCTATAACCGTCGCTTCGTGGCGGTGGCAGGCGATCTGCCGGTTGGGAAAGTGCTGCTCGACAGCTTCCGCAAAGAGCCGTGGTTAGGCTTTGAAGTGGTCGGGATTTATCACGACGCAAAGCCTGGCGGCGTGCCTGCCGACTGGGCGGGCAACTACGATCAGCTGATTGACGATGCCAAAGCCGGCAAAATTCACAACGTCTACATCGCCATGCAGATGAAAGACGAATCCCGCATTAAGCAGCTGATGCGCGAGCTGGCGGATACCACCTGTTCAGTGATCCTGATCCCGGACGTGTTTACCTTCAACATTCTTCACTCCCGTATTGAAGAGGTGAACGGGGTGCCGGTCGTACCGCTGTACGACACGCCGCTGTCCGGTATTAACCGCGTGCTGAAGCGTCTGGAAGATATCGTGCTCTCTTCGCTGATTTTGCTGCTCATCTCCCCGGTGCTGTGCTGCATTGCCCTCGCGGTGAAGCTGAGCTCGCCAGGACCGGTTATCTTCCGTCAGACCCGCTACGGCATGGACGGTAAGCCGATTATGGTGTGGAAATTCCGCTCCATGAAGGTGATGGAGAACGACAAAGTCGTGACCCAGGCCACGCAGAACGATCCGCGCGTCACCCGCGTGGGGAACTTCCTGCGCCGCACCTCGCTGGACGAGCTGCCGCAGTTTATCAACGTCTTTACCGGCGGGATGTCGATTGTTGGCCCGCGTCCGCACGCGGTGGCGCATAACGAGCAGTACCGCTCGCTGATTGAAGGCTACATGCTGCGCCATAAGGTGAAGCCGGGCATCACCGGCTGGGCGCAAATCAACGGCTGGCGTGGCGAAACCGACACGCTGGAAAAAATGGAAAAACGCATCGAGTTCGATCTGGAGTACATCCGCGAGTGGAGCCTCTGGTTCGATATCAAGATTGTTTTTCTGACCATCTTCAAAGGTTTCGTGAACAAAGCGGCGTACTAAGATGAGCTTACGTGAAAAAACCATCAGCGGCGCCAAGTGGTCAGCGATGGCGACCATCGTCATCATTGGCCTGGGGCTGGTGCAGATGACGGTGCTGGCGCGCATTATAGATAATCACCAGTTCGGCCTGCTGACCGTCTCGCTGGTGATCATTGCGCTGGCCGATACGCTGTCTGACTTTGGTATCGCCAACTCGATTATCCAGCGCAAAGAGATCAGCCATCTTGAGCTGACCACCCTCTACTGGCTGAACGTGGGGCTGGGGATTTTCGTGTTTGTGCTGGTGTTCCTGCTGAGCGATACCATCGCCAGCGTGCTGCACAACCCGGATCTCGCCCCGCTGATGCGTACGCTGTCGTTTGCGTTCGTGGTGATCCCCCACGGGCAACAGTTCCGCGCGCTGATGCAGAAAGAGCTGGAGTTCAACAAGATCGGCATGATCGAGACCAGCGCCGTGCTGGCGGGCTTTACCTTTACCGTCGTGAGCGCCCATTTCTGGCCGCTGGCGATGACCGCCATCCTCGGTTACCTGGTGAACTCTGCCGTGCGCACGCTGCTGTTCGGCTACTTTGGGCGTAAAATTTACCGCCCGGGACTGCATTTCTCTCTTGCGTCCGTCTCGTCCAACCTGCGCTTTGGCGCGTGGCTGACGGCGGACAGCATTATCAACTACGTGAACACCAACCTCTCGACGCTGGTGCTGGCACGTATTCTCGGCGCGAGCGTGGCGGGGGGCTACAACCTGGCCTACAACGTCGCGGTGGTGCCGCCGATGAAGCTGAACCCAATAATCACCCGCGTGCTGTTCCCGGCGTTTGCCAAGATTCAGGACGACACCGAAAAGCTGCGCATTAACTTTTACAAGCTGCTTTCGGTAGTGGGGATCATCAACTTCCCGGTGCTGCTGGGGCTGATGGTGGTGTCCAGCAATTTCGTGCCGCTGGTGTTTGGCGAGAAATGGAACGGCATCATCCCGATCCTGCAGCTGCTGTGCGTGGTAGGGCTGTTGCGCTCCGTGGGGAACCCGATTGGGTCCCTGCTGATGGCAAAAGCGCGCGTGGACATCAGCTTTAAGTTCAACGTATTCAAAACTTTCCTGTTTATTCCGGCAATTATCGTCGGCGGGCACATGGCGGGCGCTATTGGCGTGACGCTGGGCTTCCTGCTGGTGCAGATCGTCAATACCGTCCTGAGCTACTTCATCATGATTAAACCGGTGCTGGGCTCCAGCTACCGTCAGTACATCCTGAGCCTGTGGCTGCCGTTCTATCTCTCATTGCCGACCCTGGCGGTGAGCTACGGCCTGGGCATTATCCTCAGCGGGCATCTGCCGCTGGCCGCGCTGCTGGCGGTGCAGGTTGCCGCGGGGGCGCTGGCCTTCGTCGTGATGATCGTACTTTCTCGCAATGCGCTGGTCGTTGAGATGAAGCGCCAGTTTTGCCGTAACGAAAAAATGAAAACGCTGCTTCGCGCAGGCTAGTTATTTAAGAGGCCATTATGAAATTATTAATTCTTGGCAACCATACCTGCGGCAACCGTGGCGACAGCGCCATCCTGCGCGGTTTACTGGATGCAATTAACACCCTTAAGCCTGAGACCGAAGTGGACGTGATGAGCCGTTATCCAGTCAGCTCATCCTGGTTACTGAACCGCCCGGTAATGGGCGACCCGCTTTACAGCCAGATGAAACAGCACAACAACGCCGCGGGCGTAATGGGGCGCGTGAAAAAAGTGCTGCGTCGTCGCTACCAGCATCAGGTGCTGCTTTCCCGGGTGACCGATACCGGCAAGCTGCGCAATATCGCCATTGCCCAGGGCTTTACGGATTTTGTCCGTCTGCTCTCCGGCTATGACGCCATTATTCAGGTCGGCGGTTCGTTCTTCGTCGATCTCTACGGCGTGCCGCAGTTTGAGCATGCGCTTTGTACGTTCATGGCGAAAAAGCCGCTGTTTATGATCGGCCACAGCGTCGGGCCTTTCCAGAATCCGCAGTTTAACCAGCTGGCGAACTATGTGTTTGGCCACTGCGATGCCCTGATCCTGCGCGAGTCGGTCAGCCTTGACATGATGAAGCGCAGCGAGATTGACACGTCGAAAGTTGAGCACGGCGTGGATACCGCCTGGCTGGTGGATCACCAGGACGACAGCTTCCAGCCGAGCTACGCGGTGCAGCACTGGCTCGGCGTTACGGCGAAACAGAAAACCGTCGCGATCACCCTGCGCGAGCTGGCGCCATTCGATAAACGTTTAGGCACGACGCAGGCGGCGTATGAGCAAGCGTTCGCCGACGTAGTGAACCGCGTGCTGGACAGCGGGTACCAGGTGCTGGCGCTGTCCACCTGTACCGGTATCGACAGCTACAACAAAGATGACCGCATGGTGGCTCTCAACCTGCGCAACCTGGTGAACGATCCGTCCCGCTATCACGTGGTGATGGACGAGCTGAACGACCTGGAGATGGGCAAACTGCTCTCCGCATGCGACCTGACCGTGGGCACCCGACTGCACTCGGCCATTATCTCCATGAACTTTGGCACGCCGGCCATCGCTATTAACTACGAGCACAAGTCCGCGGGCATTATGCAGCAGCTCGGTATGCCGGAAATGGCGGTGGATATCCGTCATCTGCTGGACGGATCGCTCGGCGCCATGGTGGGCGACACGCTCGGCCAACTGCCTGCGATCAATGAACGTCTGGCGGTGGCGGTGAAAGCCGAGCGCGAGAAGGGCATTGGGATGGTGAAATCGGTACTTGACCGCGTGCGGGAGGGGAAATGAAGGTTGGTTTCTTCTTACTGAAATTTCCGCTGTCGTCTGAGACCTTTGTTCTGAATCAAATCACCGCGTTTATCGATATGGGATATGACGTGGAGATTATCGCCCTGCAAAAGGGCGATACCCAAAACACCCACGCGGCGTATACCCAGTATGGGCTGGAGGCAAAAACCCGCTGGCTGCAGGACGAGCCGTCCGGGAAGCTGAGCAAGCTGCGCCACCGCGCCAGCCAGACCTTACGTGGGATCCATCGCGCGTCGACGTGGCGGGCGTTGAATGTTTCCCGCTATGGGTCGGAATCACGCAATTTAATTCTCTCGGCCATCTGCGGGCAAACGGCGCAGCCGTATCGTGCTGACGTGTTTATCGCCCACTTTGGCCCGGCAGGCGTGACCGCCGCGAAGTTACGCGAACTGGGCGTGATTGACGGTAAAATTGCGACCATTTTCCACGGTATCGACATCTCCAGCCGTGAAGTGCTGAACCATTATACGCCGGAGTACCAGCAGCTTTTCCGCCGCGGCGACATGATGCTGCCCATCAGCGAACTGTGGGCCGGACGCCTGAAAAGCATGGGCTGCCCGGGAGAGAAAATTGCCGTGTCGCGCATGGGCGTGGATTTAACGCGCTTTACCCGCCGTCCGGTGAAGGTGCCGGGCAAGCCGCTGCAGATCATCTCCGTCGCGCGTCTGACCGAGAAGAAAGGCCTGCATGTGGCGATTGAAGCCTGCCGCCAGCTGAAAGCGCGCGGGGTGGATTTCCACTACCGCATTCTCGGGATTGGGCCGTGGGAGCGTCGTCTGCGCACGCTGATCGAACAGTATCAGCTGGAAGATGTCGTAGAGATGCCGGGCTTCAAGCCGAGCCACGAGGTCAAGGCGATGCTCGATGAGGCAGATGTGTTCCTGCTGCCTTCCGTAACGGGAGCCGATGGCGATATGGAGGGCATTCCGGTGGCGCTGATGGAGGCGATGGCCGTCGGGATACCTGTGGTCTCGACCATTCACAGCGGGATCCCGGAGCTGATTAAGTCTGACCATTCCGGCTGGCTGGTGCCGGAGAATAACGCCATGGCGCTCGCCGATCGCTTAGCTGCCTTCAGCGATATCGACCAGCAGGCGCTGGAGCCCGTGCTCCATAATGCCCGACAAAAAGTTGAAGCCGATTTTAACCAGCAGGTGATTAACCGTCAGTTAGCCAGCCTGCTGCAAACGTTGTAACGCCGAGGATGTATGCTGAAAAAGATTACCCGACGCACCTTTGTCTCGTCTCTGTCCGTTCTGGCAGCTACGCCGCTGCTGTCGTCCCGCATTGCGCAGGCGGCGAGTGGAAGAACGGTCTCTGTTAAACAGTACAATAACAACGACTGGATCGCGGCCTTTAAGCAGGCGTTTAATGACGGGGACACGGTCGTTGTCCCTGCCGGGCTGACCTGTGAAAACATCAACACGGGTATTTTCATTCCCGACGGTAAAACGCTGCTGATCCGCGGGGCGTTAACCGGCAATGGCCGCGGCCGCTTTGTTCTGCAGGAAGGCAGCAAAGTGGTAGGCGAAGGCGCTGGCCGCACGGAGAACATTACGCTCGACGTTCGCGGCTCCAACTGCGTCATCAAAGGGCTGGCCATGAGCGGTTTTGGCCCTGTGACGCAAATCTACATCGGCGGTAAGAAACCGAGCGTGATGCGCAATCTGGTGATTGATAACATCAGCGTGAGTCAGGCCAACTACGCCATCCTGCGCCAGGGGTTCCATAACCAGGTGGACGGCGCCCGCATCACCAACAGCAAATTTAGCCATCTGCAGGGCGATGCGATCGAATGGAACGTCGCCATCAACGATCGCAATATCCTGATTTCCGACCATGTCATCGACAACATCAACTGCACTAACGGCAAGATCAACTGGGGCATCGGCATTGGCCTTGCCGGGAGCACCTACGACAACGACTACCCGGAAAAGCAAACCGTTAAGAACTTCGTGGTGGCCAACATCACCGGCAGCAACTGTCGTCAGCTGGTGCATGTGGAAAACGGGAAGCACTTTGTTATCCGCAATATTAAGGCCAAAAATATCACCCCAGACTTCAGTAAAAAGGCGGGAATAGACAACGCCACGGTGGCGATTTATGGCTGTGATAATTTCATTATTGATAATGTCGACATGGTCAACAGCGCGGGAATGTTAATCGGCTATGGGGTCATAAAAGGCGATTATTTGTCCATCCCGCAGAACTTCAAGCTCAATAATATTCATCTCGATAACCGCCAGCTCGCCTATAAATTGCGCGGAATTCAGATTTCATCCGGTAATGCGACGTCGTTTGTGGCGATTACCAATGTGGAAATGCAGCGCGCAACGCTGGAACTGCACAACAAGCCTCAGCACCTTTTCTTACGTAATATCAATGTGATGCAGGAAGCTGCCGTGGGTCCTGCCCTGAAGATCAACTTCGATCTGCGCAAAGATGTAAGAGGTAAATTTATGGCGAAAGACGAGACGCTGCTTTCGCTGGCGAACATCAAAGCTGTGAACGAGAAGGGGCAAAGCTCGGTGGATATTGACCGGGTCGACCAGCAGGTGGTGAATGTGGAAAGACTGAACTTTGCGCTGCCGCACAGATAATCGACAATAATCTGTTTTAAGACGATTCCTGGCATATAAGCGCGATCGAATCAGATTACAACTACAGAAATATGTGATGCTAAGGCGTAACATTGCTTAAGGATTACGGCAAATCATGCTGGCGAAAACAGGTTTAAGAGCTATAATTCGTCAACCATTTTAAGGTGGAAGAAATAATGATTAATTTGAAAGCAGTCATTCCGGTAGCAGGCCTGGGCATGCATATGCTGCCCGCCACAAAAGCCATTCCTAAAGAGATGCTGCCGATCGTCGATAAGCCAATGATTCAGTACATTGTCGACGAGATTGTTGCTGCAGGGATCAAAGAAATCGTCCTGGTTACGCACTCATCCAAGAATGCGGTAGAAAACCACTTCGACACCTCTTACGAACTCGAAGCGTTGCTTGAGCAGCGCGTTAAGCGTCAGCTGCTGGCGGAAGTGCAGTCTATTTGTCCGCCGGGCGTGACCATCATGAACGTGCGTCAGGCGCAGCCGCTGGGTCTGGGACACTCTATTCTTTGTGCCCGTCCGGTGGTGGGGGATAACCCGTTCATCGTTGTGCTGCCGGATATCATTATTGATAACGCGTCTGCCGATCCGCTGCGTTACAACCTGGCAGCAATGGTGGCACGTTTCAACGAAACGGGCCGTAGCCAGGTGCTGGCGAAGCGCATGAAAGGCGACCTCTCCGAGTACTCCGTAATTCAGACCAAAGAAGCGCTGGAGACGGAAGGGCAGGTGAGCCGCATCGTGGAGTTCATCGAAAAACCGGATCAGCCGCAGACGCTGGATTCGGACCTGATGGCAGTGGGTCGTTATGTTCTGAATGCCGATATCTGGGCGGAACTGGAAAAAACCGAGCCAGGCGCCTGGGATCGTATCCAGCTCACCGATGCGATTGCCGAGCTGGCGAAGAAGCAGTCTGTTGACGCGATGCTCATGACCGGCGAGAGCTATGACTGCGGTAAGAAAATGGGCTATATGCAGGCGTTCGTGAACTATGGGCTGCGCAACCTGAAGGAAGGGGCGAAGTTCAGAAACAGGATTGAGAAATTGCTGGCTAACGACTGATATTTCAGTCTCGACCTGAACAAACGGCAGTCATTATTTTGGTGTGTTGATCTCTAACCAAAATGATGACTGCCGTTTTTTGTTATAAATTAAAGGATTACATAGAGTTATCTGATTTAAATCTGGACCGCTTTGTAGCGATTTGTGCTTGTTTCTGAGGTCGTTTAGGACGACAATTAACGCCAGTTTTTTGTCTGTATCCAGACAAGAAAAATCATTTAATCAAACATCGCTCAGTGCACTGGTAGCTGTTAAGCCAGGGGCGGTAGCGTGCTCATTTTCTGAAACTGGTTATAAATTCTCAGTTTTCAGAGCGCCAGTATCCAGACATATACACTAGACGGAACAGTTAACGTGAAAATTCTTGTGACGGGCGGGGCCGGCTTTATCGGCTCAGCGGTTGTACGACATATTATTAAAAATACCCAGGACGACGTCGTCAACGTGGACAAGCTGACCTATGCCGGCAACCTTGAGTCGCTTAGTGAAGTCAGCGATAGCGACCGCTATGTTTTTGAGCATGCGGATATTTGCGATAAAGACGCCATGGATCGCATGTTCGCAAAGCATAAGCCTGATGCGGTGATGCACCTGGCCGCTGAAAGTCACGTCGATCGTTCCATTACCGGACCGGCAGCGTTTATCGAAACCAATATCGTCGGCACTTATGTGCTGCTGGAAGCCGCTCGTGCGTACTGGTCAACGTTGGATGAGCAGGCGAAGAAAGCGTTTCGTTTCCATCACATCTCTACCGACGAAGTGTATGGTGATTTACCGCATCCGGATGAGCACCCTGCGTCAACTGAGCTGCCACTCTTTACTGAGACCACGGCTTATGCGCCCAGCAGTCCGTATTCAGCATCAAAAGCCTCCAGCGATCATCTGGTTCGTGCCTGGCTGCGTACCTACGGTTTCCCGACTATTGTCACTAACTGTTCTAATAACTACGGACCGTACCATTTCCCGGAAAAACTGATCCCGCTGGTTATTCTGAATGCACTGGACGGTAAAGCTCTGCCTATTTACGGCAAGGGTGACCAGATTCGTGACTGGCTTTATGTAGAAGATCATGCTCGCGCACTCTATACCGTTGTCACTCAGGGTGAACCGGGTGAAACGTACAATATAGGTGGCCATAACGAGAAGCAGAACCTGGATGTGGTCCATACGATTTGCGATCTGCTGGATGAGATTGTGCCAAAAGAGGGGTCTTATCGCGATCAGATTACGTATGTGGCTGACCGTCCAGGTCATGACCGTCGCTATGCGATTGATGCGCATAAAATTGGCGTTGAACTGGGCTGGAAGCCTGAAGAGACATTCGAAAGCGGCATTCGTAAAACGGTGGAATGGTATTTGAGCAATCAGAATTGGGTTAACAACGTGAAAAGTGGTGCTTATAAAAGTTGGATCGAGCAGAACTACGGGGAACGTTAATAATGAATATTCTTCTGTTCGGTAAAACAGGGCAGGTGGGGTGGGAACTCCAGCGTGCGCTTGCTCCACTGGGTAACTTGATAGCGGTCGATGTGCATTCTAAGGAGTATTGCGGAGACTTTAGCAACCCTGAAGGAATCGCGGAAACGGTTCGTACAATTAAACCTGACGTTATCGTTAATGCCGCAGCGCATACGGCCGTTGATAAGGCTGAGTCAGAGCCAGATTTTGCCAGACTGCTCAACGCAACTAGCGTTGAAGCAATAGCCAAAGAAGCCGCCAAAATAGACGCATGGGTTGTTCATTACTCAACTGACTATGTATTCCCCGGTGACGGTGAAAAGCCTTGGCATGAAACAGACTTGACTGCTCCGCTGAATGTGTACGGTGAGACAAAGCTTGAAGGTGAAAAGGCATTGCAGGCGCATTGTCCTAAGCATCTTATTTTCCGTACCAGTTGGGTATATGCTGGGAAGGGCAATAATTTTGCTAAAACGATGTTGAAGCTCGCAAAAGAGCGTCAGGAACTCTCCGTAATCAACGATCAAGTTGGTGCCCCAACCGGCGCTGAGTTGTTAGCAGACTGCACAGCGCATGCTATTCGTGTCGCAATGATAAAGCCTGAAGTTGCTGGCCTCTACCATCTGGTCGCGTCAAATACGACAACCTGGTATGATTATGCGGCACTGGTCTTTGATGAGGCCAGAAAAGCAGATATTGAGTTGGCTATTGAAAAGCTTAATGCTGTTCCAACGTCGGCTTATCCAACTCCTGCACGTCGACCGCATAATTCACGCTTGAACACAGAGAAGTTTCAGACGAATTTTGGTCTTGTACTTCCTTCCTGGGATATTGGCGTAAAACGGATGCTTACCGAGCTTTTTTCGGCACAATCAATTTAATGAGATAAATGCTCTTATATGGGCATTTGGTTTTTTATAGAGAAAAAATGATGGCTACGCGTAAAGGTATTATTCTTGCCGGTGGTTCTGGCACTCGTCTGTACCCTGTGACCATGGCGGTGAGTAAACAATTACTGCCTATTTATGACAAACCAATGATTTATTATCCACTCTCAACACTCATGCTGGCAGGGATAAAAGATATTCTTATTATCAGCACTCCACAAGATACACCACGTTTTGAACAATTGCTTGGGGATGGCAGCCAGTGGGGGCTGAATCTACAATATAAAGTACAGCCTAGTCCAGATGGCTTGGCGCAGGCGTTTATCATCGGTGAAGAGTTTATCGGCGAAGACAGTTGCGCTTTGGTATTGGGTGACAATATCTTCTACGGACATGACCTGCCGAAGCAACTTGAAGCCGCAGTAAATAAAGACGAAGGTGCTACAGTCTTTGCCTATCATGTTAACGATCCTGAGCGCTATGGCGTGGTGGAGTTTGATAAGAGCGGCACCGCAATTAGTCTGGAAGAAAAACCTTTAGAGCCTAAGAGTAACTATGCCGTTACCGGACTCTACTTCTATGATAATGATGTAGTAGAAATAGCGAAAAGCCTGAAGCCATCAGCACGTGGTGAGCTGGAAATTACCGATATTAATCGTATTTACCTGGAGCAAGGGCGCCTGTCTGTTGCGATGATGGGGCGTGGGTATGCGTGGCTTGATACAGGAACTCATCAAAGTCTGATCGAAGCAAGTAACTTTATCTCGACAATAGAAGAACGTCAGGGACTCAAGGTATCCTGTCCGGAAGAGATCGCTTTCCGTAAAGGCTTTATTAATTCTGATCAGGTTAAAAAACTGGCGGCACCGCTCGCTAAAAATGCTTATGGTCAGTACCTGCTAAAAATGATTAAAGGTTACTAAGCAATGAACGTGATTAAAACCGCTATTCCTGACGTGCTGATTTTTGAACCGAAGGTATTTGGCGACGATCGTGGCTTCTTTTACGAAAGTTTTAACCATCGTGTTTTTGAAGAGACAGTAGGCCGCCAGGTAGAGTTTGTCCAGGATAATCATTCGAAATCCAGTAAAGGGGTTCTACGCGGACTGCACTATCAGTTGGCTCCGCACGCGCAGGGTAAACTGGTTCGTTGTATTATAGGCGAAGTCTTTGATATTGCAGTAGATATCCGTAAATCGTCAACAACCTTCGGTCAGTGGATAGGAGTAAATCTCTCTGCTGAAAACAAACGCCAGCTCTGGATCCCAGAAGGTTTTGCACACGGTTTTCTGGTGCTGAGCGAGACGGCGGAGTTTGTCTACAAGACCACGGACTATTACCAGCCGCAGTTGGAGCGCGCCGTAAGCTACAACGATCCGCAACTCAACATTCAGTGGCCGTTTAATGTCAATCTCAAGCTCTCGCCCAAGGACGAAGCCGCTCCACAGCTGAATTCTATTCCGGTGAATGAGCTTTTTATATGAGCATAATTAAGAATAGCATCTGGAACTTGGTGGGATACGTAATCCCGTCGCTTGTCGCTATACCCGCTCTGGGCTATATGGCACACAAACTAGGGCCTGAACTTTTTGGTATCTACACCATCGCAATCGCGGTGGTAGGATATGCAGGCATTTTCGATATGGGATTGACTCGCGCAATTACCCGGGAAATTGCTATTTATCGAAATAACAGCGCTGAACGGAAAAAAATCATTGCCAGCGCTACCGTATTCCTATTGGCGCTAAGTACGCTAGGAGGATGTCTGGTACTGATCTTCTCTGCTTCTATAGTGCATTTTCTCAACATAACAGCTGCTGATTTTGTCGATATCAACAACTCCTTTAAGTTACTGGCACTGACAATCCCGATATTTTTACTGAATCAGCTATGGATAGCCATTCTTGAGGGCGATGAAAAGTTTAAAGCAGTTAATATTCAAAAGTCATTTAGCAGCACATTCATTGCTGGAATGCCTGCGCTATTTGTCATCTTTGATGGAACGCTTCTCTCAGCGATAGCAGGGCTGCTTATTTCTCGCATCATTTCGTTGCTGATAGCCTTTCTGCTGGTACGTAACGAAATAGTTCAGTCAGGAATGCGCCTCGACCTCGTCACTTTTAAACGGCTAATTTTTTTTGGCGGCTGGATCACGGTCAGTAACATTATCAGTCCAGCGATGGTCTATTTTGATCGTTTTATCATTTCAAATATGTTGGGCGCCAGGCATGTTGCTTACTACTCTGGACCTTCGGAAGCCATTGCCCGTTTGGGGATCTTGCCTGCCGCAGTAGGCAGGGCAATCTTCCCAAAATTAAGCTGCGCGGGACATAAAGATGAATTAAAAAGGAATATGACAGTCTCCTGGCTACTGATGTTTGCCGTCTGCGCGCCGGTAGTGATTATCGGAATAGTATTTGCAGAAAACATTTTACATCTGTGGTTAGGCACAAGCTACGCGGCACATTCAAAGAATATTTTGATTATCTTACTGGTAGGTTTCTTGTTTAACGCGCTTGCTCAGGTTCCCTTTACGGCAATCCAGTCTGCAGGTAAAGCTAAAATTACTGCTTTGCTCCACTGTGTTGAGATTATACCCTACTTTGTAATGCTCTATTTTTTTGTACAGCATTATGGGCTGATTGGTGTTGCATTTGCCTGGAGTATTAGGGTCATCGTGGACTGGTTAATTCTGACGATTATTAGCCAAAGCTTGCTGAAACGACAACTGTGCACAATTTAATTCTAAACGTAAAAACTGGCAATGCTGCCGCTGGATTTATTTACAGATAAAATATAACTATGAAAGTTAATATTATTGTTGCTCTTTATTACCCCCACTATTATGAAAAAGTGAGAAAAGAGATCTTCTCTATTTTTGCTAATGAGCATTTTCATATTTTATTTGTAGATAATAGTGGTAAGCTGATCCCTGAAAATGAGCCTGCAGCGAATGTACAGTGGCTCAAGGGCAGCAATGTAGCCGGAGAATTCTCTGCATGGGATGAAGGCTACACTCTTCTTACGGGTGATGGAACAATAGACAATGATGATATCATTTTGTTTATGAATGATACTTTCTGTCACCATCGCTTCTTTACCTTCTATGATAGAATGCTCTACCGCAAGGCGGTTGCACACTGTACCGTGAATGGTTTCTATGGCGAGTTAAACAGTACCAGAACAGCATTTACCATCAATCAGTTGCCGTTAACCGCATGGATCTCTTCCTACGTATTTCTGAGTCGAAGAGAAAATATCGATAAGCTTATGCCTTTAAATAATGTACAGACAATAGATGATCAAGAATTTGTACAGATCAACGACGGTCTTAAACAGCGTAGGGTTAATGTGTCTTTCTTCTCGGAAAATCTCAATCAGCATCTTAGCCATTGGCTTTTCCCTATAAACAGAAATGGTTGGTACAATGCGGGTAAAAGCTCTCCAGCAATTCTACTATTTAAGCTCAAAGCCATTATAAATGAAAAGCTGTTGAGCCATAAGGCACTGATAAATGGTCTCACTGTAAACGATATCTATCAGGGTAAACTAAACAGAATTTATAACTCGCTGCGCAACAGGCTCTACACTTTTTGCAAGCGCCATAAATTAGTATAAATGGCATTAATTCATGAATACCAATATGAATGGAATTGAAATAAGCGCTCCGGGTAGAGGAAAGTATGTATTTGCATCAATGTGCTTAATGATAATTCTCCTGTCGATGACCCTGAACGATTTACCGGTGCAGGCGTTTTTAGGCATGCTGGGTGCTAGTCCAATGTGGGCAGCGTCAGCGGTTATCTTTATACTATTTCTTATTCAAAATAAATTTCGTCTGTACTTAGATAAGTACAGCCGACTTTTTATGTTCTATTTTTTGCTGACGTTTTGCATCTCGCTTATCCAGTGTGTCTGGTACTATATCGTTGAAGGGACTATATTAAATTCTTACGGAGTGTCTGTACTCAGTAAGCATATCTTTGCCTCTTCTTATTATTTTTTCTATTTTTTGACTGTTTATTGTGCAGGCTATGTTCTACGCTCCGTAAGCGGAACGTTTTTGAGCAAAACGGTTATTTTAATCGCGTTTATTATGACATTGATTATTGTTATAGAATTCGTTGCGCCTGATGTGCTTGCACCGTTCCACCTTAGCATGGAAGGCTATGGTGTGGGATCGCGACAGCGGTTGCTCTCGCCCGAACCGTCAATAGCCGCTTTTACGTTTAATATATTTTTACTGCTGGCGATTACCCTCAGCAAAGTTAACCTGGTCAGACTCATTCTTTGGGGGGCGCTGCTAGCGGGTAACATGTTGATTGGCTCAAAGTCCTCATTGGTGCTGATCATGTTTGGCGGACTGCTGGTATTCTATTTCAACATGACGTTAATTCAGAAATTAAAATCACTGTTTGCACTCATACCGATTGCAGGGATAGTCATTTATACTATTATTCATACAGTGCTTCCTGCGTTGATGGTTGATATTCAAAATTTCACCAGCGTTAGCACACGGCTGATCACCTCGCTATGGGCCGTCTGTAGTTTATTCTACTATCCCCTTGGTGAGGGGTATGGTACCTACACTGCATGGTTCGTGCACCCACTAGAGGCAGCGATCAGCATAGGCAATAATCTGGCTCCGTTTTCGCTTAATCTGTCCGAAATTAATGATATGATCGATACAGGTAATTATCTTTCGGCAAAATCAGGTATTCTCTTTTCAGTTATTCATAGCGGCTTTATGGCTGTCATTTTCTACTTTATTGTTTTTAGAAATGCTTTTCGGGACGTTCAGGAGACTAATGCAGGTTACTACCAAAAAATATTGCTGCGGATAACGCTTTGGTACTCGCTGCTATCAATTTTGTTCGCTGTTAATATAGAGGTTTTATATGCGTTTCTATTGCCTTTTATTGTCGTAAATTATCTAAAACAAATTCATAGACGGTAAATAATGATCAAAGAAAAATTACTGTATATCTCAATGTCTCTGGAAAAGTCTAATTATGGCGGAAGCATTGTATCTCGAGCAAATTTAAAAGCTCTGAAAACCAACGAACGTCTAGAGATTAAAGAGATCGCGATCGTCAGGAAAGAGGAGGGTGCTTACGAATGGGAAATGCTGGCGAAGAATTCAAAAATACAGACGGCTCTCAACAATTTACGCGGCTACGCTGGTAGGCTCAATGCTGAAATTTTCAGCAGAATTAAAGGAATTATTCATGAGTATCAGCCAACTACGTTATATCTTGATTCAAGCCTGCTGGGTAGCGTGGCCGAATGGTGTAAGAGCGCGTACCCAACTATCAAGATTTTAACCTTTTTCCACAATGCGGAAGTGGATTTCGAAAAAGATCGCCTTAAGAGCGGCAAAATTCAGTTTCTACCGTCGCTATTCTCAACCGTATCCGCTGAAAAAAAAGCAGTCAAATATAGTGATCTATTGATTACGCTGCATGAGGCGGACTCGGATCGTCTCTTTCGTCTTTACAAAAGAAAAGCAGACTTTTGCGTACCCGTCTGCATTGTAGATGAACAAATTGCCGATGCGGTGCTGTATGGTTCTGAAGCCACACAGTCGAGGGTGTTTACCGTTGGTTTTATCGGAACTGCGTTCTATGCTAATACCGAGGCCGCACAATATATCTCTCAGCATATCGCACCTGCATTTATTGACGATAGACAAATACAGTTTGTGATCGCTGGAAACGGATTTGAAGCGTATGCTACAAAGCTTGATAAGCCTAACCTTAAAACTTACGGTTACGTTGAGTCGTTAGCGGATTTTTATCAGAGTGTTGATGTGATTTTATCCCCGATCTCCATTGGGGGAGGTATGAAAGTAAAAGTTGCTGAGGCGCTTAAATATAATAAAAAGGTTATCGCATCATCTTTCACCTTGATTGGCTATGAACAGTCACTCGAGAGTCCAGATATCATCAGCTGTAACAGCTTATCCGAATATAAGGTCGCAATTAAAAAATTAAGAAACATGCAAACTACAGCATCTACAACAAGGAAGCTTTTCCTTCAATATTACTCTGATAGTGCATGCGCAGAGTATTTTAAAAAGATATTTCAATAATAAATCCTTAATAAGAAAAAGGTTTTATTTTTTATAAAGAGGTTAAGGTGCGAATTCTCGAGGTAAGTAAGTTATATCCCCCCTTCTGGGGTGGGATTGAGACGGTTGTGTACGATATATCAACGGTATTAAAACAAGAAGGTTACGACGTTGATGTATTATGCGTTTCGGAAAAAAATCAGTCTTCTGAAGAAGTTATCGATAGCGTTAAGGTTTATCGCTGTGCCAGTATTGCCCATTTGGCAAGTACTTATTTATCCTTCGAATTTATTAAAGTCTGGAGGAAAATTAGAAATAACTATGATGTTATACATGTTCACTTACCGAATCCACTTGCTCTTCTCGCTTTTTTCTTATTTAAACCCCATAAAGAATGTAAAATTATCGTCCACTGGCACAGCGATATAGTAAAACAAAAATATTTGAAAATTCCTTTTATCCCTTTGCAAAACGATTTGCTTGCTCGCTGTAATAAAATCATCGCAACCAGCCAAGTTTATGCCGACGCTTCAGAAGATCTCACAAAATACCTTTATAAAGTAGAAGTTATTCCGATCGGTATTGACGAAGATAAAATGGTCGCTTCACCTGACGCTGTCGAACAGATTAAACAGCGCTATGCCGGCAAATTTGTGATCTTCTCTTTGGGTCGACACGTCTACTACAAAGGTTTTGAGTATCTTATTGAAGCGGCTAGACTAATGGACGAAAACTACATTATCTTGCTGGGTGGACAGGGCGAGTTAACCCCTGAATTGAAAGCGAAAATTAAAGAGCATAACCTTGAAGATGTCGTTAAGTTGCTGGGGCGGATCTCCGCTCATGAACTGCCAGCATACTTTAGCGCAGCTGATGTGTTCTGTCTGCCATCTGTTGAACGCTCCGAAGCTTACGGTGTCGTGCAACTTGAAGCGATGGCTTGTGGTACACCAGTAATCTCAACCGATATTAAAGGCTCTGGTGTCGCATGGGTCAATAAACATGGTCTGACTGGCCTGGTGGTCCCGGTGAAGAATGCACATGCGTTAGCTAGTAGTTTTAATTATTTGCGTGAGCATCCAATTAATAGAAACCAAGTTCATGAGTATTTTACACAGCATTATACTAGGTCAAAAATGGTTAATTATTTCATCAAGGTCGTAGAGGGAGCATAATATGAAAATATTGCCTGTTGTTATGGCTGGAGGTTCAGGAACACGTCTCTGGCCGCTTTCACGCTCCCTGTATCCAAAACAATTTTTGTCATTAGTTGATGATGCTTCATTGTTGCAGGGTACACTCTTGCGACTCGAAAACCTCGATTGCACCACGCCTCTTATTATCAGCAATAACGAGCACCGATTTATCGTCGCTGAACAATTGCGCCAGGCAGGAATTGTTGACTTTGATATTATTCTTGAACCCATGGGGCGCAACACTGCACCGGCTATTGCTCTGGCCGCACTCCATGCGTTAAGAGATGGCGATGATCCTATTATGCTGGTGCTTGCCGCCGATCATGTTATTCAAAACGTTGATGCGTTTTGCAGTAGTGTTACTTTGGCTCAGAGGCAAGCGGTGGATGGAAAAATGGTGACCTTTGGCATTGTTCCCACGCATGCTGAAACGGGCTATGGATACATTCGACAGGGTAAGGAAGTGCTCGAGTCGGTCTTTGAAGTCGATGCTTTTGTTGAGAAACCTGATCAGTCTACTGCTGAAGCTTATCTATGTGACGGCCACTATCTTTGGAACAGTGGAATGTTCATGTTCAAAGCAAGTGTCTATTTGTCAGAACTGGAAAAATTCCGTCCGGACATACTCAGTGTCTGTAAGAAGGCAATGTCAGGTGCCTCGTCTGATCTTGATTTTATCCGGCTTGAAGACTCGGTTTTTGCCGCCTGTCCGGACGAATCAATTGATTATGCTGTGATGGAAAAGACTAGCCATAGTGTTGTTGTGCCAATGGATGCTCAATGGTGCGATGTTGGTTCCTGGAGTTCGCTGTGGGATATTTCTACCAAAGATGACAATGGTAATGTGACCCATGGTGATGTGATCTATCACAATAGCAACAATAACTATGTCTATGCTGAAAATTCGCTGGTCGCCACAATTGGGACGGATGATCTTGTGATTGTTCAAACTAAAGACGCATTGCTGATTGCGAAGCAGGATCAAGTACAGAATATCAAAAAAGTCGTCGATGTCCTTAAACGTGAAAAACGTAGCGAGCATATTTCACACCGCGAAGAGTATCGTCCTTGGGGGCGTTACGATTCCGTTGATCAGGGGGGGCGCTATCAGGTTAAACGCATTACCGTTAAGCCGGGTGAGCGTCTCTCGACACAAATGCATTACCATCGCGCAGAGCATTGGGTGGTCGTTGCTGGTACAGCGAAGGTAACTCGGGGTGATGACGTTTTCCTGGTATCGGAAAATGAATCAACGTTTATTCCGGTTGGGGTCGTCCATACTCTGGAAAACCCGGGGAAGGTGCCGTTAGAAGTCATTGAAATCCAGTCCGGGACCTATCTTGGCAGTGATGATATCGTTCGATTCGATGATAAATATGGACGCATTAAGGATAATAAATAATGTTGAATTCCAAACTTGTGATTAAAAACAGTAATGTTGCGTTTGGAACAAGCGGAGCACGAGGTCTGGTTGTCGATTTCACACCTGAAGTCTGTGCTGCATTTGCACACGCATTTATTGATGTCATGGCGCGCGATTTTACCTTTGATACTGTTGCTTTAGCTATTGATAATCGCCCGAGCAGTTATGCTATGGCTAAGGCCTGCGCTCAGGCGATTATTGCTAAAGGGTTAAGAGCGGTTTATTACGGAGTGATCCCAACGCCCGCGTTGGCTAATCAATCACTCCAGGATAGGGTCCCAGCCATCATGGTTACCGGCAGCCATATCCCCTTCGATCGCAACGGGTTAAAATTTTACCGTCCAGATGGTGAAATCACCAAAGCCGATGAGCTCAGTATTCTGCAGTGCGAGTCCGCTTTTAGCCTCGAACTACCATTACTTGAATTGACAACGTCGTCGCTGGCCGCCGATAACTACATAGCGCGTTACACCTCCCTGTTTGCTGCTGATACGCTGGCAGGAAAGCGAGTAGGTATTTATGAGCACTCCAGCGCTGGTCGAGAGCTTTATGCCAAAATATTTACCCAGCTTGGGGCCGAAGTTATCAGCATTGGCCGCAGCGATGAATTTGTACCAATCGACACCGAAGCTGTTTCTGAGGAAGATAAAGAGAAAGCCCGTGAATGGGCGAGTGAGCTTAATCTCGACGCTATCTTTTCAACCGATGGCGATGGCGATCGCCCTCTTGTGGCTGATGAGCAGGGGGAATGGCTGCGCGGTGATATCCTGGGTCTGCTATGTGCTAAGGCGCTGGGTATTGACGCACTCGCTATCCCGGTTAGTTGTAATACGGCAATAGCAAAATCCGGCTTGTTTAAGCATATCGAGCTAACAAAGATTGGTTCACCTTATGTTATTGCCGCTTTTGCCGGGCTAAGCATAGACTATGATCGCATCGCTGGCTTTGAAGCTAATGGTGGTTTTTTATTGGGTAGCGACATCACATTTGGTGATACGACGATTTCCGCACTGCCGACACGTGATGCCGTTCTGCCTTTCCTGATGGTTTTTGCCAGCAGCGTTACCGCGAAAGTACTTATGTCGGATCTGTTACACAATCTCCCACAGCGTTTTACTCATTCAGACCGCATCCAGAACTTCGCTACGGCGCTGAGCAAAGAAATCATCGCTAAAGCCTTACATGACCCGCTCGACTTTGTACATTCTCTTGGTTTTAACCTCGGAATTAAAGTCGTCGATTCCACGGATGGTCTTCGACTCACTCTCAGTGATGATTCTGTAATACATTTGCGCCCATCGGGCAATGCACCTGAGCTACGCTGTTATGCTGAAAGTTGCAGTGTTTTTTCCGCTGTAGCATTGGTTGAAAATATACTCGATCAGCTAAAAAAACTATCTATCTAATATCTGTTAGATATTTTCTACTTTAGAAGTTGGGCAGCATTCTGTGCTGCCCAGTTAGTTATTAGCTTAGGAATATTAATCAATATGATCGCAAAAAGAATTCCGGGGGTTGAGGTATTAAGAGTCTTTGCTATATTTATGGTGGTTTTGATACATTCAACTCCGGAGTATACGAATGGTTCGGGAACGAACTTGGCTGCACTAATCCTACAGTCAGTATCACGTGCAGGATTTATCTCTTTTTTTCTAATTAGCGGTTATTTCGCCCTTAACGAAAAAATAGTTAGCTTGGAGAAGTATTATTACAACAGAGTTGTTACTATAGTTATCCCGTTTTTATTCTATGCTTATATTCATTACTTCATGGTGCATTATGACTTTGGCCGAGCCGCTAATGCTCTGTCAGGTTTCTTTTCAATAACCACTCTGGCGGATTTTCTACATGCGGTTATTATCGGGCCAGCTTTTAATGGTTCAATGTTTGTTTCGCTACACTTCTGGTTTATCTACTGGATAGTGGGTGCCTATGCCGTGGTTCCCTTTGTTGGTTATGTTATTCAGCGTATAGAGCCATCTTCAAGGCTCAAGTCTATCGCTTTTTTGCTTGGTGTTAGCTGGTTGCATCTCTATGTTAATCGCTATTTCCCAAATGCTAACATTATCTCTATTCCTTTTATTGCTGATGGTTGGTTCGTTTATTTTCTAATAGGTGGGCTTCTGTACGGTTTGGAACTCAATAAGTATAGAAAATATGCATTCGTGTGTTGCGCTATTGGTTATGTGTTGACTGTTTTCTTGACTTGGTTCAATTTTTCCATGTTGAGTATTTATCAAGCACCTTATGGTATTGACATTAACATGGTGCTTTGCGTATGCGGATTCTTTATAATTTTCCAAACGCTTCGCGAAAGTTTTTTAACGACGTGGGTTGCGAAAGCATCGAAATACACCTATGGGATTTATTTGACTCATGTATTTATGATGTATTTTGTAAGCGGCTATACGAAAACGGCTACGAGCAGTGTTATTGCAAATTCTGTGTTGACGGCTGTGGTTGCTTTTACACTGGCGTTAATTTTTTGCTTCATTTTCGATAACCTATTTATTTTTAAATTGATCAGAAAATTGAAGTTAAGTAATACTTAATAAATGAAATGAATATCCTCATGTTCAATGATGTCTATTATAAAATAAATCTTGGATGATGCTATTCAAAAGTATATAAAATAGGTTAACATCATAACAACATTTATCTGCGTTATGATTCGCAGTGACCACACCTGACAGGAGTATATAATGTCCAAACAACAGATCGGCGTTGTCGGTATGGCAGTGATGGGGCGCAACCTGGCGCTCAACATCGAAAGCCGTGGTTATACCGTCTCCGTTTTCAACCGCTCCCGTGATAAGACCGAAGAAGTGATTGCCGAGAACCCAGGCAAGAAACTGGTTCCTTTCTATACGGTTAAAGAGTTTGTTGAGTCTCTGGAAACGCCTCGTCGTATCCTGTTAATGGTGAAAGCAGGCGCAGGTACCGATGCAGCTATCGACTCCCTGAAGCCTTACCTCGAAAAAGGTGACATCATCATTGATGGCGGTAACACCTTCTTCCAGGACACCATTCGTCGTAACCGTGAACTGTCTGCTGAAGGTTTCAACTTCATCGGTACCGGTGTATCCGGTGGCGAAGAGGGCGCGCTGAAAGGCCCATCCATCATGCCTGGCGGCCAGAAAGAAGCGTACGAACTGGTTGCGCCTATTCTGACCAAAATCGCTGCTGTTGCAGAAGATGGCGAGCCGTGCGTGACCTATATCGGTGCGGACGGTGCGGGTCACTATGTGAAAATGGTGCACAACGGTATTGAATACGGCGATATGCAGCTGATTGCTGAAGCCTACTCCTTGCTGAAAGGTGGCTTGAACCTTTCTAACGAAGAGCTGGCTGAAACCTTTACCGAGTGGAACAAAGGCGAACTGAACAGCTACCTGATCGACATCACCAAAGATATCTTCACGAAGAAAGATGAAGAGGGTAAATACCTGGTTGATGTGATTCTGGATGAAGCGGCAAATAAAGGTACTGGTAAATGGACCAGCCAGAGCTCTCTGGATCTGGGCGAACCGCTGTCTCTGATCACCGAATCTGTCTTTGCGCGTTACATCTCTTCTCTGAAAGAGCAGCGCGTCGCGGCATCTAAAGTACTGTCTGGCCCACAGGCTAAACCAGCAGGTGATAAAACCGAGTTCATTGAAAAAGTGCGTCGTGCACTGTACCTGGGGAAAATCGTTTCTTACGCGCAGGGCTTCTCTCAGCTTCGTGCGGCATCAAACGAGAACAACTGGGATCTGAACTACGGTGAGATTGCGAAGATCTTCCGCGCGGGCTGCATCATTCGCGCGCAGTTCCTGCAGAAAATCACCGATGCCTATGCTGAAAACGCCGGTATCGCCAACCTGCTGCTGGCACCGTACTTCAAGAAGATTGCGGATGAATATCAGCAGGCGCTGCGTGACGTGGTTGCCTACGCTGTCCAGAACGGTATCCCGGTTCCGACCTTCTCTGCGGCAGTAGCCTACTACGACAGTTACCGTGCGGCAGTTCTGCCTGCTAACCTGATTCAGGCCCAGCGTGACTACTTCGGCGCGCATACCTACAAGCGTACCGATAAAGAAGGCGTATTCCATACCGAATGGATGGAATAAGTTAACTGACTCGCTGTCATCAAAACCCGGAGCCTGTCTCCGGGTTTTTTTATGCAAAAACTGCCGCCTGTTACTCGAAGTAGTCTGAATCTCATCCTCCTCGCAGTGATTACTCCTGGTTTGCCTTGACAGTTCAGTTTGCCAGGAGGTACAAAGCCCAACAGTTATGTTTATCGCGATGGTCTGGCGGCCATCAGTACAGTTAACTCACAGAAGTCATTAGCGAATGAAAATAACAATCTCCGGAACAGGGTATGTCGGTCTTTCTAACGGCATTTTGATTGCTCAGAATCATGAAGTGGTTGCGCTGGATATCGTGCAAGCCAAAGTGGATATGCTCAATCAGAAGAAATCGCCGATTGTCGATAAAGAAATCCAGGACTATCTCAGCAATAAACCGCTGAATTTCCGTGCCACGACAGATAAAGAAGATGCATACCGCGATGCGGATTACGTCATCATTGCGACGCCTACTGACTACGATCCTAAAACCAACTATTTCAACACCTCAACGGTAGAAGCGGTAATCAAAGACGTTATCGCGATCAACCCTGATGCGGTGATGGTGATTAAATCGACCATCCCTGTCGGTTTTACCAAATCCATTAAAGAAAAATTCGGTATTGATAATATCTTCTTCTCGCCGGAATTCCTGCGTGAGGGGAGAGCGCTTTACGATAACCTGCATCCTTCGCGTATCGTTATTGGTGAACGTTCTGAGCGCGCTGAACGTTTTGCTGCGTTGCTACAGGAGGGGGCGCTCAAGAAAGATATTCAGGTGCTATTTACCGATTCCACCGAAGCTGAGGCGATCAAGCTCTTCGCGAATACCTATCTGGCGATGCGAGTGGCTTATTTTAATGAGCTCGACAGCTACGCAGAAAGCCTTGGACTGAATACTCGCCAGATTATTGAAGGGGTGTGCCTCGACCCGCGCATTGGCAATCACTACAACAACCCTTCATTTGGCTACGGTGGCTATTGCCTGCCAAAAGATACGAAGCAGCTGCTGGCAAACTATCAGGCAGTGCCGAATAACCTCATCTCGGCGATTGTTGATGCCAACCGTACGCGTAAAGACTTCATCTCCGATTCTATCCTTGCACGTCAGCCGAAAGTGGTCGGTGTGTATCGTCTGATCATGAAGAGTGGTTCCGATAACTTCCGTGCCTCTTCCATTCAGGGGATCATGAAGCGTATCAAGGCGAAAGGCGTTGAGGTTATTATCTATGAACCTGCTATGTCGGACGATCAGTTCTTCAATTCACGGGTGATCCGCGATCTGGACGCCTTTAAGAAAGAAGCCGATGTCATCATTTCAAACCGCATGGCGGAAGAGCTGGCTGACGTGGCGGATAAGGTTTATACCCGCGATCTGTTTGGTAGTGACTGATTCTCTGCTCTATATTGTAAAAAACCCGGCTGAGTTGCCGGGTTTTTTATTTTTAGACTTTGTAGAAATCGCGGTACCAGTCAACGAAATTCTTCACCCCATCCTTAACCGAGGTTTGCGGTTTAAATCCGATCGCGTCATAAAGTGGCTGGGTATCGGCGCTGGTTTCCAGAACATCTCCTGGCTGAAGAGGCAGCATATTCTTCTCGGCTTGTTTACCCAGCGCGTCTTCCAGCGCGGTAATGTAATCCATCAGCTCGACTGGTGAACTGTTGCCGATGTTGTAAACACGATAAGGCGCTGAACTGGTTGCCGGTGAGCCATTCTCAACGGTCCAGTTTGGATCTGACTGAGGAATTATATCCTGCAGACGAATAATGGCTTCAGCGATATCATCAATATACGTAAAGTCGCGCTTCATCTTACCGTAGTTATAGACATCAATGCTTTTGCCTTCAATCATCGCCTTGGTAAACTTAAACAGCGCCATGTCCGGGCGTCCCCACGGACCATATACGGTAAAGAAGCGCAGCCCAGTTGTCGGCAGGTTGTAGAGATGCGAATAGGTGTGCGACATCAGCTCATTGGCTTTTTTGGTCGCGGCATAAAGCGAAACCGGGTGATCCACGGAATCGTCAGTGGAGAAGGGCATCTTGCGATTGAGGCCATATACGGAGCTGGATGAGGCATACAGCAGATGCTGAACGTTGTTATGGCGGCAGCCTTCCAGTACGTTGAGGTGGCCGATAAGGTTGGCGTCCGCGTACGCATGGGGGTTTTCCAGGGAGTAACGAACACCCGCCTGCGCGGCCAGATGAATCACACGATCAAACTTCTCAGCAGCGAAAAGCGCAGCCATGCCTTCACGGTCTGCTAACTCCAGCTTGTGAAAGGTGAAACGCTCTGATTTCAACAGTTCCAGGCGCGCCAGCTTCAGGCTTACATCGTAGTAGTCATTGAGGTTATCGATACCAACAATCTGATGTCCGGCCTCAAGGAGGCGTTTACTGACATTTGAACCGATAAAACCCGCTGCACCCGTTACCAAAAATTTCATAGCGTTCCTCATAAAGCTATATTCTTACCGATGCCATAACGCATCGCACTGCATCTATCATAGCGCGAAGGGGGTAAGTTACATAACCTATCTTTCCGATATTACTCATCGGATTCTTATAGAAAAATCGCCAGTAATCGATAAACTATGCAAACTTAATTATGTTCCGCCCTTTTTCATCTGTTAGGGATTGTATGACGCAAAACAACAATAGCCAGGTCAGTCGAAATCATGACCCTGAGCAAATTGATTTACTTGATTTAATGCTGCAACTTTGGCGTGGAAAGTGGATGATAGCAACCTTTGTTATTGTTTTTATTGCCCTTGCTGTCGGATATTTGTTTGTTGCTAAAGAAAAGTGGACCTCAAGTGCAATTATTGCGCAACCCGATGCGGCTCAGATAGCACCCTATTCAAATGCATTGAACATCCTTTATGGTACCGCAGCACCTTCAATGCTGGATACTCAAACGCGCGCTATTGAACGTTTTAATGCATCGCTTTCAGCGTTATCTCAGGCGCTGGACAATCAGTCAGAGCCTGAAAAACTTACTATCGAGCCTGCTGTTAAAGGGCAAGCGCTGCCATTAAGCGTCACCTATACCAGTACATCAGCAGAAGCGGCTCAAAAGCAGCTAGCGCAGTACATTCAGCAAGTCGATGAGCAGACCGCAAAAGAACTAGCCCTTGATCTTAAGGACAATATTAAGGAGCAGATCAAAACCCTGAATGATTCACTGCAAAACCAGGAGAAGGTCGCGCAGGAACAAAAAGATCTGCGTATCAAACAGATTGCTGAGGCCCTGAAAAACGCTGAGGCAGCGAAAATTACTTCGCCACAGCTCCAGCAAACCCAGGATGTCACACAGGAAACATTATTCCTGCTTGGCAGCGAAGGGCTTAAATCGATGATTGACAACGAAGCATCGCGCCCACTGGTTTTCCCCACCGCCTATTATCAGACCAAGCGAAATCTCTTGGACATCCAGAATCTGAACGTAAACCCGGATACAATCCACGTCTATCGTTACGTCATGAAGCCGGATCTTCCTGTCCGCCGTGACAGCCCGAAAAAAGCCGTGATTCTGGTCCTCGCCGTGCTACTTGGCGGAATGATTGGTTCAGGTGTGGTACTTGGCCGTAACGCCTTACGAAACTACAAACCAAAAGCCTGATTTGCAGATTAAAAAAACCGGGGATATACCCCGGTTTTTTTATTTGTGACGTTTGCGAAGGTTTTCTATCACCGCCGTCAAATCCAGCTCCTGATCCTGCAGCAGCACCAGCAGGTGATACATCAAATCAGAGGCTTCGTTCGTCAGCTCCTCGCGGTCATGCACGGTCGCGGCCAGCGCTGTCTCAACGCCTTCTTCACCCACCTTCTGCGCAATACGCTTGGTTCCGCTGGCGTACAGCTTCGCGGTATAAGAACTCTCCGGATCTGCCGATTTACGCTCTGCCAGCAGCTGCTCCAGTTGATACAGGAAAAGCCACTGGTGACTCGCCTCTCCAAAGCAGCTGCTGGTGCCCATATGGCAGGTCGGGCCGATGGGGTTTGCCAGCACCAGCAGGGTGTCGTTATCGCAGTCCGGCGTAATGCTTACTACATTCAGGAAATGGCCCGAGGTTTCGCCTTTGGTCCACAGGCGCTCTTTCGTGCGGGAGTAAAACGTCACTTTGCCGCTGTCGATCGTTTTCGCCAGCGCGTCCTGGTTCATATATCCCAGCATCAGCACTTCGCCTGAGACGGCATGCTGGACAACCACCGGCAGTAATCCGTCCGTTTTTTTCCAGTCCAGCAGCGCCTGTTGTTGCTCTGTTAACATACCCTGATCTCCACGCCCTGGTCGGCCAGGTACGTTTTTAACTCACCAATATTAATAATCTGTTTGTGGAACACGGAAGCGGCCAGCGCGCCGTCCACGTTCGCATCGCGGAAGGCTTCGAGGAAGTGTTCCATGGTGCCCGCGCCGCCAGAGGCAATCAGCGGAACGTGGCAGACCTCACGGACTTTTTTCAGCTGTTCGAGGTCATACCCGTTACGCACGCCGTCCTGGTTCATCATGTTGAGGACAATCTCGCCAGCGCCACGCTTCTGCACTTCCTGCACCCAGTCGAGCGTTTCCCACTGCGTCACGCGCGTGCGGCTTTCATCCCCCGTGTACTGGTTGACGTGATACTTGCCCGTTGCGGCGTCATACCAGGTGTCGATCCCAACCACAATACACTGCACGCCAAAACGATCGGCGAGGCGGGTAATGAGCTCCGGGTCGGCCAGGGCAGGGGAGTTGATGGAAATCTTGTCGGCACCAAATGAGAGAATTTTGGCGGCGTCGTCGGCGGATTTAATCCCGCCCGCCACGCAGAACGGAATATCGATTACTTCCGCCACGCGAGCGACCCAGCTTTTGTCAACTACGCGGCCATCGCTGGACGCGGTAATATCGTAGAACACCAGCTCGTCTGCGCCTTCATCGGCATAGCGTTTTGCCAGCGGAACGATGTCGCCAATGATCTCGTGGTTGCGGAACTGCACGCCTTTCACGACCTGGCCGTCACGTACGTCCAGGCAAGGGATTATCCGTTTTGCCAGCATTGTATCGCCTCCGTCACCGTAAATTTACCTTCCAGCAGGGCCCGGCCCACAATCACGCCCTGTACGCCCGTTCCGCGCAGCGCGGCAATATCGTTTAAATCACCAATTCCGCCCGAAGACTGGAACGCTACCTGCGGATAACGCGCGCAGATCTCTTCATACAGCGAGACGTTGGAGCCCGCCAGCGTGCCGTCACGGGAGATGTCCGTGCACAGCACGTGCTTAAGGCCAACGGGCAGATACATCTCGACCAGCGCCTCCAGCGTCACGCCGGAGTTTTCCTGCCAGCCGCTGACCGCCACCTGCTTATTACCCTGTTCGTCAATGCGCACGTCCAGCGCCAGCACCAGCGCGTCGGCGCCAAAGCGGCGGAACCACCCCTTCACCGTCTCAGGCTCTTTCACCGCGGTTGAACCGACCACCACGCGCGCCACGCCCGCGTCCAGCAGCGCGGCAACGTCATCTTCCGTACGCACGCCGCCGCCAACCTGTACCGGCACATCAACACCGGCGACCAGATTTTTCAGCAGAGGGATCTGTCGCTTCGCCGGATCTTTCGCGCCCGTCAAATCCACCAGATGCAGCACCTGAGCACCCTGGGCGGCATAATCCTGCAGACGCGGCAGCGGGTCGTTTCCGTAGTCTCGCTGCTGCCCATAATCACCCTGATGAAGACGGACAACCGTGCCGTCAATTAAATCTAACGCGGGAATAATCATCACATCTCCAGGAAGTTTTTCAGCAGCTGCGCGCCCGCGGCGCCAGATCGCTCCGGGTGGAACTGTACGCCGAAGAAATTGTCTTTCTGCACCGCCGCGGTAAACGCCTCGCCGTAAGTGCACTGGGCGATGGTATTGACGTTCACCGGCATAGCGTAACTGTGCACGAAGTAAAAATACGCGCCATCTTCAATGCCGCGAAATAGCCGGTCGCCCGCTTTGGCGTACACGCGGTTCCAGCCCATATGCGGCAGAGGCAGGCCGTGGTCGGTCATCTTCGGCACGTCTTCGTCGATAATGCCCAGCAGGTCAACGCCGTTGCTCTCTTCGCTGCGACGGCCCAGGATCTGCATACCCAGGCAAATGCCCAGCACCGGTTGGGTACAGGCTTTGATCAGATCGACCAGCTCGCGCTCGCGAATCTGATCCATCGCCGCCTGCGCAGTGCCTACGCCCGGCAGAAATAACTTGTCGGCACGCAGCACCACGTCCGGGTCACGGCTAACCACCGGTTCGTAGCCGTGGCGGGTGATGGCCGACTTTACGGAGTTCAGGTTGGCGCATCCGGTATCCAGAATCACCACGTTCATTACAGCACTCCTTTTGATGAGGGCAGGGCGTCGCCTTCCACGCGAATTGCCTGGCGCAGCGTGCGGCCAAAGGCCTTGAAGAGACTCTCCACGCGGTGGTGGTCGTTCTTGCCTTTGGTCTTCAGGTGCAGCGTCAGGCCCATGGTGTAGGACAATGAACGGAAGAAGTGCTCCACCATTTCGGTGCTCAGATCGCCCACGCGCTGGTAATTGAAGTCTGCTTTATATTCCAGGTGCGGACGGCCGGAGATATCCATCGCGCAGCGCGCCAGACACTCGTCCATCGGCAGGACAAAGCCAAAACGGTTGATGCCGCGCTTGTCGCCGAGCGCCAGCTTCAGGGCTTCACCCAGCGCCAGGCCGGTATCTTCCACGGTGTGGTGATCGTCAATATAGAGGTCGCCTTTTACCGCGATCTCCATGCGGAAACCGCCGTGGGTGGCAATCTGGTCCAGCATGTGGTCGAAGAAACCGACGCCGGTGTGGATCTTGCTGCCGCCTTCACGGTCCAGCCAGACCTTCACATCAATCTGTGTCTCTTTGGTGTTGCGTTCAACGTGCGAGTAGCGGTCACGTTTTGTCAGCTGCTCGCCAATCATCGCCCAGTTAAGGTTGTTGCGGTCATAGCGCAGCCCCGCGATGCCCATGTTCTCCGCCAGCGTAATATCGGTGATGCGATCGCCGATAACATAGCTGTTGGTCTTATCCAGCACATCCTCCGCCAGATAGCGCTCGACCAGCTTCACCTTTGGCTTCCGGCAGTCACACTCGTCGGCTGGCATGTGCGGGCAAATCAGCACTTCATCGAACACCACGCCCTGCGAGGTCAGCACCTGCATCATCAGATTATGCGGGCCGTCAAAGTTTGCCTGCGGGAAGCTGTCGGTACCCAGACCGTCCTGGTTGGTGATCATCACCAGCTTGTACCCGGCTTTTTGCAGCTTGAGCAGCACCGGGATCACGTCAGGTTCAAACGCCAGCTTGTCGAATCGGTCGACCTGAAAATCAGCTGGTGGCTCCGAAATAAGGGTGCCGTCACGATCGATGAAAAGGATCTTCTGGGTCATACTTTCTCCGCTTTCAGGGCGTCAATCACGCGCTGGCTCTCTGCACGGGTGCCGACGGTAATGCGCAGGCAGCCACTCAGAGAAGGTTGTTTATTCTGGTCTCGTAAGATAATGCCCTGATCCCATAAAGATTTAAATACGGCGCTGGAAGCGGTAAAGCGCACCAGGATGTAGTTGGTTTCTGAGTCGAATACCTGCTCCACGCACGGGATATCCTTCAGGGCGGTCACCAGGTACTGACGTTCCTCCAGGATTTGCGCCACGCGCTCGCGCATCGCGTTAATCCCCTGAGGCGTCAGCGCCTGTGCCGCAATATCGGCAACCGGCGTCGAGAGGGGGTACGGAGCGATCACCTTCAGCAGCAGGTCGATGACCTCTTTATTCGCCAGGGTGAATCCGCAGCGCAGACCCGCGAGGGCGAAAGCCTTCGACAGCGTACGCAGCACCACCAGGTGCGGATATTCTTCCAGCCAGCCAGCCAGCGTCGCCTGCGGGCAGAACTCGATGTAGGCTTCGTCCGCGACCACCAGGGCTTTTCCGCGCGTCATCTCCAGCAGGGTACGGATATCCTGCGGGTTAATAATCTGCCCGGTCGGGTTGTTTGGGCTACAGACAAACACCACTTTTACGCCGTCAAGATTGTCGGCAATCCCCTGCAGATCCAGCTGCCAGTTCTCCAGTGAGAGCACGTTGCGGCACGCCACCCCGAAGGTTTCCGCGCTGACGCTGTACATGCCGTAGGTCGGCTGGCAGTACATTACCGCGTCTTTGCCCGGCTCGCAGAAGGCACGGATCAGCAGTTCAATGCCCTCATCCGCGCCGCGACTGACCAGCACCTGCTCTGGCTTCACGCCAGCGTACTGCGCGTAGTTTTCAATAACCGCCTTCGGCTGACATTCCGGATAGCGGTTCAGCGTCTGCTGCGACAGCTCAAACTGCACCGCCGTTGGATATTCGTTGGCGTTCAGCCAGACATCCCCTTTACCGCCCAGACGACGCGCAGACTGGTAAGGCGTCAGGCGACGGACATTTTCGCGGGCTAATTCTTCAATGTTCATGCTTGCTCCTTCAGGGCTGCAACGCGCAGCGTAACGGCGTTTTTGTGAGCGGTCAGGCGCTCGGCGGCGGCCAGGGTTTCAATAGTGGACGCCAGTGAGGCAAACCCTTCGCGGGAGAGTTCCTGCACGGTCATGCGTTTCTGGAAATCCGCCAGTCCCAGGCTGGAACAGGTTGAGGTATAACCATACGTTGGCAGCACGTGGTTGGTGCCGGAGGCGTAATCGCCCGCGGATTCCGGTGACCAGTCGCCGAGGAACACCGAGCCCGCGCTGGTAATGCTGTCGACCAGATCGCGCGCATTGCGGGTCTGAATAATCAGGTGCTCCGGACCGTACTGGTTAGAAATGGCAATGCACTGCGCCAGATCGCGCGCCACAATCAGACGGCTGGCCGCTAACGCCTGGCGTGCCGTGTCGGCGCGGGGCAGGTCGGCAAGCTGACGCTCCACGGCTTCGCCCACGCGTTTCGCCATATCGGCATCCGGCGTCAGCAGGATAACCTGCGAGTCCGGGCCGTGTTCCGCCTGGGAAAGCAGGTCAGACGCGACGAAATCTGGCGTTGCGCCGCTGTCGGCAATCACCAGCACTTCAGACGGGCCGGCAGGCATATCGATGGCCGCGCCGTCCAGACGCTGGCTGACCTGACGCTTAGCCTCGGTCACATACGCATTGCCCGGGCCAAAGATTTTGTCGACCTTGGGAATGGATTCCGTGCCGAACGCCAGGGCCGAAATCGCCTGCGCGCCGCCCACTTTATACACCGCCTGCACGCCGCAGAGCTTCGCCGCGTACAGGATCTCGTCGGCAATCGGTGGCGGTGAGCACAGCACCACTTTCTGACACGCGGCAATGCGTGCGGGAGTCGCCAGCATTAGCACGGTGGAGAAAAGCGGGGCAGAGCCGCCGGGAATATAGAGGCCGACGGACGCAACCGGGCGCGTCACCTGCTGGCAACGCACGCCGGGCAGGGTTTCGACATCCACGGTCTGCAGCTTTTGCGCGGTGTGGAAGGTATCAATGTTTTTCACCGCGACGGCCATCGCCTGCTTGATGTCATCCCCCAGGCGATTGCTGGCATCAATGATTTCCTGCTCGGTAACCTCTAATGCGCCGACGTCCGTCTTATCAAACTTCGCGCTGTATTCACGCAACGCGTCATCGCCGCGGGCTTTGACGTTATCCAGGATCTCCGCCACGGTGCGCGAGATACTTTCAGAGGCGGAAATCGCCGGGCGCATCAGCAGCTCGCGCTGCTGTGCGTCGCTACAGGTATTCCAGTCGATGATTGTGTTAAAGCTCATGGCCATTACTCCATCATCTTCTCAATCGGCAGCACCAGGATGGAGCTTGCGCCCAGCGCCTTCAGTTTTTCCATGGTTTCCCAGAACAGGGTTTCGCTGCTCACCATGTGCATCGCCACGCGCTGCTGATCGCCCGCCAGCGGCAGGATGGTTGGACGCTCGGCGCCCGGCAGCAGGGCAATCACTTCATCCAGACGCTCTGTTGGGGCGTGCATCATGATGTATTTGGATTCACGCGCCTGAATCACACCCTGAATACGGGTCAGCAGCTTGTCGATCAGCTGCTGCTTAGCGTCGGCCATCTCGCCGTCACGCTGGATCAGGCACGCTTTGGAGCGGTAGATCACCTCCACTTCGCGCAGACCGTTCGCTTCCAGCGTCGCGCCGGTAGAGACCAGGTCACAGATGGCGTCCGCCAGACCCGCACGCGGCGCCACTTCAACAGAACCGTTCAGCAGACAGGATTTAAACTGCACGCCTTTCTGATCCAGATAGCGCTTTAACAGGTGAGGGTAGGAGGTGGCGATACGTTTGCCGTTCAGCGCGGCCGGGCCGTCCCACGCTTCATCAACCGGCGTTGCCAGCGACAGGCGGCAGCCGCCGAAGTCCAGACGACGCAGGGTAAAGTAACGCGGGTCTTCACCCTGCGCGCGGCGGGTCAGTAGCTCTTCTTCCAGCACGTTTTCGCCGATGATGCCGAGGTCAACGACGCCATCCATCACCAGGCCGGGAATATCGTCATCACGCACGCGGAGAATGTCGATGGGCATGTTTTCAGCCAGAGCAATCAGGCGCTGGGTGTGCAGGTTGATTTTAATCCCGCAGCGGGCCAGCAGTTCGCGTGAATCGTCACTTAAACGGCCTGATTTTTGAATAGCTATGCGTAAACGTGAGTTATCTAACATTCTTTATTCCTCGTTAACCTGTTTTAACCTGTCTGAATTCGGTCCAAAAAAAAGCCCCCGGAAGAAGATCTTCCGGGGGCTTTTTCATGCGTTCATGCACCACTGGAAGATCCAAACGTCTTCCAGCACACATCGCCTGAAAGACTAGTCAGGATGATGGTGATGATGGTGGTGTTTAAATTGAACGCGTGTCATATAAATTCTCGATGAATGCTTATTCATTTGATGTCTTTTAACCTAAACCAGTTGTGCGACATATTGCAAGGGCTTTTTTTGATCATTAATTCATTTCATATTGATGCTATGAATTGTGTGTTCTGCCGGGCTGGCGTAGCCTTATGAAAGACGAGTGAGAGTCAGGAGAATTCGCATGAAAAAGGTCGCGATTGTCGGTTTAGGATGGCTGGGAATGCCGCTGGCGATGTCATTAGCCGCGAAAGGCTGGCAGGTGACCGGGAGCAAGACCACCCGAGATGGGGTCGAAGCGGCGCGCATGTGCGGTATTGAGGGCGTTGAACTGCGTCTGGAGCCAGAACTGGTGTGTGATGCGGAGGATCTGGACACGCTGATGAACGTCGATGCGCTGGTGATTACGCTACCCGCGCGGCGCAGCGGCCCGGGTGAATCATTTTATCTGCAGGCGATGCAGGAGATAGTCGACAGCGCGCTGGCGCATCACGTACCGCGCATTGTTTTCACCAGCTCGACGTCGGTCTATGGCGATGCTGAAGGCGTAGTGAAAGAGACCTCCGAGCGCCGTCCCGTTACCGCGAGCGGTCAGGTCCTGAAAGAGCTGGAAGACTGGCTACACAATCTTCCCGGCACGCAGGTCGATATCGTTCGTCTGGCGGGGCTGGTGGGCCCTGGCCGCCATCCGGGACGCTTCTTTGCCGGAAAGACTGCGCCAGACGGCCAGCATGGCGTGAATCTTGTCCATCTTGAGGATGTTATTGGCGCAATTGAGCTACTCTTACAGGCTCCGAAAGGCGGACACATCTATAATATATGTGCACCGACTCATCCGGCGCGCAGCACCTTTTACCCGCTGATGGCACGTCAGCTGGGCCTGGCTCCGCCGGTCTTTGGTGAGGCAAAAGATGGCAGTAAAGGCAAAATTGTTGATGGCAATCGCATTTGTCATGAGCTGGGGTTTGAGTATCAGTATCCCGATCCGCTGGTGATGCCCATGGAATAAGTTCCGCAGCGGAGACGATCGCACGCCAGAAGGGGGCGAGCATGAAACCGCTGCTGGATGTTCTTATTATTCTGGATGCACTGGAAAAAGAGGGGAGCTTTGCCGCTGCGTCGGCAAAGCTCTACAAAACCCCTTCGGCCCTGAGCTATACCGTCCAAAAACTGGAAAGCGACCTCAATATCCAGATCCTCGATCGCTCCGGGCATCGCGCACGCTTTACCCGCACCGGACAGATGCTGCTGGAAAAAGGCCGTGAAGTCCTCCACACCGTTCGTGAACTCGAAAAACAGGCCGTCAAACTGCATCAGGGATGGGAAAACGAGCTGGTGATTGGGGTGGATGACACCTTTCCGTTTTCTCTCCTGACGCCGCTGATTGAAATGTTTTACCAACATCACAGCGTCACCCGGCTTATTTTCATCAACGGCGTGCTGGGCGGTTCCTGGGATGCCTTAACCCAGGGCAGGGCGGACATTTTTGTCGGTGCATTGCATGAGCCTCCCCAACTCAGTGAATTTGGTTTTGCCCGCCTTGGCGTGCTGGAGCAGGTATTTGCCGTGGCGCCTCATCATCCGCTGGCTCAGGAGCCCGAGCCGCTTAACCGCCGCGTGATTAAAGGCTACCGCGCGATTGTAGTGGGTGACAGCTCTCGCCCGGAATGTGCGGTCTCCTCGCAGCTGCTTGATGAGCAGGAAGCGATTACCGTTTTCGACTTTAAAACCAAGCTTGAGCTGCAAATTAGCGGTCTGGGCTGCGGCTATTTACCCCGCTATCTGGCGCAGCGCTTTATTGACAGCGGTGCGCTTGTTGAAAAACAGGTACTTGCTCAAAAGAGCCATGAATCGGTGTGGGTGGGCTGGAATGAACAGACCGCCGGGCTGGCGAGTGCCTGGTGGCGGGACGAAATTTTAGCAAATAGTGCTATCGCTGCTGTATATGCTCAGGGCAGCGTCGAGAAATCAGCCAGTTAGCAAAAAGAAAATGACCCGGTGCGTTGCAAAGTATTGCCTTTTGTATCCGATGTGGGGCAAAATGCCGCCGCTGCAACCAAATGAATAATCGACGATATAAAAGGCGTCGGTTATTTTTTTTTGCATGTACGAAACGAAACTAAAAACCAAGAGGCCGGGCTTCGTACCGGATAGATATTTACTAAAATCCGACAGTTGTTGTCGCTGAGGAAGAAAGAAATGGGGCAATTTTTCGCTTACGTGGCGGTTATCACCGTAAAGGAGAATAACTATGTCGCATAACGCAACTCCAAACACCTCTCGCGTGGAATTACGTAAAACGCTTACGTTGATTCCGGTTGTTATGATGGGCCTGGCCTATATGCAACCGATGACGCTGTTTGATACATTCGGTATCGTATCAGGCCTCACAGACGGTCATGTGCCAACGGCATATGGCTTCGCGCTGATTGCGATCCTCTTTACCGCGCTGAGCTACGGTAAACTGGTGCGTCGCTATCCGTCTGCGGGTTCCGCCTACACCTATGCCCAGAAATCCATCAGCCCGACGGTTGGCTTTATGGTGGGCTGGTCTTCGCTGCTCGACTATCTGTTCGCGCCGATGATCAACATTCTGCTGGCAAAAATCTATTTTGAAGCGCTGGTGCCGTCGATTCCCTCGTGGATGTTCGTCGTGGCGCTGGTGGCCTTTATGACGGCCTTTAACTTGCGCAGCATCAAGTCTGTCGCCAACTTTAACTCCGTTATCGTTGTGCTTCAGGTTGTGCTGATTGCGGTTATTCTTGGCATGGTGATTTACGGCGTATTCCACGGCGAAGGCGCGGGCACCCTGGCGAGCAGCAAGCCGTTCTGGTCTGGTGATGCGCATGTGATCCCGATGATTACCGGGGCAACCATTCTGTGCTTCTCCTTTACCGGTTTTGACGGGATCAGCAACCTGTCTGAAGAAACCAAAGATGCAGAGCGCGTAATTCCTCGTGCCATCTTCCTGACGGCGCTGATTGGCGGTCTGATCTTTATTTTCTCGACCTATTTCCTGCAGCTGTACTTCCCGGATATCTCTCGTTTCAAGGATCCGGATGCGTCTCAGCCGGAAATTATGCTGTACGTGGCAGGTAAAGCGTTCCAGGTCGGCGCGCTGATCTTCTCCACCATCACCGTACTGGCGTCCGGTATGGCCGCGCATGCAGGCGTTGCGCGTCTGATGTACGTAATGGGCCGCGATGGCGTATTCCCGAAAAGCTTCTTCGGCTACGTGCATCCAACCTGGCGTACCCCGGCGATGAACATTATCCTGGTCGGTGCGATCGCGCTTCTGGCGATTAACTTTGACCTGGTGATGGCAACGGCGCTGATTAACTTCGGTGCGCTGGTGGCGTTCACCTTTGTTAACCTGTCGGTTATCTCTCAGTTCTGGATCCGTGAAAAGCGTAACAAGACGCTGAAAGATCACTTCCAGTATCTGTTCCTGCCGATGTGCGGTGCCCTGACCGTGGGCGCGCTGTGGGTTAACCTGGAAGAGAGCTCGATGGTGCTTGGCCTGATTTGGGCGGGTATCGGTCTGGTTTACCTGGCCTGCGTCACGAAGAGCTTCCGTAACCCGGTTCCGCAGTACGAAGACGTCGCGTAAGACTGTGTCGGGTGGCGGCTATGCCTTACCCGACCTACATACCCCGTAGGCCCGCGTAAGCGCCGCCCCACCGGGCAAAAAAAAGCCGGAGACATCGCCTCCGGCTTTTTTATACCCATCGATCAAACTATCTCTTGCGCGTACTGGAACAGGGATTTCAGCAGCGCCTGTTTCTCAGCATTCCCTTCATACTGGCCGTAAAGCATCTCCAGCTCCTGTGCATAGCTGTGCAGGTACTCTGGCGTAAACACGTTGCGACGATGCTGCAGCCAGCGTTCCTGCTCGGCTTCATCCAGCGTGCCGGGGTAATTACGCGCGCGGTAGTTAAACATCAGCTTTTCGATGCGCTTATCGGCGAAGGTGATATCCAGCGCCGGTAAGTTGCGCGGCTCTGTTTGCAGAACGATATTCATGGCCGCGCGATCGGCATCGCTGAAGAAACCGTTATAGAGTTGGGCGTCCACGTTTTCAGACGGCACGAACGGCTCGGCTTCAGCAAAAATGGCCACGACTTTCTCGCGCACCTGCGGATTTTCACGCAGCACTTTGAGATTATCGAGGCAGTGCTGGCGGTTAATGCCCAGCCTGTCAGCATCTTCCGGGCGCAGCGTATTCGCCTGCGCCAGGACCGGACATTTATTGATATGCACCAGTTTGACCGGCACCGCCGGCAGATCGCCAAGCTCGTTTTTCGGGGTATAAAGCCGTTCGCGTAGGGTATCGCTGTCGAGTTCGAGCAGCGGTGAAATATCGCCCGCCAGGTCCACCATGATGACCGCATTACGGTTGTCCGGATGCCAGGCCAGCGGCGCAACCCAGCTGGTATTGCCGCGCCAGGCGCCAAACATGCCGGAAATATGCACCAGAGGTTTCATCTGCGGTACGTCGATAAGGGTCATAAGCTTCTGCTTGCTGCGATGGCTCAGCAGATACTCAAACAGCCGGGGCTGTGCGCTTTTCACCAGCTTTGCCATGGCAATGGTGGCATAGACGTCCGCCATCGCGTCGTGGGCATTGCTGTGCTCGATACCGTTGGCGCGCGTCAGGTGTTCCAGCCGGAAGCTTGTCAGACCTTCCTCATTTTCCGGCCAGTGAATGCCTTCAGGACGCAGGGCGTAGCAGGCGCGCATGATGTCGAGTAAATCCCAGCGCGAATTGCGGTTCTGCCAGCTCCAGGCATAGGGATCGTAGAAGTTGCGATAGAAGATGTTGCGCGTCACTTCGTCATCGAAGCGGATGTTGTTGTAACCGACCACGCAGGTATTGGGAACGGTAAACAGGTCGTGGATGCGTCGGGCGAATTCTGCCTCGTTAACGCCTTTTTCCCGCGCTTCCTGCGGGGTGATCCCGGTGACCATCACCGCGCCGGGCTGCGGCAGGTAATCATCCGCCGGCTTGCAGTAAAAGACCTCAGGCTCGCCGATGATGTTGAATTCGTCGTCGGTACGGATGGCGGCAAACTGCGCCGGTCGGTCCAGCGCCGGATGCGTGCCAAAGGTTTCGTAGTCGTGGAACAAAAAAGTCGGGCGAGCGGCAGAGTCAGACACCAGTAATACCATCCTGTTAAAAAATGACGTCACTATGGTAAACGATCGTGCGGGTCAGACCGAATAAAAAGCACCGCCGCGTCGCAAATTTGCGCGCCAGCTTCAGAGAAAAATCTGCGTTCTGTCACATTTTTTTGCAATTAAGCCAGGTAACGACATCAGAACTCCCGTAAAAAGGTCATCGATTTTTAATGACCTGAGGATATACCGTTGAAACGCCGTCTGTTTATTGCTGTTTCTTTACTCGCTTCGAGTGTCTCATCTGCTTTTGCGGCCGAACCACTGGATTTTTCGCCGCAGCCTCCGGCCATTCAGGCTGGCTCCTGGGTGCTGATGGATTACACGACTGGTCAGATTTTAACGGCGGGCAACGAACATCAACAACGTAATCCGGCGAGCCTGACCAAGCTGATGACGGGTTATGTGGTGGATCGGGCCATTGATAGCCACCGCATTACCCCGGATGACATCGTCACCGTAGGGCGTGATGCCTGGGCAAAAGGGAACCCGGTGTTTGACGGTTCATCGCTGATGTTCCTGAAGGAGGGCGATCGCGTCACCGTGCGCGATCTGAGCCGCGGCCTGATTGTCGATTCCGGCAACGACGCCTGCGTGGCGCTGGCCGATCACGTGGCGGGCGGGCAGCCGCAGTTCGTGAAGATGATGAACGACTATGTGCAGAAGCTGAACCTGCGTGATACCCACTTCGAAACCGTCCACGGGCTGGACGCGCCTGGCCAGCATAGCTCGGCGTATGACCTGGCCGTTCTCTCCCGGGCCATTATCCACGGTGAGCCCGAGTTTTATCATATGTACAGCGAAAAGAGCCTGACCTGGAACGGAATCACCCAGCAGAACCGTAACGGCCTGCTGTGGGATAAGACCATGAACGTAGACGGGCTGAAAACGGGGCATACCTCGGGGGCCGGCTTTAACCTGATTGCATCCGCCGTTGACGGTCAGCGTCGTTTGATTGCCGTTGTAATGGGAGCGGACAGCCCGAAAGGGCGTGAGGACCAGGCCCGAAAACTGCTGCACTGGGGGCAGCAGAATTTCGATACGGTGCAGATCCTGCATAACGGAAAAAAAGTGGGAACGGAGCGCATCTGGTACGGCGACAAGGAGCAGGTAAAACTGGGCACCGACCAGGACTTCTGGCTGGCCTTGCCGAAAGCGGAGGTGCCCAACATCAAAGCCAAATACGTGCTGGATAAAAAAGAGCTGGAAGCGCCGATTGCCGCGCATCAGCGTGTCGGGGAGATCCAGCTTTACGATCGCGACAAGGTGGTAGCCCACTGGCCGCTGGTCACGCTGGAAGCCGTTGATAAAGGCGGCCTGTTCTCTCGTCTGAGCGATTATCTGCATCACACGCTTTAACCGCCGATGAGCAGACTGGCAGGGTTGCGAGTCTGCTCACATAATAAATACTCCTCGTTTGCTGATAATGATAATCCAGTTTTATAGTGTATAAATATACAGTAATAAACGGAGGCAGCATGGACTACAGCATTACGCAGCAACAGAAACGTAAGATTGCCGGTTTTCATTTGGTCGGTCCGTGGGAACACACGGTAAAACAGGGCTTTGAACAGCTGGTCATGTGGGTCGACGGGCGTCACATTGAGCCCCTGGAGTGGGTGGCGGTCTACTACGATAACCCGGATGAAGTCCCGGCCGAAAAACTGCGCTGCGATACGGCCGTTACCGTACCGGACGATTTTGTGATCCCGGAAAACAGCGAAGGCGTCATGATGACGGAAATCGCGGGAGGGGATTATGCCGTGGCGACGGCGCGTGTGGAAAACTACGACTTTGCCACGCCGTGGTATCAGTTCTTCAATTCCCTGCTGCAGGACAATACGTATCAGATGGCGCTCAAACCCTGCTTCGAGCGCTACCTGAATGACGGCAACGCGGACGGCTACTGGGATATTGAAATGTATATCGCGGTAGAGCACAAACCGGTTTAGGCCTGCTGAATAAAGGGTTTTTCAGCCGGGACCGTTCCGCCCGGCTGAAAACACAGTACAATTGTGATTTGCCGTGTAGCTGGAGAGCGGGTGTGCGTCCCGACAAATCATTAACCCCTTTTGAAATTCGGTTGTATAAACACTACCGTGTGGTGCACGGGTGTCGCATCGCGCTGGCATTCGTATTGACGTTTGTCCTGGTCCGCTTGCTGGAGGTTCCGGAAGGGACGTGGCCGCTGATCACGCTGGTGGTGGTGATGGGGCCCATCTCGTTTTGGGGCAACGTTGTCCCGCGCGCCTTCGAGCGTATTGGCGGGACCGTGTTAGGTTCGGCCCTGGGGCTAATCGCCCTGAAGCTGGAACTTATCTCGTTTCCGGTCATGCTGATATGGTGCGGTGCCGCCATGTTCTTGTGCGGCTGGCTGGCGTTGGGTAAGCGTCCTTATCAGGCGCTGCTGATTGGTATCACGCTTGCGGTGGTGGTCGGCGCACCCGCCGGGGATATGACCACGGCGCTGTGGCGAAGCGGGGATGTCATTCTGGGTTCACTGCTCGCCATGCTGTTTACCGGCATCTGGCCGCAGCGGGCTTTTCTGCACTGGCGTATCCAGATGGCCAACTATGTCACCGCGTTTAACCGCGTCTATCAGGCCGGTTTTTCCCCTAATCTGGTTGAACGCCCCCGGCTGGAAAAGCATCTGCAAACCATCCTCAACGACGTGGTCAAAATGCGCGGCCTGATCACGCCCGCCAGCAAAGAGACCCATATTCAGAAAGCGATTTTCGAAGCCATCCAGACGGTAAGCCGCAACCTGGTGTGCATGCTTGAACTGCAAATCAACGCGCACTGGGCCTCTCGCCCGAGCCATCTGTTGATGCTTAACGCGCAGACCCTCAAAGAGACCCAGCAGATGACGCAGCAAACGCTGTTGACCATCGCTCATGCGCTCTACGAAGGTAACCCGCAGCCGATACTGGCAAACAGCGAGCGGCTGAATGAGATCGTTGCGGAGCTGAAGCAGTTAATCAATGAGCGGCAGGGCGATAACGTGGCGGAAACGCCCATTCATGGCTATGTCTGGCTGAGTATGGAACTGGCGCGACAGCTTGAGCTGCTATCGCATCTGATTTGTCGGGCGCTGCGCAAATAAAACGCGGATGTGACGCCTGCTGCTTCGATTCAGCAGCAATTGGGGTTATGATAGGTTTAAACGATATACTCATTGTCATTCGCAGCCGCTGTCAGTAAGGTTATTGTTACAACGGTTGCTTTAACGAATCCGAATCTCACATTATCAGGGGTGTAAAAATGGAAACTACCAAGCCTTCGTTCCAGGATGTTCTGGAATTCGTCCGCCTGTTCCGCCGCAAAAACAAGCTGCAGCGTGAAATCCAGGACGTTGAGAAGAAGATCCGTGACAACCAGAAACGTGTTCTGCTGCTCGACAACCTGAGCGACTACATCAAGCCAGGCATGAGCGTTGAAGCTATTCAGGGCATCATCGCCAGCATGAAGAGCGACTATGAAGACCGTGTTGATGATTACATCATCAAAAACGCTGAACTGTCCAAAGAGCGTCGTGACATCTCTAAAAAGCTGAAAGTGATGGGCGAAATCAAAAACGGCGAAGCAAAAAGCGAGTAATCGCAGCGAATCGTGAAAAAGGCTCTCTGGTGACAGAGAGCCTTTTTTTATGACTCAGAACGTGGCTGTAGCTGATAAATCCAGGCTTGAACCTGCTTGCCTTCAGTGGTGGTCACCGTGACCTCAACCCGGTCATAGCCGTCTTCAAACTCATCCAGCATTTGCCAGTGTGCGGAAAGGTTATCAGAGATAAACAGATAGCCTTCGACGCGCGGTCCATCGGAGTGGAGGACAATCCCGGGAAAGTCTGCCGCCGCACCCCAGCCGCGTTCGTAGAACGTACCGGAGACGAAACCGGCCAGCCATTCACCGCCGATGTTTTCAAGGATATGCGCATTAGAATGGCCCGGGCGCAGCGTGCCGTAGACAAACAGAGCGTTCATTTTCCCTCATCCGCAAAGCAAAAAGCCTGCTTTAAAAGCAGGCTTTTTAAATTTGGCTCCTCTGACTGGACTCGAACCAGTGACATACGGATTAACAGTCCGCCGTTCTACCGACTGAACTACAGAGGAATCGTTGTGGAGGCTTATCTTAGCGGCGAAAAAACTTTTGTCAAACCTGATCTTAGGGAAAATCGACTGATTGCTGATTCTGTCGTCAGTTTGTTGTAATTCCACACATCTTTTTTCAGGAAAATACTTTGCAGGATTAGCATTTCTCCCCCATCATTTGAAATGGAGTTTCAACTTTTCTCGCTAAGGTCCATTTTGAACGTCACTGCCTCCTTACGCCAGGCGATCGCGCGCACGCCATGGTATGCAAAACGTAAAAGCTATCGTGTCCTGTTCTGGCGTGAAATCACCCCTCTTGCTGTGCCTATCTTCCTGGAAAATACCTGCGTTCTGCTGATGGGGGTACTGAGCACCTTCCTGGTGAGCTGGCTGGGGAAAGAGGCGATGGCGGGGGTCGGGCTGGCGGACAGCTTTAACATGGTGGTGATGTCATTTTTTGCTGCCATCGATCTCGGGACGACGGTGGTGGTGGCTTTTAGCCTAGGCAAGCTCGATCCCAAACGTGCGCGCGAGGCAGCCCGCCAGTCGCTGATGATCATGACTGTCTTTTCGATTGTTCTGGCGGCGGTGATCCACTATTTCGGTAAAGAGATTATCGATTTTGTCGCCGGGGAAGCCACGAACGAGGTCAAAGACCTGGCGCTGACCTATCTGGAGATGACCGTCATCAGCTATCCGGCGGCGGCTATCGCGTTGATTGGCAGCGGCGCGCTGCGCGGGGCAGGTAACACCAAAATTCCGCTCCTGATCAACGGCGGAATGAATATCCTGAATATCATCATCAGCAGCGTGCTGATCTACGGCGTGTTCTCGTGGGACGGGCTGGGGTTCGTCGGCGCCGGACTGGGGCTAACCATTTCACGCTATATCGGTGCAGCAGCGATTATCGGGGTGCTGATGGCGGGGATCACTCCCTCGCTGCGCCTCACGCTGAAGAGCTATTTCCGCCCCTTTAACTTCGCCATTATCTGGGAAGTGATGGGGATCGGCATTCCCGCCAGTATTGAGTCGGTGCTGTTTAACGGCGGGAAGCTGCTGACGCAGATGTTTGTCGCCGGGATGGGCACCGACGTTATCGCCGGTAACTTCATCGCCTTTTCTATCGCCTCGCTGATTAACCTGCCGGGTAACGCGCTGGGTTCGGCCTCGACTATCATTACCGGGAAACGGCTCGGGAAAGGGCAGATCGGCCAGGCTGAGCGGCAGCTGCGCCACGTTTTCTGGCTGTCGACCATTGGACTGACCGTGATTGCCTGGGGAACGGCGCCGTTTGCCGGGCTGATGGCCTCGTTCTATACCCACGAAGAGGACGTTAAAGAGGTCGTTAAAATCCTCATCTGGCTCAATGCGGCCTTTATGCCCATCTGGGCGGCCTCATGGGTACTGCCAGCCGGGCTGAAGGGCGCGCGTGACGCCCGCTTTGCGATGTGGGTGTCGATGCTCGGCATGTGGGGATGTCGCGTTGTGGCGGGGTATACGCTCGGGGTGATGCTCGGATGGGGCGTGGTTGGCGTCTGGCTGGGTATGTTCCTGGACTGGGCCGTACGGGGCGCGCTGTTCTACTGGCGCATGGTCAGCGGGCGCTGGCTGTGGAAATACCCGCGGAAAAATGCCTGACAATTGCGCGAAGTGGAGAATAAATCGGCAAACGATCGGAAATATGCATTCTGCCTTTGACATCATGGGGGAGCATCGATAATATGCGCCCCGTTCACACGATTCCTCTGTAGTTCAGTCGGTAGAACGGCGGACTGTTAATCCGTATGTCACTGGTTCGAGTCCAGTCAGAGGAGCCAAATTTGAAAAGCCTGCTTTTGAAGCAGGCTTTTTGCTTTTCTGCGTCGGGTAAAAGCCGCACTATCCGTTCACACGAACCGGTGCCGTCGCCTCTTCCAGCCACGAACGCGCATCGCTGTTCACCAGTGGTGACAGCGCCTCACGCACCTGCTGGTGATACGCATCCAGCCACGCTTTTTCCTGTTCGCTCAACAGATCCAGCTCGACCTGGCTTAAATCAATCGGGATCAGCGTCAGCGAGGCAAATTTACAGAATCCCGGACGGCTCTCCACAATCTCCACCTGGTTTTCAATGCGAATCCCGTGGCTATCGCCCAGATAGTAGCCAGGTTCAATCGTCATGATATTGCCCGCCACCAGCGGCCACGGGTTGACCTTTTTGGCGATGCGATGCGGATTCTCATGGATCAGAAGCTGATGCCCCACGCCATGCCCTGTGCCGTGATCGTAATCCAGCCCCATCTCCCACAGCGGACGACGCGCGAAGGCATCCAGCTGATGCCCCTGAGTGCCAGAGGGGAACTGCAGGGTAATGAGCGACAGAAAGCCTCTCAGCACGGCGGTGTAGTGCAGGCGCTGTTGCGGGTCGACCTTACCCCATGCCAGCGTGCGCGTGGCGTCGGTGGTGCCATTAACGTACTGACCGCCGGAATCGTTCAGGTAAAAATGATCATGGCCGATGGGCTTGTTGCTGGCCTCGCTCGAATGATAGTGGCACATCGCCGCATTGCTCGAAGAGGCGGAGATGGTCGCAAAGCTTTGCTCGATAAACCCGGGCTGCTGTTTACGGAACGCGAGCTGCTGCGCCTGCACTTCCAGCTCGGTGAGCGGATTTCCTGCCGCCTCGCGCAGCGGCACTTCGCGGCTCAGCCAGGCCAGGAAGTTGACCCAGGCGGCACCGTCCTGGTGATGGCACGCGCGATACCCAGCCAGCTCGATCGGGTTTTTGGTGGCCTTCATCAGGGTGATGGGATCGGTTCGCCAGACAATCTCTCCCCGTGGTTCAATGGCAAAGCGCAGGGCGACCGGAGCGGAATCGGCATCAACCATCACCCGTTTGCCTGCAGCAATCTGCTGACCGCGTTCGATGAAGGCGTCCTGCGGCGCAATCGTAAACGCATTGCGCACCTCTTCAGGCAGGGCGCCGAGCTTGTTGTCGTTTACAAACCACTCAACGTGGCCGTCACGACTCAGCAGGGCAAATGAGAGCGGTACCGGACTGGTTGGGATATCTGAGCCCCTTACGTTGAGCAGCCATGCAATGTTATCCGGCAGCGTAACGGCCAGATAATCAGCATTGTTCGCGGCCAGCACGGCGGCAACGCGCTGACGTTTGTCCTCGCTGCTTTCACCGCTTACTTCAACCGGCATTTCACGAATAAGCCCCGCCGGTGCGGCAGGGCGATCGGTCCATAAGGCGTCAAACGGCGAAGCCTTCAGCGGTACCAGCTTGCACGGCGTGGCGGACAGTTGCTCAAACTCCGTATTGGTCATCAGCAGTGCGTCAAAACCGATGCGCGTGCCTGCCTCCACGTTTTCTGCCAGCCATTCAGCCAGCGGCTCGTTGTGCAGGTGGTGAATTTCAATCTCGTCCAGATTCACCTGAACGCGGGCCTGCACCTGATAGCGCCCGTCGACGAACAGCAGCGCTTTATCCTTCAGTACCAGCGCGACGCCGGCAGAACCGTCAAAGCCCGTCAGCCAGGCCAGCTTTTCGTCGTAGGGCGCGCAGTATTCGCTCTGCCACGCATCCGCACGCGGGACGATCATCCCGTCGAGATGGCTGGCCTCAAGCCAGTGGCGCAGGGCAGAGAGCGGAGATGTGCTGGACATGGTTATTCCTTATCGTTATTAGCGGAACGGCGGCTCGTTGAAGGTGCGCAGCTTGCGGGAATGCAGTCTGTCACCTTCCGCCCGAAGCAGGTCGATGGCGCGAATGCCAATTTGCAGATGCTCTGAGATGGCCCCTTCATAGAAACGGTTGGCCTGGCCCGGTAGCTTAATTTCGCCGTGCAGCGGCTTATCGGAGACGCACAGCAGCGTGCCGTACGGGACGCGGAAGCGATAGCCCTGTGCGGCGATGGTGGCGCTCTCCATATCAATGGCCACCGCGCGGCTCAGGTTGAACCGCAGCGCGGAGGCTGAGTAACGCAGCTCCCAGTTGCGGTCATCCGTCGTGACGACCGTACCGGTGCGCAGGCGCTGCTTAACTTCTTCGCCCGGCATGCCGCTGACCGCTTTGGTGGCGTCATACAGCGCACGCTGTACTTCGGCGATGCTCGGGATCGGGATATCCGGCGGCAGCACCGCATCAAGCACATGGTCATCGCGCAGATAGGCGTGGGCGAGCACGTAATCGCCAATCAGCTGGCTTTCACGCAGGCCGCCGCAGTGGCCAATCATCAGCCACACGTCCGGGCGCAGCACCGCCAGATGGTCACAGATGGTTTTGGCGTTCGAGGGGCCGACGCCAATGTTAATCAACGTAATGCCCTGACCGTCGGCGGTGATCAGGTGCCAGGCCGGCATCTGATGCTTTTTCCATGCCAGATCGGAGATGGCCTGCTCGGGGGCTTCGGTCTCTGCGGTGATCCAGATCCCGCCCGCGCAGGAGAGCGCAATATACGGGCTTTCCGGGTCGAGGATCTGGCTGCAGCCCCAGCGGACAAACTCGTCGACGTAGCGGGTGTAGTTGGTAAAGAGCACGAACGGCTGAAAATGTTCAGCGGGCGTACCGGTGTAGTGGCGCAGTCGCGCCAGGGAGAAATCGACCCGGCGGGCGTCAAAGTGCGACAGAGGAGAAAATTCTGCCGGGTGATAAATCCCGTCGGCGGTCTCATCGCCAATCTGCGACAGTTCCGTCGTCGGGAAGTGGCGGGTCAGCCCCGCGCTCATGGAACGGTCAAGGGTTAACGCCGAACCGTCAATTACGTACGGATAGGGGATCTCATGCTGCGAGGGCTCAACGGCAATGTGCGCGCCGTAATCCTGGTACAACAGCGTAAGTTGTTCTTCAAGATACGGGCGGAACAGGGCCGGGCGGGTGACGGTGGTGCTGTAGCAGCCGGAGTGGGTAAAACGGGCGTAGGCGCGGGTTTTTGGCGTCGTGCTGGCGCTGCCGTCCCAGGTCACAGAGAGCGATGGATAAACAAAAAGGCCCTCGTTTCTGGCCTTTTGGTCGGGAAGTTTCCCTGTATCGATATATTCGCTGATGGCGCTGCGCAGCGCATTGACGGACTGTTCATACAGCGCGTCGAGTTTTTCCAGCGCCTGAGCCGGGGTCAGGCTGGAGCCCTTATTATTCATCTCTGTCTCCTTGTTCCACAGGTGTGCGACTCTACCCGATAGTATGTCACACGCCTGTGAAACAAAAGGGCGATCAGGTGTGGCGGGGCTCTTTCATCACCAGCGCCGTCGCAGCAGAGAGCAGGCAACCGGCCAGCAGATAAATCGCCACGCTGTGCCAGTTTCCGCCGGAGAAGGTCACCAGCGCGGCGGCAATAAATGGCGTAAACCCGCCGCCGACCACGCTTGCGACCTGGTAGCCCACGCCCGCGCCGCTGTAGCGGTAGCTGGCGCCGAACAGTTCGGTAAACATCGGCTGCTGGACGCAGACCACCATGTCGTGAGCGACGTTGGCGAGCATGATGGCGAAGAAGACAATCCAGAAGATCGACTGCGCCTCCAGCGCCATAAAGAATGGCCAGGCGCTGAGGGTGCCCACCAGCGCCCCGGTGATATAGACGCGACGGCGGCCAAAGCGGTCCGCCAGCCAGGCGAAGCAGGGGATGGTCAGGCAGCTGATCCCGCCAACCACCAGGCCGATATTCAGGAACAGTTCACGCGGCAGGCCGAGGTTCTGCGTCGAGTAGTTCAGGGCAAACGCCGTGACGATATACATCGTCAGCAGTTCACACAGGCGCAGGGCAATAATTTTCAGAAAAGCGCCAGGATGCCGGACGAGTGCCTCCATGACCGGCAGCCTTTTTTTGGCGGCCGGTTTTTCCTGCTGCTTTTCGAACTCTGCCGACTCCTCCATGCCGTTACGGATCCACAGCGCGGCGATGACCAGCACGATGCTGAAGATGAACGGAATGCGCCAGCCCCAGCTCAGGAACTGCTCGTCGGTGGTGAGCTGGCTGATCAAGGAGACCAGCCCGGTAGAAAGGAGCAGACCCACGCCGTATCCGACCTGCACGCCGCTGCTGTAAAACGCTTTCTTATTTTTGGGCGCGCTCTCAACGGATAGGAGCGCCGCGCCGCCCCATTCACCGCCCACGGCGAAGCCCTGAATCGCCCGTAATGTCACCAGCAATACCGGTGCCCACCAGCCAATCGCGGAAAACGACGGGAGAATGCCAATCAGCGCCGTGGCGATCCCCATCATCCAGACGGTAAGCATCAGCATGCGCTTGCGGCCGAGGCGGTCGCCAAAGTGGCCGAAGATCACCCCGCCCAGTGGGCGAAACAGAAAACCGACGCCGAAGGTGGCAAACGCGGCGAGGGTACCCATCGCGGGGCTGACCTGCGGAAAAAACTCGCGGTTAAACACCAGCGCGGCGGTAATGCCGTAGAGCAGAAAATCATACCAGTCGACGACGGCACCCGCGAAGCTGCCGAGTGCGGCGCGGCGGGCACGATTGAGCGAAGGTGTCTCCTCGTTGGGATGTGTGGAGGTGAGAGTGGAGTCCATAGTTGTCCTGTCTGCACTGATTTTTAATTATTGGTATAAGAAAAGGTCACTCACATAGCGGCCGTCATATAAACGGAACCTATGAGACTACCGCGACAGGGGGCCTGTGCAAACTGATTTTATTTCCTGATGGGTAATGCAAAACGGCTACGCTATGCTTACTAAAGAGCGAAGCGACTGAGGAAGGGAATATGTGTCGTAAAATGGCGTTGGGCTGTCTTGCTGCGTTACTCATCAGCCAGAGCGTGCAGGCGGTGAGCTATCCTTTACCGCCGGCGGGCAGTCGCCTGGTGGGGAGCTCGCAGGTCATTACCGTGCCGGAACATAATACGTTACCGCTTGAGGCGTTTGCCGCGCAGTACGGGCAGGGGTTGAGCAATATGCTGGAAGCGAACCCGGGCGTGGATCCTTTTTTGCCCAAATCCGGTACCCGGCTGGTCATTCCCCAGCAGCTGATTTTGCCCGACACCGTTCGCGAGGGGATTGTCGTTAACGTGGCGGAAATGCGTCTCTACTATTACCCGCCGGGCAGCAATACTGTTGAAGTGCTGCCCATCGGCATCGGTCAGGCCGGGCGCGAAACCCCGCGTAACTGGGTAACGGCGGTTGAACGTAAGCAGGTGGGACCCACCTGGTCTCCGACGCCCAATACGCGCCGTGCCTATGCGGCAGAGGGAAAAACGCTGCCTGCCTTCGTGCCCGCCGGGCCGGATAACCCGATGGGGCTGTATGCAATCTATATCGGCAGGCTGTATGCCATACACGGCACAAACTCCAATTTCGGCATCGGGCTGCGGGTGAGCCAGGGCTGTATTCGTCTGCGGAATAACGACATCAAATACCTTTTCGATAATGTTCCCGTCGGCACCCGCGTACAGCTTATCGATCGGCCCGTTAAAGTCACCACGGAACCGGACGGCAGCCGCTGGGTGGAGGTTCACGAGCCGTTATCGCGTAACCGCGCGGAGTTTGAATCGACCCGAAAAGTGCCGCTGCCCATCTCCGCCGCACAGCAGACACAGTTGATAAACGAGGGGGCGGGCGCTGAGCTGGAACGGCGGTCAGGGATGCCGGTGAAGCTCGGCAATTGAGGACATTTTCGCCGGGTGGCAGCGTTGCCTTACCCGGCCTACGATTCGAGGTTTTTGTCGGTCGGGTAAGGCGCAGCCGCCACCCGACAATTTTACCCGACGCAGAAAAGCAAAAAGCCTGCTTTAAAAGCAGGCTTTTCAAATTTGGCTCCTCTGACTGGACTCGAACCAGTGACATACGGATTAACAGTCCGCCGTTCTACCGACTGAACTACAGAGGAATCGTGTGAACGGGGCGCATATTATCGACCTGCGTTCACCTTGTCAAAGGGTGGATCGCCGCCTTTTGATCGTTTGCTGACAAAATCGGCAAAGTGGCGTTTTTGACAGCGGAATGCACCGCTTTGGTGCGGATATACCTCTAATGGGGCAGATCATAAACTGCTGTTTCGGTAATAAAACCCCCCTCCATGATTAGGTTTCCTTATTTTCAGGCGCTTAGTGCCCAATTCAGACCGCCTGGTAAAAGTGGCATTCATATTGCAAAACCTGTTCAACAACGACAGCCGGTTCCGGCACAGCATTTCGAACAGGGGGCAAAATGAACTTAAGACGACTGAAATACTTCGTAAAAATCGTCGATATCGGCAGCCTGACTCAAGCAGCAGAAGTGCTGCATATCGCGCAGCCTGCGCTGAGCCAGCAGGTGGCTACTCTGGAAGGCGAGATGGATCAGCAGCTGTTGATCCGCACCAAACGCGGCGTCACGCCAACGGAAGCCGGAAAAATTCTCTATACCCATGCCCGCACGATTCTGCGCCAGTGCGAGCAGGCGCAGCTGGCGGTGAATAACGTGGGCCAGACCCTGAGCGGACACGTTTCTATTGGCCTGGCGCCGGGAACGGCCGCGTCCTCTATTACCATGCCGCTGCTGCAGGCCGTTCGCGCTGAGCTGCCTGAAGTGCTGGTGTACCTGCACGAAAACAGCGGGTCCGTACTGAATGACAAACTGCTCAACGGCCAGCTGGACATGGCGGTCCTTTACGATCGCTCTCCTGTCGCCGGGATCACCAGCCAGCCGCTGCTGAAAGAAGATCTCTACCTCGTGGGCACCCGCGACTGTCCGGGCCAGAGCGTAGACCTTACCGCCGTGGCAGAGATGAACCTCTATCTGCCGCGCGACTATAGCGCCGTGCGCGTGCGCGTGGACGAAGCGTTCTCCCTGCGCCGTCTGACGGCCAAAATCATCGGCGAAATTGACTCGATCTCCACGCTGACCGCAGCCATTGCCAGCGGCATGGGCGTCACCGTGCTGCCGGAATCCGCCGCGCGTTCGCTGTGCAGCGCGGCAAACGGCTGGATGGCGCGGATCACCACGCCTTCCATGAGCCTGCCGCTCTCGCTGAACATGTCCGCACGCGGTTCGCTGTCGCCACAGGCGCAGGCGGTAAAAGAGATTCTGATGTCGCTGGTCAGCAAGCCATCGCTTGAGAACCGTGAACTCCAGCTCGTGAGCTGATATTCCATAAAAGCATAAGATGCTGGTTTTTATTATTTGTTCTGCAGCTCGGCTGACTCTAACAATAGAGCTATGTCAGATGCGCCGGAGTGAATCGTGAATTTCCAGCAACTTAAAATTATCCGTGAGGCGGCCAGGCGGGACTACAACCTGACCGAGGTCGCCAATATGCTTTATACCTCTCAGTCCGGCGTCAGCCGCCATATCCGCGAGCTGGAAGAGGAGCTGGGCATAGAGATCTTTATCCGTCGCGGCAAGCGGCTGCTCGGCATGACGGAGCCGGGTAAAGCATTGCTCACCATCGCTGAGCGGATCCTCAACGAGGCCAGCAACGTGCGTCGCCTGGCGGATCTCTTCACCAATGACGCCTCGGGCGTGCTCACCATCGCCACCACCCACACCCAGGCGCGCTACAGCCTGCCGCCGGTGATTAAGGCGTTCCGCGAACTTTTTTCGGAGGTGCGTCTGGAGCTTATCCAGGGCACGCCGCAGGAAATTGAAGTGCTGCTGCAAAACGGTGGGGCGGATATCGGTATCGCCAGCGAACGCCTGAGCAACGACCCGCTGCTGGTGGCGTTCCCCTGGTTCCGCTGGTATCACAGCTTACTGCTCCCGGTCGATCATCCTCTGAATCAGGTCTCTCCCCTGACGCTGGAAGACATTGCGAAATGGCCGCTCATTACTTATCGCCAGGGGATCACGGGACGCTCGCGTATAGATGAAGCCTTCAATCGTAAAGGGTTAACGCCCGACATCGTGCTGAGCGCGCAGGACTCTGACGTCATCAAAACCTACGTCGAGCTGGGTCTGGGTATTGGCCTGGTGGCGGAACAGTCCAGCGGAGAACGCGAGGACGGGAACCTGGTGCGTCTTGACACGCGTCATCTGTTTGACGCCAACACCGTATGGCTTGGCCTGAAGCGCGGGCAGCTGCAGCGTAACTATGTGTGGCGCTTTATCGAGCTCTGCAACGCCGGGCTGTCGGTGGATGAGATTAAACGGCAGGTGATGGAGCCAGAAGAAGTGGCGATTGATTATCAGATTTAGGTGCGGGTTTGCCCGGTGGTGCTGCGCTTACCGGGCTCGCCACTTAGCTGAATGGGTATTTTCTAAAGACCGCCTGTGATTCGAATGATTTGGCAAGCGACTGGATCGAGCTTAACTCCGCTGCACTAACGACGTGCTGGATCATCGGCTGCATAAACGTCCAGACAACCGTGCTGGTAATGGCACCTGATTGGGCACTGTGGTGACCGGACGCGCCTGCAGTAATCTATTTCTTCAGTATCTTACCGTAAGGGTCAGTATTACTGACATATGGTCAGGTTGCCGCTGTATATCCAGCGCAGATAAGGAAGTACTTTCATGTCGGATTTCCCACCCATTGTCAGTTTGCGAAGCTTTGAAGCCGTCGCCCGTCTTGGCTGCGTGATGCTGGCGATGGTGCCGTCATTTGGATGACACTGGTTATTACCGCAACTGGCTCGTTTACGGGCGAAATATCCGCTTATCACCCTGCGGATCCAGGCCAGCGCCTGCAGCAGGAAGGGATAGATATCGCGATATGGATGGGGCAGGGAAACTGGGAAGGGAGCGAAAGTCATTATCTTTTTTCCGATGAGCTCATTGTAGTGGCCGCACCGGGCTATAACGACGGCGTGCTGCCCGCTACGCCGTCTGACATTGCAAAAAGTGATCTTATTTTTTCCATGGAATCGTGGAAAACGTGGTGCATGAATGCGGGTCTTGAGAAAGAGATCGTGCCTGGCGGCGAGCGGTGAGTGCTGTGGAAAGTAACCAACCCTAATGAGCGAATCAGGGGCTGGGAGGGAGTGACTTATTATTGGAATTAGGGACATGCTGCTGCATCAATTCAACGATCCAATCAATAAAAACGCGCAGTCTGACGTTGACGTGGCGGTTAGGCGGAAATGCCAGGTACAGGGACATTGGCTTAATACGCCAATGTTCGAATAGCCGAATCAAGGAACCACAAGCCTGATGCGCTTCTGCCATATAGACCGGCAGCGCAATCACGCCTAACCCGGCTAACCCAGCTTCGAGGTAAGCATTGCCATCATCCACGGCAAGGGCATAGCTGCCCGTGATGTCAATATGTTCACTCTCACTGCGCAGTACCAGAGGATCAATCTTACCGGTGCGCGAGGACAAGAACCCTACAATGCGATGGTCGGTGTTTTCCAGCTCTCGCGGGTGCGCCGGGGCGCCGAGGCGTTCCACATAGCTCGGTGCGACGTAAACGCCGATGTGCAAATCGCCGACATGGCGTGCGATCAGGGACTGGTCGTTGATTTCGCCACCGCGGAGGACGCAATCCACGTTGTCGCCGATCAGATCCACCACCCGGTCGCTCACGCCCATATCGAACTGGATATCCGGGTAGCGTGCGTGAAAAGCCGGTAGCGCCGGCACCAGGATGAGGCGGGCCAGCGGACTGGGCACATCAACCCGTAGCCGTCCCCTGGGCGTCATCGTCGCGCTGGACAGGCTGTTTTCAGCATCTTCCATGTCCGCCAGCAGGCGGATGACGCGTTCGTAGTAGACCGCGCCATCGGGGGTCACACCGAGCCTGCGGGTGGTGCGATGGAGCAATTTGACGCGCAGGCGCGCTTCCAGCTGCTGAATGAGCTGCGTCACCGTGGTTTTGCTCATATGAAGCGTTTGGGCAGCCTTTGTGAAACTACCTGCCTCCACCACGCGAGCAAAGGCGCGCATCGCGTCGAAACGATCCATTCCTTATCCTCTCTTTTCACCGATTGTTTGGATATTACAAACAATGATGGACAAAGTCGCTTGTTTATCCGCCCAAACCTGCACCTGTAAAGTGTCTTTATGTTCAACGGGCTGATTTTGCCCTATTGCAAAGGTACAAACATGACAGCACGCGAAGCAGTTTTCCCCTTCGGTCGGCAGGCGCTCTATGAGCGTAATCGTTATTCACCGGCCATCAAATCCAACGGTTTCTTGTTCGTTTCGGGGCAGGTGGGTAGTCGCGAGGATGGTTCGCCTGAACCCGATCTGAAAGCGCAGGTCAGACTGGCCTTTGATAATCTTAATGCTGTCCTCGCGGCTGCGGGCTGCACGTTCGCTGACGTGGTTGACGTGACCCTCTTTGTCGTCGATCCCGAGTCAAACCTCGACGCTATCTGGAGTATCCTGCCAGAATATTGGGGGGACGCGCCTTATCCTACCTTGACCGGGATCGGCGTGACGTGGCTGTACGGATTTAAGTTTGAGATTAAGGTGATTGCCAGGCTGGATGCGATTCAGAGTTAACTTCAGAGATGCAGTTCCGTAGGTCGGGTAAGGCGAAGCCGCCACCCGACAATTTTACCCGACGCAGAAAAGCAAAAAGCCTGCTTCAAAAGCAGGCTTTTCTAATTTGGCTCCTCTGACTGGACTCGAACCAGTGACATACGGATTAACAGTCCGCCGTTCTACCGACTGAACTACAGAGGAATCGTGTGAACGAGGCGCATAGTAGCGACCTCAGTTCGCCTTGTCAAAGGGTGAAATCGCGCTTTTTGTTCGTTTGCCGACAATTTCAGCAAATCGCTGATTTTATAGTAAATTTGCTTCGAAACTACACAGCAAAATGCGCCGCCCGCAGGCGGCGCTCGGGATTAGAACAGAACGGAGTAGTTCAGACCAAACGTCCGTCCACGGCCTTTATAGGTGTACAGGCCCGGTGCACCGTAGGTTGGGCTATACAGCCCCGGCGCGCGCTGGCCCCAGGCGGTGGTGTAGTCTTTGTCCAGCAGGTTCTCCACGCTGAAGCTGACTTTACCCACCGGCAGGGCGTAGCTGCCCAGGAAGTCGACCGTGTTATAGCCATCGATCTTCTTGCCGTCGGCGTCAGAGACGTCAAAGGTCTGCGTGCTCTGCACGCGCAGGGTCCAGTCGCCCGGCGCCCAGTTGACCCACGCGCTGGCTTTCGACGGGCTGGCGCTGTCTACCGTCAGCTTCTCCCATTTCCCGTTTTCGCGGGTTTCCGACTTAATGGCGTTAAAGTTCGCGCCCGTGCTCCAGTCGCTGTCGGTGAAGAAATAGTCCACCTGACCTTCTACCCCGTAGATACGACGCTTGTCGTCTTCCAGGTTGATGGTCATGTCCGTCTTGTTGATGGTGATGGTTTTATCCGAGAGCGAGTAATACGCCGCAACCTGGGTGCGCAGGTTATCCCCGGTGTAGCGCCAGCCCAGCTCATAAGCGTTGACCTTGATACCGTCCAGCTTCGAGTCGTTGACGTTGACGCTGTTCAGCAGGCGATAGTGACCGTTGCTGAGCTGATAGGTCCCGGAGCCGTAGTACTTCGCCAGGTCCGGGATTTCGAAGCCCTGGGAGAAGTTAAACCACACCTGCTGCTGTTCGGTCAGGCGACCGAGGATCCCGGCGTTAAACAGGAAGTTGTTGTAATCGGTTTTCCCGCCCGGCACCGCGTCGGCGGAGGTGGCTTTCCCGGTAGCGATGGCCTGCTGCTGGGTGTAACCGACAAAGTCGTCCACCTTGTTCTCGGTGTACTGGTAGCGCACGCCGCCGCTCAGGGTGATGGCGTCAATGTCATAGCTGGCCTGCAGGAACGGGGCGAGGTTAGTGATGCTATAACCCGGGTAGCGGCCCACGTTGTAGGCGTTATCCAGCTCCATGCCGCCGCTCGCCGCAGCTTTTTTCAGGTTGAAGAACTGCTGGTTGGCGTCGAAGGTTTCGTGGTCGGCATCCATACCCCAGGTCAGCGTCAAATCGTCCACCGGCTTGCTGTTCAGCGTCAGCTTGCCGCCGTAGAAATCGGTTTTCTGCTGCGACGCGCCGATGCTGGTGACCACGCCTTTGGTCAGGGTCGGGAACGGATAGTAGGTCAGGCTCTCGTCGCGATAGTAAATCTGCGCGACCAGATCCTGGCCCCAGAAGTCGGTATTGGAGTACTGCAGGTTAATCAGATGGCGCTCGGTACCCGGCACGCGGTCAGAATCGAGGTTACCTTTGTTGTACGCGGTCGCATCGCCCGTGACCGCCGAGAAATTCTTTCCGAGATACAGCCCGTGCTTACCGTCGGACTCGCTCTTGTAGTACTGGGTCGTCAGCTGCAGCTGCTGGTGATCGTCAATATTGAGGGTGCCTGTTCCCATCACATCGATACGGTCGGAATACTGTAAGCCGGTCTGGGTGTTATCAATAATCACCTCATCGCCGTTGCCGTCATACCAGCCGCCGTAGCGCTGATACGACACCGACAGACGACCGGAGGCGTTGTCATTGCCGCCGCTGACCGCTGCCGACACGTTCTCATCGTGGTCGTTGTGGCTGTTGAACCCGCTTTTAGCCCCGGTCTGGAATTCGACTTCGGTCTCAGGCTGGCCTTTTTTGGTGACGATGTTCACCAGACCGCCGGTACTGCCGCCGCCGTAGAGTGACGTGGCGCCGGAGATAACCTCGATACGGTCAATGTTGAACGGATCGATAGAGTCGAGCTGGCGGCTGTCGCTGCGGGACGAGTTCAGGCGCACGCCGTCCACCATCACCATCATGGAGCGGCCGCGCAGGTTCATGCCGTAGTTGGTACGTCCCTGGCTGCTGACGTCCATGCCCGGAATCAGCTGCGCCAGCACTTCTTTAATCTCTTTCCCGCCCTGAACCTGCTGCTCAATTTCAGCCCGCTCAATGACCCAGGTGGTCTGCGCCATCTCCGCCACGCTGCGGTGCGCGCGGCTGGCGGAGACAACGATATTTTCTTCCTTTTGTTCTTCCGCCCACGCAGAGGTAGAAAGCATTGCAAGCAAGCAAGGATTTAAAACCCAAAGATGAGAACGTTTCATTGTTATGTTGACCCTGATTGTGTGTGTCAGTACTCGGTGGTTTTTGCTAATGATTTAAAAACCTGGCTGTTCTCCGGGCTGGTGGTGCTTCGCCAGTGGATAACGCCAGGGGTGGTAGCCAGCTCAAACGGCTCGTCGGCGTGCGCGCGGTTCAGAATTCGCGCCGCGCGCCAGGCCATCAGGCTGAGCTGGGGTTCGGCAATGCCGAGACGGTGCATCCCGGCATTTACGGCGAACAGGCGGTTGCTCTGCGGACCGTCCCATTCGAGGGTGAAATCGTTGTTGATGCAGAAGGCTTCGTCCGTATCCAGATGCAGGCGGTGAGACAGCGGCGCGAGGAACGCTGGCTGCACGGCGCGATAGCCGGTGGCGAAGATCACAACGTCACTCTCCAGCTGCTCTCGGCCGCCGTCGAGATGGTGCTGTATGCTCAGACGCTGTCCGTTTTCCAGGCGCGTCAGGGCCGTCACCGAGCGGGACGGCATCAGGTGCGCCCAGGGTTTTTCGCGCAGCACTTCAAAGCGGTGGTACATGGCGCGGTAAATCGCCAGCAGGGACTCGGTGGTGATGCCGTCGGAGGTCATCTTCTGCTCGTGCAGCATCTGACGACGCGCCTCTTCACCGAGCGTGGAGAAGCTGTCCACGTACTCCGGCGTGAAATACTCGTTAGCAAAGGCGGCTTCATCCAGCGCGTTGTAGTTGTTGCGGCGCGAGACCCAGTTCAGGCTCAGCGGCTGGCCCCATTCGCCACGGAAAATATTCAGGAACAGGTCGGCGCCGCTCTGGCCGCCGCCGACGACGGTAACGCGCTTGCCCGCGAGATCCGGCGTGCGCAGCATCATCTCGCTGGCATGGAAGCAGCTATCGTCCTGCGTCGTGACGCAGTCCGGCAGGTTGATCTGCTTACCGATCCCCACGCAGACGTGGCGCGCCAGGAAGCGATCGCGTTGGGTCACTACCTCAAACAGGCCGCTTTTCTCATCAAAGCTCACCTGCTGTACCTGCTGGCTGAAGGCGAGGTTGGTGAGGTTGTCCGCCGCCCAGCACAGGTAGTCGGCAAACTCCTCCCGTGAAACGGTGCGCTGCTCGGTGGTCAGGAATCGGTAGAACTTTTTACGCTGCACCAGGTAGTTCAGGAAGCTGTGGCGGTTGGTCGGCTCCACGGCGCTGACCAGATCCTTCAGGAAGCTGGTCTGCATGTGGCAGTCCGGCACCATCATTCCCGGGTGCCAGGAGAAGTGCGGTTTACGCTCAAGAAACAGCGAGCTAAAGCCGTCCAGCCCTTCCGCCAGCGCGGCGATGCTGAGGTTAAACGGGCCGATACCAATGCCGATGAAATCATAGGTTTTCATTGCGCGGACTCCCGGGAGGCCAGAAAAAGAGGGTTATCAAGGTCGGTGACGTAGTTCGGCAGCATGCGGCTGCCGCCGTCGTGTTCGGAGAAGGTCAGTTTGACCGGGTTGAGGATCACGCGAATAATTTGCGGCTTGAACAGGTCGAACGTCGCAAAGCGCTCGGCAAGCTCGGGGTGCACGGCCATATAGCGGTGCAGAACGCCGGCGAGGATCTGATAGAAACGCGTTTCGCTGACGCCGCTTTGCAGCGTGAGGCGTGAGATAAAACGCAGCACCGTCACGAAGTTACCGGTTTGCAGATCGTGGATGATGTAATCCGCGCTCAGGCGCGCCGTGACGGCCTTCACCTGTTCCGGCAGGCTCTGGGCCTGCGGGAAATCTTCATCCACCAGGCGCATATCGCCCTGGAAATCCTTCAGCAGGATGCGCTGCGGGACGTAGTCTTTCATCACCAGCGTCACGTTCTGGCCGTGGGCAATCAGCGCCACGCCGTAGCGGCAGAGCAGGTGATAGAACGGGATCACCGTTGCTTCAAACAGCTTTTCCAGCCACGCTTCGGCGCTTAGCCCGGAACGGTTGATCCACGCGTCGATGAGCGGGCGCCCGGCGTTGTCGGTTTCCATTAGCGCCGCCAGCAGCACCGCCTGTTCGCCCTCCTGCAGATAGCAGGACGGGTTCTCGCGCCAGATCACCCCCAGCATCTCCTGATAGCGGTACGGCGCTTTCGGCAGCGCCGCATAGCCCGGATGCGACAGATATCCGGCGGCGGGTTCGCCAAGCACCTGTGCGCCAGAGCGGGCAAGCGTAGCGTCGGTGGCAAACTGCTGCTGCAGCCAGCGCGAGGCCAGCGGCCCGGCGGCAATGTATTTGCCCGGAATACCGCGATAGCAGGAGGTGTTGTAGATCGTCAGCGGAAGCTTAATGTCAAACGGCGCGCGACGGCTGGCGTTGGTGAGCGTGCGCAGGGACTGCTGCGCCAGGTACTCATCGCCAAACTCGCCCAGCTCAACCATCTCACCGCGTGCCAGCTGCGGCAGGAAATGAATGGCAATCTTCTGCTGCCACTGCCACGGGTGCAGCGGCACCGGCAGCCAGCTCTCGTCGAGGCCCAGCGCCTGCCAGCGGGCGTCAAAGCGGGCGCGCTCGGCGTTGTCCATGGCGCTCGCCAGCAGGGCGCTGATATCGCAATCGGCGTCGCTGCTCCAGACCAGATGCTCTCGCTGAACGGCAACCCAGTGCAGACGAAAACGTCCGCGGTACTCCGGCGCGTACTGGCGCAGCGCGTCCAGCCCCCAGCCGCGGCGACCTTTGTTGAAAATAAACTTCGGGTGACCGCGCATCAGGCACTGTAATTCGTCCGGATCGAGGTGGATCAGCGCGTCCGCATCCAGCGCGTCACGCGCCTGAAGCAGCTGCATGTCGCCGCGCAGCGTGGCGTAGAGGTCCTCCATGTGCTCTGCCGTTTGCGCGTCGCTCATCTCCAGCACCGTCGCCAGCTGCAGCAGCGCGCTTTCCGCTTCGACGGCATCGCAGCTGGCGGTGGTCAGGCTGTCCGGGTCGATATGCAGCCAGCCCCAGATCCCGCGCGTGGCGCAAAACTGCCAGGACGCGTTGCCCATGGCGATGCGCCAGCCGTCCGACGAAACCGGCTCGGCGCGCAGGGTGCGCTCGTATTCCAGCTCGGCGAGGATCTTCGCCACCATCTCGCGGTTCACTTTTTCCCAGAGCGCGTTCACAGGCCCACCTCGCTGAAGAAGCGGTGACGCTGGCTCATAATGAGGCGCGAGCGTTTATGCGGGAAGTCGAACTCTTTCACCGTGTCAAAACCGGCAGAGTCCAGATGGCGGAACAGGCGCTGGTTGTCGAAGCGCGGCTCGGCCACGATGCGCGCGGTGCGCGGTTCGTCGAGATACAGGTAGTGGCTCAGGCCGCGCAGCCAGCTGCGGATGTACTGCGCGCCGCGCCAGTTCTCTTCCCCCACCAGCATGTGTAGCCCGCGGTCAAACGGCTGCCAGCGGTAGTGGCGGCCAATGCGGTCTTCCGGTGCCCAGTAGAGTTCAAAATAGCCAAACGGTTGATCGTCGAAGCAGCCAATAACCGGGTAGCAGTAGGTCGAGTCGAGCTGACGGCGCAGGTAGTTTTCCTGCTCGGCCTGCGGGCCCGCCATCTCCCAGAAGGCGTTCACGCGCGGGTTATTCATCCAGCGGGTAAAACGCTCGCCGTCCAGCGCCACGTCGGCCACGCGGAAGCTGAGGGTACGCTTAATTTGCGGATCGTAACGGCGATACATCTCACCCTGCGGGCGGCGAGGGCGCAGCGGGAAGTACAGTTGACGGCTCTCGTCAAACTGCATTCCGCCGCTCGCCTGCGGGCGTTCGCCCTTCAGCCACAGCGGCAATTGCCAGAAGGCGTCGCGCGCCAGATAATCACCGTGGGCCAGGCCAAACAGCGCCTGCGCCTGGGGTTCATCCTGCCACTCCGCCCACGGCAACGTAATGCCGGTCAGCGCGGGGGCGGCCACAAACAGCTGATCCAGGGCTTCCACCAGCCAGCCGTCCGGGATCCCCTTCAGACGCTCCAGCACCGCGCTGCCGTCGAGACCCAACGCCAGCGGCAGGGCGCGATCCGTTGCGGTGCAGTGAAAGCCGTAGCCGGAATGGACGATATTCGCGATAGCCATCACGTCTTCTCCTTGTAGAACGGGTTGCTAAAGTCGAAATAGATCACCGCCGGATCGGCGATGGTGTTTTCATTGCGATCGTGCAGGTAGCAGAGGAAGTTGCCTTTGCAGTTCCAGGTCGGGCTGTCGAGCACGTAGTCGAGGCAGCGGGTCTGCTTCGCCGTGCGGCGCAGTTCTGCCAGCGCGTCGCGCACCCGGGACATCAGGCTCTCTTCGCTGTCAAATCCGGCGGCGGCAAGGGCGGCGGTGACGGCAAGGGTAGAGTTCAGCAGCAGGTAGTAAGGGAAGTAGCGCAGCAGCTGGCTCTCGCCAAAGCGGTTTTCCACCTCAGTTTCGCCCGCCTCTTTCAGCCACGCGTCGGCGCCTTCGGTCCACGCGCTGCCCTGGCAGTCGCGGTAGATCAGCCCGACCGGGAAATCCTGCTGCATCTCAACGAGGATATTTTGCTGGTGCGCCAGCAGGACCAGACCGTAGTCCGCCTCGGCGCTGAACAGCGGAAGCAATACGCGGTCGCAGTAGGCGTCCAGCCAGCAGCGGGCGGCCTGGGCGAGCGGTAAATCAAGACGCTGGCTCAGACGGCGCACCGCCGCGGCGAGCAGGCTGTCACCGCCGTCCGGCGCGGCCTGCGTCAGGCTCACCAGCACGTTGGTCTGGGTGTCTGGCGTATCGAACAGCAGATTGACGCGCAGGGCCATCAGGCTCTCTTCCTGAATAGTGCCGCTTTCGTCACGCAGCCCCGCCCAGCCGTCTTCCTGCATCACGCGCATGGTCGGGTAGCGTGCCTGTAGTTCCTGCCAGCGTTCCGTTTTTGCCAGACGCGCCAGGCGCATGCCGCGCTTTACCTCTTTCACCGACAGCGTGCGCACGGAGTTGGTCAGGCGCACGCTGAGGGAGAACTTAATCATGTCGCTGTTGGTCTCGCTGTACAGCGAGCGGGAGGAGCTGGTGGGCAGCCACTGTGCGCCCGCTTCACCCAGGTCCTGCAACGAACCGTTTTCCGCCAGACGCTGGCACCAGTCCTGCTCCAGCAGATAGTCGGCCTGCCACGGGTGCATCGGCAGCAGCCAGCGGGTGTCGGTAAAGTGGCCGAGCAGCTCGGGCGCGCTCTGGGCCGCAAAGCGCAGCAGACGCTCACGCAGGGAGACGTTCAGGCTGTCGCCGGCAACGAGCGTGCTCTCAACGGCAAACCAGCGCAGCGGGAAGCGGGAGGCGAAATCGGGCAAATAGCGGCGCGCCTCGGCTTCGTTGAACGGCTCGTGGGACTTCGGTGCCGGGTGAAACGCATGGCCGACCAGCAGCGCCTGTTCCGCTTCGGCAAACGTCAGCGGCTTATCGCGCAGGGTTGCCCAACTGTGGCGTAAATCAATCGCCTGCCAGGTGTGGGCATGGCTTTCGAGAACGCGCTGCTTAAAACGCGCCAGCGTATCGGCATCCAGCGAGCCTTTTACGGACGGTTTTTCAAGAATTAAATCAACCAGTTGAGGGAAAGTGACGGCGTCACCCCTGTCGCTGTTGCTCTGAATCCGCGTTGCCGGGAAACGGTACTGATGATGCTGGGTGGGTGAGAAATAGCGTACCGGCACCCGAAGCGCCTGGGTTTGGGAAAGCGGGATATGGATCTCAGATAGCGCATCCGCATCGGTAGCGGGGAGATAGCGCCAGTCCTTCGTTTCACGCAACAGGGCGTTTAAAAAGCACTGGGCTGCAACGTCTGTACCGGCGGCGCGGAGCAGAGCACGCATAGATGTACCTCATTCCATGATTGATAATAATTCTCGTTATGATATTCATTCTGTTTACACTCGCAACCATTTTTGCAATATTTGTTTTCATAAACTTCATAATTTCCACACATTTATTGACACTATGTTCACATTCTCATGCGCGCTGACTCTGAAACCTTGACGGAAAACGTCACTTCAAAAGCTAACTGGCCCCTGGCGCTATCTGCGGGGTTACTGGGCATCGGGCAAAACGGTTTGCTGGTGATGCTCCCGCAGCTGGTCACCCTGACCGGGCTGTCTCTCTCTGTCTTGGCCGGGCTGTTGATGTTCGGATCGATGCTCTTTTTACCGGCCTCGCCCTGGTGGGGGCGTCAGAGCGAGCGAAAGGGGTGTAAGTCCGTCATGCTGGCCTCGCTAAGCGGCTATCTGGCGAGTTTCGTCGTGATGGCGCTGGTGGTCTGGGGGATGGCGGCCGGAAGGCTGGATGCGGTCTGGGGGCTGGCGGGGCTTATTTTCTCGCGCCTGCTCTACGGACTGACGGTCTCGGGGCTGGTGCCTGCGGCCCAGACGTGGGCGATTCAGCGTGCGGGACTGGAGAAAAGAATGGCGGCGCTGGCGACGATAAGCTCCGGCCTCAGCTGCGGGCGTTTGCTCGGCCCGCCGCTGGCGGCGCTGATGCTCAGCGTTAATCCGGTGGCGCCGCTCTGGCTGATGGCGGTTGCGCCGCTTATCGCTCTGCTGCTGGTGCTTCGCGAAGTCGCTGACCCGCCGCTGCCGCCGGTAGCCCACCAGACAACCCGCCTGCAGGCCTCTATGCTTCCTTTCCTGCTGCTGGCGCTGCTGCTGGCGGCGCTGGTGAGCCTGATGCAGATTGGCCTGTCACCGCATCTTAGCCCGTTGCTGGACGGTAACGCCCGGGAGATCAGCCATCATGTCGCGCTTCTGCTGAGCCTGGCCGCGCTGGCCACGCTCGCGGCACAGTTTCTGGTGGTCCGCCCTCAGCATTTCAGCCCGGTGACATTGCTCTGCATCGCGGCGGTGCTGATGGTGGCCGGGCTTGGGCTGATGGCTGTCGCCGGTTTAGCGCTGTTCTACGTGGGGATTGTTATCACGTCACTCGGGGCGGCGATGGCCACGCCGGGCTACCAGCTGCTGCTGAACGATCGGCTAACCACGGGGAAAGGGGCGGGCGTCATCGCCACCAGCCACACGTTAGGCTACGGCGTCAGCGCGCTGATGGTGCCGGTCGTGACGCGCTTTTACGGGGAGCAGTCTTTAACGGTGGCCGCGTGGGGAATGGCATTGCTGTTTTTAGCCCTGAGCATAGGGGTATGGTCAACCGAGCGTACCCCTGCTGAAAAAGCTTAATGAAACTGGCGGGACGAATGCCCGCCGGACGCCTCATTCTGCCGCAGGCGCTGTAGCGGATCCTGCTGATAAAACTGGCAGAAACGTTGCCAGAGGGCCGGAAAACGGGGCGCGAAGAGCTCGGGCGCGCTGAAGAAGTACTCGGAGAGCACCGCAAAGCACTCTGCCGGGTCGGTTGCCGCATAGGCGTCAATGCTGGCCGCGCTTTCGCCCACCAGGTCTATTTCATCCTGGATGTTATCCATCGCCGCGTGCAGGTCGTGCTCCCAGCCCGCCACTTCGCGAAGCGGGATCCGCGGGACGCCGCTGGCGCGATCGCCGTTGCGGGTGTCCAGCTTGTGTGCCACTTCATGGATAATTAGATTAAAACCGGAGGCGTCGAACGAGTCCTGAATATCGAGCCAGTTGAGGATAATCGGCCCTTGCTGCCAGCTTTGTCCGGACTGCACCACGCGCTGGTTATGCACCAGCCCAATATCGTCCTGCCATTCGTCATCCACCACGAACGGCGCAGGATAGATAAGCACTTCGTGGAAACCGTCCAGCCACTCAATGCCAAGTTCAAGCACCGGCAGACAGAAAAGCAGCGCGATGCGGGCGTTTTTCAGAGGATCGAGTTCAAACCCCTGCAGCGGCACCAGGCGCTTTTGCTGTAAAAAACGATCCGCCAGCTGAACCAGTTTCGATTGTTCATCCGGATTTAGATTAGCCAGAACAGGGATCGTCAGCGCGTCATCCCATGGCAGCGCCACATCCCGGCCAGCCTCATTCGTTTTCCAGGGCCACTTTATCATCGCTTTGCTCGCAAACTCGTCACTTGAACAAAAATGGGAAAGTCAGATTCGGTTAAGATGCCAGAATATCGCCTGCTGCGACAAATCCAGCCTGAATAAACTATCATTTCGTACGTAGCGGTGGGTAGCGGTTTGCGGGCATCACCTTCATTTTGTGAAGTCTGTCGTAGCCTTTATCCGCAGGTGGGGTGAATAAATCAGTACGGTATTGAAAAGATGAGCGATTTCAAAGGTAACAAGCAGGACCTGCCCAGTCGACTGTGCGTGCACTGCCAGCGGCCCATGACGTGGCGCAAGAAATGGGCGAAATGCTGGAATGAGGTTAAATACTGTTCTGAGCGCTGTCGCAGGAGCCACCGTTGACCGAGCTACGTCTGATCCTGGGCGACCAGCTTAATCCGCATCACAGCTGGTTTGATACCTGCAGTCCGAACATCATTTACGTGATGCTGGAACTCCGGGCAGAAACCGCCTATGTGCTTCATCACGCCCAGAAAGTTATCGCTATCTTCGCCGCCATGCGCGCGTTTGCCTCTGCATTAAAGGAGAAGGGGCATCGGGTGAGGTATGTCCGACTTTCTGACAGCTCGAACCGCGGCGCGCTGGAAGACAATGTCAACGCGCTTGTCGCGCATTACGGCGCGGGCAGGGTGATATGGCAGGAGCCCGACGAATGGCGTCTTGATACGCAGCTGCAGGCGTGGGCGAAAACGGTCTCCGTTGAAACGGCCTGCGTCAGCAGCGAGCATTTCTTCACCACTCGGGAACAGGTCAGCGCGTTCTTTGCGTCGCGCAAAAGCTGGCGAATGGAGTACTTTTACCGGGAAATGCGTCGTCGGCACGGCGTCCTGTTAACCTCTGAAGGCGAGCCGGAAGGGGGGAAATGGAATTTCGATGCTGAAAACCGCAAGCGCTGGTCCGGCGAGCCTCCCGCGCCGGGGGACGCGCGTCCTTGCCACGATCGTTCCGTCTTATGGGCGGAGATCCAGCGCTGCGGCGTAAAGACCTTCGGCGAACCGCAGGCCGACAATTTTCGCTGGCCGCTCAACCGTGCGGAAGCCAAAGCCAGGCTGGATGAATTTATCACGCACGTGCTCCCGCAGTTTGGAAACTGGCAGGACGCGATGCACACGGAGGAACCTTTTCTTTTCCATTCGTTAATTTCGTTTGCGCTGAATACAAAGATGCTTAATCCGCGGGAAGTGGTTGCCGCCGCCCAGCAGGCGTGGCGTTTGGGCCACGCGCCGCTGCCTGCCGTCGAAGGGTTTATCCGGCAAATTCTCGGCTGGCGGGAGTATGTGCGCGGGATCTACTGGTCGCAGATGCCCGGCTATCGGGAGCTGAATGCCTTAGACCAGCACGCCCCGCTGCCGGACTGGTTCTGGACGGGCAAGACGCAGATGCGCTGCCTGGCGCATGCCGTTGGGCAGTCGCTCACCGAGGCTTACGCCCACCATATCCAGCGCCTGATGGTCATTGGAAACTTTAGCCTGCTCAGCGGCCTGTCGCCGCAGGCGGTTCATGAATGGTATCTGGGCGTCTATATTGACGCCTTTGAGTGGGTGGAACTGCCCAATACCCTCGGCATGAGCCAGTTTGGCGATGGCGGGTTGCTGGCCAGTAAACCCTACGTCTCAAGCGCGTCATATATTCATAAGATGAGTAATTACTGTCAGGGGTGCCGGTATCAGCACAACCAGCGTACCGGAGAGCAGGCCTGCCCCTTCAATGCCCTTTACTGGGACTTCTTTGCGCGCAATCAGGCGCGTCTCGGTAACAATCCCCGCCTGGGCATTGTCTTTAAACAGCTTGCGGACATGACGGAAGAGGATCGGCAGGCCATTACCGACCGCGCCGGGTACGTCCGTCTGCATCTCAACGACCTCTGATCGGTATTTCAACGCCTGGCCGGTTGCGGCAGGTCAATAAGACGCTATTATTTTTGACTTTGTTGCGTATTCCCTGACAGGACATCCAGACGCCATGCCCGTGAATTTTGACCTTAACGATCTTTATGCTTTCAGAGCGTTAGTGGAATACGGTAACTTCCGTGTCGCCGCTGAATCTATCTGCTTATCCCAGTCGGCGCTGAGCCGCAGGATTGAAAAGCTGGAAGCAGCGCTGGGAAACAGGCTGTTCGATCGCACCACCCGCCGCGTGGCGCTGACGCTCTACGGACAGAACTTTGCCGAGCGCTCCGCGCTGCTGCTCGACAGCGTGGAGTCAATGCTCGCGGATGTCGATAAGGCCAGCGAAGAGCGGACGGGGCTGATCGCGGTTGCCGCGGTACCTTCCGCGGCCTGTTACTTTATGCCCGACGTGATCCGGCGTTTTCAATCTCGGTATCCGCGCGTTCGCATCAAGCTCATCGACAGCAGCGCGGGGAATGTGATTGACGCCGTGGCCCGCAGCCAGGCGGATTTCGGCATCTGCTTCGCAGGAAACCTGCCGTCTGAAATCGAGTTTTTCCCGCTGGTGGAGGATGTCTACGTCGCGGCGTGCCGAAAGGATCACCCCGTGGCGCAGAAGAGTCACCTGACGTGGCAGGCGTTTTATCAGCAGGACTATATCTCCCTCGATAAAACGTCAGGCAACCGCAACCTGCTCGATCGGATGCTGGGGGATATCATTCCCGAGCGCCCCAGCGTCTGCGAAACGCGCCACGTCACCACGATGCTCGGTATGGTAGAGGCGGGGATCGGCATTGCCGCCGTTCCCGCCATGTCGATGCCGACGTCAGAGTACACGCCGCTGACGCATCTGCCGCTGGTGGCGCCGGAAGTGAAACGCACCGTGGGGCTTATCCGGCGCCGGGGGCGCATCCAGTCTTATATCGCGGCTGAACTGGAAAAAGAGATCACCGAGCGGTATCGCCGGACGTAACGGGGATCATCCCCGTCTTCTCGATGACGGCGCGTGAGGGCGGTGAGGCGAGATAGGTCAGCAGCGCTTTCCCCTCCGCGGGATGCTCTGCATGACGGGTGACCGCGCCTGCGAAGCGCGTGATGTACTGCAGATTATCCGGGATTTTACCGATAAAGGTGACGCCCTGAACCGGCAGCAGCTCGCTCACCTGCTGGAAGCCCACGGCGTATTTCCCTTTTGCCACTTCCGAAGCAACCGGAATGCGTTCGACCATCGTTGCTTTAGCCGCCGCCTCCTTTTCAATCCCCAGCTTTTTAAACAACGTCTGGCTGACATACCTGCCGCTGGCGCTGTCTGAATAGGCGATGGAGCTGGCCTGAAGCAGCGCGTTACGTAGCGTCGCCTCGCTGCTGATATCAGGGACATCCGCCCCTTTTTTCACCACCATTCCGACGGGGGAGTCCGCAAGTTCGGTTCGCGAACCCGGCTGGGTCTGGCTGGTTTTTTCGAGCTTCGCCAGCGCATCGCCCACCATAATCACCACGTCGGCTTTCTCGCCGCGCGCGAGCCGGTTTGGGATCGCCTGCGGCGTAGCGCCCATTGACGGACCGGGAATAATCACGATGGTATCGCCGGTCTGGCGTTCATATTCCTGTGCCAGCTTTTCAAGGGCGGCTTTGAAACCGCCTGAAATCATCACTTTCACCTCCTGAGCGCAGGCATTGGCGCTCAGGAACGTCAGCATCAGCGCGGTAACAGTATAACGAGAAGTGCGAGTCATGCGGCCTCCTGCGACTTAACGGTGTTTTGCACCGAAACCGCGCGACGACGGTAAAGGTAGAGGGTTGCCAGCAGGGCACACACCGCGGCGAAGCTCATCCAGTAGCCCGGAGAGGCTTTGTCACCGGTGTATTCAATCAGCGCGGTGGACATCACCGGGGTAAAGCCGCCGAAGATCGCCGTTGCGAGGCTGTAAGCCAGAGAGAACCCTGCCACGCGGACTTCAGCGGGCATAATTTCCGTCAGCGCCGGGATCATCGCCCCGTTATACAGCCCGTACAGGAAGGAGAGCCACAGCAGGACGCTCAGCATCATGGAGAAGCTTGGCGCGTCAGCCAGCAGCGTCAGGGCCGGGTAGCTGGTGGCCAGCGCCAGCAGGGTCATGGCAATCAGCACCGGTTTACGCCCGAAGCGGTCCGACAGCGCGCCGCCCACCGGCAACCAGATGAAGTTAGAGATCGCCACCAGCAGCGTGACCAGCAGGCTGTCTGACGCGCTCAGCATCAGCACCTTTTTACCAAAGGTGGGCGCATAAACGGTGATCAGATAAAAGGCCGTGGTGGTCATTGCCACCATCAGCATGCCCGCGACCACTACCTGCCAGTTCGCGAGCAGCGTTTTAAAGACCTGGCGCATCTCCAGGTGATGGCGGCGCGCGCTGAACTCTTCCGTCTCCTCCAGCTTGCGGCGCAGGAAAAAGATAAACGGCACGATTAAACAGCCGAACAGGAACGGGATGCGCCAGCCCCATTCGCGAATGGCGCTCTCTTCCAGCACCGCGTTCAGCGCAAAGCCCATTGCGGCGGCGACCATAATGGCGACCTGCTGGCTACCGGACTGCCAGCTGGTGTAAAAGCCCTTGCGGCCCGGCGTGGCGATTTCCGCGAGATAGACCGACACGCCCCCAAGCTCCGCGCCGGCGGAAAAGCCCTGCAGCAGACGGCCCGTCAGCACCAGCAGCGGCGCCCAGAGACCAATACTTTGATAAGACGGGATCAGCACGATCAGGAAGGTGCCTGCCGCCATAATGGAAAGCGTCACTATTAGCCCTTTGCGGCGGCCAACCTTGTCAATATAAGCCCCCAGCACAATGGCGCCGATTGGACGCATCAAAAAGCCCGCGCCGAAGACGGCAAAGGTCATCATCAGCGACGCAAATTCACTGCTCGCCGGGAAGAACGTGTGGGCGATGTAGGTGGCATAGAAGCCGAACAGAAAGAAATCGAATTGCTCAAGAAAGTTGCCGGACGTGACGCGAAGTATCGCGCCCGCCTTCGACCGTACGGTTGCAGGTGAGGTTGAGGAAAACATGGTTATCTCCAGTTTATTGTTGACGTTTTACGCGTCTGTTTCTGAAAACTGGATCAGGATGAGGAATTAGATAAGCGCAAATGCCGCATCGACTGATGCATTTCTTGCATGAATATAATCCGGCGAATAAATACAATTAATGGCAACAATAACTTAACAAAATGTTGGCTTTTTATTCACCAATATTCTGTAAGTCTCTGATATTGCGATTTTGTGATGTGGCGCAGAGGCGCGTTTCAGAATGAGCCGGGTAACCGCGTCATTACCCGGCGGAGGCCATTTAGCGCAGCGCCCTGGCAATCGCGCTAAACATCAGAGAGGCTTCCAGCGGCTGGGCGCTGAAGGACGGTTCCGCCTGCGGCCAGGTAGACCACTGGACGATGACCAGATTTTCCTTCGGGTTCACCACGATCATCTGTCCGAAAATGCCCAGCGCCCAGAGCGAACCTTTCAGCGAATCCTGTGCCGTCGGCTCTACGCCCGCGGCGTTGGCGGGCACTTCATTGTTCCACCACTGATAGCCGTACAGCCCCTCGGGATGGGCGTCTGATACCGAGCCTTTGGCCTTCGTCCAGCCTGACGACTGCCGGATCCAGTTTTCCGGCAGGATGGTCTTACCGTTCGGTAACGTACCGTTGTTCAGGATAAATTGCCCGAAGCGTCCCCAGTCCTCCAGTGTGGCGTTAAAGCCGTGCGCGCCGACGTCGTGCTGGCCTTTGCTGTAGGCATGCCATACGCCGTCGCTCGCCATGCCGTAAGGCTGCCAGATGCTTTTCTCCAGATAGGCTGCGAGCGTCATGCCGGTGGCCCGCTCCAGCACGTCACCCAGCAGCCAGGCGCCACCCGAAGAGTAAGACCAGTTCTCTCCGGCCGGGTGCGCCCTGCGCAGCCCCTTCACCAGCTTGCGCACGCAGTCATAGGTACCCGGCTTCGCCTCGCACTCGGTGAGCTGCGCAAAGTCGGAGTGGGGGTTGGTGTAATCCTCGTTCCAGGCCACGCCGGAGGTATGGGTGATCAGCTGCTTAAGCGTCACGCCGTCCCACGCGGTGCCTTTCAGGTCGGGTTCATACCGCGTGACCAGGTCGTCGAGCGAGTGAATTTTTCCCTCTTTGAGGGCCACGCCCACCAGCGCCGATACCACCGATTTCCCAACCGAGCGCGAGGTCCAGAGCGTCGAGTCGGTATTGCCCTCTCCAAGATACTTCCAGGCGATTTTGCCGTCCTTCAGCACCAGCATGCCGCTGACGTTCTGCCGCTGGAGGTAGTCCTTAAGGCCGTAGCGCCTGCCGTTGACCTGATAGTGTGCGTCCGTGAGCGGCTTGTCCGACATTTCCAGCGGCACAGCGTTACCGTGGCGGAAAACATCCCCGGTGTAGTTGCGGTAGTCATTGCGAAAGCCCACCACGCGATCGGCCTGACTCCAGGTGAGCATCTTATGGGTGTCAGGCAGCGTGGTGTCGAAGGGGGCAGGGCAGGCGCTGAGGTCGGTACCTTTACAGGCCGCCACTGCCGCAGGGGAGAGCAGGGTGCTAAAGACAAGGCCCGCCAGCAGAGCATGGTTTACTTTTCTGTTTTTCATATCCGTCTCTTACAGGTTAAGAACGGCTTCAGTTTAAAAACCCCGGGGCTATAATAAAAAACACGTAGTGGGGGAAAATCCCCCTAAAAAACAGAGGGAGCGTAGCGTGGCGGGACTGATTTATTCTTTTGCACAGCTCGAGGCTTTTACCGCCGTGGCCGAGAATGGGAGCCTCAGTAAAGCCGCGGTGGCGCTGAAGAAGGACCGCACGACGCTTCGCGATCTGGTTGATTTTCTTGAGGATGGGTTGGGCTACGCGCTGTTTATTCGCGACGGCCGCACCCTGCGGCTCACGCCCGAAGGGGAACAGCTTCAGCGCCAGGCGCACCTCCTGATGCGGCAGGTAAAAGCCTTTGAGGCGTTTGCCAGAGAGGTGCCGCACGGTGCCACGCAGGACCTGACGCTGGTCTACGATCCTTTTACGCCCAGAGCCTTTCTGCACGGGGTGATTGCTGACATGGCGGTGCGAAAAATCCGCCTGAGCCTTATCTGCGCCTCGCGGGATGAATCGGAACGGCTGCTGGCGAATAACGACGCGGATCTGGCCATCTGCCAGGCGCGCAACCGCAGCGTGGGCAACGACATGGAGTGGCGGGCCCTGGGTGCCATCGAGATGGATTTTTATGCCGCCAGCGGGCTGTTTGCGGACAGTGCTTCCCCTCTGTCGCTGCTCGATCTCTCCCTGGTACCTCAGGTCGTCATGCACCCCGCCTCGGACGAGCCGGTGGCGCGCCGCCTGCAGATTTCCGGGCATACCCTCTTTACCAATGAGCCGGAGATGCTGCGCGGTCTGCTGGAGCGCGGCTGCGGCTGGGGATTCTTACCGACGCATTTTCACGCCGGGCAGTGGCAAAACGTAAAAAGGCTGCACACCGAAGTGGGCAGCCAGGGGATTGGTCAGACGATGGTCACCATCTGGAAGCCGGGGAGCGACAAGCGCAGCACAATCGCTGAAACGCTGTCGCTCTTGCCGGACGTATGGAAGCACTCAGCGCTGTGAACAGCCTTTACACTGCTGGTTCTGGATCTGCTGGAAGAAATCGTTGCCTTTGTCATCCACCAGGATAAACGCCGGGAAGTTCTCGACCTCGATCTTCCAGATAGCTTCCATGCCCAGCTCAGGATACGCCACGCACTCCAGGCTCTTGATGCTGTTTTGCGCCAGCACCGCCGCCGGGCCGCCGATGCTGCCCAGGTAGAAGCCGCCGTGCTTATGGCAGGCGTCCGTCACCTGCTGGCTGCGGTTGCCTTTCGCCAGCATGATCATGCTCGCGCCGTGGGACTGCAGTAAGTCCACATACGAATCCATGCGCCCTGCCGTGGTTGGGCCGAGTGAGCCAGACGCGTAGCCTTCCGGCGTTTTGGCCGGGCCCGCGTAGTAGATCGGGTGATCTTTGACGTACTGCGGCAGTTCCTCACCGTTGTCGATTAGCTCTTTCAGCTTCGCGTGGGCGATGTCGCGCGCCACGATGATGGTCCCGTTCAGCGACAGGCGGGTAGAGACCGGGTGCGCGGAAAGCTGCGCCAGGATCTCATTCATCGGCTTGTTCAGATCGATGCTGACCACGTCGCCTTCACCCTGCTGGCGCAGTGATTCAGGAATGTACTGGCCCGGGTTGTGCTCCAGCTTCTCAATCCAGATCCCGTCGCGGTTGATTTTCGCTTTGATGTTGCGGTCCGCGGAGCAGGAGACCCCCATGCCGATAGGGCAGGAGGCGCCGTGGCGCGGCAGGCGGATCACGCGGATGTCGTGGGCGAAGTATTTACCGCCAAACTGCGCGCCGAGGCCGAGGTTCTGGGCTTCCTGGAGCAGCTCCTGTTCGAGCTGAACGTCGCGGAACGCCTGGCCGTGTTCGTTACCTTCCGTTGGCAGCGCGTCGTAGTAGCGCGTGGAGGCCAGCTTCACGGTTTTCAACGTGGCTTCCGCCGAGGTGCCGCCGATCACGAACGCGATATGGTACGGCGGGCAGGCCGCGGTACCGAGAGTGCGCATCTTCTCAACCAGATAGTTTTTCAGCTTCGCCGGGGTGATCAGCGCTTTGGTTTCCTGGTAGAGATAGGTTTTGTTGGCAGAGCCGCCGCCTTTAGCCATGCACAGGAATTTGTACTCATCGCCGTCAACGCTGTAGAGGTCAATCTGCGCCGGCAGGTTGGTGCCGGTGTTCACCTCTTTATACATATCCAGTGCCGCGTTCTGGGAGTAGCGCAGGTTGTCTTCAATGTAGGTGTTATACACGCCCTGGCTCAGGGCCGCTTCGTCACCGCCGCCGGTCCAGACGCGCTGGCCTTTTTTACCCATGATGATCGCCGTGCCGGTATCCTGGCAGGTTGGCAGCACGCCTTTAGCGGCGATTTCAGAGTTACGCAGGAACTGCAGGGCAACGTACTTATCGTTCTGGCTCGCTTCCGGGTCGTTAAGAATGGCGGCGACCTGCTTCTGATGGGAAGGACGCAGCATAAATGCGGCGTCGTGGAAGGCCTGCTGTGCCAGCAGCGTCAGCGCCTCTGGCTCGACTTTCAGGACTTCCTGACCGTCGAACTCGGCAACGGAAACGTGCTCTTTGGTCAGCAGATAGTATTCGGTGTCGTCGTGCGCCAGTGGGAAGGGGTTTTGATAAAAAAACGGTTTGTTTGACATAGCTTGCTCCAAAAAAATAAAACCGCCGGAGGAGAAGTCCGGCGGTCAGGAATCAGAACATCATGGACATCCACGGATAGCCAATCAGCAGCAGGGCCGCCAGGAAGATGGCACCGAAGATGGTGCCGAGGCGCCAGTAGTCTTTGGTTGGCAGGTAGCCGCTACCGTAGTAGATCGGGCTTGGGCCAGTGCCGTACGGGGTGATGATCCCCATCACGCCCAGCGAGGTCACCATCAGCAGAACGAACACTTCCATATTCATGCCCGGGATGGTGGAGGCGATGGTCAGCATCGCTGGCAGCAGCGCCGTGGTGTGCGCGGTGGTGCTGGCAAACAGGTAGTGCAGCAGGTAGAACGCCAGCAGCAGCACGATGGTCGCTACGCCCGGAGAGATACCGCTCATCAGCAGACCACCTTCTTTACCTAACCAGCTGATAAAGCCGGTAGAGGAGAGGCCATCTGCCAGCGCCACCAGGGTGGCGAACCAGACGAAGGTGTTCCACGCGGCTTTATTACCGGTGATGTCGTTCCACTCCAGCACGCCGGTCCACAGCATCAGGCCGACGATGAGCAGGGCAGCCATAGCCGGTTCAATCCACGCGGCGGCAAAGATCCACATCAGCAGCGCACAGCATACGAACACCAGCAGCAGGATTTCATTGCGGGACAGTTTGCCCAGTTTTTCCAGTTCACGGGTCGCCCACAGCGGCACTTCGTTGTTTACCTTCACTTCAGGCGGGTAGAACCAGTAGGCCAGCAGCGGCATGGCCAGAATCAGCAGGATACCCAGCGGCAGGAAGGCGAGGAACCAGGTCCCCCAGGAGATATCGATTCCAACCGTACTTTTCACCAGCGCCAGGGCCAGCAGGTTCGGCGCAAGTGCGGAGAGGAACATTGAGCTGGTGATACAGGCCGCGGTGATCGCCACCCACATCAGATACGAACCAATCTTACGCGCGCTTGGGTCGTTCGGTTTTGAACCGTACAGCGGCGGCAGGTTAGCGATGATCGGGTAGATGGTCCCGCCGCTGCGCGCGGTGTTGGACGGGGTGAACGGTGCCAGCAGCAGGTCAGCAAACGTAATCGCGTAACCGAGCGTCAGGCTGCGACGGCCGAGGTATTTCACCAGAATCAGCGCCAGACGGCGGCCGAAGCGGGTTTTGTCATAGCCTGCGGCGAACATAAAGGCACCGAAAATCAGCCAGACGGTAGAGTTACCAAACCCGCTCACCGCCCATTTAAAGGAGGCGCCCGCCAGCTTGAATTTCGGATCAGCCAACTGTTCAGGGCTGAACAGCACCCACTGGCTGCACAGGGCAATGGCGACCACGCCGGTCAGACCGATCACCGCACCCGGCAGCGGTTCGAAGATCAAACCGACGATCACGCCAACGAAGATAGCGAAATAGTGCCACGCGTAAGGAGGCAGGCCTTCCGGTACCGGAACAAACAGCAGCAGTACGGCGACGATGACGGGCAGTGCCATCATCAGCAGACGTTTTGCGTTTCCATTTGATGCCTGGTTCGCCACAGGGGGCGTTACAGCAGTTTTTGTATTCATAGTTTCACGTCTTAAGTTGTCAAAGATTCGGTCGTACTGAAAAACAAAATCACTTTCTTAAGTTTCTTTGCTTTTTTTAGTTATTAAAGGTGCGATTTTGTATTTTCGGTAATAGTAATTTAACGCTTTTGTGGAGGCGCTAAATTAAAAATTGATGATGTTTTTATATTGCGCTTTTGGATGCCATAACTATTGATCGCGATCAAAAAAATAGAATTGCAGCGTTATTTTTATGCTTTTATTAATAACCACTCTGGCGTATGTGGGTATTCCTTTTTTTATTGGTTTATTTTATCATTTTTGTAACATTTTTATTTTCTTTGATTATATAAGTGTTTGTTTTATTTGGTTTTTTTAGTGGTTTGGAGAAGTGGTTTTACCAATCATTATTTAACGAATTTTAAATTATTGTGAATGGCTAAATGACATTCGCTAACACCAATGTGTTAATTGTGTTATTGCAGGGATTAAATAGTTTTTTAACTAACGTAATAACTTTAGAAACTAAAAAAATCATTATATTAATATCATGACATCGGCAAATAACGACGAACTAAAAAATCAATCCGATAACGAATTCTTAATTTTAAAAAGTTTGGAGTTTCAATTATGAGCACTAACGAACGTATTCTTAGCCCCTTCACATTACCGAATGGCACTGAACTGAAAAACCGTTTGTTAATGGCCCCTATGACCACCTGCACCGGCTATTACGACGGCACCGTCACCAGCGAACTGGTGGAGTACTATCGTGCCCGTTCCGGAAGCATCGGTACCATTATTGTGGAGTGCTGCTTCGTCGACGATCTCGGTCTCGCCTTCCCGGGCGCGATCGGGATTGATAATGACGAGAAAATTGCCGGGCTGGCGAAAATCGCGGAGGCGATCAAATCCAAAGGATCTAAAGCCCTGCTGCAGATCTACCACGGCGGCCGCATGGTCGACCCGAAACTGATCGGTGGCCGTACGCCGGTTGGCCCAAGCGCTGTTGCCGCGCCGCGTGAGGGCGCAGCAACGCCAGTGGCACTGACTGGCGAAGAAGTCGAAGGCATGATCGGCAAGTTTGGTGAAGCGGTGCGCCGCGCCATCCAGGCCGGCTTCGACGGCGTGGAAATCCACGGGGCAAACACCTATCTGATTCAGCAGTTCTATTCGCCAAACTCTAACCAGCGCGATGACGAGTGGGGCGGTAGCCGCGACAACCGCGCGAAGTTCCCGCTGGCAGTACTGGATATCACCCACAAAATGGTGCGCCAGTACGCGGACGACGCCTTTATTATTGGCTACCGCTTCTCTCCTGAAGAGCTTGAAGTGCCGGGCATCCGCTTTGAAGACACCATGTATCTGCTGGAAAAACTGGCGGCTCGCGGCGTGGACTACCTCCACTTCTCCGTCGGCGCGACCCTGCGTCCTTCCATTGTTGACACCCAGGACCCGACGCCGCTGATCGAAAAATACTGCGCGATGCGTTCTGAAACGCTGGCTCAGGTACCGGTGATGGGCGTGGGCGGCGTGGTGAATGCCGCCGATGCCAATGAAGCGCTGGACCACGGTTACGACCTGATTGCCGTTGGCCGTGCCACCATCGCTTACCCGGACTGGACCGACCGCATCGCGGCCGGGGAAAACCTGGAGCTGTTTATGGACAGCACCCAGCGCGAGGCGCTGAACATTCCTGAGCCGCTGTGGCGCTTCTCGCTGGTGGAAGCGATGATCCGCGACATGAGCATGGGCGAATCGAAATTCAAACCGGGCATGTTTACTGAGAAGGTGCAGGACGACGCGAACGAGCTGGTGATTAACGTCAGTCTGGAAACTGACCGCATTGCAGACATCGAGCTGGCCTCTGGCCCGAGCGAAGACGTTGAGTTTGTCACCAGCTTTGAAGAGATCCGCACTCGCATTCTGGATGCCAACACCCCGCACGTGGATGCCATCACCGGCGCAACCAGCCAGAGCGAGGCGGTGAAGAAAGCGGTCTCTAAAGCGATGCTGAAATCCAGCAAAGCGCTGGCCGCGGAAGAGGGCGTTGACCCGAACGAAACCCGCAGCGTGGACGTGGTGGTTGTCGGCAGCGGCGGCGCCGGTCTGGCGGCGGCGATTCAGGCGCACGACGAAGGCGCGAGCGTGCTGATTGTTGAGAAAATGCCAACCATCGGTGGCAACACCATTAAAGCCTCTGCCGGGATGAACGCCGCAGAAACCCGCTTCCAGCGCGTGAAGGGCATTCAGGACAGCAAAGAGCTGTTCTACCAGGAAAGCCTGAAAGGTGGCGGCAACAAGAACAACCCGGAACTGCTGCACCGCTTCGTTGAGAACGCGCCGCAGGCGATTGAATGGCTGGCAACCCGCGGCATCATGCTGAACGACATCACCACCACCGGCGGGATGAGCATTGACCGTACCCACCGTCCAAAAGACGGCTCAGCGGTCGGCGGCTACCTGATCAGCGGCCTGGTGCGTAACGTCAACAAACGCAACATCGAGGTGATGCTGGATACCTCCGTCAGCGACATCCTCTTCGAAAACGGTGAAGTCACCGGCGTGCGCCTGACCACCGAAGAGAACGAAACCCTCACCGTGGCAGCGAAAAGCGTGATTGTCGCCACCGGCGGCTTCAGCGCTAACAGCCAGATGGTGGTGAAATACCGCCCTGACCTGGAAGGGTTCGTTACCACCAACCATAAAGGGGCGACCGGCGGCGGCATCGCGCTGCTGGAGCGTATCGGGGCAGGTACCGTGGATATGGGGGAAATTCAAATTCACCCAACCGTGGAACAGAAAACCTCATACCTGATTTCCGAATCCATCCGCGGCGGCGGGGCGATTCTGGTCAATCAGAAAGGGGAACGCTTCTACAACGAAATGTCGACCCGCGATAAAGTCTCGGCGTCAATCATCGCCCTGCCGGAGAAATACGCGTACATCGTCTTTGACGAGCATGTTCGCGCCAAAAACAAAGCCGCGGATGAGTACATCGCTAAAGGCTTCGTGACCAGCGCCAGCTCGCCAAAAGCGCTGGCGGAAGCGCTCGGCATGGATTACCACGCTTTCCCGGCGACCCTGGAACGTTACAACGGTTTCGTTGAAAAACAGCACGATGACGACTTTGGACGTACCACCGCGCTGCGTGCGCCAATCAATGAAGGGCCATTCTACGCCATTCAGATTGCACCGGGCGTGCACCACACCATGGGCGGCGTGACCATCAACACCGAAACCTGCGTGCTGGACAGCAACCACAACGTGCTGCCAGGTGCGTTTGCGGCCGGTGAAGTGGTCGGCGGGATCCACGGCGGCAACCGTATCGGCGGTAACGCAGTGGCAGATATCATCATTTTTGGTACCCTTGCAGGACATCAGGCGGCTCTGCGTTCGAAAAAGATGTAAGGCACCTGCTTCCCAGGCCGGATACGCACAGCGCTATCCGGCATTTTCCCCGGCGGCGCGGAGCTTGCCGGGGCTACTTCTGAGGACTCCTGCCATGCCTGATAGCCATCGCGTTTACAGCTACTCCGCCGTCCTGATGGGGTCACCCATCCTCCTGAAGCTCTTCTCCCATGACGAAGCCCTCGCGTCCCGCGTGTTTCGTCTGATCAAACAGTACGAAGATCTGCTCACCGTTAACCGCGCGCACTCGCAGGTGATGGACATTAACCATGCGGCGGGCCAGCGTCCGGTCACCGTCAGTCGGCCGGTGTTTGATCTGATCCGCTGTGCAAAAGCGGCAAGCCTGCTTAAGGAGAGCGCCTTTAATCTGGCGATCGGTCCGCTGGTGAAGCGCTGGAAAATTGGCTTTCAGGGGGACAGCGTTCCGCCTGCCGATGAAATCGCGTCGCTGCTGGCGATAACCCGGCCCGAGGATGTTCTTCTTGATGAGGCCAGCAGCAGCGTGTTTCTGACCAGAGCGGGGATGGAGATCGATCTGGGGGCGATTGCCAAAGGCTATATCGCCGACCGGGTGCGGGATTACCTGCATAAAGAGGGCGCGGAGCTGGGGCTGATTAACCTCGGCGGCAACATTCAGACGTTAGGCTCGCCGGAAGGGGGCTGGAGCGTCGGGCTGAAAAAACCGTTCGCCGGAGATGCGCTGATCGGCACGATGATCGTTGAGAACGTGTCCGTCGTCACGTCGGGAACGTACGAGCGCTATTTTGAACAAGACGGCAAACGCTATCACCATATCCTCGATCCGCGCACCGGATATCCGCTGGACAACGAACTGGACAGCGTGACCATCATTTCCAAAGATTCCATCGACGGCGATATCTGGACCACGCTGATGTACGGCATGGGCGTGGAGAAGGGCTGTGCCGTGCTGCGTGCGCGCCCCGACATTGTGGCCATCTTTGTGACCAAAACAAAAGAAGTGGTGTTCTCTTCAGCACACCACTTCCGCTTTACCCTGCTGGATGATACCTACCGCGTTACTGACAGTACTGCTTGAGCAGGCCCGTTTGCTCCGGCTGGAGACGGTAGCGATACACCGGACGCCCGGTGGCGCCGTAGTGAATGCTGGTGAACAGAATATTAATTTGCGCCAGCCAGATCAGGTATTTGCGGCAGGACACGCGGGAAATATTGACCGCGTTTGCCAGATCGTCGGTGGAAAACTCCGTCTCCGGGTGAGCGTCAATCCACTGGCAAATCGTGCGCAGCGTTTGCGGCGTTAACCCTTTCGGCAGCTTTTTGCTGTCCGCCAGTTCCGGCGCCCCGCCGTGGATCAGCCGGTCGACGTCCGCCTGCTCGTAATATTGGTGCGACCCCATCAGGCTGTGCTTTGCCTTCCAGCCGTTCAGCGCCTCTTCAAAGCGTGGGAACTGGAACGGCTTTATCAGATAATCCACCACGCCGTAATGGATGGAGGTCTGGATCGTCGCGGCGTCGGCGGCCGAGGAGATCATGATCACGTCGATTGGGCGGCCGGATGCGCGAATCACGGGCAGCAGATCCAGCCCGTTATCCTGCTGCATATAGACATCCAGCAGCACCAGATCGACGGGCTGGCTGGGGTTATTAATGATGGCCTCGGCCTGGCTTAGCGTGGAGGCGACGCCGCAGCAGCTAAAGCCTTCAACACGGTTGACATACAGACGGTTGAGGTCGGCTACCATGGCGTCATCATCGACAATTAACACATTTATCACGCGATTTTCCTCTCGCTATCCCAGGGGATGTGAACAAAAAATTGGGTAAATACGCCGGGCTCAGACTCGACGGAGATATCGCCGCCAAGGTTCTGAATCTGCTGGCGAGCAAGGAACAGCCCAACGCCGCGGTTTTCACCTTTTGTTGAGAAGCCCTTTGTAAAAATAGACTCCAGCTGAGTGGGATCAATGCCGGGGCCATCGTCGCTGACTTCACAGCTGAGCCAGCCATTCTGATAATGCAGCAGCAGGCCAATCTCACCTTCCTGCTGTCCTTCCATCGCGTCGAGCGCGTTTTCAATGAGGTTGCCCAGCGCGGTGATCAGCACCGCGACCTGCTCTTCACTTGCGGTATCTGGTATCTGGCTTTCATCCGCCAGCGTCAGGGTGACGCCCGCTTCTTTCGCCCGGTTGATTTTACCCAGCAGGAACCCGGCTACCACCGGGGATTTTACCTTGCTCTGTATCGTACCGATATCCGTCTGGTAATGATGCGCCGTCTGCAGGATGTACTCTTCCAGCTTGTCGTAGCGCTTCATGTGCAGCAGGCCCAGGATCACATGCAGTTTATTCATAAACTCGTGTGTATGGGCGCGCAGGGCATCGACGTAATTCACCATGCCATCAATACGCTGCATCAGCTGGCTGATTTCCGTTTTATCACGGAAGGTGGTGATGGCGCCGATCACCCGATCCTGACTTTTCACCGGGACCATGTTGCACAGCAATAGCCGGCCGTTGCAGCTGATCTCCTGATCCTGGCGCGCGACGCCCGTCTTCGAGACGTCACGCAGACTGGCCAGCAGGGGGGCGCTGGTGTTTTCGGTCTGCTTGCCGGACGGGAGAAGCAATATTTCTCTGGCGGTCTGATTGATCATCGTCACGCGCCCGTGAATATCAACTGCCAGAACCCCCTCACGAAGCGACTGCAGCATCGCCTGGCGTTGTTCGAACAGGGCGGAAATTTCGTAGGGTTCGAGTCCGAACAGGATGCGTTTCAGGACCCGCACCAGACCCCAAATCGCCATCGAACTCATAAAAATGCTGAACAAAATGGTCCAGACGGCGTTTAGCCGCCCGCGGGTAATCTGCTCTTCCACCTTATTCAGGGAGATACCGACCACTACCACGCCAATCTGCTCGTGCTGGCCGTCGTAGACGGGGGTAAATACGCGCAGCGCTTCGGCGAGCGCGCCCCGGTTAACCGATACGTTCTCTTTGCCTTCCAGCGCGGGCGTTAAATCGTCGCCGATAAAATGCAGCCCGAGCAGCGCCTCGTTCGGGTGAGAATAGCGGATCCCGCGCATATCGGTGACCACGGTGAACAGCAGATCGTTTCGTTTCGTCACCGCCTGGGCGATGGGCTGAATAATATTCTCCTGCGGCGCCTGCATCAGGCCGCGCTGTATCTCGGGGCTGTCGGCGAGGGTGCGGGCAATGCCGAGCGCGGTGTCTTTGACATCATCGCGTGTGGCGCGGGTGATCTGCACCGAATAGAGCGCAAAGACCACCAGCAGCACTGAGCCGATAATCGCGCATACCATCAGCGTGACCAGCGTATTGAGTTTCATGGGGCGCTTGCGCGTCGGAAGGAAAGGCTGCAAATCGCTCATCAATACTCCGCGATGATTAAGTAAGGGGGTAATTATCGCCGATGACGCGCTTTTCTTAAAGCCATGTAAAGGCGTGGATTTGGTCCTCTTTTCGTGACCCTCCTCGCAGGTCATCTATATAAAACACTTTATAGTGTGTGGGTACTCATAATAAGGAGGCTGTTTATGAGCATTCTGCTTACCGGTTCGGTCAAGGAAAGACGGCACGCCAGCACGATGAATATCGATCGATTGTCCACGCTGGACATGCTGAAAGTCATTCACCAGGATGATGCACTCATTTCTGCTGCACTCACCCCTAGCTTACCTGTGATTGCCCGCGCGGTGGATAACGCTGCCGCGACCCTCAATCACGGTGGTCGCCTGGTCATTGTCGGGGCGGGGCCGTCTGGCCGCGTCGCGCAACAGGTTGCCGATGACTATGCGCCGGGCAAAACCCCTGTGATGGCCGTAACGGCACAAGAGGGGGAAGGGAGCTACGAGCGCGGCGTTGCCGATCTGCAGGCCATTAAGTTTGGTGAACACGATATGATGCTGGCCGTGACCGTCAGCGGAAAAACGCCGTGGGTGTGGGGGGCAATGCGCCATGCATGGTCGCTGGGGGCGCCGGTCGCCGTCATTACCGGTGATGCGCAAAGTGAAGCCGCGCAGCTGGCGAGTATGGTTATTGCTCCCGAACTGGGTGCCGATGTGGTGGCAGGCTATCTCAACACCAAAGCGGGGATTGCGCAGAAAATGATCCTCTCGATGATCGCTACCGGGCTGGCCGTTCGAACCGGGCGCGTTTACAGCAACCTGCGGGTGGATCTCGAGGCAAGCAGTACCAAATGGGCTGAACGCCAAATCGCCATTGTGATGGAAGCGGGGGGATGCTCCCGGGCGGAGGCAAAAGCGGCGCTGGAGAGCTGTAACCATCACTGTAAAACGGCGGTATTGATGGTGCTGACAGGGCTGGATGCATGGAAAGCCCATGAACTGCTGGCGCAGAATAACGGGTTCATCCGCGTGGCGCTGCAGGAAGCGCCATAACACAGACCGCGAAGAAATAAAAAAGGCCGCAGATGCGGCCTTTGGTATTTTTAAAGATTAGAACTGGTAGGTCATGCCTACGCCAACGATGTCGTCGGTGGAAATACCGTTGGCTTCGTAGAAGCTTTCATCGTTATCCAGCATGTTGATTTTGTAGTCAACATAGGTGGAGAAGTTCTTGTTGAAGCTGTAGGTCATACCCAGGTCGATGTAGTTAACCAGGTCCATGTCTCCATGCTGACCCTGAGGGTTGCTGGCGTTGCCTGGATAGGTCATGTCCTTGCCCTTGGAGTAAACCCATGCCAGGGATGGACGCAGGCCGAAGTCGAACTGGTACTGTGCTACCGCTTCGAAGTTCTGAGTCTGATCCGCGATACCATAATCACCATATGGCGTCATGTTGCGGGTTTCAGCGTACATCATCGCCAGATAGACGTTGTTGGCGTCGTATTTCGCGCCAAGGGTCCACGCTTCAGCTGTTTTACCGCCCGCATAATGCGCGTTGTATTGGCCTGCCGCTTCCTGCTCATTAGTACGATCAGAAGAAGAGTACGCCGCACCCAGGCTCAGGCCGGAGAGATCGCCAGAGAAGTCATAGGAGGTAGACATACCGAAGCCGTCGCCGTTCTGGAAGCGTACGTCTTTATGACCGTTTTTCGTGCCTTCCTGGTCTTCTTGAGCAAACTGATATTCATTCGCACCCTGATACTGCAGCGCGAAATTCAGACCCTCAACCAGACCGAAGAAATCGCTATTACGGTAGGTTGCCAGACCGTTGGCACGGCCATTCATAAAGTTATCGGTCCAGGTGTAAGAATCACCGCCAAATACCGGCAGCATATCGGTCCAGGCTTCAACGTCGTACACGACGCCGTAATTACGGCCATAATCAAATGAACCGTATTCGCCATATTTCAGGCCAGCGTAGGCCAGACGGTTAAAGGATTTGTCACCCGCGCCTTCGGTATCGTTAGCGAACGTTTTATATTCCCACTGACCGTAACCGACCAGATCGCGAGTAATCTGGGTTTCGCCTTTGAAACCAACCTGTACATAGGTTTCATCGCCATCATCACCAGGGTTGTCAGAGAAGGTATGACGCGCGTCAACCTTACCGTACAGGTCAACTTTGTTGCCATTTTTGTTATACATTTCAGCCGCATTCGCTGCGCCTGCCATTAATAACGCGGGTACCAGAAATGCCAGAACTTTTCTTTTCATTATATATTCCCTTTAAAGATAATTTATATGAATATATGTAATCACCCTCCGTAATTACAGGCTCGATACTATTCTATGGCTTGTGATTTAGTTTCAAAAATAAATGTAATTAAATTCGATGAAATATTTCAAATTATTTCTATTAATCTCTTTATTTTTCTTGTGAATTATTGGGGTGGATTTATAAGGAGTAATTATTATTAAATATTTCGCAGCGCTATTTTTAAATTCATTTAATTTGGCTATGTTATAATTCTCCTTCTTTTAAACAACAGGACATGATGATGGAACTGGCCCGGTGGCAGCATGGCTTTGAGCGCTGGCTCAAGGAAAATCACCAGAACGACGATACCGCACATGATATTTCGCATTTTCGTCGGGTGTGGATGACGGCGCAAAAAATCATGGTTCACCACACGGCCGAGCCGCGGGTGATTCTGACCGCCTGCTATTTTCACGATATTGTCAGCCTGCCGAAGAACCATCCTGAACGCAGCCAGTCGTCACGGCTCGCTGCTCGCAAGACGAGCGAGATACTGCGCCGCGACTTCCCGGACTTTCCGCCCGAGCATATTGCCGCCGTCGCGCACGCGATTGAGGCGCACAGCTTCAGCGCCGGCATTGCGCCGCAAAGTATAGAAGCCAAAATTGTGCAGGACGCTGACCGGCTGGAAGCGTTAGGCGCTATCGGCCTGGCGCGCGTTTTTGCCGTCTCGGGCGCACTGGGCGTGCCGCTATTTGACGCGGACGATCCCTTTGCCGATGCGCGTCCCCTCGACGACCGCGCGTTTGCCCTCGACCATTTTCAGACCAAGCTGCTGCGTTTGCCTGATACAATGCAGACGGAAATGGGCCGCGAACTGGCACGTCACAATGCCGATTTCCTGATCCAGTTTATGGCGAAACTCAGCGCCGAATTACACGGCGACTGCCTCGGGCTGGATAGCCAGATGCTGAGCCGCTTCCGTCGCAGTTTGCGCAACTGAACTGTGGTAATCTGTTCCCAGTCTTTACTCTCCGGTTAAAAGAATGCAGGAAAATCGAGCAGTGAAAGAGCCCGCGCCCGCGCAGGCTGAGAAATCAACGGCAACGGTGCAGGCCTTACTGCGCCAGCTGTTGGATATCTATGATGCTAAAACGCTGGCCAGTCTGCTGGTGGCGCACGGCGAAAGCCACTGGAGCCCGGCGATCCTTAAACGTCTGCTGACCAGCGAGCGAGCAGGGCGTCGCCTGAGTGAAAGCGAGTTTCGTTATCTGCAAAACCTGCTTCCGCGTCCTTCTGCCGCGCACCCGAACTATGCCTTCCGGTTTATCGATCTGTTTGCCGGTATCGGCGGTATTCGGCACGGTTTTGAAGCTATCGGCGGACAGTGCGTATTTACCAGCGAGTGGAACAAGCACGCCGTGCGGACCTATAAGGCCAACTGGTACTGCGACCCGCACGAGCATCATTTCAACGCCGATATTCGCGATGTCACCCTGAGCCATAAAAGCGGCGTGAGCGATGAGCAGGCCGCCGAGCATATTCGTCAGACGATCCCCGCGCATGACGTGCTGCTGGCCGGCTTCCCGTGCCAGCCTTTTTCGCTGGCCGGCGTCTCCAAGAAGAATGCCCTCGGACGCGCCCACGGTTTCGCCTGCGATACGCAGGGAACGCTGTTTTTTGACGTGGCGCGCATTATTGACGCCCGTCGTCCGGCCATTTTTGTACTGGAAAACGTCAAAAACTTAAAAAGCCACGACGGCGGGAAAACCTTCCGCATTATCATGCAAACGCTGGATGAGCTGGGTTATGACGTGGCCGATTCAGAGGACATGGGCGCGGACGATCCTAAAATCATTGATGGGAAACATTTCCTGCCCCAGCATCGCGAACGTATCGTGCTGGTGGGCTTCCGCCGCGATCTCAATCTGAAAGGGGATTTCACCCTGCGGGATATTCCTTCTCTGTATCCCGAGCGCCGTCCTACCGTGGCCGACCTGCTGGAACCGGTCGTCGACGCGAAATTTATCCTTACCCCGGTGCTGTGGAAATACCTTTACCGCTATGCCAAGAAGCATCAGGCGAAAGGCAACGGCTTCGGTTTTGGGATGGTCAACCCGAACGATCCGCACAGCGTCACCCGCACGCTGTCTGCTCGCTACTATAAAGACGGTGCGGAAATCCTGATCGACAGAGGCTGGGACAAAGCGCTGGGTGAAAAAGATTTCGACGATCCGCACAACCAGCGTCATCGCCCACGGCGCTTAACGCCGCGGGAATGCGCCCGGTTGATGGGCTTTGAAACGCCGCAAGGCTACGGTTTCCGCATTCCGGTTTCAGACACCCAGGCGTACCGCCAGTTTGGTAACTCGGTCGTCGTTCCCGCGTTTGCGGCTGTCGCAAAACTGCTGGCTCCGCGCATCAGACAGGCGGTGGCGCTACGCCAGAGTGAGGCCGTCAATGACGGACGTTCACGATAAGGCCACGCGCAGTAAAAACATGCGTGCCATCGGCACGCGTGACACCGCCATTGAAAAGCGCCTGGCCGCGCTGCTGACGCAGGCAGGGTTTGACTTTCGCGTGCAGGATCCCGCCCTGGCGGGTCGTCCCGATTTCGTCCTCGACGCCTGGCAGTGCATCATCTTTACTCACGGCTGCTTCTGGCACCATCACGACTGCTACCTGTTTAAAGTCCCCGCGACGCGCACCGATTTCTGGCTGGATAAGATTGGTAAAAACGTCGAGCGTGACAAACGGGATCTCTCAATGCTTATTGCGCAGGGCTGGCGGGTGCTGATCGTCTGGGAGTGTGCGCTGAGAGGCAGACTAAAGCTGAACGATACCGATCTGCGCGAACGGCTGGAAGAGTGGATCTGCGGCGGCGGTCAGACCGCGCAGATCGACACGCAGGGTATTCACCTGCTTACGGTTTCTCCACCTCACAAGGCGTGACCACCGGTTTTGCCGGCAGCAAATATTTGCCCAGCGTGACCAGTACGACGGCAAACACGATGATCCCTAAAGCAATCCATTCCACAGGCGAGAGCGTTTCTCCTCCCAGTCCTGTCCCGAGCAGCACGGCCACGACCGGATTAACGTAGGCGTAGCTGGTGGCGACCGCCGGTGAGACGTTGCGGATCAGGAACATATAGGCGTTAATGGCGATGATAGAGCCAAACAGCGCCAGGTAGCCTACCGCGAGAAAGCCCGACAGGTCCGGCAGCGCGGTCAGCTTTTCTCCCGTCAGGGTGGAGGCCAGAAGCAGGACAATCCCCGCGGCGAGCATCTCAATCGCACCGGCCATCATGCCGGTCGGCAGTTCGATACGCGACCCGTAGACGGAGCCGAACGCCCAGCTCATCGAGCCGATCAGGATAATCACCGCGCCCCACGGATTCCCGCTCAGGTTGCCGCCGCTGTTGAGCAGAACAATGCCGGCCAGCCCAATCCCAATCCCCAGCCATTCCAGCTTGCGGGTGCGGATGCCGAAAAGACGGCTGAAGCAGAGGGTAAACAGCGGTACGGTGGCAACGACCACGGCGGCGATCCCGGACGGGACGTTCTGGTGCTCGGCAATCGTCACAAACCCGTTCCCCACTGCCAGCAGCAGCAGGCCGATCAGGGCGGCATTCAGCATCGGGCGCAGCGGGGGAAGCTTATGCCCGCGCAGCATCAGGAAGGCCAGCAGCAGGATACCCGCCGAAAGGAAGCGGATGCCCGCCATCATCAGCGGCGGCCAGCTTTCCACGCCGATGCGAATGACAAAGTAGGTTGAGCCCCAGATGATGTACAGCGAAAAGAGTGCCCCGATGAGCGGTAGCAATTGCCGGAAACGCATAATCCCTCACGACGAAATAAAAAGGTCGCTGATAGTAAACGCGAAAACTATCGCGCTGGCGAGCCCTTTAATTGTGTAGCTGATGTGAATTTTTTGTTGACGTAAGGTGCCTGTTTCCGGGTTTGCGCTTTTGCTCCATACTATTCACTTAATTACCAAAAAATGAAGGATTAAGATTTTGGCAGGAAGTAGCTTATTAACATTGCTGGATGATATAGCCACCCTACTGGACGACATTTCAGTGATGGGGAAACTGGCGGCGAAGAAAACCGCAGGCGTGCTGGGTGATGATTTATCGCTTAACGCGCAGCAGGTGAGTGGGGTGAGGGCAAACCGTGAACTGCCGGTGGTGTGGGGCGTGGCGAAAGGCTCCTTCCTGAATAAGGTGATCCTGGTGCCGCTGGCGTTGCTGATCAGCGCCTTTATCCCCTGGGCCATCACGCCGTTACTGATGATCGGTGGGGCATTTCTCTGCTTCGAGGGCGTGGAGAAGGTGCTCCACTCCTTTAGCGCGCGCAAGCAGAGCGATACGCCGGAGGTGCGCCAGCAGCGTCTTGAAGCGCTGGCCGCGCAGGATCCGAAAACCTTCGAGCGCGATAAGGTCAAAGGCGCCATTCGGACCGACTTTATCCTGTCTGCGGAAATCGTCGCGATTACGCTGGGCATTGTCTCTGACGCGCCGCTCCTGAATCAGGTCCTGATCCTCTCCGGCATCGCGATTCTGGTCACCGTGGGCGTGTACGGTCTGGTGGGACTGATCGTCAAGCTGGACGATATTGGCTACTGGCTGGAAGAAAAGTCGAGCGCGGTGGCAAGAGGCATCGGCAAAAGCCTGCTGGTGCTGGCGCCCTGGCTGATGAAGAGCTTGTCGGTGGTGGGCACGCTGGCGATGTTCCTCGTAGGCGGCGGAATTGTGGTTCACGGCATCGCGCCGCTGCACCATGCCATCGAACATTTCTCCTCCACGCAGGGGGCCGTTATCGCGGCGATTCTGCCCACGCTGCTGAACCTGGTGCTGGGCTTTATCATTGGCGCTATCGTCGTTGCGGCGGTGAAGCTGGTTGAGAAAATTCGCGGCACGTCGCACTAATTGTTACCGTCGGCAGGATGCAAAAAGACCATTCCTCGTCTAAATTGAAACAGTTTCACCCTGATACAGGAGGCAGGTATGGTCTTTTTGGTCAGTGATGAAGTTAAGCCTAAAAAGGGCGGCCCACGTATGATCGTAACCGGGTATTCCAGCGGAATGGTGGAATGCCGGTGGCACGATGGCTATAGCATCAAGCGGGAAGCATTCCGTGAAGATGAGCTTCAGCCGGGGGACGGGCAGCACAAACGGGACAAGGCTTAATCACATAACGCCCGGCTTTGCCGGGCGTTTTTATCTCAGGTTTCGGGTATAGAGCAGTAATCAGGGAGTGTGTGTGCAGCGCGATACCTTTGTTGTAAGACAAACTTTTTTGCAATGGCTGCATAAGCGTAGCAATCCGGGGCGGATTGTTAATCTCTGTTTTCTGATCGTTCTGGTGTTTTCCACGCTCCTGACCTGGCGTGAGGTGGTGGTGCTGGAAGAGGCGTACATCTCCAGCCAGCGCAACCATCTGGATACGGTGGCCAGTTCGCTGGACAGGCAGTTACAGAACAGCGTCGACAGGATGCTGTTATTTCGCCAGGGCATGCATGATGCAATCGAGACGCCGCTGGCCTTTGATGTCCTACAGGACGCGGTGTCACGCTTTAACACCGTCCGCATGCTCCCCACCTGGCAGCTCGTCGTTGATAAAAAGCGCACCCTTCCCATCAACGGGGTCTCGGATGCGTTCGTGGATAAAACCACGCTTCTGAACCGGGACGCTGAGCGCATCAGTCATGAAATTTCTGCCGCGCTCGAAGTGGGGTATCTGCTCAGGCTGGCGTCATCGAGAGCGCAAACGGAAGCGCGGGTGATCTACGTCTCCCGCGCCGGATTTTTCCTTTCCACGGATACGCCGGATCGGGCGGGTGATATTACCGCCCGCTATTATAATCTGGTCACCCAGTTCTGGTTTACCCAGCAGTCAGAACGTAACAACCGCGCCCGCGCCGTGCGCTGGTTTATCTCCACGCCTTCATCCTGGACCGGGGATGAACGCACGATCACCGCCAGCGTTCCCATCTATTTCGATCATTACTGGTACGGCGTCGTGGCGATGGATTTTACATTAGACACGATGCAGCGTTTGCTGACCGACGCGACGGAAGACCGGACGGAGGGGGAGTATCAGCTGTACGATACCCGGCTTAATATGATTGCTACCTCAGCCCACGCGGGAAGCCCGGTTAACCAGTTTGACGAACGCGAAACGGCGCAGATTGCCCAGGCGATTGAGCACGATACCGGCGGCGGTATCCGCCTCGGGAGCCGGTTTATCACCTGGGAGCGGCTCGATCATTTCGATGGCGTCGTCCTGCGGATCCACACCCTGCACGAAGGGGTGCAGGACGACTTCGGCAGTATCAGCATTGTGCTGGCGCTGCTGTGGGCGCTCTTTACCGCTATGCTGTTGATCTCGTGGCTGGTGATCCGTCGGATGGTGAGTAACATGTATACGCTTCAGCACTCGCTCCAGTGGCAGGCCTGGCACGATCCGCTGACCCGATTGAATAATCGCGGCGCGCTGTTCGACCGCGCAAAATTGCTGGCGGAAACCTGTCGTCAGCAGTCGCTGCCGTTCTCGGTGATTCAGATCGATCTCGACTATTTTAAAAACATCAACGACCGTTTCGGCCATCAGGCCGGTGATAAGGTGCTTTCCCATACGGCAGGCGTGATTGCCAGCGCGTTACGCAAGAATGACGTGGCCGGACGCGTCGGTGGCGAAGAGTTTTGTGTGGTCCTTCCCGGTCTTGGTCTGGAGGAGGCGAGAGGCGTCGCCGAACGCATTCGTTGCCGAATCAACAGTAAGGAGATCCTGGTGAAGAAGAGCACAACCCTGCGCATCAGCGCGTCACTGGGCGTCAGCAGCGCGGATGAAACGGGCAATTACGATTTTGAACAGCTGCAGTCCGTGGCGGATGCCCGGCTGTATCAGGCCAAGCAGAGCGGGCGTAACCGGGTCGTGTGGCGGGATCAGGACAGGAAATGATCCAGCCCCTCCTGCCAGCCCGCAGGCCCGGGCTGTTGGGTGTGATAGACCCGCGCGGGGTTATCGTCCCGTAGCGTGATGCCCTGGCGGTTAATCCCCTTGATCACCACCGCGAAGTCCATGCTGTCGAGCAGCGGCGCATCGTTGGGACCGTCGCCGAGCCCTAGCGTGGTGGGTTCTATGTCTTCCTGCTCGCGATACCGTTCAATCAGCCAGCTAACCGCCACGTCTTTACCGCAGCGGGCGTCCAGAATATGCCAGAAGCGCGCCCCCTGCAGGCATTGCAGGCCGCTGTGCGCCAGTTCCTCTTCAAACTGAAGCAAGTTCTCGTCGGTATCGCGCCAGATCAGCGTGACGGAGGCTTCGTGCTTGCGGGCAAGCGTCGAACGGTAGCGCGTCAGTCCGGTCCACTCGCTAATAACGTGCTCATCCACATCGTCAAAGGTGGTGAATTTAAAGCCCGTCTGCAGGCGAATCTGCTCGATCCGCGGACGAATATCCCGGTGCGTCATCCCTCTAATCTGACGCTGGATATTGTCCCAGCGCACGTCAGGCTGAATCACCGCGCCGTTCTCGGCAATAAACGGCAGGCCTTCCAGCCCCAGATCCTGCTGAATATCCAGCATCTCTGCCGCGGTTTTGCTGCTGCAGAGAATGATCGGAATCTGGTTATCCTGCAGCCTGTCCAGCCAGGGCATGGCGGGTTGCCAGTCATAGGTATGAATATCCAGCAACGAGCCATCCAGGTCGGAAAAAATCAGCAAGGTATCCCGCAGTGAAGGCATAGTGACTCCCGGTGACGGATGCGTTTCGCTCTAAGAAAATTCCTAAAAAATATCCGAATTGTTAACCGGAGAAGTGAGAGTATTCCCTGGCAAACCCGCATTCGGCGTATGTTATTGCTCATAACCAAAAGCATTATGTTAAAAATATTATATTCATCCTAAGAATATATGCTTGTCAGACAAATTCGTTGGGGATAGTGTGGCATGTACATCAGATTTCCTGGTGTAACGAATTTTCAAGTGCTTCTTGCATAAGCAAGTTTTGATCCCGGTCATCCCCATGACCGGGATTTTTTTCGCCCTAACGATTGGCTTCCGACACGCTAAAGTCGTGAATATCGAGCTCGAAGGCCTCTGCCAGCTCGCGATAGGTGTGATAATCCCTTCCGTTGACAATGACGCGGTCCGAATTGTCGTCCGAGCGGCGGACTTCTGACTCGCTGATCTCATTGATGGCGGCCAGCAGGGCATCGACATCCACCTCGACTTCGCGCTTGATGGTATCGCTGTACTCTTTATCGGTCTTCATTGCGGGACTCCTCTTTCAACCTGCAAACGTGTCCAGGGTTAAGTATAGCCTGTGCATAAAAACGCCATTCACGCCGGGCGGCGATGTGCGTTTTTGCGTTTTGTTCTACACTGGCTCAAAACCAGAGGAGGAATGTATGAAGGTCAACGATCGGGTAACCGTTAAAACGGACGGTGGGCCGCGCCGCCCGGGTGTGGTGCTGGCAATTGAAGAGTTTAGCGAAGGTACAATGTACCTGGTATCACTGGAAGACTACCCGCTCGGCATTTGGTTTTTTAACGAACTGGGGCATCCGGACGGGATTTTTGTAGAGAAAGCAGACTAGCACGGCGTCGGGTAGCACATTGCGTGCCCGACACCCGCTGTAAAAGCAAAAATCTCTGGCCAGGCCAGAGATCAAAGGTAGGGTGCACAGGGTCTTTTCTTAAGCGACTAACGCATGTTGACGAAAATCCCGTTCGTCACATTATCGGTCAGGCGTACCACGTGGTAGATCACTTGCTTATTATGCGTTTTAATTTTCCGTTTAATATTTCCTTTGTGTGATGAAACGGTTTTCGCTTTAATATTCATCTGGTCGGAGATCTGAATAGTTCCTTGTCCCGCCATCCACATTCGCAGCATACTTGATTCAGTCCTGCTTAATGATAGGGTGGGTAAGTTAACCGCTCCTACATTTTTAACTTCTTTATTCAAATAATCACCCAAAATGTCATCCAGCGACTCGGGTTTAATCGATTTAGAACTGATCAATAAATTTTTACGGACCAACAAATACTCATCGAAATGGATATTCGCGATCGCCATAAAAACAATAAACAGGGTTTTTGGATGCTGATTAATGATTTGCTTAATGTGCTGACTGTTGGCTGGATCGTGAATGAAACAGTCCTCATTAATAAACACCACGCCTGGTTTTAGTTCGTCACAAGCGGCTGCGAGTTCGTCAACGGTGTGTGCATCGTTGATGTCTCTCTTTCTTACCCCTCTGCTTGCCAGGTACCCGGTTAACCCTAGCCGGGTGTAGCTGCATAAATCCATAATGATCGTTGACATGGCATACCCTCACTCAATGCGTAACGATAATTCACCATCTGCCTGAGAGCTCAAAACAGCCATACGGGATGGAAAAAAATAATAAACCTGTGAGCATGACAAAGACTTTCAGGCGGACTCACTATCCCGTAAAGTTACGTATAATTTGCCAGGAATCTTCTTAAAGTAAAGTAAATATTAAGTATTGTGAGGTGGTTAGAAACAATTAAACCGCGTCAGATATATCCTGGAAGATGTTTTTCGCGTTTTATTTTAGGAATATCCTCAGAAAGACAGTAACAACAGTGCGGGCTATTATTTACGTGGCAGTTCGCTGACAATATCCGCTAACAGGTTGAATATCTCGCCGAATAAATGTTCACAGAAGGGAGCGATAAGTGGCATCAGTAATGACATTAATAAAATTCCGACCGTCAGCGTCAGCGGAAAACCAATGACAAACACCGAAAGCTGCGGTGCCATTCGGTTGAGTAAACCTAACGCCAGGTTGACGGTCAGCAGCAGGGTGATGATCGGCAGCGCCAGCATCAGCCCGTTGAGGAAGATCAGCCCCGCCGCGCGGGTGAGGGCCAGAAACGCATTGCTGTTCACCGGATTTTCGCCAATCGGCAGCGTATGGAACGTGTCCACCAGCATGGAGATAAGCCACAGATGGCCGTTGAACGACAGGAACAGCAGCATGGCGAGCAGATCGATAATGCGCGCCAGCACGGGCATGTTGAGATGACTGCCAGGGTCAACAAACGTGGCGAACGATAGCCCCATCTGCAGGCCAATCAGTTCCCCCGCGGTACGCACCGCGGCAAAGGCGAGCTGCATGGTAAAGCCAACGGCGACGCCAATCATCACCTGCTGCAGGGCCACCCATACCGCATTCGCCGAGAAGATCGGAATATCCACCGGCGGAAGAGACGGGGCGACGATAATGGAGATGATGATGCCCAGCCCCACTTTGACACGCTTGGGGATCGATTTCTCGCTGAGAATGGGGGCGGTGGAGATCAGCGCCATGATGCGCAGCATCGGCCAGAAATAGACGCCGAGCCACTGAACCCACTGGTCGCTGGTGAAGTGCAGCATCGTCAGGTCAGCCGATGATGTACGGCAGGTTGGTAAACAGGTTGCGCATATAGTCCAGCAGCAGGTTCAGCATCCACGGCCCGGCCACGATAATCGCCACGAACACGGCGATGATTTTCGGGATGAATGACAGCGTCATTTCGTTAATCTGCGTGGCGGCCTGGAGAATACTGATAATCAGACCGGTAACCAGCGCGACAAGCAGCAGCGGCGCGGCAACGGCAATCGCGATTTTCATCGCCTCCGTGCCCATCATCATGACCGATTCGGGTGTCATTGCCGTTCCTTAACTGTAGAAACTCTGCGCCAGCGAGCTGACCAGCAGCTGCCAGCCGTCGACCAGTACAAAGAGCATGATCTTAAAGGGCAGGGCGATGGTCGCGGGCGGCACCATCATCATCCCGAGCGCCATCAGGACGCTGGCGATCACCAGGTCGATAATCAGGAACGGAATAAAGATGGTAAAGCCAATCTGGAATGCGGTTTTCAGCTCGCTGGTCACATAGGCGGGCAGCAGAATACGCATGGGTACCGCTTCCGGTCCCTGCAGCTCGCCGGTGTTGGACAGGCGGGCAAAGAGGGCCAGGTCGGCTTCACGCGTCTGGCGCAGCATAAATTCCCGCAGCGGCTGCGCGCCTTTATCCAGCGCCTCCTGCATGGAGATTTTATCTTCGCTGAACGGCTGGTAGGCGTCGGTGTAAATCTTATCGATCACCGGCGACATAATGAAAAAGGTCAAAAACAGCGCCAGCCCGAGCAGAACCTGGTTTGGCGGAGCGGAAGGGGTGCCGAGCGCGTTTCGCAGCAGACCAAAAACGATGATGATGCGGGTGAAGCTGGTCATCATCAGCAGGATAGCCGGAATAAACGTCAGCGAGGTGATGAACACCAGCGTCTGAACCGGAAGCGACCAGCTTTGGCCGCCGCCCGCGAGCGGGGTAGAAACCAGACCGGGCAGTTGCGCATAGACCGCGGGAGCAAACAGGCCAACGCCCGCAAGCGTCAGGGATAACAAACGGCGCATCAGGATCTCCCGGAACGCTTAAGCAAACTCTTCATCACGGACTGGAAATCCGCAGGGGCCTCTGCACGCTCGTCCACCACAACAGGGGCGGGGGGCAGTTTATGTAACACGCTGATGTTTGACGCCGTGACGCCCAGGACCAGGCGCGCATCGTCCACCTCGACGATGACCACGCGTTCACGCGGCCCCAGCGTGGTGCTGGCGCTGACCTTCAGCCCGCGGGCACCGGCGGTTTTCCCCGCCAGGCCAAAGCGCTTCGCCAGCCAGGCGGCGATAAGAATAAAGGCAATAATACCGAACAACGCCCCGCTCACCTGGAGCAGAGGTGAGCTGGGAACGGCAGAAGGTTGCGATAGTGTTGCCTGGGTTTTCATGCTTAACGGCTCAGACGACGCATACGTTCAGACGGGGTAATGATGTCGGTGATACGTACGCCGTATTTATCGGCTACCACCACCACTTCACCCTGAGCAATCAGATAGCCGTTGATCAGAATATCCAGCGGCTCACCGGCCAGGCCGTCAAGGGCCACCACGGAACCCTGCGTCAGGCGCAGCAGCTCTTTAATGGTCATACGGGTGCGTCCCAGTTCAACGGTCAGCTTAACCGGGATATCCATAATCAGGTCGATGTCCTGCAGCGTGCCGCTGACGTCACCGCCGCCGAGCTGCTGGAATACGGCATCCGCTGCGCTTTTGGCCGGGGTCGCTTTTTGCTCGTTTAACGCGTCAGCCCACAGATCGTCCAGTGCTCCGCTGTTTTCATCGGACGGATTGTTCATGTCACTCATTTGGGCTGTTCCTCATTCAGCGAATTCAAAATCGGGTTGATCAAGTGCTCAACGCGTAACGCATACTGACCGTTAATCGTGCCGTACTGGCTTGTCAGCACGGGGACACCATCCACATGGGCAATAATGCGGTCGGGTTTTTCTATCGGCAAAACATCACCGGGTTGTAATTTCAGGATCTGAGATAACCGCAGCGGGATATCGGCGAAGCTCGCCACCAGCTCAAGCTGCGAATGCTGGACCTGGCGGACCAGGTTTTCACGCCAGTTCTGGTCTTCGTTGCGGGAGTTCTCCAGCGGCGGGTTAACCAGCAGCTCGCGCAGCGGTTCGATCATGCTGAACGGCAGGCAGATGTTGAACTCGCCGGTCAGGTTACCGATCTCCACGTGGAACGGGGTGTTAACGACGATATCGTTCGGGGAGGTGGTGATATTGGTAAATTTCACCTGCATCTCAGAACGGACGTACTCCACTTCCAGCGGGTTAATCGCTTTCCACGCGTCGCTGTAGGACTCCAGCGCCAGCTTCAGCATGCGGTTAATGACGCGCTGTTCGGTGTGGGTGAATTCACGACCTTCTACTTTGGTCGGGAAACGCCCGTCGCCGCCGAACAGGTTATCCACCGCAATGAACACCAGGCTTGGGGAAAACACCACCAGACCGGTACCGCGCAGCGGCTTCAGATGAATCAGGTTAAGGTTGGTTGGCACCGGCAGGTTGCGGGCAAACTCATGATACGGCTGAATGCGGATCGCACCGACCGTGATATCCGGGCTACGACGCAGCAGGTTAAACAGCCCCATACGGAACTGACGTGCAAAACGTTCGTTAATGATCTCCAGCGCCTGCAGACGTTCACGTACCACGCGACGCTGGGTATTCGGGTCATAGGGACGAATATCGCTATCGCCGCCGATACCCGGTTGCGGATCATCACTTTTATCGCTGTCGCCGTTGAGCAGCGCATCGATTTCTGCCTGAGAAAGAATACTGTCGCCCATGTCGTTACCGCAGAATGAAGGCTGTATACAGAACGTCAGTGACTTCCTGCTTAGGTTGGCCGTTTACCAGCGGGGTCGCCAGCGTTTGTTTAATGGCGTCGACCAGCTTTTGCTTACCCACATCGGTGGCCAGCGCCGAAGCGTCCTGACGAGAGAACAGCAGCAGAAGGCGGCTACGCACCTCCGGAAGATAATCATTCAGACGCGCGCGCGTGGCTTCATCCTTCAGGCGCAGCGTAATACCGACGTACAGCACACGATCCGCGTCACCGAGATTCACGGTGAAGGTGTCCAGAGGGAAAAATACCGGCGCCGGTGGCGGTGCAGGTTCGGCTTTGGCCGCAGCGGTCGAAGGTTCCTGCTGCATACGCCAGTAACTATAGCCCGCGGTAGCGCAGGCGGCGAGCGTGATCAACACCAGCAGCGGGATCCAGATGGAACGCTTACTTTTTTTGGTGATAGCGGAGTCAGTCATCTGATACGAGCTTCCTGTTTCGGTACAGCTTAATAAGGTGATTATCCCGTGTCCTGCTGTCGTCAAAGCGTGGAAAAGACGGGGATAATCACGCTACCTCTGGCGTTTAGGCGAAGATGTCTACGGCACTGTTACCGCGCGCGGCGGATTGCAGGGCGGCAGGAACGGGCAGTAGTTCATCGCTCTCTTCATTAAAACCGCCGGTGTTGCCGGAACGCGAAGCCTGGTGCTGCTGCTGGGATGAGGACTGCTGCTGCCCGGCAAAGCTCTCGCTGCTGACGCTGCTCTGCGCAAGCTGAATGCCGTTTTCTGCCAGCGAGGTTCGCAGTACCGGCAGCGCGGCTTCCAGCGCCGCGCGGACATGGCTGTGCGCAGAGACCATCTGCAACTGCGCCTGGTTATCATCAAGCTTAAGCGAAATTTGTACCTGACCCAGATCTTCCGGGTGCAGACGCAGCTCGGCCGTCTGCTGGCCCTGTTTGGTGAACAGAGTGATGTGCTGGCTCAGGGACTGCTGCCATTCATGCGTGCCCAGAGGCTGGCTTAACACCGGCGCGGGAGCAACGGTGGCGGCCGTCTGACTGGTTGCATGGCTGGACATAATCGGTGCCAGGGTAGCCGTCGGCGATGATGAAGAGGAGGCGCTGGCGAGCTCCTGCTTCTCTGCGGTTGCGACCACGACCGGCGTCGCCTGCGCGTTGCCCGACAGGGCCGGGTCGCTGTTTTTCGTCTGGCTCTGATAAGGCGCAGCACTCTGCGCTTTATCATGGCTTCCCGGAAGCGCGTTCAGGGACGGTTGGCCCGCGCCGTTTTGCGCAAGCGCCGCTGTACTCAGCGTTGCGGTGGCGGAAACGCCGTCACTGCCAGCTACGCGAGAGGCGGTAGTTTGCTGGTGCGGCAGCATCGCCATCAGGGCGCTCAATCCGGCCAGCTCCTCTTCGCTCAGCTCGCTTTTACCGTCATCTTTGCTGTTCGCGGCATTGATCGTCTTCAGTGCGTCACCTTTAGACAGCGGCACCAGTCCGGAAACCAGCGTATCAAGCGAGGTGACGGGCGCCGTTTCATCGCCATTCAGCGCGGTTTGGCGCGAGAGCAGGTCGGCAATTTTGGCCTGCAGGGTGGTATCCCCTTTGGCGTCCTGAGCAACGTGGGACAGCTTGCTGCCGGCGGCTTTCAGGTCAGCCAGGGTCAGTGGCGCATCTTTGCCCTTGCCCGTCGCGTCCGACAGGGCGCCCGCGAGCAGCGCGAGAAAGTCCTGTGCACCGTCGGTGCCTTTCCCCGTCTGCGTACCGCCTGACAGGTCGCTGTCGCTCATCAGCAGTTGTTGCAGTGTGATCATTCCGGTTTCCTCATTGATGCGCGCTGGGCAAACTCATCCATTTTTTTCTGATCCAGACGGTTTTCCGCCAGGGTCGTTGCCGCAATCTGTCGGTCCTGTAAGGTCTGCCAGGCCTGCAGTCGCTGCTTCTTCTCGCGCCAGAAATTCAGCGCGGTATCGACTTTCTGGGTCCACTGGTGAAGCTGCTGGCGATGCTGATCTATCGCCTTCTCCAGCGTCTGGATAAACTGCTGATAGTTAATCCAGCGCTGGCTTCCAATGCCCTGTGTCATATCGGTATTGAGGTTGGTGCGATATTCATGCTGATAGTCGATTAACATCTTCAACTGTTCTTCAGCCTGCTGGCACCCGCGTCGCATTGCTCCAAGCTGCAATGCGGCATCATCAACTTCTTTTTCAGCCAGATCTTTCAGCGTTGATAACGCGCTGTTTTGCGCCATGACCTTCGCCCTCCACCTGTGTTACACCTGCGGGAAAATCAGCTCCAGTGCCTGAATTGAATCTTCCCAGTTGGCACGTTCAAAAATGCCTTGTTGCAAAAATGCCTCCAGCTGCGGCCACAAGGTAATCGCTTTGTCGAGCATCGGGTCGCTGCCTTTGGCATACGCCCCCACGCTGACCAGATCGCGGTTGCGCTGGAAGCTGGAGAGGAGTTGTTTAAAGTTACGCACGCGGGCGTAGTGCTTCTCGGTTATCAGCGCCGTCATTGCGCGGCTGATAGAGGCTTCAATATCAATTGCCGGATAGTGTCCGGCTTCGGCGAGACGACGCGACAGCACAATATGCCCGTCAAGGATCGCGCGCGCGGAGTCGGCAATCGGATCCTGCTGGTCATCGCCTTCGGTCAGCACCGTATAGAATGCGGTGATGGAGCCGCCGCCGCTGATGCCGTTCCCCGCACGTTCCACCAGGGCAGGGAGTTTGGCGAAGACCGAAGGCGGGTAGCCTTTGGTCGCCGGTGGCTCACCGATAGCCAGCGCAATTTCACGCTGCGCCATCGCGTAGCGGGTCAGCGAATCCATGATCAGCAGCACGTGCTTGCCGCGGTCACGAAAATCTTCGGCGATGCGGGTGGCATATGCTGCCCCCTGCATACGCAGTAACGGTGACACGTCCGCCGGTGCGGCAATGACCACCGAGCGGGCACGGCCTTCCGCACCCAGAATGTTTTCAATGAAATCTTTAACTTCGCGACCACGTTCGCCGATCAGGCCCACAACGATAACGTCCGCCTGGGTATAGCGCGCCATCATGCCGAGCAGAACGGATTTACCCACGCCTGACCCGGCGAACAGGCCCATACGTTGTCCGCGTCCCACGGTCAGCAGGGCGTTAATCGGGCGTACGCCGGTATCGAGCACATGCTCGATAGGGGTTCGCTGCAGGGGGTTAAACGGCTGGGTGATTAATGCGCCGGTTTCAGTGGTGTCCGGCGAGGGTAGCCCGTCGAGCGGCTTCCCGCTGCCGTCCAGCACGCGCCCCAGCAGGGCAGGACCAAGCGGCAACTGCTTCCCGCTTTGCAGCCCATCGCCAGAGGTGTTTTTGGCATACACGCGCGCGCCGGGCAGAATGCCTTCCACCTCTTCAAGCGGCATCAGGAACAGGCGCTGGCCGTTGAACCCGACCACTTCGCTTTCCACTTCACGCGTTTCCAGACCGTCCTGACGCTCGATCACGCAGGTCGCGCCCAGCGGCAGCTGCAGGCCGGTGGCCTCCAGTACCAGACCGGTGGCGCGCGTCAGTCGCCCATAACGACGAACAGAGGGCAGTTGCGCCATCTTCGTCTCAAAATTGTCGAGCGTGGTGAGCCAGCGGGTGAGGCGTGCGGTCATCAGACGACTCCCGGTGCCGCCAGGCGGCACAGTTCCTGCCAGCGGGTGGCGACGCTGGCATCCAGATCGCCTTCATCGGCTGAGACTTTGCAGCCGCCGTGATGTAACGACGGATCGCCGCGCAGACGCCAGCCGTGCAGGTTTAGCGTCGCGCCCAGGCTCTCTTCCACGCGCTGCAGGTCGTCCGGATGGACGCGCAGCTGCGGCTTACCGCTGAACAGCGGCTCCTGCTGCAGCAGGCCCTGAATTTGTTTGATCAGCGCTGTGTTATCCACGACGGGCGTCTGGCCGATCACCTGACGCGCGGCTTCCAGCGCCATCTGCATCAGTCGCGAGGCAATCACGCTGTCCAGCGCGTCCAGCGTGTGCTGAAACTCGCTGACCAGCTGCTGCATGCGGGCATGGATCGGCGCCTGCTGCTGGCGCGCCTGATCGATACCGTGCTCTAACCCTTTCGCCAGGCCTTCCTGATACCCCAGCTCGTGGCCTTTCTGCCGACCTTCGTTCAGACCGGCATTGTAGCCCTGCTCGTGCGCCTGCATTTGCAGCTGAGCCAGCATTTGCGCCTGCTGCTCCTCTTCGCTCAGCTCGGGCTGCTCGACGTCCGGGTCAAGCGCCTCGGTCGGGATCGCGGCTGGCGTGAACTCGGAGAGGGGAGGGGCCAGATCGTCCGGCGTCCAGCGCTTCCACGGCAGCTCATTAGACATAGGTGTCGTCTCCGCTGCCAATCACCATCTCGCCGGTTTCCGCCAGACGACGAACGATAAGCAGAATGGCTTTCTGTTCGTTTTCCACCTGAGACAGACGAACCGGGCCACGGTTGGCAAGGTCGTCGCGCAGGATATCGGCCGCACGCTGAGACATGTTGCGCAGGAACTTCTCGCGCAGCGGCTGCTCGGCGCCTTTGAGGGCGATAAGCAGCGACTCGGAATCCACTTCCTGGAGCAGGCGCTGGATGCTGCGGTCGTCCACTTCGACGAGGTTTTCGAACAGGAACATCTCGTCGATGATTTTCTGTGCCAGCTCGCCGTCGAATTCGCGAACCGCCGTAATGACGGCCTCTTCCTGCTGCGTTTTCATCAGGTTGATGATTTCCGCCGCCGTTCTCACGCCGCCCATTTTGCTGCGCTTGAGGTTCTGGCCGTCGAGCAGGTTGTTCAGCACCTCGGTCAGCTCCGCCAGCGCGGCAGGCTGAACGCCGCCGAAGGTGGCGATACGCAGCATCACATCGTGACGCAGACGCTCTTCGAACAGCGCCAGAATATCGGCCGCCTGACCGCGTTTGAGGTGGACAAGGATGGTGGCGATAATCTGCGGGTGCTCGTCGCGAATAAGGTCGGCGGCACTCTGCGGTTCCATAAAGTTAAGCGTTTCGATACCGCTGGCGGTATCGCGCGTTTCCAGAATGTCTTCCAGCAGGCTGGCGGCACGCTCTTCGCCCAGCGCCTTGACCAGCACGGAACGCAGGTAGTCGTTGGCGTTGACGTTCAGCGCGGCAAACTGTTCGGCTTCCTGCTCAAACTCCGACAGCACTTCGGTCAGCTGCTTGTTGGAGATTTGACGCACGTTGGCCATCGCCGCACTGAGAATTTGCACTTCCCGCTGGGAGAGGTGTTTAAACACCTCTGCCGCGCGATCTTCGCCAATGGTCATCAGCAGGATGACGCTTTTATCGGTGCCCGTAAGCGTATTACTCATGTTCGTTACCCATCCACTGACGGATGACCAGCGCCACGACGCGCGGATCGTTATCTGACATTTCGCGAATGCGCTGGCTCATCACCTCGGCACCCATGCGCTGGTTAGCGCGGCGCTGCTGCATCTGTTCATCTTTGCTGAGGCGCACTTCAACCGCTTCTTCCGTTTCCTGACGCGCATTCATCTGCTCGCGAGCCGCTTTTTCGGCTTCAGCACGGCGCTGGAGCTGAGGACGAACGCCCTTGCGCCACAGCAGCCACGCGACAATCAGCACCAGCAGCCAGCGTCCTGCGGACATCAGCTGGTCGATAAACGCCTGCTGTTGCCAGAACGGCAGTTCACCGCCGGTCTCTTCCACCGAGTTGAACGGTGAGTTCACCACGTTGAGGGTATCGCCGCGCTTCTCGGAGTAACCCATCGCTTCACGGGTCAGGTTTTCAATCTGCTTCATCTGCTCGGCGGTCAACGGCAACGGTTTGCCATCCGCCAGCGTTTTGTAGTTCACCACTACCGCAACGGAGAGACGCTGAATATCGCCCACGTTCAGTTTAGTGTGGCGAATCGTTCTATCCACTTCGTAGTTCGTGGTTTCGTTACGGCTGCTGTTTCGTGGACCGCTGTTCGTCGCCGTTGAGGTGGTCTGCTGGTTATTCTGCTGGCCGTTCTGCTGATTGGCCGGCGGCGTAGAGATCGGCGCCGCATTAGCCGGGGCAGGCTGGTTAGACAGCGCGCCCGGCACGCCGCCCGGGTTTGCGCCGCCAATCTGCTCGCTGGTGTTGATCTGGCGCGAACGCATAACCGCCTGCGCCGCATCGCCGTTCGGGCTGTACTGCTCTTCGGTTTGTTCTTTATTCGAGAAGTCGATCTGCGCGGTGACCTGCGCGTGCACGTTGCTGTTGCCCACCACCGGACCCAGGATCGCTTCGATACGGCGCTGGAGACGGCTTTCCACATCGGCGGCATATTTCAGCTGCGCGTCATTCAGATCGCGACCGGCGGTATTGGATTGCGTCAGCAGGTGACCGCTCTGGTCAACCAGCGTCACGTTACCCGGCGGCAGACCGGCCACGGCGCTGGAGACGAGATGCGTCACCGCGCTGATTTGCCCTTCGTCCAGCGCGCGGCCTGGCTCAAGGTTCACGGTCACGGAAGCCGAAGGTGATTTCTGTTCGCGGACAAATAAGGAAGGTTTTGGCATCGCCAGGTGCACGCGGGCACTCTTCACCGGGCCTAATGTTTCAATGGTGCGGGCCAGCTCACCTTCCAGCGCACGCTGGTAGTTCACCTGCTCGCTGAACTGGCTGATACCGAATTTTTCCTGATCCAGCAGCTCAAAGCCTACCGCGCCGCCCTTCGGCAGCCCCTGCTGGGCCAGACGCAGACGCAGTTCATGCACCTTATCTGCCGGGACCTCCAGCGCACCGCCATTATCGGCAAAGCGATAAGGGATGTTCATCTGGGTCAGCTGGGTGACGATGGCGCCGCCATCCTGATCGGAAAGGTTACTGTAGAGCGTCCGGTAATCAGGGCTTTTCGCCCACAGGACCATCGCTACAAGGATCGCAATTGCGGCAGCGCCTGCCACGATCAACGGGATTTTAGGATTCGCGCGAAGGCGGTTCATCCACTCGAGTGATTTATTCTGCGGCGCTGTCGATGCTGTTGCACTCATTGCGCACCTCTTAAATCCTGGTGGTTTACGTTATTCGTGTAGAGAAACAAAACTGACTCCCGGGTCGGCAAACACGACAAATGTTCCATATTGATGGCCCTGCCATTATTTGATGATTCGTGATTTTCTATGCGTCAAATAACCTGGTTTTTTCATGCTATTTACCGCCATTATCTTATTGACAAGCTGTTAGTCTTGACCGCGTAAAAAACCATCCAGGGGAGAGTCATGGCTATACAGGGCATTGAAGGGGTAATCAGTCAGCTGCAGGCAACGGCGATGACGGCCCGTAATCAGAATGTGGCAGATCAGCAGCCGAGCATCAGCTTTGCAGGGCAACTGCATGCCGCTCTTGACCGTATCAGTGATACCCAGACCGCAGCGCGCACGCAGGCAGAGAAGTTCACCCTCGGCGAGCCGGGCGTGGCGCTGAATGATGTGATGACCGATTTGCAAAAAGCCTCGGTTTCCCTGCAGATGGGGATCCAGGTGCGTAACAAGCTGGTGTCGGCTTATCAAGAGGTCATGGGGATGCAGGTCTAAGACCTGTCGATCTTCGCTGGCAGCCACAGCGCTTTAATGCCACAATATTTTTTTCTTCGAATGCAGGAAAGATGATGAAAAAAATAGCAATTGCTGGCGCGCTGCTGGCACTGACCGGGTGCGTTCAGGTCGATAATTATAAAGAGGTGATCAAGCATCCTGTCCCGGCGCATCTGGCGGGATACTGGCAGTCAAAAGGGCCGCAGAGCAAAATGGTCAGCCCTGAAGCGATTGCCACGCTGGTGGTGACGGAAGAGGGCGATACGCTGGACTGCCGTCAGTGGCAGCGCGTGATTGCCGTGCCGGGTAAAATCATGCTGCGTTCAGACAGTTATTACAACGTGACGCGCAAGCTGGATATCTATCCGCTGGAGCGCGATGGCTCGACGCTTGAGTACGACGGGCTGGAGCTGCAGAAGGTCGATCTCCCAACGGTTGAGTGTGCCGATTACCTGAGCAAGCATCCGCTGGAGAGTAAACTACCGTAGCCGTTTGTTGCCGGGTGGCGCTGACGCTTACCCGGCCTACAAAAGTGCCTTCCCGTAGGCCGGGTAAGGCGAAGCCGCCACCCGCATTGTTTCTACAACGCATCCTCAATTACCCACACGCTCACGCTTCCGCCTTTGCAGGTAAACGTTCCTTCGCCATCCGCCGCCGTGGTGACCGTTTCTTCGCGATTGCCGAGAAAATCACGCCACGTTTTGTTGCCGTAGTTTTCCCCCAGGCAAATTACCTTCTCGCCGTCGTCCCCGTTTGACATGACCACCACGCAGCCGGGATCGTCTTCCGTGCCGCTGCGGCTGAAGGCGATGCAGTTAGGATGGTCAAAAAAGAGCGTCTGCACGCCGTGGGCAAAACGCTGGCGCGCGAGGATCAGCTCGTGGAGCTGCTCAATCACAGGCATATCAATATGGTACGTTTCATCGTCTCCACCCGTATCGTCATAGCTGGCGCCAAAGAGGTCAGGATAAAAGACGCTCGGCACGCCATTTTCCCGCAGCAGGATCAGCGCATACGCCAGCGGTTTAAACCAGGCTTCGACCGGTGCTTCCAGCGCCTGCAAAGGCTGGGTGTCATGGTTTGCGACGAGGGTGACCGCATGAAACGGATCGGCTTCCACCAGCGTGCCGGTAAAGATTTGGCTCATGTCGTAATCCCGGCCCTGACGTGAAGCCTCGTGGAATTTCATCTGCAGGGGGGCATCAAACAGCATGGTTTTGCCTTCGACCTGGTCGATATAGGCCTGAAGTTTATCCACCTCATGGGACCAGTATTCCGCCACGATAAACAGCGGCTGGTCGGCGACCTCCTGGACGTGCTCAATCCACTCTTTGTAGAACCAGGCGGGAATATGCTTGACGGCGTCCAGGCGAAAGCCGTCGCAACGCGTCTGTTCCATGACCCAGCGGGCCCAGTATTTGATCTCCTCGGTGACGGCGTGATTGCGAAAGTCGATATTTTCGCCCATCAGATAATCGAAGTTACCCATCTCATCATCAACCTGATCGTTCCAGCCTTCGCCGGTGTAGTCGTTGACGATTTTAAAAATGCCGTCTTCATCAGGGTTTTCAATGTGGTCGACGCCGCTGAAGCATTTGTAGTCCCAGATAAACTGGGAATATTGCCCGGCGCGGGCAGGGAAGGTGTAGCGGGTCCAGGCTTCGCACTCGATGACCTCATCGTCGATCTGCGTGCGATCCTGCTCGTTCACGCGCTGAACGCGGACGGGCTCTTTTTCATCGGCACCCATTTTGTGGTTCACCACCACGTCCAGCAGCACGGCAATGTCGTTGCGCTTGAGGGCGTCGATGGCTTCCAGCAGCTGCGCTTTGTCACCGTATTTCGTGGCGATACTGCCTTTCTGGTCAAACTCGCCCAGATCGAACAGGTCATAGGAGTCATAGCCGACAGAATACCCGCCTGACGCGCCTTTATAGGCGGGCGGGAGCCAGATCATGTTAATGCCGATTTCGTTAAGATTGGGGGCTAACGCCGTGACCTCTCGCCACAATTCACCGCCAGCAGGGTAGTACCAGTGAAAACATTGTAACAGGGTGGGGTTTTTCATCATCCTTGCTCCAGAAGCCATTGGCAGACTTCTGGAGTATGGTTGATGAATCGCTAATGTGTATTATTGATTCATCTCTCCGGGAAATAAAATGTTGCCAGAAAGCCTACCGTAGGTGACGTTTACGTTTTTTTGCTTGTTGGTTTGCGCAATAAGGCCGCTCAGCTCACTCATCCTTTCCTGTAGCAACTCTTTAAGAATGATTTCATTCTGAAGCACCTGATTCAGTATCACCATTGCCTGGTCCTGAACAGTCTTACTGTTGGGCGGAAAAGGCGTCGTGCTGATCTCTTCTACCAGCGAAACGTATGCCACCTCCTGGTCAATTAGCTCATCCCATTTCCCGGATTGAGCAAGGCCTAGCATGGTATTGCTAAGCGCATTAAGGGCATGCCACTTTTTTAGGGATAAGCTGAAGTCGTTCATTACAGTTAATCCTGCTTGGGAGAATAACCCGGGCCGATTTGCTTCCAGGCGTCGGAAATATTGAGCAGCAGAGCCTCGACTTCGGTAATGGCCTCGATGTCATTGCGCAGGTTGGCATGTAACAAACGGCGTACCATATAGTCGTAAAGTGCAGAAAGATTGCGGGGGAGTTCTCCTCCCACATCCATATTTAAACCAGCCTTAAGGCCATTTTCGATAATATTAATGGCCTTAGACAGGGCCTCTCCTTTTGCCGGGATGTCCCCTTGCTCAAGGAAAAGGCGCGCCCTAATAAGCGCGCTATGGATACCGTCGAACAACATGACAACCAACTGGTGCGGGCTGGCACTCAAGACAGCAGATTCAAGACCTACCTGCTGATAGGCTTGTACACCAGATTTGCTATACATATCGGTTCCTTTCTTACTTACTGCTGAACTGTTGGGTCAAATAAGTGGCCGTACCATTGAATTTAGTGACCAGCTTATCCAAATCGTTAAATTGCTTTTTATAACGCGCCATCGTGGCTTCAATGGTCAACTCCATCGCGTCGTAACGTTTGCCGATGGATTTGAGTGTGGCGTTAATACCGTCCTTCGCATTCTGAATCACACCTTCTTTACCGATAGAGGTGCTCAGCATATCGGTCAAGGTGTTATTCATCTGTGTGGCGAAACCGGTTTTTTTTCCGTCACCCACAAAATAGGCCTGAACGCCAGCCGGATCGTCGGTGAGAATCTTGGTTAATTTTTTATCATCAATTTTTAGGTTGCCAATCGCGCCGTCTGCGCCTTTGACCGGGTCCTGGGTGATGCCAAGTTGAGCCATAATGGCATAGGAGCCACTCTGTACATTGGTCAATAAAGCACGAAGATCGGATTGTACTCCACGGATAGTACTGTCACCCATTAACACGCCGTTGTTCGAGGACTGGGCGGTTGCACCCACTGCTGGCGGCTCGTATTTGGTCAGCGCAGCAATGGTAGACTGCAGAGAGTTATAGGCATTGACCCATTCCGTAATGGCTTTTTTGTTATCGTCGGTTGAGCGGGCTATCGTCAGCGTTTCATCTGCTGTGCTCGGGGCTTTCAGAGTTAATGTTACGCCAGGCAGCGCGTCAGTGATGGTATTGCTCTGGCGAACTATTTGAATACCGTTCACGTTAATGACGGCATTTTGCGACTTAACCTGCACATTTAGTGCGGCGCTTCCGATAACGGCGTTTAGCGTATCGTCTCCCGCCACCGTCACCGTCATATCGGAATCGGTACCCGTGGTTTTTGAGGTCAGCATCAGACGGTAGTCGCCGTTATCGGCTTTCACCACGCTTGCTGATACGTTGCCGTTGGCCGCATTGATAGCTTTCGCAATCCCGTTCAGTGAAGTATCGCCATCGGCGAGCGTTACCGTCAGCGGTTTGCTGTCGGCTCCTGCCTGGGTGATGGTAATGGTTCGGCTATTGGAGCCCGTTGTCCCGCCTAACTGCTTTGTATTGCTGTCAATGGTGCCGGGAGCTGTCGTCAGAACCTGGCCTTTCGCGATCTTACTGACATTAATAGTAACGTCGCCAACGTTAGCGCTGGAGGTACTGATAGCGGAGAATGCTGTGTTGGTGCTTGAAACGGACGTAGAGTTCCAGGTATCCGTCTTTGCCAGCTTTGCTGCTGCGGTTTGCAGGGTAGTCAGGGCGCTTTGTAATTTTCCGTAACCGGTGATTTGCGCGTCGTAAGTGGTCTTTTGTTTGGCAATCGCTGTTAATTTAGTCTCTTCTGCTGCCTGCAGCTTATCGTACAGATCCGACAGGCCGGGCACGCCCACCCCGAGATTACTGATAGTCGCCATGTAATGTTCCTTTTCAATGGATGTTTCAGTCGTTTATCGGCCCATCTTGCAAAAAGTTTACGGCGAGTTTTAAAAAATAATCGCGTAATAAGCGTTCATTTTCTCGCTTTTAACGTCTGACATGACGTTTTTGAGGAGGGTAAAAAAGAAGCAATTGGCCTTATAATTTTACAACTCTTGGGTATTCCATGTGCCATTTCGCTAAATAAATATATATAAAACAAAAGGTTAATTTTTTTCTTCGATATTTTCTAAAGTCTGCTGCAAGGGCGTCGATAACCTTGTTGACGGTGAGAGACGCCGTGAGTGTTAGGCACCGACCCTAGAAACCATTTTTGAAGGAATTAAAATTATGGCAGTTATCAATACTAACCTGTTGTCCCTGACCACTCAGAACAACCTGAACAAATCTCAGTCTTCTCTGGGCACCGCTATCGAGCGTCTGTCTTCCGGTCTGCGTATCAACAGCTCTAAAGATGACGCTGCTGGTCAGGCAATTGCAAACCGCATGAACTCTCAGATCAAAGGGATGACTCAGGCTGCACGTAACGCTAACGACGGTATCTCTCTGGTTCAGACCGCTGAAGGTAACCTGAACGAGATCAACTCCAACTTACAGCGTATCCGTGAGCTGGCTGTTCAGGCTGCGAACGACACTAACGGTACTACTGACTACACCTCAATCAGCACTGAAATCACTCAGCGCCTGGGTGAAATCGATCGTATCGCTGGCGCTGCTAACTTCAACGGCAAAAAACTGCTGGACGGTAGCCAGACAGCTTCCCTGAACATCCAGGTTGGCGCAGGTACTGGCGCAACTGATAGCATCGCTATCACCACTGGCGCACTGATCAACGCAAAAGCAACCAGCCTCGACTCTGGACTGACCGGTACTATCACTGATAACAGCACTGCAAAAGCGTTCATCACTGCTGCAGACAACGCTATCTCCAAAATTGATACCGCGCGTTCAAACATGGGTGCGATTCAGAACCGTTTCGAATCTACCATCAACAACCTGAACAACTCTATCACTAACCTGTCTGCTGCTCAGTCCCGTATCCAGGACGCTGACTACGCAACTGAAGTTTCTAACATGTCTCGCGCGCAGATCCTGCAGCAGGCTGGTACTTCTGTGCTGTCTCAGGCAAACCAGGTTCCGCAGGCTATGCTGTCCCTGCTGCGTTAATAGACGCCAAATATTTAAAAAAGGTTGCTGGAAACAGCAGCCTTTTTTTTCACTTTTTATCCTGAAATAAACCCACCTTTAATCTTCAAAATAAGGCTGCATTTAGCAGCGTTTTCCTGCCTTCACCCGCCGTAACGCAGTGCTATTCTGCCTAAAATGTCCTTTTCCGGTCGTCTGACGACGGTTTATCGATGAGTTATAAGATGAGTGAATTCGCACGTAGCCGGGCCATGCGTCAGTTTTATCGGAATGTCTTTACCCGATTCATTGATCTCCCCGAAGCAGATGTTATGCCCGCTAACATCGTGGCGGAAATCTTCAGCTTTAAGAGCGCCAATATTACCACCCTCGAACCCATGATACGTGCGGTTGAAACGGGGCTGGATGCTGAAAAAGATGCGGCATTAAAAGACATGCTATGTGCTATCGTGCTGGCAAACACCGCACTGGATGAGTCCATTATTGGCGAAAAACAGACTCTTTCTGCAGAGATGAATACCCAACTGACAGAATATGTTGTGTCGGCGTTAAAAGCCGATGACAACATTCACTATCTTGTCGCCGCCATTCAGCTTCTGTTCCGCGTCAATGAAATCAGCTCAGCGTTATTTTTAATTAACAACAACCTTTCGCTGGTCAGCAATTCGGCACCTGTGCTGAAAATCCTGCTGTTAATCTGTTTAATGGAAAATGATTTCAACCAGGCGATGGTTGTTATCCAGGCTCTGACGGCAGACGCTGCATTAATCGGCGAAGACCCTATAGCCCTGTTGATGATAACTTGTGGCATCTACAGGCTGGGGGGCATACCCGATTCGTACATCGATTTTAGATCGCTTAACGTGAGCGAGCATACGGTGGAAAATCAATCCTATGATTATTGGATAGCAAAAAGCACAGCTGCCAAAACAACGGTGCTTGTAACGTGCGACAACGAGGATTATTTCGAGCACGCTGTGCCGATGCTCTATTCACTCTATGAGATCAATCGCGACGTTCTTGATGTGCACGTGCATCTAATTAACGGCAATGATGATGTTAAACATAGCCTGATGACCCTTAGCGAACAGCTACCTGAGCTCAACCTCTCTGCCAGCCATGAACAAATAACCCGTAATGAAGGCATGTCAGTAGTCCGTGCTGCACGTCGCATCGTTTTCCTGCACCACGCACTCCAGGTTTTTAACACTCCCATTATTGCCATTAACCCTAATGTGCTGGTGCGTAAGCCGTGGTGTGAGCCAGAAACGGCGCTGTTGCTCCTGCAAACCGAATCCTCACCTTTCTGGGAAGAGGTTTTTGCCGGTTTTATTTACGCAAAACCCGGGGGCGTAGCGCAACGGTATTTCGACCGCGTTGTGCCGTTCATCCATACCAACCTCGCCAGGGGCAATCATGCGCCTGGTCTGGAGCAAGTCGCACTCTTTTCATGTCTGGACACGCTTTCACCAGAAGACCGTCTGGCGATCGCGCGTGTCGAGCGTAGCGGAATACTCGATAGCCAGGCGGGTGATGAGGCGTTCTGTTGGGTGGCAAGGAACACAGCAGGCCCATACCAGGAATATAAATCGTCGCTTATTCGCACGTATCAACGCTGAAACATTTGCCCTGTGACCGTAAGAAGAGAATCTGGAAAAAACGTGACGACACAGTATCCCTATTATCGGATCAGCCCCGTGACCATTCATGCCGCTGCGGTGCTTAATCACCTGACCACGCCACTGCCTGCCTTTGCCCGTGTAATGGAGATTGGCTGTGGTTCAGCGACGCGTCTGATTATGCATGCCTGGGCGTATCCCGAGAGTATCGCTCTGGGTATCGATATTGATGAAGAGGCGATCGTGAAGGGGCAGAAGTTTGCTGCCGAACTGGGATGTCATAACGTTGAACTGTTTGCTGCAGGATTAGGGGATTTGCTCGCCGCGGATCCTGGCGAGTTAGATTACATCATTATTCATCAGACCTTTGCTTTTCTTGGAAAAAGCGAACGGGAAGCGTTGCTGACATGGTGTCAGGCGCATTTATCTGCCAACGGCGTTATCGCCATTAAGTGGTCGGTACTGCCTGGTAGCATACCGCGCATAACGTTGGGTGAAGCGTTGCGTCTCCATCTTGATCGCGCAGAAGAGGGCAGCGATCTGCTGGCGTCAGCCCGCGCCATGCTGAGCTTTATGTTGCTCACGCTGGAAGAGGGGGCGCTGAAAAATGAAGCCCTTCTCGCTGAAGAAATGGACGATAATACACTGATTCTGGCCTACTTAAGCCCTTCTGACGGGGCGTGTACCCTCGGACATTTTAACGTACAGGCTGAACAAATTGGGCTGCACTACCTGGGGGAAGTGCTGCCACAATTGGAACTCGGAAACTACTTTAATCCGACAATCGAACAGCTTCTGGGGGCCGTCAGCAATGGCGCAAGCCGAACCATGTCGCAGCAGTATCTTGACTATGCCGTTCAACGAGACGAACGCTTTACGTTGTTCTGTCACGCAAATCTCACCTCTCCTCCGGTTAACCCTGATCTTGAACAGCTCAAAAATCTGCATTGGGCAGGAAGCTTTGTGCCGGTAGAGCTGGATTCTGCAAAAGCGCCTAACGCATTTAGAAATAATAACGGCCAGATTATTCGTAGTGATAATGCCATTATTATCAGAATTATGGAGCTGCTGGGGAATGCCTGGCCTATGTCTTTAAGTTTTGAACAGCTCGTGCTCAATTGCCGCGCACCCGAAACTGATAAGGATTACAACGAGACGGTGTGGGAGGCGTTAAAGACGCTGTTTATGACCTGTGCAGAAGGTCTTTTCTGGAGTGGCTCTGCTGGGGCATACAACACAGCACAAAACGATGAATTAGCTCTGGTAGGTTTACTACCTTCGGAATGTCCTGAACAAAATTTAAGCATGATGAATCTCTGGGGAGAGTGGGTTGCATTGACCCCCGCCGAGTGGAATTATCTGCGTTATGATATGGGTAATGCCAGTCAAACGAGTTGGGAACATTACTCCTCATTAAAAATAAAAGGCTTGTTGACAGGATCTCCCGAGGCCTGGATAAAGCAGCTGCAGGTATTTCTACGTGCTGGCATGCTCGACGTACTAAAATCACAGCTTTCTCTGTTGTTATTATTGAGTGTCGATCGAGAACAGGGTGGTATATTTCTGAAAGGTAATGCCGAACCCGAATTAGCCGACCCGGACGTGGACGACATCTACGAGCGCGCAAATAGCCTTATCCAAAAAGGCCGTTCTGAAGAGGCTCGCGAGTATACTCGTGGATTAATGAAAAAAAATCCAGACAATATTCACGTCCTTCGCTGCTTTTCAAAAACTTGCGTGCTGACCTCCGCCTGGGATGACGCGCTGGAATCGCTTTGTAAACTGATGGGCTATTATTTCTCGAGTCTTGATATTTATTATGATCTTGCCACTGTGTTGCAGCGTAAACGCGAATTCTATGGCTCGCGACAGATTATTCGTACTTTGCTACGTTTGAATAAAAAAAATATCGATTACTGGCTTAGCCTTGCTTCGCTACATCATGCCTATGGTGATATGGCCTTAGCTGAAAAATGCTGCAGAGAAATTATGCGTTTTCAGCATCCGGGGGCAAGTTCTCTTGGACTCACCGGCATTGTACTTAGTGATAACCATAAAATGGCTGAAGCGCGCTATTTTATGGAAAAAGCCGTTGAGCTGAGTAATTACAATTTCGGTTACTTCAGTAACTTACTGTTTGTCATGAGCCATGATGCTACGGTATCCCCTGAAGAATTGCTGAGAAAACATCTTGAGTTTGGTTATCGGGTTGAAGAATGGGCGAAAGGGTGCGAGTTTAAACCCGTATTAAAAAATACTAAAGAGCCAGACAGAAAGCTCAAAATAGGGTTCGTTTCAGGAGATTTACGCCAACATCCCGTAGCTAATTTTTTACTGCCGACCTGGAACGCACTGGATCGTGAAAAATTTGATCTAGTGGCATATAGTACTCTTTTCATGAATGAAGACAGTGTTTATCGGCATTTTCGTGATACCGCGACGTTATGGCGTCAGGTTGATGCCCTCAGTGATATAGAACTGGCCAATGTCATTGCCGAAGATGAAATTGATATACTCTTCGATTTATCCGGGCATACGGCGTATAATCGTCTACCGGCATTTGCGCTGCGCCCAGCTCCAATCCAATTAACCTGGATAGGTTATCCTGGAACGACTGGCATCAGTCAAATGGACTATATTTTATTGCCGACGACCCTGATTAAGTCACAGGTTCTCAGAGAGCAGCTATCTGAAAAGATCATGTTTGTCGAGACGCGTAAGCACTTTGAGCCACATCCTCAAAGCCCGGAAATAAATGAACTGCCTGCGCTACGTAATGGGTATATCACCTTTGGTAGTTTCAACCGGGCTAAAAAGATTAATGACCATGTGCTTGGCGTATGGGCGAAAATCATGCTGGCCAATCCTGAATCAAAACTGCTGATGGGGTTTATGACGGATGCGGATATGATTGCTGCAATGACAAAGCGCATGCAGAAACTAGGAGTTTCCCAGGATAAACTGATTTTCAGAGGCTTAGTTGAACTGGATGACTATCTCGCTTATCATCATGAAATCGATATTTTACTGGATACTTTCCCTTATACCGGTGGGACAACGACTCATCATGGTGCATGGATGGGAGTGCCGACCCTTACTCTGAGTGGGCCAACAATCCCTTGCCTACAGGGTGTGGATATTATGGGGGGCTATCAACTTGAACAGTTTATTGCTGTTGATGAACAGGATTACATCAATAAAGCCGTTGCCTGGTGTGACAATATTGCTGAGCTTGCAATCATTCGCCAGGGAATGCGTGCCAGAATCCCGAGAGAAAATGATTCAGGTAATAAAATTGCTGTCAATTTAGAAAAAGCGCTTAGGGAAGCATGGCATATATATTGTCGTGGAGAACCACCCCACGAGTTGATTATTACAAGTCAGACCTTTAACGGATGATAATGAACCTGTTGACTAAATAATACGTTTCTAGTGAAAAGGCAGGTGGCAAATGCATGCTACCTGCCTTTTAGAACGCAAAAACTATTTCCAGTAATCGAGAAATCCATCTTTACCGAAAAGCCAGGTCGTTTGAAGCTCTTGGTTGATGCGTTCAATTATGGGCTTCACTTCCTTGTAAGGTTGTCGCAGGAAAACCCACGATTTGCTCTTAGGGCTATAGACGGAAGATCGATATCCCCACTGTTCCATCAAAATGCTCATACTTTTATTGGTATGCACACATGTGTGCACCGGGACGTCGATATAAAACCAGTTTGGATCTTCAGGTACTTTCTCAACAACGACGGTATGAATAAACAAACTGCCAGCATCATCGACCAAACGGTTGACGTTATCCAGATCGTTACGTGTTATCACGTGCTCAAACATGGCGGAGTTGACGACTAACGACCAGCTTTTTTCATCGGGATCGTCTATGTAGGTAAAGTCCGGGTTCTGGACATATTTATCGTAGCAAAAGGTGTTGCGCTTGAAATACTTCTGGATGAGATGGCTAAGCGTACCGTAGCCTGCCGCGTAATCAAGAATTCGGCTGTCGTCGATAATATTATTGCGCGCCAACAACTCAATCATCAGCGCCTGTTCAGCATAAGGAGGCTGATTGAAGCCCAGCGTTTCGCGCCCGCCATTTTCATTGTAATGGTGAAAATCAGTATTGAATTTTTCCCATTCCTCAAGGGAAAGTTCCTGATGGGTTTTTGAACTAAAAAAACCGCATTCAGGACATTGGTAATATTGTACTGGCATCATTTTTTGCGTGAATTTTTCCGCTGAAGGTGCATGATACTTGGGTTTTTCGAAATAGAACTTCATTTCGCTGTTACAGATGAGGCATGTGATCGTCATGATGCTCCACGTTATAGAATTTGCTGCCAGTCAGCACAGGTGTGAATGAGAGTGAAAGATCGTCTTGATAAATGTCGCATATCTTTTAGAGGATCAGGCGCAAAACAGATGCCTTTTTCTGTCCTTGTTTCCACGATGGCAGGGAATCTGCATGGAGTCAGTTCAAATAGACTGTAAAATGTCGGTTATTTTACCGATAAACTGGTGACGATGCTCGCTATGATGAATCACTTCTTCATTACATTCAGGTTTGCACATGGGCGATAAAATTTTCGTCACAAGTCCTTTAATGCCTCCTTTAGAGGAGTTCATGCCATATCTTCAAAAAATCTGGCAGAACCGAATTCTGACTAACGGCGGTGAATTTCATCAGGAACTGGAAGAAGCCCTGGCACGCTATCTGGGTGTCAAATACGTATGCCTTTTTGCAAATGGTACGCTTGCATTGCTGACCGCGCTTCAGGCGCTGCGTGTAACGGGGGAAGTGATCACTACGCCGTATTCATTCGTGGCGACATCGCACACGCTCTTATGGAATGGTTTAACCCCTGTATTTGTCGATATTGACCCGCACACATTTAATATCGATCCTGAACGCATTGAAGAATTAATCACGCCTCAAACCACAGCAATTATGCCAGTCCATTGCTATGGTATCCCTTGCAATGTAGATAAGATTCAGCAGATTGCTGATATTTATGGTTTAAAAGTTATCTACGATGCGGCCCATGCTTTTGGCGTTCGCCAGAGCGGGACCAGTATACTCAACCATGGCGATCTGTCGGTATTAAGCTTTCATGCGACCAAAGTGTTTAACACCTTTGAGGGCGGGGCTATAATTTGTCACGACAGCCGTACCAAGCAACGTATTGATTATCTGAAAAACTTTGGTTTCGCCGGTGAAACGCGTGTTGTCGCTCCGGGTATTAATGCCAAAATGAACGAGATGGAAGCGGCATTTGGTCTGCTTCAGTTGCAATATATTGATAATGCACTACTTGAAAGGGCATCGATTTCAAAGCGTTACAGTGAAGCGCTGAAGGATATTCCCGGCGTAACGTTCTTTGATGCGGCAGACCGATTTGAATGGAATCACTCCTATTATCCGATTCTTATTGACAGTAGTTTTCCGCTGAGTCGGGATGCGCTCTACGAGGCGTTGAAAACAGAGAATGTCTACTGCCGACGTTACTTCTATCCGCTCATTAGCTCGTTTGCGATGTACAGTCACCTGCCTTCAGCCGCGTCCGATAAATTGCCTGTCGCCAGTCGACTTGCCGAGCAGATACTTTGCCTACCCATTTATCCTGACCTGCAAATAGAGGAGCAAATGCGAGTTATCGATATCCTGCGACGCTACGCCACGATTCCTTTAATAAATCATCAGGTTGCATAATTTAAAAAGGCTTTGTATATCAAAGCCTTTTTCTATTAATGGGTGGGTAATCTGTGTGGAGGAATGGCGTAAAGCACTAATTCACATGCCAGCCTGGGATGATGAGCACGCAGATAAAAATGATAGCCAGGCTGTATCTGGTGAATAAATTGTGGAATGGTGATGAGATCGACTGGCTTATGGTAAAGACTAATTGCCAGTATCGGATAATGTTTTTCTATCGTCGCCTGCGCACCTTTTAATGCCTCAAGTTCTGAGCCTTCAATATCCATCTTTATAAAAGTAACTTTCTCGCCAGCAACGACGTTATCAATACTTTTAAGCGAAATTTCATCGGCGTCAGGTGCATCAGTTATGGCAGAAGACAGGGCTTGGCCGGCATTAAAACGCAGCGTGGTGTTTGTATTCCATATTCCCGCATTGATGCAAACGCACTGGGGCAAATTAGCCGTATTTTGTTCCAGTAACGCGAACGTCGTTTTGTCCGGTTCAAATGCGAAAATTTTAGCCGCAGGGGCAACATTTTGCTGCTCAAGGGCATTTACAAAAGCGGCGATACTATCGCCATTATACGCCCCGCCATCGATAAAGATCTCTTCAGCACCGAAGCGTATCAACTCATGTGGGAAGTAATGTTCCGGGTGAAAGACACTTTGGTAGTAGATTGCGCGCGCGCTTATCCGCTGGTTCAGATACGCAATTAACGTGGTTTTCGACGCCTCGTCGGTAAGGTTTGCATAAAATTCATTAAGCTTGTCCTGGTGGGTTTCACACCACGCCGTAGTAAAGTGTTCACCCGCATTAATTCCCACAAAGGTGGGATCATAAAAGAGGATCACGCCGGCATTACGTTCAAGCTCTACGCGTAATGGCTCATCGATAAACTGCATAGCGATAATGTAGTTATATTGCGATTCCTGAGCCGTGAGGGACTCTAAACTGACAATGCGTTTGCCATTGAATTCATCCCCGGGTTTAAGCCACGCTTCACTTATCGCAACATAATCAACGGACATTCCCTGACGCTGCATAAAATCCCAGGTGATTTGCGAGACATAACCTGCACCACAAAGCACGATGGGGTGACCGTTTGTCTGCATCCGCGCCAGCGTATCGATGAAGTGATTGCGGGTTTCACTGAGCATATCAAGTATAGCTTTCAACATTTTCTCCAGCATTATGCGCAAGGTGAGGAAAAGAGGAGGGACGAGCAATAACACGCGTCAACATGGCGACCAAATCATATCCGTCCCATTGCAGAGAAAAATCAAGCGTCTGGCCAAGGGAGACAATACGGTCTACCCCTCTGAGACCTGAAGCAAGCCAATTATTCAGCTCATCAGACGAGACGCCAAAGGTGGCCATTGTCTGGCAACGTGAGTGACAAACCGGACTGATTTCATCAAGCGACCGCGCCACGTACTCCATGAAAAAACCACCATTGCCGCGCCAGTCGAGTGTCTCTTTTTCGAGGGCAGAGAGTTCCACGCGCACGACGATATTTTGTGCCCCGGACACTTTTCTCACGCCAGCAAAACGAGCACTAAGCAAGTACAATTGCGTCAGTTTATTCACTGCAGAGATGGGCTCAGGCGTATAACGAGCAGCGGCAAGCGCCTCAAAATTTTGCCAGAACAAGGCTCGCCCCTCCGGTTGATTTTCACCCAACCAGACGATAAGAGACGGAGAAGAACATGCATTCTGATCGTTTAAGAGCGTGTCATTGTAAAATGCCCGCGCAAGTTTTTCCTTTTCAGGATGCGCCAGATAAGCATCTGCGTTAATCACCGCGATGGAGTAACGGTCGGCGAAGGCAATGTCCAGAGCCCGGGGGGAAAGTGAAGATTGACGTAAATCAGCTATGGTCTTGTCGCCACCCCAGATAATGCGTGTGTCGCATATTGCCGATAGCGCATCATTGATGTGCCGTTGTCGATCATAACGCACAAGAATAATTCTTGGCCGCATCATTGGGTGGCTTTGGAGCGCACTATTAAATAACCGTACCACTATCGCCGTCTGGGGGTGAACGCGTCCGGGTAAACGGACAATATTGGAGTTACCGGTTAGTAGCCCAACAATAAGCGAATAGGCAAAATTCACAGCTACATTGCCCGGAGCAATATGAAATGCCACTCCACGTCCATAGCGGTGAGCAACTGAACGGTTTTCAGACTGCATACGAGCGATAGATGAGGGGCGACACCAGAAACCCAGGCCGATCACATCTGGCCAGTTTTTCGCTTCATTATCGGCTAACGTGAGGCGGGAAAAAGTGTCCAGAAACTCGATAATATCCGGGGCAAAAAGTGGTAGCGCTTTTTGCTCAGGCATACTGTGCAGGAGTGTTTCATCCCCCAGAATAAAGTCCAGACCGCTAAGATTGTGCTGCATACGTATCGCTACACCCCCGTAATTCGGCTTTCTTCAACCGTCCTAAAATACGCATGTATTTGCCTTTTCGTCCGCAATCACAGTCATCTTCACCCAGAATGACGCCTTCATCTTCGGTTAGCAAAGCGTGTCCGGGATAGGATTCGGGTAACAGGGATATTACCTGGATAATGCCTGAATGGCCGTTGGGGAGAACGGAAAAATCGTGCGGATCGCGGACAATGACATCCGAGAAAATCGACGTGTGCAGATGTCCATGCTCACATTGCATGTAAATACAGCCGGTCTGTTCGACCATGCCATAATAATCATGTACCGCCGGTAGGGCAAAAAGTTCATTTAAACTTTCAGCAAAGACCTCGGGTGTCACCGCTTCACTTTGCAGCTTCTTCCAGCCGCCGCCGTGAATTAACAGGGCATTACTGAGATCAATCTGATGAGAGCTTGTTTTTAATTCCTGATAGAAATGCTGCCAGACCATAAAGGTGAAACCGAACAGCAGGATCCGCTTACCTTGATGCTTCTCTAAAAAGGCTTCAATTACTGGCAAATTCAGCGTCATGCTCTCGTCTAATGCCCAGGCACGATCGCTACCAAATAACGAGAAGCCTAAAATCCCGGCGCCGCGGGCAGAGAATTGCTGCCGATCTTTTAACACTTCAGGAGAGTCAATAATCAGCATGGGCAAACGACCAGAGCCAGTAAATTGACTGACAATTTTTACCAGCGTTTTTTGCTGGTAGGATGCAGTTACCTTGTCCAGATAAATTCGCGAGACCTGCTGTCCGGTTGTGCCGGATGAGGTCATTGTCTTTACAATGTCACTATCCGGTACGCTTTGTAATTTCAGTGTCTTAAACAGAGAAACCGGAAGAAAAGGCAATGAGGTTACATCGCTAAGCGTAGCGGGGTCAAAGGATTGTGCATCCAGCATACGACGATAAGGTTCGCAATGCGCATAATGGTGCGCGGTAAGCTCGCGCAGCCTGGCCAGTTGGAGCGCGTGCTTTTCTTCCCGTGCAAGCGAGTAGGGCGCCTGCGCTAATATTGCTTCAAACGGAAGGGACATAATCTTTCAGCTTAGGATAAATCGTCTTACCCGCGGCGTTTTTGGGTATCTCATCCAGTGTGATAACGCGAAACGCGGAATGATGGAGCTGGCTTTTAGCCGCTGCATAGTGTTTTACTGCGCTTTCATAAGCGGCATCTGTAATGAAAATACAGACTAAATCATCGCGCCCATCGCATGCGCAGTTAAGATCCGGGAATGCTGTTTTCAGTAGCGTTTCCATCTCATCCATGCCGAGGCGGTTGCCAAAAATTTTAAGGAAACGCTTTTTACGGCCAACGATAGAGTAAAACCCGTCGGTATCTACGCGGGCAATATCGCCGGTGTGCAGAATACCTTGGAATGTATCTCCTAATGCCAGATCGCAACCACGCTCTGCGTAGCCAAGCGCCACATTCTCACCCTTATAGACCAACTCTCCGTCAACATCGGGGGTAGTGATAATGTCACCGTTTTCGTCAAGCAATATAAATTCGCCGCCGGGGATGGGAGTACCAATGGTGCTACTTTTGTGTTGCGCCAGTTCTGGGGCAAGCCAGGCCATGCGAGATGTTGCTTCAGCTGCGCCATACATCACCACAAATCGTTTTCCGTGTTGATCGGCATAATCAGTGAACTCTTTGACCAGCGCAGGAGCCAATTTTCCGCCAGCCTGGGTCAGCGTTCGCATATCAGGAAGATCCATGCGCATAAAACGCAATTTCTTGAGCATTTCCCAGGTGTAGGGCACTCCAGCAAGCGAGGTGGCACGTTCATCACGCACAAATGTCCAGAACTCACGCTGCATGACACTTGCGCTTGTCAGAAGCAACGTCGCGCCAGCTTTCAGATGGCTATTGACGATTGATAACCCATAAACGTAATTCAGCGGCAGGCTGGCCAGCCCGCGCTCTTTAGAGTCGATAGCAAGATAATTAGCAATGCTTGTGGCATTACTTTCCAGGTTGCGTTGACTTAATCGCACCAGTTTGCTACTTCCAGTGGATCCTGAGGTAGTCATCAATAGGGCAAGATCATCATGCAACTGGAATGGTGTAAGACCGGTAGCATGCAGGCGGAAAGTCCCGTGCTCTTCGCGCCATAAATACGAGGGATGATAGGTGTCGATGAGTGACTTAACCATTGCGTCGTTAAGCTCGCTATCAAGCATCAGTGCAACTGCATTTTGCTTAAGGCAAGCCAGATAACCAATTATGGTGTCACACTGATTTTTGCAAAAAATAAAGACCAATGTACGAGGCGGAATAGTTTCAGCCAGCTTCTGAACGCGGTCTGTGAGTTCACCCCAGCGAAGAGTCTGTCCTCGATCGTCCACTAGAGCGAGATGGTCAGGTGAAACCTTATCAGTATGCCAGAACGCCATGATTTATAATGCACCTAATATCTGGGCTGTCAGTTGTGCTGCAGTGAGCCCACTTTGCTCAAGCATCCAAGAATAGTCTCCTGCGTGTGGATAACCCTGAGGAATACCAACGATGATCAGTTTCGGCCGACACTCTTCCCCGGCAAGAAATTCTGCAACTGCACTTCCCAAACCACCCGTCACGCTGTGCTCTTCTACCGTTACGAGCAGTTTTTTATCCAGATGCTGTTGAAGTGTCGCCACATCCAGAGGTTTGATTGTGTGCATGTCAATCACCGTAGCCTGCACGCCCCGGTCCGCGAGATGCCCGGCTGCAGTGAGCGAAGTGTGGACCATGCTGCCGGTGGCGATGATGGCAATATCCACACCCTCGCGCAACGTATTGGCTTTGCCTGGCACCAGTTCGAAGTCCTCTTTATAGACGATTGGCGCACGCATCCCACCCGTTAACCTCAGGTAGACCGGTCCTTTATGTTCAAAGGCGGCATGGGTCATTTTCACCGTGGTCGTACAGTCCGCAGGGGAGAAAATAGTGATGTTAGAAACGGATCGCAGCATCGCCAGTTCTTCAATGCCGTGATGAGTTGCGCCAAACATGCCTGTTGCTAATCCTGAAGCCAGACCGACCAGCTTAACGTTTTCCTGCATATAGCCCAGGTTTAAACGTACCTGTTCGGCTGCACGCAGGGTCAGGAAGTTGGGGAACGAAGTGACAAAGGGGATAAAGCCGCTGGCCGCAAGACCCGCAGCCACACCGACCATATTCTGCTCGGCAATTCCGGCGTTAAAAAAGCGTTCAGGCCAGGTGGTACTAAAGCGGTCAAGACCGGAGGACTTACACAGATCGCCGGAAAGCGCCACGATATTTTCGTGTTCGCGTGCCAGTTCCAACAGCGCCATGCCAAAGGTACCGCGTGAGCCGAGCATTGACCATGAACGGATGGTGGCGGGTTTAAACTCAAGCATGATGTTCCCCATTAAGTTCGACTAGCGCATCGTTGAGCTGTTGTGCAGAAATGCGATTGCGATGAAACTCTTTGTTATTCTCCATGAAGGACACGCCCTTACCCTTGATGGTATTGGCGATAATAACTTTGGGTTTGCCGTTGTGCGGCTGTGCAAAAGCGTTAACCAGCGCCCCCACATCGTGTCCGTCACAGACAATGGTTTCCCAGTGGCAAGCACGCCAGAGGGCTTCGAGATCCATGCGCATGACATCTTCAGTGTGTCCATCAGACTGTAAACCATTACGATCGACAATCAGCGTCAGGTTATCCACTTTATGATGTGCGGCCATGAACGCACATTCCCAAATGGCACCTTCATTGCATTCTCCATCCCCCACTAACGCATAAGTATGCCACGTTTCGCCCTTAAGACGGCGTCCCAATGCCAGCCCTGTAGCAAAGGAAAGTCCCTGAGCTAGACTACCTCCAGAGAAATCGATGCCGTATTCAGGATGCTTAGTGGGATGCACTTGCAGGACAGAGCCATTCAACTCGAAAGTGTTAAGCTGCTCAGGGGTCATGATGCCAAACTCACACAGAGTGGCATAAAGCCCCAACGCTGCATGACCTTTACTCAGAATAAAAACATCGCGATGTGAGCTGGTAATGTCGTTTGCCTCATACCGCATTACATTCCCGTAAAGAACGCTGAGGATATCCACCATCGAAAGAGCAGGCGAGATATGAACACCATCGCTTGGGGCGTGATGAGCCACGCGCACAATTTGTTTTCTAATACGACGAGAGGCGTTTTCTGTTTCTGAGTGCGTGTGTATCATTTCAAACCGCCATCAATACGAATCGTTTGGCCGGTAATGTAGGAAGAGAGATCGCTTGCGAGGAACAGTGCCGCCTCTGCAATTTCTGCCGGGATACCTGCGCGTCGCAGATCGGCACTATTTTTTGCTTCTTTTACGACGTGAGCGGGCATCGTCAGCAGCATATCCGTATCCGTAATGCCGGGTGCGATACAGTTGGCGCGAATACCTTTTTCACCCAACTCCGCCGCGATGGATTTTGTCATCGCAATGAGCGCTGCTTTTGATGCGCCGTAGGCAGATTTTCCCGGGTTCCCATCTTCTCCTGCAGTCGAGGCAATATTAACAATGCTGCCGCGCTGATTGCGAACCATGATTCTGACGATGTACTGGTTGAAAAGATAAACGGAAAAGAAGTTCACCTCGAACTGCTCACGAAGCTGCGCTTCACTGGTCATCTGAAACAAACCATTTAACGTGATGCCGGCGTTATTGATCACCGCATCCAGCGGACGCTTGTCGGACATGATGTTTTTTATGGCCAGTTTCATTGCGCCATAATCTGTCATATCGAAACTGACGGGCCAGATCGCAACCTGATGGCGGTCGGCTATGACAGCCATTTTCTCTATGAACGCATCATCGGCTTCCCGCGCATGGGCGTAAATGTTTGCACCATTGGCAGCAAATACCTCGACCATAGAGAGACCCATGCCACGGCGGCAGCCAGTAATTAAAACGGTTTTACCTTGCATCAACATTTCTGCTTTCCTCAACCCATTCCGCCATCGATGCGGATAACCTGCCCGGTGGTATAACTGGAGGCATCGGACGCCAACCACAGCAACGTATTTGCCACTTCTTCAGGCAAACCCGGGCGTTTTAATTCGCAACGCGCCATTTGTCGTGCCATAACTTCTTCTGAGAGCGCGGCTGTCATTGCTGTACGAATAACGCCTGGTGCGATAGCGTTAACACGCACGCCCTGTGGGCCGAGTTCAGCAGATAGTGTTTTCGTGGCTGCAATCCACGCTGCTTTTGCGCTGGCATAGGCAAGTTGACCCGGGTTTCCGTCAAGGGCAGAAATACTGGAAATATTGATAATGCTGCCCTTTTTCTGGCGAAGCATGATACGGGCGATATATTGCGTGAAAGCGATTTGCGAGAAGAAATTGATAGTAAATGTTTTTTGCAATTGTTCGAGCGTTACCATCTGAAAATTGGCATCAAAATTAGCACCAGCCACATTGACCAAAATATCAATCTTTTTTTTAGTCTTCTGAATCGTCATTGCGGCATGTTTTATTGCATCATTATCCTGCAGGTCGAAATACAGTGGAATTATTTCCGCTTGATATTTCTCGCTAATTTCTGTGATGAAATCATTAAAGGCTGGTTCGGGAACCTGGCAGCAAGCAAAAACTGTCGCACCCGAACGGGCGAACGTTTCCAGCGTAGCCTTACCGATACCTTGTAAGCATCCTGTGATCACAGCCGTTTTTTCATGAAGCATCATCACTTAGCCCTAAATTTCTACATCGTATTTTTTCAGGATCTCTTTGCCTTTTTCCCAGGATGCGAATTCAATAATGTCATCCGTGTCCATCATGATGTCAAATGCATCTTCAAGTGATGCAATCATGGTCATATGACCAACTGAGTCCCAGGATGGTGTATCCTGATATTTATAGTCAGACAAAATATCTTCTGAAACTTCAAAGGTTTCAGTGAAGATGCGGTTGTAAGTTTCCAGGTTTGACATCATTTTTCTCCAATATGCGAGTAAATTTCTTAATACTTAAAAATGTATTAGGTGCCCAGATTATGTCCAAAAGTACATGCTTTTTTGAGCGTCCAAAAACTGGGTCTACTTAAATACTTTATTATCTATATTCGGACGAATCGCCCGCGCTGGATTACCCATCACAATCATTGTGGGTGCGATATCGTTAAAAACGGCGGCCCCCATACTGATAATAGTGTCATCACCAATGGCTGTGGCTTCACGGATAACGGCGTTCATACCAATAAAGACGCGTTCGCCGATCCTGCATTTACCAGCAAGATTGGCATAAGAAGAGATAATTGAGTCCTGCCCTATATGGCAATCATGTCCCAAACTGGCATTAGGCTGAAGATGCACATTGCGACTAATGACGGTGTCGCAAGAGATGAATGCACCATAGCTAATAACGCATCCTTCTCCGAGGGTACAGGATCGGCTCAGGCGCGCACTGGGATGGACAAGCGTGGCCAGCCGAAACCCGCCCTCAAAGGCCCTCTGTCCGAGGGTGCGGCGCAGTGAAGGTTCGCCAACAGCAATAACTATTTCACATTCGTCGGGTATGAGAGCGTTTAGGGGAACAATGGGATAACTGTTTAATTGATCAAATTGGGGATTATCATCGACCAAACACAAAGCATCCCAGCGCGATTCCGTAGCGTTTATCTCTTGTGCGAGTTCGAGCACTTCTCTGCCAAGGCCACCTGCGCCATAAATTGCTAGTTTCATCTTATCCCCAACGCTCTAAAGGCTGACTGAGTCTCGCCGCAACCTTGCTTTCTTAACTGCCAGGATGCCTGAATTAATACTTTGGGCCTAATATAAACCATGAGCGAGACCTCTCAGGGAACGAATAGCCGTCATTTTTTCTCGTTAATTAGCGGATTGGAAAAAGCGGGTCTTTCTTCAATAAAATGTGTGTTGGCATTAGGGTTGTAACAGATATATTAAAGCAAGACGTAACGAAAGAGCCTTTTTATTGGGGGGGGAATCCCGCGTCAGCTACAAATTGCTGCCAGGATTGATACTAAAAAATAACAACTTCAATATAAAACAAAGGGTTACAATCTGTTGGTGTCTTTATTACCCCAAATAACCCCCCATTTCACCCACTATTCTCCCGATTAAAACCCCTCCAGAATCGGATAATCATGCCGATAACTCAACTAACGCAGGGCTGTTTATCGTGAATTCACTCTATACCGCTGAAGGTGTAATGGATAAACACTCGCTGTGGCAGCGTTATGTCCCGCTGGTGCGTCACGAAGCATTGCGCCTCCAGGTGCGCTTGCCGGCGAGCGTGGAACTCGACGATCTGCTACAGGCGGGCGGTATCGGGTTATTGAATGCAGTTGACCGATACGACGCTCTGCAAGGAACGGCATTTACGACTTACGCAGTTCAGCGTATTCGTGGTGCGATGCTGGACGAGCTGCGCAGCCGTGACTGGGTACCGCGCAGTGTTCGCCGCAACGCACGCGAAGTGGCGCATGCGATGGGGCAGCTGGAACAGGAACTGGGACGCAACGCAACGGAAACCGAAGTGGCGGATCGTCTTGGCATTGCTGTTGAAGAGTATCGTCAGATGTTGCTCGATACCAATAATAGCCAACTCTTTTCTTATGACGAGTGGCGAGAAGAGCATGGCGATAGCATCGAGCTGGTGACGGATGAGCACCAGCAAGAAAACCCGTTACACCATTTAATGGAAGGGAATTTACGCCAGCGCGTCATGGAAGCTATTGAAGCTCTGCCTGAACGCGAACAGCTGGTATTGACCCTTTATTACCAGGAAGAGCTTAATCTCAAAGAGATTGGCGCTGTTCTGGAGGTGGGAGAGTCGCGGGTGAGCCAGCTGCACAGCCAGGCCATTAAACGCTTACGAACCAAGCTGGGTAAGTTATAGGTGATTGATTCACCTTAAAAATGCCGCACAACGTATTGACAACCAGGAGTTATCATGACGGTGCAGCAATCTAAAAGACGGCCTTTAAGCCGCTACCTGAAAGACTTTAAACACAGCCAGACGCATTGCGCCCACTGTAACAAGTTACTCGATCGTATCACGCTGGTTCGCCGCGGCGAAATCGTCAATAAGATCGCGATTTCTCGCCTCGACACGTTGATGGACGAAGCAGCATGGCTCGAAGAGCAAAAAGAGTGGGTGGCGCTTTGCCGTTTCTGTGGCGATCTCCACTGCAAAGAGCAAAGCGACTTCTTCGACATTATCGGCTTCAAGCAGTTCCTGTTTGAACAAACGGAGATGAGCCACGGCACCGTTCGCGAATACGTGGTTCGCCTGCGCCGCCTCGGGCAACATCTGACCGTGAACAACATTTCTCGCGATCTGCTCAAAACCGGTTATCTCGACGAGAACCTGGAGCCGTGGCTGCCTGCGACCAGCACCAACAACTACCGGATTGCGCTGCGCAAGTACGCACAATATAAGGTACAAATGCCGGGTGCCATAAAGCAGAAAGCCCACGCCGGAACAACTTCTGATATATATTAAAAAAGAATAAGATGTAGCGCAGTCGCCTTTGACGTTGCAGGCGATTTCTCTACACTACGTAAAAATTCCACTATATCGGGGTATTTATGAAATTTGCACTTCTGGGTCGTCAGGCGCTGATGGGTGTTATGGCCGTTGCGCTGGTTGCGGGCATGAGCGTGAAAACGTTCGCCGCAGAAAACCTGCTGAATAAAGTAAAAGAGCGCGGTACGCTGCTGGTCGGGCTGGAAGGTACCTATCCTCCGTTCAGCTTCCAGGGCGATGACGGTAAGCTGACCGGTTTTGAAGTGGAGTTTGCTGAAGAGCTGGCAAAACACCTCGGCGTGAAAGCGTCCCTGAAACCGACCAAATGGGACGGTATGCTGGCGTCGCTGGATTCGAAACGTATTGACGTGGTCATCAACCAGGTCACCATCTCTGACGAGCGTAAGAAGAAGTATGACTTCTCCACCCCGTATACCGTGTCCGGTATTCAGGCACTGGTGAAGAAAGGCAACGAAGGCACCATCAAAACGGCTGCGGACCTGAAAGGGAAGAAAGTCGGTGTCGGTCTGGGAACCAACTACGAAGAGTGGCTGCGCCAGAACGTTCAGGGCGTGGATATCCGTACTTATGATGATGACCCGACGAAATACCAGGATCTGCGCGTGGGCCGCACCGACGCCATTCTGGTTGACCGCCTGGCAGCACTGGATCTGGTGAAGAAAACTAACAACACCCTGGCGGTAGCGGGTGATGCGTTCTCTCGTCAGGAATCCGGCGTGGCCGTTCGTAAAGGTAACGAAGACCTGGTGAAAGCGATTGATTCCGCGATTGCTGACATGCAAAAAGACGGTAGCCTGAAGGCGCTTTCCGAGAAGTGGTTCGGGGCAGACGTCACGAAATAAGTTTCTGACGTAAAAAAAGGCGCTTTTAAAAGCGCCTTTTTTATTTCTTACGCGTCTGCGTGCATAATGAAAAATATCACATTTTGTCTGAGTTACCGGAGCATCCATGTCACTACAGAATTTAACGCGCTTTCCCCGCCTGGAGTTCATCGGCGCGCCGACGCCGCTGGAGTATCTCCCGCGATTTTCTGATTATTTAGGGCGCGATATTTTTATTAAGCGTGATGACGTGACGCCCATGGCGATGGGGGGCAACAAGCTGCGCAAGCTGGAGTTTCTGGCGGCGGACGCCCTGCGCGAAGGTGCGGATACGCTCATCACTGCCGGGGCCATCCAGTCCAACCACGTTCGCCAGACGGCGGCCGTGGCGGCGAAGCTTGGGCTCCACTGCGTGGCGTTGCTGGAAAACCCGATTGGCACGCGGGCTGAAAACTATCTCACCAACGGTAACCGCCTGCTGTTAGACCTGTTTAACGTGCAGGTTGAGATGGTTGACGCGCTGACCGACCCGACCGCCCAGCTCGATGAGCTGGCGACGCGTCTGGAAGCGCAGGGTTTTCGCCCCTACGTTATTCCCGTCGGCGGGTCGAATGCGCTGGGCGCGCTGGGGTACGTGGAAAGCGCGCTGGAAATCGCGCAGCAGTGCGAGGGGGCGGTGAGTCTCTCCTCCGTCGTGGTCGCGTCCGGCAGTGCGGGCACCCATGCCGGGCTGGCGGTGGGGCTGGAGCAACTGCTTCCCGAGGTCGAACTGATTGGCGTGACGGTGTCCCGCAGCGTGGCGGATCAGAAGCCGAAAGTGGTTACGCTACAGCAGGCGGTCGCAGAGCAGCTGGAGCTGAATTCCACGGCCGATATTCTCCTCTGGGATGACTATTTTGCGCCGGGTTACGGCACGCCGAACGAAGAGGGAATGGAAGCGGTGAAACTGCTGGCGCGCCTCGAGGGCATACTGCTCGATCCGGTCTATACCGGCAAAGCGATGGCCGGACTGATCGACGGCATTGCGCAAAAACGCTTTAAGGATGAAGGGCCGATTTTATTTGTCCATACCGGCGGAGCGCCTGCGCTGTTTGCCTACCATCCTCACGTTTAAAAATCAGGTCGAAAAATAATAATGCAAGAAAGTATTCAACTTGTTATTGATTCTCTGCCGTATCTGCTGAAAGGTGCGGTATTTACGTTGCAGCTCAGTATTGGCGGGATGTTCTTTGGGCTGGTACTGGGATTTATACTGGCCTTAATGCGCTTGTCGCCTGTCCTGCCGGTGCGCTGGCTGGCGCGCTTTTATATCTCCGTGTTTCGCGGCACGCCGCTTATCGCCCAGCTCTTTATGATCTACTACGGCTTACCGCAGTTCGGAATCGAGCTGGATCCGATTCCGGCGGCGATGATTGGCCTGTCGCTCAATACCGCGGCGTACACCTCCGAAACCCTGCGTGCGGCCATCTCCTCCATTGACAAAGGGCAGTGGGAAGCGGCGGCCAGTATCGGGATGACGCCCTGGCAGACGCTGCGCCGGGCCATTCTGCCGCAGGCGGCGCGCGTGGCGCTTCCGCCGCTCAGCAACAGCTTTATCAGCCTGGTGAAAGATACCTCCCTGGCGGCAACGATTCAGGTTCCGGAGCTTTTCCGTCAGGCACAGCTCATCACCTCCCGTACGCTTGAGGTCTTTACCATGTATCTGGCCGCCTCGCTAATTTACTGGGTGATGGCGACGGTGCTCTCTGCTCTGCAAAACTATTTCGAAAACCAGCTTAACCGCCAGGAGCGTGATCCAAAATGAGTGCAATTGACGTCAAAAACCTGGTGAAGAAATTCCACGGTCAAACGGTGCTCCACGGGATCGATCTGGAAGTCGAGCAGGGCGAAGTGGTGGCGATTATTGGACCGAGCGGTTCGGGAAAGACGACGCTGCTGCGCAGCATTAACCTGCTTGAACAGCCGGAAGGCGGTACCATCCGCGTCGGGGAGATCACGATTGATACCGGGAAATCCATCAGCCAGCAGAAAGGGTTGATTCGCCGCCTGCGCCAGCATGTCGGCTTTGTTTTCCAGAACTTCAACCTTTTCCCGCATCGTACTGTGCTGGAGAACATCATCGAAGGGCCGGTGATCGTCAAAGGTGAGCCTAAAGAGGAAGCGACCGCGCGGGCTCGCGAACTGCTCGCCAAAGTCGGGCTGGCGGGGAAAGAGACCAGCTATCCGCGTCGCCTGTCGGGCGGGCAGCAGCAGCGCGTGGCGATTGCGCGCGCGCTGGCGATGCGCCCGGACGTGATCCTGTTTGATGAACCGACCTCTGCGCTCGATCCGGAACTGGTGGGCGAGGTGCTGAACACCATTCGCCAGCTGGCACAGGAGAAGCGTACGATGGTGATCGTGACCCATGAAATGAGCTTTGCGCGCGATGTCGCTGACAGAGCCATCTTTATGGATCAGGGACGGATTGTGGAGCAGGGGCCAGCGAAAAGCCTGTTCGCTAACCCTCAACAGCCGCGAACCCGTCAATTCCTTGAAAAATTCCTTATGCAGTAGCATTTTTGCACGCATTTGCTCCAGAAATTGACTCTGGAGCAAATTATTCTCCCTCTGCGCGAGGGCTTCTGTTTTTTTATTCCATCCAGATCGGATAAACCTTATCGATAGTAAAGTTAATTGTGCTATTGCCGATATTTTGTGGCTAGAAAAAAGTTTTATGTGTTAGCTTATATTCACCATAATAATGATTATCTGTTCAGAGGCTTCATTTAGTAAGTATGAAGGATTTAGACTTTTTCACCTGGCGACGGGATTGCTCCCTCCGGTTTCAGGAATTGACCTGTGCCGCCGAGGTATATCAGGAGCTGGAGCGACAAACTCAGGCGCTGGAATTCGATTATTACGCGCTCTGCGTGCGCCATCCCGTGCCATTTACCCGCCCTAAAATCTCCCTGCAAACCACTTACCCAAAGTTGTGGATGGCGCAATATCAATCCGCGAACTATTTCGCGATTGATCCGGTTTTAAAACCGCAGAATTTCATTCAGGGCCATCTCCCCTGGACAGATGCATTATTCGCCGAGGCGCAGGAATTATGGCACAGCGCCCAGGATCACGGTTTACGCTCGGGAATAACGCAGTGCCTGATGCTGCCAAATCATGCGCTTGGTTTCCTGTCCGTGTCTCGTACGCGTGTACAGGAAGGGCCATTAGCCCATGAAGAAATAGAGCTGCGGTTGCAAATGCTGGTGCAAATGGCCTTAATCTCGCTGATGCGTTTTGACGATGAGATGGTCATGCCGCCGGAAATGAAATTCAGCAAGCGCGAGCGTGAAATTCTGAAATGGACTGCGGAAGGGAAGACGTCAGCGGAAATAGCGATCATTCTCTCGATCTCAGAGAATACCGTTAACTTCCATCAGAAGAATATGCAGAAGAAATTCAACGCGCCCAACAAGACGCAGATCGCGTGCTATGCGGCGGCAACGGGACTGATTTGACGCAGTAAAACGTTCTGCGTGACAGACGAGCGAACGGCTGAATGCACTGCATCCAGCCGTTTTTTGTTACTGGCGGTACGCTTGCTTGATTTGCTTAACGGTGTTAGCAAATACCGCTGATTCAGCCTGGTCTTCCATCTCCGCGATTTGTTTTTCCATTTTAATGATCACACGACCGGCATCAGCCTGGCCCATCGCCTGCAGCATCAGCGTTAGCAGCGCTTTCAGGCAGTTTACTTCCTGTGCCAGTTCCTGGTTATTCTCCGCAGTGGCAAATTCAGGTGTGCTCATTTATTTTCCTCATTATTAAACGGCGCTAAAGCGCGACGACGAAAGTCAAGGCGGCGGAGTATACCACAAGCTGAAGCAAAAAATGCAGCGGTTGTTTTTCGTACTTTTACGCTGATGTTTAATTGCGTAAACAGATCGTACCGGTAAACTCAACCCGCTTAATGATTATTAATTGTTTAGGTCGGGTTCGCTTGCCGTTAATTATTGTTACAAAAAGTTGAACCCTGTTTTTGCGCAGGTTAAGCCAGCCCGTTTTTTGTAACTTTTTGAATACAGATGGTTAAAAAAAGCTGCAAGAGCCCAGAATGCACGGGCTCTCTTTCCACCGCCTGTACAGCCTAATTTCCAAAAACGAGAGCAAAATCGAATAGCCGGTTTTTTAACGTTTTAATCTTGTCAGGAAAACCGTTAATATAAACCAAATTATCACACAGTAGCGTTATCCCTATTCTGGAGACATTTCCTTTGATCAACGTCCTTCTTGTTGATGACCACGAACTGGTGCGCGCAGGGATACGACGCATTCTTGAAGATATTAAAGGTATTAAAGTTGCCGGTGAGGCATGCTGTGGCGAAGATGCGGTAAAATGGTGCCGTACCCACTCCGCCGATGTGGTGCTGATGGATATGAACATGCCCGGTATCGGTGGTCTTGAAGCAACACGCAAAATCGCGCGTACCTTTGTAGACACCAAAGTCATCATGCTGACGGTGCATACCGAAAATCCACTGCCCGCGAAAGTGATGCAGGCGGGGGCCGCGGGTTACCTGAGTAAAGGTGCTGCACCGCAGGAAGTCGTCAATGCTATCCGTTCCGTGTTTGCCGGACAGCGTTATATTGCGTCCGACATCGCTCAGCAGATGGCGCTGAGTCAGATCGAGCCCGAGAAAACCGAATCACCCTTTGCCAGTTTGTCCGAGCGTGAATTGCAGATTATGCTGATGATCACTAAAGGTCAGAAGGTGAATGAGATCTCGGAACAGCTGAATCTCAGCCCGAAAACGGTAAACAGCTATCGTTATCGGATGTTCAGTAAACTGAACATTCATGGTGACGTCGAACTGACGCATCTGGCCATCCGACATGGTTTGTGTAATGCGGAGACGTTGTTAAGTCAGTGAGTGATGTGTTCGATTCAAAAGCATTTCTGAAAACCGTAACCAGCCAGCCTGGCGTCTATCGCATGTATGACGCTGGCGGTACGGTTATCTATGTGGGGAAGGCAAAAGATCTTAAAAAACGCCTTTCCAGCTATTTTCGCAGTAACCTGGCCTCCCGTAAGACCGAAGCGCTGGTCTCACTCATCCAGAATATTGATGTCACCGTCACGCATACGGAGACAGAAGCGCTGCTGCTTGAGCACAACTATATTAAGCTCTACCAGCCGCGCTACAACGTCCTGCTGCGTGATGATAAATCCTATCCGTTCATCTTTCTGAGCGGAGACACCCATCCGCGCCTCGCCATGCACCGTGGTGCAAAACATGCGAAGGGTGAATATTTCGGGCCGTTCCCCAACGGCTATGCCGTGCGAGAAACGCTGGCGCTGCTGCAAAAAATCTTCCCGATCCGCCAGTGTGAAAACAGCGTTTACCGTAACCGTTCGCGGCCATGCCTGCAGTACCAGATTGGACGCTGCCTGGGGCCGTGCGTGGCCGGGCTGGTGAGTGAAGAAGAGTATGCCCAGCAGGTGGAGTATGTGCGCCTGTTCTTAGCCGGCAAGGACGATCAGGTGTTAACGCAGCTGATCGCGCGGATGGAAAAAGCCAGCGCCGCACTCGAGTTCGAAGAGGCCGCGCGTATCCGCGATCAAATCCAGGCGGTGCGCAGAGTCACGGAGAAACAGTTTGTCTCAAATACCGGTGACGATCTCGACGTCATCGGCGTGGCCTTTGACGCCGGAATGGCCTGCGTGCACGTGCTGTTTATTCGCCAGGGCAAAGTGCTCGGCAGCCGCAGCTATTTCCCGAAAGTGCCTGGCGGTACCGAACTGGGCGAAGTGGTGGAAACCTTTGTCGGCCAGTTCTATCTGCAGGGTAGCCAGATGCGCACGCTGCCTTCTGAAATCCTGCTCGATTTTAATCTTGACGATAAAACCCTGCTGGCCGATTCGCTCTCTGAACTGGCGGGGCGCCGGGTCAATGTTCAAACCAAACCGCGCGGCGATCGCGCGCGTTATCTGAAGCTGGCGCGAACCAACGCGGCAACGGCGCTGAGCACCAAGCTGTCGCAGCAGTCGACGGTGCACCAGCGTTTAACGGCCCTGGCGGCGCTGCTGAAGCTTCCGGAAGTGAAACGGATGGAGTGTTTCGACATCAGCCATACGATGGGTGAACAGACGGTCGCGTCCTGCGTGGTGTTTGATGCTAACGGTCCGCTGCGCGCCGAGTATCGCCGCTATAACATCACCGGCATCACGCCGGGCGATGACTATGCGGCGATGAATCAGGTGCTGCGTCGTCGCTATGGTAAAGCCATAGAAGAGAGCAAGATCCCCGATGTGATCCTGATTGACGGCGGGAAAGGGCAGCTCGGCCAGGCGAAAGCGGTATTTGAATCGCTTGATGTCAGCTGGGATAAAAACCATCCGCTGCTGCTGGGCGTCGCAAAAGGGGCCGATCGTAAGGCCGGTCTGGAGACACTGTTCTTCGAGCCGGAAGGTGAGGGCTTCAGCCTGCCGCCGGACTCTCCGGCGCTGCACGTCATTCAGCATATTCGCGATGAATCGCACGATCATGCCATCAGCGGTCACCGCAAAAAACGGGCGAAGGTGAAAAACACCAGCTCACTCGAGACGATCGAAGGCGTGGGGCCAAAACGTCGCCAGATGCTGCTGAAGTATATGGGCGGATTGCAAGGATTACTCAACGCCAGCATGGAGGAAATTGCAAAAGTGCCGGGTATTTCGCAAGGGCTGGCAGAAAAGATCTACTACTCGTTGAAACATTGAGGGCTCTGTAGCAACATAGAGCTAAATTTTACTGACAACAAATAGTTACCGTCACTATGCAATATAACATCCCTACGTTGCTCACTCTTTTTCGTGTCGTACTCATCCCGTTCTTTGTGCTGGCGTTTTACCTGCCGGTTGTCTGGGCACCCTTTGCCTGCGCATTGATCTTCCTTATTGCAGCGGTAACAGACTGGTTTGATGGCTACCTGGCGCGCCGCTGGAATCAAAGCACCCGTTTCGGTGCCTTCCTCGATCCGGTGGCGGATAAGGTGATGGTTGCTATCGCCATGGTTCTGGTGGCCGAGCACTATCACACCTGGTGGGTGACGCTGCCTGCGGCAACCATGATCGGCCGTGAGATTATTATCTCTGCGCTGCGCGAGTGGATGGCGGAACTGGGGAAACGCAGCAGCGTGGCGGTCTCGTGGATTGGTAAAGTGAAAACGACGGCGCAGATGGCGGCGCTGGTCTGGATGCTGTGGCGTCCGAACGCCTGGGTTGAGTGGGCGGGGATTGGCCTCCTGTGGGTGGCGGCAGTGCTGACGCTGTGGTCAATGCTGCAATATTTGAACGCTGCGCGCGGAGATTTGCTTGATCAGTGATCGTTTCGCCGTAATTTTCAGCAAACGATCCGGGGATGCAAAAAATAACGTTGACTCATAACGTCATATCAGTAGAATGCAACGCATCGAACGGCGGCACAGCAAGCCGGACGATAATGAAATCAAGTGGTTAGACATTTACTTGATGACATGCGGGAATAGCTCAGTTGGTAGAGCACGACCTTGCCAAGGTCGGGGTCGCGAGTTCGAGTCTCGTTTCCCGCTCCAGATTAAAGACATGCGCAACAGCGGGTGTCAGTTTGAACAGTTTTACGGCGCGTTAGCAAAGCGGTTATGTAGCGGATTGCAAATCCGTCTAGTCCGGTTCGACTCCGGAACGCGCCTCCACTTTCTTCCCTGGCCGGATGGTGGAATCGGTAGACACAAGGGATTTAAAATCCCTCGGCGTTCGCGCTGTGTGGGTTCAAGTCCCACTCCGGCTACCATGGGAAACAAAGAATAATCAAAGCAATAAGCAGTGTCGTGAAACCACCGAAAGGTGGTTTTTTTGTGCCTCCAGTTTAGCGCGAAGTGAGCGTATCTCATCGTCATCACGATCGTGCTGTGCCCGGATATTTGCTGCCATACCAGAACGTTAAGCCTAACTCTCTAATATCAAGCCCGGAAAGCAGGGCGATTGTCAGCTAACCTGCAACCAATCTTAAACAAACATTTCACTCGCCAGACACAGGTTGCCGCCGCTGATAAACTGGTTGGTATCCACCCTGGAGAGCGGAAGGTTATTGTCATGCAATATGAAGAACAGCAGCTTATCAACGGCCTTTTCGAGCGTCTTAAACAGGCCGGACAACAAAACAGCCAACGGGATGCAGATGCAGAGCGTCAGATCGCTGAATTTGTCAGACAGCAGCCTGCGGCCCCCTACTATATGGCGCAGTCGATTTTGATTCAGGAAGCGGCGCTGAAACGCCTGCAGGCCCGGGTTCTGGAGCTTGAAAGCGAATTAGCCGCGCAAAAAAGCATACCCTCGACGGGCGGCAGCTTCCTCGGCGGCCTGTTTGGTGGAGGGAAAAGTAACCCGCAGCCTGACAACAGCTGGAATGCCCAGCCGCAACAGCCGCCGGCGCAGGATTACTCTCGGGCGCCAGCGTCAGCTACTCGCGGCGGTGGTTTTATGGCTGGCGCGCTCCAGACAGCCGCTGGCGTGGCCGGTGGCATCGCGCTTGCTGAGATGCTTACCAGCATGTTCCATCAGTCGCGGCCGGAAGAGATCGTGAACATTATCGAAGAGCCGACAATGCCCGTCGGTGGTGAACCGTTTGTCGGTAATCAATACGGCGATGTTAATAACGTCTCTGACACCCGTTTCCTCAACCAGAACGATCCGTTCGGCAGTAATAACGACGTCTGGCAGAACGACGATGAAGATGACAACTACAGCAATGACGACGATAGTTTTATTTAACGACGTTATCGTGAAACTACCGAAATGAAGTGAACCCCGAAAGTTGGGTATCCAACGATTAGGGGTTTTGCGTTTCTGAATCAAAAAAAACCTTTGAGGCTAAGCCTGAATGCTCATAAATCACATTCTTTTTACTATTTTTCTTACTAACAAAACTGTAAGAATTGCCGGAAGCAATCCAAATAATAAGGCGATATCGACTAACGTATCCTCCAATTTTTCTATCCCGTATGTGCCGAAATGATCCATCACGGCATAAGCCCATTTGGCAGATATCACATCACACCCCGCCCAAATACGCCTTCCTCACCTCCTGATTCCCCAGCAATTCCTCACCGCTGCCGCTCAGCCGGATCTGTCCGTTCACCATCACATACCCGCGGTCAGACAGCTTCAACGCATGGTGCGCATTCTGCTCCACCAGAAAAATGGTCATACCGCTGCGGGCCAGCTCGCGCAGCGTCTGGAAGATCTGCTTCACCACAATCGGGGCTAAGCCCAGGCTGGGCTCATCCAGCAGCAGCAGCTTTGGACGGCTCATCAGCGCCCGGGCGATCGCCAGCATCTGCTGTTCCCCGCCGGACATGGTCATCGCGCGCTGCTTGCGCCGCTCTTTAAGGCGAGGGAAAAGGTCAAACATGGTTTGCATGTCTTCAGCCGCAAACTGGTTGCCGATGGGGATGGTCCCCATCAGCAGGTTCTCTTCCACGGTCATATCGGGGAAGATTCGTCGCCCCTCCGGTGCCTGCGCAATGCCGCCGGACGCAACGTAGTGGGTGGATTGATGGCTGATATCTTCACCACAGAACAGGATCTGCCCGCTGCGGATACGGGGTTGACCAAAGATGGACATCAGCAATGTCGATTTACCCGCACCGTTTGCGCCAATCAGCGCCACGGTTTCCCCCTTATTCACCTCAAGAGAGACCTGCTTCAGCGCCTGAATGACGCCGTAAAACACATCCACCTCGCGAAAAGCCAGCAGCGGTTCGCTCATAGGGAGACCTCGCTTTCATCCGTGCCCAGGTAGGCGGCAATGACCTTTTCATCATGCTGGATCTGCTCGGGTTTCCCCCTGGCAATCACATCGCCGTGGTCGAGCACGATAATGTCGTCCGAAATCTCCATCACCATCCCCATATCATGCTCAATCAGCAATACCGTGATGTCATGATGATCCCGCAGAAAGCGAATAATGCCGCTCAGCTTGTGCGTTTCAACCGGGTTAAGCCCGGCGGCGGGTTCATCCAGACAGATCATTTCCGGCCCGGTACACATTGCCCGCGCGATTTCCAGTCGCCGCTGCTGGCCGTATGACATCTCTCCCGCCAGGCGATTGGCGCACTCCACCAGATCCACCACTTCCAGCCAGTAAAAGGCTCTGTCCAGGGCGTCGCTTTCCGCCCGCCGGTATGCCGGCGTATTTAAGATCCCGGCGAGCAGATTACGGTTAACGCGCATATGCTGCGCGACCAGCAGGTTTTCTACGACCGACATCTCGCGAAAAAGGCGGATATTTTGAAACGTGCGCGCCAGCCCGGCACGGTTGACCAGGTGGGTTCCGCCGAACATTTTGTAGAAAAGACGCTGCCCGAACTGCGCGGGGTTAATCCAGTCGCCGGGCTGGAATTTTTGCCCGAGGACCTGAATCACGTTGGTCGTTTTATGGCGGGTATTAAACAAAATGTTGCCGCCGGAGGCTCTGTAGAAGCCCGTCAGGCAGTTAAACACGGTTGTTTTGCCCGCCCCGTTGGGGCCAATCAGGGCGGTAATGGAGCCGCGCTGCACGTCCAGGTTGACGTCGTTTAGCGCCTTAATCCCGCCAAAATGCATCATCAGATGCTCAACGCGTAATATCGTTTCGTTCATGGTGCGACGCCCTTACGCACGGCAAACCCGCTGCGGTTAATGCGGATCAAACCGCGTGGACGCCAGATCATCATCACCACCATCAGCATGCCGAACAGCAGGACGCGGTACTCGGCAAAACTGCGCAGCAGCTCCGGCGTTACCGTGAGCACAAAGGCGGCCAGCACCACGCCAAGCGTAGAACCCATACCGCCCAGCACCACAATGGCGAGGATCAGCGCCGATTCAAAGAAGGTAAAGGAGGTCGGATTCACGAACCCCTGATAGGTGGCGAAGAACACCCCGGCAATGCCTGCGGTGGACGCGCCCAGCGTAAAGGCGGAAAGCTTAACCAGAACATGATTCAACCCCATTGAGCGGCAGGCAATTTCGTCTTCGCGCAGGGCTTCCCACGCCCGACCAATCGGCATGCGCGTCAGGCGGTGCTTGATGTAAAGCACCAGCATCACCACCAGAAACAGCACCGCGTAGATAAAGATAAACTTCATGTTCGGGTTGTAGGTCAGGTGGAAAAACTCGTGGAAGGGCACGCCGCCTTCTTTCGCGCGTCGCCCAAATTCCAGACCGAAAAAGGTGGGGGGAGGGGCCGACACGCCGTTGGGGCCGCCGGTGAAGGTCAGCCAGTTGTTCAGTATCAGGCGAATAATCTCCCCGAAGCCGAGGGTGACGATGGCCAGATAGTCACCGTGCATGCGCAGTACCGGGAAGCCGAGCAGGGCGCCTGCGGCGGCGGCCATGATTGCCGCCAGCGGCAGCATGCTCCAGAAGCCTAAGCCGAGATACTGGTATCCCAGCGCCAGACCGTACGCCCCAATCGCATAGAACGCGACATACCCCAGATCCAGCAGACCGGCCAGGCCCACGACGATGTTCAGCCCCAGACCGAGAAGCACGTAGATCAGCCCGAGGATGGCGACGGTCAGCACATATTTAGTGGCGACAAACGGAAAGCAAATCGCAAGGGTAATCACCAGGGGAATGATCCAGCGCATGCGGCTTTTGTAATCCGGTGGCCGGACATAAACGCCCGCGCTGTCGGCCTCGAAGCGCGCCTGGAAGCGGGCCCCGGCAGCGGTACCTAAAAAAGCGCTCAACAGAAAACGCCCCGCCATGACAATGCCCACCATCCAGGCCAGGCGCTGCCCGGCGAAGGTAAAGCTGTACCCGTCCAGCACCACGCCTGCAATGGGGCCGAAGATAATCAGCGCAATCAGCCCGGAGAAAATCGCGTCCAGAATGCAGCGTTTAAGTGAAAAATCCTGTGATGTCATCATTCTCTCCCTCACACTTTAGCCACAATCGGGCGCCCAAGCAGGCCCTGGGGACGGAAAATAAGGATCATGACCAGCAGGCCGAACGAGAAGACATCTTTATAGTCCGAGTTCACCATGCCCGAGAACTGCGCTTCCGCCACGCCCAGGATAAGGCCGCCGAGCATGGCGCCGGGGAGGGAACCGATGCCGCCCAGTACCGCCGCCGTGAAGGCTTTAATGCCGATCACGAACCCGACGTAGAAATCAAAGGTGCCGTAATTCATGGTGATCAGCACCCCCGCCAGGCCCGCCATCGCCGCGCCGATGACGAAGACCAGCGAAATAATCCGGTCGGTGTTAATCCCCAGAATGGAGGCCATTTTGCGATCCTGCTGCACCGCACGGCACATCCGCCCCAGCCGGGTACGGTTGATTATCCAGGTGAGCACCAGCATGCCGGCAAACGAGGCCACCAGAATAAACACTTTGGTGTAGGTTATCTGCACGAACCCTTCGCCCAGATGCAGGCGAATCACGCCGTCCAGCATGGTTGGCACCCCTTGCTGGCGCGGGCCCTGGCTCAGCTGCGCGTAGTTTTGCAGAATAAGCGATATCCCGATGGCGGAGATCAGCGGTGCCAGGCGCGTGGAGTTGCGCAGCGGCTTATAGGCGATACGCTCGATGGTCCAGCCGTACACCCCGGTGACCACAATGGTGAACACCAGCGTGCCGAGGATCAGCAGCGGGAAGGACTGCAGGCCGAAGAACGAGAGCAGCGCCAGGCCAATGGCGCAGAGATAGGCGGAAATCATATACACTTCGCCGTGGGCGAAATTAATCATGCCGATAATGCCGTACACCATGGTGTAGCCGATGGCGATCAGGCCGTAGACGGAACCCAGCGTTAAGCCATTGATTAACTGTTGCAGGAAGAATGTACTCATTTTAGCGCGCTCGTTTTATAGGCTGCGCGAGCCGCGCAGCCTGATGTTTATTACGCGCCGACGGGCGAGCCCATCGACGTTGAGCGTGACTCCGTCCCGTTACTCCACTTCCTTATATTTTCCTTTGTCGTCCCACTGGTAAACCACGTAGTCAGAGACTTTCAGATCGCCTTTGCTGTCCCAGGCTTTTTTGCCCATCACCGTGTCGACGGAATTGGCCTTCAGCCACTCGCTGGCTTTGGCAGAGTCCTTGCCGCCGGTGGCCTTGAAGGCCGCGGCAATCGCCTGTACCGAGGCGTAGGAGTAGAGGGTGTAACCTTCCGGCTCGAATTTACCGGCGCGGAATTTCTCGATTACCGCTTTGCCGTCCGGGATCAGGCGCGGATCTTTACCGAAGGTCATGTAAATGCCATTGGTATATTGCGGGCCGCCCGCCGCGGTCACCATCTCTTCGTTGACGATACAGTCCCCGGAGAAGAATTTCGCCTGCACGCCCTGCTCACGCATCTGGCGAACCAGCGGGCCGGCTTCCGGATGACAGCCCCCGAAGAACACGACGTCCGGTTTTTGCGCGCCGATCTTAGTGACCAGCGCGTTAAAGTCTTTTTCACCGCGGGATAACCCCTCGTACATCACATCCTGAACCCCGCGTTTCGCCAGCGCCGCTTTGGTGGCGTCAGCCAGGCCCTGACCATAGGTGTCTTTATCGTGAATAATCACCACCCGTTTGGCTTTCAGCTTGTCGATGATGAAGTCGCTGGCCACCTGGCCCTGCTGGTCATCGCGGCCGCACATGCGGAACATGTCGCTCATGCCGCGTTCGGTGATCAGCGGGTTGGTTGAACCGGGGGTAATAGCGATGATCCCCGCATCGCTGTAAACCTCGGAGGCGGGCATGGTGGAAGAGGAGCAGAAATGACCGACCACGGCGTTGACTTTATCCTGGTCGACTAAGCGGTTGGCCACCGCCACCGCCTGCTTAGGCTCGCAGGCGTCATCCCCCTGAACCAGTTTGATCTTCTCGCCGTTAATGCCGCCGGCGGCGTTAATGTCTTCAGCGGCCTGCGTTGCGCCGTGCCAGTACTGATCGCCATAGGTGGCATTAGGACCCGTGAACGGTCCGGCCACGCCAATCACGATATCTGCCCTGGCGGAAAACGCCGTCACCAGGCAACCGGCCAACACGAGAGAAAGCGGAGTTCTGATAAATTTCAGCGACATTATTATGTTCCTTAGCAAAGAGGTTTTTGCACCACGGCGTAAACCCGAACGCCCGACGGCGCAGCCAATCCGAAACACGAGCAAGAACAAAATGCACTAAACGAACAAGATACAGACGGCATCCTGCATATACGGCGAGGTTTCCCTGCGCAGCGTCGCGCGAAGAACATTAAGCAAAAACGTTGCCAGAATGGTTAACCCATTGACGGGCCTGTGACATGTTTGAGTATAGAGCGCCGCGTTATGCCGCCTTGCGGGAGGAGAAGAAATTACAGCGGAGATCACATATCGTTAACAATAAAGCCCATAAGTTGTGCAAAGGTCACGATTTGCACGTTTTTGCAGCAATAAAGACCTAAACTTCAGCCCGGAGAGGCGTGAGATATGTGTTAGGATCGTTTCCTTTTTATCAGGAGTGTCAGCGATGACTGAAGGCCCATTAAATGAAAGCGAAATGGCGTGGCTTGAAGAGACGTTAATGTCTTACGGTCATGACGATGCGTCCGTGCTTGACGTGTCTGAACTGGACGGCATGTTTACCGCAGTGCTTTCCGGTCCTGTTGTCGTTGAGCCAGATACCTGGCTGGTGGCGGTGTGGGGTGGCGAGAAATACATTCCGCGCTGGAAAAACGATCGCGAGATGAACCGTTTTATCGATCTTTGCTTTAAGCATATGAACGATATTGCCGAGCGCCTGAGCGAATATCCGGACCAGTTTGAACCGATGTTTGGCTATAACGACATTGACGGTGAGAGCTATACCGTAGTGGAAGAGTGGTGCTACGGCTACATGCGCGGCGTGGCGCTGACGGACTGGTCAGCCTTGCCGGACGAGCTGAAGGCCGATCTGGATGTGATTGCGCTGCACGGTAGCGAAGAGATCGGCGACCAGCTGGATGAATTGACCGAAGAAGAATATACCGCCAGCATTGAACGTATTCAGCCTGCGGCGCTGCGCTTGTATAACTACTGGGTGAACAATCCGCAGCAGCCGGAGGTGAAGAAGCCGATGGTGAACGGCACGAAGGTTGGGCGTAACGATCCGTGTCCTTGCGGCAGCGGGAAGAAGTTCAAGAGCTGCTGTTTGCACTGATAAAAAAGGGGCTGATGACAGCCCCTTTTTTCATTAACCCACTTCCGGCAGCATTCCCGCCGCAATCAGTACCTGCACCAGAATAATCACCACCCCACAGCCAAACACAATGCACAGCAGCGGTTTTCCTCCCGCCACGCGGTAACCCTGCTGCGGATGCTGCTGGCGGCTCTTCCACGCCAACAGGGAAGGGAGGAGCAGGGCAAGGACCGAGAGCGCCACCCCCGCATACCCCAGCGCCATTACAAACCCGCGTGGATAAAACAGCGCAAAGGCCAGCGGCGGCAGGAAGGTGATGGCCCCGGTCTGTAATCGTCCTGCGGCGGTATTGCGGCGCTGGAACAGGTCGGCCAGATAGTCAAACAGGCCAAGCGCCACGCCCAGAAACGAGGTTGCCAGCGCCAGGTCGGCAAAGAGGTGTACCGCCAGCTCCACGTGCGGGGAGGTGACGACCTCGCGCAGCGCCAGCAGAAAACCGTTCAGGCCTGCGTGCTGTGCCATCAGGCCAATAAAGGTTGAAGAGTCGATGCTGCCCAGGGTCACCAGCTGCCAGAAAATGTAGGCAATCAGCGGGATCGCGCTGCCGATAACAAAGACGCGGCGCAGCTTGCGAATATCGCCGTTCATATAGCTGACGATGCTCGGCACGCTGCCGTGGAAGCCAAACGAGGTGAAAATGACCGGGATAGCGGAAAGCGCCAGCCCTTTTTCCAGCGGCAGCGTCAGCAGATTGACCTGATGAACATGCGGTGCCAGCAGGACCAGCATGACAATCAGGAACAGAATTTTGGCGCTGAACAGGAAACGGTTAAACAGATCCACCAGCGATGTTCCCACACAGACCACGCCGCCGCCGATGAGCGCAAAGAAGATGGCGCCCGTCGCCGGGGTAATGTCAGACCCAAACCAGTCGTTAACGCTGGAAGCGATCAGCTCCCCGGCCCCGCTGATGTAGGCGGCGGTCAGGGCGTACATCAGGAACATCATGCTGAAGCCGGTTATCCACTGGCCGTAGCGTCCCATGTAGCGCGCCGCGAGGGAACCCAGACCGGTATCGGCGGGCACATGCTGGTAAACCTCAAGCAACAGCAGGGCGGTGTAGCACATCAGCGCCCAGAGCGTCCCCAGCAGCAGCAGGGTCATGCCAAATCCCACGCCCGCGGCTGCCAGAGGCATTGCCAGCATTCCTGCGCCAATCGTCGTTCCGGCGACGATAAAAATACTTCCCAGAGTTCTGTTTTTCACGCTTTCCTCTACAACGCTTCTTAACCGCGACAAAATCTGCGGCGCAGAGTAAGGGAAAAGCTGTAACTCGTCAAATCACCGTTACAAGTGGTGTAATGAATTTTTTACACATTATTGATCCTCTGACCCTTTATAGGCTTCCGCCTACTACATGAGGGCAATGTTGCTGAGCAACATTTCGGCGTAACGTAAACAATTAATATAAATTATCAAATAAAGTGAGGGTTTTATGGCGGGGGAGAATCCTTTTACCGCGGCATGGAGCCGTGGAGGCAACCTGTTGTGCCATGGCCACTGGATAATCCACTGGCAGAACCAGCCCCTGATACTTCCGGAGTCCCGCCGCGAAAAAGATATGGGCACCTGGGGAATCTATTCGGTTATTGATCCTGAGGATGAGACCTTTGCACAAGGCTTACAGGAAGATGAGTGGATCATAGCGAATGTCGACTGGTTGACGGATATGTTCTACGAGAGGGGTATTGCGCTGGAGACGGCCAGCTACCGCTATTTTTACCAGGCCGTGAATCCCCACGACTGGCGCTGCACCAGCTGCGCTGGGTGTATGTAAATTAACGCGGTGCAGGGAACCCGCACCGCGCTGAAATTAATTCTGCGTATCCAGCGTGGAAAGTTCTTTATCAATAAAGTAAAGACCTTCGCCTGATTTCCCCACCAGAGATAATTTATCCAGCACGGATTTAAACAGCTTCTCTTCTTCATGCTGTTCGGCGACATACCACTGCAGGAAATTGAAGGTTGGATAATCCTGGCTGGTCATCGCGGCATGAACCAGTTCGTTAATTTTCTGGGTGATCAGCTGCTCGTGCTCGTAGGTGGCGCGGAACAGTTCATCGAGAGAATTATATTCAGCAAATGGAGATGCCACGGTTTCAATGCGCGGCAGGCTGCCGGTATCCGTCAGATAATCAAACAGACGCTGCATGTGCGTCATCTCTTCCTGCGCGTGACGACGCAGAAACGCGGCAGCGCCTTCGAAGCTGTGATAACTGCACCAGGCGCTCATCTGCTGGTAGAGAAGGGATGAATACAGCTCAAGATTCATTTGTGCGTTGAGCTTGTCGATCATTTCAGTTTTCAGCATGGTGGCGCTCCGGGTTATTATTTCTGGTTCACAATGAGCGACACTATAATTTGTTATTTAATTATTTGCAAAACGTAAAATATTTATTTTATTTATTTAAAATACGGATGGGAATAAAACGCATTGGCGATTTTATCATTTATTAATGAGAATTGTTTTTGTTCGTAATGAAATAAACTGCCAGCCTGCGCTGGCAGTCTGGATTAATACCACGGATTGTTTGACTTAGGGTTAACGGCATAACCCATACATTTATACTGGATAGTCACGCTCTCGTTCAGACACAACGAGCCGCTAATGAGGGTGCAGGTTTTAATGGGCTGACCATAGGCTGAGGCAGTGGCGTACCCCATGCTCTGACACGCTTTTGCCGCCGTACCGTTATTCACATACTCATCGGAATACGCATTTTGCAGCGCTGCCTGACCGTAGTTAAGGCGGACGATGCCGTTCGGCGCATCGAGGCTGCTGACTTCAGCCTGGCGGTTAATGCTGCACCCCGCGAGCAGGAGGAGTGTGCCGGCTACAATGACTCTTTTCATGGTTCGCTCTGAGTGGATGGAAATACGTTATCGTACCCGCAGATGCCCGCCGCAATGGCTGGAATAGCCGGACAATCTGCCCTCACTCTTCGCAACGGGTCGATGGTGAACGCGATCAGACCCCATTCTGATTAAATTGTGATTTCTATCACAAAAGCATTGATTTTTGTGATGGTGGTCATATTATAGGCGCATTGACGATAAAGTTGTATAACAAGTTGATGGAGCATCACTGTGAAACTGCGCAAAATCCTGAAAAGTATGTGGGCCAATTACTGCCGCACGTTCAAAGACGTGCCGCCGGGCGCCATGTTCTGATAAAAAAAACCTGCTTCGGCAGGTTTTTTTATACCTGCAGACGTTGAAGGGAAGATGTCAGGGGGCGTGTTTTGATACTATGGCGGCCTTTAAATAAGGAGAAACCCCATGTCACAAAACCTGAGCGCCGATCAGGAACTGGTCTCTGACGTTGTCGCCTGCCAGTTGGTTATCAAACAAATCCTGGATGTTCTGGACGTGATTGCGCCGGTTGAAGTGCGCGAGAAGATGTCTACCCAGCTGAAAAACATCGATTTCGCCAGCCATCCTGCTGCCGCTGACCCGGTAACGCTTCGTGCGATCCAGAAAGCCATCGCGCTGATCGAGCTGCGATTCACGCCGCAGGGTGAGTCCCACTGACGCAGGGAAATGGGCGACGGAGTGCGTCGCCCTTTGATGTTATCAGAAGAACGTCTGGACCAGCAGGTAGCTCGCGGCACACGCGCAGCTTACCCCAATCAGCCCTGGCAAAATAAAGCTGTGGTTGATGATAAATTTACCGATGCGGGTCGTGCCTGACCGGTCAAAGCCGATGCAGGCCAAATCGCTGGGATAGGTCGGCAGGACAAAATAGCCGTAGGACGCCGGGAAAAAGGCGATCAGCATTTTCGGGTCGATGCCCAACATCAACCCCATCGGCGCCACCGCCGTCAGCGCCGCCGCCTGGCTGTTCACCAGTTTTGACACCAGAAACAGCACAATCGCATATGTCCACGGGTGGCTTTTCACCACGCCTTCCAGGGCCAGCTTTAACTCGTCGAGATGCGCCTGGAAAAAGGTATCGCTCATCCACGCCACGCCGAATACCGAGAAGATCGCAACCATACCGGCCTTGAACACCGCGCCGTTGGAAATCGCGGAGGCATTGACCTTACAGGCCATCAGCATCACGGCACCCGCAATTAGCATCATCATCTGGATGACAAGGTTCATCGACAGCGCCGTCATTTTGCCTTTCAGTTCAAAGGCGGGGCGCAGCTCAGGGAAGGCCCCCAGCAGAACGACCACGGCAATGCCGGCAAAGAAAATCCACGTGGACCAGTAGGCCTGTTTTGGGAAACGCTGATTCATTAACGTCTCTGTTCCGCCGTAGATAAACTCGCGCTGCTTAGGATCTTTTAGCTTTTCCTGAAACTCCATGTCGTCCGCCAAATCTTTCCCGCGCCGTAAACTCCACAGTGCAGCAATAGCCACGCCGAAAAGTGAAGCGGGAACCGACACGGCGAGAATTTCCAGAATTCCCCACGCGTGGCCGATCCCATGCTGGGCCGCCAGGATGGACACCAGCGACACGACGGCAACGGAAACGGGGGAGGCCGTGATCGCCATCTGCGACGCGACCGATGCCACGGCCATAGGGCGCTCCGGGCGGATCCCTTTTTTCAGGGCGATATCCGCAATAATCGGGAACATGGTGTAGACCACATGGCCGGTGCCGCACAGAAAGGTCAGCATCCAGGTGGTAAACGGAGCGAGCAGGGTGATGTGCTGCGGGTGTTTGCGCAGCAGACGTTCCGCAAACTGCATCATGACGTTGAGACCGCCCGCCGTTTGCAGGGTAGCGGCACAGCCAATCACCGCGAGGATGGTCAGCATGACGTCAACCGGCGGTTTACCCGGCTGCAGACCAAAGACGAAACATAAAATAAAAAGACCAATACCGCTGATTAACCCAAGCCCCATACCGCCGAAACGCGTACCCGTCAGCAGGCAGAGGAGAATGACAACAAACTCAATGGTGATCATGATGCTCCCTCGTCAATGATTATGTAATTAAATAAATCATCACACGTTGTGTGGTTAATCATTGGGAGCCAGATCTGATTTGTTAAATTTCAGCAAAAGCAGAAGGTTGGAGAGGGGAAGGGGACCTGCTCCCCGGGACGGAAGCAGGCCAAAAACTCAGTGGTGCTGCACCGCCACAATGTCGAGCAGGTGACGGTCGGTTTGCTCAGGACATAAGCCTGCCTGCTGCGCGTTATGCAGCTCATCCGCCAGCGTCTTCAGCAGCAGGCCATCCTGCTGCTGCTCTTTATCCATATCGCGTAAGAATCTGAGCGTCGTAATGTCCTGCTGCGCTTTGGCTTCATCGGCCAGTTTGTTGAGGGTGCTGCAGCGTTGTTCATACTCTTCAAGCGTTTTCTGAAACAGTTCTTCCAGACAAGAGTAGCTCTCGTTTATCCCATCAAGGGCTTTAACGACAGGGTTTGCCCCTGCAGCTTTCAGGAAGTTAAAAACGCGCATCATATGGGTGACGTTACTTTGTGCCTGAGAGCGAAAGAAGGTGGCAGAGCCCGTGAGGCTATTCTCAGCGCACCAGGCACTTAAGTGAAGGTGCAGGTTGGAGGCGTAGAACTCAAGGTTCATCTGCGCGTTAAGTTTTTGCATCATCGTTTGGGTAGCCATACTCATATCCTTATTGACGGTGGGACGTGATGTCCGTTGCTTAACCTGAGCACCAGGCAAGTACGAAGAAAAAGAGCAGAAATACGCTTTCTGCAGTAAACGAAGTCGACCGAAATTCACTTCCTGTGTTCGATATAAATAAGCATACCCTTGTCTTTGGTCTAAGAAAACTCTTAAATTGGCTGTGTTTACCATACATTACAAACTTTAATATAGTACAGAAATACAATTAGCTCGCCATAGATCAGTGTTTAGATAATCCTCTGATAATCAACATTTTTTATCGAAGAGATATGCTGTTACTCTTTCGGGAATATTAAACCGGAATAATGCTCCGTAAAAAAATGAATCAGGGATTAATTATTCCGTATATCAGGTGCATTAATAAAATTGCGCTAAATCAAATTCTGTGGAGTAAATAATTTTCAGTGCGTGTGGCATTTTTGATGGAAAACATACTGCACTTTTCTGACGTCCGGCGTTCTCGTGCCCGATCCGGGGCATCAGGGATATCTTAGCTAATCTTATGGATAATCCTGCTTACCCTCATTTCATTTGTCTGACAAATACTGCCTTTTTTATGTCATTTTTCGCTGAATTTATGTACGCAATTACTGTAATTCTGCGGTGTGATGGGGCTCTCTTATGGATGATTAATTTCCCGCTAAAACTATCACCAGCAATAACGCTTATAACGAGGTAAGCGCTAATGCCTTGTTTTAAGTCCGATTAAATAAGAAGCACGCACATATTCCCTACAGAAAAGAAAGCTAAAGCTGGAGTTTACCATGCACAAATTTACTAAAGCGCTGGCGGCCATCGGTCTGGCTGCCGTTATGTCACAATCCGCTATTGCTGAGAATTTAAAGCTCGGTTTTTTGGTAAAACAGCCCGAAGAGCCCTGGTTCCAGACGGAGTGGAAATTCGCCGATAAGGCCGGGAAAGATTTAGGTTTTGAAGTGATTAAAATCGCCGTGCCTGACGGTGAGAAAACCCTGAATGCCATCGACAGCCTGGCGGCCAGCGGTGCGAAAGGCTTCGTTATCTGTACGCCGGATCCAAAGCTGGGCTCGGCCATCGCGGCAAAAGCCCGCGGTTACGACATGAAGGTCATTGCCGTTGACGATCAGTTCGTGAACGCCAAAGGCAAGCCGATGGACAGCGTCCCGCTGGTAATGATGGCCGCGACAAAAATCGGCGAACGTCAGGGCCAGGAACTCTATAAAGAGATGCAAAAACGCGGCTGGGACGTCAAAGAGACCGCAGTGATGGCTATTACAGCGGATGAGCTGGACACGGCGCGTCGTCGTACAACCGGGTCAATGGACGCGCTGAAGGCGGCCGGTTTCCCGGAAAAACAAATCTACAAAGTCCCAACCAAATCTAACGATATCCCGGGCGCTTTCGACGCCGCCAACTCCATGCTGGTTCAGCATCCGGAGGTCAAACACTGGCTGGTGGTCGGCATGAACGACAACACCGTGCTGGGCGGCGTGCGCGCGACGGAAGGTCAGGGCTTCAAGGCACCTGACGTGATCGGGATTGGCATCAACGGCGTTGACGCCGTCAGCGAGCTGTCCAAAGCGCAGGCCACCGGCTTCTACGGCTCACTGCTGCCAAGCCCGGACGTTCACGGCTATAAATCCAGCGAGATGCTCTACAACTGGGTCACCAAAGGAGCTGAACCGCCGAAATTTACCGAAGTGACCGACGTGGTGCTCATTACCCGCGACAACTTCAAAGAGGAGCTGGCGAAAAAAGGACTGGGCGGGAAGTAATACGCGGTGATTGTGCCCCTCATCCTGCATGAGGGGCCTGACGTACACACTACAGGAATCACGGAGACGTTATGCGACAGTCTGATCCGTATCTCTCTTTTCGCGGCATCGGGAAAACCTTCCCCGGTGTGAACGCGCTGACCGATATCAGCTTCGACTGCTATGCCGGCCAGGTTCACGCCCTGATGGGGGAAAACGGTGCGGGAAAATCCACGCTGTTGAAAATCCTCAGCGGCAACTACTCGCCAACAACCGGCACGCTGGCGATCCGCGGCGAAGAGGTCTCTTTTGCCGATACCACGGCGGCGCTCAATGCCGGGGTGGCCATTATCTATCAGGAGCTGCACCTCATCCCTGAGATGACCGTGGCGGAAAACATCTATTTAGGACAGCTCCCGCACAAAGGCGGCGTGGTGAATCGTTCGCTACTTAATTATGAAGCGGGGCTGCAGCTAAAACACCTGGGGCTGGACGTCGATCCCCAGACGCCGCTGAAATATCTCTCCATCGGCCAGTGGCAGATGGTTGAAATTGCCAAGGCGCTGGCGCGTAACGCCAGAATAATTGCCTTTGATGAACCCACCAGTTCGCTCTCGAAGCGGGAAATCGAAAATCTGTTCCGCGTGATCCGCGAATTGCGTCAGGAAGGCCGGACGATTTTGTACGTTTCGCACCGCATGGAAGAGATATTTGCTCTCAGCGATGCCATCACCGTGTTTAAAGATGGACGCTATGTGCGCACCTTTACCGACATGGCGCAGGTGAACCATGACCAGCTTGTTCAGGCGATGGTCGGACGCGATCTGGGTGATATCTATCACTGGCAGCCTCGCCAGTACGGCCCTGAGCGTCTGCGCCTCGATAGCGTAAAAGCGCCGGGCGTCAGAACGCCGATTTCGTTATCCGTACGCAGCGGTGAAATCGTCGGCCTGTTTGGTCTGGTAGGCGCGGGGCGTAGCGAATTGATGAAAGGGCTGTTCGGCGGTACCCGTATTACCGATGGGCAGGTCTCCATTGACGGCGAGCGGGTAGACATTCAGAAACCGGCCCACGCGATCGGGGCGGGAATGATGCTCTGTCCGGAAGACCGGAAAGCAGAGGGCATTATTCCGGTGCACTCGGTACGCGACAACATCAATATTTCCGCCCGCCGTAAGTTTATTCGCGCAGGTTGCCTGATAAACGATAGCTGGGAGTCGAGTAATGCCGACCACCATATTCGTTCACTGAATATCAAAACGCCGGGTCCGGAACAGCTGATCATGAATCTGTCAGGCGGAAACCAGCAGAAGGCCATTCTGGGCCGCTGGCTGTCGGAGGACATGAAGGTCATCTTACTGGATGAGCCGACGCGCGGTATCGACGTGGGGGCAAAACACGAGATTTATAACGTGATCTATGAGCTGGCAAAACGCGGCGTGGCGGTGCTCTTCGCCTCCAGCGATCTGCCGGAGGTGCTGGGCGTGGCCGACCGCATTGTGGTGATGCGTGAAGGCGAAATTGCCGGCGAATTACTTCATGAACAGGCGAATGAACAACAGGCGTTGAACCTCGCCATGCCTAAAGTTAGCCAGGCCGTCGCCTGAGTAAGGAGTTAATGATGTCCTCTGTTACTACATCCGGAGTGCCGAAGTCGAAGTCGGCGTTGAGCGTTGGGCGTATCTGGGATCAGTACGGCATGCTGGTGGTCTTTGCCGCACTGTTCGTCGCCTGCGCGATCTTTGTTCCCAATTTTGCCACCTTCATTAATATGAAGGGGCTGGGTCTCGCCATCTCCATGTCCGGGATGGTGGCCTGCGGGATGCTGTTCTGCCTGGCCTCCGGCGATTTTGACCTGTCGGTGGCGTCGGTGATTGCCTGCGCAGGCGTCACGACGGCCGTGGTGATCAACATGACGGAGAGCCTGTGGATTGGCGTCCTTGCTGGTCTGTTACTCGGCGTCATCAGCGGTCTGGTGAACGGTTTTGTCATTGCGCGCCTGAAGATTAACGCCCTGATCACGACGCTTGCGACAATGCAAATTGTCCGCGGGCTGGCCTATATCATTTCCGACGGTAAAGCGGTAGGGATTGAAGACGAACGCTTCTTCACGCTAGGGTACGCCAACTGGCTGGGTCTGCCTGCGCCTATCTGGCTGACGGTGGCCTGCCTGATCCTGTTCGGCTTCCTGCTTAACCGGACCACCTTTGGTCGTAATACGCTGGCGATTGGCGGTAATGAAGAGGCCGCCCGTCTGGCCGGGGTGCCGGTGGTGCGCACCAAGATTATTATCTTTGTGCTTTCAGGACTGGTTTCTGCCGCGGCGGGGATTATTCTGGCGTCGCGTATGACCAGCGGCCAGCCAATGACCTCTATCGGTTATGAGCTGATCGTTATTTCAGCCTGCGTGTTAGGGGGCGTTTCCCTCAAGGGCGGCATCGGAAAAATCTCATATGTGGTGGCCGGTATCCTGATTTTAGGGACGGTAGAGAACGCCATGAACCTGCTGAATATTTCGCCGTTCTCGCAGTACGTGGTGCGTGGTCTGATCCTGCTGGCAGCGGTGATTTTCGACCGTTACAAGCAAAAAGCGAAGCGTACCGTGTAACCGTTTTGCACCTCTTTTATTGCTCAACTTATAACCATAGTTGACCCCTTAACCGCCCCGCCAGTTTTATTGGCGGGGCGGTTGTCAAATGGCGAGCGACGTCACACTGTCTATACTTACATGGCTATGAAAGAGGTAAAGGCGTTTGCCTCTGGTCAACCGTAAGGAGGAAAAGGGTGGCTGACTTGTTAACCGCACCGCCTGTACTGCCCGGACACTATGCTTTCTTTTTTGATCTCGACGGCACGCTCGCCGGGATAAAACCGCACCCCGATCAGGTGTCTATTCCGGAGGCGGTGTTACAGGATTTGCATCAGCTCTCGCTCATGAATGAGGGAGCACTGGCATTGATCTCAGGGCGCTCAATGGCCGAGCTGGATCTGCTCGCCAGTCCATACCACTTTCCGCTGGCCGGTGTACACGGAGCGGAGCGCCGCGACATCCATGATCAAACGCATATCGTTTCACTCCCCGACGCACTCACGCAAACGCTCCAGAAGCAGCTCTCTGCTGCGCTGGCAGACCTGCCTGGCACCGAGCTGGAAGCCAAAGGCATGGCCTTTGCCCTGCATTATCGCCAGGCGCCGCAGCATGAAGCTGCCGTGCTTGCGCTTGCGCAGACGGTTGCGGATGAACATCCACAGCTGGCGCTGCAGCCGGGCAAATGCGTGGTGGAGTTAAAGCCTAAGGGGATTAATAAAGGCGCAGCCATCGCCGCATTTATGGCGGAGGCACCTTTTAAGGGCCGGACGCCTGTTTTCTTTGGGGATGACCTGACCGACGAGGCCGGGTTCCGTGTGGTTAATCAGGCCGGAGGGATCGCCGTTAAGGTAGGGCCTGGTGACACTGTCGCCGAATGGCGGCTGGCGGATGTCGCCAGCGTCTGGCAGTGGGTATCTGATATCGCTAACCAGCAACAACAACAAATAGCGCAAAACAAAGGGGGAAACCATTATGGGTCGCTTAGTCGTCGTCTCTAACCGAATCGCACCGCCTGATGATAAAAAAGCCAGTGCGGGTGGCCTGGCGGTAGGGGTGTTAGGTGCCTTGAAAGCCGCTGGCGGGCTGTGGTTTGGCTGGAGCGGAGAAATCAGTGAAGAAGAGAAACCGCTCAAAAAAGTGACGCGCGGGAACATCACGTGGGCGTCGTTTGCACTGAAAGAGAAAGACTACGACGAGTATTACTCGCAGTTCTCGAATGCCGTCCTGTGGCCGGCGTTTCACTATCGTCTTGACCTGGTCAAATTCCAGCGTGAATCCTTCGAAGGCTACGCGCGCGTGAATGCGCTGCTGGCGGATAAACTGCTGCCTTTAATAGAAGAAGACGATATTTTATGGATCCACGATTATCACCTGCTGCCGTTCGCCAGAGAGCTGCGAAAGAGGGGAGTGAATAACCGGATTGGCTTCTTCCTGCACATCCCGTTCCCGACGCCGGAAATTTTTACCGCGCTGCCGCCGCATGAAGAGCTGCTGGAGGCGCTGTGTGACTACGATTTGCTGGGCTTCCAGACGGAAAATGACCGACTGGCATTCCTTGACTCCGTGTCAGGGAAAGCGCGTCTGGTGACCAAAGGCGGGAAAACCCATACGGCGTGTGGAAAAACGTTCCACACCGAAGTGTATCCAATAGGGATTGAACCTGACGAAATCGCGGAGCAGGCCTCTGGCCCGCTGCCGCCAAAGCTTGCGCAGCTTAAGAATGAACTCAAGCACGTGAAAAATATCTTCTCGGTCGAGCGTCTTGATTATTCCAAAGGTCTACCGGAGCGCTTCCTGGCATATGAAACGCTGCTGGATAAATATCCGGAGCATCACGGTAAAATCCGTTATACCCAGATTGCGCCGACGTCGCGCGGTGAGGTTCAGGCCTATCAGGACATTCGCCATCAGCTGGAGACAGAAGCAGGGCGGATTAATGGCCGCTACGGGCAACTGGGTTGGACGCCGCTGTTTTATCTGAACCAGCACTTTGACCGTAAGATCCTGATGAAGGTCTTCCGCTACGCGGACGTCGGCCTGGTGACGCCGCTGCGCGACGGGATGAACCTGGTCGCGAAAGAATACGTGGCGGCGCAGGACCCCGCCGATCCGGGTGTGCTGGTGCTCTCCCAGTTTGCCGGGGCCGCAAATGAGCTCACGTCGGCGCTGATTGTGAACCCTTACGATCGCGATGACGTGGCTAACGCCCTGAACCGCGCGCTGACCATGCCGCTCACGGAGCGTATTTCCCGCCATGCTGAAATGATGGAGACGATCCGGAAAAACGATATTAACCACTGGCAGGCGCGTTTTATTCAGGATCTCCGCGATATCGCCCCACAAAGCCATGAAGGCGATTTACAAAAAAAGATCGCAACCTTCCCTAAACTTGCCTGATATTTCCCTGGGGGGTTAACGCCCCCCAAGCGGTACTAACAGCACATCAACCTGGCTTGACGCGACAATAGATTTCGCCGCGCAGGCCGCGCGCGATAAAAAGCTGTGGTTATGATTCCCGCATATCACTAAATCAATATTCTGTTTACGACACATATCGAGAATATGGGCATTAAGTTCTCCTGTCGCAATAACGGTCTCAAAGACGGGATAATCTGCCTTTTCTACCAGCTCGCGCAGGAATTGCTGCGTTTCCTCCTGAAGTACCTCACGAATATCCTCCAGCATAGGGGCAGCCAGCTGATTATACATCTCCGGTTCGGCCGCAAGCGTGATGAGGCTGATGCGGGCATTGTGGGGTCTGGCAATGGACACCGCCCGGGCGACGAGTTGATGGCTTTCTGGGGAAACAGCAACAGAAACAAGTAGATGGGAGTAACTCATGGCGCACTCCTTGGGTGTCTGACTGACAGCGTTTGATCACCTTTACCGCGAATTTCCGGGTTCTGCAAGGGCTGATTACGACATTAGTGTGAAGCTTATCATAATTATTCATTAATTATTCTTATAAGAAGAATAACTGAAAAATGGGCCTAAATGAAAAAAATTAACAACTTAACGTAAATCACACAAATTTATGCCTTGACTGTTGAATCGTTTTTACGCGTTACAAAATCATTTCGAATGATCACGGACTGAAACATCTTTTTTAGGCTCCCTGCATAACTCTATGTTTTTTCACGGTAAGAAAAATGTTTCCCGAAGGGGTGTTTGATGTAAATGTTTCCGCGCCACGCTCCCCGATGGAAAAGCACATTGCATGCCAGTTCTGATCCCCCTTCTGCATGAGTATTCGTCAATTAAGAATACAAAACAGTGCTGATTGGTCAATAAGTGAACAAATTACAAGTCATACTGATGGATTTATGGGTCATATTCACTTAAATTGTGTGACGTGGATCACATTTTTTTTAAATTTGAGGATGGCTGGATTGTATGTGTCAAAACTGACGAGTAGAGTTTGCGTCGAATTAGGAAAAATCTTAGTTATTTGTAAGAAATGATAAAACATGTAAGAGACGCATTCGCGTTTTCTCTCTTACGCGTTTCGATGAATACAAACCTAAATTCAACTATGCATTTAGCCTTTTCTTTTTTATACCGGGTGATTTCCCGGCGACATCACGGGGTGCGGTCTTTCCGCATAAAAATAATAGTTGGTTATTCGGGATGGGAACAATGCATACATCCGAGTTGCTAAAACATATCTATGACATCAATTTGTCGTATTTACTGCTCGCGCAGCGTTTGATTAGTCAGGACAAGGCGTCCGCGATGTTTCGTCTGGGTATTAACGAAGAAATGGCAACCATGCTGGGCGGCTTAACCCTCCCGCAGATGGTTAAACTGGCTGAAACGAATCAACTGGTTTGCCAGTTCCGTTTCGGTGATTCACAGACAATAACGCGTCTGACGCAGGAGTCCCGTGTAGACGATCTTCAACAGATCCATACCGGTATTCTTCTTTCCACTCGCTTGCTTAACGAAATCAGCCAGCCTGATGACGTAGCCCGTAAGAAAAGGGCCTAGCAATGAGCGAGAAAAGCATTGTTCAGGAAGCGCGTGACATACAGTTAGCCATGGAGCTGATTACACTGGGTGCTCGTTTACAAATGCTGGAAAGCGAGACGCAGTTGAGCCGTGGCCGTCTGATCAAACTGTACAAAGAGTTACGTGGTAGTCCCCCGCCGAAAGGCATGCTGCCGTTTTCTACCGACTGGTTTATGACGTGGGAGCAGAATATTCATGCTTCCATGTTCTGTAATGCCTGGCAGTATCTTCTCAAAACCGGTTTGTGTAGCGGCGTTGACGCCGTGATCAAAGCCTACAAACTTTACCTTGAACAATGCCCACAGCAGGAAGAAGGTCCTCTGCTGGCGCTGACCCGCGCATGGACGCTGGTGCGTTTTGTTGAGAGCGGAATGCTTGAGCTGTCGCGCTGCAACTGCTGCAACGGCAATTTTATTACCCATGCTCATCAGCCTGCAGGCAGCTTCGCCTGTAGTTTATGTCAGCCTCCATCCCGCGCAGTAAAAAGACGTAAACTTTCCCGGGATGCTGCCGATATTATTCCACAACTGCTGGATGAACAGATCGAACAAGCTGTTTAACCCGAACGTGTGGGAAAGATTCCAGCAGCGGTAAGCGATTACCGCTGCTTTTTTTTACCCCGTAAACGGTCAACGCTGCGAGCTGGACGTCCTTGCCATAGTCACTAGCGGAAGGATGATGTCGTGCTTATCTTATTAGGTTACCTGGTAGTTCTCGGTACAGTTTTCGGCGGTTACATGATGACCGGCGGGCACCTTGGAGCACTCTATCAACCGGCTGAACTTATTATCATCGGCGGCGCAGGGGTAGGGGCTTTTATCGTTGGTAACAACGGTAAATCGATCAAGGGCACGCTGAAAGCAATTCCATTGCTGTTCCGTCGCTCGAAATACACCAAAAGCATGTATATGGATCTGCTGGCACTGCTCTATCGCCTGATGGCGAAGTCGCGTCAGCAGGGCATGTTCTCGCTTGAGCGGGATATTGAAAACCCGAAAGAGAGCGAAATTTTTGCCAGCTATCCGCGCATTCTTGCTGATGCCATGATGCTGGATTTCATCGTCGACTATCTGCGACTGATCATCAGCGGCAACATGAACACCTTCGAAATCGAAGCGCTGATGGATGAAGAAATTGAAACCCATGAAAGCGAATCTGAAGTACCGGCCAACAGCCTGGCGCTGGTCGGCGACTCGCTTCCGGCATTCGGTATCGTTGCCGCGGTCATGGGGGTGGTTCACGCGCTGGCATCAGCAGACCGTCCGGCAGCGGAGCTCGGTGCGCTGATTGCCCATGCGATGGTGGGAACCTTCCTCGGTATATTGCTGGCGTATGGCTTTATCTCTCCGCTGGCCAGCGTACTGCGCCAGAAGAGCGCGGAAACCACCAAAATGATGCAGTGCGTGAAGATTACGCTGCTCTCTAACCTCAACGGTTATGCGCCACCGATCGCGGTTGAGTTTGGCCGTAAAACGCTTTACTCCAGCGAGCGTCCGTCGTTTATCGAGCTTGAAGAACACGTGCGTGCGGTGAAAAACCCAAACCAACAGACGACAACTGAGGACGCATGAAAAACCAGTCCCATCCGATCGTCATCGTAAAAAAACGCAAGCACAAGGGCGGTGGGCATGGCGCGCACGGCTCGTGGAAAATCGCGTACGCCGATTTTATGACCGCAATGATGGCGTTCTTTTTGGTGATGTGGCTGATCTCCATCTCCAGCCCAAAAGAACTGATCCAGATTGCCGAGTATTTCCGCACGCCGCTGGCAACGGCGGTGGCTGGCGGACCGCGTATCTCTAACAGCGAAAGCCCGATCCCGGGCGGCGGCGATGATTACACCCAGCAGAAGGGTGAGGTGAAAAAAGAGCCGAACATCGACGAGCTGAAGAGAAAGATGGAACAGGCGCGCCTGAAGAAACTGCGTGGCGATCTCGACCAGCTGATTGAAGCGGATCCGAAGCTGCGCGCGCTGCGACCGCATCTGAAGATTGATCTGGTGCAGGAAGGGCTGCGTATCCAGATTATCGACAGCCAGAACCGCCCGATGTTTAAAACCGGGAGTGCGGAAGTTGAACCGTACATGCGCGATATTCTGCGCGCCATTGCACCGGTGCTGAACGGCATTCCTAACCGAATCAGCCTGTCAGGACACACGGACGATTTCCCGTACGCCAGTGGGGAGAAGGGATACAGCAACTGGGAACTTTCTGCCGATCGTGCCAACGCCTCGCGTCGCGAGCTGGTGGTAGGTGGGCTTGATGATGGCAAGGTACTGCGCGTAGTCGGCATGGCCGCAACCATGCGCGTTTCCGACCGCGGGCCGGATGATGCCATCAACCGTCGTATCAGTCTTTTAGTGCTGAACCAGCAGGCGGAGCAGGCCATCCTGCATGAAAACGCCGAAAGTCAGAATGAGTCACTGGACGATTTAAAACAGCCTGGGGCCGTTCCTTCGGCTGCCGTTCCAACATCGCCACCAGCCAATCCGAGGTGATAGCGTGAGCATGGATATTAGCGATTTTTACCAGACATTCTTTGATGAAGCCGACGAATTGTTGGCCGATATGGAGCAACACTTGCTCGATTTGGTGCCCGAAGCACCGGATTCCGAGCAGCTCAATGCCATCTTCCGTGCGGCGCATTCCATTAAAGGCGGAGCCGGAACGTTTGGATTTACCATCCTGCAGGAAACGACCCATTTAATGGAAAACCTGCTTGATGAAGCACGACGCGGTGAGATGCAGCTCAATACCGACATTATCAACCTGTTTTTGGAAACCAAAGATATTATGCAGGAACAGCTCGACGCCTATAAAAGTTCGGCAGAGCCTGATGCCGCCAGCTTTGAATACATCTGCAATGCGCTGCGCCAGCTCGCGCTGGAAGCAAAAGGTGAGGTTGCCGCAGCCGTGGTTCCTGCCGCAAAACTGAGCGTTGTGGATACGGTTGCCGCGCAGGCGTCTGCCCCTGCCGACGCACCGGCAGGCAAACTGCGCGTTGTGCTGTCTCGCCTGAAAGATAATGAAGTTAACCTGCTGGAAGAAGAGCTGGGTAACCTGGCGAAATTAAGCAACGTGGTAAAAGGCAAAGACAGCCTGGCCGCGACGCTTGATGACGGTATTGGCCAGGACGATATCGTGGCGGTGCTGTGCTTTGTGATTGAAGCCGATCAAATCGCCTTCGAAACCGAAACTGTCGCAGTTGACGCTCCTGTGGCTGCGGAAGAGGCGGCTGTTGTCGCCCAGGCCGCCGCACCGGCTGTGGCCCCTGCGGCCCCGGCGCTGAAGGCGGTGCCAAAAGAAGCTGCTGCACCGGGCCGTGGTGAAAAAACTGCCGCGCGCTCCAGCGAGTCGACCAGCATCCGTGTTGCCGTTGAGAAGGTTGACCAGCTGATTAACCTGGTGGGCGAACTGGTGATCACCCAGTCGATGCTGGCGCAACGTTCAAACGAACTCGACCCGGTCACCCATGGGGATTTGATTACCAGCATGGGCCAGCTGCAGCGTAACGCCCGCGACCTGCAGGAATCGGTCATGTCCATCCGTATGATGCCGATGGAATATGTCTTCAGCCGCTTCCCGCGTCTGGTCCGCGACCTTGCCAGCAAGCTGAACAAGCAGATTGAACTGACCCTGATGGGCAGCTCAACCGAACTGGATAAGAGCCTGATCGAGCGCATCATTGACCCGTTAACGCACCTGGTGCGTAACAGCCTCGACCACGGTATCGAACTGCCGGAAAACCGCATTGCCGCCGGGAAATCGCCGGTCGGCAACCTGATTCTCTCTGCGGAACACCAGGGCGGGAACATTTGTATCGAAGTGACCGATGATGGCGCCGGTCTGAACCGCGAGCGCATCCTGGCAAAAGCGATTTCGCAGGGGATGGCGGTCAATGAAAACATGACCGACGAAGAAGTGGGCATGCTGATCTTCGCGCCGGGCTTCTCTACCGCAGAGCAGGTGACCGACGTCTCCGGGCGCGGCGTGGGCATGGACGTGGTGAAACGTAACATCCAGGAGATGGGCGGCCACGTTGAAATCCAGTCTAAACAGGGTTCCGGCACCACCATTCGCATCCTGCTGCCGCTGACGCTGGCGATCCTCGACGGCATGTCCGTCAAAGTGGCGGACGAAGTCTTTATCCTGCCGCTGAACGCGGTGATGGAATCTCTGCAGCCGCGTGAGGAAGATCTGCATCCGCTGGCGGGCGGCGAGCGCGTGCTCGAGGTTCGCGGTGAGTACCTGCCGCTGGTGGAACTGTGGAAAGTGTTCGAAGTGGACGGGGCGAAGACCGAGGCCACGCAGGGTATCGTGGTGATCCTGCAAAGCGCGGGACGCCGCTATGCGCTGCTGGTCGATCAGCTGATTGGCCAGCACCAGGTGGTGGTGAAGAACCTCGAAAGCAACTACCGCAAAGTGCCGGGTATTTCTGCCGCCACCATTCTGGGTGATGGTAGCGTGGCGCTGATCGTCGACGTGTCGGCGCTTCAGGGATTAAATCGTGAACAACGTGTGGCGTACACAGCCGCCTGATTAAGTAGAAGGTAATAACATGACCGGTATGAGTAATGTAACGAAACTGGCGGGCGAGCCATCAGGACAGGAATTTCTGGTATTCACTTTAGGCGATGAAGAGTACGGCATCGATATCCTGAAAGTGCAGGAAATCCGTGGTTACGACCAGGTTACCCGCATCGCTAACACGCCTGCGTTTATTAAAGGTGTCACCAACCTGCGTGGCGTCATTGTGCCCATCGTGGATCTGCGCGTGAAGTTCAGCCAGGGCGACGTTGACTACAACGACAACACCGTGGTGATCGTCCTGAATCTGGGGCAGCGCGTGGTGGGGATCGTGGTGGATGGCGTGTCTGACGTGCTTTCCCTGACCTCTGATCAGATTCGTCCTGCGCCAGAGTTTGCGGTCACGCTGTCGACCGAATACCTGACCGGTCTGGGCGCGCTCGGCGAGCGTATGCTGATTCTGGTGAACATTGAGAAGCTGCTGAACAGCGATGAGATGGCGCTGCTGGATATCGCCGCGAGTCACGTAGCCTAAAACAAAGCCGGGTGGCGCTGACGCTTACCCGGCCTACGTGTTTGAGTCATTTGTAGGTCGGGTAAGGCGAAGCCGCCACCCGGCGTTTTTACATCCTGCTCCACCAGCCCAGCTTCCGTGGCCACCCATACGTTAATGCTCGGGGCCGTCTTCACTGCAGGATATCGCGGCGAGTCGGGTAGCCTAAAACAAAGCCGGGTGGCGCTGACGCTTACCCGGCCTACGCGTTCGAGCCATTTGTAGGCCGGGTAAGGCGAAGCCGCCACCCGGCTTTTTCATGCCATTACGCTTCCTGCTTTACCAGTTCAGCTTCAGCTTCCGCGTCCCGCGCACCTTCATTCTGCGACAGCATGGCGGTCGCAATACCATTACCCAGAACGTTAATTGCGGAACGGCCCATATCCAGGAAGTGGTCGATCCCCATCAGCAGCAGAATACCGGCGACCGGAATGTTAAAGCTTGGGATCGTCGCAGCCAGCACCACCAGCGAGGAGCGCGGTACGCCCGCAATCCCTTTTGAGGCCAGCATCAGGGTCAGCATCAGCACCGTCACCTCAGAGAAGCTCAGATGAATGTTGTACGCCTGCGCAATAAACATCGAGGCGAAAGAGCAGTACACCATCGACCCCACCAGGTTGAAGGAGTAGCCAATGGGCAGTACGAAAGAGGCGATGTTGCGCGAGCAGCCAAAACGCTCCAGCTGCTCCAGCGTTTTAGGGTAGGCCGCTTCAGAACTGCTGGTGGTAAACGCCACCAGAACCGGATCTTTCAGCATGCTGACCAGGCGGAACACCTCTTTTTTCAGCACCATGTAACCCACGGCCAGCAGCACCATGCAGGTGAGAAGAATGGCAACATAGTAGCCGCCAATAAAGGAGGCATAGTTCAACAGAATGCCCAGGCCCTGCGTGGCGATGACGGAGGAGATTGCCGCGAAAATGGCCAGCGGCGCAACGTACATTACGTAGCCTGTGACCTTCAGCATAATATGAGAAACCACGTCCAGCGCGGCCACCAGCGGGGCGTTGAACTTCTGCCCCAGCGACGCGCCGCCAATGCCAAAGAACATTGAGAACACCACAATCTGCAGGATCTCATTGTTCGACATCGCCCCCGCGATACTGGTCGGAATGGTGTGAGACAGGAACGCTTTCAGCGTCATGCCCCCAACGGCCAGACCGGTATCCACCGCCTCGGTCGGGACGGTCAGGTTCAGTCCGCTGCCCGGATGCTCCAGCGTGACGATAAACAGGCCGACCAGAATTGAGAGCACGGATGAGCTGATAAACCATACCATCGCTTTGCCGCCCACGCGGCCAATGGTGGAGGTTTCGCCCAGCTTCATAATGCCGACGGTGAGCGTACTGAAGACCAGCGGCGCAATGACCATTTTGATCAGTCGCAGGAAAATATCGGTCAGAAGGGTAATATTATCCGACCAGGCTTTGATGGCATCCGCAGATGCATATTCATGAATTGCTGCCCCTGAAAGAATACCCGCCAGCATGAATATCACGATGAAGAGTGTGAGTTTGTTTGCACTTGCCACGAAAAAAGACCCTCTATGCGCTTCAGATGTAGCCCGCACCGATACATATAAATTTTTTATTACGACGCGGGAAATTATTCGGCACATAAATTGACGCAAAGCGTAGGGGGATACAACTCCTTTTTAAGTTTTATTAATTTTGTTGTTATTGCCCTGACGATATATTGTGATCTGCATCACACTTTAATGGATATATTCTCTCCTGATAGCATGAAAATGCTGAAAAAAATAATTTAACTCTCTGTTATTTAAGGCAATAAGAAGTCAATAAGACAAAGTGCTTATGCGTTAAGGGGCAGGTGGTCGAAGCGATATCCGTAAACTAAATTCTCAATAACCCCCCTCAGAGGAACATTAAGCGGGGCTAACATCTTGAACGACAAAAATAAAACGTGGCAAGGGAACGGAGACGTCTTCTGGAGGGTGGTAAATGAAAAGAAAACTCCTTTTGATCTGCGCAGGCACCTTACTGACTGCGACAACGGCCCATCAGGCGCTGGCCGTCACCAGTAGCGGCACCATCGGCGCGACGCTGACGCTCACGAACGGTTGTCTGATAAACGGATCGCCCACGCAAAACGGCATTAACTTCGGGACACTGGATTTCGGCACCCATCCCGCAACGTTTTCCACTCTGACCACGCAGCTCACCGGCGCCAGCGGCGGAAACACCTTCACTATTCAATGTACGACCGCCAGCTATACGGTGGCGATCACCGGCAACACCAACTCCACCGCACCCGGCACCGTTGTCGGCACCCCGGGAACCCCTGCGCGCTATCTGGTTAACACCGCCAACGCGGCACAGGGCGTGGCATACAGCCTGTACAGCGACAGCGGGTTTAACAGCGTGATTGCCAATAACACCGCGCTGCCGATCGCCTCTACGGCCGGAGGGGTGGACAGTTACACCCTCTACGGGCGTATTACCGGCGGCGGTAACAGCGTGACGGTCGTCCCGGGCACCTACACCGACACGATTAACGTCAGCGTCACCTATTAGTCCTGCACCGCCATGAAGGCAACTCTTACTGGTCTGCGCATATGCGCAGAGGGACACGTGCAGCCTTTTTTCGCGCTGATCGTCGGATTGCTGATGGCGCCCGCGGCGGAGGCGGTGACGTCACAGTCCTTTAAGGTGAGCGCGACGATTGTTCCGGGATGCGCGGTGGCCACCGGCAGCGGAGGGGTTCTCGGGACGCTGGATTTTGGCACCCATAACGGCGTCGAGAGCGCACCGGTAAGCACCAGCTTTGTGCCAAACGGGGCGTTGTCTATCGCCTGCACGCCGGGCGTGGCGCTGAGCATGAGCATTAATGGCGGACAGAATTATTCAACCGTTCGCCGCATGAAGCGCTCGAACGGCGCCGACGTGGTGGGATACCGGCTTTACAGCAGCAGCTCGCTGGCCGCGAACAGCGAAATTGGCGTCAACCAGGCGATACCGGTGACCTATAGCAACAGCAATAACATCGCGCTGCCGCTTTTTGGCGTGGCGCTACTGACCGGATTTAGCCCGGCAGGAACGTATTCCGATCAGCTCACCGTGACCTTGTCATGGTAATAAAGGGAGAGTGTTGATGAAGCCAGTTTTCAGACCTGTTTGTCTGGCGGGCGCGTTGGGAATGGCTGTGGCAACCGGTCAGGCGCAGGCGGCAGCCACCATTCTGCTCTGGCCTATCGACCCGTGGCTTGCGGCAGACGCCAACGCCACGGAGCTGTGGATCCAGAACCAGGGAAACAGCGCCACCACGATGCAGGTGCGAATTGTGCGCTGGAAGCAGGAGGACGGACACGAACGCTACACCGCGCAGCAGGATGTGGTCGCCAGCCCGCCCATCGTCACGATTGGCACAGGCAGCAAGCAGCTTATCCGTCTTATTAAGCAGGCCCGCGTTCCCGCAGGCGTCGAACAAGCCTACCGCATTATCGTGGATGAAATTCCTCAGCCTGATGCCAAAGCAGAACCCGCCATCGGCCTCAAGTTGCAGATGCGTTACTCCATTCCGCTGTTTGTGTATGGCCAGGGGATCCCGACAATAAAAGAGGGGGCGCATCACGCGCTGGTGGAGACCCGGAACCTGAGCTGGCGGGTGACGCGAGCGGATGGGCAGCCGGTACTGGAGGTCCGGAATCGGGGGGATGTCCATGTCAGGCTGAGCCAGGTGGCGCTGGAGCAGGGAGGGCAGAAACGCACGGTCGCGGAGGGATTGCTGGGTTACGTACTTCCCGGCAGCACCCGCAGCTGGCCGATACCCGCAGGCGTTCGTCAGCCAGAGCGGATGAGCGCGCAGATTAATGCCAGGGAAGCACAATGGCAGTCGACGCTCGTCAACTGAAGCCGGCGATGATGATACTGCTTTGCGTCAGTTCCGCGACCTGGGCTGAGCCCGGCGATGACAGCCTTCCGCCGCCGCCCCAGGCACAGGCGATACATGATGAAGCGGTCTTCCAGCTTGCCCTCGTGCTCAACCACTACGATACCGGTCTGGTCGTGCCCGTGACGCAGCGCAAAGGCGCTTTCTTTATCTCCAGCGCTGACCTGCTGCGCGCGGGGCTGCCCCCGGAACATGTTCCTGCCGGAGAGGTGAATCTCTCATCGCTTTCTCAGGTTCGGGTGGAGTACGACAGCGCCGGACAGCGCCTGCTGCTGACCGTTCCCCGGGACTGGGTTGCATCCCGCGTGACGCCGTTCGGCGCGCAAACGGCGCAGGCCAAACCGCACTTCGGGCGCGGCGCGCTGCTCAATTACGATCTCTACACCAACCACACGGAGCATATCGGCGGACAGGCGTCCCTCTGGCATGAATTCCGCTATTTCAATGAGAACGGCTCGTTTTCCTCCACCGGCTATGCCCGGGAAAATTTCACCGGTAACGACGGTCAGCAGGAAGGGTATGTCCGCTATGACACGACCCTGCTGTTCACTAACGAGGATGACGCAATGAGCTGGAGCGTCGGGGACGTGATCAGCGATGCCCTGAGCTGGAGCTCCAGCGTGCGGATGGGGGGGATCAGCGTCGGGCGAGATTTCTCCCTGCGCCCTGACCTGGTGACGTGGCCGCTGCCCGAATTCGCGGGGGAAGCGGCGGTACCCACCTCGGTGGATCTCTTTATCAACGGCTATCGGTCCGGCTCAACCCAGCTTCAGCCGGGCCCCTTCACCCTGACCAATCTGCCCTATATCAACGGCGCCGGGGATGCGGTACTGGTCACGACGGATGCACTGGGGCGCCAGGTCAGCACCACGCTGCCGTTTTACGTTTCCAGCGACCTGCTTAAAAAAGGGCTGAGCGACGGCGCCGTGACGCTGGGCAGCCTGCGGCGTAATTACGGTATCAAGAATTTTGACTACGGCCCGGCGGCAGGCAGCGGCTCGTATCGCTACGGGGTGACGGACTGGCTGACGCTGGAGGGTCATGCCGAAGGGGCGCAGGCGCTGGCGCTGGGCGGGGCTGGGACGGTGATTAAACTCGGCCAGTTTGGCGTGGTGAATACCTCTTACTCGCAAAGCCGCATGCGCGGGGAGGCGGGCGGGCAAATCAACTGGGGTTACCAGTACAGCACCAGCGAGTTCAGCGTGGCCACCCAGCACACGCGTCGGGACCGCGGCTTTGGCAATCTGGCCCTGTACGACCAGCCTACGGTGTATGACGAGAACGATAAACCCATCGCCAGCTTCAGCCGCAATACGGACCAGTATTCTCTGACCTTCAACCTGGGACAGTACGGCAACATCGGCGCAGCCTGGATTGGCGTGGAGAGTTTTGACAGTCAAAAAACCGAGCTGCTTAATCTCTCATGGAGCCGTAATTTGTGGGGCGCGAGCAGTATTTACCTCGCCGGGAGCCGGGACCAGCAGCGGGGAGACTGGACGGTCGCGCTGTCGCTACAGGTGCCGCTGGGGGCACGCGACAGCGCCGCGTTCACCGTCGAAAACACCCCGGATGCGGGCAACACCCAGCGCATTAACTACAACCATTCCATGCCGTCTGACGGCGGCTTTAGCTGGAACATGGCCTGGGCCAACCAGTCAAAATCCAGTGACTATCAGCAGGGCACGCTGGGCTGGCGTAATAACAATATTGAACTGCAGGGCGGCGGCTACGGCGAAAGGGACATGATGACCTGGTGGGGCGAGGCGATGGGCGCGATTGTTCTGATGGACGGCGAGCTGTTCGCGGCGAATAAGATCAACGATGCGTTTGTGGTCATCAGTACCGACGGCCATCCGGACGTGCCCGTCAGCTATGAGAACCAGCCCGTTGGCAAAACGAATAACAACGGTTACCTGCTGGTCAGCGGGGTGTCGGCGTATTACCCGGCAAGCTACCGCATTGATACCCTGAACCTGCCGGCGGACACCCGGCTGAAAGAGACCGAGCGGCGAATTGCGATTCGGCGTCACAGCGGCTATCTGGTCGATTTCCCGATGGAGCAAGAGAGAGTGGCAAGCGTCATCCTCCACGATGCGCGCGGCCAGGCGCTGCCGGTGGGAAGCCAGGTCCGGCGTGCCTCGCGCAGCAATGTGGTGGTGGGGTATGACGGTATTGCCTGGCTGGAAAACCTTAGCGATGTGAATCCGCTGGAGGTGATCGCGCCTGACGGAAAACGCTGCAAGGTCACCCTGACCGTGGGAGCCAACCCGGAGCACAAGCTGCAAACCTACGGTCCGCTGGTGTGCCGGGAGGCGCCATGACGCGCCTGCTGTTTATGCTTCTGCTGCTGGTGGCCAGCGGCAGTTGGGCTGACTGTCGAGTCAGTACGGTTAACGCCGCGTTTGGGAGTGTAACCTCATTCGCGCTGAGTGGTTCTGGCGAAGTGGCAACCACCGGAACACTGGTCGTAGCCTGTGATGCGCTGGTGAACTTGCTGACCGGGGACACCATCACGCTGAATTTTGTCTCAGCTACCGTTTCGGCCAATGGTCGTGCGACCATGAAGCGCACCGACAACGCGGCCATCACCGATGTGATCCCGACACGCCTGTGCGGGCAGTCGGGCTGCGCTAACAACAGCGAAGTGCAGACCAGTAAAACCTATACCTGGGACAGCAGTACCTTGTTAAATCTGATCGGCGGCAAACAATACAATATCCCTCTCTATTTCCGCACGGTACCGGGGCAAAATGTGACCGCGGGTCCTTATCAGGTGACGCTAAACTTCGATATCACCTATAGAGTCTGCTCGGTGGGCGTGCTCAACGCGTGTTTGTCGGGACTGCAAACCGGAACGAAAGGAACCAGCATCACGTTGGATATGACCGTCACCAACGACTGCAGCGCCATGACCACGCCGGACGTCAACTTCAACAGCGCGCCGCTGGTACAAAGTTTCCCCACCGTCTCACAGGCGATTGCCGTCACCTGTACCAAAGGCAGTACCTATACCATCGGCATTAACAACGGTGCTAACGCGCTGAATAACGTGCGCCGGATGGTAAGCGGCAGTAACTACCTCAGTTATGACATCTATAAAGAAGCCACGGGTAACCGCTGGGGCGGCAGCGGCAGCGAACGCTGGACCAGCGCGACGTCGTCGCAGGTCAGTACCGACGGTCTCCTGCGTACCTACAACTACACCGCGAAAGTGCTGACTAATCAGGCCACGCCACCCGCCGGAACCTACACCGATACGCTGATTGTCGACGTGGCTTTCTAACCCCGCGCTTTTCCCTTTCTCAAATGTAAAGTTCCTGTTGGCTGTGCCGATAACACCGTTAATAAATCTATGAGAAGGTGTTGTATGTTGAACCGTATCCGCGTTGTCACAATGCTTATGATGGTGCTGGTCATTTTCGCACTACTTCAGCTTATCTCCGGCGGGCTTTTTTTCTCGTCATTAAAACAGAACCAGGACAGCTTTGCGGCCTCGAACGATCTCCGCCTGCAGCAGAGTGAACTCACCTCAACGTGGGATCTGATGCTGCAAACGCGTATCAACCTGAGCCGCTCGTCCGCGCGCATGATGATGGATCCCAACAATCAGCAGAGCAGCGCGAAAACCGATCTGCTGAAAAATGCCCGGGCGACACTTGCGGATGCCGCAAAGCATTACGAGGCCTTTAAGAAAATCACCCCGCAGCCTGCGATGGAGCAGGTGAGCCAGAATATCGACGAAAAATACAACGCCTACCATGCCGGTCTGGCAGAGCTGATTCAGTTCCTGGAAAGCGGCAACATGGACGCCTATTTCGCGCAGCCGACGCAGGGGATGCAAAACGCCCTCGGCGCGGCGCTGGGGGAATATGCAAAGGTCAGTGGCGATCTGTATCACTCCGCGTTTGCTGAAAGCCAGAATGACTACCGCTTTGCGAAATGGCAGATGGCGGTGCTGGCGCTGGCGCTGGTCATTGTGCTGATCGCGGTCTGGTACGGCATTCGCCATATCCTGCTGAACCCTCTCGGTCGCGTCATCGCCCATATTCGTGACATTGCCGGCGGTGACCTGACCAAAACGCTGACCGTGTCCGGGCGCAATGAGATCACCGAGCTGGCAAACAGCGTTGACCATATGCAGCGTTCGCTTATCGATACCGTCGCCAACGTGCGTAGCGGCACGGATGCCATCTATACCGGCACCAGCGAAATTGCGATGGGCAATAACGACCTCTCATCGCGCACTGAACAGCAGGCGTCCGCCCTGGAAGAGACGGCGGCCAGCATGGAGCAGCTCACCGCGACCGTGAAGCAGAACGCCGATAACGCCCGCCAGGCGTCTCAGCTGGCGGAAAGCGCCTCCGAGACGGCGCAGCGCGGCGGCCGCGTGGTGGATGGCGTGGTGAAAACCATGCACGACATCGCCGAGAGCTCGAAGAAAATCGCCGACATCATCAGCGTTATCGACGGCATTGCCTTCCAGACCAACATTCTGGCGCTGAACGCCGCCGTGGAAGCGGCGCGCGCGGGCGAACAGGGACGCGGGTTTGCCGTGGTGGCCGGGGAAGTGCGCAACCTGGCCAGCCGCAGCGCCAACGCGGCAAAAGAGATCAAATCGCTGATTGAAGATTCCGTCTCCCGCGTCGATACCGGCTCCGTGCTGGTGGAAAGCGCCGGGGAGACCATGAATGACATCGTGAATGCCGTCACCCGCGTGACGGACATCATGGGTGAAATCGCCTCTGCGTCTGATGAGCAGAGTCGTGGTATCGACCAGGTTGCCCTGGCGGTATCGGAAATGGATCGCGTGACACAGCAAAACGCCGCCCTGGTGCAGGAGTCCGCTGCGGCGGCCGCTGCGCTGGAAGACCAGGCGAGCCGTCTGAAGATGGCCGTCTCGGCGTTTCGTCTCGCTTCACTCGCTGGAAACACGGTCACCCCGCAGGCGACGTACCGCGCGCCAGCCGCTGAAACGGCTGCAAACCGTACGCGTACCGCGACGACCGGACAAGATGAAAACTGGGAAACATTTTGACTGACAATTAAACCGCGGCTGCTTGCCGCTTGATGGGAGCGTGGATGTTAAATCGTATTCGTATCTCGACCACACTGTTTTTGATTCTGATCCTTTGCGGTGTGTTGCAGGTTGGCAGTAACGGGTTGTCTTTTTGGGCGTTTCGCGATGGCTATCAGAATTTGCAGGACGTTGAGGCGAGTAATCAGCAGCGCTCCGCACTGGCACAAACCCGTGCCGTGCTGTTGCAGGCAAGCACTGCGCTGAACAAGGCGGGAACCTTAACCGCGCTAAGTTATCCGCCGGATGACATTAAGGCGCTGATGGCCACCGCACGCGACAGCCTGAAACAGGCTGACGCACAGTTTAAGGCCTTTGCGGCACAGGCCACCGGCAGCGAGAAAGAGAAAGCGCTGAAGGCCGCCATGAAGACCCATTTTGAACAGTGGTACAGCGATCTCGACCATCAGGCGACGTGGCTTGAGAACAACCAGCTGTCGGATTTTATGACCGCGCCGGTTCAGGCCTCGCAGGCGGCGTTTGACGGCAGCTTTGACGCATGGCAGCAGGATATCAATCAGTCTGTTCTGCGCGCCGGTGAAGCAAGCCGCACCAGCTATCACATGTCGGGCGTCATCTTCGGCGTGATGGTGATTCTGGCGGGCTTGCTGACCGGCGCCGCGCTGCTCTGGTCACGCAAAATGATTGTGCAGCCGCTGGCGATTATCAGCAGCCACTTCGACAGCATTGCGAAAGGCGACCTGGCGCGTCCGGTGGCGGTGTTCGGCAAAAACGAAATTTCGGCGATCTTTGCCAGCCTGAAGGCGATGCAGGGATCGCTGCGGGAAACGGTATCCGACGTGCGTCAGGGCAGTTATGCCATGCACACCGGGATCTCAGAGATTGCGGCGGGTAACAACGATCTCTCATCCCGCACCGAGCAGCAGGCGGCCTCGCTGGCGCAGACGGCAGCCAGTATGGAGCAGCTGACCGCGACGGTTAGCCAGAACGCCGATAACGCGCGTCAGGCATCTGACCTGTCAAAACAGGCGGCGATGACGGCGAAGAAGGGCGGCGACCAGGCGTCCCATGTCGCCAGCACCATGCAGGAAATCGCCACCAGTTCACAGAAAATTGGTGACATCATTAGCGTGATTGACGGTATCGCGTTCCAGACCAACATACTGGCGCTGAATGCTGCCGTTGAAGCGGCGCGTGCCGGGGAGCAGGGGCGCGGGTTTGCGGTGGTGGCGGGTGAGGTGCGTAACCTGGCGAGCCGCAGCGCCAACGCGGCGAAAGAAATTAAGGTGCTGATTGAAGAATCGGTGTCACGGGTTCAGCAAGGCTCTGCCCTGGTGGATACGGCGGCACAAACCATGCACGAAATCGTCACCTCCGTGACGCGGGTGAACGACATCATGGGCGAGATTGCCTCGGCGTCGGATGAACAGCGTCGCGGGATTGAGCAGGTTGCTCAGGCGGTCACCCAGATGGATCAGGTGACGCAACAGAACGCCTCGTTAGTTGAGGAAGCGGCAGCGGCAACCGATCAGCTGGCCAGCCAGGCGGATCGTCTGACCGGGCTGGTCGCGGTATTTAATGTGAAAGAGCACGTTGAAGCAGTAACAGAAGTCGGGCGGTCGCAGGCCGTGCCAGTTGTATCCTGAATGTAATTAAGAAGGCGCTATGACATCACCAATGCCCCCTGGGCAAACGTCATTATTGTTGCAGATGACACAGCGCCTCGCGCTGTCCGACGCGCATTTTCGTCGGATATGTCAGTTAATCTACCAGCGTGCGGGGATCGTGCTTGCGGATCATAAGCGGGACATGGTCTACAACCGTCTGGTGCGGCGCTTGCGTACGCTGGGGCTGGATGATTTTGGTCGCTATCTGAGCATGCTCGAGGCGAACCAGAACAGCGCCGAGTGGCAGGCTTTTATTAACTCGTTAACCACCAACCTGACGGCGTTTTTCCGGGAGGCTCACCACTTCCCGGTCCTGGCCGAGCATGCGCGCCGTCGCACCGGGGAGTATCGCGTCTGGAGTGCGGCCGCCTCGACGGGTGAAGAGCCGTACTCGCTGGCGATCACCCTTGCCGATACGCTGGGGATGGCGCCGGGACGCTGGAAGGTCTACGCCAGCGATATCGATACCGAAGTGCTGGAGAAGGCGCGTAACGGCGTTTATCGCCAGGATGAACTGAAAACGCTGTCGCCGCAGCAGCTGCAGCGTTATTTCATGCGCGGCACGGGCCCGCATGAAGGCTTGGTACGCGTACGCCAGGAGCTGGCGAACTGCGTCGAATTCGCGCCCGTTAACCTGCTGGATAAGCAGTACAACGTGCCGGGGCCGTTCGACGCCATTTTTTGCCGTAACGTCATGATCTATTTTGATAAAACGACGCAACAGGACATTTTGCGTCGGTTTGTTCCGTTGCTCAAGCCTGACGGTTTACTGTTTGCCGGGCACTCGGAAAACTTCAGCAACCTCGTGCGTGAGTTTAGCCTGCGTGGGCAAACGGTATATGCGCTGAGTAAGGAAAAAGCATGAGTAAAATCAGGGTATTGTCCGTCGATGATTCAGCGCTGATGCGTCAGATCATGACTGAAATTATCAATAGCCACAGCGACATGGAGATGGTGGCAACCGCCCCCGATCCGCTCGTAGCGCGGGATTTAATTAAAAAATATAACCCCGACGTGCTAACGCTGGATGTCGAGATGCCGCGCATGGATGGCATAGATTTCCTCGAAAAATTAATGCGGCTGCGGCCCATGCCGGTGGTGATGGTCTCCTCCCTGACCGGGAAAGGATCGGAAATCACCCTGCGCGCGCTGGAGCTGGGGGCGGTGGATTTTGTCACCAAGCCGCAGCTCGGCATTCGCGAGGGGATGCTGGCGTACAGCGAGATGATCGCCGAGAAGATCCGCACCGCGTCGCGGGCGAAGCTTGCCGCCCACACGCCGATGGCCGCGCCGGCGACCCTGAAGGCCGGTCCCTTACTCAGTTCGGAAAAACTGCTGGTCATTGGCGCGTCAACCGGAGGAACAGAGGCAATTCGTCATGTACTCCAGCCATTGCCGCTCTCAAGTCCGGGTATTCTGATCACGCAGCATATGCCGCCAGGCTTTACCCGTTCCTTCGCCGAACGCCTGAACAAGCTGTGCCAGATCAGCGTGAAAGAGGCGGAAGACGGCGAGCGCGTGCTGCCGGGACATGCCTATATCGCCCCTGGCGACAAGCATATGGAACTGGCGCGCAGCGGCGCTAACTATCAAATCAAAATTCATGACGGACCGCCGGTCAACCGGCACCGTCCGTCGGTGGATGTGCTGTTTCATTCGGTGGCGAAACATGCGGGGCGCAACGCCGTTGGGGTGATCCTGACGGGGATGGGCAACGACGGGGCCGCCGGAATGCTTGCAATGCACCAGGCTGGCGCCTGGACGATTGCGCAGAATGAAGCAAGTTGTGTGGTGTTCGGCATGCCGCGCGAGGCCATCAATATGGGTGGCGTGAGCGAAGTGGTCGATCTTAGCCAGGTAAGCCAGCAGATGCTGGCAAAAATCAGTGCCGGACAGGCAATACGTATTTGACTCAGGAGTATTATTTTATGGCGGATAAAGAGCTTAAGTTTTTGGTTGTGGATGACTTTTCCACCATGCGTCGCATTGTGCGCAACCTGCTGAAAGAGCTGGGCTTCAATAACGTTGAAGAAGCAGAAGACGGCGTGGATGCGCTGAACAAACTGCAGGCGGGCGGGTTTGGTTTTGTGATCTCCGACTGGAACATGCCAAACATGGACGGTCTGGAACTGCTGAAAACCATTCGTGCTGATGCGGGAATGGCGTCCATGCCGGTGCTGATGGTCACGGCAGAAGCGAAGAAAGAGAACATCATTGCCGCTGCACAGGCGGGCGCAAGCGGCTACGTGGTGAAGCCATTCACGGCGGCGACCCTGGAAGAGAAGCTCGGTAAGATCTTCGAGAAACTCGGCATGTGAGGTGTTGGTTATGATGCAACCTGCTATGAAACCCGTTGAAGAACACTCGCCGAGCGACATTATCGTCCGCATCGGCAGCCTGACGCGCATGTTGCGTGACAGCCTGCGTGAGCTGGGTCTGGATCAGGCAATTGCCGAAGCGGCGGAAGCGATTCCTGATGCGCGCGATCGCCTGGACTACGTCGTGCAGATGACCGCTCAGGCCGCGGAACGTGCGCTGAACAGCGTTGAAGCGTCACAACCGCACCAGGATGCGATGGAAAAGGGTGCGAAAGCGCTGACCAAACGCTGGGACGAGTGGTTTGAGAACCCAATCGAGCTGGCGGATGCCCGCGAACTGGTGACCGACACCCGTCAGTTCCTGGGGGATGTGCCTGGCCACACCAGCTTCACCAATGCCCAGCTGCTGGACATCATGATGGCGCAGGATTTCCAGGACCTGACCGGTCAGGTGATTAAGCGCATGATGGATGTGATCCAGGAGATTGAGCGCCAGCTGCTGATGGTGCTGCTGGAGAACATCCCGGAACCGGCAGCCCGTCCAAAACGCGAGAACGAAAGCCTGCTCAATGGTCCACAGCTCGACGCCAGCAAGGCGGGCGTGGTGGCAAGCCAGGATCAGGTGGACGACCTGCTGGACAGCCTCGGCTTCTGATGGTCCATTCCGCTTCAGGGGGTTAACGCCGCCTGGGGCGGTTTGCGACAAAATCACCGAAAAGAGCCCGAATAAACGGGCTTTTCCCGCCATTGGATTTCCGCTGCGCTGGCATGATACCCGTGACGTAATGGGCTGAGCGTGCACAGTGGCAGAAGAGAACGACGACAAAACGGAAGCCCCCACACCCCACCGACTAGAAAAGGCGCGTGAGGAAGGGCAGATCCCCCGATCCCGAGAATTGACCTCCCTGCTGATCCTTATCGTAGGCGTCTGCATTATCTGGTGGGGCGGGGAGTCGCTCGCCCGCAAGCTGGCGGGCATGCTCTCAACCGGCCTCCGTTTTGACCACAGTATGGTCAACGATCCGAATCTGATCCTCAGCCAGATTATTCAGCTGATTAAAGGGGCCATGGTTGCGCTGCTGCCCCTCATTACCGGGGTTGTGCTGGTCGCGCTGGTCTCGCCGGTGATGCTCGGCGGTCTGGTCTTCAGCGCCAAATCGCTGCAGCCGAAATTTTCCAAACTCAACCCGCTGCCGGGTATTGCGAAAATGTTCTCTGCCCAGACCGGGGCCGAGCTGCTCAAAGCCATTCTCAAATCGGTGCTGATGGGCAGCTCCGCGGGGTTTTACCTCTGGTACCACTGGCCGGAAATGATGCGTCTTATCAGCGAATCGCCGCTCACCGCGATGAGCAACGCGCTGAATCTGGTCGGGCTCTGCGCGCTGCTGGTGGTGCTCAGCATTATCCCGATGGTGGGTTTTGACGTGATCTTCCAGCTCTATACCCACTTCAAGAAGCTGCGGATGTCGCGTCAGGATATCCGTGACGAATATAAGCAGATGGAAGGTGACCCGCACGTGAAGGGGCGCATCCGCCAGATGCAGCGTGCCGCCGCCCGTCGCCGCATGATGGACGATGTGCCAAAGGCCGACGTCATCGTTACCAACCCGACACACTATTCCGTTGCGCTGCGCTATGACGAAAACAAAATGAGCGCGCCGAAAGTGGTGGCGAAAGGGGCGGGACTGATCGCGCTGCGTATCCGTGAAATTGGCACCGAACACCGCGTGCCGATCCTCGAAGCCCCTCCGCTGGCGCGTGCCCTGTACCGCCATGCGGATATTGGACAACAGATCCCGGGACAACTTTACGCCGCCGTGGCGGAAGTGCTGGCCTGGGTATGGCAGTTGAAGCGCTGGCGTCTGGCCGGCGGTCAACGGCCTGTGAAACCTGAGAACCTTCCGGTGCCTGCCGCGCTGGATTTTATGAACGAGAAGGACACTGATGGCTAATCTGGTGGCAATGTTGCGCCTGCCCGGCAACCTGAAATCGACCCAATGGCAGATCCTGGCCGGGCCGATTCTGATCCTGCTAATTCTGTCGATGATGGTACTGCCGCTCCCGGCGTTCATCCTCGACCTGCTTTTCACTTTCAATATCGCGCTGTCCATTATGGTGCTGCTGGTGGCGATGTTCACCCAGCGTACCCTGGAGTTCGCCGCGTTCCCGACCATTCTGCTGTTTACCACCCTGCTGCGACTGGCGCTGAACGTGGCGTCCACGCGTATCATCCTGATGGAAGGCCACACCGGGGCGGCAGCGGCAGGTAAGGTGGTGGAAGCGTTCGGCCACTTCCTGGTGGGCGGTAATTTCGCTATCGGTATCGTGGTGTTCGTCATCCTCGTGATCATCAACTTTATGGTCATCACCAAGGGTGCAGGGCGTATTGCGGAAGTGGGCGCGCGCTTTGTGCTGGACGGGATGCCGGGCAAGCAGATGGCGATCGACGCCGACCTGAACGCCGGGCTAATCGCCGAAGATGAAGCCAAAAAGCGCCGTGCGGAAGTGACGCAGGAAGCGGACTTCTACGGCTCCATGGACGGTGCGAGTAAGTTTGTGCGCGGTGACGCCATCGCGGGCATTCTGATCATGGTGATTAACGTGGTCGGCGGCCTGCTGGTGGGCGTATTGCAGCACGGGATGGACATGGGCCACGCGGCGGAAAGCTATACGCTGCTGACCATCGGTGACGGTCTGGTCGCGCAGATCCCGGCGCTGGTGATCTCCACTGCGGCGGGTGTCATCGTGACCCGCGTGAGCACCGATCAGGACGTTGGCGAGCAGATGGTGGGCCAGCTGTTCAGTAACCCGCGCGTGATGCTGCTGGCCGCGGCGGTGCTCGGGTTGCTCGGCCTGGTGCCGGGTATGCCAAACCTCGTCTTCCTGCTGTTTACGGCGGCGCTGCTGGGCCTTGCCTGGTGGATGCGTGGCCGTGAAACCAAACCGGCAGCGGAACCTGTTCCGGTCAAAATGCCGGAGAATAATCAGGCCGTCGAAGCGACCTGGAACGACGTTCAGCTGGAGGATTCTCTGGGAATGGAAGTCGGGTATCGCCTGATCCCGATGGTCGATTTCCAGCAGGACGGCGAGCTGCTCGGCCGTATCCGCAGTATCCGTAAAAAATTCGCCCAGGACATGGGCTTCCTGCCGCCGGTGGTTCACATCCGCGACAATATGGACCTGCCGCCCGCGCGCTATCGCATCCTGATGAAAGGCGTTGAAATTGGCAGCGGTGATGCCTATCCGGGCCGCTGGCTGGCGATTAACCCCGGCACCGCCGCAGGCACGCTGCCGGGCGAGCAAACCATCGATCCGGCCTTTGGTCTGGCCGCGATCTGGATTGAAAGCGCGCTGAAAGAGCAGGCGCAGATCCAGGGTTACACGGTTGTGGAAGCCAGTACCGTGGTGGCAACCCACCTTAACCACCTGATTGGGCAATTCTCGGCAGAGCTGTTTGGCCGTCAGGAAGCGCAGCAGCTTCTGGACCGCGTCACGCAGGAGATGCCGCAGCTGACGGAAGATCTGGTTCCGGGGGTGCTGACCTTAACCACGCTGCACAAGGTGCTGCAAAACCTGCTCGACGAGAAGGTGCCGATTCGCGATATGCGCACCATTCTGGAAACCCTTGCCGAACACGCGCCGATACAAAGCGATCCTCACGAGCTGACGGCGGTGGTGCGCGTGGCGCTGGGCCGGGCGATCACCCAGCAGTGGTTCCCGGGAACCGGAGAGGTGCAGGTTATTGGCCTCGATACGCCGCTTGAGCGTCTGCTGCTGCAGGCTCTGCAGGGCGGCGGCGGCCTGGAGCCGGGCCTGGCGGATCGCCTGCTGGCGCAAACCCAAGAGGCGCTGGCGCGTCAGGAGATGCTCGGCGCGCCGCCGGTGCTGCTGGTGAACCACGCGCTGCGTCCGCTGCTGTCGCGCTTCCTGCGCCGCAGCCTGAGCCAGCTGGTCGTGCTGTCGAATCTGGAGCTGTCGGATAACCGTCATATCCGCATGACCGCGACGATTGGAGGAAAATAATGCGTAAATGGCTTTGGATGCTGTTCTTCCCGCTGGCGGCGCAGGCTGCCGGGGGAGGCACCTGGCAGGCGAGCAGCATAGGGGTGACCCTCAGCAACCGCGGTGTTGCCATGTCATCTAACCCGCTGGCGCCTGCTGAAGAGGTTTCCGGTCTGATGGATCTGGTGGTCTGGAACTACCGGCTGATTGGCCCAACGCCAGCGGGCCTGCGGGTGCGCCTCTGCTCTCAGACGCGCTGCACGGAAATCGACGGCGAAAATGGAACAACGCAGGCGTTCAACGGCGTGCCGGCTATTGAACCTTTGCGTTTCATCTGGGAAGTGCCGGGCGGGGGACGTTTGATCCCGGCGCTGAAGGTGCAGAGTAATTCTGTCATCGTGAACTACCGCTGACGGTTGAATTGTCAGGACTGCAAAAAAACAAAACCCGGCGATTGCCGGGTTTTTTGTATTACATACGTTCTACGGTTTCGATACCCAGAGTATCCAGACCCAGCTTCAGGGTCTTCGCCGTCAGCTGCGCCAGCTTCAGGCGGCTGTTGCGGACCGATTCATTCTCCGCAGAGAGAATAGGGCAGTGTTCGTAGAAGCCGGAGAACAGACCCGCCAGATCGTACAGGTAAGCACACATTACGTGCGGCGTGCCGTCACGCGCGACCACGGTCAGCGTCTCTTCAAACTGCAGCAGACGCGCCGCCAGCTGCGCTTCACGATCTTCCGTGATGGTCACGGTGGCATTCGCCAGCACGCTTTCGTCGATATTGGCTTTGCGGAAGACCGACAGCACGCGGGTGTAAGCGTACTGCATGTACGGCGCAGTGTTGCCTTCAAACGCCAGCATGTTATCCCAGTCGAAGATGTAGTCGGTGGTACGGTTCTTGGAGAGATCCGCGTATTTCACCGCGCCGATACCCACGGCGTTCGCCAGTTTTTCCAGCTCGTCGGCCGGCATGTCCGGATTCTTCTCGGCCACCAGACGACGGGCGCGTTCCAGCGCTTCGTCCAGCAGGTCGGAGAGCTTCACGGTCCCGCCCGCGCGGGTTTTGAACGGCTTGCCGTCTTTACCCAGCATCATGCCGAACATGTGGTGTTCCAGCGGAACGCTGTCCGGCACGTAACCGGCTTTACGCACGATCGTCCACGCCTGCATCAGGTGCTGGTGCTGACGGGAGTCGATGTAGTACAGCACGCGGTCGGCATGCAGCGTTTCGTAACGGTATTTCGCGCAGGCAATGTCGGTCGTGGTGTAGAGATAGCCGCCATCCTTTTTCTGGATGATCACGCCCATCGGTTCACCTTCCTTGTTTTTGTACTCATCAAGGAACACAACCGTTGCGCCTTCGCTCTCCACCGCCAGGTTTTTCGCTTTCAGGTCCGCCACAATGCCGGGCAGCATTGGGTTGTACAGGCTTTCACCCATTACGTCATCACGGGTCAGGGTGACGTTCAGACGGTTATAGGTAAGCTGGTTCTGAGACATGGTGATGTCAACCAGCTTGCGCCACATCTCGAGGAAGTATTGATCGCCGCCCTGCAGTTTTACCACGTAGCTGCGCGCGCGCTCGGCAAAGGCTTCATCTTCGTCATAGTGCTTTTTGGCTTCGCGATAGAACCCTTCCAGGTCCGCCAGCGCCATTTCGCCCGCGTTTTCCTGCTGCTGTTTTTCCAGGTAAGCAATCAGCATCCCGAACTGGGTACCCCAGTCGCCCACGTGGTTCGCGCGGATCACCTTGTGACCGAGGAACTCGAGCGTACGCACCGCGGCATCACCGATGATGGTGGAGCGCAGGTGGCCAACGTGCATCTCTTTCGCCACGTTCGGGGCAGAGTAGTCGATCACGACGGTCTGCGCTTCCGGCTGGGAAACACCCAGACGATCGGATTTCAGCGCCGCGTCAACGTGGCTTGCCAGGAAGGCAGGCTCAAGGAAGATGTTGATAAAGCCCGGGCCGGCGATTTCGGTTTTGCTGGCAATGCCGGCGAGATCCAGATGCGTCAGTACCTGCTCAGCGAGCTGTCGCGGCGGCATACCCAGTTTTTTAGCCACTGCCATCACGCCATTAGCCTGATAGTCGCCAAACTGTACTTTTGCTGACTGACGAACCTGCGGTTCGCAATCCGCAGGCGCGCCTGCGGCAATCAGTGCCTGACTGACTTTTTCGGAGAGAAGAGCCTGAATATTCACCTGGATACCTTACTTTTTTGATGCGGGCTCACAACCACCCGCGCCAGTTAGAGAATTTAGGGCGGGAGTATACTGCAAATGCCTTCTGCCGTCAGCATCGCGGGGCCTGAAGATTGCTCAGAATCCAGGCTAAGAAGGTGTGCATAAACATGCAGTCTTAAAAAGCCGGATTCTGCGGTTGGTCAAAACAGAGCAACAGAGTAAATTAGCGGCTTTGCGACACGAAAAGAGAGTGACTTATGGCGAACTGGCAATCCATTGACGAACTGCATGATATTTCCGCAGATTTACCGCGCTTCACCCAGGCGTTCACAGAACTTGCCACCCGTCTCGGCCTGGATATCGCGCCGCTTGAGGCCGATCACATCTCTTTGCGCTGCCATCAGAATGCTACCGCAGAGCGCTGGCGTCGCGGATTTGAACAGTGCGGCGAGTTACTGTCCGAGAATATCATTAACGGTCGCCCCATCTGCCTGTTCAGGCTGCGTGAGCCGGTGAACGTGGCCCACTGGCAATTCACCGTGGTTGAACTGCCGTGGCCGGGCGAGAAGCGCTATCCGCACGAAGGGTGGGAGCACATTGAAATTGTCCTGCCGGGTGAGCCGGAGACATTAAACGCGCGCGCGCTGGCCCTGTTAGCTGACGAAGGCTTAAGCCAGCCGGGGATTTTTGTGAAGACCAGTTCGCCCAAAGGCGAACGTGAGCGGTTACCCAACCCGACGCTGGCCGTCACGGACGGGCAGGTCACGGTGAAGTTTCATCCCTGGACCATTGAGCAAATCGTTGCCAGTGAGGCGCAAGAGATGTGAGTTCCCGCCGGGACTGAAAACAGACGGCATGTCATGATGGTGCGTTTGGTGGAATTTAAGGAGGATTACATGGCGCTGCTGGAGATTTGCTGTTACAGCGTGGAGTGTGCCGTCACCGCGCAAAATTACGGAGCTGACCGCATTGAACTGTGTGCGGCACCCAAAGAGGGCGGGCTGACGCCTTCTTACGGCGTGCTGAAGGCTGCCCGTCAGGCCGTCACGATTCCCGTTCACCCGATTATTCGCCCGCGCGGCGGTGATTTTTGTTACACGGCGGGCGAGTTCGGTGCCATGCTTGATGATATCGCCCTCGTGCGCGACCTGGGGTTCCCCGGGCTGGTCACCGGCCTGCTGGATGAAGACGGCAATATCGACCTCCCGCGCATGCGTCAGGTCATGGGCGCCGCGCAGGGGCTCGCCGTCACTTTTCATCGCGCATTTGATATGTGTAAAGATCCGCTTCAGGCCTTTGAAACGCTTGGAGAACTTGGCGTGGCGCGCATTCTGACATCGGGTCAACAGCCGTCCGCTGAAAAAGGACTGCAATTAATTACGGAACTAAAAGCACATTCCGGTGTTCCAATAATAATGGCGGGTGCGGGAGTCCGTGCCAGCAATCTGGAACGGTTTTTAAACGCCGGGGTAGAAGAGCTGCACAGCTCGGCAGGCAAATGGATGCCGTCACCCATGCGTTATCGCAATACAGGATTGTCAATGTCGACGGATGCTGAAGCGGATGAGTATTCACGCTACGGCGTCGAGGGAGAGTCGGTTGCGGAAATGAAGTCGCTGATTGAGCGCCATCACGTGTAGCAACGTACCGATTTTTACCGCGCATCATGTCGCCCAATATGATGCTTGCTTGTACCAGGCCCCTGCAAATTACACAGGGGCCTTTTTTTCTCCTGCGCCCGGTAGCGCTTCGCTTACCGGACCTGGGAAATCGGGAGTAGGCCGGGTAAGGTGCAGCCGCCACCCGGCTAACAGGCTACGGCTTCGTCGCAATCAACACCGCTCGCATCGGGGCCGGATAGCCTTCGATGGTTTTGCTGTGATCGGTTGGGTCGAGGAACTGCTCCAGGGATTCGGTGATCATCCAGTCGGTGCGGCGCTGCTCTTCGATTGAGGTCACGCTGACATCGGCAATCCGCACGTCCACAAACCCGCATTTCTCCAGCCAGTTCTTCAGCGCCAGCGCGGAAGGGATGAAGTAAACGTTGCGCATCTGCGCGTAGCGATCGCCCGGCACCAGAACGGCATGTTCATCCCCTTCGATGACCAGCGTTTCCAGCACCAGCTCGCCGCCGCTGACCAGCTGATCTTTCAGTTGCCACAGGTGCTCCAGCGGGGAACGACGGTGGTACAGCACGCCCATGGAGAACACGGTATCAAACGCTTTCAGAGCGGGCAGTTGCTCAATACCCAGCGGCAGCAGGTGGGCGCGCTGGTCGTTACCCAACAGCTTACGTACCGCTTCAAACTGGCACAGGAACAGCTGCATCGGGTCAATACCCACCGCCAGATGCGCACCCGCGCCAATCATGCGCCACATGTGGTAACCGCTGCCGCAGCCCACGTCCAGAATGGTGCGCCCGGTCAGGTCGGAAAGGTGGGGCAGAACGCGATCCCATTTCCAGTCTGAGCGCCATTCGGTATTGATGTTCACGCCGTACAGCGAGAACGGCCCTTTGCGCCACGGCATCAGGTTGCGCATCAGCGTTTCGATGCGGTTTATCTGCCCTGGCGGAAGCGGTTCTTCACTCTCTGCGGTGACGCTGTGCAGGAGATCCAGACGATGCGGGGTCAGCTCGGGCAGAAACTCCACCGCATTCGCCCACTGCTTTAACAGGCCGTGCTGCTGATCGCGCTGCCAGGCGGCAATCTGCGCAGGTAGCGTCTCAAGCCAGTGTGAGAGCTGATTTTTGGCAATCAGCTGATAGAAGTTACTGAACTCGATCATGCCGGTTTCCCCGCTTTCAGCGCCACCAGCGAACCAAAGTTGAAGCACTGGAACCACAGTTCGCTATGCTCAAATCCGGCCTGACGCAGGCGCGCCTTGTGGGTTTCTACGGAGTCCGTCAGCATCACGTTTTCGAGCATGCTGCGCTTCTGGCTGATCTCCAGCTCGCTGTAGCCGTTCGCACGCTTGAAATCGTGATGCATATTGAACAGCAGCTCGCCAACCTCGGCATCTTCAAAACTGAATTTCTCTGAGAGCACCAGCGCGCCGCCAGGATTCAGCCCCTGATAAATTTTGTCCAGCAGCAACTGGCGGTCTTCCGGCACCAGGAACTGCAGCGTGAAATTCAGCACGACCATGGACGCGTTAGTGATCTCAATCTCGCGGATATCGCCTTCCACCACGTCCACTGGCACAGGGGCTTTGTAGGCGTCAATATGACGACGGCAGCGTTCAACCATCGCCGGGGAGTTATCGACGGCTATGATTCGGCAGCCTTCGTGGTGAACGTTACGACGAACCGACAGCGTTGCCGCGCCGAGCGAGCAGCCCAGGTCATAGACCTGCGTGCTGGGTTGAACGAAGCGCTCAGCCAGCATGCCGATCATAGAGATAATATTGGAATAACCGGGAACAGAGCGCTGGATCATATCCGGGAAGACTTCGGCTACCCGTTCATCGAAGGTCCAGTCGCCCAGGCTGGCGATAGGCGCGGAAAAAAGCGTGTCGCGATCTGACATAACGTAAAAATCCGGGAAAAATAAAGTGGCGTATTGTGCGCTAATGGAGGGAGAAAACCAACTCCCACGGCATATACCACAGGTTAGCCAGCACCATCAGCCAAAGTGAACACCAGGTCGCACTCATGCCGGAACGACGCCAGCGGATTAAGCGGTGGTGAAAACCGTAATAGTGCATCAGGCGGCCAGCGATAAGCAGCAGGCCACAGATGTGCACCATCCAGGTTTCTGCGCCATTCATCTCCATAAACAGCAGCAGGATTAAGGCCGCGGGGATGTATTCGACCGCATTGCCGTGAATGCGGATTGCGCTTTGCAGCTCGGAAAATCCTCCGTCACCGTAGGAGACGCGGTAGAGCGTTCTGAGGCGCACAACATCAAATGAAAATTTAATCAGCAGTAATGCACCTAAAACCGCATACAGCGCGCTGACCATACAAACTCCCTGTTTTTGGCAGATGGCACTTCACTATGATAGGGGGTGATATCAGAAAAGAGAAGATTGTTGTGGGATGGAAGGGGGGCTGCCCACGGACGGCACCGCAGTCTGCAAGGCCTGCCACAGAGCATCGACCAGTTCGGGGGCCTGGGCAATATCCGGCGTGTGCAAAAAGAGATACGGCGTGGTGGTGTGTTCCCACGAGGCCAGTTTTTCCAGCCAGACGGCGAACAGCGCCTGGTTTTGCGGCATGTTATCGCTGCCGATAAACCTGACCATGGGATTCTGCGCGGTCACCACGGCATGAACGGGCACTTTTGGCTTTTTACGCTGCGCCTCAATGATGGCCTCACTGTGCGGTATCGCGCTGTGCACCGGACGGCTATCGAGGATCACCCGGTTAACGGAGCGCTCGAGAAGGCCGCGGTTGAGCGCTTTTTCTGCTTCGCCCTTCGCAAAGAAGTCCTGGTGTCGAACTTCCACGCCGTAGGTAAACTCCCGGGGCAGGGCGTCCAGAAACGTCCACAGTGCGGACAGGTCGCGCGGGCCAAAGACGGCCGGAAGCTGCAGCCAGTACTGGCCAATGCGGTTTGCCAGAGGCGCCATCCGGGCAAAGAATTCGTCGGTCAACTCACCGCAGTTTCGCAGCGCGGCCTGGTGAGAAATGGTCGCCGGAAACTTGAAGCAGAAGCGGAAGTCGTCGGTCGTTTGTTCCCGCCAGCGCGCAACAATCTCGGCTTTCGGGAGCGCATAGAGGGTAGTGTTACCCTCGACGCAGTTGAAGTGTCGGGCATACTCTTCAAGGCTGGTGATGCCAAGGCGCACCCATTTTGGGTGCGACCACTGGGGTAAACCGACATACATCATAGCGCGCTGACAATCTCATCCGTGCTGCGCACGCGGCCGATGCGCGGGAAGATGTGGGTCATGCTGCCCTGGTGCTGTTCCGCGGAGGCCGCGCTGCAGGCATCTTCGGCGATCACCAGATTAAAACCGAGCTCCCACGCGTTGCGGGCAGTCGACTCCACGCCGATGTTGGTGGAAATACCGCACAGGATAATGGTGTCAATGCCGCGACGGCGGAGCTGCAGCTCAAGATCGGTGCCGTAGAAGGCACCCCACTGGCGTTTGGTGACTTCGATGTCGCTGTCGCGTTTGCCAAGCGAGACCGGGTACGTCCACCAGTTTTCCGGCAGGGCTCGCGCGGGTGCCTGCGCATCAACGGGCTGTTTTAACGCTTCGGCGTAATCCGCAGACCAGCCGACGCGCACCATGACAACCGGGGCACCGCTGGCGCGGCATTTTTCCGCCAGGCGGGCGGCGCGGCTGACCACATCGTCCGCGGTATGCGGGCCACCGGCGAAGGGCAAAATGCCTTCCTGTAAATCAATGACTACAAGCGCGGTTTTTCTGGCATCAAGGGTTAACATCGTTACTCCCGTTAAATTAATCACTTCCAGACACCATACGACGTGATGGCCTGTTATTGGTCGCATAATTTTGTTAATTTTTGTGAGAATGCGCAATAAGAGTGCAGCAAACGACCGCCTGGCCGTGGTTCGCTCTTATCGTCCGGCGGAATTTCCAGTATAATAGCCGCCTTTTTTCATCCAGTTGTGACATACAGAAAGCTGCGACATAGTAGCCTGCATACCAGGCGACATTTAGCCTGCGGCTAATTAAGGGATATCTCATGCGTACAGAATATTGCGGGCAGCTGCGTCAGTCCCACGTCGGACAGCAGGTCACCCTGTGTGGTTGGGTCAATCGTCGTCGTGATCTTGGTAGCCTTATCTTCATCGATATGCGCGACCGCGAAGGTATCGTTCAGGTGTTCTTCGATCCGGATCGCGCAGATGCGTTGAAGCTGGCCTCTGAGCTGCGTAATGAGTTCTGCATTCAGGTCACCGGCACCGTACGTGCGCGTGACGAGAAAAACGTTAACGCCGACATGGCGACGGGTGCCATTGAAGTGCTGGCGTCCGATCTGACGATCATCAACCGTGCTGAAGCGCTGCCGCTGGACTCCAACCACGTCAACACCGAAGAAGCGCGTCTGAAATACCGCTACCTGGACCTGCGTCGCCCGGAAATGGCTCAGCGCCTGAAAACCCGCGCGAAAATCACCAGCCTGGTGCGTCGCTTTATGGATGACCATGGTTTCCTGGATATCGAAACCCCGATGCTGACCAAAGCAACGCCGGAAGGCGCGCGCGATTACCTGGTGCCATCCCGCGTTCATAAAGGCAAGTTCTACGCGCTGCCGCAGTCTCCACAGCTGTTCAAACAGCTGCTGATGATGTCCGGATTCGATCGCTACTATCAGATCGTGAAATGCTTCCGCGACGAAGACCTGCGTGCTGACCGCCAGCCTGAATTTACCCAGATCGATGTGGAAACCTCCTTCATGACCGCCGAGCAGGTGCGTGAAGTGATGGAAGCTCTGGTGCGTAGCCTGTGGAATGACGTGAAAGGCGTTGAACTGGGCGATTTCCCAATCATGACCTTCGCGGAAGCCGAGCGTCGCTATGGCTCTGACAAACCAGACCTGCGTAACCCAATGGAGCTGGTAGACGTAGCTGATCTGGTTAAAAACGTGGAGTTCGCGGTATTCGCGGGCCCGGCTAACGACGCCAAAGGCCGCGTAGCAGCGCTGCGTGTACCGGGCGGCGCGGCTCTGAGCCGTAAGCAGATCGACGACTACGGTAACTTCATCAAGATCTACGGCGCGAAAGGTCTGGCCTATATTAAAGTGACCGAGCGTGCGAAAGGTCTGGAAGGTATCACCAGCCCGGTCGCGAAATTCCTGAACGCAGACATCGTGGAAGCGATCCTGGAGCGCACCGGCGCGCAGGACGGCGACATGATCTTCTTCGGTGCAGACAACAAGAAAGTCGTTGCGGATGCGATGGGCGCGCTGCGTCTGAAGCTCGGCAAAGACCTGAACCTGACCGACGAGAGCAAATGGGCGCCGCTGTGGGTTATCGACTTCCCAATGTTTGAAGACGACGGTGAGGGCGGCCTGACCGCGATGCACCACCCGTTCACTTCGCCTAAAGAGATGACGGCGGCAGAGCTGAAAGCGGCACCGGAAGAGGCGGTCGCCAACGCCTACGATATGGTCATTAACGGCTACGAAGTGGGCGGCGGTTCCGTGCGTATTCACAGCGGTGAAATGCAGCAGACCGTGTTCGGCATCCTGGGCATCAACGAGCAGGAGCAGCGTGAGAAATTCGGCTTCCTGCTGGACGCGCTGAAATACGGTACGCCTCCGCACGCGGGTCTGGCTTTCGGTCTTGACCGTCTGACCATGCTGCTGACCGGCACCGATAACATCCGTGATGTGATCGCCTTCCCGAAAACCACTGCCGCCGCGTGTCTGATGACCGAAGCGCCAAGCTTTGCCAACCCGGCCGCACTGGCTGAGCTGGGCATTGAGGTGGTGAAGAAGGAAGAGAAAAACTGATATGACATATAAGCTCCCCGTTTCGGTCCTGGTGGTCATTTATGCAGAAGACACGAAGCGGGTGCTGATGTTGCAGCGGCGCGATGACCCTGAATTCTGGCAGTCGGTTACCGGCAGTCTGGAAGAGGGGGAAACCGCGCCGCAGGCCGCCGCGCGTGAAGTAAAGGAAGAGGTCGCCATTGACGTTGCCCGCGAGCAACTGACCCTGAAGGACTGTCAGCGCACGGTGGAGTTTGAAATTTTTAGCCATTTACGTCATCGCTACGCGCCGGGTACCGAGCGCAATACGGAGTCCTGGTTCTGTCTCGCGCTCCCCCATGAACGGGAGATCGTGTTTACCGAACACCTGACCTACCGCTGGGTGAATGCGGCGGATGCCGCCGCACTGACCAAGTCGTGGAGCAACCGGCAGGCGATTGAAGAATTTGTAATTAACGCAGCCTGAAAAGGCGCGATTTTTGGAGAACTTTTTATGGCAGGTCATAGTAAGTGGGCCAACACCAAACACCGCAAAGCGGCACAGGATGCCAAGCGCGGTAAGATCTTTACCAAAATCATTCGCGAGCTGGTGACGGCAGCGCGTCTGGGTGGCGGCGACCCGGCGTCTAACCCGCGTCTGCGCGCGGCGGTGGATAAAGCGCTGTCCAACAACATGACGCGTGACACCCTGAACCGTGCTATCGCACGTGGCGTGGGTGGCGATGAAGACGCGAACATGGAAACCATCATCTATGAAGGTTACGGTCCTGGCGGTACGGCGGTAATGGTTGAGTGCCTGTCCGACAACCGTAACCGTACCGTTGCGGAAGTGCGCCACGCGTTCACCAAAACCGGTGGCAACCTGGGCACTGACGGTTCCGTTGCGTACCTGTTCAGCAAAAAAGGCGTCATCTCTTTCGAGAAAGGCGACGAAGATGCGATCATGGAAGCGGCGCTGGAAGCCGGTGCGGAAGACGTGGTGACCTTTGACGACGGTGCTATCGACGTTTACACCGCGTGGGAAGAGATGGGTGCCGTGCGCGATGCGCTGGAAGCGGCTGGCCTGAAAGCGGACAACGCTGAAGTCTCCATGATCCCGTCCACCAAAGCGGACATGGATGCGGAAACTGCACCAAAACTGCTGCGTCTGATCGACATGCTCGAAGACTGCGACGACGTTCAGGAAGTGTACCACAACGGTGAAATCTCTGATGAGGTTGCAGCGACTCTCTAATGAGAGCGTGTAGATCCGTTACAGGAGACGCGTGATGTCGATTATTCTCGGGATTGACCCAGGCTCACGCGTCACCGGGTATGGCGTTATCCGCCAGGTGGGACGCCAGTTAACCTACCTGGGCAGCGGCTGCATTCGCACCAAAGTGGACGATCTGCCTTCGCGCCTGAAGCTCATTTATGCGGGCGTGTCGGAGATTATCACCCAGTTTCAGCCGGACTATTTCGCCATCGAGCAGGTCTTTATGGCGAAAAACGCCGATTCGGCGCTAAAGCTCGGTCAGGCGCGCGGAGTGGCCATCGTGGCTGCGGTAAACCAGGATTTGCCGGTATTTGAATACGCGGCACGTCAGGTCAAGCAGACGGTGGTGGGCATCGGTAGCGCGGAGAAAAGTCAGGTGCAGCACATGGTGCGTACCCTGCTGAAGCTCCCTGCAAACCCGCAGGCTGACGCCGCGGATGCGCTGGCGATTGCGATTACCCACTGTCACGTCAGCCAGAACGCGATGCAAATGAGCGAGTCGCGGCTCAATCTGGCGCGAGGCAGGTTACGATAATGACAAATCAGGCTGGATGTTTATCCAGCCTTTTTTTATTATGTCGGCAGTTAATTTCTTCCAGAACGCAGGAGCGTCACGTGATAGGCAGACTCAGAGGCATCATCATTGAAAAACAACCCCCGTTAGTGCTGCTGGAAGTGGGTGGCGTGGGCTATGAAGTCCATATGCCGATGACCTGCTTCTACGAGCTGCCGGACGCGGGCAAAGAGGCGATTGTCTTTACCCAGTTTGTGGTGCGTGAAGATGCTCAGCTGCTGTACGGCTTCAACAACAAACAGGAACGCACCCTGTTCCGCGAGCTGATTAAAACCAACGGCGTCGGGCCAAAGCTGGCGCTGGCGATCTTATCCGGCATGTCAGCACCACAGTTTGTGAATGCCGTTGAGCGTGAAGATCCTGCGGCTCTGATTAAGCTTCCTGGCATCGGTAAGAAAACGGCAGAGCGCCTGATTGTCGAGATGAAAGACCGCTTCAAAGGCCTGCATGGCGATCTCTTCACGCCGGCGGCCGATCTGGTACTGACCTCGCCAGGTGCGCCTGCAGCGGATGATGACGCGGAGCAGGAAGCGGTTGCCGCGCTGGTGGCACTGGGCTATAAACCTCAGGAGGCCAGCCGCATGGTAAGTAAAATTGCCAAACCGGACGCCAGCAGTGAAACCCTGATTCGTGAAGCGCTGCGCGCTGCATTGTGAGGTAAAGGATGATTGAAGCAGACCGCCTGGTTTCGGCAGGCACTGTTCAGGCAGAGGATGTGGTGGATCGCGCGATTCGCCCAAAACTGCTTGATGAGTACATTGGCCAGCCGCAGGTTCGTTCCCAGATGGAGATTTTTATCCAGGCGGCAAAGCTGCGCGGCGATGCGCTCGATCACCTGCTGATTTTTGGCCCGCCGGGTTTAGGCAAAACCACGCTGGCGAATATCGTCGCTAATGAAATGGGCGTTAACCTGCGCACCACCTCAGGCCCGGTGCTGGAGAAGGCGGGCGATTTGGCGGCCATGCTGACCAACCTCGAACCGCATGACGTGCTGTTTATCGATGAGATCCACCGCCTGTCACCGGTGGTGGAAGAGGTGCTCTATCCGGCGATGGAAGATTATCAGCTGGATATCATGATCGGTGAAGGTCCGGCTGCGCGCTCCATCAAAATCGATCTGCCGCCGTTTACCCTGATTGGCGCAACGACGCGAGCCGGGTCGTTGACCTCTCCACTGCGCGACCGCTTCGGTATCGTGCAGCGTCTGGAGTTTTACCAGGTGGCCGACCTCCAGCACATCGTTGGCCGCAGCGCCCGCTATATGGGGCTGGAGATGAGCGAAGAGGGGGCGTTTGAAGTGGCGAAGCGTTCCCGCGGTACGCCGCGTATCGCCAACCGCCTGCTGCGCCGCGTGCGTGACTTTGCTGAGGTGAAGCACAACGGTTCGATCTCCGCTGAGATCGCCGCGCAGGCGCTGGATATGCTGAACGTCGATGCCGAAGGTTTTGACTACATGGACCGCAAGCTGCTGCTGGCGGTGCTGGACAAGTTCTTTGGTGGCCCGGTCGGGCTTGATAACCTGGCGGCGGCAATCGGGGAAGAGCGTGAAACCATTGAGGACGTGCTTGAACCGTATCTGATCCAGCAGGGCTTCCTGCAGCGTACCCCGCGTGGGCGTATGGCCACGGTGCGGGCGTGGAATCATTTCGGCATTACGCCACCGGCAATGCCGTAAGCAGCGATAATTTATAGCCCCGGTAAGCGAAGCGCCACCGGGGACATACCCGCTACTGCGCGGTCTTCTTCATCATACTGAAGATAAACAGCATCGCCGCAGTCAGCACCACGGACGGCCCCGCAGGCGTGTCATAGAACGCCGAGAAGGTTAGCCCACCCGTTACCGCAATCATCCCGATAATCACGGCGACACCGGCCATCTGCTCCGGCGTACGGGCAAAACGACGCGCCGTAGCCGCAGGGATGATCAGCAGCGACGTAATAATCAGCGCGCCGACAAACTTCATAGCCACGCCAATGGTTAACGCCGTTACCAGCATCAGCAGCAGCTTAACGCGCTGTAGCTTCACGCCATCGACGAACGCCAGATCGGGGCTGACGGTCATCGCCAGCAGGTTACGCCACTGCCAGAGCAGAATGCCGAGCACCACCACAACGCCAATGGCGATAGCGATGAGATCGTCAGGCGTGACGGCCAGCAGGTCACCGAACAGGTAGGCCATCAGATCCACGCGGATATTGGACATCAGGCTGACCACCACCAGACCCAGCGACAGGGCGCTGTGCGCCATGATGCCAAGCAGCGTATCAATGGCGAGGTGAGGGCGTTTTTCCAGCCAGACCAGACCGGCCGCCAGCAGCAGCGTGACCACAATCACCGCGTAGAACGGGTTGACGTTCAGCAGCAGGCCAAAAGCCACGCCCAGCAGGGACGCGTGCGCCAGGGTATCGCCGAAGTAAGACATTCTGCGCCACACCACAAACGAGCCGAGCGGGCCCGCGGCGCAGGCAAGCATAATCCCGGCCAGCCAGCCGGGCAGTAACAGTTCAATCATGAGTGTCCATTTCCCCGACGCAGAACGATTCGTCCCTGCAAATCATGGCGGTGATTATGATGATGGCGATAGATGCCGAGCTGTTCAGCGCCGCGAGGGCCGAACATGGAGATAAATTCCGGGTGCATGGAGACCACTTCTGGCGTGCCGGAGCAGCAGATATGGTGGTTGAGACACAGCACTTCATCAGTTTTTGCCATCACCAGATGCAGGTCGTGGGATACCATCAGTACCGCGCAGTTCAGTTCCTGACGCAGCTGGTCAATAAGATCGTACAGCGCGACCTGGCCGTTGACGTCGACCCCCTGCGTCGGCTCATCCAGCACCAGCAGCTGCGGGCTGCTGAGCAACGCACGGGCAAGTAATACGCGCTGCGTTTCACCGCCGGACAGTTTTTGCAGCGGCGCATCGACAAGATGGCCTGCCTGCACGCGCTTCAGCGCCGGGAGAATATCGGCTTTACGCGTGCCGGGACGCAGGCGCAGGAAACGGCTCACCGTCAGCGGCAGCGTGGCGTCAAGGTGCAGTTTTTGCGGCACATAGCCGATACGCAATTTTTCCTCACGCTTGATCACGCCTTCATCGGGTGCGACCAGACCCAGCACCACGCGAACCAGGGTGGATTTGCCTGCGCCATTGGGGCCGAGCAGCGTCAGAATTTTGCCGGGCTTCAGATCGAGCGACACGTCAGAGAGGACGCGGCGCTGGCCAAATGAGACCGAAATATTTTCAAGAGAAACCAATGTCGTCATGTCATTTTAAGCTTGAAGAAGTCAACGAATGTTATAATATCACATTCCACGCATTCACTACGATGATTAGTCGCATTATGTTACATAAAAATACGCTTCTTTTCGCAGCATTATCCGCTGCCCTTTGGGGCACAACCGCACAAGATGTTAACGCTGCGGTTGTCGCTTCGCTTAAACCACTCGGGTTTATCGCGTCAGCCATTGCTGACGGGGTAACAGAAACTCAGGTTCTGCTCCCGGATGGTGCATCCGAGCATGACTACTCCCTGCGCCCTTCAGACGTAAAACGCTTACAAAACGCGGACTTAGTTGTCTGGATTGGTCCGGAAATGGAAGCGTTTATGCAGAAGTCAGCAAAACAGGTGGCGGGCGAAAAACAGGTCGCGATTGCCGCCCTCCCAGGCGTGAAACCGTTACTCATGAAAGGCACGGATGACGACGGCGATGAACATGACCATCATGCTGCCGACGGTGAAAAAGGTGATGGAGATCACCATCACGGCGAGTACAACATGCATCTTTGGTTATCCCCAGAGATAGCGCGGCTTTCAGCGGTTGCAATCCATGACAAATTAGTGGAACTTATGCCGCAAAGTCGAGCCAAACTAGACGCCAACCTGAAAGATTTTGAGGCACAATTAGCCGCAACCGATAAGCAGGTAGGGAATGAGCTCGCACCGTTGAAAGGAAAAGGGTATTTCGTTTTTCATGACGCCTACGGCTATTACGAAAAACACTACGGTTTGACCCCGCTGGGGCACTTTACCGTCAACCCTGAAATTCAACCTGGTGCGCAGCGTTTACATGAAATCAGAACACAGCTGGTTGAGCAAAAAGCGACATGCGTTTTTGCTGAGCCACAGTTCAGGCCAGCGGTCGTAGAAGCCGTGGCCAGGGGGACATCCGTGCGCATGGGGACCCTTGACCCGCTAGGAACGAATATCCAGTTGAGCAAAGCGAGCTATTCGCAGTTCCTCAGCCAACTGGCGAACCAGTATGCGAGCTGCCTGAAAGGAGATTAACGAGGAAGTGAATACGTGCAACAGATAGCCCGCTCTGTCGCCCTGGCATTTAACAATCTGCCTCGACCCCACCGCGTCATGCTGGGGTCGCTTACAGTACTCACCTTAGCGGTCGCCGTCTGGCGGCCCTATGTTTACCACCCGAGTTCTGCCCCTATCATCAAAACCATCGAGCTAGAAAAGAGCGAAATCCGCTCTTTGCTGCCTGAAGCCAGTGAGCCTATCGACCAGTCGGCTCAGGAAGATGAAGCCATTCCACAGGATGAACTGGACGATAAAACCGAGAATGAAGCGGGTATCCACGAATATGTAGTTTCTACCGGTGACACGCTGAGCAGCGTGCTGAACCAGTACGGCATCGACATGGGCAATATCAGCCAGCTGGCGGCGGCAGATAAAGATCTTCGCAACCTGAAAATTGGGCAACAGCTCTCCTGGACGTTAACGGCCGATGGCGATCTCCAGCGTCTGACCTGGGAAATGTCCCGCCGTGAAACCCGCACCTACGATCGCACGGCAACCGGTTTCAAAATGACCAGCGAAATGCAGAAGGGCGACTGGGTCAACAGCGTTCTCAAAGGCACCGTGGGCGCAAGCTTTGTCTCCAGCGCGCGCGACGCAGGGTTGACCAGCGCTGAAATCAGTTCGGTGATCAAAGCCATGCAGTGGCAGATGGATTTCCGCAAGCTGAAAAAAGGCGATGAGTTTTCCGTCCTGATGTCCCGCGAAATGCTGGACGGCAAGCGCGAGCAAAGCCAGTTGCTGGGCGTGCGTCTGCGCTCCGAAGGCAAAGATTACTACGCGATCCGTGCCGAAGACGGCAAGTTCTACGACCGCACCGGTACGGGCCTTGCAAAGGGCTTCCTGCGCTTCCCGACGGCGAAACAGTTCCGCGTCTCCTCCAACTTTAACCCGCGTCGTCTGAACCCGGTCACCGGACGCGTCGCACCGCACCGTGGCGTTGACTTTGCTATGCCGCAGGGCACACCGGTACTCGCGGTTGGGGATGGCGAAGTGGTGGTGGCCAAACGTAGCGGCGCAGCCGGATATTATGTTGCGGTACGTCATGGTCGCACGTATACGACCCGCTATATGCACCTGCGTAAGCTGCTGGTTAAACCAGGACAGAAGGTGAAGCGTGGTGACCGTATTGCGATCTCCGGTAATACCGGTCGCTCTACCGGCCCGCACCTGCACTACGAAGTGTGGATCAACCAGCAAGCCGTGAACCCGCTGACGGCGAAACTGCCGCGCACCGAAGGCCTGACGGGTAAAGATCGTACGGATTACCTGGCGCAGGTGAAAGAGGTGTTGCCGCAGCTGAGCTTAGACTAAGCCCTCTGTTTTCGTTAAAAAAGCCGGCGCACCCTGACGCCGGCTTTTTCTTTTGTGCGCGGACGACTGCCTCGCTACACTATCTGAATTAATTTTGCGTCATCAGACCCTGGATCCAGCATGGAAACCCAAAAAAACAATATTGAATACATTCCTGAGTTTGAAAAATCCTTCCGCCATCCGCGCAACTGGGGCGCCTGGCTCGGTGTTTACGCCTTTGCGGGGATAGCGTTGCTGCCGGCTTCCGTCCGCGATCCTGTCCTGGGTAAAATTGGCCGTCTTGCCGGGCGCTTAGGCAAGAGTGCCCGCCGTCGCGCGCAGATCAATCTCTATTACTGTTTTCCTGAAAAGAGCGACGCCGAGCGCGAGGCAATCATTGATGAGATGTATACCACCGCACCGCAGGCCATGGCGATGATGGCGGAGCTGGCGCTGAAAGGGCCGGAGAAAATTGTCGATCGCGTAGACTGGAAAGGGCTGGATATCATTGAGGAGATGCGCCGCAATGACGAGAAAGTCATTTTCCTTGTCCCACACGGCTGGGGCGTTGATATTCCGGCGATGCTGATGGCCTCTCAGGGCCAGAAGATGGCGGCAATGTTCCATAACCAGGGCAATAAAATCTTCGACTTTGTCTGGAATACGGTGCGTCGTCGTTTTGGCGGACGCCTGCATGCGCGCAACGATGGCATTAAGCCGTTCATTCAGTCGGTACGCCAGGGGTACTGGGGCTACTATCTGCCGGATCAGGACCACGGCCCCGAGCACAGCGAGTTTGTCGATTTCTTTGCAACCTATAAAGCGACGCTGCCTGCGATTGGCCGCCTGATGAAAGTGTGTCGTGCCCGCGTGATCCCGCTGTTCCCGGTCTATGACGGTAAAACGCATCGCCTGAGCATTGAGGTTCGTCCGCCGATGGACGATCTGCTGACCGCTGACGACCACACCATTGCCCGTCGGATGAACGAAGAGGTGGAGATCCTGGTAGGGCCGCATGCCGAGCAGTACACGTGGATCCTGAAGCTGCTTAAAACGCGTAAGCCGGGTGAAAAAGAGCCGTATAAACGCAAAGAGCTTTATCCAACGAAATAAAAAAAGCCCTCTCCATCTGGAGAGGGCTTTTTAACAGAGACGTTATTACTCGACGGTCATAACGCGTGTGGTGTTGGTTGAGCCGATGGTGCTCATCACATCGCCCTGGGTCACAATGACGATATCACCAGAGACCAGATAGCCTTTGTCGCGCAGCAGGTTTACGGCATCGTGCGCCGCGGCCACGCCGTCATTGGTGCTGTCGAAGTGTACCGGCGTCACGCCGCGGTACAGCGCCGTCAGGTTCAGCGTACGTTCGTGACGGGACATGGCGAAGATCGGCAGACCCGAGCTGATACGAGAGGTCATTAGCGCGGTGCGGCCAGATTCGGTCATAGTGATGATCGCGGTAACGCCCTTCAGATGGTTTGCCGCATACATTGCAGACATCGCAATCGCTTCTTCAACGTTGTCGAACTGCACGTCCAGACGGTGTTTAGAGACGTTGATGCTTGGGATCTTTTCAGCACCCAGGCAAACACGTGCCATGGCGGCCACGGTTTCTGCCGGATACTGGCCCGCAGCGGTTTCCGCAGAGAGCATTACCGCATCGGTACCGTCCAGCACGGCGTTGGCCACGTCCATCACTTCTGCACGGGTTGGCATCGGGTTGGTGATCATCGATTCCATCATCTGAGTGGCGGTGATCACCGCGCGGTTCAGCTGACGTGCGCGACGAATCAGGGCTTTCTGAATCCCCACCAGCTCAGGGTCGCCGATTTCCACACCCAGGTCGCCACGCGCAACCATCACCACGTCAGAGGCAAGGATCACGTCGTCCATAGCATCCTGATCGCAAACGGCTTCCGCACGCTCAACTTTGGCGACGATTTTGGCATCGCAGCCTGCATCACGCGCCAGACGACGCGCATAGTTCAGATCTTCGCCGCAGCGCGGGAAGGAGACGGCCAGGTAGTCAACACCGATCAGCGCAGCAGTCACAATATCCGCTTTATCTTTATCAGTAAGCGCTTCCGCAGAGAGGCCGCCGCCCAGCTTGTTGATGCCTTTATTGTTGGAGAGCGGGCCGCCGACGGTGACTTCGGTGAACACTTTCATGCCCTGAACTTCCAGCACTTTCAGCTGCACGCGACCGTCGTCAAGCAGCAGGATATCGCCAGGTACGACGTCAGCTGGGAGGCCTTTATAGTCGATACCGACTTTCTCTTTATCGCCTTCGCCTTTGCCCAGGTTGGCATCCAGCAGGAATTTGTCGCCGATATTGAGGAAAACTTTACCCTCTTTAAAGGTCGAAACACGGATTTTAGGACCCTGCAAATCGCCGAGGATCGCAACGTGACGGCCCAGTTTGGCTGCGATTTCACGCACTTTATCGGCACGTAATTTATGGTCTTCTGGCGTACCGTGAGAGAAGTTCATACGCACCACGTTGGCGCCAGCGGCGATAATTTTCTCGAGATTATTATCGCGATCGGTGGCCGGGCCTAAGGTGGTTACGATCTTGGTTCTGCGAAGCCTTCTGGACATGTAATACTCCGTTGACTGAAACAACTTTGGTGTTGCGTGAACATTGAATCGGCCTTCATCTGCTGCAAGGCAGTGGAGAGGGGACCGAATGCCGTAAATCGTTACTTCGTCATTATTCGTGACGTCTTCGTTATCAACTATCGAACATCGCTCTTTATAAGCAATTCTTTATCAAAACGCGATTCCTTCAGCGCTTCCTTGACCCGCTTCAAGTTATCCCGGAATTTTGCCCCACGGCGTAAGGTAAAACCGGTTGCCAGCACGTCAATCACGGTGAGCTGGGCCAGTCGGGAGACCATTGGCATATAAATGTCGGTGTCTTCCGGCACGTCGAGAGTGATCGCCAGCGTCGCCTCACGGGCCAGCGGTGTGCCCGCCGTGGTCAGCGCAATCACCATGGCATCGTTTTCACGGGCCAGCTGCGCCAGTTCTACCTGACTCTTAGTGCGGCCAGTATGCGAAATCAGTACCACGACGTCATCTTCACTGCAATTCATACAGCTCATGCGTTGCAGGACAATGTCATCGGAATAAATCACCGGGACGTTAAAGCGGAAAAATTTGTTCATGGCGTCATGCGCGACGGCCGCCGACGACCCGAGCCCAAAGAAGGCAATTCGCTTGGCCTGGGTGAGTAAATCCACTGCGCGATTCACGGAACTCATGTCCAGAGACTGACGGACGTGGTCAAGCGAAGCCATGGCCGACTCAAAAATTTTCGCGGTATAGGCATCAACGCTGTCGTCTTCATCCACATTACGATTAACATAAGGGGTGCCGTTAGCCAGACTTTGTGCCAGATGCAGTTTAAAATCAGGAAAGCCGCGCGTTTCCAGGCTGCGGCAGAAGCGATTGACCGTGGGTTCGCTAACACCCGCTTCCTGTGCCAGAGCGGCGATGCTTGAATGAATCGCCTGAGCGGGAGAGGCGAGAATGACCTCGGCCACTTTTCGCTCGGATTTGCTAAGGTGTTCCAGTTGAAACTGGATTTTTTCCAGCATGTTCATGTTAACAGGACGCTCATGGGTGTAAACGATTTCATTAATTGATGAAATCGTGATTCGATTTAGCCGATATTACCCCTGTGGCTTCCATTAAGGGTAACAATCGACGAGATAATGTTGTTGTTTTTTTTCATTACTTGATCGATGTCGGGTTTTGCTATGACCCTGTTGCGCAAAGAAACGACGGTTGTTGCGTCATTAAGCCGTCGAAATCATCCGATGGGTGAAAAATCGCGGTATCGCACGCGACGATAAGCGCTAATGGTTTCGGGAATGACGTAAAAGCAGTACAGTGCATTGTAATAAAATTACAACGATACCTGGCAGAAGTACCAGGTGATCCAACTGAGGAGAATGACATGGCGGTAACGCAAACAGCCCAGGCATGTGACCTGGTCATTTTCGGCGCGAAAGGCGATCTTGCACGCCGAAAATTGCTGCCTTCCCTGTATCAACTGGAGAAAGCGGGCCAAATTCATCCGGATACGCGTATCCTGGGTGTTGGGCGCGCCGACTGGGACAAGGACGCTTATACCAAAGTCGTCCGCGAGGCGCTCGAAACTTTCATGAAGGAAAAAATTGATGAAAGTTTGTGGGATACCCTGAGCGGTCGTCTCGATTTCTGCAACCTTGACGTGAATGACGTCAGCGCATTCGCTCGCTTGGGTGCGATGCTGGATCAGAAAAACCGTGTCACCATTAACTATTTCGCCATGCCGCCAAGCACCTTCGGCGCCATCTGCAAAGGCCTGGGCGAAGCCAAACTGAACGCCAAACCGGCGCGCGTCGTGATGGAGAAGCCGTTGGGTACGTCCCTGGCAACCTCGCGTGAAATCAACGACCAGGTAGGCGAGTTCTTTGAAGAGTGCCAGGTCTACCGTATCGACCATTATCTCGGTAAAGAGACGGTGCTGAACCTGCTGGCGCTGCGTTTTGCTAACTCCCTGTTTGTAAATAACTGGGACAACCGCACTATCGACCACGTGGAAATCACCGTGGCGGAAGAGGTGGGGATTGAAGGTCGCTGGGGTTACTTTGACCAGGCCGGTCAGATGCGCGACATGATCCAGAACCACCTGCTGCAGATTCTGTGCATGATTGCCATGTCTCCACCGTCTGACCTGACGGCGGACAGCATCCGTGACGCCAAAGTGAAAGTGCTGAAGTCGCTGCGCCGCATCGACCGCTCCAACGTGCGCGAGAAAACCGTTCGCGGCCAGTACACCGCCGGGTTTGCGCAAGGCAAAAAGGTGCCTGGCTACCTGGAAGAAGAGGGCGCGAACAAATCCAGCAACACCGAGACGTTCGTGGCCATCCGCGTGGACATCGACGACTGGCGCTGGGCGGGGGTTCCGTTCTACCTGCGCACCGGTAAGCGTCTGCCTGCGAAATGTTCCGAAGTGGTTGTCTACTTTAAGAACCCGGAACTGAACCTGTTCAAAGAGTCCTGGCAGGAGCTGCCGCAGAACAAGCTGACCATTCGTCTGCAGCCGGACGAGGGCGTGGATATCCAGATCCTGAACAAAGTGCCGGGCCTGGATCATAAACACAACCTGCAGACCACCAAGCTGGATCTGAGCTACTCCGAAACCTTCAACCAGACGCACCTGGCCGATGCTTACGAGCGTCTGCTGCTGGAAACCATGCGCGGTATCCAGGCGCTGTTCGTGCGTCGCGATGAGGTGGAAGAGGCGTGGAAATGGGTCGACTCCATCACCGAAGCCTGGGCTGCCGATCAGGATGCGCCAAAACCGTATCAGGCGGGCACATGGGGACCTGTCGCGTCGGTGGCAATGATCACCCGTGATGGCCGCTCCTGGAACGAGTTTGAGTAAGATAATCCGCTAGCCCGAAAGTGTTATTTTACCGGTAACATGATCTAACACAGCTCGTGGCACAATTTTCAACTTTTAAGCTCCGCGTGGATTCACCCGCGGAGCTTTTTTTATTACACTGCCGGAAGTGATTTTGCCCCTGAGCTCCGGACAGCAAGCGTTTCAGCGTTGTTAACAACTGCCAGCGACTTTGTAAACTCCCGAGCCCGGACAGATAAATGAGAGGAGCTTTTATGAATCCGACATTGTTACGCGTAACACAGCGCATTATTGAGCGCTCGAAAGAGACCCGTTCGGCCTACCTCGCCCGGATTGAACAGGCGAAGAGCAACACCGTTCACCGTTCCCAGCTGGCCTGCGGTAACCTGGCGCACGGCTTCGCCGCCTGCCAGCCTGACGATAAAGCGTCGCTGAAAAGCATGTTGCGTAACAATATCGCCATCATTACCGCCTATAACGATATGCTCTCCGCGCACCAGCCCTATGAGGTTTACCCGGATATCATCCGTAAAGCGCTGCACAGCGTGAATGCGGTCGGCCAGGTGGCGGGTGGGGTACCCGCCATGTGCGACGGCGTGACGCAGGGTCAGGACGGTATGGAACTCTCCCTGCTGAGCCGTGAAGTCATTGCCATGTCCGCGGCGGTGGGCCTGTCACACAACATGTTTGATGGCGCGCTCTATCTCGGCGTGTGCGACAAGATTGTTCCGGGCCTGGTGATGGCCGCGCTGTCGTTTGGTCATCTGCCTGCGATCTTCGTGCCGTCGGGCCCAATGGCAAGCGGCCTGCCGAACAAAGAAAAAGTGCGCATTCGCCAGCTGTACGCGGAAGGAAAAGCAGATCGTCAGGCGCTGCTGGAAGCGGAAGCTGCATCCTACCACGCGCCGGGCACCTGTACGTTCTACGGTACCGCGAACACGAACCAGATGGTGGTGGAGTTTATGGGGATGCAGCTTCCGGGCTCGTCGTTTATCCAGCCGGACGCACCGCTGCGCAAGGCGCTGACCGAGGCCGCGGCCCGTCAGGTCACGCGTCTGACCGGAAACGGCAACGAATGGATGCCGATGGGCAAAATGGTCGACGAAAAAGTTATCGTCAACGGGATTGTCGCGCTGCTGGCCACCGGCGGTTCGACCAACCACACCATGCACCTGGTGGCCATGGCGCGTGCGGCGGGCATTCTGATTAACTGGGATGACTTCTCCGAGATCTCTTCCGTGGTGCCGTTGATGGCGCGCCTGTATCCAAACGGTCCGGCGGACATCAACCACTTCCAGGCCGCAGGCGGCGTACCGCTGCTCATGCGCGAGCTGCTGAAGGGCGGTCTGCTGCATGAAGATGTTAACACCGTAGCGGGCTTTGGCCTGCAGCGCTACACCCAGGAGCCATGGCTGAACAACGGCGAGCTGGACTGGCGCGAAGGGGCGACCGCATCTCTTGATGCGCAGGTTATCGCCACCATCGACAAACCGTTCTCTCCTCACGGTGGCACAAAGGTGCTGAGCGGTAACCTCGGTCGCGCGGTAATGAAGACCTCTGCCGTACCGGAAGAGAACCAGATTATCGAAGCGCCAGCGGTGGTATTTGAAAGCCAGCACGACGTATTACCTGCCTTTGACGCCGGTCTGCTCGACAAAGACTGCGTGGTAGTGGTGCGTCATCAGGGGCCTAAAGCCAACGGGATGCCAGAATTACATAAACTTATGCCACCACTTGGTGTATTATTGGACCGCCGTTTCAAAATTGCACTGGTGACCGATGGACGCCTCTCTGGCGCCTCAGGTAAAGTGCCATCAGCTATCCACGTGACGCCAGAAGCGTACGACGGCGGCCTGCTGGCGAAAGTGCGTGACGGTGACATGATCCGCGTTAACGGTCAGACAGGCGAGTTAACCCTGCTGGTGGATGACGCCGAGCTGGCGGCACGTCAGCCCCATATTCCTGACCTGAGCGCGTCGCGCGTGGGAACAGGACGCGAAATGTTTGGCGCACTGCGTGAGAACCTCTCCGGTGCTGAGCAGGGCGCAACCTGTATTACGTTTTAAGACGACTTGATTTTAACGATCTGGCGAGAGAAGACTCTGATGAAAAACTGGAAAACAAGTGCAGAAGCAATCCTGACCACTGGCCCTGTCGTGCCGGTTATCGTGGTAAACAAGCTGGAGCACGCTGTACCGATGGCGAAAGCGCTGGTTGCGGGCGGCGTTCGCGTTCTGGAAGTGACCCTGCGTACCGCCTGCGCGATGGATGCCATTCGCGCGATTGCCAAAGAAGTGCCGGACGCCATTATCGGTGCGGGTACCGTAACGAACGCAAAACAGCTGGCTGAAGTGACCGAAGCGGGCGCACAGTTTGCCATCAGCCCGGGCCTGACCGAGTCGCTGCTGAAAGCCGCGACCGAAGGGACTATTCCGCTGATCCCGGGCATCAGCACCGTCTCTGAACTGATGCTGGGCATGGACTACGGTCTGAAAGAGTTTAAATTCTTCCCGGCGGAAGCGAACGGCGGCACCAAAGCGCTGCAGGCGATTGCCGGTCCATTCTCTCAGGTACGCTTCTGCCCGACGGGCGGTATCTCTCCAGCCAACTACCGTGACTACCTGGCGCTGAAAAGCGTGCTGTGCATCGGTGGCTCATGGCTGGTTCCGGCGGATGCCCTGGAAGCGGGCGACTGGGATCGCATCACCAAACTGGCTCGCGAAGCGGTAGAAGGCGCGAAGCAGTAAGTCATTCGCCGCATGAAAAACGGGCCTTTCGGCCCGTTTTTTTATCCCGTTACCTTAACGCTTGCTGCGGCCGCTTTCGCTCTCGCCACGGCGTCATCAACGTTATCTCCTGTGGCTAACGCCACGCCAAGACGACGGGTTCCGTCGATCTCCGGCTTGCCGAACAAACGGACCTGCAACCCGGCACCCACCGCCGCGTCGACGTTATCAAACGTAACGTTCTGGCTGGTTAGCTGCGGCAGGATCACCGCCGAGGCGGCCGGGCCGTACTGACGGATACCGCCGACGGGCAGGCCGAGGAAGGCGCGCACGTGCAGGGCGAACTCGGAGAGATCCTGCGAAATCAGCGTGACCATGCCGGTGTCATGCGGGCGAGGGGAGACTTCGCTGAAGATCACCTCATCGCCGCACACAAACAGCTCCACGCCAAACAGGCCATAGCCGCCCAGCGCCAGGACGGTTTTACGGGCGATCGCCTGCGCACGCTCCAGCGCCAGGGCGCTCATCTGCTGCGGCTGCCAGGATTCGCGGTAATCGCCATCTTCCTGGCGGTGGCCAATCGGGTCGCAGAAATGGACGCCGTCGACGGCGCTGACGGTCAGCAGGGTGATCTCGAAATCAAACTTCACCACCCCTTCAACGATCACGCGACCGGCACCGGCGCGGCCACCCTGTTGGGCGTACTCCCACGCCATGTCCAGCGTGCTGCTGTCGCGGATAAAGCTCTGTCCTTTACCGGAGGAGCTCATCACCGGCTTAACGATGCACGGGTACCCAATCTCCTCAACGGCCTGCAGGAATGCGGCTTTATCGCCAGCAAAACGATAGCTCGACGTGGGCAATCCCAGCTCTTCTGCCGCCAGACGACGAATGCCTTCGCGGTTCATGGTCAGCTTTGCGGCTTTCGCGCAGGGCACCACGCGCTGGCCTTCCTGCTCAAGCGCAATCAGCGTGTCGGTGGCGATGGCTTCAATTTCCGGTACAACGAAATCAGGCTTCTCGCGTGAAATCAGCTCACGAAGGGCATCGCTGTCCAGCATGTTAATCACATAAGAACGATGGGCGACGTGCATGGCGGGTGCATCGGCGTAGCGGTCTACGGCAATGACTTCCACGCCTAAACGCTGGCACTCAATGGCGACCTCTTTTCCCAGCTCGCCCGATCCCAACAGCATCACTCGCGTCGCCGCAGGTCGCAGCGCGGTTCCTAAACGAATCATAACAATCCCCCTGAAAAAGTTGCAGGCAGTATAAACGAAAACGTTTGCGTCTGTCTTGTGTACGGCCAGGTGAGGGGAGAAGAAATTTGCGCTTCTTTAGCCCGTCCAGACATTTCCTGACGCCTGCTCGCTTACGCTGTGGAACATGTTCACCGTTAAGTGAGGGAAACCATGTCTGGCTGGCTAAATCAATTGCAATCACTGTTAGGGCAGAAAACGTCGTCTTCCGGCGAGCGGGATCTCAGCAAACTACTGGTGCCCGGGGCGCTCGGCGGGCTGGCAGGCCTGCTGGTCGCGAATAAATCCTCGCGCAAGCTGCTGGCAAAGTACGGGACAGGCGCGCTGCTGGCCGGTGGGGGCGCCATTGCGGGTACCGTCCTGTGGAATAAATACAAGGACAGGGTCCGGACCGCGCACAGCAATGAACCGCACTACGGCGAGCACACCTCGCCGCTGGATCTGCGCACCGAGAGGCTCATTCTTGCGCTGGTTTTTGCCGCGAAAAGTGACGGACATATCGACGATAAGGAACGGCTGGCGATCGAACAGCAGCTGCGCGAAGCCGGCGTCGAAGAGAAGGGCAGAGCGCTGGTGGCGCAGGCCATCGAACAGCCCCTGGATCCGCAGCGTCTGGCGCAAAGCGTGAAAAATGAGGAAGAGGCGCTTGAACTCTATTTCCTCAGCTGTGCCGCCATCGATATCGATCACTTTATGGAGCGCAGCTACCTGAATGCGCTTGGCGACGCGCTGAAGATCCCGCAGGACGTGCGTGAGGGCATTGAGCGGGATATTCGGGAACAAAAACAGGCGTTACAGGGATAGTTCTCGCCGTTGCGACCCGGTTTCGCTTGCATCATGCGTGGGTTTTGCCAACCTTATAGGGTGTAAAACGAAAAAGAATGACGACATGCCACCGAAAGCCCGACGTATACCTTATGCGATCACCACGCATGGCGATACGCGTATAGACAACTATTACTGGCTACGGGACGATTCACGCTCCCGGCCAGAGGTGCTCGACTACCTGCACGAGGAAAACGACTATGGCCGCAAGGTTATGTCCAGCCAGCAGACGCTTCAGGACCAGCTGCTGAATGAAATGGTGCAGCGTATTCCTCAGCGCGATATCTCCGCGCCCTGGACCAAAAATGGCTATCGCTATCGCCATATTTATGAGCCCGGCAACGAGTATCCCATCTACCAGCGTCAGTCGGTCCTGAGCGCCGAATGGGATGCGTGGGATATTCTGCTGGATGCCAATCAGCGCGCGGCCCACAGCGAGTTTTATACTCTGGGCGGCATGTCCATTTCGCCGGATAATGCGGTGATGGCGCTGGCGGAGGATTATCTCTCCCGTCGCCAGTACGGCCTGCGTTTTCGCAATCTGGACACCGGCAACTGGTATCCGGAAATGCTGGAAAACGTCTCCCCGGATTTTGTCTGGGCGAATGATTCCGAGACGGTGTACTACGTCAAAAAGCACGCCTGTACGCTGCTGCCCTATCAGGTATGGCGGCACACCATCGGAACGGACTCCACAGACGACGAGCTGGTCTATGAAGAGAAAGACGAAACGTTTTATGTCAGCCTGCATAAAACCTCTTCGCGCCATTATGTGATTATCTTCCTGGCCAGCGCCACGACATCGGAAGTCCTGCTGCTGGATGCCGAACTGCCCGACGCCCAGCCGCTCTGTTTCCTGCCGCGCCGAAAGGATCATGAGTACAGCCTGGATCACTTCCAGCACAGCTTTTATCTGCGCTCGAATCGCGAGGGTAAAAACTTTGGCCTCTATAAAACCAAAGTACGCGATGAGCGCAAGTGGGAGGTGCTTATCCCCGCGCGGGATCAGGTGATGCTGGAAGGGTTTACCCTGTTCACCGACTGGCTGGTGGTGGAGGAGCGCCAGCGCGGGCTGACCAGCATCCGGCAAATCAACCGCAAAACGCGGGAAGTGGTGGGGATCGCGTTCGACGACCCGGCCTATGTGACGTGGATTGGGTTCAATCCTGAACCCGAATCATCGCGGCTGCGCTACGGCTACTCATCCATGACCACACCGGACACCCTGTTTGAGCTGGACATGGATACCGGGCAGCGTCAGGTGATAAAGCAGACCGAGGTTAAAGGGTTTGAGTCCGAAAACTACCGCAGCGAGCACCTGTGGGTCACCGCCCGGGATGGCGTCGAGGTCCCCGTCTCGCTCGTCTATCACAAAGCCCATTTCCAGAAAGGCAAAAACCCGATCCTGGTGTACGGCTACGGCTCCTACGGCTCCAGCATGGATGCCGATTTCAGCAGCAGCCGTTTAAGCCTGCTCGACCGCGGCTTTGTTTTCGCCATCGCCCATATTCGCGGCGGCGGTGAGCTGGGGCAGCACTGGTATGAGGACGGGAAATTCCTGAAAAAGAAAAACACCTTCAATGACTACCTCGACGTCTGCGATGCGCTGATTGATCAGGGCTATGGCGATCCGAAGCTCTGCTTTGGCATGGGCGGCAGCGCGGGCGGTATGCTGATGGGGGCGGTTATCAACCAGCGTCCTGAACGCTTTAAGGGGATTGTCGCGCAGGTGCCGTTTGTCGATGTGGTGACGACCATGCTTGATGAATCCATTCCGCTGACGACCGGGGAGTTTGAAGAGTGGGGGAATCCGCAGGATGAGATTTACTACCGCTATATGAAAACGTACAGCCCTTACGATAACGTCGAGGCGAAAGCCTATCCCCACATGCTGGTCACCACCGGCCTGCATGACTCTCAGGTGCAGTACTGGGAGCCGGCAAAATGGGTGGCGAAACTGCGGGAGCTGAAAACCGACGACAACCTGCTGCTGCTGTGTACCGACATGGATTCCGGACACGGCGGGAAATCGGGACGATTTAAATCGTATGAAGGGGTGGCGCTGGAGTATGCCTTCCTGATTGGCCTGGCGCAGGAGACGCTGCCAGGCCGTGCAGAGCGTTAAGCTTCGCCCAGATAGTGCTTTAGCGTCAGGCGCAGTTCCGGGCTCATTTTGTCAAGGTTGTTATACAGCCAGCGCAAATAGCCCGGGTCTTTATCCGCAATATCCGACACCGCACTGCCCCGGTATTTACCAAAGGTAAACGTGGTCAGCAGTGCGGGACGGCCGGTGATGGTCGCCATATCATCCGGCGTCCAGCCTGAGGTATTCATGATATCAATCAGTAGCGCGGCGGTGATATAGCAGTCGTACAGGGCGCGGTGATGATGAAGCCCCTCAGGCGTGCGGACGCTGAGCTTGCGGGACTTGTACAGCGCCATGTTGCTGTATTTAATGCCCGGCCAGAGGCGACGCGCCAGCTTCATGGTACAAATCCATTCCCCCGGCATTTCAGGGAGCACCCGGCGGTCAAAACTGGCGTTATGCGCGACGTACCAGGGGCTACCGTAATAGTGGGGAATGATCTCTTCGATCCACGGCTTGTCCGCCACCATCGATTCGGTAATGCGATGGATAGCCATCGCCTGAGGGCTGATGGGGCGGTCAGGACGCACCAGATGGCTCATTGGGTTGACGATTTTACCATCAACCACGTCGACAGAGGCCACTTCCACAATTCCGCCCTGAAGATCGCAAGTTTCGGTATCGATGACGCGCAGCATTGAACACTCCTGAGCTTAAAACGCCTAGCCTAAAGGAATGATATCGCCTTGCCAACCCTCTCCGCCGAGCGTGCCGGTCAACAGCAGCTCGCCCTTATCCGCGCGAACGATCAGCTGGCCTTTTTCATCCCACAGCGCGCTACCGCCGCAGGCGTTCGCCATCAGCACCGCTATGGCATATTTATGCGCAAAGCGCTGCAGGGTACTGATGGACTGCCGCCAGCGGTTATCCTCCACTGACTGACAGCTGGTAAACAGCGACGCTCTGGGATCGAGATTGGGGGAATCGGCATGCGCATCAATAATGCTGAGCTGTTTCTCTCCCGGCACCAGGCTGGCTCCGCCACCTTGCGGGTAGCGAAGGATGCGTTGACGAGCGGGGGTGAAGAGCGCGAGACCTTTCTGGCGCTGACCATCCCGCTCCACGGGGAGCCCGGCAATCACGGTTATCCGGTAACGATGCGCCGCGTCGAGCAGCGGTTCCAGCTGGGCATCGCCGGGTGGGAGAGGTAACGTCGTCGTTCCCGAGCCTGTTAATGACAGTTCAGGAAACACCAGCAGATCGCACCCCTGCCGTGCTGCTTCGGCGATGAAGCGCAGGTGGTGCGTGATATGGTCATCGACACTCTGATGCTGCCCGCTATACTGGGCCGCCGCTATATTCCAATGTGACATCGTGACTTCCTTATACACTGAGTCGCAGGGATTTAAGAATACACCTAAATTTATCAGGGTTTTCTTATCCTGCCAGATTCAGCGTAAGGAAGTGTAACGGCTCGTTAAGCTTATTTAACTTTAGGTTCGTACGGTAAACGGGAGAGGTTGACCGAGGCGAGACGGTGGGCGATGAGTCTTTCGCGAAACCAGTCGCGCAGATGGGCGGGCTGTTCCCGTTCAACGACTTCAGCCACGACAGGCATGTTGTAACGCTCTTTAAACGCGACGCCAGCGGCAGCGAGATCGACATTCACTTTATCCATCTCGTCCTGTGGAAGGGCGGCCAGATTGATCTTCATTACCTTCTCCTTTTTATGCGGCGGCAACGTTACCGCGATTGCACGACGATGACAAGCGGAGGCAGGATGATCCTCGACTCGTTTATTATACAGCGTTATTCTTTAGCATACAGACATAACAAAAAGGAATGATTGCGATGGGTTTCTCCGCTTCCCGCGCGGTATGCGCACTGGTTTTTCTGGCCTCTACAATGATGACCCCCTCCGTGCTGGCGCATGCGCACCTTAAGCAGCCGATCCCGGCAGCGGACAGCGTGGTGAGCGCTCCGCAGGCACTGACGCTGAATTTTTCAGAAGGCATCGAACCGGGATTTAGCGGTGTGGTGGTGACGGATGCGCAAAAGCAGGTCATCAAAACGGGAACCGCCACGCGCGACGAAAAGAACAAGGCGCAGCTCACCGTTCCGCTGGACCAAACGCTGACGCCAGGGACGTACCAGGTAGACTGGCATGTCGTCTCTGTAGACGGTCATAAAACCAAAGGTAGCTATCACTTTAGCGTGAAATAGCATGCTGGCGCTGTGTTATATCGGGTTGCGCTTTATCCATTTCGGGGCGCTGATGCTGATTTTTGGCAACGCGCTTTACAGCGTCTGGTTTGCGCCTTCCTCTCTCCAGCGGCTGATGTCCCGACGTTTCCAGCTGCAGCAGAAAGTGGCGGCTTTTGTGAGCCTGGCGGCTGCACTCCTGATGTTTATGCTTCAGGGCGGGCAGATGGGTAACGGCTGGGGCGATGTATTTGCCCCACAGGTCTGGTCCGGCGTAATGAGGACACAGTTTGGCGGCGTCTGGCTGTGGCAAATGATTCTCGCTGCGATGACGGTCGCTGCAGCATGGCTCGCGCCGCTGAAGGGTTCGCGGCTGCTGCTGCTCGCCATGGGGCAGCTTATCCTGCTGGCGGGGGTAGGGCACGCGGCGATGAACGACGGTCCGATGGGGGCGCTGCAGCGCCTTAATCACGCTTTTCACCTGATCTGTGCTGCTACCTGGCTTGGCGGATTACTGCCCCTGCTGTTCTGCATGCGTCTGGCGAAAGGGCGCTGGCAGAATGCCGCCATCTATACCATGATGCGCTTCTCGCGCGTGGGCCATTATGCGGTCGCGGGCGTGCTGCTCAGCGGAGCGATCAATGCACTCATGATACTGGGCGTCCATATTCCCTGGCAGGCTGACTACGTGCAGTTTTTGTTGTTCAAATGTGCGCTGGTGGCGTTGATGGTGGTAATTGCGCTGGCAAATCGGTATTTTCTGGTGCCACGGTTTCGTCCGGAGACCGGGCGAGCACAACAGATTTTTATCAGGATGACACAGGCAGAAGTGGTGCTGGGGGCGCTGGTACTGGCAACGGTCAGTCTGTTCGCCACCTGGGAACCCTTCTGACAAGGTTAAATATCATATGAAAAAGACAGTACTTTCTCTCATATTGCTGGCCTGCACGGGGAGCGCGTTTGCCGCACCGCAGGTTATCACCGTCAGCCGTTTTGAAGTGGGTAAGGACAAATGGGCCTTCAACCGCGAAGAGGTGATGCTGACCTGCCGTCCGGGCCATGCGCTGTACGCGATTAACCCGAGCACGCTGGTGCAATACCCGTTAAATGAAACCGCCGAGCAGCAGGTGGCCAGCGGAAAGAGCAGCGGCCAGCCGATTAGCATCATTCAGATCGATGACCCGGCGAATCCGGGACAGAAAATGAGCCTGGCCCCGTTTATCGAGCGCGCGGACAAGCTCTGCTAACGTTCAGGTTTCCAATAAAAAACCGCAGATGCTTGCGAAAGCACTGCGGTTTTTCACATTTTATGATGCTCTGGCGCTTTTTTTCCGACCGCTTTAGCTGTGGACTGGAAAACCTGGCGTCGTCATCTATTCTTAAAAGGCAAGGCGACTTAGCCTGCATTAATGCCAACTTTTAGCGCACGGCTCTCTCCCAAGAGCCATTTCCCTGGACCGAATACAGGAATCGTATTCGGTCTCTTTTTATCTGCATAAAAGTAAAAGACTAATCCTTTTGTTGTCTCACTTCTGCAGCGCACGTCCTGTACGTCTGGTTAAAACATAACACACTACGGCATGCTGTAGTCCAGCCCTTTTTGCCTGTTTTGTTAAATTTTCGTGTGCAATTCAAGAAAGCGCGTGCGGGGTCTAAAAGTGCGACTTAACCGACGCCTCAATTTCATCAAGCAGCTCAAAACGACGGCGGTATTCAGCGCGTTTTTTACTGGCAATCTCTTCAAGCGATTTACGCGCCATCTGTAGCGGCAGCTGCCAGCAGAAGGCTGAGAGCTTTTTACCGTCCAGAGAGGCCCAAAATTCATCATAGCTGGCGTGGAAATGGCGGCCTTTGCTGAGGCGATAGCGCAGCGCACGGAATACGTGGCCCTCATCGCTGACGGCAAAAATCGCCCGGACGGAGGACTGTGCAGCCAGCTGGAAAAGCACTTCCATCAACACGCGCTTAGGGAACAAACCGTGGCAGGCGCGGGTGGCCTGTTTAATAACGTCACGCGTTACGCTGCGGCGGGGGCCCTGAAGCCCACCGATGACCATGACCTGTTGCCCATTGCTGCGCGCGACGCTAAAGGTCAGGCTGGCCAGCAGCGTATCCTCGTTGTCGCGAAGCCAAAGCGTGCTTTCGCCTTCACGCTCGGCTTTCCCCGCAGAGGACGCATTAACCGTATAGATAACTCCGTCTTTTGCATGGAACTGCGCAACGGGCTTCTCCTGTGGGCTGGTCAGTGCCAGGGCGAGGCCGCTCTCTTTCAGGCTATCAATCCAGTAATAATGGCTAACGATCGCGTCGGCGCGATCGTTAGCCGTCAAACCGCGCATCAGGTACTGCCGGTGGGTTTTGCTCGGCAATGTAATTTGAGAGGCCAGAAGTCTGTCGAAATCGTCGCGACCAGAAAGCGCCTCCAGCATGCGATGGGTAGAAGACCAGAATACCAGCGAACGTAACAGGAACTTCAGGCGATATTCGCGCTTGCGCCAAATCGGCCCCGGGACGCGTTTGCCGTTCACAAGCTCAGAAATAATATTTGTGCGATGCGGATAGAAAACATCGTTATGCAGGTGCGTATTAGACACGTGAAGACCCCTCTTTTTTTATACCCTTATTCTAAAGAGCCAGGAAAAAGGGATTAATAGCGCGAGGATCTTTATTTCTGTTTGGTTTACCGTTTGTTTCACTTCGTGAGGACCACGCCCGGCTGTTGCCCTTTCTGTGGCGGCTATACTGTTAACAGGAGGGGCTATGTATCAGCGAATTGAAGGTGGAATGTGGCGTCACGTCTGGGTGGTCAGCGATATACATGGCTGTTATCAGCGGCTTATGGATGAGCTTAAACGCCGTCATTTTAATCCGTATGAGGATTTGCTTATTTCCGTTGGGGATATGATCGATCGCGGTCCGGACAGCGTTAAATCATTACAGCTTATCAATGAAAAATGGTTTCGTGCCGTCCGGGGCAACCATGAGCAAATGGCGCTCGACAGTCTGGATAATAACGATTTTTCACTCTGGACAATGAATGGCGGAATATGGTTCAGGCAACTTGACCGGGACCAGCAACAGCTTGCGCTATCGTTGCTCGAGGCCTGTCACGATTTACCGCATATCATCGAGATAACCTGTGCGAACGGTCTGAACGTGATTGCCCATGCGGATTATCCGGCAGCGGAATACCGCTGGCAAAAACCGGTGAGCGCCCAGCGCGTTTTATGGGATCGCGATCGGTTGATGGGGTTTATGGTGGGTAAAGGGCAGGGCATCAGCGGTGCGGATCATTTCTGGTTCGGACATACGCCCGTCGACAGAAGGTATGATTTTGACAATCTGCACTACATTGATACGGGGGCCGTATTTGACGGTTACTTTACGCTGGCGCAGCTGCAGTAATAAATAACCCGCCTTCGGGCGGGTTCTCTTTAGGTCAGGCAAGACGCATGACCCAGGCATCGGTTTTACTATCGTAATGCTCACGGTAAAGAACAGAATGTTCGCCATCAAGTATTGCCGGGACGCTGGTGTCTGCATCCCATGCATCGAGCTGCATGCACAAATCCGGGTCGGATTTGCAGGGAATACTTAACGTTCGATCGCCTTGCGCTTCGCCGCGCAGTTCTGCGTCGTCGATCTCAAAAGCGCCAATACGCACGCTGGTTTTCGTCATAGTGCTCTCCGGGTCGGTTGTCAAAATCTGGTATGACCAGTACGGCCACCCATTTTTGATCGTAGACAAGGAGAGCAAAATCGCCAGTAAAAAAAATGCGCTTTTTTTCAGGCCGTGCGATCGTTACCGGTAAACAGTCGTCCATCCCGGACCAGCTCGCGCGGATAGCTGTTTTTCAGTCGTGAACCGACTTTTTTTGCCAGCCCGAGCGGGTATCCCTGATACGTCACGATCACTTCATCGCCTGATGGCGTGCTGTCAGGATAGACATCGCGACCACGGTACCACTCTTCGGCTTCCTGATGCGTCAGGGCAAAGGCATTCTCGTGCCCGGCAAGGGCGATGACGGCCTCATGCTGCCAGCGATAGCCTTTATTATGCACTTCCGCCAGGCGGATCCCAATTCGGGAAAAACGGACCTTTCCGATGAGCGGTTCGATCTCAGCCGGGAACAGCCATACCTCTTTATCACGGATCCAGAGGTGCAGGCTCTCATCCCAGATCAGGCCAACCTTTTCGGCGGCGGCGACAAGCTGTGCTGCATCGCGACCTTTGAGGGGGACAAACGGGAAGTTGCCGACCTTGAATTTGGGTGCGGGCAGGGGAGCAACCGCCTGCGTTTTACGCAGACGTGCCACAAAGAAGCCTTCGCAGTCGTAAATCTGCGGGAATACGTGGAGGAAACCCTCCGGCGTAATCGCCTCCTGTGCCGAGGCGAACAGATCGTTAAGCGGCAGGAATTCGACCGCATCCGGGTATTGCGCTTTCAGCCACAGGCAGACGTCTTCGTTTTCATCGCGGTTTAAGGTACACGTTGAATAGACCAGCGTGCCGCCTGGGCGAAGGGCATGGAATGCGCTCTCGATCAGCTCCCGCTGCGTGGCGGCGATCTCAAGGTTGCTTTCCACGGACCAGTTCTTTAACGCATCGGGATCTTTACGCACCACCCCTTCACCGGAGCAGGGAGCGTCCAGCAGAATGGCGTCGAAGGCTTCCGGCAGGGCGGCGCCAAACACGCGGCCGTCGAAGTGCGTCAGGGCAACGTTATGAATACCGCAGCGGCTGATGTTGGCATGCAATACCTTCACGCGGCTGGCGGAAAACTCGTTGGCGAGGATCGCGCCCCGGTTACCCATACGGGCGGCAATCTGCGTGGTTTTTGAGCCAGGCGCCGCGGCCACATCCATTACGCGTTCAGGCGAATTGCCATCGGCGAACAGGGCTGCCACCGGCAGCATCGAGCTGGCTTCCTGGATATAGAACAGGCCGCTCAGATGTTCAGCGGTGCTTCCCAGCGGCACGGCGTCTTCGTCATCGCGCTCGATCCAGAACCCCTCAACGCACCACGGTACCGGCGTAACCTGCCAGCCGTAGGGCGCGACCAGCGCCAGAAAATCCTCGACGCTGATTTTCAGCGTGTTGACGCGAATACTGCGGCGTAACGGACGCTGGCAGGCGGCGATAAAATCGTCTAACGACAGGTGAGAAGGAAGCGCCTCGCGCATCTGCGCCAGGAATTGTTCAGGAAGAAATACGGAGTTTTGAGCCACGGGCACACCACAGGGAAAAGTTCAGGTGCGCAGTGTAACATAAAGGCTCCGGTGCGTTGACACCGGAGCCTTGCAGATTAACGCGGCAGGGCGGTTCCCCATTCGCGCCACTCTTTCGGTTCGCTTTCGAGCAGCAGGAAATGTTTACCCGGCTGCGCTTTCGGCGCCAGCGGCGTCCCCGGCGGTGTGGCAAACGCAATACCACCGCGAATGAACTGGTTGAAGGTCCCGGTTTTCACCACGCCTCCCGTCAGGCCGAAGTCCAGCGAGTAGCCGGATGCCAGCCAGAACACCGAGTTATTACGCACCAGGTGCTGGTAGCGTTCGCTGATGCGTAGCGCCACCATCACGCGGTCGGAGAGCGTCCCGAGCGTCAGGCCCGTGACCGTACCGACCTCAATGCCGCGGAACAGGACCGGCGTGCCGATGCTCAGCGAGCCGGCTTCCGGCACTTCCACCACGATGCTCAGGCCACCAAGGTAGCGCGAGTCGGTGATCGTGGCTTCCTGCAGCTCGAAATCACGACGGGCATTGCCCTGGCCGGGCTCAACGTTGATGTACGGCTGCAAAATGGTGTCGAGATGCTCAACGCCTGCGGCCGAGATCTGCGGTGTCACCACCGAGAAGCGCGAACCCGCGCGCGCAAAGGTCTGCACATATTCCGGGTAGAGCACGGCGGTAGCCTGCACCTCGTTGCGCGAGGTGATCAGCGTCAGCTTCTGGATCTGCCCGATATCAATGCCCAGGTAGCGGATGGGCATGCCTTCCGCCAGCTTGCCGGCGTCAAACGCGTGCAGGGTAATCTGCCCGCCCACGGCGCGTGCGGCGGTCTCGGACGGGAAGAGAATTCGCTTATCGCCTTTACGCAGGTTCGCGCCCGCTCCGCTGAGGTTATCGAAGCTAATCGCCCCGCGCAGCGCGCGTGACAGCGGAGAGGCCTGCACGGTCAGTCCATTACCGTTCAGCTGCACTTTCGCGCCGCCTTCAGCCCAGAAGACGCTGTTCGGCGTCAGCAGCTTGCGGTACTCCGGCTTGATGTGCAGTTCGATATCAAAGGCGTCGGCACGCGGGCGAACGGTGATCACTTCCCCGACTTCAAACTTGCGATACAGCACCACGGAGCCCGCCTGAACGTCCGGCAGGGTCTCGGCGCTTAACGTCAGCGTGGTGGTAGGAAGATCGCTCAGGCTGTTTTCAATCGCTTTCTCAAGGTTGGCATACAGCGGGTAGCTGTCGCGCACGGGGCCTTTATCCCCCGGCAAAATACGGATGCCGCCGTTCACCCATTCGCTGGCGCTGGCGCCGAGAAACTCCACGCCGTCCAGACCTACCTTCACGTCGACGCGACTGTTCACCACGAATTTACTGTCGCCATGTACCAGGTCTCTGTATTGCGGGTCGATGGCAACGGAGAATTGCACCCCATCCGCGGAGAGCTTCCGCTCCAGCACCTGTCCCACCTGCACGCCGTGTAAAATCAACGGCTGACCGGCTTCAATCCCATAGCTTTCTGGCGCATTGAGCGTAACCGTCACGACGCCCGGCTTTTGCAGCAGGGCTTTATCCGCCGGGGCAATCACGAAGCTATTGCTGGGCTGACCTTCCCCGGGGATCAGCTCAAAGGTATTGCCGGTCAGCAGCGTGCTGAGGCTGGTATCGTTCAGGGAGATCTTTGGACTGCGCATTTCGATGCGCGTTTTCTCGCGCAGGAGATCGACCACGCTCGGATCGACCGTCATTTCGCCAGTGACCGAACCGCCCGGGTTGAGCGTCATTTTGGTGAGCTGGCCGACCTGCAGACCCTGATACATCAGCGGCGTTGAACCCGCTTTTAGTCCTTTAGCATCGGGAAGGGCGAGTTTGACGATCACGCCGCGCTGGCTGTGCGCCAGATCGGCGTACAATCCGAACGTGTCATCAGCCGTGGCAGGGCTTGAGTTTTCCGGGGAGTCAAAGGCGATGGCGCCGTTCACCAGTGCGGCCAGACTCTCCAGCTTCACTTTTGCACCGCTCAGGCTGAGGTCGGCATCCACGCCGGACACGTTCCAGAAGCGGCTGCCCTTTTTCACCAGATTGGTGAAGCGGCGCTCGATCAGCACATCAATGGTGACGCCCTGTTTATTCGGGTTAATCGCATAATCGTACACGCGGCCAACCGGGATCTTACGAAAATAGACCAGGGAGCCGCTGTTCAGGGAACCGAGGTCCGGCGCCTGGAGATGAATCATCAAATCGCCGTTATTGAGGCGGTATTTGGGCTGCGTATCCAGAGCCACAAAGTGATCCTGCGGTTCGCCTTTGCCGGGCATCATGCCGATATAGTTACCGCCGACGAGCGCATCCAGACCGGAAACACCGGCCAGCGAGGCTTTTGGCGTCACCAGCCAGAACTGCGTTTCGCTGCGCAGGGCATCCTGCATGTCAGATTTAATGCTGACCCGCACCTGAATCTTGTTCAGCCCTTTTCCAAGGGAGATATCCTGAACCGTACCCACTTCAACCCCCTGGAAGCGAACGGGGGTTCGCCCGGCGACGATGCCGTCGGCGGTCTGGAAATCAATGGTGACGGTACTGCCGCGATCCTCATAGCTTGTCCAGATAAGCCAGCCTGCAATCATCAGGGCGATGACGGGCAGCAACCAGAATGGCGAAATGCGGCGTTTTGTTTTAATTCTCGCTTCAGTCGGCGAAGCGGGGGTTTCCTGACTCATGTGCATCCCAAAGTAAGCGGCTATCCAGCCATTCCACAGCAAGAATAGTCAATATCACCGCAGAGCCGAAATAAAAAGCCGCGGGTCCCATTGTAAAAGCAAGTAACTGATCGCGATTGATGAGCGACATCATCAGCGAAATCACGAACAGATCTAACATTGACCAGCGGCCAATCCAGGTGACGAATCGCAGAAGCAAAATGCGGGTCCGTAAACCTTGTTCACACTTTAAGTGAATGCTGATGAGCAGGGTAATCATCACCACCACTTTGGTAAAGGGAACCAGGATACTGGCAATAAAGACGATTGCCGCCACCCCGACATTGCTGTGCGCAAGGGAGATAATCCCGGAGAGGATAGTATCCTCCTGACGTCCACCATTCACGTAAATGATGGAAATCGGCAGCATATTGGCGGGGATCAGGAACACCAGGGAGGCGATCAGCGCCGCCCAGCATTTTTGCAGGCTGTTATTGCGCCGCAGTCTCAACGGAATGTGGCACCGCGGGCAGCGTCCGCGCGTGTCGGGTAACCCGGTATAGTGGCAACCCAGACAGACGCGCAGATTTTCATCGGGACGCGTGGCGGGGCGCTGAGGGTAGAATCGCTCCCAGAGCTGCTCAACGTTCAGGTGGATCAGCGTCAGGATGCTCAGCAATACCAGACAGATGAAGGCAAAGAGTCCGACGCCGGGCTGCAAAAAGGCGTAGTCCTGCACCTTTATTGACGCAACCCCCACGCCTACCAGATAAATATCCAGCATGACCCACTCTTTGAGCTTATCCAGCATCAGCAGCACCGGGCGAAGGTTCATGCCAAGAATGTTGCCAAACCAGAGATAGGCAATGGCGGCAACCAGCACCAGGGGTGCGCCGACGGTGCAGAACAGCACCATCGCGGCGGTGATGGGATCGCCCTGACGGGTCATCTGCCAGATGCCCTGCAGCACGTTGGCGTCAATGCGCACGCCGAGCAGGTAGAGTTTTAGCAGCGGCTCACTCCAGGCGAAGGGCATCAGCAGCAGCATGGTAACGGCCATGGCGGCGAGGCGGGTCAACGACCAGTCGCGGCCATCGCGAATTTTGGCGTCACAGCGGGGGCAGAAGGCACTTTGGTGCGATTTCATCTTCGGCAACATAAAAAGCGTATCGCACTGGGGGCAACGCTGATAATGTGCACGAGGCAAAGCTTCGCTTACCGTATGGACAGTTATCTTTCTCGTCGGCGTAATTTTGGTTGTTTTTAAGGCCATCAGCTGCGCACAAATAAGTATTGTTGAAAGTTATAATAACTCATGAACGGATTCATCTTGAGCATGAGCGCATTTAATGCTTATTTTAATAGGCTATGCGGTAATTTTGTAAGACAACTAAGTGATTGAATAATGAACAAAACAGAATTCTACGCGGATCTGAACCGCGATTTTAAGGCATTGATGGCGGGTGAGACCAGCTTCTTAGCCACTCTGGCAAATACTAGCGCATTGCTGTTTGAACGTCTCTCTGACGTGAACTGGGCGGGCTTTTACCTTCTGGAAGGTGAAACGCTGGTGCTCGGTCCGTTCCAGGGCAAACTGGCCTGCGTGCGTATTCCGGTAGGGCGTGGCGTATGCGGCACGGCGGTGGCCGAGAATCAGGTCCAGCGTGTGGAAGACGTTCATGCGTTTGACGGGCACATCGCCTGTGATGCCGCCAGTAATTCTGAAATCGTTCTGCCGCTGGTGGTCAAAAATCAGATTATTGGCGTTCTGGACATCGACAGTACGGTCTTCAGTCGCTTTACAACCGAGGACGAACAGGGGCTGCGCGAGCTGGTGGCGAATCTGGAAAACGTACTCGCAGCAACCGATTATCAAAAATTCTTTGCGAGCGTCGCAGGATAATCAACGGATAACGTAGCATTTACTGATAGCGTCATTATAATGACGCCTGTTCATGCCTGCGCTTGTTGGCAACGTCCGTTGTAATCAGGAAATTTCATGGAAAATCAACCTAAGTTGAATAGCAGTAAAGAAGTTATCGCATTTCTGGCCGAGCGTTTCCCGCAGTGCTTCAGCGCGGAAGGCGAAGCTCGTCCCCTGAAAGTCGGTATTTTTCAGGATCTGGTGGCGCGTGTTGAAGGGGAAATGAACCTCAGCAAAACTCAGCTGCGTTCCGCCTTACGTCTTTATACTTCGAGCTGGCGTTACCTGTACGGTATCAAACCTGGCGCGACCCGCGTGGATCTCGACGGCAACCCTTGCGGTGAGCTGGACGAGCAGCACGTTGAGCACGCGCGCAAGCAGCTGGAAGAAGCCAAAGCACGCGTTCAGGCACAACGTGCAGAACAGCAAGCGAAAAAACGCGAAGCCGCCGCGGCAAACGGCCAGGAAGAAGCGCCTCGTCGTGAGCGTAAACCACGCCCTGCGCCGCGTCGTCACGATAATAACGATCGCAAACCGCGTGCAGACAAACCAGCAGCAAAAGCCCCGCGTGCGCCTCGTGAAGAGCCGCGCCATACCCCGGTTTCTGACATCAACGCCCTGAGCGTGGGTCAGGCACTGAAGGTAAAAGCGGGTAACAATGCTATGGACGCCACCGTACTGGAAATCACCAAAGATGGCGTTCGTGTACAGCTGACTTCTGGTATGTCAATGATTGTACGCGCAGAACACTTGTTGTTCTGAAACGGAGGCCAAGCCTGGCATGAACACTTTTTTTAAGCTCACCGCGCTGGCGGGCCTGTTTGCTATAACAGGTCACGCCTTTGCAGTGGACGATATCACGCGTGTTGATCAAATTCCGGTACTCAAGGAAGAGACGCAGCACGCGACGGTGAGCGAGCGCGTGACCTCACGTTTCACCCGTTCGCACTATCGTCAGTTCGATCTCGATCAGGCCTTTTCGGCCAAAATCTTTGACCGCTATCTGAACTTGCTGGATTACAGCCATAACGTTTTGCTCGCCAGCGATGTCGAGCAGTTCGCTAAGCGGAAATCCGAGGTGGGTGACGAGTTGCGTTCAGGCAAGCTGGATCTCTTCTACGATCTCTACAACCTGTCGCAAAAGCGCCGCTTCGAACGCTATCAGTACGCGCTGAAAGTGCTGGAACGTCCGATGGACTTCACCGGCAACGACACCTTCAATCTGGACCGCAGCAAAGCGCCCTGGCCAAAAGATGAAGCCGAGCTGAATGCGCTGTGGGACGGCAAAGTGAAATACGACGAGCTGAGCCTTAAGCTCACCGGCAAAGACGAAAAAGAGATCCGTGACACGCTGACGCGTCGTTACAAATTTGCCATTCGTCGCCTGGCACAGACCAACAGTGAGGATGTTTTCTCACTGGCCATGACGGCCTTTGCGCACGAAATCGATCCGCACACCAATTATCTCTCACCTCGCAACACCGAGCAGTTTAATACCGAAATGAGCCTGTCTCTGGAAGGTATCGGCGCGGTGCTGCAGATGGACGATGATTATACGGTGATCAATTCGATGGTCGCGGGTGGTCCGGCATCCAAAAGCAAAGCCATTAGCGTAGGCGATCGCATTGTGGGTGTGGGACAAACCGGCCAGAACATGGTCGATGTGATCGGCTGGCGTCTTGATGACGTGGTTGCGCTGATCAAAGGTCCGAAGGGCAGCAAGGTTCGTCTGGAAATTCTGCCAGCCGGAAAAGGTACCAAAACCCGTATCGTTACCCTGACCCGTGAGCGTATCCGTCTGGAAGATCGCGCGGTGAAAATGTCGGTGAAAACCGTGGGTAAAGAGAAGGTGGGTGTCCTGGATATTCCTGGCTTCTACGTCGGGTTGACTGACGATGTGAAAGTTCAACTGCAGAAACTTGAAAAGCAGAACGTCAGCAGCATCATCATCGACCTGCGCAGTAACGGCGGCGGGGCGCTGACGGAAGCGGTTTCACTCTCTGGCCTGTTCATCCCATCTGGCCCGGTGGTTCAGGTGCGCGATAACAACGGTAAAGTGCGCGAAGATGCGGACAATGACGGTGTGGTCTACTACAAAGGCCCGCTGGTGGTTCTGGTTGACCGCTTCAGTGCATCTGCATCTGAGATCTTCGCCGCTGCCATGCAGGACTACGGCCGCGCGCTGATCGTCGGTGAGCCAACCTTCGGTAAAGGCACCGTTCAGCAGTACCGCTCTCTGAATCGGATTTACGATCAAATGCTGCGTCCGGAATGGCCTGCACTGGGCTCGGTTCAGTACACCATTCAGAAATTCTACCGCGTAAACGGCGGCAGTACGCAGCGTAAGGGTGTCACGCCGGATATCATCATGCCGACAGGCACTCAGGAGACGGAAACTGGCGAGAAGTTTGAAGATAACGCGTTGCCGTGGGACAGCATCAATGCCGCGACCTACGTGAAAGCGGGTGATATGACGCAATTTGGCCCTGAGCTGCTGAAGGCGCATAACGACCGCATCGCGAAAGATCCGGAGTTCCAGTACATCCTGAAGGATATTGCCCGATTCAATGCCCTGAAAGATAAGCGGAATATCGTTTCTCTGAACTACGCTCAGCGTGAAAAAGAGAACAACGAAGACGATGCAACCCGCCTGGCGCGTATCAACGATCGCTTCAAGCGCGAAGGTAAACCTCTGCTCAAGAAACTGGACGATCTGCCAAAAGATTACCAGGAGCCGGATCCGTATCTCGACGAGACGGTGCATATCGCGCTCGACCTGGCGAATCAGGAAAAAGAGAAACCTGCCGTACAGCCCGCTCCGGCAAAATAACCTCCCAACAGGCACAAGAGATTGTGCCTGTTTCTTTTTGTTCTTCATCCTTCCGTCAGCCAGATTTTCAATTGTGTAAAGTTGTGTCTTTCTGGTGACTTACGCCCGCCGGATGCTTGAAAATAGCCGCAATACCCATACGATGTGGGTAATCGCATAGTGCGTTTTGTTAAACTGAGGTAAAAAGAAAATTATGATGCGAATCGCGCTCTTCCTGCTCACCAACCTGGCGGTGATGGTGGTTTTCGGGCTCGTGCTAAGCCTGACAGGAATTCAGTCGAGCAGCGTTCAGGGTCTGTTGATTATGGCGCTGCTGTTTGGTTTTGGTGGCTCGTTCATCTCCCTGCTGATGTCAAAGTGGATGGCATTGAAATCGGTAGGGGGTGAGGTTATTGAACAGCCGCGTAACGATATGGAACAGTGGCTGATGAATACGGTGGCTCAGCAGTCCCGTCAGGCCGGGATCGCCATGCCGCAGGTGGCCATTTACCATGCTCCGGACATCAACGCGTTCGCCACGGGTGCCCGTCGCGATGCGTCACTGGTCGCTGTTAGCACCGGACTGCTGCAGAACATGAGCCGTGACGAAGCCGAAGCGGTTATCGCCCACGAAATCAGCCATATCGCAAACGGTGACATGGTGACCATGACCCTGATTCAGGGCGTGGTAAACACCTTCGTGATCTTTATCTCCCGTATTCTGGCGCAGATTGCCGCTGGCTTCATTGGCGGCAACCGTGACGAAGGCGAAGAGAGCAACGGCAACCCGCTGATCTATTTTGCCGTGTCGATGGTGCTGGAACTGGTATTCGGTATTCTGGCGAGCATCATCACGATGTGGTTCTCCCGCCACCGTGAATTCCACGCGGATGCCGGTTCTGCGAAGCTGGTTGGTCGCGAGAAGATGATTGCCGCGCTGCAGCGTCTGAAAACCTCCTACGAGCCGCAGGAAGCGAACAGCATGATGGCCTTCTGCATTAACGGTAAATCCAAATCGCTGAGCGAGCTGTTTATGTCTCACCCGCCGCTGGATAAACGTATTGAAGCGCTGCGCAGTGGGGAATACCTGAAGTAACGCAACAAAACACAATAAGCCGGGCAGGAGAACACTCCGCCCGGCTTTTTTTATGCCTGAACCCTAGGCTGGGTCACCCGCAGGCCGCTGACGATAGCCGCGAGGGTGGCAAGTACACCGGCGGTGAGGAGGGCAACATGGTTGCCGTTCTGGCCTGCGAGGTTAAACATCAGGGCGACCAGCGCTGCACCGGTGCTTTGCCCAAGCAGACGCGCGGTTCCCAACATGCCGCTGGCCCCTCCGCTACGATGGCGCGGTGCTGAGGTGATAATGGTGTGGTTATTGGGGGACTGGAAAAGCCCAAACCCCGCGCCGCAGAGGATCATGCGCCAGATGATGTCCAGATCGGAAGGCGACGAGGGCAGCAATGCCAGTGCGAAAAGGCCTGTCGCCATTACCGCCAGCCCCAGCGCCCCGAGTAAACCGGCGTGAACGCGTTCAATTAAGTACCCTGCCAGCGGGGCCATCACCATGGTCGCCAGCGGCCAGGGGGTGAGCAGCAGTCCGGTCTCCACTTCTGACCGGCCTACCACGCTCTGCAGAAAGAAGGGCAGAGAAACCAGAGCCAGCATCTGGGCGCAAAACGAGCAGACGGACGTGCAAATGGAGAGTGAAAAGAGAGGAATACGCAGCAGATCAACGGGCAGCAAAGGCGCGGGGAGGGTGAGCTGGCGGCGAACAAAGAAGAAGCCGATCGCCAGCAGGGCGATGAGCTCCGCGCCGGTAAGCATCAGCGATTGTCCTTGCGCAAAGCCGCTCAGCGCCGTAATCAGCAGGCCGAAGGTCAGGGCATTCATCACCGCACTCGTCACGTCGAAGCGCGGCATGCTGATTTTGGGACCGTTAGCGGGAAGAAAGCGCAGGGCAAAGAAGATGGCGAGGATACCCAGCGGCACGTTAATGGCGAACAGCCATTGCCATGACGCGACGGAAAGGATCGCCGCCGCAATGGTTGGCCCTGCGGCTGAAGAGACGGCCACAATAAATGAGTTTATCCCCATCCCGCGCCCCAGATGGCGCTGCGGATAAATCAAACGGATCAGCGCCGTGTTTACGCTCATCAGCGCCGCGCCGCCAAAGCCCTGGGCGATGCGCGCAAGCGTCAGGGTATGCAGTGAATCTGAAAGGGCGCAGAACAGGGAGGTAAACGTGAAAACCACCAGGCCACACTGATACACCCGGCGATAGCCGAACATATCGCCCAGGAAAGAGAACGAGAGCAGTGAAACCACAATCGCAATCTGGTAGGCGTTAACAATCCAAATCGAACTGGCGGGTGAGGCATGCAGGTCGCTGGCGATGGTTGGCAGGGCAACGTTCGCAATCGCGCCGTCAAGGACGGCCATGGAGATACCGATAATGATGGTCGCTATTGCGCCATACCGCTGGGGTAAGGGCAGGCCATCGGAAAGATTCTTGTCCATCAGGAGTAAAAAGCTCAGCGTGAAATTATTCTCAGGGTAACTATTTTAGCATTGTTACAGCCGCGATATGTCGCAGATTTGTAACGAAGTAAACGCGGATTGATTGCAGCTGACATGACGGGAACTTATAATAAAAACCAGTTCTGATTTTTATAAAACACTCGCTATGAGGTGGTAAATGGCTATTGCGGATTTGGATAAACAACCAGATTCTGTTTCTTCCGTGCTGAAGGTGTTTGGCATCTTACAGGCGCTTGGAGAAGAGCGTGAAATAGGTATTACAGAGCTGTCACAGCGCGTGATGATGTCAAAAAGCACCGTTTATCGCTTTTTGCAAACCATGAAGTCACTGGGTTACGTTGCGCAGGAAGGCGAGTCTGAAAAATATTCTCTGACGCTGAAGCTGTTTGAACTGGGGGCGCGTGCGCTACAAAACGTTGACCTGATCCGCAGCGCGGACATTCAGATGCGTGAAATCTCTCGCCTGACCAAAGAGACCATTCATCTCGGTGCGCTGGATGAAGACAGCATCGTTTACATCCATAAAATCGACTCCATGTACAATCTGCGCATGTATTCGCGCATTGGGCGCCGCAACCCGCTCTACAGTACCGCGATTGGTAAGGTTCTGCTGGCGTGGCGCGATCGCGAGGAAGTGGAGCAGATCCTCGAAGGCGTGGAATACAAGCGCAGCACGGAACGAACCATTACCAGTACGGAAGCGCTGCTGACGGTGCTCGACCGCGTGCGCGAGCAAGGGTATGGCGAAGATAACGAAGAGCAGGAAGAGGGGCTGCGCTGTATCGGCGTCCCGGTATTTGACCGCTTTGGGGTGGTGATTGCAGGCTTAAGTATCTCTTTCCCAACCTTACGCTTCTCCGAAGAGCGTCTGCATGAGTATGTGACTATTCTGCACACTGCCGCACGTAAAATTTCTGAACAGATGGGCTATCACGACTACCCGTTTTAATCCCTGCTGAAATGAAAAAACGCCGCATCTGATGCGGCGTTTTTTATGCCTCATGAACCTGGCTGATTAGCCGTTATCAATCACGACGGATGTTTTACGCAGTACAGGACATTGGGTTAAGCCAATGATCCCGCTGTCAGTATGCAGATACTGGGCGGTGCTCATTCCTTGTGCGGTTAGGTATTTACACTGAATGCCTAACCCGGCTGCGTTTTCGGTGCTCCCCACAAGCACACCATAGCCCGTTAACAGGAGGCCAATCCAGACAAGGGCCAGTGCAATAATTGTTCGAATGATGAATCGCATTATTACCTCTTTTATCGTTGTTATCGTAATGCTAGCGTAACGTGTCTACGCAATGAAACAAGTGCAGCATTCTTAAAAACCGCGATGGAGGCGCAGTTAGTCCTTGTTTAAGATAAGCGTGATAATCTCGTTACATCAGGTCCTTAGACGGAGTGTGGAGTGAAAAAAATACGCTGGGTAATTCTGATTATCGTACTGATAGCGTGCGTGGTGTTATGGACGCAGACGATCAATGTGATGTGCGATCAGGATGTACAGTTTTTTAGCGGCGTTTGCGCAATCAACAAATTTATTCCGTGGTAATACACATTTTTTCTCAACGTGATTTCCTTCCTTCACGCCAGTGGTAAAATAGACGTTTTTATTGAGGTGGTGAAATGGGTGAGTTACTGAATTCAGGGCTGCTGAATATGGCATCCCTGATGATTTCTTTGGTGGTTCTGCTTGTGGGGCTGGTCATCTGGTTTTTCGTGAATCGGGCCAGTTCGCGTACAAATGAGCAGATCGAACTGCTGGAAGCACTGCTCGATCAGCAAAAACGCCAGAATGCATTGCTACGCCGTCTTTGCGAGGCTAACGAACCGGAAGAGAAAGACGCGCCGAAAGACGCGGTCGCTGAAGATAACAAAGACGAAGACGACTTTATCCGCCTGGTGGCTGAGCGTTAATCTTTTTTGTCCTGGGAGGTGGCTGTGGTCTGGAAAAATCCCTGGTATGACCCCTCCCTGAAACATCATACCCCGAACGGTTTTCGTAATACCCTTCCTGTCGGACATCAACCCGGTGACCTTGACCGTTGGCGTAAAGCGCGCAAAGAGGCCGGTTTACCGAAGCCGCCCGCGCTGGGTTATGACGATTTCATCCGCCAGTGGTGGCAACCGGTTGAGCTTGCGGCATCTCATGAAGATGGGGTGTGGTGGCTCGGACACGCGAGTGTGTTGCTGCAGCTGGACGGCAATATCATCCTTACCGATCCGGTGTTTTCTCGACGCGCTTCTCCGCTGCCTTTCCTGGGACCCCAGCGCAAAACGCCTCCCGTACTGTCTGTCGAGCAACTTCATCAGCTTGATGCGGTTGTCATCTCCCATAATCATTACGATCATCTTGATGACGCAACCATTCGCAGGATCCTCAAGCGCTTTCCCGACGTCTGTTGTTTCGTTCCGTTGGGCCTGGCCGACTGGTTTCGTCGCCGGGGAGCAAAACGCGTGGTCGAACTCGACTGGTGGCAGAGTTTAACCTGGCAGGGGATGACGCTGACCGCCGTGCCGGCACAGCACTGGAGCATGCGCACGCCATGGAACCGCAATCGTTCCTTATGGTGCGGCTGGGTGATGGAAGGACGGCATCACCGTTTCTGGTTCAGCGGTGATACCGGCTATTCGCCTGAGCTGTTGTTGATTCCTGAACGCCTGGGCCAGATAGATGCCGCCGCGTTGCCGATTGGTGCCTATGCCCCACGATGGTTCATGGCTGTTCATCATATGGATCCGCAATCAGCGGTGGCATTGTGGCAGCAGTTGGGTTGCCCTCTGGCGTTTCCAATTCACTGGGGCGTGTTTGAACTGGCAGATGAAGCTTTAGATGAACCTGTGCAGGAGTTAACTGACGCGCTCGATAATTTAGCACCAGTTAATCATTCTTTCAGGATACTGAAAATTGGTGAATATTTATCCTTCTAAACGAAGCGATAAATTGTTGCATATATTCTTGATGTAAACGCGCCTGGGAATGTTTTATTTTTATCGAAACGTTTTGCTTGCCTTCTTTTGATGCAGAGTCATAAAAATTTCATTATTTTGGTGCATAACGCTGTTTATTCGCTGGTGCATTTTAATACAGATGGAAGCGGGTTTTTAACAGTGTTTTTTCTCTGAAACAATTTGGTCGCGTTACAATGATTTAAGCATAACTTTTCACAAATTGTTCTAACTCAATCAGGACGAAAGATTTCTTTTCCTGGTTGCTGGACGGTTCGTAATGAATGAGCTATGTTAAAAAAGTCTTAGATTACAGCGGTTGTGCAAGCAATGCTGGGTCTTTGTTACGCAGCAGGGCTGTCTGTACGCGATGCGCATAATTGTGCAAAACCTGACAGGCACTGTTCGAATTTGTGCGGCGGATCGAGACATGTTTAAAAATGGCTTGCCATATTAAACATAGTGTGTGATAACACGTTTTGGGTCAAACGAGGTACAGTTCTGTTTATGTGTGGCATTTTCAGTAAAGAAGTCCTGAGTAAACACGTTGTCGTTGAATACCGCTTCTCTGCCGAACCTTATATTAGTGCCTCATGCAGTAATGTCTCAGTTTTATCTCAGTTAATGCCTGCGGGCTAAGAAAACACTCTAAGGAATTTTGCAAAATGGCAAAGATTAAAGGTCAAGTTAAGTGGTTCAACGAGTCTAAAGGTTTTGGTTTCATTACTCCTGCTGACGGCAGCAAAGACGTGTTCGTACACTTCTCTGCAATCCAGGGTAACGGCTTCAAAACTCTGGCTGAAGGCCAGAACGTTGAGTTCGAAATTCAGGACGGCCAGAAAGGCCCAGCTGCAGTTAACGTAACTGCTATCTGATCGAACCGCTGCTGACTGAAGTGCCCGGCACTTCACTCTCAGACATAAAGCCTCGCCTGTCGCGGGGCTTTTTTATGTCCCTTATCTTTCAAAATATTACCATCCACGGTCTTGTTAGTAACTTGTTGCAAAGCTGCGAGGTTAGTAGCACTGTTTTGCCACCCTAAACCCATCTTTTCCCGTTAAATCAGTGCGTTGTTTTACAGTCCTGGGGTTCAGGTGAAGAAGAAATCGATAGCGACCGTCGGAAATTTCACGCCGGCGCGTTTTGTGCTGCTCTGTTTAGCTATTTTTTGTAGTCTGGCTTTTCTGCTGGGCCGCGTTGCCTGGCTGCAAATCATTAAGCCTGACAATCTGGTGAAGCAGGAAGATATGCGATCCCTCCGCCAGCTGGCGATTGATGCGCCGCGCGGCATGATAATGGATCGCGAGGGCCGCCCTCTGGCGGTGAGCGTGCCTGTCCAGGCCGTCTGGGCCGATCCTAAGACGGTGCTGGCAAAAGGGGGCGTCAGCCTTGATGAGCGCTGGCAGGCGCTGGCCAGCGCGCTGCATCTCTCCCTCGGCACGCTCTCGGCACGCATCAACGCCAACCCGCAGGGTCGTTTTATTTACCTTGCCCGCCAGGTCGATCCGGCACAGGCAAAGTGGATCGATAAACTGAATCTGCCCGGCATCAATTTACGCGACGAGTCCCGCCGTTTTTATCCTGCTGGCCATGTGGCAGCGAACCTGATTGGTTTCACCAATATTGACGGGCAGGGCATTGAAGGTGTGGAAAAGAGCTTCAACGCCCAACTCACCGGCAAGCCGGGCGTGCGTCAGGTGAGGGAAGATCGCTATGGGCGCGTGGTTGAAAACCTGACTGAAATCGCGCCCTCACCGGCGCATAACATTCAGTTAAGTATTGACGAGCGGCTGCAAACCATCACCGAAGATGCGCTCGACAATGCCGTGGCCTGGAACAAGGCCGAGTCGGGGGCATCGGTATTAATTGATATCCCAACCGGGGAAATACTCGCGATGGCGAGCTATCCGGATTTCAATCCCAATAATCGGGAAGGCGCGACGATAAATGATTTCCGCAACCGCGCGATCAGCGATACGTTCGAACCCGGTTCGACCGTCAAGCCGCTGGTGCTGATGACGGCCCTGCAGCAGGGCCTGGTCCAGCCGGACAGCGTGATTGACACCCATCCGTATACCCTTGACGGGCATCGCATTCGCGACGTGGGCTATTACCCTGAGCTGACGATGACCGGGATCCTGCAAAAATCGAGCGACACCGGCGTTTCCCGGCTTTCTCTGGCGATGCCCGTTCAGCACCTTATTGATACCTATCGAAACTTTGGTTTTGGCACCAATACGGGGCTTGGCTTAACGGGGGAAAGTTCAGGGCTGTTGCCACAGCGTAAATACTGGAGCCAGCTCGATCGCGCGACCTTTGCCTTCGGCTACGGGCTGATGGTCACGCCGCTCCAGCTGGCCCACGTCTACGCCACGATTGGCGGGTTCGGGCTTGAGCGTCCTCTCTCCATCACCCGCATCGATCCCCCCGTTATCGGGCACCGCGTCATGCCGGAAGAGATTGCGCACGAAGTGGAGCACATGATGGAGAGCGTTGCGCTGCCGGGCGGCGGTGGCGTTAAGGCTGCCGTGCGTGATTACCGGGTGGCGGTGAAAACCGGCACGGCGAAGAAAATTGACGATAGCGGGAAGTATGTCGATAAATACGTCGCCTACACCGCGGGCGTTGCGCCTGCCAGCAATCCGCGTTTTGCTCTGGTGGTGGTGATTAACGATCCGCAAAATGGGGCCTACTACGGCGGTGCCGTCTCTGCGCCTGTCTTCAGCGAGATTATGGGTAACGTGCTGCGTCTGGAGAATATCAAACCTGACGGATTACCGGCGGGGTCCGATCACCTTATCGTCATGCGCTAACCGGGCGTTTATAACAGGGGCGAATAGCGGTACACTTCGCCCTTTGATTATGCTCCGGAGTTGCCATGTCCTTCAGCTGTCCCCTTTGCCACGCCCCCCTGACGTACTCAGATAAACGTTATACCTGTCCGCAGGGGCATCAGTTTGACCAGGCAAAAGAAGGCTACGTGAATCTTCTGCCGGTGCAGCATAAGCGCTCGCGCGATCCTGGCGACAGTGCAGAGATGATGCGGGCGCGCCGCGCGTTTCTCGATGCCGGGCACTATCTGCCGCTGCGGGAGACCGTCGCGCAGAGGCTGAATGACATTCTGCCGGCTTCCGCCACCGCCATGCTCGATATCGGCTGTGGGGAAGGGTACTACACCGCACGGTTTGCGGAGGTTGCTCGTGAGAAGGGCGCACAGACATTCGGTCTGGACGTGTCGAAAGTGGCCATTCGCGCGGCGGCGAAGCGTTATACCGACGTGACGTTCTGCGTGGCGTCCAGCCACCGGCTGCCGTTTGACGATGCCAGCATGGACGCGGTTATCCGCATCTACGCGCCGTGTAAGGCGGAGGAGCTGGCGCGCGTCGTGAAACCGGGCGGATGGGTGGTCACCGTGACGCCAGGTCCGCGTCATCTGATGGAGCTGAAAGGGCTGATCTACGACGAAGTGCGTCTCCATGCCCCTCATTCTGAACAGCTGGCCGGTTTTACCCTGAAGCAGGCGGAATCGGTGGCGTACGAAATGATGCTGAAAGGGGAAGAGGCCGTCGCGTTATTGCAGATGACGCCGTTCGCGTGGCGGGCAAAACCTGAAGTATGGGAAACGTTAGCGGCACACTCAACATTTCGCTGCCAGACGGACTTCAGCATCCACGTCTGGCAGCGCGAAGATTAACCGGCGAAGTGTGCCCAGAGGATCTGGGCACCAATGCCAATCAGCACAATCCCCCCGAGGATCTCGGCGCGTTTACCCAGCAGCGGGCCGATAAACCGTCCGACCATCATGCCCAGCGTGGACATAATCAGGGTTGCACAGCCAATAGCCAGCGCGGTGGCGATAATATTGACCTGCAAAAATGCCAGACCGACGCCGACGGCCATCGCATCAAGGCTGGTGGCAATGGCCGTGGTGACCAGCAGCCAGAAGCCGTGGCGGTGCTGCGGCTCCTCGTCTTCATCATCGCCGCCGCGAAAACCTTCAATGACCATTCGGCCACCGAGAAACACCAGCAGGACGAAGGCAATCCAGTGGTTCCACTCCAGCACGAACTGGCTGGCGAGCATGCCAAGTCCCCAGCCGAGAAGCGGGGTCAGCGTTTCGATAGCGCCAAAAATCAGGCCGGTACGCAGGGCTTCTGAGAATTTAGGTTTGTGGAGCGTGGCGCCTTTTCCGATGGAAGCAGCAAACGCGTCCATGGACATGCCAAAAGCGAGAAGGATCGTAGCGGAGATATTCATAACAGCGTCCAGACCGGGGATATCCATATGACACATCACTGCCCCCAGTAAACAGCAGTTGATGTATCTATGGTCTCGCCTGATCGCAACGCACATAAGACATGCGGTAAGCGATCCGTACGTGCCACGTTTTTCAACGAGTATGTTGACACGTACATTTCCTGCGAACAGGAAATCGGCTACTCCCCAACGACGGGCGCAACCTTAACATATTTTGAGAATATAAAACAACAATGAAAAGGCATTATTTAAATCGTTTGTTGATAACGATTTTCATTTGTCTTTAAGCGTGAAAATATCGTTAACAAATAGCGTTCAAATTAGCGGTGGGGATATAGCTTTGGCTATATTGCTTGCGCAAAATAAACACAGGATATAGCCATTGCTATATAGCTAAGTCATTGAGTTTTAACAAGTAACTTGTATATCTTTTCCAGGTCATCAATATTCTTCACCCGAATAAGCAGGCGGCGTTGTTCTAATTGCATCACCAGTACGCCGTCCTCGGATAAATTCATCTCTTTAATACGGTTATATTCTATCCATACATTGGCGAAGAAGAATCCGTGGGATTTAAAAATGATTTTCGGCGTGCGGATCCAGAACAGATAAATCGCCATTAATGCCAGCGCACATAATAACCATGTGGTTAATAATGCACCATGGCTGGTGACGTTATTGTAAATAAGAATGGCGATGAGGCCCACGAAGATAAAGGCATCCACGCGCCCGCGTCGTAGCAGGGGAAGGGAGAGCAGCGTCTCGCCGTGACGGCGCGGCATGATGAACTCGTCATAGATCGCATAAGCCAGAAGGGCAATAATAAATAAAACCAGTACGATGTCCGTGGCAGTCATTAATCCTCCAGATAAAAAAAACCGGGGGCAAGCCCCCGGCCTATAGCATTGATACTTACAGACCCAGCAGGCCGACGGCGTAACCCGCAATACCGATGACGAAGAAGCCAACGATAATCCACAGCGGGTTCACTTTCTTACGCAGCAGCCACATACAGGCGAAGGTCAACAGCAGCGGGACCAGGCCCGGCATCAGCTGGTCCAGAATCGTCTGTACGGTGGTGACGCGGGTCTGACCATCCTGTCCGGTGATGGTCGATACCACCAGCGGGATGTTCACGTGCGTCCACTTGTTAACCAGTGCCCCCATGACAAACAGGCCGAGGATTGACGCCCCCTCAGTCAGTTTCTGTAGGAAGCCGCCGCCCATGTCCTTAACGATGTCCACCCCTTTACGGTAGCCGTAGGCCACGCCGTAGTAACGGGTCAGCAGACGCACGGCGTTGAACAGGATGAAGAACAGCAGAGGGCCAAGCAGGCTGCCGCTCATCGCAATACCGGCGCCCAGTGCGGCGAAGACCGGACGCACGGTACCCCAGAAGATCGGGTCACCGACGCCAGCCAACGGGCCCATCAGGCCGACTTTGATACCGTTGATGGCACCGTCGTCAATCTCTGCGCCGTTCGCACGCTGCTCTTCCATCGCCAGCGTTACGCCCAGAACGGGCGCCGCAACGTAAGGATGGGTGTTAAAGAATTCCAGGTGACGCTTGATGGCCTGACGGCGCGCTTCGTTATTTTCCGGATACAGGCGTTTGATCGCCGGTACCATGGAGAAGCAGAAACCCAGCGCCTGCATACGTTCGAAGTTCCATGAACCCTGAAACAGGTTAGAACGGATGAACACGCCACGAATATCACCCGGAGTGAGTTTTTTCTCGGTGGTAGTTTTTGTCATATCAACCATGTCGCTCACCTGTTAGTCCAGTTCGTTATCGAGATCGTTGTTACCAGCAGCCTGCGCTGGGGCACCCGCGACGCGGTTATATTTCGGGCTGAGCTGGATGTAGAGAATCGCCATTACCGCACCAATCACACCCAGTGCAACCAGGTTGAAGTTGGTGAATGCCGCGGTCACGAAGCCGAGGTAGAAGAACGGCATCAGGTAGCCTGCGCGCATCATGTTGATGACCATCGCATAACCAACGACCACGATCATGCCGCCCGCGATGTTCAGACCGCCGGTGACCACTTCAGGAATGGCGTTCAGCATGCTCTGGACTTCACTGGTACCGACGGAGATCGCAACGATAACCGCCGGGATCGCGATACGCATCGCCTGCAGGAACAGGGAAGAAACGTGGATCCACGACAGTGCCGTGAGGTTGCCGTTTTCGGCGGCCTTATCCGCTGCGTGCTGGAAGGCTACGGTGATAGTACGAACAATGATGGTCAGAACCTGGCCTGCGGCTGCCAGCGGGATCGCCAGGGCGATACCTGCACCAATACTCTGGTGACCGGCAATAACCAGAACGGTCGAAATGATAGAGGCCAGCGCGGCATCAGGCGCAACTGCCGCACCGATGTTCATCCAGCCCAGGGCGATCATTTCCAGGGTACCACCGATGATGATACCGGTTTTCATGTCACCCAGAACGGCCCCAATCAGCGTACAGGCCACCAGAGGGCGGTGGAACTGAAATTCATCAAGTACGGATTCCATACCCGCAATACATGCGACGACGAACACCAGTACAATCTGAAGAGTGGTAATCTCCATTGCACTTCTCCTATTACATAAACTTTATGTGAGAACCGGCGCGGGCTTATTTCCCAACTTTGCCGATCAAATCCATCATTTTCAGTTTTTGATCCGTGGAAACCTTACGGGCTTCCAGCTCAATACCGCGCGCATTCAGCTTGTTGAATGCCTCGATATCTTTCGCATCAACTGAAATGGCGTTGTTGACCTGCGTTTTGCCCTGACGGAAGGCCATACCACCAATGTTAACGGAGGTGATTTTCACGCCGCCTTCAACAATGCGCTCAACGTCTGTCGGGTTAGTGAACAGGAGCATTACGCGTTCGCCCGCATATTTCGGGTTGTTGTAAACGCGGATCATCTTGGCGACATCCACGACGTGCGCGGTAACGCCAGGCGGAGCAACCTGTGTCAGAAGGGTTTTACGAACGGTGTCGGCGGCCACTTCGTCGCTGACCACGATAATGCGTTGAACGTTGGTCTCTTTGGTCCAGCGCGTGGCAACCTGACCGTGGATGAGGCGGTCATCAATACGCGCAAGGCCAATCACCATGTAATCATTCGGACCCATCGGTTTTGCCGGCGCTGCCGCTTTCGGTGCCGCTGCGGGCGCAGGGGCAGGTTTTTCCACCGGCTGTGCTTTCAGGGCTTTCACCCCTTCACGGCCCGTTTCAACGGCCAGGGCCACCAGCTCGTCGAAAGACGGATTGTCGTCGCGCGCCATGAAGGTTTCCACCAGCATGGGGATATTGACCCCGGCGACAACTTCATAGTGCTCTTTATCGACGACAATGCGGCTGGCAGCATTGAACGGGCTGCCGCCCCATGTATCAACGAGAAACAGCACGCCCTTGCTGGTATCCAGCTTCGCGAGTTGAGCGTTGTACTTCTCAATCAGCGTCTCGGCGTTTTCACCGGGAACGAAATCGATCCAGCCGACGTTTTCCTGCTCGCCCAACAGCATCTCTGCCGTTTTGAGTAGCTGCTCAGCAGCCCAACCATGTGTGCCTATGACAATAGCAATGGTCACTTGCTACCTCCTTTTATTATCATTAATACGCCTGCCGGGCAGTCGTACTGAGAATCGTATTGGCGAACCGAATCGATTCAGATAAGGGTTAGAGTTCAAAAACTAAGACTTCCGCGAATTATTTTAGATAGTGAAAAAATAATTTATGTGATGAAGATCCGTAATTTAGCCACGCGCGACAGATTTATCTTAAGGGTACAGCCACTGTGTTACAGATCTTTGCAAAGGAACGTAAATCTTTGCTAAAAATGCATTGTGTCTGATATGTTTAGCCTCCGTTTAATTGTTCAGGAGTATAGGGCTACAGCCCACTATATGGACCGTCACCGACGTCAGTCATCTTTCAGGCCATTTCGCGCCTTTTTCACCGGCGATCCTCGCCACGTATCGACTCTGTCTGCCTCTGTTTTGCCCACGTTGAGTGGGGCACCGTTTCGTCATTCCTTTAGCAGGAGCCTGTCATGGAATTCTTAATGGACCCGTCAATCTGGGTAGGATTGCTCACGCTGGTGGTGCTGGAGATTGTTCTCGGCATCGATAACCTGGTGTTTATCGCCATCCTTGCGGATAAGCTGCCGCCAAAACAGCGTGATAAAGCGCGTCTGATTGGTCTCTCGCTGGCGCTGGTCATGCGACTGGGTCTGCTCTCCGTTATCTCGTGGATGGTCACGCTGACCAAACCGTTGTTCTCCGTCATGGATTACACCTTCTCCGGCCGTGATTTGATCATGCTGATCGGGGGGATATTCCTGCTCTTCAAAGCGACGACAGAGCTCCATGAGCGGCTGGAAAACCGGCAGCACGATGATGGTCACGGTAAAGGGTATGCCAGCTTCTGGGTAGTGGTGCTGCAGATCGTGGTGCTGGATGCGGTCTTCTCGCTGGATGCGGTGATCACGGCGGTCGGCATGGTGAACCACCTGCCGGTCATGATGGCGGCGGTGGTTATTGCGATGGCGGTCATGCTGCTGGCGTCGAAACCGCTGACGCGTTTCGTGAACCAGCATCCGACGGTGGTGGTGCTGTGTCTGAGCTTCCTGCTGATGATTGGTCTGAGCCTGGTGGCGGAAGGCTTTGGCTTCCATATTCCGAAAGGCTACCTGTACGCTGCGATTGGCTTCTCGATCCTGATCGAGCTGTTCAACCAGATTGCGCGTCGTAACTTTATTAAGCAGCAGTCAAACCAGCCGCTGCGCGCCCGTACCGCGGATGCCATTCTGCGTCTGATGGGCGGTCGTCGTCAGGTGAACGTTCAGTCTGATTCCGAAAACCACAACCCGGTTCCGGTGCCGGAAGGGGCGTTTGTGGAACAGGAACGCTACATGATTAACGGCGTGCTCTCCCTGGCCTCCCGTTCGCTGCGTGGCATCATGACGCCGCGCGGGGAGATCAGCTGGGTCGATGCTAACCTGAGCGTGGATGAAATTCGCCAGCAGCTGCTCTCTTCACCGCACAGCCTGTTCCCGGTGTGTCGCGGCGAGCTGGATGAGATCATCGGCGTGGTCAGGGCAAAAGAGATGCTGGTCGCTCTGGAAGAAGGCGTTAACGTCGAAGCCGTTGCTGCTGCATCGCCTGCGATTGTGGTGCCGGAAACGCTGGATCCGATCAACCTGCTCGGTGTGCTGCGCCGCGCGCGCGGTAGCTTTGTTATCGTCACCAACGAGTTTGGCGTGGTGCAGGGGCTGGTGACGCCGCTGGACGTGCTGGAAGCGATCGCCGGTGAATTCCCGGATGAAGACGAAACGCCGGAAATTGTTGCCGACGGCGAAGGCTGGCTGGTTAAAGGTACGACCGACCTGCACGCGCTCTCGCACACGCTGGGGCTGGAAAACGTGGTCAACGATGAAGAAGACATCGCGACCGTTGCCGGTCTGGTTATCGCCGTGAACGGGCAGATCCCGCGCGTCGGCGATGTGATTGAGCTGCCGCCGCTGCACATTACCATTGTCGAAGCCAACGACTATCGCGTTGATATGGTCCGCATTGTTAAAGAACAATCTGCCCACGATGAAGATGAGTAAGTCTGCTTAACGCAGCGGCATTAAGGGCACGATGTGCCCGTTATGACGCGCTGGCGGGGGAGCACTTCCCGCCAGCCAGTCTGGAAAGTCCCGCAGCGGCATCGGCCGCGCATAGAAAAATCCCTGCAGCACAGGTACGCCGTGACGGCGTAAATAGCGCGCCTGCTCCTCAGTCTCAACCCCTTCCGCCACCAGCTCGATATTCAGCCGCTGGCCCAGCGCAATAATCATATCCGTCACCGTTGAATTCACGGCGTCGGTGCCGATGGCGGTCGTAAAAGACTGGTCAATCTTCAGAACGTCCGGGTGCAGCTTTTCAAGCCAGGAGAGGGAGCTGTTCCCGGTGCCGAAATCGTCGATAGCAAGCTTCACGCCTTTGCGATGCAGTTCACGCACGATGCGATAATCCGCGTCCAGCAGCGCATCCCGTTCCGTGAGTTCAATTACCAGCTGTTGGCGCGGACAGGCGCTGAACCAGAGACGGTTCAGATCCTGTATCAATACTGCGTGGCGGAAATGGCTGGCGGCGACGTTAATGCCGATGTGAAAACCGGGGCTGGATGGGAAGTAGCCTATCTGGCGCACCGTTTCGGCGATGACGTAGCGGGTCAGGGGGACAATCTGGTTATGTTCTTCTGCCAGAGGGATAAACACCTCCGGGGTGATCCAACCCTGACGGGGGTTATTCCAGCGCAGCAGGATCTCCACGCCAGTGCACGCCTGGGTGCGGGCATTCACCAGCGGCTGGCAGAAAAGCTCAAATTCCCGCGCCGCAATGCCCATATCGATCTCCCACGTAAAGCTCATCCGGTTTGCCGTCGCCAGCCAGGCGAGATAGCCCAGCAGCAGGCTGAGCATCAGTCCCAGCGGCAGCTGGGCGGGCAGGCTTTTTAAGGCTAACTCTCCGGGGCCAGGTCCGCCGACCGTAATCTTGAAAGGATTTTGGGTTGAAGACTGCTGGAAAAGGGCGCTCTCCTCATCAAACGTCAGGCTGTCGGTGACGCGTTGACCGTAGCGTAAAAAGCGATTGCCGACTGTCAGCACCACGTCACTGATGAGCGGACGCTGGGGCTCGAGGATCATTCTGGCGATCAGGTCGATATTGATAATCTCGACGACGCCATCTTCACCGTCCTGAGAGACGGGATACCACTGGATCAAAACAGGGCTGCCCTTAAGCAGCCACTGGTCGGTCGATAAAATCAGCTTCGCCGTGCTGGCGGGGAGCTCCTGAAGGACGTCACGCACAGGCTCGCTGCGGTTGCCGAAAATACTCGAACAGTACAGGATACCGTCTTCGATCAGGGCAATGGAGCGTACCGTCTGCAAAATGGCTGCCTGCTGCCGCAGCGCCAGCTGCACCTGCGGGCAGGGCTGCCCCACCAGCGGCTGCAGCACGTTGCGGTGGTTTTCCAGGGAAAGCAGAACGTTATCAAGGGCGCGAACGGTATGGCTGGTAAAATCGAGGATCCGCTGTTGGTTAACGTTGCGCTGGGAGATAAAGCGAATGCCTAGCGTCAGGATGAGCGTGAGGAGCGCAACCGTCACACAGACGATAACGCGTTTTCGGCGATAGTTTTTAATGATCGTTTGTGCAGTTTGCATGAACGGTCGCCTGATAAGCCACCAGCCACAAAAGCCGGACGCAACAGTGAAAGTGTAGTGGGGAAAGCAGAAGGAGACGAGGAAGAAGAGGGAAATTCGCCCATCCGTTGCAGATGGGCGAAAGGCAGTATTAGTCGCACTGCACCTTAATGGCCAGGCCACCACGGGACGTCTCGCGGTATTTCGCGTTCATGTCTTTGCCCGTTTCGTACATGGTTTCAATCACCTTATCCAGCGATACGCGAGGTTCGCTGGTACGGCGCATCGCCATACGAGAGGCGTTGATGGCTTTCACCGAGGCAATCGCGTTACGCTCAATGCACGGCACCTGCACCTGGCCCGCGACCGGGTCGCAGGTCAGACCGAGGTTATGTTCCATACCGATTTCAGCCGCCACGCAGACCTGCTCAGGGCTTGCACCCAGCAGCTCTGCCAGACCCGCCGCCGCCATGGAGCAGGCCACGCCGACTTCACCCTGACAGCCCACTTCCGCACCGGAGATGGAGGCATTCATCTTGTACAGCGCGCCGATGGCACCTGCCGCCAGGAAATAACGGATATAGATGTCCGGCGTTACGGGCTCAATAAAGTGGTCGTAATACGCCAGCACCGCAGGAACAATGCCGCACGCGCCGTTGGTTGGCGCCGTTACGACGCGGCCCCCGGCGGCGTTCTCTTCGTTAACCGCCAGGGCAAACATGTTTACCCAGTCGACCACGTTCATCGGGTCGTTGGAGAACTTGTCCGTGGTCACCAGCATACGGCGCAGGGCGGAGGCACGACGCGGCACGCGCAGTGGACCCGGCAGAACGCCTTCGGTGTTCATCCCGCGATCGATACAGGCGCGCATGGTTTGCCAGACGTTGGCAAAATAGTCTTCAATCTCTTTTTTGCTGTGCAGGGCCAGTTCGTTCTGCATCACCATGCCGGACAGGGAAAGACCGGTCTGTTTGCAGTAGCCCAGCATTTCAGTAGCCGATTTGAACGGGTACGGTACGCTGACGTCGCCGACGCTGTCCTTGCCAAAATGCTCTTCATCCACGATGAAGCCACCGCCGATGGAGTAGTACGTTTTGCTGTAAATCTCTTTTTCACCGCTATATGCGTGAATGGTCATGCCGTTTTCATGCAGCGGCAGGTTGTCGCTGCGAAAACGCATGCCGTCATCCTGCGGGAAATCGACTTCCTGCTGGCCGTTTGCCAGCAGCAGGCGGCCGCGTGTTTCCACGTCGCGGATGAATGCCGGAATGGCATCAATATCAACGGTATCCGGCATATTGCCTGCCAGACCCATAATAATGGCGATATCGGTGTGGTGGCCTTTACCCGTTAATGACAGCGAGCCGTAAACATCCACGGCCACACGGGTAACGCTTTCCAGTAATCCTTTTTCGACCAGATCATCGACGAACTGTTTACCGGCCTTCATCGGGCCAACAGTATGGGAAGACGAAGGGCCAATTCCCACTTTGAACATGTCGAATATACTAATCACTTTCACACTCCTGACAGGGTTACCGGGGTTCCAGTAACGATGTTATAACTGCGCATAGTGTAAGAGGGAACACCGACCTCGGCTTAACTATTCACATGAATTAAACTAATGGTTAACGATGGGTTTTGCTAATAGCGCGACGCAGATCGCAAACCTGGCAGAAGAGGGCGGAATGTAAAGTATAGTCAAGGTTTCAGGCCGATCTGCAGCGCCAGTTCACGAATGATGCCCGCCGTCATGCCCCAGACAAAATAATGCTGATACCAGGACAACCAGACCCGATGGTTATGCCCGCGACGCTGAATATCCAGTGGGTGATAACGACTCAGTCGAAGGGCTTCATCCAGCGGCATTTCAAACACCGCAGAGACTTCATCGACGCTGGCGTGATACTGCAGGCCCGGCGGGATAATGCCCACCACCGGCGTGACCTGGAAACCGGTAACGCTGTCGACGGGCGGCAGCACGCCGATGACCTCAACGGCCTCCGGCGGAATGGCCACCTCTTCCTGCGCTTCGCGCAGCGCGGCGGCAATCAGCGAGGCGTCGGAGCTGTCTACCGCGCCCCCCGGAAAAGCGACCTGACCGGCATGCTTGCGTAAATGGGCGGAACGCTGGGTGAGCAGCAGGCCCGGCTTCGCGCGACGCACGACCGGGATCAGCACGGCCGCCTGACGCTGATTCAGCGCTTCGCGGTTGACCTGCGGTCTTAGTAGCTGAAAACGCGATAAAAAGTCATCCAGCGTCAGGTTCTCTTTTTCCACCCGTGATTACTCCAGTAGTTTCAGGATACGGTTAACTTTATCAAAGGTTTCCTGATATTCCGCATCGACCTCACTATCGGCAACAATCCCGCCCCCGGCCGAACAGTAAAGGTTTCCGTTGCAGGCGGTCAGCGTGCGGATGGTAATGCTGGTATCCAGCGTGCCGCACAGGCTGATATAGCCGATGCTGCCGCACCAGGCATTGCGCCGGTGGGGCTCCAGTTCATCAATGATCTCCATTGCCCGCACCTTCGGCGCACCGGTGATGGAGCCGCCCGGGAACGCGGCGCGCAGCAGGTCGCAGGCCGTGCGCGAGTCAGGCAGCCGCGCGGTAATGGTGCTGACCAGATGATGCACCGCCGGGAAAGGCTCAACGACAAACAGTTCCGGCACGCGGACGCTGCCCGGCACGGCCACCCGGCCAATGTCGTTACGCATCAGATCGACAATCATCAGGTTTTCGGCGCGGTCTTTCGGCGAGGCGGCGAGTTTTTCCGCCTGCTTGCGGTCGGCGTCGGGATCGGCAAGGCGTGGCAGCGTGCCTTTAATCGGACGGGTTTGAATCGTGCCCTCGGCCAGATGAATAAAACGCTCGGGCGACAGGCTGAGGATCGCCCCCTGTTCCAGACGGACAAATGCGCTGAACGGCGCCTTATTGCTGGCATTTAGGCGGGTAAACGCCTGCCATTCATCTCCCCGATAGGTCGCCTGGAAGCGCTGGGCGAGGTTAACCTGGTAGCAGTCGCCGCTTTGCAGATACGCCTGAACGCGCGCGAATTTTTCGGCATATTCCGCAGCGCTCATGTTGGAGCGCCAGCCGGAGGTCAGCGTGAACGTCTCTGCGGGTGCAGCCTGTTGCGCCTCAAGCCAGTCCAGACGCGCCTGGACGTCACGATGGCTCAGCAGGGAAACCGTTTTTTTGAGGTGATCGACGATTAACGCCCAGTCATACAGCCCCACGGCCATATCTGGCAGGGAAATATCAGCCTGCGCACGCTCGGGCAGCGTTTCAAAACGGCGGCCCAAATCATAGCCAAACAGGCCCAGCGCGCCTCCCTGAAAGGGAAGGTCCGGGTTTGGCGTAGCGGATAAGCCCAGCGCGTTAATATCGTGCTGAAGCTGCGCCAGCGGATCGTCCGTCAGCGATAGGTCATCGGTTGTCAGCGTCTTCAGCGGATCGGCGACCAGAATATCAAAGCGGCTGTAGGGATGGTCCGCATGGCCGGAGTGCAGCAGCATCGCAAACGGAAGATGGCTCAGGCGGGAAAACCAGTATTCAGCGGCGTCTGTCCGCCAGGGCAGGGTAATAACAGTGGGGAAGCGCATGTTCATGTGTGGCATACTACCGGGCAGCGTGAAATAATTAGCGCGAATAATTTAGCAGGAGTTGACGATGTTTGCAGGTTTACCTTCTCTGAGCCATGAACAGCAGCAGAAAGCGGTTGAGCGAATTCAGGAACTGATGTCCCAGGGGATGAGCAGCGGACAGGCGATTTCCCAGGTGGCGGAAGAACTGCGCGCCACGCATACCGGCGAGCGGATCGTGGCGCGTTTCGAGGATGAAGATGAAGAGTAATCGGGCTTAAACCGCCGCGATAATCTTAATCTCTACCTTGTATTCCGGTTTCATCAGCGTGGCCTGTACGGTGCAGCGTACAGGCGCGTGACCCGCCACCACCCACGCATCCCAGGCTTTGTTCATCGCCGCGAAGTCATCTTTGTTCGCCAGGAAAATCGTCGCATCCAGAATGCGGGATTTGTCGCTGCCCTGTTTTTCCAGCACCGCGTCAATCTGCGCCAGGGTATTGGCCGTCTGCTCAAACGCATCCGCGTCAAGGTTCGCCGGGACGCCGGTGTAGTAGAGCGTCTGGTTGTGGATCACCACATCAGACCAGCGGGCTTCGGCATCAATGCGCACAATTGTCATAAACGTTTCCTCGTTATTTTTCGTCGTCAGGCGGCAAGACTGCCATATTGTTCTCGTGTCGTCACTATTTGGGGTGGCACAGGAGAGGATGGGCTGACATAATCCCTGTGCAAAAATACAGTGAGAGAGCACCGTGGCAGACGATTTTTCCCCTGAAGGTCAATTAGCGCAGGCTATCCCCGGCTTCAAACCCCGTGAGCCTCAGCGACAGATGGCGCACGCCGTTGCACGCGCCATCGATAAGGCTCAGCCGCTGGTGGTCGAAGCGGGTACCGGCACGGGTAAAACCTATGCTTACCTTGCGCCGGCGCTGCGGGCGAAAAAAAAGGTGATTATCTCGACCGGTTCGAAAGCCCTGCAGGACCAGCTCTACAGCCGCGATTTGCCCACGGTGGCAAAGGCGCTGAAATACAAAGGCCGTCTGGCCCTGCTGAAGGGGCGCTCCAACTATCTCTGCCTGGAGCGCCTTGAGCAGCAGGCGCTGGCGGGCGGTGACCTGCCGGTGCAAACCCTGAGCGACGTCATTATCCTTCGCGCCTGGGCGAACCAGACGGAAGAGGGCGATATCAGCACCTGCGCGAGCGTGCCGGAAGATTCCCCGGCCTGGCCGCTGGTGACCAGCACTAACGACAACTGCCTCGGCAGCGACTGTCCGCTGTATAAAGACTGCTTTGTAGTGAAAGCGCGCAAAACGGCGATGGATGCGGATGTCGTGGTGGTGAACCACCATCTGTTTCTCGCGGATATGGTCGTCAAGGACAGCGGCTTTGGTGAGCTGATCCCGGAAGCGGACGTGATGATCTTCGACGAAGCCCACCAGCTGCCGGACATCGCCAGCCAGTATTTTGGGCAGTCGCTCTCCAGCCGTCAGCTGCAGGATCTGGCGAAAGATTTCACCATTGCTTACCGGACCGAACTCAAAGATACCCAGCAGCTGCAGAAGTGCGCCGACCGTCTGGCGCAGAGCGCGCAGGATTTTCGTTTACAGCTTGGCGAGCCGGGCTATCGCGGCAACCTGCGCGAGCTGCTGGCGGACAAAAACATCCAGCGCGCGCTGCTGCTGCTCGATGATGCGCTTGAGCTCTGCTACGACGTGGCGAAACTGTCGCTCGGCCGTTCCGCGCTGCTGGACGCGGCCTTCGAACGCGCCACGCTCTATCGCGGGCGGCTGAAACGGCTGAAAGAGATTAACCAGCCGGGTTACAGCTACTGGTATGAATGCACCTCGCGCCACTTTACCCTTGCGCTTACGCCGCTGACGGTGGCGGATAAATTTAAAGAGGTGATGGCGCAAAAGCCGGGCAGCTGGATCTTTACGTCGGCAACCCTGTCGGTGAATGACGATCTGCACCACTTCACCGAGCGCCTCGGCATTGAGCAGGCGGAATCGCTGCTTCTGCCCAGCCCGTTCGATTACGAAAAGCAGGCGCTGCTCTGCGTGCCGCGCAATTTGCCGCTTCCCAACCAGCCGGGTGCGGCCCGGCTGCTGGCAGCGATGCTGAAGCCGATGATCGAGGCCAATAACGGCCGCTGCTTTATGCTCTGCACCTCCCACGCCATGATGCGCGACCTCGCCGAGCAGTTCCGTGCCACCATGACGCTACCGGTGCTGCTGCAGGGCGAAACCAGCAAAGGCCAGCTGCTGCAGCAGTTCGTTAGCGCCGGTAACGCCCTGCTGGTCGCAACCAGCAGCTTCTGGGAAGGGGTGGACGTGCGCGGCGACACGCTTTCGCTGGTGATCATTGATAAGCTGCCGTTTACCTCCCCGGACGATCCGCTGCTGAAGGCACGGATGGAAGACTGCCGCCTGCGCGGCGGCGATCCGTTTGACGAGGTTCAACTGCCGGATGCGGTCATTACGCTTAAGCAAGGTGTAGGGCGCTTAATCCGTGACGTCACCGATCGCGGCGTGCTGGTCATCTGCGATAACCGGCTGGTGATGCGTCCTTACGGGGCAACCTTCCTTGCAAGCCTGCCGCCCGCACCGCGGACGCGGGACATAAAACGCGCGGTGCGTTTCCTGGCAAACCCAACGGCGGAGTAATTTACCCCGGAGTGTGCTAAGATGCGCGCCATTTTGTGACTGACCCTTGCGAGAGCGCGACGACTGATGCGAATTCTGGCTATTGATACCGCGACAGAGGCTTGCTCTGTTGCTCTGTTGAACGACGGTGCTGTTTCTGCCCATTTCGAAGAGTGCCCACGGGAACACACCCAACGCATTCTGCCCCTGGTAAAAGCCATTTTAACCCAGGGCAACACCTCCTTAACCGACCTCGACGCGCTGGCCTTTGGCCGCGGCCCCGGCAGCTTTACGGGCGTACGCATCGGGATTGGCATTGCGCAGGGGCTGGCGCTGGGCGCCGAACTGCCGATGATCGGCGTCTCTACCCTCGCCACCATGGCACAGGGCGCATGGCGCATGACCGGGGCAACGCGCGTCCTGGCAGCGATTGATGCCCGCATGGGCGAAGTCTACTGGGCCGAATACACCCGCGACGAGCAGGGCGTGTGGCACGGTGAAGAGACGGAGGCCGTGCTTAAGCCGGAAGCGGTGACGGAACGGCTGAAGCAGCTGTCTGGCGAGTGGGCGACCGTCGGTACGGGCTGGCAGGCGTGGCCTGAGATGGCGAACGGCACCGGGCTGACGCTGGTGGACGGCAACATGCTTCTGCCGGCTGCGGAAGATATGCTTCCGATTGCCAGCCAGCTGCTCGCAGCAGGCAAAACCGTGGCCGTTGAACACGCGGAACCGGTTTATTTGCGAAACACCGTCGCGTGGAAGAAACTTCCGGGCCGCGAGTGACTCTCAGTAACAGGAACTGAGAAAAAGGAGTCGCATCATGGCGGTTCAGACTAAAGTAGTACGCCTTATTATGGCAGGCGCGGTTGCCATAGCACTGAGCGGATGCGTTTCCGTTCCTGATGCGATTAAGGGCAGCAGCCCGACGCCACAGCAGGATTTGGTTCGGGTGATGAATGCGCCTGAGCTGTACGTCGGCCAGGAAGCGCGCTTTGGTGGGAAAGTGATCGACGTGCAGAACCAGCAGGGGAAAACCCGCCTGGAGATCGCCACGGTACCGCTCGACAGCGGCGCGCGGCCTGTACTGGGCGAGGCCTCCCGGGGACGTATCTATGCGGACGTCAGTGGGTTCCTGGACCCGGTCGATTTCCGCGGACAGCTGGTGACCGTTGTCGGGCCGATTACCGGCGCCGTACAGGGCAAAATCGGCAGCACGCCGTATAAATTTATGACCATGCAGGTCAACGGCTACAAGCGCTGGCGGCTGGCACAGCAGGTGATCATGCCGCCTCAGCCGATCGATCCGTGGATGTGGGGTCCACATCCTTATCGTTACGGCTACCCGGGCTGGGGCTGGTATAACCCGGGTCCTGCACAGGTACAGACGATCGTTACTGAGTAACTTACTGTTATTGCTAGAAAAGAGACAGCGGCTCAGCCGCTGTCTCTGTTTTTTTACGGATAAAACGAAAAAAAAGAGTGACGCGCTTCGCAACCTTAAATCTGAACAATTAATAAACTGGTACGCTGAGTTAATATAATGTTAACAAACTGTTTATTATCGGGGTTGTGATGACGACGAACACTCATTTCAGAGGTGATGCATTGAAGAAGGTTTGGCTTAACCGTTATCCCGCAGATGTTCCTGCTGAGATCAATCCTGACCGTTATCAATCCCTGGTGGAATTATTTGAACACTCGGTAAGGCGCTACGCGGACCAGCCCGCATTTTTGAATATGGGCGAGGTGATGACGTTCCGTAAGCTGGAGGAGCGCAGCCGGGCGTTTGCGGCGTACCTGCAGGAAGGGCTGGGGCTGCAAAAAGGGGACCGCGTCGCGCTGATGATGCCGAACCTGCTGCAATACCCGGTGGCGCTGTTCGGTATCCTGCGTGCCGGGATGATTGTCGTTAACGTCAACCCGCTGTACACCCCGCGCGAGCTGGAGCATCAGCTGAACGACAGCGGCGCGGTTGCGATTGTCATTGTGTCCAACTTTGCCCATACGCTGGAAAAAGTGGTCGACAAAACCCAGGTGAAACACGTCATCCTGACGCGCATGGGGGATCAACTCTCCACCGCCAAAGGCACGCTGGTTAACTTTGTCGTCAAATACGTCAAACGTCTGGTGCCAAAATATCACCTGCCGGACGCTATCTCCTTCCGCCGCGCGCTGCATGCGGGCTATCGTATGCAGTACGTTAAGCCGGAAGTGGTCTCAGAAGATCTCGCGTTCCTGCAGTATACCGGTGGGACCACCGGCGTGGCGAAAGGCGCAATGCTGACCCACCGCAACATGCTGGCGAACCTTGAGCAGGTCAATGCAACCTACGGGCCGCTGCTGCATCCCGGCAAAGAGCTGGTCATTACGGCGCTGCCGCTGTACCACATTTTCGCACTGACCATGAACTGCCTGCTGTTTATTGAGCTCGGCGGTCAAAACGTGCTGATTACTAACCCGCGTGATATACCGGGGCTGGTGAAAGAGCTGGCAAAATACCCGTTCACCGCCATGACCGGGGTAAATACCCTGTTTAACGCGCTGCTTAATAACAAAGAGTTCCAGCAGCTGGACTTCTCCACGCTCCATCTCTCTGCGGGCGGCGGCATGCCGGTTCAGCAGGCGGTGGCCGAGCGCTGGGTGAAGCTTACCGGCCAGTATCTGCTGGAGGGCTATGGCCTGACGGAGTGCGCGCCGCTGGTCAGCGTTAACCCGCATGACATCGACTACCACAGCGGAAGCATTGGACTGCCCGTTCCTTCCACTGAAGCGAAACTGGTCGATGATAATGATAACGAAGTCGCGCCGGGTGAGCCGGGTGAGCTGTGCGTCAAAGGTCCACAGGTCATGCTGGGTTACTGGCAGCGTCCCGACGCGACCGACGAAATCATCAAAGACGGCTGGCTGCATACCGGGGATATCGCGGTGATGGATGACGAGGGCTTCCTGCGCATTGTCGATCGCAAGAAAGATATGATCCTGGTCTCCGGCTTCAACGTCTATCCGAATGAGATCGAAGACGTGGTCATGCAGCACAGCGGCGTACTCGAAGTGGCAGCGGTCGGCGTGCCTTCCGGCAGCAGCGGTGAAGCGGTGAAGATATTTGTGGTCAAGAAAGATCCTTCTCTCACCGAGGAAGCGCTGATAACGTTTTGTCGTCGTCAGCTGACGGGCTATAAAGTGCCGAAGCTGGTGGAATTCCGCGACGAGCTGCCGAAATCCAACGTCGGGAAGATATTACGACGAGAATTACGTGACGAAGCCCGTGCCAAAGTAGACAATAAGGCCTGAGCTTCACGTTAATCGTCCAGACGCCGGTTAAGCCGGCGTTTTTTATGGGCGCAAACAAAAGAGAATCCGATTTGAATTACCAGATGATCACGACCAACGACGAGCTGGCTTCGCTGTGCGAAGTGACGCGCGACTTTCCTGCCATTGCCCTGGATACCGAGTTTGTCCGTACCCGGACGTACTACCCGCAGCTGGGGTTGATTCAGATGTACGACGGTAAACACGTGTCGCTGATCGACCCTCTCGGCATTACCGACTGGACGCCGATGCGCGATCTGCTGCTCGATACCGCCGTCACGAAATACCTGCACGCAGGCAGTGAAGATCTGGAAGTCTTTCTGAACACCTTTGGCATCATGCCTCAGCCGCTGATTGATACGCAGATCCTTGCGGCGTTCAGCGGGCGACCGCTCTCCTGGGGCTTTGCCGCCATGGTGGAGGAGTATACGGGCCTGACGCTGGATAAAAGCGAATCCCGTACCGACTGGCTGGCCCGTCCGCTTACCGCGCGCCAGCTGGAGTATGCGGCGGCTGATGTGTTTTACCTGCTGCCGATCGCCGGACAGCTGATGCAAGAAGCCGAGGCATCCGGCTGGCTGTCCGCCGCGCTGGACGAGTGCCGTATGACCCAGCTGCGTCGTCAGGAAGTGGTGGATCCGAAAGAGGCCTGGCGCGACATCAGCAACGCCTGGCAGCTGCGTACGCGTCAGCTGGCGTGCCTGCAGCTGCTGGCAGACTGGCGCTTGCGTAAAGCGCGCGAGCGCGATCTGGCCGTTAACTTTGTGGTTCGCGAAGAGCATCTCTGGGCGGTTGCGCGCTATATGCCGGGCAGCCTCGGCGAGCTGGACAGCATTGGGCTTTCGGGCAGCGAAATCCGTTTCCACGGCAAAACCCTGCTGGCGCTGGTCGCAAAAGCGCAGGCGTTACCGGAAGAGGCGCTGCCGGAACCGCTGCTGAACCTGATGGATATGCCGGGCTATCGCAAAGCGTTTAAGGACATCAAAGCGCTGGTGCAGGCGGTGGCTACGGAAAGCAAGCTGAGCGCGGAACTGCTCGCTTCACGCCGTCAGATTAACCAGCTGCTTAACTGGCACTGGAAGCTGAAGCCGCAGAATGGCATGCCGGAAATGATGGCGGGATGGCGCGGGGAATTGATGGCCGATCGCCTGAATACGCTGCTGGAAGGTTATCCGCGATAAAAATATGCCGGGTGATAAACCCGGCATATTTCCCCGGTGGCGCTGCGCTTACCGGGGCGACGAAATCACAAACCTACGGACGTGACTCTTCCGCTTCCGGGAGCGTCACGTTCAGCTCCAGAATCGAAATATCCCCGTCTTTTTGTTCCAGCTGCACTGTCACCATCTCCGGGTCAATCTGCACGTACTTACAGATCACTTCCAGGATGTCCTTGCGCAGCTGCGGCAGGTAGTGAGGCTCGGCGTCGCTACGACGACGCTCCGCAACGATAATTTGCAGACGTTCTTTTGCGATGTTGGCGGTGTTCTTTTTCCGCGAGAGAAAAAAGTCCAGTAATGCCATAACTTATCCTCCGAACAGGCGTTTGAGGAAACCTTTCTTCTCTTCTTCAATGAAGCGGAAAGGACGTTCTTCTCCCAGCAGACGGTCAACGGTATCGGCGTAAGCTTTACCTGCATCTGCCATTGTATCAAGGATCACTGGCTCGCCCTGGTTAGAGGCACGTAACACGGACTGATCTTCCGGGATAACGCCCACCAGCTTAATGCGCAGGATCTCCAGCACGTCTTCCATGCTCAGCATGTCACCTTTGTTCACGCGGCCCGGGTTGTAGCGGGTGAGCAGCAGGTGTTCTTTAATCGGGTCTTCGCCATTTTCCGCACGACGGGATTTAGAGGCGAGGATCCCGAGAATGCGGTCTGAGTCACGCACGGATGAAACTTCAGGGTTGGTGGTGATGATCGCTTCATCAGCGAAGTAGAGCGCCATCAGAGCACCGGTTTCGATGCCGGCAGGGGAGTCACAGACGATGAAGTCGAACTCCATTTTTTTCAGCTCGTCGAGCACCTTTTCTACCCCTTCACGGGTCAGGGCGTCTTTGTCACGCGTCTGAGAAGCCGGGAGAATGTAGAGGTTCTCGGTGCGCTTGTCTTTAATCAGCGCCTGGTTCAGCGTGGCATCGCCCTGAATGACGTTCACAAAGTCATACACGACGCGACGCTCACATCCCATGATGAGGTCGAGGTTACGTAGGCCGATATCGAAGTCGATAACGACGGTTTTCTTTCCCTTCTGGGCCAAACCAGTAGCGATGGCCGCGCTGGAGGTGGTCTTGCCAACGCCTCCTTTACCCGAAGTAACAACAATAATGCGTGCCATAGAAATTCCTTGTTAAAAAGGGATCAATTCAACGGTTGAACGGTCAACGCGTCGTCTGCCAGAAGCAGGCGAGCCGCTTTGCCATAAAATTCGGCTGGGATCTTGTCGCTCAGCCAATATTCACCTGCGATGGACACCAGTTCCGCCGTCAGGTGAGTACAAAATATTTGCGCGTCCCGATCGCCACTTGCACCTGCGAGCGCACGTCCACGCATCATACCGTAAACGTGAATATTGCCATCTGCAATCAGCTCAGCGCCAGCACTGACGTGGCTTGTAACAATCAGATCACAGTTTGGTGCATAAATGCGCTGACCGGAACGAACCGGCACATCAATCATTCGCGTTTTTGTGATGTTTGTAACGTTTTGCGCCGCAGGAGGGGGCGTTTCGACGGCAACGGGTGCCGCACGCGGGGCTTTTTCTTTGCCTTCATTCAGAAGCGGCAGCCCCGCACGGTCAATTTCCGCTTTCAGTTCAGTATCTTTGCAGCCGCTGATGCCGACAATACGCAGTCCGGTCGAGGAGACGGCCTGCTGGAGACGTTTCCAGTTAACCGGCGCTTCAAGACCGCTGACGTTGATCACAACAGGGGCGTGCTTCAGGAAGGCGGGAGCCTGGGCGATTTTGTCTTCTAACGCCTGACGAATAACCTCGGGTTTTGCATCATGCAAATGTACCACTGATAAGGTGAAGCTACTGCCTTTAAGCTCGATGGGCGTGTTTGACATCCTGGCCTTACTCAATTTGCTATTAACCGCAACCACTCGCTGCGATATTCCGAAGAGTATCAGGCATGTTATAGTCAGGAGTATATTGAGGCAAGCAACCACCCATTAATTCAGAGTAAAAACATGTTTTGTGTGATCTACAGAAGTACAACCCGTGACCAGACCTATCTTTATGTCGAAAAGAAAGACGATTTTTCACGCGTGCCTGAAGAATTAATGAAGAGCTTTGGCCGACCGCAGATGGCGATGCTGCTGCCGCTTGATGGTCGCAAGAAACTGGTGAATGCCGATCTGGAGAAAGTGAAAACGGCATTAGCCGAGCAGGGCTATTATTTACAGCTTCCGCCGCCACCCGAGAATTTATTAAAACAGCATCTTGAGGCGAACGGTAAAAAATAGTCTCAACTGTTTTTGAGCACAACACATCAACCGTTTAGGGGTCGACCATGTATCAACATCATAACTGGCAAGGTGCATTACTGGATTATCCCGTCAGCAAAGTGGTTTGCGTGGGCAGCAACTATGCAAAACATATTCAGGAGATGGGCAGTGCGACGCCAGAAGAGCCGGTTCTGTTCATTAAGCCTGAAACGGCGCTTTGCGATATTCGCCAGCCGCTGGCCCTGCCGCAGGGGCTCGGCTCGGTGCACCACGAAGTGGAACTCGCCGTGCTGATCGGCGCAACGCTGCGTCAGGCCTCCGAAGAGCATGTGCAAAAAGCGATTGCCGGATACGGCGTGGCGCTGGATCTGACGCTACGCGACGTGCAGGGTAAAATGAAGAAAGCGGGGCAGCCGTGGGAAAAAGCCAAAGGGTTTGATAATTCCTGCCCGATTTCGGCGTTTGTGCCGGTGAGCGAATTCACCGGCGATCCGCAGGATACGCCGCTCAGCCTGAAGGTTAATGGTGAAATCCGCCAGCAGGGCACCACGGCAGACATGATCCATAAGATTGTGCCGCTGATCGCCTATATGAGCCGCTTCTTTACCCTGAAGCCGGGTGATGTGATCCTGACCGGCACGCCGGAAGGCGTTGGTCCGCTCGCGAGCGGTGATGAACTTGAAGTTGGTTTTAACGGCCTGTCGCTGAAAACCCGCGTGCTGTAACCTCCTCTTGCCGCCTGAAAAGGGCGGCAAAACTTGCAACGACGTGCCAGACTCGTTATAAGGTGCGCTTTCTTTTGACGTGTGGACATCCTGATGAACGACATCCCTTTCTGGCAAAGCAAAACTCTCGACGACATGACCGACGCGGAATGGGAATCCTTATGCGACGGCTGTGGTCAGTGCTGCCTGCACAAGCTGATGGATGAAGACACGGACGAAATCTACTTCACCAACGTGGCCTGCAAGCAGCTGAACATCAAAACCTGCCAGTGCCGCAACTACGAGCGCCGCTTCGAGTTCGAGCCAGACTGCATTAAATTAACCCGTGAGAATCTGCCCACCTTTGAATGGCTGCCGCATACCTGCGCGTATCGCCTGCTGGCGGAGGGGAAAGGTCTGCCTGACTGGCACCCCCTGCTGACCGGTTCAAAAGCGGCGATGCACGGCGAACGTATCTCCGTGCGCCACATTGCGGTGAAAGAGTCCGAGGTGCGGGACTGGGAAGATCACATCATGAACCACCCGACCCGTTGAGATTAAAAAACCCGCCGAAGCGGGTTTTTTATTGTGCGCTGATGTGTCGGGTGGCGCTGCGCTTATCCGACCTACAAAACCGTAGGCCCGCGCAAGCGAAGCGCCGCCGGGCGAATTAGCGTCCGAACAAATCGCGTTTCTTCGGTTTGAACGGCTGAGCGATCAACACCAGCAGCGCCACGACGAAGTAGGCGGCAAAAATGCCCACCAACCACTGCGGCATCTCCAGCGTCAGGAATTCCCACTGGCGAACGGAGCAGTCACCGGAGGCAACGAACACCTGCGGCAGCCATTTGTCCAGCGGCAGCCAGCTCGGGAAGCGGGCGGCAAAATCGCAGGTCATAAACGGTGACGGATGCAGCTGCATCATCGTGTGCTGCCAGGAGAGTTCAATGCCTTTCCAGGCGCTGTAGAGCCAGATTGCGATCCCGGCATAGCGAAGCGGCGACTTCGGCGCAATCGCGCCGACCAGGCCAGCCCCCATAATGCCGAACAGCGCGCAGCGTTCGTAAATACAGAGCACGCATGGTTTGAGTCCCATTACGTGCTGGAACCACAGCGCGACCATTTCCAGCGCAAAGGCGGTCAGGGCCATTAACAACCATGCTCCGCGACCGCGGGAGCACTGGTTTAAAAATCTCAACATAATCATTTCCCTGGAACATGCTTAGAAAGCGCAGTGTAAACGAATTCGTTTTTCGCGCCACCTGTACCTGGCGAAATAAAACGTAATTGGATGTTTATCGTGCGAAAAGGCAAACGGGCAGCGAACTGCCCGAGTTGCAGTGTTTACTGCGCCGCAAGTATACCCGCTTGTATCAACCATTGCGTACAGGGAATAAGGGTAATTTTGACGCAAAGCAATCCCACGATCGTAAGCACCAGCGTATAGGGCAGGGCCATCCAGACCATTCTTCCATAAGAAAGACGTATGAGTGGCGCAAGGGCGGAGGTCAGCAGGAACAGGAAGGCGGCCTGGCCATTGGGTGTCGCCACCGACGGCAGGTTGGTACCGGTGTTGATCGCCACGGCCAGCAGTTCAAACTGTCCGGCGCTGATCACGCCTTGCTCCATCGCGGTCTTAGCCTCGTTAATGTAAACCGTCCCGACAAAGACGTTATCTGAGATTGACGAGAGCAGGCCGTTAAACAGGTAAAACAGCGACAGCTGAGCATCCGGCGATGCCCGTAAGACAAAGGCAATAATCGGCGCGAACAGGTGCTGGTCGATTATCACCGCCACGACCGCAAAGAACACCGCCAGCAGGGCGGTAAACGGCAGCGCTTCGGTAAAGGCTTTGCCGATGGCATGCTCATCCGTCACGCCGGTAAAGGTCGTGGCGAGAATAATCACGGACAGACCAATCAGCCCCACTTCAGCAAGATGGAACGCCAGCGCGGCGATAAGCCAGACGCCGATGATCCCCTGTGCAATCAGGCGCAGCGTCTCCTGGCGCGTCCGCTGGCGTCGGCTCTGCAGATCGAATTTATGCAGCTCCTGACGTACCGGCTCCGGGAGTTGTGCCCCGTAACCAAAGAGGCGAAACTTCTCCACCAGCAAACAGGTCGCCAGACCGCAGATCAGCACCGGCACGCTCACCGGGGCCATTCTCAGGAAGAAATCACCGAAGTGCCAGCCCGCCGCTTTCGCAATGATCAGGTTTTGCGGCTCGCCCACCATCGTCATCACGCCCCCCAGGGCGGTACCCACCCCGGCATGCATCATCAGGCTGCGCAGGAAGGCGCGAAACTGTTCCAGTACCTCGCGGTTATGCGCATCGACATGGCTGTCATCCTGCAGATCCTCACCCGGACGAGAGGAGGCCACGCGGTGATAAATACCGTAAAACCCCACCGCGACGCTTATCACCACCGCGACGACCGTCAGCGCGTCCAGGAAGGCTGACAGGAAGGCCGCCGCAAGGCAAAACGCCAGCGAGAGAACCATTTTCGACGGAATGCTGAGCAGCAGGCGCGTAAAGATAAACAGCAGCAGCTGTTTCATAAAGTAGATGCCCGCCACCATAAACATCAGCAGCAGAAGCACTTCAAGATTTGAAGCCAGCTCTGCTTTGACATGCTCGGCAGAGGTCATGCCAATCACTACCGCTTCAAACGCCAGCAATCCGCCCGGCAACAGGGGATAGCATTTCAGCGCCATCGCCAGGGTGAAGATAAACTCCGCGACCAGCAGCCACCCGGCAACGAACGGGTTCACGTAAAAGAGGAGAGGGTTAACGACCAGGAACACCAGCAGTATCAGTTTGTACCAGTCAGGAGACTGGCCTAAAAAATTGCGCCACAGAGCGCGCCCAAAAGAAATTTCCACGACAGACGTCCTTCCCCGTCAAGTAAGACAAAACATCAGTATACGCAAAATTCACGGTCCAGACGCGGATAAGACTGCATTGTAAATTTCATAAAAATGAAACGGCGATCCCTCTTTTCTCTCTTTGCCGCGCTACCTGCCACTGCACGCCTCTGGTATGATGAGTCCAATTTGCTAAAGCTGTGTAATGGAAATCTCACTATGGTCATTAAGGCGCAGAGCCCGGCGGGTTTCGCGGAAGAGTACATCATTGAAAGCATCTGGAATAATCGTTTCCCTGCGGGGTCCATTCTTCCGGCTGAACGCGAACTCTCTGAACTGATTGGCGTCACTCGCACCACGCTGCGTGAAGTGCTTCAGCGACTGGCGCGCGATGGCTGGTTGACGATCCAGCACGGCAAGCCAACAAAAGTGAACAACTTCTGGGAAACCTCCGGGCTGAACATTCTTGAAACGCTGGCGCGTCTCGATCATGAAAGCGTGCCGCAGCTCATTGATAATCTGCTCTCCGTTCGCACCAACATCGCGACGATCTTTATTCGTACGGCTTTCCGCCAGCATCCGGAAGATGCGCTTGCGGTGCTGGCCAGTGCCAACGAGGTGGAAGATCACGCCGACGCGTTCGCCACCCTCGATTACAACGTCTTCCGTGGGCTGGCGTTTGCCTCCGGCAACCCGGTGTATGGTCTGATCCTCAACGGTATGAAGGGACTCTACACCCGCATTGGCCGCCACTACTTTGCCAATCCCGAAGCCCGCAGCCTGGCGCTGGGCTTTTACCATAAGCTGAGCAAGCTGTGCTCCGAAGGTCTGCACGATCAGGTGTATGAGACGGTGCGCCGCTACGGTCACGATTCCGGTGAAATCTGGCACCGTATGCAGAAAACGCTGCCGGGTGATTTGGCGATTCAGAGCCGCTGAAATAAAAAACCTCTCGTGTGAGAGGTTTTTTTTCGCCCGGTGGCGCTTCGCTTACCGGGCCTACAAAACCCGTAGGCCGGGTAAGGCGTAGCCGCCACCCGGCAAAAAACTACAGCGTATTCAACCGCGCCGGGCAGCGTTCAAGCAGCTCGACGCTCCCGTCTTCATTCTGCTGCTCCAGCTGAACATCAAAGCCCCACAGGCGATGCACGTGCTTCAGCACCTCTTTACGCCCTTTATCCAGCGGCGCGCGATTGTGCGGGATATAGCGCAGCGTCAGGGAGCGGTCACCGCGCAAATCCACGTTCCACACCTGAATGTTGGGTTCAAGATTGCTCAGGTTGTACTGGGAAGAGAGGCGAGAGCGGATCTCACGGTAACCCTCCTCGTTGTGGATTGCGGAGATCTCCAGATAGTTGTTGCGGTCGTCGTCCAGCACGGTGAAGAAGCGGAAGTCACGCATGATCTTCGGCGACATAAACTGGCTGATGAAGCTCTCATCCTTAAAGTCGCGCATCGCAAAGTGCAGCGTTTCCAGCCAGTCAGATCCGGCGATATCCGGGAACCAGTACTTGTCTTCTTCCGTCGGCGACTGACAGATACGCTTAATGTCCTGAAACATGGCGAAGCCAAGGGCATACGGGTTAATTCCGCTGTACCACGGGCTGTTATAGGGCGGCTGGAACACCACGTTGGTATGGCTGTGGAGGAACTCCATCATGAACCGCTCTGTGACTTTCCCCTCGTCGTACAGGTGGTTGAGGATGGTGTAGTGCCAGAAGGTCGCCCAGCCTTCGTTCATCACCTGCGTCTGTTTTTGCGGGTAGAAATACTGGCTCACCTTGCGCACGATGCGCAGGATCTCACGCTGCCACGGCTCCAGCAGCGGGGCGTTCTTCTCCATAAAATAGAGCAGGTTTTCCTGTGGCTCGGACGGATAGCGCCGCGCTTCGGCGATCGTTTTTTCTTCCTCACGCTTCGGCAGGGTGCGCCACAGCATGTTCACCTGGCTTTGCAGATACTCTTCGCGGCTTTTCTGCCGGGCCTTCTCCTCCTGCAGGGAGATTTTCTGCGGACGTTTGTAGCGGTCAACGCCGTAGTTCATCAGAGCGTGACAGGAGTCGAGCAGTTTTTCCACTTCATCCACGCCGTAGCGTTCTTCGCAGTCGGTAATGTATTTACGGGCGAAGATCAGGTAATCGACGATGGAGCTGGCATCCGTCCAGCTGCGGAACAGGTAGTTATTCTTGAAAAAGGAGTTGTGCCCGTAGCAGGCGTGCGCCATCACCAGCGCCTGCATGGTAATGGTGTTCTCTTCCATTAAATAGGCGATACACGGATTGGAGTTAATGACGATCTCATACGCCAGACCCTGCTGGCCGTGCTTATACAGCCGCTCCGTTTCGATAAATTTCTTACCAAACGACCAGTGCGGATAGTTAATCGGCATCCCGACGCTGGAGTAGGCGTCCATCATCTGTTCGGACGTAATGACTTCAATCTGATGGGGGTAGGTATCCAGGCGATACAGTTTTGCGACCCGGTCGATCTCGGCGAGGTAAACATCCAGCAGCTCGAAGGTCCAGTCGGGTCCATCGCTCAGACGTGTGTTGTCCTTGTTCAGGGAATCAATAGTAGCCATTAGCGCGCCCTCGTTGTGGGTGCTCTCTCTGTCTGGAGAGCCTCCTTTCAAGCATAGATCAACGTGTTAAAAAGCGTGCTGGGGCAGAAATTTTTTCTTTGCGATTTCGCGTTTTTGATACGGCAAAAAAACGGTGTCTCTCAGCATTTTATGCTGGTTAAAAATAACGCGCAGCAGGAGATCCCAAATTAGCACTACCCCCTGATGCTGGGGGATGTGTGAGGTAAGTCACCATAAAAAAGTCATATGTTGAATAATATTTTCAACTAGGTTATCAATCTGTAATTAGAAGATTGTTCTTTTGCACATAATGGAGTGGCTATGCGTGTTGTCATACTGGGAAGTGGTGTCGTTGGGGTAACCAGCGCCTGGTATTTAAGTCAGGCGGGACATGACGTCACCGTTATCGATCGTGAGTCAGGCCCCGCGCTGGAAACCAGCGCGGCGAACGCCGGGCAAATCTCTCCGGGCTATGCGGCACCGTGGGCAGCACCGGGCGTTCCGCTGAAAGCGATTAAATGGATGTTCCAGCGCCACGCGCCGCTGGCCATCAGCCTTGACGGCACGCAGTTCCAGCTGAAGTGGATGTGGCAGATGCTGCGCAACTGCGACACCCGCCACTACATGGAGAACAAAGGGCGCATGGTGCGCCTGGCGGAATACAGCCGCGACTGCCTGAAAGCGCTGCGCGCCTCAACCGGGATTGAGTACGAAGGCCGTCAGGGCGGAACGCTCCAACTGTTCCGCACCGAACAACAGTATGAAAACGCCACCCGCGATATCGCCGTGCTGGAAGATGCTGGCGTACCGTATCAGCTGCTGGAAGCCAGCCAGCTTGGTCAGGTTGAACCTGCGCTGGCGGAAGTGGCGCATAAGCTGACGGGCGGCCTGCGCCTGCCGAATGACGAAACCGGCGACTGCCAGCTCTTTACGCAGCGTCTGGCGCAGATGTGCGAGCAGGCGGGGGTGAAATTCCGCTTTAACACCTCTGTCGACAAGCTGCTGTCGGAAGGGGAAAAAATTTACGGCGTGAAGTGTGGCGAAGAGGTGATCAAAGCGGATGCCTACGTCATGGCGTTTGGTTCGTACTCCACCGCGATGCTGAAGGGCATTCTCGATATTCCGGTCTACCCGCTAAAAGGCTACTCGCTGACCATTCCGGTAAAAGAGGAGAGCGGCGCACCGGTTTCTACCATTCTGGATGAAACCTATAAAATCGCCATTACCCGCTTCGATAACCGCATCCGCGTAGGCGGCATGGCGGAGATTGTCGGCTTCAACACCGAACTGCTGAAACCGCGTCGTGAAACGCTGGAGATGGTGGTGGGGGACCTCTTCCCGCGCGGTGGTTTTGTCGAGCAGGCGACCTTCTGGACCGGCCTGCGTCCGATGACGCCGGACGGCACGCCGATTGTGGGGCGCACGCCGTTCAAAAACCTGTGGACCAATACCGGACACGGTACGCTTGGCTGGACGATGGCCTGCGGCTCCGGACAGCTGCTGAGCGACCTGATTTCCGGACGCACGCCGGCCATTCCGTTTGACGATCTCAGTGTCGCGCGCTATCAATCGGGGTTTACGCCGTCGCGTCCACAGCACCTGCACGGCGCGCATAACTAAGGAGCTGTCATGTCCCGTCCTGTTCTCGCTCAGCTGAACCTGCAGGCCCTGAAGGATAACCTGCAGATTGTTCGTCGGGCAGCACCTGGCGCACGCGTGTGGTCGGTGGTGAAAGCGAATGCCTACGGCCACGGCATTGACCGTATCTGGAGCGCGCTGAGCGCCACCGATGGCTTTGCGTTACTCAATCTTGAAGAGGCCATTCTGCTGCGCGAGCGCGGCTGGAAAGGGCCCATACTGCTGCTGGAGGGCTTCTTCCACGCCGACGATCTGCCGCTGCTGGATAAGTACCGGCTGACCACCAGCGTTCATAGCAACTGGCAGATCAAAGCGATTCAGGATGCGAAGCTCCACGCGCCGCTGGATATCTATCTCAAGGTCAACAGCGGCATGAACCGCCTGGGCTTCCAGCCTGAGCGGGTGCATACGGTCTGGCAGCAGCTGCGCGCCCTGAAGAACGTGGGTGAAATGACGCTGATGGCGCACTTTGCCGACGCGGAAAAACCGGACGGTATCGCCGATGCCATGGTCCGCATTGAGCAGGCGGCAGAAGGGCTGGACTGCCCGCGCTCGCTGTCCAACTCGGCGGCCACGCTGTGGCATCCCGAGGCGCATTACAACTGGGTGCGTCCGGGGATCGTTCTGTACGGCGCGTCGCCCTCGGGCCAGTGGCAGGATATCGCCAACAGCGGCCTGAAGCCGGTTATGACCCTGCGCAGCGAAATCATTGGCGTGCAGACCCTGAAAGCTGGCGACACGGTGGGCTACGGTAGCCGCTATCGGGCAAAGGGCGAGCAGCGGATTGGTATCGTGGCGGGCGGCTATGCCGACGGCTACCCGCGCATTGCGCCGACCGGTACGCCTGTGTGGGTAGATGGAGTCCGCACGGGAACGGTAGGCACCGTATCAATGGATATGCTGGCCGTTGACCTGACGCCCTGCCCGCAGGCGGGTATCGGTTCCCCGGTCGAGCTGTGGGGTAACGAAATCAAAATTGATGACGTGGCGGCCGCGGCGGGCACGGTAGGGTATGAACTGATGTGTGCCCTGGCACCGAGGGTGCCGGTTGTGACGGTGTAACGTATGTTCGCCGGGTGGCGCTAACGCTAACCCGGCCTACGTTCGAGGGTTTTGTAGGCCGGGTAAGGCGAAGCCGCCACCCGGCAAAAAAACCGTTACTCCGCTTCCTCTTCCATCGGCCTCAAACCGACTTTCCTTACCGCGTTATCTTCTTTCTCTGCTACCGTCCAGATCATCCCGGCAAACTCTACCTGATCGCCCACGACCGGGGCAGCGCCAAGCCGCTGCTGGATGATTTCGCCCAGCGTTTGCTGGCTATCTCCGTCTTCAGCACCTTCATCCAGGCCGTAAATCAGCGCCACATCGGCAAACCTGGCGCTGGCTTCCAAAATAAAATCGCCGAAGAAACGCTGGTCCAGCGCCACCGGCGGCGACTGGCTGAACAGCTTGCCCAGCGCGGGCAGGTCACGCTCGCGGCCAATCACGCAGAGAATATCCCCTTCGCGCAGGCGGGTGCTGCCGGTAGGGTGCAACAGGACATTGTCGCGGAACAGGGCGGCAATGCGCGTTTCGGCCGGCATGTGCAAATCGCGGAGCGAAGCGCCCACGCACCATTTGTCGGCGCTCAGCTGGTAGACGAACTGCTCCCACGGGTTTTCCGGATGAATGTCGAGCCCCACCCGCGACACCGGCCAGCCCACGGGAGGTACCACCACTTTGGCTTTTTTTGCCGCCCACCCGAGGGACGTTCCCTGGAACAGCAGCGAAATCAGCACCACGAAGAAGGCCACGTTAAAGAACAGCCGGGCGTTATCCAGACCGGCCATCATCGGAAAGACCGCAAGAATAATCGGAACCGCGCCGCGCAGACCCACCCAGCTGATAAAGACGCGCTCGCGCAGGTTGAAGCCGCGAAACGGCAGCAGGCCAGCAAATACCGACAGCGGACGGGCGAAGAAGATCATCCACGCAGACAACAGCAGCGCCGGAACGGCGATGGGCAGCAGGTCCGATGGGGTAACCAGAAGACCGAGCACCAGGAACATGCCGATCTGCGCCAGCCATGCCAGGCCGTCGAAGTTCTGCAAAATGGCATGGCGGTTGCGAATAGGGCGGTTGCCCATCAGGAACCCGCAGAGGTAGACGGCGAGAATGCCGCTGCCGTCCAGCGCCGTGGTAACGGCAAAAATGAGAATGCCGCCGCTCAAGGCCAGCAGCGGGTAAAGCCCCGAGGGCAGCGAGATGCGGTTGATCATCTGCTGTAAGAGGTATCCCCCCGCCAGGCCAATAACAATCCCCAGCCCGAACTGCTGCAGGATATGCCACGCAAACATCCAGCTGAGCCCCGTCTCGTGCTGCTGGATCATCTCAATCAGCGTGATGGTGAGAAACACCGCCATCGGGTCGTTGCTGCCGGATTCAATCTCAAGCGTGGAGCCAACGCGTTCGTTAAGCCCTTTTCCGCCGAGCAGGGAAAACACCGCAGCCGCATCGGTTGAGCCCACGATGGCGCCTATCAGCAACCCTTCCATGATATTGAGATGGAAAAGCCACGCGGCCATCATCCCGGTCAGACCGGAGGTAATCAACACGCCAACCGTGGCGAGCGACAGCGCAGGCCCTAAGGCCACGCGGAAGGAGCTCGCCTGGGTGCGCATGCCGCCGTCCAGCAGGATCACCGCCAGCGCCAGGTTACTCACCATGTAGGCGAAAGGGTAGTTATCGAATGGGATACCGCCAATGCCATCAATGCCGGCCAGCATGCCGATGGCGAGGAAAATAACAAGAATAGGTATGCCGAGACGCGATGAAAATGAACTTAATAAAATACTGCTGGTTACAAGGACCGAACCCAGAATGAAAAGGCTGATTATCGCTGCGGCATCCAATGTTCTCTTACTCCCACCTCAATGTTAACGCTGTTACTAAAACCCTAACATATTAACGACGGCAACAGCGTTTTATTAAGGGGGTATAACGGCTTTTTTATGCCTTTATGACAGGATGGCCGCTGATGGTCAGCCGGGAGCCGGAATCATTGTGGATCAGGGAGGCGTGCGCCCCCAGCGCCAGGGTCACGGTGCGCTGCTCATGACCGAAGTCCAGACCGGCGATCACCGGAATATCCAGCCGCGAGCGAATGAACTCAACCATGGTTTCCAGGGAGTAACCCGCGTCATAGTCATTCGGCTCAGAGCCGCTGAAGCTGCCCAGCACAATCGCGGACTGGCGCTCAAGAATACCGGCATGATAGAGCTGCAACAGCATGCGTTCGACGCGGAACGGATGTTCGTTGATATCTTCCAGCACCAGAATGCCGTTTTCAATGTTCGGCATCCACGGGGTGCCGATGAGCGAAACCAGCATCGCCAGGTTGCCGCCCCAGAGCTGACCTTCGCATTCCCGGTGCGGTCCATTCCCCTGCCACTCGACGCTGTAGGTGGGATTACGCAGCGCGCGCCAGAAATGTTCCACGGTGAACGCTTCCAGCTCCGGCGCGCCGAAGTTACCGGCCAGCATCGGGCCGCTGAAGGTGATGACGTTATGCAGCGCCAGCAGCCCAAGCTGGATGACGGTGAAATCGCTGTGGCCGCATATCAGCAGCGGATCCTGCTGCTGACGCTCCGCCAGGCCCTGCCAGTCAATGCTCTCCAGCAGCCGGCTCGCGCCATATCCGCCGCGCACCGCCAGCACTATCCGGTTTTCACCCTTCAGGTTCACCAGGCTGTTGATATCATTCAGCCGCTGCGCTTCGGTACCGGCAAAACGCTGCTGGCGGCGGGGGATAATCGTCTGATTTTCTACCTGGTGGCCCGATTCCAGCAAACGCTGAACGCCCCGCTGCGCCGCGTCCTGGTTAATGCAGTAGCCCGACGGCGCGATGAGATGAATCTGAGACATGGCAATTCCTTGCTGAATGAGAAACTAATTGTCTATATCATGCCGCGTATACGCCGCCTGCTTCAAGGGGCGGCGCACCGCGATGACCGGCTATAAGGATAGATGACGTGAAATTGAGATGGTTTGCTTTTTTGATTGTGTTGCTCGCTGGCTGTAGTTCAAAACATGATTATCAAAACCCGCCCTGGAACCCGGAAGTGCCGGTGAAGCGGGCGATGCAGTGGATGCCGATCAGTGAACAAGCCGGGAAAGCCTGGGGCGTCAGTCCGCGTCTCATCACGGCGATCATTGCGGTGGAGTCCGGCGGTAACCCCACGCTTGTCAGCAAGTCGAACGCGGTGGGGCTGATGCAGCTTAAAGCGTCAACGGCGGGGAGAGAGGTATACCGCTACATGGGCTGGAGCGGCCAGCCGTCGACCAGCGAACTGAAGAACCCGGAACGCAACATTTCAATGGGCACGGCCTATCTGAGCATCATGGAGCATGGCGTGCTGAAGGGGATTCAGGATCCGGAGGTCATGCAGTACGCGCTGGTGGTGTCTTACGTTAACGGCGCCGGCGCGTTGCTGAGAACCTTCTCCTCTGACCGCAAAGAGGCGATAGAAGAGATTAACGGCATGGACAAAGACGAATTCTTTGAGCATGTGGTGAAAAATCACCCGGCACCACAGGCGCCTCGTTATATCTGGAAAGTGCAGAAAGCGATGGATGCCATGTAATGCCGCAGACGGGCGGCGGTCACGCTGCCCGATGTTTTTTACAGAACTTTATTTGCGCGTTCGCGCGCCTCCCGCTCCAGGGAGTAGATAATGCGCTGCAGTTCGCGCTCAGCGCCAGGTCCGACGTTGAGGAAACGGAAGCTCAGACGCGGCGTGGTGATCGTTTCATTTTTGCTGTCCACGACGGTGCGTTCGCTGATGGCAATCAGCTGTGCATCGAAATAAAAGCGCCCCCAGCCCCCCATATCCAGCTCGATTTGCGTGAACCGCATGCCCTCTACCAGTCCGTCAGGCTTCGGCGTATCCATCAGCGCGCCCATACCGCCCAGCGACAGATCGAAGAGACGGAAGCGAATCTCTTTTTTGTCCGGCATTTTGGCCTTGCAGAAGTAGGCAGGGTGAAGCGGGGCGCTGATGCGGAAATATTCACGACGCTGGACAAACCAAAGATTAGTGGGAAGCGGGGTCACAAAGGCCGGCAGCCCCTGGTATTCGCTCAGTTCCAGTCGCGACAGGACAAACTCCACTTTGGCGCCCTGCGTTTCGGCCATCACGGCGATATTCTCCGCCTTCAGCGCCGCGCGGTTTTCATACTCCTGACTGCCTAAATCAATCACCAGCCGCTCCTGCGAGGCGTCAAGGATCTTACTAATGAACTGATTATTCGACCAGCTGATGCGCAGCGGCACTTCACCTTTTTGCAGGTCGCGTAATACCCCTAATACAGCCAGCGGATTTTGCTTGAGGAACTGCTCACTGTAATGACTCACGCCGGATGGCTCCTTGATAGATGACAGACTGTCTTAGCGTTATCGGCAATCTGCAATGAAACTTAATACAAACCGGTGAGTTTTTTTTGCCTGTTTAGGCAAAGATAAGTCGGTGACAAGAAAATGATTTTCCGGCGATGACCTATACTTAAGTTAGCTGTGCAGATGGTTTTCTGCACATGCGTTAAACCTGCAAGAGGGCATCGCTATGGGTATCATCGCCTGGATTATCTTTGGTCTTATTGCTGGCGCTATCGCGAAATTGATCATGCCGGGAAACGATGGCGGCGGCTTTATTTTGACCTGCGTACTCGGGGTCGTTGGTGCGGTTGTGGGCGGCTGGCTGGCGACGATGTTTGGCTTCGGAGGCAACATAAGTGGTTTTGACCTGCACAGTTTTCTGGTCGCTGTCGTGGGCGCCATTGTGGTGCTGGGCGTATTCAGGTTACTGCGACGAGCATAAGATAACGTAAACGGCTCTCTGCGGAGGGCCGTTTTTTTACCTGAGTATTGATTTGTTAATGTAAATGATAATAATTGTCGTTCAGTATTGCATCTAACAACAAGACGACATTATGACTCCCTCACGTTTTACGCTTTGCGCCCTGGCAGGCGCCATCACGCTCGCACTGCACGCTCCGGCATTCGCCGAAGAATCCACTATCGTCGTCACGGGCGCAGAGCAGGGCAGCGCGCTGCCGGCCTGGACGAACAGCGCCACGAAATCGGCCGTAGCTGAAAGTAAAACGCCGCAGGTCATCACGACCCTCTCTGCGCCGGAAATTGACAAGCGCCATGCGAATTCCGTTAATGAAATCCTCCGCTATGCGCCGGGCGTTTCAACCGAAGTGCGGGGAAATACCTCCTACATGAGCGAATATAAAATTCGTGGCTTTACCGTCGACCAGGAGTTCTACAACGGGCTGCAGTTACCCTATAACGTCACCGGCAATACCAAAGCGCGCATCGATCCGCTGTTGATTGACAGCGTTGATATCCTGAAAGGCCCCTCATCGGTTCTCTACGGCGGCGGCTCGCCGGGCGGGCTGGTGAATATCCAGAGTAAAAAGCCGCAGCGGGAAGCGCGAACCGAATTCGGTTTTAACACCGGCAACCGCAACCTGAAAGAGGGCTATCTCGACTCAACCGGGCAGATTGCCAACAGCGACTGGAACTACCGTCTGCTGGGTAAAGCGACGGAAAATGACGATCAGCCGCACACCACCCGGTATGAAAACTACCTGGTTGCCCCGTCCGTCACCTGGCAACCCGACAGCAAAACCCGCCTCACCCTGGATGCGCTGGCGCAGAACTCCCCGAGCCTGACGCCGTCTAACCCGCTTCCGATCGCCTACCTGCGCTCGACATACGCGGGCAAGCGCGATTACGCCGGTGATGAGTGGAGCGGGTTTAAGCAGCGTCAGTGGATGCTGGGCTACAGCTTTGAGCATGAGTTTGACAGCGGCTGGGGCTTTAACCAGAAGGCGCGCTATTTCGACGTCGACACGCATCAGCGCAGCGTCTATGCAACGGGCACGGGAAGCGAGGTTTATCAGCTCAACCGTTTTGCCTACACCACCGATGAAGATCTGCAGAGCTTCAACATCGATAACCAGGTCACCAAAACCGTGGCGCTGGGTGACTGGCAACACCATCTGCTGGCCGGGTTTGACTATCAGAAGCTGAACGCCCATTTCCACTACCGTTACGCGTCGACCACGCCGGGCATGGATATGCGCAATCCTGACTATTCGCAAATCAGCGAAAGCGCATTAGGGCTGTATATCGCTCAGAAAAACCGTCTGAGCTATCAGCAGAACGGCTATTACCTGCAGGATCAGGTGGAGTTTGGCGGGTTAAATCTGCTGGCCAGCCTGCGTTACGATGATTATCGCTCCGTCACCACCAATTATCTGCAAAACGGTGATAAGGCCTGGCTATCGCAGGATCGCGTCACCAAACGTCTGGGCGCGCTTTACGCCTTTGATAACGGGATTTCGCCGTTTATCAGCTATTCCGAAGGTTTTGCGCCGGTGTCGCCGCAGGGCACGCTCGTGGCGAAAGACGTCAAACCGACCACCAGCAAGCAGGTGGAAGGTGGGGTAAAATATCTGCTGGCGGATTACGCCACCACCTTTACCGCCTCGGTGTTTAACATCCGCCAGAAAAATGTCGTTACCTCCGATCCGGGCTTCCTGAACTATCGTCAGACCGGGGAAGTGGAATCCAAAGGGGCGGAACTGTCTGCCATCAGCCGCCCGACGGACAACCTGACGCTGATTGCCAACTACGCCTACACCCACGCGATCAATACGGAAGATGACAAGTACAAAGGTAAACGTCCAACGCAGGTGCCGGAGAATGCCTTCAACCTTTGGGGGGATTACACCTTTGAAAACACACCGCTGAAAGGGCTGATGCTGGGCGCGGGCGCACGCTACACCGGGCCAATGGAAATCTCACCGGCTAACAATGCGGGTAAACTGGGGGGCAGCACGCAGTACGATTTGTCGGCATCCTACCGGATGGGTGAAATTCTGCCTTCGCTGGCCGGGCTGACGCTTAAGGCCAGCGCGCAGAACATCACCAACAAAGAGACGCTGACCTGCTACGACGCGACCAACTGCTGGATTGGGCGGGACAGAACGTATCAGCTTGGGGCAAGTTACAGTTTCTGAGCAAGGCCCTGTGAGGGCAAAAAGTAGGCCGGGTAAGGCGTAGCCGCCACCCGGCAATACTCCCTTACTGCGCCGATGCTTTCACCGGCGCCACCTCATCATTCGCCGCAGGCCGATTCTCCGGCACGCTGTCGCACGGTTTCTCTTTCGGGCAGACCCGGTCCAGCATCTTCAGCGTCACGCCGTTGCTCCAGCCGAAGCCGTCCTGCAGCGGATACTCACCGCCGCCGCCGCCCGTACCGGTGGTCGACACGTCATACTTCTCGACCAGTTTCTTTTCCCGGTCATAGGTATGCTGAACGTTCTTCAGGAAGCGCCAGGTCACATCCATCGAGACCTTCTCTTGCCCGTAATTCTGCAACCCTTCCGCCGCCACCCATTGCAGCGGAGCCCAGCCGTTTGGCGCATCCCACTGCTGGCCGCTGTTGACGGTGGTGGTCGCTATCCCGCCCGGCTTCAACAGACGAGAGGAGGTTGCCGCGGCGACTTTTTCGGCACGATCCTGTGCCGCCGCCTTGACGTAAAGCGGGAACAGGGCCGCCGCCGTGAGCTGATTGCGTACCTTCTTGCTCTTCAGGTCGTAATCGGCGTACCAGCCCTCTTTATCATTCCACAGGTGGCTCTCGATGGCTTTCTGGCGCGCGGTGGCCAGCGTCTCATACTTGCTTGCGCTGGCGGCATCGCCGCTCTCCTGGCTTGCCCGGGCCAGCAGTTTTTCCATCTTGAACATCAGGGCGTTCAGGTCCACGGGCACAATGCTGGTGGTCCGAATGGTGCCGAGTTTTTGCGGATCGTCCATCCAGCGGGAGCTAAAGTCCCAGCCCGAGGCCGCGGCGGAACGCAAATCACGGTAGATCTCGGTTGCCGGTCGGTTAGGGTTACTTTTCGCGGTATTCACATCGTCAAGCCAGGACTCCGGGCGCGGCGTATCGCGGTCGTCCCAGTAGCGGTTGAGGATCGCGCCGTCATCCAGCTTCACCACGCGTTTGTTGGCCTGGCCCGGTTGAAGGGCGTCGACGCCGTCCATCCAGTAGGCATACTCTTTCTCCATCTGCGGACGATACTTCTTCAGCGCGTCGCTGTCATGGGTCGCCAGCAGTTCAACCATCAGTGAGAAAAACGGCGGCTGGGAGCGGCTCAGGTAATAGCTGCGGTTGCCGTTGGGAATGTGGCCGAAGGTGTCGATCTCATACGCAAAGTTATCCACCATGTCGCTGATTTTGTCCCAATGATCGCTCTCAGCCAGGCCCAGCATGGTGAAATAGCTGTCCCAGTAGTAGACCTCGCGGAAACGTCCGCCGGGCACAACGTAGGGCTTCGGTAACGGCAGAAGGGAATCCCATTTGTTGCTGGCTTTATCGGTAGTGCGCGTCAGTACGGGCCAGAGATCGTCAATGTGCTCACGTAAACTTTGTCCAGCAGGCGGAACGTATTTTTCCCCTTCCGCAGGGAGCGTAAAGTTCATCTCGACAAAGTGGCGTAAGTCAAAGCTGGACTGCGTATGCTGCATCCGGTAGTCCGCCAGAATCATCAGCGGGTCGCTTTTGGGGACAGCATCCGCAAAGGTTTTCTGATCGGGAAACAGTTTGGCGCTCTGCACATCGTTAAACAGAGGGCCAAGTAAAATATCGGGTGAGGTTGTCTGGGTTGCGGGGTTATCGTCGGCATAGCCCAGTGTCGTTACGCCGAGCAGCGCGCCGCCTAACGCAAGGGGCAAAAACGCGGGGCGTAGTGTACGAGGTCTTATCATCAGTTCGTCTCCTGTCTTCACTAAACAGCGTGACCGCTGTTGTCAATCACCTGAAAACCTTAGACGAATATTGCCCGCTTCGCGTTAAATATTGCCGCGCTTTCAGACCTCTTCCGCGGTCTGGCTGGCTTCCCGCAGCGTGCCCGGCGCATGGCCAATGATGCGCTTAAACGCCCGGCTAAATGCCGCCAGAGAGCCATATCCCAGCCGCAGCGCGACCGTTTCAATGGGCTGGTTTTCATGACGAATATACTGAATGGCCAGCCGCATTCTCAGCTCGCTGAGATATTTTGCCGGGGTCGTTCCCGTCGCCGCGAGAAACCGTTCCGCGAAAACGGATCGGGAAGTCCCGGCTTCTTTTGCCAGATCCGCCACGCTCCAGTTCAGGCCTGGCTGCTGGTGCATGGCGTAAATGGCCCGGCTCAGGCGCGGGTCGCGCAGCACCTGCACCCAGCCGGTGGCTTTGCCACAGCCGCCTTCAACCCAGCCCCGCACAATTAATGCCGCCACCACGTCGGCCAGCCGCGCAAGGATCCCGGCATACCCGGCCTGACGCGCCGCGGATTCCCGCTCCATCGCCGCCAGCAGCGGATGAATTTCCGGCCAGGTGGACATCAGCCGGCTGACCATCATCACTTCCGGCATCGCCTTGATCAGCGGCTGCATGCCGCCCAGCTCAAAATCCATGCATCCGCTAAAGATAAGGGTGTTCTCGCTCTCCGGGCAGGGCTCGCAGGTGATAGCACAGACCGAGCTGCAGATAGGCTCGCTCGGAAAGGCGTTGACAGGAGTAAGGGTGGCCTGTTCGTCAGAGAGCAGGGCATGGGAATTCCCGCCGGGAATAAAGAGGGCGTCGCCACCGCTCAGTTCGAACGTTGCACCGCTCTCCATGCGCAACAGGGCGCTACCGTGGCTCACAAAATGAAACTGCGCCCTGCCGGGAGCCTGATGAAACGCGACGCCAAATGGCGCACTGGCTTCAATCCGCCGGTATTTCACGCCTGACAGGCGCATGCCGCGTAAAAGTTCGCTGATCAAATCGGGTGACTGTACGGTCATGGCGCAACTCCGGACGAATAATCAATAAGTGGAGATTATATGTCATAGATCGTCCAGGGTGAACCTTCTATTCTTTTGCGACACTAGTCACATTTTTATAACGGGAGATCAACAGATGAGTTCATGTGTCGCGGCGAGCGAGGCGGTAGCGCCTGCAAAACCCGCCTGGCGGGCCGTCTATTCACTGGGGTTGGGGGTATTTGGTTTGATTACGGCCGAATTTCTGCCCGCCAGCTTGTTAACCCCCATGGCCGCGAGCCTGGGCGTTACCGAGGGGATGGCTGGACAAGCTGTCACCGCCACCGCGCTGGTGGCGCTGGTCACCGGACTGCTGATCACCCCGGCAACCAAGAGTATCGACCGCCGCTGGGTTCTGATGTTTTTCTCGGTTCTGCAAATTATCTCCAGCCTGCTGGTGGCCTTTGCGCCCAATCTGCACGTCCTGCTGATGGGGCGCCTGCTTCTGGGGATAGCGATCGGGGGATTCTGGGCGATGTCGACGGCCACGACGATGCGTCTGGTTCCGGCAGATAAAGTGCCGAAAGCGCTGGCGGTGATCTTCTCCAGCGTATCGATTGCCACGGTAGTCGCGGCGCCGCTGGGCAGCTATCTGGGCAGCCTGATCGGCTGGCGCAACGTCTTTGTACTCTGCATTCTGCCGAGCATGCTGGCGCTGCTGTGGCAGCTCTGGGTGCTGCCGTCCATGAAGCCGGAGAGCAGCGGTAGCCTGAGTACGCTGTTCCGCGTGCTGCGCCGTCCGGGGATGATCGGCGGCATGCTGGCAACCATCCTGATCTTCAGCGGCCATTTCGCTTTCTTTACCTACCTGCGTCCGTTCCTGGAGACGGTGGGCCAGGCGAGCGTGGAGACCATTTCACTGATCCTGCTGGGCTTTGGTATCGCCAACTTTGTGGGCACCTCCGTGGCCGGGCATCTGCTGGCACGTAATCTGCGCCTGACGCTGGCGCTGGTGCCGTTTGCGATGGGCGTTCTCGCGCTCATGATGGTCGCCTTTGGTCATCTGGCCATGCTGGACGGGCTGCTGGTTGCGCTGTGGGGCTTCGCATTTGGCCTGGTTCCGGTGGGCTGGTCCACCTGGCTTGCGACCACCGTTCCGGATGAAGCCGAAAGTGCAGGGGGGCTGCTGGTGGCCTCAATCCAGCTGGCGATAAGCGCCGGTGCGGCCGGAGGTGGGGCAGTGTTTGATCTTAACGGTGCCAGCGGCGTGTTCGCGGGCAGCGGTTTCCTGCTGGTGACGGCGATGGTGATTGTGTTCATGGGTGTGAAAGTGAAAGCGGAGTGATTTTTTAGCCGGGTGAGCGTTCGCGCCACCCGGCCTCAGGCTTACAGCCCTTTCTTATCCATCAGCACCGCCAGATCCACCAGGCGGTTAGAGAAGCCCCATTCGTTGTCATACCACGCCAGGATCTTCACCATGTTTCCGCCAATGACCAGCGTGGAAAGCCCGTCGATAATTGACGAACGCGGGTCGCCCTGGTAATCGCTGGAGACCAGCGGTTCATCGCTATAGCCCAGGATATCTTTCAGGGGGCCGCTGGCGGCCGCGTTGCGGAACGCGTCATTCACCTCTTCGGCGGTCACGTTGCGGCTCAGCGTCACGGTTAAATCGACAATCGATACCACCGGCACCGGCACGCGCAGGGAGTACCCGGTCAGCTTGCCGTCCAGGGAGGGGATCACTTTCCCCAGCGCTTTCGCCGCGCCGCTGGAGTAGGGCACAATCGACAGCGCCGCCGCGCGTGCACCGCGCAGATCTTTTTCTGGCTGATCGTGCAGCGCCTGGCTGTTGGTGTAGGCGTGCGTCGTGTTCATCAGGCCATGCTCAATCCCGAACTGCTGGTGCAGCACCTGAGCGGCTGGTGCCAGACCGTTCGTGGTGCAACTCCCGTTGCTCACCACCGCGTGCCGGGCGGGATCGTACTGGTCATGGTTGACGCCCATCACAATCGTCAGGTCGTCGTTTTTCGCGGGAGCGGAAATGATGACGCGCTTAGCGCCGCCGTGGGTGATATGCACCGCCGCTTTCTCCCGTTCAGTGAAGAAGCCGGTAGCTTCAATCACCACGTCTACCCCGGCATCACGCCACGGGATATTCGCCGGATCGCGTTCGCTAAATACGGCGATCCGCTGGCCGTCTACCTGCAGCGCGCCGTCAGCCGCTTCAACGGGCGCGGGCAGCTTGCCCAGAAGGGAATCATGTTTCAGCAGATGGGCGAGGGTTTTACTGTCTGTCAGATCGTTGATGGCCACAATCTGAAGCGCCGGGTTGCCCAGCGCCGCGCGCAGGACATTACGTCCGATACGGCCGAAACCGTTAATACCGACCTTAACCATGGTGCACTCCTTATCTTCTGTTGTCTGGAGTCACTGTAGGCGTCGGGCCGGTTGGCGTAAACGACAAAAAAGGATCAGATTACGCCATCTTGCGGCAATGAAAGCGCTGGCGGTATTCGCCGGGCGTGAGGTGAAGCTGTTTCTCAAAGATGCGGCGCAAGTTAATGCTGGTGCCAAAGCCGCTTTGCTCAGCAACGCGTTCAAGGGGATCGCGGGTCTGTTCAAGCAGTTGGCGGGCGGCGGCCAGACGCGCTTCGGTCACGTAGCGGGCAGGCGAGACCCCGGCCTCGCGGGTAAACACGCGGGTGAAGTTACGCGGGCTCATCGCCGCTTTCTCGGCCAGGTTCTCCACGCACAGATCGGCGGTGAGGTTCTGCAGGATCCAGCTTTGCACCTCGCCTATCGGCCCTGCTGTGCCGGGCTGCTGCAGGCTGTAGCGGCTGAACTGCAGCTGTCCGCCGGGACGTCGCAGATACATCACCATATCCTGCGCCACGTCGCGTGCGAGGGTAAATCCGTAGTCGTCCTCCACCAGCGCCAGGGTCAGGTCGAACCCGGAACTCACGCCGCCGGAGGTCCAGATGGGGCCGTCCTGAATGTAGAGTGGGCCGCCTTCAACCTGGATTGACGGGTACTGGGCTTGCATGGTCTCCAGCAGCCGCCAGTGGGTGGTGGCGCGACGACCGTCCAGCAAGCCGGTCTGGGCCAGCAGCATCGCGCCGCCGCAGATAGAGGCGATCCGTCGGGCGTGCGGCGCAGCGAGGTGCAGCCAGTCGACTACGGCTATGCTCTCCTGCTCGTTCATACCGCGTCCGGTGATGATAATGGTGTCCAGCGGTTCGCGCGGATCCAGCTCCGGAAGCCGATAGTCCGCCAGCAGGTTCAGACCGGACTGGCCGTGGATCACCTGGTGAGGCTGCGTGGTGGCGATGATAATCCGGTAGCGGGGCTGCGCAAGCCCTTCCGGATGCAGCCGGTTGGCCTGCATCAGAATGTCGGCGATACCGGCGGCTTCAAACAGCATGCCGCCGTCGGGAACGATAATCAGGATCTTCTTCATGTCCTGAAAAGTACCTTTAATACATAATAAGTCAAGCGACGCGTGCGCTCTGTGTTTCTGGCAAAGCAAAGCGATTTAAGTTCTTTGTTATTTCAGGCGTTATCCCCGATCTTCAGGGCTCTGTCTCTGGCGAAACGGCGTCTGAAGGAATGGGTAAACGAAGCTCCCTCTATTTACATCCACAACAACGCAATCAAATCCACCGCCTCGCGTCGGGTTTCTTGTGGCGAAGCGAACTGCCCACCTGGCTGTTAATGTTCACGATTTATGCGGGCTGGTTTGCCACGCTGGCGTTCTGGCAAACGCTCGGCCTGCTGCCCGCCACGCTGCTGCTCATCGGGTTTACCGCCTGGTATATGTCGTTGCAGCATGAGCTGATCCACGGGCATCCCACCCGTTTTGCCTGGCTTAACCAGCTGTTCGGCACGCTCCCGCTGGCGGTCTGGTACCCGTACGGCCTGTACCGGGATTCCCATCTGGCCCACCATCGGTACGATAGCCTGACCCATCCGGTGGATGACCCGGAGTCGTACTATTTTACCGAGGCAAGCTGGGCGCGCTTTCCCCCCTGGCAGAAGCGCCTGATTCGGGCCCGTAATACCTTTGCCGGGCGGCTTCTGCTGGCGCCGCTGCTGGATATCGTCCAGACGCTGGGCAGCGCCGTGGCGGCGTTTCGTCATCTTCACCTGCGGGCGATGACGATGTGGCTGGTTCACATCACGCTGCTGGCGGCACTCTTCGCCTGGATGACGCACGTCGGTTTTTCACCCGTCTGGTTTGTGCTGGCGGTCAGCTATCCGGCGCTGGCGCTGACCAAGGTACGATCGTTTTTCGAACATCGTGCGGCGGACGATCCGCTGGCGCGCTCCGTCATTAACGAGGCCGGGCTGTTCTGGCGGATCTTGTTTTTAAATCTCAACTATCATTCAGTACATCATGATCTACCGGGCGTGCCGTGGTACGGACTGAAGGCGATCTACCAGCAAAACCGGGAGGCGTACCGGGAGCGAAACCGCGGTTTTCTGGTCAGGGGCTACGGTGAATGGCTGCGCCGGTTCTGGAGCAGTCCCGTCGACGTCACCGTTCACCCCGGAAAGCAACAGGGGGAAGGGTATGAGTAACCTGCTGGCGTTTCCCATGTATGCGGTGGATCGCGCCGACACGCGCGCGCTCTGGCTGGCGGTAAAGGGGCTGCTGGCCGCACGCGGTGTGCCCGTCGATGATGTCCCCGACGGGCCGGAGTCCGATCTGCTCACGCACTGGCAACAGCCCGGGCTTATCCTCAGCCAGACCTGCGGTTACCCGCTGGTCACGCAGCTTCCGGACGTGCAGGTTGTCGGCTGTTTTCACTACGCGGCCCCGGGCTGCGAAGGGATCCAGTACCGCAGCTTTCTGGTGGTGCGGGAGGCGGATCGGCATCTCACGCTGGCGGATTTTCGCGGCCGACGGGCGGTCTGTAACTCTGCGGACTCGCAGTCCGGCTACAATGCGCTGCGAAAAAAAATAGCGGCTCTGGCGGCGGACGGTCCGTTTTTCGCGCAAACGTCCTTTAGCGGCAGCCATCGCCAGTCGCTGAAGGATGTCAAACGCGGAGCAGGGGATATCGCGGCCATCGACTGTGTCACCTGGGCACTGCTGCAGCGTCACGAACCGGAAGGTCTGACGGGGCTGGCTGTCATTGACCGTACCCCGCTGACGCCAGGGCTGCCGCTCATTACCTCGCCCCACACTTCGCCTGACACCCTGAACGCCCTTCGCGATGCGCTCCACGCGCTGGTGAGTTTGCCGGAACACCGGGCCGTTTGCGACGCGGTACTGATTGAGGGGTTTAGCGTCGTGACGCGTCAGGCCTACGCCTCATTGCTGGCGTGATAAATCTCCTGCGCGTCGGTAAAGCAGCGCAGCGCCAGCGAGGAGACCGGTTTTTGCCTGCGCATAATCAGGCCGACAGGGGCCTCAATGTTCGCATCGGCGATGGGGACAATCCTGAAATGGCTGTTCAGATCTTCCAGTCCGTTGTTCAGCGGCATCACGGCGCAGCATACGCCGCTTTGCACCGCCTGAATGATCTGGAACGTGGAGTCGCTCTCGAAAACGGACCTCGGTTCAATGCCAGCAGACTTAAAGCTGGCCTCCATATGCGCCCGGTAATGCATCCCTTTGGTCAGGAACCCCAGCGGAAAATCCGTCAGGTCGCGCCAGGTCAATCTCTCCTGGCCGAACTGGAAATGGCGGACGTCGTGCAGCAGGCCCATCTTCGTTTTAGGAAGCTGGATAATATCGAACTGGCTGGTGTCGATGCTGTTGAGATAGCAAATCCCCAGTTCAAGCTGATTGCGGCTGACGCCGTCGGCAATCTGCGCGGAGGACATGGAATAGAGGCTATAGGTCAGCTCCGGGTATTTTTGCGTCAGCAGGCGAATAAAGATCATCGGATCCACACTCGCCAGCGGCACCATCCCCAGACGGAGTTCTCCCACCACCTGGCCTTTGCACAGCGCGGCTTCCGCCTGTAGCCCGTCATGCGCGGCCAGCAGCGCGCGGGCCCATGCGAGGATGCGTTCACCCTCCGGCGTAAACCCTTCAAAGCGCTGCCCGCGCACAATCAGCACCAGCCCCAGCTCCTCTTCCAGGCTGCGGATGCGCATGGAGAGGGTCGGCTGGGTGATGTTGCACTGCGAGGCCGCCTTGCCAAAATGGCGGGTCTCGTCGAGCGCGATTAAATATTTTAACTGTTTAATATCCATCTTTTTCTCTGCGCGAACAGCCTTACAGCATGCGGATCTCTTTTGAGCGCAGGGTGATGCGAACCGGAACGGATTTATACGACGGCGTACCGCTGTCCTTATCCAGATAATCAAGCGGTACCAGCACGTTGGCTTCCGGATAATAGGCCCCGACGGTCCCCGGCGCGATGTTGTACGCCACCACGGTAATGTCTTCCAGACGCTGTCCGTTGCCGGGCAGGGCGGTTTCGATATCCACGCGGTCGCCGTGTTCCAGCCCTGACTGCGCCATATCGTCTTCGTTCATAAACAGCACGTCGCGACGGCCAAACACGCCACGGTAGCGGTCATCCAGGGCGTAAATGGTGGTGTTGTACTGGTCGTGGCTGCGCAGCGTGATCAGGCGCAGAACGTGCTCACCTTCACCGCTGACGTTCTCGTGTACGCCGTCGAAGACCGAGAACATCGCTTTTCCCGTCGCCGTTGGCCAGAGACGTTGCGTTGGCGGCAGCGGCATACGGAAGCCGCCGGGAACGCGGATCCGCGCGTTGTAGTTCTCAAAGCCCGGAATGGTCTGCTCGATCAGATCGCGGATGCGGTCGTAATCCTCAACCAGCGTCATCCAGTCTACGCGGGTATCCGGCAGGGTGGCTTTCGCCATGCCCGCGACGATAGCGGGTTCTGACCGAAGCAACGGCGAGGCGGGTTTTAGCTTGCCGGATGAGGCATGGACCATCGACATCGAGTCTTCGACGGTAATGGACTGGCGGCCGGTGGCCTGAACATCCAGCTCGGTACGGCCAAGACACGGGAAAATAAAGGTCTCTTTGCCCACCAGCAGATGAGTACGGTTCAGCTTGGTCCCGACGTGAACGCTCAAATCGAGGGAGCCCATGGCCGGAAAGCCACGTTCATGATCGGGCATCGCCACCGCAAAATTACCGCCGAGGCAAATGAGCGCTTTTGCGCGGCCGTCGATCATCGCCTGCGTGGCCTGCACCGCGTCATGGCCGTGGTGAGACGGTGGCTCAAAGCCGAATACATCCTTCAGACTGTTCAGGAAGGCCGGCGTGGGTTTCTCGCTAATCCCGACGGTACGGTTCCCCTGCACGTTTGAGTGACCGCGCAGCGGGCATATTCCCGCGCCGGGCTTGCCGATATTCCCGCGCATCAGCAGCAGATCAGCGATCAGGCGGACGTTGGCCGTCCCTTTGTTGTGCTGGGTAATGCCCATCCCGTAGGTGATGATGGTGGCATTCGATTTCGCATACGCCTCTGCCACCTGCTTGAGCGCCGCCTGACTGAGACCTGACTCGCGTTCGATCTCGTCCCAGCGGGTTTGCGCGATATCGGCGGCAAAGTCCTCAAAGCCCTGGGTGTGTTCGGCAATAAACGCGCGATCGAGCACGTCCCCGCGTTCGGACTCCATTTCCAGCAGGTGTTTGGCAATCCCTTTCAGCGCGGCGGCATCGCCCCCGGCCTTCACCTGGAAATAGGTCGAAGCGATATCCGTGGAGCCGTAGGTCGCCATTTCAATCACGCTTTGCGGGTCCGCAAAACGTTCCAGCGCGCGCTCGCGCAGCGGGTTAAAGACGATAATCGGCACGTTGCGGCGGGCCAGCTCATGGAGGGTCCCCATCATTCGCGGATGGTTCGTACCGGGGTTATGGCCGATGGAGATCACCAGCTCCGTCTTGTCGAAGTCGTCCAGCGAGACGGTCCCTTTCCCGATGCCAATCGAACGGGGCAAACCGACGCTGGTGGCCTCGTGACACATATTTGAGCAGTCGGGGAAGTTATTGGTGCCGTATTCGCGGGCGAACAGCTGGAACAGATACGCCGCTTCGTTAGAGGCGCGTCCGGAGGTATAGAACTCGACCTGGTCCGGTTTGAGCCCGCGCAGTACTTCGCCGATGCGTTGAAACGCCTCGTCCCAGTCGACGGGACGGAAGGTGTCGCTCGCACGGTCATAGCGCAGGGGATGCGTCAGCCGCCCGTAGCCTTCCAGCTCAAAGTCCGATTTTGCCAGCAGCGAGGAGACAGTGTTTGCGGCCAGAAACGCGGGGGTGACGCGTTTGCTGGTCGCTTCCCAGGTCACCGCTTTGGCGCCGTTCTCGCAGAACTGGAACGTCGATTTGTGTTCTTTATCAGGCCACGCGCAGCCCGGGCAGTCAAAGCCGTCAGGCTGGTTGGTGCGCAGCAGCGTCGCCGGGGCGTCAAAGGTATCCATTTGGGTGCGTACCGCAATGGCCGTCGCTTTCAATGCGCCCCAACCGCCGGCAGGGCCGTCATAGTGTCTGATGCCTGGCACCGAGCGTCTTTTCTTGTTCATACCCACTCCTGATTTGTTCGATCACACAACGCCTGAGCTCAAAAAATCACTGACGAGAGCAATAGGTGAAAGCAATGACGGCCGGATGGTAACGCACATACGGAACGGGAAAATGCCTTAACGCAAACTCTTTTTATTACAGTAATTTATCTGGTCTGGTGTTTAAATATTTAAAGAAATTATAACGAATATTTATCATTTTAATAATAAATCTTATCTATCGTCCGGTAGGCGAGATAGATGGCAGTGAGCAGGAAAGTATGTAGCGCCAGTAAAACATCGAATGAAGCTGTTGCGCTGGAGATATCGCCACGATTCGCGGCTCGCGGGCTGCTGGAGGCATTTTTCATTTGAGAGAATGGCAGGAAGGTTTACTCACGCTTAATGAATAATAGATATAAGGTATACCTGGCAGTGGAATTATTACGGCCTAAAATATACGCTTTTTTTGCGGCATGAAATTAACATTTTTCTGCATAAGTGAAATATTCGCACCCAGGCGATGAAGCGTCTTCAATATTAAAGATACCCTGTTAGTGCAACAAATAATTCATCAGGGATATATTCATTTGACATCAAAAAAACGCGAATTCTACTAATTATGGTAGTGGCGATAATAGCGTGATTGCGTTAATGAAAGTGGTTCTCTTTTGTGTTTTTTAATAGATAAAACATGATGTTATGTAGTTTTGTGGTGGAGAAATAAGAAAGGGTGGGCCATATCGTTTTTTATCATAGGATTAATCCTATAATTTTCCGACTGCTTCATTTACCAACAGTTACGCGGCGGTAAATATTGAATTGATACGAAGCTCATGTAAACTTGTTTACCGTTTGTCAAAATATGTCAGGAAGACACTGGGCCTTATTCTTAAAGGCTCGTGCGGTAGCTATGCCCTTAAAGTAGTAACGCCCCGAAAATATCCTGGCTATTTTAACAATAGCACTTAAGTCAAACTTCATCCCCTTATCTCCATCATCGAAATATCGCTACGGAAAAGCATATGAAAATGCGCGTACTGTTTTCACTTCTGTTTGTAATGGCGGTGGCGGGCTGTAAAGCACCGCAGAAACCTGTGATTAACGACGATACGATCGAGACCAGCCAGGTCAACGGCGTCACCTTAACCCACCGTCACGCCGTGACGGCGCCGACGGAGTTCACGCCGGTTAACGAGCCGTATCGTGCCATGTATCCGGCCTCTCTGATGAGCCGTCCTGACTTCGGCGGTAAAGTTATCCGCACTCTTGATACCGGAAAAACGTACGTGGTGCTGGGTCAGGTTGAACACTACTGGATGGCGCTTGCCGATGAAGGCAACGAGCAGCTGATTGGTTACGTTCCGATGCGCGCCGTTATCAAGGCCGACCAGTACGATGCCGCCGTGCGTAAACAGGCCATTCGCCATAAGACGCGTAAAAAAGCGACCTGTGTCGATGTCGACGGCAACAGCAAAGCCTGCAAAGACAGCGCTAACGGTACCTGGATCCTGAACTAAACGGCTTTCATGAGCGCATTTTTATGAATAATAAAAATTTTCATAGGCTGTGGTTATTCTTTTACGCGATGATTTTCGCGCTGATCGGTGGTTGTTCGTCGTCTTCACACAGCGACCCCTCCCGCTACAATCTGCAGTTTCAGGCTCATCCACAAATCAATGAATCTGCGCCGCTTAAGGTTCGGGTGCTGTTGCTGAAATCCGATGCGGATTTCATGTCCAGCGACTTCTACTCCCTGCAGAACAACGCGTCAGCCACGCTTGGCGCGAATCTGCTGAACAGCGATGTGTTCTTCCTGATGCCGGGACAGCTGTCAAAAACTCTCAGCGGGCAAAGCTCGCCGGAGGCTCGCTACATCGGCGTGATGGCGGAGTACCAGGTGCTGGATGGCAAAAAATGGCGCGTTTCACTCCCTCTGCCCGTGCCTGGCGAAAATCATATCTACCAGTTCTGGAAATGGTCCGCCGATGAACTTCAGGCCAACGTTTTTCTCGACGTGAACGGCATTCGGGTCATCAGCCAGTAACGCGCTTCTAAACAGGAAACACATCATCATGACGAAAGCAGAAAAGGTCGTCTGGACCGAAGGCATGTTCCTGCGTCCACACCATTTTCAGCGGACTGAAAGCTATCTGCTCAACCATGTTCGTGAATGGGGCGCGCTGCAGCGATCGTATCTCTGGGGCTTTCTCGACGTTGAACTGGATGAAGCGATGCTTCGTCAGGGATGCATTGCCCTGAGCTACTGCAGTGGGCTGCTGCCGGACGGCACCTTTTTCCAGGTGCGCAACGGGCGCAACGGTCCTGTACCGCTGAAAATTCCTGACAATCTCACCAACGAAAAGGTGGTGCTCGCACTGCCGGTTCGTCGTGGCGAGAGAGAAGAGGTGATTTTCAGCGAAGAGCCATCCTCGCTGGCGCGCTTTATCGCGTTCGAGCAGGAGGTGGAGGACGATAACGCCATGTCGGTGGGGGATGCTACCGTCCAGTTTGGCCGCCTGCGTCTGACCCTGATGCTCGAAAAAGACCTCACGGCGGAGTGGACCGCCATCGGCGTGGCGTTTGTGACCGAGAAGCGTAACGACAACCACGTGCGGCTCGACAACACCTACATCCCGCCGATGCTCAATGCCAATAACAGCCCGCAGATCTACAGCATGATCAACGATCTGCACGGCTTACTGGTGCAGCGCAGCCAGCAGATTGGCGGCCGTTTGCGCCAGCCCGGCCGCTTTAACACCTCTGAACTGATCGAGTTTACGCTGCTGTCGCTGGTTAACCGTCATCTGGGCGAGGTGTCTCATTTAAAAACCCTCCCGCTGCTGCACCCGGAAACCCTCTGGCGCAGCTGGCTGCCGTTTGCCACCGAGCTCGCCACCTGGACGTCGCAGCGTACCGCCGAAAGCGTGCTGCCGATTTACGATCATGACGATCTGGCGAACTGCTTCAGCAAGCTGATGCTGATGCTGCGTCAGGGGCTGTCGCTGGTGATGGAAGACCACGCTATCCAGCTGCCGCTTAACGAGCGCTCTCACGGCCTCAACATCGCCACGGTGCCTGAAACCAGCATGGTGCGTGAGTTCGGCTTCGTGCTGGCGGTCAAAGCCAACGTGCCGGGCGAACACCTGCAAACCCATTTCCCGGCGCAGATGAAGGTCGCACCGGTGTCGAAAATCCGCGATCTGGTTCAGCTTCAGCTGCCGGGCATTATGCTGCGCGCCATGCCGGTTGCACCGCCGCAGATCCCGTGGCATGCCGGCTACAGCTACTTTGAGCTCGAGAAGGGCAGCGAGCTGTGGCACGAGATGGATAAGTCCGGCGCATTCGCCCTGCACCTTGCGGGGGAGTTCCCGGGGCTGGATATGGAGTTTTGGGCCATCCGTAGCCCGACAGAATAATAAAGCGAGCGCTTAATATGCAGGAACGACAGGATACCGGCAGCGATGCCGCGTTCACCGGGGCCAGTAGCAACAATCAGCTGGTGGCGGCCGCCAATCCGCTGCTCAATGCGATTCCGCAGATCCGTCATTCGGTATCGCACGACGATCAGGTGGCGTTACGCCAGCGCCTGATCGATGAAATTCGCCGTTTCGAAGTCCGCTGTCAGCAGGCGGGGCTGCCCTACGAAGTGATCGTCGGGGCACGCTACTGCCTCTGTACGGCGCTTGATGAAGCCGCCGCGCTCACCCCCTGGGGCAGCAGCGGGGTCTGGTCGAGCAACGGCCTGCTGGTGACGTTCCATAACGAAACCTGGGGCGGCGAGAAGTTCTTCCAGCTGCTGGCGCGCCTGTCGCAAAACCCGCGCGAGCACATTCTGCTGCTGGAGATGATCAACTACTGCCTGCTGCTCGGCTTCGAAGGACGCTATCGGGTGCTGGACAATGGCCGCACCCATCTTGAGACCATCAAGCAGCGGCTGTGGCAGATGATCCGCGGCGTGCGCGGCAGCTATCCGGCGCCGCTTTCTCCCCATCCGGAAGATCGCCCGGTGCTGCGCAAGCTCTGGCGGCCGATGGTTCCTCTCTGGGCCTGCGTGGCGCTGGCCGGGTTTATCGCCTGTCTGTTTTATATCGTGCTCAACTGGCGTCTTGGCGACAGCACCAACCCGGTGCTGGCGAAGATTTACCAGTCCCAGCTGCCGGAAACCACTATTCAGCAACCGGCGCGTCAGCTTCCGGCAGTGCTAAACCTGCGCGGCTTCCTGAAGCCGGAGATCGAGGCTGGCCTCGTCGCGGTGAAAGACGAAGCGGATCGCAGCGTGGTTATCCTGAAAGGCGACGGGCTGTTTGCCTCTGCCTCGACCGTCGTGCGCGACCGCTATGAACCGGTCATCCACCGCATCGCGCAGGCAATGAATAACGTGAGCGGCAAAATTCTGGTGGTGGGCTACAGCGACAACGTGCCGATCCGCAGCGCGCGCTTTGCCTCTAACTATGAACTCTCTCTGGAACGCGCCCGCTCGGTACAGAAAATGCTGCAGGGAAGCCTCTCTCAGCCTGGCCGCGTGAAAGCGGAAGGGCGGGGCGAGATTAACCCGGTGGCGCCGAACACGACGCCTGAAAACCGCGCCCGTAACCGCCGTGTGGAAATTACTCTGCTGGTGTCGCCTGAAAATACCCAGGCCGAGCTGAACGGATTGCCGCAAGGAAACTAAGGAATGCTGACGACTCTTCTTTCCATACTGACTAACCGCATTCTGTGGAGCTTCCTCGGCGTCACGGCGCTGGCGGCGGTGATCTGGATGATTGGCCCGCTGTTGTCCATCGTGGACACCCGGCCGCTTGAATCTGAACAGAACCGCATCATCAGTATCGCCGTGGTCTATCTGTTGTGGGCGCAGGGCCACATTCTGCCGCGTCTTTATAACGCCTGGCTGAACCGCAAGCTGATGGACAAGCTCAATGAGAACACCACCAGCCCGGAAGCGGCGGATCCGCAGAAGCGACTGAACAACGAGGAGCAGATCCTCGCCAGCCGTTTTGATGAAGCCGCGCAGATGCTGAAAAAAGCGCACTTCAGCAAGGCGGGACAGGGCGCCCAGTGGACGCAGCGCTTCAGCACGCAATATCTCTATCAGCTGCCGTGGTACGTCATTATCGGCGCGCCGGGTTCCGGTAAAACCACGGCGCTGGTCAACTCCGGGCTGCAGTTCCCGCTGGCCGACCGTTTCGGTAAGACCGCCCTGCGCGGCATTGGCGGCACGCGTAACTGCGACTGGTGGTTTACCAACGAGGCCGTGCTGCTGGACACCGCGGGTCGCTATACCACCCAGGAGAGCGAGCAGGTGCAGGACGCCGGGGAATGGCTGCAGTTCATGGGGTTACTGCGCAAGTATCGCCGCCGCCAGCCGATCAACGGTGTGATCGTCACCATCAGCATTTCTGACCTGCTCACCCAGTCCGCCGAGGCGTCCCGCCAGCAGGCGGTGAACCTGCGCCAGCGTCTGTCCGAGCTGCATGAACAGCTGGGGATTCGCTTCCCGGTCTACGTGATGGTGACCAAGGCCGACCTGCTCAAAGGCTTCCGCGCCTGGTTTGCCGACTACGATAAAGCGCAGCGCGACCAGATCTGGGGCTTCACGCTGCCGTGGGAACAAACCAAACACGCCGATTACGACCTGATGGGCAATTTCCAGCAGGAGTTTTCTCTGCTGCAGCAGCGCCTCGACGCCGGGCTGCCGGAAACCATGCTCAAAGAGCATGACGCGAAGACCCGCGCCGAAGCGTATCTTTTCCCGCAGGAGTTCGCCGCGCTGCGTCCGCTGCTGGCAGATTACCTGAGCACGGTCTTCGCCCGCTCGAACTTCGAAACCGAGTTCTCTCCGCGCGGGATCTACTTCGCCAGCGGGACGCAGGAAGGCATGCCGTTCGACCGCGTGATGGGCGAACTGAACCGCGCGCTGTCGCTGCCGGAAGGGGCAGAGAGCGATAACTGGGATTCGGTCAGCAAAGAATCGCCAATCCCGGGCGCAAAAGGCCAGAGTTTCTTCATCAAGAACCTGCTGCAAAACGTCATCTTCCAGGAAGCCGGGATCGCCGGAGAAAACCGCTGGTGGGAGCTGCGCAACCGGGCCGTGATCTGGTCTGGCTATGCGGCGCTGCTGGCTCTGCTCGCGATCCTGGGTGGACTGTGGCTCACCAGCTATGCCAAAAACAAGGCCTACCTGGAAGAAGTGGATGCGAAGGTTCCGCTGCTCGACCAGCAGAGCAAGGCCTTACAGAACCAGACCCAGCGTGACCTGTTCGAACTGCTGCCGCTGCTGAATAGCCTGGTGGATCTGCCGAAAAGCGACGCCTTTGATGTCAACGATCCGCCGATCTCCCGCCGCATGGGGCTTTATCGCGGGGATGACGTTAGCGACGCCTCCCAGTCCCTGTACCAGAAAGCGCTGGATCAGATGCTGCTGCCTGCCGTCGCCATGCACATCACCACCTGGCTGCGCAACGACAACGGCAGCGATGTGGAATACAGCTATGAAGCGCTGAAAGCCTATCAGATGCTGTATCAGCCGAAACACTATGACGGCAAATTCCTGCATTCATGGGTGATGCTCAACCTGCAGCGTAACCTGCCGCAGAACGTCACGAAGGCGCAGCTGCAGCAGCTTGAATGGCATCTGACGCAGCTGCTGGAGCCGAAGATTCAGGCCTCGCCGTACGCGCAGGACGAATCCCTGGTCGCACGCGAAAGAGCGATGATCAACCAGCAGCCGCTTTCCACGCGCGTCTATGGCCGCCTCAAGCGCCTGCTGGAACATGATGACAACCTGAAGCCGGTCTCCCTTTCCGACCTTGGCGGACCGCAGAGCGAGCTGGTGTTTTCGCGCAAAAGCGGCAAGCCGGTGAGCGAGGGCGTACCGGGTCTCTATACGCCGGACGGCTACTGGAAAAGCTTTAACGGCCAGATTGACAGCGTCACTACGGCGCTGCACGAGGACGACGCCTGGGTGCTGGGGGCCGCCACCGCGCAGGAAGATAAGCAGCAGATCGATAACGCCGTGCGCCAGCTCTATATGCGCGACTTTATCGCCAACTGGGATCGCTTCCTCGCCGACATCCAGCTCAATAACAGCGCCGACCTTTCCCAGCGCATCAACACCGCGCGCCTGCTCTCCGGCGCCAACTCGCCGCTGCGCCGTCTGGTGCAGAACCTGAGCCAGGTCCTGACGCTGTCACGCAATGCGCCAGCGCCGGAAGATGCGGGTAAAGCGCAGGATCAAAGCAACCGCGCCACCCGTACGCTGGAAGCCCTGTTCAGCAACAACGACGCTGCACCGACGCAGGCCGCGGTGGTTACGCAGGCTCCGGAACAGCTGGTGACCGACCACTATGCGCCGATGATTGAGCTGGCGCAGCCGCTGGAGAAGGGCGGAAAGACCATCGTGTTTGATGATTTTCTCAAGCAAGTGGATGAACTCTATCGCTACCTGACTGCCGTTCAGGATGCGGCCAACAGCGGCATGCCTGCGCCGGGCGGGGAGGCGATCAGCCGCCTGCAGGCCAGCGCCGGTCGTCTGCCGGGCGGGCTGCAAACCATGTTCAGCAACATGGCGGTAGGCGCCAGCAGCGATACCCAGCGTCGCGATCTGGAAAACGTGCGTAAGCGCATTAACGTTGAGGTGGGCGGGTTCTGCCGTCAGGCGATTGCCGGTCGCTACCCGCTGGTGCGCAGCGCCAGCACCGAGGTCACCCCTGACGATCTCGCGCGCATGTTTGCGCCGGGGACCGGACTGATGGATACCTTCTTTCGCGATAACCTGACCAGCAAAGTGGACACCACCCAGGCCAACTGGCGCTTTATGCCGGGCATCGACGGGAAAACGCTGCCGGGAAGCGAAGGGCTGCTGAGACCGTTCCAGCAGGCCCAGTCGATTCGCGACGCCTTCTTTGCTAACGGCGCAACCACGCCATCCTTCAAGGTGACGGTTCGCACCGTGCGAATGGATAACACCATTCTGAACCTGACCCTGGACGTGGACGGTCAGCTGCTGCGCTACAGCCACGGGCCGCAGGCGGTGCAGATCATGAACTGGCCGGGGCCGGGCGGCACCAACCAGGTCCGCATGCAGCTGGGTCTGGCGAACGGCAGCACGGCGACGCTGGTGACCAACGGTTCCTGGGCGCTGAACCGCTTCTTTGATAAAGCGAGCACCAGCCCGGGGGCGGGTAGCCTCAGCCGTCAGGCCACCTTCAACGTCGACGGACATCAGGTCACGCTGGAGTTTGCGCCAAACAGCATTCGCAACCCGTTCCAGCTTCCCCGTTTCTCATGCCCATAACCGCAAGGACAGCCGTATGACGAATACCCCTGCGATGAACCGCTACAGCTGGTATGGCAAGTTACCCAGCGCCGGAGATTTTTTGCAGCGCCGCTTTCCTGACACCTTACAGCGCCAGTGGTCGCACTGGTTCCAGGTCGGTCTGCTGGCCTGGCAGCAGGAAGAGCAGCGCAGCGGCGAGCGCCCGTTTCAGAAAGCACCCGTCTGGAATTTTGTGGTACCGCCCATGCTGGGCAGCCAGATGATCCAGATGGGCTGTCTGCTGCCCGGGCGCGACAGCGTCGGCCGACAATACCCGGTTTGCATTCAGCTGAGCTTCGCCCCGTCAGAGTGGTCGACCAGCCTGCTCAGCCAGGCCGAAAGCTGGTATCAGCAGATTGGTCGTCTGGGGCTGCACGCGGTGCGCAACAGTTTTTCCGCCTCGCAGCTCGACGAGATGCTGATGTCCATTCCGGCGCCGCAGCCGGTCGAGCCGCAAAAGCGCTCCGACATCCTGGATGTGATTGGCTACGATGAGGACGGCCAGAGCACGCTGGGCTGGCCTCAGGCGGCAGAGTGCTTTGACCCGCTGCGTCAGACCAGCTACTGGTGGACCAACCGCTGCGACGGATACCCGCTCTACACCCACGTGCACAGCGGCAACTTTACCGGGCAGCTTTTCACCCTGCTGTTCGATCCGGCAGGGGGCGCCCGTCCGGGCCGTCACGGTCTCTATCCGCCTATGTTTGAATAAGCAGGGATCTCATGAATATCGAAGAATTTCTCGCGCCCATAAGCCCCGACAACCCCTGCGGCGAAAACCTGGAGTACGACGCTGACTTCCAGGCGATGAACCAGGCGAGCCTTGGGAAAGCGGAACAGCAGTTTGGCGACACCATCATCCCGGCGGAGCCTGCTGACTGGAACACGGTCGAAAAATACGCCACCAGCCTGCTGACCCGCACCAAAGATCTTCGCGTCCTGCTGGCGTTAACCCATGCCTGGACCCGCCGTCGCGGGCTGGCAGGCTACGCGGACGGATTACTGCTGGTGCAGGAGGCGATCGCCCGCTACTGGGAGCCGCTCTATCCGCTGCTCGAAGAGTATGGCGAAACCGACCCGTTCTACCGCATCAACGCTCTCGCCGGGCTGAGTGATAAATCCGACCTGACGGTCGCGGTACGTAACGCCTCGCTGCTGCGTTCAAACGGCGATGAAATTTCGCTGCGGGATGCCCAGGCGCTGCTGGACGGCAGTAAAACCGAATGCCCGGACTATCCCGGCGGGCGCCCGCGGCTGATTGACGAGCTGGCTCGCGGCGACCAGCCGGGGACCGCCGCGGTTATCGTCATTAACGAACGTCTGCTGGCCATCCGCGAGCTGCTCATCGGGCATCTCGGTGAAAGCGGCGTACCGGAGATGGAGCAGCTGCTGAAAACCGTGGGGCTGGTGGCCAGCGCCTGTCAGGTGACCGACATCAGCAAGCTGCTGCCGAACCGTGATGCGCAGGCTGAACCCCAGGCTGAGCAGCAGCCGACGGCTACGCAGCCCGTTCAGCCGGTGACCGACTGGCGCAGCGTGCAGGTCACCAGCCGCGCCGACGCCCAGCTGATGCTGGAAAAAGCGAAGCAGTATTTTGCGCAGTACGAACCGAGCCACCCCGCACCGCTGATGATTGAACGGGTGCAGCGGCTGTCAGAACTTAACTTTATGGACATTATTCGCGACCTGGCGCCAGACGGCGTTAACCAACTGGAAAACATCTTTGGGCGCCGCGAATAGCGCGTCCAGGCATTATGACGTCAGGCATGGAGCCTGGCGTTTCACCTTCACCGCGCATCTTTGATGGAGAACATCATGGCAATGAGTAACAGTGGGCAGAAATTCATCGCACGTAACCGTGCCCCCCGCGTGCAGATCGAGTATGACGTAGAGATCTACGGTGCAGAACGTAAAATTCAGCTGCCGTTTGTGATGGGCGTTATGGCCGATCTGGTCGGCAAACCGGTGGAAAACCTGCCGGCCGTCGACGAGCGTAAATTCCTCGAAATTGACATCGACAACTTTGACGAACGCATGAAGGCGCTGAAGCCGCGCGTGGCGTTCCAGGTGGACAACACCCTGACCGGCGAAGGTAAGCTCAACGTCGATCTGACCTTCGACAGCATGGACGACTTCCTGCCGGACGCGGTGGCCCGCAAGGTCGAACCGCTGAACAAGCTGCTGGAAGCGCGCACCCAGCTCTCCAACCTGCTGACCTATATGGACGGTAAAAACGGTGCGGAAGAGCTGATCGCAAAAATTCTGCAGGATCCGACGCTGCTCAAATCCCTGAGCCAGTTGCCGAAAAATGACGAAAGCGCGAAAGGTAGCGAGGAATAATCGATGAGCAACCAGACTCAACAACACGAGCAGCAGGCGGGTCAGGCGTTCAGCCAGGATGAATTCAGCGCGCTGCTGAACAAAGAGTTCCGCCCGAAAACCGACCAGGCGCGTTCCGCCGTCGAAAGCGCGGTCAAAACCCTGGCGCAACAGGCGCTGGAAAATACCGTCACCTTCTCGAACGATACCTACCGCACTATTCAGAACCTGATTGCCGGTATTGACGAGCAGCTGTCGCAGCAGGTGAACCAGATCATTCACCACGAAGAGTTTCAGAAGCTGGAGAGCGCCTGGCGCGGTCTGAGCTACCTGGTGAACAACACTGAAACGGACGAGATGCTGAAGATCCGCTTTATGAGCATCTCCAAGCAGGAGCTGGGCCGCACCCTGAAACGCTACAAGGGCGTGGGCTGGGACCAGAGCCCGATCTTCAAGAAGATCTACGAGCAGGAGTACGGTCAGTTCGGCGGCGAGCCGTTTGGCTGCATCGTCGGCGACTACTACTTCGACCACAGCCCGCAGGATGTTGAACTGCTGGGGGAAATGGCGCGCATCGGTTCTGCGGCGCACTGTCCGTTCATTACCGGTACCGCACCGGGCGTGATGCAGATGGAGTCCTGGCAGGAGCTTGCTAACCCGCGCGACCTGACCAAGATCTTCCAGAATACCGAATACGCCGCCTGGCGTTCGCTGCGTGAATCGGAAGATGCCCGCTATCTGGGCCTGGTGATGCCGCGCTTCCTGTCGCGCCTGCCGTATGGCATTCGCACCAACCCGGTCGACAGCTTTGACTTTGAAGAGCAGACCGACGGCGCGAACCACAACAGCTACTCGTGGGCGAACGCCGCGTACGCGATGGCCGCCAACATCAACCGCTCTTTCAAAGAGTACGGCTGGTGCACCTCGATTCGCGGCGTGGAGTCCGGCGGGGCGGTGGAAAACCTGCCGTGCCACACCTTCCCGAGCGATGACGGCGGCGTGGACATGAAGTGCCCGACCGAGATTGCCATCAGCGATCGTCGTGAAGCCGAGCTGGCGAAAAACGGCTTTATGCCGCTGGTTCACCGCAAAAACTCCGACTTTGCCGCCTTCATCGGCGCGCAGTCCCTGCAAAAACCGGCGGAGTACCACGATCCGGATGCGACCGCTAACGCGCGCCTGGCATCACGTCTGCCGTACCTGTTCGCCTGCTGCCGTTTTGCTCACTACCTGAAGTGCATCGTGCGCGACAAAATCGGCTCCTTCCGTGAGCGCGAAGAGATGGAACGCTGGCTGAACGACTGGGTCATGAACTACGTCGACGGTGACCCGGCGAACTCCTCCCAGGAGACCAAGTCCCGCAAACCGCTGGCGGCTGCGGAAGTGCAGGTGCAGGAGATTGAGGACAACCCGGGCTACTACGCCGCGAAGTTCTTCCTGCGTCCGCACTACCAGCTGGAAGGTCTGACCGTTTCTCTGCGCCTGGTATCTAAACTGCCGTCGCTGAAGACGAAAGACGCGTGATAATAATTGCCGGCCCGCAGGGGCCGGCCATTTGTGCGTAAAAGCTTAACTTATTTCTGTCAGTGAATAAGGATATACGGTGAAACATAGACTTTTGATCGCAACCAGTTTGCTGGCAGTTTCTACTCTGGCAAGCGCGGACGTCGGAAATTATAAATACCCTCAAGCTGAAGCGTTGCCTCAGGATGACACATCAAACTTCCAACGCGATCCGACGTTGTTAACGGGATACGATTTAAATTTGAGTGCAGATCGTTTCGCTAAAGCCTGGCTGTCGAAAACGAATGAACGTGAACGCATCAAGGCAAATATGTATCTTCTCGGCGTAGTCGACGCGTCTGAGGGCACGGCATGGTGCAAGGGCAGGCCTTTTTTGCCAAATACGCTACATGAGTTTCTCTATTCTCGTTTTGCGAACTTATCGAAACAGCAAGGCGAGGAACGCGCTTCAAAAATCATCATTGACGGAATGAAAGAATTACGCCCGTGCAAAAAGGAGAGTGATAAATGAGACCATTATACGAACAACTAAAACGTCAGCATTACTCTTCAAATCATACCCGTGCGGGTTTTGCCTCGGGTGAACAGGTCTTCTCAGAAATTGGCTATGATTATTCAACGATTATCAAGCAGCAACCGGCATACGAAAATACCTGTGCGGTAAGAATGAGTCTGGCATTGTTAAAATGTAATGTTGAATTCACAGGGCGTTTACCCATAAAGTCGGGCCCCTATAAAGGAAAAACAATCGAACCCGGCGCAAAATTACTTGCAGATCAACTTTATAAATCACATGTGTTTGGCAAGGCAGAAATCTTTACCGATCGCGAGGCGGGTGCGCGATCGATGTTGGGCCGAAAAGGCGTTGTTTTCTTCAATAAAATTGATGGGTATGGCGGTGGTCATATCGACCTTATCGAGCCTCTGAGTAATAATTCGTTTATATGTAACTCCGATTGCTTTCCGTACTGTCAGGAAATCTGGTTTTGGGAATTAAAATAATTTCATCCAGGCAGCTAAAGACAGCATTTCTTTTGCTCGCTTGCTTATGTTTTTCTGCTCGCGGCGATAACCCATACGTTGATTTTTATCAGCAGCAAACATACCGGCAGGTAGTTAAAGATTTTGTCCTTGCGCGCTGCCTTGCGCAGGTGGCAGATAAAGGCAGCCAGTTTTCTGCTGACGCCGCTCGCATTGCGAGTGCATTCATTGAGTGGATACCTTTTGATGCTGAAAATGGCACTGAGAAAATGGATGCGCTCATTGGAAAATATAAAGATCACATTAACGGGTTTCATGCTGAGCGAAAGCCCGACGTAAAAGGTGTCACGTTAAATTGTCTGCGTCTTTATCATAGTAACGAACTTAATAAACTTGTTCCTCAATTAATCATCGGAAATCCTGACCGCACCTGGATTCAGGATAATCCACAATAGTAAAAGACTTCACATTCTTTCCATTTATTCCGGGGGAATGTAAGACTGTCAAATGACACGGGTCATTTGATGTGAGGCAGAGGTAAAATATGGACGGTTTTATTCAGCCCCATGCTTTCCTGTTTGCCATATAAGTGCTTTTTCGAAAGCAATATTGTTCATCCACGAAGAGTAGATATTATGGCTATTGATATGTTTCTGAAGGTCGAGGGTGTTACGGGCGAATCTAAAGATTCTAACCACACCGGCTGGACTGATATTACCTCCTTCTCCTGGGGCGCTTCCCAGCCAGGTAATATGAGCGTTGGCGGTGGCGGCGGTGCCGGTAAAGTTAACTTTAACGACCTGCACGTTAACGCGCTGATCGACAAATCCACCACCGCTATCCTGAAACACTGCGCCAGCGGTAAACACCTGACCAAAGTTGAGCTGTCCGTTTGTAAAGCGGGCGGCCAGCAGGTGGAATACTCCCGCATCACGCTGGAAGATGTGCTGGTGACCTCTGTGCAGTATACCGGTGCTGACAACGGCGATACCGTTGGTGTGACCTATGCATTCCAGGCTGCGAAAGTGAAACAGCAGTACTGGGAGCAGACCACGTCGGGTGGTAAAGGTGCTGAAAGCAGCGCTGGCTGGAACATCAAAGAGAACAAAGAAGCGTAATTGCGCATGTGGCCGGGGAGTTTTCCCCGGTCATTATCAACCTCAAGAGCCCTCAGGATTGGCGGGCATGATTATGCAAAAGTTATTCGGTGTGTTTGCAGTCACGTTAATGGTCAGCGCCTGTTTGTCTCATCCAGAACAATATCAGTCGCTTTCGGTAACGCTGAAAAATAATGAACCCTGCTTTGCTATCCCTGCTAATTCCGGGTTAGAAGCGCCGGTCACCAGCCATTCACCCACCATTATGAAACGAGCGGGAAATGAATGGAAAACGATATCGCCGCCGTCAACATATAGCCCTGTAGTGACGTTAAATACTCAGCAGTGCAACCAGTGGCGTGGTATCGCGTGGCAAACCGGAGAATATGATGTGGCACAGACAGTGTCGGCTAAAAACGATTCTGTTCGTTATGCCGCGCGATTCACTCTGGAAGAAAATGCTTCGGGCCAATTTACGATCTCTCAGACCGAATAGAATGTGTTATCACCCAAACGCCGCCGTTCTCGCCCCGAGAGCGGCAGCGTTTGAGCGCTAATCATACCAGCAGGAATACGCCATGCGATTCACGATTATTTCTACGAAACCCGGTCATCAGCCGCCGCAAAGCAGCTGTGATTTTTACGCCCCGGGCGGCACCATTGGGCGCGGTACGGATAACAATCTGGTATTGCCGGACAATGACCGCACCATCTCTCGTCTGCAGGCCATTGTTCACGTGGACGCTCAGGGCGAATGCCGCGTCACCAACCGTGGCAGCGTTACCCGCGTGGTATTAAATGACATTCCGCTGGAGCGAGGACGCCAGGTTGAGCTGCAGGATGGCGACATTCTCGGTATTGATGACTACCGTATCGAAGTGACCGAGCTGATCCACGATACCCAGCCCGTGAGCCGCATGGCGGCCAGCCTGCACCAGCAGGCGCGTCCGACCGTGGCTCCTGCGCCTGCGCAGCAGCCGAAACCGGCGAGTGCCGCACCCCGTGGAAAAGCCGAGCCGACCGCCGTGCCAACGGAGATCTGGGATAGCCTGATGCAGGAGTTTTCCATCTCCGACAGCATCTCCAGCAACCGTACAAAACCGCAGCCTGCGGCATCGCACGATCCGTTCTCCCAGCCTGCAGCCCCGGAGCGTAACGCCGAAGATCCGCTGGCGATGTTCAACGACAGCGATCCCACGCTCGAACGTAAGCATGTCGATCCGGACTCGCTGTTCAGCGACGAAGCGCTGTTTAAAAAAGAGAGCATTTTTGACGACGTTACGCCTTCCACGCTGGTGCCACCGGTTGAGACCCAGCCAGCCCCGAACGAAGAGGGGACGGATGAGCTCGATCCGCTGGCCCTGTTTGGCGGTAAGTCCAGCGCGCCAGCCGCGCGTAATGACGACCCGCTCGGGCTGATGGGCGGCGCGCCGTTAACCCATCCGGATGACGTGATTAACGAGAAGCCAGCCCCCGTGCCGGAACCTGAGCAGGAAGAGGACGCGCTGGCCGATTCTCCGCTGTTCGCCCCTGAGCCGCAGGAGGAACCGCGTGCTGAAGAAGAACCCGCGCGACCGGATTACGCTGGCTTCACGATGCCGACGCCACAGGCCGTTGCGCGCAGCAGCGCTCAGGCCCCGAAGGGCCGCCTGCGCATCGATCCGGTCAATAACGCCGCCGCCCCAGCCGCCACGGCAAACAGCGGTGAGAAGGGCGAAGTGCTGCAGGGCGAGCTGCTGGAGGCGCTGCTGGAGGGGATGGGACTCAGCGAAATGCAGCCCGTTCCGCAGTTTGACCGTGAAAATATGCGTCAGCTGGGGCAGATCCTCGGCATGTTCTCTCAGGGGACCGTGGCGCTGCTCTCCTCGCGCTCCATTCTCAAGCGCGGCGTAAAAGCCGACATGACCATGGTGCTGGACGATGCCAACAACCCGTTCAAGCTGTTGCCGACCGGCAAAACCGTGTTAATCCAGATGTTCGGCACCCCGATGCCGGGCTTTATGCCGCCAACCAAATCCGTGCGCGACGCGCTGATCGACCTGCAGGCGCACCAGCTGGGCATGATCTCCGGCATCCGCGCCATTATTGCCGCGATGCTGCAGTCCTTTAACCCGGAACAGCTGGAAGAGCAGGCGAAGCAGAACGGCATGACCTCGCGTCTGGCGCTGCCGGGCAGCCGCAAAGCCGCCCTGTGGGACTACTTTGTTCGCAGCTATGGCGAGACGGCGGGCGAGATTGAGGACGACTTCCACACCCTGTTCGGCGAGGCCTTCCTTCATGCGTATGACATGGAGGTCAATCAGTACAAAGACTCACAGAGCGGATCGGAAGACAAATGAATATCGCAACGGCTTCTCTCTCCCGCCAGGGGACGCGCGCCAGCAACCAGGATCAGACGGGAGAAACCATTGGGGAACGTTCAGCCTGCTTTGTCGTCTGCGACGGCATCGCGGGGCTGCCGGGCGGCGAAGTGGCCGCCGCGCTGGCCCGCAACAGCATTATCTCCCGCTTTGATGGCGACAAACATCTTAATGCGCAGCATATTCGCGACTACGTGCAGACGGCGAATCGCACTATTCTCAACGAACAGCAGGCCGTTCAGGACTATCGCCGGATGGGCACGACGCTGGTTAGCCTGTTCATTGACCGTGATTACGGGCTGGCCTACTGGGCCCATGCCGGAGACAGCCGCCTGTACCTGTTCCGCCGGGGATGGCTGTGGCATGTGACCACCGACCACAGCCTGGTGCAGCAGATGAAAGATGCCGGGCACCAGACCGACAACCTGAACAGCAATTTGCTCTATCTGGCGCTGGGAATTGAAAACGGCGGGCCGGAAGCGAGCTATAGCGACGTGGTGCAGGTTGAAGACGGTGATGCCTTTTTACTCTGCACCGACGGGTTCTGGCACGGCGTCAGCGAAGAGCAAATGAAGCAGTCGCTGCATATGGTGAATACGCCGCAGGAGTGGCTGACCTTAATGAACCAAATCATTCAAAAGAATGGCGAGCAGGAGGGGAATGCCCAGGATAACTATACTGCCCTGGCGGTATGGATGGGCAACCCTCAGGACACCACTTTGCTGCACACCCTCTCTGACGCAGCACAATTTCTTCCCTGCGGAACTGATTAGACACACAAGGAACGATATGAAACTTTGGCTATCGGGTTTGGCACTTCTGGCGGCGACCTCTACCGCGCAGGCTGAAAATTTCCGCATCGTGCAGTCTCCTGCGCAGAAGCTGGATATCTGGATCGACAACATCAAAGACAACACGCCGCAGAGCTGGTGTAAGCCTGAGGTGGCGCTGCGCATTGTGGCGAACGGCAAGAAAGACGTCTCCGTGCTGGAGAACTTTGTGCCGCGTCTTGGCGCGCTGCTGGAACACCAGTGCAGCAAAGTCAATAAACTCAGCTGGACGCTCAACGATCCGGCGGGTACCACGCTGGCACAGGGCACGGCAGGCAAAGCGCAGGACTGGGCGCTGGTGGTGAAACAGGAGCAGGCCGCGCCTGCTACGACCGTCACCGCCACCCCAGCCAGCGGCGCGTTACTGCCGCCCGATCAGAACGTGGCTTCCCGCACCGTTGCCGCCGACCGTACGCCGTGGCAGGAGTTTACCCTGCAGGACGGCTGCCACCTGCGCACCTTCTGGGAAGGGGGCGCCTCTGCACCGGCGCTTTTCATTCCGGATTCTGACACCACCCGCTGCGGCAACGGCAGTTGGCTGAGCGGACACACCGTTGTGTCGCAGTCCCGCAACGGCGGGCAGAAAGAGATGGCGGTAACGTATATTCATGGCTTCCCGGTCACCGGGCTGAATCAGAGCGCCGACCCGGAAAACGCGCTGATCACCTCCGTCAACAAAGAGCGCATGGTATTCAGCACCCCAAACAGCGACCAGAGCTGGATGATCCTGCCTTACGACAGCGCCCTGAACAGCTGGAAGAGCAACGGCACCGTCGCGGTGGAGATCTCCCGTGAAACCGCCAGCGACGATGCAAAACTGCAGGCGCGTATCGCGGCGGTGAAAAAAACCTGGAGCGCCTGGGTGGCACCCGGCACCCCGCTGAATATCGTGCTGATTGACACCCTGCGTCCTCAGCTGCGCGATCCGGCCGTTGGCGCATGGCGCGCGGCAAATTAAGGAATGGCGATGAATACGCTCTATCAACACCTGGCGGGTGAGTCGCTCAACGACGCGCTCGCGCGTCTGGAAGCAGACATCAAATCTCGTCCGGCGGATGCCGACCTCCGCGCCGCGTTCGTGCAGTTTTTAACCCTGAGCGGCAACTGGACGCGCGCACTGACCCAGCTGAAAAGCTGGCTGGCGCTGAAGCCGCAGGCGAAACCCACCGTCACGCTGCTGGAGCAGTCCATTCAGGGCGAGCTGCAGCGCGCGCAGGTGATGGCGGGACAGGCGCGTCCGGCGATGCCTGAAACCCAGTGGCCGTGGCTAACCACCCTTGCGGCGGCGCTGAGCGAGGAGGGTGAGCGCGCGCAGGCGCTGCGTCTGGAAGCCCTTGAACAGGCGCAGGCCACCCCCGGCCAGATTACCCTCGAAAACGAGGAGACGCAGGCTTTTGACTGGCTGATGGACGGCGATGCCCGTCTCGGCCCGGTATGCGAAACCATCGTCAACGGCCGCTATTTCTGGCTGCCGTTTAACGCTATCGCGGAGATCCGTTTCCAGGCACCTGCCAGCGTGACCGACCTGGTCTGGCGTCACGCGCTGGTGCGCCTGACGGACGGGACGGAGCAGGTGTGCCAGATCCCGGCGCGTTACCCGTTTGCCGCCGATGCTTCCGATGCGGTCAAACTGGGGCGGACCACCGACTGGCACCCGCTCGATACTGACGGCACGCTCTATGAAGGCCAGGGCCAGAAGGCCTGGCTGAGCGAGCAAAGCGAAAGCCCGCTGCTGTCCTTAAGCCTCGTGACGTTTGCGACGGATGGAGCCGATGAGTAATCCCGCTGGCGAAGGCGATCTGCTGCGCAGCGGCTGGCAAGCCCGCAGCAAGCAGGAGAAGGTGGGGGCGCGCGACAAAATGCAGCCCTCGCTGCTCGATCGCCTCACTGATAACGACCCGGAAAAAAAGCGTGAGTCGGCCAACAGCAATCTGATCACCCACGCCGCCCTGCGCCGCAATGTGCTGCGCGATTTGCAGTGGCTGTTTAATACCATCAACCACGATGCCTCCGGCGATTTAAGCGCGCTACCGCACGTGAGCCGCTCGGTGGTTAACTTCGGCGTCGCGCCCCTGGCCGGGAAAAGAATGTCGGACATCGAATGGCACGACATTCAGCGCAAGCTCACCGAGGCCATCATCAATTTTGAACCACGCATTTTGCCGCAGGGGCTGCAGGTCCGCTGCGTGTCGGATACCTCCTCGCTGGATCTGCACAACGTGCTCTCCATCGAGATCAAAGGGCGTTTATGGTGCGTGCCGTACCCGCTGGAGTTTCTGTTTCGCACCGATGTCGATCTGGAAAACGGCCATTTTGAACTGAAAGATGCGGGGTAATCATGGAAAGTAAACTGCTCGAATACTACAACCGTGAGCTGGCCTACCTGCGCGAAATGGGGGCCGAGTTTGCCGAACGCTACCCGAAAGTCGCCGGACGGCTGGGCATGCGCGGCATCGACGTGGCGGACCCATATACCGAACGTCTGATGGAAGGGTTCGCCTTCCTGACCTCCCGCGTGCAGATGAAAATGGACGCGGAGTTTCCGCGCTTCTCCCAGCGTCTGCTGGAGATGATTGCGCCAAACTATCTTGCGCCCACGCCGTCGATGGCGATTGCGGAGATTCAGCCCGACAGCAGCCGGGGCGACCTGAGCAAGGGCTTCATCGTGCCGCGCGGCACCATGATGGACAGCCTGGCGCTGAAAAAAACCGGCGTGACCTGCAGCTATACCACGGCGCACGAGGTCAACCTGCTGCCGCTGAAAATCGACAAGGTCGAGCTGGGCGGAGTCCCCGCCGATTTGCCGCTCGCACAGCTGGGTTTGAGCCAGCGGGGGATCGGCAGCGCCCTGCGGATCCGCATCGCCTGCGACGGCCCGCAACATCTCGGGCACCTGGATTTTGACCGTCTTGAGTTTTTCCTCGCCGGTCCGGATATCGAGGCGCTGAAGCTGCTGGAGCTGGTGATGGAGCACCACGCCGGGATCGTCTGTCAGACGGTCAGCCCGCAGCCGCAGCGGCAGCTGCTGGCAACGGATGCGCTGCGCCAGGAGGGATTTGAGCCTGACCAGGCGCTGCTGCCGGACGATCTGCGTAACTTTGACGGCTATCGCCTGCTGCAGGAGTATTTCGCGTTTCCGGCCCGTTTCCGCTTCATTAGCCTCAGCGGCCTGAGCACGCTCATCCAGCGCTGTGAAGGTGAAAAAGCCTTCGACATCTTCATCCTGCTGGATAAGTCGGATGAACAGCTGGAGCGCGTGGTCGATGCCAGCCATCTGGCGCTGCACTGCACGCCGGTCATCAACCTGTTCCCGAAAGTTGCGGCGCGGCAGAAGCTAAATGACGGTCAGCATGAATACCATCTGGTGGTCGATAACATCCGTCCGCTGGATTATGAAATCTACGCGGTAAAAAAAATCTATGGCAGCGCGGACGGCCAGCGTGATGACCAGACGTTTCGTCCGTTCTGGAGCACCTGGAGCGGCGATGCGGGCAACTACGGGGCCTATTTTTCCCTGCGACGCGAGCAGCGCGTGCTGTCCGAGCACGCGCTGCGCTACGGCACCCGTACCGGCTATATCGGCTCGGAGGTCTTCGTCTCGCTGGTGGATGAACAGCACGCGCCGTGGCAGGAAAATCTGCGCTATATCTCTGCGGAGGTGCTCTGCACCAGCCGTGACCTGCCGCTGATGCTGCAGCAGGAGCTCGGGGAGTTCATTATGGCTGACTCCATGCCGGTGAAATCCCTCACCCTGCGTAAAGGGCCGACGCCGCCGCGTCCGGCGCTGGCAGAAGGGTTCAGCACCTGGCGGCTTATCAGCCAGCTGCAGATGAACTACCTCAGCCTGATGGACAGTGACAATGAGGAGGGGGCTGCCGCGCTGCGCCAGCTGTTAGGGCTGTACGCCAACCTGGCCGAAACGCCCGTGGCGCGTCAGGTGGAGGGCGTTCGCCACTGCGTGCTGGAGCCGGTTCACCGCCGCGTGCCTGAACCCGGCCCGGTGGTGTTCGCCCGCGGGATCGGCATTACCCTGACGGTGGATGAGCGAGCCTTTTCGGGGGCCAGTCCGTGGCTCTTCGGCAGCGTGATGGAGCGCCTCTTTGCCCGTCTGGTCTCTATCAACAGCTTCACCGAGTTCACCCTGAAAAGTCAGCAGCGCGGCGAGATTGGCTACTGGGCGCCGCGCATGGGTAAAAGGGCGCTGATATGAGTGACGCCGCCACTGCACCGCTGCGCGTGCATCGCCTGACGAAGCTGCCGGATGCGTTCTGGCACGGCGTTTGTGAGACGCCCTGGCGCTACGATCTGTTTCAGCTGTTAAGGCGCATTGATGCCCAGGGCGGCGAGCGCTATCCGCTGGGCCGCGCGCCGCTGCCAAAATTTGAACCGCTGCGCATCGGCCAGCAGCCGTCGATGAGTTTTGCCCCGTCGACGCTGGCCAGGGTGCGTCAGCGGGAAGAGAGCGGGCTGCATGAGGTCTCTATCCTCAGTTTCGGCCTGTTTGGCCCGAACGGCCCGCTGCCGGTCCACATGACCGAGTACGCCCGCGAGCGTATTTATCATCATCAGGACACCAGCCTGAGCGCGTTTGCCGATCTGTTCCACCATCGTCTGGCGCTGCTGTTTTACCGCGCCTGGGCGGATGCGCAGCCCACCGTCTCGCTGGACCGTGCCGATAACAAGCGCTTTGAGGGCTATCTGGCGTCGCTGATTGGTATGGGCCAGCCGGGTCAGATGGACAACGGCAGCCTGAGCTCACACGCGCGCTTTACCCACGCCGGGCACCTGACCCGTCACGGGCGGGATCCGGAGGGGCTGGAGAAGATCCTGCGCAGCTATTTTAAGGCGCCGGTCAAACTGGTCAGCAACGTGCCGCAGTGGATGCCGCTCTCCACGCGCGAGCAGGCGCAGCTTGGGGAAGGACGCCGCATGCCGCGCATGGGTGAGTCCGCCTTTCTCGGCGTCGCCGTCCGCGACGTGCAGCATAAGTTTCGCATCGAGATTGGCCCGCTGAGCGCGGAGGAGTACAACCGCTTTCTGCCGGGTGAAGCGTGGGTCACCGAGCTGCGCGACTGGGTGCGTCAGTACGCCGGCGTGGAGTTTGAATGGGAAACGCGGGTGATCCTGCGCGCAGACGCGGTGCAGGGCGCCACGCTCGGCAGTCATGGGCGATTAGGCTATAACACCTGGCTGGGCCTTCAGCCGCAGCCTGTCCCGCGCGGCGATCTGGTGTATCGCGCAGAGCGGTAATCCTTCCGTATACCGAATCATTGTTAATGGAAACTAACATGTCAGAAATTAGCCGTGCCGTGCTTTTCGGCAAACTGGATACGCTGTTATTTACCTCTCTGGAAAGCGCCACTGCGTTCTGCAAGCTGCGCGGCAACCCCTATGTTGAGCTGGTGCACTGGCTGCATCAGCTGATGCAGCAGCAGGATGGCGATCTGCAGCAGGTCATCCGCCACTTTGCCCTCGACGAGCAGCAGCTGACGCGCGATATCATTGCCGCGCTGGATGTGCTTCCGCGCGGGGCGAGTTCCGTTTCCGATCTCTCCGAGCATATCGACAGCGCCGTGGAGCGCGCCTGGGTCTTCGGCTCGCTGAAGTTTGGCGTCAGCCGCATTCGCGGCGGCCATTTGCTGATCGGCATACTCAAAACCTGGAACCTGGCCAACGTGCTGAAAAGCATTTCGGCGCAGTTCACCCGCCTTAACGTCGAGGTGCTGATTGAGCAGTTCGATACCATCTGCGCCAACAGCAAAGAGACGCAGCAGGCCGCTGCCGCTGTCGACGCACCGGCGGGTGCAGTACCGGCTGCTCAGGGGACGCTGGCCCAGTATGGCCAGGACCTGACCGCCCGCGCCCGGGAAGGGAAGATTGACCCGGTCGTCGGGCGCGACGAGGAGATCCGCCAGATGGTCGATATCCTGATGCGCCGTCGTCAGAACAACCCGCTGCTGACCGGGGAAGCCGGAGTCGGGAAAACGGCGGTGGTGGAAGGGTTGGCGCTGCGTATCGCCGACGGCGACGTGCCGGAGCCGCTGCAGAACATTCAGCTGTGGCTGCTGGATATCGGTATGCTGCAGGCCGGTGCAGGCATGAAAGGCGAGTTTGAAGCCCGTCTGCAGGCGCTCATTAACGAAGTCCAGTCCAGCGTCACGCCGATCATTTTGTTTATCGATGAGATCCACACCCTGATTGGCGCAGGCGGCCAGCAGGGGACCGGCGATGCGGCGAACCTGCTGAAGCCAGCCCTGGCGCGCGGCCAGCTGCGCACCATCGGCGCCACCACCTGGGCAGAATACAAAAAGTACATTGAGAAAGATCCGGCGCTGACCCGTCGTTTCCAGACGGTGCAGGTGCACGAGCCGGACGAAGCGAAAGCCATTCTGATGCTGCGCAGCACCGTGTCGCCGCTGGAGACGCATCACCAGGTGTTGCTGCTCGACGAAGCGGTCAGCGCGGCGGTGAAGCTGTCTCATCGCTACATTCCGGCGCGTCAGCTGCCGGACAAAGCCGTGGCCCTGCTCGACACCGCCTGCGCCCGCGTCGCGGTCAGCCAGAGCGCACCGCCTGCGCAGCTGGAAGACTGCTTGCGCCATCTTGCCGCGCTGGATGTGGAAATTGAGATTGCCGAACGCGAAGCGCGCGTGGGGGCCGGTGATGCCGATCGCGTCACGGCATTACGCGCCGAACGAGACGCGTATGAGACAAAACGCGAAGCCCTGTCCCGGCGCTGGGAAGAAGAGCGCAGCCTGGTGCAGGAGATTATCCGCCTGCGCGCCGCGCTGTTCGCGGCGGGCGAAGAAGATACCGCCGAGCTGCGCGGCCAGCTGGCGGAACAGCAGCTAGCGCTGAACGCCTTACAGGGTGACGAGCCGCTGCTCTTTGCCGCGGTGGATGAAAACGTGGTTGCTGCGGTGGTCTCTGACTGGACCGGGATCCCGCTGGGCCGGATGGTGAAAAACGAGATCGACGCGGTACTCAACCTTGCCGACACGCTGAACCAGCGCGTTATCGGCCAGCGTCACGGTCTGGACCTGATTGCCCGCCGCGTGAAAACTTCGCGGGCGAAGCTGGACGACCCGAACAAGCCGGTGGGCGTCTTTATGCTGTGCGGCCCGTCCGGCGTTGGTAAAACCGAAACCGCGCTGGCGCTCGCCGAATCTCTGTACGGCGGCGAGCAGAACGTCATTACCATCAACATGAGCGAGTTCCAGGAAGCGCACACCGTCTCCACCTTAAAAGGTGCGCCTCCGGGGTACGTAGGGTATGGTGAAGGCGGGGTATTAACCGAGGCCGTCCGCCGCCGCCCATACAGCGTCGTGCTGCTGGACGAAATTGAGAAAGCGCACCCGGACGTCCACGAGATCTTCTTCCAGGTCTTCGACAAAGGCTGGATGGAAGACGGCGAGGGGCGCCACATTGATTTCCGCAACACCATTATTATTCTGACCTCCAACGTCGGCACCGAGCTGATTAGCGCCATGTGCGCCGATCCGGACCTCATGCCGGAGCCTGAGGCCTTAAGCGGCGCGCTGCGCCAGCCGCTGCTGGAGGTGTTCCCACCGGCGCTGCTGGGCCGCCTGCTGGTGGTGCCGTACTACCCGCTCAGCGACGAGATGCTGGGGCAGATTGTTCGCCTGCAGCTTAAGCGTATTCAGCGTCGTCTGGAGGAGAATCACAGCATTATTTCTGAGTTTGACGACAGCGTGGTGGAACAGATTGTTCAGCGCTGCACCGAGGTGGAGTCCGGCGGCCGCATGGTGGATGCTATTCTGACCAACACCCTGCTGCCTCAGATGAGCCAGATCTTACTTACCGCCAGCCGCAGCGACGAACAGTACCGACGTCTGCACGTCACCTGCGAGCAGGGCGAGTTTCACTGTCAGTTTGCCGCGTAATAATCATCAAGAGAACTGTAAAAGATGACGGATAATGATAACAATCGGACTGTCCCAAACGCGCTCCCGGTCGGGTACCGCTTCAACGAGTTTGAAATCAAAGAGGTGATCGGCGGCGGCGGTTTTGGCATTGTCTATCGCGCGTGGGATCACCAGCTCGAACGCACTATCGCTATCAAAGAATTTATGCCTTCCTCGCTCGCCGTACGCGGCGACGACATGACCCTGGTGCTCCGCAGCGAGCGCTTTGGCAAAGCGTTCTCCGCGGGCCTGAACAGCTTCATTCAGGAAGCGCGTCTGCTGGCGCGCTTTAACCACCCGAACCTGCTGCACGTCCTGCGCTTCTGGGTGCAAAACGACACGGCCTACATGGGGACGCTGTTTTACAGCGGCACCACGCTTTCGCGCCTGCGTGAAGAAAAGCCGGAGCTGATCAACGAAGCCTGGATCCGCCGCACGCTGCCGATGCTGTTTGGCGCGATCAAGACCATCCACGACGAAGGCTACCTGCACCGCGACATCTCTCTGGATAACATCCAGATCCAGGATAACGGCCTGCCGGTGCTGCTCGATTTCGGCTCCGCGCGCCGCACCATTGGTAACCTTTCCGACGAAACGGAAACCATGCTGCGTCCGGGCTTTGCGCCGATTGAGCAGTACACCGATGACAACGAAAGCGAGCAGGGCCCGTGGACGGACATTTACGCCCTCGGCGCCGTGCTGCGTACCCTGATTGTGGGTTCTCCGCCGCCGGTCAGCGTGGTGCGTTCTATTCAGGATACCTGCAAACCGCTGGTGGAAATCATGCCGCAGGGCTATTCCATTCCGCTGCTGCAGGCCATTGACCGCGCGCTGGCGCTGCACATGGAGGACCGTCCACAGTCCATCGATGAGTTCGCCGCGCTGATAGAGATGCCGGTCGCCGGGATTAACGACGTGCTGACGGCGAAAAAGCCCGGCACGATGCTGGTACCGGTGGAAGACGAAAAACCGGCGTCGCTGCTCGACTGGCGTCGCTACAGGATCCCGGGCATGGTTGCCGCAGGCGTGCTGGTCGGCGTTGTCGCTGGCGCGATGCTGTTCAGCGGCGGTAACGATGCGCCTGAGCAGGCTGCGCAGGCACCGGCAGAGACGCGTCCAACCGAAACCGCCGCGAACACGCCAGATGTGAAGCCAGAAACGACAAAGGTAAGCGAACCGGCGACGGCACAGCAGACGCCACCGCCTGTCGCGAGCCCTGTTGCGTTGGTCTATATCCGCATCCTCGACGGCGAAACGCTGAAAGTAAACGGCGAGCCAAAAGCGCTGCGCCCGGGAACCAACGGCTATGCATCGCTCAAGCTGCCAGCCGGTGAGGCGAAGATTGAACTGCAGGGCAACGGAAGAACGCGTGGCCAGACGCTGGATATTGCCAAGCCGGGCACCTGGCTGGTGAATCCGTAGGAATATAAACAGGAGATACTATGGAAGTGTACAATCTTCGAAGCCAGAGGCTTCACATCCAAAGGAATGTGAGAAGGTTGTCTCTCCTGTTTATGCGTTTTGAATTTAACCCTAATCTGGAGAGTTGAGTTGAAGCCAACATGTGCCTCCCCATTTTTGTAAATAATAATATCGGGCGTACACAAAACAACCTCGCTCATTTAAATAGCCATCTATGGTATTTCTGGGGAAGTATGGATCTTCTCGCAATATTGCTTTATTGCGTGAATTCAGTTCGCCAGCACAGAATTCCATTCATTTCTGACGCAAAAGCGTTTAGTGATTCGTTGCATTATTATGCAGGTGATGGTTTCAGCATTTTGGTCATGCTTTTTTTTGTGCTTGACTTACTTTTATTACTCTCTTTGTGTACTTCGGCCTGTTTATTCTTCAAGCGAAAGATCGGAGCGGTTAAACTTGCACTCGCTCAGGAATTATTTCGCTTGATTTCATTCAGATGTTCGGTCTCATTGTTCCCTCTTTTAGTAAGTATGTTTGATTTTTCAAACATCTGGTTGAATGTAGGTTTATTTGTCACATCAGAGTCACTGAAAATCTACTCTCTTGTTTTTTGGATGATCAAGAGGGAAAAGCCCCTTTCTTGAATGACGCTTTATCACAGATGCAGAACCTCTTATCTGCATCGCATAAGCTAGATGGAATAAAGATTATGCTCAACCGAATTACCGTTCAGCTCCCGGTGGAGGGGCTTCTGTTCTGGAAACTGACGGGCCGCGAGGCGATGTCCGAGTCGTTCGCGCTGACGCTGACCGTGCTCGGCACGGACGCGCGCATTGACCGCAGTAAGCTGCTGGGCCAGCCGGTCACGGTGGCTATCCCGACGCAGAATCTGCTGACGTCCCGCTATATAAACGGCAAGATTACCCGGGTGGCGGTCAGCGCCGTTGAGCTGACGGGCACCCGCTATGCGGTGTACCAGCTGACGGTGGAGCCGGACCTGTGGCCGATGAAGCGCGACCGTAACCTGCGTATTTTCCAGGGCCAGACGGTGCCGCAGATTGTGAAAACCCTGCTGGGTGAGCATCAGGTCAACGTTGAGGACAAACTCACCGGCAGCTACCGGGTGTGGGACTACTGCGTGCAGTATCAGGAGTCGAGCCTGGACTTCATCAGCCGCCTGATGGAGCTGGAGGGGATTGCGTATCACTTCCGCCATGAGGCGGACAAGCACACCCTGGTGCTGACCGATGCCGCCACGCAATACCAGCCGTTCAGCGGCTATGAGGTTATTCCTTACCACCAGACGCCGTCCGGCGGCAGTACGGATGAAGAGGGCATCAGCCAGTGGGCGCTGGAGGACAGCGTGACGCCGGGGATTTACAGCCTCGACGACTATGACTTCCGCAAGCCGAACGCGTGGCTGTTCCAGGCCCAGCAGAACCCGGCATCGCCGAAGCCGGGCAGCATCGACGTGTACGACTGGCCGGGGCGCTTTGTGGACAAAGGGCACGGGGAGTTCTATGCCCGTATCCGTCAGGAGCGCTGGCAGGTTGAGCACCAGCAGATTCAGGCCACCGCCACGGCGGCGGGGATTGCGCCCGGGCACACCTTCACCTTAACCAACGCGCCGTTCTTCAGCGACAACGGAGAGTATCTGGTCACTGCCGCGGGTTACCACCTCGAAGAGAACCGCTATGCCAGCGGCGAGGGGGAGACCATTCACCGTACCGATTTTACGGTCATCCCGTCGGCGGTGGCCTACCGTCCGGCGCAGACCACGGCGTGGCCGCGCACCTACGGCCCGCAGACGGCGAAAGTGGTAGGGCCGAAGGGCGAGAGTATCTGGACGGACAAATACGGTCGCGTGAAGGTGAAGTTCCACTGGGACCGTCTGGCGAAAGGCGATGACACCAGCTCCTGCTGGGTGCGCGTGTCGAGCGCGTGGGCGGGCCAGGGCTACGGCGGGGTGCAGATCCCGCGCGTGGGCGATGAGGTGGTGGTGGACTTTATCAACGGCGACCCGGACCGTCCGATCATTACCGGGCGCGTGTACAACGACGCGAGCATGCCGCCGTGGGCGCTGCCGGCTGCGGCGACGCAGATGGGTTTTATGAGCCGCACGAAAGACGGTTCCGTGGACAATGCCAACGCCCTGCGGTTTGAGGATAAAGCGGGCGCAGAGCAGGTATGGATCCAGGCCGAGCGCAATCTTGATATTAACGTCAAAAACGACGAAACACATTCTACTGAAAAAAATCGAACCCAGTTTGTTGGCGAAGATGAAACCTTACGGGTAGCGAAAAATCAGAAATCAGGGATTAAAGGCGATGTGGTATGCCTGACGGGGAACAGTCGAAACGATAAAGTCGTTAATAATTTTATACTTTCCGCAGGAAATACGCTGAGACTGGAATGTGGTGAAAGCGCCATCGAGCTATCAAAAGACGGCAGCGTCCATATCATTGGTAATAACTTTAACTTTACTGCGAAACAGAATGCGCAAATTAATACGCTTTCTGGCGAATTACATTTGAACCCTGATGATGGACAAAATGTCATCGATCCGCCTGGCGCATCCCTTCAGGGTGAAATCCAGCAGGAAGTGGATAGTTTTTTTGTTATTAATGGCAATAAGTAAGAGTAACCCGAATGGCTGAATATATTCTTCAGGAAGCATCCCTTGCCTTACCCGATGTATTTAAAGACAGAACCATGAATTTATTTACCCTGAGTGATAACGGAGCCAGCGAGTTTACTTTTGTTGTTTCTCGTGCGAGTGCTAAAAACGAAGATAAAGTCCATGATGCGGCAACTCGTTTGGTACGTGAACTGGAAATTACGGTGCCCGACTTTCGTCTCGAATCCTCGCAGATGACCTCTGTTGATGGTCTCCCGGCGGTTGAGCTTTTTTATCAATTCAAAAATGATAATGCGATCATTTTCCAGAGGCAGACCGTTATTTTGCTCGGTGACCATCCTGGCGGCCAAAAGATGGTGTGTTATATCGGTACTTGCCCGGGCGAGTTTAGCGATTATTATCATAATCAATATCAGGAAATTATCCGCAGTATTAAGTTCCACAAACCGGCTCAGACTGAAACTAGAGAAATGCTCGCTGCCGACAGCCAGGGGCCATTTTTTGCGCTTGATAGTGAGAGTAAGGAATTGAGTGTCTTTGAAAACATTCAGGAACTGTATGGACATCTTTCGCTTCAGCGGGCGAAAGAGGGGCAATATTTGCTTTTTGAAAAACAGGGTAAACCACTCAGTATTGCACCCGTTCCGGGGAGCCAACCCCTTCGTTACGCGCTGTGGACGACTTTCGCAGACAAATCACATCACCTACTTTCACAGCTTTCCGTATGCCGCCAGGTGTCTGGTTCTGACCCGCTTGATACAGCCGACCGGATCCGTAAGTATCTGATGGCACAGCGAGCCGAATAGCCATGTCCGAATGTCAGGCTGCTCGCGTAGATGATGAGATTGCACATACAGCCTCAAAAGGCTGGATGATTGCAGGATTGGTGGGCGGGGCCATTCTGGGCGCAGCTGCCGTTGTCGTCACCGGAGGGACCGCGCTGGTTGCTGTTTCTGCCGTTGCGGCTGGGGCATGCGCTGCGGGTGGGTTGGGTGAGCTCCTCGGCAGTATGTCATGGGCTCCACGCCATACTACCGGTACGCTAAAAGAAGGTTCACCCAATGTTTTTATCAACAGCCGAAAGGCGATCCGCGCTCACCTGTCAGCCGGAGAGTGTGATGAGCACAGCGGTAGCCTGCAACGGGTTGCGGAAGGTTCGATAAAAGTTTACATCAACAACTTTCCCGCCTCTCGCACAGGCGATAAATTGACATGCAGCGCTGAGATTAGTCAGGGATCGCGTAATGTTATTATCGGTGGAAGCAAAGTTCAGACCGATGAAATAAGTCCTGAAATCCCGGAATGGGTGAACTGGACGATGCTCGCCGTTGGTGCCGGAGCCATGGCGGTGCTGGCCAGTCCGGCAATCGCACTTCTGAGTACCCTCGGTGCGATGGGCGGTGGGACAGTCGGTAGTTATGCGGGGGGAATGCTGTTTGGCGAAGGTAGCGACGGTCAGAAATGGGGGATGCTGATCGGCTCGGTTATTGGCGGCGGGGCTGGCATGAAAGGCGGGGCAAGGTTTGATGCGTGGCGGGCTGGTAAGCCTGTTCTCGAACCGGTTAAGCCAAATATTTCGGCCCGAAGAGCTGAACTTAATGAAAAATTTGGACGCACGGGCGATCTTAATAGAGATATTAATATCCGTGCAAATCAAAAAATTGTTGATGATTTTATGCGTTCTCAGGGTGTTGAAGAAAGTAAAATACCAGCTTATCGCAGCGGTATAGATCTTGAACAGAGAGTGACAATTGAAACAATCAATAAAGGCAAAATAGCTTATCAGAATCAATCCCCAGGGAATTGGCAAGGAAACTGGTATTCTCTTGACGAATCGACCCCTGCCACAAAACTAGGCATTAACCCAGAGGGACAGGTCAGGGATACGGGGTTAATTGTTCCTAAAGAAGTAAAAGCTTATCAAGCGCAACAAAAAGTTGAGATGCTTCGAAGTAGTGCCACACCAGCCTTGGACACCTGGTCTGTACCAGACAAACCTTTCCAGACAGAAGGCGGTGGGATACAATGGTTTACCACTAAGCGTGATATTTGGACTCCATATAATGAATAACATGACAGCTCTAAATTATGTTGAAAAAGCATTAACTTTAGCAGAAAAGAGATATGCTGAGGTAAAACATCTCAACCCCCACTCCCCACTTTTACAAATGTACGATTCTATTGTACAACAATTAATATTTCTACGGGATTTAATCGAAGGCAAGGAAAAGGATAAAGCAAAATTATGGAAAATGACTTTCGGTATGTATGCAGCAAAGGAGTTTGATAATTCTGATGAGTTGTTTTTTGAAAGGTTGTCGGATGCCTGGTTTATTGTGGATCAAATCCGCCGAGGGTTAAAGGTTAGACTGCCGCATGAGGTTGATGCCAATTACAAAATGAAACAACATAATCTTAAAATGAAATATCCTGGTGAATTTTAGGGTTTGATATTAAAAATATTTTATTATGGGTGAATGGTGATAGACTTACATGCTAATTTGAATGTATTGTTAAAATATGTAGATATATATCGTAAGTACTTACCTGTTAGCAGTCTTTCAGTCCAGCAGAAGATGCAGTATAAATATAATGATAAACTATTAGAATCATCTTTTGATTGCGATGCACAAAAACAATGGGACTTAACACCACAATGTAACATCTCACTCGCGGAATCACGGGATCGTGCTGTCGGTGCGCTTATAGGTCTTGCTGTTGGAGATGCTGTAGGTACGACGCTCGAATTTTTACCTCGTGACAAAGCACATGTCAAAGATATGATAGGTGGTGGGCCATTTCGACTCCGCGCAGGTGAATGGACGGATGATACATCCATGGCATTATGTCTTGCGGAAACGCTTCTTGAGAAAGGTGATGCTGATACTATATGCTTCAGGAATAAGCTTCTGGAATGGCATCGGCATGGTTATAACAGTTCAAATGGCATCTGTTTTGATATAGGAAATACAACTCGGTTTGCTTTAGAGCAATATTTAACTGTTGGTCCTGGGTGGATCGGTAATACAGCACCAGAAACTGCAGGTAATGCTTCCATTATCAGGCAAGCACCTGTCTCTATTTTTTTTAGAAAATCATTAAGCAAAGCGTTTTATGAAGCTAAAAAACAAAGTATCGCAACACACGGTGCCGCGGAAGCAATAAATAGTACACAGTATTTAAGTCATTTGCTTGTGCATATGATTAACGGTAGCAATAAAGCTTTTGTTTTTTCTCCGCACGTCATGCCGCTTCAGCCACGTGTAATGATAATCAACGCGGGTGAGTATAAGCAAAAAACTCGCGATCAGATTCGTTCAAGTGGTTATGTTATCGATACGCTTGAGGCCGCGATGTGGTCCGTATGGAATACTGATAATTTCCGTGATGCCATTCTACTGGCAGCTAACCTTGCCGATGATGCTGACAGCGTTGCAGCGACGGCGGGTCAAATCGCGGGGGCATTATATGGTTATTCCGGTATTCCGCAGGACTGGAAAGATAAACTCGTGCAACACGAACGTATCGCCACAATGGCAGGTGAGTTATTCGATAGAGCACCTGAGGACAATTTATTATAATCGAATAATTCCTATGGCACGGCTATTGTAGCGTGCCATTCAGTTGAACAGAAAATGTTGTGTTAATGTGAAGTTATATGTGAGAAAAAACTCACCTAGCCAGCACTGAAAATATATTGAATTGCTCAGCAATAAAATACAACTATTAGGTAATGTTGTTTTCTCGCACCCTATATTTTCGGTTAAAAAACGACCTCGCCAGCAAAAAGATGGAAGGATAGAGTATTTTTCAAGATGAAATCGGTGTAAGATTGCACAAGAATAAAGAAAGCTATACCGGTCTGGATTACATTAATGATGCCATTGATATAATCAATCAACGATTGGAAATAAAACCTGATTTTTCACTATATGTTATGGTGAAGTGTCAGTTGGATTATATTAAATCTCTTTTAATCGGTGCTGAAAAAGATAAAAGTAAATTACATGCATTGAACTTAGGAGCACTCGCGTCCAAAGAATTTGATACAACAGATGCCGAACTTGCTGAACATTTATCTAATGCTAATTATATAGCTTCGCAGATGGGACAAGGATTAAAGATTATTCTTCCGCATGAACAAGATTTGGAGTATTTGAAAAGACAAAAAAGATATCGCAATTGATTAATTTTTTTTGTTTTTATATCTGATAAGATGTGAACATCCAGGTCCTGGTTGATTTGTTTTACTGTTTGTATGGTCACAAATAAAAATAGTGGAGAATGAAAGGTGAAATGGATTGGTTGTATATTTTTCATTTTCATCACTTTGGTTTATATCTGGAATGGAAAAGACTTATTCAGTAAAAAACAATGGTTCCTTGCTGGGTTGATGTTCGTTCTGGTGCTAGTGGTTACGGTTGTTATTGGTTTTACGTTGAAATGGCTCGCTCAGTCAATGTCATTATTCTCCGTCGCAACGGCGAAACACTATTCGATTATCTTTTCCATGTCTTTCCTGTGCGTATGGGGACTAAAAGTTACCGTTGTGCTGCTCTGCACGATCTTTTCCGGGATTACAGGAGGGCACAAAAAATACAATGCTGAAAATTATGAAGCAATATCGTCTATAACACGCGTCGTTGCGCCTTGCCTACTTATCGTTGCTAAAAGCGTAGTTTCCCTGGGGAGCGTCCTTATGTTTTCAGGTTTATGGCTTAAATAAGCACGATTTAAAAAATATCTCAATGAACACCGAGATTAGTCCATAGTGGAATAAAGATTATGCTCAACCGAATTACCGTTCAGCTCCCGGTGGAGGGGCTTCTGTTCTGGAAACTGACGGGCCGCGAGGCGATGTCCGAGTCGTTCGCGCTGACGCTGACCGCGCTCGGCACGGACGCGCGCATTGACCGCAGTAAGCTGCTGGGCCAGCCGGTCACCGTGACCATCCCGACGCAGAGCCTGCTGACGTCCCGCTATATTAACGGCAAGATTACCCGCGTGGCGGTCAGCGCCGTTGAGCTGACGGGGACCCGCTATGCGGTGTACCAGCTGACGGTGGAGCCGGACCTGTGGCCAATGAAGCGCGACCGTAACCTGCGTATTTTCCAGGGCCAGACGGTGCCGCAGATTGTGAAAACCCTGCTGGGTGAGCATCAGGTCAACGTTGAGGACAAACTCACCGGCAGCTACCGGGTGTGGGACTACTGCGTGCAGTATCAGGAGTCGAGCCTGGACTTCATCAGCCGTCTGATGGAGCTGGAGGGGATTGCGTATCACTTCCGCCATGAGGCGGACAAGCACACCCTGGTGCTCACCGACGCCGCCACGCAGTACCAGCCGTTCAGCGGCTATGAGGTTATTCCTTACCACCAGACGCCGTCCGGCGGCAGTACGGATGAAGAGGGCATCAGCCAGTGGGCGCTGGAGGACAGCGTGACGCCGGGGATTTACAGCCTCGACGACTATGACTTCCGCAAGCCGAACGCGTGGTTGTTCCAGGCCCAGCAGAACCCGGCGTCGCCGACGCCGGGCAGCATTGACGTGTACGACTGGCCGGGGCGCTTTGTGGACAAGGGGCACGGGGAGTTCTATGCCCGTATCCGTCAGGAGCGCTGGCAGGTTGAGCACCAGCAGATTCAGGCCACCGCCACGGCGGCGGGGATTGCGCCCGGGCACACCTTCACCTTAACCAACGCGCCGTTCTTCAGCGACAACGGAGAGTATCTGGTCACTGCCGCGGGTTACCACCTCGAAGAGAACCGCTATGCCAGCGGCGAGGGGGAGACCATTCACCGGACCGATTTTACGGTCATCCCGTCGGCGGTGGCCTACCGTCCGGCGCAGACCACGGCGTGGCCGCGCACCTACGGCCCGCAGACGGCGAAAGTGGTGGGGCCGAAGGGCGAGAGTATCTGGACGGACAAATACGGTCGCGTGAAGGTGAAGTTCCACTGGGACCGTCTGGCGAAAGGCGATGACACCAGCTCCTGCTGGGTGCGCGTGTCGAGCGCGTGGGCGGGCCAGGGCTACGGCGGGGTGCAGATCCCGCGCGTGGGCGATGAGGTGGTGGTGGACTTTATCAACGGCGACCCGGACCGGCCGATTATTACCGGGCGCGTGTACAACGACGCGAGCATGCCGCCGTGGGCGCTGCCGGCTGCGGCGACGCAGATGGGCTTTATGAGCCGCACAAAAGACGGTTCCGTGGACAATGCCAACGCCCTGCGGTTTGAGGACAAGGCTGGCGCAGAGCAGGTATGGATCCAGGCCGAGCGCAACATGGACACCAGCGTTAAAAATGATGAAACGCACAGCGTCGGCGGAGCGCGCAGCCATTACGTGAAGAAAAATGAACTGCATCGCGTGGAAGCGAATCAGACTCAGGCCGTGAAAGGTGGCACCGAGATCCTGACGGGGAAAGGCAAGCTGGATGCGGCGGTGGAGCAGTACGTCATTGCTTCCGGGACGAAGCTGCGGCTGGTCTCCGGTGAGAGTGCCATTGAGCTGAATGCTAACGGCAAGATTAACCTGATCGGCAAAGAGTTTAACTTCTTTGTCGAAGGGGATGGTTATATCACCACGGGCGGTAAGCTTCATCTGAACACGTCGGGAACCAAGCCGGGCACGACGGCGCCGGGATCGGGGCATAAAGGGGATATTGATGCGGCGGTGCAGGCGAAATTTACGCCAAAAGATGAGTAAGGCCGGTGCGGTACTTATCGCATTATTAACGACGGGAATGGCTGAAGGAGACGCTCAGAAAAAGGATCTTTGGATGTTTATTTCCGGGATGAGCGCATCGCTTAAGACGTTATCCGTTACAACCCTTAGTAATGCGCCGTTATCGTTTAAGATGACCAGGCAAAATGAATATATCAATTTCTACAATGCCGACGATATCAAACTCGCTGATGGAACGAACATAACCGCAATTGGGTTACGTTTAAGCAAACAAAACGACGGCATGGCGCCTTTACTGAATTTTTCACCTTCCTCAGGTCAATGCATAACGCTTGATACCATTAAAAAGCGCTATCCGCAGCTGAGGTTAACTGATTATCCGCGCGGCCGTTCGGAGAACGAAGTGACCAGCTATACAGCCCGAAAAGATATGAATGGACAAAAGGTGAGCTTCAGTTTCACCGTGAAAAATCCTCACTGTCTGGGTTCAGTCGTCATTAGCGCAGACTAAGAAATACTGCACTCATGTCCTGGCGGTTTCTTCTGGATGATAATAGCAATACACATTCAATAAATGACGATTAACGTGAAAAAACACACGCCGACATTTCTTTTTTCTGCCCTGATGTTTACCTGTCTCGGCAGCAATGTGGTTTTGGCTCAGGTGATGCCTCCCGTTCTGACAAAACGGGATTTTTCTGTGCAGATCAAAGACCAGCCTGTCGCATTGGGCGACCGATGGTCTCCTGATAGTGCCGGTAAAATTGATGTGCCGTGGGAAGGCAACTTTGTCGGTGAGGTTCCTTTTGACGGAACGAACTATAAATTCTACCAGCATCAAAGGGCTGGGTTAGAAATATTCAGTTCCAATCTCTGGTGGGATAAAGCTGAACGAAGCGTTGATGATTATATCGTGTCGCAGATTACGCTGACTGCCGAAGACTTCGCAACGCCGCGGGGTGTCCATGTGGGTTCAACAACCAGAGAGCTGAACAACGCATACGGCAATGGCCTTGTTGAAAATGATTCCGGGACCCAGTGGGTTTCCTATGCGTTGGGTAAAAAAGTACTCTCTTTTGAGATGAAGGGCGGCAACGTTGTGAAAATAACAATGAATTACGATAATGGTTCTTCAGAGTAAATTATGTCCAATAAACTTTTAGCATCCGCATTGTGCGCGGCTTTATTGGCTGGCGTCGTTGAAACCTCCACGGCACTTGAATTATCGCAATACAATAAGCTCAATACGGTAAGTCGCATCGTTAATGATAGCGAAGTGACAGACATTCTCAGGAAAACGCTGGGAAATCATTACCAGGCCTTTATTGATAACTTTGATGTCTTCGGTGAACCGCATACCACTCCAGGTGGAGGATTGTTTGTTGAGGGCTGGCTAAAGGATCTCTACCAGGAAAATGCCTCAGCGCTGGTTATCAATCCTGACGGCAAAATCTTCGCGGCCTGGGTGGTTCCAGAATCAAACGTTATCCATTACCAGTCATCTGATAATAGTCAGCCGATTAATGCCGATATTCAGCAATGGGCCGCCAGGTTCAATACGATGCAGTTTGCAGCGAACAGCCAATCGAGACCTGCGTTTGACGGGGTTTGGGCAGGCGGGGTTGGCAATGACTCGACGTTAACCCTGCAGTTAGCTGAATCAGGCAACCGTATCACCGGGTCTTATTGCTATATCTCCCGGAGAGGAAACCGCATCGACTGCCCGGAAGATGATGAGCATAATCTTAGCGGTACGGTCGCGGGAAACCGTGCGAACGTAGAGTTCAACTCATCGTTTGGCGGCGCAGGCGGACGGGCTGTTCTGGAAATAAAAGAGAGTGAAATGGAATGGCGTCTGGTAACGCCTCCGCAAAAAGGAAATGATTATGCTCCGCTGCGTTATACGTTACGCAAAGCCGCTTCGGTTCATCACGCTGAAACCAGAAAACTGGACACCGAAAAGTTCACTATTTCTCTGATAAACAAGTGCGGGCGTTTCGAGGGTGAATGTGACCAGATGGTTTATCTCGGCGTGCGCAAAAGCGATAACAGTACGATCTCCTTAAAGGGGAAAACATTACACGACCCCGCAGGTAAAATAATCGGCTCAACCTACAAGAATGGCGAGATCGCTTATACCGTGACGTATGCACCCGTGAAATTGGTTGTCAGCAAAGGCAGCCATGTTTTAGTCGAACAATCAGGTCAATGGCGTAAATAATAAAACAGCCAGCCAAAGGGCCAACATGGATTGGCCTTTTTGTTTCTCTCAATATTAATCATCCCGAGTTCACTTATGAAATACACCCTCCAGGAAGGTTCATTTTCCCTTTTTCCTGCTGCCTGGCAGGATAACAGCATGAACATTATTCGCGATGACGAAAGCGGGCTGTCCGTGGTGGTCAGCCGCGGCGTGATTCCCGATGGCAGCGACTACGAACAAGAGTTTCACCGCCAGTGGGATGTGTTGCGTCCACAGATGGGCGAAATTGCCCAGAGCGAATTCCGGAGCGTAAACGCCGGGCCTGACGGAAAAATTAGCGGACTGGAAGTCGAGACCACCTTTGACCGTAACGGACAGCGCCTGTGGCAAAAACAGCTGGCCGTGCAGACGCCGGGCAAACCGGTATTGATGATTTTTACCCTCTCGGCATTAAGAGCCTTTACCGAAGAGGACGAGGTGCGCTGGAGCGCGCTTAAGCAGAGTTTGACGCTAAACGACAACCGGAATGTGTAAGGCATGAGCGATAACAACGCGGCCCGTAAGGGCGACGAGATTATTCACTCCAGCATTTTTGCTGATATCACCAGCATTGTGGCGGAAGGTGCCGCCTATGCGGTGATCGGTGCGGCAGTGGGGCTGGCGGCTACGGCCGCCGCGCCACTCCTCGGTGCCGGAGCCGCCGCAGCGGGCGTGGCGGCGATTGGGTCCAGCTGTCTGTTAAGCGGCATCGTTGGCGGCGTGCTGGCGAACGTGGCGGGGATCACCGACGATATCAGCAACGCCGCGGAAGGGTTAGGCAATGCGCTTTTCCCGCCGTCGCCTGCGGGTAAAATCACCACCGGTTCAAATAACGTTCTGACCAACGCAATCCCCGCCGCCCGCGCGGCAGGCACGCTCACGCCCGCCGATACCCCGTCCCCTGAGCCGCAGTCGCCGGGCAGCTTTGCCGATTATGCGGGCATGCTGCTTTCCGCCGCCGGACAGTTTGGCAGCGAAATGTGGCAGCCGAGCGTGGCCTCAGCCGCCGCGGGAACCTCGCCGCTGGAAGAGGACAAGGTGGCGTGTGAAAAGCACTCCGGGCCGCAGTATCTGGCGGAAGGCTCCAAAAGCGTCTTTATCAACGGGCAGCCCGCGGTGCGTGCGAAAGATCGCACCACCTGCGAAGGCACCGTTTCCGACGACGTCTCCCCGAACGTGATCATCGGCGGGGACACGCTTACGGTCCGCGATATCAAAAGCGGTAAAACGCCGGGTCTGGCGCTGGGGATGATTGCGCTCTCCCTGCTGCGCGGGCGTCCGGGCAAGATCCTGAAAAACATGCCCTGCGCGCTAGCGGCGGCCGGTGGCGGGATGCTGGCGGATATGGCGGTCAACGCCGTGTTTGGCTCCTCGCATCCGGTCCATGCCGCCACCGGCGTGAAGGTGCTGAACGACGACGACGAGCTCGACTTCTCGCTGCCGGGGCGCTTCCCGCTTCGCTGGCAGCGCAGCTACAACAGCCTGACCACCCGCGAAGGGCTGTTCGGCCTGGGCTGGGCAACGACCTTTGACAGCTATCTCTCGCTGGAAGATAACAATGCGACCTGGTTCGATGAAACCGGGCGCGAGCTGAGCTTTGAACTGCCGCCTGTCGACCGCGCGTTTTACAGCATCAGCGAAGGCATCATTATCCGCCGCAATGAGAGCGGCGACGTGGCGATTGCCGACGATGACGGCGCGGTGTGGCGTCTGTATAAACCCACCCGGGCGAACCCCTCAATCCTGCGTCTGGCCTCCCTCAGCGACGAGTACGGCAATGCGCTGCTGACGGCGTGGGACGAACACGGCAGGCTGGTTGGTATCCATGATGAGCCGCGGGCCATCGACGTCTCCCTGCGCTATGAAGATGAACGATTCCCGCAGCGCGTTACCGCTGCCAGCCATTTCGACGGCAACCAAACCTGGCCGCTGATGCAGTGGGGCTACGATGCGCGCGGCCAGCTGGCGAGCGCGACGGATGCCTCCGGCGTGGTGACGCGTGAATACCGTTACAACGACCACGGCCTGATGGTCTGGCACCGGATGCCGGGCGGGCTGGAGAGCGAATACCGCTGGCAAAAATTCGACCACTGGCGCGTGGTGGAAAACCGCACCAGCACCGGCGACGGCTGCCGCTTTAGCTATGATTTAGCCGCCGGGCTGACGACCGTCGAGCACTACGATGGTCAGACGCGCCGCCACTACTGGAACGTGCAGAATCTGATTGTCCGCTACGTAGACGAGCGCGGTGAAAACTGGCGCTACGAGTGGGATGATAACGAGCTTCTCACGCGTCGCATCGATCCGCTCGGCAACGCCGTCACCTTCGTCTACGACGAGATGGGCAACCGGGTGCAGGAGACCGATGCCGACGGCAATACCCGCACCACCACCTGGCTGGAGCACCGCGCGCTTCCCGCGGCCATTATCGAAGCCGACGGCAGCGCCACCCGGTTCTGGTACGACGAACATCACGGGCTGAAGCGCGTGGTGGACCCGATGGGGCAGACGACGCAGCTGCGCCGGGACGAGTTTGGCCAGGTCGTGGAAGAGGTCGATGCCGCTGGCAACAGCCGCTACCAGGAGTACAACGAGGCCGGGCAGATTGTCCGTTCGACGGACTGTTCCGGGCGTATTACCCGCTATCGCTATCATCCGCTGGGCTGGCTGGTGGCTGAGACTGGCGCCGACGGTGAAGAGACGCGCTACCGCTACGACGCCGCAGGGCGTCCGGTGCAGCTCGATCGCCCGGAAGGCTGGACGGAATCGCTCAAATGGAACGAACGTGGCCTGCCGGTGAAGCATGCGGGTGCTGACGGGAAAGAAAGTGAGTTCAGATACGACGAGGCGGGGCGTTTAACCGCCACCCGTAATACGCAGGGTGAAGAAGTGCGACGCCGCTGGGACAGCCGCGGGCGTCTGATTGCCCTGGAAAACGAGAACGGCGAAGCGTATCAGTTCCGCTGGGGGCCAGACTCGCTGCTGCTGGAAGAGGTGGGGCTCGATGGCGTGGCCTCGCAGTATCGCTATGATGCCTCCGGGCGCACGATTGCGCGCACCTTTGCCGCCGGCCATCCGGAGGCCATCACCCACGCCTTCGCCTGGAGCGCGAGCGGCCAGCTGGTCGCCCGCACCACGCCGGAAGGGCAGACCCGCTACCATTACACGCCGTCCGGGCTATTAAGCCGGATTGGGCTGCATCCTGCGCTTTCAGCCGACGCGTGGACCACCGAGGCAGAGCAGGAGCTTGCCTTTGAGTATGACGCACTCGGTCGCGTCACGCGCGAAGCGGGCGAGCACGGCGAGCTGGCGTGGGAGTATGACGCGCTGGGCAACCGCACCTCCGTCACGCTGCCCGATGGTCGCGAGCTGAAGCAGTTCTACTACGGCAGCGGGCATCTGCTCAGCATTGCTCTTGATAAGCTCTCGGTTTCCGACTTTACCCGCGACGAGCTTCACCGCGAGACCAGCCGCACCCAGGGGCTGTTGATCACCCGCAGCGAATACGACCGCCTCGGCCGACTGCACCGCCGGGACGTCTTTACCGGCAATGCCCAGCGCCCGTCGCCGCGCCGCTGGTCCCGCCGCTGGGATTATGACTACCGCAATAACCTGGTGCGCGAAGAGCGGGACGATAACCCGTTCAGCTGGTACCGCTGGCAGTACGACAGCGCCGGGCGCCTGCTCGTTCAGGACGGCACGCTGCCTGGCCAGGAGCAGTGGCGCTGGGATGCTGCCGGTAACCCGCTTGAAGGCTCTGCTGAGAAGGTCACGCACAACCGCCTGACGCAGCTGAACGGCATTCGCTGGCGCTATGACATCCACGGCCGTACCGTGGAGAAGGATAACGGCCAGACCCGCTGGCACTACCGCTATGACGGCGAGCATCGCCTGACGGAAGTCATCAGCCAGCCTCGGGATCGCAACAGGCCGCAGACGCAGGTCAGCTTCCGCTACGATCCGCTCGGTCGCCGCATCAGCAAAACGCGACGCCAGATGCTGGGCGGACAGCCAACCGGCAAGCCGGTCACCACCCGGTTTGTCTGGGAAGGGTTCCGCCTGCTGCAGGAGGTGCACGGGGATGTGCCGCTCACCTACGTCTACAGCGATCAGGACAGCTACGATCCGCTGGCGCGTATTGACGGTGTTGATGCCCCGGAGATTTTCTGGTTCCACTGCCAGCCGAACGGCACGCCGGAGCGGATGACGGATATCGAAGGGCAGGTGCGCTGGGAAGGAGTGAACAGCGCCTGGGGCAAGCTGCTGCGGGAAAGCGAGACGCAGGTATCAGGATATTCTCAGAACCTGCGCATGCAGGGGCAATACCTGGACCGTGAGACAGGGCTGCACTACAATCTGTTCCGGTATTATGACCCGGACTGCGGAAGATTTACGCAGCAGGACCCGATAGGGCTGGCGGGGGGGATAAACCTTTACCAGTATGCGCCGAATGCGCTGGGGTGGGTGGATCCGTGGGGGTTGAGCCGTGATTGTAGCGGTAAAACCAAACCTGATTTTTATGTCGGTCCAAGTGGCCCTAGTTCAACTATGCCTTCTACAGCATATCGTTATATGGATAGCAAATATGCTGCACAGACAATGGAAAATAAATCAGCACCATTAAGTTATTTTGGATATACGAAATATAAATCTGCACATGAAGCCAGGGATGCCTATCAAATATTTTATGAGAAAGGTAACCCTGATTCATGGAGTGATGCACGTTTACTGGGTGAGTTTGATACATTACAACTTTATAAAAATGGTGTACCTCAGGTGCAAGTCCCTCTTGCCAATGGTGGCAGAGGGCCAGGTTATGAGCTTTTCACCAGTGCATATCCTGAGTATGGTAAAGGTGGGGCATTACAGTTGCTACCAGTCGAACGTAATTACCCTGTTGTTTTTGACCGTGTCACTATAATTCCGGAGTAAAAGCGATGACAGAAGAAGAGTTACGAAAGAATCTTGTTTTTTTAATAAAAAAATATGTTCGGGAAAGTCAACAGGAAGCATTTTATGATGACATATCAAAGCCTGATGTGCCAGTGAAAGGTATTTTAGCTGACTTTAATAAAGTCAAAACAAGAACCGTTGATGAAGCGGATGGAGATTTGATACGTGATATTTACTTTTATTTTTGCTAACTAATAGTTATACGGGGAGTTGATATTTTCAGGTTGTTTATTATGTTTGTTTTTTTATGGGGGTGAGTAGATTGATGCATGGGGAAGGGTAAATGACTCTTGACTCGTCCCAATCCTTACCCTCCACTATGAGGGATATTAGAAATATATTAATTACAAATTTTATTTTATATATCACGCATTACGCTGATTTCCTTCTTTTAACTTTATTCAAACCCTTTTCGCCGCTGATGATAATCCGTTCGAAGCGCGATTGAGAAAATTACCCATAACCGCCTGCTGCAGGAGGTGCACGGGGACGTGCCGATGATCTAAGTATACTGCGACCAGACAGTGATGACCCGTTGGCACATGCTGACGACGTTAATGCCCCAGAGATCTTCTGGTTCCACTGCCAGCCCAACGGCACGCCAGAGCGGATAATGGATATCGAAGGGCAGATGCGCTGGGAAGGGGCGAACGGAGCCTGCGTAAGCTACTGCTGGAAAGCGAGACGCAGATATCCGGGTATCTCCAGAATTGGATGTGCCAAACAAACCAGTGTATGAAATCAGGAATGCCTATCATGAATTACGATTCATATAATGAAGTACTCGATTATCTCAGGTTTTTTTCAACGTAAGAGTGGACTCATCAATTTATTTAGAAAAACTAATGACTTTGATTGAAGGATCTCGCACTGAAAAAACGGTGATAATAAGAGCAATTTATGAAACGTACATGCAGTATGTAAAACAAAATAAAGATGGCATAAAAATTAACGCTGAGGAAAAAGAAATGTGGATTGACTTATTGCACCATTGGCAATAAGACTTTATTGTTGTGCGGGCGTCATTGTAAATGGTTATAATAAATATAATTTGTACACGGAAAATGTTCCTCATATGGATGTTCTCATGTTGAGTCAATTATATCATTAAGATCTTGTCACACGATCAAAAGTAAAGCAGGGCAACATGATTGAATTAAAATTTAAACCGATTACAGGTGAACTAAATCTTGATGATCTGCCTTTGGAAATTGATACTGAAGAAGGTTTTTGTAAGTGTGATTTATACCGCGAATTAGTAAAGCACAAAGCTGTTAAGAAAACCATGCCAAATCACTTCCTTGTTGACTCAGCAATTTTTTCCGATAAAGAATTTCAAGTTACTATACGCCCAGTGTGCTATGGTTTTCCTTTTATGCTTCATCTTGTTGATAAAAACAGTCAATACTATAAAGCATTAAATGATTGGAATGCTCGAACTAATATTCACATGCTAAATGAATCAGTAAAAAGCTTGTCTGATTGGCTGAAAGAATCACTTAACCTGGACACGCCTGATACCACGGAAACGGACATCATTAGGTGGAACTTTGCGTGGGGGCGGGTTTCAGTCTCATATGAGACAAAGTCGTTTAATCATGGGATATATATAGTTTGGAATATAACGTAGTTACTTCCAGACAAGGTTGTTTAGATATGTTAGAAATGAAACTTGATGTTCATACTGGATTTGTAGCAATTAACAACTACCCAATCGAATTAAAAGATGTTGATACTTTTAAAAATTCCGCATTTTACAAGTTCTTCTCGCCATTGACTAAAATAGGTCCTTTTTATTTCGCTATCGATAATATTAAATGGAAAGATCAAATTTTCATTTTGGAACTGAGGCCTTCAATATTTTCTTTTACTCCATCATTATTCCTTACTAGTAAGGATGGAAATTTTTATAAAACGCTAGAGGATTGGGATAAAAGGGCTAGCCTGAGTAATTTATCGGATGAGCAGCAGCGTTTGACAGCATGGGTTGAGAGTGAAATAACCTCAAAGCCTAAGCTTAAAATTACAACCCCCCCATATGGAATTCAATGGGAGCATGAATGGGGAAGTATTGTTGTACAGTCTAATGAAAAAAGCTTCGATTGTGGTATTTATATCGAATGGAATGTTTGACTAAACAATGTTATTAATTAATAAAACCCCTCATTTTCTTCTCGCCTTACTTTTTTATTAATAAAGTTAAAATATAAAAAAATGAAAATAACTAATCGACTGAAAAAGAAGATATTAGTCCTGGATGGCATTGATAATGACTTTATAGATTATGGCGCAAAAATAGCATGCCCTGAATGCGAGGGTGTAATAGTCTATTCCATCGTAAACTCATATGAGTTTGACTCGCTCTCTGAAGAGGTAAAATATTTTTTGGTTAAGAAAATGAGAGGAGTGAAGCTTGTTAGCGAACATAATGAATTTAGCTATGATGAAAGCCAATTACATGTTTCGAAAAAAGCATGTTCAAATTGTTTAAAAGAATTTTCTATTGTATTAACGTATAAAGAGGTACAGCCAGCCCGATACCGGGTATATCTTATGGGGCTTTTTGAAGGTGACTTGAAACAGATCAAACTTTAAAAATTGAGGTTTACCAATGATTACAAATCTCATTTGCATTAAAGAAAATGACCTGGTTCAATGGGCGTGTGGTGAAAGTAACATAATGGTTAGTATGCCATTTTTAGACTATGCAATGGTCGACTCAACTCGCCAGTTAGTCTTTACGTTAAGCGAGCCAAAGCCACTACCAACCGTTTTGACCATCTTCAATGCGCAGGGTGAACAACTATTTTGGTCTGCACCCCCTGAAGGCGCATTTTTCTATTACTTAACTTTCAACCTGTCAAAGGAAGTGGTTGTAGTCTGTAGCTATGCGGAAAAGCAAAACGGCTGGCATGATTGGTTTTATTCCTGGGATATGAAGCGTAATGCTTTGTCTCAATTGGGCCCTGCGTATTAACATCAAAAGCGCCAAAAAACGATAACAATAAACGGTGGCAAAAGAGGGACTGTATCAGCAGTTCCAACAAGCGGTTTAAAAGCAGAGCTAAGAGGCAAAGGATGAGCACGGTTTACATTGTCATATTGACCTATATAAAACCCCTTGAAGAGATTGACGCAGCGATTCCCGCTCATGTTGAGTGGCTAAAAAAAGGGTATGCTGAGGGGATATTTCTGGCTTCCGGAAGACGGATCCCAAGAACCGGTGGAGTCATTCTCGCCAAATCTGAGAGTCTTGCCGCTCTTGAAGAGCGCTTGCGCGAGGATCCTTTTCAGGCGTTAAAGCTTGCGACTGCCGAAATCATTCCCTTTGAACCCAGCATGAAGACAGATCTCTTAGACAATGTGTTTTGACGCCGCAATAAAAAAATCCACGCCAGGGCGTGGATTTTTTTTACTCAAGACGAATCAGACGTTAAAAAGGAAGTTCATTACGTCGCCATCTTTAACGATATAATCTTTCCCTTCCGCACGCATCTTGCCTGCTTCTTTCGCGCCTTGCTCACCCTTGTAGGTGATGAAGTCTTCAAACGCGATGGTCTGCGCACGAATAAAGCCTTTCTCGAAGTCGGTGTGGATTTTACCCGCCGCCTGAGGTGCAGTTGCACCCACAGGGATGGTCCACGCACGCACTTCCTTCACGCCAGCGGTGAAGTAGGTCTGCAGGTTCAGCAGCTCATAGCCTGCGCGGATCACGCGGTTCAGGCCCGGCTCTTCCAGACCCAGCTCGGCCATGAACTCTTCACGGTCGGCATCGTCCAGCTCGGCGATATCGGATTCAACGGCCGCGCACACGGCAACAACCACAGAACCTTCTGCCGCCGCGATTTCACGCACTTTGTCGAGGTACGGGTTGTTCTCGAAACCGTCTTCGTTAACGTTGGCGATGTACATGGTTGGCTTCAGGGTCAGGAAGCTCAGGTATTTGATCGCCGCCTTGTCTTCGTCAGTCAGGTTTTTCAGCGCGCGCAGCATGCCGGCGTTTTCCAGCTGTGGCAGACATTTTTCCAGCGCAGCCAGTTCCGCTTTCGCGTCCTTGTCACCGCCTTTGGCTTTCTTCTGCACGCGGTGAATTGCACGTTCGCAGGTGTCGAGGTCAGAGAGCGCCAGCTCGGTGTTGATGACGTCGATGTCGTCAGCCGGATCCACTTTGTTGTTGACGTGGATGATGTTGTCGTTCTCGAAGCAGCGCACAACGTGGCCGATCGCTTCGGTTTCACGAATGTTGGTCAGGAACTGGTTACCCAGACCTTCACCTTTGGATGCGCCTTTTACCAGGCCCGCGATGTCCACGAATTCCATGGTGGTTGGCAGAATGCGCTGCGGCTTCACGATTTCCGCGAGCTGGTCCAGACGCGGATCAGGCATTGGCACAACGCCGGTGTTCGGTTCGATGGTACAGAACGGGAAGTTCGCCGCTTCGATACCCGCTTTGGTAAGCGCGTTAAACAGGGTGGATTTGCCCACGTTTGGCAGACCGACGATACCGCATTTGAATCCCATTTCTAAATCACCTTAATATCTTGATAATCAATCCGTTAAGGATAACCGATTGATGAAAAGTAAATAACTACGCCTATTATACACGTAACCCGCATGACGCGCGGTAAAAAAGCCGTATTGGGCGGATTATTGCGCTTTGAAAGCGTGTAAGCGGTTTGTCGCTTTGGTTAAGCCGTCTTTCAGCCAGATTTCCGTGCAGCGCGCCGCTTCGTCTACCGCCTCGTCAATCAGTTTCTGTTCGGAAACCGGGGGCTTACCGAGCACGAAACCGACAACTTTGTTTTTATCGCCCGGATGGCCGATTCCCACGCGCAAACGGTGGAAATTCGGGTTATTGCCCAGCTTGCTGATGATGTCTTTAAGACCGTTGTGACCACCGTGCCCGCCGCCCAGCTTGAATTTTGCCACGCCAGGGGGAAGATCCAGCTCATCGTGGGCGACCAGAATTTCATCCGGATTAATGCGATAAAACGTTGCCATCGCCGCCACGGCTTTACCACTCAGATTCATAAACGTGGTGGGGACCAGCAGGCGAACATCCGCGCCAGCAAGGTTGATACGTGAGGTATACCCGAAGAATTTAGGTTCTTCACGCAGGGGAGCACGTAACCGCTCGGCCAGCAGATCGACGTACCATGCCCCGGCATTGTGGCGGGTAGCCGCATATTCTGCGCCCGGGTTGGCGAGGCCGACAATCAGTTTAATCGTCACGATTCAATTCCTAATGGGTTCCAGATCTGGCGCGTAGTTTACTGTCTGGCGCGCCGCTTGACAAAATTCTGCGATCGTCGCAGCGAAATACGAATAATTACTTCTCTGAACAATTAGAATTTCAAGCTGTTCAACGTGTTATTTGTAAATTTTTGTTTGGGAGTTATCTGTAATTGTGATCATTCACGCAACTCATAAAAGGGGCGTTGTCTATACTTTACACACAAGGATTAGGGGCTTTTCCCCTGACAACCCAAAGTTCCGGAGGTGACACATGAAACGCAAAAACGCTTCGTTACTCGGTAACGTGCTGATGGGGTTGGGGCTGTTCGTGATGGTTGCCGGCGTGGGTTATTCAATTTTAAACCAGCTGCCGCAGCTTGATCTCCCGCAATACTTTGCGCATGGCGCGATATTGAGCATCTTCATTGGTGCAGTGTTGTGGCTGGCGGGAGCTCGCGTGAGCGGCCATGAGGAAGTGTGTGACAAATACTGGTGGGTGCGCCACTACGACAAACGCTGTCGTCGCGATCAGCATAAGCACAGCTGACGCTACGTTAAAGAATACCGAAACGGCTCCTCAGGGAGTCGTTTTTTTTGCATCAAGGGTTGACCCTCACGTAACGTAAGGCTCCAGAGTAGCGGCACTGGCAAAGTAAAAGGAGCAGTTATGTTGATTCAGGTGGGTGAGCTGGCAAAACGGGCCGGGATCACCGTACGCACATTGCATCACTATGAGCAAACAGGGTTGTTGCTGCCTTCTGCCAGAAGCGCAGCAGGTTACCGGCTCTACAACCTGGCGGATGTTCAGCGTCTGCATATGATCCAGGCGCTGGCAAAAGCGGGGCTGGAACTTGCTGAAATCAGGGATTTCCTGGAACAGGAGTCGCTGTCGTTAACCGAGTTACTCGATGCGCAAATCACGCTGCTGGATAAACAGCTGCGCAGCATACATACGCTGCGCGACCGGCTGGTCGAACTGCGCACCGGGCTGCTCAACGATGCGACGCCGGATCTGGAATCCTGGCTACAGACTCTGGAGTTAATGAATATGTACGATCGCTGGTTTAGCAAAGAAGAGTTACAGCAGCTGCCGTTTGCGGTGCAGAAGGATGCGCTGGCGGCCATCTGGTCAGGGCTGGTTGCGGAGGCAAACACGCTGTTGAAACAGCACATACCCGTCTCGGACCCGCGGGCGATGGACCTGGCGACGCGCTGGATGGAACGCCTGGAGCAGGACACGGCGGGCAAGCCGGAGTTTCTCACCCGGCTGAACGAGATGCACAGCGTGGAGCCACAGATGCAGGTGCAGACCGGCATCACGCCGGGAATGACCGATTACATTACGCGAGCGTTCGCCGAGTCGAAGTTGATTATCTGGGAAAAATATCTTTCCGCCGAGGAGATGGCCTTTACCCGGAAGCACTACTTTGACCGCATGATGGAGTGGCCACCGCTGGTGGCAAAACTGCATCAGGCGCAGCGGGAGAATATCGATCCTGCCTCGGAGGAGGCGCAAAAGCTGGCTGAAAACTGGCTGGCGTTATTCCAGTCGTACGCGGGCACCCGTCCGGAGACCCAGCAAAAGTTTCGCACGGCCATGCAGCAGGAGCCGCATCTGATGAAGGGAACATGGATGACGCCTGCCGTGCTTGGGTGGCTTCAGCAGGCGATTGGGGTAATGATGCAGAGACGTTCCTCTGCATCAGGCAATTCACAGATCCGCTAATGCGGCTTCACGGTTAGGATAAAAGGCAAGGCGGCCAGGGATCGGCTGCACGCCCGCGCGCGCCATGGTGCGCAGGGGCTGAAACTCCAGGTTACTCACCCGCAGCTCGCAGCCTTCCGGCAGACGCGCAACAAAGCGCTGGAAGGCATCCAGGCCGCCAGCGTCCAGCACCGGCACGGCATCCCATTTCAGCACCACAATCCGCTTGCCCGCGATGCGGGACTCCAGATCGCTGAACAAACCTTCCGCCGCGGCGAAGAACAGCGGGCCAATCACGCGCAGAACCAGCACATCGTCAGGCACCTCTACGTTGACCGGGGAGAGGCGCGTCATCTGCGCGATACGGCGCATAAACAGCAGGGACGCCAGCACGATCCCGACGCTGATAGCGATGACCATATCGAACAGCACGGTCAGCGACATACAGATCAGCATCACGATGATGTCGTCTTTCGGCGCACGACGCAGCAGGTTTACCACCTTGTGCGCCTCACTCATGTTCCAGGCCACCATCAGCAGCAGGGCGGCCATGGCGGAAAGTGGTAGCCAGGAGAGCAGCGGGGCGAGGATCAGCAGGGCGAGGATCACCAGTACGGAATGGATAACTGCCGAAACGGGTGACGTTGCCCCCGCGCGCACGTTAGCTGCGGAACGGGCGATGGCTGCCGTTGCGGTAATACCGCCAAAGAACGGCGCAACGAGGTTCCCCAATCCCTGACCGACCAGTTCGCTGTTAGCTTTGTGCTTGGTGCCGGTCATCCCGTCCAGAACGACGGCGCAGAGCAGGGATTCAATCGCCCCCAGCATCGCCATCGAGAACGCGGCGGGAAGCAGGGCGCGTAGGGAGTCCCAGCTTAAGGTAAAGCTGGAGCCGGGCATATCCCACGGCAGCACCAGCTGCGGCAACAGTTGAGGAATGCCGCTGCCCTGTGATCCGTCCGCCAGAACATAGTGGAACTGTGAGCCGATAGTCGCGACATGACCACCGAACATATTCACGATAGCCATCACCGCGCAGCCCAGCAGCAGCGCGGGAAGATGGCCGGGCAGACGGATCCCCAGACGAGGCCAGACGATCAGTGTTCCGAGCGTCACAATCCCAATGGCGGCGTCGCCCAGGTTGGCCGTCGGTAGCGCCATAAACAGCGCACCCACTTTCTGTAAATAGTGCTCCGGAACATGGGGCATTTGCAGGCCGAGGAAATCCTTGATCTGCATGGTTCCGATGGTGATCCCAATCCCCGAGGTGAACCCTAGCGTGACGGAAAGGGGGATGTACTCAATCAGCCGCCCAAAGCGTGCCAGACCAAACAGAATCAAAAAGACGCCGGACATCAGGGTGGCGACCAGCAGGCCTGCCAGACCAAACTGCTGCGAAACGGGGTAGAGGATCACCACAAAGGCGGCGGTCGGGCCGGAGACGCTGAAGCGTGAGCCGCCGGTCAGAGCGATGACGATCCCGGCCACGGCTGAGGTGTACAGGCCGTACTGCGGCGCAACGCCGCTGCCAATCGCCAGCGCCATCGCCAGCGGGATGGCAATAATGCCGACGGTGATCCCGGCAATCAGGTCACGCACAAAGCGTGAGGAGGTGTACTTCTCTTTCCAGCAGGCGTCGATGAGGGCGCGAAAGGGCAGAACATGTGAGGAGGTTACGTTTTTCACAATTATCTATCATCCGTATGCGCATCATCTGTCATGTGAATGGCAGGTGAAGGAGGCATTAATCATACAAATAAAACCCAGAGACAAAAAAACCCGCCGCAGCGGGTTTTTCGGCCGTGTTCGATTAGTGTTCGAACATTGCAGAGATGGATTCTTCGTTGCTGATACGACGAATCGCTTCGGCCAGCATCCCGGACAGGGTCAGGGTACGCACGTTTGGCAGTGCCTTGATCTCGTCGCTCAGTGGGATGGTATCGCATACTACAACTTCGTCAATGACGGAGTTGCGCAGGTTGTTTACGGCATTGCCGGAGAAGATCGGGTGGGTCGCGTAAGCGAATACGCGCTTGGCACCACGCTCTTTCAGCGCTTCAGCCGCTTTACACAGCGTACCGCCGGTATCGATCATGTCGTCAACCAGCACGCAGTCGCGGCCAGCTACGTCACCGATGATGTGCATCACCTGAGAAACGTTAGCGCGCGGACGACGTTTGTCGATGATCGCCATGTCGGTATCGTTCAGCAGCTTAGCGATAGCACGGGCACGCACCACGCCGCCGATGTCCGGAGAAACCACGATTGGGTTATCCAGGTTCAGCTGCAGCATGTCTTCCAGCAGGATTGGGCTGCCGAATACGTTATCAACCGGGACGTCGAAGAAGCCCTGGATCTGCTCTGCGTGCAGGTCAACGGTCAGTACGCGGTCAACGCCAACGCTGGACAGGAAGTCAGCGACAACTTTCGCGGTAATTGGCACACGCGCGGAACGGACGCGACGGTCCTGGCGGGCATAGCCGAAGTAAGGAATAACAGCAGTGATACGGCCTGCGGAAGCGCGACGCAGGGCGTCGACCATAACAACCAGTTCCATCAGGTTGTCGTTCGTTGGAGCACAGGTGGACTGGATGATGAAAATATCACCACCGCGTACATTTTCGTTAATTTGTACGCTGACTTCGCCGTCGCTAAAGCGACCTACAGCGGCGTCGCCGAGGGAAGTGTACAGGCGGTTGGCAATACGTTGTGCTAGTTCCGGGGTGGCGTTACCAGCAAAAAGCTTCATATCAGGCACGAGAAGAACCTCAGGCATGCGTCCAGTGGTGGATAGCGTTCGCCGTAAACTGTGCGGGCCAGGCAAAGGCTATCCAGGCGGTGTATTAAAGAGCGCGATGCAACGTCTGGAACAGGGTGACGTTGTCACCGAAACTCAGTCTGCGCCAGAATGGCCTGCTGTAGGGGGGAAATGTTCATCCCACGCGCTACAAAACCATGCAGCCAAACCGGCGCTTGCTCAAGCACCTGACGAGCGGCGGATTCGGTGTCAAATTCAGCAAAGACACAGGCCCCTGTACCAGTCAGGCGCGACGGCGCGTATTCTAACAGCCAGGAAAGCACCGCATCAACCTCGCGAAAACGTTTTCTTGCGATATCCTCGCAATCGTTGCTGAATTCACAATTTAATAACGTTTCTATTGACCGAATCGGGGTATTTCTTTTCAGGTCAGGATCTTTAAAGATGACCGGGGTCGGAATGCTCACGCCGGGGTGAGCAACCAGATACCATTTTTCCGGCGGGTTGACCGGGGAGAGGATTTCGCCCACGCCCTCAGCAAAGGCCGCATGACCGCGAACAAACACCGGGACATCCGCACCCAGCTTCAAGCCTAAGACGGCCAGTTCGTCCTGCGACAGCCCGCAGCCCCAAAGGTGGTTCAGCGCAACCAGCACGGTAGCGGCGTTGGATGAGCCGCCGCCTAGGCCGCCGCCCATCGGCAGACGTTTCTCGATACGGATGTCCGCACCGCTTCCCGCAGGCAGACGACCCGATTCCGCTGCAGCGTTCATCAGCAGACGCGCAGCGCGCACAATCAGGTTGTCCTCATGCGCCACGCCGTCGACCGGCGTCAGGAGGCAAATCTGCCCGTCCTGGCGCAGTTCGATAGAAATTGTGTCGCCATAGTCAATAAACTGAAACAGCGTCTGCAGGGTGTGATAGCCGTCAGCGCGCTGGCCGGTAATGTATAAAAACAGATTCAGTTTTGCCGGAGAGGGCCAGTGGGTCATCATTTAACGATCCAGTTGTCCATTTTCAGCTTGATGCGCTGGCTGCCCTGGGTCAGTTCCATGTTGGATGGCAGCGACGGTTTACTCTTGCTGTCATAGGCGCTGTACACCACTTTCCAGGTCTTGCCGTTCTGGGTGTAGTTCAACTGGCTCAGACGGTACTGATCGTCAAGCGTGTAGTCGGTGGCGTCACCCGGCAGGCCAAGGATCCACTGGCGCAGGCTGTTTAGCGGGATAGGCATTCCGGTCAGCTTGCCAATCATCTCTTCGGCATCGGTTGCGGTGTAGTGCTGGCCTTTGTTATCGGTGATCTGCGCTTCGCCCGGTTTCGCGATAAGCTCCAGCTCGGTGCTGCCCAGCGGGTTCAGCAGCAGCAGGCGATAGTTGTCCTGCCCCGTTTGCTGCCAGAAGAAGCGGGCATAAACCTTTTGTTCGTCAGAGAGATAGGCGAAGGCGCCCCGCGTCTGGTACTGCTTCAAATTAAGGACGTCCTGCTGGTGCTGACGCCACTGCGGTGAATCAGGGCTTTTGCCCGGGCCTTTTGGTTGGGTGACAGTACAGGCGGTCAGAACCAGTGCCGCCAGGGGCAGCAGGCGAATCAGTCGGGTCATAATGAGGACAAATCCTTGAGATACGTTGCAGTTATAACTGTTAATGCTAGCGTCGAAGGGGGCTACCGTCTACGTTCAAATTATCTCAAAGCGTTGTGTAACCTATTACTCCGAAAGGGGGCTGTCTCTTTTATTGATCTCGCGCATCCTGTATGATGCGTTCTGCTAACCTTATTAACGCTGGTACTACTCCCGCTCAACATGACCCTATTAGCACTCGGCATCAACCACAAAACGGCCCCGGTTTCGCTGCGAGAACGCGTAACGTTTTCGCCAGATACGCTCGACCTGGCGCTGGACAGCCTGCTTGCACAGCCGATGGTGCAGGGTGGCGTGGTGCTCTCGACGTGCAACCGTACCGAGCTCTATTTAAGCGTGGAAGAGCAGGACAACCTGCACGAAGCGCTGATCCGCTGGTTATGCGACTACCACAATCTCAATGAAGACGAGCTGCGCAACAGCCTGTACTGGCATCAGGACAACGATGCCGTCAGCCATCTGATGCGCGTGGCCAGCGGGCTGGATTCGCTGGTGCTGGGCGAGCCGCAAATTCTGGGTCAGGTGAAAAAAGCCTTTGCGGATTCGCAAAAAGGGCATCTTAAGGCCAGTGAGCTGGAGCGCATGTTCCAGAAGTCGTTCTCCGTGGCGAAGCGTGTGCGAACCGAAACCGACATTGGTGCCAGTGCGGTTTCTGTTGCTTTCGCGGCCTGCACCCTTGCACGCCAAATCTTTGAATCCCTCTCCGCCGTCACCGTGATGCTGGTGGGCGCGGGCGAAACCATCGAACTTGTGGCGCGCCATCTGCGCGAGCATAAAGTGAAAAAGATGATTATCGCTAACCGCACCCGCGAACGCGCGCAGGTGCTGGCGGATGAAGTGGGCGCAGAGGTGGTTGCCCTGAGCGACATCGATGAACGTCTGAAGGAGGCGGACATTATTATCAGTTCGACCGCCAGCCCGCTGCCGATTATCGGCAAAGGGATGGTGGAGCGTGCGCTGAAGTCCCGCCGTAATCAGCCGATGCTGCTGGTGGATATCGCCGTCCCGCGCGATGTGGAGCCAGAAGTCGGCAAGCTGGCTAACGCCTATCTTTACAGCGTAGATGACCTGCAAAGCATCATTTCGCACAACCTCGCGCAGCGTAAAGCGGCGGCGGTGCAGGCGGAAACCATTGTCGAGCAGGAAACCAGTGAGTTTATGGCCTGGCTGCGCGCGCAAAGCGTCAGCGAGACCATCCGCGAGTACCGCGGGCAGGCGGAGCAGGTGCGTGATGACCTGACTGCCAAAGCGTTAGCGGCCCTGGAGCAGGGCGGCGACGCGCAGGCTATTATGCAGGATCTGGCGTGGAAACTGACCAACCGCCTGATCCATGCCCCAACCAAATCTCTTCAGCAGGCTGCCCGTGACGGGGATGATGAACGCCTGACTATTCTGCGCAACAGCCTCGGGCTGGAATAGCGCCCTATACCCATTTTCTAAGACAAGGTGCACTTACGCCTATGAAGCCTTCTATCGTCGCTAAACTGGAAGCTCTGCACGAGCGCCATGAAGAAGTCCAGGCGCTGCTCGGGGATGCCGGGACCATTGCGGACCAGGAACGTTTTCGCGCACTTTCACGTGAATACGCGCAGTTAAGTGATGTTTCTAAATGCTTTACCGACTGGCGACAGGTTCAGGAAGATATCGAAACCGCGCAGATGATGCTCGACGATCCTGAAATGCGCGAGATGGCGCAGGAAGAGTTGCAGGATGCGAAAGCGCGTTCTGAGGAGATGGAGCAGCAGCTTCAGGTGCTGTTGCTGCCAAAAGATCCGGACGACGAGCGCAACGCGTTCGTGGAAGTCCGCGCCGGGACCGGCGGGGACGAAGCGGCGCTGTTTGCCGGGGATCTGTTCCGCATGTACAGCCGCTACGCCGAATCGCGTCGCTGGCGCGTGGAGATCATGAGCGCCAACGAAGGCGAACACGGTGGCTACAAAGAGGTTATCGCCAAGATCAGCGGCGACGGCGTGTACGGTCGTCTCAAGTTTGAATCCGGCGGTCACCGCGTGCAGCGCGTACCGGCCACCGAATCTCAGGGCCGAATCCACACCTCCGCCTGTACGGTGGCGGTGATGCCGGAGCTGCCGGAAGCGGAGCTGCCGGACATCAACCCTGCTGACCTGCGTATTGATACCTTCCGCTCCTCCGGGGCGGGTGGTCAGCACGTTAACACCACCGACTCCGCCATCCGTATTACCCACCTGCCGACCGGCATCGTGGTGGAGTGTCAGGACGAGCGTTCCCAGCACAAAAACAAAGCCAAAGCGCTCTCCGTGCTGGGCGCGCGTATCCACGCGGCCGAAATGGCGAAACGCCAGCAGGCGGAAGCGTCTACGCGTCGTAACCTGCTGGGCAGCGGCGATCGCAGCGACCGTAACCGCACCTACAACTTCCCGCAGGGGCGCGTGACCGACCACCGCATCAACCTGACGCTGTACCGTCTGGACGAAGTAATGGAAGGCAAGCTGGATATGCTGATTGAGCCTATCGTGCAGGAATACCAGGCCGACCAGCTGGCGGCACTGTCCGAGCAGGAATAATGGATTTTCAGCGCTGGTTACGTGAGGCTGCCGGTGAGCTTTCCGAAAGCGAAAGCCCGAAACGCGATGCCGAAATTTTGCTTGAGCATGTGACGGGTAAAGCCCGCACGTACCTGCTGGCCTTCGGCGAAACCGAACTGACTGCTGAACAGGAAGCCCGGCTCGCCGCGCTGCTTGCCCGCCGTAAAACCGGCGAGCCGGTGGCACACCTGGTCGGCGAGCGCGAGTTCTGGTCGTTACCGCTTTACGTCTCGGCGGCGACGCTGATCCCGCGTCCAGACACCGAGTGTCTTGTTGAACAGGCGCTGGCGCGCTTACCCGCATCGTCCTGCCGCATTCTCGATCTCGGAACGGGGACCGGGGCCATTGCCCTGGCGCTCGCTACCGAACGGCCCGACTGCGCGATCACGGCGGTAGATGTGATGCCCGACGCGGTGGCGCTGGCGCAGCGTAACGTGGAACGTCTTGGCCTGACCAACGTGACGGTGCTGCAAAGCAGCTGGTTCAGCGCGCTGGAGAAGCAGACGTTCGGAGTGATTGTCAGTAACCCGCCCTATATTGACGAGCATGACCCGCACCTTGCGCAGGGGGATGTGCGCTTCGAACCGCTGACGGCGCTGGTCGCCGCCAGGGAGGGTTTAGCCGACCTTGATCACATTGTGACAACGTCACGACAACATTTGCTTTCCGGCGGCTGGCTGCTGGTGGAGCATGGCTGGACGCAGGGGGAAGCCGTGCGGGCGCTCTTTACCCAGGCGGGCTACGCCGATGTCAAAACCTGCCGCGACTACGGCGGCAACGAACGCCTGACGCTGGGGCAGTGGTTATGAGCGCAGGTACTGATAAAGGCGTAAGGCTGACTGAAAGGCGGTTTGGCGTTATCATCTACATCGTTTTGAGTTTTATCTCGCCCGGGCGTCGCTGTACGCTCGGTCGTTACTGGGGTAAGTCATGAAGTCCTTAGCCGATTTCGAATTTAATAAAGTGCCGCTTTGCGATGGCATGATCCTGATTTCTGAGATGATCCGCGACGATTTTACGTCGCAGTACGTCTACGATGAGCTGGAGAATCTGGTCTGCCTGGCGCGTGAAGAGATCAATCAGGCGCGCCCGCAGGACTGGCAATTAGAGAAGCTGCTCGAGCTTTTCTACGGCGAATGGGGTTTCTGCGACACGCGGGGCGTGTATCGCCTGTCTGACGCATTATGGCTGGACCAGGTCTTAAAAAATCGTCAGGGGAGCGCCGTTGCGCTGGGTTCTATTTTGCTTTGGGTTGCGCATCGCCTGGATATTCCACTGGTGCCGGTCATTTTTCCGACGCAGATGATCCTGCGTGCGGAGTGGCTGGACGGTGAGATGTGGCTCATTAATCCCTTCAACGGCGATACGCTGGATGAACATACGCTGGACGTGTGGCTGAAAGGCAATATCAGCCCGGTGGCTGAGCTCTTCAACGAAGATCTCGACGAGGCGGATAACGCAGAAGTGATCCGCAAGCTGCTGGATACGCTGAAGTCTGCGTTAATGGAAGAGCGTCAGATGGAGCTGGCCCTGCGCGCCAGCGAAGTGCTGCTGCAGTTTAATCCGGAAGACCCGTACGAAATTCGCGACCGTGGGTTGATCTATGCCCAGCTCGATTGTGAGCACGTGGCGCTGAACGATCTGAGCTATTTCGTCGAGCAGTGTCCGGAAGATCCTATTAGCGAAATGATTCGTGCGCAGATCAACGCGATCTCGCACAAGCAAATTACACTGCATTAATCTTAATTCCGATTCACACCTGAATAAGGCGATCCTATGAAACAAAAAGTGGTTAGCATTGGTGATATCAAGGTAGCAAACGACCTGCCGTTCGTGCTGTTTGGCGGCATGAACGTGCTGGAATCCCGCGACCTCGCCATGCGTATCTGCGAGCACTACGTGACCGTGACCCAGAAGCTGGGCATCCCGTACGTGTTTAAAGCCTCTTTTGACAAAGCCAACCGCTCCTCCATCAACTCTTACCGTGGCCCGGGCCTGGAAGAAGGGATGAAGATTTTCCAGGAGCTGAAGCAGACCTTTGGCGTGAAAGTGATCACCGACGTGCATGAAGCCGCTCAGGCGCAGCCGGTGGCAGACGTGGTTGACGTGATTCAGCTCCCGGCGTTCCTGGCTCGCCAGACCGACCTGGTTGCCGCGATGGCGAAAACCGGTGCCGTGATCAACGTGAAAAAACCACAGTTCGTGAGCCCGGGTCAGATGGGCAACATCGTCGATAAGTTTATCGAAGGTGGCAACGACAAGGTTATCCTGTGCGACCGTGGTTCCAACTTCGGTTATGACAATCTGGTTGTGGATATGCTGGGCTTCAGCGTGATGAAAAACGTCTCTAATCAGTCTCCGGTGATTTTCGACGTGACCCACGCGCTGCAGTGCCGCGACCCGTTTGGCGCTGCGTCCGGCGGCCGTCGTGCTCAGGTGACCGAACTGGCGCGCGCCGGTATGGCAACCGGCCTGGCTGGACTGTTCATTGAAGCGCACCCGGATCCGGATAACGCAAAATGCGACGGCCCATCTGCGCTGCCGCTGGATAAGCTGGAGCCGTTCCTGAAACAGATCAAAGCAATTGACGATCTGGTCAAGAGCTTCGATGAGCTGGATACCAGCAAATAATAAAAAAACCCGCTTCGGCGGGTTTTTTTATGGGGCATATTGCCGGGTGGCGCTTTGCTTACCCGGCCTACAAAACCCGTAGGTCCTGCAAGTGAAGCGCCGCTGGGCAAAAAGGCTACGCAAAAATTGTCATCAAGTAAGCCACAAACAGCGCCATATGCGCCGCCCCGTTCAGCACGTTGGTGCGTCCGGTTGAGAACGAAATCTGGCACAGCAGCAACGAGGCTACCATCACAATCATCTCTGGCGCGCCCAGCGCGAACTGCAGTTCGTTACCGGTCATAAAGGCAATTAGCGTCACCACCGGCACGGTGAGTGAAATGGTCGCCAGCACGGAGCCGAAGAACAGGTTCATGGCGCGCTGCACCTGATTGTTTAAGACGGCTTTCAGCGCCCCCAGCCCTTCCGGGGACAGGATCAGCAGCGCCACCAGGAAACCGGTAAACGCGACCGGCGCGTTCAGTTCGGTTAACAGCGTTTCCAGCGGATTGGCGTTCATCTTGGTGACGGCAATCACCGCAATCAGATGCACGATCAGCCAAACCGTATGCCACGCGCTGCTGTGGGCCGACGGCTTACCGTGGTGCGGGTCATCGTCGTCGCTGTCGTCTTCATGCTCATACACAAACAGGCTCTGGTGCGTTTTGGTCTGAATCAACAGAAACACGCCGTACATGGCTGCGGAAATCAGCGCAACCAGCAGCGCCTGACCGGTGGAGAAGTTGGCACCCGGCAGCGCCATCGGGAAGACCAGCACGATAATCGCCAGCGGGAAGAGGGCAATCAGATACTGTTTAATGCCGAACAGGTTCATATACTGGGTCGCGAATTTACGCCCGCCCAGCAGCAGAGAGAAGCCCACCAGGCCACCCGTCACAATCATAATGATCGAGTAGAGCGTGTCGCGCATCAGCGTCGGCGCGGCATCGCCGGTCGCCATAAGCGCGGAAATCAGGCTGACTTCGAGAATAACAACGGAAAGGCTGAGAATTAACGATCCGTAGGGTTCGCCCAGACGGTGGGCCAATACGTCCGCATGGCGAACGACGCTAAAGGCGCTGGTTAAGATACCGACCAGGGCAAGAATATTGATACCAACCACCACTGGCAGTGACTGACTGCTTCCCCAGAAGAGCAGCACAGCCAGTGCCAGAACCGGGAAAATGAGAGACGTCTCCTTGTGGCGGGTCTTTACCGCCTCGTGTGTTGCTGTCATGTGCTTCTCCATCAATGCAGGTGCTTGTAATTATAGATAGATTTTTGAGGTCATTAAATTAACAGATCTCTGTTAAATGCCCTTTATTTTTTACTTAATTTTACCTTTTTTAATAATTATCACGCCTGATTCCTGTAATTCACCATATTCTCCTAATATTTGTTTAATAACAATAAGTTAATGTTTTCGATCATTCATAAATGAAGTGTGGGTGGCACGCTGCCATATCGTCGTCCACACTTATCTCTTTAACCAAAAGAGAGGTGAGTGATGCCTTATAAAACGAAACGCGAATTACCCGATAATGTGCAAAACGTGCTGCCCGCTCACGCGCAGGATATCTACAAAGAGGCGTTTAACAGTGCCTGGGATCAGTACAAAGATAAGGACGATCGCCGGGATGATGCCAGCCGTGAAGAGACGGCACACAAAGTCGCCTGGGCCGCCGTAAAACATGAATATGAAAAAGGAGACGACGATAAATGGCATAAAAAGAAATAGCCCTGAAATAATTCGCTGCCTTCATTTTGACTTTTCAGGCGGTTGAACTGCCGTTGTATTGCAACTGGTCCGCTAATTGCTTATCGTTATTCAACTGCTGGCAAAATGACCAGCACCTAAGGCCGGGAAGGCGAATTACAGATGTCGCAAGGAAGCATGCAGTGGCGGAGGTGGAAAGTGTTAACGCGTGATTTCTTAATGAAGGCAGATTGTAAGACGGCATTTGGTGCTATTGAGGAATCGCTTCTCTGGTCAGCTGAACAACGTGCGGCGTCGCTCGCTGCCACGCTTGCCTGCCGCCCGGATGATGGCCCGGTATGGATTTTTGGCTACGGCTCCCTGATGTGGAACCCGGCGCTCGAATTTGTCGAATCGGCAACGGGCACGTTGCCCGGCTGGCACCGCGCATTTTGCCTGCGCCTGACGGCCGGACGCGGCAGCGCGTGCCAGCCCGGGCGTATGCTTGCACTGAAAGAGGGCGGACGCACCACGGGCGTGGCGTATCGCCTCCCGGATGCCACCCTGGAAGAGGAGCTTACGCTGCTCTGGAAGCGTGAGATGATCACCGGCTGCTATATGCCGAGCTGGTGTAAGCTGGAGCTGGACGACGGTCGCACCGTCAATGCGCTGGTGTTTATCATGGACCCGCGCCATCCGCTGTATGAAGCGGACACCCGCACGCAGGTGATTGCCCCGTTAATTGCCGCCGCCAGCGGGCCGCTGGGTACCAACGCGCAGTATCTCTTCTCTCTCGATCAGGAGCTTACCCGCCTCGGCATGAAGGACGATTGTCTGAATGAGCTGGTGGTGAAGGTGAAGGCGCTGCTGGAAGGAAACCCGCTCAACGGCAAGCTGCGACCGGGTTTTGCCTGATAATACGCCCGGCTCGCCGGGCGCATAATTTAAGCTGCTACGTAACTGACAGAGTGCTCCAGAGACTGGCTGTGGCTATCGATCAGCACATCCCAGGTGCCGGTATACGGCACGGTAAGCCAGGCGTTATCATCCTGCACGGTGAGAATATCCGCCTGGGATTGTTTTTGTGCTTTCGCACTCATCAGATGAATACGGCAGCGCTCTGAGCAACGCACCACTACCGTATCCCCGCCAAACAGTTTCAAACTTGTTTTTACCAGTGCCATTTTTTACCCCGTAGTCTTAAACAACGCTCTCCCTGCAGCCATATCCGAGCGTGATGTTGTTCACAATTCACTCATGGCATAACACCAAAGGGGAGGGGGAGGGATGCTGATTTTGATCAAAAAATGGCATAACGATTAAACAAAAATGACAAAATTCCTCAAAATTTCAGCTGACGCGCGTTTTACCCGCTAAACGCGCGCCAGTAGAAAATTAAATGCGGAAATGGCCGGCGGTTTCAGCAAGGTCGCCCGCCTGGCTCTGCAGGGCGCCCGCAGCGGCGGCGGATTGCACCACCAGCTCGGCGTTCTGCTGGACCATGCGGTCGAGATGGGTCACCGCGTGGTTGATCTCGTGAATACCCTTCATCTGCTCGCTGGTGGCGGTGGAGATTTCGCGCATGATGCCGGAGACGCTGCCGATGCTGGAGCGGATCTCATCCATGCTTTCCCCGGCCAGATGCACGTAGCGGGAGCCGGTGGCCACGCTGTCGGTGGTGGAATCAATCAGCGATTTGATCTCTTTCGCCGCCTGGGCGCTGCGGCTCGCCAGGTTACGCACTTCGCCCGCCACCACGGCAAACCCGCGCCCCTGCTCCCCGGCACGGGCCGCCTCGACGGAGGCGTTCAGCGCCAGAATGTTGGTCTGGAACGCGATGCCGTCAATCACGCTGGTGATATCGCCAATTTTAGCCGACGCGACTTCGATGGACTGCATGGTGCTGATCGCCTGGGATACCACCTCGCCGCCGCGCGCCGCGGCCGCGGATGCCTTGCTCGCCTGGTCATTTGCTTCCGCCGCCGACTCGTTCGACTGGGTCACGGAGGCGGTGATCTGCTCCACGGCGCTGGCCGTCTCGCGCAGGCTGGACGCCGCCTGCTCGGTACGTCCGGAGAGATCCTGGTTACCCGCCGCAATCTCCTGAGCGGCGTTTTTCACCGACTCGCTGGCATCACGGAGCTGCACCATCACCACCGACAGCTTATCGCTGAAGGCGTTAAAGGCCTGGGCAATCTGCGCCACCTCGTCCTCGCCGCTGTCCGGCAGACGCTGCGACAGGTCGTTAGTCCCGTTGGCAATGTTGTGCATCGCGTCGCGAATGTCCGACAGGCGCTTCAGCAGACGGGCAATCAGGAGGTGAACAATGGCCGCGCTCAGCAGCGCCAGGATCACCAGCGAAATCGCCGAGGCTTTAAGCAGGGAACGCATGCCTGAGGTGGCGTCACCGCTGTCGAGGGCGACGACCAGCAGCCAGTTTGTGCCCGGCACGGCTGTCGCCACGAAGGTTTTTTCGACGTCGTTCAGCGTACCGTCGACAAGGTTACCGCTTTTCAGCGCAGCAAAATCGATGCCTTTGATGGTCTCAGCAAACGGTTTAAGCGTCAGAGCCGGATCGTTAGCCGCAATCACGCTGCCGTCACTGTTCAGAAGCAAGCCGCTGCTGGACGGAGTTGGATGGATCCCGCGCACGTTCGCCACCACGCTGTCCATGGCCACATCGCCCGCCACCACCGCTTTCAGGGCGCCATTCTCTTTCACCGGCACGGCGAAAGTCACCACCAGTTTACCGGTACCGGCATCAACGTAAGGCGCGGTGACGACCGGGCCGTCCGTGCTGACCACCTGCTGATACCACGGGCGAATTGTCGGGTCATAATCCGCAGGTACGCCCGCGGGCTCAGAGAATTTCGCCGTTTTGCTGGCGTAGCCGACATAAACGTTGGTGAATCCACCCGCCTGCGCAAGCTGTTTAAACACCGGAACCGGGTCGTCACTCAGCGCAACGGTCTGGGCAGAGGCGATAACCGTCATCTTGCTTTTTACCCAGTCGGCAATCGCCATGTTATGGCTGGCGCTGGTGCTGGTCAGGATATCGCGCTGTGACTGCTGGTTATCCTGGCGTGTGACCTGGAAGTTAATAACGGTGTTGAGGAGAAGGGCGACGACCAGACAGCCTGCCGTCGCCGCGATGATGCGTGCACGAATCGATCTGAACATAAGTGAAATACCTGCTGTGTTGTTTCCATGCCTATCGGCAACCCCGCAGGTAAACTTGATGCTGAAACCGCGTCCATAAGAAAATAATATTTTTACGGGTTTATTATTAAAAAGTTAATACTTTATCAGCGGACAACGTCCACTCGGCCAGTTCAACCAGCGTACCAATTTCTACGCCATCAATCAGCGGCAGTCCGGTGATACCGCGCCCGTCGGTGCAGGTTTTGCACAGCTTCACCGGCACGTTTTGTGCGGTCAGGATCTCCAGCATCTGCTGAATGTTATAGCCCTCGGCCGGCTTTTGTCCCTTCAGCCCGGCGGTGACGGCGTCCGACATTAAAAAGAGGCGTAACGCCAGATCGCTCTCTTTTTCACGTAGCGCGATCGCCAGGCGCAGGCTGTTGAAAAGGGATTCGCTGCCGTAGGCCGCACCGTTGGCGACGATCACAATCTTCTGCATGTTGACTCCTGTTCTTATAAAGGCACGAATATTGCTTAATTCCCCGGAGTTTCGCTGTCCGGGAGAGTAAGCATGACATTAATGGCAGGCATTTCGCCAGGCGCTGCCGAATGGCTCACGCGCGCAAAAATGATGCGCCAGGAGCAGTTCAGCAAGCTGGCACAGCTGGGCGTGCTTGTGCACGGCATTAGCCAACTGGTGCACATGTTACAGTGCGAGCGCGGGGCGTCCAACGTCTGGCTCTGCTCACAGGGCAAGCTGTACGCTCCCGAATGCAAAGCCAGCCGGGCGCTGGTGGATGAAAACCTCGCAGCCCTTTACGGCATTCTTGAAACACAGTCGCCGATTCCGGGAAGTGCCGTCTGTGAACGCATCGGCGGCGCGCTCCTGAGCCTGGATACGCTTCCCGCGCTGCGTGACGGTGTGATTCAGCAGACGGTAACGGCACCCCAGGCGATGGAACACTACTCCCGCATGCTTCGCCATCTGCTCAGTATCGTGCCGCAGCTTAATGACAGCATTGACGATCCGCAAATCGCAGGACGTTTTGTCGCGCTATATAGCCTGATGCAGGGCAAAGAGCTGGCGGGACAGGAGCGGGCGCTGGGGGCGATTGGCTTCACGCAGGGTTTTTTCGATGATGTGACTCGTCAGAGGCTGGTTGACCGTATTGACGGGCAGCAGGCCTGCTTTGAGATCTTTCTCTCACACAGCTCCGCTGACGTTCAGACCACCTTTTCAATGCACTGTCAGCCCGATCGTGAAACGGAGCAGCTCCGGCGCGTGGCCTGTACCCGCCAGCCCGCCGCCGATAACGGCCTTACCGCGCTGGCCTGGTTTGCTCTGCAAACCGCGCGCCTTGAGCATCTGCGCACGCTGGAGGAGACGATCATCGCCGATCTGATGGTCGCGGTGGACGAATGCATTCACCGTGACGATGAGTACGCGCTCCCCGGCGATGAACAGGATGACCCGCCGATCCGCTATCCGGAAAAACCGTTGCTTACCCTGGTTCGCCAGCAGGCGCGCGAGATAGAGCAGCTCTCACGTCAGCTTGCATCGCTGCGCGATACGCTTGAAGAGCGCAAAATCATTGATAAAGCGAAGAGCGTGCTGATGACCCACCAGAATATGAGTGAGGAACAGGCCTGGACGGCGCTGCGCAAAATGGCGATGGACAAGAACCAAAGGATGGTGGATATCGCCCGCGCGCTGCTCATGGTGAAGAGTGTATGGCAGGTAACACCAAAGGAGTAGCTGCACGGTCGGTGGGCATTTTATGCCTGTTTGCGGTGCGTAAAGGCGAGGGAAAAACGGTAAGCGCCGCAAGAAACAGTGTGTTAAAACCTGGCATTCACTTTGCATTATCAGATTAACCATTTTTGACGATGCGCCAACGGCGGTGCATCCGTCTTCGGGATAAAGGCGTCCACTGGTGCTTCGGCACCGTGGGCGCTTTTTTTTGTTTTTTTTTCAGGAGTGGTCATGGCGGATTTGTCGAGACGGCGTTTTTTGCAGGCCAGCATGCTGGCGAGTGGTGCAATGCTGTTGCCGGGTGTCATGCAGGCCGCATGGGCGGCAGGCTCGGATAAACCGGAGCAGGAAACAGTGCGCATCGGGTTTATCCCGCTGACCGACTGTGCCCCGGTGGTTATCGCGGCGCTGAAAGGGTTTGATAAAAAATACGGTATTACCATCGTGCCCACCAAAGAGGCGAGCTGGGCGGCGGTGCGCGACAAGCTGGTGGCGGGCGAACTCGATGCCGCGCACATTCTCTACGGCCTGCTGTACGGACTGGAGCTGGGCATCGCCGGCAAGCCACAGCAGATGGCTAACCTGATGACCCTCAACCAGAACGGCCAGGCGATTACGCTCTCCAGCGATCTGGCAGAGAAGGGCGTTCGTGACCTTGACGGGCTGAAAAAGCGGATTGGGCAGCAGGCGCCTGGCACCTATACCTTCGCGCACACCTTCCCGACCGGGACGCACGCCATGTGGCTCTACTACTGGCTGGCCAGCGCGGGCATTCACCCTTTTGACGACGTGCGCACGGTGGTGGTGCCGCCGCCGCAGATGGTGATGAACATGCGCATTGGCAACATGGTCGGCTTTTGCGTCGGCGAGCCGTGGAACGCGCGTGCCATCAACGACCGCATCGGTTTTACCGCCGCCACGTCGCAGTCTGTCTGGGCCGACCATCCGGAAAAAATCCTCGGGACGCGTCGCGACTGGGTGGAGAGAAACCCGCACACCGCCCGGGCGCTGGTGAGCGCAGTGCTGGAGGCGGCGCGCTGGATTGAGGCCTCTCCGGAAAACAAACGCGAAACCGCGCAGATCCTCTCCCGCCGGGCGTGGCTCAACTGCAAAGAGCAGTATCTCACCGGACGCATGCTCGGCGAGTACGACAACGGCCTGGGCCAGCGCTGGCAGGACGCGCACCCGATCCGCTTCTTCAACGAGGGGGCCGTCAGCTACCCGTATCACTCCGACGGCATGTGGTTCTTAACCCAGTTCCGCCGCTGGGGCTTGCTCAAAGCCGCCCCGGACTATGCGGGCATCGCACAACGCATTAACCAGACGGCGGTCTGGCAGGATGCCGCCACGGCGGTGGGGGGCATTACCACACCGACTTCACCACTACGCAGCAGCACATTGATGGACGGCACCGTCTGGAACGGTACCGACCCGGAAGGATACGCCAGCCGTTTCGCCATTCACCGTAAAGGGGCCTGATTATGCAGCATCTGCAAAAGACAAAATCACACGAGACGCCGGAGAGTGGAGAGGTGATTGTCCTGCCTCCGGTGCAGGTTCGCCGCCGTACGCCGACGTTTGCGCGTCGGATTAACGCGATCCTTCAGCGCATCATTCCGGCTTTTCTGGGGCTGGGACTGCTGGTGGTGCTCTGGCAGCTGGCGGCGATTAACAGCAAAGGTTTCCCGACGCCGCTCAGCACGCTCGATTCCGCTATTACCCTGTTTGCCGATCCGTTTTATCGCGACGGGCCAAACGACATGGGCATCGGCTGGAACGTGCTCGCCTCATTACAGCGCGTGGCGGTGGGCTTTGGCCTGGCCGCGTTCGCCGGGATCCCGCTCGGTTTCCTGATTGGCCGCTTCACCTTTTTTTCGCGCATGTTCGGCCCGCTGATCGCGCTGTTACGCCCGGTTAGCCCGCTGGCCTGGCTGCCCATCGGCCTGCTGCTGTTCCAGAAAGCGGAGCCCGCGTCGAGCTGGACCATTTTTATCTGCTCCATCTGGCCGATGGTGATCAACACCGCCGAAGGCGTGCGCCGTATTCCGCAGGACTACCTCAACGTGGCCCGGGTGCTGCAGCTTTCCGAGTGGACCATCATGCGCCGCATTCTCTTCCCGGCGGTGCTGCCCGCGGTGCTGACCGGGGTGCGCCTCTCCATCGGCATCGCCTGGCTGGTGATTGTCGCCGCCGAGATGCTGACCGGCGGTTTAGGGATCGGTTTCTGGATCTGGAACGAGTGGAACAACCTCAACGTCGACAACATTCTCATCGCCATCGTCATCATTGGCGTGGTCGGGCTGCTGCTGGAGCAGGGGCTGATGCTGATCGCCCGTCGCTTTAGCTGGCAGGAAAAATAAGGAGCGAACATGAAACCATTAATCCAGGTCCAGGCCGTGAGCCAGCGTTTTTCCACCGCCAGCGGCGAATTTCTGGCGCTGCAGAACGTCTCTTTTGATATCCATGAGGGCGAAACCGTCAGCCTGATTGGGCACTCCGGCTGCGGTAAATCGACGCTGCTTAACCTTATCGCTGGGATCACGCTGCCGACGGAAGGCGGGCTGATTTGCGACAACCGCGAAATTGCCGGGCCGGGTCCGGAGCGCGCGGTGGTATTCCAGAACCATTCGCTGCTGCCGTGGCTCACCTGCTTCGACAACGTGGCCCTGGCGGTAGATCACGTGTTTCGCCACAGCATGAGCAAGGCGGAGCGCCGGGAGTGGATTGAGCACAACCTCGACCGCGTGCAGATGGGGCACGCCCTGCACAAGCGCCCGGGGGAGATCTCCGGCGGCATGAAGCAGCGCGTCGGGATTGCCCGCGCGCTGGCGATGAAGCCGAAAGTCCTGCTGATGGATGAACCCTTCGGCGCGCTGGATGCGCTGACGCGCGCCCATCTGCAGGACTCGGTGATGCAGATCCAGCAGGCGCTGAACACCACCATCGTGCTGATTACCCACGACGTGGACGAGGCGGTGCTGCTCTCCGATCGCGTGCTGATGATGACCAACGGCCCGGCGGCGACCGTCGGGGAGATCCTGCACGTTGACCTGCCGCGCCCGCGTAACCGGGTGCAGCTGGCCGACGACAGCCGCTATCACCACATGCGCCAGCAGATCCTGCATTTCCTCTATGAAAAGCAGCCGAAAGCGGCGTAGCGAGGGGGCTTTGATGCGACTGGTCATTATCGGAAATGGCATGGCGGCCACGCGGCTGATTGCCTCGCTCACCGGGCGTGCTGCCGATCGTTTCACTATTACCGTCATCGGTGACGAGCCGGAGCATGCCTATAACCGCATCCAGCTTTCACCGGTGCTGGGCGGTGAAAAAACGGCGGCGGGCATCTGTCTTCAGAATGACGACTGGTACCAGGAACGGGGCGTGACGGTGCTGCGGGGCGAAAAGGCGCTCGCCGTGAATGTGGACACGCGGGAAGTGCAAACCACCGCCCGCACGCTGGGCTGGGATGCGCTGGTGTTTGCCACCGGATCAACGCCCTTTGTTCCGCCAATTCCTGGCTGCAATGCGCCGCATGTCTTCACGTTCCGTACCCTGGAGGATATCCGGGCCATTCGGGCGATCGCCGGTCCGGCGGTAGTGCTGGGCGGCGGCGTGCTCGGGGTTGAGACGGCGGCAGCGCTGGCGCGCTCAGGGGACAACGTCACCCTTGTTCATCGCGGTCCGTGGCTGATGGAGCAGCAGCTGGATGAGAAGGCGGGCGTGCTGCTGGAAGAGGCGCTGGCGGCGCGGGGCGTGCGCTGTGAGCTCGCCTCAGGCATCGCGGCGATTGACGGGAATAGCGTGACGCTGCTGAACGGACGCAGCGTCACCGCCGCGCGCGTGGTGCTGGCGACGGGCGTGCAGCCCAACGTCGTGCTGGCGCAGGCCAGCGGCATTCGCTGCGCGCGCGGCATCGTGGTGGATCACCAGATGCAAACCTCCGCGCCGGACGTCTACGCCATTGGCGAATGCTGTGAAATTGACGGCCAGACGTTTGGCCTGGTCGCCCCCTGTCTGGCGCAGGCGGATATCCTCGCCGCACGGCTGGCCGGAGACGTTACCGCGCCATTTGCCCTGACCGACAACGGCATGCGCCTCAAGGTGACCGGCGTGGAGCTGTTCAGCCTCGGTCGCGCGGCAGAGCAGGAGGGCGATGTGGTCTGGAGCGCATGGGATCCGCTGACCCGTCACTATCGTCGCTTACTGATCCATCAGGGGGCGCTGGCTGGCGTGCTGCTGATGGGGGACTGCCGCAGCGCGGCAACATTTACCGATTTACTGGCAACGGCTGCGCCCGCGCACGCGGACTGGCTGTTCGATCGTTTCACTACGCAACCGCAGGTTGCAGGACAGAACGCTATGACAAAACCTACTCTGGTGGTGGTTGGGCACGGTATGGTCGGCCATCATTTCCTCGAAGACTGCGTTAACCGCAATTTGCATCAGCAGTATCAGATCGTTGTCTTTGGCGAGGAGCGCTATGCCGCCTACGACCGCGTGCATCTGTCGGAATATTTTGGCGGCCGCAGCGCGGCGTCGCTTTCGCTGGTGGAGGGGGATTTCTTTGCCGACAACGGCATTGAGCTGCGCCTGTCGCAGCAGATTGTCGCTATCGATCGCGACGCGCGCGTGGTGCGTAGCGCCAGCGGGCACGAAACCCACTGGGACAAGCTGGTGCTGGCGACCGGCTCATACCCGTTCGTGCCGCCCGTGCCGGGCAACGATCTGCCGGGCTGTTTTGTCTACCGCACCCTTGACGACCTGGACAACATTGCGGCGCACGCGGCGGGCTCACGCCGCGGCGTGGTGATTGGCGGCGGGCTGCTGGGGCTGGAGGCGGCGAATGCCCTGAAGCAGCTCGGGCTGGAAACTCACGTGGCGGAGTTTGCGCCCAATCTGATGGCGGTCCAGCTCGACAACGACGGCGCGGCGATGCTGCGCAAGAAAATCGAGGCGCTGGGCGTCGGCGTTCACACCAGTAAAGCGACAACGGAGATCGCCACGGCGGACGGCGGGCTGGTGCTGCGCTTTGCCGATGGCGAACAGCTGGAAACGGACATGGTGGTGTTTTCTGCCGGCATTCGTCCGCAGGACGCGCTGGCGCGCAGCAGCGGGTTGGCTATCGGCGAACGCGGCGGGATCGGCATTGACGACCGCTGTCAGACCTCCGATCCGGACGTGCTGGCCATTGGTGAATGCGCCCTGTGGGAAGGGAAAATCTTCGGGCTGGTTGCGCCCGGTTACCAGATGGCGCGGGTGGCCGCCGCCGCGCTGGCGGGAGAGGAGAAAACCTTCGCCGGCGCGGATATGAGCACCAAACTCAAGCTGCTGGGCGTGGACGTGGCCTCGTTCGGCGATGCTCACGGCCGCACGCCGGGGGCGCTGAGCTACCAGTGGACGCACGGCCCGCAGCAAATCTACAAGAAAATCGTGGTCAGCCACGACGGCAAAACGCTGCTCGGCGGCGTGCTGGTGGGTGATGCCAGCGAATACGCCACGCTGGTACAGATGATGCTCAACGGGATAGCCCTGCCAAAAGAGCCGGAAACGCTGATATTACCCGCGTCGTCAGGCAGTGCGCCAAAAGCGCTCGGCGTGGCAGCGCTGCCGGAAAGCGCACAAATCTGTTCGTGTCATAACGTCAGCAAAGGCGATATCTGTCAGGCGGTAAGTGCGGGCGCAACGGATATCGGCGCAATTAAGCAGTGCACCAAAGCGGCGACCGGCTGCGGAGGATGTAGCGCACTGGTGAAGCAGGTGATGGAGTTCCAGCTGGCGGCGCAGGGCGTGGAGGTGAAAAAGGACATCTGCGAACACTTCCCGTACTCGCGTCAGGAGATTTACCACCTCGTGCGCGTCAACCATATCCGCACCTTTGACCAGCTCATTAGCCGCTACGGTCAGGGACACGGGTGCGAAATTTGTAAGCCACTGGTGGGGTCAGTGCTCGCCTCCTGCTGGAACGAGTATCTGCTGAAACCGGCACACCTGCCGCTGCAGGACACCAACGACCGCTACTTCGCCAATATCCAGAAGGACGGTACTTACTCCATCGTGCCGCGCATGCCTGCGGGGGAAGTGACTGCAGACGGGCTGATCGCCATCGGCCAGATTGCAAAACGCTACAGCCTGTACAGCAAAATCACCGGCGGCCAGCGTATCGACCTGTTTGGCGCCACGCTGGAACAGCTGCCGGAGATCTGGCAGGCGCTGGTGGAAGCCGGATTTGAAACCGGGCACGCCTACGGCAAATCCCTGCGCACGGTGAAATCCTGCGTCGGGTCGACCTGGTGTCGCTACGGCGTGCAGGACTCCACCGGCCTCGCGGTCAGGCTCGAGCACCGCTACAAAGGCCTGCGCGCCCCGCACAAAATCAAAATGGCGGTCTCAGGGTGTACCCGCGAATGCGCCGAGGCGCAGAGTAAAGACGTGGGGGTGATTGCCACCGATAAGGGGTGGAACCTCTACCTGTGCGGCAACGGCGGCATGAAGCCGCGCCATGCGGATCTCCTCGCCAGCGATCTCGACGACGAAACGCTGATCCGCACCGTCGATCGCTTCCTGATGTTCTACATCCGCACGGCGGATCGCCTGCAGCGCACCAGCACCTGGATGGACAACCTGAAAGGCGGTCTCGACTACCTGCGGGAGGTCATCCTCAACGACAGCCTGGGCATCGCCCACGAGCTGGAGCAGGAGATGGCCCGGGTGGTGGAAACCTACCAGTGCGAATGGCAAACCACGCTTAACGATCCAAACCGTCTGGCGCTGTTCCGCACCGCGGTGAACGTCGCGCCGTCTGATGAAAGCAAGCGCTGGCAGGAAATCTGCGGCATCGACGATATCCCCGAGCAGGCGGGAATCGGCGCGCGGCTTGGGCGTAAGCCGATCGCGCTGTTCCGCTTTGGCAAAACCGTTTACGCCCTCGACGATCGGGAGCCTGGCAGCAGCGCGAACGTGCTTTCCCGCGGCATTCTTGGCGATGCGGCGGGGGAGCCGGTGGTGATCTCCCCGCTCTACAAGCAGCGTATCCGTCTGCGCGACGGCTGTCAGGTGGAGAACGGCGAACCCGCGGTGCGCGCCTGGCCGGTCAAAATTGAGAACGGCAAGGTGTGGGTCGGTAATGATGCCCTGGTAATGCGTGCGGAGGCCTCATGACGGAAACCCGGACAACGTGTCCCTACTGCGGGGTCGGCTGCGGCGTGGTCGCCCGCGTGGACGGTGAAACGGTCAGCGTTCGGGGGGATGAAACCCACCCTGCGAACTTTGGCCGCTTGTGCGTGAAAGGATCGGCCCTGGGGGAAACAATGGGGTTACAGGGGCGATTGCTGCGCCCCGTTGTTGACGGTGCTGAGGTGGCCTGGGCGCAGGCGCTGGGAGCCGCAGGCGAGCGCCTCCAGGACATTATCGACAAATGGGGGCCGCAGGCGGTGGCGTTTTACGCGTCCGGGCAATTGCTTACCGAGGATTATTACGCCGCCAATAAGCTGATGAAAGGGTTTATCGGCGCGGCGAACATTGATACCAACTCCCGGCTCTGCATGTCATCGGCGGTCGTTGGCTACAAGCGCGCCTTTGGTGAAGACGTCGTGCCGTGCAGCTACGAGGATGTGGAAAACAGCGATCTGGTGGTGCTGGTGGGCTCAAACGCGGCCTGGACGCATCCGGTGCTCTATCAGCGCCTGGTACAGGCAAAGCACAACAATCCGGAGATGAAAGTGGTGGTCATCGATCCGCGCAGAACCGCATCCTGTGATATTGCTGACCTGCATCTGACGCTCACTCCCGGCAGCGACGCCGGGCTGTTCGTCGGTCTGCTTAATGTCATTCAGGGAACGGACGCGTGGCCGATATCCCGCGTGGCGGCGTTTTGCGGCCTCTCGCCGCAGGATATTGGTACGTTTTACGACTGGTTTGTGACGGCGCCCCGGGCCATCACGCTCTACACCATGGGAATCAACCAGTCCTCCAGCGGCAGCGACAAATGCAGCGCCATCATTAACGTGCACCTTGCCAGCGGAAAATTTAACCGTCCGGGCTGCGGCCCGTTTTCGCTGACCGGACAGCCAAACGCGATGGGCGGAAGAGAGGTGGGCGGGCTGGCAAACCAGCTGGCGGCGCACATGAACTTTGAGCCGGACGATCTCTCGCGGGTGGCGCGTTTCTGGGGAACGGAACGGCTGGCGCAGACGCCGGGCTTGATGGCGGTGGAGCTGTTTGACGCCATTGCCCGCGGCGAGGTGAAGGCAGTGTGGATCATGGGCACTAACCCCGCCGTGTCGCTGCCGGACAGCCACGCGGTGTGTCAGGCGCTGGGGCGCTGCCCGCTGGTCATTGTCTCTGAGGTGATGAATGATACCGACACCAGCCGGTTTGCCCATATTCGCTTTCCGGCGCTGGCATGGGGAGAGAAGGACGGCACGGTAACCAATTCCGAGCGACGCATTTCGCGCCAGCGCGCGTTCCTGCCCGCGCCCGGTGAGGCAAAGCCGGACTGGTGGATCGTCGCGCAGGTGGCGAAACGGCTGGGGCACGGTGACGCCTTTGCCTGGCTGCATCCCCACGAGATTTTTTGCGAGCATGCGGCGCTGACGGCTTTTGAAAATGACGGCGCGCGGGCGTTAAACCTTCACGACCTGGCTACGTTAACCCGTGAGGAGTGGGAGCGGCTTGAGCCCTGGCAGTGGCCTGGGGGGGATTTCCCGTGCCGAAACATTGTTCCCGTTGACCCACAGTCGCACGGTGCAACGGTCAGCGCGTTGTACCCGCTGATTCTCAACTCGGGGCGCATTCGCGATCAGTGGCATACCATGACGCGAACAGGATATGTGGCCAGACTGATGCAGCATATCGCCGAACCCTTTGTTGAGGTTTGCCCCGCAGACGCCATTCGGTTTTCCCTGTGCGACGGCCAGCTGGCGCGCATCAGTTCGCCGCGCGGCGTCATGGTAGCAAGAGTGCGCATCAGCGACGCCCAGCGTGAAGGGAACGCTTTTGCCCCGATGCACTGGAACGCTGAGTTTGCCCGCCAGGGGAAGGTGAATGCGCTGGTGGAAGGGCGCTGCGATCCGGTTTCGGGCCAGCCGGAGAGTAAACAAACCGCCGTCAGAATCCAGCCCTGGCAGCCCGTCTGGCAGGGAGAACTCTATGCCCGCGAAGGGCTGGAAATGCCCTCTTCGGTTTACTGGTGGCGTAAAGCTTCACGCCTGACGGTGGCGTGCGATAAACCGCTGCTGTCGTGGGTAATGGAATACGCCAGCGGCCGGGGCTGGCAGCTGCAGGTTGCGCAGACCGGTGAACGCAGCAGCGTGCTGGCCTGGCATGAAGGCCAGCTTATGCTGGGTTTCTGGGAAGGTACCGCGTTACCGGCGCTGGCGCATACGGTGATTGAAGCCACTTTTCATTCACCCCCCGTGCTGCCCGCAGAACGCCACGCCCTGTTGAACGGGCAGAGCGTCGGGAAGGCGATGGATCCGGGACGCATTATCTGCAGCTGTTTCAGCGTCGGGGAAGAGGCGATACGGGAGGCGATTGCCGGAGGGTGTGATTCCGTCACCGCGCTGGGGGCGAAGCTGCGCTGTGGTACGAACTGTGGTTCCTGCGTGCCGGAGCTGAAAGGGCTGTTTCAGGATAATCCTGAAATGTCCGCCAGAACTGCATTTCAGGGCTTATCGCGTTAACATAATAAGAGTTTATTCATAAACACAGGTTCTTATTGACGACGTTGATGGCTGTATCGTCCCGCATTCGTTTGCTGTTTTTACTCCCCCTTCTTACGGCCGGAGCCGTTCACGGTGCGCCGAATTCCTTTATGCATCAGGCGCAGCACCCCTTTGATAATAATGGGGATAGTCTGCCCGATCTCGGCCTGGCGGCGCCAACGGGCGAAGGGGAGAAACACCTCGCCGAAATGGCGAAAGCCTTCGGTGAAGCCAGCATGACCGACAACGGGCTGACGACCGGCGAGCAGGCGCGTCAGTTTGCCTTTGGTCAGGTGCGCGACGCGGTAAGCGGGGAAGTGAACCAGCAGATTGAGTCCTGGCTGTCGCCCTGGGGAAACGCCAGCGTGAACGTGCTGGTGGATAATGACGGCAAATTTAACGGCAGCAGCGGGAGCTGGTTCATCCCGTGGAATGATACTAACCGTTACCTCAGCTGGAGCCAGCTTGGCCTGACGCAGCAGACGGATGGCCTGGTCAGTAACGCCGGAATCGGTCAGCGCTGGGTCGCCGGGAAATGGCTGCTGGGCTACAACACCTTTTACGATAATCTTCTGGATGAAAACCTGCAGCGTGCCGGGCTGGGAGCGGAAGCGTGGGGGGAAAATCTGCGCCTCTCAGCGAACTACTATCAGCCCTTTGCCGGATGGCGCGCGCGATCTGACGTTCAGGAGCAGCGCATGGCGCGCGGATATGACGTGACCGCTAAAGCCTGGTTGCCGTGGTTTCATCACCTGAACACCAGCGTTAGCGTTGAGCAGTACTTTGGCGATAACGTTGACCTGTTCAACAGTGGAACCGGGTACCACAACCCGGTTGCGGTCAATCTGGGGCTTAACTATACCCCCGTTCCGCTGGTCACGTTGACCGCCGGGCACAAGCAGGGCGAAAGCGGCGAGAGCCAGAATAACCTTGGGCTGAAGCTCAACTACCGCTTTGGCGTGCCGCTGGCTAAGCAGCTTTCCGCCGATGAGGTCGCCGCGACGCGATCCCTGCGCGGCAGCCGCTACGATTCACCGGAGCGCACTAGCCTGCCGGTGATGGAGTTCCGCCAGCGTAAAACGCTGTCCGTCTGGCTGGCCACGCCGCCGTGGGATCTGAAAGGGGGCGAGACCGTTATGCTGAAGCTGCAGGTTCGCAGCACGCACGGCATCCGTCAGATCCACTGGCTGGGGGATACGCAGGCATTGAGCCTGACGTCGCCGGCCAAAAGTAACAGCGCAGACGGCTGGAGCGTGATTATACCTGCCTGGAATGAACAGGAAGGTGCGACAAACCGCTGGCACCTCTCGGCGGTGGTAGAAGATGAGAAAGGCCAGCGCGTCTCGTCCAATGAGATCACGCTTGCTGTGGTGCAGCCGCTGGTCGCATTGCCTGATGACGACCCGCGCTGGAAGCTGCTGCCGGAGGAGTAATCCTTAGAAAATGCGTTCCTGATGCACCCACACGGCGGCTTCAACGCGAGATTTTAACTTCATTTTCTTCAGCATATGCTTCACGTGCACTTTGACCGTGCTTTCGGTGATGTCCAGGCGGCGAGCGATCATCTTGTTCGGCAGGCCCTGGGCAATGAGCTTGAGAATGTCGCGCTCGCGCGGCGTGAGCTGGCTGACGTCACGGTCAGAGGTGGCGCGGTTTGCCCGCAGGCTGGCGGCCAGCACCGGCGTTAAGGCTTCGCTCAATACCATCTCGCCCGCCGCCGCCTGCTGCAGCGCCTTAAGCAGATCTTCCGGCTCCATGTCTTTCAGCAGATAGCCATCCGCCCCGCGCTTCAGCGCCGTGACCACATCCTCTTCATGGTTCGACACGCTAAAGACGACGATGCGTCCGGAAAGCGATTTTTCCCGCAGCTTGTCGAGGGTCTCCAGTCCGTTCATGCCCGGCATATTCAGATCGAGCAGGATCAGATCGGGATCGAGGGATTCGGCAAGCTCAATGCCCTGTTCGCCGTTGCTGGCTTCGCCCACCACGGTGATATCGGGCGCCATGCTGACCAGCTGTTTCACGCCAGTACGCAGCATCGGATGGTCGTCGATCAACAGGATGGATGCCGGTTCCTGATTAGTCATGGGTATCTCCTTGAGCAGTTGTAAGCGGTTTCTCGGGAATAAAGGTGACGACAACTTCCGTGCCGCCCGTCTCTCTCCGGCGAACCTGGCAATCACCGCGCAGGCTTTGGGCGCGGTCTCGCATAATGATTAAACCATAGTGGTTAGTGCGTTCGGCATTTTCCGGCACGCCGCGGCCGTTATCGTGAACCGTCAGTCTCACCTGATTGTCGTGCTGGCTGACGGTGACTGTGACCGCCGTTGCTTCAGCGTGTTTAAGCACGTTGCTCAGCGCTTCGCGGGCGATCTGCAGTAAATGTATGGCCTGATGGGAGGGGACAAAGCGCGGCGGCAGCTGGTAATCCAGCTTCACCGGGAACCCCAGCCGGGCGCTAAATTCGTGACAGCTGGATTCCAGCGCCGGGCGCAGGCCCGGCTCGGTCAGCTGCAGACGGAAGGTGGTCAGCAGCTCGCGCAGCTGCACCCAGGAGGTGTTCAGCTCGTTGCGGATCTGGCTGAGCAGCTGCTTGTTGCTGTCGGGCATCTCCGCATCCTGCATCTGCAGGCAGCTCACCTGCATTTTCATACAGGAAAGCGACTGGGCGATGGAGTCGTGCAGCTCGCGGGCGATGGTCGCGCGCTCTTCCATGACGATCAGCTGCTGCTGTTTTTCCTGATGCCTGTCGAGCGCCAGCGTGGCCGTCAGCTGTTCAACCAGCGTATCCACCAACTGCTGCTGGTCGTGGCTCAGGTGGCGTCCGGTTGGCAGGGTGGCCAGCAGAATGCCGTACTGAGTGTGGCTGTCCGTCAGGCGCCACTTCAGCGTCGTGCCGCCGGAGGTCAGCGGCGGCAGGCCTCGAGGGCAAAGATGGCAGCCTTTGTCATCGCAGGACATATCGGACTGACAGGTAAATTCCTGGTGGTTCTCTTCGTCTTCCACATCGTAGACCCGCAGCTCCAGATCGCGCAGCAGGGTCAGCTTTTGCAGGCCATTCAGCACCGGTGAGAGACGTTCACATAGCGGCACCTGCATGTGCAAGCGACGGTTGGCCTGCCAGAGGAAAGAGAGGATCTCGTTTTTCTGCTCCAGCCCGGCCGTTTTTTCCTGTACGCGCTGCTCCAGCACCGCGTAGCTCTCGGAGAGCTCGGCCGACATGGTATTGAGTGCCTGGCCGAGCATGGCCATCTCGTTGCGCCCGCTAATGTGCGTGCGCTGGGTAAAATCGCGTGCGGTGACCGCGCGGGCCATCGCCAGCAGCTGTTTCCAGGGATTCAGCAGACGCGCGCGGAGCCAGACGATGGTGAAGATCAGCAGCAGCCCCATAAACAGCGCCATGGCCCGGTGCACCATCACCACCCGGTCGATGCGTAATTCGGTCGTCTGGTCGAACGCGGAGACCAGCGCGTCAATGCGGGAGACAAACCCCGCCACGTCCTGGGCAACGGCTTCTGTACTGCGCGCCTGTTTCAGGCCCGGCTGCAGCTGGGTGTGCCAGTACCCCTGAAGGGCGTTCAACTGGGATTGCTGACCGGCACGGATGGCGGCATTTTCCAGCTCGGGGCTGAACGCCGTGCGCTCCATTTCATCGATTAAAGGCCGATCGTCCTGCGTCAGCGGAACCGCCGCCAGCAGACGGTAACTCTGCATGCGTAGCGAGCCTGCCTCGTTGATGGCATGCGCATTACCCTGTACCCCTTGTACCAGCCAGCCGGAGATCGCCATGCCGGTCACGCCGATGGCGGTGGACAGCAAAACAATCAGGGCGAGCTGATTCACGAGCGTTAGCGGAGATAAGCATCTTTTTAACATAGAGTGGGCGTGCTCCTGACGTGGCCTGCTTGCAGGAATGGCGCTATTCTGGTGCATACCCTGGAGTATACCCATACCAATAAAGGATTACCCCTAAATTGCCAACGGAGTAGGGGGGAAGAGGTGGGCGCTGCAGGGAACCGTCAGTACCGTGAAAAACCACGTCTTTTTTACCGAATTAGCCTACTCACTAAGGGTGAGGCCTTATTTTACGCCGCAAATCCTCCCACTTTTCCTTTGATTTATATCAACTTACCGCCGCCCTAAAACCCTAATGTTTGCAGCATCATTCGAGAATCAGAGGTGTCTATGAGTCACTCATCCGCTCCCGAAAGGGAAAATGGTGCCGTTATTACTGACTGGCGTCCAGAGGATCCGGCGTTCTGGCAACAGCGCGGCCATCGTGTAGCAAGCCGGAATCTGTGGATTTCCGTGCCGTGCTTGTTGTTAGCGTTTTGCGTCTGGATGTTGTTTAGCGCGGTGGCGGTAAACCTGCCCAAAGTCGGGTTTACGTTCACAACCGATCAGCTGTTTATGCTGACCGCGCTGCCGTCGCTGTCAGGCGCTCTGCTGCGCGTCCCTTACGCGTTTATGGTGCCGGTCTTCGGCGGCCGTCGCTGGACGGCGTTCAGTACGGGCATCATGATCGTCCCTTGCGTGTGGCTCGGCTTCGCGGTGCAGGATACCTCAACGCCGTTCAGCGTGTTCGTGATTATCTCCCTGCTGTGCGGCTTTGCCGGGGCGAACTTCGCCTCCAGCATGGCGAACATCAGCTTCTTCTTCCCGAAAGCGAAGCAGGGCGGCGCGCTGGGGATTAACGGCGGTCTGGGCAATATGGGCGTGAGCGTGATGCAGCTGATCGCTCCCCTGGCGATCTCGGTCTCCATTTTTGCAGCCTTTGGCGGCGGTGGCGTTGAGCAGGCGGATGGTTCTTCCCTCTATCTGCAAAACGCAGCCTGGATCTGGGTGCCGTTCCTCGTGGTCTTCACCCTTGCAGCCTGGTTCTTTATGAATGACCTGTCCGCGTCGAAGGCGTCGCTGAGCGAACAGCTGCCGGTGCTGAAGCGTGGACACCTCTGGGTGATGGCGCTGCTGTATCTGGCGACCTTCGGTTCGTTTATCGGCTTCTCGGCGGGCTTCGCGATGCTGTCGAAAACGCAGTTCCCGGACGTGCAGATCCTGCAATTCGCCTTCTTCGGTCCGTTTATTGGCGCCCTGGCGCGTTCGCTGGGCGGCATGGTATCCGACCGTCTGGGCGGGACCCGCGTGACGCTGGTTAACTTCGTCGTGATGGCAGTCTTCTGTGCGCTGCTGTTCCTGACGCTGCCTGCTGACGGACAGGGCGGGAGCTTCATCGCCTTCTTCGGCGTATTTATGGTGCTGTTCCTGACGGCCGGGCTGGGGAGTGCGTCTACCTTCCAGATGATCTCCGTGATCTTCCGTAAGCTGACGATGGACCGCGTGAAGGCGCAGGGCGGAAGCGAAGAGCAGGCGATGCGTGAAGCGGCAACGGATACGGCTGCAGCACTGGGCTTTATCTCTGCGATTGGCGCAATTGGCGGCTTCTTTATTCCGAAAGCGTTCGGCATCTCGCTGGATCTGACCGGCTCTCCGGCGGGTGCAATGAAGGTCTTCCTCATCTTCTATATCGCCTGCGTTGTGATTACGTGGCTGGTATATGGCCGTAATACCAAAAAAAATAAGTAAGTGTGATTATCCGTTTACGCGGCCTTCGGGCCGCGTTTTTTTTGGGGCCAAAATAGTTACAACATACTGAAAGCCCAGCTGAGGAACTCCGCAGGCAACACTGTGATCGCCATCGCTTTCCAGGGCGCTCTACCCCTTAATACCTGAGATGTTAAATTTTGCCTGGTCTTTTGTAGGATGAAATTGAAATAACCTTATATTTCATATAGATATGAAATTTATAAAGATACCGCTTTGGTGGTATTTGGTGTAATCCCTCGCCTGAAAGTCCCTCGTCGTCTTGATCGTTATCAATTCTCCCTCTCTTTCAGGGCGTTACCTTCGCTGCAAATCAGCAATGTCGATTTAGAGAGCCACAGGCTCCATACAGGAGATACCCGATGAGCAAGTTTTTGGACCGGTTTCGCTACTTCAAGCAGAAGGGCGAAACGTTTGCCGATGGGCACGGCCAGGTTCTGGATACCAACCGGGACTGGGAAGACGGTTACCGCCAGCGCTGGCAGCATGACAAAGTCGTCCGTTCTACCCACGGCGTAAACTGCACTGGCTCATGTAGCTGGAAGATTTTCGTTAAAAACGGTCTGGTGACCTGGGAAATGCAGCAGACCGACTATCCGCGTACCCGTCCGGATATGCCGAACCATGAACCGCGCGGCTGCCCGCGTGGCGCCAGCTACTCCTGGTATCTCTACAGCGCCAACCGTCTCAAATATCCGCTGATGCGTAAACGCCTGATGAAAATGTGGCGTGAAGCGAAAGTGCAGCACAGCGATCCGGTTGATGCGTGGGCATCCATCATCGAGGACGCCGACAAAGCGAAAAGCTTCAAGCAGGCGCGCGGTCGCGGTGGTTTCGTTCGCTCTTCCTGGAAAGAGGTGAACGAGCTGATTGCCGCCTCCAACGTCTACACCGTGAAAACCTACGGTCCTGACCGCGTGGCAGGCTTCTCGCCAATCCCGGCGATGTCGATGGTCTCTTACGCTTCCGGCGCGCGCTATCTCTCCTTAATCGGCGGTACCTGCCTGAGCTTCTACGACTGGTACTGCGACCTGCCGCCGGCGTCTCCACAGACCTGGGGCGAACAGACCGACGTGCCGGAGTCCGCCGACTGGTACAACTCCAGCTACATCATCGCCTGGGGCTCAAACGTGCCGCAGACCCGTACGCCGGACGCGCACTTCTTTACCGAGGTGCGTTACAAAGGCACCAAAACCGTGGCGGTGACCCCGGACTACGCCGAAATCGCCAAGCTGTGCGATCTGTGGCTGGCACCGAAACAGGGGACCGATGCCGCGATGGCGATGGCGATGGGCCACGTCATGCTGCGCGAGTTCCACCTGGATAAACCAAGCCAGTACTTCACCGACTACGTCCGTCGCTACACCGACATGCCGATGCTGGTGATGCTCGAAGAGCGTGACGGCTACTACGCCGCAGGCCGTACGCTGCGCGCCGCCGATCTGGTGGACGCGCTGGGCCAGGAAAATAACCCAGAGTGGAAAACCGTCGCCTATAACAGCAACGGTGAGCTGGTGGCGCCAAACGGCTCTATCGGCTTCCGCTGGGGCGAGAAGGGCAAGTGGAACCTTGAGCAGCGTAACGGCACGACCGGTGAGGAGACGGAACTGCGTCTGAGCATGCTGGGTAGCCAGGACGAGATTGCTGATGTGGGCTTCCCGTACTTTGGCGGCGAAGGTTCCGAGCACTTCAACAAGGTTGAGCTGAAAAACGTGCTGATGCACAAGCTGCCGGTGAAACGCCTGCAGCTGGCCGACGGGACTACCGCGCTGGTCACCACCGTCTATGACCTGACCATGGCGAACTACGGCCTGGAACGCGGTCTGGGTGATGAAAACTGCGCCACCGGCTATGACGACGTGAAGGCTTATACCCCGGCATGGGCGGAGCAGATCACCGGCGTTCCACGCGCGCAGATCGTGCGTATCGCCCGCGAGTTTGCGGAAAACGCCGATAAGACCCACGGTCGTTCCATGATCATCGTCGGTGCGGGTCTTAACCACTGGTATCACCTCGATATGAACTACCGTGGTCTGATCAACATGCTGATCTTCTGCGGCTGCGTCGGCCAGAGCGGCGGCGGCTGGGCGCACTACGTGGGTCAGGAAAAACTGCGTCCGCAGACCGGCTGGCAGCCGCTGGCGTTTGCCCTTGACTGGCAGCGTCCGGCACGCCACATGAACAGCACCTCCTACTTCTATAACCACTCCAGCCAGTGGCGTTACGAGACGGTCACCGCACAGGAGCTGCTGTCGCCGATGGCGGATAAATCCCGCTACAGCGGCCATCTGATTGACTTCAACGTCCGCGCCGAGCGCATGGGCTGGCTGCCGTCGGCGCCGCAGCTGGGCACGAACCCGCTGCGCATTGCGGAAGCGGCGAAGAAAGCGGGCATGTCACCGGTGGATTACACCGTGCAATCCCTGAAGGATGGCTCAATCCGCTTCGCGGCGGAACAGCCGGAAAACGGTAAAAACCACCCGCGCAACCTGTTCATCTGGCGCTCCAACCTGCTGGGCTCGTCCGGTAAAGGCCACGAGTACATGCTGAAGTACCTGCTCGGTACCGAAAACGGTATCCAGGGGAAAGATCTCGGCAAGCAGGGCGGCGTGAAGCCGGAAGAGGTGGAGTGGAAAGACAACGGTCTCGACGGCAAGCTGGATCTGGTGGTGACCCTCGACTTCCGTCTGTCCAGCACCTGCCTTTACTCCGACATCGTGCTGCCTACCGCAACCTGGTACGAAAAAGACGACATGAATACCTCGGATATGCATCCGTTTATTCATCCGCTGTCTGCGGCCGTTGACCCGGCGTGGGAATCAAAAAGCGACTGGGAAATCTACAAAGACATCGCGAAGACCTTCTCCGAAGTCTGCGTGGGGCACCTCGGCAAAGAGACCGACGTGGTAACGCTGCCTATCCAGCACGACTCTGCCGCCGAACTGGCGCAGCCGCTGGACGTGAAGGACTGGAAAAAAGGCGAATGCGATCTGATCCCGGGCGTGACCGCACCGCACATCATTCCGGTTGAACGTGACTACCCGGCAACCTACGAGCGCTTTACCTCTATCGGCCCGCTGATGGAGAAGATCGGTAACGGCGGGAAAGGGATCGCCTGGAACACCCAGAGCGAAATGGACCTGCTGCGCAAGCTCAACTACACCAAAGCGGACGGCCCGGCGAAAGGCCAGCCCATGCTGAACACGGCGATTGATGCGGCAGAGATGATCCTGACCCTGGCACCGGAAACCAACGGTCACGTCGCGGTGAAGGCCTGGGCGGCGCTGAGCGAGTTCACCGGTCGCGACCATACGCACCTGGCGACGAATAAAGAGGAAGAGAAAATCCGCTTCCGCGATATTCAGGCCCAGCCGCGCAAGATTATCTCCAGCCCGACCTGGTCTGGCCTGGAAGACGAGCATGTGTCCTATAACGCGGGCTACACCAACGTTCACGAGCTGATCCCATGGCGCACCCTGTCAGGCCGCCAGTCGCTGTATCAGGACCACCAGTGGATGCGCGACTTCGGTGAAAGCCTGCTGGTGTACCGTCCGCCTATCGACACCCGCTCCGTGAAAGCGGTAATGGGCGCAAAATCCAACGGTAACCCGGAGAAGGCGCTGAACTTCCTGACGCCGCACCAGAAGTGGGGGATCCACTCCACCTACAGCGACAACCTGCTGATGCTGACCCTGTCGCGCGGCGGTCCGATTGTCTGGATGAGCGAAACGGATGCCAAAGATCTGGGTATTGAAGATAACGACTGGATCGAAGTGTTCAACAGCAACGGTGCCCTGACGGCGCGTGCGGTGGTGAGCCAGCGCGTACCGGCCGGGATGACCATGATGTACCACGCGCAGGAACGTATCGTGAACCTGCCGGGGTCAGAGATCACCGAGCAGCGCGGCGGGATCCACAACTCCGTGACCCGCATTACGCCGAAGCCGACCCACATGATTGGTGGCTATGCCCAACTGGCCTACGGCTTTAACTACTACGGCACCGTAGGATCGAACCGCGATGAGTTCGTGGTGGTACGTAAGATGAAGAATATTAACTGGTTAGACGGCGAAGGTAATGACCAGGTACAGGAGAGCGTAAAATGAAAATTCGTTCACAAGTCGGCATGGTGCTGAATCTGGATAAATGCATCGGCTGCCATACCTGCTCGGTCACCTGTAAAAACGTCTGGACCAGCCGCGAAGGTATGGAATACGCCTGGTTCAACAACGTGGAAAGCAAGCCGGGCACCGGCTTCCCGACCGACTGGGAAAATCAGGAGAAGTGGAAGGGCGGCTGGATCCGCAAAATCAACGGCAAGCTGCAGCCGCGCATGGGTAACCGCGCTTGGCTTCTGGGAAAAATCTTTGCTAACCCGCACCTGCCGGGCATCGAGGATTACTACGAGCCGTTTGACTACGACTACCAGAATCTGCACAACGCGCCGGAAGGTAAACACCAGCCGATCGCCCGTCCCCGCTCGCTGATCACCGGTCAGCGCATGGACAAAATTACCAGCGGTCCAAACTGGGAGGAGATTCTGGGCGGCGAGTTCGAAAAACGCGCCAAAGACCAGAACTTCGAGAACATGCAGAAGGCGATGTACGGCCAGTTCGAAAATACCTTCATGATGTATCTGCCGCGCCTGTGCGAGCACTGCCTTAACCCGGCGTGCGTGGCGACCTGCCCGAGCGGCGCCATCTACAAGCGTGAAGAAGACGGCATCGTGCTGATCGACCAGGACAAGTGCCGCGGCTGGCGCATGTGCATCACCGGCTGCCCGTACAAAAAGATCTACTTCAACTGGAAGAGCGGCAAGTCCGAGAAGTGCATCTTCTGCTACCCGCGTATCGAAGCCGGTATGCCGACCGTCTGTTCCGAAAGCTGCGTAGGCCGTATTCGCTACCTCGGCGTGCTGCTGTACGACGCGGACGCGATTGAAAACGCCGCGAGCACCGAGAACGAGAAGGATCTGTATCAGCGTCAGCTGGATGTCTTCCTCGACCCGAACGATCCGAAAGTGATTGAGCAGGCGCTGAAGGACGGCATTCCGCAGAGCGTAATCGACGCCGCGCAGCAGTCTCCGGTGTACAAAATGGCGATGGACTGGAAGCTGGCCCTGCCGCTGCATCCGGAATACCGCACGCTGCCGATGGTCTGGTACGTGCCGCCGCTGTCGCCGATTCAGTCTGCCGCTGACGCGGGTGAGCTGGGCAGCAACGGCATTCTGCCGGACGTGGAGAGCCTGCGTATTCCGGTTCAGTATCTGGCCAACCTGCTGACCGCAGGGGATACCCAGCCCGTACTGCTGGCGCTGAAGCGTATGTTGGCGATGCGCCACTTCAAGCGTGCCGAAACCGTGGACGGCGTAACCGACACCCGCGCGCTGGAAGAGGTCGGTCTGACCGAAGCGCAGGCGCAGGAAATGTACCGCTATCTGGCGATTGCCAACTACGAAGACCGTTTCGTGGTGCCGAGCAGCCACCGTGAGCTGGCCCGCGAGGCCTTCCCGGAGAAAAACGGCTGTGGCTTTACCTTTGGCGACGGCTGCCACGGGTCAGACAGCAAATTCAACCTGTTCAACAGCCGCCGCATCGACGCCATGGATGTGACCAGTAAAACGGAGCCGCACTCATGATTGAACTCGTCATTGTTTCGCGTCTGCTCGAGTACCCGGATGCTGCGCTGGCGCAGCACCAGCAGGAACTTTTTGATGCGCTTGCGGCATCTGAAAACCTGGATAAAGAAGATGCCCAGAAGCTGGGCGTTTTCCTCCGTGACCTGCTGGCGCGCGATCTTCTTGATGCGCAGGCGGACTACAGTCAGCTGTTTGATCGGGGGCGTGCGACCTCGCTGCTGCTGTTCGAACACGTTCACGGTGAATCCCGCGACCGCGGTCAGGCGATGGTTGACCTGATGGCACAGTACGAGCAGCACGGCCTGCAGCTCGACAGCCGCGAGCTGCCGGATCACCTGCCGCTCTATCTGGAATATCTGGCGCAGCTGCCAAAAGAAGAGGCGCTGGGCGGTCTGCAGGACATCGCGCCGATCCTGGCGCTGCTCGGCGCGCGTCTTCAGCAGCGTGAGAGCCGCTACGCGGTGCTGTTCGAACTGCTGGTGAAGCTCGCCAACGCCTCTGTCGACAGTGAAAAAGTGGCGGAGAAAATCGCCGATGAGGCCCGTGACGATACGCCACAGGCGCTGGATGCGGTCTGGGAAGAAGAGCAGGTCAAATTCTTTGCTGACCAGAACTGCGGCGAGTCTGAAATCGCTGCTCACCAGCGCCGTTTTGCCGGCGCGGTTGCCCCGCAATATTTGAATATCTCTAACGGAGGACGGCACTAATGCACTTCCTGAATATGTTCTTCTTTGACATTTACCCGTATATCGCGGGCACCGTGTTCCTGGTGGGAAGCTGGCTGCGTTACGATTATGGCCAGTACACCTGGCGTGCCGCCTCCAGCCAGATGCTGGACCGCAAGGGGATGCACGTCGCGTCTAACCTGTTCCACATCGGGATTCTGGGCATTTTTGCCGGTCACTTCCTCGGGATGCTGACGCCGCACTGGATGTATGAAGCGTGGCTGCCGATTGAGGTGAAGCAGAAGATGGCGATGATCGCGGGCGGTGCCTGCGGCGTGATGACCCTTGTTGGCGGCCTGCTGCTGCTCAAGCGTCGTCTGTTCAGCCCGCGTGTGCGTGCGACCACAACCGCAGCGGATATCCTGATCCTCTCCCTGCTGATGGTACAGTGCGCGCTGGGTCTGCTGACCATTCCGTTCTCGGCGCAGCATATGGACGGAAGCGAAATGATGAAGCTGGTCGGCTGGGCGCAGTCCGTGGTGACCTTCCACGGCGGAGCATCTGAGCACCTGGACGGCGTGGCGTTTATCTTCCGCGTTCACCTGGTGCTGGGGATGACGCTGTTTGTGCTGTTCCCGTTCTCCCGCCTGGTCCACATCTGGAGCGCGCCGGTGGAGTACCTGACGCGCAAATACCAGATTGTACGCGCCCGTCGCTAATTCGCCGTTTTGATACTAACCCCGCGCTCGCGGGGTTTTTTTTCACCCCAGCCCAGGTTGTTGCCTGCGGCAGCAAACAGGATCAGCGCACCGCCCGCCAGCTGCGTCAGGTTAAGCGCGTGTCCGAACACCAGATTATCGACAACAATTGCCACCACCGGATAGATAAACGACAGGGAGCCGGTGATGGGCGTAGGCAGCTTCTGAATTGCGCTGTAGAGCAGCTGGTACATAATGCCGGTATGGACAATGCCGAGCGTCAGCAGCATCGGCCAGGGGAAATCACCGGAAAATGACGGCAGTCTGGCAAACGGCAAAAGCATCACGACGCCGGTCAGCACCTGGATAAAGGCAATATGCTGCGGTGCGATTGTTTTCAGTTTGCGCGCAATGATTGCCGTCAGCGCGTAGAAGAAGGCCGCGGCCATGGCCAAACCTATTCCGGTGAGCCATTCGCTGCCATGCGCGCCGGTCAGCTCGCTGGAGAGCAGGATCACCACGCCGCCAAAGGCGAGGAATAGCCAGCCCCATTTCACCAGGCTGACGCGTTCGCCCAGAAACATCCCCATCAAGACCAGCATAAAAGGCTGGGTGTTATAGACCACGGTTGAAAGACCAATTGAGATGCGCTCATAGGCCGCGAAGAGCAGCAGCCAGTTCACCACGAGCGCCACGCCGCCAAGAATAGCCAGCAGCAGCGTGGTGCGGGTGAGGGGGCTGAAGGGCTTTTGACTTGCCCGGATAAAAATAAAAAGCGCCATAGCCCCGATAAGACAGCGCCAGAACACCACTTCCGTCACCGGCAGACCGGAGAGCAAAACAAACGCGCCGATAGAGCCGGAAATTAACATCGCCAGGCTCATTTGCCAGACGCCTTTATGGAAATCACGCATCATCCACCTCCTGATTAATGACGCTATTGTCGAAAATCGCTGTCGGGTTTTACAGGGGTGAGATAAGGTTGAAAAGGTAAATGACTTTTTAAAATTAGGTGAAATGAATGGAATGCCTTATCGATGATATCGACCGACAAATTTTAGCCTGCCTGGTTGAGGATGCGCGCATGTCGTTGAAGGTGCTCAGCGGCCGCATCGGTCTGACGTCCCCCAGTACGGCAGAGCGCCTGAAGCGGCTGGAAGAGCGCGGTGTGATTCAGGGTTATGGTGCACGGGTGAATCTGGCGGCGCTGGGGTATACGCTGCAGGCGCTGGTGCGCGTACGGCCGTTGCCAGGGCTGCTGCATAAGGTGGATAAGTATATTCAGGCGATGCCGGAGTGTATTGAGAGCGACAAAGTGACCGGGGAAGATTGCTTTGTGATTAGGCTGGTGGTGCGATCGATAGAGCAACTGGATGCGCTGCTGGACGGTCTGGCAGAGCATGCTCAGTGTAATACGTCGATTGTGAAGAGTTCGCCGGTCAGGCGTCGCTTGCCTCCGATGTAGGTTTCTGTCGCCGGGTGGCGGCTGCGCCTTACCCGGCCTACAAGGGCGGACTCGGTTTTTTTATGTTGGGGAAGTGATGGTGGTGGGGGAAGGATGACCCGGCGCATTGCGCCTCGCCCTTCGGGTCGTTGCCTTCGGCAACGCTTTCTCGCTGCGCTCGAATCGAACCTTAGTCGAAGCTTCTCTTCCTTCCCCGTTACCGAAATGCATGATGCCCGGTGCGAACAGAAGATTTGGAGTTATTTGAAAGTGATGGTGGTGGGGGAAGGATTCGAACCTTCGAAGTCGATGACGGCAGATTTACAGTCTGCTCCCTTTGGCCGCTCGGGAACCTCACCAGGGGTAATTCAAATTTTGAGGTCGTGCTGAGAGATGGTGGTGGGGGAAGGATTCGAACCTTCGAAGTCGATGACGGCAGATTTACAGTCTGCTCCCTTTGGCCGCTCGGGAACCCCACCACGGGGTAATGCTTTTTTACTGGCCTGCTTCCTGCTGGAAGCGGGGCGCATCATATCAAATGAGACGCCCCTGTAAAGCTTTCCTTTAGGGAAATGAAGTTGTTTGCCTGCTTTTTATCCGTAAAGGCGCAAAGCTAATCAATTCATTTTCCGAAAGATTAAAGAATGATGGTTCTGTTGCCGTAAACGAAGACACGCTGGGCCAGTACCTGATACAGCGCGCGGCTTAACACATTCTTCTCAACGTCACGCCCTGCACGCATCATGTCCTCAGCGGTGTAAGTGTGATCCACATGAATCACGTCCTGCATGATGATGGGACCTTCGTCCAGATTGTCATTCACGTAGTGGGCTGTCGCGCCGATGATCTTCACGCCGCGCTCGTACGCCTGGTGGTATGGACGCGCACCAATAAAGGCTGGCAGGAACGAGTGGTGGATGTTGATGATCTTGTTCGGGAAACGCGCCACGAAAGACGGCGTTAACACGCGCATGTATTTCGCCAGCACCACGTAGTCCGGGTTATGCGCTTCAATGGCCTGCGCCATCAGATCGTCGTGCTCTTCACGCGTATGGCCTTCATGGCTAACCAGCTCGAACGGAATATCAAAGCGCTCGACCAGCGAGCGCAACGTCTCGTGGTTACCAATAACAGCCGCAATTTCGACATCCAGACCGCCGTAGTTGGCTTTCATCAGCAGGTCGCCAAGACAATGTGCTTCTTTGGTCACCAGGATCACGATGCGGCGTCGGCCCGCAGGGGTCAGCTCGCGCACGGAACCTTCCGGAAGCGCGCTGTCCAGATCGGCCAGCAGCGTGGTGTCGTTGAAAATACCTTCCAGTTCGGTACGCATGAAGAAGCGGCCGGTACGGTGGTCAACGAACTCGTTGTTCTGCACGATATTCAGTTCATGTTTGTAGCAAATGTTGGTAATTCGTGCGATCAGCCCTTTTTGATCGGGACAGATGGTGCGCAGAACTTTACGTTGTAATGATTGCATCGCCGGGAAATCCTGTTTGTATTTGCGAAGTCTGGGTTGTCAGGCATTACTGCCCGCAACACTTTTTAAATTTTTTACCTGAACCACACGGGCAGGGATCGTTACGACCAAACTGTGGACGCGTTCCGTCAATATAATACCATTGCCCGCGTTCCTTTAAGAACCGGGAACGCTCGATAATGGCGCCAGGCTTAGCGTTCTCGGTAAAACGGGCAACAAAGCTGACGTAACCTTCATCTTCATGACTGCCTGGAGAGGATTCATAGACGGTGAGGCCGAGCCACTGCGTGTTCGCAAACCCGGCTTCGATGTCCTGTTTGAAATCGGCTGCGTGGCAGGATGGATGCCAGGTTTTAATCAGGTAGTCTGCGTCTTTGATCACAAAAGCAGTGTACCGTGAACGCATAAGGTGTGACGGGTCTGGTGCAACCTGATCGCCAGAAAGATATCGCTGGCAACATAGGCTATACTCCAGAGCGCTACCACAAGGGCAGAGTTGAGACACGATTCTCTTCCTGGAACAAAAAATAAAGGCGTAAAACGCTTCGGGTAGCACTATGTTAACTGAGGCGTTGCGTTGATGCCATGTCAGGAATCCAGGGGACGTAAAACAGGACTAATGAGAAAGGTTAAAATTGGGCTGGCGCTGGGTTCAGGTGCCGCCCGGGGATGGTCACACATCGGCGTGATTAATGCCTTAAATCAGATGGGCATTACTGTCGATATTGTTGCAGGGTGCTCAATCGGATCGCTTGTCGGCTCCGCTTACGCGTGCGGAAAGCTACCGGAGCTCGAGACGTGGGTGCGCTCCTTCAGCTACTGGGACGTGCTGCGTCTGATGGACCTCTCCTGGCAGCGTGGTGGACTGCTGCGCGGCGAACGCGTCTTTAACCAGTTCCGCCAGGTTATGCCCCTCGAAGACTTCACTGATTGTCAGATGCCTTTCGGCGCCGTCGCGACGAACCTCAGTACAGGTCGCGAACTCTGGCTAACCGAAGGGGATATCCATCTTGCCGTGCGTGCCTCCTGCAGTATGCCGGGACTCATGGCGCCTGTCCCACACAACGGTTACTGGCTTGTCGATGGTGGCGTCGTTAACCCGGTTCCCATCTCTCTGACGCGTGCAATGGGTGCTGACATCGTGATTGCCGTCGACCTGCAGCACGACGCCCACCTGATGCAACAGGATCTCATGCCGGTCAACCTCCAGAGCGAAGATGCTGAGGGCGAGAAACTGGCCTGGCACGCGCGCCTGCGCGGAAGAATCGGGCGTATGACCGCACGTCGTTCGGTTGCTGCGCCGACGGCGATAGAAATCATGACCACGTCAATTCAGGTACTCGAGAATCGCCTTAAACGTAACCGTATGGCAGGCGATCCTCCGGATATTCTTATTCAGCCGTACTGTCCGCAAATCTCTACTCTTGATTTCCATCGGGCTGAGGCCGCCATCGCAGCGGGCTCGTTAGCCGTCGAAAAGAAAATGGACGAATTGTTGCCTTTTGTGCAAACCGCACGTTAAGCACCTTTTTTTGACTACTTCAGCAAAATCTGACAGGCGATAGTGCCGATCGCATGCCACTATTTAGTTACTGTCAGCCAGGGGAGGAACCATGACGCAGCCATTGGCCGGAAAACACATTTTGATTGTTGAAGACGAGCCCGTTTTCCGATCGCTACTGGATTCGTGGTTATCCTCGCTGGGCGCAATGACGTCACTGGCTGAAGATGGCATCGACGCCCTGGAAAAAATGATCAGCATTACGCCCGATTTGATGATTTGCGACATTGCGATGCCGCGCATGAATGGACTGAAGCTGGTTGAGCATCTGCGTAACGAAGGCAATCAGACGCCGATTCTGGTGATCTCTGCCACCGAAAACATGGCGGATATCGCAAAAGCATTACGTCTTGGGGTACAGGATATTCTGCTTAAGCCGGTTAAAGATTTGAACCGGCTGCGAGAAACGGTCTTAGCGTGCCTTTATCCGAATATGTTTAATTCCCGGGTAGAGGAAGAGGAACGTCTTTTCCAGGACTGGGACGCTCTGGTGAGTAATCCGCCTGCTGCGGCGAAACTGTTGCAAGAACTCCAGCCACCCGTCCAGCAAACTATTTCCCACTGTCGCGTAAATTATCGGCAGCTGGTGGCCGCTGACCAGCCTGGACTGGTGCTGGATATTGCGCCACTGTCAGATTCCGACCTTGCGTTTTATTCTCTGGATGTCACCCGGGCGGGGGATAACGGTGTATTAGCGGCGTTGCTTCTTCGTGCGCTATTTAATGGTTTGTTGCAGGAACAGTTATCCCATCAGGGACAACGGTTGCCGGAGTTAGGCAGTTTACTCAAACAGGTAAACCAGCTTTTTCGTCAGGCCAATTTGCCTGGACAGTTTCCGCTATTGGTCGGCTATTACCACAGCGGTTTAAAAAATCTGATCCTCGTTTCAGCCGGTCTCAATGCATCACTGAATACCGGTGAACACCATATTCAGGTGAGTAACGGTGTACCGCTTGGGACGTTGGGAACGGCGTATCTTAATCAAATTAGCCACCGCTGTTCCTCGTGGCAGTGCCAAATTTGGGGCGCCGGGGGGCGGCTACGCTTAATGTTGTCCACGGAATAAGCAATTGGATCGTCATTTTAAGATTGCTTTACCTGTGTTTTGCGGGGAGTGCTACTATCGCTGCCCGGTTTCATGCGTATTTATCCTAATTGATCGGCAACGCGTTCTTTTCAGACCCGGACTGCGGGGCGAGGCTGATATACTCAACGCGTTATTTATTGCATAAAAGTTCAAAACTTGAACAGCTCAGGAGAATTTGAATGGCTGCCCTAAATTCGAAAGTCAGAAAGGCCGTTATCCCGGTAGCGGGATTGGGGACCAGGATGTTACCAGCAACCAAGGCGATTCCTAAAGAGATGCTGCCTCTGGTTGATAAGCCATTAATCCAGTATGTCGTGAATGAATGTATCGCAGCCGGCATCACTGAAATTGTGCTGGTTACGCATTCATCTAAAAACTCTATCGAAAACCATTTCGATACAAGCTTTGAACTTGAAGCCATGCTGGAAAAGCGTGTTAAGCGCCAGCTGTTAGAAGAAGTTCAGTCTATTTGCCCTCCACACGTCACCATTATGCAGGTTCGTCAGGGGCTGGCTAAAGGTCTGGGCCACGCTGTTATGTGCGCGCACCCTGTCGTGGGTGATGAGCCTGTAGCGGTAATTCTGCCTGACGTTATTCTGGACGAATACGAATCCGATCTTTCTCAGGATAACCTGGCTGAAATGATCAAACGTTTCGACGAAACCGGCAGCAGCCAGATTATGGTTGAGCCTGTTGAAGACGTAACGGCATACGGTGTGGTTGACTGCAAAGGCGTTAACCTTGAGCCGGGTGAGAGTGTGCCAATGGTTGGCGTCGTAGAGAAGCCTAAAGCCGACGTAGCGCCTTCAAACCTTGCCGTTGTAGGTCGCTATGTGCTGAGTGCTGAAATCTGGCCTCTGCTGGCTAAAACGCCTCCAGGAGCGGGTGATGAGATCCAGCTGACGGATGCCATCGATATGCTGATCGAGAAAGAGACCGTTGAGGCCTACCATATGAAAGGTAAGAGCCATGACTGCGGTAATAAGCTCGGTTATATGCAGGCGTTTGTTGAATATGGTATCCGCCACAATACCCTCGGCGAAGAATTTAAAACCTGGCTCAAAGAGAGCGTAGGTATTAAGAAATAAGCCACCGCTGCTAATGTTCAAACCGGTGAGGCGTTGCCCACCGGTTTTTTTATGCCCGTAACACTCCCGAAAACCTGTCTTAAAGTACAGTCGATGAAATTGCTAAATAATGCTTTATGACAGAGTGTAAGAGGATGTTTGCGACAAATTTAGGTTAAAAAAAATCCCGCAATAAGCGGGATTTTTCTGAATAAGGCTCGATTAATCCTTGATCAGGAAGTCGTCCAGCTGTTTACCTTGCTCATCCATCGCTTTCTTGATAACAGCAGGAGTACGACCCTGGCCAGTCCAGGTTTTAGTTTCGCCGTTCTCATCAACGTAGCTATATTTAGCAGGACGGGCAGCACGCTTTGCTTTAGTACCGGTTTTAGCGGCAGCCATGCTGTTCAGCAATTCATTTGGATCGATACCATCAGCAATCAGCATTTCACGATATTGCTGCAGTTTACGAGTACGTTCTTCGATTTCAGCCGCAGCAGCGCTTTCTTCTTCGCGACGTTCATTAACTACAACTTCTAATTTTTCCAGCATTTCTTCAAGCGTTTCGAGGGTGCATTCTCTTGCCTGCGCACGAAGAGTACGGATGTTGTTCAGAATTTTAAGTGCTTCGCTCATTGTAGTAATCTCAAACTTATAATGGGGGGTGGTTTGTTGAGCTAATAATAGAGCCATAAATTCAGTTGTGCAATAGCCAGGAATGTAAGGAATTCAAAAAATACTAAATATTGCCGCTATTATTAATTACGCTAACTTAAATTCCGCCACCCAGCAGTCTCGGTTGTTATCAGCTGAGCATGCTAAAACAGGCCGCCTGCATCTTTTTTTTGTGACATTTCCCGCAGGAATTATAGTTGCGGCGGAGAAATATCAGCCTTTTGTATTAGTTCTCACCCCTGGTGCTAAGCCTGAAATAGTTAATAAATAGTGAATCTTAAAGGACACGGATTCCACTATAAAAAGAAGTGTTATGTTTGGCTTAACTTATAACTTCGTCGCCTGGCTGAATGCGGTTACTTCATGTTTTAACGGGTTATTTTGTTAAACAGACGGTACTGAACGCCGTACTGAACTGCATCCTCTGTGCGCTGCATCGCTGATGACCAGACAAAATATGGTACAATGACTCATCGGGAATATTACACATTGATTAGGGTTTTACGGCCAATGGCACAACTTTATTTCTACTATTCGGCAATGAATGCCGGGAAATCCACCGCGCTGCTGCAATCCTCGTACAATTATCAGGAGCGAGGGATGCGTACCGTTGTTTATACGGCGGAAATTGACGATCGCTTTGGCGCGGGGAAGGTGAGCTCCAGAATAGGGCTCTCGTCGCCTGCAAGGCTGTTTAACCCGAAAACCGATCTGTTTGAAGACATTCGTGCAGAACATGCTGCGCAGCCCATTCATTGTGTCCTGGTCGATGAAAGCCAGTTTCTGACGCGTGAACAGGTCCATGCCCTGTCAGAGGTAGTCGATGAGCTTGATATCCCCGTGCTGTGTTATGGCCTGCGCACGGATTTCCGCGGCGAGCTTTTTGAAGGGAGCCAGTATTTGCTCGCCTGGTCGGATAAACTTGTCGAACTGAAAACGATCTGCTTCTGCGGTCGTAAAGCGAGCATGGTGCTTCGTCTCGACCAGGCTGGGAAACCTTATGCAGATGGCGAGCAGGTGGTGATAGGCGGTAATGAACGCTATGTTTCGGTCTGCCGTAAGCATTATAAAGAAGCGCTGTCTGTAGGCTCGCTGACGGCGATTCAGCACGACAACAGAAAATAACGTCTGGCTTATTATTCACACATAAAAAAACCCGCCATAAAGGCGGGTTTTTCATCTGCTGATGTCAATTAAGCGCTTTTCTTCGCTTTCTTGTCAGCTTTGATGACAGGTGCTTCTGTTTTCACAGCGGCAACGTCACCTTCTTTGAACTCACGACCGTAGTAGGTATCCAGCAGAATCTGTTTCAGCTCGGAGATCAGTGGGTAGCGCGGGTTAGCACCAGTACACTGGTCATCGAATGCATCTTCAGACAGCTTATCTACGTGAGCAAGGAAGTCAGCTTCCTGTACGCCCGCTTCACGGATTGACTTAGGAATACCCAGTTCAGCTTTCAGGCTTTCCAGCCATGCCAGCAGTTTCTCAATCTTGGCAGCAGTGCGGTCGCCCGGTGCGCTCAGACCAAGGTGGTCAGCGATTTCAGCATAGCGACGACGTGCTTGTGGGCGGTCGTACTGGCTGAAAGCAGTCTGCTTGGTTGGGTTGTCGTTAGCGTTATAACGGATAACGTTGCTGATCAGCAGGGCGTTCGCCAGACCGTGAGGAATGTGGAACTGTGAGCCCAGTTTGTGCGCCATTGAGTGGCAAACACCCAGGAAGGCGTTGGCAAACGCGATACCGGCGATGGTTGCGGCACTGTGGACACGTTCACGTGCTACAGGGTTTTTAGACCCTTCGTTGTAGGACGCTGGCAGGTTTTCTTTCAGCAGTTTCAGAGCCTGCAGAGCCTGACCGTCAGAGAACTCAGATGCCAGTACAGAAACGTAAGCTTCCAGGGCGTGAGTTACCGCATCCAGACCACCGAACGCACACAGTGACTTCGGCATCTCCATAACCAGGTTCGCATCAACGATAGCCATGTCTGGCGTCAGTGCGTAGTCAGCCAGTGGGTATTTCTGACCGGTTGCATCGTCTGTTACTACCGCGAATGGCGTGACTTCTGAACCGGTACCGGAAGTGGTGGTGACCGCGATCATTTTCGCTTTTACGCCCATTTTCGGGAACTTGTAGATACGTTTACGGATATCCATAAAGCGCAGCGCCAGTTCTTCGAAGTGAGTTTCTGGATGCTCGTACATCACCCACATGATTTTCGCGGCGTCCATTGGGGAACCACCACCCAGTGCGATAATCACATCTGGTTTGAAGGAGTTAGCCAGTTCAGCACCTTTACGTACCACGCTCAGGGTTGGGTCAGCTTCAACTTCGAAGAACACTTCAGTTTCGACGCCAGCCGCTTTCAGCACAGAGGTGATCTGGTCAGCGTAGCCGTTGTTGAACAGGAAACGGTCAGTCACGATGAGCGCACGTTTGTGGCCATCAGTAATCACTTCATCCAGCGCGATTGGCAGAGAGCCACGGCGGAAGTAGATAGATTTCGGAAGTTTGTGCCACAACATGTTTTCAGCTCGCTTAGCAACGGTTTTCTTGTTGATCAGGTGTTTTGGACCAACGTTTTCAGAGATGGAGTTACCACCCCAGGAACCACAACCCAGAGTCAGGGAAGGTGCGAGTTTAAAGTTGTACAGGTCACCGATACCACCCTGAGAAGCAGGGGTGTTGATCAGGATACGTGCGGTTTTCATCATCTGACCGAAGTGAGCAACACGCTCTGGCTGGTTATCCTGGTCAGTGTACAGACAAGAGGTGTGACCGATACCGCCCATGGCAACCAGCTTCTCCGCTTTCTCTACCGCCTCTTCGAAATCTTTCGCACGGTACATGGCAAGCGTAGGAGACAGTTTTTCGTGTGCGAACGGCTCGCTTTCGTCAACAACTTTCACTTCACCGATCAGGATTTTGGTTGTTGCCGGAACGGTAAAGCCTGCGAGTTCAGCAATTTTGTAGGCTGGCTGACCCACGATAGCGGCGTTCAGCGCGCCATTTTTCAGGATGATGTCCTGAACCGCTTTCAACTCTTTGCCCTGCAGCAGGTAGCCGCCGTGGCTGGCGAAACGTTCGCGAACCGCGTCATATACGGAATCCACAACTACAACAGACTGTTCAGATGCACAGATTACACCGTTATCGAAGGTTTTAGACATCAGTACAGACGCGACAGCACGTTTGATGTCAGCAGTTTCGTCGATAACAACAGGGGTGTTACCCGCGCCCACACCGATAGCCGGTTTACCGGAGCTGTATGCAGCTTTAACCATGCCAGGACCACCGGTCGCCAGAATCAGGTTAATGTCCGGGTGATGCATCAGCGCGTTGGACAGCTCAACAGAAGGTTGGTCGATCCAGCCAATCAGGTCTTTTGGTGCACCCGCAGCGATAGCGGCCTGCAGGACGATATCTGCAGCTTTGTTGGTCGCGTCTTTCGCACGTGGGTGTGGAGAGAAGATGATTGCGTTACGGGTCTTCAGGCTAATCAGTGATTTGAAGATAGCGGTAGACGTTGGGTTAGTGGTCGGAACGATACCGCAGATAATGCCGATAGGTTCAGCGATGGTGATAGTACCGAAGGTGTCGTCTTCTGACAGCACGCCACAGGTTTTCTCATCTTTATAGGCGTTGTAGATATACTCTGAAGCAAAGTGGTTTTTGATCACTTTATCTTCAACGATACCCATGCCGGATTCGGCAACGGCCATTTTAGCGAGAGGGATTCGAGCATCTGCAGCAGCCAGTGCGGCCGCGCGGAAGATTTTATCAACCTGTTCTTGGGTGAAATTGGCATATTCACGCTGGGCTTTTTTCACGCGCTCGACGAGGGCGTTCAGTTCAGCGATATTAGTAACAGCCATAATGCTCTCCTGATAATGTTTAAACTCTTTTAGTAAACCAGCGCTCGATACGTCACACAGTATAGACAGAGCCGATAGCACTTGCGTAACACAAAATAAAACAAAGAGTTACTTTGTACACCAGCACACTAATTTACTAAAAGAGCCTTACCTTAGCATCATCCCTTTTTGGCAGGTGGCCTCCCTGGGGGTGTAACCAAGATTACTCACTTCTGAGTACGAAAATCATGATCTGCGTCAATTTTCCCCTAAGCTGATACCTTTCAGCAGGGTTATTTCGTGCTGATTTTTCCAGTGTTAAATAATTACGTAAGTATTGGAAGCGGCACTATCATTGATTATACAAATGTTTAACATCCTGAAATGATAACGTTTTGGTACAGATTTCAAGTGAAGTATGCTGATAAAAAGGGTATCTTCAGCGCGATTTCTCATGACAAATTGTCAGTCCAGGGCATATGTATAAGCGGAGCAAAACGTGATCCAAACGCTCTTTGATTTTCCAACGTATTTTAAATTTTTTATTGGTTTGTTTGCCCTGGTCAACCCGGTGGGGATCATTCCTGTCTTCATTAGTATGACGAGTTACCAGACAGCGGCGGCCAGGAATAAGACCAACCTCACCGCTAACCTGTCGGTGGCGATCATATTGCTCACCTCTCTTTTTCTGGGTGACGCCATTCTCCAGCTTTTCGGGATTTCGATAGATTCTTTCCGCATTGCAGGTGGGATCCTGGTGGTGACCATCGCCATGTCCATGATCAGCGGTAAGCTGGGCGAGGATAAGCAGAATAAACAAGAGAAGTCAGAAACCGCCATCCGCGAAAGCATTGGCGTGGTGCCGCTGGCCTTACCGCTGATGGCCGGTCCTGGGGCCATCAGTTCAACCATTGTCTGGGGCACGCGTTATCATAGCCTGATGCACCTGATTGGCTTTTCCGTGGCTATTGCCATTTTTGCGCTCTGCTGTTGGGGCGTGTTCCGCATGGCACCCTGGCTGGTGCGCTTGCTGGGTCAGACGGGCATCAACGTCATTACGCGTATCATGGGCCTGTTGCTGATGGCGTTAGGGATCGAATTCATCGTAACGGGTATTAAAAGCATTTTCCCCGGATTATTGCATTAATACTTCATATGAAAGAACGGAGCGACGGCTCCGTTTTTTTTACGTGATTATCAGCAAATCATATAACTAAAGTTGAAATGCTCACATATCATAATAAATTCTACTAATAATGTTCATTTCTTGTATTTCAATAGGTTATTAATTCCGCCTTACCCCGCCTGCGCAGAAAATCTTCGATCGCTCTGTTATTTTACTCACATGATACTCTGGGGCTTGCTGAGAGATAACCGAAATGATATTAGTAATTTCAACATTCCCCTAGATGAATGTGCTAAATAATAACCAGTTGTTAAATTTTTGTACAAAATCACGCGATGATAGCGCAGCGACGCGCTTGTAGAGAAAATTTTCTCTATCCTATTGAATATCATGTCTTTATAGTGATGTTCGATGTCCGGCAGGGCTGCCCTCAACGATACGGTACTCACCGTAAAAGAGAATTGCTTAACAAATTTGCAAAATGTATTGGCGCACGATTACGCCATTTGATACTTTCCGGCCTAATATTTTGCAGCATAAAACAATCAGATGAGAATTATTTTCATATGGTTCTCATCTCGGATATCCAGAACAGGTCTCAAACAGGGGAGGCCTGTAAAGAATCGACGCAAGACTGCCATACGAGCGGTCAGTAATAAAAAAGTCGGTGATAGCAAGCAGTAAAAGAAGAACCTGACAGCAGCAAAAAAAACTCCTGCGCTGTACAGGCCCCAACAGGGGATTACACAGCTGGCGAAGGCCAGTCATTATAATGAGTGGAGTATCAACACAATGTCCATCATCACAAAAAAAAATCTGGTAGCGGCGGGGATTTTAACTGCGCTAATCGCGGGAAACGCTGCAATGGCTGCGGACGTTCCTGCAGGTGTTCAGCTGGCGGAGAAGCAGACGCTGGTGCGTAACAACGGTGCGGAAGTTCAGTCTCTTGACCCGCACAAAATTGAAGGTGTTCCTGAGTCTAACGTTAACCGCGACCTGTTCGAAGGCCTGCTGGTCACTGACGTAGACGGCCACCCGGCACCGGGCGTGGCAGAAAAATGGGAAAACAAAGATTTCAAAGTCTGGACCTTCCATCTGCGTAAAGATGCGAAATGGTCCGACGGTACGCCGGTCACGGCTGAAGATTTCGTTTATAGCTGGCAGCGTCTGGCGAATCCAACGACCGCCTCTCCGTATGCGAGCTACCTGCAATATGGCCATATTGCCAATATTGATGACATCATCGCGGGCAAAAAACCGATCACCGATCTGGGCGTTAAAGCGATCGATGCCAATACCTTCGAAGTCACGTTGAGCGAACCTGTTCCGTACTTCTATAAGCTGCTGGTTCACCCGTCCGTCTCCCCGGTACCAAAATCCGCCGTGGAAAAATTTGGTGAAAAATGGACCCAGCCTGCCAATATCGTGACCAACGGCGCCTATAAGCTGAAAGACTGGGTGGTCAACGAGCGTATGGTGCTTGAGCGTAACCCGCAATACTGGGACAACGCTAAAACCGTGATTAATCAGGTGACCTACCTGCCAATTTCTTCCGAAGTGACTGACGTCAACCGCTACCGCAGCGGCGAAATCGACATGACCTATAACAACATGCCGATTGAACTGTTCCAGAAGCTGAAGAAAGAGATCCCGAAAGAAGTTCACGTCGACCCGTACCTGTGCACCTACTACTATGAAATCAACAACCAGAAAGCACCGTTCACCGACGTACGTGTTCGTACTGCGCTGAAGCTGGCACTGGATCGCGATATCATCGTGAACAAAGTGAAAAACCAGGGCGATCTGCCGGCATACAGCTATACCCCTCCATACACCGATGGCGCAAAACTGACCGAGCCAGACTGGTTCAAACAGACGCAGGAACAGCGTAACGCAGAAGCGAAGAAACTGCTGGCCGAAGCGGGCTATACCGCCGATAAGCCGCTGACCTTCAGCCTGTTGTACAACACCTCCGATCTGCACAAAAAACTGGCTATCGCCGTCGCCTCGATCTGGAAAAAGAACCTGGGCGCGAACGTGAAGCTGGAGAACCAGGAGTGGAAGACCTTCCTCGACAGCCGTCATCAGGGCACCTTTGACGTGGCGCGTGCTGGCTGGTGTGCGGACTATAACGAACCGACCTCCTTCCTGAACACCATGCTGAGCGACAGCTCAAACAACACCGCGCACTATAAGAGCCCGGCGTTTGACAAGCTGATTGCCGACACGCTGAAAACCACTGACGAAGCACAGCGTACTGAACTGTACTCTAAAGCTGAGCAGCAGCTGGATAAAGATTCCGCGATCGTTCCGGTTTACTACTACGTTAACGCCCGTCTGGTGAAACCGTGGGTAGGTGGGTACACCGGTAAAGACCCGATGGATAATATCTACGTTAAAAACTTGTATATTATCAAGCATTAATGGCAATGAGTGGGGCGGGCGTGCTCGCCCCACGGTGTCTAACCAACGTCACATTATATAGGCACACGCCAGAAGGTACGGGCAATGTTGAAATTTATCCTACGTCGCTGTCTTGAAGCGATTCCAACGCTATTTATTCTCATCACGATTTCCTTCTTCATGATGCGCCTTGCGCCGGGAAGTCCATTTACCGGTGAGCGTACGCTGCCGCCAGAAGTGATGGCGAATATCGAAGCGAAATACCACTTAAACGATCCTATCTCTACCCAGTACTTCAATTACCTGAAGCAGCTGGCCCACGGTGATTTTGGACCGTCATTTAAATATAAAGACTATTCCGTTAACGACCTGGTGGCGTCCAGCTTCCCGGTTTCGGCGAAATTGGGTGCTGCGGCATTCATTCTGGCGATCGTTTTCGGGGTCACCGCAGGCGTCATCGCCGCGCTCAGACAAAATACCAAATGGGATTATGCCGTAATGGGGGTGGCAATGACCGGGGTAGTCATACCCAGCTTCGTTGTCGCGCCATTACTGGTGATGATATTTGCCATTACGCTGAAGTGGCTGCCTGGCGGCGGCTGGAACGGCGGGGCATTAAAGTTCATGATTTTGCCGATGGTGGCATTATCCCTGGCGTACATCGCCAGTATTGCGCGTATCACCCGTGGTTCAATGATCGAAGTGCTGCACTCGAACTTCATTCGTACCGCGCGCGCGAAAGGGCTGCCGATGCGTCGGATTATCTTCCGCCACGCGCTCAAACCGGCGCTGTTGCCCGTGCTCTCCTACATGGGACCAGCATTCGTCGGGATCATCACCGGCTCGATGGTTATCGAAACCATTTACGGCCTGCCGGGCATTGGCCAGCTGTTTGTCAACGGCGCGCTTAACCGCGACTATTCGCTGGTACTGAGCCTGACCATTCTCGTCGGTGCGCTGACCATTCTCTTTAACGCTATCGTCGATGTGCTGTATGCCGTCATCGACCCGAAAATCCGTTACTAACTGGAGCACGCCATGATGTTGAGTAAGAAAAACAGCGAGGCGCTGGAAAACTTCAGTGAAAAACTGGAAGTGGAAGGTCGTAGCCTCTGGCAGGACGCGCGTCGTCGCTTTATGCACAACCGCGCGGCGGTGGCGAGTCTGGTGGTTCTGGTAATCATCGCGCTGTTTGTGACCCTTGCCCCGATGCTGTCGCAATTTACCTATTTCGACACCGACTGGGGCATGATGTCCAGCGCGCCGGATATGGAGTCTGGCCACTATTTTGGCACGGACTCCTCCGGACGTGACCTGCTGGTGCGTGTCGCTATCGGCGGGCGTATCTCGCTGATGGTCGGGATTGCTGCCGCGCTGGTGGCGGTGATCGTCGGGACGCTCTATGGCTCACTGTCCGGCTACCTTGGCGGCAAAGTGGACTCGGTGATGATGCGTCTGCTGGAAATCCTGAACTCCTTCCCGTTTATGTTCTTCGTCATCCTGCTGGTGACCTTCTTTGGTCAGAATATCCTGTTGATCTTCGTGGCCATCGGGATGGTGTCATGGCTGGATATGGCGCGTATTGTTCGCGGCCAGACGCTGAGCCTCAAACGCAAAGAGTTTATCGAAGCCGCGCAGGTCGGCGGTGTCTCTACCGGGAATATCGTGGTTCGCCATATCGTTCCTAACGTGCTGGGCGTGGTGGTGGTCTATGCCTCACTGCTGGTGCCAAGCATGATCCTGTTTGAATCCTTCCTGAGCTTCCTCGGTCTGGGTACGCAAGAGCCGCTGAGCAGCTGGGGCGCGCTGCTGAGTGACGGTGCAAACTCAATGGAAGTGTCACCGTGGCTGCTGTTATACCCGGCGGGTTTCCTGGTCGTTACCCTGTTTTGTTTTAACTTTATCGGCGATGGCCTGCGTGATGCCCTCGACCCGAAAGACCGTTAAGGAGCGCCGTCATGACAATGATTGAAACGGCAACCGCGCCACAGGCGCAGCAGCGGAGCGACCTTCTGCTGGACGTAAAAGATCTTCGCGTCACCTTTAAGACCCCGGACGGGGATGTGACCGCCGTGAACGATCTTAACTTCAACCTGCGCGCGGGTGAAACGCTCGGTATCGTGGGGGAATCTGGTTCCGGTAAATCCCAGACCGCCTTTGCGTTAATGGGCCTGCTGGCCGCTAACGGTGTGATTGGCGGTTCCGCGAAATTCAACGGTCGTGAAATCCTCAACCTGCCGGAGCACGAGCTGAACAAGCTGCGCGCCGAGCAGATCTCGATGATTTTCCAGGATCCGATGACCTCGCTGAACCCGTACATGCGCGTCGGTGAGCAGCTGATGGAAGTGCTGATGCTGCACAAAGGTCTGGGCAAAGCCGAAGCCTTTGAAGAGTCGGTCAAAATGCTCGATGCGGTGAAAATGCCGGAAGCGCGCAAGCGTATGCGCATGTTCCCGCACGAGTTCTCCGGCGGTATGCGTCAGCGCGTGATGATTGCGATGGCGCTGCTGTGCCGGCCAAAGCTGCTGATTGCCGACGAACCGACCACCGCGCTGGACGTTACCGTTCAGGCGCAAATCATGACCCTGCTGAACGAGCTCAAGCGTGAGTTCAACACCGCGATTATCATGATCACCCACGACCTGGGCGTGGTGGCGGGCATCTGTGACAAAGTGCTGGTCATGTATGCCGGTCGTACCATGGAATACGGCAAAGCGCGTGACGTGTTCTATCATCCAGCGCATCCTTACTCGATTGGCCTGCTGAACGCGGTGCCGCGTCTCGATGCGGAAGGGGAATCCCTGCTGACTATTCCGGGCAACCCGCCAAACCTGCTGCGCCTGCCGAAAGGCTGTCCGTTCCAGCCGCGCTGCCCGCACGCGATGGAAATCTGCAACAGCGCACCGCCGCTGGAAGAGTTTGCACCAGGCCGTCTGCGCGCCTGCTTTAAGCCGCAGGAGGAGCTGGTATGAACGCATTAGATGAAAAACGCAATGTACTGCTCGAAATTGCTGACCTTAAAGTGCATTTCGACATCAAGGACGGCAAACAGTGGTTCTGGCAGCCGTCGAAGACCCTGAAAGCGGTGGACGGCGTCACGCTGCGCCTGTACGAAGGGGAAACCCTGGGCGTGGTGGGCGAGTCCGGCTGCGGTAAATCGACCTTTGCGCGCGCCATTATCGGTCTGGTAAAAGCCACCGACGGCAAAGTGGCCTGGCTGGGTAAAGATCTGCTGGGCATGAAGCCCGACGAGTGGCGCGACGTGCGCAGCGATATCCAGATGATTTTCCAGGATCCACTGGCGTCATTAAACCCGCGTATGACCATCGGTGAGATTATTGCCGAGCCGCTGCGGACCTATCATCCGAAGATGTCTCGCCAGGAAGTGCGCGATCGCGTTAAGGCGATGATGCTGAAAGTCGGGCTGTTGCCTAACCTCATCAACCGCTATCCTCACGAGTTCTCCGGCGGTCAGTGTCAGCGTATTGGTATTGCGCGCGCCCTGATCCTCGAACCGAAGCTGATTATCTGTGATGAGCCAGTTTCCGCGCTCGACGTCTCCATTCAGGCGCAGGTGGTTAACCTGCTGCAGAAGCTGCAGCGCGAAATGGGGCTGTCGCTGATCTTCATCGCGCATGACCTGGCCGTGGTGAAACACATTTCTGACCGCGTGCTGGTGATGTATCTGGGGCACGCCGTGGAGCTGGGCACCTATGACGAGGTGTACCACAATCCGCTGCACCCTTACACCAAAGCGCTGATGTCGGCGGTGCCGATCCCCGATCCCGATCTGGAAAAGAATAAGACCATCCAGCTTCTGGAAGGGGAATTGCCTTCACCGATTAACCCGCCGTCGGGCTGCGTCTTCCGCACGCGCTGCCCTATGGCCGGGCCGGAATGTGCGAAAACGCGGCCGGTTCTGGAAGGCAGTTTCCGACATGCGGTTTCCTGCCTGAAAGTAGACCCGTTATAATCGCAAGGGCTGACATGATGTCAGCCCTTATTTTTTGCGAGGTCACTGTGTCGCGTTTATTCACGTCAGCCCGTCGGCGGCTTTATCATGTTTTATTCGATCCTGAAACGGTATCCGGACGGCGCTTCGAGGGTCTTTGTGGTTTATTTGCGCTCCTCAGCGTGGTTATCATCTTTATTGAATCGGGTGCCGGGACGCAATACCACCTGACGTTTGACGAATGGCATGTCTTTGTCTGGCTTGAGCTGGCGATTACCCTGGTGTTTACCGCTGAATATCTCCTCCGAGTGATTGCCTGGCCTAACCCGGCCCGATATGTTTTCAGCTTCTGGGGATTTATCGATTTAGCCACCATTCTGCCGCTCTACGTCATGTGGCTGTGGCCGGAAATCAGCCTGAGCTATGTCTTTGCCTGGCGAGCGATGCGCGTTATTCGCGTATTACGTATTCTGAAATTACTGCGCTTTATGCCCTCACTGCGCATATTCTGGAGCGCAATCGTCAGCGCCCGTCATCAGCTTATTCTGTTCTATTCGTTTATTGCCATTGTCATGATTGTTTTTGGCGCACTGATGTATCTGATTGAGGGGCCGAAATATGGCTTTACGACGCTCAATGCGTCCGTCTACTGGGCGATCGTGACCGTAACGACCGTGGGGTACGGGGATATCACGCCCCATACGCCGCTGGGGCGAATTGTGGCCTCAGTGCTGATTTTGATTGGCTATTCGGTCATTGCCATTCCGACCGGGCTGATTACCACGCACATGAGTAGCGCATTTCAGAGCCGCAAGCAGCAGCGCAAATGTCCGCGATGTCATCAGGGGGAACATGAACTCAACGCGCGTTATTGTCACCGCTGCGGAAATCCGTTGCCGGAGTAAATAAAAAAGGCTGCAATCGCAGCCTTTTTTATTATTCGCGCCAGAGAATATGGCACAGCTTGTGGTCTTTCTCACGGCAGAGCAGGACGCGAGCGAAGATATCATTAATTTCGCCACCGTCTTCATCGGCCAGCCCGATCACTACTTCGGCGAAGAAGTCAGGGTTCAGGTCGAAATCCACATGCTCAGCCCAGTCTTCTGAAGGGTCGAACAGTTCGGCACCGCCGCGCTCTTCGAACTGCAGATTAAAGAGGATCACGTCTGCGGGATCGAGGTTATCAACCGCCAGTTCGAGAAAAATGTCATAGGCCTGCTCGAGCGTTTCGTCTTCGGTCAGGCGATTGTTCAGATCCATTTCCATGATGACTACCTGTTTAACATCGTTGGGCACGTTTTACAGCAACGGACTAAAGAAGTAAAACAGTCGTTCGGCAATTCTCTGCCACAGCGGACGTTTTACCCACAGTCTGGCATCCAGCAGGCGGGAGCGGGAGATATAATCATCCTGCACCGCCGCGAGATCGCCGCCAAAGCCGGCATCATCAATAACCAGCGTGATTTCAAAGTTAAGCCACAGGCTGCGCATATCCAGGTTCACCGTTCCCACCAGGCTTAACTCGCCGTCGACAAGCACGCTCTTGGTATGGAGCAGTCCGCCTTCGAACTGGTAGATCTTCACCCCTGCGGCCAGCAGTTCGCTAAAGAATGCCCGGCTGGCCCAGCCCACCAGAAGGGAGTCATTTTTGCGCGGCAAAATAATGCTCACATCCACGCCGCGCTGCGCCGCGGTACAGATCGCGTGCAGGAGGTCATCGCTGGGAACAAAGTAGGGCGTCGTCATGATCAGATATTCACGCGCCGAGTAGGTCGCCGTCAGCAGCGCCTGATGAATCAAATCCTCCGGGAAGCCCGGGCCGGAAGCAATGGTATGAATAGTGTGACCGCTGGCCTCTTCAAACGGCATAATATTGCCGTCCGGCGGTGGCGGCAGGATGCGTTTGCCGGTCTCTATCTCCCAGTCGCAGGAGTAGACGATGCCCATCGAGGTGGCAATCGGCCCCTCCATGCGCGCCATCAAATCCACCCACTGACCCACGCCCGAGTCCTGTTTAAAGAAGCGCGGGTCAACCATGTTCATGCTGCCGGTGTAGGCAATATAGTTATCGATCATGATCATTTTACGGTGCTGACGAAGGTCCATCCGGCGCAGAAACACGCGCAGGAGGTTAACCTTCAGCGCCTCGACCACTTCGATACCGGCATTGCGCATCATCCCTGCCCAGGGACTGCGGAAAAATGCCACGCTGCCCGCAGAGTCAAGCATCAGACGGCAGTGAATGCCGCGTCGCGCCGCGGCCATCAGAGATTCCGCGACCTGGTCAGCCATCCCGCCGGGCTGCCAGATATAGAAAACCATCTCGATATTATGACGCGCCAGCTGGATATCGCGGATTAACGCCTGCATAACGTCGTCGGACGAGGTCAGCAGCTGGAGCTGATTACCCTTAACGCCGCCAATCCCCTGACGGCGCTCGCACAGCTTAAACAGTGACGAGGCGACGCTGCTGTTCTCCTCGGCAAAGATATGCTTGCAGGCTTTAAGGTCGTTCAGCCACTTCGCGGTGGAGGGCCACATGGCGCGGGCCCGCTCGGCGCGGCGTTTACCGAGATGAAGCTCACCGAAAGAGAGATAGGCGATAATTCCCACCAGCGGCAGGATGTAGATGATCAGAAGCCAGGCCATGGCAGAGGGTACGGCTCTGCGCTTCATCAGGATGCGTAACGTCACACCCGCGATTAACAGCCAGTATCCCAAAATGACCAGCCAACTCACCACGGTGTAGAAGGTTGTCATAGTTAAAAAAATCCTTTTGAAAGCGTATTGTTATGAGTGTACGCATCAGGATTCATCTGGCAAATAAAAACGCCAGGTAAAAGCGCTGGTTTGCAGCCGGGTTGGGTTTATAATGGCGTCACTGTTTGAGAAAGAGTTGTAGACATGAAGCGCAGTAGAACAGAAGTAGGGCGCTGGCGCATGTTGCGACAGGTGAGTCGTCGCAAGGCTCGTTGGCTGGAAGCACAATCCCGCCGCAATATGCGTATTCACGCCATCAGAAAATGTGGAATGACCCGGCACCGCAACGCGTTGTTGTTCGCCGTCCAGGATATCTGAGTACCATGAGGGCACCGTAATGGTGCCCGCTGATTTTATAAGGTCTGATTTTTGGGAGTAGCGTGGTTGCAGCGCTATTCCGGTTGTGTTGAGCAAAAGGAGGGAGAAGAAGTGTTTGCGGAGTTTGGCGTACTGAATTTCTGGACGTATGTTGTTGGCGCGTTTTTTATCGTGCTGGTACCGGGGCCAAATACCCTGTTTGTGCTTAAAACTGGAATTGGACACGGCGTTAAAAAAGGGTACCTGGCCGCCACGGGTGTATTTATCGGCGATGCGGTGCTGATGTTTCTTGCCTGGGCGGGCGTCGCGGCATTAATCCAGACCACGCCGGTACTGTTTAATATCGTGCGTTATCTCGGCGCCTTCTACCTGCTGTGGCTGGGCGGCAAAATGCTCTGGTCGGTCATTACCCGCCAGAATCACGCTCAGGAAAGCGGCACCGAGCCTGCCAGCACGATCATGAAACGTTCGCTGGTGCTGAGCATGACGAATCCAAAAGCGATTCTGTTCTACGTATCGTTCTTTGTTCAGTTCATCGACGTGAATGCGCAGAACACCGGTACCTCTTTCCTTATCCTCGCGACGACGCTTGAGTTGATAAGCTTCATGTACATGAGCTTCCTGATCTTCTCCGGTGCATTTGTCACGCGCTATCTCAAAACGAAAAAGAAACTGGCAAAGCTGGGGAACGGGCTGATAGGGCTGCTGTTTGTCGGGTTTGCGGCGAGGTTAGCGTCGCTGCATTGATTGATGAAAGGCTCCTGCGGGAGCCTTTTTAATGTCTGGCGTAACTTGAAAGCCGCGCCAGACAAGGCTTCACGTTTTACTACTAGCAGTCAAAAGCCATAAAAAGCGGCTAGGGTGTGGACACATTGTGGACACTCTGACCACCATTAGCACCCTTCAACGGGTTAAGCGAAATCGCGTCCTGCAAGTACTGAGGAGCGAAGTGCGCATAGACCATTGTCTGAGCAATTTTTGTATGACCTAAGATCCTCTGCAGTGTGATGATGTTGCCTCCGTTAATCATAAAGTGCGTGGCGAAAGAGTGTCGTAGCGCATGTGTTGCTTGTCCGGCCGGTAAATCGGGCTTAACCCTTTGAGGGTTCGCCTGAATTCAGCATAACTGGCCTCAGGAAACTTCCTAGCATATTGAAACACTATTCCGGTTCGAAAGTGGCGGGGATTTATGAAGAAGCAATGGATAAGGTGGGTATAAAATAGAACAATGTTGATTATATTCGTAAGGATGGCTGCTAAATGTACAAAATACTCCGAAAAATCCCGCAGCATAAGAGCGAAAATATAAGGCCTATGGCGCTAATATACCTATCTCAGCGATAAATAATTAATTAAAACCTGATGTCCGTCGAGCTGGTAGGTTGTGCCGAAATTGTAATGGGTAATTACGGGCGGCTGCATGAAAACAACAGTTAGAAAATTAAGTCGCTCACACCAGCGAGAGGTCCGATAATCCCGTTGCCAAATCGACCATAGGAAACACCGCCGGTGCTGAAGCTCGTTTTCAGTACTGGCGGGGTTGAACAGTTCGCACCGCGAGGAGTTAATTTATGTTATTTATCAAAGAACTCCAGGAGGGTAACGCCGTTAGCTCCAAGACTGACAAGACCTTCAACACTATTAATTGATGAGATTGTCTTTTTCAAAATGTTCTTAAGTTTAGAGCCTTCTTCTGTCGTGGTCACGACTAGATTAAATGACTCAGACATGCAAGCATGTCCCATAGTTGCCTCTGTTGCAGAAATTATTGGTTCAATACCTGTTATTTCATAATCGTCAAAAGCCCTTATCATATTATTAACATAATGTAATATTTCTTTTTTAAGCTCTATTGAGAAATCAGAATTGATTATCGAATCCTTCAATTCTAACAATTGTTGCTTTATATCAATTAATTGCTCATCTTTGATTTTTCCAATTTCCCCCTTAGTTTTGAATAATAAAGAGATCATGCCTAAATCATTTAATGCAGCGTCAGATATTCTTTGTGTGGCATTTGGAAGAGGTTCGACAAGGCTTAATTGTGCAAAGAACTTATCAACACAGGGTCTCCAGTTTGGTGCGGTAATTTCATAATCAGGGAAATAATCTTGTAATGCATCCTCTATTTTTTTAGGCAAGCTCATAAGTTTAGAGATCTTATCCCATAATAAAATTTGATTATCTTTAGTATGTTCTAACTCAAACGCTAGCAATAAGGCATTTTTTACTATTAGGTTAGTATTTTGGTCTTTGAGGCTGATGAAAAAATTTCGTAATGTCAGTGCTGAGTTGTCCATGTACATGAAAAAATCCTAAAACATAAGATGCTAATAAACTTGATTATTGGGGTCAATCATCTGTGCATGTGTATGCTGCATTAAAATGCATTTTATTAGGTCCTCTCACACTTCATATAGTATCAGGGCTTATGCGGTCTAAGCCTATTCGTGCATCTGCATTAAAACCCCCCATGAAGCGGGCAGGCGAGGCGGGGATAACACTGAGCGCCAGACTTGGTGACAGGATTTATTTTGCGCGTCTGTGCGCGTCGTGGCGGCGTGCTGAGCGGTGAGGTTGAATCGTGCCGGCGGCGCGGTTACGTGGCGTCTGGTGAGCTCTGAGGAAGTGCCGCCCGAAGATGGCATTTTAACGGGGATTACTCGGCCTCGATGTTGTAATCCTTAAAGCGGATCGACAAATCGCTGGCGGCCATGTATGGCGACCTGAAAACGCAGGCCGACAATCTGGTCACGTCAGCCGGTGACTGGCTAGGAGGGCTGGCAGGATGATTACGGGAATGGATATTCAGGCCGGGGCGAAAATAGCCCCGGCGTTTATGCTCAAGCTGGATAACGAGGATATCACGCAGGATTTTAGTGATCGCCTTATCAGTCTGACCATGACCGACAATCGCGGATTCGAGGCCGACCAGCTCGATATCGAGCTCGATGACACTGACGGCCAGATAGCTTTGCCACCGCGCGGCGCTACGTTGACGCTGTGGTTAGGCTGGCAGGATTCCGTGCTGATAAAAAAAGGGACGTTCACGGTCGACGAAATCGAGCACAGGGGCGCGCCTGATTCGCTGACCATCCGGGGGCGCAGCGCCGATTTTCGCGGGACGCTGAACTCGCGCCGGGAACAGTCATGGCATGACACCACGCTCGGGCAAATTGTGGAGACGATTGCGGCACGCAATAAGCTGACGGCCAGCGTGGCCGACACGCTGAAAGCCGTCGCAGTGCCTCACATTGACCAGTCGCAGGAATCCGACGCGGTGTTTCTGCCCCGCCTGGCTGACCGGAACGGGGCGGCGGTTTCGGTAAAAGCGGGGAAACTGTTATTCCTGAAAGCGGGGAGCGGTAAGACGGCCAGCGGTAAGCCTATTCCGCAGATGACGCTTGAGCGCGGCGACGGCGATCGTCATCAGTTTGCCATTGCTGACCGGGAAGCCTACACAGGCGTGACGGCAAAATGGCTGCACACCAAAGACCCGAAGCCGCAAAAGCAAAAGGTGAAGCTTAAGCGTAAGCCCAAAGAGAAGCACCTCCGAGCGCTGCAGCACCCGAAAGCGACCAAAGCCCCGGCAAAGGCCAAAGCCAAAAAAGAGCAGGAAGCGCGCAAGGGTGAGTACATGGCCGGTGAGGCTGACAACGTGCTGGAGCTGACGACCATTTACGCGACAAAGGCGCAGGCCATGCGCGCCGCTCAGGCGAAGTGGGACAAGCTGCAGCGCGGCGTCGCGGAGTTTTCAATCTCGCTGGCGATTGGCCGCGCCGATTTATTTCCTGAAACACCAGTCGCGGTGAAAGGCTTTAAGCGCGTCATAGACGAGCAGGCTTGGATAATCAGCCGGGTGGTGCATAACCTCAACGGGAGCGGCTACACGACGGGCTTAGAGCTTGAGGTTAAGGTTTCGGATGTGGAGTATGAAAGCGAAGAATTAACGCAGTGATTTGTTTTTTATGTGTTTGTTATATAAGGATAAATTGAGTAAAGTTAGCGCATCGGAAAATAAATGAGGTGCTCGCCATGTTTCACTGTCCAAAATGCCATTTCGCCGCTCACGCCCGCACAAGTCGCTATTTTACTGACACGACCAAAGAGCGGTATCACCAGTGTACAAACATCAACTGCAGCGCGACGTTTGTGACCACTGAGACGGTCGAGCGTTTTATCGTATCGCCGGGGGTAGTGGTACCAGCCGTTCCGCATCCGACATCATCCGGCCAGCAACAGATACACTGGATGTGACCAAAGATAAAGCTCCATAATTTATGGACTTATACAAAAATGCTTTTCGGCTTAAACTAAGTCGAAAAGCTCGCTGTCGATTCAAATTTTTCACTAGATTGCCGATAAATATATATGGAAGGTTTTAGCAAATTTCGAAGCTTAATATCTACAGGCAATAATTTACTTTATTAATTCAAAGGAGTATTCAAAGTGGCAGAATTATGGGAAAGGATGGGCATTAGTCAGCATGATTTCGATGATCTAAGTTGGAAGTTGTCGCTTACGATGACGGCCTCGGCCAATAGGTTTACTCGATTAACTCACCATACTGAAGATGGTTACTTTGTAGCTTTCATGGCCAGCTTGGGCATAATTTACTTTGGAGATCATTATTATTTAAATTTTCAGGATTCTAAAACTTCACCATATGGTGTGGATGGCCCAGAAAAAATATTTGGATGTGATTTTGGCTTGCGTGTAGATTTCCACGGGGGAAGCAGTGGAACGTTTAGTAAGGCAATAATTGGTCAAGCGAAAAACAACCCGCGTAAATTTGTGGAAGGGATTAAGCAAGAGAAAACGCGCTTATCTGAACAGTGTAGTGCAATGGCTGAGGTTACCTCTAACTATGTTGTTATGTTCAGACCATCTACGGATGGTACTATTCCTCTTGTATACATAGGTGATCAACGAAATAAAACTTATTCAGAAAAAGGTATACGATTCGATAAATATCTACTTGAATATGTGTTGCCTTGCTATCATGGTGAAACAAACCCTGATATCATTTCATATATGATTTCTTCTCATCATTCAGGATGGCTTCAATATCAACGGATATTTACTATTGATACCAACCTGCCAACTCCTGATCCAAGCCCTGAAGCTGTTATGTCTAAAGGCCCTAAAATGCGTTAAATTTGGATATCACTTAAAGCTTTCCGTTACGGAAACTGCAAGAAGAAGCCCCGCATTTGCGGGGCTTCTTCTATCGATGTGGCCAATATGTGGACGAGACCTGAAATAAATCCTTTTATTTCATTGTGTTGAATCGTTTTAAAAAGCTCCTGCGGGAGCCTTTTTCATTCTGTTTGACAATCCCTCATCATTTAGTTGTATAGTACAACTAAATGATGAGGACAGAACATGCACAGCGAAACCCCGGTAGTCAGTGTTATTCGACGTTCCTCGCGCCTGATGGTGCGAGAGTTAGGTTTTATGGGTTCTACCCTGGCCTCAACGAATTATTCGCCTTCGGCCGTCCATACTCTGGTCGAAATTGCCCTACGAAAAGAGATGACGGCGAGTCAGCTGGTACAGCTGCTGGGCCTGGAAAAGTCCAGCGTCAGTCGGATGCTGGCTCGCCTGATTGCCGCAGGCGAACTCGAGGAGGTCATTTCTACTGAGGATGCGAGAGCAAAGAGCCTCAGGCTGACCGCGAAGGGTCACGAGACGGTCAGTAAAATTAATACCTTCAGCAATGAGCGCGTGGTCACAGCAATAAAGCGTCTTGCTCCTGCCCAGCAGCTGACCATTTCTGAGGGTCTCTCCCTTTATGCCAACGCGCTGCTGGCGTGTCGGGAGGCGGGCAACGATATGCAGCCCGATGAGCTGAAGATAGTGCAGGGGTATATCCCGGGCATGATTGGCCGTATCGCGGAGATGCATGGCAGTTATTATTCGCGGGAGCATAATTTTGGTCGCTTCTTCGAGGCCAAAGTGGCTTCGGGGCTGGCTGAGTTTAGTGAAAGACTGGAGAAGCCCTGTAACCAGATTTGGCTGGCAGTGCTCAACGACAAAATTGTCGGCTCGGTGGCGATCGATGGCGAGGATCTGGCGCCGGGTGAAGCCCATCTTCGCTGGTTTATTCTTGATGATGGCTGCCGGGGGCACGGCGTGGGGAAAAAACTGCTGAATGAAGCCATGCGGTTTTGCGACAGCGCCGGTTTTTCAGCTGTGCACCTCTGGACGTTCAATAAGCTGACCGCCGCCAGGCGTCTGTACGAGTCGTATGGGTTTACGCTGGTAAAAGAGTGGGAAGGCGATCAGTGGGGAAGCCTTATTACAGAGCAGCAGTTTACCCGGCACAGCGGCGCGTAATCGCCATCCTAAAAAAGGCTCCTTTCGGAGCCGCTTTGGTATCAGAACACTTTTTTATACGGTCTCACCGTCACTTTTGCATACACGCCCGCTGCAACGTACGGGTCTGCGTCAGCCCAGGCCTGAGCGGCTTCTTGGGATTCAAACTCAGCAATGACCGTGGAGCCGGAGAAACCGGCAGCACCCGGATCGTTGCTGTCTACTGCGGGCATGGGGCCAGCGGTCAGTAATCGGCCTTCATCCTGAAGCAACTGCAAACGTGCCAGATGCGCAGGGCGCACAGACTGGCGTTTTTCGAGCGAATCAGCAACATCTTCAGAGTAAATCACGTAAAACACGGCGAAGCTCCTTAACCGGTAAAAGTGTCAGTTACGTTATGTGAAAGGGCAAACGACTGCAATGTAAAATAAAAACAATGTTAATACCCTGATCTGTATGCGCCTTTTTTGGCCTCTTGGGCGCTAAAATTGCGTCAGAGCAAAGTGTCTTATTGAATATGATTGCTATTTGCATTTAAAATCAGGGTTCGGTTTTTTAACGTTGATGACTATGACTTCGATGACCCTTGATTTACCTCGCCGCTTTCCCTGGCCGACGCTGCTTTCTGTCGTGATTCACGGTGCCGTTGTGGCGGGTCTGCTGTATACCTCGGTTCATCAGGTTATTGAAATGCCCGCGCCCGCGCAGCCGATCTCGGTGACGATGGTCTCGCCAGCGGATCTTGAACCGCCGCAGGTTGCCCCTCCGCCGCCACAGCCGGTGGCTGAACCGGAGCCAGAACCCGAGCCCGTTCCGGAGCCATCGAAGGAAGCCCCGGTGGTGATCCACAAACCTGAACCGAAGCCAAAACCTAAGCCGAAGCCAAAGCCAGTGAAGAAGGTTGAGGAGCGTCCGAAACGCGAGGAACGTCCGGCTGAACCACGCGCGACCCAGCCGGTCGAAAATGCAGCGCCTTCACGTCCGGTGATAAACAATACGGCAACGACGTCAAAGCCAACCGTAACCGCACCAGCGGGCCCGCGCGCCGTAAGCCGCAATCAGCCTCAGTATCCGGCGCGAGCTCAGGCCTTGCGTATTGAAGGCCGCGTACGGGTGAAATTTGACGTCACTGCGGATGGCCGCGTGGATAACGTGGAAATCTTGTCTGCGCAACCTTCTAATATGTTTGAGCGCGAAGTGAAATCTGCTATGCGCAGATGGCGCTATGAGCCAGGCAAGCCGGGCAGCGGATTGATCGTCAATATTGTTTTCCGCCTGAACGGCGGGGCGCAGATGGAATAAAAAAAGCCTCCGAAAGGAGGCTTTTTTTTGCCTGTCGATCAGGCCTGTGGAAGTTGACGAGGTTTACCGTCGCTGTCCACGGCAACATAAATAAACAGCGCTTCAGTGGCCTTATAGCGTTGCCCAATCGGCTCAGAAGAGACTTTCTTCACCCAGACTTCGATGTTGATGGAAATGGAGGTATTACCGCGCTTCACGCAGCGCGCGTAGCAGCAAACCACATCACCCACCGCAACCGGGCGCAGGAAGGTCATGCCGTCCACCCTCACGGTGACCACGCGCCCGTGGGCAATCTCTTTTGCCAGAATTGCGCCGCCCATATCCATCTGCGACATCAGCCAGCCGCCAAAAATATCGCCATTGGCATTGGTGTCAGCGGGCATTGCCAGTGTGCGTAAAACCAGTTCGCCCTGAGGGGCGTTAGTTGTTGTCATTGTTTTAACTCGTAACGGAAGACTTCAGGCGGGATGCTACTATGATTCGCGTGCGGAGAGAATAGACCAGAACGCCCGTCGTTGACGTTCTGGTCAGTCAGTAATCAGTGGTTGTCGTCCTGCGGCATATGACGATAGATGTATACGCCGCTTAATAGCGTGAAGATAAGCGTCAGCGCAGTCAGGCCAAAGACCTTAAAGTTGACCCAGATATCCTGCGGCAGCCAGAAGGCGATATAGATATTAGCGAGACCACAGAGAATAAAGAAGATTGCCCAGGCAGTATTCAGACGCGACCAGACCACCTGCGGCAGCGTTAGTTCTTTACCTAACATGCTCTGGATAAGGGGCTTTTTCATGAACCATTGACTGAACAATAGCGCTGCTGCAAACAACGCATAAATAACAGTCACCTTCCACTTAATAAATTCAACATCATGCAAGGCAATGGTCAATCCACCGAACACCGCTACTAAAACGAACGTGATAAGCGCCATTTTTTCGACTTTGCGATAGCGAATCCAGCTGTAGATCAGCACAACGGCGGTCACAACGATTAACGCTTTTGTTGCAGCAAAAATGTCGTACAACTTATAGACAGCGAAAAACACCGCGAGCGGTAAAAAATCAAGAAACTGCTTCATTCTGTGATTCCATCTTCTGAGCGGGGCGGGAGACAGAGATACCCCCCGCCTCGGGATTACTGACGAATTAACATATACAGGCGGAACAGATAGACGAGCAGTACCGCTGAAATGAGATTGCTCAGCGTATTCGCCACCACGGCGCCGACGTTAGGCGTTAATACCGCAAAATTCGGCGCAAACAATAACAGCAGCGTTTTGGCCAGCAGCCAGCCGATCACGGCGGGCGCCACCAGACGCATATTAGCCCATGCCAGTCTGATGCTGCTGCGCATCGCGGTAAAAATTCCCATCTTATCCTGCACAACCATCACAGGCGCAAATGCGAGCACGATAGCCAGTAAAACGCCCGGCACCACGACCAGCATAATCCCCATTTGCACCAGCATCGTGGTTAAAAAAATCAGGATAAACAGCTTAGGTAAGACCGGTGCACTCGCACCAATCGCGCGTAAGGCGCTGACGCGGTGACCCGCCGATACCAGCTGAATCATCAGCAAAACGCCGCCCGCCAGAATTGCATTACCAATCAGGCCTGAGAACGTGGACGCGGCAGAGGCGCGCAGCAGGATTTGCTGCTGCTCCGGCGTCATATTTTGCACCAGCTCAAACAACCCCACGCTACCCGCAAGATGGTCGCCCTGGCTCAGGCTGGCAATCTGTTCTTCACTCGGTGAGAAGGCATGGCCCAGCACCACCGTGATAAAGGCGCAAAGCAACGCGATCAGTAAAAAGGTAATGAACTGATTGCGGAAAAAGTTTCCCGTGTCACGGTAGACAGACTTCGCCGTGATAGACATGCACTCTCCTTGAGTATTGCAGGTGTTAATTAGCCGGCAATTGTACACCGGATGCACCTGCTGTGGCAGCATCAAGGCTTGTATGGAAAAGCATATCTTTGTAAAGCGGCGGTAATCCAACCCGCGCGCGGGCGCGGTTACAGGCTTCGTTGACCTGGCCATCTTCCCCCGACATGGCAAATTCCCGGCACGGGCTGGGGCGATCCTCATAGATGGAACATCGGGTCGAGACCCCAGGCTCACCCTGTAGCGCCACACAGCGGGCCTGCTTTTGGTTCGTGCCGCTCATGCAGCGCAAAAAGGGGGTTAACGGCTCGGTAAGATGAACCAGAACGGTACCACCGCCATCGCTGGCTTCGGCCCAGTAGAAAGAGACTCGAAAATACGCACAACAGGCTCCGCACGTCATGCACGGGTTGATATCACTCATGGCACACCTGCAAAAGAAGAACGCATCAAATCAATTTGTGAGAGCGATAAATTATCCAGCCGCCAGAGGAAGAGCAAGAGGGGGAAAAGGGAAAATTTTGTAACCGTGAAATGCCAAAAATTGACATGGAAACAACTTATTGGTTTTGAGTGCGTAACAAAAAATTAATCCAGATCAATGAATGTTAAGTTACTGGTTTTAATGTGATCTGTGGCAGATCACTTATTACTCTTTTGTGAGTATATTCTCATCCGCGATTAAAACCACAACGATGGAGCGGATATGAAAAAATTAGCGGTGGCAGCCCTTGTATTAAGCAGTCTCTCTGGCGGCGCGTATGCGCATGAAGCAGGCGAATTCTTTATTCGTGCCGGTTCGGCTACGGCTCGCCCAACTGAAGGTTCGGATAACGTGCTGGGAATGGGCGGTTTTAACGTCAGTAATAACACCCAGTTAGGTTTAACTTTCACCTATATGGCGACGGATAACGTGGGCGTTGAGCTTCTGGCCGCAACGCCGTTCCGTCATCGCGTGGGCCTCGGGCCAACCGGTGATATCGCCACGGTTCACCATTTACCGCCAACGCTGATGGCGCAGTGGTACTTCGGCGACTCAAGCAGCAAGGTGCGTCCATATATTGGCGCCGGTGTGAACTACACCACCTTCTTTGATGAGAAATTCAACGATACCGGTAAAGAGGCGGGTCTGACGGATCTCAGCCTGAAAGATTCGTGGGGCATGGCGGGGCAGGTTGGCCTGGATTATCTGATTAACCGCGACTGGCTGATCAACGCCTCGGTCTGGTATATGGATATTGATACGGACGTACGCTTCAAGGCGGGCGGCCAGCAGCAAAGTATCAGCACTCGTCTGGATCCGTGGGTGTTTATGTTCTCTGCGGGTTATCGTTTCTGATTCCCCGTCAAACTGGCCACAGGGTGGCCAGTTTGCTTTGCTCACGTCAAAACGACGGATAAACCGGCCGCTCATCGAGCTTTACGCAGTGCCTCAGGATCGTTTCCCCATCATATAAATAGCTGAAAGCGTCGCTGGATACGGAATGGAAGAGAATATCGCCGTTGGCAAACGGGATCATTTCGGTATCACCCGCACGTTTATGCCCCGCACCGGTTTCAAAATGGCCGCGCCACCGTTCCTGAGTGTGGTCATAAACGTGCAGAATAACCTCGACAAGTCCTCTTTGCGGACAATTAAGACGCAGGAAAGTAGAAGAGAAATTCAGGGACAGCGCGTGGAAGGGAATCAATAAGGCGAAGACCAGTAAAGCTCGTAAATACATCAAACCGCGAAAACCTCTTTCAAAAGGGAAATGAGATTTTACTTAAGTCATAAATAACGTTTTTGCCGTGGATCAAGATGTCTTATAATTCAATACGATAAAGGCCCCTGACGAGGCCCTTAGCGATCATTTTTGAATCAGATAGCGAATGGTTGGGCCATCCTGCTGGATATCCAGCACCGTATACCCGTGGTTTTTCGCATCCAGCGGTATGTTGTTGATGGACTGCGGGCAGTCGCTGACCACCTCCAGAATTTCACCTTTCTTAAGCTGCGGCAGCGCTTCAAGCGTAGCCACCGCCGGATATGGACAGGGCTCGCCAACCATATCCAGACGATAATCAGGCACGATCTCTTTCATGCTGCATTCTCCTGCGTTTCTGTTTTAACCCCCGCACGGCGGAAGAAACGTCTCTCCTGTGCGACGACCAGTAAAAAAGCGACCAACAGCAGGGCGTAGGTGACGAGCAGGCCGCCGAGAGGTCCGAAGGTATTCAGCAGATTAACCTTATCCCACCGGGTAGCCAGGACGGGTGACACGTCATCCCAGCAGTACGCCAGGATCGTCGAGCCAATCACATTGCCCAGCCCCACCCACCAGTAGTGCACCTGGCCTTCCACGGCGCGATACATCCAGCCGGTTTCACACCCGCCAGCCAGCACGATCCCGAAGCCGAACAACAGGCCGCCAATGACCGCGTTAGGACCGGCCCACATGATTTTCGGTTCGACGCCCAGTTGGACATAGCTGAAGATGCCGATGGCGCTGACCGCCATCCCGGCGATAATCGCTTTCGCCATCATCGTGCGCCCGGTGATCCACATATCGCGAAACGCAGAGGTAAAGCAGATCTGCGCGCGTTCAATGAGCAGACCAAAACCCACACCAAACAGCATCGCCAGACCGAGCTTAGGCTGGTTCAGGGCGGTGCAGAGCGCCCATGCCACCATGGCGAAAAAGACCAGCATTCCGAGGCGGAAACGGCGGCGGGCCTGAGAGGGCTTCTGGGTTAACGGAGACGCTGCGCTGACTTTTGTCATTTTCACTGGAATACGAAACAGCGGCAGCAGGGTGAATTTTGCGCCAAAGTAAGAGCCGATGGCCGTGGCGACGGCAAAGAACCAGGCGTGAAGCGAAAACTGCGGGATCCCGGTAAAGAAGGCGGCAAGGTTACACCCCATCGCCAGACGCGCGCCGAATCCGGCAATTATCCCGCCGACAACCGCCTGCAAAATGCGGATCCGGCTTTTGGGCATACGCAACTTAACGTTATTTGCCCACAGCGCGGCCGCGAAACAGCCGCCGAACATGCCGATAATCATCATCCCGTCGATGCGGGTAAGCGGGGTGCCGTCCAGATGAATGAGTTTAAAGTAACCCCACTTTTCGGCATGCACGCCAGCGAGTTGCAGCAATTGACCACCCCAGCGGGTGAACTCGCCGGTCACGGCCCAGAAGGTGCCGGTAATGCCAAAATAATAAGTAGAGAGAATGCCTGCCGCGATAACGGCCGGAACGGGTGACCAGAACTTAACCAGGTAAGCCTGTTTGAAGGATTGCCATGACATGAATAAGCCTCTGAACTCAGAAGGTGTAAGTGATTTAACGGGCTGGAATATAGTACTTTTTTTCTTTCTTAAATACCTTTCAACAAAATACCTACTGTTTTTATGATCCCAATCATTAACCCGTGCTGATCCTCAAGTTACAGCGGGTCCCGAAATTCAGATAGTATGTTTGATCGATCCCTTTCATCGATCATCGTTACATTTCTCAGTGGTTGACTGAGTGTTATGCCCTAACAGAATTTTGTTATTAATGCCTGGGCACAAAAAAAGACGCTCAGATGAAGAAAACTGTTTGTGAAATCAAATCGTTTTTTTCCTTTGGAGGTATGACACCCGCTGCATCTCGAGCGGCTGCAAACCCATGAGTGAGAACCGTAAGTGAGGCTCGTTTAACTGTTTTGTTTCTTTCCCGTCAAGAGGATAGGCGCTTATGTTGTACATTCCTAAATATTTGGCTTTACTTGTAATACTGTGGGAATTGCCAGTATTGCTAAATGTTGTTAACAATTTCTGTGTCGGCTTAAAATTAACAATAGAAAATCCACGCTGCTGCGTGGATTTTCTATACTTGTCTGTTGATGTTACCAGCTATACCGCACGCCTAACATGCCCTGAGTATCGCTATAGCCTTTATCTCCAATTTGCTGGGAAATATTTCCCCATACCGATAAACTGTTATTAATCTGACCTTCGACTCCTGCTTTTATTTCTCCTGTGTTTTTATTACCTGCTAAATTCACACTGTCACCGTTAAGAGATGCCCCAAAGGACTTAGAATTATTGATCCAATTAGCCTCTACGAAAGGTTGAAACTCACGATCTTTACCGTCATCTAGCTTATTATGGCCTTTACTATACAAACGCAAACCTACTCGTGTTTGAATATTGCCATCACCTTTTCCTTCAACCTTTGTGCCATTTGCCTCTGTATGAGAGTCCGATTTGACGCCCATCCAGGTTAGCTGCATCTTAGGTTGAATAAACAGAGCGCTACGCTCACTTATATCAGACAGTTTCAACGTGTAACCCGACTCAACAGACGCTGTAAGGCCTTGTGATTTGTACTTTTCAGCTGCGATGTCCTCACCAGAAATAGTGTTTTCAAACCAGTTATATTGAGCCCAGGTATCAATGTAAGCGCCTTCTTTACTTTCACTATACTGTAGCCAGGTGCCATATACACCGAGACTATATCCATTAATACTGCTTGATGCTCGGTAATTAGTATACTTATTTACAGAACTGCTTTTCTGGTTAGCATAACCACCCATAACGCCTAAGTGGAAGCGATCATCGTTATCACTACTCCACTGAGCAACGTCACCACCAAGTTGCATAACATAACGGTTGCTTTGCAACTTCAATTGGCCACTGCTATCACGCTGTCGGGTATGCCCGCCGATATTTCTCATCCATAAAGTTGTTGAAGCTTCTTTTCCTGTAAAACTATCGACATAGTACGTCTCACCCATACGGTCATGCAGTCGAGTATTGAAAAGGGTATTAGCTGCTGCCAGGTTCATACCATATAATCCTGCTTCGGGACGCACTGCATGCTTTGTTTCTGGATTTGGCTTTGTACCGTCTGGTGACTCTGGCCAAGGAACAACCGGCTCTCCATCCGTCTCTGAATCTGGCTCTTCAGGAATTACTGGCAATGGCGGATTCGTCACCTCTGGTGTTAGAGGTGATAGTGCACTATTGAGATACCAGTTAACAGAATTCGTTCCAGTCCCTCTTTGTAACACATAGTCATAGGAACCGGCCACAATACGACCGTTCTGAATGAATTCACCCTCGGAACGACCTTTAACTGTAATTAATTCAATACCGTTAGAAGTTAATTCACCTTTTCCGCCGGCATTTATCACTTTAACGTTAGTGGTACCGCTGGTATCACCATTTACAATCAGCCGATCCGTCAAAGAGCTATCATCACCAAGCGCAGTATTCATTACCAAATAACCGTTGCTTCCAACGAAATCAGAATTAACTAAAAGCGTCTTAAACCCAGCTACGTTGGTAGATGCATTTTTAGGTTGTAAACCCGGGTGCATAAAGTTCAAAGATGAATTATTGAGTGTCAAGTTTGTGAGTTGAGAATCCTTTGTCATGCTCCATTCTGAATGATCAGATAGTGCAAGATTGCTAACCCCGTCTGAACTCGTTATAAATCCTCCGATAAAACGAGATTTATCAGATGCGTCAATGTTAACCAAACCAGACTCTCGACTGACTATTGTTCCAACTACATGCAAGTTTTTTCCAGTAGTCGTGATTTGAGAACCTTCTTTTTCAGCCAGAAGAGCGATTGCATCAGGGGCATTGTTCTTAACACCTAAGCGAATTTTTCCATCTAAGGTAATATCCCCGCCATTTTCTGCAACGACATATCGCCATGAGCCGTTATGGTTAACATCTGATGAGTCGATATCAAGATCTCCTTTTATCGTTATTTTTCCGGCACCTTCTTGTTTGCCAGTACTATCCGTGGAAGCAAATAAGCCCGTTCCTTCAATTTTCTCCTGTCCTTGGGTATCGAACGCGATGGAAAGGTTATTGGCTGTAAGTTCTGATGCACCAGTTGACATTGCGCCAAACAGAACAATATCATCAGCACCCGATTTTAAGGAGATATTGGTATCTCCAGTAGCATTAAAAGTGGAGCGCAAGCTACTGTCATTTGCATCTCCGCCATAATTTAATTCAATACCTTCACCAACCCCTCCCGCATTAGTAACGTTAATATCTAAATTAGTGTCTCCCAGAGCGGTAACATCTCCACTTCCAATAACTAAACCTGCTGCAAACTCATCCGCATAAGATTTGATTGAAGCATTGTTATATTTTACTTGAGTTTGGGCCTGATTAGACGTCGAATTGGCTAGTATACCGATAGCGCTGCTCTGGCCTTTACTCAAGATATTAAAATCTTCAGCATCCACCAGAGCTCCCTTACGCACATATATACCCCATGCGTTACTGTTATTTCCGAAAGCCGTAGTATTTATTGTGGTCAATCCAGTTAATTCAAGTGTCGCGGCATCTTTGCTTGCGTGGAGACCCATCACTCTTTTATTATCACGCTGATGGCTCATATTTATAGTAAGGTCATCAGCAATTATTTTCCCTTGCTCTAACTGCTTTTCTTCGCTTGTCCCACCAGGAACACTGATGCCGACACCAAAAACGAAGTTATAATCCATATCAAGAGGTAGATCCGGACGTGAAGGGAATACTCCTTCAATCAAGTCTGTGTATTTCGTATTTACAGTTGAGCCTGAGCCAAGGTTTATCGTTCCGCTATTAAAAACAATCACAGAGCCATTTGTCAGGGCAAAATCACCTTGCTCAAATTCACCCCAAGCTGGGACAATAGGAGAGCCACCGTCATGATTTACGGTAATGCTCCCATTATTAGCAATGGAAATATTATTTTTCTCGCCCGTTGTGCTAATAATGTTATAAGTCTTATCTTCTTCGATTACACCACTGCCCGAAATGACGCCGCCACTTCCGACATCGAAAAGGCCATCTGTGTTATGAATTGCTGAGTAAGCATATCCAGTCGTTAAAAGGCTACTTATAGAAAATGCAATTGCATTCAGTTTAAAGGTTCTCATTTAAAAATCCAGCTATATTAGTAATGATTACAAGCTCAAATACGCATGAAACGTTGCCACTTCATTAGGAAGGCAAGCATTAAGCAGCATGCGGGCGTCATTGAAATTTATGCTCGCACAGTCTCTGTTTGTTTCTACTTTACGGTATCCATGATCGGTCATGTATAAGCAATCTAAGGTCAATATCCTCATATGATTTTCGGAGCGACATAAAAATCATGGGTCAGATTTTCTTATATGGGCTCGTGGATTCATAGCAAAGAAATTTTAAATAGCCTTAAATCCTCTTAACTATACATTTAAGAACTTTTTGTTTATATTTTATTCTTTTAAAATCAGAGAGTTAAATGGTTATGGATTTTGTGTTTATATAAGTGAAATTCTAGAAAGTAAGCGCCGTAAAGATTTTTACAACGCCTGACTGTAACGCGGGAGGGAATAGTAGCTGGAATTTTATTTATGGGAGATTATGGTACATAAAAATAATGGGCGCTTTCCAATAGTAAATATATATCCTTTAGGGCCTTGATTCACGATTGTGAATGCGATTTGTTTCCCTGGATATATGTAGAAATCTGGTAAAACATAGCTCAGTTCTTTATCCGTGACTGGATTGCTAGTAATGATTTTATCTATCCTGGTGGATACGAAGTTAAAATTGTTCTTGTTTTCAGTCCAGGTGTAGGATACATCCTGCCTGATTGAACCTAGATACTTATTGCTCTTGTAGTATGTTCCACTTACAGTAACTATGCCTGTTTTATTTTTTAATGTATACATGTAATCCAGACTTATGTTTGCTCTGATCTCATTATGGTAAAGTATTGCTTTTGTGGAGCAAGTATTATTGTTAAGTGCATTTTTCTTATGAATTGTATAAAAAAATGACACTAATGCACCAGCCGCAAATAGCAAGGTGCATATTAAGTATTTAAATTTAACGCTCACTGATCATAACCTCTGAAATAAAGGGTGATACAATCACTTTGAGAGGAGGAGCCATAAGGCTTCTTGCACACAAACGCTGAAAATGCAGGAGCGGCACTGAACGAAGCAAAGTATATCCAGGGATATTTTTTGCAATCCAGACCCGTTTGCATAATCATAGATTTATATTTTGAGAAAATATCAATATTTTCAATATTGTCATCTTTAGAGAAATAATGGCACCCATTTTCGACTTTTGACATGGTGTAGCTATCAAAATAATCCATTTTACTTGTGTCGTAAAACCATGGGAACTGTAACAACATTATCCCAAGAATGAATGACATGGCCATCAATAAATAAGTATAGATTTGAATAGGATATTTTTCGTTTCTCTTTGAATTAGCCTTTTTAATATCCTTATTTAAGGGAAGGCTCAACGAAGGAGAGGGGGGAACACTATGAAATGCATCATTCTTTTGACTTTCAGAAATATCTATTCCCTTTGTTAACTTTTGGATCTTGACTCGGTTTTCAATCTGAAAACCTTTACGGGGTACGGTAAGTATGAGTAATTCGTCAGTTTCACCGGCCGCTCTCAGACCGCGGCGAACGATAGAAATGTTTTGATATAGTGTATTGGCTGGTACCAGCATCCCTTCTTCAGCCCAGACAAAAGAGAAGAAAGATTTCTGTGTAACTACCTCAGGATAAGATTCCAGTAACAAAGTCAAACAACGGGATGCAGGAGTAGTCAGAGTTATAGCTAAATCGGGGTTTCTTAATGACTCCAGTTTTTTTGTTTCTGGGTTAAATTGTATATTATCGTTTATTATCCAGAGCATATTAACTTTACCATAACTCATTTAGATGAAAAATACGGCAATAGCTTAATTGTACAACATTTGTTAATCGTTGAGTTGTAAAGTATAAGACACGTGCCGCCAAAATGTTTCATATTTGTTTTTTCTTTTCACAAAATCATAAATGCAACGCATTATTTTTTAAGGAAAAAATCCCTATGCGCTACGCATTTTGATTACTTCTTTTAGCCGCTATCCAAGGTGTTAGCATTACGAAGGTAGAATATAAGAACTTCAAATTTGATCAATGGCTTAAACCATATATTTTATGTGGTTATGTACTTGGTGCATAGAAAGTACTCATCTTTATCGTCAAAAGTTAATGTTCTGTTACGTTGCTTTACTGGCTTAGGTAGGTTCAGTGTTTATGGTGGCGTAAAAGAAGGGAAGAAAGGCTAACCGTCTGGCAAGGGTGCCAGACGGTGGAGGGGTCAGACTTTACGCGTCGCCGCCTTCATGGCGGTCACAAACGCCTTCAGCTCGGCCAGCATCTGCTCGGGCTTGTCCACGTTCTTCTCGATGATCTTCACAATCGCAGAGCCGGAAATGGCACCCGCAGCCTTCGCGTCAATCGCCGCGGTGACCTGATCCGGAGAAGAGATCCCGAAGCCCTGCAGCGGCGGCGCGGCATGGTACTCGGCCAGCTTTTCCACCAGATGATGCAGCGGCAGGGCCGCTTTATTCTCGGCACCGGTCACGCCTGCGCGGGAGAGCAGGTACGTGTAACCGCGCCCGTAAGAGGCTATCTGGCGCAGCAGTGTGTCATCGGCGTTCGGCGGGCAGATGAAAATCGGGGCGACGTTGTGACGCATCGCCGCCTGGCGGAACGGCGCGGACTCCTCGACCGGCACGTCGGCGACCAGAACAGAGTCGACGCCCACGCGTGCGCACTCGGCGTAAAATTCATCGATACCGCGGTTGAACACGAGGTTGGCGTACATCAGCAGGCCAATCGGGATAGTGGGGTGCTTCTGACGGATCGCCGCCAGCATTTCGAAGCACTGGGTTGGCGTCACGCCCGAAGCAAACGCGCGCAGCGTCGCATTCTGGATAGTCGGGCCATCCGCCAGCGGGTCAGAGAACGGGATCCCCAGCTCCAGCGCATCGGCACCGGATTCAATCAGGGTGTCGATGATCTTCAGCGACTGTTCAGGGCCCGGATCGCCCAGGGTGACGAAGGGAACGAACGCGCCTTCCTGGCGGGATTTCAGTTCTGCAAATACGTTATCGTAGCGTTCCATCAGATTTCCCCTCGTGCTTTCAGAATATCGTGAACGGTGAAGATATCTTTGTCACCGCGTCCGGAAAGGTTGACCACCAGCAGCTGCTCTTTTTCCGGATTGTCTTTCATCATTTTCAGCGCATGGGCCAGAGCGTGTGAAGATTCCAGCGCCGGGATGATCCCTTCGCTGCGGCACAGCGTTTTGAACGCTTCCAGCGCTTCGTCATCGGTAATGGAGACATAGTCCGCACGACCGGTGCTGTTCAGATAGGCGTGCTGCGGTCCGACGGATGGGAAGTCGAGGCCAGCGGAGATAGAGTAAGACTCTTCAATCTGGCCTTCATCGGTCTGCATCATCGGGGATTTCATGCCGAAGTAGATCCCCACGCGGCCATGCTTCAGCGGCGCGCCGTGTTCACCCGATTCAATACCATGACCCGCAGGCTCGACGCCAATCAGACCCACGCGGGTGTCGTCGATAAAGTCTGCGAACATGCCGATGGCGTTTGACCCGCCGCCGACGCAGGCGATGACTGCATCCGGCAGGCGACCCTCTTTTTCGAGGATCTGCGCTTTGGTCTCTTCCCCGATCATGCGCTGGAACTCACGCACGATGGTTGGGAACGGGTGCGGGCCCGCCGCGGTACCGAGCATATAGTGCGCGGTTTCGTAGCTGCCAGACCAGTCGCGCAGCGCTTCGTTACAGGCATCCTTCAGCGTCGCGGAGCCGCTGTGCACCGGGATCACTTCCGCACCCATCAGACGCATACGGAAGACGTTCGGAGACTGACGCTCAACGTCTTTCGCCCCCATATAGATGCGGCATTTCAGGCCGAGCAGGGCGCTGGCGAGCGCCGAGGCCACGCCGTGCTGGCCTGCGCCGGTTTCGGCGATGATTTCGGTTTTGCCCATACGCTTCGCAAGGAGGGCCTGGCCCAGCACCTGGTTAGTCTTGTGCGCGCCGCCGTGCAGCAGGTCTTCACGCTTAAGATACAGCGTGGTTTTCGTGCCTTCCGTCAGATTGCGGCATTTGGTCAGGGCCGTTGGGCGGCCTGCATAGTTTTTCAGCAGGTCGGTAAATTCCGCCTGAAATGCCGGATCCTTCTGCGCGCTCACAAACGCTTCTTCCAGCTGGCGCAGCGCGGGCATCAGGATTTGCGGGACGTACATCCCGCCGAACTCACCAAAATACGGGTTAAGTAATGTCGTCATCTTCTCTTCCTTAATATGCACGCAGAGTTTTAAAAACCGAGGCCAGTTTGCTGGCATCTTTACTACCCGGCTGGGACTCTACGCCTGAATTGAAATCGAGGCCTGCGCAGCCGGTTTTCGCGGCTTCTACACAGTTGTCCGGGCTTAATCCGCCCGCCAGCAGGACGTTGTCCAGCTTTTCGCCGTTCAGCAGAGACCAGTCAAAACGCTGGCCTGTTCCGCCCTGACCGTTATCGAGGACGTATTTATCCACGTGGTTCAGGTTACGCGGGGGCAACGTATCGTCAACGCGTTGCGCTTTCCAGATCTGTACCTGCGGTGCCAGCGTGGCGCGCAGGGCATCGATATAGGCCTGATCTTCATCGCCGTGAAGCTGCACTGCGCTCAGGGATAACGCGTCGGCTTTTTCAACCACCTCGGCGATATCCGCATTGCGGAACACGCCAACATAGCTGAGTGGTGCCGCGGCGATGACCTTACGCGCCTGCTCTTCGCTGACCGCGCGAGGAGAGGAATCCACAAAAATCAGCCCGCCATAAATCGCTCCGGCTTCATACGCGGCCTGGGCGTCCTGTTCGCGGGTTAAGCCGCAGACTTTGTTTTCACCCAGCAGCACGCGACGTACTGCCGCATTGAGATCGTCATGTTCCATCATGGCGGAGCCAATCAGGAAACCGTTGGCGAAGTGGCTCAGCTCGCGCACCTGGGCGTAGCTGTTAATGCCGGATTCGCTGATCACCGTGACGCCAGAGCCCAGACGCGGCGCCAGCTGGCGCGTGCGGTTCAGGTCAATGGACAGGTCACGCAGATCGCGGTTGTTAATGCCGACCACTTTGGCTTCCAGCGCAATCGCGCGCTCCAGCTCCTCTTCATTACTCACTTCGGTCAGCACGCCCATTTTCAGGCTGTGCGCGACGGCAGAGAGCTGGCGGTACTGCTCGTCGTCAAGCACCGAGAGCATCAGCAGGCAGGCGTCAGCCTGGTAAAAGCGCGCCAGCCAGATCTGATACGGGTCGATAATAAAGTCTTTGCACAGGATCGGCTGCGGCGCGATGCCGCTGACGATCGGCAGAAAATCGAAGCTGCCCTGAAAATATTTCTCATCCGTCAGCACGGAGATGGCTGAGGCATGATGCTTATAAATACCGGCAATGCGCGCCGGGTCGAAATCGTCACGGATAACGCCTTTGGACGGGGACGCTTTTTTGCACTCAAGAATAAACGCGGTGCGCGCACCCTGCAGGGCGTCATAGAAACGACGGCTGCTCGGGACGACGTCGTTCTGGAAACTGGCAAGTGGCTGCTGTTGCTTGCGGGCTTCCACCCAGATGGCCTTATCGGCAACGATTTTCGCTAAAACGGTCTGCATTCTTTACCCTCTTGCCGCAAGTGCGGTAACGCGATCGTAAGCTGCACCGGAGCGCAGTACATCCAGAACTTTTTGAACGTTGGCCTTAAGGTCTTCCTCGCCGTGCAAACGCATCAGCATGGCGACGTTGGCAGCAACGGCGGCCTCATGGGCAACCTCTCCCTTACCTTGTAATAAGCGCGTCAGAATGTCACGGTTTTCTTCCGGGGTACCGCCGGCCAGCGCTTCCTGGTGATACGGGGTTAAACCAAAGTCAGCGGCTTCCAACTGGTAGCTCAGGATTTCACCGTCGCGCAGTTCGGCTACCAGCGTCGGCGCGTGCAGTGACACTTCATCCATTCCGCCGCTGTGCACCACGGCGGCACGCTGGTAACCCAGCACGCGCAGCGTCTCAGCAATCGGCAGGACCAGTTCCGGACTGTAGACACCGATCAGCGCCAGCGGCGGATGGGCCGGGTTGATCAGGGGGCCGAGCACGTTAAACAGCGTGCGGGTTTTAAGCTGCTGACGAACCGGCATTGCGTGGCGGAAACCGGTGTGATACTTCGGCGCAAACAGGAAGCAGACGCCCAGGTCATCCAGCGCTTCACGAGAACGTTCGGCGTTCATATCGAGATTAATGCCGAATGCCGCGAGTAAATCAGACGAGCCCGACCGGCTGGACACGCTGCGGTTACCGTGTTTCGCCACTTTCAGGCCACACGCTGCGGCCACAAAGGCGCTGGCGGTTGAAATATTGATACTGTTGCTGCCGTCACCGCCTGTGCCGACGATATCGGCAAACGGATAGTCCGGACGCGGGAACGGGGCGGCATTTTCCAGCAGGGCCGTGGCGGCACCGGCGATCTCCTGCGGGCTTTCACCGCGGACCTTCATGCTCACCAGCGCGGCCGCCAGCTGTTCCGGCTTCAGCTCACCGCGAACCACGGCGGAGAAGAGCTGGTGGCTCTCCTGCTGGCTCAGGGTTTGCGCCTGATACAGTTTTTCCAGAATCGGCTGCAGGGTGTTGGTCTGCTCCAGCTTCTGTAACGCCCAGTCGAGGGTCTGCTCCAGAAGGCGGGCACCGTGGGAGGTCAGGATGGATTCCGGATGGAACTGCATCCCACAGACGCGATCAGTGTCGTGACGTACCGCCATCACCATCCCTTCAAACGAGGCGTTGATCGTCAGCCCGGCGGGAATGTTGCTGCCGACCAGCGAGTGGTATCGCGCGACCGGGAGCGGATTCGGCAGCCCGGCAAACATCGCCTGGCCGTCATGTTCGATGCTGGACGCTTTACCGTGCAGGATTTCACCCGCCTGGCCAACGTAGCCGCCATAGGCTTCAACAATCGCCTGATGACCGAGGCAGATGCCGATAATCGGCAGCTTGCCGCGCATACGGGTCAGCAGCTCCGGCATACAGCCCGCTTCGTTCGGCGCGCCTGGCCCCGGAGAGAGCATCAGCACCGGGTTTTGCATGGTGGCCAGACGGTCAATCAGGGTCTGCGCCGGTACATGGTTACGATAGATAACGACGTTATGGCCATTCGCACGCAGCTGATCTGCCAGGTTGTAGGTAAAGGAGTCGATATTATCGAGCAGCAGAATGTCAGCCATCAGAAAATCTCCTGTGCGTGGTGTGCGGTAGCAATGGCGCGAAGGACCGCACGGGCTTTGCTGCGCGTTTCGTCAGCTTCAGACTGCGGAACAGAATCAAGAACAATCCCGGCACCCGCCTGGACGGTGGCAATACCGTCTTCAACATAGGCGGAGCGGATGACGATGCAGGTATCGAGGTCACCGTGGGCCGTAAAATAGCCCACCGCACCGCCGTAGCTGCCGCGACGACGCCCTTCGGCGGCGGCAATCAGCTGCATAGCGCGCACTTTCGGCGCACCGCTCAGGGTGCCCATGTTCATGCAGGCGCGGTAGGCGTGCAGCACGTCGAGGTCGTGGCGCAGCTCACCGACCACGCGGGAGACCAGGTGCATCACGAATGAATAGCGGTCGACTTTAGTCAGGTCCGCCACGTAGCGGCTGCCTGGGGTGCAAATACGAGCCAGATCGTTACGCGCCAGGTCAACCAGCATCAGGTGCTCAGAGAGCTCTTTATGGTCGGTGCGCATTTCCAGCTCGATGCGGCTGTCGAGATCGCGATCCAGCGAGCCGTCTGGGCGACGTCCACGTGGACGGGTTCCGGCGATCGGGTAGATCTCAATCTGACGGCTGGTGGCGTCATATTTCAGTGAGCTTTCCGGCGAGGCGCCGAACAGCGTGAAGTCGTTGTCCTGCATAAAGAACATGTACGGGCTTGGGTTGCTCTTTTTCAGCACGTCGTAAGCGGCCAGCGGAGACGGGCAGGGCAGAGAGAAGCGACGAGACGGTACAACCTGGAAAATTTCCCCGGCGCGAATCGCTTTTTGCATCTGGCGAACCACGGCACCGTACTGATCGTCGGTCTGGTTCACATCGCAGGTCATTTTTTCCACGCGCTGTACCGGCAGTGCAGGTGGCGCTTCCGTCATCTGCTGCTGAAGCTGCGCGATGCGGTGCACAAGACGGTTTTTCTCAGCGGTCGAAGGCGTGAACAGGCTGGCCTGGATACGGGTGTACTGTTTCTGATGGTCGATCACCAGCAGGGTTTCGGCCAGATAGAAGCAATAGTCCGGGCAGCGATTGCCCTGCTCGGTTTCCGGCAAATCTTCAAATCCCGCGACCAGGTCGTAAGCAAACAGCCCGCCAAAGAACATCGCTTCACGCTCATCGTGCGGAACGGTGACCAGGTTTTGCAGCAGGCGGAAGGCATCAAAGACGGACAGGGAACAGAGGCGCGCGTCTTCATCTAACAGTTGGCTAACCGGCGGGAAATGCAGAATGCGCATTTCCGGATGACGTTCATTTTCGATGCCTGAAGGCAGGGCGGCATCCAGCAGCGGCAGCAGCGATGCGCCGTTGTCTGACAAAGCCTTAATAGTGACAGTGTCACCTAAGGCGGTAATGCGCAACGCGCTGTCGACCAGCAGCAGGCTTTTCAGATCGTCCTTGCTGTCGATGTCCGCAGATTCCAGCAGCAGCGTTGCCGGGCGTGCCCCGCACACCTGATGAAACAGCGCGGTCGGGTTGTGGCGATAGGCCGCCTCGCAGGTCAGCAATTCGAGATGGGGTTTGGCTGTTTGCATGTTGGTGTTCTCATTTATTCTGTTCAAAAAAAAGCCCGCTGAGTAGCGGGCGGGTATCTGTTTGCATTTCGCAGACGCGTGACACTGCCCGATGATCAGGAAGTACGCCACCAACCGTGCAGAGTGAAATGTGCTGTCATTTTCAGATACCTTTCTCGTGTGAACTTGCGTACTAGTTAACTAGTTCGATGGCGTGTTGTCAACCCTTGATTTCAGAATTTCACGTTAAGTCGGTATCATGGCGGTTTCGGATGTCTTCAACCTGTTATGGGAAGTGCTTTGAGCGATACCACCTACGCGATTATTTATGATTTACACAGCCATACTCAGGCCTCTGATGGCCTGCTGACACCCGAAGCCCTGGTTCATCGTGCCGTTGAAATGCGCATCGGCACGCTGGCGATAACCGATCACGATACGACGGATGCCATTCCGGCAGCGCGCGCCGAGATTGCCCGCTGCGGGCTGGCACTCAATCTGGTGTCCGGCGTCGAGATTTCGACCGTCTGGGAAAACCATGAGATTCATATCGTTGGCCTGAACATCGATATAGACCATCCGGCACTTATTGAGTTTTTGCAAGAACAAAAAACGCGCCGCAACCAGCGCGCAGAGATGATCGGCGAGCGTCTGGAAAAGGCACATATTCCTGGCGCGCTGGAAGGTGCGCAAAAGCTGGCGAACGGCGGGGCAGTTACGCGCGGTCATTTCGCCCGTTTTCTGGTAGAGGCGGGGAAAGCCACGACGATGGCGGATGTCTTTAAAAAGTATCTGGCGCGCGGGAAAACCGGATACGTTCCGCCACAGTGGTGTACAATAAAACAAGCTATTGATGTGATTCATCATTCTGGCGGTAAGGCCGTGCTGGCCCATCCGGGGCGGTATAATCTTTCTGCTAAATGGCTGAAAAGGCTGCTGGCGCACTTTGCCGAAAACGGTGGAGAGGCGATGGAAGTCGCCCAGTGTCAGCAGGCACCCAACGAGCGCGCGCAGCTCGCGACCTATGCCCGACAGTACGGCCTGCTTGGCTCACAGGGTTCTGATTTCCATCAGCCCTGCGCCTGGATCGAACTGGGGCGCAAGCTCTGGCTGCCCGCTGGCGTTGAGCCGGTCTGGCAGCTCTGGGAACAGCCGCAGCAATTTGAAGAGAGGGAAGTATGAGTCAGTTTTTCTATATCCATCCGGATAACCCGCAGCCACGCCTGATTAACCAGGCCGTGGAGATCGTCCGCAAAGGCGGCGTGATTGTCTACCCGACCGATTCCGGCTACGCGCTGGGCTGCAAAATTGAAGATAAAGGGGCGATGGAACGCATTTGCCGTATTCGCCAGCTGCCGGACGGCCATAACTTTACCCTGATGTGCCGCGATCTCTCTGAGCTGTCGACCTATGCTTATGTCGATAACGTGGCGTTTCGCCTGATTAAGAACAACACGCCGGGCAACTACACCTTCATCCTGAAAGGGACCAAAGAAGTGCCGCGTCGTCTGTTGCAGGAAAAACGTAAAACCATCGGCATGCGCGTGCCGTCGAACCCGATTGCGCAGGCGCTGCTGGAAACCCTCGGTGAACCAATGCTGTCTACCTCGCTGATGCTGCCCGGCAGCGAGTTTACCGAGTCCGATCCGGAAGAGATCAAAGATCGTCTGGAGAAGGTGGTCGAGCTGATTATTCACGGCGGTTATCTCGGCCAGCAGCCGACCACCGTGGTCGACTTAACCGAAGATGCACCGGAAGTGATTCGAGAAGGCGTGGGTGACGTAAAGCCTTTCTTGTAATGGTATAAGCAGATATACTACGCGGCCATCAAAGCAGGGCTCGGCCCTCTTTTGACCTGATTCGACGCCTGTGAAGGCGACACCTGAGGAAGCTCAATGAGCGAGAAGTTACAGAAAGTGCTGGCGCGTGCCGGCCACGGTTCACGCCGTGAAATCGAAGCCATTATTGAAGCGGGCCGCGTGAGTGTGGACGGTAAAATCGCCACGCTGGGTGACCGCGTAGAAATCGTACCGGGGCTGAAGATCCGTATCGACGGTCATCTTATCTCTGTGAAAGAGTCCGCTGAGCAGATCTGCCGCGTGCTGGCTTACTACAAGCCGGAAGGCGAGCTGTGTACCCGCAATGACCCGGAAGGTCGCCCGACGGTGTTTGACCGTCTGCCTAAACTGCGTGGCGCTCGCTGGATTGCCGTTGGTCGTCTGGACGTGAACACCTGCGGTCTGCTGCTGTTTACCACCGATGGTGAACTGGCAAACCGTCTGATGCATCCAAGCCGTGAAGTGGAACGTGAATACGCGGTGCGCGTGTTCGGCCAGGTTGATGAGAATAAACTGCGCGACCTGTCGCGTGGCGTTCAGCTGGAAGACGGTCCTGCGGCGTTCAAAACCATCAAATTTACCGGTGGGGAAGGCATCAACCAGTGGTACAACGTGACCCTGACCGAAGGCCGCAACCGCGAGGTGCGTCGTCTCTGGGAAGCGGTAGGCGTGCAGGTTAGCCGCCTGATCCGTGTCCGTTACGGCGACATCCTGCTGCCAAAAGGCCTGCCGCGTGGGGGTTATACCGAACTGGATCTGACCCAGACCAACTACCTGCGCGAGCTGGTCGGCCTGACGCCGGAAACCACCTCTAAAGTGGCGGTGGAAAAAGATCGTCGCCGCATGAAGGCGAACCAGATTCGCCGTGCGGTGAAGCGTCACAGCCAGGTGAGCAGCAACCGCCGCTCTGGCAGCCGTAATAACAACGGTTAATGTAAAAGCCCGGTGAAGACACCGGGCTTTTTTCTTTAGTAATCAATCCCTATTTGCGCTTTGATGCCCGCATCAAACGCATGTTTAACCGGACGCAGCTCGCTGACGGTATCTGCCAGCTCCAGAATATCCCGATGACACCCGCGCCCCGTGATGATGACCGTCTGATGGGCGGGACGGTTTTTCAGTGCATTAAGCACCTCTTCCAGCGGCAAATAGTCGTAGGCGACCATATACGTGATTTCATCCAGCAGAACCATATTGAGTGAAGGATCGGCCAGCATTCTTTTAGCGTGCTCCCAGACGGCCAGACAGGCTGCGGTATCGGTTTCGCGGTTCTGGGTGTCCCACGTAAATCCGGTCGCCATCACCTGGAACTCAACGCCGTGAGGCTCAAGCAGATTACGCTCGCCGTTAGGCCACTCACCTTTAATAAACTGGATAACGCCGACCTTCTGCCCGTGGCCGACGGCGCGTGTCGCCGTGCCGAATGCGGCCGTGGTTTTCCCTTTGCCGTTGCCGGTAAAGACGATGACGATCCCGCGCTCGTCCTGAGCGGCCGCGACGCGCGCATCGACCTGTTCCTTCAGCCGCTGCTGGCGCTGCTGATGACGTTCTTCACTCATTGCGAGATTCCTGGTTTACGGCCCGGCTGGGCGTCAAAGGTCATCCCGGTTTTGCGGCGGCTGTCGTCGCCCATCAGCCAGAGATAGAGCGGCATAATGTCTGCCGGCGTTTTCAGCTTCTGCGGGTCTTCCGTCGGGAAGGCGCTGGCGCGCATTTTGGTGCGCGTACCGCCCGGGTTAATGCAGTTTACGCGCAGATGGCGACTCTGGTACTCCTCTGCCAACACCTGCATCATGCCCTCGGTTGCGAATTTTGATACGGCATAGGCACCCCAGTTTGCGCGCCCCTCACGGCCTACGCTGGAGGAGGTGAACACCAGTGAACCCGAATCCGATTTGAGTAATAAAGGAAGGAGTGCCTGGGTCAGGAAAAACGTCCCGTTGACGTTGACCTGCATGACCTCCTGCCAGATCTCGGGATCCTGTTCATCCATCGGGCGAACTTCGCCAAGCAAGCCGGCATTATGCAGTACGCCGTCCAGGCGCGGGTAATGGGTGCTGATGCGGTGAGCAAGCTCCTGACATGACGCGGGCGTGCAGGTGAGCAGATCGAGCGTGTACCAGCGAGCAGGAATCCCACCTGCGGCTTCAATCTCCTGCGCCACCCCTTTAAGTTTTTCTTCGTTGCGGCCGGTCAGAATGACGCTCGCGCCATACTCAGCGTAGGTCAGCGCCGCTTCACGGCCAATCCCGTCGCTGGCCCCAGTGACGAGAATGATGCGGTTCTGCAGCAGATTTTTTTGCGGTTGATAATGCAAGGTGACTCCTCGGCGCACGGTGACTTAAACACGCCTTCTTTTGTGACTTTTCGGCTTTATGCCCGAATTCGCCTGATAATTCAATCAGTCTACAGGACGCATTGCTGTAAAATTAACAATTTGCAAATATTTAAACGCCAGACCGGGGATTCCTGAAGGCGCCTCGCAGAGGTAGTGTCACGAGCGAGACGCATGGGCAGGGGGTGTTGTACACTGCCGTGAAAGATTCGTGGTTAAATCAAGGTGGAACGCGTGGAATTACTTTCTCAATATGGGTTGTTTTTGGCGAAAATCGCGACGGTGGTGATTGCCATTGCGGTGGTTGCCGTTCTGATTGTCAACCTGACGCAGCGCAAGCGTCAGCGTGGGGAGTTACGCATCACCCGCCTGAGCGAGCAGTATAAAGAGATGCAGGAAGAGATGTCTCTGGCGCTGCTTGACAGTCATCAACAGAAACTGTGGCTCAAAGCGCAGAAGAAAAAGCATAAACAGGAAGCCAAAGCGGCAAAGGCAAAGGCGAAGCTCAATACGCCACAGGATAAGGTCACACCACGGGTTTACGTGCTCGATTTTAAAGGCAGCATGGATGCGCATGAAGTCGCGTCTTTGCGCGAAGAGGTCACTGCCGTGCTGGCCGTGGCGACGCCGCAGGATCAGGTCGTTGTTCGTCTTGAAAGCCCGGGAGGCGTGGTGCACGGCTACGGCCTGGCGGCCTCTCAGCTGCAGCGCCTGCGTGAAAAACAGATCCCGCTGACCGTGGCCGTAGATAAAGTAGCGGCGAGTGGTGGCTACATGATGGCCTGCGTGGCGGACAAAATTGTGGCCGCACCGTTCTCGATTATCGGCTCGATCGGCGTGGTCGCACAGATCCCGAACTTTAACCGCTTCCTGAAAAATAAAGAGATTGATATCGAGCTTCACACTGCGGGTCAGTACAAACGCACCCTGACGCTGCTGGGGGAAAACACGGAAGAAGGGCGCCAAAAATTCCGTGAGGATCTCAACGAAACGCATCATCTCTTTAAAGACTTTGTGCACCGTATGCGCCCGACGCTGGACATTGAGCAGGTCGCAACGGGTGAGCACTGGTACGGCGTTCAGGCGCAGGAGAAAGGGCTTGTAGATGAAGTCGGAACCAGCGACGATCTGCTGCTCAACCTGATGGAAGGCCGGGAACTGGTGGGCGTCCGCTTTGCCCAGCGCAAGCGACTCCTTGACCGCTTTACCAACAGTGCGGCAGAAAGCGCGGACCGCCTGCTGCTCCGCTGGCTACAGCGTGGACAAAAACCGCTGCTGTAAACAAAAACGCGAGGCTTATGCCTCGCGTTTTGCGTTAATCGACCAGGTGATATTTCTCGGAAAGCGTATGTGCCAGGTATTTAAACATGTTAAACACGGCGGTGCTTTTCGGGGTCGGTAAGCCCTGTTCATCAAGGAAGTATTCACCGCTGAAAACCAGCACGCCATTTCGCTGCTCTACGCCGGTGGCTTCAATGCCTGCCAGCGTATCTTCATGGTCACGAATAAGCTTGTTTGCTTCGATAAGCAGAGAGGCTCGGTCAATAGGTTGGGTCGTATTCTGCATAATCCACTCCTTAAACAGTGACAATAGTCTACGCCGAGGGCGCTTTGGGGGCAAATTTTCCCTGTAATGTGAGGGGATAAGGTGCAGGGGCCTGGCTGGCAGGATTTGCTTTTGCATGCTAATAAAGTTGCGTAACGAATTTTATCAGGTAGAGTGTGCGCTTTCGTCATTCTGGCAACAGAATTGCTTGACATTCAACCGGGAATTCGTCACGAATTACACGAGATGTGAGAAAAATACCCGAGAACTCAATCACCTGGGCGTCTTTTCTTTAACGCCCGGTAAGACAAAGGGGTTGATATCTCCTGACGCAGTCGCAATATCATTGGCTCGTCGTCAGCGGAAGGGAAATCAACGTGCGGCGTATTCCTGGAAGAATTAAATTAGGTAAAGGTGAATATGGGTAAAGCTCTCGTCATCGTTGAGTCCCCGGCAAAAGCCAAAACGATCAATAAGTATCTGGGTAATGACTACGTGGTTAAGTCCAGCGTTGGTCATATCCGCGATTTGCCGACCAGTGGCTCAGCCAGCAAAAAGAGCGCAGACTCTACCTCCACCAAAGGGGCTAAAAAGCCTAAAAAGGATGAACGTAGCGCGCTTGTCAACCGCATGGGTGTTAACCCATGGCATAACTGGGATGCACAATATGAAGTGCTTCCAGGGAAAGAAAAAGTCGTTAACGAGCTGAAGCAGCTGGCTGAAAAAGCAGACCACATCTATCTCGCAACCGACCTTGACCGCGAAGGGGAAGCCATTGCGTGGCACCTGCGGGAAGTGATCGGGGGTGATGACAAACGCTACAGCCGCGTAGTGTTTAACGAAATTACGAAGAATGCGATTCGTCAGGCGTTTGAGAAGCCGGGCGAGCTAAACATCGACCGTGTTAACGCCCAGCAGGCGCGTCGCTTTATGGACCGCGTTGTGGGCTACATGGTTTCTCCACTGCTGTGGAAAAAGATTGCCCGTGGCCTGTCCGCAGGTCGTGTGCAATCCGTCGCCGTGCGTCTGGTCGTTGAGCGCGAGCGCGAAATTAAAGCCTTCGTGCCGGAAGAGTTCTGGGAAGTCGATGCCAGTGTGACCACGCCGGGCGGTGACGCTCTGCCGCTGCAGGTAAGCCACCAGAACGATAAGCCTTTCCGCCCGGAAAACCGCGACCAGACCATGGCCGCCGTGGCGCTGCTGGAAAAGGCACGCTATCAGGTGCTGGAACGTGAAGACAAGCCGACCAGCAGCAAGCCTGGTGCGCCGTTTATCACCTCCACCCTGCAACAGGCGGCGAGCACCCGTCTGGGTTACGGCGTGAAGAAGACCATGATGATGGCCCAGCGCTTGTATGAAGCAGGTTACATCACCTACATGCGTACCGACTCAACCAACCTGAGTCAGGACGCGGTCAACATGGTGCGTGGCTACATCAGCGACAACTTCGGTAAGAAATACCTGCCGGAAAGCGCTAACCAGTTCGCCAGCAAAGAGAATTCTCAGGAAGCGCACGAAGCGATTCGTCCTTCTGACGTCTCCGTGCTGGCTGAATCGCTGAAAGATATGGAAGCCGACGCGCAGAAGCTGTATCAGCTGATCTGGCGTCAGTTCGTGGCGTGCCAGATGACCCCGGCCCAGTACGACTCCACCACGCTGACCGTTGGCGCGGGTGATTTCCGTCTCAAGGCGCGCGGTCGTATTCTGCGTTTCGACGGCTGGACGAAAGTGATGCCTGCGCTGCGTAAAGGTGATGAAGACCGAACGCTGCCTGCGGTGAACAAAGGTGATGAACTGTCTCTGGTTGAGCTGATCCCGGCTCAGCACTTCACCAAGCCACCGGCACGCTTCAGTGAAGCCTCCCTGGTAAAAGAGCTGGAAAAACGCGGTATTGGCCGTCCGTCGACCTACGCGTCAATTATCTCGACGATTCAGGATCGCGGTTACGTCCGTGTTGAAAACCGTCGTTTCTATGCGGAAAAAATGGGTGAGATCGTCACCGATCGTCTGGAAGCCAACTTCCGCGAGCTGATGAACTACGATTTCACCGCGCAAATGGAAGACAGTCTCGACCAGGTTGCCAGCCACCAGGCGGAATGGAAAAAGGTCCTCGACAGCTTCTTCAGCGACTTCACCGACCAGCTTGAAAAGGCGGAGAAAGACCCTGAAGAGGGCGGCATGCTGCCTAACCAGATGGTACTGACCAGCATCGACTGCCCAACCTGTGGCCGCAAGATGGGGATCCGTACTGCCACCACGGGCGTGTTCCTGGGCTGCTCCGGCTATGCGCTGTCGCCAAAAGAGCGCTGCAAAACCACCATCAACCTGGTGCCGGAGAACGAAGTTCTCAACGTGCTGGAAGGTGACGATGCGGAAACGAACGCTCTGCGTGCCAAGCGCCGCTGCAAAAAATGCGGCACGGCAATGGACAGCTACCTGATCGATCCAAAACGCAAGCTGCACGTGTGTGGTAATAACCCAACGTGTGACGGGTATGAGATCGAAGAGGGCGAGTTCCGCATTAAAGGCTATGACGGCCCGATTGTGGAGTGCGAGAAGTGTGGTTCTGAAATGCACCTGAAAATGGGACGTTTCGGTAAGTATATGGCCTGTACCAACGACGAATGTAAAAACACGCGCAAAATTCTGCGTAACGGTGAAGTGGCCCCGCCGAAGGAAGATCCGGTTCCGCTGCCAGAATTGCCGTGTGAGAAATCCGACGCGTACTTCGTGCTGCGTGACGGCGCGGCAGGTGTCTTCCTGGCCGCCAACACCTTCCCGAAATCGCGTGAAACCCGCGCGCCGCTGGTGGAAGAGCTATATCGCTTCCGCGATCGTCTGCCGGAGAAACTGCGTTATCTGGCCGATGCGCCGCAGCAGGATCCGGAAGGCAACAAAACCGTGGTGCGTTTTAGCCGTAAAACAAAGCAGCAGTATGTTGCGGCAGAGAAAGAGGGTAAAGCGACCGGATGGTCAGCCTTCTTTGTCGATGGCAAATGGGTTGAAGGCAAGAAATAATCTTTCCTAACCGTAACTTACCTGTAAAAGGGCCGGATTTCCGGCCCTTTTTTATTACCTTGTTATTATTTTTTGTTCCGTACTATACAGTCAGGCTATAAATGATATAGTGGTTATAGTTAACCCGTTTCTTATTATTAAATCGTCTTAAGCGAATGACCGCATGCGCTAAATCGGATGGTCTGGCATGAAATTACAGCAGCTTCGTTATATTGTTGAGGTGGTGAATCATAACCTTAACGTCTCTTCTACCGCCGAGGGGCTATATACCTCGCAACCGGGCATCAGCAAACAAGTTCGTATGCTGGAGGATGAGTTAGGCATTCAGATCTTCGCCCGCAGCGGTAAGCATCTTACTCAGGTGACGCCTGCAGGGCAGGAAATCATCCGCATTGCGCGTGAAGTCCTCTCTAAAGTCGATGCGATTAAGTCTGTGGCGGGGGAGCATACCTGGCCGGATAAAGGCTCGCTGTATATTGCCACGACGCATACTCAGGCGCGCTATGCGCTACCCGGCGTGATCAAAGGCTTTATCGAGCGTTATCCTCGCGTCTCGTTGCATATGCACCAGGGCTCGCCAACGCAAATCGCTGAAGCCGTCTCTAAGGGGAATGCAGACTTTGCCATCGCCACCGAAGCGCTTCACCTGTATGACGATCTGGTGATGCTCCCGTGCTACCACTGGAACCGTTCTATTGTGGTGACCCCCGATCACCCCCTGGCGGGTAAAGGGTCGGTCACTATCGAAGAGTTGGCCCAGTATCCTCTGGTGACCTATACGTTTGGCTTTACCGGCCGGTCCGAGCTTGATACGGCATTTAACCGGGCAGGGTTAACGCCGCGCATTGTCTTTACCGCGACCGATGCGGACGTGATTAAGACCTATGTCCGGCTTGGATTGGGTGTGGGCGTCATCGCCAGCATGGCGGTCGATCCGGTGTCAGACCCTGACCTGGTGCGTCTTGATGCGCACGACGTTTTCAGCCATAGCACCACAAAAATTGGGTTCCGCCGCAGCACCTTCCTGCGCAGCTATATGTATGATTTTATTCAGCGCTTTGCCCCTCATTTAACGCGTGACGTGGTGGATACCGCCGTGGCATTACGCTCAAATGAAGATATTGAAGAGATGTTTAAAGACATCAAACTCCCCGAAAAATAATCACACCCGGTATCTTTCCCCCAGGGAAAGATACCGAAATAACGCCTCAAAGCTAAATTAGAATTATCATCATCTGCTTTCCCTGCCATATAATGTCATTAGCCATTTGCTTTGTAAGGTTTTAATGTCGTGAATCGGCGACAAAAGTAGAAACTAATTTACGCCTCCGCAAATTTTTCTTTTCAATAATTTATTTCTGGTCAAAAGATTGAATATTTCATACCTCCCGGTGCGTAAATTCACTGGCTTTTCGGCTAAAGTTTCTTTAGGATTTATCTCAACAGATGATTAATTGTACCAATTGTTTGGTCCTAAATGATAAGCGATGTCGATTGTATGAGGTTAGCAATGCCTTCAGGAAGTGAAGAACCGCAAAGGGATCCTGCGCTCAAGCGTAAAGCCTGGCTGGCGGTCTTTCTCGTCTCCGCCTTGTTTTGGGTGGCTGTTGCTCTCCTGGCCTGGAGATATTGGGGTTAAATATGGCAGTGACGGTACGTACCGCTTCGGTAAAACAGATGTGTCAGCATCGTGACAACGGCCACAGAGGGCGTAAAGCACCTGCAACTGTTGTACCTGCGTCCTGGAAACTGACGCCGCAGCAGCAAGCGTTTATTGATGTGTTCGCAGAAGACGAACCCAAAAAACAATAATTTAGTTTATTGCGTAATGATGCAAATAGTCTGAATATCGACTCTGCACTTTTGTACTCTTTAATAAATACACATCAGCAATATAGCACTGAGGAACAACCTCGGAATTTTTATAAATAATGCCTGGTGTCCCTATGATGAATAACATGACGTCTCACAAATACTGGTCGTGGATCGGCGTTTTTACCGTGTCGATTCTGTTCTGGAGTCAGCTCATCTGGCTGGCGCTCCACTAAATTGTAAAACCTCGCTACGGCGGGGTTTTTTGTTTCCCCCTTGTGGACCAATCCGAAATTTATCAATTTGGGTTGTTATCAAAACGTTACGACATCTTTGTGTTATCTTTAATTACAGCCCTGATGATTGTCGGGACATCTCTGTGATTAAGGAGGAGCTTATGTCGTTAACCCTACGCGAAGCCAGTAAGGACACGTTACAGGCAGAAAATAAAACCTGGCACTACTACAGCCTGCCGCTGGCTGCCAGAACGCTTGGGGACATTTCGCGTTTACCCAAGTCCTTGAAAGTTTTACTTGAAAATCTCTTGCGCTGGCAGGACGGTGAATCCGTCACGCTCGATGATATCCAGGCGCTGGCAGGGTGGCTTGAGAAGGCCCATGCCGACAGAGAAATCGCCTACCGCCCGGCAAGGGTGCTGATGCAGGACTTTACCGGTGTTCCGGCCGTGGTTGATTTAGCCGCGATGCGCGAAGCCGTGAAGCGTCTCGGCGGAGATACGGCAAAGGTTAACCCGCTTTCCCCCGTTGACCTCGTCATTGACCACTCCGTGACCGTTGACCACTTCGGTGATGACGATGCCTTTGGTGAAAACGTTCGTCTCGAGATGGAGCGTAACCACGAGCGCTACGTCTTCCTGAAGTGGGGACAGCAGGCGTTCAGCCGGTTTAGCGTGGTCCCGCCAGGCACCGGCATTTGTCACCAGGTAAACCTTGAATATCTGGGTAAAGCCGTCTGGAGCGAATTGCAGGATAAAGAGTGGGTCGCCTATCCGGACACGCTGGTGGGTACGGACTCCCATACAACCATGATCAACGGTCTGGGGGTACTGGGGTGGGGCGTCGGCGGTATTGAAGCGGAAGCCGCCATGCTCGGCCAGCCGGTATCCATGCTTATTCCGGATGTGGTGGGCTTCAAGCTCACCGGAAAACTGTCTGAAGGCATTACCGCCACCGACCTGGTGCTGACCGTCACCCAGATGCTGCGCAAGCATGGTGTGGTAGGCAAGTTTGTCGAATTCTACGGTGACGGACTGGATTCACTGCCGCTGGCCGACCGCGCCACCATTGCCAATATGGCGCCGGAATACGGTGCCACCTGCGGCTTTTTCCCCATTGACGACGTCACGCTGGAGTACATGCGCCTAAGCGGCCGCAGCGAAGAGCAGGTCGCGCTGGTGGAAGCGTACACCAAAGCGCAGGGCATGTGGCGCAATCCGGGCGATGAGCCTGTTTTCACCAGCACGCTTGAACTCGATATGGGAAGCGTCGAAGCGAGCCTCGCGGGGCCGAAACGCCCGCAGGACAGGGTTGCGCTGACCGACGTGCCGAAAGCGTTTGCCGACAGCAATGCCCTTGAAGTGAACGTGGCGCAGAAAGACCATCGTCCCGTCGACTATGTTCTGAACGGACATCAGTATCAGCTTCCGGACGGCGCGGTTGTGATTGCCGCGATTACTTCCTGCACCAACACGTCCAACCCCAGCGTATTAATGGCGGCCGGTCTGCTGGCTAAGAAAGCGGTAGAGCTTGGGCTAAAACCTCAACCGTGGGTTAAGGCCTCGCTGGCACCGGGCTCCAAAGTGGTGTCGGATTACCTGGCTCAGGCCAAACTGACGCCGTACCTGGACGAGCTGGGCTTTAACCTCGTGGGCTACGGCTGTACGACCTGTATTGGTAATTCCGGGCCTCTGCCTGAACCTATCGAAACGGCGATCAAGCAGGGTGACCTGACGGTCGGCGCCGTCCTGTCAGGTAACCGAAACTTTGAAGGGCGCATTCACCCGCTGGTGAAAACCAACTGGCTTGCTTCGCCGCCGCTGGTGGTGGCTTATGCCCTGGCCGGGAACATGAATATCAACCTGGTAACCGATCCGATTGGTCACGATCGTAAGAATGATCCTGTCTATCTGAAAGATATCTGGCCTTCTTCACGTGAAATCTCGCTGGCCGTTGAGAAGGTTTCTACCGAGATGTTCCGCAAAGAGTACGCGGAGGTCTTTGAAGGCACGCCGGAATGGAAAGCCATCAACGTTGCAGGTTCGGATACCTATGGCTGGCAGGATGACTCGACCTATATTCGTCTGTCGCCGTTCTTTGATGAGATGCTGGCCGAGCCGGCGCCGCTTAAGGATATTCACGGCGCGCGCATCCTGGCCATGCTGGGGGATTCTGTCACGACGGACCATATCTCTCCGGCGGGGAGCATCAAAGCCGATAGCCCGGCAGGTCGCTATCTGCAAAGCCGGGGGGTGGAACGCCGCGATTTTAACTCCTACGGTTCGCGCCGTGGTAACCATGAAGTCATGATGCGCGGGACCTTCGCTAACATCCGCATTCGTAACGAAATGGTGCCGGGCGTGGAAGGGGGCATGACGCGCCATCTGCCGGGGACGGAAGTCGTGTCGATTTATGATGCGGCGGTCAAATACCAACAGGAAGGGACGCCGCTGGCGGTGATTGCCGGGAAAGAGTACGGTTCCGGCTCCAGCCGCGACTGGGCGGCGAAAGGCCCGCGCCTGCTTGGCGTTCGGGTGGTCATCGCCGAATCGTTCGAACGTATTCACCGTTCGAATCTGATCGGCATGGGGATCCTGCCGCTTGAGTTCCCGCAGGGCGTGACGCGTAAAACGCTGGGCCTGACCGGGGAAGAGCAGATTGATATTAGCGGCCTGCAAAACCTGCAGCCGGGTAAAACGGTGCCGGTAACGTTAACGCGGGCAGACGGGAAAACCGAGGTGCTGGATTGTCGGTGCCGTATTGATACGGCAACCGAGCTGACCTACTACCAGAACGACGGCATTTTACATTATGTGATTCGTAAGATGCTGGATTGATGAAACGAGCCCGGCACGCGTGCCGGGCTTTTTATATCACTCTTTCAGCAGATGGCCCATTTTGGCGGCTTTGGTATCAAGGTAGTGGGCGTTTTTCGGGTTACGGCCGACAATCAGCGGTACGCGTTCAACGATGTTGATCCCGGCTTCGGTCAGGATTTCCACTTTTTTCGGGTTATTGGTCAGCAGACGAACTTCGTCTACGCCCAGCAGCTTGAACATATCGGCGCATAAGGTGAAATCACGTTCGTCAGCGGCAAAACCGAGCTGATGGTTGGCTTCAACCGTATCGTAGCCCTGGTCCTGAAGCGCGTAGGCGCGAATTTTATTCAGCAAACCAATGTTACGCCCTTCCTGACGGTGATAAAGCAGCACGCCGCGGCCTTCTTCAGCAATATGAGAAAGGGCCGCTTCCAGCTGGAAACCGCAATCACAGCGCAGGCTGAACAGCGCGTCGCCGGTGAGACACTCTGAATGGACGCGGGACAGCACCGGCGTCTGCCCTGAAATGTCGCCATACACCAGTGCGACATGATCCTGTCCGGTTGCCAGTTCTTCAAAACCCACCATCAGGAAATCGCCCCATGGGGTTGGCAGTTTGGCTTCTGCCACACGTTTAAGCTGCATGTGATTCTCCAGAGTAGGCTGACACGTTTCGTGCCTGTGCCCTGTTTTGCTTTCTGTATCAGTTTATTTTGCCACAAGCTCAGCAGGTTCGCCTAATGGGCACCATGCGATATGACCGTTAAAAGCACGATCCGACATCTCCACCCAGCGAACAAATTTCAGTTATGATTGTGACGCTTAGCAAAAAGGAGAAGACATGCATTCAATCGCCAGACGTACGGCAGCAGGTGCGGCCATTTTACTGATTATGCCTTTGGCCGTATGGCTTTCAGGGTGGATGTGGCAGCCCGGGCAGAACGCCACGTGGCTGAAAACGTTATACTGGATTACGGAAACGGTCACCCAGCCCTGGGGAGTTATCACCCACGTCCTCCTGTGCGCCTGGTTTCTGTGGTGCCTGCGCTTTCGTCTGCGCGCGGCGCTAATGCTCTTTGCGATCCTCGGCGGCGCTATCCTTATCGGTCAGGGCGTAAAATCCTGGGTGAAAGATCGCGTTCAGGAGCCGCGTCCTTTTGTCGTCTGGCTGGAAAAAACGCACCATGTTCCGGTGGATGAGTTCTACACTTTAAAGCGTAAAGATCGTGGCGCACTGGTGAAAGAACAGCTTGCGGAACAGAAGGATATCCCGAAATTCTTGCGTAAACACTGGCAGAAAGAGACCGGGTTCGCGTTTCCCTCCGGCCACACCATGTTTGCGGCCAGTTGGGCGCTGCTGGGGGTTGGGCTGCTTTGGCCTAGACGTCGAACGGTCACCATCGTGATTTTACTGGTCTGGGCGACGGGAGTGATGGGCAGCCGCTTACTGCTGGGGATGCACTGGCCACGGGACCTGGTCGTCGCCACGCTCATCTCGTGGATGCTGGTGATGCTGGCGACCTGGCTGGCTGAACGATTCTGCGGCCCGCTAACGCCACCGCCGGAAGAGAAAGAAGAAATAGCCGAAAGGGACCAAACGGACGCCTGAAGGTTGATATTGCGCATTTTGCCCATAGATCCATGACTGGCGCGTCACTTTTTCCATTTCGCGCCCGTCACTAAAATGGTAGTTTATAAGGCTGATTGCGGTAAGTTGAACATACTTTATTCGCTTGAACCACATAACGGGAAGTAATGTGAAATATTTACTCATTTTCTTACTGGTATTGGCGATTTTTGTCATTTCAGTCACATTGGGTGCACAAAACGATCAGCAGGTGACGTTTAACTATCTGCTGGCTCAGGGCGAGTATCGCGTGTCGAGCCTGCTCGCGGTCTTATTTGCTGCAGGCTTTGCTATTGGCTGGCTGGTTTGCGGTTTGTTCTGGTTAAAAGTCCGTGTTTCGCTTGCGCGCGCTGAACGTAAAATCAAACGACTCGAACATCACATTGCGCCTGCGTCCGACATGCCGGAAAGCTCTGGCGTGCCGGTCGTGAAGGAATAATCGACGATGCTGGAGTTGTTGTTTCTGCTTTTGCCTGTCGCCGCAGCCTATGGCTGGTATATGGGCCGCAGAAGTGCGCAACAAACAAAACAGGATGAGGCCAACCGGCTCTCCCGCGACTACGTTGCGGGGGTGAACTTCCTCCTGAGCAATCAGCAGGACAAAGCGGTAGACCTGTTCCTCGACATGCTGAAAGAGGATACGGGGACCGTTGAAGCCCATCTTACCCTGGGGAACCTGTTCCGCTCGCGCGGCGAGGTTGACCGCGCCATCCGTATCCACCAGACCCTGATGGAAAGCGCGTCTCTGACTTACGAACAGCGTCTCCTGGCGGTACAACAGCTGGGCCGAGACTATATGGCCGCGGGGCTGTACGATCGCGCTGAAGATATGTTCACCCAGCTGGTGGATGAAACGGATTTCCGCATTGGCGCGCTGCAGCAGTTGCTGCAGATTTACCAGGCCACCAGCGACTGGCAGAAAGCCATTGATACGGCTGAACGTCTGGTGAAGCTGGGTAAAGATAAGCAGCGCGTTGAGATCGCCCATTTCTACTGTGAGCTTGCCCTTCAGCAGATGGGCAATGACGACATGGACAAAGCCATGGCGTTGCTGAAGAAAGGTGCCGCCGCGGACCGCAACAGCGCCCGTATCTCCATCATGATGGGGCGCGTTTTTATGGCGAATGGCGACTACGCCAAAGCCGTTGAAAGCCTGCTGCGGGTTATCGACCAGGACAAAGAGCTGGTCAGTGAAACGCTGGAAATGCTGCAAACCTGCTATCAACAGCTGGACAAGCGGGAAGAGTGGGTGGCATTTCTGCGTCGCTGCGTGGAAGAGAATACCGGCGCAACCGCGGAACTGATGCTTGCTGACGTTGTTGAGCAGTATGAGGGGGGCGACACCGCGCAGGTCTATATCACCCGACAGCTTCAGCGTCATCCGACCATGCGGGTCTTCCATAAGCTGATGGATTACCACCTGAACGACGCGGAAGAAGGGCGCGCGAAAGAGAGCCTGATGGTGCTTCGCGACATGGTTGGCGAGCAGGTGCGCAGCAAACCGCGCTACCGTTGCCAGAAGTGTGGTTTTACCGCCTACACGCTCTACTGGCATTGTCCGTCCTGCCGGGCCTGGTCCACCATCAAGCCCATCCGCGGCCTGGACGGGCAGTAATTTTTTTAAAAGCCTTCATTTTAGTTACAACATACTGATGGTATTTAACACTTTCTGAGCACCGTGCGGTTTGCCGGCCTGGCAGGCAGATAAATGGATTCTGTCAATTTGCGGCGTCGGCAGGTAGAATGCTGGCCGTTTATCTGTTCCGCGCCGCTGCGCGCCCATAGACGAAAAGGGCTGGTCATGACGTCTGTTACATCCTCCACTTCCCGCGTAATTACGGATTCTCCTGTTGTTGTTGCGCTTGATTACAATAAGCGTGACGCTGCACTGTCGTTTGTCGACGGTATCGACCCTCGCGATTGCCGCCTGAAAGTTGGCAAAGAGATGTTCACGCTGTTTGGACCGCAAATCGTTCGCGATCTGCAACAGCGCGGCTTTGACGTTTTCCTCGACCTCAAATTCCATGATATTCCGAACACCACGGCCCACGCCGTTGCTGCAGCCGCCGAGCTGGGCGTATGGATGGTCAACGTCCATGCGTCGGGTGGGGCAAGAATGATGACCGCTGCCCGTGAGGCGCTCCTGCCGTTCGGTAACGACGCGCCGCTGCTTATCGCCGTCACAGTGCTGACCAGTATGGACGAAAATGATTTACGCGACCTTGGCGTGACGTTGTCACCTGCGGAACATGCCGAACGTCTCGCGCGTCTGACGCAGCAGTGCGGCCTGGATGGCGTAGTCTGCTCCGCGCAGGAAGCGGTACGTTTCAAATCAGCGCTGGGCCAGGATTTTAAACTCGTTACGCCGGGGATCCGTCCTGCGGGCAGCGACGTGGGCGATCAGCGCCGCATCATGACGCCTGAGCAGGCGCTGGCTGCGGGCGTTGACTATATGGTCATTGGACGTCCGGTTACGCAGTCTGCAAACCCGGCAGAGACGCTTAAGGCTATCAACGCATCGCTGAAAAAGGGGGCGTAATGACCGATTCCAACAGCCGTCTGGTCTACTCAACCGAGAGCGGGCGTATCGATGAACCGAAAACGAAAGTGGAACGTCCTAAGGGGGACGGTATCGTGCGCATTCAGCGTCAGACCAGCGGACGTAAGGGGAAAGGGGTCTGCCTTATTTCCGGTATTGATCTGGATGATGCTGAACTGACAAAGCTGGCTGCCGAGCTGAAAAAGAAATGTGGATGCGGCGGGGCCGTGAAGGACGGCATTATCGAAATCCAGGGTGATAAACGTGAATTAATTAAATCACTGCTCGAAGCCAAAGGCATGAAAGTCAAACTGGCAGGCGGCTAAAATAAATGAGCCACGGCAATTGCCGTGGCTCGTGTTATATACGTGCGTATGTCAGACCTGAAATGCGTTTAAATATCGCAATATCGAGGAAGGCTTAGATAATAGTTATTTGCCAACCTGGTGACCGATAATACCACCGACAGCAGCGCCACCTAATGTACCCAGCGTACTACCATCCGTTAATACTGCACCACCGAGAGCACCGGCACCGGCACCAATCGCGGTGTTACGGTCACGTTTAGACCAGTTAGAGCATGCGCTCAGGGACATAGCGACAGTGATTGCCAGAACAGCGGCGGCTAATTTTTTGCTGGTTAAGGTCATAATACTTTCTCCTGAATTATCGATTCACGGAAAGATGTACACGTTAAGTATAGACTAATCGAATACTTAATTCTTTTCCCCGTGAAAGCTGGTCGCGCAGGCGTTACTTCATCACGCAGGTGATAGTCACTTCCTGTTATATCGCTAATAGTAATTTTACGACTTTAGGGCAGGTTAAACAGGTAAAAACTCTTAAAGCAGGGTTAAGAATCATCTCAGAGAAAGACGTGTGCGCCCGAAATACGGGCGCGGAGGGAAATCAGGCGCTGGCTTTAATAATATTGACGATCAAACCGCTCTCTTCGAGTTTATTGCGATGCGCTTCGCTCAAACGGTCATCGGTAATCACGCGGCTAAAGCGTGAAGCGGGACCCATCGTGTAAGGGTGAACGGCACCAAATTTAGAGCTGTCGGTGAGAACAATGGCTTCGCACTCTTTTTCCAGTACGGCATTCACCACGTCAGAGCGCATCATATCCCGGCCGGTAAAGCCTGTCTCCGGCTGCCAGCCGTCAATCCCGATAAAGGCCTTACTGAAATGAACCTGCTGGACGTACTGACGGGTCAGCGGGCCAACCATGCTTTCACTTTTTTTCTGATAGATGCCGCCCAGCAGAATCACCTCGCAGCGCGTCTCTTTAAGTAAATGCGCGATATAGCTGCTGACGGTGATAATGGTGACGTCTTTTTGATCGGCAAGCGTTCGCGCCAGAAGGGCATTACTGCTGCCGTTTTCAATAAAGACGGTCTCGCCGTTGTTCACCAGGGACGCAGCAAATTCCGCCAGTTCACGTTTGAGCGCGTAGTTGTTCATCATGCGCGTCTCAACGTCATCACTGTCCAGCGGGACCGCATAGCCGTGCGCGCGACGCAGGTAGCTTTGTTTTTCCAGCAGATTAAGATCCTGACGGATGGTGACTTCAGAAACGCCAGTGGTTTTAGCGAGATCGACTACGCTTACGCGTCCCTGATCGATGACCATCTGCAAAATGAGTTGTTGTCGGGAATTCATAGCATCCATTTAATAAAGCGAAATGAGATCGGAAACGGTGGGGGTTAAACTTCCCACGGCGCTTTTGGCTGTCTGTTTTCGGGCGCATCGTCAGCGCCATTCTGAGCAAGAAGTTCAGACTTCAGGATCTCAAGATTACGGATAGCAGAGTGATAATCGCCCGCCACCAGGATATCCAGCACGGTATCAATTCGTTGTGCTACAGCTTGTGCGTCAATAGTTGACATAATCTCACCCCAGGCGCGAAAAGTTAATATTTTCAATGATGCAGAAATTGGCTTCAAAAGAGAAGGGAAAAAATGCAATAACCAAATTACATAAACGGAAGTGATAAAATTATTCCCCCTCATGCTGCGGGCTTATTGAGTGGATTAGTCTAAAACTGCGCGCAACGCGCTTTTTTATAAGAGGAATTAGACTATGACAGTTATCAATCAGCCTACCTGCACACTGTTTACCGATACTGAACGGTTCACCCAACTGTCAGGCTATTACGAGGCAGAGCGACATACAGTCTGGATGATGTTGCGGGCTCAGCCACGTCCTTGCTTCAACCATGCGTTAATAGAGGAGATCATGAATCTTTCATGGCTCGTCCGCCAGTCTGGTTTTGCGGTCGATTTTTGGGTGACCGGATCGCTGGTGCCTGAGATGTACAATGTGGGCGGTGACCTGCAGTTTTTCGTCGAGTGCATTCAGCACGGTCGACGTGAAGCGTTACGGGCCTATGCGCGCGCCTGTGTCGATTGCGTGCATGCGGCCTCCCGGGGGTTTGATACGGGGGCCATCTCGCTGGCCATGGTCGAAGGCAGCGCGTTAGGGGGCGGGTTTGAGGCCGCTCTTGCGCACCATTTCGTTCTGGCGCAGCGCGATGCACGTTTAGGTTTTCCCGAGATTGCTTTCAACCTGTTCCCGGGCATGGGGGGATATTCCCTGGTAGCTCGCCGTTCAGGAATGAAGCTGGCGGAGGAACTCATCTACAAGGGGGAATACCATACGGCGGAATGGTACGAACAACATGGCCTGGTGGATCTCCTGTTTGAACCCGGACAAAGCTATGTCTCCACACGAACCTTCATCGACACGCTACGGCCAAAACTGAATGGCGTAAGAGCGATGCTGCGCGCCCGGACGCGCGTTCTGCAATTGCCGCGCAGTGAACTGATGGACATCACGGAGGACTGGGTAGACGCGGCTTTCTGCCTTGAACCGAAAGATATCGCCTATATGGAGCGTCTGGTGATGCTGCAAAACCGCCATCACGCGGCGGGCTTGCGTAAAGCCAGTTAATGCTGCTTTCGCGCCTGATATCGTTTTAGCCATCGCTCGAATGCGGCAGCGGGCATCGGCTTAGCAAACAGAAAACCCTGCCGTTCGTTGACGCCGTTCTTGGTCAGAAAGGCGTCTTCTTTTGCATTTTCGACCCCTTCAGCAATCACCTGCAGGTTTAACGCCTGCGCCACCGCGACGATGGCGCGCACCAGTGACTGGGAGATGGACTGCTTATGAATATCCCTGACAAACGATTGATCGAGTTTTATGGCGTCAATAGGGAAGCGGGCCAGCTGCGAAAGGGAGGAGTAGCCGGTACCAAAATCGTCGAGATGAATTTGCGCCCCCAGCCTGCTGAACTGCTGGATCACGGAGAGCGCCAGCTCTTCGTTCTCGATAAGACAGCTTTCGGTTAATTCGACGTCCACCGGGCAGTATTCAAAGTTAAGATCCTTCAGCGCCTGCTTTAAGTCACTAAAGATAGTCTGGTCGGCCAGCTGACGCGCAGAGACGTTCACGGCCACGCGCAGGTTAATTCCCTTATCGCGCCATTTTGCCACCTGGCGAACCACATCCAGCATCACCCAGCGGCCCAGCGGCACAATCAACCCTGACTCCTCGGCATAAGAGATAAACTCCAGCGGCGGGATCAACCCGCGTTCGGGCGATTGCCAGCGGACCAACGCTTCAAGACTTCTGACCTCTCCGCGCCAGGTTATTTTAGGCTGGTAGTGGATCAGGAGCTGGTCGTTATCCAGCGCCTTACGCAGGTTGGTATCCAGCCAGAGATACTCAAACACGCGCTGGTTCATCTCGGGCGAGAAGACGCAGAACTTGCCCCGGCCGTTCTCTTTAGCGGTGTACATGGCGGTATCGGCGTTACGAATGACGCTTTCCCGGTCGTTACCGTGCTGCGGGGCGAGGGCGATGCCCAGGGAACAGCCGGTGTAAATTTCGATCAGGCCGATTCGGAACGGCTGGCGCAGGCGGGTTAAAATGCGCGACGCCATCGCTTCCAGAGAGCCCTGAGAGGTATGGGTGGCCATGACGATAAACTCATCTCCGCCAAGTCGTGCCAGCACCTGTCCCTCATCCAGACAGCTCAAAATGGCGAGCGCCACAGCCTGTAACAGCTGATCGCCAAACATATGCCCGTAAGCGTCGTTGACCTTTTTAAAGTTATCCAGGTCGAGATACACCACGCCAACCTGCGTGTCGCCGCGGTGACTGATGGCGTCAGAGATCAGGTCGTGGATCGCATTGCGGTTTGGTAAGCCGGTGATGGTATCGGTATTGGCCAGCACGCGCAGCCGTTCCTGAGCGCGGCGTTCCTCGGTAATATCGGTACCGGAACAGATAAGGAAAATTTCATTTTTACCGCTGCCGCTGTGAACGAATTTGTTTCTGAACAGAAACAGTCGTTGCCCTTTACGCGTTTTGATCCAGCGTTCGACTTCGTAGGAGCTGCCGTTGCGGAAGAAACCGGTAATATTGCGCTTTGAGGCAGCCGCTTCGCTGCGGCTCATAAAGAGCTTAAACACGTTTTGGCCAATCACTTCTTGCTCTTTGAGGCCGGTATACTCTTCGCTCAGCCGGTTAAAACGCTGAATATTGCCGTTCTGATCGAGAATAACAATCACGGAGTTAGCCTCTGACACCACCTGTTCCGCAAAAGAGAGTCCCTGAGCCAGGTCGCGCGCCACGGAGGGCGTATCGTTCCAGGCGGAAGCCGTACCGGCCCACTCGTTACGGGTAATTTTACGGCCCACAAGGTGAACCGGGACATCTTCCCCGAATAACGAGAGCGTCATGGAAATGCTGGAGGTAATAACGGTTAAATGACGGATAAGATCGGCCTGATCGTCGTCCAGCGCAATCACCTGAGTGACATCGGCATTTTCACTGGCGGCAAGGTGCAGAGCGTTGCTGTCAGCTGACAAGCGCCACCATGGGCTGTGGGTTCCCATGTAGCGAAACAGCAAATTCTGCTCCAGATCGTACATCATGTTTTCTCCCGCAGCTGTTCAGTCGCGCACCAATTATTCATTTGCAGCCGACTTTTCCGTTGAGAAGCAGCGGCAAAACCGAAGTGAACTTATTGTTTTTCCCTGAATTCTTATAATAAAACGAGTCAGATTTAAAAGGATACTGAGCGTATAAAAATTCACGTAACCGAATATAACAACACTCTTTTACTGTAGATAATTATGGCGAATTTGGGCGAGGGGAGGCTGAAAATAGTAAGAAAAAATAATGATTTTGTGGCGGGGATAAAAAGAAAAATTGTCGGCCTTTCCGGAAAGGAAATGACCGACAATTGAACAGGTTATCAGGCGACAGGACGCGCGATAATACTGCGGGTTTCCATACGGACTTCAGCGATAGTGACGTCAATCACGTCGGTGACTTTGTAAACTGTTTCACCTTTAATTTGCACCGTACCGTTTTCCTGACTACAGACCATTTCATCACGAACAGCATGCAGGAATGGCGCCGGAATAAACGCGACAGCACCGTTATCGACCAGACGGACGCGCATTCCTCCGCGGCTGATATCAATGATCTCGGCGGCGAAACGGGTATCCGTACCGGCTTTATCCTGCAGGAAGCGCGCGTAAAGCCAGTCGCCAACGTCACGTTCTGCCATGCGGTTCAGACGGCGACGATCGGCCATTTGCAGCGTGGTCTCCTCCTGAGGGCGGGCAACGGTTTCGCCTTTGATAATCGCTTTCAGCAGACGGTGGTTAACCATATCGCCATACTTACGGATCGGTGACGTCCAGGTCGCGTAGGCTTCGAGGCCGAGACCAAAGTGTGGGCCAGGCTCGGTGCTGATTTCAGCGAAGGACTGGAAGCGACGAATGCGGCTGTCCAGGAAGCCCGATGGCTGCGCGTCCAGTTCGCGGCGAAGCTTGCAGAAGCCCGGCAGGGTCAGCACTTCTTCCGGATCGACGTGCACGTCGTGATTCTTCAGCAGGGCCGCCAGCGCTTCGGTATTCGCCGGATCGAAGCCGGTATGGACGTTGTAAATACCAAAGCCCAGCTTGTCGCGCAGCACGCGTGCGGCACAGATGTTGGCGGAAATCATCGCTTCTTCAACGATGCGGTTCGCAATGCGTCGCGGCTCGGCCACGATATCCAGCACTTCGCCTTTCTCACCCAGAACAAAGCGATAATCCGGGCGATCTTTGAACACCAGCGCATGGGTTTGACGCCACTCGCCGCGGTTCAGACAGATGCGATGCAGCAGACGGATCTGCGCGGCAATGGCGTCTGATTCTGGTTTCCAGCTACCGGTATTTTCCAGCCAGTCGGAGACGTTATCGTAGGCCAGCTTGGCTTTCGACTCGATGGTGGCAGCAAAGAACTCGATATCGTCTTCAATCGCGCCATCCGCGGCAATGGTCATGCGGCAGGCGAGAACCGGGCGCACTTCATTTGGGCGCAGAGAGCAGAGATCGTCTGACAGTTCACGCGGCAGCATTGGGATGTTGAAGCCCGGCAGGTAGTTCGTGAACGCACGGATTTTCGCCGTTTCGTCAAGCTTGCTGCCTTCAACAATCCAGGCGGTGGGATCGGCAATGGCAACGGTCAGGTGCAGTTTGCCGTCGGCACTCTCTTCAGCGTACAGCGCATCGTCCATATCTTCGGTGCTGGCGCTGTCGATGGTGACAAACTCCAGCGCGGTGAGATCGCGACGCGTCAGACCTTCGTCCTGCATCTCGGTTGCCACGCCGTTCGGCGCTTCTTTTTCAAGATTGTGGCGTGCCAGCGTAACCCACCATGGCACGAAATGATCGGCGCCAAAGGTAATGAACTGGGTCAGTTCCGCATAAAAACCGCGATCGCCTTTCAGAGGATGACGGCGCATTTCTGCTACGGCCCAGTCACCTTCTTTAAAATCTTGCTCAACGCCACGGGCGGCGCGGCAGGGAATGGCATCTTTCAGCAGAGGATGATCCGGCACGATAGAAAGACGATCGTCTTTTCGCTGCACCTTGCCCACAAAGCGGGTCAGGAACGGTTCGATCAGTTCTTCCGGCTCGGCGGACTCACGTTCCTTTTCGGTATGAATGACGGCCATGACGCGGTCGCCATGCATCACTTTCTTCATCTGCGGTGGCGGAATGAAGTAGCTTTTCTGCGCGTCAACTTCAAGGAAGCCAAAGCCCTTTTCCGTGGCTTTTACGACCCCTTCTGCACGCGGCGTCTGGGAATGCAGTTGCTGTTTAAGCTGCGCTAGCAGCGGGTTGTCCTGAAACATAATGTTCTATTTTCGTAGCCATTGAGCGGCTGACAGTTTTACGCGATTCTCACTGTCTCAGCAAGCGGTCTTTGGGTAATGAGTGTGGTTATTCCTCTTTACCAAACGCCACTTTCAGACGATTAAGCCAGCCATCAAACGCACTTTGAGTAAGCAGCGTGATGGCATATTCGCCCTGGAATCCTTGATCCGTGAGCGGGGTAAACTGCGCGGCGCTGAAGCGGTCCGGCGAGCGGGTCAGCAGTTCGACCGCTGCCGAAAGTGCGGGTGACGTCTGCGGGAGCTCCGCGCGGCTGTTTAACAGGATTTCTCCGGTCAGGTCGAGCAGCGTCGGCTCATGACAAAGCACCGGCGTCAACGCCTCGAGCGCGGGTTCGGCCTGCCAGCGGGAGAGGGACTCCAGCTGATGCGCATGCGCGTAGCGCAGCTCAACGACGGGTAAAAGCGGCGTCCACGCATCGTGGCTCGCGGGAAGCGTGTGCGGCTGAATATGGTGCCCCGGCAACCAGCGAACAGGGTGTCCCAACAGCGCCTGAAAAATCGCGACCACGCGCGCCTGAAAACCGATAAAGCCGATAATCTGGTTAATCACCACGATGTCGTACGTGGACAAGCCCACCTCATCAAGCTGGTTCCGGGCTTTATCATCAATGACATCAGGCGAGCTGGCGAGCTGGCGGGCATACTGGGTGATCTGTGCCAGGCGGCGGTTGCTTTCGCGCGAGGAGTCCGGGCCGGGAAGCGGGGCGAGGAGGGCGGCGTAGTGGTTACAGAGCCGCTGAACGCCGCAGGCCTGTGCGACCGTTAACGCGGTACTGAGCCGATCGTAAGCGCTGAGCGTATGCAGGCGGTTCACGGGAATTGAGAGCGGAAACAGCTGGTGGCATAAGGCTCTGGCAGGGGTAAGCCAGCCAGAACAGGCGGCGACAATCTCATCAGGCAGGGCTAAATCGAGCAAAAAACGATCGTCGACGTTAGCGGCTTCGGGCACCAGGGGCAGAACATCCGTCTGCGCGTGGTTTGACTGGGTTTCATGATACCAGTGGCCTTTGCCGGAAAAACGGCGTTGTTCCATGTGCGTTCCTTGATCTCAAAATGGCGATCAATATCCTGGCGTAAGGCAGATAAAGGGAAAAATATTGTTAGGTGATAACAAATAGCAGAACGGAATAACGAAGGGGTGACGCGGGGGGGAAATACTCTCTTCCCGGGCGGGAAGAGAGTCACAGCTTATTTAATTTCCAGCTCGTTCATTGCAGCGATGTTGAAGCCGCCGTCAACGTGAACCACTTCGCCGGAGATACCCGCGGAAAGGTCAGAGCACAGGAATGCTGCAGAGTTACCCACATCTTCAATGGTAACAGTACGACGAATCGGGGTAACCGCTTCGCAGTGTGCCAGCATTTTACGGAAATCTTTAATACCGGAAGCGGCCAGGGTGCGAATTGGACCCGCAGAAATGGCGTTAACGCGCACGCCTTCAGGACCCATTGCGTTCGCCATGTAGCGTACGTTGGCTTCCAGAGACGCCTTAGCCAGACCCATTACGTTGTAGTTAGGGATCGCACGTTCTGCGCCCAGGTAGGACAGGGTCAGCAGGGCTGCGCCCGGGTTCAGCATCGCGCGGCAGGACTTAGCCATCGCAACGAAGCTGTAGGAGCTGATGTCGTGTGCGATTTTGAAGCCATCACGGGTTACCGCGTTCACGTAGTCGCCGTCCAGCTGGTCGCCAGGCGCGAAGCCGATGGAGTGAACGAAACCGTCGAATTTCGGCCATGCTTTTGCCAGTTCAGCAAACATGCCGTCGATGCTTTCGTCTTGTGCAACGTCACATTCCAGAACAATGCTGGAACCCAGCTGCGCGGCAAACTCTTCAACACGGCCTTTCAGCTTGTCGTTCTGGTAGGTGAACGCCAGCTCAGCGCCTTCGCGATGCATTGCCTGTGCGATGCCGTATGCGATGGACAGTTTGCTGGCAACGCCAGTCACCAGAATGCGCTTACCGGAAAGAAAACCCATAGCTTTAATCCTTATATTCATTGCTTATTTTGCCTTGTAATTCATAGCGTTACAGGCAGTATTTCAAAATCATTCGAAATTAGCTCGAAATTATAGCCCACTCACGGCCCTTTGTGTCACGATATTTCTCGCACTTCTCCGAAGTCGCATGCCCCGAAGAATGCGCCGCGGACTCGCGGGGGCGCGAAATTTCAGCATTCGTCCAGTATATCACCCGGCAACAGCTTCGCCTCATCCAACCAGCGAGGAGGCGCGATCCCGCAAGGGTGTTCATGCTTTCCTGATGTTGCCGATGAAGCGCGCAATAACGATAAAGAAAACCGGTACGAAGAAGATCGCGAGAAGCGTACCGCTAATCATGCCGCCAAATACGCCGGTACCGATGGCATGCTGCGTACTGTCGCTCGCACCGGTGGCCAGCATCAGAGGAACAACTCCTAAGGTAAAGGCTAACGATGTCATCAGAATGGGGCGCAGACGCTGACTGGCGGCATGAATGGTCGCCGCCAGCAGGGGTTGCCCTTCGCGATGCAGCTGCCTGGCAAACTCCACAATCAGAATGGCGTTCTTGGCCGACAGGCCGATGAGCGTAATCAGACCGACCTTAAAGAACACGTCATTGGTCATGCCGGCAACAAACACCGCTATCACCGCGCCGATAAGGCCCAGAGGAACGACCAGCATGACCGCAAAAGGAATAGACCAGCTCTCATACAGGGCGGCGAGCACCATAAACACGACCAGTATCGACAGGGCGATCAGGCCCGGAAGCTGCGATTCCGATTTTATCTCCTGTAGCGAACTCCCGGCCCACTCACCCGCCATGCCCTGAGGCAGGCTCCTGGACAAGCCCTCCATGGCCTTCATAGCGGTGCCGCTGGATACGCCTGACGCCGCACTTCCGGTAATCCGTATAGCAGAATAACCCTGGTAGCGCGTCAACTGCTGCGGTGCAACGTTCCAGGAGATCGTCGCAAACGTTGATACCGGCACCATCTCACCCATCCGGTTTTTCACTGATAGTTTCAGTATCTGCTCGGGCTGCATTCGGTAGGGGGCATCGGCCTGCATAATCACCTGTTGAACGCGGCCGTTGTTGGTATAGTCGTTGACGTAATTTGAGCCCAGGGTGACGGAGAGCGTCTGGTTGATTTCATCGAATGAGACGCCCATCGCTTCCGCCTTTTCCCGGTCAACCAGGAGCGCAAGGCTGGTTCCTTCCGGCAGACCGTCTATATAGACATCACTGAGTTCAGGGCGTTGATTAGCCTGCAGAACCAGCGCGTCGGCGGCCCTCTTCAGAGCGTCATAGCCCGCTCCCGCTCTGTCCTGAACGTACCATGTGAAGCCCGAGGAGGTGCCCATATCCGAAATGGCCGGCGGGAGCAGGCTCATTGTGACGGCATCAGTGACGTTCGTCATGCTGGCCTGTATGTGGTCGGCTTCACCCTGAGCCGTCGAGCCCTGCCGATTTTTCCAGTCCTTCAGCGTGGTGAAGGCCATAGCCGAATTCGGTCCTGAACCTGAAAAGCCAAACCCCAGGATCATAATGTTGCTTTCAATGTCCTGCCGGGCCGCAATTTCCGCTTCAAATTTTTTGACCACGTCGAGGGTGCGCTGCATCGTGGCATCAGAAGGCAGCTGGATAGAGGACATAAAGTAGCCCTGATCTTCATCCGGCAGAAAGGACGACGGTAACGAAGACAATCCAACAAACAGCGCCGTGCAGAGCGCAACGTACAGGAGCAGCATACGCCCGGTTCGCTTCAGAACGGCACCCAGCCCGGCTTCGTAACAGACGGTGAGCAAACGGAAGCGCGCGTTAAACCTGGCCGCGAACCTTCCACTTCCGCTCTTTCCTGCCTTGTGCGGCTTGAGTAACGTTGCGCACAGGGCAGGCGTCAGCGTCAGGGCTAGAAACGCGGACAGCAGTATGGAGACCGCCATAGAAATACAAAATTGTCGATAGATAATCCCGACCGAACCCTCAGCAAACCCCATGGGGATAAAGACGGCTGTGAGCACCAGCGTGATCCCGATAATCGCCGGGGCGATCTCCTGCATGGCCTGCCGGGTAGCGTCCCGTGGGGAGAGGCTTTTTTCCGCCATCAATCGTTCGACGTTCTCCACAACCACAATGGCATCATCAACGATAATCCCTATCGCCAGCACCATGCCGAACATCGTCAGAATATTGATGGAGTATCCGCTCAATAACATCACCGTGAAGGTGCCAAGAAGTGCGACGGGAGCAACAATCGCCGGGATAAGCGTACAGCGTATCTTGTGCAGAAACAGAAGCATCACCAGGAAGACCAGCACCATCGCTTCTACAAATGTCTGAACCACCTTCATGATAGAAAGTTTCACAAACGGCGCGGTATCGAAGGGAACCGTAAACGCCATTCCTTCCGGTAACACCTGGGAAAGCTCGTCGATGCGCGCGCGTACGCCTGAAGCTGTACTCATTGCGTTGGCATCCGGCGACAGCTGGATTGCCGCCGCCGTTGCGGGCACGCCATTTTCGCGGATACCGAAAGCGTAACTTTGCAGGCCGGACTCAACGCGCGCGACGTCGGACAGTTTCAGCCTCGCGCCCGATGCATCTGATTTCAGGGTAATGTTTCTGAACGCCTCTACCGAAGTGAGTTGCCCCTTCACGGTGATGGGATACGTTACGCCTTGTCCCGCAGATGCCGGTTCATCTCCCGTTTTGCCGGGCGAAACCAGGGCATTTTGCTGGCCAACAGCAGCAAGTACATCGCTCACCGAGAGGCCGTAGCTGTGGAGCTTCATCGGATCCAGCCAGATACGCAGCGCTTTTTCGCCGCCAAACAGCTGAATTTTCCCTACGCCGGGCACGCGACGAAGCTCGTCACTGACGTTTCGGGCAAAATAGTCGCTTAAGTCGGCTTCCTCGAATTGACCGCTGGTGGACTTCAACCCCACCATCATTAAAAATCCAGAATTAGCGGCCTCGACGTTAATGCCGTTTTGTCTTACCGCCTGAGGAAGACGAGGCTCGACGATCTTAATCTGGTTCTGCAGATCCATCTGTGCCAGCTTGATGTCCGTGCCGGGTTTAAACGTGACGGTAATGGACGCCGAACCGGTTGTGTCGCTGGATGATTCGAAGTAGAGCAAATTATCTACGCCAGAGATTTCGCGTTCGATTAACGACACTACCGACGTATTCATGATATCGGGGCTGGCCCCCGGGTAACTGACGGAAATAATGATGCCCGGCGGTGCCACCGCCGGATACTGCGCAACCGGCAAACGAGGAATAGACAGGAGACCCGTCAGGACGATAAACAGCGCCACGACCCAGGCGAAAATAGGGCGGTCAATAAAAAAATGAGGCATTGGTTTTTTTGTGCAAAAGAGTGAGGTAGAAAGTCTACCGCGCACCTGTTTAGCGGAAGTGGGCGGTTTATGGAGGATGTGTGGAGCAAGGGCTCAGATCATTCTCATAATGAGGTACAGCGGCGCTCCGCCAAAAAAAATGATCAAATAACATTCATAGTAAAAGATCAGATCCTCAATATCGGGCATCGCGTTTAACAGCACGGTGAACGTAATAATGAGATAAACAAAAATCACCATCAGCCAGAAGGCGATGATAAGAAGCTCAATGAACGCGCCGGCTTTATTTTGTATGACCAGAGAAACCACTGACAATGTGATGCAGCCATAAATAAGGGGTGAAGAGAGCAGCGTCGAGGCGACTTTCTCATCCACTCTGTGTACCAGCATCAGCCAGGTATAAAGTAATCCCCACGACAGCAGCAGAAACAGGGAATATATGCCCAGTTTTTTAGGAGAAAAATATTTAGAAAGTTCCATGTTCATTATTTCAGCCAACTTCATAAAATCTTTAAGAAACAGTGGTAATTTGCAGCCCGCAATGCACAACGCGTTATGCCTCATTAGCGATTTTGAACGGACATTGTCGAGTCTTTATTGACTGAATGTGTAGGCTGTGTGGAGAAATAACCGGGCATTTAAATCAACCGGGAAATTTTCGTGACTACGGCACTTTTTCCCGGAGGCTGTGTCTTATTGTGCTCAAGATATCTGATAGCGTGCTTAAAGGGATTTCACCCGCGGAGATAATATGAACAAAAATACGCTGATCCTTGTTGTTGAAGATGAAGACGAAATCGCCGATATACTGATGAGCTACTTAGAGCGTTCGGGAATGAAAACGCTCAGGGCCAGGCAGGGCGAGCAGGCGATAACGCTCAATCGCCTCCATAAACCGGATCTCATCTTGCTGGACATTCACCTGCCCGTATGTGACGGCTGGAGCGTGCTTACCACGCTTCGCCATGAAAGCGCTGTCCCCGTCATTATGGTTTCCGCTCTCGATCAGGACGTCGATAAACTTATGGGTCTGAGGCTCGGCGCGGATGATTACGTCATCAAACCCTTCAACCCTTCGGAAGTTGTCGCACGGGTTGAGGCGGTGCTGCGTAGAACAAAGCCTGCGCTTCAGCAGGCGGGGGCCCTGCCGCTCAGAACGCCATTCATTACGGTCTATCCGGATGATTTCTACGTGGAGGTTACTGCGGGGCCCGAGGTTATCTCCCCGGTCTTAACGACGACCGAATTTAAGTTGCTTTCTTACCTGGTGCGGTATCCGCGCAAGGTCTGTTCCCGTGAAGAGTTGCTCAACGCGTGTTTGCCGGAAGGCGATACGCTCGACAGAACCGTCGACAGCCATATGAGCAAGCTGCGAAAAAAACTGGAGCTGGCCGGTCTTTATGGCGTTCCCGAGAGCATCAGGGGCATGGGTTACCGGCTTGGGGAAAAGAAATGAATAAAGAGTCTGTCCTGAGTCGTCAAATCTTAACGTACATGCTGTTGCTGACGTTTACGATAATTGCCATCGCCATACTGGGCTCCTGGTTTTTTTACTCCTTTATTCTGGATCATCTTCCCGGCGGCCCTGCTGCGGGCGATGACGAGCAGATGACGATGTGGGACTGGGTATGGATTGGGACCGCGACAACGATCAGCCTGATCATTGCCGTATTCTTTACGGTCAAACTTTCATCGCGAATACTCACCCCGCTAAACGCGGTCGCGTCCAGCCTGAAAAAAATTTCTCAGGGCGATCTGGACGCCAGGGCATTCTGTGCCAGCTCCCGGCTGGGAGAGATCAATCACCTGGTTACGGATTTCAATGAAATGGCAGAAAAGCTGCAAACGCTGGATATCCAGCGGAAATCCTGGAATGCTGCGATTGCGCATGAACTCAGGACCCCGGTCACCATTTTACGCGGAAGGCTTCAGGGGCTGGTTGACGGGGTGTTTACCCCGGACCCGGTGCTGTTTACTAACCTCCTCAAACAGACGGAAGGATTAAACCGTCTGATTGAAGATCTCCGGGTTATCAGTTCGGATGGCGGGGCAGGATACACGTTATACCAGGCCAGAACGGATCTGAAAGGGACAATACAGGACGCGCTTGATACCTTCATGCCCGAGTTCAACCGTAAGGCATTTACCGTCCATACTGAACTGAGGGAGCAGCAGTGCGTATTCGATCCCTTACGCATCAATCAGTGTCTGACCGTTTTATTTGACAATGCCTTACACTATTCCACCTCGCGCAAGCTCACGGTAAAAAATGGTGTTTCGGATAAAGGCAATTTTATCCTGATTCAGGATGGGGGACCGGGTATCCCCAGGGAGTTTCATGACTTCCTGTTTCAGCCCTTTCAGCGCGATAACGGCGCCAGACAGTTGAACCCGGAAGGCTGTGGTTTGGGCTTGTCGGTGGTAAAAGCCATCATGCTGGCGCATGGTGGCGATGTTACCTATACCTTATCAACGCAAAACCATTCGATATTTAAACTCACCTGGCCCGACTCGTGAGCGTCAGCGGCAGGTCAAATGTGTCTGCCGGCGGTAAATGCCATATTTTTCCTAGCTTAGCATCCCATTCCTGCGGGGTAATCGACAGTTTACCGCGTCTCGGGCTTAAGGTTATTTCACTGAAATAGATTTCATCTTTTTTTAGCATGAGGTCAACGCGGCAGTAGTCAATGCCATCCGCCAGCTCCTGGGATGCCAGCAACGCTTGCCGGAACATGGCCGGTTCGCCTGGCGCCAACGGTGTATTCGGATATTCCATCTGAAAGGGTTGTAAGTTCCAGTACCTGTCGTAAACGTTGATGAAACCTTTGCCGCTGTCATCCGTAAAATCCGCTTCAACATAGTGGGCAACGCCATGAAAGCAATGGATCCTCAGCATTTCGGGCGCTGTGTTCCTGTCTGCATCATCGAATAGATCGACATACGGTTCGCAAAGTATTTTTGGCGTAATGTTTTTGTACTGCCATTCGCGCGTGGTGTAGTACATATTTTTCTTTAACGCGAGACTGAGTTTTTTACACGCCTCCCTGACGTTAAATTGCGCTTTGTTCGTACATATTATTGTGCTGCCACTGTCATGGTTGCACTTAAGGACGAATTTTTCAGGGAGCGTCGAAAAATCAATCTGGGACACCTTGCTGTACACGCCAAGTAATGGCACCGTTTTCGCACGCGTTGTTCTGGAGATTACGTATTCCCGAACGGCGAGTTTATCGGCAAGCAGGGTATAGATGTTATTGTGGTCATAGACCAGACGATGACATATTTTTTCACTCAACGTCGTGGGTGATTTAATGTCAGGGTGCTTCCCCGATGTTTTCTTGAGCCTAACAGTATGAAAATACAGGTCCGTCATTAAAAATGAACGACATTTTCTGATGAGGTACTCGGTATATTTGAGAACGTAAGTGGCGTTGTTCATTTCTTCTCCTCCGTAATGTCCGGTTATTCTGGAGAAGAACTGTTGATGTATTTTGCTGAGAATATGGAGCAGCTATGGAGATGAAAAAGTTAAGGATTAAACAGCGTATTAAGGCTATTTAATCCTTATTAAGCGGTGCAACGTTTCTTTACCGGTCTTTGCGCCACGCATCGGCCGTCAATGCTTCACCGAAATGCCCGGCTATCAGCCGTTTTGTCAGCTCGTGAAGCGGGGAGGCCATCACATCCGCCGTGCTGCCGCGTTCGACCACTTCACCCTGGTGCATAACCATCACCTGATCGCTGATGTGCTTCATCATCCCCAGATGCTGGGTGACGTAGATATACGAGATGCCCTGTTTTTCCTGCAGCTCCAGCATCAGGTTAATCAGCTGCGAACGCATCGACATATCCAGCGAGGCAAGCGCTTCGTCAGCAATAATCACTTTCGGGCGCAAAATCAACGCACGCGCCAGACCCAGACGCTGTTTCTGGCCGGGGGCCAGCATGTGTGGGTAGTAGCTTTCGTGGTCCGGTAATAGCCCAACCATGCGCAGGGTTTCGAAGATACGCTTGCGGCGCGCCTCGGGCTCCAGGTCGGTGTTCAGACGCAGCGGAAAATCGAGGATCTGCGAAATGCGCTGGCGTGGGTTGAGCGAGGTCGACGGATCCTGGAAGATCATGCGGATGCGCTGGCTGCGGAAAGAGTAATCCCCGAACGTCAGAGGGTGATCGTCAATCAATACTTCGCCAGCCGTGGGCTCAACCATGCCGGCAAGCATTTTCGCCAGGGTCGATTTCCCGGAACCGTTCTCGCCGATGATCGCCAGGGTCTGTTTTTCACGCAGGGTAAAGCTGAGCGGTTTTACCGCGTCGACAGTTTGACGATGAAACAGCCCCGTGCGGTAGCGAAAGGTCTTACTCAGGTTGCGGACTTCCAGCAAGGTTTCGACCATTTCACTCTCTCTCCATGTTCAGCGGGAAATGACAGGCGTAAAGATGATTTTTGGCCCCGGTCAGGCGTGGCGTCTCGATACATTTACGCTGAGCATACGGGCATCGCGGCCCCAGACGACAGCCTATCGGCAATGATTCCAGCAGCGGAATCGCCCCGGGCAGGGTATTCAGGCGGCTCTTATGCGGCATGGCGCTGCCAAAATCGGGAATAGCGCGGATTAGCGCCTGCGTATACGGGTGGTGCGGCGCGGTGATCAGGTCTTCACTCGGCGCGGTTTCGACCGTTTGTCCGCAGTACATCACGTCAATTTTATCCGCCCATTTGCTGAGCATTTGCAGGTCATGGCTGATCAGCAAAATGGTGGTGTTGTTGTTCTGGTTGAGACGCGACAGCAGGCGGAAGATTTGCGCCTGCGTGGTGGGTTCCATCGCGTTCGTCGGTTCATCCGCAATCAGCAAACGCGGCTGATTTGCCAGCGCGATGGCAATCATCACTTTCTGACATTCACCGTCGGTCAACTCGTACGGGAAGCTGCGCATCGCATCTTTGTGATCTTTGATCCCGACGCGGTGTAAAAGCTCAATGGCACGACGCTTGCGCCAGCCAACGCGCTGCCACCAGCGGCCTTTATAGGTCCAGCCGGGGATGTTCTGCATCAGCTGTTTGCCCACGCGTTCGGACGGGTCGAGACAGGACTGCGGCTCCTGGAAAATCATCGAGACGTTATGACCGACCAGCTTACGCCGTTCGCGGGGAGAGAGGCGCAGCAGGTCGATATCATCAAACCGCATACGGTCGGCGGTCACGCGCCAGTTTTCTTTCGCCACGCCGCAGATGGCTTTGGCGATCAGGCTTTTGCCTGAGCCGGATTCCCCCACCAGCCCGCGGATTTCACCTTCCGCGAGGGTAATACTGATGCGATCGACGGCTTTAACCCAGCCTTCACCGGTTTTGAATTCAATGGTGAGGTTGCGAATATCAAGAAGCGGCATTATTGCACCCCCGCGTTAATTGCACGGCGAATACCGTCGCCCAGCAGGTTGATCAGCAGCACGCTCACCATAATGGCCGCACCCGGCAGCATAACCGTCCACGGCGCCACGTAAATTAACTCCAGCGCGTCACCGAGCATCGCACCCCATTCAGGCGACGGCAGCTGCGCGCCGAGGTCGAGAAAGCCGAGCGCCGCGATGTCCAGAATCGCCATCGACAGGGCGCGGGTGATCTCGGTGACCATCCCGGACGCGATGTTAGGCAGCACGGCAAACCACAGGATGTTGAAGGTGGTCGCGCCGTCCAGACGCGCAGCGACGACATACTCTTTTTCCAGCTCGTCATGCACCATGCTGTAAACCGAGCGCACGATGCGGGGCAGGATAGCCAGCCAGACGGCGAACATGGCATGCGACAGGTGCGGACCGGCAAAGGCAACCACAACGATCGCCAGCAGCAGTGACGGAATCGACAGCAGCGTATCCAGAATGTGGTTAAGCACCGCCGAGCGCAGGCCATGCGTGGATCCCGCAAAAATACCCAGCGCCAGCCCGCAGATCGTGGCCGCGAGCGTCACCACAAACGCGCCGCCCACCGTCGGGGCCGCACCGCTCAGCAGGCGGCTCAACACGTCACGTCCGAGGTCGTCCGTTCCCAGGAAGAAGGAGACTTCCCCGTAGCGGGACCAGGACGGCGGCAGCAGCTGATAGCCAAGGAATTGCTGGTCAATGCCGTACGGCGCAAACCAGGAGCCAAAGACGCACAGCAACACCAGACCGGCACAGCCATAAAGGCCGATCATTGCCGTGGTATCGCCATAGAATTTACGCCACACGGTACGCAGCACACCGGGCGTGCGCTTTTCACTGTATACGCTATCGTAAGGCATACCATTCCTTATGCTTCAATGGGTTGGCCATGGCACCCAAAATATCGGACAACACGTTGACAATAATCACCAGCGAACCAATCACCATCACGCCTGCGGAAATCGCGGCGTAGTCCTGCTGGCGGATAGCGTTAATCAGCCACCGTCCGAGGCCAGGCCAGCTAAAGACCATCTCGGTGATCATGGCCAGCGTGAGCATGGTGGAAAACTGTAATCCCAGACGCGGAATAACCGGCGGCAGCGCGTTGTGCAGGACGTTGCGGCGCAGGATGGTCAGACGCGACAGTCCGCGCGTGGCGGCGGCTTTGACATAGTTCTGGTCAAACACCTCGATGGTGCTCAGGCGCATCAGGCGGATCACTTCGGTTGTTGGCGCAACCGCCAGCGTCAGCACCGGCAATACCATATGGCGCAGGGCGCTGACGATCATCTCGTGACGCCACACCGAATCAGACAGCCACGCGTCGATGATGGCAAAGCCCGTCACCGATTTAACCGTGTAGAGCAGGTCAAAACGGCCAGAAACCGGTAGCCAGCCCATTGTCAGCGAGAAGAAAAGCGTCAGCAGAAGCGCCAGCCAGAAGACCGGGATGGAGAAGCCGAGCAGGGCGAGGGCGCTGATAAACTTATCCTGCCATTTGTTGCGATATATCCCGGCCAGCATGCCCACGGGGATCCCGACCATCAGGGCAAACCCGAAGGCCAGAATGCACAGCTCCATCGTGGCCGGGAAAACCTCTTTCAACTGCTCGGAAATCAGCTGCCCGTTAATGCTGGACACGCCGAAATCCCAGTGCAGCAGGCCGTTAAACCAGAAGAGCCAGGCATCCCACAGCGACGATCCCTGGAGCGGGGCGTGGGGCGTGAAATAGCTCAGGCTAAAGCCGACAAAGTTCAGGAAAAAGAGCGTCACCAGCAGCAAAAGGAGCCGGCGCAAGGTAAAAATAATCATGGTTTTTTCACCTCTTGTTCTTTTTCACGCGACACGCCGGCGAACGAGGCGTTGCCAAACGGGCTCAGCACCAGGCCTTTAATATCATAGCGATACGCCTGAAGGCGCAGGGAAGAGGCCAGCGGCAGCACCGGGAGTTCCTGGGCTAAGATCTTCTGCGCTTCATCATAGGCGTCGATGCGCGAGGCCAGCTGTTGGGAAGCCAGCGCTTTTTGCAGCACGGCGTCAAACTCCCGGTTACACCAGTGGGCGTAGTTGGTCTGCGAGTTTATCGCCGCACAGCTCAGCAGCGGCCGGAAGAAGCTGTCCGGATCGTTACTGTCAGTGGCCCAGCCGGTCAGGGTTAAATCATGATTCATGTCCATCAGGCGCGCCTCCTGGAAACGGCCCTCTACCGGTACGATGATCACTTTCACGCCCACCTGTGCCATATCCGCCTGCAGCAGTTCGGCGGTCTTGAGCGGGCTCGGGTTCCACGCCTGGGAACTGGTCGGCACCCAAAGCTGCAGCGTAAGGTTTTCTGCGCCCAGCGCTTTCAGCTGTTCACGCGCTTTTGCCGGATTGTATTCCGTAATTTTAGCCTCACCGTCGTAGGCCCACGAGGCGCGCGGTAAAATTGAGGCGGCGGTTTCCGCCGTACCGTAATAAATCGACTGCATCAGGCGCTGGTTGTTGATAGCCAACGCAAGGGCGTGACGAACGGCAGGGTTATTCAACGGCGGCTTATCGGTGTTAAAGGCCAGATACGCGATGTTCATCCCCGGGCGTAGCGTCAGACGCAGGCGCGGATCGTCGCGCAAAATCGTGAGCTGGCTGGCGGCAGGCCAGGCAAGCACGTCACATTCCCCGGTGAGCAGTTTTGACAGACGTCCCGTCCCGCCGGAACCCAGATCGACCACCACCTGCGGCATCAGCGGCGTACCCCGCCAGAAATGTTCGTGGCGCTGCAGACGAATATATTGCCCGGCGCGGTATTCGGCCAGCTGGAACGGACCGGTGCCGACCGGCTGACGATCGAGCAGTTCCTGACGATCTTTTTTCGTCAGCTTCGCCGCGTATTCGGCCGACATGACGGACGCATAGTGGGTTGCCAGATGCCACAGGAATGAGGCATCCGGGCGCGTCAGCGTGAATTCAACCGTGCGGTTGTCCAGCTTGCGCACGCTTTTCACTGTGTCGGCAAACTGCAGGCTGTCGAAATAGGGGAAATTGCTGCCGTTAACGTTATGCCACGGGTGATTGCGGTTGAAGATACGCTGGAAGGTGAAGACCACGTCATCCGCATTCAGCTTGCGCGAGGGGGTAAACCACGGCGTGCGCTGAAACGCAACATCATCGCGCAGGTGAAAACGGTAGGTTGCGCCGTTATCCAGCACTTCCCAGCTTTCCGCAAGCTCGGGCACGAGACGGTAAGTGTACGGGTCTACATCCAGCAGACGATCGTAAAGCTGCGCGGCAAGGGTATCCACAATCAGGCCGCTGCCCGCTTTTTGCGGGTTGAAGGTATCCACCTGGCCGCTTACGCAATAGACGAAGCCGCTGTCACGAATGTCAGGCTGCGGCGTTTGCCCGGGCGCGGCAAAGGCCTGGCTGCTAAACAGACCAAGTGCAAAAAAGGACGATAAAACCAGACGCATAATTTTTAAGGTATTAAATATGAAGTGGCTATCCTACTAATTTTAAACGACATTATCCAGTATCGTTTAAGCCTGAGGGCATAATGGGGGCAGTAACGTTTGCAGTCGGTCACTCAGCGTCACAACCCGATGCACGTTCATACCTGCAATCCACTTTGAATATACCTCATGGACTATCTTAGCATTTTCGTGGCGTATCTGACTCGCTATAAACGAAGGATTCGCTTCGGCGGATAGCATCAAGCTTGTGAATGTATGCCGTGAATGACAGGAAGACATGTTGTCGCTATCAGATCTGGGATCATACTTTCTGAAGAAAAATAGCCGGTAAAATGCGGCCGTTTATCACCAGATCTGAGAGCAGATCAAGTACGGGTAAGGCAATGGCATACGAACAGTCTAAATAGCATAGAGTAAAAATGCTCACTTTGTTGTTACGTGCGTACCTGCCACCCTGGTTCATTTTTTCAGCACTTTCATAAGCATCATCAGTACAAACGCTATCATTGCAGACAGACCAAAATTGATCAGAATTGCTGTGAAATCATAGTTATTCATGGCTTCTTCACCATCGCCTGATATCTGGATATGTTGCATGAAAACATCATTAATCCAGCTGTCCGGGACGAGGATAAAACTGGCAATAAGTAAAACAACGAATATTATGATTTTCATCTCACACCACATTTACTGAAGTCAGGTACACCACGAACATCAATTTCGATTCCAATACCATTTTGGCTACCCTATTTGGCGGGTTGAATGGTCAGTTCCAGTATTCATATTTCGTCGTCATCACGGCCTTATGTTTTTCCACATACTGTTTACCCGTCCGATCGGCTGGGACAATCGTGGTATCCATATTGGCGCGTGTGCATTCTCCATGCGAGTTCCACTCCTCACACGTTGTCAGTTTTTTTTCAATGGTGAAATACGTCTGGGTCTTGCTCAGGGACAGATCACGGCCCTCGTTATCGTAGGTATACTCTTCTATGGTTGAGGGGGACTCGGTTTTGATCAGGCGATCATTGTCATCATAGCTGTATACAGTTGTATAGTTATCTATCGCCAAACTTCCTTTGCTTACCACCCTTGCCAGCAACCCTGATGAATTGAATACGTAGTCTATTGCGCCCACTGTGGTTTTATCTTTATCTCCTGGTTTTGTGGCCGCAATAATCGAACGATTAACCACGTGGCTGATAAGTCCATTGTTGTTCAGCTGGTACATCCCCTCCAGCGTCTGCCGATATAATTGTGTGGCCTTCTGACTGTTATTATCGACTATTACGCCGTTCGCATCCAACTGAATGCGCCAGCCAAATTCCGTTCTGTTTAACTGAATTTCATTGATAGTCGTGAAAACATTTTTCGGTCCCGGTGAGGTTTTGACCTCTTTAACACTGCTGCCAGTGAGTTCACCGCATTGATCAAAGTTGCTTTGAGCCGATGCGCGGATATACCCATCAGGGCTATCAACAGTGATTTCGACTGACTTAGGGATTTCGGTTCTTGTCTGCTGGTTCAGGAGGATGAGGTTGTTCAATTTGTTTTTAGCGAAAGTTTCCGCTGTGCATTGTGCGGCATAAGTCTGAAATGAGCAGAGGGATAGGAAAGTAATAAGTATGTTTTTATTATTGAATGGCATTGTATGTTGTCCTAAGGAGTGGAGCAGTTATCCAGGCTTGGTTTTGTAAAATGTCTGCTGTTAAATGCTGATATTGTTAGCGCATTTGATGTTTTTTAAGCAATGCCCTTAACTGATGGTAGGTCAAACCCAGCAGTTCAGCCGCCCGTTTCTGGTTGTATTTCGCCATCTTCAGGCTTTGCTCCAGCAGCTGTTTCTCCTGGTCGTGCTGGAACTGGCGCAGATCAAGGGGAAGAGCAGGGGCGTCGCCTGGAGATGCTGGTGCGGGCAAGGTCGGGGCGCTGCGCTGAAAAGGATCGATAATGATGTTGTCCAGCTCCGTCTCGCTGCTGCCGTGGCGATAGACGGAACGCTCCACGACGTTTTTCAGCTCGCGGATATTGCCTGGCCAGTGGTACGCGAGCATCGTCTCCCGTGCATAATCGCTGAAGCCGGGGAACAGCGGCAGTCCGAGCTCGCGGCACATCTGAATCGCAAACTGGTCTGCCAGCAGCATAATGTCGCTTCTTCGCTCGCGCAGCGGAGGAAGCTGCACGACGTCAAAGGCCAGGCGGTCGAGCAGGTCGGCACGGAATTTTTCCTCTGCCACCCTCTCCGGCAGGTTGGCGTTAGTGGCGCACACCAGGCGCACGTTCACCTGCAGCGGCTGGCTACCGCCGACGCGCTCCAGCTCGCCGTACTCAATCACGCGCAGCAGTTTCTCCTGCACCAGCATGGGCGCGGTGGCAAGCTCATCAAGAAACAGCGTACCGCCGTCGGCGCGCTCAAAGCGTCCAGGATGGCGTTTCTGGGCGCCGGTAAACGCGCCCGCCTCATGGCCGAAGAGCTCGGTATCGAGCAGGTTTTCATTCAGCGCCGCGCAGTTAAGGGAAATGAAGGGGCCGTCCCAGCGCCCGGATAAGTAGTGCAGACGGTTGGCGATGAGTTCCTTACCCGTACCGCGCTCGCCGATAATCAGCACCGGTTTATTGAGCGGCGCCAGGCGAGAAACCTGTTCCAGCACCTCAAGAAAACTGTTTGCTTCGCCGAGTAAATTGTCTTTGTATCCGGGCATGATGAAATTAACCACTCCTTAGCGATATTCACCAGGTAAGAATAGTTCTTCACTGCATGAAAATCAATCATGGCCTGTTAAATCAATAAGATAAAAGTTGGCATGAGATTTGTATTATTTGTACAGCAGGGCATCGCCCGATAACAGAACTATGAGGAGTCAATTATGGGTATTTTTTCTCGTTTTGCCGACATCGTGAACGCCAACATCAACTCACTGCTGGAGAAAGCGGAAGATCCGCAGAAGCTGGTGCGTCTGATGATTCAGGAGATGGAAGACACGCTGGTTGAAGTCCGCTCTACCTCCGCCCGCGCGCTGGCTGAGAAAAAACAGCTTACGCGTCGTATTGAACAGGCCACCGTTCAACTGAACGAATGGCAGGAAAAAGCAGAACTCGCGCTGCGCAAAGACAAAGAGGATCTGGCCCGTGCGGCGCTGATCGAAAAACAGAAGCTGGCAGACATGGTCGCGACGCTCGAGCATGAAGTGACCCTGGTGGATGACACGCTCACCCGCATGAAGAAAGAGATTGGCGAGCTGGAAAACAAGCTGAGCGAAACCCGCGCGCGTCAGCAGGCGCTGACTCTGCGTCACCAGGCGGCAAGCTCTTCCCGCGACGTGCGTCGCCAGCTCGACAGCGGTAAGCTGGATGAAGCGATGGCCCGTTTTGAATCGTTTGAGCGTCGTATCGACCAGATGGAAGCGGAAGCCGAAAGCCACGGCATCGGTAAGCAGAAGTCACTGGATCAACAGTTCGCTGATCTCAAGGCCGATGATGAAATCAGCGAGCAGCTGGCGGCACTGAAAGCCAAAATGAAGCAAGACAACCAATAATAATGCCTGCGGCACCTGAACGTGCCGCATCGTAAGACAAGGAGTACACATGAGCGCGCTTTTTCTGGCTATTCCCCTGACGATTTTCGTGCTGTTCGTTTTGCCGATTTGGTTATGGCTGCACTACAGCAACCGTTCCTCACGGGGCGAACTTTCCCAGAGTGAACAACAGCGTCTGATACAGCTCTCCGATGAGGCGAACAAAATGCGTGAACGCATTCAGGCGCTGGAAGCCATCCTGGATGCTGAACATCCAAACTGGAGGGACCGTTAATGTCTGGACTGAATTTGAACAAAAAGCTGTGGCGAATTCCACAGCAGGGCATGGTGCGCGGCGTCTGCGCCGGGCTGGCTCACTATCTTGACGTCCCGGTTAAGCTGGTTCGCGTGGTGACGGTGCTGTCGATCTTCTTTGGTCTGGCATTTATTACCCTGGTTGCGTACATCGTGTTGTCGTTTGTGCTTGACCCGATGCCGGAGGGAGAACTGGCGGCGGAAGGCGCTCCCACCAGCAGCGATCTCCTCAATGCTGTGGATGCGCAACTCGCCGCAGGTGAGAAGCGGTTACGGGAAATGGAACGTTATGTCACATCCGATACCTTTACGCTGAGAAGTCGTTTCCGTCAGCTTTAAGAGAGAAAAGAGATGAAACAACACTGGCATCAGGCCGGTCAGAAGGTAAAACCCGGCCTGAAAATCGCAGGTAAGCTGGTCCTGATGACCGCGTTACGTTACGGTCCGGCTGGGGTAGCGGGGTGGGCGATTAAATCGGTTGCCCGCAAGCCGGTCAGAATGGTACTGGCCGTGGCGCTCGAACCGCTGTTGCAAAAGGTGGCGAAACGGCTGTCGCGCCGCTACTTATCCCAGTAGTTTCCGCTCGCAGCAGCTCTTTCTCTTCCTGGAGAGGGGCTGGCGATGATGACCCGCACTTCCTCATTTCACCTGCTTTCTTTGCGGCAGCTCACAATATTGCGCTGAGCTGCTTTGCAATCGCATTTTTCTCCTGCCCGGTCCGTTGACAGATATTTTTCATGGGAGTAGATTGCCATTCCGTGGGACCGCTACCATGGAAAATCAAGTGAACGAAAAAATTAAAGCACTCATTAACCTTGTTTATGGAAAAACGTTTTCTGAAGCACATCTTCATATGCTGCTGGAAAATATTGAAAAGGCCGCCTCTGTTATTACGGAAAGGCGTAAAATGGGCTGGGATGAAAAAGATATCGTTCTGATAACCTATGCCGATCAGTTTTCCGCGAAAGGGGAGAAAGCACTCCCTGTTTTTACACGTTTTTATAACAAATGGCTTTCGCATTCTTTTTCTCATGCCCATCTTTTGCCTTTTTATCCGTGGTCTTCGGACGATGGATTTTCTGTAATTGATTATCATGAAGTTGCGCCTGAAACGGGAACATGGCGAGACGTTTCTGAATTAAAGCAATCAACCAGTTTGATGTTTGATTTCGTCTGCAATCATATGTCGGCCAAAAGTGCCTGGTTTGCTAATTACCTGAAGCAAATGCCGGGGTATGATGATTTCTTTATTTCTGTCGATCCTGAAACAGATTTATCCGCGGTGACGCGTCCGCGTGCCTTACCGCTTCTTACGCCTTTCACGCTTCATGATGGCAGCGTACGACATTTGTGGACCACCTTCAGTGAGGACCAGGTTGATCTCAACTTCGCCTCTCCGCAGGTGCTGATTGCGATGGTCGACGTGCTGCTGCATTACCTTATTGAAGGGGCGCGGTATATTCGACTGGATGCCGTAGGATTCATGTGGAAAATACCGGGAACGAGCTGCATTCACCTTGAGCAAACCCACCAGCTCATCCAGCTTTTCCGCGCCATTACCGAGGCGGTTGCCCCCGGCACGGTGATTATCACCGAGACGAACGTTCCGCATAAAGATAACGTCTCTTACTTCGGTGACGGCGAAAATGAAGCGCAGATGGTTTATCAGTTCTCGTTGCCCCCGCTGGTGCTGCATGCGGTGCATTGTCAGGATGTGCGCACGCTGAGCGAGTGGGCGGCGTCGCTGGCGTTGCCTTCCACAAAAACGACCTGGTTCAACTTCCTGGCCTCGCATGATGGCATTGGTCTTAACCCATTACGCGGAATATTACCTGAGTCGGAGATCCTCTCGCTTGTAGAAAAGCTCCAGACCGAAGGTGCGTTGGTTAACTGGAAAAATAACCCGGATGGCACACGAAGCCCGTATGAAATTAACGTGACCTATCTGGATGCCTTAAGTACGCGAGAAAGTCATGATAGCGAACGCATTGCCCGGTTTATTCTGGCCCATGCTGTCCTGTTAAGCTTCCCCGGTGTGCCTGCGGTTTATATTCAAAGTATTCTCGGCTCCCGTAATGATTATGATGGCGTAGAGCGTCTTGGATATAACCGTGCGATAAATCGTGAGAAATATGCCGCGGGTCAAATTGATTGCGCGCTTGAAGATAAAAATAGTCTCCGTTATCAGGTTTACAGTGCGTTAAGTCAGTTAATCGTATTGCGCCGGGCGGAAAAAGCATTCCATCCTGACAGTGAGGCTTATTTCAGTACGTCAGGAAAGCATGTTTTAAAAATTGTCCGCGTGGCGGATTGTGGTGATAAAATAACAGCGTTGTTTAATTTCAGTGATAATTCTCAAACGGTTGAGTCCGATATTCACTCGGGAAGGGAATTGATTAGCGGAAAAGATATTACCGACACGACTCTGATCCTAAATCCATGGCAGGTATTGTGGATTAAAGAAAACTAAAAAGGACCTTAAACATGAAAATACCCAGAATTGTGCTGATATCAGCACTGGTTTCGTGCGCCCTGTTATCAGGCTGTAAGGATGACAAAGCGTCCTCTGTCACCATTGAGTTTATGCACTCGTCGGTAGAGCAGGAGCGTCAGGCCGTTATTACGAAACTGATCGAAAAATTCGAGAAAGAGAACCCGGGCATCACGATAAAACAGGTACCGGTAGAAGAGGATGCCTACAACACTAAGGTGATTACGCTGGCGCGAACCGGCGCGCTGCCTGAAGTGATTGAGGTCAGTCATGACTATGCAAAAGTGATGGATAAAGAACAGCTTCTTGATCGTAACGCAATCGCTGAAGCAATTAAGGCGGTGGGGGAAAACACCTTCTATGACGGCATCTTGCGCGTTGTCCGCACGGAAGACGGCGCAGCCTGGACGGGCGTGCCGATCAGCGCCTGGCTCTCCGGCGTGTGGTACCACAAAGATGTGCTGGCCGCGGCGGGCATTGAGGAGCCGCATAACTGGGAACAGCTTCTGCAAGCCAGCCAGCGCCTGAACGACCCGGCTAAAAAACATTACGGCATCGCGTTACCGACTGCGGAAAGCGTGATGACCGAACAGTCGTTCTCTCAGTTTGCCCTTTCCGGTGGCGCGAACGTGTTTGATGCAAAAGGGAATGTCGACATCGATACCCCGGAAATGGCCAAAGCGCTGGCGTTTTATAAAGCGCTGGCTGCGACCACCATGCCGGGTTCGAACGATGTTATGGAGATCAAAGACGCCTTCATGAACGGTTCTGCGCCGATGGCGGTTTACTCCACCTACATCCTGCCCGCCGTCTACAAGGACGGAAACCCTGCCAACCTGGGCTTCGTTGTCCCGACTGAAAACTCATCGGCGGTGTACGGCATGATCACCTCGCTGACGATCACCACCGGACAAACCGAAGAGGAGACCAAAGCGGCCGAGAAGTTTGTTACCTGGATGGAACGGGCTCAAAACGCGACGGACTGGGTCATGATGTCGCCGGGCGCGGCGCTGCCGGTAAACAAAGGGGTGGTGGGCACGGATACCTGGAAAAACAACGACGTGATTAAAGCGTTTGGGCAGTTGCCTTATGAGCTGATCGCACAGTTCCCGAACGTGCAGGTGTTTGGCGCGGTTGGGGATAAAAACTTCACCCGCATGGGCGACGTGACGGGCTCCGGCATTATCAGCTCCATGGTGCATAACGTCACGGTGGGGCAGAAGGACCTTAACACAACGTTAAGCAGCAGCCAGAAGCGACTGACTGATCTCATTACACAACGATAGGAGCGCTCTGCGGAAGGAAATTATGAAGACGTTGTTTTCTGGTCGTTCAGATATGCCTTTCGCCATGCTGCTGTTGGCCCCCAGCCTGATTCTGCTGGGGGGCCTGGTGGCCTGGCCAATGATTTCCAATATTGAAATCAGTTTTTTACGCTTGCCGCTCAATCCGCGCATTAGCGCCGTGTTTGTCGGCCTGGACAATTACATTCGCATCCTCGGCGATGCCGCTTTCTGGCACTCGCTGTGGATGACCTTCTGGTACACCGCGCTGGTGGTGATTGGCAGCACGGTGCTGGGGCTGGCCGTGGCCATCTTCTTTAATCGCGAGTTTCGCCTGCGTAAGACGGCACGTTCACTGGTGATTTTATCCTACGTCACGCCGTCTATTTCGCTGGTGTTTGCCTGGAAATACATGTTCAACAACGGCTACGGCATCGTGAACTATCTGGGCGTAGACCTGTTGCATCTGTATGACCAGGCGCCGCTATGGTTCGACAACCCGAACAGCAGCTTCGTACTGGTGGTGCTGTTCGCGATCTGGCGTTACTTCCCGTACGCATTTATCTCATTCCTGGCGATTTTACAGACCATTGATAAATCCCTGTATGAAGCGGCGGAAATGGACGGCGCGAATGCCTGGCAACGTTTTCGGATCGTCACGCTGCCCGCGATTATGCCGGTGCTGGCCACGGTGGTCACGCTTCGCACCATCTGGATGTTCTACATGTTTGCTGACGTCTACCTGCTGACCACGAAGGTCGATATTCTGGGCGTCTATCTTTACAAAACCGCTTTCGCTTTCAACGACTTGGGTAAAGCAGCGGCCATTTCTGTGGTGCTGTTCGTGATCATCTTCGCTGTGATTCTGCTGACCAGAAAAAGGGTGAACCTCAATGGCAACAAATAAACGCGTACTGAGCCGTATTGGTTTTTATCTCGGGTTGGCGGTATTTCTGATCATCACGCTCTTCCCGTTCTTCGTGATGCTGATGACGTCATTCAAGAGCGCCAAAGAGGCGATCTCGCTCCACCCGACCATTCTGCCGCAGGCGTGGACGCTTCAGCATTACATCGACATCTTTAACCCGCTGATCTTCCCGTTTGTGGATTACTTCCGAAACAGCATGGTGGTGTCGCTGACCTCATCGGTGATTGCCGTGTTTCTCGGTACGCTGGGCGCTTACGCCTTGTCCAAGCTGCGCTTTAAGGGCCGCACGACGATCAACGCGAGTTTTTACACCGTCTACATGTTCTCCGGCATCTTGCTGGTGGTGCCGTTGTTCAAAATCATCACCGCGCTGGGGATCTACGACACCGAGCTGGCGCTGATTATCACCATGGTGACGCAGACGTTACCGACGGCGGTGTTCATGCTGCGCAGCTACTTCGACACCATTCCGGACGAAATAGAAGAGGCCGCGATGATGGACGGCCTTAACCGCCTGCAAATCATCTTCCGTATTACCGTACCGCTGGCGATATCCGGGCTCGTATCGGTGTTTGTTTACTGCTTCATGGTGGCGTGGAACGACTATCTGTTTGCGTCCATTTTCCTGTCCAGCGCCAGCAACTTCACCTTGCCGGTCGGGCTGAACACGCTCTTTAGCACACCCGATTATATCTGGGGTCGCATGATGGCGGCATCGCTGGTGACGGCACTTCCGGTGGTCATCATGTACGCCATGTCTGAACGTTTTATTAAAAGTGGTTTGACCGCCGGTGGCGTGAAGGGCTGAGGCGGCCAATTTTAACAAGGAGTCAATCATGAAAAAATTAGTTGCGACAGCGCCACGCGTGGCGGCGCTGGTGGAATATGAAGATCGTGCTGTGGAAGCACATGAAGTGAAAATTCGTGCCCGCTTTGGTGCCCCGAAGCACGGCACTGAAGTGGTCGATTTCCGCGCCGCAAGCCCGTTTATCGATGAAGAATTCAACGCGGAGTGGCAGATGTTCACGCCGCGTGAAGAGGGCGCAGCGCGCGGTATCGAGTTCGGTAAGTTCCAGCTGGGCAACATGATTGTTGGCGACATTATCGAATGCGGTGCGGACGTCACGGAATACCAGACTGGCGATCGCGTTTGCTGCTACGGTCCGCTGCAGGAGACGGTTATCGTGAATGCCGTCAACAACTACAAGCTGCGCAAAATGCCGCAGGGCGCCTCGTGGAAGAACGCCGTCTGCTACGATCCGGCACAGTTTGCCATGAGCGGCGTGCGTGATGCCAACGTCCGCGTGGGCGACTTTGTTGTCGTGGTCGGCCTGGGAGCCATCGGACAGATTGCGATTCAGCTGGCGAAAAAAGCGGGCGCGTCAGTTGTTATCGGCGTTGATCCGATCGAACACCGCTGCGAGATCGCCCGTCGTCACGGTGCGGACCACTGCCTGAACCCAATCGGCACAGACGTTGGTCTGGAAATTAAAAAGCTGACCGGAAAGCAGGGCGCAGACGTGATCATCGAGACCAGCGGCTTTGCCGATGCGCTGCAGTCCGCGCTGCGCGGCCTCGCCTACGGCGGCACTATCTCCTACGTTGCGTTCGCTAAACCGTTCTCAGCAGGCTTTAACCTGGGGCGTGAAGCGCATTTCAACAACGCGAAGATTGTCTTCTCCCGCGCCTGCAGTGAGCCAAACCCGGATTACCCGCGCTGGAGCCGCAAGCGTATCGAAGAGACCTGCTGGGAACTGCTGATGAACGGTTATCTGAATTGTGAAGATCTGATCGACCCGGTTGTGACCTTCACCACCAGCGCTGAAAGCTACATGAAATATGTGGATCAGCATCCGGAACTGAGCATCAAAATGGGCGTCACTTTTTAAGCTAAGGAAAGCAACTCATGAAAATCGCAACACAAAATCAGGCCTTTTTCCCGGTCACTATCATGGAGAAATTCGAGTACATCAAGGCGATGGGTTTTGATGGCTATGAGATTGACGGCAAGCTGCTGGTGGAAAATCTCGCCGAGGTGAAAGCGGCGATTAAGGCCACCGGCCTGCCGGTCACGACCGCCTGCGGCGGATACGATGGCTGGATTGGTGACTTTATCGAAGAGCGTCGTCTGAACGGTTTAGCCCAGATTGAACGCATTCTGGAAGCCCTGGCCGAAGTGGGCGGCAAGGGCATTATCGTGCCTGCAGCCTGGGGAATGTTTACCTTCCGTTTGCCGCCGATGACCTCTCCACGCAGCCTGGAAGGCGACCGCAAAGCGGTGAGTGCGTCGCTGCGCTGGCTGGAAGAGGTGGCCGCGCGCACCGGAACCACCGTCTACCTGGAGCCGCTGAACCGCTATCAGGATCACATGATCAACACTCTGGCTGACGCACGACGCTATATCGAAGAGAATGGCCTCAAGCATGTGCAGATCATCGGCGATTTCTATCATATGAACATTGAAGAAGATTCGCTGACGGAGGCGCTGCATCAGCATCGCGATCTGCTGGGCCATGTGCATATCGCCGATAATCACCGTTACCAGCCGGGAAGCGGTAGCCTCGATTTTGCCAGTCTGTTCAATCAGTTGCGTGCGGATAATTACCAGGGCTATGTGGTATACGAGTGTCGCGTGCGCGCTGAGGATCCCGCTCAGGCTTACCGGGATTCACTCACTTATTTACGCGAATGCTAAGGATCACGAGCGTGATGAGTGCTTCAACAACGTCGCCACTGCGCGTCGCCATCATTGGCGCCGGGCAGGTTGCGGACAAAGTGCATGCCTCGTATTACGCCACGCGCAGTGATGTTCAGATGGTGGCTGTCATGGACAGCCGCCTCGAACAGGCACAGGCTTTTGCGGAGCGCCATGCCATACCGTCGGCGTGGCAGGACGCGTGCGCCATGCTGGAGGCGGTTAAGCCGGACGTGGTGAGCGTTTGTTCGCCAAACCGATTCCATTTTGAGCATGTGATGGCAGCGCTGGAGGCCGGCTGTCATGTGATGTGCGAAAAACCGCCTGCCATGACGCCGCAAGAGGCCGACGAGATGCGGATCGCTGCCCGCAAGGCGGGCAAAGTGCTGGCATATGACTTCCATCACCGCTTTGCGCTCGATACGCAGCTGCTGCGCGAGGCCGTGATGAACGGAACGCTGGGCGAAATCTACTTCACCTCGGCGCAGGCGCTGCGGCGCTGCGGCGTGCCGGGCTGGGGCGTCTTCACCAATAAAGCGCTGCAGGGCGGTGGGCCGCTGATTGACATTGGTATTCACATGCTGGATGCCGCGATGTACGTGCTGGGTTTCCCGGCGGTCAAAAGGGTCACGGCGCACGGTTTCCAGAGGCTGGGAACCCGGAAAAGCAGCGGCCAGTTTGGCGAGTGGGATCCTGCTCAGTTTACGGTGGAAGATGCCCTGTTTGGCACCATCGAATTCTGCAGCGGCGGCATTTTGCGTCTGGACACCTCGTTTGCGCTGAATATCCGCGAGCAGTCGATCATGAATGTCGCGTTTTGCGGTGAAAAAGCGGGGGCGACGCTTTTTCCGGCACATATTTATCAGGATGACGCCGGGGCGTTACAGACCCTGATTCAGCGTGAAGAGGCTGACGATCAGCGCCATTTACGCAGCATGGAGGCCTTTGTCCGCCACGTGCAGGGAGAGCCCGTAATGATTGCAGATGCTGAACAGGGGCTGGTGATTCAGCAGCTTGTCGCGGCGCTTTATCAGTCGGCAGAAACAGGAGAAAGCGTAACATTATGCTGAGCGTGTCTGTATTAACCGATCCGGGCTTTTGTCCGCACAGTCTGAATAAGTACGCATCCACTATGGCATGCGGTAACGGCTACATGGGCATTCGCGCTGCGCATGAAGAAGATTACACCCAGCAAACCCGAGGGATGTATCTTGCGGGCTTGTATCACCAGGCGGGACGTAACGAGACCACTGAGCTGATCAATTTGCCCGATATCACCGGTATCGAGGTTGAGCTGGACGGGGTGAATTTTACCCTTCTGTCCGGGGACATTCTTGAGTGGCAGCGCGAGCTGGCATTTGCCAACGGCGAGCTGCATCGCCGCGTTGTCTGGCGCTCGCCCAACGGAAAGCGCTATCGCCTGGAGAGTCGTCGTTTTGTCTCTCTCGATCAGCTGCCGCTTGTGGCCATGCAGCTTGCGATCACCCCGCTTGACGCAGCCTCGCAGGTGGTGATGAAAACCGGTATTGATGCCACACAAACCAATACCGGCCGTCAGCATCTGGATGAAATTTCAGTCAGGGTATTCGACCAGCACTATATGCAGGGTGTGTATGAAACACAGGACCGGGACTCTGACGTTGTTATCTCGGCTTTTTGTCAGCTATCAGCCGACAGCGAAAGCTGCTTTACCGCTAAAAATCGTCGGCTCTCTGCTCACTATTCCCTGACGATACCGCAGGGTGACACTGTCACGCTGGATAAGTTGGTCTGGGTGGCCCATCGCAGCGATAAAGCCCTGTCGCAGGAATCTTTCGCGCGCAGCGTGCTGGCGGATCTCAAGGTTTGTGCGGCAAGGGGATATGCCTCGCTGCTGGAGAGTTCAGCCTGCGCATGGGAAGACGTATGGCGTGACGCCCGGGTGGAAGTGGCTTCTGCAGCTCCTGACGATCAGATGGCGCTGGACTATGCCGTCTGGCATCTGACCACCATGACGCCAGCCCATGATGAGCGGAGCAGCATTGCCGCTAAGGGCTTGACCGGCGAGGGGTATAAAGGCCACGTCTTCTGGGACACCGAAATATTCATGCTGCCTTTCCATCTTTTCACCCGTCCGCAGGTGGCCCGCAGTCTGCTGCGCTATCGCTGGCTGAACCTGGCCGGGGCACGGGAAAAAGCCCGCCGCAACGGCTGGCCGGGCGCGCTGTTCCCGTGGGAGAGCGCCGCAAGCGGCAAAGAGGAGACGCCGGAGTTTGCAGCCATCAACATCCGTACGGGCATGCGGCAGAAAGTGGCCTCCGCCCTGGCCGAACACCACATCGTGGCGGACATTGCCTGGGCCGTTGTGGCCTACTGGCAGGCCACGCGTGATGACGCATTTATGCGCAATGAAGGGCTGACCCTGCTGGTAGAGACGGCAACGTTCTGGATGGGCCGCGCTACGGAGATTAACGGGCGCCTGGAAATTCATGATGTGATTGGGCCGGACGAATACACCGAACATGTGAATAACAACGCCTACACCAACTATCTGGCCTGGTACAACGTGGCCAGCGCATGTCGGTTTATGTCGATGTTTGAGCGTGAAGATGCCTGCTTCATGGAGAAGGCGACCACCTTCCTGGCCCGCTTGTGGCTGCCGGAAGCCGACGCCGGGGGCGTTATCCCGCAGGACGATTCGTTCATGGCGAAACCGGCGATCGATTTAAGCCGCTATAAAGCCAAAGCGGGTAAGCAGACCATCCTGCTGGATTACTCTCGCGCGGAAGTTAACGAGATGCAGATCCTCAAGCAGGCTGACGTGGTGATGCTTAACTATCTGTTGCCGGAGAAATTTACCCCCGCCCAGTGCGCGGCCAACCTGGCGTTTTACGAGCCACGTACGATCCATGACTCTTCGCTGAGCAAGGCCATTCACGGCATTGTGGCCGCCCGCTGTGGCGATACGGAAGGGGCCTACGCCTTCTGGCGCGCTGGCGTGGCTATCGATCTGGGCGACGATCCGCACAGCAGCGATGACGGCATTCATGCCGCTGCCACGGGGGCTATCTGGTCCGGCGTTATTCAGGGGTTTGCCGGCATGCAGATTGTTGAGGGCGAGCTGCACCTTGCGCCGAAGCTACCCGCTCACTGGCGAAAACTTGCCTTCCCGCTGCGCTGGCAGAACGCTCGCCTGCGCTTCACGTTTGAAAATGACGTTTTAACCATCGAGACCACCGCGCCCGTCACGTTAACCCTGTGGGGAAAAACGGTATGCGTATCGGAGCGGCAGGCACTGTCCCGTAGGGAATTTCTTACGTCTTTTAATGGGACCGCTACCACGGAGGCCAGCCATGAAGCCTGAAGCTGTTGTATTCGATCTTGATGGGGTCATCACCGATACCGCACATCTGCACTTTCTCGCCTGGCGTTCGGTCGCGCAGGAGATCGGCATCACTATCGATGAGGTGTTTAACGAGGAGCTGAAGGGAATTAGCCGCATGGAATCCCTGCAGCGGATCCTGCGACACGGTGGGAAAGAGGGGGCGTTTGACGACAAACAATGCCTGGCGCTGGCGGGGAAGAAAAATGCGCTCTACGTCGCATCGCTGTCGTCATTGACCGAGGCGTCGCTGCTGCCGGGCATCCGGGAGGTGCTGGCGGACATTCGGGCGGCAGAGGTGAAAATTGGGCTCGCCTCCGTTTCCCTCAATGCACCTGGAATACTGCATGCCCTGGGTATTCATGACGCCTTTGATTTTTGCGCCGATGCCTCCCGTATCGTCTGTTCAAAACCGGACCCGGAGATCTTCCTCGCCGCGTGTGCTGGCCTGAACGTCCGCCCCGAGGCGGCCATTGGGGTCGAAGATGCGCCCGCGGGCGTGGAAGCGATCAACGCGGCGGGCATGCTGTCGGTCGGGATTGGCTCAGGCCTGACCCATGCGGGACTACAGCTTCATTCAACGCAGGAACTGACCTGGAAATGCCTGACCGATTTCTGGGCCTCCCGGGCGTATTGATAAGGAATTAAAAATGGCACAACTGTCACTGAAACATATTCAGAAAATTTACGATAACCAGGTCCACGTGGTGAAGGATTTTAACCTCGAAATCGAGGACAAGGAGTTTATCGTTTTTGTCGGCCCGTCTGGCTGCGGTAAATCGACGACGCTGCGCATGATTGCCGGGCTGGAGGAGATTTCCGCCGGTGAACTGGTGATCGACGGCGTTTGTATGAACGATGTGCCCGCTAAGTCACGCGATATCGCCATGGTATTCCAGAACTATGCGCTTTACCCGCATATGACGGTCTACGACAACATGGCGTTTGGCCTGAAGATGCAGAAAATCGCTCCGGCGGTTATCGAAGAGCGCGTCAACTGGGCCGCACAAATCCTCGGCTTACGGGAGTACCTCAAGCGTAAACCCGGCGCGCTGTCCGGTGGTCAGCGTCAGCGCGTGGCGTTGGGCAGGGCGATAGTTCGGGAAGCGGGCGTGTTTCTGATGGATGAACCGCTCTCCAACCTCGATGCCAAGCTTCGCGTGCAGATGCGGGCTGAAATCAGCAAGCTTCACCAGAAGCTCAATACCACGATGATTTACGTGACCCACGATCAGACGGAAGCCATGACGATGGCGACCCGCATTGTGATCTTAAAAGACGGCATTATTCAGCAGGTCGGTGCACCGAAGCAGGTATACAACGAGCCGGCAAACATGTTTGTTGCGGGGTTCATTGGCTCGCCAGCCATGAACTTTGTTCGTGGTGCCATCGACGACCGCTATTTCGTCACGGAAACGCTGCGCCTGGCGATCCCGGAAGACAAGCTCGCTGCACTGCATGCCGCAGGGTATCAGCGTAAAGCCGTGGTCTTTGGGATCCGCCCGGAAGATATTCTTACCCAGCAGGATAAGGGTGAAAACATCGCGGCGAAAGTCAGCGTGGCCGAACTGACCGGTGCGGAGTTCATGCTCTACGCCACCGTTGGCGGCCATGAGCTGGTGGTTCGCGCGGGAGCAGCGAATGATTATGCCGCAGGGGATAATATCGGCATCCAGTTCGATATGAATAAGTGCCATTTCTTCGACGCCGATACCGAAGCGGCTATTAGATAAGAAAGGTGTTTGCCAGAAATGCAAATTTCCGGTTTTTTGTTTGTTAATTATAAAGGGAATATTTTATGAGTACTCTACTAAAAAGTGCTGCGCTCGTGCTGTGCGCAGGGGTGAGCTGCGCACATGCAACAGAAACGGCTAAACAATGGGAATTTAATATTGGCGCGATGTATGAAATTGAAAACGTCGAAGGCCAGGGAGAAGATAAAGACGGATTATATGAACCCTCCGTGTGGTTCAATGCGACCTGGGATGCCTGGACTATTTCGCTGGCGATGTATCAGGAAGGGCCGGTTGATTATAGCAGCATGACCCGTGGGACCTATTTCGATCGCCCGGAATTTGAATTACGCTATCGATTTATTGGTACCGATGATTTCACGTTCGGTCTGACCGGTGGTTTCCGTAATTATGGCTATCACTTTAAGGATGAACACGGCGCCAGAGACGGCAGCGCAAATATGCAGCGCTACAAAATTCAGCCGGACTGGGATATTAAATTAACCGACGACTGGCGTTTCGGCGGCTGGTTTGCCATGTATCAGTTTGCTAACGATCTGGAAAAAACAGGCTACTCAGACAGCCGCGTCGAAACCGAAACGGGCTTTACCTGGACCATTAACGACACCTTTGCCGCTAAAGTGAATTACTATTTAGAGCGCGGTTTCAATATGGACGGTTCACGTAATAACGGCGAGTTCTCCACTCAGGAAATTCGCGCCTACCTGCCTATTTCATTGGGTCAGACGACCTTAACGCCTTACACCCGACTGGGGCTCGATCGCTGGTCGAACTGGGACTGGCAGGACGATCCTGAGCGTGAAGGACATGATTTCAACCGTCTGGGTATGCAGTACGCCTATGACTTCAACAACGGTTTATCCATGACGCTTGAATACGCCTACGAATGGGAAAACCATGACGAGGGTAAAAACGACCGCTTCCACTATGCGGGCGTTGGGGTAAATTACGCATTCTGACCGTGGGTCCTCCAGGGGCTAACCGCCCCTGGTTTTAGCGCAGCGAGGCCGCCAGTAAAAAATGGGTATCAACCAGCACTTTTTGCGGGGCGGGGTGACCCGCAATACGCCTGAAGAGAAGATCGCAGCTCTCTTCCCCCAGTTTGCGGGTGGGGATATCAAAGCCGCCTGGTGCGGGCGTTAAAATGAGAGACAGCATCGGGTCACTGTATCCGGCTATCACTACCTGTTCCGGTATCATCAGATTTAACTCGTCCGCCGCGCGATAAAGGCCGAGTAACTTCATGCTGTCGGTAGCAAATACGGCATCAGGCGGCGTGGGTGAAGAGAGCAGTTCCAGAGCCGCCTTAAGCGCACTCTCATGGGTATAACCACCATCCATGATCCAGTCCGGGTTAATCGCAATATGGCGCTTTTCCAGACTGGCTTTATAACCCGCCAGGCGATCGATCGAAACATGATATTCAAGCGGCGCATGCAGGCAGGCAATTTTCCGGCGGCCGTTTTTGATAAAGGTTTCCGTCAGCGTGGCGCTGTCATGAAAATTATCCGTGTCGACGGAATAAATATTCTGATACTCACCTTCCACTTTGCCGATAACCACTACCGGTACGCCATACGCGTCCAGCGTGGTGAAAAAGGATTCATTTGCGGGTGAACTCAGCATGATGATCCCTTTGATCATCTTCTGTTTTATTTTACTCACGCATTTCAGGAGATCGTCTTCACTGCTTTTTGAGGTTTGTAAAATAACATCGAATCCTTCTTCTTCCGCTTTTGCCGTAATGGCATGAAGGACATCGGAGAAAAAAGGATTGCCGGCAGTGGTTTTGGTTGAACGGGTCGAAATAACCATAATGGCATCGAATCCTGAAGAGGTCAGGGCACGGGCCAGTTTGTTGGGCTGATAATTTAATTCGTCAATCGCCTTCAGCACTTTGTCACGCGCTTCAGGAGAAATATTCGTTTGTTTATTCAGAACGCGGGAAACGGTTGATTTCGATACGCCCGCAACCCGTGCGATATCATAAATGGTGGGTGACATACACCTTACTCACTCAGGACTGACAGCAATGGCGTTCATCTTACTGGAGAAAAAACGGCAATAGCAATAAATAAGAATTGATAATCAACGATCTGCCCCCATTTATTGTATTCTGAAGCCATGCATTCAAGGCTTCCAGGCAACGAAGGACGGCGATGAAGCGACTTAAAAACGAAATCAATTCACTGGTAAACCGCGGCGTTGACCGTCATCTTCGACTGGCGGTGACGGGGTTGAGCCGAAGCGGTAAGACGGCGTTTATCACCGCGATGGTGAACCAGCTCCTGAACCTGCACGCCGGGGCGCGTCTGCCGTTGCTTGGCGCGGTGCGGGAAGAGCGTCTGCTGGGCGTTAAGCGCGTTCCACAGCGTGATTTTGGCATTCCCCGTTTTACCTATGACGAAGGGCTGGCACAGCTTTATGGCGACCCGCCCGCGTGGCCGACGCCGACGCGAGGGGTCAGTGAAATTCGTCTTGCGCTGCGTTTCCGCTCGAATGAATCCCTGATGCGCCATTTCAAGGATACCTCCACGCTATATCTTGAAATCGTCGATTACCCCGGCGAATGGCTGCTCGACCTGCCGATGCTGGCGCAGGATTACCTCAGCTGGTCACGCCAGATGACGGGATTGCTGCAGGGGCAACGCGCCGGGTGGTCGGCCAAATGGCGACAGCTGTGCGAAGGGCTGGACCCGCTTGCGCCAGCAGATGAAAACCGTCTGGCGGCCATTGCCGACGCCTGGACGGCGTATTTACACCAGTGTAAACAGGAAGGGTTACACTTCATTCAGCCGGGGCGCTTTGTTCTGCCGGGTGATTTAGCGGGCGCGCCTGCGCTTCAGTTTTTCCCCTGGCCGGATGTGGATGGGGTTGGCGAGTCGACGCTGGCGCAGGCTGATAAGCACACTAACGCCGGTATGCTGCGCGAGCGTTACCATTACTACTGTGAGAAGGTGGTCAAGGGATTCTATAAGAACCACTTTTTACGATTTGACCGCCAGATTGTGCTGGTGGATTGTCTGCAGCCACTCAACAGCGGGCCACAGGCATTCAACGACATGCGCCTTGCCCTGACGCAGCTGATGCAAAGTTTTCACTACGGGCAGCGTACGCTGTTCCGCCGTCTTTTCTCACCGGTGATCGATAAACTGCTCTTTGCGGCCACAAAAGCCGATCACGTCACCGTCGACCAGCATGCCAATATGGTGTCGCTGCTACAGCAGCTGGTACAGGACGCCTGGCAAAACGCCGCCTTCGAAGGGATCAGCATGGATTGCCTTGGGCTCGCGTCCGTGCAGGCGACGCAAAGCGGGCTAATTGACCTTAACGGCGAGAAAATACCGGCATTACGCGGGAACCGGCTCAGCGACGGTGAACCGCTTACTGTCTACCCAGGCGAAGTGCCTGCGCGTCTGCCGGGTCAGGCCTTCTGGCAGAATCAGGGCTTCCAGTTTGAAGCCTTCCGCCCGCAGGCCATGAGCGTCGACAGGCCTTTACCGCACATCCGTCTGGATGCGGCACTGGAGTTTTTGATTGGAGATAAGTTGCGATGACGGAACCGTTAAAACCGCGCATTGACTTTACCGGAACGCTTGAGCAGAACCCTCAGGAGGCGTTCAAAACGGCGCAGACGTTCAGCGGTACCCAGGCCGATAACTTTGCCCCGGCGCTGCAGGACGAGCCGGTTGTTGAGGATGGTCCGGCGGAGGCGGTCGTGGACGCCGCGCTGCGTCCAAAACGCAGCCTGTGGCGCAGGATGGTCACCGCCGGTCTGGCGCTGTTTGGTGTAAGCGTGGTGGGTCAGGGCGTGCAGTGGACGATGAATGCCTGGCACACGCAGGACTGGGTGGCGCTGGGCGGATGTGCCGCAGGCGCGCTGATTGTGGGGGCTGGCGTCGGGTCGGTTGCCACCGAATGGCGTCGACTCTGGCGTCTGCGACAGCGCGCGCACGAGCGTGATGAAGCGCGGGATCTGCTCCACAGTCACGGCACCGGGAAAGGGCGCGCGTTCTGTGAAAAGCTGGCCAGCCAGGTCGGAATCGATCAGTCGCATCCGGCGCTTCAGCGCTGGTATGCCGCCATCCATGAAACTCAGAATGATCGGGAAGTGGTGACGCTCTATTCCCACATGGTACAGCCGGTGCTGGATGCTCAGGCGCGGCGCGAAATCAGCCGTTCTGCGGCGGAATCTACATTGATGATTGCCGTCAGCCCGCTGGCGCTGGTCGATATGGCCTTTATCGCCTGGCGTAACCTGCGCCTGATCAACCGTATTGCGAACCTTTACGGCATAGAGCTGGGTTACTACAGTCGGATCAGACTGTTTAAGCTGGTCCTGCTCAATATCGCGTTTGCCGGGGCGAGTGAGCTGGTGCGCGAAGTGGGCATGGACTGGATGTCGCAGGATCTGGCGGCGCGTCTTTCTGCCCGTGCGGCTCAGGGCATCGGTGCGGGATTATTAACCGCACGCCTGGGGATTAAAGCGATGGAAGTCTGCCGTCCGCTGCCCTGGATTGACGGCGATAAGCCCCGGCTGGGGGATTTCAGGCGTGAACTGATCGGCCAGCTCAAAGAGACGCTTAATAAAAAACCTTCGCCGTGAGGTTTTGTTCACTAATCGTGCTGGCTGTCAATATTTGTTGACAGCCATCTTCCCGATCACCGTGTTCTGACATATCATTTTACTGTTATTGGCTTAAAACGGTGAATTTCCCATGCGTCTTGAAGTCTTCTGTGAAGACCGTCTCGGTCTGACCCGCGAATTACTCGATCTTCTTGTTTTACGTAGCATTGATTTACGTGGCATTGAGATCGATCCTGTCGGGCGAATTTACCTCAATTTTGCCGAAATTGAATTTAATACCTTCAGCAGCCTGATGGCGGAAATCCGCCGTATCGCTGGCGTTACGGATGTACGCACGATTCCCTGGATGCCGTCCGAGCGTGAGCACCTGGCGCTGAGCGCGCTGCTGGAAGCCATGCCTGAACCGTTCCTCTCTCTGGATTTGAAAAGCAAAGTTGAGCGCGTTAACCACGCGAGCTGCCAGCTTTTCGCGCAGAGCCAGGAGAAGCTGAGCAATCATCACGCCGCGCAGCTGATCCCCGGTTTTAACTTCCAGCGCTGGCTGGACAGCAACCCGCAGAACACGCACAGCGAGCATGTGGTGATTAACGGGCAGAATTTCCTGATGGAGATCACGCCGGTCTATCTGAAAGGGGAAGGGAATACCCGCGTGTTGACCGGGGCGGTGATCATGCTGCGCTCGACGCTACGCATGGGTCGTCAGCTGCAAAACCTCTCCAGTCAGGACGTTGGCGCGTTCAGCCAGATTATTGCCGTCAGCCCGAAAATGCGTCATGTGGTTGATCAGGCGCGTAAGCTCGCAAGCCTGACCGCGCCGCTGCTGATTACCGGCGATACCGGCACCGGGAAAGACCTGCTGGCTCACGCCGTGCATCTGGCGAGCCCGCGTGCGGCTAAGCCTTATCTGGCACTTAACTGTGCCTCTATCCCGGAAGATGCCGTTGAAAGCGAGCTGTTTGGTCACGCGCCGGAGGGCAAGAAAGGGTTCTTCGAGCAGGCTAACGGCGGTTCCGTACTGCTGGACGAGATCGGCGAAATGTCGCCGCGTATGCAGGCTAAGCTGCTGCGTTTCCTGAACGACGGCACGTTCCGCCGCGTCGGTGAGGATCACGAGGTGCATGTGGACGTGCGCGTCATTTGCGCCACCCAGAAGAACCTGGTGGAACTGGTGCAAAAGGGGATCTTCCGCGAAGATCTCTATTACCGCCTTAACGTCCTGACGCTGAATATTCCGCCGCTGCGCGATTGTCCGCAGGACATCATGCCGCTTACGGAGCTGTTCGTCGCCCGCTTTGCCGATGAGCAGGGGGTTCCTCGTCCGAAGCTGTCTGCCGATCTTGGCACGGTGCTTATGCGCTACGGCTGGCCGGGGAACATTCGTCAGCTCAAAAACGCCGTATATCGTGCGCTGACCCAGCTTGAAGGGTATGAGCTGCGCCCGCAGGATATCCTGTTGCCGGATTACGACGCCGGAACGGTATCGGTAGGGGAAGAGGCGATGGAAGGGTCGCTTGATGACATCACCAGCCGTTTCGAGCGTTCTGTGCTGACGCAGCTGTACCGCAGCTATCCCAGCACCCGCAAACTGGCAAAACGCCTGGGCGTCTCGCACACCGCGATCGCCAATAAGCTACGTGAGTATGGTTTGAATCATAAGAAAGGTGACGAATAACAAAAAAGCCTCTGCAAAGAGGCTTTTTACTTTTCACTTTAGATTTATTCCTTCGCCAGCGGCGTGTTAACGATGTCTGTTTTTGTCTCGCCCTGAATCGACGCAATCCTGCTTTCAACCTCTTTCACCTGCTGCGGGCTGTGGAGCAGGGTATAGGTCAGATCAAACTGCGCGCTGGCGCCAGGCTGCAGCTGCTTAACCCGCTTCTGTTCGCGTTCAATCGTGACGGGGTAGGCATAGCTGGTGCCCGGTTCAATGCCCGTGACATAACCCTGCTTCAGCGTGTCGGTGTTTTTCCATAAGGTCAGCACGGGCAGCTGGCGCGTATCAAACTGGATTGACGCGCCTTTATCGCCGGCTTTATTGACCACTGCCGCGAGCGTTTCGTGGTTGTTGTCGGCGAGCGGCTGAATATTAAAGACCATCTCATCAAAGCCTTTTGTCGGCCCGGCGTAGGTTTGCCAGTCGTTTACGCCCGCTTTGGCGTAGTCATTGAATGGGCTTACGCTCGCCGCTGGCGCAAGGAAACGTGCGCCTTCTTCAAGGATCGGCGTGCCGAAGTTGCTGTGATAGATGATTTGGTAATCGTGAGGGTAATCGGCATGGTTAGTGAGAACATCATGCAGGCTGAACTGGTTGGTTCCGGGAACGTAGCGCAGTTCGGTCATGGTCTGCAGATCCGCTTTTTTGAACGTGCTCTCTTTGATCAAACCCCGAACGCGGATCTCATGCGGGGCGGCATCCGCCACCTCAACTTCCACCTGCGATACCGGGGTATTCCCGGCTCTGCCGTGCAGGGTGTAAATTTGCCCGTCCGCCGTGACAGGGTGACCTGTCCACTCGTAGCCACAGCGCACCATCATCTCGTTGAAACCATCCAGCCAGCCGAGACCGTTTCGGCTCTCAAGATTGATATAAGCCGGATTCACGACCTCTTTGACGGGGGAATCCCACCCCAATCGGGTGCCAAACCCTTCAACGTGTAGAAGGTTCATGCCGCGGGTCGGGCTCAGCGTAATTGTCAGGCCATCTTTACTGCTAATAATGATGACTTTACTGCCTTCCTGCTTGCCGCCGTGCAAGACTTTTTGCTCAATGCTGAACGTCTGATCTTTAACTTTCAGCTCATTACTGGAAATCTTCCAGTTTCCTTTCTCTACGCTGTTTTCAGCACTTGTCAGCACCCAGGTTTTAGCCGCGGCATGGCCAGAAACCAGGACCGCCAGGAGCGTAAAAGCGAATTTGATCTTCATATTTTATCCTTTTTGCTGAAACGATTATTTACTTTCGTAAGCAAATCTAATGTTTAGACAAAAAGGGAAATGTGATGGGCTTCACTGAGGTTAAAATTAGGTGATTATAACAATTAGAATGCGTTAATGATCACGCGGAAGTTACATGTTGCTGTCTTTATTGCATGATTTTTGTGATCGATGAATATTTTAGCTTTAACGATTCAGCTATTTTCTAATAAAAAACCCCGCCGTGGCGAGGTTGAGAATAAGTTGTATAGAATGCTAAGGACTTATTATGCTTTCAGCACATCCAGCGCGGCAGTGTAGTCCGGCTCGGTGGTGATTTCGTTAACCAGTTCGCTGAAAACGACAGTGTCGTTTTCGTCCAGAACCAGTACAGCACGTGCTGCCAGACCTTTCAGTGGGCCTTCCGCGATGCTGACGCCGTAGTTCTCGAGGAAATCAGCGCTGCGCAGGGTGGAAAGGGTGATAACGTTGCTCAGGCCTTCGGCACCGCAGAAACGGGACTGGGCAAACGGCAGGTCAGCGGAAATGCACAGCACCACGGTGTTGTCCATTTCAGTCGCCAGCTGGTTGAATTTACGCACGGATGCGGCACAAACGCCGGTATCAATGCTTGGGAAAATGTTCAGTACTTTGCGTTTGCCCGCAAACTGAGCCAGTGTGACGTCAGACAGATCTTTAGCCACCAGAGTAAAAGCCTGCGCTTTGCTGCCAGCCTGCGGAATGGAACCTGCTACAGCAACCGGGTTGCCCTGGAAATGAACGAGTTGTGACATAGATATCTTCCTGTTTACATATAGTTAACGTCGTGGCTAGTGTATGCCATCAGCAGATAACACGGCAAACCAAATTTTTCGCCTTTCCGGGCCGCAAGGAGTCAGTGATGAGAAGCGTTAAGGTCTATGAAGAAGCCTGGCCATTGCATACCCCGTTTGTGATCTCTCGCGGCAGCCGAAGTGAAGCCTGCGTGGTTGTGGTCGAAATCGAAGAAGAGGGGTTTAAAGGCGTCGGGGAATGTACGCCTTACCCGCGCTATGGGGAAAGTCTGCCATCCGTGATGGCGCAGATCATGACCCTGGTACCTGACCTGCAAAAAGGCCTCACGCGCGAGGCGTTACAGCAGCGCTTATCCGCCGGGGCGGCGCGCAACGCCATCGACTGTGCGCTCTGGAGCCTTGAAGCCGCTAAGCAGCAAAAATCGCTGACGTCATTGCTGGGCGTGGTCGTGCCGGAGTCCGTCGTGACCGCGCAAACGGTCGTGATTGGGGAGCCCGAGCAGATGGCCGCCAGTGCGAAAGCGCTCTATGACGCCGGGGCCACGCTGTTAAAAGTGAAGCTCGACGATCGTCTGATCAGCGAGCGGATGGTCGCCATTCGCTCGGCGGTGCCGTCAGCCACGCTCATTGTTGACGCCAACGAGTCGTGGCATCCCGAAGGGCTGGCCGCGCGATGCCAGCTGCTGGCCGATCTGGGCGTGGCGATGCTGGAGCAGCCTCTGCCGGCAAAAGAGGATGCGGCGCTGAAGAATTTTATCCATCCGTTGCCCGTCTGTGCGGATGAAAGCTGTCATACCCGTGAGAATTTGAGCGCGCTTAAGGGCCGCTATGACATGGTCAATATCAAACTCGACAAGACTGGCGGACTGACTGAAGCCCTGGCCCTGGCGGCGGACGCCCGGGCGCAGGGGTTCGCCCTGATGCTGGGATGCATGCTTTGCACCTCGCGGGCGATCGGTGCGGCGCTGCCGCTGGTCAATCAGGTCCGTTTCGCCGATCTGGATGGCCCGACGTGGCTGGCCGTTGACGTTTCACCGGCGCTTAATTTTACCAGCGGCGTACTTCACCTCTGAGGCTCCCAGCGCAACAGATCCATCATTGCCTTTAAGTATTTTTCGCTGGCTTCGTCGGAGGAGATCGCCGGGAACTCAGCGGTGATGCAGGGCAGGCTCAAGTCGGCGCACCAGCTGCCGAATGAACCGGGTGTCTCATAGCCCACGCTGGTGACGAGCGGGAGGGCGAACGCCTGGGCCAGCCACGCGCCCAGGACAGAGTGGCGCGGATCTTCAATACAGGCCAGCGGATCGTGGAAGGAGACAACCCAGGCGGGGTGGATCTTATGGATAAGCTGGCACAGCGCCTGCGTTTCCGGCTCCGAGCCGGGGTTATCGCCCGTGAGCAGCACCACGTCCCGCTCCTCGGCGGAGCTGTTCCAGCGATATACCGTTTCCCCTGCGCGCCAGTTTGCCGCAGGGAAATTACGGTTCAGGTCGATTCCTCGCGCATTCGCCCGTAATCCAAGCTGACAGCCGTCCGGATTCACGGCAAGAATCACGTGGTGACGTCGCAATGCCGGGGTCAGCGTCCGCAGCGCGCACGAGAGCGTGACGACAGACGAGTTCTCATCTCCGTGCGTGCCGGCAATAACCAAACCGCTGTCGCGATCGGCATCGGGGGCCGGGAACCAGATCAGCGATGCGCCTAAAAATGAGCGGCCATATTGTTCAGCGCCCGGAGGGAAGGCGCCGCGTTCCGCGCGGGGTCGGGTGGTTGCCATACGATTTCCTGATAACGAAGTCTCTACAGGCAGTGTTGTGCAAAAGCCGCTGTTAATCAAATAGTTTCCTTAACGGCTGAGAATTGCCTTAAATCACTATTCAGGCGTAAGTTGTTTGCATTTCTTACTGTCGAAACAAATAATTACGCATCTGCTTTTTACCTGAATTTTTTAAAGGGGATCTTATGAAGCATCCTGTTTCGCGTCTTTTTGCCGCACTGTGCCTGTGCGGACTCTCTTCACTCTCATACGCTGCTGATGTGCCACAGGGCACGGTGCTGGCGCAAAAACAGGAGCTGGTCAGACACATTAAAGACGAGCCGGCTTCGCTCGATCCCGCAAAAGCGGTGGGGTTGCCCGAGATTCAGGTGATTCGCGATCTTTTCGAAGGGCTGGTAAATCAGAATGAGAAAGGGGAACTGACTCCGGGCGTGGCGACGCGCTGGCAGAGCAACGATAACCGAATCTGGACGTTCACCCTGCGCGATAACGCAAAATGGTCTGACGGTACGCCGGTTACCGCGCAGGATTTTGTCTACAGCTGGCAGCGTCTGGTTGACCCGAAAACCACGTCTCCGTTTGCCTGGTTTGCGGCGCTGGCAGGCATCAGCAACGCGCAGGCCATTATTGATGGTAAAGCGGCGCCAGATACCCTGGGCGTGACGGCGGTGGATGCCAGAACGTTGCGCGTCCAGCTGGATAAACCGCTACCGTGGTTTAGCAACCTGACGGCAAACTTCGCCTTCTATCCGGTGCAAAAAGCCAATGTTGAAAGCGGGAAAGAGTGGACGCGTCCGGGAGCGCTGATCGGTAACGGGGCCTACGTTCTGAACGCGCGCGTGGTGAATGAAAAACTGGTTGTCGTGCCGAACACCCACTACTGGGACAATGCGAAAACTGTCCTGCAAAAAGTGACCTTTATTCCGATTAATCAGGAATCGTCCGCCACGAAACGCTATCTGGCAGGGGATATCGATATTACCGAATCGTTCCCGAAAAACATGTATCAGAAGCTCCTGAAGGATATTCCTGGCCAGGTGTATACGCCGCCTCAGCTCGGGACCTATTACTACGCGTTTAACACGCAAAAGGGGCCGACGGCCGATGCCCGGGTTCGTCTTGCGCTGAGCATGACTATCGATCGCCGCATTATGGCGGAAAAGGTACTGGGTACCGGCGAAAAACCGGCCTGGCATTTCACCCCTGACGTGACGGCGGGCTTCACGCCTGAACCTTCGCCGTTTGAGCAGATGTCCCAGCAGGAGCTGAACGCTCAGGCCAAAACCTTGCTCCAGGCCGCAGGCTACGGCCCTCAGCGTCCGCTGAAGCTGAACCTGCTGTACAACACGTCGGAAAACCACCAGAAAATCGCCATTGCGGTGGCGTCCATGTGGAAGAAAAACCTCGGTGTGGATGTCAAGCTGCAAAATCAGGAGTGGAAAACCTACATCGACAGCCGCAACACCGGCAATTTTGATGTGATCCGCGCGTCATGGGTGGGGGATTACAACGAGCCCTCGACCTTCCTGTCCCTGCTGACCTCAACCCACAGCGGCAATATCTCGCGTTTCAACGACCCGGCTTACGATAAAATTATCCACCAGGCGACGCTCGAAACCACGGCGAAAGCGCGTAATACGGACTACAACATGGCGGAGAAAATCCTCATGGAGAAAGCGCCGATCGCGCCTATTTACCAGTACACCAACGGTCGTCTGATTAAGCCGTGGGTGAAAGGGTATCCGATTAATAACCCGGAAGACGTGGCGTATAGCCGGACGATGTATATTGAGAAGCACTGATGGTTAATGCGAACTGGCGCACGTGAGCGCCAGTTTTGCCATGGATGATACCTCGCTGTGCTTTCCGGCAGCGATGAGACCGGGACGTATTATTCTAACAACGCATTAAACTTCGCCAGCCACTGCGGATGGGCGGGCCACGCGGGAGCCGTCACCAGGTTGCCGTCGACATGTGCCTGATCGATGCCGATCGTGGCGTAGTGTCCCCCCGCGAGACGGACCTCAGGTGCACACGCCGGGTAGGCGCTACAGGTACGGCCTTTCAGGATGCCCGCGGCAGCGAGCAGCTGCGGGCCATGGCACACCGCTGCAATCGGTTTGCGCGCGGCGTCAAACGCCTGTACCAGCTTTAACACGTCCTCATTTAGCCGCAGATACTCGGGCGCTCTCCCGCCGGGGATGAGCAGCGCGTCGTAGTCCTGCTCCTTTACGGCGGAAAAGTCGGCGTTGAGGGTAAAGCGGTGACCGGGTTTTTCGCTATAGGTCTGGGCGCCGTCGAAATCATGGATTGCCGTTATGATGTAGTCGCCCTTCGGTTTGTCGGGGCAGACGGCATCCACCTGATGACCAACCATCTGTAACGCCTGAAAAGGCACCATGGTTTCGTAATCTTCGGCGTAATCGCCAACCAGCATCAGGATCTTCTTGCTCATCATTCCTCTCCCTTGTCATTAAAGATGATTAAGATATAGCCTGGCGTGGCTGAAATGCCGGAAATAAAAAAGCCCGTCAGAGCACGGGCAACATAAGCAAGTGAATAAATGATTCGTTATCAACGTAGTTGGAGGATAACGACGCGTATCTTACGCGGCCGTCAGGCTGGCAGATACCTGAAAAATCCGGTAGGTGAAACACGATATTAAACGTGCGTTAAGGGGCGTCGAAGGTCGGGTAAAGACTATTTTCGAGAAACTCGACGAGATACCAGATTTCCCCGCTAAAAATAAACCAGAAGCCAAATATAATAAGGAGCAAAATAATTAAGGTGAGTATTATTTCTGTTTTGCCCATTGCAGATTTTACCCACCTGACGTTAATTTATTCGAGGCAGGCATTGTAGCGGGGCTTTCCGGTATACTCCAGTTTCATGCTGCAAGGACTTTATTGCGCCCATCATTTTTAGCGCGATACAGCGCATCGTCTACACGCTTAAACAGCTCATCAATCGTCTCCCCCGGGTTATGTCGCGCCACGCCAATGCTGACGGTAAACCGTGGTAAGCCCGGAATCGTAATGCGGGCAACGGCTGCACGGATCGACTCGGCAATCTGCAACGCGGTGTCGAGTGAGGTATGCGGCAGCAGGATGACGAACTCTTCGCCCCCCCAGCGGAACACCATGTCGTTCTCCCGACTACAGGCTTCCAGCGTTCGGGAGAGGGCAATAAGCACCTCATCGCCCTTCAAATGGCCAAACAGGTCGTTGATGTTTTTGAAGTGATCGGTGTCCACCAGCAGCAGGCTAAACTGCTGTTGGGCAGGTCGATTATTCAGATTGTTGGGGTCGGTAATCGCGTAGAACTGGCGTCGGTTGAGTAACCCGGTCATGGAGTCACGTAACGCGGCATGTTCCAGCTCTTGCTCCAGTCTTTTTTGCTCGGTGATATCGTGGATGATGCACAGCATCAGCTTGTCACCGTAGATCTCAATGGGTCCGGCATACGTCTGAACATGGCGGGTGGAACCATCGGCAAGGCGGTGAACAAAGTTGAGCGGCTTATGGCCGCCGGGCAGCGCGGCAATCGCGGTCATAATGGGCATCACGTCTCGCCCCAGGGTATTGATTTCCCAGGTATGCTTGCTGCACATACCATCATGCGAGTAACCGTAAAAATTGAGCGCAGCCAGGTTGGCATCAACAATCTGACCATCGCGGGCAGGATCGATTAACAGCATCGGCGCGCTGTTGGTCTGAAAAAAACGGGCGTAAAACCCCTGTTTTTTTCGCCGGTAGGTTGCGGAGCGGCTGGCCTTCAGTCCTGAGAGGATATGTTGGGCGATCCCCTCGAAGACAATCACATCTCCCCAGGGGGCGTAACGGGCAAGCGAGAGACGACAGCTTAACGGCGTATCCAGCCCATCCCGGCTTCTTATTGTCCAGATTTCGACGATCTCCTGCTCGGTTTTCAGTTCAGGTACATACATCGACAGGAGAGCTTGTGCATTCGCGGAATAGATGCCTTTACGCAGCTGATCGAGCGTCTTATCTCCCATAAGCTGCATTGCGACCACGTTAGCAAAAACGATCTCTTCCGAAACGGGTGAAATAAGCCACACGGGTGTTTTAATAACGTTCAGCGCTTCAAAACCGTTTTGCGACATAGGCATTTCCTGTTCATCGGCTTAATACGCCTGACAATCATGACAGACGTGACTCGTGTGTTCTGCTTTGAAACATACTCTACTAAACCCCGTCAGGCATGGTTTTTTTGTGAAATAAATGCGGCGTCCGTTTGAATTTTATTAAGGGGGATAATTTGCCTTTCTGAGTTTATCTGCAGAAGCAACCACGGCACCTGTTCGGCAGGTAAGGGGCGGGAGAAGAGGTAACCCTGCAGGTAGTCGCAGCCGAGACGGGTGAGAACCGCCTGCTGTTCTTCCGTTTCAATCCCTTCTGCCACCACGTTCATCTCCATGGTGCGGGCGATACTCATAATGGTTTCAACCAGCTTGTAGGTTTTTTCATTTTCTAGCATCGACGTTACAAAGCTTTTGTCAATCTTGAGCTCTTTTGCCGGCAGCACGCTCAGCATCAGCAGGTTGGAGTAGCCCGTACCAAAATCATCAATCGAGACGGTGATCCCCGCATGATTAAAAGCGTTGAGCAACTCAATGCTGCGGTCGAGATTTTTCAGCGCGGTGCTCTCCGTGACCTCAAGGATCAGCCTGGACGGGGACAAGTTATATTTTTCCAGCATCGACGATACGATGTGGAAAATGTCCGGCTGCTCGAACTGGACGGGGGATAAGTTGAGCGATAACGTCCACTGGCTGAACCCTTGTTCAGTCCAGAAATGCAGCTGTCGACATGCCGCTTCAATGGCCCAGTTGCCTACCGGAATAATTAAGCCGGTTTGCTCCAGCGAGGGGATAAACAGACCCGGCAGAACAACGCCTTGCTCAGGGTGCCGCCAGCGCAGCAGGGCTTCAAAACCATGGATAGTCTTCTCTTGCGCATACCAGGTTGGCTGGTACCACAGTTCAAACTGATCGCGCTCAAGCGCCTGTGAGAGTTCCTGAAGAAAACCGGGTTTTGCCGGGATTGCTGTCGACATCTCGGTTCTGTAACGCGCCCAGCCGTTGCGGCCGTCGTCTTTGACGTGATGCAGGGCTGCATCTGCTTTGAGTTTCAGTTCATGCAGCGTTTCGCCATCCTGAGGATAGAGGCTGACGCCCGCACTCATTGTCGTGTTAAGCGTATGACCACAGATCGAAAGAGGACGTCGCACATCCTCGAGCAGCGACGCGAGCAGGGCGTTGAGTTTGTCGTCGTCACATTCCGGCACCAGCAGGATAAAAGCGTCTCCTCCCAGCCTTGCCAGGGTCATTTCACGCGAGAGCCGGGAAGTGATGCGTTGTGCGACGGTGATCAATAACTCATCGCCGACGCTGTGACCCCAGGTATCGTTGACGCGTTTGAAGTGATCGACGTTCAGGAAAATAACGGCAAATTGCCTGTTGCTCAGCAACGCGCTGCGCAGGCAGTCCTGCATGCGGAGATCCATCTGATGGCGATTCGCGAGTCCGGTGAGCGCATCAAAGCGCGCCTGGAGCTCAAGCTGCCGATTGAGTTGTCGAAGATTATCCGTCAGCCGGCCGGTGCGCCGGTGAGAATCGATAAGGGAAATAATTAGCATCACACCAAGCAGGCAGAGCGTGGTGACAGAAACCCAGATGGATAACCCCAGCTCGCCGATCCCCCCGGGGAGGGTATGCGACATTTCCGGGTAATGCGCGGCGCTCATGCCGGTATAGTGCATCGCACAAATGGCGGCGCCCATGACCAGGGCGGCAAGAAGGCGCTCGATAAAAACCCCTTTGTCTCGCAGGCGGAAAGCCAGCCACAGCGCCGTACCTGACGCCACCACGGCAATGACCACCGACAACCCCACAATACGGCGATCCCAGATAATGCTGCCATCCAGCATCAGGGCAGCCATACCGATATAGTGCATAGATACCACGCCTGCGCTCAGGATAGCCGTGGCAACGATCGGTCGAAACGAAGAACGTTTTTTCCCCGCGACGGCAATATCAAGGGCCGTGGTCGACGCAATAATCGCGACGCCCAGAGACGCAAGGGTTAACCAGAGGTCATAGCGCATCATCATCGGCATCTGCATCGACAGCATGCCGATAAAGTGCATCGACCAGATGCCGATCCCCAGCGTCATACCCCCGGCAATGCGCCAGAACAGGGCAGCCTTTCGGCTGGAAAGGGGGATCTTTCCGGCACTGTCCAGCGCCACAAAGGAGGCGATAAATGCCACCAGATAAGAGATAGCGATTAACACAGGGTCCCACGATATATTGAGCATTATGCAATCCCACGCCTGAGAGGGTTACCGATTTCGCCTGCCGGGCACATCTTAATCTGGCAACGAACATGCGCATTCAAACAATATTAGTTATTTATCGTGAAGCATGACCAGTCATATTAATACTCTACATCGCATTAAGAATATAAAATATATTCTCGTTGTTAACGTATTAAGCATTGCTAAACAAGAGCGAATAAAAGTAGCAAAGCTCCTTAAATATAACGGCGATTGTATCGGTTCGCCGCAGCGGATGGTATCGCTTAACGTGGCGGCAGACCAGTATCACAGCATGCTGCGAAGAACATTTTCACTAATACGCTTTTTTCATCTGACTTAAGCTAAATCCCAGGCTGCTAACGGCGAAACAACAAACCCGTGAAGTTTCCGAGGAAAAACGTTTGTGCCAATGCTATAAGTCTAGATGCCGACCAAAATATAAAATGTGGGTATCATCATGCTAAGAAATATTAGTGTCCGAACCTTTATTATCGGGTTCCTTTTATCGCTATTTTTGGTAAACGCAGGTGTCGTTGTTCTAATTTCCAGCAAGCCCTCTCTCTTTATTTCCCTTAACGCTATCAATTTCGTTGCGCTATTTTTGCTTTGGGTCTATATGACCCGGTATCTTGTGACGCCGATCAATACGGTGAAGAAAAGTATTGAAGAGGTGACTGCCGGCAACCTGGGGGTTTCTATCCCGGAGTTTGGCAATAACTGTGCGGGGCGACTCATTCCCGGGATCAACAGCCTGTCCGGCAACATTGCGACGCTGGTGCGTGAGATCAGGGCGTCATCGCAAACCGCCATGACCTTATCGGATCAGCTCTCGACACGTAGCGCTCAGCTCTCGGTCAAAACCGAACAGCAGTCCGCGTCTTTAGTGCAAACCGCAGCCAGCATGGAGCAAATGGCGGCGAGCACTAAAAATAACGCCGATAACACCCGCCTGGCGAGTGAACAGGCGAATATGGCGACGCTGCAGGCGCGTAAGGGCGGGGAGCTGATGGGGCAGGTTGCCAACAATATGCAGTCCATTACCGAATGCGCCCAGCAGATGACGGAGATTATATCGCTGATTGACGGCATTGCGTTCCAGACCAATATTCTGGCGCTCAACGCGGCCGTTGAGGCGGCAAGAGCGGGCGACCATGGAAAAGGTTTTTCTGTCGTTGCGGAAGAGGTCAGAAACCTGGCGCACCGCAGCGCAGAGGCCGCGAAGAATATCAAAGCGCTGATTGAAGTCACCAGCAGTAACGTCACGCAGGGCGCGACCGTGGTGTCGCAGGCAGAGAAGAATATGCATGAAATCGTGACGGGCTCGGGAAACGTCAGTCGCTTAATGGATGAAATCTCCGCGTCGACGTCTGAGCAGGAGAAAGGTATTTCCCAGATCACGCTGGCGCTATCGGAGCTGGAGCGGGTCACGCAAAGCAACGTGGCGATGGCGGAGGAACTCAACGGCTCCTCGGATGTACTGCGCAATCAGGTGATTGAACTCCAGGCCCGCACGCGGAATTTTAGATTGGATCACGGGTCTTCGTCCCCATTACCGACCGGCTCACCCTCCTTCCTCCAGCAGCCAGAGCACTCTCTCTGAAAGCGACACAAAGCCTGGCATGCCAGGCTTTTTGCATACATCTGCCCACCCAGCTCATTTCCCGAGCGATTTCAGCGCGATGGAATACATAGTTGTTGCTTAACCCCTCATGAAAGCTAGACTGACACCGAAAGAGTTAAAAAGGTGGAGGTGCTGTGGAAAGCATTAAAGGATCTGAACTTAACGTTCCTGACGCAGTTTTTGCGTGGGTGCTGGACGGCCGCGGCGGTGCCCGACCGCTGGAAGATAATGATGTGATCGACAGTGCGCATCCCTGCTGGCTGCATCTGAACTATACCCATCCGGAAAGCGCTGACTGGCTGGCGTCGACCCCGCTCTTGCCCAATAACGTGCGCGATGCGCTGGCGGGTGAAAGCCTGCGGCCCCGCGTAAGCCGCATGGGTGACGGGACGCTGATTACCCTCCGCTGTATTAACGGCAGCACGGATGAACGTCCGGATCAGCTGGTGGCGATGCGGGTCTATATGGACGATGGGCTGATTGTCTCCACCCGACAGCGTAAGGTCCTGGCGCTGGATGACATCGTCAACGATCTGAAAGAGGGCACAGGGCCGATCGACTGCGGCAGCTGGCTGGTGGACGTCTGTGACGCGCTTACCGATCACGCCAGTGAGTTTATTGAAGAGCTGCACGACAAAATCATCGACCTGGAAGATAACCTGCTCGATCAGCAGATCCCGCCGCGCGGTTTTCTGGCCTTATTGCGCAAGCAGCTGATTGTTATGCGCCGCTACATGACGCCGCAGCGCGACGTGTATGCGCGGCTGGCCAGCGAAAGGCTCGCCTGGATGAACGACGACCATCGGCGCAGAATGCAGGATATTGCCGACAGGCTGGGCCGCGGGCTGGATGAAATTGATTCCTGTATTGCCAGAACGGCGGTGATGGCGGACGAAATCGCTCAGGTGATGCAGGAGTCGCTGGCGCGAAGAACCTATACGATGTCCCTGATGGCGATGGTGTTTTTACCGAGCACGTTTCTGACCGGGTTGTTTGGCGTCAACCTGGGCGGAATTCCGGGTGGCGCTTATCGCTACGGTTTTACGGCGTTTTGCGTGATGTTAGTTGTTTTGATTGGGGGTGTTGCATGGTGGTTGCATCGTAGTAAATGGCTGTAAATTTACGCTTTTTTCATCTTTTTCCGGGATTAAAACGCTCTTTTAATTGAGCGAAGTCAATAAACATCTACCCCGTAAGGTGCAATATTACTCCCGCAGGTGAATGCAACGTCAAGCGATGGGCGTTGCGCTCCATATTGTCTTACTTCCTTTTTTGAATTACTGCATAGCACAATTGATTCGTACGACGCCGACTTCATAGTCGGCTTTTTTTTGCCTCCTGATTCTGAGCGTCTACCCTAAAAGGGATGACAGCAAATTATGGAGGGAATGATGAGCATCCTTAACGCTCTGCTACTGCCACAATCGCGTCAATCCGATCCTATCCCCAGCGATCCGGTACCTATGCCCGATCCCATCCCGCGTCCCCAGCCGATGCCCGACCCGCCGCCCGATGAAGAACCGATTAAATTGTCGCATCGGACCGCGAGATCTGCGAGGATACGCGCCATCTGACCGCAAAGATCACCACGAGAGACAATTGTGACCGCTTTTTCTACCCTGAATGTTCTGCCCGATGCCCAACTCGCTAACCTCAACGAGTTGGGATACCTCACGATGACGCCTGTTCAGGCGGCCGCCTTACCCGCCATTCTTGAGGGCCGTGACGTGCGCGTGCAGGCGAAAACGGGCAGTGGGAAAACGGCGGCCTTTGGCCTTGGCCTGTTGCAGCATATCGATGCGGCGCTTTTTCAGACCCAGTCTTTGGTGCTGTGTCCGACCCGCGAGCTGGCAGACCAGGTTGCGGGTGAACTGCGTCGCCTGGCGCGTTTCCTGCCCAATACCAAGATCTTAACCCTCTGCGGCGGGCAGCCGTTCGGCACCCAGCGTGATTCGCTCCAGCATGCCCCGCACATTATTGTCGCGACGCCTGGCCGTCTGCTCGATCATCTGCAGAAGGGCACCGTCTCGCTGGATGCGCTACAAACGCTGGTCATGGATGAGGCCGATCGCATGCTGGACATGGGTTTCAGCGATGCCATTGACGAGGTGATCCGTTTTGCACCGGCCGATCGCCAGACGCTGCTGTTCTCCGCAACCTGGCCGGAAGCCATTGCCGCCATCAGCGGCCGCGTGCAGAAAAATCCCCTTACCATTGAAATTGACAGCGTAGATGCGCTGCCCGCTATCGAACAGCAGTTCTTTGAAACCTCGCAGCAGGGGAAGATACCGCTCCTGCAGAAATTGCTGAGCCAGCATCTGCCTGCCTCCTGCGTGGTGTTCTGTAATACCAAAAAAGACTGTCAGTCGGTTTGTGATGCCCTGAATGCCGCCGGGCAGAGCGCGCTGTCGCTGCATGGCGATCTGGAACAGCGCGATCGCGATCAGACGCTGGTCCGTTTCGCGAACGGCAGCGCCCGCGTGCTGGTTGCGACCGACGTTGCTGCGCGCGGTCTGGATATTAAATCGCTTGAGCTGGTGGTGAACTTTGAGCTGGCGTGGGATCCAGAAGTACACGTGCACCGTATTGGCCGTACCGCGCGCGCAGGAAACAGCGGTCTGGCGATCAGCTTCTGCGCACCTGAAGAGGCGCAGCGCGCCAATATTCTCTCTGAGATGCTGCAGATTAAGCTGAACTGGATGAATCCCCCAGCCGGCGTCAGCCTTGTGCCGCTCGAGGCCGAAATGGCGACCCTGTGCATTGATGGCGGTAAAAAAGCCAAGATGCGTCCTGGTGATGTTCTCGGTGCACTGACCGGGGATGTGGGTCTGGACGGGGCGGATATCGGTAAGATTGCTGTCCATCCGGCGCATGTCTACGTCGCGGTTCGCCAGGCGGTTGCCCATAAGGCATGGAAGCAGCTGCAAAACGGGAAAATTAAGGGTAAAACCTGCCGCGTACGTCTGCTGAAATAGAGCATGAAGCGTCTCAGAAGGTGTTTCTGAGACGCTAATCGCTTACTTCACTTCAAGCACGTTCAGACGCAACTCTTCAAACTGATTGTCATCATCTTCCGGCTGCCAGCCTGCTGGCTGCATCGGGATCTCTTCCCGGTCAAACGCCAGATCGCCGCCGTTCACGACTTCTGACTCGTGATTGATGCCTTTAAAGTCGAACAGTTCCACATCCGCGAGATGGGAAGGGACGACGTTCTGCATGGCGCTGAACATGGTTTCGATACGTCCCGGATAGCGCTTATCCCAGTCGCGCAGCATGTCGCCAATCACCTGACGCTGCAGGTTCGGCTGAGAGCCGCAGAGGTTACATGGAATGATCGGGAACCCTTTCGCCTGAGAAAAACGCTCGATGTCTTTTTCACGGCAGTAGGCAAGCGGGCGGATCACAATATGTTTACCGTCATCACTCATCAGCTTAGGCGGCATACCTTTCATCTTGCCGCCGTAGAACATATTGAGGAACAGCGTTTGCAGGATATCGTCGCGGTGATGGCCCAGGGCAATTTTGGTCGCGCCCAGCTCGGTCGCGGTGCGATACAGAATACCGCGGCGCAGACGAGAGCACAGAGAGCAGGTGGTTTTCCCTTCAGGAATTTTCTCTTTCACAATACCGTAGGTATTTTCTTCGACGATTTTGTACTCAACGCCCAGATTTTCGAGGTATTCCGGCAGAATGTGCTCCGGGAAGCCCGGCTGTTTCTGGTCAAGGTTGACCGCCACCAGGGAAAAATTCACCGGCGCGCTTTGCTGAAGATTACGCAGGATCTCCAGCATGGTGTAGCTGTCTTTACCCCCTGACAGGCAAACCATGATGCGGTCGCCTTCTTCAATCATGTTGAAGTCTGCAATGGCTTCGCCCACGTTACGGCGCAGTCGCTTTTGCAGTTTATTCAGGTTGTATTGCTCTTTCTTTGTATTTGCTTGATTTTCTTGCATTTATTACTACCTTCGGAGCCGATAGGGGCATAATAGGGGCAAAAATTTTTCAGCGTGCGAGCTTATCGTTAAGCATCAGCACCTGTTCGCCATTCATTTCTTCAATCCACGCACCGTAGACTTCATAAACCATTTGCGCGTTTTCATGCCCCATCTGGCTGGCTATGAAAGACGGGTTAGCGCCGGCAGATAAAAGCCAGCAGGCAAAAGTATGCCGCGTATGGTACGGATTCCGGCGGCGAATACCAGCACGTTTTACAGCTGCGTTAAATCTGGAGCCGATACTCGATAAAGAGTAGTAGGCTTTCTGTTTGCCCTTGCGCATCCTGGGCATGAAAACAAATCGCAGGTTTTGATATTCCATCGCACCATACTCGCGGTGATGAAAAACAATCTCGGTTTTGGGCTGTAACGAAGTCAGCGTACGCTGTGCCTTTAAGGCCTCTAGTGCTGGCTCTAATAGCGTGATAACTCGATCACCTGCATCGGTTTTTGGTGGGACGAACATTCCTAGCGCATTAAGGTTGCGCTGTATATGAGCCGTACCTTTTTCCCAGTCGATATCTTCCCAGGCAAGAGCTGCAAGCTCTCCATGACGGACACCAGTATAAACTGCGAACGTCCACATATTGAGGCTTTGGCCACGCTCGGATTCCGCAAGCAAACTAAACTCCTGCTTCGTTAAAGGATCCGGTTTTACTTTCCCTTTGTGTAGTTTCTTGATCCCTTCAAAGGGTTTGCCACTGATAAAGCCAGATTTGTGTGCAAACCGAAGAAGGGAGCACAGAAGCGATATATAGTTATTCACGGTACGCACAGTGCGTCCCTGTTTGTTACTTCTCGGATTTGCCAGGTAAAGTGTCTCACCGTTCAACAGCTCCTTTCTGTATTTAAGAATGTCGCTGTGGCGTATAGTTGAAACAGGCGTATCTCCGTTAATGATGTGCATTAACGTACCGAGTTGTGAGCGAGTCTTACGCATCGTGTTCGCGCTAATTTCGGTTTCTTTAATGCTCGTCCATAGTTCACACAGTTCTGAAAAGGTTTGAACTGAAACAGTGGTTACGGTTTTTTTTGCTCTGGACGATGAAGGAAAGCGCTGGTGGTAATCAAACTCTCCAAGGTTGATCTCACTAACGATCACAGCCCGAAGATTCCCGGCTTTTTTGATGTTCGCCGGGGTGTTAATCCAACCTTTGAGAATTTCGCGGCAACGCTTTCCCCGGTACATAAACCAGATACAAATCTTATTGTTTCTGATTTCGACACCTGTAGGCAAAGCTGCCATCTTACGCATCCCTTATTAACTGATTAATTCTCGGATAGTTATACCAGGTTGTGCCACGCAAGGTTTTTTCTCCAGATGGGGATACCCGTTTAAAATGGACACCTTCCACCCAACAGCCCTGACGATACTTCTCAATCTGTCGTTCGGTCAGGCCTGTTTTTTCTGTGAGTCTTGCGCCAACAACCCATTCTTCGTTAAAAATTACCTGCGACATGGTTCACCTCAGGTAACCGGCATGAGTATAGATATGCCGGTCTGTAGTCGTTGATATTTCAGTTTCAGTTTGCCTGGCCGGGCAGGGAACGCAGTCGGCGCATGCCGGTCATTGCTGTGGCCACGTAGCTTGCCTTGCAGTTGACCACTTCAACCCAGACCTTCACGCCTTCCACTCTCACCGTATAGGTCTCTTTCATCTTGCTGCGCCCATAGTCGCCGTATCTTTGCTGGTGGGCTGCGAGTGCGATTTCACATGCCTGGCGAGCCAAAGGGGATTGCTTACTGCCTCGATTAATCAGTCGCATTTCTTCTCCTTGAGGGAGGGTTTCCCCTCCCGATCTCGTTAGTCCACGTATTCCGGTTTCATATCCGCCAGGGTGATGCTGAACTGACCATGCAGTTCGTCGCCCAGATGGCGTTTCGACGATGCAAGAACGCGCTCTACTTCTGCGAACCGCGCAGCTGCATCGGGCTCATCTGAAGGTGGCAAGGAATTGATGGCTGCTTCGACTTTGTTCCGTGCATCAACCAGGTAATAACGCTTCACGGCCTTGTTTTTCAGCTCAGTGAACAGGGCAGAACCCAGCGTTGATTTCACGGTTTCAATATCTGCGCGCAGAGCTTTAGCGCTATCCACATCCTGAGCCGCCTCGATGCGATCACGGAAATCATCAGCAAGTGCATCGATGTTTTGAGCTGATTCCTGAGCCGTTTGAGTCGTAGTGACGTTGTCACCTGAAATGTCTGCAAGGCTTACGTGCTGCGCCGGTGCGGGATTTATCTCTCGTTCTTCACGGCGATCATCGAGCTCATCCGGGGTGTAAACCCCCAGAATCACATCCGGGCAGAACAGTCTCGCCCAGCGTTTGACGGCCAGGTACGCCAGCTGCTGGCGAGGGTCATCAGCCCAAAGGGTAGAGTTTCGGGTCCGGGCCTGAGCCAGCAGTAAATCGAGTTCTCTCGGTTTATCCTCGCCTTTCAGGGTTGCGCTGATAATGATGCCAATCCCGGCTTCGTCAGCGAGGGTCCAGCCCGGGACGCGGTACTCGCCTTTATCGCTTTTACGGATGTGGAATTTTCCAACGACCTTTTCCCATGGCCCAAACCACTCATATTCAAAACGACTGGCCAGCACGCCGCTGCGTGAAATGACGGCATTAACCAGCTGCGCTTCATACCCGAGCACACCGTTAATCAGGTGCGTCTTCTGCGCCACGGCAAAGGGATTCATCTGCCACTGTGCCGCTTGCATCGCTACAGCCATGCAGTCGGCCTGATTGCCCTGCAGGTGTTTAGGAACGGTGGCGGTGCCCTGCGCCATAATCTGTGCGAACGTGCTGATGGCGTTCAGATATTGGGAATCGAACAAAGCCACGTTGGAGTTAATAACGGTGTTCTGGTCAGCAACGGTAACGTTAGTGTTATGCATAAATCCCCCTTAAGCCTGAGCGCGCAGCGCTTCGAGGCGGCGCAGGTCGAAGTCATTCAGTTCATCGGTGTAATCGGTAGTGATCGGCGCTGGCCATTCGCCCGTGTCGAATCCGGTTGCTATGGCGCGCATTGTTTTGCGGTACTCGAGCATGCCCAGCTCCAGCAGTTCAGAGGATGCCTCAATGATGGCAATCCAGTGGTAGTTCTCGTCTTTGTTGACGAAAATCCAGAAGAACTGGTCCAGCGCCGCGGTCTCGCAATACATAGCCGCACTGAGGTGGTAGTCCCGGTCAATGATTTCCCGATGCAGCCTGGCGCGCAGGCTTTCTTGCTTCACATTCCACATGCTGATGGTTTTCAGGTCAGCACCGATACGCACGCCGTCCAGTTCAATCTCGAGGTCAGGGCGTACACGCACTTCTAAACCTGTTTCGTCGTCAAAGCCGAAGTAACTCACTTCAACAGCGCGGCTTGGATGTGTCAGCAGCATGCCAGCGGTAGGGTGCGCCAGGAGTGCAGACTGAATTGCCCGCGCTGTGGCCAGTTGCTGGCGGGTAACCAGAATCTTGTCGCCAGGGTTGTCGCGCCAGGCATCCAAAAGTTCGTCGGCGAATATGGCATCGGGCTTAACCGACTTAACAGCCTGGAGCATGTCCGTTTTGGTGCCGGACACTTTCAGCGGCGTCGGTTTCTGCGCTTCCTGTGCGACCAAATCAGGATTGATGATCGCTAATTGCTCGAGTAACGCATCACGGCTGCCGCTGGTTTTAACCGGTACGGGCAGGGTGGCGTTGTACTCTTTGATGCAGGCCTTCATCGCCGTTGCTGTCTGCTTCTGGCCTTCTTCAATACGCTGGTACTCAGCAGGGAGAGCCATATAGCTTTGAGCCGTTTCTTCCAGGCTGGCGCCAAGCGGCACTTGAGCGGGAAGGGCTGCGTTGTGTTCTTCAAGCAACGCTTTAATCTCGTCTGCGCTCAGCAGTGCCGGCAGGCTGGCGTTGTACGGGTCAATGAACTCGCGCAGGGTTGCGGTGGTAGTGAAAGCACCCTCTGGGATCTCAGGCTCCACGCTGAACTCTGCATCGAGGGTTTCCGGCTGCAGTGCAAGGGCGTGCACCAGGTTCCCCATGTCCAGAACTTTGGATGCTGTGCGCGGTATAGTTTTAGCCACATGGCGCGCGTTGAAGTACATCAGGCTGACGCGGGCATCTTTTACTTGGGTTGAGCTAATACCGTTTGCTGCGTGATAAACCTCATTCGGCAGACCTTCGTAGCGGCCAGGCTCGAAGTAAGCCGGGTATTCGATTACTGGCTCTGACTGCTGCTCTTCCGGCGCTACGGTAACTGCTTGCGTATTAGCTGCATCAGCGCCTTCGCCTGGTTGTACCGGATCAGTATTTTCGACTTTCTCTGGCTTAGCCGTTTCCATCTGGACATCACTGGTGGTCTCCGCTGCTTTTTCCGTTTTTTCGACTTCATTTGAGGTGGTATTGATGCCCGGATTGTTATTTCCACCAATCAGGCCATCGATGGAGAACACGCCACTGCCGAGATTTTCAACCTGCGGTTGTTCAACTGGGGCTTCAGTCTCAACTACAGGAGTAGGCAACGGCAGTAATTCAACAGCAGAGTTAAATTCAACCGTCATGGTTTTATTCACAAACTCAAGATGAGCCGCTGGCGTGTGGTGGATATTCTCTGGTGCGATACGGATCAGATTGAAGATTGCCGCACGGTTCACCGCCAATATGCCTGGTTGATTGCGTAAGATTGAGCTCCATGACTTCCATGGTTCTTCTTTCTTCGCCACGATTTCTTTGGCACGTCGTAACACGCTTGAGGGGATTTCAAAGTGATGGAAATCCATAGGCAGCAGGGCACATGCGATCTCAAGATCGAGAGTGTCCAGAGTGTGATGAGCGCCTTCGCCGCGATCCGTTACATAACCACCGTCGGCATTAGTGCCAGAATCGGTGCGCTGAACATTACTGATGCGATTACCGGCTGCCCACTCGCGAACGAGAATGCCGCGATCGATATAATCAGTCGCCGCCCAGATTCTGGTGAATCGGAGAACCAAAGCGAGTTCGTGACGCTTCTCCTGGCTGAACACTTTGCGAATGGCGTCGGTATAGCGCCACAGGTCTTTGGTATCGTAACCCTTCACCTCTTCGCAGTTTTCTGCCGCCAGCAGCAGGTTCTGGACATAGCTGTTGTCAGTGTCCATCTCCAGCGCGCTGATACCTTCGTATTCTTTGCGGGTTAAGTGGTGGCGCAATTCTTCACCGGTGAACTGGGCGAGTAGCTGCTTGCGGAAGGGCATACGAACGACTGGATAACGTGTGGCTTCGTCATCATTCTCGTCAATCTGGATACCGTTATCAGGTTCTGGATCATGACCGGTTGTTACGCCGGTGTTGCTGGTGCTTTCTGATTTGAGCAGAGAAAGCTTACCGTCTCTCCACTCTGCCACTAACTGATTGCGGTCGCCGGTATCTACTCTCAACCAGTCGGCCATGAAAGCAGCAAGCAGCTTAACTTCGTGCTCTTCATCTGACGCGAATACCTGCTTAATAGCCTGAACCAATTTCCACTCAGCGTTCAGGCTGAGTTCGGCAACTTCAGGGATGTCGTTCTTCGCCACCAGCAGGTTCTGGAGATATGTGTTGCCTTCATCCAGTGACATTTCGCTGGCAGCCAGCTGCTGCTCTTTAGTGATATGTGACTGGTATTTGTCGCTGGTCAGGTGGACGGCAAAACGGACCGCTGGAGTGCGGTTTTCGAGCGGGATACTTTCGACGGTAGTTTCGACTTCAACGGTCGTTTCCGGTGCGGCAGTTCTGTCCACGGGGCCAGCCGACTCAGCACCAGCCTTTGGCAGCCAGGTGCGTCCATCGTCCTGGAGTGCGTAGCGCTTGCACCATGTGTAATCCACGGTGCTTTCTTCAGGCAGATCGTTGTAAACAGGGAAATCGGTGCGAACCGGTTTGGCGTAATCCTTACCGCGTCCGGTTTCAATACCGGCATCTTCGAGCTCAACATCGAGCTGCAGGTTGGCACGGGCTTCTGATTTCGCAGTGAACCAAATCACTGCGTCTTCTTTGCCGGATTTCTGCGTAGCCTTAACTACATAGAAAAATTCCATGTGAGATCCTCTTTTTTGGATGTAAGATCCCCGGGCCAGAGAAAGCGCCCATTGGGTGAACTTTGGTTTTTTAAGTAGTTTTCCGGTGTAACTTTGGTCGGGAGCACCGGACGTACGGGCCGCCTTGCGCGGCTTTTACGTTATGCCTCGTGGGCCATCTGGTCGTACGAAGCACAACGTTCAGAGCAGTATTCTTTTTCTTTGCGCGCCAGCTGTGCGCCGTTGCAATAGAGAAGGGTACTTTTGACTACTTTCGCCGGTTCAACCGGCTTGCCGCAGTACCCGCATTTCGTTGAGTTACACATCTGGATTCCCCTTTTGCGCCAGCAGGTAGCACAGGCGGCGAAGAATCACCTCGAAGAAGTTCAGCTTTACAGCCTGCTGCCGTCCTGGTTTGCGTGCGAAATCAATCATTCTCACCCTCGTTTGCCTTATCGCCGGCCAGCGGAACGTTTACACCTGATGCGCGTTAATCTCTCCACCTCATCCGAATATTCGTATGCCATCGGCGGCTACTTCGTGGGCGTCCTGCCTTGGTGGAACGTGATGCGTCTTGTTGAGTTAGATTAAACACAAAGTTTAAGTTGCAGTCAACAAAATGAGTAATTTTAAATAAACAAAATGTTTATATGATGCTTATGGAGAGTGAAATTTTGTTCTTTGGAGGCAAAAAATTCGACGAAATGGTACAGGCAGGAAGTCCGGGGAATGGACGCTTAGTACAAGGGATGTGCTAGTTATTCGAGGCGCATAAAAAAAGGCCACTTTATGGCCATTTCTTATAGTAGATCTTTACGAATCATTGCTGAAAGGATTACTCAATCATCCTGCGAACGAATCCGGCCTTTCATATACTTATCATATAGTTCGTCCAGCTCTTTCAGGCGAAGCGCGAAGATGCGAAGCATGTTCTGTTGCTCTTCTTCGGGAAGCTGACGGTAAAGTTCCAACAGGCGTTGTTCGTCCGGCTTCAGTCCATCTTTCTCGCCAACATCTTGGCCAAGCAGCCACTCAAGGCTCACCCCAAGCGCATCCGCCAGCTTAATCGCTGAGCTTTTACCAATCGTCCCACGTACGAACCAGTTATTGACCGATTGAGCACTGACGCCACAAATACGGGCCATGTCTGATTTGGTCAACTTCTTGAGCTCAAGAACCTCGTTAAGCCGCTGAACTTGTGGGTGGTTAATCTGATGAGTTTTTTCTTTCATGGACGAATTCTAAACCAAATGTTTATTAGCTCAATATTCAAAATGTTGACATAAACATAAACAAAATGTTTAATTGCGTTGTTGTTACAGGAGCTATTTATGAAAGCAATTGATAAAGCAATTACTAAAGCAGGAACTGCTACGCGCTTAGCCCAACTGCTAACCGTAAGCGCCATGACTGTTAGTCATTGGCGAAATCGATATCAGGGCGTCGTCCCGGCAGATCGAGTTTTGCAAATTTATGGGGTTACCGGCGTAACTCCGCACGAGTTGCGCCCAGATCTCTACCCAAACCCAACAGACGGTTTACCCAAACAGGAGCCTTAACAAAATGCAGACTGTTTCATTCCAACAGAGTAACAGAGCTTCCTCTAATTCACTGATATTCCAGTGTCATCAAAGCGAATCGGCAGTGAAGGATATCGATCATCGCGATATCTGCTCAGCGGTACGAGCTTGGGCGGCGGCAGAAGGGCGCGTAGCTGTAGCACTTCAAATCCAAGAAGCGGCGGAAGAACTTCAACTTGATGGCGTGGATTTCTCAGGCCAGGCCGATGTCTGGAACGTGAAGCTGTTCCGCTGGCTCGACAACAAAGAAGACTCCGCATCGTACCGAAAGAACATCGAACAGCTGGTGCCCGCGATCATGTCCGTATTACCGCTTCGATACCGCGACCGTGTCGTTAAGAACGACTCGTTTGCCTACCGGATGGCCCGGCTGGAAAAAGAGGTGAGTGAGGCGAAGCAAGCTTTGATGCTCGATGCACCGAAAAAGGAAAAGCTGAAGGAGTTAGGAGAGGGGATTTTCGAAATGTTCAGGATCGATCCGGACCTTACGGCGCCACTGCTGGCGATGGTCACAACCATGCTGGGGGCAATGTGAAGACTTCAGAAAAGGCGAAAGCCGGTCTGCGCTAACAGAACCGACTTTCAGGTGCAAAAACGGAGTGTAATTGCGGAGCTAAGTATGTCAAACACAGCTGAAATTATCAATTTCCCCCACAGAACCGAACAACCGGGAGGTCGTATGGCCGACCTGTCGAACGGGTATACCAAGGTCGCTAACGAGATCCAACAGCTCAAACCTCGTCTGAGAATGTCAGGCCGGGAGTGGCAGTGTTTTGAGGCGGTGATCTGGCTTACCTACGGCTGGAACAAGAAACAGGACCGCGTTACGAACACGGTGATCGCCGAGCTTACAGGGTTGAGTGATTCGCATGTTTCTGATGTGCTCAAATCACTTGCAGAACGCAAAATCATCTTCAGTCAAAAGCAGGGCGTAATGAAAACTGTCGGTATAAATACTGACCTTTCTGCCTGGATTTTAGACAAACCGAAAACGGGAAAAGTCTTCCCGAAATCGGGAAAAGTGTTACCGAAAACGGGAAAAACCTTCCCGGAAACGGTAGACACCCAAGACTATAACAAGAACAATAATAAAATATCCTCGTCTCGGAATTCTGACGAATCCCGAAACCAGAAAACTCAAAAGTTTCTCTCACGTCATCCAGAAGCTGCCGCCGGGATATACACCCCGGCAGGTAAATCATGGGGATCAGCTGAAGACCTCAAGGCCGCTCGCTGGATTTACGACAGGCTTCTCACCGTCAACGCATCGCTATCCGAACCCAACTGGGCTGAATGGGCAAATACCATCAGGCTGATGCGTGTCCAGGACAAGCGCACTCACTACGAAATTTGTGATTTGTTCCAGTGGGCCAACCGGGACGAGTTCTGGAAAGACAACATCCTGAGTCCCTCGAGTCTGCGCAAGCAGTGGGATCAGCTCACTACGAAGCGGCTGCGTTCAACCGGAACGGCAAAGCCATCCCGGGGCGGCATCGACCTGCATAACACCGACTGGATTGACGGGGTGCTGGAATGAAAAACCTCGCAGAGAACATTCGCAATTTTGACCGGGAACAGGCTCGCCGCGTGGCGCACAACATGCCTGAGCAGTATACCGAGCGCGAGCAAACGCAGAAGGTGGCGCAGATTATCAACGGGCTGTTCGTACAGCTGGCGGCCGCGTTCCCGGCAAGCCTGGTTAATCGCAGCCAGGAAGACGTGAACGAGATCCGCCGTCAGTGGGTGCTGGCCTTCAAAGAAAACGGGATCACCACCCTGGAACAGGTTGAAGCCGGCATGCGTATGGTGCGGCGCCAGGAGCGTCCATTCCTGCCGTCGCCGGGCCAGTTCATCAAGTGGTGCAGGGAAGGGCGCTGCGTGCTGGGGATCACCACCGCTGACGTCATGGCTGAGTACTGGAAGTGGCGTAAGCTGGTGTTTCGTTACCCGAGTAGCGAGCAGTATCCGTGGCCGAAGCCGGTTTATTATCACATCTGTCTGGAGTTGCGGCGCCGCGGAACCGATGGCCAACTGAGCCACAAAGAGCTTGAGCGTGAAGCTGGCGAGATTATGAATATGTGGGAAAGGCGGGTGCTAGCCGGGAAGCCGATTCCGCCTATTCGTCGGGCGTTGGCTGCGCCAGTTGCTCCGAAAGGGCCGACACCGGCGGAGCTTTTGAAAGCTAAATATCAACGGATGAAAGCAGATGGCAGGGCATAGTGAGGAAATGGTCTGTTATGAGCGAGAAGCGGACTCTACCGTGGATTTTATCAACACTCAGGGTTTGCTTTTAAAAATTGTTATCCAGTTTTACTGCATGAGGTATCCCATAATTGTCCTACCGTTTTACTCATTTTTTGTCTCTTTTATCTATGACATCAATGGTTAAGATTACAACGTCTGAGCAGACGTACTAATTTAAATTCTGTCATTCAGTCGTAGCGATTCTGTGAGGCATCTTTTTATTTTAAACAACTCAAAAAGGTGGAAATAACGATGAAGCGTCCAAACTGGTTTCAAGTTTCCGATAAAGGTGGCAAGGCTATAGCAGCGCTCCATCATTACGCCACTACTGGTACAGGTTTACCTGCCGAGCTGATCCATTTAATTTTTTTAAGAGTTTCCCAGATCAATGGTTGTGCACACTGCATAGATATACATACTCGCGATCTTATCAAGAGTGGCATGTCCGTCGAAAAGATTGTATTGGTGCCTGTCTGGCGAGAAGCTACCTATTTATTCTCGGATATAGAGCAAGCTGCCCTCTCATGGGCGGAAGAAGTTACCCGTGTTAGTGAAACACATGCTTCCGATGAAGCATATTCCGCAGCGCTTTCTGTATTCGGTGAAAAAGATTTGGTTGAACTTACCATTGTTATTGCCACCATGAATGCCATTAATCGTATGGGTATTAGTTTTCGAATGAAGCCGCTTGCTAAAGCTTGACAGATGTAAATAGCTCCCATAAGGGACTCTGGAGCTATATTAAAGTCTGCTTCTGGCACACAAATGACATCCCAGCCTGTGCATGACCGTAAAAACTACCTTCACTTGATAAGCCGCTTCGGGTTATGACGAGGCGCTTGTGTGACATGCTGGAAAACCAATTTAGGCGTTTACTGAAAGCCTGGTTGTCCTCAAGTGAAACGACCCTTAGAAATTTCTATGGCGAAATAATCACATAAGTCTTCTCCACGTGTGTTATAAGCGAGTTTGAAATCGCCACCACTGGCGGTTAAGAGGCATCTCATGAAACTACGTATCACAAGAGCAATCGGCCTCAGCAAGTTCTCGCCACGTTGGGTTAAGGTTATCTGTTTACGGTTGACTAAAAACGATATTGAGCGCTCCCTCAACGCTCTTCTGGCCACAATCGATGAATCTGAACTTACCCCTGAGCAAGTCAAAGCATTAAGGGAATGCATTGACAGAATTAACATCGCAAGGGGGAAGGGTATGCAGGCGTGAGCACGTTTGATAAAAGGTAAGCCAGCACTGTATATGCGCGGCACGTTTGCTGCGCAAGTATCGCTGACCGTTCGATACCAGCTGAGCTTTTAGAGCCAAATTTAATTGGATCAATGCTGGTGGGAGGGGATAGAGATGAACTGGTTCCTGTGAGCGAAAATGAGGCCAACAATCTAAGCCTGCTCGGTTTACCGCATCTTACTGAGTACTGAAGCATTGCCTTTGCACCCGCCGGGCCCGCTGACTTTTCCCTATGTATTAGTTCACCCGCTTCCAGCTTGACACCCACCGAGTATGACTGCGTTAATCCTATGAAAAAGTAATAAGTCTACAAGTTCTTTTTAACATTCGCTGAATTCATTAGATTCTGGCCAGAAGATCTTCAAATATCCATTTTTATCATATTTTGAAAAAAGATTGCCCTGGAAGCAAAATATCCCAGCGGATTCGAGCCACATCCATTCTTCTGTCTGCTCGACTCCTGTAGCACAGATTCTTATTTCCATAAGTTCACAGCAGCGGATTAAGCTTAGGAGTATAGCCTGCTTGGAACCTTCTTTATGTATATTGTGTATCAGTTGCGGGTGTATTTTGAGCTTCTCAGGCTGGAATTTCGAAAGAAACAATAAACCTGCATTACCCATACCAAAGTCATTAATAGCAACGCTTAATCCGCAACTTTTGAGTATCTGCACTGAATGCGCGAACTCATCAATTTCAGGGATTATTTCGCTCTCTGAAAACTCAACTATAACTTGTTCTGGGTATAAGTTACTTTCTCTGATATAATCGAGCAATATTTCAATCGCATCAGGCACCCTCAGTAAGGTTAAAGGCAGGAGTGTTATTGATACTCGTTGTGAGGAGTTAATGAACTTCCCTGCGATTTTTAACAAATCTTTCTTCGATTCCAAATCAAAAAATAAATTATTAGCTTTTATATCGTCTTTGTCTGATTTTGCACTCAAGACAAAAGAATGAATCTGGCTAGCGAGAGGATCTATAACTGCATGCATGTCTTGGATTATAGCGGGATCGACCGATGATACATCTATTTGCTCGGATGAAAAAAACCAACTGAATCTATCAGGAAGTACATAATAGCTATCTGTCTCAGCCGAATCTATAAATGTACGGAAAAACCTTAAAGCTCTGTCGTTGTAAAGCAATTTATGTTGGGTTGTTCCATGTTGAAGAACCCTGTCCAGACACTCGTCTTTACTGAATAGTCTTATATCAATTAATTCCATGCCGGAGCGACCAAATCGTCGATAGGGGGCATAATCGGATAAGAGTTCTACAATGTTAAAGTGAAGTGTATCCCGACAAATCTTTTTATAGATTTGCATAACAGCTACTTCATCACCTTCAAGAAGCTGTAAGAAATGAATCCCATTGAAAAGTAAAACACCAGTTACTCCCGCACGTTCATTTCGAGAATTGGCTTCACTGACCATGTCAATAATGGATTGAATTGGTGCATCAGCTCGCAGGTGGCTTCGGTAGATGAGAGTAGTAAGCATAGTTGCACACTTTTAAGGATTTTCTTCTAAAGTAGCATGAGAAAGGACAGTTAGTGCTATTTTACTGAAAAAATTTACAAAAAAGAGTTCTGTGACCTTAAAATTGTCTATGAAGAGTAAAATGCTTCACAAAAAAACCATTCTATAAACGTGGTTAAAGCCCGCGAGATATGTTTGGCTCTGCAACATCAAATCGCCTGGTTTGCACACGTGACAAAGTAAAAATTAATTCTAAGATTGTGGTAGTAAAAATGATTACATGGAGTTTCTAATGGTTTTTATTGCGGCTTTAACTTTATCTTTTCTTCTGTGCGTAGCGGGCCTTATCTTCATTTTGCTGGAGTTAGTTAGCATAGGCTGCAACCCTGAACGACATTGAACAATACGTGCAAGAAATCCAGCAAATCATTGATTGAAAGGCTCTTGACCTCAAGTTAACTTGAGCTTTTAAGATGGCGATTCTGGAGATAGTCAAAGGATTAGCCTAATGAAAGAGATTGATGTCGGTTTTACGCACGTTGCGTTTGTTGTTAGAGATTTGGATAAAAGTATTGATTTTTACGGCCGTTATGCTGGCATGGAAGTCGTACACAGGCGAGAGCCTGACCTTCCGGAGGCACGTAAAGTCGCGTGGTTAAGTGACCTAACTCGCCCTTTTGCGCTTGTCCTTGTCCAGGTTGATGCTGTGACTGACACCCCTTTAGGTAATTTTGGTCACTTGGGAGTAGCTTGTTCAAGCATTGAAGAAATCGACAATAAAGTAGCGATGGCCAGAATGGAAGGCATCTTGCGAAAAGAACCGGCTCAGGCAGGCGAACCGGTAGGTTATTATGTCTTCTTCGCTGATCCTGATGGCAACACACTCGAACTTTCTTATGGTCAGAAAGTCGGGATCGAGGCTTTCCGTCAAGATGATAGAGTGCCTGCATCTCAGTAAATTTCGATAACCGGTTGGATTACATTACGCTTTGGTAATGTTTCATGTCGTTTTAGAGCTTGCTGACTAATTTTTTCTTAGTAACAGCAAGCTCCATAATAGCCTTTGCAAATTTTCATCTTATTAATTTCATTTCAAAATCAAAATTTAGTAGCGAAACTGCACAAAATTCTGGTGAAAGCTATTCAACATAACTGTTGATTGTTGACGACCAAATCTGAGTTCCCTCCCATAGCGTCCTTAATACAGATACCTGCAAGCCTGCAAGAGCTCCATAGTGCTAACACTCTTTAATCGTTGCAAAATCCGTGAGATACGTTTATAAGTATACTGTATATGCATACAGTGGTTTGTCACGGAGGGAAATAATGAAAATCGAGTTAACCATTGATCGCATGAAGAAACTTCCTGATGGAGCTATACCTGCGCTCGAGTCAGAACTGCTCAAAAGGCTCAGCACACAGTTCGACAATTGCCAGCTTACAATTAAGCGTGCCAGTAATGACGGTTTGACTGTTTTCGGTGGCGACAAGAAAGAGGTCGAACATATCGTGCAGGAGACTTGGGAAAGCGCGGACGAGTGGTTTTATTAATCGCGTGAATTTCACTGGAGCAGTTTCAAAGAGTATCGCTGTTTGCGTTCCCCTGGCTGTTCCCGATTACTGTTTACCGCGTCAATAAGTCGCTCTGGGGGAAATAGTGTGTAGTGCAGATGCCTTTAATGCAGATGATCAATGGTACGACGTGGTCAGAAGGGCCGATAAAGCAGTTATCTATAGCTTCCCGGCGGAAGGGAGATATCTGGTTTATCGAGTAAATGGAATAGTTTCATTACGACCGTTACTCGAAGAGGAAGAAATCTTCACTTTCAATGGGTTTATGCAATTTGCAAAACGACTGGGGTACCGAGTTACACCACCGTCTGATATTATTCTTTCATAGGCCTGAACAACCTATACCTGATGCGCCACGGAGATAACCATGGCGCTAGAATTACAACTTATAAAACACCACTCAGGAATACTGATCCCGGCTACGCCCGAGACCAGCGATATCCTGCAATCTAAAACCCGGCTCGGCGATGTTCTTGTTGCCGAGTTCAGGCGGGTACGAAACCCGGCATTCCACCGGCGCTTTTTTGCGCTTCTCAATCTCGGTTTTGAATACTGGGAACCAACCGGCGGGGCTATTTCTAGCAACGAGCGGAAGCTGATTACCGGCTACGCCAAGTTCCTGGCTTCATATGGCGGGAACGAGGGGGCTCTGATCGATGCTGCCGAACAGTACCTGGAACAGGTTGCTTATCGGCGTGTCACGAATGGCATTAGCCTGTGCAAATCCTTCGATGCTTACCGCTCATGGGTGATCGTTGAGGCAGGGCACTTTGATGCCATTCAGCTACCTGACGGAACACTCAAAAAGCATCCACGTAGCATCTCATTCGCCAACATGGACGAGCTCGAGTTCCAGCAGCTCTATAAAGCTGCGCTCGATGTTCTCTGGCGCTGGGTCCTGTCGCGTTCATTCCGTAGTCGTGATGAGGCAGAAAATGTCGCCGCGCAGCTACTTGACTTTGCGGGGTGATGGAATGAAGAAGACCTGGTTCCACCACACCGATTGCAGCACCGAACAGGCCGACGAACTGGTTAAGCGTTACAAAGCGCGCGGCGTTCGGGTTGAGCGCAGCCTTAACCCGGATTACGTGACCTGGACTGTCAGTGCATTCCTTCCGACCTCAAATAAACCAGCGCGCCCGGACAGCCGCTGGCGAAACCGGATGTGGGGGTGAGCGTGAAGACATATCAAATCACTTTGCCCTGGCCGCCGAGCAACAACCGGTATTACCGGCACAACCGCGGGCGTACACACATTAGTGCTGATGGCGTCGCGTATCGCTATGCGGTGGCCAGTGTCATTCGAAGCGCTCGTCTTAATATCCGGACGACCGCACCACTCAAAATCCGAATTGAATGTCACATGCCCGACCGCCGGCGCCGCGATCTGGATAACCTGCAAAAAGCTGCATTCGACGCTTTAACCAAGGCGGGATTCTGGCTGGATGACTGCCAGGTTGTCGACTATCGCGTTGTGAAAATGCCTGTCGTTAAGGGCGGAAAATTAGAACTCACCATTACCGAGCTGGAGACCGCATGAATCTTGAAAATACTCTCAAATATCACTTCGCCAAATCGACAATGATTAGCGACTCTCCCCGGACAACGGCATCAGATGCATTAACCGGAACGGATATCATGGCTGCTATGGGCATGACGCAGGAACGGGCCGCCATGGGTTACAGCGCTTTTCTCGGGAAGATGGGGATCAGCAACAATGACCGGGAGAGGGCGATTGAGTTGCAGGCTCAGTATGCGCTGACTAAGTGCGATCGGGTTGCGGCATTACGGAAGCTTAATGCAGAGATTAAACCACTGGTAATGCATCAGTTGGCCAGCTTCGCTTTCGAAGACTATTCCCGCAGCGCCGCCAGCGTGAAACAGTGTGATTGCTGCTCGGGTCAAGGATTCATTGAGGCTGATGTTTTCACGATGAAATCGCACTACACCATGAAGCTTCCACAGTGGGCAAAAGACCTTAAGCAATCTCCGAGTGATTTCGAGGTTAAGCGCCAGGTGAAAGAAGTCGCTAAGGTACTTTGCTCGACCTGCAAGGGGAAAAAAGTGGTCAGTTGCGCCTGCAAAGACTGCCACGGGCGAGGTAAAGCAGTGAATCAAGACCTCACTGAAAAGCAGGGCGTGCCGGTTATTGCCGACTGTAAGCGCTGCGGCGGACGTGGATATGAGCGTATCCCCTCAACTGAGGCTTACGCTGCGGTGTGCCAGATAACTGATGCAATCAGCCTCGATACCTGGAAGAAGTCTGTTAAGCCATTTTACGATCAGCTAATCACCAAGTTTGACATCGAAGAAGCATGGGCTGATGCGCAGCTTAAGCAGATAACAAAATAGGACGTTATTTTATCGTGAGCTATTTACATTTCCCGAATCTGTGGTAATTTTGCTCTAACGATGGGTTATTGCCTTCGTTTAAAGCCCTGCGGTTAACCCCGTGGGGCTTTTTGCTTAATAGAGATTTAAGAATTTCTAAAACCGCACAAGCCCGCGGTCACCTATAATTTTCCCAATCACGCAGGAGGGAAAATGGAAGAAGGCTTCTACTGGATACAGCACAACGGCAGGATTCAGGTTGCTTACTTTAGCAATGGTGTTACAGAAGACCTTGAGACGGGACTAACTTGTAATGGCATTTGGCACCTGACACAGGGTGACGACATCTGCGACAACGGAGAGGCCGAGGTGATTGAAGGCCCTCTGCCTGTACCATTTAAATGAATATATTCACCTGATTACGTGGCAGATTCTCCATACTGCACATATGCTTCATAAGCATCCTGCGGAATGGATGTTTCTGAAAGCGTTTTTGTGGTGGATCCCCCTAAGCGGAGGGGCGGTTCAGCAGGACATTTCTCCAGAGTGTCCAACCAGCGCGCGGAAATGAATGCTGTGGTCATTTCCACCGGGAGGCACCCGGCACCACTCCCTCAGTTATTGCCAACTAGCTATTTATGCCTGCTTGTCCGAGCAGGCTTTTTTTTGTGAATGGTGAACAGTATTGACCGGGTGAATGAATTAATCGTAATTTATTCACGTGGTGAATCCTTTCTAAGCGAAAGGGCGTTCCAGTCAACTGCTATCTGCAGGTATGCGCGCGTCTTTGCTGACTGGGGTAGAGTCACCGGGAGGCACCCGGCACCATGAAAACAACAACACAAGTTTCAAATTCCTTGAGAGCCTGCCATAAAACGCAGGCCTTTTTTTATGACTTGGAAAACTACTCAGCTTCACTACTGAGTCATTGGTTTCACTCACACCTACCTTACAAATAGTCAACTGATTGGCCTGCTTCAAAAGAGCGGGCTTTTTTTATCTATCCACTCAAATTTTCTGAATGGAGGAGTCAGAGCAAGAGGGGGCTAAATGTCTGAGCATGTGTCTGGTACTAATGTGGTGGCAGGTAGATATTTGATAGCTAGCTCAGTGCACTAAAAAGTGCGGAGAACGACATCAATCTTCTCCGCATTAATAATGCCAGTGCTACCCGCTTGTATCTCTTATATCCCTATGAGGATAAGTTTTTAACTTAACGCAAATGATAACATTTAAAAACTATGTGAATAGTTAATTGTTTTAAAGCTTTAAATAGTTCTTCTTAAGGATTATTTAATTTTTTGCATTCCTCAGAAGAAGGAAGCTCCAGCAGGTTTTAACCCTCACAAGGCTGCCGTTTGGCGGCCTTTTTTATTTCTTGCAATAGCACCCGCACAAAGCGAGGTGAGAGACCATGAAAATGAATGATTCAGGGAACATCTTCACGCAGTTTTTCGCGTGGGTAGCAGCTCTGGCGTCAGCAATTGGATTTACCACTCAGGATCTGGTGTTCATGTTCTTTGGCGCTGCTGGTCTGCTTATCTCGCTTGCCTCCTACATTAACGGGCGAGTGGATGCAAACCGTAGGCGTAGAGAGGATGAGATTCGAACAAAAATGGTCAATGACTACCTGAAAGGCGTTGGTGATAAACCCCTTCACGAGCGTCCTGCTGCTGCAAGCGTGGTCGTTGAGGCATTACAAAAGGAAGGTGAGTGATGGGATCCAGAGCAAAGCTGAGTACTGCAGTTCTGGGGCTGGTATTGGCTGGTGCTCCTGCATCCGTAATTCTCGATCAGTTTCTGAATGAAAAAGAGGGTAACAGCCTCACGGCCTACAAAGATGGTGGTGGTATTTGGACTATTTGCCGCGGCGCAACGATGGTTGATCGTAAACCGGTTGTGCAGGGCATGAAATTGACACAGGCCAAATGCAATCTGGTGAATGCTATCGAACGCAATAAGGCTCTGGCATGGGTTGACCGCAATATTTCGGTACCGCTTACCGAACCGCAGAAAGCTGGAATCGCATCTTTCTGTCCGTACAACATCGGGCCGGGTAAGTGCTTCCCGTCAACGTTCTATAAGCGCATCAATGCCGGTGACCGCCCCGGGGCATGCGAGGCAATTCGCTGGTGGATTAGAGACGCTGGCCGCGACTGCCGCCTGACTAAAGGCCAGAAGAACGGCTGCTACGGTCAGGTAGAACGGCGAGACCAGGAAAGTGCTTTGGCGTGCTGGGGGATAGACCAGTGAACTTTAATCTTTTACCAATCGCGGTTGTGGTTATTGCTGGTCTCTCAGTCGCACTCGTTAAAAGTTGCTCAGATGCCAACGGCCTGCAGAGTGATAATGAGGTTCTTCGCAGTGACAATGCTCTTCAGGAGCAGATAATCGCCACCCAAGCATTCAACTTCAATCGGTTCAATAAGGTGGCGGAACAAACCAACAGGCTGAATTCCCTAATCGACACCAGCACAGAAGAAACCGTAATCGAATACCGGGAGATTCTCCGCCGTGAAAAAACCTGTGATCTGCTTATTCCTGCTGACATTGCTGGTGGGTTGCTCGAATACGCGCACCGTTTACGTGCCAGCGCCTTGCGTACCGATACCAACAGACCTGACGCAGCCGATGATAGTACCGCTGCCGCCGGCTCAATAACATACTGCCAGGCCGTGCTCTGGATTAAGCCGCTGCTGGCAGTGATTGAGAAGGGCAACAATAAACTGGCTGGTATAAGGCAGATAGAGCTGGAAAGGAAAAACTAGGGATGGCTCATCCTTGAGCACACGGGTATTTCTGAACGACGGCTTTACCTGACATAGCAAAGCACTATTAAATTGTAGAAAAGACTCGATATTTAACAAGCGAAGCGCAGCAATGTAAAAAAATGCCCTCACATGGAGGGCTACCAGAGTCTCAGTTTCACTTGCTCTTTTTATGGATGTTTCCCTGGAGTTGGCAAACTCCTCATCAGAGTCTTGAATAGTCTGGCAAGCAGTCCGTAATCAACAAGCATAAGCGGTAGCTATTAGGATGATTCTGAGTTAATCACTTGGGATAGCCAGTAATATGGAATCCTCTAGCTAACTGTAGGGCTGACATAGTAGCCGCTAAGGTATAGAGTTGTGATGTCTTTATGGAATGAGGATTAATATGAAAGGCAAATTGTTTATCGCTGCTATGGCTTTTGTATCTTTCAGTGCTCTTGCCGACGAGGGGAAGTATCTTTCTGATTTCGCCAGTGCAAAAAGCACGTCTAAAAGCTACTCCCAGCTGATTAGTAAAAGCAAACTTCCTGCATGGGTGAAAAGTGGTGGTACGAGCACGCCATCAACCGAAGTAACAGTTGCGGGCAAAAAGTATATTGCGCTGTCAGGATGTAAACCACACAGCTGTCCAGAACAGAATATTGCTGTTCTCTACTCACCTGATAACGGTGATATCCATGGTGTGTTTTCTGATTTCAATGCAGAAAAGAATCGTGAGACATTGACTTGGTTAAACCTGGATCCGATTGATTCTGATGCGATGAAAAATGCGCTTTTCAACCGGCTGTACGGCAATTAAATAACCCATGCTTCAAACTGTAACCCACCAGTTTGAAGCTTCAAAACACAAATCAATCGCCACTTAGTGTGTTGGTCGCTCACATCGCACCCTCATTCCGCTTAACTTTAGCAATGAATTCCTCTGTGATTGATAGACCCGCTATGATTTCCGAATTTAAGACGGAAGCTCCAAATTGGCTTACAAGGTCCAGAAGCGTTTCATATGTCTGGATGAGTTCCATTAGATCGGAAATCACTAATTGGTCATGCTCCGTGCGCAAATGAGACCGGGCAGAGGCTTGATGCACTATCCACTCGAGATTGGCCTTGATTTTCTGTACGTCATCGTAGTTATACATATTTCATAAGCTTAAATCCTCATTTCAAGATTTCTTTGAGAAAAATACTTCATTGCTTCAAATACTGAAGCTGTGAGTGACGTCTAAAGTTCATTCAGTTTAGAGGTAACAATGGCTAAGCCGGACTGGGGCGAGCTGCAGAAGCGGTCCTGTCTGATCACGCTGCTACTGGCATATCCCCTAAGGAATGGTGCGAGGCACATTATCTAATTATGTAACTGCTCGCCGCTATATCAAGAAAACTACTGCGCAAAATACAAAAATTTACCCGCGAAAGATAGTGCGCACTGCGCAGAAAGATATAAGCGCAGAAGATCTGGTGGACATGGGAACCAGAAAGGCGCATGCGATCTGCTGCGGCGCTGGACTCATGCTGGAGGCAAACAGTGGAAAGGGTGAGTAACGCGCCGGGAGAATGAGCGCGAATTCTGCATGTGGGACCATAAATGAGCTGATTAACCGCGATCATCTGCGCTGTCGTTATCTGCCTGCTGGTCTTTATGGCTTGGGCGATTAACCACTATCGCGACAACGCCATCACCTACAAAGAGCAGCGCGATAAAGCCACTGAGAAACTCAGCCAGGCCAACGCCACCATCAAAGACATGCAGACCCGCCAGCGTGATGCCGCTGCGCTGGATGCCAAATACACTGGAGAACCGGCTGATGCGAAAGATATCATTGAGCGTCTGCATAGCGATGTCATTGCTGGCCGTAAGCGGCTGCAGCTCAACGCAAACTGTCCCGCGAACGGAGCGACCGGCACCGGCGGCATGGGCGATGCTTCCGGCCCCAGACTTACTGACTCCGCTGAACGGGATTATTTCATCCTCAGAAAGCGAATCGTCACAGTGACGAAGCAGGTCGGCTATCTGCAGAACTACATAAGCACTCAGTGCTTAAAATAAAGTTTTTCTTAATAGTTGCATCTGGTTGTATTGTAGGTTCGGCCTACAACAAAACAAGGTGCTGATAAATGCAACAGTTGCTTAGCGGAATAGATGAATGCTTGTCTAAACAGAACTGGTTTGGTGCTTTATTCATAGCAATATCCCTTCCTGATATCTGTGGCGCGACAGAGGATAAAGTCAAAGGGAATGGCGCGAGATACAAGGACTGGTTTAATCGCTATCTTAAGCCAAGATATAATGCTGATAACATGTATGACTATTTAAGTCTCACCAGTGCTGCAATGATTCAGAGTATGCCTGAAGGACTAAAGCAAAGCTTAAGGACTCAAATACCCCCGGTCTCATTCACTGCGGAAGACTGTTGGAGTTTAAGGAATGCATGTTTGCATGAAGGCGTTGATGAAACGAAACTAAGGAAGTTTAAGATAACGACCCCTGCGCGAGAAAATCTTCATACCCATATGAATGAATTCAATGGTGTTCTGCAATTAGATGTCATTGAGTTATGTAATGATATAGCTAATGGCGTAAGGAGATGGCTTTTCGACATGCAAGAAAATCCTGAGGTAATGGAAAAACTTACGAAAATGATGACCATTGATAGTCTGATTTTTGACGGGTTTATAGATTACAAAACTGCATAATAACCCGGCCATATTACTGAATTGTAATGCCATCACCATGCTGATGGCATTACATACACCAGTGGATTATGAGGTTCTTCATGTCCGACATCTACCAAATCACCTTAACCAACCAAACAGGCGAAACCTTCACGGCGAAAATGTCACGACGTCAGTCCGAGTTGGTTAACGGCTTTGTGCCGCTAGCGACGGATACGGGCGAGTGGCTGTTTTTCGCTCCGGCAGATGTGAAGCGCGTGCAGTTCACGCCAGTCCCAGCAGAGCAGACCAAACAGCCAGCAGAACAAGCAACGGAGTAACGAATTGCAGGTCTGACAATTAAGCAAGAGGCTTTCTTTCTGGCACACATCGAAACGGGTAATGCTTGTTAAGATATCTGATGAAATTTTCATTTACATCCAAAAGACTATCATCAGGCGCTTTTACGGTGCGCCTGACGATATCTGCTCGATGAAAATTATCTGCGCCGGAATATTCGTCCAAGGGCAGCAGCGCTTGCAGCAGCAATTTCGGAGTCAACTTTATTTGTTAACTCAAGAAGGCGACTGATCACCTCGCGCGAAGTAGGGCCCCCTTCACCAAGGGCATAAATCGCGCTCACAGCAACTTTATTATCTGTTTTCCTGGTTAATTCAATTAGTCGAGTAACTACAGCATTTTCCATAAGAATCTCCATTTTTTTTTGGGGAAAAATATGGCGCTCGCCGACAAACAAGAAATGTTCTGCCGCGAGTACCTAATCGATATTAACGCCACGCAAGCGGCTATTCGGGCGGGGCACAGCCCAAAGACAGCTAACCGCACTGTGTCCGAAAACCTATCAAAACCTGACATCCAATCCAGAATTGCCGAACTTAAAGCGCAACACAATGATCTGGTAGGCATAAATGCGATATACGTCCTAAATCGTCTTGTTGAGATAGACCAAAAACGTGGCAGGCGCACTGCCGGAAGGGGGAATCAATTTGAAGTAGTAAAGCGTTTGGACCGCCGCCGAAAGGCAGCGTAGCAGTCATGATGCTGCCCCGAGTCGCGTAATGGCGAGCAGGTATAGCATACCGATGTGAGGGTAAATAAGGGAACATGCTCCGGTAAAGCAGCGCGAACGCCAGACCCGCACCGGTTATAAGCGGCTATGAAGCGACAGCAACTCAAGGGCATGAGCGGGTCCACTGAGAGAGTGTGGCAGGCATTACAGCAGGCATTCACTGAGTGCCTGTGATAATGCTCAACATAGGAGGGATTATGGCAAAGCTAACTGTTACGTTGACGCGTCTCGAAGAGTGGAAAGACGGGATGGTTTACGGGACGGATGTAACTTTTAAGGCTATTCAATCAGGGGTTGTGCTGATTGAAGACAACGTATCGGGTAAGTGTACTGCCCCTTACTGCCGCAGCTATGATGTTGAAGCTGGGGCTGGTGATATTGTTGTTGAGCACAACCGACCGGACCTTCACCATCTGAGTATTACTGCAAGTCTTGACGGCTAACATTTATTTCATCGCCTGCTTTTAATAGTATGCCTCTGGGTACCCAAAGGAGACATATATGTTTGTTGCAGAAGGATTGAAGGCTGATACTGATAATGACGGCTGGGTTAAAGGCTGGGGGGTAATTCGAAATGCTCCATGGCACCTTGCAGGTGTTTATGCGACGAAGGATGTTGCAGAGACAAAAGCAGGGATGTTGGGTGATGGTTATGAGGCTCGCTACGGCTCCCACAGGCTTGGGAGCGACGACTTTATCTCCTAGCCCGCATCGGTAAGCATAATACTTTGAGCCACTGGCATCCGCTGGTGGCTTTTTTATTGGAGTAAGCAATGGCAAAACCGGACTGGGGCGAGCTTCAGCAACGGTTCCTGTCCGAACATGCCGCAACCGGCGTATCACCAAAAGAATGGTGTGAAGCGCAGGGACTGAACTACGCTACCGCCCGTCGATATATCAAAAGACCTTCTGCGCAAACAGCGCAAAAACCTGCGCAGAAAAAAATGCGCACTGCGCAGAAAGATAAATGCGTGAATGAGCTGGTGGATGATGATGGACTTACTGCTCAGCAGCGCTTATTTGTCGCGGAGTACCTGAAGGACAACAACGCCACCGCTGCCGCTGCACGTGCTGGTTATAGTGACCCAAACTACGGTCGTCAGCTCATAGCGAATCCTAACGTTGCGCAGGCCATTGCGCAGCAGCAGAAAGCCTCCATTGTGCGCACGCTTGGCAGTGCCGATGAGGTCTTGGCCCAGATGTGGCAGCTCGCCACCTTCGATGCAAACCAGCTTTCGCAGTATCGTCGCGGCGCGTGTCGTTACTGCTGGGGCTTCGGTCATCACTACCAGTGGCGCGATGCAGTTGAATTCGAAGAGAAAAGGCTCGAGGCTGTTGAGCGTGACAGACGTGAACCCGAAGATTCCGGTGGTTACGGCTACGACCACAACCGAGAACCAAATCCAGAATGCCCACGCTGCAATGGTGACGGCATTGGCCAGCCTTACTTCCCTGATACACGTAAGCTTCCCGCAGTTTCCCGGCTCGCATACTCCGGCGTGAAGGTTGGCAAGAATGGCGTCGAGATAACTGCAATCAGCCGTGAGCGCATGTTCGAAGCAGTGATGAAACGACTTGGCCTTGCTGATAGCGAGTTCGCACAACGTCTGCAGCAGATTGAAATCGAGCGCCGGCAGCTTGAGGTCGAGAAACTCCGTAAAGAGCTGGCGGGTGATGGTGAGAACGATGAACCAACTCCAGTGCAGATCAATATCAACGTAGTGGACGCGAGGGCGGACGATGGGGATCAGCCCGACACTTAACATTCCTCAGGCGCGCTTCCTCGCAATGCAACACAAGTTCAAGGCCTACGTTGCCGGGTTCGGTTCCGGTAAAACATGGGTGGGTTGTGGCGGCATCTGTAAGGGGATGTGGGAGCATCCTAAAATCAACCAGGGTTATTTCGCGCCGACGTACCCGCAGATCCGTGACATCTTCTACCCGACGATTGAAGAGGTCGCCTTTGACTGGGGGCTGAGCGTCATAATCAATGAGGGGAACAAAGAGGTTCACTTCTACGAGGGGCGACGATACCGCGGGACCACAATCTGCCGTTCAATGGAGAAGCCCGGATCGATAGTCGGTTTCAAAATCGGTAACGCGATGGTTGATGAGCTGGACGTCATGGCGGCAGCCAAAGCGCAACAGGCATGGCGAAAAATCATAGCCCGTATGCGTTACAAGGTTGATGGGTTGCGTAACGGCATCGATGTCACCACAACGCCAGAAGGGTTCAAGTTCGTCTACCAGCAGTTCGTGAAGGCAGTACGGGAGAAGCCCCAACTGGCGACCCTGTATGGACTGATTCAGGCCAGCACGTTCGACAATGCGAAGAACCTTCCGCCTGATTACATCCCATCGCTGCTGAGCTCTTATCCTGATGAACTGATTCAGGCCTATCTGCGCGGGAAGTTCACCAACCTTAACAGCGGGACTATTTACCACACGTTCAACCGTAAGCTGAATAACTGTGCTGATGAGGTTCAGGATGGGGATCCGCTGTTTATCGGCATGGACTTCAACGTGGGAAAAATGGCCGCGATTGTTCACGTTAAGCGTAATGGCCTGCCGCGTGCGGTTCGTGAGCTCGTGAAGGTCTACGATACTCCGGCGATGATTAAGCGCATACAGGAAGAGTTCTGGCGCTATGAAGATGGCCGATACGTTAAAAGCCGTGAGATTTACATCTATCCGGATGCCTCTGGTGACTCACGCAAATCGCAGAACGCCAGCAAGACCGATATTGCTCAGCTCAACGATGCCGGATTCAGCGTCATTGTAGATGATGCCAACCCGCCGGTTAAAGACCGCATCAACTCGATGAATGCTATGTTCTGTAACGCCAACGGCGAGCGCCGCTATCTGGTGAACGTCCAGAACTGCCCGGTTTATACCGAGAGCCTTGAGCAGCAAATCTGGGCGGCAAATGGCGAACCGGACAAATCAGCAGATAACGATCACCCCAATGATGCTGGTGGGTACTTCATCGTGAAGGATTATCCGATCGTGAAACCGGCATACTCAATCACAATGGACACTACTTTCTGATATGGCAAACGACGATATCACCTGGGTTCGACCAGAACACCGGGCGGCTTCTGCTGCCTGGAGGAAATACAGGGACTTCTGCAAAGGAGCTGAGGCCGTAAAAGCGGCGGGTAATAAGTATCTGCCTTATCTCGACCCAGCCGATAAATCCACGCGTAACCGCAAACGCAACGAAGATTATCTGAGCCGAGCGGTGTTCTACGCCATTGCCGGCAATACGAAGATCGGCATGCTTGGGATGGCGTATCGCAAAGACCCCACGTTTAATGGTCCTGAAAAGCTGAAATACCTGTTGGACAATGCTGACGGGGCCGGTACCAGCATCTATCAGCAGTCGCAACTGGTGACCGAGAACGTGCTGGAAGTTGCGCGAGAGGGGCTTTATGTCGATTACGCAGAAGCCTCCGATGAGGCGATCATCCTCCGCTATCCGGCAGAGAACATTATCAACTGGCGAACAAAGCGAATTAACGGGCGCGATCAGCTGGTGCTGGTGGTACTGCGCGAATGCGTAGAAGAGCCGGATGGATACGCTTACAAGGATGAAATCCAGTACCGCGAGCTGGCGCTGGAAGAAGGGCGGTTCATCTGCCGGGTATGGCGCCGGGCTGGTGGCACTGCAAGCGGAACCTACACCGTTGACAGTGAGTACCAGCCTAAGCCTAAAGGAAAGGACTACTGGGATAAAATTCCGTTCACATTCGTCGGGGCCCAGAACAACGATCCTACCATTGATGATTCACCGCTGGCTGCGCTGGTGGAGATAAACCACGGTCATTACCGAAACAGCGCTGACTATGAGGACAGCGTGTGGTTCTGTGGCCAGGTGCAGCCGTACATGACTGGGCTCGATACCGGCTGGCGCGATCACCTCGAGAAGAAGGGCGTGAAAATTGGTTCCCGATCACCGCTTTTGCTTCCCAAGGAGGGCTCGTTTGGTTATGCCCAGGCGCAGCCGAACATGCTTGCTAAAGAGGCCATGGACAGCAAGCGAGATTACATGGTGCAACTTGGCGCCCGGCTGATTGAGCAGAACGCCACGGCGAAGACGGCAACCCAAGCGAGCGGTGAGCAAACATCCTCAACATCGGTGCTCGGTATCTGCGTTTCAAACGTTTCTGAAGCCTATACGCTGGCGCTTGGCTGGTGTGCGAAATACCTCGGCATCAAGGGCGAAACGACGAGTTACACCATCAATCAGGAATTCATAGCTAAGGTTGCCGAGTCGGGCATGGTGACGGCAATCGTCAATGCCTGGCAGTCCGGTGCGCTGCGCGATAGCGATATGATTCGCGCGCTGCAGAAGCTCGATCTCATTGACCCGGCCGACAGCCCGGACGAGGTTATTGATGCCCTTCGCAATCAGGCACCAACATTGACGGGAGGCTGATATGCCCACCATTAACGAAAGCCTGCGCGATGAGTCGATCGCACATTCCGTCTGGTTGAGCCGCTACGCCACTGGAGTGGCAAACCGGATGGTGAAGTTGCTTAACGAGACGGACGCGGACCTGTCGGCACGTCTACTGGATGCGCTGGAGAGATTGCCTCCTGAGAGCTTCACCGTTAGCCGTCTGGAGAGTTTACTGGGCAGCGTGCGTGAGCTTAACCATCAGGCCGTAGCCACCATGCAGGCCGGGCTCGAGAGTGAGCTGGTGGCGTTGGCAAAGAACGAAGCCAGTTACCAGCTGAGCCTGTTCGATTCCCTTCTGCCTTCACAGGTCCTGTCTCACTATCCGCTGCAGGGCATCACCGCCGATATGGTGTATGCCGCGGCGATGGCGCAACCCTTTCAGGGGCGGCTGCTGAGTGAGTGGGCGGAGAATCTGGAATCGGACAGGCTGGCGCGTATCGTGAACGCCGTCCGCAGGGGTTATCTTGCTGGCGACACGGTAGAAACTATCGCGCGCAATATTCGTGGCCATGCCAACAAAGACTATCGCGACGGGGCGCTGCAGATGAGCAGGGCAAACGCCGCCAGCATCGCTAAAACAGCTGTGAATCATCTGGCTGCCACAGCGCGCAACAGCGTCACCAGTGCCAACAGCGATATCGTGAAAGGCAAACAGTGGCTGTCTACGCTGGACAATAAAACCAGCCACGACTGCATTATTCGTGACCTGCTGCGTTACACCCTGGATAACAAACCGGTCGGGCATAAGGTGCCTTACCTGCAGGGACCCGGGAAGATTCATTTCTGCTGTCGTTCTACTGAAACTCTGATTCTCAAGTCTTGGCGCGAACTCGGGATTGATATTGATGAGATGGACGAGGGCACTCGTGCCAGCATGGATGGCCAGGTGCCAGCTAAAACCACGTATCTGGAATGGCTCGAGCGTCAGCCAGCTCAACGGCAGGATCAGGTTCTGGGTGCCGAGCGTGGCCGTCTGTTCCGAGCCGGTGAAATCAACCTGGCTGATATGTTCACTGACAAAGGCGAATGGATATCCCTGGAACGTCTGAAGCAACTCTCAGGCACTGACAACTAACAACCACTTCTTACTTCACGCCCTGGCATCCGCCGGGGCTTTTTTATGGGCGAGGCCCGGCAAAATCCCGAGGGGAAAATATGTTAATTCGAAACATGCTCTTGAAATTTTACGCACCAGAAAGTGGCGGCGAGGGCAGCGGTGGCGGTGGTATCGAAATCACCCCAGAAATCCAGAAACTTATTGATGAGCGTGTGACCAGCGAAGTCACTGGCCTGAAATCAAAAAACTCAGAACTGCTGGGTACCATCAAGCAGCAAAAAGAAACCTTGTCACGCTTCGATGGTATCGATCCTGATGCTGTGCGCGGCATTCTCCAGCGTTTTTCCGACGACGAAGAGGCAAAGCTGATTGCCGCCGGAAAAATCGATGAGGTGCTCGATAAGCGCACCGAGCGTCTGCGTGCTGACGTTGATAAGCAGATTAAAGCCGCAAATGAACGCGCGGACAAAGCCGAAGCGTTCTCCAACAAATTCCGGGATCGAGTTCTGGGGGATGCAATCCGTGCAGCAGCCTCAAAAGCTGGCGCGCTGCCGGAAGCATCCGACGATCTGATTCTGCGTGCCAAAGGCACATTCCAGCTCAACGACGAAGGCGAGGCCGTAGCAGTTGATGCAAATGGCGATGTTCTGTTCGGTAAAGACGGCAAAACTCCACTAAGCCCGCTTGAGTGGGCGGAGTCTCTTAAGGAGACGGCTCCGCATCTTTTCCCACGCGCAGAAGGCACCGGCGCGGGCGGACACAAACCAAACGGCGGTGGCAGCCTGAAACGTTCCGAAATGAGCGCCAGCGACAAAGCGGACTACATCCGCAAGCATGGCCAGCAGGCCTTCCTCAAACTTCCGAAATAAGGGATTAACCCATGTCTACCACTGTTAATAGTGACCTGATCATTTATGACGACCTGGCGCAGACCGCTTTTCTCGAGCGCCGTCAGGACAACCTGGCTATTTTCAACGCGTCCTCCAACGGTGCGATCCTGCTGGATAACGAGCTGATTGAAGGCGATTTCCGCAAGCGAGCCTTCTACAAAGTGGGCGGCTCAATCGAATCGCGTGACGTTAACTCCACCGATAAAGTGACGGGTAAGAAGATTGGCGCCGGTGAAGCCGTATCCGTCAAAGCACCGTGGAAATACGGTCCATACGAAACTACTGAAGAAGCGTTCAAACGCCGCGGCCGCTCGGTTGATGAGTTCTCAGAAGTGATCGGCACTGATGTGGCTGACGCTACGCTGGAAGGCTACGTGAAATACGGCTTGAAGGCCCTGACGGCAGCAATTGGCGCCAACGCGGATATGGTGGTCACTGCAGACATTGAGACCGACGGTAAGAAGACCCTGACACGTGGCCTGCGTAAGTACGGCGACAAGTTCAACCGTGTCGTGCTCTTCGTTATGCACTCCGCTACCTACTTCGACATCGTGGATGAGGCGATCGCCAACAAAATCTACGAAGAAGCGGGCGTAGTGGTTTACGGCGGACAGCCGGGCACCCTGGGTAAACCGGTGCTGGTTACCGATACCATGGACGCTGATGCGATCCTTGGGCTGGTGGCCGGGGCAGTGACTGTAACTGAGTCTCAGGCTCCGGGGTTCCGTTCATACGACATCAACGATCAGGAAAACCTGGCAATCGGCTACCGTGCTGAAGGCGTGGTGAATGTCGATTTGCTGGGTTACAGCTGGGATATCTCCAAAGGTGATAACCCGGACCTGACCAAAATCGGCACTGCAGGTAACTGGAAGAAGCACTTCACCAGCAACAAATCGACGGCTGGTGTACTGATTAAGCTGGGATCCGCAGCGGGGGAGTAACGCTGTCAGCGGATAAAACCTCCGCAACCGCTGACAGCACCGATGCGGTCACCATTTCCCTGAAGTACATGCTAAACGGCGCAGGTGTTTCCGGCAAAACCGTTGCCTGGAATTCAACCGGCGGCACGCTCAGCACTGCCAGTTCTCAAACCGGCTCTGCTGGTGGGGCGACGGTGAAACTCACATCAGACGTTGCTGGCACCTTCACGGTAACCGGCACGGTTGAAGGAGTGGCGAAAACCACGGATGAGATCACTTTTATTGCGCCTGCCGGAGAATAACGAATGGGGCGAAAGCCCCATAAACAGGATGATTCGATGATAAATACCGATATCACCTCTCCTGATGCCAACAGCTACGCCAGTGAAGAGGATCTTGCCTCATTTGCGGAAATACGCGGCATTGAACTGCCTGACAAGCTCACACCTTTGTTGATTAAGGCAATGGATTACCTGGAGGGGCTGGACTGGGTAGGCTCAAAAGCTGGCCCGAGACAGCCGCTGGCCTGGCCACGCGCAAATGTCATTCTGGATGGACACGACTTCCCACCCGACCAGGTGCCGCGGCAGGTTATAACCGCGCAGTGCATGCTGGCGGTAGAGGCAATCGACGGCGATTTACTCTCCAGCGTGCGCGAAGCCGCTCTGAAAACCGAACGTGTCGAAGGCGCCGTAACCATGACTTATGCGGTTGCCGACGGTGAGGTGTTTACACCAACTTACCCGGCGGTAATGGCTATTCTCGGCGACCTGGCTGGTGGGCGTGGATATGCAATCAATACTTTCGCGGAGCGCGCGTAATGGCCATCAACTATCAGCGAATGCAGGCGACAACGACTCGTATGCTCAAGCAGAACGGCATTGCATACAACGTCACGCGTAAGGGCACGTTAATTGTCATCGGTGGCGTGGAGCATCGTTCCGATGATATCCAGTTCACGGCCACAGGAGTTAAGACGGATTACGCGCCAGGCGAAATTGACGGAACCGTCATTGAAAACGGCGATGTTCGGATTGCCTTCACCTCAGAGCAGGAAATTCAAACCGGCGATCTGATCGACGTGGACGGCGTAAGGCATCGCGTAGTTAAACCAAACCCCGTGAAACCAGGCGCAGTGGTGCTCTGCTACAAAGCTCAGTTGAGGGCATAACATGGACGATAATAAGGCGTTCACGGCTGCCATCACCGCGTTCGTGGACCAAGCCAAAGCGAATCAGGAAGCGGTCGTACGTGCTGTCGGCATTCGGATCCTTAATCAACTGGTAATGATGTCACCTGTCGGGAACCCCGAACTCTGGGGCATCAACCAGACGGCAGTTTCTTACAATCAGGCGGTATACGACCATAACGAAGCGCAAAAATCGGACCCTGCAAACCTGACTAAAACCGGACGACTTAAGAAGAAAGCTCGACTGGTGGATGGGATGGATATCAAAGCGCCGCCCGGATATACCGGTGGACGGTTTCGGGGCAACTGGCAGGTGTCTTTTGATGCACCGACTACAGATGAAACAGGCCGTGTCGATAAAACCGGAAATCTGACAAAAGCCGCAGGGAATTACACCCTGTCGCTGTTCAAAGTCGGAATGAAGGCTATTTATTTCTGCAACAACGTCCCTTACGCGTATCGACTGGAGATGGGGCACTCTTCACAGGCTCCTGGAGGGATGGTACGCATTACTGCTGCTGAGTTTCAGCGATTTTTTGAGGATGCAGTAAGGGAGGTGACTAAATGATTCCCGATATCGCGGCGGCACTGGCCGCCAGGCTCGGCGAGTGGGCTGATGCTGAAGGGATCCCAGTTGCCTGGGAAAACGTGCCTTTCACACCGCCATCTGATGGACTCTATCTTGCTGTCCATGACATGCCCGCCACACCGCGTACGCTGGACCTTGGTTTGCGCTGCCGCATTTATTCAGGTGTATACCAGATTAACGTTGTGGCCCCAGCCGGCACAGGCCGTACCGATGTTGTGGCTCTGGCTGACCGCGTGGCTGAGTTGTTCCCCGAGGGGCAGGAGATTGAAGGCAGGGGTTTTACATGCTGGATAGACCAAACGCCTGGTGTTTTCCGCTGTATCACTACATCTGTCTCTTATACCGTTCCCGTTAATCTCAATTATCGAGCTGATATCTCCAGCTAATCCTTGCAACCTTCTAAACCTGACCGGCTCTTTGCCGGTTTTCCCGTTTCTAAAGGAGTAACCAATATGGGCTTTGCATTGCCTAACGGCGCTCACGTTTATCTGGCATCGGGCTATGGCCCAGCCATTTCTTTCACCGGGGCGACGAATGCCGAAAACATGGTAATCACCGTGAGTGAAGCGGACGCACTCAAGGTGGGTGATATTGTTCATGTGAACTGCAATTGGTCCGGTGTTGATAACGTCATTGCAAAAATTGATGCGATTACAGAAAGCGCCGTAACCCTTCGCAATATCAATACCACCAACAAAAACAAATATGCCGCTGGTGGCGGTGCCGGTTCGATCCGAAAGGTGCTTGAATGGACCGAACTGCCGCAAATAACTGAGGTGTCGAAATCTGGTGGCGATCAGAACACCACACAGATTCAGTTCCTCAGCGATGATCGCCAGCGCAACCTGAATACCTATAAATCCGCAGTCTCCCAGACCTACTCGATCGCGCATGACTCCACTCTCCCCGTATATCCGCTGCTTCGCCAGTTGGATGAAGATGAAGAGACGGTTGCGGCTTACATGTACGTACCGAAGGCGAAGGAAAACCGTTACTGGGCGGCCACGGCGTCCTTTGACGATACGCCAACTACTGCAGTTAACGAGGTAGAGACTGTGAGTGTGGTGCTGAACCTGCAGTCACCGGCGATGACGTTCTACAAGGTGACTGACGCTGCCGCCTGACCCGTCAGAGCTTTCACCATTCCATGCCTCCCATCACGGAGGCTTTTTTTCGTTAAGAGGTATCGATGGCGACCAAATTCACCCTTCAGCCCAAACCTACATTCAAGGCCAATGTCTCGATCCCCCGCCCTGGCGATGAGGATGGCGTGCTGACGTTCACTTTCAACCACAAGCCACTTAAAGAACTGGCTGACCTCGAAAAACTCGAAGGTAAAACCGCCACAGATTTTCTGATGGAAATCATTGCTGGCTGGGCACTTCCCGATGCATTCAACGCGGAAAACCTGTCGGTGCTGCTGGAAAACTATCCGGCGGCGATGAAGGCCATCCCGGAAATCTACTACCGCGAGCTGATGGGGCAGCGTGAAAAAAACTGATAGCGGTTGCCTCTGCGTTCTATACGCCTGAACCCACAGCGGCAGACCTGGCGCCTTACGGGCTTACGCCGGATGACTATGACGATAATTTCGTCGATGTCTGGCCCGATATCTGGCCTTCATTCCTGGTGTTTCAGGCTGTCAGCACGCAATGGCGAACGGGAATGGGCGGCGCGTCCGGGCTCGACTATAACGTTTTGCCCTGGGTAATGCGCCTGCACCACGTCGACGACGAGGCAACCGCGCTTTCGGACATCCGAATCATGGAGAGCGCCGCACTAAAAGTTATGCATAAAGAGAGGGCGGAATGAGTAACGATATCGCCACGATTTCCCTGCGTGTAAATACCAATGAGCTGGAGCGTGGTAACCAGGCACTGGATCGCTTTCAGGAGACCGCGTCCGCCGCGGCAGGTAAAGCGGATGACCTGAACAGTACGTTCCGTACCGGTATCGATAACCAAAAGAAAAATAGCGAAAGCCTGAAGCAACAGCGTCAGGAGCTGCAGAACCTGCTGAATAAAATCAGCCCGGTAAACAAGGCGCTGGATGAACTGGACACTATCCAGGAGAGCCTGGCGAAATTTCGCGGTAAAGGGCTGGTGGGAGACGAGGATTTTTCTCGTTACAACAGCGTGCTTGAGACGACGCGGGCAAAACTGGCACAGGTAATGGAGTCTGAAACCGCAGAGGGGCGGGCTCGCATTGAGCAGGCTCAGGCAGCGCAGCGTGCAGCTGCTGCGGGCAAAACCTTTATCGATTCGCTGGAAGAGCAGGTCACAGCAATCGGAAAAACGCGCGCAGAACTGTTAGAGCTAAAAGCAGCCCAACTTGGCGTGTCCGATCGTGCTGCACCGATGATCGCCCGACTGAAAGAGCAGGAGGAAGCGTGGAAGTCAGGAGCGATCAGCGCGGGGCAATACCGCAACGCGATGCGTTATCTCCCGATGCAAATGACCGACATTGTGACCTCACTGGCGTCCGGTATGCCGGTTTATATGGTGGCCATTCAGCAGGGCGGCCAGCTGCGCGATTCGTTTGGCGGTGTAAACAATGCTCTGAAAGCGATGTTGTCGATGGTGACTCCTGCCCGAGTGGCCATTGGTGGCCTGGCCGGTGCTGTACTGATTGCGGCCAAAGCGGGATCGGACTACTTCACCGCCTACGACGAAATCAACAAGGCCATTATCAGAACAGGCAATATTGCTGGCACTTCAGCGCTCCAGGTTATGGCTTCCTCTCAGTCGATTGCTGCCTCTACTGGCGCTACTGTAGAAACCATTCAGAGTCTGATGACTGAACTGATTAGCATGGGTTCGCTCACACAGCAGCAGCTTGAAAAAGCGGCGAGCTCTACTGCACTTGCAGTTCAAACCGGTATTGTTTCGGCGCAGGACATCATCAAGGCCTATCAGGATATTGAAAAGGATCCGGTTAAAGCCCTTCAGAGTCTAAACGAACAATACAACTTCCTGACTGTTTCGCAGCTTAAGCATATTGATGAGCTGGTGAAACAGAAGGACCAGACCGCGGCCGTTACACAGGCTATGGACCTGTTTGGTGATACGATGGCAGAACGCGGAGAGCAGGCTTATGAATCGCTGACACCGTTTGGTCGCCTGTGGCTGGATATCAAAGACTGGGCGTCTGAGGCCATGCAGAATATCGGTCAGTGGGTTGGTGAGCTGGCATCAAACACACTGAAGGAATTCAACGCAATTTATTACAGCGTTGCGATAGTTTTCCAGAAACTGAACCAGATCATTTCTTCCTCTATCGCTGCTGCGATTAATCTCATTCCTGACTGGGCGAAAACGGATACTTTGCAGGGATGGCAGGACTATAACGAACAAATGGCCGGTGCTTATGGAGACAGCGTATCTCAACTGAAAAAAGACTGGGATGCCGCAGACATTAGTGCAAGTAAATACCTTGATACCACCCGCAAGGTAAAAACCGCGACCACTCAGAAAGATCGAGAAGGGGTCGCTGCTTTTGGCAAAAAGACGAAACCCGGAAAACAGGGCACTGTATCGGCTGGCGATCGCAGCATGGATGCTGCCCATGCCGAGCTACTGGCGCTTCAGGCACAGTTACGCGCGCTGCAACAGCATAAAGGGCTGAACGACACTATCAGCCAACAGCGCAAAGACCTTTGGACTACGGAAGCGAAATTTCAGGTGCTGGAAGAGGCCTCCCGATCTCGCTCTCTGACAAAGCAGGAGCAATCTCTGCTCGCGAGTAAAGACCAGGTGCTGCAGTTAGCGCGGCAGAAAGCCCTGTTAGGTGATCAGATTTCCGCCCAGGAACTGCTGAACAAGCGCATGGATACCTCGCAGAAATACGTCACGCAGATGGCTGAGAAACAGGCCGCATTACTGGGTGGCGCGGGGATGAGTGACCGCCAGGCGCAGCGAGAGCTGGCAAAAAGTCAGCTCGCCGCCGGCTGGAAAAATACTGGTGGTTCGCTTGATGAAGAGGGATATCAGAAACAGCTTAAGGCAGCTAACGATTACTATGATGCTGAGGATCAGCTACGCGGTGACTGGCTGACCGGCGCGAAAAAGGGATGGGCTGATTTCGAAGACAGCGCGACCAATGTGTACTCCCAGGTGCAGACGGTTACTAGTAACGCGTTCACCGGGATGGCCAGCACCCTGACTGATTTCTTCACAACAGGTAAATCTAACTTCTCAGATTTCCTTTCCACTTTCCTCAAGGGCATCGCCCAGATGCTGACCCAACTGGCTCTGGTTAATGGAATGAAGTCAGCGTTTGGTGGAACCGGTATCGGCGCGTTCTTTGGTTTCTCAGGTGGTGGTTTGGTCCCCGGTTTTGATGGAGGCGGCTATACGGGAGATGGCGGTAAATACCAACCGAAAGGCGTTGTACACGGCGGTGAGTTTGTGTTTACGAAGGAAGCGACCCGTGCACTGGGTGTCGGCAATCTGTATGCGCTTATGCGTGGAGCTCAGGGGTATGCAAACGGCGGTTATGTTGGCACTGCCCCATTGTATGGGCTGCAATCGAATGCAACTGGTGGCTTAACCGTTCAAACTTCCGTGGTCGTTCAAAACCAGAACACTCACCAGCAGACTTATGGTAACAACGAAGCTATTTCTCGGGCTTACAAGCAGACCATCGATCAGTCTGTTCGTGCTGGGATTGCCAAACAGCTCCAACCAGGTGGGCTGATCTGGAATGCGACAAAACATCGCTAAAAGCACTTGAGATCATTTAATTGCTAAGTGATGATGATTTATAATCAATACAACTAATCACGATGATCATGATTGAGAAGCTTTATGCTTTACACTAAGACACCGTTTTCAAAAGCGATTTTTGAGCTTTTTAGTGGACTTTCTGAACAATTAACAGAGCATGGCTATAATTCCCCTGGTTGCTGCAAGGCTTTTATCTTTGGGGGATGTGCTATGCATTTGCATACAAACATCCGCACTAGTAGCGATTTAGATGCCCAGTTGTCAGGAGCGCCAGATGTACAAAGGCAAGCATTAGAACTCATACGTCACGTTGTTCCAGTTGATTTTGATGATGAAACAAAAGGGCCAATTGTCTTAATTTTCGATGAGACATTCAACTATGCACTTGCTCCAATGCATGAAGATTATGATCATAGAGCCATCCCACTGGAAGTTGACAATGATTCTCCGGTATGGGTTTACCTCATTAGCAAAGTAGATCTTGCCATAAGTAAGCTTGGTCGGTATGGCGATGTTGATCAAAGCGATATCCAAGCGCTCTTTGATGCAGGCTTATCAGTTGAAGATTTTCGTCAGTTAGTAACAGAGCTTAATAGTTACGCTGTGGGTCAAACTGGCTTGTGTTCAAAAATGGAGCATGCTATAAGTACCTACAACGATAGAAGAGGTACTCAACATGACTAATGCGACACTAAATGTAGCTTTCTCCCGCATGTGTAATGCTGGATTAGAAAATGCATCGAAGGAAGATGTAGTCACTGTTGCTACTGCTCTTTGGCATCATAATCAAGTTCCAGAAATGAATGGTTTGTCTTATGAAGCTATGAAAGTTGGTGCTTTCGTTCTTGATAGACTAGCAAGATTTGCATGTGTTTCATTAGAATTTAAAAATAAAATATTCAAATACCTTAACGAATTAAGAGAAAAAGTTTCTGTTTTAGCTAACAAGGAATATTATTCTGCTAAGTTAGATAAATTAGCTGCTAAGTGGGGTTGTAAAGCTGACTTACGCGAGTTTATGCAGGAGCTTATGCCACTACAAACCAGACATGCTTTCTGTTAAAAACAGAAGTTTTTTGTAGGTTACGAAAGCTATTGCTTCAATAATTTATTTTATAATTAAAACCCGCTACGGCGGGTTTTTTTATGCCCGGAGGAAAGGTGGCGATCGAAACATTTACCTGGCGAACCCAGATTCAGGCGGGCATGGAAGTGGAGTTTGCTTACGCAACACGCTCCGCATCCTTTGGAGACGGATTCGAACAGATCGCCGGTGAAGGCATCAACCCTGAAAAACAGTCATGGCCGATGACCTTAACGGGAAAAAAGGCAGAGATGCTCGATGCGCTGAGTTTTTGCCGCAAGCACATCACAAAATCCTTTATTTGGACGTCTCCTGTTGGCGAAACCGGTTTATACCGGATTGAAGCTGATTCCATTAAAGCCCAGCCGCTATCCAGCAAAGTGATGACCATAAAAGCAACCTTCAAACAGGCATACGCACCATGATTACTGAAGATTATCAACGCCTCGAACCGGGTAAAAAAATACGTCTTCTTGAGGTAGACGGTTCTGCGTTTGGTCTGGACGACGTTCTGCGCTTTCACGCTTATAACCTCCCGCATACTGCAGAAGAGATTGCGGCTGCTGGTGGCGACGAATCAAAGTTAAAGGCGAAGAGTATCTGGTGGCAGGGCGAAGAGTATGGTGCCTGGCCATATAAGCTCGAGGGACTGGAAGCGTCATCCGATGGCAGTAGCGCCCAGCCGACGCTCACCGTTGCCAACATTGACAGCTCTATCACTGCGCTCTGTCTGGCCTATGACGATATGCTGCAGGCCAAAGTTACGATTCATGACACTTTTGCGCATTACCTGGATGCGCGCAATTTCCCGGATGGAAATCCAACAGCAGATCCCTTGCAGGTGAGAAAGCGGGTTTTCTATATCGACGGTAAAAATAGCGAGCTTCCCGGTGAAAGTATCGAGTTTGTTCTTACAAGCCCGATGGATCTGCAGGGATTGATGATTCCGACCAGACAGTTGCATTCCCTTTGCACATGGTGCATCCGGAATAGGTACCGCACCGGCGATGGGTGCGATTATGCCGGCACGCTTTACTTCGACAGAAACAACAATCCGGTAAGCGATCCCTCATTGGATGAATGCAACGGCACGCTCACCGCCTGCAAGCTTCGGTTTGGTGAACACAATGAACTTCCTTTCGGTGGTTTTCCAGGAACATCTTTGATCAGGAGTTAACATGCGTCAGAAAACAATTCAGGACATCCTGGCGCATGCTGCGAAAGACTATCCCCACGAATGCTGCGGCGTGATAGCGCAGAAAAGCCGGGTGGAACGCTATTTCCCATGCCGTAATCTGGCTGTCGAACCAACTGAACAGTTTCACCTTGCGCCAGAGGATTACGCTGCTGCTGAAGACTGGGGGACGATAACGGGAATAGTACATAGTCACCCTGATGCGACGACCCAACCAAGTGAACTGGACAAGGCTCAATGCGATGCAACGTTGCTGCCCTGGCATATCGTCAGTTGGCCGGAAGGAGACTTTCGTACCATTACTCCCCGCGGCGAATTGCCTCTACTCGGGCGCCCGTTTGTGCTCGGACACTACGACTGTTGGGGGCTGGTGATGAGCTATTTCAGGCAGGAACACGGCGTTGACTTGAACGATTATCGGGTGGATTACCACTGGTGGGAAAAGGAGTATCCGGAAAATTTCTATCAGGATTGCTGGTACGAATGTGGTTTCCGCGAATTTAGTGGATCACCAATGCCGGGCGATTTGATCATCATGCAGGTGGAATCGAATAAGTGGAACCATTCAGGGATCTTGCTGGAGGGGAACATGCTTCTCCACCATCTTTATGGTCACCTCAGTCAACGTGTGCCATATGGAGGTTACTGGATGGAGAGAACCATGAAAATTGTCAGGCATAAAAGCCTAATCATGCAGGAGGGATAATGTGCGAATCCGTCCGTACTGTTCGCCTATATGGTGTTTTGGGTACTACGTTTGGCCGCGAATTCCAACTTTCGGTAGCTTCACCAAAAGAAGCCATCCGCGCATTGTGCGTTATCGTGCCAGGCTTCGAGCGGTTTTTGAATACCAGCAAGCAGCGTGGGCTTACTTACGCTGTATTCAGTGGAAAGCGTAATCTGAACGATGACGAACTCTCTATGGATCAGAGTAGTGCTGATATCCGTATTGCTCCGGTTATCCTCGGGAGTAAACGTGGTGGAGTATTCCAGACCATCTTAGGCGTGGCTTTGGTCGCAGTTGGTGCTGTGGCGTCATATTTTGGCGGTGGTGCTGTCGGCGTTCCTCTAATGCAATTTGGCGCTGCGATGGCCCTTGGCGGTGTCGTTCAAATGCTTTCTCCACAGACAACCGGACTTGCCAGCAAGCAATCGGCAGACAACAAGGCTAGTTATGCCTTTGGTGGAGTAACAAATACGACAGCTCAGGGCAATCCGGTACCGCTCTTGTACGGACGGCGCCGTATAGGTGGCGCGATCATCTCCGCCGGTATCTATGTTGAAGATCAGCAGTAAGCATGCTGTAATGGGCTTACTTAATATGGGGTAACTTGAGCTTAGATTCAAAAATGAAAAAAATATCTACTCTTTTCCTTTGTACTTCCTTATTTTCAGGCATGGCTTTAGCTGATAACCATTACATACCTCTCCTCTATAATTTATCTACTATTTTTGATTTCAATCCAGTTAAAGGAGCTGTCAAATCATTAGATACTAATCTTGAAGAAAATGGTAAGGTCACTTATAAAATCTCCATCAGACTAGCTAAGAATGGTTGTGTCGAAAGCTTAGATCTTGATAACGTTTCGTCTGGTCATGAAACAAATCTAAAAAATAGCAATGGAAGTCTTGTTGGCCAAAGAGATGGTAAGCCTTTCTCTATACAGCTCGATGAAAAATGTAATATTTTGACTCAAAATGAAAATGGTGACGAGTTGCGATATAGTCTTTACTCGAATGGCTTAATTAAAGACACCTATTATTTGGGTAAGAAAATATCTGAGCATTTTTATGATGATAATTCTAATTTGATACGTTCTGAGTTTTATGGTTCTGGTAAGGTCCTCTCTAAAAACGAAATATCTTATGTTGATAAAGACAGGAAGCCTCTTGATTATAAAATTATAAACACATCAGTTTACTCGGAAGGTTATACAGCAACGAATACTTGTCATTATAGCGAAAAGCTTGTCCCTGAAATATGTAAAGTAACAATGCAGAGCGCAGGGAATCCTGTGCCGAAGCCAGTATTAATGACAGCGAATACGAAAGTTGAATTCTACTAGGTTAAATACATTTCAATAAGCCACCTCCGGGTGGCTTTTTTTATGGGCGCAATATGGCTATAGCAACCGCTATTAAAGGCCGCAAGGGCGGCAGTTCAAGCTCAAGAACTCCTACGGAACAGCCAGACGCTCTGCAGTCAGTAGCCAAGGCAAAAATCCTTCTCGCGCTGGGAGAGGGGGAGTTTGCTGGTGGCCTGACTGCGCGCGATATTTATCTCGATGGCACTGCACTTGAGAACGCAGATGGTTCGCAGAACTTCAGCGGTGTGGCGTGGGAGTTTCGTTCTGGAACTCAGGCGCAAAAATACATTCAAGGGATCCCGGGTACCGAAAATGAAATCAATGTAGGTTCCGAAGTTTCCAGCACCACTGCATGGACGCGCACGTTCACCAATACGCAGCTTTCAGCTGTTCGCCTGCGTCTAAAATGGCCTTCTCTCTTCAAACAGGAGGACGATGGCGATCTGGTTGGCTATTCGGTCAACTACGCAATTGACATGCAGACAGATGGTGGCACCTGGCAGACGGTGCTAAATACCAGCGTGACCGGGAAAACCACCTCTGGTTATGAACGCAGCCACCGTATTGATTTACCTCAGGCGGGCAGCACCTGGACCATCAGGCTGCGCAAAATTACAGCCGATGCCAATAGCGCGAAGATTGGCGACACGATGACGCTGCAAAGCTTCACAGAAGTAATCGACGCCAAACTTCGCTATCCGAACACCGCGCTACTGTACATCGAATTTGATTCGAGCCAGTTCAATGGCTCAATTCCGCAAATTTCCTGCGAGCCTCGCGGACGTGTTATTCGTGTGCCCGATACCTATGACCCGGAAACACGAACGTACAGCGGCACCTGGACGGGCGCATTTAAGTGGGCATGGACGGATAACCCTGCGTGGATATTTTACGATCTGGTGGTCACTGACCGCTTCGGCCTTGGTAATCGGCTAACGGCAGCCAACATCGACAAATGGACTCTTTATCAGGTCGCTCAATATTGTGATCAATCGGTACCGGATGGTAAGGGCGGCAGCGGAACTGAACCACGTTACACCTGCAACGTATACATTCAAGATCGAAATGACGCTTACACCGTCCTGCGAGATTTTGCCGCCATTTTTCGAGGCATGACCTACTGGGGAGACGACCAGATTGTTGCCCTTGCAGACATGCCCAGAGATGTCGATTTTACCTACACGCACGCTAACGTAGTCGACGGCAAATTTGTGTATTCCAGTAGCACAACTAAAAGTCGCTACACAAACGCTCTTGTATCCTGGTCTGATCCGGCAAATGGCTATGCTGATGCAATGGAGCCAGTCTTCGAACAGGAGCTGGTGGCGCGCTATGGTTTCAACCAGCTCGAGATCACCGCCATCGGTTGCACCCGGCAGTCTGAGGCTAACAGGAAAGGGCGCTGGGGGATCCTGACCAACAATAAAGATAGGATTGTAACGTTTGACGTTGGTCTGGACGGTAATATTCCTCAGCCGGGCTACATAATTGCTGTTTCTGATCGAAATCTTTCAGGAAGAGATTTAGGCGGTCGATTATCCGCGGTTAATGGGCGTGTTCTCAAACTTGACCGGGTACCAAGTGCTAAGGCCGGTGACAGGATAATGGTAAACCTGCCATCGGGTATCACTCAATCCCGAACGATTCAGTCCCTGTCCGGTGAAATGGTCACCGTGACCACCGCTTTTAGCGAGCTTCCACAGGCCGAGGCTGTATGGGTTATTGAATCTGATGAACTCTATGCGCAGCAGTACAGGGTAATTAGTGTCACCGATAACAATGACGGGACTTATACCATCACGGGGGCAAATCACGATCCGGATAAATTCGATCGCATTGATACCGGAGCCATGATTGACCAGCGGCCGGTGAGCGTGATCCCGCCGGGCAACCAGTCGCCGCCTGCAAACATCGTGATCAGCTCGTTTTCCGTGGTGCAGCAAAATATCAGCGTCGAAACGATGCGCGTGAGCTGGGACCAGGCGCAGAACGCTATCGCCTATGAAGCGCAATGGCGCCGCAACGAGGGGAACTGGGTTAACGTGCCGCGCAGCTCCACCACGTCATTCGACGTTACGGGGATTTATTCCGGGCGGTACCTGGTGCGCGTGCGTGCTATCAACGCAGCGGAAATTTCTTCCGGATGGGGATATTCAGAAGAGAAGACGTTGACCGGCAAAGTGGGCAATCCACCTAAGCCAGTAGGATTCACCGCCACGGGCATTAACTGGGGGATTCGTCTTAACTGGGGTTTCCCGGCAAACACCGGCGATACGCTAAAAACGGAAATTCAGTACACAGCAAACAGTGACTTTTCAGATCCATTCTTGCTCTCAGACGTGCCTTATCCATCTGCGGAATACACCCAGCTCGGCCTTAAAGCAGGGCAGGAATTCTGGTACCGCGCACAGCTTGTCGACAGAACGGGTAACGAGTCCGGGTATACCGACTGGATCCGGGGAATGTCTAACGATAACGCCGATGATTATCTGGGCGATATCGCTAACGATTTTCTTACCTCTGCTGATGGGGAGCGCCTCACTGGTGACATAGATACAAACATTGAGGGAATACTACAGAACGCCCTTGCGAACCACGGAACTGTGGAGCACCAGTGGGCACAATACGGGGAAGTGCGTGCCGATATCCTGGTTGTAAAAACGACGATTGCTGAAGTTGATAAGGCAATGGCCGAACTTTCGACGCAGGTACAGGCGCAGATAGAGGACGTCACCGCTTCCCTGGAAGACAAGCTTACAGCCGTCGTAGATGCCTCCGGTGCTTCGGCAATCTACACCCTCAAAACAGGTGTGAGAATAAACGGGGTGATGTACAACGCTGGGATGTCTATTGCCGTGCTTGCAGAGGCGGGGAAGCCGGTAGTCACCCGAGTTGGTTTCAACGCTAACCAGTTTGTGCTGATGAGTGGCAGCGGTGATACCCAGTACTCTCCATTCGCTGTCATCAATGGTCAGGTCTTTATGAGCTCCGCATTTATTCAGGATGGCACGATCACCAATGCCAAAATCGGCGACTTCATCCAGTCCAATAACTACGTTGCTGGGTCTGTCGGATGGAGGCTGGATAAATCAGGAACATTCGAGAACTACGGTTCGACAGTTGGAGAGGGAGCCATGAAACAGACAAACCAGACAATCAGTGTGCGTGACGCCAACAATGTGTTGAGGGTGCAGATCGGGAGAATCACGGGAACATGGTAAACATGGACCTCAGGTGGGGCCCTTTTTTAGGATGAACAGCTATGGCTCAGTACGGTGTTGAAACCTGGGACGCCTCAGGCAGGGTGAACAACTATGGGATTAAGCCAGTCAGTGTAAGTGGATATCTTCAGTTGGCTCAGAACCAGAAAACAGGCTCTTACTCAGTCGTGCTTCCACCGGGGTGCAAGCTTTCTTACTTTCAGATCATGAGCGGTGATCAGTGGGGAACGAGCCGGAGGAAGATCACTATTTCAGGTGGCACCGCTACGGTATCGGCAGTGGGCGATACCGACTACTCCGCAGGGACTGAGCCTGCGGCTGCGGCGTATCTCATTTTCCAGATAGAGAGGGCATAAATGGCGCAGTATGGCGTTTTACTGACGACTACGGCCGGAGAAGTATGGGTCACCGCTAACAGTTCGCCTATTTCGTTGCAGGCACGGAAGACAGCAGAACTACACGGGACATCGGGTTTCAATACCAAAGTGACGCACACATTTCCCTTAGGTCAGCCCGTTGCCGCCTTCGTTCATTGCACGGTTGAGGCGGAAATCACCCAGACGATAAGCGGGAACACTATCACGGTTGATTTCCTCAGACCAAATGCAACCGGCACAGCGTACGTTTATTTTTTCTCTATTTTCCCACAGACAAAGCCAGACTACGGGCTTGCCGTCTGGGATGCGTCAGGGACGCTTATTTTGACAAACGAAACGCGCACACTCAGTGATGTGGTAACCCTCGGTACTACAGGAGTAGATGCAAGTTCAGGTTATAACATCAATACCACGCTGGCGGGGAAATGGGCCTGTATGCCTGCCATGCTGGGTCTAATTACTGGAGTTATATCGGCCGGCGGCCAGCCGCAGCCCTACTCGGCGATTTACAAGAGCATGGCAAAACTTGAGGGGGGCAATACGCGAATATTCGCCAGACCACAAACAACGCCCAGCGGAAACCTTCAGAACGTCGCGTATTCAAATCTTAGAAACGTGATTATGGCCATCAACTGCTCCAACTACGATTGATCGTTTTCAGCGATCAATCTTATGAAATTGATCTACAGAATCAATTATATCCCTTTGATTCATCTTGTTATTGTTTAACCTCTTGAATCTTCTGGGATATAACCACTATGAAATACATGATTCTTTGCCTGGCGGTGGCTGCATTGCTCTCTGGTTGCGCTGGCGTTCTTCAGAAGCAGCATCCCATATGTACCGGAACGGCCCTGATCGGCGGACAGGAGAACATCGTCCAGATTTACGGAGTGCGGAAGCAAAGTAATCAGACCCAGTACCGCGCCGGTTACCCATTTAACTGGAATTGGGTTAGTGCCAACACGTTCATCAGCACCACCTGCCAATAGCTCATTCTGTTTCAAAACAAACCTCGCTCCGGCGGGGTTTTTTATTGCCCGTAAGGAGTACAGATGTCTGCAGGAACTATCACCCTCACAAACGGATCCGCTATTGTTGGCGGTTCCGGAACCTCTTTTACTACCGAACTTGCCGCAGGTGACTTCATTGTCTCAACTGTGGGCGGTGTGCCCTATACGCTCCCAGTGAAAACGGTTGACAGTGGTACGCAGCTCACGCTTGTCAGTAACTTCACCGGGCCATCGCAATCCGGTGCGGTCTGGTCAGCAGTCCAGCGCGTGGCCCTGAATATGGTCACAGCGGCGCTGGTTGCCCAGAGTGCAGAAGCGCTGCGTGGACTGAATTACGACAAACAGAACTGGCAAAGTATTTTTTCTGGAAAGGGCAATGTAACAGTAACTTTGCCGGATGGGACGAAATGGACAGGACCAGCATGGAATAGCATTACCACTACTCTATCAGGCAAGGCGGCAAAAGGTGCAAACGATGACATTACCTCGCTAAGCGGACTCACTACAGCGCTGTCTCTGGAGCAGGGTGGTACTGGTTCGACAACAAGCGCTGATGCCCTTAATAAATTAGGAGCACTGCCTGTAGCTGGGGCTTCTGGACTAAAAGCGAGATACCGATTTAATGCTTCAGGCGGCAGCGTAGGTATTATCTTTGACGATACAGGCCTGTCAGGATACGGAAGCCTTTTTAATGACTGGGATAAAAAGGCGCTTGCATTCAACTGTAACTTCAATGGTAACGGTCAGTTCGCAGTACACACTATACACAGGTATGTTTATCCAGGTGTATCTGCAGGGTGTTTTTATAGCGGGCTTACCTCGGATATTTCATACCAGATTGGACATTTATCATCTTCCGGAAATTTAACCGCATCTTTCTCATTCAACTATGAAGGTTCGGCATTCGCTAACAATGGCACATGGACCAGTGCTTCTGATGTTCGTATAAAGCGCGATGTTAACCGTATTGAGAACCCATTCGAAAAAATGCGGAAAATCAGAGGAGTGACGTGGTATCGCAAAGATAGTGGTGAATTTGGTATTGGCATGATCGCTCAGGAGATTCAGGAAGTATTCCCTGAAGCTATAAAAACTAACGGCTTCAGCCTTACCATGCCTGATGGTGAAGTGGTGGAAGACGTTCTTTTCCCGGATACAGTTGGTGTGTCAGCCGCGCTGCATCACGAAGCTATCCTAGTGTTGATGGATAAAATTGAGATTTTGACGAAAAAAATTGAAGCCTTACAATCAGGAAGTTGATGGATCCGCCACTCATCATATGCAAGAATGGTCGGCGGCTAAAATCTGCTCACAAAGAGCTGTTGGCATAAAATTTACAAAATTCATAATTCGAAGCGACATAGAAACTTAGAAACGAAACGGCGAAGCTTTGAACAGCCATGATAGATCCTCTATCTTGCGGGCATACCAAAACGAATCTACTGTATATAAAAACAGTATTTGAGGTGTATGCAATGGAATTCATCAGGCCAACAGAACTGCGAGAAATTATCGCTCTTCCGCTTTTCAGTGACTTAGTACAGTGTGGTTTCCCAAGCCCCGCAGCTGATTACGTTGAACAGCGTATCGATCTCAACGAGTTACTTGTCGCTCATCCGAGCTCCACCTATTTCGTCAAAGCCGCGGGTGATTCAATGATCGAAGCCGGGATAAGCGACGGTGATCTGCTGGTGGTGGACAGCTCGCGCACGGCTGAGCACGGTGACATTGTGATCGCCGCGGTGGAAGGGGAGTTCACTGTTAAACGCCTGCAGCTGCGCCCGACCGTGCAACTCAACCCTATGAACAGCGCCTACAGCCCGATTGTTGTTGGCAGCGAAGACACGCTTGACGTTTTCGGCGTCGTGACTTTCATCGTTAAATCTGCGAGCTGAATATGTTTGCTCTCTGTGATGTGAATTCGTTCTATGCATCATGCGAGACTGTATTCAGGCCGGACCTGAGAGGGCGGCCGGTTGTCGTTCTCTCAAATAACGACGGCTGCGTAATCGCGCGCAGCGCCGAGGCCAAGGCGGCTGGAATCACCATGGGGGAGCCATTTTTCAAGCAAAAGGAGCTTTTCCGGCGCGCTGGGGTTGTTTGCTTCAGCAGTAACTACGAGCTGTACGCAGACATGTCGAACCGGGTAATGACAACGCTGGAGGAAATGAGTCCTCGCGTCGAAATTTACAGTATCGATGAAGCTTTTTGTGACCTGACGGGTGTTAGGAACTGCCGGGATCTGACTGACTTTGGCAAAGAGATCCGCGCTACGGTTCTGAAGCGTACGCACCTTACCGTTGGCGTTGGCATTGCCCAGACAAAAACACTCGCTAAACTCGCCAACCACGCCGCAAAGAAATGGCAGCGGCAGACGGGCGGGGTAGTGGACCTGTCCAATATCGACCGTCAGCGCAGATTGTTGGCTCTGGTACCAGTAGAAGACGTATGGGGCGTCGGAAGGCGTATCAGCAAGAAGCTTAACGCCATGGGCATCAAAACGGCTTTGGATCTCTCAGAACAAAGCACCTGGATTATCCGCAAGCACTTTAACGTGGTACTTGAGCGAACGGTCAGGGAGCTGCGCGGCGAGCCATGCCTCGAGCTAGAGGAGTTTGCACCAGCTAAGCAGGAAATCGTCTGCAGCCGGTCTTTTGGTGAACGCGTCACAGAATATGAGCAGATGCGTCAGGCCATCTGCAGCTATGCGGCCCGTGGTGCTGAAAAGCTTCGTGGTGAGCACCAGTATTGCCGGTTTATCTCTGCGTTCGTGAAAACCTCTCCCTTTGCGCTTAACGAGCCGTATTATGGTAACAGTGCGTCCATCAAGCTTCTTACCCCCACTCAGGATTCACGCGACATCATTAACGCCACGGTAAAGTGCCTGGACAAAATCTGGAAAGACGGACACCGTTACCAGAAAGCCGGCATTATGCTGGGTGACTTCTTTAGCCATGGTGTGGCCCAGCTCAACTTGTTCGACGAGAACGCGCCGCGCGCTGGTAGCGATAGGTTGATGAAAGTTCTGGATTATCTGAACGCGAAAGATGGAAAGGGAACACTTTATTTTGCCGGGCAGGGCATACAGCAGCAATGGCAGATGAAACGGGATATGTTATCTCCACGATATACTACGAGGTATTCAGACCTAATAAAAGTCAGATGATTCTTTAAACGGTATATTCATTCGAACCTAATTATCGGCTATGAGTATTAAGAGTAATATGTCTACTACTATGTTTTTGTAATGTAAATAAGCCCCTGCAATTATACAGGGGCTTATGGATATGATGCCGGGTGCCTCCCGGTGAGTCATTGAGCTAACCACTCGTGACTCGCTGCTTCAGAAATTCACGATGAGCCGCTTGATATACAAATCATCAGGTTAGTTAGCCCTGCCGCTGAGGAGGATTCATCATAAAGCCGAATGTAACAGCAATGCTTAGCAAATGATACAAAATTTACTGATGTGCCTCATGATTTTCTTTCGCAGTTTTCACGGTCACGGTATTTTCAGATGGTGAAGGTTAAAATATCGATGTTCATTTTTTTACTTTAAGTCTTGAAACAAAGGTTAAGGTTTTATCTTCTGGGCAAATCATTAGAAAAATTGCTGTAGGAGACTCTTCTAAACGTGTAATTCCATGCAGCATCTGGTAGAGTCTTTTTTTTAGTTTTTCTGCTCCATCTTTTTCAGACTCCCACTCTAAAACTGCCTGACCCTCTGAACCAATGAATGCATGGGATGGTAGTTTAACGCCTCGGTTTGACTTACTTGAATAGTTTCGGTCATGCAAGAGACCTAAGATAAGAGGGTTGATATTATTATCTGAGAATGGGGCTTCAATAACTATTAATACTGTGTAATGTAGGATTTTCATGGAAGCCTTATGGTTGCTTCAGCAATAAAGTCATATTGCCATGGCGTTGGATGTACAAGTCTTAATTATAAATGTTTGTGTGGGGGTAAAAAAAGGCCTGCGTTAAGCAGGCTATAATAATTAAACGTAGTTATAATAATGATTTCATGAATGTTGGCGTTGAATCCCAAGCGTCAAAGATACTTCTGCGCCGCATCTAATATTTCCTGAGAGGTAAGCTCTCGATCTGAAGCCACATAGACCACTTCATGGTCACCTGTTAAAGAAGGAAAACCTGCTGACATTATCTGAAGGTTTATCACTTCTCCATTAGGATATTCTTCGCGTATTGATGTCACACCTTTAAGCACAGTGATAACTTTACTTGGCTTACCATTAAAAAAAATGATTACTTTTTTCATATATCACCATGTATTTTGAAGGCTTTTAGCCCCTGCAGGTGTTCGAAAGGGGGCTGTTTGTTCATTTTTTTTGCCTCTTTCGAAATTAAAATAAGCATTATACTGACTTAACGTGTACTGTAACGGTCCATTTGAACTGGAGAAGTCTATGTCAGCACATAAAAACACTCAATTCCGCCGAAATTATTTAGTAAAATGCCCTTGTCCAAACTGCTCAAAAGATTCCGAACATAGTTACAATCGTGTACAAAAGGGGGCTCAATTGGTGTGCCCATACTGCTGTGCTTTATTCAAATCTCCCCAGCGCTTCTAAAAAAATTAATAAAAAAATAAGAAGTGATGCTTTTAGAGGCTGCCTAACCTCTTACGCACTTTAATATTTTATAAGCAGTTAGCTTCTGCTTTGAGACTGTTCATGCAGCAGTCCTGCATTTCATCACATCGGTCAGCAAACTTGATGGTAAGTAAACATGCTGGCCTGTTGTAATGATGTGCGTAACCGAACAATCACCTTCCACTGATAAAGTCATGCTGGCTTAAGTTAAGTCAACCATCTAAAAATTATCTATCGCAAAGTGTTACATTGGCAGCGATTGGACCTTTAGTTCCAGCTATGATAGCGAATTTGACTTTTTGTCCTTCAAATAGAGTATTAAATGTTTCTCCCAGCAGGGAAGAAGTGTGAACAACAACATCTTTACTTCCATCGAGTGGGGAGATAAAACCAAACCCCTTATCTTCGTTAAACCACTTAACAAGACCTATGATTTTAGATGACATACAAACTCCGTTTGAACATTTCAACTGACAAGCAAGCTCATGATAAGAAACGTATGCTGGTATATGTATGGACTCAAGAGGAGGAGGTATCAGAGATAACACCTGGTTATGAGAACGGCTTTTGGAAAAGTTAGATTCATCATCACAACGAATCAGTCAAACCATTAAGGCACGTGTTGAAAGATTAAGCAAATTTTATTTTAGCCTTCCGGAAGGCCAATAAGATAGGATTAGCTATTATTAACCAATCCTGTATAGTCAAATCTGGATTGCCATTAGGAAAATATTTGTCTCGTAAAATGACAGGAATTGTCAAAAGTTTTGACTTCAAGAGCGGAAAGGGATTGATTATCCCATCAGATGGCAGAAAAGATGTTTTTTTACATATTTCTGCATTAAGAAATAATGAAAGCCAAACGTTAAAACCTGGCGTTCGTGTTGAATTTTATCGTATAAATGGGCTTAGTGGTCCGATGGCTGCAAATATATTTCTTTCTTAAAGTGAGATAATATTGAACCAAATATAAAGTACACATCAAAAGTACATCAGATTATATATCTATTTGTTCTATCAATTTTCTCCCCTGATTTTTTACATTTCCTACTTCACGGGTCACAGCATGCCAGATAAACATCTCAGCTGGTACAGAGCCGTCAGATACAATCTCTTCCGCTTCTTTCCCTCCAACGTCCTGGCGCATCCATTCCCGGGCCGCTTCTGGCGATAGGACCAGGGGCCGGCGGTCGTGAATATCCACTAGGCCTTTGTCAGCGGCAGACGTTACTATCAGAAAACCTTCTGCCTCATCGCCTCGCTCAAACGGTGTGCTGCCGATAGCCGCCATAAAAATCGGCTGACCGTCTGCCCGATGGATAAAATAAGGTTGTTTCTTGTCACCTTCTTTCTTCCATTCGAACCATCCATCTGCAAAGCAGATCGCCCGGCCATGTTGCCACAGAGGTTTAAACATTCTGCTTGCGGCCGCGGTTTCGACGCGAGCGTTAATCAGTGGCGGCTTATCCCACCATCCGGGCGCATAACCCCAAAAAACCGGATCAAGATGCAGCTGCTCGTCGCGTTCGCTCAACAGCAGCACTTTGGTGCCGGGCGCGACGTTGTATCGGCCAATAGGTTCAGGGTCGTATGCGATGTCGCGATCAGCTTCATCGGACAGGTAAGCCAGGTATTCTTCACGCGTTTGAGCTTGTGCAAAACGCCCACACATAGAAACCTCCACCCAGATGTCAGACTTAAAGTATAGGGCAGGGAGAAGAAGGGTGGCGCACTGGCTAGTGTTAGGGGCAAATTTAGGGGCAAAAATGCGAAATAGGGACAAAAAAAGGGCATTAAAAATGTAGTTCTGGGTAGCTTTAGGGAGAAGTTATTATGCTATAACTAATTGAATTCAATGGTAAAGTAAATGATATCAATGAGTTGGCAAAATCAGCGTAGCTTATTCAGGTTGTATTGCTCTTTTTTGTTAATCTCTTGATTCTGTTGCATTGAGTACTACCTTCGGAGCCAGCAGGGGCAAAAATTGTATGCCGCGTATGGTACGGATTCCGGCGGCGAATGCCAGCACGTTTTACTGCTGCGTGAAATCTGGCGCCGATACGTGATAAAGGGTAGCGTTCAGACGTTTGGATACGATAGCGACTTTACGGCAAACGGCGCAGTTGTGGCGCAATCATCTCCGCCAGTATCAATGTTGAAGATTAGCAGTAAGCATGCTGTAATGAGCTTACTTAATTTGAGGGTAACTTGAGCTAAGATTTAAAAATGATAAAAACTTCTACTCTTTTCCTTTGTACTTCCTTATTTTCAAGTATGGCTTTTGCAGAAAATTACTACATACCTCTACTTTATAACTTATCGACTAGGTTTGATTTCAATCCAGTTAAGGGGGCTGTTAAATCCTTAGATACTGATGTTGAGGAGAATGGAAAAATCACTTATAAAATCTCCATCAGACTGAATAAAAATGGTTGTGTTGATAGCTTAAACCTTGATAATGTTTCTTCTGGGCATGAAACCATTCTAAAATATACAAATGGAAGTCTTATTGGCCATAGAGATGGCAAGCCTTTCTCAATACAACTTGATGAAAAATGTCACATTATGAGTGAAAATGAAAATGGTGACGAGTTGCGTTACACTCTTTACCCGAATGGATTAATTAAAGACACCTATTTTTTAGGCAAAAAAATATCTGAACATTTTTATGATGAAGACGATAATTTGACGCGCTCTGAATTTTATAGTTCAGAAAGCGTTATGTCTAAAAATGAAATATCTTATGTTGATAAAAAAAGAAAGCCTCTTGATTATAAACTAATAAACTCATCAGTTTTCTCGGAGGGGTATACAGCAACCAGTTCTTGTCATTATAACGAAATGCTTGTGCCTGAAATATGTAATGCCACAGTACAGAACGCAGGTAATCCGGCGCCGAAACCAGTTTCAATGACAGCGCATACGAAAGTTGAATTCTACTAGACTTAAACGATTCCAATAAGCTACCTCCGGCGTCAGGTTATTCAGGCATTCATGAGGACGCTCGCTGTTGTATTCATTCAGCCAGCGTTCAGTGATTTCCCGGGCTTCATTCAGCGTTCAGAACAGGTAAAAATCCAGGATTTCTGTCCGGTACGTCCGGTTGAACCGTTCGATAAACGCATTCTGCGTCGGCTTACCCTGCTTGACTTGCTTATCGGATAAACCATTACAATGTTCATCTGCGGTTGGGCTTGGTAATGGCTAACTCCATTTAAACGATGCGTTTTTTTTATTGAATGTTATTGATGCATTACTCCATTCCTTGCCATCAAGTAACATTTCCACACACTGGGTAGGGTAGAGGTCATCGGCTGGCTGGAACCGCTCATATTCGGAGTCAGGGTTAAGCATCACATCATGATTAACGTTGACTATCCATCCATCGGGGTTTTCAGGATCGGATTGGCGAGTGCATAGCAGTCTGGCCTGGTAGAAGTCATCCGGGAGCCCTTCCAGCATGCAACCGGTAGCCCACTGGATAAGCTGTTCATTTGAATATTTCTGAGGAGCGGTATGTGTTTCTTGCTGTTTGCTTATTAATCGCTTAAATGTGTTCAGAAAGGGGAACATGTCATTTTCCTTTAGCTTGTAAGTTAGGCATTGTAGGGCAATTAGCGAGATTAGATCCATTCAATGGTTAATATCACCGCTAGCGCATAACGCCATTGATTTTCCTTCCATGGGAGAAAGCAGTCATTATTTGATATAAAATCTTCGACAAGACGTAAACCAAAGCACAAGCCCAGCGCCACCCATGATCCCTGTGTGCCAAAGCGGAAGTAACTTACATTGTGCTAGGGTGTTTTATCGGGACGAGTTCAACGAAGGTACTGGCTGAATGCAAGAGGAATTTAAGATGAATATAGAAACGGTCCGCTTAATCCTGGAACCCTTTAATGATTCACATTATGAAGGCTTAAGGGTAATGGATAGTGATGCTGAGGTGATGCGCTATATCAATAAGGGTATCGTTAAAACGCCTGAAGAAACCTGGGAGGGCATCAGAAGGGTGCAGGCTCGCTGGGATAAGTATCATTTCTCGTGGTGGGCTATCAGAGAGAAATCTTCTGGTGCGATCGTTGGTGCAGCATGCCTCCAGCACCTGGCGAACGTGGAGGGGGCACCATTAGAGATTGGCTGGCGCCTCGTTCCTGAACACAATGGCAAAGGCTATGCTACAGAGGCAGCGAAAGCGATCGTTGATTACGCTGTAGAACGGGTGGGAGCATCTTATCTGGTGGCCGTGGCCGATCCAGAAAATATCGCATCGCAGCGTGTAATGAAAAGGTTAGGTATGTCTTATAAAGCCATAGAGCGGCATTACGATACGGAATGCGTTGTGTACGAGCTTAACATGAGTAAGCCTGCTTAATTAAGCGACACATCACTGCCACTTTATCTCAGCTTACAGCACCTCAACCAATTCAAATTCTTCTGCGATCAGTTCCATATCTTCAGAAAAATGGCCTTCGCGGAAGAAAAATCGCTGATGCTCTTTCTGCCAGTATTCAAGGCTTAAATCACCTTCACCCTCTTTGCGAGCGAATTCCTCATTAACATCGCAAAAACGCACCAGCCGCATGGAAACCAGCCGGATCACACAGACCGGGACATTCTGACCATCAAGGATTATGTTGTGGCTTCCTATCCGTGGAGCAGATACATCCTGCGAGTACGAGGCAAAAGATCCGCAGGTGGCCGTTTTGAGCCCTTTTTTAATCAGGTCCGCAAGCGCGTTCGCCAGTTCCGGGCTGTCACCCATTTGCCAGGCCGCTGCGCCTGGGTACTTCATTTTTAATTCCTCAACCTTAACCATTGAAATCCCTTCTCAACCCTTGACCATAAGAAACATAATAGCGGTTTTAGCATAAACTCCCTCGATATTTGAAGCGTAATCGGCTTTCCTTCTACTTTTGTACACAGGCTGGCTGGAATACAAAGGGTTGCATGCATTGGTTGTGTAAATATATTCTTATGGGGGTATCTGTGTGGTGTATCTGCTGCCTTCAGCCCGGCGCGTGACGTTATAATCAGTAACGAGTCATCGGGATGCTATCGGCACCACGCATTTTTTGTAACTTTTATCCCATTGGAAGGGGTTAGCGTGTTCAAGCTTAATACATCTCTACTGGCGGTTTTGCTGCTGTCAGGCTGTAGCTCCGATCTGGTTCTCAACCCACCTAAGCAACCTGAATACAAGTCGATGCCTGAAATAACGCAGTCTGTGACGCCATCACAACAGCGTTCAATCATGGCTGGCGAGCGGCCTGACTGGTCAGAAAGAACGCCGGTCAAGACAATAAAGCAATACTAATAAGCACGTAACAACCAGGGCTGCCGTTCGGCGGCCTTTTTATTTACCCATTTGAGAAGGTGCAAAGATGGAGCCTGGTTTGGGGAAAATTTCTGACGGCGGACATGGTATTTCTTTCTTTATCAACCATGCTTAAGGCGAAGATAATTCAATCACTTCAGCATCACCGAAGCGGCAACGTCACTCGAGTCGAGAACCCTGAATGCGCCACGCACCTATCTCCATAGCTGCAGCCACGGCAATTTTTGTGCTGGGCGTTTTTATCATCAATATCCAGGTCTGGTACTCGGCGCGGGCTGACAGCCTTGCCGGGGCGCACTACGTCGTCAGGAATATGCACGTTATTCTTACAGAAGCGCATCATGCGACCCAGGTTGCAATGCGGCTTGCTGAGAATGAGTGTGATGCTGAAGGACAGTATCGGCTCGGCACCGAAGCGGCATTACAACCCCATTTGAGAACGATCGTTATTCTGAAAAAAGATGCGGTATGGTGCTCCTCCTTGCCGGGAAACCGCGTGTTGTTGGTTAACGGCTCAGCGCTGCCTGAAGCGCCATTGTTACTTGTTCCATCGAAAAGTACGGTCAACGGCCTGCCGGTTCTCTTATACCAGACAAACCATGCCGGAAGCCGAATCATGGTGAGCATCAGCGACAGCCATATCCGGGATGCGCTGAATATGCCACTACGTGGCGTGGCGTATTCGCTGCTGGTCGGCAATCGTCGTTTAGGCCAATCAGGCGATGTCTTGACGGCAGCCCATTCAAACAACGATGTTCTGACGTTAAAAGACGTTGATTATGCCTTCGCGATTCAATTTAACGCTCCGCCTCTTTTTAGCCTGACGCGATTATTCGACCAGGCCGGTGGAGTGGTGTTATTTCTGCTGCTCGTTTCCTCTCTTTCTGCTTATCTTCTGCAGCGATATCTGTCTAAGGATATTTCGCCGGAAGAATCGCTGCGTACCGCCATCTACAGAAATGAAATTATTCCCTATTACCAGCCCGTCGTGAGCGGAAAAGAGGGCACCTTGCGCGGTGTAGAGGTGCTGGCCAGATGGAAGCATCCGCAATCCGGGTTTATTTCTCCCTCGTCATTTATTCCTCTTGCTGAAAAAACAGGGCTAATAATTCCACTAACCCAAAGCTTAATGCGTCAGGTTGCAACGCAGATGAATGCAATTTTTACGCTGCTGCCGGAAGGATTTCATGTCGGGATTAACTTCAGCGCGTCTCATATCGTTGCCTCTACCTTTTTTGAAGAGTGTCTGAATTACAAGCGCAGCTTTGTTCAACAGGATCTTAATCTCGTTGTGGAGGTGACCGAGCGTGAACCTCTCCACGTAGATGAACATCTCGTTAAGACCCTGAATGCGCTACATGAAATAGGGTTTGCCATTGCCCTGGATGATTTTGGAACGGGATATTCTGGCCTGTCCTACCTGCAGGACCTGCATATTGATTACATCAAAATCGACCAAAGCTTTGTTGCCAGGGTTAATGAGAATGAGGATTCCACCCTGATTCTGGATTCAGTACTGGAACTGGCAAAAAAACTGTCAATCCGTATTGTGGCGGAAGGGGTTGAAACCCAGGAACAGCTTGATTACCTCATGCGCAATAACATCACGTTTTTACAGGGCTACTTCTTCTACAAACCCGTTCCTTTTAAGGAGTTGATAAAAATTCTGTTATCGAAGCCAAAGGTTAAAGTGAGGGTGGAGTGACTTTGTCCCGTTGTCAGCAATTCCCGCCCGATACATTCATAAGTAGCGTATAATGCGGCGTCGAAAACCGCTCAACACTTCTCTGGCCAGTACTATGACCCTCAATCGCGTTTGTTATTTACTCCTGCTCTTTGCTGCGATCGGCAGTCTTTTTACCTCGAGCCCTTTGGCTATGTGGTTTCTGCTGATCAATATGCTGACGTTGGTCATGTATGGTGCCGATAAAATAGCGGCGCGGAAAGGCATGCGCAGGGTGCCGGAAGCCACGCTGCTGGTATTTGGCGTAACGGGCGGCTGGCCTGGCGCGATTGTGGGCCAACAGCTCTTTCGCCATAAAACACAAAAGCAGCCGTTTAAAACCTACTTTTTCTTAAGCATTGTCGTCAGCATCGCCGTGATGGCGGCGGTTTACCATTTCTCGCCTGTTTCTTCTTTATGGTCGTTTTGACATCAAGTTAATCTGAGTTTTTCAGATGCCAGCACTACGTTGATAAGAACGGTCATTCGGATAGCGCGTCGTGAATAAATCCTCCATCACTGCCAATAGTAGTAGGACTATTCTTAAGGGGTTGCTGTTTTTTGCACAATCTGAATAATACGTGCAACAACACGGACGACAACATCCCATGAAAATAGTCTCTATTACGCTGGCAGCGCTGGTGCTTTATTCTGCACCTGCCTGGTCCGCTTTTCAGGAGCGGGAATATAATACCTGGTATATGAAAAATGCGGTGCTTTATGATATGACGCAGACCTCGGAAGGTTTTCCCGTCATGGTGAGCGTATCCCAGCCTGGGAGAAAATCCGCTAATTTGCTGGTGTCATATATTACGGAAGGCCGCTGTGGTGAGAATAATCTACCGCTTAATGTGAATGGTAAAGTGCTGCCCGCCAAATATAATTGTGTTCAAATAGGAAAGAACAGAATTGAACATTTTTCAGTGGTGGATGCAGACAGCGTTAATGGCATGGTGACGCATCTGAAATCTGATTTCACTATTCTCCTGCAAAACGATATCAAAATTTGGGCAGCAAATATCAAAGCGCCAAAATACGGGCTAACCCCGCGCTTTTAAAATCATGCTACGCTTGTTTGTTGTATCAGGAGCATGAGTATGAAGAACAAAGACGAACAAACAGGATTAGTGGGGCTGGCGATTGGGGCGGCCGTTATTGGGCTGGTTTCTGCCCAGAAACCAATCGATCGCGACAGCATTGTTGATGAGCTGGTCAGGCTCGGCAGGCAGAAAGGCGATGGTGTAGAGGATGAGGTTTTCGTCAAGGCTGCTGACCTGGTGAGGAAGGGGATCTAGCCATGGCTGATATTCGTCATGCGCAGTGCCATTGTGGCGCGGTGGCCTTTACCGTTGCGCTAACGGATGGCCTGAATACCGCGCGGCGCTGCAGTTGTTCCTTTTGTCGCATGCGGGGTGCGGTCGTCGTCTCTGCGCCGCTGTCAGGGATTACCGTGACCAAAGGTGAGGATAAGCTCACGGAGTACCGCTTCAATACGGGAACGGCACGGCACTTTTTCTGCTCGGTGTGCGGAATTTACACGTTCCATCAGCGGCGTTCTAATCCAAACGAATACGGCGTGAATGTGGCCTGCTTTGATAACGTCTCACCGTTCGATTTCCCTGAAGTGACGGTGATGGACGGGGTTAACCATCCCTCGGATGGAGATAGCGGGGTGTTTGGCTACCTCTCTTTTCGCAAGAAAGGAACAGGTCAGGCGTAATTGCCGCCTGGCCACTCTGTAATCAGCCTGGCTATAGTGGAGTGTGGTTATCTGAAACAGGAGAAACTATGCTTTGTGTTGAAAAAGACGATCCGCGTGAGGCCCCTGAATCAGGTGATAAAAAGCCTCAACCCGTAAAAAAATAACGCAACCTGTGCGTTTTCCCGCCACCGGCACTGCTGGTGGCTTTTCATTTCTCAGGGAATACTGTTGACCGCCATCCAGGTGGTTCAACACAGCACTGAGATGCCCGACAATATCAGCAAAATCAAAAATTAACGCCATCCAGATGAGCGCTAAAAGAGTTAGTACGACAACAGATACACGACCAAACAACGCTGTTATCCTTAGTGATGGAAAGGCTATCACCTGAGTTTAAACAGCTTTACCTCAACTTACCCTCAACCACGTGATTTCAGAACCTGCTTTTTGTGACGAACGTCAAAAGATGGGTGAGCCCGCATACTGATGCGGGCTCTGGCAATCAGAACTGGTAAACCAGACCCAGTGCCACGACATCATCCGTGCCGATGCCGTTGTTTTTGTAGAAGCTGTCATCTTCATCCAGCAGGTTGATTTTGTAATCAACGTAGGTGGACATGTTTTTGTTGAAGTAATAGGTTGCGCCGACGTCAGCGTACTTAACCAGATCCTGGTCGCCCTGGCCGTTGCCAAGGTCCTTGCCTTTAGACTGCAGGTAGGAAAGGGACGGACGCAGGCCGAAGTCGAACTGGTACTGTGCGGTCACTTCGAAGTTCTGGGTTTTGTTGGCAATACCGCCGCCTGAAGTGCTGTCACTGGAACCATATGGCGTCATATTGCGGGTTTCAGAGTACATTGCCGCCAGGTAGATATTGTTAGCGTCATATTTCAGACCCGCGGTCCATGCGTCCGCTTTATCGCCGCCAGCATATTGAGATGCTGCACCGGTGCCTGCGATCACCTGGTCATTAGTACGATCTGAAGAGGTATACGCTGCACCCGCAGTAATCCCCATGCCAAAGTCATAGGTTGTGGAGATACCGAAACCGTCACCGTTTTGGTTACGAATGTTGTTATCAGAACGGTTGTTCGTTCCTTCCTGAGAACAACCATTTTCGTCACAGTTGCTGCCTTCATTTTTGCCCTGATACTGCAGCGCAAAGTTCAGACCCTGCACCAGACCATAGAAGTCGGTGTTACGGTAGGTTGCTACGCCATTGGCGCGGCCGGTCATGAAGTTGTCGGCTTTGGTGTAGGAGTCGCCGCCGAACTCAGGCAGCATATCGGTCCAGCCTTCCACGTCGTACAGTACGCCATAGTTACGACCGTAATCGAAGGAGCCGTAGTCGCCCACTTTGATACCGGCGAAGGCCAGACGCGTCCAGGACTGGTTATCAGACCCTTCGGTGTTATTGGCCTGAATGTTGTATTCCCACTGTGCGTAGCCAGTCATCATGTCGTTGATCTGGGTTTCGCCTTTAAAGCCCAAACGCATGTAGGTTTGATCCCCGTCAGCGCCTTTATCATCGGAGAAATAGTGCAGACCATCTACTTTTCCGTACAGATCTAATTTGTTACCGTCTTTATTATAAATCTCTGCTGCATGAGTTGCGCCAGCCATTAACAGAGCCGGAATCATCAGGGCCAGTACTTTTCTTTGCATTTTGATATTCCTTTGCGGTTGTTTTTATTTAATTACCTGTTGAACTTTCCGAATACGAAAGTTGTCTCATGCTAAATCACGCCGGTGTAAGAGTAATAAATTATAATTGTTACGAACTAAGTAAAATCTAAACTGAATACATCAACGGTAATGGTCATTGGTTTGGTGAATGCTTTAAGGCTAAACATAATAAATTAAAATTATTAATCAGGTGTGAGTTAAGCTATTCTTGATGGCGTTATATGCCTTTAAGATTATTTATCCATAATTCGCATGAATAATATTTAGGGAACTAAATAGATATTTAATGATTATCTGGATTCGCCCGGTGTGAATACACCGGGTTTTTTTATGGCAAAAAAATGCCCGGACGCGCCGGGCAGAGAGACTAGTCGCTGGTCGATTTTTCGGCTTTACCCGCCAGCTGCGCCAGGAAGTCATACCGTTTTTGCAGATCCGCCGCAGCGTCTTTCCATAGCTGTTCGGCCACTTCCGGCTGCTGCGCGTTAAGGCGACGGAAGCGCTGTTCCTGCATTAACGTCTCGGCCAGAGCATCTGACGGCGTACGCGAATCCAGCGCCAGCGGTAATTTACCCTCGTCCGCACGGCGCGGATCGAATCGGTACAGCGGCCAGAAGCCGGTCGCGGTTAGCTGTCGCATCTGATCGTGGCTGAGTGCCAGGTCGTAGCCATGCTCTTCACACGGGCTGTAGGCAATGATCAGCGACGGGCCGGGATACGCTTCCGCCTCCTGGATCGCCTTCACCGTCTGGTTAAGCTGTGCCCCCAGCGAGATTTGCGCGACGTAAACGTGACCGTACATCATCATGCTCACCCCGAGATCTTTGCGTGCCTTGCGTTTCCCGTGCTCACCGAATTTCGTGACGGCACCCAGCGGCGTGGCTTTCGACGCCTGACCACCGGTGTTGGAATAACACTGCGTATCCAGCACCAGGATATTGACGTTTTCCGTCAGGCTTAGCACGTGGTCCAGTCCGCCAAAGCCGATGTCATAAGCCCAGCCGTCGCCGCCAATCAGCCAGATCGATTTTTCGACCAGGGCGTCCGCGTCGGTCAGCAGCTGTTCAGCGCCCGCCACGCCCTGAAGCGCCTGACGCAGCTCTGCAACCTGCTCACGACGTACCTCTGGCGTCGCGTCGGCGTGAAGCGCGTCATTGAGCCCGGCGGGGATCTGCCCGGCAAACTGCTCCAGCAGGCGCATCACGCGCGCGCGGTGCTGGTCAACGGTCAGGCGGAAGCCCAGACCAAATTCGGCGTTATCCTCGAACAGCGAGTTGGCCCACGCGGGACCGCGACCGTTGGTGTCAGTGGTATACGGCGTGGAGGGCAGGTTGCCGCCATAGATAGACGAACAGCCGGTGGCGTTGGCAATCAGCATCCTGTCACCGTACAGCTGGGTAAGCAGCTTGATATACGGTGTTTCACCGCAGCCCGAGCAGGCGCCGGAGTATTCAAACAGCGGCGTGATCAGCTGCGAAGTGCGAATATCAATGCGTTCCAGTTTGCTGCGATCGATTTCGGGCAGATTCAGGAAGAAGTCATAATTCACTTTCTCTTCTTCGACGTGCTCCAGACGCGACATCATATTGATGGCTTTAATCTCCGGGTTCTGCCTGTCTTTCGCCGGGCAAACCTCGACGCACAGGTTACAGCCGGTGCAGTCTTCCGGCGCGACCTGCAGAACGTATTTCTGTCCGCGCATATCGCGGGATTTTACATCCAGGGAATGCAGGCTGGCCGGGGCGGCCTCCATCTCTTCCGACGACACCACTTTGGCACGAATGGCAGAGTGCGGGCAGGCCGCCACGCAGTGGTTGCACTGAGTACACAGATCTTCTTTCCAGATGGGGATCGCTTCGGCGATGTTGCGTTTTTCCCAGCGGGTGGTGCCCATCGGCCAGGTGCCATCCGGCGGTAGGGCAGAGACGGGCAGGGCATCACCCAGCCCGGCCAGCATCGCCGCCGTCACGGTCTTCACGAAATCAGGTGCCGCATCAGACACCACCGGAGGGCGGTTCGGGCTTGCGGCGTTGACCGGCTGCAGCGGGACCTCAAACAGCGACTCGCGCGCCAGGGCCAGCGCTTGCCAGTTACGCTCGACCAGCTCCTGGCCCTTGCTGCTGTAGCTTTTGGCAATCGCGCCCTGCAGTTCCGCCAGCGCGCTGTCGCCTGGCAGGATATTCGTCAGATGGAAGAAGGCCATCTGCATAACGGTATTGATACGCGCGGCAAGGCCACATTCGCGGGCAATTTTCGCCGCGTTAACCACATAGAAACGGGCTTTTTTCTGGTTCAGCACCGCCTGCACTTCCTGCGGCAGGCGAGACCAGACTTCATCCGCGCTGTATGGCGTATTCAGGAGGAAAATACCGCCAGGCTTCAGGCGCTCGGCCATCTGGTACTTATCAATGAACTGCAGCTGGTGACAGCCAACAAAATCAGCCTGAGAAATTAGATACGCAGAGCGGATGGGCTGTTCGCTCACCCGCAGGTGGGAAACGGTCAGGCCGCCGGCTTTCTTGGAGTCATAGACGAAGTACCCCTGGGCGTACCACGGCGTGGAGTTCCCGATGATTTTGATGTTGTTTTTGGTCGCGGAGACGCTGCCGTCACTGCCCAGACCATAGAACAGCGCCTCGAGTTTGGCGGTCGAGGGCAGGGTGTTTTCCGGCAACGTCAGGGACAGATTCGTCACATCATCATAAATGCCGACGGTAAAGCGCGGCTTGGGCTTCGCTTCGCTGAGCTCGTTGAAGACCGCCAGCACGCAGTCCGGTCCGAACTCTTTGGAGGACAAACCGTAACGCCCCCCGATCGCGCGCGGCAGCGTTTCACGTTCGCCATGATTAAAGGCCTCGGCCAGGGCGGTCATCACATCCAGATACAGCGGTTCCGCCTGCGCGCCCGGCTCTTTGGTGCGATCGAGCACCGCAACGGTACGCGCGCTTTCCGGCAGCGCAGAGAGGAGATGTTTCGCCGAGAACGGCCGATAAAGACGCACTTTCAGCACGCCAACTTTTTCGCCGCGCGTCAGCAGCTCATCAACAACTTCCTCGCAGGTGCCAATGGCCGATCCCATCAGCACAATGACCCGTTCCGCCTGCGGATGGCCGTAATACTCAAAGGGTTTGTATTCCCGACCCGTTGCGGCAGCAAAGTCATTCATCGCCTGTTCAACATGGTCGTAAACCGCGTTGTACCACGGGTTGGTGGCCTCGCGTGACTGGAAATAGGTATCCGGGTTCGCCGACGTGCCGCGAATCACCGGGTGCTCCGGATTCAGGGCGCGGGCGCGATGCGCGTCGATGTCCGCCTGCGGAAGCAGATTCAGAATTGTCTCGTCAGCCAGCGGGACGATTTTGTTAATTTCGTGGGACGTACGGAAACCATCAAAGAAATGAATAAACGGCACCCGGCTTTTGAGCGTGGCGATATGCGAAATCAGGGCAAAGTCCTGGGCTTCCTGAACGCTACTGGCGCACAGCATCGCGCAGCCGGTCTGGCGAACGGCCATCACGTCAGAATGATCGCCAAAGATAGAGAGCGCGTGGGTGGCAACGGTACGCGCAGCGACGTGCAGAACGAAGGGAGTCAGTTGTCCGGCAAGTTTGTACAGCGTCGGGATCATTAATAACAATCCCTGGGAAGAGGTAAACGACGTGGAAAGCGCGCCGGTCTGAAGTGCGCCGTGGACCGTGGCAATTGCACCGGCTTCAGACTGCATCTCAACCACTCGCGGGACATCGCCCCAGACGTTTTTTAACCCGTTACCCGCCCAGGCGTCCGCCTGCTCAGCCATGGTAGAACTTGGCGTAATCGGGTAGATGGCGATAACTTCACTGGTGCGAAACGCGACTGAGGCAACTGCACCATTACCGTCAATAGTTTGCATAGGACAACACCCTTACATTGCGCAAAAAAATAGGGGTCTGTATTACGGCAACAAACCCTGAATATTATCTGTGTATTCTAGCAAACGGGGGATTTTTCGATTTTCGCTTTTGTGTCCTCGTTATTCCTGCCATCAATGAGTAGATCAAACTTTTGGCAGAAAAATTGCGAGAAATTGTTTCAGGAGCGCATAAATACGCACTTCCGCTCTCGACGACACGGGATGGGATGCCTATTATGCATAGGTTTCGCATTATTCATGGGGGAGAGAGCATGCGCTCAGCATTTTTGGTAGGGTGTGCCGCATTATTGTTGTCGGCATGCAGCAGTGAACCTGTCCAGCAGGCAACTGCCGCGCACGTGGTGCCGGGTATGAAAGCCGCGATGTCCAGCTCCGGTCAGGCCAACTGCGGGATGATTGGCGGTTCGCTGTCGGTAGCTCGCCAGCTTGATGGTTCAGCTATTGGGATGTGCGCCTTGCCAAACGGCAAACGCTGCAGTGAACAGTCGCTTGCCGTTGGAACCTGCGGTAACTACTGATTATTCTGCACGCTTAAACATCAGCGTTTTATCGGCTGTCGCCAGCGTTAACTGGTCTTCAGTCAGGTCGACCTGCGCGCCTTTGCGCAGCATGTCGCCGATGGCCTGATCCAGCTCGTTAAGCTGCGGCTCATTACAGAGCTTGCGCGTCATGGCCAGCGTTTTCACCTTCAGCTCGCCTTCGGACAATTTCCCCTGTCCGTTGAAGCGGTTACACATCTGGCCAGAAACGCTGATGTTATTCACCAGGCTGATATCTGGCAACGCGCTAAAACCGATCTCAGGTTGCGTTGTCGCGGTCTTCACGGCCTTACCGTCCACACTTTCCAGCACAAAGCGGTGGTTCTTAAGTTGCTCCGGCTGAACGGAGGCTTTACCCGGATTAACGCAGCCGGTAAGGACAAGACTGATAACACTTAACGCAATGAGCTTTTTCATTTTTCTTCTCAAACTATAAACACTGTGAATCTTTTTCCAGTGTAACGATACTCTGCCATGCGTTAATGGGGTTTATCTGAAAGTGCGGGGAGGAGCCGGGCAACGCAGCGGTTGCCCGGGATGACGTTAATGTGATTTAAACCCTGCCGCCGTCATCAGCATACGGAAGAGCATACTGACCGCAGCCAGCGCCAGTACGCTGCCGCCCCAGATAATGGCCAGCCAAAGCAATCTTTTCCAGACCGGTTGTTGCATCAGTGATAACTCTCCCCATGCTGAACTTTGCCGCGAAAAACGTAGTAACTCCAGAAGGTGTAGACCAGAATAACGGGAATGATCAACAGCGCGCCGACCAGCATAAAGCCCTGGCTTTGCGTCGGTGCGGCGGCCTGCCACAGGGTGATTGAGGGTGGAATGATGTGCGGCCAGATGCTGATCCCAAGCCCGCTAAAGCCGAGGAAGATCAGCCCCAGCGTCAGGATAAACGGTCGGCTATGGCTGTCGGGATTATTCAGGCAGCGCCACTGATACAAACTAAAAATCACCACCAGGGCCGGGACGGGCAGCAGATAGAACAGGTTCGGCAGCGTAAACCAGCGCGCCGCGATGGCCGGCTGCGCCAGCGGTGTCCAGAGGCTGATCGCCGCAATAAACGCCAGCAGCACGAGTAACAGGGTTTTCGATACCTGACGCATCCGCTGTTGCAATGCATTTTCGCTTTTCATTACCAGCCAGGTCGAGCCTAACAGCGCGTAGGCCACCACCAGGCCCGCGCCGCAAAACAGATTAAACGCGGTAAACCAGTCAAAGGGGCCGCCGGTATAGGCCCGGCCGGTGACGGCAAAGCCGTTAATGACGGCGCCCACCGTCACGCCCTGGGTAAACGTCGCCAGAATGGAACCGCCTATAAACGCCTTATCCCAGAAAGGACGGTGTGCTGGCGTGGCTTTAAAGCGAAACTCAAACGCTACGCCACGAAAAATAAGACCGATCAGCATTAATGTGAGCGGAATGGTGAGGGCATCGATAATCACGGCGTAGGCCAGCGGAAAGGCGCCGAACAGGGCGGCCCCGCCAAGCACCAGCCAGGTTTCATTCCCGTCCCAGACCGGCGCGACGCTGTTAACCATCACATCGCGATCGTCGGCGTTCTGCGTGGCCGGGAACAGAATGCCAATCCCCAGATCAAAACCGTCCATCACGATATACATCAGCGTGGCAAAGACGATGATCACAAACCAGATAATGGAAAGATCGATACCCATTATGGCTGCTCCTTATGTTCAGTTGTGACGGCAGAAAGCGGGCGCGCCGGACGTCCGTCGGACTCGGTGGCGAAAGATTCATGCGGCTGCGGGCCTTTTCGGATGAGGCGCACCATATAGCTGTAACCCACGCCAAATACCGAGGTGTAAACGACGAAGAAGGCCAGCAGGCTCACGCTCATATGCAAATCGCCATGGGCAGAAACCGCATCCTTCGTGCGCTGGAGCCCATAGACCACCCACGGCTGGCGGCCCACTTCGGTGGTGATCCACCCGGCCAGAATGGCAATCAGCCCGGATGGCCCCATCAGCAGCGCAAACCACAGGAAAGGGCGCGATGAATAAACGCGCTTTTTATAGCGCAGCCAGAGTGCCGTTACCCCAAGCAGCAGCATCAGCATGCCCAGGCCCGCCATAATGCGGAACGACCAGAAGACGATGGTGGAATTCGGGCGGTCTTCCTTTGGAAACTCTTTGAGCGCCGGTACCTGTTTATCCAGACTGTGCGTCAGAATAAGGCTTCCCAGCGCCGGGATCTCCAGCCCAAAGCGGGTGCGCTCCTGTTCCATATCCGGCCAGCCAAACAGCAGTAGCGGGGTAGGCTCGCCCGGTGGATTTTCCCAGTGACCTTCAATGGCGGCAATTTTCGCGGGCTGGTGCTTTAAGGTGTTCAGCCCGTGCATATCGCCCACCATGGCCTGGAGGGGCGCGACAATCAGCGTCATCCACAGCGCCATTGAAAACATTGCCCGGATGGCGGGGGTATTATTCCCGCGCAGCAGATGCCATGCCGCGGATGCGCCAACAAACAGGGCGCTGCTCAGGAACGCGGCTATCGACATGTGCAGCAGGCGGTAAGGGAAGGAGGGGTTAAACACCACCGCGAACCAGTCTACCGGCACCACCTGACCGTTGACGATCTCATAGCCCTGCGGGGTTTGCATCCAGCTGTTGGAGGAGAGGATCCAGAAGGTGGAGATAATGGTCCCCAGTGCCACCATGCAGGTGGAAAAGAAGTGCAGCCTCGGCCCGACTTTATTCCAGCCGAACAGCATCACGCCGAGGAACCCAGCTTCGAGGAAGAAGGCGGTAAGCACTTCATAGGTCAGAAGCGGGCCGGTAATACTGCCCGCAAACTGCGAAAAGCCGCTCCAGTTGGTGCCAAACTGGTACGCCATCACCAGCCCGGAGACCACGCCCATGCCAAAGTTGACGGCAAAAATCTTCGACCAGAAATGGTATAGCGAGCGCCAGACCGGATTTTTTGTTTTCAGCCACAGCCCTTCGAGTACGGCAAGGTAGCTTGCGAGACCAATGGTGATGGCCGGGAAAATAATGTGGAAGGATACGGTAAAGGCAAACTGTATCCGCGCAAGGTGAAAAGCATCCAAACCAAACATGCAAAACTCCGCGATGTAATTATGTCGATGCCATTCTAAGCCGCGCCAGCTCTGGGTTGCAGAAACAGACCCGGCATATTTACCTATAACAGTTTGCCCAGTGTATTATTTATAGATGTGCTTAAAGTCCGCTTTTCGCTAATGACTTTGCCCGAGTAATTGCTCCGGCATTAAATATGCGGTGCTCGTAGCGATCGGTTACGTCACTCACGCGGTAAATTTTCCACTTTCCGTCTTCACGACGCATATAGACTTCAAGATTAAGAAACCCGCCGTTCTCAATACCAATCCGGACAGGAAGAACTTCGCCATTGATGAATTGATGCGGCGCACCAATCTCGAGCCGCTTCACCCAAGAGGGATCATAATCCTGAACATAAGCGAAATAATCTGACCCCAGGATTTCCTGTTCAGGAATAGACTCTATCTCGTTAAGTCGGGATAGCGTATCTGCCGCAACGTACTCTCTAAGCTGAGGGTATTCCCCATCGCTTTCCGCAAAAAATGTCAGATAGTTGGAGTAAAATTCTTCCGCCCGTTCGGCAGCACTCTGCTGAGGTACGCACGTACAAGCTGATAATAATAACGCCAGAGTAATTATAATCCCCTTCATCATCGACTCATCCTGTAAATCTTATAGGTTGGTTGTGCGCGGCGGTAACCCGGCCCGGGGTACATACTGAGCTGGGTAAAATCTGAGATCCACCGAGTGCCGTCGAACATTGTCATATGGCCGCTTGAGTTTCCCCCGGGATAGGGCTGAATTACAGCCACATCTCCGCTAAGCAACGTTGAACCAGGAGGAACCTCTTTAAATCCTGCACGCAAAAGTTTTGGTCCATAATCCTTTGCATCATGTGTACGTTCAAGCGTAATGCCGCCAGCGATTATGGCACGACGTGTAAACTTCGCGCATTCGTTATGAGAGTGTCCAAGCGCATGCGAGCGGAGGTAAGAAACAGCCGCGTCTTTATTCCAACTCATTGATAGTTCCTTTCTGTAAGGTAAGAGCGAAATTCCTGCTTGAGCAAGACAAGTAGCAGAGTGTTCATTAGCCTGTTGTTAATACTCTGTGGTTGATGATATGAGTAGGCAAAAAATGTTATATATTATATTTATATTTCATGTGGTTATGTATGTATGGCCGGGGACTGTAAACATCAATATTTAATAACATGGACGAGTATCAGGGAATAAAAACATTCTTTTTATGATTTTTTCGCATTAAACCGCTTGCTTTGTCGTCAGCGTCGTGCGTTAATGGCCTTCTGGTTTTGAGTCCAAATAAATATCTGACGTAGTTTTATAAAGCAGTTCTCATCACGTTGTGCCTCTCCGCAGCCTCTCTTGGGTCTTTATCTACATTCCGATTCGTTTTGTTTAAAACCATTATGCCCAATCGGCCCATTAGTAATTTACGTTTTAACGTTTCAGGAGAATCCTATGACTTCTTATATCCATTTTCGCTGCCCATGCTGCCATGGTTCGCAGTACCGTACCTCAGCCTTTGACGTGTCTGAGAAAAACCCGTTTGGCGCGAAATGCATTTTTTGCAAATCGCCGATGATCACGCTCGACCACCTGGCTGCCGCGCATTCCGCTCAGAGCCACGTGACCGAATACCGTAAGTAATTCATCTTCCAGACTATAACAGTTCGCTAAATCTTCTCTTTTTCTCCTGCTGATATACACTGTCGGTCGTAAGGAGAATCTGATGAAAAAATACCAGCGTCTGGCGCAACAAATTATCTCGCAGATTGAGCTTGGCGTATGGCTGCCGGGCGATAAGCTGCCTTCCCTGCGAGAGCAGGTGGCAAGCAGCGGCATGAGTTTTATGACCGTTGGCCACGCGTATCAGATGCTGGAAAGTCAGGGGCGCATTGTCGCCAGACCGCAGTCGGGCTATTACGTTGCCTCGCGCCCGACCGCACAACAGCCTGCGCCACCCGCTCAGGTGATGCGTGACGAAGCGGTGGATATCAATACCTACATCTTCGACGTCTTACAGGCCAGCCGCGACCCCTCCGTTGTTCCCTTTGCTTCCGCGTTTCCCGACCCCAGACTTTTCCCGCTTCAGCAGCTCAACCGTTCGCTGGCAAACGTCAGCAAAACCGCGACGGCGATGAGCGTGATTGAGAACCTGCCGCCGGGAAACGTCGATCTCCGCCACGCCATTGCCCGCCGCTACGCGCAGCAGGGGATGAACATCTCCCCGGAAGAGATCGTGATCACCGCAGGCGCGCTCGAAGCGCTGAATCTTAGCCTTCAGGCGGTAACCGAGCCGGGTGACTGGGTGATTGTCGAAAACCCCTGTTTTTACGGTGCGCTGCAGGCGCTGGAACGCCTGAAGCTCAAAGCGTTGTCGATTGCGACGGACGTTCGCGAGGGGATCGATCTCAATGCCTTAGAGCAGGCGCTGAATGAATACCCGGTTAAAGCCTGCTGGATCATGACTAACAGCCAAAACCCGCTCGGCTTCACGCTGAGCGCGGAGAAAAAAGCCCAGCTTGTCGCCCTGTTAACCCAGCACAACGTCCCGCTGATTGAAGATGACGTCTACAGCGAGCTCTATTTTGGACGTGAAAAGCCGCTCCCGGCGAAAGCGTGGGATCGTCAGGACATGACGCTACACTGCTCGTCCTTTTCAAAATGTCTGGTGGCCGGTTTTCGCATCGGCTGGGTGGCGGCAGGAAAACACGCGCGACGCATTCAGCAGCTGCAGCTGATGAGCACGCTTTCAACCAGTTCTCCCATGCAGCTGGCGCTGGTGGATTACCTGGCGACCAAACGCTACGACGCCCACCTGCGCCGCCTGCGGCGTACGCTGGCCGAGCGAAAGCAGCAGGCCTGGCAGTCACTTCTTCGCCATATGCCTGCGGGCGTTAAAATTCACCATAACGACAGCGGCTACTTTTTATGGCTGGAACTGCCGGCACAGCTGGACGCGGGGCTGCTGAGCGAAAAGGCCTTAACGCACCACATCAGCATTGCTCCCGGAAAAATGTTTTCCACCTCTGACGCGTGGACGCCGTTCTTTCGTTTTAATACCTCCTGGGCCTGGGGAGAGCGGGAAGAGCAGGCGGTCATTCAGTTAGGAAAATTAATTAGCACGATGCTGGAATAATCCTTTCTCCGTTATTTAAATAATCAATTCTTATCCTGATGACGGCACTGCGACTATTTCGCGGTGACCCGTCATAGGAAATCTGCATACCGTCTCTCGCGCCTAACCCCTTGTCTATAATCCAGTTAACGGGGAATGCGCCCTCGGTCACACCTTGATGAAATTTCCTGAAGCCGAACGGTGCGGCGCATTTGCGCGGTCTACGTTTAATAAGGGAGATATTTTTACGGCACGGCTGCCGCTAAATTTCATTGCGACAGGAGTAACTCTTATGAGCAAAAAATTTGCCCGCAGCAGCCTGTGTGCGCTCGGCATGACCATCATGACAGCGCAAGCCGCAGAACCCCCCAAGTCCATTGGCGACGGGGAAGGCCGACTGGATATTATCGCCTGGCCGGGATACATCGAGCGGGGGCAGACGGATAAAAACTACGACTGGGTCACCCAGTTTGAAAAAGAGACCGGGTGTGCGGTCAACGTCAAAACGGCAGCCACGTCGGATGAAATGGTCAGCCTGATGGCGAAAGGGGGATATGACCTGGTGACCGCCTCAGGTGATGCCTCCCTGCGGCTGATCATGGGCAAACGCGTCCAGCCGATTAACCCCGATCTTATCCCCAACTGGAAAACCCTCGACGAGCGGATTGTGAAAGGGGAATGGTTTAACGTCGGCGGTAAAGTCTACGGCACGCCGTACCAGTGGGGGCCAAACCTGCTGATGTACAACACCAAAACCTTCCCGACGCCGCCGGACAGCTGGAGCGTCGTCTTTACCAAACAGGATCTGCCGGACGGTAAAACCAATCAGGGACGCGTGCAGGCCTATGACGGCCCGATTTACATCGCCGATGCGGCGCTGTTCGTCAAAGCGACCCAGCCGCAGTTGGGTATCAAAGACCCTTACCAGCTCACCGAAGCACAGTATGCCGCCGTGCTGAAAGTGCTGCGCGACCAGCATGCGCTGATCCACCGCTACTGGCATGACACCACCGTCCAGATGAGCGATTTCAAAAACGAGGGCGTGGTGGCCTCCAGCGCCTGGCCGTATCAGGCGAATGCCCTGAAGGCCGAGAACCAGCCCATTGCCACCGTCTTCCCGAAAGAGGGGGTGACAGGCTGGGCGGACACCACCATGCTGCACGCGCAGGCTAAACACCCGATGTGCGCCTACAAATGGATGAACTGGTCGCTGACGCCGAAAGTGCAGGGCGATCTGGCCGCATGGTTTGGCTCCCTGCCCGTGGTGCCGGAAGGGTGTAAAGCCAGCACGCTGCTGGGCGATAAAGGCTGCGAAACAAACGGTTATAATGAGTTCGACAAAATCATGTTCTGGAAAACCCCCATCGCAGAAGGCGGCAAATTTGTCCCTTACAGCCGCTGGACGCAGGATTACATCGCCATCATGGGCGGTCGTTAATTGCCCGGGAGCAGAACATGACGTACGCAGTCGAGTTTAACAATGTTTCCCGTCTGTACGGCGACGTCCGGGCGGTGGATGGGGTCACCATTGCGATCCGCGACGGAGAGTTTTTCTCCATGCTGGGGCCTTCTGGCTCCGGCAAAACCACCTGCCTGCGTCTGATCGCCGGTTTTGAACAGCTGTCAGGTGGGACGATTTCCATCTTCGGCAAAGAGGCGAGCGAACTGCCCCCCTGGGAGCGGGACGTGAACACCGTGTTTCAGGACTACGCGCTGTTCCCGCATATGTCGATCCTCGACAATGTTGCCTACGGGCTGATGGTCAAAGGCGTCGACAAGAAAAAACGCCATGCCCAGGCCCGCGATGCTCTGGAAAAAGTGGGCCTGAGCTTTGCCATCGCCCGCAAACCTTCGCAACTTTCCGGCGGCCAGCGTCAGCGTGTCGCCATCGCCCGCGCGCTGGTGAATGAACCGCGCGTCCTGCTGCTGGACGAGCCTTTAGGGGCACTCGATCTCAAGCTGCGGGAACAGATGCAGTTCGAGCTGAAGAAACTTCAGCAGGAACTCGGCATCACCTTTATTTTTGTCACCCACGATCAGGGCGAGGCCCTTTCCATGTCGGACCGGGTGGCGGTGTTCAATAACGGGCGCATCGAGCAGGTGGATACCCCACGCGATCTCTACATGCGTCCGCGCACGCCGTTTGTCGCCGGTTTTGTCGGCACCTCCAACGTTTTTGATGCGGGCCTTGCGCAGACGCTTTGCGGCATGGAGGGCACCTTTTCCCTGCGCCCGGAGCATATTCGCCTTAATGAACAGGGTGACGTTCAGGTTCAGGGCGTCGTGCAGGCCGTACAGTATCAGGGGGCTGCCACGCGTCTGGAGCTGAAGCTCGCCGATGGCGCCAAACTGCTGGTGAGCCAGGCTAACTTCAGTGACGCCTCGCCGCTGAGCGGCATTGCGCCGGGGCAGGCGGTCATGGCGTCATGGTCGCGCGAGGCGATGATCCGCCTTCACGAGGAGAGGTGAAATGGATATGAGCGTTGCGCATCCTCCCGCCCCGCGCGGCCGTCTGAGCCGCATGACGGCCCTGTTCTGGCGAAAGCCGTCGCTCGGTCTGTTCCTGCTTCTGCTTGCGCCGCTGATGTGGTTTGGCATCGTCTATTTAGGGTCGCTGCTGACGCTGCTGTGGCAGGGGTTTTACACCTTTGACGATTTCACCATGGCGGTCACGCCGGATCTCACGCTGGCGAACATTCAGGCGCTCTTCAACCCGGCAAACTACGACATCATCCTGCGCACGTTAACGATGGCGATTGCGGTGACCATTGCCAGCGCCATCCTTGCGTTCCCGATGGCCTGGTACATGGCGCGATACACCAGCGGCAAGTGGAAAGCGTTTTTCTATATCGCCGTGATGCTGCCAATGTGGGCGAGCTATATCGTTAAAGCCTACGCCTGGACGCTGCTGCTGGCGAAGGACGGCGTGGCCCAGTGGTTTCTCAGCCATCTCGGCCTGGAGCCGATTCTGACCTCAATCCTGACGCTCCCGGCAGTTGGCGGCAACACCTTGTCCACCTCCGGGCTGGGACGGTTTCTGGTCTTCGTTTACATCTGGCTGCCGTTTATGATCCTGCCCGTCCAGGCGGCGCTGGAACGTCTTCCGGCCTCGCTGCTGCAGGCCTCAGCCGACCTCGGCGCGCGTCCCCGGCAGACGTTCCGCTATGTCGTTCTGCCGCTGGCCATCCCGGGCATTGCGGCGGGTTCAATCTTTACGTTTTCCCTGACGCTTGGGGATTTCATCGTTCCTCAGCTGGTCGGCCCGCCGGGCTACTTCATTGGTAACATGGTCTACTCCCAGCAGGGCGCCATCGGCAATATGCCGATGGCCGCCGCGTTCACGCTGGTTCCCATCGTGCTGATTTCTCTTTATCTGGCGTTCGTGAAACGTCTGGGAGCATTCGATGCACTCTGAACGCGCACCGCTGTTCCTGAAAGTGGCAGCGTGGGGAGGCGTCATCTTCCTGCACTTCCCGCTGCTGATTATCGCGACCTATGCCTTCAACACCGAGGACGCCGCCTTCAGCTTTCCGCCGCAGGGGCTGACGCTGAAGTGGTTTAGCGTGGCGGCGGGGCGCGGCGATATCATCGAATCCGTGACGTTGTCACTTCAAATTGCCGCGCTTTCTACCGCGATAGCCCTTGTGCTTGGCACGCTTGCTGCAGCAGCGCTGTGGCGAAGCGCGTTTTTTGGCAAGAATGCGATCTCTCTGCTGCTGCTGTTACCGATTGCGTTACCGGGGATCATCACCGGCCTGGCGCTGCTGACGGCTTTCAAAACGATTAACCTGGAGCCGGGGTTTTTCACCATCGTGGTCGGACACGCCACCTTCTGCGTGGTGGTGGTGTTTAACAACGTGATTGCCCGGTTCAGACGCACCTCCTGGAGCCTGGTGGAAGCGTCGATGGATCTCGGGGCTGACGGGTGGCAAACCTTTCGCTATGTGGTGCTGCCCAATCTGGGTTCCGCGCTGCTGGCCGGGGGAATGCTGGCGTTTGCCCTGTCGTTTGACGAGATCATCGTCACAACGTTTACGGCGGGACACGAGCGCACGTTACCGCTGTGGTTGCTCAACCAGCTCGGGCGTCCGCGTGACGTGCCGGTCACCAACGTCGTGGCTCTGCTGGTGATGCTGGTGACAACTATCCCCATTCTGGGAGCCTGGTGGCTAACCCGCGACGGCGAAAACATTGCCGGCAGCGGGAAATAACAGTGAATTCAACAGGAAAATGCTATGCAAAAACATCTGCTGATAAACGGTGAGCTGGTTGTCGGAGAGGGTGAAAAACAGCCGGTTTATAACCCGGCCACCGGAGAGGTGCTGCTGGAGATTGCTGAGGCGTCAGCGGCCCAGGTCGACGCGGCGGTGCTGGCGGCTGACCGTGCTTTTGCGGCGTGGGGACAAACGACGCCGAAAACCCGCGCCGAGTGCCTGCTGAAGCTGGCGGACGCGATTGAAGCGCACGGTGAGGCGTTTGCCCGGCTCGAGTCCCTCAACTGTGGCAAGCCGCTGCACTGCGCGCTGGGGGATGAAATTCCGGCGGTGGTCGACGTTTTCCGTTTCTTTGCCGGGGCCGCCCGCTGCCTGAACGGTCTGGCAGCGGGCGAGTACCTTGACGGTCACACGTCGATGATTCGCCGCGATCCGGTGGGCGTGGTGGCCTCTATCGCGCCGTGGAACTACCCGCTGATGATGGCAGCCTGGAAGCTGGCCCCCGCGCTGGCGGCAGGGAACTGCGTGGTGATAAAGCCCTCTGAGATCACGCCCCTGACCGCGCTGAAGCTGGCAGAGCTGGCAAAAGATATCTTCCCGGCGGGCGTTCTGAACGTGCTGTTTGGTCGCGGGAAAACGGTCGGCGACCCGCTCACCGGGCACGAGAAGGTCCGCATGGTTTCGCTGACCGGTTCGATTGCGACCGGGGAACATATCATCGGCCATACGGCGTCCTCGATTAAACGCACCCATATGGAGCTGGGCGGCAAAGCGCCGGTGATCGTGTTTGATGATGCCGATCTGGATGCGGTGGTCGAAGGGGTGCGGACGTTTGGCTTCTACAATGCCGGGCAGGACTGTACGGCAGCCTGCCGCATTTATGCCCAGAAGGGAATCTATGCCCAACTGGTTGAAAAACTGGGCGCCGCGGTTGCCAGTCTTAAAATGGGTGCCCCGGAGGACGAGGCTACCGAACTCGGTCCGCTCAGCTCGGCCGCCCATCTGTCACGCGTCAGCCAGGCCGTCGATGAGGCGAAAGCGCTCGGCCATATCCGGGTTGTCACCGGCGGGAGCAAAAAAGAGGGGGCGGGCTACTACTTCCAGCCAACACTGCTGGCGGGAGCAAAACAGGACGACGCCATCGTTCAGCGCGAGGTGTTTGGCCCGGTGGTGAGCGTCACCGAGTTTGATGACGAGGCGCAGGTGCTGGCCTGGGCAAACGACTCGCAATACGGCCTGGCGTCATCGGTCTGGACCAAAGACGTGGGGCGTGCCCATCGCCTGAGCGCGCGCCTGCAGTACGGCTGCGCCTGGGTGAACACCCATTTTATGCTGGTGAGCGAAATGCCGCACGGCGGCATGAAATTATCGGGCTACGGGAAAGATATGTCGGTCTACGGGCTTGAGGATTATACGGTTGTCCGGCATGTCATGATCAAACACTAAGCCCGTCCAGCCTGGCCGCTTGCGCGGTCAGGCGTTCTCTTTGCCCGCCAGATGTGTTACGTAAGATACTCAATTGTTATTAGCCGTAATTTTTAAGTGGTTATTCTGTAACGAAAAAACTTGATCTGTGTCAACATATGACGCATATTGCGTGCGGTTATTTTTTCGGCTCTGGTATACAGAATGACGTTGTATCAAAAGATGTTGGTTTTTTACGCAATCATGGCTTCCATCTGCGCGTTAATCACCTGGTTCCTCTCAAAAGACCGCAAACGTATCCGCCTGCTGAGCGCTTTCCTGGTGGGGTCAACCTGGCCAATGAGCTTTCCCGTTGCGCTGCTGGTCTCGCTTTTCTGAAGCACGCTTCCAGTTTTAAAAGATGAACATAGCATTCCTGATGTGATAACTGTATAAATACACAGTGCATCATAAAAGGAGTGCTTATGAACAGTTTTTACTCGCAGCAGGCCGGTTGCACCGTGCGCTGGCACGACTTGCCCGGCTCCGGCGATCCCGTGGTGTTCATTCACGGGCTGGGCTGCGCCTCTTCCTATGAATATCCCCGCGTCGTTCGTGACCCGCTGTTTGGCGCACGCAGAGCCATTCTCATCGACTTGCCCGGCAGCGGCTACAGCGATAAGCCTGAGCACTACAGCTACAAAACCACCGACCAGGCGCACGTTGTGGCGGAGCTGATTGACCATCTTAAACTGGATTCCTTCTGGTTATACGGCCACAGCATGGGCGGCAGTATTGCTATCGAAACGGCGGGGCTTTTGGCTACGCGCGTGAAGGGGCTGATGGTGTCAGAACCCAATTTTCATGCGGGTGGGGGCATGTTCAGCCGGTCAATCGCGGCGCAAAGCGAGCAACAGTTTCTGGAGCAGGGTTACGACGCCATGCTCAGCGCAGAAAAAACGGCGTGGGCAGGGTGCCTGCAGAGCAATGCGGCTTATGCCGTCTGGCGCGGTGCATCCAGCCTGGTGGCCGGCGTTGAACCGGAATGGGAAGCGCAGTTCCTGTCACTTCCTTGCCCGGTAACGTTGATTTTTGGCGAGCTCTCTCTGCCGGATGACGATGTGGAAAATCTGCAACAGAAAGGCGTTGAGGTAAAAATTATCCCTGCGGCGGGGCACTCTATGTCGTGGGAAAACCCCTCTGCGCTGGCGCAGGCATTAGCCGGGTGTATGACGATGTGATTATTGTGCAATGTATCATCGTGGCGAAATGTAGGCCGGGTAAGCGCAGCGCCACCCGGCAAGAAGGCGGCTACATTATTAAAGCCCGTAGTGCCTGACGAGCGTCAGGCTGAACATCATGCGGGTGCTGGTAATCAATATTCTCGATCGCGCGGCTATAGAGCGCGACCAGCCAGTCGTAAACGTACGCGGTAGCGGCATGGACCGGCTGTTCACCCAGACGCGTCAGGCGGGGCTCGGCGCTGCTCACCACCGGGGTGACGAAGATGGCCTGCCCCTTGCGGATGCGGCTTGCCGGGCGCGTCGCCACGGGCGTCTTGTCGTAACCCAGCCAGCCAACGAAATTGCCCATCACGGCATGCAGTTGCGCAGCGCTACTCTTATCCGCTTCGACAATTCGCTGCAGCTGCTGAGGCAGATCCAGCCGGTAGCTGGTGACCACCAGCACATCCGCAATTTGCTGTAACACCGCAGGATCCAGCCCAAGACGGGCGGCTGTCGCCTCGTTGCGGCTCCACTGGCGCAGATGATTTATCCAGACTTTGTGCGCCAGGCGCGCTTTGTCTTTGGTCTGGTACAGACCGGCGCTTTCCTGGGCGTTCTCGGCAAACAGGTCAATGGTATCCGTAAATAGCCCGTTAACCTGCTCCTCGCGCGGCTGCTGAACGGCCAACAGTGTTTCAAAGGCCTTCAGCGGCGGCAGCAGGCCTTCAAGCAGCTCGCCGTGGCGGGCGGCACTGCTTTGCAGCGTGCGCACCATGTTTTCTGCCTGAGTGCGTCGGATACCTGGCTCCTCAACCAGCGGTGCCAGGTAGCTTTGCATCATCGCCGAGAGCTCCAGACGCAGCGCGTTTTTGAGCGTGCCGAGACGCTTCTGTCGCTGCGCGGGCAGCGTGGCCTGAGACAGCCACTCAATGACGCGCTGCATGCTGTGGCTGTCCAGAGCCTGTAGCGTGCCCCAGCGCAAGCCCGGCTTTCCAAGCAGATGCTGTACGGCTTCATCGAGATTCTGCCGGGTGGTAAAGCGCGCGTCGTGCGGGGTGATCGCCCATACCAGACCCGGCAGGGCAGATTCTTCAGCAGGCTGCGTCTCCCTGACCCAGTTCATTAACACTTTTGCTTTTTTGGCCGTCTGTTCGTGCTGCGCCGTCGCGTTGCAGATGACCAGCACATCCGGCTGGAGCTGTTGACGGTAGTGCTCAAGCAGCCACTGGGATTTTGCCTGGCGTAGCGGATCGGCATGGCGGTCTTCAAACACAGGGATATCAATGATATCGACATTATCCAGCGCGCCGTTCTCAACCGGAAGCACCAGTTCACGGGTCAGGAAGGCCAGCACATCGACGGGGAGGCTGATGGCGTTCAGCATCTCACCGTTGTTCAGCGGATGGAGAAGCGTCTCTTGCGTATTCTGCAGCGCTACCGAGCCGTCGTGCGTCAGGAACCCTTCGCCAGGCAGCCCGAAGCTGTCCACCAGCAGGCTAAGGGGGGCCGCAATCTCGCTGGCATGGCTGGTCTGGTGCAGCACATGGGCCAGATTTAACCACTGCTGGGTCAGTTCCTGCTGCTCGCCCCACAGCAGCGACCATACGCTGGCGCGGGTGCTGAGATCGAGCGAAGGCACCAGTTGGGCGAACTCGTGCCACAGGGCATCATCAATTTGCTGTTTCGCGGCGGGTACCGTGCTCTGCCAGAAGCGGGCAATCGCTCCCACGTCCTGCGCCGTGATGCCGGGCACGCTCTGCGGCTGGCGCAGCCCGCGCCATTTCTCCAGACGGGTCTCGATGACCGCCTTATCCACCGCGCGCATCTGCGGATGCAGCGTCGTGCGGGCAATAAACAGCTGCACCAGCTCGGCCTCGGTGACCAGGCTCAGGCGCAGCGGAAACGCCTCGTCAAGCGCCGCCGGGGTTTCCCGGGTGAAGCGGACGGCCATGTTGGTCAGGGCATGTCCTGGATTGATATGCGAAAAATAGTCAAAGGTGCGCTGGCCTGGCGTCACGTTCAGGCGTCCATTGCCGCTGCCGCACAGCGACAACAGCAGGTGCGCTTTCGCGCTCTGCGAATGGCCGTAAAGCCCGATGCTGCTCTGGCGGGTCATGGCGCGTTCAATGGCCTGCTCGCGCGCCTGCGCCGCGTTGATGCGGGCAAGCAGGGCGTCGGCATCGTTATCCAGCACGGGGGCGTTCAGGCGCGTCTCGTTGATCCACCCGATTAAGGCCTGAGTGGTGGTGGTCGTCGCTGTCATTTCAGGTATACGCTCCCGCTGTCGATCCAGTAGTGGCTGCCGCTGTGTCGGCGGTCGGCCAGGGTATTCAGTTTGAAGGTTAAGGCGTCAGGCGCCACCGGCGTGCCGTCCTGCAGCCAGGCATCGCTCAGCTCGAAGGCCTCCGGGCCTTCATGCTTGCTGCCGCCGCAGAGTTTGAGCCGCACGTTCAGCACGCCGTCGCCAGCAATCGCTTTTGCCAGTTCGGCCGAGTTAATGCTGAGCGTGTAGAGCGGCGTGGCAGGCCAGCGCGCGTTCGCCAGCTGGCGGAAGCCGAGGGTGACGTTACCGCGCAGCGGGAAGTGCAGACGCGCGTCAAGCTTCGCACCGGGTTTATCAAGATCGATATCCTGATACCAGACGTTTTCCTCGCGCAGGGTATTGACGGTGTTATCCAGCACGCCCAGATAGCGCACGGTGGAATACGCGCCAATGTCCGCGGCTTTAAAGTTGAAGCGCGGCAGACGCAGGTCAAGCGCAAGGCTGCAGAGCATGGCCCCCACGGCAGCGGTCGATTTCGGGTTGCCAATGCGCCCCTGCTGGCTGAACGGATACCACTCATGCACCTGGTATTTATCCAGCCAGACGATGCGGTTGACCGGCACTGGCTGCAGGTGGCGAATCAGCGCCTGAACGCCAGGCAGGCAGCCCGGGCGTCCGGTGATCAGCAGAATGTCGCAGCTATAATGGGAGATCGCCTCACACACCGCGTGGAGCGGGGAGGCCAGCGTAAACTGCCCGGCCAGCATCGCATCCTGCATTTCGCGGAAATTGACGTGCAGCGGCACGGCGAAGAGGTCAAAAGCGTCAGAACCCGCAGGCAGGGCATGGTCGATCGCCTGCTGCAGATAGTTCATCACGTTGCGGGTCGGCTTCTGTGGCAGGATATCGCCAAAGGTGGCGTGCAGACCAGCCAGCGGATCGTCAACATCGCTGGACTCCCACCCGGCAAGAATCGCATGGCCAAGCGGCATAAACAGCTGCAGCGCCGTCTGCTGGCGCAGTACGGCCTGGGTATCAATGCGCCCGGAGTCGCCGAACAGTGAAGCCATCAGCAGCGAGGCGTCTGCGATACCGGATTTTTGCAGCTGCGTTTGCAGGGCGGGCAATACGTAGCGCTGAATCACGTCCAGAAGCGTATCGTCGCCCGCGACCTTAAACCCTTCCCGGAACAGCAGCTGCGGGGTGATTTTGACGTTATTGCCGGAGCCGTCGTCCAGCTGGTAATGGGTGATCGCCATATCCGTTGTGCCGCCGCCGATGTCGATGGACGCGACGCGCAGCGCGCGTCCCGGCTGGCTGCCCGGCTCAGGCTCACGGTCCGGACGGGCAAGGGAGGCGAAGAAGGCCTCGGTCTGGCCGCCAAAGCGGGAGATGGCTTCGTTATACAGCCAGACCAACTGACCGCAGCTGGCTTCATCCCACTCCATCTGGATTTCCGGTACCGGCACCACGCTTTTTTCCTGCTGTTTGCGGGTGACAAAATCCTCATCCTGCGGGTGCCAGCCCATCGCTTTCCAGACAATGGCGATGGCTTCAAACATGCGGCGACGGAAGATCTCACGCTCCTGCTTTGGCATCGCGGAGGGCAGCGTCAGGATCAGCGTGCGCAGCTGGCGCGGCGAGGCAGGGAAGCCCAGGCGCAGGCGCGTGGCGACGCTGTTGATCTGCCCCAGCGCCTGTGCCAGCAGCTCGCACAGCATATGGGTCATCAGGGTGCTGCGGCTGTATTGCGGCGAGAAGACCGGCAGGCGCTCGTCCTGCGGCAGCGTGAAGAGCGGCTCGCCGTCATCGTTCATCAGGTTCATCAGCGGGAACGCGGTGGCAAGCGGTTCACGCTGGGTCTTGCTGTTCATCTGGCTAAAGCGCCAGTCCTGCACGACCGGGGTTTCATCCCACAGGTAGCGACGCGGGCTGGAGATACCGCTGTTGCCCTCGGTGCCCAGACGCTGCATCGCCAGCTTGCGGGCTTCATCACCTACGCGGACAATCGACGGCCAGACGAAGGCATCTTCGCGACCGCTTTCCACCGAGAAGTGCTGCTTGCCAAAACGCGCTTCCGAAAACTCGAGACGGCTGGTGAACAGCGGTTCGTTCAGGAACTGCGGCTCGCTGAGCGAGCGGACCTGCAGCTCGGCGGTCTGGCGCAGCCCATCGTTGGCATCGCCGTGGTCTTCAATAATGACGCCGCAGGTGTGGGTATTGCCCACGTCGAGGATCAGATCGACCGGAATGGCAGGCGTGCTGAGCGTATGGGTGACAAATTTCACTTCCGGCACGGTGAGCTGTTCACCGAGCATGGTCAGCAGGTTGAGCCAGTGGGCCTGATACTCAAAGCTGCGCATCGCCTGCTGCAGGTCGCGTTCAGAGCGGTTCTCAACGCCGTCGGCATACTGGGTAAACGCCTCGCGCAGCCAGCCGTCAATCCAGGTCTGATCGAGGAAGCTGTCTACCTCGTTATCGCGCCACGCCAGCGCGAAGCGGGTGCCGTTCAGAATATCGTTTTCCACCGGAGAGAGCGCGGACGTGGCATGCTCGGCAATCTGGCTGTCAAGCGCGAGGGTCACGCGGTGGGTATTGCCTGCCGTGTCCGGGGTGTCAAGCTTGCGCACCTGAACGCGCGCCCAGTTATCCGGCCCTTCAACAAAGGTCCGCGGCGGGTTGAAGCGCAGGAAAGGAACCGGAAGCCAGACGCCATCCAGTACCGTCAGCGACTGATGCAGCGGGATAGTGGTTTCCGGCTTGACCACTTCAGGCTGCCCGCCGTTCATGCCGGGGAGGGTATAGCGACCGTTGACCAGATCGAAATCGAGGCGCAACAGCGGGCCGTTCGCGGTTTTACGTACGAAGCGCCCGTTGCTGGCGGAGTCCTGCGGCGTCAGACCGAAATCGAGGAACTGCACACCGCTGTTGGCAATAAGCGTGACGCTTTGTTTATAGTCGCAAAGATTTACCAGCATAGGATCAGGCACCTGCTTTCTTGAACGTCAGTGGGACGACGGTGTTGGCATCATAACGGGCGCGACATTCTGCGATATCGCTGGTGCCTGCTTTACAGGCCACTTCCGGCATCGGGTAGCGGGAACCGTCGGTGCAGCGGGCAGTACCGCGACTCTTAATCATCAGCTCGCCATTGCTGTGCAGCCCGGAGAAGACCTCCGCGCGGCAGACAATGTTGTCGCCGTGGACAACGCGGGCGAAACCTTTGTTGTTCTGGATCTGATAGCGCAGCGACGGCGGCTTGCCGGTCACCGGATCCTTTACGTCGAGGATGGCGCGCCAGGTGCCGTTCAGGAAGCGCGTCGATCCCGCTTTCACCTGATTCGCTTCCATCACCATGGCGTCTTTCGGAATGGCGACAATCACCACCGGAGCGGGTTGTGACGCAGCTTCAGCCGGAGCCGCTTCTTTTTCTTTGCTGGCCACGACCTCTGCCTGATGCAGCGGTAACTTCATCGCCAGCGGTTCAACCGCCTTGATCGGCTTTGGCGCAATCTCCACGGGTTCAGGTGCGGGCGCCGGGGCGGGCTCAGCGGAAGGCGCCTGTTTTGGCCACAGCAGCGGGGCGGCAACGGCGGCAACGATCACGGCGGCAACCGGCAGGGTCCACAGGGGAACGCGGCGCTTTTTCACGACGTTCGCCGGAGCAGGTTCCTGGACTGGTTGCGCAACGACGGGGGCCGGTTCGGGCTCATACAGCTCCTCCGGCGTAATACGCACTACGGTGGACGGGGCGACCAGCGGCTCGTCAGCGTGCTCAAAGGTCATCACCGGCTCTGGCTCAGGCTCGGGTTCAGGATCGTCAATCACAACGGGGGCTGGCTCAGGGATCAGGGACTCACGCAGGCAGTCGAGGACATCGTCGCGCGCGTTCTCGTTGAGGTTTACAAATCCCCAGAAGCTGATGACCGGCTTTCCGTCCACCAGGAAGAGGAAGTTTTCGCCCGGGAACTGAAATGCCTTCGACAGCAGAGAGCCAAAGAGCTGTTGCGCGGTTTTGGGCGACTGCAGGCATTTCTTGCTTAATGACTCGACGCTGGCGAGCGTGTTTTCCAGATAGCGCAGGGCGCGATAGCGATCATCTTCATCGGCCGCTTTCCAGCTGGTTACGCTCCCTTCAACCGGGGAATACCAGTCCACGCGGTCGCCGCTGTCGTTGACCTGAGGAATCGCCAGACAGTCGACGATGGCCTGTTGTTTGCGCAACCGGAGCGCTTCACGGATTTGCAACGCTGATTCGAAAACGGCTTGTCCGCCGCCGCCAACGGCCTGAAAATCATCCAGATTACCGCTGCGTAAAAGAGTTTTTGCCACGATTTGATCCCATATACTTCTTCACACCATTACTTTAACGAACCGAGGACGCAACCAAACGGAGGAAGAGACGCTAAAAGCGCCGATTTCTTGCGGCATAGAAAGTGACGGTTGTGCTTGACGAATAATGGCACTTAAGACAAATCGTCTTTCTGGGTGCTGGCGGTTAAAACAGCAAAAACCGCGGCTTTAGAATAACCTGATAGTGTTTCGTTATTTGCCAGGTCAAAACGCCTGTGCTGTTATTACTGTCCTATATAATAAAACTGTCAGGGTTATAACCATGTCTACAGGGAAAACACTGCTCGCCCTTGCGCTGAGCGCGCTGTTACCAGCCGGTGCCGCATGGGCGGCAAATAACGACACCCTTATTTACTGTTCAGAAGCCTCCCCCGAGTCCTTCAACCCACAAATCGCCAGCTCTGGCCCGTCTTTTGTGGCCAGCTCTCAGGTGCTGTATAACCGTCTGATCAATTTCGACCCGGTGAAAAACACCCCGGTGCCGTCGCTGGCGGAGTCCTGGACGATTTCGCCGGACGGCAAGACCTATACCTTTACCCTGCGTAAAGGGGTGAAGTTCAACAGCAACAAATACTTCAAACCGACGCGCGATTTTAATGCCGATGACGTTATTTTCTCGGTCATGCGCCAGAAAGACCCTAAACACCCGTACCACAACGTGTCGCAGGGCAATTACGAATACTTTAACGATGTGGGTCTCGATAAGCTGATCCAGGACGTGAAAAAGGTCGATGATTACCACGTCCAGTTCACACTCAGCGAACCCAACGCCGCGTTTCTGGCCGACTGGGGGATGGATTTCGCCTCGATTCTCTCCGCGGAATACGCCGACGCGATGCTGAAAAAAGGCACGCCTGAGAACGTGGACACCTGGCCGATTGGTACCGGGCCTTACGTGCTGCAGCAGTACAAAGTGGATTCGCTGATCCGCTACGTCGCGAACCCGAACTACTGGGAAGGCGAAGTGCCGACGAAGCATCTCATCTTCTCCATCACGCCAAACGTGGAAACCCGCCTGGCGAAGCTGCAGACCAACGAGTGCCAGATCATTCCTGCGCCATCCCCGGTTCAGTTTGACGCCATCAAGAACAACAAAGACCTGACGCTGCACGCCGTCGATGCGCTGAACGTCGGTTATCTGGCGTTTAACACCGAGAAAAAACCGTTTGATAACGTGCTGGTGCGTCAGGCGCTCAACTACGCGACCGACAAGAAGGCCATCGTTAATGCGGTCTTTATGGGATCGGGCACGGTGGCAAAATCGCCGATCCCGCCAAATATGCTGGGCTTTAATAAAGACCTGAAGGACTACAGCTACGATCCTGAAAAAGCGAAAGCCCTGCTGAAGCAGGCGGGTCTGGAGAAGGGCGCGGAAGTCACGCTGTGGTCAATGCCGGTGCAGCGTCCGTATAACCCGAATTCGCGTCGTATCGCGGAGATGATCCAGAGCGACTGGGCAAAAGTCGGCGTGAAGGCCAAAATTGTCTCCTACGAGTGGGGCGAATATCTCTCCGGAATGCGTAAAGGCGAGCATGACTCCGCGCTGTTTGGCTGGATGTCCGACAACGGCGACCCGGACAACTTTGCCGATGTGCTGCTCGGCTGCAACAGCATTAAAACCGGTTCAAACGCCGCGCGTTGGTGCGATAAGGGGTATGATGCCCTGGTACAAAAAGCGAAGCTGACCAGCAGCCCGGCCGAGCGCGCGAAGCTTTATGGCCAGGCGCAGGAGATTTTCTATCAGCAGGCGCCGTGGATTGCGCTCGCAAACGGGAAAACGTTCTACGCGACCCGCAGTAACGTGAGCGGGTACAGCGTAAGCCTGATGGGCAGCGATTTCTCAAAAGCGAAGCTGAACTAAGCCTTTTTAGCCGGGTGGCGGCTCCGCCTTACCCGGCCTACATTTGGCACCTGTAGGCCCGGTAAGCGTAGCGCCACCGGGCACATAACGAGGAGTGACAATGTCACATTTAAACGAAGTTATCGCCCGCGTCGATGCAGCCATCGAAGAGAGCGTGATTACCCACATGAACGAACTGCTGATTGAATTAAGCGATGATGCGGAGCTGAGCCGTGAAGAGCGCTACACTCAGCAGCAGCGTCTGCGCACCGCGATTTCGCACCACGGTAAGCAGCATAAAGAGGAGATGGACGCGCGTGAGGAACAGCTGACGAAAGGCGGCACCATACTGTAACCATCAAAACTGGCGTCGCGCCACCAGCCAGGCCCCGACCACCAGCATCACCGCGCCGCACACCGGGCCGATCAGGGCGCGCAGCGGGATGCCCTGGCTCCTCAGCACGTCCAGCACCAGCCCGCCAATCAGCTGGCTTGCCACCAGTACGGCGATGGTCGTCGCCGCGCCAACGTTCTGATAGCCGCTGATGCTGGCAAACACAAAAAACGACCCCAGCAGCCCCGGGATAAGCGTCCACCAGCGCACCGTTGCGGCGAGCTCGCTGAACCCGGCGACGCCCTGTTTCAGCAGCAGAATGCCGACAAACAGCACGATGCCGACCAGCGAATTCAGCAGCATCGCGATAAGAATGGTGGAGGAGGACTGGGTGATACGCACCATCAGGGTGTTTTGCACCACCAGGCCAATGCCCGCCGCCACCAGAAACGCCAGCGTCAGTGACTGATTCATGGGATCGCGTCCGGGTCGCTGCGCTCGTCCAGCTGCAGCTGCATAAAGGTTAAGTCCAGCCAGCGGCCAAACTTGGTTCCCACCTGCGGCATTTGTCCGGTCGTCACAAAGCCGAGCGTTTCATGGAGATGAATCGAGGCATGGTTTTGCGCTTCAATCCCGGCCACCATCACGTGTTTCCCGATGGCGCGGGCCTCGTTAATCAGCGCCTTCATCAGCCTGCGGCCAATCCCCTTGCCCTGATGGGCCGGGTGGACGTAGACCGAGTGCTCAACCGTATGACGGAAGCCGTCAAAGGCGCGCCAGTCGCCGAAAGAGGCGTAGCCGGTGATTACGCCGTCTTCCTCGCTCACCAGAACCGGGTAGCCCGCAAGCGAGCGCGCCTCAAACCAGGCGATTCGGTTATCGGTATCGACGGTTTTATCGTTCCAGATCGCGGCAGTGTGCAGCACCGCGTGGTTGTAAATCTCGCCTATCGCAGCGCAGTCTTCTTTGCAGGCATGACGAACGATCATGATGAAGCCTCTGTGTGTTGTTCACTATAGTATTACGTTATCGCTACGATATTACACAACTGTATCGCCCGATCGCTACGGCATAAGCCATATTTTTTTGTTATCAAAAGCCCATTGAATTGCCGTTCATACACTATAGTATGACGTCATGAACACCATAACAGACACAATGAATCAACGGATTAGCGCAAGAATTCGCCTTGAACGCGAGTCTCGCGGGTGGTCCCTGAGCGAGCTGGCGGACCGGGCAGGCGTCTCCCGCGCCATGATCCATAAAATCGAGCGCGGGGACAGTAGCCCGACAGCCACCTTGCTTGCCCGCCTGTCGGGCGCGTTTGGCATCAGCATGTCAACGCTGATTGCCCGGGCCGAAATGCAGGAGGGCAAGCTGCTGCGCCTGGCAAATCAGCCCGTCTGGCGCGACCCGCAGACGCACTACCTCCGCCGCCATGTTTCTCCCCGTACCGATCTGCCCATCGACCTTGTTCAGGTGGAACTGCCTGCGGGCAGCGATGTTCCGATGCCGGCCTCTTCTTACGCGCTGGCGCGTCAGCTTATCTGGCTGCAGTCCGGTGAGCTGGTGTTTCAGGAGGGCGACACCCGCCACGAGATGCACGCCGGAGACTGTCTGGAGCTGGGGCCGCCTAATGACTGCCGGTTCATCAACGAGACGAACGAAACCTGCATCTATCTGGTTGTACGGCTTAACCAGTCCGGCTCGTAATGCTAATGCGATAACGCCGAACGTGAGCCAGGCTGTAATGACATTTGTACCAGAAGGAGATCCTGATGAATCACTCTGTTTCGCATAACCGCCGCTGGGTGCTGGCCTCTCGTCCACAGGGCGCACCGGTCGCGGAAAATTTTCGTCTGGAAACGCAGCCTGTTCCGGAACCAGGGGCGGGGCAGCTTTTGCTTCGTACCGTCTGGCTGTCGCTGGATCCTTATATGCGGGGTCGCATGAGCGACGCGCCATCCTATTCACCGCCGGTTGAGCTCGGTGCGGTGATGGTGGGGGGAACGGTCAGCCGCGTTGAACAGTCAAACCATCCCGACTACAAAGCCGGTGAATGGGTGCTGGGCTACAGCGGCTGGCAGGAGTATGAACTCTCGGACGGCAGCGGCCTGGTGAAGCTGGGCGAAAATCCGTCTCATCCTTCCTGGTCGCTGGGCGTACTGGGTATGCCGGGCTTTACCGCCTATATGGGGCTGCTGGATATCGGGCAACCGAAAGCGGGTGAAACGCTGGTGGTGGCGGCGGCGACCGGCCCGGTTGGCGCGACGGTTGGGCAGATCGGCAAAATCAAAGGTTGCCGGGTGGTCGGCGTCGCCGGTGGCGCAGAGAAATGCCGTCATGCCGTTGAGGTGCTAGGGTTTGACGAGTGTCTGGATCACCACGCGGCGGATTTTGCCGACCAGCTCAAGCAGGCCTGCCCGAACGGCATTGATGTCTACTATGAAAACGTCGGCGGGAAAGTGTTTGACGCCGTGCTGCCCCTGCTGAACACCTCCGCGCGCGTGCCGGTGTGTGGCCTGGTGAGCGGCTACAACGCGACGGGTTTGCCTGACGGGCCGGACCGCCTGCCGCTTCTGATGGCGATCCTTCTCAAGAAACGCATTCGGATGCAGGGCTTTATCATCGGCCAGGACTATGGACATCGCATCCATGAGTTCCAGGAAGAGATGGGGCGCTGGGTGCAGGAGGGAAAAATCCACTATCGCGAACAGGTCACGGACGGGCTGGAAAACGCCCCCGAGGCGCTCATTGGCCTGCTGGAAGGACGAAACTTCGGCAAAGTCGTGATTCGCGTCGCGAGTGACAATAAATAAAGCGCAATATGGCGGGGTTTCCCGCCATATTTATTTGTGAAGATACGATATATTGTCTTTAATTACTGGACATGACTTTTCGCGCCATCATCCCCGATGAGCCCGAAAACGATAAAAAAAATGACGTTTGCTTTTTTTGCTGTTTTTTGTACTTCCCACCACCAGGCATGACGATACAGGATATATCGTACCGGCGCCGTTTTATTAAAACTGGCGTTTAAAAATAGCATTAAGTTTTAGCTACAGGAATTCCACATGCTTGATTTGGATCACTTAGAAAAAGCCCAAAGGGTTAGCCTTACCATGCAGGTTGAACACAGTTTGAAAGGGGCGTTAATTACAGGCTCTCTCAAACCAGGAGCACGACTGATTACGAAAGAGATTGCTGATAAATTAGGCACCAGTATTACGCCGGTCCGCGAAGCGCTGTTGCGCCTGGTCTCCTCAGGCGCGCTTCACGCCACGCCCGCACAGGCATTTCTGGTCCCTGAAGTGACGCTGGAGCGTTATAACGAGATTAACGCCATCAGAAAACAGCTTGAGCCAATGGCGGTCGCCGCAGCATGCCAGAAGATGTCAGACGGCAAGCTGGAGGCGTTGCGCAAAATGTCAGAGGCTTTCCATGAGGCCATGCGCAATGGAAACGTTCAGCAGGCATTGCATGCGAATCGTATCTTCAGGTTTACGCTTTATCAGTATGCGGAAATGCCTACGCTTAATGCCTTAATTGAACAGCTATGGGTCCGCATCGGGCCCTGCATGAACTACCTGCATCACGAACTTAACGACATCAAAACGGCAACGTATCACTATGACGAGCTGCTTTCGGCCCTTGAGCGGAGAGATGTTGATGCGAGCCAGAAGGCGATTGATAAGTTGATTGATGAAGCAGATTCTCTTTTACAGCGACAATATTTTAACTGAGAGATTATTTATTAGAGCGACTATATACCGCCGCTAATTATTTATCTGGTGAATAACTCCTGATGGCTTAATGCCATCAGGAGGGTTATTTCATTTATAAAATAAACTTTTCTTTTTGCTTACTCGAAGCGATAAGAGACCGACAGTCCGACGCCATAGTTACGGCCTGGTGCAGGCTCGTAATAACGACCGTTGGACTCGTTGACAATTACCGAGCCCGCGTACTCTTTATCGAACAGGTTATCGACGCGGCCAAAGACGTCCATTCCCCAGTTGCCGTAGTTAAATTTATACCCGGTATTCAGCCCGACTACCGTATAGGACGGCGCTTTCGCGGTGTTTTCGTCGTCGGCCATGATATCGCTCATGTAGCGCACGTCTGTCCCCGCATACCAGCCTTCCTCTGGCTGCCAGCCAAACGAGGCGAAGCCCATGTTGCGCGCAATCCCCGGCATACGGTTACCGTTACAGTCTGCGTCGCTGCAGACGTTAGTCCGGTAGGTGGCATCCAGGTACGTCCAGGCCATCTTCAGCTTCCAGCTCTCAGCGAACTGCTGATCCAGGGAAACTTCGACACCCTGACGACGGGTTTTCCCGGCATTTTTATAGGTTGTACGGCCGCCGGAACTGGAGTCCACCACGATCTCGTCATCCGTATCGGTGCGGAACAGCGCCGCCGTCAGCAGGCCGTTGCCGATTCGGGTTTTGCTGCCCACTTCATACGTATTATTCGTGGACGGCTTCAGGCCAATATTCAGACCGCCCTGGTTATCGGCGCGATAGGAGAGCTCGTTGATGGTTGGCGTTTCAAAGCCACGCCCTGCGGCAGCGTAGAGGTTCCACGCATCCGTCACCGCATACTTCACGGCGCCCGCCGGGAGCCACTTGTGGTAGCTCGCGTCACCGCTGTCATCGCCGTTGCGCGGCGTAACGTAGTGGTCGTTGGAATCAAACCAGACCGAACTGTAGCGGACACCCGCGTCGACAGAGAGTTTCTGCGTCAGCTGCCAGCTCGTTTGCAGATAAGGATCGACGTTCCACATCAGGTTGCGTTCGTCACGACGTTTATCGCCTTTGACGCCGTAGTCCGGCACGCCGTTGCGCATCACGAAGTTCTCGTATCCGCGACGGTCTTCGCTCATGTTTTCGTAGTTCAGACCGGTGGTGAAGGTCACCGGAACCAGCAGCTCGCCGCGGTGTGTCCAGCGAGTGTCCACGCCCTGATAGTGGCGCTGCATATCAATCACCCCGCCGGAGTGAGTGGCTTTTAGCTGCGGCTGATACGGAATCGACTGGTACTGCGTCATTTCACGCTCGCCGGCGTACATCATCACGCTCAGGTCGTCCTGAGCGCTGAGCTGGCGATCGTAGCGCAGGCCGGCCTGGGTCTGCTTGATGGTCTTACGGGTGTTGTACTGTTCGCCGCGCGGCGACTGACGCGGGTTGTCCCGCCACTCCTGGTAATTCAGTCCACCCGGATCGTTGGCCTTCATGTCCACGCTGTTGAAAATCAGCGTCAGCTTGCTGGCGTCGTCAATGCGTACACCCAGTTTGGCGTTAGCGAGATTTTTCCGCGCGCCGCTGTGGTCGCGGTAGCCTTTGGTGGTGAAGCGGGTGGTGGAGACGGTGTAATCCACGTCCCCGGCGTGGGTGCCGTCACCCATCGCGCCGGTGGCTTTCATGCCATAGCGCCAGGTCCCGTAACTGCCGTAATAGCTGCTGGCTTCAATGGTCGGCGGCTGCTGCCCGGTCTGGGTGTTGATGTTGATTACGCCGCCAGAGGCGTTGCCGTACAGGGCAGAGAAGGGACCGCGCAGCACTTCAACGCTCTCCACGCTGGAAAGGTCGATGTTGGAGGTCTGACCCTGTCCGTCCGGCATCGTGGCTGGAATACCATCGACGTACATACGGATACCGCGCACCCCGAAGGTTGAGCGGGCGCCAAATCCGCGCATCGAAAGCTGGAGATCCTGGGCGTAGTTTTGACGGTTCTGAATTTGCAGCCCGGGTACGCTGCCAAGGGATTCAGACAGGTTAATGCGGGGCGCGGCCTGGCGCATATCGTCGCCATTGACGACGCTGACCGCGGCCGGAGTATCGAGCTCCGATACGGTTTGCGGCGTGGCGCTGACGATCATGGTCTGTTCCTCTGCGCTCACGGCGGTGAGCGGCGCAAAAATAACAGGAACCAGCAGCAGCGGGAGAGAAGCCTTACGGGCAGAAATGATTTTCATGAATAAAACCGGTTGTGGTGTATAAACGAACCAAATGGAACATGTCCATATATGTTAAAGGTTTTGTAAAAGTTTTGAAAACTATAACCGCACATTGCGTTAATGGAAGGCGAAGCGGGAAAGAAAAACTCCACATTTTACACATTAATGATTACTATTCTCATTATCAAAAGACAATGCCATGACGTTGTCTGCCGGAAGTGATGTCAGCCCAACCCCACTTTTCAGAAAAGGAATTGATATGTCTTTACGTCATCTGTGCTCGCCGCGTCTGAGCCTGTCGCTGCTGTCTGCCACTTTACTGCTTGCCGGGACGTTCCAGGTGCATGCCGCCGAAGAGGTACTGCGTAAAGCGGTGGGCAAAGGGGCGTATGAAATGGCCGTGAGCCAGCAGGAGAATGCGCTGTGGGTGGCAACCTCGCAAAGCCGTAAAACCGACAAGGGCGGGGTTGTCTACCGTCTTGATCCGGTCACGCTGGACGTGACGCAGGCAATCCATAGCGATCTGAAACCCTTTGGTGCCACCTTTGACAAGGCGACTCAAACGCTGTGGTTCGGCAATACGATCAACGGCGCGGTAACCGCGATTGATGCAAAAACGGGTGACGTAAAAGGGCGGCTGGTGCTGGACGGGCGTCAGCGCAGCGAAACCGTCAAACCGCTGCAGCCGCGCCAGCTGGTGGCAGATGACGCGAGCAACACGATTTACATTACCGGTGTCGGTAAAGAGAGCGTGATTTGGGTCGTGGATGGCGCCACGCTGAAGCTGAAAGAAACCATTGCCAATACGGGCACCTACAGCACCGGCCTGGCGCTGGATGCGCAGGCGAAACGTCTGTACACCACGAATGCGGACGGCGAACTGGTGACGATTGATACGGCCAGCAATAAAATTATTGCCCGTAAAAAGGTGCAGGATGACGGTAAAGAGCACTTCTACCTGAACCTGAGCCTCGACACTGCCGGTCAGCGCGCGTTCCTGACCGATTCAAAACAGCCGGAAGTGCTGGTGGTGAGCCTGAAAGACGGTAGCGTGATCGAGAAAATCGCCGCGCCGGAATCTCTGGCGGTCCTGTTTAACCCGACCCGCAATGAAGCCTACGTGACGCACCGTGAAGCCGGCAAGGTGAGCGTGATTGACGCGAAATCGTATAAGGTCACTAAAACCTTCGACACGCCGGTCTACCCGAACAGCCTGGCGCTTTCAGCGGATGGCAAAACCCTGTACGTGACGGTGAAACAGAAATCTACCCGCCAGCAGGAAGCTACCCAGCCTGACGACGTGATGCGTATCGCGCTGTAAGATGGGATTGCCCGGTGGCGCTGCCGCTTACCGGGCCTACAAAACCATGAAATGTAGGCCGGGTAAGGCGAAGCCGCCACCCGGCTTTTTTATTAACGCGAGGTCTCTTCTACCAGCGGGGCGTCGTGTTTTTCATCGTCAGGATGAACCGGCGCGGTGCTGTGAATTTCATGAACGCGTTTACGCACGCCGAACCAGCCCGCAATCAGCAGCACGGCCAGCAGCGGAATGGTCGCGATGGTGTAGGTGCCGTTCGGGTAGTCGAACGCCATTAGCACCAGCACGCTGAACAGGAAGAGCAGGGTGAGCCAGGATGTCACCGGCGCGCCAGGCAGCTTAAAGCTGACGTCAGCAGCTTTTCCTTCTTTAATCGCTTTGCGCAGACGCATCTGGCAGACCACGATAAAGCCCCAAGACGCGATAATCCCCAGTGCCGCCACGTTCAGAACGATTTCGAATACCTGAGACGGCACCAGATAGTTCAGGAACACGCCGAAGACATAGACCACCAGCGTCGCCAGAATACCGGCGTACGGCACGTGCTGCTTGCTCATCTTGGACATGAACTTCGGCGCAGAACCGCCCATGGACATGGAGCGCAGGATACGACCGGTCGAGTAGAGGCCGGAGTTCAGGCTGGAGAGCGCTGCGGTCAGGACCACGATGTTCATGATGCTGCCCACGTACGGCACGCCCAGCTTCGAAAAGAAGGTCACGAATGGACTCTGGCCCGCCTGATAGGCGTTCCACGGCAGCAGCAGCACCAGCAGCACCACGGAACCGACGTAGAACAGACCAATACGCCAGATCACGCTGTTAATGGCTTTTGGTACCATCGTCTGCGGATCTTTACATTCACCTGCTGCGGTGCCCACCAGCTCGATGGAGGCGAAGGCGAACACGACGCCCTGAACCAGCACCAGCGCAGGCAGCAGACCGTGCGGGAAGAATCCGCCGTTATCGGTTATCAGGTGGAAGCCGGTGGCATTGCCATCCAGCGGCTTACCGCTGCCGAGGAAGACGGTACCCACGACCAGGAACACCACGATGGCCAGCACTTTAACCAGCGCAAACCAGAACTCCATCTCCGCGAACCACTTCACGCCGATCATGTTCATGGTGCCGACAATCGCCAGCGCGCCAAGCGCAAAGACCCACTGCGGCACATCGCCAAACGCGCCCCAGTAGTGCATATACAGCGCAACGGCGGTGATGTCGACGATACCGGTCATCGCCCAGTTGACGAAGTACATCCAGCCCGCGACGTAAGCGGCTTTTTCACCGAGGAATTCACGGGCGTAAGAGACGAAGCTGCCGCTGGAAGGGCGATGCAGTACCAGTTCGCCCAGCGCGCGGAGAATGAAGAAAGAGAAGATCCCGCACACCAGATAGACCAGGGCGAGAGCCGGGCCAGCCATCTGCAGACGTGCACCCGCACCTAAAAACAGACCCGTTCCGATAGCGCCGCCGATGGCGATCATTTGAACCTGACGGTTGCCCATCGCTTTGTGGTAGCCCTCTTCGTGGGAGTTCAACCAGCGACGTTTAGCAGCATGATGATCGGCTGCGCTTTTATTGCTTGTTTTCATTGAGTTACCTGTTTGCCTGTCTGAACCATTATCGTGATAGTCCTGCCTGGCAGAGCGCAATACAAACGATTGCTTCTGCGCAAACACATGTCGCCTTCCCAGTCATTCTGCGTATGGATAAGGCGAAACATGGCGAGGCATCCTACCTGCAATTCATAAGCGACGCAAAATATAACCGTGCCGAAAGTGATGCACGTCGAAGGAAATCGTGTGGTCAGAGCAGACGGGGATCACAACACGCTGAAACGTGATGAGTTTTTAGTCAAAACAATGGCGGGGTTGATTATTTAATCATCAGATTCTCTTAATTATTACCAGATGGTATAAATTTTTGCTGCTGCAGGGCATCGAGAAGTAACCTGAACGCGGTTGTGTGCTGCCGACGGCTCGGATAATAGAGGTGGTATCCTTCAAACGTGGGGCACCACGATTCAAGGACCCTGACCAGCCGTCCCTGATTCAGAGCGTCCAGAACCGAGGACTCGGGCACGTAGGCTAATCCGAGACCATTCTCCGCGGCGTCGATGCGCTGCGACAGGTTATTGAGCGTAAGCTGTCCGTCAACCCGCACGCGAAGCTCGCGCCCGTCGCGCTCAAATTCCCAGTCATACAATCCCCCTCGGGTGGGCAGGCGGAGATTGATACAGCGGTGTTCACCCAGCTGCTCCGGCACGAGGGGCACGCCAAAACGAGCCAGGTAATCCGGGGAGCCGACGACCGCCATGTGCATGTCCGGCGCAATCCGCACCGCAATCATGTCTTTTGCCACCTGTTCACCCAGGCGAACCCCCGCGTCGAAGCGGCCATCGACGATATCTGTCAGGCCATTGTCGACCGTCACTTCGACGTTAATGTCAGGATACTGCAGCATAAAAGCCTTCAGTACCGGCCAGAGGACGGCGTCCATCGCGTGCTCGCCGGCGACGATGCGGATAGCGCCTGCGGGTTTGTCGCGGCTGCTGCGAAGCGCCGTGAGTTCCTGTTCGATCTCCAGCAGATGCGGGCTGAGGCGCGAAAAAAGCTGCTCACCCGCGGGTGTCGGAACCACGCTGCGGGTTGTGCGGGTTAACAGGCGAACGTCTAATCGCGCTTCAAGCTTGCGCATCGCATGGCTCAGTGCCGATTGCGAGACGCCCAGCTGCGCCGCTGCGCGCGTAAAGCTGCGCTCGCGGGCCACCACCATAAAGGAGAGCAGATCGTTGAAATTATCTTTTAGCATCGCGGTTCTATTTATGAGTTTCAGTCATGTGTCCTATCTGATTATGCACCCTAATGCTGCGGAGTGCTTTGCGCTACTGTTAACGCAACAGTCAACGAGGAGCATAAGATGAAAATTATCCGCAGCGGTTCATTACCTTCAGTACGAGGACCGGAAGCCTGGTTTACCGGGGCTGTTCGCATTGACGCGCCCTTTCAGGCGACCGAACCTGCCAGCGTCGGCGGGGCAACCGTGACCTTTGAGCCGGGCGCGCGCACGGCCTGGCATACGCATCCCCTGGGACAAACGCTGATTGTGACGCAGGGTCGCGGCTGGTTACAGGCGTGGGGCGAAGAGGCGGAAATCCTGAATCAGGGCGATATCGCCTGGATCCCACCCGGCGTGAAGCACTGGCACGGCGCAAGTGCGCAAACGGCGATGACGCATCTTGCCATCGCCGAAGCGGTAAACGGCAGCCCGGTAACATGGCTGGAAAAAGTGACCGACGAGCAGTACCCGAACGGCTAACCGCCAAAAACGGCAATCGCCTGCTGCAGGCGCGTCGTCCGCTGCGTCAGGTGATTCGCGGCGTGAGTGACGTTATCCACCATCCCCGTATTGCTCTGGGTCATTACGCCGATACGGGAGAGGGAGGCGTTGATGAGCGTCAGCGCCTGGGTTTGCTCCTGCGTGGCGAGGCCAATCTCCTTAATCAGGGTGGAAACCTGCAGAACATGGTCGATCATAACCGTCAGCTGTGATTCGGTTTGTCCCACCTTCTCCACGCCAGCGTTGACGCTGGCGACGTTTTTCTCGATCAGCGCTTTGATCTCTTTCGCCGCCGTCGCGGAGTGCTGCGCAAGATTGCGCACCTCAGCTGCGACCACGGCAAAGCCGCGGCCGGCTTCACCCGCGCGCGCCGCTTCCACGGCGGCATTCAGCGCAAGAATATTGGTCTGGAAGGCAATACGATCGATAACGCTGATAATATCGACGATCTGGCCGTTATCCTGCGAAACGGACTGCATCATACCGATGGTCTCTTTCATCATCGCTTCCCCGCAGTGGGCGCTGTCGCGGGTGCGATCCGCCATCTGAATCGCCTCGTTCGCGGTTTCGGCCGTCTGCTTCACGGCGCTGGCGATCTCTTCCACCGCAGATGCGGTTTGCTGCAAGAAATCTGCGGTTTCTTCAGAGCGCGTCTGCAGCGCCGCACCTTCTTTCGCGACCTGCTGGCTGATGGTGCCAATACCGCTGATTTGCTCCCCGACATCGTCAACCAGCGAGTTCAGGTTTAAACCAGACTGATTCACCAGGCGCATCATCAGCCCGATATCATCGATCCTGTCAAAATGGTAATAGTCCGTTTTACGTCCTGAAACCACGCGCTGCATCTGTTGAACAATGGATTTTACCGGCCGGGCGATCTGCGCATGAAGATAACAGGACAGCGCAGAAAAAAGCAGCACCAGAGTGGTGGCCTGAACGAGACGATCGCGGAATAAATATACCGCCAGGCAGGAAAGTAACGCTGTCGCAGTAATACCAAGCTGAATTCGTTTTCCGGTACTGAGACATTTAAAGAGCGATAAAAAGGAAAATAAACCGCGCCGAACGAACAGACCTTTATAAAAACGATACTGTTTTAATTCATTATTACGTACTTTTGCATACAGTTTTTCACTGGCCGCGATCTCCTCCCGTGAGGGGATATTACGCACCGAAATATAGCCGGTCAGGGATTCCCCTTGCCAGACCGGCGTCACGTTGGCACGCACCCAGTAGTGATCGCCATTATGACGACGATTCTTCACCAGCCCTGTCCAGGTCTCACCCTGCTGGAGGGTAAACCACATGTCGCCAAACGCTTCGGCAGGCATGTCGGGATGGCGGATGAGGTTATGCGGCTCACCCAGAAGATGCTCTTCTTTATATCCGCTGGCTTCTATAAAAGCGGAGTTGGCATAAGTTATATGACTTTTTGTATCGGTGGTGGACATTAACGTCGAACCAGCGTTAAGTAAATACTCGTTTTGTGTAACGGGGGTGTTACGCCTCATGAGTAACTCCATGATGATGTGCAAGAATAAAAACCCGGAAAGCGCTCCGGCAAGATAAAAGTGATTATTTTAATAACGATCTGTGCATATTCTCGCTGAAATTGAGAACCTCCGAAATACCCGGCATCCATTATTTTTAATATGTTAATGTTGTCGAATGTAATAAAATTGAAAATATTTTAGTGGGTGTTATTTTGAATCGGCTTAAATAAATGACATAAGCCAAACTGCAAGAGGGAGATCGTCTCTCTGGAAAAATTGTCATGCTGAAATAGCGTTTCGTTAACAGGATGAAAACGCTATCATTTGGTCACATTTTCGTAAATACAGGGAGGCTGAGGTGAAAATTAACGTCATCGGTACCAGCGGGAGCGGAAAAAGCACGCTGGCGAAGCAGATTGCGACCGCGCTGTCTATTCCCTGTATCGAGATGGACAGACTCTACTGGCGCTCTGACTGGCAGGGAACGCCGGACGACGAGTTTCAGGCAAAGCTGGCGCAGGCGCTACAGGCTTCGTCAGACTGGGTGCTCGACGGTAACTACAACCGCACGCGACCGCTGAAATGGCGCGATGTCGATGTGGTGGTCTGGGTGGATTATGGGTTTACCCGCACCCTCTGGCAGGCCGTCACCCGAGCAATAAAGCGGGCCTGGCATAAACACGAGCTTTGGCCGGGAACGGGAAACAAAGAGAGTTTCCGGCGCGCGTTCTTCAGCAGAGAATCCATTATCATCTGGACGATGAAAACCTGGCGTAATAACCGCACGCGCTATGAAGCCGACCTGCAAAACCCGCAATATAGCTATATTCGCTTCGTCCGCATTACCCGTCGGGAGCAGGTGGAATCGCTGATTGCCTCCTTAAAATCTTATTCTTAGCAGGGTTTTATATATCTGTTTTCCGGCAAACTAAATGTAAATTAATTGTTTCTCAGAGGTGAAATGCGCCTTTAATAATGTCGACATGTTAAGTCAAACGAGAACGCAACATGTCATGGCGAATCAGCATTCTGGATAAAAGCCCCATCGCTGAAAACGAAACGGCTGCCGATGCACTGGCGCGTACCCTGGCGCTGGCGCAGCAGGCAGAAAATCTGGGCTATCACCGCTTCTGGATTGCCGAACACCACAACACCCCACAGCTTGCCAGCCCTTCGCCGGAGCTGCTGATTGCCTGGATCCTCGGGCAAACCACGCGCATTCGCGTCGGGTCTGGCGGCGTAATGCTTCAGCACTACAGCCCTTATAAAGTCGCCGAGAACTTCAACGTGCTGGCCGCGCTGGCGCCTGGCCGCGTCGATCTCGGCGTCGGGAAAGCCCCCGGCGGATTACCGCTCTCAACCCGCGCGCTGCAGCAGGGCCTGAATCAACAGGAAAAGGGCAGCTTTGCCGAACAACTGGCCCAGCTCGACCGCTGGATCCGTCCTGAGCATCACGCTATTGAAGAGGCCGTCCGCGCCACGCCGCTGCCGCCGTTGCCTGCTGAGGGTTTTCTGCTGGGCGCGAGTACCGACAGCGCGCTGCTCGCCGCCAGGCTCGACTGGCACTTTGTGTTTGCCGCACACCTGAACGGTGACCCGGACCTGCTGCGCGAGGTGGTATCGACCTGGCGCGAGAACAGCGCGCGTGACGTGATAGTGGCGGTGCAGGCGATTGTCGCGCCGACGCAGGCTGAGGCAGACGCGCTGGCGCAGAAGGTCGAAGTGTGGGGCGTTGAGCTGGCAAACGGGCAGCGTGTCACCGTGGCCAGCGAAGAGCAGGCCTACGCGTTTGCGCGCCAGGCGGGCAGTGAGCCGGTGCGCATTGCACGCCGGGCGCAGTCGCTGCTGGCGGGCACCGCTGAGTCGGTAGTGGAACAGCTCAACGCGCTGCACCAGCAGTGGGGCATTGACGAATTTATCATCGACACGCCGGTGGCGGAGGGGGCTACGCGCGTCGCGTCGCTGCGTCTGCTTGCCGGGGCGCGTCTTAACAAGGAGGTCACCGTATGAGTTTTGGCGAACAACTGATTGCCTGGCGCCGCGAACTGCACCAGAACCCGGAGCTGTCCGGCCAGGAGGTCGAAACCACCGCGCGCCTGCGCCAGTGGCTGACGAATGCCGGGATCGCCCCGCAGCCTTACGACCTGTCGACCGGGCTGGTGGCGGAAATCGGGACGGGCAGCAGGCTGGTTGCGCTGCGCGCCGACATTGACGCGCTGCCGATCGAGGAGCGCAGCGGCGTACCGTTTAGCTCACAGCATGCCGGGGTGATGCACGCCTGCGGACACGATATCCACACCAGCGTCATCCTCGGCGCCGCGTTAAAGCTGAAAGAGCGGGAGGCCTCGCTTAACGGCCGGGTGCGCATCCTGTTTCAGCCTGCTGAAGAGAACTTTGGCGGTGCGAAGAGCATGGTGCGGGCCGGTGCCCTGCGCGATGTCAGCGCGATTTTCGGTATGCACAACGAGCCTGGCCTGCCGGTTGGTGAGTTCGCCACCCGCGGCGGGCCGTTCTACGCCAACGTCGACCGCTTTGTGATCCGCATTACCGGCAAAGGCGCGCACGCCGCACGTCCTCATGAAGGTAACGACGCCATTGTGCTGGCGAGCCAGCTGGTAACGGCGCTGCAAAGCGTCGCCAGCCGTAACGTCAACACGCTGGATTCGGTGGTGCTGAGCGTAACCCGCATTGCGGGCGGCAACACCTGGAACGTGCTGCCGGAAAGCGTCGAGCTGGAAGGCACGCTGCGTACCCATCGCACGGAAGTGCAGCAGAATGTGAAAGCCCGCGTGGGTGAAATTGCCGCCGGGTTTGCCAGCGCCTTCAGCGCGCAGATTGATATCACCTGGTATGCCGGGCCTACCGCGCTGGTGAATGACGAGCGCTGGGCTGATTTTGCCACCTCGGTCGCGCGTGAGGCCGGATATGAAACCCGGCACGCGGAATTGCATATGGGCGGGGAGGATTTTGCGGTCTATCTGCAGCAGATCCCGGGGGCGTTTGTCAGCATCGGCAGCAACAGCCCGTATGGTTTACATCATCCGTCGTTTAATCCCGATGAAGCCTTAATTGAGCCCGCCGCCCGCTATTTTGCACAGCTTGCGGAAAAAGCCCTGCAACACGTTTAATTCAGGAGAGGTAAAGATGTCTGCAACCCGACAACTGCGGCTGGGCACCATTCTGCATGGTGCATCCGGGAATATGTCCGCCTGGCGCCATCCTGCGGCGATTGCCGACGCCAGTATTAATTTCGACTTTGTGAAAGCGACGGCGTTAAAGGCTGAGGAAGGGAAGCTCGATTTCCTCTTCGTGGCCGATGGTCTCTATATCAACGAGAAATCGATCCCCCATTTTCTGAATCGGTTTGAACCGTTAACCGTGCTTTCCGCTCTGGCCAGCATCACCTCGCGCCTGGGGCTGGTGGGAACCTTATCCACCTCCTACAGCGAGCCCTTTACCACGGCGCGCCAGTTCGCCAGCCTCGATCACCTGAGCAATGGCCGCGCGGGCTGGAACGTGGTGACCTCACCGCTGGAGGGGTCGGCGAAGAACTTTTCCCGCGAAAAACACCCCGAGCATGCGCTGCGCTACCGGATTGCGGATGAGTATCTCGACGTGGTGAAAGGGCTGTGGGATTCCTGGGAAGGGGACGCGTTTATCCGCAACAAAGAGAGCGGCCAGTTTTTTGACCCGGCCAAACTGCATACGCTCGATCACCACGGTGACTTCTTCCAGGTCGCCGGTCCGCTGAATATTGGCCGCACGCCGCAGGGGCGACCAATTGTCTTTCAGGCCGGGGCGTCGGACGACGGGAAAAAGCTGGCGGCGAAACATGCCGACGCCATTTTTACCCACCACGAGACCTTCGACGAGGCAAAAGCCTTTTATCAGGACGTAAAACAGCAGCTGGAAACAAACGGCCGCCGCGCGTCGGATCTCCATATTTTCCAGGGCGTTAGCGTGATTGTGGGGAAAGATGCCGATGACGTGGAACACCAGTACCAGACCACGGCGGCGCTGGTGTCGATTAATGACGCCCTCAATTACCTCGGGCGTTATTTCGAACATCACGATTTCAGCCAGTATCCGCTCGACGAGCCGTTCCCGGATATCGGCGACTTAGGCAAAAACAGCTTCCGCAGCACCACGGATGAAATCAAGCGTAATGCCCGCGAACGCAGCTTAACCCTGCGTCAGGTGGCGCTTGAAGCCGCTTCGCCGCGCCCGCGCTTTTCCGGCACGCCGGAGGAGGTGGCTGACGGTCTTCAGGCCTGGTTTGAAGGTTATGCCGCAGACGGCTTCATCATTCAGGGCGGTACGCCGGACACCTTCCCGCGCTTTGTTGACCAGGTGGTACCGATACTGCAGTCTCGCGGCCTGTTCCGTACCGACTACCCGGGCACCACGCTGCGCGAAAGCCTTGGCTTAGATCAACCGAAAAACCAGTACACACAACAATAAAAGAGAACCCCGCTATGCAGAAAACATCGCTTGTTCTGGCGCTCGCGCTGGCCTTTACCCCTGCCGTCTGGGCAGAGAACGTCAATATTAACGGCACCGGCGTGAGCATCGAGGCCAATAAAACGCCGATTAACACCGCGAAAAATAGCGAGGCAGTGGCGCAGCTGCCGAAAGACTATCGCTTTGCCGTGCCGGGGAAATTTACCGTGGCGGTGGCGGGACTCAATCAGCCGCCGCTGACGGTCTTCTCCGACGACAACAAAACGCTGCTGGGAAGCGAAGTTGACGTCGCGCGTCTGGTCGCCGACAGCCTCGGGCTGGAGCTGAACGTGGTGCCCACCTCCTGGGAAGACTGGCCGCTGGGCGTCGCGTCCGGGAAATACGATGCCGCCATCAGCAACATCACCGTCACTAAAGAGCGCAAACAGAAGTTTGATTTTGCCACCTACCGTAAGGATTCCCTCGGTTTCTACGTGAAATCGACCAGCCCGATCAAATCGCTTCAGAAGGCGGAAGACATCGCCGGGCTGAAGATTATCGTGGGCTCCGGCACCAACCAGGAGGCCATCCTGCTGGCGTGGAATGCCGAAAACCTGAAGAAGGGACTGAAGCCCTTTACCCCGATCTACACCAAAGACGATGCGGCCCAAACCCTGGCGCTGCAGTCCGGGCGCGCGGATGCCTACTTTGGCCCGAACGTGATTGGCGCATGGAAAGCGGCGCTGAACGGGAAAACCAAACTGGTGGGCAGCGTCGACGGCGGCTGGCCGAAGGCGGCGCACATCGCGGTGACGCTGAAAAAAGGCAGCGGGCTGGTTGAGCCGGTGCAAACCGCACTGAACGGCGTCATCAAAAACGGCGATTACGACAAAGTGCTGAACCGCTGGGGTGAAGGGGTTGAGCGCATTCCGCAGTCCGAAGTGAACCCGGCGGGCCTGGGCGATTAAGGAGGCGTGATGAGCGAACGATTTCGTGATGTTTCACCGGAAGATGCCGAACTTCAGCCCATTATCGAGGGTCTGTTCGGGGAATATGCGGCCCGCTACGGGGACTACTTTTCTAAAGACGCGGAAGTGGAGCTCACCGAGTGGTATCTGGCGCCGCAGGGGCTGTTTATCGTCCTGGAGCGCGACGGGAAGATTATCGCCACCGGCGCGTACAAACCGTTCGACGAACGCACCGCGGAAATCAAACGCATCTGGACGGACAAAACCCTGCGTCAGCAGGGGCTTGCCGGGCGCGTGGTGCAGGAGCTTGAGCGCAGGGCGGTGCTGGCAGGGTACAGTCAGATCTACCTGACAACCGGCTTTCGCCAGCCGGAGGCGGTCAGGCTCTATCTCAGCCAGGGCTATCAGCCGCAGTTCGATCTGAACCGCGATCCGGAAGAGTATAGCCAGCCGCCGTTTGACGGTCGGCTGCGTTTCACCAAAACGCTGGTACGTGAAGCGTTCAGCAAAACCGCATGAGGAACGACGATGAGCAACGTTGAAACCATTAAGGTGGTCCCGGCGCGTTATCCGCTGCGGGCCGTCGGCGCCGCGGTGGCGCTGTTTGTCCTGGCGGTCGTGATTCAGTCAGTCGCCTTTAACCCGCGCTGGGAGTGGGCGGTGTTCGCCCGCTGGTTCTTCGACCCGGTGATCCTCGAAGGCGTCGGGCAGACCCTGCTGCTGACGCTGATCGGTACCGTGCTGAGCGTGGTGTTTGGCGGCATGCTGGCGCTGGCGAGACTCTCGTCATCCTGGCTGCTGAGCAGCCTGGCGTGGGCGTACATCTGGCTGTTTCGGTCGCTGCCGCTGATCGTCGTGCTGATTATCCTGTACAACTTTTCCTATCTCTACGACACGCTCTCGCTCGGCGTGCCGTTCACCGGCATCACCTGGGGCAGCTTTGAAACCATCAACGTGCTGGGGCAATTTTCTACCGCCGTGGTGGGGCTAACGCTGGTGCAGAGCGCCTATACCGCCGAGATCATTCGCGGTGGTTTCCTCGGGGTCGATCACGGGCAGTATGAGGCCGCCGCCGCGCTCGGCCTGCCGGCCTGGCGCCGCACGGTGCGCATCATTTTGCCTCAGGCGCTGCGCACCATTCTGCCGTCGGGATTCAATGAAATCATCAGCCTCGCCAAGGGCACGGCGATGGTGTACGTCCTGGCGATGCCGGAGCTGTTTTATACCATCCAGATGATCTACAACCGCACGCAGGAGGTGATCCCGCTGCTGATGGTTGGTGCCGCCTGGTACCTGGCGATCACCACCGTCCTGTCCGCTATCCAGTACGGTGTTGAACGCGCACTTGCCCGCAGCGAACGCCGCTCTGCGGTTAATCAGAACCGTGCCGCCCGTCGTACCCGTTCCGTCACCACCACGCCAGCACAGGAGCCTATCCATGCAAGCCTCTCCTGAAGGACATATCTCGATTACCGGCGTCAGCAAATATTTTGGACGCCATAAGGCGCTCGACAACGTGTCGCTTGAGATCCCGCCGGGATCCGTGACGGTCATCCTCGGGCCGTCCGGGTCGGGAAAATCGACGCTGCTGCGCACCATAAACCACCTGGAGCGCGTCGACGAAGGCTTTATTCAGATCGACGGGGACTACATTGGCTACCGTCGTCAGGGCGACAAGCTCTACGAGCTGAAGGAGAAAGAGATCCTCAAACAGCGCGTCAACGTGGGCTATGTGTTCCAGAACTTCAATCTCTTTCCCCATCTCACGGTGCTGGAAAACCTGATTGAGGCGCCCATCGCGCATAAAAAGCTCAGCAAAAAAGAGGCGGTGGAAAGCGCGTACAGCCTGCTGGACGTGGTCGGGCTGCGGGATAAAGCCGACGCCTGGTCCCGCCATCTCTCCGGCGGCCAGCAGCAGCGCATTGCCATTGCCCGCGCGCTGGCGTTACGTCCCCGCGTGATGCTGTTTGATGAACCCACCTCGGCGCTGGACCCGGAGCTGGTAGGGGAAGTGCTGGACGTAATCAAAAAACTGGCCCGGTCCGGCACTACCCTTGTGGTAGTGACCCACGAGATCGGCTTTGCCCGCGAGGTGGCGGATCAGGTGGTGTTTATGGTCGACGGAAAAATCGTCGAGCAGGGCAGCAGTGACGAGGTATTAAACCGTCCGTCACATGCGCGAACGCGCCAGTTCCTGTCAAAAGTGCTGTAAGGAGCGCAAATGAAATATGGACTTCTGGCGGGGCTGGTCTTCACGACGGCGAGCCACGCCAGCATCGTTCTGAAAGCCAACGAGCAGCCGCTGCCGGTGACGGTGGATCGGCAGGCCGTGGCGAAGATCCCCGCCGGGTATAAATTCGTTGAGCCAGGTACGCTGACGGTCGCCGTCTCGATGCTGAACTCCCCGCCGCTGGCGCTGCTGGCCAGCGATAACCGCACGCGGATCGGCAGCGACCCGGATATTGCCCGCCTGCTGGCGGGCAGCCTGGGGCTGAAGCTAAAGCTGGTGCCGACGGCGTGGGAAGACTGGCCGCTGGGGATCGCTTCCGGGCGCTACGACGTGGCGCTGGTGAACATTGCGGTGACCGAACAGCGTAAAGAGAAGTTTGATTTTGCGACCTACCGCGTCGATTCGCTGGCATTTTCGGTGAAATCCACCAGCGAGATTCAGTCAATCAAAAGCGCGGAAGATCTGGCCGGGAAAAAGGTGATTGTCGGCTCGGGTACCAATCAGGAGCGCATCCTGCTGGGCTGGAACGAAGAGAATAAAAAGGCGGGGCGGGCGCCTGCGCTGCCGGTCTATCTTCACGACGATGCCTCGGGCAATCTCTATATCCAGTCCGGCAGGGCGGATGTGTTCTTCGGCCCCCAGTCGGTTTCAGCTTACAAAGCGGCGCTCACCGGCAAAACCCGCGTGGTCGGTTTAGGGCCGAAGAAAGCTTATGTCGCCACCACGACCAAAAAAGGCAATCAACTGGTTTATGCCCTGCAGGCCGCGCTGAACGGTGCGATTGAGCGCGGAGAGTACCAGAAGGTGCTGGCGCGCTGGGGCGAGCAGGGCGAAGCGGTGACGCAATCGGAGGTCAACCCGCCTGGGATAACCTACTAAGGGTGCTCTACACTTAGGATTTTCACTCCTGAGGGGGCAACATGATTAAACTTTATGGCGTACCCGGCTGGGGCTCGGCAATCAGTGAGGTGATGCTGACCCTGGCTGATATCCCTTATCAATTCATCAACGTGGACGGGTTTGACCAGCCCGGTCCGCAGCGTGAATTGCTGCACAAGCTCAATCCGCTGTGCCAGGTGCCGACGCTGGAGCTGGAAAATGACGCCATCATGACCGAAACGGCGGCGATTGCCCTGATGGTGCTCGACCGGTGTCCCGATCTCGCCCCGCCCGTAGGGCAGGCTGAACGTCAGCCGTTTCAGCGTTTGCTCATCTGGTTCGTAGCCAACGTCTATCCCACGTTTACCTATGCAGACTATCCCGAACGCTGGGTGCCGGATGCGCCGGAACAGCTGCAGAAAAACTGCATCGAATACCGGAAATCCCTCTATTTGTGGTTCGAAAGCCAGCTTAAGGCTGCCCCGTTTGCGCTGGGGGAACGGCTGACGCTGCTGGATGTGTATATTGCGGTCGCGCGCACCTGGGGGCCCCGTTACGCCTGGTTTGCCGAAAATACCCCTAAATTCACGGCGATTGCGGACGCCGTATGCCAGCGACCGGAACTGCACAAGGTGTTAAAGGCAAACAAAATTATCTGATAACGTGGAACCCACATTCACAACCGGAAGCCTGCACATGCCACACGTAGATATCAAATGTTTTCCCCGTGATTTAAACGACGAACAGAAAGCTGCCCTGGCGGCGGATATTGCCGACGTGATTATTCGCCATTTCAACAGCAAAGACAGTTCCGTGTCGGTGGCGCTGAAGCAGATCGCGCCTGAAGACTGGAAGGCGCAGGTCTGGGATACCGAAATTGGACCGAAGCTGGAGGAGCTTATTAAGAAGCCCGGGTATTCGATGTAAGATCTTCTGCCGGGGAGCGGATAAATCCTTCCCGGCTCGACTTCCCGTTTTTCGCAAAAATCGATAAAAATGCGTTTTGTCTTATCCGCTACAATTAACGTTTCTGACTGGCATATTATTCATCCTTAGGAAAGATCTCCAACAGAATCAATTAAGGACAGACACGTTAAAGGATAATTTTCTGATGACAAAATTACCCCGTTTTTCATTCGCCTTTCTTCATCCCCGTTACTGGCTAAGCTGGGCCGGCATTGCGGCTCTGTGGCTCATCATGCTGCTCCCTTATCCGCTTCTGTTCAGAATCGGTCATGGCCTGGGTCGACTGGCGATGCGCTTACTGCCTCGCCGCGTCGAGATTGCCCGCCGCAACCTGGAGCTTTGTTTCCCGGAGATGAAAAAAGATGAACGCGAGTCATTGCTGCAGCGTAATTTTGAATCGGTAGGAATGGGGGTAATCGAAACCGGAATGGCATGGTTCTGGCCTGCGTGGCGGGTAAAGAAATGCTTTACCGTGCAGGGTTATGAGCACATGGAAAAGGCGAGGGCGCAGGGAAAAGGCGTGGTGCTGGTAGGGATACATTTTCTGACCCTTGAGCTGGGCGCGCGGATATTTGGCATGCTTAACCCCGGTATCGGGGTCTATCGCCCTAATAACAATGCTCTGCTGGACTGGCTTCAGACGCGAGGGCGCCTGCGCGCCAACAAAACCATGCTCGATCGCCATGATTTAAAGGGCATGATCCGCGCGCTGAAGCAGAATGAAATTTTGTGGTACGCCCCGGATCACGACTATGGCAAAACCAACAGCGTGTTTGTGCCGTTCTTTGCGGTGCCGGATGCCGCGACGACGGCGGGCAGCTATATGCTGGTCAAAAGCGCTAACCCTGCCGTTATCCCCTTTGTGCCGCGCCGCAGGGCGGATGGCACCGGTTACGAGCTGATTATTCTGGAGGATATCAGCGAGGCGCTGCAGGGCGGCGATAAAGAAGCCGTGGCGACGCAGATGAACAGGGCAATTGAGCAGGCCGTACGCATGGCGCCTGAACAATATATGTGGCTGCACCGTCGCTTCAAAACCCGTCCTGAAGGGGTACCTGACCGGTATGCCCGTCTGAAACAGGCGGCAACTCGGGGTGAAAGTCTCACCGCCAGCGATTTTTCTGACCGTTCAGGCATACAGCACTGACACCACAGCGATGCCCTCACCCTGCGGTGAGGGCATGACCGACGCTACAGCGCGGATCGGCGGTACGGCGCATAGTCCGCCTGCCACCAGGTTTTCTCGATACGCGCCATCAGGGTTTCATCATCTAACGCTGGCGCCACGCCTTGTTCAATGGCGGCCCGGGCGACGGCAACGGCAATCTGGCGTGAGACCGTTTCAATCTGATCTATCGGCGGCAGTAATCCTCCTCTTTCCGTGGTCACGAGCGGAGACTGCGCGGCCAGGCTGCGGCTTGCTGCCATCAGCATCTCTTCCGTCACCCGGCGCGCGTTACAGGCCAGCACGCCAAGCCCCAGGCCCGGGAAGATATAGGCGTTGTTGCACTGGGCAATCTCATAGTGCGCATTCTCCCAGAATACCGGGGCGAACGGGCTGCCGGTGGCCACCAGCGCGGCACCCTGGGTCCAGGCGATAAGATCCTGAGGCTGGGCCTCCGCCCGCGACGTTGGGTTCGAGAGCGGCATGATAATCGGGCGCGGACAGTGGCGATGCATCTCTTTGACGATCTCTTCGCTGAACAGCCCCGGCTGGCCTGAAACGCCGATCATCACCGTGGGATGCGCGTTCTTCACCACGTCCAGCAGGGAAATATTTTGCGAGTCTACCTGCCAGCGACTAACGGCGTCGCGCGCGGTAAGCAGGTTTTTCTGGAAATCGAGCAGGTTAGTCATATCGTCGGTCAGCAGGCCGAAGCGATCGACCATAAAGATCCGGCTGCGGGCTTCCGACTCGCTCAGGCCGTCATCGACCATCAGCGCGACAATTTTTTCAGCAATCCCGCATCCGGCAGAGCCGCTGCCCAGGAACACCACGCGCTGATCGCGAATGCGCGTCCCCGCCGCGTGCGCCGCCGCCATCAGCGTACCGGCGGTGACGGCTGCCGTGCCCTGGATATCATCATTGAAGCAGCACAGCTGGTCGCGGTAGCGCTGCAGAAGTCGGGTGGCGTTTTTCTGCGCAAAGTCTTCAAACTGCAGGAGGACGTTGGGCCAGCGCGCCTTAACCGTGCTGATAAACATATCCATAAATTCAGCGTACTGGTCGTCGCTGATGCGCGGGTGACGCCAGCCCATGTACATCGGGTCGTCGAGGTGTTGCTGATTATTGGTGCCGACATCCAGCATAATCGGCAGGGTGGAGGCCGGATGGATCCCTCCGCAGGCGGTATACAGCGACAGCTTGCCAATCGGAATGCCCATACCGCCGATACCCTGGTCGCCGAGGCCTAAAATGCGTTCTCCGTCCGTTACCACAATCACCCGAACGTCGTTGCGTGAGAAACTTTGCAGCATCTCATCAATGCGGTGGCGGTTAGGCCATGAAATAAACAAGCCGCGCGCGCGGCGATAAATCGTGGAGAAATGCTCGCAGGCTTCACCCACCGTCGGGGTATAGATAATCGGTAACGTCTCTTTCAGATGCGAACGCAAGAGGTTGTAAAAGAGGGTTTCATTGGTGTCCTGAATATTGCGCAAATAAACATGGCGGGAAATGTCGCTTTTAAAATGGCAGAACTGCACCCAGGCACGCTCCGTTTGCTCCTCAATGGTTTCAACGTTATGCGGCAATAATCCATGCAGATTAAAATTATCCCGCTCTTCCTTAATAAAGGCGAGGCCTTTATTTAATAACGGATTTTCCAGCAGTACGGCGCCATTATAAGGCGTGTACAGAACGTCTTTACGAGACATGGTTAACTCCTGAATATTTAAACGAAACAGAAATAAGACGAGCAAAAACAGTGACTTTAAGGATGATAAAGACACGGAGTTTTCTGTGTTTTGTTGGGGAGCTAATTTAGCGCTTAGCTAACGTAGCAGGAGTGATAAGGGTCACATTATTTCTGGTTTTATTAATTTCAAAAGAATTGCATTGAATGTCATGAATAACTTTAGTTACATAATAATGAATTAAATTATTTAAAAGGAAAGGGCTGTTGTGTTCACATTTCTCTTCGAAAGCCCATGTTAATTTCACGCTGAGCCTGTTTTTGAGAAAAGGCCACCAAAGTCATTATTTTCTATTTAAGAACATTTATTCGAATCAGGAATAGTTTTCCGCTTATTCCTTACTCTGTATATCCGAACACAAATTTCAGGTGATTATATGAAAGATAATCCTGTACCGACTTCCGCGCTGTCGACCTCGCGTTTTGCTTTTGGGCTGAACACGACCGAGGTGGGCGCGGTTCCGCTGATGCTGTTCGTCGGGATTGCCGCGATTGTGGCGACGTCCGCCTGGGCAGGGCTGCTGCCGAAAAATATGATAGGCGGACTGGCGGTCATCATGACCCTTGGCTTTGCGTTTGCCAAAGTGGGGCGTCAAATCCCCGTGCTGAAGGACATCGGCGGCCCGGCGATCCTGTGTCTGATGGTGCCTTCCGTGCTGGTCTATTTTGGCGCATTCGGGAAACAAACCCTTGATACGGTGCATCTGCTGATGAAGGAGGCGAATCTGCTCTATTTCGTCATCGCCTGCCTGGTGGTCGGCAGCATTCTGGGGATGAACCGGGTGCTGCTGATCCAGGGCATGATGCGCATGTTTGTTCCGCTGGTGGCGGGGACACTGATGGCCGTGCTGAGCGGGCTTATTGTGGGAACGCTGTTTGGGTATACGCCTTACCACACCTTCTTCTTTATCATTGTCCCTATCATTGGCGGCGGAATTGGCGAGGGGATTTTGCCCCTGTCTCTGGCCTATTCGGCAATCCTGGGGCAGACGCCGGACGTCTACGTGGCGCAGCTGGCTCCCGCTGCGGTCGTCGGAAATATCTTCGCCATTATTTGTGCCGGCTCGCTGGCGCGTCTTGGGACGAAACGTCCTTCGCTTTCGGGAAATGGCATGCTCACGCGGAGTAAAGACGACGCCAGCCTGTTCGCCGGGGCGCCTGGCGCTCAGCAGACGGATTTTCATTTGATGGGCGGCGGATTGCTGATGGTGTGCGCGTTTTTCATCGTCGGAGGCTTGTTTGAAAAACTGGTCCATATTCCCGGCCCGGTGCTGATGATCCTGATTGCCGTCCTGTGTAAATACTTCAGGGTGATCCCGGCCTCAATGGAGCAGGGGGCGCACAGCTGCTATAAATTCGTTTCGGCTGCGCTGGTCTGGCCGCTGATGATCGGCCTCGGGATGCTATACGTGCCGCTCGAAAGCGTGGTGTCGGTCTTCTCGGTGGGCTATGTAGTGGTATGCGGATCGGTGGTGATTGCGATGGCGCTGAGCGGCTACGTGATTGCGTCGCGTCTGAATATGTACCCGGTGGAAGCGGCGATTGTGACCTGCTGCCACAGTGGGCTGGGCGGTACGGGAGATGTGGCCATTCTGTCCGCCTCCAACCGCATGTCGCTTATGCCGTTCGCGCAGATCGCGACGCGTATTGGCGGTGCCTCAACGGTGATTTTCGCCACGCTGTTGATGGGCTGGATTATGGCGCACTGATTCGAATCGGCAGGATACTGAATCGCAACGACATTTACAGCGTGTCGCTGCGGTTCAGTCCTTTATAAAACTCACCGCGCTGTATAGAATTACCGCAGCCACAGCGACGGGATACCACACGATGACCGGAAGAGTTGATTATCAGATTGAAAAATATCTCCTGACCGAAGCTGCCGAACCGGAGCGCCTGACGCGCCAGTGGGCAGAGGTTCTGGAGGAGTGTCGTGAGCAAAAGGCCGGTGCAGAGGAGCGGCTGCGCCTCGCGTTGCTTAATGTGGATTACGTCACCAGCTTCGAGCTGCCCTTCAGGCTGCTTCTCACCCGTGCGCCCCAGTTGATTGATGCCGTCAGGAAAGAGCTTCAGCTCAGTCAGAAAAATGTTCTTTTCAATGGCAAGCGCTTTGGCTGCGTCTACAGCCTTAAACGGGATCTGGACGGCATACCTGACGAGTTTACCTATCACCTGAAGACGCGGATCCAGCGCAGTGACGCCACGGGCGCGACGGAAGCGTCCTACCGACAAATTGCCCAGCAGGTGAAAGCGCCAAAGGAACGCCTCAAACTGGCGCTGGACAACGGGCTGTCTGTAACCGCGCTTGACGGGCTTTTCTGGTTTGGCATTCAGCGCATCGCGGCTGATGTACAACGGTTACGCAAAACAGGGATGCGGATCGTGACGTCCAACGCCGAGGTGTTCGATACGCTTACCAAAACAACCCGGCAGGTCCCGGTCTATCGCCTGGAAGGGACTGAAATTACTTAACCTGCAGCAGGATCGCCATCAACCCTGGAAAACGGGTATCCAGATCGTCTCGTCGCAATGAAATCATGTTTTCGCGTCCCTGCGGACGCTGCCAGATGACCCCGCTGTCGCGCAATACGCGCCAGTGATGGGTCATCGTGGACTTCACCACGTCCTCCGGGCGCAGCGCGTTACAGCTCAGTTCGCTGCCGTCGGCGAGCCGGCGAATAATCGATAGCCGGAGCGGGTTGCCGAGGGCAAAGAGCACATTTTCCAGCAGTATTTGTTCAGTTTCAGGGTGGTTAGGGATCATCGTTTTCCTGCGTATGGCGTCAGATTGAGCTATATCAACAATAGGTCAACCCTTAAAAAATAGTTCGATAATACTCGTACAATAGGACTATTATAGCAAACGAACGAATGCACGACCATCCTGGTCGTCACAAACACGTCATACTGACTAAGGAAATATCATGCCCCGACCCATCCCTCTCGAACGTTATCGCAACATCGGTATCTCCGCGCATATCGATGCCGGTAAAACCACCACCACCGAGCGCATCCTGTTTTATACCGGGATGAGCCACAAGCTGGGTGAAGTACACGATGGCGCGGCAACCACTGACTGGATGGCGCAGGAGCAAGAGCGCGGGATCACCATTACGTCCGCGGCGGTCAGCTGCTTCTGGCCAGGCATGGACAGAGGCTATGAGCCGCACCGGATTAACATCATCGACACCCCGGGGCACGTGGATTTCACCATTGAGGTGGAACGTTCCATGCGCGTACTCGACGGTGCCGTGATGGTGTATGACTCCGTGGGCGGCGTGCAGCCGCAGTCGGAAACCGTCTGGCGTCAGGCCAATAAATATCACGTACCGCGTCTGGCCTTCGTCAACAAAATGGACCGTCCGGGTGCCGACTTCTTCCGCGTCGTGCGGATGATGCAGGAACGCCTGAAGGCCAATCCGGTGCCGATTGTCATCCCGGTGGGTGCCGAAGATCATTTCACCGGCGTGGTGGATCTGATCAAAATGCGCACCATTCTGTGGGACGATGCCACTCAGGGCATGGCGTTTAACTATGCGCCAGTACCTGACGATCTGCTCAGTACCGCGCAAGAGTGGCGCGAAAAAATGGTCTCTGCGGCGGCGGAAGCAAGCGATGAACTGATGGATAAGTACCTGGAAACGGGCAATCTTGATGAAGCTGAAATCATCAAAGGGCTGCGTATTCGCACCATTGCCGGGGAAATCCAACCGATGCTGTGCGGCAGCGCCTTCAAAAACAAAGGCGTGCAGCGCATGCTCGATGCGGTGATCGAGCTGATGCCGTCGCCGCTGGACGTGCCGGCCATTGATGGCGTGGATGAAAAAGGGCAGCACGCGGAGCGTCACCCGAGCGATGATGAGCCGTTCTCGGCGCTGGCGTTCAAGCTGATGAGCGATCCGTACGTCGGGCAGCTGACCTTTATCCGCGTCTATTCTGGCGTGCTGCGTAAAGGCGACGCGGTGTATAACCCGGTGAAAGGGAAGAAAGAGCGCATCGGGCGAATCGTACTGATGCATGCCAACGATCGCCACGAGGTGGATGAACTGCGCGCCGGGGATATCGCGGCCTGTGTCGGGTTAAAAGACGTAACCACCGGCGACACGCTCACCGATCCGAACGCCGTCATTACGCTTGAGCGCATGGAGTTCCCGGACCCGGTGATCTCGCTGGCGATTGAGCCGAAAACCAAAGGCGATCAGGAGAAAATGGGCATCGCGCTGCAGCGTCTGGCGGCGGAAGATCCGTCTTTCCGCCTGCACACTGACGAAGAGTCCGGTCAGACCATTATCTCCGGGATGGGTGAGCTACACCTCGAGATTATCGTCGACCGCATGAAGCGTGAGTTTGGCGTCGAGGCAAATATCGGTCGTCCGCAGGTGACCTACCGTGAAACTCTGCGTAAAACGGTGAAGGACATCGAGGGCAAATTTGTCCGACAGTCCGGCGGTAAAGGGCAGTACGGCCATGTGGTCCTGAGTCTGGAGCCTCTGGAGCCCGGAAGTGGTTTTAAATTTGAAGATGCCACCAAGGGCGGCGTGGTGCCGCGCGAGTATATCCCCTCCGTTGAGAAAGGACTGCGGGAAGCGATGAACAGCGGCGTGCTGGCGGGCTATCCGGTCGTCGATGTTAAAGCGACGCTGACGTTTGGCTCGTATCACGACGTCGACTCCTCGGAGATGGCGTTCCGCATGGCGGCGATCCTCGGCTTTAAAGAGGGCGCCCGCAGGGCGGATCCGGCGATCCTTGAGCCGATCATGCACGTGGAGGTGGAAACACCGGAAGAGTACGCCGGTAACATCATGGGCGATCTCTCTTCCCGCCGCGGCATGGTGCAGGGGATGGCAGAGCAGTACGGAAGCCAGATTATTCGCGCTGACGTGCCGCTGGCGGAGATGTTTGGTTATGCCACGACATTGCGCTCGATGTCCCAGGGACGCGCGACGTATACGATGGAGTTCCACCATTTTGCGGAAGCCCCGCGGAATGTTGCGGATGAGATTATTGCACGGCGTGCGAAGTAGTACGGTCACCCTCTCCCAATAGGGGGAGGGTTTTCTCAATCCAGCGCCTTCACCATCTTCCCGCTCGCCACAAACGTCCCGGCCCCAAGATGATGCAGGGTATTGAGCTTATCCCCGTCAAACTGCCAGCGTCCGGCAATAAACGCCCGCTCATCCGCTGCCGCTGAAACCACTTCACCAAACAGCGTGTCGTATTTCTCTGCCGCGGCGGTCACGGGTAATAACCGGCATTCCATCCACGCCAGGCATTTCTCTTCAATGACCGGCAGGCCGAGTTCCGGGCCATTCACGACCGGGATCCCGTAACAGTTGAATTTGTCCTCGTCGCGCCCGCTGACGCTGCCCACCGCGTAAGTCCAGTTGGCCGCCGCCACGCCGGGAATGACGATGCCAAATTTTCCGCTGCGTTCGATCAGCTCGCGTGACCAGGTACTTTTATCCACGACTATCGCGATGCGTGGCGGTTCAAACTCAACGGGCATGGACCATGCGGCGGCCATAACGTTACGTCTGTCGATCGTTTCATCACGACTGGTAATCAGTACGGTAGGACCGTGGTTGAGCAGACGGCTGGCATGACGTAATTCAACAGGGTGAAAGTGGCTCATAGGATCTCCTCATCTGTAACGATGAGTATGACGAAAAAGCACGTAAATCAAAGTGAGCGCGTAGAATTAGTTTATAAACAGAACATCACAATCAAAGGAATCTGATGCATGTCCCCCTTTCTGACCGCCTATTTCGCCCGCATCGGCTGGAAGCAACCGGCTTCTGCTGATATAGACACCCTGCGCGCACTGCATTTACATCACAACTGCGCGATCCCGTTTGAGAATATCGATGTCGTCCTGCCGCGCGAAATTCATCTCGAAGACCAGTGTCTGGTCGACAAATTGCTGACCGCCCGTCGTGGGGGATACTGCTTTGAGCAAAACGGCCTGTTTGAGCGGGTATTGCGTGACGTCGGGTTTACCGTGCGCAGCGTATTGGGGCGCGTGGTATTAGCGAGCCCGCCGCAAATGCCGCCGCGCACGCACCGCCTGCTGCTGGTTGAGCTTAACGGTGAGCGCTGGATTGCGGACGTGGGGTTTGGCGGCCAGACGCTGACGGCGCCGATTCGTTTACTCGCTAACGAGGAGCAGGAAACGCCGCACGGTCTGTATCGTCTGCTGAGCGAGGGCAACGACTGGGTGCTGCAGTTCCGCCACCACGAGCACTGGCAGTCGATGTACCACTTTGACCTGACGACGCAGTATTTCAGCGATTACGTGATGGGGAATTTCTGGTCGGCGCACTGGCCGCAGTCGCATTTCCGCCATCATCTGCTGATGTGCCGCCATCTGCCGGACGGCGGCAAGCTGACGCTGACCAACTTCAACTTTACCCACTGGCAGAACGGTCATGTGGAGGAGCAGAACCATTTGCCGGATGCGGAGGCGCTGTATAAGCTGCTGCAGGAGCGGTTTGGCCTGGGCGTTGATGACCCGAAGCACGGCTTTACCCTGGCCGAGCTGACGGCGGTGATGGCGGGGTTTGATACGCATCCGCAGGCCGGGAAATAGCCCGGTGGCGGCTACGCCTTACCGGGCCAACGGGCGTGTGAACGTAGGTCGGGTAAGGCGTAGCCGCCACCCGACAAATCAACGGCGCGATCTCACCACCTGATACCGCCGCGTAAAGTACTCAAACGGCGCGCTCCACACGTGCACCAGGCGGGTGAAGGGGAAGATGAGGAAGATCGTCATCCCCAACACCAGATGCACGCGGAAGATCGGCGCCACGCCGCTCAGCATTTCTGATGAACCGCCCTTAAACGTCACGATCCCCTGCGCCCAGCCCACCAACTTCATCATCTCGCTTCCGTCAGGATATTGCGCGGAGAAAGGAATGGTCGATAGCCCCAGAATGCACTGTATCAGCAGGATACTCATAATGATGATATCCGGCGTGGTGGAGGTGGCACGCACCCGCTGGTTGAACAAGCGGCGAATCAGCAGCATCGACCCGCCAATCAGCGTCAGCACGCCGCAAATTCCGCCCGCAATCATGGCCAGCTGCTGTTTAACCGCGACGGGTAAAAACCAGGCGTACATCCAGTGCGGGGTTAACATGCCGAACAGGTGCCCGAAGAAAATCCCCAGGATCCCGATATGAAACAGGTTAGAACCCCAGTTCATCCCGCGCTTGCTGAGCATCTGGCTTGACGAGGCGCGCCAGGTGTACTGCCCGTAGTCGTAGCGCAACCAGCTGCCGAGGAAAAACACGGTGGCGCAGATGTACGGATAAATGTCATAGAAAAACACGTTCAGGTAGTGTGTCATTTTGGGCCTCCGGCGCTGACGTCCACGTACTGCGGCGCGACGTCCTGGCTAAAGCGTCGTTGATATTGCTGCATCGGCGAGCTGTCGCACGATGTGGCGTTGTCTTCGATAAACTTCACCTGTTCCTCTTCCCACACGGCGTCCAGCGCCTGACGGGTATCATCCCGTTTTTCACCGGACACCTGTTTCGCCACGCTGTCGCTGGAAAGCCGCGTTCCCGCCAGCGCCAGCAGAGCGTCAAACAGCTGATAGTGCGCCACGCCGCGCTGCTTCAGGCGGCCGCCGATCAGTGCCAGGATCGGTGCGACGTTTTGCAGCCCGTCACGCGCTTCGTCGTCGGTGACGATGCTGAGATATTCCAGGTAGAGCGGCAGGTAGTCCGGCAGCTCGCGGCAGTCCAGCTCAAGACCCGCTTTCTCATACTGGCTCATCAGGTCGACCATCGCCTGGCCGCGATCGCGGGACTCGGCGTGAACGTGCTCGAACAGCAGCAGCGACGTCGCGCGACCGCGCTCAAACACTTCGCACCATTCGGCCTGTTTATCCAGCAGCGGGGCGCTCAGGTGCTGGCTGGCAAACGGCAGCAGCATGGGCGCGTCCTGCGCAATTAACGAAAGCGCTTCATCACGGTTTTCCCACAGGGTCTCATCGGGATACTCGATCAGCAGCGCGATGATTTTGAGGATCTGCATTACTCTCCCTCCCCGTGTTCGCGCACCTCGGTGATGTTAATTGCATCAATGCGGCTGCTGTTGAAGAGGTTGAATTTCGTATCGGAGCCGTGGCAGCCGTCGCCGAAGGTGAAGCCGCAGCCGTTTTTCTCCGGGAAGGCGTCGCGCGCCATTTCGCGGTGGCTGGTCGGGATCACGAAGCGGTCTTCGTAGTTGGCAATCGCCAGATAGCGGTACATCTCCTCAACCTGCGCTTCGGTCAGGCCGACCTCTTCAATGGCGCGGGTATCGGTCACGCCTTCCACGGTCTGGGAACGCTTGTAGTGACGCATTGCCATCATGCGCTTCAGGGCGCGCAGCACCGGGCCGGTATCGCCCGCGCTGAGCATGTTCGCCAGATACTGCACCGGAATGCGCAGGCTTTCGACTGCGGGAAGAACGCCGTCGCTCTGCGGCAGGCCGCCGGCGTCCGCGTAGGACTGAATCGGCGACAGCGGCGGCACGTACCAGACCATCGGCAGGGTGCGGTATTCCGGGTGCAGCGGCAGAGCCAGTTTCCAGTCCATCGCCATTTTGTAGACCGGGGAACGCTGGGCGGCGTCAATCACGTTCTGCGGAATACCCTGCTTCAGCGCTTCCTCAATCACCGCCGGATCGTTCGGGTTGAGGAACACGTCGCACTGGCGCTCGTACAGATCGGTTTCATGCTCGGTGCTGGCCGCCTCTTCAATACGGTCCGCGTCATACAGCAGCACGCCGAGGTAGCGGATGCGCCCGACGCAGGTTTCCGAGCAGACGGTCGGCTGGCCGGACTCAATGCGCGGGTAGCAGAAGATGCACTTCTCTGACTTGCCGCTCTTCCAGTTGAAGTAGATTTTCTTGTACGGACAGCCGCTGATGCACAGGCGCCAGCCGCGGCATTTGTCCTGGTCGATCAGCACAATGCCGTCCTCTTCGCGCTTGTAGATCGCGCCGCTCGGGCAGGTGGCGACGCAGCTCGGGTTGAGACAGTGCTCGCACAGGCGCGGCAGGTACATCATGAAGGTGTTTTCGAACTGGCCGTACATCTCCTTCTGGATCTTCTGGAAGTTGCAGTCGCGGGCGCGTTTTTCGAACTCGCCCCCCAGCAGCTCCTCCCAGTTTGGCCCCCAGACGATTTTATCCATCCGCTTGCCGTCAATCAGCGAGCGCGGGCGGGCGGTAGGGAGATGATCGCCCTCCGGCGCGCGGTGCAGATCCTGATAGTCAAAGGTAAAGGGCTCATAGTAATCGTCAATCTGCGGCAGGACGGGGTTAGCGAAAATCTTCGACAGCACGCCCATCTTGCCGCCGAGACGCGGCGTCAGCTTGCCGTGAATGCCACGGATCCAGCCGCCTTGCCACTCCTCCTGATCTTCCCAGTTTTTCGGGTAGCCGATGCCCGGTTTGGTTTCGACGTTGTTAAACCACGCATATTCCATCCCTTCACGCCCGGTCCAGACGTTCTTACAGGTGACCGAGCAGGTGTGGCAGCCGATGCATTTATCGAGATTCAGAACCATGCCAACCTGTGAGCGTATTTTCATTTTTTCGCCTCCTGGACCTGATCCCGACCTTCGCCGTCCAGCCAGTTAATGTTTTTCATTTTGCGGATCATGATGAACTCGTCGCGGTTGGAGCCGACGGTGCCGTAGTAGTTGAAGCTGTACGCCAGCTGGGCGTAGCCGCCGATCATGTGCGTCGGTTTCGGGCAGACGCGGGTGACAGAGTTGTGGATCCCGCCGCGCCGTCCGGTCACCTCGGAACCCGGAATGTTCAGGATGCGCTCCTGAGCGTGGTACATCATGGTCATGCCCGGCGGCACGCGCTGGCTGACCACCGCGCGGGCGGTGAGGGCGCCGTTGGCGTTGAAGGCCTCGATCCAGTCGTTGTCCTCAATGCCCAGCTCGCGGGCGTCGGTTTCGCTGATCCAGACAATCGGCCCGCCGCGCGAGAGGGTCTGCATCAGCAGGTTTTCGCTGTAGGTGGAGTGAATGCCCCATTTCTGGTGCGGCGTCAGGAAATTGAGCGCTTTTTCCGGGAAGCCGTTCGGCGGGATCTCGCGCATATGGGTGACGCTGCGGGTGTCAATCGGTGGACGATAGGCCACCAGACTTTCGCCGAAGGCGCGCATCCAGGGATGATCCTGATACAGCTGCTGGCGGCCAGACAGCGTGCGCCACGGGATCAGCTCGTGAACGTTGGTATAGCCCGCGTTATAGGAGACGTGCTCGCTCTCCAGGCCGGACCAGGTCGGGCTGGAGATGATTTTACGCGGCTGCGCCTGGATATCGCGGAAGCGGATCTTCTCGTCTTCCTTGTTCAGCGCCAGATGGGTGTGATTGCGCCCGGTCAGCTCGCCGAGCGCTTCCCAGGCCTTCACCGCCACCTGGCCGTTGGTTTCCGGCGCGAGGGCGAGGATCACCTCCGAGGCGTCAATAGCGGTTTCAATGCGCGGACGGCCTTTCGCCGGGCCGTCGAGCTTGACGTAGTTGAGCTTGCCCAGGAAATCGACCTCGTTCTGCGTGTTCCACGATATGCCTTTCCCGCCGTTGCCGAGCGTGTCCATCAGCGGACCGAGGGCGGTGAAGCGTTCGTACGTTTCCGGGTAGTTACGCTCGACCACCGCAATGTTCGGCGCCGTTTTACCGGGGATCAGATCGCATTCCCCTTTGCGCCAGTCCTGAATATCAAACGGCTGCGACAGCTCCGCCGGGGAGTCATGCTGTAGCGGCTGTAGCACCACGTCGGTTTCGGTGCCCAGATGGCCAACGCAGACCTCGGAGAATACTCTGGCAATGCCCTTGTAGATCTCCCAGTCGCTGCGCGATTCCCACGCCGGGTCGACGGCGGCCGAGAGCGGGTGAATAAACGGATGCATGTCCGAGGTATTCATATCGTCTTTTTCATACCAGGTGGCGGTCGGCAGGACGATATCCGAGAACAGGCAGGTGCTGGACATGCGGAAGTCGAGCGTCACCAGCAGGTCGAGCTTGCCCTCAATGGCGGCGGTCTGCCACTCCACTTCCTCAGGCTTCACGTCGTCGGTTGAGCCCAAATCCTCGCCCTGAATCCCGCTCTCGGTGCCGAGCAGGTATTTCAGCATGTACTCGTGGCCTTTCCCGGACGAGCCGAGCAGGTTAGAGCGCCAGACGAACAGGTTGCGCGGATGGTTCTTGCCGTTGTCCGGCTGCTCGCAGGCGAAGCGGATCTCGCCCGATTTTAACGCCTGAACGGTGTACTCCTGCGGCGTCATGCCCGCCGCGTCCGCGCGGGCCTTTATGTGCAGCGGGTTGAGGTTGAGCTGCGGCGCCGACGGCAGCCAGCCCATGCGCTCGGCGCGGACGTTGAAATCAATCAGGTGGCCGGTGAACCTCGAGGCGTCCGCCAGCGGGGAGAGCAGCTCCTGCGCGGTCAGCTTCTCGTAGCGCCACTGGCTGGCGTGGTTGTAGAAGAAGGAGGTGCTGTTCATCTGGCGCGGCGGACGGTTCCAGTCCAGCGCGAAGGCCAGCGGCAGCCAGCCGGTTTGCGGGCGCAGCTTCTCCTGGCCGACATAGTGCGACCAGCCGCCGCCGCTCTGCCCGACGCAGCCGCAGAAGACCAGCATGTTGATCATCCCGCGGTAGTTCATGTCCATGTGGTACCAGTGGTTCACCCCTGCACCGAGAATGATCATCGACCGGCCGTGGGTTTTGTGCGCCGTGTCGGCAAACTCGCGGGCGATTTTTTCAATCAGCCGGGCGGGCACGCCGGTGATCTGCTCGCCCCAGGCGGGGGTATAGGCTTTGACCTGGTCATAGCTCTCTGCGGCGTTGCTGTCCTCCAGACCGCGATCGAGACCGTAGTTCGCCAGCACCAGATCGTAAACGCTGACTACCCGTTTCTCGCTGCCGTCGGCGAGGGTCAGGGTTTTGCTCGGCACGCGGCGCGTCAGCACCGGCTCCTGCTTCACGCTGCGGAAATGCGGGTTCTCGTTGCCGCCAAAGTAGGGGAAGGCGACATCGGCCACGCTGTCGTGGGTAATGAGCAGCGACAGCGTCAGTTCGGTGTCGTGGCCCGCAGCCTGTGGCTCCAGGTTCCATTTGCCTTTTTCTCCCCAGCGGAAGCCGATGGAGCCGTTTGGCACCACCAGGTTTCCGGCAATATCAAAGGCGACGGTCTTCCACTCCGGGTTATTGGCTTCCCCCAGCCCGTCGACAAGGTCCGAGGCGCGCAGCATACGCCCAGGCACGACGCGACCGTCTTCCTGCTCGTCCAACAGCACCAGCATCGGCATATCGGTATAGCGGCGGCAGTAGTTAAGGAAGTAGTCGCTCGGGTTATCGAGGTGAAATTCTTTGAGGATCATGTGGCCCATCGCCATGGCGAGGGCGCTGTCGGTGCCCTGTTTGGGGGACAGCCACTGGTCGCTCAGCTTCGCGACTTCCGAGAAGTCCGGCGTGATGGCGACGGTTTTGGTGCCCTTGTAGCGCACTTCGGTGAAGAAATGGGCGTCCGGAGTACGCGTCTGCGGCACGTTCGAGCCCCAGGCAATGATGTAGCTGGAGTTGTACCAGTCGGCGGACTCCGGCACGTCGGTCTGCTCGCCCCAGGTCATCGGCGACGCAGGCGGCAGGTCGCAGTACCAGTCGTAGAAGCTCAGGCAGGTACCGCCCAGCAGGGAAAGATAGCGCGTGCCGGCGGCGTAGGAGACCATCGACATCGCCGGAATAGGGGAAAAACCGGCCACGCGGTCCGGACCATAGTTTTTGATGGTCCAGACGTTGGCGGCGGCGATCAGCTGGTTCAGCTCTTTCCAGTTTGAGCGGATAAACCCGCCTTTACCCCGCGCCTTCCTGTAGCTTTGCGCCTTTTGCGGATCGCTCTGGATGGCGTCCCAGGCCAGCACCGGATCGGTATGCTGCGCCAGCGCCTCGCGCCACAGCTCAATCAGCCTGCGGCGCACCAGTGGGTATTTAAGACGGTTGGCGCTGTAGATATACCACGAGTAGCTTGCGCCACGCGGGCAGCCGCGCGGTTCGTGGTTGGGCAGGTCAGGGCGGGTGCGTGGGTAATCTGTCTGCTGGGTTTCCCAGGTCACCAGGCCGTTTTTAACGTAAATCTTCCAGCTGCAGGAGCCGGTACAGTTCACGCCGTGGGTGGAGCGCACGATCTTGTCGAACTGCCAGCGCTGACGGTAGCCGTCCTCCCAGCCGCGGTTGGTGTTATATACCTGCCCGTGCCCGTTGGCGAAGCTGTCCCCCTTTGTTTTGAAATAACGAAAGCGATCCAACAGTTTGCTCATGACATTTCTCCTGCTTCGGACGTGTAGTTATTCTTGTTTTGCGGATTTGCGGCCATACACCAGCCAGGTAACGAGCACGCAGACGATGTAAAACACGAGGAACACCTTCATGGCGCCGACCGGCGATCCGGTCATTGCCAGCGAGGTGCCAAAGGCTTTGGGAATGAAGAACCCGCCAACGGCGCCGATAGCGGAGATAAAGCCCAGCGCGGCGGCGGTTTCTGTCACCGCTTCGTGCTGCGCCTGCTCGTCCGTGCCGCCCTGCTTTTTGACGCGGTCGAGCGTGATTTGGCGGAAAATAATCGCGATCATCTGGAAGGTGGATCCGCTGCCGAGCCCGGCGGTGAGGAACAGCCCCATAAAGACCAGATAGAACGCGACGAAGCTGCCGGAGCCAGAGCCGGGCAGCGTCAGGAAGATCAGGGCGCTGAAGAGGGCCATAAAAACGAAGTTAATCAGCGTGACCCGGACGCCGCCCAGTTTGTCAGAGATCATCCCGCCCGCTGATCGCGCCAGCGCACCGATTAGGGGGCCAAAGAAGGCGAGGTGCAGAATGTTGACGTGCGGAAACTGGGTTTTTGACAGCATGGCAAAGCCCGCCGAGAAGCCGATAAACGAGCCGAAGGTAGCAAGATAAAGCAGGCTCAGCAGCCAGAGGTGAAAGCGCTTCAGTACCGGCAGCTGGCTGGCGATAGAGGCCTTGGAGCTGGCGATATCGTTCATGCCAAAAAACGCCGCAAGGGTGGCCAGCAGCAGCAGCGGCGCCCAGACCCAGGCCGCATTGGCCAGCCACATCGTTGAGCCGTCCTCCTGCGGTACGCCGTGCACGCCGAGGAAGGTAAACATTGGCAGGAAAATTACCAGCGGAGCAAACAGCTGCATCACGCTGACGCCCAGGTTGCCGAGCCCGCCGTTAATACCGAGCGCGCTACCCTGTTTTGCCTTGGGGAAGAAGAAGCTGATGTTGCCCATGCTGGAGGCAAAGTTGGCGCCTGCAAAGCCGCAGAGCAGGGCAATCACGATAAAGATCCAGTAAGGCGTCGCGGTGTTCTGAATGGCCATCCCCAGCCAGACGCAGGGAATGATCAGGATGACGGTACTCAATACCGTCCAGTATCGTCCGCCAAATATGGGCACCATAAACGAATAGGGGACGCGCAATATCGCGCCGGAGAGAGAAGGTAATGCCGTTAACATAAAAAGTTGATCGGTGGTGAAATTAAATCCGACTTTATTCAGATTGACGGCAATGGCGCTAAATAACATCCAGACGCAAAACGCTAACAGCAAACAGGCGACAGAAATCCACAGGTTTCTTCGCGCGATATGTTTTCCTTTGTTTTCCCAAAATTGCACATTTTCCGGTTTCCAGTTACTTAACAGATGCGGATTACTCTTCTCACTTTGTTGTGACATATCACCCTCTTGCTCGCCAGAATGAAGAGAAAACAAATGAAAACAGTTAGATAGATGTGAGTGCGCTGGTTGGTTTATTGGATGTTTTTGGATACAACTGAAAGGATAGATAAAAAAGCGAACCCCTGAGATTCGAAAGGAAATATGGGTTCGCTTAATGTGTTACTAATTGTAAAACTCGCGGTAAATAATACTCCGTTGGGAGTATTAACCCAATTCGAGGGAGATAAGTTTATCAAGATGCTTATTAAACGCCGCATCGTCCATTTCGGGCATATTTAAAATCGTGATCCCATCAAGCCCACAAACCAGCCCGATCAATCGCCAGGCAATATTTTCCGCGCGATCGGTAAGCGTAAAGGCGTTGGCCTCCGCCCCGGCGCGGATAATCGCCACGGTCTCCTGATGCCACATCTCCATGGTCAGGGCGTAAGCCGCGTTGATTTCAGGATCCCGGCTGGCGAGAATTTGAGCTTCCCGCCAGAGGCGAATGTAAGGCTCAAGCCCGCCGTCGTCACTGCCGAGCATGCTGTGCAGCCGTTCCCGCCAGCTGGCGTTTTCACCCACCACGTCGGCATCCAGCAGCTCGCGGATCACGCGCACAAAGGCCAGCGATTTTAGCTCGCCGCCGGAGGCGAAGTGGTGGTGGACCTGTCCGGTCGCGACGCCCGCTTCTGCGGCAATTCGCCGTACCGTCATGGCTGCCAGCCCCTCGGCCAGCGCCACGCGCATCGCGGCCTGCAGGATCGCTTCCCGTCTCTCTTCCTTGCTCAAATATTGCATTTTTTCACTACTCTCAATAGGAATGAAACGAGTGTAACAAAAAGCTGGACACGCGTTCAACTTTACGTAGGATCGCAATCTGGACATGTGTCCAGGTTTGAGATGAAAAGGAAATTTATGTTTCGTCAGTGGTTAGCGTTAGTGATTATCGTGCTGGTGTATATCCCGGTGGCGATTGACGCGACGGTGCTGCACGTAGCGGCGCCGACATTGAGCATGACGCTGGGCGCCAGCGGCAATGAACTATTGTGGATCATCGATATTTACTCGCTGGTGATGGCGGGAATGGTGCTGCCGATGGGCGCCCTGGGTGACCGCATCGGTTTTAAACGGTTGTTGATGATCGGCAGCACGCTGTTTGGCCTGTCATCCCTGGCGGCAGCGTTTGCTCCCTCAGCAGGGTGGCTGATCGCGGCGCGCGCCTCGCTGGCGATTGGTGCGGCCATGATCATTCCTGCCACTCTGGCGGGGATCCGCACGCTCTTTACCGACGCGAAAGATCGCAACATCGCGCTCGGCGTCTGGGCGGCGGTCGGTTCCGGCGGGGCAGCGTTTGGCCCGCTGATTGGCGGTATGCTGCTGGAGCATTTTTACTGGGGATCGGTGTTTTTGATCAACGTACCGATTGTGCTGGTGGTGGTGTCGCTGGCCGCGCGTTTTGTCCCCCGTCAGCAGGGCCGACCGGAGCAGCCGCTGAATATCAGCCATGCCATCATGCTGATTGTGGCGATTTTGCTGCTGGTCTACAGCGCCAAAACCGCGCTTAAGGGCGCTCTGGCGCCGTGGCTGGTGGCGTGTACCCTGCTGACGGGTGCCGTGATGCTGTTTATTTTTGTGCGCATCCAGCTGCGCGCCCGCGTGCCGATGATCGACATGCGCCTGTTCTGTCACCGCATCATTCTGAGCGGCGTGGTCATGGCGATGACCGCCATGATTGCCCTGGTCGGGTTTGAGCTGCTGATGGCGCAGGAACTGCAGTTTGTCCATGGCTTTACGCCGTTCGAGGCGGGCATGTTTATGCTCCCGGTAATGGTGGCCAGCGGGTTCAGCGGACCGATTGCCGGTGTGCTGGTGGGCCGTCTGGGGCTACGCATTGTCGCTGCGGGTGGCATGGGGCTGAGCGCGGTCAGCTTTATCGGCCTGTCGACGCTCGACTTCAGCACGCAGCAGTGGCAGGCGTGGGGGCTGATGGTGCTGCTCGGCTTCAGTGCCGCCAGCGCGCTGCTGGCCTCGACCTCGGCCATTATGGCGGCCGCGCCGAAAGAGAAGGCGGCTGCCGCCGGAGCCATTGAAACCATGTCCTATGAGCTGGGGGCCGGGCTGGGGATCGCCATTTTTGGTCTGCTGTTGACCCGCAGCTTCTCGGCGTCGATTGCGCTGCCGCAGGGGCTGCATGCCTCGCTCGTCGATAAAGCCTCGTCATCGATTGGTGAAGCGATGAAGGTGGCGCAGGAACTGACGCCGTCCCTCGCGGAGCCGGTGATTGAGGCGGCGAAAAGCGCCTTTATCACCTCTCACAGCGTGGCGCTGGGGAGTGCGGGCGGAATGCTGCTGTTGCTGGCAGTGGGGATCTGGTTCAGCCTGGCGAAGGTGCCGAAGGGGTAAAACACGCCCGGTGGCGCTGCGCTTACCGGGCCTACGGGCGCGGTTGTCCGAGCCGCGCCACCCGGTTTATTTTTCCTGGGCCGCGGCCAACACGCTGTGCAACAGCACGTTTGCCCCTTTCTCTGACCACTCCGGCAGGATCCTTTCCGCTTCGTTATGGCTGATGCCCTTCACGCAGGGGATAAAAATCATGCTGGCAGGGGCAATTTTGCTCACATAGCAGGCGTCGTGTCCCGCGCCGGAGACCATCGGTTTCGCCGAGTAGCCCAGTTCCGCCACGGCCTTCTCCGTGCGGGCCAGACATTCGGCATCAAACGCGATGGGCGCGTAGTCAAAGATGCGCTCAACGACAGCCGCCACCCCGCGCAGGCTCAGGCTTTCAGCCACCTTATGCAGCGCTGCCTCCATGGCTTCCAGCGCCGTCAGCGCCGGATGGCGAAACTCCACGCTGCAGACCACCCGAGACGGCACGACGTTGCGCGAGTTTGGCGTAACCTGCGCCATACCGATCGTCGCCCGTCCGTCCGGCGCATGCCGATAGCCAATCTCCTCCACCTTCAGCGCCAGCTCCGCGAAGGCGGTCAGCGCGTCGCGGCGGCTGTGCATCGGCGTCGTTCCTGCATGAGCGGCAAATCCGTCCAGCGTCAGGGTGAACCAGCGCTGGCCCATTGCCGCGCGGACGAGCCCGATATCCAGACCTTCGTCCTCCAGAATCGGGCCCTGCTCGATGTGCAGCTCGTAGCAGGCGTGAACCGGAAACGCGCGGGCAGGGGCTTCACCCCGGTAGCCGATGTTATCCAGGGCTTCACCCACGGTGATACCGTTGCTATCCGCGCGGGCATGGGCGTACGCTTCGCTAAATTGCCCCGTCCAGACCCCTGAAGAGAGCATGGCTGGCGCGAAGCGCGCGCCTTCTTCGTTGGTCCAGTTGACCAGCACAACGTCACGTTCCGTCTCAATGTGATGGTCGTTGAGCGTTCGCAGCAGCTCCAGCCCGGCCAGCACGCCGTAAACCCCGTCGTAGTTCCCCCCCAGCGGCTGCGTATCCACGTGCGAACCGGTCATGACCGGGGCAAGCTGCGGATTTTTCCCCGCACGACGGATAAACATGTTGCCCATGCTGTCGACGTCACAGGTAAAACCGGCGTCCAGCGCCCAGTCGCGCAGCAGGTCACGCGCAATACGATCTTCCTCGCTTAATGCCAGACGGGTGACGCCACCGGCGGGCGTGCCGCCGATCTGCGCCATCATCTCAAGCGTTGACCACAGCCGTTCGGCGTTGACGCGGATCATGGCTTGTCCTTACTGCAGCGGTAGCGGAAATCACAGCACGCGCCGCCCTGCATAATGGTGGTGGTGCGGGTTAGCTCTACGTCGGGCGCATAGCCCACGATGAATTTTTCATCGCGCGCGCAGGAGAGCAGGTGACCAATTTCGCCCAGCCCCATCTCGTGGTACATCTCCGCGTAACGACAGCGGGTCACGTTGTAGTTGTACTGCTGGTCGTCGGCGTCGATCACCTTCACCTCCAGGGCGTTATCTTTCTCCCACAGATACTGCAGGGCGATAAAGCTCTTGATGTTTGCGCCGTTGGGTTCTTTGCTGGCAAACCCTTTGCCAGCGTCAATCGCGGCCTGCTCAATGGCCTCACCAATCACCGCCTGGGCGCGGTCTTTCCCTATCTCGCGCACCAGGATTTCATAAATTGGCTTAATAATTTCGGCTTCAATTTTGCGGCGGGCGAGAATGCCCAGCTCGTTATTATCACTCATCACATTGCCTCGCTGCGTTACTTCGCTTTTGCGCCGCCCAGCACGGTCTGCGGCTGCCATTTGCCGTCGACAACCTTATAGACCGTGAACGACGGCGATTTCAGGTTGCCCTCTTTATCAAACGCGATCTGTCCGGTCACGCCGGAGTAGCTGATGGCGCGCAGGGCGGGCAGATAGTCGGACGGCTCAACGGAGTCTGCTTTTTCCATCGCCGCCACCAGCACGCGGGTGGCGTCATAGGCGAACGGGGCGTGCAGTTCGATATGGGTGTGGTAGCGGGACTGGTACGCCTGCTCGAACGCTTTACCACCCGGCATCTGGTCAACGGGCAGACCCGGCTCCAGCGCCACAACGCCTTCGCCTTCTTTCTGCGCCAGCTTGAGGAACGTCTGGCTGACGAATCCGCCTGCGCCCATCAGCGTGGCGTTCATGCCCAGCTGTTTGATGCGGCGCGCCAGCGGTGCGGCCTGGCTGTCGACGCCGCCGAAGAAGATCAGATCGGCGTTTTTACTGCGGATGGCGGTCAGTACGGCGCTGAAATCGACCGTTTTGTCATCCACGTACTGACGATCGACAATTTTCACGCCCTGGGCTTCCAGCGATTTAATAAACTGGTCTGCAAGCCCCTGACCAAATGCGGTACGGTCGTCGATCACCGCAATGCGTTTGGCTTTCAGGGTGTTAACCGCGTACTGACCGGCGAGCTGGCCGCCGTCATCGTCGTGGCCCATCACGCGGAAGCTGGTGTCAAAACCCTGTTGGGTATAGGCATGACCGGTTGCGACCGGCGCCACCTGGGCGATACCCGCATCGTGATAAATGCGGGCCGCCGGAATGCTGGTGCCGGTATTCCAGTGACCGACCACGCCTGCCACGCCGCTATCCACCAGACGCTGCGCGACGGCTACGGCGGTGCGCGGGTCGGACTGATCGTCTTCGGACTGCAGTTTGAAGGTCACCGCTTTGCCGCCGATGGTCGGGTGCTGCTTGTTAATGTCGTCAATGGCCAGCTGCGCGCCGTTCTCCAGATCTTTCCCGATACGGGCAGACGGGCCGGTCAGCGGGCCTGCCAGACCGATGACCACGGTTTCACCGTCAGCGGCCCACGCGGACGTTGAGGCAAAACCACCGAGCAGAATAGCGGCGCTGAGCGCACTGATTTTTACTGTTTTCATTGTATTTCCCTGATGTTGGCTGGTGTGGTTAAACGGGCATTTCGCCCAAATAAATCTGTGCAATCTGGTCGTCGTTGAGCAGCGCTTTCGATTTGCCATGATGAACAATGCTGCCGCTGTCCATGACCCACGCGCTGTCGGTGACTTCCAGCGCGAGACGAGCGTTTTGTTCGATAAGCAGCAGGGCGACGCCGCGCTCGCGCAGCCCGGCAATAACGGCAAAAATGTTCTCGACCATCTTCGGGGCAAGGCCCATTGACGGCTCGTCGAGGATCAGCAGGCGCGGGCGGCTGAGCAGGGCGCGGTTAAGGGCCAGCAGCTGTTGCTCACCGCCGGACAGCAGCCCGGCAAGCTGATGCTGGCGTTCGCCCAGACGCGGGAAGCGCTCGAAAATTTCGTTCATCTCGCGTCTGACGGTGACAGTGTCACGCCTGAGCCAGGCGCCCATCTGCAGGTTTTCCAGCACCGTCATGCGGGAGAAGATCCCGCGGCCCTCCGGGACCATCACCAGCCCGTCGCGAAGCAGGGTCTCCGGGCTCTGTTTACGTACCGCTTTACCGTTGAAGTCAATGCTGCCGCTAAAGCTTTCCAGCCCGTTAATGGCGCGCACGGTGGAGCTTTTACCCGCGCCGTTCGCGCCGATCAGCGTAGCCTGTTCGCCCTCGCGCAGGGTAAAGGAGACATCGCGTACGGCCTGAATGCCGCCGTAATGCACGTCCAGACGTTCCACCTTCAGTAATTCAGACATGAGCGTTGCCTCCAAGCCAGGCGGCGATCACTGCCGGGTCGCGCCGCACGCTTTCCGGCGTGCCGGTGGCGAGCGTTTTGCCGTAATCAAGCACCGTCAGGCGATCGCAGATGCCCATCACCAGCTTGACGTCATGCTCAATCATCAGCAGGGTTTTGCCGTCATCGCGGATGCGGATGAGCAGCTCGCCGAGCGCCACTTTTTCCGCCGCGTTCATCCCGGCAACGGGTTCATCCAGCGCCAGCAGCAGCGGATCCGTTGCCAGCGCGCGGGCGATTTCAAGCCGACGCTGATGGCCATAGGCCAGGTCGCAGGCGCGATAGTGGGCGAACTGCGCAATGCCGGTATAGTCCAGCCAGTGCCAGGCCAGCTCGCGGGTCTGCTTCTCTTCCTCGCGGGCGCGTTTGTGGCGGCTCAGCGCGGCCCACAGGCCGTTACGGGTGCGCACGTGGCGGCCCACCATCACGTTTTCCAGCACCGACATCTCGTTGAAGAGGCGCACGTTCTGGAAGGTGCGGGCAATCCCGGCGGCGGTCACTTTCTCTATCTGCTTCGGGAAGTAGGGCTTATCGGCAATCGAAAATTCGCCGCTGTCCGCCGGATAAAGCCCGGTGATCAGGTTAAAGCAGGTGGTTTTTCCCGCGCCGTTGGGGCCGATCAGCCCGTAGATCTCGCCTCTGTTCACGGTAATCGAAACGTCATCCACGGCAGTCAGCCCGCCGAAGCGTTTTGACATGTTGCGTACGGTTAACAGACTCATGCCTTCACCTCCTTGTGGCGTACCGGCCAGATGCCGGACGGGCGCACCAGCATCACCAGCACCAGTGCCAGACCGTAAAACAGCTGTCGCAACACTTCAGGATCAATCAGCACCGTACCGAACAGCGCCTGCTGCACCGGCGCTGCCTGGCTGCGCAGCAGTTCCGGCAGGGCGGTAAGCAATACCGCGCCGAGGATCACGCCCGGAATGTGCCCCATACCGCCCAGCACCACCATCGCCAGTACGGCAATCGATTCCTGTAAGGTGAAGGATTCCGGGGAGACAAAGCCCTGAAACGCGCCGAAAAGCGCACCCGCTACGCCGCCAAAGGAGGCGCCCATCGCAAAGGCGAGCAGCTTATAGTTACGCACGTTGATGCCCATCGCGCGCGCCACATCTTCATCCTCGCGGATGGCGTGCCAGGCGCGGCCAATACGGGAATGCTGCAGGCGCAGGCAGACGAAGACGATCGTGATAATCACCAGCATCAGCAGGTAGTACCACAGCCACAGCGCGGGTACTTTGAAACCAAACCAGTGGTATACGCCGCTGAACTTCAGGCCGAACAGGTTCAGCGTATCCACCCCGGTAATGCCCTTTGCGCCGTTGGTGATGTTCACCGGACGGTCGAGGTTACGCATCAGGATGCGGATAATTTCGCCAAAGCCGAGGGTCACTATCGCCAGGTAGTCCCCGCGCAGCTTGAGCGTAGGAGCACCGAGTAACATCCCGCAGACGGCCGCGACGAGGGCGGCCAGCGGAATAATGAGCAGATACGAGGTATGCAGCCCCTCCGGGAACCAGACGCCGAGGATCGGGAACACCTCCAGCAGGTGCGGGGAAGCCATCAGTGCCGCGAGGTAGGCGCCGACCGCGTAAAAGGCGATAAAGCCCATGTCCAGCAGGCCGGTATAGCCCACCACAATGTTAAGCCCGAGCGCCAGCATGATGTAGAGCAGGGCGAAGTCGATGACGCGCACCCAGTAGTTGCCGCCAAGCTGCGTGGCCACCACGGGCGCAATCAGCAGCGCGAGGCAGAACAGGCTCATGCCTGACCAGAATTTGCGCGTCGTCGCCGGGGTCTGGAGTTGAAGTGTTGTCATGGAATTCCTTACGCCCTGTTCGCCACGCGCTCGCCCAGCAGGCCAGCCGGACGGAAGACCAGCACCAGGATCAGCACCATAAAGGCAAAGACATCCTGATAGTTGCTGCCAAATACGCCGTGGGTCAGTTCACCCAGGTAGCCTGCGCCCAGCGCTTCGATAATGCCGAGCAGGATGCCGCCAATCATGGCGCCCCGAATGTTGCCAATGCCCCCCAGCACGGCGGCGGTAAAGGCTTTTATCCCGGGCAAAAAGCCCATCGAGAAGCTGGCGTTACCGTAGTTGCTGGCCATCATCACGCCTGCCAGCGCGGCAAACGCCCCGCCAATCGCAAACGTCAGGGTGATGATGGCGTTTGGGTTAACCCCCATCAGCGTGGCCACGCGCGGGTTTTCCGCCACGGCGCGCATGCCGCGCCCCAGACGGGTGTATTCCACCAGCAGCCACAGCCCGGTCATCACCGCCAGCGCCAGGACAACGGTGACGATACCGGTGACGGTGACGATGGCAGGAGGATGCGCTTCGCTGCCTGACGTCACGGTAATCGGATCCATGGGCAGGATCTGCGGGAACATCAGCGGGTTGCGCGTCCAGATAATCATCGCCACGGTTTGCAGCAGGACCGAAACGCCGATACCCGAGATCAGCGGCGCGAGGCGCGGGGCGTTGCGCAGTCGACGGTAGGCAAAGCGTTCCACGGCCATCGCCAGCAGGGCGCAGACGGCCATGGCAATCATCAGGGCAACGCCGAGCTGCAACAGCTGCGGCATATGCGGAAAAGTGGTATTCAGGGCGTTACTGGCGGAGAGCGTGGTGAGCGCGCCGACCATCAGAATATCGCCGTGAGCAAAGTTAATAATGCGCAAAATGCCATACACCATGGTATAGCCCAGCGCGATCAGCGCGTAGATGCTTCCCAGCATCACACCGTTGATCAGTTGTTGTATGAGTGTATCCAACGTCTGTACCCGCAAAGTGCTCGTTCTGCGGCTACCATCCAATAAATGAATAAAATTGTAAAATACGCATCTATTATTTCTTATGATAAATAGATATTTTTCTATCTTTATGATTTATATAAATATAATGAAGACCTGTTTTTGGGTGAAAAGCCTAAAGAAATCAACATATGAATAAAACAGAACAATTGGTTGGCCTGCCTGCGTATGCAGAAAGTCGCCTTGCAAACGATCCGCCGCTTCGGGCTGTGCGTGCCTTTGAGGCCATCGCCCGGCTGGGCAGCGTCACGCAGGCCGCGCAGGAGCTGGACATTTCTCCGTCGGCCGTCAGCCATCAGCTCAGGGTGCTCGAAGGGTACCTGCAAATGCCGCTGACGGAGCGTCAGGGGCGCAGGCTGGTGCTGAGCCAGCACGGGCGGGAATACTACCGCTCGATCCGTGCGGCGTTTAACGTGCTGCGCCAGGCGACGGAGCACCTGGCGGAGCAGGCGCAAACGCGTCAGGTCACCATCAGCCTGATCCCGCTTTTTGGTATGGGGTGGTTTATCCCGCGCTTGCCTGCGTTCATGCGCGCCAACCCGCAAACCGAGATCAACGTGGTGTATGCCAACCACCGTAACTATCTGAGCGACGCGTCGGACATGTCGATTCGTTTTGGCAACGGCCAGTGGGCGGGCTATCAGAGTGAAAAGCTGATTTCCGGACAGATGGTGCCGGTGTGCAGCCGCGCGTTTTTGCGCATTCACGGCCATATCGACACGCCTGAGCAACTGCTGCAGATGCCGCTGCTGCACGATGAGGAGCGCACGACGTGGGCGCAGTGGTTTGTACAGCAGGGGGTGAAGCGTCCCGTTCGCCGCAGCGGTCCAATGTTTGAGGACGGTCTGCTGACGCTGGCGGGCGTACAGGCGGGTCTGGGGTGTGCGCTGATGCGGGAGCCGCTGATTGCGCCGTATCTTGAGAGCGGCGAGCTGGTGAAGATCTTTGACCTACCTATTGATGACGGACGCGACTACTACCTCTGCGTGCGCTCAGATTCAGAGATGACCGAGGACGGCAAGCTGCTGCAAAACTGGCTGCGGCGGGCAGCGGGCCATGAATAAGCGCCCTAAATAGAAAAAGGCCAGCGATAATCGCCGGCCTTTTGCCCTGACAGATCTTAGAACTGGTAGGTCAGACCTACAGCAACGATGTTGTCGGTAGCCACTTTAGCATCTTTGGTGAACTTGCTGTCATCAACAAGGTTGATTTTATAATCAACGTAGGTGGACATGTTTTTGTTGAAGTAGTAGCTCGCCCCAACGTCAACGTATTCAACCAGATCCTGGTCGCCGTAAGAACCGATGTCTTTACCTTTGGATTTCAGGTAAGCGATGGATGGACGCAGACCGAAGTCGAACTGGTACTGAGCCACAACTTCGAAGTTCTGTGCTTTGTTCGCCACGTGACCGTTACCGAATGCTGTCATGTTGCGGGTTTCAGAGTAAGTGGTTGCCAGGTAGATGTTGTTCGCATCGTACTTCAGGCCTGCGGCCCATACTTCTGCATTTTCGCCACCTGCATTCAGGTTGCTTGCAGCACGAACCTGACGGTCAGTACGGTCAGATTTCGCGTAGGCCGCACTCGCAGCAAATCCGTCGAACTCATAGCTGGAAGACAGACCCCAGCCGTCACCGTTGGATTCGGTGATATCGGTACGGTCGTTTTTACCCTGGTACTGCGCTGCAAAGTTCAGACCATCAACCAGGCCAAAGAAGTCGGTGTTACGGTAGGTTGCCACGCCGGTGGTACGGCCAGTCATAAAGCCATCGGTCTGGGTCCAGGTATCGCCACCGAACTCTGGCAGAACGTCAGTCCATGCGCCGACGTCGTAAGCAACACCGTAGTTACGACCGTAGTCGAAAGAACCGAACTCATTGAATTTCAGACCTGCAAACGCCAGACGCGTTTTGTTACCGTCAGAACCCTGAGCTTCAGAGCGGTTGCCCTTGAACTCATATTCCCACTGGCCGTAACCGGTCATTTGGTCGTTGATTTGCGTTTCGCCTTTGAAGCCCAGACGAACGTAGGTTTTGTCGCCGTCGTTGTTTGCATCATCAGAGAAATAGTGCAGACCTGTCACTTTACCGTACAGATCCAGTTTGTTACCGTCTTTGTTGTAAATTTCGGCAGCGTTAACAACGCCTGCTGCCAGCATGGAAGTGACTGCCACTGCAACTAATTTAAGTTTCATCTTAAATGTTCCTTATAATTTTTTTTGAGTATTTCCTGAACCACTTTGAACGATTTCTAAACGAGGCTGTTCGTCAATGGCATGCTATTCTTAAAAATCTCGTAGTCTTATTTCAATAATAAGTTTCAAAATATTAGAGATAATTTCAATTAGTGTGATCTCGATCGTGTGAGATGGCGATCATTCAAACAATGTGGTCGGAATTTATACGATTAATAGTTATTTAGTCAGTGGGATTATTGCTTTTACTATAATTTCTGATGGTTTTTGTTTATCGCGTTAAATTTCGCAATTTCCGAGGGTTTAATGAGGGTGGTATTGCTACTTTTCTTTAAAAACAATGGGTTGTTTTAATTTTTAGGCGTCTATTCCGCATAATATCATAAAACTGTCAGAGCTGAATTATTGCACGCCATGCTATCCTGAGCGTTAATATTCATTACTCACTAATTTCATTGGGGTGTCAGTTTGTGTCAACTCGCTTCAGGTGGCTTTACAGAAGGCGTTCAATATAAACCGAACTTAAACAGATGCTCTATTATCATGATAAATATTCTGATGTCTGATCACATTTTAAATTTATGTTAATTATGTTGCCGGGTTGAAATTCCCCCGGCCAGTCGAGCAGCGTTATTTTCGTGTGGCGTACCAGCAGAGCAACGACCCGGCGCAGACCATCAGCGCGCCTTGCCAGAACGAGAATGACAGGGGGGAGCTTAGCACCGCGGCGGCAAGCGCGGCAGAAAGCACGGGGGTAAAATAGGATACGGCAGCCAGAACCGTGACGTTACCGTGCAGGATGCCAATATTCCAGGCGGCGTAACCAAACCCAAGCGCGATACCGCACATAACCAGCTTCACGACTACCGGAAGCGTGAACACCATGTCGGGCTGATCGCTCAGGGCATATTTCACCCACAGACTCAGCGCGGTCAGCAAAACAAACAGGGTGATGCCGTTTTGCCCTTTCGCAAATTTGCTGGTGACGGTGCAATAGGCGGCCCAGATAAAGGCCCCGGCAAACGCCAGCGCATAGCTCAGAGGGCTGGAAACGACATTCCGGGTTATTTCCTCAAGGTGTAATCCTTCTTCGCCGCCCAATACCCAGCACACGCCCAGCAGCGAAATGAGCAAGCCTGGGATCACCCACAGGGTAGACTTTTGCCCGTTGAACAAAATCGCAAATACGATCGTCAGGCTCGGCCAAAGGTAATTGACCATGCCCACTTCAATCGCCTGCGATCGCGTTGCGGCATAGCCCAGCGACAGCGCCAGACATATTTCGTAGCTGACAAATAAAACGCTGCCGGCAATAAGATAGCGGGGAGAAAACCGTCGGATATCAGGAAATCCTACCGTCACCAGACACAGTAATCCGCTGAGGGTGTAAATCATCGCGGCACCGCCAACAGGGCCCAATCCCTCACTCACGCTGCGAATAAGGCCGACCATGGTGCTCCATAACAGTATTGCCGCCAGCCCAATAAGCGTTGCTCTCTTTCTGTCCATTACTCGCCATCACAATAAAAATTAAAGGAAAAATGTAGCGCATTACGCCTGTCGCTGTCGTGAATTATTCTCTTAAGCCGTTAATCAAAAAGGGGTAATGAAACGTTGCGGAGGTGACTATTAAGGGGGGGAAGGCTGATGACCTTGATTTGACGCAAAAAAATCAGGGGCTTTGCTGTTAGTTTGCGGCGCGAAGTCTTTTCAGATAACGAGGACAGCAATGGACGTCAGCCGCAGACAATTTTTTAAAATCTGCGCGGGCGGTATGGCCGGAACAACAGCCGCAATGCTGGGATTTGCTCCCAAAATGGCGCTGGCTCAGGCGCGCAACTATAAACTGCTGCGCGCCAAAGAGATCCGTAACACCTGCACATACTGCTCCGTGGGTTGTGGGCTTTTAATGTATAGCCTGGGCGATGGCGCGAAGAACGCCAGAGAAGCGATTTATCACATTGAAGGGGATCCGGATCATCCGGTGAGCCGCGGGGCGTTATGCCCGAAAGGGGCGGGGCTGCTGGACTACGTCCACAGCGAAAACCGCCTGCGCTACCCCGAATACCGCGCGCCGGGCTCCGACAAATGGCAGCGTATCTCCTGGGGTGAGGCCTTCTCCCGTATTGCGAAATTGATGAAAGCCGACCGCGACGCCAACTTTATTGAAAAGAACGCGCAGGGCGTGACGGTCAACCGCTGGCTTTCCACCGGCATGCTATGCGCCTCGGCGGCCAGTAATGAAACCGGCATGCTGACGCAAAAATTTGTGCGCTCGCTCGGCATGCTGGCGGTAGACAACCAGGCGCGCGTCTGACACGGACCAACGGTAGCAAGTCTTGCTCCAACATTTGGTCGCGGTGCGATGACCAACCACTGGGTTGATATCAAAAACGCGAACGTCGTCGTGGTGATGGGCGGTAACGCCGCTGAAGCCCATCCGGTGGGGTTCCGCTGGGCGATGGAAGCGAAAAACAACAACGATGCGACGCTTATCGTCGTCGATCCGCGCTTTACGCGTACGGCATCGGTGGCCGATATCTATGCGCCGATCCGCTCCGGTACGGACATTACGTTCCTGTCCGGCGTGCTGCTGTACCTGATCGAAAACAACAAAATTAACGCGGAATACGTTAAGCACTACACCAACGCGAACCTGCTGGTGCGGGATGATTTTGCCTTCGATGACGGGCTGTTTAGCGGCTATGACGCCGAAAAACGCCAGTACGATAAAACGTCCTGGAACTATCAGTTCGATGAAAACGGCTATGCGATGCGCGATGAAACGCTCACGCATCCGCGCTGCGTGTGGAACCTGCTGAAAAAGCATGTTTCCCGCTATACGCCGGACGTCGTGGAGAACATCTGCGGCACGCCGAAAGCGGACTTCCTGAAGGTGTGTGAAGTGCTGGCTTCCACCAGCGCCGCCGACAGAACCACCACGTTCCTGTACGCGCTGGGCTGGACGCAGCACACCGTGGGCGCGCAGAACATCCGCACCATGGCGATGATCCAGCTGCTGCTCGGCAACATGGGCATGGCGGGGGGCGGCGTGAACGCGCTGCGCGGCCACTCAAACATTCAGGGCCTGACCGATCTCGGTCTGCTCTCCACCAGCCTGCCGGGCTACCTGACGCTGCCGTCTGAAAAGCAGGCCGATCTGCAAGCATATCTTGAGGCCAATACGCCAAAAGCGACGCTGCCGGATCAGGTGAACTACTGGACCAACTATCCGAAGTTCTACGTCAGCCTGATGAAATCCTTCTACGGCGATGCGGCGCAGAAAGAGAACGACTGGGGCTTTGAGTGGCTGCCGAAGTGGGATCAGGCTTATGACGTCATCAAGTATTTCAACATGATGGATAAGGGCGACGTCACGGGATATATCTGCCAGGGCTTCAACCCGGTGGCCTCCTTCCCGGACAAGAACAAAGTCGTTCGCAGCCTGAGCAAGCTGAAGTACATGGTCGTTATCGATCCGCTGGTGACCGAGACCTCCACCTTCTGGCAGAACCACGGGGAATCGAACGATGTCGATCCGGCCTCGATTCAGACCGAAGTGTTCCGCCTGCCGTCCACCTGCTTTGCGGAAGAGGACGGCTCCATTGCCAACTCTGGCCGCTGGCTGCAGTGGCACTGGAAAGGCCAGGACGCCCCGGGCGAAGCGCGAAACGACGGCGAGATCCTGGCCGGGATTTACCACCGCCTGCGCGAAATGTACCGCACCGAAGGCGGCAAAGGCGCTGAGCCGCTGCTGAAGATGAGCTGGCACTACAAGCAGCCGGATCGTCCTGAGTCTGAGGAAGTCGCGAAAGAGAACAACGGCGTGGCGCTGGCGGATCTCTACGACGCCAACGGCAACCTGGTGGCGAAGAAAGGCCAGCTGCTGAACAGCTTCGCACTGCTGCGTGACGACGGTACCACGGCATCATCCTGCTGGATCTATACCGGCAGCTGGACGGAGCAGGGTAACCAGATGGCGAACCGCGACAACGCTGACCCGTCAGGCCTGGGCAACACGCTGGGCTGGGCTTGGGCATGGCCGCTGAACCGTCGCGTGCTGTACAACCGTGCGTCCGCCGACGTGAAAGGCAAGCCGTGGGATCCGAAACGGATGCTGATCCAGTGGAACGGGACGAAGTGGACGGGGAACGACATCCCGGACTACAGCACCGCCGCGCCGGGCAGCAACACCGGGCCGTTTATCATGCAGCCGGAAGGGCTGGGGCGCCTGTTCGCCCTCAACAAGCTGGCGGAAGGGCCGTTCCCGGAACACTACGAGCCGATGGAAACGCCGCTCGGCACCAACCCGCTGCACCCGAACGTGGTCTCCAGCCCGGTGGTGCGGATCTACGAAGACGACGTGCTGCGCCTGGGCAAAAAGGACAAGTTCCCGTACGTAGGGACGACCTACCGCCTGACCGAGCATTTCCATACCTGGACCAAGCACGCGCGGCTTAACGCCATCGCGCAGCCGGAACAGTTTGTGGAGATAAGCGAAACGCTGGCGAAGGCGAAAGGCATCGCCAACGGCGACCGCGTGAAGGTGAGCAGCAAGCGCGGCTTTATCCGCGCGGTGGCGGTGGTCACCCGCCGCCTGCAGTCGCTGAACGTTCACGGCCAGCAGGTGGAAACCGTCGGTATCCCGTTGCACTGGGGCTTTGAAGGGGTGGCGCAGAAAGGCTACATCGCCAATACCCTGACGCCAAACGTCGGCGATTCCAACTCGCAAACGCCGGAGTATAAAGCGTTTCTGGTCAACATCGAGAAAGCGTAAGGAGCGATTAAATGGCGATGGAAACACAAGACATTATTAAACGCTCCGCGACCAACCCCATAACGCCCGCGCCCCGCGCGCGGGACTACAAGGCAGAGGTCGCCAAGCTTATCGACGTCTCCTCCTGCGTGGGCTGTAAGGCCTGTCAGGTGGCCTGTTCGGAGTGGAACGATATTCGCGACGAGGTGGGGCACTGCGTTGGGGTCTACGACAATCCGGCGGATCTGAGTGCCAAATCCTGGACGGTGATGCGCTTTAGCGAAACCGACCAGAACGGCAGGCTGGAGTGGCTGATCCGCAAGGACGGCTGCATGCACTGTGAAGATCCGGGCTGCCTGAAGGCGTGCCCGTCTGCCGGGGCAATTATTCAGTATGCCAACGGGATCGTCGATTTCCAGCAGGACAACTGCATCGGCTGCGGGTACTGCATCGCGGGCTGCCCGTTTAATATCCCGCGCCTCAATAAAGAGGATAACCGGGTATACAAATGCACCCTGTGCGTCGATCGCGTCAGCGTCGGGCAGGAGCCTGCGTGCGTGAAGACCTGTCCGACCGGTGCGATCCACTTCGGCACCAAAAAAGAGATGCTCGACGTGGCGCAAGAGCGCGTGGATAAGCTGAAAGCGCGCGGCTACGACAAGGCGGGCATTTACAACCCGCAGGGCGTGGGCGGTACGCACGTGATGTATGTGCTGCACCATAGCGACCAGCCGGAGCTGTACCACAATCTGCCGAAGGATCCGGCGATCGATACCGCCATCAACCTGTGGAAAGGGGCGCTCAAGCCGCTCTCCGCGGCGGGCTTTATCGCTACCTTTGCCGGGCTGATTTATCACTACATCGGTATCGGGCCAAACAAAGAGGTGGATGACGACGAGGAGGAGCATCATGAGTAAGTCGAAAATGATAGTGCGCACCAAATTTGTCGATCGCGCCTGTCACTGGACGGTGGTGATCTGCTTCTTCCTGGTGGCGGTATCGGGAATTTCGTTCTTCTTCCCGACGCTGCAGTGGCTGACCGAAACCTTCGGTACGCCGCAGATGGGGCGCATTCTGCACCCGTTCTTCGGCGTGCTGATTTTCGTGGTGCTGATGTTTATGTTCGTGCGCTTCGTCCATCACAATATTCCCGACAAGCAGGATATCCCGTGGGTGAGAGGGATTGTTGAAGTCCTGAAGGGTAACGAGCACAAAGTCGCGAAGGTGGGGAAATACAACGCCGGGCAGAAGATGATGTTCTGGACCATCATGAGCATGATTTTTGTGCTGCTGGTGACCGGGGTGATGATCTGGCGTCCGTATTTTGCACACTACTTCCCGATACAGGTGATTCGCTACGCGCTGCTGATCCACGCGACGTCGGCCATCATCCTGATTCACGCCATCCTGATCCATATGTATATGGCGTTCTGGGTGAAAGGATCGATTAAAGGCATGATTGAAGGGAAGGTGAGCCGCCGCTGGGCGCAGAAACACCACCCGCGCTGGTACCGTGACGTGGAACGGCTGGAAGCGAAACAGGAAAGTACGGAAGGGATGAAGTAAAACCTGCGCCGTCGGCTTTGCCCGGCGGCGCTGCGCTTGCGCGGGCCTACTCTTCAAATCAGAACCGCTCTTCCACATACCGGAACGGGTATTTTGTGGGTTTGACCTTGCCGATTTTGCGCTTCGGTAAATCCACCTTGTCGACGTGAATTTCTTTATACGGGATCTGCGAAAGCAGATGCGAAATAATATTCAGGCGCACGCGTTTTTTATCCTCTGAACGCGCCACAAACCACGGCGCCCAGGCGGTATCGGTGGCTTCAAACATGGCGTCGCGCGCAAGGGTATACTCATCCCAGAGGTTAAAGGATTTAATATCCATCGGCGACAGCTTCCAGATCTTACGCCCATCGTTAATACGGTCGCGCAGGCGGCGCTCCTGCTCTTTCGGCGTCACCTCCAGCCAGTACTTCAGCAGGATAATCCCGGCATCGACCATCGCTTTTTCCATGACCGGCGCGCCGTCTAAAAATTTCTCCGCCTGTTCTTCCGTGCAGAACCCCATCACTCGTTCCACGCCCGCGCGGTTATACCAGCTGCGATCGAAGATCACGATTTCACCCGCCGAAGGCAGGTGGGGCACATAGCGCTGGAAGTAGAGCTGGCTTTTTTCTTTTTCCGTTGGGGCAGGGAGCGCAACAACGCGAAACACGCGCGGGCTGACGCGCTCGGTGATCGCTTTAATGGTGCCGCCTTTGCCAGCACCATCGCGTCCTTCAAAAACAATACACACTTTTAACCCTTTGGCGACGACCCACTGCTGGAGCTTAACCAGTTCGACGTGCAGGCGGCGGAGCTCTTTTTCATACTCTTTGGTCTTAAGCGGTGCATTCGATACGACATCAACAGCGACAGGGGTTTTCTTTTTGCTTCCCATGATTGTCATCCTCAGGTTGTCCGGCGTGGAAAAAGCGAGGCCGCACTATGAAGTGTAATCCACCTGAATTAATGGATTAACCTGTCAGCCATCTGATTTGAACTGGCTCACCATACAAGATTATTCAATAATGCCCGCTGCGAGTGATTAACCCGTGGTTGAGGTATGAAAAAGACAATATTTTCGTTGGCGCTTGGCACATTTGGCCTGGGCATGGCTGAATTTGGCATCATGGGCGTGTTAACCGAGCTGGCGCATGACACCGGTATTTCGATTCCCTCCGCCGGGAATATGATCTCGTTTTATGCCTTCGGCGTGGTGATTGGCGCCCCGATTGTGGCGCTCTTCTCCGGCAAGTTCTCGTTAAAAACCACGCTGCTGTTTCTGGTGGCGATGTGCGCTGTTGGCAACGCCCTGTTTACGTTTTCTACGTCTTATTTCTGGCTGGCGCTGGGGCGGCTGATTTCTGGTTTCCCGCACGGCGCGATTTTCGGCGTCGGGGCGATTATTCTGTCTAAAATTGCGCCGCCGGGGAAGGTGACGGTCGCGGTGGCCGGGATGATCGCCGGAATGACCGTCGCCAACCTGGTGGGTGTGCCGCTCGGCACCTGGCTGGGGCACCAGTTCAGCTGGCGTTATACCTTTTTCCTGATAGCCCTGTTCGATGCGCTGGTGATCCTCTCGGTGCTGATCTGGGTGCCGGACATTCATGATAAATCAGAAATTAAACTGACCGAGCAGTTCCAGTTCCTGAAGAAACCGGAGCCCTGGCTGATTTTTGCCGCCACCATGTTTGGTAACGCCGGTGTGTTCGCGTGGTTCAGCTTCGTTAAGCCGTTTATGGTCAACGTTTCTGGCTTTTCCGAAGGCATGATGACGATCATCATGATGCTGATGGGCCTTGGCATGGTGTTGGGCAATCTGTTGAGCGGCAAGCTCTCGGGGCGCTTTAGCCCGCTGCGCATTGCGGCGACTACCGACATGGTGATTGTCGCCTCGCTGCTGCTGCTTTTCGCCCTGGGCGAACTGAAAACGGCCTCGCTGGTGATGGGCTTTATCTGCTGCGCCGGGCTGTTCGCGCTCTCTGCACCGCTGCAAATTTTGCTTCTGCAAAATGCGAAGGGCGGCGAGATGCTGGGGGCGGCCGGAGGGCAGATGGCGTTTAATCTCGGCAGTGCGATCGGGGCGTACTTTGGCGGGATGATGATTACCCTCGGCTTTAGCTGGCGCTACGTCACGCTGCCTGCGGCGTTACTCTCGTTCTCGGCCATGAGTGCATTACTGATCTACGGTTACCTGCGGGCCAGGCAGGCTCAGGCTAACGCTCGCGCGCTAGCCTGATGGAAGTCAGGCAAGCCAGGGCTCGCCCAGGGTCAGCATCAGGCGGTTGGCCCAGGCGAAGAACGCGGCGGACTGCACCAGATCAAGCTGGGCTAAGGTGTCCAGCCCCTCTTTTTCCAGCGCGGCAAGGTGCAGCGGCGTGGCGGCCGGCGGCGTAACCGACAGCGCTGCCGCAAAATTAATCTCCGCCTGCCAGCGCGCAGACTGCCCCTCGCTCAGGGACTGTCCCGGACGCACGGCCAGCAGGGCCTCTACCGCCGCGTCATCCTTTGACAGCTGGCTGGCTTTCCGCGCATGGACAGATGCGCAGTAGATGCAGCCGTTAATTTTACTGGCGACCGTTGCGGCCAGCTCGCGCTCGGCGCGCGGCAACCCCCCAGGCGTATAAAAAATCCCTTTATCCGTTAGCGTGCGCTGTTCAAGCACCGGCAGGTTGCGCCCCAGCAGGCGGAAATAGTCGGAATCGGTGTGGCCAAACTTCGCCAGTATAGCAACCTCGTCATCACGAAAATCCGCCAGCGGTTTGGCGGCGATCCACGGCTCCCAGCCCAGCTCCTGCTGGGTGAAGGCGACGGGAGCCGCCTTCCCGGTGGCCGTGGTGGCGGTCGTGTGCCAGACGGCTGCCGCCAACGGCGCATCGCTTGTGGCGACGGGCCTGTCGTTCAGCAGCCGCAGCCCGGCAATCAGTCGGCTCTGGAAGCTGACAAAGGCGATAAGCTGCGCCAGCGTCACGATGCCTTTCTTGCTCCAACCCGCCTGGGTCAGCGCCCTTAACGATGTCGGCGTGGCTTCGACGGGGGAGAAGGTCAGCAGGCGCGCGAAATTGAGCGCCGGGGTCAGACGGTCTGAGGTCGGGTCTGCCAGGCCAAACCCCGCATAGTGCGCGGCCAGCGCCTCCGCGTTGTGCCACCTCGCAACTTTTGCCGCGACGGCAAAGCGCTCGTCCAGCGCAAAATCGCTATCCTGCTGAGTAAATAAGATTTCGTAGCTGCCCTGGGCGTGGCGCGTGGCGGCGTCCCGCGTGGCGCGCGCCTCTGCCAGAGGGGAACCGGGTTTGATTTCCGCCAGCTCGGCGAGAATGTCCTGACTTAATGACATAGGTGTCTCCTCAAAGGATGTGGGGGGCAATATGTTCGGCGATCAGTTCGATAGAGCGCAGGGTGTCGCGATGGGTGGGCTCGACCGAATGGACCTGGAATGAGATGTCCGTGGCGCGCCGGAGAACGGAATCGGCCTGCAGCGAACGCAGCACCGTCTCGGGCGAACCGATGTGGGCGTCGAACTGGCGACGAAAATCAGTGACGGTGTCACCTTTAACCGCGTGTCCGGCAGCGCGATGCTGCTGGGCCTGTCTGGTGAGACCCGGCGTCGCAACCTTCAGCGCATAGTCATCGCTGTCGGCGACGAATGCCGTACGGGAGGCCAGAATACGTGGTGTGATACCGGCAGGCAGGGCCTCAAGGTAGGCATCCACAATCGGGTTCTGGATCGCGTCGAGCGTGAGATCCAACTGGTCTGCCGGACGCGGCTGCGTGCGGGAGAGCATCAAACCGTGTCCGGCCCGCGCGGCGCGAGCGGCGCCGTCGACGGAAAAGGTGGCAATCCAGATCCTGTCAGCCAGCTGTGGCGCTGGCGGGTAGAGGTGGTTATCCGGATGGGTAAGCGAATCCCCGCGCCAGGCGCTCTGGATCACATGTAAATGGTCGGCAAAGGCCGTGCCGCGCTGTTCAAACGTCAGTCCGAACGGCAGGAAAGAGGTCGGCGTGCCGCCCGAACCAAAGCCGACTTCGAGACGTCCATCGGCGAGTAAATCCAGCACCGCCGCATCTTCCGCCACGCGCAGCGGGTTTTCCATCGGAAGGGTGATGATGGCCGTGCCCAGGCGGATGGTTTCGGTGTGCGCCGCAACGTGGGCCAGAAACAGCAGCGGCGACGGCAGGCCGCCTTCACTTTCGTGGAAGTGGTGCTGGGCAATCCAGGCGCTGTCAAAACCGTGGCGTTCAGCGTGGCGGATCTGTTCTGTAGCCAGTCGATAGCGCTCTTTCGGCGTGGCGTCGTCAAGCAGGCGGGTGAAAAATCCCAGGCGTTTTCGCGTCATGCGAACTCCTCCGTAGCGGGTGAAAAATGGGGAATGGCGGCAATCAGCTCGCGGGTATAGTCGTTCTGCGGTGACGTGAATAAGGTCTCGACGTCACCGTGTTCGACCACCTGACCGCTGCGCAGCACCGTGACGCTGTGGGCGATCCGGCGAACGGTAGAGAGATCGTGCGTGATGAACAGGTAGGTTAATCCCAACTGCTGCTGCAGCTGCTGAAGCAGCGCCAGGATCTGCGCCTGGACGGTGACGTCCAGCGCGGAGGTGGCTTCGTCCAGCACCAGAATGGTCGGCTCCAGGATCAGCGCCCGGGCGATGGCTACGCGCTGGCGCTGCCCGCCTGAAAGCTCTCTGGCGGTGCGGGTCAGGAGTTCGACGGGCAGGGCAACCCGCTGCGCCACGGTCTCCACCCGGGCCTTTCGCTCCGCCTTGGCGAGGCGAGAAAAGTTCTTCAGGGGCTCTTCGATGATCTCGAACAGCGTCTGACGCGGGTCGAGAGAGGCGAACGGATTCTGGTAAACAAACTGGATCTTCTGGCGCAGCTGACGGCGGGCCTCGCGGCTGAGCGCGGTGGCATCAATGTCATCAATAATGACCTGCCCGTTATCCGCCTGTTCAAAACCCAGCAAAATACGGGCGAGGGTGGTTTTCCCGGAGCCGGATTCACCGACCAGCGCATGCGTGCTGCCGCGCCTGACGTCAAACGTCACCCGATCCAGCGCCTGAAGCTGATGACCTTTACCCAGCGAGAACCGTTTGCTGATGGCGCGGGCGCGAATGGCCGGTGACGCCAGCGGAAGGCCCGCTACCGGGGCGATGGTCAGGCGCTGGCCCTGAAGATCGCTCAGCAGCTGACGGGTGTAGGCGTGCTGCGGCGTGCGAACGATGTCGGCGGTGTCGCCGTGCTCCTGAACTTCACCGTTGCGAAACACCAGCAGCCTGTCCGCGCGCTGAGCGGCCAGGGCCAGATCGTGGGTGACAAACAGAACCGCAGTACCCGATTCCCGGCGCAGGATATCCAGCAGATCGAGAATGCGTTTTTGCACCGTCACGTCCAGCGCGCTGGTGGGCTCATCGGCAACGATCACGTCCGGGCGCAGGGCAATGGCGATGGCAATCAGCACGCGCTGTTTCATCCCGCCGGAGAGCTGATGCGGATACTGCGTCATGCGCTGTTCGGGGTGGCTCAGGCCGACCTTTCTCAGCAGGGCGAGCACCTGCTCGTCACGCTGGAGAGCCGTTACCTTTTGGTGCAGCTGAATAATTTCCCCGACCTGCACGCCGATCGTCTTCACCGGATTGAGTGAATTACCCGGATCCTGCGGAACCAGGCTGATTCGCGCCCCGCGAAGGGTATCGAGACGCTTCGCTGACCACTGGCTAATCTCCTCGCCGTTGAGAATGATTTTCCCCGCATCGCGCCGGGCGTTATCCGCCAGCAGACCGATGATTGCCTGTGCCGTGGTCGTTTTGCCGGATCCGGATTCGCCGACAAAGGCCAGCATTTCCCCTCGCCTGAGGGTAAAGCTGACGTTATGTACCACCTCGCGCCACCGGCGCGCGGTACGGTAGCTGATGGTCAGGTTTTCTACCGAGAGTACGGTCATTTCAGGCCTCCGCTGAACTGCTGGCTGATACGGTTGGTGGCAAGCACCACGGCGATGACGACCACGCCGGGGAAGGTGGTTAGCCACCATGCGGTAGAGAGATAGTTACGGCCTTCGGCGATCAATAAACCCCATTCTGGTACGGGCGGCGGGGTACCGTAGCCGAGAAAGCTCAGCGTGGAGAGGGCCAGAATGGCCTGACCAAACTGCAGCGTGGCAAAGGCGAGGACGGCGGTTAAGGCATTGGGCAGGATGTGTCGCCACAGCACCGCCAGGAACGTCCCGCCGCTGCCGAACGCTGCCTCGACATAATCCGTATGGCGGATGCGCACCACTTCACCGCGCGCGAGGCGGGCGAAGCTGGCAATGGAGGCCACGCCGACGGCAATCGCAGCATTAACGGTGCCAAACCCGAGCAGAATAATGACCGTCAGCGAGAGCAGCAGAGACGGAATGGACAACAGCACGTCGACAAAACGCATCAGGAAAGACTCGACGCGTCCGGCGAACGCCCCGGCGATCACCCCGAGACCGGTGCCCACCACCAGCCCCATCGTGACGGCAGCGAGCGCCGCGCTCAGGGAGTGGGACGCACCGTACACAATACGGGTGTAAACATCGCGGCCAAGCTGATCGGTGCCGAGCCAGTGGCCCGCCTGCGGCGCCAGACGTTGCGCTCCGGCGATGCCCTCAATCGGGCTGTAGTGGGTTAACAGGCCGGGGGCTACGGCGGCAAAAATCGCGAGAATAATCACCGCCCACGCCAGCCACAGTCCCGGCTGCCACGCGACGCCCTGCCAGCCGGGAACGCGTTTTCGCGCCGCGGCAGCATAATCGACCAGGCTCATGATGCACCTCCGGTAACGGTTTGCAGACGGGGATCCAGCAGCGGCATCAGCAGGTCCACCAGCAGATTGATCAGGACAAAGCCGAGGGCGGAAATCATCACCACCGCCTGAAGCACGGCGATGTCCTGGTTATTTACCGCCTGCTGGGTCAGCTGCCCGAGCCCGCTGCGGCCAAATACGGTTTCGGTGATTAGCGCTCCGGCAATCAGCTCGCCCAGCAGCAGCCCGGCAATATTGAGTACCGGCAGCAGGGCGTTGCCGGTGACGTGACGCCACAGGACGGCGGTTTCACTCAGCCCTTTGGCGCGGGCCACGGCGACAAACGGCTGCGTCGCCACCTGGTCCAGGCTGCGCATCAGGATTTGCGCCAGCGGGGCGGAGATCGGGATCGCGACGGTCACGATCGGCAGGATCAACCCCTGCAGCGGCGTCGGGTTAATCACCGGGATCAGCCGCAGCTGGAAAGAAAAGAGCTGGATGAGGGCAATCCCCAGCCAGAACGTCGGTAAGGAGATAAACAGGACCGGTAGAGACTGGAGGGTATTACTTAGCCAGCGCAGACCCGGCAGGCGCGACGCAAAGGCCAGCGCAAACGCCAGCAGAACCGCGAGTAAAAAGGCGGGCAGGGCGAGGCTCAGGGTATCCGGCAGATTGCTGGCAATCAGCTCGCTGACCGGCACGCCTGCCTGTAACGAGTAGCCGAAATCTCCTCGCAGCATCGCCAGCAGCGTGTGGCCGTACTGCTGCCACAGCGGGCTGTCCGCACCGTAGGCCACGCGCATCTCCTCGATTTGCGCCGGGCTTAAGCCCAGGTCGGGGTTCTGAAATTTAATCAGCACCGCGTCGCCCGGCAGCACCTGGAGCAACACGAACGAGAGGGTAAAGGCGGCCCACAGCACCAGCAGCCCGTGCCCAAAGCGTTGAAGAAGTGCGTGGCGCATCGTCAGCTCCTCAGTGTTTCTCAAGCCACGCGCCGTAGAACGACGGGCGGCCGACCGCTTCAAAATTCACGCCTTTCAGCCACGGCGCACCGGCAAAGACCTGCGGCTCCTCGAAAATCGGAATGACGTAGGCGTTATCCAGCAGATAGCGCTGGGCATCGCCGGTCAGCTGCAGGCGTTTTTGCGGATCAACCTCTGAGGAGATATTCACCAGCAGCGCATTCAGCTTGTCGTCACGGAAGCTTTTGACCTTGTCGCTGGAGCCGCCTTTTTGCAGCAGGGCGTCGCGGTTAGCGGGGTAGAACATGCTCTTCACCACGTCCGGATCGGCGCGGCCCACTTCGGAGACGGTTAACGGGGTTTTCAGCGGGTCAAGGTTATCCAGCGTGCGGCTGCCTGCGTCACCGGCTTTCACGCTCAGCGCCACGCCCACCTGACGCCACTGCTGGGCAACCAGCTGCAGCACCTCTTTGTTTTGCGGCTGCGGCAGGGATTCATATACCGTCAGCGCCAGCCGCTGGCCGTCTTTGGCGCGGATCCCGTCGCTGCCTGCTTTCCAGCCCGCCTCGTCCAGCAGCTGGTTAGCTTTTGCCGGGTCAAAGGACAATTTGTCGCTGAGATCGACAAAGCCAGCGGCGGAATCGGCAATCACCGACTTCGCCTGCGGATAGTTGGCCGAGAAGAGGGTCTCAACCACCTGTTTTGCATTGGTGGCATGCAGCAGCGCCTGGCGCACGCGAATATCGGAGACCAGCGGGTTATCCGGGCGGAAGCTGATGCTGTCGTTCACCCCGCGCGTTGGGGCAGCGTAGATTTTATAGCCCTGGTCTGTCGCCTGCTTTTCGTCATACGCCTGGACCTGACGAATAAAATCCGCCTGACCGGCCAGCAGAGCGCCGATGCGCACGCTGTCTTCCTGAGTCACGATAAACTTGATGCCATCAAGATTGGCTGGCCCCTGCTGCGCCAGATTTTTGGGCCCCCACTGGTAGTCCTTTCGCGCTTCCAGCGTCACTTCGCGCCCCAGCTTCTCGTCTTTCACCACAAACGGGCCAGAGCCGATGATATGCCGGGCGTCACCCAGCTCTTCAAAGTTGCGCTTCAGCGTGCTGAGCGAGACCAGACCCGAGCCAATCGTGGCGGTGCCCTGCAGGAACCCCGGCGACGGTTTTTTGAAGTAGAACTTCACGGTCAGCGGGTCGACCACTTCGCTGCGATCGTAGTTATTGATCACTTCTGACACCGGCAGGCGCTGCGCCTTGTTACCTAAGCCGTAGGTATCAAAGTTTTTCGCTACGGCGTTGGCGTCCAGCGGCGTGCCGTCGGAGAAGGTGATCCCCGGGCGAATTTTAAAGGTGTATTCGGTTTTATCGGCGTTGGTGGTCCAGCTTTCGGCCACCCACGGTTCGACCTGCAGCGTCTTTGGGTTTTGCCACGTCAGTTTGTCGGTGATCTGGTTCAGAATGCCGCCGTTCGGGTAGAAGCCGCCGGCGGGCGGATAGAGGTTGGTGTGCGCCTGTTGCTCCAGATAAATCAGCGTGCCGCCTTTGACCGGCGCATCGGCGGACCAGGCTGCGGTGGTCGTCAGAATCAGCGCCGTCAGCAGCGGCAGACGAAATGGGGTTTGCATGGTGAATTCCTTTGTTATCTTCTTGTTAGCGTCGGATTCATCATCGGGCGCGGGGGAAAACAAGGGAACAAAGGAATTAAGATAAGGATTGCCGGAAAATGGCTATAAAAAAACCGCTCCGGAGAGGAGCGGTGATGAACGGTGGACGATTATGAACGTAAGTCGATCACCATACGGCCACGGATCTGGCCCTGTTCCATCTCTTTGAAGATGGCGTTGATGTCCTCGATCGGACGCATCGTGACCTTAGGTACCACTTTGCCCTCGGCCGCAAACTGGAAGGCCTCCTGCAGATCCTGACGGGTACCGACCAGCGAACCCACCACCTGAATGCCGTCCAGCACCAGACGCGGAATATCGAGGCTCATCGCTTCCGGCGGCAGGCCAACCGCGACCACGCGGCCACCGGCACGCACGGCATCTACCGCCGAGTTGAAGGCCGCTTTTGCGACGGCAGTGACGACTGCGGCATGCGCGCCGCCGGTTTTTTCCTGCACAATTTTAGCGGCATCTTCGCTGCGGGAGTTGATGGTGAGGTCCGCGCCCATGCTGGCCGCCAGCTTCAGCTGTTCGTCGTTCACGTCAAGGGCGATGACTTTGGCGTTAAAGACGTTTTTGGCGTACTGCAGCGCGAGGTTGCCCAGCCCGCCCAGACCGTAAATCGCAATCCACTGGCCCGGCTTAATACCCGACACCTTCACCGCTTTGTAGGTGGTCACGCCAGCGCAGGTAATGCTGCTGGCCGCCGCCGAATCCAGACCGTCCGGCACTTTTACCGCGTAATCCGCGGTGACGATGCACTCTTCCGCCATGCCGCCGTCAACAGAGTAACCGGCGTTTTTCACGTCACGGCACAGGGTTTCGTTGCCGGAATTACAGTATTCGCAGTGGCCGCAGCCTTCAAAGAACCAGGCCACGCTTGCGCGGTCGCCGACTTTCAGCGACTTCACGCCAGGGCCGACTTCTTTCACGATACCAATTCCTTCATGGCCCAGGATAACCCCGGTCTTGTCGCCAAAATCACCGTTCTTCACGTGAAGATCGGTATGGCATACGCCACAGCACTCCATCTTAAGCAGGGCTTCCCCATGCTTAAGCGGGCGTAAGGTTTTTTCGGTGACGTTGACCTGGTGGTCCTGAGTGACAACAGCAGCCTTCATGTGTATCTCCTTGTTCATGATAAGAATCTGCATAGCAGGTGTAATACCCCTTAAGGATTAATACATTAGCCTGGTAATGCAAGGCTGCGGCAACATAATGTCATCATTTGATTCGATTTCAGATTAAGAATACGGCGATCCTCTAATAATTAAGGGGGAAAATGCTGGCCCGGCGAGGCGCTCGCCGGGCGCAGACTTACAGCTGGGCTTCTATCTCCTCAATCTCTTTACGCCATTGTGCCTGGAGCTGCGGCTTTTGATGCTTCGGCTTGCGCGCCAGATCGTCTTCCAGCAGCGTTTCCAGCGCGATCAGCCGCTCAAGCAGATCGTCATGCGGCGAGGGGTGAACCGTCGCGGCGACAGCGGGCGCAGTGGCTGTCACCAGCCCCGCGCGTTCACGCAGCCGCTCAAACACCGCTTCTGCATCGTGCCACTCGCTCAGTTTTCCCTCTTCAATCAGCCAAAAACGGTTGCAGCTTTGGCTAATTAACTGACGGTCATGGCTGACCAGCAGCACGCCGCCTTCGAACTGCTGAAGGGTTTGCGCCAGCGCCTCTTTGCCTTCCATGTCCAGGTGGTTGGTGGGCTCATCCAGCATCAGCAGGCTGTAGCGGGCAAGCGTCAGGCCCACGAACAGCAGGCGCGAGCGTTCGCCGCCGCTGAGCGTGCTGACTTTCTGCCCATGGCGGGACCACGGGAACCCGGCGCTGATGAGCGCCATTTTGCGGTTCTGCGGATCCGGTGCAAAAGGCTCCAGCGCGTCGAGCAGCGTGGCGTCATCCGGCAGCTGATGCAGCGTTTGGTCGTAGTAGCCCGGCGAGACGCGCGGATGGATTTTCAGCCCGCAGTCCGCCGGTTCATCCGTAAAATGTCGCCAGATAAGCTTCATCAACGACGATTTACCGCAGCCGTTACGACCGACAATCGCCACGCGATCGCCGCTTTTCAGCCGCGCCGTTTCGATGCTAAACAGCGGCGGTAGCCCAGGCGCGGGCGGGACGCCGAGGTTTTCCATCTCCAGCAGACGGTCAGCCCGCAGCGCGTCGCCGCGCAGGGTTAACGTCCACGGGCTGCCCGCCGTGAGCGCGGTCTGGCTCTCTTTGAGCCGTTCGACCTGTTTTTCCATCTGTTTGGCTTTGCGGGCCAGGTCTTCGTTGTCGTAAACCTTGCCCCAGGTCGCCAGACGTTTGGCGCTGGCGGTCACGCGGTCGATCTCCTTTTGCTCCGCCTTGTGGCGCTGCGCGTCGGTCTCATCTTTGGCTTCCAGCGCCTGACGTGCCGCCGTGCAGGGAAGGGCAAAGTAGTGCAGCGTTTTATCGCGCAGGATCCAGCTGCCGTTGGTGACGGCATCCAGCAGCTGTCTGTCATGCGAGACCAGCACAAAGCTGCCCGACCAGGTCTGTAAAAAGTGCTCCAGCCAGAGCATGGTCGGCAGGTCCAGGTGGTTGCTGGGTTCATCCAGCAGGAGCAGGTCCGGCTCGTGAATCAGCGCCCGGGCCAGCAGCAGGCGGGTGTGCTGCCCGCCGCTCAGCGTGGCGGAGTGCAGCATCATATCCTGCGGCGTAAAGCCCATGCCTGCCAGCAGCGTTTCGGCTTTCCAGCGCAGGCTATCGCGCTCAGCAAAAGGTAGCTGTGCGAGGACGGCATCCAGCATGGTGAGCGGTAAAATAGCGTCCGGGAGATGTTGCTCCACGCGCGCCATCAGGCAATGCCCGGCCAGCGAGACCGTTCCGGCGGCGGGGGAATCCGTGCCGTCCAGCACCTTCAGCAGCGTACTTTTACCGCAGCCGTTATCGCCCAGCAGGCCAATGCGGTCGCCTTTTTTCAGCGTAAAGGAGAGTGAGTCGAAGAGCGTGCCAAACGCCGTATCAACGCGTAAAGATTGTGCAGTGAGTAAAGTGCTCATTGTTGCTTACCCAAGAGTTACAGGCATGTTTATGCCTCGTCAAACATCGCTGACGATAACTCAGTAAGCCCGAGAGAAGGGATTTTAGGGGTTGGTGTCTTCGCTCAAGCCGAAGTTATCGCAGCACGATACCGATAACACTTGAGCGGGTGCGATCACCAAATGTATGTGAAACATTGAAAATTTCACGATACAGCATAATTGGCCTCCTTATATATTCAGTGGGTTAATGTGTGTCGAAAGTATAATCGAATGTCACATGAATGCACGTTAAGATTTTTGTCATTATGCCGATACCCTTCATTATGAAACCAAAAGGAGGTTGAGCGTATGGCCTATTATTACGCCTATCACAGTGCATCTAATTCCAGCAATTTTGATTACAACAAGGGCTATGGTGTTAGTCCAGGTAGTGAGAAAAAGCTGAGTAATGTAAAAACAGGCGACTTTGTCTTTGTCATCCAAAATGTTCATAAATCTGTGGGATACCAGCTTTGCGGACTTTACCGTATTGAAGGGATCGATTTCGAGGAGGGAAACGTTTACCCCCATCGTGTGCAGTTGAGCGATGTGTCTAAGCTAGATGATTTTATTACGCTTGATCGCCACGAACTAAGCAAAGTTCTGCCTCCAGCGGGCAAAGAATCCCGTTGGGATCGCTTCATGAATCACTTCGCTCAAACAGGAAGAACATTCCAGAAGCCTCTGGACGCGACGGTTATTGCCATCCTCAAGGAACAACTTAACCAACAGCGAGTGGACTGCGAAGATATTCCAGGCCGCGATGAAAACGACTTTTACGACAAAGTCAGCAAGGCGTTAAAACTACAATCTGAGGAAAGACGAAAGCGGCTGCAAAATGCGTCTGTTCATCCGGCGAAAAAACAGGTTTCCGTCTGGCGTTACGATCGTAATCCCGATGTGGTGGCCGAAGTACTCCTCAGAGCTCAAAATAAATGTGAATGTTGTGATGCCCCCGCGCCATTTCAGCGTACGAAGGATGGGAGATATTATTTAGAAGTTCATCACATTATTCCGCTATCAGAAAATGGGGAAGACAACGTAGACAATGCTATTGCCCTTTGCCCTAACTGTCATCGGCAGGAGCATTACGGTGAACCGCGGATAGATAAAAGCTGGCAACCTGGCAAAAAATAAGTGGGCCAGTGGCCCACTCACATTTTAAATCGACGTACGGCGATAGCTGCGGTATTCAGGCTTCCAGAAGTTGTCGTCGATGGCCTGCTGCAGCGCGTCGGCAGAGGTTTTCACCGCCACGCCCTGCTGCTGCGCCATTTTACCCACTGCAAACGCGATAGCGCGCGACACCTTGTGAATGTCCTTCAGCTCAGGCAGAACCAGACCTTCGCCGTCGTTGACCAGCGGCGAGTGGCCCGCCAGGGTCTCGCTCGCCGACATCAGCATTTCGTCGGTGATGCGGGACGCGCCGGACGCAATCACGCCCAGACCAATTCCCGGGAAGATATAAGAGTTGTTGCACTGGGCAATCGGATAGGTTTTATCCTTCCACACCACCGGATCGAACGGGCTGCCGGTGGCCACCAGCGCATTACCTTCGGTCCAGGCGATGATGTCCTGCGGCGTCGCCTCCACGCGGGACGTCGGGTTAGACAGCGGCATCACGATAGGGCGCTCGCAGTGCTTGTGCATCTCGCGAATAATCTCTTCAGTGAAGAGACCAGTTTGCCCGGAAACGCCGATCAGAATATCCGGCTTCACGTTGCGCACCACGTCCAGCAGGGAAAGGACTTCGTTGTCGGTATCCCAGTTTTTCAGGTTGTCGCGTTTCTGCACCAGCTTCGTCTGGAACGGCAGCAGGTTCGGCATGCCGTCGGTCAGCAGGCCGAAACGGTCCACCATAAAGACGCGGGAGCGGGCCAGTTCTTCGCTTAAGCCTTCGCGCTGCGTCTGGGCGATAATCTGCTCGGCAATACCGCAGCCCGCGGAGCCTGCGCCAAGGAAGACGATTTTCTGGTAGCTCAGCTGGCTTCCCGCTGCACGGCTGGCGGCGATAAGCGTACCCACCGTGACGGCTGCGGTGCCCTGGATATCGTCGTTAAAGGAGCAGATCTCATCGCGATAGCGGTTCAGCAGCGGCATCGCGTTTTTCTGCGCAAAGTCTTCAAACTGCAGCAGCACGTCCGGCCAGCGGTGCTTCACGGCCTGGATGAAGTCGTCGACAAACTGATAGTACTCGTCGTCGGTAATACGCGGATGGCGCCAGCCCATATAGAGCGGGTCGTTGAGCAGCTGCTGGTTGTTGGTGCCGACGTCCAGCACCACCGGCAGGGTATACGCCGGGCTGATGCCGCCGCAGGCGGTATACAGAGAGAGTTTACCGATAGGGATCCCCATCCCGCCAATGCCCTGGTCGCCGAGGCCAAGAATACGTTCGCCGTCGGTCACCACAATCACTTTGATATTGTGGTTCGGCACGTTCTGCAGAATATCGTCCATGTTGTGACGGTTCTGATAAGAGATGAATACCCCGCGGGAGCGGCGGTAGATCTCGGAGAAACGCTCGCAGGCGGCACCCACCGTCGGGGTGTAGATCACCGGCATCATCTCTTCGAGATGGTTTTGCACCAGGCGATAGAAGAGGGTTTCGTTGGTGTCCTGAATGTTGCGCAGGTAGATGTGTTTGTCGATTTCCGTTTTGAAACCCTGATACTGGATCCACGCGCGCTCTGCCTGTTCTTCAATGGTTTCAACCACTTCGGGCAGTAAACCCAGCAGGTTAAAGCTGCTGCGCTCTTCCATGCTGAAGGCGCTGCCTTTGTTGAGCAGGGGGAATTCGAGTAAAACCGGTCCGGCGTATGGGATGTATAAGGAACGATGTTTTTTCAGTTTGTTGTCCATGTCACTCACTCTTTTTATGAAGATCCGTCCCTGACACTGCTGTTTGTCATCTTTCTGGCCTGTGCGATGGGGTGCGGTCCGGCGGTATTATAAAGGAGCTAAATATTAATTACCGCAACACATAAACAAAAACACCACCGGGATTACCGATGGTGTTCTGGATCTCAGTCTGGAACTTACTTGCCCGCGTGGCGTTTTCTGCCGGTGGCGTGAGTGACTTGGGTTTCGTGGTCGCCTTCAATCACCACTTTGCGCTGATTAGAAAGCTTGTAGTTCAGTCCCAGAATATGGCGTGCCTGACGGTTCGATTTCATATTAACTCCTCAATCCTGTTGATAGTTTTAAGGACCAGTTTGCTTACGCAAACGAAATGTAACCCCTTAGGTTGCAGATCCAGCTTAGCAGGTTTTTACAAGGGTGCGTTTTGCCCGCTGACGACGTAGTTAATGGTCTGCTGGTAGATGTCACTGAGGATGTCATTATCTGTGGATTCCACCCACTTAGTGAGTTCCATCAAAATGTCATCTTCAGTCACAGCACCGTGTTCGGCGTGAAGACCCTGTGCAATCGCGTTAACGAGTTCAGGTTGTGCTGCTGCGGTATTTGCCGGGTAATAAGTAAACATGCTGCCTCCGTGTCGTTGTCTGTTTAATGGTACGGCTCGCAAAAAATTTAATTCACAAACAGAATGGCAAATATTTTCACGGTTGTGGCTCAGATTCATCTTAGAAATAAAAATGACATAAGTGTATGCTTTTGTGTGCTTTTGAAATGCGGGGGTAAATCGACGTGGCGCTGAGAGAATATTATGACGGTGCTCCTGCTATCTCGAAAAAATAGCAGGAGCAGCGTTTAAATTACCACTTCATTTCGCCGGTATTCACCTTAGCGCTTAATTCCAGTGAGCTCTCTTCAGCCAGATTCGGATACTGTTTTTTCAGGGTGCTGATGACGCCCGCAGAATCTTTATGAACGGACAAGGCCTTTTCAAAGCGCTGGAGATAGTCACGGGTAAAATCAATCGCACCCGTCCCGGCTGGCGGGGTACCCAGATAGTGACCCGGGATCACGCGCTCGGGTTTGTGCGCCGCCATGTTCACCAGCGTTTCCTGCCACTGCTTACGGCTTTCCGCTGTCTGGGTGTCCGCCGTCCAGACGTGAATCCCCCAGGCTACGCCAGTGCCGCCGAGGATGGTCTTTGCGGACGGGATCCATACATAGGCCGCATAGCTGTCAGGCTGTTCGATGTCGATCTTCTCCCCGTCAACCATAAACGTGGTGGAGGCGAGCACCTGCGGGACGACCAGCTCCGTTGGCGCGCCGTCTTTCATCTGCGGACCCCAGAAGGCGAGCTTGGCGTCTTTGGTAGCCTTGATGTGATCAACCACGTGCTGCGTGGCCACCACTTTGGCGTTCGGGAAGGCTTTGACCAGCGGCTGCAGGCCAAAATAGAAATCCGGATCGCCGGAGGTGATCACAATCTTGTTCAGGGTCTTACCGCTTTGACGAATTTTCTCTACCAGCGCTTCGCCATCCTTCACGCTGAACTGCGCGTCAAACAGCACCGCCTCTTTCGGGCCGGAAACCAGCGTGGAGGAGACCGCGAAAATGCCTTTCTCCTGCGGGTTATAGGTATCAATGCTTAACGGCGCGGCAAAAGCAGCCGGCGTGAAAAGGGTGGAAAGCAGGGCAAGGTGAGTGAATTTCATGCTGTTGTCTCTGTTGTTCAGGAATGTCTCTATTGTACGGAAATTCGCATTTGCCAGAATTCCTGAAACAAGACATGCTTAGTTTCATAAATCGAGCAGATGGAGTTGATATGGATCGCGTGATTGCCGCTCAGGTTTACAACCGAATATGCGAGCTGGGAAGTTTGAGCGCGGCGGCCCGGGCGCTGGGTATTTCCCGCCCAATGGTGAGCCGCTACCTTGAACAGATGGAGAAATGGGCGGGCACGCGGCTGGTAAACCGCTCCACGCGCAAGCTGACGCTGACCGCGGCAGGCGAAAAGGTGCTGCAAAAAACGCGGACGCTCTCGCAGATCTCGCAGGAAATTGAAGGCCAGTCGGAAAAAGATCTCCCGTCTGGCACCCTGCGGGTGGCCTGCGCGCACTTTACCGCCATGCACCTGATTGCGCCGGTCCTGCCCGGTCTGCTCTCGCGCTACCCGCAGCTGCGCATCGAACTGGACGTGAACAACCATCCGGTCAGCCTGGTGGGAGAGCGCATTGATGTTGCCGTACGCATTACGGATAACCCTGAACCCGGCATGATTGCCCGTCGGCTGGGGGAGTGTCGCTCGGTCCTTTGCGCCTCGCCGGACTATCTGGCGCAGCACGGCACGCCCGGCAGCCCCGAAGAACTAGCCCGGCATAACTGCCTGCACTACAGCTTTTTTGCCGGGCAGTCCTGGCACTTCCTGACGCCGGAAGGCGAGAGCCTGAGCGTGGCCGTCAGCGGCAACCTGAGCGCCAGCATCTCTTCGCTGCTGATGGACGCGGCGATTAAGCACTGCGGTATCGCCATGCTGCCGGAGCGTGAGGCGCGAACCGCGCTGGCGCAGGGAATACTGGTGCCGGTACTGGAGACGCTGGAGCCGAAACCGCTGGCCATCCATGGCATTTATCAGTCCCGGGAATACCAGCCTGCCGCGCTGCGGGCGTTCCTTGATGAGCTGGCCCGCTATCTGGCATGAGCGCGGCGTTTGCCGTCGTTTACTTAGCCTTTAGCCAGGGGGAGGCCGTGCTCCAGAAAATAATATCCGCCCCGAGATAATTTTCCGCGAACCGATCAAATTCTGCTTTGGTGAAGGGCTTGCCGGTCTCAGGGTTCTTATAGGTCAGGGTCGGTTCCTGAACCGCCATGGCGATAAGCGGCAGCGTCTGTTTATTTTTATGGAAGAAAGGATAGGCATTCTTCATATGCGCCTTGCGGTTGGGAACAATGTCCGGCCCACCGAGGCCGACACTGTTGGCGCTGGCATACGCAAAAAGACGCCCCATGTAGTTGTGGTCATTATCCCATTCGCACGGCCAGAAGTTCACGTATTGCACCACGTGTGATTTCTGAAAAGCCTTGCGCGCAAAGGCCAGGTTTTCCATTTCTCCCGCAAAATAGCTGTCGCAGGTAAATCCGGCGGGCAGATTTTTTTCGTCAAGATCGATGGCGGTTTCAGGCAGGTTTACGCCATATACCTCGCCATCAAAGCGTTTCGCGAGGGCGGCCAGCAGCGCCTGGTAGCGCTGGCGCACCTCGGGATCCCACTGACGCGCCACCCAGCCTGAACCGACCGGCTTGCCTTCGCCGGGGTTATCGAACTGCGGCGCAATCCCGCCTCCGTATTGCTTATCGTGCATCAGATAATCCGGCACGTAGCGCGCGTCCGCCTCAAAGAAACGGTCCTGAATCTGGATAAAAAGCTTTTTCCTGGCAGCCTTAAGACGCGCGAGATCCCGTTCAATGCGCGAGAAATCGTAGCGATCCTTCTCAGGCTCAAGCGCGCGCCAGTTGTAGACGATCTGTACGCCGCCGATATCGCTTCGCACAACGAGCGGGAACGCCGCGTCGAGCTCGCCGGAGCTGGTATAGATAAAGTTCTCGGGCGTTTTCGCCTGCAAAGACAACGATAGAGCGAGGGTAGCGATCGCAACGGCCATCCTGATTTTTAGCGCCATAGGTTTATCCTTTTTGTCGGTACAGCAGGTGTAAGTCCCGGAATTGTCTGTGTTTCAGGGGCAGTCAGATGCGTAGTCTATACTTAACCCTTTGTAAGCCAAAAGGAGAGCAAGAATGACTATTCATAAGCACGGTTCGGCACACTGGTCTGGCGACATTAAGCGCGGTAAAGGAACGGTTTCCACCGAGAGCGGCGTTCTCAATCAACAGCCTTATGGCTTTAATACCCGTTTTGAGGGTGAAAAGGGGACCAACCCCGAAGAGCTGATCGGCGCGGCACATGCGGCCTGCTTCTCGATGGCGCTGTCGCTGATGCTCGGCGAAGCGGGCTATACCGCCGACGCCATTGATACCACCGCGGATGTCTCCCTCGATAAAACGGACGGTGGTTTTGCCATCACCAAGGTTGCCCTGAAGAGCAAGGTGACCGTTCCCGGCATCGCCCCTCAGCAGTTTGACGGTATTATTCAGAAAGCCAAAGCGGGCTGCCCGGTTTCGCAGCTACTGAAAGCCGAAATTACGCTGGACTATACGCTTAACTAAGCCTCAGCCGGGCTGGTGCCCGGCTATCCCTTCAGCGCGGCGGGAAACACCTCCGCCAGCCAGGCAATAAACACCTTTAGACGGTGCGTCAGATGGCGGTTCTGCGGGTATACCACGTGAAACGGGTACGCGGCAGGGCGCCAGTCGCCCAGGATCGGCGCCAGCTTTCCCGCCTGTAAATACGGCTTTGCCGAATACTCAAATGTCTGCACGATCCCCAATCCTGCCACGGCCGCCGCTAGGTGGGTATTACTTTCATTTATGCCGAGATAATGGGGGATATTGATTTCCAGCGTCTCGCCGTTCTCTCTGAAGCGAAAGGGAAACGCCCGCCCGGTGACGGGCGAGAGGTAGCTAATGAGCTTGTGGCCGTTGCACAGCTCCTGTGGATAGGCTGGAACGCCATGGTTTTTCAGGTAGCCCGGCGTCGCGCAGGTGACCATTTCGGCGTTGCCAATATGGCGAGCGATAAGGGTCGAATCGTCCAGCGGGCCGCCGCGGATCACGCAGTCTACGTTACCGCTGATCAGATCCACCGGACGATCGGCCACGCCAAGATCGATGCGGATTTCCGGATAGCGCTGCATATAATCCGGCAGCAGGGGGATGAGCACGTCCCGGGCGGTGGAGCCGCCCACGTCAACCCGCAAATGCCCTTTGGGCGTCGCGCGGGAAACGCGAAACGCGGTGTCGATGTCTTCGATATCTATCAAGACCCTGAGCGCTTTTTCATAGTATTCCATCCCTTCCGGCGTCGCGACCACCCGGCGAGTCGTCCGGTGCAGGAGGCGTATCTCCAGATGCGTCTCAAGCGATTTCACCAGCTTGCTCAGCGTGGCGATCGGCATGTTCAGCGAGTCCGCCGCGCGGGTAAAGCTGCCGGTTTCCACCACCCGGGTAAAGGCGCGCATCGCCATGAGCTGATCCATGAGACTCCCTCTGATTATTTCTGTATGTGAATAGTCATTTTCATTTTTGCTGGTTTTTCACTAATCCCGCAAGGGCTAAAGTTTGTCCAACGCAAACCCAACAAAAGGTAAATGACATGAACACGACTCTCTCAGGAAAAATCGCACTGGTCACCGGCGGCAGCACCGGCATCGGTCTTGCCACGGCGCAGGAGCTGGCTGCACAGGGCGCGAAGGTGTACATCACCGGACGTCGTCAGCGGCGGTGGCTGAAATCGCTTCAACGGCAGTGGGCATTCGCGCTGACGTGTCAAAACTGGCGGACCTGGACGAGGTCTATGCCCGGATAGCCAAAGAAGAAGGCCGCCTCGATATTCTGTTCGCCAATGCGGGTGGCGGCGATATGCTGCCGCTGGGCGCGATAACCGAAGAGCAGTTTGACCGGATTTTCGGCACTAACGTCCGCGGGGTGCTGTTTACGGTACAGAAGGCGCTGCCGCTGCTGTCCGCCGGATCCTCGATTATTCTGACCGGCTCGACGGTGTCCATTAAGGGGACGGCAAACTTTAGCGTCTATAGCGCCAGCAAGGCCGCCGTGCGTAACTTTGCCCGCTCCTGGGCGCTGGATTTGCAGGGTCGTGGGATCCGCGTCAACGTGGTGAGCCCGGGCCCGATCAAAACGCCTGGCCTCGGCGACCTCGTGCCGGAAGAACACCGCCAGGGGCTGTACGACGCGCTGGCCGCTCAGGTACCGCTCGGCCGTTTAGGCGCGCCGGGTGAGGTGGGTAAAGCGGTGGCGTTTCTGGCCTCCGATGCGGCCAGCTTTATTAACGCCACCGAGCTGTTCGTGGACGGCGGGATGGCGCAAATCTAACCCAGACTGCGCCAGCAGCGGACGTCACGGCCCTCGCGAGAGGGCTGTAACGGCTGAGGACGTTCGCACCCCTGCGCGGCCATCGGGCATCGGTCGCGGAAAAAACAGCCTTCGGGCAGACGGCGGTTGCCGGGAAGCTCCGTTTTGCGTAAGGTCAGCGTCTCATCCAGCGGTTCACCGGTGCGCGGAACCGAATCGAGCAGCAGGCGGGTGTAAGGATGGCGCGGCTCGCCAAGCACCTGCGCGGCGCTGCCCAGCTCCACAATCTGCCCAAGGTACATCACCGCCACGCGGTCGCTCATGTGCCGGACCACCGAGACGTTATGCGAGATCAACACGTAGGTCAGATTACGCTGCTGTTGAAGGGTCACCAGCAGGTTGAGGATCTGCGCCTGCACGGAAATATCCAGCGCGCTGGTGGGTTCATCGAGCACGATGATATCCGGATCGGACGAGAGCGCCCGGGCGATGGCAATGCGCTGGCGCTGCCCGCCGGAGAAGGCGTGCGGAAGCCGGTCGAGATATTCCGGGCGAATACCCACCTGCAGCGCCAGGTTTTCAGCCAGCTGGCGGCGGTCGCGCTCGCTGCTGCGCTTTTGCACCCACACCGGCTCGGTGATGATTCGCCAGACCGGCAGGCGCGGGTCAAGCGAGGAGAGCGGATCCTGAAACACCATCTGCATGCCGCCCGCGTGATGCGCCCGCTGGCAGGCGCCGGTGCTGGGCTTAAGCATGCCCATCAGCAGCTGGGCGAGCGTGCTTTTCCCACAGCCGGATTCCCCGACAATGCCAAGCGTTTCTCCCCGACGGATCTCAAGGTCGAGCCCGTTGAGCGCATGGACCCGTTCCGTCACGCGACCCAGCCAGTTTTTGCGCGCCGTAAAGTTCACGTGCACGCTATCCAGTTCCAGCAGTACATCAGACATGGGCTTTCTCCCGTTGTGGATACCAGCAGGCGGCCTGTTGGCCCTCTGCGCCAGTGGGCGCTAAGCGCGGCGTTTCGCTGCATTTCGCCCCGGCGGCAAAGCAGCGCTCGCGGAATGCGCATCCCTGCGGAAGCTGGCTGAGGTTGGGCACCGTGCCGGGGATGGCGGGAAGCGGGGCGCGCGGCTGGCCGTTTTCCGGCGCGCACTGCAGCAGACCAATAGAGTAGGGATGCACGGGCTGGTGGATCAGCGTTTGCGTGGTGCCGCTCTCGATCACGCTGCCCGCATACATTACATACACTCTGTCGCAGAGCTGTGACACCACGGCCATATCGTGGCTGATAAACAGCACCGAGGTGCCGCTGGCCCGCGCCTTGTGCTTCAGCAGGCGCAGCACCTGCAGCTGAACGGTGACGTCCAGCGCCGTGGTTGGTTCGTCGGCGACGATCAGCTCCGGCTCGCAGGAGAAGGCAAGGGCGATCATCACCCGCTGGCGCATGCCGCCGGAGAGTTCAAACGGATAGCGCGCCATGACCGCTTTCGCGTCCGGGATTTGCATCTCTTCCAGCAGGGTAATCGCCTTCTGCTGCGCCTCACGCCGGGAAAGCGGTTGATGCTGGCGGATCACCTCGACCATCTGTTTGCCAATCCGCCGCGTCGGGTTGAGGGCGGTCATGGGCTCCTGAAAAATCATCGCGACCTTTGCGCCGCGCCACTGGCGAAGCTGTTTCTCGGACGCCGTCAGGACATTTTCGCCGAGTAATTTCACCTGACCATGATGAATGCGGTAGCTGCCTTCCGGCAGAAGACGCATGGCGAGCATGGCGGTCACGGATTTACCCGAACCGGATTCGCCCACCACGCCGACAATTTCACCCCTGCCGATCTCCAGCGAGACGTGGTTCAGCGCGTGGACCTCGCCGCGGAAAATCGGGAAGCTCAGATGCAGGTCTTCAATCTTGAGAACCATGTCGGTCATCACTGTTTACCTCCTGACTTCGGATCCAGCAGATCGCGGATGCCATCCCCAAACAGGTTAAAGCCCACGGCGGTTATCAAAATCGCCGCTCCGGGAAACGCGCAGTACCACCACTGGTCCAGAACGTAGTTACGGCCAACGGCCACCATCGCGCCCCATTCGGCGGTCGGCTGCTGCGCGCCCAGGCCAATAAACCCCAGCGTGGCGGCCATCAGGATGGCGCTGCCGATGTCCAGCGACGCCTGCACGATCAGCGGCGGCAGGGCGTTGCGCAGGATGTGCCAGCTGATCACATGCCAGCGGGATGCGCCAAAGGTGCGGGCCGCCTGCACGTAGGTAAACTGGCGCACCACCAGGGTTTGGCCGCGCGCCAGGCGGACGTAAAACGGAATGCGGACAATCGCAATCGCCAGCATGGCGTTAAACAGGCTTGGCCCGAGCGCGGCGGCCAGCGCCATGGTCAGCACCAGGGAAGGTATCGAGAGCATAATGTCCATCACCCGCATGATGACGGCGTCGCCGCGCCCGCCCAGCACGCCGGACAGACAGCCCAGCAGCGAACCGATGCCGCCCGCAATTACCACCACCGCCAGCCCGGCGGTAATGGACTGCTGGCTGCCCGCCAGCACGCGGCTGAACAGATCGCGGCCCACCTCGTCGGTACCAAACCAGTGCTGCGCGGACGGCGCCTGCAGGCGCGCGGTCAGATCCAGCGCGTTCGGGTCGTGCGGCACGATCCACGGTGCGGCCACCATAATGAAAAGCATCACCAGCATTATGACGCCGCCAACGATCGTGAGCGGACTTTGGCGCAGCATCCAGAACAGCTTTGCCCAGTTGATGCGTTGTCTGGCGGTTTTCACCGGGACGGGCGTTTCCTGCGTTAACATCATTCGGCACCTCCGCGCCCGATTCGCGGGTCAATCCACAGGTAAAGCAGATCGACCACCAGATTAACCAGCACGTAGGCCAGCGAAACAACGACGGCAAAGCCCATCACGGCGGGGAAATCGAGCGCCTGAATGGACGTCACCACCCAGGCGCCCATGCCCGGCCAGGCAAAGACGGTTTCGGTCAGCACGGCCCCGTAAAGCAGATCCCCCAGCGCCAGCCCGAGCACGGTAATCGACGGGATCATCGCATTCGGCAGGGCGTAGCGCAGGACGATATACCAGCCGGGCAGGCCGCTGGCGCGTGCCGTGCGGATGTAGTCTTCGCTAAGCTGCTCCAGCATCGCGGAACGGACCTGACGCGCCACGATGCCGAGATGCACAAATGCCAGCGTCAGCGAGGGTAAAATTAGGTGCTGCAGCGCATTGAAAAAGACCTCGCCGTTGCCTTCCAGCAGCGCGTCAAGCAGATAAAAGCCGGTGACGTGCGTCGGCGGATCGAGCCAGTCGTCCAGCCTGCCGCCGCCCGGCAGGATTTGCAGGTGCCCGTAGAACAGCACAATGACGCCCAGCCCAAGCCAGAAGGCCGGGGTGGAGATCCCGGTCATCGCCATTAAACGCACCAGGTGATCCAGCCAGCGGTTGCGGTACACCGCCGATAAAACCCCCAGCGGCACGCCGATGACCAGCGCCAGCAGGAGGGAACAAAAGGCCAGCTCCAGCGTGGCGGGGAAAAAGGCCTTCAGGTCTTCCGCAACCGGGCGTCCGGTACGGATAGAGGTGCCTAAATCACCGTGGATCAGGGCGTCCACGTAGCGGCCAAACTGAACGTAGAGCGGCTGATCCAGCCCCAGCTGCTGGCGAATGTTCTGCACGATGTCGTCGCTGGCGCGGTCGCCGGCCAGCAGACGGGCCGGATCGCCGGGGATCAGGTGCGAAATAATAAAAGTGATAATACAGACACCGGCCACCACCAGGAGTAACCCCCAGCAGCGCTGGCGCACGATGCTCCAGAACGTCATACACTTTCCCCCGGCGAAACGGTTACTTGCTCATGGTGGCGATGTTAAACACCTGCTCGAGCATCGGATTAAAGGTGAAGCCTTTGACCTCTTTGTTCATCGCCAGCTGGTAGTTCTTCTGGAACAGATAAACGTAGGCCGCCTCGTCGATGACCACCTTTTGCGCCTGCTGGTAATCTTTGGTGCGTTCCGCCTGGTCCGTGGTTTTCAGCGCGGCCTGCAGCAGGGAATCGACCTCTTTGTTCTCATAGAACGAACGGTTGCCCGGCAGACCTTTCTTGTCCGATTCGAACCAGTAGTTCATAAACATGTACGGGTCGGCAAAATCCGGGCTCCAGTTGCCGATGGCGATGTCGTAATCGCCTTTGCCGACGCGGTCGCGCATGGTGGCGTTGGCCAGTTTCTCCAGCTTGACGTTAATGCCGATCTTGCCGAGGCTGGCCTGAGTCGAAAGGGCGATAGGCTCCCAGTTTGGATCGTTGTCCGAGTAGAGGAAGGTCAGGCTGGCGGGCTTGTCTTTGACCTTCTCCAGGGCTGCTTTAGCTTTGGCTTCGTCGAAGCTGTACTGCATGGCCGTGGCGTCAAAGCCCCACATGCCTTCCGGGATCGGGCCGCGCATCTGCTTGCCGTTGCCGCTCAGAATGCCTTTCACCATCCCCTCATAGTCCGTCGCCCAGGAGACCGCGCGGCGTAAATCCACCTGATTGAGCGGCGCTTTGCTGTTGTTGAGGTAGAGGTAGGTCACGCGCAGAGACGGGTATTCGGCGACGGCGACATTGCCTTCCTGCTTCAGGGCCGCCAGCTGATCGACCGGCAGGGAGTCGGCAATGTCCAGATCGCCGCGGGAAAGCTGCAGACGGCGCGACGCGCTCTCACCGATAATTTTCACCGAGACGCGCTTGAAGTGCGGCTTGTCGCCCGACCAGTGCGGGTTTGGCACCAGCACCAGCTGCTGGCCTTTCTGCCAGCTTTTCAACATAAACGGCCCGGAGCCGGCGGTGTTTTGCGCCAGAAAGCCGCGCGCGTCGTCCGCGGCATTGGCCTTCAGCACCGTCGGGTTAATGATGGAGGCGCCGTCGTTCGCCAGGGTGTAGAGGAAAGGCGCGAACGGCTGGCTGAGGGTGAATTTCACCGTGTGCTCATCAACGGCCTCCACTTTCAGATCTTTCGGGAAGGCCTCAGACGGCCCCTGGCTGAGCTTCAGCAGGCGCTCAAAGGAGAGTTTGACCGCCTCGGCGGTGACCGGCGTGCCGTCGGAGAATTTGGCGTTATCCGCCAGGGTGAAGGTCCACTCTTTCTGGTCGTCGGAAGCTTTCCAGCCCGTCGACAGATCGCCCTCCACCTCGGTAGAGCCTGGCTTGTACTTGACCAGACGCTGGTAGGACGGATAGGTGACGGTCCAGTCGTTGTTATCAATGGTGATGGCCGGGTCGAGCGTTTGCGGGTCGGCGGCTTTACCGATGACCAGCATGTCTTTCGGGACGGCAGCCAGCGCCAGCGGTGCACTCAGGGCCAGCGTGGCGGCAATGACGGTCGTGAGAAGCGATGTTTTCATGGCAGTGCTCCAGGTTCAAAGAGAGGTGTGCGTCAGGGGAAAACAGGCAAAACGGTCTTCCAGCAGCGGGTAGCTGGCGGCGTTCGGCAGTTCGAAGTGCCACCATTCGCTGCCGATCCCGACAAAACCGCCGCCGAACATGATGGCGTTCAACAGCAGACGGTTGCGCTGGGCGTGCGGCGGCACGGAAGGGTGATACGGATGCGAGCGGTCATGCATTTCGTCAAAACCGGCGCCCATATCCAGCACGACGTTATGCTCGTCCATCAGCGTGACGTCGATGGCCGTGCCGCGGCTGTGGTTAGAGCCAATCGCCACGTCGACCACATATTCCGGGTTCGGGCAGGCCTCCCACAGCTGGGCCTGCGCCTGCTGCGGCCGATAGGCGTCGTAGACCACCAGCTTCAGCCCGGCCAGCGTGGCAATGCTGATGGCTTTAGCCAGCGCGGTAGCGGCATCGGTGTGCAGCAGGCACAGCGTCTCCTGATAGATCGGGCGGCCTGTGATGTTGTCGGCGGTGGCGTACTTCAGATCGATATGCAGCGTGGGGAACGTCTTCGCCACATCAATCAGTTCACTTTCTACGGGCATAGCTCCGCTCCTTTAGCGTTCGAATTGACCAAACTCTTGTTGTAATTGTCGGTTTACCGCCAGGCGCGCCGGGAGCGCATCGCCCAGCGCTTCCACCACGCCCGACAGCAGCAGGTTGAACAGACAGCTCACGGGGGCAAGTGAATCCCAGAAATGACCGGTATCGGTTTTCACCTGCAGTAAATCCATCGGGTAATCCCGCGCCCACGGGCACCAGATGTCGGTGATTAAGGCCAGCGGAATGCCTTTCTCGCTCGCGACGCGGCAGTACTGGCGGGCCATCGTGGAGTAGGTGCGCGTATCGGTCAGCACGACATAAGGGTGCGCAAACCCGGAGTTAAGGGATTCCACCCAGCTGCCGGAAGCGCCTTCGGCATAGCTCACCCGCGGGCGGAGGTATTCAAGGTGGCTGAAGAAGGCGTTGGCGATCCCGCGCGTGGACTGGATCCCCAGCACAAAGACCGCGTCCGCGTGGGCCAGATGGTGCACTACCTGGCGGAAGGCGTCCGTTTGCGCCAGCTGATACACCTGCGTGATGGCATCCACTTCCAGCGACAGGGCGTGCTGAAGGCGGTTGGGCAGGGGGCGCTGCTGCTGCCAGGAGTCGAGGCGCTCGTTCATGCCCCAGGGCTGATACGGATCGCGCAGGCTCTTTTTGGCATCCTCCAGGTTGCGATATCCCAGCTTGCGCAGGAAGCGTCCGACGGTGATCCCGCTGGTCCCGCTCGCCAGCCCGACGCTCTCCGCCGTTTCAAACGGGATTTGCGCGGCGTGCGCCAGCAGCCAGCTTCCGACCCGCTTTTCGCTGGGCGTGAGCTGGCTGAAGGTCGCCTCGATACGGCTTAACATCTCGGGTTTCGTCGTCATACCGCCTCGCTGTTAACAGGCTGTCAAAAGCTGAATATGTGTTACCGGGTTAACAATGCATGACGCGTGCCATGTTCACAGAAGGGCGAAAACCCGCTGCGCAGTAAACTTCATGCAATATTTCGTTAACCAATGATCAACATTTGTGCAGCGTAGTTCACTTTTGGTGCACTGGCTGACCTGGCAGGGATGAATTTGGTGAATACGTCAGCCCGTTCACATTTTTGATAAGATAGAAAGACAGTGAACATAAAAGGGATCCCGGCATGGCGAATTGGCCCTGGCGAGTCAGCGTGCGCCTGGTGGCGCTTGCAAAGAAAACAGGGATGGTCGTGGGGATCGTCCTGGTCGTCCTGCTGGCGGTGCGGGTCTATCTCTCGCAGCAGGGGCCGGAACTGCACCCGTGGCACACCTGGCGGGGAGATGAGATGTCCGTACGCGAGCTGGATAACGCCGATTTCGCCGGGTACCTCGCCCGTGAAAAGGCGATTTTCACCGATCTGGATAACGCGGTGACGGCGAAAACAGCGGGCGAGGATCAAACTCCGTTAAACCGCTACTACCGCCAGAGCCTGGTGTGGCCCGGCCAGTTTGCCCCCGATGCCAACCGCTCCTTTGTGCTGATGCCAGCCGGGAAGCCCCGCGGCGCGGTGGTGCTGCTGCACGGCCTAACCGACTCGCCTTACAGCGTCAGGCACCTTGCCGTGAACTATCAGCAGCACGGCTTTGTGGCCGTGGTCCCGCGTCTTCCCGGACACGGCACCGCGCCCGGCGCGCTGACGGACGTGGACTGGGAAATGTGGCTGGCAGCGACGCGGCTTGCGGTGCGGGAAGCCACGCGCCTGACGGGGAATAACGTGCCGCTGCATCTGGTGGGCTACTCCAACGGCGGGGCGCTGGCGATGAAGTATGCCCTCGATGCGCTGGAAGACCCTGCGCTGCGTAAGCCTCAGCAGATGATCCTGCTCTCACCGATGATCGGCGTGACGGCCTTTGCGCGGTTCGCCGGATTCGCCGGGCTACCGGCGCTGTTGCCGCCGTTTGCCAAAGCGGCCTGGCTGAATATCTCCCCGGAATATAATCCGTATAAATATAACTCGTTCCCGGTGAACGCCGCCCGCCAGTCGTGGCTGCTGACAAAGGCCCTGCAGGAGCAGATTGGCCGCGAGGCGCGGGAAAACAGGCTGGCGAATTTGCCGCCTGTGCTGGCGTTCCAGTCGGTGATGGACTCTACGGTCAGTACCCGCGCGGTGGTCAGCGGCCTGTTTGACCAGCTTCCGGCAAACGGCAGCGAGCTGGTAGTGTTTGATATCAACCAGGCGGCGAGCTTCCGTCCGCTCTTTAAACCGTCGTCCTGGACGGCCACCACGGCGCTGCTGCCGGTCGCGCAGAGGCGTTACAGTGTCACTATTATCACCAATGCCGGCGAGCACAGTTTCTCGACGGTGGCGAAAATCACGCCGGCAGGCAGCACGCAGGAGACGGTCGTGCCGCTTGCCCAGTCCTGGCCGCAGGATGTTTATTCCCTGTCGCACGTTGCGGTGCCGTTCCCGCCAGATGACGATCTCTATGGTCGTGAACCACGCGTGAAAAACCGATATGGCATCAGCCTGGGGACGATTGCGCTGTGGGGAGAGACGTCCGTGTTGAGCGTCGGGAAAGAGGCGCTTATGCGGGTCACCTCGAACCCGTTCTACGACTATATGCAGGAGAGGATTAACAGCCGGATCGGGGACCAGAAAAAGTAATGTTCCCTTGTGGCGTGAATATGTTAGGTCGCATTGATTAAGTATGTTACATAGTAGCTTCAAGGCACCTCTCTTTATCACTGGAACCCCTTTTTGTGCTGACGACGCTGATCTACCGAAGCCACTTGAATTTATCCCGCCCGTTCACCGAACTGCGGGAGCTGGTGGAGCGCGCCCGGGGCCGCAACGTAAAACTGGACATTACCGGCGTCCTCCTTGCTAAAGGCAACGACGTTCTGCAGATCCTCGAAGGGTCGGAAGAGAGTGTGGTCAAACTGTTCCATAAAATCCGCGAGGACAAGCGGCACAGCGGGGTAGTAGAACTGCTGCGGGACTATGGTCCGCGCAGACGCTTCGAAAACGTCGGTATGCTGCTGTTCGACCTGCAAACGCAGTCGCCGAAAGAGGTGCTGCAGTCGGTGCTGCGCTACAGCAAGCTGGACAGCTATCTGACCTCCGACGATCGGGTGTTCAAATTTATTCAGACCTTTATAACCGGTAAACGTCCGGCCCCGTCGGGGGCACGCTACACCGCGGACAAATGGACGCTCTCGACCGAAGCGCTACCCTTTGGCGAACATCTGGGCCTGATTGCCGGGCAAACCTGTCAGTTTGCGCTGCAGCCTATTGTCGAGCCCTCGGAAGGGAAGATCAGCTCCCTTGAGGCGCTTATCCGCGGCAACGACGGCGGCAGCCCGGAGCATTTCTTCAGCACCGTCGACCCGGACAACGTCTACGAAGTCGATCTCCAGACAAAAGCCTATGCCTTTGCGCTGGCGGAAAAGCTGGGCATTGGTAGCCATAAAATCGCGGTAAACCTGCTGCCCATGTCGCTGGTGAATGTCCCTGGCGCGGTGGAATTTCTGGTCGAACAGATTAAAAAACATGGCCTTCAGCCGGAGCAGGTGGTCATTGAAGTCACTGAAAACGAGATGATCTCCGGGCTCAACCAGTTTAACAGCGCTATCAAGCAGCTTCGCGGTGAGGGGATTGGCCTGGCGATCGATGATTTTGGCTCGGGCTATGCCGGGCTTTCGCTGCTTACCCGCTTCCAGCCGGATAAAATTAAAATCGACCGTGAGATTGTCAGCAACATCCACCTGAGCGGCCCAAAACAGGCGATTGTGCGCTCCATCATCAGCTGCTGCTCCGATCTTGAAATCACCCTGGTGGCCGAAGGCATCGAGAAAATTGAGGAGTGGTGCTGGCTCGAATCGGCCGGGATCCGCCGCTTTCAGGGATTCCTGTTTGCCCGGCCGCAGCTTAATGGCGTCGGCGATATCCACTGGCCGCATCTGGTGCGGTAAGCCAATTTTCCCTCCCGTTATTTCCCCTTTGCCCGGCCTGTGCTTAAATAGCTAAAACGGTTTAACATGGTTTAGCTACGAGGATCACATGAAGAAAATCTGGGTACTTGGCGATGCGGTAGTGGATTTGCTGCCGGATGGAGAAGGTCGATTACTGCAGTGTCCCGGCGGCGCGCCGGCGAACGTCGCGGTCGGTATTGCCCGGCTGGGCGGCCAGAGCGCCTTTATCGGCAGGGTTGGCGACGATCCTTTCGGGCGCTTTATGGCGAAAACGCTCGCTGACGAGCGGGTTGACGTGACGTGGATGCGCCTTGACCCGGCGCACCGCACCTCAACGGTGGTGGTCGATCTCGACGACCACGGCGAGCGCTCGTTTACCTTCATGGTGCGCCCGAGCGCCGATCTGTTTCTCGAACCCGACGACCTGCCGACGTTCAGCGCCGGGGAGTGGCTGCACGTCTGCTCCATCGCCTTAAGCGCCGAGCCGAGCCGGACTGCGACGTTTCAGGCGATGGCCGCCATTCGTGAGGCAGGCGGTTACGTCAGCTTCGACCCCAATATTCGCCCGGACCTCTGGCCGGATGAGAACGCACTGCATGGCTGCCTGGAGCAGGCCCTGCAAAGCGCCGACGTGGTGAAACTTTCGGTAGAAGAGCTGGCCTTTTTCACCGGCAGCGCGGAAGTCAACGTTGGTCTGGAGGTGCTGATGCAGCGCTGCCCGGCGCGTCTGGTGCTGGTCACTCAGGGAAAAGCGGGCGTAACCGCGTGGCATGAAGGTACCGTAAAACACTACCCGGCAACGCCTGTGCAGTGCGTCGATACGACCGGTGCGGGCGATGCCTTTGTGGCGGGGCTGCTCTACGGGCTGGCCGCCGGACAGGACCTGACGCCGGTTATTGCGCTCGCCCAGCGCTGCGGCGCGCTGGCCACCACCGCCAAAGGGGCGATGACCGCGTTGCCCTGGCAGCACGACCTGTAATTTCTCCTCTCCTGGCCGCCATCCGGCGGCCTGAATTGTCGCCTCGATCACACTTACTAAATCGGTTTAGCAAAAAAGATTGCCGATCCAAAATTCACAGGTTTAGTATCAGCAACCTAAACCGGTTTAGCAATTTAGCACGTTTAATGACTTCTTTTAGGGATGCGACAAAATGTATAAAAAACGCAGACTTGCCGTGATGATAGGCATGCTGGCCGGAAGTACCTCTGTTTTTGCCCAGACGGATATGTCCAGTATTGAAGCGCGTCTTGCCGCGATGGAGCAGCGCCTTCAGGACGCGGAAACGCGCGCGCAGGTGGCTGAGAAGCGCGCTGCGGCAGCAGAACAAAAAACGCAGCAGCTGGTTGCCGCTCAGCAGCAGGCGCAAACGACAACCCAGGAGGTGGCGCAGCGCACCACCGCGCTGGAGAAGAAGGCGGATCAGACCGGTGGGTTTGAGTTCCACGGCTATGCCCGCTCTGGCCTGCTGATGAACGATGCGGCCTCCAGCAGCAAAAGCGGCCCTTACCTGACCCCAGCCGGTGAAACCGGCGGTGCGGTGGGGCGTCTGGGTAACGAAGCCGACACCTACGTCGAGCTGAACCTGGAGCACAAGCAAACCCTGGATAACGGGGCGACCACGCGCTTCAAGGCGATGCTGGCCGACGGTCAGAGAACCTATAACGACTGGTCAGCCGATACCAGCGACCTCAATATTCGTCAGGCCTTCGCGGAGCTGGGCAACCTGCCTGATTTTACCGGCGCGCTGAAGGGCAGCACCTTCTGGGCGGGTAAACGCTTCGACCGCGACAACTTTGACATCCACTGGCTGGATTCCGACGTGGTGTTCCTGGCCGGTACCGGCGGCGGCGTTTACGACGTGAAGTGGAACGATTCACTGCGCAGCAACTTCTCCATTTACGGCCGCAACTTTGGCAGCGTGGAGCAGACCGACAACAACGTTCAGAACTATATCCTCAGCATGAACCACTTCGCCGGCCCGTTCCAGCTGATGGTGAGCGGCCTGCGGGCGAAGGATAACGACGACCGTAAAGACACTAACGGCGATCTCATCAAAACTGACGCCGCCAATACCGGCGTTCATGCCCTGGTGGGCTTGCATAATGAGAGCTTCTACGGCCTGCGCGAAGGGACCGCCCAAACGGCGCTGCTGTATGGTCACGGGCTGGGTGCGGAGGTGAAAAGCATCGGCTCCGACGGCGCGCTGCTGTCTGAGGCGGATACCTGGCGCTTCGCAAGTTACGGTGTCACGCCGATCGGCGGTGGCTGGAGCGTTGCGCCCGCCGTTCTGGCACAGAGCAGTAAAGATCGCTACGTCAAGGGCGATAGCTATGAGTGGGTAACGCTCAATACCCGCCTGATCAAAGAGGTCACCCAGAATTTCGCGCTGGCGTTTGAGGGAAGCTACCAGTACATGGATTTAAACCCGGAGGGCTATAAGGACCGCAACGCCGTGAACGGCAGTTTCTACAAGCTGACCTTTGCGCCGACGTTAAAAGCGAGCAAAATCGGCGATTTCTTCAGCCGTCCTGAACTGCGCCTGTTTGCCACCTGGATGGACTGGAGCAGCAAACTGGATAATTACGCCAGCGATGATGCCTTTGGCAGCAGCGGCTTCAACGCCGGCGGGGAATGGAACTTTGGGGTCCAGATGGAAACCTGGTTTTAACCCATCACGCTCCCGCCTGGCGGGAGCGTTTCGCACATCATAAAAAGAAGTCAGGCAGAGGTATTTATGGATTTTAATCAAATCGCCCGCGAGCTTATTCCGCTGCTCGGTGGCAAGGAAAACATCGCCAGCGCGGCGCACTGCGCAACGCGTCTTCGTCTGGTGCTGGTTGATGACGCGCTGGCGGATCAGCAGGCCATCGGCAAGGTTGACGGCGTAAAAGGCTGCTTCCGTAACGCCGGGCAGATGCAGGTGATTTTTGGCACGGGCGTGGTCAACAAGGTGTACGCCGCCTTTATTCAGGCGGCGGGGATTAGCGAATCCAGCAAATCGGAAGCCGCGGATCTGGCGGCACGGAAGCTGAATCCGTTCCAGCGCATTGCCCGCTTACTCTCCAACATCTTTGTGCCGATCATTCCCGCGATTGTGGCGTCCGGTCTGCTGATGGGCCTGCTCGGCATGGTGAAAACCTACGGCTGGGTCAATGCGGATAACGCCCTCTACATCATGCTGGACATGTGCAGCTCGGCGGCGTTTATCATTCTGCCTATTCTGATTGGCTTCACCGCCGCGCGCGAATTTGGCGGTAACCCGTACCTCGGCGCGACGCTGGGCGGGATTCTGACCCACCCGGCGCTGACCAACGCCTGGGGCGTGGCGTCGGGCTTCCACACCATGAACTTCTTCGGCCTTGAGATTGCGATGATTGGCTATCAGGGCACGGTATTCCCGGTGCTGCTGGCCGTCTGGTTTATGAGCATCGTGGAAAAAAACCTGCGCCGCGCGATCCCAGATGCGTTAGACCTGATCCTGACGCCGTTCCTCACCGTGGTTATCTCCGGCTTTATCGCCTTGCTGATTATCGGCCCGGCGGGGCGCGCTCTGGGGGACGGTATCTCCTTTATTCTGAGCACGCTGATCGCCCACGCGGGCTGGCTCGCCGGGCTGCTCTTCGGCGGACTTTACTCGGTGATTGTGATCACCGGTATTCACCACAGCTTCCACGCGATTGAAGCCGGGCTGCTGGGGAATCCGTCGATTGGCGTTAACTTCCTGCTGCCGATCTGGGCCATGGCGAACGTGGCGCAGGGCGGCGCCTGTCTGGCGGTGTGGTTCAAAACCAAAGATGCCAAAATCAAAGCCATTACCCTGCCGTCGGCGTTCTCTGCAATGCTGGGCATCACCGAAGCGGCCATTTTTGGTATCAACCTGCGCTTCGTTAAGCCGTTTATCGCCGCGCTGATTGGCGGTGCGGTGGGCGGGGCCTGGGTGGTCTCCGTGCACGTGTACATGACCGCTGTCGGGCTGACCGCGATTCCGGGCATGGCCATCGTGCAGGCCAGCTCGCTGCTGAACTATATTATCGGCATGGTGATTGCCTTCGGCGTGGCGTTTACCGTCTCACTGCTGCTGAAATATAAAACGGATTCTGAATAATGACGTTACCTTCCCGCTGGCCTGCGATCCTGCAGGCCGTTATGACAGGTCAGCCGCGGGCGCTGGCGGACAGCCATTATCCGCAATGGCACGCCGCGCCGGTGACGGGGCTGATGAACGACCCGAACGGGTTTATCTGGTTCGCTGGCCGCTATCACCTGTTCTATCAGTGGAACCCGCTGGACTGCGAGCACCGCTTTAAGTGCTGGGGGCACTGGAGTTCGGCGGACCTGGTGCACTGGCAGCATGAGCCGCTGGCGCTGATGCCCGACGAGGCGTATGACCGCAACGGCTGCTACTCCGGTAGCGCCGTGGATAACGAGGGCGTACTGACCCTGTGCTACACCGGCAACGTCAAGTTCGATGACGGCAGCCGCACCGCCTGGCAGTGCCTGGCCGTGGAGCAGCCGGACGGGACCTTTACGAAGCTGGGGCCGGTGCTGGCGCTGCCGGAAGGCTACACCGGCCACGTGCGCGACCCGAAGGTGTGGCGGCACGACGGGGACTGGTACATGGTGCTCGGCGCGCAGGATGTGCAAAAGCGCGGCAAGGTGCTGCTCTTTAAATCAGCCGATTTGCACGCCTGGACATCCTGCGGGGAGATCGCCGGTCACGGGGTTAACGGCCTGTCGGACGCGGGCTATATGTGGGAGTGTCCGGACCTGTTTGCCCTCGACGGGACGCACGTCCTGATCTGCTGCCCGCAGGGGCTGGCGCGCGAGCCGCATCGCTACCTCAATACCTATCCGGCCACCTGGATGAGCGGGGCGTTTGATTACGCCAGCGCTGCATTCGATCACGGCGAGCTTCACGAGCTGGACGCGGGCTTTGAATTCTACGCCCCACAAACCACGCTGGCGGAAGATGGACGCCGCATTCTGATTGGCTGGATGGGCGTACCGGACGGGGAAGAGATGCTTCAGCCCACCCGGGCGCACGGCTGGATGCACCAGATGACCTGTCCGCGAGAATTGCGCTATCGCGACGGCAGGCTCTGGCAGACCCCGGCGCGCGAGTTGGCGACGCTGCGTGAAGATGAGCAGCACTGGCAGGGGCGCGCCAGCGACGCGCCCGAACTGGACGCGACGCGCCTGGAGTTTGAGCTGGGCGCATCGCAGGTGAACGTCGATTTTGCCGGTGCGCTGCGCCTCACGGTCAATGAGCAGGGCGTGTGTCTGGAGCGCGCGAGCATGAAAACCGGTGAAACGCTGACCCGCTACTGGCTAGGCGACGTCCGTCACTTACGCGTTCTGTGCGACCGCTCCAGCGTCGAAATCTTCATTAACCATGGCGAAGGGGTGATGAGCAGCCGCTATTTTCCTGACCATCCGGCCCGGGTGCGATTCGAAGGTGCGTCCGATATCACATTACGCTACTGGTCGCTGCGCGCCTGCATGATAGAATGAGGGTTTTGGCAGCCGGATCTAAGTCGTTGTGAGAAAAACAAAACGCGTCACCATTAAAGACATCGCGGAGCTAGCGGGTGTGTCAAAAGCCACCGCCAGCCTGGTCCTGAACGGCCGCAGCAAAGAGCTTCGCGTGGCGGAAGAGACGCGCGAGCGCGTGCTGGCAATTGCAAAAGAGCACCACTATCAGCCCAGCATTCACGCCCGGTCGCTGCGCGATAACCGCAGCCACACCATTGGTCTGGTGGTCCCGGAGATCACCAACTACGGTTTTGCCGTCTTTTCGCACGAGCTGGAAACGCTGTGCCGCGAGGCGGGCGTGCAGCTGCTGATTTCCTGCAGCGATGAAAACCCGGGGCAGGAGACGGTGGTGGTGAACAACATGGTGGCACGTCAGGTGGACGGGCTGATTGTGGCCTCCAGCATGCTCAACGACGCGGACTACCATAAGCTGAGCGAGCAGCTGCCGGTGGTTCTGTTTGACCGCCACATCAACGACAGCGCGCTGCCGCTGGTGATCACCGATTCCATCACCCCGACGACCGAACTGGTGGCGGACATTGCGCGCCAGCATCCGGATGAATTCTACTTCCTCGGCGGCCAGCCGCGCCTTTCTCCGACGCGCGACCGCCTGGAAGGGTTTAAGCAAGGGCTGCGTGAGGCCGGCGTGGCGCTGCGCCCCGAGTGGATCATTCACGGCAACTATCACCCGAGCTCCGGTTACGAGATGTTTGCTGAACTCTGCGCCCGCCTGGGGCGTCCGCCGAAAGCGCTCTTCGCCGCCGCCTGCGGGCTGCTGGAAGGGGTGCTGCGCTATATGGGCCAGCATAACCTGCTGCAAAGCGATATCAGGTTAGCCAGTTTTGACGATCACTATCTCTACGATTCGCTGACGATCCCGGTGGATACCATTCGCCAGGATAACCGCCAGCTGGCGTGGCACTGCTTTGATTTGATTAGCAAACTGATCGAGGGCGAGACCCCGGAACCGTTGCAACGCAAGCTGGCGGCCACCCTGCAGCGGCGCTATAAGTGAGCAATATAGCCCGGACCGATACATCAATAACTTTAATTAATTTAAGTTTTGGAATGGCCGATAACCATAAGGAATAATTCTCCTTGAGGTATTGGTTTATGTCGTTGAAAAAGTCGTCTCTGATTGTCCTGTTCTCGCTGCTTTTCTTCTTTGTTATCAGCACCGTCACCAGCGTTGGCATCATCATTAAAAGTAATAATTCCCTGGATAACGTCAACAAAGAGATCCAGGTTGTGCTGTCCATTATTGACCCCATCAACCACAGCCGTACGCTGCGCGTGCGGGTGATGGAGTATGTGAAGATGGTGGAAGCGGGCAACGCGGCGGACGGCGCTGCAAAGCTAACCGCCGTGAAGGAGGCGCTGACCAAAGCGGACCACGCCTTTGCGGCCTTTATGGCGTCGCCGCGCCTGAGCGATGAAGCGCCGCTGGTGACTGCCTATCAGGACGCCTGGCAAAACTACCGCAACCAGGGGCTGGCGCCGCTGATCGACGCCGCCGAGGCGCACGATGTCGCCAAATTTAACGCGCTCATCCCGGAGGTCTCCCGCCTCGACCGCCAGTACGAGATCGTTCTCGACCAGGTCCTTTCCGTCCACCAGAAATACGCCAAAAGCCTGAACGAAGATGCGAGCAGTAGCTTCGTCTCCGGCCTGGCGATCGTTGCTGCTATCGCCAGCCTGTTTGTGGTGGTGATTATCGCCGTTAGCCTGCTGATGAAGCGCTTTGTCTTTGCGCCGATCAACCTGGCGCGCGAGCACTGCAGCCAGATTGCGGCAGGTAAGCTGGACATTCCGGTGCCGGTGAAGGGGAGCGCACATAACGAAATCGATCATCTGATGGGCTCGATGGAGCAGATGCGTCAGGCGCTGCTGGCGACCATCGCCCAGGTGCGCGATGCGAGTCATACCGTGACGCACGCCGCCCAGGAGATTGCCTCCGGGAATATCGACCTGGCGTCACGCACCGAGCAGCAGGCTTCGGCGTTAACCCAGACGGCGGCCAGCATGGAAGAGCTGAGCGCGACGGTGGCGAACAATACCGATAATGTGTATCAGGCCGGGAAGCTGGTGCAGGACGCGGTGAAAAATGCCCACACCGGTGAAGCGGTAACCCGTGAAGTCATCGACACGATGAATACCATCGCGGCGAACTCGAAGCGCATTGAAGACATCACCAGCGTGATTAACAGCATCGCCTTCCAGACCAACATCCTGGCGCTGAACGCGGCGGTTGAAGCGGCGCGCGCCGGTACCCAGGGCCGCGGCTTTGCGGTGGTGGCCAGCGAAGTGCGCACTCTGGCGCAGAAAAGCGCGGTGGCGGCGAAAGATATCGAAAGCCTGATCGCGCAGTCGGTTTCCAGCGTGAAAAACGGTGCGGAGCTGGTGAGCCGCTCGGGCGAAGTGATTGACTCAATTATTTCGTCGGTGAATAAAGTGAATACGCTGATGGAGCAGATCTCCGTCGCCTCCGAAGAGCAAAGCCGCGGGATTAGCCAGGTCGGCCAGGCGGTGACCGAGATGGACGGCGTGACCCAGCAGAACGCCGCGCTGGTGCAGCAGTCCGCGGCGGCAGCGGCCTCGCTGGAAGAGCAGGCGCAGCAGCTTTCACGGAGTATTTCGAGTTTTAGGTTGCCGGTGCAGGCTTGATTGATGGAGAGAGGCTCCTTAGGGGGCCTTTTGATAGCACGGCGCGCAAATATGCTGACAGCATTTTTTTGCTTATTTGTTCGCTTCACTGCGGCTTATGATAAAATAGTAATAGTGATTAGATATTGACGAAATAATATCTTTCAACTATTCCCTTTATGGTTTTGTGCTCTATTTTTTAAATTCAGGATGGATAAATGTTTACTTATATGTTTTGGGGTAAGGTCTTGCCAGAGCGTGCGCAGTTAGATATGAACTTCAAAGTTAATTTCATAGCTGATAAATTAGACTTAAAAGGTGATGCATTTATAAGCATTATCCTTAATCAAGTTTTGGTGACTTTGAAGATTGATAAAGAGGTGAATATACTAACTCTAAAAAGAATTGTGAGTTCTTTACTAGATAAGGAAATGGCTAAGCTTGCATTTATTAGAGGGTTTGATTATACGGTTGTTATTGATAGATGTTTAAAAGAAGATTTGACAGAGGATTGGGTTTATGGAATTGATTATCCATTGGAGAGCGGCGTTCATACTCTTAAAGAAATTAATGAGCGAATGAACTGGCTAAGGATGCTATCAGTCGGAATGGATGGTCTTCTTATTGATCGCTGTCTAAATGATTTTAAATCAGCACTTACTCATATTGAAGATGCCCCATTTTATTGTTACAGGGCCATTGAATCCTTGAGAAATCACTGTTCGGAGCAAAATGATATTAATGATGAGCCCAGGTCTATACAATGGGAATATTTCCGAAATACAGCTTTGATTTCAACGGAGGATATTAATTTCTTTACTAAATGGTCGAGAGATATAAGGCATGGTCGTGCAGCTTATATGTCAGATGATGAAGAGGTGACAGTTATTAATAAAGCACATCAAATAATTTCCTCATACTTGGAAAATATAAGTAAAAAAGTGGTTAGATAATCCCCTGTAAATCATTTCACAAAGAATAGGGGTTGATTTTATTGATTCAACTCCTAATAGATCATTTTCTTTAAACCCTTTTTGTAAGGTTTACAATCTTCTTAATATTTCTCATTCTGGTTTATAGTCCTGAATAAAAAACACTCTAAGAGTATCGTGTAAAACAATCAACATTTTATACTTGTTATGAAATACATCTCTCGAGGGTAATTTACTTAGTAGCACGCTCTTAAAGCAATCCGGCTTCCCATTTCATGCATTATCTTTTCCAGTGTTGCTATATGGTCTTCATGCATATCTCGAAGTGAGTTTGTTAGAGCAACAGCTAACTGTTTATTCGACTACATTTTGATTTTTTCTATTTTATATAACCTTGTAGTATCATTGCCTTATTATTAATCATGATTGAGAAAGGGGCAACATCGAAAATGGCAAAGCGCAAGAGTGCTCTGGTTTATGTCCTGACCGTCATTATTTTTTTGCTTATTATCCCTGAGATCATTCTGCGTGTATGCACGTCCGAGCAACTTGGCCGTCTCAGCGACTTCACTAGTTTAGGTGGCTTGTTAAATCCACTATTATCCTTGCTCATCTTCCTGGCACTGTTGTCAATCATACTGGCCGTCATTGCTATTGCATTGCTTAAGCGAATTCTTCGTACGAGATGATTTGCTTTCGAGCGACTCATAGCACCCGCCAGCCGTTACCGCTATGAGTCCAAAACCGTCAGCACAAAAAATTTTCATTCACCCCAGCAATATTTCCCTCCCTCATCCGTCTACCTCATCACACGCCATAATCAGTTACTGTAAACGAGGTAAACACCATGAGAGATTTTGAACTGCACGGCAGAGGTCACGGGCGCGGATTTGGTCGCCACCGTATGGGCAAAGGTTTAATCATCGGCGCGGTGATTTTCATCGTGCTCGGCCTTCTGGTGATGTCCCTGTGGAATGCCTTGCTCCCGGCGATCCTGGGCGTGAAGGCCATCGGATTCTGGCAGGCGCTGGGGATTCTGGTGCTGAGCCGCATTCTGTTTGGCGGCTTAGGTTTCCGCCCCGGGATGTTTGGCGCGCACCGCCGGATGCACGAGCGCTGGATGAACATGACGCCCGAACAGCGTGAGGCGTTTATTCAGCAGCGTCGCGAAGGGTTTGGTCGCCACGGACGCGGTCACTGCGGCTGGCACGGCCATCGTGACGATAAGCGCGATGACGCTACGCCAAAAGCGCCGGACGCGGAGTGAGCGAGATGAAAGCCGGGGAGGCGGGCGGATCCATGCTGATGTCGGCGCTCAATGCCTGCCGCGCCCGGCTGAAAGCCTTTATTCGCGGACGGACGTCCGTGCGCGATGATGCCGACGACATTTTGCAGGAAGTGACGTATCAGCTGATGAAAGTGGAGCAGCCGGTCGAAAACGTTGCCGCCTGGCTGTTCCGCGCGGCGCGTAACGAAATGACCGACCGGGCACGTAAGAAGCGCGAGGTGTCGCTCTCCGGCTATTTTACGGGCGAAGACGACGACGGTTTCCCGGAAGACGAGCTGGCCGAAACCCTGTTCGGCGTACCGCACACGCCGGAGGAGGAGTACCTCAAGACGCTGCTGTGGGAAGAGCTGGGCCAGGCGCTGTCAGAACTCCCGCCGCCGCAGCGGGAGGTATTTGAAAAGACCGAGCTCCACGGCTACAGCATTAAAATGCTGGCAGAGGAGACCGGCGCCAGCGAACAGGCGCTGTTATCCCGCAAGCACAAGGCGGTGCTGTTTCTGCGCACGCGGCTGCGGGACGTCTATGACGCGCTGACGGGCGAATAGCGGCGGCAGACAAAACCTTACACTTCCGGCACTTGTAGATTCATCACTATCGTTTATGATCGGGGCGTCTTGTCACTCTGGAATGTTATGCGCAACCGTCAGCTCCTCGGAAAATGGCTTTTGATTATCACCTGTCTCGCGATGGCGCTTTGCCTCGTGCAGCGTGCGGTGATGCTCAACCATTTTTTACAGGGACTGGATCCGCAGATTTCGCTGAGTGCAGATGCCCCGGTTCAAACCAGCAACACTGAACAACCCGGCCCGTCGCCGTGTCAGCTCGGCGCGCACTCGCTGCTTTGCGCCCAGCCGCTGTTCTTCGACGGTGCATTACCGGCCATTATTATCTTCTTCGCGCTGCTGCAGCTGTTGACGCAAGGGCGGGCACTGGCTCCCGCGGAACAGCCCGTTCAGGCACCGCCTCCCCGAATACACCTGAAAAACTGCGTTTTCCGTGAATGAAAAACATCGTCCTCACACGATAATTTTTCACTGTTCACGGAGTACAACATGGTTAACCTCTTCAGGGGATTCGTCTTCCTGTGGCTGTCCTGCATCGGCATTGTCCATGCGGCGGACACCGGCTGGCTGGTCTCCCCACAAAACGATCACGCCCGCATCCGCTTTCAGGCGGAGAGGGAACAAACGCACGTTAAAGGCCTGCTCACCGTTGAGCTAAAGCCCGGCTGGAAAACCTACTGGCGATCGCCGGGCGAGGGCGGCGTGGCCCCGAAAATCAGCTGGCCGGACGGCGTAACGGACAGCTGGTCCTGGCCGGTACCGTCGCGTTTCGATATCTCCGGCATGACGACGCAGGGCTATCACGATAAGGTCACTATCCCGATCGTTCTCGACGGGGTGAAGGGCGACACGCTCGACGGGACGCTCACGCTCTCCACGTGCAGCAACGTGTGTCTGCTGACGGACTACCCGCTGCATCTTGATTTTACCCAGCCGGTGGATGAGGGATTCCAGGCCGCCTTCGAGCAAGCGATGCGCGCCGTGCCGGGCTCATCAGGCGTGTCGTCGGATCTTTCCGCCTGGCTCTCTGGCGACAAGCTGGTGATTACCGGCACCACGGACGGGAAATGGGATAATCCGGGGATCTACTTTGACCCGCTGGAGGGTGACATTCTGCCCGGCGAGCCGGTTATTAAACATGACGGCACTGCGCTTCGGGTGACGGTGCCCGTGACCGACGAATGGGGAGACAAACCCGCCTCGCTGGCAGGCAAGAGGCTGTCGTTTGTGCTGACTAACGGCGATCGGGCGCAGCAAACCACCATGACCGTTGGGGCAACGCCCGAAGAGACCTCCGCATCGGACGGGACGGGAAAAATGGTGCTCTTTGCGTTATTAGGCGGGCTGATCCTCAACCTGATGCCCTGCGTGCTGCCGGTAATGGGCATGAAGCTTAACAGCATCCTGCAGGCGGGCTCGGACAGGCGTGCCATCCGGCTGCGCTTTCTGGCCACCAGCGCCGGGATCCTCTCCTCCTTCATGCTGCTGGCCGGGATGGTCACCGCGCTGAAGCTGGCCGGAGCGTCGCTGGGGTGGGGCATTCAGTTCCAGAACCCGTGGTTTATCGGCCTGATGGTCGCCGTGACCTTCCTGTTTGCGCTGAATCTGTTTGGAACGTTTGAAATGCTGCTGCCTTCTTCTGCCGCCGGACGGCTGGCGACGGCAGGGGGAGCGGGGATCGGCGGCAGCTTCTGCGAAGGGATGTTCGCCACGCTGCTGGCAACGCCGTGCTCCGCGCCGTTCCTCGGTACGGCTGTCGCCTTTGCCCTTGGCGCACCGCTGCACGCCCTGTGGCTGATCTTCCTGATGCTCGGCGTGGGCATGAGTCTGCCGTGGCTGTTCGTTGCCCTGGTACCGAAAACGGCCATGCTGCTGCCGAAACCCGGCCGCTGGATGAACACGCTCAGGGTCATCCTTGGCCTGATGATGCTGGCCTCCTGCCTCTGGCTGGCAACGCTGTTGAGCGTGCATCTGGGCGAGGCGGTCAGCCAAATCGTGATGCTGGCGCTGACTGCCGCTGCGCTGGTGCTGTTCGCGCTGAAGGGGCAAAAATCTTCGCTCTTGTTCTGGCTGGTGGTCATCGCGCTGTCGGCGTTCGGCGGGTATCAGCTGCGCGGTCTGCTTAACGCGCCGCCTGACGCTCCTGCACAAAGCGTTGCGCAGACTATCCCGTGGCAGCCGCTCAGTGAAGAGGCTATCGAGAACGCGCTGGCGCAGGGGAAACGGGTGTTTGTGGATATCTCCGCGGACTGGTGCGTGACGTGCAAAGTTAACGAGCACCGCGTACTCAGTCAGCCGGACGTGATTGCCGCGCTGCGCCAGCCGGACGTGGTGGCCCTGCGCGGGGACTGGAGCCAGCCGTCCGCGTTTATCGCGGATTTTCTGGCGAAGCGAAACCGCTACGCCATTCCGTTTAACGCGGTGTATGGCCCCGGCCTGCCTGATGGCGAGATCCTCTCGCCGCTGCTGGACAAGCGCACCCTGGTCACCACCCTGAACAACGCAAAAGGCTAACTGTGTCATGAAAAAATTCCTTATTACGCTTCTGCTCCTGCTGGCCCCGCTTCAGGTATTCGCCGCGCAGCCGCTGACGCCGGACCAGGAGCAGCGCGCGCAGAAGACGATCGCTGATTTCCTGTTTAACGATCCAAACTCCCCGCGCATCGGCGCGAAAAACCCAAAGCTCACCCTGGTGGTGTTTACCGACTACAACTGCCCGTACTGTAAAAAATTCGATCCGTACCTGGAGAAGATTGTCGAAAAACATCCTGACGTGGCGGTGGTCTTTAAGTTTTTACCTTTCCGCTCGGAAAGTTCGCTGACTGCCGCACGAGACGCGTTAACCGTCTGGCGTGCGCATCCTGAGCAGTTTATGAAGCTGAACCACACCCTGATGGCGAAAAAGGGGTACCACGATGACGCCAGCATTCAGGAGGCGCAAAAGCGGGCGGGCGTGAGCGTGACGACGCCGGACGAGGAGAGTTTTCTGACGATCAGGCGCAGCCTCATTGTGGCGGAAAAAATGGGGATCCAGGGCACGCCCGCCACGCTTATCGGCGAGGGGCTGCTTCCCGGCTGGGTGCCGTTCGAACAATTCGACGAAATGGTCAGTGAAGCACTGAAAAACCGCTAACCTGAAGGGGGCGAAATGCCCCCGATAAACCGGAGAGGGAAATGAGAAAATTACTGTTACTTTCGGCGCTGGCGACGTCAGGGCTGGTACAGGCGGCTGAAGCCATACCGGATGTGGTGAAGCAGTTCAGCGAGCAGCAGCAGATCAACATCATCAAGAAGCTGGATGCGCCGGGCGGGGCGCCAGCCTGGCTGGGGCAGTATCAGGATATGGGCGTGACGCTCTTTCTCACGCCGGACGGCAAGCACGTGATCTCAGGTTATCTTTATGATGACAAAGGGAAGAACCTCAGCGAGGGCTACTTCCAGAAAGAGATCTACGCCCCGATGGGACGCGAGATGTGGAAAAACCTCAACGCGGCGCATCCCCTGAAGGAAGGGGCGGATAGCGCCCCGCGCAAGGTCTTTGTCTTTGCCGATCCGTTCTGTCCGTACTGCAAGCAGTTCTGGTCCGAGGCGCAGCCGTGGGTGAAGGCCGGTAAGGTGCAGCTCAACACGCTGCTGGTGGCGTTCCTCAACCCCAACAGCGGACGCAACGCCGCCGCCATTCTGAATGCGAAAGATCCGGTTTCGGCCTGGCGCGAGTATGAGCTTTCCGGCGGCAAAAAACTGCCCAAGCCTGAAGGCGAGGCTTCCCGCGAAACGGTAGCGATACTGCAGAAACATCAGGCGCTGATGGACAGCCTCGGCGCTAACGCCACGCCGGCCATTTACTATCTGAATGCGGAAAACGAGCTGCAGCAGGTGGTGGGTATGCCGGATGCGCAGCAGCTCGAGGCGATGTTCGGGCCGAAGCCGTAAAAAACAGGCAGAAACGGGCGTTTCTGCCTGATCGTGACTTAGCTACCCCAGCGTCCACGGAGATAGTTTACCGCCTGCTGGGTCTGCGGCTGGTTCAGGTAATCTTCACGGAACAGGATGGTGCCGTTGACGTTGGGCAGCGAATCGTTGAGATCGAGCTGCTTTTTCAGCTCCGGCACGCCGCCCTGAACCGTCCAGTCCGGCTCTTTTTTCGACGGCTCGCCAACCTTGTAGAACGCAATGCCGATATACAGGCGAGTGTGGGTCGGCTTCACCACGTCGGCCCACCATCTGGTCAGCACGTCGTAGCGTGCGGCATCCCGGGAGAAGGGCCAGTAAATCTGCGGCGCGATGTAGTCCAGCAGGCCCTGCTGCACCCACTGACGCGTATCGGCGTAGGATTCATCATAGGCCGCGGCGCCGCGGGTGTCGGAGCCTGCCGGGTCAAAGGAGTGGTTGCGCCACACGCCCGCCGGGCTGACGCCAAACTCCACGTTGGGTTTTGTCTGCTTGATCGCGCGGGAGACCTGGACAATCAGCTGCTGCGTGTTGTGTCTTCGCCAGTCGGCTTTTGAGGCAAACCCCTGGCCGTACTGCCGCCAGCTCTGCGCGTCATTGAGCGCGGATCCCGGCGATTCGGCATAGAAGTAATCATCAAACTGCACGCCGTCTACCGGGTAGTTCGCCACCACTTCGGTGACCACTTTGGTTATCCAGTCGCGCACCTCCGGAATGCCCGGGTCGAGCACAAAGCGGTCACCCGAGATGCGGACCCATTCCGGGTGCTGGACATAAACGCTGGACGGCGTCTGGTATGACGTCCGGTTCAGGGCGGCGATGGTGGACGGTTTGGTGTTGGTCGATACGCGATAGGGGTTAAACCAGGCATGGACCTTCATGCCGCGCTTGTGCGCTTCATCGAGCATAAACTGCAGCGGATCGTACCCCGGATACTCACCGATGTTGCCGGTCAGCATATCTGACCACGGTAAAATTTTGGATGACCAGAGCGCCGTGCTGTCCGGCTTCACCTGGAAAAAAACCGTGTTGATGCCGAGCTGCTTAAGGTTGTCGAGCTTTGCGATCAGCGCCTGCTTTTGCATCGCGATGCGCTGGACCGCGCTGCGGCCATTCACCGAGGCCACCGGCGGCCAGTCGAGACGCGAGACGGTCGCCAGCCAGATGCCGCGCATCGGGGCGTTTGCCTGCGGCGTCGGTTTACTGACGGTGGGAAGAGGGGTAACCAGCGATTTGGGTGGTTTTGAGGAGCAGCTTACAAGTAAAAGTGCGCAGGCAGCCAGCGCACCAATCCGTTTTACGTGTCGCGTCATTTGCGTATTAGCTCTTGATAATCCTGCTGTTGGCCCAGGGATTAAAGGCGGGCGCCGCCTGCGCTGTATTTCCCTCATCGCTGAGAGAGTCCAGATACAGGGCTTCAACCTCCGCGCGCGCCCACGGGGTGCGGCGCAGAAATTTCAGGCTCGATTTAACGCTGGGGTCTTTTCTGAAACAGTTAATTTTGATGCGGTCACCCAACTCGCTCCAGCCGTATTTCGCCACCAGGGCGTTGACCATCATCTCCAGCGTTACGCCATGCAAAGGATCTTTGGAAATATGTGCAGTCATAGGCGTCCGGATGTCTCGATTTTTAGGGGATTGGGGTAAACGCTGAAAGGGTACAAGAAAGCAGGGGAAGCGGCAATTTTCCTTTTCCCCTCGCTCACTTTATGACGGACTCCGTGCGCTGATTTTCGCCGACAATTTTTCCCGCGCTGTTTTCAATCGTAAACCGAATCGACACGTCGTCCTGGCCCGCGGGCGTGGCCGTGACCGCTTTTACCATCGTTCCCGAGTCTGCTGCGATCGTCATCGTCGTCGTGCCTTTTGCCAGCAGCTTGTTGCGCTGGGTGATGCGCCAGCTCAGACGGCATTCGCGGCACGGTTTCCAGGTGTCGTTAATGGCCCACAGACGCACGGTCGCCGCCGCCCCGGATTGCCACTGCGCGGTGACCGGTTCAATGGACGGCAAAACAGGCTGGTAGGCGCGTTTTAAGGCGTAAAACCCGGCTTTAGGCTTACGCAGGTAGTCCACCACGCCCCAGTTGATGGAGGGCCAGGTTTCTACAAACATGAAGTGGAACAGGGCCGTCACCGGCTGGTAGCGCTGTCGACGGTAGCTCTCTGCCGCCGTGGCCACCAGCTGCGACTGGTACGCCTGAGTATTGCGGATCATCGCCTGAATGTTGTCCCCACGCGAAATACCGGCAAACTTAAAGGTCTGGAAGGGCTGAAAATTATGGTATTTCCAGACGGTCCAGCCGGGATCGTCAGCGGCGGTCGTTTTGGGCCAGAGTGACGCCGCCGGGATGATGCTTTTTAGCGTCGACAAGCGGGGAAGCGCCTGCGCGCCGAACTCGGTGATGATCCCCGTTTTGGCCGGAGCAAGCAGGTCGCGTACGGTACCAAAGTACCAGCCCGCCCAGTAATGCTCCTCAACGGCGGAGAAGCGGTGCACGATGCGCGAGGTATCTTCGGCAAGCGTATCCGCCACCTTTTGCGTGAGCTCGCGATTCAGATCTTTATTCCAGTCCGGGAAGCGTTTTTCCATCCACGGCGAGTTCCACGGCGGTTCGTTATGCCCGCCCCAGACGATGATGGCGGGGGAATTACCGAACTGTTCGATCATCTCCCGCGTCTGTCGAACCGCATTTTCCGTGAAAGCCGCACTGTTATTGTAGCCCCACTGCAACGGAACATCCTGCCAGATCATCATGCCCATCTCATCGGCCACGTCATACAACGCACGTCCTGCAACGTGTCCGTGCACGCGTATGGCGTTGGCGTTCATGGCTTCCACCAGACGAAGATCGCGACGGTATTTTTCTCGCGTCATGGTGCTGAGCCAGGGGGAACCGATGTAATTACTGCCCTTAATGAAAAGGCGTTTGTCGTTAATGAGCCAGCCCTTATTGTCGGGCTGCTCGACGATCTTACGCAGCCCGGTGCGGGTGACCGCCGTATCCATCAGGCCGTTTTCATCCCGCAATGCCACGCGAATGGTATACAGGTGGGGTTTTCCGGTACCGACGGGCCACCACAGTTTTGCCTTCGGCATGGGCAGCGTCAGCTGCACGGAATGGGCGCCGCTTTCGAGGGTAACCGGAAAGTCAGCCTGATAGCGCCTGCCGCTGAAGTTGGCGGGCGTGGCGGTGAGCCGCACGGTCGCCGGGCCCTGACCGAGTGCGCGATAGCGAATGTCTGCTTTCAGCGCGGGGTGCGTCAGCCCCTGTGACCAGTCTGGCCGCAGGATGGTCTCATCAAGGGTAGCGCCCCGGCTAAGATGCAGCCTCACCGGCGCCCAGATGCCGCCCGAGTTGGCGTCCTGTCCTTGCGGCGACCAGGCCCCGCCGGGACGCGTGTCATGCTGGTTAAGGATCCCCTTCATGACCGTTTTATGCAGCGGCCAGACCTTAGTGGGATCTTCGTAAGGGCTGTCCACCCTGACCACGAGCTGGTTGTGACGTTGTAACGCTTGACCGGCATCCAGCGAAAAGCGCTGAAAATAGCCCTCATGCTGGCCGAGCGGCTGGCCGTTCAGGGTGACCTCGGCCAGGTAGTCGACGCCGTCAAACACCAGGGTGCTCATTACGTCGGGCGGCTGCACGGGCAGGGAAAACGCGTGCTTGTACCACAGCGCGCCCTGATGATCGTACCCAGCGCTGTACCAGTTGGCGGGGACCTGAAGCGGGCGCCAGCCTGATGCGGCAGGACGCGCGCTATCATTGGCATCCTGAACCTGCCATTCTCCGGCCAGAGACCAGCTGACCGGCGCAGCGTTCGCCACCGTATGGGTGGTCAACAGGGCAACGAGCAGCGCGCAGTTGCGAGCGATCATGCGTTTACCCCGCGCGCGTTGAGCCACGCCATCAGGCGCAGCGATTCCTTTTGAAGCTGCTGGTTTAGCGCCGCAAGCTGTTGCCCCTCCAGCGTGTGCGCCTCGCTCTCGAGCGCCTGCAGCTGACGGGCGAGTCGCCCGAAATCCAGCGTGACGGCTTCTCCTCGCAGCTTGTGGGCGGCGCGGCGCAGCGCTTCACGATCGTCGCTGTCGATAGCCAGGGTAATGGCCTTCATGGCCTCCTCCAGCCCTTCGCCAAACAGGGCCAACAGCTCCTGAACCAGAGCAGGGTCGTCAGCACACTGCTTCAGCAGACGTGCTTCATCCGGGAAGGCGGAAGGGTCATCGTGGCGCGGGAGCACGCGAGCAATCTCCTCAGCGAGACGCTCCTGGCTGATGGGTTTGGCAATGTAGCCGTCGAAACCCATCTGAAGACAGCGCTCTTTATCCCCCTGCATGGCGTGTGCCGTCATGGCGACGGTGGGCTGCGCCGGTCCGGGCCGGGCGCGTTCTTCTTCACGCAGCAGGCGAATGGCGGTTTCACCGTCCATCTCTGGCATCTGAAGATCGATCAGCAAAACGTCCCACACGCCCGCGCGCCAGCGTTCCAGCAGTGCGACGCCATTATCGACGATCTGACAGGTGTGCCCGAGCCGCTCAAGCAGGCGCGCGGCGACCTTCTGGTTGACCAGATTATCTTCCGCAAGCAGGACCCTGAGCCCGGCCGTGTCCGGCGCGACGGTGGGCGCGGGCGCGCTTTCACTCACCGTCTTTGGTGCACGTTCAAACGCCGCGGCAATCGCCTGATGCAATTCATTCTGGGCGATAGGTTTGTGCAGGTAGTTCTGGATACCGATCCGCTTCAGCATATTGATATCAAAATGTCGGCTCATGGAGCTCAGCATGATGATATGGCTCTCAGCAACCTGCGGCAGAACCGAAAGCTCAAGGGCCAGCGACACGCCGTCCATATCCGGCATCTGCGCGTCCAGCAGGATCAGCGGCCAAGCCGTTCCCGTTTTAACCCGGTTGATGGCCTCGCTGGCGTTGTTAACACAGGTGGGTTTCAGCCCCATCTGGCTGAGCATCGCTGCGAGCAGCCGCAGGTTGGTCGCGTTATCATCAACCACCAGCACGGGTTCCCCGTTAAAGCGCTGGCTATGTGGGCGCTCTCCGGGCGCAAGGGTCTGCGCCGCCAGCGGCAGCGAGAACGAAAATTCGCTGCCTTTTCCCGGCTCGCTGGAGACCGTTAATTCGCCCCCCATCGCAGCAACCAGTCTCGCAGAGATGGTTAGCCCGAGCCCCGTACCGCCATAGCGGCGGGTGGTTGAGTTGTCCGCCTGGCTGAAGGCTTCAAAAATAGCCTTCTGCTTATCTGCCGGTATGCCAATGCCGCTGTCGCGCACGCGAAAACGCCATCTGTCCGCGCTATCGTCGGGCTCAACAATCAGGATCACTTCTCCCTGATGGGTAAACTTCAGCGCGTTACCCAGCAGATTGGTCAGGATCTGGCGCAGACGCGCGCCGTCGACCAGCAGCACGTCGGGGACGCCGGGCGCAATATCAACCAGCAGCTCAATGCCTTTTTCGCTCGCCCCCGGCATGTGTGGGCGAATAAGCGACTGAATAAAGGTGCGCACAGGCACGGGGTCCGCCTCCAGCTCCACTTTGCCGGCTTCAATTCGGGAAAAATCGAGAATGTCGTTGATGATATGCAGCAGAGACTGGGCAGAGCTCATCACCAGGGTCAGATAATCGCGCTGATCGGCACTGAGAGACGTATCCAGGCACAGCTGGGTCATGCCAATAATGCCGTTCATCGGGGTACGAATTTCATGGCTCATATTCGCCAGGAACGCGCTTTTCGCCTCATTGGCTTTTTGTGCCTCAATGGCCGAGGCGAACGCCTGAATTTCAGCCTCTTTGCGCCGCGTAATATCCTGCAGCGTGCCAATCACGCGCTCGGCGTTTCCCTCAATGGAGAGGGTGACCACCTGGCCGGAGAGCAGCATCCAGCGCAGACCTTCGGTAGGGTGATGCACGCGAATTTCACATTCAAAGACCGGACGATGATCCTGCTTCGAAGCGTGCAGCGCTTTGCGTAGCGCTGCGCGATCGTCCTCGTGGACCTGATTGAGGAGAAAACGTACCGGATATCGCCACTGTGTGCGCGACTGGCCCAGCATGGCAAGCAGGGTATCGTTGACCTGGAGCGTGTCGCCAGAAACCTGCCAGTCCCAGATCCCGATATGGATGGATTCCGCCGTCAGCAGAAAGTCGTCATGCAGCTGGTGGCGCGCCCGCTGCGCTTCATCCAGCTCCGTGATATCGCTGTGCAGGCTGACAATGCCGCCGTCCGCAAGCCGCTGATGCTGGACGAAGATCCGCCGCTGGCCCGCCTGCCGCACTTCGCAGTGTTTATCCTGCCGACAGTTACGTGCGATCGACTCGCGCAGTGTCTGGCGCAGGCCGGGGTCGACGTTGTAAACGGCATCGATAAAGCGTTCCGCCAGTGCCTCAAGTGTCGTCCCCACCTTCAGCCACGGGGTTATGACCGGATAAAACAGGGCCACGTTGTGATTCCAGGCCTGAAGGCGTTCCTCGCGGTCATAAATCATGACGGCGGCTGGCAGTGCGTTAAGATCGTACGTGAACGAACTCATCGTGATCCTCCCTACGCGCGGTAGTGCAGTTCTGCCTGTCGGCGCAGATATTCCAGCCCGGGGGCGATCGCCATGGCCCAGGCCGTCAGGATCTCATCGTCGCACTGCGGATCGCGCTCGCTCACCGCGTTCAACATCGCTTCGCGCCACAGGGCAAAAAATCGCGGGGGGAGGTGGAGACCGTCGTCGCTTTGCTCCCGTGCCAGGCGCTCGAGGAAATCAGGGACAATCAGGGCGCCGTCTACCGCAAGCATGGCGAAGAAACTTTTAAACAGGGTCTGCTGACCCTCCCGATCCGGCAGACGAGAAAAATGCGCTTCCGTCTCGGGTGACATATGGACGAAGGCGTCATAGAACGTCTGAAAAAACGCCGTTTTATCATTATCCGGAAAGACGCGGTTCAGACTGGATTCAAACAGATCGCGGTAAAATTTCACGGCGTCCTCCTTACGGCATTTTCGCCCGGTAGACAGTGCCCGACGGGCGTATAGTCATCTGCCACACGGCGCGTAAAGTAGCTCTCTTTTTTAGCCCGGCGGGCGTCAAACAGGGGGCCCGCGTTGTGTTTAAAGAACAGGGCTTCCAGCACCGTGGCATTGGTGGAAAGGGTGAGCGCAGCGTTAGTATCGCCCGTGGCTTCCTGGCGGCCTTCGTACCAGCCTTTTTGCGGATCGTTAAGATGCTTTGTCACCGCCATCAGCACGTCGGTGTACGGGGTGTCCCACAGGGCCCACAGGGCAAAGACCGCTTTGGTCGACACCTGCGCGAAACGGGTGTAGTCCCGGCCATCGTCGCCGACAGAGTTCCAGGCATAGCCATTTCCCCAGACCGTATCCTGGATATGCCAGGGCGCCTGCGGGAGCGAGAAATCTGCCCTGGCCGTCAGGATCTTATCGGTCTCCCAGCGGCTCTTCTGGCTCAGCCAGACGTTTTCGGCCTGCTTGCGCAGGTGCTTTTGCCGATCGGCCGCAACGCCTTCGGGCTCCCAGCCAAACTCCAGGCCCGGCAGCATATAGGGAAGGGTGGTAATCAGAGAGGGCTGCCACGTGGTGCGCGGATCCCGGACATCGACGGCCAGACGCCGTTGGGCGATGATGACGTGGTGCGCCGGGGGCGTAAACGCTTTCTCCGGGGAAAACCCCCACAGCTGAAACGCCGTTGCGGCATATTCGCTCTCGCCCAGGCGCAGCTCCTCGCGCACCACCGGCTGGCCGTTTTGCAGGGAAGATGACCACAGTTCGCCTTCACGATCGATGACCGGACAGAAATTCCAGCGCAGGATGATTTTATCGAGGTATTCGCTGTACTGCGGTTCCCGCTCTGCGGTGAGGCGCAGGGCGAGCATCAGACGCGCCATGTCGCGCGCTGACCAGCCATTTTTAACGGGCTTGCCGCTAAAGTCGATCGGCGTCGCCGTCTGGCTGGAATAGAGTCGACCGGGCGTCCGGGCCTCGGTCAGCATCATGCGGTTGAGGGTGCCCATCAGCCGCGTCAGGCGAGCGTCATACTCGGCCTCCTCAATCAGCCCCAGCTCTTTGGCCGCCAGCAGGGCGATAAGCGTATCGCCCATTTGCCAGAGCGTGACGCGGGGCTGTTTGTCGCTGCCGTTGACCAGCCCGGTTTGCGGCTGGGTATTATTGACGAAATAGCGCCAGGCGATCGCCGCCCACGTCTGCTCTTCCGGCGTCAGGGCGGCAATGCGCGCGCTGGAGTGCCAGCCGCCACTGATGAGCCAGCGCCAGCCTGCGCCCTGATGGGCAAACAGCGCAAAGACGATCGCGCCTGCAAGGAGTAATCCCGCAAGCCCTCTGGCTATGGTTTTAAGCATTGCGCAGTCACCGGAGGCAGTTTAACGGGCTCGTCCACGCTGCATGACGCGCACTGACAGGCCTGGCAGGCGGGTTTGGTGCGCTGCGTGACGCCGGTCCGGTCGCACCAGCTTTTTACGGCCGGGGTGCTGGCAAGGAACGGGCGGCTGCGCAGCGCGTTATTCTCTTCAAACTGATCGAGCAGCTTTCGATCCCACAGAGACGGGGCAAAATCCTTGCTCTTCGGGTTGTCGGTGTTGAAGGCCAGCAGTTTCCCCTCTTTTTTGAACAACAGGGCCTCCAGCATGATGCCGTTATTGTTCGCGGTGAACTCTTTGATCGGCCCGTCGCCGTTTTCATACAGCCCTTCGTAGTAGCCTTTTCCCTCTTCGTTGGCATTCTCAATGGTGTTCAGCAGGCGGTCGGTATAGGGGGAGTTCCACAGCACCCACATGCCCAGCGCCGCCTTCAGCGAAATCGCGGCAGCGTTAGGGACGAACTGGCCTTTATCGGTAATGGTGTTCCAGTTGTACCCGTCGCTGAAGACGGTGTCATAGACGAAGTAAGGGGCCTTATCGAGCTGGTGCTCGGAGCGCGCGGTCAGGACGCCGGTAATGGTATAGCGGTTCTCCTGAGCCTGATAAACGCGGTCGGCAAAGTTTTTCATCCACGTCAGGGAGTAGTCGCGCGGGGCGTTATCCCGGTCGGTCGGTTTATCAAAGCCGAACTCCAGCCCGTAGAGCAGGTAGGATTCCGTCACCACGTAGTTATGCTGCGACGTGTTGCGCGGGTCGCGCGTATCGTACGGGACCAGCACGCAGTAGATCTCGGCCAGCTCGTAAGGCTGCGGACGGCTGGCTTTGCAGGTATTGAACCCCCACAGCTGGAAACCGGCCGCGCCGTACTCTTCATAGCCCAGTCGACCTTCCTGAACGTACTTCGGCTGGCCGTTCTCCAGATAGGCCCCGTACAGCGTGCCGCAGGGGTCGATCGCGTGGCTGAAATCCCAGCCGAGCACCACGTTATCAATGCTGTTGCCGTATTCCGGGTAACGCTCCTTGATGATTTTCAGCCAGACCAGCATTCGCCCGATATCCAGCGCCGAGAAGCCAATTTCGCCGGGCTTGTTGGTGTAGTCCACCTTCTGGCCGCTGATGGTGTTATAGGCCTTGTTGGGCAGCTCGTTGCGGAACAGTACCAGGGTGTTTAACGTGGCGAGAAACTTCAGCATCCGGCGGTCAAATTCCGCTTTATCAATGATCCCCAGCTCGCGCGCCGCCGTCAGGGCGGCCAGATAGGAGGCGCTGTCCCACATGGTGGTGGAGGGATATTTGTTGACCGCATTCACCAGGCCCGTCGAGGGCTGATAGTTGGTGACGAAATACTGCCAGGCGTTTTTGGCGATGGTCATCTCCCGGGCCGTCAGCTCGCCGCTGCGCGGGGAGTAACCTGATGCAGGCAGCTCGGTGTCCGCACGCACGGTCGATAGCGCCAGCCAGCAGATCGTTATTCCCGTGAGCAGGTGGAAAAGGATCGGGGATCGTGGCTTCATGGCGTTGCTCCTGCTGAGGGGGATGTGTAGAGGCAGGCCAGACAGAGCATCTGGCCATGCGCGATGTAAGACAGACTTTCCAGCACAATGGCATTGGTATCGGCGTCCACGACGGCATTGACGCTGTTGTTGAGATTTAACCCGCGCTGCCAGCCTTTACCCGGCACCTGAAGCGGCAGAACCTGCTGGCGCAGCGCTTCGCTCCAGCTGTTGCGGAACAGGGCATACCAGGCAAACGCGGTGCGGGTGGAGGTCATCGCCACTTTCTCCGGCACCTCGTCGCGCAGGTTACGCGCCTGTACCGGCTGCCTGTCCGGCAGATCGTTAACGTAATCCGGCGCGGGTTCGGCATAATCCGTACTGACGGGGGGTTTTGGCGCGCGCAGGCCGTGGCGCCGCTGCTGGATCTGCATAATCCGCCACGCAATTTCAGCGCTCTGCGCATCAAAGCCCAGCTCAAGACCGGTTAACAGATAGGGGAGACTGATCAGCGAGGTTTGCTTGCCCCAGGGCGTGCGAAGCCCTTCATCGGGCACCATTACGCCATCCAGATCGATCATCTTTTGCCCTTCCGGCGGGTTGGTCACCGCGAGTCCTGCCGCGCTGTCAATCAGGCGCAGCGTATGGCTGGCATAGAGACGGTAGCCAAAAGTGTCCCGCTGTTCATCGTCGGCCAGCGTCCAGTGGTGGAGCGGCACCGCAGCCTGGCTTTGGGTGTTATTTTCAATCAGCGCCGCGGTGCGCCACACGCTCAACAAATCGCGGATGGCCGCCGCGTGCTGGGGATAGCGCCACAACAGGGTCTGTAATGCCGTCAGCAGCCGGCTCAGACCGATTGCGGAGGCGTCAGGTTTGCCGAGGATCTTGAGCGTATCCGCATGGTAATAGGCGGCGGGGAGACCTTTGTCATTGAGCGGCAGTTGCCCCAGCGTGAACACGGCGGTGCTGACCCTCTCGTCAAACTCATCGGCGGATATGATATTGAGCTGCTCTGCGGCAGCGGTCGCAAAGAGGTAGCTTCCCACGCTCCAGAGGCTCAGCCAGGGTTCACCGTCGCTGGCGTTCGCCAGGCCGTTTGGCTGGGTATTATTCACGTAGTATTGCCAGGCGACCCGCGCCCAGATGGCTTCGTCATAGGTCAGCGCCCGTTTTGTGGGCAGCGGCGGGAAGTCTTTGCTGAGCGCGATGCCGCCGCTGCTTTCCACGCGCGTGGGCATCTGTTTCTCCACCCAGACCACAATGGCAAAGCCGATCAGGAAGCCGAGCAAAATGGTGAGGTAGCTGCGCGCGGGCAGCAGGGCATCACGTATCCTCATTGGGTGACCTCATCCTCTTCAGCGGGCGTCCACATGGCCGCGAAAATCAGCGGCAGCATGGCGGCGATGTTCACCCCTCCCCAGAAAATATTGATGACGTAGCCGGAGGGATCGTCCACCTGTCCACGCGCCACCTGGATACCGCCCCAGATAAGCCCCGCGAGGGTCAGCACCACGATGGCAATCTGCGGCTTCACCAGGTAGAGAAAACGGCCCGTCTGCCGCTCTTTTGGCGTGACGTGAAATTTGATCTGTTCGCCCCGCAGCACCGTATTGAGCGCGCGCAGGTTCATGGAAAAGAAGGAGAGGTAAGAGGCCCTGCCGTCCCAGGCCGAGATCCCCCAGGTGCCGAACATAAACGCCAGTTCAGAGAAGATAAAAAAGGGGAGAAAGTGGAGATAGAACGGCGTCGACCAGGCGGACACCGGCGGAATGCCGGTGAACAGATAGATAATGGGCGAAATCAAAAACACCGTGTTCCACACGCAGGCCATGTAAGACCAGAAGGTGGTGGCATACATCAGCGTCTGGGGCAGAGAGAGCCTGAAGCGGCGACGGCTGAAGATGTTGTCATGAAACAAAATATCCAGCGAACCGGCGGCGTACTTAAAGCGCTGGATCATCCAGGTGAGCATATCCTGCGGAGAGAGCATCTTCGACTCAACCCGCGGATGCATAACCGAGCGCCAGCGTCGTGCGGCGTCACCGTGCAGCAGCACCGAGGTGTAAATATCTTCCGAGACGTGGAATTTGTAGGGGGTAAGCTCGGTGTCAAACGCCACGTGCGGACGCATTGCATTCTGCAGCGCGTCCCGGGTCTCCTCATCGCGAATGTCGCGCGTATGACGATGGATCTCCTCTTCGACGGACCAGACATAGCTTCTCAGCGCGGCCTGCATGACCGCCTCGCGACGGTGAATGGACGCCGCGCCGCAGCAGAAAGCCGCGTTCGCCCAGTTGCGCCGCCGCAGGATCACGTCATAGAACATGCGCGGATCGTTAAAAAACGGGTCGCGGCCAATCGTGATCGGGCCAACACACTTTTGAATCAGCCAGCCCAGACCGTAGCCCACTTTTCCGGCTTTTCGCTGGCCCCAGCGCGACAGGTTTTCTCCTTCCGGAAGATCGAAGAACCACTGCGGCGTCTGTACCCAGGCCACGTCCGGATCGCGAAAATAGCCCAGCGTATGGCTGAGCAGGGTGGGAAATACCCGGGTGTCGGCGTCGCAGATAACAATAAAATCGCCGTCGGTTTGCTCAAGGCCGTTGCGCAGGTTGCCGGCCTTAAAGCCGATGTTGGTCTGGCGAGTGATATAGTTAACGCCTTCCTCTTCGCAAACGGCTTTCATCTCCGGGCGGCGGCCGTCATCAAGCACGTGGATGCGGTAGTCAATCGGGAACGGGTACGCCATCTTCAGGGCGTCGCGAATGGACAGCCTGACCAGCTCGGTGTCTTCCGAGTAGGTGGCAATGAACAGATCCACCTTGACGGGACGGGGCTCTACGGCCTCCTCAGGCGACAGGCATTCGTTAATTTCGCCGGGCGGCGGACTCTGAGGCGGATCCTGTTCTTTCCACAAATTGATGGTAAACAGCACGGTGCCAATCCACGCCAGGGTTTCGGCGAGGACCAGCGGAATGGCGTACCATAATGCGTCAGTATTCAGGGAGGCGGTCCAGCGCCAGTAAATATAATTGGCACCCAGAATAAGCGCCGCGACCGCTAACACCTGCCAGGTGAACATGACCCAGCGCGGTGTTGTTAACGGTTCCGGAGGACGACGATGTTCAAAACGGGAAAAATAAAAATCCATAGTTCCGGCGTTCCTGATTCCGTGAAAATGCAGACCCATTCTGCTGCGCAGACAGTTGCCCAAAAGCGAAAGAAAATAGCGATTAAACAAGATTTAAGATAAGTGTAGAACGCCGAATAAAAGTGTCCAGCCACGTTTTTATTAATATTTAGCGCTGGTTAATTCAGCTTAAATTCTGCTTAATGATGTTTCATCGGCCGTCGATAAATTGCGGTTACTATTCCTTTAGGCTATCTACTTTATTTAGACCTTAATTTTCGTTTTCAGGCAAAGGACACCCTATGAGCCATGTTGCGCCGTCGGTAGCGCAAGAAGATGACGCTAAATCAACAGCATGGCGGTATGCCGTTGCAGGTGCCAGGGACCTGAGAATCGACTTTATGCGCGGCATTGCCCTCGTCATGATGGTCGTGGCGCATACGGAGGTGATGTCGGTATTTAATATATTCTCCTGGGAGCGTTTTGGGTTAACAACCGGTGCAGAAGGTTTTGTTATTCTCTCGGGGTTTATGCTTGGCATGCTGAACCGCGCGCGTCTGCAAAAAGTGGTTTTGCTCACGGTTTCCTGGGGACTTTATCTCAGGGCATGGAAAATATATCGTGTAAATATCATTATCATAGTGTCGTTTATTCTTCTGGCCTATATCCCACATATTAATGTTTTCGAGGTCACCCATTTTACCGACCGTTTTTCGGGTGAAAGCTGGTCGCTTTATCCGGTTACGCCGCAAATTAAAGAGACCTGGTTCAACATTATCCTCTATTTGCAGATTGGCCCTCATCAGACGCAAATTCTGGGGCTGTATATCTTTTTACTGCTACTCAGCCCGCTATTTTTGGGGATGCTGCAGAAAGGAAAAGTCTGGTGGCTGCTGGGGCTGTCGCTGCTGGTGTACAGCCTGTGGCAGCGCTGGCCGCTTAGGCTGACGCCGTCGGAATTCGAATTTGCCTTCCCGCTGCTCGCCTGGCAGTTCATCTTTGTGCTGGGCATGGCCAGCGGCTGGTATAAAGCCGAACTGCTCTCTTTCGCCCGGACGCCTCCGGGGAAAGGGGTGGTAGTGGCGCTGGTCATGGTGTCGCTGGTGCTGGGATTTGTCGCCCAGAACCATACCAACCCGTTTATGCCGCCCGCGCTGCTGATGCACGTCATCCCGCCTGACAGCTTCAATTCGTTTTATCACACCTGGGCTGCGAAGAACGGGCTGGGCCCGGTGAGGGTGTTAAACGATATCGCCCTGATGGTCACCGTCTACCTGGTGCTGACGTATTGCTGGACGCCGCTCAATCGCCTGCTGGGATGGTTCCTGATCCCGCTCGGCCAGCACTCGCTTTATACCTTTATTTTGCATGTGTACGTGGTGCTGCTGGTGAGCCAGTTCATCACCTTCGACTTATGGCGACATGCCTGGATAGAGAACACGTTAGTGCATGCGGCGGCACTGGGTATTTTGTGGCTGATGGCAAAATACGACGTCGGCGCACGCTGGATACCTAACTAAGGATGGCGGTTATGCGCGAAAAATGGCTTCTGGCGGGCGTGCTGCTCGCCGCGATCCCCGCCGCAGAGGCGGCGAAAAGCAGTGAAAATGAATCCCTGCGCGATAAGAACGGTGAACCTGTTCAGGCTGGCGTCTTTACCAGCCGCTGGGGGCGCCTGTTCTCGGGTAACGACAAGAAATTCTCAGGTGCGCTGAGCTTTAGCTCGGGACTGAAAGAGCAGTGGATGAGCATTCCTAACAGTTCAGACACCGCCACGGAAAAGAAAAAGATTAACCAGACGCTGAATCTCAGCCTTCAGTATTCCCCCTACAGCTTCTGGTTTGCCAACATTACGTCCCGACTGCCGGTCAGAGACACCAGCCGCTACACCGCCGATTTTCGCTACAGCTTCGGCTACGATGACTGGCACGCCAACACCGTCAGTCTGGTTTACAGCAACTACGGCGATAACCATTTCTGGACATCGGGCAGCCGACGACACACCTATTTCGAACAGGGCGCCTTCACGCTGGCCTACAAGTTTTCGCTACCGAAACCGGTCGAAAACACGCTCCTGATTAATAAAGGGGATTCCATCATTTGCCAGGTCGGGTACAGCTGGGTGCCGCGCTACTACGACCTCAGCAGCGATGACATCCGCAAAAATAAAAACGTCATGCTCGGCGGCTGCGGCTACACCTTCAAACAACATTTCTTCGTTCGCGCGACGGCATTCTGGTTCCCGGACAGCAGCCAGCAGCAGCCCTGGAACGGCGATTACAGCTACAGCTTCGGTTATGCCGGCTATACGCCGGGTTCGTTCTCCATCCAGTACGCGAACTATGCGGGAACGCGCTATCCGGGGCACGGCAACGGGAATGCAAAATTCAGGGAAGGGACCGTGAGCCTCATCTGGTTCTTACCGCTTTAGGAGGGATGTATGTCGGCGCTGCACGTGTTAATCGTTGAAGATTCGCTGATTTATCGTCGGTTACTCTCCCGAATGCTCACCCAGTGGGGGTATATCGTGAGCGAGGCGGAAAATGGCGTCGCCGCGCTGGAAATACTGTCCAGCCAGCCGATCAGCATGGTGATAAGCGACTGGGACATGCCGGAAATGGACGGACTCACGCTCTGTCAGACCATCCGCAACCGTCAGTTTGGCCACTACGTCTATGTCATTCTGCTCACGGCACGCGAAAATGCCGGGGATTTAACGCAGGGCTTTGATGCCGGAGCCGATGATTTTTTAAGCAAGCCGGTCGAACAGGATGAACTGCGGGCGCGTCTGCACGCCGGGGTCCGTATTTTAACGCTGGAAGCGACCCTCGCGGCGCACAACAAGCGCCTGAGTGAAGCGTTGCATCAGATTGAACAGGATCTTGAACTCGCGGCGCGCGTTCAGCACTCCGTGCTGCCTTCGCACCGCTTACGCTTTGGGAACTACTTTTCCGACTGGCTTTTCATGCCGTCTGCATGGGTCTCAGGCGATGTGTTCAATATTTTTCCACTCGATTCTCACATTGGGTTCTATTGCGTGGATGTGTCCGGTCACGGCGTGGGGGCCGCGATGATGTCCCTCGCGGTGGCGCGTCAGTTCTTACATGGCCGGGTGGTAGACCGTTTTTTGTTTACCGATCAGGGCGGCATTCAGTCGCCTGCGGAGGTGATCAGGATCCTGAACAGCCGCTTTTGCAGTGAAGAGAGCGACATTACCAGCTATTTCACCATTATCTACGGGGTGATCGACCCCGAGAGCGGACGAGGGGTGTTGTGTCAGGCCGGGCATCCTACTCCCGTCATTGTGAACGCAGACAGCGCCGTCACGTCCGTGGGCAATGGCGGCCCGCCGGTGGGGCTGATGCCTGACCTCAGCTGGGAGGACGTCGCGTTTACCCTCAATCCGGGGGATCGCTTATGCTTATTCAGTGACGGTATTACGGAGTGTGAGAACGTCAGCGGCGAGCAGTTTGGCCCGCAGCGTCTCGAACGCTGGCTTCATGACCATGCCCGACTTCCGGTTGACCAGCTCCTGGCGCGGTTCGGTGACCACCTGACCGGCTGGCGCAACGCAAATCGTGATGAACCGACCGCCTTAACCGATGACGTTTCACTGCTCGTGATCGAGCGTCAGGGAGAACAGAATGATTATTAACACTGAACGACTACCGCATGCCAACATCCTCACGCCCGCAGTCCGGCGGCTGGATGCCTCCGTTGCCGCGACGTTTAAAGCGTCCGTGACGGAAGAAATTGGCGACGATCGCAAGGCTTTGATTGTCGACTTCAGCAAAGTGGATTTTATCGACAGCAGCGGGCTGGGAATGCTGGTGTCGTTGTTTAAGCTGATGAACGGGAAAGGCGACATGGCGCTGTGCTCCCTGAACCCCGGGATCATGAACATGTTCACCCTGACCCGCATGGACCGCATATTCCGCATCTATCCGGACAAAAGCAGCGCGCTTGCGCAGCTGGGGCAGTAGATGCAGACGCCGGTGCAGGCAGAATTTCCGGCGGTGCTCGGTTCCCTGACGCCGCTGGCCGGCTGGCTGGAAGCGCGGCTGAGCGCGCTTCCCGTAGATGATGAGTGGCGTTTCGCGCTCGATCTCGCCGTCTGTGAGGTGGCGACGAATATCATCCGGCACGCGCTGCATGAGGATGCCTCGCGCACATTCAGCGTACGCTTCGATATCCGCGACAGCGACGTCTGCATTGTTTTTACCGACGCGGGCGACGCGTTCCCGCTGGCGCGGCTTGAGGCCGCCAGGCGAGACCGTTTTTGTGAAATCTCGCCGCTGCTGGAGAGCGGCAGGGGGCTGATGCTCATTTTGCTGAGCGTCGATCGTTTCTCGGTGGAGCGAGCGGCGGGTGAAAATATTGCCACGCTTGAAAAGAAAATCAGCGTATGACCTGCGGGCCATACGCGTGCTGTTTCTATTTCGTGTTGTCAGCAAACAGCTCTGGCGCCCACGGTCGTGGGTCAACCTCCATAAACGGCGCCCGTTCGAAGCGATCCTTCAGCGCCCACGGCACCGTGCAGTCGAAGATCGTCTTGCAGGAAATGCCGTTGCCGCGAATCGAGGTGCTGTAATCCGGCGACTGGGACGGATCCAGCTGGTGGCCGCGGATCCCCGGAATATTGGTGATGCTGACATCGCCCTGCATGCGGGTGGTCATCGCCCACAGGATGTCGTCGCTGTCGAAAATATCCACGTCCTCGTCGACCAGAATAATGTTCTTCAGCTCCGAATAGGTGGCTAAGGCGATGAGTGCCGCCTGGCCCTGACGTCCTTCGTCTGACGGCTGGCGTTTTTTCACCTGCAATATCCCGAGGAACTTGCCGCCGCCCGCGGTATGGGCATAGACATTTTGCAGGAAGCCCGGAATAGCCTCCTCAACGGCATTGCGGATGCTGGCCTCGGTCGGCAGTCCGGCCAGCGTGGTATGTTCTTCCCCCGGTCCCACCAGCGTCTGCAGGATCGCGTGGTTGCGCATGGTCACGGCTTTCACTTTGATCACCGGCAGGGAGGGGTTCGCCTCGCCGCAGTAGCCCGGGAACTCCGGCATCGCGTGGCCGGTGCTGGTGTGCTGATCCTCTCTCACGCGCACGCCCGGCAGCAGTTCACCTTCGATGATGATTTCCGCCCGCGCGATGGCTTTCTCTTTGACCGCTACGCCCTGCACCAGCTCGACCGGCTGCTGGCGCAGCGCCCCGGCGACGCCCAGCTCGTTGTAGCCAAACGGCGTGGTAGGGGCCTCAAAGCACGCGCCGATGTAGATGGCGGGGTCGAGACCCATGTTGATCGTCACCGGCAGCGGTTTTCCTGCCTCCTCCGCTTTTTTGCGGAAGACTTCGATATGGCGCCCGGCGGCAAGGAACATGGAAAGCTCGTCGCGCTCCTGAACGCAGAGGCGGTGGATGGTGACATCCGTCAGCGAGCTGTCTTCCGGATCGCTTGCCAGCACCAGCCCCAGACAGAAGAACGGACCCGCATCAATCGGCGTGTTGGTTGGGGCCGGAAGCAGCTTGCGCAGGTCGAAGTCAGGATCGTCAGCGTAAAAGACCTGCTCCTGGCAGGGGGCCTGCGAGGCCGGAACGACAACCGGCGCAACCGGCTTTTTCACCGCCTGGCCGACGTGCTTTGCCAGTTCCGAAGGCTCACAGCCCAACAGCAGCGCCGCGCGCTCGCGGCTGGCGTGCATGCCCACCAGGATGCGGGAGTGCGGATAGCCCTTCACGCTGTTGAACATCATGGCCGGGCCCGTGCGGGTCGGACGTTTGACCGTGCCGCCTGCGCCAATATGGCGGTAGACGCCCGCCAGCTCCGCGTTGGGGTCGACCGGACGATCGGTTTCAATGTACTGCCCTTCGTGGCGCTGCAGTAAGGCGATGGCGCTGCGGAGATCGTTAATCTGGTTTTCCATATTTTCCTCCCTCGGTTGAATACCTCCATTTTTATGGCAATGACCAATAGCATCAATTGCATCATTACTGTTAAATTGATAAGTAAATTCATATCAATTCAGGAGGTCGTCTCGTGCAGTTTCGCCAGATGCGCCACTTCATCGTCGTGGCCGAAGAGCTCCATATGCACCGGGCCGCGGAGCGTCTGAACATGGCGCAGCCGGCGCTGAGCCAGCAGATAAAGGCCCTGGAAGAACGTTTAGGCGTCACGCTTTTCAGCCGGGCGAACCGCCGCTTGACCCTGACGCCCGCGGGCGAAGCATTTCTCGTGAAAGCCCGGCTTGCCATCTCGCTGACCGAACAGGCGGTGCTGGACGCCAGACAAACGGCACGGGGCGAGCAGGGTGTGTTAAACCTCGGGTGCGTGTCGAGCGCGATGTTTGACGGCAGGCTGCCCGCCGCGCTGCGCCAGATGCACAGCCGCTGGCCCGCCATTACCATGTCGCTGATGACGGGAAACGTGCAGACGCTCTACGCCGCCGTGCAGAGCAACCAGCTGGATGTGGCCATCATCCGCGCGCCGCTGCCGTCGCTGCCGGACGATCTGCAAAGCCGCCCGTTCGCCTCGGAGAAAACGGTGCTGGCGCTGTATCGTCAGCATCCGCTGGCCGGGTCCGCCGCGCTGACGCTTTCGTCGGTGAAAGACGAAAAATGGATCTCCCTGCGCGACCCGGAGGGAATGGGGCTGGAGCAGTACTTCTATGACGCCTGCAGCGGGGCGGGCTTTCAGCCGGACGTGGTACAAAACGCGACCGACGTGCCCACGGTCATCAGCCTGGTTTCGGCAGGGTTTGGTCTGGCGCTGCTGCCCGCGTCGGCAAAGGCGGTGAGCGTCGAGAACGTCGTCTACGTGGACATCCTTGACCGGCTGCGGGAGAGCGAACTCACCCTTGTTTGCCACCGGATTATTCGTTCAGAAGTGCTAAAAAAGTTTCTGGTTACGCTCGATCACACCTGACGTCCTGCTGCCCGCAGGAGCTGCTCGCGCAGCCAGGCGTTCGCCGGATCCTGGCTGTTTTTCGGGTGCCAGTACATGTTGATGGTAATGGGCTGGAGCGGCAGCGGTGGTGCAAAGAGATCCAGCGTGCTGGCGAACTGCTTCAGCATCCGTTCCGGCAGGGTGCACACCAGGTCGGTACCGGCAACCAGCGCAGGCGCCATAGCGTAGCTCTGGGTGGACATGGCAACGTGTCGCTGACAGCCCAGCCCGGCGAGGGTTTGGTCGACAAATCCGGTAAACGGATCGCCCGCCGACGACACCACCAGATGGGAAAGCGCGCAGTAGACCTCCAGATCTAACGCACCCGTTCCGCGCGGATGGCCTTTTCGCTGGGCGGTGGCAAACGCGTCGTCGAGGAGTTTGCGCCTTACCCACCCGTCATGGGCGCCCGCGCTCACGCCGATGTAGAGATCCACATCGCCGTTTTCCAGCTGCTGCGGCAGTTCGGCCATCTCGGGCAGGGCGAAGCGCAGGCGAATACCGGGAGCATCGGTACCCACCTGGTTAAGCAGCGCGGTGCCGAGCATCAGCGCCGGGTTTTCATGCAGCGCGATGACAAATGTCCGGCTGCTGGTTTGCGCGTCAAACGCGGTGGGCGCAAACATCGCGCTGATGCCGCGCAGCACGCCTGTCACCTGCGGCCTGAGCGCTTCCGCGCGCGGCGTGGGTAACACCCCGCGTCCATGCGGGGAGGGAATAAATAGCGGTTCGCCAAACAGCGTGCGCAGACGCGCGAGACGAGCGGACAACGCGGGCTGGCTGATGCCCAGCCGCGCGGCCGCATGGGTGATGTTCCTGTCCTGAAGCAGGGCGTCCAGCGTCAGGAGCAGGTCTATGTCCATGTCAGATATCCGCGTCATCTTATTTCGCGCTGCTGGCGTCCCGGTTGGTATAGGTCACAGGGACCCAGGCATAGCCGCCTTTCTCGCCTTTCGTCACATAGCCGATGCCCGGGAAAGGCAGATGGGGCGCGGCAATGAGGTCCTTATTTTTCACAAAGTCAGCGAACGCATGCTCGCGTACGCTTGCCGCTTTGTTCTCATCTTCATCGTAGGTGATGGTCACCGCAGGCTGCGGAAACTGGACCGCCGCGGCGTGAATGATGTCGCCGACAAAGGTGATCTTCTCGCCTTTGCTTGTCAGGGTGTAGAAGGCTGAACCCGGCGTGTGTCCGGGATGAACCGTGCCGGTAAGCCCCGGAAGAATCTCCGATGTGCCGCTAAACGGCACCACTTTCCCCGCGTCAAGGTAGGGTTTTAAGGTCTTCTGCGCGACGTCGAAGTAGTTCTTGCCGTAGCCGGTTTTCTTCTGATTGTCGTCGTTAAAGAAAAAGTCGATGTCCGGTTTGCCAACGAAAACGCGCGCGTTGCTGAACACCACCTTGCCGTCTTTCACCAGGCCACCCGCATGATCGGAGTGGGCGTGGGTCAGCAGGACTTCAGTGATGTCCTCGGGTTTTATTCCCTGCGTGGCGAGGCTCTCAACCAGACGTCCGCCGGTATCAGGACCAAAGAGCTGGCCCGAGCCCGTATCCACCAGGATTTTATGTCCGGGTATCGCAATCAGAAACGCGTTGATGGAGACCTCAGCCGGGTTGGTCTGAAAGTTTTTCGCGAGCAGCGCATCAATGTTTTGCGGCGTTGTCCGGCGCAGCAGCTTGTGCAGATCCTGCGCGACGGTCCCGTCGGTAAACGAGGTGACAAGCACGTCGCCGACCTGCACGCTGTAACCGCCCGCCGGTTGTTTAACGACGTGCTGCGGCGTTTCTGCAGAGGCCTGGAGCGCAGGGTAGAAAAGCAGTGAGCTGGAAATCAGCGTGGAAAGAGCAAGTTTTTTCACGGTAAGCATACGAGTCTCCTTTGAAAGTGCTCATCTTACTGCTCCGTAAAATTATAAGAACCTGCCCAGAAATGATAGGACCTATAAACGGGATGGATAGGAAACCGAAGGGCCGGGAAGGCGCGCGATAGCTTTCCCGGCCCGTAGACATTATTTTTTCAGCGGTGCGTTCCAGCTGTCCGGCGTGGCTTTGGACCATGAGCCATAAGCGGCATTAGGCAGCACAATCCAGTCGTTGCCGAAGTGGTCCGCGCTGGCCTCAACCAGATCACGCTGCTGCTCGCTCGGCTTTTTGTTTTTAAACTGCACGGCGAAATCCGGCAGGCTGTCGCCGAACAGCATCACGATCTGCTGCTTTTTGAGGATGCTCTGACGGCGCTCTTCCTTGCTGACGGTATCCAACAGCACGCTTTCGTCAGATATCTGCGGCAGGCCGAGAGCGTTTAACGTCTTCAGCGTGTCGGCTTTGTTTTCCTGCATACGATCCGAGACATAGTAGATGCGGACCTTGCTTTGATTCACGCGGTCAAGAAACGCTTTCGCCCCCGGAATTAAGCCGGGTTTTCCCTGTTTCTCCCAGTCGCTCCAGGTGTCCCATTTCGTATAGTCGTGACACTGCTCCATGTCGCGCACCAGCAGAGGGGTGTTATCCAGTACCGTTTCATCCAGGTCCATTACCACGGCGTAATTTTCGGGCGTTTTCAGATCCTTTAACTTTTCGTTGAAACGCTCGGTGGCAAACCGATAGGTTTGCAGCTGAAGGGCCATAATCTCTGCCGATTTCTGCTGATAGCGCAGCGCCATTTCGTACGCTTTCGGTTCACACAGGTCGTGCTCCGCGGCCGTCGCCGCTGCCGCTGCACTCAAAACCGGTAATGCCAGCAGTAATGCCTTAGCCATTGAATTCACACTTCTTTCCTCAACACCGTAGTTAAAATCCCGAAAGCGTAATGAAATTCAGTGACAGAAATATGACCGTGATGTGGCAATGTGTTTCCGCTAGACCAGCATGTAATACCAGAACAGAGCGACCTCGTCTTTTTCCGGTAGGGCGTTGTAGAGATAACGATCGTATCCGCCCAGGGTAAATCCGTAGTGACGGTAAAACAGGCAGGCAGAGACGTTCACATTTTGTGTTTCAAGCCGTAATCCCGGCGCGTTTACGCTGCGGGCCCACACGTGCGCGGCGGCCATTAATTTATGCGCGGCGCCGGTTCTGCGTTTGGTGCGCTCAACGGCAATATAATCCACTGAAATAAATTTATTCCAGCCGACTGACGCGGTAATAAATCCGGCTATTTCACCGTCGTCCGTTTCCGCGACAAGAAATATGGCGTCCGGATTAACGCAGTGATTTTCAAGCGTTTGAATGTCGAGTTCGTAGGTTTTTATCCACGGCTCTGCCACGGCTTCAATATGCAAATCACAGTGGATAAACGGCTCCCGGGCAATGTGGCTAATGGTGAAAGAAAAGTCACAGCATTCAAGGCGTGCGAAGTCGGTATTGAGTCCTTTTCGAATCTGCATAGTATTCCCGTTAGTGAGTTATTTCATAAAGAATAGACGAAGCGGTTAAATCCGCTGAGCTCACGCACTTTTAATCCTGAACTAAGCTTGTACTTCGTTCCGCGTAAAATGTGGGTCATTCGAGGACAATGAATGGAATTCAGGACATTTCAAAAGCAGTGGGGTGCTGAGTTTATTTCCGATGACGTTGTACGTTTTCGCGTCTGGGCAGAAGGACAGAAAGAACTTACGCTACGTCTTGCCGCCACCGACGTGCCGATGACGGCAACCGGCGACGGCTGGTTTCAGGCGGACGTCCCCGGCGTCAGGCACGGTGCAGAATATCAGTTTGTTCTTCAGGACGGCACGGCGGTGCCCGATCCCGCCTCGCGGGCGCAAAAGGGTGACGTTAACGGCCCCTCAGTCGTGATCGATCCCCGACGTTACCAGCCGGTCAACCGCGACTGGGCAGGGCGGCCGTGGGAAGAGACGATCATTTACGAACTGCACATCGGCACGTTTACCCCGGAGGGCACCTTCCGGGCGGCGATCGACAAGCTGCCGTATCTGGCGGAGCTGGGGATTACCCAGCTTGAAGTCATGCCCGTCTCCCAGTTTGGCGGTTCCCGCGGCTGGGGGTACGACGGGGTGCTGCTGTATGCCCCGCACTCTGCATACGGCACGCCGGAGGATTTCCACGCGTTTATCGACGCCGCGCACGGGCTGGGGCTTTCCGTGGTGCTGGATATCGTGCTCAACCACTTCGGCCCGGAGGGGAACTATCTGCCTCTGCTGTCGCCCGCGTTTTTTGATGAGCATCGAATGACGCCGTGGGGCAACGGCATCGCTTACGAGCGCGAGCCGGTGAGGCAGTACATCACCGACGCACCGCTCTACTGGCTGACGGAGTACCGTCTGGACGGCCTGCGCTTTGATGCCATCGACCAGATTAAAGACAGCTCCGGGACGCACATTCTCGAGGAGATTGCCGCAAAAATTCGCGAGGCGATCCCGCACCGGCACGTTCACCTGACCACGGAAGACAGCCGCAACGTGATTTTTTTGCATCCGCGCGATGAACAGGGCCACACGCCGCTGTTTACCGGCGAGTGGAACGATGATTTTCACAACGCTGCCCACGTGTTTGCCACCGGTGAGACGCACGCCTATTACCAGGACTTTGCCTTTGAGCCGGAGAAAAAGTTCGCCCGGGCGCTGGCGGAAGGCTTTGTCTACCAGGGCGAGATTTCGCTGCAAACCGGCGAATCCCGCGGCGTGGAGTGCCGCACGCAGCCGCCGCAGTTCTTCGTCGATTTCATCCAAAACCACGATCAGACCGGCAATCGCGCCCAGGGCGAGCGGCTTATCTCCCTCGCGGGGGCTGATAAAACGAGGGTGCTGCTTGCCGCGCTGCTGCTTTCCCCCCATATCCCGCTGCTGTTTATGGGCGAGGAGTTTGGTGAAACACATCCTTTCCTGTTCTTCACCGACTTTCACGGCGAACTGGCAAAGGCGGTGCGGGAAGGGCGCGCGAAAGAGTTCACCGGCCATGCCGGGCACGATGAAACTGTCCCGGACCCGAACGACGTGAACACGTTTATCCGCTCAAAGCTCGACTGGAACAAAATCGCCACCGACGAGGGCAAAACGTGGCTGCGCTATACGCGCCATCTGTTGACGCTGCGCCATCGCTATATCGTTCCGCTTCTGCATCCGGGCGGTGCCGTTGAGGGCCATGTGCTCAAGACCGCGCCCGGCATGGTGACGGTGAGCTGGCGCTTCCCGTCAGGCACGCTTTCTCTGGCGCTGAACATTGGAACGAAGCCCGTCGACATGCCCGCGCTCGCGGGGGAGACGCGCTTCGCCTGGCCGGAGCTCAACGACGTTTTACCCCCGAACGGTATTGTCGTTCGCTTTGCTGATGGAGAAGCATCGTTATGATCCCTTCCGCCACGTACCGTATTCAGTTCCGTAACGGCATGACCTTCGACCGCGTTGTGGCGCTGGTGCCGTATATGAAGGACCTCGGCATCAGCCACCTTTACGCGTCGCCCGTGTTCACTGCCACGACGGGGTCTACCCACGGCTATGACGTGACCAACCCGAATGAAATCGACCCCGCGATTGGCGGACGAGAAGGCTTTGACCGCATGGCCGCGGCGCTTAAGCAGGCCGGTATGGGGCTGATTCTGGATATCGTCCCTAACCATATGTCCACCTCGCTGGAAAACCTCTGGTGGCGGGACGTGATTGACTATGGCCAGCAAAGCCGCTACGCGCACTATTTTGACATTGACTGGTCGAGGCCGCTGACGCTGCCGTTTCTTGGCGATACCTTTGAGGCGGAGCTGGAGAAGGGAGCCATTACGCTAAAACGTGACCCTGTCACGGAAAAGGCCGCGCTGGTTTACTACGACGCCGAGTATCCGCTTAACCCGGGCACGTACAGCGAGGAGAAAAGCATTGCCGAGCTGCACGAGGCGCAAAGCTGGCGGCTGATGTCCTGGCGGGAGGCGCCGAAGCAGCTCTCCTGGCGTCGCTTCTTTGAGATCACCGGGCTGGTCGGCATCCGGGTTGAAGATGATGCGGTCTTCGACGATACGCACCGGCTGATCCTTGAGCTGGTCCACGCGGGCGTGGTGGATGGTCTGCGCATTGACCATGTCGACGGCCTGGCGGATCCGCTGGGTTATTTGCAGAAGCTGCGGCAGGCCGTCGGGCCCGACTGCTACATCACGGTCGAAAAGATTCTCGCCAAAGGGGAACAGCTCCCCGCTGACTGGCCGGTATCCGGCACCACCGGCTACGAGTTTATCGCCTCGCTGGCGGAGGTGCTGGTCGACGACGATAACCTCTCGCGCCTGGAGACAATCCACGACGAAACGCTCGGCGTGACGGTCGATCGCCACGCGGAGCTGCGCGATGCCAAAGGCCTGATGACCGATCGCAATTTTGAGGGTGAATTCACCACGCTGCTAAACCTTGCTGAGGATCTGGCCCGCCGCAATGAGGTTGCGCTGCCGCGCGAGGAGATCCGCCACGCGCTGCGCGAGCTGCTTATTGCGTTTCCGGTGTACCGCACCTACGGCACTCGCGAGGGGTTAACCCCGCCGGACGTGGCGCTGCTCAACCGCGTGATTGCCAGCGTGGAGACGTCTGAAGCCGCGCTCAGCCTGATCGTGCGCATTCTTACCGGCGACCTGCCGGAAGATTGCCGCGAGAGCGTCGCGCTGTTCAGGACCCGCTTCCAGCAGCTGACCGGGCCGCTGATGGCGAAGTCCGTTGAAGACACGCTGTTCTTTCGCCACAACCTTGAGCTTGCGCTCAATGAAGTGGGGGCCGACCCGACCCCGCGCGCGTTTTCCTTATCCCGCTTCCACCAGGAGATGCGCATTCGTCTGGCCCGTCAGCCCGACGCGCTGCTGGGTACCTCCACGCACGATACCAAGCGCGGGGAAGACGCCCGGGCGCGCCTTTACACCCTCACGGAAGCCCCGGAACGCTGGGGCGAGAACCTTACCCGCTGGCGGCAGATGAACCAGACCCAGGTGCGTTTTCTCAATGACGGTACCGCGCCGAACGCCGCCGATACGTGGATGATCTACCAGGCGCTGGCGGGCGTCTGGCCCGCCACGCTGTCACCGGACGACGCTGAAGGGCTTAAAGCACTCGAAACGCGGTTCCTCGGCTTCCTCGAAAAAGCGCTGCGCGAGGCGAAACAGCGCACCGACTGGATCGACAGCAACGAGAGCTATGAGAGCGTGGTGTTGAGCTACGCGCGGCACCTGCTTTCGCCGGACAACACCCTGTTCCTGCACGATTTCAGCGAGGCGATGCAGCCCTTTATTCGCGCCGGGCTGATGAACAGCCTCAGCCAGACGGCGATCAAGCTGACGGCGCCCGGCGTGCCGGATATTTATCAGGGCAGCGAGGCGCTTAACTTCAGCCTGGTCGACCCGGATAACCGACGCGAGCCGGACTTTCCGGCCCTGGTGCAACACCTCAGCGCGGCGGATGCCGGGGTGTTTGACAACCCGGCCTGCTGGCGGGACGGACGGGTCAAACAGTTTGTTACCGCCACGCTGCTGCGGCTTCGACCGCACTACGACGCGCTTTTCCGCTACGGCGACTGGCTGCCGCTTAAGGTCACCGGCGAGCGGGAGGAGAACCTGATTGTTTATGCGCGCGTTAAGGACGAGGAGGCGCTGATTGTCGCCGTGCCGCGTCTGGTTTTTGGCATCACCGATAATCATCAGCTGTGGGTCAATACCACGGTGGCGATACCCGACGAACTGGCCGGGAAGCGCTATCGGGATCTGTTCAGCGGTGAGAGCCGCATTCTGCAAAAGACGCTGGATTTAACGTCAGAAAAGGGATGTGTACTGATTCTGCTTACCTGCGAATAATCGTGGAGAACGAAAATGGCAAAGGATACAACGTTTGAAATTCGGGCCGGTCATGGCCAGCAGTTGGGGGCGAATTATGACGGGAAGGGCGTTAACTTCGCGCTGTTCTCCGCGCACGCTGAACGAGTGGAGCTCTGTCTGTTTGACCCGTCCGGGAAAACGGAAATCGCCCGGCTGGAGCTGCCGGAGTATACCCATGAGATCTGGCACGGCTATGTGCCTGACCTGAAGCCGGGCGCGCTGTACGGCTATCGCGTCTACGGCCCCTACGACCCGGAAAATGGTCATCGCTTTAACCCGCATAAGCTGCTCATCGACCCGTATGCTCGCGAACTGGTGGGTGACATCGACTGGAACGACGCCCATTTCGGCTATGAGCTGGGGCATGACGAGCTGGATTTGAGCTTTGATACCCGCGACAGCGCGCCGTTTACGCCGAAATGCAGGGTTATCGACCCGAACGCCTTTGACTGGCAGGACAACAACCGGCCGAACGTCCCCTGGCCGCATACCGTTGTCTATGAGAGCCACGTGAAGGGGTTTACCCAGATGAACCCGGCCATCCCGCCCGAGCTGCGGGGCACGTTTGAGGGGATGGGGCACAAAGCCTCGGTCGACTACATCAAAAGCCTGGGCATTACCTCGGTGGAGCTGCTGCCGGTTCACTGGTTCCCGGACGACCAGCATCTGCTCGACCGCGGGCTGAAGAACTTCTGGGGCTATAACACGCTGGGCTTTTTTGCTCCGGCGTCGCGCTACTACGGCCCGGCGGGGATCCAGGGCTTTCGCGATATGGTGCGCGCCTATCATGACGCGGGCATCGAGGTCATTCTGGACGTGGTGTACAACCACACGGCGGAAGGGAACGAGCTTGGCCCGACGCTCTCGTTTAAGGGGATTGATAACTACAGCTATTACCGCACGCTGCCCGACCAGCACCGGTACTACATCAACGACACCGGTACCGGGAATACAGTGAATACCTCGCACCCGCGCGTGTTGCAGATGGTGATGGATTCCCTGCGCTACTGGGCGGAATCAATGCACATAGACGGTTTTCGTTTCGACCTCGGCACAATCCTGGGCCGCGAGCCCGAAGGATTTGACCCGCGCGGCGGTTTCTTCGACGCCATGACCCAGGATCCGGTCTTATCCCGACTGAAGCTGATTGGTGAACCCTGGGATATTGGCCCCGGCGGCTATCAGGTGGGCGGATTCCCGCCGGGCTGGGGGGAGTGGAACGACAAATACCGCGACACCGTTCGCGAGTACTGGAAGGGGGACAACGTCTCCACGGACTTTGCCGCGCGGCTTCTCGGCTCCGGCGATCTGTACGATCTGCGTGGGCGTCGCCCGTGGGCCAGCGTCAACTTTATCACCGCCCACGACGGCTTTACGCTGAATGACCTGGTGTCTTACAACGAGAAGCACAACGCCGACAACGGCGAGGACAATAACGACGGGCATAACGATAACCGCTCGTACAACTACGGCGAGGAAGGGCCAACCGAGAACCCGGACATCATCGCTACCCGGGAGCGGCAAAAGCGTAATTTCCTGACCACGCTGCTGTTTTCCCACGGCACGCCGATGCTGCTGGCGGGGGACGAGTTTGGCCGCACGCAGAAGGGGAACAATAACGGCTACTGCCAGGACAGTGAGATCTCGTGGATCGACTGGAAGGGGCTCTCCGAAAACGATGCCGCGCTGCGCGAGTTTACCCGTCGTCTCATTGCCCTTCGCGCGCAACAGCCGCTGCTGCGCCGTGAAAGCTGGCGCGACGGGCTCGAGATCCGCTGGTTCAATGCCGGAGGCGGTCCGCAGCAGGCCGAGCAGTGGGATGAAGGCTCAACGCTCGGGGTCTCCATCAGCAGGCCGGATCTTCAGCAGGAGGACGGCATCTGGCACGACGTGCTGATGCTGTTCAATCCGTTTGAAGGCACCGTGCCGTTCCAGATCCCGCAGTTTGGCGAAGGGGGATGGGTGCTGGAGCTGTCTACGGCGGATGATGCCGCCACCGGGACAGCGATCACCGAAACCGTTGAGTACGCGCTGGCCGGACGGAGCATTACGCTGTTCCGCCGTCCTTAGTTACAGTGACGCCGCCGCCCGTGCGGCGGTGTCATACAGGGAGGAGATCGTGCGTAACAGCTGCGCGGTCTCGCCAATCGACTTCCCGGCAATGCCGCTCTCCGCGTGGATCGCTATCAGACACGCCTCCCGCACGTCCCGGTATTTCATGCACAGCGCTTTCCCTTCCTCCGTTGTAGAGAAAAAGAGCTCTTTCCCCGCTTTCTCGCTCGTCACGTAGCCTGCTTTGACCAGCTTTTTCAGCGCATAGGTCACCACGTGGGTGTCTTCCACGTTGAGGACGAAGCAGATATCGGCCAGCTTTTTCTTGCGGTCGCGGTGGTTCACGTGATGCAGCAGCGAAACGTCAAAGGCGCCCATATCGGGCTCGCCGGCAGCCGTCATGCAGCGCACCATCCATTTGTTAAAGGCGTTGCCGGTCATGATCAGCGCATATTCCAGCTCTGATAACTCCGCGCAGCGCTCGGATACCAGATGGCGGGAAGAGACGATCCGGCCCTCGTTGATATCGTCGCGATCGGGTGAAGCACTCTTTTCTGAGGTCATAACGTTCCTTAGCCAGAAATGTAAACTCATCGATAAAATAAGAACATTTTATTGATAATTTGTTTACATGTTTTTGAGGTTCAGATATAGCTTTTTAGCGCAGGTTTTGCGAAGCCTGCCAACAAAACACAACATCGCTCGCCGCAAATTAAAAAAATAGCCGTCGGCGCGCAACGCTCACTTTCGATAGGGTAAACGTTATGGACGGTACTACGCTGCTGCCGCTGATCGGGATACCGATCGTGGTTATTGGTTTTGCACTGCGCTTCAACCCGCTGCTGGTGGTCGTGGTGGCGGGGCTGGCGACGGGTCTGCTGGTCGGCATGGATTTCGGGATGCTGCTGGAGACCTTTGGCGAGAAGTTCGTCAATAGCCGATCGCTGGCCACCTTCATCCTGATCCTGCCCGTGATTGGTCTACTGGAATATTACGGGCTTAAGGAGCGCGCCCAGGCCTGGGTGGCGAAGATCGCCAGCGCCACCTCGGCGCGTATTCTGATGCTTTACTTTGTCGCCCGTGAAGGCACCGCCGCGCTGGGACTGATGTCGCTGGGCGGCCATGCGCAGACGGTGCGCCCACTGCTGGCGCCGATGGCCGAAGGGGCGGCGCTGAACGAATATGGCGAGCTGCCGCAGCACATCCGCGACAAAATCAAAGCCCACGCCGCCGCGTGCGACAACATCGCGGTCTTCTTTGGGGAAGATATCTTTATTGCCTTCGGGGCGGTGCTGCTGATCGACGCGTTCCTGAAAGAGAACGGTATTCCTGGCATTGAACCGCTGCATATTGGCCTGTGGGCTATTCCGACCGCCATTGCGGCATTAATTATTCATATGACGCGCCTGCTACGCCTCGATGCGAGCATCCGTCGCGACGTGATGGCCTGGTGGGCAGAGCAGGGTACGCAGGAGGCCGCGCAATGATGACGCTTATCACCATTAACCGCGTGTACTACCTGATCGGCTTTGTCGTAATGCTGCTGGTTGTCATGACCCTGCGCGATCGCGCCAACCCGAAGCGCTTTACTACCGCGCTGTTCTGGTTCTTGTTTGGCGGGATCTTCCTGTTTGGCGATCTGATGGTTCAGGAGCTGGGGAAATCGCTGGCGTACCGGATCATTGGCGGCGGCGTTATCGTTATCGCGCTGCTGGCGGGTTTTGGTCTCGTCGGGAAAGGGCACTATAAAATGTCCACCGAGGAGGAGCGCGTCGCGTCGTCAAACCGGCTTAAAAACTGGCTGTTCCTGCCGGCGCTGATGATCCCGGTGGTGACGGTGCTGGGCACGTTATTCCTGAAGGGCGTTTCGGTCGGCGGCGTGTTTCTGCTCGATCAGAAACAGCTCACCCTGGCGGCGCTGTGCGTGGCCTGCGTCGCGGCGATCCTCACCGGCTGGTGGCTGACCAAAGGCACGCCGCTCCATGCCGTTCGTCAGTCTCGTCGTCTTGTCGATACCATCGGCTGGGCGGTGATCCTGCCGCAGATGCTGGCCATGCTTGGCGGCGTGTTCGTGGTGGCCAACACGGGTGACTCGGTGCAGAAGGTGGTGAGCCTGTTTGTGAACCCGGATAACCGCTTCATGCTGGTGGTGATTTATTGCGTGGGTATGGCGCTGTTTACCATGATTATGGGTAACGCCTTTGCGGCCTTCCCAGTGCTGAGCGCGGGGATCGCCTTGCCGTTTCTGATCAACGTGCATCACGGCAACCCGGCGCCGCTGCTGGCGATTGGCATGTACGCAGGCTACTGCGGCACGCTGATGACGCCGATGGCCGCGAACTTCAATATCGTTCCCGCCGCGCTGCTGGAGCTGAAAGACAAATATCAGGTGATCAAGATACAGATCCCGACCGCGTTAACCCTGCTGGTGGTGAACGTGTTCTTAATGTATTTCCTCGTGTTTCGCTAAGGAGCTGTCATGGAATTAACGCAACATCAGGCCGACGCGTTTGCCCGCATGCCTTTGACCTATTTGCGCCAGGAATACCCGAACCACATCATGCACCTGCTGAATGATGATGGTGACGTGCTGCCGCCGCGCGAGCTGCATCCCATTTTCTACGGCTGTTTTGACTGGCACTCGGCGGTGCACGGTTACTGGCTGCTGCTGCGCTGCGTGCGCCTCTATCCAGAATTACCGTGCCGGGACGCGATCGTCGCGCTTTTTGACGAGCACCTGACCGAAGAGAACGTGGCGAAGGAGCTGGCCTATTTTACCGCGCCGTTCCGCGCCTCGTTTGAGCGGCCGTATGGCTACGGCTGGCTGCTGGCGCTGGCCCAGGAGCTGAAACAGTCGTCGCTGCCGCAGGCCGCAGGCTGGTACCAGACGCTGGAGCCGCTCACCCAGGACATTCGCAACCGGCTGGTGGATTACCTCGGCAAGCTCACCTATCCGATCCGCGTCGGGACGCACTACAACACCGCGTTTGCCCTCGCGCTGGCGCTGGATTATGGTCGCGCAGTGGGCGACAAGGCGCTTGAGCAGGCAATTCTGGCGGCGGCTGAGCGGTTTTATCTCGCCGACACGCGCTATCCGGCTCATTATGAGCCCGGCGGAGACGAGTATATTTCCGGCGCGCTGACGGAGGCACTGCTGATGAGCAAGGTGTCGGAGGGCTTCCCGGCCTGGTTTGACGCGTTTCTGCCGGAGGTGGGCGCCGTTACGACACTCATGAACCCGGCGGAAGTGAGCGATCGTACCGACCCGAAAATTGCCCATCTGGACGGGTTAAACCTTAGCCGCGCATGGTGTATGAAGCACATAGCGAAAGCGCTTCCTGCCAGCCACCCGGCGCAACCGGCATTGCGCGAGGCGGTGACGAAACATCTGGCCGCCAGCGTCGAGCATGTGGTTGGCAGCCACTACAGCGGCGGGCACTGGCTGGCGAGCTTTGCGCTGCTGGCGCTGGAGTAAACAAACGCGCCGTCTTTCTTGCCGGGTGGCGCTGCGCTTACCCGGCCTACATTGTGCAACGCTTGCCTGGAGGCCTTGCCGGGCGCAGCCTACATTTCTTTGATTTTTAATGCGATTAATACCTTAGTCGGATATTTTTTCGTCATTTCTCTGGAAACAGATATCTTTTTTACCATCGCAAAAGTGTACGATACGCGGCCACATACCCACAGTGGATGGATGGTTAATATGGCTGTTATACCTTTGTTGCCTAAAGAAGGAATCGCACTTGTGTTGGCAAACATGAGGATTGCAAGAGCGCATGGTATGAGTAGAAACATGGCTATCCCTACGACCTATCTTTGGTTTTATCAAAAAGTAAGAAATAAGGGGCCGTGGGATTACAAGCAAGGACACCCGGAGTTAGCAAATTTTGGGAACTTCAATTATGGTTCGGCTGGCTATGCTGCCGGGATACCCTCAGAAACGCTATTGATGGGTGCTGGATGGGCGCAGGAAAGAGCTAAAACCTCCAAAAAGAAATGGGGGCACTGGTATCAAAAACCGCCTTATGGGGATGATCCTCACGATCAGTTTTGGATAAGGCAAGGTATAGAATATGCAAAGAAATACGGTTATTAAACGGCTTCATTGCTTACTCACAACGATTCTATTGCTCGTTGTTTGTGGGTTTCTGACATATCAATACTCTTTTAACGCACCTTCTCACGATAGTTTTGTCAGCAAACAGAAACTCTCTGATTCCGTCACACTGTACATAACTAAGTATGATGATGGAGGCGCTACGGTGTCGGATGTTTACCGCTTCTATTTAGATAAAGACAACAGCGGGAACATTATGAAAGCCCTTGAAGATCGATCACCATTCCTTGAAGCCAATACAAGCAATGTTACTGCTTCGGCTTATGGGAACACGGTAAATGTAAAAATCACCGGCAAGGTTTATTCATTCACTAATTCTGATCTGTTCTATGCAGATGGTGTAGCGATCATGCCTGTAATTAACCTCATAGCCAATGGAATAAGAGATTAATTAACATAAGGAGTTATAGAAATGGCTGTACCAGTACACCTCTTTTTGAAAGACGATGGCGGAGCAATGATCCGTGGCGGTTCTGATGTTGCAGACCGTGAAGGAAGTATAGAGCTCAGAGATCTGATTCATAACCTGAGCATTCCAACAGATGATGCAACGGGTAAACTTACAGGTACAAGGCAACACTCTGCTTTCAGTCTAACAAAAGCAATTGATTCATCTTCACCCTATCTATACAAAGCTGTGGCTACAGGTCAAACGCTTCATAGTGCTGAATTAAAGTTCTACCACATCAATGATGCTGGTCAGGAAGTGGAATACTTCAATATCCTTATGGAAGGGGTGAAGGTCATTTCAATAACTCCAATAATGCATGATACAAGAGATTGTCCCGGTACTGGTCACATGGAAAATGTATCTTTGCGATATGCAAAAATCACATGGAAAATTCTGGACGGAAATATTCAGTACACTGATGCGTGGAACGAACGCCCTGCAGCGTAGGCGTAAAAACGAGCAGCGCCGAGAGGCGCTGCAACAATTTACGCGGATGCCCGAACCGCAGGGCGCAGCCTGCTCAGGCTAAATACCACCGAACCCGTCGAGGCGATGACGGCTAACCACAGTGCAACCTGGATAGCATGTTGATGGCCCCATCCTGACGCCGCTCCCAGCAGAACGCCCACCACGGCGGCGCCGAGACACTGGCCGAATGTTCTGACGATCGACAACACGCCGGAGGCATAGCTGGCATGTTCCCGCGCCACGTTAGCGAGCATTTCCCGGTTATTGGGACTCTGGAAGCAGCCAAATCCAATACCGCATACCAGACTGCGCAGACAGATATTCCACACGGAAGGATTCTCCGGCAACGTGGCCAGCAGGACCAACCCTCCGACAAAGACCATCAGCCCGAGGGTCGAGATGAGCGGCGCGGAGATCGTATCCGCCCAGCGACCCGCGTGCGGCGCGATCAGCACGATGCCAATCGGCCATGGGGTAAACAGCAGCGCCGACACCACCGGGCTGTAGCCATACACGCTCTGAAACAGGAACGGCAGCGCGACAAACGTGATCCCCTGGCTCACAAACGAGGCCAACGAGGTCAGCGCGGCGAGGGTGAAGCGCCCGTTTCTGAACATCACCGGCGGCAGTAAAGGATATTGCGCGCGCCAAATCCGCCAGGTAAAGGCGAGGGCACTGACCAGCGCGAGAACGCTCCAGCAGACGGCCTGCAGACTAATGTGTTGCGTCACGTGCTGAAGGCTGTCGGCCAGCATGATCGCGGAACCTAACAGGACGGCGGAGAGCACGGCGCCCGGTGCATCAAAGGGCGGTCTGTCAGCAACCGATTCCCGCGGCAAGGCCCGCCACGCCAGCAGCAGGGCGATGCTGCCCGGAATAAGGTTAATGGCGAACAGCCATTGCCAGCTCAGGGCGTCCAGTATTGTTCCACCGAGTACCGGGGCAATCGCCGTGCTGGAGGCGATAAGCAGGGCGTGCAGCCCCAGAATACGGCCCAGCAGTCGGCCCGGAAAAACGGACCGCAGGATCGCCGGAGCAATACTCAGGGTCGCCGCCCCGCCGATGCCCTGCAGAATTCGCATCCCGGTTAACATTTCCGGCGTTGTTGCCAGCGCGCAGCCGAGCGAGGTGAGCGTAAAGGTGGCAAGCCCGCTCAGAAAGACCGGGCGATAGCCCACGCGTGCCGCCAGCGCGGCGAAAATAGCCAGCGTCATCGCCGCTGACAGCAGATAACCGTTAGCGAACCAGACCGCAATGTTCGCGGGGACCTGCATCGCTCTAGCCATGGAGGGGAGCGCGATGTTGATCATGGTGCCGTCAAAGACGCCCATCAGCGTGGTGGTCATGACGGCGGCCAGGACCCGGGCGCGTTCATGCCCGGGTAAACCTTCATCGCCGGGCTGGTTGGTAAATAGCATCATCGTCGTTACTCCGGATAAGAATAGTGATGACGAAACTATAATCATGCGCTATACAGGGCGGAAGACGCAGCATTTGCACTTAATCGTTGCATATAACGCCTTATCTGAGGAGCCATCGTGTCCGATCCTGACTTTAACCTTCTGGTTGCGCTCGACGTTTTGCTGGCCGAAGCCAGCGTGGCGGGCGCGGCGCGACGTTTAAACCTGAGCCCCTCCGCCATGAGCCGTACCCTGAGCCGGCTGCGGGAGGTAACCGGCGATCCTATTCTGGTGCGGGCCGGACGTCATATGGTGCTGACGCCCTGGGCCGAAGCCACCCGGGATCGCGCCAGAAGCGCCGTGCATGAGGCGAGGGCGGTGCTGCAGCCCTCCACCGACACGCTGAAGGTGGAAAGCCTTGAGCGGCTGTTCACTATTCGGGCCAACGACGGTTTTGTGGTGGCGTTTGGACCTATGCTCATAGCCGCGGTGGCGAGCGTTGCGCCCGGGGTCTGCATCCGCTTCGCTCCCAAACCTGAAAAAACGTCGCGCTATTTACGGGAGGGGCTTGTCGACCTGGAGATCGGCGTGCAGAGCAACATGGGGCCTGAAATACGGCTGCAAAGGCTCTTTCAGGATCGGTTTGTTGGCACGGTGCGCAAGGGACATCCGCTGTCTTCACAGCCTGAGGTCAGCCTTGACGATTATGTTGGCTGGGGCCATGTGGTGGCGTCGCCTGATGGGGCGTTACACGGGTCTGTGGACGACGCGCTGGCGGAGCGGGGGATGAAACGAAAGATCGCCAGCGTGGTGCCTGGATTCCCGACGGCGTTATCCGTAGCGCTGGCCTCCGACCTGATTGCTATGGTACCGGCGTTGTACCTGCTCAATCAGGCAATGACCGAGCGCGTGCACGTCTTTGAACTGCCCTTTAAGACCCGCACTATTACGGTATCCCAGATGTGGCATCCGCGCATGGAGCGGGATCCGGCGCATCGCTGGCTCAGGGAAAAGGTCCTTGAAGTGTGCCGCGCGGTTTGCTGACGCTCAGAGCACTTTCCCCTGCACCGTGAGGATGAAGCGCGTCGACACCGCATCCGATTCCACGCGGACTTTTCCGTGGTGCGCGGTGACGATGGACTTCACGATGGCAAGCCCAATCCCGCTGCCTTCGCCCTTACGCTGCCTGGACGGATCGACGCGATAAAAACGGTCAAATAGCTTTGGCAGATGCGCCTGTGGGATCGGCGTGCCGGGGTTTTCTGTTACCAGCTCAACGTCGTTATCCCGTTTTCTGATGGAGACCGTTACCGTTTTCCCTTCCGGCGTATAGCGCAGGGCGTTGGAGAGCAGATTATTGATTGCTCTTCTGAACATCTGCGGATCGCCTTCTATCAGGCAGGGCATCCCGTTAAATTTCAGCGAGACGTGGCGTTCTTCCGCCCAGGCTTCGAAGAAATCGAAGACTTTCATCACCTCGGCGCGTAAATCAAACATCACCCGATCCGGGATGAGCTGATTATTATCCGCCTGCGCCAGGAACAGCATGTCGCTGACCATGCGGGTCATCCGGTTGTACTCTTCCAGGCTGGAGTAGAGGACATCTTCCAGCTCTTTCTGGGAGCGGTTCTGACTTAACGCGATTTCCGTTTGCGTCACCAGGTTGGTGATGGGCGTCCTGATTTCGTGGGCGATGTCGGCGGAAAAATTCGCCTGTCGGGTAAAGACATCTTCAATTTTCCCAATCATATGGTTGAAGGAGATCACCAGCTGTTCCAGCTCAACGGGCACGCGGGACGGCTCCAGTCGCGCATCCAGATTTTCGGAGGTGATATTTTTAATGGCGGTGCTGACGTTACGCAGGGGCAAGTGTCCCTGACGCACCGCGATACGAATCACCAACACAATCAGCAGGCTGATTGCCGCGGCAATGGCAAAAAGATTCTTCTTCAGCGCCTCAAGGTAGTGGAGATGAAAATTAATTGAGAGCCCGATCAGCATGACGTAGTCCTGGGTTTTGCCCTGCAGCGTTGTCCTGCCTGAAGAGGCGATAATCCGGTACGTTTCCATTTTCATGTCGGACCCGGCATGCATAGGGTTGACCGGGTCTTCTACCGTCCAGAGAAACACATCCTGTGCCTGACGGTGTTTGCTAAAGTTCGCTGTGTTCATCGCCGGGCGCAATGCCGTGCCTTGCGCCGAGCTGAACAGGGTATTGCCCTGCGGATCCAGAAGCAGGACGGCCACGTTGCGGTAGCTGGCGACCGACTCTTTGAGCTTGCTGATTTTCTTTTGGTCGGGATCGGCCGGAGACTGGAGGATGCGATGCATTGCGCTGCTAATCTGCTGTAAGTCGCTGATATCCTGCTCGGCAAAGTGCTTCTCAACGGAGTGCAGCATAAACCAGGTAAAGGCGAAGAAGGCCAGTATGGTGGAGAGGCTGATAAAAAAGGTCAGCCGCAGCGCAAGCGAGAACGGGCGTCGGAGGGGCCTAACGGGCATCCGGCACCTCCAGCATATAGCCTACGCCGCGTACCGTCTGGATCAGCTTGGGTTCAAAATCGTTATCGATCTTTGCGCGCAGGCGCTTTACCGCCACATCTATTGCGTTCGTGTCGCTGTCAAAGTTCATATCCCACACCTGGGAAGCAATCAGGGAGCGGGGCAGCACCTCGCCCTGATGACGCATGAAAAACTCCAGCAGGCTGAACTCCTTGCTGGTTAACAGGATGCGATTGCCCGCCCGGCTGACCTTCCTCGACACAAGGTCAACCGTCAGGTCAGCCGCCTGAAGCTGGCTTTCCGCGATCACCGTATTTCCGCGTCTTAGCAGCGTCCTGACCCGGGCGAGCAGTTCCGCAAAGGCGAAAGGCTTAATCAGATAATCATCCGCGCCCAGCTCAAGCCCTTTAACCCGGTGCTCTATCGTACCGAGAGCCGTCAGAAGCAGTATGGGCATCCCTTTACCGGCAGAGCGAAGCATGCGGACAATATCCCAGCCGTTCACGTCGGGCAGCATGATATCCAGAATCAGCAGGTCATATTCCGCGGTCATGGCGAGGTGGTACCCGGTGAGGCCATTATCCGCATGGTCCACGACAAACCCCGCTTCCGTCAGCCCTTTGCTGAGGTATTCCCCGGTTTTCATTTCGTCTTCAACGATCAGTATTTTCATCTTGCTCCCCAGATTGGCTGCTGATGACATTGTAGTGAGCCCGCGATCGTTAACAATGACTTACGCCATAAATGACAACATTGTCATTATCCTGTCACCGGTCAAACAGGATGCGTTCAGTAGAGTAGCCCTAAAAATCCTCTGGACTTGATTTGAACCGCTATGTTCCTGTTAAAACGACTCAGCATCACTACGGTATTTATCCTGGCAGGCTGCGTCTCGCTGGCGCCTGACTACCCGCGCCCGGCATCACCGGTACCCCGGCAGTTTTCGCTCTCGCGCAACGGCCTTACGCCCGCAGCGGCCGGGTATCAGGACACCGGCTGGCGCAACTTCTTCGTCGACCCTCAGGTAGCTGGATTGATTACAGAAGCCCTGAAAAACAACCGCGATATCAAAATGGCCGCCCTGAAGATTGAAGAGGCCCGGGCGCAGTTCAACGTGACGGAGGCGGATCGTTATCCGCAGTTGAATGGATCCGCGGGTATCACGTACAGCGGTGGGCTAAAAAGTGACAACCCGACCTCACGGCAGTACGACGCCGGTCTTGCGCTTAGCTACGAACTCGACTTTTTCGGCAAGCTGAAGAACCTGAGCGAGGCCGACCGTCAAAACTATTTCGCCAGCGAAGAGGCCCGTCGCGCAGTGCATATTCTGCTTGTCTCTAACGTGTCGCAGAGCTATTTCAACCAGCAGCTGGCGTATAAACAGCTGCGCATCGCGCGGGAAACGCTGAAAAATTACCGGCAGTCTTATGCGTTCGTTGAGCAACAGCTGGCGACGGGGAGCACCAACGTGCTGGCGCTGGAACAGGCCCGGGGACAGATCGAAAGCACGCAGGCAGAGATTGCCAAACGAGAGGGGGAGCTGGCGCAGGCCAACAATGCTCTGCAGTTGCTCCTCGGCACCTATCGCGGATTGCCGGGCGACAGCGGAATGAACGCCCGCGATGTTGCGCCGGTAAAACTCCCGCCCCATCTTTCTTCAGCGATACTGCTGCAGCGCCCGGATATTATGGAGGCGGAGTATCAGCTTAACGCGGCCGATGCGAATATCGGCGCCGCACGTGCCGCTTTTTTCCCGTCTATTTCCCTGACCAGCGGGCTTTCAACAGGCAGTACGGAATTATCCAGCCTGTTTACCGCGGGCAGTGGGATGTGGAATTTCATCCCCAAAATTGAGCTTCCGATTTTTAATGCGGGCAGGAATAAGGCCAACCTGAAGCTGGCTGAAATTCGTCAGCAGCAGTCGGTTGTGAATTACGAACAAAAAATACAGGCTGCCTTCAGGCAGGTTGCCGACGCGCTCGCGCTGCGGGACAGCCTCAACCAGCAGCTTGCTGCGCAAGAACGGTATCTTGATTCGCTAAACATTACCCTGCAGCGGGCCAGAGGATTATATACCAGCGGCGCGGTGAGCTATATCGAAGTATTAGACGCGGAACGGTCGCTGTTTTCCACGCAGCAAAATATTCTCGACCTTATTTATGCCCGGCAGGTTAATGAAATTAACCTCTTCACCGCGCTGGGCGGCGGTTGGGCCGAATAACCTCACTTAATTAAAAAGGATATTAAACATGCGCAATTCACTTAACGCCGTCGTATTTGGTGCAATCATTATGTTTTCTGCCGGTCTTCAGGCTGAGGTTCATCAGCACGCGGAGATGAGCGCCGCCAGCGAAGGTGCCTCAGAGCAGGTTATCACCGGGACCGGCATTGTGAAGGATATTGATCTTACGAATAAAAAAGTGACGATTTCTCACGAAGCCATCCCGGAAATTGGCTGGCCCGCGATGACCATGCGTTTTACTTTTATGCAGGCCGACGCGAGTATTACTGCCTTAAAAGTCGGCAGCCACGTGAATTTCTCGTTTGTTCAGCAGGGCAATCTCTCTTTACTCAAGAGCATTAAATAGCGAGAAACGGCATGGCCTCATTAAAAATAAAATATGCTGCTGTGATAGTCGGCAGCCTTATTGCGGGAGGGCTGATATCGGTGACGGCCTGGCAGGCTCTTCATTCATCTGAAAAAACAGAAAATAGCGTTTCTGAAAGAACGGTGCTTTTCTGGTATGACCCGATGAAACCCGACATTAAATTCGATAAGCCCGGTAAATCACCGTTTATGGATATGGATCTGGTGCCGAAATTTGCCGATGAGGATGGTAAAAGCAGTGACGGTATCCGTATCGATCCGACCCAGGTTCAGAACCTGGGATTAAAAACGCAAAAAGTGACGCGCGGAAAGCTGAATTATGCCCAGACGATCCCGGCCAACGTCAGCTATAACGACTATCAGTTTGTCATTGTGCAGGCGCGTGCGGAAGGGTTCGTTGAGAAAGTGTACCCGCTGACGATTGGCGATAAGGTGAAAAAAGGCACGCCGCTGGTTGATATCACCATTCCGGACTGGGTCGAAGCGCAGAGCGAGTTCCTCCTGCTTTCCGGCACCGGCGGAACGCCCACGCAGATAAAAGGCGTTCTGGAGCGTCTGCGCCTGGCGGGTATGCCGGATGACGATATTCAGCGGCTGCGTGCGACCCGCACTATCCAGACCCGGTTTACCATCAAGGCGCCCATTGACGGGGTGATCACGGCCTTTGACCTGCGCACCGGGATGAATATTTCCAAAGAGAAGGTGGTGGCGCAGATTCAGGGGATGGATCCGGTCTGGATCGGCGCGGCGGTCCCTGAATCCATTGCTTATCTGCTGAAAGATACCTCGCAGTTTACTGTTTCGGTACCGGCTTATCCGGATAAATTCTTCCCGGTTGAAAAATGGCGTCTTCTGCCGAGCGTGGATCAAACCACCCGTACGCTGCAGGTGCGCCTGCAGGTCTCCAACAAGGATGAACTGCTGAAACCGGGCATGAATGCCTACCTGAAGCTGAATACCCAAAGTCAGGAAATGTTGCTCATTCCGTCTCAGGCCGTTATCGATACCGGGAAAGAACAGCGCGTTATTACCGTTGATGCGAACGGGAAGTTTGTACCGAAAAGGATCCACGTTCTGCATGAATCTCAGCAGCAGTCCGGCATTGGTACCGGACTGGAAGAGGGGGAGTCGGTGGTGGTCAGCGGTCTGTTTCTGATTGACTCGGAGGCCAATATTACCGGCGCGCTGGAGCGCATGCGCCACGCTGAAGCCGCTGACGACGCGCATTCAGGCCATTAAGGAGACGATGATGATTGAATGGATTATCCGGCGTTCGGTTGCCAACCGTTTCCTGGTGATGATGGGTGCGCTGTTTCTCAGCGTCTGGGGGACATGGACCATCATCCACACCCCGGTCGATGCCTTGCCCGATCTGTCTGACGTTCAGGTGATTATCAAAACAAGCTATCCCGGACAGGCCCCGCAGATTGTTGAAAACCAGGTGACCTATCCACTCACCACCACCATGCTGTCGGTTCCTGGCGCGAAGACCGTGCGCGGTTTTTCACAGTTTGGTGATTCGTATGTGTACGTTATTTTTGAAGACGGGACCGATCTGTACTGGGCCCGCTCGCGCGTGCTGGAGTACTTGAATCAGGTTCAGGGCAAACTCCCCGCCGGGGTGAGTTCCGAAATCGGCCCAGACGCCACGGGCGTAGGCTGGATATTTGAATATGCGCTGGTGGACCGTAGCGGAAAACACGATCTCGCCGAGCTGCGATCATTGCAGGACTGGTTCCTTAAATTTGAGCTAAAAACAATCCCGAACGTGGCCGAGGTGGCCTCCGTTGGCGGCGTGGTGAAGCAGTATCAGATTCAGGTTGACCCGTTAAAGCTGGCGCAGTTCGGCGTCAGCCTGCCGGAAGTTAAGCAGGCCCTTGAATCGTCTAATCAGGAAGCAGGGGGATCGTCCGTAGAAATCGCGGAGGCGGAATATATGGTGCGGGCCAGCGGCTATCTGCAGACCATCGATGATTTCAATCACATCGTCCTGAAAACCGGTGAGAACGGTGTGCCGATTTACCTGCGTGATGTTGCCCGCGTACAAACGGGGCCGGAAATGCGCCGTGGTATTGCCGAACTGAACGGGCAGGGTGAAGTGGCGGGCGGCGTGGTGATCCTGCGTTCGGGTAAAAACGCGCGCGAGGTCATTACGGCGGTAAAAGACAAGCTGGAGACGCTGAAGGCCAGCCTGCCGGAAGGCGTTGAGATTGTGACCACCTACGATCGCAGCCAGCTCATCGACCGGGCCATTGATAACCTGAGCAGCAAACTTCTCGAAGAGTTTATCGTGGTGGCCATCGTCTGCGCGCTATTCCTCTGGCACATTCGCTCGGCGCTGGTGGCGATTATCTCTCTGCCGCTTGGCCTGTGTATTGCCTTTATCGTCATGCATTTCCAGGGGCTGAACGCCAATATTATGTCGCTGGGAGGCATTGCCATCGCCGTCGGCGCGATGGTGGATGCCGCCATCGTGATGATTGAGAACGCGCATAAGCGGCTGGAAGAGTGGGATCACCAGCACCCGGGAGAGCAGATTGATAACGCCACCCGCTGGAAGGTGATTACCAACGCCTCTGTAGAGGTTGGACCGGCGCTGTTTATCAGCTTGCTGATCATCACTTTATCCTTCATTCCCATCTTTACCCTTGAGGGGCAGGAAGGGCGGCTGTTTGGTCCGCTGGCCTTCACCAAAACGTACGCCATGGCAGGAGCGGCCGCGCTGGCCATCATCGTGATCCCCATTCTGATGGGATTCTGGATCCGGGGTAAAATCCCCGCCGAGAGCCGTAACCCGCTGAACAGGCTGCTGATTAACGCCTATCATCCGCTGCTGATTCGGGTGCTCAACTGGCCCAAAACAACCCTGCTGGTTGCGGCCTTATCCATCTTCACGGTGATCTGGCCCCTGAGCCAGGTAGGCGGCGAGTTCCTGCCGAAGATTAATGAGGGTGATCTGCTGTATATGCCGTCAACGTTGCCCGGCGTCTCTCCGGCAGAAGCGGCGGCATTGTTACAGACCACGGACAAGTTAATAAAAACCGTCCCTGAAGTGGCCTCTGTCTTCGGCAAGACCGGCAAAGCCGAAACGGCAACGGATTCCGCGCCGCTCGAAATGGTGGAAACCACCATTCAGCTTAAGCCTGAGGATCGGTGGCGTCCCGGGATGACGATTGACAAGATCGTTGAGGAGCTTGATAAGACCGTTCGTTTGCCCGGTCTGGCGAATCTCTGGGTTCCGCCCATTCGCAACCGCATTGATATGCTGTCGACCGGGATTAAAAGCCCGATTGGCATCAAGGTGTCTGGTACCGTTCTGGCTGATATCGACGCCACGGCGCAAAGCATTGAAGCAGTAGCCAAAACGGTGCCGGGCGTGGTGTCTGCCCTGGCAGAACGTCTGGAAGGCGGGCGCTACATTGATGTCGATATCAACCGGGAGAAAGCCTCCCGCTATGGAATGACGGTGGGCGACGTGCAGCTGTTCGTCTCCTCGGCCATCGGCGGTGCGACGGTGGGTGAAACGGTGGAAGGCGTGGCCCGCTATCCGATTAATATTCGTTACCCTCAGGACTACCGGAATAGCCCGAGCGCGTTGAAGCAGATGCCGATCCTGACGCCTATGAAACAGCAGATTACGCTGGGTGATGTGGCAGATATCAACGTTGTTTCAGGCCCCACGATGCTGAAAACGGAGAATGCCCGGCCTGCGAGCTGGATTTATATCGATGCCCGCGGCAGGGATATGGTGTCGGTGGTGAACGACATTAAGACGGCCATCAGCCAGAACGTGAAGCTCAGGCCGGGTACCAGCGTGTCATTCTCCGGGCAGTTTGAACTGCTTGAGCACGCCAACAAGAAACTGAAGCTGATGGTGCCGATGACGCTGATGATCATTTTCATTCTGCTCTATCTGGCGTTCCGTCGCGTGGATGAGGCCCTGTTGATCCTGATGAGCCTGCCGTTTGCGCTGGTCGGCGGGATATGGTTCCTGTACTGGCAGGGCTTCCATATGTCCGTGGCAACCGGCACCGGGTTTATCGCGCTGGCTGGGGTGGCAGCAGAGTTTGGAGTGGTCATGCTGATGTATTTGCGTCATGCCGTTGAAGCACATCCGGCGCTGTCCCAGCGCGAAACGTTCACAGAACAGGGGCTTGATGACGCCCTTTATCAGGGCGCCGTGCTGCGCGTGCGGCCAAAGGCGATGACCGTCGCGGTGATTATTGCCGGTCTGCTGCCCATTCTCTGGGGGACCGGGGCAGGCTCAGAAGTCATGAGCCGGATAGCGGCGCCCATGATCGGCGGGATGATTACGGCACCGCTGCTGTCACTGTTTATTATTCCTGCGGCGTATAAGTTAATTTGGTTGCGCAGGCATAAACCAGAGACAGCCGTTGGTGAAGATGACAGGGGAGTCAATACCTGATAAATTAGCTATTCAATAACCTATTCACAAAGCTATTCAAAACCATGATTAATCGATCCGAAACACTACGACAATTGCTGAGAAAAGGCCCGGTATCGGTAAGGCAACTGACTGATATTATGGGCATTAGTCAGCCTACCGTTTCACGATCGATTAAAGCGCTTGGCGATGAGGTTGTTCGCATTGGCTCCGGTCCATCTATTCACTATGTGCTGCGGGATACACATCGAGGATTCAGCTCGGCTCCTGTCTACCGCATCACGGAAGAGGGTCAGGTTAAATCGCTGGGTAAACTCATTCCGGTTTATCCAGACGGTTTTGTAATGGCGCAAACGGACAATGTGTGCCTCCATAGTGATGGGTTGCCGTGGTGGTTGTTTGACATGCGGCCTCAGGGATACCTTGGCCGCGCGTACGCCTCGCGATTTTCATCCGAGCTGGGCCTGCCGCCGAATCCAGAGAACTGGAGTGATACTGACGTTATCAGGGCTTTGCTCGCTCATGGACACGATGCGGTGGGGAACCTGTTAATCGGAGAACAGGCGAGGAATCATTTTGTAGAGATGCCGTCACCTGTTGCGGTGGACCGCGCAACCGCATACCCGTCGCTGGCGCAGGCCGTGAGCGCGGGCGAAATACCGGGCTCCTCTGCTGGGGGTGAACAGCCGAAGTTCTGTACTTATACAGAACGTGGCCACGTCATTGTGAAATTCACGGCACCGGACGATAACCCTGTAAGCGAACGCTGGCGAGACCTTTTGTTGGCAGAACATCTTGCGTTAAGCGTGCTTGGCGTCGAAACCGAGGTGTTTGATTTTGGCGGACAGCGCTTCCTTGAGATCCCGCGGTTCGACCGTACGGGACCCCTTGGTCGTAAGGGACTCTTTTCTTTACGTGCGCTCGAGGCGGAGTTTGTCGGCAGGGCAAGAGAATCCTGGCCTGTACTGGTGAATGAGCTGGCAAAGCAGGGCTGTGTTCACCAGGATGCGGTCGCCAGCACGTCAAGGCTTTGGGCGTTTGGTATGCTGATCGGTAATACCGACATGCACCACGGTAATCTGTCGTTTATCAGTTCCCATGGACGGCCTTACGATCTTGCTCCTGCCTATGACATGCTGCCCATGGGATTTGCCCCGAAATCAGGAGGCGCACTGGTGAATACGCTGCGTCCGGCTACGCTTATTGACGCGATCGCGGGAGAAACCTGGCATGAAGCACTGGCACTGGCCGAGCGCTTTTATACGCTGGCCAGTAGTTGCGGCCGCTTTTCTGCCAATTTTGCACCATGTCTTGCCGCATTGCGCAACCATCTGGACGAGGCGAGGTCAAGGATATCGCGTCTGGGATAATGGGGCGGGATGTTTACGAGGGGCAGGCTGCGTGGCATATGTGCATCGCGAGCCTGTCTGATCAGCTTGCGCCAGGCGCGATTATGCAGAGTAAATAGCAGCATCTTATAAAAGGCTGTGGAGAGTATCCGTACGGCGCGCATGCTGCCTTTGCCAATCATGAACATCGTCACGCCGTTGATGCCAGCGAAAAGCAGGGCGACCAGCACAACCCACACGAATACGCGTTCAGTTGGCTGGCTGAGTGCGGCGAGTACGCCATAGCCCAACCACAGCTGCGGAATGGCGAAACTGACAATCACCCCGAGCGTACTGATCGCTGCAGGAATACCCATGGTATGTAGTCCCACAGGCTTACCCATCTGTTCGGACAATTGCGTCTTAAACTGCTGCAGCTGTGTCGGGGAGGCATTGCACATGCTGTTGGCCAGCGCGTTACAGTGTTTCAGGCGAAGGGATAAAATTTTAATCATTTGATTATACGGCTTTTAAAAGAGTGAAGGCCCTGATTGATTTTATGATATCCGCTACGGGGCGATAAAGACGACATTGCATCGTCCCGCATGGAAGCGCTATTTCACAAACCCAGCGGCCTGGCCTCCTGTATGAAATCAATCAGAAGGCGAAGCCCGGTCGGCAGTTGCCGGCGGCTTGAATAATAGATATAAAAACCTTCCTCCAGCGGGGACCATTCCGTAAGCACCAGGCGGAGCCGTCCATCCTTCACATAGGGTGCAACAAGAGGCTTCGGAAAATACATCAGACCAGCTCCGCCTAAGACGGCCACAAGGCCCGTTTCAGCCTGATTGACCGTCACAGAGCCTGGCACAGTGATTTTGTACGTTTCGCCGTCTCGCTCAAGTTCCCAGCGATAAATCCGATCGTCGCCGAGACGATTGCTTATACAGCGATGGTGTAATAAATCATCAGGATGTTCAGGCGTTCCGTAACGTTCAAGGTAGTCGGGGGATGCTGCGATAACCCAGCGAATATCGGCAGATAAACGCCGGGCAACCATGTCTTCCGGGACGGTGCCACCATAGCGGATACCGGCATCGAAGCCCGCATCAGTGACGTCAACCATACGGTTGCTGGCCACAATATCGATTTCAATATCGGGATAGCGATCCATAAACGCGGGCATAACCGGCGCAAGCAAAAGATTGGCCGCTTCAACGGCAGCATTGATGCGGATACGTCCGCCAGGGGTATTACGATACTTGTTAAGCGATTCAAGTGCGCCTTCTATCTTGTCGAAAGGCTGAAGGACAGACTGAACCAGTTCTTCACCTGCTGCCGTAGGGGTGACGCTCTTGGTCGTGCGATTAAGCAGGCGAACCCCGAGCCGGGTTTCCAGTCCCTTCAGGGCATGACTAAGCGCTGATGCACTGACACCTAATTCAATGGCAGCACGGCTGAAACTGCGATGACGTGCAATAGCCATGAAATAAATGAGATCGGCGACATCAGCTCTGCTTATTTGCATACAGAATCGTTTTCCTTGTGCGTTAAGGCCCGAATGTATTGATACGGAAATGATATACACCATAGACCGATTAGCGCTAATCCGTTGCTGAATTTATTTCACAAGTCCATCCTCTCATCGCCTCTCACTGAACACGTTGTGCTTCGTTATTCTTGAAAATTATGCGCTCTGGCCGTCGGTCAGGGCGGAACATTCACCTAACGGAGCCGTGTATGAACTATACGCATCTTGGCCGCACCGGCCTGAAAGTCAGCCGCCTTTGTCTCGGAACCATGAATTTTGGTGACGTCACCGACGAGAAAACCAGCGCCCGCATTCTGGATGAAGCGCTTGAGGCGGGTATAAATTTCATTGATACAGCAGACGTGTATGGCACTGAGCAATCACCCGATATCCAGCAAGGTTCGGGGCTGTCCGAGGAAATTATTGGTCGCTGGCTCCAGCAGGGTGGCCGCCGTGACCGTATTGTTTTGGCGACGAAAGTCTATCAGCCTATGGGGCCAGGTCCGAACGATCGCCGTCTTTCTGCTTATCATATTCGTAAGGCCTGCGAGGACAGTTTGCGACGGCTTAAGACGGACCATATTGACGTCTATCTGATGCATCACATCGATCGCTATACGCCATGGGAAGAGGTCTGGCAGGCCATGGAACTCCTTGTTCAGCAGGGAAAAGTGCTTTATATCGGTAGCAGCAATTTCGCGGGCTGGGACATTGCGACTGCGCAGTCAGTTGCCACGGCTCGTCATTCTCTGGGCCTGGTTGCTGAGCAAAGTCTCTACAATCTGACTGCCCGGACTGTTGAGCTGGAGGTCATTCCCGCATGCCGTCATTTTGGCCTGGGACTGATTCCCTGGAGTCCACTTGCCGGAGGGTTGCTTGGCGGCGTACTGAAAAAGATGGAAAGCGGGCGCCGTGCAAGGCCCGCGTTTTCCCGTCTAATCGAACAGTATCGTCCACAGCTGGAAGCCTACGAAGGATTATTATTGCGGTTGCATCGTGATAAATCGGGTCCAGCCGTTACGCTCTGCAGTATGCTGCATTTTTGCAAAGCGCCAGGCTTCCATAGATGATGCGCCGATGTAACGTACTTTTCCTGATTTAACGAGGTCATGCAGAGCCTCCATGGTCTCTTCAACAGGCGTAGAGTGGTCAAAGCGGTGAATCTGAAAGAGATCCACATAATCCATACCTAAGCGCATCAGGCTATCGTCAATAGACTGAAAAATGGCCTTGCGGGAAAGAAACCCGGTATTGGGTGAGTTGCGCCACGGAAAGAAGGTCTTTGTCGCCACAACGATCTCATCGCGTCTGGCCATTTCTCTCAGCGCTTTTCCAGTGATCTCTTCAGAACTTCCGCCCGAGTAGATATTCGCGGTATCAAAAAAATTAATGCCTGCTTCAAGCGCCTGACGAATGAGCGGTCGTGACGCTTTTTCATCCAGGGACCAGGGTTGAGGCAAACGTTCGGGGTCACCATAGCTCATACAACCGAGACAAAGGCGGGAGACTTGCAAACCGCTACGACCCAGATTCACATACTTCATTCTGTGTTCCTTCTTTTATTGCCAGCAATTCTGTATGTGACAGGGTATTGCACTGACATGAAGGGAACCAGCATGCGCCATCGAATGGTGTTATGAGTTTTTTTCACAAATCGTCGTTATCGACAGTTAAAGACGAGAAGCGAGAGGGTGGTCAGAATTAATAACAGATTGATGTATCGGCTCGTGATTAGCTATCAGATGTCATTTAACATAATATACATTATACGCACTTAAATAAGGAGAGGCAAAATCTGCATTTCTGCGGTCATGATTGACCTGGTCCATTGAATCATGTGAAGCCACCTTTTCAGGCATGATTTGTGTCGAGGCCCCGCACGACCCAACGTCTACGTTTACACATGGTTGAAAGACGTTTGATATACTTCAGCCTTTGCCCACTGCTGCCGTAAACTTATGGAAATTGAATTAGATAAAAGCTTTAGAGAAAGGATTTTCCACGCGGTCATTTTTGAAGTCACGGCCAACATTATCATCGCGCTGTCGCTTGCCTGGCTGATGAACGTGTCGGTACTCCAGTCTGGCTCGCTGTCCGTGATATCCGCGCTTACCGCCACGGCCTGGAATTTTGTGTTTAACAAATTCTTTGACGCTCTTCAGAAAAAATACCAGTTTGAAAGAACGTTCCTCGTCCGCGCGCTCCATGCGGCCTGTTTCGAAGCCGGACTTATCATCACGTTAATTCCTGTGGCCATGGTGATGCTGCATTTAACGATGACGGAGGCATTTTTTGTTGAGATTGGTTTGGTACTGTTTTTCCTGCCGTACACGATGCTGTTTAACTGGGTTTACGATTACCTGCGCTGGACATTTGTTGGACGGAAACGGTCTGCTATGTAACGAGATATCTGTCACATAGACGCACCTGTGCTCATATTCGACTCCTGTCACCTTCTATACTCTTCATTTCTCTATCGCTTTCAAGGAGTCGATAATGTTTGATCATGTGAAATTTGGCGTCAGCGATTATGAAAAAAGTAAAACCTTCTTCCTCGAGGCGCTTCGTCCGCTTGGTGTTGAACTCGTCGATGAAGGCGCGCCGGATTATGGTGTTGAGATGAGCTCTGGCGACGTTTCGCTTTGCCTTTTCCAGACAAATGACAAACCGGCGCCTCTGCATCTGGCGTTTGTGGCCAAGACCCGTCAGCAGGTAGATGATTTTTACCATGCCGCGCTGGGCGCTGGCGGACGTGATAACGGTGAGCCGGGGCTACGTTCCTATGGTGAAAATTACTATGCCGCTTTTGTCATCTCGCCTGATGGTCATAACATTGAAGCCGTATGCCATGCGCCGGAAAGTCGGTAGCCCAAATATTTCGCTTGAGAACATTTTAGAAGCTAAATCCTGACAGCCAGTCGCTGGCTGTCAGAGGCTGTCACGATCTGAGGCCAGCGCGACGGATACCCCCTTTTCCGATACCGCGCGGATCCACTCCTTATCTGTACCGTCTTCAACGATGATGGTATTCACTGAAGATACATCGCCAATCACAAACGACGACGCGGTGTTGATCTTTTCCGGAGACGCCAGAACGACCGTTTCCGCGGCTCTGCCGGAAAATGCACGTTTGATGCATGCCTCTTCGAAATCGCCGGTTGTCAGCCCCGCATCCGGATGAATACCGGTCACGCCCATAAAGAACAGATCTGCATGAATATTCTCTATGCCTTCGATGGCCGCCGCGCCGACCGCAACAATCGAGTGTTTATACAACCGTCCGCCGATCAAAATCACCTCAATGGCAGGATGATCAACAAGCCCCAGAGCAATACTCGGGCTGTGCGTCACCACGGTGATGCGCAAGTCAGGCGGGAAAAAGGTAATCAGCTCCGAGGTTGTCGTGCCACCGTCGATAATCACTACCTGGCCTGATGAAATCAGCTGTGCCCCTTTCCGGGCCACCCTTTTTTTTGCATCCATCTTCACGGATTGCCGTTCGGCAAACGGAGCAATTGCGGAAGATGACGGTAGTGCGCCGCCGTGAACACGCTGCAAACGCCCTTCTGCCGCCAGCTCGCGGAGATCGCGCCGGATAGTGTCTTCAGAGACGTCGAAAAGAATGCTCAGCGCTTTTGACTGGACCTGACCTTCGGCACCCAGCTTTTCAAGGATCAATTGTTTTCGCTGACGAGTGAGCATCCTGTTTTCCTGATGTTGCATGTTTCACCTTGAAAGTGCATGATGTTGCTGTTTATGAGTATTACTCTACGTAAGGAGGAACAATCGTGCAATCAAAACGTGCAGATGTGCGCATCATTAACAGTGAAACCCTGTCAGATAACTGGTACATCCTAAAAAAATACACCTTTGACCTGCAGCGCCGTGATGGCGAATGGCAGCGGCAACAGCGGGAAGTCTATGACCGTGGTAACGGCGCGACGATTCTTCTCTACAACCGTGAGAAAAAGACGGTCATCCTGACGCGCCAGTTCCGCTTCCCTGTTTTTATCAACGGCCATGAGGACGATTTAATTGAAGCGGCGGCGGGATTGCTGGACAACATGGATCCTGAAAGCCGCATCAAAGCAGAAGCGGAAGAAGAGACCGGATTCCACGTTACGCGCGTAGAGAAAATCTTTGAAGCCTATATGAGCCCGGGCTCTGTCACGGAAAAACTCTATTTTTATCTTGCCGAGTATCAGCCGAAAGACAGAACCGGCGCCGGCGGCGGGATCAAGGCTGAGGGAGAAGATATCGACGTGCTGGAAATGACGCTTGAAGAGGCATTACGCCGCATTGAAACCGGCAAGATTGTCGACGGTAAAACCATCATGCTGATTTATCATATTGCCCTGAAAGGCATTCTGTAACCCACTGGTTTAAATCCTGATTTCAATTTGTATGAACCTGGGGGAAAAGCGTAAAACCTCCTAAATTTTGCAGCCTACTATATCTAGTGAACGATTTCGAAATTCGATAAAAACATCAACAATTCCCTAAGTCATCTGCATTTACCATTCAAAAATCCCAAACGTTCACGAGGCTGCCAGTTGAGGCAGCCTGTCTTATCTGTTGACTGGATTAAAATGCGACTCGCTACAGATAACGAAGCATATTATACTTGCTCCTCCACTCGTACAGGAGGCAGCAACTCACGTGAAGGATACATATTACAACGACTTAACGATCAATACGCAAATTCAGAGTGAGCTGGACGCGTTTTTTGAGGACTTCAAAGGGATCGTCTTCGCCTACGCCATTATGAACAAGAAAGATCCCTCACAGATGAGGATAATCAATAACAGTCCAGAGTGGTTTACTATCTACCTTGAAAAAAAATATCAGTTCATTGACCCTGTTATCATTCGGGCTTTGCGCTGTGTGGAAGATTTTTTCTGGGAAAGTGATGTTGTCCTGTCAGATGGTTATAACCTGACGCGTATTTTCGACGAAAGTGTCCAGTATGATATTTATCAGGGACAGACGTTTCCTCTGCATGACTATTTGAATAATCTTGTTGTCTTATCCGTCATCAGTCCTAAGCATTCTGGGATTGACATTGAAAAATATCGGCCGCATTTTCTACGCTTCCTTGTTCAGTTACACCAAAAGACACTCAATCTGTATAGTCAGCATCAGCAGAAAAAGAATGTTTTCCTGTCGCCACGTGAGCGCCAAATCCTTAAATGGGTCAGCGCCGGAAAAACGTACGCAGAAATTTCTGTTATATTGTCTATTGCTGAGCGCACCGTTAAATTCCATATGGGCAACATCATGAAAAAGCTCGGCGTGAATAATGCAAGGCACGCAATAAAACTTGGAACGGAACTCCGGTTACTGGAGGACTGAGCCTCAGCCACTGGTTATAAATGGCGTAAGTGCTCGAGCATTTCGCGAAGCCAGTGACTGGATTTGTCTTTGCTAATAATGTCTTCAATAATGCTGGTGCTGGCGGGCATATAAATATAGTAAATAATCTCGCCTTTTTCAGAAACACCACGCTGTATAACTTCAACTTTCCAGTTCGCATGGCGAAATATGGCGTACATTCCACGACTGGCTACAGCATACATTCCATGATATTTGTTCTTCATGCAATAAATATTCATTGCAAGAAACAATGCCTTACTGGCGGGCACGCCATGCAGACTTGCGGAATCTCGTATTTCTTTATCTAAAAATAAACGGCTCACTTCACAACAAAGAACATCTGCGGGAAAAATAATGGGGTTGTCGAAATAATTATGAAAAATTTCGCTTATCATTGTGGGCTGCGTTGCGTTAATAAATCGTGCGCCGCATAACAGTTGTCCATCATACATACCCAGTAAATATGTCGTGTTATGGGAATCAAATTGATCCTTCTCCATATCTTCGACGCATTCCACTTTCCAGTCGAGTCGGTCCCGAAACGTTTTTCTCCGGAGTCGGTAAAGTTCGCGCGCTAATGCTGGGGGTAAATCATCGTAGTCGTGTAAAAAAAATTCAATGACAGAATTCATGCTCTTGTTCCTGATAATAACACCTGAAACTATTATCACCTGTCTTTTAGGACAGCTTTCATTGTGCCGCATATTCCCTATACTTAAAAAGTACCTGACCACGAAGTTCTCGCAAAACTAAGCGGCCAGGAGGTCAAAGACCTACGAAACACCAGGGATATACCCATCGATGATTATCTAATATTTAAAGTTTCGGGTACAGAGCATAAGAAGCACTTTGCCGATAAAATATTAAAAAACAATAATCATAAAATAATTACAATAAATGTATTGCCCCTTAATCCTTTAAGGGGTAATATTTCCGTTTTATTATTTTTTTGCACCTCTCTTCATTTTCAGACTCTGCTGGCTTCATCTGGCCAAACACCCTCGCCAATACCGCTTTGCAGGCATCTGCCTGTGCTATTCTTGCAGAAACATGCAAAACGGAGAATTGATAATGGCCGACTGGAACCCTTCTCTTTACCTGCAATTTGGCGCAGAAAGAACGCGTCCGGCCGCAGAACTGCTCGCCAGAGTTCCTCTGGATGAGGCCGCTACCATCGCGGATTTGGGCTGCGGACCGGGAAACAGCACCGCGCTGTTGAAGCATCGCTGGCCTTCTGCTCACATCACCGGGGTCGATAACTCCCCTGCCATGCTTGAGGAAGCACGCGCCGCCTTACCCGATTGCCATTTTGTTGAGGCCGATATTCGTCAGTACACGCCCGGCCAGCCGCTGAGCCTGATTTATGCCAACGCGTCGCTGCAATGGATTCCGGACCATTACGATCTCCTGCCGCATCTAGTCTCCCTGCTTAAGCTAAATGGCGTGCTGGCGATCCAGATGCCTGATAACTGGCTGGAACCCACCCATGTGGCGATGCGTGAAGTGGCGCTGGAGCAAGACTACCCAGATCGTGGCCGCGAACCGCTGCCGGGCGTACACGCTTATTACGATATTCTGTCTGAAGCTGGCTGTGACGTGGATATCTGGCGGACAACCTATTATCACAAAATGAGCTCTCATCAGGCGATTATTGACTGGGTAAGCGCCACCGGCCTTCGCCCCTGGCTTCAGGAACTGAACGAGAGCGAGCAGAAACGGTTCCTGAAACGCTACCATGAACTGCTGGAAGAGCAGTATCCGCTCCAGGAAAACGGGCAGATACTGCTGGCTTTTCCAAGGTTGTTTATCGTGGCTCAACGCCAGCCCTGATCCGATTATGAGCGGGCTTCTTTGAGCAACTGCTGGATAACCTTTTCCTGTTGCTCATAGTCACCTTCGCCAAAGGCGGTATAGCGCAGCTGCCCTTTGGCATCAAAATAGTAATGTGCTGGCCAGTACTGATTGCCGAACGCATTCCAGATTTGATAGTTGTTATCCGTCACCACCCGATACGGCAGTTGCCATTTCTTCACCGCATTTTTAACCGACGACAGCGGTTTCTCCCAGGGATATTCCGGGGTGTGAACACCAATCACCACCAGACCCTGCGGCTGGTACTTTGTGGCCCACTCCCGCACATGGGGGAGCGTATGCTGGCAATTAATGCAGTCCCACGTCCAGAAATCAATCAGTACAACCTTTCCCCGTAACGATTCAGACGTGACAGGGTCACCGTTTATCCACCCTGTTCCACCGCTTAGCGAAGGCAGCTGGCTGCTGGGCTCTGTCATGACTACCGGCTGGAGCTTCACCGGCGCGGTGGCAGGTTTCGCCAGATTCAAGAGCACCGTCTCAAGACGGTCCGCGACGCCGTTTGCCCCTTTCAGTAGCGAAGTCATCCCCGTCGCGTTCAGGATGACTGCGGCTAACATCGCCACCCCCGTCCCCTGACGCAGCTTCGCCATTAGCGCCGATTTTGCTCTCAGTGGTGCCATCAGCGAGCGTCCGCCGAACACGAGTAGACCCAGCATCAGCGCGCATCCGCTGCCATAGGCGGCAAGCAGTGCGCCTGTGGCGATGGCCGAATGCCCCGCAATATTAATGCTGAAAATCGCGCCCAGAATAGGCCCGGCGCAGGGAGACCAGAGCAGCCCAACCGCTAGCCCGGCCAGAAAAGCCGATGCCATTCCGCGCGTTTGCCCGCTGCGGCTGTTGAGAACATTTCCCGCGCTGACGGCCGGTCCCGCAATACGCTGGGCGAAAGACGGGAAAATCAAGGCCAGCGCGGCGGTGGCCAGAATGACGAGCGCGATCCAGCGCCCGACAATGGTTGCCTCTGTTATCCACTCGCTGGCGACGGTGACGACCATTGCCACCAGGGTGAACATCACGATCATCCCCGCAAGCAGGGCCAGAATATGCCGACGCTGCCCCTGGAAACCGGCGAACATGAGTGGAATAACCGGGAGCGTACATGGGCTGAGCAGGCTTATCATCCCGCCCAGAAAAGCGATTACCAGAAACATAGTGACCTCACATGACATGTCCTGCGACACTGCAGTGAGGCTATTTCATCGTGCGGATGTGTTCAGGGTATGTGTAAACGCGTGGGTTTTGTCTGGCTCTGTATCGCCCAGGCCGGGAGATACAAAGCCGTACAATTCTACGAACGACGCGGTAGCGTAATGGCGACATCCAGTCCGCCCCCGGCGCGGTTCGCCAGCCTGAGTTTTCCTTCCAGCTGTGCGGTCAGCTGCGCGGCAATCGCCAGGCCGAGTCCTGTTCCGCCGGTATCGCGGTTACGCGAGGTTTCAACCCGATAAAACGGCTGCAGAACCGCCTCCAGCTCGGCTTCGGGTATTCCCGGTCCGTCGTCCATAATGTGAATAATGACCTCGCTGTCCGACGAAACGTCTATCGCAATCGCAGCACGCTCGCCGAATTTGAGGGCGTTATCCAGCAGGTTGGTCATCACCCGGCGAAGCGCCTGCGGCCGCGTGACGATGGGCAAGCGGGTTTCGCTTGCCTGAAAGTGCACGTTTTTACCGATGTCCTGATAATCGCAGGCGATGCTGTTGATCCAGGCGTTCAGCTCCAGCTTCAGTGACGTCTCCTCCAGTGATTCCGATGACCGGGCATACGCAATGCCCTCCCGCACCAGACGAGACATATTATCAAGGTCGTTCAGGAGCTTGTCGCGAAGTTCAGGCTCTCCGGCCATTTCGACGCGCAGCTTCATGCGGGTAATGGGCGTCTGGAGATCGTGAGAAATCGAGGCCAGGATCTGCGCGCGTTCCCGGAGATAAGACTGAATGCGCGCCTGCATGGCGTTGAAGGCATGCGCTGCCCGCTGCACCTCAAGCGGCCCTTTTTCCGTCATAGGCGTGCTGGCCGCCGGATCCAGCGCATCCACCGCGCGGGTAAAGTGTGAAAAAGGCCGTACCACCTGCCGCACGGCGATCCAGGCGCAGACGGCCAGCACGAGCAGCTGCAGGATGAGGACGACCGGGAGCCAGCTGGCGACGGGCGGCATGCGTGGGATCAGGTCAATGGTCAGCGGTGCGCCATCACGTAACGTAAGGTGGGCCTGAATATGTGAAATGGCGCCAGGAACGGCGGTAAAGCTAAGCGGGTAATGCGCGGCCAGCGTCGCTTTTAAGGTTCTGATGGCGTCCTGCGAACGCTTATCCGTCGGCGCTGCGCCGGGTTCCCCTGTGCCCAGGATATAACGATAGTTTCCTCGTTCAAGCCGCGGCAGCCAGGCGGCGCGTTCGCTGGCCGGTAAGCGGTCTAAAATGGCGACGCTGGTTGCGACATCGTTTTCCAGATTACCGAGCATCACCGTGCGGGCGCTGTGCATGCGTTCAACCATGACCAGCGTCAGGCTCAGGGCGTTAGCCAGCAGCAGGCCGGCCAGCACGACGAGCAGCAAACGGGCCAGCAGCGAGCGCGGCCAGATCGTCATTCGTTAACCTCTTTGATGGTCACCGGCATCGTAAAGACGTAGCCTTCGCTGCGCACGGTTTTGATATAGGCGGGCGTGCGGGCATCTTCATTGAGACGCTGGCGAACCCGGCTAACCAGCAGGTCGATTGAGCGTTCAAACAGCTCGGCGTCTCGCCCCTGCGTCAGGTTGAGCAATTGGTCTCGGGTCAGCACGCGCTGCGGATGGTCAAGGAAAACGCGCAGCAGACGATACTCCGCTCCGCTGAGCGCGACGATCACCCCTTCCGGGTCGATTAAGTGGCGAGCGATGGTATCGAGCTGCCATTCACCGAACATCACCAGCCGCCCTGCTTCCGTTACCTGTAAATTGGGCGGCATCGCGCGAAAACGCCGTAAAATCGCTTTAATGCGTGCCAGTAGCTCACGTGCGACAAACGGCTTCACGACGTAATCATCCGCCCCCATCTCCAGCCCCAGGATCCTGTCCGTCTCCTCGTTACGCGCGGTCAGCATCAGAATGGGCAAATCTTTATACTTCCCGACGCGCAGCTCTCGACACAGCGTAAGGCCGTCGTCACCGGGCATCATGATATCCAGCACTACCAGGTCGATATGCTGTTTATCCAGCACGGCACGCATCTCTTTGCCGTTCGCCGCGCCGGAGGCGCGATAACCGGACTTAACGAGATAGTCGACAATCAGTTCACGAATATCCCTGTCGTCATCGACGACAAGGATGTGGTCAATATGTTCCACCGAACTCTCCAGACCGAAGGGTAACGTACTGAAAATAGCACATTTCACAGCTTATCCGCGTCGATAACCGCCTTAACGAAATCCTGCGGATCTTCCTGAGGCGGATTGTGCCCCACGGTTGCGCCGAAGGTGCGGTGCTCATATTTGCCGGTAAATTTAGCTGCATATGCCTGCGGTGCCGGATGCGGCGCGCCGTTGTTACCGCCTTCGATGGTGATCGTTGGTACGGTGATATTCGGCAGCGTGGCCAGTTTTTGCTCGTAGCGGTCGTATTTGCGCTCGCCTTTTTCCAGCCCTAAACGCCAACGATAGTTACTGAGCGTCACCGCGACGTGGTCCGGGTTATCGAGGGATTTGGCGCTGGCGTTAAAGACCGCGTCGCTGAATTTCCAGTCAGGCGAGGCCTGCGACCAGATTAAGCGCGCAAAGTCATGCGTGTTTTTGGCATAGCCTTCCGCACCGCGCTCTGTCGCAAAATAGAATTGATACCACCACTGCTGCTCTGCTTTTGGCGGCAGCGGCTGTTTGCCAATCTGCTGGCTGCTGATGAGATACCCGCTCACCGACACCAGTGATTTTACGCGCTCTGGCCACAGCGCCGCGACGATATCCGCCGTCCGGGCGCCCCAGTCATAGCCTGCAAATACCGCCTGCCTGATATTAAGGGCATCCATCAGATTAACGATATCTTTCGCCATCGCCGAGGGCTGGCCGTTGCGCGGTGTGTTTGCTGACAGGAAGCGCGTGGTACCGTAGCCGCGCAGAGACGGCACAATGACCCGGTAGCCTTTTGCCGCCAGAGCGGGTGCGACCTCGGCGTAGCTGTGAATATCGTAGGGCCAGCCGTGCAATAAAATAACCGGCTGACCGTCCTTCGGACCAATGTCGACATAACCGACGTTCAGATCGCCAGCGTTAATTTGCTGGGGATGATCAAAGGCGGTCGCGAAATTCGTGCCGGTGGCTTCCGCCTGACAGGACATCACGGTGCCAAGCGAAACGGTCAGTGCGAGGGTTGAGTAAGCAAGTTTGCTGAACATGTTGGTATCTCCGGTTGAGTACAATTCACGGGGATATCACAACACCTCAATGTATAGCGGATATGTGCGAAAGCGGGTTTATTGCAAGCCTGTGTATGTATCCGGGACGCTGATACAGTGTGATACAAACACAGGCCTTGAAGTCTTAGAGGGAGAGACGGTAGCGGACGTAGTCGTCAGCTTCACCATATTTGTCATAAAGTTTACGCGCCGGATTGTTCTCCCGGGTGACCCAGTACAGTTTCGACCACCCTTCGCGCTTGCCTTCCTCAATCAGAGCGTCAATGAGCGCCTTACCGGCCCCCGCCCCGCGTTCGGCAGCATCAACAAACAGATCTTCCAGGTAGCAGATGGGTGCGGTTGACCAGGTGCCTTCGTGCAGAACACACATTGCGAAACCGATGATCTTTTCGTCCTTCTCCACGACCCGGCAGAACATCGATGAATGCGCTGAGAGCGCCCTTTCCCACGTCGCTGCGGTGACGGATTCCTCAAGGTAGCAATCATAAAAATGGGTATAGCCGTCCCACAGCGGTCGCCATTCGGAATAATCGTCTTTGTATAGCGGTCGTACCGTAACAGCCATGTTTTCCTCACATTACAGAGTAATCGCCATTTCAAAACAGCGTAAATCAGCCCCGGCCATACGCGAGTGATGATAGTTTTCGCGCAGCGTCACAAACCCCAGCTTCTGATAAAACGACTGGGCGTTAGGCGTTGCATCAAGCGTCAGGCGGGTTATCCCCCGGCTACGGGCCTCATGTTTGAGGGCCTCGATAATCCGGGTCGCCATGCCTTTGCCGGAGGCTGCGGGCAAGGTGAAAATCGCCTCCAGGCAATGGGTATCCAGATCGAGGTAGCCGGTTGCCGCAACATCGCCCTTTTCATCTTCAACCACGTAAAAAGGGTATTCAATGACCATTTGCCGATAGCGTTCGGGCATCAGATCGGGCGTCCAGCGCGCAATGACCTCAGCGTCGTAACTGGTTTTACAGCCGTGACGAATCGCCTGATTGCGTATATTCCAGAGTGTTTCGGCTTCCTGTGGCGTGGCTTTTCGTAATGTCATAACCTCCCCCTTTAACGGCTTTTTAGCCGCATTTCCCGTGCCAATCTGGCAAGACGCTGAGTACGACAATAGAGCGTAAACAGAACAAAGCCGCTGCCGTTCATTACCACCCGACAAAGTAACAGCGCGAAAGATGCAATGACGTGTGGCCAGAGGCTTCCATCATGAGAAAGCATGACATGTAGAACCTGAACGAGGGTCGTTATCAGCAGGATGATGAACAACGCCATAAAGCCCGACAATCCCGACGTCTTTCCACGAGCCAGTAGTACGCTTGTCACAATGAGCGCGCCTGTCATCGTCAATGATGGTAAGAAAAAGCTCAATGCATGATGTAAAGGTGACAAACCCTGCAACGTGCTGAGAAAAGGCAAAAGGTTTAGCGCAAACGCCACTAAAAACAGAGGTAACAGCATAGCTACCGGGTAAGGATTTTGACGCGGAAGCTCGCTGAGGGGGCGCGAAAAATACCGTTCCAGCTCGGGAGTGGAATTATCCAGAAGGCGGGCATCACGACGAGCAATAGCCTCCTCTATATCTTTACCATGTTGCAGGAGATCCTGGAAAACACGTCCGGTTAACAAACTCAAAAACTTCATCAGAATACCGCCAGTGACTGAATGGTACCGATAATGTATTTACCGGTCCGTGGTAAGTTACTGGGCGCTGCAATAACGCCGCTCACCGCACTTCCTGCTAATGCTGCGGCACTTGTTACCACTTGCCCAAGTTGTCGAGTGAGTTCTACCTGAACCGGCCCGGTTGGAAAGCGTTTCGGATAAAGACCCGCGCGGATAAGAGCCTTGATTTCTTTGTTGCTTATACCGGGGTTTTGCGCGCGAATTATCAATTCGGTCAAACGAGCACGATCCTGACGAGGATAGCTTTTTAACCATTCAGTGGCTTTCAAGGAAGATATGGATTTCATTGCACGCCAGGTGGTAACGGCTTCTTTTAATGCCCCACCTGCACTTGCTAACGAAATTACATCCAGTGATGTGGAGGTGGCGACGTACCATTCTTGCGTATCGAGCCATGCAACATTTCCGCCACCGTTTTCAACCAGATCATAAATTCGATAAAGACCGTTAACACATTGTAATCCGGTAGCGAGAGTACCAGCGTAGCCGATAGCCACTAAAACACCACTGCCTCCTGCGGTAAGAGGTGTTGCTGCCGTGCCTGCAAGCATTACACCTCCAGTAATGATCATCGCGCCACAGGATAGTACAGTCGACGCAAGCTCAGTACCCATGGATGTCGATGTCACAGCGTCAGTCAATGATTTACCTACGCTGGATGTGGATGGCTGCGAGTTCGCTTTCGTTACAATTACGTGGGTCACAATACCACTTTGGCCATTAGGATGACGCTGACCAGAGCGAACCAGGTAGCGTTGAGTACCATCAGAATAAATGATACCGGCCTGAGCAAATTCGCGATTACAGTCCATGGCGGAACCCAGTGCTTTGAAATCGAAATCTGCAGCCCCTAAACCTGCCATTCGCGCATAATCATAACCGGGGAGATTGGTCTCAGGATTCATTCCAGGCAAAACCATACATTATTCCTTATGTGGGTAGGTAAGTTAGCCCAACTAATCTGATGGTAGTCGAACGCTCAGCAGAGCAAAATTTTGGTAGTAAATACGTTACAACGCAACTAAACAGAACGAAAATACCAGAACGCAAACAAAAGCATAACGCCTAAAAAGGGAGATCCGCGCATGACGATACCGACGCTCACGACAGAACGTTTACTGCTGAAACCGCTGGTTGCCGAAGATGCCGTCCAGATACAAACGCTGTATCCGCGCTGGGAGATTGTCCGCTATATGGTCTCTTCCGTGCCCTGGCCCTACCCGGATAACGGCGCGGAAAACTATGTCAACAATGTGGCGCTGCCGGATATGGCAAAAGGGATTGCCTGGTTCTGGAGCATCCGGCGACGTGAGGTGCCGGATGAATTGATGGGCATTATTTGCCTGTACGACGTCGAGGATAACAACCGCGGGTTCTGGCTCGCGCCGGAATTTCAGGGGCACGGATATATGCGCGAAGCCAGCATTGCGGCGACGGATTACTGGTTCAACACGCTAAACAAATCCGTTTTGCGGGCCCCGAAGGCCGCCGCCAACAGCCGCTCCCGTCGTATTTCGGACAGTAGCGGCATGCGGCTTATCAGAACGGAGAAGAAAGCCTACGTCAGCGGGATGCTGGACTCCGAGCTGTGGGAGATTACCCGCAACGAGTGGAACGCCCGTCAGGTCAGCTGATAGTGCTTATCCGGCATCAGCCTGTCCGGAATGTTCTCCTCATCATTCATCTGCAGCAGATCGCGTTCCATCATGTTGCAGATGGCGTCCAGCGGCAGGTCGTTATCTTCCGTGCCAAACGGGTCTTCCAGCTCTTCCGCCAGGGTGTCCAGCGAAATAAAGGTATAAGAAATCAGCGCAGAGACAAAGGGCGTCATGTAGTGCAGGTCCACAACCAGTGCGAACGGCAGCATAATGCAGAACAGATATACCGTGCGGTGCAAAATCAGCGTGTAGGCAAACGGCACCGGCGTGGTCGCAATGCGCTCGCAGCCGGAAAGGACGATAGACATGTCGTTCAGACGGTTGTTCAGGCTATGGAACAGAATGTCTGAGAGTTGCCCGTTTCGCCGCCGCACGGCCAGCCACTCCCCCATGATCAGCAAAATACGATTCGCCGGTGAGTTGGCGTCCATGACTTTACGTAAATCCTCCGCAGCAAGATAACGAGAGAGCTGCTCAGCATTCAGTTCCCGGCGCAGGGTCATGCGCAGACAGTTGGCGAAAGCAATCTGCAGGCGGACAAATTCGCCGAGGTGCTTATCGTCGGGCAAGGTGTTTTTTACCTCGCGAAACAGCGAGCGTGCCGCTATCATCAACTGCCCCCAGAGCAGCCTCGCCTCAACGTAGCGTGAATAACAGGCGTTGTTTCTGAAACCCAGAAAGATAGCGATCGCCACGCCGAGAATGCTGAATGGCGCCACGGTAAATTTGATACCGAGCGAGGTATACCACGGTAACATCAGGATAACGGCGATAGAGAGCAGGAAGTTGAGCAGCAATCGGGTATAGATCTTGGGAAGTACCGAACCGTGCCAGACAAAAATCAGTTGTAGCCAGTGCTGTTTAGGACGAACGATCATAGTGAGTTTCAGGCAAGAAAAGAGCGAGGCTATTAAACGTGATCCCCGTCACCGTTGCAAGCTTGTTAACGGGACATTGCATTTTCTCCCCTGATTAGCGAAATTCGCACGGTGCTGCATGTGCTTTTTTAAAAACAAAGCACATAGTATGTTGTAACTAAATAGGGCCTATTCAAACCCGGCCGAAGCCGGGTGAATGCATTAGCAAAGCGGTTTAACCGCGGCGCGCATGCCCTTAAGCAGAATGGCATCCAGATCCAGCGTCACCTGGTCGACAAGACCGCTTACCTGCGTCAAGTCCTGCTCCCAGTGGTCGCGTGCGCTGAGCACCGACTGCACCAGTTCACGGGTGCTAAGCTGCCGATCGCGGTGCTGCGCCCACAGCTGCTGATAACGATCCAGCCAGCGTGCATCATCCTGCACCGGATAGCTCTCCCCGTTACGCTCCGCGCGATAAAACGCGATCAATGCGGCCAGAGCAAACGTCAGGCGAGCCGGTAATTGCCCCGTCGCCGTCTGCCCTGCCAGCAGCTGCGGCAGGATGCGGGTGCGGTATTTGGTCATACCGTTAAGCGCGATGGAGAGCAGCTGGTGTCTGATGTAGGGATTACGAAAACGTCCTGTCACCGCACTGGCGAACGATTCCAGCTCTTCACGCGGCAAATCGAGGACCGGAATGATCTCCTGATAAATCGCTTTTTCGACGAACGCGCAGACCTCGGCATCATTCATCGCCTCGCCTACCGTATCCAGCCCGGCCTGGAAGGCGACCGGCACCAGCGCCGTGTGCGCGCCGTTCAGAATGGCCACCTTGCGTTCTTTGTAGGGCCTGATGTCATCGACAATCAACACGTTTAACGGGTACTTATCCAGACGAAGTTCGTGCGAAAGAGATGCCGGCCCCTGAATCACAAACAGATAAAAATGTTCGGCCGTGTCGAGGAACCCATCGTGATAACCCAGTTTAGCCTCCAGTGCGGCCGCTTCATCGCGGGGATAGCCTGTCACGATACGGTCAACCAGCGTCGAGCAGAAGCTGTTGGCGTCGTTGAGCCACTGCATAAAGGCGGCAGGCAGCGCCCACTCCTGCGCATAGCGCAAGACGAGTTCACGCAGTGCGTCACCGTTGTAGTCAATCAGCTCGCAGGGAATGATGATCCAGCCCTTGTCAGCCGCACCGTTGAAGTGGCTAAAGCGCTCAAACAGCAGACGCGTCAGCTTCGCCGGATAGCTCACCGCAGGGGCATCGTCGACGCTGTCACCCGCGTGGTAGCTGATACCCGCTTCGGTGGTGTTCGAGAATACAAACCGCATATCGGGATTGTGAGCCAGTTTCAGAAATGCGCCATAGTCGTCATAGACGCTGATTTCCCGGTTAACGGAGCGGATCAGCCGGGCCTCGCTCACCGCCTCGCCCTGCTCATTCAGGCCACGAACGATCGTGGTGTACAACCCATCCTGGGTGCTTAACGACGGCGGGAAGTCGCTCTGAATCGGGCGAACGATTACCACGCCAGCGTCAAGATCGGTATGTTCGTTTAACAGGTCAATTTGCCAGTCGACAAACGCACGCAGGAAATTGCCTTCACCAAACTGAATGATGCGTTCTGGATAGTGCGCACCGGGAAAATCACGACGGTTGAGCGTGTTCACAAGGGGGTTCCTTTTATGATTAGTCATACAGCCTGATAAGATTGGTACGATAACTTATCAAAACTTAACGACCAGAAACCCTGTTTTGATCAATCCGCGGTGCGGTTGTGCAAAATAATTATAAGAACTTATAAAACACAGAGGTGGCGGTCAGGGCGCCGTCAGGCATCAGCGCGTAGCGCGGGATCTCACCAACCTTTTGCCAGCCGGCACGCAGGTAGAAGGTTTCGGCCCCGCTGCCGGTGGAAGTATCGAGCACCAGCACAGAAATGTCTCTGGCCCGGGCCTCAGCTTCCAGCGCTTCCATTAACGCCATTGCGGCCCCTTTTCGACGCGCTTTTTCATGCACCAGCAGCTTCGCCACATCCGCCCGGTGCGGCTGGTTTTCCGGCTGGTCTGCGATCAGCTGCACCGTTCCAATGACCCCGTCCTGCGCATCGACGCAGGCAAGCACCAGCCGCTCGCCTCGCGCGACGCTTTCGGCAATACCGCGCCAGAAAGTACGGGCCTTGTCGAGGCTAAAAGGGAGCATAAAGCTGACGGATGCCCCGCCGTTTACGCAGTTTTCGAGGATCCCGGCCAGCGCATCAAGATGGATGAGGATCTCTTCCCGGGTGAGGGTTTTGATTTGCAGTGAGGTATTCATTGTTTTTCCTTACGTTGAATACGCTCACTTTGGGTTTAACAACTTATTAACGCAAGCGGTTCGGACATAGGCTTTTATTATGTCACCGGGCGCGCTGGCGCTGCTGCTTCATGGCATACATCTTTTCATCGGCATCTTTTAACCACTGCTGCAGGTCGTTGCCGTTATGATCGAATTCACTGAGCCCCCATGAGAAGTGTAGCGACCACGGGTGAAGCTTGCGGGCGTTATAGCTTTCCACCTGCTCGGCGAGATACTGCATGGCTATCCAGGCGCCCTGCTCGTCGGTATCCGCGAACAGCACCGCGAACTCATCCCCGCCAAAACGCACCAGCATATCGGCCTCACGGAAAGCGCTGCGCATCAGCTGCGCCATAACTTTAAGCGCCTTATCGCCCTCTTCATGCCCGTAGCGATCGTTAATCTCCTTAAAGCGATCCAAATCCAGCCAGCCGAGCGTCAGCGGCTCCGCCCGGCGTCGGGCAACCGAAAGCGTAAACCGCACCAGCTGATTAAAGCCCCGGCGGTTGAATAAGCCGGTTAACTCATCCGTGGTCGCCGCGCTGATGGCGGCAAACTCATCTTCTGCCAGCGCGCCCAGGTCTCCCAGCACGGCAAGATCGGCCGCCGAGAACTCACGGGGGGCGTAATCAATCAGACACAGCGAGCCCACGCTGGCGCCGTCACGCAGGCGCAGCGGGAAGCCCGCATAAAAACGCACACGAGGTTCACCCGCCACCAGCGGATTATCCGCAAAACGATCGTCCTGCAGCATATCTCCTACCACCAGCGGTGCTTCGGTGAGGATCGTATGGCCACAAAACGAGATATTACGCGGAACGGTGTCAGGCGCCTTGCCATCGGCCGACTTCACGATCAGCGAGTGCTCATCAATGAGGTTGACCATTGCCAGCGGCACCTGGAAGAAGCGCTTCGCCAGACGCGTAAGCCGGTCAAACGCCGGGGAATTGTCGATCTCAAGCAGACCTGATTCGCGCAGCGAGTTCAGTCTGTCTGTTTCATTTTCAGGGGTTGCAGGTGCTTTCATAATGTCTCCTGACGTAAAGCGTTACTAAAAGCGTAGCTTAAACAGTGACATTGTCAGTGTTCTGACAGTCTGTTAAGCCACTTGCTATTCACGTCAATGCCTTATGACGATTAACGCAGCTCTGTTTCATGCCCGGTGGCGGCAGTAATATGCTCGTCCGCGACCCGGGCGCTGGTACGATTTCGACCCGCTTTTTTTGAACGATAGAGGTGATCGTCCGCTTCGGTCATGAGTTTGTTGAAGACCTCGGTCAACTGCCATGCCTCCGCCTTCCCGCTTCCAAGGCCAATACTGACCGTCAGAGAGAGCGTTTGCTGACGCCATGTAAAAGGATGGTTAGCGACGGTAGTTCTGATACGTTCCGCCAGTTCATAACCGTGTCGAGCGTCGCCAGAGTTGACCACCACCGCGAACTCTTCCCCGCCCATACGCGCGACCATCCCGTCTTCACCGACCACCTGCTGAACCTGCCGGGCGAATGACGCCAGCACGCGGTCGCCACACTCGTGGCCGTAGTTATCGTTGATGCTTTTGAAGTAATCGATATCCAGCAGCATAACGGTCAGGAAACGCGAATGGCGGTGCGTCTCTTCGTGTTTTAACGCCTCATAAAGCCCGGAACGCGAATAAACCTGCGTTAAAAAGTCATAATCCGCCCGCAGGGAAACCTGACGGATCAGGGAATTAATGGCTGCCATGCTGACGGAGACCAGCACCGGACAGATCGCCATCGTGGCAATACCCAGCCGGGCAGAAAACATCATTGGGGTGGTCAGCGGTGTCGCCACGGCAATATTAATCACCGAGTTGGCGACCAGAATAATTTCAATGGCGCCCGTGACAAACGTCAGCAAGCAGGTCACAGGCAATGGGTAGCGTACCGCACACCAGATAAGCGCAGGCAGTGGAAAAGAGAGGCTCCCCGCGCCGCCAATCACGACTGACGCGACCACCGAGACGATCAGCGCAATAACCGGTAATAGCTGCTCCAGACGTAACCTGAATTCGCGCACGGGCATGCCTATCGTGAGCATACACGGCACAACAAGCACGCCGGTTGAGAACTGCTCGCTAAACCAGTCGGCAAAGAGCGGCCAGAAGGTGTGGCTGTCAATCCCGACCGACCCCACCGCGCCGAGCAGTGCGCACAGCAATGCGGCAATCAGGCAGTAGTTGAACAGGCGTAATGCGTTAAGCGGATCCGGGGTTTTCTTCATCAGCCGCCTGTCACGCTGAATCAGCACGGCGACCACGACGATAAAGACCATGTTAGACAGGTTGATCACCACGGAGGCTATCCCCCAGTTGGTCGTCACCGCGTCGTACATCAGCATGGCGACATAGGATACCGCGTAGTAATGCAGGCGATTCAGAAAAACATAGCGGGCAAAGATCCCTGCCATCACGCCGTTGAGGGGCCAGAACAGCGACAAGGCCTCCACGAGACGTAATTCCGCACCCACAAAATAGAACAAAGTGGTGAGGATAAAGATCGTCGATGCATTTCGCAGCGGCGTGTCAGGCTGGAACGGCCTGAAAGCGGTAAGAGCAGAACGCATTAAATTTCATTCCATATGAAAGCTTACGGCAGTTATTGCGGTCGTCAGCACGATCGGCGCTCACTTAGGATGAATCTATAACACAAATATAACGGGATCATAACTCGTCAAATTTAGGCGTTCATCTGGAGCACCAGCCAGTGGTGAATCACGCTGACGATATACTGCTGCTGCTGCGCGGTGAGCTGAACACCGTGAGGAATATTATGCCATTTCGCCAGACAGCCCCGACAACAGGTGGCGGTGGCATGCTGGGCGATAAATACCGGGTGACCGCGCATGGGCGTCTGTTTGCCGTCATTCGCGGGTTGTGCAGGGGCAAGGCGCTTTTCGACAAAATCAGCGGCATGCTGATCAATGGTATCGGGGCCTTTGTCCCAGCAATACTGCCGTTCCTTATCGCCTAAGCGGAAGCGCGAGCGAAACGTCGATCGCGCCAGACGGGAAAAAAGGGGATCCAGGTCAGACATCAGTAAACGGAACGTCCCATACGCTGGGTCAGTTTCTCCAGAACCGCGACACCGGCAAGCGAATTTCCGGTTTCATCCAGCTCCGGGCTCCAGACCGCAATCGCCATTTCATGCGGTACAATCGCCACCACTCCGCCGCCCACGCCCGACTTGGCCGGGAGACCAACGCGCCAGGCAAACTCGCCGGCGTTTTGATACATCCCGCTGGTTGCCATCAGCGCGTTGACCTGGCGCGCCTGCAGAGGAGAAACCACCTCCTGATCGAGGTGCGGCGCGTGCCCCTGATGCGCAAGGAACAGGAACGTCTGAGCCAGCTCAACGCAGCTCATTTTCAGGGCACAGTAGTGGAAATAGTTTTGCAGGACGGTCGCCACGTCGTTATGGAAGTTGCCGAAGGATTTCATCAGCCACGCGATGGCCGCGTTACGGGCAGAGTGTTCGAACTCCGAGCGGGCCACCACAGGATCGTAGGCAATGTCGTCAACCCCCGAGAGCTGGCGTACTATCTCCAGCATTCGCTGACGCGGCGCGCTGAGGCGGCTCTGCAGCATATCGCAGACCACCAGCGCCCCGGCGTTGATAAAGGGATTTCGCGGTTTACCCTGCTCGATTTCAAGCTGAAGCAGCGAGTTAAAAGGCTGGCCGGACGGATCTTTACCCACGCGCTGCCAGATTTCGTCTTCTTCATACTGGCGCATCGCCGCAACCAGACTGAGCACTTTCGAAATGGACTGAATGGAAAAACGTTCTGTTGCATCCCCTGCCTGGAATCGCTGTCCGTCGATGGTGCAGATAGCAATACCCAGCTTATTCCCGCTGACCGAGGCAAGGGCCGGAATATAGTCGGCAACCTTCCCCTTTCCAATTAACGGACGAACCTGCGCCAGAATCTCGTCCAACATCTCATTATGGATGACCGCAGCCACACTTTGCTCCTTGCCCTCAGGCTAAAACGGGCTGCGAGTATAACAGAGGCTTATGTATTGCGTCAGGCGCTAAGACGAAAACGCGAAACGGCCTGCAATAAAAAATCGGATTGCTTTTGCAGCCGCTCAGAGGCCTCCGAGGCGTCAGAGACCAGCAGGTCCGTCTGACGGGAGACCTGGTTCAGCGCCTGAAGCTGACGCGTCATCAGGTGAATACGCTCTCCCTGACTGAGCGTGGCGGTGGAGATCTCATTCAGCAAACTGCTCAAATTGCCCACCAGACCGGTGACCTGCTGCAAATTCTCTTCCATCAGGGTGACGGCGCGGGAACCGTCTTCGATACCCTGCAGTGAACGGTTGATAAGCTCCTGAATGGTCTGCGTCGAGTGGCTGCTCTTTCTGGCCAGCAGTCCAACCTCCCGGGCGACGACGGCAAACCCGCGCCCCTGATTTCCGGCATGGGCGGCCTCAATGGCGGCATTCAGCGCCAGGATGTTCGTCTGAAACGCCACGCTGTCGATCATCGCCACGATCCCGCGCATCTCAGACGATCGGTCAACGATCGCCTGCATAGACGCGTTTACGGTCGACATCATCTGGTCGCCGCCCAGGGCTGCCTGGCGCGCTTCATCGGCCCGGGAGCTGGCGAGTCTGGCATAGCCGGTATTCCCTTCCACGTGGCTTTCCAGCGCCGCAATATGCGCCGTCACATCCTCAAGCTCTTTCGCCTGACGTGCCGACTGCTGATAGAGCTTCTGGTTACCCTGCGCCAGAGAATCAATGTTCTCCACCATGGTAGCCGTGGCGTGGCTGACCTGCGTCACCAGCTGCTGCAGGCCGTGCTGCATCGTGGCAATGCTGTCGCTAAGCTGCCCTATCTCCCGGTTGAAGCGCATGACGTTCGGCGGCGTGCCGGAGAGATCCCCTGCTGCCAGCCGGTTGATATGCGCGATGAGCCGACGCAGCGGCGTAATCACCCATCGGGACATACCGAACCAGACGACAGCGGCAATGGCGACTAACAGCAACGGGGCAAACAGGAATAACGTTTGCAGGTCAGAAAGCTGCGCCATGAGGCTCTGACGCCCCTGCATGGCCTGCTTCTCGCTTGCCTGCTGGTAGCGCGCATAGTTGTCGTTAAAATCAGTCTGAAAAGCCTGCGCCGGGACGGCAAAAAAAGCGTCGATGGTATTGGTTTTGACCAGACCTTCCGCCTGCTCGTTGATCGCGCCGTAGAAGAGCTGATAGCTGTTCACCAGCGCGTCGTCTTTCGGCGGATTCAGCGCCAGCCAGGCCTTCCACGCCTGCTGAGACACCGTCAGCGCCTTTTGCGCGTCATCCATCAGGCTGTGCCAGCTTCCGTCGGATCCGGTCTCTTTATCCTGCATAAACCACACCCCGGAGCGGTTAAGGAGATCGCTTGCCGCCAGCAGAGAGACGCGGGCCAGATCCAGCTTGCTCTGCTGCTGCCACGCCAGCAGGTTTTGCTGCTCGTTGCGCTGGGCTTCGTTCAGGGAGGCGTTAAGCAGGAATGACGAGGAGAGCTGCAGCGCGGAGAAAAGCCCAATAATGCAAAAGATCCCTGTCAGCAGGCCAAAGTGACGGGGAGTGAGACGCTGCGCAATACGGCGAAAAATTTGCGTTAGGTTCATAATTAGCTTCATTTACAAGGCGTTAGACGCGAGCGAGTCTACGAAATGAAAATGACAGAACCATTGCAGATTAATGACAACGGCCCTCGCGATGAGGGCCGACATCGCGGGATTACACGCGATCCTTCCACACCGTCTGCACGTTGCAGAACTCATGCAACCCAAAGTGGGAAAGTTCGCGGCCAAAGCCACTTTTCTTCACGCCGCCAAAGGCCACGCGCGCATCGCTGGCGCTAAAGCCGTTGATAAACACCCCGCCGCACTCCAGCTCGCGGGAGAAGGTCTCTGCCAGCGCATCACTGGCCGTAAAGACCGTGGCAGACAGGCCAAAATCGCTGTCGTTGGCCAGCATCAGGGCATGCTCCGCGTCTTTCGCGATAGTAATGGCCGCGACCGGACCAAACAGCTCCTGCCGGAAGGCCGTCATCGCCGGGGTGACGTTCGCCAGCACGGTTGGGGCGTAATAATTCCCCTCACCGCTGATTTTCTCACCGCCCAGCAGCAGCGTTGCACCTTCCGCCAGCGTCGCCTGCACCTGCTGATGGAGTTCATCGCGCAGGTCAAAACGCGCCATCGGGCCAATATAGTTTTCTTCCTGGTCCGGCGCGCCCAGCTTCAGCGCAGCAACCGCATCGACAAAGCGCTGGGTAAAGGTCTTCGCAATACCCTCTTCCACAATGAAGCGTTTGGCCGCCGCGCACACCTGCCCGGTATTCTGGTAGCGGCCTGCTACCGCCGCCTTCACGGCAAGATCCAGGTCGGCATCGTTGAGGACGATGAACGGGTCAGAGCCGCCCAGCTCGAGAACACATTTTTTCAGCGCGGCCCCCGCCTGAGCACCAATGGCAGCCCCGGCACGCACGCTGCCGGTGACGGTCACCGCCGCAATACGACGATCGTTAATCGCCTGGCTGACGCCGTCATTGGTGGCGTTTACCCAGCCGAACACGCCTTCAGGAAAACCGGCATCCGCAAAGATCTGCGCGAGAAGCTCCGCCGAGCCGAGGACGTTGGGCGCGTGTTTAAGCAGATAGCTGTTACCTGCCAGCAGAATCGGCACCGCGCCGCGCAGCACCTGCCAGAGCGGGAAGTTCCACGGCATGACCGCGAGGATCGGCCCCAGCGGACGGTATTCAATGACCGCATTCTGGTTTTCGACCAGCGTCGGTTCCGCCTGCAGCATCGCCGGGCCGTGCTCGGCGTACCAGTCGCACAGGCCGGCGGATTTCGCCACTTCGGCCCGCGCCTGCTGAATGGGTTTGCCCATTTCACGGGAGATCGTCTGCGCCATCTCTTCAGCGCGATGACGCAGCGCGGCGCCAAGATCGCGCAGCTTTTGCGCCCGGTGGGAGATGCTTTCGCGACGCCACAGGCGATAGCCCGCATCGGACAGAGAAATCGCGCGGTCAACCTGTTCCGACGTCGCCCACGGATACGCGGCGAGGGTTTCACCCGTTGCCGGGTTGACAGAGAAGGCATGTGTTGCAGAGGAATAAGTCATGGTGTTCTCCACGTTTTTCGGTTGATTCATTGTGGCCCACTCTGCTATTTCTTAAAAATGAATAATACTAACCACCTTATTCACGAAACGAGAACGCTATGGATTTAACCCAGCTTGAAATGTTTAACGCCGTCGCGCTGACGGGCAGTATCACCCAGGCGGCGCAGAAGGTGCATCGCGTGCCGTCAAACCTGACGACCCGCATCCGCCAGCTGGAAGCCGATCTGGGCGTTGAGCTGTTTATTCGTGAGAACCAGCGTTTGCGTTTATCCCCGGCTGGCCATAACTTCCTGCGCTACAGCAAGCAGATCCTCGCCCTGGTGGATGAAGCGCGCATGGTCGTCGCGGGGGATGAGCCGCAGGGGTTATTTGCCCTCGGCGCGCTGGAAAGTACCGCCGCCGTGCGCATTCCTGAAACGCTGGCACAGTTTAACCAGCGCTATCCGCGCATTCAGTTTGCCCTTTCTACCGGGCCGTCCGGGACGATGATTGATGGCGTACTGGAGGGAACCCTGAGCGCCGCCTTTGTCGACGGGCCACTGTCGCACCCGGAGCTGGAAGGAATGCCGGTCTACCGGGAAGAGATGATGCTGGTCACGCCTGCCGGGCAGGCGGAAATCTCACGCGCCGCGCAGGTGAGCGGCAGCGACGTTTATGCCTTTCGCGCCAACTGCTCTTATCGCCGGCACCTGGAGAGCTGGTTTCACGCTGACCGCGCCGCGCCCGGCCGCATTCACGAGATGGAGTCCTATCACGGCATGCTCGCCTGTGTTATTGCGGGCGCAGGCATCGCGCTGATGCCGCGCTCGATGCTGGAGAGTATGCCCGGGCATCATCAGGTTGAAGCCTGGCCGCTGGCAGAAAACTGGCGCTGGCTCACCACCTGGCTGGTGTGGCGACGCGGGGCAATGACCCGCCAGCTGGAGGCCTTTATAGCGCTGCTAAACGAACGTCTTCAACCAGCGCCTTCTCCATAAACAGGCTGAGCGGATCGTCAACGTACGGGGGAAACGCCGGACGCAAATCGTATCCGCACTGTTCATAAAGACGCACCGCGGCGCGCTGCTTGATGCCCGTCTCCAGCCGTACCGTATGGCAATGACGGCTCAGGGCCTCATCTTCCAGGGCGGCCAATAGCGTCTCCCCAAGGTGCTGCCCACGATGGGCCGGATCGATATAGACCCGCTTCATCTCCCCCGTACCGTCGCCGTTGAGCACGATGGCGCCACAGCCAACGGCCTGAAGCTGCTGGTCGCGAATGACCATCAGGATCAGCGACGTTTCCGGCAGCGCAGCCAGATCGATCAGATGATTGCTTTCGGCGGGATAGAGTTCGCTCTGATAGCGGTCCAGCGCCGCGATCAGGCTGAGAATGTCCGGGTGACGTGCAGATTCAGAGGTAATGGAATACATGGCAGGCTCCTTGCTTTTTTTGTGAGGCTAAATGTCAACATAGCGCAGGCCTGCCAGGGTGCTTCATACAATTAACTTATCGTACCGCTCCGTTAGCGCAAAAAGATTTTCCCTTTCAGATACAGGGTGGCCTGACCGCCAATCAGCACGCGGTCGCCCTTCATTTCGCAGCGCAGATCCCCGCCACGGTGCGCCCCCTGGTGGGCATAAAGTGACGTTTTACCCAGCTTTTCGCTCCAGTATGGGATCAGCATGCTGTGGGCGGATCCGGTAACCGGATCTTCCGGCACCCCTTCCCCCGGGCAGAAGAAGCGGCTGACGAAGTCATATTTTTCGCCCGGCGCCGTCACGCAGACCATTTTATCCAGCGGGATCATCGCCCCAATATCCGGCGTTAACGCTTCCACCTGCTGCTGGCTCTCCAGCACCACCAGGTAATCACGTCCGACGCGCACCTCTTTTGCGTCTGGGATGCCCAGGGCGCTAAACAGCAGCGCAGGTGGGTTCTCGACCACCTCGGTTGACCACGCGGGGAAGTTCAGCGTCAGCCAGTCGCCGCTGCGTTTGACCGTCAGCTCGCCCACGAAGCGCGTGGTGAAGGTAATTTCAGTGTGAGGATAGTCAAGGTATTCGAAAATAACGTGCGATGCGGCAAGCGTAGCATGGCCGCACAGGTTAATTTCATCGAGCGTGGTAAACCAGCGCAGTTCAAACCCACCGTCGGTGCGTACAAAAAAGGCGGTCTCAGACTGGTTATGCTGCTGCGCCATTTTGAGCAGCGTCTCGTCCGGCAGCCACGCTTCCAGAGGACATACCGCTGCCGCGTTGCCGCCAAAGGTTTTGTCGCTGAAGGCATCCACCAGATAAAAATCAATTTCCTGCATTGTCTCTTCCTCTCTTGTTATGGGTATTTAGCGCAGAAAAACTGTGCCTTTCAGATAAAGTGAAGCCTGTCCGCTCATCAGCACGCGCGAGCCTTTCAGCTCACAGCGCACGTCGCCGCCGCGCGCGGAAACCTGACGGGCAAGCATGGCTGTTTTCCCCAACCGTTCACCCCAGTATGGGATCAGCATGGTGTGCGCGGAGCCGGTGACCGGGTCTTCCGGAACGGATACCCCGGGGGAGAAAAAGCGGCTGACAAAATCGTATTCCCCCTCACCCCGTGCCGTCACGCTCACCTTATGCTCGCCCGGCGTCATCGCCGAAAAGCGTGGCGCGAGTGCTTCAACCTGCTGGCGATTGTCAAGCACGATCAGCCAGGCGCGCCCTTTGCGGGCTGCAACGTAATGACGGATACCGAGCGCCGAGAGCATCTCCGGCGGCGGCGTCTCTTCTTGGGTTGGACATGCCGGGAAGTCCAGCGTCATCCACTCCCCCTCCCGGCTGACCGTCAGGCGGCCAGAGGCGGTATCAAAGTGGATCCGCGAGTCGGGATAATCCAGTTCATTAAACAGAACGTACGCGGCGGCAAGGGTGGCGTGGCCGCAGAGATTGACTTCGGTAAGCGTGGTAAACCAGCGTAGCTCAATGCCTCCTTTAGTGCAGACGAAAAAGGCCGTTTCCGACTGATTATGCTGCTGTGCCATTTTCAGCAAGGTCTCATCGGGTAACCATTCCTTGAGCGGACAAACGGCGGCCGGGTTGCCGCCAAACGTGGTATTGCTGAACGCATCGACCAGATAAAAATCTATCTCCTGCATTGTCTTACCGCCTGTTTTTATTGTGTTGTTCTTTTATATTCAATGAAAACAGCGCTCCCGGCTACCGCTTTCATAAGGTAAATATTGAGATCTGCGTCACATAATGGTTGAGTTTTCGCCATTCAACGTTTTAAGATCGTCTCCTTTTCTTTTCAGCAACGAATCTCCGACATCCCTATGACAACGAACACAGTTTCCCGCAGGGTTGCGTGGCTACGCGTGGTCACGCTGGCAGTTGCCGCGTTTATTTTTAACACCACAGAATTTGTGCCGGTTGGGCTGTTGTCTGACATCGCTGACAGTTTCCAGATGGAAACGGCGCAGGTGGGCATTATGTTGACCATCTACGCCTGGGTAGTGGCGCTGATGTCATTGCCGTTTATGCTGCTGACCAGCCAGATTGAGCGGCGCAGGCTGCTGATCGGTCTGTTTGTCTTGTTCATCGCGAGCCACGTGCTGTCGTTTATGGCGTGGAATTTTACGGTGCTGGTCATCAGCCGCGTCGGTATCGCCTTTGCCCATGCGGTGTTCTGGTCGATCACCGCGTCGCTGGCGATTCGCCTGGCACCGGCGGGTAAACGCGCGCAGGCGCTAAGCCTGATTGCTACCGGTACCGCACTGGCGATGGTGCTGGGCCTGCCGATTGGCCGCATCGTGGGGCAATATTTCGGCTGGCGTACCACCTTCTTCGCCATCGGCATGGGCGCGCTGGTGACGCTGGTGTGTCTGATTAAGCTGCTGCCCGCGCTGCCGAGTGAGCATTCCGGCTCGCTGAAAAGCCTGCCGCTGCTGATGCGTCGCCCTGCGCTGCTGAGCATCTACCTGCTGACCGCCATCGTGGTAACGGCCCATTACACGGCGTACAGCTACATTGAGCCGTTTGTGCAGGTGGTAGCAGGCTTTAGCGCCAACTTTGCCACCGTCTTACTTCTGATCCTCGGCGGCGCGGGGATTATTGGCAGCGTGCTGTTCGGCAAGCTGGGTAACCGGCACGCCTCCTCGCTGGTAAGCAGCGCTATCGGCCTGCTGCTGGCCTGTCTGCTGTTGCTGATGTCCGCCGCGGGCAGTGAAAGCCATCTGGCGATCCTCAGCCTGTTCTGGGGCGTGGCGATCATGATTATTGGCCTGGGCATGCAGGTGAAGGTGCTGGCCCTGGCGCCGGATGCGACGGACGTCGCCATGTCGCTGTTCTCGGGAATTTTCAATCTGGGGATTGGCGCGGGTGCGCTGGTGGGTAACCAGGTCATCCTGCACGTGTCGATGTCGGCGATTGGCTATCTGGGTGCCATTCCGGCCCTGATGGCGCTGATCTGGTCCGTGCTTATCTTCCGTAAGTGGCCGGTGGCGCTGGAGGAACAGGGGCAGCACGGGTGAGGTTTGTTGGTGCCGGGTGGCGCTGCGCTTACCCGGCCTACAAAAAGACGGATTTCGTAGGCCGGGTAAGCGCAGCGCCACCCGGCAATGAACTTAATGATAGGTCTTAATAATTTCCAGCACGCCGTTAATAATAAACTGCACGCCCATACAGACCAGTAAGAAGCCCATCAGACGGGAAATCGCCTCGATACCGCCCTTGCCTACCCAGCGCATGATGGCGCCGGAGCTGCGCAGCGATGCCCACACGATAATCCCGATAATCGCAAAAATCAGCGGCGGTGCCACCGTCAGCACCCAGTCCGGGAAGGTTGCGCTGTCACGCACCGTCGACGCGGAGCTGATGATCATCGCGATGGTCCCCGGCCCCGCCGTGCTCGGCATGGCAATCGGCACGAAGGCGATATTCGCGCTTGGTTCGGTTTCCAGTTCTTCCGATTTGCTGGTCGCTTCCGGCGACTCATGCGCTTTTTGCGCCGGGAACAGCATACGGAATCCGATAAAGGCCACGATCAGCCCCCCGGCGATGCGCAGGCCAGGGATGGAAATCCCGAAGGTATTCATCACCAGTTGCCCGGCGTAGTAAGCCACCATCATGATGGCAAACACATACACCGAGGCCATCATCGACTGATGATTGCGCTCGGCGCTGTTCATATTCCCTGCCAGCCCGAGGAAAAGCGCCACCGTCGTTAACGGGTTAGCCAACGGCAGCAAGACCACCAGCCCAAGGCTGATTGCTTTAATCAAATCCAACATAGTGCGTTGTCGTCCTTATCCATATTTAACACAGCAATTATAGGGGGAAAGTGTGACATTCAGCCATGGGCGCAACGTAACGATTATTTTCCTTCTGAAAAGATAACAGGAAGTTATCCCTATGATTTGAAACACCTTAAAAAAAGTTCATGAAACGTTTTAGCAATTCGTGGCATCGGCTGATTCATTCAGTTGACTTATACTTGCCTGAGCAATAATATCTGCCGTGACTAATTACTTGCCAGGGCAACCATTGTGAAAAGCACCAGTGATATCTTTAACGACGTTGTTCCGCTGGGTCGTCTTATTCATATGGTCAATCAGAAAAAAGATCGCCTGCTCAATGACTATCTGTCACCGCTGGATATCACCGCAACACAGTTCAAAGTGCTGTGTTCCATTCGCTGCGAAGTGTGTATCACGCCGGTTGAGCTGAAAAAGGTGCTCTCTGTCGATCTGGGTGCGTTAACCCGCATGCTCGATCGTCTCGTCTGCAAAGGATGGATAGAACGAAGCCCTAACCCGAATGACAAACGCGGCGTACTGGTGAAGCTGACCAGCGATGGCGCGGCCATGTGCGAGCAATGTCATCAATTAGTAGGACAAACACTGCATCAGGAACTAACAAAAAACTTAACGGCAGATGAAGTGGCAACCCTTGAGCTTTTGCTGAAGAAAATCCTGCCGTAAACAGAAAAAAGAGGTATGACGATGTCCAGACGCAATACTGACGCTATCACCATTCATAGCATTTTGGACTGGATCGAGGATAACCTGGAATCGCCGCTCTCCCTTGAAAAAGTGTCAGAGCGTTCAGGTTACTCCAAATGGCACCTGCAACGGATGTTCAAAAAAGAGACCGGCCATTCATTAGGTCAATATATTCGCAGCCGCAAGCTGACGGAGATTGCCCAGAAACTGAAAGAAAGCAATGAGCCGATCCTTTATCTGGCGGAGCGTTACGGTTTTGAATCGCAGCAAACCCTGACGCGTACGTTCAAGAACTATTTTGACGTGCCGCCTCATAAGTACCGAATCACCAGCGTGCCGGGCGAATCCCGATACCTGTATCCGTTAAAACACTGTAGTTAATCATCGCCTGTCACAGACGTAACCGAGGAAATCATGAAAGTTATCGCCTCCGCCGCCCTCGCCTTGCTGGTGCTGTTCTCCAGCCAGACCTTCGCGGAGCAAACCCCTCGTGCAACGCAGCAAAATAATCCTGATACGATGATTTTGCCGTCCGCACATGACCAGTCGCCCTATGATTTCAACCACATGGGTGCTGGTAGCGACAAATCCGACGAATTAGGCGTGCCTTATTATAATCAGCACGGCTTCTGATTCGTTTTTGCCCCGCAGACGCGGGGCTTTTTTATGCCTTTTCGCTTACCCGCGTCGTCCGACGAACCCGCAGACCAAACACGTTAATGTACAGCCCGGCCATGATCAGCACGGCACCGAACAGCTGCAGCGCGCTTAGCGTTTCATCCAGCAATATCGCCGCACTGGCAAGCCCTACCACCGGCACCAGCAGAGATAACGGCGCGACGCGCCAGGTCTCATAACGCCCCAGCAGCGATCCCCAGATCCCGTAGCCCACAATGGTGGCGACAAAGGCCAGATAGACGAGAGACAGGATCGTGGTCATATCGATGTCGACCAGACTGTTCAGCATCACCGCCGGACCGTCCAGAATACTCGACGCCAGCAGAAACGGGATAACCGGGATCAGTGCGCTCCACACCACCAGCGACATCACCGCCGGGCGCGCCTCGTGCTGCATGATCAGCTTGTTGAAGATATTTCCGCAGGCCCAGCTCAGCCCCGCCGCCAGCGTCAGCATAAACCCGAGCAGCGCCACGTGCTGTCCGTTCAGGCTGGCCTCGATCAGCACCAGTACGCCAAACACCGCCAGCGTGATCCCCGCCAGCTGTTTGCCCTGCAGGCGCTCGCCAAACACAAACGCCCCGAGAATAATGGTAAAGAACGCCTGCGCCTGTAACACCAGCGAGGCCAGACCGGCCGGCATACCGAACTTGATGGCGCAAAAGAGAAACGCGAACTGGCCAAAGCTGATGGTCAGACCGTAGCCCAGCAGCAGTTTAAAGGGGATCTTTGGACGCGCCACAAAGAAGATGGCCGGGAAAGCGACCAGCATAAAACGTAAGCCGGCCAGCATCAGCGGCGGCATGTTGTGCAGCCCCAGCTTGATGACCACAAAATTGAGCCCCCATACTACGACCACCAGCAGTGCCAGCAGCCCGTCTTTCCGCGTCATATCCCGCCCCTGAATTATTAATAATTTGTTAACACTTCAAGGTAACAGAAAAAAGTGCGTCACGAGAAGATCATTATTTCTGGCAGGCAGCTGAAGCACTTAGGGATAAATCGGGTGCTATACAAGCCCCTTATGTCATGGTAATCCTGTTAACACACATCCAATAAAAGCATAAGCAACTGTCGGGCAGGAATATGAAACCATCTCTCAGGCGCTCAACCGCAGCGCTGCTGGCATCGTCATTGTTGTTAACCATCGGTCGAGGGGCAACGCTGCCGTTCATGACCATCTATCTCACGCGCGTCTACAGCATGAGCGTCGAGAATATTGGTTATGCCCTGACCGTGGCGCTGACCATTGGCGTGGTGTTCAGCCTGGGATTTGGCATTATGGCCGATAAGTTTGATAAAAAACGCTACATGCTGATCGCGATTGTGGCGTTTATCGCCGGATTTGTGGCGATCCCGCTGGTCAATAACGTCACGCTGGTGGTGCTGTTCTTTGCGCTGATCAACTGCGCCTACTCCGTCTTTTCGACGGTGCTGAAAGCCTGGTTCTCCGACGTGCTCACCTCCAGCCAGAAGGCGCGGGTCTTCTCGCTGAACTACAGCTTCCTGAACATTGGCTGGACGGTCGGCCCGCCGATTGGCACCCTGCTGGTGATGTACAGCCTGCAGCTGCCGTTCTGGCTGGCAGCCTTCTGTGCCGCCCTGCCGCTGGGTTTTATCCACTTCTTTGTGCAGAAAAGCGTGGCGTTAGATACCGCCGAGGAGAAGACGCCGTGGCAGCCGTCGGTCTTGCTGAAAGACCGCGCGCTGTTCTGGTACACGCTCTCTGGCCTGCTGGCGTCGTACGTGGGCGGGTCGTTCGCGAGCTGTATTTCGCAATACGTTCTGGCCGCACATGCGGACAGTGATTTCGCCGAAAAGGTGGTCGCCGTGGTGCTGCCCGTCAACGCCGCCGTGGTGGTAACGCTGCAATATGCGCTGGGCCGAAAGATCTCAGCCAGCAATATCCGCCCGCTGATGTCCCTCGCCACCCTGTTTTTTATCGTGGGGCTGGGCGGCTTTATGCTCTCCGGGGAAAACCTGGTTTACTGGGGCATCGCTGCCGCCATTTTCACGCTGGGTGAGATTATCTATGCCCCGGGTGAATACATGCTGATTGACAACATTGCGCCACCGGGAATGAAGGCGAGCTATTTCTCCGCGCAGGCGCTGGGCTGGCTCGGCGCGGCGGCAAACCCGATGATCACCGGCATCATCCTGACCAACCTGCCGCACTGGTCGCTGTTTGTGATTATGATGGCCGCGATTATTGTGGCGTGGCTGATGATTTTGCGCGGGATGAGCGTGAAGGCATGGTGCGAGTCACCCAAAGCGGCGTAGCAAATGTAGGCCGGGCAAGGCGAAGCCGCCACCCGGCAAACCAAAAACCTAGTGGTGCAACATCTCCTCCACCACCTGCTCTTTATACATCTCGTTCGGATAATAGGTCGGCCAGTTATCCATCTCTTTCAGCAGCGCCTCGTGGGAGGTATTGCCCATGAAAATATGGAAGTGCGAAGAGGCCTTCGGGCCGATGGTATGGTCGCTGAACTGGACGAACTTCGGCGCCTTGCTGCTGGCGTCCTTGCACTCAAAGAGATAGCGCACGCCTTTCTTGCCTGACGCGTAGGTCAGAATTTTGTAGCCGCTGTAATCATACTGGCAGCGGCTGACCGCTTTCCCCTGATGGAACTCCATCACGTTATTTTCGATACCGATGGCATCCACGTCCGTCGCATAACCCGTGCGGTAGTAGGCTTTCACCTCATCAAAGGATTTGCTTTTATCCTTCTGCGCTTTCTGCTTAAAGACCGGATCCAGCGAACCATCGAGCAGGAACGGATAGACCGACTGCCAGGTGCCGTCCCAGTCAGACAGCGCTCTGTCCTTCACGTCTTTATCCTCAAACACGCCGTTCGCCGCTTTCTGTTCTGCTTCGGTCATCTGGTGGCCGTGCGAGTGAGCAAACAGCTGGCCGCTGACCAGCAGCGCCCCCAGAGTCATGGCAAATTTCCCAATATGTGCAGCCAAAGTAACGCCCTCATTCCGTTTTATAAGAATGAAGATGTTATATTATAACATTTCAGATCGCAACCAGGCCGCGAACGCCCTCCTGCTCCATGTTTTCACCCCGCCCGCGCTGAATAATCGTGCCGCGCGACATCAGCAGATAGCTGTCGGCCAGCTCGGCGGCAAAGTCGTAAAACTGCTCAACAAGCAGGATCGCCATGTCGCCTCTGTTTGCCAGGGTGCGGATCACGTGGCCGATCTCTTTAATGACGGAAGGCTGTATGCCTTCGGTCGGTTCATCCAGGATAAGCAGCCGCGGACGACTCGCCAGCGCGCGACCAATCGCCAGCTGCTGCTGCTGACCACCCGAGAGATCGCCCCCGCGACGGTGCTTCATCTCTTTGAGCACCGGGAACAGCTGCCAGATCTCCTCCGGCACCTGCTTCGCCTCGCGGGCGGAAAACCGCGATAGTCCCAGCAGGAGATTCTCCTCCACGGTCAGGCGCGGAAAAATCTCGCGTCCCTGCGGGACATACGCCACGCCAGACTGCACCCGCTGGTGCGGTTTACTGTGGGTAATCGTTTTCCCCTGCCAGATGACCTCCCCGGTTTTCGCCGGGATCAGCCCCATCAGACACTTCAGCAGCGTGGTTTTCCCCACGCCGTTGCGCCCCAGCAGGCAGGTGACTTCGCCGGTGACGGCCTCAAAGCTCACGCCGCGCAGGATATGGCTGCCGCCGTAATACTGATTCAGTTCGTTGACCTGTAGCATTCCCTCTCCTTAACGTCCCAGATAGACCTCAATCACCTGCTCGTTGGCCTGCACGTCGCGAAGCGACCCTTCCGCCAACACCCGCCCCTGATGCAGCACCGTCACGTGGTCGGCAATCGTTTCAACAAAGCCCATATCGTGCTCCACCACCATCAGGGAGTGTTTGCCCGCCAGCGTTCTGAACAGCTCTGCGGTGTATTCCGTTTCCGCGTCGGTCATTCCGGCGGCGGGTTCATCCAGCAGCAGCAGATGCGGGTCCTGCACTAGCAGCATGCCGATTTCCAGGAACTGTTTCTGTCCGTGGGAAAGCAGCCCGGCCCGTCGGTCGCGCTCCGCGCTAAGGCGCAGCAAAACCAGCATCTCGTCGATCCGGTCACGCTGCTCGCCGTTGAGTTTTGCCCGCAGGCTCGCCCAGACCGATTTATCGCTTTTCATCGCGATCTCCAGGTTTTCCCACACCGTCAGCGCTTCAAAAACCGTGGGCTTCTGGAATTTACGCCCGATGCCCTGGCGGGCGATGGCCGCAGGCTCCAGCGCGGTCAGGTCGATGGACTGATCGTAAATCGCCCTGCCGCTCTTTGGCCGCGTTTTGCCGGTGATGACGTCCATCAGCGTGGTTTTACCCGCACCGTTGGGGCCAATCACGCAGCGCAGCTCGCCCACGCCGATATTCAGCGAGAGATCGGTCAGGGCCTGAAAACCATCAAAATTGACGTTAATGGATTCAAGCTGAAGCACCGGGTCAGTCTGGTCCCGGTAGCGATCGCCGGGCAGCTGGCGGGTAAATAATCCTTCCGTTGGCTGCATCATTTCTCTCCCTTACGCAACAGACCGTAGACGCCGCGCGGTAAGAACAGCGTGACGGCGATAAAAATCAGCCCCAGAAACAGCTGCCAGTACTCCGGCATCGCGACGGTGAAGAAACTTTTCGCCCCGTTCACCAGCGCCGCGCCAATCACCGGCCCCACCAGCGTGCCGCGCCCGCCCAGCGCCACCCAGATGGCGGCCTCTATCGAGTTCGTCGGCGACATTTCACCGGGGTTAATAATGCCGACCTGTGGGACGTACAGCGCCCCCGCCAGACCGCACAGCACGGCAGAAAGCGTCCACACCAGCAGCTTGAACCCGCGCGGATCGTAGCCGCAAAAGGTCAGGCGGTTTTCGGCGTCGCGCACGGCGGTCAGGATGCGGCCAAACTTGCTCTTCGCCAGCGCAAACCCGGTGCCCAGGGCCAGAAGCAGCAACAGCACGGTCGCCAGGAACAGCGCGATGCGGGTGGTCGTTTCCGTTACCGAAAACCCGAGCAGCGTGGTAAAACCGGTAAAGCCGTTATTGCCGCCAAACCCGGTTTCGTTGCGAAAGAACAGCAGCATCCCGGCATAGGTCAGCGCCTGGGTCATAATCGAGAAATAGACCCCTTTGATCTTCGAGCGGAAGGCAAACCAGCCAAATACCAGCGCCAGCAGGCCCGGCACCAGCACAATCAGCACCAGCGCCCAGGCAAAATGCTGGGTGCCCCACCAGAACCAGGGCAGTTCGCTCCAGGAGAGAAACGACATAAACGCGGGCAGACCGTCACCTGCAGCCTGGCGCATCAGGTACATGCCCATCGCGTAGCCGCCCAGCGCGAAGAAGATCCCGTGCCCAAGGGACAGCATGCCGGCATAGCCCCACACCAGATCCAGCGCCACCGCAACGATGGCATAGCAGAGGATCTTGCCAATCAGCGTCAGCATCCAGGTCGACAGCGCCAGCGGATGCGTCGCAGGCAGTAAGGCGAAAAACGGCAATATCAGCAGACACACCACCAGCAGGCTGCCCGCTATCTGCGTGGTGCGTGGCGCTTTGCGCGCCAGCGTTAAGGTCAGCGGCTGGCTCATCAGTCAATCACCCTCCCTTTCAGCGCAAACAACCCCTGCGGGCGTTTCTGAATAAACAGCACGATCGCCACCAGAATCACGATCTTGCCCAGCACCGCCCCCATCTGGGGTTCAAGGATTTTATTAAAGATCCCCAGCCCAAACGCCGCGGCCACGCTGCCTGCCAGCTGGCCTACGCCTCCGAGCACCACCACAAGGAAGGAGTCGATGATATAGCCCTGGCCCAGCTCCGGCCCGACGTTACCGAGCTGCGATAGCGCCACGCCGCCTAACCCCGCAATCCCGGAGCCAAGCCCGAACGCCAGCATATCGACGCGCCCTGTCGGTACCCCGCAGCAGGCGGCCATGCTGCGGTTTTGCGTCACCGCCCGCACGTTAAGCCCCAGACGGGTTTTATTCAGAATGAGCCAGGTAAAGAACAGCACCAGCAGCACGAAGCCCAGCACCACGATGCGGTTCCACGGCAGCGTCAGGTTGGCAAAAACCTGCACCCCGCCGGAGAGCCATGCCGGGTTCGCCACCTCCAGGTTCTGGGCGCCAAAGGTCATGCGCACCAGCTGGATAAGCATCAGGCTGATGCCCCACGTCGCCAGCAGCGTTTCCAGCGGACGACCGTACAGATGACGGATCACCGTGCGCTCCAGCACCATTCCAATGCCCGCCGTCAGGCAGAACGCGACCGGCAAGGCGATAACGGGATAGAGCGCCAGCCACTGGGGCGCAAGCCCGGCCATCGCCTGCTGCACCATCCAGGTCGCATATGCCCCCAGCATCAGCATCTCGCCGTGGGCCATGTTAATCACGCCCAGCAGGCCGTAGGTGATAGCCAGCCCCAGCGCGGCCAGCAGCAGCACCGACCCAAGGGACAGCCCCATAAACGCCTGGCCCAGCAGGTCGCCCCACATCAGGCGGTGTTGGATCTGGCTAAGACTCTCTTCTGCGGCCGCGCGCACCGCGCTATCCGGCTCCGTCTGTGGCAGGGTAAACGGGGTAAGCCTGGACTGCACGTCCGGATCGTCTGACTGGCCTAACAATTCGACGGCCTTGCGGCGCACTTCCGGCTGCGGGCTGGCCAGCTGGAGATTCGCGACCGCCAGCAGCAGCGCCTGACGCGCCACGGCGTCCGTCTCATCGTTCACACGCTTTTCCAGAAAAGCGAGCATCCCGGGCTGGGCATCGCGCTGCAGCTGACGCGCCGCCGCCCGCCTTTCGGTGACACTGTCACTCACCAGCTGATGCGTGGCGATAGCGGTTGCTGCCAGCACGCGCAGCCGGTTCGTCAGGCGCACGGCTTTGGTTGGGCCCTCTGCCGTCTGACTATCCCCCAGCGGGATGACGTTGCCATCGCGTTGTGCAAAGGCGTGCTTTTGCGTATCGACGTAGAGATTTTCCTTTTGCAGCGCCTCAAGGAGCGGCAGTCGTGACGCATCCGGCGCGGCGGCCCACTGCGTCAACAAATCCGCCTGCTGGCTGCGGCTGGCGGCAACAAAACGATCGGCATCCGATGCCTGCACCATCCCTGGCAGCAGTCCGGAAAGCCATACAAGAGCGATGAACAGGCGCATGGCGTTCATGACGTTTCTCCCTGCGGTGATGGCTTAGTTGCTGGCGGTTTTCATCGGCTGGTCGGGCTTTTTGTCATTCCCGGCGATGAACGGGCTCCACGGCTGGGCGCGTACCGGCTGTTCGGTCTGCCACACCACGTTAAACTGACCGTTGCCTTCGATTTCGCCGATCATGACCGGCTTGTGCAGATGATGGTTGGTGGCATCCATGGTGAGCGTAAAGCCTGACGGCGCCTTAAAGGACTGACCGGCCATCGCCGCACGCACTTTGTCCACATCGGTAGTGCCTGCTTTCTCCACCGCCTGCGCCCACATGTGAATACCTACGTAGGTGGCTTCCATCGGATCGTTAGTTACGACGGTATCGGCGTTCGGCAGCTTGTGCGCCTTCGCATAGGCTTTGTAATCCGCTACAAACGCCTGGTTAGTCGGGTTATCCACGGACTCAAAGTAGTTCCAGGCTGCCAGGTTACCCACCAGCGGTTTGGTGTCGATCCCGCGCAGCTCTTCTTCACCCACGGAGAACGCCACCACCGGCACGTCCGTCGCCTTCAGCCCCTGGTTAGCCAGCTCTTTGTAGAACGGCACGTTGGAGTCGCCGTTGATGGTCGACACCACGGCAGTTTTGCCCCCCGCGGAGAATTTTTTGATGTTGGCAACGATGGTCTGGTAGTCGCTATGGCCAAACGGGGTGTAAACCTCTTCGATATCCTTATCCTCCACCCCTTTCGAATGCAGGAACGCGCGCAGGATCTTGTTGGTGGTGCGCGGATAAACGTAGTCAGTGCCCAGCAGGAAGAAGCGTTTCGCCGCGCCACCGTCTTCGCTCATCAGGTATTCCACCGCCGGGATGGCCTGCTGGTTCGGCGCCGCGCCGGTATAGAAGACGTTTGGCGACATCTCTTCGCCTTCATACTGCACCGGATAGAACAGCAGGCCGTTCAGCTCCTCAAAGACCGGCAGTACGGATTTGCGCGACACCGACGTCCAGCAGCCGAATACCACCGCCACTTTATCCTGGCTCAGCAGCTGACGCGCCTTCTCGGCAAACAGCGGCCAGTTTGAGGCCGGATCCACCACCACCGGCTCCAGCTTCTTGCCCAGCACGCCGCCTTTGGCGTTGATCTCATCGATGGTCATCAGCGCGACGTCTTTCAGCGGGGTTTCGGAGATGGCCATGGTGCCGGACAGCGAATGCATGATCCCCACCTTGATGGTATCGGCCGCCTGCGCGCCAAAACTCATCCCCATCGCCACGACGGACGCGGATAACGCAAAAGCTTTTAATAAGGTACGACGCTGCATATTTTCACTCCTGAAAAAGAACGCTGTGCGAAAACGTCCGGTACGGCGTGGACGCAGAAAAAAAGTGTCAGCGAAGCAGGAGCAAAAAGAGTGCCAGAATGGAGATAGCGCTATTTCTGGGAGGGGAACGCCGGATGTAAAGAGAACGACTCAGAATGGTACAGCGCTGCACTTTTATAATGCAGCGCCGTATAACGGGGTTACCAGACTTCGCTGGCGATCTGCGTGACCAGCCGGACTTTGTCCCACTGCTGGGCTTCGCTCAGGCTGTTGCCCTCTTCGGTCGAGGCAAAACCGCACTGCGGGCTGAGGCAAATCTGCTCTTTCGCCACGTATTTCGCCGCCTCCTCAAGACGGGCTTTAATTCCCTCCGGATTCTCCAGCTCGCCGTTTTTTGTAGTGATAAGACCCAACACCACCTGCTGTTTGCCCGGGCGAACAAAGCGCAGGGGCGCGAAATCCCCGCTGCGGTCGTTATCATATTCGAGGAAGAAGGCGTCAACGTTGACCGTTCCGAACAGCACTTCCGCTACCGGCTCGTAGCCGCCTTCGGAAATCCAGGTGGAACGGAAATTGCCGCGACAGACGTGCAGTCCGATGGTCAGATCGTCCGGCTTGCCCTCCAGCGCCTTGTTCAGCACGCGGGCATAGATGCGCGCCAGCTCATCGGCGTCGTCGCCGCGCTCGCGGATCTGACGGCGCTGGTCGTCCGAACAGAGATAGGCCCAGACGGTATCATCCAGCTGCAGATAACGGCAGCCCGCGTCGTAGAAGGCCCGGATGGCATCGCGCCACGTGGTCGCCAGGTCATCAAAATAGACGTCAAGGTCCGGATACACGGTCGCATCAATATCTTTGCGACCGCCGCGGAAGTGCAGCACGCTTGGGCTCGGAATGGTCATTTTTGGCTGGGCGTTACCGCTGATGCTTTTCAGATAGCGGAAATCGTCCAGCATCGGGTGCTCGCCAAAGCCCAGCTTGCCGGTGACGCGCACGCCGTGGGCTTTGGTTTGCACGCCGTTAAACTGGATGCCCTGCTCGGAATCGTAACGCTCAACGCCCTGAAGACCGTCGAAGAAGTCGAAGTGCCACCAGGCACGGCGAAACTCACCGTCGGTCACCACATGCAGGCCGCACGCACACTGCTGCTCGACGACGTGGCGAATGGCCTCGTCCTCCACCGCACGAAGCTGCCCGGCATCAATCTCGCCGCTGGCAAATTTCAGGCGAGCCTGCTTGATGGCATCCGGGCGTAAAAAACTGCCGACTACGTCGGCGCGGTACGGGGCGTGGTGTCGTTGCATGGCAATCTCCTCAGTCTGCCGGCGATAATTGCCCGCAGTGATAATTCATTATTTGAATCTTTAGACTTCTGGATGTCTAAATGTCCAAAAACAATGTCATACCTCACCGGTGCCGGCAAACGAGAAAATTTCACGTATGTTGAAAAAAATTCATCTTCACAGCGCGGCGACGGACGCCTCGCTGGCAAACGCGTAGCGTTCATCTTCCCAGCCGGTGATCCCACCGAGCATGATTTTGACCGGCAGCCCGAGACGCGCCAGCTTCAGCGCCGCCCTGTCCGCGCCGTTACAGTGCGGCCCTGCGCAGTAGACGACAAACAGCGTCCCTTCAGGCCATTGGGCCATGCGCTCAGCGGTCATCTGGCTCCACGGCATATGCAGAGCGCCCGGCACATGGCGACGGGCAAACTGCTCCGGGCTCCCCACCACGTGCAGCAAAACAAAGTCCTGCTCATTATGCGTGATGGCATGATGCACATCGGCGCAGTCGGTTTCGACGCTCAGGCGACGCAGAAAATGGGTAACGGCTTCCTGCGGTTCGGCAGCCGGAAATTCAGTAACATAGCTCATGATCCTTCCTCATCTTTGGCGTTTGTGTTAACACTACTCTATCCACAAATTCAGCTCATGAATGCGCTCGCTTATGCCAGAAAACAGCAAAAAGATGACAACGTTAAGACAGATTGCCCGCCCGAAGGTGGTGGTGCTGGCGTATGACGGTCTGTGTACCTTTGAGTTTGGCGTGGCGGTGGAAATCTTCGGCCTGCCGCGGCCCGAGCTGGGCGACGACTGGTATCGTTTTGCCGTGGCAAGCGTTGATGACGGTGAGCTTCGGGCGACAGGCGGGATCCGCATCATTACCGATGGCGATCTCTCCCTGCTTGCGTCTGCCGATCTGATCGTGGTGCCGGGCTGGCGGGGGGTGGACTCGCCGGTTCCGGACGCGCTCTGCAACGCATTACGTCAGGCCAGCGCGCGGGGCTGTCAGCTACTCTCCATCTGCTCGGGCGTATTTGTGCTGGCCGCCTCGGGGCTGCTCAACGGACGCAAAGCCACGACGCACTGGCGCTACATTGAGACGCTTAAAGCCCGCTACCCTGACATCGACGTGGTCGAGGATGTGCTCTACCAGGACGAAGGCGAGATCCTGACTTCCGCAGGCAGCGCGGCGGGGATCGATCTTTGTCTGCACGTCGTGCGTCGGGATTTCGGGATGGAAACCGCCAACAGTGTGGCGAGGCGGCTTGTCATTCCCCCTCACCGGGATGGATCTCAGCCGCAACAGCTGAGCCGCCCGGTGGCGCAGCTGCGGGAAAGCCAGCGCCTTGGTCAGCTGTTTGATTTTCTGCACACGCATCTTACCGAGCCGCACAGCGTCGACTCGCTGGCGCGTCGTGTCGGTATGAGTCAGCGCACGTTTCTGCGTCGCTTCGAAGCGGCAACGGGAACGACGCCTGCCCGCTGGTTACTCAATGAGCGCCTGCTGCGGGCGAAAGATTATCTGGAAAGCAGTCGTTTAAGCATCGACAGCATCGCGGAACAGACCGGGTTTGGTCAGGCATCGACGCTGCGTCATCATTTTCGCCAGCAGTTCGCGATTTCCCCGGCCCAGTACCGTAAACAATTTTCTCATGCCGGTACTGCCCGCTGAGGCGTCAGTCTTTTGGTTTCGCTGGAATACGGAGAACCTGATGGTCACTACACACGTTTTTATCGCAACCAGTCTTGATGGCTACATCGCCCGACACAATGATGATATCGACTGGCTGCTGCAGCGCGATGACCCGAATGAGGATCATGGCTACACGGCTTTCATCGCGGACAAAGACTGGATCGTGATGGGCCGTGGGAGCTATGAGAAGGTGCGGACCTTTGAGACATGGCCTTATGACCGGCCCGTACTGGTGCTCTCCCGTCAGCTGGTCGACACGCCCGTACCCGACGCGCTGAGGGGCAAAGTACAGTTTTCCGGCCGCACGCCAAAGGAGGTGCTCGACGATCTGGCGAGGCAGAACGCCCGTCGCGTCTATCTCGATGGTGGGCAAGTCATACAGTCGTTCCTGCGAGAAGGACTGGTGGCCGATATGGTGATCACAACCGTTCCTGTCCTGCTCGGTTCGGGAAAATCGCTGTTTGGCGCCCTTCCCGGGGATATCGATTTGACGCTGGTCTCCAGCCGCAGCTTTCCTTCGGGTCTGGTGCAGTCGCACTATCGGGTGACGCCATAACCCCACGGCCAACACCGCTACGTTATGCGCAAAAAAAACCGCCAAAAAATGGCGGTAAATGCTTGCATGGATAGATTTGTATTTTGGTCTCTACGTCCCGACACTCCATGGCCGGGCTGCGGATCCCATACAACCTAACACTCGTTGTCTTAACGAAGGTTAAACAGTTTTATTAACCTGCATGGGTATTGATCTGCAAATAACGCATAAGCCCCTGTTCAGCGCTCTGTTTTGCATCATCATTAATGGCTTCAAGATAAAAGGATCGCGCTACGCCATAAGGTGCCTTTTCAGAAGGAAACACCGCAAACTGGAATGTTTTTCCTCCCTCTTGATGAGTACAATCTAATTCCCAGCGCAGATCGTTAACTTTTTTGCTGCCGCAGGCAACAAGGCCATAGTCGCTGGTTAAATAAGAACCAACGCGAATTTCTGCTGATTGAATATATTCTGGTTCGTCATTAGCTGCATAACGAATTCCCACAACAGCCCCGATCGCAACCGCCAGAAGCGCAAGCGCTATTATTTTTTTCATTTAGTAATGACCCATTCCTTAGCCAGAGGTTCTCTATTATATAGGATTTGTCCTTAATGCAAATATCCAACTTTGGACCAGAAATGGGACGTTTACCATACGTATATGTACTTTAGGAAAAGTCTTAACCCTTATTCTGAACGTACATTATTTGACATTCTCTTTGCGCTAGTTTGAATATTTGAATAATAACAATAATAAATAATCGTCATCATTAAACCGCAACGTTATTCGGCGGTGACTTCATGGTTAAAAAAGGTTTATCTCTCGTGATGCTTATCTGTGCCCTCTTTTCAGGCCAGCTTATGGCCGGGCACAAAGGACATGAATATCTGTGGGTAAAGAATGTGGATCATCAGCTGCGTCATGAAGCCGATAGCGATGAATTGCGAAGCGCGGCGGAGGAGTCGGCGGAGGGTTTGCGCGAACACCACCTGTGGCAGAAATCGCGCAAACCGGACACGCACGTTCGGTAGTTAGCTGCCCTTGCGTTTTGGCAGGGTTTTCATCAGATCGTCCGGGCTGACGGACGCCACAATACTGCCGGGCTGCGGCATTTTGAAGATGTGGTTTTTCATCTTGCCAATCACATGCATTTCGCACGGACGGCAGTCAAATTTGAGGGTCAGCACTTCGTCACCGTTTACGAGCTGCATAGGCGTGGCCTTCCAGCTTTTGATGTTGCCTTTCGCCTGCTTAGGACACAGGTTAAACGCGAAACGAAGGCAGTGTTTGGTGATCATCACCGGCACATCGCCCTTCTCTTCATGCGCCTCATAAGCCGCGTCGATCAACTGCACGCCGTGGCGATGATAGAATTCACGCGCTTTATGGTTGTAGACGTTGGCGAGGAAGGATAAATGCGTATCCGGGTAGACGGGCGCAGGAACGGTTTCCGCTTTACGGCTAGCGCGCGGGTAGTTCGCCAGGCGCGCGTCATCCAGCATCTCGGCGGTTTCACGGCGGAACTGGTTGAGCAAACTGTTCGGCACAAACAGGGCATCCGGCAGATTGACCTCAACGTTGCGGGCGTAGTAAATCGTCTGCCCCAGCTTTGCGACGCCATCCTTCAGGCTGTTGAGCGCTTTCTCCGCGTTGTTTGCCACCTCGAACAGGCCATCAAGCGTATGCGTTACGCTGATGCCGTCTTCACAGGTCATGGTCAGAATCAGCTGCTCTTCCCAGCCGCCCAGTTCAATATCCACCGCGATACGACGCTCGCTGGAGGTTTTCAGCAGCGCCTGCTGCCAGTTATGATCGAGGTTACGGTTAAGCGCCGCGTTCGGCCGCGCCTTGTAGAGATCGGCCGGCATTTCATTCGGCCACACGCGGTAGCGGTTCTCACCGGTTTTCTCCACCGTGTTGGCGCGGAAGCCCACGACCTCACGCTTAATCATCACGTTAAGGCCATCGCCGTTCGCCAGCGGTTCCGTCACCGCAACATCAAGGTGATCTTTCGCCACTTTCAGCACTTCACCCACCGGCAAACCGATAAACTTCGGTGAGTCAAACGCGCCGATATCCCCTTTACGGGCATTCACGAAATAGTCCGTGCTGCCGCGGTGGAACGTTTTGTCCGTCGACGGAATAAAGAAATGCTCGGTACGACCGGCCGACGCGCGCGCCAGGTCACCGCGATCTTCGATGATGGCGTCCAGCATCTGGCGATAGTGCGCGGTGATATTCTTCACGTAGCTCATATCTTTATAGCGCCCTTCAATCTTGAAGGAACGCACGCCCGCGTCGATCAGCGCGCCCAGGTTGGCGGTCTGGTCGTTATCCTTCATCGAGAGCAGGTGTTTTTCAAATGCCACCACGCGGCCCTGATCGTCTTTCAGGGTATACGGCAGACGGCAGGCCTGAGAGCAGTCGCCGCGGTTGGCGCTGCGGCCCGTCTGCGCGTGGGAAATATTGCACTGGCCGGAATAGGCCACGCACAGCGCGCCGTGGATGAAGAATTCAATCGTCGCGTCTGTCGCCTGGTGAATATCGCGGATTTGATTCAGGTTCAGCTCGCGCGCCAGAACGATCTGCGAAAAGCCGACGTCGGAGAGGAACTTCGCCTTCTCTACCGTGCGGATATCACACTGGGTACTGGCGTGCAGCTCAATGGGCGGAATATCCAGTTCCAGCACGCCCATATCCTGAACGATCAGGGCATCCACCCCGGCCTGATAGAGATCGGTAATCAGACGTTGCGCAGGCTCCAGCTCATCATCATGAAGAATGGTGTTCAGGGTGACGAACACCTTCGCCCCGAAACGGTGGGCGAACGGCACCAGTTCAGCAATATCGCTCAGGCTGTTGCTGGCGTTATGGCGGGCACCGAAGCCCGGGCCGCCAATGTAGACGGCGTCTGCGCCATGAAGGATCGCTTCACGGGCAATGGCGGCGTCACGGGCCGGGCTTAAAAGTTCAAGATGATGGGATTGCAGGCGCATACTTCGTCGTTATCCGTTATGGTCAAAATGGCGGCTATTGTAGTCAGAAGTCTGCGTCAGCGAAACAGTTTTGCGTAGCCTCAGCGGGGATAATGAATGAGGGAGTGAAAATGCACCGTCCGGTCGCTGCTGTTGCGGTAGGCGTGCGGTTTATCGCCGGCAAAACGGACGCCGGAATCGGCTGAAATCGTCTGCCACTTGCCCTCGAGCTTCATCTCCAGCTCGCCGCTGACCACCACCACATGTTCAATCACCCCCGCCTCATGCGGCGTGGATTCACTCAGGGCGCCGGGGGCCAGGGTAATGGAGAAATAATCAAACCGGAGCGCCTCGTCCCACGGAAAGAGCGGCTTGACGACCATCGCCTGCTGCTGCGGGTCAAACACCGCCTGCCGGTCCGCCTCCGGTGTGATGAAGGCGGAAAACGGCACGTTCAGTCCCGTGGCAATTTTCCACAGCGTCGACACCGTGGGGCTGGATTCATTTCGCTCAATTTGCCCGAGCATGGCCTTTGATACGCCGGTTTCGTCCGCCAGCTTCGACAGGCTCCAGCCCCGTGCCTGGCGTAATGTTTTCAGTGTTGCTGCAAGGTGTTGTGTGATGTCCATATTTCCTCCTGACGACGAGCATACCACTTGTACGCTATAACGCACAGTGTTACCTTACTCCGGACGTTATAACGCACAACGGAGTTTTCATGCGCCCTTCCTCTCATCTTGTTCCGGTCGTACTGGCTGGATATGTCGCCGTTCTGGTGGGTTACGCCAGCTCGGCCGCCATCATCTGGCAGGCCGCCGCCGCGGCTGGCGCCAGCGCGCAGCAGATTGCAGGCTGGATGACCGCGCTAGGGATTGGGATGGGCGTCAGCACGCTGGTGCTTTCCTGGTGGTACAAAGCGCCCGTGCTGACCGCCTGGTCAACGCCCGGCGCGGCGCTGCTCGCCACCAGCCTGCACGGCGTCACGCTGGCGGAAACCATCGGCGTGTTCATCTTTGCCAACGCGCTAATTTTGCTCTGCGGCATCACCGGGCTTTTCGCCCGTCTGATGACGCTGATCCCCCATTCGCTTGCTGCCGCCATGCTGGCCGGGGTACTGCTGCAGTTTGGCCTGCACGCGTTTGCGCATCTTGAGGGGCACTTTCTGCTGTGCGGCAGCATGATTGCGGCATGGCTGATCGCAAAAGCGCTGTCGCCGCGCTATGCCATCGTGGTCACGCTGCTGGTGGGCGGTATCGTGGCCTGGGCCGGTGGTGACGTTGTCACGGATAAGCTCACCCTTTCTCTGGTGATGCCCGACTTTATTGCGCCTGACTTCACCTTCACCAGCCTGGTGAGTATTGGCTTGCCCTTCTTCCTCGTGACCATGGCCTCGCAAAATGCACCGGGTTTCGCCACCATGAAAGCCTCCGGCTACCCGCTGGCGGCCTCACCGCTCATCATCGTGACGGGTGGACTGGCGCTGCTGTTTTCTCCGTTTGGCGTCTTTTCTATCTGCATTGCGGCCATTACCGCCGCCATTTGTCAAAGCCCGGATGCACATCCGGACGCGGAAAAACGCTGGCTGGCAGCCATCGCAGCCGGCGGGTTTTATCTGCTGGCGGGAATTTTCGGTGGCTCCATTACCGGGCTGATGGCCGCGCTGCCGCTCAGCTGGATCCAGACGCTCGCCGGTCTGGCGCTGCTGGGCACCATCAGCGGGAGTTTATACCAGGCGCTGAGTCACGAAGCGGAGCGCGACGCGGCCATCGTCACGTTTCTGACGACCGCAAGCGGCGTCACGATCCTGGGCATCGGTTCGGCGTTCTGGGGGCTGGTGCTGGGCGGGGTATGTTACGCCCTGTTTTCACGCGCTCGCCGCGCGTAGCTGCGACGGCGTCATGCCCGTCGCGCTGCGAAAGCGGTTGCTGAAGTGGCTGGCGGAGTTAAACCCGCAGGCCAGCGCAATGTCCGTCAGTGGCATGGAGGTATGCTGCACCAGCTCTTTCGCTTTGACCATTCGCCTGTGCATCACGTACTGATGCGGTGCCAGCCCCGTCGACTGGCGGAACATGCGGGCAAAATGGTATTCGCTGAGGGCAGCCTGCGCCGCCAGCTCGGCCAGCGTCAGGGGCTGCCCCAGGTTCTCTTCGATAAAGGCGAGGACGTTGCGCAGCACGAACGGGGACAACCCTCCCGTAACGACCGGGAGCTTCCACTGCACGTTTGAGTAGTTTTGCAGCAGATGGGTCAGCAGCAGCGTGGAGGCCGTGCTCAGGGTGAGCTGGTTGGCGTGCTGCTGCCAGTCACAGCCCAGTAAAAACTGGCGATACAGCGTGGTGATCTTCGGGTCGCTGCCAAAAATACGCTCGTCCAGGGTCAGCGAAAGCGGCCGCTTATCCCAGATTTTTTCTCCCACGTCGCGCAGGTGTTCATCGGTGCAGTAGAGATGCACAAACGACAGGTCATCGCGGATATCCCACGTCGATTCGCTCTCTTTGGGCATCAGGCAGAAACGGTCCGGCCCCCCGCCGTTCTTCCAGCCGCCCGGCGTTTTTTGATAGCTTTCGTAGCCGTCCGCCACGTACAGGCTGAGGGTATGATGATTGCTCTTTACGGTGATCGTGTCGTGCTTGTTGTACCACGCGGCCAGCTGGATACCCGAATTCAGCGAGACGGTTTCCCGCAGGACTGCATTCTGTTGGCAAAGCGTTTCAAAGGTATCGTAAGCGTGAGACATAACCGTTAGCGCGTGAAGAATCGGAATATCAGTCTAAAAAGAGTTGCCGCCCGTTGCCAGTCCCTCCAGAAGAAAAAAGCGCAAGATTTTGCAAGTCTGCCGCAAGCGGGTGAAAGCCCGTTACGCATCTCAGCGTCATACTGCGGGCTTCCGCGGTTTAAGAAGAGACAACTATGAACGCATTATTATACGGACTCGTGGTCATTATCTGGGGAACCACCTGGATTGCGATTTTCCTGCAGCAGGGCCCCGTCGCGGCGCCGGTGTCGATTTTCTGGCGCTTCGCCGTCGCCAGCCTCACCATGATGGTGGTGTTACTTGCCCTGCGTCGCCTGCGCACGCTGGCGCTGCGGGATCATCTTTTTTGCCTGCTTCAGGGATGCTGTGTTTTCTGCTTTAACTTCTGGTGTTTTTACACGGCAGCGGCACATATCAATACCGGGCTGGAGTCGGTGATCTTCTCCATGGCGGTACTCTATAACGCCATTAACAGCTTTATTTTCTTCGGACAGCGCCCGCCCGCGCGATTCTGGACGGCGGCGGCGCTGGGGCTGGTCGGGATTGTCACCCTCTTCTGGGACGATCTGCTGGCCAGCGGCTGGAGCGCGTCACTCCTGACGGGCATTGGGCTTTCCGCACTCGGCACGTATGGGTTCTCGCTGGGTAATATGATCAGCATGCGCCATCAGCGCAGAGGCCTGGAAACCATGACCACCAACGCCTGGGCGATGCTCTATGGCACGCTGGTGATGGGCTGCATTGCGCTGTTCAGAGGCGATAGCTTTGTGCCGGAATGGACGGTGAGCTATCTCGGCGCGCTGGTGTATCTGGCCCTGTTTGGCTCGGTGATTGCGTTTGGCGCCTACTTCACGCTGGTGGGACGTATTGGCCCGGGCAAAGCGGCCTACAGCACGCTGCTCTTCCCGCTGGTGGCGCTCTCCATCTCCACGGTGTATGAAGGCTACGTCTGGCATGTCAACGGTATCGTGGGATTAGTGCTGATTCTGGGAGGAAATATGGTGATGTTTACCAAACCGGAAACCTGGTTCAGACGCTTACGAATGGCATAAGTAAAAGACCACCTTCTTAGAAGGTGGCTTTCTAGAATGCCCCCTGTAAGGGGGGCTATTGTTTCCTTCCTGTTTCTACTCTAGCAATTCCATCTGCTGTTCGTGCGTTTGTTCCGTTTTCTCCTGATGCCGCACATATCGTCTGATGATCTCTTCGTTTACCCCTACCGTATCGACAAAGTAGCCGCGTGACCAAAAATGGTTTCCCCATAACTTCTTCCTGATATGTGGAAAACGATTGTAGAGTCTGATGGCACTGCGACCTTTAAGATGCCCCATCAACGTTGATATGGAAATTTTAGGCGGCACGATAACCACCAGATGTACATGATCTGGTTGAACATTTAACTCCAGAACTTCACAACCTTTTATTCCGCAGAGGATGTAGATTGTCCTGTAAAGTTCCTTGCCCAGCTTATCTTTGAGGATCCTGAATCGATATTTTGGCGTCCAAACTATGTGGTATTTGCAACGCCAATATACATGTGATGAACTCCTGTAAAGCCCCATGTCAGTCTGTCTCCTTTTACTTGTGGTGAGTAAGAAGAGATATTCCGGCATGGGCATTCTTCAGGCTATAGCCTTACAGGATCAATCACCACCTCCCCAGGAGGTGGTTTAGGGATGACAATAAAAAGGCCTGCATTACGCAGGCCGTTTTATTTTATTTCGCGGTCTTTTTCACATCAAACATGGTGGCGTCCGTCGCCATGTCATCAACAACCTGCTTCAGCGTCGCAAAGGTCATTGGTGTGTTTTCGTTATTCAGCTCTTTACCTTCGCCTTTACGTACCACCTTCATGACCGGTTTATTAGTGGCCGCATCGATCAGCTCGCCTTCAAAGAAGAGATGCGTATCCATGGTGCGGTGTCCGGTTGCCATCTGCGTCCCGGCAACCACCAGCGCAACAGGCACCACTTCATAGAACTGCAGCCCCTCTTTCTGCGAACTCACCCCGGTAATCGCGCCACGGAAAATCAGGCTGTGTTTACCCGGCGTGGTGACAACTGGCTTACGCGTACCAATCGCCGTTTTCATTTTGTTATTGGTGTAATTCAACAACTCATCAAGCGTTTTTTGCCCAATTTGCGTGGTGGGTTTTGGCGTTGGATAATAGGTAATTGGCGTCCAGAGAATGCTGTCGTAATTGGCTTCGTTATACGAAGGATCGACCCAACGCAGCGTTGGTTTTCCCGTCGCCGAGGTCGTTTGCTGTAAGCCTGAATAATCTTTTAAAAAGCCGGAGTATTGTTCCGGAGCGGCGACTTTTGAAGAACAGCCCGCCAACGCCAACAGACCAGTAAGCACTGCAACTTTAAAAAAAGTTTGAGTACGCATGATAGTTTTCCATGTTATCTGCAAGTATGCATTTGAAGTTATAGCAAAAGTCTGGCGGGTTTGTTGTGACAAAAAATGATGCCGGGAGCACAAATTGCAAAAAGATTGCCCGGACGCATGCCGGGCAGTGAAAAATTACTGATTTATATCCACTTGCCAGAACAGATGTTTGCCAAACGGGTCGATTTCATAGCCCTTCACCTCCTTGCGCACCGGTTCGAAAATCGTTGAATGCGCAATCATCACCGCAGGCATCTGGTCATGCATCATCTGTTGAGCCTGTTTATACAGCGCCACCCGTTTATCATGATCGGTTATCGATTTGGCTTCAGCAACGATCTTATCAAACGGCTTATAGCACCATTTCGCCGAATTTGAGCCACCGTTCGCCGAGGTGCAGGTAAACAGCGGACCAAAGAAGTTGTCAGGATCGCCCGTTGCGGTCGTCCAGCCCATCAGCGCAGCCTGATGTTCCCCGCCCTTCACACGCTTAAGGTATTCGCCCCACTCGTAGGTAACGATTTTGGTCTGTACGCCAATTTTCGCCCAGTCCGCCTGAATCATCTCCGCCATGCGTTTCGCATTCGGGTTATAGGGCCGCTGGACCGGCATCGCCCATAAATCGATGCTGACGCCGCTGGCAAAACCGGCCTCTTTCAGCAGCGCTGTGGCTTTTTCAGGATCGTAGTCGTAATCCTTAAGCTCGCTGTCGGCGCTCCAGACGCCCGGCGGCAGCAGGTTCTTTGCCGCCGTTCCGGTACCGTGGAACACCGCGTCAATAATGGCCGGTTTGTTGATGGCCATCGCCAGCGCCTGACGGACTTTTACGTTATTCAGCGGTGGTTTTTGGGTATTGAACGCCAGAAAACCGGTGTTCAGTCCGGCTTTGCTCATCAGGTTGATATCTTTATTGGCCTTCATGCGCGGCAGATCGGCCGGGTTCGGGAACGGCATCACCTGACATTCGTTCTTCTCAATTTTGGCAAAACGCACGGAGGCATCCGGGGTGATGCTAAACACCAGCCTGTCCAGCTTCGATTTCCCCTGCCAGTAGTCGGCAAACGCCGTGAACAGGATCCGGGAATCCTTCTGATACTGCGCCAGCTTAAACGGCCCGGTGCCGATGGGCTCCATATCCACCTTCTCCGGCGTGCCCGCTTTCAGCATCGCGTCGGCATACTCCGCCGAAAGGATTGAGGCAAAATACCAGGCCAGATCGGCGACAAACGGCGCTTCCGGGTGCGCCAGGGTAAAGCGCACGGTGTGGTCATCGACTTTATCAATGGCGGTTATCAGGCTGCCGAACTCCAGGCTTTCGAAGTTGGAGTAGCTGCCGTTAGAGACGTTGTGGTAGGGATGATTCACGTCTTTCTGGCGCATAAACGAGAAGATCACGTCGTCGGCGTTAAAGTCGCGGGTCGGCGTGAAGGATTTATTGCTCTGGAACTTCACGCCCTGACGCAGATGGAAGGTGTAAACCTTGCCGTCGTCGCTCACCTCCCAGCGCTCCGCCAGGCTCGGCACCAGCTCCGTGGTGCCGGGTTTGAAATCGACCAGACGGTTATAGACCGGCACGGCGCTGGCGTCGACGCTGGTTCCCGAGGTGTAAAGCTGAGGGTTAAAGTTTTCCGGCGATCCTTCGGAGCAATACACCAGCGTTTTCGCGGCGACGGCGGAACTGACCGTGAGTGCCGCGAGCGCCAATGTGAAAGTTGTGAGTTTGCTTGTCATCATTTATTCCTGTCTTTTTAATTCGACGGCTAATTAATTCTTTTGCCATTTCATAAATAACATTAAAGTGAAGTGGCAAACACCCGAAAAATAAATAAGGAACAAATCACTATGGGCTCGCCGCTTTCCAGACAATTAACGCACCGTTTTTTCCGCTATCTCGCGATCACCAGCCAGAGCGATCCCAAAGTCAAAACTCTGCCCTCAACGCCGGGCCAGCACGACATGGCGCGCGAGCTGGCGCAGGAGCTGGCACAGCTGGGGTTAGACGACATTGTGATTGATGAATTTGCCACGGTAACGGCGGTAAAAAAAGGCAACGTGCCCGGTGCGCCGCGCATTGGCTTTATTACCCATATTGATACCGTCGACGTGGGACTTTCACCGGATATTCATCCACAAATATTAACGTTTACCGGTGAAGATCTCTGTCTGAATAAAGAGAAAGACATCTGGCTGCGGGTAGAGGAGCACCCAGAAATTCTGGCTTATCCGAACGAGGAGATTATTTTCAGCGACGGAACCAGCGTATTGGGCGCCGATAATAAATCGGCGGTCACGGTGGTCATGACGGTGCTGGAAAACCTGACGGCGGAGCATCGGCATGGGGATATCGTCGTGGCGTTTGTGCCTGACGAAGAGATCGGCCTGAACGGTGCCAAGGCGCTCGATCTAAAGCGCTTTGACGTCGACTTCGCCTGGACTATCGACTGCTGCGAGCTGGGGGAAATTGTCTACGAAAACTTTAATGCGGCAGCCGCGGAAATACGCTTTACCGGCGTGACGGCGCACCCGATGTCCGCGAAAGGCGTGCTGGTGAATCCCCTGCTGATGGCGACTGACTACATCAGCCATTTTGACCGCCAGCAAACGCCCGAGTGCACCGAGGGACGTGAAGGCTATATCTGGTTTAACGGCATTCAGGCCGGACAGAACGAGGCCGTTCTTAAGGCCAATATCCGCGACTTTGACAAGGAGCGCTTTGCCGCGCGCAAGCAGCAGATTGCCGACGTGGCCGCGCTGATTGCCGCCCAATATCCGACGGCCAGCGTGGACTATCGCATTGAAGATACCTACAGCAATATCAGCAATGCGATTGGCGAAGACAGACGCGCCATCGATCTGATGTTCGAGGCGATGGAATCGCTCGGCATCACGCCGAAACCGACGCCGATGCGCGGCGGCACCGACGGCGCGGCGCTCTCGGCTAAAGGGCTACTCACCCCGAACTTCTTCACCGGAGCGCATAACTTTCACTCGAAGTTTGAATTCCTGCCGCTGTCGTCGTTTGAGGCGTCTTATAAGACTGCCCTGCAGATCTGCCTGCTCGCCGCCCGTTAAGCGGGCTTTCGTGCCAGCATCGTGGCAAAGCGCAGCTTGATGCGGTTGCCGTTTTCATCAGTGCGGTGCAGTTCGCCAACGTCCTCGTTGTATTTGAGCAACTCCCAGCCTTCGTAGTAGTTGCTCAGCTCACCGCTCCTGAACGCAAACGGGAAGCCGACCGTGCAGGGGTAGTCTGCCGTATCCATGGCGGCAACAATCAGATTGTAACCGCCCGGCGTCGTGCAGCGCTGCATATTGGCGATAAGGCCCGGGATGGTTTTTGCCTCCAGGAACATCAGCACCACGGTGGAGAGAATAAAATCGTACTGGCCGTCAAAGCTCAGGTTGTTCAGATCCTTAATCGCGGTATGCAGATTAGCGATCCCTTCTTCCGCCTTGATGCGCTCGATATTGTCGATGCTCATCGGGTTCTTGTCCCACGCGGTGACATCGTAGCCGTTGGCTGCAAGATAAAGGCTGTTACGGCCGTTGCCGCAGCCCAGATCCAGCGTTTTACCGGGCTTCACGATCTCCGCGCTGTACAGCACTTCTGAATGGGTACGCGTTAAGCCATATTTCTCAGTGAAGTAATTCTCATCGACGGTCATTGTTTTTCCTGCGTTCGCATAAAGTGAAAGTGCATTTTACATGCCATTTTAAGGCGTTTACCGTCTGGTTGCCAAGCCGCTCGAAATGCGAAAACTTTGCTACGTTTAGTGAAGACGCTTATCAGAGATATGAAGATGAACAAATATCGCCTTAGCGACGAGACCCGCCTCTGGCAATGGAAAAACGGCGAAACCACCCACGCCACCACGCTGCGGCAGATCATCGCCACGGCGGACTTTAACGACGTGACGGTCGGCACGAGAGGCGGCTGGATTGACGATGAGCGCGCCCTCGCACAGGACGGCGACTGCTGGATCTACGATGAAAACAGCGTGGTGTTCGCCGGGGCAACCGTATCCGGCAACGCGCGGCTTACCCTTCCATGCATCATTAGCCATGACGCGCATATCGGCGACAGCTGCTGGCTGGACGGTGCGGAGGTCAGCCACGGGGCGCGAATAAGTGACAACGTCACCATTCAGCAATCCTGCGTACGGGGCGAGTGCCATATCTACGGCGACGCGCGCGTGCTGCATCACAGCGTGGTCATTGCCGCCAAAGGGCTGACGCCGGATCATGAACAGATCCTCCAAATCTACGATAAGGCGACGGTGAGCCAGTCGCGCATTGTGCACCAGGCGCAAATCTACGGCTCGGCGATGGTTAATTTTGCCTTCGTTGAACACCGGGCCGAAGTCTTCGACAACGCGATCCTGGAGGGTAACGAACTCAACAACGTCTGGGTATGCGACTGCGCGAAAGTCTACGGCAACGCCCGCGTGATAGCCGGTTTCGACGACGATGCCATCCCGACGGTGCGCTACAGCTCGCAGATTGCGGAGAATGCCGTGGTTGAAGGCAACTGCGTCATCAAGCATCACGTCCTGATTGGCGGTCAGGCATGGCTGCGCGGCGGGCCGATCATGCTGGATGATAAAGTGGTGATCCAGGGGCGCGCGCGAATCAGCGGGGATGTGCTTATCGAGCATCGGGTTGAAATCACCGACGATGCGGTCATAGAAGCGTTTGCTGGCGAGAGCATTCACCTGCGCGGCGAAAAAGTGATAAACGGCGACCAGCGCATCACCCGCACGCCGCTGCTGGGTGCGTTATAGGGTATAAATCCTGCCGTAGATATTCACGTCGTCAAAGCGGCCATTCAGGTATTCCGCTTCCCGCAGGCACCCTTCCAGCGTAAAACCATTGCGCACGGCAACGCTGTTGCTGTGCTGATTCGCCACCCGACACTTGATCACAAAACGGCGGATCTCACCGCGTTCAGCGTAGTAGCGCATAAACGCCTGCAGTGACTGAGAGAGAATGCCCTGCCCCTGGTGGGCTTCATCCAGCCAGTAGCCGATGTAGCCGGCTTTGTTCGTCGGTTCAATAGTGTTGAACGACAGGACGCCAACTAACGCATCATCCTTGAAAATCAAAAACATTTTGGCGTAGCCGCGCTGATGCAACATCTGGTTGCTCTGCACGTTACGGCGGGTGTCCTCTTCGCTGACCGCGTGCTGCGCCCAGTCAAAGGCGGTTTGCAGAAAGGCTCTGTTTTTAACGACGAGATTGTGCAGGTCGGCGGTGTAGCGCTCTTCGACGGCGCGAAGTTCGATATCCTGGGTGACGGGGATGATTTCTGAAGACATGGTGCCTCTCAATTGCCGGGTGGCGCTAGCGCTTACCCGGCCTACGTTTCGAAACTGTAGGCCGGGTAAGGCGAAGCCGCCACCCGGCACAATCCCACAAGGGTTAACGCATTACCCTGTCGTCAACGTACTGACGTTTATCCGGCGCCGGTGGGAAATACTGGTACAGCCAGGTTTCACTGATGGCGTCGCCCTGACAGCGCAGGAACAGGCGCATATCCACCGGCTCCGTCGAATCCGACGTCGGGTACCAGTCAAACAGAATGCGATAGCCGTCAAACGGCTCAACGTAGAGGATCTCTACCTGCTTCGCTTCACCGCTGGAGAGCGTAATCACCGGCTCGATGCCTTTTGGCGCAGCGGCCTTCAGGTCGCCACCGACGAAGTCAATCGCAAAGCGACGGGCCCACACTTTCGGGTAGTTTTCCCCTGGAGCCCAGCCTTCCGGGAAGCCGCCCATGCCGGTGCGGGTCGCATAAACGTTCGCCAGCGGGGAGCGCACCGGCGGCATCGCGCTCCAGTAGAGACGATATTTGAAGTCCAGCTCGTCGCCCGCTTTTACCGCTTTTTCCGGCTGCCAGAAGCAGACCACGTTATCCAGCGTTTCACCGGTGGTCGGGATCTCCATCAGGCCAACCGCGCCTTTACCCCAGTCGTTACGCGGTTCCACCCACAGGCTTGGGCGCTTGTTGTACCACCCCATCACGTCCTGATAGTGCGAGAAATCGCGATCGAGCTGCAGCAGCCCGAACCCTTTCGGGTTTTTATCCATATAGGCGTTGAACTGCAGCTTCTGCGGGTTGTTCAGCGGACGACAAATCCACTCCCCGTTGCCGCGCCACATCGCCAGGCGGTCGGAGTCGTGAATTTGCGGGTGAATGGTGTCGCACATGCGGCGTTCGTTATTGCCGCAGCTGAACATGCTGGTCATCGGCGCGATGCCGAGCTGCTTGATGTCCTTACGCGCATAGAGGTGGTTTTCCACCTCCATGATCACCTGGCTCTTCTCGCAGTGGATCACGAACTTATAGGCGCCGGTGATGCTCGGGCTATCCAGCAGCGTATAGACGGTAAAGGTGGTGTCGCCGGGCTTGACGGTTTCAAACCAGAAGGCGGTAAAGTCCGGGAACTCTTCCGGCGTGTCGGTAAAGGTGTCTACCGCCAGACCGCGGGCGGAAAGGCCGTACTGGTAGGTGTCGTCCACCGCGCGGAAATAGCTGGCCCCCAGGAAAGAGACGATATCGCGACGCGCCAGCTCCGGCGCCTTAAACGCGCGGAAGCCCGCAAAGCCGAGATCGCTTTGCCCTTCCAGCTGTTTGGTATCCACGCCCGTTTCACCGTAGCTGAACAGCTCAGGACGGAAGTGGATCTCGCGCGCCATAGCGGTTGACTGGTCCAGCGAGAACATCCGCACGCGGCGGCGGAACCCCATTCCCATGTGGAAGAACTGCACGTCCAGCTGACGTCCTTCAATGTTGTTCCACAGAGACTGCTTTTCGTCGTAGCGAATGGCGTTGTACGCCTGCGGCGTCATGGTTGCCAGCGTCTCCGGCAGCGGACGCGGCGCGCCACCCCACGGGGTTTTCGCCAGGTCATGCGCCATGGATTGCAGTACGGAGAAGTCAAAACGACGGCTCTGGCCGTCAGCAATGTCAGAGTCGGCAGCGTATGCCGCTTTGGAAAACAGGGAAGCAAGGCCGGATGTGCCGCTCAGGGCTGCCACTGCCAGCGAGCCTTTTAGAAAACGTCTGCGATTCATGCCTGGAAAAACGTCCTTATGGTCGTGTGAATGTGTTCCGCGCTCGGCGAAATGACGGCAAGAAAGAACGCACAGCCTAAACAAAAATGGTTAAGAATCCAATTGTTGGCCGGTGATTATATGAACAAAGTGAGAAATATTTTCTGTCGACCAGAACGGCCCGAAAGTGGTGTAAAGAAAGCCTGGAAAATGTGTATAAAAATGCCCCGTCAGGACATCAGCTGACAGGGCCAATGAGGCGGTTATTTTACGCTGACATCGATACCCGGGAAGTACTTATCAGCGAGTTTGGCGATCGTGCCGTCGGCACGTACCTTATCAATTGCGGCATCAAGCTGCTTTTTGGTGGCCTCATCACCTTTGCGCAACCCAAAACCGATCCCACTGCCGAGGATGGTGTCGTCAGACACCGGTTTGCCGATGAAGCCAAACCCTTTTCCCTGCGGCTTGCTGAGGAAACCTGCCTGCCCGGCCGCGGACATGACCAGCGAGGCGTCGATACGGCCATTCAGCAGATCGCCCCAGGCCATATTCTGATCTTTATACGACACCACGGTGACACCCTGCTTTTCCCAGTGCTCTTTGGCATAGGTTTCCTGAATGGAGCCCTGCAGCACGCCGATGGTTTTCCCCTTCAGCCCTTCAGGCGTCGCCTCGACCGCCGTCCCGGCCTTGCCGACCAGCTGCGACGGAATACGGTAGATCGGCTGGGTAAAATCAATGCTCTTGCGGCGCTGCTCGGTGATATTCATCGCCGAGTTGATGGCGTCGAATTTCTTCGCCACCAGCCCCGGGATCAGCGCATCAAACGAGGTTTCCACCCAGCTGCACTTCAGCGCTGCCGCTTTGCAGATGGCATTCCCCAGCTCAACGTCAAACCCTTCCAGTTCGCCTGCCGCATTGCGGCTTTCAAACGGCGGATATTCGGCTTCCAGACCGTAACGCAGCTCGGACGCTGCGAAGGAGGAAAAGGTACACAGCAATCCCATGCCGACAACTAGCGCGCGTAATTTCATCTCAAACTCCTTAGCGTGGTTTAACCCGACACAGGGCCTGGGCACCTGCCCGTAACGTCGCCTCATCTTTCGCAAAAGAGAGACGAATTAATTTATTATCCGTACCGTCCGCATAAAACGCCGACAGCGGAATGGTGGCTACACCGTACTCAACGATCAGCCGTTTCACCAGCTCGCTGTCGCGCTCGTCGCTGAACTGGCTGTAGTCCGCCAGCATGAAGAACGAGCCGGCGCTTGGCAGCAGCGTAAACGGCGAATCGGCCAGCAGACTGTGCAGCAGATCGCGCTTGCGCTGGTAAAACGCCGACAGCGACAGCCAGGTTTGCGGGTCGACCATATGTTCAGCAAACGCGTGCTGCATTGGCGTATCGGCAGAGAACATTAAAAATTGATGGACTTTACAAATCTCGTCCATCAGTACCGCCGGTGCAACACAGTAACCCACGCGCCAGCCGGTGACGTGATACGTTTTTCCGAAAGAAGAAATAATCACGCTTCGCTCCGCCAGCTGCGGGTGCGTAGCCATCCCGTGGTGCGGCTCACCGTCAAACACCACGTGTTCGTACACTTCGTCAGACAAAATAATGATGTCAGTATTGCGGGTCAGCGCCGCCAGCTGCTGCAGATCGTCGGCGGAGAAGACCTGACCGCTCGGGTTGTGCGGCGTATTGATGATAATCATGCGCGTGCGCGGGGTGATCGCGGCGCGAACCTCGTCCCAGTTCACGGCAAAATCCGGCACGGTGAGCCTGATGGCAACCGGCGTTGCCCCCTGCAGGCGGACAATCGGCGCGTAGCTGTCAAATGACGGCTCAAAGTAGATCACCTCATCGCCCGGATGCACCAGCCCGCTGATTGCCGAGTAGAGCCCTTCGCTGGCGCTGGCGGTCACCAGCACCTCGCGGCCCGGGTCATACTGCGTGCCGTAAAGCGTGGCAATTTTATCGGCAATGCGCTCTTTGAGCGTCGGCAGGCCGGTCATCGACGCATACTGGTTTTGCCCTGCCTCCATCGCGCGGGTGACGCCCGCAACAAGCTTCGGGTCGCAGGAAAAATTCGGTGCGCCCTGAGAAAGGTTTATCGCGTTATGCTGCGCCGAGAGCTGGCCGATAACGGTAAAGATCGTGGTGCCCACATCGGGCAGTTTGGAGCGCGTTTGCACAGGCGTTTGTAAAGTCATCCTCTTTCCCTTCTCATGGACATTGCATAACTATTCAAACAACATCTCTGTTGTCGGGACAATCGAATTGTTGTCATAATAGCCATGAGAAAAATGCATAGCTGAGGTGTTTTCATGTCGCGCCGTTCGCTCCCGCTCAATGCCATCGACGCATTTTTAGTCACCGCGCGTCACCTGAATCTGACCCATGCTGCCGCAGAGCTTTGTCTGACGCAGGGGGCCGTGAGCCGCAAGATAGCCTCCCTTGAGGCCTGGTTTGGCTTTCCGCTTTTTGAACGCCACGCGCGCGGCCTGCGCCTCTCTTCACAGGGCTGCGCCCTGCTCCCGGAACTGCAGTCTGCGTTCGAACACTTGCTGACCGTGGCCGACCAGGCCCGCAGTCAGCAAACCGTGATCCGGCTCAAGGCGCCCACCTGCGCCATGCGCTGGCTGGTGCCGCGCCTGCTGGAGGTGGAGCGTGAGCAGCCGGATCTGCAGATCGCCCTGACCACCACCACCGATCATAACGTCAATTTCAAAACCGAATCTTACGACGCGGCCATCGTGTTCGGTACGCACATGAGCGCAGGCGACCTGCTGTTCGAAGAGGCGCTCACCCCGGTGATAAGCCCGGTGCGGGCGGGAGCAACGCTGGGATCGCTGACGTTCCTGCATCCGACAAGGGATAAAACAGACTGGTCGCTGTGGCTGACGAAACAGGAAGGTCCGGGCTTTGCCATGCACAAAAATCAACACTTCGACACGATGGATCTCGCCATCACGGCCGCCATTCAGGGGCTGGGCGTCGCCATTGCCGACGAAACGCTGGTGGCCGAAGATGTCCGCGCGGGAAGACTGATGCGGCCTTATGAAACCAGCATAAAAACCGGCGCGAGCTACCGGCTGGTGCTGCGCGAAACGCCAGGGGAGGAAAATGGGCTGGCGGCGTTTCGCGCCTGTTTGCTTAATCGAGGCTGACGTGGTGCTTCATCACCCGTTTGAAGAGGCTCATCCGGGCGCGCATAAAGCGGTTTTCAAGCCTGAAACCTGCATGTTTATTCACGCCAATGCGTAATAAAACGTCCCGCCCTTTACGGCATGCGGGCCAGTGCGTCGGCCCGGGCAGGATCTCGCGAGGTCCTGCGTCTCGCGCAAAGCTCACCCAGTAATCGGCCACCTGAGCAGCAAACTGCACATCCCGTTCGTTGACATACTGGCGTGAAGGCTCCACCTGGCCGAGGGTATCAAAGACGTAAGGCACTTCATTGCCGTGCCACGCGCCGTTGATATAGGTGGCATGTTCCGCTTCCGCGACATAGTCAAACCAGTAACGCCAGCACAATCCGCCGACGCGCTGCTGCGCCTGCATCACGACGTAGCCCATCGTGGTGAACGCCATGTCGCGGCACACCTGCCTGCCCAGCTCCTCATCGCCTTTGACGCCCGGATAGAGCAGCTTAATCAGCCCCAGCCCGAAGCGGCGCTCCCGGCGAAGCTTCTGGATTTGCCCGGCGAGATCGATGCCAAACACCGCCATCACGCTGGCCTCATCGCTGTTCGAGCCGATCATTACCGGCACGGGGTGCTGGCGAGCGGCGAAAAAGACGTCCAGCATCGCTTCAGGCAGAACGCAATCCCCGACGATGGGGGCCGGAGCAATGTTCAGCGGCGCGGTGAGCGGCCAGAACGCCTCCGGCGGAATGGCGCGCAGTTGTTCGGCTGTCGCCTGTTCCAGGCCAAAATGGGCGGCCAGCGCCTCCCCTTTTTGCAACGCCTGCTCTCGCGGCGTGTCCGGCAAGGTGTACCCGCTTTGCACAATCGCCTTATGGAACAATCCTTCTGCAAGCGGAGAGGCCAGCAGAGAGAGCACGCTGCGCGCGCCCGCGGATTCGCCAAACAGGGTCACGTTAGCGGGGTCGCCACCAAATGCGGCGATATTGTCCCTTACCCATTCGAGGGCGGCGATCTGATCCAGCAGGGCAAAATTATGCACCACGCGATCTTCCTCGCCTTCCAGCGCGGGATGGGCAAAAAAGCCAAGATGACCGAGACGGTAGTTGATCGTCACCACAACCACGCCGCGCGTGGCCAGCGCTTTGCCGTTATAGGGCGGTAAGCCACCCGCACCGATGGTAAAGCCGCCGCCGTGCAGCCAGACCATAACCGGAAGCGGCCCGGCGCGCTCTGTGGGAGACCAGACGTTCAGATAGAGGCAGTCTTCCGAGAACTGACCGGGATCGCCCCCGCCCAGCTCCTGGCAATATTCGCTGCTTTGCCAGCTTGAGGCCGAAAAGGCGGTAGCCTCGCGAACGCCATCCCACGGCTCAGGATGCCGCGGGGAGCGCCAGCGCCATTCGCCAACGGGCGGTGCGGCATAAGGAATACCGCACCAGACGTGGACATTTTCATCGGTTAAACCAGAGAGTGCGCCCTGGCGCGTTTCAACCACAGGGGCGGAAGGATTTTGCATAACGACCTTATTTTTTCCATCACACCCCAGCAGAGTAACGATTTCAGAGCAAACCGCAACGCTGTTTGCTGCGCGTTTCAGCCTCCTCATAGAGGGTAAATTCGTCATACACCGGGCAGCCGAGGGCCGCTTCAAACGCATCGCGGCTGGCGTTACCGTGGCTGCGGGCCTGGGTTTCATTCCCGAGATTGGACTGGAAAATCCCCGCGGCGCTGACCGGGAGGAAATCTTCGTAGGTGATCGGCTGTGCGACGACCCATCCGCGCTCGATCAGCGGCTGCGGATCGTCGCCCGGCCGGAACGCATGCCGATGCGCTTCACCCGCTGGCGTCAGACGGTAGCGGAAATACGCCAGCTCCTGACGGCGCATTAACAGTTCGCTGTCAGGGAAGGCGCTAAAGATCTCCTGCAGATGCAGCTGGTGCGTCAGGTTATCTTTGCCGGTACCGGCCTGGGCAAGGAGGCTATCGTACAGTTCCCGGCCTTTCGGGGTCAGCGCCACGCCGCGCTGCTCAATCTCACCGAAGCGCGCGGTGTGGGTGCCTTTGTGTTCACCGGCAAACAGCACCGGCTCTTCCAGCGCCTTGAAACTGGTTTGACGCAGCAGGACGGGCACCTCGCGACGCGGCGGCCCTTCAATCAAAATTTTCGGCTCAATACCGTACTTCGGCATCAGCTCCTGCACCCGGTCAATATCCAGCGTACGCGGGGTCAGGTGGTTAATGTGGCAACCCGGGAAGCAGACCACATCGGCGATCAGCCGGTGCTCGTTATGCAGCGCGAGATAGGTCTCCTGATCGACCGTCGCATGGCGGTGCCAGCGGAAGGTTTCCAGCGCTTCCTGCACAAACTCCTGCGCCTGCTCGACGGTAAACTGCCCTTCCGATTCATACAGATCGAGAAGCGCCAGACAGCGCGGGGTGAAGATGTTTCGGTGAGACAGAATTTCCGCCGCACGTTCGCGCAGCGCGACGTTTTCAATCAGCTCAAGGCGCAGCAGCGAAGTAAAGATGCGGAACGGATTACGGCACAGCGCCGCATCATCAATCGGCCGAAATGCCGTTGAGTGGACCGGCACCCCCGCCTGGGAGAGATCGTAATAGCTGACCGGGTACATCCCCATAATGGCAAACATACGGCGCAGGGTTGAAAGTTCTTGCGCACTGCCGACGCGGATGGCCCCGTGACGCTCGACGTTCAGACGCGCAAGCTCATCGGCGTTTGCCAGTTGTTCATGTAATAGTGGATCATTTTCCAGCACCGCCAGGTTTACGTCCGCTACCAGTTCAAGCAAGGTGCCGTACTGCGGAACTTCCTGCTGGTACATCGCCGACATAGCCTGCGAAAAGTGTTCCCGAATGTCATCAGCCGTGATGGTGTTCGCCATGATGTCATGCCTCCAGTGAATATTACCTGGAGTGTAGAGAAACCCGTTCCTTCCGGGGGGAAAGATTTCTGATTTGTGATCTTAAGACGACAGTGGTCAAACCGTGTGCGACTGGCCTCTGAACAAGCCTTAACGAAACCGCCCTTTCGCGCCTGGCGCTTTTTATCCAGGTTTTTCTTTATAATTATTTATGGTTTCGCTTTCTAGCCATAAAGGAGTATTTTTTATTTTCCCCTGACTGCAAATCAACCAATTTGAGGGCGTCATTATTTTTATCCTCAGCTTTCAAATTTTTAGCTCAAAGTTAGGAATAATCTGAACAGTTGTTTACAAGTCCTTCCTGTCTATCCATATTTCCAACGCAAGCGAAGCGCAAATTTACAAATATTTAAAAATAACGCAACCGCAAATAGCAAAACGCATTTGACGGATCGCACACAGCGACTAGAGTTATTACTCGAACGACGAGTGATACGGAATATTTTCGTATCGTACTGACATAACCAATATATGACTATGAGGTTTAATATGGCAGAGCATCGTGGTGGTTCCGGTAATTTCGCTGAAGACCGTGAAAAAGCATCAGAAGCTGGACGTAAAGGTGGCCAGCACAGCGGTGGTAATTTTAAAAACGATCCGCAACGCGCATCTGAAGCGGGTAAGAAAGGGGGACAGAACAGTCACGGCGGAGGCCGTAAATCTGATAACTCCTGATCTTATTTAGTAATCTTTTAATTAAACCAGAGAGCATGCTGCGGGCTGAAAAGCTCGCAGTACCCTTTCTTTATTTTACCGGAGCGTAATAATTATGAATATGAAAAGTGTAGAGGATGTATTTATTCATCTTCTGTCGGATACCTACAGCGCAGAAAAGCAGCTTACCCGAGCGTTAAGCAAGCTTGCCCGCGCCGCCTCCAGCGAGAAGCTGAGCGCCGCCTTTACCGCACACCTTGAAGAGACGCAAGGTCAGATCGAACGTATCGACCAGATCGTGGAACAGGAAGACGGCATCAAGCTCAAGCGCATGAAATGCGTCGCAATGGAAGGCTTAATTGAAGAAGCTAATGAAGTCATCGAAAGCACGGAAAAAAATGAAGTCCGTGATGCCGCATTAATTGCTGCTGCGCAAAAAGTGGAGCATTACGAAATAGCCAGCTACGGTACCCTTGCCACCCTGGCAGAACAGCTCGGCTATAAAAAAGCCGTTAAGCTTCTTGCCGAAACGCTGGAAGAAGAGAAAGAGACCGACCTTAAACTCACCGACCTGGCCGTTGGCAATATTAACCAAAAAGCGCAGAAATGACGCGATAATACAGGTTAAATAAAATGAGCATCAGTCCCAGGACAATTAAACGGTGCCATTTAGCGGCAGCGATAATATGGTTCATTCTCGCTATCCCTTCCGTCATCTGGTGGAAGAACAGCGTGCTATGGGTCATTATCATCAGTATTTATGCCAATATTGTCGGCCATTTATCTGGCTACAGTGCCGCACGTGCCGATCAGGCTGCTGAAAGTGAGACCAAATAAGCGAACCCCTAATGAGGATACAATGATGAATCACGTAGAACACTACCATGACTGGCTACGCGATGCCCATGCAATGGAAAAGCAAGCCGAATCTATGCTGGAATCCATGGCCAGCCGTATCGATAATTATCCTGATGTTCGCGCCAGAATTGAGCAACATATTAATGAGACAAAACGGCAAATCACATTGCTGGAGGAAATCCTCGACCGTAATGATATTTCTCGTTCGGTCTTAAAAGACTCGATGAGCAAAATGGCGGCGCTGGGACAATCCATCGGCGGCATGTTCCCTTCTGACGAAATCGTGAAGGGCTCGATCAGCGGCTATGTTTTCGAACAGTTCGAAATCGCCTGCTATACCTCCCTGCTGGCGGCGGCCAAAAAAGCGGGTGACACCGCCTCGATACCCGCTATTGAGACGATCCTCGCCGAAGAGCGCGAAATGGCCGACTGGCTGATTCGTCATATCCCGCAAACGACGGAACAGTTCCTGCTGCGTTCAGACGCGTCGGGTGTCGAAGCGAAAAAATAACCCACAGGAGAGTGAGCATGTTTCGACACGTCAAACAGCTGCAATACACGGTTCGCGTCGCCGAACCGAATCCCGGCCTGGCCAACCTTTTACTGGAACAATTTGGCGGACCGCAGGGTGAACTGGCCGCCGCCTGCCGTTACTTTACGCAAGGGTTGAGCGATGACGATCCGGGCCGTAAAGACATGCTGATGGATATCGCGACCGAGGAGTTAAGCCACCTCGAAATCATCGGTACCCTGGTCGGTATGCTGAATAAAGGTGCCAAGGGCGCGCTGGCGGAAGGGGTGGAAAATGAGGCCGAGCTGTATCGCTCCATGACCGAAAACGGGAATGACAGCCACATCACCTCCCTGCTCTACGGCGGCGGAACCCCCCTAACCAACTCAGCGGGCGTACCCTGGACGGCGGCCTACGTCGACACCATTGGCGAGCCGACGGCGGATCTGCGTTCGAACGTGGCGGCCGAGGCCAGAGCCAAAATTATCTATGAACGGCTGATCAACGTGACTGACGATCCCGGCGTTAAAGATGCCCTGGCGTTTCTGATGACGCGTGAGGCGGCGCATCAGCTCTCCTTTGAGAAGGCGCTGCAGTCCATCCGTAATAATTTCCCGCCGGGAAAACTGCCGCCAATCGAGGAATTCACCAACAAGTACTACAATATGTCTGAAGGTGGAGAGGTTCGCGGAAGCTGGAACAGCGATAAACATTTCGATTACGTTGAGTCCCCCCAGCCTGCGGTGGATGGCGGCGATGGCAGTGCCAGCGTGACGCTCACAACCGAGCAGGCAACCCTGGTTAAGGCGATGTCTGCCCGCACGAAGTCCGATCCACATTCCGACCCGCTGACCGGTGCCGAGCTGGGTGCCGGTAAGACTAAACCGTAATCGGTTTGCCGGGCAGGCCTGACCTGCCCGGCAATTCGCGTGCCCCATCGTCTCAGAGGTACGGACCATGTTCGAACTCGATGCGTTTCATCTGGCCAGAATTCAGTTCGCTTTTACCGTCTCGTTCCACATCCTGTTTCCTGCGATCACCATCGGTCTCGCCAGCTACCTGGTGGTGCTGGAGGGCATGTGGCTGCGCACCAAAAACGACGTCTGGCGATCGTTGTACCACTTCTGGCTAAAGATATTTGCCGTTAACTTCGGCATGGGCGTCGTTTCCGGGCTGGTGATGGCGTACCAGTTTGGCACCAACTGGAGCGGGTTCTCCCAGTTCGCGGGCAGCATTACCGGCCCGCTTCTGACTTATGAGGTGTTAACCGCTTTCTTCCTGGAGGCCGGATTCCTCGGCGTCATGATGTTCGGCTGGAACAAGGTCGGCCCGGGGCTGCACTTCTTTTCGACCTACATGGTGGCGCTCGGCACGCTGATGTCAACCTTCTGGATCCTCGCCTCCAACAGCTGGATGCATACGCCGCAGGGTTTCACTATCGAAAACGGGCAGGTTATCCCGCAGGACTGGCTGGCGATCGTCTTTAACCCCTCCTTCCCGTACCGTCTTATTCATATGGCTATCGCCGCGTTCCTGAGCAGCGCGCTGTTTGTCGGCGCGTCGGCCGCCTGGCACTTGCTCCGCGGTAACGATACGCCCGCCGTTCGCACCATGTTTTCGATGGCGATGTGGATGGCGCTGCTGGTCGCCCCTATCCAGGCGGTGGTGGGCGATATGCACGGCCTGAACACGCTTGAGCATCAGCCAGCCAAAATCGCCGCTATTGAGGGTCACTGGGAAAATCCGCCCGGCGAGGCCACCCCGCTGCTGCTGTTTGGCCTGCCGGATATGGAGGAAGAACGCACCAAATACGGTCTGGAGATCCCCGCGCTCGGCAGCCTGATTCTGACGCACAGCCTGGATAAACAGGTCCCGGCCCTGAAAGACTTCCCGAAAGAGGATCGACCCAACTCGACCATCGTTTTCTGGTCGTTCCGCATTATGGTGGGGATGGGTCTGCTGATGATTACCCTCGGTCTGCTCAGCCTCTGGCTACGCTATCGCCATCGACTTTACCACTCGCGTCCGTTCCAGTGGTTTGCCCTCTGCATGGGGCCTGCGGGGCTGGTCGCGCTGCTTGCCGGCTGGGTGACCACCGAAGTAGGCCGTCAGCCGTGGGTTGTCTATGGCTACCTGCGCACCATCGACGCGGTATCGCTGCACAGCACCCTGCAGATGAGCATTAGCCTGCTGGCGTTCTTCGTCGTCTACTCATCCGTATTTGGCGTGGGCTATGTTTATCTCATCCGGCTGATTAAGAAAGGTCCTCAGCCCGTTAATACGCTGACGTCAAACACCTCGGGCACGCCTGCCCGTCCGCTGTCAGCCGCGGAGTCTGTTCCGGAAGAGGAGAGAATCTGATGGGCGTCGATATCTCAGTGATTTGGTTTGCCATCATCGTGTTTGCCACGCTGATGTATATCATTATGGACGGCTTCGATCTGGGGATTGGCCTGCTGTTTAACTTCGTGGGCGATGCCAAAGAGCGCGATGTGATGGTTAACAGCGTGGCGCCCGTCTGGGACGGCAACGAGACCTGGCTGGTGCTCGGCGGCGCGGGGCTGTTCGGCGCGTTTCCGCTGGCCTATGCGGTGATCATTGATGCGCTGACCATCCCCCTCACCGCGATGCTGATCGGCCTCATCTTTCGCGGCGTTGCCTTTGAGTTCCGCTTCAAAGCCACCCCTTCACACCGCAAATTCTGGGACTACTCCTTTGCCGGCGGCTCCCTGCTCGCCACCTTCAGCCAGGGCGTGGTGGTGGGCGCCGTGATCAACGGCTTTGACGTGGAGGGCCGACGTTTTGTCGGCTCTTCGCTGGACTGGCTCACGCCTTTCAACCTCTTCTGCGGCATCGGTCTGGTCGTCGCCTACACGCTGCTGGGCACCACCTGGCTCATCATGAAAAGCGAAGGCGCGCTGCAACAACGCATGCGCGAACTGACCCGCCACGTGCTGCTGGCGCTGATGGTGGTTATCGCGGTGGTCAGCGTCTGGACGCCGCTCGGCTGGCAGTACGTCGCCGACCGCTGGTTTACCCTGCCCAACTTCTTCTGGTTCCTGCCGGTTCCGCTGCTGGTCGGGATCTTCAGCGTGCTGATCTGGCGCCTGACCCGCAATCCGGCCAGCCACGCGCGCCCTTTCCTGCTGACGCTGGGGCTGATCTTCCTCGGGTTCAGCGGGCTGGGTATCAGCCTCTGGCCGAACATTATTCCGCCGCGTATCACTCTGTGGGAGGCCGCGGCCCCGCCTGCCAGCCAGCTGTTTATGCTGGTCGGGACGTTACTGATTATTCCGGTGATCCTGGTGTACACCGCCTGGAGCTACTACGTGTTCCGGGGCAAGGTTTCGGATACTGAAGGCTATCACTGAGGCACGCTATGACGGACTGGCATACACGGGCCATTATTTACCAGATTGATACCGCACTCTTTTATGATTTGAACGGCGATGGCTGCGGGGACATCGCCGGGATAGCGGCCAAGCTGCGGTACATTCGCCGCATGGGGGCGACGGTTATCTGGATCACCCCGTTTTACCTCACGCCCTTTCTCGATGAAGGCTATGACGTCAGCGACCATCTTCAGGTGGATCCCCGCTTCGGAAAGCTGGCCGATATTATTGCCCTGATCGAACAGGCCCGCGAGCTGGGCATGCAGGTCATTATTGAGCTGCTGATCCAGCACACCTCCGACGCGCACCCCTGGTTCCAGCAGGCCCGCCGTAACCCGGCGTCACCCTACCGGGATTACTACCTCTGGTCAGATACTGACGAGGACGATACGCCCCCCATGTTTCCTGGCGTGGAGGAGAGCATCTGGAGCTGGGACGACGAGGCGGGACAATACTACCGGCACATGTTCTATCGCCACGAACCGGACCTGAACCTGACCTCACCCGCGGTGCTGAAAGAGATTGAGAACATCATCCTCTTCTGGCTCAAACTGGGCGTGTCGGGGTTCCGCCTGGATGCCGCCTCCCACCTGACCACGCAGGCGGGAAATGGTGATGAAAAAAAGGGTCTGTGGATCCTCGAGCATATGCGACGTCTTATTGAGGAACATAATCCGGACGCGATCCTGCTGGGTGAAGTGGACGTCGAGGTGGAGGCCTATCAGGACTACTTTGGCAATAATGACCGCCTGAATCTGGTGCTCAATTTCTGGCTCAACAAGTATTTTTACGTCAGCCTGGCCCGCAAAAGCGCCCGTCCGCTGCGCAACGCGGTGAAGAAAATGATCGTCCCGCCCGATTCATGCTGTTTTGCCAACTGGCTGCGCAATCACGACGAGCTGGATCTGGAGGGCATCAGCCAGAAAGACAAACAGTTTGTCCTCGATACCTTCGCCCCTGATGAGGAGATGAACGTCTACCAGCGCGGGATCCGCCGCCGCCTGGCACCGATGCTCAACGGCGATCTGAAGCGGCTGGCGTTCTGCCACGCGGTACTCTTTTCCCTGCCCGGCGTTCCGGTGATGCGCTATGGCGATGAGATCGGCATGGGGGATGACCTCGATCTGGAGGAGCGCTACGCTGTGCGCACCCCCATGCAGTGGGCGGGATCGCAAGGCGGCGGTTTTTCGGCAGCCGACCCGGAAAAATTTATCGCGCCGATTATCGACCGCGGCCCTTACCTCTATCAAAAAATCAACGTCGCTGATTCGCTGCTCCACCGCAACTCGCTCCTGCACCGCATCATTGATATCGCCAATACCCGCTCGGAGTTCCCCGAAATTGCCGTTGCGCCCTTTCGGCTCCTCACGATCGATAGTGACGCGGTGCTGGGGATCTATTACGAGACCGAAGAACGCAGCATCCTGACCTTTGTTAACTTCAGTGACCAGCCGGTGCAGTTCACCGTGAAGGGGATCCGCAACACGACCTGGACCGCCTGTCTCGCGGACAAACGCTACGATGACGCGCTGGTTTGCGGTAAAACCGTCGAGCTCAGCCTTGGCGGCTACGGCTATCGCTGGTTCTGGACGCACCGCAGCGCGCTGCGCTGATTACGGTTTCCGGCGGATTATCAAACGCGTCAACACAATACCCGCCACCGCAAGGGCCCCTAACGCCACTTTGCCCGGCATACCGGAGGTCACGGACGACGCGCGGGTTTTCGCTTCGTCAGTGAAACGGCCATGGATTTTGTGCAGGTCGTTAACCGGCTGGTCGAGATAATCCCGGCGGTCCGGCGCGTTCAGATCGTCGGTCATCTGACCTTCCCAGGCTTTCTTCACCATCAGCCTGTCCAGAAAACCCGGGAAGAGGAACTGCCCGACAATCGACTGAATGGTGCTGCTGCCAACCCACAGCTCGCGCACCGGCTTTTGCGCCACCCTGAAGATGGCGCTGGCGGCGACTTCAGGCTCGAACACCGGCGGTACCGGCCGCATTGCCCACGCGAACTTGTTCCTTGCCCATTCGAACTGCGGCGTATTGAGCCCCGGCATCTGCACCATCGCAAGCTGAACCCGGCTGTTCTCATGCATCAGCTCAGTGCGCACCGCATCGGTAAACCCGCGAATCGCCGCTTTGGCCCCGCAGTAGGCGGACTGCAGGGGAATGGAACGGTAGGCCAGCGCGGACCCTACCTGAATAATCACGCCCCTGTCGCGCGAAACCATAAGCTCAAGCGCCGCGCGGGTGCCGTTCACGTAGCCGAGGTATGTCACCTCGGTCACGCGCCGAAACTCGTCCGGCGTAAGGGTACGAAACGGTGCCAGCACGGCCCCCATGGCGTTGTTGACCCAGACATCAATCGCACCGAGACGATACTCAATCTCGTTAGCCGCATCCACCACCGCCTGACTGTCGGCGACGTCCGCCTGCACGGCGTGCGCATTCACGCCGAAGCGGCGCAGCTCTTCCTGGGTGGAGTGCAGGCTGGCTTCATCACGGGCGATGAGGCCCACATCGTAACCTGCTTTTGCGAAGCGCAGCGCCGTGGCTTTTCCCACGCCCGCCGTCCCACCGGTAATCACTATGACAGCCATAGAACCTCCACGTGAACTCAACCGTTATTTCCGTCCGACAATGTTGTTACCAGCTCTGCCAGCGAAAAATGCACCGCTTTTTCCACCACGTCCTGACAGTCTCCGGAGAAAAGCACGGTACGGGTTTTCGTCTCGCCACGTATGTTCCACGCAAAACAGACCGTCCCCGCCGCCGTGCCGTCGTCGCCCCCTTCCGGGCCAGCGTATCCGCTGATGGCGATGCTGATATCCGCCTGGGCAATGTCGCGGATGCTGGCGGCCATCTCGGTCACCGTCTGTTCGCTGACGGCGGTATAGCGCGCCAGCGTTTCAGGACGCACGCCGAGGATCCGCGCTTTCGCGGCATCGCTGAACACTACCAGCCCGACATCATAAAAATCGGCCGTGTTCTCTTCAGCGCAGAGCGCCACCGAGAGCTTTCCCCCGGTGCAGGATTCCGCCGTGGTTAAGCGCAGACCGGCATCGGTTAACTTGCTCGCCAGTTTTTTTGTCAGCTCACCGACGGTGTAATGGTTATCGTGCAAAAGATTGCTCATCTTGCCGCCTCTTATTTCTCGAAAGGAATGATTGAAATATGTCCATTGCGCTCAAGTATGGCATATTTAATTTGGCTTATTTCGGTAATGCCATTATTCTGACGCGCGGAAACCAGAATATCATCGCAAGAGACATCGACCTTTTTGAGTTTATCCGCCAGGGGAACGCCGTTTTCCACCAGAATCACGGGCGTGCCGTCCAGAATATTCTCTACCGGGGAAAAATACTTTTTCATAAGGCCAAAAATAATATCCACTACCACCAGGGTGGTAATCGTAATCATCGCGCCGGTGACGGAAAAATCCTGCCCCAGAAGCGCCTGCTGCGTGGCTTCACTAATTATCAGGAGAAGAATGAGATCAAAGCTGGTCATCTGCAGCAGCGCGCGTCGCCCGGCCACTTTAAATACCACCACGAGGAACAAATAAATAGCCAGCGCACGAAAGACCATATCCATATCAGCCTCCTACGGGTAAATAAATTGCCAGAGGGTGATCTCCGGCTCGTTGTTTACGCGGATGACCGAGTTCCATTTACCGGCCCGGGACGGTGTGGTAAAGAGTAATACCGAAAAGTTGTCCGTCTTTTTCAGGTTGTGATAAACAAAATAGAGGCTTTTTCCGTGGCTGAACATGGCGTCCGGCTGGGGCCAGACGCTGCCTGGATCATACGCATCGCTACTCTCGCTGGTGACGCTGAGGGTATAGGCCCCCTCCGTTTTCACCGGAAACGCAAGCTGCATCCGTGTCTCCGTCTCCCGCCGCCCGAAGCGCTCATAGTTTATGGTCAGCGACTTGGCGGAATTTGTTTTTACCGTATCGCTGACTATTCCGCTTGAAAACAGACCGGCAATGGCGGCAACGATAATACCTAACAGAACGATAAACCCCACCTGACGAAACGCGTATTCAAACGTCAGCAAGCGATATCTTTCCTCAATCCCGGGTAACTTTTCATTTTCACGCTTCATGGCCATCGTCACCGTTTCGCTTATTATCCGATAATTTTGATTTCTAACGCGAATGTTTTTAGGACTTATCACATTTGCCACATAAAGGAATAGCAACAATACTTAATAAGTCAAGACACCCAAAATGAAGGATATCCGATGAAATTATCGCTTATTTCCGCTTTTTTGATATTTCTGGTTCCGGCCGCATGGGCAGATAATAACGGCGGGTTACAAAAAGGTGAAGCACCGCCGCCGCCCCACGCGCTGGATAGCGGATATCGCGGAACCGATGACGCGCGTATTATGACCATCGATCAGGCAAAACAACTGCACGACGGTGCGACCATTTCATTACGCGGTAATCTTATTGACGGTAGCGGCGATAAGTTTGTATTTCAGGATAAAACCGGAAAAATCGACGTTATTATTCCCCAGGCAGTCTTCGATGGCAGAACGGTAAAACCCGACCAGATGATCAGCATCAACGGTTCGCTTGATAAAAAATCATCTCCTGCCGTCGTCCGTGTCGATCGTTTGCAGAAATAATTCAGCGAAGCGTTAACGCTGCAGTTATCCATCAAATCTCACCCCTTGGCTTAAGGAGTCAGCTATGAGTGATACCCAACAACGTACGAACGCTTACCCGCAACCCCCGTTCCCGGAACAGCCACAGACGCCACCGGGACTGGCATCCGAAATGCAACCTGTACCCGACCACGGGGAAACTAGCTACAAAGGGCATGGCCGCCTGGCCGGTAAAAAAGCGCTGATCACCGGCGGTGACTCGGGTATCGGTCGCGCAGTGGCCATCGCCTATGCCCGCGAAGGCGCAGACGTGGCCATTAACTACCTGCCTGAAGAGGAAAAAGACGCCGCGGAGGTCATCGACCTGATCAAAGCCGAAGGCCGGAATGCCGTCGCGCTGCCGGGGGACGTTCGGGACGAAACCTTCTGCCAGAATCTGGTCGAAGAAGCCGTCTCGAAGCTGGGCGGGCTGGATATTCTGGTCAATAACGCCGGTCGTCAGCAGTTCCGTGAATCCCTTGAAGAGCTGACCACCGAAGATTTTGACGCGACGTTTAAAACCAACGTCTATGCCCCCTTCTGGATCACGAAGGCGGCGCTGCGCCACCTGAAAGCCTCGTCCGTTATCATTAATACCTCCTCCGTTCAGGCCGTGAAGCCGAGCCCGGTGCTGCTGGACTACGCCCAGACCAAAGCCTGCCTGGCGGTATTTACCAAATCCTTAGCCAAGCAGCTGGGTCCGAAAGGCATTCGCGTCAACGCGGTCGCCCCTGGCCCTTACTGGACGGTGCTGCAATCCAGCGGTGGCCAGCCGATGGAAAAAGTGAAGGAGTTTGGCGGCGATACCCCGCTCGGACGTCCGGGTCAGCCCGTCGAGATTGCCCCGCTGTACGTCACGCTGGCCTCGGATGAATGTTCATTTACCTCCGGCCAGGTATGGTGTTCTGACGGCGGTGACGGCGTGATCTGACCCCTTAACCCTCCCTCTCTGCAGTGAGCAATAAATGAACAAGGATGTTCACTTTTCTTCCCCTGCCGAAAAACATGTTGTAACTCAAACAGATCAAATGTTAAAAATATTTTGCTATCAGGTTATCAAAATTAAACAACTTAGCTTGTCACCCGCATCGCTCTGTTTTTAACATCGCCTATGGAAAAAAATGGTCTGTTCAGTCAGCGCATACGCTTGCGCCATTTGCATACATTTGTGGCCGTCGCTCAACAGGGAACGCTGGGGCGTGCGGCTGAAACTCTTAACCTGAGCCAGCCTGCGCTCTCGAAAACCCTCAACGAGCTTGAACAGCTGACCGGCGCCCGTCTTTTTGACCGGGGTCGGCTGGGGGCGCAGCTTACCATCGTGGGCGAACAGTTCCTTACGCACGCCGTCAAAGTGCTGGATGCGCTCAATACCGCAGGCCAGTCGCTGCATCGAAAAGAAGAACACACCAGCGAGGTCGTCCGCGTCGGGGCCCTGCCCACCGCCGCGCTGGGCATTCTTCCGCCGGTGATTGGCCAGTTCCACAAGCAGCAACGGCATACCACGATCCAGGTTGCCACCATGAATAACACCATGCTGCTCGCGGGGCTGAAATCGGGCGAGCTGGATATCGGGATTGGCCGCATGTCCGACCCTGAACTGATGGGCGGTCTCAATTACGAGCTGCTGTTCCTGGAGTCCCTGAAGCTGGTGGTTCGTCCCGATCATCCGCTGCTGCAGGACACGGTGACGTTAAGCCGCGTCATGGAGTGGCCGGTGGTGGTGTGCCCGAAAGGGACCGTCCCACGTCAGACCGCCGAAACCTTGCTGCAAATGCAGGGGTGTACGCTGCCCTCAGGGTGTATCGAAACGCTGTCAGCCTCGCTTTCACGCCAGCTCACCCTCGACTATGACTACGTCTGGTTCGTTCCCTCCGGCGCGGTAAAAGATGATTTGCGCCAGGGCACGCTGACCGCTCTCCCCGTAACGGCCCCCGGCGCCGGTGAACCTATCGGCATTTTGACCCGTGTAGATACCCCGCTTTCCACGGGCGCGCAGACGCTGCTGAGCGCCATCCGTAAATCGATGCCGGTTTAATACCCCTCACCCTAACCCTCTCCCCTAAGGGGGCGAGGGAACAGACCTGCGCGTTAATCAAATAATGCGAAATTATTCATTAACAATTGCGTAAAACAATTTAACAGTTTTATCATAGCCGTGAATTCACCAAATGGTTCACAAACGGTTTGATAAAAACGAATTCACCCGTACTAATCATCAATCCCACCGCATTTATTACCCAACTGGTACATACCCGACACGGCGGCGGGATCTAAAGGAGAGAGAAATGGCATTTGGCACCGCGCCACGTGGAATACCGCGTATTCTGCAGTGGCTTCTTGCCGGACTGATGATGCTCATCGGTCTGGCGGTCGGCGGGTTGGGCTTTAAGCTCGCCACCGTAGGCGGGAGTAGTTACTTCATGATAATGGGCGTGGCAATGGTGATTGCCGCGATCCTGATTTTCCTCAACCGCACCAGCGGGATCCTGCTTTACGGCATCGCGTTTATTGCCTCGCTGTTCTGGGCGGTAAGCGATGCGGGCTGGGATTTCTGGCCGCTCTTCTCCCGCCTGTTTACCTTTGCCGTGCTGGCGTTCCTGTGCGCCATCGTCTGGCCCTTCCTGCGTGCGGCAAACCACACTGCACCAAACAAAGCCCCCGCTTTTGGCGTCGCGGCGCTGCTCGCGGTGGCCATGCTGGTCAGCCTCGGTTGGATGTTTAAGCCGCAAACCCTTGTGGCAGCGAACGAGCCCGTGCCGGTGAAACCCGTTGCACCCGGCGAGCAGCAAAAGAACTGGGAACACTGGGGCAACACCACCCACGGCGACCGCTTCGCCGCGCTGGATCAGATTAACAAGCAAAACGTCAGCTCGCTGAAAATCGCGTGGGTTGCGCACACCGGCGATATTCCGCAGAGCAACGGCTCGGGTGCGGAAGATCAGAACACGCCGCTGCAGGTTGGCGACACGCTGTATGTCTGTACGCCGTACAGTAAAGTGCTGGCGCTGGACGTGGATTCCGGTAAAGAAAAATGGCTTTATGATTCGAAAGCCACCGCGCCGAACTGGCAGCGCTGTCGCGGTCTGGGCTATTTTGAAGACCACTCCACCGTGACAATGTCACAGGCAGAAACACAGCCAGCGGCATGTCCTCGTCGTCTGTTCCTGCCCACCACCGATGCCCGTCTGATTGCCATTAACGCGGATAACGGCAAGGTCTGCGACGACTTTGGCGACCATGGCACCGTGGATCTGAGCGTCGGGATGGGTGAGATTAAGCCCGGGTATTATCAGCAAACCTCGACGCCGCTGGTGGCCGGGAACGTCGTTGTCGTCGGCGGTCGCGTCGCGGATAACTACTCGACCGGCGAGCCGCCGGGCGTGGTCCGCGCCTACGACGTTCACACCGGTAAACTGGCCTGGGCGTGGGATCCGGGTAATCCGAACCTGACCGGCCTGCCGCCGGAAGGCCAGACCTACACCCGCGGTACGCCGAACGTCTGGTCTGCGATGTCCTACGACGCCAAACTGAACCTGATCTACCTGCCAACCGGCAACGCCACGCCAGACTTCTGGGCGGGCGAGCGTACCGCGCTGGACGATAAGTACAGTTCCTCCATCGTCGCCGTCGACGCGGCCACCGGCCAGGTCCGCTGGCATTTCCAGACCACCCACCATGACCTGTGGGACTTTGACCTGCCTTCCCAGCCGCTGCTGTACGACCTGCCTGACGGCAAGGGCGGCACCACGCCTGTGCTGGTGCAGACCAGCAAGCAGGGCATGATCTTCATGCTTAACCGCGAAACCGGCAAGCCGGTGGCGAAGGTAGAGGAACGCCCTGTCCCGGCGGGCAACGTTGAAGGTGAACGCTACTCCCCAACCCAGCCGTACTCCGTTGGCATGCCGATGATTGGCAACCAGACGCTGACCGAGTCCGACATGTGGGGCGCGACGCCTGTCGACCTGCTGCTGTGCCGCATTCAGTTTAAAGAGATGCGTCATCAGGGTGTCTTCACCCCGCCTGGTCTCGACCGTTCCCTGCAATTCCCTGGCTCACTCGGCGGGATGAACTGGGGCAGCGTCTCCGTTGACCCGAACAACAGCCTGATGTTCGTCAACGATATGCGTCTGGGTCTGGCAAACTACATGGTGCCGCGCGCGAACGTGGCGAAAGATGCCAGCGGCATCGAGATGGGGATTGTCCCGATGGACGGCACGCCGTTCGGCGCAATGCGCGAGCGCTTCCTGTCGCCGCTGGGCATTCCGTGCCAGAAGCCGCCGTTTGGCACCATGTCGGCCGTTGACCTGAAAACCGGCAAGCTGGTGTGGCAGGTTCCTGTTGGTACGGTGGAAGATACCGGCCCGCTGGGCATCCGCATGCACATGCCAATCCCGATCGGCATGCCGACGCTTGGGGCATCGCTCTCGACCCAGTCCGGCCTGCTGTTCTTTGCCGGCACCCAGGATTTCTACCTGCGCGCGTTTGATACCGCCACCGGGAAAGAGATCTGGAAAGACCGCCTGCCGGTCGGCAGCCAGTCCGGCCCGATGACCTACGTGTCGCCGAAAACCGGTAAGCAGTACATCATCATTAACGCCGGTGGCGCCCGCCAGTCGCCGGATCGCGGTGATTACGTTATCGCGTACGCGTTACCTGATAAGAAATAACCGATGAAAAAAGGGACCTTTTGGTCCCTTTTTTTTGCCCGGTGGCGCTTCGCTTACGCGGGCCTACAAATACAAGTAGGTCGGGTAAGGCGAAGCCGCCACCCGACAAAACACGCGACTCAGAACGTCTCCCAGTTATCCCCGGAAACCGTCGCCGCCGGGCGCAACGGTACGTTCTGCGCCACCGGCGCTGACGCCACCGCGCGGTTCGGCTTCGCACCGCTCAGACGAAACGCCCCAACCGCCTCGGTCAGACGCGCGCCCTGTTCTTCCAGAGACGCCGCCGCCGCGGAGGCTTCTTCCACCAGCGAGGCGTTCTGCTGGGTCACTTTATCCATCTCCGAAATCGCCTGGCTCACCTGGACGATACCGCGACTCTGCTCATCGGACGCCGCGGCAATCTCCAGCATGATGTCGGTGACGCGCTTCACCGCTTCGACGATCTCATTCATGGTGTTACCGGCGGCAACAACTTCACCGGACCCCTGGTCGATCAGCGAAACCGATTCGTTGATCAGGCTTTCGATCTCTTTTGCGGCATTCGCACTGCGGCTTGCCAGAGTGCGCACTTCACTGGCCACCACGGCAAATCCGCGCCCCTGTTCACCCGCCCGCGCCGCTTCTACCGCCGCGTTAAGCGCCAGGATATTGGTCTGGAAGGCAATGCTGTTAATCACGGCGGTGATTTCAGAGATCTTCTTCGAGCTGCTGGAGATATTGCCCATGGTTTTCACCACGCCGGAGACCATCTGGCCGCCGCGGGTGGCTTTACCGGAAGCATCTTCCGCCAGCTTGCTGGCATGATGGGCGTTATCCGCGTTCTGCTTCACCGTCGCAGTAAGCTGTTCCATGCTGGCGGCGGTCTGCTCGATGGCGGCAGCCTGCTGCTCGGTGCGGGAAGAGAGATCGGTGTTACCGGCAGAGATCTCGCTGGTGCCGCGGTAAATCTCTTCCGCCCCCTGACGCACGGTGCCGACCGTTTTTTCAAGCGAGTGCTGCATGGTTTGCAGATCCCGCGTCAGGCGGCCAATTTCGCTGCGCCCGGCCACGTCGTCCGGCATCGTCAGGTCGCCCTTAGCGATATTCTCGATACGTTTCGCTGCCCGCTGCAGCGGATTGATTACCGTGCGGCGCAGCACGACAAAGGTCATCGCCGTCAGCACCAGCGCCAGCGCAAACGCGCCCACCATAAACATCAGACCCAGCTGCGTACGGCTGTGCGCCTGCGCCGTTAGCGCATTGGCACGGTCGGTACGGATCTTAATCGCCTTCAGCAGTACGGCGTTGTACGCGTCGTCCAGCGGACGCGCCGTTTCGTTTTCATGGTTGATAATCGCTTCGAACATGCCGTTTTTGGCGAATTTGACCATCGGCTGCATGCCCGCGATATAGGCGTCATACCGGGTCTTAAGCTCCGCATCCAGCGCTGCGCCCTCGGCGGTACGCACGGCGCGATTCATGTAGGCGGTAAAGCTCTCCTGGGACTGCTTAATACGCGTTTCCGCCTCGCTGATGTTCTGCTTCATCGCATCCATCTCTGCGATACGGCTTGCCGCACCGGCGTGGATCAGATTGATACGCGCGGTTCGCAGATGGTTTGAGCTGTTCGACAGCCCCATACGCACCTGAATTTCAGCTGTGACATCCTGCTGATCGTTATCGGCCTGCAGCAGGAAATACCCTGCCAGACCCGAGCTCAAGGCAAACAGAAGAATAATGCCACCGAGAATGGAGGAAAACAGCGGAACCAGCCTGATGTGATGCAAGAAGCCCAGCTTGCGCTGCGCCAGCATCGAAGTAGTGTTGTCCATGACCGTCGACTCTCTTGTAGGTAAGATGCGTAAAAACACGCCTGTTAAATAGTCATCGGCACGGCAGAGATTTAGATTACGGCTAAAAACGCCGCACTGGTCACACTTTAGAGAAGATTATTAAAGAAATGCCAGCGGCGAAAAACCGCTGGCAGAAGAGTTACTTGTCGCCGAAATGGATAACGGTACGGATGGATTTTCCTTCGTGCATCAGATCAAACGCCTCGTTGATCTGCTCCAGCGGTAAGCGGTGGGTAATGAACGGATCGAGCTGAATCTTGCCGACCATCGCATCTTCAACCATCCCCGGAAGCTGGGTACGGCCCTTCACGCCGCCAAACGCGGAACCGCGCCATACGCGCCCGGTGACCAGCTGGAATGGACGGGTTTTAATCTCCTGGCCCGCACCGGCCACGCCAATGATGATGCTCTCGCCCCAGCCTTTGTGGCAGCACTCCAGCGCGGAACGCATCACGTTGACGTTGCCGATACACTCGAAGCTGAAGTCCACGCCGCCGTCGGTCATCTCAACGATGACGTCCTGAATCGGCTTCTCGTGATCTTTAGGGTTCACGAAATCGGTCGCGCCCATTTCACCCGCCAGCCTGAATTTCTCCGGGTTGGTGTCGACCGCAATGATACGACCGGCCTTCGCCTGCACCGCGCCCTGAATCACCGCCAGACCAATGCCGCCGAGACCGAACACCGCCACGGTATCGCCCTCTTTGACTTTTGCGGTGTTATGCACCGCGCCAATACCGGTGGTCACGCCGCAGCCCAGCAGACAGACTTTATCCAGCGGCGCCTGAGGGTTCACCTTCGCCAGCGAGATCTCCGCGCAAACGGTGTATTCGCTGAAGGTGCTGGTGCCCATGTAGTGATAAACCGGCTCGCCGTTGTAGGAGAAACGGGTCGTCCCGTCGGGCATCAGCCCTTTCCCCTGGGTGGCGCGAACGGCCTGGCAGAGGTTAGTTTTGCCGGATTTACAGAACTTACACTCGCCGCATTCCGCGGTGTACAACGGGATCACGTGATCGCCCGGCTTCAGGCTGGTCACGCCCTCGCCCACTTCTACTACAATCCCGCCGCCTTCATGGCCGAGCACCGCCGGGAAGACGCCTTCCGGGTCGTCGCCCGAGAGCGTAAACGCATCGGTATGACATACGCCGGTATGGGTGATTTTGATCAGCACTTCGCCTTTCTTCGGCGGTGCCACGTCAATTTCAACGATTTTGAGCGGCTGGCCGGGGGCAAATGCAACTGCAGCGCGAGATTTCATATGTCTTCCCTTCTTGTCAGGTATGTGGATTTATTTTAGATAAGAGCGCAGTAAATGGCCGACTTCCGCCATGCGAACGGCACGCTGATCCGGCGTGGTGTCCCCCGCTACCAGCTCATCTTTGAGGTGAATTTCAACCATTTCGCCCATCAGGCCATTGGCAGCCCCGCGCACGGCGGCAATTTGCTGCAGGATGGCCAGACAGGGGTCGCCCGACTCCAGCGCGCGTTCCAGGGCATCAACCTGGCCCCGAATGCGGCGGACGCGGGTAAGAATACGTTTTTTATCTTCGGGTGAATGTGGCATACGCCCTCCTGATACTATAGGGGGGTATGGTACCTATTTTGTTACCGCTGTGTAAACCTAAAGATGAGAGGGTTGAGGTTTTGTACAAAACTCGGGGGAGGCATTGAATACGCCAGATAACAAAGCAAAATAAAAAGCGTAAAGTCTCATTCTGATAAGCCGATAAAAATAGGGTCTTTTTTTAATATAGGGATATTACATGCGTAAACTCATCTCCTCCATTGGGCTCATAGCAGGTATGGCTGTAACCACACCCACGGTTCACGCCAGCACGTTGACACAAACGTTGACCCGCTGCGACTCAACCTTTTTCAACGAGATTTATCATCAGCGAGCCAAACTCAGCCGCGTAGCCCCCTTAACGCTCAACAAGCATTCGCAGGCCTGGTTCAAAGCCCCTGAAGACGGCAATCGCACCATCTGGTTTGCTCAACCGCTGCATGAATTAAATCTGACGGTATCGGGATATTACCTGCAAACCAGCAATCTCGATGAAATCAATTACGGTAAGTACTATTACTGGGGACTCATTTTCAAAGAGTCACAAGAAGAAGTGATGTCCAGACTTGATCATTTGTCCTGGAAAAAGGCGGGAGATGATTATGTTTCTCAGACGATGATTAAAATCAATCCAACGAGTGAGTGGGAAGACAACGCGCAGGCGGTGTCAGGTATTGCTCCGGCAAAAGAAAGTACCGAAAAGCTGTTAATGCTCAGCAAAAGCAAAGACGGGACATTATTGCTCTGTACCGTTCAGGGAAATGTAACGCCTGACATGCTGACGACATTACGACCTGATTTATCCGCAGGGGATGCGAAATGAAAAAGCTAACATGGCTGGTATTAGTTATGCTGACAGGTTGTACCGGGACAAGTAAACCCCAGCCCCAGTCTACCCCCAAGCCACCGGCAGGCGTCATAAAAATCCTTGAAGATAAGAAAATTGCTTCGTATATCGATCTTCGGGTGATTTCAACTTATCAGGGTAACGACCGCTTACGCCGCTTTTATTTCATCAATAACTACGCCGAGAAGACACTCATTATAAAAAATCCTCCCGTCTACATAGCGAGTTCCCGGGCAATCGACGTGATTAATTGCGACAAAAACCAGCGTGCTATTATGGCGCGAACCTATTTTTCCAAACCGTTCGCGGAAGGTGATGTCGTACATGTGACACAGGATGTGGGACAATGGGAAAGTTACCCGAAAGACTCTCTTTTTGGGATAATAGCGGAAAGCATGTGCAGTATTCCCGTTGAAAAACTCAAGCCAGAGCCAGCGAAAGATAATCGAAAACCGTTACTGGATGAATAAAATCTTCAGGAGCTAAGCTTCTATGGACAGACTCACTCTGCTCTATATTAAAGCGCGGGCTGGGCTGTCCGCTAACAAATAGCCTACCGTCCCCTGACAGCCTGCGCCAGCATCTGCAGTTCCTCCTTCAGCCAGCGGGTCGCGCCCCGCTGGCCGCTGCGTTTATGCGAGTAAATTTTCACTTCAAACGTGCGTATCGGAAACGGTAACGCAAAAATCCTGAGATCCGCTGTCTTAATCAGCTTCTCCGCGGCATAGCGGGGGATCGCCATCAGCAGGTCACTTTCCGCTACGATAAACGGTGCGCTGAGCATCGACGGCGTTTTGATCGCGATTTGTCGGGTATAGCCCAGCTGCTCAAGCCGTACGTCAAGAACGCCCTGCTTCTCATTCCATGGCGTCACCACCAGGTGTCGGGCAGCGAGATAATCCTCCAGCGTCAGCCGCGTCCGGCGCGCGTTGCTAATGGCCACATACTCATCTTCAAACCAGTCGATCTCTTCCAGCTCCGGGTGCCGGATATCATCCTGAGTGCTGAAGCCCAGCGCCAGATCCACCTCGCCCGCCAGCAGTTCCGTCAGCGCCGGGCTGTGAGGCAGATAGCGCAATTCAAAGCGTAAACCCGGGGCAGTAAGCTGCAGCCTGTGCATCAGCGCCGGGAAAATGCACAGCGCGGTAAAGTCCGTTATCGCAATTTGTAAGCACTCCGAACTGCTGGCTGCATCAAACTCGGGCTGCGGAGTCAGCTCATGATTCAGGAACGACAGTGCGGAAGCAATGGAAGGCGCAAGCTGAGAGGCATACACGCTGGGGGACATGCGGTGCCCTTCGCGGAAAAACAGCGGGTCATTCAGGGTGGCACGCAGACGCGACAGCGCATGGCTGAGCGCGGATGTGCTCATCGCCAGCTCGTCAGCGGCCAGGCGAACGGAGCGGTGGCGGTAAATCGCGTCGAAAACGGGCAGCAGGTTTAAATCAAGACGTCTCAGGGCCGGATGCATAATATTCATCATTTGTTGATTTCATTGCACTTAATTCTTCAGACAATACGCCGTATGCTTAACGCCCTCAATCAAGACGCACGCTAAAAAGCAGGAAAAACAATGAGCATCACCCTTCGTCAGGCACGCCCCGAAGATGCGGCAGCCATTTACGCCATGATTTATGAGCTGGCGGTGTATGAAAAAGCCCCGGAAGAAGTGGTTACCACGCCGGAGGAGATCCGGGAAACGCTCTTTGGCGCAGGCACAAAAACCGAAGCGCTGATCGCGGAGTGTGAAGGCAAGATCGCCGGCTATGCCGTGTTCTTCACTAGCTATTCAACCTGGCTTGGCCGCAACGGGATTTATATGGAAGATCTGTATGTTTCCCCAGCTTATCGCGGCCTGGGGGCGGGAAAAGCACTGCTGAAACATATCGCCCAGCTCGCCGTACAACGGCAGTGCGGTCGCCTTGAATGGAGCGTGCTGGACTGGAACCAGCCCGCCATCGATTTTTATCTGAGCATTGGCGCGCTGCCGCAGTCCGAATGGGTGCGCTACCGTCTTGACGGAGAAGCGTTGCTCAAATTTGCCGAATAGCGGCACGTCATACCCGAGAAGATCCCGCCCCGCGGGATCGCGCTTTCCTGCGTCGATCCCGTCTCAACAGATTATGAATTTATGCTACCCTTCCATAAATTTCATAAACATAGTGCAGAACGCCATGACGACAGCCCCTTTTATCCGCCCTCAACTCACCCTGCCAAACGGCGCTGACAAACTGCTGCTGCACTCCTGCTGCGCCCCCTGCTCCGGTGAAGTGATGGAGGCTATCCAGGCGTCGGGCATTGAGTACACCATTTTCTTCTATAACCCCAATATCCATCCGCAAAAGGAATACCTCATTCGTAAGGAGGAGAATATTCGCTTTGCGGAAAAGCACGGCGTGCCGTTTGTTGATGCCGATTACGACACCGATAACTGGTTTGAGCGCGCAAAAGGTATGGAATGGGAACCCGAGCGCGGCGTCCGCTGCACCATGTGCTTCGATATGCGTTTCGAGCGTACGGCGCTCTATGCGGCAGAAAATGGATTCAGCGTCATCAGCAGCTCGCTGGGGATCTCCCGCTGGAAGAACATGCAGCAGATAAATGACTGCGGCCAGCGTGCGGCGGCGCGCTATCCGGGTATGGTGTACTGGGACTATAACTGGCGCAAACAGGGCGGATCCTCACGCATGATTGAGATCAGCAAGCGGGAACAGTTTTACCAGCAGGAATACTGCGGCTGCGTTTATTCGCTCAGGGACAGTAACCTGCACCGTAAGTCACAGGGCCGCCCGCTGATCCGCATTGGGAAACTGTTTTACGGTCAGGATGACAATGAGAAATAACGGGTTCCGGGTATAGAGATATATCCGAAAACCGCCCTTTCAGGTGCCGAATTTAGCCTTTCGCCTGCCGTATCCACAAAGAGCGGCTATCCTTTAATTATCAACAAAAGGAGGCAAAAATGTCTGATTTCGGTACTGATAAAAACACCCAGTTTGCTGAAGATAAAGCAAAAAATAAATTTGATGAACTTGCAGGTTCAGCGCAGCAGCAGTTTGGTGAATTCGTTGATTCACCAAAACATCAGGTTAAAGGTGCTGCTAAAAAATATGCCGCTCAGGCCAGCGATGCCGTTTCCGATGTCACTGAAGCCGTCAGAAATAATCCGCTCACCGGCCTCGTTGCCGCGGGTGCAATCGGTATAGTTCTCGGCTTGTTGCTGGGCCGGAAATAACCCAGGGCCCTTCGGGGCTTTATTTTTTCTTAACTAAACAACCTGACCATGCGGTCTAACTCCTCCTCTTTCACGGCGCGCGATAAATAATATCCCTGAAAGTTCTTGATGCCCAGCTCGACTAATTTCTCAAACTTTTCTTCACTATCAACCCCCTCTGCAATACAGTCCGTTCCGGTCATGTCGCTGTAAACCTGTATCGCTTTAATCAAATTATAGTCATTGTCGTTTGCCACAAAATGCTCAACGATGTCCCGATCCAGCTTAAGCCCATCGAAATGCACCTGGCGCACCGGGAACATGGTTTGATGGTTAGAGAAGCAGTCATCCAGGAACAATCGACACCCCGTATTGCGTAAATGCCGCATGGTTTCAGGGATCCTTTTGTCCTTCGTAACGTCAATATCTTCTGCAAATTCAAAAACCAGCTTTTCGGCCCACTGCGGTTTGAGCAGCATGCCGATGGCTTTCCGTGCCATATCAGGCAAAGCATTCCCGGACGCCAGACGAGGCGGAATATTCACTGAAAAATAGTATTTCCCGTTATACTTATTAATACCTGAAACGGCGGCATGGATGACCAACGCCGTAATTTTCAGCCAGATTTCATGATTGGAAACATCCGTTAAAAAACTGGCAGGCTTGACAATTTTACCGTTTTTATTCCAGCGAATCAGGATTTCAAACCCAACCCCTTTTTTATCTCGATCGGTAATAATCTGATATGCCGGAAATATTTCCCGATTACGTAACGCATTAAAAATTTCGGCTTCTTTTTCCGTGAACCCCACTTTTTGACGCGGGTGTTTATCAGGTTTATCTGCTTTAAAATTGTGCGGATCGTGTAACCAGCGCTTAATTAAACGTAATTTAAGCACTCCTTCCTTTCGGTGGGTATAAACCGTTTTATTCGACAACCCCATTCTATCGCACATTTCCTTTACGGACATACCACGATAGAAATTTAATAAAACGTCAATCTCTCTTCTTGTTAACCACTTTAGATTTTCTTCCGAGCCAATATCCATGTAGCGTTCGCGTAATACACGGGAACGATCCTTAAAGCTTTTGTAATGGGTATTAAAACAGCCTACTACATCCGAAACACTGGCAACGCGAATCAATGATAATTGATAACTGTTATTTAAAAGACTGCCCAGCGTGCGGTACAGCCAGCCGTCAGGAATATCACCATACAGGGTGACATGCCGAATAACGGGGAGTGCATTGAGTACCGAGGCCAGTCGCTTCAGGCTTTCCAGGAGATTGACGACACCTTTCCCGAGGAACACCACGATATGGGCATCCTGATTTTTAAGGATATTTTCAACATCCTGTTGGGATGCCTCATCTCCGTTAAAGTGAATTTGGGAAGCGTGGATCCCGTACTTATTGAGGATCGAACAATACCCCTGAAATGTGAAGCCGCAGGCTGAGATGACAAATTTATGTTCATCGCAAACCCCATTTTTGAGAGACATTTTTTGGGTCATAACCTGCTCCTGGGCACCAAAGCGCCATTTCTGTTTGAGTATGCGTAAAATCTATTGCATCTGTTGCGTAGTATAATTTTACAGTAGCACCCAGGGTTAAGAAACTGTTATCAGTCTAATTCACCGGAACATCTTTGCGTTAATCACAAACGTTTAACTATACTTTTCTTTTCAAATAACCACGGCAAATGTTTTATTCTCAGGGTATAATGAAAATTCCGAAAAAGAAGACTGGACACTTCATCTATCGGCTCATTCAAATACGAGAAAAATGCTATGGATAATCATATCTCATCCAGGGCCTTGCTACATCGAAGGGATGTCATAAAGAGCAATCCACGATTCGGTGAGGCAATATTAGAGCACTACACAATTAATGACACCATCTACAAAAAACAACCTTTGTTCTACAAGACAATGCTACAGGAATCCCGGTTCAACATCATCCTCTCCATGTGTTGTTTTATTTTTGGCAATCAGGCCGAGTCAGTTTCTGAAATTAAAGAGTTATGTTCTCGCTATAAGATAGCCAGCCCCAACAGCGTTATTGCGATCATTACGATACTCAGAACCACCGGGCGCATCAGGACCTGGCGCTGTACAGAAGACAGACGAAAGACGAGAATCGCGCCAACCGAAAAAGGCCTGAATGAACTAAAGCGTTATATGTCCGGCGCTTTTTTGCCCGTCAGCATTCTTTATCCGACATTTAATATTAATGTAAACCTGCTGGACAATGACATTTTGAGAAGTAACTTCTTCCGCCGCGCGGCAGAATATCTTTTTCGGGGATTAACGTTCAGAAAGGTTTTGCCTGAAGTAGGATTATTTATTGATAAAGATGGTGGCCGTATGATTATGCTTTATCTTTACCTGCAGGCTATGAAAAACAAATCCGCCCATGGTGCCGTTATTGACTATTCAGCCAGCACGCTCGCAAAAGAATTTTTTGTATCGCGCATCCACGTCAACCGGATTATCAAATCAGCTCAGGAGGCGGGCTATCTGAAAGATCGGGGTGATGGTCGGCTATCGGTCTATCCGGCGTTTATCGAACTCGTCGAAAATTATGCCGGATTATATTTTGCGTATGTCACGCATTACATCAACGTGGTTCCTAAAGAGCGACGCCACGCTCACAACGTGACGTCAACCGTATAATTCACCAGGCGTTCGGTGTTCCGAACGCCCTTCACCTATCGTTCCCGCAGCGCCTCTTTTGCCTTATTCAGCGGTTTCAACAGATAATCCAGAATGGTTTTGCTGCCGGTTTTAATATCAACGGTGGCAATCATGCCCGGAAAGACCGGGAATTCCTGACCCTGCTTATTGGTCAGATGGTTACTGTCGGTACGAATATAGACGCGATAGTAATAAACATCTCTTTTCACCTCATCCTGCAGGGTGTCCGGCGAAATCATGGTCACTTCCCCTTCCAGCCCGCCGTAAATGGAGTAGTCATAGGCCGTCACTTTCACCAGCGCCTTCTGGCCAGGATGGATAAACGCCACATCGCGCGGCGAAATTTTCGCCTCAATCACCATCTGATCGTCAAGCGGAACCAGACTCATCAGCTTGCCGTTCGGCGGGATGACGCCGCCCACGGTCGTGACGTCAATATCCTTTACGATCCCGCGAACCGGCGCATTGAAGGTCAGTCGGGTCAGGGAGTCTTCCCGACCCTTCATCACCGAACGCTGGGCTTCAATCTCCGCATTGGCTTTCGCCAGCTCTTCACGGGCGCGAACGTAATACTGATTTTTCATCTCGGTGATTTTATTCTCAAGCTCATTTTTTTGACGCTCAAGACGCAGCACCTCCACCTTGCTGGCCGCCCCCTGGGTCACCAGCGGACGGGTCAACGACAGCTCGCGTTGCACCAGCTCGGCACCCTGACGTAAACCAGCCAGCCCCTTTTCAAGGCTCTCGCGACGGGACTGATAGAGCGCCGTTTCCTGCTTAACCAGCTCAACGTCGTCATCCAGCTCCTCGGGAAACGTCAGCTCCGTGTCGTTAACTTCGGCCTTCAGGCGTGCCGCCGTGGCCAGCGCCGCATTCAGACGCGACTCGCTCTCCAGCACGCTCGACTCGGTTTTTGTCCGATCAAGCTGCGCGAGCTGCTGGCCGCGCTCGACGATGTCGCCTTCGCGCACCATCAGGCTGTGGATAATGCCGCCTTCCAGTGACTGGATGACCTGCTCATGAGAAGACGGTATCACCTTACCGCTGCCGGTCGTCACCTCATCAAGATGGAACAGGCTCGCCCAGGCGATAAACGCCGCCAGCAGGGCGAACAGCGACCATGCCACCAGCGTGGTGCGCGGAAGGCGCGGCTCTTTCAGTCGGCTATTAAAACGGGAGAAATCATTCATGCCGCGCCCTCCTCTGCAACCGCCGCCGGTTTCATGGTCACGGTGCGCTGTGGTGTCTTTTGCGGCGCCATACCGTGCTGGTGAAGGATGGCGTCGCGCGGGCCGTCCATCACCACCTTGCCGTTTTCCAGCACGATGATGCGGTCGACCAGGTCCAGAATCGGCAGGCGATGCGTGGCCACCACCAGCGTCCGGCGTTTACCCAACCATGTGTGAAGATGCTGAATAAACTGCTTCTCGCTCATTTCGTCCAGCCAGGCGGTAGGCTCGTCCAGCAGCAGGATAGTCGGCGAGGTAATCAGGGCGCGCGCCAGCAAAAGCGCCTGTCGCTGACCGCCGGAGAGGCCCGTTCCGCCCTCGTTGATGATGGTGTTCAACCCCATTTTCTGTTTGCGCACAAACTCCAGCGCGCCGCTGTTGACCAGCGCCTGGTGAATCTCATCGTCGGTCGCCAGCGGGTTGCCCATCAGGATGTTGTCCCGCACGGAGCCAAAGAACAGACGGGCCTGCTGGCTCAGCAGCTGCATGTCGCGACGCACGTCGGCCGGGTCGAGATGATTAAGGGCAATATCGTCCAGCAGAATGCTGCCCTGCTGCGGCTCCTGCATGCCCGCCAGAAGCTGTAGGAGCGTGCTTTTGCCGGAGCCATTGCGCCCGAGCACCGCCACGCGTTCTCCGGCGCGGATCTGCAGCTTGCTGATGTTGAGCACGGTGAGTTTCTCTTCCTCGTCGTAATAAAACCCGACGTCCTCAAGCGCATAGTCGCCGCGCAGGTGGGCTTTGTGCACCTTCTTGCCGTGCTGCGGATCGTCAATCGGCCGCTGCATCAGGTCGTCCAGCCCCTTGCGGGCCACTTTTGCCGACTGCCAGCGCGAGAGCACGCCTGAGATCTGCGACAGCGGCGCAATGGTCCGCGACGCCAGAATCGAGGTGCCCACCAGCGCACCGGTGGTCATGTCGCCGCTGATGACCAGATAGCAGCCCACCAGCAGCACCACCGCGTAAACAATGGACTGCACCTCCTGGGTCCAGGTGAGCAGCAGGCCCGTCAACCAGCGCTGCTTCATGCCGACGCTGGCGGCGACGTCGTTGGTGTTATTCCACTGGTTCTGGAAACGCTGCTCGGCGCGCATCAGCTTGATGTCTTCAATGCCCTGCACCGCTTCCACCAGCGTGGCGTTACGAATGGCGGATTCACGCATCCCTTCGCTGGAGAGTTTCCCCAGCGGGCGCTGCACCAGCAGGCCCGGAATAAGCAACAGCGGCACGGCGAGCAGGACCACCAGCACCAGCGGACCGCCAATCATCCACAGAATGAAGACGAACAGCAGGAAGAACGGCAGATCGGAGAGGGCCGCAATGGTCGTCGAGGTGATCAGCTCGCGCACCGACTCCAGCTCGCGGATCTGCGCGATAAACGATCCGGTTGATTTCGAGCGTGCGCCGTTTTTAATCCGTAGCGCGTGGGCAAAGACGCGTTCAGAGATGCGCAGATCGGCGCGCTTCCCCACCACGTCAGAAATGTGCACGCGCAGCATGCGCATGATGAATTCGAACACGATGGCAATCATCACGCCGCCGAACAGCACCCACAGCGTGGCTTCTGACTGCGACGGTACCACCCTGTCGTAGACCTGCATGGAGAAGACCATGCCGGAAAGCGCCAGCACGTTGGCGACCAGCGCCACCAGCATAATGTCGCCGTAGCGTCGCCAGTCCTTCAGCGCCAGCTGCCAGAACCAGTTTTTTTCATACGGTTTGATGTAGTCATCCACGCGGGCATCCGGCGTGGACTCGAGCGGGCGCAGCACCATCAGGCCCTTTAATCGCGACCCGAGCGCCTCGCGCGTCAGCGTCGTCTCCAGGCCGCCGTCGCCGCTGAACTGCAGGCTGACGTTGCCTTCGTTGTCCATGCGGTTGATCGCCGCAATCTGCCCGCCGGTGAATTCTGCCAGCAGCGGCAGGCGCCACGGATCGAGGGATGCCGCTTCTGCCACCACCACGCGCATCCCCAGCCCAAGCTGGCGCGCCATCTCCTCCAGCACCAGCTGGCGCGGCGACTGGCTTTCATGATTAATCGTGACCCGAACGTGCTCCACCGAAAAGTCCAGGCGGTAGTGCTTCGCGATGATGAGCATGCCCTGTAGCCAGGGTTCGTACTGTGGATGTGTCTTCATAATCTCCGGGGTAACGCAATTCGTCTAAAGAAACGCCAAAAGGCCGCGGGGATTGCTCCCCGCGGCGTTGTTTTACGCAATTAACAGTTGATGGTTCGCCAGCAGCGTTGCCAGATCCGTCTGCACGCCGTTCAGCGTCACCAGGGTGGTTGGCGAGAACTGACCGCCGGTACCGTCCAGGTCAACCTGGATCTCGGTATTGCTGCCGTTCTGCACCACGCGGATGTAATCGCTGATATTGCCCGCGCCGCTGTCCAGCGTGGCCACGCCGTTCACATAGCTCGCCGAGCCCGTGCCGGTATAGCCGCTGCCGGAGAGCAGATCGCGCAGGTCAATACGATCCGTGTCCGCCGTCCCTTCCCAGGTGCCGACCGTAAAGCCGTTCACCACGTCGTGACCGTTACCGCCCGTGGCATCCGAGGCGTTGATCAGCTTGTAGAGCAGCGTATCGTGACCGCCGCTGCCGATGTTGAAGGTGTCGTTTCCGCCACGGCCTTCGAACCGGTTATCACCGCTGTTGCCGGTGATGACGTCGTCGTAATCCGAGCCGTTAATCCCTTCAATGTTCAGCAGACGCGTGGTGCCGAAGCCGGTGTCCTGCGCGGTTGAGAGGCGCAGGTCAACGGTCACGCCAGAGGTCGCATTGCGGTAATCCACCACGTCCATCCCGCCGGTGTTGCTCCAGGTGTCATGGTCGGAATGGGTAGTCCAGCCGCCGGAACCGTTGTAGGTATACGTGCCATTTTCGGCGATAAAGGTGTCGTTATACCCGGTTCCGGTAATGGTTCCGCTGTGGCCGCCGGTGGCCGCTTCGGCCGTCAGGACGTAGCCCTCTTTGCCGTTGCCCGCCTCCAGGCCGCTCCAGGTGACGTTATCCGACACGCCGTTGGTGATCTTCAGGATCTCGGCCGAATAGGTTTCATTCGGATCCAGCCCGTAGAAGCTCACCAGCGCGGAGGTGTCGTTCGACCCGATACCGGACTGGGCGTTAATGATCTGCGAGGCCACCAGCACGCCCGCGGCGTTGTACAGGTTGACCGTATTGCCGTAGTAGGCGTTGATGCCCTCGCTGTCGACAATGTGCAGATGCATCGCGGTGCCGTCAGCAATGGTTTTGCTGTTTTGCACCAGCACCACCTTGCCGTTCTGCTGAGAGACCAGCAGATCCTGCGCGCCGTCCCAGTTGTAGTCCACTGCCGCCACGCCGGTGGCGTAAGCAATGCCGGACGCCAGCTGGCTGGCGGTCCAGGTGGAGCCGTAGCCGTTGTTGGTGAACAGCGTCGCCGTCTGCGAGCCGCCGTAGGTGCTGAGCTTGACGATGTCCATCTGCCCGTCGCCGTTCCAGTCCACCGCCACCGACAGATAGCCCGCCGCTGCGTTAGAGGCCTCGACCGCGCTCTTGGTGGCCGAGAGCTTCCCGGTACCGTCGTTGTAGTAGATCACCCCGCCGTTGTTGTTGTAGCTGCTGCCCAGGTACAGATCCATGTAGCCATCGCCGTTGAAGTCTGCCCACGTCATGGACGCCGCCGTGGTGGTATTCGAGGCGTTGGGCACAAACACGTTCGTCAGGTTCTGACCGATGGAGAGCGTGCCGTTGCCGTTGTTGTTGATCACGGTTAACGAGTACGCGCCGCTGCGGTTGGTGTGCTGAACCACATCCACGGTGCCGTCATTGTTAATATCGACGCCGGAGATTTCACGCATGGTGGTGAACTGTCCCCAGAATCCCGCGCCGCCGTAGGTGCCGTCAGGCGAGAGTACCCCGTTGTTGTTGATCAGATAGGTAATGGAGTCCGCGCCGGAGTCACCGTACGCCAGATCCAGATACCCATCCCCGGTTTTATCGTAGGCAATCACGCCGCCGTACCAGATGGTGGTGCCCATTGCCAACTGGCTGGCGTTATAGGTGCTGCCATCGTAGGTCCACATCACCTGCGTTGACCCGGCGTAGGTATTTTCCGTCGCGAAAATGTCCTGCGTGCCGTTACGGTCAAAGTCGGCGGCGGTCTGGCTCACCACGTAGTAGTTACGGGTGTTAGTCAGCGTATTGCCGGCATAGGTCGAGCTATCGCTGCTGGAGTATGACTGGCCGTTAGCGATGATATTCCACAGACCGCTGCTGTTCATGCCGAGGGTCATGGTGGAGTTGTTGCTGTTCCCCGTCGTGGTTGCCCAGTCGGTGTTCACCGAGGTGGTATCAATCACCAGGCTGCCGGTCGCCGTACCGGTGGTATTGCCGTTACCCGCGCTGCTCTTCACCTGCGCGGTCACGCTGTAGCTCGCCACGCTCAGCGCATCGCCGTCCGGGATCTGCAGATACCAGGTGTTGTGATCCGGGTCGACCACCACCGCACCGCCCGTCTGGGAGGTGTAAGTTTTGCCGTTCACCGTCACCACCAGGTATTCACCGTTCACCAGGTCAGCGGAGACGGTACCGGTGACGATCGGCGTGGTATCCGACGTGGTCTGCGCGGTAATCGCCGCCGTGGTGGTCGGGATGCTGGTATCGACGTTCAGCACAAAGCCGTCGGATTCCGTGTAGTTTCCGGCCCTGTCGGTGACGCGCACGATGTAGGTGTGATTCCCGTCGCTCAGGCCGTTGTCCTGGAAGGACCAGCTTGCGCTGCCGTTCATGGTCACCTGGCCGAGCAGAACCCCGTCACGGTAAAGCTGCACGATCTCGCCGTCGTCCGGGGCGCGGTTCAGCGTCCCGTTGATCAGCGGCGAGTTATCGTCCGTTGCCACCGCGCTGCCAAAGGTGCCCTGACGCTCGCCTTCGCCGTCGGTATAGCTCACGACCGTACCGACCGTGGTCGGCGGCGTGGTGTCTACCGTGACGACCTGAGACGCGGTGGAACCCACGTTGCCCGCCTGGTCGATAATCCGCACCTGGTAGGTGTAGTCTCCGTCAGGCAGATCGCGGGTATCGGTGTAGCTCCAGCGCTGGTTGGTGACCGTGGTATCAAGCCAGGTATTCCCGCCGTCGAGGCTGATCTGTACGCGCTCGTCGCTTGCCAGCGCGCTGCCCAGCGAACCGTTGATGGTCAGCGTGGTGTCCATGGTGATGAAATCACTCCCGGACTGGCCGGTATCGTCGCTGATGCTGTCGATGGTGATGCCGTACTGCGGCGCCTGGGTATCCACCGTCACCGCCTGCGAGGTGGTGGCCCCGACGTTCCCCGCCTGGTCGACAACCCGCACCTGATAGTTATGGCTGCCGTCGGTCAGGGTACGCGTATCGCTGTAGCTCCACTGGGTGCCGCTGACGGTGGCGTACACCCAGGTCGTGCCGCCGTCCATGCTCACCTGCACGTACTCGCCCGCGCCGAGTTCAGCGCCGAGCGTTCCGTGCAGGGTGTACGAGGTCGAACTGGTCAGGAAGTCGTTATTGTCGAAGCCGGTATCCACGGTGATGTTATCCACCGACACCGTGATCGCCGCATCCGGAGCAATCGTATCGACGGTCACCTGCTGATGGGCGCTGGCTCCCACGTTACCGGCGGCATCCACCACGCGGACGTAATAGTCATAGGTCTGGTTACCCAGCGTGCGGCTATCGACGTAGTACCAGCTGTTGCCGGTGACAATCACGTTCTGCCAGGTGACGCCGCCGTCGATGCTGATCTGGGCATATTCGCCGTCGGCCAGCGTCGCGCCGAGCGAGCCGTGCAGCGTCAGGGACGTGTCGCGAGTGATAAAGTCGCTGCTGCTCAGGCCGGTATCGTCGCTGATGCTGTCGATGGCGATCGTTTTGCTGGCGTCCGGTGCAACCGTATCAATGGTCACCACCTGAGAGGCGGTGGCGCTGATGTTGCCCGCATCGTCAATCACGCGCAGCTGGTAGTTGTAATCCCCGTCGGCCAGCGTGCGCCCATCGACATACGTCCAGCTCAGGCCGCTGACGCTGACGTCGATCCAGGTGACGCCGCCGTCCAGGCTGATCTGCGCGTGGTCGCCGCTGCCCAGCGCCGCGCCGAGCGTGCCTTTAAGGCTGATCTGGTTGTCGCTGGTGATAAAGTCGCTGCCGGACAGGCCGGTATCCTGCGTAATGGAATCCACGGTAATGGTGGTTGCCGCAGGCTTCGTCAGGTCAATCACCACGTCCTGGCTGTCCGTGGCCCCCACGTTGCCCGCGTTATCAATCACGCGGACCTGGTACTGATACGTCCCGTCCGTCAGGGTGCGGCCATCGGCGTAGCGCCAGGTGGTGCCGGTCACGGTCAGGTCGATCCAGGTGACGCCGCCGTCGAGGCTGATCTGCGCCTTCTCGTTATTGCCGAGCTGCGCGGTCAGCGAGCCGTTGACGACGACCTGGCTGTCGTTAGTGATGAAATCCGTTGCGCTCAGGCCGGTATCGTTTTGCAGCGAATCAATGCTGATCCCCATCGACGGCGCGGTGAGGTCCACCGTGACGGTATGGTTATCGCTGGCGCTGTTGCCGATGGTATTGCTGACCTGCGCGTTAATCACGTACGAGCCGCCGTCTGCCAGCGCGGCCACGTCAGCGCTGCTGACCGTGTAGCTCCAGGTGCCGTCCTTCTGGACGGTTGCCGCATAGGTTTTGCCGTTCAGCGTGAGGGTCACCGTCTGGCCTGCAGGCGCGTTGGTGGTACCGCTGACGACCAGCGGCGTGCCGTGCTCGGCGGCGTTGACGATGTCGTCCTGCGCAAAGGTGTTAATGGTGATGGTTGGAACATCGCCGTTCAGCGTCACGTCGTGCGTTGCGCTGCCCGGGTTGCCCGCCCTGTCGCTTACCGACGCGGTGATGGTGTACTCCCCGTCGCTCAGGCCGAGGAAATCACGGCCCGGTACGAAGACCGACCACGATCCGTCCGCCCCGACGGTCGCCTGATAGCTGTGCCCGTTGAAGGAGACGGTCACCGTCTGGCCCTGTTCCGCCGTGGTGGTGCCGCGGATGGTCTGGCCCGCCAGCTGCTCCGCGTTGTTGACGATATCGTCATCGGCCACGGTGCTGATGGTCACGGTTGGCGCGACGGTATCCACCGTTAAGGTGTGCGTGGTCTGGCCGCTGTTACCGGCTTTGTCGTTGACCGAGGCGGTGACCGTCAGCGCGCCCTGGCTCAGGGTGGCCAGGTCGGCTGCCGGCACGTCGAGCGTCCAGGTGCCGTCGCTGCCGACAAGCGCAGTGTAGGTTTTTCCTCCCAGCGTCACGGTAACGGTCTGACCCGCCTCCGCGCTGGAAGATCCGTGCACGATCAGCGGCTGCTGCGCTTCCGCGGCGTTCAGCATGTCGTCAACCGACAGCGTCCCAATGCTCACCACCGGCGCAGTGGTATCCACGCTGATGCCGTGCGTTGCAGACGCGCTGTTGCCCGCGCTGTCCTGTGCCGACACCGACACCTGATAGCGTGCGCCATCGGCCAGAGCGCCCACGTCAGCGGCCGGTACGGTGGTCGTCCAGGTGCCGTCGCTCTGGATCGTAGCCGTATAGGTCTTGCCGTTCAGGGTCACGGTGACCTGGGTCCCGCTGGCGAACTGCGCGCTGGAACCGTTAATCACCAGTGACGAACCGGCTTCAGCCGCGTTGATGACGTCGTCACCGCTAACGGTGTTCACCGTCAGCGCCACGGAGGCGGTGTTGACCACCACGTCATGGGTCTGGGTGCTGCTGTTACCCGCGCTGTCGGTAATGGTCGCGCTGAGGGTCACGGTGCCGTCGGTCAGCGCGGAAATCACGCTGGCCGGAACGCCCACGCTCCAGTTGCCGCTGGCGTCAACGGTGGTGGTGTACTGGTGCGAACCGAGGGTGATAACCACTTTATCACCGACGTTCGCGCCGGTTGCCGACCCGCTGACGATCTGCGCCTGGCCGTGCTCCACGCTGTTAATCACGTCATCGCCCGCCACCACGTTAAAGCTGACGGTCGGCGGCGTGGTATCAAGCGTAATCGTCTTACCCGCGCTGCCCGGGTTACCCGCGGCGTCGCTCACGCTCACCTGCACGGTGTAGCCGCTATCCGCCAGTGCGGTCAGATCGCTGCCCGGCACGTTCACGCTCCAGACGCCGCCCTGCTGCACCTGCGCGGTATAGCTCTTACCGCCCAGCGTCACGGTGACCGTCTGCCCGGCTTCCGCCGTGGTGGTGCCGGAGATAGCCACGCCCGCAGCCGCTTCGCTGGCGTTAATCACGTTATCGCCTGCGACCGTATCAATGGTCACGGTTGGCGCAGTCGCGTCCACGCTGTATTCGCGGCCCGCCGAGGCGCTGTTGCCGTGCGCGTTGGTGACGCTCACCTGCACGCTGGCGTCACCGTCCTTCAGGCCCGCGAGATCGGCGGAAGGCACGGTGGCCGTCCAGTTACCGTCGGCATCCACCTTCGCGGTGTACGTCTTGCCGCCAAAGGTAACGGTAACGGTCTGGTTTTCCTCCACGTTCGAGGTGCTGCCGGAGAGCACCAGATCCGCGCCCTTCTCCGCCGCGTTAATCACGTCGTCGGTGGCAATCGCATCGATGCTGATAGCCACCGCCGCCAGATCGACGGTCACGTCATGGCTGATGGTCACCGGGTTGCCCGCCGCGCTCTGGCCTGCAACGGTCACGGTGACCGTACCTGCTGCGAAGGCCGCGACGTCTGCCGCCGGGATCGCCGCGCTCCAGGAACCGTCTGCCAGCACGGAGGCCGCATAGGTTTTGCCATTGACGATCACGGTGAGCGTTGTGCCTGCCGCCAGCCCGTCGCTGGTGCCGGAGACGATCAGGTTTTGAGTATGTTCGATGCTGTTGATCACATCGTCGCCCGCTACCGTATCGACGCGCAGGCCCGGCAGGCTGGCGTCTATAACGATTTCACGCTCGCCCGTTCCCGTGTTGCCGTGGCCGTTGGTCACAGTCGCAGACACCGTCAGGTCGCCGTTGCCCAGCGCCGTCAGGACGGATTCCGGTACGTTCACGGACCAGGTCAGATCGCTCTGCACTGTTGCGGTGTACGTGTTGCCGCCAATGGTCACAGTGACGGTATTGCCCGCCTCCGCGTTCGCGACCTTGCCGCTGAGGGTCTGGCCCGCGGCCACTTCCGCCGCGTTGATGACGTTATCGCCCGCCACGGTGTTGATGGTGACGGTTGGCAGCGCGGTATCCACCAGCAGGTTCGCGGTGTTGCTCACGCTGTTGCCCACGCCGTTGGTCGCGGCCGCGCTCAGGGTGTAGTTGGCTTCGCCCAGGCTCGCCAGATCCGCCGCCGGGACCGTCATGCTCCAGGTGCCGTCTGCCGCGGTCGTCGCCGTGTAGTTTTTGCCGTTCAGGGTCACGGTCACCACTGTGCCTTCCGCCAGGTTGGCGCTGGTGCCGCTCACGCGCAGATCCTGACCTTTCTCCACCGCATTCAGCACGTTGTCACCGCTGATGGCGTTGAAGGCTACGGACGGCAGGCCGGTATCGACGGTCACGCTATGCGTGCCGGTGCCGGTATTGCCCGCCGCGTCGGTAACCGATGCCGTAACGGTCACGCTGCCGTCGCTGAGGCCGGAAATCACGCTCGCCGGGACGCCCACGCTCCAGTTGCCCGCCGCGTCCAGCACGGTGGTGTACGTCTGACCGCCGATGGTGACGGTCACCTTATCGCCCGCTGCCGCGCCGGTGGCGGTGCCGCTGATGATGTGCGCCTGGCTGTGTTCTGCGAGGTTAATGACATCGTCGCCCGCCACGGTATTGATGGTCACCGCCGGAACGGTCACATCCACCGTCAGAGTGTGATCAACCGACGCCGGGTTGCCCGCCTTGTCGCTGACCGATGCGGTAACGGTCACGCTGCCGTCCGTCAGGGCCGCAACATCGGACGCCGGAACGTTCAGCGTCCAGCTGCCGTCCGCGCTGACGGTGGTGGTGTAGTCTTTGCCGTTCAGCGACACGGTGACCGTCTGGCCCGCTTCGGCGGTGCTGGTACCGGACACGGTCAGTTCGCTCTTCGCTTCGGCGGCATTCAGAATGTCGTCCGTCGCCAGGGTGTTAATCGTGACGGTCGGCGCGGTGGCATCCACGCTGTACTCACGTCCCGCCGAGGCGCTGTTGCCGTTCACGTTGGTGACGCTCACCTGCACGCTGGCGTCGCCGTCTTTCAGGCCAGCCAGATCCGCAGACGGTACGGTCCAGGTCCAGTTGCCGCTGTCGTCTACTGTCGCACTATAGATTTTGCCGTTCAGGCTGATGGTCACGGTCTGCCCGGCTTCCACGTTGAAGGTCGCACCGGACAGCACCAGATCCGCGCCCTTCTCCGCCGCGTTAATCACGTCGTCGGTCGCAATCGGATTGATGCTGATGGCAACGGTCGCCAGATCTACCGTCACATCGTGGCTGATGGTAATCGGATTGCCCGAAGAGCTGTCGCCGGTAACGCTGATTTTGACGGTACCTTCCGGCCACGCGCTCACGTCCGCAGACGGAACAGCCGCGCTCCAGCTGCCGTCCGCCAGCACCGTGGCCGCATAGTCTTTACCGTTTACGGTGACGGTCAGGGCCGTACCCGGTGCCAGCCCGTCGCTGGAGCCGGTGACAATGAGGTTCTGCGCATGCTCAATGCTGTTGACCACGTTGTCGCCCGCCACGGTATCGACGCGCAGCCCCGGCAGGTTAGCGTCGATAGCGATCTCGCGCTCGCCGGTCCCGGTGTTACCGTGGCCGTTGGTAACGGTCGCCGTCACGCTCAGGCTGCCGTTACCCAGCGCCGTCAGCACGTCAGACGGCACGTTGACGGACCAGGTCAGATCGTTCTGCACCGTTGCGGTGTAGCGGTTGCCGCCAATGGTCACAGTCACGGTATTGCCCGCTTCGGCATTCGCCACGGTGCCGCTCAGGGTCTGGCCTGCGGCTACTTCCGCCGCGTTAATGACGTTATCGCCCGCCACGGTGTTGATGATGACCGTTGGCAGCGCGGTGTCCACCAGCAGGTTCGCGGTGTTGCTCACGCTGTTGCCCACGCCGTTGGTGGCGGTCGCGTTCAGGGTGTAGTTGGCCTGACCCAGACCGGCCAGATCCGCCGCCGGAACCGTCAGGCTCCAGGTGCCGTCTGCCGCGGTCGTCGCCGTGTAGTTTTTGCCGTTCAGGGTCACGGTCACCACGGTGCCTTCCGCCAGGTTGGCGCTGGTGCCGCTCACGCGCAGATCCTGACCTTTTTCCACCGCGTTCAGCACGTTATCGTCGCTGATGGCGTTGAAGCTGACCGATGGCAGACCGGTATCGACGGTCACGTTATGGCTGCCGGTGCCGGTGTTGCCCGCCGCGTCGGTGACGGACGCCGTGACGGTCACGGTGCCGTCGCTGAGGCCGGAAATGACGCTGGCCGGTACGCCCACGCTCCAGTTCCCCGCCGCGTCCAGCACGGTGGTGTAGGTCTGACCGCCGATGGTGACGGTCACCTTATCGCCCGCGGCCGCGCCGGTGGCGGTGCCGCTGATAACGTGTGCCTGACTGTGTTCAGCCACGTTAATCACATCATCACCCGCGATGGTGTTGATAGTGACCGCAGGAACGGTCACATCCACCGTCAGGTTGTGGTCCACGGACGCCGGGTTACCCGCCTTGTCGCTGACCGATGCGGTCACGGTGACGCTGCCGTCGGTTAATCCTGCCAGATCGGCCGCCGGAACGTTCAGCGTCCAGCTGCCGTCTGCGCTGACGGTGGTGGTGTAGTCTTTGCCGTTCAGCGACACGGTGACCGTCTGGCCCGCTTCGGCGGTGCTGGTACCGGAAACCGTCAGATCGCTCTTCGCTTCGGCGGCGTTCAGAATATCATCCGTCGCCAGGGTGTTAATCGTGACGGTCGGCGCGGTGGCATCCACGCTGTACTCACGTCCCGCCGAGGCGCTGTTGCCGTTCACGTTGGTGACGCTCACCTGCACGCTGGCGTTGCCGTCTTTCAGACCCGCCAGGTCGGCGGCTGGCACCGTGGCCGTCCATTTGCCGTCGGCGCCGACGGTCGCGGTGTAGCTCTTGCCGCCGAAGGTGATGGTAACGGTCTGGTTTTCCTCAACGTTCGAGGTCGCCCCGGAGAGCACCAGATCCGCGCCCTTCTCGGCGGCGTTAATCACGTCGTCTGAAGCAATCGCATCGATGCTGATGGCAACGGTCGCCAGATCTACCGTCACATCGTGGCTGATGGAAACCGGGTTACCGGCGCTGCTCTGGCCTGCAACGGTCACGGTGACCGTACCTGCTGCCAGGGCACCCACATCCGCAGCCGGGATGGCCGCACGCCAGGTGCCGTCGGCCAGCACGGTGGCCGGGTAGGTTTTGCCGTTTACGGTGACGGTCAAGTTGGTACCTGCGGCCAGGCCATCGCTGGATCCGGTCACAATCAGATTCTGCCCGTGCTCGATGCTGTTGATCACGTCGTCGCCCGCCACGGTATCCACGCGCAGGCCCGGCAGGTTAGCGTCGATCGTGATATCGCGCTCAGCGGATCCGCTGTTGCCGACACCGTTGGTCACGCTGGCGGTCACCGTCAAATCGCCGTTGCCCAGCGCGGTCAGAACGGATTCCGGCACGTTAACGGACCAGGTCAGATCGCTCTGCACCGTTGCGGTGTAGCGGTTGCCGCCAATGGTCACGGTCACGGTGTTGCCCGCCTCGGCATTCACCACCTTACCGCTGATGGTCTGGCCGGCAGCCAGCTCGGCGGCGTTAATCACGTCGTCGCCCGCAATGGTGTTGATAATCACGCCCGGCAGAACGGACTCCACGTTTACCGTGTGCGACGCGCTGGTGCTGTTGCCGACGCTGTCCGTGGCTGACGCGGTGACGGTATAAAGCGCCTCGCCCAGCTGACCGACCTCGCTCGCCGGAACGGTGGTGGTCCATTTTCCGTTATCGTCCACCTGCGCACTGTACGCTTTGCCGTTGAGCATCACGGTCACTACCGCGCCTGCCGCCAGGCCGGACGCCGTACCGGAGAGGGTCAGATCCTGGGTTTTCTCGGTGCTGTTGATCACATCGTCACCGGAAACGGTGTCAATGGTCAGCCCCGGCGCGGTCAGGTTCACCGCCACACCGTGCGTGGCGCTGTTGCTGTTGCCCGCCTTATCGGTCAGCGCCGCGGTGATGGTGTAATCCCCGGCGGCCAGCGCGGTAACGTCTGCCGCAGGTACGCCCACGCTCCAGTTGCCGGAGGCGTCCAGGGTGGCGGTGTACGATTTGCCGTTGAGGGTGACGGTGACCACGTCGCCCGCCGCCGCGCCGGTCACGGAACCGGTGACAATCAGTGCCTGCACGTGCTCGGCGCTGTTGATCACGTCGTCGTCGGACACGGTGTGAATGGTCAGCTGCGGGACGGTGGTATCGACCAGCACGTCGCGATCCGCGGAGGCGGGGTTGCCCGCCTTGTCCGATACGGCGGCGCTGACGGTGTAGTTCCCGTCGGAAATACCGCTCAGATCCGCGGACGGCACGGTCACGCTCCAGCTGCCGTTAGCCTCAACGGTGGTGGTGTAGTCCACGCCGTTCAGGGTCACGGTGACGGTCTGGCCCGCTTCGGCGTTGGTTACACCATTAACGACCAGATCCTGCTGCGCCTCGGCCGCATTGATGATGTTATTGTCGCTGACGATCTCGATAGACACCGTCGGCGCGGTGGCGTCCACGCTGTACTCGCGGCCTGCCGACGCGCTGTTGCCGTTCACGTTGGTGACGCTCACCTGCACGCTGGCATCGCCGTCCTTCAGGCTGCCCAAATCGGCAGACGGCACGGTGGCCGTCCAGTTGCCGTCGGCATCGACCGTCGCGGTGTACGATTTGCCGCCGAAGGTGATGGTAACGGTCTGGTTTTCTTCCACGTTGGTGGTGGAGCCGGACAGCACCAGGTCCGCGCCTTTCTCCGCCGCGTTAATCACGTCGTCAGAGGCAATCGGGTTAATGCTGATGGCGACTGTCGCCAGATCCACCTTCACGTCATGGCTGATGGAAACCGGGTTGCCCGCCGCGCTATGACCTTCAACCTTCACGGTAACCGTGCCCGCGCCGAGCGCGCTGACGTCGGCCGCCGGAATGGCCGCCGTCCAGGTGCCGTCCGCCAGTACGGTGGCCGCGTAGGTTTTGCCGTTGACGGTGACGGTCAGCGCCGCGCCCGTTGCCAGACCGTCGCTGGAACCGGTGATTATCAGGTTTTGAGCGTGTTCGATGCTATTGATCACATCGTCGCCCGCCACGGTATCGACGCGCAGGCCCGGCAGGTTGGCATCAATGGTGATGTCGCGCTCGCCGGTGCCGGTGTTGCCGTGGCCGTTAGTGACGCTGGCTGACACCGTCAGATCGCCGTTGCCGATGGCGGTTAAGACCGAGGACGGCACGTTGACCGACCAGCTCAGATCGTCCTGAACCGTCGCCGTATACGTATTGCCGCCGAGGGTAATAGTGACAGTGTCACCGCTCGCCGCACCGCTCACTTTCCCGCTCAGGGTCTGTCCGGCAGCCACTTCCGCCGCGTTAATAATGTCGTCCGTCGCGACCGGATTGATGGTGACCTGCGGCAGCGCGCTGTCAACCAGCACGCTGTGGCCGGTGCTCGCGCTGTTGCCCGCGGCGTCAGTTACGCTCGCCGTCACGGCGTAGCTCGCTTCGCCCAGCGCCGAGACGTGTGCCGCCGGAACGGTCACGCTCCAGTTCCCGCTCGCGTCGGTGGTGGCCGTATAGTTAATCCCGTTCAGGGTCACCGTAATGGCGGTTCCTTCCGGCTGGTTGCTGGTGCCGGACACCTGCAGATCCTGACCTTTCTCGGCCGCATTGATCACGTCGTCAGCCGCCAGGGTATTGATGGCGACCACCGGCGCGGTCAGGTAGACGTCAAATTCGTGCGTCGCAGTGGCGCTGTTACCGGCTTTGTCGGTGAGGGTCGCGGAGATCGTCTGGTCGCCGTTGACCAGCGCGCCCACGTCCGCCGCCGGAACGCCCACGCTCCAGCTGCCGGACGCGTCCAGCATGGCGGTGTAGTCTTTACCGTTCAGGGTCACGGTAATCACGTCGCCCGCCTGCGCGCCCGTCACCTTACCGGAGACGATCAGCGCCTGGCCGTGCTCGGCAATATTCACGATGTCGTCGCCCGCGACGATGTTGAAGCTAATCTGCGGTACGGTGGTGTCCACCAGCACCGATGAGCCCGCGCTGGCCGGGTTACCTGCTTTATCGGACACGGTCGCCGTGACCGCCGCGTTGCCGTCGGTGATGCCTGCCAGATCCGCCGCAGGCACGTCGAGCGTCCAGCTGCCGTCCGCCTGCACCTGCGCAGTGTACTGATTGCCGTTGAAGGTCACGGTGACCGTCTGGCCCGCTTCGGCAGTAGAAGTGCCGCTCAGGGTCAGATCCTGCGCTGCCTCTGCCGCATTCAGCATGTTATCGCCGCTGATGGTGTTGATGGCCACCGTCGGCGCGGTGGTGTCGACGCTGAATGCCTGCGCCGAAGACGCGGCGTTGCCGTTCACGTTGGTGACGCTGACCTGCACGCTGGCGTCGCCGTCTTTCAGGCCGCTCAGATCGGCAGCCGGAACGGTCCAGGTCCAGTCGCCGTTGGCATCCACCGTCGTGGTGTACGTTTTTCCTGCGAAGATAATGGTGACGGTCTGGCCCGCTTCAACGTTAGATGACGTGCCGGACAGCACCAGATCCTGGCCTTTTTCCGCCGCGTTAAGGACGTTGTCGTCGGTCACGCTGCTGATGGTGATGGCGACAGGCGCGAGATCGACGTCCACGACGGTCCCGATAGCCACCGGGTTGCCGGAGGCATCCTGCGCGCTTGCCTTGATATCCAGCGAGCCATCTGCCCACTGGGACACGTCCGCCGCCGGTACCGCCGCCTGCCAGGAGCCGTCCGCCAGCACCGTTGCGGAATACGCTTTTCCGTTGATGGTCACGGTGACGGCGCTGCCCGCCGCCAGATCGGTGCTGGTGCCGGACACAATCAGGTTCTGCGCGTGTTCAATCACGTTAATCACGTCGTCGCCTGCGACCGTATCAATACGCAGCCCCGGAAGCTGGGCGTCGATGGTGAAGTCGAGCGAAGAAGAACCGGTATTGCCGTGCGCGTTGGTGACGCTGGCCGATACGGTCAGATCGCCGTTGCCCAGCGCGGTCAACTGGCTCTGGGTTAACGGCAGGCTCCAGGTGAGATCGTCCTGTACGGTGGCAGTAAAGGTCTGGCCGCCCAGGGTAATCGTGACAGTGTCACCTGGCGCCGCATTTGTCACCTTACCGGTCAGGGTTTGCCCTGCCGACACTTCCGCCGCGTTAACGATATTGTCGCCCGCCAGCGTGTCAATCGTTACCACCGGCAGCGAGCTGTCCACCAGCACGTCGTGCGAGGTTGAAGCGCTGTTGCCGACGCTATCGGTGACGTTCGCCGTCACGGTGTAATTCGCTTCGCCCAGCGCCGAGACGTTTGCCGCCGGAACGGTTACGCTCCAGTTTCCGCTCGCGTCAGCGGTAGCCGTGTAGTGAATGCCGTTCAGGGTCACCGTAATGGTCGTGCCTTCCGGCTGGTTGCTGGTGCCGGAAATCTGCAGAGCTTCGCCTTTCTCTGCCGCGTTGATCACGTCGTCCGCCGCCAGCGTGTTGATACCGATGACAGGCGTCACGGTATTCACCACCACATCCAGTGAACTGCTTCCGGTATTGCCGGATCGGTCGGTCACGGAGACGTCGATGGTCCAGGTGCCGTCCGTCAGCCCCTGTACGACAGACGCCGGCAGGCCAAGGCTCCAGTTGCCCGCCGCATCCACCACGGTGGTGTAATCGACGCTGTTAATAGTGATAGTCACCCGATCGCCCGCTGCCGCCCCGGTGACGGAGCCGCTCAGGATCTGAGCCTGTGCATGGGCGAGCTGGTTAACGGTATTGGTGTCGGTGACGAAGTGGTTGATGGTCACCTGCGGCACGGTGGCGTCCACCAGCCCAACGCGGTCGGCGCTGCTGCTGTTGCCCGCCACGTCGCTTACGGTGGCCGTCACGGTCACGATGCCATCGTTGAGGGCACCGACGTCAGCCGCCGGTACGATCAGCTGCCAGGTTCCGTCCGTCTGGACCGTGGTCTGATACGTTTTGCCGTTCAGCGTCACGGTGACCGTCTGGCCCGGTTCCGCAGTACTGGTGCCGCTTAAGGCTAAATCCTGCTGCGCCTCTGCCGCATTGATGATGTTATCGCTGGTGAGGTTATCGAGGGTAATCGCCGGCGGCAGCGTATCCACCGTGACCACGCGCGACGCGTCGGCACTGTTACCGTTGACGTTCGTGACGCTGACGCTCACCTGCGCCCGCCCGTCGATCAGGGTTTCCATGGCGCTGGCGGGCACGGTCAGGCTCCAGGAGCCATCCTGCTGCACCTGGGCGGTAAAGGTCTGGTCGGCGAATTTCACCACCACGGTCTGCCCCGCCTCCACGCCCTGCGTCTTTCCGGAGAGAGTTAAATCGGCACCTTTTTCTGCCGCATTCAGCAGGTCATCGCCGGAGACGGTATCAATGGTGACCGCCACGGCGTTGAGATCGAGTTCAATCGGGTGTTCAGCCGCAACGGTATTGCCCCAGGCATCTTTTGCGCTGACGCTAACCGTCACCTCTCCCGCGGTCCAGGCCTGCAGGTCCGCAGCAGGAACGCCAATGCTCCAGCCGCCGCTGGCGGTAACCACGGCGTTATATTCGACGTTGTTAATGGTGACGACGATCGGCGTGCCCGCGGCCAGGTGGGTGCTGGCGCCGGTGACGGTCAGATCCTGCTGCTGTTCGATGGCGTTGATCACGTCATCGCCGGAAATGGTGTTCACACGCAGGCCCGGCAGCTGTGCGTTGATGTTGATATCGCGCTCGCCGGTACCGGTATTGCCGTGCGAATTGGTCACCGACGCGGTGAAGGTTAAATCGCCGTCGCCGAACGCCTTAAGATCCGCTGACGGGATTTTCACGCTCCAGGTCAGATCGCTGCCCACCGTGGCGGTGTAGCTCTTGCCGCCCACGGTGACAGAAACGGTATCGCCCGCCGCCGCGCCGGTAACGCGACCGCTGAGGGTTTGATCGACACCCGCTTCGGCGTTATTGACCAGGTTGTCGCCCGCAAAGGTGTTGATGATCACCTGCGGCAGCACGGTATCCACCAGCAGCGTCGCCCCGGCAGAGCCGCTGTTACCCACGCTGTCAGTGCCGCTGACGCTGACGGTGTAGAGGGTGTTCGCCAGATTCAGCACGTCGGAAACCGGCACCTGGACCGCCCAGATGCCGTTTTCAACGGTGGCCTGATAGCTGACGTTGTTCAGCGTCACGGTAATGGCGCTGCCGTCAGGCAGGTTGCTGGTACCGGTCAGGCTCAGCGGCTGCATCGCCTCCTGGGCATTCAGCACGTTGTCCTGGCTAATGGCGTCAATCGTAAATTCTGGCGGGTTGCCGCTCAGCGTAATGCCGTGCGTGGCGCTGCCGGTGTTGCCCGCCGCGTCGGTCACGGATACTGAAATCGTGTGGTTGCCTTCACCCAGCGCGCCCAGCACGGGTGCCGGAACGCCCACGCTCCAGCTGCCGTCCGCCAGCACCACGCCGGTGAAGGACTGGCCGCCAACGGTCACGGTGACCACATCGCCTGCCGACGCGCCGCTCGTCTGCCCGGAAATAATCTGCGCCTGGCCCTGTTCGCTGGTGTTCAGTATGTCGTCGCCTGCCACGGTATCGATGGTGACCACCGGCGCGGTGGTATCCACCGTGAAATCTGCGGTGACAGACGAACCGTTGCCCGCTTTGTCGCTGACGTTCACCGTCAGGGTGTGATTACCCTCGTTGAGCGCCTGCACGTCGTCCGCAGCAAGCGTGACGGACCAGGTACCGTCGCTGCCCACCGTGGCGTTGTAGTTTTTACCGTTCAGCGTGACCGTGACGATCTGACCGGCTTCCGCAGTCGTTTTGCCGGTCAGCGTCAGCGGCTGGCTGTGCTCGGCGGCATTAATGATGTTGTCCTGCGCGAGGGTATCGACAGAGAGGGTTGGCGCGACGCTATCCACGCCGATTGTCTGGCTGCCGCTCACGGTGTTACCCGCCGCGTCTTTGCCGCTGACGTTGACCGTCCAGGTGCCATCGCCCAGCGCCTGCGCGTCAGCCGCGGGCACGTTAACACTCCACGTCCCGTCAGCCCCCACTTCCGTCGTATAGGTTTTACCGTTCAGCGTCACGGTGAGTGCGGTACCCTGCGCCAGATTCTTGCTGGCACCGGAGAGCGTAAAGCCCGCGGATTGCTCGCTGGCGTTAAGCACGTTGTCGCCCGCCGTGGTAGCCAGCGTAATGGCGGCCTCGGCGGTCGAGACCGTTACGGTAATGTTGCCCGCATCGGTGGTTTTACTGCCGTCGATCTGCACCACCGACCAGGTGTGTTCCCCGTCCGTCTGGGTCGGTAATTTTACCGTCCAGGTGCCCTCTTTACCGACCATGGCGCTGGCGATGGTGCTGCCGCTGCTGTCTTTGATCTGGATGGTCGCGCCCGGCTGGCCGGTACCGCTAAAGGTTGGCGTGTTGTCGTCCGTGATCGCGTTTGCAGTCAGCACGCCCTGCTTGTCGCCCGCTTTATCCGACAGCAGGAAGGTTGGCGTGGCACTTTCCACCTCTTTCGTATTATCAATAACTTTTGTTTTAGTCTCGCCGTCGCCGCCGTTTGCCAGCAGCGCCCCGATGGCACCGCCGCCTAATGCAGCTCCCGCAATCCAGCCCCACGGGGCGTCGCTTAAGACGCTTCCCTGCTCCAGGAAAGGTTGAATGCTGCTAATCGGTGTGGCCTGCGCGGTTAGCTCGGTCACCGCAACGCCTGACGCTTCCCCGGTATCGGCAAAAGAAATATGCGTCAGTTCCTGACGATCGTTGAACACCAGCTCTGACTGGTTGTGCGTCTCAGGATCTTCAACAAAATAGTTATTGCAGCGAATCACGCTGCCATCTTTCATATAAATGAGGAGATCTTTACCCTGGCGGACATATCGCACCACATCCTGAGCAGAACCCTGGATTTCAATCACGCTCGGGGAGGAAATAGAGACCGACAAATTTCCTTCGCCGGTTAATTTCGTTTTCTCCGCCGTTTTGCGAATGATGACATCAACAACCTTTATGTTACTCATATTTCTCTCCTTGCAGGTGTGCGGATTCCTGTGGATATGTCCACCAGACGGATGTAGCTATCCCTGGGAAAAAACACCCATTATTTTCAGACTTATTTTGCGCGACAATACGCGTCTTTTTTTAACTCAAATCGGGTAGTTTTGCGGCAGCGCTTTTCTCTATTCCAATAAGCGGCATTAAATTATCAACCGCGGAAGCATAATTAATTGCCGAACTCCAGCCATCATACTCAGCGATTATTTTCGCCGAGGTGGCCTGCCAGACATCCTGCTCAACGCTGAGCAGATCGTTAATGCTCCGCTTGCTCAGGGTGTACTCATTTTTATAGACATCACGGGCGCGCAGCGCATTTTCCAGCTGCTGTTTCCCGGCCTCCATTCTTCCCCGCGCGCCGGTCCAGTCCGCCTGCGCGACGGAGGCTTTTTGCAGGACGTCGAAACGCGCCTGATCGACCTGAGAGGAGGCCATCGCCCGCGCGCCTTCAGCCTGCCGCACGCGTGCAGAGACCGCACCGCCCTGATAAAGCGGTGCGTCAATGTTGAGTTGGATCTGGTCGTCCCAGTACGAACGGTTGTCAGACTCGTAACGGGTACGTCCGCCCTTCAGGCTGAGGGTCGGCCAGTGCTGGGACTTCGCCGTCTCCACGCCATACTGGGCAGAGCGCTCCATGTTTTGCGCGGCCATGACCGCCGGTATCAGCGAATAATCAATGCGGTTGAGCGAATCAGGTTCAACCGCGAGGTTTGCGGGTACAGGCGAATAGTTTTCTGCCTGCATGCCGGTTAATACCGCAAGCCTTGCGCGGGCGCTGTTTAAGGCGGCCTGATACTGCGCGACCGTTGCCTGCATACCGGCAATACGCGTGCGGGTCTGGAGCTCATCGGAGGTCGAGCTCACGCCCGCGTCGGCGCGCAGCTTTGCCAGCTGCTCAACATTTTTCAGGGCCTGAACGTTCTCCTTTGCTGCCTGCAGCAGATCGGCATAGCGTTTGACCTCGACATAGCTCAGCGCCGTTTTTTCCGCCACGTCAGAGAGCGTGCTCATCAGCTGGTAGCGATAGCTATCGCGCTGGGCGGAAGACTGGCTGATGCTGTTATTGGTCTTGCCAAAATCATAGATCAGCTGCGTCAGGCTCAGTCCCCAGGCGGCTGAATTCTTCAGCGACCCGCTGGAATCGGTGGTCTGGCTATGGCCCGTGCTCCCGTTCAGCGATATTTGCGGCATCCAGCCGCTGCGCGCTTCATCTATTTGTGCCTGACCAATACCGAGCTGCGCGGCCTGCTGACTAATAGACGGATCGCGATCGATAGCAAAAAGAATACTTTCTTTTAAGGTTGTCCTGGCAACCGGGGCAATACCCACCTGACTACTATTGGCGTACGCCGTATTTATGGCTAATGAAATGAATGCCAGCGCTGCTGTAAATCGGCGTAACATTGGCTTTCGTAATATCGTCATTTTATCTCCCTGACTCTGAGTGACACTGAAGCAATTACCCAAAAAGAGGTATAGATAATTAGACAAATATCTTTTTTAGCATCCTTGCCGAATTTTAGGTAAAACTCCCCATACCCATTTCCCCCTGGAGATGAGATCTGCCTGCGTCTTATTTAATTAAGAATTTACTTATTTCCTAAAGTGGTTAGCAGCATAACAAAATGTGTTATAGGCCACTACACCCACAATGTTAATGTGGTGTTACAATTAAGAAAAAAGATGGGGTTTCTGGACAAAACTCTTAAAATGACCTTTCAGATGAAACATATAAACCGTCTGTTATTTAAGGAAAATTCTTAATTTGCTCCCTGCACATTTTTGCGTTAATTTCCGCGCGGGTCAGACACAAAGATTTTCAAAGAAGTGTCAATTTAAGTAGCCAAACAGGATGAATTGGGATTTATCGCTATTTAAAAACTAATTAAAGCAATTAATATCTATAAATATCTATTTTGTCGAAACTTAACTCCAGACAATGGTGTTGCACTGGTTACATAATCCAAACCGTTAAATAAAACATAACAATAACATTATGATTAACATTCAAAACGGCTTGCTTATACCTGTTTAATAAAATTTTAATAATCACGCATCTGAATCATCACCTCACTCCGCGACATCAAAACCACGTTGCCCTTCTCTCTGCGTTAAAATGCTGTATTATGCAAACTATTGCGATATTTTGCAGGAATGTAACCGATGCACAAAACTGCACGACAGCGCCACGTTCTGGATATCCTGAGCGAGCAAGGCCAGGCCAGCATCACCAAACTGGCAGAAAAGCTGCAGGTTTCAGCCGATACCATCCGTCGGGATCTGACCGACCTGGAGAACCAGGGTCTGGCGCAGAAGAACCACGGCGGAGCCATCGCGCTGAATCTTTCCGCCATGAACCGTCAGGGCCGCAATACGCTGCTGCCGGAAACCAAACAGCGCCTCGGAAAACAGGTCGCCCAGCAGGTCCCTGCGGGTTCTACCCTGTTTCTGGATGCGGGCAGCACGGTAATGGCTGTCGCCTCCTTTCTTCGCGGGCCGCTCACCGTCATAACCACGTCGCTGGATATCGCCCAGCATTTTAGCGACCGGGAAGACGTTGAACTGATCCTGCTCGGGGGGAAATGGGACCACCAGCAGCGCCTGTTTGCCGGAAGCGCCACGTTGTCGTTGCTGTCCCGTTATCGGGCAGATATCGCCATCCTCGGGGCGTGCGCCATTCATGCCGAACTCGGTTTGAGCGCCGGTAAAGAAGCGGATGCCGAGGTTAAGCGCGCGATGCTTGACGCAAGCCATGCGCACTGGATTGTTGCCGACCACCTGAAAGTCAACCGCTGCGAGCCGTATCTGGTTTCCGGGTTATCCAACATTCAACAACTCTTTTTAGATCGTCCCTGGCCTGAGCTTGGGGACCCTGGCGCATTGCAGGTCACGGTGTGCGCGAATTAACGTGGAGAAGTTCATGAGTACAGTTCGAACAATTAACATTGCGCTGATCGGGTATGGATTTGTGGGCAAAACCTTCCATGCCCCGTTAATCCAGTCTGTGGACGGGCTTAAGCTGGCCGTGGTCTCTTCTCGTGATGAAGAGAAGGTTAAACGCGATCTGCCGGACGTAGAGGTGGTCGCCACCCCTGAAGAGGCTATTCAGCATCCTGATGTTGACCTGGTGGTGATTGCCTCCCCCAACGCCACGCACGCCCCGCTGGCGACGCTGGCTCTGAACGCCGGCAAGCATGTCGTGGTGGATAAGCCTTTCACCCTCGACTTGCAGGAAGCCCGCGACCTGATTGCGCTGGCGGAGGAAAAGCAGCGTCTGCTCTCCGTCTTCCACAACCGCCGCTGGGACAGCGATTTCCTCGGCATTAAGCAGATTATTGAGCAGGGCACGCTCGGCAAGATTAAACATCTGGAGTCACATATTGACCGCTTCCGCCCGGAAGTGCGCGTGCGCTGGCGCGAGCAGAACGTCCCCGGAAGTGGCTTATGGTTTGACCTGGGTCCTCATCTTATCGACCAGACGCTGCAGCTCTTTGGCCTGCCGCAGTCGGTTCAGGGGAATATCGCGACGCTGCGCGACGGTGCAGAAATTAACGACTGGGCGCACGTGGTCTTAAACTACCCGGAGCATAAGGTGATTCTGCACGCCAGCATGCTGGTGGCGGGCGGTACGGCGCGCTTTGCCGTCCACGGGGACAAGGGCAGCGTGGTGAAGGCCAGAATCGATCAGCAGGAAGCACAGCTGCTCTCCGGGGTGATCCCCGGCAGTGAGGCCTGGGGCGAAGACAGCGACAGCATGGTGTTCTTTGGCGCTGACGGCGCATCGCAGACGATCCCTACCCCGAAAGGCGATCAGCGTCAGTACTACATCAACGTGCGTGATGCGCTACGCGGGGAAATCGCCAATCCTGTCCACCCTGTTGAGGCACTGGCAGTCATGGCCGTGCTGGAAGCGGCAGTGACGTCGTCGGAAACGGGGTCAACGCAGACGCTGGCGTTAACGGCTGAAGAGCGTGCTCTGTTGGGTTAAAAAACAAGCCGGGTGACGCGTAGCGCTCCCGGCCTACGATTCTGGAATTGCATCGTAGGCCGGGGAAGGCATAGCCGCCACCCGGCAAGCGTTAAAGACTACGAACGCTTTTTCGGCATCATGCGCAGAAGGGTATTATCTTTCCAGAAATAGTGATGCATCAGCGCCGCCGCGGCGTGCAGGCCAATCACAAAATAGCCCAGATTTGCCAGCGTCTCGTGCCACTCTTTCAGCATATCTACCAGGTCAAAATTGGACTCCGCCGCATGCGGCATCGCCAGTCCAAAAGCAAACCAGTCGCTGCCCCGGTTATACATCATCACAATGCCAATCAGCGGCAGCGCAATAAACAGCAGATACACCACCAGATGCCCCAGATGAGACATCCCCGTCACCATCGCTTTTGGCTTCGGTTGAATCGGTGGTGCACGGAATTTCAGGCGAACCAGCAGACGCGTCACCATCAGCACCAGGATACTGATCCCGCATGAGACGTGGATCATGTTGATCGTCGGGCGCGCGGTGCGCGGGAAGAAACCTCTGAACTCCATGGCGCAGTAGGCGACGATGATTAATAGAAACACCAGCCAGTGGATGCCGATTTGCAGGCTTGTATATTTAGTGCGCATGTGATTTCTCGATTAAAAACAGTTACCGCGCCAACATAATCTCCTTTCCTTAAAAATTCATTAACTTTTCTGTATGGTTTTTCAAATACATCCTCCCGCATGAAGCATCTTCAATTGCCGCCCTGCCCGTGATGGTCTAAGCCTGGATGAGTTCAAACTGTCACATCGACACGTTTACAGGAGAACACCATGAGTAAAATTGGCATTAACGGATTTGGACGCATCGGACGTCTTGTTCTGCGCCGCCTTCTTGAAACCCAGGACAGTAATACCGTCGTCGCCATCAACGACCTCACCTCTCCCAAAGTGCTGGCCTACCTGCTCAGGCACGATTCCAACTACGGTGGCTTCCCGTGGAGCGTGGATTTCACCGAGGATGCGCTGATCGTTGACGGTAAAACCATCGCGGTCTATGCCGAAAAAGAGGCAAAGCACATTCCGTGGAAAGCCGCGGGCGTGGATATCGTCGTGGAGTGCACCGGCTTTTATACGTCTGAAGAGAAATCACGGGCGCACCTGGACGCGGGCGCGAAGAAGGTGCTGATCTCTGCGCCCGCGGGGGACATGAAAACCATCGTCTACAGCGTGAACGACGAGACCATTGACGCCAGTGATACCATTATTTCCGTCGCCTCCTGCACCACCAACTGCCTCGCCCCGCTGGCAAAAGCCCTGAACGACGCGTTTGAAATTAAGGTGGGCACCATGACCACCATTCATGCCTATACCGGTACCCAGGCGCTGGTGGATGGCCCGCGCGGGAAAGATCTTCGCGCCTCCCGGGCGGCGGCAGAGAATATCATTCCGCACACCACCGGCGCCGCCAAAGCCATTGGTCTGGTGATCCCTGCGCTCAGCGGCAAACTGAAAGGCCACGCCCAGCGTGTGCCGGTTAAAACGGGCTCCGTGACCGAACTGGTGGCCATTCTGGGCAAGAAAGTGACCGTTGAGGAGATTAACGCCGCGCTGAAAAAGGCCACTCAGGGCAATAAATCCTTCGGGTATACCGATGAAGAGATCGTGTCGTCAGATGTGATTGGCTCGCATTATGGTTCGGTGTTTGACGCCACGCAGACGGAGGTGTCAGAAGCGGGAGACCTTCAGCTGGTGAAAGCCGTTGCCTGGTATGACAACGAGTATGGGTTTGTGACGCAGCTGGTGCGGACACTGGATAAGTTTGCGGCGCTGTGATTTTTCCCACCCCCCTCACCCTCTCCCCAATGGGGCGAGGGGATTGTTCCGTGCCTAAATTATTTTACGTGCGCCCTTCAGGACAGGATCCTGCTGTAGCTGTTTCCACGCGGCGGTGACGGCCTCAGGGAATTCAACGTGAGCAATATAATCCCGCCCGGCCGGGCCATAGCCGTTGGCGTCATCATACAGGCGCGGCAGCTCCCCCATAACCAGTGAAAGGTAACGGTCAACGGGCCACAGTCCGGTGTGGCCCTCGCTGAATTCCACGCCCTCGTTACCGTTTTGCAGCGTCGGCGTAAACCCCGGATGGCTGACCCACTGCGGTGAATCGGGCTCATCACGACACACGCGGGCAAACGTCGCCATCGTGCGGCGCTGCATCGTCGGATCCTGCACCACCAGCACCCGCCCGGTCGTTCGATGATGCTGTTTCAGCATGTTCCAGCTAAAGCGCGCGTTTTCACCGCAGTTGGTGGAGCGATCCTCAACCCACAGACGCGCCTCGGGGATCTGCCAGAACGCCCGCGCAATGTCGGCAAGAATGCTCGCTTCGGCCCGCCCGGTGACCGGTACGGTGTGGTAACGCGGATGATTGCCAATGGCGGTATATAAAAAGGGGGTCGAATGGCCGATGCCGCCGCTGATCAGAAGCGGTACATCTCTCTGGGCGGCAATACGGCAGGCCGCGTCAATGGTGGGGATCACCGCGTTTCCGGCCAGAATCACCGCATCGACTTCCGGGAGCGGACTCGTCGCGCTCAGGTCGTCCTGCGCCAGCCATTCACCGACAGTATTGAAGGCCGCCAGCGTGGCATCCGCCAGAACGGGAAAATGGGGCTGAACCATGGTGATCTCCTCACGTTGTTGAAGCGCCGAATTTATCATTTTTCTGAAATAACCAGAAACATCCAAAAATCATCGGGTTGCACCTGCCTATTATGCTTTTGATTTCCAGCCCTACAAAACATTGTATTGTGCAGGCGTCATGAAAAAGCACCCAACGCTGCTTATTTCGCCGTGATCTGACCAGTTTTATCCCCCCTGCGCTTGCCAAAGACAACATCCAACCCTAAGTTACTTAACAATTTCACAACCTTTTTTATTATCACAGGTTGCACCTGAAGCGCGCCAGGTGACACCTCTCTCATCATCAACGTGGCGGGGTTTCAGGTCATGACAGAACATGAAAGTACGACGACGGTGTTACGTAAAAATAAAAAGGTGTTAATCGCCAGCCTTACCGGGAGCGCCATTGAATGGTTTGACTATTTTCTCTACGGTACGGCGGCCGCGCTGGTCTTCAATAAGATCTTTTTCCCGATGGTCGATCCGGTGATCGGACTCATCCTCTCTTATCTCTCTTTCTCATTAACCTTCTTTATTCGCCCCATCGGCGGGGTACTTTTCGCCCACATCGGCGACCGCATCGGACGTAAAAAACCCTCGTGCTGACCCTCTCTTTGATGGGAGGTGCAACCGTTATGATTGGCCTGCTGCCCACGTATGAGATGATTGGCCTCTGGGCGCCTGCGCTGCTGATCCTGATGCGCATCATTCAGGGGATGGGCATCGGCGGTGAATGGGGCGGCGCGCTGCTGCTGGCCTATGAATACGCGCCAGAAAAACGTAAAGGCTTCTTCGGCAGTATTCCGCAGGCGGGCGTCACCATCGGCATGCTGATGGCAACCTTTATCGTGTCGCTGATGACCCTGTTCAGCGAGGCGGATTTTCTCTCCTGGGGCTGGCGCATCCCGTTCCTGCTGAGCTCGGTGCTGGTGTTGCTCGGCCTGTGGATCCGCAAAGATATTGACGAAACGCCCGATTTTCAGAAAGTGAAAGCGTCCGGTCAGGTAGCGAAGGCCCCGCTGCGCGATACGCTGAAACATCACTGGCGTGAAGTGCTGATTGCCGCCGGTCTGAAGGTGGTTGAAACCGCGCCGTTCTATATTTTCTCGACCTTCGTGGTGAGCTATGCCACCAGCACGCTGATGTATCAGAAATCGCAGGCGCTGGAAGCCGTGACGCTGGGAGCCCTGGTGGCGACCATTATGATCCCGCTAATGGGGCTACTCTCCGATAAGGTAGGCCGTCAGCGCATGTACACAATCAGCGTCTTCGTGCTGGGCCTGTTTATCGTACCGTGGTTTATGCTGCTCAATACCGGCACCACATGGGGTATCGTGCTCGCGACGGTCATCGCCTTTGGCGTGTTGTGGGCCCCTGTCACGGCGGTACTCGGCACGCTGTGCTCTGAAATCTTTAGCGCAAACGTGCGCTACACCGGCATTACGCTCGGCTATCAGCTGGGTGCCGCGCTGGCTGGCGGTACCGCGCCGCTGATTGCCACCGGCCTGCTGGCAAAATACGACGGCGACTGGGTGCCGGTGGCCTGGTATCTTGCCGTCACGGTGACCATTTCTTTAATCGCGATTTTCTGCGCCAGCCGCGTTAAGCGCGCCACTCTCATCCAGGCGCAGCCCGAACGTCTCTGACCCTTCCCGGCCCGTCCTGCGGGCCGCTCTTTTTCTTTAAATTTCCCTTCACCATTTGATTAACATGCGTAAATCATATTCACTTGAATTATCATTTGCGGGAGTCGTAGAATCGCTAGCCCGCTAATTATTCAATCATTTCTAAGGTAAACGACGTTATGCGCCTGCCCGAACGCGACCCTTATGCTCCTCGCGAGTGGCAGCCACATGAGAAACCCGCCCTGCTGGGTTCGCCCTCCACGCCCGAACACAGTACGCCAAAACGCATTGCCTATGGCGTCGTGGGCCTGCTGGTCTGCCTGACGGGAGCGCTGGGGAATGCGGTGGTGACCGCCAACCTGCAAAATTTGCAGGGGACCTTCGGCGCCTGGTCAACCGAAATCGCCTGGCTGCCCGCGGTTTATGTGATGACCAACATCTCCATCAACCTGCTGCTGGTTAAATTCCGCCAGCAGTACGGCCTGCGCGCCTTTACGGAAGGCTTTCTGGTGCTGTACGTGCTGGTCACCTTCTTCCATCTGTTCGTAAACGATCTCAGCTCGGCGCTGATGGTGCGCGCCGCGCACGGCATGGTGGCCGCCGCGCTTAGCTCGCTGGGGATTTACTATCAGATCCAGGCCTGGCCTGCGAAGCACCGCCTGAAGGCGCTGACCATCGGCATCACCGGTTCATCACTCGCCATCCCGCTGGCGCGCCTGTTTTCAACCGAGCTGCTGCAGCTGGACGAGTGGCGCGGGCTTTATTTCTTCGAGCTGGGACTGGCGCTGATCTCCCTGGCCTGCGTCATCGCCTTAAAATTACCGCCGGGCGACCGGCGCAAGGTCTTTGAGAAAAAAGACTTTATCACCTTCTTTTTACTGGCTCCCGGGATGGCCCTGCTCTGTGCCGTCCTCTCTCTGGGCCGCCTTGACTGGTGGTTCGAAGCGCCGTGGATCGGCTGGTCGCTGGCGCTATCGCTGGTGCTGATTGTCGCAGCCATCGTCTTTGAACATAACCGCAGCAACCCGCTGCTGAACACCCGCTGGCTGTCGAGCGGCAGCATCGTCCGCCTGGGGCTGATTATGCTGCTGATCCGTATCGTGCTGGCAGAGCAAAACACCGGCGTCATCGGCTGGCTGCAGTACGTGGGCTTACAGAACGAGCAGATGACGCACCTTGCGTGGTCCATTTTCGCCGGGATCGTCTGCGGGATTGTCACCAGCTGTCTCACCATCAAGCCGACGAAACTGGCGTGGCCAATCATCACGTCTCTGGCGCTGATGATTGTTGCCTCGCTGCTGGACAGCCAGTCCAACAACCTGACCCGTCCGGATCAGCTGATGGTAAGCCAGTTCCTGCTGGGCTTCGGCAGCGCCTTCTTCCTGGCACCCGCTATGCTGGCCGCCATTGGCGGGGTGATCGCCGACCCGCGTAACCTGGTCAGCTTCTCGGTGATGTTTGGCATGAGCCAGAACCTCGGCGGCCTGCTGGGCTCCGCGATCCTCGGCACCTTCCAGACCTGGCGCGAGAAATACCACTCCAGCCTGCTGGCGGACCAGCTCACCACGCTCAACCCGCTGGTCAACGAGCGAATTCAGCTTTATACCCAAATGTACAAAAGCCTGATTGGCGACAGCGCGCTGCTGGGAACACAGGCGATAACGCAGCTGCAAACGGTCACCGCGCTGGAGGCGAATATACTGGCTTATAACGATACTTATCTGCTGACGGCGAGCATCGCTGCCGCCACGCTGGTCTGGATTTTATGGCGCTTGCTGCGCCTGCGCATCACTGCCCGTCTGGCGCTGAAGAACGCCACCGGCAACAAATAATTGAAAGAGTTCTGGAGAGTTTATGAGTCAGCAGGATGCCGCCAAAGAGCAGGCCAACACCCGCAAAAATGTGCGCATTGTTTCCGTTTTCACCGCCGCCGCCATCGGTATTGTCGGCGTGCTGGTGATCCTTTATGCGTGGCAACTGCCGCCATTCACCCGTCACGCGCAGTTTACCGATAACGCCTACGTGCGCGGCCAGACGACGTTTATCAGCCCGCAGGTGAACGGCTATATCACCGAGGTGAAGGTTCAGGACTTTGTGCAGGTCAAAAAAGGTGACCTGCTGCTGCAGATCGATGACCGTATCTATCGTCAGCGGGTGCATCAGGCAGAGGCGCAGCTGGCGATGAAAATTGCCGCCCTGAATAACAACCTGCAGCAGCGTAAAAGCGCCGAAGCAACGATCGCCAAAAATGACGCCGCGCTGAAAAATGCCCGCGCCCAGAACCTGAAAAGCCAGGCGGATTTAAAACGGGTGAAAGAGCTGACGGCGGACGGCTCGCTTTCCATTCGCGAGCGCGACGCCGCGCTGGCCAGTGCCGCCCAGGGCAGCGCCGACATCGACCAGGCGAAAGCCGCCCTTGAGATGTCGCGTCAGGATCTGCAGACGGTGATTGTCAATCGCGGTGCGCTGGAAGCGGATGTTGAAAACGCCAAAGCAGCGCTGGAGCTGGCGCAGATTGACCTGCAAAACACCCGCATTGTGGCGCCGCGTGACGGCCAGCTCGGCCAGATCGCCGTGCGTCTCGGGGCCTACGTGACCGCCGGAACCCATCTCACCACCCTGGTGCCGCCGCAGCACTGGGTCATCGCCAACATTAAAGAGACCCAGCTCGCGGAGCTGCGCGTCGGCCAGCCGGTGAAGTTCACCGTTGATGCCCTGAACAACAAGGCGTATCAGGGCCGCGTGGAGAGCATCTCCCCGGCGACCGGCGTGGAGTTCAGCGCCATCACGCCGGATAACGCCACCGGGAACTTTGTCAAAATTGCCCAGCGTATTCCGGTGCGTATTGAGGTGCTCGGTAAGCCAGAGGACGCCGCGCTGCTGCGTCCGGGTATGTCGGTGCAGGTAACCATTGATACGCGGGAGGCGAAGCAATGATCCTTCGCCCGATAGCCGCGCTGGTGGCGGCGGTCATGCTGGCCGGATGCCAGTCCGTTGACGTCAAACCGGCGCAGCCGACGCTGCACATCCCCACCCAGTGGCGCACCGTCTCCGGCCCTGCCAGCCCGGCGGAGCAGCTCTGGTGGCGTAATTTCCATGACAACCACCTGAACCGCTATGTGGATCAGGCGCTACAGCATAACAGCGACGTGCTGATCGCCCGCGAACGGATAAACGAGTATCAGGCGCGGGTCTATGCGGCCGACGGCAGCCTGTTTCCCTCCCTCGACGCGGGCTTAACCGGGACGCGCGCCCGTTCACAATCCGCGGCGACCGGGCTGCCGGTTTACGGCACGCTGTACAGAGGGAGCCTGACGGCGAGCTATGACGTGGATATCTGGGGCGTCAACCGCAGCACCTCGCGCGCTGCCGAAGCCTCGCTGGCGGCGCAAAAAGCCGCCGCCGCGGCCGCGGATTTGACCGTCGCCTCGTCTGTGGCATCCGGGTATGTCACCCTGCTCTCGCTTGACGAGCAGCTGCGGGTGACCGAGTCCACGCTGAAATCGCGCGAAGAGGCGTTTAACCTTGCGAAGCGTCAGTTTGAGACGGGCTACAGCTCGCGCCTGGAGCTGATGCAGTCGGATTCCGAACTTCGCTCAACGCGGGCGCAGGTGCCCGTGCTGCAGCACCAGATTGCACAGCAGGAGAATGCCCTCAGCCTGCTGCTGGGAAGCAACCCGGGCGACGTGGCGCGTAGCGAAACCTTTGCAGCACTGACGCCGCTAACGCTGCCGTCGCAGCTGCCTTCTACGCTGCTGAACCGCCGCCCGGATATCGTTCAGGCCGAACGCCAGCTGGTGGCGGCGGATGCCTCGCTCGCGGCGTCGCGCGCCAGCCTGCTGCCGTCGATCAACCTGACCGCGACAGGATCGGTTCAGGATCGCACCCTTTCCGGCCTGCTGGACAACCCGCTTCAGCTCTGGAGCGTCGGAGGCAGTATTCTCGCCCCGCTGCTGAACCGCCAGGCGCTGAATGCGCAGGTGGATATTTCTCAGTCCCAGCGTAACCAGGCGCTGTACGCCTATGAAAAAACCGTGCGTAACGCATTTGCCGAAGTGAACAACAGCCTTGATGCGATAAGTCGCTATCAGGAACAGCTGACGGAGCTGCTTGCCCAGCAGGATGTGGCCCAGGAGACGCTGCGCATTGCGCAGAATCGCTATCGCAACGGCTACTCCTCCTATCTGGACGTGCTGGACGCGCAGCGCACGCTGTTCTCGGTCCAGACCAGCGTCGTGCAGGTGAAAAATAACCTGCTGCTGGCGCAGATTGATTTGTATAAAGCGCTGGGCGGCGGCTGGGCCAATGTCTGAAGGCGCTTAACGGGCCTGGATTTCGTGACGTAGGCCGGGTAAGGCGCAGCCGCCGCCCGGCGATTCCCCCTCAGGAGACAATCTATGCAACAACAGTGGTCTGCAGTTGATAATTTCATGATTTCGTCACTTATTCCTGACGATGACGTACTGAATCAGGTGCTGGAAAACAACAAACGCGCCGGGCTGCCTGAACATGATGTCGCGGCCAATCAGGGGCAGCTGCTGGCGCTGTTCGTGCGCATGACGCAGGCAAGACGCATTCTTGAGATCGGGACGCTGGGCGCCTACAGCTCAATCTGGATGGCGCGCGCGCTGCCGCCGGACGGTAAGCTGATTACGCTTGAGGCCGATCCCACGCATGCCCGCGTTGCGCGCGAGAATATTCAGCTTGCGGGGTTAAACGAACGCATTGAATTAATTGAAGGCCCGGCGCTGAGCTCGCTGGAGAATTTCGGTGAGGTTCCGCCGTTCGACCTGATCTTTATTGATGCCGATAAGCCGAACAATCCCGGCTATCTGGAATGGGCGCTGCACTACTCCCGCCCCGGTACGGTAATTATCGGCGATAACGTGGTCCGTGATGGCGAAGTCATTAACGGCCAAAGCGACGACGCGCGCGTGCTGGGCGTGCGGCGTTTTATTGAGATGATGGGCGATAACCCGCGCTTAACCGCCACCGCGCTGCAAACGGTGGGGATTAAGGGATGGGATGGGTTTACGCTGGCGATTGTAGAACGATAACCAGCCGGGTGGCGGCTACGCCTTACCCGGCCTACCAGTTCTCCCGTAGGCCCGGTAAGCGCAGCGCCACCGGGCAAGGGTTTAACCGGAAATCTGCTCCATCGCCTGAAGGATACGCTTATCCGAAATCGGATACGGCGTACCGAGCTGCTGGGCAAAGAAGCTGACGCGCAGCTCCTCGATCATCCAGCGGATCGCCTGCACGTCTTCATCGTCGCGGCGCGCTGGCGGCAGCTTGTTCAGCCACTGCTGCCACGCCTGCTGCACGCTCTCCACTTTCAGCATCTGCGCACGGTCGCGGTGCGGGTCGATAGCCATTTTCTCCAGCCGTTTTTCAATCGCCTGCAAATAGCGCAGCGTATCGCCGAGACGGTTGAAGCCGTTGCCGGTGACAAAGCCGCGGTAAACCAGCCCCGCCATCTGCGCCTTCACGTCCGACAGACCCAGCGCCATGGTCATATCCACGCGCCCTTTCAGACGCTTGTTGATATTGAACACGGTGGTGAGGATCTGCTCGACCTGTTTGGCAATCTCCACCACGGTGTCGTTCAGCTCCGCGCGCACCTTTTCATGCAGCTGAGCAAAGCCCTCTTCCGTCCAGACCGGGCCGCCCGCCTCGTGAATGAGTTTGTCCACGCCGCAGGAGATGCAGTCGTCAATCAGATCCAGCACTTTGCCGTACGGGTTAAAGTAGAGCCCCAGCTTGGCCTTGTTCGGCAGCTTCTCGTGCAGATACTTGATCGGCGACGGGATGTTGAGCAGCAGCAGGCGACGCAGCCCGCGCCACATCATCTGCTGCTGTTCCTGCGGGTTATCAAACAGCTTGATCGCCACGCTGTCGCGCTCGTCCACCAGCGCAGGCCAGGCTTTTACCTTATAGTTGCCGCGCTTCTGCTCGTAGCTTTCCGGAAGCTGGCCAAAGCTCCAGATGTGCAGCCCGCTCTGCTCGATGCCGTCGTCGGCCACCGCAGAGAGCGTCTCCTGGACTTTGCCTTTCAGCGCCTCTTTCAGCTCGCTCAGGGAACGCCCTTCCAGCAGCTTTTTATTTTTATCGTCCACCACGCGGAAGGTGATTTTCAGGTGATCGGGCACCTGATCCCAGTTCCAGTCGTCGCGGTCGATGGTCGTCCCGGTCATGCGGCGGAATTCACGCTCCAGCGCGTCCAGCAGCGGCAGCTCCAGCGGCGTGACGCGGCCCAGAAACGCTTCCGCGTAGTTTGGCGCAGGCACAAAGTTACGGCGCACCGGTTTCGGCAGGGATTTGATCAGCGCAATCACCAGCTCGCGGCGCAGGCCGGGGATTTGCCACTCGAACCCGCTCTCGTCGACCTGGTTTAACAGCGGCAGCGGAATGTGGACGGTCACGCCGTCCGCGTCTGCCCCCGGCTCGAACTGATAGGTCAGCCGCAGCTTGAGGTTGCCCTGATGCCAGAAGTTCGGGTAGTCGAGCTTGCTGACCGACTCGGCGCCCTCTTTTATCAGCATGCTCTTTTCGAAGTTGAGCAGGTCCGGCGTCTCTTTGCTGGCCTTCTTCCACCAGCTGTCGAAGTGGCGGGCGGAAATCACATCGTGGCTGATGCGCTGGTCGTAAAACTCGAACAGCGCCTCGTCGTCCACCAGAATGTCGCGGCGGCGGGACTTGTGCTCAAGTTCCTCCACTTCCGCGCGCAGCTTCAGGTTTTCGCGGAAGAAGGCGTGGCGCGTCTGCCAGTCTCCCTCCACCAGCGCGTGACGGATAAACAGCTCGCGGCTGAGCGCCGGATCGATCTGGCTGTAGTTGACCTTGCGCGCGGCGACCACCGGCAGGCCGTAAACGGTCACTTTTTCGGTCGCCATCACCGCGCCCTGCGCGCGCTCCCAGTGCGGTTCACTGTACGAGCGCTTAAGCAGATGTTGCGCCACCGGCTCCACCCATTCCGGATCGATACGGGCGGCAATACGTCCCCACAGGCGGCTGGTTTCCACCAGTTCCGCGACCATGGTCCACTTCGGCGGCTTCTTGAACAGGCCAGAACCCGGGAAGATGGCGAAACGGGCGTTGCGCGCGCCGGTATACTCCTGCTTCTCGGCGTCCTTCATCCCAATGTGGGACAGCAGGCCGGTCAGCAGCGCGATATGGATTTCTCGGTACTCCGCCGGTTCGCTGTTCACCGGAATGCCCAGCTCTTTCACCACCTGGCGAAGCTGGGTATAGATATCCTGCCACTCGCGCACGCGCAGGTAGTTGAGGAAATCCACCCGGCACTGGCGGCGGAACTGGTTCGAAGAGAGCGCCTTCTGCTGCTCGCCGAGGTAGTTCCACAGGTTCACGAAGGCGAGGAAATCGGACTCTTTGTCGTGGAAGCGGCGGTGCTTTTCGTCCGAGGCCTGCTGTTTGTCCATCGGACGCTCGCGCGGATCCTGAATGGAGAGCGCCGAGGTAATGATCATCGCCTCGCGCACGCAGCCGTGCTTTTGCGCTTCCAGCACCATACGCGCCAGGCGCGGGTCGACCGGGAGCTGGCTGAGCTGGCGGCCCAGCGGCGTCAGCTTATAAACCGTCGCCTGCTCGTCGGTGGTAATCGCCCCGAGCTCTTCCAGGAGACGTACGCCGTCCTGAATGTTGCGTTTGTCCGGCGCTTCGACGAAGGGAAACGCCGCGATGTCGCCCAGCCCCAGGGCGGTCATCTGCAGGATGACGGACGCCAGGTTGGTGCGCAGAATTTCCGGGTCGGTAAACTCCGGGCGCGACAGGAAATCGTCTTCGGAATAGAGGCGAATGCAGATCCCTTCCGACACGCGGCCGCAGCGGCCCTTACGCTGGTTGGCCGATGCCTGAGAGACCGGCTCAATCGGCAGCCGCTGGACCTTGGTGCGGTAGCTGTAGCGGCTGATGCGCGCCGTACCCGGGTCGATCACGTATTTGATGCCCGGCACGGTCAGCGAGGTTTCCGCCACGTTGGTCGCCAGGACGATGCGGCGTCCGCTGTGCGGCTGGAAGACGCGGTTCTGTTCGCTGTTGGACAGGCGGGCATACAGCGGCAGGATCTCGGTGTGGCGCAGGTCGCGCTTGCTGAGCGCATCGGCGGTATCGCGGATTTCGCGTTCGCCGCTCATGAAGATCAGGATGTCGCCCGCGCTTTCGTTACCCAGCTCGTCAACGGCGTCGAAGATGGCCTGCAGCTGGTCGCGCTCGGTATCATCCGCCTCTTCCACAATCGGGCGATAGCGCACTTCAACCGGATACGTCCGCCCAGACACCTCAATAATCGGCGCATTGTTGAAGTGCTTCGAGAAGCGTTCCGGGTCGATGGTCGCGGAGGTGATGATCACTTTCAGATCCGGGCGACGCGGCAGCAGCTCTTTCAGGTAGCCGAGCAGGAAGTCGATGTTCAGGCTGCGCTCGTGCGCTTCATCGATGATGATGGTGTCGTACTGCATCAGCAGGCGATCCTGCTGAATTTCCGCCAGCAGAATACCGTCCGTCATCAGCTTGACCATGGTGTTGTCGCTCACGTGGTCGCTGAACCGCACCTTGTAGCCGATGCAGCCGCCCGGCTCCGTCTGCAGCTCTTCGGCAATACGGTTCGCGACGGTACGCGCCGCCAGTCGACGCGGCTGGGTGTGGCCAATCAGGCCTTTTATCCCGCGGCCCAGCTCCATACAGATTTTCGGCAGCTGGGTGGTTTTCCCCGAACCGGTTTCACCCGCGACAATCACCACCTGGTGGTCGCGTACGGCCTCAAGAATGTCCTGTTTCTTCTGGCTGACGGGCAGGTTTTCCGGGTAGGTAATTGCCGGGCGCGCAGCTTCGCGCAGCACAACCTTCCCTGCCGCCTGTTCAATCTCTTTCGCCATCTCCTGGTAAATGGCCTGTTGAGCATCAGGATTTTTAACCTTCTTGACGCCGTGCAGACGGCGGGCGAAGCGCTGTTTATCACGCAGCGTCAGAGAATCGAGCTGTTGCAGGAGCATCGGGAAGGTGAATTTTTGTTGTTCTGTCATAGCGTTAAAGGGCAGTACACGCCCTGATAAACTCTCTTTTTAATGATTGCTATAGAGTACCACACTGACGCCTTTCGTGCCTTATTCAAAAAATTCGAACATAGGCTTCGATATATTGCGCTATCTCTGTGGCAGGATTGTGAATAGAGTGTCAACAAGCAACGGGGCAACCCCCTTCAATCAAATGCAACAACAGGAATCACCCATGAGCAAAGTATTAGTTTTGAAATCCAGCATTCTGGCAGGGTACTCTCAGTCTGGTCAGCTGTCTGATTACTTCGTTGAACAGTGGCGTGAACAGCATTCTGCTGACGAAATCACCGTGCGTGACCTGGCTGCAAACCCCATTCCTGTGCTTGATGGCGAGCTGGTTGGCGCGCTGCGCCCAAGCGATGCACCGCTGAGCCCGCGTCAGCAGGAAGCGCTGGCCCTGTCCGACGAGCTGATTGCTGAGCTGCAGGCGCATGACGTCATCGTCATCAACGCCCCAATGTACAACTTCAACATCCCAACCCAGCTGAAGAACTACTTCGACCTGGTGGCGCGTGCTGGCGTAACCTTCCGTTACACCGAGAACGGCCCTGAAGGTCTGGTAAAAGGCAAACGCGCTATCGTGCTGACCAGCCGCGGCGGTATCCACAAAGATACCCCAACCGACCTGGTTGCGCCGTACCTGAGCCTGTTCCTGGGCTTCATCGGTATCACTGACGTGAACTTCGTGTTCGCGGAAGGTATCGCTTACGGTCCGGAAGTGGCGACCAAAGCGCAGACCGACGCGAAAGCCGCCATCGACAGCCTGGTAGCCGCGTAAGACTTCACCCTCCCACCGCCCGGTGGGAGGGTTTTTCTTTTCTCCCGCATTTCGTTATCATCCGCTCCCACTCTCCAGCCGGGCGGCCTGATGTCTGCGATCATTGATTCTTTTATTGCCCCACCGTGTCACGATGACATTCAGATCCTCTGGCAGGATGAACATCTGCTGCTGATCGACAAGCCTTCCGGCCTGCTCAGCCTCTCAGGCAAAAATCCGCAAAACCTCGATTCCGTCCACTATCGTCTGGTTCAGGCGTTCCCGGGCTGCACGCTGGTGCACCGTCTGGATTTTGGCACGTCCGGGCTGATGGTGGTTGCGCGCAGTAAGGCCATTAACGCGGCACTGTGCCAGCAGTTTAGCCAGCGCAGCGTGGAGAAAGTCTACATCGCCCTGCTTTGCGGCCACGTGGAAAATGATGAAGGGGTCATTGACGCCCCGATTGCCAAAGACCCGGCGCTGTTCCCGCTGATGTCGATCTGCACCACCACCGGTAAACCCGCCCGCTCCCGCTACCAGGTCGTGGAACGGTTTTATCAGGGGGCGGGATTACCGTTAACGCGGGTGAAACTGATCCCGGAGACCGGGCGAACCCATCAGCTGCGTATTCACTGCCAGCAGCTGGGGCATCCGATTCTGGGTTGCGATCTGTATGGCGGTCTTGACGTGCCGGGCGCTGAAGACGCGCCCCGGCTGATGCTGCATGCCAGCGAGCTGAATTTTATTCATCCCGCGAGCGGCGAGCCGGTTAACGCCCGCCACGCCGCCCCGTTCTGAATGTGGTTTACCACATCAAATCGTCAGGGATTTTGAAGTCCGCGTACGGATCGTCTTCGTCCTGCTCTTCCTGACTGAGCGCGCTGTTTAACACGATGCTGTCGGCATCGCGCTGGGCAATTTTATCGGCCACTACCGCCGGGATAATCGCGTATTCGCAGTCACCGCTGGCGTTGATGACCAAGCGGGCAATCGCAAGGCGGCCGTTGATCAGCTGAGCCTGGGTTTGCTTGTCGACCTCGATTTTCTTGATCACATTGCCGTCGGTGAAGTTAAAGGTGATGTTGCCCCTTGAGACGGTGATGCGGTTCATCTCGATCAGCTGCTTCACCTGCGCCTTAAACTCTTTCGCCAGCACGGCCTGCTTCTGCTGCTCGCTCAGCAGCTTGTCACGCTCGATCTGCGCCTTCTTGTTCTCTTCTACCGCTTCCCGAGCCTCACGCGCCTGAACGCGTGATTTCTTTGCCGTGCGCTGCACTTTCGCCGCTTTCTTGCTGCTGACGAGGCCCGCTTTCAGCATCTGCTCTTGTAAGGTGAGTTTTGTCATGATTATTTCTAAACCGGTTGGAAATTTTGGGGATTATAGCGGGAATTGAGGAAAGAGTGCGACATTAGCAGATGAAACGTTACACATCCTGGCTGGGCGCCATATATCGCATCCAGGATCCTGATTGATAAAGATTAGCAGTAAAATCGTGACACTACGGTTTTTGTGATGCTGGTTTTGACCACGCATCACCATACTTAATCATGCCATCCAGGTAGTGCCATTCAATACTGTTGAAGCGTAACTTCAGGGTCTCGACCATGTTATGATGATTTGAACCAGGTATATATGTGTGATTGGCATTCACTGACATGATGACAACACTCTCCATGGATATCCGATAAACTTCACGTTCAATCCCTGCATCGTTTGTCTCATAGTAGCGAATGACCGCTTTTTGCAGACGTCTCCCGTCGCAAACATACACTGCGAACAGGGGTGAAAGTTTATCCAGCTGTTTGTGTATGATAAAAGGTTCGTGTTGTCTGGTACCCCCCATTCTACCGGTATGAGGATCGACTGGCTGGCTAATGCCGTAGCTGCTGCTCATGACTTCAACCGCACCCTCTCGACCTAACGCGAGACATTCTCCTTTTAACTGCATTCCGTTTTCATCATAAAGAAACAGGTATGCGGGTAATGACATGCTACTTTCTCCCTAAGTCGAGTATATTGCCTTGGTTATCGATTATAAAAGTATAATAAAAATTCTTTTTATTTAACGTATAATGTGCCCCATAGACAGTACCTTTAGTTAAGTTCACGTTAAAACATGTGTTCGGATATGATAATGCTAAAAAGTCTCCCTTTAATAACTCAGAATAATCTTTGCCGTTTGATGCCAGTACATAACGACTAAGGATATCTTTTTTATCGACTGTAAAGCATACCAGACCATCATAAACGTAGATAGATTGTCTTTCCCCAGACGCAGCGCCTTCTTTTCCTTTACCCGGACACCCCGTCAGAAAAATGGCAGACAGCAACAGTGATATATATCTCAACCGGGAAACCCCTCTAAAATACGTTCATACTTTTTAATCAATATCGTTACTGGTTCAGCAGGATCATAGTTTCTATAATCAAAGAGATGACTGTTACCCCAAAAACCATAGCTTTTTAATAACCAGTAATCACTGACAATCGAAGCTTGTTGCTCTAGTCCGTACTCCAGTAAGTTAGTCTTATCAAGACTGTACGTATAATCAGCAGCCCAGGAGAAAGCACCACGCATACGCACCCACATACCACGTTGATGCTGCCAGACATGCATCATTTCATGCATAAAAAGATGTTGGGCATCAGTCACTGGGTGGCTAACAGGCATAGAAAAGTCATGTTCATATTTTTCAGACCTGAACCACATTTCTCCATCAGGACTCATTGCCTGGCCGGGGTTTTGAAGATTAAAAGGCAGATAACTTTCAAGGTGAATCCATACTTTATGATAGTAAATACTATACCCAAAGAGCGAGCTCGCTAAATTTATTTCTCCAAGCCTGAGGCGTCGAAGTCCCCCTTCGCGAATCACTGGCCAACTTATGGAGTTTGGATAGTACACAATAGTATCCTCAGAATTTTACTCGTCGGGTAAATGCTACACGCTTAAATAATTATGAGATAGCAAGAAATCATGTTTAAGATCGCAAAATAAATAAAACCACAAATAACTCAACATTGCTGACAATACATATAAAATTCACACCAAAAATATTTCTATAAAATTAAATAAGCAACATCAATTAATCGTAACTGCGGGGTTAATAGATTGCTTTCTTTCAGACGCATAATTACGGTGTAATACACCATATTTTCCGTATTAGCCTTTACAGCAATGCGTAAAACTTTTTAAACAGTCGCCACCCGCGCTACTCTTCTTTTCGTATCTAAACATGAAAATGCCTCATGTTGCATTGAAATTAAGTCACTTCCCCTGCGCCACGGGCTCAGGCATAAATTATGCATTGGTAACTTCTTAGCAACATGAACTTAGGATGCATAACCACAATGAGCAAAGCTTTCACATATACCCTTAAGCGCAGTTGCTTCGATGAGAATTACAATCCGTCAGAAAATACGCGTACGACCACCAACTTCGCCAACCTGGCGCGCGGAGAAAAGCGTCAGGAAAACCTGCGCAATACGCTGGTGATGATCAACAACCGCTTTAATGCCTTAGCGCGCTGGGATAACCCAAACGCCGATCGCTATGCGGTTGAACTTGAAATCATCTCTGTCGATTTGAATATTGGCGCGGAAAAGCCGTTCCCGGCCATTGAGATACTGCAAACCACCATTGTCGACAAGAAAAACAACCAGCGTATCCCTGGCATCGTCGGGAATAACTTCTCGTCTTACGTGCGGGATTATGATTTCAGCGTGCTGTTGCTGGAGCACAACAAGAACCAGCAGCACTTCAGCATTCCGGAAAAATTTGGCGAACTGCACGGCAATATCTTCCGCCATTTTGTGAATTCACCGGAATACAAAGAGAACTTCACAAAAGGACCGGTGATTTGCCTGAGCGTCTCCAGCAAAGATACCTATCGCCGCACCGGTAACCAGCACCCCGTGCTGGGCGTTGAGTACCAGCCGGATGGCGAATCGCTTACGGAGCAGTACTTCGCGAAGATGGGCCTGAGCGTGCGCTACTTCATGCCGGAACACAGCGTGGCGCCGTTCGCGTTCTTCTTTACCGGGGATTTGCTGAGTGATTACACCGACCTCGAACTGATCGCCACCATCAGCACGATGGAGACGTTCCAGAAAATCTATCGCCCGGAAATTTATAACGCCAACTCGGCGGCGGGGCTGTGCTACCGACCGGATCTGAACCAGCAGGATCACTCCTTAACCAAAATTGTGTATGACCGGGAAGAGCGAAGCCGCCTGGCGATTGAACAGGGTCGGTTTACCGAAGAGTACTTTATTAAGCCTTACAAACACATTCTTGAGCAGTGGTCTGATAACTACACGCTTTAATACATTAAAAAAGGTCTTTTATTATGAAAACATTGCTCCCGACTTCAACGGCTGGCAGCCTGCCAAAGCCGACCTGGCTTGCGCAACCTGAGACGCTCTGGTCACCGTGGAAGTTACAGGATCAGGAACTGCTGGCAGGCAAGCAGGATGCGCTGCGCCTGTCTCTGGATGAGCAGATCCGCGCGGGAATCGATATCGTCAGCGACGGGGAACAGACCCGCCAGCACTTCGTCACCACCTTTATTGAACACTTGAGCGGCGTCGATTTTGAGAACCGCCAGACGGTGCGCATTCGTAACCGCTATGACGCCAGCGTGCCGACCGTGGTTTCCGCGGTTGCGCGTCAGAAACCGGTCTTCGTCGACGATGCAAAGTACCTGCGCCAGCTCACGGACAAGCCGATCAAATGGGCCCTGCCGGGGCCGATGACCATGATCGACACCCTGTATGACGCGCACTATAAAAGCCGCGAAAAGCTGGCCTGGGAATTTGCCAAAATCCTTAACCAGGAAGCGCGAGAGTTAGAGGCCGCAGGCGTGGATATTATCCAGTTCGATGAACCGGCGTTTAACGTCTTTTTTGATGAGGTCAACGACTGGGGCATCGCCGCGCTGGAGCGCGCCATTGAAGGGCTGAAGTGCGAAACCGCGGTCCACATCTGCTACGGCTACGGCATCAAGGCCAATACCGACTGGAAAAAGACGCTCGGCTCGGAGTGGCGCCAGTACGAAGAGGCCTTCCCTAAGCTGCAGACCTCTAACATCGACATCATCTCCCTGGAGTGCCACAACTCCCGCGTGCCGATGGATCTGCTGGAGCTGATCCGCGGTAAAAAAGTGATGGTTGGGGCGATCGACGTGGCAACCAACACGGTTGAAACGCCGGAGGAAGTGGCCGATACGCTGCGAAAAGCGCTGCAGTTTGTCGACGCCGATAAGCTCTATCCGTCAACCAACTGCGGCATGGCGCCCCTCTCCCGTCAGGTTGCCAACGGCAAGCTTAAAGCTCTCAGCGCTGGCGCAGAAATTATCCGCCGGGAGCTTGGCGCGTAATCCCCTTACGCTGCCAGTACAGCGGCGTACCAAAGCGCTCGACGTAATAATCAATCACCGCCCTGACGTTCAGGGGCGGATGTCGGGCATCAGGGTAGATCGCCGCGATAGCCTGTTGTTCCGTAGTGATGGCGCACTCCAGCGCGGGCAGGAGCGGAATCAGCTCACCGCGCTGGAGCGGCTCGCTCACCAGCCAGTCCGGAAACAGCACAATCCCCATCCCGCCAAGCGCCGCAGCCAGCAACGCTTCCGCATTATTCGAGGTCATCAATGGCGTCACGGGATAGTGTGTCCACGCCTCGCCCGCCCTGCGCAACAGCCAGCGGTTAGGCCCTGACGATCCGCGATACACCAGGCAATGATGGCGGTTCAGATCGTCCGGCACTTCTGGCGCACCGTGTTTACGCACGTAGTCTGGCGACGCGGCCAGATGGTACACCTGCTGCCCAAACACCCGCGCGCGAAACGACGAGTCCGTCAGCACGCCAATGCGGAAGATAAGGTCTGCCGCATCCCGGTGGGGGTCGATAAAATCATCGGTCAGCGTCAGCTCTACGCTCAGGCGAGGATAGCGTGCCGACAGGCCGGGAAGTCCTGGGGCTATGTGCTTCTGGCCGAAAAACACCGGTCCGTTAATGCGGATCGCACCGGACGGCTCCACCGCACGTGCGTCCAGCTCCCGGCGCGCCTCTTCAAGATTCTCCGCCATCGACCGGGCGTAGCGAATAAACAGATGACCGCTTTCCGTGGGAATGACGGCCCGCGTATTGCGATAGAAAAGCTGCTGCCCGAGCGCATCCTCGAGCTGGTGGATCACGCGCGATATCTGCGAGGCCGATATCCCCTGCCGCCGCGCCACGACGGAGAAGTTCTGCGCTTCATACACGTCGATAAAGATCAGCAGCGCGCGGATGTTGATGTTGCTGGCGTCAACCATTAATGCATATCCTGCAAAGGTTTTTACACCATTATGGCATTTTTCTCATTGCACAACCCACGTAATCTTCTTCGCCTGAAAACGGAGGAAGAAGAATGCAGTTGTTTTTGATTTTACTGGTGATCGCTGGCGGGATGGGCCTCTCCGTCGAGGCGGGACTGCTGGGCCCCCTGGGGGGAAAAGTCGGGGATTTATGGGCGACGTTCAGCATTTTTGGCGTCGGCGCCGCGCTGACGTTTTTGCTGATGCTGTTTTTCAGCCCGCGCAACAGCCCGTCGTTTTTCGCACAGCCCGGCTGGCAGCTCCTCGGCGGGGTGCTGGGTCCGATCTACGTCGTCATACTGACGCTCGCCACGCCGACTATCGGCATCGCGCTGACGATGATTGGCATTCTGGCAGGTCAGGTTTTTAAAAGCCTGATCATTGACCACTTTGGCCTGCTGGGTACGCCGCACAGGAAGATAAACGCAAGACGCATCGTGGCGCTGGTTTTTATTATTGCCGCACTGGTACTGGTCGCAAAGGGGTAAACACATGACACTGATGATGATAATTCTGGCCATCTGCGGCGGCGCGACGCTGAGCATACAGGCCGCAATTAATGGGCAGCTCGGCAGCAGCGTGGGCGTTTTCAAGAGCGCGTTTCTAACGTTTTCCGTCGGCGCGCTGGTGACCGCCCTGCTCATTTTCTTCTTTGAGCCTAAGCAGGCGGTCACGCTGCTGGACGTGCCGAAATGGCAGCTCCTCGGGGCGATGTTTGGCGTGCCCTATATCGTGATTATGGTCGTGGCGGTGCAGCGCATCGGCACCGCCGTCGCCACGGTGGCGGTGATATTCGGCCAGCTCGCCATGAGTATGCTGATTGATAACTTTGGCTGGCTGGGCAATCCCGCCATTTCGTTTTCACCGAGCCGTCTGAGCGCGGTGGTATGCCTGGGGATTGCCCTGTACTTCATCTACTCCAGCAGCAAAACCGGCAGCGTCCGCGACTAAGCTGAGGTCTTACGGGTAAAGAACAGCGTCACCGTGGCGACGGTGACGCCCAGTTTCTTCATCTCGGTTTTATTAAACAGATGGTTCTCATCCTGCAGGTACATCCAGTCGTCAAAGTTCAGTAGCCAGGTGCTGCCGTTGGCCTTCACGTTCATGCTGTAATGCCAGTTGAACGCGTTGCCGGCGGCCTGCCCCGTTGCTACCCCTTCAATGTCCCCCGCCGTGCCTTCGTAGCGATCGCTCCCCACGCGGCGGATATGCCAGACCCGCTGCTGCTTCTCGCCATCGTCGTAAACGAAGTGCTCGTTCAGCGTCAGCGTATCGCCGATAACGTCCCCGGCAATCTCAACGTGAAAGCGGCGGATCTGCTTGCCGCTGCGATCCTGCACCATCCCCCACGCTTCGGTTTTGCCCTGGAAGTAGTGGAAGATATCCAGCCGCGGCTGCTGCTGGCGATACTCGGTCACCTCCGTGCTACAGCCTGCCAGCAGCATCGTCAATGCCAGCGCCATCATCAGGATACGTTTCATTTTTGGCCTCCGATTAACTGCTGACGCAGCTCAGGGTATTGCGTGCGAGGATCGAGCCAGATGGCCAGGAAGCGGGTGCTGAACGCTTCTGACTGACGCGGTCCGAGTGGAATAAAGGCTTTTTGCGCCGCTGACGCGCGATACCAGAACTGCCCCTGCCCGTCGTCGAGCACAAACGCCAGCTGTGCGCCCGGCCGGACATCCGGCCACAGAGAGCGGAGCATCTGTAACCAGGCTTCGCTTCGGGGTTCCCGTTGCAGGATCCCCTGCGCCAGCCACTGGTCGCGGGTCGCCTCGACCAGCTCATCGCGATCGATATCGCGCGCATAGGTAATAATCAGCGCCTGATCCTGGTTCTCCCGACCGTAACGCCCGTCCGGCGTACGCAGCTGGGAGGTATAGACGGTGAACGGCCCCCAGGTGAGCGTGGCGTCACCCACCTTCCGCCACGCCAGCCAGTCGGCGGCCTGGGCAACAGGAACAACCAGCGTCAGACAAAGCAACAAAACCGCAGCTCTCATTTTTGTCTCCCCATCAGCAGGTGGAAAAACAGCATCAACACCAGCCAGCCCGGCGCCATCCAGCTGATGACGATAAAGGTCGGCTCCAGAAACGTGATGGCACCCAGCCGCTCGCCAATCAGGTACGCCACCGGCCCTCCCACGGCGGCCAGCAGGGTGAGCAGCCAGCCGGGTAACGTGGTGGTGCGCGTAAGCTGCGTCCAGACGGCGGCGAACATCAGCCATAATGCCACCATCCATAGCGGCATCAGGGCATCACCCGTGAAGGCGATCAGCCCCGTCAGCGCCCAGAGCGTATCCAGCAAACTGCCCGCCGCGGCCAGCCCAATAGCGTAAAAACGATATACAGACGGCAAGAGCAGGCACGCCAGGATCGCCAGCCCGAGCCAGATAATCAGGCCCTGTTCGCGAAAGAGCACCACCAGCGCCCAGTAGAGATCGAACGCGACGGCCAGCAGGAAGACCTGAAGATATCGTCTCATACGCGCTCTGCGGTCAGCTGCACCACGCTGATGGTGCGGGCGTTAAACCCGGCTTCACAGTAGCCAAAGTAATAAAGCCACATGCGGCGGAACCGCTCATCAAAGCCGAGCTTTTCAATCTCCTGCCAGGCGTGGACAAAGCGCTGCCGCCAGTGCGCCAGCGTGCGGGCGTAGTCCGGCCCCATGTCGAAGAGATTGCGCACCACGAAATCGGTGTGGCGCGTCATCAGCTCGTTCATGGCGGTGATGCTCGGCAGGAAGCCGCCGGGGAAAATGTAGCGCTGAATAAAATCGACGCTTTTGCTGTAGTCGCGATAGCGCTGGTCCTGAATGGTGATGGCCTGAATCGCCATTCGTCCCCCCGGGCGCAGCCGCGCCTGACAGGTCCGGAAGAATGTAGGCAGATAGCGTTGCCCGACGGCTTCAATCATCTCTATTGAGACCAGCTTATCGTACTGCCCGGTGAGGTCGCGATAGTCGCAGAGCAGCACCTCAACACGATCCTGCAACCCGGCGCGGGCGATCCGCTCGGTTGCCCAGACGTATTGCTCCTGCGACAGCGTGGTGGTAGTCACCCGACAGCCATAATGACGGGCCGCGTATTCCGCCATCGCCCCCCAGCCGGTGCCGATTTCCAGCAGGTGGTCGGCCTCGCTAAGCGCCAGCTGGTCGCACAGGCGCGCCATTTTGGCCTGCTGAGCCGTCGTGAGATCCTGCTCGTCTGCGGTAAAGAGCGCGCTGGAGTAAAGCAGTTCCCTGTCCAGAAAATGGGCATAGAAGGTGTTGCCCAGGTCGTAGTGGGCGGCAATATTTTCACGCGCCTGCGCGCGGGAGTTACGCCGCGTCCAGTGGCGAAAACGCTCCAACGGTCGGCCAAGCAGCCGGAACCCTTTCTCAAGACGGCCAAGCACCTCGCCGTTGAGGGCCAGGATTTGCAGAAGCGGCGTGAGCTGCGCGGTTTCCCATTCGCCGTCCATCCAGGCTTCAGCGGCGGCAAGGCTCCCGCCCGTTAAGACGCGCCAGTAGACGGCGGGCGTGAGAATCTGCACGTCGGCGTGCAGCGTGGAGGATGGCTCGCCAAAATGGAAGGTCTGCGCCCCTTCACGCAGGGTGAGCGAACCACCGCGGATGCCGCTTAACAGACGAAACAGCAGCCATCGCGCGAGGCGGACATTGCGCGGGATATCGGGTTCTAACGCAAAGACGGGATCGGTCATGAGCGTTCACTCCTGCTGACGGGATGGTTATACAGCGGCACGCGCTTGAGCCACAGCCTCAGCGCCTGCCAGTAAATGGCGAAAACGGTTTTCAGGGTCATAAGCGGGATGCGCAGCAGCAGCGCGCGCAGTGCCGGACGGGTCAGCGGCTCCCGGCGCAGGGCGAGCGTGGCGTCGAACACCTTCGCTTCCTGATGATTTTCAATGTGCATATGCAGCGTGTTATCCGGATCGTTGAAGCGCCAGTGGTAGATCATGTCCATCGGGTTGAAGGGGGAAACGTGAAACGCTTTTTCCGTGGGCCGGGCATGTTGCCCGTCGACCGCGTAATAATGACGCTCGTTCCACGGCGTGTTGCGAACCTCCGCCAGTACCCAGCGCAGAGTCCCCTTCCCGTCATAGCAGTAGTAAAAGTTGACCGGGTTAAAATGAAACCCGAAATACCGCAACTGCGTCAGAAGCATGACCCGCCCGTCCGGCCGTTCCCCGGTCAGGCTCTCCAGCCTGCTGAGCACGTTCTCTTTGAGCGGCGTGCCGAGCGGATAGTCCGCGTCGTGGAACGCGGCGGCGGCAAAGCGATTGCGGCGCACGCCGACGGACGCCAGCAGCGGCAGCTCATCAAGATCCAGCCAGGCCATAAAGACGCTGTAGCGAAATTCATGGGTTTTCGGCTTAAGGCGGCGGTGGCGCAATACGCCGTGATAGAGGCAGCTGTTCATCTCAGTTCTCCTCCCCGGCCGCTATCGCATTGACCACGTCCAGCGCGCTGCGCACCCCGTCCTCATGAAAACCGTTGTACCAGTAGGCTCCGCAGAACCAGCTCCGCCGGTGACCGTTGATCTCGCCGCGCCGCGCCTGCGCCCGCCAGCTTTGCGGGTTAAACAGCGGATGTTCATAAACGAAGCGTTGCAGAACGAAGCGCTCATCCACCGCCGCGTCCGGGTTCAGGGTGACGCAGAACAGCGGACTGCCCGCAGGCAGCCCCTGCAGAATGTTCATGTTGTAGGTCACACAGGCGCTGGCCTGCGCCTGCGCGCTCAGCCGGTAATTCCAGCTCGCCCAGGCGCGCGGCCGCACCGGCAGCCAGCGTGGGTCGCTGTGCAACACCACCTCGTTGCGCTGCCAGCCGATATCGCCCAGCACCTCGCGCTCTGCGGAGGTCGGGTCGTCAAGCATCGCCAGAGCACTGCCGGAGTGGCAGGCAAATATCACCTGGTCGAAGGTATGGCTGCCGTTTTCAAGCTGGAGCGAGACCCCGTCCTCGTGGCGGCTCACCCGCTGCACCGGTGAATTGAGATGCAGCGTCAGCCGATCGCCCAGTTTGTCCAGCATCGCGCGGATATACTCTCGCGAGCCGCCCGGCACCACGTACCACTGCGGGCGATGGGTGATATCCAGCAGACCGTGGTTTTGGAAGAAACGTAAAAAAAGCGGCAGCGGGAAACGCTTCATCTCCTGCAGCGAGGATGACCAGATGGCGGCCCCCATCGGCAGAATATAGTGGCGCGCAAAAAAGGGCGTAAAGCCGTGCTGGTCCAGAAACGTCTGCAGCGTGGCGTTCGGGTCCACTTCCCCGTCCAGCGCCTGTTTTGCCAGACGATTGAAGCGGGCGATTTCACCGAGCAGCCGCCAGAATGTCGGATTGACGAGATTTCGGCGCTGGGCAAACAGCGACGTCAGGGTGTGGCCGTTGTATTCCAGCCCCGTCTCCGGGTTGTGTACTGAAAAGCTCATCTGGGTTTTTTGCCCGCTGATACCCAGCTCGCTGAGCAGGCCCATAAAGCGCGGATAGGTGCGGTCGTTGTAGACGATAAACCCGGTATCGATCGCGTATGTGCCTTGTGGCGTCGTCACGTCAACCGTTGCGGTATGGCCGCCCGGTGTGGATCCCGCTTCAAACAGGGTCACCTGATGGTGCCCGGCCAGTCGCCAGGCGCACGTCAGCCCGGCAATGCCGCTGCCGATAATTGCAATGTTCATGAACGCACCATCCTGCGCAGCAGCGTGCGCTGAAGAAAAGCAGGCAGCCCTGAGAGCAGCCGCAAAATGAAGCCAAATCCGGCAGGAAACGCGATGTGCATTTTCCCGGCCGCCAGCCCGATACGGATCGCCTTCACCGCCTCATCGACGGTCACCCGACCCGGCATGGCAAAATCGTTTTTCCGCGTCAGGGGCGTATCGACGAAGCCCGGAGAGACAACCGTGACGGTAATCCCTTTTGGCTCCCAGTCCAGGCGCAGGCTTTCGGCAAACCAGCTCAGCGCCGCTTTGGACGCACCGTAGGCCTCTGCGCGAGGGAAAGGCAGCCAGTGGGCCATCGAGCTCACCAGCACCACGCGGTTGCCGCGAACCAGCTGCGGCTGCAGCGCCTCAAGGCAGTTCACCGGCCCGAGGAAATTGGTGTTCATGACCCGCTCCACCAGCGCTGCATCCACCACGCCACCGTCGAGGTATTCGCAGGTACCGGCGCAGAGAATAATCAGATCGGCGTAGCTGCCGGTCAGCGCCTGTCGGCAGGCCTCCCGGTCCGTCATATCGAACAGGCGAACGGTGAGATTGGGGCAGGTCTGATGCAGCGCTTCCAGACGCGCCGGATCGCGCCCGCAGGCAATCACATGATAGCCGTCAGCGGAGAAGGATTTCGCCAGCCCGGCGCCAATGCCCGAACTAGCACCGGTAATCAGTACCGTCTTCATGATTTGACCCTCCGCTTCACGCCGCGTACCGCCCAGCCCAGCAGAGGAAGATGTTCGTAGATCATCTCTCCCGCATCGTAGTAGTCGCGCTGGTGGGTGATGAGATCGTTTTCCGTCTCCACCACCGAGCACCCCGGCAGATCGAGCGGTTCGCCTCCGGCAATGCGCGGATGCGACCAGTGCATCACCCAGGTGACAACAAACCGGTTCCCGCTGCAGAGCGGCGGGTCGATAGAAAAACGGCAGTTCTCGACGTTGGCCAGCAGATGGGTGAAATAGCGCTGAAGCGCAAAGATACCGTCGTGCTCGCCGAACGGATCGACAAGCGTGGCATTTGAATGGTAAAGCCCGACCAGCGCGGACGGCGGCTGGCTATCCAGTGCGGCGTAGTACTCGACAAACCGACTCACGACAGAGGGCAAAGTGCTCATGGGTCACATCCTGGCTGTAAACAACGTGGCGTAATCGCATACTTAAAACTTACACAATTAACGTTATTTGTCCAAGTTTGTGCAAATTTATTTTTTATTAACCATAAATATCAACAACTTGATAACTCAATCTTTTGTCGGTTTTTAGGCCGGGTAAGGCTTAGCCGCCACCCGGCTTTCACTTTCAGGTTATCCTTAAGGCAAATTCAGCGGTCATCTTCCAGGCTTATCCTTTTTATTCATAAGGATGCCTGACATGAAACGTTTCTTTCTCTCCCTCTTCTCAAGCCCGGAATCCTTACTGCAGGTGATGAGTCAGCAGGAAATTATTGAAGCCGTGGAAGATGGCGACCGCATCATTATCGACCAGGACGGGAACGCCTCGGTGAACTACAAGAGCAACGAGGTGCGGCAGGACTTTCTGCGTCACGTTAACGCGCTGAAGAGGGCCTGATATGGGAACGGCGATATTTATGGTGCTGATGGTCTGCGGGTACTGGTACACCAGCCGCGACCTGTCGACCCGCTTTAAAATCAAGCGTTCCTTTGGCTGGGACGTCTATTTTCTCGTTGCGCTTTACGGCTGTATTTTCGTTCTGCAGGGGGTGATTGCTACGGGGCTGCTCTGGCTGCTGCTGCTCACCCTTTCTGCCGCCAACAACGCTTTCCACTTTGCCTCACCGAAATACACCGACTGGCAAATCGACTTTATGAACTGGAGTTTTTTAGGCATTCAGGCGCCGGTGGTGGTGATGCTGGCGTTTGCCATCCTGTTTTGTCTCTACCGCTCTAACTGGGCAGGCAGCGCCAGGCTGGACGGCGAGAGCCGGAAAAAGCTCTACAAACGGCTTGCGCAGGCGAGCGGGATCGAGCAACTGCTCTATCAGTGTATGGAGCAAGGCGAGCTGGCGCAGGTCACGCTCCGCTCGAGGCGGATATACGTGGGTATGATCCACACCGCGACGCTGGAATATGAAAAAACGGCCAATATCGTGCTGATCCCAATGTTGAGCGGGTACCGGGATGCGAAGACGATGAACCTGCGCATCGAGGATAATTACAGCCGGTGGTATGCGGAGCATGACATTACGCTCGACTCGGAACCCCGCAGCGCCATGTCATTCCGCAAGGTGATTTTACTCAACCAGATTGAGAGCATCTCGCTGTTCGATCCCGCCAGCGCCAGCGCGCTGTCGCTGGCACAGCGGGACATGCATGCGCGTTCTAAAGAGACATCCCCATAATTTTGAGTATGCTCTGCTGTGAGGCAGTTTCAAAAAGGACGTTCTTGATGCAGAGCATGCCCTGCTTCTGGTAGAACCGGTACGCTCCCGCGTTCTGCTCAAGCACTTCCAGCCAGAGAGAGTCCTTTCCCCTGCTCCGGGCCATGTCGATAATTTTATTGAACATGTCCTGACCATAGTGCTTGCCGGTCTCGGCAGGATCGAGGTAGAGCTTGTTGAGGAGAACGCCCCTCTTGTCCGTTTCCGGAAGCATGGCGTCCCAGGTCACTTTCATGAATCCCACTGGCCGATCGGTTTCTGCCACAAACCAGGAAACATGGCTCTCGGTCAGGCTCTGCTCAATGACGGAAGGGGCATACTCGGCGTCCAGAAAAGCCTTCATCTCCGCATCTGATACCCACAAATGCTGAAAATGCGCGGGATAGATACGATATCCCAACTCGCTTAATAGCGTTGAATCGGCCCCGGTGGCCTGTCGAATTCGAAGCGTCATGGAAGGTATCCCGCGTAATCACCCGCGTTGGGCATGTTGATAGAGATCCCAGCGGTTGCCGTACATATCTTCAAACACCACCACCGTACCGTACTCTTCCTCACGCGGTTCTTCGCAGAAATGAACGCCTTTTGCCTTCATGGCATGGTAATCGCGCCAAAAATCATCCGTCTGAAGGAACAGGAACACTCTGCCGCCGCATTGATTACCGATAAAACCTTCCTGTCGCTCGTTAGACGCACGAGCCAGCAAAATGTTGCAGTCGCTTTCCGGATTGGGCGAGACGACCACCCAGCGTTTACCCGGTTGCGGCGTATCCTCTACGAGGGTAAACCCCAGCCTGTCTGTGTAGTACTCAATGGCACGATCGTAGTCATCAACCACAATAGCCACGCAGCCGAGGCATCGTTTCTGTGTTCTCATTTCCGTTACCTTTACTCTAAATGGTTATGCTCAGCGCTTTTCCACTGAATACGCGCACATAAAAACAGCGATCGCATGCGTAACCCGACGAGCAATTTCTTCATCAGATAAGCTTTTTCTGGCGCCAAGCTTTATCTCAAGGCTTGTCATCCCGAGCCACAACCCGGCCAGGTCGTCAGCCGCTTCGCGCGGGGAGCACGCGATCAGTAAGCCCTTTTCAACGGCTTCACCGATAATTGTCTCCAGCATCTGCTGCGCCCTGCCGGGACCTGCCGCATAAAAACGCGCGGGTAACTCCGGATGACGAATAGCGGCGGAGGCAATTAAGCGGTCCCAGCCCCTCAGCTCGCGCTGGTTGATGAAGCGGACAAAACGGTTGCCAAACGCGGTTAAGACCTCGGTCAACGACAGATGATGCCGCTCGGAAAAATCACTGTCACTGATGGTCAGATCCGATTCCTTACGGAGTACGGCCTCAACAAGCAGATCTTTATCCGCGAAATTGGCATAAAGCGTGGCTTTTGCCACCCCGGCAACGCGGGCAATTTCTTCCGTCGTGACATCGAGGCCTTTCTCGAGAAACAGGCTTCTTGCGGCCTGCAGTATCGCCTGCTCCTTTGACGGATCTTTTGGGCGGCCTTTCTGCCGAACCTTTTCTCTCATCGTTTACGACCTGACAAAAGCATGCTCATCATGAGCCCCCCGATAACGGTTATGTGTTCAAGCGCGATATGAAACTCCTGGGTGCGCTGGGGCTCGCTAAATTTCCAGAATGGATGCCCCACCGGAATGGTGAGTAATGTAAACACAATCAGCATTGCCGATCCAATCCATCCGTAGCCGGCAAAATTCGAAATCACCAGAGCAGAGCCTACAAGCTGACAGAGAATGGTGCCTGTCGCGAATAAGACGGGCCAGGGGAGACCCACATCCACCATTTCCAGCACAATCTCTCCAAAGTTGAACAACCCATAAAAGCCTGCCATCCAGAAGAAAAAGGTCAATAAAATTCTTGAAAGACAGAGTGTTGTGATAGATGACGTGATTTTTGACACTGAATTATCTCTTTGATCATTTAAAAGACTGGCTAGTCTACTTATTAATTAACAGACCGACAAGTCTGATAAGTGCGATCACCGCCCTGACACTCCAAAACGGGTGGGTGAAAATCAGTGTGAGAACGCGCTAGTCTGCCTCTGGTGAATGGATGGTGAGCGATGAAGACATATGGAAATTATTTTGATGCGCCACGGCGAACCCGAATACAGGGGCGCGGGAAAGGTGTCGTACAGGGAAATGGTGGGATGGATCGACAGCTATAACCGCTCTTCAACGGGCCGCGACAGACCTTCGGAGATGGCTCAAATCCTCGCGTGCCGCGCGCTGACGTTTCTCAGCAGCCCTCTCCCGCGAGCCCTTTCATCATTGAAATCGCTGGGGTGTGAACCGGGCTTAATTGATGAGGTTTTCCGGGAAGCAGAGCTGCCGGTGTTCCGTATTCCGGGGTTACGGCTATCGCCTTTTTACTGGGCAGCGCTGTTTCGCGTTCTTTGGCTCTGCGGCCTGTCTGGCGAGTCAGAGCGCGTAAGCGCCGCAAAAGAACGTGCCGTTAAGGCGGCAGAAATCCTGGTGAATGTAGCGAAGGACTCTGACGGCCCCGTCTTGCTCATGGGGCACGGGGTCATCAACCGGTTCATTGCAAAAGAACTGATCGCATCAGGCTGGAAAGAACAGACTCGTCCGGGTAAGGGGTACTGGGGAGCGGGGGTTTACAGCATTGTATAGCGGCACATGCTGAGGCCGAGGATTGTTCATCCTCGGCGCACGCCAGCCGACTGTTATTCGCAAATGTTGAATGCACCTGTCAGCCATCGTCTGGAGGACTAAGGGGGGATCCTCGCTAGCCCTTGATTAATTCTGCCAGCGCCCTCTTCAACGACGTGATGACCTCATCCGTCTCCATGCCCATCTGCGCATGAATAATGGCACCGTCAATGAGCAACATGATTTCATTGACGACGCGCTCATCCGCGATGGTCGTCAGCGACGCAATAATATTCTTTGTTTCGATTTTATGATCGCGGCATATCGCTTTTATTTCGCTTTCAATATCTTCGGATTTGGCTTCGGCGCTGGCATTAATAAACGCACAGCCGTGGAACTCCGGCGAAACAAACCATTCATAGAGCGTTGCAGAAATCGCATCAGCAGGTATTTCGCCTTCATCGAGATGTCGGCGCAGCGTGGATTCAAACCAGTTAATCCATATTTCATGCCGATAGTGCAAATAGGCGAGAATAAGTAAACTTTTGCTCGGGAAATGGCGATAAAACGTCACCTTCGTCACTTTCGCCTCTTTAATCAGCGTATCCACCCCCGTCGCCCTGAAGCCCGTGGAATAAAACAGATCGTGCGCCGTGAGTAATATTTTATCCCGGACGCTAATTTTTGTTTCGTTGCCTGCGTGTTCAGTTTTCATTTTTTCGACAGTCTCAAAAAGGGTGTTGACAGCGTTATTTTTCAGGCATAGATTACCCCAAGTAGACAGATCTGTCTACCTAAAATCACACTGAGGTAACCGCCATGAACACACGTCCTCCTTTACCGCCCTTCACCCGTGAAAGCGCCATCGAAAAAGTCAGGCTGGCAGAAGATGGCTGGAACAGTCGCGACCCGGCGAAAGTCGCGCTGGCCTATACGCTGGATACCCAATGGCGCAACCGTGCAGAGTTCGCCACCAACCGTGAAGAGGCCCGGGCGTTTCTGGAGCGGAAATGGAAAAAAGAGCTGGATTATCGTCTGATTAAAGAGCTGTGGGCCTTTACGGATAACCGCATCGCGGTCCGCTATGCCTATGAATGGCACGATGATTCAGGCAACTGGTTCCGCTCGTACGGCAACGAAAACTGGGAATTCGCCCCAGACGGCTTGATGAAGCGCCGTTTTGCCTGCGTAAACGATATGCCGATAAAAGAATCCGAGCGACTGTTCCACTGGCCGCTGGGCAGACGCCCGGACGATCATCCGTCGCTGAGCGATCTGGGCTTATAGGATTTTTACATCACTCCGGGGCGCCCCGGAGTGATGGGTTTAGAGTGCGCCCAGCTGTTTCATCAGCGTCAGGTTGTCCTCAATATGCCAGTTTGCCGCAATTTTACCGTCGCGGACTTCATAAATATCCGTAGCGATGAAATCTATTTTCTGCCCTTTTCCTTTCAGCTTGCCGAATGTCCCGGTGAATGTGCCGTAAAAATGCAAATGCGAAACCACGCGAGTGCCTGAAATAATCATCTGCTCAACGTCACAGCGTAAGTCCGGCACGGCGGCACGAAACGCCCGGGAGGCTAAAATAGCGCCTTCAGGCCCCTGCTTACGACCTTCCGGGGGCGTTTTATCGCTGAAATTCACCGCCAGCGCATCACGCGCCAGGGATTCTTCTCCCGTATTCCAGAACGTTGCATATTCTCTGGCAACGGCTTCATTCGCCCTTAATTGCGCCTGGGACAAGCTCTTATCAACAATAAGCTGTTTCGGCTGAAGCCATTCCCGCTGCGCCGAAAATGTGGTGCCGGACAAACCGGCAAGAATAAGCATCGCCACAGCTGGACGAAAACACGTCGTATATTTCATGATGTCTCTCAACAGAGTATTACGTTACCCGCAGACGATTTCCTGCGGTTCAAACCGGTGGGGATTCAGTTAATTAACGCCCCGCCCTCAATATCAATGACCGACCCCGTGACAAAGGGATTGTCCATGGCGAAAAGATACCCTTGCGCGATGTCCTCCGCCCTTCCCCAAGCCTTGGCTGGCAGGGTTGCCGCCGCGCCGGCGAGCATTTTTTCCCGCGCGGCGGCGTCCATCCCCGCATACGCTTCCGTGTCGGTCAGCCCCGGACTCACGACGTTGACGCGCAGCGGGGAAAGCTCCTTCGCCAGCACTTTTGTCGCGGCCTCAATGGCGGCATTCATCGTGGTTTTTACGATGGCGCCCGCCACGGTGCGGCGCGCCACAAAGCCGCTGGTGAAGGTCAGCGTACCGCGGGGGGCGATGTTCCCGCTGAGATAGCGGGCGACATTGAGGCTTCCCCAGAATTTTGTATCAAAGGCCTGTCTTGCCGCACGGAGATCCAGTCCGGAAAGCAGCCCGCCCGGCGCCTGTGAACCCGCCGTGACGACAATATTATTGACCTCGCCCAGCGTTTCACTGAGCGCAAAAAGCTCTTCCTCACGGCTGATATCGAGCACGAGAGTGCTAACAGACGCGGCATGAGCGCCCAGTCGTTGCCGTGCAGCGTCCAGTTTCGCGCTATCGCGTCCCGCAAGCATAATCTCCTCGCCGCGCCCGGCAAGCAGGGTGCCCACGGCGAAACCAATGCCGGAAGCACCGCCGATAATTAAGGTTTTACGGGTCATAATATTTCCTCCTGCTGGGTGTACGTTGAGTAATCGGTATAGCCCGTAGCGGTGCCGCCAAACAGCGTGGCGGGGTCGCGCACCTGGGCCAGCGGCAAGCGGTGCGCCAGCCGGTGAGGCAAATCCGGGTTGGCAATAAACGGTCGTCCGAAGGCAATCAAATCGGCATAGCCCGCCGCCAGAATTTCTTCGGCTTTGGCAAGGTCATAGTTGCCCGCGACGATCAGGGTGCCGCTGAAGGTCTCGCGAAGCGATTGACGGAAATGCGCAGGAATCTGCGGCGCGTCGTCCCAGTCGGCTTCCGCCAGGTGGATAAACGCAATCCCTTTTTGTTCGCACCAGGCCGCAAGCGCGAGTATGGCTTCAGAGACCTGCGGGTCGTTCATCCCGCGCTGGGTAATAAACGGCGAAAGACGAATGCCCGTACGTTCGTGACCAATCGCCCCGGCAATCGCGCTTAACACGTCCTGGGCGAAGCGGATCCGGTTAGCCACCGTACCGCCGTACTCGTCCGTGCGTTTGTTGGAGGTTTGGCGCAGGAACTGGTCGATCAGATAGCCGTTTCCGCCGTGGACCTCCACGCCATCAAACCCGGCCTGAACGGCATTCAAAGCGGCCTGGCGATAGTCCGCGACGATGTTCTGAATGTCCTTGCGTGAGAGCGTTCTCGGCTGCGGGCAGTCAACCATCTGGCCTTCTCCACGCTCATTCACCACCCACACCTGCGCGTCCGGGGCCAGCGCTGACGGGGCGACGGGCTGACCGTCCTGGTGAAAACTGGCGTGCGACATTCGCCCAACGTGCCAGAGCTGAGAAAAAATGACCCCGCCCGCCTGATGTACGGCCCCCGTCGTGAGCTGCCATCCTGAAACCTGCTCCGGCGAATGGATGCCGGGCGTCCAGGAGTATCCCTGACCCTGAGGCGAGATTTGCGTGGCTTCGGTGATGATTAACCCCGCGCTGGCCCGCTGCCGGTAATACTCCGCCATCAGCGCAGAGGGAATGTTGCCCGGCTGAAGGGAGCGCGCGCGGGTCATCGGCGCCATGACGATACGATTTTTCAGGTCCAGCGAACCCAGCCTGTAGCGTTCAAAGAGTGAAGCAGGTTTCATGTTTTCATCCCTTATGGTTTGGATGAAATCACTTTACAGTCGGCATCTGATTTTGATAATTACGCTAAAAATAGATGCACTTTTCGGAAAAGATGAATAATGGGTAAACTCGAAGACATGGCCTTACTGGTGGCAGTTGCCGAGGCCGGGAGTCTTTCCGCCGCCGGACGTCGCCTGTCGCTTTCTCCTGCCACGATGACCGCCAGGCTGAAGGCGATTGAGGAGCGTTACCAGGCGCGCCTGTTTCATCGCTCAACGCGATCCCTCACCCTGACCCGCGCAGGGGAAGAGTTTTACCACGCCGCGCTGCGCGTGCTGGAAGAGGTGCATCACGCCGAGTCGCTGCTGACGCAAAAAGAGGGCGTGCTCAGCGGCAATATTCGCCTTTCCGCGCCCTCGGACTTTGGCAGACAGTATCTCAGCCCCGCCGTCATTGAATTTTCGCGTCACCATCCTGCCGTCAAATTTTACATCTCGCTAAAAGAACACGTTGAGGATCTGGTCGCTAACCGGCTGGATATGAGCGTGCGCTTCGGCAATTTGCCGGACAGCAGCCTTGTCGTCAGAAACATCCGCCCGAACCGTCGGGTGCTGGTTGCCTCCGGGGCGTATCTTAACGACCACGGTATCCCCGCCACGTTTGCCGATCTAGCCCGGCACCGGTGCCTGGCGCTGGAGTCTCAGGGCGTGGTGATGAACGAATGGCGCTTTGAACATGAGGGAGAGGAAAGCGTTGTTCGCGTCGAGCCCGCCATGGTGTGCGACGACGGGGCATTGCTTCGTCAGTGGGCCCTGGGCGGAGCGGGCATCGCCGGGAAATCGTGGTGGGACGTCAAAGACGACGTTGACGCCGGAAGACTCACGGTGCTGTTTGCCGACAGCTTCACCGGCTTTAGCCGCTACGATCGCAAAGATGTCGGGCTGCAGTTTGTTTACCCGCAGCGCAAGCTGCAGCCGCTTCAGGTTACGGCGTTCAGCCAGTTTTTTCTCGACTGGCTTAAAAAACATTAACGTAAAAAACAGTGATACACTTACTACACTTGGCCGATTGTCCCGTCTTCACGACGTAAGACAGCATAACAGTAACCAAAGTACAAAACGGTCACTCGTTGCCAACCCTGGCCCGTCACGCTAAGCTTACATAATGACTAAAACTATGAACGCCCCATCAATACGTGGTCCACTTGACCATTCTGTCAGAGAGCAAATCGTCGAAGCGGCCTTTGAGCACTTCGGTCATTACGGCTATGAAAAAACCACCGTCGCCGAGCTGGCGAAATCTATCGGTTTTTCAAAATCCTACATTTATAAGTTCTTCGATTCCAAGCAGGCTATCGGCGAAGTGATCTGCGCTAACCGCCTGGAGCTGATCATGGCGGCCGTGCTTTCCGCCATTGAGGATGCGCCGTCAGCCAGCGAAAAACTCCGCCGTCTTTTTAAGTCGCTCACCGAGGCCGGCAGCGAGCTGTTTTTCCACGATCGCAAGCTCTACGACATCGCCGCCGTCGCGTCACGGGAGAAGTGGCCTTCGACGGAAAGGTATACCGAAAGCCTCCTGAAGCTGATTGAGACCATCATTATCGAAGGCAGACAGGCTGGAGAGTTCGAAAGGAAGACGCCGCTGGACGAGGTCACCTTTGCCGTTTACATGGTGATGTGCCCTTACATTAACCCCGTTCAGCTGCAGTACAACCTTGAAACTGCCCCAACGGCGGCGGTACTTCTCTCCTCACTGATTTTAAGAAGCCTGGCCCCCTGATTGGTGACCATTGACTTTATTGGTCACTAATCACAGAATGCGGAAACTGTCCTGTTACTTCAAAAGGGTTTCCCATGCTCAGGCTCACTTCAGCCCGCCTTGCCATATGTCTTCTGCCGTTTGCCCTCGCGGCATGCGGCGATATTTCCGCGAGTGACGATCCGCGCACCAGGCCACCGCTTGTCAGATCCGCCTCCGTCGAGAGGGCGAATCCAGCCGCTCGCACCTTTACGGGCGTGGTGGTGGCAAGAACGCAAAGCGACCTGGGCTTCAGGGTTCAGGGTAAAATCCTCGAACGCCTGGTGGATACGGGGCAGACCGTCAAACAGGGCCAGCCCTTACTGCGTCTGGATCCGGTTGACCTGAAATTACAGGCTCAGGCGCAGCAGCGCGCGGTGGATGCTGCCCAGGCGCGGGCGAGAAAAGCCACCAGCGATGAGGCGCGTTATCGCGGTCTGGTGGCGTCCGGCGCGGTGTCCGCCGCGGAGTACGATCAGATTAAAGCGGCGGCCGATACGGCCAGGGCGGATCTCAGCGCCGCCCGGGCGCAGGCCAACGTGGCGCAAAACGCCACGGGCTATGCCGTCCTGCTGGCGGATTCAGACGGCGTAGTGATGGAGACGCTTGCCGAACCCGGTCAGGTGGTCAGCGCCGGACAGGTGGCGATCCGCCTTGCCAGAGCGGGACAGCGCGAAGCGCTCGTGCAGCTTCCGGAGACGCTGCGCCCTGCCGTCGGCAGCGAAGCACGGGCCACGCTTTATGGCCGTGAACAACACCCGGTCACCGCCACGTTGCGCCTGCTGTCTGACTCCGCGGATGCCACAACCCGTACGTATGAAGCACGCTACGTGCTGGCTGGCCAGCTGGCGAACGCGCCGCTGGGGGCGACCGTCACGCTCAGCCTTGAAGACCCGAAAGCGGAAGGTCAGGCCATGCAAGTCCCGCTGGCCTCACTCTACGATGCGGGTAAAGGGCCCGGCGTCTGGCGCATTTCCGCCCAGCCGGCAAAGGTCACATGGACGCCGGTTACGGTGCTGAGCGTGGGCGAAGATGCGGTCCAGATCGCGGGCGGCGTGAAGCCCGGGGAGAAGATCGTTGCGTTAGGTGCCCATCTTCTGCACGAAGGTGAAGTTGTCAGGCTGGCAGAACAGCGCCATGCCGCTCCGGCGGAGAACGCGCCATGAGCCAAAGCCGCTTCAACCTGTCAGCGCTGGCCGTCCGCGAGCGTTCCGTCACGCTGTTTCTGATCGTTCTGGTGACGATTGCCGGTATTTACGCCTTTTTTGGACTGGGACGCGCGGAAGATCCGCCCTTCACCGTGAAGCAGATGACGGCGATTGCCGTCTGGCCGGGTGCGACCGCGCAGGAGATCCAGGATCAGGTCGCGGAGCCGCTGGAAAAGCGCCTGCAGGAACTCAAATGGTATGACCGTACCGAAACCTATACCCGTCCCGGCATGGCGTATATCACCTTGTCACTGCAGGACAAAACCCCGCCTTCTGAAGTGCAGGAGGAGTTCTATCAGGCGCGTAAGAAGCTTGGTGATGAATCCCTGCGTCTTCCGGCGGGCGTCATTGGCCCGATGATCAATGATGAATTCTCGGATGTCACCTTTGCCCTCTTTGCCCTGAAAGCAAAAGGCGAACCACAGCGGCAGCTGGTACGCGATGCCGAAGGCCTGCGCCAGCAGCTTCTGCACGTTCCCGGGGTGAAAAAAGTGAACATTATCGGCGAACAGGCCGAGCGGATTTATATCGCCTTCTCCCATGATCGTCTGGCGACGATGGGCCTCTCACCGCAGGATATTTTCAATGCCCTCAATAGCCAGAACGCCCTGGCCGCGGCGGGCGCCATTGAGACCCGGGGCGCGCAGATTTTTATCCGCCTGGACGGCGCGTTCGATGAACTGCAGAAAATCCGCGATACGCCATTAGTCGCCCAGGGCAAAACGCTCACGCTGTCTGATGTGGCAACAGTTGAACGAGGCTACGAAGATCCCCCGACGATGCTGATACGCAATCAGCATGAACCCGCCCTGCTGCTGGGCGTTGTCATGCGTGAGGGCTGGAACGGCCTGGCGCTGGGTAAAGCGCTGGATGCGGAGACGGCGAAAATCAATGATAGCCTGCCGCTTGGCATGACCCTGACCAAAGTCACCGACCAGTCCGTGAATATCCGCTCCTCGGTCGATGAGTTTATGATCAAATTCTTCGTCGCCCTGCTTGTGGTCATGGTGGTCTGTTTTGTCAGCATGGGCTGGCGCGTGGGGGTGGTGGTTGCGGCAGCGGTGCCACTGACGCTGGCGGTCGTTTTCGTGGTGATGGAGGCTGCGGGAATAAACTTTGACCGCGTCACGCTGGGCTCCCTGATCCTCGCCCTCGGCCTGCTGGTTGACGATGCCATTATCGCCATCGAAATGATGGTGGTGAAGATGGAGGAAGGTTACGACAGAATCAAAGCCTCGGCCTACGCCTGGAGCCACACCGCCGCGCCGATGCTGGCCGGTACCCTGGTGACGGCGATTGGCTTTATGCCGAATGGGTTTGCCCAGTCGACCGCCGGGGAATACACCAGCAATATGTTCTGGATTGTCGGCCTCGCCCTGATTGCCTCATGGTTTGTGGCGGTGGTGTTCACGCCGTATCTGGGGGTGAAGATCCTGCCGGCGATCCCCAAAGTGGAAGGCGGCCATGCCGCCATCTATAACACGCCTCGCTATAACCGCTTTCGCCAGCTGCTTGGCCGCGTTATCGCCAGAAAGTGGCGCGTGGCCGGGTCCGTGGTCGCCATTTTCATTCTGGCCGTGCTCGGTATGGGGCTGGTAAAAAAACAGTTCTTCCCGACCTCCGATCGCCCGGAAGTGCTGGTTGAAGTGCAGATGCCTTATGGCACCTCGATTGCACAAACCAGCGCCGCTACCGCAAAAATAGAAGCGTGGCTGGGCAAGCAGCCGGAAGCCAAAATCGTCACGGCCTATATTGGTCAGGGCTCGCCCCGTTTCTATCTGGCAATGGCCCCCGAGCTGCCCGATCCCTCTTTTGCGAAAATCGTGATCCTGACGGACAGCGAGACGTCACGCGAGGCGCTCAAGTTCAGGCTCAGGGAGGCCGTTGCCAGCGGCCTTGCGCCCGAAGCCCGCGTGCGGGTGACGCAGCTGGTGTTTGGCCCCTACTCGCCTTTCCCGGTTGCCTGGCGCGTGTCGGGGCCGGACGTCAAACAGGTGCAGGACATCGCTGAACGGGTGAAAGCCGTGCTTCAGGCAAGCCCGATGATGCGAACCGTTAACACCGACTGGGGCTCGCGCGTTCCGGTGCTCCATTTCACTCTCGATCAGAACCGCCTGCAGGCGACCGGCTTAACCTCCAGCGCCGTTGCCGGGCAGCTTCAGTTCCTGCTCTCAGGCGTGCCTGTCACCTCCGTGCGGGAAGATATTCGATCGGTAGCGGTCGTTGCCCGCGCGGCGGGTGATATCCGCCTTGACCCGGCAAAAATCGAAGGCTTTACCCTGGTCGGCAATGCGGGACAGCGCGTGCCGCTGTCTCAAATTGGCAAGATAGAGGTCGGCATGGAAGACCCGGTCCTGCGCCGCCGCGATCGCACCCCCACAATTACCGTACGGGGCGATATCGCCGACAATCTTCAGCCGCCGGACGTGTCGGTCGCCATCATGAAGCAGCTCCAGCCGATCGTTGATTCGCTGCCGGTTGGCTACCGCATTGACATGGCGGGGTCGATTGAGGAGTCGGGCAAAGCCACGCAGGCCATGTTACCGCTGTTCCCGATCATGATTGCCCTGACGCTGCTGATCATCATTTTGCAGGTGCGCTCACTCTCCGCAATGGTCATGGTGTTCTTAACCGCGCCGCTGGGGTTGATTGGCGTCGTGCCGACCCTGCTGATATTTAATCAGCCGTTTGGCATCAACGCGCTGGTCGGCCTGATCGCCCTCTCCGGCATTCTGATGCGCAATACGCTGATCCTGATCGGCCAAATCGATCATAACCAGAAGGACGGCCTCGATCCGTTCCAGGCGGTGGTCGAGGCGACGGTCCAGCGAGCGAGGCCGGTCTTACTCACCGCCATGGCGGCCGTGCTGGCGTTCATTCCCCTGACGCATTCGGTGTTCTGGGGCACGCTGGCCTGGACGCTGATCGGCGGAACGCTGGGCGGGACGATCATAACGCTCGTCTTCCTGCCCGCGATGTATGCGATCTGGTTCCGGATCCGCCAGGTTGAACAACGCGTGCAGCCTGCCACGGAAAGCGTGTAAACTACCATCAGTAGATAACTGACCTGAGGCAAGCATGGTTGTTAAGCGCTTAAGAAAAGAGGACCGCCGCGTGCAGCTGCTGGAGGTTGCGCGAGGAATCGTGCGTCAGCAAGGCACGGAGGCGTTGACCCTTGGCTATCTGGCAGAACGGGCTAACGTGACCAAGCCTATCCCCTACGACCACTTTGGCGATCGTGAAGGGCTATTGATGGCGCTGTACCAGGACTATAGCGATCGGCAGCTGGCAAAATTCCGCGAGACGCTGGCGGTGGACAGCAAAACGCTGGAGAAGACGATCCGCTTTTTCAGCGCGGCCTATATCGACTGTGCGATTGCCGCCGGACCTGAAACCGGGCCAATCGCCGCGGCGCTGTCCGGTTCTCGCACGCTGCAGACGTTTCGGGAAGCGTGCGTGGCCGAATGTGCCGACTGCCTGCGCACCGCGCTGTCTCCTTTTATCGTCTTAAAAGGCGTTCAGGGAGAAGCGGTACTGACGGCCATCATTGGCGCGGCGGAGGCGCTCAGCACCGCGGCGGGCAACGGCGTGCTCGCCCGAAATGTGGCAGAAGATATGCTCTGCGGCGCCATGACCGGGGTGCTGGAGACCTACGCGAATAGCACAAAATGATCGCCGGGGGCGGATTGACACCTAAGTTACCAATAGTAATATAGGCATCACTTCTCCCCCATCTGGAGGTCGCTATGTCTGCAACACATGCCATTAAAAACGCGCTGATCGTGACGGCACACCCGATCGACAATTCGTTATCCCATACGCTGGCAGCCCGCATTGCCGGGAAATTACGCGAGGAAGGTACGCAGGTTGAGATCGCCGATCTGCATGCTGAAGGGTTTAATCCGTCGATGACCCGCGCCGATCTCGATTTGTATCACGGCGATCCGAGCGCCCTCCCCGACGATATTCTGCGCGAGCAGCAGCGCGTCGAGCGCGCGGATATGCTGGTATTCGTCTTCCCGGTGTACTGGTGGTCGGTTCCCGCGCTGTTGAAAGGCTGGTTCGATCGCGTGTTAACCCTGAACTGGGCGTATAAGGTGGCCGACGACGGCCGGATTGTGGGCAACTTACGGGATGTTCCCGTCCGCCTGATTGCCACTGGCGGTAGCGATCTCACCGGATTTGATAAACACGGCTATTCGACGGCGATTCAGACACAGATAATCGAAGGGGTATTTGGCTTCTGCGGGTTGAAGAACGTTAAGCTCGATATCCTTTACCAGGCAGACACGGCGACGCCCGAGCAGGTTGACGAATTCCTGAGCGAGATCGGCAACCTAAAATAATATCGGCTATCCAGCCAGCAACGGCGTGCCTCCTTCGCCATAAGGAGGCACGAGTTCTCGATGTTACTAACCGTCAGGGATCCTGCTGGCAAACCGGAACGCTCTTTCTTGTGATTATTCAAAAAATAACGAGAAAAGGCCTATCGTCATCACTACACTCATAATCACCTGAATCAAAATAATAAAAAAAGCGATCCCACCCAATACCGTGATTTTTCGACGCAGAATGAAAGTTATGCCGGAAAGTACAGAACTGAACAGAATGGCTTTAAGTATATAGGAAAGCGGCACCATGGCCGGGTGACCGGTCTGTACTCCAGCAAGCCCAATGAGACCCAGTAGAAAATTACCGCAAATTCCCCATCCCCAGAAAGTCATCGGTAAGCTCATCTGCCCCGCGACTAATCTTTTCAACATACGCACATCCTTTTTGTGATTTTTTATCGAAACACAACGGTTTTTATCCAGTCTCTCGCACTATTGGATTGTGCAATAAGTCGAGCCGACAAATACGCAACTACCAAATATGCTGATATGATTTTGTTCATCTTTACATGCATATTGATGGTATTGAAAAGAATTATCGGCAGCAAATTTTTAAAGTTTAACGGCTCGTCCGGATATGATTTAAAAGATATATCAGCGAAGGTCATAACATGTTTACGTCAGTTCAGCCAACAACCCCCCTCACCACCACCGGACCCTTCGGCGGTGCGAGCGTGTCTGTAGTGAACGACTGACAAACAGAACCTCAATCCCCGCCGACATGGACGGGGAAATCTCTCTCCGTTCACCACCCTCTGAATGGAGAAAGAAAATGGTTTCATCTGACAATGCTCTCTTGATTATCGACATGCAGCAGGGCCTCTTTCGGGGCCCGGTTTCCCCTCGCTCCGCCGATGCCGTTCTGGCCAATATCCGCTTGTTAATCGCCAACGCCCGAGACGCGCAGGTGCCCGTCTTTTTTGCCCGCCATATTGGGCCGGACGACTCCCCCTTCTCAGAAAAGGGGCCGTTAACACAGCTGATACCTGAACTGGACGTGAAGGAGCAGGACGTTGTTTTCACCAAGCGCTATCCCAGCTGTTTTCGGGATACCAAATTGCTGCGTGAACTTAATCAGAGAGGCATCAAACAGCTGGTCATTGCCGGGATGAAAACAGAGTTTTGCGTCGATACGACCTGCCGGGCCGCACCGGAGCTGGGTTTCAGGACGGTATTAATTTCAGATGCGCATACCACAATGGATAATGACTGTTTATCCGCCAGCGACATTATTGCCCATCACAACAACACGCTGGCAGGCCCGTTTGTGACGCTGTCGACTGCTCGTGACTGGCTTTTTAGTACGGTGAGTTGACTCAGGTGAGCGCTTATCTCTTTACCCGGCTCGCCTTTCCGCGCGCCGGGCACATAAGAGAATAATTACAGGGTAAAACCACCGTCACCCACCTGTGCCTGAGCGTACCATTGCATCAGCTTCTCGGTGCCGGGCTCGTTTTCTGCCGGTGACCATGGGGCGGTATCATGCTCGGGCACGGGCTGATACCCCCCGTGTTTAACCTCAAAAATGACGCCGCCTCTATCCAGCGACAGCACGGCATGCCAGGTTCCGGCATCCATCTCCAGGACTTTACACTCTTCGCCTAACACCACGCGCCGGGTCACGTTGCCGCTGTCGTCAAAATTCAGCACCAGAAAGCGACCGCTCAGCGCCGTCAGCAGTTCAAACGTGTGCGGATGGCGATGGGGCCGGACATAGGTACCGGGTTCCATTGCAATGGCCAGGCGCTGCACCGGGTCGCTCAGGTCAGGGTGTAAATTACGGTGCGCGCGTAAGCGAGGAGAATGTGCGGCCTGCTCGCTTTGCTGCTGCAGGTCACTGAAAGTAATCTGTTTCATATACACCTTTAGGTATGTGGGCTGTCTGCGGCAACCCGGTTGCCGCAGGACGTTATACCATCCTGAACGGGCGAGGCGCGATGGGATTTGTGAAACAAATCACTGCCGGGCGAGTGGTCAATCCCCCGGCAGGAAGCTCATCAGTAGAACTGACATGAAAACCGCCATTCCCCTTCTGATGACCGGTGAAAGTAACCTATACCGTTATCCGCCCACATCCAGTTTACTTTTTCTTCTGACCCAACCTGAAAAACAAACTCTTCGATTCCCACACCGTGTTGTATCTCAGTCGGAAATCCCCCTACCTTGGTTCCCCTGTAGCGATTGAAATCTTCAAAAAAACTATCACTGGCCTGCTCATCATCATTTACGCAAGAGAGATCAATAATATCCCAGGCATCTTCCCATCCTGGAGCATCGTCAATGACACTCAGCCATTGAACTGGAAACGGCCGATACGGCGTGTCCAATTCAGGCAATGGCTGAAGCCTTTCGAGGCTGGCATACTCGCGAATTAACCATCCTTCACCGTGCGGTTCGTCAAAGGGATGTTGTTCCACATTGTGAAACAACACCAGAAGGGCTATGCCCTTCAACTGGTCAGGAATAACAGGAAGCTCGTCGACCCTGATCTGAAGAAGTGGAAACATGGATTTGCCCTTCCAGGTGGGTAATCCTTCATCTGCGCGAGAAACGCCCTTCAGAAACCATGACGTAATGGGATCTTCAGGCGGCCGGAACCCACCGACCTGCGCGACCGATGCGGGTCTTAGCCTGGTCCGGAGTTCTTCTAAAACTGACGCACTCTCTAATCTCATGTTTGCTCGCCTCTGTAGACGCTTGTCGGATAGATATTCTGCTGTTCATTGTAAGTTAATCATCACATCTGGAGAATCTCATTGAATAATAAAACCTATGTTGAGTAAAACTCACATTGATTCCCACTATTTCTCGTTTTTCAAACGTAATCTCATTGAAATACCATCCCTTCATTCCCGGTCTCTTCCTGACCTGGAACAGAGAGCGAAACTCAAATAATAAATACACCTGCATGCATATGGAGTACGTATGACACTCGATGTTTTATTTCATCTAATGAAAATGATCTCACCTGAAAAAAACATCGCGGGTGAAAATATACATGCGTTAATAACGTTACTTTCGTCAGAAAACGATAGCGGTGAGGTGCTTTCGCCCTTTATTCATCGACTGCATCTTCTGTCTTTCGCCCAAAGCAATCCGGGTAACGCCGAAGAGTTGCTCTCTGCGCATTTACCCAAAGACGACGGGATCCTTCCGCTTCTGGACTTCGCGGACTGGCCCCGGGTGCGTTACGCCGCTTCAGGCGAAGTTCAGACGCCTGAATCTGAGGAGTACTTCCGTGAAATGACATCGGCTACCAATCTGTTACGTTCTGCGCTGATCGAAGCTGAACGCGCAAAGGGAACGCCTGCGCTTTATATTCTGGATAAATTACTCAACCTGAACAGCGCCCTGCCGGAAAGATATAAAAAGATGGCAAATATTCCCTACGCATAAATACGTTCACTGTGCGGAATATTTCCCTGTTAATATTCCGCTATTTATTAAATCCGCTTTTCATTGTAATCAAGACAGACAATATCCAAAGAGGGCACCACTGGCGCATTAAGGTTAAGCCAGGCCAGCAACCGTTCAATACTCTGTCCTCTGAGCGAATTTTTGGGCCAGACAAGGTAGTAACCGTCCCCTGTTGCTATCGCCTCCCTGAAGGGCAGCGCGAGAAGGCCGCTTTTCAGCGCGTCGAGCGTGAGCCGGAGATCCGCCATCGCTACGCCGTGTCCGTGCATGGCCGCAAGGCTGCCCTGCTCCAGGGTGTCGAACACGATCCCGCCGCCCATGTCGAGGCCGGGGAATAAGCCCGTCCTTTTCAGCCAGCGCTTCCAGTCCCGTCTGTCCGGTGACGGATGAATAAGATCGCACTCTGGAAGCTGCTGCCGGGCAGGCTCCAGCAAAGACGGCGTACAAACCGGAATAAGCCATTCGCTGAACAGCAGCCGGCTCTCCGTTGACTCGCCAAAATAGCCGTTCCCGAGGAGGATCGCACAATCGTAGGGCTCGCGGCTGAAGTCAACGGTGTCGAAGTCCATCCAGACGCTGGCGATTTCGATTTTCGGCTTCGCGTGGTTCTCGCGAAAGGATTTAAGCACATTGAGGAGCCATCGCATCGTCAGGGTGCTGGGGGCTTTGAGGCGCAGAAGGTGGTTTTCACTTTTGAATGCGCGACAGGCCCACTCAATATTCGAGAAACTTTCGCTAAGCTGCCAGGCCAGAATGCGCCCGGCGTCGCTGACCTCCACTCTCGGACCCTGCCGCTTAAACAGCTCGCAGTCAAACCACATTTCAAGCGTCCGGACATGCCTGCTGACCGCCCCCGGCGTGATATTCAGGACTTCAGCCGCTTTGCTAAAGGAGTTCAGACGTGCGGCAACTTCGAACGCGCGCAGCGCATACAGTGGCGGTAAAGACATATGTTCCCTTTTTGTCAGGTGTAATCATGCAGGTTTTGTATTATCGGCACTCGGTGACGTTTCACCCCATTCCTCAGCCGGAAACGTCAGCAGCAGCACCCTGAGCAGGGACTCAAGCTGCGCGCGTTGCGCCTCAGAGAGGTTTCTCAGCAGCGCATTTTGCGTTTCCGTGTGCACGAGCAGCGCCTGTTCGATACGAGCCTGCCCGTGCGGCGTCAGGCTGACGAGCGAGCTGCGCTTGTCGTCGGGATCGGCAATCCGCCTGATAAGGCCTTGCTGTTCGAGATGGTTGAGCCGGTTCGTCATCGCCCCTGAGGTGATCAACAGGGATGTATACAGCTGCGTGGGCGAAAGGCAGTACGGCTCCCCGGCGCGGCGCAGCGTGGCGAGGACGTCAAACTCGCCCTCGCGAAAGCCAAACGGCGCCATGGCCAGCGCGCGTTCTTTTCCCAGGTGCTTCATCAGCCTGAGCATTCGGCCAAAAATTTTCATCGACGAGGCGTCCAGCTCGGGCATGGCGCTGCTCCACTGGCCGACAACGAAGTCTACATGGTCTTTCATCTTCACCCCCGATGGCGTGGGAATTTATCGAGTTGTGCGGTACATCTTACACTAAAACAGATTTTATCTTAACGTTAAGATAAATGCTCGCGGCAATTTGCCCGGGCCATTCACACCCGAAAAGGATGCCATGTTGAAACGCACATCACCGTTACTCTTCGCCGTTATCGCTTTTATCGTCGGGCTAAATCTGCGCCCCATTCTGGCCTCGGTTGGCCCCCTGTTCTCCGTGCTGCAGGGCGAAGCAGGGCTGACCGCGACGCAATTCAGCCTGCTGACGACCCTGCCGGTGGCGATGATGGGACTGGCTGCCCTGTGTGGCCCCTGGCTTTTAGCCAGGATCGGTGCCGTCAGGGGAATTATGCTCGGGCTGTTCATCCTGCTGGTAGCCTGTTCATTACGCGGTTTTAGCACCTCGCTGACGGGCTTGATGGGCACCGCGTTACTGGGCGGGGCCAGCATCGGTACGATCCAGGCGTTAATGCCTGCCCTGATAAAAAAGGCGTATACGCAAACGGCCAGCACGATCATGTCGCTATTCAGCACGGGCATTATGGCCGGTGCGGCAGTCGCCGCCGCCAGCGCCGAGCCGCTGTTTTCATGGCTCACGCTGAAGCCCGCGCTGGCTATGGCAGGCGTGCTTGCGCTGCTGGCGCTGATGCTGTGGTTACCCCTGGTTAAGCAGCCTCAAGGGGAACAAACAGCACATGAATCCGTTACGCTCTCTTCCTCCCGGACTGGACTACTTCTGCTCTTTTTCGGCGTGGGGACGGGTGCCTACACGCTGGTCTTAGCCTGGCTGCCCCCGCTCTATATTCAGGCAGGATGGTCCGCACGCAGCAGCGGCTATATGCTGGCCTGGCTGACCTTAACCGAGGTGGCCGCCGGGTTTGCCGTCTCCGCGCTGATCGGTAAATTCCCCGACCGCCGTGTTCCGCTGATAACTGTACTGTTACTGCTGCTCGCGGGGTTACTGTGTCTGGTCTTTGCGCCAGGTACGACGCCGGTCTTATCAACCTTGCTGCTTGGCATCGGTATCGGCGCCCTCTTCCCGCTGTCGCTTATCGTCACGTTCGATCATGCGCGAACGCCCGCGCAGGCCGGGAAGTTACTGTCTAAAGTTCAGGGAGGAGGATATATGATCGCCGCGCTCATGCCGCTAGTTGCCGGGATCGTTCGCGACAGTTCGGTCTCGCTGACCAGCGCATGGCTGGTGATGAGTGCGGGAGTCGTGCTGTTGATCGCTATCGCGTTCACTTTCAAACCCGCCGTGAACGTGCAGGCGCGGTGAATGCGGTACCAGAAATGAGAGTCGTATTTCAGACAGCTCTACGCTAAATTCCATCATTTCAGGCTATTAAGGAGTGGATATGTCGCAGACGTTACCGGGAATTGATGTCATGTTCGTCGCCGGGTTCGGGCCTATTTCACAGGATACAGCGTCCAGCACCGCGTTTTATATCCAGACACTCGGTCTGCCGCTGAAGCCGATGGAGGGCAATGCCGATTATCTGCTCACTGAAGAGGGACGCTTACCGGGCGTGAAGCATTTTGCCGTCTGGCCGCTGTCACAGGCGGCAACGTCCTGTTTTGGTGAAGCGCAGTGGCCAGTGGAGCATCCGATACCGCAGGGATGGATTGAATACGAGGTGCAGGATCTCGATTCCGCTACCCGTGTTCTGAGTGAAAAAGGCTATCGGTTGTTGGTCGCCAACCGCACGGAACCGTGGGGACAAACCGTTACTCGCCTGCTCAGCCCGGAAGGTTTGCTGACCGGACTAACGATTACGCCGTGGCTGCGTGGATAGAGGATGTTAAAAGGTGCTGGCTTATATCACGATAGGGACAAATGACTTTCAGCGCGCCGTGAACTTTTATGACGCTATTTTTAACGTTCTGGGCTATTCACGTCTGCCCGCCTGGACTGATAGCTGGGCAATGTGGGGAAATGAAAATCATCCGGTTGACGAATTTAGCTTCTGCATTTGTCCTCCTTTTGACCAGCAACCCGCGACGGCGGGAAACGGGACAATGTTCGCATTCAGAGCCGATAGCGCGGAAATTGTCAGACGCTTCCATGCAGTGGGCCTCCGTGCGGGAGGAAAGGATGAAGGCGTGCCCGGTACACGAACCGCCTACGGCCCCGATTTTTATGTTGCCTATCTGCGCGATCCTGACGGGCATAAACTGGCGTGCGTTTGCCAGCATTATTCTCCTGATGCAGATAAGCTATCAGGCGAAGAAGAGTCACTTCAATAATAAAATTTTGCGGTAAGGACCGGTAGACACCCAGTCCTGCGGAGATCACTTCAGCTCCAGCGTGCTTATTACATGGGCAATATCCGCGATGTCGCCAGCTGACAACGGTTGCAGAGGGCGAGGCAGGCAATCCATGTCGGTAAGCCCAAGCGCGCCAGCCGCAGCGGCAATAACGCGAATACTTCCGCCATGTTTCCGGAAGAGCGACCACAACGGCTCAAGGCGGGTTGTCAGGGCTGTAACGCGTTGATGATCGTTTGCCGCCGCAGCTTCGGTGATTTGTTTCGCCATCTCAGGGAACAGACCGCCACACACGGAATACCAGACTTCACAACCGGCGTTTAATCCCAGCCCCGCATAAGCGTCGCCACTAATACCGATTGTTACGCCAGGGCGCAAAAGTTGACGTAACGCATTCACCCTTTCAATCGCTGCAGCGGGGCTATCCGGGACGCCAGGGATCTTGACCGAGCGAACCCCCTCAAGTGAGGAGAGACGACCGTGAAGTTCATCCGTAAAGGTAAAATGCGTAGTGCCCGGATTATCATAGATACACACCGGTACAGACGCGTGCCGGGTAACGGTCTCAAAGAGTGAAAAGACTTCTTCGTCACGGAGTGGCTGGTAGCTGACCGCCGGGAGTAACAGCGCATTCGCACCAGCTGCCTGTGCATCCTCTGCCAGATGCAGAATGGCATCGGTACTGACCGCTCCCACACACACCATAACGGGGATGTTCCCTGCATGCTGTTTAGCCAGCGTTGCTACGCGCTTGCGCTGCTCCCGGGTCAGATAGGCGTAGCTTCCGGTTGACCCCAGGATGCCCATAGAATCAACCCGAGCGTCTGTAAGACGGGAAAGAATATGGCTAAAACCCTTTTCATCCACGCCGCGGGTAGTGACTGGGGTTAATGGAAACGCCGACAAACCGGTAAACATAACTGTTTCTCCTGAAGGGTATTACAGCTGTTGTTCTTCGATGAGAGCAACTTCAAACCACAGACCGGGCATCATTTTTTCCAGGCCGTCGGTCAGCATCTTCCCGGCTTCGTGAAGTCTATCCAGCGGCATCTGCGGGAGACTCTCCAGAATGAACCACATTTGCTGAGCTTCCACGCCTAAGCGGGTTCTGATCCCCTGTCGCCAGTTCCAGCGACGGCAGGTCACGCCGATATCATCACACCAGATAACCTCGCCTTGTGAAGGATACTCAACGGTGGCCTCTCCCTCTTTGACGGTATCAAAAGGCTCTGTTCCTTTTGCCACAGTCAGACGCGGCGCCCCCTGATAGGCAGAGAGATTCTCTCCACCAACCGGAACGGCATAGCGGAGACTAACGGCATTATAAAGATCAACGATAGGATCGAGCGCTGGCATCGTTCCGTCACGTAACACGCGCTTGCGTAACGCATCTGCTGAGCAAGGGGTGCGTTTAGGTTTAGCACCAAACTTTTGAAAAACGTCGGCCCATGCCGCCAGATGAGAGTCCGCCCAATCTGGTTCACCGGCCAGAACGGCTTCACAGGCTTCACGCAGCGCCGTTTCCCCAATGTCGGGATTAAGCACTGGCGCAGCTTTTACGCAAATGCTCAGTGCACGAAAACCGGGAGCAATACGATAAATTTCAGGGGTAATTGACGGAGATACTGTTAGCACGTGATAATCCTGTAATGACCAATTTATTCCATGATAATGACCAATGACCAAAAAAGTCAATTTAATGACCGATGCAAACGCTATCGTCAACACTGTGAATGAAGCCGTATCTCAGCGAATTAAACTCTATCGTAAGCATAAGAAGATATCCCTCGATGAACTCTCCCGTCGGGCAGGCGTCAGCAAGGGAGCGCTGGTTGAGATAGAGGGATGCCGGGCGAATCCCAGCATTGCCCTGTTATGCCGCCTGGCTGCCGCAATGGGGGTTTCGGTGGCTGACTTTGTGGATGTCAGTTCAAAACCGACCGTGCATCTCATTGCTGAAGATGAGATCCCAGAATTGTGGGAAGGTGAAAAAGGCGGGAGAGCAAGATTGCTCGCAGGGTCAGGTGGCCCTGATATGACCGAGCTCTGGATGTGGGAAATGCAGCCGGGGGAAAAGTTTGCGTCCCCCGGCCACACGGAAGGTACGCTTGAACTGTTTTATGTGCAGGCGGGCAGGCTCACACTCGGCGTACAGGAACACGTGTATCGGGTAAATACTGGCTGTTCGGCAACCGCCAGAACGGACGTTCCTCATTTCTATGAAAACCAGGGGGAGAACCCGCTGGTATTTATCATGACAGTACATGAAAAAGCATCCTGAGCATTCCCCGGCATAGAGGACAGCCCTGTGCCTCATCACAAGTAGCCCAAAAGGAGGAGTTCGGTGAATAATCAGCATCTGCGTTTTACCAAAGACAAATTTATTGTCACAACCGATCCCAGCTTTTTTCAGCTGGAAGCCATTCACGATTACCTCTCGCAATCGTCCTGGGCTCCTGGTATTGATGCTGAAACGGTCAGGATATCAATCCAGAACAGCCTTTGTTTCGCGCTCCTGGATGGAACAAGACAAATCGGCTTCGCCCGTCTGGTCACAGACTATGCCACTTTTGGTTATTTGTGCGACGTCTACGTGCTGAACGATTATCAGAAGAGTGGTCTTGGCCGTTGGCTGATTGAATGCTGTCATGCCCATCCATTGTTGTCACGTCTGCGACGGATAATGCTGGTAACCGACAGCGCGCCATGGTTATACCAGAAGCTGGGGTATAACCCATTGAACCGACCAGATTTTGTCTGGCAAATCAATCGACCCGATATTTATCGTAACCCCGGGCAAAAATAAAAGTACTTTGCAGAGAGTAATGATAAATGTGAATCCGCAAGGCCAGTCACTCTGATACAGAAGAATTTGCCATTTTAGCCGAACGAACCTTACGACATCCGCTTCTGGCACTGAGCGGATATGCTAACTGAGCTAAAGGTCCGCTGTGAGTGAGAAGCAAACATCTTAAGTAGGTTGTTCTTTTATGCTACTACCTCTATGTAGCCATGTTATATGGCTACATTTATACAGAAGTTAGGATTAGTCTTTTCCCGGACCATAATTAAATTTTGTCCCTTTGCCAATGGCGTAAAACTGTCCGCCAGCAACGTAATGGACAGTACGTAATTCATATGGTGCATCATCAAAAATCCAGTGCCCATTTATGAAAACGCGGTCATCACTCCATGCTCCGACAATTTCCCCCATGAACAAGTTGTGCTGCTTTTCATTTTCTTCATTGGGTATGACCTTACATACTAACCAGCCAGCGCAACCTTCCACTAAAGGCAGATCAAACTCTTTCTGATAAAATAGTGGGATTTTACTATTTTTATCGGGTGTGTCGGAATAACTGTGACCTCCAGCATATAAAACCATTTCCATCTGATTCACTACTGGGATCTGTACAACGTAATATCCGCTTTTTTCTACAAGCCCGCGAGTAAATGCCTGTGGACCTATAAAAGCCATCACTTTGTTATTGCCTACTAATCCCACCCAGGCCGCTGCCATGACATTTTCAATGCCATCATTTTTAGCCGATATCATCGTCGTTGGCCCGACCTGTAATAAACGATAGGCTTTGTTTAACTCTACTGGTTGAATTGACATAATTTACTCTTTTGGGTTCTGATAAAAAGTAACACAGGTTACTTATTTGATTGTTCGATTATATGGCTGGAATAGTTGCAAATTAATTGCTATTATCAAAATACATTATTGCAGATTTCACAATAATCATGGACAAACTTGACGCTCTAAAATTTTTTATCATCGCCTCTGAGACCTTGAACTTCCGCGAAGCAGCCATCAAGCTGTCGGTTTCACCATCAGTAGTAACCCGAACAGTCGCTGAGCTGGAGAAACAACTTGGTGAACCTTTATTCAAACGCAATACGCGTTCGATCTTTCTCACCAGTTTCGGCGAACTATTTTTACCCCAAGCGAAGCGACTGCTTGAAGATTCTGAAAAACTTTTTCAGACAGGGAAAGATGATAATGAAATGAAGGGTATTGTTCGTATCACATTACTTCGATTTCCAAATCATGAACAAATCTTGTATGAACTATTGACTGCACTACGTCCCTATCCTGAGTTATTTATCGACTGGCGTTTAGATATGATGAAACTTGATACTATTGAGCATCGTATTGATATAGGTATACGCGTAGGACGAGAACCTAATCCAAACTTTATCATTAAAAATATCGCACAAGTTGAACATATTTTGGTTGCATCCCCTGAACTTATTGAGCGACTGGGAGCACCTACTGATTTAGAAGATCTTCGACAGCGTTATCCATTTAGTGGTTTAATTAATCCTGAAACGGGAAAATCATTTGAGTTTATGAGTGACGCAGTAAATACTTTTGTCCCTCGTCATATTGAGTTTTATACTACAGATCCATATGCCGAAATTCAGGCTGCATTGGCCGGGAGAACGGTTGTACAGTCCAGCGACTTTATCTGTAGGGAGTACTTAGCAAGCGGCCAACTTGTTCCCCCATTGCCAGAACTGCGACAGGAGAAATGGCAATTTTATTTATATCGGCCTTACCAGCAGATTACTCCCAAAAGGGTGACGGTCGTTTTCTCGTTATTAGAAAAAATATTACGCAAATATTTCGCATCAAAATAACATTCTCCTCGACGTCCGCATCTGGCACAGAGCGGACATCAGAATATCGGCTATCCCCAACAAACGGATGGCTCTGGCGACAAAAAACACTCACCTTCCCAGTGCTGCAACAATTGCCCCCTCCATTTTCTCGGGCGTAGTCATCGGTGCAAAGCGCTTGAGGGGTTTACCGTCACGCCCGACAAGGAACTTGGTAAAGTTCCACTTGATCCGCCCACCCAGCACGCCGGGCAATTCGTCTTTCAGATAACGAAAAATCGCATGTGCTGCGGCACCGTTGACCTCGACTTTCGCGAACATGGGAAAGCTGACGCCGTAGTTAATGTAACAGGTCTTTGAGATGTCGTCGGCACCGCCGGGTTCCTGCTTACCGAACTGGTTGCAGGGGAAGCCAAGCACCACCAGCCCTTGATCGGCGTATTTTTTGTACAGTGCTTCAAGACCCGCATACTGGGGCGTAAAGCCGCACTGGCTGGCCGTATTAACAACCAGAATCACCTTACCCGCATAGTCGGCCATGGAGATAAGCTGCCCATCCAGACGGGTGGCGCTAAGTTCATGAAAATGGGTCATATTAGTGATTATGATCTCTTAGAAAAACGGTTAGCACATCCTTTGGAGGGGTTACACCCGTTTCTGAAAGCATCCATCCCACAGCGCCGCGATGATAGGTACCGTGAAACAGTACATGGTTGAGCATATCCGCCGCTTTCATTTCGCCATATCCGCCATCGACAAAACGGAATTTGATGATTTCAGAAAGTCCGGGCACGTCCATTGAGCCTGCGTGCGTAATATACCAGTCAGTGCATTCAGTCATCTTTTTCAGAAGCTCGTCTGCAGACGGCGTTTCCGGCGTATTCAACGCGGTGTATTGATGCGTTTGACCAGTAATATTTGCCCTGAAAATCATATCCACGACATAAACATGGTTCATAAGTCTGAGCATCAGATGGTGCTTTTCAGCATTTGCGGAAGTATCGACCCTCTGTATTGCTTGTAAGGTTTCCGTATCTGCCCAGCGTTTGAATTTGAATAACGTGACAATCGTGCCTGTGTCCATCGCCCCTCCGGATTAACAAAAAATTATCATATCAACAACTTTGTCAGGCCGGTATCACTTCCACTTCCGGCACCAAACAGACGGTAATTCTGCTACCCGAAAAATTCCCTCACGGCAGGCTATTTGTGATACATTCCTGGCGCGTCAATGACCACTACACTCGCTATCAGGTATGCAGAACATAACAAAAAAAATTCACTGGCTTCTGCTTACTCTGCCACTCCTCAGCGGTTGTGGCACGCTCTCGCAAATGTCCTCCCCGGAAGGTACTCAGGAACTTCTCACTCATGATTCGCTGGATGGCGACGTTGACAGCGTGGTGCGTCACTACATGGCGCAAAAATCCGTTCCCGGGATGACGGTCGCGGTGATCCATAATCACGGCTCACCGCAGTTTTACACCTGGGGCGTAACCGATGCGGTCAATCGCTATCCGGTCAGGCCCGACACCCTGTTTGCGCTCGGCTCGATCAGCAAAGGGATCACGGCAGAAGTAGTGGCTTGTCTGGTGAATGAAGGGCAACTGAACTGGAACGATAGCCTGGCGACATTGCTTCCGCCGGGGACGGCGCTTAGCGCGGATGCACAAAAAATCACCCTACTTGAACTGGTAACCCACACCTCCGGCCTGCCGCGTCAGAATATGGATGTTCCGATGCTTGGGAAATTCATCAGCTACTTAAGCACCGGCGATAATTTCTACGGTGAGCTGGATAGCGATAACGTGCTGCTCTACCTCGCCGACTGGCGAGCGCCAAAGAATAAAGTGCCGCAATACTCCAATACCGGCTACGCCTTGATCGGCTACATCCTGAAGCACAAAACCGGCGAAGATATCCAGAGTTTAGCCTCGCGCTATATTTTCCATCCGCTGCAGATGGCTAACAGCAGCTTTACGCCGCAGCAGCTAAAAGGATACCCCCAGCGGGCGCTAGGCCACGCGGGCGATCAGCCTAAATTTATCCCACGCGGGCAGCTCACACCGGACTGGCATTTTTCCAATAATATGGTGGCGGCAGCGAGCTTATACAGCAACGCTGAAGATCTGGCGGCCTATGCACGCTATCACGTATCGACGACTCACAATCGCTTACTGGACAGCGTCTTTGCCGAAGTCAGGGATACCGACATTCAACGACCTGACGGAGTACAGGGTATTGCCTGGACCACCGACTTTATCGGTCTGGAGAAAATCACCTATCAGGTCGGCTATATCGGCGGCTACTCCAGCTTTATCGGTTATGACAAAGAAAGAGGCAATGCGGTGGTAGTGCTGCAAAATACCTTTAACTGGAGTAATTACATTGGCATCGCGCTTTTGATGGATATGGCGGAAAAAGACGGCCTTATTACCTCTGGCAACCGTTTTGCGAATAATAGGATGCCTGAGCGCGTTTATCAGCAATAACGGTGAACGCCCGCCGTCAGATTCAGGCCTGATGTGCCAGATCTTCACGAGTCGGCCCCTGAAAGTAGATGGTACTAATATGGCAACTTCGAGGCTGAGTCAGTACAAAACGCATCGTTTCCCAGATTGACCATCCATTCATCAGACGCTGCCCCATTCTTGTTTGATTATCGACATGCGCATCTAAACCGGTCAGTTCAAAATCAGGCGGATATAACCCGGTTACCCGAATATTTTCTTTGGATAAGTGTTCTGACAGTTTCGTTGTAAAGCCGCTGAGCCCGTGTTTGCTGGCAAAAAAAGCGGGATGGGCAATGGAATCTGTAAAATTCGGAATACCGCATGCGGAAATAATCGCAATGATGTCAGCGCTCTCTGAGCGTCGCAATCCTGGAAGCAGCGCTTGGGTGAGCAGGATTGAACCAGTCAGGCCTGAACTGACGGTACTGACGATTTCTGTGCTCGATTGTTCGTCTATCGTCCCTGACAGCCACTGAGCAGCATTCAGTATTAAAATATCGATTGGCTTTTCTGAACGTAAGACCTGTGAAGAGAACTGAGAAATGGATTCCGGCTGGGCTAAATCGCAGAGATACCCTCTTGCCACCCCCCCTTCAGCCGCGATGAGGGCGCAGGTTTTTTCAATATCCTCGACCCGACGGGCGCTAAAATCCACGTCAACGCCCTCTCGCGCCAGCCAGACGCAAAGCGCCTGACCAAATCCCCCACCGCCACCCGTGATAACAGCGCGTCTTCCTCTCAGCATAACTCTGCGTCCTTTATCGTGATGAGTCTGTGTCGGAGGATTTATAGCATGGTGAGGCGGGGGAACATCTTCCCGTTAATGCCATTTACAGCTGGCTAAAACAGCGACTGCATTGTACTTCACCATTAAAAATATATAATACGAGTTTTTTAAGGCTTACATTTCACCAAAAAAACTAAGTCGATAGGTATATTGCGCTATGCAATGCAAAAGAATGAACGATGAGCTTATTTACATCTAACTCTATTGCGATTCGGGTGTCCCCTGATGAAACACCAGCTTCCACTGGTCATTATCAAAACGCTCCCAACATGAAGAGCGAAGAGAAGCACGACTGCCATCCTGATTAAACGTCCTGTAATATAATATTGCGATATTATCGCTTACGCTAATGAGTTGAAAATCGCTGCTGAGAATAGTCGGCGCGTTTACTTCATCAGAAAGGCATTCTATTGTCTCAGTACGAGTGACTAACACACCTGTACGCGTTATTTCTCTAAATTCTTTATGAAGTATCTGTTCGAGCCATTCCCTTTCTTTTCGCATCTCGCCATGTAGAGAACATTCAAGTCCAATAAGCTTCTCCAGGAGCATAGTGATTGTCCTTTTACATTTTGTCAGTTTTTTTAAAACGATAATCGCTCTAAGGCAACGTCCGCTCCAGCACGAAGCGGATCTCCCCTTACACCGCCGACTTCGGCCTCAAATTCTCGTCAAACGTCAGCCGCTTGCGTTCAGGCTCAACCTCGCGCAGTGGCTCGACCTGATGCATCGTCAGCTTGCAGCGCTCCACCAGTACCTGATATTCCCGCGTGCCCTGCTGCTTCCAGGCCAGTTCCTGCTCGCTCAGCTCACGGATCGCCCTGGCCGGGCTGCCGATGATCAAATGGTTGGCAGGCATCTCCGCTTTGGCCTTCACGAACGCCGCCGCGCCGACGATGCTGTTTTCACCAATGACCGCCCCGTCCATCACCACCGCATTCATGCCCACCAGCGCATTGCGGCGGATCACGCAGCCGTGAAGAATGGCGCTGTGGCCGATGTGTCCGTCCTCTTCCACCACCGTGTCCTGCTCCGGGAAGCCGTGCATCACGCAGTTATCCTGAATGTTCGCCCCGTCTTTCACCACGATACGGCCAAAATCACCGCGCAGGCTGGCATTGGGACCGACATACACGCCTTTGCCCAGAATCACGTCGCCAATGAGCACCGCCGTTGGGTGAACATAGCTCTCGTCAGGCACGACCGGCGTCAGGCCGTCAATTTGATAAACAGGCATCTTCCCTCCTTATGCGCTTGTAAGACCACCGAAGCGTTGAAAGTAGAGCGTGCCGGGCACGGGCAGTTCGCCGACGGAGGTTTCGCCCTTCTCGCTGACAAACGCCAGCGCTCCCGGCGCGACACGCTGATAGATATTTATGCAGAGCTGTCGGGCGCTTTGTCCCGCCCAGTGCGCCGGCAGTAACTCTTCCGGCAGCAGCGGGTCCTTCAGCACCACGCGACGATAAAAGTGAATCAGCAGCAGCTGGATCTGGAAGCAGCGTTCCGGCGTCAGCTCCTCCGGCGCGGCCTCTTTCAGCAGCGGCAGCAGCGGCCGGAACGAGTTGATAAACGACTCGTACATCGCGTTTTGCTCGGTTAACTGCCAGCACTCTTCTACGCGTGAACGCAGCGCGGCGCGCGAGAGCGCCAGCGGCGAGTGGGCTTCAAAAAAAATCACGTTTTCGGCCACGCCGGCATCGTGAAGCAGGGACTGCACGTCCGCCAGATGCTGCGACGGCGAGGCCATCAGGCTCGGCGCCAGCGTGCCAAACCCCTGCCAGATCAGCTGCTTTTTAACGTCGGCCAGGGTGGTTTTATCCAGCCCCTCGGAGAGCAGCAGTAACCATTTGCCGTCCCAGGCGGGCAGTTCCGCGCGGTAGATCTTATTCTCCGCGCGACGCGTCAGGCGCAGCCCCTTATCGCTCAGGCGGTAAAAGCTGCGGCGCCCGATGCGCGAGACGTCCAGCCAGCCCTCTTTGTTGAGGCGAAACAGCGCGGTACGCACGAAACGTTCGCCAAACCCCATGCCTTCCAGTAAGGCTGCCAGGCTGCCGAGCCAAATCTCACCGCCGCGATGGGAAAGCGCGTCACCGTATAGCGAGGAGATAAGCGAGGTCCCGCTGACGGGAACGGAGCTGACCGCGTGCTGGATAAAGGCGTCGAGTTTATTCATGTGATTCATTCTGTTGTTATTTTTGTCCTGGATGAATCATAGCATAGGATTCTGGGATAGCCCGTCACCCTAACCCCCTCCCTTTGGAAGAGGGCCGGGGTGAGAGGAAACTTAGCCGTTGGCCGCAACTTTACGCAGGTCAAACACCCGGCAGGCTTTCCCCTCCGAGCGCGGGATGCTGCCGCAGTTCACGATCGTCACGTCGGTGGAAATCCCCACCATCGATTTAATGCGGTGGCGCAGCTGGTGGCACACCTGGCAACGCTGCTCGTGCGTCAGCATCAGGCTGCTCTCTTTCAGCTCCACCTTCACGGAAAGTGAATCAAGATGCCCGCGACGGTTCACCTCCAGCTGGTAGTGCGGAGAAAGGTGCTCGAACTTCACAATCTCTTCCTCCAGCTGCGACGGGAAGACGTTGACGCCGCGAATAATCAGCATATCGTCGCTGCGGCCGCTGATGCGGTCCATACGGCGCATGCTGCGCGCAGTTGCCGGGAGCAGGCGCGTCAGGTCGCGGGTGCGGTAGCGGATCACCGGCAGCGCCTCTTTGGTCAGCGTGGTGAACAGCAGTTCGCCCTGCTGGCCGTCATCCAGCGGCGTGCCGTCGTTCGGGTTAACGATCTCCGGGTAGAAATGATCTTCCCAGATGGTCGGGCCGTCGACGGTTTCGATACACTCCATCGCCACGCCTGGCCCCATCACTTCGGAGAGGCCATAGATGTCCAGGGCGGTAATGCCTAAGCGTTTTTCAATTTCGCGACGCATGGCCTGCGTCCACGGCTCGGCGCCGAAGACGCCCACGCGCAGGGAACAGGTGCTGGCATCGCCGCCCATCTGACGCTCCAGTTCCTCAATCAGGTTGAGGCAGTAGGATGGCGTCACCATGATCATGTCCGGCTGGAAATCGCGGATCAGCTGCGCCTGTTTCTCCGTCTGGCCGCCGGACATCGGGATCACCGTCGCGCCTAAGCGCTCGGCGCCGTAGTGCGCCCCCAGCCCGCCGGTAAACAGGCCGTAGCCATAGGCCACGTGAATTTTGTCCTTCGCGCTGCCGCCCGCCGCGCGCAGGGAACGCGCCACCAGGTTGGCCCAGTTATCAATGTCGCCTTGCGTGTAGCCGACAACGGTCGGCTTGCCGGTGGTGCCGGATGACGCGTGAATGCGCACCACCTGCTCCATCGGCACGGCGAAGGTATCGAACGGGTAGTTATCCCGCAGGTCCTGCTTGGTGGTGCACGGGAACTTACGGATATCCGCCAGCTCGTTGAAATCGTCAGGATGAACGCCCGCAGCATCAAACTTGCGTTTGTACATCGGCACGTTGTTATAGGCGTGATGCAGCGTCCATTTCAGACGCGCGGTCTGCAGCGCCTGTAACTCGTCAAGGGAGGCCGTTTCAATCGGATCAAGCTTTGTTGTATTTGTCATTGTAGGGTACTCACATTGTTTTTATGCTCAAACACGCTCAAGGATCATGGCAATGCCCTGACCCACACCGATGCACATCGTACACAGCGCGTAGCGCCCGCCGCGTCGGTGCAGTTCGTTACTCGCGGCCAGCGCCAGCCTGGCGCCGCTCATGCCCAGCGGGTGGCCCAGCGCAATCGCGCCACCGTTCGGGTTAACGTGCGCGGCATCATCCGGCAGGCCCAGCTGACGCAGCACGCCCAGCGCCTGCGCGGCGAAAGCTTCGTTAAGCTCGATCACGTCCATATCGTTAATGCTGAGTCCGGCGCGCTCCAGCACCCTGCGAGTGGCCGGTACCGGGCCGAGCCCCATCAGACGTGGCTCCACGCCCGCCGTCGCCATCGCCACGATCCGCGTGCGCGGGATTAACCCCTGAGCCAGCGCCATCTTCTCGCTGGCGACGATCAGCGCCGCCGCGCCGTCGTTGACGCCGGAGGCATTTCCCGCCGTAACCGCTCCGTTCTTACGGAACGGCGTTTTCAGACCGGCAAGCTGCTCGAGCGTGGTGTCCGCGCGCGGATGTTCATCCACGCTGAACGCCGTAACCGTCCCTTTTTTGCCCGGCACCGGCACCGGGACAATCTCCTGCGCCAGAATGCCGTTCTGCTGCGCCTGCGCGGTACGCTGCTGGCTGCGCAAGGCAAACGCGTCCTGATCGGCACGGCTGATATTTAACAATTCAGCTACATTCTCTGCCGTTTCCGGCATACTGTCAGTTCCGAATTGCTGATGCATGAGCGGATTCACAAATCGCCAGCCGATGGTGGTATCGAAGATCTCCGCCTGACGCTGAAACGCGGCGGTGGCTTTGCCCATCACAAACGGCGCGCGGGACATCGACTCCACGCCGCCCGCAATCAGCAGGTCGCCGTCGCCCGCCTTAATGGCGCGCGCGGCAAAACCAATCGCGTCCAGCCCCGACCCGCACAGGCGGTTAATGGTGGTTCCGGACACCGTCTGCGGCAGCCCGGCCAGCAGCAACGACATGCGCGCCACGTTGCGGTTATCTTCCCCCGCCTGGTTGGCGCAGCCGAATATCACGTCGTCAATCCGCTCCAGATCGAGCTGCGGGTAGCGGGCCAGCAGCGCGCGCAGCGGCACGGCGCCGAGATCGTCAGTTCGAACGGCGGAAAGCGCGCCACCGTAGCGGCCCACCGGGGTTCGAACGCCATCACAAATAAATGCGTCACGCATCAGGCCTCTCCTGTCACGCTGCCGCCGATGCGGTGAGATTTTCCGCGAAAAAGGGCGACGGTTTTTTGTTGTTGGTTCTGGATTTCAATGTCGTATACGCCGGTCAGCTTTCCCTGATGCTTCACCCGCGCGGTGGCGGTGAGCGTGTCCCCGGCGAAGCCCGGACGCAGAAAATCAATCGAGCAGCCGGAGGCTACCGCCGCCAGCCCCTGGCTGTTGCAGGCGTAGGCAAAAGCGGTGTCTGCCAGCGAAAACAGCTGTCCGCCGTGGCAGGTTTTATGGCCATTCAGCATCTGCGGGGTGATGGTCATGGTCACCACCGCGTAGCCCTCGTCCATCTCGACAATGTCCATCCCCATCGCCTGCGCGCAGGCGTCCCGTTCGTACATAGTGCGGGCGTTATGCCAGGCGTTATGACTCATAGCTACTCTCCAGAAGCGCGCGCTGGCGCAGCAGTGAACAGGGGCGATAGCGCTCTTCACCGTAATGGCGCTGCAGGTTCTCCAGCAGCGTCAGCATGCGCTGCCAGCCCAGGCGCTCGCCCCAGGCGATCGGCCCGCTCGGGTAGTTCACGCCCAGGCGCATGGCGGTATCAATGTCCTTCTCGCTGGCGACCCCTTTTTGCAGGGCATCCAGCGCCTCGTTGGCAATCATCGCCAGCGTTCGCCAGATCAGCAGGCCGGGATAATCGGCAATTTGCACCACCCGGAACCCCTGCTGTTGCAGGTAGCGGATGGCTTTTTGCGTCGCGGTATGCGGATTGCTGGCCGCGGCGGCAATGACCGCCACGTCGCGCTCAATGCGGTCGACCACCACCACCGGGCCGTTGAGCCGCAGCGCCAGCGCCTGCGCGGTCTCCCCCTGCGTTTCAATCAGGTACACATCATCAATTTCGGTGACGCCGTCACGTCTTTTTTCCACGCGCATCGGGCTATAGCTGTCGTTCACCGCCTTGACCCACTGCACGTCGGGTTTGTCACCCTGCCAGTCGTAAACGCCCTTCCCGCTCTTTTTGCCCAACCTTCCTGCCAGCACCAGCTCCTGCTGAACCAGCGAAGGCAGAAAACGACGCTCCTGCCAGAAGGCGTTAAAGACCGAGCAGGTCACCGCAAAGTTCACGTCCTGACCAATCATGTCGGTCAGCTCCAGCGGCCCCATCGGGAAGCCGCCGCCTTCGCGCAGGGCGGCGTCAATTACCTCCGGCGGCGCGACCTGCTCTTCCAGCGCGCGCCAGGCTTCGGAATAGAACGGACGCGCAACGCGGTTGACGATGAATCCCGGCGTGGACTGGCAGCGAACGGGCTGTTTGCCCCAGTTCAGCGCCAGCTCACACAGCGCGTCGGCCACTTCCGGGGAGGTCGCCAGCCCGCTGACCACCTCCACCAGCTTCATCACCGGCGCCGGGTTAAAGAAATGCAGCCCTGCGACCCGCTCCGGGTGGTGGACGTCCGCCGCAATCGCCGTGACGGAGATGGAGGAGGTATTGCTGGTCAGTACCGTCTGCGGCGGGCAGATCTCAGCCAGCTGCGCAAACAGCGCCTTTTTCACCTCCAGCCGCTCTGAGGCCGCTTCAATCACCAGATCGGCCGCGGAGAGCGCCTCGATATCCGTGACGGGAACCAGCCGGGCAAGGATCTGGCTCCCGGCATCGGCAGAGAGTTTTCCCCGCGTTACCCGGGAGGCCAGACGCTGGCGGATCCCGTCGATGGCGCGCGATATCGCATCGCTGGAGATGTCGTAGATCAGCACCTGATGACCATGGCTGGCGGCGACTTCGGCAATCCCTGCGCCCATCGTGCCGCTGCCGATCACGGCGACAGTCCGTATATTCAGCATCTTATTTCCCCGTAAAGTTCGGCGCGCGCTTCGCCAGGAAGGCGCTGACGCCCTCGCGGTAGTCATCGCTGCGCCCGGCCAGGCGCTGATAGTCGCGCTCCAGATCGAGCTGGGCGTCCAGAGTGTTGGTTTCCGCAGCGTTGATCGCCTGCTTGATCAGCCCCAGCCCGAAGGTCGGCTGCGACGCAAAATGCAGGGCCATCTGCTGCGCCGTAGCGGAGAGCTGTTCGTCATCCACCACCTGCCAGATCATCCCCCACGCCTGCGCCTGTTCGGCGCTGAGCTTGTCGCCGAGCAGCGCCAGCCCCATGGCGCGGGCGCGTCCGGCCACGCGCGGCAGCAGCCAGGTGCCGCCGCAGTCCGGCACCAGACCGAGCTTGCTGAAGGCCATCACAAAGCTGGCGGAGCGCGCCGCAATCACCATGTCGCAGCCGAGCGCCAGCGTGGCGCCCGCGCCCGCCGCTACGCCGTTAACGGCACAGATGACCGGTTTCGGCAGCTTTGCCAGGCGGCGCACCAGCGGGTTGTAGAAGGTTTCCACGGACATGCCCAGATCCGGCGCAGGGCCGTTGGGGTCGACGTTGCGGTCGTTCAGGTCCTGACCGGCACAGAAGCCGCGTCCAGCCCCGGTGATCAGCAGGCAGCGGATAGTGTCATCGCGCTCGGCCTGTTTCAGGCAGTCGGCCAGCTGCTGGTGCATCACGTCGTTAAAGCTGTTCAGACGCTCCGGACGGTTCAGCGTAAGGGTCATCACGCCCTGTTCTATATGACTGAGAATAAATTCCACAATTAGCGTCCTTTAAAGTCGGGGGTGCGTTTTTGTAAGAAGGCGTCGATGCCTTCCCGGCGGTCTTCGGTGGCAGAAAGCAGCGTAAACAGCTGGCGCTCCTGGGCCAGACCGGCCTGGAGCGGCACCTCCTGGGACTGGCGCAGCGCCTGTTTGGCCGCCTGCAGCGCCAGCGGGGAGTGACGCGCCATCAGGGCCGCCTGCTTCAGGGCATACTCCAGCGTCAGCGCCGCCGGGAAAACATCGCTCACCAGCCCGGCGCTCAGCGCCTGCCCGGCGGTAATGCTCTCGCCGGTCAGCACCATTTTGCTGGCCAGGGATTTCCCGACGCTGCGGATAAGACGCTGGGTGCCGCCCGCGCCGGGCATGATGCCGAGCGTGATTTCCGGCAGGCCGAAACGGGCGTTGTCACCAGCGATAACCACGTCGCACAGCAGCGCCAGCTCGCAGCCCGCGCCCAGCGCGAAGCCATTTACGGCGGCGATCAGCGGTTTAGGAAACGCGTTGATTCGCGCCCACAGCTGCGGGCGAATATCGTTCAGAGTGGCAGGCAGGTCTTTCTCCGCCATTTCGTTGAGATCGGCCCCGGCGGCAAAGCAGCGCTCGTTGCCGTAAATCACGCAGACGGCGATGTCGGCATCCACAGCGGCGGCCTCAAGCTGTTCCGCAAGCTGGGTCAACAGCGCGTTGTTGAGGGCGTTGCGCGCCGCCGGACGGTTCAGCGTCAGCTGCAGCACGCGGCCATGACGGGTAACAATCATTTCACTCATGCCATCCCCTTCGCGTCAAAGTCGACAATTACGTCCGCGGTTAACGGCAGCGACTGGCAGCTCAGCACATACCCGGCGGCCAGCTCGTCCGGCTCCAGGCTGTAGTTGGTCGCCATGTCCACCTTCCCGCGCAGCACTTTGCATTTACAGGTGGCGCAGACGCCGCCCTTGCAGGCATACGGCAGATCCGCTCCCTGACGCAGGGCGGCATCCAGAATGCTTTCGTCGTCCGCCGTCAGGGTGATTTCACGGTCGCGCCCGTCCTGGCGAACGGTCACTTTCTGTCCTTCTGCCTGCACGTGCGCCGCGCGCTTAACGGTGATTCCGGAGGTGTTAAAGCGCTCAAGGTGAATGGATTTCTCCGGCATCCCCAGCGCCTTCAGCGTGGCTTCCGCGTCATCCATCATTGCAGACGGGCCGCAGATAAACGCCTCGTCATACTGGCGGAAGTTGATCAGGGTTTTCGCCAGCGCCTGCAGCTTTTCCCCGTCGATGCGGCCATAGAGCAGGTCGCTGTCCAGCCGCTCCTGGCTGAAGATGGAGAGCAGCTGCAGCCGCTGCGGGTATTTGTCCTTCAGGTCCGCCAGCGCCTGGCGGAACATCATGCTCTGGCTGCTGCGGTTGCCGTAGATCAGGGTGAAATGGCTGTTCGGTTCGGTCGCAAGCGTCGCGGAGATAATCGCCAGCATCGGGGTGATCCCGGAGCCTGCCGCAATCGCCAGGTAGTGGCCTTCGCGTTCGGCCTGTGGCTGGTAGCCAAACTGCCCCTGAGGAACCATCACCTCCAGCGCCATGCCCGCTTTGATTTCATCCCGGGCATAGCGGGAGAAGCGCCCGCCCTCAATCGCTTTGACCGCCACGCTGATTTCGCCCGGGGCGGTACTCCGGCAGATGGAGTAGCAGCGGCGCAGCTCGTCCCCGCCAAGCGTCGTTTTTAACGTCAGGTGCTGGCCGGGACGGAAGCGGTAGGCCTCCTGCAGGGCCTGCGGCACCGCAAAGGTAATGGTCACCGCGTCGCGGGTTTCGGGTTCCACTTTTGCCACTGTTAATGAATGAAACGTTGTCATGGCAGCCTCAAATACATTTGAAATAGTCGAAGGGCTCACGGCAGGAATTGCAGCGGTAGAGCGCTTTGCAGGCCGTCGAGCCAAATTCACTGATAAGCGCGGTGTCGGTGCTGGCGCAGCGCGGGCAGCTCACCTCCACCGGGGCGTGCGCGTGACAGCTATGCCCCACCGGTGGACTGATGCCGTACGCCCGCAGGCGCTCGCGCGCGTCGGGGGTCATCCAGTCGGTGGTCCAGGCGGGTTCAAGCTGGAGCACAATGTGCACCGGGGTAAAGCCGTGCGCGGTCATCGCCTCGCGGATCGCCCCCAGCAGGTGTTCCGTTGCCGGGCAGCCCGAGTAGGTGGGCGTGAAGCCGATGACCCAGCCTTCCCCCTGCGCCTTCACGCTGCGCACCATGCCTAAATCGGTGATGGTTAACACCGGCACTTCCGGGTCCGGGATCTGGCTTAACAGCGCCCAGATCTGCGGGATTTGCGCAGGCGCGATGTCGACGAGGCTTTGCATAGCGTTCTCCTTTACCACTGCTGGCCGGGATACGCGCGCTGGAGATACTGCATTTCCGCCAGCATCGGGCCCAGATGTTCGGTGTGCAGCCCCTGCTTGCCCCCGGTGCGGTACGCCACCTCGGCGGGCACCTGCAGGCAGGCTTCATTCAGACCGGCATACACTTCGCTTTCCCACGGCTGGCGCAGGAGGCGCGGGTCAACCGCCACGCCGGACTCAATCAGCTCGCGCTCGACGTCATCGGCGTCAAACAGCTCGGCCGTAAAACGCCACAGGCTGTCGATGGCCTGCTGCATTTTTTGCGCAGACGTTTCTGTCCCGTCGCCCAGCCGCACCAGCCAGCCGCGGCTGAAGCGCAGGTGGTAGCGCGCCTCTTTAATCGCTTTGGCGGCAATGGCGGCAAGCTGGCCGTCGCGGCTTTGGGCCAGGCGTTCATACAGCGCCACGTTCCAGGCATCCATCAGGTACTGGCGGGCAATGGTGTCGGCGAAGCTGCCGTTCGGCTGCTCCACCAGCAGGACGTTGCGGAACTGGCGCTCGTCGCGGCCAAACGCCAGCGTGTCTTCATCGCCCTGGCCTTCCCGCTCCGCGGCATAGGTCAGGAAATTGCGCGCCTGTCCCAGCAGGTCGAGACCGATATTGGCGAGCGCGAGATCGATTTCCAGCTCCGGCGCGTGGCCGCACCAGGCGCCGAGACGCTGAGAAAGCACCAGACCGTTGTCGCCCAGACGCAGGGCATAGGCAGTCACTGAATTCATTCTTTGCCTCACATATGCTCGATGCCGTCAGGGATGGTGTAAAACGTCGGATGGCGGTAAACCTTGCTTTCCGCCGGGTCGAAGAACTCGCCGCGCTCTTCCGGCTGGGAGGCGACAATCTCGCTCGCCTTAACCACCCAGAGAGAGCAGCCTTCGCTGCGGCGGGTATAGGCATCACGCGCATTTTCCAGCGCCATGCGATCGTCGGCGGCATGCAGACTGCCCACGTGACGGTGGGACAACCCCTGTTTGCTGCGTACGAACACTTCGTACAGCGGCCAGTAGACATTGCTCATGCTTATTTCCTCTTAAGCGGCCTGACGGGCGCGTTGTTTTTCGGCGTGCGCCAGCGCGGCTTCCCGCACCCACGCGCCCTCTTCGCAGGCTTTACGTTTCGCGGCCAGGCGTTCGTGGTTGCAGATGCCGCGCCCGTTAATGACCTCGTCAAACTCGTGCCAGTCAATCTCGCCGAAGCGATAATGACCGCGCTCTTCATCAAAATGCAGGTCGGGATCGGGCACCGTCATGCCCAGCATCTCCACCTGCGGCACCGTGTTGTCGACAAAGCGCTGGCGCAGCTCGTCGTTGCCAAAGCGTTTGATTTTCCAGGCCAGGCTGCGGGCGCTGTTCGGCGAATTGTCGTCGTTCGGCCCGAACATCATCAGCGCGGGCCACCAGAAGCGGTTGATGGCGTCCTGCAGCATCTGGCGCTGAGCCTCGCTGCCCTGCGCCAGCGCCATGCAGGCTTCAAAGCCCTGACGCTGGTGGAAGCTCTCTTCTTTACAGATTTTCACCATCGCGCGGGCATACGGACCGTAAGAGGTGCGGCACAGCGCCACCTGGTTGACGATGGCGGCGCCGTCCACCAGCCAGCCGATCACGCCGATATCGGCCCAGCTCAGGGTCGGATAGTTGAAGATGGAGGAGTATTTCATCTTGCCGTCGAGCATCTTCTGGTAGATGTCTTCCCGCGCGCAGCCCAGCGTTTCCGCCGCGCTGTAGAGGTAAAGCCCGTGTCCGGCTTCGTCCTGCACTTTCGCCAGCAGGATCGCCTTACGGCGCAGCGTCGGGGCGCGGGCGATCCAGTTCCCTTCCGGCAGCATGCCGACAATTTCGGAGTGCGCATGCTGGCCAATCTGGCGGATCAACGTCTTACGGTAGGCGTCAGGCATCCAGTCCTGAGGCTCAATCGCCGTCTCCTGCGCTATGCGCTGCTCAAACCGTTGTTCTTGCGTCACGTCATCACCTTTATGATTCGTTAGTTTGCAAATTAAAGCGTAATGTTGAATCACTTTGTTTTTTAAAAGTTACACAAAGGTTAAATACAACCCCAAGAATTGTTTGCTTGTTTTGTGATGCTGCTCGCAAGGCTTTTACTACAAGCCTTGATAAGCGGGCCTTGGTATTCTGTGATTCATCCATCCAGATCACATCGTTAACAATTCATTAAAAACTCAGCTTGATTTTTATGATTCACGATCAAACTATTAATGGGTAAATCACGTAACATTTGGAGATAAGCGATGCAGCAGTTAGCCAGCTTCTTGTCCGGCACCTGGCAGTCTGGCCGGGGCCGCGAACGCACTATTCATCACGCCATCAGTGGCGAAGCGCTGTGGAGCGTGACCAGCGAAGGGCTGGACATGGCGGCCGCCCGTCGCTATGCGATTGAGCGCGGCGGCGAAGCGCTTCACGCGATGACCTTTATCGAACGCGCGGCCATGCTGAAGGCGGTGGCAAAGCACCTTCTTAGCGAGAAAGAGACGTTTTATGCCCTGTCCGCCCAGACCGGGGCGACAAAAGCAGACAGCTGGGTCGATATCGAAGGCGGCATCGGCACCCTCTTCACTTACGCCAGCCTGGGCAGCCGCGAGCTGCCGGATGACACCGTGTGGCCGGAAGACGAGCCGATCCCGCTGTCGAAAGAAGGCGGCTTTGCCGCGCGTCACGTTCTGACCTCGAAGTCCGGCGTGGCGGTGCACATCAACGCCTTTAACTTCCCCTGCTGGGGAATGCTGGAAAAACTGGCCCCGACCTGGCTTGCGGGCATGCCCGCCATCATCAAACCTGCCACCGCTACCGCGCAGGTGACGCAGGCGATGGTGAAATCCATCGTCGACAGCGGGCTGGTGCCGGACGGCGCTCTCAGCCTGATCTGCGGCGGCGCGGGCGATCTGCTGGACCAGCTCGACAGCCAGGACGTGGTCACCTTTACCGGCTCCGCCAGCACCGGGCAAAGCCTGCGCGTGCACCCGAATATTGTGGCGAATGCCATTCCGTTCACGATGGAAGCCGACTCCCTGAACTGCTGCGTGCTGGGGGAAGACGTCACGCCGGAGCAGCCGGAATTTGCCCTGTTCATTCGGGAAGTGGTGCGCGAAATGACCGCCAAAGCCGGGCAGAAATGTACGGCCATTCGCCGCATTATCGTCCCGCAGAGCCAGATTGACGCCGTGAGCCAGGCGCTGGTTGCCCGCCTGGAAAAGGTGGTGGTGGGCGACCCGGCGCAGGAAGGGGTAAAGATGGGCGCGCTGGTCAACGCCGAACAGCGTGCGGACGTGCAGGAGAAAGTGGATCGGCTGATCGCCGCAGGCTGCCAGGTCCGCCTGGGCGGCAAAGCGGATTTGCAGGCCGCGGGCGCGTTCTTCCCGCCGACCCTGCTGTTCTGCCCGCAGCCGGATGAAACTCCGGCAGTGCACTCAACCGAAGCTTTTGGCCCGGTTGCGACGCTGATGCCGTATCGCAACGCACAGCACGCAATGCAGCTTGCCCGCGCGGGCGGCGGCAGCCTGGCAGGCACGCTGGTCACCGCAGAGCTGGACATTGCCCGCCAGTTTATTCTCGGCGCGGCGCGCGCCCACGGGCGTATTCAGATCCTCAACGAGGAAGCCTCGAAAGAATCCACCGGCCACGGTTCCCCTCTGCCACAGCTAGTGCACGGCGGTCCCGGACGTGCGGGCGGGGGCGAAGAGCTGGGCGGCCTGCGCGCGGTGAAGCACTACCTGCAGCGCACCGCGATTCAGGGCAGTCCAACCATGCTGGCCGCCATCGGCAAGCAGTGGGTGCGTGGCGCAGCGGTGCAGGAAGATCGCGTGCATCCGTTCCGCAAATACTTTGAGGAGCTGCAGCCGGGCGACAGCCTGCTGACGCCGCGCCGCACCCTGACGGAAGCGGACATCGTGAATTTTGCCTGCCTGAGCGGCGACCACTTTTACGCCCATATGGACAAGATCGGCGCGGCAGAGTCGATCTTTGGCGAGCGCGTGGTGCACGGCTACTTCCTGATTTCCGCCGCGGCAGGGCTGTTCGTTGATGCGGGCGTTGGGCCTGTCATTGCCAACTACGGCATGGAAAACCTGCGCTTTATCGAGCCGGTTAAACCGGGCGATACCATTCAGGTGCGTCTGACCTGCAAGCGTAAAACGCTGAAGAAACAACGCAGTGCTGAGGAAAAACCAACCGGCGTGGTGGAATGGGCGGTTGAGATCTTCAACCAGCACCAGCAGGCCGTGGCGCTCTACTCCATCCTGACGCTGGTGGCGCGCCAGCAGGGGGATTTCTGACACCTTCCCTTCACCGCCTTTCCTGCCGGGTGGCGCGATGCTTACCCGGCCTACGACGACCAGCCGGGGTGTGACATCGCCCCGCTCTTTTTTTAACCTGGCAAGACTGGCAAATAATCTGGCAGATGCAGGCAAACGCTTTTCTCAGGCGCCTGTCAGGATAGGGCTGTCACAACACTATAAACACAACAAGATGAGGTCTACGATGGGAAGCAATTCTTCTTTTTCTGCCCGTAGAACGGCACTGGCTATGGCCGTTGCGCTGTGTTGCGCCTGGCAATCCCCTGTTTTCGCCCACGGCAGCGAGGCGCATATGGTCCCAATGGACAAAACGCTGCAGGACTTTGGCGCGGACGTGCAATGGGATGATTACGCACAGATGTTCACCATTGCGAAAGACGGTGCCTTTGTGAAGGTCAAACCGGGCGCTAAAACCGCCATCGTCAACGGGAAAACCCTCAAGCTCGAGGTGCCGGTGGTGATGAAAGGCAAGAAAGCCTTTATCTCTGACAGCTTCATCAATGATGTTTTCCAGTCCGGTCTTGACCAGACTTTCCAGGTTGAAAAACGCCCTCACCCGCTGAACGCGCTGACGGCGGACGAAATTAAGCAAGCCGTTGAGATTGTCAAAGCCTCGGCGGATTTTAAACCGAATACCCGCTTTACCCAGATTGCCCTTGCTGAGCCAGAGAAAGCCAAAGTGTGGGACTTTGTGCTTAACGGTACGGCTGTGGATGCCCCGCGTCAGGCAAAGATTGTGATGCTCGATGGGAAGCACGTCATCGAAAGCGTGGTGGATCTGAAGGATAAAAAAATCCTGCGCTGGGAGCCGGTGAAAGACGCGCACGGCATGGTGCTGCTGGATGATTTCACTGCAGTGCAGCAGATCGTTAACGAGAGCACGGAGTTTGCCGGGGTGCTTAAAAAACACGGCATCACCGACCCGAAAAAAGTGATTACCACGCCGCTGACCGTCGGCTATTTCGACGGTAAAGACGGCCTGAAGCAGGAAGATCGCCTGCTGAAGGTGGTGAGCTATCTGGATGTCGGCGACGGCAACTACTGGGCGCACCCGATTGAAAACCTGGTGGCCGTGGTCGATCTTGAGCAGAAGAAAATCCAGAAGATTGAGGAAGGTGCCGTTGTTCCGGTTCCGATGACGCCGCGCCCCTACGATGGCCGCGACCGTATAGAGACGCCAAAAAAACCGCTCGACATCATTGAGCCGGAAGGCAAGAACTACACCATTACCGGCGATATGGTGCACTGGCAGAACTGGGATTTCCACCTGAGCCTGGACTCCCGCGTCGGCCCGATGATTTCAACCGTCACGTATAACGACAACGGCAAAAAACGCCAGATTATGTATCAGGGGTCGCTCGGCGGCATGATCGTTCCTTACGGCGATCCGGACGTGGGCTGGTACTTCAAGGCCTATCTTGATTCCGGCGACTACGGCATGGGCACCCTGACCTCGCCGCTGGTGCGCGGGAAAGACGTGCCGTCCAACGCGGTGATGCTCAACGAAACTATCCCGGACTACACCGGCGCGCCGATGGAGATCCCGCGCGCGATTGCGATTTTCGAACGCTACGCGGGGCCGGAATATAAGCATCAGGAGATGGGCCAGCCTAACGTCAGCACCGAGCGCCGCGAACTGGTGGTGCGCTGGGTGAGTACCGTGGGCAACTACGATTACATCTTCGACTGGGTGTTTCATGAAAATGGCACCATCGGCATTGATGCCGGCGCGACGGGTATCGAGGCGGTGAAAGGCGTGCAGGCGAAAACCATGCACGACGCCACCGCCAAAGACGATACAAAATACGGCACGCTGATCGACCACAACATCGTGGGCACCACGCACCAGCACATCTACAACTTCCGTCTTGATATGGACGTGGACGGCATCAACAACAAGCTGGTGGCGATGGATCCGGAAGTGAAGCCGAATACCGCCGGGGGTCCGCGCACCAGCACCATGCAGATCAATCAGTACGATATTGATACCGAGCAGCAGGCGGCACAGAAATTCGACCCGGGCACCATTCGACTGCTGAGCAACACAAGTAAAGAGAACCGCATGGGCAACCCGGTCTCGTACCAGATTATCCCTTACGCGGGCGGCACGCACCCGGTGGCGACCGGCGCGAAATTTGCACCGGACGAGTGGATTTACCATCGCCTGAGCTTTATGGACAAACAGCTGTGGGTGACCCGTTATCATCCGGATGAGCTCTACCCGGAAGGGAAATTCCCGAACCGCTCCATCCACGACACGGGCCTTGGGCAGTACAGCAAGGATAACGAGTCGCTGAACGATCAGGATGACGTGGTCTGGATGACCACCGGCACCACCCACGTGGCACGCGCGGAGGAGTGGCCGATCATGCCGACGGAATGGGTGCATACCCTGCTTAAACCGTGGAATTTCTTCGACGAGACGCCAACGCTCGGGAAGAAAAAAGACGAAAAATAACCATCCGCCGGGCAATTGCCCGGTTTTTTTTGCCCTGGCGTTTGAGGATCGTCCTGGCTTGCTTATAGTTACTGATATCTCACCTGCATGATTTATCCCCCGGACGGGAAAGGGCTTTATGGAAAAAAGAAAAAAACCGACGCTGGAACGGGCAACCTGGCCAACGCGCCAGGCCATGGTCATGCATGGACTGGCGATGAACCTGCCGTGGCTGGCCTTCGTCAATATCAGCTTCGCGGTGATGATTCTGCTGCGACACGTTCTGCTTAAGGCCAGCGATCCTCTTTATCCCCACTCGCCGCAGCTGACGAGAATCGTCGATGCCTCCATGCTCGGTATTATCATCCTCTCGGCTGCGCTGATCCTTATGGCCTGGCGGCGCATCGCCGGCATCAGCGTGGTGTTGTTTATCTGCAGCGCCATCTGGTCGGTCTCCTGCTTCTGGTTTATCACCCAGCTGCTGCTCCCGCACGTCTGGCCGCTGTGCGTTATTCTGTTACTCGCCGGTTTGACGGCGCTCTATTTCTACCCTGAAGGGCTGCTCGCCTTTGTACTCCCGCTCTGGATCACCCTGCCGATAGCAAGCTGGATACGAAACGATGGTCTCAACCTTCACTTCGTTGTTATCTGGAGCGTCTTTACGCTGATCCTGATCTGCGGGCGTTTTATTCTGCTGAGCTGGTTTGACGAAGCCTGGCGACGTAACCAGCAGAATCAGCTGCTGATTTCGCGGCTGGATGCGCTGGCGCATCAGGACCCGTTAACCAAAACCGCCAATCGACGGAAAATGGAGGTGGTGCTGGAGAACGCGGTTGAGCAGAAGAAGCCCTTCTCGCTGATTATGCTGGATATCGACTACTTCAAGCGCTACAACGACACCTACGGGCACCAGGCGGGTGACGACTGTCTGACGCGCGTGGCGCGCGTGCTTAAGCAGTCGGTGCGCACACCTGAGGATGTGGTGTCACGCTACGGCGGCGAAGAGTTTCTGGTGATTCTGTTTAATTGCCCGGAGAACATCGCTGAAAAGGTCGCCCTGCGTATCCAGGACGGCCTTCGCGCAGAGGCCATACCGCACGGCGCCTCGACGGTCAGCGACCATGTCACCGTGAGCATGGGGATTGCGGGGATGGCGGGGGGACTCGCGGGCACCGAGATTATCGCCCGCGCCGATGCGGCGCTGTATCGGGCGAAAGAGGCCGGGCGGGATCGGTGGTCGCTGTAGATAAAAGCCGGGTGGCGCTGCGCTTACCCAGCCTACGGTTCGAGTCGTTGTAGGCCGGGTAAGGCGTAGCCGCCACCCGGCTTGCTTTTTAATACCGCACGCACACCGACTTGGTTTCACACCAGCCGTCCAGCCAGTCCGGGCCAAAGTCACGCCCTGTCCCGGACTGCTTCATCCCGCCGAACGGCAGGTTGGCGTCGATCAGCGTATGGCTGTTCACCCACACGGTGCCCGCCTGCAGCCGATCGGTATACTCCAGCGCCTTGCTGATATTCTGCGTCCAGACGCTGGCCGTCAGGCCATATTCGGTGTCATTTGCCAGCTGGAGCGCCTCTTCCCCGTCGGCGACGCGTACCAGGTTGACCACCGGACCGAATACTTCTTCGCGGGTGAGCCGCAGCGAGGCATCCGGGTTCACCACCAGCGTCGGCGACACGTAATAGCCTTTGCCCTCCGGACCACGGTTACCGACGATCAGCTCCGCGTTGCGCGACGTCGCCTCATCAAGGAAAGACTGCACCTTGTCGCAGTGCGCACGTGACACCAGCGGGTTGATAAACGCCTCCGGCGACATGCCTGGCCCGACGCTCAGGGATTTCACCGCCTGTTCGAACCCGCCGACCAGCGTGTCAAACAGCGGCGCCTCTATGTAGATACGCGAGCTGGCCGCGCACACCTGCCCCTGGTTCAGGAAGCTGCCGGTCATCAGGCCTTCGATCACCCACGCCGGGTCCGCATCCTTGAGTACAATTGCCGGGTTTTTCCCGCCGAGCTCGAGGGTCACCCCGGTGAGCGTGTCCGCCGCCGCGCGGGCAATTTGCTTACCCGTCGCCGTTGAGCCGGTAAAGCTCACCTTCGCAATATGCGGGTGCGAGGTCAGCGCTGCGCCACACACCGCGCCGCTGCCGGTCACCACGTTGAACACCCCGTCCGGGATGCCCGCTTCACTGGCGAGTTCCGCCACGCGCAGCAGGGTCAGCGGCGTGGTTTCCGACGGCTTAATGACGATAGAGCAGCCCGCGGCCAGCGCTGGCATCACTTTCCACATGCCAATCATCAGCGGGAAGTTCCAGGGCACAATTCCGGCCACCACGCCAACCGGCTCTTTACGCGTCCACGCCTGATAGCGTGCCCCCTGCGGTAGCGGGATGGAGAGATCGAGGGTTTTGCCCGCAATTTTGGTGGTCAGCCCGGCGGTATAGCGCATCCAGTTCAGGGTGCAGCCGACTTCAAAGGCACGGGAGATGTTGATGGACTTGCCCTGCTCCAGCGTTTCAAGCTGAGCCAGCTCCTCGCCGTGCTGTTCGACGAGATCGGCGAAATGGAGCAGGATCCGCTCGCGCTCCGCCGGGAGCTTTCCTGCCCAGGTACGGGCCACAAAGGCGCGCCAGCCGGACATGACGGCACGATCAACGTCGTCGACGCTGGCATCGGCAGTTGAGGCAATCACCTCGCCCGTGGCCGGGTTGTAGACATTAAGCCGCTTTTCACTGTCCGACGCGGCCTGACGCCCTTCAATCCACAGGCCATGCTGTCGGTCTAAAAATTGTTGCACGGCAGGCTGAATAGCCACCAGTGATTCAGACATAGGATACTCCTTCGTTATTCTTCGTAGGGTGTTCATCCAGTCTAAGAGGGGTTTTGCATTCTCGCTTTTGTCTCTGTGACATTCGCTTTGCCACCTGTGACAGGCGCCGCAAATCGCGATAATTGCCGCTTATATCGCTGTTACCGGTGAGTGTTCTTTCCTATAGTCAGCCTCATAGCTCTGACAAAATGCAACACAAATGCAACAATGCGAAAACGTTGACGGTGCAGTGAGAGAAACGATGGCGTGTGCAAGCGAGCAGGAACAGTATCAGCAGTGGCTGGCGCAAATTAACCAGGTTTGCGGGCGTTTTAACGCGCAGCCCACCGGGGGCAGATTCTATGGCGAGCTGGAGACCAGCTATGCGCGCAGCCTGAAGCTCAGCACCGTCACCGCCGGCGGTGTCAACCTGTTCCGCTCCCGTGAGGAGATCAAACAGAGTAACGATGCCTGGTTCTATACCGTGTTTCAGCTCGAAGGCAGCGCGGAGATTGAGCAGGATGACCGTCGCGCGGTACTCAGAACCGGGGATATCACGCTGATTGACGCCTCACGCCCCTGCTCGATCAACTGGCAGGAAAAATCCCGCCAGATTTCGCTCCTGGTTCCCCGTCAGATTATTGAGCAGCAGTGCCGTTTTCAGGAGATAAGCTGCGCCACCGCCCTTTCCCGCACGCTGCCCACGGTGCAGCTGAGCCATCGCCTGTTGATGGAGAGCATGAGCAATGCCAGCCTGAGTGACCGGGAGAGTGAAGCGGCGCTCGAAGCGATGATCTGCCTGCTGCGCCCCGCTTTCCAGCAGCGCGAAATCATTCAGCCGCGTAAGGAGCGCCAGTTCCAGCATGTGGTGGCGCTGATTGACGACCACATTCAGTCTGAATCGCTGCGTCCGGAGTGGATTGCCGCCGAGAGCGGAATGTCCGTGCGCAGCCTTTACCGTATGTTTGCCGAGAAGGGGCTGGTGGTTGCGCAGTACATTAAAAACCGCCGCCTGGATCGCTGCGCGGAGGTGCTGCGCGCAGCCGGTGATGACGAAAAGCTGGCGGGGATTGGCTACAGCTGGGGGTTCACCGACCATAGCCATTTTTCAACGGCGTTTAAGCAGCGCTTTGGCGTTTCGCCGGGTGAATACCGCAAGCGCTACCGCTAGCTATTTTTTGAGCCACTTTCCGTTAATGCCCTTCACGTACTCGCCCGGCTGCGCGCGGGCAACCAGTTTCTGCCCTGCCATTTTGGCCACTTCATCGACCGGCAAATTATTGCTGTCAGCCAGTTTCTGGTAGCTTTCCGTGCGCGCCGCGTTAATGCGATTAACCAGCGCCAGCGTTTCGGCGTCCTGTTGAATCGGGGCAAGATAACCGCTGAGGGTTTCCCCCACGCGCCCCTGCGCCCGGGCGTCATTTAGGGTGAGCGTAGCCGCCTGCACGTTCATCCCCAGCGCCAGTAAAATCAGAGCTACTCGTTTCATGGCGTCCTCAGAACAGATCGCTGCGCGATTTCAGCAAAGTTTCAACGTCTTTATCGACCTTAATGTGGATCTCATGTTCGATTTTGACATTCATGTTGATGGTAATCGGCTCCTTTGGTGCAGCGACTTCAATGCGCGGCGTACAGCCGGACAGTAGCGCGGCAACGGCAACGGTGAGCGCACCAGCCATCTTTTTCATTGTTGTTCCTCACTTTCCTTGCCAGTCGAACTGCGGAGACCGGGTATCGCCGCGTGTTGCTCAAACCAGGTTTGCAGATTGTCTCCAAAACGCAGGCTGCGCCAGAGGGTAAAGACATTCTCGTCATGGGTATAGTTCAGGTTGACGGAGCTGCTCTTGCCATCGACCCGGCTGGTCCCCTTGATGGTCGCCTGCATGGTTAATTCACCCAGGTTATCTAAATTGATTCTCGTCCACGAACGCGAAATTTCCATATAGCGGAGCCAGTTAATCGCGGCGCCCGCGACCATATTGTCTTTCACGATGGCGTCGGCCGTATCTTTGTCGATGCGCAGCGTCATAGGCCCCGGGTTGGTCAGCCAGCCATCCTTAATGATCCATTTTTCGTTGTCCAGCCAGAACGGCAGCGCCCCGCTGACCGGCCCCGACATGGCAAACTGTTTTGGATTGACGGCGCTAATCAGCTCGCTCGATGAGATATTGTCCACGCGCAGCAGGGCCGGATCGTGCTGCGGCATCCGCAGCTGCTGCATGGTGATCTTCCCGCCGAGGGTTTCCACCTTCACGTTGGTGAGCAGCAGCGGATTGTCCTCCGTCCAGGGATAATCGCCCTGTAAATCCGCGGTAATGTTGCGCGCGGTCACCAGGTTTACCACTTCGCCAATGCGCAACGTGACCGGTCCGCGCGTGCCCAGAGACCAGGTTCCCTCGCTGAAGCGGAACGGCAGCACAAAATCGACGCCGTTAATCTGGTTATCGGGCATCCAGGCGCTGCCGGATTTCAGCACTCCGTGCCCGCCCGCTTCAAAGCCCTGATCGGCCGCCGCCGAGAAGGCGACCTGCGCATAAAGCTCCCCACCGCGCAGCGTCATTTTCCAGTCCGGCGGAATAAGCGGCTGGAATACGGTGAGAGACTGTTTCGGCCACCAGGCCTGCCCGCGAAGGCGCACGCCATCCCAGCGTCCGTTAACCTGTACCGGGCCGATGTTGTCCGCATGGAGGTCACCCTTAAACTGAAAAATCGTCGGGTCGGTGCCGTCGACGCTGAAGGTCAGGACCGAGGGCGGCAACACGCTGCCGCCGGAGAAACGGGTTTGCCCTGCGTTGAGCGACAACGCCCCACTGAAGGTTGGTTTTTCGGCATCGCGCAGCCAGCGTACAGGCCGATCCAGCACCAGACGCGGCGTGCTGACCTCCATCGTGCCATACTGAAGCTTGTCAAAGCCGGTGGAGAGTGCCGTCAGCTCAATAAGGTTGTCGCGCCACTCGCCTTTCCCGGCGACATCCCAGCGGGCATGCATCGGCGTAAAGCCGCCTTTGCCCCAGTAGCGCCACTGCCACAGGCCGTTATCGGGTAAAAAGTCGTTAGCCTGACCGTCCAGGTGGAGTTCAAAATCGCCCATCTCGTTTTCATGGGCGCGCAGAATCGCCTGTAAACGACCGTCCACCCCCTTCCGGGTGAGCTTCACGCCCGCCAGCGGCCAGCGGATTTCATCGATATCGAGCGAGTCAATGATGCGCCCGCGCGAGCGAAGCAGCGCGCCCGGCTCAAAAGCGAGCTGCGGTTCATACAGGCTGCCGGTCAGTTTTGCCGGTAACTTGGCGTAAAGAATGAGATCGTTTTGCTTCGCCTCGCCGCTCAGGTGCAGGGGCATGTCGCTGTTTTCCATGCTGAGCCTGCCGGGCCCAATATTCAGTACCGCGTTGCCTTTACCCGCATCGCCTTGCGTCAACACGTTCAGTCGTCCGGTCAGGGTGGCTTTCTCCAGCCCCTGCTGCCAGTTGTCGGCGCGAAGGGACACCCGCCCGCTCAGCGGCATACCCGAGAGATCCCAGTTCCAGCGCCCGTCGCTGATGTTGAGCTGTTCCGCCGTGATCTGCCACGGCAGGTCGAGAAGCGGATCGGGGTTGTCTCTCGCCATCACCACCAGCTGTCCCTGATTGTCTTCCCAGTCGAGATCGGCATCGACCAGAGACGTTAACTGTGGCACGTTAAAGGTCGCCACCGCGTGGCCTTTCACCGGCACGCCGTCCGGCACCAGCGGCAGGGTAAACTCGCCCACCAGCTTAATCGGCTGCGGCTGATCCGGGAGCTGAACATCGAACTGGCTGACCGAGAGCGTCTGACCGCGAAGCGTGCCTTTAATGCTGACCTGCTCGCCTTTATAGGCGATCTCCTGGCTGGACGGGGTTAGCGACGCCTGCAGCTCGCCCTGCCACTGCTGCCAGGGCGACAGCGTCAGACGGTGAATCGTGAGCCAGGTATTGGGTAACACAGCCTGCCATTGCGCCAGCGTTTTGGGGGCGACCGTTGAGGGCGCCGACTGGGGAATTTTGCTCAGGCAGACGGTGTTAAGATCCAGCGCGCCGATATCCAGCTTCCAGCGGCTGGGGTGTGACAGCGTCACGTTATCGATGCGGGCAATTTCGCAGTCTTCCACCAGATAGCGAAGATCGGGGATCACCAGCGCGTGGCGAGTCAGTTTTGGGCTCTCTTCGAACGCGATGCGCGTCCCGACGGGCAGCCAGATCCCGGCGAGCGTCGGCACCCACTGGGCGAGCGTCATCAGCAGCGTCAGCGGCAACAGTACGAACAGCAGTAAAAGCGCAAGAGCGGCTTTGTATTTACCCTTCATGGGCAGTTAATGTCCTGATTTAGCGAAAGAATTAAGCCGGCAGTGCCGATCATTGTCGCATGTTTAGCGGTTGAGTTGAAGTTGACGCCAAGTTAAGAATAGATGCTGTAGTAGTAAGCGGTAATTTTTTTGCTATGCGTAACCTAAAGAATATAGTTTCGGTTCAATTGGTTACGCATAAGTTCAAGAATAATCGCAGAGCAGATTTGCGACATTAATACCTATTCCGTGGCATTGCCAGCAGGTAAAGCATGGCGAATATCAATGACCCCCAATACACCGAGTCGTACCGCCAGGGATCAAAATCAATATGTAAAAAACCGCTAACAAACTCATAGCCGTTGGCAAAAACGTTAATTTGAATGGCTGCGATGGCTATCACAAATAGCGTATAGGCAATGAACAGAGGATATTTATGAAGCCTGTTGACCTTGAGTTTCCCGAGGTACAACAAGAAAAAAACGACAATAGATACAATAAAATAGCATACGGCAGGTAGAATCGGTGGGGTTAATGACAACTCGAATTGTTCCGACATAATTAATTCTCTTTAGCTATCTGGTACATCTGCCAACCTGTGACGCTTCCACTGGTTAAATCCAGAGCCATCGCTGTTTTAGAAGCCTCTTGCCATCCTCTGATATAATCAGATTCAATGTTGCGAAACAGACTCCAGGATTTTTCTCGGGGAGCCAGTACTCTCCTGCCCGCGCCATAGGCTGATAAAGAGATATCAACTACTCCATAGACAATATCAGCTTCATTATTCCCATAGCCGAGTTTCGCTGCTACGTAACGATAAGCATCTCTTAGCGTGCCAGACCGATCTTCACGATAAAGAAGATAGTATCCATTTTCATACATGTTGTTTAGCCCATGAGTAATCATAGGTGCACCATACGCAGCACAGGCCAGACCCAGCGAACCGACGCATAAACTAGCGCCCCCATACACTTGCGCCCCACCGGCAACGAAACCGATCTGTTTAAGCGCTAAAGTCGTCGTTGTTGTTCGGTTTTTTTCAACAACAATAAATAACTTAGCTTTATTGAAGGTGAGTAAATCATCCTGTTCCTTAAGATGATGTATCTGTTCATCAAGTAATTGAATCCCGCCTGACCAGGTCAAGCAATGCGACTCGATCTCCCTTCTCAGGTGAGCAACAAGTTGTTGAGTTTCAAAAAAACATACCAGCGGTACCATAAAGCAAATGCTTTGTGGCAATTCGCTGCGCAAGATTTTCAATCTCTAAGACTTTCTCTTCGAAATGACTTTTATCCCGATTATGGTTGTACATTCGGTCTCCCTGTCATTTTAAAATGATAGTAATAATACTACCTTCGATGTTAGGACATTCAAAGAGCTACGTCATTTTAACAGCTAAAGGTAGTCACATTTTCAAGCATTGGGAAACCACTTACCCAAACATACGCACTTGTTGTGACTTTAGTCTCCCCCATAGCCCCCTTAGAGTAAAACAAGCAGACATGTCGCTGGTGTCAGTCCCGCTTAAGAAATCGGTGGATATGAATATCATGGAGTTAGGGTGCACATATGCTCTAGAATAATTGATAGAACTTATTGAATTCAATAATATTTTAGAAATTGTAAGATAATTTTAATCATGCTAACGTGAATGCAAAATCACTGGAGAAAGTCTTATGAAACTCGCGGTATACAGCACAAAGCAGTACGACAAAAAGTATCTGCAACATGTTAACGAGGCTTACGGGTTTGAGCTTGAATTTTTCGACTTTCTGCTGTCCGAAAAAACCGCCAAAACGGCGCACGGCTGTGAAGGCGTCTGCATTTTCGTAAACGATGACGGCAGTCGCCCGGTGCTGGAAGAGTTGAAAAAACAGGGGGTGAAGTACATCGCCCTGCGCTGTGCGGGCTTCAACAATGTGGACCTCGACGCGGCAAAAGAGCTGGGTCTGAAGGTGGTGCGCGTTCCGGCGTACTCCCCGGAAGCGGTGGCTGAACATGCGATTGGCATGATGATGTCCCTCAACCGTCGTATTCACCGCGCTTATCAGCGCACCCGTGACGCCAACTTCTCGCTGGAAGGGCTGACCGGCTTTACCATGTACGGCAAAACCGCTGGCGTAATCGGCACCGGTAAAATTGGCGTGGCTGCCCTGCGCATTCTGAAAGGCTTTGGCATGCGTCTGCTGGCATTCGATCCGTACCCAAGCGCCGCAGCGCTGGATCTGGGCGTGGAGTACGTCGACCTGCCGACCCTGTTCTCGCAGTCCGACGTGATTTCTCTGCACTGTCCGCTGACCCCGGAAAACTATCACCTGCTTAACCAGGCGGCGTTTGACCAGATGAAGGATGGCGTGATGATCATCAACACCAGCCGCGGCGGGCTGGTTGATTCTCAGGCTGCTATCGAAGCCCTGAAGACCCAGAAGATTGGCGCGCTGGGGATGGACGTGTATGAGAACGAACGCGATCTGTTCTTTGAAGACAAGTCTAATGACGTCATCCAGGACGACGTGTTCCGTCGCCTCTCTGCCTGCCATAACGTGCTGTTTACCGGTCACCAGGCGTTTCTGACGGCCGAAGCGCTGATCAGCATTTCTGAAACCACGCTGGGGAACCTGCAGCAGCTGGAAAAGGGCGAAGCGTGCCCTAACGAGCTGGCTTAAGTGCTACGCCGGGTGGGCGGCTAAGCCTCACCCGGCGCGTTTGTTTCCCAGCTCCGGTGCGCAACGCGCCACCAGAGCAGGACGGCAGCCAGCGCAATCGCGCTCAGGACACTGAATGCCGTCGCAAACGAGTAATGACCGGCGATCGTCCCGGTTAATGCCGGACTCATGGATGCCCCTACTCCCTGCATCAACATCACCACGCTCTGGCCGGCATTGACGTGCCCGCTTCCGCGCAGCAGCACCACAATAAACGACGGTACGACGACACCCAGGATCCCGGCGGCCAGGCCGTCGAGAATTTGTACCGGGATCATCATTAACGGCGCATCCGTGGATGCCGCCAGCGCCGCACGCACCGGCATAACCAGCAGCGCCAGCATAATCAAGCGCCAGTAGCCATAGTGTTCGATCCGACGCGAGGCCCAGATGGCGACGGGGATCATCACGGCCTGAGAAATGATGACGGTACCTGCCGCATACAAACCGGGGTTGATCGCGGCAGGTGCCGCGGCAACCCTCATGCTCAGCATCGGCAGCAGCGCGGCGTTCGCCAGGTGGAACAGCAGCAGCGTCAGCCCGGTCACAAACAGCGCCCGGTTTTTCATCAGCACCGCAAAACCGGGGACCGGCAGGCTCGCTGAAGAGGACAGCCCGCGCGCCGCGTCGTTATCGATATCGCTGTTGCGAATGGCAAGCAGCGCACACAGCGTTAGCAGCGTGGTGCTGGTCATCAGCAGGAAAATCCCGCCCACGCCCCAGTACCACGCAATGCCGCCCGCGATCAGTGCAGTAACAAAGTTGCCGCCGTGATTGAACGCCTCGTTTCTGCCCATCTGCGCGCTGAACCCGCTCTGGCCGGTCAGCCCCAGGGTAATTCCGGCGATCAGCGGACCGACAAACGCCGCGCAGATACCGGAGACAATTTGCGAAACGGCGACAACAGCGCTCTGCTGGCTAAACCAGAGCAAGAGCGTGCTAAGAGTGATGAGCAGGCACACCAGCGCCAGCACGGTCCGCTTGCTGCGCGAGGTGTCGGTGATGAATCCCGCCGGCAGCGTGGCCAGTAACCCCGCCAGCCCGCCGGCCGTCATCAGGATGCCGATATCATCAGGGGTCCAGTGGCGTTCGGTCAGGAAAATACCGAGGAAAGGCCCCAGACCATCACGAACATCAGCAATGAAAAAACTTGTCAGGCATAACGCCCGCAGCGAACGAAGAGACATACTTCCTGCCTTGCCTGTTATTGCCTGAAATAAGCAAAATGCAGTATACCGGGTATTTTTGAAAATCAGATGACGTCTGAAAAATATTCCCTGCAAACTTAAACAATACATCAAGGGCGCTGTTTTTTTACTTTACTCATTATTGCGCCTGCTTATACTGGCAAAAAATTTCACAGGAGTCCTTCGTTGGAAAGCCATTTTATCGTTGATACGAAGGTAAGCTGACGCGATTTTCTCGCTGCTTGCCTTAACGGTGGGCAGCAATCCTCTTGACGTGATTGCATCCCAATACATTAAGAACGACCAAATTTTTGGGGCATCGCGATGTTCATGTTTCATCATTCACTCTTTCCACCGCCCTCGCGCTGACATGCTTTGCGTTTTAACGGCGTCATATTGTGCTTTGTGAAGCGCTGACGCTTATCGTGTAACCATGTTAACAGGCGACAGGCTGATGTTCCCTTATATCTCTCATCTGCTCGCAGCGATGCTGCTGGGCGCAATTATTGGCGCGGAAAGACAGTGGCGCCAGCGTATGGCCGGGCTTCGTACCAATGCTCTGGTTGCAACGGGTGCGGCCGTGTTTATTTTAAGTTCCCTCTCGACGTCACCCGATAGCCCGGGGCGTATTGCAGCGCAGATTGTCTCCGGAATAGGTTTTCTTGGCGCTGGCGTTATTATGCGTGAGGGAATGAATATTCGCGGTCTTAATACCGCCGCGACACTGTGGTGTTCGGCCGGAATTGGCGTGCTATGTGGATTAGGTCAATTCTGGAATGCCGGTATGGCCAGCGTGATTATTCTGTGCGCCAACATCCTGCTTCGCGAAGCTGCGCAGCGGATTAATCAACTGCCCGCGCTCCATGAAGGCGAAAAATGCTATGTCCTGAAAATCACCTGTGATGACGAGCATGAAGATGCGGTGCGGCAGAGTGTGGTCAACATGGCGAAAGAGTTGACGTTGAGTCTGAAAGCCATTTATTGCGATACGGCGCAAGCAGAAGGAAAAACCGAAATACGGGCCGAGGTGATGACCCGTGAGGAATACCGGAAATTACTCGAGCTAATTATGGGTAATATCGGCGGGAATAAAATTATGGCTTCCGTAAGCTGCCACGCAATATGAATACGATACCGGGCATTGCGCCCGGTTGAGGCTTCCCGTTTTGCAGAAATGGGCAGTGACGTGGGCCGATGAATCCCAGGATGTCCCGTTCAAAAGACGTTTTTTGTCACACTACTTTGACGAATTCAGAGGCAGGTTCGACCGGACGAATATCACAGAACAGAAATTTGTACCCGTTATGACACCCTGCTCTCTGTTTTGCTGAAATTAACGATCTACCTTGAGTTGTGTGAAAAACACTCAGGAGGGACACATGTACAACTCAATTTTGGTTCCCATTGACATTTCCGAGGATAGCCTGACGCACATGGTTATCCCGTTCGTTCAGGCACACACCGCACTTAACACGGCCAAGGTCCACTTTCTTACTGTCATTCCATCGCTTCCCTATTATTCATCGTTAGGTTTGGCCTACTCCGTGGAAATGCCGAAGATGAAAGAATTCCAGCACGCTGCTTTAGCGAAACTGGATGAGATTGTTAAGCAATTCAAAATTCCTGCAGATAAGATACAGACCCACGCCGTGACGGGATCGCCTAAGGATCAAATCCTTAAGCTCGCTGACACAATCGACGCCGACCTGATCATCATTGCCTCTCATAAGCCGGACATCTCGACCTATCTGTTGGGTTCGAACGCTGCGGCAGTGGTGCGGCATGCGAAATGCCCTGTGCTGGTCGTTAGATAGAACGCGCTTGCGTCTCAGTATACGGTCAGATAGCAGATGACAAAAAACCGGGCGAGAAGCCCGGTTTTTCATTTTCGCTTCCCGGCGTAAAGCGTGCGAAGCTGATGGAAGCACACTTTAAAGATCTATTCTGTTTGCGTTTAAATTTAATTCCGTAATGGCGGCCGGTTTTCCAAGCAAGTAGCCCTGAACTTCATCACATCTATTTTTTTTAAGAAAAGAGAGCTGTTCGGTGGTCTCCACCCCTTCTGCAGTGACCGCCATTGAATAGGCCTTACCCAGATCGATAATTTTTTCTACGACTGATTGGTTCTGTGGCGAATCGGCCAGGGTAAAAATAAAACTCTTGTCGAGCTTGAGTCCATCAAACTGAAACTTCCGGAGATAGCTCAGAGAGGCATAGCCGGTACCGAAATCGTCAATCAAAATACGGACGCCCATTTTTTTGAGAGCCTTCATGGTCTGCAAGGTCTTTTCAGGATCGGAAAGCGTGACATTTTCCGTCACTTCTATTTCCAGTCGGTCAGGTTCTAGCCCTGTTTCGTGCAGGATCTCTTTTATCCTTTCAGCAAGATCGCTTGCCTGGAATTCGATAGCGGAAATATTTACGGATACCGATAGCCCCGGCAATTTATCTTTTGTCTCCGCACACGCTTTGCGTATGACCCAGTTGCTGAGGTTAATAATCAGACCTGTTTCTTCAGCCAGCGGGATGAACTGATCGGGCATCATCGTCCCTCGGTGCGGGTGCTGCCAACGTACCAGCGCTTCGACGGCCTCTATCTTAGAATATCGGAGGTTATAACGGGGCTGGTACACCAGATAGAGTTGCTCTTCGCGAATCGCGGTTTTCAGTTCGAGTTCCAGTTTTCTCCGTTCAGTTAACTTTTCCGACATATCCGGGCGATAATAGACCCATCTGTTTCTGCCGGATTGCTTAGCCTGGTAAAGCGCAATATCGGCATAGCGTAAAAGATCGTTTGCGCTGCTGCTATCCAGGGGAGCCAGCGCAATCCCCATGCTTACGCCTATTGCGACATCATTACCCTCAATGGAGAAAGGACGGTTGAGTTCCTGTACGATGCGGTGACACACCTCATCAATCTGGTCTTTTTGGCTGGTATTGCCGAGAAGAAGCATAAATTCATCCCCTCCCTGCCGTGCGACAAAATCACCTCGACGAACGCAATTTTTAAGACGTAGAGCGACCTCGCCAAGCAGCGCATCCCCCGTGGAGTGCCCAAAAATATCATTGACGGGTTTAAACTTGTCTAAATCGAGGCAAATCATGGCAAAGGGATAATGGTTAAGGTCTTCTTTAGCCAACTGGCCTGCCAGAAATTCCTTAATATGATAGCGGTTCGGCAGACCGGTTAATTCATCATGACGTGACAGGAACTCCACCCGTTTAGTTGCTTCAACTTCCAGAGAAACGTCGGTTGCCGCGCCTCGCAAAACCACCGTTCCATCAGGCTGAGCAGAAAGCTTTGCCAGAAGCGTGCAATAGGCCGTAGATTGTTGCGCATGAATATAAGGACAGTTCTTAAATTCAAAGCGTTCAGTTAATTCCCTGAACCTCACACAGTCTTGTAATAATCCGGTTGTAGAAGGAAAGAGCTCATCCAGCCTGCGGCCTATCCATTTGCTATTTTCATATCCCGTTACTGTAGAAAAACGACCTGAAAGCCAGGTTATCTTTAACGATAAATCTGTTTCCCAGAACCAGTCGCTGGTTGTTTCACTGACGTCCCGGAATCGTTTTTCACTGGTGATAAGATTCAACCGCGCCTGCTCGAGGAGAAAGGTATTTTCGTCAAGCATTCTCGCCTTCTGCATAATATGGCGCATGAGAATAACCGTCATCGATACCGTCAGAATAACTGAAAGAATGAGTAATGGTAAAAAATAAATAATCAACGCCTGGCCGGGATTTTCACCGTCCCAGATAATTTGCACATCACCATTCTGGGTGCTTAAGGTAAATTCTGTTTGATTGTTTATTTGAGAAGTGATTGCATCAGGTGACGTACGAACATTTTTAATACCGGCATCCTGCCCAATCGCGAGGAGTTTTTTAGCCGTTAACTTGTCTACAAACACCATTACCGACGGTTTCCCCGGCAAGGGTTGCACGCTCGCGTCATCGCCCGTTGTTATCCATTCAGCAGAAACAATGGCTGGAACGGAATCGATAAGCGTGAGTATAGAAACCGGCAATCCATTGTTAACGCTCACCTCACGGAGTAATCGCTCCTTGATTGATTTATCTAACCAGCGCCCGAGATCCTGAAGCTTCAGTTTCCCGTCAAGCACGCTGTATCGCGTGGTTCCTTCCGGGGAGAGAATAAACACCCCTTCGTAGCCAAAGTTGTCATACAGGGACTTACCCAGGTTCTGCTTATCCCATGCCCAGTGAACGTCAGTGTTCAAATGAAGATGTTTGTAGGCATCTCCCCATTCAGCATTATCTTTCAAGTGACTTCGCATGCTTTCCTGGCGGGAATCCAGGGCTTTCCTTAACAAAAATTCATCGTGCTTATCGCTGATTTTATTAACATTATTTTTTATTAATAGCAGGGAAATTATTGCCGCAATGAAAATACTTATCAACAATGTCACTATATAGGTAAAGGTTTTATTTATCAGCCCCTTAGAAGGCTCGGCATCCGTAAAACCGGGATTGTTCAGAGGTAGGGTCATCATTCGCCTTCTTATACTGCTAATACGTCAATTTTTATGCCACCTTTATTTATCGGCAAAGAATAATAAAAATTTATAGTTAAAACCCTTAAGCTTAAAGAACATTTGATTTTTACAATCCAGATCAAATTATTAGCTCTCTTACAGCCTGAATTCGGTTAAATACATCTCCCGGAGGGAGTGACCTTTAACCTCGCCGGTTTTATTTATAAAGAACATAATCTTAGTTTTTATGCTGTAACGGTTACAGGCGTATAAAAAACCGGGCGTAAAGCCCGGTTCTTTTTTCATACGGCATTGACTCTATTCGCTCAATCCGCGGTTATCCAGCATCGGCTCAATCTTCGGATCGTGCCCGCGCCAGTTCCGGTAAAGTTCAGCTAAATCAGTACTGTTCCCGCGGGACAAAATCGCCTCGCGGAATTTTTGCCCGTTTTCACGGGTCAGGCCGCCCTGTTCAACAAACCACTGATAGCCATCGTCAGCGAGCATCTGCGTCCACAGGTAGGCGTAATACCCCGCCGCGTAGCCGCCGCCGAAGATATGGGCAAAATAGCTGCTGCGGTAGCGCGGCGGAACGGCGGGCAGATCCAGCCCCTCTTTTTTCAACGCTGCCGCTTCAAAATCCTCCACGCTCAAAACGGCCTCGCTGATGCCGTGCCAGTTCATGTCCAGCAGCGCGGCACCCAGCAGTTCGGTCATGTCATAACCCTTGTTGAAATGGGTCGCGTTTAGCATGCTTTCCCGCAGCGCGTCCGTCATCGGTTCGCCGGTTTCGTAATGGCGCGCATAGTGGGTAAACACCTGAGGATGGCTGGCCCAGTGCTCGTTGATTTGCGACGGGAACTCAACAAAATCACGCGGTGTATTGGTGCCGGAAAGGGTGGCGAAACGCTGGCTGGCAAAGAGACCGTGCAGCGTATGGCCAAACTCGTGGAACAGGGTTATTACGTCATCCCAGGAGAGAAGCGCGATACCGCCATTCGCCGGTTTCTGGTAGTTACAGACGTTGTAGATCACCGGACGGGCAGCAAACTCGAAGGATTGCTCGACGAAATTCCCCATCCATGCCCCGCCCTGTTTGGAATCACGGGCAAAGAAGTCACCGTAAAACAGCGCCATGCCTTCGCCGGTGTGGTCGAAAATTTCCCATACGCGGACGTCCGGGTGATACACCGGGATATCGAAGCGCTCGACGAAGCGAATGCCAAACAGCTGGCTGGCAGCCCAGAATACGCCATCCTGCAGCACGGTATTGAGCGCAAAGTAGGGCCTGATCTGCAACTCATCGAGGGCATATTTTGCCTGGCGCACGCGCTCCGCATAAAAGGCCCAGTCCCAGGCCTCCACGGTGAAACCGCCCTGCTCGTCGTCGATGACTTTCTGAATATCGGCCTGTTCGCGTTCCGCGCGGGCGCGGGCGGCAGGCACAATGCCGCGCATAAATTCCAGCGCGGCGGCCGGGGTTTTCGCCATCTGGTCAGCGATGCTCCAGCTAGCGTAATCCTCAAAGCCCAGCAGACGGGCCTGCCGCGCGCGCAGCGCCGTCAGACGAAGAATCAGCGCGCGGGTGTCGTTTTCGTCCCCTTTCTGGGTACGCGTCCAGCCTGCGTTGAAGAGGTTTTCGCGGGTCTGACGATTGCGCAGCGCGGAAAGCGCGGGCTGCTGGGTGGTGTTCAAAAGCGGGATCAGCCAGCGATCGTTTAGCCCTCGCTCCGCGGCAGCCTGCGCCGCGTCAGCGATCACCGTTGCGCTGAGCCCGTCAAGCTGGTGCGCATAATCCACCACCAGCCCACCGGTCTTATCGGCAGCCAGCAGACGCTGGTTAAACTGGCTGGTCAGGGAGGCCGCTTCGGTATTCAGCGCCTTCAGCTCGGCCTTTTCTGTCTCATTCAGACGCGCGCCGGCCAGAATAAACCGCTGATACAGCTCCTCGACCAGACGACGGCATTCGGCGTCCAGCGCGGCACGGTCCTGCCAGACGCTCTCCACGCGGGCAAACAGCGCGTCATTCAGCCAGATATCGTTTGCCAGCGCGGCAAGCTCGGTGGAGAACTGTTCTTCCAGCTCCTGTAAAAACGGATTGGTGTGCGCGGAAGTCATGGCGAAGAACACGCTGCTGACACGCGAGAGCATGGCGCCGCTCTTCTCCAGCGCCAGCACGGTGTTCGTGAAGTCAGGCGCAGCGGCCTGAGCGACAATCGCGTCAATGTCCGCACGCTTCTGGCGAAGGGCTTCATCGAAGGCCGGACGATAGTGGCTGTCGTCGATCTGATCAAAATGGGGGGCCTGGTAAGGCAGTAGGCTGATGTCAAAAAAGGGATTCGTGGCCGTCATCTTTCACTCCTGAGTACGGGTATCCTCCCAGAGTAGGCCAGGCCGCCATCCCCTGCAACGCTGTCATACAAATGTTGCCTTAACGCACCCTCTGCGGCCGTGCTATGTTAGTAAAACACAAAAAGCGTTGAGGAACAGTGAGATGATTATTTTAGTTACCGGGGCAACGGCAGGTTTTGGTGAAAGCATCACGCGTCGCTTCGTCGCCAACGGGCACAAGGTTATTGCAACGGGCCGCCGTCAGGAACGTCTGCAGGAGCTGAAGGACGAATTAGGCGACAGCATCCTGACCGCGCAGCTGGACGTACGTAACCGCGCGGCGATTGAAGAGATGATTGCCAACCTGCCCGCCGAGTGGCGCGCCATCGACGTGCTGGTCAACAATGCCGGTCTGGCGCTGGGCATGGAGCCTGCACACAAAGCCAGCGTGGAAGACTGGGAAAACATGATCGACACCAACAACAAAGGGCTGGTCTATATGACCCGCGCGGTGCTGCCGGGCATGGTTGAGCGCAATCGCGGCCACATTATCAATATCGGCTCCACCGCCGGAAGCTGGCCCTATGCAGGCGGCAACGTCTACGGGGCGACGAAAGCGTTTGTGCGCCAGTTCAGCCTTAACCTGCGTACCGATCTGCACGGCACCGCCATTCGCGTCACCGACATCGAGCCGGGCCTGGTGGGCGGCACCGAGTTTTCCAACGTGCGTTTCAAGGGCGACGACGCGAAAGCGGACAAGACCTACGAAAACGCTAACGCCCTGACGCCGGAAGATGTCACCGAAACGGTCTGGTGGGTGGCGACGCTGCCAAAACACGTCAACATCAATACCGTAGAAATGATGCCGGTCAGCCAGAGTTTTGCCGGGCTTAGCGTGCATCGTGGCTAACGCTGCCCTTCCCGGCCTGCGGGCCGGGTCTGTTTCGGGTTATAAAAGAATGGTAGTATGTTCAGGCTAACTCTCTGAGAAATGACAACTCATGGCCGCTGAATCGCAACTCAATCCCACCCAGCCCGTAAACCAGCAAATCTATCGCATTTTGCGACGTGATATTGTCCATTGTCTGATCCCACCGGGAACGCCGCTTTCTGAAAAAGAGGTCTCCGTGCGTTTTGACGTTTCCCGTCAGCCGGTGCGTGAAGCGTTTATTAAGCTTGCGGAAAACGGTCTGATTCAGATCCGCCCGCAGCGCGGCAGCTACGTGAACAAAATTTCACTCTCTCAGGTGCGCAACGGCTGTTTTGTTCGCCAGGCCATTGAATGCGCGGTGGCGCGCCGTGCCGCAACGCTTATCAACAACACGCAGTGTTACCTGCTGGAGCAAAACCTGCATCAGCAGCGGATTGCGATTGACCGTAAGCAGCTGAATGATTTCTTCCAGCTAGATGATGAATTCCACCAGAAGCTGGCGCAGATTGCGGATTGCCAGCTGGCCTGGGACACCATCGAAAACATCAAGGCCACCATCGACCGCGTGCGTTATATGAGTCTCGATCACGTCTCTCCGCCGGAAATGCTGCTCCGACAGCATCATGATATTTTCAGCGCGCTGGAAAAACGCGACCCGGACGGCGTGGAAAAGGCGATGACGCTGCATCTGCAGGAAATTAGCGAATCCGTGCAGCTGATTCGTCAAGAAAATAGCGAGTGGTTTAGCGAAGAGTAATATTACGCCGCCCCCTTTCGGACGCGGCGATGGGTTTAGCGAACGACTAACACCGGAATTGTGGCGTAGCGCAGGATAGATTCCGCATTTGATCCCAGCAGATGGGTGGTGATGCCCGGATTTTTCGACCCGATGACGATCGCGTCATATTCCCCCTCTTTGCTCAGCCTGATAATTTCATCGCGGACGTTGCCAAAGCGAACCAGGCTGTCAATTTTCTCCGGCGAGATGTCGAACAGCCTTTTTAAGGCGTTCATTTTCTTCCCGGATTCCTCAGTCATATATTCTTCGAACTTTTTAATATCGGCGTTAAAACCGCGCAGCAGGGATCGGCTGCTGGTCGGCAGAATATTGACCAGGGTAATCGACGCGCCCTCGGCCTTCGCGAGGTTAGCCGCGTGGCGAACCGCTTTGTCACTCAAATCCATTTCAAATACATCAACAGGCATCAAAATCTTCTTATACATAAGCCTGGCTCCTTATTCCGATGAAAGGGTTATTTCCTGTACCCAGAATGGCATCGGGAATATAAACCAACCCTCAACGCTTCCCTGCTGAAACTATCAGTTAATGAAAATAACGGTCTGCTTTGTCAATTGCTGTCGTGAACGGTCAGCGCCCGACGCAATAAAGAAAAAAGTGTGAGTTTGATCAAAAACAAAAACATCTGATGCAGACAGGCGTATTTATATGCCCCGTGAACGGCAACCCTGAAATAACGCCGTAACGAACAGGTTAGAGAGGAGAAAATACCATGATGACATACGACCGTAACCGCAATGCAATCACCACCGGCAGCCGCGTCATGATTAGCGGCACAGGCAAAACTGGCGTGATTAAAGCGATCCACAGCGACGGGCTGGATGCCGCGCAGGTGCGCCGCAGCAAAACGGTTGAAGTGGAAGGATGCGAAGGTAAGTTCGAACCGATTGAGCTGATTCGCCTGGGTATGCACTAAACGGTGCGCAGACATGCCGCCGCGAACGGCGGCATGTGCTGAATTACCGTTGAGACACGTACTGCGCCACGGTCGCTTTCGCGCCCTTTTGCAGCAGCGTCTGGTATGCCTTCATCACCGCATCAACAAAGACGGCTTCACGCGGTAGCTCCTTGCCAAAGATGGCTTCAATGCCGAGCAGCGCCCTGACCCGGTTTTCCCCTTCCGCACTGCCCTTCACCGCCGCCTGAATCACCGCCAGCTGCGGATCGCTCACGTCAATTGCGTTACCCTGCTCATCCACGCCGCCGACATAGCGCATCCACCCTGCCACGCCCAGCGCCAGCAGCGGGAAAGGCTTCTGATGCACCAGGTGCCAGCGCACGGAATCCAGCATGCGCTGCGGAAGCTTCTGGCTGCCGTCCATTGCAATTTGCCAGGTCCGATGGCGCAGGGCCGGGTTGCTGTAGCGGGCAATCAGGAGATCGGCATAGCGTCCTAAATCGACGCCTTTGACCTTCAGCGTAGGCGCCTGCTCGTTAAGCATCAGGGCGTGCGCGGCGACGCGGTAGTTTTCATCATCCATACAGTCGTTAATATGCTGATAGCCCGCCAGATAGCCCAGGTACGCCAGGAATGAGTGGCTGCCGTTAAGCATGCGCAGCTTCATCTCTTCAAACGGGATAACATCTGACACCAGCTCGGCTCCGGCTTTTTCCCACGCTGGACGGCCGGCCACAAAGTTATCTTCGATCACCCACTGACGGAACGGTTCACAGGCCACCGCCGCCGGATCGCGCACGCCGGTAAGCTGTTCAATTTTATTCAGCGTGTCGGGGGTGACCGCAGGCACGATGCGATCCACCATCGTTGACGGGAAAGTAACGTGGGATTCGATCCAGTCCGCCAGCTCACCGTCTACCGCACGGGCGTACGCGCAGGTGACATTGCGCATCACGTGACCGTTCTCCGGCATGTTATCGCAGGACATCACGCTAAACGCTGGCAAACCCGCCGCCTTACGCCGCGCCAGCGCTTCCACGACCACACCCGGCGCAGATTTCGGCTGGTGCGGGTTTTGCAGGTCTGCGACGATAAAAGGGTGATCGAGCATCAGTTGCCCGGTCGCCGGGGAATGGCAGTACCCTTTCTCGGTGATGGTCAGCGAGACAATCGCCACCTGCGGTTCGCACATCGCGGCCAGCACGGTCTCCAGCCCGTCAACCTGCGCATGCAGCGCCTTTTTTACCACGCCAACCACGCGGGAGGTCCACGCATCGGCAGACATTTCCGCCACGGTATAGAGGTTATCCTGCGCGTTCAGATCGGCAATCTGCTGTTCGCCGCCAATCAGGTTAACCTCACAGTATCCCCAATCGCTGCCGTGTTCCGCGGCGAGGATGTCGGCGTACACTGCCTGATGCGCACGGTGAAATGCGCCAAACCCTAAATGAACGATGCGTGCTTTAAGGCTGTCGCGATCGTACTGTGGCAGCGTCGCGTTGGCCTGTAATAAGGTATTTTCCATGATTAAGACTCGTTAATTAGAAAGCTGTGGATCGCTGCCGCCCATGCTGAAGCGGCAGCGCCTGCTGACTACACCAACTAGAATGGCAGTTGGGGTAAAAAATTACTGCCATCAACCATACTGATACTGCCGTTTGAGATTTTGATTTATATTAACTTTTGTTCATGTGGTGTGACACAAAATCAAAGTTGTGTGACAGGTAGCGCAAGCTATAAACCATCAGCGTCGCGAGGAGACGGCACCGTAACCGACCGTCTCTTTCGGCGCAGACTCGGCTGCGTCTTGCGCCGCGCTTAAATCACGGTCGCGCACTTCCGGCATCAGGATCGCCGAGATCAGTCCAATCACGGAATAGGCCACCAGCATGGCGACAATTGGCCACCAGGAGCCGGTCATATTGCAGAAGATCCCTGCCAGTACCGGACCAAAGCCCACCGCTACGAGACCGCCCGCCTCTTTGGAGATCGCCATACGGGTAAAGCGATTTCGCGAGCCAAACATCTCCGCCATGGTGATATTTTCCAGCGCAAACAGCCCCAGCACGGCGAAGTTATGGATAACGATGATGCAGAGCATGATCGTCCCCGGCGCATAGCTCTTATCGACGATGATCGACAGCATCGGATAGGCCAGAATAATGGCGGAGATATTGAGGATAATGTACGGCAGACGGCGCCCCACTTTATCGGAAAGCCAGCCCAGCAGCGGAATGGAGATAAACCCGAGAATGGAGCTGATCATCAGCGCATCGGTCGGGATGGCCTTATCGAACAGCAGCGTCTGGACCAGATAGCCCGCGAGGAAGGTCTGGATGAGCCCCGAGTTGCCCGCCTGGCCGAAACGCAGGCCGGTCGCCAGCCAGAAGGATTTGCTTTTCACCATGGAACCCAGTGAGGTGTCCGGCTGCGCAGCTTGCACATCGTTCACTTTCTCAAAGACCGGGCTCTCCTTGAGGTTCATACGCAGCCAGATGGCGAAGATCATCACCACGACGCTGGCGAGGAAAGGCACGCGCCAGCCCCAGGCGAGCAGCTGTTCACGATCGAGGGCAAAGAACATGATGGCCCAGATCGCCGTTGCGCTCAGCGTCCCGCAGTTAGTCCCCATCGCCACCAGCGAGGAGATGATGCCGCGTTTACCTTTCGGCGCGTACTCCGCCAGCATGGTCCCGGCCCCGGAGATCTCGGCCCCGGCGCCGAGGCCCTGAATAATGCGCAGCGTCACCAGCAGCACGGGGGCAAAAATCCCGATCTGCGCGTAGGTCGGCAGGACGCCAATCAGCGTGGTGCAGATCCCCATCATGGTGATGGTAATGAACAGCACCTTCTTACGACCAATGCTGTCGCCCATTCTGCCGAAGATAAAGGCGCCTACGATGCGCGCAATATAGCCTGCGCCGTAGGTGCCCATCGCGAGGATCAGCGCCATCGCGGCGGACTGTTCCGGGAAGAAGATCTCATGGAAGACCAGAGCGGCGCCCAGCGAGTAAAGCTGGAAATCCATAAATTCCAGGGCAGTGCCCAGCCAGCCGGAAACGGCGGCTTTCACCAGATCGGATGTGGTTCTTTGAGGTTGTACTTGCGTCATAATGGCTATCTCTGAAAGGTAAGATGCGTACCACATAGCGCCTGTCTGCGCAGGCGCTTAACCGCGTAAATGATTATTGGCCGAACGTGAGCAAAACTTTGCAGCACTGCCGCTGGTCTTTCTCAAACAGTTCAATAGCGTCTTTAACGTGGTGATAGTCAAAGGTATGGGTGATCAGTTTTTCCGGGTCGATCAGCCCCCTCTTCAGCCAGTCGATAACGACCGGGAATTTGTTGGCGTTCAGGCGCGAGGAGAAGATCGCCAGCTCTTTGCCGGTGATGCCCTGCTGAACAATCTGGCTCGGCTCGCTGGAGAACCCCATCAGCACGATGCGCGCCGCCGGCGAGGCCAGGGTTATCGCTTCCTGCAAAATGGAGGGATGGCAGGCGGCATCAATGATTAACGTCGGTTTGATGCCTTTTTCCTCCAGCGCGGCCTGCAGCGACTGCTCGCCGTTATTAAAGACCCAATCCGCGCCGCTGCGCCGGGCCATCGCCAGACGCTCATCTATGCGATCAACCACGATAACCTGCTTCACCTTATAGACGCCTTTCAGGGCCTGAACCGTAACCAGCCCCATCGGCCCGGCGCCATATATCAGCGCGACGTCCTGTTCAGTCGGTTTCGCCTGCCCCGTTACGTTGGCGGCGATGGTGAAGGGCTCAACCATGACGGCGTGCTTATCAGGAATGTCATCCGGAATGGGCCAGGCGTTTTGTGCGGGCACGACCGCATATTCGCTAAAGCCGCCGTCACGGTGAACGCCCAGCACCACCAGCGAGGTGCAGACGTTCGGTTTTCCCACGGAGCACGGGTAGCAGTGCCCGCAGCTGATTACCGGATCGACCGAAACGCGCTGGCCCAGGCGCGCGCTGTCAACGCCCTCGCCTACGGCGTCAATCACGCCAAAAAACTCATGGCCGATGACGCGCGGATACTTCGCAAACGGGTTATGCCCGCGGTAGATGTGGCTGTCTGAACCGCAAATCCCGGCCAGTTTAACCTTAACGCGCACTTCACCAGCGCCCGGCTCCGGGCGTGGCCGCTGTTCAATTACCAGTTCGTTCGGCTGTTGAATCACTACGCTTTTCATCGTTTGCTCCTCGCTTACCAGTTCCACAGCGTGCCGTCTTCAAGACGGGCCACCGGCAGATAGGCCGGATCGTACGGGTATTTCGCCGCCAGCTTCTCATCAAATTCGATGCCCAGCCCCGGCTTGTCGCCCGGATGCATATAGCCGTTATCAAAGCGCCAGCTGTGCGGGAAGACCTCCAGCATCTGTTCGGAGTAGCCCATATATTCCTGCACGCCGAAGTTCGGCACCCACAGGTCGAAATGCAGCGCGGCGGCGTGGCAGACAGGCGACAGATCCGACGGACCGTGCGAGCCGGTGCGCACCTGATAGAGCGACGCGAAGTCCGCGATGCGGCGCATCCCGGTGATGCCGCCCGCGTGGGTAATGGTGGTGCGGATATAGTCGATCAGCTGCTCTTCGATGAGCTGCTTGCAGTCCCAGATGCTGTTAAACACTTCGCCTACCGCAATGGGCGTAACGGTGTGCTGGCGGATCAGGCGGAAGCAGGCCTGGTTTTCCGCAGGGGTGGGATCCTCCATCCAGAACATGCGGAACGCTTCAATGCTCTTGCCGAAGCGCGCCGCTTCGATGGGCGTCAGGCGGTGGTGCATGTCGTGCAGAAGATGCTCATTGAAGCCGAATTTACTGCGCACCGCGTCGAACAGCTTCGGCGTGAAGTCGAGGTATTTTTCCGTGGACCAGAGCTGCTCTTCCGGCCAGTCGCCTTTGGTCGCAGGCTCGTAGGCCAGCCCCTTCCCTTTGGCCATGCCGTAGGTGGTTTTCATGCCCGGCACGCCGCACTGCACGCGGATCGCCTTAAAGCCCATCTCTTTGTGACGGGCGTAATCTTCCAGTACGTCGTCAATGGTGTGGCCGGTGGTGTGACAGTAGACCATCACCCCTTCGCGGGAGGCGCCGCCCAACAGCTGGTAGAGCGGCATGTTGGCCGCTTTGGCTTTGATATCCCACAGCGCCATATCCACGGCTGAGATGGCCGACATGGTGACCGGACCGCGACGCCAGTAAGCACCTTTGTAGAAGAACTGCCAGATGTCTTCGATGCGGTGCGCATCGCGGCCAATGAGCTGGGGGCAAAGGTGATCCTTCAGGTATGAGGCCACGGAGAGCTCGCGTCCGTTTAGCGTAGCGTCACCGAGGCCGACAATCCCCTCATCGGTGGTGATTTTAAGTGTGACAAAGTTCCGCCCCGGGCAGGTTACAAACACGTCAGCCGCGACAATCTTCATAATTCCTTTCCTTACATCGTTCGTTGTGATGTCGGAAATTTACGCAACTACACTACTACCATACAAGTATAATGATCGTAAAATAAGCTAACGATCACAAAACCGGGGGCTCATGCGCGGCCCCATCCCGCCACAATAATCAGCATACCGCACAGGGCAATCAGCGCCCCGGCCCAGTCGTATGCGCTGAGCTTGACGCCGTCCACCACGCGCAGCCACAGCAGCGCCGTGCAGACATAGACGCCGCCGTAAGCCGCGTAAACGCGCCCGCTGGCCGCCGGATGCAGCGTTAACAGCCAGACAAAAAGAGCAAGTGCAACGCTTGCCGGAATGAGCAGCAATACGGTTCCACCCTTTTTGAGCCAGAGCCAGGGCAGGAAGCAGCCGATGATTTCACACAGCGCAGTCGCAAAAAAAAGCAGCGTCGTTTTAAGCATATTTCACGTCAGGTGAGGATTTATTTAACCATCATACCTGATGATGCCCTTTACTTTTCCATACTTGCTCCGCGGGTATGCCGTCATTTCGCTTTAGTGTAGAATCTGTACGGGGTAACTTGATTATCTGCACCCATTTAAAAGGAAACGCTATGACCACATTAAGCAAACGCCTTTGTCTGACAGCCCTGCTGGCGCTGTCATCGTTCGCCTTTGCCGCCTCTGCGACAGCGGAAACCAGCAAGCTCATTATTGAGTCTGGTGACAGCGCGCAAAGCCGCCAGAACGCCGCGATGGACAAAGAACAATGGAATGACACCCGTAGCCTTCGCCAGAAGGTCAACAAACGTGCCGAAAAAGAGTGGGACAAAGAAGATGTCGCTTTTGACGCGCGCGATAAGTGTCAGCAAAGTGCAAACGTCAATGCCTACTGGGAGCCTAACACCCTGCGCTGCCTGGATCGCCGCACTGGCCGCACGGTAGCCCCATAATGTCGGCGCCCTGCGACGTTAAACTCCGTCCGCTGGAGCGTGAAGACCTGCGCTTTGTTCACCAGCTCGACAACAATGCCAGCGTAATGCGCTACTGGTTCGAAGAGCCTTATGAGGCCTTTGTCGAGCTGTCCGATCTCTACGATAAGCACATTCACGATCAGAGTGAACGTCGTTTTGTGGTGGAGTGTGAAGGTGAAAAAGCCGGGCTGGTGGAGCTGGTTGAGATCAACCACGTTCACCGTCGGGCGGAGTTCCAGATCATCATCTCCCCTGAGCATCAGGGAAAAGGCCTTGCGTCACGCGCGGCCAGGCTGGCAATGGATTACGGATTCAACGTTCTGAATCTCTACAAGCTTTACCTGATTGTGGACAAAGAGAACGAAAAAGCGATCCATATCTATCGCAAGCTGGGCTTTATGGTGGAAGGCGAGCTGATTCACGAGTTCTTTATCAACGGTGAATACCGCAACACCATCCGCATGTGCATTTTCCAGCATCAGCACCTGGCCGGACATAAACCGTCAGGCGCCAGCCTGCTGAAACCTACCGCGCAGTGAGAGTGATGACAAACCGTGTCATAAACCATTGAGCTGTCTTTCTTGCCGGGTGGCGCTGTGCTTACCCGGCCTACAGGGTGCTTCATTGTAGGCCCGTGCAAGCGTAGCGCCGCCGGGCGAAACGCACAAAATGCACTTTACGCTCAGTAATATTCAATCGTGTTCTTGATGGTGTACTTGTGCTCAACGGCGGGTTTGACGCTGTCGTCCGTGATGGTCAGATCGCAGCTCACCGGGTTATTGTGGCGATCGTAGTCGCAGCTCTGCGTCACGTTGCCCAGCGGCTTGTCATTCAACATGCTGACTGCCGAGTAATCCATTCTTTTGCGCAGGTCTTTCGACGGCGTCGACTGGACGGACAGATGCTGATCCCCTGATACGGTGGTTTTGCCCAGCGGGTAACCATCCGCGTCGTAGCGATACTTCACTTCCATCTCTTTACCGTGCGCCGCCACCACAAATCCGTTGTCGTCGGTATCCCACGTTACCCCGGCTGACGGCAGTTCGGCCAGCTGGCATTTGCCCTGCAGCTTCACTTTGCGCTGCTGGGTTTCCGCATCAAGATAGTAATTGGCATCCAGCACCAGCGCCACGCTGGTGTTGGCCTCCAGGTCGTGTAGCTCCAGCGTATCGAAACACCCTTCCGTCGAGACGGTGCCGGTGACCCGTTTAGACACTTCGCCCTTCTCGTTGAACAGCGTCTGGGTAAAGTCTTTGACCGGGCCGCGCAGCGGATCAAAATCAAATTCGTTTGAAAAACTCGCCATCTCGGGCGTAAACGACAGCGGCGCGGAGCTGTTGTCGCACCCCACCAGTGTTGCTGCCAGGAGCGTTATCGCTGCATATTTCTTCACATTCATTTCCGTACAGGGAGATTATTCCCAATCATATTAGCAAATACAGATGTTTACACGAAGCCTGCTAAAATTAATCTCTACACAGAGAAAAGGAGCTACAGATGAAACGGTTACCCTGGATTACCGCCCTGCTGTTAATGAGTGCCTCAACGGCCGCGCTGGCGGCACCGGATTCCTGCGAGCGCGTGAAAAGCGACATTCAGCAGAAGATCGTCAACAACGGCGTGCCTGAGTCAGGTTTTACGCTGAACATTGTGCCGAACGACCAGGCCGATCAGCCGGGCACGCAGGTTGTAGGCCACTGCGCTAACGACACCTTTAAAATTCTGTACACCCGCACAGGCAGCGGTGCGGCAGCTGAACCTCAGTAATTGAGCGTCAATTCCCTTTGATTTGACAAGGATTAAGATCTAATACCCCCAAATAAGTAACACTCACCCCATCATTAGCCCGGATATCATTTCGGGAGAAATAATACGCAATAATAATGATGGGGTGAGCCATGTCCGATGCTGAACATTACGACGGCGGAATTAGCCGTCGAACTCTCGTGAAATCTACGGCGATAGGTTCTCTGGCGCTTGCCGCTGGTGGGCTCTCGCTTCCCTTTGGCCTTAAAAGCGCTGCCGCTGCGGTGAAGCACGCCGTCCAGCCTCCTGAAGATACCGTGGTGTGGGGCGCCTGCTCGGTCAACTGCGGCAGCCGCTGTGCGCTGCGTCTGCACGTCCGCGACAACGAAGTGTACTGGGTCGAAACGGATAACACCGGCGAGGATGTGTATGGCGATCACCAGGTGCGCGCCTGCCTGCGCGGACGTTCTATTCGCCGCCGCATCAATCACCCTGACCGTCTGAACTACCCGATGAAGCGCGTGGGCAAACGCGGCGAAGGCAAGTTCGAACGCATCACCTGGGATGAAGCGCTCGACACGATCGCCGCCAGCCTGAAAGACGTGGTGGCCAACTACGGCAACGAAGCGGTGTATATCAACTACTCTTCCGGGATTGTCGGCGGCAATATCACCCGCTCCTCCCCTTACGCTTCGCTGGTGGCGCGCCTGATGAACTGCTACGGCGGCTTCCTGAGCCACTACGGCACCTACAGCACGGCGCAAATTGCCTGCGCGATGCCCTACACCTACGGCAGCAACGACGGCAACAGTACCTCGGACATCGAAAACACCAAACTGGTGGTCATGTTCGGCAATAACCCGGCGGAAACGCGCATGAGCGGCGGCGGGATTACGTACTATCTGGAACAGGCTCGCGAGCGGTCCAATGCGCGCATGATTGTTATCGACCCGCGCTACACCGACACGGCAGCCGGACGCGAAGATGAATGGATCCCGATCCGTCCGGGAACCGATGCCGCGCTGGTGGCGGGTATTGCCTGGGTATTAATCGACGAAAACCTGGTCGACCAGCCATTCCTCGACAAATACTGCGTTGGCTACGACGAAAAAACGCTGCCGGAAGGCGCGCCTGCTAACGGTCACTACAAAGCGTATATTCTCGGCCAGGGCGATGACCACACGGCGAAAACGCCGGAATGGGCCTCCCGCATCACCGGTATTCCCGCCGATCGCATCGTTAAGCTTGCCCGCGAAATCGGCTCCGCTAAACCGGCTTATATCTGTCAGGGCTGGGGACCTCAGCGTCAGGCGAACGGCGAGCTGACCTCCCGCGCCATCGCCATGTTGCCGATCCTCACCGGAAACGTCGGAATCAACGGCGGGAACAGCGGCGCGCGTGAGTCCACCTACACCATCACCATCGAACGTATGCCGCTGCCGGATAACCCGGTCAAAACGCAAATTTCCTGCTTCAGCTGGACGGACGCCATCGCCCGTGGGCCGGAGATGACCGCACTGCGCGACGGCGTGCGCGGCAAGGATAAGCTGGACGTGCCGATTAAGTTCATCTGGAACTACGCGGGCAACACCCTCATCAACCAGCACTCCGATATCAATAAAACCCACGATATCCTGCAGGATGAAAGCAAGTGCGAAATGATTGTGGTCATCGATAACTTCATGACGTCGTCAGCGAAGTATGCCGATATCGTGTTGCCGGACCTGATGACCGTCGAGCAGGAAGACATCATTCCAAACGATTATGCGGGCAACATGGGCTACCTGATATTCCTTCAGCCCGTGACCGCGCCGAAGTTTGAGCGCAAGCCCATCTACTGGATCATGAGCGAAGTGGCGAAACGCCTCGGGCCGGATATCCACCAGAAATTCACCGAAGGACGGACGCAGGAACAGTGGCTGCAGTATCTGTATGCCAAAATGCTCGAAAAAGATCCCAAACTGCCGTCCTATGACGAGCTGAAAAAAAGGGGCATTTACAAGCGCAAAGATCCGAACGGCCATTTTGTGGCCTATAAAAAATTCCGTGAAAACCCGGAAGCCAATCCGCTGAAAACCCCATCGGGTAAGATTGAAATTTACTCCAGCAAGCTGGCGGAGATTGCGGCCACCTGGGAGCTGGAAAAAGATGAGACCATCAGCCCGCTGCCCGTCTACGCGTCAACCTTCGACGGCTGGGACGCGCCCGAGCGCGCGCGGTTCCCGCTGCAGCTGTTTGGCTTCCACTTTAAGGCCCGTACCCACTCGAGCTACGGTAACGTGGACGTGCTGAAAGCCGCCTGCCGCCAGGAGGTCTGGCTTAATCCCGTCGATGCCGAAAAACGCGGCATTAAGAACGGCGATACGGTGCGCGTCTTTAACGCCCGCGGTGAGGTAAGAATTGAAGCGAAAGTGACGCCGCGCATCATGCCCGGCGTCAGCGCCATGGGCCAGGGGGCCTGGCACGACGCCAATATGAGTGGCGATCGTGTCGACCACGGCTCATGCATCAACACCCTGACCACGCACCGCCCGTCACCGCTGGCCAAAGGCAACCCGCAGCACACCAATCTGGTACAGATCGAGAAGGTGTAACGGGTGAATGGCGTGACCGTGGTTTATTCTATGGTTTGTATTATCGGTTAACTCAGTCGCGCGGACCCCCTCCGCGCGAGCAAGGAAGATGTAATGAAAGATGTCTCACATCGTGAATCGTTCGCGTTCAGCGCCCGGGTGCTGGGTGCGCTGTTTTATTTCGCGCCGGACAGCGAGCAGGCCGCGCCGCTGGTGCAGGCTCTCACCGCAGGCGAATGGGTTCAGGACTGGCCCCTGCCGCCAGGAACGCTGCAGCCAGTCGCTGACACCTTTGCCGCGTCTGCCGATGAGCCGCTGAGGGACGCCTGGCAACGGTTGTTTATTGGCCCTTACGCCCTGCCCGCGCCACCGTGGGGCTCCGTCTGGCTGGACCGCGAATCCGTGCTGTTCGGCGACTCGACCCTCGCGCTGCGCCAGTGGATGCGGGAGAACGCTATCGCGTTTGAGATGCAGCAGAATGAACCGGAAGATCACTTCGGGACTTTGCTACTGCTGGCGGCATGGCTGGCCGAGAACGGCCGCGATGAGGAGTGTGCTCAACTTCTGGCGTGGCACCTGCTGCCGTGGAGCACCCGCTTCCTGTCCGTGTTTGTCGACAACGCCGGGCATCCGTTTTATACCGCGCTGGGTAAGCTTGCGCAGCTGACGCTCGCGGACTGGCGATCCGGGCTCCTTATTCCGGTTGCGGAAAAGACGCTGTATCGCTAAGGGGTGTGGCTTGCTCGCGGGTAGCGGGCAAGCAGCACTCAGAAGATAGCGTTTAAAAATTCATATCGAAACATGAGTCATGTTAAGATTGATGATATATAATGGCCTTTCCTAAAAAAATGATGCTATCTGTTGATACATACAAAATAAAAAAATGACTGGAAAACACCCTTCCGTAAATAATTTTAAAAGGCTACTTATAACAGCCATAACATTTACCATTTTAGGTGCATGGATCTGGTATATGTCATGGACAACAAGCATCTCCAATTATACCATTTTGCAAGAATCGGTTCCTGAATTGACCACGTATATTTCTGTTGGAGTAGCGATTGGCGCGCTTTTGGTTATACGCGCTTTTTTTGTGCACGCTTTTAACCAAACTTTAAAATACTTTGCCAATACTTTCTTATGCGGTTTTTGCCTTGGGTTTGTATTGAGCTTAAATGGTTATGATATTTATGTCTATCTCTTCCCGGACAAAATAATTGGCTATGAATCTGAATATGAGGTTGTCTTTCCGGGGCCTTCGAGAGGTAAGCATGGCCATTGTGAAGCGGGTCTCTGGTTAAAAGATCAGAACACCAACAGATGGATTCAGCTTTGTACAAACAAAGAATATCTGCACAGCCACCGTAAGCAGGGAATGACTGGGGTGTGGGTAACGGCCCGTGTGAATAATATTGGAAGTTACATTGTGAGTTATGAGTTTATTTATTTGTAGGCACTACCCTATCTATTTTTGTTCTGGCGAAAATGAATGGTACTCAAGGTCCGCTCCTTGCTTATAGCCGTCAGCCTGATCCGTCGCACCAGAGATTGCGCATTCACAGCGGAGAAACCGGCTACGGGCAGGGTCATCTCAAAATCGAATCAGGGTAAATTTCATTCATACCCCCACATTTAGTGGTGGATACGTGACGACTGTTCCTCTATTCTGCTTTTTCAGCGAGCAAGTCGGAGTCATTTTTAGTGGATAATCCCATACTTCAGAAAACCATCATTATCTTTATTCTCATCCTGTGGGTAATAGACGGAGTCAGGAGAAAGAAAAAAAAGCGTTATGACTCCGCTATAGCAGAGGCTAATGCCAGAGAACGCTATGAATGGCGCTATCTCAGATGGGGCTGGCAGGCAATACGCGTGGCGGCGGCAGTGTATATCTTTGTTCAGCTGATTCAGGTTTTACTGAGATAGATGGCAGAAGAAAGTAAGGCAGGCAAGGAACATCTCACTGTCCAGGCCAACAGTAGCTGAGGCTCGGTGGTAGAAATTGTGAGTGTTCCCTGCCTGCCAGTAGCATGCGTTACGAGCCTTTCACCACTATTTGGTTATGTATCACCGACTGATTCCCCCTCACTCGCACTCTCTTTGCTCTGAATGAACCGAAGTGCCAGGTAGAGGTCTGGCGCCAGAATCATGTCATCATCATTCATTGTTGGCCGACTGTCTTTAAACCAGCGTGTTAACTCCGTTTTCCTGCCCGCAAGAATTAATTTAATCTGTCGACCTTTCAGATCGCGCTTTAACTCATTAATGGTTGCCAGGACACTGATGTCTGAATAGGTGAAGCAGGCAACGGCATCAATGACCACCCATTTAGGCTGTATGGCTGCTCCATCAACCAGGTTCAATACCCGACGTTTAAAATAAGCCACATTAAAATAGGTCAACGGTGAGTTAAATCGATACATCAGTACGCCCGGGACCATTTTTATATCGGTGGTATTCCCTAACGAGTGAATCATTCCCTCTTCGTCAGTGCCCAGCAGGTGCTCAGAGGGGCGAAATACCGTACGAAGGAACTGCAACAGGCCAAGCAACACTGCAAGGCCGATCCCCTGGATAACGCCGATAATTAACACACAGCCAAACGTGAAGAAGGCCAGGCGAAAGGCCTGTTTATTTCTGCGCCTCAGGTTCCATAGTCCACGTAAATCAATCAATGACCACGATGCATACATTAGAACAATCCCTAACGCAGATACCGGAATGAATTGTAATGGCTGGGTGAAAAATACTACGACGATACCGATGATCAAGGCGGCGACCACGGAAACCAACTGACTTTTCCCCCCAACCGAATCATTCACCGCGGTCCGGGAATCGGCGCCACTGATAGCAAACCCCTGAGATAACCCCGACATAATGTTCGCAATACCCAAAGCCCGGAACTCTGCATCCGCATTAATTTCGTAGCCATTTTTTGCGGCGAAACTGCGGGCGGTCAGCATCAGACTGACAAAACTGACCAACGCCAGGTTCAGCGCAGGGATCACCAAATCACGCATCGGCCCCGGCTGGAACGCCCCCCAGTGAACGACCGGTAAACCAGGCTGGAAGCCCTCTCCCCCAATCGTGGCAATCCCATACTGTTGTGCAGAGGTCACCCATATCAGTGCCGTTGTTATTACAATGGCGATTAAAGGTGCTGGCCACTGGCTGCGATACGTTTTGATCACCATTAAAATAATTAACGTAAAAAGGGATATTCCTACGGTTAATAAATGGCTATCTGAAAGTCGACCTGGCAAGGCGATTATTTTTTCAATAACCTGCGCTTCATCAAGCTTAATCCCCAACACCTTGCCTAATTGCCCGACGATAATCGTCACGGCTACGCCATTAAGTAAACCGGTAAGAATGGGATGAGACAGCAGATCGGCGAGCGCGCCCAGCCGAAATTTACTGGCAAGCAAACACCACCCGCCCATCATCAATGTCATGATGATCGTCAGCTGCCAGTGCAGTTCGGGGTTTCCTGCAGAAAGCGGAAATACGACGGCCGCAATCACCGCGCAGGTTGTGGCATCTGGGCCCACAATAAGCTGGCGTGAAGAGCCAAACAGTGCGTAAGCTATCATCGGTAAAACGCAGGAATAGAGCCCTACAATTGCCCCCACCCCCGCCAGCTCAGCGTAAGCAATCGCAACAGGTAGCGCTACGGCCGCAACGGATAACCCCGCTTTAACATCATGTTTTAGCCAGCTTTTATCGTAGGCCAACAAATTTTGTAGCCCTGGCATGTAGTTTAACAACAGTTTTCCGAACACATTATTCTCCGGACAGGGATATTACTCGCGTCATGTTGGCACATTTCTTAGTGAGGTTCTGGTTTTCAAATGCTCCGGACGGAGGCCGACACTGTTGCGAATCTAATAAAACGTTAACTCTTTTATTATTCTGACTGATGTTAAACGTAGTTCAGATACTGCGGCTTAACCGGGGTTGGTCGTGCCGGATGCCATGATGAAAGCAAGTGATGGAATAAATACAATGGTCATTATCAGTAAGTCTCGTTAATCGCTAATGTTGAATCATTTTGGCATAGATAGCAGGTTGTAACACACCCTGAGATTGAGACAGTCCATCACTCTTCCCGTCACCCAGCAGTACCGCCCCGCCATCTTAACCGGAGCGGCTTATATACGTCGTTATCACATGCTCAAAAACTGTATGTCACCTTCAAACTCCCCGTCGGCGACGTTTTACGATGCACAATCGGGCTATCGCCCGCATCCCCCGTCAGCTGCGTCACGCCCGCAGAGGCAAGCACGCTCCAGCGCGAGGTGAGCTTGTGGGTCCAGTCAAGGTTCATCGACCAGGCATAAATCCCGGCCCCGGCGTCATGTCGGGCAAAGCCCGATGCGGCCGACTGGGCGGCGCTGACCCCATAGTACGTCTGCATATACTTGTCGGATCCCCAACTGCCGGTCACCTCCATCGTCACCTCATTTTTGGGTGAGGTGTAGAACGGGCTGGAAATGCCGAAATGTACCGCTTCACCGTTGTCTCTCTCAGACACCGGAACCTCAGCCTGCAGCTGCAGATTCAGCCAGTCGGTCACCTTGTACCCCAGCCCGGGCACGATGATTGCCGAGCCTTTAATCTCTCCCATCCCTCTCAACTCGTCGCTGCCAGAGCTGATCGAATCGCTGCTCACGTCTTTATCTTTACGGCCCGTTCGATAGCTCAGCGCTGCGCTGTAATCCAGGTTGCCAACATTGTTACCATAACCGATCCCACGCGTGGTGCCGATGAAGAAGCCATTTGCCATGGAATAATCCACTACCTGAGCCGCTGAGACGCGGGTTTTCTCTGAACCCGAGTAGCGCGGCCCCACATCCACGCCGCCCCCCAGGGTTAAGACGTTACCCTGGCGCTGTTCTTCCGCCAGTACAGGCGTAGCCAGTAACGCCAGAACGACGCCCGGCACGAGGGTTTTCAGGCAGCGGCCCGAAAGTAAATGAGGGAACGTATGACGCAGTTCGATATTTCTCATTAAGGAAGTCCTTATGGATGCAAATGATGACGATGCAGGCGGTTAAACGCCGGAACGCCCATTTTGAAGCGTGACCCTAAGGTTCTTATGAGCCGAAAATGAAGAAAGACTGAAGCGCGCGCGGGCGCTGTCATCCGGACAGATTTCCTGCTACCGTTTTTTTCTTAAGAAATTCTTCATTCACGGTTGATACCGTTACCAATGTGAAAATTCTACTTATCGAAGACGACCTGGATCTCGGCAATGGCGTACGTATCGCCCTCTCAGATCAAGGGTTTGACGTCATATGGGTTCGCCGTAAAGAGGATGCGCTGCATCAGCTTGACGTCTGCGTGCCGGAACTTATTTTGCTCGACCTGGGGCTGCCCGACGGCGATGGCATGAGCCTGATGACGCGTTTGCGCCAGCAGCTCAAGGGGATCCCCGTCATCATCCTGACGGCGCGAGGGACATTGCAGGATCGCCTGTGCGGGCTGGATGCCGGCGCGGACGACTATCTCGTCAAACCCTTTATTCTCGCCGAGCTGCTGGCGAGAGTGCGAGCCCTTGCACGGCGCAGCTACGGTTTTGAAAATGAGGCGATAGAAATTCGCGGGCTCTCTCTTCATGTCCCAACGCGTCGCGTGACGGTGAGTGCGCGCCATATCGATTTAACGGCCAGTGAATACGCGCTGCTGGAAACGTTGATGCTGCGCGCGGACCGCGTGCTGACACGGCGGTTTCTGGAAGAAAGGATATTCGGCAACAAAGAGAACCTCAGCAACGCGCTCGACGTGCATATGGGAAATTTGCGGCGGAAAATCGGCGACGGCTATGTGCGAACGGTCCGGGGCGTCGGGTACGTCATTGATACCGTCTCCATTCAAAAGGTGAGCGGTTAATGCAAAACGTCTGGTATCACCTGAGGCGCCCGACGCTGGTGCGCCGAATTATCATCGCCCAGATGCTGCTGCTTACCCTGCTGTGGTGTCTTTTTCTAACCTTCATTCTGTGGGAGGACCTGCGCAGCCCTCCCATCCTCACGGGCAGTAAAACATACGAAACCGTTTTTACCCTGGTTGAGCGTATGGACGGACGTCCGCAGGATCGTACCGCCGTGCTGGAAGCCTTTAGCCAAGCCCTGCGGGAAGGTTACGGCGGAGGGGAAGATCCCGTGCTGTCGATTAACCTCATCGTTCGCAAGAATAATGCCGTTATTTTTGCCTCCGACGGTGCGCCCGCGGGGATAACAAACACCCGGTTCGGAGAACTGGAGCACGTTCAGAGTGGAGATCGTACCTGGACCAGCCGCACCCTTAAATCCCCTCACTCTGACGTGGAGGTCACCCTCTTCACGCCAGCCAGCGGCTGGAACTTCTTTATCTATCTGAACTCTCGCGGGTACTACATCCTGCCACTGCTGGTCTGCTTCCCGTTTCTGCTGTTTCCCGCGTGGCTCTCAATCCGCATTGCGATGCGTCCATGGAATAAGGTGGTCAATGAAATTACGTTACGCACGCCGGACGACCTCTCTCCTTTAAGAGCCGTACCGAAGCACCGGGAGCTTCGACAGATGGTGGACGCGATCAACGACTTCCTTGCCAGGGTGCGTGAAAGCGCGGAAAGGGAGCGGATTTTCATCGCGGATGCCGCGCACGAGCTGCGTACCCCCCTCGCGGCGATGCGCATCAACGTGGAGGCGCTGCAGTCCTGGGTCATCAGCGAGAGCCAGAAGGAGCTGCTTGCGGGCGTGATTCGCAGCAACAGCCGCGCCGCACGCCTCGTCAATCAGCTGCTGCTGATGATGCACAGTGAAGCGCGCATTGATAGGGCTATAGAACCCGTGCCGCTGACAACGCTTATTCAGGAACGAATGGCCGAGCTGGAACCGCTAGCGTCTGCGCGCAAAATTGAGCTGGAATTCTTTGCCGAGGATGACGTCTGGATCCACGGCGTCAGGGAACGCCTGGTGTCGCTGATTGATAATCTCATTGAGAACGCCGTGAAGTACAGCCCCGAGGGCGGGAGGATTCAGGTCGACGTGAGCGCCTGCGATCGCGTCGTTCAGCTGCGCGTCTCCGATGCGGGCCCGGGTATTCCGGATGAGCTGCAGGAGCGCGTGTTCGACCGCTTTTTCCGCGATCCCAATCAGGTGCAGAGCGGCAGCGGGCTGGGGCTTGCCATCGTCAAAGCGGTGGCGCAGCAGCACAATAGCAGCGTAGATCTGGGTTCATCTGCAGAAGGTGGCCTCCTGGTCACGGTTGACTTCCCGAACCGCACGTTTAGCTAAAGCAGAACAGGGGGGTTTGATCGCAAATGCCGCAGATTGCTTCAAAATAATTACCGTATTTGTTATATTGTTGTTTATTGCTTATTCACCTCTGCGGTGCCAAAAAGAACAAGATTCACCGCAACCCAGGACAGAGAAATGTTAGATTACCGCTTCCCGACAGCTTTGCAGATGGTTCTCAGCGTAGCGATGGCGGAGCAATTGGGTGAACGTTCGACGAGCGCGATTCTGGCCTACGGTCTGGAAGCAAACCCGAGCTTCATCCGCAAATTGATGGTTCCGCTGACGCGAGACGGCATTATCGTCTCAACGCTTGGCCGTAACGGCTCCATTCATCTTGGTCGCCCGCCGGAAGAGATCACCCTGCGCGACATCTACCTTTCGGTTATCGAAGATAAAAAACTGTGGGCGTCGCGCCCTGACGTACCGGCCCGCTGCGTGGTCAGCGCTAACGCCTGCTGGTACTTTAAATCGATTTCCGAAGAGGCTGAGCAGGCGTCGTTAGCGGTACTGGAGCGCCATACCGTGGCTAGCGCCCTGGAAGCGGTTAAAAACGCCGACAGCAGCGGATGGGATCCGCTCCCCGACCTCATTGCCCAGTATCAAAAAACGTCATAACGTTTACCTGATGCGAAAAAAAACCGCCTTCACTGTGAAGGCGGTTTTTTATTATCAGCAACGTCCCTACGCGGGCAGCACGTCCCTTTCCTCTTTTTTGCCGCGCGTGACGAACTTACGCAGCGTCACGTAGAACACCGGCGTCAGGAACAGACCAAACAGCGTCACCCCCAGCATACCGGAGAACACCGTGATCCCGGTGACGCCACGTACTTCCGCACCCGCGCCGTGGCCGAGGATCAGCGGAATGGTCCCGGCAATAAAGGCGATGGAGGTCATCACAATCGGGCGTAAACGCAGGCGGCACGCCTCCAGCGCGGCTTCCATAATGCCTTTACCCTGAATTTCCAGCTCGCGGGCAAACTCCACGATAAGAATGGCATTTTTACAGGCCAGCCCCATCAGCACCACCAGCCCCACCTGCACGAAGACGTTGTTATCACCCCCGGTCAGCCAGACGCCAAACAGCGCAGAGAGCAGGGTCATCGGCACGATAAGGATCACCGCCAGCGGCAGCGTCCAGCTTTCATACAGCGCCGCCAGCACCAGGAACGCCAGCAGTACCGCGACCGGGAAGACGATCAGCGCCGTGTTGCCCTGGGTGGCCTGCTGGAAGCTCAGGTCCGTCCATTCGATGTTCATCCCGTTCGGCAGGATCTGCTTAGACATCGCGTCCAGCTGCGTCATCGCCTGCGCTGATGAGAGCACGCGCGGGTCGGCATCGCCAATCAGGTCCGCCGCCGGGTAGCCGTTGTAACGGATCACCGGATCCGGCCCGTAGGTGGTCGTGATGTTCACCATACTGCCAATCGGCACCATTTCGCCCTGGCTGTTACGGGTGCGCAGATTCGCAATATCTTCCACGCTGTCGCGGAACTGCCCGTCGGCCTGCGCCATCACGCGCCAGGTACGCCCGAACTGGTTGAAATCATTGACGTACGACGAGCCCAGATAGGTTTGCAGCGTCCCGAAGAGATCGGTCAGCGACACGCCCTGCGCTTTCGCCTTATCGCGGTCTACCTGCACGTCCAGCTGCGGCACGTTAGCCTGGTAGGTTGAGATCGGGAAATGCATCCCCGGCGTCTGCATAATCGCACCGGACATGGTGTTCACCGCGTTTTGCAGCGCGCCATAGCCCAGACCACCGCGGTCCTGGATGTACAGGGAATAGCCCGACCCCTGACCCAGCCCTAAAATCGGCGGCGGCAGGATGGAGAAACCAAAGCCCTGCTGGATTTGCGCGATTTTCGCGTTAATCTCTGCGTTAATTTCCGCCGCGGAATGTTTACGCTGGTCGAACGGCTTCAGACCGAAGAAGACCGTCCCGGTATTCGGCGTGTTGGTGAACTGCAGCGCATTCAGCCCCGGAAACGCGACCGCATAGTCCACGCCTTCGGTATTCATCCCGATTTCGCTCATTTTGCGGATCACCGCATCGGTGCGGGCCAGCGAAGAGCCTTCCGGCATTTTCACGCCGCCGATCAGGTACAGCTTGTCCTGCGTCGGAATAAACCCGCCGGGCACCGCTTTAAACATGACGCCTGCGGCACAGAGCAGCAGCAGATAAACCACGAATACCGCACCGCGCCGTCCCAGCGTTTTGCCCACCAGCCCCTGATAGCCGTTTGAGCTGCGGAGGAAAAAGCGGTTAAACGGACGGAAAATCCAGCCGAACAGACGATCGATAAGCCGGGTCGGGAAATCTTTCGGCGCGCCGTGGGGCTTTAACAGCAGTGCCGCCAGCGCCGGAGAGAGCGTCAGCGAGTTAATCGCTGAAATCACCGTCGATATCGCGATCGTCACCGCAAACTGCTTGTAGAACTGACCGGTAACGCCCGAGAGAAACGCCATCGGCACAAACACCGCGCACAGCACCAGCGCAATCGCGATAATCGGCCCGGACACTTCACGCATCGCCTGGTGCGCGGCCGCAAGCGGCGCAAGCCCCTCTTCGATATTTCGCTCGACGTTTTCCACCACCACGATGGCGTCGTCCACCACGATACCGATGGCCAGCACCAAGCCGAACAGGCTGAGGGTATTCAGCGAGAAGCCCAGCAGGTAGAGAATGCTGAAAGTACCCACCACCGACACCGGCACCGCGATCAGCGGAATGATCGACGCGCGCCAGGTTTGCAGGAACAGAATCACCACCAGCACGACCAGCACCACCGCTTCCAGCAGGGTTTGCACCACCGCACGGATCGAATCGCGCACGAAGACCGTCGGATCGTAAGGTGCCGCCCACTTCATGTCCGCCGGGAAGCGCGTCGACAGTTCGTCCATTTTCGCGCGCACCGCGTTAGACAGATCGATGGCGTTCGCTCCAGGAGACTGGAAGATACCAATCCCGACCGCGTCTTTATTGTTCAGCTGGGAACGCAGGGCATAGCTCCCGGACCCCATTTCAATCCGCGCCACGTCGCGCAGGCGGACGACCGTACCATCCTGCGTTGTTTTCAGGACAATATTGCCAAACTCTTCTTCGGTATGCAGGCGGCCCTGGGCGTTAATGGAGATCAGAAAGTCGCTCTCTTTCGGCAGCGGCTCGGCGCCAAGCTGACCGGCGGAGACCTGTACGTTTTGCTCCTGCATCGCCGTGACCACGTCCGAGGCGGTCAGCCCGCGCGCCGCCACTTTATTAGGGTCCAGCCAGACGCGCATCGCGTACTCACCGGAGCCGAAAATCTGGATCTGGCCGACGCCGGGCAGGCGCGCCAGCTCATCCTTCACCTTCAGCGTGGCGTAGTTGCGCATATACAGCGAATCGTACTTACCGTTTGGCGAAAACAGATGCACCACCAGCGTCAGCGTGGGCGACTGCTTCTGGGTGGTAATGCCCAGACGCCGCACGTCCTCCGGCAGACGCGCTTCGGCCTGCGCGACGCGGTTCTGCACCTGAACCTGCGCCTGATCCGGGTCAGTCCCCGGACGGAAGGTCACGGTGGTCACCAGCACGCCGTCCGAGCCCGCGACGGATTTCATGTACATCATGTTCTCAACGCCGTTGATCGCCTCTTCCAGCGGCGTCGCCACGGTCTCGGCAATCACTTTCGGGTTGGCGCCCGGGTACTCCGCGCGCACCTGCACGCTTGGCGGCACGACGTCAGGGTATTCGCTCACCGGCAGCAACGGGATGGCGATTAACCCTGTGATAAAAATCAGAATCGACAGGACGGCAGCAAAGATCGGCCTGTCGATAAAAAAGCGGGAAAAGTCCATGGGTTGGATTCTCAGGTCAAGGGATCAGTTGAGGGCGGCGCTGGCGGTCATGGCAACGGTTTTGGCGTTTACCGGCATACCCGGCATAAACACTTTCTGTAAACCCTCGACGATGACTTTGTCACCTGGGTTCAGCCCCTGCCGCACGATGCGTAAACCGTCTGCCAGACGACCCGGCGTAATGTCGCGACGCTGCGCTTTCCCCTCTTTATCGACGATATAGACGTATTTACGATCCTGATCGGTCAGCACCGCCTTGTCGTCGATAAGCGTGGCTTTGAACTCCGCGCTGCCCGGCAGGCGTACGCGGGCAAACAGTCCCGGCGTGAACTGACGCTGTGAGTTATCCAGCAGCGCGCGCATGCGGATGGTCCCGGTGCTCGGCGTGAGCTGGTTATCCAGGAAATCCACTTTGCCCTGATGGGGATAGCCCTCCTCGCCCGTCAGGCCAATCTCAACCGGCAGCGCCGTGTGATTGCTGGACGCCCCCTGCCCGCTGCGGGCCAGGTTTTGATAGTGAAGGTAGGTTGACTCGTCCACGTCAAAGTAGACGTACACCGTCTTCTGCGAGACCAGCGTGGTGAGGACGCTGGCGGAATCGCCCGCAGTCACCAGGTTCCCGCTGGTGATCAGCGCCCGGCTGGCGCGACCATCGATAGGCGCGGTCACTTTGGTGAAGTCCAGGTTGAGCTGGGCTGCGTCAACCGCCGCCTGCGCGGCGCGAATATCGGCCTGCGCCTGAACGGCAGCCGAGCGACGCTGCTCCCACTCTTCCCGTGAGACCAGATGGGTATTGATCAGCTTATCGGTACGGTTAGCCTCACTTTGCGCCAGGCTGGCCTGCGTTTTGGCCCGCGCCAGGTTCGCCTGCGCCTGTTCCAGCGCGGCGCGATAGGTACGGTCATCAATGGTGAACAGCACCTCGCCCTTCTTCACTTCCTGGCCGTCGGTGTAATTCACCTTATCAATGTAGCCGGACACGCGCGGGCGCAGCTGAACGCTCTCCACCGCTTCAATCCGGCCGTTAAAGCTATCCCACTGGCTAATCGATTTCACCACCACGTCAGCGGCACTCACGGCAGGCGCAGGTGGCGCGGCATTTTGCGCGACGCTGTTATCGCATCCGACGAGCAGCACGGAGAGCAACATTGCCCCCAGCGCGCTCAGATGAGAATTACCCCAGGTTTTTTGCAGGCTCATTATTTTTATTCCGATAATTGTCGCCACCGGGCAAGACGCAGCAGGAGGCACCGCGCCACTTCCTTTGTCCGGGGGCTGTCTTAAGGCCATTTGTGTCGTTCATCGCCACAAAACTGTAACAGTTGCGAATACACTATTCGCGGCGATTGTAGGAAGGCGCTTAACTAAGTGCAAGAATAATTGTTGCACTTTATGTGCTATTTGAGTGGATGTGAAAAGACCCGTTTCGGTCAGGGATTTAAATGCAACAATAAAACTTGCAATTACTGCAAAAACGCGCCACCTTTAAATGCAACAGACAAAGATACTTTTTCATCCGCTGCGTGGGGGTAACCAGATGAACACTGGCGCATTTATGCATGATTTACTCGACTGGATCGACAACAACCTGGACAGCCGCCTGGACATTGAGACCGTCGCCAGGCGTTCCGGCTACTCGAAATGGCACCTCCAGCGCCTGTTCAAAGAGCATACGGGCTATCCCCTCGCCGGGTATATTCGCGCGCAAAAGCTGCAAAAATCGGTTGAGCGGTTATCCCACAGCGATGAACCGATTCTGAACGTGGCGATCGCGCTGGGCTTTGACTCCCAGCAGTCCTTCAACCGCAGCTTTAAGCGCCAGTATGGTCAGGCGCCTGGGGCATGGCGACGCAGTATGGTTGGCCCGGAAACACAGCAGCTTCGCCAGTAATGCATATTTTGCTGCAACGTCGATTTGTTGCTGTTATACTGTATATAAATACAGTATAACGAGGTGCACGATGGCTGTTGAAACAAAATTTGTTGTCGTAAGAAAAGGTGAAGAGAAAATGACATTTGCCAGTAAGAAAGAGGCTGACGCTCACGACAAGCTGCTCGATATGGCAGATGCGTTCACCGACTGGCTGTTGCAAAGCGGAATGCAGATGGATGAAACGCAGGCTGAAAATCTTGGCCTGTATCTCGCCGAGCAGAAAGAGACCGTGCTGCATATTCTGCGTACCAGCAAGCTTCCCGATCTCACTGCTGCTGCTGATAAAACAGAATCCGATGCGGCTGACACGAAAAAAATCAGGGCTGTGAAAGCGGCCTGATTGTCAGAAAATCATCACCGTTCTGGAAGCCGTAAGCAGATAACTGCTTACGGCTTTTTGGCTGTCTGTAGTACTCTCCTGCTGATTGATGTTAACGATATCATCGTTTCAAAGCAGGAGATGATGCACTGACATAAAAAAATAGGACGTTAATCAACCTTTCGGGAAGGTGACGTGGGTTCAGTCCTTTTAATATAATTTAGAAATATTCATTTTTGTGATTAGAAATCCATACGAGGCTTGAGTCACGATAGTCGTCGTTAGTGGATGCTATCAGCGAGCATTTATCTGCATTACCATCAGCGGTGTAAGCACAGCTTTGCTTCACCATGAAAGTGATGTCCTCTCTTTTCGACACTAATTCTGAGTCAAGGAATTGCGCACTCCCGGATGGGTAAACGATGCGTTCATCTTTTGGATCTTTGTAGTTTATTATGCGAACGGGGAATTGGCTGTTGTGATATTCATATCGCTCTACAACTTCGCCCGTATCTTTGTCCATTATTTTTTCCAGCAAGCCACGTATATTATAACTGAGTAAGTAATTACCTTTTTCATTCTCAAGCTCAGTAATTTCGCAGCGCTCATTTATTTTTCCGGTAATACGCTGGCCTTTAAGTGACGTCAGTAAGCCATCTTTATTGACCAAATGAAACTCTCGATCATTTGCCTTGTCAACCATGTTGATACTCGTAAAGCATCCGCTGCGATCATATCTAACTTCTGTCATAACCTGAAGTTTACCTGTAACATCCCGCATCCACTGGAGGCTATGTTTTACGTTCCCGGTTGTTGCATCATGATCGAATAAAAGAGCAGCATTTAAGACCGCCGGTTTGAATTGAGTAAATGCCGCGACATCAAATGATAACGTCAATAATAATAGATTTAAAAAAACACCTGCTTTCATAAGTCATCCCTTTATTAATAAAATAGCATTCAACGATGATGTGAATTCGCGCTCTCATATTTTACGAATAATCGAAGCGTTTCCATGACAAACGTTAAGTGTCTGCTTTTTGTTCTAATCAATCGATACAAGGGTCCCTCATTTTTTGTGTGCACTCGCTTTCCGACGGATCTCAATCATCCTGATATACATATCACGCAACTCCTTATTCTGCTTGATGACCATTTCTTTGGGCAAGGATTCTCTCTCACGATTCCATTCATCAACGACACCCTGGCATGTCAGATAAGCGTCATTAACAATATTTTCAGCTGGAATCATCGTGTTGATATAGGGAATGGTATGTTTGTTCAGGCATACAGAGACAGGTTGGCCATAATCATGTTCTTCGGCATGTAGAGTAATAGCAATAAGGAGGATAAACAATGTTAGAAATCTCAACTTCTTTTTCCCCTGATAATACTGTTTCGTCAAATGACTGTCTTCCGGGGAGTTATCGACTTTGTGCAAAAAATCTTTAGTTACCCAAGGAAGTTATTATCCTGCTGTAGTGACTGCTGACACAAAACCTGACAGATGAAGGTTTTAATGACTCGATATCAGTTTAGAAATCGCCCCGTTGAGCTCACCACCCATAGCAGGCGTAACCTTAAAACTATCCGCTTCTATGCTAAACCTTCCAACCACAAAACCTGGTAGCTATACAAACACGCCAGACTGTTAAGTTAATACGCTTTCCCCCTCTCTGAGAAAATACGCATGACCCCACACCCGCTACGCCAGATAATCGAATCCTGCGATCGCGCCATCACCACCAAAAACTATGACGCGCTGATGAAACACTACGCCGAAGACGCGGCTCTGGTGGTTAAGCCCGGCATGACGGTTAAAGGCAAAGAAAACATCCGCAACGCGTTTATTGCCATCTCGGATTATTTCCAGGACCAATTGATTGTGGAACAAGGAGAGATGCAGGTGATCGAAGGCGGTAACAATGCCCTCGTTATCATGGAAACCGTTCTGCGTTTTCCTGATGGTCAGGGTGGAATAACGGAAATGTCGCGCCGCGCGACCTATGTTTTTCGGCAGGAAAGCGACGGTCGCTGGCTTTGTACTATCGACAACTCCTACGGCACGTCGCTTCTGGATTCGGTAAACGCATCACGTTAATCACGCTGTCAAAGGGGCGCTGCCGCCCCTCCACGCCAGCCCCTTAATGCGCAGTAATGCGCGGCTCCTTCACAAACTCAGCCAGCAGCCACACCATATCGTGCAGCAGGCCCGTCAGCTCCTTCACTACGTAAGCGGGCAGCGTTCCCCCCATAACGGCTTGCGTCAGCGCCAGAACATAGTCCACCTGCGTTAAGGTGTCCTGCCAGCAGTCGGGCACGCAGGAGTTGGTTTTCTCACCCATGATCAACTGTTCAATCAGGTATGGCGGAAGATCGGCATCGCAGAGTGCGCGCAGCCTGCGCAGAGCCTCAAGGAGACGCTCGCACAGCGCAGTACGGCTCGCGACATCATCGGTTTCGACCAGCACGCTCACCAGCGCGGCGCAGTTGTCGGCGACGTCAAAGAGATCGGCATCGGCCGGAAGCGGTCGGGAGATAAGTTGCAGAATGACGTTTTCGTCAGATGGAAGGTAAGTCAGGGTTGGGATAGTAGCCATCGTAAGGCATCCTCAGTGTATAAATTGGGTGAACCACCCGATGAGTTCCTACGCTCGAGGGGGTAGCGCTGACAGAGGTAGGAATACCGCCCACAGAGAAAACGGCCAGCCTTGCGGCTGCTCCGTCAGCGCCACCGCAATTTTAACGAGATCGGCGCTGTCGCGACATATAAATATCGCTCTGTAGATGCGGGTTCCTACGCCCGATTGCGGATGTGCCGCAACGCAGGCACTTTACGACCGCGCCCCGTAGAGGAAAAGACATCACGCTGAATTTCATAAGGTTACTTTTCGGTTTGCGAGGCGCCTTCCAGAATGACAACGCTGCCCTAAATTTTAAGGGTATCAATCACCGCTCTCGCTGGGCTTTGACTCCCGGCATTCCTTCAACCGCAGCTTTAAGCGTCAGTATGGTCAGGCGCCTGGGGCATGGCGGCGGAGTATTGGCTGTCGTGAAACGTTAACCGAACGTTTTTAGGATCAACGAACTTACCGTCGACGGTAACATAGGCGCTATTCACCACTTCTCCACTTTCTTTGTCTGTTAAGGCAATATGCGGTGCGTCGTGCAGTATGTTTTTATGACCCCACTCCATCAAAGAGAAAAGAATCGGCGCAAGGCTGCGGCTTTTGGCGGTAAGAACATACTCATACCGTTCACGCGCCCCTTCTTCCTGATAAGGGATTTTGCAAAGCAGGCCGAGTTCAGTCATTTTTTTTAACCGGTTCGCCAGCGTCTGCCGGGTGATTTTTGTATGATCCCGTATCGTTTCAAAGCGTGTTACCCCATAAAACGCCTCTCTCAGAATCAACAAAACCCATTGATCGCCAAGAAGCTCAGCGGCCGCCGCTAACCCACAAAGCTCAGGTAATAAGTACGGTAATGATTTATTTTTTGACATCTCTTCGTTTGCCTCGTAACCTGAGTATGATTTAAAGACTCAGTTATTTAAGGAGAATACAATGCCCTTCGTAAATGTGCAAACCATTAAAGGAATGATGAATTCGGAGCAAAAAAAAGAACTGCTACGTCGTATGACTGATCTTATTGTTGAAATTGAGGGAAACGGCGATCCTGAATTCCGGCGCTCAGTATGGATCCGTATTGACGAGCATGAACCGGAACAGTGGAGTCTTGGGGGAATACAGCCCACATCTGAAATGATTGCTGCAAAATTTGCCTCACCACAGCGGTCCTGATTTATTTTTAGTCATAGCTCACCGGCGGGCAGTTTGAATGTCCGCTCTCGTGATGTTATGCCGCCCTAAATTTTCAGCGTATCGATCACAGCCCTCAGGGCAGGCGACACGTTGCGGTGCGGATAATAGAGATACAACCCGTCCATGCGCAGGCTATAGCGCTGTAACACCCGGATAAGCGTTCCGCGCTCCAGATCGTCAGACACCAGCTCCACCGGGACATAGGCCAGCCCAAGCCCCAGCCGGGCGGCCTCGGCTTCCATGTAGCTGTCAGACAGCGCCCATTGCCCCTCTGGCCGATGGGTGATTTTTTTCCCGTCCTGCACCAGTTCCCACTGATAGTCACTACCGTCAGCAAACTGGTAGGCAATGCAGGGATGAGCCACTAAATCGGCTGGCGTCTGCGGAAAACCGTAGCGTCTGAAGTGTTCCGGGGCAGCCACCGCGGCCATTTCCATATCAGGCGTGATACGCACGGCAATCATTCCCTGCCCCACTTCCGGCCCCAGTCTGACACCCGCATCGAACCGCTCGGCGATAATGTCGACGAAGCGGCTTTCATTAATCAGTTCCAGCCTGATGTCTGGGTAACGCTGTTTAAAAATGGCGAGCTTTGGCAGCAGACATTTATCGATAGCGTGCTGGCTGGCATTAATACGCACCGTGCCGGACGGCGTCTGACGATAGTGTGCCAGGGTCGCCAGACCCGTATCGAGCGTATCGAATGCAGACTCGGCGGTCTGATAAAGCTGTTCCCCGGCATGGGTGAGCGAGAGCTTGCGCGTGGTGCGGACCAGAAGTTGAACGCCCAATCGCTCTTCCAGCTCGCGAACCGAGCGGCTGATCCCGGATTGCGCCAGCCCAAGCCGAAGCGCGGCCGCCGTGAAGCTCCCCTCCCGTACCACCTGCATGAACAGGTACAGCTCATTATAGTTTTCCCGTTTCGCCATCATCCCCACCCATTTATAACAATATGATATGAATCCTAGCAGCTTTCGCCCTCTAATCAGCACTATTTCTGCTAACTATAATGACCGCAACACAACAACCCAGGGTTCATTTCTATGAAAACATTTACCCAAAAACTGTCCGTTGCGATGCTGCTATGTGCATCATTAAGTGGAGTGACAACAATGAGTTATGCAGAAACCACCAACCCAAACGCGCCTGTTTCGATGGTGAGCACATGGGATAAAACCTTTGCCGAAAGTGACAAAGTCGATCACCGTAAGGTGTCCTTCCAGAACCGATACGGGATCACTTTGGTAGGCGATCTGTATCTTCCCAAAAACCGCGGCGACCGCAAGCTGGCGGCGATTGCGGTCAGCGGGCCATTTGGCGCGGTCAAAGAGCAGTCCAGCGGCCTGTATGCGCAAACCCTGGCAGAAAATGGGTTTGTGACCCTGGCGTTCGATCCGTCCTATACGGGCGAAAGCGGTGGCCAGCCGCGCAACGTAGCGTCTCCGGATATCAACACCGAAGACTTTAGCGCGGCGGTGGACTTCCTCGGTTTGCAGAAAGAGGTTGATCGTAACCGCATTGGTATTCTCGGCATCTGCGGCTGGGGCGGTATGGCGCTCAACGCAGCATCCATGGACACCCGCGTGAAGGCGGTCGCCACCAGCGTGATGTATGACATGAGCCGGGCGATGGGCCACGGCGTGGGCGACGGGAAAGATCGCTATTCAACGTCTGACCGCCGTGCCGTTCTGCAGTATCTGAACGCACAGCGCTGGAAAGATGCTGAGAACGGTACCTTCGCGCACGGCGGCCATGACATTTATGTCGATGAGAACGGCAAGGTGACGGCAGCTGAACGTATTCTGCCGGAGGCGTTACCTGACAACCCGAATCCGGTACTCAAAGAGTTCTTTGACTACTACCGTATGCCGCGCGGCTTCCATGCGCGCTCCGTCAACTCCACCGGCGCGTGGACCGCGACCACGCCATTATCATTTATGAATATGCCGCTGCTGAGCTACGGCAGGGAAATTACTATCCCAACGCTTATCGTAACCGGTGAAAAGGCACACTCCCGCTACTTTGCGGAAGATGCGTTTAAAGCGGTCGGCAGCAAGCAGAAGGAACTGGTGATTGTTCCGGGCGCAAACCATGTCGATCTCTACGATAATGCTGCCGGGAAGATCCCGTTCGGCCAGTTTGAGCAGTTCTTCAAAACCAACCTGAAATAAACCTCTACGCCACCCGCCCTATACGGGTGGCTCTTTGTGAAATCTGACTATGTCTACACTGAGCCGCACCACATCACAGAACACAGAGCATGCACACTGGAGTGGCGTTTTTGCCATGACCCTGTGCGTATTTGTCTTGATTGCCTCGGAATTTATGCCCGTCAGCCTGCTTACTCCCCTTGCCAGAGATTTGGGCGTTACGGAGGGTCTCGCTGGCCAGGGGATCGCGATTTCCGGCGCGCTGGCGGTGCTGACCAGCCTCTTCCTTTCCCGGCTTGCCGGGAATATAAACCGCAAACACCTTCTTCTGGGCATGACGCTCCTGATGGCGCTCTCGGGGATGATTATCGCTTTCGCCCCAAACTATCTGGTTTACATGACAGGCCGCGCGCTGATCGGTATCGCTATAGGCGGGTTCTGGTCCATGTCTGCCGCAACGGCCATTCGCCTTGTTCCGCCGCATAAGGTTGCGCGCGCGCTGGCCATTTTCAACGGCGGTAACGCGCTGGCAACGGTGGTGGCCGCCCCGCTTGGCAGCTATCTTGGGGCCACTATTGGCTGGCGCGGCGCATTTCTTTGTCTGGTGCCCGTGGCGATAGTCGCGTTCATCTGGCAGTGTTTAAGCCTGCCTGACATGAACGCGCGTAAAAACGGTACATCACGAGGAAGTGTTTTTCGGTTATTCCGCCAGCCTGCCGTTTCCGTTGGTCTGCTGGCCTGCGGCCTGTTCTTTATGGGGCAGTTTGCGCTGTTTACCTATCTGCGCCCGTTCCTTGAAACCGTCACCCGTGTGAGCGGAGCCGGGCTGTCGCTAATTTTGCTCACCATAGGCGTTGCAGGTTTTGTGGGCACCCTTTTCGTTGCCCTGGTGCTTAATGCCGCGTTTTACATAACGCTGATCGCGATCCCTCTACTGATGGCGGCCATCGCAGTCGCGTTGATTCTCGCCGGGCATAACGTGTGGATTGTGGCCCTGCTGTCAGGCCTATGGGGGATGCTGGCAACATCAGCGCCGACGGGGTGGTGGACGTGGATTGCGCGAACGCTGCCGAAGGATGCTGAAGCAGGCGGTGGACTGATGGTCGCGGTGATCCAGCTCGCCATTGCGCTCGGCTCAACGGCGGGCGGTATAGCCTTCGATCGTTATAGCTGGCAGAGCTCGTTTGCATTGAGTGGCATAGTGCTCCTCTTTGCGGCAGCGCTAACGTTTCTGCTTTCGCGTCTTCACAAATAACGCGCCGGATGATTTTTTGACGCTTTTCTTCACCGATCGTGTATTGTTTTTAAACAATAACATCCTCTAAAGGACACCTGCGCAATGATCAGCATCCTCGGCAAAACCACCTCCATCAACGTTCGTAAAGTGCTCTGGACCTGCGAAGAAGCGGGCATCACTTATCAGCAGGAAGATTACGGCAGCGGTTTCGCCTCGACGGAAACGGATGCCTTTCGCGCCCTGAACCCCAACGCCATGGTGCCGGTGCTGATAGATGGCGATTTCGTGCTGTGGGAGTCCAATTCCATCTGCCGTTATCTGGCGCGCAAGGCCGAACGTCACGATCTGCTGCCCGCAGAACCGCAGGCCTGCGCCAACGTTGAGCGCTGGATGGACTGGCAGGCCACTGAATTTAACAACGCCTGGCGCTATGTCTTCCCGGCGCTGGGGCGTAAAAACCCGGACTTTAACGACCCTGAGCGCATTGCGGCAGGAATCAAAGAGTGGAACCACTGCGTCACCATTCTGGAAAACCAGCTGCAGCGCACCGGGTCCTTTGCGGCGGGCGAAACGTTTACCCTCGCGGACGTGGTGCTTGGGCTGTCGGTGAATCGCTGGAAAATGACGCCGTTTGATAAGCCAGACGTCCCCGCCATTGAGGCCTGGTTCGAGCGCCTTAACCAGCGTCCGGCATTTTTGCGTCACGGCAATAACGGCATGATATAAAACTTAATGCCTGAATGAATACCGCAACGAGGCTGTTTTATTTAATTACGAAACCCTGATTGTCGTCAGAGGGAATAATAATTAAGCCATATCCTGGACAGCCCGTTGCACCGCTTTGCTAGCCTGAATAGTCAGGCAAAGCTCAACCCGGAGGTATTCTTGCTGATTAAACTCAAGAAAGAACGAACGCACCAGGAGGATCGCCGGCTTGCTCTCTGGCTGGCGACCTCAGCAGGTTTGCTGAACGCCATCGCCCTCGGGGCATTTGGCTTTTTCCCCTCACACATGACCGGCAACACCTCACAGTTATCCAGCGAAGTTTCTTCTACCGATCTGAGCGATATGATTTTCTTCGGCTCGATAATTCTCTCTTTTGTGGCTGGCGCCATTATTGCGCGCACGATCGTCATATGGGGAATTATCCATAACGTCAGGCTGGTTTTTTGCCAGATCCTTTTTGTCGAGGGGATATTACTGACCGGCGTTTCCTTCTACGAAATGTATTTCCATGCGCTCACCAGCAATCGCGAGATTATTCTTTTTCTCTGCTTTCTGATGGGCATTCATAATTCCACCTCCACGCAGCTTTCCGGCGGACGGGTAAGATCGACGCACATTACCGGCACGCTGACGGACGCGGGGATTTCCCTGGCCTCCGTCATGGTGGCGATGCTGCGCAGGGATTACTCCAAAGATACGGCGGCGCAAAAAAGCCAGCTAAAAACCCACTTAACCACCCTGTTTTCGTTCATTACGGGCGGCATCGCGGGGTTGCTGCTGTTCCGATGGATTGGCTTTAACGCCATGCTGGCGCTAGGCGTGATGCTCGCGTTTGTCGCCACCGTCTCAATAATCACCGTCTCGTCGCGGGTTCGACGGGTTCGCGCCCCTCTATGAAGGTAATGACCTGTACTCGGCATAAAAGCCCTTTAGATGTGACACTGTCACATTGAAAGATTCGCTTTAGGACTATTCTGCCCGCCCCACAATCAGGCCTTATGCCATAAGGCCTGACCTCAGGTTGCCACTAGTTTCATAGGGTTACTGATTTTCCCCCTTCGCTGGAACCCTTCCCAAACGCTTGCTATAGGTCAATTACCCCTGCCGAAACATGGCATAACAACAGGCAACCGGTGGTTGCTATAACGCATGCGCACAGGGAGACACACCGCAATGCACCCATTACTCAAACGTTCGCTGCTGTTTGTCGGCGCCATTATCGTGGTTCTCGCCCTCCTCGTCTGGGGGATCGGGCTGGAGACCCTCAGAGCGCGTCAGGTTGACCTAATCTATCTCGGGCAACAGCATATGATTCTGGTTTTCTCATCGATGTTCTTTGCCCTGCTGGTGGGTATTCCGGCCAGTATTCTGCTGAGCCGCCCGGCCGCGCGGGGTATCGCCGAATATGTGATGCAAATCTTCAACGTCGGCAACACGCTGCCGCCACTGGCCGTGCTGGCGCTGGCGATGGTGGTGATTGGTATTGGCGATACGCCGGCCATCATCGCCCTGTTCCTCGCCTCGCTGCTGCCGATCGTGCGCAACACCTATGCCGGGCTGTGCTCGGTCCCGCCGTCGCTGCTGGAAGCGGCAAACGGCATCGGGATGACCAAATGGCAGCGTCTGCGCCAGGTTGAGCTGCCTGCCGCCTGGCCGGTCATGCTCTCGGGGATCCGCATCGCCACCGCCATTAACGTCGGTACCGCACCGCTGGCGTTCCTGATCGGTGCCAGCAGCTACGGCGAGCTGATTTTCCCCGGCATTTACCTTAACGATTTTCCGACCCTGATCCTCGGCGCGGCGGCCACCGCCCTGTTCGCCCTGATCCTCGATACCCTGCTGGCGGCGCTGGGTCGCGTGATGAGTCCCCATCTCGCTCGATAACAATAACAAGGAGCTTTTATGAGACTGATATCCAGCCTGGCGGCGCTGTGTGCCGCGGCGCTGTTCACCGGCCAGACCATTGCGGCCCCGCTGATTCTGGCGACCAAGAGCTTTACCGAGCAGCACATTCTCTCGGCGATGACCGTGCAGTACCTGCAGAAGAAAGGATTCCAGGTGCAGCCGCAAACCAATATCGCCACGGTGATTTCCCGCAACGCGATGATCAACAAGCAGATTGACATGACCTGGGAGTACACCGGCACGTCATTAATCATCTTTAACCATATCAACAAGCGCATGTCGCCCCAGGAGTCTTACGAGACGGTGAAACGTCTGGACGCGAAGCACGGTCTGGTCTGGCTCAAGCCCGCCGACATGAACAACACCTATGCGTTCGCGATGCAGCGCAAGCGCGCCGAGGCGGAACATATCAACACCATGTCGGACATGGTGGCGAAGATTGAGCAGATCCGTAAAACCAACCCGGACAAAAACTGGCTGCTGGGCCTAGACCTGGAATTTGCCGGGCGCAGCGACGGCATGAAGCCGCTTCAGGCCGCCTATAAGATGGACCTGGACCGCCCGCAGATCCGTCAGATGGACCCCGGTCTGGTCTATAACGCGGTGCGCGACGGCTTAGTCGACGCCGGGCTGATTTATACCACCGACGGGCGCGTGAAGGGCTTCGACCTCAAGGTGCTGGAAGATGATAAAGGCTTCTTCCCGAGCTATGCCGTCACCCCGGTGGTGCGTAAGGACACGCTGGAGGCCAATCCGGGCCTGGAAGAGGCGCTCAACACCCTCTCGGCCCAACTCAACAACGACGTTATCACCGAACTGAACAAGAAGGTGGATATCGACCATCAGTCACCGCAGCAGGTCGCCCGTGATTTCCTGCGTAGCAAACAGCTGCTGTAGGAGGCGCTATGGAGACGATTCACTACATTCTGGACAACTGGGACTACCTGTTAACCCTCACGCTGCAGCATCTGTGGCTGGTGGCGCTGGCCGTGGGCTTAGCCATTCTCATCGGCGTACCGCTCGGCATTCTGATTGTTCGCCACAAGTGGCTGGCGACGCCGGTGCTGGGGATTGCCACCATCGTGCTGACCATTCCGTCCATTGCGCTGTTTGGCCTGATGATCCCGCTCTTTTCGCTGATCGGTCAGGGGATTGGCGCCCTGCCCGCGATCACAGCGGTGTTTCTCTACTCGCTGCTGCCGATTGTGCGTAACACCCATACGGCGCTCCACAGCCTGCCGCCGGGCCTGCGTGAAGCCGGACGCGGCATCGGCATGACCTTCTGGCAGCGCCTGCGCTGGGTCGAAATTCCGATGGCGCTGCCGGTGATTTTCGGCGGGATCCGCACCGCCGTGGTGATGAACATCGGCGTGATGGCGATTGCCGCGGTGATCGGCGCGGGCGGTCTGGGTCTGCTGCTGCTCAACGGCATCGGCGGAAGCGATATCCGCATGCTGATTGCGGGCGCGTTGATGATTTGTCTTTTAGCGATTGTGCTCGACTGGCTGCTGCACCGTCTGCAGGTGGTTCTGACTCCGAAGGGGATTCGATAATGATAAAACTGGAAAACCTCACCAAACACTTTTCACAGAAGCACGGCCAGACCTTTAAGGCCGTCGACAACGTCAACCTGAACGTGCCCGAAGGGGAAATGTGCGTCCTGCTCGGCCCGTCCGGCTGCGGGAAGACCACCACCCTGAAGATGATTAACCGCCTCATTACGCCGAGCAGCGGGACGATCCTGATCAACGGCGAAGACACCAGCGGGATGGACACCGTCACCCTGCGCCGCAACATCGGCTACGTGATCCAGCAGATTGGCCTGTTCCCGAACATGACCATCGAAGAGAACATTACCGTCGTACCGCGCATGCTGGGCTGGGATAAAGCGCGCTGCAAAACCCGCGCCGAAGAGCTGATGGATATGGTGGCGCTGGATCCGCATAAGTTCCTGAATCGCTATCCGCGCGAGATGTCCGGCGGCCAACAGCAGCGCATCGGCGTGATCCGCGCCCTGGCGGCGGATCCTCCGGTGCTGCTGATGGATGAGCCCTTCGGCGCGGTGGACCCGATCAACCGCGAGGTGATCCAGAACCAGTTCCTCGAGATGCAGCGCAAGCTGAAAAAAACCGTCATGCTGGTCAGCCACGATATCGACGAAGCCCTGAAGCTTGGCGACCGTATTGCGGTGTTCCGTCAGGGGAAAATCGTCCAGTGCGCCAGCCCAGACGAACTGCTGGCGAAACCGGCGAACGAGTTTGTCGGCTCGTTTGTCGGTCAGGACCGCACGCTGAAGCGCCTGCTGCTAGTCTCGGCGGGCGACGTCACCGACCAGCAGCCGACCATTACGGTGCGGGGTTCGACGCCGCTGCCAGAAGCCTTTGCCACCATGGATGATAACGATATTCGCGCGATTACCGTGGTTGACGAGCACGGCAAGCCGCTGGGCTTTGTGAAGCGTCGCGAAGCGCGTAACGCCAGCGGGACCTGCGCCGACATCCTGCATCCGTTCCGCATGACCGGCAAAGCCGAAGACAACCTGCGCGTGGTGCTGTCACGCCTGTATGAGAGCAACACCAGCTGGATGCCGATCGTGGATGAGGACGGGCGCTACAACGGCGAGATTTCTCAGGACTATATAGCCGAGTATCTCAGTTCAGGTCGTACGCGTCGGGCGTTGAATATACATAGCGAGAGCTAATCTTTCCGGCCGGGCATCGCCCGGCTTTTCCGCACGCATACCTTTTGCTAACCCCGCGATTTCCCGCCACAATATTGTATCTTTCCCGTTTACTCGCGACCCATGCAACGTCTTCATACGTACCCCGACATCCGCGCGATGTTTCGTCGACTGCTGATTGCTACCGTCACCGGCGTGCTGGCCGCGCTGGCCGTGGCGGTGTTCCGCCACAGCATGTATCTGCTGGAGTGGCTGCTTCTCAGCAACGACAGCGGCAGCCTGGTGAATGCCGCCGCGTCGCTCTCACCCTGGCGGCGCGCGCTGACGCCCGCGCTGGGCGGGCTGGCTGCGGGACTGTTACTATGGGGATGGCAACGGCTGACCGCCCAGCGGCCTCATGCCCCCACCGATTATATGGAAGCGCTGGAGACCGGCGACGGTCAGTTTGATTACGGCGCCAGCCTGGTGAAATCCCTTGCCTCTCTGCTTGTCGTGGCCAGCGGAAGCGCCATCGGGCGTGAAGGGGCGATGATCCTGCTTGCCGCCCTCGCCGCCTCCTTTTTTGCCCGGCGCTTTACGCCCAAATCCGAATGGAAGTTATGGATCGCCTGCGGTGCCGCGGCCGGGATGGCCAGCGCCTACCATGCTCCGTTAGCCGGAAGCCTGTTCATTGCGGAGATTCTGTTTGGCACCCTGATGCTGGCCTCGCTCGGGCCCGTGGTTATCGCGGCGGTAGTGGCGCTTCTCACCACGCAGCTCCTGGCGCCGGGAACCGGCACGCTCTACGCGGTCCATTTGAGCGGCACACTCACCGCAACTGATTATGCCCTGCTGGTCGCCATGGGGCTGCTGGCGGGTCTTTGCGGACCGCTGCTGATGTGGCTGATGGCGTTCAGCCACGGGCTGTTCCTGCGCCTTAAGCTTTCGCCGCCGTGGCAGCTGGCGCTCGGCGGTGCGATCGTAGGGCTGCTGTCTCTTCTGACGCCGAAGGTGTGGGGGAACGGCTATAGCGTGGTGCAGGCTTTTCTGCTCGCCCCACCGCTGCTGTCGATCGTTGCAGGCGTCTTTATCTGTAAACTGCTGGCGGTGCTGGCGAGCAGCGGATCGGGCGCGCCGGGCGGGGTATTCACGCCCACGCTGTTTGTCGGTATGGCGACGGGCATGCTGTTTGCACAGCTTTTCGCGCTGTGGCTGCCGGGCGCTGAGACGGCGATTCTGCTTGGGCTGGCGGGGATGGCGACGCTACTCGCCGCGACCACGCATGCGCCCATTATGTCGGCGCTGATGGTCTGTGAAATGACCGGGCAATATTTTTTACTGCCCGGTTTGCTGGTCGCCTGCGTGCTGGCGTCCGTGCTGTCGCGGACGTTACGCCACGACTCGATCTACGGTCAACACGCCACTGAGGGCAGAGAGATCGATGTACTGCGCTAGCTCGCGCTGCTCGGCGCGAGGCAGATAAGGCAGTTCACCCACCAGTGGTCCGGGTAGTTTGGTGCTCAGCACGTCGATGATCTCCGCATAGTGCGCCAGACCAGGGTTGATGCGGTTGGCCACCCAGCCAACCAGCGGCAGGCCGTCATTGGCAATCGCCTGCGCCGTCAGCAGCGCATGGTTAATGCACCCTTCCTGGATCCCCACCACCATCACCACCGGAAGCTGTTCCTGCACCACCCATTCCGACAGCGGGCGCAGATCGTTCATCAGGCTGCGCCAGCCGCCCGTGCCTTCCACCACCACGTGATCGACCTTCTCGCACAGGCTCGCCAGACCGTTGGACAGCAGAGGGTAATTAATCAGGCCGCTATGCGCCACGCTGCTCTCCTCTTCGCTTAACGCAATAGGATTGATCGCGTGATAAGGCAGTTCCAGTGACGAGACGCTTTGCAGTACCAGGGCGTCTTTATTACGCAATCCCTCTGGCGTCTCTTTACTCCCTTTTGCGACCGGTTTGTACCCTGCCACGCGTTTACCGCTTGCTGCCAGCGCCTGCAGCAATGCGCGGGATACAACGGTCTTGCCGACAGAGGTATCTGTACCAGTAACAAAGAAACGCTTAAGCATGACTCACTCCACCTCTTGGGTATGCTTCGAAAATATAAACCAGGTAAATAATTCAGTGGAGGAAGTCTACGGGATGCGTGCGCTATCCGGCTTGAGATAGCGCAATTTTTCTTACATCTGCAAAAAAGAGTTAACCCTGTAACAGGCGGATCAACAGCGAGCCGTTATACATGGCATCTTTGACCAGCGCCGCGCCGGCCATCGTGCCCTGATTGGAAAACTGGGTACTTTCTACCGCAATGTTCCGGCTGTAGGCGGGAAGCGACTGCTGCTGAATACAGGCCGTAATCGCCGGGAAGAGGATCTCCGCCGCCTGGCTCAGCGGTGAGCCAATAAGGATTTTTTGCGGGTTGAAGAGGTTCACCATAATCGCCAGAATGCGGCCAACGTTATTCCCCACCCCGGTAATGATGTCTTTCGCCAGCAGATCGCCCTGACGCGCCGCGGCGCAGAGAGAATCCACCGTGAGGGGTTGTCCGTGCAGCGAGGAGCTCATGGACTGGCTGAGCCTGACCTGCGCCAGCTCCAGCACGCTTTCCACGCTGGCAATGGTCTCCAGACAGCCGTGGTTCCCGCAGTAGCAGCGCTTGCCGTATGGGTCGACCTGGGTATGGCCAATTTCCACCAGACTGCTGCTTCCGGCGTGGAGAAGACGTCCGTCGGTAATGACGCCTGCCCCGACGTTATGATCGATAACCACCTGAATCACATCCCTCGCCCCGCGTGACGCGCCGAACAGCGCCTCCGCCATGGTCCAGGCGCTGATGTCATGCTGAATATAGACCGGCACGCCGGTATGGTTTTTCAGCACTTCGCCCAGCGGCATCTCTTTAACATCGTCGTAAAACGGCATGCGGTGAACAATGCCATTTTCGGTATCAATAATACCCGGCATGGTGATGGCAATAGCCGTTAAGCGTTCAAGCTTCTGCTGGTGACGAATAAAGAAGCGATCGATATGCGAAACAATCGCGTCGAGGAGCGGTTCCTCAGCGTTGAGCGGCAGATCAAGACGGTCTTCCACCACCAGCTTGCTGCTGAGATCGCGCAGCGCAAGGAAGATCTCCCCCCGGCTGATGCGCAGCGACAGGTAGTGCCAGGCCTCCGTCTCCACCACCAGCCCGACTGCCGGACGGCCACGGCTGCCCGGCTCCTGAATTTCCGTCTCCTGAACCAGGTGCGCTTCCAGCATCTCGCGGACAATCTTGGTAATACTGGCGGGTGCCAGCTGTGCCAGGCGCGAAAGATCGATACGCGAAACCGGACCAAGCTGATCAATCAGGCGATACACCGCGCCAGCGTTGGTCTGCTTAATCTGATCAATATGCCCTGGCTGACTATCAGCGACCACCTCGTACTCCCTTATTTTCGAGCTTCGAAATAAACTGTTGGCTATGGTGAAGCACTTGCAGGGCTGCCGTCAAATATTTACTTAGCCATGTGATTTACTGCACATTTTTGCCCACTTTTCCCTGAAAATGCCGCCCGGCGGAGGCGTTCATCAACTGCTGTTTGAAGCGCTGTGCGGCATGGCTCTGTTCGCGATGTTTTGCCCAGACCAGCCACATCTCTGAAACGGCATCCTCTTCGGCGATGGTCACCCAGCGCATTTCGCGCAGTTGTACCCGTTTAAAGGAGGCCGGAAGAATAGACACCCCCAGCCCGGCGGCGACCAGGCCGATAATGGTCATCGCTTCCCCGACTTCCTGGGTGATGACCGGGGCAAGATCGTAGCGGCGCATCAGCCCCAGGATATCGTCATACAGACCCGTTCCGACCTGCGGGTCAAAAAAGACAAACGGCTCGTTTGCCAGCTCTGCCAGCGAAACCGCCGGACGCGACGCCAGCGGGTGATCGTGCGGGATCATGGCCATCAGCGGCTCGCGCAGGATCACCTCCCACGCCAGCGAGTCCGGCAGCTGGGTATTACGCATCAGCCCCAGATCCAGCGAACCTTCATTGAGCGGCGCGATCTGCTCGCGGGTATTGATCTCGCGCGTTTGAATATGAACATCCGGGAAATGGCGACGGAATGACGACAGGGTTTCCGAGACGGCGCTGATAAACGGTGCGGACGAGGTAAACCCGATGCGCAACTCTCCGGCCTCCCCGAGATAGAGCCGTTCTGCCCGGGCGGCGGCGTCCTCGACCATGCTCAGAATTTGTCGGCTGTCGATGAGAAACTGCTTACCCGCCGCCGTCAGGCTCACGCTGCGGTTGGTGCGGGCCAGAAGGCGCGCCCCGACCTGCTGCTCCAGGATCTGAATCTGCTGGCTTAAGGGCGGCTGAGAGATGTTCAGCCGCGCCGCCGCGCGGCCAAAATGCAGCTCTTCGGCGACGGCGACAAAGTAGCGGAGATGACGCAGCTCGATATTCATATTTTTAAAGTATCATTTGAGATTATTAATATATTAGACAGAATATTTACATTTTCCTACCCTGAAGGTGTGGTCATACCCGTCACCAGAAATCACGGGGATGTTTAAGCAAGGAAACTGTGTGAGTCGTACAACTACGATTGGTATCGATCCGGCAAGCGATATCAATGATTTACCTGCAGCATCGCAGCCGGTTCAGTTCATTAAACGTGGTACCCCCCAATTTATGCGCGTCACGCTGGCGCTCTTCTCCGCCGGTCTGGCGACCTTCGCCCTGCTCTATTGCGTTCAGCCGATCCTGCCCGTGCTCTCCCATGAGTTTGGCGTTTCACCCGCCAGCAGCAGCGTATCCCTCTCTATTTCAACCGGGATGCTGGCGATTGGCCTGCTCTTTACCGGGCCGCTGTCCGACGCCATCGGCCGTAAACAGGTGATGGTAACCGCGCTGATGCTGGCCTCGGTTTGTACGCTACTCTCGACCATGATGACCAGCTGGCACGGCATTCTGGTGATGCGCGCGCTGATTGGGCTCTCGCTCAGCGGCGTGGCGGCAGTCGGGATGACCTACCTCAGCGAGGAGATCCACCCGAGCTTTGTTGCCTTCTCTATGGGGCTATACATCAGCGGGAACTCGATTGGCGGGATGAGCGGGCGTCTGCTGAGCGGGGTATTCACGGACTTCTTTAGCTGGCGTATTGCGCTGGCGGTCATCGGCTGTTTCGCGCTGGCATCCGCCCTGATGTTCTGGAAAATTCTGCCGGAGTCGCGTCATTTCCGCCCGACATCGCTGCGCCCGAAAACGCTGTTTATCAACTTCCGCCTGCACTGGCGCGACAAGGGGCTGCCGCGCCTGTTCCTGACCGGCTTCCTGCTGATGGGCTCGTTCGTCACGCTGTTTAACTATATTGGCTATCGCCTGATGCTCTCGCCGTGGCATCTGAGCCAGGCTCTTGTCGGTTTACTCTCGGTTGCGTATTTGACCGGAACGTGGAGTTCACCGAAGGCCGGGGCAATGACCGCCCGCTATGGCCGCGGCCCGGTCATGCTGTTCTTCACATCGGTGATGCTGGTCGGCCTGCTGCTGACGCTCTTCTCCTCCCTGTGGCTGATTTTTGCCGGCATGCTGCTCTTCTCCGCGGGTTTCTTCGCCGCCCACTCGGTCGCCAGCAGCTGGATTGGCCCACGCGCGCGTCGCGCCAAGGGCCAGGCATCCTCGCTGTATCTGTTTAGCTATTACCTGGGGTCCAGCATCGCCGGGACGCTCGGCGGCGTGTTCTGGCATAGCTACGGCTGGAACGGCGTGGGCGGGTTTATTGCGCTGATGCTGTGCGCGGCGTTGCTCGTGGGGGGAAGCCTGCATAAACGTCTGAGATAATATGCTCGCGGGCGGACGTCCGTTTCCCGAAAAACGGCACCAGCATACTGGTGCCGTTTTTCGTTCAGGAATCCCAGGCCTGTTCTATCTTACCGGCTTCAAACTGCGGAGGCGGTTTTCGGAAACGGCGCGTGAGCCATGTCAGGTAAAGGATCCCCAGCGCCGCCCAGATGAGGCCAAGCGTCAGGGACGTCGCTTCGAGGTTTATCCACAGCACGCCGACCGTGACGGCACCAATGAGCGGCAGCAGAAGATAGTGGAACCGATCTTTCCACGTTTTGTTCAGCCCCTTGCGCCGCCAGAAATGGTTGTACACCGAGAGATTAACAAACGTAAACGCCACCAGCGCGCCAAAGTTGATCAGCGCCGTCGCGGTCACGAGATCAAAGTACAGGGCCGACAGCGCCACTATCCCAACCATAATGACGTTCAGGGCTGGCGTACGCCATTTCGGATGCACGTAGCCAAACACCCGCTCCGGAAACACGTTGTCACGCCCCATCACATACAGTAAGCGAGAGACGCTGGCGTGCGAGGCCAGGCCTGAAGCGAGCGTATTCACAAACGTGGTACACAGAAACACCGACTGGAAGAGCTTGCCGCCCACGTACAGCGCGATTTCCGGCAGCGCAGCGTCCGGGTTTTTGAAGCGCGCGATCGTCGGGAAAAAGAGCTGCATGAAAAACGAGGCGACAATAAATATCAGCCCGCCATACAAAGCGGTGAGGAAGATGGCTTTGGGGATCACCCGCGCCGCGTTTGGCGTCTCTTCCGACAGCGTGGTGACCGCGTCAAAGCCGAGGAAAGAGAAGCAGACGATAGTCGCGCCGGTAATAATCGGGATCAGGTGTGCGTTCTCGCTGATAAACGGCTGGAGCGACCAGACGGTGCCGACGCCCTCCCCCTTATGCAGACCGTGCACCACCAGTATGACAAACACCACCATGATGGCGATCTGCACCAGCACAAACAGGGTGTTAAAGTTGGCGACCAGATTCACACTCTTCAGGTTCGCCAGCGTCAGAATCGTCACAAACCCCACCACCCAGACCCACGGCGGGACTTCAGGGAACAGCGCGGAAAGGTAGATCTTCGCCAGCAGCACGTTGATCATCGGCAGGAAGAGATAATCCAGCAGCGATGACCAGCCGACCATAAAACCTAAATGGGGGCCGATCGATTTCTGCGTGTAGGTGTACGCGGAGCCCGCTTCCGGGAACTGTCGTACCAGTTTGCCGTAGCTGATGGCGGTAAACATAACGCCCGCCAGCGCCAGGAGATACGAGGCGGGCACGTGGCCGTTGCTGATACCGGACACGATACCGAAGGTATCAAACACGGTCATGGGGGTCAGATAAGCCAGCCCCATCATGACCACCTGCCAGAGCTTGAGGGAACTGCGCAGCCGGGTTCTGCCGGCCATGCGCGGCGAGTCAAGAGAGGTGTTAGTCGCCATAAACCGTCCCCCCCATGCTTACCGTGGTTTGCAATCGCGCTGTCCTTAACGCAAACCTGCTTAGCAAAGGGGGAAGTTGTAAAGAACACACGCGATCGTACCAGCGCACCGTCTCTGGCTCGCACTCACAGCAGGCGCCTGACTGGCCCCCTTCGCCCTGCGGATAGTTGAACATCTGCATCATTTCCTACCTCGTCACACAGTGTCGTTAAGAAAATCCCTGTGCCGCCTGCGCTCCATAACGCGACTCCCGGGAGAAAGCTGGCGTGCCAGCGAACAGTTAGGCCAGGCTCCGCGCAGGCCGTTTGGTGATACGTGTCAGATGAAATAAAGCGGCCCCTTACCGGGGCACGTCATCAGGCGTTTTTCAGCATCCACTCAATTTCCGTTTCGGTAATCAGGCGTTCAAACTGCAGTAATTCATCATTTTTGCAGGCGTGATAGACGTGGCAGAAACGTTCGCCCAGCCGCTCGCGAAGGCTATCGTTTTGCATAAATTCCCACAGCGCATCGCTCTGACGAATCGGGAACGGCAGCCCGTCCTGCTCCAGACCATTGCCTTCCACTTCTTCCTGCAGGGGTAAATCGTTATCCAGCCCGTGTAGAATGCCGGCAAAAATCGCCGCCATCACCAGATACGGGTTCGCGTCAGCGCCCGCCACCCGGTACTCGACCCGATGGTTATGGCGATCGCCGCAGGGGATACGCAGGGCAACGGTGCGATTATTGTGTCCCCATGACGCCTGCGTCGGCACGTACATCCCCGGCTGGAAACGGCGGTAGGAGTTGACGTTCGGTGCCAGCAGCGCCATGGACGCAGGCATCAGGTCGATCATCCCGGCCAGCGCGCGTTTCAGCAGCGCGGAATCCTCGCCGCTGGCGTCTGCGAGCACGTTTTCGCCTCGGTTGTTTTGCATGCTGATGTGGATATGCATCCCGCTGCCCGCATGCTCTTCATACGGCTTTGCCATAAACGTGGCGTGCATCTTATGTTTTTCTGCCATCTGCCTGACGAGACGCTTAAGCGCCAGCGCATCATCGCAGGCATCAAGCACGTTTTCCGTATGGTGCAGGTTTATCTCAAACTGGCCCGGGGAGGCCTCAGCCACGGCCCCGTCGGCGGGGATCAGCTGCAGCTGCGCCAGTTCGTCAATGTCGTTCAGCACGTCAGCAAAATGGTTAAGATTATCAACCGAGTAGACCTGACTCTGCGTGTTACGCACGTCGGTGCCCGGCGCGCAGGGGGGCTGCAGATAGCCGTCGGCATCGCGTTTACGGTCAAGTAAATAGAACTCCAGCTCTACCGCTACCACGGGGAACAGGCCGCGCTGGCGCAGCTGCTGCCAGAGTCGGTTGAGTACATTCCGCGGCTCAACGTCAAAGGGAGCGCCATCTTCATCGACCATGGTGAGCTGCACCTGACCAATGTATTCCGGGTCGGCGGCGGACGGCGTCAGGGTGCCCGGCACCGGCACGCAGATACAGTCCGGCTCGCCGAGCTCCTGCCCCAGACCCGCCTCTTCCACGACGTTACCTAAAATGTCCATGGCGAAAACCGATGCCGGGAAATAGCAGCCTTTTTCAAGCTTGCTCAGTCCGGCAACCGGGATGCGCTTGCCGCGAAAACAGCCGTTCAGGTCGGTCAGGAGGACATCAATAAACTGGGTGTCAGGATACTTTTCTAAATAGCGCTTCACTTCCTGCGTAAAGGCGCTGCCCCGCCTCTCATCCGTGTGCTGCACAAAGTTCTCAACTTCTACGATATTGGTTTCCATGATTTACCACCGTTTTTGGGATTTGCGTTCGCTGCTCTGGACTGTCAAATATAATGTCCACCCTATCGAATCTGTATGCAAATAAATTGTTTGTCAAATGTTAAATTAAGTTTGCAAAAGGCAGATCCCGTTGCTAAATTGAGAAAATATTGAACGAAAAGGCCGTTTATCAGGCGAAAATGGCCTAAATTTAGTCCACATTGTGAGGGCGATCATGGAAAATATAATGAACAAGCCAGTTATTGGCGTGGTGATGTGTAGAAACAGGCTTAAGGGTCATGAGACCCAGACCCTGCAAGAAAAGTACCTGAATGCCATTATTAACGCGGGGGGTTTACCAGTTGCCTTACCGCATGCGCTGGCAGAGCCAGAGCTGCTCACCGCTCTGCTGCCAACGCTTGACGGAATTTACCTGCCGGGCAGCCCAAGTAACGTGCAGCCGCACCTTTATGGTGAAAACGGCGATGAGCCTGACGCCGATCCCGGGCGAGATCTTCTGAGTATGGCGCTGATTGCCGCCGCGCTCGAAAGGCGCATCCCCATTTTCGCCATCTGCCGGGGGCTGCAGGAACTCGTTGTTGCAACGGGGGGGACGCTGTATCGCCGCCTGTTCGAGCAGAACGACCTGCTCGAGCACCGGGAAGATCCTGAACTGCCGGTTGAGCTACAATACGCCCCGTCTCATGAAGTTCAGGTTCAGGAGGGAGGACTGCTGTCTCAATTAATACCAGGCTGTAACACATTTTGGGTAAACTCGTTACACGGGCAAGGTGCACGGACGTTAGGACCACGGCTTCGCGTGGAGGCCCGCTCGACGGATGGGCTGGTCGAGGCGGTCAGCGTTCATGACCACCCTTTTGCCCTCGGCGTGCAATGGCACCCCGAATGGAACAGCAGCGAGTACGCCCTGTCCCGTATGTTGTTTGAAGGTTTTATCACCGCCTGTCAAAGCCACATTGCCGAGAAGCAGCGGCTTTGACCACTACCGTAAAGGAAATGCAACTATGAGCGATGACGGACTGGCGCCAGGGAAACGTCTGTCTGAGATCCGCCAGCAGCTGGGTCTCTCGCAGCGGCGTGCCGCCGAACTGTCTGGGTTAACACACAGTGCCATCAGCACCATTGAGCAGGACAAAGTCAGTCCTGCTATCAGTACGCTGCAAAAGCTGCTGAAAGTTTATGGGCTGTCGCTCTCGGAATTCTTTTCGGAACCGGAAAAACCTGATGAACCGCAGGTGGTTATTAATCAGGAAGACCTTATCGAAATAGGCAGTCAGGGGGTTTCGATGAAGCTGGTTCATAACGGAAATCCGAACCGTACGCTGGCGATGATTTTTGAAACTTACCAGCCTGGAACCACGACCGGAGAGAGGATCAAACACCAGGGTGAGGAGATCGGTACGATACTGGAAGGTGAAATATTGTTGACCATTAATGGCCAGCAATATCACCTGGTTGCGGGGCAGAGCTATGCCATCAATACCGGCATACCGCACAGCTTCAGCAACACCTCGGCAGGCATCTGCCGCATTATCAGTGCCCACACCCCTACCACGTTCTAATTACCACTCAGTCCCGGCGTAAGCGCGCTTACGCCGGGAAATATAAAAACGATCGCTGTCGGCATTTAACGGGTTAATTCCCGGGATGCCCCACGGCTTCGTATTGCCTGAAACGGCCATGCCTTTATTTATCTGATTGCGAAAGAAAGGAGTGAATATGCATTTTCAGCACCTGACTTACTGGCAGGATAAAGCAAAAAATAGCGCCATTGAGACCCGGTTATTTATTAACGGCGCCTATTGTGACGCCGCCGATAATGCCACGTTTGACACCGTCAATCCCGCGACCCAGCAGACGCTGGCGAACGTCGCACGGGGCAAGCAGGCGGACGTGGACCGCGCGGTTCAGGCCGCGCGTGCGGTATTTGAGCGCGGTGACTGGTCGCAGGCGTCTCCGGCGCAGCGCAAGGCCGTGCTCAATACGCTCGCCGATTTAATGGAACGCCATAGCGAAGAGCTGGCCTTACTGGAAACGCTGGACACCGGTAAACCCATCCGCCACAGCCTGCGCGACGATATTCCCGGCGCGGCGCGCGCCATTCGCTGGTACGCCGAAGCGGCGGATAAAGTCTACGGCGAAGTGGCGCCTACGGGTCCGGGCGAGCTGGCGATGATCGTGCGCGAGCCCATCGGGGTTGTCGCGGCCATCGTCCCCTGGAACTTCCCGCTGCTGCTGGCCTGCTGGAAGCTGGGACCGGCGCTGATCGCGGGCAACAGCGTGGTATTGAAACCATCGGAGAAATCACCGCTCACCGCCCTGCGGCTGGCCGGACTGGCGAAAGAGGCGGGCCTGCCTGACGGCGTGCTGAACGTGATAAGCGGTTACGGCCACGAAGCGGGCCAGGCGCTGGCACTGCATCCGGAGGTTGAGGTGCTGACGTTTACCGGCTCTACCCGTACCGGCAAGCAGCTGTTGAAGGACGCGGGAGAAAGCAACATGAAGCGCGTCTGGCTGGAGGCGGGCGGCAAAAGCGCCAACATTATCTTTACCGACTGTCCGGACCTGGACAAGGCCGTGAGCGCGACCGCCGCCGGGATTTTTTATAACCAGGGGCAAGTCTGTATCGCCGGCACCCGCCTGCTGCTCGAAGACAGCATCGCTGATGACTTCCTGGCAAGGCTGAAGGCGCAGGCCCGCCACTGGCAGCCGGGCGATCCGCTCGACCCCGACAGCACGATGGGGATGCTCATCGACGCCGCGCACGCCGATACCGTCCACACGTTTATTCGCGAGGGAACCCGGAAAGGTACGCTGCTGCTGGACGGGCGGGAACAATCGTGGCCTTCCGCAGTCGGTCCAACCATTTTCGTCGACATCGACCCTGCCTCCCCGCTGTGCCGGGAAGAGATTTTCGGGCCGGTGCTGGTCGTCACCCGTTTTAAAACCGAAGAGGAAGCCTTAACGCTGGCCAACGACAGTGAATACGGGCTTGGCGCGGCGGTATGGACCCGCGATCTCTCCCGCGCGCACCGCATGAGCCGCCGCCTGAAGGCAGGCTCGGTCTTCGTCAATAACTATAACGACGGTGATATGACCGTCCCCTTTGGCGGCTATAAGCAGAGCGGCAACGGTCGCGATAAGTCCCTGCACGCGCTGGAAAAATTTACCGAACTGAAAACCATCTGGATTGCCCTGGAGCCTCAATCATGACCGAACATACCACCAGCTACTACGCGGCCAGCGCGAACGCTTACGAACCCTTCCCGACGCTTAACGAGTCGATCAGCTGTGACGTGTGCGTGGTGGGCGGCGGCTATACCGGCCTCTCCTCCGCGCTGCATCTCGCTGAAATGGGCTACGACGTGGTGCTCCTTGAAGGCGCGCGCATCGGCTTCGGCGCCAGCGGACGCAACGGCGGCCAGCTGGTTAACTCCTACAGCCGCGACATCGACGTGATTGAGAAAAACTACGGCCCCGATGCTGCCAGAGCCCTCGGGAGCATGATGTTTGAAGGCGGGGAAATCATTCGGGAGCGAATCCAGCGCTATCAGATCCAGTGCGACTATCGTCCCGGCGGGCTGTTTGTGGCGCTAAACCACAAGCAGCTGGAGACGCTGGAGGAGCAAAAGGCCAACTGGGAACGCTACGGCAACACGCAGCTGGAGTTGCTGGACGCCAGCGCCATCCGCCGGGAAGTCGACAGCGAACGCTATACCGGCGCGCTGCTGGATCGCAGCGGGGGGCACATTCATCCGCTGAACCTGGCGATCGGCGAAGCGGACGCCATTCGCCTGAACGGTGGGCGGGTGTATGAACAGTCCCCGGTGACTGCCATTCAGCACACCAGCCCGGCCGTGGTGAGCACGCAGCATGGTCAGGTGACGGCCCGCTACGTGATCGTCGCCGGGAATGCCTATCTGGGCGATAAGATCGAACCGGAGCTGGCAAAACGCAGCATGCCCTGCGGCACCCAGGTGGTGACCACCGCTCCGCTGCCGGAAGAGCTCGCCCGCACGCTGATCCCCAATAACTACTGCGTGGAAGATTGTAACTACCTGCTGGATTACTACCGTCTCACCGCCGACAACCGCCTGCTGTACGGCGGTGGCGTCGTGTATGGCGCGCGCGATCCGGACGATGTCGAGCGCCTGGTGATGCCAAAGCTGCTGAAAACTTTCCCTCAGCTGGCAGGCGTCAAAATCGACTACCGCTGGACGGGCAACTTCCTGCTGACCCTGTCCCGTATGCCGCAGTTTGGTCGTCTGGATAAAAACATCTATTACATGCAGGGCTACAGCGGCCACGGCGTGACCTGCACCCACCTGGCCGGACGGCTGATCTCGGAACTGTTGCGCGGTGACGCTGAGCGCTTTGATGCGTTTGCCAACCTCCCGCACTACCCCTTCCCGGGCGGCCGCAGCCTGCGGATTCCATTTACGGCGATGGGCGCGGCGTACTACAGCCTGCGCGATCGTCTTGGCGTATGATCGTTTCGACTAAAGGGTATCTGACATGAGTAACCAGGAATTTCATCAGCGCAGACTTTCTGCCACCCCGCGCGGCGTTGGCGTAATGTGTAATTTCTTTGCCCGCTCGGCGGAGAATGCCACGCTCACCGACGTGGAAGGCAACGACTATATTGATTTCGCCGCCGGGATCGCGGTACTGAATACCGGCCATCGTCATCCTGAACTGGTGGCCGCAGTGGAAAAACAGCTTCACCAGTTCACCCACACGGCCTACCAGATTGTGCCGTATGAAAGCTACGTTTCATTGGCCGAAAAACTTAACGAGCTGGCCCCGGTGCAGAGCCCGGCCAAAACGGCGTTCTTCACAACGGGCGCGGAAGCGGTGGAAAATGCCATTAAAATCGCCCGGGCCCACACCGGCAGACCGGGTGTGATTGCCTTCGGGGGAGGCTTTCACGGCCGAACCTATATGACCATGGCCTTAACCGGCAAGGTCGCGCCTTATAAGCTGGGATTTGGCCCCTTCCCGGGGTCGGTTTACCACGTGCCGTATCCCTCCGAGCTGCACGGCATCACGACGCAGGATGCCATCACGGCGATAGAACGCCTGTTCAAAGCAGATATTGAGGCGAAACAGGTGGCGGCGATTATTTTTGAACCCATTCAGGGTGAAGGCGGATTCAACGTCGCCCCGCCAGAGCTGGTGGCCGCCATCCGCCGTATCTGTGATGAGCACGGGATCGTGATGATTGCCGACGAAGTGCAGAGCGGCTTCGCCCGTACGGGGAAACTGTTTGCGATGGAACACTACGCGGACAAACCCGACCTGATGACGATGGCTAAAAGCCTGGCAGGCGGAATGCCGCTGTCCGGCGTGGTGGGCCGCGCCGAAATCATGGACGCGCCGGCTCCCGGCGGCCTGGGGGGCACCTATGCAGGCAACCCGCTTGCCGTGGCCGCCGCGCACGCGGTGCTGAAGATTATCGACAACGAGTCGCTGTGCGCGCGCGCCCGTCAGCTGGGCGATCGGCTGAAAGCCACGCTGGAGGAGATTCAGGGCACCTTCCCCGCGCTCGTGGCGATAAGGGGAAGAGGATCGATGATTGCGGCGGAGTTTTTTGACCCCGAGAGCCGTGAACCGTCGGCCGCCATCGCGCAGGCGATCCAGCAAAAGGCGCTCGCCCAGGGCCTGCTGTTATTGATCTGCGGCCAGTACGGCAACGTGATCCGCTTCCTTTATCCGCTGACCATTCCGGATGGCCAGTTCAACCAGGCGCTGGCGATCCTGCAACAGGTTATGCGCGATAAGTCCTGAGTGCCCACCTAAAACCGTCTCCCGGAATGCCGGGGACGGTTTCAACGGAGGAGATCGGCACAGATTTCCTCCGCGTGGGAAATGTTGGGGAATTGGGTCCGTTTCATTGTATGCTCCCTGAAACACATCCCCGGCATGAGGAAATAAGAATTGCAAAAAACATCAGCCTATCAGTCACTTGTGAAAACCTTCCAGCGTCTCTCCCGCTTCTCGCACCTTACCTCCATCGCCAGCTGGGACATGTTTACCATGATGCCGCCCGGCGGCAGCGCCGCGCGCGGCGAGGCGCTGGCGGAGATGAGCGTCCTGCAGCACCAGATCCTGACCGATAAAAAAGTCGGCGACCTTTTAGCGGCGGCGGCAGGTGAAGATCTGAATGACGTCGAACAGGCCAACCTGCGCGAAATGACGCGCCACTACCAGCAGGCGACCCTGCTGCCGGAATCGCTGGTGGAAGCCAAATCCCTGGCGGGCAGCAGGTGCGAGCACGCCTGGCGCACGCAGCGTCCCGCCAACGACTGGCAGGGCTTTTCCGCCAACCTGAAAGAGGTGGTCAAACTCAGCCGTGAAGAGGCACGCCTGCGGGCGGAAGCCAAAGGCTGCACACCGTACGACGCGCTGCTGGATATTTTTGAGCCCGACATGACCAGCGCCCGTCTGGACGTGCTGTTCGGCGACATGAAGTCCTGGCTGCCGGACCTGCTGGCAAACGTCGTGGAAAAGCAGGCTCAGCGATCGTTTGTTCCTCCTCAGGGGCCTTTCCCGACGGCAACACAGCGTGAACTGGGCCTGGAAGCCATGAAGATGCTCGGCTTCGATTTTAACGGCGGTCGCCTCGACGTGAGTGCGCACCCGTTCTGCGGCGGCGTACCGGAAGACGTGCGCATCACCACGCGCTACGACGAGGATGAACTGCTCAGCGCGCTGTTTGGCGTGATCCACGAAACCGGACACGCGCGCTACGAACAAAACCTGCCGCGCGCGTGGGCAGGACAGCCGATTGCCCTCGCCCGCTCAACCGCGATCCACGAATCCCAGAGCCTGTTCTTTGAGATGCAGCTGGGACGCAGTGAAGCCTTCCTCAAGCATCTTCTCCCTGCGGTGCACGCCCGCTTTGGCAGCCAGGCGGCGTTCAGCGAAAAGAATTTTATTGCCTGGAACCAGCGCGTGAAGCCGGGCTATATCCGCGTCGATGCGGACGAAGTGAGCTACCCGGCACACGTGGTGCTGCGCTATGAGATTGAGCGCGCGCTGATCAACGGCGAGATCGAAGTGGACGATATCCCTGCCCTGTGGGACGAGAAAATGCAGGCCTGGCTCGGGTTATCCACCAAAGACAACTACCGCAACGGCTGTATGCAAGATATCCACTGGACCGACGGCGGTTTTGGCTACTTCCCGTCCTATACGCTGGGGGCCATGTATGCCGCACAGCTGTTCCACGCCGCGAAAACGGCGCTTCCGGGTCTGCAGGCCTCCATCGCTGAGGGCGATTTTTCCGCACTCTTTGAGTGGCTGCGTCAGAACATCTGGCAGCACGGCAGTCGCTTCAGCACGTCGCAGTTAATCACCCAGGCGACGGGTGAAGATCTGAATATCCGTTACTTCCGCGAGCATCTGACCTCCCGTTATCTTTAATCCCTCTGCCGGAGCCTGCTCCGGCACTCTTCTCACCCTTTTCAATAAGAATATGATTTAGCACATATTGCCATGATTGCGCCGGGTGTATGAATGCGTGTCCTTCCGACACAATTAGACTGCTATCAGGCCAGGATTAAAAAAATAAAGGGATCAATGATGAAAGGCATAATGAAAACGGTGTTAGCGATTCTGTGTGCGACCAGTTTAAGTACTTTCGCAGCCACGGATAATACCCCGCAAGACGCGTTCAACGATATTACCCGCTCTCTTGCAGACCTCCAGCCCATCACGTTTCAGGCTCCCGCTGAAAAATATAAGCTGCTGGTGTTTATTGATAATCAGTGCATTTACTGCAGCAATGTAGTGAAAAACGTTAAGCAATATACGGATGCCGGTTTGACGATGTCGTTTCTGACCGTTGCGCCCAGCGCCATTCGCGACTCGGTAATTGAAGATATGGGGCGCGTCTGGTGTTCAGCCGATAAGGTCAAAAGCCTGCAACAAGCGATGGCGGGATTTTTACCGAATAACGACACCACGACAGCGTGCTCCGATCTGATCGCGCGGCAATCTGCACTGGCAGAACGTTTGGGCATTAGCGTCACCCCGGTAATGGTGGTTATTGAGCCTGAATCACGGTCGATTATAGGCAGTCAGTCTCCGGCGGCTATTCTGGCCACACTGAAAAGATAACAGAGACCTGTACGAGCAGCGGCGTTTGGTCTGTTCGTACACTTTTCTCCCCTCTGTACATTCCGTTACACGCCGATACCAATCACTCACGGAAACCCAGAATTTACAGGGATATAGTTATTTCAACGGCCCCGCAGTGGGGTTAAATGAAAAACCAAATTCGAGGGTATGAACATGAAAAAAGTATTAGCTCTGGTTGTTGCCGCTGCTATGGGTCTGTCTTCTGCTGCGTTCGCTGCTGAAACCACTGCTGCACCGGCTGCTGCGGCACCTGCTGCAACGACCACCGCGGCGCCAGCAAAAACTGTCCATCACAAGAAACATCATAAAGCCGCTAAACCGGCTGCAGAGCAAAAAGCCCAGGCCGCTAAAAAGCACCACAAAAAAGCGACCAAACCAGCTGCAGAGCAGAAAGCCCAGGCTGCTAAAAAGCACCACAAAAAAGCGACCAAACCGGCTGTAGAGCAGAAAGCCCAGGCTGCTAAAAAGCATCACAAAAAAGCAGTAAAACACGAAGCTGCTAAACCAGCTGCACAGCCAGCTGCGTAAGAGTACAAGCTAAACCGTGCCCTTCGGGGCACGTTGGTAAACCGGCGCTGAACCGGAACAGGTTCCGCGCCGTTTTTTTTTCCCCGGAGGGCGTATGCTGCGGCGCTATCGGTTTGAGCTGATTCTGATCCTGCTTATTTTATGCGCGCTCATCGCCAGCCATTTTTATCTTTCCTGAATGTAGCACGCTGATTTTACTCCCACTTTAGCGCTGTCCCGTCTATAGTATTTTCATAGGGTTCACTTTTAATAATCATAATTACCCCCACCAGAGTGAGATATGCGTAAATCTGTTGTGTTGTTACTGGGAACGTTTGGTCTTTTTTCTGGATTCTCACATGCGGATGATGGCGGTGATGACACCATTAGCGCGAAAGAGCTAAAGACGCTTTTTTTCAATCATGACGACCGTACGCGCGTCGCCGATCCCACCCAGGCGCCCTGGGATGCTATAGGTCAACTGGAAACCGCCAGCGGTAACTTATGTACTGCGACGTTGATCACCCCTCAGCTTGCCCTGACGGCAGGCCACTGTCTGTTAACGCCGCCAAACGGCAAGCCGGATAAAGCGGTGGCCTTGCGGTTTGTGTCGCAAAAAGGGACCTGGCGCTATGAAATCCACGGCATTGAAGGCCGGGTCGATCCGTCTCTCGGCAAACGGCTGAAACCGGATGGTGACGGCTGGATCGTGCCACCGGCGGCCGCCTCATGGGACTTTGGCCTGATCGTTTTACGCTACCCCCCTTCCGGCATTACGCCGCTGCCATTATTTGACGGCGATAAAGACGCACTCACCGCCGCGCTGAAAGCCGCCGACCGGAAGGTGACGCAGTCCGGCTATCCTGTCGACCATCTGGATACCCTTTACACCCACACCGACTGTATTGTGACGGGCTGGGCGCAAACCAGCGTACTCTCGCACCAGTGTGATACGTTGCCGGGCGACAGTGGTTCACCGCTGATGCTGAAAACAGATAACGGCTGGCAGTTGATTGGCGTGCAGAGCTCTGCACCGGCGGCGAAAGATCGCTGGCGGGCCGATAACCGGGCCTTGTCCGTGACCGGCTTTCGCGACAAGCTGGAAGCGCTGGCGCAGCAGTAAATCAGCATCGTCTGACCTGATGTAATGCCCTGATTGACTCAATCGGCATCGGCTGGCTGAACCAGAAACCCTGCAGTTGATCGCAGCCAGCCAGCCGCAGCAGTTTCATTTGTCTTTCGGTTTCGACCCCTTCGGCGACCACCGCCATCCCAGCGCGTTGGCGATCCGCACCGTGCCGCTCACCAGAATAAAGAGCAGGATCAGGGCCGATGCCAGCACGACAATCTGGGTGATATCAGAGGATGCCGCCCGGGCGGCCTGCGCTCCCGGAAGCCGTGCCTGCCAGTTAAGATAGCCCAGCAGCTCCCCTGCCGAGCTGCGCAGCGGCATACTCAGCTCGTTAATTTTATCCGGCGTAAAGTGCAGGTTATCGATCTGAAAGGTCGACCCCAGGTCGGATAAAATTCTGGCGTTCAGATGACGGGTGATTACCAGATAGCGGCGCGTTCCGTCGGTAACCTGTAATCTTCCGACCATCGGGCGAATCAGCCCAATGCCCACAAAGGCGACGCCGCTTCGCGTTTTGCTGATCCCGGCATAGATATTTTTATCGCCTGATAAGGCGCGCGCGTGCTGAGCAATCAGGGCTTTCAGCCCCTTGCCGAAAAAATCGAGATTCGTCTCCTGAAATGGCTGACTTTGAAACGATCCCCAGATGACGTTGAAATGCTCATCAAGCACGAAGGTGCCATCATAGAGGTTGTTGATTTTAAAGCCGGCGCCCCAGGTGTTATACAACCAGTTGGTATCGAGCGTGGGACGGTAGGCCTCCCGCACCGCATCGTCCCAGACGGCGTTATCCAGCACCAGCGAGGAGACGCGGTTGACCGATGTCTGAATGGCCCCCTGCACGGAAAGCGCCGCGCGATGTTCATCAATTTCATTGGTTTTGGTGCTGATAAGATGCAGGGAAAGATAGAGGAGTGCGACGACGGAGATGATTAAGCCGATGCCCGCCATAAAGACCATGGCAAACAACGTTCTCGCGGTGGGAATATTGCGCCAGCTTAATGTGCGATACATCCGCCATCCTCTTCAGGGTTTTGCTTTTCTAAGCGTAATACAGGCAGCGAATTTCGCTGCCTGTAAAGGATGGCTTTATGAGCGTCAGGCGAGTTTTATCATAATCATACCGGCAAGCAGCAAGATGAGTCCCATCCAGCCCTTGTTATTTAAACGCTGACCGAAGAGCACCCAGCCTGCGGCCAGCGTGGCGGCGATACCAAAACCGCCCCACAGCGCATAGGCCACCGACAGGTCAATCCCTTTTACCGCCTGGGACAGCGCGCTGAACGCGCCCAGAACCGCGGCAATCGACATCAGGCCGTAGAGCTTACGGCGAAAACCATCGGAGAATTTCAGCAGAACGTTCGCCAGAATTTCCAGCACGATGGCGAACCCCAGCCAGGCCGCATGAACCCACTCAAACTGTTGCATGGTTCTGCTCCTTCTGCACTTTAGACGGCTTACGGGTACCTGATTTAATCAGCACAATACCCGCGACCAGCGTCGTTAATCCGGCGACCTTCATTGTTGTTAATGTTTCGTCAAATATCAGAACGCTGAACAGCGTAATCAACAAAATACCGATCCCTTCCCACAGGGCATACGCGACGCCCAGCGCAATTTTTTTCACCGCAAATGAGAGGAAAATATAAGAAAGCGAAATCATCACCAGCATCAAAATAAAACCAGTATTGCCATCGCTGACGCTTGCCCACTTCATCGACAGCGTGCCGGTAATTTCAGCAATAATAGCCAGTGCTAATAAAATCCAGTAAAACATGTTTTTCTCCTGCTTGAGAATATAATCCATCGTGGCCCGCTGCGTGCAGCAAACCCAAAAATACGAATTGAAATCAGTCAGCTAAGCGCTTAGCGCCAGCTCAGGCAGAAGAAATGACTAGAGTGCGGTGCGCCAGTGTTGCTCACCAGAAAGCAGGCAGAAAGAGGTGGAGTATACAGCAGTATTGTTTGAAGAGTACGTCCTGAACATATTGTCCATAAAATTACAATTATCCGCGTTGTTGCTTCTCGTCTTTGCGGATGAAAATTGTCCTCGGTAGTTAAACACACCGAATTTGTACCATAAGCCAGGATTTTACTCAAAGTCTTTGCAATTCTTTACCCACCCCGTTTGATTTTGGTTAGTTTATTGCAACGCCTTTCGCCTTTATTATAAAAATAACGAAAATTGCGGAGTCACCATGGCTAAACCCATCATTACCCTGAACGGGTTAAAGATTGTCATCATGCTGGGCATGCTGGTGATCATATTGACAGGCGTGCGCTTTGCCGCCGACATTATTGTGCCCTTTATTCTGGCCCTGTTTATTGCGGTGATCCTCAACCCGCTGGTGCAGCGCATGACGCGGCTGCGCGTCCCGCGCGTGCTGGCCATCACGCTGCTTATCAGCATCATTATTGTGGCGATGGTGCTGCTGGTCGCTTATCTGGGCACCTCGCTCAATGAACTGGCGCGAACGCTGCCGAAATATCGCTCTTCGCTGGCGATCCCCCTGCTGCAGCTGGAGCCCTGGCTGCAGCGCGCGGGGATCGAAATCTCGGTTGAGGAACTCCTGAAATATATCGACCCCAATGCGGCGATGACGATCGTCACCAGCCTGCTGACGCAGCTTTCCAACGCCATGACCTCTATTTTCCTGCTGTTCTTAACGGTGGTATTTATGCTGCTGGAGGTGCCCCAGCTGCCGGCAAAGCTGCAGCAGATCATGGTCCGTCCGGTTGAAGGAATGGGGGCGATCCAACGCGCGCTGGACAGCGTCTCCCGCTATCTGGTGCTGAAAACGGCCATTAGCCTGGTGACGGGCGTTATCGTCTGGGTGATGCTTCTGGCGCTGGACGTCCGCTTTGCGTTCGTCTGGGGGTTACTGGCGTTTGCGCTTAACTACATTCCCAACATCGGCTCCGTGCTGGCGGCGATCCCCCCTATCCTTCAGGTGCTGGTTTTCAGCGGGCTTTATGACGCGCTGATCCTGCTGGCCGGATACCTGGTCATCAATCTGGTGTTCGGTAACATACTGGAACCGCGCATGATGGGCCGGGGCCTGGGGCTGTCCACGCTGGTGGTCTTTTTGTCCCTGATATTCTGGGGCTGGCTGCTCGGGCCCGTTGGGATGCTGCTCTCCGTTCCGCTCACCATCATCGTCAAGATTGGTCTGGAGCAGACGGCGGGCGGGCAAAGTATCGCCGTGCTGCTGAGCGATATGAGTCATAAATAGCCGTCATTCCGCCATCGACAGGAGGGGCTTGCGGGTCCTTCCACCTTCACGATAAGCGCTGAGCGCCCTTCGCCACTCCGCCAGCGGGTACACCGTAACGTCGCTGTACTCACTGTCGGCCAACCTCAGCCAGATGCGATCGAACTCCGCGCGCCACGCCTCAACGCTGAGCGCATCCAGACCGTTTCGGATATGGAACCACGCCACGCGCGGCGCAGGCCGCCGCTGTGTGAAGGCTTGCCCGGAGAGCAGCCCGTAGCAGACAAACATGCCCTGCTCGGGCATCACGCTGAGGATCGTTTCCGCAAGCGGCCCGCCGGTGGCATCGTAGACGATATCGCTACGGGCGGCGACGGCGCCGATTCTGTGCGCGTCATGCTGCGCGACAGGCGCGATCCCCATCGCCTCCAGCCGTTCAGCATGCACGGCGGAACGGTGAATGCCGAACACCGCTTCCGCCCCCGCCTGACGCGCCCACTGCCCCAGCAGGATGGCGCAATCGGATCCTGCAGCCGTGAGCAAGACCCGCTTTCCGCGCGGCGGGTAGCGGGTCAGCATCATCTGCGCCGCCAGCGGGTTGATGTAGGCCCGCGCGGCCAGGCGCGAGTCGACAACGTCCGGAACGGGTATCGCATACTCTGCCGGACAGTCCACATAGCGCTGCCAGGTGCCCTGACCGCGCAGCGGCAGGACGCGCTTACCCACCAGATGCTTAAACGAGGCGGGCGCCCCGGTGACAACCCCGACACCTTCATACCCCGCGACCGCCGGTAAGGGTGTTCTGTGGCGATAGGCGCCGGTGATGGGGATAAGATCGGACGCGTTGACCGGAGAAAACAGCATCCGCACGCGGAGCTGTCCGGGCGCAAGCGCGCCCAGCGGCGCGGTTTCAGGTTGCAGAACAGATTCTGGCTCGCCAAACCGGCGATACCAGAGGGCCAGGTTTTCCATTACGATCTCAAGGCTGATAGCGGAACTACTCGCGCCAGCCCATTGCCGGTGCGACATGTTTGAGAATAGACTCAATCACGTGCGCATTATAATCCACCCCCAGCTGGTTCGGTACGGTCAGTAAGAGCGTATCCGCCTCGGCAATCGCCTCGTCTTTTTTCAGCTGTTCAACCAGCTTGTCCGGCTCCGCGGCATAGCTGCGCCCGAAGATGGCGCGCGTTTTCTCATCAAGATAACCCACGCTATCGCTGTCGTTGCGGCTGGCACCGAAATACATCCGGTCACGGTCGTCCATCAGCGCAAAAATACTGCGGCTAACCGACACGCGCGGCTCGCGCGTATGCCCTGCGTCTTTCCAGGCCTGACGGTACGCGCGGATCTGTTTTGCCTGCTGAATGTGGAACGGCTCGCCGGTTTCATCGTCCTTCAGCGTTGAGCTTTGCAGGTTCATGCCCAGTTTTGCCGCCCATACCGCCGTCGCATTAGAACCCGCGCCCCACCAGATACGCTCGCGCAGCCCTTCTGAATAAGGCTCCAGACGCAGCAACCCCGGTGGATTGGGGAACATTGGCTGTGGGTTCGGTTTGGCAAACCCTTCCCCACGCAGCACCTCAAGCAGCACCTCGGTATGACGACGCGCCATATCCGACTCGTTTTCCCCTTCCTGCGGGACATAGCCGAAATGCCGCCAGCCATCAATAACCTGCTCCGGTGAGCCCCGGCTGATGCCCAGCTGCAGGCGACCGCCGGAAATCAGATCCGCCGCGCCCGCATCTTCGGCCATGTACATCGGATTTTCATAGCGCATATCGATCACGCCGGTACCGATTTCGATGGTCTTCGTTTTTGCGCCAATGGCGGCCAGCAGAGGGAACGGCGAGCTAAGCTGTCGGGCGAAGTGGTGCACGCGGAAATAGGCGCCGTCTGCCCCCAGCTCTTCAGCCGCCACGGCTAAATCGATGGACTGCAGCAGCGTATCGGCCGCCGAGCGCGTGCCGGACTGCGGTGAAGGCGTCCAGTGGCCAAAGGATAAAAATCCGATCTTTTTCATAACCCTGTGTCCTGATAATGCGTTGCGTTCTGTCCACTTTACGCATTACCCGGTAAGAATAAATGCCGTTTATTTAACGGAATGGTTCAAATAAATTGACATAACTGACGGGTTCGTCACGACGCAACGTTATGGGATATACTCTTCCCCACTTTTTTCATGGCAGGTAAAACCGGCAATGGCTTTGATCCCCAAAAACTACGCGCGGCTGGAAAGCGGCTATCGCGAAAAAGCATTAAAAATTTATCCATGGGTGTGTGGACGCTGCTCGCGCGAGTTTGTCTATTCCAATCTGCGTGAACTCACGGTTCACCATATCGATCACGACCATACCAACAACCCGGAAGATGGCAGCAACTGGGAGCTGTTGTGCCTGTTTTGCCACGATCACGAGCATTCGAAATATACCGAAGCGGATCAGTACGGCACCACCGTGGTGGCCGGGGAAGACGCGCAAAAAGACGTGGGCGTCGCCACGTTTAACCCGTTTGCCGATTTAAAGGCGATGATGGATAAGAAGAAGTAATCCTCTCGCCCCCTCGCTCACATCATGATCCGCGAATTTAGAATGTCCAGGTGATAGCGGCGGTTGCAGACCCCTCATTACGCCGCATCACGATCGGGCTTTGATTGGCATGGTCGCCAAGCCAGGTATAGTCCGCGCTGAGGACAGTTCCCCAGTGAGCATCGAACTGATGGCTCCAGGTCAGGCTGGTGTCGACGCCGTAAAATCCACCCGGCGCAGCATAGCGGCGATAGCCGGTGCGGCGGCTCTGCTGCTCACTGACCCCATACCAGGTATTCAGGTAACGGCTGTCGCCAAACAGGGCCGCAGACTGAAAGGCTATCGTGTCCTGGTTATTTTGTACCGGGATCAGCGTAATGGAGGCCTGATAGCCTGCCCCCTGACTGTCCGTTAACGGCAGCGTCGCTTTGCCTTCCATGCTCAGCCATGGCGCAGCCTGCCAGCCCACGGCAAGGCCGGTATTCAGGGTGGCATCAATATCCCCCATCCCTTTCAGGATGTTTGCCCCCTCGCGCCAGCCAGAATTTTTATCAGCCCTTCCGGGATCGTAGCCCAGCGTGTGTTCGAAATACCAGCCGCTGTCGTTTTGCAGGTCATATCCCACCCCTTTTTGTGCATCAACAAAGAAAGCGCCTTTGCGTCCCTGCAGCACAGGAACCACCTGCCACACCTGCTTGTCTGAGCCTGAGTAACGCGGGGCATATTGCCCTCCCAGCCCGACGGTTAAGGAATCGGACGCGGTGTCATCATCCGCCTGCGCGGCGGATGCCACGACCATCAGAAGCGGGACGGACATATACAGGACTTTTTTTATCGCTATCATACTGCTCTCCTTACAGACGCTGGCGTCTCCTGAGACAGGAACAGCCACACAATGTTGGCGCAGTATGATTTGGCTGAATCAATGAATCGTCGGGATAGTGTTAAGAAATGGTCAAGGTGAACGGATGTTATCCAGAAGAGTGCTGATTATTGAAGATGACGCCGACGCGGCTGGCGTGCTCGAAGCCTATTTACGGCGTGAAAATTACGACGTGACCATTACCGGAGACGGTCTTTCCGGGCTGGATATGGCGCAGCGGTGGAAGCCCGACCTCATCCTGCTGGACGTGATGCTGCCGGGACTTAACGGCACCGAGGTGCTGGCGGGCCTGCGTCGTAAAAGCGATGTGCCGGTGATCATGGTCACGGCCATGGGGGATACTCCCGATCGCATTGGCGCCCTGCGTTACGGTGCCGATGATTACGTTGTGAAGCCTTATCATCCGGGCGAAGTGGTAGCGCGGGTGCAGGCGGTGCTGCGGCGCAGCAGTAAAAAAGAGACAGAGGAAAAGATCCTTCGCTGGCAAACGCTGGCGGTGGATGTCGCCGCCATTGTGGCGTGCGTGGACAACGGCGACGACGCGCCTGTGATGCTCGATCTTACGCCAACGGAATTCTCGCTTCTGGCAACGCTGCTGCGCTCGCCTGCGCACCCGTTTTCCCGCCAGTATTTACTGGAACACTGTTTGCCGGAAAGCGAGGCGCTGGAGCGCGTTGTCGACACCCATATTTATAACCTGCGTAAAAAACTCGAAGCTGTGGGTATTTCCGGCGTGCTGATCAACGTGCGCGGCGTGGGTTACAGGTTCAGACAGCCATGATAAAAAACCGGCACGTCTCTCTGTGGCGCTGGATTTGCGCGCGCATCCTGGCGCTGGCTATCGGCAGCGTGATCGTCATTGCCACCTGCATGTGGCTGCGCTATGCGGTCCAGAACTACTGGATCATGGGCAGGATGCCGCCGGCAGTCCGTCAGGAGTTTCTTACGCTCAGCCAGAACCCGCAGGCCAATCCGGCCCGCTTCCACACGATTGTGGATACCTGGTGGGGCCTGAGCTATTCCACGCCGTCCATCGCCTCAGCGGACTGGGTCACGGTGGCCCTGCTGGTGCTGGTGATGATCCCGTTTATTGTGGTGATGGGGCTCAAACACGCCCGCCCGCTGGCGCTGCAGTTCAGCCGCCTTCGCGATGCGGCAAAGGATGTCGCCGAAGGGCAGTTTGGCCGTCAGGCAGAGCTGATCAAGGATGCACCGGCAGAAATGGTCAGCTTTGCGGCGGACTTTAACTCCATGACGGGGCAACTGGCCCGCTATGAGAAAGAGCTCCGCGCCTCGCACGTCGCGATGGCGCACGAGCTGCGCTCGCCCCTGACGGCCGCCATCGGGCGTCTGCAGGGCATGCTAGACGGCGTGTTTGATGCCAGCCCGGCGCAGCTGGGCATGGTGATGAAACAGCTCCAGCACCTCAACCGCCTCACCGATGAGCTCCACCTTCTCTCTTTGGCAGACGCGGGTAACCTTGTGCTGGAGGACCAGCCGTTCTGTCTGGATGAGCTGATTCACGAGCGGGCTGCCTGGATCATGCCCCAGGCGGATGCGCATCATTTCAGGATAACGCTGCGTAACCCGCACACCAGCCCCTTCCGGGGCGATGCATTCCGTATGGGGCAGGTCGTTACCATCCTCATGGAAAATGCGCTACGTTACGGACGCGAAGGCGGCCACCTTGAGGTGGCGCTGCATTACGCCAGCGGGCATTACATCCTCGAATTCACCGATGACGGGCCGGGCGTGTCGCCCCAGTTCTTGCCGGAAATGTTTAAACGCTTTAGCCGCGAGGAGCAGTCCCGCGCGCGGCATTCCGGCGGCAGCGGCCTCGGTTTGTCCATCGCCCGGGCGATTTGCGAGGCGCATGGGGGTGAGATTAGCGCGTCATTACCGGAAACCGGCGGCCTTGCGGTGCGCATTTTGTTGCCCTGGCAGCCGTCCGATAATGAAAATCTCCCCTCTTGATAAAGCCTTGACAGAACATCGAATCTTTCTCGACGTAGCGCGTATTTAATAACGCCATTCCCTTTATGGAGCGGCGTTATGTCAGACGAATTTTTTCTCTCCCTCCGCCACTGCCTGCATCATTTGTACGGCGTGGCGCGCACCTTTTCCTGGCTGCATTTTCTTCCCCTGGCCCTGCTTGCGCTGGCGATTTTTCCGCTGGCCGGCTGCGGTGATAAACACGAAAACAAACCTGACCCAGTGCGTAAGGTACGCTACGTCGTCGTTGGCTCCGCCCAATCCCTTCCCGCGCTGGAAAGAACCGGTGAGATCCATGCCCACGATGAAACGACCCTGAGCTTTCGCACCGGAGGCCGGATACTGACGCGTAGCGTTGATATTGGCGACCGGGTCACTGCCGGACAGCTGCTGGCCACGCTTGATAATACGACCGGGCAAAACCAGCTGGACAGCGCAGCGGCCGACTATGAAGGCGCCAAAGCCTCTGCCCAGGTCGCCGCGCTTAACGTCAGTCGCATGCAAAAGCTTATGCCAACGGGCGCGATAGCCCGCACGCAGCTCGACAGCGCCCGGGCTGACTGGCTTGTCGCCCGCGCGCGCTTAAAAAGCAGCGAGGCCGCATGGCGAAATGCCCGCGAAACCCTCGGCTGGACGCGACTGATCGCTCCACAAGCGGGCGTCATCACGGCCGTGAGCGCCTCTGCAGGACAGGTTGTCAGCGACGGCCAGTCCGTGCTGACGCTGGCGACCGGGGAAGCCCGCGACGTGGCGTTTGATATTGCCGCGCCCGATGCGATCCCGCCTCTGGATAAGTCGGTGTTGCGGGTTTCCCTGCTCAGCGACCCGTCGGTGCAGGCGTCTGCCGTGCTTCGGGATATGACCCCGCAGGCCGATCCTCAGACCCGCACCTGGCGCGTCAGAGCCACCCTGCAAAACCCGCCGTCGGCCATGGCGCTGGGTGCCAGTGTTACCGTCACGTTGCCATCGTCAGCCCCGCACGGGTACACCCTTCCCGCATCCGCGCTGACCCGTGCCGGCGACAAACCGGCGGTTTTTGTGATTACCCCGCAGTCGCGGGCGCAGCTGCGCGTGGTGGTGCCCGTCGGCTATACGGCCACCTCCGTCATGATTGCCTCCGGCCTTGAGCCCGGCGACAGGGTGATTACGGCGGGCGTGAGCACATTACGATCCGGCGAGCCGGTGATGGCCGGAGAGGTTCAGCCATGAACACAGGATCGGAAGCCCAATTTAACCTCTCCGCCTGGGCGCTGAAGAACCAGCAGATGGTCAGCTTTTTCATGCTGCTGGTGATTGCGATGGGCGTGTTCTGCTATGAAAAGCTGCCGCGTAACGAAGATCCGGCATTCACCATTAAAACGGCCGTCGTCTCCGCACAGTGGCCGGGAGCCTCCGTGACGGATACCACCCGCCTGCTGACCGATACGCTTGAAAAAAAGCTGCAGGAAACGCCCTGGCTGGACTATCTCGAAAGTGAAACCCGTGCCGGACGCACCGTTATCCACGTCAACCTCCGTGACGATACGCCCCCGCAACGCGTGCCCGATATCTGGTATCAGGTTCGCAAAAAAATGCAGGACATCGCGCCGTCCCTGCCCGAAGGGGTGCAGGGTCCTGCCGTGGATGACGAGTTTGACGACACGTTCGGCACAATTTACGCCTTTATTCCCGAAGGCTTCACGCTGCGGGAGGTGCGGGATAGCGCAGAGACAATACGGCGCGAGCTCATGTCCCTGCCGGATATGGGCAAAACCACCCTGCTGGGCGAACAGCAGGAGCAGTGGGTTCTCGCCTTTTCTCCGGCGCGCCTGGCCGGTATGGGGCTGGATATTCAGGACGTTGCCGACGCCCTCCGGGCGCAAAACGCCGTTGTCCCGGCAGGAACGATGCGTACCGGGCAGGAGAACATGGCGATAAAGGTCAGCGGGGCGCTCACCACCGAAGAGAGTTTACGCGCCGTCACGCTGCACGTTAACAATCGCTATATTCCGCTGACCGACATTGCCACCGTCACCCGGGAAATCGCAGAGCCACCGGCCCCGGCCTACCGGGTGAACGGCAAACCGGCTATCGGGCTGGCGGTGTCGATGGCACCGACAGGCAACATGCTGCGTTTCGGTGCTGCGCTGAACGCAAAAATGGCGGCCCTCAGCGCCGGGCTGCCGCACGGTATTGAGATGGTGAAAGTCGCCGATCAGTCAGCGGTGGTGAGTGAAGCGGTAAGCGGGTTTATCCGGGTACTTATCGAAGCCGTTGTTATCGTGCTGGCGGTTTCATTTGTCTCGCTGGGTTTGCGGGCCGGACTGGTGGTGGCGACGGCCATTCCGCTGGTGCTTGCCATGACGTTTGTCGGCATGATGCTCGCCGGTATTGGCCTTCAGCGTATCTCGCTCGGGGCGCTGATCATTGCCCTGGGCCTGCTGGTGGATGACGCCATGATCGCCGTCGAAACGATGGTCTCCCGACTGGAAGCGGGGGATTCCCGCCGACTCGCGGCCACCTATGCATTCAAAACGACGGCCTTCCCGATGCTCACCGGTACTCTGGTCATGATTGCCGGTTTTATTCCCGTTGGTTTTGCGGCCTCCAGCGCCGGTGAATACTGCTTCTCCCTGTTTGCGGTGGTGCTCATCGCCCTGCTCTGCTCCTGGGCCGTCGCGATCCTGTTTTCGCCGCTAACGGGCACGTGGCTGCTGCCGGAAAAAGTCAGACATCACGCGGCAGGACCGGGACGGATCGCGCGCGGGTATGGACGGCTTTTACGCCTGGCGCTCCGCCACCGGCTCGCTACCGTACTGATTGCGCTTGCCGCGCTGGGGCTGTCAGCGTACGGCACGACGTTTATGCAGGGCGAGTTTTTCCCCGCCTCGGACCGGCCCGAGTTGCTGGTCAGCCTGACGCTTCCGGCCAACGCGTCGCAGCCGGAAACGCTCAGAGAGGTGGAAAAGCTGGAAAAAGCGCTGGCCGACAACAGCAATATCGATCGCTTTTCGACGTACGTTGGCTCAGGCGCCGTCCGTTTTTACCTGCCGATGGACGTGCTGCTGGAAAATGAAAATATCGCCCAGATGGTTGTGGTCGCGAAGGATCTTGCGGCGCGGGATCGTCTGCACGCACAGCTCAACACGATCCTGGCGACGCAATTTAGCGACATCATCACCCGCGTGTCGCCCCTTGAGCTGGGGCCTCCCGTCGGCTGGCCCATCAAATACCGGGTGAGCGGGCCGGATTATCTGCAGGTCCGGGCGCTTGCGAACCGTCTCACGGACGCGATTGGCCGCTCCCCGTTCTCACGCGACGTTAACCAGACGGCCGGAGAGCCGGAGAGGGTCATCACCCTTAAGGTGAATCAGACGGCGGCCAGAGCGGCGGGAATATCGTCAGAAAGCCTCGCCCGCACGCTCAATACCGTCTGGTCCGGCAGCGTTGTCACGTCCATCAGAGATAATGACCGCCTTGTCGACGTGGTGCTCAGGGCCGAGGACAGCGCGCGCCAGAGCACCGCCACCCTCTCCTCACTCACGATTCAGGGGAATGACGGTAAAAAAATTCCGCTCAGCGCCGTCGCAACGCCGGTCTGGGGCGTGGACGATCCGGTCATCTGGCGCCGCCAGCGCGTGCCCTTTATCACGGTGCAAACCGACCTCGCCCCGGGGCTGAGGGCTGAAGCGGTATCCGCCGCGCTGCGTCCGGCGGTGGATAAACTGCGCGCGAGCCTGCCCGCAGGTTACAGCATTGAAGAGGGCGGCGCGGTTGCCGAATCGGATAAGGGGAACAGCTCCGTCTTTACCGTTCTTCCGGTCACGCTGGTCATCATGCTGTTGCTACTGATGCTTCAGCTGCGGCGATATTCCCGGATGCTGCTGGCGCTCCTGATGGCCCCGTTTGGTTTACCAGGGATCGTGCTGGCTATGCTGCCCGGCGGAACGCCGATGGGGTTTGTTGCGCTGCTGGGCGTCATCGCCCTGGCGGGGATGATCGTACGTAACGCGGTAATATTGATTAGCGAGGTTGACAGCAATCTAGCTCAGGGGATGGCAAATGATGCCGCGATTATGGCGGCCGCGGAGCACCGGGCCAGACCCATCTGTCTGACCGCCTGTGCCGCCATTCTGGGGATGATCCCCATCTCTCACCAGGTCTTCTGGGGCCCAATGGCCTATGCCATCATCGGCGGGCTGCTGGCTGCGACGCTGGTGACGCTGACCGTGTTACCCGCGTCGTTTAGCCTGCTGTTACAGTGGGGGGCTCAGCGCAAAGCCGCAGCCGACGGGCCGGGCTGAGTCCCCATCGTTCTCCGATTACGCGGCGGTCAGCGCAAAACGGTCTTTCAGGACATGGCGGATTTCATCCTCCGCCAGCTGCCGCGTTTCAGTGCCGTTCGCCGTGATGGTTTTCAGCATATCGCCCAGTAAAATCTGGCGTCCTTCCGGGCTGTGCTGCACCACCACCCGCTTCTGCACAAAGATCGCATCCGGGTGCGTGGAGTTCAGGTAGTTGGCCGGGACGAAATCAATCCACTCCTGAGGCGTGAGATCGAAGCCGTATTGTCGGGCCCATTCGCCTTCCACCTTCGCCTCGAGCAGATACTCGCCCTCCGCGCTGCGGCTCAGGCGAAACGTGTCGAAATCCTGGGTGATATCCACGTCAAGCGTGTCCAGCGCCATTGGCGCGCGGATGCCGTAGCTGCCGAACCCGAGATCGCAAAGCCACTGGCGGCTCTCCACCTCGGCGATGAGCGCCATATGGGTTTTCGGACGCCGCGCGGGGTAGAACATCGGGCGCGCCGCCACAAAACGGTAAGGTATCCCTAACGCCTCCAGCACCATGGCAAAAAGCCCGTTCACCTCATAGCAGTAGCCGCCGCGCCCTTTCTTTAACACCTTCTCGGCAATGTCGTCTGGTGCCAGCGAGACAATTTTCCCCGCCTGCACGTCCAGATTTTCAAAGGGAACGGAAAAGAGCTGATGACGCATCAGCGCATGCAGGGTGGTCGTATCGGCCGCCGCCGGTCCGGTGTAGTTTATGCGTTTGAAATACGAGGAAATGTCGAAATTATCGCTGTGCATAATGCCTCCTTGTCCTGAACATGCCGGACACTATAGTTGGCGCACATCATTGGCTGTATAGTCAGTTTTATCGAAAATTAGCCTGAACAGATACCCATGTCTGCCCCCTCCCCACACTATCGCCGGATTGCTGAGCGTCTGCGCCTCACGCTCTCTTCAGGCGCATTGCGAGTCGGTGACCGGATGATCTCCGCGCGTAAACTGGCCGAACGCGAGCACGTGAGCCTTCCGACGGCGCTGGAGGCCCTTCGCTGCCTTGAGGCTGAAGGGCTGATCGTTGCGCGACCGCGTTCAGGTTATTACATCCGCCAGATCAGCCTCCCTCCGCGCGCGGAGCCCGCGCGTTCCACGCCGGGCCCGGTGCCCGTGACTATGTCCGCCGTGGCCCGGTCGCTGTTCAGCAGTGCAGAAGCTCGGCTGATCCCGCTGGGCGCCGCCCTGCCCGATCCCGCGTGGCTGCCCGGGGAGGCCCTACAGCGGGCGTTACACTCCGTGGGCCGTCGTCTGGACGCGCATGGGCAGAGCTACAGCCTGCCGCCGGGAAGGCGTGATTTACGAAGCAAGATTGCGGCGCGTGCTGCACAGTGGGGAGCCCGTTTCGGCGCGGACGATCTGATTATTACCGCAGGCGCGACGCAGGCGCTGCGCCTGGCCCTGCGGGCCGTGTGTCAGCCAGGTGATGTGGTGGCGGTGGAGCAGCCCGCCTACTTTGGCACGCTCCTGCTGCTGGAGGATTTAGGCCTGAAGGCGTTAGAAATCCCCACCGATCCTGCTGAAGGTCTGTTACTGGAACCGCTGGCTGACGCCATCCGCTGCCACCGTCCCGCGGCCGTTCTGGCCTCGCCCACCGTGCAAAACCCATTGGGTGCCAGCATGCCCGTCGCGCGCAAGCAGGAACTGGTTGCTCTGCTTGAAGAAGCCGGTATTCCTCTGATTGAGGACGACGTTTACGGTGACCTGGTCGGTGACGGGCAACGTCCTCCGGCCTGCAAAGCCTTCGACCAGAGCGGGAATGTGATTTACTGCAGCTCCCTGTCAAAAACGCTTGCACCGGGGTGGCGAATCGGCTGGATTGCCGCCGGACGCTATTACCCGCAGGTCTTGCAGGCCCGCATGGCCGGAGAGTGGGCAGGTGCGCCGCTGCTGGAAGCCGCGACGAGCGAGATGCTGGCAAGCGGCGACTACGACCGTCACCTGCGGCGGCTAAAGCGGCGGATCGCAGAGGGAATAGACGCCGTCGTGGCGCAGGTCGGGGCCAGTTTTCCCCCCGGTACCCGCGTAAACGTCCCCGCAGCTGGCTTTCTGCTGTGGGTCGAACTTCCTCCGCAGGTCAACGCGCTGGAGGTGCATCGCCGCGCGCTGGCGCGGGGTATTGGCGTCAGCCCCGGCCCCCTGTTTTCCCCTGGCGCAGAACTTACGCACTTTCTGCGGCTAAACTGTGCAAACGAACCGACGCCCCGCCTGCTCACTGCCGTGGAGCAGATTGGTGCGCTATGCCATGAGCTGGCCGCTTTCACACCAGACTCTCCAGCCACTCGGTAAATACCCGCACTTTGCGGGAGAGATGACGGTGTGGGTAGAGCAGTGACAGTTTGCGGTCCGGCGAACGATATTCAGGCAGGACCTCAACCAGCAGGCCGCGGTCAATGTAAGGCTGGAGAAAGAGATTCATTCCCTGCATTACCCCCAGCCCGGCCAGGCCTGCCGCGATGTAGGCCTCGGAGTTATCCACCACGAGCTTACCGGGTAGCGCGATCTCCGCGACACCCTCTGGCGTGGTAAACGTCCACGGCTGAACGTGCCTGCTGCTGTTGTTAATCCAGTTAATCGCCTGATGCTTGCGTAAATCCTCCAGCGTTTCTGGCGTACCGTGTTCAGCCAGCCAGGCCGGGCTGGCGCAGGTCGTGATTTTAATGTTCCCGATTTTACGCGCGATATAGTCGCCGTCGTCCAGCTCGCCCACCCGCAGCACGCAGTCCAGACCGTCCCGCAGCATATCCCGACGGCGGTCAGAGCTGCTCAGGATGATGTCGATATCAGGATGCTGACGATAAAAATCAGGCAGGTTGGGTATCACCCGCAGCGCCGCAAAAGAGATGGGCATATCCACACGCAGCTGGCCGTGTATCGGCCGATCGGCGCCAAACGACTCCAGTAATTCGTCCGCCTGCGCCAGCAGGGGTTTACTGCGGCGATAAAAGGCTTCCCCATCCGGCGTCAGGCTAATCCGACGCGTGGTGCGCTGCAGGAGCCGCGTGCCGCTGTGTTGTTCCAGAAGCTGCAGCGCTTTGGTCACTGCCGGTCGATGGACCCGCAGATTTTCCGCCGCCTGGGTAAGGCTCCCCGAGTCGACAATTTCAATAAAAATCCGAATAGATTCAAAGAGGTTTATTTGCATAAGGGATGTCTTGCCGCGAGCGGGAGAAAATGATTGTTATTAATTTTATAACAGTGATGAATGTTTTTGGCTATTTTTCCTAACAATCTTCCTCTCTACACTCTCCCTCATTCAAACGTAAGGGAGAGTCTGCTATGAAAAATAACCGTATCTGTCAGATCCTGGGTATCGAAAAGCCCGTTATTCAGGGACCGTTATCCTGGCTTACTGATGCCCGTTTAGTGGCCGCGGTCAGCAATGCCGGAGGACTCGGCGTGCTGGGCCCCAACGCCGGTTTAACCGCCGATACCGCGGTCTCCACGCCGGAAGAGACCGCCGAAAAAATGCGGGAAGAAATTCGGAAAACCAAACGGCTGACCGAAAAACCCTTCGGCGTGAACCTGATCCCCACCGCCGTTAATGACGTCTGGACCGGGCCAATTCTTAAGGTGGTAAAAGAGGAAGGCGTCAGGGCCGTGGTGTACACGGGCTATGGGGAAGGCAGCATTATTCCCGCGCTGTTTAGTGAGTTAAAAGAGGCGGGTATTGCCATTATCTACCGCGACATCAATCCCACGCCGGAAAACACCCTTCTTGCTGAAGAGATGGGTGCAGACATCATCGTCGCCACCGGTTTTGACGAGGGTGGGACGCTACCCGCGACGGCGCTGGGGACCTTTTCCATCGTGCCGCTGATTGCCGACGCCGTGAAGCACGTCCCGGTGATGGCCGCGGGCGGTATTACCGATAATCGCACCGCCAGAGCGGCGCATGCATTGGGGGCGGAAGGCGTGTTTGCCGGTTCGGTCTTTATCAGTACCGAAGAAAGCCGCGTGCCGCAGGGGGTCAAAGAGAAAATTGTTGCCGCCAACGGCCTGGACCTGCTGCTTTTCCGCACAGTCCCCCACTACTATCGTTCTCTTCCCGGCAAACTGGCGGAAAAACTGGCGGCGATGGATAAAGCGGGCGCAAGCAACGAAGCGCTGGGCAAGGCGATGGGCGGATTACGGGGCCTGCGCCTGGGCATGCTGGAAAATAATACCGATGAAGGGTATATCGCGCTCGGCACGGGGATCGGGAATATCCGCAGCGTGAAAAGCGTGGCCGAGGTTGTCGATGCGTTAACGGTTGAGTAAGCCCTTAACCCTGATGCTATGGACGCTGCACAGGAGCAGCGTCCGCAAACCGTCTGCGGTTCTTTTTCACACATTGAGGATTGCGCGTTCTTTAACCACAGCGTCAGGATTGGCACGTTTTACCGCTACCAGAAAAGCCGTGAAGTTATGATTCCAGAGGGTAAGATTGTTATAAAACTGCACCTGTTTTTCATTAACACCGTCGCGGTAAATAACAATCCAGACCCGTCTGCTGTTTATCTCGGTATTCCCCGGTCTGATTTTAATGATGTTAGCCAGCGCAATTTTACGGGTGGCGTTGTTTTTAACTTCATATAAAAACTGGTCATCATAAAACCAGGTTTTACCTGCATTTCCGCCAAATATTGAGGGACTGGCAGAGATCTTTTTCATCCCGTTACGGTCTGAAATGATACGTTTTGCCTGGCGAATGCGTCTGACCAAAAAGCTTAACAGAATGAGAAGCGCAATGAGGGGCAGAGCGACTGATATCATTTTTAGACTTTCGTGCATATCCCTGCCCCACAATACATTCATTTTAACGCGTGAGTATAACGCGCCGATCGTTGATGACAACAACCCTTACGGTCAGGGAATAATCCGCGCGGCTCTCAACTGCGCGAACAGGTGGAAAAACATCTCATCCGTCGCCTGCATTTGCGTAAAGCCCGCCCTGCGCAGCTTGCTCCCGTCACCAAACATGTCGTAATTCCAGCTAAAGACAAAATCGGCAAACCGCCCGTCGCTCAGCTGCAGAATATCCGCTTCCACCAGCCGCTCTCCGGCAAGCTCGCGCCATACGCCGCGATAGTCCGTAAACAGCTGATGAAATGACAGCCTCACCGGCGGTGCAGAGTCCAGGTCAAACCAGCGTGCGATGCGCGGCCAGAGCTCGCTCCAGCGCCAGATATCGCCATTATTCACGTTGAACGCCTGATTCTGTGCCGCAGGTGACGCGGCGGCCCACAGAGTGGCGTCGGCCAGCAGCCCGGCGTCTGTATGGTCAACGATACTGTGCCAGGTCTGTTCCGAACCGGGAAAACGCAACGGTAAACCCAGCGCCTTGCACAGGGAGGCGTACAGGGCAATGCTCAGCGCAAGGTTCATGGCATTGCCCGGTACCGCACTCCCTACCACGCCCGGCCTGATGGCATTCCAGTGCCAGCGCTTTCCCCGCTGAAACTGGCTGAGCCACGCAAGCTGCGCGGCGTTAAATTCGGCACCCGGTACGCCGGGATCGCTTTCGCGCGCCGGGGTTTTAAACGGTCCCAGATGCGCGCCGTAGACCTTGTACCCCTGCATCAGGCTTACCGTCTGCAAAGGTGCCGTTTTTTCGAGGATGCTGACCAGATTACGCAGCATGGTGACGTTCGGCTCAACCATGTCTTCCCAGTTCGCCGCGTTCGCCCAGGCGCTGTAAAAGAGATGGGTGGTACCGTCCAGGGAGCGCAGCGCCCGGGCGCTGTCCTTTTCATCCAGTAAATCGATCTTGACCATCGGAATGCCGTCAGGATGCGACCCGGCATGGCGGCTAAGGCCGATCACCTGCCACTGATGGTGCAGGAGCGTGTTGATCATCTGTCTGCCGACAATGCCGCTGGCGCCCGCGACCAGGGCGACGTTGTGTTGCTGCCTATTATTCATGGTATTTCTCCGGAAAGGGTGACAGACGCAGTGTGATATATTATTTTTTCTGGAGATATCCCATGAAACCGATGGCACTTATAAGCAAAATCATTAAATGAATAATAAGCTCAATGCCATTTCTACCTTTCTGCGCGTCGCTGAAGCGGGCTCGTTTTCAGCGGCTGCCCGTCAGACCGGTATTAAGCAGTCCGCCGTCAGTCAACAGATCGCGGCGCTTGAGGAATCGCTGGGTGTGGTACTGCTGCACCGTACGACGCGTACGATGAAGCTGACCGAACAAGGGGAACGCTACCGGCGTGATATGCAGCTCGTGCTGGACGCCATGGGGGAAGCGGAGAGGCGTTTACATCCTGTCGATCATAGCGTTCAGGGACGCGTCCATGTCCAGTTGCCGAGCGGCCTGGGGCAGATCATTTTGCCGCATCTGCTGGCGCTACAGCGCCTGCATCCCGAACTGCAGCTGATGCTTTCCCTGGATGACCGCCTTGCCGATCTGGTGGCGGAGGGCGTGGATGTCGCGATACGGCTGAGCAGCGAGCCTCCGCAGGCGCACGCGGCTCGCGTGCTGGGGCGTATTGAAGCTGCACTGTTTGCCGCTCCCGGCTTTCAGGCGGTACACGCGGTCAGCGAACTGGCGACGCTCCCACACGTGCGGTTCAGCGGCATTCCGCTGGATGCTCCCCTGCGCCTGATGTCTGACGCGGAGACGGTCGAGGTCAACGTGAATACCGTTTTCCGTGCCAACACAAGCGACGCGCTGCTGCAGGCGCTGGAATCCGGCATGGGTATCGGCGGCATGCAGCGACCGCTCGTGGCCAGGGCTCTGCAGGCGGGCACGCTGGTACCGGTGCTGCCCGACTGGCGGTTACCCGATCGCTTCCTCTATGCCGTTTATCCTGATGCCCGCTTTATTCCGCAGCGCGTCAGAAAGGTCGTCAGCGTGATTGAGCAATTACTGCCTGAGATCGCGACCCACAACGCCACAAAATAACCGCCTTTTACCTCGCCACCGGTAAATCCGCGTACCGCGTCGTATAGGCCGGTGACAACATTTCCCGCTTCATGGCCCACGGTTTCTCAATCCCCTGCCCGGCGAACCATATCTTCCCTTTGCCGGAGTGATTGACGCTGTCGATCATCTCCATCAGCGCCGCGCTGTTGGCGCGCAGGCGATTGTCGTCAAACAGATTAAGCTGAGCGACACCGCTGCTGAAAAAGTCCGCCAGCATGACCCCGGCCTTCATATAGCGATACCCGTCGAGCCATATCCGCCCCAGCGCCTCCGTGGCGGCACGGATGATATCCCGCGAGTCATTGGTGGGCGTCATCAGGGTGACCGAAGCCTGATTACCGTAATAAATTTCGTTGTCCGCATGCGGGCTGGTGCGCACAAACACGCTGATAAAGCGACAGTATTGATGCTCGCCGCGCAGTTTCTCTGCGGCGCGTTCCGCGTAGGCGCAAATCGCCTGGTGCATCTCTTCATATTGCGTAATGCGATGACCAAACGAACGGCTACAGATGATTTGCTGCTTCGTGGGGGTGTACTCTTCCAGGTCAAGGCAGGGCTCGCCGCGAAGCTCGCGCGCCGTACGCTCCAGCACCACGTTAAAATGTTTGCGAATGACCCACGAGGAGGCCTCCGCCAGCTCCAGCGCCGTGGTAATCCCCATCGCGTTCAGTTTTTTCGTGATGCGCCGCCCTACGCCCCATACCTCCTCTACCGGAACCTTTGCCAGCAGTTTACGCTGCCGCTCCCGGCCTGACAGATCGACCACGCCGCCGGTACTGGCCCAGCGTTTCGCCGCATAGTTGGCCAGCTTCGCCAGCGTTTTTGTCGGGGCAATGCCGACGCCAACGGTTAAGCCCGTGTTTTTAAAGACCTGCGTGCGCATCTGGTGTCCGAACGCGTCCAGCGACATGCAGTTACCGATCCCTGAAACGTTCACGAACGCCTCGTCAATCGAGTAAATTTCTATGGCCGGAGCCAGATCCGTCAGCGTCTGCATCACCCGACTGCTGAGGTCGGCATACAGCGCATAGTTCGAACTGAAGACGTAAACCCTCGCCGGAAAAAGCTTCTCTTTGAATTTAAAATAGGGCTCACCCATTTTTATGCCGAACTGCTTTGCTTCCCGCGAGAGTGAAATTATGCAGCCGTCGTTGTTGGACACCACCACGATGGGCTTCCCCTCCAGATCGGGGCGGAATACCTTCTCGCAGGAGGCATAGAAGCTGTTCACATCAACCAGCGCGAACATGTTTATGCGTTTTAAGCGTGTGGGTGACGACGCCGAAGATCTGCAACTCCTCTTCGGACTGAAAGGTAATCGGCTGATAGCGGGCGTTATGTGGCAACAGCCTCAGAACCGGGCGCGTCTGTAGCTCTTTCACCGTAAACTCACCGGCGACCGACGCCACGACGATATCCCCATGTTCGGCATTTAACGAGCGGTCAACCACCAGCAGATCGCCGTCGCCAATCCCCGCGCCAATCATGGAGTCTCCACTCACCTTGATAAAATAGGTCGCACTGGGGTGCCTCACTGCCAGCCGGTTAAGATCGAGACGATCCTCCACATAATCCTGCGCCGGGCTGGGAAACCCACAGGCAACACGTTCTAAAAACAAAGGTAGTTCAATGATTTGTTTTGGTTGATAAGAAAAGAGAGTGTCCATGATGCCTTTCTCGCCATATACTGTATATAAATACAGTATTACGGATTATGGTCAGGGATCAAGGTCATTTCCGGAAGCGAACCCAAACGCGTTGAAGTGTCAGAAGATTTAAAACGCGCAAAGCCCGGAAGCACATGTCGGGCTTTGCGCCTGTGACGATCAGTCCATCAGCGTATTCAATGTTTCCAGTGCGTCAGGCGGAAGCTGCAGTTCTCCCGCCGCGAGGTTTTGCCGCAGATGCGCCACGGAAGAGGTGCCCGGGATCAGCAGGATATTCGGAGAACGCTGCAGCAGCCATGCCAGCGCAACCTGCATTGCCGTGACGCCCAGTGAATCCGCGACAGCCTTCAGCCCGGACGATTGCAGCGGCGTAAAGCCGCCCAGTGGGAAGAACGGCACATACGCAATCCCCTGCTGCGCAAGCAGATCCACCAGCGCATCGTCACCCCGGTTCACAATGTTGTACATGTTCTGCACGCACACCACCTGCACCATCTTCTGCGCTTCCGCGACCTGGGTGGCCGTGACGTTGCTCAAACCAATATGCCGCACCAGCCCCTGCTGCTGTAATTCTGCCAGGGTGGAGAGCGGTTCAGCAATCGACCCTTCCGCTGGCCCGTGCGCGCTAAACATGATCCGCAGGTTCACCACGTCCAGCACGTCCAGCTGCAGATTACGCAGGTTGTCATGCACCGCCTGCGTCAGCTCCTGCGCGGAAAAGGCCGGCAGCCAGGCGCCTTTGTCGTTGCGACGGGCGCCAATCTTGGTGACGATCGTCAGATCGTCCCGGTAAGGATGAAGCGCCTCGCGGATCAGCTGGTTGGTGACATGAGGACCATAAAAATCACTGGTATCAATGTGGTTCACTCCCGCCGCCACGGCCTCGCGTAACACGTCCAGCGCGGCCTGCTTATCCTTCGGCGGCCCAAAGACGCCCGGCCCGGCCAGCTGCATCGCGCCGTAGCCCAGCCGTTTCACCGTCCGCGTCCCGAGCGCGTATGTCCCGCTTTTATCAATGCTGCTCATGTTGACCTTCCTCATAAAAATGATCCGGATTTACAACAGGTTCCCAAAAGGGCCCCTTAGTTAAGCGCGAGTTAATTAAAGTTTACATTCTCTACGACGATAGTAATGAAGTAACCCTGCATCTTCTCTAACGGACGACCGCTATGCTGAAAAATCTGCACGTGATTACCGGTATTATCTTTGCCCTCACCATATTCTGCCTGCTGCAAGTTGTCACGGGAGGGTTGTTCTACTCTGCCGTCAGTAACGATCGCCATAACTTCCAGAACTCCGGCGTGCTCAATGCCCAGCAGGAAAGCCTGAGCGACAGCGTGAACACGCTGGTGAAAACGCGCGTCACCGTCACCCGCGTGGCGATCCGCTACCTGAAAAACCAGCGTGACCCGGCTTCCCTGGCGGCGATCAATAAACTGCTGGGCACCGCAGGCGACTCGCTGGCAAAAGCCGAAGCCTATAACAAAGAGTGGCAGAAACTGCCGCAGGTTAAGGGCCAGGAGGCGGCATTGACCGACGAGATGCAGAAATCCTGGAACCAGATGCACGAAGTCATGCGTTTATCGATTGAGTATCTGCGCGCCGACAACTATCAGGCCTATGGCGATCTGGATGCGCAGCAGGCGCAGGACGATATGGAAGCGGTCTATAACCGCTGGCGCGCCGAAAACAACACCCTGCTGAAGGCCGCAACCGAAGAGAATCAGAGCAGCTTCACGCAGATGCAGTGGACGCTGGCGGCAATTCTGCTGGCCGTTATCGCGGTTCTGGTGGTCATCTGGCAGGGTTTACAGCACCTGCTGTTAAAACCACTCCACTCCATTATGGACCATATTCGCGCCATTGCAGGGGGCGACCTGACGCAGGAGATCGCTATCTCGGGCCGCAATGAGATGGGTCAGCTGGCCGCCGGCCTGCATGAGATGCAGCAGTCGCTGGTGACCACCGTCAGCGCCGTACGCGGAAGTACCGATTCCATCTACACCGGCGCAGGCGAAATTGCCGCAGGAAGCAACGATCTTTCCGCCCGCACCGAGCAGCAGGCCGCCTCGCTCGAGGAGACCGCCGCCAGCATGGAAGAGCTGACCGCGACGGTTAAACAGAACTCCGATAACGCCCGTCAGGCCACGCTGCTGGCGAAAAACGCCTCTGAAACGGCCGCGCGCGGCGGTCACGTCGTGGATAACGTGGTTCGCACCATGAACGAGATCGCCGACAGTTCGCAGCAAATTGCGCATATTACCAGCGTGATTGACAGCATCGCGTTCCAGACGAACATTCTGGCGCTTAACGCCGCGGTGGAAGCGGCACGCGCCGGGGAACAGGGGCGTGGTTTTGCGGTTGTTGCAGGTGAAGTCCGGACCCTGGCGAGCCGCAGCGCGCAGGCGGCGAAAGAGATCAAAGGGCTTATCGAGAACTCCGTCAGCCGCGTGAATACCGGTTCTGAGCAGGTTAGCGAGGCAGGCACCACCATGAAGGAAATCGTCGCCGCCGTGACCCGCGTGACCGATATCATGGGCGAGATTTCCTCTGCCTCTGACGAGCAGAGCCGCGGCATTGAACAGGTGAGCCTGGCCGTTTCGCAGATGGACAGCGTGACGCAGCAAAACGCCGCGCTGGTGCAGGAGTCCGCCACGGCGGCAGCGGCGCTGGAAGATCAGTCCGAACAGCTGCGCCAGGCGGTGGCCGCGTTTCGTCTGAACGGCAAAGAAAAAGCGGTAGCTCCACGTCCGGCCAGCGTGAAAACGCCTCAGCTGTTGCGCCCGGCAACCGCAAACGCCGCCACCGACAGCAACTGGGAAACCTTCTGAATCACCGGCGGGCGAGGAAATCGCCCGCTAGCGGCTGCGCTTGGCGTGCCGCTCCCAGTTCTCCTGTTTTGCTTCATCGGATTTACGCAGTGAAACGTAGCATGCCCCGCTGCCGCCGTGATGCGGCAGCGCCACGCAGAAGGCCTGCACTTCCTCGAACTCCGTTAACCAGCGCGCCAGATAGCTGCGCACCACATTAGGATGCGAGTTCTGCTCGCGCCCTTTTCCGTGAATGATAATCAGATTGCGTAACCCGTCACGTCCGGCCTGGCGAATAAAAGAATAGAGCATCTGACGGCAGCGTTCGGCGGGCTGACGCAGGAGGTTTAAGCTGGCCTGGCGGGCATATTTACCCGAGCGCAGCTTCTCGATAACGCCCTGCTGCACCCCTTCGCGCTGGAACGCCAGCGGTTCTTCCAGGGGAAGAAGGTCAAGAAAATCCAGCGTCAGGAAGTTATCCAGCTGTTCACAATCCACCTCCTGGCGCGCCCGCGTATTGCGGCTGGGCTGCCAGTGAATATCCGGGCCACGCTTCAGCGGCTGGACATCTTCCATGGCGTCAAGAAAAAAGGATTTGTCGTCAGGGTTCATGGATATCCTCCGGCTACAACTGAGGACGGTACTATACCTGCGCCTGAGACTGGCCTCAATCACCGTTACAGGCCCTCATGCGCCGCAAATATTAACCTGATGAATATATATAGTATTTATAAAATGGATTTAAATACGAGTTAACTAAAACTTCAGCAAAGATGAAATAAGTGATTTGTGTTAAATTTTCGTAAAATCAAACACTCGACATCCTTTCTTTTTGCGGAAAAGGTGTTATACCTAAATATACCTGCTTCATGGATATAATATTCAGGATTGGCGAAAGGACGCACTGCTGTGTGTACTGGAGGATCTGTCTGATGTCGGGCAGATCCTGTTTTTTTATTATCTTACTTTCACGCCGCGATTATTTTTCTCGCTTCCCGTCTGAACTGCGTAATTAATGATTCAGCCAGGGGCGTCTGACGTGAATCACGGCGCTGAATTAAATAATATGCTGCTTTTGGAAGCGATTCGACAACCGGCAGCATGACCAGACGGTGCGCCAGCAGCGGGTCACAGCCTAACTCCTGCGGCAATATGCTTAGAAAATCACTTTGCGCGACCAGGCTAATACAGGAGGAAAAGGTTTCGCAGACCACACCAATTCGCGGTATTTGCGAGCGATGGCTAAATACCTCTTCTAGCTGCTTATAATAACTTCCCCGCGGCGTCGGCATTGTCCAGTTATAATGCAGGAGTTCGTTAATCGACGTTGCCCCCGTTGCCGGATGCCCTTCGCGACAAAATACCGCAAATGGCTTCTCAAAGAGTTTTTCAAACGTAAATTCCTGGTCGTAAGGTCCCTGATAATAAGTATTGATGGTGAAATCCAGCTCTCCCTGCCGTAATTCGTTGATCATCGACACCAGCTGCCCTTCCATTATCCGCACTTTGACCTGCGGATGTTGGGCATGAAAGCGGGTGATAACGGCGGGCATCAGGCTGCGCGAAACGCTGGCCCCCATCCCGATGTTGATCTGCCCGGCCTGTTCCCCCTGCCGCTGACGAATGTCATCCTGCGCCGCGCGCAGCTCTTCCAGAATTAACCGGGCGCGCTGGTAAAAGCCCTCACCGCATTCGGTCAACGCGACGCCCTTACTCCTGCGCACGAAAAGCTGCGCCGCCATGCCCTCCTCCAGCTCTTTGATGGATTTGGTCAGCGCCGGCTGCGAAAGATTCAGCGTCCTGCTGGCACCGCGAATGCTGCCCTGACGAGCGACTTCAACAAACGCCCGGAGATGATGGAATTTAACCTGAAATGACATAGCCCGACCGATAACCGTTGTTTATCAGAGTAAAGAAACTGTCATCTACTTTACTGGAAAGGGATGTGCGAGGGTAATTCCTGAACGGTTAAAACTGTGAAAAATCGGTTAGTGATAAGTAAAAACTATCACAGCGTGAAGCAGTTCACATATTTTCATGATGACAGGAACAGATATGGACACACTGGCGCAGTACATCCAGACGTTAACCCCGCAGCTGAGCGCGTGGCGTCGCGATTTTCACCATTTTGCGGAATCCGGCTGGGTAGAGTTTCGTACCGCCGCGAAAGTTGCGGAGACCCTGGACTCGCTGGGTTACGAACTGGCGATGGGCCGTGACGTGGTCGATGCCGAAAGCCGGATGGGGCTGCCCGATGAGGCAACCCTGGCGCGAGAGTTTGCCCGCGCGCGGGCGCAAGGCGCGCCTGAGAAATGGCTGGCGCCGTTTGAAGGCGGCTTTACCGGCATTGTCGCCAGCCTGAATACCGGCCGCCCTGGCCCAACCCTGGCGTTTCGCGTGGACATGGACGCCCTTGATTTAAGCGAAGCGCTCGACGACAGCCATCGCCCGTTCCGCGACGGGTTTGCCTCCTGCAATCCGGGTATGATGCACGCCTGCGCGCACGACGGCCACACCACCATTGGTCTGGGACTGGCACAGGTGCTTAAGCAGAATGCAGCCCGGCTCAACGGCACCATTAAGCTGATCTTCCAGCCTGCTGAAGAAGGCACGCGCGGCGCGCGCGCCATGGTTGCCGCCGGGGCGCTGGATGACGTGAACTATTTCACGGCCATTCATATTGGTACCGGCGTCCCTGCCGGTACGGTGATCTGCGGCAGCGATAACTTTATGGCCACCACCAAGTTCGACGTGAGCTTCACCGGCGTGGCCGCACACGCGGGCGGTAAGCCGGAGGACGGGCGTAACGCCCTGCTCGCCGCCGCGCAGGCCGCCCTCGCCCTGCACAGCATCGCCCCGCACAGCGACGGCGCATCCCGGGTGAACGTCGGCGTGATGCAGGCGGGCAGCGGGCGCAACGTGGTGCCCGCGAATGCCCTGATCAAAGTTGAAACCCGCGGCGAAAGCGAAGCGATTAATCAGTACGTCTTTGAACGCGCGCAGGCGGTCATTACCGGCGCGGCGGCGCTCTACGGCGTGAGCGCCGAGGTGCGCCTGATGGGGGCTGCCACCTCCAGCGCGCCGACGCCGGCCTGGGTGGATTATCTGCGCGAGCAGGCGAGCCAGGTTTCCGGGGTTGTTCATGCCATCGATAAGGTGAAAGCGCCAGCGGGTTCCGAAGACGCCACGCTGATGATGGCCCGCGTACAGCAGAACGGCGGCATGGCGTCCTATATGGTGTTTGGCACGGATTTGAGCGCCGGACATCACAACGAAAAATTCGACTTCGATGAGCAGGTCATGACTATCGCCATCGAAACGCTGGCGCGAACTGCGCTCAATTTCCCGTGGACGCGAGGTGTGTAATGCAGGAGAACTACGCTTTTATTGCCGATGCGATCGACACGCGATGTCGGACGTTAACCGATATTGCCGACGCGATCTGGGATCGTCCCGAAACCCGCTTTGAAGAGTTCTGGTCCGCCGAACGGCTGGCCAGCGAGCTGGAAGCAGAAGGCTTCACGCTGACCCGCGAGGCAGGCGGTATTCCCAATGCCTTTATCGCCAGCTTCGGCAGCGGAAAACCGGTTATCGCCCTGCTGGGCGAGTACGACGCGCTGGCCGGGTTAAGCCAGCAGGCACACTGCGCGACGGCGCAAACCGCCACGCCGGGGGCTAACGGCCACGGCTGCGGACATAATCTCTTAGGCACCGCAGCGCTTGCGGGCGCGGTGGCGGTGAAAAGCTGGCTGGAGCAGCACGGCGGCAGCGGAACGGTGCGTTTTTACGGCTGTCCCGGTGAAGAAGGCGGCTCTGGGAAAACCTTTATGGTGCGCGAAGGGCTGTTTGATGACGTCGATGCCGCCGTCACCTGGCACCCGGAAGCCTTTGCCGGGATGTTTAACGTCAGCACGCTGGCGAATATTCAGGCCGCCTGGCGTTTTCACGGCGTGGCGGCGCACGCGGCCAACTCTCCTCACCTGGGACGCAGCGCCCTGGACGCCGTGACGCTGATGACCACCGGCACCAACTTCCTTAACGAACACATCATCGAGAAAGCGCGCGTCCATTACGCCATTACCGACACCGGCGGGATTTCGCCCAACGTGGTGCAGGCGCAGGCCGAGGTGCTGTACCTGATCCGCGCCCCGGAGATGGCGGATGCGCAGCAGATCTACGAGCGCATCGAGAAAATCGCCCAGGGCGCGGCGATGATGACCGAAACGACCGTCGAGTGCCGCTTTGATAAAGCCTGCTCCAGCTACCTGCCGAACCGCACGCTTGAGGCGGCGATGTATCGCGCCCTGCAGCACTACGGCACGCCGGAGTGGACCGACGAAGAGCGAGAGTTTGCCCGCGAGATCCGCGCCACGCTGACGCCCAACGATCTGCAAAACAGCCTGAAAAATATTGCCGCCACGGGTGGTGAAGCGGGTAAAGCCTTTGCCCGTCGTCATCAGGCGACGCTGCTGGTGGATGAAGTCGCGCCTTATGCCGTCACCGACAACGTGCTGGCAGGTTCAACCGACGTGGGTGACGTCAGCTGGAAAATGCCGGTCGCCCAGTGCTTCAGCCCCTGCTTTACCGTCGGCACGCCGCTGCATACCTGGCAACTGGTGTCTCAGGGGCGAACCTCTATTGCCCACAAGGGCATGCTGCTGGCCGGGAAAGTGATGGGCGCGACCGCGCTCAATCTGCTGCAGGACGCGGCGCTGCTGAAAAAATGCCGTGAAGAGTTCGAACAACAACTAGAAGAAAAACCGTACGCGTGTCCGATCCCACCGGGCGTGACACCGTCACCTTTAAAATAAAAAAACACAACACAACAACACAACACTCCCGAGGAACGCCCATGAGTATGTCATCCATACCTTCGCATTCCCCATCCGGTAAGCTCTATGGCTGGGTTGAAAGGATCGGCAATAAAGTGCCGCACCCTTTCCTGCTTTTTATCTATCTGATTGTGATTTTGATGGTCGCCACCGCCGTGCTCTCCGCCTTTGACGTCAGCGTGCGCAGCCCGGCCGACGGCAGCCTGGTGGCGGTGAAAAACCTGCTGAGCATTGAAGGGCTGCACTGGTTTTTACCCAACGTGATTAAAAACTTCAGCGGATTCGCCCCGCTCGGCGCCATTCTGGCGCTGGTGCTGGGCGCCGGGCTGGCTGAACGCGTCGGCCTGTTGCCCGCATTGATGGTGAAGATGGCTTCTCACGTCAGCGCGCGCTACGCGAGCTACATGGTGCTGTTTATCGCCTTCTTCAGCCATATCTCCTCCGACGCCGCGCTGGTGATCATGCCGCCGATGGGGGCGCTGATCTTCCTCGCCGTCGGGCGCCATCCCGTGGCGGGTCTGCTGTCCGCGATTGCGGGGGTGGGCTGCGGTTTTACCGCTAACCTGCTGATCGTCACCACCGACGTGCTGCTCTCGGGCATCAGTACGGAGGCGGCGAAAACCATTGATGCGGCCATGCACGTCAGCGTGATCGACAACTGGTACTTTATGGCAAGCTCGGTCATTGTCCTGACGATTGTCGGCGGGCTGATTACCGATAAGATCGTCGAGCCGCGCCTGGGCAAATGGGAAGGCCGTAACGATGAAAAGCTGGAGACGCTGAGCGAAGCGCAGCACTTCGGCCTGCGCGTGGCGGGGATTGTCTCGCTGGCGTTTATCGCCGCGGTGGCGCTGATGGTGGTGCCGGAAAACGGCATATTGCGCGATCCGGTTAAACATACGGTCCTGCCCTCGCCGTTTATTCAGGGCATCGTGCCGCTGATTATCCTCTTCTTCTTTGTTGTTTCGCTCGCCTACGGTATCGCCACCGGCAAAATCCGCCGCCAGGGTGACCTGCCGCAGCTGATGATCGAGCCGATGAAGGAGATGGCGGGCTTTATCGTGATGGTGTTCCCGCTGGCCCAGTTTGTGGCGATGTTTAACTGGAGCAACATGGGCAAGTTTATGGCCGTGGGCCTCACCGACGCGCTGGAGGCTGCCGGGCTAAGCGGCGTACCGGCGTTTGTCGGTCTGGCGCTGCTGTCATCCCTGCTGTGCATGTTTATCGCCAGCGGCTCCGCCATCTGGTCGATTCTGGCCCCGATCTTCGTGCCGATGTTTATGATGCTGGGGTTCCACCCGGCTTTCGCGCAAATCCTGTTCCGCATCGCGGACTCCTCAGTTATCCCGCTGGCGCCGGTTTCGCCGTTTGTTCCGCTGTTTTTAGGCTTCCTGCAGCGCTATAAACCCGAGGCCAAACTGGGTACCTACTATTCGCTGGTTTTACCCTACCCGCTTATCTTTTTAGGGGTATGGCTGGTGATGCTGGTGGCGTGGTATCTTGTCGGCCTGCCGATTGGGCCGGGGATCTACCCGAGGCTGAACTAAGGGAATGAGGATGCTGAGATTACTCGAAGACAAGATTGCGACGCCGCTTGGGCCGCTGTGGGTGATCGCGGACGAGCAGTTTTGCCTGCGCGCCGTTGAGTGGGAAGAGCACAGCGACCGCATGGAAGAACTGCTTGCGATTCACTACCGCGCCCAGGGGTATGAACGTATCCGCGCCACCAATCCGGGTGGACTGAGCGGCAAGCTTGCAGCGTACTTCGAAGGCGATCTCAGCATCATCGACACGCTGCCCACCGCCACGGCGGGCACCCCTTTTCAGCGCGAAGTGTGGCAGGCGCTGCGGGCCATTCCCTGCGGGCAGGTGATGCATTACGGCCAGCTCGCGGAGCAGTTAGGTCGCGCTGGGGCCGCACGCGCCGTAGGTGCCGCGAACGGCTCTAATCCGGTCAGCATCGTGGTGCCCTGCCATCGCGTTATTGGCCGCAACGGCACCCTGACCGGCTATGCCGGTGGCGTGCAGCGAAAAGAGTGGTTGCTGCGTCACGAAGGGTATCTCTTACTCTAGTTCCCAGGCTTTTTGTGCTTAATTTTCTTCCGGTTAGGCTAAAAATCCATAATCAAGCTGTGGAATTTCAAGAAGATGGCGACACATTGCCGTCTCTTGTCCTTATTGAGGGTTTGTCAGGCTTACGTACTTACCAAAAAGATGTTAAAATTGACCAATATCAATTAAGGCTTGAGCAAACCTATGATCCCGGAAAAGCGAATTATACGACGCATTCAGTCTGGCGGTTGTGCTATCCATTGCCAGGATTGCAGCATCAGCCAGCTCTGTATCCCGTTTACCCTGAATGAGCATGAACTCGATCAGCTTGATAATATTATCGAGCGTAAAAAGCCTATTCAGAAAGGGCAGACGCTGTTTAAAGCGGGAGACGAACTGAAATCGCTCTATGCTATCCGTTCTGGCACCATCAAGAGCTACACCATTACCGAACAGGGCGATGAGCAGATCACCGGCTTCCATCTGGCGGGTGACCTGGTAGGCTTTGATGCCATCGGTACGGGCCACCACCCGAGCTTTGCTCAGGCACTCGAAACCTCGATGGTTTGCGAAATTCCGTTTGAAACCCTGGACGATCTGTCCGGCAAGATGCCTAACCTGCGTCAGCAGATGATGCGTCTGATGAGCGGTGAGATCAAAGGCGATCAGGACATGATTCTGCTGCTTTCCAAAAAGAATGCAGAAGAGCGTCTGGCCGCGTTTATCTACAACCTCTCCCGCCGCTTCGCCGAGCGTGGCTTCTCGCCGCGTGAATTCCGTCTGACGATGACGCGTGGCGATATCGGTAACTACCTGGGTCTGACCGTGGAAACCATCAGCCGTCTGCTGGGTCGTTTCCAGAAAAGCGGGATGCTGGCCGTTAAGGGTAAATACATCACTATCGAAAACGGTGAAGCGCTGGCCGTTCTTGCCGGGCACGCCCGCAACGTGGCGTAAACGCCATACGTATACTGCCAGACCGATAAATTCTCCTGATTTATGGGTCTGGCCTGTTACCCCGTCTTATATCTGCCCTTTTCACCGTAGCACGTCCCCACACAGCACCCAAAAGGGTCTCGTTGAGGTTATGAATTGAGAGAAAGTTTGTTTTTCGTTTCAGTCGTGATTGCCTCAGTGACCTTTATCTTCATCTGGATCATGCTTGTCGGCCCAATGAAGGGGGAGGAAAAAACCTACGTTCAGGACTCCACGACCTTTGCGATAGCGGTGATGGTGCTGCTGTTTATTGCGTTTATCGCGGTAACGACCACGGTGCTTTTCCTCTGATAAATTTTCATGAATTATTGATCTGGCAAAAGCTCTCCTCTGTTTCATTCAGGATATATAGGTTACTCTTTTAATTACAGACTGTGGTGACAGTAGTAAGGAGACCTGTATGGCCAAGTATCAAAACATGCTGGTAGCAATCGATCCGAATCAGGACGATCAGCCGGCATTACGACGTGCTGTGTATTTACATCAACGGATTGGTGGCAAAATCAAAGCGTTTTTGCCGATCTATGACTTCTCGTATGAGATGACCACCCTTCTGTCGCCTGACGAGCGCACCGCTATGCGTCAGGGCGTCATCAGCCAGCGTACCGCGTGGATCCGCGAACAGGCGAAGTATTACCTGGAAGCGGGCGTGCCCATTGATATCAAAGTGGTCTGGCACAATCGACCTTTCGAAGCCATCATTCAGGAAGTCGTTGCCGGTGGGCACGATCTGCTGCTGAAGATGGCGCACCAGCACGACAAGCTGGAATCCGTGATCTTCACCCCGACCGACTGGCACTTGCTGCGTAAATGCCCTTGCCCGGTCTGGATGGTGAAAGACCAGCCGTGGCCTGAAGGCGGGAAAGCCGTTGTGGCGGTAAACCTCGCCAGCGAAGAGGATTACCATAACTCGCTGAACGAGAAGCTGGTGAAGGAGACCCTCCAGCTTGCCGACCAGGTCAACCACACCGAAGTGCATCTGGTAGGTGCCTATCCGGTTACCCCGATTAACATCGCCATTGAGCTGCCGGAATTTGACCCGAGCGTGTATAACGACGCCATCCGCGGTCAGCACCTGCTGGCCATGAAAGCGCTGCGCCAGAAATTCAGCATCGATGAGAAAATGACCCACGTGGAAAAAGGGCTGCCTGAAGAGGTGATCCCGGACCTGGCTGAACACCTGCAGGCGGGGATTGTCGTGCTGGGTACCATTGGACGTACCGGTATTTCTGCCGCCTTCCTCGGCAACACCGCCGAGCAGGTGATCGACCATCTGCGCTGCGACCTGCTGGTTATCAAGCCGGATGAGTACCAGACGCCGGTTGAGCTTGACGATCCGGAAGACGATTGACCCGCAAGATAAAAAAAACCGTCGGCGAACCGGCGGTTTTTTTTGCCGGGTGGCGGCTACGCCTTACCCGGCCTACGGGTTTGGTAGGCCCGGTAAGCTTGCGCCACCGGGCTTTACCCTGTCAGAGCGCTTTCAGAATCGCATCCACGCTGGCTTTGGCATCGCCAAACAGCATGTGGGTGTTCTCTTTGAAGAACAGCGGGTTCTGCACCCCGGCATAGCCGGTATTCATTGAGCGCTTAAACACGATCACGTTCTGCGCCTTCCACACTTCCAGAACCGGCATCCCGGCGATTGGGCTACGCGGATCGTCCTGCGCCGCCGGGTTAACGGTGTCGTTAGCCCCAATGACCAGCACGGTATCGGTGTCGGCGAAATCATCGTTGATCTCGTCCATCTCCAGCACGATGTCGTAAGGCACTTTCGCTTCCGCCAGCAGCACGTTCATGTGGCCTGGCAGACGCCCCGCCACCGGATGAATACCAAAACGCACCTTGATGCCGCGCGCGCGCAGCTTCTCGGTGATTTCCGCGACCGGATACTGCGCCTGTGCCACCGCCATGCCGTAGCCCGGGGTGATAATGACCGAGTGCGAGTTTTTGAGCATCTCGGCGGTATCTTCCGCGCTGATCTCACGGTGCTCACCCACTTCCTCATCGGAGCCGGTAGACGAGCCGTCAGAACCAAAGCCACCGGCGATGACGCTGATGAACGAGCGGTTCATCGCCTTACACATGATGTAAGACAGGATCGCACCCGAAGAACCCACCAGCGCACCGGTGACGATCAGCAGGTCGTTGCTCAGCATAAAGCCCGCCGCCGCCGCCGCCCAACCGGAGTAGGAGTTCAGCATGGAGACCACCACTGGCATATCCGCACCACCGATGGACGCCACCAGATGCCAGCCGAAGGCCAGCGCGATGATAGTCATCACCAGCAACGCCAGCACCTGCAGACCGACGCTTTCGGTACGCACGAAGACCACCAGCAGCACAAACGATACCACCAGCGCCGCCAGGTTCAGCTTATGACGGTTTGGCAGCATCAGCGGCTTAGAGGAAATCTTCCCGCGCAGCTTGCCGAACGCGACAATGGAACCGGTGAAGGTGACCGCACCGATGAAGATACCGAGGAACACTTCCGTCAGGTGAATATTCACCAGAATCGGTTCTAGACCTGGCGTGTGGTACAGGTAGCTGTTGAAGCCCACCAGCACTGCGGCCAGACCCACAAAGCTGTGCAGAATCGCCACCAGCTCCGGCATCTCGGTCATTTCAACGCGTTTCGCCAGGCGAATACCAATCGCACCGCCGATGATCATCGCCACCAGGATCCACGCCACGTTGCCGGTGTCCGGCCCGAAGATGGTGGCAATCAGCGCAATCGCCATCCCGGCGATACCAAAGTTATTCCCCTGCTGAGACGTTTCGTGTTTGGAAAGCCCCGCCAGACTGAAAATAAACAGGATTGCAGCAACAATGTATGCGGCTGTCACTAATCCTCCAGACATATGCTACCCCTTAGCCTTTACGAAACATTTTCAGCATGCGCTGAGTCACGGTGAAACCACCGAAAATATTGATACTGGCGATCAGCACCGCGATAAAGCTCAGGAAGCTGATCCAGCCGCCGTGGCCAATCTGCAGTAACGCCCCCACCACGATGATCCCGGAGATGGCGTTGGTCACCGACATCAGCGGCGTATGCAGCGCATGGGAGACGTTCCACACCACGTAGTAGCCCACGACGCAGGAGAGCGCGAAGACGGTAAAATGGCCGAGGAACTCTTTCGGCGCGACGTCAGCCAGCCAGCCGAACAGAATAATCACCAGCGCCATGATCGCGTATTTGCGCCACGGGGAAGCCGGTTTGGCAGGTTCTTTTGGTTCAGGCGCCGCTTTAGGCGCTGCCTGAGGCTGGGCCGAAACCTGAATCGGTGGCGCAGGCCAGGTAATTTCACCTTCACGCACCACGGTCACACCGCGCACCACCACGTCGTCAAAATCGACGGTGATGTTGCCGTCTTTTTCTTTGCAAAGCAGCTTCAGCAGGTTGACGAGGTTGGTGCCGTACAGCTGAGACGATTGCGTCGGCAGGCGACCCGGCAGATCGGTATAGCCGATCACCTTCACGCCGTTTGCGGTCGTGGTCACCTGATTCGCTACGGTATATTCGCAGTTGCCGCCGTTTTGCGCGGCCAGGTCGACAATCACGCTGCCCGGCTTCATGGAGTCCACCATCTCACGGGTAATCAGCTTCGGCGCCGGTTTACCCGGGATAAGCGCGGTGGTCACAATGATGTCGACATCTTTCGCCTGCGCGGCGAAGAGTTCCATTTCGGCTTTGATAAAGGCTTCGGACATCACCTTCGCATAACCATCACCGCTGCCCGCTTCTTCCTTGAAGTCCAGCTCAAGGAATTCGGCCCCCATACTCTGGACCTGTTCCTTCACTTCAGGACGGGTATCAAACGCGCGAACGATAGCGCCCAGGCTGTTTGCCGCACCGATGGCTGCAAGTCCCGCCACGCCCGCGCCAATCACCATCACCTTCGCCGGAGGGACTTTACCCGCCGCGGTGATCTGACCGGTAAAGAAGCGACCAAATTCGTGGGCCGCTTCAACAATGGCGCGGTAGCCCGCAATGTTTGCCATCGAACTTAAGGCGTCCAGCGACTGGGCGCGCGAAATACGCGGCACGGAGTCCATCGCCATCACGGTGACGCCGCGCGCGGCCAGTTTTTCCATCAGCTCAGGATTTTGCGCAGGCCAGATAAAGCTCACCAGCGTGGTGCCCGGATTCAGCAGCGCAATCTCACTCTCTTCCGGTGCGTTGACCTTCAGAATAACCGGCGACTGCCACACGTCGGCACTGTCCACCACTTCCGCGCCAGCCTGAATAAAGGCCTCGTCATCGAAACTCGCCAGTTTGCCCGCGCCGCTTTCAACTGCAACGGTAAAACCCAGCTTAAGCAGTTGCTCCACCGTTTTCGGTGTTGCCGCTACGCGGGTTTCATTGGCTAACCGTTCTTTTGGTACCCCAATACGCATAGTTTTCCCTTCCATCGGTTTTTGATGATGGTTTAACGATAAGTGCCCGCGGTTTGTATCATTTTTCGCCATCACGCAAGCAATGAGACACAATTAACCCCGGAAAATAAAACAGTAACAAACTGTCTATAACCTACTGAAAATAGCGGCCGTGATCTACCGCCAGAAAACACTATTTCTTACTTTATCTGTGAAAAATAAGCGATCGGCGTCACTGACAGTGATATTTACCTTAAATTCATCGCCAGAACCGATAATTCGCGCAAGCGAAGCGGTAAAAACATGATATAGCGCCATAAGAGAACAACTTATTAACATTAAATTAACTTGTAAAAGTCATAAGCTTTATCAGTTTTACTTGTCAAACGCGTGTTTTTTCAACATATCACTAAATGTTATCGAATAAGGTGATTCAGTGAGCACAGGCAGTGAAAAATGGCGCAGACAGCGACGGGTTTTAAATGCCATAATCGGGACCGTCTCAAATTAACAACAATACCAGTACATGGTTTGCGCAAGGCGAAGGATCATTTTTATGAAGCTTAAGAACACACTCCTGGCGTCCGCACTTCTCTCCGCGACCGCCCTGTCTGCGAATGCCGCAACAGAGTTAACGCCGGAGCAAGCGGCAGCGTTAAAACCTTTTGACCATAAGGTCATTGTGGGTCGTTATAATTCTATTGGCGACGCCGTCGCCGCTGCATCAAAGGCCGCTGATAAAAACGGGGCAGCCTCGTTTTATGTTGTTGACCAGTCTGATAACGGCAACAGCGGTAACCAGCGCGTGACCATTGCGCTGTATAAGGACAACGCGCCAAAAGCTGACGCACCGAAAAACCGCGTGATTAACGGTGTTGTTGAACTGCCGAAAGATCAGGCAATTGCGCTGGAACCGTACGACACCGTCACCGTTCAGGGCTTTTACCGCAGCCAGCCTGAAGTGAACGATGCCATCACCAAAGCCGCGAAAGAGAAAGGGGCCTACGCTTTCTACATCGTGCGTCAGGTCGATGCTAACCAGGGCGGCAACCAGCGTATTACCGCGTTCATCTATAAAGAAGATGCGAAGAAACGTGTTCTGCAGAGCCCGGATGCGATTCCGGCAAACTCAGAAGCCGGTCGCGCGGCGATAGCGAAAGGCGGCGAAGAAGCGAAGAAAGTGGAAATCCCAGGCGTCGCAACGACGGCTACGCCAAGCGCTGAAGTGGGCCGTTTCTTTGAAACGCAGTCCACGAAAGGTGGCCGTTATTCGGTTACGCTGCCAGACGGTACCAAAATTGAAGAGTTGAACAACGCCACTGCCGCGCAGATGGTGCCGTTCGACAGCATCAAATTTACCGGCAACTACGGCAACATGACGGAAGTCTCTTACCAGGTCGCGAAGCGTGCGGCGAAGAAAGGGGCGAAGTTCTACCACATCACCCGCCAGTGGCAGGAACGTGGAAACAACGTGACCATCAGCGCCGACCTGTACAAGTAACAAAATCGTTTAAAAAAGGCGGCGCAATGCCGCCTTTTTTGTTACTTTTTTTGAATTTCTGCCACACGTCATTGCATGCTTTCGTTACACTCCGTAAAATCCCGCGCCTTAGTGTGATCCACCATTTTTATGCGCCTGAGCGAAATAATTATTCTGGATTTTGACCTTTCATAACAGGAAGCCAATGGAAAAGAAACTTGGCCTGAGTGCTCTGACTGCACTCGTTTTAAGCTCAATGCTGGGTGCAGGCGTATTCAGTTTGCCGCAAAATATGGCGGCCGTCGCCAGCCCGTCTGCCCTCATCATTGGCTGGGGCATTACGGGTGTCGGAATATTGCTGCTGGCCTTCGCCATGCTGCTGCTGACGCGCATTCGCCCGGATCTGGACGGCGGCATTTTCACCTATGCCCGGGAAGGTTTCGGCGAGCTGATTGGCTTCTGCTCCGCCTGGGGATACTGGCTGTGTGCGGTGATCGCCAACGTCTCCTATCTGGTGATCGTTTTCTCGGCCCTCAGTTTCTTTACCGATACGCCTGAGCTGCGCCTGTTTGGCGACGGGAATACCTGGCAGTCTATTGTGGGCGCCTCGGTGTTACTGTGGTTCGTCCACTGGCTGGTGCTGCGTGGTGTACAAACGGCCGCCAGCATTAACCTGGTGGCGACGCTCGCGAAACTGGTTCCGCTCGGCCTGTTTATCGTTCTGGCCTTCATTGCGTTCCGTATGGACGTGTTCACGCTCGATTTCAGCGGCGTTGCGCTGGGCGTCCCCGTCTGGGAGCAGGTGAAAAACACGATGCTGATTACCCTGTGGGTGTTCATCGGTGTTGAAGGCGCGGTTGTGGTTTCCGCCCGGGCCCGAAATAAACGCGATGTGGGCCGCGCCACGCTGCTGGCGGTACTGGCTGCGCTCGGGGTCTATCTGCTGGTGACGCTGCTGTCGCTGGGCGTGGTGGCGCGTCCTGAGCTGGCTGAAATGCGTAACCCGTCAATGGCGGGCCTGATGGTGAAAATGCTCGGCCCCTGGGGCGATGTGGTGATTGCGGCGGGTCTTATCATCTCCGTCTGCGGAGCCTACCTGAGCTGGACCATCATGGCGGCTGAAGTGCCTTTCCTGGCCGCGACGCACAAGGCGTTTCCACGCCTGTTTGCGCGTCAAAACCAAAACAGCGCGCCGTCTGCCTCACTCTGGCTGACCAACATCAGCGTTCAGATCTGTCTGGTGCTGATCTGGCTCACAGGTTCAGACTATAACACGCTGCTGACCATCGCCTCGGAGATGATTCTGGTACCCTATTTCTTAGTGGGTGCGTATCTGTTAAAAATTGCCACACGCCCGGCGCATTATGTCGTGGGTGTCGGAGCCTGTATTTACGGCCTGTGGTTGTTGTATGCTTCCGGACCTATGCATCTGCTGCTGTCGGTGGTGCTGTACGCACCGGGTCTGCTGGTGTTCATCTACGCCCGCCGCACGCATCAGCTGGAGAACGCGCTGAAACGCCGTGAGATGGCCTTAATTGGACTGTTACTGGTTGCTGCCGTGCCGGCAACCTGGATGTTAGTGGGATAGCATCGCCTTTCCCATTGTTGAACTGTAAAGGAGAATACGATGGGAAATGCACCGCTTCGCCCCATACTGATCACCGGCGGAGGCCGCCGTATCGGCCTCGCCCTCGCCCATCATTTTCTCAACCTTCGCCATCCGGTCATTGTCAGCTACCGCACGGAATACCCGTCGATTGAAGGGCTGCGCAAAGCCGGGGCGGTCTGCATTCAGGCTGATTTTTCAACCGATGAAGGCATTCTGGCCTTTGCGGAAAAGGTGAAATCCACCACAACGGGGCTGCGCGCCGTGCTCCATAACGCCAGCGCATGGCAGGCCGAAAAGCCGGGTACGTCACTCAGCGAAACGCTCTCCGCCATGCTGCAGATCCACGTCAATGCCCCTTATCTGCTTAACCACGCTCTGCAGGATCTGCTCCGCGGCCACGGGCATGCTGCGGGCGACATCATTCACTTCACGGATTATGTGGTGGAGCGCGGCAGCGACAAGCACATTGCCTATGCGGCCAGTAAAGCCGCGCTGGATAATATGACCCGCTCGTTTGCCCGCAAGCTCGCCCCCGAGGTGAAGGTGAACGCCATCGCCCCGGCAATGATCTTATTCAACGAAAGCGATGATGCGGAGTATCGCCAGCAGGCGCTGAATAAATCGCTGATGAAAATTGCCCCGGGCGAGAAAGAGGTCATCGACCTCGTGGATTACCTGCTCACCAGTTGCTACGTCACCGGCAGAACCTTTGCCGTGGACGGCGGCCGACCGCTGCGCTAGTGAAAGCGGCTCCAGAAGAAAATTAACACCCAGGCGCTGAGCCCCCAGCAGACCACCGCCCCGCCCAGCGCCAGGGGAAGACGCAGAAAACCGGTGAAATACCACAGCGAAAGCAGGTAGAGAAAATACGGGATGATTGACCACATGCCAAACACGATGGTCGTGCGTAACGCTTCCGTGCCGCGTTCAGACGCCACAATATAGTGGGCAATGAGTGCAAAGGTCGGGAAGAGAGGGATCAGCCCGGCAATATAGTAGTTTTTCGTTTTTGCCAGAATGCCAATCAGCAACACCACCAGCGCACCCAGCGCGGCTTTGATCACCAGAGCCATCGTTTTCCTTATAATAATCAACTCACCCTATGGGCCAGAATAACGGAACCGGCGTTAATTTTGAAAGATTAATGGAAGGTTAAGGTTTCGCGGTGTATGTTGGCTTTTTTCACGAAAACAGACGCTGTATGAATAAGATTGTTTATGTTGAAGACGAACCCGAAGTCGGGCAGCTGATCGCCGCCTATCTGGGTAAACATGATATGGACGTCATTGTTGAACCTCGTGGCGATCGTGCCGAAGAGGTGGTCGTCCGTGAAAACCCGGATCTGGTGCTGCTGGATATCATGTTGCCGGGCAAAGACGGCATGACGCTCTGCCGCGACCTGCGCGCCCGGTGGGAGGGCCCTATCGTCCTGCTCACCTCACTGGACAGCGATATGAACCATATTTTGTCGCTGGAGATGGGTGCCAATGATTACATTCTGAAAACCACACCGCCTGCCGTCCTGCTCGCTCGCCTGCGCCTCCATTTACGCCAGCACGCCAGCATCGAACGCGAAGCACCGGCGCCGTCTCTGACGCCGCACAAAGCGATGCGCTTCGGTACGCTGTCTATTGATCCGATTAACCGTCAGGTGCTGCTCTCTGGCGAGCTTATCGCCCTTTCCACCGCAGATTTTGACCTGCTGTGGGAGCTGGCAACGCATGCCGGGCAGATCATGGATCGTGACGCGCTGCTGAAAAACCTGCGTGGCGTAAGCTATGACGGAATGGACCGCAGCGTGGACGTGGCGATTTCGCGTCTGCGCAAAAAACTGCAGGATAACGCCACCGAGCCCTACCGCATTAAAACCGTGCGTAACAAGGGCTATCTGTTTGCCCCACATGCGTGGGAAACCTGATCGCCGGACAGGATAACCTGCGCGAAATAAAGGCATTACGCGAGAATGCCCTTCTTTCGCGCGTTTATTTTTACGTTTGCGCAACAATTAACTTGCTAAGCACGCAAACTATTCCATAATTACCTTCTCGACTCTCCTTTCTTCAGCTCGCCCCGCTCTTGCGATTGTTTTACTCATTTTCGCCGTGAAGCTTTCACGACATCTCTCCAATAAATCTTGAAATGAGGATTTAAGCTCATGAATTATGTATAGCTACGGTCAGGTAGAAGCGATAAAAACCAATCTTGAGTGGATTGTTAATCAGGCAACCCTGAACCACGCCTCCCCCTCACGCACCGATCAAAAAGCGCTCTTTGACCTGCTGGAACTCATCCAGTCTTACGAAATACTGCTGGATCTCATCAGCGAATACGGAACGGATGTGATTGATACGCACATTGCAGAAGGCCTGGCCGTGACGGAAAAATTCATCGCCAAGGTAAAAAACAGCGCGAAAGCCGTCTAACACGCTCGACAGACGTGAAAAACTCGAAGGGTTTTCATGTATATTCTGCACATAGCGTTTTTGCGGTGAGATCCAATGAAAAAGCTGTTTGTGCAGTTTTATCTTTTACTGTTTGTCTGCTTCCTGGTGATGACCATGCTGGTCGGCCTGGTCTATAAATTTACCGCCGAACGCGCGGGCAGGCAGTCTCTGGATGACCTGATGAAAAGCTCGCTCTATCTGATGCGCAGCGAGCTGAGAGAGATCCCGCCACACGACTGGGCGAAAACCCTGAAAGAGCTGGATCTCAATCTGTCATTCGATTTACGCATCGAGCCGTTGAAAGATTTCGATCTGGACCCGCCCGCCATGCAGCGTCTGCGCGACGGGGATATCGTCGCGCTGGATGAGAAATACACCTTTATCCAGCGAATTCCGCGCAGCCATTACGTGCTGGCCGTCGGGCCGGTGCCCTATCTCTATTATCTGCATCAGATGCGCCTGCTGGACATGGCGCTGATGGCCTTTATCGCCATTTCACTCGCGTTTCCGGTTTTTATCTGGATGCGCCCGCACTGGCAGGACATGCTGAAACTCGAATCCGCCGCGCAGCGTTTTGGCGAGGGGCATTTTACAGAGCGTATTCACTTCGACAGCGGTTCCAGCTTTGAACGTCTGGGCGTGGCCTTTAACCAGATGGCCGATAACATCAATGCCCTTATCGCCAGCAAGAAGCAGCTGATCGACGGAATTGCGCACGAGCTGCGCACGCCGCTGGTACGCCTGCGCTATCGTCTGGAGATGAGCGAGAATCTGACGGAAGCAGAGTCTCAGGCGCTTAACCGCGACATTGGCCAGCTTGAGGCGCTGATTGAGGAGCTGCTGACCTACGCGCGCCTCGATCGCCCGCAAAACGAGCTGAACCTCATCACGCCGGATCTGCCCGCCTGGCTGCAAACCCACATTGACGACGTTCAGAGCGTGAACCCGCAGCGCACGCTGTTAACGCGCGTCACGCCGGGTGACTACGGCGCGCTCGATATGCGCCTGATGGAGCGCGTGCTGGACAATCTGATGAACAACGCCATGCGCTACAGCGAAAGTACGCTGCAGATTGGGCTGGATCTGCAGGGCAATCAGGCCCGCCTGACGGTAGAGGATGACGGACCGGGGATTGCCCCGGAAGCACGCGAAACCGTGTTTGAACCGTTTGTCCGCCTCGATCCCAGCCGCGATCGCGCCACAGGCGGATGCGGTCTGGGGCTGGCGATTGTCTACTCAATCGCGCAGGCGATGGGCGGCACGGTGCATTGCGAAGAGAGCGAGCTCGGCGGCGCGCGCTTCTGCTTTAGCTGGCCGGTGTACCATAACATCGCCCTTCCCGTCCCTGCCTGACTTCAACCGCACGCTGGCCTGACCCGGCGTGCTGTGCTATATGATAAGTATGTTGTAACTAATGAGGGGCTTATGGCGACCTACGATCTTATCGAACGGCTGAACAGCACGTTTCGGGAAATAGAACACGAGCTGCTGACCCTGACAGAACGTTTGCAGACCTGCCGCCTGCTGGCCGCGCGCGTCTTTACCCTGCCAGAGGTAGTCAAAGGGGCCGAGCACGATCCGCTGGACACCATCGACGTGAAGCAGCACATCGGCAAGGCCGCACTGGAACTGGCGATGAAGCACTATCGCCATCTTTTTATCCAGCAGCAGTCTGAACAGCGCAGCAGCAAGGCGGCCGTACGGCTGCCGGGCGTGATCTGTCTGCAAACCGATGCAGTAGCGCGCGAGGCGCTGGAAAGCCAGATTGCCCATATCAACAGTCTGAAAGCGGCATTTGAGAAGATCGTTACCGAAGAGTCGGGCCTGGCTCCCGCCGCCCGGTTTGAGTGGGTGCACCGTCAGCTTCCGGGGTTAATTACCCTGAATGCCTATCGCACGCTGACGGTTCTGCGCCATCCCGCCACGCTGCGCTTCGGCTGGGCGAATAAGCACATCATTAAAAACTTCACCCGGGATGAAATTCTGGCGCAGCTGGAAAAGAGCCTGAAGACGCCGCGCACCGTCGCGCCGTGGTCGCGTGAGCAGTGGATCGAGCGCCTGGAGCAGGAGTACCACAGCATCGCCTCGCTGCCAGCGGATACGCGCCTCAAAATTAAGCGCCCGGTGAAGGTGCAGCCTATCGCCCGCGTCTGGTATTCCGGCCAGCAAAAACAGGTGCAGTATGCCTGTCCAACGCCGCTGATTGCGCTTTATGATGCCGATCAGGGGGCTATCGTGCCGGATATTGGTGAGTTGCTGAATTACGATGCTGAAAATGTCCAGCACCGTTACCGACCTCAGGCGCAGCCGCTTCAGCTCATTATTCCGCGGCTGCACCTGTACGTGGCGAGTTGATTATTTCAGACTGCCAACCATCGCCTCAGGGCGCACCCAGGCATCAAACTCCGCCTCCGTCAGATAGCCAAGCGCCAGGGCGGAGGCTTTCAGCGTCAGCCCCTCCTTATGCGCTTTTTTGGCGATCTCGGCGGCTTTATCGTAGCCGATATGGGTATTGAGCGCGGTCACCAACATCAGCGACTCGTTCAGCAGCTGGCTGATGCGCTCGCGGTTTGGCTCGATCCCCACCGCGCAGTGTTCGTTAAAGCTCTCCATGCCGTCCGCCAGCAGACGAATCGATTGCAGAACGTTGTGGATCACCATCGGGCGATAGACGTTCAGCTCGAAGTTGCCGGATGCACCGCCCAGGTTGACGGCCACGTCGTTGCCCAGTACCTGACAGCAGAGCATAGTCATGGCTTCGCACTGGGTCGGGTTGACTTTACCCGGCATGATGGAGCTGCCCGGCTCGTTTTCCGGAATGCTGATTTCACCGATGCCGCAGCGCGGGCCCGAGGCCAGCCAGCGCACGTCGTTGGCGATTTTCATTAGCGACGCCGCCAGCCCTTTCAGCGCGCCGTGGGTGTGGACCAGCGCATCGCAGGTCGCCAGCGCTTCGAACTTGTTGGGCGCCGTGACGAACGGCTGTCCGGTTATGGCCGCAAGCTCCTCCGCCACGCGCACTGCATACTCCGGATGGGTGTTTAACCCGGTGCCGACCGCCGTGCCGCCGAGCGCCAGCTCCGCCAGGTGCGGCAGGCTGTTTTCAATATGCTTCAGGTTGTGTTCCAGCATCGCCACCCAGCCGGAAATCTCCTGGCCGAGCGTCAGCGGCGTGGCGTCCTGCAGGTGCGTACGGCCAATTTTGACGATGTCGCGGAAGGCCTGCGCTTTCTCGTTGAGCGTGGATTTGAGGACGTTGAGCTGGGGGATAAGCTGCTCGCGGATAGCAATCACCGCCGCCACGTGCATGGCCGTGGGGAAGACGTCGTTAGAACTCTGGCTCTTGTTGACGTCATCGTTCGGGTGGACCTTGCGCTCCATGCCGCGCACGCCGCCCAGCAGTTCGCTGGCCCGGTTCGCCAGCACTTCGTTCATGTTCATGTTGCTCTGGGTGCCGGAACCGGTCTGCCAGATGGCGAGGGGAAATTCGTCGGGATGCTTGCCCGCCAGCACTTCGTCAGCGGCATTTATGATGGCGGTGGCCTTGTCTGCCGCCAGCAGGCCCAAATCCTGGTTTACCTTCGCGGCTGCGCGTTTGGTGAGCGCCAGCGCCTGAATCAGCGAAACGGGCATTTTTTCAGTCGAGATACGGAAATGCTCCAGCGAACGCTGGGTTTGCGCGCCCCATAGCTTGTCGGCCGGGACGTCGATGGCGCCCATCGAGTCTTTCTCATGGCGTACCGTGGTCATTACTTTCTCCTTGATAACACTGTCGGGATTGCTCACATGCTTAAGGGATAAGTATTGATGACTTCTGAGAAACGGTATGGCGCTTTGTGCGCTCTTTTTGGTGTCGGGTGGCGGCTTCGCCTTACCCGACCTACGAGAATGTAGGCCGGGTAAGCGTCAGCGCCACCCGGCATTTTCTTCAGACTACTTCACACACGCCGAACACTGAGAAGACTGGATCTGTTTGAAGAAGTCGTTGCCTTTGTCATCCACGAGGATAAACGCCGGGAAGTCTTCCACCTCAATTTTCCAGATCGCTTCCATGCCCAGTTCCGGGTATTCCACGCACTCCAGGCTCTTGATGCTGCCCTGCGCCAGCACCGCAGCCGGGCCGCCGATGCTGCCGAGGTAGAAGCCGCCGTGCTTGTGGCAGGCGTCCGTTACCTGCTGGCTGCGGTTGCCTTTCGCCAGCATGATCATGCTGCCGCCGTTAGCCTGCAGCTGGTCGACGTACGAGTCCATACGGCCCGCCGTGGTTGGGCCTAATGAACCAGAGGCATAACCTTCAGGCGTTTTCGCCGGTCCCGCGTAGTAGATTGGGTGATCTTTAATGTACTGCGGCAGCCCTTCGCCGTTGTCCAGACGCTCTTTCAGCTTCGCGTGCGCAATGTCGCGGCCCACGATAATCGTGCCGTTCAGGGAGAGACGGGTCGAGACCGGATACTGAGACAGCTGCGCCAGGATCTCTTTCATCGGACGGTTCAGGTCAACGCGAACCGCTTCCCCCTCGCCCGCTTTGCGCAGCGCTTCCGGAATGTATTTACCCGGGTTGTTTTCCAGTTTTTCGATCCACACGCCTTCGCGGTTGATCTTGGCCTTGATGTTGCGATCCGCAGAGCAGGAGACGCCCATCCCGACCGGACAGGATGCACCGTGACGCGGCAGACGGATCACGCGCACGTCGTGGGCGAAGTATTTGCCGCCAAACTGCGCGCCGAGGCCCAGATTGCGCGCTTCTTCCAGCAGCTCCTGCTCAAGCTGCACGTCGCGGAACGCCTGGCCGTGCTCGTTACCTTCGGTTGGCAGGCCATCGTAGTATTTAGTTGAGGCCAGCTTCACGGTCTTCAGCGTGCTTTCCGCCGAGGTACCGCCAATCACAAACGCGATATGGTACGGCGGGCACGCCGCGGTGCCGAGGGTGCGCATCTTCTCAACCAGGTAGTTCTTCAGCTTGCCCGGGGTGAGCAGCGCTTTGGTCTCCTGATAGAGATAGGTTTTGTTGGCCGAACCGCCGCCTTTGGCGATGCAGAGGAATTTGTACTCATCCCCGTCGACGCTGTAGATGTCAATCTGTGCAGGCAGGTTGGTACCGGTGTTGACCTCTTTGTACATGTCCAGCGCCGCGTTTTGCGAATAGCGCAGGTTGTCTTCGGTGTAGGTGTTATATACGCCGTGCGCCAGCGCCGCTTCATCGCCGCCGCCGGTCCAGACGCGCTGGCCTTTTTTACCGACGATGATCGCCGTGCCGGTATCCTGGCAGGTAGGCAGAATGCCTTTCGCCGCGATATCGGAGTTACGCAGGAACTGCAGGGCAACGTACTTGTCGTTTTCGCTGGCTTCCGGGTCGCTCAGAATATCGGCCACCTGCTGCTGGTGTGCAGGACGGAGCATAAACGAGGCGTCGTGGAAAGCGTGCTGCGCCAGCAGCGTCAGCGCCTGCGGATCCACCTTGAGGATCTCTTGTCCTTCAAACTCAGAGACGGAGACGTGATCGCGGGTTAACAGGTAATACTCGGTCTGATCCTTACTGAGGGGGAAAGGATCCTGATAATGGAAGGGTTTATTCGACATTGGTCTCTCACTTACTGCTTCGGTCTGTTTATTCAGGGCAGATGTTCCGCTGCCCGGCTTAAAAGCGAGTCAGCTTATCCTACACAATTTTTTAACAAAAACTGAGACTAGTACGACTTTTTACATCCACAGGTTACTTCCAGGTGGTTTATTGCTTTAATACCCGGAGTTTATTCCACATTTGAATCAGGGCTTGATAATGCAAAAACTCATCAACTCAGTGCAAAACTACGCCTGGGGAAGTAAAACTGCGTTAACGGATCTCTACGGTATCGCGAACCCAAACAACCTGCCGATGGCAGAACTGTGGATGGGGGCGCACCCGAAGAGCAGCTCAAAAATTGAAGACGCCAGCGGCCAGGCACGCAGCCTGCGTGACGTAATTGACGCCGATAAAGCCGTGCTGCTGGGCGACAAGGTGGCTCAGCGCTTTGGCGAACTGCCGTTCCTGTTTAAAGTGCTGTGCGCTGACCAGCCGCTCTCCATCCAGGTTCATCCGAACAAGCAAGCGTCTGAAATCGGCTTTGCGAAAGAGAACGCGGCGGGTATTCCGTTAGACGCCGCCGAGCGTAACTACAAAGATCCTAACCACAAGCCGGAGCTGGTGTTCGCGCTGACGCCGTTCCTGGCGATGAACGCGTTCCGCGAGTTTTCAGAGATTATCTCCCTGCTGCAACCGGTCGCGGGTGCCAGTAACGCTATCGCGCATTTCCTTGAAAACCCGAATGCCGAGGCGCTAAGCCAGCTGTTTGCCAGCCTGCTGAACATGCAGGGTGAAGAGAAATCCCACGCCCTGGCGGTGCTGAAAGCCGCCCTGGAGAGTCAGCAAGGTGAACCGTGGGAGACCATCCGTCTTATTGCGCAGTTCTATCCGGACGACAGCGGCCTGTTCTCCCCTCTGCTGCTGAACGTGGTGAAGCTGAATCCGGGTGAAGCAATGTTCCTGTTCGCGGAAACCCCGCACGCCTATCTGCAGGGCGTGGCGCTGGAGGTGATGGCCAACTCTGACAACGTGCTGCGCGCGGGCCTGACGCCGAAATACATCGACATCCCCGAGCTGGTTGCCAACGTCAAGTTCGTGGCGAAACCCGCCGCGGAGCTGCTGACTCAGCCGGTGAAAAACGGCGCAGAGCTGGACTTCCCGATTCCGGTTGAGGATTTTGCTTTCTCCCTGCACGACCTGAGCCAGACAGAAACGACCATCGCACAGGAAAGTGCGGCGATCCTGTTCTGCGTGGAAGGCGAAGCGACGCTGCACAAAGGCGAACAGCGTCTGGTGCTTAAGCCCGGTGAATCAGCATTCGTTGCAGCCAATGAGTCTCCGGTTAGCGTAAGCGGCACCGGTCGACTGGCGCGCGTTTTCAATAAGCTTTAAGCACTTACTGAATTTTTTAACAACTCTTGCTAAGCTAGTTGCAGGCTTAATATCTCCAGGCGGTTTTTACCGCCTGGTTTCATTTTAGGGATAGTCGCAATGAAAAAATCGGTCGTAGCGGTAGGAGTGATTGTAGCGTTAGGCGTAGTCTGGACGGGTGCCTCCTGGTTTACCGGGAAACAGCTGGAAGGACGCCTGGCTGAGATGGTGGCGCAGGCTAACGGAGAGATTAAGCGCAGCGCGCCGGAAGCGGGCCTTGAGCTGAGCTATCAAAATTATGAGCGCGGCGTGTTTACCAGCCGTATGCAGGTAGTGGTGAAGCCGGTTGCCGGTACGGAGAACGGCTGGCTGAAACCAGGTCAGAGCGTGGTGCTGGATGAAGTGGTGAGCCACGGTCCCTTCCCGCTGGCGCAGCTAAAGTCGTTTAACCTGATCCCGTCAATGGCGTCCGTTCACACGGTCCTGGTGAATAACGACGTCACCAAACCGCTGTTCGACCTCGCAAAAAATACCTCACCTTTCGAAATCGACACCCGCATCAGCTATGCCGGTGACACCAGTTCCGATATCGCGCTGAAAGCGCTGAACTACGAGAAAGAGAATGAGAAAGTCGCCTTTAGCGGTGGTCACTTCAAACTTGACGCGGACCGCGACGGGAACGTGTTCTCCCTGACGGGTGAAGCGGAAAGTGGCCTGGTCAACGCCGTGAACGAATACAATCAAAAAGTTCAGCTCACCTTCAACAACCTGAAGGCCGACGGCAACAGCCGCATGACCGATTTTAAAGAGCGTATCGGCGATCAGAAACTGTCTCTCGATAAAGTCGCCATTGCGGTTGAAGGCAAAGAGATGGCCGTGCTGGAAGGCATGGACGTCAACGGCAAATCCGACGTGTCCAAAGACGGTAAGAGCATCAATACCCAGCTGGATTACACGCTGAAGAGCCTGAAAGTGCAGAATCAGGATCTGGGCACCGGCAAACTGTCGCTGAAGATCGGCAATATCGACGGCCAGGCGTGGCACGAATTTAGCCAGAAATACAGCAAAGAGAGCCAGGCGCTGCTGACCGATGCCGCGCTGCAGCAGAACCCGGAAGTGTACCAGCAGCAGGCGATGGCAGTGCTGTTCAACAACCTGCCGATCCTGCTGAAAGGCGAGCCGGTGATCACCGTTGCGCCGCTGAGCTGGAAAAACAGCAAAGGTGAAACCAGCTTTAACCTGTCTCTGTTCCTGAAGGATCCGGCCACCGCCACGGGTGAACCGCAGACGCTGGCGCAGGAAGTGGATCGCAGCGTGAAGTCGCTCGACAGCAAGCTGACCATCCCGATGGATATGGCGACCGAGTTTATGACCCAGATTGCGAAGCTGGAAGGCTACGGCGATGAAGATGCCGGCAAGCTGGCGAACCAGCAGGTGAAAGGTCTGGCGGCCATGGGCCAGATGTTCCGCATCACGAAGGTGGACAACAACACGATTTCCACCAGCCTGCAGTACGCCAACGGCCAGGTCACGCTCAACGGCGACAAAATGCCGCTGGAGGATTTTGTCGGCATGTTTGGCATGCCTGCTCTGGGGATGCCGGAACCGGCTGAACCGGCAGCGCCAGCCGAACCGGCGGCACCGCAGCAGTAAACGTCAAAACCCCTCGCATGAGGGGTTTTTTATTGCCGGGTGGCGCTGACGCTTACCCGGCCTACGATTCCAGGCCGTTGTAGGCCCGTGCAAGCGCAGCGCCGCCGGGCGGTATTATTTCACCGTCACTAACCGCGCCGCCACAATCTGGTGCCCGGCCTGAACGTCCGTATTGTCGATGCGCTGCATGATCCTGTCCGCCAGCGTGTAGCCCATCTCCCGCGCTGGGGTCGTGGCCCAGACGATCGGCAGATCGTCGAGCGCGTTTTCACCGACGTCGGCGAACGCCCCCAGCGCCACCTGGTGGCCGAAGAAGGTTTCCACCCCGCCCTCGCCGCTCTGACGCCCGGCGCGGATCAGGCCAAACCAGGCGCCCATGGCGATCACATCGTTATAGCAAATGACGGCGCTGATGGTCGGACTGCTGCGCAGCAGCGCGCCTATCGCTTCCGCCGCCATCTTCTGGCTGGACTCACACTCAACAACCCACTCGCTGTGGAACGGCAGGCCGTATTTAATTAGCGTCGCGCAGTAGCCGCCGACCCGTTCAGCGCGGGTCAGGGATGAGCTTTTGCCGCCCAGCCAGGCAATGCGCTGATGGCCGCGACGAATAAGATGCTCGGTCAGCATTTGCGCAGCCTGCATGTTATCCGGGCGCAGCGTATCGGCTTCATCGAGGTAGCTGGCGCGTGAAGCAAACACCAGCGGCACGCCTTTTTCAGCGGCGCGCTCGCACAGCTCGCTGCCCACGCCCGACGCCCCGGCGACGATCACCCCGTCCACCCCCTGATTCAGCAGCATATCGAGCCGGGAAAGCAGCTGATCGGCCTCGCGACCGCCGTGAAGCAGAAAGACCATCCGCCCCTGCGCTTCAAGCGCTTCGGTTAAGCCGGCGGTCAGCTCCGCATAGAAAGGTGACGTCAGGTCACGGACAATCAGGCCAATCACCCCGCTTTGCCCGCCGCGCAGCGCCGACGCCTGGCGGTTTCGCACAAAGCCCAACTGCTCAACCGCCTCGTTCACCCGCTGACCGGTCGCGGGAGAGATGCGTCCTTTTCCGCTCAGTACCAGAGAAACGGTGCTGACGGAAACCCCCGCCGCCAGCGCGACGTCGTTGATGGTGACTTTTTTCGCTACAGCCATGTGTTGGCGTGACTCCCTGAAAAATGAGATCGGTAAAACGTTTTATCAATACGTTATCTTTATACTACCAGTCAAAGCCTGAGAATGTGATTTAGCGCGCACTAAACTTTGATAAAACGTTTTATCTTCTCGCAGCATTGAAGCAGACAAACTGATTTTAACAATAAAGGAGTCGTTTTATGACGGCGAAAGCAGCACAAAAAATATCGCTGTGGGAATTTTTCCAGCAACTGGGTAAAACCTTTATGCTGCCCGTGGCGCTTCTCTCGTTCTGCGGGATCATGCTCGGGATCGGCAGTTCGCTCAGCAGTAAAGACGTCATCACGCTGATCCCCTTCCTCGGCGCGCCCGTGCTGCAGGCGATCTTTATCTGGATGAGTAAAGTCGGCTCCTTTGCCTTCAGTTTCCTGCCCGTGATGTTCTGTATTGCAATCCCGCTGGGCCTGGCCCGCGAGAACAAAGGCGTCGCGGCGTTTGCCGGTTTTGTGGGCTACGCGGTGATGAACCTGGCGGTTAACTTCTGGCTGACCGCAAAAGGCATACTGCCGACCACCGACGCCGCCGTGCTGAAGGCCAACAACATTCAGAGCGTGATTGGTATTCAGTCCATCGACACCGGGATCCTCGGGGCGGTGATCGCCGGGGTAATTATCTGGATGCTGCACGAGCGCTTCCACAATATCCGCCTGCCGGATGCCCTGGCCTTCTTCGGCGGCACCCGCTTTGTCCCAATTGTGACCCTGGTGGTAATGGGACTGTTTGGTCTGATTATTCCGCTGATTTGGCCAGTTTTCGCTATGGGCATCAACGGCATTGGCCGCATCATTAACGGCGCGGGAGATTTTGGTCCGATGATCTTCGGCACCGGCGAGCGTCTGCTGCTGCCGTTTGGCCTGCAGCATATCCTGGTGGCCCTGATTCGCTTCACCGAAGCGGGCGGCACCATGGAGGTGTGCGGTCACGACGTGAGCGGCGCGCTGACTATCTTCCAGGCGCAGCTGAGCTGCCCGACGACACACGGCTTCTCCGAAAGCGCAACCCGCTTCCTGTCTCAGGGTAAAATGCCTGCCTTCCTCGGCGGCCTGCCGGGTGCTGCGCTGGCAATGTACCACTGCGCGCGCCCGGAAAACCGTCATAAAATTAAAGGCCTGCTGATTTCCGGCGTGATCGCCTGCGTCGTGGGCGGTACCACCGAGCCTATCGAGTTCCTGTTCCTGTTCGTCGCGCCGGTGCTGTATCTGATTCACGCGGTGCTGACCGGTCTGGGCTTCACCGTGATGGCGGTGCTGGGCGTCACCATCGGCAACACTGACGGTAACGTGATCGACTTCGTGGTGTTCGGTATCCTGCACGGCCTGTCGACTAAGTGGTATCTGGTCCCTGTCGTGGCGGCAATCTGGTTTGCGGTGTACTACGGGATCTTCCGCTTCGCCATCACCCGCTTTAACCTGAAAACGCCAGGACGCGATATTGATACGGCCACCAGCGTTGAACAGGCGGTTGCCGGTACCGTGGGCAAATCCGGCTATAACACCCCTGCCATTCTGGCGGCGCTGGGCGGTGCGGATAACATCACCTCGCTGGATAACTGCATTACCCGCCTGCGTTTGTCGGTGGCGGATATGTCAAAAGTGGATACCAACGCCCTCAAGGCCAACCGGGCCATCGGCGTGGTACAGTTAAACCAGCACAATTTGCAGGTGGTTATCGGCCCGCAGGTACAGTCAGTGAAAGATGAGCTGGCGACCCTGATGCGAACAGTAGAAGCCTGATGCCTCAGCCCCCTCACCATGAGGGGGTTTTACGTTAAGGATTAAAGCATGTTTGATTTCTCAACCGTCGTGGATCGACACGGCACCTGGTGTACGCAGTGGGACTATGTCGCCGACCGCTTTGGCGCGGCGGATCTGCTGCCCTTCACCATCTCGGATATGGATTTCGCCACCGCCCCCTGCATAACCGACGCGCTGCAACAGCGCATTCATCACGGCGTGTTTGGCTATAGCCGCTGGAAAAACGACGAGTTTCTCGCCGCCGTCGCACACTGGTTCCAGCAGCGCTTTAACACCCGAATTGATACCGAAAGCGTGGTTTATGGCCCCTCCGTCATCTACATGGTCTCGGAACTGATTCGCCTCTGGTCAAAACCCGACGACGGCGTGGTGGTTCACACCCCGGCATACGATGCCTTTTACAAAGCCATAGAGGGTAACGGGCGTCGTGTTGTGGCGGTTGAAATGGAAAAACAGGCCGCTGGCTGGCAGGGCAATATGGCAGCCCTGGAAGCGGCGCTGGCGAAACCGGAAAACAAAATTATGCTGCTGTGCAGCCCGCAGAATCCGACCGGCAAGGTCTGGACGCGGGATGAATTGACGCAGATAGCGGAACTCTGCGAGCGCTATGACGTGGCGGTTATCAGCGATGAAATCCATATGGACATGGTGTGGGGAGAACATCGTCACACGCCGTGGACCGCAGTGGCGCGGAGCAAATGGGCGCTTCTGACCTCCGGCTCGAAAAGCTTTAACATTCCGGCGCTGACGGGGGCTTATGGCCTGATCGGCGATGAAGAGAGCCGTAACGGCTATCTCAGCGCGTTAAAAGGTCGGGACGGGCTCTCTTCCCCTTCCGTGCTGGCGCTAACGGCGCATATCGCCGCCTATCAGCAAGGGGGGCCGTGGCTGGATGCCCTGCGGGGTTATCTGGAAGAGAATCTGTTGTATATCGCTCAGGAAGTAAACCGCGCTTTTCCGAAACTCAACTGGCAGCCGCCGGAAGCGACCTATCTTGCCTGGATCGATCTGCGTCCGCTGAACATTGACGATCGGGCGCTGCAAAAAGTGCTGATCGAGCAGCAAAAGGTCGCCATCATGCCGGGATATACCTATGGAAAAGAGGGAAATGGCTTCGTACGCCTGAATGCGGGCTGCCCGCGCAGCAAGCTGGAGCAAGGGGTTCAACGCCTGATTGCCGGCATTAATACGCTTCTGTAATCAATTTGCGCAAGGGAATATTCCCTTGCGCAAATAGCTTTTTATCCCGTTTTGTTTTTATAATATGGCGCACTTTAACCAGAAAAGAGTGCGACCATGATTGATACACGCCTGCCTTTAACTGATATTCATCGTCACCTTGACGGTAACATTCGTGCCCAAACCATCCTCGATCTTGGCCGCCAGTTCAATTTAACGCTTCCTGCTCAGACCCTTGAGTCCCTGATCCCTCACGTACAGGTGACCTCTAATGAACCGGACCTGGTCAGCTTCCTGAGCAAACTCGACTGGGGCGTGAAAATGCTGGCGTCGCTGGATGCCTGCCGCCGCGTGGCGTTTGAGAACATCGAAGATGCCGCCCGCAACGGCCTGCACTACGTCGAGCTGCGCTTCTCGCCGGGCTACATGGCGATGACCCACAACCTGCCCGTTGCAGGCGTCGTGGAAGCCGTCATTGAAGGCGTCCGCGAAGGGTGTAAAACCTTCGACGTTCAGGCTCGCCTGATCGGCATCATGAGCCGTACCTTCGGTGAAGCCGCCTGCCTGCAGGAGCTGGAAGCGCTGCTGGCCCATCGTGATGCCATCACCGCCGTCGATCTCGCCGGTGACGAGCTGGGCTTCCCGGGCAGCTTGTTCCTCTCCCACTTCAACCGCGCGCGCGATGCCGGCTGGCACATTACCGTGCACGCGGGTGAAGCGGCTGGCCCGGAAAGCATCTGGCAGGCCATCCGCGAGCTGGGCGCCGAACGTATCGGTCACGGCGTGAAGGCGGTAGAAGACCGCGCCCTGATGGATTTCCTAGCGGAGCAGCGTATCGGGATTGAGTCGTGCCTGACGTCTAACATTCAGACCAGCACCGTAGCATCACTGTCGCAGCACCCGCTGAAAACGTTCCTTGAACACGGCGTGCTGGCCTCGCTGAATACGGACGATCCGGCGGTTCAGGGCGTGGATATCATCCACGAGTACAACATCGCCGCACCGCAGGCGGGTCTGAGCCGCGAGCAGATCCGTCAGGCGCAGATCAACGGGCTGGAGATCGCCTTCCTGACGCCTGCAGAGAAGCAGGCGCTGAAAGATAAAGTGGCTCGCGGTTAACACCGTTGCCGGGTGGCGCTGACGCTTACCCGGCCTACAAAATATTAAAAAATCTATGCCAGACAGAGCGTCGCGCGATGTTTGGCAGATTCGATCCCCAGCTCAATCAGCTCCATAATCTGTATCGCCTGGCTGGCCGGAACCGGATTCTCTCCCGTGCCGTTCAGCGCATCGCGGATAGCGGCATAATACGCCGGATAGTTACCCGGTATCGTCAGCAAGGTCTCCTCGACCAGCTCCTCGCCTTCCACCCGCGTGACGACGCCGTCGCGCATATCATAGCCCCAGTCTTCCTGCGGCAGACGCTCACCGTTTTTCAGCCTGTCTTCCTGCGGATCGAGACCAAACTTCACGTAGCTGCCGCGCGTGCCGTGAATAATGTAACGGGCAGATTCTGCCGCCGCGACCATCGTCCCGTGCAGCACAATTCGCCGCTGCGGGTAACTGAGCACCGCGTGGAAGTAATCGGTCGTCTGCGCACCGGGCCTGAGCTGGGCCAGATCGACCGTCATGCTCACCGGCAGGCCAAAGAGATTGACGGCCTGATCCAGCAGATGCGGGGCTAAATCATACCAGATACCGCTGCCAGGACCGGCCTGCTCGCGCCAGCGGTTTCGTACCTGCGGGCGAAAGCGGTCAAAGTGAGACTCAAAAAAGAGGATCTCCCCTAACGTACCTTCACTGAGAAGCCGTTTTACCGTCAGAAAATCGCTGTCCCAGCGTCGGTTATGGAACACCGACAGCAGCCTGCCCAGACTCTTTGCCAGCGCATCCAGCTCGCGAGCCTGTGACAATGTCACGGTAAAGGGTTTATCGACAACCACATGCTTCCCGGCTTCCAGCGCGGCCTTTGCCAGCGGAAAGTGGGTATCGTTCGGCGTGGGAATGACGATTAAATCAATGTTTGGATCGTTGAAAAGATGTTTTGGCTCGGAGACAACCGGCACAGAAGGCCAGTCTGCATGGACTTTAGCAGCGTCGCTGCTGGATACCGCCGCCAGCGCCATCCCCGGCGTCCCGGCTATCAGAGGCGCATGAAACGTTTTGCTCGCGTACCCGTAACCAATAAGCCCAACGCGGATATTATCACTCATAGTGTCATCCTCTTTTAAGTCGTTCTTATTTCACACTGGCTAGTCTGGCATTATCACGGATTAATAATGTGCCGTATGACGTAAAATAGCAGGTTATACGGATTGTTTTTGTTACATAGTATTAACCTACTGATTTTGTTTAAGGGAACCGTTCCCAAAGCCCTTGCCGTCAGAGAAACGTCGCTGTAACATTTGCGCCCTGTCTTTATGGATAAAGTACAATTACACATCATGACGTCAATTATTAATCGAATCATTGAATTAGCGGGATGGATTGTCCTTGGGGTGTCGGTCATTTTGCTGGGCGTTGCCAGCCATATCGATAACTACCAGCCGCCGGAGCCTGTCACCGTCGCTCAACCTAAGTAACCGGTTACTGCAATAAAGAGTGACATAATATGTCAGTTACTTATTGCCAGCCCTGGTGAACACGGTTAACCTTCTCTTCCAGGCATCGTCTGATGCCTGAATTTCAGCAAAGAAAACTCCTAATTTCGTCGCGTTACCTGAGTGGGCTGTTTACGTCTTTATTAATCCGTTTATTATTCGAACGAATTACCTTAACTGGTATTACTCACTTTTATATGGAAACTTATTAATATGACAGTTCAGGACTATTTATTAAAATTTCGCAAGATCAATTCGCTTGAGAGCCTGGAAAAACTGTTTGACCATCTGAACTACACCCTGTCGGATAATCAGGAAATCATTAATATGTATCGCGCCGCTGACCATCGCCGTGCGGAGCTGGTCTCCGGTGGCCGTTTGTTCAACGTCGGCGAAGTGCCAAAGTCCGTGTGGCGTTACGTTTTATAAGAAAGTAGCCATCCGCGCGAAATGTTATATACTCTCCGCCCTGCCAACTGGCTGTACAACATTTCGCGCAGATTATGGGAGAGTTCATGACCGCAACGCCTGGAGAACGCATTGGAGGCTGGTTAATCGCCCCACTGGCATGGCTGCTGGTTGCCTTATTAAGCGCATCACTTGCGCTGCTGCTTTATACCACCGCACTGATTACCCCTCACGCCATTCAGACTCTGTTGTCGCAAAGCGTGCCTAATATTGCTTTGTGGTTTGTGTCGTTCGTTTTCGCGATCGGGATGTGGTACTACACGCTGTGGCTGACCATCGCCTTCTTTAAGCGCCGTAAGAATGTGCCTAAGCACTACATTATCTGGCTGCTGGTTTCGGTCCTGCTGGCGGTGAAGGCGTTTGCTTTTTCGCCCGTTTCAGACGCGCTGGCCGTTCGTCAGCTGCTTTTCCCGTTGCTGGCCGCGGCGCTGCTGGTGCCCTACTTCAAGCGTTCGACGCGGGTGAAAAACACCTTCGTGAACCCGTAATAACCCTACAGATAACCTGTTGTCGCCTGCCTGGGTTTGTCCGATAATAGGCGGCTTTTTTATTTCAGGCTAAATAATGACCGATTACTTACTGCTCTTTGTCGGCACCGTGCTGGTTAACAACTTCGTTCTGGTGAAGTTCCTTGGCCTGTGCCCGTTTATGGGCGTTTCCAAAAAGCTGGAAACGGCAATGGGTATGGGGCTGGCGACGACCTTCGTCATGACGCTGGCGTCCATCTGCGCGTGGTGGATTGATACCTGGATCCTCATCCCGCTGGGGTTAACCTATCTCCGTACGCTGGCCTTTATTCTGGTTATCGCGGTGGTGGTGCAGTTTACCGAAATGGTGGTGCGCAAAACCAGCCCGGCGCTCTATCGCCTGCTGGGCATCTTCCTGCCGCTGATCACCACTAACTGCGCCGTTCTCGGCGTGGCGCTGCTGAACATCAACATGGGTCATAACTTTATGCAATCGGCGCTGTATGGTTTTTCTGCGGCTGTCGGTTTCTCTCTGGTCATGGTTCTGTTTGCCTCTATTCGCGAGCGCCTGGCAGCAGCGGATATTCCTGCGCCCTTCCGCGGTAACGCGATTGCGCTGGTCACCGCCGGTTTAATGTCTCTGGCCTTTATGGGCTTTAGTGGTCTGGTGAAGTTGTAATGAATGCTATCTGGATTGCCATCGCCTCTATCAGCGTCCTGGGGTTGGTGTTTGGCCTTATCCTGGGTTACGCCTCCCGCCGTTTCGCGGTAGAGGACGATCCCGTTGTTGAGAAAATTGATGAGCTTCTGCCGCAAAGCCAGTGCGGGCAGTGTGGCTACCCGGGCTGCCGCCCTTACGCTGAAGCGGTAGGCATCCAGGGCGAAAAAATTAACCGCTGCGCCCCCGGCGGCGAAGCAGTCATGCTGAAAATTGCCGCCCTGCTTAACGTTGATCCGCAGCCGGTTGATGGCGACGCGGACGTGCAGGAGCCGGTCCGCGCGCTGGCCGTGATCGACGAAGCGAACTGCATCGGCTGTACCAAATGTATTCAGGCCTGCCCGGTCGACGCCATTGTTGGCGCCACGCGCGCCATGCACACCGTGGTGGCGGACCTGTGCACCGGCTGTAACCTCTGCGTAGCCCCCTGCCCGACGCAATGTATCGAGCTGCGCCCGGTTGAAACGACTACCGAAAGCTGGAAATGGGATCTTCAAACCATTCCGGTTCGCAATATTCCTGTGGAACAACATGCTTAAGTTATTTTCTGCTTTCAGAAAAGAGAAGATTTGGGACTTTGACGGCGGTATTCACCCACCGGAGATGAAAACCCAGTCTAACGGCACGCCGCTGCGTCAAATACCGCTGGCGACCCGTTTCGTCATGCCGCTCAAGCAGCACATTGGCGCTGAGGGTGAGCTGTGCGTGAAAGAAGGCGATACGGTTCTTCGCGGTCAGCCGCTGACCTTTGGTCGCGGACGTATGCTGCCGGTGCACGCCCCCACCTCCGGTAAGGTGGTCGCTATCGCGCCTCATACGGTGGCGCATCCGTCAGCGCTCGCAGAGCTGAGCGTGATTATTGAAGCCGACGGCGAAGACCGCTGGATCGACCGCGATGGCTGGAGCGACTACCGCTCCCGCAGCCGCGAGGCGCTTATCGAGCGCATTCATCAGTTCGGCGTTGCTGGCCTCGGCGGCGCAGGCTTCCCGACCGGCGTCAAGCTGCGCGGCGGTGGCGATAACATTCAGACGCTGATTATCAACGCCGCCGAATGCGAGCCGTACATCACCGCCGACGATCGTCTGATGCAGGACTGCGCCGCCCAGGTGGTGGAAGGCATCCGCATCCTCGCGCACATTCTGCAGCCGCGAGAAGTGCTGATTGGTATCGAAGACAATAAACCGCAGGCTATCTCAATGCTGCGCGCCGTGCTGGCGGGCAATCACGATATTAGCCTGCGCGTTATCCCGACCAAATACCCCTCTGGCGGTGCTAAACAGCTGACGCAAATTCTCACCGGCAAGCAGGTTCCGCACGGCGGACGCTCTTCAGATATCGGCGTGCTGATGCAGAACGTCGGGACCGCGTACGCCGTGAAGCGCGCGGTGATCGACGGCGAGCCGCTGACCGAACGCGTGGTAACGCTGACCGGGGAAGCGGTCTCTCGTCCGGGCAACGTCTGGGCGCGTCTGGGTACGCCGGTGCGTCACCTGCTGGAGCAGGCTGAGTTTTGCCCGTCAAGCGACCAGATGGTGATCATGGGCGGCCCGCTGATGGGCTTTACTCTGCCGTGGCTCGATGTGCCGGTAGTCAAAATCACCAACTGCATGCTCGCCCCTTCCCCGACCGAGATGGGTGAAGAGCAGGAAGAAAAAGGCTGTATTCGCTGCAGCGCCTGTGCCGACGCCTGCCCGGCGGATCTGCTCCCACAGCAGCTGTACTGGTACAGCAAAGGCCAGCTGCACGACAAGGCGACAGCCCATAACCTGGCCGACTGCATCGAATGCGGCGCCTGCGCCTGGGTCTGCCCTAGCAACATTCCTCTGGTGCAGTATTTCCGCCAGGAGAAGGCGGAAATTTATGCCATCTCCATGGAAGAAAAACGCGCGGCGGAAGCCAAGGCACGCTTTGAAGCGCGCCAGGCGCGACTGGAACGCGAGAAGATCGCCCGTCAGGAGCGCCATAAGCAGGCCGCCGTTCAGCCCGGCGAGAAAGATCAGGATGCGATTAACGCCGCACTGGCCCGCGTTCGCGAGAAAAAAGCGACCGCGGCGCAGCCTGTGGTGATCCCAGCCGGCGAGAAGCCGGACAACAGCGAAGCGATTGCGGCGCGTGAAGCGCGTAAAGCTCAGGCACGCGCCCGTCAGGCTGATAAAGCGCAAACGGTCCAGGCAGAGACGGGGATCGACCCGCGTAAAGCCGCCGTTGAGGCGGCGATAGCCCGCGCTAAAGCCCGCAAAGCCGGTGAGCAAAGCGTGGTGGTTGAGCAGGAAGCGGTCGACCCTCGCAAAGCGGCCGTAGAGGCAGCGATTGCCCGTGCTAAAGCCCGCAAAGCGGCGCAGCAGACGCCAACCGCAGAACCCGACGCGCCGGTCGATCCGCGTAAAGCCGCCGTTGAAGCGGCGATTGCCCGCGCTAAAGCCCGCAAAGCGGCGCAGCAGGATGAGCAGCCGCAGGCCGCCAACGATGACCCGCGCAAAGCCGCCGTCGCCGCCGCCATTGCGCGCGTTCAGGCAAAGAAAGCCGCACAGCAAGCAGTTAACGAGGATTAAATGGTTTTCAGAATCGCAAGCTCCCCTTACACCCACAATCAGCGCCAGACATCGCGCATCATGATGCTGGTCTGCCTGGCGGCGCTGCCGGGCATTGCCGTTCAGTGCTGGTTTTTCGGCTGGGGAACCCTGTTCCAGATAATCCTGGGCTGTGCCAGCGCCTTAGCGGCGGAAGCCCTTGTCCTTAAGCTGCGCAAGGCGGCGGTCTCCCGCATTCTGGCCGATAACTCCGCGCTGCTGACCGGGCTGCTGCTGGCGATCAGTATCCCGCCGTTTGCCCCATGGTGGATGGTGGTCCTCGGCACCGTGTTTGCGGTGATCATTGCCAAACAGCTGTATGGTGGACTGGGCCATAACCCGTTTAACCCGGCGATGATTGGCTACGTGGTGCTGCTGATCTCCTTCCCGGTACAGATGACCAGCTGGCTGCCACCGCACGAGATTGCGGCCACAGTTCCGGGCTTCATGGATGCTCTGCACGTGATCTTTACCGGCCATACGGCACTCGGTGCCGATATGAACGCGCTGCGCATGGGCGTGGACGGGATCAGCCAGGCGACGCCGCTTGATACCTTTAAAACGTCCCTGCATGCCGGGCACAGCGTTGAGCAGATCATGAAATCCGCCATCTACAGCGGCGTACTGGCGGGAGCTGGCTGGCAGTGGGTCAACCTGGCGTATCTGCTGGGCGGCCTGTTCCTGCTGCAGCAGAAAGCCATCCGCTGGCATATTCCGGTCAGCTTCCTCGTGACGCTGGCGGTCTGCGCCACGCTGGGCTGGGTATTCTCTCCTGAATCACTGGCCAGCCCGCAGCTGCACCTGCTCTCCGGCGCGACCATGCTGGGTGCCTTCTTTATCCTGACGGATCCGGTGACGGCCTCAACGACTAACCGCGGGCGCCTGATCTTCGGCGCGCTGGCAGGCCTGCTGGTCTGGCTCATCCGCAGCTTTGGCGGGTACCCGGACGGCGTGGCTTTTGCCGTCCTGCTTGCCAACATTACCGTTCCGCTCATCGACTATTACACGCGTCCGCGCGTGTACGGTCATCGCTAAGGGTCTCGCCATGTTCAAAACGATGCAAAAACACGGCGTCACGCTGGCTGTCTTCGCCGCGGTCCTGACAGGGCTGACGGCGCTGGTTAATGCGCTGACCAAAACGACCATCGAAGAGCAGGCCTCGAAGCAGCAAAAGGCGCTGTTCGATCAGGTGATCCCGGCGGAATTCTACGATAACGACCTGCAAAAAAGCTGCTTTGTGGTAGACGCGCCGCAGCTTGGGAAAGGGCCGCACCGCCTCTTTATTGCCCGCAAAGGGGATAAACCGGTCGGCGCGGTGATGGAAGCGACGGCGCCTGACGGCTATTCCGGTGCCATTCAACTGCTTGTGGGCAGCGATTTCTCCGGCACCATACTGGGCACCCGCGTGACGGAACACCATGAAACGCCGGGTCTTGGCGATAAAATTGAAACCCGTCTGAGCGACTGGATTTTGCACTTTGCCGGTAAAGTGATCCATGGTGAAGATGACACCGCGTTTGCGGTGAAGAAAGATGGCGGCGAGTTTGACCAGTTCACCGGGGCGACCATCACCCCACGTGCGGTGGTGAATGCCGTAAAACGAGCCGGGCTGTACGCTGAAACGCTGCCCGCGCAAATCAACAATCTTCCGGCCTGTGAGGAGTAATCATGAGCCAGGTTAAAGAGGTTATTGTCCAGGGGTTGTGGAAAAACAACTCCGCGCTGGTTCAGCTTCTGGGCATGTGCCCACTGCTGGCGGTGACATCCACCGCCACCAACGCGCTCGGTCTGGGTCTGGCAACCACGCTGGTATTGACCCTGACCAACCTCTCCATCTCTGCCCTGCGCCGCTGGACGCCGTCGGAAATTCGTATTCCTATTTACGTCATGATCATTGCGTCGGTGGTCAGTATTGTTCAGATGCTGATTAACGCCTACGCGTTTGGTCTGTACCAGTCGCTCGGGATCTTCATTCCCCTTATCGTCACCAACTGTATCGTGGTCGGGCGTGCGGAAGCCTTTGCGGTGAAAAACAGTCCGGCCATGTCGGCGCTGGACGGTTTTTCTATTGGCATGGGTGCCACCTGCGCCATGTTCGTGCTGGGCTCGCTGCGCGAGATCCTCGGCAACGGTACGCTGTTCGACGGCGCTGATGCGCTGCTGGGCGGCTGGGCTAAAGCGCTGCGTATTGAAGTGTTCCACACCGATACGCCATTCCTGCTGGCGATGCTGCCGCCCGGCGCGTTTATTGGTCTTGGCATGATGCTGGCGATAAAATACCTGATTGACGAGAAACGTAAGCGCCGCGCGGCTGAGCGCAGCGTTCTGGAAGGGACACCCGAGAAGGCCTCATGAATAAAGAAAAGCGCATTGCGATCCTGACCCGTCTGCGGGACGAGAACCCGCACCCGACGACGGAGCTGAATTTTACCTCCCCGTTTGAGCTGCTGATCGCCGTGTTGCTCTCTGCGCAGGCTACCGACGTGAGCGTCAATAAAGCCACCGCCCTGCTCTATCCGGTCGCCAATACGCCGAAGGCCATGCTGGAGCTGGGCGTGGAAGGCGTGAAGTCCTATATCAAAACCATCGGCCTGTTTAACAGCAAAGCCGAGAACGTCATCAAGACCTGCCGGATCCTGCTGGAGCAGCACGGAGGCGAAGTGCCGGAAGACCGTGCCGCGCTGGAAGCCTTGCCGGGCGTGGGGCGTAAAACGGCGAACGTGGTGCTCAATACCGCGTTTGGCTGGCCCACTATCGCCGTCGATACGCATATCTTTCGCGTGTCTAACCGGACCAACTTCGCGCCGGGGAAAAATGTCGAGCAGGTCGAAGAGAAGCTGCTGAAAGTGGTTCCGGCGGAATTTAAGGTTGACTGCCATCACTGGCTGATTCTGCACGGTCGTTACACGTGTATTGCCCGTAAGCCTCGCTGCGGCTCCTGCATTATTGAAGATCTCTGCGAATACAAAGAAAAAGTATATCCCTGAGGCATCTCAATCCCCTGATTAAAGAAGGGCTTTCAAACGCTCTTCTTTTGACCGTTATTTGTTCGCCTTTCGTTTCGCCTCACCTGTCACTTATTCGGCCCTTTAACGCTGAAACAGGTTAATAGTTTTTTCATAGCCGAAAATTTCTATACATCTGTGATCGCGATCACCCTGATAACTTCATGTTGTATTTTTGTTGTCAAAATCGACCTAAACCCTTTATCTGACAAGACACTCCTCTTTCTTTGCCGACGATAAGACCAGCTATTTTTCAGAATATGGGCTATATCACTGCCACAAGCGGCAAATAGCAGAACATATCGCCAACAGCCCGTACTGACCGGTGATTACCAGTCGAAAAAACTACCTTTACTCAGCGTATGAAATTTAACGCTGAATAACATTTGCATGAACCGACGATTATACCACTCAGGATATATGTAACAGATTATTACAAACGTATTGCCAGATGGGGCAGGATAGTGAACATTACCCGCCGTTTCTCCTCCCAATATAACTATAAGGCGTATGGACTACGGCCATCACGCTATGAACACCCCCGTTAATATGGGATGTAAAAAAAGAGGTATATGTGTCGACTGCAAACAATAAACCAACAGATGAAAGCGTGAGTCTGAACGCTTTTAAACAACCTAAAGCGTTCTATCTCATCTTCTCTATCGAGTTATGGGAGCGTTTTGGTTACTACGGCCTGCAAGGGATCATGGCGGTTTACCTGGTGAAACAGCTGGGTATGTCCGAAGCCGATTCCATCACGCTGTTCTCCTCCTTCAGTGCCCTGGTCTATGGTCTGGTTGCTATCGGCGGCTGGCTGGGTGATAAAGTTCTGGGTACTAAGCGCGTCATTATGCTGGGCGCCATTGTTCTGGCGATTGGCTATGGACTGGTAGCATGGTCAGGGCATGATGCCGCTGTCGTGTATATGGGCATGGCCACGATCGCCGTGGGTAACGGTCTGTTCAAAGCGAACCCGTCTTCCCTGCTCTCTACCTGCTACAGCAAAGATGACCCGCGTCTGGACGGTGCATTTACCATGTACTACATGTCCATCAACATCGGTTCGTTCTTCTCGATGCTGGCAACCCCATGGCTCGCAGCGAAATTCGGCTGGAGCGTGGCGTTTGCACTGAGCTTCGTCGGTATGCTGATCACCGTGGTGAACTTCCTGTTCTGCCGCAGCTGGGTTAAAAACTACGGTTCAAAACCAGACTTCGAGCCTGTGCATATGGGCAAACTGCTGGCGACCATCGTAGGTGTTGTGGTCCTGGCGGCCATCGCTACCTGGCTGCTGCACAACCAGGGTATCGCACGTGCCGTTCTGGGCGTTGTGGCGCTGGGTATCGTGGTTATCTTCGCGAAAGAAGCATTCGCTATGCAGGGTGCTGCCCGTCGTAAGATGATCGTGGCCTTCATTCTGATGCTGGAAGCGATTATCTTCTTCGTGCTGTACAGCCAGATGCCAACCTCTCTGAACTTCTTCGCCATTCGTAACGTTGAGCACTCTATTCTGGGCATCGCGTTCGAACCGGAGCAGTATCAGGCACTGAACCCGTTCTGGATCATGATTGGTAGCCCGATTCTGGCCGCGATCTATAACAAGATGGGCGACCGTCTGCCAATGCCGCACAAGTTTGCTATCGGTATGGTGCTGTGCTCCGGCGCGTTCCTGGTGCTGCCGCTGGGTACCAAATTTGCTACCGACGCCGGTATCGTATCCGTTAACTGGCTGATCCTGAGCTACGCGCTGCAGTCTATCGGCGAACTGATGATCTCTGGTCTGGGTCTGGCAATGGTTGCACAGCTGGTTCCGCAGCGTCTGATGGGCTTCATTATGGGTAGCTGGTTCCTGACCACTGCCGGTGCAGCAATTATCGCCGGTAAGATTGCGAACCTGATGGCCGTGCCGGAAAACGTCACTGACCCACTGGTTTCCCTGAACGTCTACGGTACCGTGTTCATGCAGATTGGTATCGCGACTGCCGTTATTGCCGCTCTGATGCTGCTGACCGCACCGAAACTGAATCGCATGACTCAGGACGACGACAAGACCGCTAAGGCGACCAAAACCGCTACTGCGTGAAATCCGTGAGAAACGACTGACCAGAAGCCGCTAATTGATTAGCGGCTTTTTTTTTATCCGTTTGCGCACTAACATAGCTGAAACCTCAGCGAAAAGGAGTTACCGATGAAACTGTTCTACAAACCGGGCGCGTGCTCTCTTGCTTCCCATATCACCCTGCGCGAGAGCGGCAAAGATTTCACGCTGGATGGCGTTGATCTGATGAAAAAACGTCTGGAAAACGGCGATGACTTTCTTGCCATTAACCCGAAAGGACAGGTTCCGGCGCTCCTGCTGGATGACGGTACCCTGCTGACCGAAGGCGTGGCGATTATGCAGTTCCTGGCCGATAGCGTGCCCGATCGCCAGCTGCTGGCACCGGTCAGTACGATTTCTCGCTATAAAACGCTGGAATGGCTGAACTACATTGCCACCGAGCTGCACAAAGGCTTTACGCCGCTGTTCCGCCCGGATACGCCGGAAGAGTTTAAGCCGACCCTGCGCGCCCTGCTGGAGAAAAAGCTGCAGTACGTTAACGAATCGCTGAAAGACGAACAGTGGATTGGCGGCTCGCGCTTCACGATCGCTGATGCGTATCTCTTCACCGTGCTGCGCTGGGCACGTGCGGTTAAGCTGAATCTGGAAGGGTTAGACCACATTGCATCGTATATGAAACGCGTGGCTGAACGTCCTGCGGTGGCTGCGGCGCTGAAAGCGGAAGGTCTTAACTAATATCGCCCGGCGGCGCTGCGCTGGCACGGGCCTACGGGTTTTGTAGGCCGGGTAAGCGCAGCGCCACCCGGCATCGTTTAAAGCTGGGTTGCGCTGAAATAGTGCTCCGGCTTCGCGATACGATCCTGTGCCGCGACCACCTGCAGTTCATATTCCTGCATCTCTTTCGTCGCAATCATAATTTCGTACACCGCTGCCGTAACGTGCTCCAGCGCGTCCCTCACCGTTGCACCCTGAAGCAGTTTCACCAGCAGCAGCCCGCTGGTCACATCGCCCACGCCCACCGGCTGACGCGGGCCAAAATCCACCAGCGGGCGGCTGATATGCCAGGCATCCTCTTTCGTCACCAGCAGCATCTCAAAGCGATCCTGGCTTAGCCCTGCGCGCGCGAGGTGTTTTACCAGCACAACCTCAGGCCCCTGCGCGATCAGCTCGCGTGACGCGCTTACGGCCTCTTCTACGCTGTTAACCGGATGCTCGCAGAGAATTTCCAGTTCGACCAGGTTTGGCGCAATGATATCGCTGGCGGGCAGCGCATGGCGAACGTGGAATTCTGCCACGCCTGGCGCCACGATACAGCCTTTTTCCGGATGGCCCATAACGGGGTCGCAGAAGTATTTTGCCGACGGGTTGGCAGCCTTTACCTGACGCACGATGCCGAGGATATGTTCCCCCTGCTCCGCTGAACCAAGATAACCGCTCAATACGGCGTCACAGCGCTTAAGCTGGTCGATATCGGCAATGCCCTGCACAACCTCGGTGAGGTGCGAAGGCGGCATCACGCAGCCGGTCCATTTGCCATACTGCGTGTGGTTAGAGAACTGAACGGTATTGAGGGGCCAGACGTTGACGCCGAGGCGGCGCATCGGGAATTCCGCAGCGCTGTTGCCAGCATGTCCAAAAACAACGTGGGACTGAATGGCGAGGATGTTCTTCATTTTATGCTTACCAAACCCTGAAAAAACAAAAGGGGCGTGGTTTCCCACGCCCCTCGAGACTGTTAATTATTTCCAGCAGACAAGGCAGTAGTTTTTCTTACCGCGACGCAGCAGGGTGTAGCGGCCATACAGACGGTCGCCATCAACAAAGGTGTATTCCGGGTCAGCCTGCTTTTCACCGTTGATGGTGATCGCGTTTGAGGCGATGGTTTTACGCGCCTGACCGCGGGAAGGCTGCAGCTCAGAATCCACCAGCGCCTGCATCAGGTCAGCCCCTTTCTCCATCTCAACCATTGGCACGCCGTCCTGCGCCAGCTGTTCGAAGTCCGCTTCGCTCAGATCGCTCAGGGTACCGTTGAACAGGCTTGCGGTAATGCGTTTTGCCGCGGCCAGACCTTCTTCACCGTGAACCAGTTTGGTCACTTCGTCCGCCAGCACGTACTGCGCGCGTGGCGCTTTACCGCTGTTCTTGTCTTCTTCTTCCAGCGCATTGATGTCTTCAATATCCATAAAGGTGAAGAACTTCAGGAAGCGATAAACATCTGCATCCGCCGTGTTGATCCAGAACTGGTAGAATTTGTACGGGCTGGTTTTCTTCGGATCGAGCCATACCGCGCCGCCTTCGGTTTTACCAAATTTGGTACCGTCTGCTTTGGTAATCAGCGGAACGGTCAGACCAAAGACCTGATTCTGGTGCAGGCGACGGGTCAGGTCGATACCGGAGGTGATATTACCCCACTGGTCAGAACCGCCAATCTGCAGGGAAACACCGTGCAGTTTGTTCAGGCAGGCAAAGTCATAGCCCTGCAGCAGGTTGTAGGAGAACTCGGTAAAGGAGATACCCTGGTCGTCACGGTTCAGACGCTGCTTCACGGCCTCTTTGTTAATCATCTGGTTAACAGAGAAGTGCTTGCCGATGTCGCGCAGGAAGGTCAGCACGTTCATGCTGCCAAACCAGTCGTAGTTGTTCGCGGCAATCGCGGCGTTATCGCCACAGTTGAAGTCGAGGAACGGTGCAACCTGTTTGCGGATCTTATCGACCCACTCCTGCACGGTATCTTCGGTGTTCAGTTTACGCTCAGCGGCTTTAAAGCTTGGGTCACCAATCAGACCGGTCGCGCCGCCCACCAGGGCAACAGGCTTATGGCCCGCCATCTGGAAGCGTTTCAGGCATAACAATGGAACAAGATGCCCCAAATGCAAGCTGTCAGCGGTGGGATCGAAGCCGCAATAGAGCGCGATCGGGCCTTGCGCCAGTCGCTCTGCTAACGCTTCCTCGTCCGTCACCTGGGCCACGAGGCCCCGCTCTTGCAATTGTTTAATCAAGTTACTGCTTGCCATCAAATTCTCCATGTATAAACGACTGCACCTTTGCCGGTACACGACTTTTCGCCTGATGCGAAAGGACCATAGAATAAAGCGCAAGCGCGGTGTGCGCTAGCGCTTAAATCAACAAATTTCGGGGATTACGGCGCCAGTCTGTCGATTTTCCAGCCGCCATTCTCGCGCTGGTATAAAAAGCGGTCGTGCAGGCGATGTTCGCCCCCCTGCCAGAATTCGATTTGCTCAATCGGGATGCGGAAACCACCCCAGAAGCTCGGCAGCGGGATTTCACCCTGCTGGAACTTCTGCTTCAGCTCGAGGAATTTACTTTCCAGCACGCCGCGAGCGGAAATGCGGCTGGACTGTTTTGATACCCAGGCGCCAATCTGGCTGTCACGCGGACGACTGTGGAAATACTTCACCACTTCCAGCGTCGAGAGACGTTCCGCTTTGCCGGTCACCATGACCTGACGTTCCAGCATGTGCCACGGGAACAGCAGGCTGATACGCGGATTGTTTTCCAGATGATGCGCTTTGCGGCTGCCAAGGTTGGTATAGAACACCAGCCCTTTCTCGTCATAATGCTTGAGCAATACGATACGCTGATACGGTTGACCGTTTTCATCTACCGTTGCGACAACCATCGCCGTTGGGTCGGCAAGTTTCGCTTCGCAGGCCTGTTTCAGCCAGCGTTCAAAAAGCACGAGGGGTTCAGCGGGAAGATCCTGGCGACGCAGGCCGCCTTTGGTGTATTCACGGCGCAGATGCGCAATTTGCTGCAGTTCGTCGTTATCTGACATGGCGTTAGCTGACATTGAGAGTGGGTGGCGCTATTGTGCGCCGCCCCTGTAAAAATCTCAACGCTTCGGATTTTCGAGCTGGCAATTGTTCAGCACAATACGGTCGCGTTTGTAGACCGTGGCGCTGTCGCCTTTCGACCAGAAGACATAGATACCGTCGGTGTAGCGTGCGCCCGAGGCCGAAATGCCCTGCTTCAGCGTCAGCAATTTATTGTCGTAAACAAAACTGGCTTCCTGGCGCGGATTGTTCAGCTTCACGGTCAGCGGTTTTTCGTCGCAGCGATATTCCAGGGTATCGGTCTGCATGCGCTCAACGAGCTGGTTGTAGACGCTGCATCCTGACAGCAGCAAAGGGGCGGCAATAAGAAGAAGTTTTTTCATGGGCATATTCCGAAGACTATCCTGGTCCTGGAGGGCATGGCTGCCCCCCTGTTTCGTTCCATTCTAACGACGACGCGCCGCGCTGAATTTCAGTTAACTCTGATTATGACGCGGATTTGCCGGGAAAATCGCCCCTAGCACGCTCGCCTCGCGCGCGCCGGTGACCGACGGTAAATTGCCCGGCAGCCCGGCAACGGTGCGCCAGGCAAGCCAGGCAAAGGCCAGCGCCTCCATATCATCCCCGCTGATGCCGGCCTCATCGGTCGTCGACACTTCGGTACCCGGCAGCAGCCCGGCAAGACGCGCCATCACCAGCGGGTTACGGCTTCCCCCGCCGCACACCAGCAGGCGTTCACATCCGCCGCTAAGCAGCACCTGTTCAGAAATCGACACGGCCGTAAGCTCGGCAAGCGTCGCCTGAACATCCTGCGGCGCGAGCGCCGGGAATGACGCCAGCTGGCGCTCAAGCCAGCCAAAGTTGAAGTATTCACGCCCCGTGCTTTTCGGTGCCGGTAAGGCAAAATAAGGATCGCTCAGCATGGACTGCAGCAGCGGGAGAATCACCTTACCCTCACTCGCCCACTCCGCGTTTTTATCATACGGTTGCCCGCACTGACGCCAGATCCAGGCATCCATTAACATATTGCCCGGACCGGTATCGTAGCCGCGGACCGGCTGCCCCGGAATAAGCATCGACAGATTGGCGATCCCACCAATGTTGAGCACCATGCGCCGTTCTGAAGGGTGCGCCAGCAGCGCCTGATGAAACGCGGGCACCAGCGGTGCGCCCTGTCCGCCAAGGGCTATATCGCGACGACGGAAATCGCCGACCACCGTGACGCCCGTTTTCGCCACAATCTGGTTGTTATCGCCGATTTGCAGGGTGTGCGGGGCATCGCCGATGGGTTCATGCCAGACCGTTTGTCCGTGACACCCGATGGCCACCACATCTTGCGGACGAAGATGTTCTTTTTGCATCAAAGCCTGCACCGCATCTGCAAACAGCGCCCCCAGGCGGACATCCAGCTGTCCAAGCTGCGAAAGGGTCAGCTGCTGCCCCTGACAGATACTGAGAATATCCTCTTTCAGTGAAATGGGGATTGGCCAGGTCAGGCTCGCCTGCTGCGCCACCATGTTCTCATCAATGGCAGCCAGAACGACATCTACCCCATCCAGACTGGTGCCTGACATCACACCAATGTAGCGACCCGATTTCATGCGCTTTCCTTACGTTGCGTGGGCTAAGGATATCCACTCAACCATAAACGGCGTCGCTTTGCCATCCGGCAATAATATTTTTTAACAATGTCAGACGGGTAGCGTGGGCGGATCCTGTTTATGTCTCGTTAAGTCAAATTCAAGTACAATTTTCCTATTGTTAGTGCAAAGATATGAACGATGGCCCCTTATGCCATATAATTTAGCCATAACGGATGCCCCCCATCGGGCGTTTTTGGTGAACAGGAGATTCAAATGATTTTACGTGTACTGGGCGTTTCGCTGATTGGTTTAACTCTGGCTGGCTGTGTGAATGACAGTTCACTTTCTGGCGACGTTTATAGCGCTTCTGAAGCGAAACAGGTTCAGAACGTGACTTACGGTACCGTTGTTAACGCACGCCCTGTACAGATTCAGGGTGGTGATGAAAACAACGTGATGGGCGCCATCGGCGGTGCCGTTCTGGGTGGTTTCCTAGGTAATACCGTCGGCGGCGGTACGGGCCGTTCTCTGGCAACAGCCGCAGGCGCAGTGGCCGGTGGTGTAGCAGGCCAGGGTGTTCAGGGTGCGATGAACAAAACCCAGGGCGTTGAGCTGGAAATTCGTAAAGACGACGGCAGCACCATTATGGTTGTTCAGAAACAAGGCAGCACCCGCTTCTCCGCAGGTCAGCGCGTTGTGCTGGCAAGCAACGGAAGCCAGGTGACCGTTTCTCCACGTTAATTAAAAATGGATGTGGCCATTGGGCCACATCCATTTACAATATACATCACTTATACGAATATTTTTACAAAATATATTCGCCCCACAAATATTTAATCTCATCGTATATTGTCTCCGCGCAAAGTATTTATTGCATTACTTGCTTAGACTCTTCGCAATTACCTCTTCATGATGTATTTCTCATTTTGTAAAAACTTATATGCTTGCGAATAGTCGTTGTCTAAAAGGTCGTTATATCTCGTTCTGTTTCGGTTGCCTTGTCGTCATCGGAATATTACAAGCTCTCTTTTCAAAAGTGGTTGAATGGGTTCCCTCCTTCTCGCCTCTTTTGTTCCCTACGCTCACCATTTTTTTACTCGTGTTTCACCTGTTTATTGCCTGCTTTATGGCAATGAAATACTGGTGTGATAAGCGGCGGCTCTATCTGATTGCGATCGCCTTTGCCTTTGCCGGTTCGGCACTGTTGATGGTCGGAACGCTGTCCAGCTTTCCAGCGTGGCTAGACCTCTATCAGTTCAACGTCGTGAACTACAACGATGCGATGATCTACTTTATGTTCCGCCACTTTTTAATGGCGGTGTTGTTCATCGTTGCGGCAATACTCTATCCTACGCGCGATTACCCCTTTTCACGGTTGGCGCATATCTCAATTGTGAGCGGGGCGTTTCTCTTTACCGCCTGCGTTGTGGGACTGGCCTGGATATATTCCAGTCACTCGCCCTTGTTATCCATTGACCTGGTTGATAACGAAACCCGTCAGTTTATGGTGCTCTGGAGCCAATCCATAAATATTTCTTTAATTGTCTTCTGGGTGGTTTCATTAGTAACGCTGATGTTTGTCACGCGCGTGCGCAATTTATTCTGGGTAGGCGGAAATTTCCTGTGCGTTTGCTATATCGTCACGCTCGCCATGCTGTTAGTAGGCGGACATGCTGAAGATATATCGTGGTATCGCGCCCGGCTATTTGAAACCGTCGCTACGCTGATGATTATTTTTGTACTGCTCTACGACGTCTTCATGCTGTACCGCGATTCCCATTTAAAATATCAGCAGTCATATCAAAATTCGATTCGCGATACGCTTACGCGCCTGTATAACCGCAGCTATTTTTATGAATCGTTAAACCAGGCGCTGGACATGGCGAAACCCAGCCGCCCAGTTTCGGTTATCGTCAGCGATCTCGACCGCTTCAAGCGTATCAACGATAACTATGGCCACCTTCAGGGAGACAAAGTCTTACAGTTTGTCGCCAATCTGCTGATGGATTCCGTACGCCCGCAGGACATCGCGGCTCGAATCGGCGGTGAGGAGTTTGTGCTGATGCTGGCCAACACCTCTTCAGATGCAGCCCACCAGGTGGCGGAACGCATTCGGTTGAAGCTAAGCAGCTTTGATAAAACCAGCAGCGGAGGGCAGCTACCTGAGCCGATTACCATCAGCATGGGAGTATTTACGGCGACGTCATCGTCCGTGACCGCAGAAGCGTGCGTGGAGAGTGCCGACAAGGCGATGTATGAAGCGAAGGAGACAGGCCGTAATCGAGTGGTGGTCTTTAAGTAAAAAAAGGCCTTGCTGCTGCAAGACCTTAGTGTTGATCAGTCGCGAGACTGTAGCTCATGGATGTTTTGCTCAAGGCGAGCAATGAGGCTAATGAGCATTTCCAGCTCCGCCGGTGAAACGCCTGAAAGGATTTCACCGCGCGTTTTGGTAATCACAGCTTCCATTTCAGTAATGATAGGCGCCGCTTTCTCAGTGAGTTTTATCCGCTTGGCGCGACGATCGCTGGCGCAGGTTTGTCGGGAGATCAGCCCCTTCTCTTCCAGCTGGTCAAGCGTGCGCACCAGTGACGGTTGCTCAATGCCTATCGCTTTTGCCAGTTGAATTTGCGACTGGTCGGGCGGCAGCTGATGAATGTTGTGCAGCGTGACCCAATGCGTCTGTGTCAATTCCAGAGGTTTCAGGCGATGGTCAATCAGAGCACGCCAGACGCGTACCAACCTTGCCAGATCAGAACCTAATGGCGATTCCAATTTCATCTCCTTATAATTAGCTTGCTAAGTTATTATACTGATTTTAGAATAGTGTGCAGCATTTGTAATGGCAAAACAAATGCAATACTGCATTCATCTAACTCAAAAGTATGACTTACACTGAATTGTGATGCTTCTTCATACTCAGACAAGCCAACACGGCATTCTGTTCACTGCAAAGGATCTCTGCTCGTGACCTTTTTTCATCGCTCAGAGGGTTTACCCCTCCAGGACCTGATCTTCGGTGCGTCAGTCTACTTTCCCCCTCTGTTTAAGGCCGTGCTGGTGGGCTTTATTCTCTGGCTCATCGCGCATCGCCTGCTTCGCGACTGGATGTATTCCGGCGAAATCTGGCATCCCATGCTGATGGATCTTTCCCTGTTTGCCCTCTGTGTATGCCTGGGCCTTGCTGTTCTGATCGTGTGGTGACTATGCCCCTGAAAACGCTGAAGTACTTTTCCACCCTGTTTGTTCTGGTCCTTGCGCTGGTCGCCGGATGGTGGCTCTGGAATTATTACATGCAGTCTCCCTGGACGCGTGACGGTAAGATTCGCGCTGAGCAGGTCAGCATTACCCCGCAGGTATCGGGAAGCATTACGTCGCTGCTGGTTAAGGATAACCAGTACGTTAAAAAGGGAGAGGTTTTATTCCGAATCGACGACACCCCGTACCACATCGCGATTCTGAATGCCCAGGCGCAGCTGGCAAAAGCCCAGTCTGATCTGGCAAAGGCCAACAACGAGGCCAACCGCCGCCGTCACCTGTCGCAAAACTACATCTCCGCGGAAGATTTAGACACCGCCAACCTCAACGTTAAGGCGATGCAGGCGAGCGTCAACGTGGCTGAGGCGACGCTGAAGCAGGCGCAGTGGGAGCTGACCCAAACCGTGATTACCGCCCCTGTCGATGGATGGGTGACCAACCTTTCCGCCCGCGTGGGTAACTATGCCACCACGGGACAGCCCGTTTTCGCCCTGGTCGACAGCCACTCCTTCTACGTAGTGGGCTACTTCGAAGAGACCAAGCTTCGGCATATTCGCGAGGGATCGCCAGCAGCGATTACGCTGTACAGCGGCTCGCAAAGGTTACAGGGTCACGTCTCCAGCATTGGTCGCGCCATTTACGATCAAAGCGTTGAAACAGATTCCGGCCTGGTGCCGGATATCAAGCCGAACGTCCCCTGGGTGCGTCTCGCTCAACGCGTGCCTGTTCGCGTGGAGTTTGACCATTTACCGCAGGGCATCACGCTGGTATCCGGCACCACCTGCACTGTCTCCATCGGAACCCCTTAATGAAGCTGCAGGCGCTCTCCTGGCAAAACTCGCCGTGGATGAAAGCGACGCGTCCTCAGTGGCGCTACGCGCTGCGTAACGGCATTGCCATGTGTCTGGCGCTGACCGTCGCCTATTACCTGAACCTGGATGAGCCCTACTGGGCGATGACCTCTGCCGCAGTGGTGAGTTTTCCCACCGTTGGTGGGGTGATCAGTAAAAGCCTTGGGCGTATCGCCGGCAGCCTGCTGGGTGCCACGGCGGCGTTAATTATCGCCGGCCACACGCTGAACGACCCATGGCTGTTCCTCCTGAGCATGGCGGCATGGCTGGGATGCTGTACCTGGGCCTGCGCCCATTTCACCAACAACGTCGCCTACGCTTTCCAGCTGGCGGGCTATACCGCCGCCATTATTGCCTTCCCGGTGGTGAATGTGCTCGATACCACCGAGCTGTGGGATATTGCACAGGCGCGCGTCTGCGAAGTGATTGTCGGGATCCTCTGCGGCGGATTTATGATGATGATCCTCCCCAGCACCTCCGACGGCACCGCACTCATCACCGCCCTTAAAACCATGCATACCCGGTTGCTTGAACACGCGAGCCTGCTGTGGCAACCGGATACCAGCGATGAGATCCGTCTCGCCCATGAAAAGGTGATAGGACAGATCCTGACAATGAATCTGCTGCGTATTCAGGCGTTCTGGAGCCACTACCGCTTTCGCCGTCAGAACACCCTGCTTAACTATTTGCTGCACCAGCAGCTGCGCATGACCAGCGCCATCTCCAGCCTGCGCCGGATGCTGCTCAACTGGCCAACGCCGCCGGAAAACACGCGCGCGGTGATTGAAACGCTGCTCGCAACCCTTGCGCGCCCGGATGCAGACATCTACACGGTCGCGCGAATAATCGCCCCGCTCGCCCCGGTGGATGAATATGATTATCGCCATCGCGCCTTCTGGCAGCGTCTGAATTACTTTTGCCGACTCTACCTGCGCAGCAGCCGCTGGATTAACGCGGTAGAGAACGCCACGCCGGTCACGGAGTTCAACGTTCCCGGGAGCCCGGCTCTCGCCCGCCATACCGACTACCTGGAAGCGCTGTGGAGCGGTTTTCGCACCTTTTGCGCGCTGATGCTGGTGGGCGCGTGGAGTATCACCACGCAGTGGGAGTCCGGTACGGCGGCCCTGACGCTCGCCGCCATCAGCTGCGTGCTTTACTCCGTCGCGGCCTCGCCGTTTAACTCGCTGACGCTCCTGCTGCGCACCCTGGTGCTGCTGTCGCTGTTCAGTTTTGTGGTGAAGTTTGGCCTGATGGTGCAGATAAGCGATCTCTGGCAGTTCCTGCTGTTCCTCTTTCCGCTGTTGACCACCATGCAGCTACTCAAGCTGCAGATGCCGAAGCTGGCGGGACTGTGGGGACAGCTGATTGTCTTTATGGGCTCGTTTATCTCCGTGACGAATCCACCGGTGTACGATTACGCCGATTTTCTCAATGACAACCTGGCAAAGATCCTTGGCGTGGGGCTGGCGTGGCTGGCCTTCGCGGTGCTGCGTCCCGGCTCCGATGCCCGCAAAAGCCGCAGGCATATCCGGGAGTTACGCCGGGGGTTTGTCGATCAGCTCAGCCGCAAACCGCATCTTCGTGAGAGTGAATATGAATCGCTGGTTTATCATCACGTCAGCCAGCTCAATAACAGCCAGGACGAGCTTTCCCGGCGCTGGCTGCTGCGCTGGGGCGTGGTGCTGCTGAACTGCTCGCACGTGGTCTGGCAGCTTCGCGGGTGGGAAACGCGTTCCGACCCGCTGTCGCAGGTGCGTGACGTTTGCATCTCCCTGCTGCGCGATGTCATGAGCGAACGCGGGGTCCAGCAGCGGCCGCTGGAAGCCACGCTGAATGAACTGCAGCGGATCTGCGATACGCTTGCACGACATCATCTCCCCGCCGCCCGCGATTTGGCCTCGATAATCTGGCGGCTGCACTGCTCGCTGTCGCAGCTGGAACAGGCACCACCGCCGGGTACGATTGGGGATCAGATCACGCCGCAGGCATAACGCGCCCCGCCGCCGCCAAGCGGTTTAGGCTGATCGGACATATTGTCGCCGCCGACGTGGATCATCAGCGCTTTGCCTTTCACCTCATCCAGCTTTTTCAGCCGCGGCGCGACAACGGGATCGGTGGCTTTACCGTCGTTATTGACCACCAGCACGGGCAGATCGCCCAGATGTCCCATGCCTTCGGGGCCCTCATGCTTGCCGGAGTGCTGCGGGTCAAGGTGACCGCCTGCCGCTTCCGCAGCCGACGCTTTCCCCTCTTTTAACGCGGGCTGACAGCTTCCTTTGGCGTGAACATGAAAACCATGCTCACCGGGAGGGAGTGCTTTGAGGTTGGGAGCGAACTCCAGTCCTTTATCGGTTTCCGTGATTTTCACCGTACCGATGGACTGACCCACACCCTGAGAGGTGACGAGATTCATTTCCACTTCGTCGCTGGCTGCCTGCGCCCCTGCGCAAACAACCAGCGCGACCATTGCCAGAGCAAAACGCTTCATATGACCTCCGCTGGTTATTTTTTGCCCCTTAAGTGTATACCAGGGGCAAAGATTTCACCGGAAAGTCATCTTCTGGCGGTTTATGGCACGTCGTAACCCAGCGCAGCCTTGCGGATGCGGAACCACTGCTGGCGGGTCATCTGCAGCTCTTCAGCGGCCAGTGCAGAACGCACGCGTTCAATTTTGCCAGAACCAATAATCGGCAGCGGTTTTGACGGCAGGCGCAGGATCCAGGCGTAAACCACCTGTTCGATGCTCTCCGCGTTCAGCTCGCGGGCGATGGTGTCCAGCTCGTTGCGCAGCGGCTGGAATTCATCATCATTGAACAGGCGTCCGCCTCCCAGGCACGACCAGGCCATCGGGCGAATGCGCAGCTGCTGCAGCTGGTCGAGCGTACCGTCCAGCAGCAGCGGCTGGTGTACCGGGGAGATCTCCACCTGGTTGGTGGCCAGGGTAAACGGCAGACGAGACTGAAGCAGTGCAAACTGCGCAGGGGTAAAGTTGGAAACGCCAAAGTGACGCACTTTGCCGCTCTGATGCAGGTTCAGGAAGGCTTCTGCCACCTCATCGGCATCCATGAGCGGGTCCGGACGGTGGATTAACAGCAGGTCGATACGGTCGGTCGCCAGGTTGACCAGCGACTGCTCAGCGCTCTTGATGATATGCGCGCTGTCGGTGATGTAATGCCCAAGGGCGTGTTCCGGTTTTGCCGTGGTGGCAATCCCGCACTTCGTGACGATCTCCATGCGGTCGCGGAGTGCCGGAACCAGCTTGAGCGCCTCGCCGAATGCGGCTTCACACTGATAGCCACCGTAAATATCCGCATGGTCGACCGTGGTAACGCCCAGATCGATATGCTCTTCAATAAAGCTCGCCAGCTGGAGGGGGGACATATTCCAATCCATCAGGCGCCAGTAGCCCATCACAAAACGGGAGAATTCTGGCCCCTGGGGGGCAAGGGTAATACGCTGAACCATAACATTTTCCTCAAGGACGTGATGTCATGAGTATACGCAATTACCGTGTTAAAAAAGTGAAGGTTGCTGGGGTTCTTCGGTCTCACCGGCTTTGTTTGCGCGTATTTTGCGCAGAAGACGCTGACGGCAGAGGCGTAACACCTCCTGCTTTTGCGTGTCGCTAAAGTTTTGCCAGTTAAAACGCTCATCGCGGGTACGCATGCACCCGCGGCAATATCCGCGTTCATCCACCTGACAAATCCCCCGGCACGGGCTCTGGATGGGGAAAAACTCCAGCTGCTCTGCCACACTCACCTCCTGATAACCACTCTCACCTACAGTGAAGACGCTAAACGCGCCACGTGCAAGGCCTATACCACAGATTTGTGGCATTAAGGTTTCACTAATCTTCCTTCTTTATACTCGGCCCATCATGACAATGACAGGTTTACCGATCGATGTGGTTAATCAAAAAGTTACAATGTAACGACATTAAATTTACTCTGGGCTGTGCACTCTTTTTTACGTTGATTAATGGGCTGTTTATCCAGCGCAGCTGGGCCATTATTGCCCCTGCGCACCTGCACGACATCCTCTTTGCCGCGTCCGTACCGCTGGTGCTGTTTTGCGGCTGGGTGATTGTCTTTAGCCTGCTGAATATCCCCTATATCCGTAAGCCGCTGCTGATCGTCTTAACGGTCGGATGCGCCGCGGCCACCTACTTTATGTACACCTACGGCGCGGTGATCGATCAGAACATGATTGTGAACGTGTTCGAAACCAACTCTCAGGAAGCGACAGCCCTGGTGACCCCGCAGATGATTCTGTGGATTGTTATCGCAGGCCTCGTTCCCTCCGTGGTGCTGGCGTTGACCCGCATTCGTACCGGGAAATGGTGGTATGCCCTGCTGACGCGCGTCGCCGCGATGCTCGGTGCCCTGCTGGTGATTATCCTGATTGCGGCGCTGTTTTATAAAGATTACGCGTCGCTGTTTCGCAACAACAAAAGCATCGTCAAAATGGTGACCCCGGCCAACTATGTCAGCGCCGTGGTGAAGTACAGCAAAATGCGCTGGTTTGCAGGCGATCAAACGCTGGTGCGGATTGGCGAAGATGCCCATAAAGGACCGTTGATTACCGGCCAGCAAAAGAAAACCGTTCTGGTGCTGGTCGTTGGGGAAGCCTCTCGCGCGGCGAACTACTCCCTGAATGGTTACAATCGTGAAACGAACCCGGAGCTGAAAAAGCAGGATGTGATTAACTTCCCGCAGGCCTCCTCTTGCGGCACCGAAACCGCCGTTTCCGTTCCGTGCATGTTCTCGGGCATGACGCGCAGCAAATACGATGCCGACCTGGCTCACCATCAGGAAGGTCTGCTCGATGTGCTGAAGCATGCGGGGATCAACCTGCTCTGGCGCGACAACGACGGCGGCTGTAAAGGCGCCTGCGATCGCGTGCCGCATACCGATATGACGCAGTGGAATCTGGATCAGTTCTGCAAAGACAAATCCTGTATTGATGATGTGAATTTCTACCGTCTGGACAACGTGCTGGATGGTCTGAAGCAGGACACGGTGCTGGTTATCCACCTGATGGGGAGCCACGGTCCGGCATACTATCGCCGTTACCCGGACAATTTCCGTAAATTCACCCCAACCTGTGACACCAATGAAATTCAGGATTGCGACCATCAGGCGCTGATGAATACCTATGATAACACCATCCTGTATACCGACAGCATGGTCAGCAAAACCATTGATGCGCTGAAAGCGCGCCAGGCAAGCATGAACACCGCCCTGATTTATCTCTCGGATCACGGTGAGTCACTGGGTGAAAGCGGCATTTATCTGCACGGTACGCCGTACATGCTGGCACCGGAGCAGCAAACGCACATTCCGTTTATGTTTTGGCTGTCACCGGACTACGCGAAAAACTTTGGCATCAATGAACAGTGTTTACGCGACCACGCTGCAAAAAATGCGGTTTCCCAGGACAATTTGTTCTCGACCGTACTGGGTATGATGGACGTGAAATCAAACGTTTATCAACAGCAGCTGGATATTCTGAGCGCATGTCGGCAATAAACTCGCTTGCATTAGACCGAACGGTCTATTAGAGTGCGGCCATGAGCAGAAATACTGAACACGATACCCGCGAACATCTCCTGGCAACCGGCGAGCGTCTTTGCATGCATCGCGGGTTTACCGGTATGGGGTTGAGCGAGTTATTAAAAACCGCTGAGGTACCGAAGGGGTCGTTTTATCACTACTTCCGGTCCAAAGAAGCCTTTGGCGTGGCAATGCTGGAGCGTCATTACGCGGGCTACCACCAGCGTCTGGCGACCCACTTTGCGTCGGGTGAAGGAAACTATCGGGATCGTGTTCTGAACTACTATCAGGAAACGCTGAACCAGTTCTGTCAGCAGGGCATTATCAGCGGATGCCTGACGGTCAAGCTGTCTGCCGAGGTGTGCGATCTTTCCGAAGATATGCGCTCGGCGATGGATAAGGGTGCCCGCGGCGTGATCGCCCTGCTGGCCCAGGCGCTGGAAAAAGGCCGCGACGAAAAAACGCTGGCCTTTACCGGCGACCCCTTAATGCAGTCTCAGGTGCTCTATTCCCTGTGGTTAGGGGCCAACCTGCAGGCAAAAATTTCGCGCAGTGCCTTGCCGCTCGAAAGCGCGCTGGCACATGTGAAAAACAGCATTACTGCGCCTGGCGTATAACGGGCGCTTTTTATTTACTTTATTACTAGTCGACTGGTCTACTCAGGAGTCTTTATGTCAGCTGAAAAACTGTTTACCCCATTGAAAGTGGGTGCCGTCACGGCGCCAAACCGCGTGTTCATGGCTCCGCTGACCCGTCTGCGCAGCATTGAGCCGGGTGACATCCCAACCCCGCTGATGGGCGAATACTACCGTCAACGCGCAAGCTCTGGCCTGATCATCACGGAAGCCACGCAGATCTCTGCTCAGGCGAAGGGTTACGCCGGTGCGCCGGGCCTCCATAGCCCGGAGCAGATCGCGGCATGGCAGAAAATCACCGCGGGCGTTCACGCTGAAGAGGGCCGCATTGCGGTTCAGCTGTGGCACACCGGTCGTATCTCTCACAGCAGCATCCAGCCTGGCGGTCAGGCACCGGTCTCCGCGTCGGCCCTGAGCGCCAATACCCGTACGTCCCTGCGCGATGAAAACGGCAATGCGATCCGCGTGGATACCTCTATGCCGCGCGCGCTGGAGCTGGACGAAATCCCGGGGATTGTTAACGACTTCCGTCAGGCCGTGGCCAACGCCCGTGAAGCCGGCTTTGACCTGATTGAGCTGCACTCCGCGCATGGCTATCTGCTGCACCAGTTCCTGTCACCGTCGTCAAACCATCGCACCGATCAGTACGGCGGCAGCGTCGAAAACCGCGCCCGTCTGGTGCTGGAAGTGGTGGATGCGGTATGCAAGGAGTGGAGCCCGGACCGTATCGGGATCCGCGTCTCCCCAATCGGGTCTTTCCAGAACGTCGACAACGGCCCGAACGAGGAAGCGGACGCGCTCTATCTGATTGAAGAGCTGGCCAAACGCGGTATTGCCTATCTGCACATGTCCGAGCCTGACTGGGCTGGCGGTAAGCCTTACACTGAAGCCTTCCGCCAGAAAGTGCGCGAGCGCTTCCACGGCGTGATCATCGGTGCAGGCGCCTATACCCCAGAGAAAGCCGAAGACCTGATCGGCAAAGGGCTGATTGATGCCGTCGCGTTTGGCCGCGACTACATCGCCAACCCGGATCTGGTTGCCCGTCTGCAGAAAAAAGCGGCGCTGAACCCGCAGCGTCCGGAAAGCTTCTACGGCGGCGGCGCGGAAGGCTACACCGACTACCCTTCTCTGTAATCTCGCCATTGTTCATTGATAGCGGCGACACTTCGCCGCTATACTAAAACATCGTTTCTGTTCAAAAAGCTTTTTTATTCCATTGGTTAATGAGGAAATTATGCGCCTACTTCACACCATGCTGCGCGTTGGCGACCTGCAACGTTCAATCGATTTCTACACTAACGTCCTGGGCATGAAGCTGCTGCGCACCAGCGAAAACCCGGAATACAAATACTCGCTGGCGTTCGTGGGTTACGGCCCGGAAACGGATGAAGCGGTGATTGAGCTGACCTACAACTGGGGCGTTGACAGCTATGAGCTGGGCACGGCCTACGGCCATATCGCGCTGGAAGTAGACAACGCAGCCGACGCGTGCGAACGCATTCGCAAAAATGGCGGTAACGTTACGCGCGAAGCGGGCCCGGTAAAAGGCGGCACCACCGTGATTGCGTTTGTGGAAGATCCGGACGGTTACAAAATCGAGCTGATTGAAGCCAAAGACGCCGGCCGCGGTCTGGGCAACTGATCCCTCAGGGCGCAACGTGCGCCCGTAGTTTTACTGCATCACCCCGCAAAATTTGCCATAATGCGCTCTGCTTTTTCCCCATGTAAGAGACCCTGATGTCCGATAACGCTCAATTTAGCGGTCTGTGCGACCGTTTTCGTGGTTTTTATCCCGTTGTCATTGATGTAGAAACAGCCGGATTTAACGCTAAAACCGATGCGCTGCTCGAAATTGCCGCCATCACGCTGAAGATGGATGAACAGGGCTGGCTTACACCGGACACCACGCTGCATTTCCACGTTGAACCTTTCGAAGGGGCAAACTTACAGCCGGAAGCGCTGGCGTTTAACGGTATCGATCCGCATAACCCGCTGCGCGGTGCCGTCAGTGAATATGATGCGCTGCACGCCATTTTTAAAATGGTGCGCAAAGGCATGAAGGAGAGCAACTGCAGCCGCGCCATTATGGTGGCTCATAACGCCACCTTCGATCACAGCTTTACCATGGCCGCCGCCGAGCGGGCCGCGCTCAAGCGCAACCCCTTCCACCCGTTTGTGACCTTCGATACCGCCGCGCTGAGCGGCCTGGCGCTGGGACAAACGGTGTTATCAAAGGCCTGTATTACGGCTGGCATTCCGTTCGATGGCACGCAGGCGCACTCCGCGCTGTATGACACGGAGCGTACCGCAGAGCTGTTCTGTGAGATCGTCAACCGTTGGAAGCGTCTGGGTGGCTGGCCGCTGCCGATGGATGATGAGGCCGAGCGCCAATAGTAGGTCGGGTAAGCACAGCGCCACCCGACAAAAAAAAAGCGACCACATAGCAGGTCGCTTTTTTATTTCCGCAGAAAGTTACTCTGCGTCCGGCTCTTCCGTTTTGTACTTCGCCGCGGTTTCTTTGATCAGCTGCTGCAGTTCGCCGCGCTGATACATTTCAATCAGGATATCGCAGCCGCCAACCAGTTCACCGTCTACCCACAGCTGTGGGAAGGTCGGCCAGTTCGCGTACTTAGGCAGCTCAGCGCGGATGTCCGGGTTCTGCAGGATATCAACGTAAGCAAAACGCTCACCACAGGCAGACAGCGCCTGAACCGCTTGCGCGGAGAAGCCGCAGCTTGGCAGCTTTGGAGAACCTTTCATATACAGCAGAATCGGGTTTTCAGCGATCTGGCGCTGGATTTTTTCAATAGTGGTGCTCATGTCTTGCTTCCTTTAACTTCTGTTACGGCATTCGTCTGACATTGTAGCGGTTCAGACTGGCATCGGAAAATAACATTTTTGTCACGTATAGACATTCTACTCCGAGTGATGAAAAGTTGCATTGCAAATGGTGTTTACCCCTGCGTGAGTCAGGGTTTTGCTTAGGGAATGGGCAAATGTACGACAGAACGATGAATTTTTTTGCACTTGCTAACGAAACAGGATCGTAGATTGAAAAATGGTATTAACTTTCTGGCTTTTTATGGATTAGAATCGACGGGCTTTGTAAATCACACGCGGGTATTATTGATGACCTGCATTTATCAGGGGACTGCCCAGTGGCGCGGATAACTAAAATCTCGATCACGCTCTGTGCTTTACTGTTTACTTCACTCACCTTCACGCCAGTGGCAAACGCCTCTCAGCAGGCGCGGCATTCTGCTGTACAAAAAAACCATCTGGTGAAAGCCACAGAACGTAAGAAAAAAACCACCGCTAAGAACGACAAGAAAAAGACAACCACACAGACTAAAAAAACCGCTTCCAGCAAGACGAAAACCACCTCTTCCCGCACTGCCCACACCGCCAAAAGTAAAGCTTCGCAAACCGCCGCTAACCTCGTGACTGAAAAATGCATCGCGCGTAAAGGCCATAAGGCGAAATGCACCAAGGTCACAAAAATAGCGGAAGTGCATAAAGTGCGCGTCCAGAAAGCGCAAAAAACCGCAATGAACAAGCTGATGGGGCAGATTGGCAAACCGTATCACTGGGGCGGGACTTCGCCACGTACCGGTTTTGACTGCAGCGGCCTCGTCTATTACGCCTATAAAGATCTGGTCAAGTTCCGCATTCCGCGCACCGCCAACGAGATGTACCACCTGCGCGACGCGTCCCCGGTCAACCGAGGAGAGCTGGAGAACGGCGATCTGGTCTTCTTCCGCACGCAGGGTCGCGGGACGGCTGACCACGTTGGCGTCTATGTCGGCAACGGAAAATTCATCCAGTCACCGCGTAGTGGCCAGGATATTCAGATCACCTCGCTCAGTGAAGACTACTGGGTGCGCCATTACGTCGGCGCGCGTCGCGTGATGACGCCGAAAACCATTCGCTAACCCCTACCCTGCCACACCCGTGGCAGGGTAAGTTCCTCTTTTGCATACTCTTTCAATTTGCTATCCTGTCCTTGTTGTCTGTGTGGTTATTGGCAACACAAAATACAATAAGGAGAGAAGCAATGTCGTTCGAATTACCTGCACTACCGTATGCAAAAGACGCCCTGGCCCCGCACATTTCTGCGGAAACCCTGGAATATCACTACGGCAAGCATCACCAGACGTACGTCACCAACCTCAATAACCTGATCAAGGGCACCGATTTTGAAGGCAAAACGCTGGAAGAGATCGTGCGCAGTTCTGAGGGTGGCGTATTCAACAACGCCGCTCAGGTGTGGAACCACACCTTCTACTGGCACTGCCTGGCGCCAAACGCCGGTGGCGAACCTGTCGGTGAACTGGCTACCGCCATCAACGCCGCCTTTGGCAGCTTCGCGGAATTCAAAGCGAAGTTCACCGATGCCGCCATCAAGAACTTCGGTTCAGGCTGGACGTGGCTGGTGAAAGAGGCGGATGGCAAACTGGCTATCGTGTCTACCTCTAACGCAGGCACCCCGCTGACCACCAGCGCGAAGCCGCTGATGACCGTGGACGTATGGGAACACGCTTACTACATCGATTACCGCAACGCGCGCCCTAACTACCTGGAGCACTTCTGGGCACTGGTTAACTGGGACTTTGTGGCGAAGAACTTCGCCGCGTAAGAGACACGCAGAAGGGCTCGCCCTTCTGCGTTTTTGGTTTATTCCGCAGCGCAGGCTGCTTCTGGCTGTTTACGACCCGACATCATCACCAGCAGCAGACCGAGCGCGGCAATAATCGCCCCCATCACCGGCACAAAACTGTACCCCAGCCCACCGGAAATCACGGCCCCACCGGCCGCCGCACCGAGCGCATTGCCCAGGTTAAAGGCGCCAATATTGACCGAGGATGAGAGGCCCGGCGCTTCATGCGCGACACGCATCACGCGCATCTGCAGCGGTGGCACCACCGCGAACGTTGCAGCCCCCCAGACAACCATTGCGATCGCGGCACCAAACTCGTTACGCGCCAGCCACGGAATGGCGATCATGATAACAATCAGCAGGGTTAAGAAGCCCTTCAGCGTTCCGCTCACGGAACGGTCGGCAAATTTCCCGCCTAGATAGTTGCCAATCGAGAAGCCCACGCCAATCAGCACCAGCATCGCGGTCACAAAGAGAGGCGTTGCGTGGGTGATATCGTGCAACACCGGTGAAATATAGGTGTAGAGGGTAAACATCGCCCCTGCCCCCAGCACGGTGGTCAGCAGCGCGGAGAGCACCTGCGGGCGCATCAGCACCGCCAGCTCCTTACGCACTTCCGGACGTTCTCCGGCGCTGCCCTTTGGCAGGGAGAAGAACAAGGCCACCATCGCGACCACGCCCAGTCCGGCCGTCGCCAGGAAGGACATCCGCCAGCCAATGACCTCGCCCAGCCAGGTTGCCGCAGGAACGCCGCCGATGTTAGCGATGGTCAGGCCCATAAACATGGTGGCTACGGCGCTGGCCTGCTTGTGTTTCGGCACCACGCTTGCCGCCACAACCGACCCCAGCCCAAAGAACGCGCCGTGGTTAAGGCTGGTCAGAATACGCGAAAGCATCAACGTGGTGTAGTCCGGCGAAATGGCCGAAAGCACGTTGCCGAGGGTGAAAATCGCCATCAGGAAAATCAGCGCATTGCGGCGCGCGCGGTGTGAAAGAAGAAGCGTCATCAGCGGCGCCCCCACCATCACGCCAATGGCGTAGGCGCTGATTAACATGCCGGCCGCAGGGATCGAGACGTCCACGCCGCGGGCGATAACGGGCAGTAACCCCATCGGGGAAAATTCAGTGGTGCCAATCCCAAAAGCGCCAATCGCCAGGGCCAGCAGGGGAAAATTGATTTTCATGCGTCAACTCCGGATGCCGTGTCATGTGGTGACACAGAACAAAGAAGCGGAAAGCATGACATCAATCACAAAAAATGAGAAGTTAACAAAATGGCAAAAGATTTTTGCCTTAGGAGTAACAATCGGGGGGAGCGGGAGGGAGAAGGCTCTCCCTCCGCGTAAATCAGTGCAGCGCGGCCGTCAGACCCGCCGCGACAATCAGAGCCAGCACAACCACGGTGGTGAACAGCGAAAACTTCAGATCGGAACTCATCAATTTTTCTCCTTTTAATCCCCCCACGAAAAGTGAGCCTGCTCATTTTTGCATAATTTACGTCAAAAATCTTCCTGGATTTAGGCTGATAAACACTTTACCTCTTCCCCTTTTCATCAAGATAGGACAAAATTCCACGCTAAATTTATTAGCGTACCGGCCATTGACCCCCTCCTGACGTCCCGTGTCGTTTTCCCGGCGTGCCGCAATTCAAGATTGCGTGATAAGGGTGAGAGAAGGCAAACGTTTACCTTCAAGTTTTTCAGGAGTTTAGGATATGGTCTGGAGTGACATTTAATGGCAACAATTAAAGACGTAGCAAAACGCGCAAACGTTTCCACTACAACCGTATCACATGTAATTAACAAAACCCGCTTTGTGGCGGAAGAGACGCGCAACGCCGTCTGGGCAGCAATCAAAGAGCTGCACTATTCGCCAAGTGCGGTTGCGCGCAGCCTCAAGGTTAATCACACCAAATCCATTGGATTGCTGGCGACCAGCAGTGAAGCGGCCTATTTTGCCGAGATCATAGAAGCGGTAGAGAAGAACTGCTTCCAGAAAGGCTATACCCTGATTCTGGGCAACGCGTGGAACAGCATAGAAAAACAGCGCGCCTACCTGTCGATGATGGCGCAAAAGCGCGTCGATGGCCTGCTGGTCATGTGTTCCGAGTACCCGGAATCCGTGCTGTCGATGCTGGAAGAGTATCGCCATATCCCCATGGTGGTCATGGACTGGGGTGAAGCGCGCGCGGACTTCACCGACTCCGTCATCGACAACGCCTTCGAAGGCGGTTACATGGCGGGTCGTTACCTGATCGAACGCGGTCACCGCGAGATTGGCGTGATCCCCGGTCCGCTGGAGCGTAACACCGGCGCGGGCCGTCTGGCCGGTTTTATGAAAGCGATGGAAGAAGCGCTCATCACCGTGCCGGAAAACTGGATCGTGCAGGGCGACTTTGAGCCGGAATCAGGCTACCGCGCGATGCAGCAGATCGTTTCCCAGCAGCACCGCCCGACCGCCGTTTTCTGCGGTGGTGACATCATGGCCATGGGCGCACTCTGCGCCGCCGATGAGCTGGGTCTGCGCGTACCGCAGGATATTTCCGTGATCGGGTATGACAACGTGCGTAACGCGCGCTTTTTCACCCCGGCGCTGACAACCATTCACCAGCCAAAAGATTCGCTGGGCGAAACGGCCTTCAATATGCTGTTGGACAGGATCGTCAACAAGCGCGAAGAGTCGCAGTCCATTGAAGTTCACCCGCGCCTGATTGAACGCCGTTCCGTTGCGGACGGTCCGTTCCGCGACTACCGTCGTTAATCCCTTGACGGGGCCAGCTACGCTGGCTCCCGTAACCATTCCCGGTTTAGGGTTTCGCTGTCCCCCAGATAATCCAGCAGCCAGGCCATGGCGGGCGAGACATCATTTTGTTGCCAGGTCAGGCAGCAGGCCGCGTCCGGGAAAGGATTCTCCAGCGTCAGTTCAACCCATTCTCCGGTATCGATGCGCGGACGCGCAAAATGAGCGGGCACCATCGCGACGCACAGCCCGGCGCTGAGGCACGTCGCCGATGATTCCCAGTCAGGAGCCACCACCCGCCGCTGGTTATCCAGAAGCCAGGTGATACGCTTGGGCAATGAACGGGACGTATCCTCCAGCACCAGCGACGGCCAGTTGCGCAGCGTATCGTCGCTCAGCGGACCTTCCATCGCTGCCAGAGGATGATCGCTGGCCACCACGCATTTCCAGCTCAGCATACCCATGTCGCGAAAGGCGTAACGTCCCCCGACCGGGATCGCCTGCGTCGCGCCAATCGCCATCTCCGCCCTGCCGTCCGCCAGCGCATCCCAGACGCCGTTGAACACCTCCTGCGAGACCCGTAGCTCGACGTCAGAGAAATGACGATAGAAATCCACGATCATTTGTCGGGTGCGTTCCGGCTTCACGATGTTATCTACCGCGATGGCGAGATGCCCCCGCCAGCCGTTGGCGATCTGCTGACACTGTTCGCGGGTGATCTGCATTTTTTTGATAACAGAACGCCCTTCTTTCAAAAACCATGCTCCGGCGGGCGTTAATTCCACGTCGCGATGCCGCCGTTCAAACAGCGGAACCGCCAGCCACTCCTCAAGCTGACGCACCGTGTAGCTGATGGCCGAAGGGACGCGGTGCAACTCCTGCGCTGCACCGCTAAAGCTGCCGTTACGCGCAACAGCATCGACCACTTCAAGCGAATAATCTGACCACATTTTCTGCCTGCAAAAAATTTGAATGCACCCGCCAAATATTAGCGTTTCACAAGCCGCTTTGCACTCCCTACACTCTGCGCCAACGTACACCTGCCTCCTCAGGAGAATAAAAGAATGCAACCCAGGAAAGGATTTTTAGTCTGGCTCGGCGGCTTAAGCGTGCTGGGCTTTTTGGCCACCGACATGTACCTGCCCGCGTTTGCCGCGATGCAGGAAGACCTGCAAACCCCTGCCGCGGCCATCAGCGCCAGCCTGAGCCTGTTCCTTGCCGGTTTTGCTTTCGCCCAACTGCTCTGGGGACCCCTCTCGGATCGCTTCGGCCGTAAACCGGTACTGCTGCTGGGTCTGGCCATTTTTGCCGTGGGCTGCCTGGGGATGCTGTGGGTGCGCGATGCTACCTGGCTGCTGGTACTGCGCTTCGTTCAGGCCGTGGGCGTCTGTGCCGCGGCGGTGACCTGGCAGGCGCTGGTGACCGACTACTACCCGGCTAACCGCACAAACCGTATTTTCGCCACCATTATGCCGCTGGTGGGCCTCTCCCCTGCCCTGGCTCCGCTGCTGGGCAGCTGGATCCTCGCGCACTTTGACTGGCAGGCCATTTTTGCCACGCTGTTTGCCATCACGCTGGTGCTGATGCTGCCGGCGTTTGCCCTTAAGCCCGCGCATAAAAAAGAGGCGCATGCCGACGCGACGCCGATTACCTTCACCTCCCTTCTGAGCGCCAAAGCGTATCGCGGGAATGTCCTGATTTATGCCGCCTGTTCGGCCAGCTTCTTCGCGTGGCTCACCGGCTCGCCGTTTATTCTGCACGATATGGGCTACAGCCCGGCGGCCATCGGTCTGAGCTATGTTCCGCAGACCATCGCGTTCCTGGTGGGCGGGTACGGCTGCCGCGCGGCGCTGCAAAAATGGGAAGGTCAGCAGATGCTGCCATGGCTGCTGGTGCTCTATGCGCTGAGCGTCATCGGTACCTGGGCCGTCGGGTTTATTCCGGGCGCGGGTCTGGCTGAAATTTTGGTCCCCTTCTGCGTGATGGCCGTGGCAAACGGAGCGATTTATCCGATCGTGGTGGCACAAGCGTTACGTCCGTTCCCGCAGGCGACTGGCCGCGCCGCCGCGCTGCAAAATACCCTGCAGCTGGGTCTGTGCTTCCTCGCAAGTCTGGTGGTCTCGGCGCTGATTGCCACGCCGCTGTTGACCACCACCAGCGTGATGCTGTTCACCGTAGCGCTGGCGGTATTGGGTTTCCGCATGCAGGCGTCCGCGCAGCGCGAGCAGGATAACGGCGCGCAGGTGGAAACTTCGCATGCCTGATTGCGCCTGAAATCATGTTACATTTCAGTGATTAGGTTGCTAACAATTTTCTATTGAATCACCAAATTTTGAGGCCTATACTAAATTTGGTTCGATTAAATACGATAAATATTAAGTGTTAACGGGAGCCGGAGTGCTCCCGTTTTACCATGGAAGGCATTTCGGCAAGGGTTATCTCCCTTCCTCTGTTCTACGTCGGATACTAGCCTCGCGGTATTTACCGTGAGATTTCTCACAAACCAAAAAAAGCGTCTACGCTGTTTGAAGGTTCTGATCACATCAGGGTGATGGAGAAGCTATGAGTTCATCGTGTATAGAAGAAGTCAGCGTTCCGGACGACAACTGGTCCCGGATCGTCAGTGAACTGTTAGGTCGAGCAGGCATCACTATCAACGGATCTTCGCCATCCGATCCCCAGGTAAAACATCCCGACTTTTTTAAACGCGTGTTGCGGGAAGGATCGTTAGGCCTGGGAGAAAGTTATATGGACGGCTGGTGGGAGTGCGAACGTCTGGATATCTTTTTTGCCAGCGTGTTGCGCGCCGGTCTGGAAAATCAACTCCCCCGCAATCTGAAAGACACCCTGCGTGTCGCCTCTGCCCGACTGTTTAACTTGCAAAGTAAAAAACGCGCCTGGATCGTCGGCAAAGAACATTACGATCTCGGCAACGACCTGTTCAGCCGCATGCTGGACCCTTTCATGCAATACTCTTGCGCCTACTGGAAAGACGCGTCGACGCTTGAGGAAGCACAGCAGGCCAAGCTGCGCCTGATCAGCGAGAAGCTGCAGCTACAGCCCGGCATGCGCGTGCTGGATATCGGCTGCGGCTGGGGCGGGCTGGCGTATTTTATGGCGAAGCACTACGGCGTCAGCGTGGTCGGCGTGACGATCTCAGCGGAACAGCAAAAAATGGCGCGGGAGCGCTGTCAGGGTCTTGATGTGGATATCCGGCTGCAGGACTACCGTGACCTGAACGAGCAGTTCGACCGGATCGTTTCCGTCGGCATGTTCGAGCACGTGGGGCCAAAAAACTACGACACCTACTTTGAGGTGGTGGATCGTAATTTGAAACAGGACGGCCTCTTCCTGCTGCACACCATCGGCTCTAAGCGGACCGATAACAACGTTGACCCGTGGATCAATAAATACATCTTTCCGAATGGTTGTTTACCGTCCGTTCGCCAGATTGCCAACGCCAGTGAATCCCATTTCGTGATGGAAGACTGGCATAACTTTGGCGCGGACTACGACACCACCTTAATGGCGTGGCATGAACGTTTCCAGAAAGCCTGGCCCGAGATTGCGGACAACTATTCAGAACGATTTAAACGGATGTTTAGCTATTATCTGAATGCCTGCGCGGGGGCGTTTCGCGCACGGGATATTCAGCTCTGGCAGGTGGTATTCAGCCGGGGGATTGAACACGGACTGCGTGTCGCACGCTAAAAAAATAACCCCGGATAGCCGGGGTTATTTTTTATTCTTCTTCTGCGGTCTTTATTATTGCGGCTTCTTTTGCTGCCAGCACGCGCTCCACCGTATCAACCACGGCCTGGGTTTGCGGATCGATTTCGATATTCACGCGATGCCCCAGTTTTTTCGCGCCCAGCGTGGTGCGCTGCAGCGTTTCAGGAATTAAATGCACGCAAAAACGCGTTGGCGTCACTTCTCCCACCGTCAGGCTAATCCCGTCAATGCCAATAAATCCTTTATAGAGGATGTATTTCATTAATGACGGGTCCTGCATTTTAAACCAGATTTGACGGTTATTTTCCGAGGTCACGATTTTCGCCACTTCGGCAGTGGTCATGATGTGCCCCGACATCAGGTGACCGCCAATCTCATCGCTGAACTTCGCCGCGCGCTCAACGTTGACGGTATCGCCTACCACCAGCTCGCCCAGGTTAGTGATCCGCAGCGTCTCTTTCATTAAATCAAAGCTAATCTGGTTGCCGTTAATTTCGGTCACGGTCAGGCAGCAGCCGTTATGGGCAATCGAGGCGCCGGTTTCGATGCCCTCAAGCATATATTCCGGCAGCTCAACAACATGAGTACGGAAATTAGGTTTTTCATCAATGGACACCACTTTGGCAGTGCCCTGCACAATACCAGTAAACATGCTTACAACTCCTGTTTTTTCCGAACGGTGATGACACCGTTTAATCCCTCCACAATAACAGTTGGAAAAACAGGTTGCCAGCGGAGCGCATTTTCTGGCGATTTTTTCACTAGATAAATAGCTAAAGCCCGCTACAATAGCTGGCACCCCCCTGCATTTTCTTCTTGCTGCCCGTTTCGGCGGCTTTTTTAGTCTCTCATATAACTACAAAATAAAGGTGTTCACGTGCAGAAGTACATGAATGAAGCGCGCCAGTTATTGGCACTGGCTATACCCGTGATCGTCGCGCAGGTGGCCCAGACCGCAATGGGATTTGTGGATACGGTAATGGCAGGTGGCTACAGCGCCACCGACATGGCGGCCGTGGCTATCGGCACGTCAATCTGGCTTCCGGCCATCCTGTTCGGTCACGGTCTGCTGCTCGCGCTCACGCCTGTTATCGCTCAGCTCAATGGCTCGGGGCGCCGCGAGCGCATTGCCCATCAGGTCCGCCAGGGTTTCTGGCTGGCCGGGTTTGTCTCTGTGCTGATCATGGTCGTGCTCTGGAACGCGGGCCATATCATTCGCGCTATGCATAACATTGACCCGGCCCTGGCGGACAAAGCCGTGGGCTATCTGCGCGCCCTGCTCTGGGGGGCGCCTGGATATCTCTTCTTCCAGGTGGCGCGTAACCAGTGTGAAGGTCTGGCGAAAACCAAGCCCGGCATGGTGATGGGCTTTATCGGGTTGCTGGTCAACATTCCCGTTAACTATGTTTTTATTTACGGTCATTTCGGGATGCCGGAGCTGGGCGGTGTCGGCTGCGGCGTGGCGACGGCCGCCGTTTACTGGGTCATGTTCTTCTCAATGCTTACCTTCGTGAAGCGCGCCCGCTCCATGCGCGATATTCGTAACGAGAACAGATTCAGCACGCCGGACTGGAACATCATGACGCGCCTGGTGCAGTTAGGGTTGCCGATTGCCCTTGCGCTGTTCTTTGAGGTGACCCTGTTTGCCGTGGTCGCCCTGCTGGTCTCCCCGCTGGGCATTGTGAACGTCGCCGGGCATCAGATTGCGCTCAACTTCAGCTCCCTGATGTTTGTCCTGCCGATGTCGCTGGCCGCAGCAGTGACGATTCGCGTGGGCTTCCGCCTGGGGCAAGGCTCGACGCTCGATGCGCAAACCGCCGCGCGCACCGGACTGGGCGTCGGCGTCTGCATGGCCATTTGCACGGCGCTTTTTACCGTGGCGCTGCGCGAGCAGATTGCCTTGCTCTACAACGACAATCCGGAAGTCGTCGCGCTGGCCTCGCACCTGATGTTGCTGGCCGCGATTTACCAGATTTCGGACTCCATCCAGGTGATTGGCAGCGGGGTGCTGCGCGGCTATAAAGACACGCGTTCCATTTTCTTTATCACCTTCATCGCCTACTGGGTGCTGGGTCTGCCGTGTGGGTATATTCTGGCTCTGACCGACCTGGTGGTTGACCGCATGGGACCGGCGGGGTTCTGGATGGGCTTTATCATCGGCCTGACGTCGGCGGCAATTATGATGATGTTGCGCATGCGCTTCCTGCAGCGCCAGCCATCAACGATCATTTTGCAACGCGCTGCACGTTAAATACGCAGCAGCCGCCGCCCGGCGGCTACTTTCTCTTCACTTTGCGCGGTAATACAGCAATCGCGTGAAATCAGAGAGAAAATTGCATTTTCCCTCTTGCCACCTCGGTGCTGTGCCGCTAATATTCGTCCCCGTTGTCACCGACAACACGTTGCGTTCATAGCTCAGTTGGTTAGAGCACCACCTTGACATGGTGGGGGTCGTTGGTTCGAGTCCAATTGAACGCACCATTCTGCGTCCGTAGCTCAGTTGGTTAGAGCACCACCTTGACATGGTGGGGGTCGGTGGTTCGAGTCCACTCGGACGCACCATTTCAGTCCTGAAATGGTGCAAATTCTCTTCAGTTATCCTGAATTTTCTTAATCCCTTATTTTCATCATTATTCTCCTGCTACGCTTTTCCTATGGAAAGAAACACAGGAAACGTGTTGATGAAGAAGATCGCGATTATCGGCTCCGGCCCCACGGGAATTTACACCTTTTATCATCTGCTTAATAACAATACCCCACTCTCCGTTTCCGTCTTTGAACAGGCCGATGAAGCTGGCGTGGGCATGCCCTATAACGACGACGATAATTCCCGGCTGATGCTGGCGAACATTGCGAGCATTGAAATCCCGCCCATTTTTATGACCTACCTCGACTGGCTTAAGGAGCAAAGCGACGACCATCTGGCGCGCTTTAAAGTTGATAAAGCCAGCCTGCACGATCGGCAGTTCCTGCCCAGGCTCCTGTTGGGAGAGTATTTTCGCGACAGCTTTCGTTCAATCGTAAAAGAGGCGAAAAAGCTGGGGTTCCAGGTTGAGGTCCATGAATCTGCGAAGGTCACCGACATCAACCCTTCGACAACCGGCGTGACGATTTCGGTCAATGACCGCACATTAGCGGATAAATTCGACCTGGCGGTTATTGCCACCGGCCACGTCTGGCCAGAGGAGGATGAAGCCACGCGCACGTTCTTCCCAAGCCCGTGGTCCGGCCTGATGGACGCCCGCATTCCCCCTTGCCGCGTGGGCATTATGGGCACCTCATTGAGCGGTCTGGACGCGGCTATGGCGGTGGTGATGCAGCACGGCGAGTTTCGTGACGGTAAATTCATCCTCGACAGCGGCAGCGAAGGGTTAAACATTACGCTGATGTCACGGACGGGCATTCTCCCGGAAGCCGATTTTTACTGCCCCATCCCTTATGAACCGCTGTCGGTATTGACCGAATTCGTAGTGGAAAGCGAGATAGCCAAAGGACCGGATGGCCTGCTTGACCGAGTCTTTGCCCTGATGGCGAAAGAGCTTGAACTCGCCGACCCGGCGTGGTGCGAGAAAATGTCTCTGCATACGCTGAATGCGGACACCATTCGTGAGGCCTGGTTTGAGGATCGTAAGCGCCACGGGCCCTTTACCTGGGCGGAAGAGAATCTCAACGAGGTTGAACGCAATAAACGCGAACGGCGCACCGTGGCCTGGCGCTATACCGTCCTTCGACTGCATGAGGTGGTTCAGGAGATTGTGCCCCACCTCAACGAAGAGGACAGAGAGCGCTTTAAGCAAGGCCTCGCCCGCGTGTTTATCGACAACTATGCCGCCATCCCGCCGCAGTCTATCCGCAGGCTGCTTGCGCTTCGCGAGGCCGGCATCATTAGCGTGGCGGCGCTCGGCGATGATTACACGCTTGATGCCGGCAGCGATCGGACAGTCATCACCACACAAGAGACCGTTTATCGTTTCGACGTCTTTATTGATGCGCGCGGGCAAAAGCCGCTTAAAACAAACGATCTGCCTTTCCCATCGCTGCGCGGACAGCTTGAGGAGACGGGCGATGAGATCCCCGACATCGGCGAGGATTACACGTTAAAAGCGCCAGAAACGGTTCGTGGGCGCATCGCCTTCGGCGCAATACCGTGGCTGATGCACGATCGTCCCTTCGTTCAGGGGCTGGCAGAGTGTGCGGAGATTGCAGAAGCGATGGCGAAGGCGGCTGAAAAACCGGCCTCAGGTATACGGCGTCGGTTACCGTACGTGGAGAACTGACAGGGCTTCCATGCCCTGCAACGCGAGATTATTCGAAGAACACTTCCGGGTTTTCCGACAGCGAGACGAAGCTTTTCGTCGCTTTATCCAGGGCGAGAATTTTGCCGCTTTCAATGTCGTATACCCATCCGTGCAGGCGAAGCGAGTTATTACGCAGGCCCACCGCGACGGACGGGTGGGTCTTGATGTTGCTGAGCTGCGCAAAGACGTTTTCCTGCACCATCGCATTCACTTTATCGATCGGCTTATCCCAGCTTTTCTTCTCTACCACGGCTTTTGCCGCGTCGGAATAGCGCAGCCAGTGCGATACAGCAGGCATCGGCTCCAGGTTCGCGTTATCGGCAATCGCCTTCATCGCGCCGCAGTTGGAGTGGCCGCAGATCACGATGTCGGTCACGCCCAGCGCCACTACCGCGTACTCGATAGTGGCAGAGACGCCGCCTGGCTCCGGCCCGAACGGTGGAACAATGTTGCCAGCATTACGAATAACAAAGAGTTGTCCCGGCTCTTGCTGGGTGACCAGTTCAGGGACCAGACGGCTGTCGGAGCAGGAGATAAACAGCGCTTTGGGATTCTGGCTGGACGCTAAACTGCGAAAGAGCTCTTTACGTTGCGGGAAAATCTCTTTTTGAAAGCTGAGAAAACCTTCAATGATATGTTGCATAGCAATTTCTCTTTTATCTGTTTTCGTTTAGGCATGATCGAGATCACACTCGCAAAGTTTACCCACCGTGCTTCACTTGAGACAAGCAATATATTTCTGGCCCGACCGCTGCACGATGTCATCGGCGTTTGCCGGAATGTTCTGCCCTTCGAACGCGCCGTAAAGACGGGCGAACGATTTTCCCGCCAGGCGCCGGGTAACGTCCTCAACCGTACGGGCAGGCAGCGGAAGCATATTCGGGTAGCTCCACATGAACGACACGGCCTCTTTCCCTGGGGTCACCTGCAAAATGTCTCCCGCCAGTAAAACGCCCTCGCCCTCCTGCCAGTGCAGTACCGTTCCGCCCGCAAAATGCCCGCCGAGACGCAGCAGCGTAACCGACGGTACTATCTCCAGCGCATCGCCATCCCAGAAATGAATCGCCGGGCTGTCGCGCATCACCCATTCGCTATCGCTCACGTGCAGATAGACCGGCGCGTCGAAAGCCGCGGCCCACTCCTGCATCGTGGTGTAATAGTGCGGATGCGAAATCGCAATCGCGCGAAGTCCGCCGAGTGCGGCGATGAGCGTTTGGGTTGCAGGATCAAGGTTGGCGATGCAGTCCCAGAGAATGTTACCGTGGGGAGTACGCAGGAGCAGTGCCCGCTGGTTAATGGCAAAAGCGGGTACCGTCTTGATACTGAATAACTGCGGCTCCAGCTGCTGCCATTTGTTGGCGTGTGTCGCCGTTACCGTCGCGTACTCGATCCACGCCTGGCCGCTGGCCGGAACATACTGACGTTCATCCTCGCAAATGGCACATCTCTCCGGCGTTCCCTCATAGGAAGTACCGCAGGTTCTACAGAGTGTAATCATGAGCGCTCCTCAGTGATAAAGCACTGAGTATGGCAGGGATTATCCTTATGTGCTGCGAGGTACATTGCTGGCGTTTTTTACCCTATACTGTGCCAGTATCAAAAACCGAACAGAGCAGGTGCAAGATGGAAATTGATCTCGATAACTTAGTTTTTAACGGTCTGGATGAAGCGGAAGAGCGTAACGCAGAACGTCTGGACGATGCGGATAAAAAAGCGCAGGCGATTATTGCCGACGACGACTGCGGCGACGCCTGCAAGATCTGATAAAAAAGCACCGGAAAACCGGTGCTTTTTTCATTGCGGGGAAGATTACAGCTCAGGCGTCTTTTTAAACCCCGTTAGCATCAGAACCAGGCTTTCTGATGAAGACGCCGGTTCGAACTGGTAATGATTCCCCTGGCGGTCACCGCCAATATACCACGAGACTTCGGTTTTTCCTTCCGCCAGCGCCTTGCGCACGGCTTTGTCCACGTTCACCATCCGGTATTCACGAGAATGGTTCAGATAGAGCACTGCGTCGGAGCGATAGTTACAGGCCGGACGCGAGGCCCATCTTACGGTAGCAGGATCCCAGTCATTGCTGGCCGGATAGAAGAAGATCTGATCGGCACCGTTAGTTTCCACTTTGCCGCCATAAATCCGCACGCGGTATGTAAACTGCGAAGGATCCTGCCCGGCAGGCAGAGGGGGAATGTGGAACTTCACCAGCGACAGCGTTTCGCTGTTTTTCGTTCGTCCCCCGTTCTGCCAGTTATCCTGCACCAGTAAAACCTGCGGTTCGGGCTGGGAGAGGTCTGGCTCCAGGCTGCTGAGCCAGACGTTGGCCTTCGCTCTGGAATAACCATACGGGACGGTGGTGCCACAATCTAACCCGCGGTTCATGCACAGGTCCGTCATAAAGCGCGCGGCGTCTTCCGTCCAGCCGTTCATAAAATCTGCATGCGCCGTATACAGGCTACCCCACCGCTCTTCTCGCTCATCGCCGTGCATGATGGGGTCCATGGAGAGCTGCACTTTGCTGGTATCAAGCGAGCTAATCGTCGGGAGTACGTAAGCAATGTTCATGTTCACGGTGGGAATTTTCACCGGGAAGGTGGACGGGCACTGCCCCTTGACGTCGTAGGTGGCGTTAATCAGACCATGGGCAGGCTTCAGGTTCACTCCATCCCAGCAGTTAGGAAACTGAATGCCGATATTAAACTGCACGGCATCGTTCGCCTTGCGCAAGCCGCAGACCTCACCGGTTTTGGTGGTGTAACCCTTGCCGTTGGCACATAAAAAGGTGATATGTGGATTCGGCGCACTACCGTGATGGTCGCCCGCCAGCAGCGACAGCCCCGCCGGGAAAGGGTGTAGCGGCCAGGCGTCCACGTTCGATGCCTGATAATAGGTTTTTTGATACGCCGGTTTGACGACCGTGCCGTCAGGCAGGCGAAGCGAAGGTGCCCAGTAGGCAGAGCTGTCGGCTTTGTTATCGCAGGTGGTCTTTTCATCCCGGCGCAGGGATTCACGGCTGGAGTCAGCATCCGTTTGCACGTTGCCGAAGAAGTCGTGCAGCATGGCCTCGTTGGGCATGCCGTACATCATAATGGCGTCATCGCCAAGGGTATGGGAATAGCCGCAAACAACATGCGCCTGCGGTGCGGCGTGTGCCGCATGAATTGTGAAAAGTAGCGCAGGGACAGAAAGCGCGCGTGTTAACGTTGTCCGTTTCATCATTTTCTCCATGACTGAAAGGACACATTGGTAACAAAAGCGGGCTAATTAACCGAATGATTCAGAGCGTACTTTTCCGTCTTTTGAGGCTTTACAGACGTCACGCACACCTCATTCCAGTACGTTTCGCGCGTGCGGCGCAGTTCAGCGTGGCGTTTTATCATGGAACCACTCCGGGTCAATGTTGGCAACGTCTACGCCATACAGGCTGGCGACAGGCAGTATCGACTCAAGAACACGTTGCGCGCTGTTCTCCGCATTCGCTGGTCGGGTCGCAAAAAACCGCCGTAACGTGCTGATCCATTTTTTCATCGTCTTACCCTCTCTCGCCGTATCTGCCTTCAGTTAAGCACCCCAATCCCGTGCAGGGGAAATACCAAAATCCACTGTCGATGTGCAGGATCTGCAAATAGCGCCCCGTCCTTTTCACGCTTCATTAACACCTTGTTCACTAATGCTTTTTTGCTCATAGCAAAGAATGATTTCTTATTTGGCGATAGCTTTCCCTTATGGGAGCGTAACGGGGTAAAACAAAAACAACGGGATGGCGTATGACTATGGCAGCAAAAATGAAAGGGTTTAAAAAACGGACGCTGGTTCTGGGCGTAGTGGCAGCCTGGGGCCTGTTTTCAGCGCAGGCGCAGGCCGATCAGCTGGCGGATATCAAGGCAGCAGGGGTGGTGAAAGTCGCCACGTTTGATGCCAACCCGCCGTTTGGCTCGATTGATGCCAAAACGCATGAGATCGTGGGTTACGACGTGGACTTCGCCAAAGCGCTGGCAACATCGCTCGGCGTGAAGCTTGAACTGGTTGCCACCAATCCGGCCAACCGCATTCCGCTGCTGCAGTCCGGCAAAGCCGACCTGATCGTGGCGGATATTACTATCACCCCGGAACGCGCACAGGTCATTGATTTCTCGACGCCTTACTTCGTCACTGGCCAGCAGTTCCTGGTTCCGGCGAAATCACCGGACAAGCTCGATGACTATAGCCGGGCGCGCATTGGCGCGGTCAAAGGCACAACGGGCGAGCAGGCGCTGCACCAGCGTTTCCCGCAGTCCCGCGTCCTCTCTTATGACGACATTCCCCTGGCGCTGACCGCACTGCGCAACGGCAACGTACAGGCCATCACTCAGGACAGCACCATTCTGGCCGGTCTGCTGGCGCAGGCGCCGGACAAAGCCAACTTCAAAATTCTGCCCGACCTGCTCAGTAAAGAAGAGATTGGCGTGGGGGTGAAGAAAGGTGAAACGGCGCTGCTGAAAGCCGTTAACGACGAGCTGGTTAATCTCGAGAAGACCGGTCAGGCGGCTAAAATCTACGACGTCTGGTTTGGTCCTGGCACCCCTGCTCCACAGCCCCGCGCCTTTAAAATAGAAGCCAGATAATGATGCTCTCAGGTTTATTTTCCCACTCCGCGGCCGGTGCCGCGGATTTTTCACATCTGGAACAGGCCAGCGTCGAGTTTCGCCACGTGGACAAACGCTACGGTGACCATCAGGTTTTAAACGACATTAACCTCACCATCACGCCCGGTGAAGTGGTTGCCATCCTCGGCCCGTCGGGTTCCGGTAAATCCACCCTGATTCGTCTTATCAACCAGCTTGAACCCCTGAGCGGCGGAGAGATCCTGGTCGACAACAAGCCTACCGGCAGGCTCTCCGGTAGCGGGCTGCGCCAGCTGCGAAGCCGCGTGGGGTTTGTGTTTCAGCAGTTCAATCTTTATGCCCACCTCACCGCCAGCCAGAACATCACCCTGGCGCTTGAGCACGTCCACGGCTGGAAGCCGCTGCCCGCTCAGGCGCGCGCGCTGGCCCTGCTGGAGAAAGTCGGGATGCTGGAAAAAGCCCACCATTACCCGGCTGAGCTTTCCGGTGGACAGCAGCAGCGGGTGGCGATTGCCCGCGCCCTGGCCTCGTCACCGCAAATCATTCTCTTTGACGAGCCGACGTCGGCACTCGATCCCGAGATGATTGGTGAAGTGCTGTTTGTGATGAAAGCCCTCGCCCACAGCGGGATCACGATGATCGTGGTGACCCACGAGATGCAGTTTGCCCGGGAAATCGCCGACCGGATTGTCTTTATCGACGGCGGGCACATTCTGGAAACCGCGCCGCCGGCACAGTTTTTCAGCCAGCCAGCGCATCCGCGCGCGCAGCGGTTCCTGCAAAAGGTGCTGGACCCGCTGCATCAGGAGCATCTGTAATGCCCGCGCTCGACTGGCAGGGAGTACTGACCGGACAGCCTCTGCAGTGGATACTTTCCGGATTTCTTACCACCCTGTGGGTGACGCTGGCGGGGATCGTGCTGGCCAGCCTGCTCGCACTGCTCTTTATGCTTCTGCGCCTTTCAGGCGGACGCGTCGGGAAAGCGATCGTCAGCGGCTGGGTATCGCTGTTTCGCAATACCCCGCTGCTGGTGCAGCTGCTGTTCTGGTATTTTGCCGCCTGGAACGGCCTGCCGCAGGCGTTTCGCGACGCGGTCAACGCCGATCACAGCTGGTCCATTCTGCCCGGCGACGTCTGGTGGTTTACGCCCGAATTTTTATGTTCTGCCTGGGGGCTGGGCGTATTTACCTCGGCGTTTTTAATCGAAGAAGTGGAATCAGGCTTGCGGTCTGTGCCAGCCGGGCAACGGGAGGCGGCGCTCGCCCAGGGTTTCTCCACGTGGCGATTGTTTCGCTACATTCTGCTGCCGCAGGGGCTGGCTAACGCCTGGCAGCCCGTTGTGGGCCAGTATCTCAACCTGATGAAGCTCTCCTCGCTCGCCAGCGGGATTGGCTTCGCCGAGCTCACCTACCAGGTCAGGCAGATCGAAAGCTATAACGCGCACGCGCTGGAGGCATTTACCCTCGGTACCGCACTCTATCTCCTGACCGGTCTGGTCATGGGAATGGTGCTGGTTCGCCTTGGGCCGCAGGCGAAACGTAAACGTCCGATCGTCGCCACCACAGGGAGTGAAAAACATGATTGCCGGACTTAATGTCATCACCGATAACCTCGATTATCTGCTGTGGGGACGCGCGGCAGCCGGTGAACCGGGGGGCGTGTTGCTCTCGCTGATGATGGCGACTGGAGCAGCCGTTATCGCCCTGCCCGCGGGGATTGCGCTCGCGTGCCTGGCCTGGCGCTTTACCGGGCTCGTGCGCAAAGCCCTCTTTTTATGGGCAGAGCTGATTCGCGGGATCCCGCTCATCTTCGTGATTTTCTGGATGTGGTATCTCCTGCCGCTCATCACCGGGGGCGATCTGCCGGGAGCGCTGACCGTCACGCTGGCGCTGGCCTGGTTTACGGCGGCCACCGTGATGCACTCGGTCCTGGCCGGGCTGAGCGCGCTGCCGACCGGGCAGTTCGAAGCCGCGCTGTCACAGGGATTCAGCACGCAGCAAACCCTGTGGCGCGTGCTGCTGCCGCAGGCGCTGGGGAATATTCTGCCGTCGCTGGTGGGGATTTTTATCAGCCTGCTGAAGGATACGTCGCTGGCGTTTATCGTGAACGTCCCGGAGCTGGCCACGGTGGCGGGACAGGTCAACAACCGGGTGCAAATCTACCCGGCGGCCATTTTTATCTTTACGGGCGTGGTCTATTACCTGCTCTGCTGCTCGCTTGAGCAGATTGCGAAGCGCTGGCGCCTTACCCGGCCAGCGCTTTAACCACCGTTTCCATCGCTTCGGTTGTCAATGCACTGCGTTTCACGCGCTGGTTCGCCAGCGCGGTACGCAGAACACCGGCAATGACAATATGCTTTGGCTCCTGCCCTAAATCACGCATCTCAAGCACCACCTTTCCGACCACCCGGCACATCTCCTGGTACAGCGCTTCATCTTTGGTCACGTTACCCATCGTCATCACTCCATTGCCTGTTAAACGTTGAGCTTAAATGATTCTCCTGCCGGATACAAAAAAGAAGCCCGGCGAGAGACTCGCCGGGCTTCATCTGTAAAATCAGTCAATTAGTTGTTTACTGGAATGACCGCGCCTTTGTACTTGGTGCGGATCCAGTCCTGAATCTCTTTCGAGTGCAGCACGTTCACCAGCGCGACGATGTCTTTCTTCTTCTCGTCACCGCGATGCACGGTAATGATGTTAGCGTACGGGTTGTTTTCACCGCTCTCTACCGCAATCGGGTCATGAACCGGATCCAGACCGGCGTCAATCGCGTAGTTGGCGTTAATCACCACCGCGTCGCCTTCGTTATTGTTGTACATCTGCGGCAGCAGAGACGCTTCCACGTTAGGCGTAAACTTCAGCTTTTTCGGGTTCTCGACGATGTCGCTGATGCGCGCGGTGACTTTATCGATGCCCGGCTTCAGCTTGATCACGCCCTCTTTCTCGAAGATGGAGAGAATACGCCCCTCTTCAGAAACCGCGTCACGCATGATGATTTTGCCGCCTTCCGGCAGGTCTTTCAGCGACTTGTATTTTTTGGAGTAGATACCGATTGGCTCAATGTGGATCGCGCCCGCACTGACAAAATCGTAGTCTTTATCGCCCGCATGATCTTTCAGCACGCTGTTCAGGTAAGGAATGTGCTGGAAATAGTTCGCGTCGATGTCATGACCCGCCAGCGCGGTGTTCGGCAGAATGTAGTCCTGGAACGGTTTAATCTCCAGGTCGATACCCTGCTTTGCCAGAATCGGCTTTGCCTGCTCCAGAATTTCCGCATGCGGCGTGTTGGACGCGCCCACGGTCAGGGTGTCGGCCCAGGAGGCGAAGCTCAGGGCGCTCAGGGTTGCAGCGGCGATCAGTGTCAGTGTCTTTTTCATGATGTGGTTCCTGTGTGTTGTTGTTACCCTAAATAGTTCGAGTCACAGGAAGGCGGCAAGTGAGTGAATCCCCAGGAGCTTACATACAGTAAGTGACTGGGGTGAACGAATGCAGCCAACGCGCCTGAGGCTCGAAATATGATGGGTATTAGCGTTTATCTAACAGTGAAGTAATGACATCGCCGCAGAACTGGATAATGAAAACGATGATCAGAATGGTCACCGTTGCCACCAGCGTGACGTCACCATGGTTGCGCTGGAATCCTTCCAGATAAGCCAGATTTCCCAAACCACCGGCGCCAATCACCCCCGCCATCGCGCTGTAGCTCACCAGCGCAATCAGCGTCACCGTAATACCCGAGACCAGTGCGGGTGATGATTCCGGCAGTAAAACCCGAAACACGAGCGTGCTCAGTCGTGCGCCCATCGAGCGCGTCGCTTCAATCACGCCTTTATCCACTTCACGCAGGGCGATCTCCACCAGGCGTGCGTAGAACGGTGCGGCACCCACAATCAGGGCCGGCAGCGCCGCGTTGGCGCCAAGAATGGTGCCGACAACGGTCTTGGTGAACGGGATCAGCAGCACAATCAAAATGATGAACGGAATCGAGCGGAACACGTTCACCACAATCGAAATGACGCTATACACCGTGCGGTTGTGGAACAATCCGCCGCGCGCGGTTAAAAACAGCGCCAGACCCAGCACGATGCCTAGTACAAAGGTCGCTACGCCGGACAGCGCAGTCATGTACAGCGTCTCCAGCGTCGCCGCCCAGAGCTGATCCCACTTGAGATGCGGAAAGAGATTCTCAGCCATGTTTAATCACCTCGCCTTCAATATCGCTGTGCTGCAGGTCGGCGAGGATATTGTTCAGTTGTTCATCAGATGCCACGACGTGCACCCAGAGTTGACCAAACACGCCGTGAGCGGTTTGGGTCATTTTTCCGTGCAGGATGTTAAACGGCAGGCCGTAGCGCAGCGTCAGTTCGCCCACAATCGGTTTGTGCGTGCTGTGCCCGGTAAAGGTCAGCCTGATAACCGTGCCTTCCAGATCGTTTGCCAGTTCGGTATTGAAGGTTTCTTCTTCAGCGTACTGGCTCACCTGACGGACAAACTGCTGCGTAATCGGCTGTTGCGGATGGGTAAAGACGCTCAGCACGTCTCCCTCTTCCACCACTTTACCGTTCTCCATCACCGCCACGCGGTCGCAGATTTTGCGCACCACGTGCATCTCGTGCGTGATCAGCACGATGGTCAGCCTGAAACGACGGTTAATATCCAGCAACAGATCGAGGATCTGATCGGTGGTCTGCGGGTCAAGCGCGGAGGTAGCTTCATCGCAGAGCAGCACATCCGGGCGATTAGCCAGCGCACGCGCAATGCCCACGCGCTGCTTTTGCCCACCGCTCAGCTGTGACGGATAAGCATGCTCGCGACCTTTCAGGCCAACGAGTTCAATAAGCTCGGCCACGCGGGCCTTAATGTCGGCTTTCGGTACGCCAGCAATTTGCATCGAGAACGCAATATTCTCGCTGACCGTGCGCGACCACAGCAGGTTGAAGTGCTGAAACACCATGCTGATCTTCAGACGCGCCTGGCGCAGTGCTTCACCTTTTGCGGCAGAAATGTTCTGCCCGTTGATGGTTACGCTGCCGCTGCTCGGTTTTTCCAGACCATTCAGCAGGCGGATAAGCGTACTTTTACCTGCTCCGCTGTAACCAATGATCCCGTATATCTGTCCCTGTGCTATCGTCAAATTGACATTATCAACGGCCGTGAGCGCCACCTTTCCGTTGTCAAAAACCTTCGAAATATTGCTGAGAACTATCATTCTTATTCGTTATCCGTGCCGCCCGTGGCGGTTTAGCAGTATGGATGTCCAAACGATAGTAAACAGGCGTTATCAGCTTTTAAATGAACAAAAAAGAATGTGTTATAACTTTCGGCAATAAACAGCGGATTTACCGGGTGGGAAGCATTTAGACCAATTTCAGCAATGATTATCTGCCGGATGCATATCTGCTGGCGGACGGGCGCAAAAAACGCTCATTTTTGCAGCATTTTATCCCGATATAGCCATCCTCACTTCCAGACAACTTTACGTCTTGCTGTCCTGCCATCCAGAAATGGCATTTATATTCCTTTCTGTTCTAAACGGCAGTGAATGGTTCTTTATTGAGAAAATTTCACCGCCCTATCATCCCGTCATGACATCCAGAAAGGAAAACATCATGACGATTTATCACTCCGTCACCGAACTGATTGGTCGTACCCCGCTGATCCAGCTGCATAAGCTTGATACCGGTCCCTGCTCGCTCTTTCTGAAGCTGGAAAACCAGAATCCGGGCGGGTCGATTAAGGATCGCGTTGCGCTGTCGATGATTAACGAAGCGGAACGTACCGGCCAGCTGCAGCCTGGCGGCACGATAATTGAGGCCACGGCGGGCAATACCGGTCTCGGCCTGGCCCTGATCGCCGCCCAGAAAGGCTACTCGCTGATCCTGGTAGTGCCGGACAAAATGAGCCGCGAGAAGATTTTCCACCTGCGCGCGCTGGGTGCCCAGGTGGTGCTGACCCGCTCCGACGTTAACAAGGGCCATCCTGCCTATTACCAGGATTATGCCCAGCGTCTGGCTAACGAACTGCCGGGCGCGTTTTACATCGACCAGTTCAACAACGAAGCCAACCCGCTGGCGCACCGCACCACCACGGCGCCTGAGCTGTATGAACAGCTTGACGGCAGGATCGACGCCATCGTCGTGGGTGTCGGCTCAGGCGGCACGCTGGGCGGCCTGCAGGCGTGGTTCGCCGAGCACTCTCCGCACACGGAATTTGTCCTGGCTGACCCGGCCGGATCCGTTCTCGCCGACCAGGTGGAAACCGGACGCTACCACGACGCGGGCTCCTGGCTGGTTGAGGGAATTGGCGAAGACTTTATTCCTCCGCTGGCCCACATTGAAGGGGTGAATCGCGCCTGGCGCATCACCGACCGCGAAGCGTTCACCACCGCGCGCGAGCTGCTGAAAACGGAAGGCATTCTGGCGGGCTCCTCCAGCGGCACGCTGCTGGCGGCCGCGCTGAAGTATTGCCAGGCGCAGGCCACGCCGAAGCGCGTGGTGACCTTCGCCTGCGACAGCGGCAATAAATATCTCTCGAAGATGTTCAACGACGACTGGATGCGACAGCAGGGGCTGATCACGCGTCCTCAGGCCGGCGATCTCTCCGACTACATCGCCCTGCGCCACGACGAAGGTGCCACCGTCACCGCGGCCCCGGACGACACGCTTTCCACCGTCCTGGCGCGCATGCGTCTGTATGACATCTCCCAGCTGCCGGTGCTGGAGGACGGCAAGGTGGTGGGCATTATCGACGAGTGGGATCTCCTGCGACATATCGGCGGCGATGGCGATCGCTTCGCGCTGCCGGTGACGGCAGCCATGACGCGTCAGGTCGAGTTCCTTGACAAGCACGCGCCGGAAAGCGCCCTGCACGCCATCTTCGACCGCGGCCTGGTGGCCGTCATTAATGACAACGACCGTTTTCTCGGTCTGATTACGCGCAGCGACGTTCTGACCGCCTGGCGCAACCGTCTACAGCAATAAAGGAATCAATGATGAAAAATTTGGCCACCCTCAGCGTTCACAGCGGCGAATTCAACGACCAGCACGGCGCCGTTATGCCGCCAATTTACGCCACCTCGACGTTTGCGCAACCCGCGCCCGGGGAGCATACCGGCTATGAGTACTCCCGCAGCGGCAACCCCACCCGCCATGCGCTGGAAACCGCCATCGCCGAACTGGAGGGCGGCACGCGCGGCTACGCCTTCGCTTCCGGTCTGGCGGCCATCTCCACGGTGCTCGAACTGCTGGATAAAGACAGCCATATTGTCGCCATTGATGACGTATACGGCGGGACGTACCGCCTGATTGAAAACGTGCGCAAGCGCAGCACCGGGCTGCAGGTCAGCTGGGTCAAACCGGACGACCTGGCCGGGCTCGAGGCCGCCATTCGCCCGGAAACGCGTATGGTCTGGGTCGAAACGCCAACCAACCCGCTGCTGAAGCTGGCCGATCTGGCGGCCATCGCGGCGATCGCCCGTCGTCATAACGTCATCAGCGTGGCGGATAACACCTTCGCGTCGCCGGTGATCCACCGTCCGCTGGAGTCCGGGTTCGATATCGTGGTGCACTCGGCCACTAAATACCTTAACGGCCACTCTGACGTGGTGGCCGGGCTGGCGGTGGTGGGCGATAACAAGGCGCTGGCGGACAAGCTCGGCTATCTGCAAAACGCGGTGGGCGGCGTTCTGGATCCGTTCAGCAGCTTCCTGACGCTGCGCGGTATTCGCACGCTCGCGCTGAGGGTCGAAAAGCACAGCACCAACGCGCTGGCGATTGCGCAATGGCTGGAGCAGCATCCTCTGGTCGAAAACGTGTACTATCCAGGACTGGAATCGCATCCGCAGTACCAGCTTGCCCGCACGCAGATGGCGCTGCCCGGTGGCATGATTTCCGTCGTGGTAAAAGGCGATGCGCAACGCGCCACCGAGGTGATTCGCAACCTGAAGTTGTTCACCCTTGCGGAAAGCCTGGGCGGCGTGGAAAGTCTGGTGAGCCAGCCTTACAGCATGACCCACGCCTCGATTCCGCTGGAGCAACGCCTCGCAAACGGCATTGTGCCGCAGCTGATCCGCCTGTCGGTGGGGATTGAAGATCCTAAAGACCTGATTGCCGACCTCAGCCAGGCGCTGCAAAAATAAGCAAAGTGCGGCAGGTCCCTCACCTGCCGCGATAAGTTGTCATCATGGCTTAACGCCTTGATAACAATATTATGTGAAACAGCACAGATTATTTCTGAAACACCGTTTCCATTTTCCTTTTATCTTAAAATCAGCGTATAATGCGCGCCTAATCCCTGGTGAATGGTTTCAGCGCTTGGAATACAAAAAACAACGTACAACTTCTCCTCTCCTTCGTTGGGCTGTCACTCAGGCACACTTTCTTCTGCACGCTCATTTGATGTCTCCTATCCTTAGTGCGTGTCATATACTCTTTTGCAACACAGGTTTGACTCCGCGGCGGTGCGCCCCCGGAGCGAGATTTCCATATCCTTCCCAACTTAAAGACTAAGACTGTCATGAAAAAGACGAAAATTGTTTGTACTATCGGCCCGAAAACCGAATCTGAAGAGATGCTGAGCAAAATGCTGGATGCCGGCATGAACGTGATGCGTCTGAACTTCTCCCACGGCGACTACGCAGAACACGGCCAGCGCATCCAGAACTTGCGCAACGTGATGAGCAAGACCGGTAAAAAAGCGGCCATCCTGCTGGATACCAAAGGTCCAGAAATCCGTACCATCAAGCTGGAAGGCGGTAACGACGTCTCTCTGAAAGCGGGCCAGACCTTCACCTTCACCACCGACAAATCCGTTATCGGCAACAGCGAAATCGTTGCAGTGACCTACGAAGGCTTCACCAGCGATCTGTCCGTTGGTAACACCGTGCTGGTCGACGATGGCCTGATCGGTATGGAAGTCACCGCTATCGAAGGCAACAAAGTTATCTGTAAAGTGCTGAACAACGGCGACCTGGGCGAAAACAAAGGCGTTAACCTGCCGGGCGTCTCCATCGCGCTGCCAGCCCTGGCTGAAAAAGACAAACAGGACCTGATCTTCGGCTGCGAGCAAGGCGTTGACTTCGTCGCGGCCTCCTTCATCCGTAAGCGTTCCGACGTGGTTGAAATCCGTGAGCACCTGAAAGCACACGGCGGCGAGAAGATCCAGATCATCTCCAAAATCGAAAACCAGGAAGGCCTGAACAACTTCGACGAAATCCTCGAAGCGTCTGACGGCATCATGGTTGCACGTGGTGACCTGGGCGTTGAAATCCCGGTTGAAGAAGTGATCTTCGCGCAGAAGATGATGATCGAGAAGTGTGTGCGCGCGCGTAAAGTGGTTATCACCGCCACGCAGATGCTGGACTCCATGATCAAAAACCCACGCCCAACCCGCGCTGAAGCAGGCGACGTGGCAAACGCCATCCTCGACGGTACTGATGCGGTTATGCTGTCCGGTGAATCCGCGAAAGGTAAATACCCGCTGGAAGCGGTCGGCATCATGGCGACCATCTGTGAACGTACTGACCGCGTGATGACCAGCCGTCTGGACTTCAACAACGACAGCCGCAAGCTGCGTATCACCGAAGCAGTATGCCGCGGTGCGGTAGAAACTGCTGAGAAACTGGAAGCACCACTGATTGTGGTTGCTACTCAGGGCGGTAAATCTGCGCGCGCCGTGCGTAAATACTTCCCGGATGCGACCATCCTGGCCCTGACCACCAACGAAACCACCGCTCGTCAGCTGGTGCTGAGCAAAGGCGTCGTTGCGCACCTGGTTAAAGAGATCGCCTCTACTGACGATTTCTACATTCAGGGTAAAGCACTGGCTCTGGAAAGCGGTCTGGCACAGAAAGGCGACGTTGTGGTCATGGTTTCTGGCGCCCTGGTACCAAGCGGCACCACCAATACCGCATCTGTTCACGTGCTGTAATAATTCCCGAACGAATTAATTTGGATAAAAAGCGCCCATTGGGCGCTTTTTTTATTCCCGGCATTAGCCAAACGCATTCAAAATGCAAATCGGGTTTTTCTATTTAATTGCGAATTATCTAAGATGAATCCGATGATAAATGCCTTTTTTTCCTTAGATTTTTGCCCGAAAAGGGCTGATTCGGTGCTTCTTTGAGCGAACGATCAAAAATAGGTGTATTCCCATCAAAAAAATATTCTCAACCCAAAAAACTTTGTGTAATACTTGTAACGCTACATGGAGATTAACTCAATCTAGAGGGTATTAATAATGAATCGTACTAAACTGGTACTGGGCGCGGTAATCCTGGGTTCTACTCTGCTGGCTGGTTGCTCCAGCAACGCTAAAATCGATCAGCTGTCTTCTGACGTTCAGACTCTGAACGCTAAAGTTGACCAGCTGAGCAACGACGTGAACGCAATGCGTTCCGACGTTCAGGCTGCTAAAGACGACGCAGCTCGCGCTAACCAGCGTCTGGACAACCAGGCTACTAAATACCGTAAGTAATAGTACCTGTTAATAAAATGGCGCACATTGTGCGCCATTTTTTTTGCCTGCGTCAAACGCCTACTGCGTCACCCTTTCCCCTTCATCTTCCGCCACCGCAGCAGACACCCGGCTGTTCTGCACCGACAACACGCTATTGCTGGCTGACGGGCCGCTACCGGACGACACGATAACCGGGATCCCGGCACGACGTGAAAGCGCTTTATCAATCAGCGCCTTATCGCTTCCTGCCTGAGAAACAAAGGCCGCAAAGTCGGCGGAATGGGTAATGGGCGAGACCTGCGGATTTTCCCCTTCTACCTGCGCCAGCGGACGGTGGACCTCAATATAGCGTTTACCATCCGGCTCCACGGAGAACTTCACGGGTTCATTGATAATCTGCACCCGCGTGCCCACCCGCACCTGTTCGAACAGCGCCTTAATATCCGGGGCGTTCATCCGCATACAGCCAGAGCTGACCCGCAGGCCAACGCTGTCCGGCGCGCTGGTGCCATGAATGAGATATTCCCCATTCCCCACGCCTAAACGCAGTGCGAAGCGTCCCAGGGGGTTATTTGGCCCGGCAGGGACCACAGGAGGCAGTTTAATGCCCTGCTCCAGAGAACGTGCTCGTATGCCCGGCGTGGGTGTCCAGGTGGGATTCGGGATCTTCTGGCTCACCCGCGTGGTCGTCACCGGCGTTTCCAGCCCCAGTTGCCCTATACCCAGAGGATAAACCTGAACAATATTTTGCCCCGGCGGGAAGTAGTAGAGCCGAAGCTCAGCAAGATTCACCACAATCCCCTCGCGGGGCGTATCCGGCAACAGCATTTGCGACGGAATGGTTATCACGGTGCCCGGCGCAGGGTTTACCGGCGCAATGGTATTGTTGGTTTCCAGGAGCACCTGCGCCGCCGTATTAAACCGGCGGGCGATGGTCTGCAGCTTATTATCTCCTTCCTGTATCGTGTAGGTTTGATTTTGCCCAATCAGACGACTGCCTGCGGGCGGCAACGGATAGTCCATCGCGCGGGCCGAATGAAGGGCGCCGAGCGAACTGAGGAGTAATAGAGTAATGAGAGACGCGCGCTTCATGCAGAGATTCCTTATTCACTGACAGAACGCCAGAAAGCTGAAAAACCAGCGAGGCGGGAACCACCTCGCGAAACAGAATGAATGCTGTTCTGTAAGTCTAGCTAAGGATTGCAGCTTTGGCGCGGATGGCGCGAATCATCGCTTCCAGTCCCTGAGAGCGGGACGGGGTGAGGTGTTGGGTTAAGGCCATTTTTTCAAACCACGGACGGACATCGAACGCGACGATATCCTGCGCCGACATCTGCTGGTAAAGGCTAAAGACGACCGCAATAAGCCCTTTTACAATGGCGGCATCGCTGTCGCCGCGCAATTCGATCGTGCCGTCATCCGACTGCGCCATCACAATCCACACCTGGCTCTGGCAGCCCTGAATACTGTTCTCCGGGCTGTGCGCCTCTTCACCGAGCGGCGGCAAACGCTGTCCCAGCTCGATGATATAGAGATACTTCTCTTCCCAGTTTGCGCAACGCGAGAAATTGCGCAGTAATTTATCTTTGTCCGGCAGCTCTGCCATCTTTCGCCTCTCCGTTAGCCCAGCAGCTGATGAATGCGCTTCAGCCCCGCCACCAGCCTGTCGACCTCTTCCGTCGTGTTGTACATCACCAGCGATGCGCGGCACATTGCCGGTACCTGGTAAAACGCCATCAGCGGCATGGCGCAGTGGTGCCCGGTGCGGACCGCCACGCCGTAGTTATCGAGGAAACTGCCCACGTCATAGGCGTGGTGTTTCCCAAGATTAAACGCGATTACCCCTTGCCGGTTGGCAGGCCCGTAGAGGGTCAAATCCGGCACGCTGGCAAGCTCTGCAAGCGCGTAGTGCATCAGCAGCTGTTCATACTCCTGAATGGCATCAAGACCGATGGCAGAGACGTAAGAGACCGCCGCCCCCAGCCCGATAATGCCCCCGGTGTTGGGCGTGCCCGCCTCAAAACGCCACGGGGCGCGCGCGTAGGTCGTGCCTTCCGTCAGGCTGACGGTGGCGATCATCGACCCGCCCCCTTCCCACGGCGGCATCGCCTGCAGGATCTCTTCTTTCACATACAGCACGCCAATCCCGGTCGGCCCATAGAGCTTGTGGCCTGAAAAGACGTAGAAATCACAGTCCAGCGCCTGGACGTCAACCGCGTGGTGCATCACCGCCTGCGCGCCGTCAATCAGGACCTTTGCGCCCGCCTGGTGGGCCTTCTCGACGATCTCCGCCACCGGGTTTTCGGTCCCCAGCACGTTGGAGACCTGGGTAACCGCCACCAGCCGCGTGCGGTCGTCCAGCAAGAGGTCAAGCTGCTCAAGCTGAAGCGTCCCGTCAGCGTTTAGCGGGATCACCCGCAGCTGGGCGCCCACGCGCTCGCAGAGCATCTGCCACGGCACGATATTGGCGTGGTGCTCCATCTGGGTGATGATGATGTTATCCCCCGCGTGGACCTGCGCGTTGCCCCAGCTGTTAGCAACAAGGTTGATCCCTTCGGTGGTCCCGCGAACAAAAACCAGTTCTTCCGGCGAGCGGGCGTTAAGGAAGGCGGCAAGCTGCGTGCGCACGTTTTCCATCCGCTGGGTCGCCTCGGCGCTCAGGGTATGAATACCGCGATGCACGGCGGCATAGCCGTGGCGATAGAACTCGGCTTCGGCATCCACCACCTGATTCGGCTTCTGCGCGCTAGCCGCGCTGTCCAGATAGGCCAGCGGCAGACCGTTTACTTCACGGGTCAGAACCGGGAAATCTGCCCGTACTTTTTCGACGGGAAAACTCATGCTTCGCCTCCAGGCAGGCGCTGACCGATCCGATCCAGCACCTGCAGTTTTAACTGACCATCGTGCAGCGCTTCCGTCAGTTCGGCGGCAAACGCGAAGATAATCATTTTCTGCGCCGCCTGCTGGTCGATGCCGCGCGAGCGCAGGTAGAACATCTGCTCGTCGTCGATTCGCCCGACCGTCGCACCGTGGCTGCATTTCACGTCGTCGGCGTAGATCTCCAGCTGCGGCTTGGTGTCCACCTCTGCAAGGCGACCTAACAGCAGATTGTTGTTGGTCATCTGCCCGTCGGTTTTAATGGCGTGCTGCGCCACGTTAATCAGGCCGTTAAACACCGCGCGCCCTTTATCACTCACGATGGTTTTGTGCAGCTGGCGGCTGTTGCAGTAGCCTTTGTTGTGCTCCAGCCAGGTGCGCGTGTCACACACTTCCGATTTAACCGGCATCGCCAGGCTGTTGATGCGCAGCGTGGTGTTTTCACCGTTAAGCTGCGTGCTGGTGTTGTGGCGCAGCACCGCCCCGCCGAGCAGGAAGCTGTGGCTGTACGCGGCGGCATCCTGTCCCAGGACAATGTCGTTATGGGCAAAGTGGTGGCTCTTCGCATTCTCAAACGCCAGCTTGATGTGGTGTAGCTGGGCATTCGCCGCCACGTTCATCGTCAGTCGCGACCCGGTAAAGTGACGTGTCTCATTGAGGCTGACGTAGTGTTCGATGACCGTGGCCTCCGCCCCCTCCGCCAGCTCAAGATGGTGGCGATAGTGCGCGGTATTGATTTCGTCACCGTCCAGACCCTGAGTGATGTGCATCAGCAGCAGCGGTTTGGCCGGACGCTGGTTACGCTTCACGCCGATATGCGTCACGCTGCGGGCCAGGCTTTCGGTCAGGTGCAGAAAGACCTCAGGCTGAACCGGGGCGTTCAGGCGCTGGCGATCGTCGTTTATCTCAATCTCAAATCCGCTCTCCTGGAGCGTGTCGCTCAGCTCAGGGCGGAACTGACCGTCGACAAACACCAGGCGCACGGCATCCACGCCCACTGCCAGCGCGTCACGCTCCGCAGGCGTGAGATCCGCCAGGCGGGTCACAAACTCGGCGTTCAGCAAGCCATCGAGCGGGGTGTATTTCCAGTTCTCATGCTTACGCGTCGGCAGGCCAAGACGCAGCATCTGCTGCAGATGCTGCTGCGCCTGCTCGGAGCGCGTATTACCCTGCGCCTCAAACAGCCGGTGCCACTGCTGGAGCGCATTACTGCTGTTCGGTAAGCCAGCCATAACCCTGCTCCTCCAGTTGTTTAACCAGCTTAAAATCACCAGATTTCACAATGCGCCCCTGGTAAAGCACGTGGACGTAATCCGGCTTGATGTAGTCCAGAATGCGCTGGTAGTGGGTGACGATAATAAACGAGCGCTTGCCGTCGCGCAGGGCGTTCACCCCGTCGGCGACAATCTTCAGGGCGTCAATATCCAGACCGGAGTCGGTCTCATCCAGAATGCACAGCTCGGGCTCCAGCACCGCCATCTGCAGAATGTCGTTACGCTTTTTCTCGCCGCCGGAAAAACCGACGTTCACCGAGCGGGTGAGCAAATCTTCCGGCATTTTCAGCAGCTTGATTTTCTCTTCCATTAAATCCTGGAAGTCGAAGCGGTCGAGCGCCTCCAGCCCCCGGTATTTCCGCACCGCGTTGAGCGCGGTTTGCAGGAAGAACTGGTTGCTGACGCCGGGGATTTCTACCGGATACTGGAAGGCCATAAAGATGCCCTCGCCCGCGCGGTCTTCCGGCGACATCTCCAGCAGATCTTTGCCGTTAAATTCGACCGAGCCGTGGGTCACCTCATAATCTTCGCGTCCCGCCAGCGTCGCAGAAAGCGTACTTTTCCCGGAACCGTTCGGCCCCATGATGGCGTGGACTTCGCCCGGCTTGACGTCAAAATTGAGGCCACGCAGGATAGCTTTATCTTCTACGCTGACCTGTAAATCTTTAATGCTTAACATGTGCTTTCCTTAACCGACGCTGTGTTCAAGACTAATGGCGAGGAGTTTCTGGGCTTCAACGGCAAATTCCAGCGGCAGTTCAGAGAACACGTCCTTACAGAAGCCGTTTACGATCATCGAGATGGCATCCTCTTCGCTGATCCCGCGCTGCAGGCAGTAGAAGAGCTGATCTTCCCCAATCCGTGACGTGGTCGCCTCGTGCTCCAGCTGGGCCGTGTTATTACGGCATTCGACGTATGGGAAGGTATGCGCCCCGCAGTCAGCGCCAATCAGCATCGAGTCACACTGGGTGAAGTTTCGCGCATTGGTCGCCGTCGGCATGATTTTCACCAGCCCGCGATAGCTGTTCTGACTGTGTCCGGCGGAAATCCCTTTCGAGATGATGGTCGATCTGGTGTTTTTACCGATGTGGATCATCTTGGTGCCGGTATCGGCCTGCTGATGGCCGCTGGTGAGCGCCACCGAGTAGAACTCGCCGATGGAGTTATCCCCGCGCAGGATGCAGCTCGGGTATTTCCAGGTGATGGCCGAGCCGGTTTCGGACTGGGTCCACGACATCTTGCTGTTTTCGCCTTCGCACAGCGCACGCTTGGTCACGAAGTTCAGGATGCCGCCGGTATTGCCGTCGCCCGGGAACCAGTTTTGCACCGTCGAGTATTTCACCTCGGCGTCTTTATGGATGATGACCTCCACCACCGCCGCGTGCAGCTGATAGCTGTCGCGCACAGGAGCGGAACACCCTTCGATGTAGCTGACGTAGCTGCCTTCATCCGCGACCAGAATGGTACGTTCGAACTGGCCGGTTTTTTCGGCATTGATGCGGAAATAGGTGGAAAGCTCCATCGGACAGCGCACGCCTTTCGGCACGTAAATAAAGGTGCCGTCCGAGGCCACCGCTGCGTTAAGCGCCGCAAAGAAGTTGTCGTTAGAGGGCACCACGGTTCCGATGTACTTTTTCACCAGTTCAGGATGATCGTGAATCGCTTCGCCGAAGGAGCAGAAAATGATCCCCTGCTCTGCCAGCTTCTCGCGGTAGGTCGTCGCCACCGAGACGGAGTCAAAAATGGCGTCCACCGCCACCTCTTTTCCTTCGCGCACCGGTACGCCCAGCTGGTTGAAGGCTTCTTCTACCTCTTTGCTGAGGAAACTGTTCTCCGCGCCGGTTTGCTGCACCGCGCCGGGCTGCGAGGCGCAGGTGTCATCGCAGCTGCCGCAGGAGGGCGCGGAGTAGTAGCTGTAGTCCTGATAGTTCAGCTTGTCATAATGCGCTTTCAGCCAGTGCGGCTCTTCCATCTCCAGCCAGGCGCGGTAGGCGCTCAGGCGAAACTCCAGCATCCACTCGGGCTCGTTACGTTTCGCCGAGATCGCCCGCACGACATCTTCATTGATGCCTTTTGCCAGCTCATCGGTCTGCAGCTGGGTGAAGAACCCCTCTTTATAGTTGAGGTGCCCGCCGCTCCAGGTATTTACTTCACTCGTTGCTTCAGTATTACGAGACATAGTTCCGCCTATACCCCAAAGCTTTCGCCGCAGCCGCATTCGTTCTGGGCTTTCGGGTTATGAAATTTGAATAACTGGTTTAAGCCTTCGCGGACGTAGTCCACTTCGGTGCCGTCGATAAAGGGCATGGCCTGCAGCGCGACGTACAATTTTGCGCCGTCGGTCTCGAACACCAGGTCATCTTTCTCGGGTTCGGTGACGGTATCAAGCACGTAACCGAAACCTGCGCAGCCGGTCTGTTTGACACCTAAACGCACGCCAAGGATCTCGGGCTTTTTCGCCACCAGCTCGTGAATATGTGCCGCCGCAGCCGGCGTGAGCGTTAACCCGCGCCAGGCGAAATCGGCAGGATTAAAGGTTTCTGAATGCAGTTCCATAGGTCCACCTCATCTGATAAGCCATCAGGGCATAACACCATGTTAGTGATAACGATTATCACTTCAACCCTCTGTCAGCAGGGGCATTCGGCTAAACCGCCCTTTTTGCCTACTTTTATTAAGCATAGACCCTGTGGCAGGATGCAGGCAGGATGGATTTAATTGTTCAATACATTGATTAATAATGCATTTCGTTGTGGCATTCGGGCAGGAGAGGAGAAACGTAAAATATGCATTGGAAATGCCTATTTTTGAGATAGCTTTTGCATGGAAAGTGACAAAAATAAAAAAAGGCCCTCAAGGCCTCTTACACTTAATGATGAAATGAGACAGCAAACCCCTGTTCACGCCAGTGGTCGAGCTGTTCCTGCTGTCGAGGCGTTGGCGATTTCCCCGTCCAGACGAAGATTTTTTGTCCCGGGAACAGTTCAGGACGCGGCGAATCAATCGGTTCTGCCAGGACGTCAATGTGCCAGCCCTTCTGCGCTAAGCGCGCGGCTTCGAGCCACAGATGGGTGCGGTCATCGCACTCCCAGCCGATCAGGAGAGCGTCTTTACCGGCTTTCTTACGGGACTCCGCCAGGCTTGCAATCGCGAATTCAATCAGGACACCGTCTAACAGGCTCGCCATGTGTCGCACGGTATTTTGGTCCTGGTTCATCCGCTGACGGACGGGAGAAATGATATTGTCAATCAGGGAATCTATCGGGTGATCGCGGCGGAACTCACCAATTTTGGCGCGCAGCTTTGCCGGGCTGGCGTAGCGCAGAACGGTCATCATCTCTTCCTGGAACGAGACCCAGTTGCCCTGAGTCAACACTTCCTTGTTTTCCAGCAAGGCTTTTACTTTCCCGACCGAAACGCCGCTCTTCATCAGGCGTTTGATCTCTTCTATACGCAGGATATCTTCATCGTCAAACTGACGATGGCCCCCTTCGCTGCGCTGCGGCTTCAACAATCCATAACGGCGCTGCCAGGCACGCAGCGTAACGGGGTTGATACCGCATCGTTCGGCCACTTCGCCGATACTGTAATAGGCCATTAACTCCCTCACGCTCAGAACTTCCATACCTAACTGCACCAACCTTATCAGATTGTACAAACCATTTGTATAACTAAGACCGCATTTTGAACGGGTGAATGGCTTACCACCCCATCCACCTGTTAATACATTGTTGTATAAAATTTACCGTTCGTACAGTAACGACTGCCAGATTGTGTACAGCTTTATCACAATTCGAACTTTTTCTCCGGCCAGGCAATGGCTGGAATCCCGCCGTGCCGGGGGCTGGCAAAAAGATGCCCCTGGAACTGGGAAATTCCCGCAGATTCCAGCCACATCCACTCTTCTGCCTTCTCTACCCCCACCGCGCAGAACTGGATTTCAAGCGAGGAACAGCATTTGATGATCGCCTGAATGATGGCCTGTCGGGGGCCACTTTTATGCACGTTCGCGACCAGATCGCGATTAATCTTAATTCTGTCAGGCTGGAAGTGGGCCAGCAGCTGCAGCCCGGCAAAACCGGCACCAAAGTGATCGATCGTCACGCTGATACCCGCGCTTTTTAACTGCCTGACCGAATCCGTGAATTCATCAAAACGGGAAATGGCTTCGCTCTCGGTGAACTCCACCACGATTTGCTCAGGTACAAACCCGTTTGCTTCAATCGCGGTGAGCAGAAAATCCACGGCGTTGGGAATGTTAACCAGCGTCATAGGCAGCAGGTTCAGGGATAACGTCTGGTCCTGTAACCCCAGCGCGCTGGCCATAGACATAGCCACCTGCTTGCTCTGCAAATCAGAGGTGTACACTTCCTCCTGCGGAAGGCTGGCGAAATAGGCCCCCGGCGAGTCGCCGGACGGGGTGCGGAGAAGCGCCTCCCAGGAGACAACCTGCTGCATAAACGGATCGACTATCGGCTGGAACGCGAAGCTGCAATCCGCCCCTTTCGCGACCACCTCAGGCTGTGCGGACAAACGCGTCTCTTCGCGTACGAAATCCCATGTATCCGCAGGCGGCAGTTCAAAATAGTTCGCTTTTTCCGTGGCCTCGACAAAGGTGCGGAAAAACTGCAGAGGGCGATCGTTATAGGCCAGCTGGTAGCGTGTCGTCCCCTTATTAAGTATCTGCTGCAGCACCTCGTCCCGGTCGAAGTGGCGCAAATCAAAAAGCTCCATACCCACGTTGCCAAAACGCCGGACAGGGCCGTGATCGCGCATTAACTCGACCACGTTATGGTGGCGCGGGTCGTTGCAGATCTGCTCATAGATAGCCGAAACGTGCTCCACCGGCCCTTCAAGCAGTTGAAAAAAATGTGTGCCGTTAAACAGCAGGATCCCCGTGACATTGGATTGCCGATTTTTACGATTTGCAGCAGCGACCATTGCTTCCAGCGCTTTCACTGGAACGTCCTCGCAGATATGACTGCGGTAAATGATGGTTGTGAGCATGCTATTCCTGGGGGGTTAGGGTTTTGGCCACAAAAGACGTGGGGAATGTTTATTTATAGCACATTAATTGCCTGACAAATAATTTACATCTCAACCATTTACGGCAGTTAATGAGACCGTTTGACTCGGCTGTACAACTTACCAGCACATGCGCTTTTTGTACAATATATCCTGCACTCACCCCCCATCACAACGCCAACCCAACGTAATGAAAAATAAATGATTTATAAAATATATCGTAAAAAATCTAAAAATCTGTACATTTTAGATGTACAGATTTGGAAATTGTGTATACCTTAAATGTAACGTTACTGATTACAAAATTTTACAGGAGCGAAACATGCAGCAGAAAGGTTACGTCGCAGATTCCGCAGCAGCAATCGCACAGTACTTCGAAAAAGCCGCGCTTCCGACCCAACAGGAAACGCTGGGCCAGGTGGTTGTTGAAATTCTCAGCGACGGGCGAAACCTTAATCGCAAATCGCTTTGTACAAAATTGCTCAGCCGCCTCGAAAAGGCCGATGGGCCGGAAGAGGAAGAGCATTACCACATGCTGCTTGGTCTGCTCTTCGAACGGTAAGGATATGAATCGCAGTAACGCAGACCGACTGATAGACCAGCTTATCGGTGAAGCCGTTCTCTCTCTTCTGAAAGAGCGGGGGCCGGTGACAACAGAAGGCTTGCTACAGCGTCTGCGGGTCATGAAAGAACATGAAAAGGATCCCCAGCGGCGGGAGACACTTGCGATGGTGATTGCCGAGATCGGCTCAAACAGCATCGCCTTTACACGTCGCAGAACCGCGCAAGGACGAACAAAAAGAGAGGGATCTCTCAACGATAACCGAGACAATGTAGTGCCGTTATTTGGAAGTGGAAAACCGTCCGATCCCAAAAAAATACATTGACTGCAATTTAACAGCTACGGTGAGAACAAATGAGACAAAATATTCAGCTTCAACCCGAATATCACTCTGCTTTTTTAGACAGTGCGCTGGCGGAGTATTTCCGCCATGCAGGCGATCGTTTTGCTGAAGAGTCCGCTATTTTTTCTACTGCAGTACGCTGTGTTCTGGCCTCCGAAGGTCATCTTTCCAATAAAGCGATCATCCTCTGGCTCATTCAGACGCTGGAATCCACCAACGACGTGGTTCAGGCGGATGTGATTCGTAAGACGCTGGAAATCGTGGTGGGTTACACCATGGACGATCTCTGAGTTCCTGCTCGCCGCGCCCCCTAACGTGTCATCGTCAAAACTGACGATCGGCCTGACGATGACACGCGCCCTCCCCCATAACACCCTGTAATCCACGCAAAATCAACCTGGCACGGTTCCTGCTTATTTCCGTATACGGGACTGGGTTTCCAGTCAACTTTGCTTCATTTCTTAACAGGTCTGTTATTGATGAAAAAGATCGCCAGCGTCTGCCCGTACTGCGGTGCAGGCTGTAAATTGAACCTTGTCGTTGAAAATAACCGTATCATCCGTGCCGAAGCGGCAGAGGGGGTCACAAACCAGGGCACCTTATGTCTGAAAGGGTTTTACGGCTGGGACTTCCTCAACGATACCCGTCTTCTCACCCCCCGCCTTACCCAGCCCATGATCCGCTACCGCAAAGGCGAAGCCTTCACCCCCGTTACCTGGGAAGAGGCGATCCGCTACACCGCCCACAGGCTCAGCAGCATTAAAGCGCAGCACGGGCCGCGGTCGATCATGACCACCGGCTCCTCTCGCGGCACCGGCAATGAAACCAACTACGTGATGCAAAAGTTTGCCCGCGCGGTGCTGAACACCAACAACGTGGACTGCTGCGCGCGCGTCTGTCATGGCCCGTCCGTGGCGGGTTTACAGGAAACGCTCGGCAACGGCGCGATGAGCAACTCTATTAACGATATTGAAAACTCAAAATGCCTGCTGGTGTTTGGCTATAACTGCGCGGACTCCCACCCTATCGTTGCCCGCCGCGTGCTGAAAGCGCGTGAAAACGGCGCAAAAATTATCGTCTGCGATCCGCGCCGTATTGAAACGGCGCGTATTGCCGACCAACATCTGCAGCTGAAAAATGGCAGCAACATGGCGCTGGTGAACGCCTTTGGCTATGTGCTGCTGGAAGAGGAGCTGTACGATAAAAGTTACGTGGCGCGCTTTACGGAGGGGCTTGAGGCCTACCGGCAAACGGTAAAAGATTATGCGCCTGAGAAGGTCGAACATCTTACCGGCATCCCCGCCCGTGACGTCCGCCAGGCAATGCGCACCTTCGCAGCGGCCCCTTCCGCCACCGTGATGTGGGGAATGGGCGTGACCCAGTTTGGTCAGGCTGTGGATGTGGTCAAAGGGCTTTCCAGCCTGGCGCTGCTGACCGGGAATCTCGGTCGCCCCGCCGTCGGCGTCGGACCGGTGCGCGGTCAGAACAACGTCCAGGGTGCCTGCGATATGGGCGTACTGCCGAATATGTTCCCCGGCTATCAGGATGTGACCGACCCGGCGGTCCGGCAGAAGTTCGCTGATGCCTGGGGTATTGATGTCAATAAAATGGACGGTCGCGTCGGGACGCGCATTACCGAAGTGCCGCATCTTGCGCTGGAAGGCAAGGTCAAAGCCTATTACATCATGGGAGAAGATCCGCTCCAGACGGAAGCCGATCTCAGCCTGGTGCGCAGCGGTTTTGAAGCGCTCGATTTTGTCGTGGTTCAGGACATCTTTATGACCAAAACGGCAGAGGTGGCGGACGTTCTGCTTCCGGCTACCTCATGGGGTGAACACGGCGGCGTCTTTACCTGTGCCGATCGCGGCTTCCAGCGTTTTGGCAAAGCCATTGAAGCCAGCGGCAACGTGAAGCGCGACTGGGAGATCATCAGCCTGCTCGCCACCGAGATGGGCTACCCGATGCATTATGACTCCAACCAGCAGATCTGGGACGAGATGCGCGAGCTGTGCCCGCTCTTCTACGGCGTGACGTATGAAAAAATGGGCGAGATGGGTCACGTTCAATGGCCGTGCCCGACGCTGGATCATCCCGGTACGCCGTACCTGTACAAAGATAATCAGTTCGATACCCCAACCGGTAAAGGGCAGCTCTTTGCCGCACCGTGGCGCGCGCCGGCAGAAATCCCGGATGCGGATTTCCCGCTGGTGCTCTGTACGGTCCGCGAGGTGGGCCACTACTCCTGCCGCTCCATGACCGGGAACTGCGCCGCGCTGCAAAGCCTGGCCGACGAGCCGGGGCGGGTGCAAATGAACCCTGCCGATGCGGACAAGCTGGGCATTACTGACGGACAGCTGGTCTGGGTACGCTCCCGCCGGGGGAAAGTAATTTCCCGCGCCAGCATCAGCGAGCGCATCAACGCCGGGGCCGTTTATATGACCTATCAGTGGTGGATTGGCGCCTGCAACGAGCTAACCCAGGATAACCTCGATCCCATCTCCAAAACCCCGGAAACGAAGTACTGCGCGGTGCAGCTGGAGGCGATTAAGGACCAGCGCTGGGCAGAGGACTATGCCGCATCGGCGTATCAGTCCATGAAGTCGCGGCTGATAAGTGCGGCGAACGTCTGAGGAAAACAGGAATTAGCAAAAGTTTTACCCGGCACTGGGATGATCATCTTTTTGGCCGGGTAATTCCCTAACGAAATTGATCTAATGCTTCGCGAAACAAATTCGGGTTACAGCGTTTTTCCAGTAAGCTGTTCAGGAGTTCAAGCAACTCGTGCTCATTGCTCAGGTTGTACTTATGCATAACAGCATACTTATGGGCATAGACCGTCTTTGGCGTGAGCATCATCTCCCTGGCTATGTTTTTGACGGATTCCCCCTTGTAAATCCCGGCCATTATATTTAATTCGCGCTGTGATAACGTTTTATGCTTACAGCTTTCGCAGGCTTTTGAAAAGAAAGGGAGAGCGGAAGCACTGTATGCACCCCATGCCTGACGGAATACCCTTTTCAACAGATAGAGTGGCGCTGAGCGTGACACAAAGAAAGTCTGCTGAATGCAGAACGGTAAAAACGATGATGACGGTTCTTCCGCTTCTATAATACCAATGATGGCGCATTTAGGCGCACACTTTAATTCTGGGAAACAGGTATAATGCTCACCTTTGCTGAACGCATAAACGATTATTTCCGCCCGAGCAATATTCTCCACCTCATAGCCTTTGAGAAAATTGACGTTTTTTGCATATTCATTGTTAAAAAAATCTTCAACAAATGACCTGAGGCTATGGTGATATAAAAAGTCATCTTCTTTAATTAAAACATTTATCATTTATTAGACCGAGACATAATCAATATTCAACCTTTTTTCAGGCCAAAGAAATCCCTGCATTAAATTGCACCCTGAACCCTGAGCCAAAGCAAAGAGCTCGTTATCTTCGATGCCTTCAATAAGTACTTGCTCTACCATTACTGAGCAGTAAGCTATCATTGATTGTAAGACCCAGGGGGTACATCTATTTTCCCATAAGCTTTTTTTATCTACTTTAACGCCATCAAATACGCTAATACGTTCACCCAGCAGCGCTAAATGCTCGCTTTTAACATCATCTAACCATATCTTTGCACCTGTTTTTTTTATCTTCTGATGCAATGTATTAAAACTGTCTCGCTCTTCATTTGTTAGCAAAATGAAATTGCATGGATCTTGCACCTCAATAACGATACCAGAACGCAGGCTGGGCAATATTTCACTGACCAATTCGGATTGGCATAATAACCTTGCGGGGACGTTAATAAAATAGTCACCGGCCTCTTCACACAGAGAAATTATACGCAACTGCCAGCGCAGCAAACGAGAGCTTGCATTTAAAGACATCTTTTCAAAAAACGTTTCGCAGTCAATTCCCTGACGTAAGGTACTTAGCATCTCCCATGCCTTTATCTTGTTTTCCTGTGAAGAATAGATAGGCTGGAACCGAACACCACATATAGCATGCCCAAGCAAGGAATTAATCAACATGGAGGTCTCAAACTTATTATTTTGAAAAAGATATTTCAGCCGTTATTGATAGGTAAAATCAACGTTCATTACTGACTGGAACGTTCCGGCAGTGGAATTTCCCTGCGGCGTAAACATTCTCGCTGACAGCGGGAATGTCGAACTGCGCGTGCTGCTGTCGACATTCACCTGCATTGTGCTGTTCACGCTATATGTTGTCGCATGATCCCTGCTGGCAATACGTAATGCCACATTGTTGCTGGTCCCGCTGTTTTTCCACGCCGTGGGATCTTGCGTATCGGCATTACCGGTAAATTTGGCCGTTACGCTGCTGGTGCCAGCTGGGCAACTTTGCACCAGCAGATCAAAATCAGACCAGACGCCCCCATCACCGGCATTAATGAGATTCTGCTTTGTATCTTCCCCCAGATTGACCACTTTCGAAACGGTGCCCGTGTCAACGACACACGGGCTGGCAATAACCTGGCCTGTAACGTTGATATTGGTATCAGCGCAGGTAATTAACGGGGCTGAACTCAAGAGGAAGGCAGATAAAAAGAGTTTAGTATTCATATAATTTTACTTTCACTGATAACTCATTGTAACAATTATAACCGAATTAATCGTACCAGGTGTCGTATTGCCATAAAGAGAATATGCGCCAGCTTTAAGTGCCATCGATGCTGTACGGTCGCTCTGCACTGGTAAAAATACTGTAGAACCAGGACCTAAAGAATCACCCGTCACGCCATTATACAAAACAACATAAACATTCCCTGCCGTACCTGAATTCTCATAAAGATTAGGCGCATCATGTGATGCAGAACCCCCTATATCAGCTCGGACAGTACTGGTGCCTGTTGGGCAATTTGTGACTGTCAGTGTAAACGGTACCGCAGTAGATGATGAGTCAGGAGCTGCCAGTGCTGTTGCCTGAATATTACCTAAATCAACATTAAGGCTGCTTGCTCCTCCGTTGACAATACAGGGTGATGCCACGATATTACCTGTCACGTTAATATTTACCGTATCTGCTGAATAAGACAAAAACGGTATCATTGCTGACAAGCTCAGGACTAAACATTTAATATTCATATCTTCCCCCTTATTGATAGGTAATGTTCAACGTTGCTGTTGTGTTCGCTGTCCCAGGTAAAACAACAGATTTAGTCTGATAATAACGGGCCACGATTGGGAATGACGCCAACCCACCGCCAGATTGCTGCAGGAAAACGGTATTATTAAGATTAAGAGGTGTACCACCATATAATATTTGTACACCTACTCCCTGCGCTACCCCCGGGCCACCCTGACCCGATAACGCTAAAACGCTGGTATTGGCCACATCAGGGTTTTGCTGTCCACTCAAAGAAATGTTGATATTTGCGCCAGGATTGCAGGTTAAGCCGAGAGTCTGCGAAACCTGAGTATTAACTGGCGTTGTACCCACTGTTGAGCCAAAGCTTGTCGCAGGGATATTACCTATCGGAAAACTCAGCGATCCAGAAGAAAGACTACAGGCAAGTGTCGTAATGCTTCCGCCAGTGATGTTCCATGTCGCAATGAAAAATTGGTTTGAAATAGATACGTTAGCAATTTGACCGCTGCGTAGCGATCCGGATGCAGCAGGATCAGATGTCCTGACCAACTCAACTTTATACATATATGACGCGCTATAAGTACCAAGAGCAAATGCCATAGGAAAGTAGTGGTGGAACCCGCCGCCTGAATCATTTTCTGACACACGTATGCCGTACCCACTTACGCCTATATCATAAAGGTTATTTCCCAGAGAGGTACCGTTCATCGCTTCCTGATAGGTATTCGAGGAATCAGTACATGAGAAATTCACATTGTAAATACCCGACTGTGCAGCGACAACCGTTCCTGGCGCCACGTCCCGCTGCGCAGTAATTGTATTAAAATTTAAATTAAAGTTTTGCGTAGCGATATTGTTCGTACAGCCTGCAAAGCTTTCTACGGATATTAACGTCAAAAGCAACAGCAAAAAATATTTAAATGCATTCATTTTCTTTCCTATCGACAGACAGTACTGACAACCGCAATGTTATTTTTAACATCGGTAGGTTTTAACACGTATGAGGCTTTACACTGCTTATCACTACCCTCACCCCATTGCGCGATAAGGTCGACATTCTCGCCTAGGCCTGTGAGATAAACCTGTCCATTATCGCCGACAATAAAGCCGCTGTTTTTAATACCACCTACGCTGACAATCGCCCCAAATGGAACAGGCTTTCCGTTACCACGCAATAACGTAAATAATGCACGTTGACCGACGTTGGCAGTGTATTCAGCGCGAACAACAGCCCCACGCGTTGGCACAACGGTTCGGGTCGTGAGATCCAGTTCTACATCATCAGACATACTTTCTGGGTCGATTACGATATCGTTTTTACGGTAGACGTTGACGTTATTTACCGTGGTATATCCCCGATAGTCCGTTTTCGCGCCCGTTTGGTTTCGCACCGTCAGACCTTTCGCTCCCGGCACTTTTACCAGAACGTTCGTTTCGCCCAGCGGTTGCGATAACGTCACGCCGTCAGCATGCGCGATGACCCCGCCCTGGATACCGTAGTTCAGACGCTCACTGTTCTGGTCGTAGCTGTACCCTGCCGTCACCTCAGCATAGGTCCCCTTGTAATCACCGTTCACGTTGCCGCTGTATCCGACATTATCGCTGCCATACCCCTGTTGAACGTTCCAGTTCAGGGCATTGTTATCCAGCGCGGTGCCGTTGATGCCAACCGTATGGGTCGTTCCGCTATTTTTGCTGTTATTGACGCTGTAGTTTGCCCACGTCTGCGGCAGGAATTTATCCAGCGGCACGCTGATGTTAAATGCCACCATCCGGTCTTTGTCATAGCTCGTCGGGTTACCGTAGGTACCAGGCGTCCCGTTTCGCGTGGAGGTATACGTCAGGCCGTAGCTGATGCCGTTCCAGAAATTGTTATACCCCAGACTCCAGGACTCCATCGCTCGCCCGGAATTCCAGTAATCTTCACGAACAGCGCTCACCATGATCGAGCCTAATGAACCGCCCAGAGACTGGTTCATCGTCAGCTCCATACGGTTACGACGTCTGTTTTGCATCACACCGTTATCGCCATATGAATCAAGCACTTCCTGCATACCGTAAAAGCCTTTGGTCGAATAGCGGTAGCCTGCAATAGCAAAGTTAGTGCCGGTTTCGACAAAGTTCTTACTGTAGCGTGCTCGCCAGGACTGGCCGCTATCACTCGGCAGATTTTGTGGAGTGGACCATGCCTGAATGACGTCGACAGAAACTGCGCCGAGATCTCCCATGTTCTTACCCATACCGGCAGCGACCGACTGGTAGTGGCTGGACGTTTGACCACCGCCGTATGCCGTTAAGCCATACGGTAAGCCATAGATGCCCGTAATTTGCGCAAACGGCGTCTTATCTACACTACTGTTGTAGGAACGATATTGCCCACCCGTGACGGCGTACTTAAATCGCCCTTCTCGCTGCAGTACAGGCAATGACGCAAAGGGAACGGTGAATTGTTGAATGCTACCGTCAGCCTCTTTTATCGTGACCTGCAGATCGCCGGCTCCCCCTGTCGGATACATATCCGTGATCTCGAAGGCACCAGGCGCAACGTAGGTCTGGTAAATCTCATACCCATTCTGACGGACAATGACCTGCGCATTGGTACGCGCAATACCGCGGACGACGGGTGCGTACCCTTTGAGGGAGTCGGGTTGCATATCATCATCGGAGGCCAGCTGCGCACCGCGGAACGGCATGCTGTCGAAGACATCAGCGGGCGCAGTGCTATCGCCAAGGGTCATCTGCGCTTTTAGCGGAACGATCGCGCGCTGGGCGTAGGTATAAACGCTATCCCATTTGTCCTTGCCATCTTCATCCCGTGACCAGGTCGTGTAATTGCGCAGACGCCATGGCCCGATGTTGATTCCCGGACGCAAATTAGCGTACTGCGTGTTGCTGGTATCACTGCTCCCGTTGCGCGAGCGGTTGTTGGCGCCACTCAGGCTGTAGTTGAGCAGCGCAGCCGTGATACCGTCATCCCACTGTTCTGGTGGAACGTATCCACGCGCCTGACGAGAAATGGCCGCCTGCGGGATGCTGATGAGCAGACGCTGTGCGCCAAACTGGAATTCAGTGGATCCGGATGGTATCGCGTGCAGGTTCGCACAACGCTCGTTGTCCACCGCCAGCGCCGGGAATAGATCGGTTTTTACGCCCCACTCTTTAAGCTGCTCCACGGTCAGACAAGGTTCTAATTTCCCCTCATCATTGGGAGCACCAGAGGTTTTGAATTCGATATCACGCGTATCAACAAGTTCGTTATCCAGCATCACATCGACGTGATAGGTTCCCGGCGCCTGCGAGCCCGCTTCAAACGCAGCGAGATCGGCTTTACCTCCATTTTGCGGATTATCGAGTTCAACCAGGTCCGGGTTGAAGTAATCACGCGCCATGGCATTCTGCATTGAACCCGCGAGGGCAAATGCAATTAATAAAGCCAATCGCGCAGGTTTAAAATTATTATATTCCCTTACTATCATCATTCACGTCACCTTGGAAACGACATTCCAAAACCAATTATTTTCACAAGCTTGCGCTTTGCACGTCACTCACCGCCCCATAATCACTAATGACTTTATAATTAATAGAGGTTGAGTTAGCGCCAGCAGGCAGCGTGAAATTCATTGATTCCCCAGGAAGTACATACGAAACATTTTCAATTTTTTTACCGCCCAGACTGATTTCATTGAAGTTAATGACATAGCTGGTTGGGTTGGTAACCTGAAGTTGATTTCCATTCCGGCGCCAGGTTAACTGATGACTCAACTCCTGCGGCTGCTGAGACTTTAAGCCTGCCGGACGGTATATCAGCTTAATGCGCGTTTTAATCGCAATTTGCAGCGTATTATCTTTTTTGGGCGCTGACGGTATCGCTTTAATATTTAGCCAGTAGAGACTTTCTTTATCCTGTGGCAAATTGCCGGTCACCACGACACGCTCAATGTTCTGCTGTCCACCATCGAGACGATACAGTGGAGGGGTAATAATAAAAGGAGCTTTCTCAGCGCCACCATTTAATGTCTCAACCCATGACTGAATAAGGTACGGCGTCTTATCCGGGTTGTTAACATCAATGGAAGCTTCTTTTTTATTGCCATCATAGACGACACGCGTTCCGCCAATAATAACACCCGCATTGGCGGCGGACACGCTTGCTGAAATCACTGCGCAGGCAATTAAAGTTTTGCTAAGAAAATTCATTTTACACCTCGATAAAAAAGGGCCGTATACCGGCCCTCATATTTTTCCGGTCAGGAAGATTACTGGTAGCTAACGGAGAAGTTAGCTACACCGTTTGCTGGACCTACGCCAACAGTTGCAGACGTTGCTTCGTACTGAGCAAAGAAGTCCAGCGTGTTTGGTACAGTTTCAGCCAGGCTGTATACGTGGCTGTTAACACCCGCCAGCGGCAGATCCTGGCTATCAGCCGTCATCAGGTTAATAGCAACACCCGTTGCGCCACCGGTTACAGCCAGCAGGTTAGAGTTTGCTGGATCTGCAGAACCGTCAAACTTGATGGTTGCACCAGTTACGGTTGCCGGGCAGTTGGTCAGAACGATTGAGAATTTAGTCGCAGCGGTTTTATCGCCAGCAGCGGTAAATTCAGATTTGCTGTAACGGCCCAGATCAACGGTCTGGTTTACAGAACCCGCATCAACGGTGCACGCTGCATCGATGATTTCGCCGGTAAAATTAACGGTACCAGCAGAAGCGAATGCATTAGACATGGTCAGAGCAGCAGTCGCAGCGAAAGCAGCAGCAATAATCGTCTTTTTCATGATTTATATCCTTAGTAACTTTATTTATAACTATCATTTCGGCAACATCATCCCTATGGTTTATTCGACCATTTATATGTGCCGGTTTTAAAAGTGCCGTAAGCATAACGTTGAACCCTCTCCCTTTAAATAACAGACAACGTCTGCAAACAAGACAGGAGCTTCAATGCTGTTCACTGGCTGAAACGAAATTTATTAAAATGTCCGATAAAAGACAATTTAATTTTCAGTCCAACTGTAGACCTTAACCCTATAAAGAAAACATTAACCTTTTAATAACTTCACATACAGAATCAAAGCCCAAGAAAATTCTTACATTCAAATAAAAAACCAGTCCAAACATAGACCAGTCACTCGCTAATAAATAAATCAAGCACTTATAATAACTATTACTTTAACGGTCTACATTTAGACCGGTAGGGTATATTTCCCTGGTGCTCAACGTTTTAGATAATGCGGCTATGTGCGCATGCTCAACTGCACCGGTTAAAACAGAGGTTAACTATGAATACCAGGCTAGAGACGTTATCCCCTCAGGCGCGGATCTCCGCCTTAGCGACAAAACCTTTCTCCGCAATTGAATTACTCATTAATCACATGGTGCCATTCTCAGAGCGGATGGTAATCGAGAAAGGTGAGGTTATGCACTATTATCGCGACGAAGCACGCTATTGCTTTTTATTGTTAAGCGGCAGCGTTGCCCTGCACCGTCGAGGGGATGGCATCATTCTCAACTCTGAGTCGGCTCCCTTTGTTCTGGGCGTCAGTAACCAGCATACCAACGGCCATATGTACGTCAGGGCGTTAGAAACATCTGAGATTGGTATGCTGGCGCTCGCCAGCTTCAATCAGATCATTGCGAATGACAATTTGTGGGAACACTTCGCCAGGCTGCTAATGTATTCGGCTTCCCGGGTATACGAGCATTGCGCGATGATTTCGCAGCTGTCCGCGTACGATATTATCTGCACTCAGCTCGTGGAGCTTATGCAGGAACCCGAGTCCATTCGGGAACATACTACTGCGGCAAATTACATTAAGAGCCGTACATGGCTTTCACGTAGCGGCATCATGCGGATCCTCTCCGAACTCAGAACAGGCGGATACATTACGATGCAGCGTGGGGTTCTACAGGAGATAAATCATTTACCGTTAAAGTATTGATAACACCTTGCTGAGTTAGAGCCTGAAAGCCCTGTCGGCGCTATAATGTTTCGATAATACAATGAAACAGTAAGGTCGTTATCTATGCCAGATTTTGAGGACATCGCAGATGATCGTTATCGCTCATCACCTTTCGCGAGTGAACTAATTGCACATCTGCGTCCCTTTGCTGTCTTTCATACGACAGTCGTCGGAGAACGTTTAGAGCATACAATTCATGGTGAGGCCATGTGCTACCTCATACTGGAGGGAAGCGTGGCCTCCTACCGCCGGGATGATGAGACCCTGTTGTTCACCGTGCAGGCCCCCGCTTTGTTTGGGATAGGCAATGTGACGGACGTCTTTTTTGATGAGTATTGTAAAGTCATTACACCAGGGCTGACGGGTGTTATCCCGGTAGAAAAAGCGCGGGAAGTTGTGGAAACCCACAATCTCTGGAACATTCTATCTCAACATATTATGCATGTTACCAATCGCCTCTATAAAAACATGCTTCATCGAATTGCGCCCTCTGCCTATGAGATTATTCGTGGACAGTTAATCGATTTGATGCGCGAAGAAGACACTTTTCGCAAATCGATAACCGCTGAACGCTATATCCGCGATAAAACCCACCTCTCCCGCAGCGGCGTGATGCGCATTCTGGCGGATTTGAAAACCGGCGGATTTATCGAAATGGAAGAAGGCAGGCTTATCAAAATCAACAAGCTCCCCGCTAAATACTGAATCTCAGGCACAAAAAAGGCCGCAGTTGCGGCCTTTTCAACATTACTCTCTCAATGGACGTGAACGCCCAACCGCCAGGCAAAGTAGATCTCTTCTTTCAGCTCATTCGAAGAGAGCGCCAGCAAATCTGTAAATTCCAGCTCAAGCTGTTTCAGCTTTTTCAGGTACTGCGCCGGGGACAGATTGCTCTTATCGCGACGTAAATATTCAATTGCCAGCTGTGTTGGGGTTATTTCAGTATCCATGATGTCCTCGCTTATGTACAAAACCTGACCAGTATATCACAACCCGCTGGCTAGTTTTTGACCAAAGGCAAAACATCTGAAAACTTTACACGACCGCTGTCGTCAACCTTGAAGAGCAGCACAGGCGATCCTGCTCGTCGAGAATGTCAATCTGCCACACCTGGTGGCGACTACCGGCGTGCAGCGCGCGGCACACGCCGCGCACGCGCCCGCTGCGTACCGAGCGGATATGATTAGCATTCACCTCGAGTCCGACCACCTTCTGCTCCCCTTCGGTACAGAGATATCCCGCCACCGAGCCCAGGGTTTCGGCCAGCACGACGGACGCCCCGCCGTGCAATAAACCAAACGGCTGGTGGGTGCGATGATCGACAGGCATGGTGGCCTCAATGTCATCGTCGCCAATGCGGGTGAACTGGATATCCAGCAGCCCCACCATATTCCCCTCGCCCATGGCGTTCAGCGCCTGCAGCGTCACGGCACGTTTCCAGATCATCCAATTATCTCCAGTAAAGCCTGCAATGGGTGGCGTACGCCGTTACCCTCTACCCGTTTCACCTGGCTGCGGCAGGAGTATCCCGTCGCCAGACAGCGGTTTCGCGGCAAGCGCTGCATCGCCTGATGCCAGGACAGCTCATAAATGCCGAGCGAGTTGGCGTGGTTTTTCACTTCGTGTCCGTACGTGCCGGCCATGCCGCAGCAGCCCACGCTGACGCTCTCCAGCTTCGCGCCGAAGCGGGCAAAGACGGACGCCCACTGCGCGGGGGCACCAGGCAGCGCGGTGACTTCCGTGCAGTGTCCGAACAGATACCACGGCTCACCGCTGACGTCCTGAGCCGCTTTGTCTTCCAGGGCCGTCGGCAGCCACTCGTGCACCAGCATGACGTGGAAATCACCGCGCTTATCGCCCAGCGTCTGCCTGTATTCATCGCGGTAGCACAGCACCAGCGCCGGGTCGACGCCGACCATCGGTATCCCGAGTTGCGCCACGCGGTTTAAGAAGTCAGATGTTTTCTGCGCGGTCTTCGCAAAGCGCGTCAGGAAGCCTTTAATGTGCTGCGCCTTGCCGTTGGGCGAGAACGGCAGCACAACCGGCTGATAGCCCAGCTTTTCCGACAGGCGGATGAAGTCCGCAACCACCTGGGCATCGTAGTAGCTGGTAAACGGATCCTGCACCACCAGCACCACCTTCGCTTTTTGCTCGGGCGTGAGCGCCTCCAGCTGCTCCAGGGTCATGTTCGCCGAACGATGCCCGACGAGCTGGCGCTGCAGAGACGGCACCGACAGCAGCGGCAGATCGACCATGCCGATATGCTTTTCGGAAAGCTTGCGCACCAGCGGCTGGTTGATAAAGAAGTTGAAGGTCTTCGGCGCGCGCGCCATCAGCGGCGCGTAGCTCTCTACCGTCGCCACCAGATGGTCGCGCACCGGGCGGAGGTAGCGCGTGTGGTAAAGCTGCAGGAAGCGCGAGCGGAATTCCGGGACGTCGATTTTAATCGGGCACTGGGTAGAGCAGGCTTTACAGGCCAGACAGCCGGACATCGCCTCTTTCACCTCATGGGAGAAATCATACTCGCCCTTGTTGGCATGCCAGCTGTTGCGGGTGCGCTCAATCAGCGAGCGCAGGCTGGCCCGTTTTTCCGGCAGCTCCTGCTCCAGCTTGAGGGGATCGACGCCACGGTCCGCCAGCAGCCGCAGCCACTCGCGCACCAGCGTCGCCCTCCCTTTCGGCGAATGAATGCGGTTGCTGGTGATTTTCATCGACGGGCACATCGGGCTTTTCACGTCAAAGTTAAAGCACAGGCCGTTGCCGTTGCACTCCATCGCGCCGCGCCAGGAGGAGCGCACCGCAATCGGGATCTGTCTGTCGTAGGTACCGCGCTTGACGGCATCCACCTGCAGCATGGGGGCATCCACGCCTTCTGGCGGGCAGATTTTACCCGGGTTAAGGCGGTTATGCGGGTCGAAAGCCGCTTTCACCTTGCGCAGCTCCGCATAGAGCTGTTCGCCGAAGAACGCCGGGCTGTATTCTGCGCGGAACCCTTTCCCGTGCTCGCCCCACAGCAGACCGCCGTATTTAGCGGTTAAGGCCACCACGTCGTCGGAGATCTGCTTCATCAGGATCTCCTGCTGCGGGTCGCACATATCCAGCGCCGGACGCACGTGCAGCACCCCGGCATCGACGTGGCCGAACATGCCGTAGCTCAGGCCGTGGCTGTCCAGCAGGGCGCGAAACTCGACGATATAATCCGCCAGATGCTCAGGCGGCACGCAGGTATCTTCGGCAAAAGGAATGGGCTTCGCGGCCCCTTTCGCATTGCCGAGCAGACCCACGGCTTTTTTACGCATCGCATAGATACGCTCAATCCCGGCCAGATCGTTACAGAGCTGCCAGCCGATCACGCCGCCTTCGCCCTGCGAAATCAGCTCATCCAGTCGCTGGCAGAGCGTGGTGACCTGACGCTCAATCAGCTCCGCGTCGTCGCCAGCAAATTCCACGATGTTAAGACCGAGCATCTCTTTGTCCGGCACGTCGGTAATGAGATCGCTGACGGAGTGCCAGACAATATCTTCCCGGGCCAGGTTGAGCACTTTGGAGTCGACCGTCTCAACCGACAGCGCTTTCGCCTCCACCATAAACGGCGCATTGCGCAGCGCGGAGTCGAAAGAGTCATATTTGACGTTCACCAGACGACGCACCTTCGGCAGGCGGGTGATATCCAGCCGCGCCTCGGTGATAAACGCCAGCGTCCCTTCGGAACCGGTGAGCACGCGGGTTAAATCGAACTGGGTCAGGTCGTCGTTAAAGACGTGGCGCAGGTCGTAGCCCGTTAAGAAGCGGTTCAGTTTGGGGAATTTGTCGAGAATAAGCTGGCGGTTGTCGCGGCAGCGCTCCAGCACGGTACGGTAGATGCGTCCGCTGGCGGTGTTATCTTTACCCAGCGTTTCCGCCAGTTCGACCGGCATCGGCTGCGTATCGAGAATATCGCCGCCCAGCAGAACGGCCCGCACGCCCAGCACATGATCGGAGGTTTTGCCGTAGACCAGCGAGCCCTGACCGGAGGCATCCGTGTTGATCATCCCGCCGAGGGTCGCGCGGTTACTGGTGGAAAGTTCCGGGGCAAAAAAGTAGCCGTAAGGCTTGAGGTACTGGTTAAGCTGATCTTTGATAACGCCCGCTTCGACCCGCACCCACCCCTCTTCCGGGTTGATCTCAATGATGCGGTTCATATAGCGCGACATATCAACAATGATGCCCTGGTTCAGCGCCTGACCGTTGGTCCCGGTGCCGCCGCCGCGCGGCGTAAAGACCAGCGAGGCGAAGCGCTCCTGCGTGGCCAGCCGGGCAATCAGCGCCACGTCGGCCGTAGAACGAGGGAAAACGACGGCATCGGGAAGAAGCTGGTAAATACTGTTATCGGTTGCCATCGTCAGCCTGTCGGCATAGTTCGTGGCGGTATCACCTGTAAAACCCTGTTGCTCCAGTGCCTGCAAAAAATTAAGCACCAGCTGAACGACGCCGGGTGCCTGGGAAATCTGTGGGATCATGACTGTCGACCCTAATTAGAGTAATGTGAAATCGTTTGCGTTGTGTCCGGAAAGTTTTATCACATTTTTTTCTTATGTGCTTCGTAGAATTACGGGCAAAATCCGCCTGTCAAAAACCGCTGAGATCATTAATGATTAAAGAGATGCGGTTTTCCGTTCCCGCCAGCCGCGCTGGCGTTCTTTTAAGGAAAGTTTCATTTATGGTCAATCTTCGCCAGCCCAGGGATGTTGCGCAAATTTTGCTGTCGGTGCTGTTCCTGGCCCTCATGATCATTGCGTGTCTGTGGATTGTTCAACCCTTTATTCTTGGCTTCGCCTGGGCCGCGACCGTTGTCGTTGCCACGTGGCCTCTGCTGCTGCGCTTGCAGAAGCTGCTGTTCGGCCGCCGCGGGTTAGCGGTGCTGGTCATGACGCTGCTGCTGTTCCTGCTGTTTATTATTCCCATTGCGCTGCTGGTAAACAGTCTCGTCGACTCCAGCGGCCCGGTGATCCGCGCCGTGACCAGCGGCGATCTCACGCTGCCGGATCTCGCCTGGCTGAACAGCATTCCGGTCGTGGGCGCCAAGCTCTACAGCGGCTGGCACAGCCTGCTGGAGATGGGCGGCAGCGCGCTGATGGCAAAAGTGCGCCCGTATATTGGCACCACCACCACCTGGTTTGTGGGTCAGGCGGCGCATATTGGCCGCTTTATGATGCACTGTACCCTGATGCTGCTCTTCAGCGCCCTGCTTTACTGGCGCGGTGAGCAGGTGGCTTTGGGCGTTCGTCACTTTGCCACCCGCCTGGCGGGCAAACGCGGTGACGCTGCGGTACTGCTGGCGGCGCAGGCCGTACGCGCGGTGGCGCTGGGCGTGGTGGTCACCGCGCTGGTGCAGGCGGTGCTGGGCGGTATTGGTCTGGCGATTTCCGGCGTACCGTATGCCACGATATTCACCGTTGTCATGCTGATGACCTGTCTTGCACAACTGGGGCCGCTGCTGGTGCTGGTGCCCTGCATTATCTGGCTCTACTGGACGGGAGATACCACGTGGGGAACGGTGCTGCTGGTCTGGAGCTGCGTGGTCGGCACCATGGATAACGTCATTCGCCCGATTCTCATCCGTATGGGCGCAGACCTGCCGCTGATCCTGATCCTCTCCGGGGTTATTGGCGGCTTGATTGCCTTCGGCATGATTGGCCTGTTTATCGGCCCGGTGCTGCTCGCCGTTACCTGGCGTCTGTTCTCCGCCTGGGTGCATGAAATTCCGCCGCCGGGAACCGACCCGGACGTGATTTTGAGCGAACTGGAAGAGCTGGAAGAGAAGAACACGCATTAAGTTTTTGCCGGGTGGCGCTAACGCTTACCCGGCCTACATTCCCCCACCCAATACTTTAACGCTGCTAAAGTATTTATTCGTTGCACACTGGTCAGACCCGCAATTTCTGCACTCAATCTGCTCATAACCTCAAGAAATCTTTATATCTCTTTAACTATTGAGACGAATCCGATCGACGCTAAAAGCGGACATGCATACTATTAGCACACGGTTATAAATCAACACCTTGATTTATAAGCATGGAAATCCCCTGAGTGAAACAACGAATTGCTGTGTGTAGTCTTTGCCCATCTCCCACGATGGGCTTTTTTTTATCCTGACTACGCGCGCGTAACCTCACAGGTACTGAGCATCCGCCACTCGGCAGGCAGCACCCGCGTTTCCCCGGTCACATTGACCGTCACCACCTGGCGGATATCCGCCGACGATGCGCCAACCTGCAGTTCAAACTCGCCCGGCTCAACGATGCGTTTCCCGTCGCGACGGGTGAAGTTGAACATCTCCACCGGCAGCGTAAAGCTGAGCGTGGCAGTTTCGCCCGGCGAGAGCGTGACGCGCTGGAAGGCCTTCAGCTCCTGGAGCGGCCGAACCTGGGTGGCGACCTTATCCCTGACGTAAACCTGCACCACCTCGCTGCCGCTGCGTTCCCCGGTATTGGTGATATCCACGCTCAGCGTCACCTCGCCGTCGACCGGCACGCTGCTTGCAGCGACGCGGGCAGCATTCCAGCGAAACGTCGTCCAGCCAAGGCCGAAGCCAAACGGATAACGTGAACCGAAGTGGAACGCAAACGGCGTGCCGCCGCTTTTGAGCTTGTGATTGTAGTAATACGGCATGGCCCCGGCGCTTTTCGGCACGCTCACCACCAGACGGCCCTGCGGCTCTGCCCGTCCCGTTAACACGTCCGCAATCGCCCAGCCCCCTTCCTGCCCCGGTGCCCACGCCACGATCAGCGCGGCCACCTTGTCCTCCAGGCCCTGAAGAGTGTAAGGACGCCCGCCGGTCATCACGACAATCACCGGTTTGCCCGTCGCCACCAGCGCCTCCAGCAGCTGCTGCTGCACGCCCGGCAGGTTCAGGGAATCGGTGTCGGAACCTTCCCCCACGGTACCGCTCTGGAACAGCCCGGCGAGATCGCCCACGCAGGCCACCACCACGTCACTCTCCTGCGCGGCATTGACCGCCTCGGGGATAAGGGCGGTGCTTTGCGACACGGGAGACTGCTGCATCGGCTTACCGCCGCTGTCGCCCGGGAAGACCGGCGCACCCGCCATCCGTTTTTCGATAATGTGGCACCCTTTCGCGTAGCGCACGTTCGATGCACCCAGGTACTGCTCCAGCGCCGCGCGCGGGGTCGTTACCTGCGAGGTCTCTTCAACCATATCGCTGATGATCAGATGTACCGGGAAGCTGTAGCCGCTGAGCAACGCCAGCGGATCGTCTGCCGTCGGCCCCACCACCGCCACGCGGGGCTTACCGCCGAGCGGTAAAATACCGTTGTTTTCCAGCAGCGTGACCGATTTTGTCGCCACCTCCCGCGCCACCTGGCGGGTCATCTCATTTTGCAGATCGATGCCGTTTTCATCGGCATACGGGTTCTCAAACAGGCCGAGACGGAATTTTTCAGTCAGCACACGGCCCACAATCTCATCCACTTTCGCCATAGAGATCAGCCCGCGCTCAACGGCGTCTGCCAGATGGCGTGCGCAGTCATCTTTCGGCAGCTCAACGTCCAGCCCGGCGTTGAAGGCCAGCGCGGCGGATTCGGCCGCATCGTGGGAAATGCCGTGATGCTGGTGCAGCAGGCTGACGCCGCCGTAGTCCGCCACAATAATGCCGTCGAAGCCCCACCGTTCGCGCAGGACGGTGGTCAGCAGGAAGCTATCGCTGTGCCCCGGCTGATTGTCGATATCGTGGTAGGCGGGCATGACCGAACCGGCGTTTGCCAGCTTCACCGCCATTTCAAACGGCAGCAGGAAGGTGTCGTTCAGTTCGCTAAAGCCCAGATGTACCGGCGCATGGTTGCGCGCCCCTTCGCTGAACGAGTGGCCCACGTAGTGCTTGAGCGTCGCCAGCAGGTCGCGCTTATCGCCCTGTAAGCCCTTCACGTAGGCGGTCGCCATCACGCCCACCAGCCAGGGATCTTCCCCGAAGGTCTCTTCGGTTCGCCCCCAGCGCACGTCGCGGGAAACGTCCAGCACCGGCGCCAGCCCCTGCTGGCAGCCGACGGATCGCGCCTCTTTGCCAATCTGCTCTGCCGCGCGCTGCACCAGCTCCGGATCCCAGCTCGAACCGTAGTTCAGCGACGACGGGAACAGCGTGGCGTCTTTGCACAGCAGCCCCACCAGGCACTCTTCATGGAACAGGGCCGGAATGCCGAGGCGCGTCTCCTCCATCATCATGCGCTGCAGGCGGTTAGCGGCGCGCACGCCGGTTTTCGCATCAACGATATGGGTGCCCAGCGGGCGCGTAAGTTGCCCGACGCCCAGCTTCAGCCGCTCGCTCAGCGCGGCCTGCTCGCTCACGCCAGCGAATTCGTCGCTCAGATCGCTGCGCTCGCGGTGGTTGCCGTTTTCATCGAGGATCAGCCAGTACGCATGCATCTGGGCGAACTTCTCTTCCGGGGTCATACGCGCCAGTAAATCGGCGACGCGCTCGTGCACGGGACGTCCCGCGTCCTTATAGATAGCTGTCATGTTTTACTCCTGTAGTGCGGAAGGGGTTGCCGGGCTGAGCGGCCCTGCTTCGGGTCTCACCTCACGCTTGCTGGCCAGCTCCCGGGCGATGGAATCCACCAGCCGACTGTTAAGCTTGTAGATTGAAAGCAGCGTGACCATGCAGAGGAACAGCGCGCAAGGGATAAGGGTGAACAGGGCGTTGATCGTAGAGAGCACGTGCGGCGCCTGGGCTGCCTGTCCCGGGGCGTAATCCACCATGCCAAGCACCCAGCCGACGACCGCCCCACCCAGCGCCAGCCCAAATTTGATGGCAAACAGCGCGGTAGAGAAAACCAGCCCGTCCAGGCGGCGGCCGCTGCGATGCTCTTCGTAATCGACCACATCGGAGAACATGGTCCACTGCAGCGGCGTGGTGAGGTTTTGCACAAAGCTAAAGACAATGTTGAGGCCAAAAATCAGCCACACCTGCGAAGGCGGCAGGAAGAAAATCAGCGCCCCGAAAATGACGAAGGAAATAATGGTCCACTGGTAGGCGCGCACGCGGTCAAATTTCCCCAGCAGCCGTTCAGATAATAGTGCGCCGCTTAAGGAGGCGACCATTCCGGAAACAATAAAGGCAAAAACCAGTTCCGGGCGCAACAGCACGTAGTTCACGTAATACATCGTGGCGGAACCGCGCGTTACCACCGCCGTTAACAGCAAAATATTAAACAAGAAAACAATGCGCCACTGGCTGTTTCCGGCCAGCAGTTTTAAATCGGTGAGCATCGAGCCGGAAGTATCACTGCGCGGAGAATAACGCTCGCGGGTCATCAGGAAGCAGCAGAAAAACAGCACAATGCCCAGCAGCCCCATCAGGCTCATGGCGTAGAAATAGCCTTTCTGCACGTTGCCCTGGCCTAACAGTGAGACCAGCGGCAGGGCAATCACCGTCACAATCAACCCGCCGATAAACGACAGGCCAAAGCGCCACGACTGCAGGGAGTGACGCTCGCGCGGATCCAGCGTCAGCGCACCGGGCATAGCGCAGTAAGGCACGTTAATCGCGGAGTAAATCAGGCTTAAGATCGCGTAGGTCAGGCAGGCATAAACGATTTTCGCCGTCGGCCCCACGTCCGGTACATAGAAGGTGATGAGGCAGCTTACGCCAAACGGAATGGCGAACCACAGCAGCCAGGGACGGAAACGGCCGTGGCGCGTTTGAGTGCGATCCACCAGCGCGCCAATGCACGGGTCGACAAACGCATCGACCACGCGCACCACTAAAAACATGGTGCCCATGATTGCGGCGGGCAGCCCAAAAACGTCCGTATAGAAATAGGCGAGAAATAACGTTGCCGTTTGCCAGACCAGCGCGCTGGCCATATCACCTAAGCCATAACCTATTTTATCTTTGGTACGCAATACAGAGGAGAGTGTCATTGTTATTTGCCTTTTTATCAGGTTAAAACGTATTTCAACCAGTTGCGCATCATCTGAAGGGAAATGCGCATGTAAGGCTCAAGTATTAGCAACGGTTTGCGCGCTAACAATTGTCTAAATTGACAGGCAAATTATGATATTTAGTTTTTTACTTTATTTGTGATGGGGAGCATATTCGGGCGGAAATAAAAAAGGCGAGGAATAATATCCTCGCCTTTTCGGGTCAGCGTGGCGTTACTTGTTCAGTTCCGCCAGGCTCAGCCAGGTTTGCACCACGGTGTCCGGGTTCAGGGACAGGCTATCAATCCCCTCTTCCATCAGCCATGCGGCAAAGTCTTCATGGTCGGATGGGCCCTGACCACAAATCCCGACGTATTTACCCTGCTTCTTCGCCGCGCGGATGGACAGGGAGAGCAGCGCTTTCACCGCCTCGTTACGCTCGTCGAACAGCTCAGAGACCACGCCGGAGTCACGGTCCAGACCCAGCGTCAGCTGCGTCATGTCGTTCGAGCCGATAGAGAAGCCGTCGAAGTGCTCGAGGAACTGCTCGGCCAGCAGGGCGTTGGACGGAATTTCACACATCATGATGATCTTCAGCCCGTTCTCGCCGCGCTTCAGACCCTGACGCGCCAGCTCGTCAACAACCGCTTTCGCCTGATCCACGGTACGCACAAACGGGATCATGATTTCGACGTTGGTCAGCCCCATGTCGTTGCGCACGCGCTTCACCGCCTCACACTCCAGCGCGAAGCAGTTGCGGAAGCTGTCGGACACGTAGCGTCCGGCCCCGCGGAAGCCCAGCATCGGGTTCTCTTCTTCCGGCTCGTAGCGCTCGCCGCCCACCAGGTTGGCGTATTCGTTTGACTTGAAGTCAGACAGGCGCACAATCACGCGTTTCGGATAGAAAGCGGCACCCAGCGTCGCGATCCCTTCGGTCAGACGGCCGACGTAGAACTCTTTCGGCGAGTCGTAGCCTTTCATCATCTCGCGGATTTCGTTCTGCAGCTTCGGCTCCTGGTCGTCAAACTCCAGCAGCGCACGCGGGTGAACGCCGATCATACGGTTGATGATAAATTCCAGACGCGCCAGGCCTACGCCTTCGTTCGGCAGGCAGGCGAAGTCGAACGCGCGGTCCGGGTTGCCGACGTTCATCATGATCTTCAGCGGCAGATCCGGCATGGTATCCACGCTGGAGCTCTTCACGCTGAAGTCGAGAATATCGGCATACACGTAGCCGGTATCACCTTCGGCACAGGAGACGGTCACGTTCTGCCCGTCCTTCATGCGCTCGGTGGCGTCACCGCAGCCGACAACCGCAGGAATCCCCAGCTCGCGGGCGATGATCGCCGCGTGACAGGTACGGCCGCCGCGGTTGGTGACGATAGCCGCCGCTTTCTTCATGATCGGTTCCCAGTCCGGGTCGGTCATGTCGGTCACCAGCACGTCGCCCGGCTCAATACGGTTCATCTCGCTGATGTCGTGGATCACCTTCACCGGACCGGCACCGATGCGGTGACCGATGGCACGGCCTTCCGCCACGATTTTGCCCTGGGCGTGCAGCGTGTAACGCTCCATTACCTGGCCGCGTGAGCGGACGGTTTCCGGGCGCGCCTGCACGATAAACAGCTTGCCGGTGTTCCCGTCTTTCGCCCATTCGATATCCATCGGACGGCCGTAGTGTTTTTCAATCTGCACCGCCTGCTTCGCCAGCTCCTGCACTTCGGCGTCGGTCAGGGAGAAGCGGTCGCGCTGCTCCTGCGGTACGTCTTCAATTTTAACCTGCTTGCCATGCTCCTGGGTCGGGGCATAGATCATGCGGATTTTTTTCGAGCCCATGGTGCGGCGCACCACCGCCGGACGGCCAGCGGCCAGCGTAGGCTTGTGAACGTAGAATTCGTCAGGGTTTACCGCACCCTGCACAACCATCTCACCCAGACCCCACGCGGAGGTGATGAACACCACCTGGTCGAAGCCGGATTCGGTATCAATGGAGAACATCACGCCGGATGAGCCCACGTCCGAGCGCACCATGCGCTGCACGCCAGCGGAGAGCGCCACGCCGCGATGGTCATAGCCCTGATGCACGCGATAGGAGATGGCGCGGTCGTTGAACAGGGAAGCAAACACGTGCTTCACCGCCACCAGCACCGCATCGTAACCCTGGACGTTCAGGAAGGTTTCCTGCTGCCCGGCAAACGAGGCGTCCGGCATGTCTTCTGCGGTGGCAGAGGAGCGCACGGCAAAGGAGGCCTGCGCATCGTCAGCGGAGAGCTGGTTGTACGCGTCGTGAATGGCTTTTTCCAGTTCCGGCTGGAAAGGTGTGTCGATGATCCACTGGCGGATCTGCGCCCCGGCTTTCGCAAGCTCGGTCACGTCATCAATATCCGTTTTATCCAGCAGGTCGTAAATGCGCTGGTTAACACCGCTCTGGTCTAAAAACAGGTTAAAGGCATCGGCGGTGGTGGCAAACCCGTTCGGTACGGAGACACCCATACCCGACAGGTTTGTAATCATTTCACCCAGGGAGGCATTTTTGCCCCCAACTCTGTCTACATCATTCATGCCGAGTTGGTTATACCAAAGCACCAGCGGTGACGAGCCATTGTTGGACATCGAAACAATCCTTTTGTGATATTTGATCGGAGTAAGAAACACCTGACTACGTATTTATACTGGCATAATTATTTCCGCTAAAAAAACGGTGAATCGTGTAAGCAATTTAAATTTTCAACTTTTCGGATACTTTCCCATCAACGATTAACCCGATGATTCCTCTATATTCAGCCAGAAACCCCAAAAATAAAGTCGCTATTTGAAAAATGAAATCCACTTTTCAGGAAAATCAAAAACAGCGTTTCATTCATAATTAGGATAAGTTCTTTGCTGTGTAAATTACTTTTTTAATTTATGCTTTCAGACAATTACGTCTGATATTCAGGGTGGATAAAATGGATAGTGCTGTCGATCGTCACGTTTTTTATATTTCTGATGGTACGGCGATCACCGCCGAGGTGCTGGGCCACGCGGTGATGTCGCAGTTTCCCGTATCGATCAACAGCATTACGCTGCCTTTTGTCGAAAATGAGAGCCGCGCCAAAGCGGTGAAGGACCAGATCGACGCCATTTACCAGCAGACCGGCGTCCGCCCGCTGGTGTTCTACTCCATTGTGATCCCCGAGATTCGCGCCATCATTCTGCAGAGTGAAGGCTTCTGCCAGGATATCGTGCAGGCGCTGGTGGCTCCGCTGCAAAGCGAGCTGAAGCTCGACCCAACGCCTATCGCCCACCGTACCCACGGGCTGAACCCCGGCAACCTGACCAAGTACGATGCCCGTATCGCCGCCATTGACTATACCCTCGCGCACGACGACGGCATCTCGCTGCGTAATCTCGACCAGGCGCAGGTGATCCTGCTTGGCGTGTCGCGCTGCGGCAAAACGCCGACCAGCCTCTACCTGGCGATGCAGTTCGGCATTCGCGCCGCCAACTACCCGTTCATCGCTGACGATATGGATAACCTGGTGCTGCCCGCCGCCCTGAAGCCGCTGCAGCACAAGCTGTTCGGGCTGACCATTAATCCGGAGCGCCTTGCCGCCATCCGCGAAGAGCGCCGCGAGAACAGCCGCTACGCCTCCATGCGCCAGTGCCGGATGGAGGTCTCCGAAGTGGAAGCCCTGTACCGCAAAAATCAGATCCCGTGGCTGAACAGCACCAACTACTCTGTGGAAGAAATTGCCACCAAAATTCTCGACATCATGGGGCTTAATCGCCGCATGTACTAATATGCTAGTACATTAGCTCAGATTCAGGTATCATCATCGGCAACCACGGGGCGGTGTCGCCCCGAACTTGAAATCAGCAGGGATTGGTTTAAGGTGATGCCCATCACTTCCCGGTAGTCTGCCGATGAAGCAAAAATTTTCTGAGACATTCCATGAATAAAACCGATGAACTCCGCACTGCGCGCATTGACAGCCTGGTCACGCCGGCTGAACTGGCCCAGCGGCATCCTGTTTCCGCTGCCGTTGCGGAACACGTGACAGCCTCCCGCCGCCGCATTGAAAAAATCCTCAATGGTGAAGACAAGCGTCTTCTGGTGGTGATTGGTCCCTGCTCCATCCACGATCTGGATGCCGCGATGGATTATGCAAAACGGCTTCAGAGCCTGCGGGATAAGTACCAGCACCGCCTTGAGATTGTGATGCGAACCTACTTTGAAAAACCGCGTACCGTGGTGGGCTGGAAAGGGCTGATTTCCGACCCTGACCTTAACGGCAGCTATCGCGTGAACCACGGCATCGAGCTGGCGCGGAAGCTGCTTTTGCAGGTCAACGAGCTGGGCGTGCCAACCGCCACCGAGTTCCTTGATATGGTGACCGGGCAGTTTATCGCCGATCTGATCAGCTGGGGCGCGATTGGCGCACGCACCACCGAGAGCCAAATCCACCGCGAGATGGCCTCCGCCCTCTCCTGTCCGGTCGGCTTTAAAAACGGGACCGACGGCAATACCCGTATTGCGGTTGATGCCATCCGCGCGGCCCGTGCCAGCCACATGTTCCTGTCGCCGGACAAGAGCGGTCACATGACTATCTACCAGACCAGCGGTAACCCGTACGGGCATATCATTATGCGCGGCGGGAAGAAGCCCAATTATCATGAACAAGATATTGCGGCGGCCTGTGAAACGCTGGCGGAATTCGACCTGCCGGAACATCTGGTGGTGGACTTCAGCCACGGCAACTGCCAGAAGCAGCATCGCCGCCAGCTGGACGTCTGCGATGAGATCTGCCAGCAGATCCGCAGCGGTTCAACCGCCGTTGCAGGGATTATGGCGGAGAGCTTTATCAAAGAAGGCACGCAGAAAATCGTTGCTGGCCAGCAGATGGTGTACGGCCAGTCGATCACCGACCCGTGCCTGAGCTGGGAAGACAGCGAGCTGCTGCTGGAGAAGCTGGCTGCAGCCGTGGACACGCGCTTTTAACTTCCTGCCGGGGGGCGGCTTCGCCTTACCCGGCCTACGATTCGTGCCGTTGTAGGCCCGGTAAGGCGAAGCCGCCACCGGGCTTTTAATTGCACAATATTGATCCTCTCACCCTTTTTTCACAAAAACGCTTGCCGTAAATTTGCAGTTTATTGATAATGATTATCATTGTTACATTGATTGTTATTTATAAACATTATGTCACGTACGGATAACAGCGCGGCAACGCCAGCAAAAACAGACACAGCACCAGCCCCTACCGAGCGTCGGATTGACAGCAAAACCCTGCTCGGCGATGCGGGGCGGGTCATTATCGAGCATGACGGCCAGCGCTATCTGCTGCGCCAGACCCATGCCGGAAAACTGATCCTCACAAAATAAACCAAAAACTTCGCCAGCCACCCAGGTGATCCCCAGGCAGCCAGCGCTTTCGATTCTTTATGGAGAGTTGCTATGCCACACCTGCCTTCCGCGTCTTTACGCCCGTCACTTCTGGCGCTGGCGATTGTCAGCACCCTGCCGGGCGTCGCGTTTGCTGCCGCAGATGAAATGACCGTCACCGCCACGGGCAACGCCCGCAGCGCCTTTGAAGCCCCCATGATGGTGAGCGTGATTGATGCCACCGCCCCGGAGAAACAAACCGCCAGCTCGGCGGCCGATCTGCTGCGTAACGTTCCCGGCCTGATGCTGGACGGCACCGGGCGCACCAACGGGCAGGATGTGAACCTGCGCGGCTACGATCGTCGCGGCGTGCTGGTGCTGGTTGACGGCGTGCGTCAGGGCACCGACACCGGCCACCTGAACAGCACGTTCCTCGATCCGGCGCTGATTAAACGTATCGAAGTGGTTCGCGGCCCGTCGGCCCTGCTGTACGGCAGCGGCGCGCTGGGCGGCGTGATTTCCTATGACACCGTCGATGCAAAAGACCTGCTGGAAACGGGTAAAAAAAGCGGCTACCGCGTGTTTGGGACGGGCGCGACGGGCGATCACAGTCTCGGCATAGGGGCCAGCGCCTACGGCCGCACCGACACACTAGACGGTCTGGTGGCCTGGTCCAGCCGGGATCGCGGTGATATTCGCCAGAGCGACGGAGCAACCGCCCCTAACGACGAATCCATCAATAACATGCTGGCGAAAGGCAGCTGGAAAATCGACCCGGCCCAGACCCTGAGCGGCACCCTGCGCTACTACAACAACGATGCGCAGGAACCAAAAAACCCGCAAACCACGGGGACGGACAGCAGTAACCCGATGACCGATCGCTCCACCATCCAGCGTGACGCGCAGGTGGGCTACCGCATCGCCCCGGAAGGTAACGACTGGCTGAATGCCGACGCGAAGGTCTACTGGTCCGAAGCGCGCATTAATGCCCAGAATATCGACAACAGCGGTGAGTTCCGCAAACAGACCACCAAAGGCGGCAAGGTGGAAAACCGCACCCGCCTGTTCAGCGACACTTTAGCAGCACATCTGCTGACCTACGGTGGGGAATACTACCGTCAGGAGCAGCATCCGGGCGGCGCGACCACCGGCTTCCCGGAGGCGAAAATCGACTTCAGCTCCGGCTGGCTGCAGGATGAGATCACCCTGCGCGATCTGCCGGTCACCCTGCTGGGCGGTACGCGCTATGACAACTACCGCGGCAGCAGCAATGGCTACGACGACGTGGATGCCGATAAATGGTCCTCCCGCGCCGGGTTGACCGTCAGCCCGACCGACTGGCTGATGCTGTTTGGCTCATACGCGCAGGCGTTCCGCGCGCCCACCATGGGCGAGATGTACAACGACGCCAAACACTTCTCTATTGGCCGCTTCTATACCAACTACTGGGTGCCAAACCCGAACCTGCGCCCGGAAACCAACGAAACGCAGGAGTTTGGGTTCGGTCTGCGCTTTGACGATCTGCTGCTTGCCAACGATGCGCTGGAGTTTAAAGCCAGCTATTTCGATACCAAAGCTAAAGACTATATCTCCACCACCGTCAATTTTGCCGCCGCGACCACCATGTCTTATAACGTTCCGAACGCCAAAATCTGGGGCTGGGACATGATGGCAAAATACTCTGCCGACCTCTTCAACCTCGACCTGGCCTATAACCGCACGCGCGGGAAAGACACCGATACGGGCGAGTACATCTCCAGCATCAACCCGGATACCGTCACCAGCAAGCTGGACATTCCGGTGGCGCAGAGCGGTTTTTCCGTCGGCTGGATTGGCACCTTTGTCGATCGCTCAACGCATATCAGCAGCAGCTACAGCAAGCAGCCGGGCTACGCGGTCAATGACTTCTACGTCAGCTATAAGGGTCAGGAGCAGCTCAAAGGCGTAACCACGACGCTGGTGCTCGGCAACGCCTTTGACAAAGAATACTGGTCACCTCAGGGCATTCCGCAGGACGGCCGTAACGGCAAGATTTTCGTAAGCTATCAGTGGTAATTCCCGTCGGGGCAACTCTTCAGAAGGATAAGAAAATGAATCACTACACGCGCTGGCTTGAGCTGAAAGAAGACAATCCGGGTAAGTACGCGCGCGACATCGCAGGGTTAATGAATATCAGCGAAGCAGAGTTGACCTTTGCCCGCGTGGGTCACGACGCCTGGCGACTGCGCGGTGAGATCCGCGAGATCCTGGGCGCGCTGGAGGCGGTGGGCGAAACCAAATGCATCTGCCGCAACAACTACGCCGTTCACGAGCAGGTCGGAAGCTTCACCAACCAGCACCTGAACGGCCATGCCGGGCTGGTGCTGAACCCGCGCGCGCTGGATCTGCGCCTGTTCCTCAACCAGTGGGCAAGCGCGTTTCACATCAGTGAAGCCACCGCCCGCGGCGAGCGGCAGAGCATTCAGTTCTTCGACCACCAGGGCGATGCCCTGCTGAAGGTCTACGCCACGGACAACACCGACCTTTCCGCCTGGGGCGACGTGCTGACCCGTTTTATCTTTGCCGATAATCCATCGCTGGCGTTGAAGAAGCCCGATATGCCTGCTCACGCGGAAAATGCGCAAGCTGCGCTCGTGGACAACGAGTGGCGCGCCATGACCGACGTGCACCAGTTCTTCAGCATCCTCAAACGCCATAACCTCAGCCGCCAGCAGGCGTTTCGCCTGGTCGGGGACGATCTGGCCTGTCGGGTAGAGAACAGCGCGCTGGCGCAGCTGCTGGAGACGGCGCGCCGGGACGGCAATGAAATCATGGTCTTCGTCGGCAACCGCGGCTGCGTACAGATTTTCACCGGCGTGGTGGAAAAGCTGGCGCCGATGAAAGGCTGGCTGAACATCTTCAACTCAACCTTTACCCTGCACCTGCTTGAAGACGCCATTGCGGAGACGTGGGTCACGCGCAAACCAACCGCTGACGGGCACGTCACCAGCCTGGAGCTGTTTGCCGCCGACGGGACGCAAATCGCCCAGCTGTACGGCCAGCGCACCGAAGGCGAGCCGGAGCAAAGCCAGTGGCGCAGCCAGATAGACGCCCTGACGGCAAAAGGGCTGGCCGCATGAAACGGTGGCTTGTCCTGTTCAGCGCCCTGCCCCTGATGGCGTTTGCTGCGCCGCAGGAGAAAATCGTCACGCTCGGCGGCGACGTCACCGAGATTGTCTACGCCCTCGGCGCGTCGTCTTCCCTGGTGGCCCGCGACAGCACCAGCCAGTGGCCGCAGGCGGCGAACGTGCTGCCGGACGTGGGCTATCTGCGCCAGCTCAATGCGGAAGGTATCTTATCCATGCGCCCCACGCTGGTGCTGGCCAGCGCCCAGGCGCAGCCCTCCCTGGCGCTAAAGCAGGTTGAGCAAAGCCACGTCCGGGTTATCGCGGTTCCAGCCGCTAACGATTTGAGCGTCATCGACGAAAAAGTGCGGATCGTGGCGGAAGCGACGCATCGCGAGGCCGAGGGGGAAGCCCTGCGCGGCAAGCTGCGTCAGGCGCTGTCAACCCTGCCCACATCGCCACTCAACAAACGGGTGCTGTTTATTCTCAACCACGGCGGGATGACCGCGATGGCTGCCGGACAACAGACCGGCGCGGACGCGGCCATTCGCGCGGCGGGGCTGCAGAATGCGATGCAGGGGTTCACCCGCTATCAGCCGCTGTCTCAGGAAGGGGTGATTGCCAGCCGGCCCGATCTGGTGGTGATTTCGCAGGACGGCATCAACGCCCTGGGTGGGGAAGCGAATCTGTGGACGCTGCCCGGGCTGGCGCAAACCCCGGCAGGACGCAATAAGCAGGTGCTGGCGATGGACGATATGGCGCTGCTGGGCTTTAGCGTGCGAACGCCGGAAGCCATCCGGCAACTGCGGGCCAAAGCGGAGCAACTGCCCTGATGTCCCGGCGAGTCGCCCTGTCATTGTGGATGCTGGCCGCGCTGCTGGTCGTCACGACGCTGACGGCCAGCGGTATTGGCGCGCTGCGCCTGCCGATCAGCCTGCTTTGGAACGGCACCGACGAGGCCCTGCGTCAGATCTGGCTGACGATCCGCCTGCCACGCGTGCTGCTGGCGCTGGCGATCGGCGGTTCGCTGGCGCTCGCGGGCTGCGTGATGCAGGGGCTGTTCCGCAACCCGCTGGCGGACCCGGGCCTGCTCGGCATCAGTAGCGGCGCGGCACTTGCCGTCGCGCTGTGGGTGGTGCTTCCGCTCTCGCTGCCTGCACTGGTGATGCTGTATGCCCCGATGCTGGCGGCGTTTCTCGGCGCGCTGGCCGCCACCTTCGTGATTTTCCTGCTCAGCCGTCAGCGTGACGCTTCCCTGTCGCGCCTGCTGCTGGTGGGCATTGCCATCAACGCCCTGTGCGGTGCGGCCGTCGGCGTGCTGTCATGGCTCAGCAATGATGCCCAGCTTCGCCAGCTTTCGCTCTGGGGAATGGGCAGCCTTGGCCAGGCGCAGTGGTCGACGCTGCTGGCCGTCGCGTCGCTGATGATCCCCACCGTGCTGGTTATCTGGCGTCTGGCAGGGCCCCTCAACCTGCTGCAGCTGGGCGACGAAGAGGCGCACTATCTCGGCGTGGAGGTGGCCGCCGTGCAGCGGATCCTGCTGCTGTGCAGCGCCCTACTAGTAGCTGCCGCCGTTGCGATCAGCGGCGTGATCGGTTTTGTTGGCCTGGTGGTGCCGCACCTGGTGCGCATGTGGCTGGGAGCCGACCACCGGGCCACGCTCCCCGGCTCGGTGCTGGCCGGTGCGCTGCTCCTGCTGGTGGCCGACACGCTGGCGCGCAGCGTGGTCGCTCCGGCGGAAATGCCGGTTGGCTTATTGACCAGCCTTCTCGGCGCGCCGTGGTTCCTGTGGCTGATCTTTCGTCGTGGAGGTGCGCATGGCTGAACGCTATTGTGCAGAAAACCTTGTTTTTCGCGCCGGGCAACGCACGCTGATTAACGACGTGTCGCTGACCTTATCTCAGGGCGAGCTGGTGGCGTTGATTGGCCCCAACGGTGCCGGGAAATCGACGCTGTTGCGGCTGCTTACCGGCTATCTTAAACCTGCTGGGGGACGGTGCAGCCTGGCGGGCACACCGCTTGCGGCCTGGCAGCCGGAAAGGCTCTCCCGCTACCGGGCGGTAATGCGCCAGAGCACGCAGCTCGGATTTGACTGGCCGGTTGAGGCGGTGGTCGGTATGGGGCGTGCGCCCTGGACCCGCACGCCAGAAGCGTCGGTGATCGAGGAGGTGATGGCCATCACCGGCTGTTTACCGCTGGCGGGCAGGCAGTTTGCCGCGCTCTCCGGCGGCGAGCAGCAGCGCGTTCAGCTCGCCCGCGCGCTGGCTCAGCTCTGGTGCGACGGTGCGCCGCGCGGCTGGCTGTTTCTTGATGAACCGACGTCCGCGCTGGATCTCTATCACCAGCAGCATCTGCTGCGCCTGCTGAAATCCCTGACCAGCCGGGGACATCTGCACGTGTGCGCGGTGCTGCACGACCTCAACCTGGCAGCGCTGTGGGCGGATCGCATCCTGCTCCTGCACAGCGGCAGGATCGTGTCCCAGGGAGAGCCGGAAACCGTGTTGCAGGCCGATGCGCTGGCGCGCTGGTACGGCGCACAGGTTCACGTCGGCAGGCATCCCGCTCACGCCGTGCCGCAGGTGTTTCTCGCCCCCTGACCGGTCCGGATTCTGACGACGCCGACTCCGGCCAGACACTAGCTTGAGCAACTGACCTCCAGCCGCTTGCCCCACTCAGGCGGGCGGCTGACGTAATCATCATCCCGGTCGGCAAACGGCGTGCGCAACGCCACGTGCAGACGGTGTAACTCGTCGTACTCGCCCTGCTCGGCCTGCTCAATCGCCCGCTGCGCCAGCCAGTTGCGCAACACCATCGCAGGGTTCGTAGCGTTCATCTGCGCCTGGCGGGTCGCATCATCCACCTGCTCCTGCTGCAGCCGCGCGCGGTACGATGCAAACCAGTCGTCAAACGCCTGTCTGTCAATAAACTCATCGCGCAGCGGCGAGGCGGCACTGTGCTGCTCCGTCTGGCCCAGCATCCGGAAGGTGCGCGTGTAATCGCTGCCCTCGCGCGCCATCAGGGCAAACAGGCCATTGAGGATGTCGTTATCGCCCTTCTCCTGCGTGACTAGCCCCAGCTTGTTGCGCATCAGCGAGCCATACTCTCGCAGTAAGATCGCCTGATAGCTGTCGAGCGCATCATTGAGGGCATCAACGTCGATGAACGGCGACAGGGTTTGCGCAAGTCGCTGCAGGTTCCACAGGCCCACCGCGGGCTGATTGTCAAAACTGTAGCGCCCCTGATAGTCGGAGTGGTTACAGATGTACCCTGGCTGATAATCATCCAGGAAACCAAACGGGCCGTAGTCAAAGGTCAACCCAAGAAGCGACATGTTGTCCGTATTCATGACGCCATGGGCAAAACCTACCGTTTGCCAGCGGGCAATCAGGGCTGCGGTACGGGCCACCACGTCCCTGAACCAGAGAACGTATTGATCCGCGTAGTCCTGCAAATGCGCCCAGTGGTGACGAATGGCAAAGTCAGCCAGCTGGCGCACCTTGTCCGGCTCGCGGCGATAGTAAAAGTGCTCAAAATGACCGAAGCGCAAATGGCTTTGCGCAATGCGCATCAGCATTGCGCCCTTTTCCACGGTTTCGCGCGCAACCGGCGTGTCGCTGGTCACGATCGACAGCGCACGGGTGGTGGGGATACCGAGGGCATGCATCGCTTCGGAGCCCAGGCATTCGCGAATCGTTGAACGCAGAACCGCACGCCCGTCGCCCATCCGCGAATAGGGCGTCAGGCCCGCACCTTTCAGGTGCCAGTCAACCGTCTCCCCGTTGGGAAGCTGTTGTTCACCGAGCAGGATCCCCCTGCCGTCGCCCAGTTGCCCAGCCCAGACGCCAAACTGATGCCCGCTATAGACCTGAGCAAGGGGTTGCATACCGGCGAGCAGCGTTTCGCCTCCCCAGACGCCAGCGCTCCCTGAACGCTGAAACAGCTCAGGCGGAATGGCCAGCTCTTCTGCCAGCCGATCGTTATGCCAGATAAGGCGTGAATGTTGTAACGGTGTGGGTTTGAGTGCGGTATAAAATCCCGGCAACTCGTCATGCCAGTGAGCAGTAAAAGACAGGGTCATAAGTCCTCCTGCTCTTAGTGTAGAGGGTTTACCCGGACTTAAACACGGGCGAAAGCAAGGGTTATCGCTGCTGAACCAGCGTAGTGACGTGTTCCGCCGAGACGGCAGGCCAGAGTGTTCCCTGCATGGCGCCAAAATTAAAGGACAACACGCGCTGCAACAGACCGTGGTCGTCAATGCCCGAGACAATCACAGACTGGCAGTGCGGCGTGATTTGCCAGAGGATGGCGCGCATAAATGGCTCAAAAGAGAGCTCTGAAGCACGTTGCTGAATGAAGCCTTTATCGAGAATAACCCGTTTAAATAATCCATCATACACCGCCTTGAGCGATGCAGCGCCTGCACCAAAGTTTGCCAGCACCAATGGGAAATGGATTGCCATTCTCGCCAGCTGAAGATCGTCCTTTCCGTTATTTAAACCTGGATAATTCTCATTAACAGTAAACTCAAGAAACGGATAACGCTCAAGAATTGAAACAGCGTTTCCATTACTTAATAAAAATTCAACTATTGCAGGTGTAATATTGATCCATGCAATTAACTGATGCTGAATAAAAAACAGTTTGCAGGTATCAAGCAATTGCAGTTTTTCGTTAAACAGTGCTAACTCTTCAGCCGCTGAAAGTCGTGGGATAACAAGCTCAGTGGGGATCCGCACATCGCTGTCGACGCCAGTAAAGTTAACCAGAATTTCTAAACCTTTAAGCTCCCCTGCGCTATTACGGGCAGGCAAAAGCAGCAGTTCAGACTGGTAAGCATTATCTAGCGTAATTATCATTGCACTCGCCCCGCATTAAAGATGAGAGAGGACATCCTGGAGCAATTGCCGACACAATTCCACTGTCTTGATTTTAATAAGATTAATTTCATTAGTTCCGTATTAATTTTCAGATTTTTCCCTGAATCTAAAATAATCTTATCCTGGTTGCAAAATAATAGCCAGTTTTAGATAAAACAGATACATGAGGGATTCGCTAATTTTAGGTAAATTTAACTTTAATCATCTTATTTGAGAAAAAACGGCATGTTATTCGCTACCATGCCGTCATAAGAGAGGTATACGACGAAGATTATATACGTCGTGCCTGCCAGAAATTTTTACGCCAGTAAACATTATCAAGAGAAGAGCGCATCACGCCGCGGCTCGTCGAGGCGTGAATGAACTGGTTGTCAGTATCATAAATGCCCACATGAAGTCCGCTTTCCCCCGATCCGGTTTTGAAGAAAACCAGGTCCCCGGGCAGGAGGTCGTCTTTATCAATTTCCGTGCCGATTTCTGCCTGTTTACGCGTTTCACGCGGCAGCTGTAAATCAAACTTGTCGCGAAACGTCATCAGAACGAAGCCGGAGCAATCTACACCGCCACGGCTCATGCCGCCGTAGCGATAAGGCGTGCCGCGCCAGTTGCTCAGCTGATCGTTGAGGCTGGCAATGACGGTGATCGAATCTGAAAGCCGTGGGTTAGGCGGCGGTGCACGATGGCTACTGCATCCCGCAAGAAAAAGTGCGGCCATCAGGAGAAACCAGAATCGCATTTTCAGACGAATCCTCTGCTTTTTTTGTTCTTTTCGTAATTTAGCGTGCAATTGTGCTCACAGGCAAGAAACGCTTACTCCTGCCCGGTCGAAATCAGCATCTTATGGCCCTCAATATCCAGCCTGCGGAACGACATGTTGTACGCGCGGGCAAGATTGGGCGGCGTAAGAACCTGATCCCGCGTACCGCTGGCGATCATCTTCCCCTGCGACAGCAGCCACACCCGGTGGGCATGACGCAAGGTGTGGTTGAGGTCATGACTGCTCATCACCACGGCGATGCCTTTTCGGCTGAGCGCACTTAGCAGGGTATCCAGGGCCGCCTGCTGCGCCACATCCAGACCGCTCATCGGTTCATCGAGAAGCAGCATCCGCCCATGAGGATTACCGGCCGGGTGGATCTGAACAATGACAGCCGCCAGACGCACCCGCTGCCATTCGCCGCCGGATAGCTGGCTGACATGCCGGGAGAGTTTATCCTCCAGCCCCAGCGCCGCGGCCACGTCCGTCAGCAGTGCCGTAGAATGTTTGTCGTGCAAATGCAGCATCAGATAGTGCCAGACCGGCATCGCAAAGGGGGGGACCTGCTGCTGCACGAGATAGCTGCGCCGATGCGCCAGCGAGACCGGCGACCACTCGGCCAGCGTATGCTCCAGCAACATTATCTGCCCTTCTCCGGCAGTCATGCCTGCCATCCGTGCCAGCAGCGTGCTCTTTCCTGCGCCGTTTGGCCCGACAAGATGCAGGATTTCTCCCGCATTGACGGCGCCGGTTATCGGCTCCAGACGTCCCTTCTCGGCAACGTCCGTGAGCTGCATCAGCAGCGACATTATTTCGCCAGCGCCAGCTTGATCGATTCCATGACGATCGGATCTTCAGGGGTCATATCCGGTGAAAAACGCTGTACGACCTGGCCGTCGCGACCTATCAGGAATTTTTCAAAGTTCCACAGAATATCGTCCGGATAAAGCGGCGCGCGGCCTTTGCTGGCCATGCGTTCATAAAAACCGCTGCCTTCCGGCGCGACGGCTTTGGGTGCGGCAGCGATCAGCTTCGCATACAGCGGGTGGCGGTCTTCACCGTTGACATCGATTTTGCTGAACAGCGGGAACGTTACGCCGTAGGTAGTGCTGCAGAAGGTTTTAATCTCCTCTTCGCTGCCCGGCTCCTGCCCCAGGAATTGGTTGCAGGGGAAGCCCAGCACGGTAAAACCGTCTTTCTCCCAGGCCTTCTGAATGTTTTCCAGCTGCTCGTACTGCGGCGTCAGGCCGCATTTGGATGCCACGTTGACGATCAGCAACACATTGCCTTTGTAGCCTTCCAGCGTGGTTTTATCGCCATCAATGGTGGTCACTTCAGTATTCAGGATATCTGACTGCATAGCATTTCCTCAGGTTGTCGATTTAACGTCCAGCTTTTAATAGTAGCCAGATAAAGACCGGCGCGCCCAGCGTGGCGGTCACCACGCCAATGGGCAGCTCTGCGGCCGTCAGGGCAAGCCTGGCGATGATGTCGGCCACCAGCAGCGTGACGGCCCCGGCAACCGCCGAGGCCGGAAGCAAGGTTCGATGGTCCGTGATTCCGCACAGTCGGAGCATATGCGGAATCACCAGACCGATAAAGCCAATCGCGCCCGCCAGAGCCACGCTGACGCCGACCAGCCAGCCAATGGCGATGACCAGCACATTACGCCAGAACCCAATCGGCATGCCCAGCTGGCGGGCTGAGGTTTCACCCAGCGCGAGCATATTCAACGGCTGCGCCTGCAGGGCAGCCCACACGATGACCGGCACCAGCAGCGCCATCAGCCAGCCCTGCTGCCAGTCGACGCCGCCAAAGCCGCCCATCATCCAGTACATGAGCTGCCGAAGGTCAAAAGAGGTCGAGAAGTAGACCGCCCAGGTCATCAACGCACTACAGATGATCCCCAGCGCCACGCCGGCAAGCAGCAGACGGCTGGTCGATAAGTGCCGTCTGGCAAAACGAAGAAGGATGAGCGTTATCAGTAATGCGCCGAGGATCGCGCTCAGGCTAATGCTCCAGCCGGAGAGTTCTCCTCCGCCCAGCATCACCGCTGCAATCAGCCCCACGCCCGCACCGTTAGACACGCCGAGCAGCCCGGGCTCCGCCAGGGGATTCTCAAACAATGCCTGCATTATGGTGCCGCACAGCGCCAGCGCGGCGCCCACCAGCATCACCGCGACGGTACGCGGCAGACGAATTTGCCAGACGAAGAGCTGTCCGTCAGGCCCCCACCAGCTTTCGGGCCCTATCCATCGGTCACCGGCGCAGAGGCTAACGCCTGCGGCAATAATGAGCAGCAGCGCCAGCAAAAGCAGGCGACGCCGATCGGAACGGTGCTGGTGATGGGCATAATCAAGCATGTTTACGGTTTTCGTAGCGAGAGATGTAATTGATTTTACGGCGGGTTTGCCTGAGAGCGCAAAGAAAAAAGGCCGCGTGGGCGGCCTTTTTAGTTAGTTCATATTACTCTGCTTTGGGCGTTGCGTTTTCGACACGGCTTTTTAACTTCTGGCCGGGTCTGAAGGTCACCACGCGGCGGGCTGTAATGGGAATATCTTCCCCCGTCTTCGGGTTGCGGCCCGGACGTTGGTTTTTATCTCGCAAATCAAAATTGCCAAAGCCGGAGAGTTTTACCTGCTCACCATTTTCCAGAGCACGACGGATCTCTTCGAAAAACAGCTCTACCAGCTCTTTGGCATCCCGTTTGCTAAGCCCAAGCTTATCAAACAGATATTCTGACATTTCAGCTTTTGTAAGCGCCATAGGTTCAATCCCTCAATGATGCCTGGAATCGCTCTTTTAATGCCTCTACACATTTGGCGACGGTAGCGGCAATCTCCTCTTCTTCGAGTGTACGGCTGGTATCCTGAAGGATCAGGCTGATAGCCAGGCTCTTAAAGCCCTCTGCTACGCCCTTGCCGCGGTACACGTCAAATAAGTTTACGCCAACTACCTGATTTACGCCAACTTTCTTACATTCGGCCAAAATATCTGCTGCGGGCACATTTTCCGCGACCACAACCGCGATATCACGGCGGTTTGCCGGGAAGCGGGAGACGTCCTGAGCCTGAGGAATCACGCGGTCTGCCACCAGGTTCCATTCCAGCTCGAACACGATGGTACGGCCGTTCAGGTCCAGTTTACGCTCCAGCTCAGGGTGAACAACCCCAATAAAACCAATGCGTTTGCCGTCTAAATAGAGGGCAGCGCTCTGGCCTGGATGCAGGGCCGGGATGGCTTCTGCGCGGAATTCAATTTCAGATAATTTACCGGTCAGATCCAGAATCGCTTCCAGATCGCCCTTCATATCGTAGAAATCAACCGTGCCTTTTGCCAGGTCCCAGTGCTCTTCATAGCGGTTACCGCTGATGGCGCCAGCCAGCATGAGATCCTGACGGATGCCTAAATTTGCCTGATTATCCGGTACAAAGCGCAAACCGCTTTCGAAAATTCGCACGCGGTTTTGCTGGCGATTCTGGTTATAAACGATAGTGCCCAGCAGGCCCGTCCACAGGGACAGACGCATCGCGGACATTTCGCTGGAAATTGGGCTTGGCAGGATCAGCGCTTCCTGACCCGGGTGGATCAGCTGCTGCAGCTTTGGATCAACAAAGCTGTAGGTGATCACTTCCTGATAGCCTTTGTCGTTCAGCATGGTTTTTACACGCTTCAGGGACAGGTCGGCTTCACGGTGGGTGCCCATCACCAGACCTGCCTGCACAGGCTCGTCAGGGATGTTGTTGTAGCCATAAACACGGGCTACTTCTTCCACCAGATCTTCTTCAATTTCCATGTCGAAACGCCATGACGGCGCAACGGCTTTCCACTCGTCCTGACCTTCGGTTACGTCGCAACCCAGACGCTTCAGAATATCGGTCACCTGCGCGTCGGCAACATGGTGCCCAATCAGACGATCCAGCTTGCTGCGACGCAGGGTGATGGTCGCACGCTTCGGCAGCGTGGCTTCGTTGGTGACGTCGATAACCGGGCCCGCTTCGCCGCCGCAGATGTCGATCAGCAGGCGAGTCGCACGCTCCATCGCTTTGTATTGCAGCGCAGGATCCACGCCGCGCTCGTAGCGGTGGGACGCATCGGTGTGCAGGCCGTGACGGCGTGCGCGACCAGTGATGGAAAGCGGGCTGAAGAACGCGCACTCCAGCAGGACGTTTTGCGTTTCGTCGTTGACGCCTGAATGCTCGCCTCCGAAGATACCGCCCATTGCCAGCGCTTTGCTGTGGTCAGCAATCACCAGGGTGTCGGCGTTCAGTTTCGCTTCGGTGCCGTCCAGCAGAACCAGGGTTTCGCCCTCTTTCGCCATGCGCACCACAATACCGCCTTCGATACGATCTTTATCGAAGGCGTGCATTGGCTGGCCCAGTTCCAGCAGAACGTAGTTAGTCACGTCAACCACGGCGTCGATAGAGCGGATACCGCAGCGGCGCAGCTTCTCTTTCATCCACAGCGGGGTTGGCGCTTTCACGTTGATGCCTTTCACCACGCGACCGAGATAGCGCGGGCAGGCATCCGCAGCGTCAACCTGGATAGGCAGCACGTCATTGATGGTCGCTTCAACCGGGACGATCTCCGGCGCGTTCAGCTCGGTCTGGTTCAGCACGGCAACGTCGCGCGCCACGCCGATGATCCCTAAGCAGTCAGCGCGGTTTGGCGTGACGCTGATTTCGATGGTGTTGTCATCAAGCTTCAGGTATTCGCGGATGTCGGTGCCGATTGGCGCATCCAGCGGCAGCTCAATGATGCCGTTGTGATCGTCGGAAATACCCAGCTCGGAGAAGGAACACAGCATGCCTTCAGACGGCTCGCCGCGCAGCTTAGCCGCTTTGATTTTGAAATCGCCCGGCAGTACCGCACCGACGGTCGCCACGGCCACTTTCAGCCCCTGGCGGCAGTTTGGCGCACCGCAGACGATATCCAGCAGACGGTCGCCGCCTACGTTTACTTTTGTTACGCGCAGTTTGTCCGCGTTAGGGTGCTGGCCGCACTCTACCACTTCGCCGACGACCACGCCGTTGAATGCCCCTGAAACCGGCTCAACGCCGTCCACTTCCAGACCTGCCATGGTAATCTGGTTAGAAAGCGCGTCGCTGTCCAGCGTGGTGTTCACCCACTCGCGTAACCACAGTTCACTGAATTTCATTGTTCTATCCTGCCCTTATTTAAACTGTTTGAGGAAACGCAGATCGTTTTCGAAGAATGCACGTAAGTCGGTGACGCCATAGCGCAGCATGGTCAGACGCTCCATGCCCATACCGAAGGCGAAGCCGGAGTAAACTTCCGGATCGATACCCACGTTGCGCAGGACGTTTGGATGCACCATGCCGCAGCCCAGCACTTCCAGCCATTTGCCGTTTTTGCCCATCACGTCAACTTCCGCAGACGGTTCGGTGAACGGGAAGTAGGACGGACGGAAACGAACCTGCAGATCTTCCTCAAAGAAGTTGTTCAGGAAATCGTGCAGCGTGCCTTTCAGGTTGGTGAAGCTGATGTTTTTATCAACAATCAGACCTTCCATCTGGTGGAACATTGGGGTGTGGGTCTGATCGTAGTCGTTACGATAGACGCGGCCCGGCGCGATAATACGGATTGGCGGCGCCTGATCCTTCATGGTACGGATCTGAACGCCGGAGGTCTGGGTACGCAGCAGACGCGTCGCGTCGAACCAGAAAGTGTCGTGGTCAGCGCGTGCCGGATGATGGCCAGGAATGTTCAGGGCATCGAAGTTGTGGTAATCATCTTCAATTTCCGGGCCAGTCGCCACGGTAAAGCCGAGCTCACCGAAGAAACTTTCAATGCGATCGATGGTGCGGGTAACCGGGTGCAGACCGCCGTTCTCGATGCGGCGACCCGGCAGAGAAACGTCGATCGTCTCTGCGGCCAGACGCGCATTCAGCACCGCGCTTTCCAGCTCGGCTTTGCGTGCGTTCAGCGCCTGCTGTACCTGCTCTTTGGCTTCGTTAATCACCGCCCCCGCTGCCGGGCGCTCTTCTGGCGGCAGCTCACGCAGGGTTGTCATTTGAAGGGTCAGGTGCCCTTTCTTCCCAAGATATTCGACGCGGACATTGTCTAACGCGGCAACATCTGAGGCCTGATTAATGGCGGCTGTTGCACTGGCAACCAGCTCTGCGAGATGTGACATGATTTTCCTCATTATGTCGGTGCAGACACCGATTTGGTGGAGTTATTCTCTCAAATTCAGGCACAAAAAAAGCCTCCATCGGGAGGCTTATCTGGCGCTGTTTTTCGTTTCATCTTTCACGCGCTAGCCTCCTGAAGTCAGGTGCTAAAGTAAAAGAAGAAGCGGAAAATAGCAGCATTCATGCTTGCGTTACCTTGTTGGGTAAAAACCGTTGAGACCTTATTGAAAAGCCTGCACGGGTAAATGTCAATCTTCTTACAGGGTTATATGAAAAGAGGGAGCCAGGCCCCCTCTCTCAACTGGCTTATGCCAGTGCTGCTTTCGCTTTTTCGACCAGAGCGGTGAACGCTACTTTGTCGAATACTGCGATGTCAGCCAGGATCTTACGGTCGATTTCAACAGAGGCTTTTTTCAGGCCGTTGATGAATTTACTGTAAGAAATACCGTTCTGACGTGCTGCTGCGTTGATACGCGCAATCCACAGTTGACGGAACTGACGCTTACGCTGACGACGGTCACGGTAAGCGTACTGACCTGCTTTGATAACAGCCTGGAAGGCAACGCGGTATACGCGTGAACGCGCACCGTAGTAGCCTTTAGCTTGTTTCAAAATTTTCTTGTGACGTGCACGTGCAATTACACCACGTTTTACGCGAGCCATGTGTGCTCTCCTGTATCTATTCTAAGTTAAAAAAGTTAAACGAAACGACTTATGCGTACGGCAGGCACGCGATGACCAGGCCCAGATCGCCTTTAGAAACCATGGCTTTTGGACGCAGGTGACGTTTACGCTTGGTAGCTTTCTTAGTCAGAATGTGACGCAGGTTAGCGTGCTTGTGCTTAAAACCACCTTTACCGGTTTTTTTGAAGCGCTTAGCAGCACCGCGTACGGTCTTAATTTTTGGCATTTTAATAACTTCCACTTCGCATTGTTAAATAAACGAAACATAGGCGAACAAAACCTATGAAACCCGAAGGCTCCACAGATTTTGCTGCTTGAAGGCCTTACTGTTTCTTCTTAGGAGCGAGCACCATGATCATCTGGCGGCCTTCGATCTTCGTAGGGAAGGATTCGACTACTGCCAGTTCACTCAGATCGTCACGGACGCGGTTAAGCACTTCCATACCGATCTGTTGGTGGGCCATCTCACGACCGCGGAAACGCAGTGTGATCTTGGCCTTATCGCCATCTTCCAGAAAGCGAATCAGGCTGCGGAGTTTTACCTGATAATCGCCATCGTCGGTACCAGGACGGAATTTGATTTCCTTAACCTGGATAACTTTTTGCTTCTTCTTCTGTTCCTTAGAAGACTTACTCTTTTCATAAAGGAACTTGCCGTAGTCCATGATACGACAAACTGGCGGTTCGGCGTTAGGGCTGATTTCAACTAAATCTACTCCAGCTTCTTCAGCCTTTTCGATTGCTTCTCTCAGACTCACAATCCCCAGCTGCTCGCCTTCCAGACCTGTTAAGCGAACTTCCTGGGCGCGAATCTCGCCATTGATACGATTCGGACGTGCCGTTTGAACTCGTTTTCCGCCTTTAATACCTTATTCCTCCAGTTGTTGAAGACTGCGGCTGCGAATCTCTTGTTGCAGCTTCTCAATCACTTCACTTACGTCCAGGCTGCCCAGGTCTTTACCACGGCGGGTGCGAACGGCAACTTTGCCTGCTTCCACCTCTTTATCACCACAGACCAACATATACGGGACACGACGTAAAGTGTGCTCGCGGATTTTAAAGCCAATCTTCTCATTTCTCAAGTCTGCTTTTACGCGAATGCCCGCATTTTGTAGTTTCTGCGTCAATTCTTTAACGTAATCTGCCTGAGAATCGGTAATGTTCATCACCACCACCTGCACCGGCGCAAGCCAGGTTGGGAAGAAGCCGGCGAACTCTTCGGTCAGGATGCCGATGAAGCGCTCCAGAGAACCGAGAATGGCGCGGTGAATCATTACCGGCACCTGACGCTCGTTGTCTTCGCCAACATAAGAGGCGCTTAAACGCTGCGGCAGGGAGAAGTCCAGCTGTACAGTACCGCACTGCCATGCGCGATCGAGGCAGTCATACAGGGTAAATTCAATTTTCGGACCGTAGAATGCGCCCTCGCCCAGCTGGTATTCGAACGGAATGCCGTTCTCTTCCAGCGCCACGGCGAGATCCGCTTCTGCGCGATCCCAGGTCTCATCGCTACCGATACGTTTTTCCGGACGCGTAGAGAGTTTGACCACGATCTTCTCGAAGCCAAAGGTGCTGTACATATCGTAGACCATACGAATACAGGCGTTAACTTCATCACGGACCTGATCTTCGGTACAGAAGATATGCGCATCATCCTGCGTAAAGCCACGCACGCGCATCAGACCGTGCAGCGCACCTGATGGCTCGTTACGGTGGCAGCTACCGAACTCCGCCATACGCAGCGGCAGGTCGCGGTAGGATTTCAGACCCTGATTGAAGATCTGAACGTGGCCCGGGCAGTTCATTGGCTTGATGCAGTATTCACGGTTCTCAGAGGAGGTGGTGAACATCGCATCCTTGTAGTTGTCCCAGTGGCCAGTTTTTTCCCACAGCACACGGTCCATCATGAACGGGCCTTTCACTTCCTGATACTGGTACTCTTTCAGCTTGGAGCGTACGAAGGTTTCCAGTTCACGGAAGATGGTCCAGCCGTCGTTATGCCAGAACACCATGCCCGGCGCTTCTTCCTGCATATGGTACAGGTCGAGCTGCTTGCCGATTTTACGGTGGTCACGCTTCGCCGCCTCTTCCAGGCGCAGCAGGTACGCGTTCAGGGCTTTTTTATCGGCCCATGCGGTACCATAGATACGCTGCAACATCTTGTTGTTGCTGTCGCCGCGCCAGTAGGCGCCTGCGATCTTCATCAGCTTAAAGTGATGACAGAAGCGCATGTTCGGCACGTGCGGTCCACGGCACATGTCGACGTATTCTTCGTGATGGTACAAGCCAGGCTTGTCATCATGCGAAATGTTTTCGTCAAGAATCGAGACCTTATAGCTCTCGCCGCGCTTCACGAAGGTTTCACGCGCTTCGTGCCAGCTGACTTTCTTCTTGATGACGTCATAGTTCGTTTCGGCGAGCTCGTGCATACGTTTTTCGAGCGCGTCGATATCTTCCTGAGTCAGGGTATGGTCAAGGTCAACGTCGTAGTAGAAACCATTATCGATAACCGGACCGATCGCCATTTTGGTGTTTGGCCAAAGCTGTTTGATGGCATGGCCCAACAGGTGCGCGCAGGAGTGACGAATGATCTCCAGACCTTCTTCATCTTTTGCGGTGATGATGGCCAGTGTCGCATCGTTTTCGATCAGATCGGAGGCATCCACCAGCTCACCGTTGACACGGCCGGCGATGGTCGCTTTCGCGAGACCAGGACCGATGTCCAGGGCAACATCCATTGGGCTAACAGCGCGGTCGAAATGGCGTTGGCTGCCATCAGGAAGAGTAATTACAGGCATTTTATATCCTTATTTGCAGTGATGCCCCACACATAAGAGCATATACAAAGAAAATAATCGTGATTTGACAATAGATTACGACACCATCTGACCAACAATCGTCAAATTGGTTCGTCATCATTCACCTGCCGGAAAATCAGACAACGCCGGATATACGGCAAGCCTTGCAATGTTAACACTAACAAAAGGGAGATTGCACCCTCTGCTGGCAGATTGATGTGCTGGCACTTTCGCATGAATTTGCAGGTTGCATATTCCCGGCGCTCGCAATTTAGAAATGCAGGGCTACTCTTGAACAGGTCTTTAAACCCAAAGGTGCATACCATGAACGTATCCAGTAGAACGGTTGTGATATTGAACATCCTTTCCGCCACAGGTTTATTGTTGATTCTCGCCGAACGATTCCACTGGTTCTGAACCGCCCCCTACGCTGGCATAACCCAATCGTTCCTGCGAAGGGGCATATTCAGGCCCTGTTTGGTAGACTGTGGATATCAACGAACAAGGATTAGGTTATGCCAACAAAACGATTTGCCGTAAAACACTGGAAAATGGTGCTGGTGCTGATTGCCATCTGCGGCGCAATGCTGTTACTCCGTTGGGCGGCGATGATTTGGGGTTAGGGGCGAGTAGAGCTCATCAGAAGGGACGTCACAAGATCAGAGAGAATAAACGGGCCGACATTATCATCGGCCCGTCTTTATTACATTCTATAACCCAGTGAAACCGTGGTTCTGCGGTCGGTATGATCCGGTGCAGACTCTGGTGGTGAAGAGTTCCAGGTCACGTTGTAGGCGACTTTCAGACCAAAGTGTTCGTTGATGGCCACGTTGAGCGCCGTCTCAGAGTTCAGCGTCGTGTCGTCGGCACCAAATACAGAAACACCCTGTGTAAATTTGGTGTTATCAGTCATCTGCCAGGCATAGGTACCAGAAGCGTAACCGAGCGGTTGGGTTTTGGTATCGCCATTGGTGTACTCGTCATAACGCACACCTGGACCGAATTCAAAACGGAGGCTGTGTACCGGACCGTTCAGGAACTGACGACCATAACCCGCCGTGAACACGTCACGCTGGCGATAACCGTTGTAACGGTCGGTTAACCAGCTTGCCTGACCAAACAGGTAGTCATAGTCGGTCATGTTGTAACGGCTACGTCCGCCTACCGCATATTTCTCGGAAGAGCGTTCGTCATTAGCGGACGTATTGCTGGCATTACCCCACAGAGACCAGGCGGTGGTATTACCGTACCAGGTGAGCGTACTGTCCGCCGTCAGAGAAGAGCTTTTGGTGTTACCGGATTGTGCCAGGTACCCCGCGTTCAGGTTACCTTCAAACGGTTTTTTCGCGGTGGAGGGATCGTCCATGACAGTAAAAACGGAATCATCGGCGGTCGCGTTCATAGCCGCAAACACGCCACCCGCCAGCATCAGTGCAGCGGGCACTGTCTTTAAAAGCTTCATTTTATTAAGGAGTCCGTACAACAAAAAAAGAGACCACACGGTCCCGGAATCTTTCTTGAGGATCAATGACAAGGCGTCCAGAGAAAGGTAACAAATTATAAAAAGCCGCAAATAACATAGCAATGTTTTCTTATTTCATTTTTTGAATAAGAACGATCCCAAAAAGCGTTTTATTTTATATGTCTCCGGCCTCACTTTTATTCACTATTCATATTTAAAATCATACTGTTATTTACATTGCCTTCCTGACAAATGGTGCCAGACTAAAAGGAACCCATGCTAAAAGGAGGTAATGATGGTTCCTATCTACACCCTGACGCTCTCCCCTTCCCTTGATTCCGCCACCCTGACGCCGCAGATTTATCCGGAAGGTAAATTGCGCTGTAGCGCCCCGGTCTTTGAGCCCGGCGGTGGCGGTATCAACGTGGCGCGCGCCATTACCCACCTCGGCGGCAAAGCCACGGCCATTTTCCCCGCAGGCGGTGCTACCGGTGAACACCTGGTCTCCCTGCTGGCAGATGAACAGGTGGCCGTAGAGACCGTCGAGGCGAAAGACTGGACGCGGCAAAACCTGCATGTTCACGTGGAATCCAGCGGCGAGCAGTACCGGTTTGTCATGCCGGGCGCGAAACTCACCGATGACGAGTTTCGTCAGCTTGAAGAGAAAGTGCTGACGATAGAAAGCGGCGCGCTGCTGGTGGTCAGCGGCAGCCTGCCGCCCGGCGTCAGCACGGAAAAATTAACCGCGCTGATTCAGGCGGCGCAGCAACGCGGTATCCGCTGCATCGTCGACAGCAGCGGCGAGGCTCTGCAGGCGGCCTTAGTGCCGGGCAATCTTGAGCTGGTCAAACCCAACCAGAAAGAGCTAAGCGCGCTGGTCAACCGCGAACTGACGCAGCCTGACGATGTGCGCACCGCCGCGCAGGAGCTGGTACGCAGCGGCAAAGCGCGACGCGTGGTGGTTTCCCTCGGTCCGCAGGGGGCACTGGCCGTCGATGAAACGTCGTCCGTTCAGGTTGTTCCACCGCCGATGAAGAGCCAGAGCACGGTTGGCGCGGGTGACAGCATGGTGGGCGCGATGACGCTTAAACTTGCGCAGGGTGCGTCACTGCTGGAGATGACGCGCTACGGCGTGGCGGCGGGTAGCGCCGCCACCATCAACCAGGGCACGCGCCTCTGTTCGCTGGCCGATACGCAAAAAATCGTCGATTACCTGTCCCGAAATTAACGTCTGTTCCCCTTCATCTGCATGAAGGGGAACGTCATCCCCGAGTCGCCAAACGCAAACTATCGACTATGCTAAGAAAACTTCCATGATAACAATGAGGTGAATTATGAGCAGTGGTGGCATCACTCGTTATGTCGTAACCGTCAACCTTCATGAGGCATCGCTTACCGAGCTAAATGAGCTCAACAATGCCTTCACCCGGGCTAATTTTCTCCTCACCCTGACGGATGACGAAGGCAATATTCATGATTTAGGCACTCTGACATTTGGCCTGATCGGCGCGCTTAATAAAGAAGAGGTCCATGCGCTGGCCGCCAGCCTGGTGGAAAGTGTGACCGACAAGCCAGCCGAAATTGACGTCGACACCTGGGAAAGCTGGCAGAAAAAAGAACAATAAGTGCCCTGTATGAAATTAAACCGCTCAGGTGTGCGTTAGTTCGTATTTTTTTACCGCAATAATGCGCTAACTTTATGATCTGGCAGACAACATGGGAGAGTCAACATGTGGCAGGCTATCAGTCATCTTTTAAGGGAGCAGCTGGGTGAAGGTGAAATTGAACTGCGTAACGAACTGCCAGGCGGAGAGATCCACGCCGCGTGGCATTTACGCTACGCAGGGCGCGATCTCTTCGTAAAATGCGATGAACGCGAGCTGCTTCCGATATTTACCGCCGAAGCCGATCAGCTGGAGCTGCTGTCGCGCAGTAAAACGGTGACGGTCCCGCAGGTTCTGGCCGTCGGTAGCGACCGCGATTACAGTTTTCTGGTCATGGAATATCTCCCCGCCCGTCCGCTGGATGCCCATAACGCTTTCATTCTTGGCCAGCAGCTAGCGCGCCTCCATCAGTGGAGCGACCAGCCGCAGTTTGGCCTGGATTTTGACAACGATCTCTCCACCACGCCACAGCCCAATGCCTGGCAGCGCCGCTGGTCGACGTTTTTTGCCGAGCAGCGCATTGGCTGGCAGCTAGAGCTTGCCGCCGAAAAAGGGCTGGAATTTGGCAATATTGATGCCATCGTCGAACACGTGCAGCAACGTCTGGCCTCTCACCAGCCTCAGGCGTCTCTGCTCCACGGTGATTTGTGGTCCGATAACTGCGCGCTGGGGCCCAACGGCCCCTATATCTTCGACCCGGCCTGCTACTGGGGCGACCGTGAGTGCGACCTTGCCATGCTGCCGCTGCACCCAGAACAACCGCCGCAGATATACGACGGGTATCAGTCGGTTTCCCCCCTGCCGCCCGGCTTCCTCGATCGTCAACCGGTGTATCAGCTTTATACGCTGATGAACCGCGCCATACTTTTTGGTGGGGAACACCTGGTTAACGCCCAGCGAGCGCTTGAGCGCATGCTTGCCGCCTGAGACGCGAACGGGTGGACTTGCCGCCACCCGTATCGGTTACAGAAAACCGAGCAGTGAGAAGAAGAAGTATCCTGCCACAATGATAATCACGGGAAGGATATAGAGCGGAAAAATTTGCAGGAAAATGGTGTGACGCGGCACAACAATGCGGGATTCAATCTGCTCCCGGCTCATGCCTTCCGGGCCTTTGGCCTGCTCCAGAATGAGCTGGTCCTCGACGCCCTCGCGTAAGAAGCGCGTCTGACGGCTCATTCGCGCGCCAGAGGCCTGCAGCGCCAGCGCAACAAAGATCAGGGCGTAGATCACCCAAAAGCCGATATTCAGCTGATGCTGAAAATCCGGGGTCGGTGAGTTAAACCAGAAGACATTCAAGAATGGCGTATTAAAACGCATCATCTCAATCATCACATGCGCAAAATCAAGCATAACCGCATTGATACCCGGCTGTTTTTCGCTGTGATCGTACATAAATTTGAGTACAGAAATCAGCGTAGAAATGACGGCAGGAATAAAAATCACCCAGCCAGCAATACGTTTTAAGACCGCAATGCGTCCAGCTTGTTGATACGTCATCAGTTCCTCTTCATAAAGACGCGTTATTTGTGCCTAAGTCTACCTGCTGGTCATCAATTTCGCCCGCTCTTTAAAAGCAATATGCTAAATTGCAGAGTGTGCTTAGCACTTATCGTCTGTCGAACACCCTGGATAAGGAGACGTTGTGATGTCGACACCGCGCCAAATTCTTGCCGCAATTTTTGACATGGATGGATTACTGATCGATTCCGAACCGTTGTGGGATCGCGCCGAACTGGAGGTCATGGCCAGCCTGGGCGTGGATATCAGCCGCCGTAATGAACTTCCCGATACGCTGGGCCTGCGCATCGATATGGTGGTTGACCTGTGGTTTGCCCAACAGCCGTGGGCTGGACCGGGTCGTGATGAAGTGACCGCGCGCATTATCAGCCGCGCCATTTCGCTGGTAGAAGAGAGCAAGCCGCTGCTGCCCGGCGTACGTGAGGCCGTCGCGCTGTGTAAAGCCCAGGGGCTCAAGGTCGGCCTGGCCTCGGCGTCACCGCTGCATATGCTGGAAAAAGTACTCATCATGTTTGAACTGCGCGACAGTTTCGACGCGCTGGCGTCCGCTGAGAAATTGCCTTACAGCAAGCCGCACCCGCAGGTCTATCTCGACTGTGCCGCTAAGCTCGGCGTGGATCCCCTCAACTGCGTTGCGCTGGAAGATTCCGTTAACGGCATGATAGCGTCTAAAGCCGCGCGGATGCGCTCCATTGTGGTGCCTGCGGAAGAAGGCCGCCACGATCCCCGGTTTGCCCTTGCCGATGTGAAGCTGATTTCACTGGCAGAACTCACGGCGCATCACCTGCGGGGCGGTTAAGACCCTCCTGCAGTTTGTGACAAACAGTTACACCGTCACCTCTTCCGCCTACTGTATAAAAACCCTATACTGTATGAATTGACAGTTTTATGGGTTTTATCATGACGGCGGAAGGCCACCTGCTTTTTTCTATCGCGTGCGCAGTATTTGCCAAAAACGCTGAACTTACCCCCGTGCTGGCACAGGGGGACTGGTGGCATATCGTCCCTTCCGCCGTTTTGACCTGTCTGCTGCCCGACATTGACCATCCCAAGTCCTTCCTCGGTCAGCGCCTGAAGTGGGTGTCAAAACCCATCGCCCGCGCGTTCGGCCACCGGGGGTTTACGCACAGCCTGCTGGCCGTGTTTGGCCTGCTGACGCTTTTCTATTTAAAAGTGCCCGAAAGCTGGATCGTCCCCGCCGATGCCATTCAGGGGATGGTGCTGGGCTATCTGAGCCATATTCTGGCCGATATGCTGACGCCTGCGGGCGTACCGCTGCTGTGGCCCTGCCGCTGGCGCTTCCGTTTTCCTATCCTGGCACCGCAGAAAGGGAACCAGCTTGAGCGCGTCTTGTGCATGGCGCTGTTTGCTTACGCCGTCTGGATGCCGCAAACGTTGCCCGAAAACAGTGCAGTCCGCTGGTCTTCCCAGATGATTAATTCGCTGCAATTTCAGTTCAATCGCTTTATTCACCACCAGATTGAACAGTAAACCAACAAAACTATCCCATTTGTCATAACCCATTCCATTTGGATATAAGCGCGACATCACACTTCTGCTAACCTTCCGCCAACAGGATCGGTAAAAACCGACCCGATAATAAATCAGGAGAACGGGGATGAATTTTCCACTCATCGCGAACGTCGTTGTGTTCGTTGTATTGCTATTGCTTCTCGCGCAGGCGCGCCATAAACAGTGGAGCCTGGCGAAAAAGGTGCTGGTTGGTCTGGCCATGGGTGTCGTATTTGGTCTGGCATTACAGGCTATTTATGGCTCCGATAATCCAGTACTGAAAGATTCCATTCAGTGGTTCAACATTGTCGGTAACGGCTATGTTCAGCTGCTGCAGATGATCGTTATGCCGCTGGTATTCGCCTCTATTCTGAGCGCCGTTGCCCGCCTGCATAACGCGACCCAGTTGGGAAAAATCAGTTTCCTGACCATTGGTACGCTACTGTTCACCACGCTGATTGCCGCGCTGGTGGGTGTGCTGGTCACTAACCTGTTTGGCCTGACCGCAGAAGGTCTGGTTCAGGGGACCGCTGAAACGGCACGTCTGACCGCAATTCAGACCAACTACGTGGGTAAAGTAGCTGACCTGACCGTGCCGCAGATGGTGCTCTCCTTCATTCCGAAGAACCCGTTTGCTGACCTGACCGGTGCGAGCCCAACCTCCATCATCAGCGTGGTTATTTTCGCCGCGTTCCTGGGCGTGGCGGCGCTGAAGCTGCTGAAAGACGATGCGCCAAAAGGCGAACGCGTGCTGACCGCGATTGATACCCTGCAAAGCTGGGTGATGAAGCTGGTTCGTCTGGTCATGCAGCTCACCCCTTACGGCGTGCTGGCGCTGATGACCAAAGTGGTTGCCGGCTCTAACCTGCAGGACATCATTAAGCTGGGCAGCTTCGTTGTCGCCTCTTACCTGGGCCTTGGCATTATGTTCGTGGTGCACGGCATCCTGCTGGGCGTGAACGGCGTCAGCCCGCTGAAATACTTCCGTAAGGTCTGGCCGGTACTGACCTTTGCCTTCACCAGCCGTTCCAGCGCCGCGTCTATTCCGCTGAACGTTGAAGCACAGACTCGTCGTCTGGGCGTGCCTGAATCCATCGCCAGCTTCTCTGCCTCCTTTGGTGCCACCATTGGTCAGAACGGCTGTGCGGGTCTGTACCCGGCGATGCTGGCGGTAATGGTTGCTCCTACAGTCGGCATCAACCCGCTGGATCCGGTCTGGATCGCCACGCTGGTCGGGATCGTCACCGTAAGCTCCGCAGGCGTTGCGGGCGTTGGCGGCGGTGCTACCTTCGCCGCGCTGATTGTGCTGCCTGCGCTGGGTCTGCCCGTGACGCTGGTTGCCCTGCTGATCTCCGTTGAGCCGCTGATCGACATGGGCCGTACCGCGCTGAACGTCAGCGGCTCTATGACCGCCGGTACGCTGACCAGCCAGTGGCTGAAGCAGACCGACAAAGCGATTCTGGAAAGTGAAGACGACGCCGAACTGGCGCATCGTTAATCGCTGTAGATATAAAAAAACCGCCAACAGGCGGTTTTTTTATGGCTGTTATTCTTCAACCTCTTCATCCTGGCGGATCTGCATCGCCCACCGCTGTGCGGACTCCGGCACCGTAAAGGTGGGAGAGCGACGGAAATGCTCGCCGATTAGCACAAAGGCCACGTATTTCCCCCGTAACTGCCACACATCGCGAAAACCCTCCACTTTCAGGGCATGGTCTGGCGGCGCGGGCTCAACGCGGGGCACATAGCTAATAACCTGGCGGTTTTGTTGACGAAGAGGTTTCATAAGCGACGGATTCACTAAAGCAAATTCTTGAAGCAGGAAAATTCTATCATAGCCGATCCTGCTGCCTTCCGTCGCGCTCCGAGTGGGTGAGATGGCTCCTTTCGTTAATGATGGCATGTGAAAACTCTTAGTTCGCGAGCCATCTCACGACATTGTTCTATCCTTAATAGGGTTTTTAGCAATGGATAAAGGAGAAGCGTGCAATGTCGAACAAAGATAAAACACATCAATCACCGATTCATGGCACTGAAGAATCTCAACCGGGCATGGACTCTCTCGCCCCTGCAGACGGCTCTCACCGCCCCTCCCCGGGCCCTTCCGCACCAGGCGAACAGCCTACCGCACCGGGAAGCATGAAATCCCCGGATACGGGAAACGATAAGCTGAAATCGCTTGAGCCACACCGTAAAGGCGGCGAAGGTTTTGCGCTCACCACCAATCAGGGCGTGCGCATTGCTGACGATCAGAACTCACTTCGCGCAGGCTCGCGCGGGCCAACCCTGCTGGAAGACTTCATTCTGCGGGAAAAAATCACCCATTTTGACCACGAGCGGATACCGGAACGCATCGTCCACGCACGCGGTTCCGCTGCGCACGGCTATTTTCAGCCCTACAAGAGCCTGAAGGCGATCACCAAAGCGGACTTCCTCTCCGACCCGGATAAAATTACCCCGGTATTTGTGCGTTTCTCCACCGTGCAGGGCGGCGCAGGTTCGGCAGACACCGTCCGGGATATCCGCGGCTTTGCCACCAAGTTTTATACCGAAGAGGGGATTTTCGATCTGGTCGGCAATAACACGCCGGTGTTTTTCATTCAGGACGCGCATAAATTTCCTGACTTTGTCCATGCGGTAAAACCGGAGCCCCACTGGGCCATACCGCAGGGACAAAGTGCGCACGACACCTTCTGGGACTATGTCTCCCTGCAGCCTGAAACCTTACACAACGTGATGTGGGCGATGTCAGACCGCGGGATCCCCCGCAGCTACCGCACCATGGAGGGGTTCGGCATCCATACCTTCCGAATGATCAACGCCGAGGGGAAAGCCACGTTTGTCCGTTTCCACTGGAAGCCGGTGGCGGGTAAAGCCTCGCTGGTGTGGGACGAGGCGCAGAAGCTGACCGGGCGCGATCCGGACTTCCATCGCCGCGAGCTCTGGGAATCCATTGAAGCGGGCGACTTCCCGGAATACGAGCTGGGCCTGCAGCTCATCCCGGAAGAGGACGAATTTAAGTTCGATTTCGACCTTCTGGACCCGACGAAGCTGATCCCGGAAGAGCTGGTACCGGTGCAGCTGGTGGGTAAAATGGTGCTCAACCGCAACCCGGATAACTTCTTTGCCGAAAACGAGCAGGCCGCGTTCCACCCGGGGCATATCGTGCCGGGGCTGGACTTCACCAACGATCCGCTCCTGCAGGGACGCCTTTTCTCCTATACCGATACGCAGATTAGCCGACTCGGCGGGCCGAACTTCCACGAAATTCCGATTAACCGCCCAACCTGCCCGTATCACAACTTCCAGCGCGACGGGATGCACCGTCAGGATATTGATACCAACCCGGCAAACTATGAGCCGAACTCCATCAACGATAACTGGCCGCGTGAAACGCCTCCCGGACCGAAACGCGGTGGATTCGAATCGTATCAGGAGCGTATCGATGGCAATAAAATTCGCGAGCGCAGCCCCTCGTTCGGTGAGTATTACGCCCACCCTCGCCTGTTCTGGAACAGCCAGACGCCGATTGAGCAACAGCACATCATCGGCGGTTTCAGCTTCGAGCTGAGTAAAGTGGTGCGCACCTACATCCGCGAGCGCGTGGTCGATCAGCTGGCGCATATTGATATTCAGCTTGCCCAGAGCGTCGCGGATAACCTGGGCATTACGCTGACCGATGAGCAACGTAACCTTGCTCCGCCGAAAGAGGTTAACGGCGTGAAGAAAGATCCGTCGCTGAGCCTGTATGCGGTGCCGGGCGGCTCGATTAAAGGCCGCGTGGTCGCCATTCTGCTGAACGACAAAACCCGCGCGAGCGACGTGCTGGGGATTATGCAGGCGCTGAAAACCCAGGGCGTACATGCCAAACTGCTCTATTCCCGCATGGGTGAAGTGACGGCCGACGATGGTTCTGTGCTGCCGGTCGCGGCGACCTTTGCCGGTGCGCCATCGCTGACCGTCGATGCGGTGATTGTGCCGTGCGGGGATATTGCCAGCCTGCTGACCAACGGCGACGCCGTCTATTATCTGCTGGAAGCCTATAAGCACCTGAAGCCGATCGCGCTGTCCGGCGACGCGCGACAGTTCAAAGCGCAGCTGAAGGTGGCCGATCAGGGTGAGGACGGGATTGTCGAGGGAGATAACATTGACGATGCCTTCATGACGAAGCTGTTTGATTTGCTCGCCGCGCACCGCGTCTGGTCGCGAAGCAGCAAGGTCGATCAGATTCCGGCGTAAAAAAAGCCCGGTGGCGGCTTCGCCTTACCGGGCCTACAAGAGTTAACAGGTCGTTCGTAGGCCGGGTAAGGCGAAGCCGCCACCCGGCAACTCTTACAGCTCCCTGAACGTCCCCAACCGATACCCGCGCTCGGCAATCGCATATTTCAGCGAGGCCGACGTCAGCACGTCCAGCTCCGCCAGCCGCGGCCAGCAGTAGGCACTTTTACGCACGGTGTTATCGACAAAGGCAGGATGCGCCATCACTTCCACCGAGGTTTCTCCACGGGCAGCGGAATCATCCAGCACCTTCAGGAACAGCGCTTCGCTGATCTCTTCTCCGTAAAACGCGCTGCTGAACCCCTCAGTGGATGTAAAAGCGCAGTCCGGCAATCCGTGCACCTCGCGATCCACGCGCATCGCCACGCCTTTGCGCTGCGCAAACCCGGCGACAACAGGGAAAATCGCCGGGATCATATGCACGTGGTGATGGCTGTCGATGTGCGTCGGCGCTTTACCAAACACATCAACGAAGCGGTTGAACTGGCACTCCAGCTCGCGGGCAATCTCTTCGAGCGGCAGAGCACCCTGCTCCGCCCGTTCCCAAATCCATTTACCCAGCTGGCCGTCGCGCGTCAGGCCCGGCATTGGCGAAAGCGGCATCCCGAGCGTCAGCACAAAATGCATGCCGACGCCCAGCTCTGGCACCTCGCGGCTCAGCTGCGCCGCGTGTTCAACCGCCTCAGCGTTAACCAGGGCCGTTGTAGAGGTCACAACCCCCCGGCGGCAGGCTTCAATAATGCCGTAGTTCTGACCTTTCGAGAGACCAAAATCATCAGCATTAACGATCAGCAGGTTTTCCATTGTGCGTCCTCTTATTGCTGTTTGAACTTCAGCTTCTCGATCGTGGCGGCAAAGTTCGGCAACCACTTTTCATGCGCCAGGATCATCTCGCTGGCCAGCTGCTCCGCGTCACGGTCAGAATGCACCAGCGGGCTGAGGTTCAGGGCCAGCAGCACGTCATTGAGCTCACCGCTCAGCGCCGCGTTGCTTGCTGCCACTTCAAAGCCTTTGATGGTATGAATCAGCCCCATGATCTTGTCATCGAAGTGGGTGATACGGGGATGCGGTTTAGCCCCCTCGCGCCCCAGGATGCAGGTCATTTCGACGGCCCAGTCAGCCGGAATATTGTCGACATGGCCGTGATGCGGGACGTTAACATAGTGCTCAGCCTGCTTGTCGTTGTAGATGGCGTTGATCACTTCGCACGCCGCATCGGAGTAGTAGGCCCCGCCGCGCTGCTCCAGCTCTTTCGGTTTGACGTTCAGGTTCGGGTCTTTATACAAATCGAACAGCTGCTTTTCGACCTTCTGAACGATCTGCGCACGCGCGCCGCCCTTATAATACTCGCCCATTTCGATGGCCAGCATCTCTTTCTGCTTGAAGTAGTAAAGCAGGTACGAGCAAGGCAGCAGATTCAGCGAGCGGATCAGCCCTTCGCTGAACGGCAGGTCAAAGATGTTTTTCACCGATGCCGCCGTCAGACGACCGGAGGCCACGCCGTCGAGGAGCTCGGCAAAGCGCGATTCCCCGTTCACGATGACATCTTTAATAAACACCATGTGGTTCAGGCCGAACAGATCGATGGAGAGATCGTCGTTGTCGGTCAGCGCCAGCACGTCGCGGATGAACATCTTCATGCCGATCGGAATATTACAGACGCCGATAAAGCGTTTGAAATTCGTATGACGATAGACCGCCTCGGTCACCATACCGGCCGGGTTGGTGAAGTTAATGACCCACGCGTTCGGGCAGATCTCCTGCACGTCTTTGACGATGTCGAAAATCACCGGGATGGTGCGCAGGCCTTTAAACAGGCCGCCCGCGCCGTTGGTCTCCTGCCCCAGATACCCGTGGCTCAGGGGAATACGCTCGTCCAGCTCACGCGCCTTCAGCTGGCCGACGCGCAGCTGGGTGGTGACAAAATCCGCATCTTTCAGCGCCAGACGACGATCGAGGGTTTTATGCACGGTCAGAGGCACGCCCGCTTTTTCCACCATGCGCTTGCACAGGTCGAAAATAATATTCAGCTTCTCCTGACCTTCCTCAACGTCTACCAGCCATAATTCGCTGACCGGTAATTCATGATAACGTTTCAGGAAACCTTCGAGTAATTCCGGGGTATAGCTGCTGCCGCCACCAATGGTTACGACTTTTAATTTCTTCTGCATAATATCTCCCTTAGCGTATCAGGTTAATCGCCTGCAAGGTATAGCGTGCTCTTCCCGCTATTTGGGCAAGCCATTAAAGCAATATTCGTGGCGGGTAATCCGCCGACAGTTAATTAATTACCGTCAAATTTTTCCGGTAACTGTTCGGTGTGAATGACGTCAATTTCTTAAAGGTTTTAATAAACAGGCTGGGGCTGCTGTATCCTGACTCGTATGCAATATCGGTGACAGAATAGTTGGTAATTTCCAGCTGTTTTTTAGCAAAATTAATGCGGATTTCATTAATAATTTGCACGGGCGTTTTACGGTAATAACGCTGCGTCGCGCGGGTCAGATATTCCTGGGATTTGCCCGACAGGGAGACCATATTTTCCAGCGCATTTTCGCTGAACTGGCTTTTATCGTGCATCAGCTCAACGGTGCTGCGCAGCCATTGCGGAATATCATCCGTCACCTGCTGCTCTTCACGATGATGGCGCAGCCGGTTCATCACGTAGAAGGTCACCGTTTCAATAAACTCATCAAATTCATTGTCGCGGAAGTTAAGCGAGGCGATAACCGTTTCAATCCAGGTCATGAACTCGTTTTTGACGCGATAAACCTGGGAGGCCACAAAGCAGAACGGCACCAGCGGCAGATAATGCTTCTCGAAGAAACGTCTGCTGACGCCCACATTCAGAATACGGGTGGCACCAAATTCGTAAAAGCTCTGGTGATAAGATCCCATCGGCAGGAAGACAAAATCCCCTCGTTCAAGCAGAACGCGCTTACCGTTGATCTCCTGGTAGTAGCGGCCGGTCAGAACAATCGTGAACTCGTAGTAGTCATGCTGATGCAGACCGCTGGCGCTCTCCGTTTTGTTGTAGATAACCACGTGAAAATTTTTGCCATTAAACAGCTGCTGTTCAAGGGCGGTTTTAATTTCCATCGTGCTGACCTCCTGCTACTCAGTCTGACTTACTGCATCTTCTCGTGAAGCTCAATGAGCTCCGCCACCAGCTCGCGTGCCAGCATCGAGGTCATCAGGTGATCCTGCGCGTGGACCAGCACCAGGCTGACCTTCATCTTCCCTTCGCCCTGATCGCTTTCAATCAGCTTTGTCTGCACCAGGTGCGCTTCGTTCAGCGCCGTGCGGGACTGTTCCATCATGGTTTTCGCCGCGGCGAAATCCCCCTGCTTGGCCTGCTTCAGCGCGGCGTAGGCCAGGCTGCGGGCCTGCCCGGAGTTGATGATAAGCCCCATCACCACTTCTTCGAGATCGTTCTCGACGGCGTCGTCTGCGACAATATTATCCAAATCTAACATCTTTAAGCTCCTTGTGGCTGGCGCGGGTTTCCCCGCGCCGTCAATCTTAGAATTTCAGTGAGAGGGCGATATCCTCTTCGCTCTCTTCTTCATCAATGATGGTGGCGGCTTTGTTCGCAATCGCCACGAACGGCATGTACAGCAGGGTGGCAATCCCGAGGTTAAATATCGCCAGCAGGAAGGCTGCGACGCTGCCGTTGGTGTTGAAGAAGGCGCCCAGGCCCGCCGGCATGGTCCACGGTGCAATGTTGGTGACCGGAGGAATGATGCCCATGTAATACGCCGTCAGGGTGATAGCGGCCAGCAGCGGCTGAACCAGGATGAACGGAATGAACATGACCGGGTTCATGATGATTGGCAGACCGAACAGAATCGGTTCGTTAATCTGGAAGATGCCTGATGGCAGCGCCAGCTTCGCGACCTGACGGTAGTCTGCGCGACGAGAGACAATAAAGACCGCGATGATCAGACCCAAGGTTGCCCCGGTACCGCCCAGGAAGATATAGGAGTCAAGCATCGGCTTCGCCCACACATGGAAAGTTTTACCCGCTGCCAGCGCCGCATCAACGGAGCCGTACTGCTGATACAGTGCAACGTTTTCCAGTGCCCACGGGGTCATAATTCCGCTGTCCAGCGCGGCCAGTGCCAGTGAACCATGCACGCCAAAGAACCACAGCAGAGAGGTGAAAATCACGTACGCCCAACCGACCACGCCACCCATAGACGCCAGCGGCGTAGAGATAGAGTCCATGATGATCTGGTGGAAGTTCGTGCCCCAGTGAGAGAGCGCCCAGGCGATAATCCCCATGATAGAGAGAATAATGAAGCCTGGAATCAACGCGGAAAATGAACGGGAAACGGAGGCCGGTACGCTATCCGGCAGGCGGATCACCCAGTTGCGACGGATAATAAAGGTGAACATCTCTGCCACCACCAGGCCGATAACAATACCGGAGATGATGTTAGCCCCACCCAGCCAGTTGGCGCCCACAGCATAGGCTTCACCGACGCTGTACGGGGTCACTGTCATAAAGGCGGCGACGGATAATAACCCGGCGGCCAGCGGGTCCACCTTACGCTCTTCTGCCAGCGCCATCCCAATAAAGAAAGGCGCCATCAGCGACATAATCCCCAACGTACCGTTATAGACGTTGCCGCCGATGGCTTTAAAACCATTAAGGGTTTCAATTGTGGAAGCGTCTAACCGAATTCCTAATGAATAAAAGAAGGAACCTTCACCAAAGCTCAGAAAAACGTTGTTAATTAAAACGAACATGGCCCCGGCCAGCGTCAACGGCATTAATTTAATAAAGCCGTTTTTGATGGCATTAACGTGAGGCTGCTTTCCTATTTTAACAGCAAAAGGAAGGAGTACCTTTTCAAGTGAAGCGATGACTTTACTCATAGGAAAATACCCTTAAATGCCGTAACGCATGTTACGGCGTATTGTGTGTGAAATAACTCTTTGACGGGAAAAATAAAAATTAATTAGCAGCTTTTTTAATCGCTGCCACAGCAGCTTTAAGAACACCTAAACCATCAATCTTGCCGTACAGCCCCGAGTCGATCACTTCGACCGGTTTATTGGGTAACAGTCGTTGAATTTCGGGCAACATATAGGCAATTTGCGGTCCCAGTAAAACAACATCGGCTGTCTGACCTTTTTCGCCCGCCAGCGTTTCCGGGAACGCTTCGATCACCACAGGGACTTCATACTTTTCAGCCTGCGCACGCATCTTTGACACCAGAAGCGAGGTTGACATGCCCGCTGAGCAGAACAGGTAGATATGTTTCTTTTCCATCGTAATTTCCCTCTTGTATGACTACCTGCCGTCGCGTTCTCACTCGACTCGCTGTCCCGGCAGACAGGTAGTTTGCGTACTGTTGTTTATCGTTGGAGTGAGTATACGCAATGGTACAGACAGGGGATAATTCTGAACAGACTCAAATTGTCTCTCATTGACCTGGCTTGTTGACTACCCTCACATTTCGGGCAAATAATTCGCGAAAAGAAATAAGATTTTCCGATGCATAAAAAAACCGGCCTCAGGGCCGGTTTGTTAACATCCTTAGGCAAGCAGGGTGACTACGCCTTAGGTGCCTGCGGGTCAGTGTCGTATTCAGCACAGGTCTGATAGCCGGAGTTGATCACATGACCGGTATCATCCAGGGCGACAAAGTAGGTTTCTGCCTTACCATCACGTTGACCCAGGATGTAGGTCTGGCAGGTCCCTTTCGCATGAATCATGGTAACTTCGGAAGAAGGTTTACCGGCAATCGCAGCGACCTGCGAACGGGTCATCCCTTTTTTGACATCTTTTACTACGGGCTGCGTAAACTGATCCTTGGTGCGATCGTAAGCCGTACACCCTGCCAGCATAGTCAGTACCGCCGCTGCGCTAAGAATTCCTGCTACGTTCTTGTTCATATTCCGTCCTCTTGTTTATCAGCGTGTTATCTAAGCATGGGATAAAAAGTACTATTGTTCAACTTTGTGCGTTACGCCAGACGAATTTCGGAAAATTCTAATAAAACAACGATAACCTGCTAAAACGGCGCAAATTAGCGCACTCGAAACTGTGATCCTTGTCGTTTTACGTCCAAAGGGTTAGTTTTAACAGTTAAGACATTCTGTTTATGGAGAGCGTGATGACTCTGCAACAAGAGATTATCCAGGCGCTGGGCGCGAAGCCTGCGGTAGATGCAAATGAAGAGATCCGCCGCAGCGTGGATTTTTTAAAAGCGTATTTAAAGAAGAACTCTTTCCTGAAATCTCTGGTGCTGGGCATCAGCGGCGGCCAGGATTCAACTCTGACCGGTAAGCTCTGCCAGATGGCAATTTCAGAGCTCCGCGAAGAGACGGGCGATGAGACGCTGCAGTTTATCGCTGTGCGCCTTCCTTACGGCGTACAGGCAGACGAGCAGGATTGCCAGGATGCAATCGCCTTCATTCAGCCTGACCGCGTGCTGACCGTGAATATTAAAGGCTCGGTGCTGGCAAGCGAGCAGGCGTTACGCGAAGCGGGCATTGAGCTGAGCGATTTCGTTCGCGGCAATGAAAAGGCACGCGAGCGCATGAAAGCGCAGTACAGCATCGCCGGGATGACCAAAGGCGTCGTGGTCGGCACCGACCATGCGGCGGAAGCGATCACCGGTTTCTTCACCAAATATGGCGACGGCGGCACCGACATCAACCCGATCTTCCGCCTGAACAAGCGTCAGGGTAAGCAGCTGCTGGCCGCGCTGGGCTGCCCTGAGCATCTGTATAAGAAAGCGCCGACAGCGGACCTTGAAGACGATCGCCCTTCCCTGCCGGATGAAGCGGCTCTTGGCGTCACCTACGACAACATTGATGATTATCTGGAAGGCAAAAAGCTGGATGAAGGCACCGCAAAGATCATCGAAGGCTGGTATCTGAAAACCGAGCACAAGCGCCACACGCCAATTACGGTGTTTGACGACTTCTGGAAATAAACGCAAAACGGTAACCCCGTTTTGTAGGCCGGGTAAGGCGTCGCCGCCACCCGGCTCTTTTTTAACCAAACCCTCTCTGCTACACTGTATGCCTGAACAGTATATGGAGCAGTATGTGAGCAGGCGTCAATCCGCCCCGCGTCTTGAGTTTGAAGCGGCGGCTATCTACGAATATCCCGAGCACCTTCGCCCCTGGCTTGAGGCACTGCCTAAACAGCCGGGCGTATATATCTTTCACGGTGAAAGCGACACGCTGCCGCTTTACATCGGCAAGAGCGTTAACATTCGCAGTCGGGTGTTATCCCATCTGCGTACCCCGGACGAGGCCGCCATGCTGCGCCAGTCGCGACGCATTACCTGGTTCCAGACGGCAGGAGAAATGGGTGCGCTATTGCTGGAAGCGCGTTTGATTAAAGAGCAGCAGCCGCTGTTCAACAAGCGCCTGCGCCGCAACCGTCAGCTCTGCTCCCTGCAGATCAACGAAGGCAAGCCGCAGGTCGTCTACGCGCGCGACGTCGATTTTTCTCATGCCCCGAATCTCTATGGGCTGTTCGCCAATAAAAGAGCCGCACTCCAGGCGCTGCAGACGCTCGCGGACGAGCTCCAGCTTTGCTACAGCCTTTTGGGCCTGGAGGCGACCACGCGTGGACGCGCCTGTTTCCGATCCGCGCTGAAGCGCTGTGCCGGTGCCTGCTGTGGGAAAGAGAGCGTTGAGGCGCACCACGCCCGGCTCCTCGCCGGTCTGGCGGCCATCAGCGTGAAGTGCTGGCCCTGGGAAAGCGCCGTTGCGCTAAAAGAAGTGGGTGACGCGATGACCCAATATCACATCGTCAATAACTGGCTCTGGCTGGGCGCTGTCGACGATATCAACGACGCGGCAACCCTGCTGCGCACGCCCGCTGGATTTGACCACGATGGCTACAAAATTCTCTGTAAACCTGTGCTGGCCGGTAAGTTTGAAATCATTGAGCTCAATGGCCTGGCAGCCACGTGATTTCGCTGAACAATAAGGTACCTTGAGCCTCCAGCAGACGCAGCGTATGGGTACCCTCCTCCCAGCTGGCGCCCTGATCGGCCGTCAGCAATTTATCACCCAGCTGCCACGCCCCGCTTAACACAAACACCACGCCCCCGCGTGTGCCAAAGGTGGTAAAGGTACGGTCAGCCACGCGCACCTTCGCCCGGCAGCAGTCGCGACGGGTCATGATGTTGAAGTCCATTGCCATCCGCCCATCGGACAGCAGCGCTTTCACCGGCAGGTCGCCGGCAAAGCTGTAGGGCTGATGGTGCTTCAGGGTATGGAAGAACGCCTGGCCCGCATCCAGCGTCACCTCCCCGCCTTCCAACAAGGTAATTACCCGATCGACGCCGGGAAAAGAGGAAAATTCGCCGTTGCTGGCGATAGTCGCGATACTGGCGCGCCAGTGAAAATCGCGCGTTGCGGGAGGGAAACAACAAATCTCACGCGTTTCACCCGCACCATTGCGCCAGAGGCTGACCGGCATCTTACGGATATCAAAGAACTCCATCACCACTCCTGAATGGCACAACCCGTGCCAGGGCAAGGATATTGCTATCGTTGCTGTCTTGTTTGTTATCGTTAGGTATTCACAACACAGTATCGGCAGCAGAGCGGGCAGGCCTTAGCGGAACGTTAATAAAAATTCTAACGCCATGACTCTACAAACATTCTCTGATGCGACTACAGGAGCATACCGCGCTGGCGGCGGCAGACAAGAGGGCAGGAAAGAAAAACCGCCGGTCCTGTCCACAGCGATTGCGCTTTTGTGGACAGGATCCCGGCGGTCTTAAGAGAGTGAACCGATTATTCGGTTGGTGCTGGCATTTTACCTTCCATCGCCGGACGTTCTGTCAGACGCTTCTCAAAATTCGCATTAAATTGTTTTTTCTGTTCCGGGGTCAGAATGTTGTAGATCTTGTTCTGGGTTTCCAGGTGAGCCAGCATGCGGGCTTTGTGCTGCTCGGCCATTTTGTCGATCTGCGCTTCGGCTTTCGCCTTGTCGAAGCTGTCGCTGGCGATGATGTCATGCATGGCACGACGCTCTTCCAGCGGCGGACGTTTCATCTGGTCGCGTTCGCTCTTCCGGATATCGCGGATCTGCTGTTTCTGCGCATCCGTCAGGTTGAGATCCTTAAACATCATCATCTCGTTGTGCATACCCGGGCCTTTATGATGCATCATCATTTTGCCTTCAGCAGGCGCGGCAGCGGTGGTGGTCGCAGTATCTGCGGCGAACGCCATGCTGGTAGCGCCCAGAGCCAGGGTAGAAGCAACAAACAGTGCAGTAAACTTACGCATAATTTATTTCCTTTCTTTCAGTTATTCTTCGGCGCTATGCCGTGTTGACGAGATTAACTTTACGGGGTTTATCGTCAATTAGTCAGAGCAACGGTAAAACAATGAAAGTGTAAAAAACAAATTTTCGCCAAATGTGGAGGAAATAAGGATAAAGCGTGGAGAATTGCAACCAAAAATATTCAATGCGATGATTTTAAAGCGATTTAGCAAAAGTATAACGGAGTGAAGGTGAATAATAAAGCAATTCACCAGGAATATTCTGCAAAACACGTTCACGCGCTTTAATTGCTAAGAAAAGGTATTTAACTTCCCCTCCCGGATGATGAGAGGGGAAAGGTTCAGGATATTTTTTCCAGCATCAGCCCGGCACGCAGGCCAAACGCGACGGTTGGGTTAGGGAATAAAACATACTCGGTGGTTTTCTGCACCTCGTAACGTTCCTCGCCGTCCTCGGCCAGCAGCGCCCCTTTGCGGAACGGGGTGAAGTTGAGGGTGTGTGCGGCCATGTGGAGCAGGAAGGCATCGCTGCGGCGCGTGATCTGCTGCACGACCCGGTAACGCTCAACGGTCTGGTGCGTATGCTCGGGAGCCGACCCGCCCAGCAGCGCCCGCAGGGCGAGATGCGTTGGCGCAAAGCGGGTGAGATCGTTTTGCCCAAACGGCAGCGCTTTCCCCAGCTCCAGCGTACAGGACAACGCACCAAAGTGCTCACAGGTGAAGTGCGTAAAGGTTCCGCCCGGCGACTGGTGAAACACCAGCGCCTCCAGCCCGGCATCTCCCAGCCAGCTCAGGAAATCTTCCTCCCACGGCTGATTGCGCTGCGGCAGCACGCCGAAGCGGACATGGTAGGACGCGCGGATGGCCGTATGCAGATCCAGATGCCAGCGCACGGGCCCCGCAGCGGCAAAGAACGCGGTCACCACGTTCTCCAGCCACGCTGCCCGCGCCGTTTCGTCACTTTGCGGAAACTGCGACCAGCGCCCGCCGAACATGCGGTTAATGTCGCTCACCAGATACCGTTTATTTTGCGCCAGCGCAGGGGGATTGCCGAGCACCACCAGCACGCGGCACTTCAGGGCAATTTCATTGCGATACAGCGCGCGCAGCAGCAGATCGACAATCTCAACGGGCGCCGTTTCATTCCCGTGAATGCCCGTTGAAAGCAGCAGCGAGAGATCGCTCTTTGCGGTCGGCGTCAGCTCAAGCACCCCGCGCCCCAGCCACCGCCAGCGAAATGAGGGGCCATCCCCCTCTTTCTGTTCCGGCGTTTCATCGGCCAGGGTCAGCGCCAGTAAATTTTCCATACCCACTCCTTTAGCGCTGGAACGGATAAACCGATCCCAGCTGCAGGATTGTCGACAACGCGTCCAGCGCCTCGCGACCTTCGCGCAGAAGCTGCGGGTCAACCAGATCGGCCTGCGTTAGCCGGTCGCGATAGTAGCGATCGACCCAGTCATTCAGGCGCGTAAAGAGCGTATCGTTCATCATGACCGCCGGGTTAACCGCCTGCATTTCGTCCTGAGTCAAGACCACGCGCAGACGTAAACAGGCTGGACCACCGCCATTGGCCATGCTTTCACGCAGGTCAAACACGCGCAGTTCGTCAATCGGGTTATCCGCCTTCACCAGCTCGGTCAGGTAGCGCCATACGCCCTGATGATCCCGGGACTCCTGCGGCAGGACCAGCATCATGCTGCCGTCATCGCGGCTGAGCAGCTGGCTATTGAACAGATACGTTTCAACCGCGTCCTGCACGCTCACCGCCTCCGTTGGCACCTGGACAGGCGTGAAGCCGTGCACGCGCTCATGCAGCGTGGCGAGCAGCTTTTCCTGATGGGCAAACGCCTGCTCGTGGCAGAACAGCACCTGGCGGTTAGAAACGGCAATCACGTCGTTGTGGAACACGCCCTGGTCGATCACATGCGGGTTCTGCTGGGCAAAAATCACCTGGGAAGGATTCACCTGGTTCAGGCGGGCAACCGCCTGGCTGGCCGCCAGCGTCTGACGGGCAGGATAACGGGTTGGCGCGACGTGGCCCCCCTCTTCTCGCCCGTAAATAAACAGCTGCACACCCGGCTCGCCATAATCGCCCCCCAGGCGGTTATGGTTGGCCGCGCCTTCGTCGCCAAACATCGCCACCTGCGGCAGGGCCTGATGCACCGCGAAATGGGCATCCTGGTTGAAAATGGCGCGCAGCACGCGCTCGGTGGTTTCCGCTTCGGTGGCGCGGTGAAACTTGTTATTCAGGTTCGCCACCGTCAGGTGGACTTTGCCATCCAGCGTATCGGCTGACGGCGCGACGGTTGCCGCGTTGGCGACCCACATCGAAGAGGCGGAGCTTGCCGCCGAGAGCAGATGCGGCGTCTGCGTCCCCGCTTTTTCGACCACCTGCTCATCGGTGCCGCTAAAGCCGAGCTGACGCAGCACCGCCACGTTCGGACGCTCCTGCGGCGGGATCACCGCCTGCGGGAAACCGGCATCCGCCAGCGCTTTCATCTTAAGCAGCCCCTGCTTCGCCGCCAGCTTCGGGTTGGAAACCTGAAAACGGTGCTTCGTGGAGGCTTCATTACCAAAAGAGAGACCGGCGTAGTGGTGCGTCAGCCCCACCAGCCCGTCAAAGTTGACTTCACGCGCTTTCATGACGATCCCCTCCGGTAAAGTCCAGCCCCGGATTAAGCGTCTCCGGCAGCGTCAGCGCCGGGGTTTCCAGGCTCGCCATCGGCCAGGCACAGTAATCGGCGGCATACCACGCGCTGGCGCGATGGTTCCCCGACGCGCCCACGCCGCCGAACGGCGCGGTGCTCGCGGCCCCGGTCAGCGGTTTATTCCAGTTCACAATCCCGGCGCGCGCTTCCAGCAGCAGTTGGTCAAACTTCTCGCGATGCGGCGAAATCAGCCCGCTCGACAGACCGTAGCGGGTGTTATTGGCCATTGCGATGGCGTCGTCAAAATCGTCATAGCGCCAGACGCACAGCAGCGGGCCAAAGACCTCTTCATCCGGCACGTTGCTCGCGCCGCTCATCTCAACGATGCCCGGCGTCAGGAGCGAGGCACCCGGCTGAACCTGTTTCGGCTCGAGCAGGGTTTTCGCGCCGCGCGCAACGTGGTCCTGCCAGGCCTTCAGCACGTTCAGCGCGGCCTGTTCGGAAATCAGCCCGCCGATAAACGGCTGCGGATCGGCATCCCACGCGGCTGGCACCAGACGCGCGCTCACCTCAACCAGACGTTTGAGGAACGCATCCCCCTGCGCGCCCCGTTTCACCAGCAGGCGGCGGGCGCAGGTGCAGCGCTGTCCGGCGGTAATAAAGGCGGACTGAATCGTCAGGTGCACCGCGGCGTCAATATCATCCGGGTCTTCCACAATCAGCGGGTTGTTGCCGCCCATCTCGAGAGCAAGGATTTTTTCCGGCTGCCCCGCCAGCTGGCGATGCAGCTGATAGCCCGTCCCGGCGCTGCCGGTAAACAGCAGGCCGTCGATATCGCTCAGCGCGCTCAGCGCCTGGCCGGTTTCGCGTCCGCCCTGCACCAGGTTCAGCACGCCCGGCGGCAGGCCAGCCTGTTCCCACAGCTTCACCACCGCCTCGCCGGTTAACGGCGTAAGCTCGCTCGGTTTGAAGATGACGGTATTGCCCGCCAGCAGCGCGGGCACAATGTGGCCATTCGGCAGATGTCCCGGGAAGTTGTACGGACCAAACACTGCCAGCACGCCGTGCGGACGGTGGCGCAGCGTGGCCGCGCCGTCCGGCATCTCGGTGTGCTGTTCGCCGGTGCGGGTGTGGTACGCCTTCACCGAAATGGCGACTTTGTTGATCATCGCTGTCACTTCGGTTGCCGCTTCCCAGCGCGGTTTACTGGTTTCAGACGCGATGATGCGCGTCAGTTCGGCCTTATTTGCCTCCAGCAGCCCGGCAAACTTTTCAACAAGCGCCTGGCGCACGGCGAAAGGCTGTTTTGCCCACGCCGGGAACGCGCGGCGAGCGGCATGGCAGGCCTGTTCCACCTGCGCGGCGCTGGCGTCGTTCCCCTTCCAGAGCACCTCTTTTCCTACCGGATTGGTCTTTACGCGCTGTTCGCCTTCGCCCGTGACCCAGTCACCGTTAATCCATAATGTCATGCTGTTTTCTCCTCAGGGCAGAGACGCACCAGGCGAACCTTATCGCCGGCGTTACATTTCAGGGCATCCAGTTCTGCAGCCGTCAGCACCAGACGTTCACATTTCGGGTTGGTCCGCACCAGCATCGCGCGGAAGTTGGCGTAATTTTCGTTTGCCACCAGGCATGCCGGCCAGTCGCCCGGCGCGGGCTGGCCTTCAGAGACCTCAACCAGCCGGCTCTTACGGATCGCGCGTACGCGGTCGATATCGCACTCAAGCGTAGGCCCACCGTCAAAGATGTCGACATAGTTACGGTAGCGGAAGCCCTCTTTCTCCAGCACCGCGCGGGCAGGCGCGGTTTGCGGATGCACTTCGCCGATCACCGCCTGCGCTTCCGGGCTGAGGAAATGGGTATAGATAGGATGCTTCGGCATCAGTTCGGCAATAAAGGCTTTCTGACCCGTGCCGCAGAGATAGTCCGCCCGGCTGAACTCCATCGAGAAGAAGCGCTCGCCCAGGCTCTCCCAGAACGGTGAATAGCCGGTGTCGTCGATCACGCCGCGCATCTCCGCAACCACCTTTTCGTTAAAGCGATCGCGGAAGGCGGCCATAAACATAAAGCGCGATTTGGAGAGCAGATAGCCGTTGCCCTCCTTGCGCCACGCCGGGTCGAGGAACAGCGTGCAAAGCTCGCTGGCGCCCGTGTGGTCGTTGCAGAGGAACAGCGTCGGCAGCGCGTTATAGACGTTCAGCTCTTTCGAGGCATGAACCATGGTGCCGACGCGGTAGTTGTACCACGGGTCGTTAAGCCCGACGGCCACTTCGATGGCGCAGATCCCGGCCACGGTCCCCGTGTCGGTGTCTTCCAGCACGAACACATACCCCTGTTCGCTTTTTGGCAACGTCCCCTGCCAGGTTTGAAGGGCGCGCTCAATGCGCGCCGACAGCGTTTTTTCATCGGCAGGAAGCGAGGTCAGCCCGCCTCCCGTCTTACCGGCAAGCTGCATGAGCCCGGCGAGATCGCCGCGCTCAACGGGACGGATGACCATCATGATGACACCCCGGATTTCACCTTTTCACACCCCAGCGCAAAGCGGTCCAGACCGGTTTGCACCTCTTCCTCGCTGACAATCAGCGCGGGAGCAAAACGCACGACGTTGGCACCGGCAATCAGCACCATCACGCCGACTTTTGCCGCTTCCTGTGAAATAAGTTTAGCTTTTCCGGCAAACTCAGCGGTGAGCTCGCAGCCGATTAACAGCCCCAGGCCACGAATTTCTTTAAACAGGCCAACCTTGCCGTTGATGGCATTCAGGCGCTCAACAAACCAGTCGTGGCGCTGCTTAACGCCCTTCAGCACCTCAGGGGTATTAATGATGTCGAGCACCTGTCCGGCAACGGCGGTGGCCAGCGGGTTGCCGCCGTAGGTGGTGCCGTGGGTGCCGACGGTCATCACGCTGGCGAATTTATCGGTGGTCAGCGTTGCGCCAATCGGGAAGCCGCCGCCCAGCGCTTTGGCGGTCGACAGCACGTCCGGCGTGACGCCGTAGTGCATATAGGCATACAGCTCGCCGGTGCGACCCACGCCGGTCTGCACTTCGTCGAAAATCAGCACCGCGTTATGACGATCGCACAGCTCGCGCAGCCCCTGCAGGAATTCCTTTTGCGCCGGAAGCACGCCACCCTCACCCTGCATCGGCTCGACGATCACCGCACAGGTGGTGTCGTTAATCAGCTCGCTGGCAGACTGCAGATCGTTATAAATACCGTGACGGATATCCGGCGGCAGCGGTGCGAAATCCTGCGAGTAGGAAGGCTGCCCGCCTGCGCTGACGGTAAAGAGCGTGCGTCCGTGGAAGGCATTTTTGAACGCCACGATACCGCTCTTGTGGGTACCAAACTTATCGTGCGCATATTTGCGCGCCAGCTTCAGCGCCGCCTCGTTGGCTTCCGCCCCCGAGTTACAGAAAAAGACTTTTTCGGCAAACGTCGCGTCGATCAGTTTTTTGGCCAGGCGCAGCGCAGGCTCGTTGGTAAAGCCGTTGCCGGTATGCCAGAACTTCGCCGCCTGGTCATTGAGCGCCTGACGCAGCGCCGGGTGGGCATGCCCCAGCGCGTTCACCGCAATCCCACCGGCAAAGTCGATATACTCTTTACCCTGCTGATCCCACAGGCGCGAGCCTTCCCCACGAACCGGAATAAAAGCCGCCGGAGCGTAAACCGGCATCATCCATTCATCGAAATTTTCACGCGTAATTGACAGAGACATAGCGACCTCATCCGGTAAATAAAAGGTTATTTGAATGTTAAATAATTGAGTGTTTGCACTGTGAATGTAGATTGCAGCCTTCGTGCCAGCCAGCGATAAAAATGCATAAACGGGTTGAGAGAACAGAATATCAATAAGTTACAACATGTAGTTATTCACTATTATTGCATAAAAAGTGAATATTTTTACGACAAGCGGCGCTTTGCCGCATGAAAATCAGAAAGAGTATGCACAGGCCAAATATAATTCTGGAATTGTGATCGCTCGCGAAATTTATCGGCCATTTACGCCCTCTTTGGGGGCGAAGCGCGTCAGAATGGTGCAAATATTGCACCACCGGCATTATCTGTCGCAGTTATTGGTCGAACCCGGTAACAGTTGACGCAAATTCTGCTACCATCCTTGCACTATTCACCTTGCACTGGCAGCGACTATGAAATTTGTCTCTTTTAATATCAACGGCCTGCGTGCCCGCCCTCATCAGCTTGAAGCTATCGTTGAGCAACATCAGCCAGATGTGATCGGCCTGCAGGAGACAAAGGTTCACGACGACATGTTCCCCCTCGAAGAGGTGGCGAAACTCGGCTACAACGTCTTTTATCACGGCCAGAAAGGTCACTATGGCGTCGCGCTGCTGACCAAAGCGCCGCCAGTTTCCGTGCGTCGCGGCTTCCCGGGCGACGGTGAAGAAGCACAGCGTCGCATTATCATGGCGGAAGTCCCTTCTGCGATCGGCAATATCACGGTCATCAACGGCTATTTCCCGCAGGGTGAGAGCCGTGACCATGAGACCAAATTCCCGGCTAAAGCGAAGTTTTATCAGGATCTGCAGGACTACCTGACCACCGAACTCAAAAAAGAGAATCCGGTGCTGATCATGGGCGACATGAATATCAGCCCGACGGATCTCGATATCGGTATTGGCGAAGAGAACCGCAAACGCTGGCTGCGCACCGGCAAATGCTCCTTCCTGCCGGAAGAGCGTGAGTGGATGGAGCGCCTGCTGGGCTGGGGCCTGGTGGATACCTTCCGCAATGCCAACCCGGAAACGCAGGATCGCTTCTCCTGGTTTGACTATCGCTCTAAAGGCTTTGACGACAACCGCGGCCTGCGTATCGATCTTCTGCTGGCCAGTTCCCCGCTGGCCGAGCGCTGCATCGAAACCGGGATCGACTACGACATCCGCAGCATGGAAAAACCGTCTGACCACGCGCCAGTGTGGGCTAAATTCAAGCTGTAATGACGCGTGAACCTTTCAAAAACGCTCTTCCTGTGCGCCCTTCTGGGCGCCTTTATTCTGGCGTTTATCATGCTTCCGCCGGGAACCCTCTCCCTGGAAGGGATTAAAACGCACCAGCAGGCATTACTCTCCTATGTCGACCACTCGCCGCTGCGCAGCGCGCTGATCTTCTTTGCGGTCTATGTGGCGGTCTCCGCCCTCTCGATCCCCGGCGCGGCGATCCTGACCCTGCTGGGCGGGACGTTGTTTAGCCTGTGGGAAGGCACTGTGCTGGTCTCGTTTGCCTCCACGCTTGGGGCCACGCTGGCGATGCTCGCCAGCCGCTATCTTTTGCGCGACTGGGTGCAACGGCGGTTTGCCAGGCAGATGGGTACGGTGAATACCGGCATGGCGCGCGACGGCGCGGGCTATCTTTTTGCCCTGCGCCTGATGCCGCTGTTCCCGTTTTTCCTGGTGAATTTGCTGATGGGACTGACCCGCATGGGAGTATTTCGCTACTGGTGGGTCAGCCAGGTCGCCATGCTGCCCGCGACGGTGGTCTTTCTCAACGCCGGGCGCGAGCTGGGAAAAGTGACCTCGCTGCGCGATATTTTGTCGCCGGGCATGCTATTCGCCTTTACACTACTGGGGTTATTGCCGTTGGTCACCCGCCGGCTGTTTTCCCGTTATCTCCCGTCTGCTAAAAAGTGAGGCATTATGCGCCGTGTGCGTTTTTGCGCGTTTCTGACCGGGCTGCTGCTCGCGGCCCCTCTGTATGCCGCCGACGGCTGGCAGGCTATTCAGCAACAGGCCAAAGGCCAGACCGTCTGGTTTAACGCCTGGGGCGGCGATCCGGCGGTCAACCGCTATCTGGAGTGGGTCAGCGGCGAGATGCAAACGCACTATGCCATTACCCTTAAAATTGTCCCGCTGGCGGATGCTGCCGACGCGGTAAAACGTATTCAGACCGAAGCCGCCGCGGGACGTAAGACTAACGGCTCCGTCGACCTGCTGTGGGTTAACGGCGAGAACTTCCGCACGCTGAAAGAGGCAAACCTGCTGGAGACCGGATGGGCGCAGACGTTGCCCAACTGGCGCTATGTTGATACCCGCAAGCCCGTTACGGAGGATTTTGCTATCCCCACAGACGGCGCGGAATCGCCGTGGGGCGGCGCGCAGCTGACCTTTATCGCCCGCAAAGCCAGCATGCCGACGCCGCCGACCGATCCTCAGGCGCTGCTGGCGTACGCGCAGCAGCATCCGGGCAAGATCAGCTATCCTCGCCCGCCCGATTTTACCGGCACGGCATTTCTTGAGCAGCTGCTGATGACGCTAACCGCTCACCCGGAGGCGCTGCAAAAGGCCCCCGGTAGCACCTTTGCCGAGGTCACGTCCCCGCTCTGGGATTATCTGGACACGCTCCACCCGCTGCTGTGGCGCGAAGGGAAAGATTTTCCCCCTTCTCCTGCACGGACGGATGCCCTGCTTGCCAGCGGCAGCCTGAATCTGTCGCTGACCTTTAACCCGGCCCATGCGCAGCAGAAAGTGGCGAGCGGCGAACTGCCCGCCGACGGCTATAGCTTTGGTTTTCAGGGCGGGATGCTCGGCAACGTCCATTTTGTGGCGATTCCGGCCAACGCCAGCGCGAGCGCGGGGGCGAAAATGGTCGCCAATTTCCTGCTGTCGCCGCAGGCGCAGATCCGCAAAGCTGACCCGGCCATCTGGGGCGATCCGAGCGTGCTGGATGCGAAAACGCTGCCCGAAGAAGAAGCCAGACAGCTGCTGGCCCACACGCCTCAGGGGCTGCCGAAGGTGCTTGCCGAGCCGCAGTCCGCCTGGGTGAACGCGCTGGAGCAGGAATGGCTGCGTCGTTACGGCACCCGCTGAGCGGGCTCGTCTGGCTGGCGATGGCGGTGATTTATCTGCCGATCCTGCCCGCCGGCACCATGCTGCTTGCCCCGGCGTTTTCGCTGACAAACTGGCAGCGGCTGCTGAACGATCCGCAGCTCCCGCAGGCGGCCGTCGCCACGCTGGTCTCAACGCTCATCGCCACGCTGGGGGCGTTGTTCATTGCTCTTCTCCTCGTCAGCCTTCTCTGGCCCGGGAAACGCTGGCGACGTCTCACAACCCGCCTGCCGTGGCTGCTGGCGATCCCCCATGTGGCGTTCGCCACCGGCGCGTTGCTGCTGTTTGCCGAGGGCGGACTGTTTTATCAGGTCTGCACCGTCTGTTCGCCGCCGTTTGACCGCTACGGCGCCGGGCTGGGGCTGACGCTTGCGGTCAAAGAGAGCGCGTTTGTCCTGTGGGCGATTTATGCCGTACTGCCGGAAAAACGGCTCACGCAGCAGAAGATCGTCCTGCAGACGCTCGGCTACGGGCGATTTCAGACGCTGAGCTGGCTGATTCTGCCAGCTATCGCGCCCGTCCTCGGGGCAGTCATGCTGGCGGTGCTGGCATGGTCGCTGTCGGTCGTGGACGTGGCGATCGTTCTCGGGCCCGGCAACCCGCCTACCCTGGCCGTGCTGGCCTGGCAGTGGTTAAGCCAGGGCGACGCGCAGCAGCAGGCAAAAGGGACGCTGCTGTGCCTGCTTCTCCTTCTGCTGCTGGCCGCGCTTGCCGCTCTGGGATACGGACTCTGGAAGGCATGGGTTCGCACACTTGCGGACCTCACCGGAACGCGTCCCCGGTCGCAGCGCGTCCTGCCTGAGCGGGCACTGAGCGGGTTTCTGCCCGCGTGCGGCGTCCTGTGCGCCGCGGTACTGCTGATGCTGGCGCAACGGGATGACGTTGGCCCGGTGGGAACCAGCCTTTCCTTCGGTCTGCTTTCAGCCCTGATTGCCCTGGTCGTCGGGTTACTCTGGCTGGAGTGGGGCCCGCAGCGCGGCACGCTGTGGGTATGGTTACCGCTCGCCCTTCCGGCCCTCCCGCTCGTCACCGGCCAGTATGCGATTGCGTTGCACCTGGGCGTCGACGGGCACTACGCCGCCGTGCTCTGGAGCCACCTCCTGTGGGTATTGCCGTGGATGCTGCTGGTGCTGCAACCCGCCTGGCGCCGGATCGATCCCCGGCTTATCCTCACCGCCAGAACGCTCGGCTGGCGGCGGACAAAAATCTTTTTACTGCTGAAATGCCCGCTGCTGGTGCGCCCTGCGCTACTGGCCTTTGCCACCGGCTTTTCCGTCAGCATGGCGCAATATATGCCGACGCTGTGGCTGGGCGCGGGGCGTTTCGCCACGCTGACCACCGAAACCGTGGCGCTCAGCAGCGGGGGCAGCATCCCGATTCTCGCTAACCGGGCGCTGGGATTACTGCTGGTCACGGGCACGGTATTTGGTCTTGCCGCCCTGCTATCCCGGCTCGCGGGCCGCTACCGACAAGGGTTACGTTAATGCTGAAGGTAAAAAATCTCACCATCGAACCGCTTTTCCGCGAGGTCAGTTTTTGCGTGCCCCGCGGGGAGATCGTCACCCTGATGGGGCCGTCCGGCAGCGGAAAGTCGACCCTTTTTGCCTGGATGGTCGGCGCGCTGTCAGACGATTTCCAGGCGCGTGGCGAACTGTGGCTCGACGCGCGTCGCTGCGACGCGCTTCCCGTGGAGTCCCGCGGGATGGGTATTCTCTTTCAGGACGCGCTGCTGTTCGATCAGTTCAGCGTCGGGCAAAATTTGCTGCTGGCGCTGCCTGAGCGCATCGCCGGACGCGCGCGTCGGGAGGCGGTCGCGCAGGCGCTGGATTCCGCCGGGCTGAGCGGCCATTACGCCAGCGATCCAGCCACCCTCTCCGGCGGGGAGCGTGCCCGGGTCAGCCTGCTGCGGGCCCTGCTCGCGGAGCCGCAGGCGCTGCTGCTGGATGAACCGTTCAGCCGCCTCGATAAAGCGTTACGGGCCACGTTTCGGGCATGGGTATTTGACGCCGTCCGCGCGCGCAATATTCCGGCGGTGCTGGTCACGCACGATGAGGACGATATTCCACCCGGCGGCGAGCTGATTGAGATTTCTCGCTGGCAATAATGTGCTAACGCAATGTTTTCCGTTTCGGGAGAGACGACAATGCCCCCCTCTTTTACTGACGTCAGGTTATTCGATGAAACGTGTTTCTCAACTGACCGCGCTGGCCCTGCTCTGCGGCCTCGCTTCCTTTTCCTCGCTGGCGGCTGATATGCCCAACGCCATCACGCTGTCTCAGCTTCAGGCACAGCACGGCACGCCTGTCGACACACGCGCCAGCGCCTTCTATAACGGCTGGCCGCAGACGCTTAGCGGCCCCTCCGGGCATGAACCCGCCGCGCTCAACCTTGCTGCCGCCTGGCTCAGCGCCATGAGCGACGAGCAGATTGCGCTGTGGGCAAAACAGCATCAGCTCACCCCTGCGACGACCATCGCCCTGTACGGCGACGAGAACGATAACCAGGCGGTGAAAGCCCGCCTGGAGAAAGCCGGGTACCGCCACGTTTCGCTGCTCAGCGATGCTCTGCAGACGCCCGAGCGCCTTCAGCGCCTGCCTCACTTTGAACAGCTTGTTTACCCGCAGTGGATCCACCGGCTCCAGCAGGGTAAACCCGTGGCTGCCGCACCGGCGGGCGACTGGAAAGTGATTGAGGCCGCCTGGGGTGCACCGAAGTTTTACCTGCTGAACCACATTCCCGGCGCGGGCTATATCGACACCAACGAGGTGGAAAGCGAACCGCTGTGGAATAAAGTCTCCGACGACAAGCTGAAAGCGATGCTGGCGAAGCACGGGATCCGTCACGACACCACCGTCATCTTGTATGGCCGCGACGTCTACGCCGCCGCGCGCGTGGCGCAGATTATGCTGTATGCGGGCGTGAAGGATGTGCGTATTCTCGACGGCGGCTGGAAGGCGTGGTCGGATGCAGGCCTGCCGGTTGAGCGCGGTACGCCCGGTAAAGTGACGCCCGCCCCCGATTTCGGCGCGCCGATCCCCGGTCAGCCGCAGCTGATGGTGGATATGGAACAGGCGCGCGGCATGCTGCACCGTCAGGATGCCTCTCTGGTCAGCATACGCTCGTGGCCGGAGTTCATCGGCGAAACCAGCGGCTACAGCTACATCAAGCCAAAAGGTGAAATTGCCGGTGCCCGCTGGGGTCACGCGGGCAGCGATGCCACCCACATGGAGGATTTCCATAACCCGGATGGCACCATGCGCAGCGCTGACGACATCGCCGCCCAGTGGAAGCGCTGGAATATTCTGCCGGAACAGCACGTCGCGTTTTACTGCGGCACCGGCTGGCGGGCGTCTGAAACCTTTATGTACGCCCGGGCGATGGGCTGGAAGAATATCGCCGTCTATGACGGCGGCTGGTACGAATGGAGCAGTCATCCGCAGAACCCGGTGACGACCGGTGAGCGCGGGCCTGAAAGCGCGCGCTAAGGATTAAGTGACTTCAGCGTCACGTAGCCGCTCCAGATGCGCGTTGTGGTGGTCAGCCAGCACAGCGCACCGAATACCCACGCGAAGAGCGTAAAGTGCGCAGGAAAAAGGCAGCACAGCACAAACAGCATGATGGTCTCCGTCCCTTCCGTTAACCCGCCGATGTAATAAAACGACTTGTGCGCATAGCCGGGGTTGTCGATGTCGTGCTTCGCGGCCAGGGCCGCAAACGCCAGAAAACTGCTGCCGGTCCCGATAAACGCAAACAGCAGCCAGGCGGCCGCCAGCGCATTTTCTGCCGGTGCTGCCAGCGCAAAGCCAAACGGCACCAGGGCGTAGAACAGAAAGTCGAGCGCGATATCGAGAAATCCCCCCGCATCGGTCAGGCCTCTGCGGCGCGCCAGCGCCCCGTCCAGACCGTCCAGCAGGCGGTTAAGCACGATGGCGACCAGCGCCGCCGGATACCAGCCAAGGACCAGAAACGGCAGCGCCAGCACGCCGATGGCAAACCCGGTCAGGGTCAATCCGTCGGGCGTGATGCCCGGCCTGTCCAGCACGGAGACCAGACGATCCAGCGCCGGTTTTATCCGCGGGTGAAGATGGCGATCAAGCATGGGGCGTCTCGTTAAAGGTGGCGCATAGCCCCTGCGCCGGAATATCCAGCGCGGCGTTAAAGCGGGCAGAGAGATTCTGAAAGGCAATGAGCGCCGTCATCTCGGTGATGGCATCTTCCGTAAAGTGGCGCTTCAGCGCCGTTCTGATGGCCTCATCCGCCCGGGGCGGCGTGGCGGTCACCGCCTCGGCGTAGGCCAGCGCCGCGCGCTCCTGCTGCGTGAACAAGGCGGATGCCTGCCAGTCGCTAACGGCCTGCACCTTTTCCAGCGCCCCGCAGCGCTCGGCCAGCCGCAGGCTGTTGGCATCAATACAGAAAGCGCAGTGGCAGAGCTGGGACACCCGCGTCATGAGTAGCGAACGCAGCACGGGTGACAGGCGCGCGCGACGACGCTCCAGAAAACCGACGAACAGCGCCACCAGCCAGAACAGACGCGGCATGCGCCCCCACCAGCGCGTGGGATTCAGCACGGCGCCAAAATGCTTTTTCTGCATCACGGCAATCGGTCTAAGGCTGGCGGGAAGGGATTCGATAGGGGCAACCCAGGCGGTAGTCTCTTTCACCTGATTCTCCTGATTACTGGACTCTGAGAAAGGGCACGATAATATGTCTTTTTTCGCTATCAATTATTGACGACCATGCTGAAAACACTCGATGTCGTTGCCGCCATCATCGAAAAAGACGACAAAATTTTACTGGCGCAGCGCCCTGCCCACGCCGACCAGCCGGGCATGTGGGAATTTGCAGGCGGCAAAGTCGAGGCGGGTGAAACCCAGCCCGAGGCGCTTATCCGCGAGCTGCGCGAAGAGTTGGGTATTGAAGCGCGGCCCGCGCAATACGTGGCAAGCCACCAGCGTGTAGTCTCGCAGCGCTTAATCAACCTGCACGCCTGGCACGTTCCTGCGTTTAGCGGTGCGCTCACGGCGCACTACCACAGCGCGCTGGCATGGTGCACGCCGGAAGAGGCGTTTGGCTACGCCTTAGCCCCCGCGGATATTCCCCTGCTGGAGGCGTTTATTGTTTTACGCGACGCCAGACCAGCGGGTTCGTGCTGATGGCGCGCTCGTCGCGCTGGCACTGCAACAGCACGCCCTCCGCCTTCACGACGGCCCCTTCAGAATAGTTTTGATCCTGGTAGATGCAGCACTGGTTACACGGCTGCGCGCGCTGGCCGCTGGAGCTAAACACCTCCGGCGGCACGTTCACTTCTACATCCGGGCGAATGCGGTCAGCCTGCGCGCCTGCGGTAAAGATCGCACATAACGCGGTAAGTACATAACGGTTCATAGACACATCTTCCTGTTGTTCCCTTGATAATGACTATAACGGTAAACCGGCGCGGAACCTTTAATTTATCTCGTCATCGCTTTTGGTTATGACGCAGCACCTGTCATTAATTTCCCTTTCGTCCTGAATTTCTGCTTGCCACACAAAGCGGTACGGGTGGTATAGTCAAAAAAACAACACAAAACGCATAAGTCATATACAAACATTATTATAAGAGGTTCTTATATCTATGGATCAGACACGCTCTCTGGAAAGTTTCCTTGCCCATGTTCAGCAGCGCGACCCGCACCAAAGCGAGTTCGCCCAGGCCGTGCGTGAAGTGATGACCACCCTGTGGCCCTTCCTTGAACAAAACCCGCGCTATCGCCAGATGTCGTTGCTCGAACGCCTGGTCGAGCCAGAGCGCGTGATCCAGTTCCGCGTGACCTGGGTGGACGATCGCAATCAGGTGCAGGTTAACCGCGCGTGGCGCGTCCAGTTTAACTCCGCCATCGGCCCGTTTAAGGGCGGCATGCGTTTCCATCCGTCCGTGAATTTGTCGATTCTGAAATTCCTCGGCTTCGAGCAGACCTTTAAAAACGCACTGACCACGCTGCCCATGGGCGGCGGAAAAGGCGGCAGCGATTTCGACCCGAAAGGCAAAAGCGAAGGTGAAGTGATGCGTTTCTGCCAGGCGCTGATGACCGAACTCTACCGTCACCTCGGCCCGGACACCGACGTGCCTGCCGGTGATATCGGCGTGGGCGGACGTGAAGTGGGCTTTATGGCCGGGATGATGAAAAAGCTTTCCAACAACAGCGCCTGCGTCTTTACCGGCAAAGGGCTGTCGTTTGGCGGGAGCCTGATCCGCCCGGAAGCGACCGGATACGGCCTGGTTTACTTCACAGAGGCCATGCTCAAGCGTCACGGCTTAGGCTTCGAAGGCATGCGCGTAGCCGTTTCCGGCTCCGGTAACGTGGCGCAGTACGCGATTGAAAAAGCGATGCAGTTTGGCGCTCGCGTGGTGACCGCCTCTGACTCCAGCGGAACGGTGGTGGATGAAGCGGGCTTCACGGCAGAGAAGCTGGCGCGCCTGTGTGAAATCAAAGCCAGCCGCGATGGACGCGTGGCGGATTACGCCCGGGAGTTTGGCCTGACCTACCTCGAAGGGAAACAGCCGTGGGGCGTGCCGGTGGATATCGCCCTGCCGTGCGCCACGCAGAACGAGCTGGATGCTGAAGCCGCGCGCACGTTGATTAGCAACGGCGTAAAAGCGGTCGCCGAAGGGGCAAACATGCCGACCACCATCGACGCGACGGACCTGTTCCTGGAGGCAGGCGTGCTGTTTGCACCGGGCAAGGCCGCCAACGCGGGCGGCGTGGCAACCTCCGGCCTCGAAATGGCGCAAAACGCCGCGCGTCTCGGCTGGAAGGCGGAGAAAGTGGATGCGCGCCTGCACCATATCATGCTGGATATTCACCACGCCTGCGTGGAATATGGCGGTGAAGCGTCACAAACCAACTACGTGCGTGGGGCGAATATCGCCGGGTTCGTGAAGGTAGCGGATGCGATGATTGGGCAGGGTGTGATTTAAGTTTCGCGGCGTTCTCGCCCTGTAGGCCCGGTAAGCGTTAGCGCCACCGGGCTTTTTTCAGGCCGCAGAGCGGCTTTTCGCCGGGTGGCGGCTTCGCCTGACCCGGCCTACGGGTTAAGAGGCGGCCGCGCTCTTTTTCTTTTTAAACGGTTTCTTCGCGCCACCACCGGGTGCAACCATCCCTCTGAACGTTTTCACGGGCGTGCTGCGCGCCTGATCGATCAGCTGGTAAAGCGTCCCCACCAGCGGCTGCATAAAGTCCTGATAGCGGCACTGCTTCTCGCTGATCTGCGTCAGCACCGATTCCCAGTGCGCGGTCATGTCCGGCCTGGCGGCCAGCTCCGGCAGGGAATGAATCAGCGCGCGGCCCGGCTCGGTCGAATGGATATAGCGCCCCTTTTTCTCAAGAAAACCGCGCTTAAAGAGCAGCTCGATGATCCCCGCGCGGGTTGCCTCCGTACCCAGACCGTCGGTGGCGCGCAGGATCTTCTTCAGATCTTTATCCTGCACGAACCGGGCGATTCCGGTCATCGCGGAAAGCAGCGTCGCATCGGTAAAATGGCGCGGCGGCTGGGTCTGGCGTTCCACCACTTCCCCTTTCTCGCACAGCAGCTCGTCGTCTTTGGCGACCACGGGCAGCGGCGTGCCGTCGTTCTCTTCGTCACGCTCTTTGTTGCCGAGCAGCGTGCGCCAGCCTGCTTCCGCGAGGAAACGGGCTTTGGCGATAAACTTCCCTTTTGCGATTTCCAGCTCGATCACGCATTTGCGGAACACCGCGTCCGGGCAGAACTGCATCAGGTACTGGCGGGCGATCAGGTTGTAGACCTTCGCTTCGTTATCCGTCAGGTTGACGCTGCTGGCGCGCGCCGTCGGGATAATCGCGTGGTGGGCGTCCACCTTTTTGTCGTCCCAGCAGCGGTTATGGGTGTCCGGGTTCACCACCGGCTGCGGCAGCAGATCCGGCGCGTGCACGCCTATGGCGTTCATCACCGAATGACGACCGGCAAAATGCTCTTCCGGCAGGTAGCGGCTATCCGAACGCGGATAGGTGATCAGCTTATGGGTTTCATAGAGCTTCTGGCAGATGTCCAGCACGTTCTGCGCGCTGAGGCCAAAGCGCTTCGCGGCCTCAATCTGCAGGGCCGACAGCGAGAACGGCAGCGGCGCGGGTTCTGATTCCCGTTTATCGTTATAGCTGGTGACGATAGCGGGCTGTCCGGTAATGCGGTTAACCACATGATCCGCCAGCGGACGGTGCAGCAAACGCCCCTCTTCATCCTGATATGACTCGCAGGCATCGCTCGGCTGCCAGACGGCGGTAAAGCGTTCGTCTTTAGGCGTGACGATATGCGCTTTCACTTCAAAGAAATCTTTGGCGACGAAGTTCTCAATCTCTTCATCACGACGCACGACCAGCCCCAGCACCGGCGTCTGCACGCGCCCCACGGAGAGCACGCCCTGATAGCCCGCGTTGCGCCCGAGGATGGTGTAGGCGCGGGTCATGTTGATACCGTACAGCCAGTCGGCGCGGGCACGCGCGAGCGCCGAGACGCACAGCGGAATAAATTCGCTGTTGGCGCGCAGGCGCGAGATCGCACGCTCCACCGCCTGCGGGTTGAGGTCGTTGATCAGGCAGCGCTGCACCTGCTGGCGCTTTTCCGGCGCCAGTTCAAGATAGTCCAGCACCTCATCCACCAGCAGCTGTCCTTCCCTGTCCGGGTCACCCGCGTGCACGATTTCATCGGCTTCATGCAGGAAGCGCTTGATCACGTTGAGCTGTTTGGTCACCGAAGGTCGGGGCTGCAGGCGCCATTTTTCCGGCACGATGGGCAGATCGTTTAAATTCCAGCGGGCGTAGCGGCTGTCATAGACATCCGGCTGCGCCTGCTCAAGCAGGTGACCGATACACCAGGTGACCACCTGCCCGTTACCGCATTCGATAAAGCCGTCGCCTTTGCGATGCGGCTTGGGCAGCACATCGGCAATGGCACGGGCCAGGCTCGGCTTTTCGGCAATAAACAACCGCATCGAATTAACGGATCTCAATCATCGGTCGGCCACCGCGCGCGGTCACCAGCTCGCCGATCGCCGTCAGGGTAATGCCGAACTCGGCGGCCGTGGCCTGAACCTCGGCTTCGGATTCCGGCGTGACCGCCAGCAGCAGGCCGCCGGAGGTTTGCGGATCGCACAGCAGGTTGCGCCATTCTTCTGGCATTTCGCCCATCAGGTGACCATAGCTGGCGAAGTTACGCTGGGTACCGCCCGGGACCGCGCCCTGAGCAATATACTCTTCCACGCCCGGTAGCTTCGGCACGTCCTGATACCAGACCTGCGCCTGCACGCCCGCGCCCTGACACACTTCGGAGAGGTGCCCCAGCAGACCAAAACCGGTCACGTCGGTCATCGCCTTCACGCCGTCGATATTGGCGAAAGCGGCACCCGCGAGGTTCATCTGGCACATGACTTCCGTTGCCAGCCCTTTGTGCTCCGGTTTGAGCAGGGATTTTTTCTCGGCGGTGGTCAGCACGCCAATGCCCAACGGCTTGGTGAGGAACAGCTTGCAGCCCGCCTGCGCGGTACTGTTGCGCTTCACGCGCTCGGTCGGGACCACGCCGGTAACGGCCAGGCCGAAGATAGGCTCCGGCGCATCGATAGAGTGACCACCGGCCAGCGCAATCCCCGCCTGCTGGCAGGCGAAACGGCCGCCATCAATCACTTCACGGGCCACTTCCGGCGGGATGGTGTTGATCGGCCAGCCCAGAATAGCGATCGCCATAATCGGTTTGCCGCCCATGGCGAAGATATCGCTGATGGCATTGGTGGCCGCAATACGCCCGAAATCGAACGGGTTGTCGACAATCGGCATAAAGAAGTCGGTGGTGCTGATAATGCTGGTGCCGTTACCCAGGTCATAAACCGCTGCATCGTCACGCGTTTCGTTACCGACAAGCAGGTTCGGGTCGACAAACTTCGCCTGTTCGCTGTGCAGGATGGTCTCCAGCACTTTCGGGGAAATTTTACAACCGCAACCGGCTCCGTGGCTGTACTGCGTTAAACGAATGGTTTGCTCGCTCATGGACGTCTCCTGTCATCTCAATCGCGCTATGGTAGCGCTCATTCCATAAAGAGGTAAGTATGACTGTCTGAATTCTGCGGCAGATGCTCAGAATCCAGACAGTTTAGCGCGCGCTATCAGAAACGGCTGACGAAAGGCGTGGTGTCCGGCACGCTGATGGTGCTGGAGGCTTTAAGCTGCGGAGTACCGAGATAGAGGAAACCGACAATTTTGTCATGCTCACCGCAGCCAAAACCGTCCCGGACCGCCGGGCTTTCGGTCAGCGCACCGGTGCGCCAGATACCGTTAAAGCCTTGCGCGACGGCGGCCATCTGCATCGCCATCACCGCACAGCCCGCAGACATTTCCTGTTCCCAGACCGGGACTTTATGATCCGCCTGGCATTTTGCCACGACAGCAATGATCATCGGGGCGCGGAACGGGGCATTACGCGCCTTATCGATTCCTTTCTCATCCTGCCCTGCGGCCACCGCCCCCTGTTCCAGCAGTTTACTGAAACGATCGCGGCCTTCGCCTTCAATCACAAAGAAGTGCCACGGCTGCAGCGTGCCATGATCGGGGGCACGCATGCCGGCACGCAGAATGTTCTCCAGCTGCTCGCCTGCCGGGGCAGGTTCGGCCAGACGGGAAGCGCTACGGCGGTTAACAAGCAGTTCGAGTGCGTCCATTGGTTAACTCCTTTCTTGAAATTTACTCACAAAATTAACACGACGGCAGATTTTGTTACAGCCTGGCAGGCGATTCCTGCTGACAAGTGGCGGTTGGGTCATTACGATAACCCAACATTACCGTCCAGTGGCGACGGAAACAGTCATTTTCTGGTTAGGGAGAATACATGCGAACCCTTTGGCGAATTATTGCCGGTTTCTTTAAATGGACGTGGCGACTGCTCAACTTCGTCCGCAACCTGGTGATGAATATCTTCTTCATCCTGCTGGTTCTGGTTTGCGCGGGCATCTGGATGCACATCAGCAACGCAAATCAGGCGCAGCATTCGACTCGCGGGGCCCTGTTACTCGATATCACCGGCGTCATCGTTGATAAACCGTCAGCCAGCAACCGTCTGGGTGTGATCAGTCGCCAGCTGTTTGGCGCCACGTCCGACCGCCTGCAGGAAAACTCCCTGTTCGATATCGTCGATGCCATCCGGCAGGCGAAAGATGACCGCAACATCACCGGCATCGTGCTGGATCTGAAAGATTTTGCCGGCGGCGACCAGCCCTCTATGCAGTACATCGGTAAAGCGCTGCGCGAATTCCGCGACAGCGGCAAGCCGGTGATTGCCGTGGGCGACAGCTACAGCCAGGGACAATATTATCTGGCGAGCTTCGCCAATAAAATCTGGCTCTCCCCGCAGGGTACGGTCGATCTGCACGGCTTTGCCACCAACGGCCTGTACTACAAATCGCTGCTCGACAAGCTGAAGGTTACCACCCACGTCTTCCGCGTCGGCACGTACAAATCCGCCGTGGAGCCGTTTATCCGCGACGATATGTCACCTGCCGCCCGCGAAGCGGACAGCCGCTGGATTGGCGAGCTGTGGCAGAACTATCTCGGCACCGTTGCCGCGAACCGTCAGATTACGCCTGAGCAGGTGTTCCCTGGCGCGCAGGGCGTGCTGGCAGGCCTGCGTAAGGTTGACGGCGATACCGCGAAATACGCGCTCGATAACAAACTGGTTGATGCCCTGGGCACCAGCGCCGAGATTGAAAAATCCCTGAGCAAACAGTTTGGCTGGAGCAAAGAGGACAAAAATTACAGCGCCATCAGCATGTATGATTACTCGACGAAGAAACCGGATGAGAACGGTGACAGCGTCGCGGTGGTCTTTGCTAACGGTGCGATCATGGACGGTCAGGAAACTCCGGGGAACGTGGGCGGCGACACCACCGCGTCACAAATCCGCGATGCGCGCCTGGATCCGAAAGTGAAGGCGATTGTCCTGCGGGTCAACAGCCCTGGCGGTAGCGTCAGCGCCTCCGAAGTGATCCGCGCTGAACTGGCCGCGGCCCGCGCCGCCGGTAAGCCTGTCGTCGTCTCAATGGGCGGAATGGCCGCCTCCGGGGGGTACTGGATCTCCACGCCAGCCAACTACATCGTGGCGAACCCAAGCACGCTCACCGGCTCGATTGGCATCTTCGGGGTGATCAACACCGTAGAAAACAGCCTGGATTCTCTGGGCGTGCATACTGACGGCGTAGCGACTTCTCCGCTCGCGGATGTCGCGGTGACCAAATCCCTGCCGCCGGAAGTCTCTGAGATGATGCAGCTCAGCATTGAGAACGGCTATAAACGCTTTATCACCCTGGTCGCCGACTCGCGCAAAAAGACGCCTGAGCAGATCGACCAGATTGCGCAGGGCCACGTCTGGACCGGTCAGGATGCGAAGAGCAACGGACTGGTGGACAGCCTTGGCGACTTCGATGACGCGGTGAAGAAAGCCGCCGAACTGGCGAAGCTGAAGCAGTGGCATATCGAGTATTACCAGGACGAACCGTCGTTCTTCGATATGGTCATGGACAGCATGTCCGGCTCGGTACGCGCCATGCTGCCGGAGGCGCTGCAGGCTTACCTGCCTGCGCCGGTCGCCACGGCGGCAAAAGCGATGAAGGCAGAAAGCGATAAGCTTGCGGCCTTTAACGATCCACAGAGTCGTTACGCGTTTTGCCTGACCTGCGCGAACGTCCGTTAAAAACCGTCCCCTCTTCCTACGAAGAGGGGATTTTTTTCTTTTGAAGAACAAGAACTCACTACCATGCAGAAGAAATCGATTTATGTAGCCTACACTGGCGGTACCATCGGTATGCAGCGCTCCGAAAACGGCTATATCCCCGTCTCCGGCCACCTGCAGCGTCAGCTTGCGCTGATGCCCGAATTCCACCGTCCGGAAATGCCTGACTTTACCATCCACGAATACGAGCCGCTGATGGACTCCTCCGACATGACGCCGGAAGACTGGCAGCACATCGCGGATGATATTAAAGCCCATTACGACCAGTACGACGGCTTCGTGATCCTGCACGGTACCGACACCATGGCATTTACCGCCTCGGCGCTCTCCTTCATGCTGGAGAACCTGAGCAAGCCGGTTATCGTCACCGGATCGCAAATTCCGCTGGCGGAGCTGCGCTCTGACGGGCAGATCAACCTGCTGAACTCCCTGTACGTGGCGGCGAATTACCCGATTAACGAAGTGTCGTTGTTCTTTAACAACCGTCTTTATCGCGGTAACCGCACCACCAAAGCCCACGCCGACGGCTTTGACGCCTTTGCCTCACCCAACCTGCAGCCGCTGCTGGAGGCCGGGATTCATATCCGTCGTCTGGGAACCCCTCCTGCGCCGAACACCGCGGGCGAGCTGATTGTGCATCCGATTACTCCGCAACCGATTGGCGTGGTGACCATTTATCCGGGTATCTCTGCGGACGTGGTGCGTAACTTCCTGCGCCAGCCGGTGAAAGCGCTTATCCTGCGCTCCTACGGCGTGGGCAACGCCCCACAGAACGGTGAATTCCTGAAAGAGCTTCAGGAGGCCAGCGAGCGCGGAATTGTGGTGGTAAACCTGACCCAGTGTATGTCCGGTAAAGTCAATATGGGCGGCTATGCCACCGGCAACGCGCTGGCGCATGCGGGGGTGATCAGCGGTTTCGATATGACCGTTGAGGCAACGCTGACTAAACTTCACTATTTACTGAGTCAGGATCTGGACATTCAGTCCATTCGCAGCGCGATGATGCAAAACCTGCGCGGCGAACTGACGCCTGACGAATAAGGAGGTCTCATGAAGCAACGCGCCCTGCTCCTGGTCGATTTGCAAAATGATTTCTGCGCGGGCGGTGCGCTGGCCGTCGCCGAAGGTGACAGCACCGTTGACGTAGCCAACACGCTGATTGACTGGTGCAAAGCCCGTGGTGAAGCAGTTGTCGCAAGCCAGGACTGGCACCCGGCAAATCACGGCAGCTTTGCCAGCCAGCACAATGTCGAGCCCTTCACCCAGGGTGAACTCGACGGGCTGGCGCAAACTTTCTGGCCGGATCACTGCGTACAGCAAACGGAAGGCGCGGCGCTGCATCCGCTCCTGAATCAAAAGGCCATCGATGCGGTGTTCCACAAAGGCGAAAACCCGGCTATCGACAGCTATAGCGCGTTTTTTGATAACGGGCATCGTCAGAAAACCGCTCTCGATGCGTGGTTACGTCACCACGAAATCACGGAGCTGATTGTGCTGGGGCTGGCAACGGACTACTGCGTGAAGTTCACCGTGCTGGACGCGCTTCAGTTAGGCTACACCGTCAGCGTCATCACCGACGGCTGCCGCGGGGTGAACATTCACCCGCAGGACAGCGCTCAGGCGTTTATGGATATGGCTGCGGAAGGCGCGACGCTGTATACGCTCGAAGACTGGCTGGAAACGCAGGCTTAGGCCTTTTAAGCCGGGTGGCGGCTGCGCCTTACCCGGCCGACTTCTTTGGTTTTAGGCCGGGTAAGCGTCAGCGCCACCCGGCAAAACTCCCCCTCCGATCCCCATAAAGTGAACTCCCTCGCAACCTCAGCGAAGCGGCAATGCTATTCTCTTCAGGCTGTTTTTTCGCCACGCCTTTTCCGTGGCGTGGTTATTTTTATTAAGTCAAAGAGGAACTTGTATGAAACGTTTGCCCTTGCTGGCAGCCTTACCCTTGCTTTGCGCGTCAGTTGCCTCCGCCAGTTCCCTGATGTCCGTGGGCTATTTTAACGGGGGTGGCGACGTCACCGCCGGACCGGGTGGCGATATCAATAAACTTGACGTTCGCCAGATCACCCACCTGAACTACTCGTTTGGTCTGGTCTATAACGACGAAAAAGACGAAACCAACGCCGCGCTGAAAGATCCGGCGAAGCTGCATCAAATCTGGCTATCGCCAAAAGTGGCGTCCGACCTGGCCTTGATCCCCACCCTGCGTAAGCAAAACCCAAATCTTAAGGTCCTGCTCTCCGTCGGCGGCTGGGGCGCGCGTGGTTTCTCTGGCGCAGCGGCAACCCAAGAGAGTCGCGCGGTGTTCATCCGCTCCGCGCAGGAGATTGTTGAAAAATATGGTCTGGACGGGATCGACCTCGACTGGGAGTATCCGGTCAACGGTGCCTGGGGCCTGGTGGCAAGCCAGCCCGCCGACAGGGATAACTTTACCGCCCTGCTGAAGGAGATGCGCGACGCGTTCGGGCATAAAAAGCTGGTGACCATTGCGGTAGGCGCGAATGCGGAAAGTCCGAAAAGCTGGGTGGATGTGAAAGCCATTGCCCCCCTGCTCGATTACATCAACCTGATGACCTACGACATGGCGTACGGCACGCAGTATTTCAATGCCAACCTGTACGACTCCAGCGCCTGGCCGACGGTGGCCGCCGCGGACAAATACAGCGTCGATTTTGTGGTGAACAACTATCTGGCCGCCGGGTTGAAGCCGCAGCAGATGAATCTCGGGATTGGTTTCTATGGCCGCGTACCGAAACGCGCCGTGGAGCCGGGCATTGACTGGACGAAACCCGATGCGCAAAAAAATCCGGCCACTCAGCCCTACTTCGGGCCGCAGGAGATCGGGTTGTTCAAGTCGCTCGGCTACGACCTGACCAAAGATACCTACGTGAAGTACAACGATATCGTCAAAAAGCTGCTGAACGATCCGCAGAAACGCTTTACCGAGCACTGGGACGACCAGGCGAAAGTGCCGTGGCTTTCGGTGAAGGGTGCCGATGGCAACGCGCTGTTTGCGATTTCGTATGAGAACCCGCGATCCGTGGCGATCAAAGCGGACTACATCAAAGAGAAAGGTCTCGCCGGAGCGATGTTCTGGGAGTACGGCGCGGATGATGAAAACCAGTTAGCGAAGCAGCTGGCGGCGTCGCTCGGGATCCCGCACTAAAGTGTAGCGTGCCGGGTGGCGCTAGCGCTTACCCGGCCTACATGAGAGCATTATTTGAAAGTCGCAATCGGCTTCGGGGTGATACCAAAGTCCTCTTTCAGCTCACGCTTGCTCTTCATCACCATTTGACCATGGGTGTCGATCGTCATGTGCTGCGCGTCGGTGTTGTTGCGCGCCTGCCACAGCATCACCAGCTGCAGGCTGTTTTCTTTCTGCTCCGGGGTCAGCGCGACGCCATCGGGCCATTTTCCCAGCTCTACGGCGGTGACCAGACGCTGATAAATCTCCGGCGTCATACCGCTAATCATGTCTTCAATATTCACAATCCCGCCCTTTTAAAGGAATAATTTGCTGAATCGTTTTTTCAACCCTTGATCTGGTCGCCGTTTTCGTCGTCAGTGAAGCTCATTGAGGCTGAATTCACGCAGAAACGCTCGCCCGTTGGCTGAGGGCCATCCGGGAAGACGTGTCCAAGGTGCGCATCGCAGTTGCCGCAGCGAATTTCGGTGCGCACCATGCCGTGCGACGAGTCGGTCAGATAGCGGATAGCCTCATCGCTCACCGGCTCGTAAAAGCTCGGCCAGCCGCAGCCCGAATCAAATTTCGTTTGTGAATTAAACAGCGGGGCATCGCAGACCAGGCAGTGGTAGACACCGTCCCGCTTGTTGTGCAGTAAACGCCCGGTGAACGGGGGTTCCGTTCCGTGGTTCTGCGTCACGTAAAACTGCATTTCTGTGAGGTTTTTTTTCAAATCGTCAGGGTTACGTTGGTTCGACATATGCTTACATCTCGCTGTAGAAACAGACATCTTTTACCCCGCATTCTAACAAAACATTAACACCCTTGCGTGCACTTTTGATCTAAACTTATGTGTCGCGAAAAGGCGGTCAGGCAATTGTGATCACATTCACATTTTTATCCTGCGAGGACTTTAAAATTCCGGGCGCAGCCCCCATGTGGTTGCAAGCTCAAAGGGAAAGTGAGGCGAGTCAGTCGCACAAACGTTAGTCACAGGATTGATTTGTCGCAATGATTGACACGATTCCGCTTGACGCTGCGTAAGGTTTTTGTAATTTTACAGGCAACCTTTTATTCACTAACAAATAGCTGGTGGAATATATGACTATCAAAGTAGGTATCAACGGTTTTGGCCGTATCGGCCGTATTGTTTTCCGTGCTGCTCAGAAACGTTCTGACATCGAAATCGTTGGTATCAACGATCTCCTGGACGCTGAATACATGGCGTACATGCTGAAGTACGACTCAACTCACGGTCGTTTCGACGGCACCGTTGAAGTGAAAGACGGCCACCTGGTTGTAAATGGCAAAACCATCCGCGTTACTGCTGAGAAAGACCCAGCTAACCTGAAATGGAACGAAATTGGTGTTGACGTTGTTGCTGAAGCAACCGGTATCTTCCTGACCGACGAAACTGCACGTAAACACATCACTGCTGGTGCGAAGAAAGTTGTTCTGACGGGTCCTTCCAAAGACAACACCCCAATGTTCGTTCGTGGTGCAAACTTCGAAACTTACGCTGGCCAGGATATCGTGTCTAACGCATCCTGCACCACCAACTGCCTGGCACCGCTGGCTAAAGTTATCAACGACAACTTCGGCATCATCGAAGGTCTGATGACTACCGTTCACGCAACCACCGCTACTCAGAAAACCGTTGATGGCCCGTCTCACAAAGACTGGCGCGGCGGCCGTGGCGCGGCTCAGAACATCATCCCATCCTCTACCGGTGCGGCTAAAGCTGTAGGTAAAGTACTGCCAGAACTGAATGGCAAACTGACTGGTATGGCGTTCCGCGTTCCAACTCCTAACGTATCCGTTGTTGACCTGACCGTTCGTCTGGAAAAAGCTGCTTCTTATGAAGAAATTAAGAAAGCAATCAAAGCTGCTTCCGAAGGCCCAATGAAAGGCGTTCTGGGTTACACCGAAGACGACGTTGTTTCTACCGATTTCAACGGCGAAGTGTGCACTTCCGTGTTCGATGCTAAAGCAGGTATCGCACTGAACGACAACTTCGTTAAACTGGTATCCTGGTACGACAACGAAACCGGCTACTCTAACAAAGTACTGGACCTGATCGCTCACATCTCCAAATAAGTTGAGATGAGTGTTTGATCCAAAAAGGCGACTTCGGTCGCCTTTTTTATTTATAAGACAGAGGATTGCTTAATGATTAATAAAATTTTTGCACTTCCGGTAGTCGAACAACTTACCCCTGTGCTCTCCCGCCGCCAGATTGACGGTGCTGACGTTATCGTCGTTGACCATCCACGCGTTAAGGCCTCCGTGGCGCTGAACGGCGCCCACCTGCTCTCCTGGAAACCCGAAGGTGAAGTTGAGGGATTGTGGCTCAGTGATGCGACCTCCTTCAAAAAAGGGGCTGCAATCCGTGGTGGCGTACCGATCTGCTGGCCGTGGTTCGGCCCGTCCGCACAGCCGGGTTTGCCTTCTCACGGTTTTGCCCGTAACCAGCAGTGGACCCTGAAAGCGCATAACGAAGACGACAGCGGCGCCGTGCTGACCTTTGAGCTGCAGGCAAATGACGAAACCCGCGCTCTGTGGCCGCACGATTTCACACTGTACGCCCGCTTTAAGCTGGGTAAAACCTGTGAAATCGAACTGGAAGCCCACGGCGAGTTCGAAACCACCTCCGCCCTGCACACCTATTTCAACGTGGGTGACATCAGCGCTGTGAAGGTGAGTGGCCTTGGCGATACCTTTATCGATAAAGTCGACAACGCGAAAGAAGGCAAACTCAGCGACGGCGTTCAGGCTTTTCCTGACCGTACCGACCGCGTCTATCTGCATCCGGAAGCATGCAGCATGATCCACGACGGTGCCCTGAACCGCGGCATTGAGGTAGTACATCACCATCACAGCAACGTGGTGGGCTGGAACCCGGGCCCTGCACTGTCTGTCAGCATGGCCGACGTGCCTGACGACGGTTATAAAACGTTTGTCTGCGTGGAAACGGCCTGCGTGACTGCCCCGCAGAAAGCGAGTGAAGAAAAGCCATCTCGTTTAGGTCAGACGATCCGCATTATTAAGCGATAATCTCGCTGCACCACACTAAAGCAAACGGGGCGCAAGCGCCCCGTTTTGATGCACCAATTGCACAATATAAGTGCGCAATCAGAACTTGTAGGTCACACCGACGGAAAAGATGCCTGCCCAGGACTTATCGACCATCGGGCTGTCTTTCACTTCATCGCTCAGACGCTCATAACGGCCAGTACCGTACACGCTCCAGTCGCCAAGGAAGTTATAGCTCGCGGTCAGCTCCAGGTACGGATCCCAGCCGTCATCTGCGCTGTAGCTCTTCAGACCGCTACGACGGGACTCGTTTTTAGAGACGCCATAATAGTAGTCATTGTAGTTCTCGCTGTTGTACTGCACACCAATACCCGGCGTCAGGGTCAGACCACCGTTGGTGTAACGGTACAGCCACGCCAGATCCCAGATAAAGCCGTTGCTGTTATCCAGCGTATCGCCTGCCAGGGCCGTACGCAGGAAGCCATACTGGGTGTTATGCACATAAGAGAGGCCGGCCATCATCGAGCTTTTACGCTTGTCGAGCTGGCGAAGCGCGTGGCTGTCGCTGTCACCCGGCTTGAAGTGCGTAGGATCGTAGTACGCCATGATGGAAAGCTTATCGGCCGTATCGTTCCACAGATAGTAGCCGCCGCCGAGCCCACGGAACCAGACGTTATCGCCTTCATAGGTGATAACCGGCACAGGATAAACATCACGGTCATACTGTTTGTACGGGCTGTTAATGACGCCAACACCCGCGCCAACCGTCCACTGACTTTCCGCCTGTGCGGTGCTTACTGCGGTCGCGGCAAGGATGCCTAATGCCAGAAGTTTGAGTTTGGTCACAATCCATTCTTTCCTGTAGTCAAATAATCAGCGGGTGAAGTGTAACCGCCATTCCCGTACATCCCAAAATTTTTTGCCTGCTAATCAGTCTGATTAACCCATTATTTTTAACTTATCAGATGACAACCGGCTTTCATTTACATGACCGCTGAATGAAAAATGTGCTTTTGCCTTATTACCAGAGTGGAAATTTTTGGATGAGTTATTGATATGTCATTGAAAGTAGATTTTATGGGCATGCAAGTTTTGCAAATGCCATCTACGCTTTAATTTAAGAAGAGTTTTCCTGAACACCCTGCGGTTCTTAGCGTCTGACCTGGCACACAGGTTGCTGCTCTGGCAGTGAGGTGCGAGAGATTCTCTTCCGGGAGCCTCCACTACTCATACGAACGGCTCTTATCCTGTGCTAAAAAACGAAAGGACGGCATGCCATGAATATATTCGATCACTATCGCCAGCGCTATGAAGCTGCCAAGGACGAAGAGTTCACACTGCAGGAGTTTCTTACCATCTGTCGGCAAGATCGCAGTGCCTATGCCAATGCGGCAGAACGGCTATTGATGGCTATTGGTGAGCCAAACATGGTTGACACTGCCCTGGAACCCCGGCTTTCCCGTCTCTTTTCGAATCGGGTGGTCGCCCGATACCCGGCGTTTGAAGAGTTCTATGGCATGGAAGATGCCATAGAGCAGATTGTCTCCTACCTGAAGCATGCCGCTCAGGGTCTGGAAGAGAAGAAACAGATCCTCTATTTACTCGGCCCCGTGGGCGGCGGTAAATCCTCGCTGGCGGAACGCCTGAAGTCGCTGATGCAGCGCGTGCCTATCTATGTCCTGAGCGCCAATGGCGAGCGCAGCCCGGTGAACGACCATCCGCTGTGCTTGTTCAATCCGCAGGAAGATGCGCAGATTCTGGATAAAGAGTACGGCATCCCGCGTCGCTACCTCGGCACCATCATGTCGCCGTGGGCGGCAAAACGCCTGCATGAGTTTGGTGGCGACATCACCAAATTCCGCGTGGTGAAAGTCTGGCCGTCGATCCTGGAACAGATCGCCATCGCCAAAACGGAACCCGGTGATGAGAACAACCAGGATATTTCGGCGCTGGTCGGTAAGGTCGACATCCGCAAGCTGGAAAACTTCGCGCAAAACGACCCGGATGCCTACGGTTACTCTGGCGCGCTGTGCCGGGCTAACCAGGGGATTATGGAATTCGTCGAGATGTTTAAAGCGCCCATCAAGGTGCTGCATCCGCTGCTGACGGCCACTCAAGAAGGAAACTACAACGGGACGGAAGGTATCTCCGCCCTGCCGTTTAACGGGATTATTCTCGCCCACTCGAACGAATCTGAATGGGTGACCTTCCGTAATAACAAAAACAATGAGGCCTTCCTTGACCGTGTGTACATCGTTAAGGTGCCTTACTGCCTGCGGATCTCCGAAGAGATCAAAATTTACGAGAAACTGCTTAACCACAGTGAGCTGGTGCATGCGCCGTGCGCGCCGGGCACGCTGGAAACGCTGTCTCGCTTCTCCATCCTGTCGCGCCTGAAAGAGCCGGAAAACTCCAGCATCTACTCGAAAATGCGCGTCTATGACGGTGAGAGCCTGAAGGATACCGATCCGAAAGCGAAGTCGTATCAGGAGTATCGCGACTACGCCGGGGTTGATGAAGGGATGAACGGTCTGTCCACGCGCTTCGCGTTTAAGATCCTCTCCCGCGTCTTTAACTTCGACCATGCGGAAGTGGCGGCCAACCCGGTGCATCTGTTCTACGTGCTGGAGCAGCAAATCGAGCGCGAGCAGTTCCCCCAGGAGCAGGCTGAACGCTACCTTGAGTTCCTGAAAGGTTACCTGATCCCGAAATACGCCGAGTTCATTGGCAAAGAGATCCAGACGGCTTACCTGGAATCCTATTCAGAATACGGGCAGAACATTTTTGACCGTTATGTCACCTACGCTGACTTCTGGATCCAGGATCAGGAGTACCGCGACCCGGATACCGGCCAGCTGTTTGACCGTGAATCCCTGAACGCGGAGCTGGAAAAAATCGAGAAGCCTGCCGGGATCAGCAACCCGAAAGACTTCCGTAACGAGATTGTGAACTTCGTCCTGCGCGCCAGAGCGCATAACAACGGGCGCAATCCGAACTGGACCAGCTACGAGAAGCTGCGCACGGTCATTGAGAAGAAAATGTTCTCCAATACCGAAGAGCTGCTGCCGGTGATCTCGTTTAACGCCAAAACCTCAACCGATGAACAGAAAAAACACGACGATTTTGTCGACCGAATGATGGAAAAAGGCTACACCCGCAAACAGGTCCGCCTGCTCTGCGAATGGTACCTGCGCGTGCGTAAATCGTCTTAAAACAAGTGCCCGGCGGCGGTTAGCGCCTGCCGGGCCTACAAAATGCAAGTTGGCAAATGCAGTACGGGGGGTATATGACCTGGTTTATTGACCGGCGTCTTAACGGCAAAAACAAGAGCACGGTGAACCGCCAGCGCTTCTTGCGTCGTTATAAAGCGCAAATTAAACAGTCTATCTCCGAGGCCATCAACAAACGCTCGGTGACCGACGTCGACAGCGGCGAGTCTGTCTCCATCCCTACCGATGACATCAGCGAACCGATGTTTCATCAGGGGCGAGGCGGCCTGCGCCATCGCGTACACCCAGGTAATGACCACTTCGTTCAGAACGACAGAATTGAGCGCCCTCAGGGCGGCGGCGGTGGTTCAGGAAGCGGTCAGGGACAGGCCAGCCAGGACGGTGAAGGTCAGGACGAATTTGTTTTCCAGATTTCAAAAGATGAATATCTCGACCTGCTGTTCGAAGACCTGGCGCTGCCGAATCTGAAAAAGAATCAGCATCGTCAGCTTAATGAATATAAAACCCACCGCGCGGGCTATACCGCCAACGGCGTGCCCGCCAACATCAGCGTCGTGCGTTCGTTGCAGAACTCGCTGGCGCGACGCACGGCCATGACGGCAGGCAAACGTCGCGAACTGCGCGAGCTGGAGAGCAGCCTGAAGGTGGTGGAAAATACGGAACCGGCGCAACTGCTGGAAGAGGAGCGCCTGCGTAAAGAGATTGCAGAGCTGAGGGCGAAGATCGAACGGGTCCCGTTTATCGACACCTTCGACCTGCGCTACAAGAACTACGAAAAACGCCCTGAGCCCTCCAGCCAGGCGGTGATGTTCTGTCTGATGGACGTGTCCGGCTCGATGGATCAGGCCACCAAGGATATGGCGAAGCGTTTTTATATCCTGCTCTATCTGTTCCTGAGCAGAACCTATAAAAACGTCGAGGTGGTCTATATCCGTCACCATACCCAGGCAAAAGAAGTGGATGAACATGAGTTCTTCTACTCGCAGGAAACCGGGGGCACCATCGTCTCGAGCGCGCTGAAGCTGATGGATGAAGTGGTCAAAGAGCGCTACGACCCGGCACAGTGGAACATTTATGCCGCGCAGGCGTCGGATGGCGATAACTGGGCCGACGACTCGCCGCTGTGTCACGAGATTCTGGCGAAGAAAATTCTGCCGGTCGTGCGTTACTACAGCTATATCGAAATCACCCGTCGTGCGCACCAGACCCTGTGGCGGGAGTATGAGCATCTGCAGTCGATGTTCGATAATTTTGCCATGCAGCATATCCGTGACCAGGATGACATTTATCCGGTGTTCAGGGAGCTGTTCCACAAGCAGTCTGCTACCAGCAACGCATAATCCCACAGCCAGCGAACCCGCTGGCTGTTTTCTTTCGACCCCGTTCATCCCGTGCTAATGTAGACCCCTGCATACTGGATTATCACCGGGAAAATCGTTATGACTGACGACGTTATTGGAACAGGAACCCACCAGCAGCTCATTACCTTACTCACCGAGCAGGGCGCGCGTTTTCGCGTCATGGAGCACGAGGCGGTCGGGAAATGTGAAGCGGTAAGTGAAATTCGCGGAACCGACCTGCGGCAAGGCGCCAAAGCCCTGGTCTGCAAGGTGAAGGGAAACGGCGTAAAGAAACATGTTCTGGCGATCCTCGCCGCCGACCTGCAGGCTGACCTGAGCCAGCTTGCCAGCCATTTTGGCGGGCTAAAGGCCTCCCTCGCCAGCCCGGCCGAAGTCGATGCCCTGACCGCCTGCGTTTTCGGCGCTATCCCGCCCTTTAGCTTCCATCCTGACCTGGCACTGGTTGCCGACCCGCTGCTGTTCGAGCGCTTTGACGAAATCGCGTTTAACGCCGGCCTGCTGGAGAAATCCGTTATTATGGATACCCAGGATTACCTGCGCATCGCCCGTCCTGAGCTTGTCACCTTCCATAAAGCGTAACTGCGATGGCTGATGCCCCTGTCAGCCTTTTCTTTCCAGGAACAGCACGGAGGCAACAAGAATAACGGCAATAGCGAAAAACGATGAGGAGATAATCAGCGTTTCCACAAACATGTGATCGTTCATGATGGCGACCCTTTTGCGATATCTGCTTTCGTTTTAATCCGCGTAAATGACAAGGTTATGACAACGATAAAATCTTTTTAACACTGTTCTCTGCCGCGTTTGCGCGTACAGTAAACAGGACCATTATTCTGGCAAGGATTCCCAATGTTTGATCCTACTCTGCTCATTCTTCTGGCACTCGCCGCGCTCGGCTTTATCAGCCATAACACCACCGTCGCCATCTCGATTCTGGTGCTGATAATTGTGCGCGTGACTCCGTTAAATACCTTTTTCCCGTGGATAGAAAAACAAGGCCTCACCATCGGGATCATCATCTTAACCATCGGGGTAATGGCGCCCATCGCCAGCGGCACGCTTCCCGCCTCAACGCTGCTGCATTCGTTTGTAAACTGGAAATCGCTGGTGGCGATCGCGGTGGGGATTTTTGTGTCATGGCTGGGCGGACGCGGCGTCACGCTGATGAGCAGCCAGCCCTCGCTGGTGGCGGGCCTGCTGGTGGGCACCGTGCTGGGCGTGGCGCTCTTTCGCGGCGTGCCGGTCGGCCCGCTGATTGCGGCAGGCCTTGTCTCGCTGTTTATTGGGAAGTCGTAGTCAGGCTGGCCATATAACGCGCCGGCGTCTGGCCCAGTCCCTTCCTGAACATGGTGATAAACGCGGTGGTCGAGTCATAGCCCAGTGACTGGGCCACCTGCTGCACCGATTTGCCGCTTATTAAATGCTGTAACGCCACAATCAGCTGCAGCTGGTGACGCCAGCGGCGGAAGCTCAGACCGGTCTCCTTCACTACCAGCCGCGCCAGGTTGCGCTCGCTCATGGCGAAGTGGCTCGCCCACTGCGCCAGCGTCTGCCAGGCGGCGGGCTCTTCCGCCATCTTCTCGCTCATCAGCCGGATTTTGGGATGGGGCGACACGGGCAGCTGCAGATGCTCCTGACGCTGGAGCGGCAGCTCGTCAAACAGGACGTCCACCAGACGCGAGGTGGCCGCGAGCTGCAGCTGTTCACGTGATTTTTCCGCGAGCGATAAAATCAGCTCCCGCACCAGGGGGGAAATTTTCAGGGTACAGCAGCGCTCGGGCAGGCTGGCAGTCCCCGGCTCAATGAACAAAAAGCAGAGCTGCGCGCCCGGCGTGGCCCTGTTGCTGTGCGGCATCTGGCCAGGGATCCAGACGGCATACTGAGGCGGCACCATCAGCATGGCATTTTCCACTTCACAGGTGATTGCGCCGCCGAGGGCCAGAATCAGCTGCCCCTTACGGTGATGATGAAGCGGAATATATTGTTCCTCCGCCACTACCTGAATGCGAAATGCGACGGCCGCATCGTACTGGCTATCCGGATCGTAGCCTTCCAGTCCCAGACCAATCATCAGTTTGTCCGATATGAGCGATAAACTGTCATTTTAGCCTGATTTCAACCGCTGAGAAAATCGGTATTGTGTGCGCTCGCTTGAACGTATGAGAACATAATGACTACTGCTATTCGCACCTCAGGAAAACACGGCGCGCTGTTGATTGCAGGCATCCTGATGATTGCCACCACGCTTCGCGTCACCTTTACTGGCGCAGCGCCGCTGCTCGATACCATTCGTCTTGATTATGGCTTAAGCACGGCGCAAACCGGTCTGCTGACCACCCTGCCCCTGCTGGCTTTCGCCCTTGTCTCGCCGCTCGCCGCAGGCGTTGCCCGGCGTATCGGCATGGAGCGCAGCCTGTTTATCGCCCTGCTGCTCATTTGCGCCGGGATTGCCGTTCGCTCGCTGCCTTCCGCCGCTTTGCTTTTCATCGGAACGGCGATCGTCGGCTGCGGTATTGCGCTCGGGAACGTGCTGTTACCGGGATTAATTAAGCGTGATTTTCCGGGCCAGGTGGCGAAGCTCACCGGCGCCTATTCCCTGACGATGGGCGTCTCGGCGGCGTTTGGCTCAGCGATGATCGTTCCCCTTGCACAGGGGAGCGCGGGCTGGCATGGCGCGCTGCTGATGCTGATGGCGTTTCCGCTGGTCGCACTGCTGCTCTGGCTGCCGCAGTGGCGTCAGAAACACGTCGCAACGGTAACGGGCGCAGGCGCGCTGCAAAACCGCGCGCTCTGGCGCTCGGCCCTCGCCTGGCAGGTGACGCTCTTTTTAGGAATTAACTCGCTGATCTACTACGTCATCATCGGCTGGCTGCCGGCGATATTGCTGAGCCACGGCTACAGCGAAGCGCAGGCCGGTTCGGTGCACGGTCTGTTGCAGCTGGCCACGGCCGTGCCGGGACTCGCCGTTCCGCTGATCCTCCACCGCCTGAAAGATCAGCGAGCGATCGCAGGCTTAGTGGCACTGATGTGCGCGATAAGCGCGGCAGGATTATGGTTTATGCCCGGAATGGCGGTGATGTGGACGCTGATGTTTGGCTTTGGCACAGGGGCAACAATGATCCTCGGCCTGACGTTCATCGGCCTGCGCGCCAGCTCTGCGCACCAGGCGGCGGCGCTCTCCGGAATGGCACAGTCGATTGGCTACCTGCTTGCCGCCTGCGGCCCGCCGCTGATGGGGAAAATTCACGATACCGCAGGAGACTGGCAAATCCCGCTTCTGGGCTGTGCGCTGGCCGCTGTGATAATGGCTATCTGCGGTGTGTTAGCCGGGCGAGACCGGGAGATCGCGCCCCGTTAAATCCTCAGGCAGACCACCGGGTCTGCCTTTTTTACCCGCGCGCCGCGCGCAGCATCGCCTGCACCAGCACGACCGGGCGTCCTTCCAGCGCGGCACGTTCATGCTGGAATAAGGTGATCACGAAGAACGGGTGCGTCACCAGCTCCGCGGCACGAATTTCACCCTGATCGTCCCAGCCCGTTACATGCATATCACCGCTTTCCAGCGCCTGCGCAAACGCCGGCGACACGCCATAGTTACAGTGATACCCCTCTTCAATTTCCGGCTTGCCATACGCTTTGGCGATCAGCGTATTATTGCGCAGCTCAATGGCATCCGTTTTTTCCACCAGCGAGCAGGTCAGCGGCGCAATCACCATGGTGCCTTCGGTATCCGTCTCAGCGTGTGCCGCATCAGCCCAGCCCAGCACGTTTCGGGCATACTCAATCAGCGCATGCTGGAACCCGCCGCAGGTGCCCAGGAACGGGATGCCGTTCTCACGGGCGTAGCGCGCGGCAATAAAAGCGGCCGCCGTGTTTTTATAGGGGCTGGCAGGAACCAGCCAGATGGCATCGTAGCCCACCAGATCTTCAGCGCTTGTTAGCTCCGTCGTGGCCAGCCAGTCGTAATCGGCGGTGAGGTCAAGCACTGCGGCGGCGTCGTCAATGGCCAGCGGGATAGCCTGATGCGCAATAACATTGGGATTGTAATCGCCAACCAGCGCAATGCGCAGCGTTGTTTTAACCGGGAGGTGTTCCATGAAAGGTTCCTTATGCCAGAGTATTATCAGATAACATAAGGAACCTCAGACTACCGATCTTTTGCAATTATCACAATACCTTAAATTGGGAGGGTGGAATCATGATTCAGTGCAAACGGGTATACGAACAGGCAAGCCCTGACGACGGCTATCGGGTACTGGTGGACAGGCTGTGGCCGCGCGGGCTGAAGAAAACGGATCTCGCGTATGACGAATGGTGTAAAGCGCTCACGCCTTCGAATGAATTACGCAAGGCTTTTCACAGCGACACGATTGATTTCGCCGCCTTCAGTCAGGCCTATCGGGAAGAGCTGGCGCAGCAGGCTGACGAGGGCGTGCGTCTGGCGACGCTGGCGCGCAGGCAGACCGTCACCCTGCTCTTTGCTGCCAAAAACACGGAGCAAAATCACGCTCTGGTCTTAGCCGACTGGCTGCGCCATCTGTGATCAGCCGATCGTCAGTTCATCCAGAATTTGCGGCGCTTCATCCGGGGTGAGCGGCATCAGATGTTCGGCGCGGACAAACGCAAAGCCATGCTGATTGTCAAAGGCGTAGACATCCCCCGTCACCAGCCAAAGCGCGCGATCTGCGGTGACCGGTAATTGCGTCATCACGCCGTTGACGGGGTTAACAAAACGCAGGCCAGGCTGGCAAAGGCCAAACAGCTCAACGGATTTACCAATATTGCGACGGCCTGACGCCGTGCGGGCGCCAACGATCATCGCCATGCTGCCCGGTTTTAGCTGAAACATACTTCTCTCACGATAACGAACGCCAGGAACTGGCTAAGAATAATCTTAAAGAGAAGTGTATCGCAGGCAATATTACTTTGTCACCTGGCGGGTTGCGGATGGTCGCGACGATAGAGCGTCCATTCATCGATCACTTCGCCGCCCGGTAATTTGCACTCGGTACGCACGCCCTGCGGGCTTTGAACCGGGACCTGTTCCCCGCCTTTCTCCAGACAGTAGACGGAAGCTGGGTTCGCCATACCGATAACGTGCGGCGGTTTCGGTGCATCAGGTGGCGTGGTTTTGGCGGTGCAGGCGGCCAGGGGAAGCGCCAGCGCCAGAAGCAGAAATCTCATCTCATTGATCCTTTTGACGTCATCAGAGTCTAAGGGTAACGGGTCATCGCCACGTTCTCCATGATTTCTCCATTTTAACTGCACTTTTCAGCACTATAGTGTGGCATGTTCTCGATATGACCAGAGAACATCATTCCGTAATCAAGATGTCTTTGCCCCGGTCTCAACAACGGGGCTTTTTTTCGCGCCTGCTCCCCGCTTCCTGCATATATTAAATTTTCTGTATTCATGTTTTACTATGCCTGAAGCCTAAAAATTCAGCATAACATGCAGATGCAGACGTCTTCTGCCTGGGAGTCATTCTACGTCATGTCGGATCTTATCCTCGCTCGCGTTTCAGAAACCCTTGCCACCGAGCAATCCCTTGAAAGCCTTGTTCGCCAGCTGCTGGAGATGCTGGAGATTGTCACCGACATGGAGTCGACCTACCTGACGAAGGTGGATATCGAAGCGCGGCTTCAGCACATTCTCTACGCCCGCAACAGCAAGCAGATGACGATTCCGGAGGGGCTGAGCGTCCCATGGGATGAGACGCTGTGCAAGCGCGCGCTGGATAGTGACACGATATTCAGCAATGACGTGCCCGAGCGTTGGCCCGAGTGTGAAGCAGCGAAAGCACTTGGCATTACCACCTACATGAGTATTCCTGTCCATCTTGCGGATGGTTCACTTTACGGAACGCTCTGTGCCACCAGCACGGCCAGAAAGCCGCTGAGCGAGCGCGGTGAACAGGTCCTGAAGCTCTTCGCCGGGCTGATCGCCCAGTCCATTCAGAAAGAGTCGCTGGTCACCCAGCTTCGCGAAGCCAATGCGGCCCTCATCGCGCACTCCTATACGGATGCCCTTACCGGTTTACCCAACCGTCGCGCCATTTTTGAAGATCTGACCACCCTCTTTTCTCTGGCCCGGCATCTTAAGCGTAACGCCATCATCGCGTTCATCGATCTGGATGATTTCAAACTGATTAACGATCGTTACGGCCACGAGGCTGGCGACCAGTTCCTGATAGAAGTGGGTAAGCGTTTGACGGAAGAGAAACAGCAGGACGATATTATCGGTCGTCTGGGCGGGGATGAATTTCTGGTGGCGTCGCTAAGCCAGCCCCACCAGGACGGGGATAACGCGCAGCTTACGCTGCTTAAAACGCGCCTCAGCGCCTGCATCGCTGGCGAATACTGGCTGGGCAGCGTTCATATTATTTATCCGGGCGCCAGCTTCGGTGTGATCGAAGTGGACCCTGCCGCAACCGATCCTGACAGCGCGTTACGCGCTGCGGATGTCGCGATGTATCAGGATAAGAAAGGAAAAAGCAAATCACGCTTTCTCACCATTGATTAACCCCGTACACTCTACGGCGTTACAGAAACCGAAACAGGTGATGGTATGAGAATAGGGATCCTCTTCCCGGTCGTTATATTTATAACGGCGGTGGTATTTTTAGCGTGGTTTTTTGTCGGCGGTTACGCGGCGCCGGGGGCATAAATGCGGAAGACAACCGTCATTATGCTGATCGTTGCCATCGCGGCGTTTGCCGGCACGCAGCTTGGCTGGTGGTAAACGCCAGTACGTAAAAAGGCCGCCATCTGGCAGCCTTTTTCAACGCTTTCAGACCTTAGCTTTTGATCTTTCTGTAGATAAACAGAACGACCAGCGCACCGATCACCGCGACGGCGAAACTGCCGAAGTTAAAGCCATCGACCTTGCCAAAACCGAACAGCGTACTGATCCAGCCGCCGACTACCGCGCCGACAATACCCAGTATTACGGTGACGATAAACCCACCGCCATCTTTGCCCGGCATGATCCACTTCGCCAGAATACCCGCAATAAGCCCAAAGATAATCCAGGATAAAATTCCCATAACTTTCCTCTCTGTATGGTTTTTGTCATTAAATCAACGACACAAAAAAGGATAGCACAGGATTCCAGAAAGGAAATTTGTGATAAGCATCACAATGAGAGAGTGGGGAATTATTCATCAAAAAAATGTACGGGCCACAGAAACTGTGGGGTTGCATCTTTTGTTGAGAAAGATTATCTTTCTCAACACTGAATAGTTGAGAGAAACACTCAAGTATTCAGTACGACATTGCTCACATTGCTTCCAGTTTTTCTTGCCCACTCCTGAGTGGGCTTTTTTTTGCTCATACCCCAACAAACGCGTACCGGTTACGTCCCGCGCGTTTCGCCTGATAGAGCGCCTGGTCTGCGGCAATAATGATATTTTGCTGGCTGCCTGCAATGTCGACGGCACGGGCGGTGGAAATTCCGACGCTTACCGTCACCCGGCCGAAGGGGCTAAAGGCATGCGCGATTTGCAGCGAGAACACATTGCGAATAATCGTCTGGGCCAGACGAAGCGCCTCCTGAATATCCGTATCCGGCAATATCAGCGCAAACTCCTCTCCGCCGTATCGCGCCACAAGCTGATTATCACGGGTAAGGCTCTCCCTGAGGCTGTTTCCAAGCATAGCCAGACACCGGTCCCCTTCAGGATGACCATAGTTATCGTTGTATTTTTTGAAGTAGTCCACGTCCACGATCAGTACCGAAATCGGCGCGTCATGCGCGGCGCACGTAGCAATTTCCGAGAGGATTTTTTCATCAAAGACGCGGCGGTTGTACAGCCCGGTCAACGCATCTTCTGAAGCGATAATCTTCAGCGCTTTGTTATCCCGTGTTTTTCGGGACAGGTCGGAATACAGGAAGTACGACGCCACGATGAGTATCGCCGTAAACACGAAAATGAGTACCGCCAGCTGAATCGCCTGCTTGCGCCAGGGTGCAAGAGCTTCATCAATGCTGACGGCCACTGTGGTGACCAGTCCGTAGCGTCGGTTTTTCTCATAGGCATAGATGCGCTCGATTTTATCAAACCGTGAGATGGAGCTGGCTATCCCCGTATTTTGTACTTTGAGATATTTCCTGAAGAGCGGTGAATCAGAAACAATCGTGCCGATATAGGTATTTTTAAAGGGATAACGGACCAGCAGCACGCCTGATTGCGTCGTTAAGCCGATGACGCCCGAGTGACCGATATTAATCTGCCCGTAGAGTGCCAGAAAATTTTCAATACCGAGCGTCACCACCACGACACCGTTAAATGCCCCGGACTGAGTTTCAAGGCGCCGACTGAGGGTGATAACCCATTTGCCATTGGTTCTGCTTACCACCGGCTCCCCAATAAAGACCTGCTGAGTTTTATTTTCCTGGTGATAGATAAAAAACTCTCTGTCCGAGCCTTTGCGTGGCCCCGTGAAACTTTCATGCAGCGCGGTGAAGATATCGCCCTGAGCATCGTAAACAACCACATTATTAATCTGGGTAAGAAGGTTATCCTGATTATGGATCATGTGCTGAATATTGGTCGCCTGCTGCGGGGTCATGCCATAAATTTCGATTATGTCGGAAACGGTAGTAATTAACATTTCACTCTGGCGCATGATCCCTTCAGTATAAACATCCAGGGTGTGGCTAAGATTAGCGACGCTGGTATTAATTTGCTGGATTGACTGCTGTCTGGACGTGGCAATTTGGACGGCAAGCGCCAGCGAGATGATCAATGAGACAATGATGACGGTAATGGTTGTTGTGTAAAAAGTATTTTTCACATGCACGAGCTTTTCCACCTTATCACGCCTGATATCCCTGGCTGACAACTCTTGTCACTGTAACAAAGCTCAGGATAAGAGGAAAATGAATTGCACTTAAGCATACAACAGAAGCTCGTCTTTATTTTGTGTTTCACCGCCAGGCAACCCGCTCTATTCCTGATTTTTTTACAGCGCCTGACGTTTTACAGCATCACGGCCTCCCTGGGCTTAGATAAAATGACTTTAATAAAATCGATATAGGAGACGGGTTTACCAAAATAATACCCCTGCAACAGGGTAATTTCATTACGGTTGAGATACTCCAGCTGCTCTTTCGTTTCTACACCTTCGGCCACGATACGCAATGAGAGTTTTTTCGCCAGGTCAATAACGCAGTCCAGCAGGATCGTTGAGTCCTTCTCCTCAGAAACCCGGTTAACAAAGCTTTTATCAATTTTAATACAATCTATGGCAAGCGCATTAAGACATGACAGCCCGGAATACCCCGTACCAAAATCATCCAGTGCAATGACAAAACCGGCGTTATGCAGCGCGTTGAGGTTTTCCACCAGATGAGGATTATCGATCAACGGTTCACGCTCGGTCACCTCGAGAACCAGCTTCACGGCTTTACCCTGAAACCCCTTGCCGAAGAGACGACAGTCACCAAGGAAAGAAGGGGCATCAATGTGTCTGGCGCTGATGTTCACCCCGATATGGAACCCATCCGGTAGCTTCGGCAACAGCGGCTTAAGCTGTGTGACCACTTTCGCCATCAAGCCTTTGGTCAGCGGAATAATCAACCCGCTACGTTCAGCAATCGGAATAAAGACATCCGGCGGGATAAACCCAGACTTTGGATGCTTCCACCTTGCCAGGACTTCAACCCCGTATAACCCGCCGGTGTCCCCGTTCACGATCGGCTGGTAGTAAGGCACGATCTCTCCCTGCAAAATGGCCTTACGCAAATCGTCTTCAAAGGTGGTGCTTTTTCCCTTGTATCGACGGATCAAAATGCCCACCGCCAGGGATAGCGCGAGAATCAGCAGTATCAGGCTCCAGCCCTGGTGCAGTAGCCGCGTCAGGCTAAAAAAGGCAGGCGGTTGCCAGGCCATACTAAAGGGGAATTGCGAAGATGCCGTAAGTGAACCCGTCCACGAGGCCGCTTTCCATCCGGTCACGTCACCGTTGCGCGTAAACATGCTTTCGCCGACAACCAACCCCAGGTCAACGCTGTTTGATGCATTCGCGATGACGTCCTGCAAATGCGCATCACTGACGCTGACGATGATGCGCCCGCCCGCGATGGGCATCTGGAAGACAAGTACCGGGATGCCGTTCACCAGTCGATTACCGGGGAGCAGCATTAATTCTTTTTCAGGTAGCGTCTCCGGATGAACAATCAATACGCCATTCCCCGGAAGGGATGTACAGATGATTTCCCCCTGCTGCTGGATCATGATGGCGCGCAGATGCGGTTTTAGCGCAGCTTCTGTCCCCAGCGCCAGCTGCCCGCTGCTGGTACACCCCTGCTCCGCAACGCGCTTCGCCGTGCTGGCCGCACTGACGGCTTCCGACAAAATGCTTTCTATTTTCTGGGTGCTTACCGTGGCGGTATGAACGTTATTCATTTTCGCCATCTGCCATAACTGCCAGTTAATAATCAGTATGCCGATCAGAAAAAGAAACAGGGCACTGAGAATAGGGATCATCACGTTGCGCACGATGTTTTCCTTAATAGAATAAACAAGCATGAAGGATCTGAAAGAAGAACCCGTGGTTTACCTGACGTTGCCGATCGCAATGAAAATAGCTTAGCTGAGAATTATCTTAAAAAACTGATGCTTTCGTATGAGTTCACCCGCCCGAATTTGCTCACCCGGCGTGACTATCAGGCTTGTGCCTTGCCCAGGCTGTGTTAAGATTTATGAATTCAGGGAGCGGACAGGATAACCGGAAAATGAAAAAGCGCATTGCCGTTGCGATCGTTTCAACGCTTCTGGTCATCCTGTCTCTTTATGCGGTCAATGCGGTTATCCTTGGTCAGCAAAAAACCAAACAGCTTGAAATATCCCGGACCCTTTTACATTATTCCGAAGACCTGTCCCAAAACGTGGCGCTGGGCCTTAAAAGCATAACGACGCAGGGCTGTGATAAAACCAGCCTTGATAGCTACAGACAAATAAAGCTTAACAACCTCTATTTCGGCGATATCGGTTTTATTGAAAAAGGAAAAATTATCTGTACTGCTTTTTGGGGTAAACTCGCGACGCCCGTTCCACTTCCTGCGGAACTGCATAAAACGCCGAGAGGTTTTCTCCTCGCGCAGTTTTCAAGAAAAGACTTTTTCACGGGCAATGCGGCCATTTATAATAATATTATTATCTTCACTTCCCGCTATGCTTACGATAAATTCACCCCGGTTACCGCAAGCTATTCTCTGAGTGCCACCACAAAGGACTTTGGCCGGATCTTTTTTTCGGCTGCCCCCGACCTGCGAGCGCGGAGCTGGCTGCACTCCACGTTGTTCACCCTGACCATTACACAGTGCAGCGCCGTGTGGGATTTATGCGTGATTGTCAAACATCACGATGCGGGACTGGCCTCTCTCCCCCCGTTTATCTTTACGTTTCTCGCGGTCATACTCTTTTTTATCTGGGTCGCGATAACGTTATTTGTCTTCCGTATCCATGAAGACCGTTTTTCGCTGGAACGTACGCTAATCAAAGCCGTGATAACAAATACCTTCAGCGTTAACTATCAGCCCATTATTCGCATTCGCGATCAAAAAATCGTGGGCGTGGAAGTTCTGTCGCGGTGGCGCGATCAAAAACACGGAGACGTCTCGCCGGAGCTGTTTATCCCATTAATTAAGAAAATCGGGCTGTATAAAAGATATTATGGCAATGTTATCGGTAAATCGCTCTCAGAAATTGCCCCGCTGGCAATTAAGCATCAGCTGATCGTTTCAATCAACGTTGGGCGGAAAGAAATTGAAGACGGACAGTTTATTAACATTTTGCGTCGCGAGTGCTTAGTCAACAACCTTCCCCTTTCCCTGATGAAGGTCGAGCTTTCTGAGAAAGCCGTTTCCGCGGCGGATATCCTTGAGGGATTCTGCCAGGAACTAAAATCGCTTGGCGTTAAAATTTCAATCGATGATTTCGGCGTGCAAAATTCAAATCTGGCCCGGCTGTCACAGCTTGAATATGATGAAATCAAAATTGACAAATCGCTGGTGGATGGCATCAGCGAAGATTATAAGCAAAACATCTTTGTTATCTTCAGCGATGCCCTCGCGAAGTTGAATAAAACCCTTGTTTTCGAGGGCGTGGAAAATGAAACTCAGTATCGCTTTATTGCGGACAGATATCCCGACGCGCTGATCCAGGGATGGTATTTTTCAAAAGCACTCACCCGGAGCGAGCTGGCGAAGCGACTCACCGGCGTCGCCCCCTAACCTGAAGCCTGTCCTGCTCGTTTTTTTACACTCGGACGTTTCCATTTTTTCCGCCAAAACATATAGTCGTAATATTCAGACGGTAGATTCCCCTGAAGCACACTCTTATTTTGGTTAAAAACGTGAAATTATCCTTAGTTTTTCCAGCAGTACTCTTTCTTCTGATCGTTATTTTCGCGCTGCTTGTCGATAAACCCGCTTCGCCTATTCTGCGGAAAAAATGCATGTGGTCCGATAGCGTGATGCTGAGCTGTATCGCAAAGCATCACCATAACGGTTTTTGAGGCAGGCTATTCATTTCCCCACTGATTGAGGAAGTTCGCAACATCATCAATGCGACCCGCACGGATCCCGGCTTCTGCGGCCATCTCCTGCTGGGCTTCCTCGCTGATCTCCTCATTATTCGCTAAGCGGGTAAGCAGCAGCTGGAAATAGTGTGCCAGCGCGTCGCGCTCTGATTCCGCGACTTGCTCTGCGGCCTCCGTCGCGTACTCATCGGCAATATCATAATATTTCAGGGGGATATCGTTGTGCATAACAGTCTCGTCTCTGGTCAATAAAGGTAACGTCACGAGTATATCGGACGCATTATCTCAACCAAAGCATTGCTTCAGATGAGTAACGCAAGCAGCGCAGCGAGCGCGGGAATAGCCTGCACGTACAAAATTTTACGGCTGGCGGTGGCTGCGCCAAAAAGCCCGGCGATCAGCACGCAGGTCAGGAAGAAGATGGCCACCTGAATCCCGTTTTCGCCGAGCCAGAGGCTCCACAGCAGGCCCGCCGCCAGGAACCCGTTATACAGCCCCTGATTCGCCGCCAGCACGCGGGTGTCGCGTGCAAAATCAGGACGCAGATTAAAGGCCTTGTGTCCTGTTTTGGTATTCCACAGGAACATTTCCAGCACAAGAATGTAGAGATGAATAAGTGCAACGACAGTGATAAGGACAGTGGCTAACATCGGGTTGTCTCCCGCGGGCAGAGGCAAAAAAAACGGGAACCCTCAGGACCCCGCTCTTGTTTAACCCAGAATCTGGATTACATGTTCGCGATAATCGCGTCGCCAAACTCTGAGCATTTCAGCAGCTTAGCGCCTTCCATCAGACGTTCAAAGTCATAGGTTACGGTTTTCGCGTTGATCGCGCCTTCCATACCTTTAACGATCAGGTCTGCGGCTTCGAACCATTCCATATGACGCAGCAGTACATAACTGCTATTCTACTATCTCATTGATAATTTGTGAAAAAATTATGTTTTTCTGTCGATGTATTGCCCCAACCTACCTCTTTTAAACCAATGATTTTAATAGGATTAATTTTTATTTTGGGGAATGCTATCGAATGATCGCCAGCCAGCCAGCCACCGCCTGTTTTTGCATACGACCTTGTTGGAGCACTTTACTAATTGTTAGCCAGAGCACTTTATACTGCGTTGAAACACCTACGTCGTAAATGATTATCACTCTCTGGCACCATACTCCAGCACATAGGCTTCCAGGCTGCTTTCACTGTTCACTGTTTGTCTAAGATGTTAGAATTAATACTAAGCAAACAACCAAACTCAACTCACATGACTAAACATTTTTCTGCTGCAGATGGTATCCGAGGAGTAGCTTGCCTCATTGTAATTATACTTCATAATGTTAGTAAATATCTCCCTACGATTGGTCAATATACAAAGGGCTGTGAAAAATATGGAGTGTGGATATTTTTTACACTTAGCGCATTCTTACTAAGCATCAAGCTCATGAATAAAAAACCTACATTTCCTGAGTATGCTAAATACATCATATCAAGATTCTTTAGAATCATCCCCCCATTTGTCGTAGCTGTATTTACTTATTATTATATGGGCTACATGAATTACCAAAAAATGATTGACACCATTTCCTTTAATTCTTCATATTTTCATTTCTGGACAATCCCTGTAGAATTCAAGTTTTACTTCACCCTTCCTTTGTTTTTAATATCATTCTTAGTCGCAGATAAAATTAAAGGAATTATGGGAGGGGGGGCTTTATTATTCTTGCTTATTTTATTAGTTCAGAATGCATACCCTTACAATATCACCATTGAAAACTCCATTCAAACTCTACCATACCTTTCCGTTTTCCTTTTTGGTGTTTTTTCTGCCATCCTGCATTGCAGACATAATATAAAAGTAAGCAACACAATGGGTGATAGCATCATACTCTTTATAATCTCAATATTATTCATAATATCTCCTGGCGTAATAGAAAACGTCTTTAGATTTCAGCCAATCGACCTTATGAATAAATACGTATTCCTTGGCATTCTATTCACTATTTTAATTTTCATTTTATGTAACACATCTGGATACTCAGCTGTTTTTTTTAGTAACAAAGCATTCAGATTTATAGGCAAATACAGTTTTTCTATTTATCTATATCATTGGCTTTTCCTTACTAATAATCAAAATATCTATGGAGGGCCAGTTGAAACTATTTTTGCAAATACTATTATGAGCATTGCGCTTGGGATGCTAATGTTTTATCTATGCGAAACACCAATGAACTATATAAGAAAGTCCATAGAGAATTTTGCATTTAAAAGAAAAGAAATTTCACCCCAAACCTGAGTGTTGAGAAAGACTGATTCATTTTTAAAGATATTCTGATAATCCCGTTGTCAGGGTATTGACCATTTCAAATGAAAGTTGTGTGGCACGAATCAGTCAATCTATCTTACCAAAACAGACAATCACTGTTGCCAGTGGCACGACCCCTGGCAACAGAGTCAGTTCCATGGATGCTAGAGGAGTTACCACGCCTTTTGTCAGAACGCTTTTACTGGCCACACTGTACATAACTAAATTTCTTATATTGCATTGATAAATTAAGAAAATATTATGTTTTTCTGTCGATTTATTGCCCCACCCACAACTTTTTACTTCAATTAAGGGCATAACAATAACTTTACCCTTGCCCCGTAAACCGGCGATCAGAAGCCACCTCTATAATGCTCTTGAATACTGTTTTTTTATGGATCTTCCCTTTTATATAAAATAATTTTGTTGAAAGTATGAACCAAGCAGCTTTATATTTCATGCCCGTACTTGAGTCTGCGAGGAATGAAAATTCAAGTGATGACGACCGCCAGCACAGATTATTTAGGTTTATCTATCCAGAGGATATCTGGCGCAGTTGATGTATCGACCGCCTCCAGCGCTTTAAGATAATCCAGCCACAAATTGTAGTGTTCTTTCTCTGAATCTTTCAGTCGCCCCATGGCAGTTTTGCCAGGCAATTGCTGGTTATTGATAAAGTCGTTTGCCTCATGGATTCGACGAAATTTCTCAGCTTCTGCAAGCTGGACCCGTGCATGATCCGAAATAGCCCACGCATTATTATCATTATCCCAGGTATACCATTGAGAAGGTCTGCGGCCAGACAGCATCAATTTCCCGCCTGTATCACTGCAGACACGTTGCTCACCATCATTCATCCCGGCGATGAGATGAATATGTTCTTCTTGAGTAAAGTCTACAGCATCAGCCGGGATAACACTCAAATTTTCATCATAAAACGCCTGTGCTTTTACGCTGAATTTAATTGTCTTAGCTAACTCGCAATAGCGAACCAGCGCTAGGTGATGTTATAACCAGGCGACATAGTGAATGAACCAGCGTTAATAGCCAGGGCATTAAGCCTGAATTGCGCTTTATCGATAATGCTGACAGCATTAAATTAAAAAAGTATCTTAAGGCCTTGTTATTTTGATAAACCACTTAATTACAGAGATTTTTTTAACGCTGAACCACAAAATCTGACATGCTGAAATATAGATGATTTACTTTCATTTAGGAGAACGATTTTGTAACATATACTCTATCTCTACTTCGATGAAAAGCAAAGACAATGGATTTTCTGACATTCCTGTCATCAATGATTAAGTCGCTAGCCTGGCCAGTTCTTTTGGCCAGTTTTCTCTATTACGGTCGATATGACCTTTTCAAACTTATTAGAACAATAAAATCAATAAAATATGATAAGTTTGAGATTATGTTTGAAGAGCAAGCAGCAGAAGCTGCTGGGTAGGCTGAAATTATTTCAGATAAAGAAAAAGACAACTCAGAGCGTTACAAGGACTTTTTTCTTAAGCCCTTATGAGAATGTTATGAAATCCTATCTGAAACTTGAAAATTCATTGCGGAATGGTGTGAAACGAAAAGTTGATGTTGGAACAATTGAATTGCCTCCTCATTCAAACGACCGACGCTTTGAGCTAATGAATGGATATCATCTTATGCGCTTGCTTTATAAAGCTGGCTTGGTTGATTTAGATTTTGCAGCTCTACACGATAGCTTACGCAACTGCGTAACATGGCTGCATATAAACATAATTTTGAAATTCCACAGGACGCTGCAAATAACTTTGCGGACTCTTCAATTACTCTAATAGATAAGCTAGAAGAAATTTGAACATCCGTCATGGGGTGTCGGGGGTCGGAGGTTCAAATCCTCTCGTGCCGACCAAAAACACATTGAAAACCAGCCTTTTACGGCTGGTTTTTTCATGTTTGAAATTTGTACGGGGAAGCATTGGGGATAAATTGGGGAATAACCACCGACAGTTACACGCTACATTACAGGCGATTTATCGTCTTTAACCTGGTTAAGTGTATGTGTAAGAACGCCGTGCACCGTTACATCATTCAGAGCTTCCCCTTCAATCGCTTCACCATCTTAAGTGATCAGCGCCTGACCCATTAGCTTCACAAACTGGTTTCTCCCGTCCATGCTAACCAGCAACGCATCCCCTCTTCTGGCTTCAGACTGACGTTAATAACGGCCTAGCCGCATGAAGTTTCAATAACCCGGCAGTTGTTGTCTACACCGCAGATAACATCTATCGTCATGCGCTGCTCCTAGTAATCCATGGCTGGGGATGGAAATCCCATTAGTAAACCATCCCCATGTTACGCAGGATCCAGTATCGGTTCTCGCTTCCGTTTGTCGTCTTATCGGCGAACTCCGGCTGGAATCGCTCGATCCATGAATTTGCATCCGCCAGGCTGAAATGCCAGTGCCTCTCCTGCAGTTCAGCGATGAATTTGTCTTTGTGCAGGCAGAGATAGCCCTTAGGGTTTTGCTGTATGGCCGCAATAAAAGCAGCACGAATATCCGGTTGGCGAGGCATTAACGCACCCTCATTCGCTTATTGACTGTATGCATATACAGTATTATTTTTATGAAAACAGATCAAGCACAGGCAATTTTTCACTTATAAGAGGATCGGTATGTTTGTTGAACTGGTTTATGACAAGCGAAATGTTGAAGGGCTCCAAGGGGCCAGAGAGATCATCCTGGCTGAGCTAACAAAGCGAGTGCACCAGATTTTTCCTGATGCAGAAGTGAAGGTAAAGCCAATGCAGGCGAACGGCTTGAATAGTGATGCCAGCAAAAACGATCGGGAAAAGCTGAACCGCATGCTGGAGGATATGTTTGAAGAGGCAGATATGTGGCTGGTATCTGAGTTATCGCCCGTTCGCCAGGTTGGCCTTTAATTTTAACTTGGGTACTATCCCCGACGTTTGCTCGGGCATGAACACTGAGCAACCAGCCGCCGTCCGTTCTTACATACGATGGGCGGCGGCAATCTTCGTTAAGCAGGTTTTTCAGGCCAGAGATATCCGGCGCGGCCGATGTAACAACAGCTTCAAGCTCATCAAGACAATCCCCTTCTATCGAATCATCTTAATCCGTGATGATCACTTTCTACATTACCTTACCGAAGTAGCTACGACCATCGAGAATGGCGAGTAGAATGTCATCCAGCCGCACGACCAGACCCCGATCGACTACCGCGACACCTTCTGACGTCCAAATGATGCATTGCTGACACAGGCTTTCATATAGATTACAATTCGCGACACGAAAATTATTAACTAGCTTAGGTAGAATTATGCAGCAAGTGCGTTCTATTCAATACCTTCGAGGCATTGCGGCCATATTGGTTGTTGGCTTCCACTTCAGAGGTAACCTTAATGATATTTATCCGATAAAGAATTTCGGTGATTTAATGTTCATAAGCGGATCCTTTGGGGTAGACCTTTTCTTCATGATTAGCGGATTTATTATTGCGCTTTCAACCGCAAAGAGTGAAGACAACATGTTAACTAAATATGTTGTAAAAAGATTCTTCAGGATTTATCCGTTGTTTATTATTACGTTGGCAATATTTTATTTATTTATTTCAAACGAAGATAATTTTTCATTCTGGAGATCTGCGTTACTGATACAGGCTGACTACAGCCAGCAGGCACCGTTCTTTGGTGGCAACATGATAGGGCAAGCGTGGACCCTGACCTATGAGATTTATTTTTATCTGATATTCTTCGTTGCGATGAGCATTAGTCATAAATACAGATCATGGATTGCATCATTTATGCTTGCCGTCTCTGTGTTCAGTCTGCAACTTTACTTTAATGGCAGTATTAGCATGGAAGGTGACAATGCAATTGCACTACAGGCAGGAATGCCGGAAGGCTTAGCGGCATTCCTGCGGTTTACCTCATCGCCGATGTTAATAGAATTCATATTTGGCATGATGGTATACGAATTAAGAAACGTAATATCATCACCCCCCAAAATTAATGTCATTGCTGTAATTTCATGCTCGTTAGTTTTCTGTTTCTACTTTGCTCAATACAAAGCAGCACACGGGCCTTTTAACTATGGATTATGGGCGATCCTGCTGATTGCGACACTTGTTGCCTATGAAATGAAAAATGAGATAAAAGAGATAAAGATGCTATCATTTTTCGGTGACATCTCTTATTCGTTATATCTGACGCATATTGCCATTACCATGTATTTAGATAAGTTTGGAGCAAATATACCAATTTACAATCAGTGGGTAGGAATGTCCAGACTTATCCTTTTGTTCATCATAACGATAACCACTGCATATATTTTCTACAATGTAGTAGAAAGGCCATTTATCAGATTATCAAGATCTATAATATCATGTAAATTTCCTGCATTAGGAAATGAACTAAGCAGACAGAGTTAGTAAAAGACCACCTTCTAAGAAGGTGGCTTTTGAGAATGTCCCCTGTAAGGGGGGCATTGTCACCTTCCTCATGCTACTCTAGCAATTCCATCTGCTGTTCGTGCATTTGCTCCATTTTCTCCTGATGCCGCACATATCGTCTGATAATTTCCTCGTTCACACCGACAGTATCTACAAAGTATCCACGTGACCAAAAGTGGTTACCCCATTGAATCGCCACGGATAATCTAGACACTTCTGAGCCGTTGATAATATAGGTTTTCATATTCAGCCGGTGGCATCTGCTCGCTCGAACCATGCCGACGCTTACTGTTATAAAACATTTCGATATAATCAAAAATATCGCTTCTGGCTTCGTCTCTCGTTCCGTAGATCCTTTTCTTAATCCGTTCGCGTTTCAGTAGCTGGAAAAAGCTTTCCGCAACCGCGTTGTCGTGGCAGTTACCGCGACGACTCATGCTGCCTTCCAGACCGTGTGATTTCAGGAACGACTGCCACTCATGGCTCGTGTACTGACTACCCTGATCAGAGTGAACCAGTACCTGCTTTTGAGGATTACGCCTCCACACCGCCATAAGTAATGCGTTCAGGACAATCTCTTTTGTCATGCGGGGTTGCTTGACCAGCCGATAACTTTTCGGGAGAACAGGCCAACCACCACGGCCAGATACAGCCAGCCTTCGTGGGTTCGGATGTAGGTTATGTCCGTCACCCAACGCTCATCCGGTGAGTCCGGATTGAACTGCCGCTGGAGCCTGTTGGGTGTCACGATGCTGGCTTCGCCTTTACGTGCTCGTGGGCTACGGTACCCAACCTGAGCTTTTATTCCGGCACGCTTCATCAGCCGCCAGACCCGGTTCACTCCGCACTGCTGTCCGGTATCACGCAGATCGAGATGGATCTTGCGATAACCATAGACGCAGCCAGACTCAAGCCAGAACTGTTTGATTTGCCCGGTCAGCATCTGATCTGTCTGGTGACGCTGCGGATGTGGCTGCTGAAGCCAGAAATAAAATCCACTCGGATGGACATCCAGAACCCGACAGAGCAAACGAACAGGCCAGCAACGGCTGTTGTCGCGGATAAAGGCGTACCTCAGTCGGACAGCTTTGCGAAGTACGCCGCGGCTTTTTTTAATATGTCCCGTTCGTCCGTAACCCGCTTCAACTCTTTCTGAAGACGGCGGATCTCGGCCTGAGCATCTGACTGTTCATTATGAGTGGAAGAATCCGGGCCGTACTTCTTTATCCAGGCGTAAAGACTGTGAGTGGTGATATCGAGACGTGTTGCAACACTGGAAACAGAATGACCACGATCAACAACCTGTTTGACTGCTTCAATTTTAAACTCTTCAGGATAACGCTTACCGCTCATGGGCACCTCTCTTTAAGTCATCTTAAATGACTCTGAGGTGTCTGTTAAACCCGTGGCGATTCACATAGCTTCTTTCGTATATGTAGAAAACGATTGTAGAGCCTGATTGCACTGCGGCCTTTCAGATGCCCCATCAGGGTTGATATTGAGATTTTAGGTGGGACGATTACAACAAGATGTACATGATCTGGCTGAATATTTAGCTCCAGAACGTCACAATCTTTTATTCCGCAGAGAAGATTGTCCTGTAAAGCTCCTTACCCAGCTTATCTTTCAGGATCCTGAAGCGGTACTTTGGCGTCCAAACTATGTGGTATTTGCAACGCCAATATACATGTGATGAACTCCTGTAAAGCCCCATGTCGGTCTGTCTCCTTTTACTTGTGGTGAGTAAGCAGAGATATTCCGGCATGGGCATTCTTCAGGCTATAGCCTTACAGGATCAATCACCACCTCCCTAGGAGGTGGTTTAGGGGTGACAATAAAAAACGGGAACCCTCAGGCCCCCGCTCTTGTTTAACCCAGAAACTGGATTACATGTTCGCGATAATCGCGTCGCCAAACTCTGAACATTTCAGCAGTTTAGCGCCTTCCATCAGACGTTCGAAGTCATAGGTGACGGTTTTCGCGTTGATCGCGCCTTCCATACCTTTAACGATCAGGTCTGCGGCTTCGAACCATTCCATATGACGCAGCATCATCTCTGCGGACAGGATGATAGAGCCCGGGTTCACTTTGTCCTGGCCTGCGTATTTAGGTGCAGTACCGTGGGTCGCTTCGAACAGGGCGCACTCGTCACCGATGTTCGCGCCAGGGGCGATACCGATACCGCCAACCTGAGCTGCCAGGGCGTCAGAGATGTAGTCACCGTTCAGGTTCATACAGGCAATCACGTCGTATTCCGCAGGACGCAGCAGGATCTGCTGCAGGAACGCATCGGCGATCACATCTTTAATGACGATCTCTTTGCCGGTGTTCGGGTTTTTGATCTTCTGCCATGGGCCGCCGTCGATCAGCTCACCGCCGAACTCTTCTTTCGCCAACTGGTAGCCCCAGTCTTTGAACGCGCCTTCGGTGAACTTCATGATGTTGCCTTTGTGAACCAGGGTCACAGAGTCACGGTCGTTGGTGATCGCATATTCGATGGCCGCGCGCACCAGACGCTTGGTCCCTTCTTCGGAGCACGGCTTAATGCCGATACCGCAATGCTCAGGGAAGCGAATTTTCTTCACGCCCATCTCTTCGCGCAGGAATTTAATCACTTTCTCTGCATCAGCAGAGTCCGCTTTCCATTCGATACCCGCGTAGATGTCTTCTGAGTTTTCGCGGAAGATGACCATGTCGGTCAGTTCTGGGTGCTTAACCGGGCTTGGGGTGCCCTGATAGTAACGAACCGGACGCAGACAGACGTACAGGTCCAGCTCCTGACGCAGTGCCACGTTCAGGGAACGGATGCCGCCGCCAACTGGCGTCGTCAGTGGGCCTTTGATAGCAACGCGGTAGTCGCGGATCAGGTCCAGCGTTTCGGCTGGCAGCCAGACGTCCTGGCCATAAACTTGCGTCGATTTCTCACCGGTGTAAATTTCCATCCAGGAAATTTTACGCTCGCCTTTGTAGGCTTTCTCAACAGCGGCATCAACCACTTTCAGCATTGCCGGGGTAACGTCTACACCGATACCATCACCTTCGATGAATGGAATGATCGGATTGTGAGGAACGTTAATCTTGCCGTTTTGCAGGGTGATCTTTTTACCTTCCGCCGGAACAACTACTTTGCTTTCCATTAACCTCTCCTTCGAGCGCTTCTGGTTGTTACTGATCTTATGTTAATAAATTGTAATGAGCCCTTCGATAGTACCTGATTGTCCGACGCCATGAAAGGTCTTCGTTATTAGGCTATAATGCGGCAATTGATAACGCCTGAAAATACCATGAAGAAAACTTCTTTTACAAAACACCGGGTTGAGCGATTCAGCTCGCGACAAGCCGCCAGACGACCGCAAGAAACCCAGCCAAAGCGGGTGATTCTGTTCAATAAACCCTACGATGTTTTGCCGCAGTTCACCGATGAAGCCGGACGCAGCACGCTTAAGGACTACATCCCAGTTCAGGGGGTCTACGCGGCCGGGCGTCTGGACCGCGACAGCGAAGGCCTGCTGGTCTTGACCAACGACGGCGCGCTGCAGGCGAAACTCACACAGCCGGGGAAACGCACCGGCAAAATTTACTTCGTCCAGGTAGAAGGCGAGCCGGATGACGAGACGCTGGAAAAATTGCGCAAAGGCGTCACGCTCAACGACGGTCCCACCCTGCCGGCAGGTATTGAACGCGTGAATGAACCGGCGTGGCTGTGGCCGCGTAACCCGCCTATCCGCGAACGCAAATCCATTCCGACAAGCTGGCTTAAAATCACCCTTTATGAAGGCCGCAACCGCCAGGTTCGGCGCATGACCGCACACATCGGCTTCCCCACCCTGCGCCTGATTCGTTACGCCATGGGCAACTACACCCTGGAAACGCTGGCAAACGGTGAATGGCGGGACGTTACCTCTTAAGGAGTCACTATGTTTAAACCTCATGTCACGGTAGCCTGCGTGGTCCACGCCCGGGGGAAATTCCTTGTTGTCGAAGAGAGCATTAACGGCAAAGCGCTGTGGAACCAGCCTGCCGGGCACCTTGAAGCCAATGAGACCCTCCTGCAGGCGGCAAAACGCGAGCTGTGGGAAGAGACCGGTATTCACGCCGAGCCCCAGCACTTCATCCGTATGCACCAGTGGATTGCGCCCGACCACACGCCGTTCCTGCGTTTTTTATTTGCCGTTGAGCTTAGCGAAACGTGCGCCACTGAACCGCAGGATGACGATATCGATCGCTGCCTGTGGGTCACCGCCGACGAGATCCTGAACGCGCCAAACCTGCGCTCGCCGCTGGTTGCGGAAAGCATCCGCTGCTGGCAGTCAGGCGCACGCCTGCCGCTGGATGTCATCGGCGCATTTAACTGGCCGTTTACAGAGGGTGCCAATGGTGGGGGGGCGTGTTAGAATACGCCGCCTTGAAGTTCAATGTCGTGAGTATTCCATGTCAGATAACAGCCAGAAAAAAGTGATCGTCGGCATGTCCGGCGGTGTCGATTCCTCCGTTTCCGCCTACCTGTTACAGCAACAGGGCTATAAGGTGGAGGGCCTGTTCATGAAGAACTGGGAGGAAGATGACGGCGAGGAATACTGCACTGCCGCAGCGGATCTCGCCGATGCGCAGGCCGTGTGCGATAAGCTCGGCATTGAACTGCATACCGTTAACTTTGCCGCAGAATACTGGGACAACGTGTTTGAACTGTTCCTTGAAGAGTACAAAGCGGGCCGCACGCCGAACCCGGATATTCTGTGCAACAAAGAGATCAAATTTAAGGCCTTCCTGGAATTCGCCGCGGAAGATCTGGGCGCAGACTACATTGCGACCGGTCACTACGTGCGTCGGGCAGACGTGAATGGTAAAAGCCAGCTGCTGCGCGGTCTGGACGGCAACAAAGATCAAAGCTATTTCCTCTATACGCTGAGCCACGAGCAAATCGCCCAGAGCCTGTTCCCGGTCGGCGAGCTGGAAAAGCCGCAGGTGCGTAAAATCGCCGAAGAGCTGGACCTGATCACCGCGAAGAAAAAAGACTCTACCGGCATCTGCTTCATCGGCGAGCGCAAATTCCGCGATTTCCTCGGACGTTACCTGCCCGCACAGCCGGGTAAAATTGTCACCGTCGACGGGGAAGAGATTGGCCAGCATCAGGGGCTGATGTACCACACCTTAGGCCAGCGTAAAGGCCTGGGTATCGGCGGGACGAAAGAAGGTAGCGAAGATCCGTGGTACGTGGTCGACAAAGATGTCGAAAACAATATTCTGGTTGTTGCTCAGGGTCACGACCATCCGCGTCTGATGTCCGTTGGCCTGATCGCGCAGCAGCTGCACTGGGTCGATCGTGAGCCGCTGAAAGGCACGCTGCGCTGCACGGTGAAAACACGCTACCGTCAGACCGATATTCCTTGCACCGTTACCGCGCTTGATGACGACCGCATTGACGTGCGCTTCGACGAGCCGGTCGCCGCCGTCACCCCGGGTCAGTCCGCTGTCTTCTACAGCGGCGAAATCTGCCTGGGCGGCGGGATCATTGAACAGCGCCTGCCGCTGCCCGCTGTTTAACAGCGTTTGCACACATAAAGGAGACCGTGTGGCGAAGAACTACTATGACATCACCCTGGCCCTGGCGGGAATTTGCCAGTCAGCCCGTCTGGTGCAACAGCTGGCGCATCAGGGTCATTGCGACGCTGATGCCCTGCACGTTTCACTCAATAGCGTTATCGACCTCAACCCCGGTTCGACCCTGGGCGTGTTCGGTGGCAGTGAAACCAATCTTCGTCTCGGTCTTGAAACCCTGCTTGGCGTGCTTAACGCCAGCAGCCGTCAGGGGTTAAACGCAGAGCTGACCCGCTACACGTTGAGCCTGATGGTGCTGGAGCGTAAGCTGAGCGCAGCAAAAGGCGCGCTTAATACCCTGGGCGATCGCATTGCCGGGTTACAGCGTCAGCTTGACCATTTTGACCTGCAGTCCGACACGCTGCTGAGCGCCATGGCCGGCATTTATGTTGACGTCATCAGCCCGCTGGGCCCACGGATTCAGGTCACCGGCTCCCCTGCCGTGCTGCAAAGCCCGCAGGTACAGGCAAAAGTACGCGCCTCCCTGCTGGCAGGGATCCGTGCCGCCGTGCTGTGGCACCAGGTTGGCGGTGGCCGCCTGCAGTTAATGTTTTCTCGTAATCGCCTGACCACTCAGGCAAAACAAATTCTTGCTCATTGTTAACCTCCCGGAGTTGCGAATTATGGAATTATCCTCACTGACCGCCGTATCCCCTGTCGATGGACGCTACGGCGATAAAGTCAGCGCGCTGCGCGGGATCTTCAGCGAATATGGTTTGCTGAAGTTCCGTGTTCAGGTTGAAGTACGCTGGCTGCAAAAGCTGGCCGCCCAGGCAGCAATCAAGGAAGTTCCTGCTTTTGACGAAAAGGCAAACGATTACCTTGATAAAATCGTTGCCGAGTTTAGCGAACAAGACGCCGCGCGCATTAAAACCATTGAGCGCACCACCAATCACGACGTGAAGGCGGTTGAGTACTTCCTGAAGGAGAAAGTGGAAAGCGTTCCTGCGCTGCACGCCGTGTCTGAGTTCATCCACTTCGCCTGTACCTCCGAAGACATCAACAACCTCTCTCATGCGCTGATGCTCTCCACCGCGCGCAAAGAGGTGGTGCTGCCTTACTGGCGTAAAATCATCGACGCGGTGAAAGCGCTGTCCGTGGAATACCGCGACATTCCGCTACTCTCCCGTACCCACGGCCAGCCAGCCACCCCATCCACGATGGGTAAAGAGATGGCGAACGTCGCGTACCGTATGGAGCGCCAGTACCGTCAGCTGGAACAGGTTGAAATTCTGGGCAAAATCAACGGCGCGGTCGGTAACTATAACGCCCACATCGCCGCGTATCCGGAAGTGGACTGGCACCAGTTCAGCGAAGAGTTCGTGACCTCGCTGGGCATTCAGTGGAACCCGTACACCACCCAGATTGAGCCGCACGACTATATTGCGGAGCTGTTTGACTGCATCGCGCGCTTTAACACCATCCTGATCGACTTCGATCGTGACGTGTGGGGCTACATCGCCCTGAACCACTTCAAGCAGAAAACCATCGCCGGTGAAATCGGCTCTTCCACCATGCCGCACAAAGTGAACCCGATCGACTTCGAAAACTCCGAAGGTAACCTGGGTCTGGCGAACGCCGTGCTGCAGCATATGGCGAGCAAACTGCCGGTATCCCGCTGGCAGCGCGACCTGACCGACTCCACCGTACTGCGTAACCTGGGCGTGGGCATCGGCTACGCGCTGATCGCGTATCAGTCCACGCTGAAAGGCGTGAGCAAGCTGGAAGTGAACCGCGATCGTCTGCTGGACGAACTGGATCACAACTGGGAAGTGCTGGCGGAGCCGATTCAGACCGTGATGCGTCGTTACGGCATCGAAAAACCGTACGAGAAGCTGAAAGAGCTGACCCGCGGCAAACGCGTTGATGCCGAAGGTATGAAGCAGTTTATCGACGGCCTGGCGCTGCCGGAAGAAGAGAAAACCCGCCTGAAGGCGATGACTCCGGCGAACTACATTGGCCGCGCCATCACCATGGTTGACGAGCTGAAGTAATCTCCTCTCCCCCCTTTCCGCCCGGAAAGGGGGTTGCTTTTCCCCGGTTTACTCAATGTTTATCCCCACAGCAACATAATCAGCGTTAAACTATTCATACTATTTATTCTGGGAGAAAAGATGATGCGCGTACTGGTTGTTGAGGATAACGCATTGCTACGCCATCACCTGAAGGTTCAGCTTCAGGAGATGGGACATCAGGTGGACGATGCTGAAGATGCAAAAGAAGCCGATTATTATCTCAATGAACACCTGCCGGATATCGCCATTGTCGATTTAGGGTTGCCTGACGAAGACGGCCTGTCGTTGATTCGTCGCTGGCGCAGCCACGATGTTTCCCTGCCGGTTCTGGTGTTGACCGCTCGTGAAGGCTGGCAGGATAAGGTTGAAGTGCTCAGCGCGGGTGCGGATGATTACGTCACTAAGCCGTTCCATATTGAAGAGGTGGCGGCCCGCATGCAGGCGCTGCTCCGTCGCAACAGCGGGCTGGCGTCGCAGGTTATTTCCATCCCGCCTTTCCAGGTCGATCTCTCCCGCCGCGAGCTCTCAATTAACGATGAAGTCATCAAGCTGACCGCATTCGAATATACGATTATGGAAACGCTGATCCGCAACAGCGGCAAGGTGGTGAGTAAAGATTCTTTAATGCTTCAGCTCTACCCTGACGCTGAACTGCGCGAGAGCCATACCATTGACGTGCTGATGGGACGACTGCGTAAGAAAATTCAGGCCCAGTACCCGCAGGATGTGATTACCACCGTCCGCGGTCAGGGCTACCTGTTTGAATTACGCTAAATGAGACGGATTTTGCGTCATCTTCTGCCCCTCTCACTGCGGGTTCGTTTTTTACTGGCAACGGCTGCGGTGGTGCTGGTGCTGTCGCTCTCCTACGGCATGGTCGCCCTGGTGGGGTACAGCGTCAGCTTCGATAAAACGACCTTTCGTCTCTTACGCGGCGAAAGCAATCTGTTTTATACCCTGGCGAAATGGGAAGACAACCGAATCACCGTCGAAATGCCGGAAAACCTTAATCAGCAAAGCCCCACCCTCGCCCTGATTTACAACGAAAAGGGGAAGCTGCTGTGGGCGCAGCGCGACATTCCGTGGCTGGTTAAAAGCATTCGTCCGGAGTGGCTTAAAACCAACGGGTTTCACGAAATTGAAGCCGATCTCAACACCACCAGCTCGCTGATCCGTGAAGATCGTTCCCTGCAGCAAAAGCTGAACGAGATCCGCGCAGACGACGCCGAAACGGAGATGACGCACTCCGTTGCGATCAACCTTTATCCGGCGACGCTAAACATGCCGCAGCTGACCATCGTGGTGATCGACACCATTCCGGTCGAGCTGAAGCGTTCTTATATGGTCTGGAGCTGGTTCATCTACGTTCTGGCGGCAAATCTGCTGCTGGTGATCCCGCTGCTGTGGATAGCGGCGTGGTGGAGCTTGCGCCCCATTGAATCACTGGCGAAAGAGGTTCGCGAGCTGGAAGAACATCATCGCGAAAAGCTTAATCCGGAAACCACCCGCGAGCTCACCAGCCTGGTGCGAAACCTCAACCGCCTGCTGAAAAGTGAACGCGAACGCTATGATAAATACCGTACGACGCTTACCGATCTGACGCACAGCCTGAAAACCCCGCTCGCGGTGATGCAAAGCACCCTGCGTTCCATGCGCAGTTCGAAGCTGAGCGTCGACGATGCCGAGCCGGTGATGCTGGAGCAGATCAGCCGTATTTCCCAGCAAATTGGCTATTACCTCCACCGCGCCAGCATGCGTTCCGGCAGCGCCCTGCTGAGCCGCGAGCTGCATCCGGTCGCCCCGCTTCTGGATAACCTCACGTCCGCCCTCAACAAGGTGTATCAGCGTAAAGGGGTGAATATCAGCCTCGATATCTCGCCCGAGATCAGCTTTGTGGGTGAAAAAAATGACTTCATGGAAGTGATGGGCAACCTGCTGGATAACGCCTGCAAATACTGTCTGGAGTTCGTGGAAGTGTCGGCGCGGCAGACGGATAACGAACTGCATATCATCGTGGAGGATGATGGCCCGGGGATCCCGCGCAATAAACGTGATGTGGTGTTCGATCGCGGTCAGCGCGCCGATACGCTACGTCCTGGCCAGGGCGTTGGATTAGCCGTCGCCCGGGAGATTGTCGACCAGTATGACGGGAAAATCGAAACCAGCGAAAGTTTGCTGGGCGGCGCGCGAATGGAGGTCATTTTTGGTCGCCAGCAGCCGACATCGAACGATAGTTAACCCGTTATGTGAAAAATGCGAGGATCTCGCAGCCGGGGGGCTGAGCTTCCGTTATAATCCGAGTCAGTAAGAGCCTGCGGAATAAAAAAATATGGATTATCACTTAACGCTTAACTGGCCCGAGTTTATTGAACGTTACTGGCAAAAACGCCCGGTCGTTCTGAAACGCGGGTTCAGCAATTTTGTCGACCCTATCTCGCCTGACGAGCTGGCCGGTCTGGCCATGGAAAACGAAGTCGACAGCCGCCTGGTCAGCCACCAGGACGGGAAATGGCAGGTTAGCCACGGTCCTTTCGAAAGCTACGATCATCTCGGTGAAAACAACTGGTCGCTGCTGGTACAGGCGGTCAACCACTGGCACGAGCCGACGGCCGCATTAATGCGTCCGTTCCGCGCCCTGCCCGACTGGCGCATGGACGATCTGATGATCTCCTTCTCCGTACCGGGCGGCGGCGTAGGCCCGCATCTGGACCAGTACGATGTGTTCATCATTCAGGGTACGGGCCGCCGCCGCTGGCGCGTGGGCGAAAAAGTGCCGATGAAGCAGCACTGCCCGCATCCGGACCTGCTTCAGGTTGATCCGTTTGAAGGGATTATCGACGAAGAGCTGGAGCCGGGCGACATTCTCTACATCCCGCCGGGATTCCCTCACGAAGGTTACTCCCTGGAGAATTCCCTCAACTACTCCGTCGGGTTCCGCGCGCCAAGCGGCCGCGAGATGATCAGCGGATTTGCCGACTATGTTCTGCAGCGCGAGCTGGGCAGCTATCGTTATAGCGATCCCGACGTGCCTGCGCGTGAGCACCCGGCAGACATCCTGCCTGCGGAGCTGGATAAGCTGCGCGGCATGATGCTGGATCTCATCAACGAGCCGGAACATTTCCGTCAGTGGTTTGGCGAGTTCATCAGCCAGTCCCGCCACGAGCTGGACGTTGCGCCTCCGGAGCCGCCGTATCAGGCGGACGAGATTTACGATGCGCTTCAGCAAGGCGACAAGCTGACGCGCCTGGGCGGGTTGCGCGTGCTGCGCATTGGTGAGGACGTGTTCGTCAACGGCGAGAAGCTGGACTCTCCGCATCGTCCGGCGCTGGAAGCGATTGCCAGCCATCTGGTGCTGACTGCGGATACCTTTGGCGATGCGCTGGAAGACCCGTCCTTCCTCGCGATGCTGGCCGCGCTGGTCAACAGCGGGTACTGGTTCTTTGAGGACTGAGTCGCTTTAGTGCCCGGTGGCGCTGCGCTTACCGGGCCTACGGGATCGAGCTTTTGTAGGCCGGGTAAGGCGTAGCCGCCACCCGGCTTTTCACTTCCGCTCCCCCGCGGCAAAATCCTCAATCTCTCCTGTCCAATCCACCGGATACAACCCTTCAGCCACGTCCCGATGAAACGTTGAATACGGCCAGTCGCTGACTTTACCCACATAGCCGTGCTTCAGCGGATTGACATAAATGTAATCCACATGCCGCCGGTAGTCCTCTTCGTTGCGGATAGTGTGCTCCCAGAATCGTGGCTGCCAGATATAGCGCATGTCGATGCTGCGGCTGAATGTCTTTTTGACATCCCGCCAGCGGGCGGAAAAATCACTGTCCCCGTCCGGTAGGGTCCAGATACAGTGCATATGTTCAGGCAAAATAACCCACGCGTTGATGGTGAAGGGCTTCGCACGCTTAACCGTTGAGGTGGCGGAACGGAGGTTATCGATATGGCGGGTAAGCAAATCGCTCTGACGGTTTTGCAGGTTAACGGTGAAAAACCAGGTGCCACCGGGGACGTAATGGCGACGGTAGTTTGACATGGGCACTCCTTGCCTCATTGCCGGGTGGCGGCTTTGCCTTACCCGGCCTACATTCGGATCGTAGGCCCGGTAAGCGCAGCGCCACCGGGCATTTTTTAGCGTTTAGCGGTCAACTCCGCGATCCGCACTATCACCTTCACCGCCTTTTCCATCCCTTCCAGCGTCACAAACTCATGTTTACCGTGGTAGTTATAGCCACCGGTAAACAGGTTCGGGCACGGTAGTCCCATAAACGACAGCTGAGAACCGTCGGTACCGCCGCGAATCGGCTTCAGCTGCGGTTCAATATCGCAGTCGCGCATCGCCTGCTGGGCGATATCGAGAATATGCGGATGGGCCATCACCTTCTCGCGCATATTGTAATAGCTGTCTTCGATGATGAGCTCGATATAGCAGTCAGGATGCAGGCCCTTGCCCACCTTCTTGGCGATCTCCATCATCTTACGCTTGCGCGCCTCAAAGGCTTTACGGTCAAAATCGCGGATGATGTAGTGCATCTGCGCGCTGTCCACGGTGCCTTTGATGCTGGTCAGGTGATAGAAACCTTCATACCCTTCGGTCTGTTCGGGGCTCTCTTCCGCCGGGACTTCTGCATGAATACGCGACGCCAGCGACAGCGCGTTGACCATGACGCCTTTGGCAGAGCCTGGGTGAACGTTGTTGCCGACAATTTTGATCGTGACTGACGCGGCATTGAAGTTTTCATACTCCAGCTCACCGACGCCGCCACCGTCGACGGTGTAGGCCCACTGGGCGTTAAAGGCGTCCACGTCGAAGTGCTTCGCGCCCTTGCCGACCTCTTCATCCGGCGTAAAGGCCACGCGGATATCGCCGTGCGGAATATCGTTGCCCTTCAGCACCGCCAGCGCCGTCATGATCTCCGCGATGCCCGCTTTGTCATCCGCCCCCAGCAGCGTTTTACCATCGGTGGTGATCAGCGTCTGACCGAGCAGCTGGTGCAGCACCGGGAACATCACGGGCGAGAGCACTTCGTCGCCAATGCCCAGCGCAATGTCGCCGCCGCGGTAGTTTTCAACAATCTGCGGGTTCACATGTTTACCGCTAAAATCCGGAGAGGTGTCGACATGGGAGATAAAGCCAATCGCCGGAATGTCGCCTGGGACATTCGCCGGCAGCGTTCCCATCACAGTGCCTTTCTCGCTTAACGTGACGTTGACCAGCCCCATGGCGTCAAGCTGCTCTTTAAGCAGGTTTAATAGCTTCCACTGGCCTTCGGTGCTCGGCACCTGGCGAACACCCGGCTTAGATTGGGTATCCAGCGAAACGTACTGTAAAAAACGCTCAAGTAATTTATCCATGCAGTCACCCTCACTTTTTGTGACAACATTATCAATAAGCATCAAAACGCAAATATTGCGTCAGGTCACTTTTATCCCGCAAACGAGAATATTTTCCGTTTATATCGTTGTGCGTTAGTAAATGTAGCTTATGAATCAGTGACAAGGATTGGCGATTGCGGGGGATTGCCGTAGAATGTCCGCCCTCATTACGAGTCACCAAGGTGGTTACACACAAACCCCGCTTCAGTCTGCTGCCTGAGGCGTCTATATGGGACAGCGCAAAAATTGAATACACAATCCCGTTCACGTTCACCGCTGGTGCAACTGGAACGAATTCGTAAAAGTTTTGATGGCAAAGACGTCATATCCGACCTCACTCTCACCATCAATGACGGTGAGTTTCTGACGCTGCTTGGCCCCTCCGGCTGCGGCAAAACCACCGTACTGCGCCTTATCGCCGGGCTGGAGAGCGTCGATAACGGCCATATCCATCTTGAAAGTCAGGACATCACCCAGGTTCCCGCCGAAGACCGCCACGTCAACACTGTCTTTCAGAGCTATGCCCTCTTCCCGCACATGACCGTGTTTGAAAACGTGGCGTTTGGCCTGCGGATGCAAAAAACCCCGGCGAGTGAGATCGAACCGCGCGTCACCGAAGCCCTGCGCATGGTGCAGCTCGAGACGTTTGCCCAGCGAAAACCGCATCAGCTTTCCGGCGGCCAGCAGCAGCGCGTGGCCATCGCCCGCGCCGTGGTCAACAAGCCGCGTCTGCTCCTGCTGGATGAATCCCTCTCCGCGCTGGATTACAAGCTGCGCAAGCAGATGCAGAACGAGCTTAAAGCCCTGCAGCGCAAGCTCGGCATTACCTTTGTCTTCGTCACCCACGACCAGGAAGAAGCCCTGACCATGTCCGACCGCATCGTGGTGATGCGCGACGGCAAAATCGAGCAGGACGGCACGCCGCGTGAAATCTACGAAGAGCCGAAAAATCTGTTTGTCGCCAGCTTCATTGGTGAGATCAATATCTTCGACGCCACGGTGATTGAGCGTCTGGACGACCAGCGCGTTCGCGCGTGCGTCGAAGGACGCGAGTGCGCTATCACGGTGAATTTCCCCGTCGAAAAGGGACAAAAGCTCAACGTTCTGCTGCGCCCGGAAGATCTGCGCGTCGATGAAATCCACGGCAATACCGAGGCCGAAGGGTTAATCGGCTATATCCGCGAGCGCAACTACAAAGGGATGACGCTGGAGTCTGTCGTCGAGCTGGAGAACGGCAAAATGGTGATGGTCAGCGAGTTCTTTAACGAGGACGACCCGGACTTCGACCACTCTCTCGACCAGAAAATGGTTATCAACTGGGTAGAAAGCTGGGAGGTTGTACTGGCTGATGAAGAACACAAGTAAGTTCCAGAATGTGGTGATTGCTACGATCGTCGGTTGGCTTGTGTTGTTTGTCTTTTTACCCAACCTGATGATCATCGCCACCAGCTTCCTGACCCGTGACGACGCAAACTTCGTTTCGCTGGTTTTTACGCTGGACAACTACGCGCGCCTGCTCGATCCGCTCTATTTTGACGTGCTGCTGCATTCGCTCAATATGGCGCTGATTGCCACCATTGCCTGCCTGGTGCTGGGTTATCCGTTCGCATGGTTCCTCGCGGGTCTGCCGCAAAAGGTGCGTCCGCTGCTGTTGTTTCTGCTGATTGTGCCGTTCTGGACCAACTCGCTGATTCGCATCTACGGGCTGAAAATCTTCCTCAGCACCAAAGGCTACCTCAATGAATTTCTGCTGTGGCTGGGGGTGATTGATACGCCGATCCGCATCATGTTTACCCCGAGCGCGGTAATTGTGGGTCTGGTCTATATCCTGCTGCCGTTTATGGTGATGCCGCTCTACTCCAGCATTGAGAAGCTGGATAAACCGCTGCTGGAAGCGGCAAAAGATCTGGGTGCCAGCAAGTTCCAGACCTTTATCCGCATTATCATTCCGCTGACCATGCCCGGCATTATCGCGGGCTGTCTACTGGTCATGCTTCCGGCCATGGGTCTGTTCTACGTTTCGGACCTGATGGGTGGCGCGAAAAACCTGCTGATCGGGAATGTGATCAAGAGTCAGTTCCTCAACATTCGCGACTGGCCGTTCGGCTCCGCCACCAGCATTACGTTGACGGTGGTGATGGGTCTGATGCTGCTGGTTTACTGGCGCGCCTCACGGCTGCTGAACAAGAAGGTGGAACTCGAATGATCGGTCGACTGCTTCGCGGCGGTTTTATGACCGCCATTTACGCTTACCTGTATATCCCGATCATTATTTTGATCGTGAACTCGTTTAACAGCTCGCGCTTTGGGATTAACTGGCAGGGCTTTACCACCGACTGGTACAGCCTGCTGATGAACAATGACAGCCTGCTGCAGGCCGCTCAGCACTCGCTGACGATGGCGATCTTCTCCGCCACCTTCGCCACGCTGATTGGATCCCTGACCGCCGTGGCGCTCTATCGCTATCGCTTTCGCGGTAAGCCGTTCGTCAGCGGCATGCTGTTTGTGGTGATGATGTCGCCGGACATCGTGATGGCGATTTCGCTGCTGGTGCTGTTTATGCTGCTGGGCGTACAGCTTGGCTTCTGGTCGCTGCTGTTTTCCCATATCACCTTCTGCCTGCCGTTTGTGGTGGTGACCGTCTTTGCGCGCCTGAAAGGGTTCGACGTGCGCATGCTGGAGGCGGCGAAAGATCTGGGCGCCAGCGAAGTGACCATCCTGCGCAAAATCATCCTGCCGCTGGCGATGCCCGCCGTGGCGGCCGGATGGCTGCTGAGCTTTACCCTGTCGATGGATGACGTGGTGGTCTCCTCCTTCGTGACCGGGCCGAGCTATGAAATTCTGCCGTTGAAAATTTATTCGATGGTGAAAGTCGGCGTTTCACCTGAGGTGAACGCGCTGGCGACCATTCTGCTGGTGTTTTCGCTGGTTCTGGTGATCGCCAGCCAGGTTATTGCTCGTGATAAAACAAAATCTCAGGGGACAATGAAATGAAAAAAATGCTCGCCGCTGCGGCGCTGGTGCTTGGTATGGGTGCCGCACACGCTGATGACAGCAAAACGCTCTACTTCTACAACTGGACCGAGTACGTGCCGCCGGGCCTGCTGGAGCAGTTCACCAAGGAGACGGGCATCAAGGTGATCTACTCGACCTACGAGTCGAATGAAACCATGTACGCCAAGCTCAAAACCTACAAAGATGGCGCGTACGATCTGGTGGTTCCGTCCACCTATTTTGTCGACAAAATGCGCAAAGAAGGCATGATCCAGAAGATCGACAAAACGAAGCTAACCCATTTTTCAAACCTCGATCCGGAGATGCTCAACAAGCCGTTTGACCCAAATAACGACTACTCCATTCCGTATATCTGGGGGGCAACCGCGATTGGCGTTAACAGCGAGGCCGTCGATCCGAAATCGGTGACAAGCTGGGCCGATCTGTGGAAACCGCAATACAAAGGCAGCCTGCTGTTGACCGACGACGCGCGCGAAGTCTTCCAGGTGGCGCTGCGCAAGCTTGGCTACTCTGGCAACACGACGGATCCTAAAGAGATTGAAGCGGCATATGCCGAGCTGAAAAAGCTGATGCCTAACGTGGCGGCATTCAACTCTGATAACCCGGCAAACCCGTATATGGAAGGCGAAGTAAACCTGGGGATGGTGTGGAACGGCTCCGCGTATGTGGCCCGCCAGGCCGGTACGCCGCTTGAGGTAGTCTGGCCAAAAGAAGGCGGGATCTTCTGGATGGACAGCCTCTCCATTCCGGCTAACGCGAAAAATGTGGATGGGGCGCTGAAGCTGATTAACTTCCTGCTGCGCCCGGACGTGGCGAAACAGGTTGCCGAGACGATTGGCTACCCGACGCCAAACCTGGCCGCACGCAAGCTGCTGAAGCCTGAAGTGGCTAACGATAAGTCGCTCTACCCGGATGCGGAAACCATCAGCAAAGGTGAGTGGCAGAACGATGTCGGCGACGCCAGCCGCCTCTATGAAGAGTATTACCAGAAGTTAAAAGCGGGCCGCTAACCGGTATCGCGCTCTTCCTCACGCCGCCTGCGCGGCGTGAGGAAGGATTAACTGACCGTATTCTCTCCAGCCCAGAGCGTCGCCTTTCGCATCGCCTCAACCACCTCTTCATCTGACAGGCCCAGCGCCTGACGAACCCGGGTCGCCTCGTCCCACCGCTGCTGTTCATAGTAACGGCAGAGGTTAATCATGTCGGCTAACCGTCCCTCCTGGTGGCACAGCGCGTTGCTCACGCTCTGCGGTACCGCAATTTGCTTCATCAGCTCTGCCATCGGAAGCTCCAGGAGGGTATCGAGCAGAGAAAACAGGCCGCACATGAACGCATTTTCAGCCAGAGTAGGTTCGTTCATCGTCTCAGCTAGCAGTTCGCAAAATTTGCCGCGCATCATGCTCAGCGGGTAAAGCTCGCTGACGGTGTCATTGCCCGCACTGGCGAGGACCACGACGGCAACAAACCGTCGGAGCTGGTTTTCGCCAAGATACCTGAGCACCTCGCTCAGGGTTAACTTGCTGAAATTACAGGCGCCGACATGCTTAAACGCCGTATGCTTCATATAGCGCATGATTTTATAAGAGAGCGTGAGATCGGTTTTTATCAACGACTCGATGATTCGAAAATCAGGTTTATTGCGTCCGACCTCCATTTGCAGCCGAAAAATCGCCAGCTGATTTTGCGACAGCCGTTTATATTTAATGACCTCCGGACGGCAGAAAAAATAGCCCTGAAAAAGGGAAAATCCCTCGTTTCTGTATTGGTTGAATTCCTCTTTAGTCTCAATTTTTTCAGCAAGATATTTAATATGACCGGTCAGATGTTTACGTACTTTCAGATACGCTTTAATTTGCGCTAAGGTATAATTTCTGACGTCAAATTTCAGGATTGAAATATAGGGTAAAAAAACATCCCATTCTGGCGCAAGGGTGAAATCATCAAGCGCAAACTGATAGCCGTGCGCATTCATCTCCCTGACGGCCTGCAGCAGTTCGGCCCCCGGCACAGCATCTTCAAGGATTTCAATCACCACGCTCTCTTTATCAAGCGCTTCTCCACTGCGGTCAATAACCATCCTTGAAGGGAAATTAATAAACGACGTATGTGCCCCGGCAATGCGCTGGGACGGCACACATAAGAACTGATCTGATATCATCCTGGACGTGGCATATTCTGCCGACACATCCGGAAAACGATTTGTCATCCCGTCTCTGAAAAGCAGCTCATAGGCTACGGTATTCATTTCAGGGTTAAAAATGGGTTGTCGCGCGATAAATCCGTACATATCCCATCCTCCTCTACCACTTTATATTTATTAGCATCCTCTTTCTACACGACGATAACGAGTTTTATCGAGCACTATTTTGATTGAATGCACAAAATAAAAGCATCCACACTAATTAACGGGAATTAATCGTCTGGATTTAAATTAAATATATCCTTCGCTCTACAGAAAGGGGATGAAATATCCGATAAGTACTTTGTGCCTGCCCGACATGCACGACATTACGGGAGATGAGAATGAAAGACGCCATGGTCCGAAGACAAAAAATAAGAGTCAAGACGTTGATGCTATTGTCCATTTTCCTCACCGTGACGGTGGGCTTTACGGCAACGATCGGGTTTATGATGTGGCAATGGATGGCGCAGCAAGAGGTGCTGGCCAAAAACCATATTCGCCAGATAGCCGAGGTACAAGCTTTACAGGTCAGCAAACAGCTGGATTCTGCCCTGACTGCCGCCCGGGATATGGGCAACAGCGCCCTCGCGCTACGCGAAGCGGGCATTTCCGATCGCCAGAGCCTGAACCAGCTGCTCGTCCACTACCTCTCGGCTCACCCGTCGTTTCTCTCGATGTCGATGGCCTTTGAGCCCAACGCGTTTGACGATAAAGATGCCGTCTTTGCCGGTCAGAGCGGCGAAGATCCTGCCGGGCGCTACGCCCGCTACGTCGACCGCGATGCCACCGGCAAACCGACACTGCACCTGCTGACGGACATCGAAACGCCCGGCAGCGGCGATTACTATCTGTTGCCGAAACAGCGGCATAAAGATGTGATCATCGAACCCTATATTTACCCCTACAACGGCGTGGACGTGATGCTCACCTCAATTGCCGCCCCCATCATGCGTGACGGTCAGTTTCTGGGCTCAGTCACCTCTGACTTCTCGCTCGCCACGCTGCAGTCCATGATTGGCGCCATTAAACCGTGGAACGGCACAGGCTACGCCCTGCTCCTGTCTGCGGGCAATAACGTGGTGTCCAGCCCGGAAAAAGGTGCGGCAGGCAAGCCTTACGCGGGTCACATTGCAGGACATGACGTCACTCGGGTAAACGATCCGCTGCTGAAAGAAGAGGTGTTTATCACCTGGCAGGCGATCGCCGTCGGTAATAGCCAGACGCCGTGGAAACTCGCCATCATCACCCCGGTCAGCGAAGTGATGGCCGAAGCGCGCGCATTTTTACTGAAGGCCATCATCATGATGGTGTTAAGCATCGTTGCGGTTAGCCTGGTGATGGCCCAGATTTTTACCCGCAAGGTTGACCGTCCGGTGGGGGGAGAACCTTCCGAGGCCGCCGGGATCGCCCTGGCCGTCGCCCGCGGGGATCTGAACAACACCATCCCGGTGCGCTCCGGAGATACCCACAGCATTTTTTATGCCCTGCACACCATGCAGACGCAGCTCAAGCGCATCGTCGACAACATCAGCGAAGCCAGCCACTCCGTGCACGGCGGGACCAGCGAAATTTCGGCGGGCAACCTTGACCTCGCCTCGCGTACCGAGGAACAGGCGGCGGCGATTGTTGAAACCGCTGCCAGCATGGAAGAGATTTCGGTTACGGTGAAGAACAATGCCGATAACGCCCACAAGGCGACCACCCTGACCGATCGCGCTGCGACGCTCGCCGGACATGGAGAAACACTGGTGAACGACGTGGTCGTGGTGATCGGCGAGATTGATGAGAGCGCGCGCAAGATCGGTGAGATTAACAGTATCGTCGATGGCATCGCCTTCCAGACCAATATTCTGGCGCTGAATGCGGCCGTTGAAGCGGCGCGCGCAGGTGAACAGGGACGCGGTTTCGCGGTAGTCGCAGGTGAAGTACGCAACCTTGCCCAGCGAAGCGCTAACGCGGCCAAAGAGATCTCTCAGCTGATTGCCGAGTCCTCAGGCCGCGTCAGCAAAGGCGTCGAGCTGGTCAATGAGACCGGCGTAATGATGAAACAGGTGATTGAGGCGGTGTCGCACGTGCATCTGGTCATCAACGACATTGTTCAGGCGCTGGACGAGCAGAATCGGGGGATTAGCCAGGTCAGTACCGCCGTCAACCAGATGGACAGCACCACCCAGCAGAACGCTTCACTGGTTCAGCAGATCTCTGCGGCGGCGCTTTCGCTGGACGAGCAGGCTAAATCGCTGGAGAAGACGCTGGCCTTCTTTCATTCTTAAATAAAAAGGCACCCGCCCGGCGGGTGCCTTTTCAGGCGATTGCCGTTACAGCCCTTTCAGCAGCTTGTCGACAAACTCCGGAACAACCGTGCTTGCCAGGCCGTAGTGTTTCTCTTCAAACTCGCTGCCCACCTGGCTTGGCTCAAGATTGAGCTCTACCGTATGCGCACCGTGCAGCCGCGCTTCGTGAACAAACCCCGCCGCCGGGTAAACGTGGCCGGATGTACCGATGGCGATAAACACGTCGGCCATCGCCAGCGCGCTGTAGATCTCATCCATTCCCAGCGGCATTTCGCCGAACCAGACCACGTGCGGACGCAGGCGCGACGGGAACTGGCAGCAGTGGCACTTATCCTCCGGCAGCACGTCCTCTTTCCAGTCCAGCACCTGACCGCTCCAGGCGCAGCGAACCTTGAGCAGCTCGCCGTGCATATGGATGATGTTCTTGTTACCGGCCCGCTCGTGAAGGTTGTCGATATTCTGCGTCACCAGCAGAAAACGATCGCCCAGCGCCTCTTCCAGCTTCGCCAGCGCCAGATGCGCGGCATTCGGCGCGACGTCAGGCTGCTGAAGCTGACGACGGCGGGCGTTATAAAACGCCTGCACAAGATCCGGGTCACGGGCAAAGCCTTCCGGCGTGGCAACATCCTCCACGCGGTGCTCTTCCCACAGCCCGTCCGCCGCGCGGAAGGTTCGAATTCCTGACTCGGCGGAGATCCCCGCCCCGGTCAGCACCACCACTCTGGGTTTATCCATCGCTTCTGGCATCATTCTGTCTCTGAAAAAGATCCGCTGGCGCAAGCGCTCACGCAAGCGGCGTTTATTTTTGCGAAAACGGCTGAGTCGACCCTGGCGACGCGACAGCATAGAAACCTCGTAAACTAATCGGTGAGATGAAGGAATGCGGCTCCGCGCATGCCTCCTGCGTCCCCGTGTCGCGCGCGTTCAATACGCGGCACGCGGGCAACCGGCAATAAGTGTCGGGGCAAACGCCCGGACAACCGTTCCGTAATCGCGGTAAAGTTTGAGAGCCCTCCCCCGATCACCAGCAGATCCGGGTCGACGATGGTGAGAATATTGCCCAGACACACCGCCAGCAGATCCAGATAGCGCTCGACGTGCTCACGCGCCTGCGCATCCCCTTGCTCCCACAGGGTAATGATTTGAGGGGCCTCAAGTTTCTGATGATAGAAGTGTTCGTAAAGCCATGCAAACCCGCGGCCTGACAGGTAGTTCTCAATACAACCGTGCTGCCCGCAGCCGCAGCGGGTCAGCGGGAAATCACGGCCGACGACCTCCAGCGCATCCACCGGCAGGCGGATATGACCAAACTCGCCGGTGATGTAGCTGCGGCCGGTGATGGGCTTACCGTTGATGACGATTCCTCCGCCGACGCCGGTACCGAGGATCAGCCCCATCACCAGCGGATATTGACGGAACTCATCATCCCAGGCTTCGGAGAGCGCAAAGCAGTTGGCGTCGTTATCTAAACGCACGTCGCGTTCAAGGAGCGCGGAGAGATCGGCGCGCAGCGGTTTACCGCTGGCGGCAGGCACGTTGGCCGCGTAAAGCGTACCGTCGTCGGTTTCCGGCATGCCCGGAATACCAATGCCGACGCTGCCTTTCACGCCAAAGCGTTCATCGGCCTGCGCCACCAGCGCGGCAATGGCGGTTAAAAATTCGTCGTAGCTGTCGCGCGGCGTGGGAACGCGGGTTTCCCACTGCAGTTTGAGGTCTTTATCAAACACGCCGAGCGCAATCTTGGTGCCGCCAATATCAAATCCATAATACATAACGCATTCCTCTTTCGATCTGGCGACCCGAAAGCCGCTAGATCGTGACGTAATTACTGGCCACTTAATACCCTCGCCGGATCAATTCGGCTTGCGCGACGCGCCGGATACCAGCTTGCCAGCAGACTCAGTAAAAGTGCTGTAAGCAGCACATAAAAAACATCCAGCCAGTGCAGTTCTGACGGCAGGAAGTCAATAAAATAGATATCACCCGACAGGAACTGGTGATCAATAAGCTTTTCAATCCCGTTGATAATCGGCGTTAGCTGCAGGGAAACCACCACGCCAATCACCACGCCGCACAGGCTGCCGAACAGCCCCGCCAGCAAACCGTACCAGACGAAAATGGCGCGAATAAGACCGTCTTTTGCCCCAAGGGTACGCAGCACGGCGATGTCGCCGCTCTTGTCTTTGACCGCCATCACCAGCGTCGAGACGATATTAAAGCACGCGACACCGATCACCAGCACCATCGCCAGATACATAATGGCGCGGATCATCTGGATATCACGGTACATATAGCCGTAAGTGCCGATCCAGCTTTTGATGTAGACATAGTTATTGGTCACGCTGCCCGCGTCGCGCACCAGTTTGTTAGCGTTAAAGACGTCGTTCACCTTAATGGCAATGCCCGTCACGCTGTCGCCCATGTCGAGATACTGGCGTGCATCCTCCATCGGCACCATCGCAAAGCTGTGGTCAAGCTGACCGCTCAGCTGAAGAATACCGGTAACGTGCAGGCGCACGCGCTTTGGCTGCTGCAGTTTGTGATCGGCGCTGGCATTCGGGATCATGATTGACACCCAGTCGCCCTGCTTCACCTTCAGGGCATCAGCAACGCCTTTACCCATGATGATCTGCTGCTCGCCCGCCCTGAAGTTGGCCCACGCGCCGTTCTGCACGTAGTTCGGCAGCGCGCTGAGGCGCGCTTCCTGCGTCGGATTCACCCCTTTCACCTGGATGGCGCGCAGGTTTACCCCGCTCTCCACCAGCCCGGTAAAGTTAATGTAGGGCGCAGCCGCGGCGATGCCGGGCACTTTTTCCACTTTGTTCAGGGCGTCGCTCCAGTTCGTCCACGGCTGGTTAACCGGTTCGATCTCCCCGTGCGGCACGACCGCCAGAATACGGTTATTCAGCTCGCGCTCGAAGCCGTTCATGGCGCTCAGGCCGACGATCAGCACCGCCACACCCAGCGCAATACCGATGGTCGAGATAACGGAGATCAGCGACACCATGCCGCCGCGACGGCGGCCGCGGCTAAAACGTAAACCGATGAGTAACGATAACGGTGACGCCATTACTCTGCTCCCATCAGGGTCAGTTCCGCGTTCAGATGGCCGTCGCGCATCTCAAGCTGGCGCCCCATGCGTTTTGCCAGCTGCAGATCGTGGGTCACTACCAGAAACGCGGTGCCCTGCGAGGCGTTCAGCTCGCCCAGAAGCTGGAAAATACTGTCCGCGTTGCGGGCGTCCAGGTTACCGGTAGGCTCATCCGCCAGCACCAGACGCGGGTTGTTGACCAGCGCACGGGCAATCGCCACGCGCTGACGCTCGCCGCCGGACAGCTCCGACGGACGGTGGTTTCCGCGATGGCCCAGCCCTACCGCTTTCAGCATGTCGCTGGCGCGGGCGTTAATTTCTGCCGGTTTCTTTTTGCCAATCAGCAGCGGCATCGCCACGTTTTCCAGCGCCGTGAAATCCGGCAGCAGGTGGTGGAACTGGTAGATAAAGCCCAGCTCGCGGTTACGCAGCTCGGCCTTCGCCGCTGAGGACATTTTGCTCATCGGCTGGCCGGAGAAAATCACGTCGCCGTTGGTTGGAGTATCCAGCCCGCCCAGCAGATGTAATAAGGTACTTTTACCGGAGCCGGAGCTGCCGACAATCGCCATCATCTCGCCTTCGCCCACGCTAAAGCTCACATTGTGCAGCACGTCGGTTTGCACAGTGCCTTCCTGATAGCGTTTGGACAGGTTGTCGCATTGCAACAGGATCTTATTCATAACGTAAAGCCTCAGCGGGTTGAGTGGCGGCAGCGCGCCAGGAAGGATAAAGCGTAGAAAGCAGCGCAATGGCCATCGCGGCCAGCGCAATACCGACCACCTGCAGCGGCTCGATGGCCACCGGCAGCGCCGCGCCGTCAAGCAGCGCGCCGATGATCGGCATTAAATTGTTGAGCTGGCTGGCAAGCAGCGCACCCAGCACCGCCCCGAGCAGCGCGCCGATGATACCGGCGCTGGCCCCCTGCACCATAAACACGGCCATGATCTGCCGCGGCGTCAGCCCCTGGGTTTGCAGGATAGCGACCTCGCCCTGCTTCTCCATCACCATCAGTCCCAGCGAGGTGATGATGTTAAAAGCAGCCACGGCGACGATCAGGCTCAGCAGCAGCCCCATCATGTTTTTCTCCATCCGCACGGCCTGGAACAGCTCGCCTTTACGCTCGCGCCAGTCCTGCCATTTGGTGCCGTCCGGCAGTTTTTGCTGGCTGAGGGTATCGACCTTCAGCGGCGCGTCGAGCCACAGGCGCCAGCCGGTGATATTGCCGGCCGGGTAGCGCATCAGGCGTGACGCGTCCTGAATGTTAACCAGCATCTGGTAACCATCGACTTCACTGTTGGCGGCAAAGGTCCCAACCACGGTAAACAGGCGCTGGCTTGGCAGGCGCCCCATCGGCGTAAACTGGCTGGCTGAAGGCACCATCACGCGCAGCTGATCGCCGCGGTTGACGCCAAGCTGACCGGCAAGCTGCTCACCCAGAATCACGTTGTATTTTCCGGCTTGCAGATCGGTCTGCTTCACGTTTACGAGATACGGCGTCAGCGGGTCTTTTTGCGCCGGGTCAATACCCAGCATCACGCCGACCGCCACGCTGCGGGCGCTTTGCAGCACCACGTCGCCGGTGGTCAACGGCGCAACGCGCGTGACGCCCTGTAACTTCGCCGCGCTTTCCGGCAGCCGCTGTGGGTTAACCGAACCGTTAGTGGATGAGAGTACGGCCTGCGGCATCAGCCCCAGGATGTTGTTTTGCAGCTCGCGCTCGAAGCCATTCATGACGGAAAGCACCGTCACCAGTGCCATCACGCCAAGCGTAATGCCAATAGTCGAAAGCCAGGAGACAAAGCGACCGAAGCGGTCCGCGGCGCGCCCACGCATGTAGCGTAAGCCTATGAAGAGTGCGACAGGTTGATACATGAAGTCCGTCTGTTTGCTGATAGCAGACCCACGAGTATATAAGCGAATCCGTTAAGCGTAAATGACTGAAACCGTAAGCTTTGGTAATCATTTTTCCAAAAAATTCAGATAAATCAGGATACTAATATCTGAAACCGCACCTCGTAACCTCCACCTTTTCCGAAAAACCTCCTGATACAGACTGTTACCCATTACAGCCCGGTTTCGTTTAACAACAATTGCTCGTTCGTCTAAGGCAATAAGGTAGTTGCGAACAATGAAGCAAAAAGCATTATGGATTAACCAGATAAAAGGGCTGTGTATCTGCCTGGTGGTTATCTACCATTCAGTTATCACGTTTTATCCGCACCTGATCGGGCTGCAACACCCGCTCTCTGGCCTTCTCGCCAAATGCTGGATCTATTTTAATCTCTATCTCGCCCCCTTCCGTATGCCGGTCTTTTTCTTTATCTCCGGCTATCTGATCCGTCGTTATATTGACGAGGTGGACTGGCGAACCAGCCTCGACAAGCGAATCTGGAGCATTGTCTGGGTTCTGGCGCTGTGGGGGATTCTGCAATGGCAGGCGCTGACCCACCTGAACGCCTGGCTGGCGCCCGATCGCGAGGTTGCCACCTCGTCGAACGCGGCCTACGCCGATTCGCTCCTGGGATTTGTGCAAGGGATGCTCACCGCCAGCACCAGCCTGTGGTATCTGTATGCCCTGGTGGTCTACTTCACGTTGTGTAAACTGCTGAGCCGCTGGAAGCTGCCGATGCTGGGACTGCTGGCGCTGGCAAGCATCGCGATCAACTTCCTGCCGCTGCCGTGGTGGGGAATGAACAGCGTGGTACGCAACATGATCTACTACAGCCTCGGGGCGTGGTATGGCGCTGAGCTGATGGCATGGATGAAAAATCTAAACCTGCGCCGCACCTGGCTGGCAACGGGCGCTTTCGCCGCCGTCTCCGTGGTGCTGTGGTTTGCTAACGTTCCGCTGCTGCTCTCCTTGCTGTCGATTGTGCTGATCATGAAGCTGTTCTACAGCGTTGAGCAGCGCTATGCCGTTCACCCTGACAACCTGCTGAACGTGATTGGCTCCAATACCATTGCGATTTATACCACCCACCGCATCCTCATTGAGGCCTTTAGCCTGTTCCTGATTGGCGAGATGAATGCCGCTTACTGGCCGGTCTGGGCCGAACTCACCTTAATTCTGGTCTACCCGTTTGCCAGCCTGCTTATCTGTACCCTGGCCGGGCTGGGGGTGCGTAAACTCTCCACCGCGCTGTTCGGGGACATTTTCTTTTCTCCGCCTTCGACGCTTACGCTCTCGCCGACCACCCGTTAATGCCCTCTCCGCCCCCTTTCGGGGGCGTATAACCCCGCCGTGCGGTTACGATTTGCTTATGTAAAACGATCGAGGATAATAAAGACATTGCGTATCAGTGATATGCCCCAATACTGTTGGTATATCCATAAGAGACTCTGACATAGCCATGCCTGAACACTATCGTTATTCCTTGCCTGTCAAAGCGGGCGACCAGCGCCAGCTGGGTGAACTCACGGGCGCAGCGTGCGCCACGCTGGTGGCGGAAATTGCTGAGCGTCATCCTGGCCCGGTGATCCTGGTTGCCCCGGATATGCAAAACGCCCTGCGCCTGCACGATGAAATTCGCCAGTTCACCGATAATCTGGTGTTCAGCCTGGCCGACTGGGAAACGCTGCCCTATGACAGCTTCTCCCCGCACCAGGAGATCATCTCCTCGCGCCTGTCGACGCTGTATCAACTCCCGACCATGCAGCGCGGCGTGCTGATTGTGCCGGTAAACACCCTGATGCAGCGCGTCTGTCCGCACAGCTACCTGCATGGCCATGCGCTGGTAATGAAAAAAGGCCAGCGCCTGTCCCGTGATGCCCTGCGGGCGCAGCTTGACGGCGCCGGGTATCGCCACGTCGATCAGGTGATGGAGCACGGGGAATACGCGACCCGCGGCGCGCTGCTCGACCTTTACCCGATGGGCAGCGACCAGCCGTATCGTCTGGACTTTTTCGATGATGAAATCGACAGCCTGCGCGTCTTCGACGCCGACACCCAGCGCACGCTGGAGGAGGTCGAGTCCATCAATTTACTGCCCGCGCATGAGTTCCCGACGGACAAAACCGCTATCGAACTGTTCCGCAGCCAGTGGCGCGATAAGTTCGAGGTGAAGCGCGACGCGGAACATATTTATCAACAGGTCAGCAAAGGCACGCTGCCTGCCGGGATCGAATACTGGCAGCCGCTGTTCTTCAGCGAGCCGCTCCCTGCCCTGTTCAGCTACTTCCCGGCGAACACCCTGATTGTTAACACCGGGGATATCGACGCCAGCGCCAGCCGCTTTGAAAGCGAAATCCGCGCTCGCTTCGAAAACCGGGGCGTTGACCCGATGCGTCCGCTGCTGCCGCCGGAGGCGCTGTGGCTGCGTACCGACGAGCTCAACGCCGAGCTGAAGCGCTGGCCGCGCATGCAGCTGAAAACCGATTCGCTTGACGACAAGGCCGCCAACACCAACCTCGCCTTCCGGACGCTGCCGGGCCTGGCCGTCCAGGCGCAGCAGAAATCCCCGCTGGATAATCTGCGCAAGTTTCTGGAGTCGTTTACCGGCCCGGTGGTGTTCTCCGTTGAGAGTGAAGGCCGTCGCGAAGCGTTAGGTGAGCTGCTGGGACGCATTAAGGTGGCGCCGAAGCGCATCCTGCGCCTGAGCGAAGCGACCGGAAACGGCCGTTACCTGATGATTGGCGCCGCCGAGCATGGGTTCATCGACACGCTCAACAACCTGGCGCTGATTTGCGAAAGCGACCTGCTGGGCGAGCGCGTCGCGCGCCGTCGTCAGGACAGCCGTCGAACCATCAACCCGGACACGCTGATCCGCAACCTGGCCGAGCTGCATCCGGGCCAGCCGATTGTGCACCTGGAGCATGGCGTTGGGCGCTATCAGGGCATGACCACGCTCGAGGCGGGCGGCATTAAAGGTGAATACCTGATGCTGACCTACGCCAACGACGCCAAACTGTATGTCCCGGTGTCGTCCCTGCATCTGATCAGCCGCTACGCGGGCGGTGCCGAAGAGAACGCGCCGCTGCACAAGCTGGGCGGCGACGCCTGGGCGCGCGCGCGCCAGAAGGCCGCGGAAAAAGTGCGCGACGTGGCCGCCGAGCTGCTGGATATCTACGCCCAGCGCGCGGCCAAAGAGGGCTTCGCCTTTAAGCATGATAAGGAACAGTATCAGCTCTTCTGCGACAGCTTCCCGTTTGAAACCACGCCGGATCAGGCTCAGGCCATTAACGCCGTGCTGAGCGACATGTGCCAGCCGCTGGCGATGGACCGTTTAGTGTGCGGCGACGTCGGCTTCGGTAAAACCGAAGTGGCGATGCGCGCCGCCTTCCTTGCGGTGGAAAACAACAAGCAGGTGGCGGTGCTGGTGCCAACCACCCTGCTCGCTCAGCAGCATTTCGACAACTTCCGCGACCGCTTCGCCAACTGGCCGGTACGCATCGAGATGCTGTCACGTTTTCGCAGCACCAAAGAGCAGGCGCAGATCCTGGAGCAGGCAAGCGAAGGCAAAATTGACATTCTGATCGGTACCCACAAGCTGCTGCAAAGCGACGTGAAGTGGAAAGATTTGGGGCTGCTGATCGTCGACGAAGAGCACCGCTTCGGGGTGCGTCATAAGGAACGTATCAAAGCGATGCGCGCCGACGTCGATATCCTGACCCTGACCGCGACGCCGATCCCGAGAACCCTGAACATGGCGATGAGCGGCATGCGCGATCTGTCGATTATTGCCACGCCGCCGGCGCGCCGTCTGGCGGTAAAAACCTTCGTCCGCGAATACGATAATCTTGTGGTGCGTGAGGCCATTCTGCGTGAAGTGCTGCGCGGGGGTCAGGTCTATTACCTGTACAACGACGTGGAAAACATCCAGAAAGCGGCCGACAGGCTGGCGGAGCTGGTGCCGGAAGCGCGCATTGCTATCGGTCACGGGCAGATGCGCGAGCGCGAGCTGGAACGGGTGATGAACGACTTCCACCATCAGCGCTTTAACGTGCTGGTGTGTACCACCATCATCGAAACCGGGATCGACATTCCGACGGCGAACACCATCATCATTGAACGTGCGGATCACTTTGGCCTGGCGCAGCTTCACCAGCTGCGTGGCCGCGTCGGGCGTTCGCACCATCAGGCCTACGCCTGGCTGCTGACGCCGCATCCAAAAGCGATGACCACCGACGCGCAAAAGCGTCTGGAAGCCATCGCCTCGCTGGAAGACCTCGGTGCAGGCTTCGCGCTGGCCACGCACGATCTCGAGATCCGCGGTGCCGGTGAGCTGCTGGGTGAGGACCAGAGCGGCTCGATGGAGACCATCGGCTTCTCGCTCTATATGGAACTGCTGGAAAACGCGGTTGATGCCCTGAAGGCCGGGCGCGAGCCGTCGCTGGAAGATCTCACCAGCCAGCAGACCGAGGTCGAGCTGCGCATGCCTTCCCTGCTGCCGGACGATTTCATTCCGGATGTAAATACCCGCCTGTCGTTCTACAAGCGCATCGCCAGCGCGAAGACGGAAAACGAGCTGGAAGAGATTAAGGTTGAGCTGATCGACCGCTTTGGTCTATTGCCCGATGCGGCGCGAAATCTGCTGGATATCGCGCGCCTGCGCCAGCAGGCGCAGAAGCTGGGCATTCGCAAGCTTGAAGGCAACGAAAAAGGCGGCGTGATTGAGTTCGCCGAGAAGAACCACGTCAACCCGATGTGGCTCATCGGTCTGCTGCAAAAACAGCCGCAGCATTTCCGTCTGGATGGCCCAACGCGTCTGAAATTTACCCAGGAGCTGACGGAGCGCAAAACCCGCATGGACTGGGTGCGTAACTTTATGCGCCAGCTGGAAGAGAATGCGATCGCCTAACCTCCCTTCCCCCGTTAGCCCAGCGCTAACGGGGGACAATTTACAAACTCTTTGCACTTCACCCGATCTTCCCGACACACCCATTCGCCATAATTATCTTTAACGCTTTATAAAACAATAACCTTATCATTTATATGGACTATGGTGATGATCTCTTCGCGTATGACTCGCTGGTTAACCCTGTTTGCGCTGGCAGCCACCGTTGCCGTTGCGCTTCCCGCTCGCGCAAATACCTGGCCCCTTCCTCCGCCCGGCAGCAAGGTGGTGGGGGAAAACCGCTTTCATGTGGTTGAAAATAATGGCGGTTCGCTGGAAGCCATTGCCAAAAAATATAACGTTGGTTTTCTGGCCCTGCTGCAGGCGAACCCTGGCGTCGACCCCTACGTCCCGCGCGCGGGCAGCGTATTGACTATCCCGTTACAGACTATCCTGCCGGACGCTCCGCGTGAGGGGATCGTCATAAATCTGGCGGAGCTGCGTCTGTACTATTACCCGCCGGGTAAAAATGAGGTGACCGTCTACCCGATTGGTATTGGTCAGCTGGGCGGCGACACCCTGACGCCGACGATGGTCACCACCGTCTCGGATAAACGCGCGAATCCAACCTGGACACCAACGGCCAATATTCGTGCCCGTTATAAAGCTCAGGGCATCGATCTTCCAGCCGTGGTGCCAGCAGGCCCGGATAACCCGATGGGTCACCACGCGATCCGTCTGGCGGCCTACGGCGGCGTTTACCTGCTGCACGGAACGAATGCGGACTTTGGCATCGGCATGCGCGTCAGCTCCGGCTGCATTCGTCTGCGCGATGACGATATCAAAACGCTGTTTAACGTCGTTACGCCGGGTACGAAAGTCAATATTATCAATACGCCGATCAAGGTTTCTGAGGAGCCGGGCGGCGTGCGGCTGGTTGAAATTCACCAGCCGCTATCGAAAAACATTGGCGATGACCCGCAGACGCTGCCCATTAACCTGAATGCCGCGATGGTAAGCTTTAAAACGAATGCGAATACCAACAGCGAGGTGATGGAGCGCGCAATGGAGGCCCGCTCAGGCATGCCGACCGACGTCACCCGGCATCACGATGTCATCCAGCAATCGATGTAAATCATAAATAAAAAAACGCCCTGCTAAGCAGGGCGTTTTTTATTGCAGTGGCATAAATGAGGGTTTATGCCCGGCTTATTTGTAGATGACGGCGGTGCCGTGCAGGGTGTTAGGACCGGTCACAGAGGTGATGCGGTAAGATTTTGCACCCATCTCTTGCGCTTTTTGCGCCAGCTGATCTTCCAGTGAACCCAGGTTAGTCCCGGCAGAGGCAGAGATCGTCCCGACTTTATGCTGATCGACCGGGGTGGACTGTACCTGTACAGCAGCAAAGCTTGCGAAAGAGAGTGAACTCAGGACAGCAGCAGCGATGAGGGTTTTTACGTTTTTCATGATGTTTACCTTTAGCAGATGAATTTGGAGGTCGTTAGCTATTTAGTTAACGATCGATAGGGAAATCATAAATGTGATCCATCTCACACGTCAACACAATTTTATAATGGTCGTTAACTTAATTTTAAAGTCTTTATTTTTCATACTCATATGATTAATTTATTTTTAAGCATTCAGCGCTGGTGGTGACTTGCGTTTATTTTTATAATGGTCATTCAACAAACCAACAGAGGACCAACGGCACATGACAACCGACGTCACGAGTTGTGCAAAGAAAAGCCGTGGCCGACCAAAAGTGTTTGACAGGGATGCAGCGCTTGATAAGGCCATGACTCTCTTCTGGCAACATGGGTATGAAGCAACCTCGCTTTCCGATCTGGTAGAAGCCACCGGCGCCAAAGCGCCGACGCTCTATGCCGAATTTACCAATAAAGAGGGGCTGTTCAGGGCAGTGCTGGACAGATACATTTCGCGCTTTGCGGCGAAACACGAAGCCCAGCTGTTTTGTGAAGAGAAAAGCGTTGAACAGGCGCTTCGAGATTACTTCACCGCCGTCGCGACCTGCTTCACCAGTAAGGACACGCCTGCGGGCTGCTTTATGATTAACACCTCTGCCACCCTGGCGGCGTCCTCGAAAGAGATTGCCAATACGGTGAAATCGCGTCATGCCATGCAGGAGGAGACGCTGAGCGCCTTTCTGGCTCAGCGGCAGCAGCGCGGTGAACTCCCTGCACAGTGCAACCCTCAGCTGCTGGCGCAATACCTGAGCTGTATTTTGCAGGGGATGTCAATCAGCGCCCGTGAAGGGGCAACGCTGGAAAAACTGCAGAATATAAGCGACACCACGCTGCGGATGTGGCCTGAGCTACTCAAAATCTGAAGCAAAAAAAAAGCTCCTCAGCCTGAGCGCATGAGGAGCTAAATTCAGAGAACATCTTTTTTACACTTTGTTATTCAGAACCAGCTGACCATTTCCATCGAGCGGAATTTGCGTGCCCGGGTCTTTATCCATGCGGATTTTGCCCTGCTGATCGCCAATTTTGTACGTCACGTCATAACCCAGCATTTTTTCCGACTTGTCATAGACGGTTTTGCAGCGTTGCTGAGTCGTGGTGTAGGTATCGTTATCCTGCATCGCGCCCTGCACCTGGTTACCGGCATAGCCGCCACCCAGCGCGCCGACCACGGTAGCCACATCTTTACCCCGGCCGCCGCCGAACTGGTGACCAATCACGCCACCCGCTACCGCGCCCAGAACAGAACCGGCGATACGGTTTTCATCCTGCACCGGACGACGATGCGTCACGGAGACGTTACGGCACTCCTGACGAGGCGTTTTTACCGTTTCTTTAATCGGTGTAGCAGAAACCACCTGCGCATACTGCGGGCCGCGGTCTAATACGTTGAGACTGGCAACGGCAGCCACACCTAACGCAGCCGCGACGCCAATCCCTATACCCGCCAACATTGATTTATTCACGGGACTTCCTCCTTTGTTGCTATTGGTAACAATTTTGCAATGGAGGCACGGCTTCGCCAATCAGATAAAGGATCAAAAAAGGGGCATAGCGAGGAGATATATTCTATTTAGGAGAACTCTTAAGCAGTCAAACTGTGATCTACAGCATGAAATGCTAAAAACTCCCTCCGGAGAGCCCGGAGGGAGTGAAAGATTAGTGCAGCTTCAGACGCGGACGGATCACGCGGTTGATTCTGCCCACCAGCATCATCAGCCCGGTTTTGAAGTAGCCGTGCAGCGCAATCTGGTGCATACGGTACAGGGAGATGTACACGAAGCGGGCAATGCGCCCTTCTACCATCATCGAGCCGCGCATCAGGTTGCCCATCAGGCTGCCGACGGTTGAGAAGTTTGACAGAGACACCAGAGAACCGTGGTCTTTGTAAACATAGGCCTTCATTGGCTTGCCTTTGTACTGCGCCAGAATGTTGTGCAGGACCAGGCTTGCCATCTGGTGTGCAGCCTGGGCGCGCGGCGGCACGAATCCACCTTCAGGACGGGCGCAGGAGGCACAGTCACCGATAGCAAAGATTTCAGGGTCACGCGTGGTTTGCAGCGTTGGCTCCGTGACCAGCTGATTAATGCGGTTGGTTTCCAGGCCGCCGATATCTTTCATAAAGTCAGGCGCTTTGATACCTGCCGCCCAGACCATCAGATCCGCTTTGATATACTCGCCGTCTTTGGTGTGCAGGCCGCCTTCGTCGGCGCTGGTCACCATGGTCTGCGTCAGCACCCGCACGCCCAGCTTGGTGAGTTCATTGTGCGCCGCACCGGAAATACGCGGAGGCAGCGCAGGCAGAATGCGTTCACCGGCTTCGACCAGCGTGACGTTCAGCGCTTCGTTCGTTAACCCTTTGTAACCGTAGCTGTGCAGCTGCTTCACCGCATTGTGCAGCTCAGCGGACAGCTCAACGCCCGTCGCACCGCCGCCGACAATGGCGATATTGACCTTACCGTTCGCACCCATATTGCTGGTGTACTTCAGGAACAGGTTCAGCATTTCCTGATGGAAACGACGCGCCTGGTGCGGGTTATCGAGGAAGATACAGTGCTCTTTCACGCCCGGCGTGTTGAAGTCGTTGGAGGTACTGCCCAGCGCCATGACCAGGGTGTCGTACGGCAGCTTGCGCTCAGGAACCAACAGCTCCCCTTTTTCATCACGCAGTTCTGCCAGAGTGATGGTTTTGCTTTCACGGTTGATGTCCACCACCGAGCCCAGCTGGAACTGGAAATGATGGTTGCGCGCGTGCGCCAGATAGCTGAGCGCGTCCACGCCCTCGTCCAGAGAGCCGGTCGCTACTTCGTGCAGCAGCGGTTTCCACAGGTGGCTGTGGTTACGATCCACCAGCGTGATTTTGGCTTTTTTACCGCGCCCCAGCTTCTTACCCAACTGTGTCGCCAGCTCCAGCCCGCCAGCACCACCGCCTACAATCACTATCTTTTTCAATGGCGTAGTCAACGTGACCCCCTCAAATTATTAACCAATTGTTAATTAAAAGTTATAAAAATAACCCTTAATTAACAACAGGTTACAGCACTGAAACCATTCAGGTGCATTGAGAATACCACGTCAGGCGCATTGGTCATACCAAAATTGATATGCATCAAGTTTTGATGGCTTAAAAGTAGACAATTCTGGACAAAAAGAAACCCGGTGCGCGTTCGCGACCGGGTTTCCGAAGTGGCAGGCTGTGGTTTAGCCCAGCGTTTTAAAGGCTTTGATGCGCTGCAGATGCGGGGAGATATTCTTAAACTTGTGGGTCTGTTCTTCGTCCCAGACAATTTCATAGTAATGATGCAGCAGTTCTGCAGCCCGGTGGCTGTTGAGAGCCTCATCGTTACGCGACAGGATCACCAGGCAGCGGTCACGGTTTTTCTCCCGAAAATTGCTGACGCACTTGGTCGCAATATCGATATACTCTTCCGGGCGGTCGATTTTGCCTTCCATGTTTTCGTTCGGGAAAAGGTTGGGATTGAATACCACCTGACGGATGTCACACAGGAAGCCAATCCGCTCTGCCCAGTAGCCGCCCAGCCCCACGCCGCAAATCAACGGCCGATCGTCGACGTTGAGCTGCAACATCTTGTCCACCTCTTTGAGCAGGTGCTGCATATCATGCTTCGGATGGCGCGTGCTGTAGCTGATCAACCGGACATCCGGATCGATAAACTGCAGCTGCAGCACCTTCTCATGATTACCAGGACTGTTTGAGTCAAAACCGTGTAAATAGATGATCATCGTCTTCTCACCACGCTACGCCTTCCGGGAGGGTTTACAGGCTGGCTTTATGTGCCTGCCAGCGCTCATTCAGGTCTTCAAGCCGGGCGTTGACCGTCTTCCAGCGCGCCGAATCCATCAGCTCCTGACGGCTAAATGAACCTTTATGATACAATTGTGTAACACGCTCTGCATTGATCGGCGACAGGTTATCCAGCACGCTAACGGCACCTTTACGATTATTGCAGACCAGGATCATATCGCAACCTGCATCCAGCGACGCCTGACCGCGTTCAGCGTAGCTGCCCATAATCGCCGCCCCTTCCATTGATAGATCGTCAGAGAAAATCACGCCATTGAAGCCCAGCTCCTGACGCAGAACGGTTTTCAGCCAGTGCGGAGAGCCGCTGGCAGGACGCGGATCAACGTCGCTGTAAATCACGTGCGCAGGCATGATGGCATCCAGCTTGTTGTCGGTGATAAGCGACCTGAACACCGACATATCTTTGGCGCGAATTTCCGCTTCCGGGCGCGGATCGCGCGGGGTCTCTTTATGCGAGTCCGCCGTTACCGCCCCGTGGCCAGGGAAGTGTTTCCCGGTGGTTTTCATCCCGGCATCGTGCATGCCGTCAATGAAGCGGGTCGCCATGGCCAGCGCAATGCGCGGATCGTCATGATACGAGCGCTCGCCAATGGCGGCGCTGATATGCCCCACGTCCAGCACCGGGGCAAAACTGATGTCGATATCCATGGCAATCATTTCACTGGCCATCAGCCAGCCGGCCTCCTGTGCCAGTGTCCCGCCCTCTTCCGTGCCGAGCAGCGCGGCAAAAGACTGGGCCGCCGGCAGGCGGGTAAACCCTTCGCGAAAACGCTGCACGCGGCCGCCTTCCTGATCGACGGCGACCACCAGATGATTGCGCGACGCGGCGCGGATCTGACGCACCAGCTCGCGCAGCTGCGCCGGATCGTGATAGTTGCGGGTAAACAGGATCAGGCCCCCCACCAGCGGATGCGCCAGAATTTCACGCTCCTCCGCATCCAGTTCAAACCCTTCTACATCCAACATGACTGGACCCACATCCACCTCTCTTATCCTTTCGTTTATAACTGACGCCAGGCATCGTCTGCCAGCGCAATAAAATGTTTGTCTCTTGACTGCTGATAGCGCATTTCAAACCAGCCAGCCATTAACATGACGACCCATGGCCGCCAGCGTTTGACCTGACGCCTCAGCGCGTCGGCGTCAATGCGCGCCACCTCGGCGTAGTCCCTGATAAGCGTCTGCCGCGCGTCGTCACTCTCCGTCCAGACTGCTGCCAGCTCCAGCGCCACATCGCCATCTCCGGCGTATTCCCAGTCGATCAGCCTGATCCCCGCCGGGGTATGCACAATATTTCCGGGATGAACATCCATGTGCAACGGCGAGAGCCGAATCGGCTGTGGCTCGCCCGTTTTACGCAGCCGTTTGAGCTGTGCCAGCCACGCCGCGCTGCGTCTCTCCGGCAGGGCTTGCTGCCAGTAATGTTCGAGCAAGGGAAATAACGTGATTCGCCATCCCAGACGGGGTTGCCGGTGCAAATGATACAGCATAGCCGCAAGCTGCGGCGTGTCCGGCAACGCGCTTTTAACCTCGCCTTCCAGATACTCAACGGCCATCCATCCCTGTCTGAAAAAACGAGGAGCGGGTACCAGATCTGAGGGAAGACGTCTCAGGGCACGAAACTGACGACGAAAATGGGAGGCAGGCGCGAAAGGATCGTGATTTTGCCGCAGGACCAGGCGTTGCTCACCCTGCGCAATAATGCAACTCGCGCCGCCAAGCCCGGAGTGGGCCTGCGGCGCGATAAGGCGGTACTGAGGAAAATAGCGCGTCAGAATCTCTTCACGCGTGCTGTCATTGTTGCGTAACCGCACCTTTACCTGACCAGATAATTTCGCCTGTCTGAACCAGCATCAGCTGCATCTGCAGGGCCGGTGTATTCACGTTACCGGTGGCGTTAGAGTACAGCACATACTGTGCGCCAACGTTACGGGCAATGCCGATCGCCTTGCTGCGTGTGCCGAGGCTATCCTGCGGCGACAGGCCCAGCTGCTGTTTGGCTACCGCGAGCTGCTGAGCCGAGACCAGCGTAAACTTACCGTTGTTTGCCAGCGCATTGCGCAGCGTTTCTGTCGCTTCACCCGCGTTCAGCGAACCGTTGGTACGGTTGTTTACGCTATCAACCAGCAACACGCTACCTGCCGTCACGCCCTGTGCCTGCAGCATTTTGCCGACCATGGGCTGCATTGCGCCGTTCCAGTCGTAATGGCGCACGCGCGGCGTGGGCTGTGACGTCTGGTCTGGATGCTCAATCGGGCCAGGCTGTGACGGAATAGACGGCACAGACGGCACGGTTGGCTGCGGCTGCGTTGGCTGTGTCGGCTGTTCAGTGCCCGGTTTCGCCTCTTCCACAGGCGCTGGCTGTTCAGTTCGGGTCACACACCCCGCCAGGAACAGCGCGAAAGCTGTCACGAGCGCATAGCGGCTCAAGTTTTTAATCAAGGTTCACCCCTTAGAGATAAAGATAAAGTCTCACCTTATGCGCACCCAGATAGTTGGCGCTGCCATAGAGCGTTACCGACGATCTGGCCGGAATGGTGACGCTGCGCGGCGCCTCCAGCGGATGCATTTCAAGACCTCTTACGTCATACCAGAAAAAACGGTAGTGGACCGTCACGGGTTCATGTCTTTCATTAAAGAGCGTAGAGGAGGCAGAGGAATTGATTTCACTGATGGTCAGCACGGGTTGTTGCGCCGTGATGCCCGCGGCAAGCACGGAGGATTCCATCACCAGCGTCTGTTCATCATTCACGGGGATCGCCGGGCGCGAGCTGCACCCCACAATCATCATCGTCAATACCAGCGCTGCAATACGCCCTTTACGCATATCAAAGACCTTTATGTGCCAGCATCGGCCCCAGAGGACGTCCACCCAGCAGATGCATGTGAATATGATAAACTTCCTGGCCACCATGACGGTTGCAGTTCATGATCAGACGGTAACCGTCTTCTGCAATGCCTTCCTGTTCAGCGATTTTCGCGGCCACCGTCAGCATACGACCTAACGCCACTTCATGCTCGGTTTTTACGTCGTTTACGGTCGGAATCAGAATATTGGGAATGATAAGGACGTGCGTCGGGGCCTGAGGGGAAATATCCCGGAAAGCCGTTACCAGTTCATCCTGATAGACGATATCCGACGGGATTTCGCGACGGATAATTTTACTGAAAATCGTTTCTTCAGCCATGACCTTTTCCTTTTTTGTTTAATCTGGCGCGAGCAATTGCTGTTAACACACGCTCTGGTTGAGTGCGTGACACAATTCAAGAGTATGAGCGAGTTTCTCCTGTCCTTTCAACCTCCTCCCTCGATTTCTTTCCTGAATGTTCATCAGCTGAACGAAGAGTGACCGTTAAAGCGTGCTGCTGCATTTTTTTAAGACAGAAATAAAAAAGGCAGCCATTCGGCTGCCTTAGTCTCCCCAGGTCACAGCTTAGTTGTTGCGGATGTATTCATCCATTTCGGTTTTCAGGTTATCGGATTTCGTACCGAAAATTGCCTGTACACCAGAACCTGCAACAACCACGCCCGCTGCGCCCAGTTTTTTCAGACCCGGCTGGTCTACTTTCGCGACGTCGGCAACGCTCACACGCAGACGAGTGATACACGCGTCCAGGTTAGTGATGTTCTCTTTACCGCCGAACGCGGCAACCAGTGCCGGAGCCATTTCGCTGGTCGCGCCCGCTTTGCTGTCTTCTGTCGCATCTTCACGGCCTGGGGTTTTCAGGTCCAGTGCTTTAATCAGCACGCGGAAGATGGTGTAGTAAACAACGGCATAGCACGCACCCACGATTGGGAACAGCCACAGTTTGCTGCTGTTACCGGACAGAACGATGAAGTCGATCAGACCGTGAGAGAAGGACGTACCGTCACGCATACCCAGCAGAATACAGATTGGGAACGCCAGGCCCGCCAGAATCGCGTGGATAACGTACAGGATCGGCGCAACGAACATGAAGGAGAACTCGATCGGCTCGGTGATACCGGTCAGGAACGAGGTCAGCGCTGCGGAGATCATGATACCGCCCACTTTTGCACGGTTCTCTGGCTTAGCAGAGTGCCAGATAGCAATCGCCGCTGCTGGCAGACCGTACATTTTGAACAGGAAGCCACCAGACAGTTTACCTGCAGTTGGGTCACCCGCCATGTAACGTGGGATATCGCCGTGGAATACCTGGCCTGCTGCGTTGGTGAATTCACCAATCTGCATCTGGAATGGAACGTTCCAGATGTGGTGCAGACCGAATGGCACCAGGCAACGCTCGATGAAGCCGTAGATACCAAACGCCACAACCGGGTTCTGGTAAGCAGCCCACTGAGAGAAGGTCTGGATAGCGGAGCCGATTGGTGGCCAGATGAAGGACAGGATCACGCCAGTGAAAATCGCTGCCAGACCAGAGATGATCGGAACGAAACGCTTGCCCGCGAAGAAGCCCAGGTACTCAGGCAGCTTGATGCGATAGAAGCGGTTGAACATGTACGCTGCAATCGCACCGGAAATGATACCGCCCAGAACACCGGTGTCCGCCAGGTGTTTCGCGGCGATCTCTTCTGCCGGTAAATGCAGAACCAGCGGCGCAACCACAGCCATGGTTTTCACCATGATGCCGTAAGCAACCACTGCAGCCAGCGCAGATACGCCGTCGTTATTGGTGAAGCCCAGAGCCACACCGATCGCGAAGATCAGTGGCATGTTAGCAAAGACAGAACCGCCTGCTTCGGCCATCACATGGGACACTACGGCTGGCAGCCAGCTGAAGTTAGCAGAACCGACACCCAGCAGGATACCTGCGATAGGCAGTACGGATACTGGCAGCATCAGCGATTTACCGACCTTTTGCAGGTTAGCAAATGCATTCTTAAACATAATTGAGAGTGCTCCTGAGTATTTGTGCTTTTTTTACGCTTTCACGCATTGGCCCGGGGGGAGTACCGTGCCGTGGACAGGACATCTAAGCGCCCTTTATTTATTACACAGAGTAAAATAATTCCCTCTGAGTTTGTTTGACGGCTATCACGTTTCAGCTTAAGGCGGTCGAAAAACTTTCAGTTATTTACAAAAAGCATGTCCGGATGTGTCTAAAAACACCCTCACCGCCCCAAATGAGGCGGTGAACTTTACTCGTTTTATTTATTAATTACGAGCCTAAAAAAAACAGGTGTATCAGACAGATTGCAGGCGGGCGGGGTCAATATGGAACAGCGTTGAGAAGTTTTCCGTGGTCACGCGGGCCAGCTCTTCGATGCTGACGCCCTTCAGTACGGCCATGTACTCAGCCACGTCTCGCGTCATCGCCGGTTGGTTCTCTTTACCGCGATGCGGTACCGGGGCCAGATACGGAGAGTCTGTCTCCACCAGAATGCGATCGAGCGGAACATAACGCGCGGCATCCCGGAGCTGCTCAGCGTTACGGAACGTCACGATCCCGGAAAACGAAATATAAAACCCTAAATCAAGCAGTTTACCCGCCGTTTCTCTGTCTTCTGTGAAACAGTGTAGTACGCCACCGCAATCCGTCACGTTTTCTTCCCGAAGGATCGCCAGGGTGTCGGCACGCGCATCGCGGGTATGCACAATGACCGGCTTGTTCAGTTCGCGGCCAATGCGGATATGATGGCGGAAGGACTCCTGCTGCCGCGGTTTCGTTTCCGGCGTGTAAAAATAGTCCAGGCCGGTCTCCCCCATCGCCACCACGCCCTCTTCTGCTGCCAGTCGGCGCAGTTCCTCAACGTCATACGCCTCGTCCTGATTCAGCGGATGCACGCCGCAGGAGAACACCACGTTGTCGCGAACGCCCACCAGCTCACGCATGGTGCGATAACCCGGCAGCGTCGTCGCCACCGCAAGGCAGAATTTCACATCGCGGGCAGCGGCTTTTTCCAGCACGTCATCCACGTTTTTATGCAGGGATTGATAATCCAGGCCATCAAGATGGCAGTGTGAGTCGACTAAAAACATAATGTCTCTCTCAGAGATGGGAAACTGGCGGTGTGACGCCGGGTTGCAGGTAATGTTCAATACGCAGTAACTGGTCGGTCAGTAAAAGCTCGCGATTAAGTCCCGTCACGGTTAAAAGCTGTTCGCGGCTCTGGCAAACTTCATGAAGCATCGCGTGAAGAATCGCGCCGGAGAGGCGGTTCGCCAGCGTACTCACCAGTGGCCACGCGTCAGGGTTAGTCAGCAGCGTTGCCCCTTGCTGAATTTTAAGGGCATCCAGCAGCAACGCGGCCAGCCAGTGCAGACGCTCAACGGCACTATCGCTGTTAAGTGTCGGGAGTAAGCTTAGCCAGTCGTTGTTATTCAGCGCCGCTTCAACGGCCCGGCAGAGCGCTTCTCGCTGTGACCAGACGTCAGGTTGCAGCAAGGCCAGCGCCGCCGCGGGCGCGCCGCTACTCAGGCGCAAGGCGGACAGCGCACTTTCAGGTGACGTTGTCACCTCTCGCTCCAGCCAGCTCAGCGCCCATGATTCCTGAGGCACCGCAAGGTGATGAAGACGGCAGCGGCTGCGCAACGTCGCCAGCAATCGTCCCGGATCGCGGCACGAGAGGAAAAACCACGTTTTTTCCGGCGGCTCTTCAAGAGTCTTAAGCAGGGCGTTAGCCGCCGCCTCGGTCAGCAGGGTGGCGTCTTTGAGCAAGACGACCTTAGCGCCACCCAGACGCGCATGTTCGTACAATTTTTCACTAACTTCACGCACGGCATCAATACCCAGCGCGCTCTTGCCCTTCTCAGGCTCAAGGGTGTAGTAGTCAGGATGTGTGCCCGCCTGCATCAGCTGGCAGCCGCGGCACTTACCACAGCTTTTGTGCCCTTCCGGCTGCTGGCACATCAGAAAACGGGTGAGGGCATAAATTAACGCCTCATCCCCCATCCCTGGCAATGCCTGAATCAGTAACGCATGATGCCCCCGCCCCGCCTGATAGCTGCCGATCAGCTGCTCAAAGTGCGGACGCAACCATGGATACCATTTCATGCCTGCTGCTCCTGTACCCACTGCGTAACGGTCTGCTGGATGTTGTGCGTGACGTCATCCAGCGACTGCGTCGCATCGATGGTACGAATAGCGCTATCCTGTGCCGCCAGCTCAAGATAGCGCGCACGGGTGCGGTTAAAGAAATCAAAGGACTCTTGTTCAATGCGGTCCAGCTCGCCGCGCGCGCGGGCGCGTTTGAGGCCCACTTCCGGCGTAACATCCAGATAGAGGGTCAGGTCGGGGCGAAAATCACCCAGTACGGCATCGCGCAGCGTTGCCAGCATCGTCTGGTCAATACCGCGTCCCCCGCCCTGGTAGGCCTGAGTCGACAGATCGTGGCGATCGCCGATCACCCATTTACCCTCGGCCAACGCGGGTTTGATCACCGTCTCAACCAGCTGTACGCGCGCCGCGTAGAACATCAACACTTCGGCTTTGTCAGTGATAACTTCGTCGCCAACGGATTTAATATCCAGCACCAGGCTGCGCAGTTTCTCCGCAAGTTGTGTACCGCCCGGCTCGCGGGTGAAGACCATGTCGGCGACGCCAAGCGATTTCAGCGTGTCCACCACTACGTTGCGGGCAGTGGTTTTACCCGCCCCTTCGAGTCCCTCAATGACAATGTATTTACTGCGCATTTTTTTCCTTAAGTGCCTTCAGATAGTCCTGAACAGAGCGATTGTGGCTGGCAAGGTTGGTGTTAAAGGTATGCCCCCCTTTTCCATCAGCCACAAAATAGAGATACGGTGTTTTCGCCGGGTGCGCGGCGGCTTTGAGAGAAGCCTCGCTCGGCGTGGCAATCGGGCCAGGCGGTAAACCGCTAATCACGTAGGTATTATACGCCGTTGGCGTTTCCAGATCTTTTCTGGAAATCTTGCCCGTATAGTTCTCTCCCATGCCGTAGATGACGGTAGGGTCGGTTTGCAGGCGCATACCAATGCGCAGACGATTGATAAATACTGACGCCACCCGATCGCGTTCAGCAGCAACGGCGGTCTCTTTTTCGATAATCGAGGCCATGGTAACAAACTGATTTTGATCTTTATAAGGTAAACCATCCATTCGCCCTTCCCAGGCGGCATCCACGGCGGCGACCATTTTTTTGTGCGCCCGCTTCAGAATCGCCACATCGGTCGTGCCTGCGGTATACATCCAGGTATCTGGCCAGAACCAGCCTTCCACCCATTCAGGATGCTCAAACTTGAGCACGTCGGCCACCGTCTGGTAGCTGTCGTCCTTCAGGGTATGTTTGATATACGGCGCATCGCGCAGCTGTTTGAGGTAATCGCTCAGGCGCATCCCTTCGACAAAACGCAGCGGGAACTGGGCTTCTTTACCGCTTTCCAGCAGTTGCAGCATCTCCCTGACGGTCATGCCGGGCGTAAAGCGGTAGGTACCGGCCTTGAAGTGAGATAGGTCAGGCTCAATACGCAATAACCACTGGAACACACGAGGACGGTTAATGATTTTATCCCCGTAAAGCTGCTCGCCCAGCGCCATCCGCCCGGTACCGGCTTTCAGGGTAAAAATCGTCTCGTCTTTAATCAAGATTTTACTGTTCGCCAGCTGGCGGACTTTCCATACTCCCGCTCCGCCAGCAATGCCCAGCGCAATAATAAGGAGAAGGACAAAACGCAACATTTTCTTCATGACTATCTGGTTTGCTCACATATCGGGGCTAAAAACTGGAACAGCTCGCGCGAAGACCAGCGCTGTTGGTCATACGCACGGACGGCGATAACAGGCATCAACGCATTGCAGATCACAACTTCATCGGCGGACAGCAGCGCCTCTTCCTTCGCGTTTACTTCGACAACGCGAAAGCCTGCATGTGCCAGCTGTTGCAAACAAAACTGGCGCATGATGCCGTTAACGCCAGCCTGCACCAGCGAAGGGGTGAAGACCTCACGGCCCTTCCGCCAGAGTAAATTAGCCGCACAGCATTCCGTAATGAACCCTTCGCTGTCAAGGACTAGCGCCTCATCGGCGTCCGTCTGTTCAAGATGAGTACGAATAAGCACCTGTTCAAGGCGGTTAAGATGTTTTAGTCCGGCAAGCATCGGGTTTCGCCCCAGCCGCACCGGGCTCAGCGTCAACGTCACGCCCTCTTCACGCCAGCGCGCATAGTGAGCAGGATAAGCTGAAACAGAGAGAATACGTGTTGGATGCTGACAGGCGGTACCACTGTACCCCCGCCCACCGCTGCCTCGGCTAATGATAACTTTTAAGACACCGCTGGTTTTACCTGACGCCAGCTGACGCATCTCATGTTCAAGAATTTCCCACTGCGTAAAAGGGATCAGTAACGTCTGGCAGGCGTCTTGTAAACGGCGGAGGTGTGCATCAAGCAAGCACACGTCGCCTTCCAGAATACGCGCAGTCGTAAAGCAGCCATCGCCAAACTGCGTCGCCCTGTCGCTTGCCGGCAGCGTGTCTTGCTCAAGGCCATTAATTAAAAACATGGTGGCTCCTTATGCGTGGGCGTTTAGTCTGGCAGGATGCCATGCAACCGACAAGAAGATTAGGCTTAATAAAAAAGGCCCGGCAAGCGGACCTTTTTTTATAGCTTTCGGGCCGTCAGGCTCAGACCTTTTTGAAGATCAGAGAACCATTCGTGCCGCCAAAGCCGAAGGAGTTACACAGGGTGTACTCCATACCGCTAACCTGGCGCGCTTCATGAGGAACGAAGTCCAGATCGCAACCTTCATCCGGGTTATCCAGGTTGATGGTTGGCGGAACAGCCTGATCGCGCAGCGCAAGGATAGAGTAGATGGACTCTACTGCACCCGCAGCACCCAGCAGGTGACCGGTCATAGATTTCGTGGAGCTAACCAGTACGCGGCTGGCAGACTCGCCGAAGATAGACTTCACAGCCTGCGCTTCAGCTTTGTCGCCTGCTGGCGTAGAGGTACCGTGAGCGTTAACGTAGCCAATCTGCGCTGGGGTAATACCCGCATCACGGATCGCGTTTTCCATCGCCAGCGCAGCACCCGCACCGTTCTCCGGAGGAGAGGTCATGTGATAAGCATCGCTGCTCATACCAAAGCCAACGACTTCAGCATAAATTTTCGCACCGCGTTTTTTCGCATGTTCGTACTCTTCCAGCACGAGCATACCTGCGCCGTCACCCAACACGAAACCATCGCGGTCTTTATCCCACGGACGGCTCGCCGCCTGAGGATTATCGTTACGGGTAGAAAGCGCACGCGCTGCACCAAAGCCACCGACACCCAATGGGGTACTGGCTTTTTCAGCACCGCCCGCAACCATAGCATCTGCATCGCCGTACGCAATGATACGCGCGGCCTGGCCGATGTTATGCACGCCAGACGTACACGCGGTAGCGATAGAAATGCTTGGCCCACGCAGGCCGAACATAATGGTCAGGTGACCTGCCACCATGTTAACAATCGTGGACGGAACGAAGAACGGGCTGATCTTACGCGGTCCGCCATTCATCAGCGATGTATGGTTTTCCTCGATCAGGCCAAGACCGCCAATCCCGGAGCCGATAGCAGCGCCGATACGGGTTGCGTTCTCTTCCGTAATCTCAAGGCCAGAATCCTGCATGGCCTGAACGCCAGCGACAATTCCATATTGAATGAAGGCATCCATCTTGCGCTGTTCTTTGCGCGAGATGATCTCTTCACAGTTAAAATCCTTTACTAAGCCAGCAAATTTCGTTGCATAGGCGCTAGTATCGAAATGGTCGATTAGGCTGATGCCGCTCTGACCGGCAAGGAGAGCTTTCCAGGTGGACTCTACGGTATTGCCGACAGGAGACAACATGCCAAGTCCGGTCACAACTACACGACGCTTAGACACGTTTGTCCTCCAGGGAGGGATAAAAAAAGAGATTCGTGGGACTAAAAAAGATAAAACTCAGGCGGTCGAATGACCGCCTGGAGATGTTCACTTACGCCTGGTGGCCGTTGATGTAATCAATGGCAGCCTGAACGGTGGTGATTTTCTCAGCTTCTTCGTCCGGAATCTCAGTATCAAACTCTTCTTCCAGAGCCATTACCAGCTCAACGGTGTCAAGAGAATCTGCGCCCAGGTCTTCAACGAAGGAAGCGGAGTTCACAACTTCTTCCTGCTTAACGCCCAGCTGTTCGCCGATAATTTTCTTAACGCGTTCTTCGATAGTGCTCATACTCTTAAATTTCCTATCAAAACTCGCTTTCGCGATGGTTTTCGTAGTGTATAAAATGTTGAAAAATTTGCAACTAAATCCCGGCAGGTCTTACCACGATTTTACGTTATTTTGAGGCCATTTGCCCTAATAACGCAAATATTTTCGATCGTGATTAAACCATGTACATCCCGCCGTTGACGTGGAGGGTCTCACCAGTGATGTAACCCGCTTCGTCAGAGGCTAAAAATGCAACCGCACTGGCGATTTCTTTAGGGTCGCCAAGACGACCCGCCGGAACTGCCGCCAGTGTACCCGCACGCTGCTCATCGGTCAGCGCACGCGTCATGTCCGTTTCAATAAAGCCCGGAGCAACAACGTTTACAGTAATCCCGCGGGACGCGACTTCACGCGCCAGCGATTTACTGAAACCGATCAGACCTGCTTTCGCCGCAGCGTAGTTAGCCTGACCAGCATTTCCCATGGTACCAACCACAGAACCAACAGTGATAATACGACCATGACGCTTTTTCATCATAGCGCGCATTACCGCTTTTGACAGACGGAATACAGATGACAGGTTGGTTTCGATAATATCGTTCCACTCGTCATCTTTCATTCGCATCAGAAGGTTGTCGCGAGTGATCCCGGCATTATTGACCAGAATATCCACTTCACCAAACTCTGCGCGAATATTTTCCAGAACAGATTCGATAGATGCTGGTTCGGTCACATTCAGTACCAGACCTTTACCGTTCGCACCCAGATACTCGCTGATGGCCTGAGCGCCCTTCTCGCTGGTTGCTGTACCAATCACCTTCGCGCCGCGCGCAACCAGTGTTTCAGCAATTGCGCGCCCGATACCGCGGCTTGCGCCAGTCACCAGGGCGATTTTTCCTTCAAAACTCATGGTATTCCTCTTTTATTGCGAGAGTGCCGCTGACATCGCTTCCGGCTCGTTAATCGCCGAGGCTGTCAGGGTGTCAACAATACGTTTCGTCAGACCGGTGAGGACTTTCCCTGGGCCGACTTCATACAGATGCTCAACGCCCTGAGCGGCCATAAACTCAACGGTTTTGGTCCACTGTACCGGGCTGTAGAGCTGGCGAACCAGTGCGTCGCGGATAGCTTCCGGCGCGGTTTCGCATTTCACATCGACGTTGTTCACAACGGCAATCGTCGGTGCGTTAAACGTAATTTTTTCCAGCTCAACCGCCAGTTTCTCGGCGGCTGGCTTCATTAACGCACAGTGGGACGGCACGCTGACCGGCAGCGGCAGCGCACGTTTCGCGCCAGCAGCTTTACAGGCAGCACCGGCACGCTCAACCGCTTCTTTATGACCAGCGATAACCACCTGGCCCGGCGAGTTGAAGTTAACCGGTGAAACCACCTGCCCTTCAGCAGATTCTTCACACGCTTTTGCAATCGCAGCATCATCCAGACCGATGATAGCAGACATGCCTCCTGTGCCTTCTGGCACCGCTTCCTGCATGAATTTACCGCGCAGTTCCACCAGACGTACGGCGTCAGCAAACGCGATCACACCGGCACAGACCAGCGCTGAGTATTCACCCAGACTATGGCCCGCGAGCAGCGCTGGCGCTTTACCGCCCTGCTGCTGCCAGACACGCCACAGCGCAACGGACGCTGTCAGCAGCGCTGGCTGTGTCTGCCAGGTTTTGTTCAGTTCTTCGGCCGGACCCTGCTGGGTCAGCGCCCATAAATCATAACCCAGTGCATCAGAAGCTTCACGGAAAGTCTCTTCAATGACCGGATAGTGTGCTGCCATTTCAGACAACATCCCAACGGTTTGAGAGCCCTGACCCGGGAACACAAAAGCAAATTGCGTCATTTTTTATTCCTTATCCTAGAAACGAACCAGCGCGGAACCCCAGGTGAACCCGCCACCGAAGGCTTCAAGCAAGACCAGCTGGCCCCGTTTGATTCGCCCGTCGCGTACCGCTTCATCAAATGCGCACGGTACTGACGCCGCAGAGGTGTTGCCGTGGCGATCCAGCGTCACCACAACGTTATCCATCGACATGCCCAGCTTTTTCGCGGTCGCGCTGATGATACGCAGGTTCGCCTGATGCGGCACCAGCCAGTCGAGCGCGGAGCGCTCAAGGTTATTCGCTTCCAGCGTTTCATCAACAATGTGCGCAAGCTCAGTCACCGCCACCTTGAACACCTCGTTCCCTGCCATGGTCAGGTAAATCGAGTTGTCCGGATTAACGCGATCGGCGTTAGGCAGGGTCAAAAGCTCACCGTAGCTGCCATCAGCATGCAGATGCGTAGAGATGATACCCGGCTCTTCGGACTGCCCCAGCAGCACCGCGCCCGCACCATCACCAAAAATAATGATCGTTCCGCGATCGGTTGGATCGCAGGTACGCGCCAGCACGTCAGCACCGATCACCAGCGCATATTTGACGGCTCCGGACTTCACGTACTGATCGGCAACGCTCAGCGCATAGGTAAAACCTGCGCACGCAGCGGCAACGTCAAACGCCGGGCAACCTTTAATGCCGAGCATATTCTGCACCTGGCATGCCGCGCTTGGGAAAGCATGTGTAGCAGACGTCGTGGCCACCACGATCAAACCGATCTGTTCTTTATCAATGCCCGCCATCTCGATAGCACGCTGTGCGGCTTCGTAACCCATGGTGGACACGGTTTCGTCTGGCGCGGCGATACGACGTTCACGGATACCTGTGCGCGTGACAATCCACTCGTCAGACGTATCTACCATTTTTTCCAGATCGGCGTTGGTACGCACTTGTTTTGGCAGGTAGCTGCCGGTACCTAAAATCTTCGTATACATGTACGCTCAGTCACTTTTAGCTAATACAGATTCCAGGCGAGCGGCAATCCGCTGAGGGACTTGTCGCTGCACCGCCTGCACTGCCTGTTCAATGGCGACAGAAAATGCTCGCTGATTGGCGGCGCCATGACTCTTAATCACGATGCCGCGCAATCCTAACAGACAGGCGCCATTATACTGGTCGGGGTTGAGGTGACTGAATCGCCGCGTCAGGCTCTTTTGTAACCAACGCTTCAATAAAATCAGCCACCAGGCGCTTTTTTTGCCCTCTCCCTGTGATTTCAGCAGAGAAAGAAACATCCGCACGACCCCTTCCATGGTCTTCAACGTTACGTTTCCGGTGAAGCCATCGCAGACCAGAACATCCGTTTTACCCGTCAACAACTCATTGGCTTCGAGATAACCAATATAGTTGATGGAGGGAACCTGTTTGAGCAATTCAGCTGCTTCGCGAATGCTGTCCAGGCCTTTGGTCTCTTCTTCACCAATGTTCAGTAACGCAACACGGGGAGTGTTGATCCCGACCACTTCTTCTGCCAGCACCGATCCCATTACGGCAAACTGAGCCAGCATTGTACTATCACAATCGACGTTCGCGCCCAAATCAAGCACCACCGTCTTGCCCTTCTGCTGATGCGGCAACACCGTCACCAGCGCCGGGCGCTCAATACCGTCAATCGGTTTAAGCAACAATTTCGCCAGTCCCATCAGCGCGCCGGTATTACCCGCGCTGACGCAAGCCTGGGCTCGTCCTTCTTTCACCAGCTCCAGCGCTATCCGCATCGAGCTGCCGCGGCTGTTGCGAATCGCCTGCGAGGGTCGGGCATCACTGGCAATAACTGACTGCGCAGGAATAATCTGCAGACGTGAACGTTGTTCAAAGTCAGCTTTTGCAAGTAATGGCGTGATTGCGTCGGGATTGCCGACTAAAAGAAGAGTGAGTTGCGAATTAGAATTCAGTGCCTGCAATGCTGCAGGCACTGTCACGGAAGGGCCAAAATCTCCCCCCATGACATCTAACGCCAGGGTTAGACGTGTCAAGGTATCGTCGCAGCCTGGTTCGGTAAGTTCCCCGTTTGCACGGGGAGCTCCTCACTAAGCCTAATCACGCTGACGCGTGATTACTTAGTGATAACCTTGCGGCCGCGGTAGAAACCGTCAGCGGTGATGTGGTGACGCAGGTGTTTCTCACCAGAAGTCTTGTCTACAGACAGGCTGGTAACTGCAGTCAGCGCGTCATGGGAACGACGCATGCCACGTTTGGAACGGGTTGGTTTATTCTGTTGTACGGCCATGGACCTTACTCCTCAATTACTTACGCTTTAAGCTGGCTAATACGGCAAATGGGTTTGGTTTTTGCGCTTCATCAGGCAGTTCCCCAAAGACCATGTCCGCCTCGGACACTTCACAGTGTTCAGAATCATGCACCGGAACGACTGGCAAGGAGAGGATGATTTCATCTTCAACCAGAGCCAGAAGATCGATTTCACCGAATTCGTTAACCTCAATCGGCTCATACGCTTCCGGGAGTGCTTCAGCCTGTTCGTCAGAACGAACCGGACTGAAACAATACGTTGTGTGAACATGCTGTACAAACGGTTTCCCGCAACGCTGACACTCGAGCGTTACCGTCACCTTTGCATCACCGGTTAACACGGCGAGGCGCTGGTTGTCGATAGCGAACGACATGGAGCATTCTACATCACTGTCCACACTGACTACGGATTCGGCAATACGCTCAGCCTGATCGGAAGTATAGATACCTTCGTAATCGAGGCGTTTTTGAGCCGTACGTACCGGATCAAGAGTCAGGGGTAATTTTACCTTTTGCATAGGGCGCGCATATTAACTTTGTAACGTCATAGAGTCAAAGAAAAAGGCAACCAGAGCTGCCTTTTGCCAATTATTCGCACACATTGCGGCCTGTAGTTTAAAATGGCTGGCATCGATACGCTATATCTGGTGATAAAAATATGCCAAATCTCGTCCTTGCTTCCACGTCTCCCTACCGCCGAATGCTGCTGGAAAAGCTCGGGATCCCGTTTGAATGCGCTGCACCAGACGTGGATGAGACGCCACAGCCGGGCGAGTCACCGCGCCATCTGGTGACGCGTCTTGCTAAGGAGAAAGCGCAGTCGCTGGCCGCACGCTATCCTTCGCATTTGATTATAGGCTCGGATCAGGTTTGCGTGCTGGACGGCGAAATCACCGGCAAGCCGCATACAGAGGAAAATGCCTGCCAGCAGCTTCTGCGCGCGCGCGGTACTATCGTGACCTTCTATACGGGCCTCGCTCTCTATAACGCCGCGTCTGGCCATCTGCAAACAGAGTGTGAGCCGTTCGACGTACACTTCCGCCATCTCAGCGAGCAAGAGATTATGGATTATGTGCGTCGTGAGCGCCCGCTGGACTGCGCGGGGAGCTTTAAAAGTGAGGGGCTTGGGATTGCGCTGTTCGACAAGCTGGACGGTCGGGATCCGAACACCCTGGTGGGGTTACCGCTGATTGCCTTGTGTCAGATGTTACGGCGAGAAGAGTGTAATCCGCTGACGATGTGACCTTCGCCGGGTGGCGCTGCGCTTACCCGGCCTACAAAACCGTAGACCCGTGCAAGCGCAGCGCCGACGGGCAAAATCAGCCGCGCAGAACCTTCAGGCAGCGTTTCAACTGCTCATCCAGCGGCGCTTCAATACGGATGACTTCACCGGTATTTGGGTGGGTAAACTTCAGCGCTGCCGCATGCAGGAACAGACGCGATAGCCCCGTTCCCGTCAGCTGCTTATCAAACTCGCGGTCGCCATAGCGGTCATCAAACGCGATGGGGTGCCCTGCAAACTGCGTATGTACGCGGATCTGGTGGGTACGACCGGTCACCGGACTGCAGCGCACCAGCGTGGCAAACTCATAGCGCTCTTCAACCTTAAAGCGCGTCTCAGACGGTTTCCCTTCCTGGCTGACGCGGACAATACGCTCGCCGCTTTGCAGAATGTTCTTCAGCAGCGGCGCCTGCACCACTTTTACATGGGACTGCCATTGGCCGCGCACCAGCGCCAGGTAGTCTTTCTGCATCCCTTTTTCACGCAGCTGTTCATGCAGGGAACGCAGCGCAGAACGTTTTTTCGCTACCAGCAGCACGCCAGAGGTGTCACGGTCAAGACGGTGAACCAGTTCAAGGAAACGCGCTTCCGGGCGCAGGGCGCGGAGCCCTTCAATCACACCGAAGCTCAGGCCGCTACCGCCATGGACTGCCGTTCCTGACGGTTTATTCAGCACCAGAATGTGGTCATCTTCGTAAAGGATGACATCGCTCAGGGCCGCCACTTTCTGTAGCTTCGGTGAAACGGTCTCTTCTTCACGCTCTGCCACGCGCACCGGCGGAATACGCACTTCATCGCCCGCCTCGAGTTTGTACTCGGGCTTCACGCGTTTTTTGTTCACCCGCACTTCGCCCTTACGCAGGATGCGGTAAATCATGCTCTTTGGCACCCCTTTCAACTGGGTGCGCAAGAAGTTATCGATACGTTGCCCCGCTTCATCTTCGGCGATGGCAACCATTTTTACGGCTGGAGTCTCTGTTTTCATGGTTGGCGATTCTAAATATCGTCAGCCATTAGCGCCACTCATTTTTCTATGCTTATATTTACTTTTATCCGGCCTGCGCCCCGTTTCACGCAATCGATTTGGTGGTTATTAAACCAATCACCACCTTGAGGTGAAGAAACTGTGAGTAACCGGGTGATAATTGGTAAAAGTCATCTTGCTATAACCCGGCGAGCAGTGGAATAATGAGGTCGTTTTCCGCGTTAAATCCGGGTTTTGTAAGGATGTCGACGGAATGACCAATTTTGTCTGACCGATCATCCACGCAGCAATGGCGTAAGACGTATTGATCTTTCAGGCAGTTAGCGGGCTGCGGGTTGCAGTACTTCCCGGTATAAGGATTGTTCTCTGGAGAGTTCTACCCAGGCAATTCCCCTGATAATTGCGCTGTGTTTCCGTATGAAACACAGGCAACCGACACTCTGCGCCTCTTAAGCGAGCGACAACCGTGAGGTTGGCGACGTGAACAGACACGAGGCCATCGGTTCATACCCCGGAAAGCGTCACCTTGCCCGCAGCTTTGTCGTCAATGTAAGAATAACGAGTAAGTTACGATGAAAAGAATGTTAATCAACGCAACTCAGCAAGAAGAGTTGCGTGTCGCCCTTGTGGATGGGCAGCGCCTGTACGATCTGGATATCGAAAGTCCTGGACACGAACAGAAAAAAGCGAACATTTACAAAGGCAAAATCACCCGCATTGAACCAAGCCTTGAAGCTGCATTTGTCGATTACGGTGCTGAGCGTCATGGTTTCCTCCCTCTGAAAGAAATCGCCCGCGAATATTTCCCTGCAAACTACAACGCCCATGGCCGCCCAAACATCAAAGATGTTCTGCGTGAAGGTCAGGAAGTTATCGTTCAGATTGATAAAGAAGAGCGTGGCAACAAAGGTGCCGCACTGACAACCTTTATCAGCCTGGCGGGGAGCTATCTGGTGCTGATGCCAAACAACCCGCGTGCGGGTGGTATCTCTCGCCGTATCGAAGGTGATGACCGTACCGAGCTGAAAGAAGCGCTGGCAAGCCTTGAACTGCCTGACGGCATGGGGCTTATCGTGCGTACCGCAGGCGTCGGGAAATCCGCCGAAGCGCTGCAGTGGGACCTCAGCTTCCGTTTGAAACACTGGGAAGCCATCCAGAAAGCAGCGGAAAGCCGCCCTGCTCCGTTCCTGATCCACCAGGAAAGCAATGTGATCGTGCGTGCCTTCCGTGACTACCTGCGTCAGGACATCGGTGAGATTCTGATCGATAACCCGAAAGTGCTTGAGCTGGCGCGCCAGCACATCGCCGCGCTGGGCCGTCCGGATTTCACCAGCAAAATTAAGCTGTATACCGGTGAAATCCCGCTGTTCAGCCACTATCAGATCGAATCCCAGATTGAGTCCGCCTTCCAGCGTGAAGTGCGTCTGCCATCCGGCGGTTCTATCGTTATCGATACCACTGAAGCGCTGACCGCTATCGACATCAACTCCGCGCGTGCAACCCGCGGCGGCGACATCGAAGAGACCGCTTTCAACACCAACCTTGAAGCCGCTGATGAAATCGCCCGCCAGCTCCGCCTGCGCGACCTGGGTGGTCTGATTGTTATCGACTTCATCGACATGACCCCTGTTCGTCACCAGCGTGCGGTAGAAAACCGTCTGCGCGAAGCGGTGCGTCAGGATCGTGCGCGTATTCAGATTAGCCATATCTCACGCTTTGGCCTGCTGGAGATGTCCCGTCAGCGTCTGAGCCCATCGCTGGGTGAGTCCAGCCATCACGTCTGCCCACGCTGCTCCGGCACCGGTACAGTGCGTGATAACGAATCGCTGTCCCTCTCTATCCTGCGTCTGATTGAAGAAGAAGCGCTGAAAGAGAATACCAAAGAGGTTCACGCGATTGTGCCTGTGCCAATTGCGTCCTACCTGTTGAACGAAAAACGTGCTGCGGTCAGTGCCATTGAAGCACGTCAGGGTGGTGTTCGCTGCATCATCGTGCCAAACGATCAGATGGAAACCCCGCACTACCACGTGCTGCGTGTCCGTAAAGGCGAAGAGACGTCAACGCTCAGCTACCTGCTGCCGAAGCTGCACGAAGAAGAGATGGCCCTGCCATCTGATGACGAGCCAGCAGAGCGTAAGCTGCCAGAGCAGCCTGCGTTAGCGACCTTCATCATGCCAGAAGCCCCACCGGAAGCCGCCCTGGAAAAACCAGCGGCCAAACCTGCGGCGCAGAAACCAGAAGCGACGGCCGCGAAAGCCCAGCCTGCGCAGCCGGGTCTGCTGAGCCGCTTCTTCGGCGCGCTGAAGAAGATGTTTGCCGGTGAGGAAGTTCAGCCAGAGCAGCCGAAAGAAGAGCCAAAAGCGGCCAAGCCTGAACGTCAGCAGGACCGCCGTAAGCGTCAGAACAACCGCCGCGACCGTAATGACCGTAGCGATCGTAATGAGCGCAACGAGCGTCGTGACAACCGTGACAACCGCTCTGACAATAACGAAGGCCGTGAGCAACGCGAAGACAACCGTCGCAACCGTCGCGAGAAACAGCAGCAGAATGTTGAAGATCGTGAAATTCGCCAGCAGGCGGGCGATGAGTCTGAGAAGAGCAAACAGCGTGACGACCAGCAGCCGCGCCGTGAACGCAACCGTCGTCGTAACGACGAGAAGCGTCAGGCACAGCAGGAAGTAAAAAACCTGAACCGCGAAGAGCCTGTTGAGCAGCAGGACGGCGAGCAGGAAGAACGTACTCAGGTCATGCCGCGCCGTAAGCAGCGCCAGCTTGCTCAGAAAGTCCGCTTCGCCTCTGAAGCAACCGAAGAGACAGCAAACGTTGCGGTTGAAACTCGCGAGAGCGCAACCGGTACGCAGCTGGCAAAAGTTGACCTGCCAGCGGTCGTTGATAACAATATTGAGCAGGATGAAAACGGTGAAAACCGTGATAACGCCGGTATGCCGCGCCGTTCACGTCGTTCCCCACGTCATCTGCGCGTCAGCGGTCAGCGCCGTCGTCGCTATCGTGACGAGCGGTACCCGACTCAGTCTCCAATGCCGCTGACCGTTGCCTGTGCTTCACCAGAAATGGCTTCCGGCAAAGTCTGGATCCGCTACCCTGTTGCTCGCCCGGAGCAGGTTGTTGAAGAACAGCCGGTAACGGAAGAGGTCATTGCACCTGTAGCAGCGGTAGAAGAGGTCGTGACTGAAACGGCAACCGTGGTTGAACCTCAGGTTGTTGAAACTGAAGCACCTCAGGCCGCGGACGTCGAAACCACGCATCCGGAAGTGATTGCCGCGCCGGTTGATGCCGCACCGCAGCTTATTGCTGAAGAAGATGTCGTGGTGGCTGAGGAAATTGCTGAAGAGGCTGAACCTGTAGCCGCGGTAGAAGAAGCCGCTGAAACTCTCGACGAAACCACCGCTGAAGAGGTCGTTCAGGACGTTGAGATTCAGGTTGAACCGCTTGTTGAAGAGCCAAAAGCGCCAGAAGTGAAGCCTGAGCCGGTTGTTTCTGCGCCAGCCGCTGCCCACGTAGCGACAGCACCAATGACCCGCGCCCCGGCGCCGGATTACGTGCCTGAAGCGCCGCGTCACAGCGACTGGGTTCGCCCGGCCTTCAGCTTCGAAGGTAAAGGCGCAGCCGGTGGTCATAGTGCAACGCATCAGGCGACTGCACCGGCAACGCGTCCACAGTCTGTCGAATAACGACAAACGACACTAAAGTAAAAAGCCGACCCTTGGGTCGGCTTTTTTATGGCTGCTGAACAGGCTTTCTCATCCCGGTCACCTCCGGCATGACCTGCCGCATCAACTCCAGAAATCGCCGCAGGCGTGCCGGATAATAACGGGACCAGGGATAAACCAGATGTACCGGTAGCGCCGCGGGCTGCCACTCGGGCAGCAAATGCACCAGTCGCCCTTCCCGAATATCGTCCTGTACCGTCCAGCTGGATACCACGGCCACGCCAAGGCCGGTAAGTGCCGTATTGCGTGCGACATACAGGCTGTCGGTGCTGAGCCGTGGCGTAATAGCAATCCGCGCGGTGGCGGACGAGGCATCGTGAAAAAGCTCCACGTGGCGCTGGTAGAAAGAGCTGATGGCTATCCAGGGAAACTGCTGCAAATCCTCCGGCGTATTCACCGCCGGGAAGCGGGCCAGCAGTGCCGGAGAAGCCACCACCGAGCGCGGCACCTCCGCCAGCAGTACGGATACGGTTGCCGGATCGACCTCCACGCCCACCCGAATAGCACAGTCAAGGTTGTCGCCGAGGAAATCCGCCGACCGATCGTTGAGCATCCACTCAATCGAAAGCTGCGGATAGCGTTGCAAAAATTCGGTTACGGGTTTCAGAAGCTGATCCTGACCAAACGCGTGCGGCGCCCGCACCCGCAGCACGCCTACAGGCTCATCTTCCGTCTGCCCTACCTCATCCTCCAGCGCCAGCCAGCTGTCAATCACCCGACGGGCGTGCTGATAGCAGCGCTCGCCGTCATCCGTTAGCCGCGTCGTGTGGGTGGTGCGCAACAACAGGCGCACGCCCAGCATGGTTTCAAGCGACTGCAACCGTCGGCTTACCGTGGCCTGGGTTGTTGCCAGCTGTCGCGCCGCCGCTGAGAGCGAACCCGCCTCGACAATGCGGACAAACGTCCGCATTAGCTCTACCCTGTCTATACGCTCAACTCTTTTCATCGCATTTTCATTTATACGTTCAACGTATAAGCGTTTTACCACCGGGCCCGCTACCGTCGCAAGGCGTACTGATAAAAAATAGCCTCACACGATGAATGAGGAACAAATTATGAACACAACAACGACTTCCCATGCTGTAAGCCGCTGGGTGATCTTTATGCTGACTCTGGGGGCTGGCTTCAGCGTGGCATCAATCTATTACGCGCAGCCCCTGCTGCCGCTGATGGGTGCCGACCTGCATTTGAGTATTGAAGGTATGGGCCTGGTGCCAACATTAACGCAGGCAGGCTACGCGCTTGGCATCCTGTTCCTGCTTCCTCTGGGCGATCGCCACGACCGCAGGACGTTAATTTTGATCAAAAGCGCGGCGCTGGCGCTGTTTCTTCTCGGCTGTAGCCTGACCGGGCAGATCCATTCCCTGCTGCTGGCAAGCCTGCTTATCGGCATGGCCGCCACCATGGCACAGGATATCGTCCCTGCCGCGGCCATTCTTGCGCCGGAAGGCAAACAGGGAAAAACCGTAGGTACAGTAATGACCGGGCTGCTGATGGGTATCTTATTATCCAGAACCGTGAGCGGCGTGGTGGGCGAAGCGTTTGGCTGGCGCGTCATGTACCAGCTGGCAGCGGCGAGCATTGCGTTCATCGGGGTAATGATGTGGTTTGTACTTCCCCGTTTTGCCATTCACTCCACGCTGAGCTACCCCGCGCTGATGCGCTCGATGGAACACCTGTGGCGTCGCTACCCGGCGCTGCGCCGCGCGGCGCTGGCTCAGGGTTTCCTGTCGATTGCCTTTAGCGCCTTCTGGTCAACGCTTGCGGTCATGCTGCTGGAACGCTATCACCTGGGTAGTGCCGTCGCAGGTGGTTTTGGTATTGCCGGTGCCGCGGGTGCGTTAGCTGCCCCACTGGCGGGGGGTCTGGCGGACAAACTGGGGGCAGGAAAAGTCACGCAGCTTGGTGCCGTTCTTGTGACCGTCTCTTTCGCCCTGATGTTCCTGATGCCCGCGCTGGGCGTTCATGGACAGCTGATGCTGATCGCCATCTCTGCCGTCGGGTTCGACCTGGGCCTGCAGTCCAGCCTGGTCGCCCATCAGAACCTGGTGTACAGCCTTGAACCGCAGGCGCGTGGTCGTCTCAACGCCCTGCTCTTTACGGTCGTCTTTATCGGGATGGCGCTGGGGTCCGCGTTAGGCAGCAATATCTACTCGCTAGCTGGCTGGACGGGTGTGGTCGCACTGGCCACCGTCTGTGGCGTCATTGCGCTGGTCATCCGTCTGATAGAAAGCGCGCGTGTCGCCTCAGTAACAGCAGAAGTCGCATAAAAAAAATGCCCAATCCAGACGGATTGGGCAGCAAAACATGCCCAGTTTCAAGACATGTTCTAAGAGGTCAAGATGTTATTTGTTCAGCTGGAACAGAGACATGCCCTGCATATCGCTAAACGCTTTATAAGACGCCTGCAAGGCCGCCTGCTGCATGGTGTAAGAGGAAATCGCTTCGTTCCAGTCGACATCAACCAGGTCGCTCATCTGCTTGGTCTGGCCCAGCGCGCGGTCATTACCCAGCGTATCGAGTTTTTCCAGCTCGTTCATCTTGGTGCCCACATCCGCAACGACTGTCAGAATATTGTTCTCGGTGTTCTGAATACCGATTTGCGCATTTGCAATCACCTGGTTCTGGACTGCAGCTGCAGCCGGATCGTTCTCAATCGGCGTCTTCAGCGCAGCGACGGCAGAATCCAGGATTTTGAACATGTTTGTCTCGCCATAACCACCACCCGGCAATTGCTCCGCATTACTGGTAATGCTTTCGAAAATCTGCTGGCCGGTATGACTAATCGCCATATTTCGCGCCGTATCAACCTGCTGGGTGATGGCTTCAGCGCCGCCCCTGTACTCGCCGGTTACGGAATCAAACGGTGCGCTCTCGGTTTTGTATCCCGCAAAGATAAAGCGACCATTACCGTCCGTCGTGTTGGCCAGGTTCATAAGCTGATCGCGGATCCCCTGAATATCGGTCGCCAGAGCAAGACGATCGTCATCGTTTAGTGTGCCGTTTGACGCGTAGACCAGTTTCTCCCGCACGCTTGAGATCGCGCTATTCACCTGAGCCAATACGTTATCTTCCAGTGAGACCTTTTGCGTGGCAAAGGTTCGCGCCAGAGCAAATTGGCTGTTTTGTGACTGAGATTGTGACAAAACAATAGCCTGCGAAGCCGCGATAGGATCATCGGACGGACGATTGACGCGCTTGCCGGTGGACATTTGTTCACCATAACTCAGCCATCTGCTTTGGGAATCGGTGATCCCACGCATGTTCTGCTCATACATCATCTGGGTGCTAATACGCATTGTTCACCTCAACCTTAACGGATGTTGATAATTGCATCGAAGAGCGTACTGGCAGTCTGGAGAACCTGGGCGTTCGCCAGGTAATACTGCTGATAACGCTGCAAATTGCCATACTCTTCGTCGAGGTTTACCCCAGAAATGGTCTGCTGCTGTCTGATCAGCTGCGTTTCTACATCGGCTTTCGTCTGGCTGCTTACTTTCAGTGAGGCCGTAGAACTCCCGACAGTACTTACCAGCGAAGCATACGCATCGTTGAAGCTTTTGTTCCCGCCTACCACTTTGCTGTTTTGCAATTCGAGCATTTTCTGGCCATTGCGGTTGTCGCTCTCACCGCCGGTCTGCACGGACGCCATCGCCAGTTTGGACTCGTCGCTGATCGCCAGATCCATGTTCATGATGACGTCGGAAACCGGCTTCACGGTAAAGCTGTCTTTGGTATTTGCCGTGCCGCTCACGTTGACGTTAAGACCATCAAACGACAGGTTGCCGCTGGCATCCGGGCTCATCGTAAAGCTGGTTTTGTCTGATGTACGGGTGATCGTCCAGTCAGTGCCGTTGAACTGCAGCTTATAGTCTGTCGCCTGGACCTGTTTGCTGTCCGCCACAGAGGCCGTAACAACCGCCGACCCGCCGTTCTTGCTGTTGGACAGCACCGCCGGAGAACCAAAGTTGAACAGCTTACCGCCCGCATCACCGTTAGCGTCAAAGCCAGCCTCATGCTGCGTGTTCATCGAATCGGCAAAGGCCAGCGCCATCTGGTTCAGGGTGTTACGAGCTTTATCCAGATCTTCCGTGCGGAAGGTCAGTAAACCGCCCAAAGAACCGGTGGTGATCATCTTTTCCGGGATCTCTACGTTCCCGGCGACGTCATCGACATAGGCCACGGTGGTACGGGACGGATCGGCACTCGACTTCACGGCAGCCAGCTGGTTAGCTTTGCTGCCCTGCACCAGGCTGTAACCGTTGCCGAAAGAGATGTTATACGTGCCGCTATCCTGAACAGACACTTCCACGCCGACGATTTTGTTCAGCTCAGTGACGAGCTGATCGCGCTGGTCAAGCAGATCGTTAGGCGATGCGCCCGCACCGACGCCGGTCAGACGGGAAATCTGATCGTTCAGATTGGCAATCTGTTTGGCATAGTTGTTGATCTGCGACACGCTGGTTGAAATCGCGGTATTCACCTGCGTATCCTGGTCACGAAGATACTGATCGTTGGTTTTGAACTGATTGACCAGACCGCCCGCTTTACCCAGCACCGTCTGACGCGCCGCCGGATCTTCCGCGTTGCTCACCAGGGTTTGCAGGCTTTTAAAGAAGTCCTGCAGCGTGGTGGAGAGCGAATTGGTGGTATCGGAGAGCACATCGTCGATTTTTGACATCTGCTGGTAGCGCGTCGTCAGGCCGCTGCTCTGCGTCTGCGCGGCACGCAGCTGATTGGTGATGAAGGCGTCATACTCACGCTGGACACCGGAGACATACACCCCGTTACCCACCCAGCCACCGCCGGTCAGCGTGCTGTTAGATGCACCCAGCACCGTGGTCTGGCGGGTGTAACCTGCCACGTTATAGCTTGAAATATTATTACTGACGGTATTGAGTGCCGACTGCGCAGCACTGAGGCCACTCATGGCGCTGTTAATCAAACTGGACATGGGGGTTCCTTTTATACGTTCAGACACGAGTCCTGATGAAGGTTATCGGCAACCTCCACCGGGACTTGAGAACTTTCAGAACAGATTTTCAATATCTGTGCTATAGGCTTTGCTGACCTTCTCGCCCATGGATTTCAGCTGCTGGATCATGCTGGTGAGCTTGCGTGCATAGTTCGGGTCGGTCGCGTAGCCCGCGTTTTGCAGCGCCTGAGCGCCCTGCTCCGCCGTTGCCGCCTGCGTCACGGCGGTATAGCGCGGATTTCGGCTCAGCAGGCCAACATAATCGGACAAGGCTTCCAGATACGAGCTGTAGACGCGGAATTTGGCTTTGACCTTCACCGCCGCACCGTTCTCGTATTCGGTGGTTGTGATCTCCGTAGTTGGCCCCTTCCAGCTGGAGGTGGCCTTCACGCCGAAGATGTTGAAGCTCGGCTCGCCGTTTTCCTTGCGGATCTGGCGCTGCCCCCAGCCCGACTCCAGCGCGGCCTGCGCCAGAATCAGGTGATGCGGCACGCCGCTCTGTTCGCTGGCAAGCCGTGCAGGCAGAGAAAGCTGCGCCAGGAAGTCTTTGCTGTCACCGGAGAGCGGCTCATCGCCGCTGCCCGTGGCTTTTGGCATCGCTTTACGCACCATTTGCGTCAGAGCCTGGTTCTGATAGCTGGTCACCGTTTCCAGGTCGAACTTCATCGGTACCTGCTGCGGCTGATCCTGAGGCTGAATGCCCTGCGCCGCTTCGGTCTGCTTGACAATCATGTCAGCCAGACCGAGGCCTTTGCCGGCGGTCATCTGCTGCGCAATCTGCTGGTCATACATGCTGGTGTAGAGACGCGTTGAATCGCTGCTGAACATCCCGTCTTTCGGCAGGGTTTCGCGCATGCTCTTCAGCATCATCTGTACAAACATCCCTTCCACCTGGCGGGCGACCGGGCGGATATTCGCCGCCGGGTCTTTACCTGCTTTGGTTTTCAGTTCGTTGAGCGACTGGGCGTCCCAGGCTGCACTGGTCAACAATTTGCTATCGGTCAGCATTAAATGATTTCCAGTTTGGCGCGCAGGCAGCCCGCGCTTTGCATCGATTGCAGGATGGACATCAGATCCATCGGCGTTGCGCCCAGGGCGTTCAGGGCGCGCACCACGCTGTTCAGGTTGGCGCTTGATCGCACGCTCTGTAAAGACCCACCGCTCTGACGTAAATCAATCTGCGTTTGCGGGGTTACCACCGTCTGACCACCGCCAAACGGCGTGTCCGGCTGGCTCACGTTCGCGGAGCGGTTTACCGTCACCGACAGGTTCCCCTGCGCCACGGCACAGCTGTCGAGCGACACTTCCCGGTTCATCACCACCGAGCCAGTTCGGGAGTTGATGATCACCTTCGCATCCTGGACCGGAACGTTCACTTCCATATTCTGGATATCGGCCAGCATGCGCACCTGGTTGCTGCTGCCGGTGGAGGTACGGATCTGCACGGTACGCGCATCAAGTGCCGTGGCATTACCGTAGCCACGGCTGCGGTTGATGGTATCGGCAATCTGCTGCGCCATCGTGAAATCTTCATTATTGAGCTGCAGGTTAATGGTGTTGCCCGCGCCAAACTGGGTCGGCAGTTCACGCTCAATGATCGCCCCGTTGGTAATCCGTCCGCCGTTGAGCTGGTTCACCTGCACGCTGCTTCCGCCTGCGGATGCACCCGCACCGCCGACCAGAATGTTCCCCTGCGCCAGCGCATACACCTGGCTGTCGACGCCCTTCAGCGGGGTCATCAGCAGCGTACCGCCGCGCAGGCTTTTGGCGTTACCCATTGAGGAAACCACCACGTCAATGGTCTGCCCCTGACGCGCGAACGCCGGGTAGGACGCGGTGACCATTACTGCCGCCACGTTTTTCAGCTGCATGTTAGTTCCCGCCGGCACGGTAATGCCGAGCTGGGAAAGCATGTTGTTCAGACTTTGGGTGGTAAAGGGGGTCTGGGTCGTCTGGTCACCGGTACCGTCCAGCCCCACCACCAGGCCATAGCCAATCAGCGAGTTTTCACGCACGCCCTGAACGCTGGTGAGATCGCGAATACGGTCAGCCTGGGCAAAGGTAGCCACCAGCGCGAGCGCCACGGCGAAGATCGATTTAAACATGGGTCACCTCGCTTACATCGGCGATAAGTTAAGGAAGAAGCGCTGCAGCCAACCCATATTCTGCGCTTCATTAATGTAGCCGTTACCGACGTACTCAATGCGCGCATCCGCCACCTGGGTGGACGGAACGGTGTTGGTGCCGCTGATGGTGCGAGGGTTAACCACGCCCGAGAAGCGAATGAATTCAGTGCCCTGGTTGATGGCGATCTGTTTTTCACCCACCACGTGTAAGTTGCCGTTAACCAGTACCTGGTCAACCGTGACCGTCAGCGTGCCGCTGAAGGTGTTGCTGGCGTTCGCGCCACCTTTACCGTTAAAGGTGTTGCCGCCAGAGGCATCGACATCAGCACGCGCGTTGCCGAACAGTCCCTGCAGGTAGCGCGGGACGGTATCGAAGCCAAAATTCGTTTTGCCATCACGGCTGGCGTTCGCCGACGAGCTCTTGCTCGCGCTGACGTTTTCCTGCAGCACAATGGTCAATGTATCGCCGACGTTACGCGGGCGGCGATCTTCAAACAGCGGCTGATAGCCGTAATTAATCGGCTGCGCGGTCTGGAAAATGGAGCCGTTGACTACTGGCGCAGGGCCAGGAACGGGTTGGGCAGTCGTCGCACCCTGGACCAAAGGTTTAGACGGGATCCAGGCACACCCGCTGAGGGTGACGGCCAGAACAGTCAGAATCGGATAACGAAACGCCGCGTTTTTTTGCATTGCCTTCATCTTCGAAAACAGGGAGCCGGCGCGGCGTTTACCGCACCGGGCTACACCTTAGAGTTGCGTCAGTTTCTGCAGCATCTGGTCGGTCGTCGACACTGCTTTACTGTTAATTTCATACGCGCGCTGAACCTGGATCATATTCACCAGCTCTTCCGCCACGTTCACGTTGGAGGTTTCAACATAGCCCTGATACAGCAGGCCCGCGCCGTTCAGGCCCGGGGTGCTCTCATTTGGCGTACCGGAGGATTGCGTCTCGGTGTAGAGGTTCTCACCAATGCTTTCCAGACCGGTATCGTTCATGAAGGTGGTCAGGTTGAGCTGCCCAACCTGAACCGGCGCAGCCTGCCCCTGCTGGGTTACGCTGACCACACCGTCACGTCCGATGGTAATGCTCAGGGCGTTCGCCGGGATGGTAATCGCAGGCTGAACCTGGAAACCGCCCGCCGTCACCAGCTGGCCGTTCTGATCGACCTGGAACGAGCCGTCGCGAGTGTAGGCAGAAGTCCCGTCAGGCAGCTGCACCTGGAAGAAGCCCTGGCCTTTGATCGCCACGTCTTTGCTGTTGTTGGTCTGAGACAGGTTGCCCTGGCTGTGCAGACGCTCGGTCGCCACCGGACGAACACCGGTACCGATCTGCAGGCCCGATGGCAGCGTCGTCTGTTCAGAAGACTGCGCGCCCGGCTGGCGGATGGTTTGATAAAGCAAATCTTCGAAAACGGCGCGTTGACGCTTGAAACCATTGGTGCTCACGTTTGCCAGGTTGTTGGCAATCACGTCCATATTGGTTTGCTGGGCGTCCAGGCCAGTTTTCGCGATCCATAAAGAACTGATCATAAGGAATCCTGTTAGCTCATAGCCAGAAGTTGGTTAGCCTTGCCCGCGTTTTCATCGACGCTGCTGATGATCTTCATCTGCATTTCAAAACGACGGGCGCTGGCGATCATGTCGGTCATGGCTTCGACCGGCTTGACGTTACTGCCTTCCAGAACACCGGACATCACGCGGATGCTCGGATCGGCCTGTAAGGTGGCACCCCGCGTCGCCTGCGCCGCCTGGGTCAGACGGAACATGCCGTCGTCGCCACGCTGCACCTCTTTGCCTTCCGCCTTAACCAGCTTCAGACGACCGACGGGCGCAACGGTATTGGCCGGGTCGCCAGGGTTGAGCGCCGAAATGGTGCCGTCCGCAGCGATAGTCAGCTCAGAGCCTTCCGGTACGGTCAGCGGACCCGCTTCCCCCATCACCGGATGCCCCTGAATCGTCAGCTGGCCCGTCGCGCTCACCTGGATGTTCCCGTTACGGGTATAGCCTTCGCTACCGTCCGCCGTTTGCACCGCCAGCCAGCCGTCCTGCTGCAGAGCCACGTCCAGCGGGCGTGAGGTGTAATCCATCTGCCCTGGCGTCATATCGGCGCCAGGGGTTGATGCCGTCACCAGCGTACGGGTCGGCAGGGAAAGCCCTTCTACCGGCACCGCGCGCAGCGCATTAAGCTGCGCGCGAAAGCCCGGCGTTGAGGCGTTTGCCAGGTTGCTGGCGGTAACGGCCTGCTGATTGAGCGTCTGACTTGCCGCGCCCATCGCGGTATATATTGCGTGATCCATTGCGCTTTCCTGTTAGCCGCTTAACGCAGGTTAACCAGCGTGTTGAGGATCTGGTCCTGGGTTTTGATGGTCTGCGCGTTCGACTGATAGTTACGCTGCGCGACGATCATGTTCACCAGCTCTTTACTCAGATCGACGTTAGAGGCTTCCAGCGCGCCGTTGGTCAGCGTGCCGAAGTTACCGCTTCCGGCAGTACCCAGCAGCGCCACGCCGGAGGACTGGGTGGCAGACCAGACGTTGTCGCCTTCCGATTTCAGACCTTCGTTGTTGGCGAAGTTTGCCAGCACGATCTGGCCAAGAACCTGGGTCTGTTCATTGGAATAGTTACCGACCACAGTGCCGTCGTCATTGATTTGGTAGCTCACCAGGTCGCCTGGTTTAAAACCATTCTGGCTGGTCGCGACGATATTGTTCGCACCGGTGTTCTGCTGCATGGAGTTAGCAAAACTCATGGCGAAGGTCGCTGGCGTCGCACCTGGGATGGTCGCGGTAGTGATGTTGATATTTCCACCACCGGTCAGCGTACCGTTATTATCGAAGGTCAGCGTGGTGGCCAGTGCCGCCGTGCTGCCTGCGACGCTACCGTCCTGGGCATACACTTTCCAGGAGTTAGCCGGGGTCGCATCTTTGACATAAAACAGGTTCATGTTGTGCGCATTACCCTGGCTATCAAAGACGGTCACCGTACCTTTTTTGTTGTACGTGTCCGGGTTAGCCGGATCAAAGGCGGTGGTCGGCGCGGTATCGGTGGAATTCAGGTTAATCTGCTGGGAAGCCGTGGTGGTGGACTTCGCGGCCATCAACGTGGTTGGGATATTAATGACCTGTGGGTTCGCCCCGGTCTGAACCGTTGATGGCGTCCCGGCAACCGGATACCCCGTTAACTGCATCCCCTGCATGTTCACCAGGTTACGGTTTTCATCCAGCTTGAACTGGCCGTTACGGCTGTAGAACACAGAGCCGTTGGAGTCGACCATACGAAAGAAACCGTTCTGGCTGATGGCAACGTCCAGGCCACGACCGGTGTTAGTGGTGGTGCCGTCGCTAAAGTCCTGAGTGATGCCCGCAACTTTCACGCCCAGGCCGACTTTGGAACCGGCAAACATGTCTGCAAAGGAAGCAGAACCGGATTTAAAACCATAGGTCGCGGAGTTGGCGATGTTGTTGCCAATGACGTCCAGGTTGGTGGCCGCAGCATTCAGGCCGCTGACCGCTTGAGAAAAGGCCATGACTTACTCCTGATAAGTGTTAAGGCTTAGATAATCTGCCGAACTTCGTCGAGTGTGGTGGAACCAGAGGTTCCCAAATCCAGTTTGTTGCCGTCGCTTCCTTTAATCACGCCCTGGACCAGCGCGAACTGCAGCGGCTGCGCCACCAGCTGGGTCGTCCCGTTGCTGGCGCTGATCGCGACTTTGTAAGCACCGTTTGGTGCTTTCGTGCCGTCGGTCAGGCTGCCGTCCCACGTAAAGGTGTGAACGCCCGCCTTCAGCTCGCCGATATCAATGGTGCGCACGACAGTGCCGTTGCTGTCGGTAATGGTTGCGGTAACTTTCTCCGCCGCCTGCTGCAGCTCAACGCCAAACGGCGTTGTGGTCGTGGTGGTGTTGCCTTCGGTAGTGCTGGTGCCCGCAAGAATCGTGGTTCCCGGGATCATCACCCCGTGGCCAATCAGGCTTGCCGCCTGCAGAGACTGGGCGCTATTAATCTGTCCAGAGACGGAACCAAGGGTGGTGTTGAGTTTCTCAATGCCGCTAACGGTGCTGATCTGCGCAAGCTGCGTGGTCAGTTCGTTGTTCTGCATCGGGTTAGTGGGATCCTGGTTCTTAAGCTGCGCCACCAGCAGCGTCAGAAAGCTGCCCTGAAGATCGGCGGCGTTACTTCCCGTCAGGGAGTTAGAACCCGTCGTACTCTTTGTGTTGTTAACACCCGAGTTCGTCGGATCATTCACATTTACGGCGATGGACATGCATGTCTCCTTTACTGGCCGAGAGTGAGTGTTTTGAGCATCATGCTCTTCACGGTATTAAGCACTTCGACGTTGGCCTGGTAGCTACGGGAAGCCGACATGGAGTTCACCATCTCACCCACCACATCCACGTTTGGCATCTTCACGTATCCGCTGACATCCGCCAGTGGGTTACCCGGCTCATACACCAGTCTGTCCGGGGCCTGGCTCTCCACCACATCCGAGACCTTCACGCCGCCCGTCGCCGCGCCTGGCGCAGCATCGACCTGAAAGACAACCTGTTTGGCACGATAAGGCTGGCCGTCGGGTCCGGTGACGCTGTCGGCGTTCGCCAGGTTACTGGCGGCCACGTTCAGGCGCTTGGACTGTGCGGTTAACGCCGAACCGGCGATATCAAAAATATTCAGCAAGGCCATCTATCAGTTCCCCCCCTGCAGGACGTTCATCATGCCTTTGATTTGTCCGCCGAGTACGGTCAGACCCGTCTGGTATTTCAGGCTGTTGTCGGCAAACTGGGTACGCTCCCGGTCCATATCCACGGTGTTACCGTCGAGTGAGGGCTGATCGGGAATGCGATAAAGTAAATCGGTCGCTGGCGCGGTCATCGCCTGAGCAGGAATATGGCGAGAGGATGTCATGGCAAGTGCAACACCCGTTCCTTCGGCACGTCCACGCTCCATCACCTTTTTGAGTTCACTGGAAAAATCAATATCGCGCGCCTGATACCCCGGGGTATCGGCGTTAGCGATATTGGCGGCTAAAATCTCCTGCCGCTGGGCGCGTAAGTTGAGCGCTTCCTGCTGAAAACGTAACGCGGCGTCGAGTTTATCGAGCATGTCTCCTCCGCTGATGGCAAAATTTCAGTTCACAGCTTAAATCTCACCCGGTCTCCCCTATCGACGGAATAAGCGCAAAATGCGTCGCTATTTATTCCGTTGATGCAAAACCACTGCAGGTAGAATTCGTTCAACTCTGGAAACGGTGGAACTTGCGATGCAAACGTTAAAACGTGGTCTGGTGGCGGCTCTCTTGCTGTTAAGCCCTCTGGCGCAGGCTGAAGGGATACAGGATCGGCTAACGGCTTTTTTTGCTGAAAAACTGGCAGGCTTTAGCGATGACGTGACCGTTACCGTGCGCACGCCACCGAATCTGTACCCGACGTGCGACCAGCCGTCCTTCAGCGTGGTAGGGTTCACAAAGCTCTGGGGGAATGTGAACGTGCTGGCACGCTGCGCCAACGAAAAACGCTATTTACAGGTTGCCGTTCAGGCGACGGGCAATTATGTTGTCGCCGCCGTGCCCATTGCGCGCGGCAGCGTACTACAAACAAACAGCGTGACCTTGAAGCGCGGCCGTCTGGATCAGCTGCCGCCACGCACCATGCTGGATATTAACCAGGCACAGGACGCCGTCAGCCTGCGCGACGTCGCGCCAGGCCAGCCGATACAGCTCTCCATGCTGCGTCAGGCATGGCGGGTAAAAGCAGGCCAACAGGTGATGGTGGTGGCCAACGGAGATGGCTTTAGCATCAACAGTGAAGGGAAAGCGTTGAACAATGCCGCGGTGGCGCAAAACGCCCGCGTCAGAATGTCCTCAGGCCAGGTGGTGAGCGGAACCGTCGATGCTGATGGGAATATTCTGATTAACCTATAATCTTTTTAAAGATTTCGCGGCGCGTGCCGATAAATATTCCACTAATGATGATGTCAGGCGCAAACGCCGCGAACCCTCGATGAGGACAACACTATGAGCATTGATCGTACATCAGCCCTGAAGCCGGTAAGCGCTGTACAACCTCGCGAAACGAATGATGCAACGGCGCAGAAAACGCGCCTGGAAAAACCGTCAACGTCCAACAGCACCAGCGTGACCCTGAGCGACGCGCAGGCAAAACTGATGCAGCCGGGCAGCAACGATATCAATATGGAACGTGTTGAAGCGCTGAAAACGGCTATTCGTAACGGTGAGCTGAAAATGGACACCAGCAAAATCGCTGACGCCCTGATTCAGGAAGCACAGAGTTTCTTACAGAGTAACTAACCGTATGAGTCGACTGTCAGAAATACTGGATCAAATGACGGTTGTCCTGAACGACCTGAAAACGGTAATGGACGCTGAACAGCAGCATCTCTCTTCCGGTCACATCAACGGCAGCGCGCTGCAGCGTATTACTGAAGACAAAAGTTCGCTTCTGGCAACGCTGGATTATCTGGAGCAGCAGCGACGCGCTGAGCAAGATCCTAAGCGCAGCGCCAATGACGATATTATTGAGCGCTGGCAGACCATTACTGAAAAAACCCAGCACCTGCGCGATCTTAACCAGCATAACGGCTGGCTACTGGAAGGGCAGATTGAGCGTAATCAGCAGGCGCTTGAGGTGTTGAAACCGCATAAAGAAACCGGTCTGTACGGTGCGGATGGTCAGACGGCGACGGCGCGTATTGCAGGTGTGAAAAAGATTTCGATTTGACGCTTAAGCGACTAATCATGCAGTGGGGAGCACCATGAGGTGAACTCCCCTTTTGGCGTTTATGCCGTCCGGCGGGCAAACTCTTTGACTTTGAAACCCAGCACCGCGAGCGTGGCAAAGTACGCCACCACACCAACGCACACCACGGCCATCAGGCGCATCAGACGATAAGGCATCGTGCCCAGGGACCACTCCGGCATCACGTGCATCATGCCAAGCAGCGCGGCAGACATCACCAGTACCGCAACGATCAGACGCACCAGGAAACTGCCCCAACCCGGCTGCGGCGTGAAAATATCCTGCTTGCGCAGCTGCCAGTACAGCAGGCCGGCATTCAGACAGGCCGCGAGACCAATCGATAATGACAGGCCGGCATGTTTCAGCGGACCAATAAACGCCAGGTTCATCAGCTGCGTCATAATCAGCGTCACGATGGCAATTTTTACCGGCGTTTTGATGTCCTGACGCGAGTAAAAGCCCGGCGCCAGCACTTTCACCACGATCAGCCCCATCAGTCCCACCGAGTAGGCAATCAGCGCGCGCTGGGTCATGGCGGCATCGAAGGCGGTGAATTTCCCGTACTGGAAGAGCGACACCGTCAGCGGTTTGGCCAGAATACCCAGCGCCACCGCGCTTGGCAGGGCCAGCAGGAAGCAGAGACGCAGGCCCCAGTCCATCAGGCGGCAATACTCATCATGATTGCCGCTGGCAAAACTTTTCGACAGCGACGGCAGCAGAATGGTCCCCAGCGCCACGCCCAGCACCCCGGACGGAAACTCCATCAGGCGATCGGCGTAGTACATCCAGGAAACCGAGCCGGACACCAGGAACGAGGCAAAGATGGTGTTGATAATCAGCGAGATCTGGCTGACGGAGACGCCGAGAATGGCGGGCCCCATCTGCTTGATGACGCGCATCGCCCCGGCATCTTTGAGGTTGATGCGCGGCAGCACCAGCATGCCGATTTTTTTCAGGTGCGGCAGCTGATACGCCAGCTGCAGCACGCCGCCGACGGTGACCGCCCAGGCCAGCGCCAGCACCGGCGGGTTGAAGTGCGGGGCGGCGAACAGGGCAAAGCCGATCATGCTGACGTTAAGAAACGTCGGCGCAAACGCCGGTACAGAGAAGCGGTTCCAGGTATTGAGGATCGCCCCCACCAGCGAGGCCAGCGAGATCAGCAGAATATAGGGGAAAGTAATGCGCAACAGCTGCGAGGTCAGGGCAAACTTGTCGGCCGTATCGGCAAAGCCGGGCGCGGTCACCATAATCACCCAGGGCGCGGCCAGCATCCCGAGGACGGTCACCACCGCCAGCGCCAGCGTCAACAGGCCGGAGACATAAGACACAAAGACGCGCGTGGCGTCCTCGCCCTGCTTGCTTTTATATTCTGCCAGGATCGGGACGAATGCCTGGGAGAACGCCCCTTCCGCAAAAATACGACGCAGCAGGTTCGGTAATTTGAACGCGACGAAAAAGGCGTCCGTGGCCATCCCTGCACCAAATACCCTTGCCACAATGGCGTCGCGCGCAAAACCCAGCACGCGGGAAAACATGGTCATCGAGCTGACGGCCGCCAGCGATTTTAATAAGTTCATTAACGTGAATTTCCAGAACCATACGGATTTCCAGGACGGGCAAGCGTAAGCGCCACCCGGCAAAGCCTACAAGCGGCGCTTAGTCTACCCGGATTTCAACGAATTACTATCCGCAGATGTTACAGCGAGTTATTCACTCATGGCCTCGCGCCAGAGCCTTTCCACAATGCGCTGCGCCATGATGGCCTGCTCGCCGGACGTTTCAGGAACCGTCTGATTTTGCACGCAGGTGATGAAGTGGCGGGCGCAACCGGCAAAACCGCGCTGTTCAAGCGTGCTCTGCCAGCCAGGCGCGGGGAGCGTCACCACGCCGCTGCCCTTCTCTTCCCGCCATTCACGCATGTCGGTAATGTCGTACAACGCGCCGTCGGTGACGGCCTGGACGCATTCTCGCTGGCTGCCGGCACGACGATGCATGCTGGTCGTGATCTGCAGATGGTCAATCGCGAAATGGTGTTCTGCATAGACCATTTCACCCTGCTCGTTCGTGAGCAGCGTGCCACTTTGCAGCTGCGCGTTGCTGCCGGCGAGCCACAGCGCCGTATCCACAACGTGGAGATAATCATCCAGCAGCGTGAAGCGCAAATCGTTCGGCCCGATGCTGTCCGTGCGGTGCTTATCCATCCGCAGCGAGGCAAACGTGCCCGACTGTGCCTTAAGCTGCTGGTAAAGGGGCGCGAAGCGGCGGTTGAAGCCGACCATCAGCGTCAGTTTTTTACGCGCCGCCAGTTCAATCAGGCGTTCCGCGTCCGGAACATTTTCCGCCAGCGGTTTATCCACGCAAACGTGAACGCCCGCATTGAGCAGCTCGCTCACGACCTGATAGTGGGTAGACGTTGAGGTATGGACAAAGACCGCATCGCACTCGCGGGCCAGATCCTGAAGCGACGCCGCATACGGCATACGCCAGGTTTCGCAGATCCGCTCGGCCTTCTCGCGCGTGGGTGACCATGCCCCTTGCAGCGTCCAGTCCGTCGCTGCCCCCAGAACCGGCAGCCAGGCTTTTTGTGCAATACCGCCCAGCCCTACTACGCCAATGCGTAATTTTTTCACCGTCAGTCTCCCAAATGTGCCAGCAGGGCATCCAGACGCTGTTTCAGCCCGGCGACCTCGTCTTCCAGCGCCGCTACGCGGGCAACCAAATCATCATCTACGGCCGTTATGTCAGTTGCGCTGGATTTAACTGAACTATCAACGTCACCGCTGAACAGGTGCATATAGCGGCTTTCACGCTTGCCCGGCTCGCGCGCCAGACGCACCACGTAAGGACCGTCTTCACGCGCGGCCAGCCCTTCGAGGGTCTGCTCGACCTCCTGCATATCGCTGAACTCATGCATACGGGAAGCGCGCGTGCGCAGTTCTCCCGGCGTTTGCGCCCCGCGCAGCAACAGCGTGGTGATGACCGCCACTTCCGCACTGCTCAGCTTCAGGTCACCAAATTCGGAGTTACAGAAGCGCTGTTCGTATTTGGTCACGCGGTTGCCGAAGCCGCTGACGGTGCGCAGATAGTGGCGTTTGACCAGCGCATCCAGCACGTCCTGAACCTCATGCTCGCTGAGGTTCATCACCGGCTCGCGGTTGGTTTTCTGGTTGCAGGCCATGGTCACGGCGTTGACGGAGAGCGGATACTGCTCCGGCGTGGTGACCTGTTTTTCGAGTAAGCACCCAATCACGCGCGCTTCTGTACCGTTTAGCTGATACTTCATCTTTTCTCCTTAACGACCTGCAGTCCAGTCCCGGGTGGTTAATGCCGTCAGAACGTGGTCGCGCCACTCTCCGTCTATCAGCAGATAATCTTTGGCGTAACCCTCTTTCTCGAACCCTAAACGCGCCAGCAGATTTCCGCTGCGCTGGTTATGCGGCATATAGTTCGCCATAATGCGATGAATGTGCTGGGTGCGTTGCATATAGCGGATCGCTACCGTCAGCGCCTCGTACATCAGCCCCTGCCCCTGCCACTTCTGGCCGATGGAGTAGCCCAGGTAGCAGGCGTGAAACGATCCCCGCACCACGTTTGAAAAATTGGCGATCCCGATAATCTCTTTCTCTTCAGGATCCAGCAGCGCGAAATAAAACGCGCTGCCCTGCTTGTGAAATTCCGTAATCATGCTGAGGCGCGCCTGCCAGCCGGAAGGGTAACAATGGCTCTCATCCCGAACGGGTTCCCAGGGTTTTAAAAACTGGCGATTCTCGGCGTAATAATCCGCCAGACGCCAGGCATCACGCTCATGCACCAGACGAACGACCAGCCTGTCCGTTGTCAGACGCACTTTTGGCACATTGCTGCGATAGCCAAACATCGATACCACTCCTTCCCGTCACTTCAGCTTGCCCATTAGCTTTACTATACCTGCGCCTGCGCCGTCTGTGAAAACAGTGACATACCATTTTCACCTCTTTTCACATTTTTCGATGAGAACTCTCTATCAAAGCACCCTTTTGATAAAAAAATATTGTCACGTGCAGGGGTGGGAAAAAACGCGGCGACACCGCAGAATGTTAGCGTGCTCACCATCTTATTTTCCCTGGAGGGAAAATGTCCCGCGTATCACAGGCCAGGAGCCTGGGTAAATATTTCCTGCTCGTCGATAACATGCTGGTCGTGCTCGGCTTTTTTGTCGTTTTTCCGCTTATTTCGATCCGCTTTGTCGATCAGATGGGCTGGGCGGCATTAATGGTCGGCATTGCCCTGGGGCTACGCCAGTTTGTCCAGCAGGGCCTGGGCGTCTTTGGCGGGGCCATCGCCGACCGCTTTGGCGCGAAACCGATGATCGTCACCGGTATGCTGCTGCGCGCGGCAGGGTTTGCCACGATGGCGGTCGCCCAGGAGCCCTGGCTACTCTGGTTCTCCTGTTTCCTCTCCGGTATCGGGGGCACGCTGTTCGATCCGCCCCGCACCGCGCTGGTGGTAAAGCTGATTCGCCCGCAGCACCGCGGCCGTTTCTTCTCGATTCTGATGATGCAGGACAGCGCCGGGGCGGTTATCGGCGCCCTGCTGGGAAGCTGGCTGCTGCAGTATGACTTCCGTCTGGTCTGCGCGGCTGGGGCGGTGCTCTTTATGCTGTGCGCGCTGTTTAATGGCCTGTTCCTGCCGGCGTGGAAACTGTCAACGGTGAAAGCGCCGGTTCGCGAAGGGCTGGGCCGCGTCCTGCGCGACAGACGTTTTGTCACCTATGTGTTGACCCTGACGGGATATTACATGCTGGCCGTGCAGGTCATGCTGATGCTGCCGATCATGGTTAACGACATTGCAGGTACCCCTGCGGCGGTGAAATGGATGTACGCCATCGAAGCCTGCCTGTCGTTAACGCTCCTCTATCCGATTGCCCGCTGGAGCGAGCGGCGTTTTCGCCTGGAGCATCGCCTGATGGCCGGACTGTTCCTGATGACGCTGAGCATGATGCCGATCGGCCTGGTGAACACGCTCCAGCAGCTGTTTACGCTGATTTGCACGTTCTATATTGGCTCGATCATCGCCGAGCCTGCCCGCGAAACGCTGAGCGCCTCGCTTGCGGATGCGCGTGCACGCGGCAGCTATATGGGGTTCAGCCGACTGGGGCTGGCGCTTGGCGGGGCATTAGGTTACGCCGGCGGCGGCTGGTTGTTTGATGCTGGCAAAGCGTTAAATCAACCTGAACTTCCGTGGATGATGCTGGGCGTGGTGGGCTTTATGACGCTACTCGCCCTGTGGTGGCAGTTCAGCCAGAAACGCAGCGCGAGCGGCATGCTCGAGCCCGGCGCGTAGCCTTTCCCTCGGGCGGGAGCCCTTCCCGCCCCACTTCTCAGTTTTTTCTGCTGGTTTCTGCCCATTCACGCTGACATACTGGCGTAACAGGACAGAAGCGCCGATTTTTCGTTGAGGAACACTATGAAGAAAATTGTCTTAGCCGCGGCATTGATTGTCAGCGGCCTGCTGGTTGGCTGTAACCAGCTCACGCAATACACCGTCAGTGAACAGGAAATTAATCAGGCGCTGCAAAAACATAACAATTTCTCGAAAGACATTGGCGTACCGGGTCTTGCCGATGCGCATATCGTGCTCACAAACCTCACCAGTCAAATCGGACGTGAAGAGCCAAACAAAGTCACCCTGGCCGGTGATGCGGACCTCGATATGTCCTCCCTCTTTGGCAATCAGAAAGCCAACATCAAGCTCAAGCTGAAGGCACTGCCTGTTTTCAACAAAGAGAAAGGGGCGATTTTCCTGCAGGAGATGGAAGTGGTCGACGCGAAGGTGTCTCCGGACAAGATGGCGCCGGTTCTGCAAACCCTGATGCCCTATCTGAATCAGTCGCTGCGGAATTACTTTAACCAGCAGCCCGCGTACGTCTTAAGTGAAGACAAAAGCAAGGGTGAAGCTCTGGCGAAAAAATATGCAAAAGGTATAGAGGTGAAACCGGGCGAAATTATCATTCCTTTCACCGATTAACCTGAAGGGCGCTGAGGCGCCCTTTTTTTTCACGGAAAAGTGTGCAAACGAAAACGTTTCCGCTTATGATTTGTGTCCGGCAAAAACAGCCATCCTTATGACTGATTCCTGACAAGCCGGAGCTTCCATGACTGCACAACCCCAGGTTCTTAAAATCCGCCGCCCTGACGACTGGCATATCCATCTGCGTGATGGCGATATGCTGAAAACCGTCGTGCCTTATACCAGCGAAATTTATGGCCGCGCGATTGTCATGCCTAACCTGGTGCCACCAGTCACCACCGTCGATGCCGCGATAGCCTATCGCCAGCGCATTCTCGACGCCGTTCCTGCGGGACACGATTTTACCCCGTTGATGACTTGCTATCTGACCGATTCACTGGATCCGAACGAAGTGGAGCGCGGGTTTAACGAAGGCGTCTTTACGGCAGCGAAACTCTACCCGGCGAATGCCACCACCAACTCCAGCCACGGCGTCACCAGCATTGATGCCATTATGCCGGTGCTGGAACGCATGCAGAAACTGGGTATGCCGCTGCTGGTTCACGGCGAAGTAACGCATGCCGAGATTGATATCTTCGACCGCGAAGCCCGTTTTATCGAGACCGTGATGGAGCCTTTGCGCCAGCGCCTGCCGGCGCTGAAGGTGGTCTTCGAGCATATCACCACCAAAGACGCGGCAGAGTACGTGCGAGACGGCAACGATCTTATCGCCGCCACCATTACGCCACAGCACCTGATGTTTAACCGTAACCACATGCTGGTGGGCGGGGTGCGCCCTCACCTCTACTGCCTGCCTATTCTTAAGCGCAACATCCACCAGCAGGCGCTGCGCGAGCTGGTCGCCAGCGGGTTCTCCCGCGCGTTCCTCGGTACCGATTCCGCGCCTCACGCCCGCCATCGTAAAGAGGCAAGCTGCGGCTGTGCAGGCTGCTTCAACGCCCCAACGGCGCTTGCCAGCTACGCAACCGTGTTTGAAGAGATGAACGCGCTGGAACATTTTGAAGCGTTCTGCTCCCTTAACGGCCCGCGCTTCTACGGCCTGCCGGTCAACGACACCTTCATCGAACTGGAGCGTAAAGCGAGCCACGTTGAGGAGTCCATTGCCCTGACGGACGACACGCTGATCCCCTTCCTGGCGGGTGAAACCGTAAGCTGGACGGTAAAACGTTAAAAAATCAGTGCCCCTTGTTGTCAAACTGATAATATACCTGTATAAATAAACAGTATATTACACAGGGGGCATTTATGCGTATTGAAGTCACCATAGCCAAAACTACCGTTCTGCCTGCCGGCGCGCTTGATGCACTGGCAGGCGAATTATCCCGTCGTATTAACAACACCTTTCCCGACAACGCGGGTGCCGTCACGGTGCGTTACGCCGCGGCGAACAACCTCTCCGTCATTGGCGCGGCAAAAGAAGATAAAGATCGCATCAGCGAAATCCTCCAGGAAACGTGGGAAAGCGCTGACGACTGGTTCATCACGGATTAACACTGCTCCCTCATTGTGTTTTTTTGCCGGGTCGCCCCGGCTTTTTTTTGCCTCATAATCCTGTAAGTTCAAAATAATTCGGCATCTTCTTTAAAAATCGTGAACGAGATGGTGTTTTATTGTTCGAACAATCCTAAAAAGCAGAAAAATGTGTTGCCACCTGTTTATTTTTCCCTTCGGAACCCTTATTACTTGGTATACTGAAGTTGCTTTCAGAAAAACATGCATTGAACCTCAAAGCCGTTGTCTTCTAACACGCATTAAGGGGGTTATAATGGAAAAGAATAGTGAAGTCATCCAGACCCACCCACTTGTTGGCTGGGATATCAGTACCGTAGATAGCTACGATGCGCTGATGCTGCGTTTGCACTACCAGACCCCAAATCAACTCAACCGTGAAGAAGCGGAAGTTGGACAGACGCTGTGGCTAACAACAGACGTCGCCCGTCAGTTTATTTCTATTTTAGAAGCAGGTATTGCAAAAATAGAATCTGGCGACTACCAGGAAAATGAGTATAAACGACACTAAGCTTATGCCCACTTTTCTCTCTACAGGCACCCTCGCGGTGCCTTATTTATTTCTCCCTTGTCTAACCCCGCGTTGTTAATTACTCTGCTAACAAAACATCAGTTTATGAGATGCATATGAGATACGACTTAATCATTATTGGCAGCGGCTCCGTAGGATCTGCCGCAGGCTATTACGCAACACAGGCTGGTCTGAAGGTTCTGATGATCGATAGCCATCTGCCTCCTCATGCGGAAGGCAGCCATCATGGCGATACCCGCCTCATCCGCCATGCGTACGGTGAAGGTGAACGCTACGTTCCGCTGGTGCTTCGCGCCCAGACGCTGTGGGATGAACTGGCGAAACAGACCGAAGATCGTATTTTCGAGCGTACTGGCGTCATCAACCTGGGTCCGGCACATTCTGCGTTTCTCGCTGGCGTCGAACGCAGCGCGAAAGCGTTTAATCTGGACGTTGAGAAGCTGGACGCGACGGGCATTACCGCACGCTGGCCCGAAATTACCGTCCCGGACGATTATATTGGCCTCTTTGAAGCCCACTCCGGGGTGCTCCATTGCGAAACGGCGATCAAAACCTGGATCGAGCTTGCTGCGAAGGCAGGCTGCGCGCAGCTGTTCAACTGTCCGGTAGAGGCCATCACCCATGATGATAATGGCGTCACGGTCACCACTATTGACGGCGATTATTCAGCGTCCCGCCTGCTGGTCAGCGCAGGTACCTGGGTTACCCGCCTGCTGCCCGATCTGCCGATCCAGCCGGTGCGCAAGGTCTTCTCCTGGTTCCAGTCGGATGGTCGTTACAGCGCCCAGAATAAATTCCCGGCTTTCACCGGCGAATTACCCAACGGGGACCAGTTCTACGGCTTCCCGTCAGAAAAAGACGCGCTGAAAATCGGTAAACACAACGGCGGCCAGGCGATCTCCTCCCCTGAAGAGCGTAAACCTTTCGGCGCCTTCCCACAGGATGGTTCAGAGGCCTTCTCGTTCCTGCGCACTATTCTTCCGGGCGTCGGTGGCTTGCTGTATGGCGCGGCCTGTACCTACGACAATACGCCTGATGAAGACTTTATCATTGATACGCTGCCGGGGCATGACAACACCCTGCTCATCACCGGACTGAGCGGCCACGGCTTTAAGTTTGCTTCCGTTCTGGGTGAAATCGCCGCGCAGTTTGCCCAGGGCATTGCGCCGCAGTTTGATCTGACGCCCTTCTCCCTCTCGCGTTTTAACGGATAATCCGCACGGGCTCCGGAGGTCACGGGGCCCGCTTCATTCACACCGCATGTTGGGGCGTTATGCGCAAGATCGTTAGCTTTCTGATGAATAATATTCGCGAGCATTTTATGCTCTATCTCTTATTGTGGGCGCTGCTGGCCATTATTGATTTTGTTTACATTGTATTTTACTGAAAAGCCTTACTGACAATAATTGACGGTAATTTATCTTTATTGAAACTCATAATTTCATCTTGCACGAAGAGATTGAATTAGCGCTAGCGATCCTTTTCAAAATTGCTGAAATAAATAAAATAAAAATCAATAGCCAATTATTTCAGTTGCAATATCCCGCCTTCCCGTTCATTTTTACCCTTCGGTTAATTTGAAAATGGACATTCTGATGCAATGGCGTAACTCCTCCCGGCGCTACGGAATAATATCCATAGGTTTGCACTGGATATTTGCTCTTGCCGTCTACGGTATGTTTGGACTTGGTCTCTGGATGGTCACGCTCAGCTATTACGATGGCTGGTATCACCAGGCGCCGGAATTGCATAAAAGCATTGGTGTCCTGCTGATGCTGGGTCTGGTTTTCCGCGTGATCTGGCGGCACATTTCCCCACCGCCCGCCGCGCAAAAGACTCACAGCAAATTTACCCGCGTCAGCGCAGTCGCCGCGCATATTGCCCTTTATGCGCTGCTGTTTGCCATCCTGATTAGCGGCTATCTCATTTCGACGGCTGACGGTAAGCCGATTAACGTTTTTGGCCTGTTCGAGGTTCCGGCAACCCTTAGCGATGCCGGCGCTCAGGCCGACACGGCGGGGGTTGTTCACCTCTGGCTCGCCTGGAGCGTGGTGATTCTGTCCGTGCTGCACGGGCTTGCCGCCCTCAAACACCATTTTATTGATAAAGACGATACGCTAAAGCGCATGCTTGGCCGCTCGTCAGTTGACTCTGGAGCATAAAATGAAAAAACACCTGCTGGGTATCGCACTGGGTTCTCTGTTATTCACCGCCGGCTCCGCCGTGGCGGCGGATTATAAAATAGATAAAGAGGGCCAGCACGCTTTCGTCAATTTCCGTATTCAGCACCTGGGATATAGCTGGCTGTACGGCACCTTTAAGGATTTTGACGGCACATTCACCTTTGACGAAAAAAATCCCGCAGCCGATAAAGTCAATGTGACCATTAATACGAACAGCGTCGACACGAACCACGCAGAGCGCGATAAACACCTGCGCAGTGGGGAATTCCTCAACGTCGCGAAATTCCCGCAGGCGACCTTCACTTCTACTGAGGTGAAGAAAGAGGGTGATAAGCTGAATATTACCGGCAACCTGACGCTTAACGGCGTAACCAAACCGGTCACGCTTGATGCGAAATTACTGGGCCAGGGTGACGATCCGTGGGGCGGTAAACGCGCAGGCTTCGAAGCGGCAGGGAAAATTCACCTGAAAGATTTTAACATCACAACGGATTTAGGCCCGGCGTCTCAGGACGTGGAGCTGATTATTTCCGTTGAAGGTGTACAGCAGAAATCATAATAACGTCGCCCGGCAGGCTTTTGCCGTGCCGGGCGTTATTATCATTCCGGGTCAGGGATACCCAGTTTGGTATTCAGACGACCGCGAGATTTATTGAAAATCTTGTTGCCGTTTTCACGTCCTGCGCGACGGCGACGCTGCTCTTCTTCCGGCAGGATGCTCTCTTCACTGCACAGCTCGCTACAGCAACCGTTAAACTTCTCAGCACAGGCCGGGCACTGAATGAACAGCAGATGACAACCGTCGTTTTTGCAGTTGGTGTGGGTATCGCACGGCGCGCCGCACTGGTGGCACTGGGCGATGACGTCATCCGAAATACGTTCACCCATACGCTCGTCAAAGACAAAGTTTTTCCCGATAAAGCGTACCGGCAGCCCCTGTTCACGGGCGCGGCGAGCGTACTCAATAATGCCGCCTTCAATGTGCCAGACTTTATTGAAGCCGTTGTGCTTCATCCACGCGCTGGCTTTCTCACAGCGGATACCGCCGGTGCAGTACATAACGATCTTTTTATCTTTATGCTCCTGCATCATCTCAACCGCTTTCGGCAACTGCTCGCGGAAGGTATCAGCAGGAATCTCCATCGCATTCTCGAAATGCCCCACTTCATACTCATAGTGGTTACGCATATCGATGAACACGGCATCCGGATCGTCCAGCATCGCATTCACTTCGGCCGCCTTCAGATATTCACCGACGTCCGCCGGGTTAAACTCCGGATCGTCGATACCGTCCGCCACGATGCGTTCACGCACCTTCATGCGCAGCACCCAGAAGGATTTCCCGTCATCATCCAGGGCAATGTTCAGGCGTAAGCCGTTAAGGGCCGGATCAAAGTGATAAAGTACGTCGCGGAAGGCGCTGACTTTGCTTTCCGGTACGCTAATCTGCGCGTTGATGCCTTCACGGGCAAGGTAGACGCGACCGAAGACGTTCAGCGCCGTGAACGCCTGATAAAGCGCATCTCGGGTCGCCTGCGGATCGTCGATCGTGAAGTATTTATAGAATGAGATGGTTGTGCGCGGTTCGGTTTCAGCCAACATACGCGCTTTTAACATCTCGTTCGAAACGCGGTTGTGTAACACTGGCATGGTGTACAGTCCTGGAGTCGTTAGAGAGAATGAAAAATCGGTCGGCATCATATAGCAAACAAAACCAATTTACATCCACACAATTTACGCTACATTTCACACACCCTGATTAATCAGGATTAACAATTGCTGTATTCGTGCACGCTTCGAAAGCAGATATTTTGGCTACGCCTCAAAAAATGAGACACTAGCGAAACAGGACGTTTGAACACAGGAAAGACATGACCCAGTTACCAAAATTTACTGCCGCCCTTTTGCATCCCCGCTATTGGTTGACCTGGCTTGGCATCGGCTTTTTATGGCTTCTGGTACAGCTTCCCTACCCTGTTATTTTTCGGTTGGGTAAATTTCTGGGCCGTTTCGCACAACTGTTTATGAAGCGTCGCGCCAGAATCGCGTACCGCAACCTTGAGCTGTGTTTTCCGCAGATGAGCGACTCAGAGCGTCACAATATGGTCGCGAAGAACTTCGAATCCGTTGGGATGGGCCTTATGGAAACCGGCATGGCGTGGTTCTGGCCGGACAAACGCATGGCCCGCTGGAGCGAGGTAACGGGAACCGGCATGGATCCTGTACATACGCTTCAGGCCAACCAGACGGGCGTTCTGCTGATCGGCGTCCATTTTCTGACGCTGGAAATCGGGGCGCGTATGTTCGGCATGCAGGCGCCCGGCATTGGCGTTTATCGCCCTAACGATAACCCGGTCATCGATTTAATCCAGACCAACGGCCGCATGCGTTCCAACAAAAGCATGATCGACCGTAAAGATCTGAAGGGAATGATCCGTGCGCTGAAATCCGGCGAAGTGGTCTGGTATGCCCCCGACCACGACTATGGCCCACAGGCCAGCGTTTTTGTCCCCTTCTTCGCCGTTGAAGAGGCCGCCACAACCACCGGTACCTGGATGCTGGCGCGCATGTCCAAAGCCGCCATCGTACCCTTTGTTCCCCGCCGCAAGCCTGACGGTTCGGGCTACGAGTTGATGATGCTGGAACCGGAACTCGCGCCGCCGCTTGACGATGCAGAAACCACCGCGCGCTGGATGAACGGTATCGTAGAGAAATGCATCATGCTCGCACCCGAGCAGTACATGTGGTTGCACCGCCGCTTTAAAACGCGGCCAAAAGGCACGCCGTCCCGCTATTGATTTTCAGGATGCGATCCTCAGGGTCGCATCCTGTTTTAGCTTTAAAAGCTCCCCTCATTGCGGCAATCATAACCCAGGCGCATAATTAGCAGGCTTATTACTTCTTGCCTCAGGTGCTCAGCACCTCATTATGCGGATTGTTATGTCACCTTCAGATGCCCCCATAAACTGGAAGCGTAACCTCACGGTTGCGTGGCTTGGCTGTTTTCTCACCGGCGCGGCGTTTAGCCTGGTCATGCCTTTTCTGCCGCTCTATGTTGAACAGCTGGGCGTGACGGGCCATAGCGCGCTCAATATGTGGTCCGGCCTGGTATTCAGCATCACGTTCCTGTTCTCCGCGATAGCCTCGCCCTTCTGGGGCGGCCTTGCCGACCGCAAGGGGCGTAAAATCATGCTGCTGCGCTCGGCGCTGGGGATGGCCATTATCATGGCGCTGATGGGCGTGGCGCAGAACGTCTGGCAGTTCCTGATTTTGCGCGCGTTGCTGGGTTTGCTGGGAGGATTTATTCCCAATGCCAATGCCCTGATTGCCACGCAAATTCCTCGCTATAAGAGCGGCTGGGCGCTGGGCACGCTCTCAACCGGCGGCGTAAGCGGTGCCCTGCTGGGGCCACTGGCCGGCGGACTCATGGCCGATAGCTATGGCCTGCGTCCGGTGTTCTTTATCACCGCCTGCGTGCTGTTCCTGTGCTTTGTTGTCACCCTGCTCTGTATTCGGGAAAACTTCACGCCCGTTGCGAAGAAAGAGATGCTACACGCCAGGGAGGTGCTGACCTCGCTTAAAAATCCCAGACTGGTGCTGAGCCTGTTCGTGACGACCCTGATTATTCAGGTCGCAACCGGATCGATTGCCCCTATCCTCACGCTGTACGTTCGCGATCTGGCGGGGAACGTCAGCAATATCGCGTTTATCAGCGGGCTGATTGCGTCCGTGCCCGGGGTGGCGGCGCTGCTTAGCGCGCCGAGGCTGGGAAAACTGGGGGACCGTGTCGGTCCGGAAAAAATCCTGATCTGTGCGCTGGTGATCTCCGTCCTGCTGCTGATCCCCATGTCGATGGTGCACTCTCCGTGGCAGCTGGGCTTACTTCGCTTTTTGCTTGGTGCCGCAGACGGGGCCTTGCTGCCCGCCGTACAGACCCTGCTGGTTTACAACTCCACGAACCAGATTGCCGGGCGGATCTTCAGCTATAACCAGTCATTTCGCGACATCGGTAACGTCACCGGACCGCTTCTCGGGGCGAGCATCTCCGCCAGCTTCGGTTTTCGCGCCGTCTTTATCGTGACGGCGGGCGTGGTACTGTTTAATGCAATTTATTCGTGGTTCAGTTTATCCCGCGCGCTACGGCCAGTGGCGGAATAAGACGAACGCCCGAAGCTTATTTTCGCATTCATACTTGCAGAATCGGATATTCAGCTATTCTTTCCCTGAAACCTTCTGGAAAACAGGGAGACACCAATGACCATGTACGCCACGCTGGAAGCAGCGTAAAGTAAAATACATCATAAATTAGTGCCGTTATAATCGACTAAAACGCTCTCACAGATTACCTTCGTACCGTTCCATTCATCCCTGTAGATACTGGTATCAATCCCCACCCCAGGTTGAAACGTGTACCCCGTATCATCCACGAACTTCAGATACTTAGCAGTTTGTACTGAAGCGTCATAGTACCTATGTCCAGAGTACTTAAACCCTGCTGAACCCTGAGGTACTATCCATACCCCATATGAGGATAAGGTGCTTGCATGTTCAATCACCTTGTATTCAAACTCACTACCCTTATAACGGCCTATGTATGCTTCTGATGTGTTGAGCTTCCCAAATGGTGGATTACCATAGGCAACGTCATAGTAACGGTCTGGTGAGTACTGTAGAGCGTCACCAATAATCCATTCAGCTTCAGGTAGTACCCTCTTCCCGATCATTACGTACTCTGGATTGAGTTCAACACAGGTAATGTGTGTTGGGTTATTTCTTAAGTACTGGTAGTAACTGAGGCGACCGATACCCGCACATAGTTCAATACACTGACCAGTACAGCCAGCATCAAGTATGAAATCCCATGCGAGCATTTCAGGTGTGAAGAAAGCACCAGTAGCTCCTATCCCATCACCTTTGTAGTTGTTGAAGATAAACTCTTTATTGTCTTGTGTGAGTTGCTTATCAGAGTGGATAAGATCCATAACCTGAATGTATAATGCTGATTCCTTTTTTGTAATTCTTGCCATAAAATACCCTTGTACAGTTGTTGTACGGGTATTTAGGAAGAATTAATATGAGTCTAATTAATGTTGATTTCTCTGGACTATCTGAACCTGCAACGAAGCTTGTTGAAAAAATCAGTGATGCCATTGGTGTTCTTTATGAACCAACCAAAATGAAAAAGATCGCTAAAGCACAGTCAGAAGTAAAGAAAATTGAGTTCCAAACTTCAATAGAGCTTACTGAATTAGAAGAACGAGCTTTAAGGCGAACCATTAATTCCCAGGCCAGAAAGCAACATAATATTGATAGCATAACAATAAAAGCAGCTAAAGAAATCGACTCACAGGAAAACAATGATATTGAACTCTTAGATGAAGACTGGATTAATCATTTTTTTAATCAGTGTGAAGATATCAGTGATGATATGATGCAAGGTCTTTGGTCGAGAGTTTTAACAGGCGAGGCACAAAAAAGTGGTAGCTTCTCAAAAAGAACTTTAAATTTCTTATCAACTCTGGATAAAAGAGACGCTGAGTTGATCACAAATTTAGGTTCAACTGTCTGGAATCAGCACAACTCACCACTGCCTATAGTCTTTAGCTATGAAGAGGAAGCCATACAAAAACTTGGCTTGGACTATGATTCCTTGAGGCATTTAGAGTCAATAGGAGTAATTACCTTAGGAACAATGAATTACTCTGTGCAATTTGAAAAGGAATATGGATATTTTACTTACTATGATAAAACAATTATGATGAAAATTGGCACAAAGAGGAAGAATACTTTTATGCCTATAAAGCAAAATAGTGTTGACATTGGCATGGTGCTATTAACTAATATAGGACGAGAGCTTATCCGAATTTCCGGTTCCAAGCCAGATGATAACTATTTTTACTCTGCCCTTAGAGAATTTATGGAAGAAAACGAAATTTTTACTCCCTTACAATTTAACAACGATTAAATTGTAATTTTAATTATTTAAAAGTCTCACACGAGACTTTTATTATCCGCCAACCATAATCAATCGCACTTGCATTAGTTGACCTAATGAAAGTCACAATTTAAATCATCTTGTATTAATATTTTGAGGCTGTTAGTGGCTTTGAGAAAAAGATACCCAAAAAGCGGACTGCAATAGGTAACATCATAGAAACGGTCTATTGAGTAGTGAATAACTTTACTAATGCTTTACTCCGACGTGGCCTAATTAGGTTAATTTCTTTCAGTCTCTTTAAATATTCGTGAGATATTTAACAGATATAAAATTAAATTTCATATTTACGGTCAACATAGTTTATTATTACTCTAAGATATCCTAAGGCCTTAATGCAAAATGAAAATGTAAGGGGAATTCAATGCGATTAACCGTACCAGCAATTGACTGTAGTGAAGGTTTCACACAAGAAAATGACTTATTCAATAGAGAGCAATTTGCAGCCAATTTAGAAAAACTAATAGAAATAAGTGAAGACGAGAACTTAGTGATTGCCATTAATGATAAGTGGGGCAATGGCAAAACTACTTTCCTAAAAATGTGGGAAAGTAAAATACAAAAAGAACAAAAATTCAATGTGATTTACTTTGATGCTTTTAAAAATGATTTCCAATCTGATCCATTCATCGCAATATCATCACATATTTATTCGATTATTGATGACCCCAAATTACAAAGTAAGTATCTTGATATTACTAAGCGTGTAGCATCTATATTAATGAAAACCACACTAAAGATAGGCATAAGTGCATTAACATTAGGTGCAGTTAAAGGCACAGAATTTGAAGGGATTGGAGATGATATTAAAGATGGACTAAATGATCCTTTACAAAAATTCATTGAGGAAAAAGTAACGCAATTAGAGCGAGAGACAGAAACAATTGAACATCTTAGAAGTACATTAAACGAAATAGCTTATGACAAAAAACTCATTTTCATTATAGATGAACTTGACAGAGCCCGACCTAATTATTGTCTCGAACTACTTGAAAGGATAAAACATGTCTTTAACACAGAGAATATTTTCTTTATACTGTCCGTTGACAAAGAACAGTTTCAGAGTGTCATAAAACAAAACTATGGTGATATTGACGCCAACATATACTTAAATAAATTTGTGCATTTATGGCTAACCTTACCTAAAGCCGATAATAAGCAAATGCAGGCTTACTCACTTGAGAAATACATAAACTATGTCAATAACAAAATATTAAAGAGACAAATCAACCTTAGAACGTCACTTACCAATCTATCTTATTTATTGAGAGTTAATAATTTATCATTAAGAGATGCAGAAAGATGTTACTCAATATTATTAATACTCAATACCAAAATGGATAATGGGTATAGATGGGAATACGAAGTAGGTGCTGCGATTGTATCTTTTTTAAAAGTCAAAAATGAAAGCTTGATAAAAAAACATCTTTCAGGAGCATTAACTAAAGAGCAACTCAGAATTGAATTGAACCTTAAAAAAGAATCAAGCGAAGATGATGAATTTCATCTACACTGTGCACTTAACACCGAATTTATGACTCATGACGAATTTAAAGCAGCATACAGAGAGGATTATCTATATTTTTTCAGAGAAACGAGACAGCTAAAAGTTATAGACTATTTCTGTCAAATGCTTGACAATTTTGAATTTTAATCATATGAGGAATATGATTTTCACATTAAAAGCCCCAATCGGGGCTTTAGTTTTAGTTCCCACTAAGTAACAAAATGATGATTCTGATAATGTCAGATAATGGGAAAGAAAATAAAACAATACCAAAGTAATCTAAGATAGGTAATAAGATATAGTTATACACAAGAATGAAAGTACACGCATAACCTAAAAATGATCTCCAGCCTCTACCAGCTTTGATCTCTTCACGGTTTGTTTCCTGTGCTTCATTCGTTTTTTCTGTTTTAAGTTCGTCTTTAGATTTCTCAACTTCGGTTTTGTTCTTAGTAATAAGACCAATCCCTGATTTGATAAGATCCATAATAATACTTAACATATGTTATCCTTGTATTTGACATACACAAGAAAATACGCGATGACCTTTGTAGATGTGGTTATAAGATAGCAGTACCTGAACGTCTATTTTATCTTTTAGCAACTCAACCATTAGTACATCACCATCACTTACGTTAGGTTTTGTATGATGATGAAAGCTATATACGACTAAATCACCTTTTGTTTTATCTACTTTCTTTTTTATGAGCTTACTACCAGATAGTGCTTTATCATATGGTATTGTTACACTTACTGGTTGGATTGTCTGAAAAGAAAAATCTGTTAGTACAGAATGATCATAACATGGGAAATTTTCTAAGTTATCCATCTTAATTCCTCCAACGGTAATCAAACGTACCGCGTAATGTTCTTAATTGTTCTATTACTTTTTTCTCGGTTTCATCGTAGAAATCAAATAATGGTTTTCTGCCTACGGAACCATAGTATCCAATAACTCTCTTTTCACGTGCCAGTTTAGGATTACGTTTAGAGGATTTCTTGGTAGTATCGATCAAGTACGTAGTGCCGCTCTTGCTCTTTACCTTTTTGTATTTATCAGTCTGAGTTCTTGAACGTAGCTGTGTAATGTTCCCCTGCTTCGTTAACTTAGCGTTCTTATACGGAATAATTTTACCTTCATTAACGTGTCTGTAGGCAGGATCAAGAATGTACTTCAAGTATGAGGTTTGGTTAGGTAGTACTATGATCTGGTTTACGGTCTTGTAGTCACTAATCTTTTTAAAATTAAAGTACAAACTCTTACCAGTAAACGGTACACCACCACCTGCTACATCATTATCTACTTTACGTTGCATATGTTGGGTAACTATACGCATACGGTTACTTAGTTCTTTTTTGAACTCTTGCCCTATCGCTGGGCTGTTGTTGTTTATAAAACGCCTCATATCATTTGGGCTATTGCCTCTACGCCATGCCATAAATCATCCTTAATTTAGTAATTCATATAATGATTGAAGGATTCCACGTATACGTACTGCATCCTTTCCACTTGGCAAACGTGCCTTATGCATAACGGAAAGATTAATATTTCCCGTTTTCAATCCCTGATTAATGATAAGTGCTGTTTCTACAAATAGTGTTTCTTTCATTGATGGAAAAGCCCACAAAATGGTACGAGTATAATCTAAGCCATCTTCTATCTTTTGATTAACTATCTTTGAACTTGAACTGTACTCACGCCATCCATTTTCAACTGAATTAGCTTTTAGTTTCTTAACGTCCTTAACTCTCTTATACATCTGTTTACTACCTATATAAAAGGTACTTTCTTCAAGCTGGAACAAGTACACGAATCCTACATAACTACCGTTTGTTAATTCTTCCTCACTCCAATCATCATTGTAATTCCATTGCTTCATATAAATACCCTATGATAATTGTTATAAGGTATTTATTTAATGGATTTAAAAAACAGGCTAATTAGCTATGAGGGATCAATTGCCTATCAAACTAAAGTTGGTTATTTTAAGAATGGTAAATTTTGGACATATAAAGATAGTCTTGGTTATCCAACTATTGGGTACGGTCGACTACTAAAACCTGGTGAATCATATCCAATCGGTATCACACCAGAACAAGCCGAACGGATGTTAGAAGAAGATATCAGTACTGCTAAGTCTGCTGTTCGCTCATTAGGATTAGATTTGCCTTCTGATTGGCAGGACTTCATGACCGTTATGGTCTTTCAACTTGGCCTGTCAGGTACTTTAAAGTTCAGAAAGATGATTCAAGCCTTACGTGATAAAAACTATAAGGAAGCGATTGTACAGGCAAAGGATTCACTCTGGTACAAACAAACCAAATCACGAGTAGATCAGATGATTGCAGAACTCACCAACAAATAAAAATGGGGCTATTTAGCCCCTTTTGTTTTTTAGCGTTTCAAGCATTGTAATTACACGCTCAATTTTAATATCAAGCATATGTACACTATCTTCTAAGTTTTTTAATGTCTTCTTCATTTGATCTTGTTCCTGCTCAAGCGACGTTAGAGACTGATCCATCAAAGCAACTTTCGTTTCAACGGTAGAAATACGTGCATCTAATTCGTCTGAGTCAGATGTAAAATCCCTATAAACAGTCCAGCACAATACTAAAGCTGAAACAATCAATGAACCAATTGTTAAGATGTCCATTTATGTTCCTACGTATTATTTGGTATTAGTATTTATTACGCATTATATAAAGGTTGATCACCAGCACGATATAAGAATGAAGACCAGTTAGCAGGAACATTAAGTGAAGCAATTCCACTACGTGAAGTTGTACACATCACATAGATATAGTTCCAATTTCCACGACCAACAGGCGGTACATATATAGAATTTAATCTGAACGATGTAGAACTACCGCCGTTACCAGCATCATAATAGAACAAGTTAGTTAAACCAATTCCATCACCACCCATACGAATATAGAAGTATTGACGTTCATATGAGGTCAAGCTAATTGATAAATCACTATCAAAGTAACGTGGGAAATCTTCACCACGAATACGCAACGCTACATAGTGTTGGTTAGCTACTGGATCTAATGCGGCCTGACCACCTGAAACAGTACGTGAACCAAAGATAAACGGTACAGGGTTGATACCCGTTGATTGTGGACGGCAAATATCCCCTACGATACGTGCGGCACTTAAAGTACCAAGAATGTTACAGTTTTCATTGATAGTAACGTTATTGAGTACTCCAGAAGTTGCCTGGATATTCCCACGTACAGTTACGTTACCAAAATTGGCCGTACCGTTCTTATTAATCATCCACCCGTTCGTACCATCCCAATTACTGGATTGTATCTGCTGGCTGATCTTCGCTGAGTCAATTTCACCATTCATGATATGTGCATTACGAATAGCGGCATTGGCAATTTTTGTATTATCAATCGCTGCGTTTTGAATCTTGGCAGTAGTAACTGCTAAGTTGTTAATTTGGGCTGTATTGATACTCGCATCGGCTATTACTGCTGAGTTAAGAAAAACTTTCCCATTTTGAACAACAAGTGGATAAACCTTATCACTTTGCTTAGCACTATCAGTACTGATCACGCTAAAGCGATCTGCCATTACGGTAAACACAGATGTTTTTTCATCTGCTGCAAGAGCAATACCCGTTACGTTACCGTTGTTCGATACCTGTAGCTGCCAGCGTGAACCAAGTTCATCTACGATCTGTTTCTCTACAATGCCTGTAGCTTTATCACTGTTAAGTAGTCCATCGATCACATCGTCATTGAGCTTACTGTAAGGTACTTTCGTGTTCTGGTTAAAACCGATAGTAGGCGACCAAACAAGTTCATCAGCCCCAAACATGTCTTGGGCTGCTACGCGTGCGAACCATGAACCATCTTCAATTCCAAACGATGCTGAATAGCGGTTAGCACTGCTAAAGTACTTCGACCCTGAGCTAAACCCCTCATCAAGTGCGATTTGTAGAACGATTCCCGCATAATCCGGTACGTTTGATTCAGTCCAGTCAATGAACACGGAATCATAACCACTCTTCAAATTGATACCTAACAACTGTGGGTGTTGTGGGTTACTAACTTCAATCTGAACTTCTTCACTATAGATACCAGTGCCCCAACCATGAGCGATGATCCCAAATACACGGTAACGGCTAAGGCCATCACTGGTATTCATTGAATATGAGTACGTCCAGTTGCTTGTAGTGGTGTAGTACGATGTGATGTAGTTCCTGTATCGGTCATACACACGAATTTCATAATGTTTGAAGAAATCAGCAAATGTTTTACCATTTACGGCTATGTTAGCCTGATCATCCCAACGTAAAATAAAATCTTGAGCATAAGTCTGGTTTAAACCCACATCATCATTCACCATATCAAGGTTAGTAATCTTCGGTAATGCGAATATAACTTGTGGTGTTTGATTATAGATAGCTACTAATTCCGATGAATAACCTAACGTGTTATACGCCTCAATAGCAAAATCGTACTGAACACCATATAGAAGATTTAGTATCTCAAAACTCGTAGAGTACTGCCCTACGTTACCAATGCTGATCCAAACACTGGAATCACTGCGTTTATAACGAATCTTATAACCACGTACAGTTGTATCCTGACTAAGATCCCATGTTAATAGAACGGTGTTACCTGATGCCGTTGCCCCTAAACGTTGAGCCTGTAGGTTACTTGGCGATTCTACGTATGTTGGGTTAGGTAGATTGGTCAATCCATCTTGTGGGAATTGTCCCGGATCTTTTCCTTGATATATACCATCATCATATGAAATCGCGGTGATCTGGATAATGCCTGCTTTATCTACGGTCATTGGTACAGTACGTTGAATACATCTGTACTTGTTATTACTAAATCCTGCTTCTTTAAAATCAATTGTAAAAACATCATATACTTTCATATCTGTTACATAGGTATTGAAAGTAATTGTGTTCGTAATGTACTTAGATTTTAGTAATTCAATGTTACTAAGAATAGAAAGCTGATTCTTATCCTGTACCCAAAGATAGTTTAAATCCTTCTTGATTATATAACCATCTTTAGCAATGGATGCGTTACTAATGGCATCACTTGGATAACGGATAATATCTTGCGAATAATCATTACCTGGGTTTGTATAGGTACTGTCCATTGTATTAAAATAGTCAGACTTAGAACCCGTTGTGATATTCACACTGCCAATAATATTTGTTTCATCAAAATGTACACTTGGAATATCTGGAGCATCAACGGTTAGATAGTACTTACCATTTGATTCATAAAGTACACCACCAAATGTTTGTAGAATATTTTCAATGTTTTCCTTAAAGGATTTATCATATTGAATATTACCATTGGAATAGAAATGATTCTGAGCACAATAGTTTGCCATATTGCGGAAACTGGTAATATCAATATCATTAGGATCAAGGCCGAATCCAAACTCTGTATTAGTGATAAAGTCATATAGTTGACTTGGTGGGTTTGAACTTGGTTTACGTACATTATCAGTTAAGTCATAGATCATACGTCCACGCATTTCTACTGATAATGTATAGTTCTGGTTCGTTAGAATCCCATCAATCAATGAATCGTTGGTTTTCTTGATTACGGTACAGATCTGTACAAGACCATCACCACGCATGTTGTCAGTCCATTGACTACCGCCATATTGACGGGCAAGCGTCATAGAACCACCGTAGGACGGCTTACCGAAACGTACCTCAATCTGTAAGTATTTGCGGTACTTCTCAATCATCATTGAGGTAGGTACGATCCCTTCTGTGGTGATGTACGCACCATCCATGAGTACCGGAGCATTATCAAAATAGATCTGCTTGATTACGCCTTGTGATTGTTCCCCTGGTACTTGCCCGATTTCACCGATACTGATCGCGTGAACCGTACATAACTGGTTTGAAGTACCTTTATAGACGTTCTGCCATACGACGATAGAGCCTAACTTGTTATAGGCTACCTCTGTTGCGTTGCGGTTAGAACCGCCGAAACTTATCGGAACCCCAGTACTTGGCGATGTGCTTCGGGCGTTATTGCTTCCTGTACTTGGGTACGTTACCCCCATTTGGCCTACATTCATCATCTGTGATGAACTAATATAAGATAGTGCTGCGGTACCTACGCCAATTGCTATTACTGCTGCTAAAGCTAACCCTGCCGCTACTGCTGCCGCAGCCGCACTGGCTCCTGCGATAATAGCTACGGCTACTGCTGCTATTGCCATAGTTATTCCCCTTTGAATCTATATATTTTGTCTTTCTCATTTGGGATATATTGAGATACGATATAATTTGTTTTATCCTCTGATAAAATAATGACTTTCCCACGCCAATAAACTGTACTGTGACCTGATGAAATAACTATATCCCCATCAAGTGGATCTGTTACTAATTGGCCTTTGTCTTTACACAATAGAAGTAAGGTAGAATAGCTACAGTTTTCTTTAGCATATTTTCTACCTGCTGTTGGTGTTGTGTATTTCTGATAGATTTCATCACGGTAATTACTGCCAGTGATCATATCAATTACTGTTAGCACCATGATATGACAATCATTAGTACCGTACACTAACGGTTCACCAACTAAACCACTTAGGTACTCTGTTATAAATCCGTTTTTCATTATTTTTTACTACTCTTCCAGAATTGTTCTGAACTATTTAGTATTCCGATTAGGTCAAAGAACTTATCACCAGTGTGTAGTGATTGGTGTACTGATGTACTGGATAACAGGCGTTGTGTTTGGTCTAACTTCTTCCACAATGAATTTAGATTCACTGTTGTTTCATTAGTGGTATTACCTGCTGTGTTGTTGAAGTCTGAACTAAAGTAATCGATATAACCACTAAACATACGATAGGCATAAAGAATGCTACCTGTAGCCGGATTAACAATCCCCATCCAGATATTAACTTTGGCATCATTCCACAATCCGCGTAATGCCATAGATAGATAATCCTGGCTTACATTACTTACTTTCAAAGAAGTACCGTTATTGTTGATTTGGTTCTTTTCTACATAGTTAGCAAATGATGAATCAAGGAAATCAGGTACAGACTTATAGTTAATCCCATTATAGTTTTGATCGGCAATGGCATCAGTTAGATATATGTTACTTCCGGTAGGTGGAAGTACATCTATTAGCTTTACCATAACACCACATTGATATAGTTCTTTTTCTGTTAGTACGGTTTTGTTATCGCCTCGTGTAAGGTTCCAGTACGCGACAAGATCCGCATTAGTTAGTACATTACTTGGAATTGACATAAATTAACCTCTGATGTTTTCGGTTGCATTTATTGTCACTTCCATAATGTTTGTACTTGGCATTTGGTATGCTGCGTTCTGTGGTGTAAGAATAAATGAACCTTGAATATTGTCATATTTCATTACTTCCCCAAGTTGGATGTTTTTGATTAATCCAGGGAAAATAGTAATCACGTTGCCAGTGTTGGCTATGATTCGGTATAGTTTCTTGTGTCCGTTGAATTGAACTAACGTACCAACTTCAAGTGTATTAGCATTAACGGCAATGGATGTTGCCCCCGCCGTCCTTGCTGCTGTTGCCTGTACTTGTGATGTTTGAGTACCGTTGTATGTACTCCACCATCCAAGAGGCATAGAGAACGGTTTGCCCTGACCATATAAAGCGTAGAAGTTAGCGAGTTCAGCACGGTTCATCTTGTTCAAGGTAACTTTGAAGCTAAGGGTAAAGTACTGCGAACCAACAACACGTGTAATAGTTTCACCTGTCCATGTTTGGTTTTGGTATTGCGGTATATTATCCGTCAACATGAAATCACTAATAAGTGTGTTATTTAACATATTATTATTCCTTTAATAGTTAGCCCACAATCCATGTGGGCTATAAGATATTTATACGTTATTCTTCTGAGATTTACGTGTTGCCTGGACGATAGTATCAGCGTGTTTATCACACATCTTTTGGAAATCTGAATCAGAAATTTGACCATTACTATTAATAATTAACGGTGCATCAATCTTAATATCACCTGATTTACTACCATCCTGATTACTCAAGTATTTTGTTAAATCCTGATTTAATGATTTACCTACTACCCGTTCCCCTTTTTCAAGATTGTATGTACCAGTACTTGGTAGTGAATCCCAACCATCATGGGCTTGCCCCTGGATAGCGGTACCTTTGATAGTACGGACAATGGAAGCACCCTGAGCTGCTACTTGTACACCTGCTGCGATCCCCATAGGCCAACCAAGTTTGATAGCTTCGGATATACCCTGCTGGATGTTGATCACTGCCTGAGCAATGGCAATACCTTTACTTACGGCAAATGCTGCCTTAGCCGCTGCTGATGATTCACCGAATACACCAGCCATGATATCCGCTACGTTACCTGCTCCCGTTTGCCACATCCCTAAAGTACTGGTTAGTGCGTCTGCGGTTAATCGGCCACGTTTCATATCGGCGTTGGCCTGAATCGCTGTTAGCTGATCCTGGTACTCCTGGAAACCAAGTACTTTGGCATCATATAGAGCCTTAGCCCCATCTTTGTTCTCTTGTTCTTCGGTGTTGATGTTCTGGTTCTGTACCGGATCTGGCGAAAAGTCTAATGGGTTCTTGTACCCTAAGCCCTGACTAACCGTGTCATTCATCCAGGTAGTACCCGCTTCCGCTGCTCGTGCCTTAGCATCTGCTGTTGCATTAGGATCGTTAGCAATGGCTGCAATGTTCTGTGCCTGTTTGAGTCTGTTAGTTTCAGAAAGCATCTGATCAACCATGTCTTTGTACTTGGTTTTACGGCTTTCATATTGCTTGGATAACATATCTGTAATTTCAGATTCAGTACTTCCTGCTAATTTACCTGCTTCACGTATACGCTTTTCAATCTGGTCTTGTTCATAGTTAAAACGAGTAATACGTATTTGAGCTTCATTAGTACCGATTTGTGATAGCGTCTGTTCTAATAGTGCCTTTGCTCTTTTCGTTTGTTCATTAAGTTTGTCTTGTGCGGCTTGTGCTTTCTTGGCTGCTGCTTCATCTTTCTTAGCTTTATCTTCACGTGCTTTATCTTCATCGGCTGTTAGGCTTTTCACTAACTTCTCACGGTTAGCTTTATACCCTTCATCAAGTTTAGCGAGATCGGCATTCATTGCCGCTTGATCACCCTTATAAGCACGTACTAAAGAATCTTTAATAGTTGCTCGTAATTGTGCATGAGTTGCATCAAGGGTATCAATCTGTGCCTGTGTTTTTTGTTTTGCTGAAAGATAAGGTTTTAGAGCAGTATCAATAACACTTCTATCTGAGCCTTTATTATATTCTTCTTTCTGTTTATCAAGTAGGTTATGTGCCGCATCAAGATTTGCTAATAAGTTTGCAAAGGTTTTATTATTTTCCTCCTGTTGCTTTTGCTGATCTGCTACTATCTGAGTACCATAAATTGAAGAATTTTTTAGTATCTGCTGTTGAAACTGTTGTTGGTATTGTTGAGTAGCCTGAATACCTTCTTTACTAACTGCTGCTGCCGCTGCATTAACTGGTTTACTATTAATAATTTTCGTCATTAAGTCGAGAATTTCAGCAAGGTTCTGTGCGATAGGTGCAAGCGTTGAGTTCTTCCAGGTATCCCATGCTTTGGATAAGTTATTAGTTGCCGCCCTGTATTCTTCAAATTGTCGTGATTGTTCTGCGGTTAGTTGAATAGATTCATTAGCAAGACTGTTTTGGTACTCTTGTTCGCTATTAAACTCTCGGTATATTGTCATGCGTTTTGACGCGTCGTTTGCAACTGTTTCCATCATGTTTACTATCTGGGATTGACTGAATCCCATTTGTTTAGCCTGATAGTAAATCTTAGCAATAATATCCTCACCGCTATCTGCTGCTTTCTGTAACTCGAACATATTCAACTTTAACGGTTGAAGCACGTCGGTCAAGGTACTGCCTGCGTTATTCGTGATCGCATCGCCCAATTTATCCTTACTATCCTTAATTTGGTCCGCTACGTTATCCATAGTAAGGCCAACGGCGGCGAACATATTAGCGGCCTGTTGAATCTGCAATATACCAGACTGTGATAGTGAAGCTGCCTGAAATACTTCAAAAGCCTTTTCTGATTGTTCTTGTACTTTTGCCATAGTTGCAGCAATAGCGATACCTGCGACCCCTACAGCACCAGCGAAACCAGACATAGCTTTAGAGGTAGTAGATAGGCCAGTATTGATACCACCAAATACTCCACCCGCCTGATCACCAAAGTTACCTATATCATTGGCTGCATTTTTTAGTGATCTTTGTAATCCTGATTCATCACCATTGATTTCAAAGATCATTGATTGTCTATTGTTATTTGCCATTAGGCTTTACTCCCATCCAATTAAGCATGTTTGCTTTTTGTTGTTCTGCGATCTTCTTCTCCCTCTCTGCATGTTGTTCAGCTAAGGTTTTATTTGAAATAATATTCAGTGAGTCGAGTTCATAGATATTAAATTTAGGTATATCTTCTTTCTTGATGTTGCCAGTACTTAACCAAATTGCCTGTAGTAGTTCGGTATGCCTGATTTGCTCTATCTGTGAGGATTCAGGATCAACGATTTCTTTAAAAACTAATAGGTAGTAGAAAAGCAAAACGGGCATAGTGCAGAGTTCATCCACACTACACCCGTGTTTATACAATAAAGATAGTGATAGTTTGAGAGTCGGATCGCGTCTTACTTTCCCTCTACATCCTCAACATTAAAGGATTTAGCGAAAACGTTTCCAATTTCAGCATTCAATTTTAGTTGTACAGTAAGATCTACTTTTGCTTCAACTTGTTCAGGTGAATCAAAAATCTGTTTACCGTCCTCATCAACTACACAATAGAAAATTGCCTTATATGGATCGGTACATTCTGTATGTTGGGTAATGGAAGGTAGTTTGATATACACAGTACATTCTGGTGTTAGTTCTACTTGTGTTAGTTTCACACCAATAGTATTCATTAGATTAGAAAAATCCATTTTGTTTTATCCTTTTAGTTGGTTTGTAGTATTTAGTAATTAAGCACCAGTTACTTCACCAACTGCGATTGGAGCACCAGTTACAGATACAACGAAATCACGAGTAACTACACCATCAAAATCACCGTTCACTACATCTGAACTCACGTAACCATTTACAATACTGTAATAGGCAGGACCGTCTTGATCTGCGATGTTTTGGAAATAGGTTACTTTAACTTGCATTAATTTTTGTGAAGCTGCTGCTGATGCAAGTAGTTCCTGACCTGTTGAACCTGGTTTCCAGTTAACAGTCAGTGTTAAATCTGGAACACTACGAGAACCAAGTAATTTCTTAGCGTACTGTTGACCGAAAGTGTTTACGCTAACAACATTAGATTCTGCACCTGCTGCTGCGGGGAACGCACCAACTTCTTCAACAACGGTAAAAATAGTTGCCTGACCGCCATTAGCTGGAGCTTCTGCAATTTCAACTTTGACATTATTACCAATGAAAATAGAATTAAAAGCCATTTTATTATTCCTTTAAATTTAGGGATAACGATCCTTGCTATCCCTTTCATATATTATTTATGTATGTAGGTTGTAGTACTTCATATATAAAGCTAAACCTCTTAGTAATTCACCAGTATAGAAACCAAAGTACATTGAATTGTTTTGGCTTGTTGTTGGTGTGCCACTTCTAATGGCTGGCGACCATGCTCCATTCATCACGTGATTAGCACTAATTACATTGTAGTTTTGTTGTATCTCAGCAAAGAGTAAATCAAGTAATTCATGATCTGGATAACCTGCAATCGCCATCATTGATGCACCTGCAAGCCATAGCCCTGACATATGACCTGTAAAGCCATCATAGATAACTTCCCCATTATCTTTAAATCGTGTTGGTGCATGGCCATCGTTATTTTTCATGAACCACTTTAAGTAGTTCATCCAGTTCTTACAGTACGTAAGTATGTTCTGTGGAATGGTGTAATCACCACGTTGATACAGTTCATGTACTACATCACAACCTGCAAAGAACGCACGAGGTTCATAACCAGACCATGCCTCTTCATACCAGTGCTGCATGATGAATACGTCGGGTTGTTCACCATCAGGTAAGTACGCTAATGCGTCCTGACGGTTCCACACAAACGCCTGTGCACATGGGCCTGGTACAGTCGGATGAAACTTATTCGTAAACCAGTTCTGAGCATCACATAAGAACCTCATACTGTTATTCAATCTGGTTTCATCAATTGCAGTACCCTGAAAGCACCATATAGCCGGTAATTGATACCCTGGGTATGGAAGTCCACGCCAGCCAGAATACAACTGAGCATACGGATCTGTGATGTTACTGAAGGGTATCAAGCCTGGTGTGTATGCGAGACTATCAAGCATGTACTGCTTGATCACACTATCGCCTAAGCGGGCTGTATACCCGTTTCCGGTACTGTCATTAAACGTAAGACTTAGCAGTACTGAATAGTCACCCGTACCGCCATCATCATAGAGTGCTGGTAAATCGTTAACACAATACCAATCAATACGACCTGAGACACCATCAACCGGATCGGTATCAAGTAATAGTGTAAACTCTGTACGTCCTGTTAATGTTGGTTGTCCTGGCTGTTCATCACCTTCTTCATGATCCGGTTGATAAGAACTCAATTTAAAATCCAGTACATTAAACGTTTGTGTTACCCATGCCCCGTTGCTTGCTGGTAGCATAGCCCACCAACGCCAACCAAGATCATCAACGATACGGATATTAAAATCATCAGCATATGTTCTGTATGTGAAGCTGTTTAAATCCTGTGTTTCATCATCAAAGATCCAGAAACCAACTGTAGAACTACCGTCAGAATCCATAGTAGTAGAGATCACGTTGTCATAGTACGTTCCAGCGATACCAGATACATATTGTAAGGTAGTTACTGTGTTATCCCCATAATCGGAAATCATACGCATATCTGCTGTTAAGTACTGTCCACCGTCTGGTTTAGCAATACGTGTAAAATGATTCATCGGTATATCCATTGAAATAATACTATTATCAGTATTGGTAATGGGTAAACCGCAACGGTATCTTATAGCACCATCTTCTGTTTTAGTTTTATTAACTGTCATTGCTACAGCAAGGCTTAATGGTTTTCCAGTAGTATCAACACCACTATATTCAACATGGAAAGTTGAACCATTATTAAATTTGAACCATATAGATTGTTGTTCAAGGGTTGTTTGTGCTGAAGCACTTTGACTAATTACTATATAGCCATTTGAATCACGTGAATATGATGCTACTTGGTCACTTGGATAGAAATAATCATATGAGATACCGTCTGTAAATGGCGTTAATGCGATAGTACTTTTACGGAAAAACATATCATATTTGTCAATATCAGAATAACCAGTACATGTAATTAATGAGTTTTGCCATGCTAAGTAATAGATACGTTCGCCTGTAATATCCCATAGTAATTTACATGCCTGACAGAACCACAATTCGGCATCTGATGCGTTATCACTGAAATCAAGAGAGCCATAGTTATCAAGTGGTACATGTACTGGCCTGTTGTGCCAACGTTCATTACGCCCCATCAGATAACCGCCGTGTTCTACAGGGTTACGTGTTGCATAGTTGAAGCGGTAATTACCGTTGATGGAAGTATCCTTGAGCTGCACTGTACCTATCTGGCTTGTTAGTCCTTCTTCCAGTACATCCCCATTACTATCAACCTTTCGCCCGGTTCTATCGACTATCCAGGCGACATCAAAGGTAGGTGCCTTAACGTCCCAATTGATAGAGTCTTCATCATCTAACCATGCATATACGGTAGCGTTAACCTGGTTCCAACCAAGCCCCGCTCTTTCGGGAAAAGCAAACCATACAGCATCGAGGTATTCACCGTAGTTAGGTGAACCATGAGGTATCTGTGTTTGTCCGTTCGTCCATGTGAACAATACGCCCTTGAACCCGCCGTGAGTTGGATACTCTGGGTCTAATGGGTAATGTGCCAGTACTGGAGCCTTGCCGTTACAAATCCAGTTACAGCGTAGTGAACCATTAGGTGGATCGGGAAACGCCACACCACGGAAGAACGCCAGGTGATAGGCATTAAAAAAATCTTTGGCACGTTGTAGGTAGTATGGTTCTTTGGTTGCCTGATACGCATAGATAGCACCAAGAATTGCTAAGGATTGTCCTTCTGTGGTTGCGTCACCGTCCGGCTGTGCTTCCCAGCCCGTTTCCGCTATAAAATGCCTGTTGTTACATAGGACGTTCTGAGGGTTTAGTACATAGTGATCTGTTTTATTGTCATTAACTAAACCCGTATTACGTTCTAAAAATTTCCAATGCCCTTCAATCATTTGTTGGGCATTACTTATGTTACCTTTTCTAATCATTAATGAAGATCCGCCATTAGTAATGAGCCGTACCAGGTACTCCCCCCATCTACTGAACTAAATTGAAAAACATCAACTGAATCTTTAGTGAAGGTTAATACTGGAGTACGCCCGTATGACCATTTAACATTCGAAGGCCATTCTATTTTATTAGCACCTGTGCCTTGCATCAGATATGCCGTGATGGTTTGACTGTTCTTAGTACTACCGCTTGCATTGATAATGCTTAATTGAGTACTCGCAGAGGTAAGTGTTGCAGAGAACACTCTTTTACCATCTGACATATCAAGACTAAGTGCGTCTGTTACGGTATTTAGTACTAACAAATCTTGAGTGATAGTAACCTTAGTATCAATGTTTGCCTGTAGTGCTGCATTCTTTACATCAATCTGTGATTTTGAGTAAGTACCTACATCATTATAGTTCAGAGACACGTTAGAACTTAATGGATAACCGTTAACAGTAGTAATACGTAGTGCAAAGAGATCGTTAGCCTGGGTACGGGAATATACGTCACTAATATCTGCTGCTACCAATTGAATGTTAGTACCAGATAATGGTTTGTTATTGATTAGGAACGTCTTTGGAACGAAAGTACTATTACTATAACTTAGGCTTGCCATATCCGTTAACTGTGCTGCCGTTAGAGTAATATTACCTGTTAATGCTAATCCATTTACTGTAGTAGCTTTTGCTACAAAGTTTGTATTAACCTGCGTCTGTGAATATACATCTAAAATATCGGCTGCTACCAAGTTTAACGCCGTACCTGTTAGTGCGTGTCCGTTTAACTGGAACACTTTAGGAACATAGCTGTTATCGGTCTGTGTTTTTGAGTACACATCAGAAATATCTGCTGCTACCAAAGTAATGTTGGCTGTAAGTGCTTTACCATTGACAGTACGTGTGATTGGTACGTAGTTACTGAGATCGGTAGCGGCTGCCGCACCAAGTTCTGTTAGCGTTGGTTTATCAGCACTGGTGTAGACCTTGTACCATGCCCCGTTACTTGCTGTTGAGAAGTTACGAAAGTTGAGTACTGGCGTACCGGTTTTGCTCATTACCAATTGAGTACCGTTAGAACCATCAAGGTTAGTGATACCCAACATATCAACACCTGTTGGTGCGTTGGCTGCTGCGATCTTAACGAATGAGTTACCGTCACGGCCTTGATAGCTTGGAAACTCGTTACCGTTCGAACCTACCCCCCAATCACCACGGTTAAGCGGTACTACGGACTCATCAAGAATACCTGCTGATAGTTGTGTTTCTGGTGAGAAAACGTATGAGCGGGTAACAACCTGATCCATATCTGACGTATCTGATACGCTGGATAAGTACCCGTTGTACATCACATAGTTCACCGATGTATCGTTAGTACCTTCATCAAGCATTTCAACCTTAACCTGTACTAATTGCTGAGAATCAACAACAGAATCAAGTACGGTGTTTTCACCTGGAACATAGTTAACTTCAATAGTCATATCACCATATGAACTATCACCCGCTACTTTAGAGGTGAAAGTACTATCATATGTTTCTACAGTTGAAATAGTTGTTGATTCACTAAAACTTGGAAATGCCGAAAGGTTTTCTACTTGAACAAAAGTACGGGCATTTGGATCAACATTAGTTGTATCGGTGTTAATCCATACCGTAGTTAAATTCCCTAAAAATGTTTGAGCCATAATTATTCCCCATAGCTAAAAGATAGAGTTTGCGTGTGTACATAAGCGGTTTCCGTTGCTTCGGCTTGAGTAGTCATTAGGCTATCTTCAATACGTACATTGAATAATGACATTGGAAGTTGCTGGTTTAATTCATTAAAGAAACCAGGCGTATTAATTGCTTCAAGTATTTTTTCAATTTCATCGGATGCTTCTTTATATGATTGTCCGACAGACACAAACTCAACACGAAATTCACATAAATTTCTAATAGTTGATGGCACAATTTGATTATTAATGACTGTGTTTGCTTTAGATACTTGAGTACGTTGTACAGAAGAATCACCAATATAAACCACAGTAATATCATCTACTGATGCTTTTGATGGAAAGTGTAAATTAGTAACTGGAGAGAGTTTATTAATTAAGTACTTTCTGATTTTATAGTCTGCCGTAAACATATTATATTTCCTCTTCTAAATCGACTTTGCGAATATAGTGATAATTAGTGATACCGCTTGTATCATCATCTATCCTATTTACTACGTATTCGATGCTATCGATTTTGAAGGTGCTATTTAGTTTGATACCTGACTTAGCACTAAAATATGTAACGGTAGTTTGACTATCATCGAAAAAAAGCTCGTCTTGTTCGAAAATAGCGGTAATCGTTATTGATACACCATCTTGAACAATGACGAGCTTTTCACCAAAAGCATTAAGTAGTGACTCTGATTGTGAGTTACTAAAAAATGCTCTCATATTAGTTCCTGATTATTAGCTTGTTAGTTTTAAAACTAAGAATGCTTCATCATGTGCAAATGCGTGTGCCTGGAAGCTGAAAGTACGTAGCACAATACCCATTGAATTACGTTGAGTGGTATCGTCACGATCCATAGTTACAGAACCCCATTGTGCAAGTACCAGATTTGACCAATCACCAAACACAATAGAACCGGCGGCAACTTGAGTACTTTCAACTAAGCGTACTGAATCAGCGAGGATGCCATCACCCATGTAACCTTGTAGAAGGTACTTGGCACTGGTATTAGCACCATCAAGAGTGGTACGTAGAACAGCAGCGGTAGAAGGATGTACGATAGCTACAACGTTCTCTACACGCACGTTATGAGCGGCAAGAGAAGCAAGAGCATCAATCACATCTTCCTTAGTAAGAGCAGCAGTCAAAGTAACAGCTGGAGCCTTAGACACGGCATCAGCAAGAATTAGACGTTCCAGTTTAAGAGCAGCACCCTTAACCATTGCATCTTGAATATACTGTTCAGCGGTATTAGCTGATTTGATAAGAGTCCGAGTCAGTTCTACAGAACCTGTGAAGATCTCAGGTTTCAGAGTGATTTTTTCGAAAGATGCGTTGTATGACGGGCTTGGAGCACCTTCAGTTACATAACCGAAGTTATCAGTGAAATCAGAAGTTAGTTTTGGTAGTACCAGATTCCCTTCACCTTCAAGATTTGCAAATACCTGAACAGGTAAACCAGCAAATACAGAATTTGCACGTAGAACGTCAATATACGAATCTGCGTAAACTTCTTTGATTAAAGCAGTACCACCAACAGTGGTAGAAGTACGCACGAAATCACCCGCAGGGATTTCAGTTTTGCCTGTAAAATTTCCTTCACTTAAAGAACGAATTAGGCCATTAAGAACAGTTTTTTCCATTTTGATTTCCTTATCATTTGGATTTTTTTTTGTATTTAGTGATCGCTTGAAGTCCACAACAGAGATTCCTTTCTCGATGGCTTCAGATACATCAACTTTTAGAACCTCGCCGATTGATTCCAATTCACGCTTACGTTCCAGTTCATTTGTATTTACTTCTTCATTAGTACTTTCTTGTGGTACGTCTTCAGAATCGGATTCTTTAGTTTCAGAATCATTTACGCTTTGTTCTTCAACATCGCTTTTATTTAACATCTTGCTAAGTAATTCAGGGCGATTAGAAAACATTTCTAAAAGCTCTTCGTCAGTAATTACTTTTTCAGATTCGGATTCAGCAGCTTCTTGTTCAGGCGTTTCATTAATTTCTTCCTGTACTTCCTCTGTACCCTCTTCCATCATTTTTTGATTGTCATCCATGACATTAATATCCTCTTGGTTATCTTCTTTTTTATTTATCAAAGAGCGACCAACACCAGCCGATACATCAGCAGGTACAGTTACCAGAGATATTTCATATGGGGTGAAATGAGTTACATAGATAATGTTACCTTCAATACGGTAATCATTTACGGTATAACCGAAGCTAATATGTGTTAATACGCCTTCATTGATTTGCTCCCATTCTTTTTCCGAAGCATTGGAAATCTGTAATACAGCACGACCTACTTTATCTGAATCAATACGTGCTGATAGGACTTTGCCAATCAAATGATCTCGGTCATGATTAAAAAGTACTGCCCCTGAATTGTTCAAACGCGATAGGTCTACATTATCTGGATTACATAGAAGTACTTCGTTATATAACTTCCCTTCTATTTCACGTGCTACGGGAGTTTCAGAACAAAAAGCAACTTCAACGGTACGATTATCAGAATTAATCGCCGTTGGTAAGGTTAATTCCCTCGTCTGGTTTTTGAACTTCATTTTGAACTTCCTTGTTCATATTCTTCTCACTTTCTATTTCTTGCATTACGAGACGCGGATCACCGCCCATTTCACTAATAACTTGTGTACGAGATTTCAATCCAGCATCAATAGCAGCCACTTCACACTGAATATCCTTTAATGGATCAAGTGAGATTGGTTTAGTTTGAATATAACGAGCACAAACAAGATCATCGAAATCAGAGAATTTTAGATTTAACTTATTATTATTTAGCATTTCATTCTTTAACCATGCTGAATAGATTGGCTTCAGCACTTTATTAACAAGAACATTTGTACGTGTTGAGAATGTAGTAGCCTGAAGACGTTCAGCTAATTTAGCTGCACTAAATGATGCATCAGCAGTACTCCCCATTAGGCTTTGTTTAGTTACGTTTAAGCCCATAGAAATATTATCAAGTAATACATCTGTGAATTCGGCAATACCATCAACACCATTACGAGGATCAACAGATTTGATATCCTGGTTAGCACCTAATTCAAAAATAGCACCAGGCTCTAAGTACTCATTGTAGATAGCAGTACTTTGTTCACTTTCGTTTAGTGACAGTTCGTTGTTGCCGCTATTGGTAATGAATGTAGTTACACTGGCTGAAATACGCTTTGCTAATAAAGCCGCTTCTTGAAAGTTCTTCAAATCTGAAAGGATTTTAGTACTTGCAATAAGATCGGGGATTCCTCGATTTTGCGTAGCATCATCTGCCACATAATAATGTAGGATTTCAGTAGCCGGAATTACGTCATAGCTCGTTGCATCGTATGTATATGTAACCGGATTGTATTTAGCAAAATAGTAATTTACTGATTGATTGTATTTATTGAACTCAATACCGTTGCTGATATAACTTCCATTGCTGAGTAATGCATTGTTAAATTGTGTTAACCTGCCTGAATCAATCATTTCTATTTTGATGGTACGGTTAAAGTTATGAATTCTTACAAAGGCTTCACCATCACGCACACGGTGTTTTTCAAGAGTCTGAGTAAAGAGGTCAAACGTCATTGAATTATCCAGACTGAAACGGGTTTGATCATAAGCCCAACGGTCAAAAAGCTTTTCAAGTTGCATATTGATTTGATGCTTTTCATTTTCATCAATATCAAGTTCAACTGAAGGTTTTACATAGATACCGTTAGAACCTACAACACCATCAACTGATAACATCATGTACTTACGTGCGATTGGGTTTGTTAAGGTTGATTGTCGTGATTCATTACGCCATTCTGCTAAATGCCATTTTATGAGATTGTTAATACTTACTGAGCTAACACCAGCATTAAAGCTGAAAGCATTAATACCATTTGTTGTAGTTCTGATTTGATTCAAATCGCGTTGCAGTGTTCTGCCAGAATGTTCACGTACTTCAGTTTTCTTGGTTCGTACTTCAGGTTGTACATCAATCTTTTTTCTTTTAAACCACATTATCGAGTCCCCCAACGATTTGGATAGTTAGGATCTCGGAATACGGTAATACTCTTAAATGGTTTATTGGAATCAGGTTTACCATTCATTTTAGCCCACAGAGAATTAGCACGTTCAATATAACGTGTACGCATTGCTTCTAAATTGGCTAATGATTCACTAACTAATGTTTTATTATTAATTGCAATGCTATAGTTAGCACCGCCTTGTATTTTCGCTTCAATAACTGCTTCAATTTCACTAATCATTGTGCGAATACGTGCGTATTCTGCCGTATGCCTTGTTGGATCAATTACTTCACATTGAGAAGTACTAACAATACCGTTAGTAATCTGAGTACAGAATAGTTTTTCTGATGAAATAGCAAGATCAAACGTGATAATAAAATCACGTTCAACATCACTTGATTGATTATCAAGTGTTACAGATTGACCAGTACTAACATATGAAGTTACGAAAATTGTTTTTGCAGGAATCGTTACAGAGTACTCATACGGGTTTGATACCATATAAATTTGTTCTGGTAAAATTGCCATTTGATATCCTTATCATTTTACGTTTTGCCGAACCAATTAGAACCCATACCTGTACGTCTACGTCTGGTAGGTGTATTTTTTGGTTCTTCTGCTTTATTTATTTTGTTTTTGTTATTACTTTCAGATTGTTTATATTCGCGTAATTTTTTAAATGGTTGATTACCTAATTTAGATTGAGCGTAGGCAATAGCAATAAGACCATAACAAAGACAATCAAGACTTTCATTCCTTCTCTGGCCTTTCTTTAATCGCCATACTAATTTACCGCCAGCAGGTTTTAACTCTTCGGCTGATAGCTGTTCAAAATAATCAGTTGGTAATGAACTACTAAAGCGGAGCTTCACAGGTGCATTATCTGCTTCAGTACTAAGCATCAGATTGAGAAGTTTACGTATCGTATTCTTTTGATCATGTACGTTTAGGATCTGTAGCTTGTAACCAGCCTGTGTTGATTCCTTGAAGAGATCACCAGTAGTGGAGCTGGAACCCTTAATAGGATGGTACTTAGCCCAACGTGCTGTGAACTTCTTAACCGTATCAGTAGCGTTACCATTCGAACTGTCCACGAATACTGCGAGAGTTGGTACTAAACGACCTTCTACCGTGCGGAAATCTTGCCTACAGAACTGATCAAGGTCTTTCCAGGCTTGTGATTCGATTTTAGTTACATCGTGACCATAGAAAAATTCGTGACCAAGTACATATATGTTCTTCTCATCAAAGCCTAATATAGTGGCTTCGCATCTATCAATTTGCTGATCAACTGATATACAAATACCTAACGTACTTTCAGGGATTTTATGTAGGTTAAATTCATCTTCGCGTAGTGATTCCAATTGGAGAATATCTAATTCCTTTTGATATTCATCCTCATAAGGTAATCCAAGTTCGTTGTTATAGAATGTTTGTAGATTGAAGTTATAAAGAGCATCAGCAAACTTACTTACCATTTCAGTAATCGTATTCAATGGGGAATACATACGGCTGATTTGATAACCTACTACACCAGGTTCACCATCTGGATTAGTTGCAACCCATCGCCCGTTATCAATCATTTGATGTCGTGTATGTTCACCAATTTCCTGTTCACAGCACGGACATATTAAACGGGTAGTTGTACTATCTGGAATTGCTCTACCATTCTCTAAATATTTAAATTCGAATGCTACCTGCTCCCATTCAAAAATATACTCATGACCGCAAGAATGTGTAACAAAGTAACGGCGTTTATCAGATAGGTTATATTCCGCATTAATTAAATCATCTTTATACAAAGGTGTTGAGGATACAACCACCAATGAATCACTACCAAAGGTACTGGTACGTGCTTCTGCTAATTTTATTGGATTCCCTTCATCAGTAATTTCGCAGTTGCTGACCTCATCTAACAGAACACACCTGGTTGTGATACCGCGAAGGTTCCCCGGCGTGTTGAGATTTAACCAATAGATAAAAGTACCGTTCACCATTTGTGTTTGTTTAGAGTTATTGGCGGCGTTCTTATCATTCTTATCGGTTACTAATGGCTTTAGTACTTCACTTGTTTCAATTGCTGGAAGAAATTTACCATCCTTGAATTTCTTCACTTCTGATTCAGAACTACTACCAAAAGCAAAGTTACAGGGATCATTTGCCATTAGACTAAAAGCTATTGATTGAAGTACTGTTGTTTTCAAAAGCTGTGAACATGATTGAAGTACAATCTTTTTAGTACTTCTCTCTTGAGCTATATCCATTGGTTCTTTTTGGAAACTAAAGGGTATCCAATCAAGGCCCATATTCGGCCCATCAACAAATTTAATTACACCATTACTAATCCACTCACTGGTTTTCTGAATCTTCGGCGGTTGTATCGTTGGTAGTACTTTCTTCAGAACCCTCGTTAATTTCTTTTTGTTTGTTTCCATCCTCTAATACTTCCATGTCATCGGGTAGCTCAAATTCCATTGAGCCTAATTGGTATAATGTTTTATCAATATGCGTTCTTAATACATCGCGTAAATCCTTTGCATCTGATTGTGCAAATAATTCAAGATAAGTTTTTGATGGTATTGCACGTACTGCTGTTTTGATCTGGAATAGATATTCTGTTAGTACTTGTTCTACATATTCAGTACTGACCACTAGCCCATTCTTTTCTGCTAATTCTAATTCTGCTAACTGCCTTTCTGCTGAAAGTTTCTTCAAACGTTCTTGTTCAATTCGTTCTTTTGTATTAGTATCACGCAACGGCTTTAGTACATTATCTACAATCCAACTTCTTGCGTTAGAATCAGTGCCAGTCGGCATTCCCTTTTCTACCCAAGTTCGAACTGTAGATTCATCGTATCCGTACTGTCTCGCTAATGATCTTAATGAGATATCCATATTTAATCCTTTTTATTTTATTTATAGGATTTACAATGTCAGACCGTAACAATGATTTTTCTCTGTTAGTAAAATTGCTGAACGGGTTTTTGAAGAAAGATGAGATAAAAAAAAGGCTACATTCTTTTGTTGAAAAAGAAACTAATGATTGGGAAAAATGGCTGCAAATAGAATTTGCTCATTATCTCACTACAAAAAAGAAATATGAACTACATCGTGAAGTCACAATATACCTCGATCCAGTAGATTACCCTGATAGCAGACTTGCTAAAGTAGATTTGATTCTGCGTGAAAAATTCTCATCCTCTGATGATTATATTTTTATAGAGTTCAAATGTACTAAACGTGTTGCACCATTAGTTAGGGGCTTAGCTGCCGACCAAAAGAAAATTAATGCTATTAAACATTGTGACTACAAAATGCGTAATTATCTCGGTGTCGGGTTTCATCTTTTTTGTGAACCAGATGATATCGATTTTATGGAAAAGTACGTTAGTGAAGAACTCAATGGCTCTTACGCTGTTTTTAAATTATGTGAGTGTCCAGTAAGATATAATTGCCAATGTGAATTAAATGAAATTGGCGTTGTTCTTTTTTGACTGCGGTGCGGGTATAGTTATTTCGTTCACACACAAATGTTCATATCCGGTGGCGAAACTACGCGGTCTTTAAAAAGTTCAGGGAGAACCTATTTTGTTTATTTACCATTTTTGGTGATTGAACTATTTAAGTACTTTATGATAATCTTTACGATCTACACACATACGAGGTTAGTTTTATGCTGACTGTGATCTTAAAGTTCTTTGAGTTGTTCACTAAGTTACCAAAGTCTGTTCAAGAGCAAATTATAAATGCTGTTATTCTAACTCTTACACTTGGCTTTAAACGTTTCTTCAAAAAGAAAAAAGAAGAAGATCTAAGGAAAGCTACTGAAGAAGCAGTTAGTCCAGAAAAATGGCAGACTACATCAGTTGCGGTGAGTAATCTCATGCCTTCTCTTTACTCTCAAAAGAAAAAAGAAGAGTTTGCTAACTCAGTTGTTGAGTTAATTAGAAGCGACTCATTCATTAAAGAATTAAGTACACGCATCGAAAAGATTAACTCTAATGATGAAGAAAGCTACGTGGCTTTGTGCTCTATCGAAACTAAAAAGCTAATCATTGAAATGCTTGAGAAGAACACCAAGTAAATGATAGCCGCTAATTACATAATGACAATTTCATAGCTCTTTTATGGCAAGGAATGAATATGAATCTACAAGCAAGTCTGTTTATAGCCGCAGCAATAGCTATTGCTGCCTATCAATGGGTTAAGCATAAGGGTACAAAAAAGGATTGGGAGAAAGGTAGTATCATTTTCGTAGGCTTATTACTTGCAATACCTGTTTTCTTTGTTTCCTCAGTCGCAATTTTTGGTATTTGGGGGCAGGAAGGTCAAGCAAAAGAAGATGCTCAACAGGAAGCACGTAAAGCAGAAGAAGATAAGAATCCGATTGGCTATGCAAAAAATCACCACAATCCTGTTTATGAATGCCAGCGAGCTATCGAGAAATTAGCTAAGTATGACTTTAAATGGAAGGATTCGATTACCAACCCTGCTTTTGTAACTTACGCATGGGTTAGTAAAGATTCAAAAGTGATTGAAATGTATGGTGACCAAGCTCAAGCACAGAATGGATTTGGTGCATATAAGAATGTCCAGTATTCCTGCAAATTCAATGGCGAAACTGGCGAAATATTATCTTATAACTTCAATTAAATGTTAAATGACGCCCTACCAAGCTTAAAACTGGTAGGGCTTCATTTATTGAGATCTATAGCAAACTATTAACTTTATGGAATAGAACTGACCTGTACAAATAACCTTGTACTGCTGATACTCCCGCATTCTGAAGTACTGGTAGCTCTTGCCGCTCGTAGCATCTGGTGATGGTTCTTATCCTGTAGGGGTGCAATCACATTATCGCAGTACTTAAAGTTTGTAATGGTGCTGTTTATGTATAAGTAAGAATGGCCTTTCATTGAATACCTAATAAGATTCTAATTCGCTCAATAAGTTCCTATGTATTAGCATTGCTTGAAGCACTGTTTAGTTCGGTAAGCTTGCAGTAATGAAAAGCTTTATTTATTGTACTATAATATCTTTCATTAGCAATCAAGTTAATTTAACTTAAGTTGCCACTATAAATGCATAGTGGAAACCAATTGACATTTTGTTAATTAATCATTATAAAATAACAAACATCAATTAATACATAAGGGTTTGAAATGGGATTATGGTCAAGTGTAATTGCTAAGCAACTTGAAGCAGTTCAAAATGCCACCAAAAGTCTTTCAGAAATGCCAAGTGCTAATGAAAATGAAACTGATAGTAGCAATAAACATGATGATAATACTGCCAATAAAAAGTCTAAAATTTTAGATGATATTTTATCATCTCTACCTCCTGAAATTTCTCGTTATACTAAGAAAAAACTGACAGAAGTTATAGACTATGAACCTCGTATTGGCGTTATGGGTAAAACCGGCGTAGGTAAATCGTCATTATGTAATGCAATATTCCAGCAAGATGTTTGTAAAGTTAGCCATGTTGAGGCTTGCACAAGAAAACTTGAAGAGTTACAAATTGATGTTGGGGGCAGAAAACTTACCCTTATTGATTTGCCAGGAGTGGGTGAAAGTGAAGCAAGAGACATCGAGTATCAGAGTCTTTATCAAGAACTAATACCAACACTTGACTTGGTTTTATGGGTGATCAAAGCTGACGACAGAGCACTCGGTCCTGATGAAAATTTCTATAAAAACGTTATTAAGCCGCTTAGTGCTGAAGATAAAATCTTGTTTGTAATAAACCAAGCTGACAAGATTGAACCCTCATACGAATGGGATGGCTCTAAGAAACGCCCTTCTGCTACACAAATAGAAAATCTTGAGCGTAAAGAAATTGATATTTACAATCGCTTGTTTGAGAATAATAATGGATGTATCGCGGTATCGGCTCCGTCAAAATACAACATCAGCAATCTTGTCAAGAAAATGGTTTTAAGATTACCAAAGCGTTCTAAAGCTGCGGTGTATAGTACTCTTCGTGAAGAAAATAAAACTGAAGAGGTTAAACAAGAATCAAAAAAGGGGTTTACCGAAGCAGTAAAAGATGTCCTTGATTCCATTATAGATAATGCTCCAATTCCAAATATTGTGAAAGAGCCTCTTAAAAAAGCCAAAGATTATGTTTGCGACAAGATCTCAAGCTTCTTTGACTCGTGGTTTTGATTCTCTTTAAGATAATTATCTGATTCATCGATAGTTAGTTAATTATTCCCCCTGGACAGTACCTGGTAACAAACACCGAATAGATGGTACTGAACAGGGGATCATCAGTATACTTTTCATTCTTCATCAATTTTGATGTAACTATCGATACAGAAAAGGGATTGTTTCGTACTTATATACGAGAAACCATTAGGTACTGTAATTGAGGGGTTATCGTTTTTGGATGCTGAGTACAGAATGTATCAGGCTCATGAAGAAGATGATTGGTTTAGCCAGGGTGAATTACCATTTTGAGTACACGCCCACCCACACACATTCAACAAACCACCATTTGTGGGGGGCGTGAACAAGAGAGTGTACTTGATTGCGTTTCCATTCGTAAAGTATAGTTATTCTGACTCTTGGTTAACAACTCAATAATAGTGGATAAATTATGTTAATAATGCCTAACTTAACATCTGATGAAGTTAGTATTGAAAGTCTACACAGAGACGCTTCACCAGTTCAAAAAGACTACAATAACACCCCGTATTTTGATGTTTTAAGTTTTGAACTTACCGCTATTCCATCCGAAAGATGGATAGAGAGATTTAATGAGCATGTTCGTTCAACCAGAGATACAAGATTAGTATTACCATGTAATTTTGAAGGTGCAACACTCGCTATATCAACTTCAAAGACATATGTAAATTCACTTCAAGAATTTATCGACTTATTAAAAAAAGCATTCGAGGATGTTAACGAATATTTTAAACTCAAACGGGATAGAGAAGTAGAAGAAGAAAAACACATTAATGATATTCTCGATAACTTGAAGTTTTAAATTATATCATCACGGTTCAATTATGCTCTAAAGGGCATAATTGAACCGGTAAAGTTCGTACACTCTTCTATCGGTTATTATTGCTATGGCAAGCAAGAAATTAAAAAAAACACTTCTCACAACAATTTATTTTATTCTATTCATTGAGCTTTTAGCTTTAATAAACCTATATATTTCTACTCCTAAAGGATATGAACTTGGATCAGTCTCAGATTGGCTGAACACCGCCGGAACGTTAGGTACTCTAATTGTAGCTTATTTTGCGTATCGGAAAGTACCTGAATGGATGGCACAAAAGCATTATGATATTGCTTACGGGATCATTGAGAAGAGTATTTTTAATGATCTTCCTGATATTCGTTCAACCAGTTTACATTTTCAAACTTCAATCAGTGCAGTTTTACATAACTTTAAGAAAACAGTCGGCACTGGTACACCAACTAACCTGTTTATTATTGATACTGTAGATCAATTAGATAAGTTGTCTATTAAGTTCCAGCAGGAATCAAGTGCCATTATTAATCAACTTAATACTGTTGAACGTATCAACTACGAACTTAGTGACACTGCACAAACCACAATATCAAAGTTAAATTCAGCAAGTGAAATTTATTACCAGACATATGAGCAGTTATATGCCTTATATGAAGACATTATGATTGAATACTCACTCGAACCTGAGCAACGAAAAAAATACACAGATAAAATTGATGACATGCTTAAAACAGTAAAAGAAACTAATACATCACTCACAGAACATATAAACGAAATCTATAACAAAAACAAACCAATTTCAGACTTCATCACACCTAAGAAACAAAAACACCCCTGATTGAGGGGTGTCATTCATTACTTTTCCATATCTAAACTTGCACATAGTACCTGTACTGCTTTAATCACTTCATCTACAAACGGATTGATAAGACTTTCATTAAAGTACTCGTCTTTGCATTCAGTGATGTTTAATAAGTACATGTATGGATCGCCTAAATCGCGTACTTTTGAATCGTGCGTTTCTAACTGTATGCCTGAAACGCCGTTTGTTTCAATTCGTACATCCTCGTTAACATAGAGAAAGTAGTATGTACCATCATCGTATGTGTTAAATTCCATTCTAATCACTTTAAGTACCTCACATATCATTACCAGTACTTACAAGCTCTAAGAATCTTTCAACGTCTTCTTTTACATAAATTGCCATTAGTGTAACTACTAAATCATCACTCTCGTTATTTGAATCTTTTATAAAATAAAGATAATCAGCAATCAGTTCAAAATCATAATCTTTCGGTACTAATACCTTAAGTCTATATTCAGAATAGGCAAAAGGATTGTACAGTACTGCTTCTACTTCATCGATAAAAGATTCACCATGAACCATCTTATATCTCAATAACTTCAAATATTTTCTATGCATTAGGTTTTCCTTTCCCTTTTCTAATAAGTCACTTCTTGATTGTTATTGTATTTATTTGTTTAATACGAAATGCAGTCAATAACATTCACCAAATGAAGTTTCTGTACAAAGAATTTCACCCCTTTGGATAGAAAAATTACATGGTATGTGTAAGTACATTAAGGGCTTTAACAGCCCGATACCCCGCCCTTTGAGCGAAGCGGTACAGCGAAATACTTTAGGCACGTATTGCCGACCCCTACTTTTGTGTACTTAATAAAAAAGAAATTTGTATGTACTTAGTGCAAAAAGAAATTGAATGATATTTGTATGTACTCGCAAGTATTAGGTACTTTCAAGAAGAAGTACATTAACTACTCAGGCGAGTACATACAAATAGAAATTCAAAGCCGAACGCGTTAGCGTTTGTGCTTCTTCATATTAATCTCGATAAGGCAGTTGCAAGCAACCGCCTTATGTCGAACTCACTGCGAAAAAAAGAACGAGCGTAGCCCGTTCTTTTTGTTCTTGTTCGATGTTTTTTTCCTAATTTTGTCTCCTTTTATTACCTATCATATTAGATAGTTTTTAGAGACATTTTTTGTTTTCACAGGAGTGAATTATACTTCGAGACAAAATGTAATCTTTGCTGTTCATTGAGTACTAATTGTGTTTTTTTATTCATCCATTTATTGAATGATTCAATTGTAGGAAATTGTTGAAGGGTAATGCGTTGATATGCTTTTTTCTGTGAAGTACTTAAATTCAATGGAACAAATGTACTAACTGGTTTTGCACTATTCGTTACTTCAATTCCTAAATCTATGAAGATAGGTGTATCTGAAAGTGATAGTGCTTGCTCCTTATCGAACACATAGACATCTACTACTTCATCACTCTCGTAATCGCGTAGTTTGGTACGTTGTACGAATTGATAAAGTTCTTCCTTCTCTCGTGCCTGTACTATCTGTTCGTATGTAAGACCAAACATTAGTTCACACTGTTTTACTTCTACATTGGAAGGTTTGAGACTACTTAACCAAACGGCTTTTGTATAGTTCTTGTAATCATTGATACCACGGCTTTTAGGCGGTACATACTTTCCGTTAAGTACCTTTTCACTCTGATCGCTGTTCACGGTAAAGATGTAATCAGTAAGGTTCTCTCTTACCCATGCTAAAACCTTCTCAAACTGTTCTGGGGAGTTTGAACGTAGTGATGCCGTCAAAGGTACATCACTAAAGTAATGTACTCTCATGCGTTGATTTAGTGGTACTGTACGCTGTCTTAGCGTTAGGGTAGTACGTTCAAAACTTCCAGGTGAGGACAAGTACACAAGGGTGTTCTCAAAGTCATTAGCCATAAAGGTAATATCAAGCCCCATGAAGCGTTTTAGGTTTACCCATGACATAACCTGTAGTTGGTCTTTCTCCTGCTTGTACTGATTAGTACCACCTACTTTCTCAAAGAAACGTGCATTGAAAAGGAAGTGATCGTACTGCTGCACGAAAGCAAACGCTTTAGCGGCATTTTCAAGTACTACATCATCAAAATCAGTGACAGGTTTAGCCGTTACGTGATTATCACCTACTGCTTCAAAGCTATGAAACAACTCATTCTCAATAAGTGATTTCTGGTTTGTATTAGGAGTAGCAAAGTGATGGAAAGAAACAACATCATCAAGATAGATTTTCCATTTTTGTAGTAACGTCATATCACGTATCTTTAGGAAAGCAATATCAGTTATTATAAGTACACGGTGTGTAGGGTTTAGTAGAAACTCAACCATATCCTCATGAACATTTTTCGAATTTACTGATGTGATTAGTTTTGCCACTTCACCTAAATCTTTTGCGGTCTGCTGTGTAAGATGTAATGTACCCTGCACAACAATATAGTTATCTGGTGTTCGTAAAATTTGCTGTACCAACGAGTGTGTTTTACCACTACCACAATCACCGCTGATAAACTTCATTTTATTTTTCGATAAATAGTTATACATTATATAATATCTCCATATATTTTATGGCACTACCTCCACGTAGTGCCTTTTTTATTAAATTTTGTTGGCGTGTTCTAATAGTGCCGCACTTAGTTTTTCATAATCTTTGTACTTCTCAGAGAGTTCTATCAAACGTGCCTTACGCCACTTCATATGTACTTCATGTGCTTCAAGTTCTGTGGGATAAGTACCTAAACAAATCTTTTTCCCATCAACACTACAATATGCTTTGAATTTCTTACCTGATGCTTCAACACCTTTCATGTACTTACCAGGTTTGGTACTTTTGAAGAGTTGGTTAACTTCAGGAGGAACATACATACAGTTTTGAGGTGAGTACTCTCGTGAACATGGATTTAGTATATCTTTATCAAGTTGCCAATGCTCTTCATAATTCTGTTCATGCCAATCCAAGAATAATGTTAGTTTGCTAAAACCTTCACCAATACTTACATCAGCATAATCAGGGTTATATAGCGTTCTATCGAACATATTATTGAATGCCTTGCGACCTTCTTTTAGATGAGGATAATCAATATGTTCACGTACATTTTTTAAATCATTTACTCTTTCCATTTTAAGATTCCTTTCTTTTGTGGTGAAACATCCTGTCTCACCATTTGCTATAACTTTATTAGGCGTACAGCATTAGCCTTTTTTCAAAATAATGAATTGCGTCAGTAGGTGCTGAAAAGCACTTGCGAGTGTTTCACGCTCGCAGACACCACTCTTAGATAGTTCCTGCAATGCGGTTAACTGAGCATCAGTTAATCGCACGGTCACACAATTAGTTTTTACATCCTTTTTGTTTTTCATTTGTTTTTCCTTATTAAATGATTTCGATTTCGTAATAAATCCCATGTAAAAAGAACCCTACGGCGTAGGGTTTCTTTTCAATGGAAAGATAGATGAGTCACAATCCATATATTATTTATTATTTTTCTTCGGTACATGTGAGATATCTTGAAGACATTAGTAGTATAGGATTTAAATCAAAATCGTTTCACGGATTTTTAAATCCTTATTGTTGATTCAATCTGGGAGTACTGAAGAAGTTGGGAAACAGCATTGAGTACTTGATACCTATATTATACCATGTTTATTTTTCCCGTTTCAGGTAGCTCCTAACCCATCTATTAATCACTGGTATCTTCAAAGGTAGTGTAATGATACATAATACCATAAAGAAGATTGAACAGACTATGTACATGGGGAATATAACTAAAATGTAAAGAATGGCTGCGAGTACTTCCATAAAACTTTTCATAATAAAAAACCTCCTGTTCTTATAATATTATTTATTATAAAAATTATAAACAGGAGGCAATATCATAGATGATATTATTAAATAATTAGCTCGCTAATATTATTTTAGCTTTTCTTTCCATCAAAAGCATCATTAGTCATTTGAGTAACTTCAGCTTCCGTTAGATCCGTTTTTGTCGGATCTACATTTTTATTAGTATCAGTATCGTAGAATTCAACTGCTTCTTTATACATAGGTACTTCATTATCGATAGAACCTACCACTAAAATTTTACGTGCTTTTATAGCCATTTTTTTTTCCTTTTATTTTTGGTTGAAATTTGAACAACTACATCTCTTCTTTTTTAGACACACTTTACCTGACCAGTAGGCTTTATGCGTTTGATAAAGAATTGTTCAGTTTTTATCAGCACAACGTGTTGACAATATTAATGGTATATATTGAGAGGTTGTCAGTCAAATTTGACTTAAGTCTAAAAATAGCTTTATTTTGACAAACTTAGTACATGCATGATATTTTGTATGCGAGTAAAAAATAAACCCCGAGGGGTGCGAAATTAAAGTTAAAAAGATTGATTTTTGTTGTTACTTGTGTTATGTAAGACTATCATTCCATGCATTATGTTCGTCAAAACCTCTCAAAATATTTTCTCCTTTTTTTTAACAATTTTCAAAATTTTACCCTTAAATAACCATAACTAATTGTTTTACAAGAGAAAAATCCCAGCAGCCGAACCTCACGTTTTCACTATAGCAAGAGAGAAAATGAGGCCTGAGCTTGAAATTCAATCAATCCATTCAATCATGTCTTCGTTCAGAACATAAGCAAAACTATCAGGTTCTCTACCAACCATCATTACATTGATGTAATGCAAAAGATCACTTATGCTTTTCTTTCTACTTGCATACAATACCCATACATCACCGTTTGACTCGACTCTGAATACCATTTCCTTGTCTTCTTTGACGATATAAGTTCGTTCATTGTCCTTTTGATAGATACTGATTTCACTTAACAGTGCCCCACTGTTATCGGTTAATAGTAGATGCTTAAGTATGTCTTTATGATAAGTGATATCATATGAATAATAAGCACCTATGTAACTTGAGTCAGTTCTTAAACATTTAATTGAGGCTACTACTTTTGATATATTCTCATTTGTTTTTCTTCTAAGGACGGTGTTATCTTGATTTGAAATTTCACCGACATCATAATTATATGAAAGCCGAACTACTTCACTTGCATTTTCGATTGAGTTAATTTTTGCGATCAAATCTTCCTTTTCTATATTTCTTTTCCTTTTAAATTCCATTATCGCAAACAATTCCTCTTCATCATTTGCACTTTTAATCTTTTCATTAAGCTCTAATAATTTGTTGTTGGTTTGTTGAAGAAGATTTTTTAGGGTATCCACGGAATAATTTTGTGTTTTATCCCCATAAATATCATCCAGATCCAACCCTTTTATATGTTCTAATAAAACTTTTTCCGTAACGCTGTACCTCAGCATCTTTGAATTACACTTTTCATCTTTAGTACGTTGTCTATAGCATCGTAAGTACTGCCTCCCATTTGACATACTCTGAACGATCATAGGACTACCGCACTCATAGCATTTAGTTAGGCCGTTAAATAAATTCCGTTGTTTTGTTGTAGTGCTTCTTTGCTTTTTATTTGAAACATTCCTATCCATCAATGATTGGACTTTTAGAAAAAGATCATCATCAACAACTACCGGATAGATACGCTTAGCATTATCGTGTGCTTCTTTCTTGATCTTTAAATTCTCTAAAATTCTCTTTTCGGCTTCATTAGTACTTTCATTAATTTTTTTGGGTATGGTTTTGTACTTACCCACAAGAAAGCCATTAAGACGACGATCACGTAATTTGTTATATACAGTGACAGTGTTCCAACCTTTGCCGTTGTACCTGTTACCTTCATCATTGAGTACCTTTACGATATGAGTCACCCCGTACCCATCACGATACATCTGAAAGATTCGTTTAATAGTTTCTACTCTGTGATAGTCAATCTCATATGACAGTTTATCAGTACTGAGTGACAACCAATCTGGTGTGTTGTTGTTTAGAGCCACCCCATTTGCTAAAGATACTTCTTTGCGATGCTTCCATGACTTCATACTAATACGGGCTTTTCGCTTCGATTCCTGGTGAGCACGTTCAATACTTGTGGATAATGCAGATAACTTGTGATCGAGCTTATAGCTGTAGATTTGCCCCGTTTCAACTTCAACAATATCAATGTTACGTTTGATCAGAAAAGTAAACTCATCGATTGCATCATAGCCCTGCTTTCTGGAGAACCGGTCCACGGACTCAATCAACAGACAACCTTCAGTAATTTCTCCTGATCTTACACGTTCCTTGAACCGCCCCAATGACCCCTTCGTGAAGTTGTGTCCGGCGTAGCCTGACAATCCTTTATCACTTTCCAGTACTTCATGATTGCTTGGATCAAGCTGATACCCTAATTCAGCGGGTAGTTTAGCGTTTTCGAGGAAGTCTAATACTGTACTAATCTGGCGATCTAAGCCAAAAGCATCAACCTGCTGCAAGCTCGATACCCTACTATAGATGTAGGCTTTGACAGTTCGCATTCATGCACCTATACATTTGATAAACATAATCATTGAGGAACTCATTATGTCCGATAAAGAATATGTATTCTATAGTACGCTGGAAGAAGCTATTGATGCCGCTCGTGAAGAGTTCCTCGCCGACAACCCCGGCGTTGAAGAAGAAGATGCTGACGTGCAACAACTTAATATCCAGAAATACGTTCTGCAGGATGGGGATATTATGTGGCAGGCCGAATTCTTTGCCGATGAAGGTGAAGAAGGGGAATGCCTGCCGGTCCTGAGCGGTGAAGGTGCGCAGGCCGTCTTTGACGGTGACTATGATGAAATCGAACTGCGGCAGGAATGGCTGGAAGAGAACACATTGCACGAGTGGGATGAGGGCGAATTTCAGCTCGAGCCACCGCTGGATACGGAAGAAGGTCAAACCGCAGCCGATGAGTGGGACGAGCGTTAATTTACGCTACTCGTAAGGACCGTGGCTGGCATCGATCGGCAGCAGCAGCGTGTCGAAAATTAGCGAGAATGGCAGATCCAGCACGGTGAGGTAGCGCCATGCGGAGTCACGGAGATCCCACTTCACGCCCGGGTAATACTGATTCCCGTGGCCCTGCCCTGGAATGGTGCGGCTGATGATGCTGCCGCAGCCGCTGAGCAGGCATGCCATCAGAACGACGATGATGATTCTCATGAGTAACCTCTAAAAAAATACCGGCGATTATGCCGGTATTTTAGTTGGTGGGAGGTGCTTCGCTTACCTGCCCTACTTAACCACTTACTTCGCCTTCAACGCCAGCGGGTTCAGCTTCAGTTCTTTATAGTAGTTTACCCACGAAGAGTATCGCTCCGGAGCGGACCATACGCGGAAGTGAAGACGCGCCATCGTAACCGGGTCGCTCAACAGGACCAGACGACGGTCACGGTTGAGTTTTTCCGGGGTCTCGTTCAGCGCCTGCTCAACGTGACGATCGCGGGCAATCTCCAGCACCTGGCTGGCGCGGTGGCGCGCCGTCGCCATTGCCGTCGCCAGGGCGTTGAATGACGGGTTAAATACGGCGTGCATAAAGCCGTCATCCAGCGTGCGATTGCGGTTCTGCTCGAGATAACGATCGGTGTCTACCAGCACCTGCGGCGGGGAATACTCTTCCGGGATCAGGAACAGCTTCCAACGTTTGGTCCGCAGCCCTACCGTCGAACGGCTGGAGATCACGGAGACAAACGGCGACAGGATCAGCGAGAAGACAATCGGCGCCAGCCAGAACAGGAAGCGCAGATCCAGCCACGCCATCCCGGCCGCCCACACCAGACCCAGCAGCAGCTGAGAACCGTGGCGCATAAAGGCTTCGCTCCACGGCGTGGAGTCGTCATCACGCTGCGGTGAGTTCCAGACCACTTCCCAGCCCAGGAACGCACTGACCACGAACACGGTGTGGAACAGCATACGCACCGGTGCCAGCAGCACGGAGAACAGCACTTCCAGCAACAGTGAAAGGGTCACGCGGAAGAAACCGCCGTACTCTTTCGAGCCTTTGCACCAGATCAGGATGATGCTGAGCAGCTTAGGCAGGAACAGCAGCACCATGGTGGAGGCAAACAGCGCAATCGCCAGTTCCGGACGCCACTGCGGCCACACCGGGAACAGCTGGCGCGGCTGCAGGAAGTATTGCGGCTCCGTCAGGGCATGGACGACCTGCAGCGCTGTGGAGAGCGCAAGGAACATAAACCACAGCGGTGCGGAGAGATAAGACATCACGCCCGTCAGGAACACCGCGCGGTGAACCGGGTGCATCCCTTTCACCAGGAACAGGCGGAAGTTCATCAGGTTACCGTGACACCAGCGGCGGTCACGCTTGAGCTCGTCCAGCAGGTTCGGCGGCAGCTCTTCGTACGATCCCGGCAGGTCGTAGGCAATCCAGACGCCCCAGCCAGCACGACGCATCAGCGCCGCTTCTACGAAGTCATGCGACAGAATAGAGCCGGCAAACGAACCCTCGCCCGGCAGCGGCGCCAGCGCACAGTGCTCAATGAACGGCTTCACGCGGATGATGGCGTTGTGACCCCAGTAGTGGGATTCACCCAGCTGCCAGAAGTGCAGACCTGCCGTGAACAGCGGCCCGTAAACACGGGTGGCGAACTGCTGACAGCGCGCATAGAGCGTGTCCATTCCCGACGCTTTTGGTGAAGACTGAATGATACCCGCGTTCGGGTTGGCTTCCATCAGACGCACCAGACCGCTCAGGCAGTCACCGCTCATGACGGAGTCAGCATCCAGCACCACCATGTAGCTGTACTGGTTACCCCAGCGGCGGCAGAAGTCATCGATGTTACCGCTTTTACGCTTCACACGACGGCGGCGGCGACGGTAGAAGATCTGCCCTTCGCCCTGCACTTCTGCAATCAGCTCCATCCACGCTTTTTGTTCTGCCACGCAGATATCCGGGTTGTAACTGTCGCTCAGGATGTAAACGTCAAAATGCTCCGCGTTGCCGGTCGCCTTCACGGACTCCCAGGTGGCACGCAGGCCCGCAAACACGCGGTCAACGTCTTCGTTACAGATAGGCATAATCAGCGCGGTACGGTGCTCAGGATTGAGGGGTTCATCCCCGACCGTTGACGCCGAAATGCTGTATTTGTCACGCCCCATCAGCAGCTGCAGGAAGCCCATCAGCGCGGTCCAGAAACCGGCCGAGACCCAGCAGAAGAGAACCGCGAACAGCAGAAGGATGCCGCTCTGCAGGATATACGGCAGCAGCTGCATGAAGGAGACCCAGAGATCCTGGCCCATCATGTCCATCGGGTTGATGAACGCCCAGCCCTGATACGGCAGGATGGTTTTCATATACCAGGTCGCGACGACCGTCTGCGCCAGCGTCAGCAGCAGCAGGATGTAGCGACGGAGGGTCCCCACGGTACGCCATTTCTGTTCGGAAGCCTGCTCTTCTTTCGTCAGGCGTGACAGATAGCGCGGCGTCACATCACGCCCGCGCAGGCGATCCCAGAAGCGGCCCACCGGGTTGGTGCGCCACGGATCGGGGAACATTGAGGAACGCGTGGCCTTCGGCATCGCCTGAAGCTGATCGCGCCCTTCGTCGTCTTTAATCAACTGCCCTTCTGCCAGCGAGTCCGGCCAGGCCTGCTCCAGACGTGCCTTTACTGACCCCAGCGGCGTATCATCATCACGGGAAAACTGACGATGTTCACCATCCAGCGCGGTGTGAACCGCGCGGATGTCGCTCTTAGGCAGTGCCGCTTTTTCGATATCCGTCAGCGGCATGGCATCAATATATTCAGATGTATTATTCATTGGCAGGTAGCTGATAGCTCCAGGTTTCACTCAGCGGCTGATCGTTACTGACCAGCGCAGCACGCATTTCAGTGGTCTGTTTCGGATCTTTCACTTTCACGCGCAGGGTCAGACGCCAGCCTTTGGTTACCGGGTTGTAGCGCACGGTATTCTCAACGATTTCACCGTTATCACCGATGCTGGCCTGAGCGGCAACGGCGGTGTCCGGTGACAGTTTCTTCATATCCTGGCCTGTAAAGTCCACGACAAAGGCCACGGTACCGTCAGGCTGACGGATAAGATTAGACTGCTTCACATCACCCGTTGAACGGCGAGTCTGCATCACATACGCGTTATCCGGCGCATGCAGCTTATCTTCGTCGCGGCTGAAGGTGATGGTGTACTTGAAGTTCATCTCTTTACCGGCTTCCGGCAGCTGATCCGGCGTCCAGTAAGCCACGATGTTATCGTTGGTTTCGTCGTTGGTTGGAATCTCAACCAGCTCAACCTTACCTTTACCCCAGTCACCGTTTGGCGTGACCCAGGCGCTTGGACGCTGGTCATAGCGGTCGTCCAAATCTTCAAAGCGGGAGAACTGACGGCCACGCTGCAGCAGGCCAAAACCTTGCGGGTTTTCCATCGCGAAGCTGCTCACCGCCAGATGTTTCGGATTGTTAAGCGGACGCCAGATCCACTCTCCGTTACCGGCATGAATAGACAGACCGTTGGAGTCGTGCAGTTCCGGGCGGAAGTTAGTGGCCGGAGACGGCTGGTTCGGCCCAAACAGGAACATGCTGGTCAGTGGTGCAACGCCCAGTTTGCCCACTTTATCACGCAGGTAAACCTTGGACTGCACGTCAACCACGGTGTCACGACCCGGCATAATCACAAAGCGATAGGCGCCGGTCGCACGCGGTGAATCCAGCAGCGCGTAAATGGTCAGACGTTTATCCGTTGGTTTTGGACGTTCAATCCAAAACTCACGGAAACGTGGGAATTCTTCACCTGATGGCAGCGCGGTATCAATCGCCAGTCCGCGCGCAGAAAGCCCGTATACCTGCCCCGCGCCAATCACGCGGAAATAGCTGGCACCAAGCATGCTGACGATTTCGTCGTTTTTATCTTTGCTGTTGATCGGGTAAAGCACCTTAAAGCCTGCGAAGCCCAGGTCTTTCACCGTATCTTTGTCGTGTTGCACATTGCCAAAATTGAAGTAATCCGGGCTGTATTTGATCTTACGTACCGCTGTGGCCGTCACTTCGTTGATGGCAACAGGCGTGTCGAAATACATACCCTGATGATAAAACTCAAGCTTGAACGGGGTCTTGATGTTGCTCCAGTAGGCTTTGTCATGATTGAACTGGATCTGCTGATAGTCCGCATATTTCATATCGCGGAAAACGGAGGGCAAGTTACTTTTCGGCGCTTCGTAGCTCTTGCCAGCCATCGATTTTGCCTGTTTTGCGACATCGTCGATGTTAAAGGCCAGTGCCGATGAGGTATACAGTGATAACACCACTGCAGCACCTAACCAACGCATTTTCATCATTTGTGGTTTATGTTTCATAATAAGTAAGCACTTCCCCCTTTGTGTGCTTATATCGATCCGATCCATTTTAATGGAAACTCAGGCAATCCGACAACATTATCACTGCTTTGTTCAGCTGCTGGCTCATGGATTAAGCAAATGAAAGAACCCATTATTCACTTTGCGTGCTTATCCTGGAGACAGGGTGTCGGTCTTGGTGTAGGGTTGCTTTCGAATGTAACCATTATGAGTCTTAGGGATAAGACGAAAAGTCTGAGAATGCACAACGTTATATGAGCACAACACCAACAGAACGTGAATATTTCCTCGACTCGATCCGGGCATGGCTGATGCTATTGGGGATCCCTTTTCACATATCACTGATTTACTCCAGCCACACCTGGCATGTGAATAGCCAGATGCCTTCCTGGTGGCTGACGCTGTTTAATGACTTTATTCACGCCTTCCGTATGCAGGTGTTTTTTGTCATCTCCGGCTATTTCTCTTACATGCTGTTTCTGCGATACCCGCTTAAACGCTGGTGGAAGGTGCGCGTCGAGCGCGTGGGGATCCCCATGCTGACCGCGATTCCGCTACTGACGCTGCCTCAGTTCATTATGCTGCAGTACGTCAAAGGCAAAGCGGAAAACTGGCCGAATCTGTCACTGTATGAAAAGTACAATACGCTGGTCTGGGAGCTGGTGTCTCACCTGTGGTTCCTGCTGGTCCTGGTGGTGCTCACTACGGTGAGCCTGTTCATTTTCAGCCGCCTGCGTCACCACCTGAGTTCGAGAGCTGACGCCTTTTTCGCCACCGTTACGCTGGGCAAACTGTCGGTGCTCTTCTTGCTGTTGGGTATCGCTTACGCCGCGGTGAGACGCATCCTGTTTATCGTCTATCCACCGATACTGAGCGACGGCCTGTTTAATTTTGTGGTGATGCAGTCCCTTTTCTACATTCCGTTCTTTTTAATTGGCGCGCTGGCGTTTATTTACCCGAAGCTGAAAGCGCTGTTTACTACCCCGTCACCGTGGTGTGCTGTTGGTGCGGCCATCGCGTTCGCGGCCTATCTGCTGAACCAGCGCTACGGGAGCGGTGACGCCTGGATGTACGAAACGGAAAGCGTGATCACCATGCTGCTGGGTTTATGGATGGTGAACGTAGTATTCGCGCTCGGCCACCGCCTGCTGAACTTTAAGTCCAGCCGCGTGACCTACTTCGTGAATGCGTCGCTGTTTATTTATCTGGTGCATCACCCGCTCACGCTCTTCTTCGGGGCTTACATCACCCCGCATATCGCCTCCAACACGCTGGGCTTCTTTACCGGTCTGGTGTTTGTCGTGGGGATTGCGATCGTGCTCTATGAAATCCACCTGCGGATCCCGCTTCTGCGTTTCCTCTTCTCAGGAAAACCTCAGGTAAAAGCCTCATAAACAACCGCGGCGCACTCAGTGCGCCGCGTTTGCTTCAGGTGTCCAGTTCCTGCCCGCGCTGGGTCAGCAACCGTTGATAAAGGTGGGTGGTTTCTTCATCGAAACAGACAAAGATTACTTTCTCAGGCATCGGTTTTAGCGACAGATAGCGGTAAACGGTGTCGACGGCGATCGTAGCGGCAGCCGCCTTAGGATAGCCATACACCCCCGTACTGATGGCCGGGAACGCCATTGTTTTATAGCCGTTGTCGGCAGCCAGCCGCAGACAGTTCCGGTAAGCCTCTTCCAGAATACTCGCCTCGTGCCGATCGCCACCGTGCCAGACAGGCCCTACGGCGTGGATCACCGCTTTGGCAGGCAGATCGCCCGCAAGCGTAATGACCGCATGGCCGGGAGGACATTCGCCCTGCTGTTGCCGTACGGTTTTGCAGGCTTCCAGCAGCTGCGGTCCGGCAGCCCGGTGGATAGCCCCGTCCACACCGCCTCCCCCCATCAGGGAGGGATTGGCCGCATTGACGATGACGTCGACGTGCATGGTCGTAATATCACCATGAATAACTTCAATTTGCGGTTTCATAAAGCCCCTCTGCAACCCGCCTTTTTATTAAGTGTATCGCAGGGCTGCCAGGGAGAAAAAACTATCAGAAAAAATCCTCTTCCGCACAAAGCGGAAGAGAGAACGCTATCGATACTGGATTTCGACAACCGCGAGCGTTTTTTCAGGGTTAAGGTATTTCATGCGGAGCGACACCAGATCTGAATCGGACACTTTGCCATTAAGCGCCTCTTCATAACTGACCATGCGCGTTTGCATACGATTATTATCCGGACAGGACATAGCAAACTGTCTCTGCTGCGGCGTAACTTCACAGGGGTCTGCAACAATGGCACCGCGAAAATGAATAACGCCACCGTTCACAATGGTAGCCGAATAAACCGGGAGGCTAAAAACAGAAACAATCAGGCCCAGACCCGTCACGAGTCGAGCGAAAGAGTGGTTCATTATCGGTACTCCTCAATGAAAATCGTCCTTGAGGGGTAAACGCACTTCATTATGACAAACGAAGTCTCACGTTAAGGAACATAATGACCTGATCCCTGATATCAGCATAGCTCAACGGCACAGACCCGCCACATTCGCAACACATTGATTTCATGAATGATTAAAGCGAACGTTCCGCTGGCGACCACTGCTGTGATAAATGAAGCGATTTACCGTCTGAAACGGTGACAACGATTTTTACCGTGTCTCCCGCATTAATATTTAAACTCAGGCGCATTAAATCAATCGTCTGATTAGCGGGTATAAAAAGGGTATTTTGCTGTCGGGACGAACTTTGTCCCCCCTGCCCTTCCCGAACGGAAACAATCTGAACCTGACAATCACACGGCTGCGCCAGGGTGACCTGAGGAATAATGGTGGTCATATTTTCCTGCTGCGACGTTTTGAAAGTTATTTGGCTGGAAAGCGCGGCAAGAAGAATTAAGGTATTCATGATGAACTCCCGAAAAAAAACAGGGCATCAGCCCTGTTTTTTTGTAGCACAGATTTCAGTATCAGTACTGATGAGCTGTCGCGTGGTTACCAAAACCAATCTGGGTAACGTTGACAGTAGAGTTAGAGGCAGTCTGGTCGACGAGGGCGCCGTTAAAGCCGCCGGACTGGCTAACGTTCATAACAGATTTTTTGCTGTTCCACTGATCCAGTGTTGCACTGTTGCCAAATCCTTTCTGGGTCAGGTTGATTTTACTGTCATCAGAACCCTGACCAACGTCAGCGCCGTTACCGCCACCTTTCTGGGTAATATTCAGCACGGAATTTCTGGCGTCTGTCTGCAGAGCAACCGCGGAGTTACCGCCACCGTCCTGATAAATATTCAGGGTTGAATTTGGGCCACTGTATCCGCCATGACCATGCCCATGGCCCCAGCCGCCCTGATTAATAGAACCCGCCATAGCACTACCAGAAACTACGATTGCTGCAAGCGCTGCCACTTTGAGAAATTTCATGGTAAACCCCCATCGGATTGATTAAAATCGTCGCGAATGCGCTAATGTTGAATAACGTTAATCGCCATTTGCGACTGTTTCTGCACTACAACTGCGGTTTTCTGCGTACCGTACTGCGTAATATTTGCTCTATTACCCGACCCTTTCTGGATAATTTTCGCGCTATTACCGTATCCCTCTTGCGTAATACCTGCATCATTCGCGGTACCGCTCTGATCGATCCAGGCTATATTGTAACTCCCTGATTGATCAACTCTTGCTCTGTTGCCCGCCCCATCCTGTGAAACAATGGACAAGAGTTTTGAACCTTCCTGGCGAACCTGAGCGTCATTAAAAACACCCTGTTGACCAATAATGGCTGCCTGATTGAGTGATGAAAGACTTAATTCGTTAACCGCAAAGTTATATTCAGCATTGGCTAAATCTGAATTCGCTGCGGTTACAAATCCAGGCGCACCCAGTAATGTAAACACCATAAATAACGATGTGTATTTCATGTTGTCACCCTGGACCTGGTTATTTAATCACGCCATAACCTATAACCGTGTTACTTGTAAAAACGATGCGTATTGTGTTAACGCGTCGTTACGGTGAAGAGTATGTCCGCTGAAACATTTTAAATATCTCACCCGCGCGGCTTATTTTTATTTTTCGGATCACCACAAAGTCGTAATTTACGACAAAAATCACTTTACTCAGGCCAGCTTATATTTTTTATTTCCCCTGTCCAACAATCAGGTTGTACAACGAGGCGAAGGCTGTCCACCCGTCTTCTCGCGTTGTTTAAACGTAACGGCAGAAGGACACTTTTTCACAGTCGTGACACGAAGCCCGTTTTCTTAAGCCAGACAACCGCGCATTTATGGGCTTAGAAATAATCTGTACCTCATACTGTTTTATCGTTCGCATAAAATAATAAATATACCTAATAATCAATGAAATATAAATATTTGTATGATTTTTAAAAACTGTGCATCTCTATTTAGATGTACAACTTTCTCATCATTTCTCGCCATTCATCACAAGTGATTTTCACAAATTAATATTGATTTTTACATTCGGTTACATGTTTAACACTTGCTTTAAACTTCGTAAAAGCTAGATTGAAATTAGATGTACGAAATTGGTTTTATATTTACCTCCCCGTGGAGGTTATGGTCTGATTCTACACACAGCAGTGCAACATCTGTCAGTACTTCTGGTGTCCTCTATTAAACAGGAGGACAGCTGCCAGGTGCCAAAAAAAAGTGGGGTTTCATCATGTATAATGAAGTCCATAGTTTACATGGTCATACATTACTGTTGATCACAAAACCTTCTTTGCAAGCGACAGCGTTATTACAACATTTAAAGCAATCTTTATCACTGAACGGGAAATTGCATAATATTCAACGTTCTTTTGATGATATTGCACCTGGCAGCATCATTCTGTTCGATATGATGGAAGCTGATAAAAAGCTCATCCACTACTGGCAAGATATTTTAAGCAGGAAAAACAATAATATCCGCGTGCTATTATTGAATACGCCTGATGAATATCCTTTCAGGGATATTGAAAGCTGGCCGCATATCAATGGCGTGTTCTACGTCACGGAAGAAGAAGACCGGGTAGTTGAGGGTCTGCAAGGCATATTGCGCGGAGAGTGTTATTTTTCGCAAAAGCTGGCCAGCTACCTCATCACGCACTCCGGAAATTATCGCTATAACAGCTCAGAGTCAGCACTGCTCACGCACCGTGAGAAAGAGATCCTGAATAAGTTACGCATTGGTGCTTCAAATATTGAAATCGCCCGTTCGTTATTTATCAGCGAAAATACGGTAAAGACGCACCTTTATAATCTTTTCAAGAAGATAGCTGTAAAAAACCGAACTCAGGCGGTTTCGTGGGCAAACGATAACCTCAGGCGTTAATCACATGAAGCGCACGTTGAGTTGGATCGCCGCAGCGAGTTTCCTGCTCGCTGCCGGGAATCTGAAGGCCGTCGAGGTCGAAGTTCCCGGATTGTTAACAGACCACACTGTCTCATCGGTCGGGCACAGTTTTTATCGAGCCTTCAGTGACAAATGGGACAGTACTTATACCGGAAATATAACAATCAACGAGCGGCCCAGTGCACGATGGGGAAGTTGGATAACAATAACGACCAATCAGTACGTTATTTATCAAACGTTTTTATTCCCCACTAAAATGGACTTCGATAAAAACGTAGCCCTGGCACTGGCCCAATCAGAAGACGCTATTAATCGCCTGCAAATAGATAAAGCCCTATTAAGCACCAGCGATTTAGCTAAAGACGAGTTCTAGCGAACCGATATGCGGAGGCTGTCATGCGTATTGCATATGCAGTTGTTTCGATAATGCTAATAACACCTATAAGCTGGGCCGGAAATATGACGTTTCAGTTCCGTAACCCTAACTTTGGCGGTAACCCTAACAACGGTGCCTTTCTGCTGAATGAAGCGCAGGCGCAAAACTCCTATAAGGACCCAAGCTTAAAGGATTTTAGCGTTGATACCCCATCCGCACTGGACAACTTCACTCAGGCTATCCAGTCGCAGATTTTAGGCGGGTTACTGACCAACATTAATACCGGCAAACCCGGCAGAATGGTGACCAACGATTTTATCGTTGATATCGCCAACACCGATGGACAGCTTCAGCTGAACGTGACCGATCGTAAAACCGGAAGGATCTCCACTATTCAGGTTTCCGGTCTACAAAGTAATTCAACTGACTTTTAAACAATAGCTAAATAAGGACAACGATCATGCAGCGCTTCCTGATATTTGTTGCAGTGTGCTTATTGAGCGGTTGTTTAACTGCTCCACCTAAAGAAGCTGCAAAACCAACATTAATGCCTCGGGCCCAGAGTTATCGTGATTTAACGCATTTACCTGCTCCAACGGGGAAAATATTTGTCTCCGTATACAACATTCAGGATGAAACCGGGCAATTCAAACCTTACCCGGCAAGTAACTTCTCCACGGCCGTGCCGCAAAGTGCCACCGCGATGCTGGTTACCGCGCTCAAGGATTCGCGCTGGTTTATTCCGCTGGAACGTCAGGGTCTTCAGAACCTGTTGAATGAACGGAAAATCATTCGTGCCGCACAGGAGAATGGTACCGTCGCGGCCAATAACCGCACGCCTCTGGAATCTCTGGCGGCAGCGAACGTGATGATTGAAGGATCGATTATTGGTTACGAAAGTAACGTTAAATCGGGTGGTGCGGGCGCGCGGTACTTCGGTATCGGTGCGGATACCCAGTACCAGCTCGACCAAATCGCCGTTAACCTGCGTGTGGTCAACGTCAGTACAGGCGAAGTGCTCTCTTCGGTGAACACCAGCAAAACCATCCTGTCTTATGAAGTTCAGGCAGGGGTATTCCGCTTCATCGATTACCAGCGTTTGCTGGAGGGTGAAATTGGCTACACCTCTAACGAGCCGGTCATGATGTGTCTGATGTCGGCCATTGAAACCGGCGTGATCTTCTTAATCAACGACGGTATTGACCGCGGGCTGTGGGATCTGCAAAACAAAGCAGACGTGCAGAACCCGATACTGGTTAAATACCGCGATATGTCAGTCCCTCCGGAATCCTGACAGGAAGCGCATAAAAAAGGCGAGATGATTATCTCGCCTTTTTTTATTCGCTCACCGCCGTGATGTCTTGCGCTTTTTCCCGCCGCGACGCCAGCCAAAGACCGCTGTTTTTCATGGCATAGCCAAACAGCAACCCCAGCGCCAGGGAAGGAACGACCAGCTTCCAGTCACCCTGCCCTGCAAAGGTCGCGCACGCCCCGATAAAGGTGCCCGGCACAAACGAAAGCAGGAGATGCTTAGCCTGAATACACATCAGGAAGGCAACAACGCCCGTCATGATGTACCCCAGCATCTCCAGATGCGGCGCCAGCGCGCTGCCTTTCATGATCACCAGCGCCCAGATAACCCCGCTCATTAGCGTGCAGCCTGAGATAAAGAACCCTTTGACGCCCCCCTGCGGGCAGGCGAAATAGGCCGTACAGCCAAGGAATCCAGCCCAGCTGAGCAATCCGAGAGATACGGCCACCCATCCCCAGAGCCCGGAGAGAATGCCCGTTGTTATTGCGATACAAAGTAATATGTTCATGGCGCGCATCTTAGCAGAAGCGCACCATAGAAATGCGATCAGAAGCACATTATGTGCAAATTGAAATGCGGCGTTGCAGGATTTACGTGATCCAAATCACTCTTCGTTCTCTTCTTCCAGCTCATCCCACATCGCCGCAATTGCGTCGCGGGTCAGCGGTGCCAGCGTTCTCCAGAATGGCGAGGCGGCGTGGGCTTCGACTTTCCCAAGGAATGTTCCGACCCACGGCAGCAGGTACGTTTCGAAAAGCGTTTCGATGGCTTCGTTCTCATCATCCCCGGCGTTATCTTCAATCCAGGAAGCGGCCAGCAGCAGCGTACCGATATGATCCGCAGGCGTATCGCTTAGCGGCATACCGCGCGTGGAGAGGAAAGCACGGACTTCCGCTTCCGTCGCCCCTTCCTGCCAGGCAGAACGGTATGGCGAAACGCGGCACTCATCGCCGACGAACAGCGCATTGTAATCGGTCGCAATCTGCTGCATGTCGCAGCTTTTTTGCAGACGCGCCAGTAAATCATCCTGTTCCAGCGGCCAGTTCTCCGCCAGCTTACCTTCACGAATCAACGTAAAGAGCGGAACCAACAGCGGGTCTTGCGGCTGGCGATAATAGAGCGTACCCAGCACGCGGCAAAGGATGGAAAACTCGTTCATTTTTATTATTCCATTACACAATTAAAGATCGGCAAATTCGGCAATCGGCTCCATGCCGCGCGATTCGAGGAAATCGAGCATGCGGCGCGGAGTCACGTTCAGGATTTGCGCTTCCGGGAAGTTAACGTCATTGAGCACTTTCAGGCACTCGCTGAAATCACCCAGCGTAAAGGCGGTATGGGAATCCGAACCCAACGCCACCATGCCGCCCGCATCGCGTACGGCGGCGGCCACTTCGCGGCAGTTGGCTTCACTGCCCTTGCGCGAGTGAACAAAGGAGGAGTTATTAATCTCCAGCGCCACGCGGTGCTTCGCTGCCGCCTGCGCGACAGCCTGAATATCAATCGGGTACTTCGGGTTGCCGGGGTGGCTGATAATGTGCACATTGCCGCTGGCAATGGTGGCAATCATCGCCGCGGTGTTGGTCTCTTTATCCTGAGGTGCAAAAACCGGCTCGTGGAAACCTGCGAGGATAAGATCCAGAGACGTCAGCATCGGCCCGGTGCAGTCGATCTCACCGTCGGTATTTTTGATATTCGCCTCTATGCCGCGCAGAATCCCAATGCCGTCCACCAGACGTGGCCAGATCCGCATATTCACAAAATGCCAGTAGTGCGGCGCATCCGCCATGTCCGGACCATGATCGGTGATCGCGAACAGCTTAATGCCTTTCAGCTTCGCCTGGGCGATATAATCATGGAGGTTGCTATACGCGTGGGTACTGGCGACGGTGTGCATATGCAGGTCAACGGGATACATCTCTCTCTCCTCTGCGGTTTTTCCAAAGGATAGCAGTTATCAGCGGCGAATATTAGCAAAAACCCGGCGAACGCCGGGTTTCTCTCAGTAGCCGCGCTGTCTGTCAACCTGGCCGGTGACCGCGTTACCCTTCTCCATTTCGCTGATGGTATGGGATATGTACGCCACCGCTTCTGCCGGACGCGTCACGGCGGCCACGTGCGGGGTCATCGCCACGCGCGGATGTGCCCACAGCGGGCTTTCCACCGGCAGCGGCTCACGGCTGTAGACATCCAGCATGGCGCCTTTTAGCTTTCCGCTGTCCAGCGCCTTCAGCAGATCGGTCTCGACCAGATGCACCCCGCGCGCCAGGTTCATCAGGTAGCTCTGATCGGCTAACTGGTTGAGCAAGGTTTCATTGATGATTCCTACCGTTTCCGCCGTGTTGGGCAGCAGGTTGATCAGCACGCGCGTGCCGTTCAGAAAGGCCGGAAGCTCATCCGTTCCGGCAAAGCTCTCTACGCCCGGATAGTCCTTACGGCTGCGGCTCCAGCAGCGCAGCGGGAAGCCCCACGGAGCGAGCGCTTCAGCCACTTTTGAGCCCAGCACGCCCGCACCGAGGATGCCGATGGTAAAGTCTTCGCGACGGTAATCCGCCAGCGGCTCCCAGTGGGCCTGCTGTTTAAAGGCCTGATAGTCATCAAAACGGCGGAACCAGTGCAGCACCTGGCTGACGGCATATTCCTGCATCTGCTGGCCCATGCCGGTATCTTCCAGGCGGAACAGGGGAATCGCTTCCGGCAGCATGTCAGGGTGCGCCTTCAGCTTGCTCAGAATGGAATCCACGCCCGCCCCCAGCGCAAAAACGGCCTTCAGCTTACGGCCCTGGAGCATTTCTACCGGCGGATGCCAGACCAGCGCATAGTCAGCATGTTCGTTATCTCCACGCTTCCACTCGCGAACGCGTGCGTCGGGTAAAGCTGCCGTGAGCGCCTCGATCCAGTAGGCCGTATCAAACGTGGGGTGATAGAAAAGTATATCCATAGTCATTCCTGCCTTTTATTGCGCTGATTTATTTTGCTTTTTAACGAGGTTGTCAGCATAACAAATTTATTGCGCGGCTGTGTTGCTGATAAAAAAGACGCTTTCAGCACAATTAAGAATCATGTTGCCTGAAGTTTGTCTAAACGCGCTAAATTACTGAAAAAGTGAGTTGACGGCAGTTCGGCTTTTCCTTACATTAGCGCCCGTCCCGTCAACAATGGGATGACAATATGGTGAGGTGTCCGAGTGGCTGAAGGAGCACGCCTGGAAAGTGTGTATACGGCAACGTATCGGGGGTTCGAATCCCCCCCTCACCGCCATATTTAAAGAAGAGCTCGCATGAAAATGCGGGCTTTTTTTCGCATATTGCACGCATGCAGGGGGGATGAGAATCCCCGACCGGGGTTCGACAACTGGCGACAGCCAGTTGGACAGACTGTGAGCGTCGCGAACAGGCTGCCCGCAGGGCGAGCGAAGCGAGTCAATCCCCCCCTCACCGCCATATTTAAAGAAGAGCTCGCATGAAAATGCGGGCTTTTTTTTCGCATATTGCACGCATGCAGGGGGGATGAGAATCCCCGCCCGGGGTTCGACAACTGGCGACAGCCAGTTGGACAGACTGTGAGCGTCGCGAACAGGCTGCCCGCAGGGCGAGCGAAGCGAGTCAATCCCCCCCTCACCGCCATATTTGAGATGAGAGCTCGTACGAAAGTACGGGCTTTTTTCTTTTATATTCTCCGAAAGGGGGGAATTCGAACCTTGAAACTCCCTGCGCTCTTTATGTCGGGTGGCGCTGCGCTTACCCGACCTACAAAAAGCTACTCCTCCACCATCTTCGCATACTCTTCAGTCAGAAAATCCACCAGCGTCCTGACCGACGGCAGCATGCCGCGCCGCGAAGGATAAACCGCGTGAATCACTTCCCGTCGGGGTTCCCACGCGTCCAGCACCCGTACCAGTTCCCCTGACGCAAGCTGATCCTTCACCATCAATATCGGCAACTGTACAACGCCCACGCCCGCCATCGCTGCTTCCCGCAGTGCCAGCATGTCGGTGGTAATAAAGCGCGGTGTGTAGTGGATCTCCGCTTTCGCCCCTTCTGGACCACTGAGCTCCCATTTATGCACCTGTTTACCGGCCCCCATACTTAATCCAGGCCATTCACTGAGCTCGGAAGGCATTCGCGGTTTACCCATACGTTCAATCAACTGCGGACTTGCCACCAGGCAATGCCCCCTGTCAGCCAGCACCCTTAACACCAGATCGCTGTCATCAAACGGACGCGGACGCACGCGGATAGCCACATCAATACCTTCGCCAACAAGATCGACCCGACGATTGGTGGCCTCAAGCTGGAGATTAATCCCGGGGTAGCGCGCCATAAACCGCGCCAGCATCGGTCCCACGTGGACGTGCAGTAACGTGACGGGACAGGTGATCCTGACGACGCCGCGCGGCTCAGCCTGCAGCGCAGCAACGGCCTCCTCTGCCGCTTCTGCTTCTATCAGCATTGCCTTACAGTGCTGATAGAAAGTGTGCCCCACTTCCGTCACCGTAAACTGCCGCGTCGTGCGCTGTATCAACCGTACGCCAAGCCGCTCCTCCAGCTGCGCGATCCTGCGGCTCAGTTTGGACTTGGGTTGGTCAAGCGCTCTTCCCGCCGCCGCAAACCCCCCGTACTCCACTACCTTCACAAACCAGACGAAGTCATTGAGATCCTGCATAAATCCTCATCGTTCTATTTTCAGAACAGTGAATGCCATTTTCGCTATCTACCGGGATATTAACCCTGAATATAAGCTAATTACATCAACAGAACATCAGGAGTTAATCATGAAAAACATCACTGGCGTTTATACCGCTCCTCGTCAGCACTGGGTGGGCGACGGTTTCCCGGTCCGTTCAATGTTCTCCTATCAGACGCACGGCGAGCCGCTCAGCCCGTTCCTGCTGCTGGACTACGCGGGCCCGTACACCTTTCCGGCAGACGGTGCGAAACGCGGCGTAGGCCAACACCCTCACCGGGGTTTTGAAACGGTCACTCTCGTCTATTCCGGTGAAGTGGAGCATCGCGACTCCACGGGGAAAGGCGGCGTCATTGGGCCCGGCGACGTGCAGTGGATGACCGCCGGCGCTGGCATTTTGCACGAGGAGTTTCACTCCAGCGCGTTCTCGCAGAAAGGCGGGGAACTCAAAATGATGCAGCTTTGGGTCAACCTGCCGGCGAAAGACAAGATGGCCGCACCGGGCTACCAGAGCATCACGAAAGCCGACATCCCGGTGGTGACGCTGCCCGACGACGGTGGAACGCTGCGGGTTATTGCCGGTCGCTACGACACGGTGACCGGCCCGGCGCACACCTTCTCGCCGCTCAACGTCTGGGACATCGCGCTGAACCAGGGAAGCCATCTGACGCTCGCTCAGCCGGAAGGCTGGAGCACGGCGCTGGTCGTGCTTGAAGGCAGCATCACGGTAAACGGTACCGCTCAGGCGGGTGAAGCCCAGCTGGTCGTGTTAAGTCAGGAAGGCGACAAACTGCACCTGGAAGCGAACAGCGATGCAAAAGTGCTGCTGATGGCCGGCGAGCCGCTGAATGAACCAATCGTGGGCTACGGCCCGTTTGTGATGAACAGTAAAGCCGAAATCAACGAAGCCATTCGTGATTTCAATTCCGGCCGCTTCGGCCAGCTCTGAACGTAATAAAGGAGAAGAACATGTCTACACCTGCGAACTTTAATGGAACCCGTCCGGTCATCGATGTGAACGATGCTGTGATGCTCCTTATCGATCACCAGAGCGGTCTGTTCCAGACCGTTGGGGATATGCCAATGCCGGAACTGCGTGCCCGTGCGGCAGCGCTGGCAAAAATCGCTACCCTGGCGAAGATCCCGGTGATCACCACCGCATCCGTCCCGCAAGGGCCGAACGGACCGCTTATCCCGGAGATCCACGCCAACGCGCCGCATGCGCAATATGTTGCCCGTAAAGGCGAGATCAACGCCTGGGATAACCCGGAATTCGTGGCGGCGGTAAAAGCCACCGGGCGTAAGACGTTGATCATTGCGGGTACCATTACCAGCGTCTGCATGGCCTTCCCGTCGATCAGCGCGGTTGCGGACGGGTATAAGGTGTTTGCGGTGATTGATGCCTCCGGCACCTACAGCAAAATGGCCCAGGAGATCACGCTGGCGCGCGTGGTACAGGCCGGTGTGGTCCCGATGGATACGGCGGCGGTGGCCTCTGAGATCCAGCATACCTGGAACCGTGAAGATGCAGCGGAGTGGGCGGAAGTGTACACCCACATCTTCCCGGCTTATCAGCTGCTGATCGAAAGCTACAGCAAAGCACAGGAAGTGGTTAAAAACAGCGAAGTGCTCGATTCACAGCGTTAATCCCCTGCTCCGCGGCGTAAAAACCGTGGAGCTGATTATTGCTTAACCGAACAGGCACTAAAGCTGAAAATCTGCTTGACCGTGTCAGCGCAACTCCCTATAGTAGCGCCCCGTTGACCCCCACGCGGTCAGGCAGCAAAACAATATGGTGAGGTGTCCGAGTGGCTGAAGGAGCACGCCTGGAAAGTGTGTATACGGCAACGTATCGGGGGTTCGAATCCCCCCCTCACCGCCATCTTTAAAGAAGAGCTCGCATGAAAATGCGGGCTTTTTTTTCGCATACTGCACGCATGCAGTATTGTAGGTCGGGTAAGCGCAGCGCCACCCGACAACATGCCTGCACATAAAACAAAGCCCGGTTTCCCGGGCCTTGAACGCAACTGCACACTCAGTAATACGCTTGCAGCGTGCGCTGGCAGAGCGCCGAGCGCACGCAATCCTCTTTGGTGAAGCGTACCACCCCAATCATCTCATCTTCCTCAAAACGTGACATGGCGTCGCTCAGTCCGGATTTCACGCCGGACGGCAGGTCACACTGGGTAATATCGCCGTTAACGATAACCGTCACGTTCTCCCCGAGGCGCGTTAAAAACATCTTCATTTGCGCAGCGGTCACGTTCTGAGCCTCGTCAAGAATGACGACCGCATTTTCAAATGTACGTCCGCGCATATAGGCGAACGGCGCGATTTCCACCTTGCCAATCTCTGGCCGCAGGCAGTACTGCATGAAGGATGCACCCAGCCGCTTCACCAGCACGTCATAGACGGGCCTGAAGTACGGGGCAAACTTCTCCGAAATATCACCGGGCAAGAAGCCGAGATCTTCATCAGCCTGCAGTACCGGACGGGTAACAATGATTCTCTCCACGTCCTTATGGATCAGCGCTTCCGCCGCTTTGGCTGCACTGATCCAGGTTTTCCCGCATCCGGCTTCACCGGTTGCAAAGATGAGCTGTTTACTCTCGATAGCATTCAGGTAGTGCGCCTGAGCCTCATTGCGCGCCACAATTGGAGAATTATCACGGCTGTCACGGGCCATGCCAATTGCTTCTACGCCACTCATCTGCACAAGCGAGGTGACCGATTCTTCTTCACGCTGTTTATGGCTACGTGAATCCCGTCTCAGCACACGTTTTGCTTCGCGACGAGCTTTGATCACTGCTTTTTGTCTTCCCATGGATAGCACCTTGAGTTGTTGGTATTCATCACACGCGCCAGCGTCGGCACGATTATGCGCACGAACATCAGAGGGTTGGCTTCCTTGTAAGCCATTGCTTGCACTATCGGATGACGATACGGAACAGCTACGCGCACCGTTCTGCACGTCGGTCGAATCAGATTCTTGAGGAAGGGGGGTAAATTTAGTGGTGAGGAAATCGCTGCCGGAGTCTGAGCCTCCGCGCCGGGTGCTGCGGTTGTTATGTTTACCTTGTCCAGTACAGGACGCAACCATTCGCGATCTCCATAGTGATTCAGCATCACTGCCGGGAACTACCGCTGTCTTATCTTAAGTACATCAGGAGTTATCATAAATGCAACATTTATTTTACCTGAATGCAACTTTTAGGACTGTCCCTACAGTTGAAATCAGTCTCATATAGAAATATTACAGAAATATAACAGCAGGATAGTCATATGAAAAAATAATGTCCCCGCGAACGGTTGCGGGGACAATTATCAGGCTTCAATAAGACCCTGCGCGAGATACGCGTTGCTGTCGCGCACGCCTGGCAGGGCAAAGAAATAGCCGCCGCCGATAGGTTTAATGTACTCTTCCAGCGCTTCGCCGTTTAAGCGCTTCTGTACCGTCAGGAACCCCTTCTCGAGATCGTGCTGATAGCAGACGAACAGCAGCCCCATATCGAGCTGACCGGAATTGGTCACGCCGAGCGAATAGCTGTATCCCCGACGCATCATCAGACTGGACTGCGTCTCTTTGGTACGCGGATTGGCCAGACGAATATGGCTGTCCAGCGCAATCACGTCGCCATTCGGATCGCGGGCGTAGTCAGGCACATCATGCTCGTTCTTCATGCCGAGCGGTGCCCCGCTTTGCTTATCGCGACCGAAGATCGTCTGCTGCTCTTTGAGCGGCGTACGGTCCCAGAACTCCACGTGGAACTGAATAATGCGCACCGCCTGATAGCTACCGCCCACCGACCATGCCGGTTCGCCCTGATCGGCAGTGACCCACACCACCTCCTTCATGAGCGCACTATCATGGCTGTCCGGGTTGGCCGTGCCGTCCTTGAAGCCCAGCAGGTTCACCGGGGTCTCTTTCCCTTTGCTGCGGGCGGCGTGGTCAGAGATAAACCCTTCCCGCTTCCAGCGCACGCTCAGCAGATCCGGCGTGTGCTTAATGATGTCGCGCAGGGCGTGGATTACCGTGTCCTGCGTATTGGCGCAAATCTGCAGAAGCAGATCGCCGTGGCAGAGGGCGGCGTCCAGGGAATCATTCGGGAAGCGCGCCATTTTTTGCAGCGCCTTCGGCTTTTGTTTTGCCAGCCCGTAGCGCGCGTCAAACAGCGATTCACCCAGCGAAACGGTAATGGTCAGGTTATCCGGGGCGATGAAAGGCCCCAGAATGCCGGAGTCCATTGGCGGCAGACGCGGGTTCGGCGTATCGGGCGCCGGTCCACCGGCGGTCAGAAACGCGATGCGCGTCGTCAGCAGGCGGAACAGACGTTCCAGATCGGCTTTATCGCTGGCCAGCGAATCAAATGCCACCAGCATCATCGACGCCTGCTGCGGCGTCAGAATGCCCGCCTGATGCTCGCCATAAAACGGCTGCGTCTCCATGCGGGCGTTGGGTGACAGCGTGCCGGGCGCGCTTTGCGGTTTCGCCGCGTGCGCCACCGGACACCCGCCAGCCAGAGCAAGCGCGCCTCCCAGCGCCCCTACCCCTTTTAACAGCCGACGACGGGAAGGCTCTGCCACGTCACTCTCGTTGTGCTTATCCATCGTGCTTAGTCCAGACCCAGTACGCCACGCAGCAGGGAGAGATCTTCCGCCAGGGCGGTAATCGGGCCTTTCAGCGCGTTACGGTCGGCATCGGTCAGCTTATCGTAGGTCTCAAACCCGTCTTTGGTGCGGTACTTCGCCAGAATGGTGTCGACCTTTTTGAAGTTGGCGTCCACTTTCGCCAGCAGTTCGCCGTTCTCTTTCTGCAGCTGAGGACGCAGCAGGTTAACAATTTTCTGCGCGCCGTCGACGTTAGCCTGGAAGTCCCACAGGTCGGTATGGCTGTAGCGATCTTCTTCGCCGCTGATTTTGCTCGCGGCCACTTCTTCAATCAGACCGGCCGCACCGCCCACCACTTTAGACGGCGGGAAGGCCAGCTCGCTGATGCGCTTTTGCAGCTCCAGCACGTCGCTGTTCAGCTGCTCAGCGTATTTCTCCATCCCTTTGGTGGTGTTGTCGCCAAACAGGGCTTTCTCCAGACGGTGGAAACCGGTGAATTTCGGATCGGCGGCCTTCTGCTCGAAATCATCTTCACGGGCATCGATGCTGCCATCAAGGTCAGAGAACAGCTCGGCGATCGGCTCGATGCGCTCGTAGTGCTGACGGGTTGGCGCATAGAGGGATTTCGCTTTTTCGATATCCCCGGCCTTCACCGCATCGGTAAAGGCTTTGGTTGCCGTCGCCAGCTCCGCCGTCTCTTTCGTGACGTACGCCTTATACGCGGTAATTGCATCGCCCAGGCTCAGCACCGCAGCACCTTTCGCCGCATCGGCCGTCGCTTCACCTTTGACGATGAGCTTCCCTTTCGGGTTGGTCAGCAGGCCGCAGGTCATCTCATACTCGCCCGGCTGCAGGTTGGCGGTCATCTTCTGGCTGAAGCCAGGGGCGATATTTTCACGCTCTTCCACCACCAGAACGCCTTTCAGGATCTCCCACTCCAGCGCCTTCTGGCTGTGGTTCTGAATAATAAACTGGGTTTTACCGCTGTTCACCGTGAGGGTCATCGGCTCACACTGCTTGTCGTTGACGGTGACCTTAACCTGTGGAACATCCGCGCCCCAGGCGGAGAATGCAGAAGCGAACAGCGCGGCAATGCCTGCGCATAACGCACTACGACGGAACTGAATTGCCATGACTCTTCCCTTTAAAAGTATGTTGTCACTAAATCAAAAATTACGGCGCAACGCGCGACGCCTGCGTGCCGGTACGCGGCGGCATGGCGAACAGCACCAGCGCCGGAACCAGATAAATGAAGTACATCGCCACCTCGCTGACGCTCGGCGTTTCCTGATAGCCGAAGATACCTTCGAGCAGGGTGCCGGTCAGAGAGTGCGTGGAGAGAACGTTGCTGAGGTCAAACGCCACGTTCTGGAAATGGTTCCACAGGCCCGCTTCATGGAAGGCGCGAATCGCCCCTGCCGCCAGACCCGCCGCCACCAGCAGAATAAACAGGCTGGTCCACTTGAAGAAGGCGCCCAGGTTAAGGCGGATACCGCCCCAGTACAGCAGGAAGCCGAGCACCACGGCCGTGGCGAGGCCCAGCACGGCCCCCAGCGGCGGCCAGATCCCCACATCCTGCTGAAACGCCGCCAGCAGGAAGAAAACAGACTCCAGCCCTTCACGCGCGACGGCGAAAAAGACCATCATAATGAGCGCCCAGCCGTGGTTGTTCCCCTTCTGCAGCGCGTTATCCACCGCCTGCTCCAGCTGCACCTTCACGTTACGCGAGACTTTACGCATCCAGAACACCATCCAGGTGAGGATCACCACCGCAATCACGGCGACGATACCTTCAAACAGCTCCTGCTCTTTCTGCGGGAACTCGCCGGTGGTTTCGTTAATGAGAATGCCCAGGCCCAGGCAGAGCGCCGCGGCAAGGAATACCCCGACCCACATGACGCCAATCCAGCGCCCGCGCTGGGTTCGCTTCAGATAACTGGCGATGAGGCTCACGATAAGGGCGGCTTCGAGCCCTTCACGTAACATAATGAGAAATGGAACAAACATGCCGACACCTTAAATGTTTATCGCGGTCAACTGATGCAAAGAAAGGTAAATTCTTGTGATAGTGATTATCATTACGACGGAAAGAAAAACAAGCGAAATGTGCGGTGTTTTGATGACGAGTTGTAAACGCAAAGCCTGATAATAGTGACGTACGTAACGTTCAGGTTTATAAGTTATAACGAAAATGCCCATTTACGCTGATTCAGGGCTGTGGCTAAATATCCGCCTCACAACCTAACTGAAAATAAACCATGTTTAAAATTGTCCATTTCCTGCTGGCGCTGGTGATTATTCTTGCGCTCGCCTGGCTTACGAGTTTTGACCGCCGGAAAATTCGGGTTCGTTTTGTTTTACAGCTGATTGTTATTGAAATTGCGCTGGCGTTCTTTTTCCTGCACGCCGAAAGCGGGTTATTCCTGATTAAATACGTCTCAGGATTTTTTGAGTCACTGCTCAAATTTGCTGGCGAAGGCACCAATTTCGTCTTTGGCGGTATGGGTGAAAAAGGGCTGGCGTTCATTTTCCTCGGCGTGCTTTGTCCGATTATTTTTATTTCCGCACTGATCGGTATTCTTCAGCACTGGCGGATCCTGCCAATTTTTATTCGGGTAATCGGTACGCTGCTGTCAAAACTGAACGGTATGGGCAAGCTGGAATCCTTTAACGCGGTGAGCTCGCTGATCCTCGGCCAATCGGAAAACTTCATTGCCTACAAAGGCGTGCTGGGCGATCTCTCCTCGCGTCGTCTGTTCACCATGGCGGCCACGGCCATGTCGACGGTCTCCCTGTCGATTGTCGGGGCGTATATGACCATGCTCGACGCCAAATATGTCGTCGCGGCGCTGATTCTCAACATGTTCAGCACCTTTATTATTCTCTCGGTCATCAACCCGGCGCGCCCGGAAGCGGAACCGGATGTTAAGCTCGAAAAACTGCATGAATCCCAGAGCTTCTTCGAGATGCTCGGCGAGTATATTCTGGCCGGTTTTAAAGTAGCGATGATTATTCTGGCGATGCTGATTGGCTTTATCGCGCTTATTAGCGCCGTTAATGCCCTCTTCTCCAGCGTATTTGGCATGAGCTTCCAGCAGATCCTGGGCTATGTATTTTATCCCCTGGCGTGGCTGGTAGGGATTCCGCTGAGCGATGCCTTAAACGCGGGCAGCATTATGGCGACCAAGCTGGTGGCGAATGAATTTGTGGCGATGATTGAGCTGCAGAAAATAGCGCACCAGATGTCCCCGCGCGGGCTGGGGATTTTATCCGTCTTCCTCGTCTCGTTCGCGAACTTTGCCTCCATCGGCATCGTGGCCGGGGCGATTAAGGGCCTGAACGAGCAGCAGGGTAACGTGGTATCGCGTTTCGGGCTGCGTCTGGTGTACGGCGCGACGCTGGTGAGTTTGCTGTCGGCGAGCTTTGCGGGGTTGGTGCTCTGATGCAATGCCGGGTGGCGCGCAGCAATCCCGGCCTACAAAACAACAACGGCGGGAATTCCCGCCGTTTTCCTTAAAACTGCACGCACACCGGCTGATCGACACGCATCACCGACTCCTGCGCGAAGCGGGACTTATAAATCCCGCGTAACGCTTCGATGTTCTTCTCGCTCTGCGCATCTTTACCGTGGATAAGCATCAGCGCCTTGCTCGGCTCGCGCGCCACTTTTCCGTCGTTCCCCAGCCACTGCCCGCGGGCATCAAACACCGTTAAGCCATCGCGAAAGCGCGGCGTCACGTCCTGGTCAACAAACTGCTGCCACTCGTTGGGGGTAATCTGCGCCCCGGCAGGACGGTTTAAGCCGAAATAGAGCGTGGTTTGCTGCATCTGGCTATCCGCTTTGCAGGTCTCCACCGCTGCGTGTTGCGATGGCGCGTTGCATCCCGCCAGCGTCAATAATGCCGCCGCCATTAACCCTGTTTTGATTGTCATGCTTCGCTATCCTCATTGTTATAAGCACAGGGATATCACAGGAAAAGACGGATTTTGGCAAGAAAAAAGCCGGGTGCGCTTGCGCTTACCCGGCCTACGGTTTTCCGTGGGAAAAATTATTCCGGCTGCAGCTTAGACGGCGGCGCGGAGTGGTAATGCGCGTCGGCTTCCGCAAAGCGTTTCTGCATGGAGGCAGACGGTGCTTTACCCAGCAGGCTGAAGACCACGATACCGATGCTGCCGAAGATGAAGCCAGGAATGATTTCGTACAGGCCCAGCCAGGCGAACTGTTTCCAGACGATAACGGTCACCGCACCGATAATCATCCCCGCCAGCGCGCCGTTACGGGTCATACGGGACCACATGACGGAGAACAGGACGACCGGACCAAACGCCGCACCGAAGCCCGCCCACGCGTAGCTCACGAGACCCAGCACGCGGTTTTCCGGGTTGGCCGCCAGCGCAATCGCCACCAGCGCCACCAGCAGCACCATAAAGCGCCCTACCCACACCAGCTCTTTCTGGCTCGCGTTTTTACGCAGGAAGGCCTTATAGAGGTCTTCGGTGATTGCACTGGAGCAGACCAGCAGCTGACAGCTCAGGGTGGACATCACCGCCGCCAGGATCGCAGAGAGCAGAATACCGGCAATCCACGGGTTAAACAGAATCTGCGCCAGTTCGATGAACACGCGCTCGGCGTTCTGGTTCACCGCGCCCGCCTGCGCCGGGTTGTTATTAAAGTAGGCGATACCGAAGAAACCGACCGCACACGCGCCCGCCAGACACAAAATCATCCACGTCATACTGATGCGACGCGCATGGACGATGGTGTGATGAGAATCTGCCGCCATAAAGCGCGCCAGAATGTGCGGCTGACCGAAGTAGCCCAGACCCCAGCCCATCAGGGAGACGATAGCGACAAAGTTCAGCCCTTTCAGCATGTCGACGTTTTCAATGCTCTTCTGCTTGATCACTTCCAGCGATTCGCCAAAGCCGCCAACGGTGAAAATCACAATCACCGGGGTCAGGATCAGGGCAAAGATCATCAGGCTCGCCTGCACGGTGTCGGTCCAGCTTACCGCCAGGAACCCGCCCACGAAGGTATAGAGGATGGTCGCCGCCGCACCGGCCCACAGGGCGGTTTCGTAGCTCATGCCGAAGGTGCTTTCGAACAGGCGAGCGCCCGCCACGATGCCGGAGGCACAGTAGATGGTAAAGAACAGGAGGATAACCACGGCAGAGATAATGCGCAGAATGCGGCTGTTATCTTCAAATCGTCCGGTGAAGTAGTCCGGCAGCGTCAGGGCATTGTTGTTAGCCTCGGTATGCACGCGCAGACGGCCCGCCACCAGCTTCCAGTTGATCCACGCGCCCACGGTCAGACCGATGGCGATCCAGCTTTCCGAGATGCCGGAGATAAAAATCGCACCCGGCAGACCCATCAGCAGCCATCCGCTCATGTCCGATGCGCCCGCGGAGAGTGCGGTCACCATCGGGCCTAAACTGCGTCCGCCCAGAATGTAGTCGTCAAAGTTTTTCGTGGAACGCCACGCCAAAAACCCTATCAGGATCATGCCAAAAATATAAACGAGAAATGTCACCAGCATCGGTGTGCTAATTGCCATTCAAATTCTCCAAAAGTGTCGAGCGACAACCATCCGGGTTGCCTTGTTATATGATCACCGGAACGAGGTGACGGTATCTTGTGTTTCGGTTGGGCGCGCTATCCTGCCGTATGCGCCCTCCGCTGACAAACGATTTAACACTGCATTTACATCAATTTCATCCCCGGTTTGATACGAGTTTCCTATAGGTTGCACTCGCTCACGCTTTTACGGGTTGCACCTTTGAAAAGTGTTAACTCCCGCATAAAACCAGGCTTTCCGCGACAAAGCCAGCACGTTTTTCCAGCTAACCATTCGTTAACAATCCATTCATTTTCTGGGTTGCAAACCAGGTCACATTTAACACGGTTGCACAAAGTTGCAACATGGTGGATATTTCACGCTAACGACCAAACACGATGAAAGCACAACAGGAGCTTTGGCATGGGTATGACCACCATGGGGGTTAAGCTGGATGACGCGACCCGCGAACGGATTAAGACCGCAGCAACCCGCATTGATCGCACGCCGCACTGGTTAATTAAGCAGGCGATTTTTAACTATCTCGAAAGACTCGAGAGCGACGAGGGCCTGCCGGAGCTGCCTGCCCTGCTCGCCGGTGCCGCCAATGAAAGCGAAGACGCGCCAGCCGCTGGCGATGAAAGCCATCAGCCGTTCCTCGAATTCGCCGAGCAGATCCTCCCGCAGTCCGTCAGCCGCGCCGCCATTACCGGTGCGTACCGTCGCGCCGAAACCGACGCCGTACCGATGCTGCTGGAGCAGGCCCGTCTGCCGGAAGCTATTGCCGCACAGGCGCACAGCCTGGCGTACCAGCTGGCTGACAAACTGCGTAACCAGAAAACCGCCACCGGCCGCGCCGGGATGGTTCAGGGTCTGCTGCAGGAGTTTTCCCTCTCCTCACAGGAAGGCGTGGCGCTGATGTGCCTGGCGGAAGCGCTGCTGCGTATTCCGGATAAAGCCACCCGCGACGCGCTGATCCGCGACAAGATTAGCAACGGCAACTGGCATTCGCACATTGGCCGCAGCCCGTCGCTGTTCGTCAACGCCGCGACCTGGGGCCTGCTGTTCACCGGCAAACTGGTCTCGACCCATAACGAAGCCAACCTGTCCCGCTCCCTGAACCGCATCATCGGCAAGAGCGGCGAGCCGCTGATCCGCAAGGGCGTGGACATGGCGATGCGCCTGATGGGCGAGCAGTTCGTCACCGGGGAAACCATTGCCGAAGCGCTGGCGAACGCCCGCAAGCTGGAAGATAAAGGTTTCCGCTACTCCTACGACATGCTGGGCGAAGCGGCGCTGACCGCCGCCGACGCGCAGGCCTACATGGTTTCTTACCAGCAGGCGATCCACGCCATCGGTAAAGCGTCCAACGGTCGCGGTATTTATGAAGGCCCGGGCATCTCCATTAAGCTCTCCGCCCTGCACCCGCGCTACAGCCGCGCGCAGTACGATCGGGTAATGGAAGAGCTCTACCCGCGCCTGAAGTCCCTGACCCTGCTGGCGCGCCAGTATGATATCGGCATCAACATCGACGCCGAAGAGGCCGACCGTCTGGAGATCTCCCTCGATCTGCTGGAAAAACTGTGCTTCGAACCGGAGCTGGCGGGCTGGAACGGCATTGGCTTCGTGATCCAGGCCTACCAGAAGCGCTGCCCGTTCGTCATTGATTACCTGATTGACCTGGCCAGCCGCAGCCGCCGTCGCCTGATGATCCGCCTGGTGAAAGGGGCCTACTGGGACAGCGAAATCAAACGCGCCCAGATGGAAGGGCTGGAAGGCTATCCGGTCTACACCCGCAAGGTCTACACCGACGTCTCTTACCTCGCCTGCGCGAAAAAGCTGCTCGGCGTGCCGAACCTGATCTATCCGCAGTTCGCCACCCACAACGCCCACACCCTGGCGGCGATATACAGCCTGGCCGGGCAGAACTACTACCCGGGCCAGTACGAATTCCAGTGCCTGCACGGCATGGGTGAACCGCTGTACGAGCAGGTGACCGGTAAAGTGGCGGACGGCAAGCTTAACCGCCCGTGCCGCATTTACGCCCCGGTAGGTACCCACGAAACCCTGCTGGCCTACCTGGTGCGTCGCCTGCTGGAAAACGGCGCGAACACCTCCTTCGTTAACCGCATCGCCGACACCACCCTGCCGCTCGACGAGCTGGTCGCCGATCCGGTGCAGGCCGTTGAGAAGATGGCGGCGCAGGAAGGCCAGATTGGCCTGCCGCATCCGAAGATTGCCCTGCCGCGCGAGCTGTACGGCAAGGGGCGCGTCAACTCGGCGGGGCTGGATCTCGCCAACGAACACCGTCTGGCTTCCCTCTCCTCTGCCCTGCTCAACAGCGCGCTGCAGAAGTGGCAGGCGAAACCGATGCTGGAGCAGCCCGTTGCTGACGGCGACATGCAGCCGGTCATCAACCCGGCGGAGCCAAAAGATATCGTCGGCTACGTGCGTGAAGCCACCGAAGCGGAGGTGGATCAGGCGCTGGACAGCGCGGTGAATAACGCCCCTATCTGGTTCGCCACCCCGCCGCAGGAGCGTGCCGCCATTCTGGAACGCGCGGCGGTGCTGATGGAAGATCAGATGCAGTCGCTCATCGGCATTCTGGTGCGCGAAGCGGGTAAAACCTTCAGCAACGCCATCGCCGAAGTGCGCGAGGCGGTCGACTTCCTGCACTACTACGCCGGTCAGGTGCGCGATGATTTCGACAACGAAACCCACCGTCCGCTCGGCCCGGTCGTCTGTATCAGCCCGTGGAACTTCCCGCTGGCGATCTTCACCGGCCAGATTGCCGCTGCCCTGGCCGCAGGCAACAGCGTGCTGGCAAAACCGGCGGAGCAGACCCCGCTGATTGCCGCACAGGGCATCAACATTCTTCTGGAGGCAGGCGTACCGGCGGGCGTGGTCCAGCTGCTGCCGGGCCGCGGTGAAACCGTGGGCGCCAAACTGACCTCCGATAACCGCGTGCGCGGCGTGATGTTTACCGGTTCGACCGAAGTGGCCTCGCTGCTGCAGCGCAATATTGCCACCCGTCTGGATGCGCAGGGTCGTCCTACGCCGCTCATTGCGGAAACCGGCGGCATGAACGCCATGATCGTTGACTCATCCGCGCTCACCGAGCAGGTGGTGGTCGACGTGCTGGCCTCCGCGTTCGACAGCGCAGGTCAGCGCTGCTCCGCCCTGCGCGTGCTGTGCCTGCAGGATGACGTGGCGGACCACACCCTGAAGATGCTGCGCGGCGCGATGGCCGAATGCCGCATGGGCAACCCGGGCCGTCTCACCACCGACATCGGGCCGGTGATCGACGCGGAAGCCAAAGCCAATATTGAAAACCACATTCAGGCCATGCGCGCGAAAGGCCGTCCGGTGTTCCAGGCGGTGCGAGACAACAGCGAAGACGCCCGCGAGTGGCGTTCCGGCACCTTTGTGCCGCCTACGCTTATCGAGCTGGCAAGCTTCGACGAGCTGAAAAAAGAGGTCTTCGGTCCGGTACTGCACGTGGTGCGCTACAACCGTAACAACCTCAACGAGCTGGTTGAGCAGATCAACGCCTCCGGCTATGGCCTGACGCTCGGCGTGCATACCCGTATCGACGAGACCATCGCGCAGGTGACCGGCAGCGCCAAAGTGGGCAACCTGTACGTCAACCGCAACATGGTGGGTGCGGTCGTTGGCGTGCAGCCGTTCGGCGGTGAAGGCCTCTCCGGCACCGGTCCGAAAGCGGGCGGTCCGCTCTACCTGTACCGTCTGCTGGCGAACCGTCCTGAGAACGCGCTGGGCGTCACCCTGGCGCGCCAGGATGCGGAGTATCCGGTGGATGCGCAGCTGAAAACCGTGCTGACCCAGCCGCTGGACGCGCTGATTAAGTGGGCTGATAATCGTCCAGAGCTGCGTGCGATTGCGCAGCAGTATGGCGAGCTGGCACAGGCCGGTACGCAGCGTCTGCTGCCGGGGCCGACCGGCGAGCGCAATACCTGGACGCTGATGCCGCGCGAGCGCGTTCTGTGCGTGGCGGATAACGAGCAGGACGCGCTGGTACAGCTGGCCGCCGCGATGGCCACTGGGTGTGAAGTGCTGTGGCCGGACGATGCGCTGCATCGCGACCTGGCCAAACAGCTGCCGAAAGCGGTCTCGGCCCGCATTCACTTCGCGAAAGCCGATGCGCTCCTGACGCAGCCGTTCGATGCCGTCATTTACCACGGTGATTCTGACCAGCTGCGCGAGCTGTGCGAGCAGGTTGCGGCCCGCAGCGGGGCGATTGTTTCGGTGCAGGGCTTCGCGCGCGGCGAAACCAACCTGCTGCTGGAACGCCTGTACGTGGAGCGCTCGCTCAGCGTCAACACCGCTGCAGCGGGCGGTAACGCCAGCCTGATGACCATCGGTTAATCGTGTAAACTTTCCCCGGTGGCGCTACGCTTACCGGGGCTACAAAACAACCGTAGGCCGGATAAGCGCAGCGCATCCGGCTTTTTTACACGGAGGGGATGATGAAAAGAGTATTTCTCGCAGGCGCAGCGCTGCTGCTGAGCGCCAGCGCGCTGGCCGACGAGTGCGACAAAGCGACCACCCAGCTTGAGCTGAATACCTGTAGCGCGCAGCAGTATCAGGCTGCCGACAAAAAGCTCAACCAGACCTATCAGGCCGCCGTCAAGCGTGCGGAAGCCCCTCAGCGCGAGCTGCTGAAAAAGGCGCAGCAGGCCTGGATTGCCCTGCGCGACGCGGACTGTGCGTTTATCGGTTCGGGGACGGAAGGCGGCAGCGTTCAGCCGATGATCGTGAATCAGTGCCTGGCGGAGAAAACCGTGGAGCGCGAAGCGTTTCTGGCCTCGCTGATGCAGTGTGAAGAGGGCGACTTAAGCTGCCCTCTCCCACCGGGGAACTAGCGCAAGCGGATCCCTTCGATAATCATCCGCTGCACGTTCTCCAGGGTGCTGTGGAAAAACGCTTCGTCCTGGAGCGTTTTACCGGTCACCGCCTCGACCTGGGCCGCAAAGTCAGCGTAATGCTGGGTGGAGGCCCAAATCATAAAGATCAGATGATGCGGATCGACCGGGGCCAGCTTTCCGCTGGCCACCCACCCGGCGATAATGGCCGACTTATCGTCCACCAGCTGCTTTAAATCTCCGGTCAGCTCCGCCTGCAACAGCGGCGCGCCCTGCAGCATCTCGAGGCAGAACAGCCTTGATGCCTGCGGGTAATCGCGCGACACCTCCAGCTTCAGGCGAATGTACTCTTTGATCGCCACCAGCGGGGCCAGCTCTTCGCGGAACGCTTTCAGCGGCGCCAGCCAGATATCGAGGATCTGCTGCATCACCGCGACATAGAGCGCCTCTTTCGACGGGTAATAGTAGAGCAGATTGGTTTTGGATACCCCTGACTGCTCCGCCACCTGCTCAAGGCGCGTGCCGTGAATACCAAACTGCGAAAAGGTCTCCAGGGCCGCGCTGAGGATCGCCTGCTTCTTGGCGCTCACCGCCTGCGAACGTTTACCTGGTGTTTTCACTGCGCCTTGTGCCATTCCCGCTCTCCTTATTCTGCGTTGCCCTCAGCATAGCAAAACCCCCGTCTCGCCACGACATCCTGCACCCCGATCGCGCATGAATGCCTGTTTTCTGTGCAATGTTTTTGACCAGTTAGTCCACATTTAATCACATCAAACCACCAACCTCTGATTAACACATTAATAACACTGCCATTTTCAAAACTGGCACTGCCTTTGCAAAAACACCGTTACACCTGCGACGTAATGAAGAGAGGTTCGTGATGAAAATTGGCGTATTTGTACCCATCGGCAACAACGGCTGGCTTATCTCGACCACTGCACCGCAATACATGCCAACCTTTGAGCTGAATAAAGCCATCGTGCAGAAAGCGGAGCACTACCATTTCGACTTTGCGCTTTCGATGATCAAACTGCGCGGCTTCGGCGGCAAAACCGAGTTCTGGGATCACAACCTGGAGTCCTTCACCCTGATGGCCGGGCTGGCCGCGGTCACCTCGCGGATCCAGATCTACGCCACCGCTGCCACCCTCACCCTGCCCCCGGCGATTGTGGCGCGCATGGCCTCCACCATCGACTCCATCTCCGGCGGACGCTTTGGCGTCAACCTGGTGACCGGCTGGCAAAAACCGGAGTACGAGCAGATGGGTCTCTGGCCGGGCGACGATTACTTCTCTCGCCGCTACGACTACCTGACCGAGTACGTGCAGGTCCTGCGCGACCTGTGGGGTACCGGCAAAAGCGATTTCAAGGGCGACTTCTTCACCATGAACGACTGCCGCGTCAGCCCGCAGCCGTCGGTGCCGATGAAGGTGATTTGCGCCGGGCAGAGCGACGCCGGGATGGAATTCTCGGCGAAATACGCCGACTTCAACTTCTGCTTCGGTAAAGGGGTTAACACGCCTGCCGCCTTCGCCCCGACCGCCGCGCGCATGAAAGAAGCCGCCGACAAAACCGGGCGCGACGTGGGCTCCTACGTGCTGTTTATGGTGATCGCCGACGAAACCGACGACGCCGCGCGCGCAAAATGGGAGCGCTATAAGGACGGCGCCGACGAGGAAGCCCTGAGCTGGCTCACCGAGCAGAGCCAGAAGGACACCCGCTCCGGGGCGGATACCAACGTTCGTCAGATGGCCGACCCGACCTCCGCCGTCAATATCAACATGGGCACGCTGGTCGGCTCGTACGCCAGCGTTGCCAGAATGCTAGATGAAGTGGCTGCCGTTCCCGGTGCGGAAGGCGTCCTGCTGACCTTCGATGACTTCCTCACCGGCGTGGAGACCTTCGGCGAGCGCATCCAGCCGCTGATGCAGTGCCGCGCCCACATCCCTGCCGTCACGAAGGAGGTGGCGTAATGACAACCCTTAACGCACGCCCGGAAGCCATTACCTTCGCGCCACAGCAGAGCGCGCTGATCGTGGTGGACATGCAAAACGCCTACGCCAGCCCCGGTGGTTATCTTGATCTGGCGGGGTTCGACGTCTCCGCCACAAGGCCTGTGATCGAGAACATCAAAACCGCCGTCGCCGCCGCGCGCGAAGCGGGGATGCTCATCATCTGGTTCCAGAACGGCTGGGATGACCAGTACGTCGAGGCCGGCGGCCCCGGCTCGCCCAACTTCCACAAGTCGAACGCCCTGAAAACCATGCGTAAACGGCCCGAACTGCAGGGCAAGCTGCTGGCAAAAGGCGGCTGGGATTATCAGCTGGTGGACGAGCTGGTCCCGCAGGCGGACGATATCGTCCTGCCGAAACCGCGCTACAGCGGCTTTTTTAACACCCCGCTCGACAGCCTGCTGCGCAGCCGGGGCATTCGCCATCTGGTCTTCACCGGGATCGCCACCAACGTTTGCGTGGAGTCGACCCTGCGCGACGGCTTTTTCCTCGAGTATTTCGGCGTGGTGCTGGAAGACGCGACCCATCAGGCCGGGCCGGATTTCGCCCAGAAGGCGGCCCTGTTCAATATCGAAACCTTTTTTGGCTGGGTCAGTAACGTTGCGGATTTCTGCGACGCCCTGACTCCCCCGCTCGCCCGTATCGCCTGAGGAGACGCACGATGCCGAAATCCGTAATCATCCCGCCGGGCACCAGCACGCCCATCGCCCCGTTTGTTCCCGGCACGCTCGCCGACGGCGTGGTGTATGTCTCCGGCACGCTGCCGTTTGATAAAGACAACAACGTGGTGTTTATCAACGACCCAAAGGCGCAAACCCGCCACGTGCTGGAGACGATCAAAACCGTGATCGAAACGGCGGGTGGCACGATGGAGGATGTGACCTTCAACAGCATCTTTATCACCGACTGGAAAAACTACGCCGCGATTAATGAAATCTACGCGGAGTTCTTCCCCGGCGATAAGCCGGCCCGGTTCTGCATTCAGTGCGGGCTGGTGAAGCCGGACGCGCTGGTTGAGATCGCCACCGTTGCGCACATCGCGAAGTGAGGCAGGCATGAAACTTTCCGTCTCACCGCCCCCGTATGAGGGTGCGCCCGTGGTGGTCCTTATTGCCGGTCTCGGCGGCAGCGGCAGCTACTGGCTGCCCCAGCTGGCCGCGCTGGAACCGGAGTATCAGGTGGTGTGCTATGACCAGCGCGGAACGGGCACTAACCCCGACGCCCTGCCGGAAGGCTACAGCCTGGCACAGATGGCGGACGAACTGGCCCGGGCGCTGGCTGAGGCCGGGATCGCGCGCTACAGCGTCGTCGGCCACGCGCTGGGGGCGCTGGTCGGCCTGCAGCTGGCCCTCGACCGCCCCGACGCCCTCACCGCGCTGGTGTGCGTCAACGGCTGGTTGACCCTCAACGCGCATACCCGCCGCTGCTTTCAGATCCGCGAGCGCCTGCTGCATTACGGCGGCCCGCAGGCGTGGGTTGAGGCGCAGCCGCTGTTTCTCTACCCGGCAGACTGGATGGCCGCTCGCGCCCCCCGTCTGGAGGCCGAAGAAGCGCTGGCGCTGGCCCATTTCCAGGGCAAAGCCAACCTGCTGCACCGGCTCAGCGCCCTGAAAAAGGCCGACTTCAGCCGCCACGCCGCGCGCATCCGCTGCCCGGTCCAGATCATTTGTTCCGCCGACGACATGCTGGTGCCCTCTGTCTGCTCGTCTGAGCTGCAGGCGGCCATCCCGCACAGCCACAGCACGGTGATGCGTCAGGGCGGCCATGCCTGCAACGTCACCGAGCCGGACACCTTCAACACCCTGCTGCTGAACGGGCTGGCCAGCCTGCTGCACAGTCATGAACACGCTTTATAAGGAGATGTAATGAGCGAAGCCATTAATCCCACCGCGCTGGAAACGCTGTTCACCGGCGCCCGCACCCATAACGGCTGGCAGGATATTGCCGTCAGCGACGAGACGCTGCGCGAAATCTACGACCTGATGAAATGGGGGCCAACCTCGGCCAACTGCTCCCCTGCACGGATTGTGTTTGTGCGAAGCGCGGAGGGAAAAGAGAAGCTGCGCCCGGCGCTCTCCAGCGGCAACCTGGAGAAAACGCTCACCGCCCCGGTTACGGCGATCGTGGCCTGGGACAGTGAATTCTACGAGCGCCTGCCTGAACTGTTCCCGCACGGCGATGCCAGAAGCTGGTTTACCGCAAGCCCCGCGCTGGCGGAAGAGACGGCTTTTCGCAACAGCTCGCTGCAGGCCGCCTACATGATTTTCGCCTGTCGCGCGCTGGGGCTGGACACCGGCCCGATGTCGGGCTTTGACCGCCAAAAGGTCGACGAGGCCTTTTTCACCGGCACGACGCTTAAAAGCAATCTTCTTATCAACATTGGCTACGGCGACCCGGGCAAACTTTACGGGCGCCTGCCGCGCCTGACCTTCGACGATGCCTGCGGGCTGGCGTAAGGAGCGATCATGACGACACCGGATAAGCAAACCTTTCGCGACGCCATGGCCTGCGTTGGCGCGGCGGTGAACATCATCACCACCGACGGCCCGGCGGGGCTGGCAGGCTTCACCGCCAGCGCGGTGTGCAGCGTTACGGATTCACCGCCCACCCTGCTGGTGTGCCTGAACCGCGGCGCGTCCGTCTGGCCGACGTTCAGCGAAAACCGCACCCTTTGCGTGAATACCCTCAGCGCCGGACAGGAGCCGCTCTCAAACCTGTTTGGCGGCAAAACGCCAATGGAAGAACGCTTCGCCGCCGCCCGCTGGCAAACGGGCGACACGGGCTGTCCGCGTCTGGAGGATGCGCTGGCCTCGTTTGACTGCCGCATCAGCCAGGTGGTGAGCGTCGGCACCCATGACATTCTGTTCTGCGACATCGTTTCGATTATTCGCCACCCGGCGCCGCAAGGGCTGGTGTGGTTTGACCGCGGCTACCACGCGCTGATTCGACCCGCCTGTTAAGGCGCTCTAAGGAGACAGACCATGTTCGGATTTCCCCACTGGCAGTTGAAATCGACCTCCACAGAAGCTGGCGTGGTCGCGCCGGATGAACGCCTCCCGCTCGGGCAGACGATGGTGATGGGCGTCCAGCACGCGGTCGCCATGTTTGGCGCCACGGTGCTAATGCCGATGCTGATGGGACTCGATCCCAACCTCTCGATTCTGATGTCCGGTATCGGCACCCTGCTGTTCTTTTTTGTCACCGGCGGGCGCGTGCCCAGCTATCTCGGCTCCAGCGCCGCCTTTGTCGGGGTGGTCATCGCCACCACCGGGTTTAACGGCCAGGGAATCAACCCCAACCTGAGCGTGGCCCTCGGCGGCATCATCGCCTGCGGTCTGGTGTATACCCTGATTGGTCTGGTGGTGATGAAGATCGGCACGCGCTGGATCGAACGCATGATGCCCCCCGTCGTCACCGGCGCGGTAGTAATGGCGATCGGTCTGAACCTTGCGCCGATTGCGGTGAAAAGCGTCTCCGGCTCGCCGTTTGAAAGCTGGATGGCCGTCGTGACCGTGCTGTGCATCGGTCTGGTGGCGGTCTTTACGCGGGGCATGATCCAGCGGCTGCTGATCCTGGTCGGGTTGATTGTCGCCTGTCTGGTATATGCCCTGCTGGCAAACGTTTTTGGTCTCGGCAAGCCGGTTGATTTTACGCTGCTGCATCAGGCCGCCTGGTTCGGCCTGCCGCAGATCACCTCCCCCACCTTTAACACCCAGGCGATGATGCTTATCGCCCCCGTCGCCGTTATCCTGGTGGCGGAAAATCTGGGCCACCTGAAGGCGGTCGCGGGAATGACCGGACGCAGCATGGACCCGTACATGGGCCGCGCGTTCGTCGGCGATGGGCTGGCGACCATGCTCTCCGGTTCCGTGGGCGGCAGCGGCGTTACCACCTATGCCGAGAATATCGGCGTGATGGCGGTGACCAAAGTCTATTCGACGCTGGTCTTCGTGGCGGCGGCGGTGATGGCGATGCTGCTCGGCTTCTCGCCGAAGTTCGGCGCGCTGATCCATACCATTCCGTCACCGGTCATCGGCGGGGCATCAATCGTGGTGTTTGGGCTGATCGCCGTGGCCGGGGCGCGCATCTGGGTGCAGCATCGCGTCGATCTCAGCCAGAACGGCAACCTGATTATGGTGGCCGTTACGCTGGTGCTGGGCGCGGGCGATTTTGCCCTGACGCTGGGCGGGTTTACGATCGGCGGGATTGGCACGGCGACCTTCGGCGCGATCCTGCTTAACGCCCTGCTGAGCCGCCGGATGGCCGCTGCGCCGCAGGGCGAGGTGGTGCGTCAGGAGTCGTGAAATCTCAATGTCGGGTGACGGCGATGCCTTACCCGACCTTTATGTTCGCTAAGAACACCTTTATGTCAGGCAATCACGCCTGCTCAAACAGTCGTTCGATAGATTTTGTAGGAAAGAAAAGAGAATGGCTGTTTTCATCCGTCAATGGAATAAAGCCCTGCTTCAGATAAAATTGTTTTGCCTGGTCGTTGAGTGCATCAACAAATATTCCGTGTACACCCACCGCCTGCGATGCCAGATAGACAACCCGCATGGCATGTGTGACGAGCGTCGTTCCCCACTCCAGCCCCTGTAAGTCTTTATGTATCGCCAGACGTCCCAGCGTTACGCTCGGTACGTTGCTATAAGGGATCCGACGCTGCTGAGTCTTAGAAGGCAGCATCGCTTTTTCAAAGCAACTACCAGACAACGTGTAATAGCCCAGGACCCGCGGACCATCGCGATCTTTAAGCAAATAGCCTCGTAAAATACGCCCATTGTGCTGACGCACCAGATGTTCTGTGAGGAAGACATTTAGCGAGGGTTCACCACAATCGAAGTCCCTGAAATCATAGTCTTTTCCCTCTGAAAACATTTCGATCGTGAGATTGTCCACGACGCTTCACTCCATGTTTCGAAGACGTTTCGCCGCTCGCTTCAGGCGTTCATTTGGCTCTGGTGGATTGTCGATGGCATCCATCACCGCATTCCAGGATGCTTCGTTTAATACGAGACGGCGGTGCTGCTCGATGACTTCCGCTGCCCGCTCTGACGCACTGTTCACCATAAACTGGGTGATCGTTTGATTCGTCATCGCTGCCGCTTCTTCAATCATTGTTTTGTCTTCGTCCGTTAAGCGAAGATCGATACGCTGTTTTTTCAGTGCTGGCATGGTTTACTTCACCGTGTACGGTATTTATCCGTACACATCGTAGATAAACCCGTCTATTTTTTCAATCTAAACCTTCTTCAGCAGTCATGTCGCTCACCGGGTTCCGACGCTTTCTGAGCTTCAACTCGCTCACCAGCACCCCGGCGACAATAAACGCCGCGCCCACCAGGGCCAGCAGCGGCAGACGTTCCCCGGCGAGTCGCCCAAAAATCCCTGCCCAGACCGGCTCGCCGGTGTAGATGACCGTTGCTCGCGTTGGCGATACGCTGCGCTGCGCCCAGTTCATGGTGACCTGGATAATGGCGCTGAAGATACCGAGCCCCAGCGCCACCACGACCAGGCCCGTGGACATCGGCGGCACGGACTCCCCTGCCGGCACCATCGTCGCAAAGGCCACCAGCGAGGCCGTGGCGAGCTGCACCACCGTCACCCGTTTGACGTCGACCTTGCCCGCCCACGCGCTGATGAGAATAATCTCCGCCGCAATGGCAATCGCCCCAATCAGGGTAATGATCTCGCCCGGCCCCAGCGCCAGAAGATTGTTTTCCGGCCCGGCCAGTAAGATCAGGCCGATAAACGCCAGCACGATGCCAATACAGGACATCAGACCCGGCAGCCGCCCCAGGCACAGCCATTGCAGTAGCGGCACCAGCGGCACATACATGGCAGTGATAAACGCGGATTTGCTGCTGGAGATGGTCTGCAATCCCCACGTCTGCAGGCTGTAGCCCATGGCTATCGCCACCCCAATCGCCACGCCCGCCTTAAGCTCTTTCAGCGTCAGACCCCGCAGCGTTTTAAGGGATATTAGCCCCACGGCTAACGCCGCCGTCGCAAAGCGAAGGCCGACAAAGAAGAACGGATCGCTGAGGGTCACCGCGTACTGAACGGCCAGAAACGTCCCGCCCCAAAACATGGTGATGAGAATGAGGATGGCTTCCTGTGGTTTTACGGAGAACTTAAAGCGTGAGACAGACATGCGGCACCAGCAAATGAGAACAATTCTGTAGTGTGCGTTGCCTTTGGTTACAGTTCAATGTTGCAGGAATAAAAAAACCGCCGGGGGAAACCCGGCGGCAGGGAGTCAACCCGGCGAATTACTTATTACCGCCATGGCTGTTTTTCCCCCCTTTCTTGCCAGCCTCAGATGCGCGCTGAGGGTCATTTTTAAAATTCCCCCCGCTATGCTGGCCACCTTTACGGCCTGCTTCTGATGCTCTTTCACGGTCTTCTGCGAAATTACCTGAACCACCACGATGGTTTGCCATCTCTAACCTCCAGAGTGTGAAACATTAGACATCATATTGCATTCAGTAAAAGAGGATTCTTTCACCTCGCGGCTCAAGGACAACGCCTTTATCTGTGCCGCGTGAAACTAAGCTTAGTGGAATGAGGTTATCCGGCAAGCCGAAGGTAATATCCTGCAACATGATCTCAGTCTTTCGGGTGAGATGACGCGGCGGTAATTCATAAGCCTTTCTTATCATTTTAAAAATCCGCACCGGGAAAGTTGTATCATTTTGCTACAAAGCCATTTTTCTCCTCATGTTGTTATAAATCAAATAAATGGCGTTCATTTTTGCAGTCTGGCTGTGATGACATATCTTTAAAAGAGCGCAGCGATCCGCTGTCAGAGAAACCAACGAGGAGTGAAGCAAAATGGCAAAAGTTCTGGTGCTCTATTATTCCATGTATGGACACATTGAAACCATGGCTCACGCGGTAGCAGAAGGTGCAAACAGGGTTGACGGCGTTGAGGTTGTGGTGAAACGCGTACCGGAAACCATGCAGGCAGAAGCCTTCGCGAAAGCCGGGGGAAAAACACAAAACGCCCCGGTCGCCACCCCGCAGGAGCTGGCGGATTATGATGCCATTATCTTCGGCACCCCAACCCGCTTCGGCAACATGTCAGGCCAGATGCGCACCTTCCTCGATCAAACCGGCGGACTTTGGGCATCCGGGGCGCTCTACGGCAAACTCGCCAGCGTATTCAGCTCTACCGGGACCGGCGGCGGTCAGGAGCAGACGATTACCTCAACCTGGACTACCCTTGCTCATCACGGGATGGTGATTGTGCCAATTGGCTACGGCGCGCAGGAGCTGTTTGATATTTCCCAGGTGCGCGGCGGTACGCCGTACGGTGCAACCACCATTGCCGGTGGGGATGGTTCACGCCAGCCAAGCAATGAAGAACTGTCTATCGCCCGCTATCAGGGTGAATACGTCGCGGGTCTGGCCAAAAAACTCAACGGCTAACACCCAACAGGAGGACAAGCATGCCAACTCAAGAATCCAAAGCTCACCACGTGGGCGAATGGGCAAGTTTACGCAACACCTCTCCGGAGATTGCCGAAGCTATCTTTGAAGTCGCGAAATACGATGAAAAGCTGGCCGAGCAGATTTGGGAAGAAGGCAACGATGAAGTGCTGGTGCGCGCCTTCGAAAAAACGGACAAAGACTCGCTCTTCTGGGGTGAGCAAACCATCGAACGTAAAAACGTTTAAGCGTTTCCCCCCCGCCATCACGCGGGGGGTTCTCCTTTACTTCGCCGCGTTATTCATCACCGCATTGAATTTATCAACAGGACAGAAGCCGTTCGCATCCACCGGGCAGCCCTTCAGCTCCAGCGTCACGCGCTGCGCCGGAGACTGCAGCGACAGCACGCTGGCGTTGCGCAGCTGCTCTGAGCTCTGATAGACATACTCAATTTTCATCAGCTCCTGGTTGGCATTTTTGTCATGCCAGCGCTGGAAGACAATCTTGCCGCCAATCGGGGTGCGCTCCTGCTGGTCGTGCAGCTGGTACGGTTTGAAATCGAGGGCGGTGAGCAGGGAAGCAATGTTCGAATCATGTCCCACCAGCAGGGTGATCTTAGGCGCTTTCGCCTGCTCGGTGACCAGCGTTTTATCGATATACTTCACCAGCGGTTTCGCCACGTTTTGCGCCACCTCGGTAGAGGTAAACAGCGAGTCCTGATAGCCGTTTTTCAGTTTCGACAGCACGCGCCACTGCTGGTCGGTTTTGATTTCGCCCCAGGCGACCTGGTCGGCCGGGAAGCCTTCGTAATACTGCAGCGTGAACGCGTCCACCAGCGAGTTACCCACCTTCAGCGGCCCGGAAACGCCGGGCTCTTTTTCATAGTCGGCGCTGAAGGTATCTTTCGCGTCCGCCAGCGAGCAGACCTTTTTCTCTTTGCAGGACGGCGAGTCGGCGTAGTTGGTCATCTGCTCCAGCAGCTTGTAGCTTTCACCAAGCTGCATTTTCTGCCGCTCGGACTCCATCGCCTTGAGCACTTTTTCGCGGAATTCCGGCGAGTTATCGGTAATCACCGGATTGAATGTCGGGTCCATGGTGCCCATTTTTTCCTGATGGTGCACGGGCACATCGCAGCCCGGGAACGCGCCGGTGATAAAGAACTGCGCGGTGGCGACGGTGCGCTGCAGGCTGTTGGCGTAAGCATAAACGCTATCCGCCGGTGGACATTCTCCCGTCTTCACCATCCCCTGCTGCGCGAGCCACTCGCGCATGTAGTGCCCCATATAGACCTCCAGCACGCCACCTTTGGTGGTGAGCTGGCCGCCCGGCACCTCCCACTCCGGCCACTGCTTCGGCGTGGACTGCTCCAGCACGCTGCCGTTATTGGCCAGCGGCGCGCGCAGGTTGTGACGGCTCATGATTAAAACTTGCTCCAGCTGATACCCTTCCGGCGTCTCTTGCGCCTGTACGCCAAACGTTGCTGAAATGGAACCGGCGACTGCCAGCGCGAGTAGTGCTTTTCTCATCCCTAATTCCTCACTCGTTTTAAAATGTCGCGTTCAGTGTGACAGGTTCGTCACAATTTTCCGGGAAGCATTTCTCAAACTGATGATTAACGTGCTTACGGAGTGTGCCAATTAGTTTTATAATAAAACCACACCCCACCGGAGAATTCGCTGTGAAACGTACCCGCCTTGAAGAGAGCACCTGCCCCGTTGCCCGTTCGCTGGATATCATTGGCGACTGGTGGTCGCTGCTGATCGTTCGAGACGCGCTTCGCGGTATTAAACGCTTCGGCGAGTTTCAGAAAAGCCTCGGTATCGCGAAAAACATGCTGACCACGCGGCTCAAGCTGCTGGTGGACGAAGGCATCCTCCGGCTTCAGCCCGCCTCCGACGGCAGCGCCTGGCAGGAATACGTCCTGACCGACAAGGGACGCGCCCTGCAAACCGTGCTGGTTGCCTTGTCCCAGTGGGGCAATGAATTTTTGTTCGCGGAAAACGAATGCGGCACCGTTCTCGTCGATAGCGAACAGCGCAAACCGCTGCGAAAACTGATGCTTATCGCCGACGACGGGCGCGAACTGACGCCTGAAGAGATCGTGGCCAAACTCCCCTCCTGAGCCCACCCGCCAGGCAAAAGCAAAAAAATCTCGCCAATGTGGTTGCATTATAAAACCAAATGACAGAGAGTTAATTCAGTTTCATATTGAAACCAAATAACCCACTTTGCCTGAGGTAATGCATTATGACTACGCAAATCACCACCGCCCTGATCACGGGTGCCTCTTCCGGGATCGGTGCCGTCTATGCCGATCGCCTTGCCGCGCGCGGTGCCAACCTGGTCCTGGTCGCCCGCCGCGAGGATCGGCTGAAAACCCTCGCCGCCGACCTGCGCGCGCGCTACGGCGTGGCCGTCGCTATACTGGTGGCCGATCTCAGCGATGAAGCCGGGATCCGCGCGGTGGAAGAGGAACTGCGCAGCAATACCGCCATTGATACGCTGGTTAACAACGCGGGCACCGCGCAGATGGCGCCGTTCCTCGCGGGCGAGGTGGCGCAGCATCAGGCCATCAATACCCTCAACACCACGGCGCTGATGCGGCTGACCTACGCCATTCTCCCGCGACTGGCGCGGAACAATCGCGGCACGCTGATCAATATCGCCTCGGTGTTATCGCTCCATGTCCGTGCGGGCAGCGCGCTCTACAGCGCCACCAAGGCCTGGGTACTGAGCTTTACCCGCGGACTGCAGGAAGAATTTGCCGACAGCAACGTGCGCATTCAGGCCGTGCTGCCCGCCGCGACCGCGACGGAGATCTGGAGCCATTCTGGCGTCACGGTGGACGATCTGCCGGAAGGATCGGTGATGACCACCGACGATATGGTGGATGCGTCACTGGCGGGTCTGGATCAGGGCGAACCGATCACCATCCCGCCGATGCATGACGTCAGCCTGTGGGACCGCTACGAAGCGGCGCGCCTCGAGCTGTTTAACAGCGCGCGCACCGGCATCCCGGCTCCGCGCTACGTAAAGCAGTAGCCTAACGCTCCAGCTGGTCGCCGTACTCGCTCATCCAGGCGGCCAGCGGCGAGAGCGCATCCTGCAGGGTTAACCCCAGCCCGGTAATCTGATACTCCACGCGCGGCGGGATCTCCGGGTAGACCGTCCGCGTCACCAGCCCGCGCTGTTCAAACAGTCGCAGCTGCTTCGTCAGCTCTTTCTGGGTGATGGGTGCAGCCGCCCGCAGCAAATCGCCAAAGCGGACAGGCGTGTTAATCACAATAAGACGATAAAGGATCGGGATTGCCCATTTGCCGGAAATCAGGTTTACAAACTGCGTCATCGGGCAGGTATAGGCCTCAGATTTTTTTTCACAGCACTCACCCAGCATTTCTGCCATAGCACACCTCTTGCCTCGTTAGTATCCATTTGGTACCTGGTTTCCTTTCGATACTAACGTTTCTATAGTGCTTTCTCCAGTGACATTTCAGGAGAAGAACATGGGTCGTTTAACCGATAAGTATACGTTGATTACCGGCGGCACCAGCGGCATCGGTCTTGCCACCGCGCAGGCGTTTATCGCCGAAGGCGCCCGCGTCGCCGTGACCGGACGCAACCCGGACACCCTCGCCGAAGCTGAGCGCATTCTGGGCGATAAGGCCTGGGTGATCCCGACCGATGCGGGCGATATCACCTCGCAAAAAGCGCTGGCGGAAACCCTCGCCGCCCGCTGGCCGCGCCTGGACGCGGTGTTTCTCAACGCCGGCGACGTGACGCACGCGCCGCTGGAAGCCTGGCAGGAAGAGGCCTGGGACCGTCTGATGAACATCAACCTGAAGGGGCCGTTCTTTTTAATCCAGGCGTTGCTGCCGCTGCTGAACAACCCGTCCTCGATAATCCTCTGCGGCTCCGTGAGCGCGCGCATCGGCCTGCCCACCAGCAGCGTGTATGCCGCGAGCAAGGCCGCCCTGCTGTCGCTGGCGCGCACGCTGTCGGCGGAGCTGCTGCCGCGCGGGATCCGCGTCAACGGCCTGAGCCCCGGTCCGGTGGAGACCCCGGCGTTTACGAAAACGGGCTTAAGCGACGAGGCGCTTAACGCGATGATGGCGGAAATCATCAAGCTGGTGCCGCTCGGCAGAATGGGCTCGACGACGGAGCTGGCAAAAGCCGCGCTCTATCTGGCCTCCGACGAGTCGAGCTACACGGTGGGAACGGAGCTGCTGGTGGACGGCGGCATGGGAAGTCTGTAATTCAAAAGGCGCTGATGCCGGTGACCGCGCCGACATACAGCGCCGCCCACGCGCAGGCGGAAAGCAGGCTGACGGCGTAGACTTTGACGGCGTTAAGCCTGAGCATACCCGCCGCCAGCGGCACGACATAACGCAACACCGCCAGAAAGCGCGACGTAAACAGGGCGATGACGCCGTTTTTTTGCAGCTGATGCTGAACCCGTAAAAACGTAGCGGCATGCTTCGCCGTAAAGCGCGCGACCAGCCGGGTGTGCCCCATCAGCTGGCCGATATGGTAATTCAGCATCGAACCTGCCGTCGCCCCCATCACCACGGCCAGCCACGCCAGCGCCGGGTGCATGCTCCCCTGGCTGACGGTAATGCCCGCCAGCAGCATCACCGACGCGGGCGGCAGCACGGAGGAGATCAGCACCGTCGATTTACTCAGCGCCATCAAAAATAACAGCGCGAAAAGATGTGCCGGATACAGCGCAAAATGATTCAGCAGATTATCAAGCCACGCCATTTTCCTCTCTCCCGTTAATTATTTAATCCTCCATTTAAAGTGAATAAACCTAAATAAACCCTCAACATTTTATTAATAATATTTATCTAAACCGTTCTTAAACATTATTTAATTTTCTGAGCGCTAAATTTAAACAGGCGTATTATCCCTCTCGTTTTACAACGATCTCGTTATGGCGAGGCTCCTGTACAAATACACGTTATCGCTCTGGTAGGTTCGAGAGAACCGGCACAGGGTAAAACAGGCACTGTCGAATCAAGGCTTTGTCAGTATAACTTCCCTTGCGGGATACGGTGTACAGTGCTGAACCCAGGACGTGGGGATCTCCTCTTCGACATGCCCTGTCTTGCTCGCCCCTGAGAGATGTTATTATTCAAAGGGAATTCACTATGTCTTACGCTATTCACAACCAAAACCTGGCATTCAATGACAGCGCGGTCGCGCAATATATGAATACCGATTTTATCGTCCTCGACGTTTCATTATGCGTGGCGCTGGCGCGCGAGCAATTCTTCGAAAAATTAAAAGACGATGATATTCCGTCGCATATTTTTATTGAAGACAATGGCCGCCTTGCGGGGATGGTTGCCGTGCGCAAGCTGCTACAGACCACAGATACCGTACAGCCAATTAAAAGCCTGATGATTTCGCAGTTTTTGCAGGTCAAACCGGAGGATGAACGTGCCGATGTTGCAGGACTGCTGGCGCACGGCGACGCAGATGTCGTGCCCGTGGTGACCCACGGCAAACTCGTCGGCTGCCTGACCGAGCGGGAAATTGCCCATCTGCTGGAAGATGACGTCACCGAAGATGCCCAGCTTCAGGGGGCGACGCTGCCGCTGGAGAAGCCCTATCTGGAAACCAGCGCCTTCAGCCTGTGGAAGAAACGCTCCGTCTGGCTGCTGCTGCTGTTTGTCGCCGAAGCCTACACCAGCTCGGTCATTCAGCATTTTGAAGAGGCGCTGGAGTCCGCCATCGCGCTGGCATTCTTTATTCCGCTGCTGATCGGCACGGGCGGCAACAGCGGGACGCAGATCACCTCCACGCTGGTGCGCGCCATGGCGCTGGGTGAAGTTCATCTGCGCGACGTGGGCCGCGTGCTGCGCAAAGAGATGACCACCTCGCTGATGATTGCCGTGACGCTCGGCATTGCCGGGTGCATTCGCGCCTGGATGATGGGGATCGGGCTGGAGATTACGCTCATCGTCAGCCTGACGCTGGTGTGCATTACGCTGTGGAGTGCGATTGTCTCGTCCGTCATTCCGATGGTGCTCAAGCGCTGCGGTATTGACCCGGCGGTCGTCTCCGCGCCGTTTATCGCGACGCTGATCGACGGTACCGGGCTGATTATCTACTTTAAGATCGCGCAATATACGCTGGGGCTGGAGTGATGTGATTCCTTGCCGGGTGGCGCTGCCGCTTACCCGGCCTACCCATCCCGTAGGCCCGTGCAAGCGCAGCGCCGCCGGGCAACAATCAGATAGCACCAAGCGCTCTCACCGCCTGCCCAAATGCCTCAATCGCCAGGGCAACATCCTCAGCCATCACCGATTCCGCCGGATGGTGGCTTATCCCGCCCTTACAGCGCACAAACAGCATCCCCACCGGCCAGCGTTCCGCCAGGGCGATGGTGTCGTGCCCGGCGCCGCTGGGCAGGGATAACGAGCGCCCCTGCACCGATTCAACCGCGTCGCCCAGCAGGCGCTGCAAACGCGCATCGCACGGCGTGGCGGCGATCCGGTAAAACTCCTCGGCGCTGAAGCTCAGCCCGCGACGGGCGGCGATCGCCTGCGCCTGCGCCAGCAGTTCAGCGAGCAGCGCGTCCAGCGGGGCATCCTGCGGGCCGCGAATATCCAGCGAGAGCGCAACCTCGCCGGGGATGACGTTCACCGCGCCGGGCAGGCAGCGCAGTTCCCCGACCGTCGCCACCCGGTTGCCGCCCTGCTGTCGGGTGATGTTTTCAATCAGCACCATCCACTCGGCGGCGGCGGCCAGGGCATCCTTACGGTGACTCATCGGCACGGTACCCGCGTGTCCGGCCTCGCCGGTGAAGCGGCAGTTGAGGCGGCGCGCGCCGTTGATGGCTTCCACCACGCCCAGCGCCAGCCCTTCCTGCTCCAGACACGGCCCCTGTTCGATGTGCAGTTCCAGACAGGCGCTGAAATCCTCCTGATGGCGTGCCGCGAGCGCCACGCGAGTGGGATCGAGTCCCGCCTGCACCATCGCCTGCGCCACGCTGATGCCCTGGGCATCGCACGTCTCCAGCCAGCCCTGCGGCCAGGTTCCCGTCAGACCACGGCTGCCCAGCAGGGTGATACCAAAACGGGTCCCCTCTTCGTCGCCAAAGCCGACAATCTCGATGGCCTGCGCCAGATGCCGCCCCTGCTGGTGCAGGCTATCCACCACTTCGATGGCGGTGAGCACCCCGAGCATGCCGTCGTAGCGCCCGGCGTTGCGTACGGTGTCCAGATGCGAGCCGAGCAGCACCGCCTGCGCCCCCTCCTGCGCGCCCTCGTAGCGTCCACAGATATTGCCCACGCTGTCCTGCCAGACGGTCATGCCCGCCTGGCGCATCCACTCCCCAACCAGCTGGTTGGCCTGGAGATGCTGCGTGGAGAGATAGACCCGCGTCAGGCCGTCCGGGGTTTCGCTGATGGCGGCCAGCGCGTCGGCGCGCGCCATCACCCGCTCTGCCGCCGGGCTCATTGCGGCGTCTCGCGACGATAGTGGTCCCACGCGGCCTGCATGGCGGCCCCCTGGGTGGTGGTGAATTTGAGGTAGTTCAGCACCGACTCCAGCGCGCTCAGGGTGGTCATCACGCAGTCCTTGCGCGCATTGTAGCCCATGGTGCCAATGCGCCACACCCTGCCGTGCAGCGGGCCAAACGAGGTGCCGATTTCAATCCCGAAATCTTCCAGCATCAGCTTACGCACCAGGTCGCCGTTGATCCCCTGCGGGATGACCACGCCCAGCACGTTGTTCATCTTGTGCTTCAGGTCGCCGAAGGTCTCAAGCCCCATCGCCTGAATGCCCTTCAGCAGCGCATCGCCGTGCAGCCTGTGGCGGGCGATGCCGTTATCCAGCCCCTCCTGCAGGATCAGCCGCGCGCATTCGCGAGCGCCAAACAGCGCGGTGGTCGCTTCGGTGTGGTGGTTCAGCCGCTCCGGCCCCCAGTAGTCCATCACCATGCCGAGATCGAAGTAGTTGGAGTAGACCATCTCCTCGTCGCCGTCGCGGTGGGCGTCGGTGCGAATGCCCTCCTCCACGCACTTGCGGCGACGGATTGCCTCTTCCATCCGCTCGCTCAGGGTGATCGGCGACGTGCCGGACGGGCCGCCGAGGCACTTCTGCATCCCGGCCGAGACGGCATCCAGCCCCCAGGCGTCGGTCTCCAGCGCGTTACCGCCGAGCGACGCGGTGGCATCGGTGTAAAACAGCACGTCGTAGCGGCGGCAGATCGCGCCAAGCTCGGCGAGCGGCTGCAGCATGGTGGTGGAGGTGTCGCCCTGCACGGTCAGCAGCAGGCGTGGACGAATACGCTTAATCGCATCCTCCACCTGGTCCGGGGTAAACACCTCGCCCCACGGTACTTCGATGGTATGCACCTCCGCGCGGCAGCGGCGGGCAATTTCGCACAGCAGGTGACCAAAGCGGCCAAAGACCGGCACCAGCACCTTATCGCCCGGGCGAATGGCGGAAACCAGAATGGCTTCAATTCCCGCGCGGGAGGTGCCGTCCACCAGCATCGTCCAGCGGTTTTCGGTGCGGAATACGCCGCGATAGAGCGCCATCACCTCGTTCATGTAGTGGGTCATGGCCGGATCGTACTGGCCGATCAGCTGGCTCGACATGGCGCGCAGCACGCGCGGGTCGGCGTTGATCGGGCCCGGGCCCATCAGCAGGCGCTGCGGCGGGTTGATTTGCGGAAAGTGTGCGATATCCATTGTTCAGTCCTTATCAGTTGAGGCCGCGCACGGAGGAGATGAACTGCTTCAGTTCCGTGGTCTGCGGGTTGGCGAACAGCGTTTTGCTGTCGCCCTGCTCCCAGACTTTCCCCTGGTGCATAAACACCACGCGGTCGCCCACTTCGCGGGCAAAATTCATTTCATGGGTAACCAGTATGAGCGTCATCCCCTCGGCCGCCAGTTGCTCCAGCACTTTGAGCACTTCGCCCACCAGCTCCGGATCCAGCGCGGAGGTGATCTCGTCGCAGAGTAATACTTTCGGCGACATCGCCAGCGCGCGGGCTATCGCCACGCGCTGCTGCTGGCCGCCGGAGAGACTCGACGGGTAGTAATCCAGACGATCGCCAAGGCCAACCTTCTCCAGCATCTGCTGCGCCAGCGCCCGGCATTCGGCGGCGCTTTTTTTCAGCACCCGGCGCGGGGCGAGCATCACGTTCTCCAGCGCCGTCATGTGCGGGAACAGGTTGAAGCTCTGGAACACCATCCCGACCGAGCGGCTGATTTCACGCGCCTGAGAATCCCGGTCGGTAATGGTCATGCCGCCCAGCTTGATGCTGCCGTCCTGATAGCCTTCCAGGCCGTTAATGCAGCGCAGCAGCGTGCTTTTGCCCGATCCGCTGCGCCCGATGATGGAGATCACCTGGCCCATGTCGATATCCAGATCGACGCCCTTGAGCACGTGGTTATCGCCGTAGTACTTCTGCACCTGATTAATGGTGATGAGAGGCATTGAATTTCGTCTCCAGATAGCGGCTGTAGCGCGACAGCGGATAGCACAGAATAAAGTAGCCGAGCGCCACCAGCGCAAAGACCTTAAACGGCTGATAGGTCACGTTGGTCAGCATGGTCCCGGCCTTGGTCAGCTCGACAAAACCGATAATCGACGCCAGCGCGGTACCTTTGATCACCTGCACGGCAAAGCCGACCGTCGGCGCAATGCCGATGCGTAGCGCCTGCGGGGCGACCACGCGAAACAGGGTCTGGCCGAAGGTCAGCCCCAGGCAGCGCGAGGCTTCCCACTGCCCCTTCGGTAAAGCACGAATGCTGCCGTACCAGATATCGAGCAGAAACGCGCTGGTGTAGAACGTCAGCGCCAGCGAGGCGGCGGTCCACGGCGAAACGTCGATGCCGAACAGCGCCACGCCGAAGAAGGCCAGGAACAGCTGCATCAGCAGCGGCGTGCCCTGAAACAGCTCAATGTAGCCGCGGATAATGCGCTTCACCGTGCGTGCGCCCGTCAGGCGCAGCAGCAGGAGCGGCAGGGTCACCACCGCCCCGCCGACAAACGCCACCAGCGACAGCAGCACCGTCCAGCGTCCGGCCAGCAGCAGGTTGCGAATAATGTCCCAGTCGGTAAAGGTGGTCATCATGCCTGCACCCCCAGCCATTTCCGTCCTGCCGCCATCATCAGCTGGCGCAGGGTAATCGACAGCGCTAAGTAAATCCCGGTGGTCACCAGATAGACCTCAAAGCTTAAAAACGTTCTGGACTGGATCAGGTTGGCGGCGAAGGTCAGCTCTTCATAGGAGACCTGCGACACCACCGCCGAGCCGAGCATCACGATGATGCACTGGCTCACCAGCGCCGGGTAAATGCGCTGCAGCGCGGGCGGCAGCACCACGCGGATAAAGGCCTGCAGGCGGGTCAGCCCCAGCACGCGACCGGCCTCCCACTGCCCTTTCGGCGTGACCTGAATGCCCGCGCGAATAATCTCGGTGCTGTAGGCGCCCAGGTTGACCACCATGGCCAGCAGCGCCGCTTCCCCCGCCGTCATCTTCAGCCCCAGGTTCGGCAGGCCGAAGACGATGAAAAACAGCTGCACCACAAACGGCGTGTTGCGGATGATCTCCACATACCCGCCCCAAATCCGGCTGTACCAGGTGGTGCGTCCGCTGCGGATCGCTGCCCCGACAATCCCTGTTGCCAGCCCGCCGACGGTGGCCATCACCGTCAGTTGAATAGTGACCCACAGCCCGGCCAGCAGCTCCGGCCAGTGCGGCCAGAGGGCGGAAAAATCAAGTTGCTCAGTCATCGGCTCAGGCGCCAAGGTTTGCCGGCAGCGGGGCCTTCAGCCATTGCTCAGACAGACCGTTCAGCGTGCCGTCCTTAATGCCCTGCTCGATCAGCGCGTCCACTTTTGCCTTCAGGGCCGGTTCGTTTTTCTTCAGGCCAATGAAGCACGGCGAGTCTTTCAGCATAAAGCTCGGCACCGGGGCTTTCGCCGCGTTCTGGCGCGAAATGGCCGCCACCACGAGATTGCCGGTCGCCACGTACTGCACCTGGCCGGACAGATATGCCGACAGCGTGGTGTTGTTGTCTTCGTAACGCTTCACGTCCGCGTCTTTCGGCGCCAGGCCGGTCAGCACCATGTCCTCCACCGCCCCGCGCGTCACGCCGATGGTTTTTCCGCTGAGCGCGGCGGCATCCTTCAGTTCAGCCCCTTTCGGACCAAACACGCCGAGGAAGAACGGCGCGTAGGCGCGGCTGAAGTCGATTACCTTCTCGCGCTCCGGGTTTTTACCGAGGCTGGAAATGACCAGGTCCACCTTGTCGGTTTGCAGGTACGGCACGCGGTTGGCGCTGGTCACCGGCACCAGCTGCAGCTTGAGCTTCATCTGTTTAGCGAGATAGCGCGCCATGTCGATGTCATAGCCCTGCGGCTGCAGATCGGTTCCCACCGAGCCAAACGGCGGGAAATCCTGCGGAACGGCGATGCGGATGGTGCCGCGTTTCTCAATATCCTGAAGCTGGTCAGCCTTTGCCGGCAGCTGTGTGAAGAGGCATGCTGCCCCGGCCAGTGCAATCAACAATTTTTTCATGGTGCTTCCCCGTAACGTTAACATGAAACAAAAGATTCTTTGAATGTGATTTTGCAACTAATGTGCCAGGTCAGGCGAAACGGGGGATATTGTCATAAAGCCTGATAAAGCGGGGAATGGCGAAAAGGGGGCGCTCTTTTACGCCCCGTCTGATTGCACTGTTTTAATGCAAAGCACCAGCCTGATGCCCCATTATCGCTGTTCCAGCTCGTCCAGCTGCTGGTAGAGGGAGGCAATCTCGTGAATGCGCGGGCGGCCTTTATCGAGAATGTCATGCAGGAAGGCGTTCGCCAGCAGGTTGATCAGACTGTTGACCGACGAATAGCTGTCATAGGCGGAGACGCTGTCCAGCGGGGTGCAGAGCTGCCAGCTCGCCAGCGGGAACAGGCTGTGGGCTTGCGGCTCGCACATCAGCAGCACCGGAATACCGCTACTCTGAAGCTGCTGCATCAGCGGGCGAATGATGCGCGGGCGACGGCGAAAGGCCATCATCACCACCAGATCGTCCGGCGTTAAGTCCACCAGCTCCTCGCTCAGGCTCTGCCCCGGCTGCGGCAGCACCAGCACCTGACCGCGCGCCTGCAGCAGCTGCTGGCGCAGGTGCAGCGCCGCCGGATAGGCGTTACGCATGCCGATAATAACGATCCGGCGCGCCCTGACCATGCAGGCCATGGCGTCGGCAAACTGCTGCGCGTCGAGGGCATTGACCCACTGGGTCAGGTTTGCCATCTCTTGCTTATAGTGGCGCGCCAGCAGCGTATTACCCTGCACCGCGTCGCGATTGTCGGTGAGCGGCATCCCGCTCTGGCGCAGGGTGCGCAGCTCTTCGCGCATGTCCTTATATTTCTCATAGCCCAGACGCTTAAACAGACGGCTCACCGTGGCTTTTGATACCCCGCTCAGCTGCGCCAGCTCGGCGCTGTTGTAGCTAATGAGGTCGTCAAAATGATCGAAAATAAAATCCGCCACCCGCTGCTCCTGCGGCGACAATGACGCGTATTGTGCTTTCAGTCGTTCATCAAGCTGTTCCATAACGCCTCTGTAACGTTTGTTTCATCTCATGCTCATTATTCATTAAGCATGCCAGCTTCTGCGGCAACTGGCATGAAACTTTTTATTCAGAACTGGAACAGCTTTTGCAGCACCTTGTGACTTTCAGGGTTACGAGGACTTTTCATGCAAAGTAATGTCTCCACACACGGTATGGCGGTTGCGCCCCACCACCTCGCCAGCCAGAGCGCGCTGGCGGTGCTGCGCGAAGGCGGCAGCGCCATCGAAGCGATGGTTGCGGCGGCGGCCACCATCGCCGTGGTCTATCCGCATATGAACGGGCTGGGCGGCGATGGCTTCTGGCTTATCGTGCCCCCGGAAGGCGATCCCATCGCCATCGATGCCAGCGGCGCGGCGGGATCGCGCGCGACGCTGGCCGCCTACGACGGGCTCACGCAGATCCCCCATCGCGGCCCCCGTGCGGCGCTGACCGTCGCCGGAACCGTCAGCGGCTGGGACGAGGCGCTGAAAGTTTCGCGCGAGATGACCGGCAAGGCGCTGCCGCTGGCCCGCCTGCTGGCCGACGCTATTGACTATGCGCAAAACGGCACGCCGGTCACGGCCTCTCAGGCCCACGCCACGGCCAGCAAGTTCGACGAGCTGAAGGACGTTCCCGGCTTCGCGGAAACCTGGCTGGTGGACGGCAAGCCGCCGCAGGTCGGGAGCCGCTTTTACCAGCCCGCCATGGCCACGACCCTGATGCGCCTGGTGGAGGACGGTCTGGACAGCTTTTATCGCGGCCCGCTGGCGGAAGTCCTGGCGCGCGGCATGGAGACGCTGGATCTCCCCGTGACGCTGGCCGATCTCAACGCGCACGCCGCCCGACGCACCGTGCCGCTGAAGCTGCAGCATCAGCAGGGAGAGATCTTTAACCACGCCCCGCCGACGCAGGGGCTGGTCTCGCTGGCGATACTCGGCATTACCGACCGCCTGAACATGGCGGAGGCCGACGACGCCGACACCCTGCACCGCATCGTGGAAGCCACCAAGCTGGCCTTTGGCCTGCGGGATGCCCACATCACCGATCCGCGCGCGCTGAACACCGATGTTCAGCAACTGCTGGATCCCGCCGCCCTGCAGGCGCTTGCCGACAGGGTTGACGACAGTCGCGCGGCGCCGTGGGGAACCGGAAAAGGTCCCGGCGATACGGTGTGGATGGGGGTGATGGACAGCAGCGGGCTTGCCGTGTCGTTTATCCAGAGCCTTTATCACGAGTTCGGCAGCGGCATGGTGCTGCCCGATACTGGCATCGTCTGGCAGAACCGCGGCGCATCCTTCAGCCTCGATCCCGCCCATCTTCTGGCCCTCGCGCCGGGCAAACAGCCGTTTCACACCCTGAACCCGGCGGCGGCGCGTCTGAAGGACGGTCGCGTGATGGTGTACGGATCGATGGGCGGTGACGGACAGCCGCAAACCCAGGCTGCGCTCTTTACCCGCTACGTTATCCAGGGCGTCCCCCTGCAGGAGAGCATCACCCGCCCGCGCTGGCTGCTGGGACGTACCTGGGGACAAACCTCGGACACCTTAAAGCTTGAAGGACGTTTTTCACCCGAGACGGTCGCGCGCCTGCAGGCACTCGGCCACGAGGTGGAGCTTTTCCCTGACTTTAGTGAAGCCATGGGTCACGCGGGCGCCATTGTCCGCCACCCCAACGGGCTGTTCGAAGGGGCATTTGACCCGCGCAGCAACGGCACAGCCGCCGGATTCTGAGGAGAAAACAATGACGACACGCCAACCCGACTGGCAGGCGTACCTGACGCAGATGGAAACCGTACTCGGCGTTGAGCTGGATGACGCCCGCCGCGCCGAGCTGCAGCTGCAGTTCAGCCGCATTGCCAGCATGGCCGCCCCGCTGATGGCGCTGCCGCTCGACGACCGTCTGGAGATTGCAGGAGTGTATAAAGCATGACGCTACACGAGATGAGTATCAGCGCGATCCAGCAGGCGCTAAGTGCGGGAGAGCTGAGCGCCCACGAGATCGCCCGACAGACGCTGGAGGCGATTGCGCGCGTTAACCCGCGGATCAACGCCTGGACCACCCTGACGGAAGCACGCATGCTCGCCGAAGCCGATAATATTGATACCCTGCGACGGGAAAAGCGTCCCCTGCCGCCGCTGGCGGGCGTGCCTTATGCGGTGAAAAACCTGTTCGACGTTGCCGGTCACACCACCCTCGCCGGGGCCGAGCTGTTCAGCCAGCGCCCTGCCGCCGCGGCTGACGGCTTTGCGGTACGCCAGCTGCGCAGCGCGGGGGGGCTGCTGACCGGGATGGTCAATATGGACGCCTACGCCTACGGCTTTACCACCGAGAACAGCCACTACGGCACGACGCGTAACCCGCACGACCTGGCGCGCATTGCGGGCGGGTCGTCCGGCGGGTCAGCGGCCGCGGTGGCTGCCGGGCTGGTGCACTTTTCACTCGGCACCGACACCAACGGGTCGATTCGCGTTCCGGCCTCCCTGTGCGGCATCTACGGCCTGAAGCCCACCTTTGGCCGCCTGTCGCGCGCAGGAAGCCATCCGTTTGTCCCGAGTCTGGATCATATCGGCCCCTTCGCCCGCCGCGTGTGTGACCTGGCGTCCGTGTATGACGCCCTGCAGGGACGGGACACCAGCGACGGTTTTCAGGCCGAAAGCTCCCGGGAACAGACGCGTCCCCTGCTCGATCGCGGGCTTGACGGCCTGCGCTGCGCGGTGCTCGGCGGCTACTTCACCACCTGGTGCGACGCGGACGCCAGAGACGCCGTGGCGCGGGTGGCGAAGGCGCTCGACGTGCAGGATAAACTACAGTTCACGGACGCCGAGCTGGCGCGTTCGGCGGCGTTTATCATCAGCGCCGCCGAAGGGGGAAATCAGTACCTGCCCGCGCTTCGCCAGGAGCCAGCGCGTTTTGAGCCTCACTCCCGCGAACGCCTGCTGGCCGGGGCGATGATCCCCTCCGCCTGGTACATTCAGGCCCAGCGGTTTCGCGCTCACGCCCGGCAGGCATTCAAAACCTTATTCGCGCAGGCCGACGTGCTGATCGCCCCGGCCACCCCGCGCAGCGCGACGCTGGCGGGCGAGCAAACCATGGAAATTAACGGTCAGCCGCTGCCCATTCGCGCCAGCATGGGGATGCTGACCCAGCCAATTTCGTTTTTGGGCCTGCCCGTGACCACCGTTCCGCTACGCACCGCGCAGGGCGCGCCCATCGGCCTGCAGCTGATTGCCGCGCCGTTTAACGAGCAGGCCTGCCTGCGCGTCGCGCGGGTTCTGGAGGAGAGCGGCATCACCGATGCCCGTCCGGCGGAGATAGCAGCATGATGAATCACGATGACATTAACCTCCCGTGGGTGGTTGCCGAGGTGACGGCCGCGTTTTACCGCTATGAGGACGCGCTGGTGAGCAACAACGTTGCGGTGCTGGACGAGCTGTTCTGGCACGACAAAAACACGGTGCGGCTGGGGGCGGGGGAAAACCTGTACGGAATTGATGAAATCCGCGCCTTTCGCGCGGCGCGCCCCGCTGCCGGGCTGCAGCGGACGCTGCGCCACACCGTCATCACCACCTTCGGGGAGGATTATGCCGTGTGCAGCACCGAGTTTACCCGGGAGAGCACAGAACGCATTGGCCGCCAGCAGCAGACGTGGGTGCGGTTTGCCTACGGGTGGCGCATCGTGGCGGCGCAGGTGAGTTTGATGGTGTAACGCTGAAAAACCTGCCCGGTGGCGCTGCGCTTACCGGGCCTACGATGTCCCGTATGCCCTGTGGGCCCTGTAGGCCGGGTAAGGCGCAGCCGCCACCCGGCAAAACATCGCACACTTACTTCTGAAACGGATGTACCTCCCGCCAGTGGTCGGCAATCTGCTGGCGGGTACAGACCCACACCCGCTCGTGCTGCTGCACATAATCCAGGAACCGCTGCAGCGCGCGAAAACGCCCCGGTCGCCCCAGCAGGCGGCAGTGCATGCCGATGGACATCATCTTCGGCGCGCTTTCCCCCTCTTCGTACAACACGTCAAAACTGTCCTTCAGATACGTATAAAACTGCTCGGCGGTGTTAAACCCCTGCGCGGTCGCAAAGCGCATGTCGTTCGCATCCAGCGTATACGGCACAATCAGGTGCGGTTTACGGGAGCCGTCGCTGCAGGCCACTTCCGTCCAGAAAGGCAAATCGTCGCCGTAGTAGTCGCTGTCGTAGTCAAAACCGCCGTGCTCTACCACCAGCTGGCGCGTATTGGGGCTGTCGCGCCCGGTGTACCAGCCCGTTGGCGGCTTGCCAAACAGGTCGGTCAGAACATGCACCGCCTTGTGCAGGTGTTCGCGCTCCTGGCTGATGTCCATATTCTGGTAGTGGATCCAGCGCCAGCCGTGGCTGACCACGTCGTAATCCGCGGCTTTGATTGCCTCGACTATCTCCGGGTGACGCGCCAGCGCCATCGCCACGCCGAAGACCGTCAACGGCAGGCCGCGTTTCTGAAATTCATTGTGGATCCGCCAGAACCCGGCGCGACTGCCGTATTCGTAGAGAGAGTCCATCGACATGTGTTTGTCCGGGTAACTGGCCGCGCCGATGATGTCCGACAGGAACTGTTCGGATCCGGCATCGCCGTGCAGAACGTGGTTTTCTGCCCCTTCTTCGTAATTGAGCACAAACTGCACGGCGATGCGCGCCTGATTCGGCCACCGCGCGTGCGGCGGGTTGCCCGCATAGCCGCGCAGATCCCGCGGATAATCCTGTTCAAAAAGCCCCATTGCCACCCCCAAAAAATTAAAATGGATTCAATGCCTGAAAATGCCCGCTTAACGGTTTGTTCTCCGGGAACGCCAGATCCCCGTGCTTGCTGGTCGACAGCCCCAGCGCCACCAGCGATTCCACCATCTTCACCGCCGCGCTGACGCCGTCGATCACCGGCACGCGCAGCTCGCGGGTCAGCTCCTGCGCCAGCGTCGCCATGCCGCCGCAGCCCAGCACGATGGCGCCACAGCCATCCTCTTTCAGCGCCTGTATACAGCGCGCGCGCACTTTCTCCTGCGCCAGACCGCTGCCGTCTTCCAGCGCCAGCACCGGAAGGTCGATGGCGTGCAGCGCCGCACAATGGTCCTGAAAGCCATACTGGTGCAACAGATGACGGGCAATGATCAGCGTGCGCGGCAGCGTGGTGACCACCGAAAAGCGCGTCGCGACCAGCGTCGCCATATGCATGGCGGCTTCGGCGATGCCGATTACCGGCCCCTGCGCCAGCTCGCGCGCCGCCAGCAGGCCCGGATCGCCAAAGCAGGCGATCACGTGACCGTCCATGCCCTGCTCCCTGCCTTTTTTGATCTGCTCCAGGACACCGACGGCGGCGATGGCCTCATCAAAGTGGCCTTCTATCGACGGCACGCCCGCGCCTGGGCAGACCGCGAGGATCTCCGTTCCCGGTGCCGCCACCGCGCGGGCCGCCGCGCCGATGGTTTCCGTCATGGCGAGGCTGGTGTTGGGGTTGATCACTTGTATACAGACAGACATTACGACTCCTTGTGGCCGGCAAACAGCCGGGCAAAATCAGGCAGGCACTCGCCCGCCCGCTCGAAGCAGAGGCTGGCGACGATATGTTCAAAATGGTGCATTAATGCATCGCTTAGCGGCTGGAGCGCCTTCTGGCGCAGCAGATCCACCAGCTGCTCGTGATCGTTGCAGCGGCAGCCCTGACGCCACGGCGCGCCCCAGGTGGCAATCACTAGCGAAGAACGCTGGCTCAGGCTGGTCACCATCTCAGTGAGCACCTGGTTGCCGGAGATGGCCTGCAGCTGAATATGGAAATTGGCGGAGTGGCGGATCGCCGCCGGGCCGTCATAGGCCTCGTGCGCCTGCTGCTCCTGACGAATAATGGCCTCCAGCGCGGCAAGATGCGGCGGCTGGCAGTGCGCCAGCACGTCCGGCAGGTTAGCGACCTCCAGCAGGGCGCGGGTGCGGAAGATGTGCCGCGCCTCTTCCACCGTCGGGCTGGCGACGTGTGCACCACGCTTGGGCGTCAGGGTGACCATTTGCACAGCGGCGAGTCGTTGAAGCACCTTGCGGATGCCCGTGCGGCTCACGCCAAAGACCTCGGCCAGCGCCTCTTCCGGCAATTTGCTCCCCGGCAGCAGCTGGTGTTCGACAATCGCGGTCATCAGCGCCTGGAAGATGGATTCGTCTTTATCATGCAGGTCTGGCGCGGTCTGCAGGGCGTTTATGTTGTTCATTCACCACTCCGAATTTTACTTTCCGTTATCGAATCGTATACATAAAAATAAAATATTGCATACAAGATTTATTATTTTGGCCTGAATCCTGCAACACCGTTTGCACTCCCACTCAACGGGTTTTCATTCACAGGAGCAGGTTTCATGCCAAAGAGTCAAAACGCACAGCAAGGTACGGCCGCTGATTCCGGTGCGGTTTACAGCCCACGTCTTTGCAATGAGGATCTGGCACCGACGCGTGACCAGAACTGGAGCTGGTACAACATCTTTTCGTTCTGGATGTCGGACGTTCACAGCATGGGGGGTTATGTTGTCGCCGCGAGCTTCTTTACGCTCGGGCTGGCAAGCTGGCAGGTGCTGCTCTGCCTGCTGGTGGGGATTTGCATCGTGCAGCTGTGCGCCAACCTGGTGGCCAAACCGAGCCAGATGGCGGGCGTGCCCTACGCGGTGATCAGCCGTCAGGCGTTTGGCGTGTTCGGGGCCAATATTCCGGCGGTGATCCGCGGGCTGATTGCCTTCGCGTGGTACGGTATTCAGACCTATCTCGCCGCCAACGCGCTGATGCTGGTGGCGCTGAAGTTCTGGCCGTCGCTCTCTTCACTCACTACCGGCGCATTCCTGGGCCTGTCGCATCTGGGCTGGATCTGCTTTGCCATTATGTGGGTCCTGCAGGCGATGGTCTTCTGGCACGGCATGAGCGCCATCAAGCGCTTTATTGATATCGCCGGTCCGGCAGTCTATGTGGTGATGCTGGCCCTCGCCGGCTGGATTGTATACAAGACCGGTTTTGACGGGATCTCCTTTACCCTCGCCAGCAAATCCCTGAGCGCGGGCGAGCAGACCTGGCAGATGATCACCGCCACGGCGTTGGTGGTCTCCTACTTCTCCGGTCCGCTGCTCAACTTTGGCGATTTCTCCCGCTACGGCAAAAGCATGGGTGAAATCCGCCGCGGCAACCGCTGGGGGCTGCCGTTTAACTTCCTGCTGTTCTCCATCGTCACCGTAGTGATTGTCTCTGGCACCCAGTCGCTGTTTGGCCGCATGATCACCGACCCGATTGAGACCGTCAGCCGCGTGGGCAACGATCTGGCCGTGGCGATTGGCCTGCTGACGATGATCACCGCCACCATCGGGATCAACATCGTGGCGAACTTCGTCTCACCGGCGTTTGATTTCTCTAACTGCTCGCCGCAGAAAATCAGCTTCCGCACCGGAGGCATGATTGCCGCCGTCGGCTCGATCCTGCTCACCCCGTGGAACCTGTTCAACTCGCCGGAGCTTATCCACTACACCCTGGACGTGCTCGGGGCGTTTATCGGCCCACTGTTCGGCATCCTGATCGCCGATTTCTACCTGATTAAACGCGGCAAGGTGTCGGTTGACGATCTGTTCGACGACACGCCAAAGGGCAAATACTGGTACCGCAACGGCTTTAACCCGAAAGCCATTGGGGCGCTGATCCCGTCCGTTACCGTGGGCCTGGTCATTAGCTTTATCCCGGCCCTGCATGAGGTGGCAAACTTCAGCTGGTTTATTGGCGTCTTCCTCGGCGGCGTCACCTACCGCTGGCTGGCGCGGGAAGAGCGCGAGACGGCAGGCGCGACGTCGTTTGGCTCCCGCGTGGCGACGCAAAAAGAGTAACCCCTCCCCTCTGGCCGCAGCGTATCTGCGGCCCGTTCATTCTGGCACCGTTCTTGCTGAGCTTTCCCACCCCGCTACGCACACACGAAGGCAGGAACCATGATGGAATACCAGACTGCGATACGCGGTGCATTTTTTGATATTGCCCGGGTCTGCGACAGCGCAGACGCCATTGCCCAGCACGCGCGCTACCTTGAGGACGGCCTGCTGTTTATCCAGCACGGAAAAATTCTGGCACAGATGCCGTGGCAGGAGGGCGAGCAGTATCTTGACCCGCACAAAGGCTATACCGACCTGCGCGGCAAGCTGCTGCTACCCGGTTTTGTCGACACCCACGTCCATTATCCGCAAACGGAGATGATTGGCGCCTTTGGCGAACAGCTGCTGGAGTGGCTGACCACCTACACCTTCCCGGTGGAGAGCCAGTTTGCCGATGAGGCCTACGCAAAAGAGATCGCCGAATTTTTCATTAACCAGTTGGTGAGCAACGGCACCACCACCGCGCTGGTGTTTTGCACGCTGCATCCGGAATCGGTCGAGGCACTGTTTACCGAGGCCCTGCGCCTGAACATGCGCCTTATCGCCGGAAAGGTGATGATGGACAGGCACGCGCCGGACTACCTGAGCGAAGACGCGAAGCAGAGCTACCGGCAGACCCGGGCGCTGATCCAGCGCTGGCATCACCGTGGACGGCTGGGCTATGCGATTACGCCGCGCTTTGCGCCGACGTCATCACCCGAGCTGCTTGCGGCGGTCAGCCTGCTCAGAGAGGAGTTCCCGGACACCTGGTTGCAGACCCACCTGAGCGAGAACCCCAACGAAGTGGCCTGGGTGAGCGATCTCTGGCCGGAGCATGAGCGCTATCTGGACGTGTACCACCACTACGGCCTGACCGGCGAGCGCAGCGTGTTTGCCCACGCGATCCATCTGCACCACAGCGAGTGGCAGTGCCTGCATGACACCGGCTCGGCGGTGGCGTTTTGCCCCACCTCGAACCTGTTTCTCGGCAGCGGGCTGTTTCGCCTGCCCGCCTGCTGGCAGCACAGGGTGCGGATGGGCATCGGCACCGACGTCGGGGCGGGCACCACCTTCAGCATGCTGCGCACGCTGGGGGAGGCCTACAAGGTTGGCCAGCTTCAGAGCTACCGCCTGCGTGCCAGCGAGGCATTTTATCACGCCACGCTGGGCGGTGCGCACGCCCTCCGGCTGGACGATAAGATTGGCAACTTCGCGGCAGGCAAAGAGGCGGATTTCGTGGTTATCGACCCCGACGTGACGCCGCTGCAGCGCCTGCGCAATCGTCGCTGCCAGGATATCTACGAGCAGCTCTTTGTGCTGATGACCCTCGGCGACGAGCGCAACATCAGCGAGACCTGGGTCAACGGCGAGCGGGTGTGGTCAACTTCCCCGGTAGGTTGACCACCCGCCGGGAGCAATCACAAACGGCAGATGAAAATGCTCGTCTGCCGTTTCTCCCGTGACAAACTCAATGTGCGCGCAGGGATAGATCGTCTCCCGGCCGGTATCGCTAAACCAAACCCCAATCTCCGCCACCAGCCGATAGCGGCCCGCGGGCAGAGAGGGAACGAACGCGGCGATGCGTCCCTGGACGTTGGTCACGCCCGTGGCCAGCGTCTTCCCGTCCTGTTGCAGATGAACCGTCACGCCCTCTGCGGGTTTGCCCGTCGAAATATCGAGGATATGGGTACTGAGTGTGCTCATTCGTGAATGACTCCTTCCAGTCGCAGCAGCGTAATTTCCCGCAGCTGTTCCAGCGCGGCACGGATTTCCTGCGCGTCGCTGTTCTCCAGCCGCGCGTGCAGGGCCTGTAATATCTCCTCGCCGCTGCGTCCTTTCGCGCGGATCAGAAAGACGCGCCCAAAGCGGGCTTCGTAGCGGGCATTACCTTCACGCAGCGCCTTGGCAAGGGCGGTATCGCGATCGTTCACCGCGCCCTGTTCCTGGCGCGACAGTGCCGCCTCCGCCGCTGAACCCGCGGGCTTTTCCCCGATGCGCGGATGGGCGCTCAGGGCTTGCGTTAAGGCCGCTTCATCCCAGCGTTGCGTCAGGGCCTGCGCCGCAATGAACAACGCGTCCCGGCTCGAATAAGGCCGCCCACTCACCAGCGCGTTGGCCCAGCCGGGTATCGCCACGCAGGGCTGAAGCAGCGTAAAAGCGTCTTTCTCAGGCAGCTGATTGAAGTCGTGCAGTGCGATCATAGGTTCTCCTTGATTATCCTCCTTCAGGTCAGTGCACAAACCACGCCACTCTTGAGACAAACGTGAAACAGTCGATTCCGGATGGCTGACCAGGAAATTTTTGATTCATAAAAAGGCACGCTCACCGCCTTTGCGCACCTTAGCAGTGCAAACATCTCCCTCACAACGCCGTTTTCACCACTCTGCAGCCTGGTACGCAAATTGCTGAATGTCGTTACACCCTGCAAAAGGAGAGAAGCATGAGAGCAATCGTTATTGGTGCGGGTATTGGCGGCCTGAGCGCCGCCGTCGCGCTGAAGAAAGCGGGCATCGACTGTACCGTGTTTGAAGCCGTAAAGGAGATCAGGCCCGTCGGGGCGGCCATCTCCATCTGGCCGAACGGCGTGAAATGCATGCAGCACCTCGGCATGGGCGACATCATCGAGACCTGGGGCGGGCCGATGCGTTTTATGGCCTATAAGGATTACCGTCGCGGCGATACCCTGACTCGCTTTAGCCTTGCCCCGCTGGTTGAGCGTACCGGCGGGCGTCCCTGCCCCGTCTCGCGCGCTGAGCTTCAGCGCGAAATGCTGGACTTCTGGGGGCGCGACAAGGTGCAGTTCGGCAAGCGCGTCGAACGCGTTCATGAAGACGACGCAGGCGTGAGCGTCACCTTCACCGATGGCAGCACAGCTGCCGGGGATTTCCTGATTGCCGCCGACGGCAGCCACTCGGCGGTTCGCCCGTACGTGCTGGGGTACACGCCGGAGCGCCGCTACGCGGGCTACGTGAACTGGAACGGGCTGGTGAAGATTGACGAGGAGATCGCCCCGGCGCACCAGTGGACCACCTTCGTTGGCGAAGGCAAACGGGTGTCGCTGATGCCCGTCTCCGGCGGACGCTTCTACTTCTTCTTTGACGTGCCGCTCCCTGCGGGTCTGGCGGAGGATCGCACTACCCTGCGCGCCGATCTCACGGGCTACTTCCGCGGCTGGGCGCCGCCGGTGCAGAAGCTTATCGCGGCGCTGGATCCTGAAACCACCAACCGCATTGAAATCCACGACATTGAGCCGTTCGACAGCCTGGTACGCGGCAACGTCGCGCTGCTGGGCGATGCCGGGCACAGCACCACGCCGGATATCGGCCAGGGCGGCTGCGCAGCGATGGAAGACGCCGTGGTGCTGGGGGAATGCCTGCGTGAAAACCACAACATCACGCTGGCGCTTCGGCAGTACGAGGCGCTGCGCTGCGACCGGGTGCGTGACCTGGTGCTGAAGGCGCGTAAGCGCTGTGACGTCACCCACGGCAAAGACATGGCGTTGACGCAGGCCTGGTATCAGGAGCTTCGCGAGGAAACCGGAGAGCGCATCATCAACGGTCTGTGCGAGACCATTCAGGGCGGCCCGTTAGGCTGAACGTAAGAGGGATAATGATGAAAAGAGAACCGACTCCACCCGCCCACTGTACGTTTGAGCCAGAGGACTGGCTGCGTCTGGCGAAATGCTGGCATCCGGTCGCGCGTGCCTGCGACGTCGGTCCGGCGCCGGTCAAAGCGACGCTACTGGATGAACAGCTGGTGATTTACCGCATTAACGACCAGGTCGTGGTCGCCCGTGACGTTTGCCCGCACCGCGGCGTGCCGCTGACGCTCGGCTTTCACGACGAGCACGGGATTATCTGCCCCTATCATGGCTTACGCTTTGGGGAGGACGGGCGCTGCAACCGTATTCCCTCCAGCCCCGACCAGCCTGTTCCGGCGAAGCTGAACCTGATTAACTACGCCGTGGAGGAGCGGTTCGGACTCATCTGGACCTGCCTGGCGTTTGATCCGGAGAACCCCGCGCCGCTGCCCACCATGCCGCACTGGGATGACGACGGATTTCAGCAGATTAACTGCCCGGCATTTGAGGTCAACGGCTTTGCCGGACGTCAGGTAGAGGGTTTTCTGGACGTGGCGCACTTTGCCTGGATCCACACCGATACCTTTGCGGACCCCAATAACCCGCTGGTGCCCCACTATCAGCCGCAGGAGACGCCGTTTGGCTTCGTGGCGGATTACTGGAGCTCCGTGAGCAACTATCCCGCCAGTTCCCCCGTGCAGGCCCCGGAAGGCTTCCAGTGGTTGCGCCATTTTGAGATGCACCTGCCGTTCACCGCCACCCTGACGATTCATTTTCCGGGTGAATCGAGACTGGTCATTATGAACGCCGCATCGCCGGTGTCATCGCGCGTGACCCGCATGTTCGCCCCTATCGCCCGCAATTTTGACCTGCATATTCCGGTGGAGGATGTGCATGCCTTCAATCTGCGGATTTTTGAAGAGGACCGTCTGATGGTGGAAACCCAGCGTCCGGAAAGCCTGCCGCTGGACCTGACCCTGGAAGCGCATATCCCCGCAGATAAAAGCTCGATTGCCTACCGTCGGGGACTGAAGAAGATGGGCTTTGGCGAGTTTTTCCTGGTATGACGGAGGTCGATATGCTGAGCGTAATTGTTGACGGGTTGTGGCGCGAGGGCGACAAAAGCCTCGCCGTCAGGCTGGTGGCGGAAGACGGCGAAGCGCTGCCACCCTGGCAGCCCGGCGCACATATTGATGTTCACCTGCCCTGCGGCGTGGTTCGCCAGTATTCCCTGACCGGAGCGTGTAGCGGTGAGAGCTACCTGATCTGCGTGGGGCGAGAAACCGCCTCGCGTGGCGGGTCGCGCTACGTTCACGAGACGCTGCGTCCCGGGCAGAAGCTGATGATATCCGCCCCGCGCAACCTGTTTCCGCTTCAGCAGGCAGAGCGGGTTTTGCTCCTGGCGGCGGGAATTGGCATTACGCCGCTGTATGCGATGGCCCTGCAGCTGAAGGCGACCGGAACGCCGTTCACGCTGCACTACTACGTCAGGAACCGGGAAAGCGCGGCGTTTACGCGCGAACTCTCCCGGCTCGGTGAGTGCCTCATTCATACCACCAGCCCGCGCACAGCGCTGGCGGCACATCTCCCCGCGGCCGAATCGGGCCTTCACGCCTGGGTCTGTGGTCCGGCAGGTTTTATGGAAAAAGTGCGTGAGGTGGCGGCGGCAAAGGGATGGGATGACGCCCATCTTCACAGCGAGGCGTTTCAGCCCGTTGCGCCCGCCGCAGGCGGTGAAACCGGGGAGATCTTCACGGTCAAGCTGGCCTCCACCGGGGAGCGCTGGCCGGTGCCTGCGGATAAAACCATCGCCCAGGTGCTGCAGGAAAATGGCGTGGCGGTCCCGCTTTCCTGTGAGATGGGGATCTGCGGAGCCTGCCTGACGCCGGTGATTGACGGCGTGGTGGATCACCGGGATAGCGTGCAGTCGGAGGCGGAAAAAAGCGCAACGGACCAGCAGGTGGCGCTGTGCTGCTCGCGGAGCCATTCGGGAGAGTTGGTGATCGGGCTGTAAACCGTCTGCACACGCTTTCTTGCCGGGTGGCGCTGCGCTTACCCGGCCTATAATCCGTAATAATATCAATATATTGCACTATTCATTGTAGGCCCGTGCAAGCGTAGCGCCGCCGGGCGAAACTTACAAATCGCGCTTTGCCAGCCCGTAAACGGGCTCGCTATCCTGCCACGCATAATCAATATGACTGGCCTGCTCGCGCGCCAACGCGTCATCGTCCTGCAATCGCGCCGCCAGGGTAAAGGCGAAATCAAATACTTTACCCAGCCCACGGCCGCTCAGCAGATTGCCGTCTTCCACCACGTCGGCATCGACGTAGATGCCATCGCTGACTGTTTTCCACAGATCGCCGGAACAGACATAGCGACGCCCCTTCAGCAGTTCATTGCCGCCCAGCACGCGGGCGGCGGCGGAACAAATCGGGCAGATATATTTGCCCGCTTCATCGTGGCGGCGGACGAAGGCAATGACCTCCGCGCTTTTCGCCAGGTTAACGCTGCCTTGCGGGCCGCCCGGTAACACCACGGCGTCAAAGGTCCGGTCGAGACTGGCCTGCAGAGTACTGTCCGCCACCATAGGGATGGCGTGATAGCTCACCACTTCGCGACTCTCGCCGCAGGCAATCGTCTGCACCGAAATATTCAGGCGGCGCAGGATATCGATAGTGACAATCGCTTCCCCCTCTTCAAAACCGGGGGCTAATAGCACGGCTACACTTTTCATTTTGCTCTCCATTGCTTAAGGGTTACCAGTACGGGTGCCAAATCTGTCGCAGCCGCGCCAGCAGTTCAAGATAGAAATAGTCTCCCCAGCTACAGCACTGATCGACGCCCTTACCGTTGCCCATATGATAAACCGAGTGCTGCAGCAGCCCTTCGGTCGGATCGTCGTCGTGAGCAAGGTAGTTATCGGTCAGCGACAGCGCAATACGCAGCGCCATCTCTTCATAATACGCACGGTTTGCGTCGAGCGTCGGCAGCGCCTTGACCAGCTCCAGCAGGCCACAGGCGGCAATCGCCGCCGCTGAACTGTCGCGCACGGCGTCAGTACCGAGCAGCGCCAGATCCCAGTGGCAAACATCATCTTCCGGCAGACGGTTGAGGAAGTAATGCGCCAGGCTGCGGGACAGCTCAACCATCTGCTTATCGCCGGTGTGCTGATAGCTGAGCAGGAAGCCGTAAATGCCCCATGCCTGGCCTCGCGACCAGCACGAGGTATCGCTGTAGCCCTGATGGGTGTTGCCAAAGCGCGGCTCACCCGTCTGCACATCCATATAGTAAGTGTGATAAGTCGAGGCATCTTCACGCACGATATAGTTCGCGGCCTGTCCGGCATGAGCCGTCGCCGCCTGCGCATAGCGCGGATCCCCGGTCTGTTCGCTGGCCCAGTACAGCAGCGGCAGGTTCATGTTGCAGTCGATGATCATTCTCCCCTGCTGCTCCGGGTCGTTTAAATCACCCCACGCCTGAATAATGTTGGCCGTCGGGTTAAAACGCTCCATCAGGCGCTCGGCTGCCAGCAGCGCCGACTGGCGAGCGGCTTCGTTGCCGGTGAGGCGCCAGGCGCTGATGCAGGAGAGCGAATAGAGGAACCCGAGATCGTGCGTTGCGGTGTCGATGCGCTGCTCAATACGCCGGGCGAACGACGGTAAATAGCGTTCGGCGGCTTCACGATAATGCGCTTTGCCGGTCATCTCCCACGCCAGCCACAGCTGGCCAGGCCAAAAGCTGGTGGTCCATTCCACGTTATCGGTGCGCGGCCAGACCCCCTTCTCACAGGCCTCACCGGGGAACTTATCGCCGAAGGCGACAATATTGTTGTCGAGCTTGCGCGTGACGCGGGCTAACGCCGCTTCCAGCTTCTGGCTCAGTGCCAGGCGATCGACCTGATGCAGTTCGATCGGTCGCAGCGCTTCGGTGATAACAGATTTGGTCATAACAACTCCTGAATTAATGTTTGGCCGGTTCAACCGGGGCGGTATCTAAAGCCGGAGCAAAGGATCGTGAGTCATCGCGCGTCGACTGGCAGCGCGACAGCGTAAAGGCGGAAATCAGCGTAAATACCAGGGCGCAGCTGCCCATCAGCAGATAGGTATGCTCAAAGCCAATCTTGTCGTACAGATAGCCTGCAGGTGGGGCGACCACAATCGAACCCACGTAAATCATCGCCTGGTAGCCCAGCAGGTACATCGTGGCGTTAACCCGACGATGGAAATGTTCGGCGATGTATTTGAAGACGGAGATGAGCAGCAGCGCGATCTCGACGCCATAAAACGGTTTGATGATGGAGATAACAATCGGGTCACTGGTCAGCCCGGAGGCGATCAGCCGTGCCCCGACCACGCAGCCGCAGAACAGCAGGCCGCGCTTAGCACCGTAGTGGTTCACAAGCCACGGGATAAACATCATCATCACGAACTCCATCCCCGACTGGACGGTACTCAGGTAGCCGTACCAGGCATTCCCCTGCTCTTTGGTGGCGAAGAACGAGACGAAGTAGCGCGGGAACTGCTGTTCGGCGATAAACATCATCCACGCCACCCCGGCGACATAGAGGCTGAACATCCAGAATTTGCGGTTTTTCAGGAGCATCAGCACATCGGCGAAGACGATCTTATTAGCGGAAATGACGCTGTTATTGCGCAGCTGCTCATCGCCGATTTTGAGGCTAATCAGCACCAGCAGCATCAGTACCGAGGTACCGCTGCTGAGGAGAAAGTTGGCCAGCGGCGTGATGTTAAACAGCAGCCCGGAGACCGACGCCGCCATCGCCCAACCCAGCGAACCCCACATTCTGATGCGGCCAAACTCCAGCCCGTACAGGCGGCTAAAGCGGTCGGCGTAAGATTCAGACGCCGCCACGCCGGCGTACCAGCCCAGGCTCAGATACAGCGCGCCGATGATAATCCCCGCCATCGCATAGCTTTGCAGCAGCGGCTGGTAAACCAGCGCAAAAAACGGCGCCATCAGCGCAGAAATAGCGCAGACAAAATAGAGCAGCCACTTGCTCATGCCGATTTTGTCCATGATGTAGCCGTACACCGGCTTCAGAACCACCGCGAAGACGCCATTTATAGCGAACACGCTGCCGATGGTGACGCTATCGAGGCCCACTTTCTGGCTCAACCACAGGGCGTACAGGCCAAAGCTGGATGACCACGTGAAGAAGTAAAGGAAAATAAAGGTACTCATTTTGTACTGCGCGGCGCGTACGGACGATGATGTGCTCATAGCGATGCCTCCGGAGCCAGAACGAGCGTCGTTTCTTGTCGTGCCGTCACGAAGCGTACCGCGTCATCGCTAATGAAGGCCTGCGGGCAGCGTTGCGCATCGAAGTCGGCGGCATTTCCCGCCCACACCGCGCTGATTAACACATGCGTACCGGGATCGAGCTCGCCGCGCAGCACCGGCACCGCTGCGCGCTCGGCGAACAGCAGATTACTGTTTGGCGGCGTCACCACCGTCTCGCCACGGCGAGCGTGCGGATGTAAACAGAACATGGCTGAGACATCCCGGGGATTGCGTAACCAGCAGGCGCCTTCACTCTCGTGTACCTGCGGCTGCGGGCGGTTTGCCAGACTAAAGCCGCCTTCCGCGCAGTCCAGCGCGCGCCGGGTATCGATACGATGAACGCGCAGTTGCCAGTCGCCCAGCGCCAGCAGCCAGCTTTCAATCACCACGTCGTGCCACGGCAGCCAGCGGCTATAAATAGTGCCGTCAGCGGTGACCACGTGCTGACATTCGCGACGGCCACGCCAGTAGTTGTCCTTTTCGGCCAGCAGCATCATCGAATCGGGCGCGGCATGGTTCAGGCCGTAGCGGCCGCGTTCGATGGTGAAGCCAAAGCGGGTGGAATAGGCAAATTTGCAGTATTTCGCTTCGGTGTTCACGAAGTTGTTCAGCTCCAGCTGGCCGGACGTCAGCATCCACAGGTGGTCGGCCTGATGTACCACCACCTGATCCGCGTGGGCTATCGTGTGCTGCGCGGGCAACGGCGGCAGCGGCAGCTCAGCTGCCTGCCAGAAGGCATCGCCCTCATCTAATGCCAGCACAAGCAGGGTCTTCAGGCCCCAGTACGGCGACCCCGGCGCGTTGTAGTCTTCCGCCATCGCCAGGTTCGGATAGCTGTAACCGACGCTCAGTACGCCGTCACGGTCGAATATCGGCTGCTTCAGCCACCAGCGCAGATGACGCAGGACGATCCCCTTCATCACGCCGGGCGAAAAGACTTCCAGCCCGGCGAAGGCCGCCGCACTCCAGAACGCCGCCTCGGCAAAGCGGTAGGTCAGGCTACGGCCAAACGGGATCGCCGCGCCGTCTTCGGCAAAGAAATGGATGAAGTCAGAGGAGAAACGCGCGGCCCGATCGCGCAGCGTTGCACAGCGCTTCGGATCGACCCCGGCCATGAGCTTCGCGTAAATCAGGCCATAGAAATGGAAGCCCATCGAGATGTAATAGTCGCGCGGCCGTCCCGGACCATCGGAATACCAGCCATCGCCGAGGTAGTAGTGCTCCATGGCAGCAAAATGATCTTCCAGCGCCTGCGGGTTGGTCGGCATGCCGCAATAATGGAAGCCGACCTGCACCAGAATCGGGAAGAAGTGCCAGTTGTTATCGGGGATTTCCTGGGTCTCGCACTGCTTTAGCCAGCGCCATAAATGCCCTTTCTCCGTCTCAGTGAAGTGTGCCAGTACGGTTTCACCCGCCAGCGCCAGCAGCAGCCCGTAGGCCGCCATCTCGACGATTCGCTGATCGTAAGGCCCGACATCGCCCCAGTAATCGGCATGCTGCGGATCGGTGCCGTTTTTTATCGCCTGTAAATAGAACGAGAAGTGCTGCGGCTCGCTGCCGCCAGCCAACAGCGGCGTCACGCCCCACAGCAGGCGGGAAAACGTTTCCATGCTCGCCACCTGCTGACCGTAGTGAGCGGTAAAGTTCGCTAAATCAATGCGGCTGGCGTCTTTTTTAAACCAGGGCGCCACCGCGTTCAGCATGTCGTTGACCAGCCGTAGCACCTCTTCCCGGCTTGTCAGTGGATTATCCAGATGAATATTTTCAGGTTGCACAGGGTCCTCCCGCATTACACGAGGGTAGAGATAAGTTATTGTTATTAGGCTTTTTAAAGCCACGAGTGCGACGTCTGAATGAAGAGTAACTGCTTTTATTCCTGGCGCTGAGTGAGCAGACTCACAAAATTAAACCGCCATTTCATTTTTTCTGGATTTTGTCGAACGCGAGGGGGATAAATTACAAATGATGGCCTAAAAATTTAAATCTGTTGTTCTGGAGGTAATATGGGTGAAACGCAACTACTGGAACGCATTACGCTCGATCGGCAGGCCATTTCTTTTAACCGCATGTACACCACCAGTGCGATTTACTACCACTGGCATCAATGCGTTGAATTGCTCTATATCTCCAGCGGCTACGGCATCGTGGTGGTGGATAACCAGCACTACACCGCCCGTCCGGGGCGACTCTTTATCTTCCCGCCCTTCCGTTTGCACAAAGTGCAGGTCGATCATAGCGATAAGAACCCCTATCACCGCACGACCATGCACATTGAGCAATCGGTCGTCGAAAGTGCGCTCGGCGCCTTCCCGCGCCATCAGGCCCGGTTCGCCGCGCTGGCCGCCAGCAATCTGCCAGCACAGATTTACGATCTCAGCAATCACGCGGCGTTTATCGAGAGGATCCTTGAACAGTTTCAGCGCCTGGAGGGCAACGAGCAGACAGAGGCCTCCGAGGTGGCCTTTCTGATGATGCAGCTCATGACGTTTCTGCCCGAGCAGCCGCAGCCCTACCCGCCGCGCCAGCAGACCGTCGCCTCGCGGATTATGAGCTGGGTCGAAGCCCACTATGCCAGCAAGTTTTCGCTCGACCAGTTAGCCCACGACCTGGGGCTTTCACGCAGCTATACCTCACGAATTTTCCGCCAGCAGACCGGCGGTACCATCCACGAATATTTGCTGACCCGGCGAATAAAAAGCAGCTGCGAACTGTTACGGTACAGCGATGAGCCTGTTGACGCTATTGCCCTGGCAGTCGGGTTTAGCGAGGTGACCTATTTCATTACCTGCTTTAAAAAGATGATGCGTCAGACGCCACTGCAGTATCGGCGCAGTATCCGCGGCACCAGGATTCTCTCTCAGGGCGATTTTGGACAGGTTTGCTGAACCTCCAGCCTGGCCGGAGGTTTTATGCACAAAAAAACCCAGGTCGCATAACGACCTGGGTTTCGAATTTGGCGGAAGCGTAGAGATTCGAACTCTAGAACCCTTTCGGGTCGCCGGTTTTCAAGACCGGTGCCTTCAACCGCTCGGCCACGCTTCCAAAGTGAGGCGCACTATAAACATCTATTAGCGCCTTGTAAAGCAGGAATTTTTCTATTTTTCCCCACACGCGTTTGACTGCGCAAAAAGTCACCCGCACGCTGACCTCACGTCACTCTCCACGACCTTGTACATACCGTAACATAGCAACGCTCATCCTTTTAAATTGCTCTGGTATAGAATGCCACAAAAATAGACGGTCATTTGTAGTGTAATTGTTATAAATCTGAATTCCCGCAGATTTTAGACATTACTGCCATGCAGTTTTACGGGTTGATGATGAAAATCAAGAATACGCTTTGCTTACATATCCTGATGGCAACCCTGGCCATTTTGTTCCTTTGTATTCACCCGCTGGTGACGAGCTTCGATCCACCGCTCGCCTTCCAGCCGCTGATTAAATCAATGGCGGGCACGCCTAAAGAACAAGCGGAAAAAATTGCCACTATTTCTCATGCTTTAGAAGGGAATGCGATATTCTTCATTGGTGCGTCTGAGGTGGCGACCTCTGAAGATGAACATTACGCTGTCTATAATTATTTTAATAAGCAATTACACAAACCCGTCGTGGCGTATGGCGATGCGTTTGTTGATGACGAAACGCAGTTTTTACTGTTCTCACGTTTTAAAAATAGCCTTAACGCAAACAGTAAAGTTGTTTTGCTTCTGGCACCCGACAGCTTTTACTCAAAAGGTCTGCCACCCGCTATCTACGCCGATAATTTCCCGGGCTCTATTTTTAATCCTTTGATGAAGGATCCGCAGGCGCGCCCAATATTAGTCAATTATTTAAAACATATTGATAGTAAAGAAATAAGCCATTTAACCTTTGGTCAAATGCGTGTCTTTGGCTGGCACCCCGATCTGATATGGGACGAGGTGAGTTTCCAGTTTGCCAGCATCTGCACCTTGATAAAAAACGACTGGCTGGCGCTGCTCAACATTATGCCCCGGACGGTACAGCCGTGGCCGCCGCAGCCAACCACCCATATTGCCCCAGACTGGGATAAAGAGCTGGCGAATGCCCGCGAGTTAAATAAAAAACGCCAGCAGAGCGCGGCCACCTTGTGGATGGACAAAACGATTTACGAGGAGGACGGTACGCGGCAGCAGTGGGATGACACGCCGGTCGTACCTGCGCAAATCGCCGCCTTCAGAAAAACCGTCCAGCTCCTGAAAGACCGTCACGTGCAGGTGATTGCTATCGTCGACCCGGTTAACCCCTGGGCGCTTTACAACACCGATACCTTCCGCCCGGTTGATAAGCAAATTCAAACCATTCTGGAAGCGAACCAGATCCCCTATTTAGATATGTACGCCATGCCTTATCAGAATGGCTGGAACTGGGATCGTTTGCACCCTTCCGAGCTGGCCTGGGTTCCTATGATTCGCTTTATTGCACAGAGCTTTAAATAATGAAAATCGCGATCCGTCTTTTTTTCCTTTATCTCCTGCTGGCGATCACCATCGTCGCGTGGACCTCTGTCGATGACAGCATGAGTATGCAGCTGCATTTTGAATATCAAAAGTTCTGAGGCCGAATGATGTATAGCTCAGGCATGTTTTTTGTCTATTTATTTTCATCCGCCCTGGCGTTTGCGCTGGTCAATCGCGTATTACGTCATCGCCTGACGTATTTATCGGCGTTATCCGTCCTCGCCGCATTAGGCTGGGGCTATATTTTTCAGGGTGATTACCGTGTTCCCGCGGTCGTTTTTTTCAGTTTTTACCTTGTCGCCGCGTTAAAAGAAAAAGGATGGTTAAAAACCTGGCAGGCGATTGTGTTAACGCTGCTGCCTTTATTTTTGGTGAAATTGCACCTTAATCATCATCTCGGCATGATCGGCCTCTCTTTTATGACGTTCCGCGCGGTGGACGTGCTGCTCTATCGCAGTAAAAAAGAAGGACAGAATTTCCTGCATTATTTCTGCTATCTGTTTATGCCCTTTATTATTCTGGCGGGCCCAATGTATCGCTGGCGGACATGGATGAGCGACGTCAGCAAGCCCGTCTTTGCCCTTAATCGCGAACAGTTTTTAGTGGCGCTGGAGCAAATCATTACCGGCATTGTCCAGAAGTTCCTGTTTGCCATGCTGGTTGATTCACTTGTCGTGCAGCCCTGGAGCCATAAGCCGTTTACGCTGACCGTGGGCGTGGTGATGTCGATTGCCTATAGCGCCTACCTCTACTTTGATTTTGCGGGCTACAGCAATATGGCCATCGGTGCGGGCCGCCTGTTTGGGTTGAACATTCCGGCAAACTTCAATATGCCGCTTCTGGCAAAGAACCCGCAGGATTTCTGGCGCCGCTTCCACATCAGCCTGTCTGAATGGCTGCGCGATGTGGTCTTTATGCCCGTTTATATGAACCTGATGAAGTTCAATTTTTTCCGTCAGAACAAAACGCTGGCGCAAAATATCGGTATTTTCTGCACCCTGTTTTGCATGGGGGCATGGAATGGCCTGGAACGCCATTACGTCATCAGCGGCGCGCTGTTTGGCGCCACTTCAGTCGCTCACAACATGCTGCTGTGGTCAGCCAAACGCAGCCCGGCGTTACACCGCGGGTTGCAGTATCCGGCTGTTGCGTTTTTAGGGCGCATTCTGACGCTGGGAAGCGCCGCGGGCGCCCTTTACATCTTTAGTGGAATGTCACCTCTATGAAAAATCTCTCCGATCTTCAGGAACTGCAGGATTTCTTGCGTGCGGCATTATGCGATCCCGCCTCCCCGCAGCAGCTGGCCATCAGCGGCAGCGACGAGGCCTTAAGCTGGCTGCAGCTTTCCGCTGCCGTGACGGACTGGGCGCAGCGCTATCAGCGTAGCCAGCCTGTTGCCGGTACGCCGGTCGTCTTGTACGGACACCAGCAGGCCGAGTTCGCCGTGGCGATTTATAGCTGCCTGCTGCACAACATTCCGTACATTCCGGTGGACTGCATATACCCGCAGGAGCGCCTGCGGGAGATCTGCCACCTGGCCAGCGCCCCTCACTATTACGACGTCGCGACCCGGCAGTTCATCGCCACGGGTGAACCGGGCAAGGTGCTGGAGGAGCAGGATCTGGCCTATATCATGTTTACCTCCGGCAGCACCGGCAAGCCTAAAGGGGTGCAGATTGGGCGTGAAAGCGTGTGGCACTTCATGAAATGGGTCAGCCAGGACTTTTCGCTGCCGGAAAAACCGGTGCTGATGAACCACGCGGTGTTCAGTTTTGACCTCTCCCTGATCCCTTTGCTGGCGAATCTGGCGATGGGTGGACACATCGTGCTGAACGCCAAAGACGATATTCAGAAAGCGAACTGGCTGGAGCGACTGAAAAGCAACGCCGTCTCCGCCTGGGTTTCCACCCCCTCTTTTGCTTACCAGCAGCTGCTTTCCCCGCAGTTCAACAGCGAGTATTTACCTGAACTCAACGTCTTTATCTTCATTGGTGAAGTGTTGAATAAAGCGCTGGTTAAACAGCTTCGCCGCCGTTTCCCGCAGGCCAAAATCATCAACTCCTATGGCCCAACGGAAGCGACCATCGCGACCACCGTGGTCGAGATCACGGATGCGATCATGAACAGCGACAGCGCCGTGCTGCCGGTGGGGGTCATGATGCCTGAGAGCAAAATGGAAATTTCCGCCGAGGGCGAGCTGATCATCTGGGGAAAAAACGTCATGCGCGGCTACCTCGGCCTGCCGCAGGAGAACGCAGAAAAATTACTCCGTCGGGAAAATGAAGCATTTCGCGGCTACCGGACCGGCGATCTGGGCTATGAAGCGGGGCTTATCTACTGCCAGGGACGCAACGACAGCCAGGTCAAACTGAATGGCTACCGTATTGAAATCAACGAAATTGAAAACCGCCTGCTGGCGATGTCCGGGATTAACGAAGCGGTGGTGATGCCACTGATGAAACCCTGCGGCAGCGTGCTGCGCATTGCCGCGTTCTGCGTGACGGAGCTGGCGCCGGATACCATCAAAACCTCGCTCTCGAAGGTAGTCCCCCACTATATGGTGCCGTCACAAATTATCGTAAAAGACGCTTTGCCGCTGAATCCTAACGGCAAAATTGACCGCAAGCTGCTGGACGCTTACGCCCGCACAAATTAATGACTCCAGGAAAAATTATGGAACAAGAAATTCTCGCCCTGTTCGAAAAAGTGTTATCCCGTAAGGTGGGCTTTCACGATGAGCTGATTGAATCCGACATTCTCGACTCCATCCTGGCGGTCGATATGGTTCTGGAAGTGCAGGACGTTTACGGCTGCATGATCCCGCCGACAGACGTGGCGACGGTGCTGAAAACCCCGGCGGACCTGGCACGCTATATTGAAGAAAACCGCTAAACGCCCCTGCTGTTAATCCTGCCCTGAAGGCTCTGGCGCATCGCGCCAGAGCCCAGACGCAAAATGAATATCCTTCACCGGAATTAAACCAACCGCTTTTGGGATTTCTCCTACACTTTAGGGGTCGTGTTGTTCTTAACAGAGGAGTCTGCGGTATGGCATTCGTAACCACGAAAGACGGCGTCAACATTTACTACAAAGACTGGGGTCCGAAAGAGGCTCAGCCTATTGTCTTCCACCACGGCTGGCCGTTGAGTGCCGATGACTGGGATAACCAGATGCTCTTCTTCCTGGCAGAAGGCTATCGCGTTATCGCTATCGATCGCCGCGGACATGGACGATCGGACCAGGTGAGTGAAGGCCACGATATGGATCATTATGCGGCCGATGCGTCAGCCGTGGTTGAAAGCCTGGATCTGCGCAATGCCGTGCACGTCGGTCACTCCACCGGCGGCGGCCAGGTCGCCCGCTATGTTGCGAAGTACGGCCAGCCGCAGGGGCGCGTCGCCAAAGCGGTGCTCGTCAGCGCCGTCCCGCCTCTGATGGTCAAAACGGAGACGAATCCCGGCGGAACGCCGATCGAGGTTTTCGACGGCTTCCGCAAAGCGCTGGCGGCTAACCGCGCCCAGTTTTATCTCGACGTTGCCAGCGGTCCTTTCTACGGTTTTAATCGCGATGGTGTCGACGTTTCGCAGGGTACGATCCAGAACTGGTGGCGTCAGGGGATGATCGGAAGCGCCAAAGCCCACTATGAGGGGATTAAGGCGTTTTCAGAGACCGACCAGACGGAAGATTTGAAAACCATCACCGTTCCCGTTCTGGTGCTGCAGGGCGATGACGATCAGGTTGTACCGTATAAAAATGCCGCCCTTCTCCAGGACAAGCTGCTGGCGAACAGCGTGCTGAAAATTTATCCGGGCTTCCCGCACGGGATGCATACCACCCATGCGGATACTATCAACGCGGACATTCTGGCTTTTATTCGCTCATAACGCTGCGTTTCTTGCCGGGTGGCGCTGCGCTTACCCGGCCTACATTCCGCTACGATATTCCATTCAATGCATGAACGCCACCCGAGGGTGGCGTTGTTTATTCTGCTTAGCGCTTCTGCGCAACCAGTTGGATCATATTGAAATACGCTCCGGCCCCCGCGTCCATAATGGGCACCATCATCTCCTGAGCAATCTCGCATTGCATAAACTCATCCCACGCCTGCTGACAGGTATCCATCTCCCGTACGGCGATCAGCGCCGCACCGGGCTCTTTTTCCCACAGCGCTTTCCACCAGGAGAGCGGATAGAAATACCACTCAGGGGTCCAGAAAGGTTTAACCACCTCCGGGAGATGCGTTTCGCTGTACTCCCCGATAAATCCGGGAACGGCAACCGCAATGTGCCCGCCGGGTTTGATGAAGGGTAGCAGCTTGCCCAGCATGGCGTCATTGTTGCCAAAGTATTGATATGCATCCACGCTGACGATCAGGTCAAAGTAATCATGCGCGAACGGGATCGCTTTTGTAGCATCAACCCGCAGCGGAAAGATTTTTCCGTCCAGATCCCGTTCGCTGAAACGCGCTGCATTTTCTCCCGGCGTAATCCACAGATCGGCGGCAAAAACCGTGGCGTCATATTTTTCGGCGAGCAGGATAGAAGAGATCCCTTTCCCGCAGCCGAGATCGAGAATGCGCATCCCTGGAGCGATATGCAGTTGAGCAACCAGCTCCTCGGTAAGCCGCATGGCGTTTGGGCCCATCATGGTGTCGAGCAAAAAAGCGCGGTCATAGCTATCTGTATAGGGTGTATTCATCACTGCTCCTTAGCGATTATCCAGCTGGGCGCGAACGTTGTTCAGCCCGGTGGTGTTGATCCGATAAGGCTGCCCGTCCACGGATCGGATCAGCTTTTTGGTGCGGAGTTTTTTGAAGACGCTGAGCGTGCAGTCGCTCAGCACCAGCCCTTCACGGGTATAGCACTCAACGGACGTGACGCGGCCAGAACTGTCGCGGACGTGCACAATACGTCCACCTTTGGCGAGAACGTGTAAGGTACGTTGTTCCTGACGGGATAAATTCATACTGGAAAACCTGTGTAATCATCATGCGTAAAAACGAGCCCACACCCGCAGGTGCGTGCGTAAGGTTTAAGCGCAGCGATAACCAGTCCGTCCTGAGATGGGCGGGAAGCTGATTATCTGATGAAAACATTCTCCAGCATCAAAGCCTCGGTAAGCGGTAAAAAGGTATTTACGGGGTGAATGATAACGCCTGTTTTTTACAGGGGAATAGCGGGAGGTTAAAAGTGTGAACGGGATCGGTCCGTAAAATCGTCTTTCGTCAATTTTACTGCCAGACTGAAGCCCTTTACTGAACACCGACTGGAGCTCTTCTTATGCCTGATAACTATACCGTGGTTGAAACCGTCCCCACTGCAGAAGCGTTTTGCCGGCTGCGCGAAATCTCGGGTCTTAGCCCTCGCCCGCTGGAGGCCGCCCGAAAAGCGCTGCCCGGCAGCTGCTATGGCATGCATATAGTGTTTCAGGGAAAACCGGTCGGTATGGGGCGCATCGTAGGGGATGGTGCGTTGAATTTTGATATCGTCGACGTCGCGGTTGATCCGCTTCATCAGGGGAAAGGACTGGGCAGAGTCATTATGGAAACGCTTGTTGCCTGGCTGGATAACCACGCCTGTAAAGGAGCGTACGTTTGCTTAATGGCCGATGTGCCTGAGCTTTATACTAAATTTGGTTTTACGCTCGTTCGCCCGGCAAGCGAAGGAATGGCCAGAATCTGGTGAAGGACAAACCTGCGTTAAGGCAAAAGAAAAACCCCAGGTTAACAAGTAACCTGGGGTTTATATCTGGCGGAAGCGCAGAGATTCGAACTCTGGAACCCTTTCGGGTCGCCGGTTTTCAAGACCGGTGCCTTCAACCGCTCGGCCACACTTCCTGAGTGAGGCGAACTATAAACACCTCACCGCGTGCTGTAAAGAGTGCCAGCAATCGTTCGCTGTAAAAATAGTCAAAACGTGTTTAATCGGTTGAACTGACAACACATCGACGATTTTATCAGCACAGGCCTAGTGTTTTTTGATGTACATGTCTTTCGTGTAATAGTACCCCAGCTTATCCGGCGTAAATCCGCCCACCCACGGTTTCACCAGGTGCGTACGGACGTAGTGATACACCGGAATGGCCGGCACATCGCGTCCCAGCAGATCTTCCGCCTGCTGGTAGAACTTACCTCGCTCTTCCGTTGTTTTGGCTTTTGCGGCATTCACCAGCGCCTGGTCGTATTCCGGATTGCTGTACTGGCTGGTGTTTTCGCTGTCGCCGGTGCGGAAGTTGTTCAGGAACGTCGCCGCGTCGTCGTAGTCGGCAATCCAGGCGTAACGCACCGCGTCAAAGTTGTGGGTGTGCATGGTATCCAGCATGGTTTTCCACTCCTGATTTTGCAGCTTCGCGTCCACGCCGAGGTTTTTCTTCCACATGGAGCTGGCGGCAATCGCGATGCGCTGGTGCGATTCAGAAGTGTTATAGAGCAGGTTGAAGCTCAGGGGATGGCTTTCGTTATATCCGGCCTCGTTCAGCAGTTTTTTCGCCTCGGCGATGCGCTTGTCCAGCGGCCAGCTGGCGTAATCCGGGTTCTGGAGCTTTACGCCGCCGATGTCCGGCTGGCTGATGAGCCACGCCGGGCGCTGCCCCTGCCCTAATACTTTTCCGGCAATGATGTCTTTATCGAGCGCCATGTTCAGCGCCTTACGCACCCGCGCGTCGTTGAACGGCGGCCGGGTGGTATTGAATTCGTAGTAATAGGTCGCCAGCTGCGGAGAAACATCCAGCTGGCTGCCCAGGGTTTTCTTGAGCTGGGCAAACTGGTTGATCGGCACCGTGTAGACAATATCAATTTCGCCCGCTTTATAGCGGTTCACATCGGAGGCCTCCGAGGTGATGGGCAGGTAGGTCACCTTGTTAATCACGGTGTGCGCGTTATCCCAGTAGCGCGGGTTGCGCTCCGCCACGATGCGTTCGTTGACCACCCACTGCGACAGTTTATACGCCCCGCTGCTGACGAAGTGCTCAGGCTTGGTCCACTTTTCGCCAAAGCGGCCAATCAGCACTTTATCCACCGGCACAAGCGACGGGTGCGCCAGCATGGCGAGGAACGCCGCGTTTGGCTGGGTGAGCGTCACTTCCAGCGTGGTGTCGTTAATGGCTTTCACGCCCAGCGTGTCGGGGGATTTTTTCCCCTGAGCGATATCGGCCGCGTTGGCGATATGCATGTTGCCCGGATAGCTCGCGTATGGTGACGCCGTTTTCGGGTCAATCAGGCGCTGCCAGCTCCAGACCACATCCTCTGCGGTAATCGCCGTGCCGTCGCTCCAGGTGATGCCCGGACGCAGATGGAACGTCCAGACGGTGTTGTCCTTGTTCTCCCATTTTTCCGCCAGCCGTGGCTGGACGTCACCCGACGGGGAAACGCTCACCAGACCTTCGAATAAATCACTGATAATATTGAATTCGATGTCGCTTTCGACTTTATGCGGGTCGAGCGAAGCCGGTTCACTGCCATTATTCCTGACCAGTTCCTGTTTATCGGCCAGCGCGGTTCCTGCCGGCACGTTAGCCGCCCAGGTTGTCGTGCTGGCGCACAGGATCCCGGCGGTAAGTAAAGAGAGCGTAAAGCGCGTGCGTGTTTGTGGTTTCATGTCCTTCGCCTTATTGTCTGTTTTTGTGACGATCCGGAAATAACTCTTAGCGGCCTTATGGTAATAACGCAATAATTTTCAGTAACCTATAAGAGGTTGATCTGATTAATCGCGTCAAACCGCTGTTCATACTGGTGAAACGTATTTATGCAGAAGAAACAACCAGGTCCCGCGCTAACCTGCTGAGTAAAGATGGGTAAAACCACTTTGAGAGTGACGCGCCGTTTCCTATTCTTTCCGTTAATTACATCTGTCATAAGAGAGTGACTCATGGATCGTATAATTACTTCCTCACGCGACCGCACATCGCTACTCAGCACCCACAAGGTGCTGCGCAATACCTATTTCATGCTCAGCCTGACGCTGGCGTTTTCGGCGATCACCGCCACCGCCAGCACCGTGCTGATGCTGCCGTATCCGGGGCTGATCCTGACCCTGGTGGGTATGTATGGTTTGATGTTCCTGACCTACAAAACCGCTGACAAACCGGTCGGTATTCTGTCCGCGTTTGCCTTCACCGGCTTCCTGGGCTACATCCTGGGGCCAATCCTGAACGCGTATCTGTCCGCCGGAATGGGCGATGTGATTGGTATGGCGCTGGGCGGCACCGCGCTGGTGTTCTTCTGCTGCTCGGCCTACGTGCTGACCACGCGTAAGGACATGTCCTTCCTCGGCGGCATGCTGATGGCGGGTGTTGTGGTGGTGCTGGTGGGTATGGTGGCCAACATCTTCCTGCAGCTGCCTGCTCTGCACCTGGCGATCAGCGCCGTATTTATTCTGATCTCTTCCGGCGCGATCCTGTTTGAAACCAGCAACATCATTCGCGGCGGTGAGACGAACTATATCCGCGCCACCGTGAGCCTGTATGTGTCGCTGTACAACATCTTCGTCAGCCTGCTGAGCATCCTGGGCTTCGCCAGCCGCGATTAAGCTGACCTGCTGAAACATAAAGGAGAATGCCCCCGGCATTCTCCTTTTTTTATGCCTTAATCACCCCGGCAAATATAGGTGGGGTAACGCCGGTCCTGAATCAGCCATACGGAAGGCGAGAGTTCAGAGATCGTGAGATAGTAGCGTGCGGTCGGGCTGGCAAAGCTTCCCCACTGGGCATCAGGGGTGTTGTCATTGTGTCGACGCCAGGTCTTGGTGTAGCTCAGGACAATTACCTTATCATCGTCCCGTCGCTCCCACGTAAAATCCACGTCCCTGTCAACGATCAGGCTCTTACCTTCAGCCTTTGCAGCGCCTTTGTAGGTGGTCAGGCCGGTGCCGTTACGATGAAAATAGAACTGGGCAACAGCATTGACCTTCACTTCATTTGCCTTTCCTTGATTGCGCGTAAAATTAAACTCGGTGCTGCAGGCCAGCGCATCGCGCTTATAGGCTCCGCCGGTGTAGATAAAGAGCGCAAACGCCCCGCCAACGACTGCGCCACCCAGTCCGAACAGAAGTTTGTTTTTCATTCTTCCGCCCCGCTTTTATAGCGAATAGTTTTACACAGGCTGGCTTCACTCACCGGGCAGGCGCCGATGAAAACCTCATCGGCGGCGGCAAGCGAAAAGCGGGCGCTGAAATAATAAATGTTGTACTCCTCGCGCTCGCACGCGACGTTATTTTTCTTCAGCAGCTCGGACAATTTTGATAACACCAGCGGTCGGCCATGATCGTTGATCACCCAGAGCCGACAGCCAGCTATTTTTTCCTTAACGGGTTTGAGTGTTGCGGGTACGGTTATCTCAAGCTGTCGGCTAAAAAACAGGCTAAACCCCACGACTGACGTCGTTAATACCGCTAAAATCAGCCACCACTTTTTGGATAAACGCTTATATCCTGACGGCTGCTCAACGGACGGCTGAGATACTTCGGGCGTAACGCTCTCTGCGGGCTTAAAAATAACGTCGGCGTCAAAGCGGAATCCAAACCGGGGCACGGTCACGATATAGTCGTGGCTGTCGCCCAGGGCGTGGAAGCTTTTGCGTAATTCACTTACCGCCTTATTGAGGTTATTTCCCGACGGCGTAAAGCCGAACTCCTCCCACACGCGAGTGATCAACTCTTCCCGGCTCAGGTCGCGCCCTTTATGACGAATAAACTCCTGTAAAAGACGAACGGCCGGAGCCGAAAGCGTTAATACAGACTCGGGTTGCCCAACAATACTTATTGCATGTGCTTCAGGATCGAATAACAACGAATTATTGCATATAAAAAACATCTTTTATTCTCGGCTGTTACCGCATGCTTTTTAATCCCTGATACAACGACAAGAAAATCGCCTCCTGAACTGATTGTTTTTTCATCAGAAGGAGTTTTCTCCCCATCCCGGGTCGCGGTATTTTCGCTTAACTATACAACCTTAAAGCCAGGAAAGCAGGATAAAAAACTGTATATAACGAGTTAATTAATACAAATTTTCACAAACCGCTGTTCTGGTTAAAGTTTCCCTGCCCTGAAGCAATACGTTAGCAGAGGGTGTCCCGTTGTGAATGCGCCGGGAATGAACTCAACGCAGGCGGACAGAAAGTGAAACAGAAAAATAGTGTGAATAAGACAACTGCCTTTTATATCGCCGCGCTGTCATTGCCATTTTTCTCAGAAATGGCACTGGCCAATATGAGCGTGTATCCCATGGAACTTAACGTGGATAAGTCCGGTGCGGCGCAAATTAAGGTGGCGTCAAAAACGGATGATATTCAGTTCATTCGAGTGAGGCAAAAGAAAATTCTTAATCCCGGCACGCCCCAGGAAAAAGAGATTGATGTGGCCTCGTGGAAAGAAGGTGGCGTTGTTGTCACACCGGAAAAATTCGCCCTTGCGGCAGGCGCAATGCGCGTGGTTCGCCTGGTATCGCTTGCACCACCGGAAAAAGAGACGACCTGGCGCGTCTATTTTGAAGGCGTAAAGCAGCCTGACAGCATTATTCCGGGCAAGGCAGAAAGCCCTGCGGCGACGGCAAGACTGGGCGTCAATGTGATCTGGGGCGCCCTGATCCATCTCGCACCGGAAAAAAGCGTGGTTTCACTGACGATTGACCCTCTCAGGGGAACGTTAAAAAACAACGGCACGTTGCGCGTGCCGCTCAGGGAGATCGGTGTTTGTGATGCGGATTCATCGTGTAGATGGATTAAAGAAGACGCGACGATTTATCCGGACACCGAACGGAAATTAAAAACGCTCACGAAGGTACAAGGCCAGAAATATAAATTCCGCTACTTCAACTGGCTGAATAAAAGCGCTGAAGAAGCTGATTTACCCGTCGTGCAATAACACGACGTCACCGTAAAAACCCCACAGGGTTTGATTAAAGAGCCAGGGTGCTCATTTGTAAATATGGAGATATCAATGCGTAAGTACTTTAAACCTCTGATGATTGTTGCCGCGATGACCACGTCCGTTAGCGCGCTGGCGATTCAAAAAGATATTACCGTCAACGCCAGCGTTGATTCACAGCTGGATATGACTCAGGCCGATAACACGCCGCTGCCGGCAAGCATCGATATGCAGTACCTGCCTGGCCGCGGTCTGGAAAGCTACCGTCTGAATACCAAGGTGTGGTCTAACTCCGCCACCAGCAACGTGAAAGTCCGTCTGGTGAGCGCCGCGAAGCTGGCGAATGCCGACGGTGCTGAAACCATCCCTATGACGGTGAAGCTGGGCGATAAAACCCTCTCTACCGCAGATGTTGAATACACCGGTACCGAACTGTTCCCGGGGAGCATTGAAAACGGTTCTGCGGTACTGCCGCTGACCATTTCCCAGACCACCAAAGGCATTCTGAAAACCGGTCAGTACAGCGGCGTTGTCAGCCTGATGCTGACGCAGGCGACGACCACGGAAGGCGGTGCGTAACACCACAGCACCTAAGGAATAACGTCAGAGGGTGCCCACCCTCTGACGTCAGGATGATGTCGAGGCTCGTTCATGGCGTTTCACAGAAATACTCTCCTCTTTGTTGCTTTGTTACCCGCTTCCATCCAACTCGCCTGCGCCGGGCTGGCCGTCCCACCAGGTTTTGAAGATCTGGCAAAGACGCAGCGCCTGTGGACAGAGGTGAACCTCTACGGCGAATCGCTGGGCCTTTTTGAAACGGATATCACGCTTGAAACGGTGAGCTTTGTCGCACCTGAGAACGTGGTAGCGGCCATCAAACGGCGGTTTAATGACGCCCCATCCCTCGTTGCCACCGTCTCTGCCGCGCTGGCCGTTCCGCTTGCCCGTAACGGCAACCTGGCCTGCAGCAGCAACGGCTCCGCAGCGGGCTGCGATTACATCGATACCGATCGCGCGGCCATTATTTATGACGAGAATAACGCCCGCATTAACCTGTTCCTGGACAAGAAATTTCTGCCTAAGCAGACGGCAGAGAACGCATGGTATCAGCCCACGCACGGCACCGAAAATGCGCTGATCCATCAACAAAACCTTAACTTCGTTGCCGACAGGGATTATCAGTCGGCCACCGTGCAGGGCAACGGCGCGCTGGCGCTCACCCAGGACGGCTATGTGAATCTCGACTGGACCTGGCTGGGGCAGCGTTCACGGCACCAGCAGCAGCAGGAGGTCACCGTCAACAACGCCTGGTTCCGCCAGGATATCCTGCGTCAGTACTATGTTCAGTTAGGCGAGATGGATACCCGCGATCTGTTCAGTAACGCTGGCGGAAATATCACCCTCAGCCAGCTGCCGCTGGGCAAAATTCGCGGCCTGCGCACGGGTTCAACACGGGCGTGGATGAACCCGGTTCAGCAGTCGAAGGGAACCCCTGTTACCGTGCTGCTTTCCCATGACGCGCGTATCGACGCCCGCCGGGGCAATCAGCTGCTGGCGAGCTTCTATCTGAATGCCGGGGCGCAAACCCTGGACACGCGATCGTTCCCGGACGGGAGCTACACCGTGACGCTCTCCATCTATGAAAATAACCGGCTGACGCGCACCGAGCAGGTGCCGTTTACCCGAACCGGCATTACGCCATTCGACCGCGTCGAGTGGTTCCTGCAGGCGGGCGAAACCGACAACAGCGATCAAAACGAAGAGCGCCGCGCGGTAGCGCAGGCGGGCGTTCGTCTGCCCGTCACCCCGACGCTGGCGCTGACCAGCGGCGCAACGTTCAAGAAAAACCAGCGTTTTCTGGAAAACGCGATCGACTGGAGCCGGGGCTTCAACGCGGGCCCGATCGATGGCGTGCTGAGTACCCGGTTTAGCTACCTCTACGGCAGCCAAGGACAGCGCGGCAATATTCAGCAAATCAGCTACAACGACGGTTTTTCTTTGAGCGTCTATCGCAACGCGTTATCCGCTGAAAACTGCAACACCCAAAACGCGGGATTTGACACCGTGAACGGCTGTTATCGCACCCTCTCGGTGATGTTCTCCGTCCCGGTCGGCGCCTGGTATGCGAGCCTGGGGTATTCGGATAACCGCAACGAAGGCCGGTACGTTTCACGCCGGGAGCTGCCGGACAGTGACGATCGCCACGATGCGGGTTTGCCGTGGGAATCGGTCTATATGACCCGCTCGCGCACGCGGGCCTGGCAGGCTGGCCTGAGCAATGCCTTCAGCACCCATGGCCTGAACATTAACAGCAGCATTAACCTGTTCATGCGTAACGATGACGCCCGCGAAGGCAGGGATAAAGGCGGCTACCTGAGCGTGAGCCTGTCCATGGCGCATAACCGCCAGGGCGATGCGTCAAGCTACACCTCTCTGGGCGCGACATGGCAGCACCAGCAACGTGAAAAAAATCAGATGAGCTACAACGTGGCGCATAACTGGTATGCCGATGCCCGCGGCGAAAATGAGTACGGCCTCAGCGCGTCGGGCATTAACAGCGACTCGCTGAATACCTCAGCCTATACGCGCCAGGGCGGACGATATGGCAACGGGAGTCTGACCGTCAGCGACGCCTGGGATCGTCAGGATCGTCGCCATACGCTGAGCAGCAGCGGCAACTACAGCTCGACGTTTGCGCTGTCCCGCTCTGGCCTGTGGCTGGGCCGCTGGAGCGACGGTCGCCCTGCTTCCGCCGTCGCGGTGAACGTGACCACGCCGGAAGATGCTCAGGATCCGCGCGTCGCCGTGTCGCTGGATAACGGCGGCAGTGCCGATATTCCAGGCAATAGCCGCGCCCTCTTCGCGGTGCCGGGCTATCAGCAGACAACGTTGACGGTTAACGAATCGCTGGATGTCTCACGAGGAGCCAGCAGTGAAATCACGCAAGGATCGGGCAGCAGAACGCTGTTTATGGTGCCTGGCAAACTGCTGCGCCGGGACGTGCAAACCACCGCAAGCTACACCTGGCTCGGCCAGTTAACCGACGAGCGTCATTCGCCGTTTATCGGCGGCGTGCCGCTGAACGTGAACGGCTGGAGCGACCTTGGCAACGGCGGGTTTAGCGCCCAAAGCGACGCCCTGCTGCATAACCTCTACCTGGTGCGTCAGCAGCAGTTTTATCAGTGTGCGCTGAACGTGAAGAGTATGCGCGACGTGGTGCGTTACGTCGGGTCGATCCCCTGTAAGGAGTTAACCTTCTCCGCCCTGCCGGATGCCGTCCAGCAGCAGGCACAGCTGATGCTGGCAGGACGGTCGGTCCCTGCTGGACCGACTGCCATGAACACCGATAGCCTCACTAAAGGGAAATGATGTGATTAAGTGCCTCTTTATTTTACTGTTCTTAAGCCTGTGGGCCAGCCAGACGCTGGCAGGCTCTCCCGCAGGACGAAATACCAGCGTAGGGATCAGCTTCGATCGCACCGCGCCGCCCGCGCGTTTTGACATCTGGTTTCATGAATCGGGCGGCTTTGATGCCGCCGATCCGCAAAAGTGGGGGCGCAATACCCTGACCTGTCAGTCCCGTACCGATACCACGAATGGCGCCTGCATGAACTCACCGGTCTGGTTCTCGGCGAACCCGGCCGCGCCTTATGCCATCAATTTAGCGTTTACCCATTCCCTTACCGGCAAGACGGTGAATATCAAGGTTTATGGCGATCACTACATGTTTATCAACAATAAAGTGTTCACCTTTGCCAGCTTTGTCACGGGAGGGACGGCGGAAATTGCTAGCTGGAACAGAGAGCCCTACTTCGATTTCTATATCGTGAAAAGCGAACTGGATAAGCTCGCCCTGCCGGGGATCTGGACCGCCACGCTGAAGCAGAACCTGCGCCAGTGGGGAAGCGCCGACTGCGGCGGCAACTTCAATGACGTGAATGTCGGCTGTCCTGGCTATCTCACCCTCGCCAAATGGCAGGCAAATATTCGCATTGAGGTGGTCGACCCGGGAAACCAGCAGATTTACCTGCCAGCCTTTCCGCACTCCACGCCCATCGTTAACCTCAACCTGACCAACTTCCCGGGGCGACCCGGGGGCAGCGAGATCAAGGGGGAAAACACGCTGGATATGTGCCTGTACGACGGCAAAAACAGCAGCAGCACCCGCGCCTATCTTCGTTTTGAAGATGACGGGCTTCCCTCAGCGGGACGTGCCGAAGGCGCGTTTTCTATCCGGCGGCGCGGTGGAAGCCAGACGGATGCGCGGGACCGTCTCGACTATCAGGTCTTCGTTACCCATCCCGTCACAGGCGCAACCGAAACCGTCGCGAACGGTAAAACCGTAGTCTGGCAAGGCACTAACGATCCGCAGTATCTGCGTCAGGTCGTGCTGCCCGGCGGACGCGAGAGCGTACTGTGCATTCCTGCGCCAATTATCCTGAAAACCCCCGCGTTCGCCGCCAGCAGCAAAAACGCGGGCGACTATACCGGCACGCTGCGCGTCATCTATACGCCCAGCACGTTATAACGAGGTCACCGTGAGTTACGCCATTCTCGACAATAATCGATTTTACGCCGAAGGACTGCGCTATGCGCTGCTGCGTCGGGGCGTTCAGTTAGAGGTCCAGAGCGATACTGTACAATGGCAGCCAACGCTGCTTACCCGCCGCGTGATTGTCGTCCGCTGCCGTTTTTCCGTGGCGGCGACGCATCAGGCGCTGATCAATATTTTGCTCAGGCTGGAAGCCGCCCGCTGGAAAGGCAGTCTTTATCTGGTCTGCAACGAAAAGGGGTGGGCGCTGGCGACGCATTTACGCAAGCGTTTCAGTACGCTAACGCTTTATATCATCGACGACAGGATCGCCGTTGCCGATGCGGCGTATTTGCTGGCAAAAGAGCCCCGTCGCGTTCGAAGCCTGGACTGCTGCCTGACCGTTCCTGAATTCAACGTGCTCGATCTGATGCTGACCGGGTTGCCGGTCCGCCACATTGCCATCGTGACGCACATGTCGGAGAAACAGGTTTCAACCCATAAATGCAACGCGCTGAAGAAGCTCAATGCCAACAACCTGCTTCAGCTGCTCCTGTAGGTCACGGTTTATCCTGAGCCCGCTTTTTTGCTACACTGTCGCCGATTTTTCACCTACGACAGAAGATTATGTTCATTTTTGCAGGCCAGGAAATTGAGACCGATAGCGAAGGCTATCTGAAAGATACAACGCTCTGGAGCGAACCGCTGGCGGAGAAAATTGCGGAAAACGAAGGGATTACTCTTTCCCCCGAACACTGGGAAGTGGTGCGTTTTGTGCGCGAGTTTTATCTCGAGTTCAACACCTCTCCGGCCATCCGCATGCTGGTCAAGGCGATGGCCAATAAGTTCGGTGAAGAGAAAGGCAACAGCCGCTATCTCTATCGCCTGTTCCCGAAGGGCCCGGCAAAACAGGCCACCAAAATTGCCGGCCTGCCTAAGCCGGTGAAGTGTATTTAATACCGAATACCGAAGTTGACGTATTCGCGCCCCGGTTGATGGGGTTCCGTTAAGACCTTATCAACCCGCGCGCTGCGCGGCCCACCCGCTTTCAGCCACGCCACCAGCTTGTCGACCTGCTCCGCTTCGCCGCAGGCGACCACCTCAACGCTGCCGTCATCCATGTTGCGCGCGTATCCCGTTAGCCCAAGCTCAATCGCTTCGCGCTGGGTACTGTAGCGGAAACCCACGCCCTGAACGATGCCGTGAACCCAGGCAATAGTGCAGACTTTAGACATTCTTCTTCTCCTTAACGTAGCGTTTTCGGCAAACAGCCGTAGTGCTGCCGGAAACGGGCGGTGAAACGAGAGCTGGAAAGATACCCACATTGTAATGCGATTTCGCCGATCGGTAATCGGGTTGACTGTAACTGTGACAAAGCCACGGCCATCCTCACCTCCTCGACAATCTGACGAAAACTCTGTGACTCCTCGCGTAACCGTCTTCGCAGCGTCGGCACGCTCAGGGCCAGACGGCTGGCGACGTCCTGCGCGGTCCAGGCTCTGGCGGGCGACAGCATAATGAACTGTCGCACCTGCTCGGTCAGGTTATTGCTTCGCTCGATAAGCAGCGGACCTGCCACGCCGTCATGCAGCAATGCCAGCAACAGACCGAAGGCCTGATGTTTTTGCAGCGCCTCCGGTAAATCCTGACGCACGGCGTGCAGCAGGTTATCCCACATAAACGCCAGCCCCTCGCTCAGCGGAGCGCAGAGCGAATGCAGCGTCGTGCGCGGCCAGGATTTCAGGTAATGCGCTTTAAACTCGGCAACGATTTCCGGCGATAACATCAGCAAGTCCGAGTGAAACAGACCGTTTGCAGGCTGATTGATGATCTCCATTGCCGTATTGGCAGGGATAATGATGAGTTCATCCCGGGTGGCCACCAGGCGGTTATCGTCCTGCACAATCACCTTACTGCCGTGAGTGATATGGCAAATCGCCGGGAAAAAGAGCTTAACCTGGTGCAGGCGATGCATTTTGCTGGCACTCACTTCACCCGCCGTGAGATGTTTATGTCGAAAATGGAACTCCTGCACCGGTTCATCCTTATCTGCTGTAGGTTGCGGTTAACTGAGCCTTTGCCAGAACGTGACTATTGAGCATAAAGCCGACCAGCGCGCCGCTCGCATTGTTGTCGATGGGCAGGGTATCCACGTCCAGCGCCCAGACGGTCATCTGATAGCGGTGAGGCTTATCGCCTGCGGGCGGACAAGCGCCGCCGAATCCAGAATAACCGAAATCATTACGCCCCTGCACAGCGCCAGCAGGTAATTTTTCGCCATTTGGGTTACCGGCATCAGCGGGCAGCGTCATTGTCTTCACGGGAATGTTGGCTACTGTCCAGTGCCACCAGCCGCTGCCGGTAGGCGCATCCGGGTCATAGACCGTAATGGCAAAACTTTTCGCACCCGCGGGCGGCTTTGTCCACGCCAGCTGCGGGGACTGGTTACCACCGTGGCAGCCAAATCCCTCAAACACCTGCTGTGGCGCTAACCGCCGGTCGCCGGAAATATCCCGGCTGGTCATGCTGAAAGGCGTTGCGGCTAAAACCTGAAAACTCATTGCCGTCAGAGCGGCTATTGTGATGACACTGCGCTTTTTCATGGGTATTTCCTTTGCTGAACCGGAATCCCACTGTATATCCCGCCGCAGTGCCGTAATGTGCTTAAGCGATTTGATTTTGTGCCGAAACGCTCAACGGCATCCGCAGATGATTGCGCCTTGCTGAATGTGCTACTCTACGCGCCATTTCCCTGAAATCGACAGAACAGCAAATTATGAGTGTACGTTTAGTGTTAGCCAAAGGGCGCGAGAAATCCTTACTGCGCCGTCATCCCTGGGTCTTTTCCGGCGCGGTTGCCCGTATGGAAGGCAAAGCCAGCCTCGGTGAAACCATTGATATCGTGGACCACCAGGGGAAATGGTTAGCGCGAGGCGCCTACTCGCCAGCCTCCCAGATCCGCGCGCGCGTCTGGACCTTCGATAAAGACGAAACCATCGACATCGACTTCTTCGTGCGTCGTCTGCAGCAGGCGCAGCAGTGGCGCGACTGGCTGGCTAAACGCGACGGGCTGGACAGCTACCGCCTGATTGCCGGTGAGTCTGACGGCCTGCCGGGCGTGACCATCGATCGCTTCGGTAACTTCCTGGTGCTGCAGCTCCTGAGCGCCGGGGCGGAATACCAGCGCGCTGCGCTGATTAGCGCGCTGCAAACGCTGTTCCCACAGTGCGCCATTTACGACCGCAGCGATGTGGCGGTGCGCAAAAAAGAAGGCATGGAGCTGACTCAGGGGCCGGTCACGGGTGAACTGCCGCCTGCCCTGCTGCCGATTGAAGAGCACGGCATGAAGCTGCTGGTGGATATTCAGGGCGGGCACAAAACGGGTTACTACCTTGACCAGCGCGACAGCCGCCTCGCGACGCGTCAGTACGTTGCCGACAAACGCGTGCTCAACTGCTTCTCCTACACCGGTGGGTTTGCCGTTTCGGCGCTGATGGGCGGCTGTGCCCATGTGGTTAGCGTGGATACCTCGCAGGAAGCGCTGGACGTGGCAAAACAGAACGTCGAGCTGAACAAACTGGACTTGAGCAAAGCCGAATTTATACGCGACGACGTCTTCAAGCTGCTGCGTAAATATCGCGACCAGGGCGAGAAGTTCGACGTCATCGTGATGGATCCGCCAAAGTTTGTGGAGAACAAAAGCCAGCTGATGGGCGCCTGCCGCGGATATAAAGATATCAACATGCTGGCTATCCAGTTGCTGAACCCGGGCGGGGTTTTGCTCACCTTCTCCTGCTCCGGCCTGATGACCACAGATTTATTTCAGAAAATCATCGCTGATGCCGCAATAGATGCTGGCCGTGATGTACAATTTATAGAGCAGTTCCGTCAGGCAGCCGATCACCCCGTGATTGCTACCTACCCGGAAGGACTGTATCTGAAAGGGTTTGCCTGTCGCGTCATGTAACTTGAAAAGAGAAATATTGCCCGCACATAACGTGTAAGTCGTATTTCCCGGGAGGTGACTATGATTGCCAGCAAATTCGGTATCGGCCAGCAGGTCCGCCACACTTTGCTCGGGTATTTGGGTGTGGTCGTGGATATCGACCCGGAGTATTCCCTTGATGAGCCGTCAGCAGACGAGCTGGCGGTGAACGCAGAGCTTCGCGCTGCACCCTGGTACCATGTGGTGATGGAAGGTGACGACGGGCAACCCGTCCACACCTACCTTGCCGAAGCGCAGCTAAGCAGCGAGCTGCAGGAAGAGCATCCGGAGCAACCCACTATGGATGAACTTGCTCAGACTATCCGCAAACAGTTACAGGCTCCGCGCCTGCGGAACTAAGCGTGTAAAAAAAGCCCGATGAACGGGCTTTTTTTTATTACTTCGCCAGCCCCAGACGGGGGATGTCGATCGCCGGACAGCGATCCATGACGACGTTCAGCCCCGCATCCCGCGCCAGCACGGCAGCCTGCTCGTTAATCACGCCCAGCTGCATCCACAGCGTTTTCGCCCCGACGGCGATAGCGTCCTGCGCCACTTCCCACGCCGCCTCGGAATTACGGAAGACATCGACCATATCAATTTTTTCCGGCACGTCAGCGAGCGTGGCATAACCCTGCTGGCCCAGTAAGGTTTTCCCCGCCACTTTTGGCGAGACCGGGATGACGTGATAGCCCTGATCGAGAAGGTATTTCATCACCCGATAGCTGGGACGATCGGGTTTATCGCTCGCGCCCACCAGCGCAATGGTACGCGTGGATGTCAGAATCTCGGCAATATCGTTCTCTTTCATGGTTTTTCTCCTGGCTTTTTTAAAAGTGTACGCCAAACCGCACATCTCAACCATCCATCCCATACCGATGCATGAGGGCAAAACGGCCAAATATGTCTATATGTTAGTAAACGTGATTATCGAAAAATTTAGATACATTAATGCGGCGACAGGATTTCTGACGGGAGCCTTCTATGAAAACCGGTATTGCCACTGCTCTGATTGCATTAGTGATGCCGGTCTGCGTTTTTGCGACCACGCTCCGGCTCTCTACCGATATTGATCTTCTGGTACTGGACGGAAAAAAGGTCTCCAGTTCGTTATTGCGCGGTGCGGACAGTATCGAGCTGGATAACGGACCGCATCAGCTGGTATTCCGCGTAGAAAAATCGATCGGTCTGGCCAATCACGAGCAACGGATGTACATCTCCCCGCCGCTGATCGTCAGCTTTAATACCCGACAAATCAGTCAGGTGAATATTACCCTGCCACGCCTTGAAACGGAGAAGGAATCAGCGGCCTTCGACGCGTCTCCCCGCATTGAACTGCTGGACGGGGATGCGATGCCGATTCCGGCGAAGCTGGATATTCTGGCGCTGACGACTTCACCGAAAGGTCCGGACTACGAGGCCGCGACGCAGACCTATAACAAAGCCGGTAAACGCGCGTCGCTTCCTCAGTTTGCCACCATGATGGCCGACGACAGTACGCTGCTTTCCGGCGTCTCTGAACTGGACGTCATTCCCCCCCAGTCCCAGGCCCTGACGGAACAGCGCCTTAAATTTTGGTTCCAGCAGGCCGATGCCGACACGCGGGCCCGGTTTTTACAATGGGCAAAACAACAACCTTCATCATAAGCCACATTTTTTACGCCTTTCTCTTGCAGCGTCAGACGGTTCCCGTCATCGTGTAGGCAGTTAACCTGATGGATATGATTATGGAACTGACAACACGCACGCTCCCGGAACGCAAACACATTGCTCTGGTAGCGCACGATCACTGTAAACAAATGCTGCTTAACTGGGTTCGCCGCCATCAGTCTTTGCTGGAAAAGCACGCCCTGTCGGCGACCGGCACCACCGGTAACCTGATCCAGCGCGAAACGGGTCTGGAGGTAAACGCCATGCTGAGCGGCCCGATGGGCGGCGATCAGCAGGTCGGCGCACAGATTTCCGAAGGGAAGATTGATGTGCTGATCTTCTTCTGGGACCCGCTAAACGCGGTTCCGCACGACCCGGACGTCAAGGCCCTGCTGCGCCTGGCGACGGTGTGGAATATTCCGGTGGCGACAAACCTCTCGACGGCGGATTTCATCATCGAATCGCCGCAGTTTAACTCGCCGGTAGATATCCTTATTCCGGACTATCAGCGTTATCTTTCAGAGAGATTGAAGTAGCTTTTTTTGCCGGGTGGCGGCTACGCCTTACCCGGCCTACCCATCCTTGCCCAGCGGCGTTATGGCTTCCGCGCCACCGGCACATCAATACTCTTCAAAATATCGACAAACACGGATGGCTCCTCTTTATTGAACAGCAGCCAGACGCGATGGCGCGCGCGGGTCATGGCCACATACAGCAAACGCCGCTCTTCGGCATCCGGAAAGTCTTCCGGCACCGGCAGCAGGGCCTGCTCCATGACCGACTCGCGGGCCGGGGCCGGGAAACCGTCGCTCCCCTCTTTCAGCCCCATAACAATCACATAGTCGGCCTGCTGCCCTTTGCTGGCGTGAATCGTCATAAATTCAAGCTGCAGCTTCGGCCAGCGGGTGGCCGCCTTTTCCAGCGCCTCGGGTTTGAGGTGATGGTATCGCGCCAGCACCAGGATACGTTCATCAGGCTTCGCGTAGCCGCTGAGCTTGTCCAGCAGCGGTTCCAGCTGGTCTTCCGCCAGCAGGGTCACAGCTTTTTTATCCCCTGCCCGCAGGCTATTGAGCGGCTTTGCCAGCTGATGCGGGTTCTGCTGGATAAAGCGGTTGGCGATTTCACCAATTCGTGAATTGAAGCGGTAGGTGGTGTCCAGATCGCTGCGATCGCCTTCGCCAAAATAGTGATGGAATGCGGTCGTCAGCGAAAGCTGCGCCCCGCTGAAGCGATAGATGGCCTGCCAGTCGTCACCCACCGCAAACAGCGAAGTATGCTTATTTTGCGCCCGTAGCGCCGAAAGCAGGGCTGCGCGCTGCGGAGAGATGTCCTGGAACTCATCCACCAGAATATGTTTCCACGGGCTGACAAAGCGCCCCTTCTCCAGAATGATGATGGCCTGGTGGATTAGGCCGGAAAAATCGACGGCATTTTCCGCTTTCAGCGCGGTTTTCCAGGCCTTCAGCAGCGGCGCCATCAGCTTGACCCGCTTCGAAAACAGATCGCGGATCGCCTCCGGCGCGCTTTCAATCATCTCTGCCTGCGTTCCGCCGTGCATTCGCATCAGGCTGACCCAGCGGTCAAGCCGTGAACCCAGCCGACGCGCCAGTTTGTCATCCTGCCAGAAGCTGCCCTCCGGCACGTCCCAGTTGAGCTCCTCCTCGAGCCACTGGCGCCACCCTTTCGCCTGCGCCTTTTTCTCACTGCACTGCTGGCGCCACGTTTTGATAAACAGCGCCAGGCGCGCCTGCGCGTCGTTTTCCAGCTTACTGATAGCAGGCACTTTTTTACTGCCCTGCTGAATAATATGCAGGGCAAGGGCATGGAAGGTTCTGGCCGTGATATCCCGGGTATGCAGACGTTCCTGGATCCGTTCGTCCATCTCCTGGGCCGCCTTGCGGCCAAAGGCCAGAAGCAGAATTTGATCGGCGACCGCTTCCCCGGTCGTCAGCAGCCAGCCGGCACGCGCAACCAGCACCGACGTTTTACCGCTACCGGCCCCCGCCAGCACCAGCAGCGACTGCTCGCCGTTGACCACCGCGCGCGCCTGAGCCGGATTAAGCGGAGAAGACTCCACCGTACTGAAAAAGTCGGCGTATTGGGTGAGCATGGCGTCCGTCCAGGCCTGATTATGGGCGAGTCGGCTTTTATCCTTATCATTCAGCCAGGCCTGGCACTGGCGCCAGGCGTCGCGACAATTGTCAAACTCCTCAAGACGCGCCACGGATAACGGCAGCGCCGAGAGTGCCTGCCGGATCTTTTGCTGCAACCCGGCGGTCTGCTGACGGGTGAGCCACGAATGCTGCGCGTTGCTTTGCGCGATATCGTCCAGCACCTTTTGAAGCACTCCGGCGGCAATCACGCTCATATCCTGACTCCACTGCTGCCAGAGCGCGTTCAGGTGATGATGGAAACGCTGGGTTTCTGCCCACTCGGTGCCGTGAAGACGCACGACTTTATCGTCAGGCAGTACGAACTCGAGTTCGCCCCACACCAGCCCGCGTTTGCAGTGGATAGCCAGAAGCTGATTAAACGGAATAAGGTATTCGTGGCGTTCTCCAGAGACTTTTACCCCGGCATTAAGGAGAACCACCCGGTCGTAAGGGTGTTGCGCCAGACGTTTGCCTAACGACGTTGCTTTCAGTTCCATGTTCCGCCAAATCCACGAAGAGATAATTTACCTGACAGTGTAACTGCCAGTTTTAAGGTGCTCCAGCCTAAAAAAACGTTACAATCATTGGGCGTTAATTTTATCGAAAGGAAGTGAGGGTTTATGCGTACCGTTCTGAATGTGTTGAATTTTGTGCTGGGCGGTTTTGCCACCACCCTTTCCTGGCTTTTTGCCACGCTGGTGAGCATCGTCCTGATTTTCACGCTCCCCCTGACCCGTTCCTGCTGGGAAATCACAAAACTCTCCTTCGTCCCCTACGGGAATGAAGCCATCCACGTTGACGAGCTGAATCCGGAGAGCAAAAACGCCCTGATGAATACGGGGGGTACCCTGCTTAACATTCTGTGGCTGATTTTCTTCGGCTGGTGGCTCTGCATCATGCATATTTTTGCGGGTATTGCGCAGTGCATCACGATTATTGGTATTCCGGTGGGGATCGCGAACTTTAAGATCGCCGCTATCGCTCTTTGGCCCGTCGGGCGCAGGGTTGTTCCGGTCGAAGTGGCCCAGGCGGCGCGTGAAGCCAATGCGCGTCGTCGTTTTCAGTAACTAAGGACTGGCCGCGTTTATGCTAAGCCCACTGCTTCGCCGTTATACCTGGAACAGCACCTGGCTTTATAACGTCAGGATATTTATCGCACTTTGCGGCACGGTTGCCCTGCCCTGGTGGCTGAATGACGTCAAGCTCACCATCCCGCTCACGCTGGGCGTCGTGGCCGGGGCGCTGGCGGACCTGGACGATCGTCTGGCCGGGCGTTTACGCAACCTGGTCATCACGCTCGTCTGCTTTTTTATTGCGTCAGCGTCCGTTGAGTTACTTTTCCCCTGGCCCTGGCTGTTTGCCCTGGGTCTGACGCTCTCAACCAGCGGGTTTATTTTGCTGGGCGGCCTCGGGCAGCGCTATGCCACTATCGCTTTTGGCGCCCTGCTGATCGCCATCTATACCATGCTGGGCGCATCCCTCTACGACCAGTGGTACCAGCAGCCGGTTCTGCTGTTGCTCGGCGCCATCTGGTATAACCTGCTGACCTTAACCGGTCATCTGATCTTCCCTGTTCGTCCTCTGCAGGACAACCTTGCCCGCAGCTTTGAGCAGCTAGCCCACTATCTTGAACTGAAATCCCGGCTGTTCGACCCGGATATCGAGGAAGAAAGCCAGGCGCCGCTCTACGATCTGGCGCTGGCAAATGGTCAACTGGTCGCCACCCTTAACCAGACAAAAGCCTCTCTGCTGACCCGTCTGCGCGGCGATCGTGGTCAGCGCGGAACGCGAAGAACCTTACACTACTATTTTGCCGCCCAGGACATTCATGAACGCGCCAGCTCCTCGCACGTCCAGTATGCCGCCCTGCGCGAGAAGTTCCGCTACAGCGACGTGATGTTCCGCTTCCAGCGCCTGCTCTCCATGCAGTCCCAGGCGTGCCAGCAGCTCTCGCGCTCCATTCTGCTGCGCACACCCTATCAGCATGACCCACGTTTTGAACGCGTATTTAGCCATCTGGACGCAGCGCTCGACCGCGTTCAGGCCAGCGGAACGTCACCGGAACACATCAAAGCGCTGGGCTTTCTGCTCAACAACCTGCGGGCAATTGATGCTCAGCTGGCGACCATCGAGTCCGAGCAGGCGATGGCGCTTCCGGGCAGTGAGGTCGACAATCAGCTTGCTGATGACAGCGTGCACAGTTTTAGCGATATGTGGCTACGCCTGAGCCGCAACTTTACCCCGGAGTCGGCTCTCTTCCGCCACGCGGTGAGAATGTCGCTGGTGCTGTGCGTGGGGTATGCCTTTATCCAGATAACCGGGCTGCATCATGGCTACTGGATCCTGCTGACCAGCCTGTTCGTCTGCCAGCCGAACTATAACGCCACCCGACACCGTCTTGCGCTGCGCATTATCGGCACGCTGGTCGGCGTCGCAATCGGCCTGCCGGTGCTTTATTTCGTGCCTTCCGTCGAAGGGCAACTGATTCTGATCGTGATCACCGGCGTGCTGTTTTTCGCGTTTCGCAACGTGCAGTACGCCCATGCCACCATGTTCATCACGCTGCTGGTGCTGCTCTGCTTTAATCTGCTGGGTGAAGGGTTTGAAGTCGCCCTGCCACGCGTGATTGATACGCTGATTGGCTGCGCGATTGCCTGGGCCGCGGTCAGCTTTATCTGGCCGGACTGGCGTTTTCGCAATTTGCCGCGCGTGGTAGACAGGGCGATGAATGCCAACTGTCGTTACCTTGACGCAATTCTGGAGCAGTACCACCAGGGCCGCGATAACCGTCTGGCTTACCGGATAGCACGTCGCGACGCGCACAACAGTGATGCTGAACTGGCCTCCGTGGTCTCTAACATGTCAACGGAGCCGCGCGCCACGGCTAAGATTCGTGAGACAGCGTTCCGCCTGCTCTGCCTGAACCATACCTTCACCAGCTATATTTCGACGCTGGGGGCCCACCGCGAAAAGCTCACTAACCCGGCGGTTCTCAACCTCCTCGATGACGCCGTCTGCTATGTCGATGATGCGCTTCATCACCGCCCGGCCGATGAACCGCGCGTTCGACAGGCTCTGGATGAACTGGCTCAACGCATTGCGCATCTTGACCCGGGAAACGACAGCAAAGCGCCGCTGGTTCTTCAGCAGATAGGCCTGCTGATCGCTCTGCTGCCTGAAATTTGCCGTCTGCAACAGCACATCGCTACCTGGAGGAACGACTCTCCTGCGGCTCAGGCAGCGCATTAAACCACTCCGTCAGTTCCCGGCGGATACCTGCCGGGAGCGCCGCCTCATGCAGCCCTTCGATAGCCCCTTCCAGCGCAAAGAGGACTTTTATACTGAGTGCTTTATTCTTTGCCCGCATCTTCAGCCAGCTCGCTCTGGCGCCCAGCGCCCGCAGCGTTTCTTCATTGGTGATACCGGCTTCAAAGAGCAAAACTTCAAGCTGAAAGGTCAGGTTCGGCAGATCCTTAAGACGGGTTCGTTGATGACGCTGGTAGCGCTCTTTCCTTGCCGCACTGAGTGCAAACGAGGAGAGCTGAAGCAACCGCTCCCTGTCCTGCCATAATCCGTCATCCACACGATAATAGTTGAGCAGTACCGGGCGGCCTCGCTTCATCAACGTCAAGAAGGAGGAAGCATTTTTTACACAGTATTTTGCACTCTCTTCACACGCGCGAAGGTAAAGTTCGCCATCGGACACCATGGCAAAGACCGCATCATCCACTGCCAGGGTGTAACCGCCAAACAGCGCGCGATGATGAATCTCGCCCAACGGAGAGAGGTATTCCTGGGATTTATAAATCCGTTCATAAGATATCTTTTTCATGATATTTCCCTTCAAAATCATAGGCTAACAACGAAATTTCTTACTAGCGGATCCGTTAGCAGGAAAATAGGCAACTTATCGTCGTTGAGCAAGATGATTTTTCGAGGGGCATCAAGATTGAATGAATTTTGCGAGTCGCTTTCCGAAAATGAGGTTGATCTTTGGGCATACAGGGGTTACTGTATATCCATACAGTAACTACAGGGCTGGAATGAATATGCACACTTCAGGCTATGCAAATCGCGCAACCTCTCTCTCTTCTGCTGCAGGCAATGTCGCGCAGAATTCCGTCGAGCGTGTTTCCACAGGGCTTATCAGTGAAGTGGTTTATCGTGAAGACCAGCCCTTGTTAACGCAACTTCTTTTACTGCCATTATTACAACAGCTCGGTCAGCAATCGCGCTGGCAGCTTTGGCTCACGCCTCAGCAAAAGCTGAGTCGCGAGTGGGTTCAATCCGCAGGCCTTCCGCTGACCAAGGTCATGCAGATTAATCAACTTCCGCCTTGCGATACCGTTGAGTCGATGATTCGCGCGTTACGCACAGGAAATTACAGCGTGGTGATTGGCTGGTTACCGGAAGAATTGACGGAAGAGGAACATTTCCGACTGACTGAAGCCGCTGAAGAAGGGAATGCGATCGGGTTCATTATGCGTCCGGTTCGATCGGATTCTTACCGCAGAGGACAACTTTCTGGGCTAAAAATTCACTCAAATTTGTATCATTGAGTGAAATTAAGATTTTTCCTGGAATTTTTTTTGACCGCAAGATGGGATTTTAGTTCCCGGCCTTAAAATTGCGGCAAGGCTTGTCTGGTGCGGTTCTCCTTAATTTTATTGCACAAAATTCGCTCAAAAAATGTTAAATAATCGGTATACGGAACTTTTTTTTTCATATGCCTGACGGACTTCACACTTGTAAGTTTTCAGCTACGTTGTAGACTTTACATCGCCAGGGGTGCTCGGCCTAAGCCGAAGATATCGGTAGATTTATATTTGACCACGCCCCCCGGTGAAGGATTTAACCGTGATTCTCTCTTGAGACTTTCATGGCGAATTTTGGATGATAACGAGGCGCAAAAAATGAAAAAGACAGCTATCGCGATTGCAGTGGCACTGGCTGGCTTCGCTACCGTAGCGCAGGCCGCTCCGAAAGATAATACCTGGTATGCAGGTGGTAAACTGGGCTGGTCTCAGTTCCACGACACCGGCTGGTACAACAGCAGCCTGAACAATGATGGCCCAACTCACGAGAGCCAGCTTGGTGCAGGTGCGTTCGGTGGCTATCAGGTTAACCCGTATGTTGGTTTTGAAATGGGTTACGACTGGTTAGGTCGTATGCCATACAAAGGCGACACCGTAAACGGCGCTTTCAAAGCACAGGGCGTTCAGCTGACCGCTAAACTGGGTTACCCAGTAACTGACGATCTGGACGTGTACACCCGTCTGGGCGGCATGGTATGGCGCGCTGACTCCAGCAACAGCATCGCTGGCGACGACCATGACACCGGTGTTTCCCCAGTATTCGCTGGTGGCGTTGAGTGGGCTATGACCCGTGACATCGCTACCCGTCTGGAATACCAGTGGGTTAACAACATCGGCGACGGCAACACCGTTGGTGTTCGTCCAGACAACGGCATGCTGAGCGTAGGTGTTTCCTACCGTTTCGGCCAGCAGGAAGAAGCAGCTCCAGTTGTTGCTCCAGCGCCGGCTCCAGCTCCAGAAGTACAGACCAAGCACTTCACTCTGAAGTCTGACGTTCTGTTCAACTTCAACAAAGCGACTCTGAAACCAGAAGGCCAGCAGGCACTGGATCAGTTGTACACCCAGCTGAGCAACCTGGATCCTAAAGACGGTTCTGTAGTGGTTCTGGGCTTCACCGACCGCATCGGTTCTGACGCTTACAACCAGAAACTGTCTGAGAAACGTGCTCAGTCTGTTGTTGATTACCTGATCTCTAAAGGTATCCCAGCTAACAAGATCTCCCCACGTGGTATGGGCGAAGCTAACCCAGTTACTGGCAACACCTGTGACAACGTGAAAGCTCGCGCTGCACTGATCGACTGCCTGGCTCCAGATCGTCGCGTAGAGATCGAAGTTAAAGGCATCAAAGACGTTGTAACTCAGCCAGCGGCATAAGTTATCGTCTTATAAAAAAACCCCGCAATGCGGGGTTTTTTATTGTCTGAAGAAAAGTAAAAAACTACTTTTTACCCAACAGCGCCTGAAGGTCATTCTTCAGTGTCGACATCTGGTTGGCGTACTTCTCTTTATGTTCTGCATCCTCAATCAACTGCACGATGGTTTCCGACAGCGTTTTACCCCGTCGTTGTGCCAGCCCGGCCAGGCGCTGCCAGACAACAAATTCCAGGTCGATTGATTTTTTGCGAGTGTGCTGGTGCTCAGCATTAAAATGCCGTTTGCGTCGCGCGCGGATAGTTTGCTTCATCCGGTTTAACAACGCAGGATTAATGTGTTTCTCAATCCAGCCGTTGACCTGTACCGGTTCGTTTTCGAGGGTCAGCAAAATATCCACGGCTTCTTGCGCAGCGCTGGCTTCGATGTAGCAGGTGATCAGCTCCCCTTCACGGTGCTTTTTGACCAGGTACTTCCATTTCCAGCCGCTTTCGAGATTTTCCAGTTGTTGATATTTCATTGCGATCTCAGTGTTACCACGTAACTCTGTTCAGAATATCAGTTTTTTAGCAATCTGCTGAAAAGAAATCATATCCTGTGAGTGAATGCAGCCAATCACCCTGTCGAAATCCCCAATCCTGCTTGGGTACAGCCCCCCGCTTACGGTATACTCCACGCTTTTACATCTGACTAAAAAACATCAACTTTGACCATTACGAAACTTGCATGGCGTGACCTTGTTCCGGATACCGAAAGTTATCAGGAACTGTTTGCACAGCCAGATCTCGCAAAAGAACACGAATTCATCCTTAGCGATACGCAGCCCCGTTTGCATTATGCGCTGGAGCAGGTATTAAGCCCCTGGGCAACTGCGCCTTTCATGCTGCTCAAAGCCCCGGAAGAAGCGGAATACCTGACGTTGTTCGGGGATGCCGTGCGTCAGCTAAAGCCGGAAGCGAACGCCGTTTTTGGCGGCCAGTATCGTATCGCTGGACATGATGTTACTTTCGAACCGGCGGCGCAGGCCGACGGCCTTTTTGCCGCTAAGGGCGAGGTGATTACCGCGAACTGGGTCGAGGCTGAACAACTCTTTGGTTGTCTGCGCCAGTTTAACGGCGAGCTTTCGCTGCAGCCTGGGCTGGTACATCGCGCAAATGGCGGTGTCCTGATCATCTCGCTGCGTACCCTGCTCTCGCAGCCGCTGCTGTGGATGCGTCTGAAAACCATCGTGCATCAGCAGCGTTTCGACTGGATTGGCTACGATGAGTCTCGTCCTCTGCCTGTCTCGGTTCCGTCTATGCCGCTGTCATTAACCGTTGTGCTGACGGGCGACCGTGAATCGCTGGCAGACTTCCAGGAAATGGAGCCTGAACTGGCTGAACAGGCGGTGTATAGCGAATACGAAGACAATATCCAGATTGCCGATGCCGACGATATGGCGCAGTGGTGCCAGTGGGTGATGGCCGTTGCTGAACGTTTTGCGCTGCCAACGCCTGCGGCTGACGCATGGCCAGGCCTGATCCGCGAAGCGGTGCGTTATACCGGTGACCAGGAAACGCTGCCACTCTGCCCGCTCTGGATCGGCAAACAGCTGCGTGAAGTGGGCGTGGTGAGCGGTAGCGGTGCGTTCAGCGGGGAGCAGCTCACCCAGATGCTGGCTCAGCGTGAGTGGCGGGAAGGCTATCTTGCTGACCGTATGCAGGATGAAATTCTGCTGGAACAAATTCTGGTGGAAACCGAAGGCGAACGCGTCGGACAGATCAACGCCCTGTCGGTGATTGAATTCCCTGGCCATCCGCGCGCGTTCGGGGAGCCGTCCCGTATTAGCTGCGTTGTGCATATTGGAGACGGCGAGTTTACCGACATCGAACGCAAAGCCGAGCTGGGCGGAAACATTCACGCCAAAGGCATGATGATCATGCAGGCGTTTTTGATGTCTGAACTGCAGCTTGAGCAGCAGATCCCCTTCTCCGCCTCGCTGACGTTTGAGCAGTCCTACAGCGAAGTGGATGGCGATAGCGCCTCTATGGCTGAACTGTGTGCCTTAATCAGCGCCCTGGCGGAAGTGCCCATCAATCAGAACATCGCGATCACCGGTTCGGTGGATCAATTTGGCCGTGCGCAGCCTGTGGGTGGCCTCAACGAAAAAATTGAAGGCTTCTTCTCTATCTGTCAGCAGCGCGGTTTAAACGGCAAGCAGGGTGTGATTATTCCGGCTCCCAACGCACGCCATTTAAGCCTCAGTCAGGAGATTCTGGATGCGGTTGAACAAGAGCAGTTCGCTATCTGGGCCATCGAAGGGATTGAGGATGCACTACCCTTACTGACAAACCTGGTATGGGATGGCGAAGGGCAAACCACCCTGATGCAGACTATCCAGGAGCGCATTGCTCAGGCAACACAGCAGGATGCTCGTCACCGTTATCCATGGCCGTTACGCTGGCTGGGCTGGTTTAGTTCGAACTGATCGGACTTGTTCAGCGTACACGTGTTAGCTATCCTGCGTCCTTCACTAAAATAAGGCTTACTGAGAACATGGTAGATAAACGCGAATCCTATACAAAAGAAGATCTTCTTGCCTCTGGTCGCGGTGAACTGTTTGGCGCGAAAGGCCCACAGTTACCGGCCCCGAACATGCTGATGATGGACCGTGTCGTGAAAATGACCGAAACCGGCGGCAACTTCGATAAGGGTTACGTAGAAGCAGAACTCGATATCAACCCGGACCTGTGGTTCTTCGGCTGCCACTTTATTGGCGATCCGGTAATGCCTGGCTGTCTGGGTCTGGATGCAATGTGGCAGCTGGTTGGCTTCTATCTGGGCTGGCTGGGTGGTGAAGGTAAAGGCCGCGCGCTGGGCGTGGGCGAAGTAAAATTCACCGGCCAGGTTCTGCCTACGGCGAAGAAAGTGACCTATCGTATTCACTTCAAGCGCATCGTTAACCGCCGCCTGATTATGGGCCTGGCAGATGGCGAAGTGCTGGTAGACGGTCGTCTGATCTATAGCGCAAGCGACCTGAAGGTTGGCCTGTTCCAGGACACGTCCGCGTTCTGATCGTGCTTTCGCACCTCCAGAAAGGCGAAACCTCCGCATTGCGGAGGTTTCTTTTTTGAAAGAGACGTTATCAGGCTATGAGTGCCCTGTCGCCGATGGCTTCTCGCCAGCCTCCAAGCCATTGTGACCTTTGATTTATCGTCTGATAAGGACACATTTCTTTAGAACGTCCAGCGATGCCGGCCTGATAACCACGTTGATGAGCCCGTTCCAGGCGATCTCGTTTCTGTCTCTTCATGCCTCGTTTCCCTCATTCTTTTGTCTGGTGGAAAGAAAACAGTGTCTGCACTATCTGCACAGGCACAGATAACGAATACCCCGAATTAGTCGCATCGTCAATGTTCAAAATTCATACGGGTGTCATATTTGTGAGCTAGCTGGAAGTTCATTTGTACAAAAATTGTGACGTGGCACAAGTAACAACCTGAGTTGAAAACGAAAAAAAAACCGCAATCAGCGACAGACCGATTGCGGTTTCTGATGATGAATTTTACTTATGGCAGCCGGGAAATCTCTCTCGCGATACTGGCCGACTCCTGCGCCCATCCCTGAGCCAGGACTTTCACCATTTCGTCATAGCCATCTTTCTGCTGCTTCAGCTCCAGATGGAAAGGACGCTTAATCAGCTGCCCCTGATGGTTCAGCAACCACTCCCCGCTGATGACCACCGCACCGTCATAACGGCCGTGGAAGCCCGTTACGGTGACGTTCAGCGTATCCTGATCGTTACCCAGCGGCTGCGATGCGACTACCCACCCCGGAAGCTGGCTGCCCAGATTGGCCACCAGCGTGTTGCGCAGCTGCTGATCCAGCGGGCTGGCCCACAGGTTGTTGCTCGCTATCACGTATTTCACGTCGCTGGTCTGATAGACCACGCCGTTTCCTGCCAGATAATCCGGCACGGCGACCTGCTCAACCCACAGCTGACGGTTTCCCTGACTGGCCGTGCTTTGCCCACCGCTGTGGGTTGCCACAGGCAGCTGATAATAGCTTTTATTATCTCCCCCTGAACTGCATGCCGTTAACAGCAGAGCGCCAACCATCAATAGCCATTTTTTCATTCTTTTGCCCTCTTCGGCTCAGGATCCTTTTTATCTTTCGCTTCGAACACCAGCGCATTGCTCTTCTCGTTGAGCGTTTTCAGCACCGGCTGCAGTTCACGCAGGACCTGATCAAGACGCTGCATATCTGCCACCATCTTGTTATAGGCCGCTGATCCCGGCTGGAAGCCCTGCATACTGCGGTTCAGCTCACGCAGCGTTTTCTGCATGTCCTGCGGCAGCTGCTGCATGCTCTGGCTCGCCGTAATCTTGTTGATGTTATCCAGCGTGGTTTGCAGACGGCGCATCGTTGCCTGGCTTTCGCTCAGCGAGTTTGTTGCCGCTTCAATCATCGGATTCAGTGGCAGATTGTTGATCTTATCCAGCGTCTCCATCAGACGCTGCTGGATCTGCGCCAGACCGCTGCTCACCGTTGGGATGATCTTGTAGCCACCGAATTCACGGATACCGGTAATCGGCGGTGCTTTCGGGTAGAAGTCCATATCCACATACAGCGCACCGGTGACCAGGTTGCCGGTTTTCAGCGACCCGCGCAGACCGCGTTCCATCAGCTGGGTGATATGAGTCGCGATATCCTGATTTTCACCAATCTGATTAAGCAGACGCTCTGGTTCAATGCGGATCAGTACCGGAATGCGGTAATCATCATCCAGCACCTGCTGAAGGCCCGGAACGAAGAACGGCACTTGCCCAACCGTACCGAGACGAATGCCGCGGAACTCAACAGGCGCCCCCGGCTGCAGGCCGCGAACGGAGTCTTTAAAGAACATCAGGAAGTCAACGTGATCGGTATAGAGCGCATCCTGAATGCTTTTTTGATCGTCAAAGAGACGGAACGCGGTGTTCTCTGCGACCGGCTGCCCTAAATCCAGGCCCTCCGGCACGTCAAAACTCACGCCGCCACCAAACAGCGTGGTCAGCGAACCCATTTCAACGCGCATGCCTGCCGAAGTCAGATCTACCGCGATCCCGCTGTCTTTCCAGAAGCGGACGTTGCTGGTGACCAGGCGATCGTTTGGCGCATTAATGAAGAGCTGATAGCTGATCGCGCGTTTCTGTGGATCAAACGTGCTTTTCTCAACCGACCCGACGCGGTAGCCGCGGAACAGAACCGGGTCGCCCGCCGTGAGCTGACCCGCTTTTTTACTATCGAGGATCACGCGGATGCCCTTGGCATCAGGCGGTGCAAGCGGCGGTGAATCCAGAAGCTGGTATTGGGCCGGCTGGTTACCCTTAGCGCCCGGCTGCAGCTCAATGTAGGCACCCGAGAGCAGCGTCCCCAGGCCGCTGATCCCTTCACGCCCCACCTGCGGCTTAACGACCCAGAAAACGGAATCGCCGTGCAGCAGTTTTTCCATGCCGGCATTCAGACGCGCCTTAATCTCCACATGGGTTAAATCATCGGTCAGGGTTGCGCTTTCCACCACGCCCACATCCACGCTACGGCTTTTGATGGTCGTTTTACCGCCCTCAATCCCCTCGGCATTGGTGGTTATCAGCGTCACTTCCGGCCCCTGATGGCTGTAATGATAAAACAGGATCCAGGCACCGATCAGCGCAGTCACGATGGGAAAAATCCACACCGGAGACCAGTTTTTGACCTTCTGCACTTTCGCCTCTCCACTCTTATTTTCCATGCTCTTACTCTTCCTCATGGCTTGATTCAGGCTCACGATCCCACGATAAACGAGGGTCGAAGGTCATGGCCGCAAACATGGTCATGATCACGACCAGTGCAAACATTAAAGCCCCCATCGCAGGATAAATACTCATCAAACCGCCCATCCGCACCAGCGCAGAGAGAACGGCGATGACAAACACGTCAATCATTGACCAGCGTCCGACAAACTCGACCACTTCATAAATCAGGTGCATGCGTTCGCTGTCGCGTTTCCCATGACCTTTTGCATCCCAACAGAGCCAGCCGATGGCGATCATTTTTAAGGTAGGCACCATAATACTGGCGATAAAAATGACGCCAGCGACCGGATAGGAACCTTCGCCCCAGAGCAGTATCACCCCGGCCAGGATCGTCGAGGGCATTTTGTCGCCGAGCAAATCGGTGATCATGATTGGCAGAATATTGGCTGGCAGATACAGCATGACGGACGTGACCAGCAGCGCCATCGTCCACTGCAGGCTATTTTTACGGCGTACGTGCCCCTTTGTTTCGCAGCGCGGACAAACGTCGAGATCGGCGGGCAGCACGGCGGTACAGCACGGGCACGAGCGAAGCCCCTGACGAATGCCGGGCACGCCGACCTTCACCGTCTGCGCAAGCGTCGGTGCCGGGGCGATATCATCCCACGCCCAGCGTCTGTCCACGCACTGGAAAGCGCGCAGCTGCAGAACGCAGTACAGACACCAGGGAATAAAGCTGCTGCCAATCCCCACGTCGCCGTACGCCATCAGCTTCACGAAACTGACCAGGATCCCCGCCAGAAAGATCTCCGCCATCCCCCAGCTTTTGAGCTGAAACAGAATACGCGCAAGTCGGATTTTCAGCGGTGCCGGCATCCTGACGCGGTTCACCAGCAAAAGGATGACGACCAGGCAAAAAGCCGGGACTATCTGGACAAACAGGAGAAAGAAGGTCCCCAGGCTGGCGTAATCTTCCGAGAACATCACGCCCGGGATTTCAAGCAGATCCACCTGACTGGTGATCCCCCCCACCTTCATATAGATGAAGGGGAAGAGATTAGAGAGCAGCAGCATGAACAGTGCTGCCAGCGCGTAAGCAGTGGGACGCTGCCGCGGCGCGTCCCACTCGGTTGTCAACGTCGCGCCACAGCGTGGACACAGGGCTTTATGTCCGTGACCAAGCTCTGGCAACGCCACGAGCATATCGCATTGCGAGCATAAAATATGCCTGTCGGCATGGTGCTGGTCACACATATGTTATCCCTGTTATGCGCCGTTTTTCAGAGACTCAAGGTACTCCCAGCGCTCAAAGGCGTCTTCCAGGGCTTTTTCAGCCGCGGACATTTCAGCCAATACTTTCTGAGTATAGTCATGCGATTGGGTAAAGAATGACGCATCAGCAACCTGTTTTTGCAGATCCTCAAGCGCAGCCTCCAGCTCTTCAAGACGCTGCGGCAGCCCCTCCAGTTCGCGCTGCAGGTTATAGCTTAGTTTAGCCGAGGTTTTCTTGACAGTTTCTGCTTTTGTTACAGCAGGTTCAGAACTTATTTTGGACTTTGACTGCTTCGTCGCCAGCGACTGTGCCTGCTGCCCTTTTGCATCGTGATAACCGCCGACATATTGACCAATTCGCCCTTCACCTTCGAAGATCCAGCACTCGGTCACGGTGTTGTCAACGAACTGACGATCGTGGCTGACCAGCATCACGGTGCCCTGATAACCGTCAATCAGTTCTTCCAGCAGTTCCAGCGTTTCGACATCCAGATCGTTGGTCGGTTCATCGAGGATCAGCAGGTTGCTTGGCTTCAGGAACAGGCGCGCCAGCAGAAGACGGTTGCGCTCACCGCCTGACAGCGCGCGCACCGGCGTCATGGCGCGCTTCGGATGGAACAGAAAGTCCTGCAGGTAACCCAGCACGTGGCGCGGCTTGCCGTTCACCATCACTTCCTGCTTGCCTTCGGCGAGGTTGTCCATCACCGTACGGTCCGGATCCAGCTCCGCGCGGTGCTGGTCGAAGTAGGCGACCTCCAGCTTGGTCCCGCAGTGAATGCGTCCGCTGTCGGCCTGCAGCTGGCCGAGCATCAGTTTCAGCAGCGTGGTTTTACCGCAGCCGTTCGGGCCAATCAGGGCGATTTTGTCGCCGCGCTGAACCTGTGCCGAGAAGTCTTTCACCAGCACTTTACCGTCAACCTGATAGTTAACGTTTTCCATTTCAAAGACAATCTTGCCGGAACGGGACGCCTCTTCCACCTGCATTTTGGCGCTGCCCATCACTTCACGGCGTTCGCTGCGCTCGCGACGCATCGCCTTCAGGGCGCGCACGCGGCCTTCGTTACGGGTACGGCGGGCTTTGATGCCCTGGCGGATCCAGACCTCTTCCTGCGCGAGCTTGCGGTCAAACTCCGCATTCTGCAGCTCTTCCACGCGCAGGTTTTCTTCTTTCTCCAGCAGATAGGTGTCGTAATCGCCAGGATAGGTCACCAGCTTGCCGCGGTCGAGATCGACAATACGCGTCGCCATATTGCGAATAAACGAACGGTCGTGCGAGATAAAGATGATGGTGCCGCTGAAGGTTTTCAGGAAGCCTTCCAGCCAGTCGATCGCCTCGATATCCAGGTGGTTCGTCGGTTCGTCCAGCAGCAGCACCTTCGGCCCGCTGACCAGCGCACGACCCAGGGCGGCTTTACGCAGCCAGCCGCCGGAGAGCGCCGACAGCTCCATGTCGGGTTCCAGCCCGAGCTGCGCCAGCACTTCATTAATGCGGTTTTCAAGCTGCCACAGACCGTGGTGATCGAGCATCTCCTGCACTTTTGCCAGTTCGTTGAGGTTTTTGTCGCTCGGATCGGTCATCACCAGATGCGAAATCTCGTGATAGCGCTTCAGGTATTCAGCCTGCTCGGAGATCCCTTCCGCCACGAAATCGTACACGCTGCCGGTCACGTGACGCGGTGGATCCTGCTGCAGGCGGGAGACAATCAGATCCTGCTCGTAAACAATGCGCCCGTCATCCAGGCCCTGTTCGCGGTTAAGGATTTTCATCAGCGTGGATTTACCCGCGCCGTTACGGCCCACCAGACAGACGCGCTCGTTATCTTCGATGTGCAGCTCTGCATTGTCGAGAAGCGGTGAGTCGCTGAAAGAGAGCCACGCGCCGTGCATACTAATTAAAGACATTTATTTTTCCTTTCAGACCGCGGTAATCAACCAGCAGTTATGGATTTGGCGGTTACGGGCAAAGTCCTGAGACAGCGTTTTTTGGCTGATTTCTTGTGCTTTCAGTCCCAGGGCTGCTAAGCCGTCATGATCCATACGGAAGCCGCGTTTGTTGTTCGAGAACATAATGGTGCCGCCTTTACGCAGCAGGCGCTTCAGGTCGGTCATCAGGCGCAGGTGATCGCGTTGAACGTCAAAGCTATCTTCCATGCGCTTGGAGTTGGAGAAGGTCGGCGGATCGATAAAGATCAGGTCAAACTGCTCGTCGGTGTCGCGCAGCCAGCCCAGCACGTCAGCCTGCATCAGGCGATGCTGACGTCCGGTTAAGCCGTTAAGACGCAGGTTGCGCTCCGCCCACTCCAGATAGGTACGGGACATGTCCACCGTGGTGGTGCTGCGCGCGCCGCCCAGACCGGCATGCACGCTGGCGCTGCCGGTATAGGAGAAGAGATTCAGGAAGTCCTTGCCCTTGCTCATCTGGCCCAGCATGCGGCGGGCGATACGGTGGTCGAGGAACAGGCCGGTATCCAGATAGTCGGTCAGGTTGACCCACAGGCGGGCGTTATATTCGCCCACTTCGATAAAGTCGCCCTTCTCGCCCATCTTCTGGTACTGATTTTTACCTTTCTGACGTTCACGGGTTTTCAGCACCAGCTTGTTTGGCGCAATACCCAGCACGGCGATGGTGGCGGCAATAACGTCCAGCATGCGCTGACGCGCTTTTTGCGCATCAATGGTTTTCGGCGGCGCATATTCCTGAATCACCACCCAGTCCGCGTAGCGGTCAACCGCCACGTTGTACTCCGGCAGGTCGGCATCATACAGGCGGTAGCATTCAATGCCCTCCTGCTTCGCCCACTTCTCAAATTTCTTCAGGTTCTTGCGCAGACGGTTAGCGTAATCTTCCGCCACGCCGGACGGCTTACTGTCGGCCGCCTTCTCCGCCAGATGGTAGTTTTTCTGCACGCAGTCCAGCGGGCCGTTTTTCGCCTTAAACTGGCGGTCGGCACGCAGCTGCAGGCAGCTCAGCAGTTCCGGCGAGGCGCTGAACAGAGACAGGTTCCAGCCGCCGAAGTGGTCCTTCATGTTGCGGCCAAGCAGGCTGTGCAGGGCAATCAGCGCCGGTTCGCTGTCGAGACGTTCGCCGTATGGCGGGTTGCTGATCACGGTACCGTACGGGCCTTTTGGCAGCGGGTTGGTCAGGTTCGCCACGTCTTTTACTTCGAAGGTGACCAGCTCGCCAATACCGGCACGGCGGGCGTTGCTGCGCGCGCGCTCAATGACGCGAGGGTCGCTATCGGAGCCGTAGAAATGAGAGGTATATTCCGCCAGCCCCTTACGTGCGCGGGTCTGCGCGTCGTCTTTGACCTCTTTCCAGAGCGCTTCATCGTGCTGCGCCCAGCCTTTGAAGCCCCACTGGCCGCGATGGAGTCCCGGGGCGCGGTCGGTGGCCAGCATGGCCGCTTCAATCAGCAGTGTACCGGAACCGCACATCGGGTCGAGCAGCGGCGTGCCCGGCTGCCAGCCGGAGCGCATCACAATGGCGGCCGCCAGGGTCTCTTTGATGGGTGCCATGCCGGTACGATCGCGGTAGCCGCGCAGGTGCAGGCCCGCACCGCTCAGATCGAGAGAGATACTCGCCGTGTCGCCGTTCAGCCAGACGTTAATACGCAGATCCGGGTTTTCACGATCGACGTTCGGACGTTCCTTATTTTTACGCGTAAAGCAGTCCACAATGGCGTCTTTTACGCGCAGGGCACCGTACTGGCTGTTGCGGATCTCGTCGTTCACGCCGTTGAAATGGACCGCAAAGGTGGCATTCGGGGTGAAGATCTCTGTCCAGTCGATCATCTGTACGCCGGTGTAGAGGTCAAGGTCGCTATAAACCTTGCACTCCTTCATCGGCAGCATGATGCGCGACGCCAGGCGGCTCCACATCAGGCTCTGGTAAATAAGCCGCGTGTCGCCCTCAAAATGGACACCACCCTGAACCACCTGACACTCTTGTGCGTCCAGGCTTTCCAGTTCAGTTTTTAACAGCTCTTCCAGCCCACGGGCCGTACTGGCAAACAGAGAATTCATATCGTCACTTTTACTCTTAGAAAATTGTCGCGCATTATAGCTAATATGGCGTGTATGTCATAAAGTTGAAGGCTTATTTTCATTCGAGGGAGTGTGCAGTGGCGACGTTATCCAGGCTTTTTATTCATCCGGTGAAATCCATGCGCGGCATCGGCGTCTCTCACGCGCTGGCCGACATGAGCGGATTCGCCTTCGATCGCATTTTTATGGTCACCGAGCCTGACGGTACGTTTATTACCGCACGCCAGTTCCCTCAGATGGTTCGCTTTACCCCTTCCCCGCTTCACGACGGTTTGCACCTTACCGCGCCGGACGGTTCCAGCGCGGTGATTCGCTTTGCTGATTTTGCGCCCGTCGATGCGCCAACGGAAGTGTGGGGGAACCACTTTACCGCGCGCATCGCCCCGGATGAAATTAACCGCTGGTTAAGCGGCTTCTTCTCCCGCGACGTGCAGCTGCGCTGGGTTGGACCTGAACTGACGCGTCGCGTGAAGCGACACGACGCCGTTCCCCTCTCCTTCGCCGATGGCTTCCCGTTCCTGCTGACGAACGAAGCCTCGCTGCGTGATTTACAGGGCCGCTGCAAAGCCAGCGTTCAGATGGAACAGTTCCGTCCGAACCTGGTGGTGACGGGTGCCGAGGCCTGGGACGAAGATACCTGGAAAGTGATCCGCATTGGCAGCGTCATATTTGACGTGGTGAAGCCCTGCAGCCGCTGCATTTTCACCACGGTGAGCCCGGAGAAAGGCCAGAAGCATCCTTCCGGCGAACCGTTGAAAACCCTGCAATCATTCCGCACCGCGCAGGATAATGGCGATGTCGATTTCGGCCAGAACCTGATCCCACGCTCCAGCGGCGCGATCCGCGTCGGCGATGAGGTCGAAATTCTTGCTCGTGGGCCAGCGAGAGTGTACGGCTCGGGTCAGGAGGAGGAGTTTGTCGACGTTGAGACCAACGTCGCCTCTGCGGTAGATATTCACTGGCAGGGCAACGTTATCCGGGGTAACAACCAGCAGGTGCTGCTTGAGCAGCTGGAACAAGCGGGGATCCGCATACCCTATTCCTGCCGCGCGGGCATTTGCGGATGCTGTCGTATCAGACTGGTGGATGGCGAAGTGAGTGCGTTGAAAAAGTCGGCAATTGGAAATGACGGCACAATACTGTGCTGTAGCTGCGTCCCGAAAACGTCCGTACAGCTGGAAGCTTAAACCGCCTGCTCGAGGCTGAAGGCATCCACGCGAAGCTGGGGCTTCAGCCTGTCGTTCATGACCTTAATGGCATCCCCGAGCTGCATCGTCCGCCCGGCAATCGTCACGCCAGGCTGGGCCAGCAGGCAGAGCGCGGCATTTTCGCCTGGCTCCACCACCAGCAGGCTCACCTCTTCTGCGGTATCGCTCAGGTTGACGCTGGCCGCATCGCCCGTTGCCGGGGTCCAGTTCATGCCGTGCGGCAGGAAATGCCAGCTCTTTGGCATTTGCGGCTTCAGGAAACGGATAGCCACCAGCGCATTTAATACCAGCTCGGCGCGCTGCTCTTTCGAGAGCATCAGATCGCGACATTTTTCCTCAAAGGAGAAATAAAGCGCAGCGTCATGAACGCAAAAGCCTGACGGGGAAAAAGCGTCCGGGGTTAACATTCGGCGGGCAAAACGAGAGCGAAACAACATGCCATTGGCTAAGTCGAGCATCATTCGGTCATGCTCGTCGCAAAAATACCAGCGCCAGTTATCGTCAGGTTTAATTCGCATGTTTCTCTCCCGTCCCCGAAACGTCCTGTACTAAAAATGTCCTGTTTGCCGCTTCGTTTATAACACCATTAATAAAAGACTATAATGTCTAAATAAGCAACAGTGACGGAATATAAAACAACCAGGGCTGGAAATAAAGCCCCGGTTGTCTGATTACGAGAAAAGATTAGATATGCGTAACGATTTCTTTAATCAGCGGCGGCCCTTTAAAAATAAAGCCGGAATAGATTTGCACCAGGGACGCACCCGCCGCCATCTTCTCACGCGCAGCTATCACGGAGTCAATGCCGCCGACGCCAATAATCGGCAGGCGGCCATTTAATTCCGCAGACAGGGCACGAATAATTTCGGTGCTTTTTAATTGCACCGGACGGCCACTTAACCCACCCGCTTCGTCACAGTTTTTCATTCCCTGCACGAGGGAACGATCGAGCGTGGTATTGGTCGCAATTACACCATCAATATTATGGCGAACCAAACTGTCGGCAACCTGGATCAATTCTTCGGCAGAAAGATCCGGGGCGATCTTAACCGCGACCGGAACATATTTGTGGTGGATCGCCTGGAGTTCATTTTGCTTATTTTTAATGGCACTCAGAAGATCGTCCAGCGCTTCACCATATTGTAAGGATCGCAGGCCCGGGGTATTGGGTGACGAAATATTCACCGCAATATAACCGGCATAGGCGTAGACTTTTTCCATACAAATCAGATAGTCATCTTTACCCTGCTCGACCGGCGTGTCTTTATTTTTGCCGATATTGATGCCCAGTATTCCGTCAAAGTGGGCTTTTTTTACGTTCTCGACCAGGTGATCAACACCGTGGTTGTTGAAGCCCATGCGGTTGATCAGCCCTTCGGCTTCCACCAGTCGGAACAGGCGCGGTTTGTCATTTCCCGGCTGCGGGCGCGGGGTGACGGTACCGATTTCAATGGAGCCAAAGCCCATCGCGCCCAGGGCATCAATGCACTCGCCATTTTTGTCCAGACCGGCCGCCAGACCCAGCGGATTTTTAAAAGTCAGCCCCATGCACTGCACAGGTTTTACCGGCACATGCTGGCGCACCAGCGCGGCCAGAGGCGTGCCGGTAATACGACGTAATTGCTGGAATGTAAATTCATGAGCGCGCTCAGGGTCGAGCTGGAAAAGGGCTTTACGAACGAAGGGGTAGTACATGAACTCTCCTGGATTCCCGGTGTGCAAACCGGGAGGGGATTATGGGCGATCCCATCGCGAAAGGGAATTGACCTGCGGCAAAAAAAACCGCGTAAAACGCAATCGTTTACCTCCCCGTCCATTTCTTATGCACTTTTTCGCATTTTAATTGCAGATAAATCATTTAGTGGAATAAACGCGCGGTGTCACACTCCTTAAAATTGTTATGAATGTTAGATAAAAGCAAACAATTAGTTATAAGGAGGAAGTATGCGCGTCATTACCCTGGCCGGAAGTCCACGATTCCCTTCGCGCTCCAGCGCCCTGCTGGAATATGCCCGTGAAAAACTGAATGCTCTGGATGTGGAAGTGTGCCACTGGAACCTGCATAACTTCGAACCTGAAGATTTGCTCTACGCCCGTTTCGACAGCCCCGCGCTGAAAACCCTCATTGAGCAACTTAACGGCGCGGACGGCCTGATCGTAGCAACGCCCATCTATAAGGCCTCCTTTTCCGGGGCCCTGAAAACCCTGCTCGATCTGCTTCCGGAACGCGCGCTGGACGGCAAGGTGGTGCTGCCGCTGGCAACGGGCGGTACGGTTGCCCATTTACTGGCCGTGGATTATGCCCTGAAGCCGGTGCTGAACGCGTTGAAAGCGCAGGAGATCCTCCACGGCGTTTTCGCCGATGACTCACAGGTCATCGACTATCAACACAAACCCCACTTTACGCCTAACCTGCAAACCCGCCTCGATAATGCTCTGGAAACGTTCTGGCATGCCCTGCATCGCCGGGATATCCAGGCCCCGGCGTTTGGTCAGCCTCAAGGAGTCGCACATGTTTAAAACGTTAACCCGCATCGGACTGGCAGGTTTGATGGCGCTTACCTCGCTGGCCCATGCCGCAGAAACGGCTCCGGAAAGTTTACGTATCGGGTATCAGAAAGGCAGCGTCAGCATGGTGCTGGCAAAAAGCCACCAGCTTCTGGAAAAACGCTTCCCGGACACCAAATTCTCCTGGGTGGAGTTCCCGGCCGGCCCGCAGATGCTGGAGGCCCTGAACGTGGGCAGTATCGATCTCGGCAGCACGGGCGATATCCCACCTATATTCGCCCAGGCCGCGGGAGCGGACCTCCTCTACGTTGGCGTTGAGCCGCCAAAGCCTAAGGCCGAAGTCATTCTGGTGCCTGAAAACAGCGACATTAAAAGCGTCGCCGATCTTAAAGGCCATAAGGTCGCTTTCCAGAAAGGTTCCAGCTCACACAACCTTTTGCTACGCGCTCTGCAAGAGGCCGGGCTTAAGTTCACCGACATTCAGCCCGTCTACCTGACTCCCGCTGACGCGCGCGCCGCGTTCCAGCAGAAGAACGTTGATGCCTGGGCCATCTGGGATCCGTACTACTCCGCCGCATTGCTGCAGGGTGGCGTTCGCGTGCTGAAAGACGGTACCACGCTGAAGCAGACCGGTTCATTTTATCTTGCCGCGCGCCCTTACGCTGAAAAGAACGGCGCATTTATTCAGGGCGTGCTGGATACCTTTACCCAGGCCGATGCCCTGACTCAGAGCCAGCGTCAGGAGAGCATTGCCCTGCTGGCGAAAACCATGGGCTTACCTGAGCCGGTGATCGCGAGCTATCTCAACCACCGTCCGCCGACCACCATTACGCCGGTGGACGCACACGTCGCCGCACTTCAGCAACAAACGGCTGACCTCTTCTATCAAAACCACCTGGTTCCAAAACAGGTCACTATTCGCGAACGCATCTGGCAACCCGCAGGCAAAGAAGGAGCTAAATCATGAGTCTGAATCTTTTCTGGTTTTTACCCACCCACGGTGATGGACACTATCTTGGTACAGAAGAGGGTTCACGCCCGGTTGACCATGGCTACCTGCAGCAGATTGCACAGGCGGCGGACCGAATCGGTTTCACCGGGGTGCTGATCCCAACCGGAAGATCATGTGAAGATGCCTGGCTGGTCGCCGCGTCGATGATCCCGGTCACCCAGCGTCTGAAGTTCCTTGTCGCGTTACGCCCGAGCGTCGTCTCCCCTACCGTGGCGGCACGTCAGGCGGCCACGCTGGACAGGCTGTCCAACGGCCGCGCCCTGTTTAACCTGGTAACGGGCAGCGATCCACAGGAGCTGGCGGGCGACGGCGTGTTCCTCGACCATACCGAACGCTATGAGGCCTCCGCCGAGTTCACCCGCGTCTGGCGACGCCTGCTGGAAGGGGAAACCGTCACCTTTGAAGGCAAGCATATTCACGTTCGCGACGCGAAGCTCTACTTCCCGCCGGTGCAGCAGCCGCGCCCGCCGCTCTATTTTGGCGGGTCGTCGGATGTAGCCCAGGATCTGGCAGCGGAGCAGGTCGACCTCTATCTGACCTGGGGCGAACCGCCTGAGCTGGTGAAAGAAAAAATCGCTCAGGTCCGCGCGAAAGCGGCCGCCCATGGCCGCAAGGTGCGCTTCGGTATTCGCCTGCACGTGATTGTGCGTGAAACCAATGATGAGGCCTGGCGGGCGGCGGACCGTCTGATTTCTCATCTGGACGATGAGACCATCGCCAAAGCGCAGGCCGCGTTTGCCAAAACCGACTCCGTCGGGCAGCACCGGATGGCGTCCCTGCACAACGGGAAGCGCGAGAATCTGGAGATCAGCCCGAACCTGTGGGCGGGCGTCGGTCTGGTGCGCGGCGGTGCGGGTACGGCGCTGGTCGGCGACGGCCCGACCGTGGCCGCGCGCATCAATGAATACGCCGAACTGGGTATCGACAGCTTTATTCTCTCCGGTTATCCGCACCTGGAAGAGGCGTACAAGGTCGGCGAGCTGTTGTTCCCGCATCTTGATGTCGCCATTCCGGAGGTTCCGCAGCCGCAGCAGCTCCAGCTGCAGGGCGAAGCCGTGGCAAACGAATTTATTCCACGCAAAGCCGCACAGAGCTAAGGAGGGATCATGTCTGCCACCTCACAAAAATGGCTGCTGCGCGCCGCGCCGTGGTTTTTACCCGTCGGCATTGTGGCGCTCTGGCAGCTCGCATCGTCCACCGGCTGGCTGTCGAGCCGCATTCTGCCCTCTCCGGAGGGCGTTGTAGAAGCGTTCTGGTCGCTGAGCGTCAGCGGAGAGCTGTGGCAGCATCTGGCGATCAGCTCCTGGCGCGCCGCGATCGGGTTTTCCATCGGCGGCAGTATCGGGCTGGTTCTGGGTCTGCTGAGCGGCCTTTCACGCTGGGGCGAGCGGCTGCTGGATACCTCCATCCAGATGCTGCGCAACGTGCCGCATCTGGCGCTGATCCCGCTGGTCATTCTGTGGTTTGGGATTGATGAGAGCGCCAAGATCTTCCTCGTGGCGCTGGGCACGCTGTTCCCGATTTACATCAACACCTGGCACGGCATCCGCAATATCGATCGTGGTCTGGTGGAGATGGCGCGCAGCTACGGCTTATCGGGTTTTTCCCTCTTTGTTCATGTGATTCTGCCGGGCGCCCTGCCCTCCATTATGGTCGGGGTGCGTTTCGCGCTCGGCCTGATGTGGCTGACGCTGATTGTGGCGGAAACCATCTCAGCTAACTCCGGGATTGGTTATCTGGCAATGAACGCCCGCGAATTCCTGCAAACGGACGTGGTGGTAGTTGCCATTATCCTTTATGCCCTGCTCGGCAAACTCGCTGACGTCAGCGCCCAGTGGCTGGAGCGCAGCTGGCTGCGCTGGAATCCGGCCTATACCCTTCAGGAGGCGAAAGCATGAATACTGCACGACTGAATCAGGGGACCCCGTTACTGCTGAACGGTGTCACCAAACGTTACGGCGATAACACCATTCTTAACGGGCTGGATCTGCATATTCCCGCCGGGCAGTTTGTGGCCGTAGTCGGGCGCAGCGGCGGCGGCAAGAGTACGCTGCTACGGCTGCTGGCCGGACTGGAAGCCCCCAACGGCGGCGACATTCTGGCAGGAACGACGCCGCTTTCGAATATTCAGGACGATACCCGCATGATGTTCCAGGATGCACGCCTGCTGCCGTGGAAATCGGTTATCGACAATGTCGGGCTCGGTCTTAAGGGTAACTGGCGGGATGAAGCCCGCCAGGCGCTGGCCGCCGTTGGGCTGGAAAATCGCGCCGATGAATGGCCTGCTGCCCTTTCGGGTGGGCAGAAGCAGCGCGTGGCGCTGGCGCGGGCGTTGATTCACCGTCCGGGCCTGCTCTTGCTCGATGAACCACTGGGCGCGCTCGACGCCCTGACGCGAATCGAAATGCAGGATTTGATTGGTTCCCTCTGGCAGACGCACGGCTTTACGGTACTGCTGGTGACGCATGACGTGAGCGAAGCCGTCGCAATGGCCGACCGGGTGCTGTTAATAGAGGAAGGAAAAATCGGTCTGGATTTGACGGTGGATCTTCCACGGCCTCGTCACGTGGGCTCGGCAAGACTGGCGGAGCTGGAGGCAGAAGTGCTGGATCGGGTGATGAAACGCGGGAGCACGGAGTTACAGCGAGCTAAGGCTAATGCCTGATGCCCTCACCCCCGGCCCTCTCCCACAGGGAGAGGGAGGGTAAACTTTTATTACGCTAACGCTTTAGCAATCTTCTCGTACAGATCGCCAGACAGGTTTTCCAGCCCTTTCAGCTGCTCAAGCGCGGCACGCATCTTCGCCTGACGCTTCTCATCGTAGCGTTTCAGGCGGATTAGCGGCTCTATCAGACGCGACGCCACCTGCGGGTTACGGCTGTTCAGCTCGGTCAGCATTTCCACCATGAACTGATAACCGCTGCCGTCTTCGGCGTGGAACGCGGCGGGGTTGCTGCTGGCAAACGCGCCAATCAGCGAGCGCACGCGGTTTGGATTGCTCAGGGTAAAGGAACGATGCTTCAGCAGGCTGCGCACCTTGCTGAGCGCATCGGCCGCCGGGCTGGTCGCCTGCAGGATGAACCATTTATCCATTACCAGACCATCCTGATGCCACTTGTCGTCATACTCCTGCATCAGCGCATCGCGGCACGGCAGTTCGGCGGCAACGCTTGCGCCCAGTGCGGCCAGCGCGTCGGTCATGTTATCCGCCTCGTGATACTGCTTGCTCACCAGGGTGTTCGCCAGCTCGGTTTCACCAAACGCCAGATAGCGCAGGCAGGTGTTACGCAGAGAACGTTTACCAATGTCCGCATGCTCAACGCGATAAGCGTCAAGCTTGTTGGCGTTATAAATGGCGAGGAACTCGTCCGCCAGTTCAGCAGCCAGCGTACGGGTCAGCGCTTCACGCACCGCCACGATCGCGATCGGATCGATAATCTCGAACAACTCCGCGATTTCCGTTGCTGACGGCAGGGTCAGAATTTCAGCGGCCAGCGCCGGGTCAATCTTCTCATCCAGCAGGATCGCGCGGAACGCGTCAGCTACGTGAACAGGCAGCGACAGCGGCTGACCCTGCTGGTGACGGTTTACGTTGATCTTGATGTAGGTCGCCAGCAGGCTTTGCGCCGCATCCCAGCGGGAGAAGTCGTTGCGGGCGTGACGCATCAGGAACGTCAGCTGTTGATCGCTCCACTTGTACTCCAGCTTCACCGGCGCGGAGAATTCACACAGCAGCGCAGGCACCGGCTGGAAGTAGACGTTATCGAAGATAAAGGTCTGCTCGGCCTGGGTCACGTTCAGCACGTGGTGTACCGGGTGGCCGCCCTTCTGCAATGGAATGACTTTGCCCTCGTTATCGTACAGCTCAATGCTGAACGGAATATGCAGCGGGTATTTCTCTTCCTGCTCTGCCGTCGGCGGCGTGCGCTGGCTGATGGTCAGCGTGTACTGCTCGGTTTCCGGATTGTAGTCGTCTTTGACGGTAACAACTGGCGTACCGGCCTGGCTGTACCAGCGGCGGAAGTGGGAAAGATCGACATTAGAAGCATCTTCCATCGCCTGCACAAAATCGTCGCAGGTGGCCGCGCTGCCGTCATGACGCTCGAAGTAGAGCTGCATCCCTTTCTGGAAGTTCTCTTCCCCCAGCAGGGTGTGGATCATGCGGATAATTTCAGCGCCTTTCTCATACACCGTCAGGGTGTAGAAGTTGTTCATTTCGATGACTTTATCCGGACGGATCGGGTGCGCCATTGGGCTGGCATCTTCCGCAAACTGCAGGCCGCGCATGGTACGCACGTTATTGATGCGGTTCACCGCGCGTGAACCCAGATCGGAGCTGAACTCCTGGTCACGGAAGACGGTCAGGCCCTCTTTCAGGCTCAGCTGGAACCAGTCGCGGCATGTGACGCGGTTACCGGTCCAGTTGTGGAAATATTCGTGGCCGATGACGCGTTCGATATCGAGATAATCTTTATCGGTGGCGGTATCGGTGCGCGCCAGCACGTATTTGGAGTTAAAGACGTTCAGGCCTTTGTTCTCCATTGCGCCCATGTTGAAGAAATCAACGGCAACGATCATATAGATGTCGAGGTCATATTCGAGGCCAAAGCGCTCTTCGTCCCACTTCATGGAGTTGATGAGCGAGGTCATCGCCCACGGCGCGCGGTCCAGGTTACCACGGTCAACAAACAGCTCCAGCGCCACTTCGCGGCCTGAGCGCGTTTTGAAGGTGTCGCGCAGCACGTCGAAGTCCCCCGCCACCAGCGCAAACAGGTAGCACGGTTTCGGGAACGGATCCTGCCACTGAACCCAGTGACGGCCATTCTCCAGCTCGCCTTCGCCTACGCGGTTGCCGTTGGAGAGCAGGAAGGGATACAGGGTTTTATCGGCGATGATTTTGGTGGTGAAGCGCGCGAGGACGTCCGGGCGGTCGAGATACCAGGTAATGTGGCGGAACCCTTCCGCTTCACACTGGGTACACAGCGCCACGCCTGACTGGTAAAGCCCTTCCAGCGCGGTGTTGGCGGCCGGGCTGATTTCATTCACGATGCGCAGCGTAAACTGTTCCGGCAGGTTGTCGATGACCAGCTGGTTGTTTTCTTCTTTATAGTCTGACCAGGCTTCATCATTAATATGCAGGGAGACCAGCGTCAGGTCTTCGCCATCCAGACGCAGCGGCACAGCAGTTGCGCTGTGGCGCGTCACCTGACTCACCGCCGTGACAACGGTTTTAGTGGCATCCAGGTCAAAAGTCAGATCGATTTCGCTAATCAGATAATCCGGCGCACGGTAGTCGTGGCGGTATTTGGCTTGTGGCTGTTGTGTCATAGAAAACCTTATGCATCGTTTGTCGAGTAACGTTTCAATATATTCCTGTTGCGCAAAACGCGCTATGCAGAATGTTCATCTTTTCAGGGTCAATACCTTTTTTTGCTACATTTGTATAACACGGGGCACAAAATGCCCTCGACCATAAAACGCGCTTATGTTGTGATCGGGGTTCAATAAATCACTAAACAAGGTATACTCCGGAGTTGTTTATTGTACTAAACGCTCCTGTGAGAGGATGCTACTGCGCACCTATGACTCAATTCGCTTCTCCAGTTCTGCATACGTTGCTGGATACCGACGCGTATAAACTGCACATGCAGCAAGCCGTTTTCCACCATTACTATGACGTTCATGTCGCGGCGGAATTCCGCTGCCGTGGCGACGACTTGCTCGGTATCTACGCAGACGCCATTCGTGAACAGGTCAATGCTATGCAGCATCTGACGCTGCAGGACGAGGAATATCAGTGGCTTTCTGGCCTGCCTTTCTTCAAAGCCGACTACCTGAACTGGCTGCGCGACTTCCGCTATAAGCCGGAGCAGGTCACCGTGGTTAACGATAACGGCAAGCTGGATATTCGCCTTGCAGGTCCGTGGCGGGAAGTGATCATGTGGGAAGTGCCGCTTCTGGCGGTAATCAGTGAACTGGCTCACCGCTACCGTTCCCCGGAAACGGGCGTAGCGCAGGCGGTGGCCTCGCTGGAAAAGAAACTCGCTGACTTCTCCACGCTGACCGCAGGGCTGGACATGTCCCGCTTCCGCCTGATGGACTTTGGCACCCGCCGCCGTTTTTCGCGCGACGTACAGGAGGCCATCGTTAAACGTCTGCAGCAGGAGCCGTGGTTCGTGGGCACCAGTAACTACGATCTGGCCCGTCGCCTCAATCTGACGCCAATGGGTACCCAGGCGCACGAGTGGTTCCAGGCGCATCAGCAAATTAGCCCTGACCTCGCCAAGAGCCAGCGCGCAGCGCTGGCCGCATGGCTTGCGGAGTACCCGAATCAACTCGGAATTGCCCTCACGGACTGTATTACGATGGATGCCTTCCTGCGCGACTTTGGACCTGAATTTGCGGAGCGTTATCAGGGGTTGCGCCACGATTCCGGAGATCCGGTTGAGTGGGGTGAGAAGGCGATTGCCCATTACGAGAAACTGGGCATTGACCCGATGAGCAAGGTGCTGGTCTTCTCCGATAATCTCGATCTGGCGAAAGCCGTCGAACTCTATCGCCATTTCAACGCCAGAGTGAACCTGAGCTTCGGGATCGGTACCCGGTTAACCTGCGACATTCCTCAGGTAAAACCTCTGAATATCGTGATAAAGCTGGTGGAATGTAACGGCAAACCGGTGGCGAAACTCTCCGACAGCCCGGGCAAAACCATCTGCCATGACAAGGCGTTTGTCCGCGCGTTGCGCAAAGCCTTCGATCTTCCCCAGATCAAAAAAGCCAGTTAAGCGCTTAAGGGAGCCTTCATGGCTCCCCTCTTCTTATTTATTTCTCAATTCTTCCCTTTTGACCGCGAAATTTACTTGTCTGATAGCGGATGGCAGGTAACATAGATATCCCCCCATAAGGGTGGACAAGTGTTTATTTTTTCCGACTATTAACAGAGAGAATATTATGAGCGTTGTGCCTGTAGCCGACGTACTCCAGGGCCGTGTCGCCGTTGACTCAGAAGTCACCGTGCGCGGATGGGTGCGTACCCGCCGAGATTCTAAAGCTGGCATCTCCTTCCTTGCCGTCTATGACGGTTCCTGCTTTGATCCTGTACAGGCCGTCATTAATAATTCTCTGCCCAATTACAATGATGACGTTCTGCACCTGACGACGGGCTGTTCCGTTATCGTCACCGGCGTGGTCGTGGCATCCCCGGGCCAGGGTCAGAGTTTCGAAATTCAGGCTTCTGCCATTGAAGTCACCGGCTGGGTTGAAGATCCGGATACCTATCCGATGGCGGCTAAACGTCACAGCATTGAATATCTGCGTGAAGTGGCGCACCTTCGTCCACGTACCAACCTGATTGGTGCGGTTGCCCGTGTCCGCCACACGCTGGCGCAGGCGCTGCATCGTTTCTTCGATGAGCAGGGTTATTTCTGGGTGTCTACCCCGCTGATCACCGCGTCCGATACGGAAGGCGCCGGTGAGATGTTCCGCGTCTCAACGCTGGATCTCGAAAACCTGCCGCGCACCCCGGAAGGTAAAGTGGACTATGACAAAGATTTCTTTGGTAAAGAGGCCTTCCTGACCGTATCCGGTCAGCTCAACGGCGAAACGTACGCCTGCGCGCTGTCTAAAATCTACACCTTTGGCCCTACCTTCCGTGCCGAAAACTCCAACACCAGCCGTCACCTGGCGGAATTCTGGATGCTGGAGCCTGAAGTGGCGTTCGCCAACCTGGACGATGTCGCGGGTCTGGCGGAAGCGATGCTGAAGTATGTCTTCAAAGCGGTGCTGGAAGAGCGTCCGGACGACATGAAATTCTTCGCCGAGCGCGTAGACAGCGACGCGGTAGCCCGTCTGGAGCGCTTCGTCTCTGCCGATTTTGCGCAGGTGGACTACACCGACGCGGTGGCGATCCTCGAGAAATGCGGTGAGAAGTTCGAGAACCCGGTTTACTGGGGCGTAGACCTGGCGTCTGAGCACGAGCGCTATCTGGCCGAGAAGCATTTCAAAGCGCCGGTTGTCGTTAAAAACTACCCGAAAGACATTAAGGCCTTCTATATGCGCCTTAACGAAGACGGTAAAACCGTGGCAGCGATGGACGTCCTGGCGCCGGGCATCGGTGAAATCATCGGTGGCTCTCAGCGTGAAGAGCGTCTGGACGTGCTGGACGCGCGTATGGAAGAGATGGGTCTTAACCCTGCGGACTACAGCTGGTACCGCGATCTGCGTCGTTACGGTACCGTACCGCACGCCGGTTTTGGTCTGGGCTTTGAGCGTCTGATTGCCTACGTGACCGGTGTGCAGAACGTTCGTGACGTGATTCCGTTCCCACGTACGCCACGTAACGCCAGCTTCTAATCGGTAAAAGACTAAAATGGCCAGCCTGTGCTGGCCATTATTTTATCCTGTATTGTCAGTTTTCGTCAGCGTAAAGTCAGCATCTTCAAACCTTCACCCCGTCACAACCACTACCTGTTACGTTTTGTTTCCGCGAAATATCCAGCCACAAAAAATAAACCCCATTCTTATTGCGCTTATTACATCCTCAAGCAATAGCACAAATTTCAACCAATTTTACAGCCATCCAGAAGGCTTTTCGGCGTCATAAGAAAAAACGAGTCGTTTATCGTCTGTTTATATGAATTGCCTTTATCCAAATTAATCATAAGGAATTCATATATATAGGATAGATACTGTCGCTTAATTCACCAGGGCGTTCTGAAGTTTGAGGTGGTTCACAAAGTTCCCAAAAATACACATTTAGTTACATATATTTTCTTTTGGTTACTCAATCTTGAGAATTGTAGCACTTTCAGGCTAGCGAAACGCTTCGGCGAATGGAAAGATGCCTGTCAGATACATAAAGACACCAAACTCTCATCAATAGTTCCGGAAATATTTATTGACAGAATTTATTGACGGCAGTGGCGAGTGTCATAAAAAAACCAATGAGGGTAATAAATAATGATGAAGCGCAATATTCTGGCAGTGGTAATCCCTGCCCTGCTGGTAGCCGGTGCAGCCAACGCTGCAGAAATCTATAACAAAGACTCTAATAAACTGGATCTTTACGGGAAAGCGGTTGGTCTGCATTACTTCTCTGACTATGCTGGCAACGACGGCGACCAGACTTACGCTCGTCTGGGCTTCAAAGGCGAAACGAAAATCAATGACCAGCTGACCGGTTATGGCCAGTGGGAATACAACTTCCAGGGTAACAACTCCGAAGGCGCCGATGCTCAGAGCGGTAACAAAACCCGTCTGGCGTTCGCAGGTCTGAAATTCGGTGATGCAGGCTCCTTCGACTACGGTCGTAACTATGGCCTGGTGTACGATGCAATCGGCATCACCGATATGCTGCCAGAATGGGGTGGCGACACTGGCAAGAGCGATAACTTCTTCTCCAGCCGTAATGGTGGTCTGGCGACTTACCGTAACAGCGGCTTCTTCGGCCTGGTTGACGGTCTGAACTTTGGCGTTCAGTATCTGGGCAAAAATGACCGTGATGATGCAGTACGTTCTAACGGTGACGGCTGGGCAACCTCAGTTAGCTATGATTTCGAAGGCTTTGGCGTTGTAGGTGCGTACGGCGCAGCTGACCGTACCAACAGCCAGCAAAAGCTGGTCTGGGGTAAAGGCGATAAAGCTGAGCAGTGGGCAACTGGCCTGAAGTATGACGCAAACAACATTTACCTGGCAGCGCTGTACGGCGAAATGCACAACGCCGCGCGTTTGAGCAGCAGCGGTTTCGCTAACAAATCTCAGGACTTCTCTGTTGTCGCTCAGTATCAGTTCGACTTCGGTCTGCGTCCATCCATCGCTTACTACAAATCTAAAGCGAAAGATGTTGAAGGCATTGGTGATGAAGATTTCATCAACTACATCGAAGTTGGCGCGACTTACTACTTCAACAAAAACATGTCCACCTATGTTGACTACCAGATCAACCAGCTGAAAGATGACAACAAACTGGGCATCAACAACGATGACACTGTAGCACTGGGTCTCGTCTACCAGTTCTAATCAGTACACCTCTTTGTTATATGCTTAATGAACAGGGCTTCGGCCCTGTTTTTTTATGCCTGACAGAAAATAATGGCGACTTTTGAAAAGCCGCACGCTTTTCGTCGCAAACGGTTGGCATTTTGTAAATCTACCGTTAACCTGATAGCGGATTTCACTTCTGTAATCACAATGGAACTTCGTCATGTTTGAGAACATTACCGCCGCTCCTGCCGACCCGATTCTGGGCCTGGCCGATCTGTTTCGTGCCGACGACCGCCCTGGCAAAATCAACCTGGGTATTGGTGTATATAAAGATGAAACCGGCAAAACTCCGGTACTGACCAGCGTTAAGAAAGCTGAGCAGTATCTGCTGGAAAACGAAACCACCAAAAACTACCTCGGTATTGATGGTATCCCTGAATTTGGTCGCTGCACCCAGGAGCTGCTGTTCGGTAAAGGCAGTGCAATTGTGAGTGACAAACGTGCCCGTACGGCACAGACCCCGGGCGGTACCGGCGCGCTGCGCGTGGCGGCGGATTTCCTTGCGAAAAACACCTCTGTGAAGCGTGTCTGGGTAAGCAATCCAAGCTGGCCGAACCACAAGAGCGTATTTAACTCTGCGGGTCTGGAAGTGCGTGAATACGCCTACTACGACGCAGCAAACCACTCTCTGGACTTTGACGGCCTGCTGGCAAGCCTGAGCGAAGCGCAAGCAGGTGACGTGGTGCTGTTCCACGGCTGCTGCCACAACCCAACCGGTATCGATCCAACGCTTGAGCAGTGGGAACATCTGGCGAAGCTGTCCGTAGAAAAAGGCTGGCTGCCGCTGTTTGACTTTGCCTACCAGGGCTTCGCCCGTGGTCTGGAAGAAGATGCCGAAGGCCTGCGCGCGTTCGCCGCGGTGCATCAGGAGCTGATCGTTGCAAGCTCCTACTCCAAGAACTTTGGTCTGTACAATGAGCGTGTAGGTGCCTGTACGCTGGTTGCGGCTAACGATGAAACCGTCGATCGCGCGTTCAGCCAGATGAAATCCGTTATCCGCGCTAACTACTCTAACCCGCCGGCACACGGTGCATCTGTCGTTGCGACTATCCTGAGCAACGATGCGCTGCGCGCCATCTGGGAACAAGAGCTGAACGATATGCGTCAGCGTATTCAACGCATGCGCCTGCTGTTTGTGAACACCCTGGCGGAGAAAGGCGCGGACCGCGACTTCAGCTTTATCATCAAACAGAACGGCATGTTCTCGTTCAGCGGTCTGACCAAAGAGCAGGTTCTGCGTCTGCGTGAAGAGTTCGGCGTGTACGCCGTAGCGTCTGGCCGCGTGAACGTTGCAGGCATGACGCCTGACAACATGGCGCCGCTGTGCGAAGCGATTGTCGCCGTACTGTAATTTGCGCCCATAAAAAAGCCTGCATCATGCAGGCTTTTTTTATTCGGGTTACCAGACAGGCATTTCATCCTGAAGGAACGGATTATGGAGCCGTTCATAGCCCAGCGTCGACATCGGACCGTGCCCAGGGATAAACGTCACATCATCACCCAGCGGCAATAACTTCTGTTTAATCGACTGAATCAGCTGCCCGTGATCGCCGCGCGGAAAATCGCTGCGTCCTACGCCACCTTTGAAAATCACATCGCCGGAAATCAGCAGACGAGACTGGTCATCAAAGAAGACGATATGGCCTGGCGTATGCCCAGGACAATGCAACACCTGTAAAGTCACATTCCCTATGCTAACGCGCTCTCCTTCGTTCAGCCAGCGATCGGGCGTCAGGGGCTGACACTCATCCAGGCCAAACATGCGGCTTTGGGCGGGTAACCCCTGTAGCCAGAACTCATCTTCTTTTTCCGGACCGACAATCGGCACGCCGTAGTGTTCAGCCAGTTCAGCCGCTGCGCCCACATGGTCGAGGTGACCATGCGTCAGTAAAATCTGCATAAGCGTCACGCCGCTGTCGGCGACTTCCTGCTTGATCTTCTCAGCGTCACCGCCGGGATCGACAAGCGCGGCCAGTTTAGTCTGTTCGCACCAGATGAGTGAGCAATTCTGGGAGAACGCGGTAACCGGAATAATACGATAGTTCATACTGCTCCTGTGTTTCGTTATTACCAGTGCCGAACCGGACCGGTATCAATATGCACAAAGTTGCTGCTGGGGTAATATCCTACACCACCTGCGCGCATAGATAACGCAGCTTTGCGAATATTGGCTAACGAAACGCCCTCAATATGGAAATCCATTGCCTGTCCCTTCGTGTGATAGCTTTTTTTCGCTACCCCGCGACTGTGGGCGCGCAGTTCATTATTGGTATCAACAGAGCGATAACCAGAAATAAGCTGCACCGGCTTGCTGGTACCCAGCAGGCCCTGAAGGCGGTAAAGCTGATCAAACAGTCCTGGATCGATGGCTTTTATTTTATTCGCGCGGAAATCACGGAAAAAATGGTTAAGTCTTGCTAATTCATCCTGAATATAGCCTCTGCCATCGAAGAACTCCGCTTTTAGCGACTCACCGGTATGAAGATTGTTGAGCGTTAAAACTCGCGGACGAGGTGTCGAGAGGGTGGCAAATGCTGGCGTCGGCAAGATGGCCGCTGCGCCAAGCGCAACACCACCTAACGCCAGCAGTTTGCGGCGATTAGCGTCAAATTTGTCCATGATAATCAGGTCTACAGGTAAAAGAAATCGTAATATGCATAGCGCACGAAGGGCACCTTAACTGGCAAAACCGGGTACGTCAAGGCGCCCAACCCCAGTGAATACGCGGCTTGCAGCGATATAGCCCCTTATTCACCCTAACTTACGACAATCAATTTTCCCGAACTGCTTCATTTACCTGATTAATTGTTCCGCTTTTGGCAAAATTTGTGCGCCGGATCGCGCGGTGAGATCATAATTGTAAATATCTGTACGGTACTGAGTCCGCCCGTCTTCGCCCACAAACGCCGTCAGATAGTAAAGATTGACCGGAATATTGTGCCGAATATTAACGTAACGCGTATCCCCTTGTTTCAGGGCATCCGAAATGCGCGTATCGTTCCAGCCCGCATCCTGCAGCAGCATATTGGCCAGCTCCGAGGCTTTGTTCACACGCACGCAGCCAGAACTCAGCGCGCGCGTATCTTTCTGGAACAGGTTGTGGTTCGGCGTATCGTGCAGATAGATAGCGTCAGAACTCGGCATATTGAATTTGTAACGCCCTAAAGAGTTATGCGCCCCCGGTGCCTGCTGGAAACGGAACGGCAGGTTTGACGCCGTGATTGTCGACCAGTCGACCATATAAGGATCGATAGCCTCTTTACTGTTCCATCCACGCATCACCGTATAGCCATGACGTTCCAGATAACCCGGATCGTTCCAGACCTTCGGCAGAATGTCTTTACGCGCCAGCGTCGGCGGCACGTTCCACGGCGGGTTAACGACTACGTTATTGAGCGCGCTGCTCATCATCGGTGTTTTGCGATCCGGACGCCCGACAATCACGCGCGACGCCAGTTTTTCGCTACCGTCCTGGTAATAGACCAGGGAATACGCCGGAATGTTAACCATAATGCCGGTAGAAAGGGTTCCCGGCAGCAGGCGCAAACGCTGGATATTGAGCGCCAGCACCCCTGCCCGCTGCGCAGGCGATACGTTCAGCCAGTCTCGCGTCGTCTGGCCAATGACGCCATCGGCTCCCAGTCCCTGAGCGGCCTGGAATTGCTTCACTGCCGCAACCAGCTCGCGATCGTATGCTGCGGGTTTATTGCCGACGGCAATCGCTTTTTTCTCTTTCACGGGCGCTGACGGGCTGACCGCCGCGTTTTGCGGATCGTCGCCTGGCAGGGCGATATGTGGCCCGCCTTCAAGAAGACCCGAGCGCGTCAGGATCTCGCGCAGAGCAGGCACATCGCTGCTCCACTGCCCCGGACGCAGCGTCGCGGCGCCGCGCATCTGCGGCCATGGGCGCGAGTCGCCCACCAGCGCGAGGAGCGACTGGTGAAGCGTGGCGTATTGTGGATGCACCGGTGCGAGGCTGGCAATAAAGCGCGGCAGTTCGCCATTATCCAGGGCTAACTGCCACTGGTTAATCACCGATAGCGCTGGCGTCGCGAGCTTATACGGCTTATCGCTGTACAGCCAGCGGTTGCCATTGACCGGAATACCCGCCACGAACTGCAGGTAACCCATCATGGCATCGGAAAGCACCACATCTCTCGCCTGCCCTGTTACGGCAGGATCGGTTAACAGTTCAACCCACTTTGTAAACTGCGGCTGAAACCCTGCAATTGCGACCTCCGCCAGCTGTTGCTGGAAGGCGCGCACGGCATCGCGGTTTTCCCACATCGGTTTCATATCGCGGGCAGCATAAAGCAGCGTGAGCTGATTGAGATAGACAGGCGTGTAGCCTGACGGCAGCCCCGACTGCAGCTGCTGGCTGAGCGATTCGGCGTCGATGCCTTCCGGCAGCGGCTTAATACCGGCCATGATCGCTGTCGCCGGAGATTGCTCCAGCGGCTGGGACAACGACGTAGGCTGCGTGCCTGTCGTTGCCGAGCTGTCAGTCGGCACAATTTCAGGCTCGTCGGCCTGGGCGGTTAACAGTGGAGCAAACATCACTGCCAGGCATAGACTTAGCGCCGACAGCTGACGACCACATTCTTTCTTAAGCAACATCCCTTGCCCCCTGTTTTCACGACATGCCCATCACGTTGGGGCTTTCTTTCATTATAGGTAGACGGCTAAGCTGTTGCCTTACCTTATGTAAAGAAGTTTAAAGATAACGCAGCCCTAAGCACAAGTTAAGTTTAAAAAAAAAGCGGCGCCAGAGCGCCGCTTCGGGTCAGAAGACACTTCAGGAAGCGTCCGCCGTGGTTTCCGGCAGTGACTCCGGCGGCTGCGGCGCAAAGCCGCGCAGCCCGACAACGTGAACGTGCTCGCTGTTCTGGAACACTTTACGCACCAGCTTGTAGGTTGTCCCTTTTTCAGGGCTGATGTTCTCCGGTGCCGCAATGATGAGCTGCATATCGAGACGTTCGCAGAGCTCAAACAGCGTGGCAATGGAGCGCGCATCAAGACGCGCCGCCTCATCAAGGAACAGCAGTCGGCATGGGGAGATGTCTTTGCCGCGCAGGCGGCGCGCTTCGTCTTCCCAGCTCTGTACCACCATCACCAGAATCGACATCCCGGTACCGATCGCTTCACCGGTAGAGAGCGCCCCGGATTCCGCGCGCAGCCAGCCGTCGGAGCCACGGTTTACCTCTACCTCCATTTCCAGGTAGTTACGGTAATCCAGCAGCTCTTCCCCTATGGTTTGCGGCGTACGCTGTCCCATATCAATCTGCGGATTCAGGCGCTGATACAGCTTCGCCAGCGCTTCGGAGAAGGTCAGACGGTTGCTGTTGAACAGATCCTGGTGCTGCTCGTGCTGCTCAGACAGCACTTCCAGCAGCGTCGCGTGGGCTTCACGCACGTTGACGTTGAGGCGCACGCTGTTCACCTGGCCAAACGACACGCTCTGCAGACCCTGGTTCAGCTGGCGAATGCGGTTCTGCTCGCGCTGAATGGTTTTGCGGATGATATTCGCCACGCTGCGGGAGCTGATCGCCAGCTTCTGCTCGCGAGAGGTCAGCTCTTCCGTCAGACGCCCCAGCTCGATTTCCATCTGCTCAATGGCTTCGACCGGATCGTCGGTACGGATAATGTCCTGACGAATACGCTCGCGCAGGTGCTGGTAAACCGCCACGAAGAACTGGATTTTACGTTCAGGGCGTTTCGGATCTTCTGACATACGCAGGACATCGCGCAGGTGTTCGTTATCCGCCACCGCCAGACGCAGCGCACCCAGCGCCTTATCCGACATGGAACGCAGCTCATCGGCAGAGAGATACGCCAGCTCGCGACGGTGCAGACGACGCTCAACGTTATTGTCTTTCACCATGCGCATTACCGCGCACCAGCCCGCCTTCGCGGTCACGACCTGCTCGCGCATCTCAAAGTAGTCGCGCTCCAGCTTGCGCAGGCGACGGGTCAGGTTATCCATCTCCGCTTCACAGAAGGTCAGCGCTTTTTCCAGCTGATTGCGACGCGCGCGGTTGTTGCTGAGCTGAGCATGCAGCTCGTCACGACGAATGCGCGCGCGCTCTTCCGCCCCGCTGTCGGCACGGACGCCGATATCCTGAAGCTCTTTCTGCAGGTCGTTTAACAGCTCTTTCTTGGTGTCGAAGGAGCTTTTCAGCGAGGCCAGCACCTGGTTGTACTGGTTCAGCTGAGCGGAGTGGCTGCGCATCGCTTCGCGGGCGCGGGTACGCTCCGCTTCCGCCTGCTCAAGGCGCTGACGCAGCTTTTCATTCAGATCGCTGTTACCGCTCAGCATTTCCGCCGAATCGGAGTAGCCGAAATGGGCGCGACGCTGCACCACTTCCGTCAGGGCAAACGCCTGCTGACGCGCTTCGCGCTGCACCTGCTGTGACCAGGCATAATCTTCTTTTAACTGCTCGAACTGTTCCGGGTCGCTCTGCAGGACAGAGACAACCGGCTCCAGCTTCGCCAGCTGATTGCCGTGCTGCTGCACGAAGCGCGCGGCTTCCTGCGCTTCATCCAGACGCTCCTGGATCTCATCCACGCGGTCGGCCAGCGTGTCGTCTGCCAGCAGATTCAGGCGCGGCAGAATACGGTTAAGGGCCGCGACGCCCTCTTTCGCCTGCTCGAACTGGACGCGACTCTGCTGGTTGTCGCTTTCATGACTGGCAATCGCCCGTTCCAGCTCGCCACGGCGGGTATTGAGCTTGCGAATTTCCGCTTCAGGGTCGGCTTCGAAGGCCACGGCCAGATGGCTGCCGATAAAGCGGCTGAATGCCTGATGCAGACGCTGGGTTTTCTGCACGTCGAACGACAGCGTCGCAAAGCGTTCAGACAGCGTTTCGCGCTCGGCGTGCAGGCTCTCGATGCGGCTTTCGCGCGCGGCGCGGCCAAACAGCGGCAGTTCCGGGAAGCGGGAGTAGCGCCACTGACGGTCGGCAATTTTCACCACCACCGCTTTTTCCAGCTCGTCGACGCTGAATACGCTGTCATCGAACGACTGCGGATCCCCTTCGATCAGGTAGAGATCTTCCGGACAATCTTCCAGACCGGCAAGCTGCTCAGAAATCAGCGACAGATCCGGCACCACGATCGCGTTACGCGACGGGCCATACAGTGCCGAGAAGTAAGGCGCATCGTCCAGGCCGACGTCGTCGTAAATCTCAGACAGCAGCACGCCGCCAAAACGCTCTGCCAGGGCATTGAGGCGCGGGTCTTCCGCACCGCCCGGCTGGCTTAAGCGCTCAATCTCTTCGTCGACGTCACGCTTGCGCGCGCCCACTTCATCACGCTCAACAATCGCCTCGCGCTCGCGCTCCAGCAGCTGCTGCAGGTATTCAGTGACTTCCTGGCTGGATTCGAACTGCTCGCCGCACTGCTCACTGAGCTGGTTAAGGCTGCTCTGGGCCGCCAGCCAAACCGGGGCACGCTGCAGAAGCGCTTGCGAACGGGACTGAAGCTGTTCCAGCTCCTGACGCAGGGTCATACGCTGTTCGCTAGCGCTGGAAACCGTGTCTGAAAGCGCAGCGATACGCGCCTCGAGTTCCTGATGCAGGGCCTCAAGCTCGTCAAAATCGTAATGTTTGCCCTGACGCTTGCAGAATTCGGCCAGCAGACGCTCGGCCTCCTGCTGCTCGCGCAGGCGCTGTTCCAGCTCGTTCAGACGCATACGCAGCGGCTGAACCTGCTCGGCCAGATGGCGCTGGTTCACGCCGTCGCGCAGCAGCTCGCGGGCAACGTCCCAGGCTTCGTTACGTGCCAGCGGGCCGTTAATCGCCACAACCAGCTGATAGGCCTGCTCAAACTGGCTGTGCGCCGTTTGGGCGACGCTCATTTTCTGTTCGAGGGACAGCAGTTTCTCAGTGGCTTCCTGCTCTTTGGCCTGGAAGGTATCCAGCCACTCGTCGGCGCTTTCCGGCGTCAGGTCTGGCAGATGGCACAGCTCTTTCGCGCGCTGTAATGCCTGCAGTGCCTGGGTGTACTGGATCGCGCGCGTCTGCTGCACGTCCAGCGCCTGCTGATAATCGGCAAGCTGGCTTTTCAGCTCATCCACTTCCAGCTCGGCCGCTTCGGCGCGGGCTTCGTTCTCTTCCTGCATCTCGGCGGCTTCGGCCACCACTTCATTTTGCTCTTCAAGACGAATTTGCAGCTCGTCGAGGTCCGCTTCATAGCGCTCGATTTTCTCCTGCTGACGCAGCGCGGTCTGCACCAGGTTCAGGTGATCGCTGGCGGCCTGGTAATCGGCTTCCAGATCACCTTCAGCACCGTTGTGCTCGCCGAGCTCGCGCGCCATTTCGACGTGCTTGTACTGCTCGGCCACCAGCTGTTTGCGGGAGGTAAACAGCTCGCGGCGGTATTCTAATGCCTGATCGAGGTGGACGCGGCGCTCGTTGGCGTGGCGCATGTAGTCCGCCGCCACGTAGTTAGTGGCTTCGCTGATCAGGTGTTTAAACAGATCGCGGTCAGACTGGGTCACGCGAATCGCTTCCAGCGTCATGCGGTTTTCACGCAGCGCCGCCTCCATGTCCTGGAAGGCCTTACGCACGCCGCTGTTTTCCGGCAGCAGGTAGTCGCGCAGGGAACGGGTAATGGCGCTGGAGATACCGCCGTACAGGGACGCTTCGATCAGGCGGTAGTATTTGCTACGGTCTGATGCCGTGCGCAGACGACGCGCCACCACGCCGAGATCGAACATCAGCGAGTGGTAGTCTGTAATCGAGTTGAACTGCTTGAACTGCACGCCTTCGATCGCTTCGAGCTTATCTTTCAGCTCCTGCAGCGTCAGCACGCGCGCCTGGCGCTCGTTCAGGGTTTCCGTCAGCAGCGCCGTCGGCTGTACAGACGTTGGCAGCCCCTGGATGGCGAACGGTTTAATGTCGACTTTACGGTCGCGACCGGCAACCTGCTGCAGGCGCACGCCCACCACCACGCGCTGATGGCGGGAGTTAATGACGTCCAGAACCGAATAACAGACGCCGGCCCTCAGCTTCCCGTGCAGACCTTTATCACGGGAACCGCTTGTGGCCCCCGCTTCGGTGGTGTTACGGAAGTGAAGCAGCGTCAGATCAGGGATCAGCGCCGTGACAAACGCCGCCATGGTGGTGGATTTACCCGCCCCGTTACCGCCGGAGAGCGTCGTCACCAGCTCATCCAGATCGAACGTTCGGGCAAAGAAGCCGTTCCAGTTAATCAGCGTCAGTGAGCGAAATTTACCGCGTTCAATCATTACTCTTCCTCCCCGCTATCCGGCAGATTCTCTTCATGCTCATCATTGAGCTGCAAATGGTTTTCCACCGGCATCGCTTCACCGTCGCGGATCATGCGAAGCTGCGCTTCACGCGCGTCATCGCCCGCACGCACGTCGGCGCCGAAGCGGAAGACAGATTCCGTAATGCGGAATTTGCTGCTGTCGTGCCCCATAAACCAGACCATCCCCAGACGACGCAGACGGTTCAGGGAAGAGCGGACTTTTTCCTGTAATTTCTGACGATCGAGATCCGACCCCGTGGAGCGGTTGTTCACCAGCTTGAGCAGCTTGCTCTCATCTGCCAGCGTCAACAGCTCGTCGTAAAGTTCCTGCTGGGTGAAGATCCCTTCATTCGCCAGACGTTCCGGGCTGAGGTAGAGGTAGCAGAGAATTTTGCCGACCATCATATCCAGCTCGGAGAGCACGGAACGCGGAATCAGCGTCGTGGAGCGCGGGCGCAGGTAGAAAAACCCTTCCGGCGCGCGGATAAGCTCCACGTTGTAGCGGGCGTAAAACTCTTCCAGGTACTCCTGGAAGTCCATCAAAAAGGCGTGATTATCCAGCTCGTCTAAGCCAATGTGACGACCGGCACGCAGCTGGCTGTCCAGCGCCGGAAATAACGGATTCGCCAGCGCCTGTGCCAGCTTAACCGGCATCACTTGTTCAATATTTGTCAATGACATGCGCCTGTACCTTGGCTCCGTAATCGTTAATTGGCTGCCACTTCGGCGGCAGTCCGGTGAAATCGGCTTGCGCGATACCCAGGCGAACCGCCTGGTCTACCACAATGCGGGCAACGTCGAAGTGGCGCGCGCGCGGATATTGCGCCAGATAGTCGCGCACCACGAGCCCCAGATCCAGCGGAGCTTGTCTGGTTTTGTAGACAGCAAGCTGTTCTTCGATCATCGCCGCAAGCTGCTCGCGAATTTCGTTAAATTCTTCGTATTCCAGATCCGGCGGCAGTTCACCGGTTACCTCTTCATCACGCAATGCCATCTCTTCGTCGCGCATATCCAGCAGACGATCGGCATTGGCGTAGGTCAGCGCCCACGGCGCATCGAAATAGGTCTGCACCGACTGGCGCAGACGCTGGGCAAAGACGCGGTTTTTATCCATATCGATCGCGGTACGGATAAATTTATGCACGTGTCGGTCGTAGCCGATCCACAGGTCGATCGACTGCTGGCCCCAGCTGATGATGCGGTCCAGTTTACTCTGCAGGTCGAACACCAGACGGTCGATAAAGTGCAGATCGTCGTGCGCCAGCGTCGCGTCCTGGATGCGCAGCAGGTTCGCCTGCAGCTTATCCCCTGCGGCTTCCAGCGTATCCTGCAGCTCACGCAGCGTACCGGAGGTTTCTGACAGCAGAAGTTCACAGCTGGAGATGGCTGCACGCCAGTCTTTATTCAGCAGCTGTGCGATATCGTCTTTGACCTGCTGCTGCTGTTCGTCCATCAGGCGCTGGGTCAGATCGATACTGTCGAAGATTTCCGCCACCGAGTATTTCAGCGGTGCATAGACGTTTCGGTGCCAGTGGAATTCGTCACCGTCTTCATCTGCCGCATCGGCGGCGCGCTTAAGCTCACCGGCCACGATCGACAGCTGCATGGACAGACGCAGCGTGGAAAATTCGCGCTGGCGAATGTAGTAATCGGTGATGCCGATGCCCAGTGGCGTCAGGCGATAGATGGCGTTTCCTTCCGCCTGCTCGCTGGTAAAGCGGTTCAGCAGACGTTGACGCACCATATCGTTAATTGCGTTGTTGGCACGCACGCTAATGGTTTCGCTGGTTTGCTCAAACGCATCACTGACATGGCGGAACGCGTCCACCAGTTCACCCTCGCTCATTTCCCCATCCAGCCGCTCGCCGTTCAGCGTGGCAACCGCCAGCAGGAAAGAGAGTCTGTCTACCGGCAGCGAGATGGAGAAATCGTTTTTCCTGGCCCAGGCAACCAGTTCGGGGACTGTCTGGGAAAATTCACTCATAGGTTATCCTTGCATCTGCGGCTTGTGCGCGGTGACGTGAATATAGCGGCCAAGGCTGACAAAAGGCTCCTGGCGGCAATACCGCGTTTCCAATTCTGTTAAGGTGTCAAAACAGTCACGCTGTTTGTGTTTTTCACGCAGATAATCATGAAACACCCTGACGCCCGTCTTCCCGACAATCTGCCAGCCAATCGCTTCCAGCCAGCCATAGACCTGCTGTGGATCGCGCGGATAGTCCGGGGAAAGCGTGCGTTTTTTCTTTTTGGGCATCCCGACCTGAACATAGTCGAAGTTTCCCGCAACCATGTTGTGCATCAGGAAGCCGTTAGCATTGTAGAACATCAACGACAGCGTGCCGCCCGGGCGCAACATCGACCACAGGGTTTGTAACACGCTTAGCGGATCGGCAACCCACTCCAGCACCGCATGAAACAATATCAGATCAACCTGGGTTTCCAAATGCTGTGCGATGTCCTGAGCGGCGCATTGTATAAAATGCATGTTGTCGCTCACACCTTTCTCTTCTGCCGCACGCGTCGCGCGGGCGACCATTTCAGCAGAAAGATCGCAAAGCGTGACGTGATGACCGCGTTCCGCCATTTTTATGGCCGTCTGCCCTTCACCGCCTCCGGCATCCAGTACGCGCAACGTTTGACCACCAAAGGTAGCCAGAATGGTGTCCAGATCCTGCCAGAGGATCGTCTGACGGAGCTGCCCTTTCGTGGTGCCATAAATGTTGCGCGAAAACTTTTCCGCGATGTCATCAAAATTGCGATCCCGCATTGGGAGAGTTCCACTCGCTAACTGCAAAACCGCTATTTTGTCACACCCGCGCGGAGAATGAACCTCTCTGGTGTAATATCACCGTCAATCACCTGCTATATGGTCAAAAAAGGAACCAAAAAGGATGCTTTTTACCCTTAAGAAATACATTGGAGGGATGATGCTTCCCCTTCCGCTGCTGCTCATCATCATCGCGCTGGGGCTGGCGCTGGTGTGGTTCAGTCGCTTTCAGAAGAGTGGCAAAACGCTGATCACGTTCGGCTGGTTGGTCCTGCTGCTGCTGAGCCTGCAGCCGGTGGCTGATGGTCTGTTACGCCCCATCGAAAACAGGTACCCGACATGGCAGGGAAATCAGAAAGTGGCGTACATCGTTGTGCTGGGCGGCGGATATACCTGGGATCCTGACTGGGCCCCCAGCTCAAACCTGATCAACAACAGCCTGCCGCGGCTAAACGAAGGCATTCGCCTCTGGCTGGCGAATCCGGGATCAAAAATGATCTTCACCGGCGCGGCGGCCAAAACGAACCCGGTGAGTACGGCGGAAGCGGGTGCCCGGGTCGCGGAATCACTCGGCGTACCGCGCTCCTCAATCATCACGTTGGACAGCCCAAAAGATACTGAAGAAGAAGCTGCCGCAGTGAAGCAGGCGATTGGTGAAGCCCCGTTCTTACTGGTGACCTCCGCCTCGCACCTGCCACGCGCGATGATTTTCTTTGAAAAACAGGGCCTGCGCCCGCTTCCCGCACCGGCGAACCAGATGGCCATCGACGCGCCGCTTAATCCGTGGGAGCGGGTAATCCCCTCCCCTATGTGGCTGATGCATAGCGATCGCGTCGGTTATGAGACGCTCGGACGCCTCTGGCAGTGGCTGAAAGGTTCCTCAGGCGAGCCAGGGCAAGAGTGATTTAGTCGCCAGATCGAAGTTTGCGCGATTAAAGCGTCCGGTGTTAACCAGCTGCGCAACTTCGTCCCAGAGCAGGTAGAGCCAGCGCCGCCAGAGAAACGCTTCCGCAACGGGGGCGCGTTGAAGGTAATGCCACAGTAAACCTTCCGCCGCCCCGCTGTCGCTGAGCCTGAACAGCTCATATTCGCGCGGAGCCCAGAGCATGATCCCCGGCCCCACCATCGCCAGGAGCTGATCGCTGCGGGGGTCTTTCAGCATACTGCGCAGGGTGAAGTTACCGTGGATCAGCACGCAGTTATCGTTAAAACCTTCGAACAGCGCCGGTAAACACTCCCGGGTGCGAAAGAGAATACGTTTGTCCTGCATGGTTAAACCGGTATTGTTGAACTGGTTAAGCGTTCCCCACAGCACTTCAACCCGCTGGCGATACCACAGCGGCCAGAGATTTTCCTGAGTGCTGTCGACCGGCCCGACAAGTCCGCGGCTATCCTGACGGTGCCATGCCAGCAGCGCCTCGACAATCTGGTCTTTTAGCTGTTCCCAGCGTTCCGGCGTTCGCGCGGGCGCTTCAACGGGTACACCACGTAAACGTTCAATCAGCAGTACGTCCGGGCCGGGGTGTTCCTCATGGGTCATCACGCCGTACACCGTTGGCATACGCACGGTTCCCTCCCGCGCCAGCATCGACATTTTCCATGCAAGCTGCCTGGCAACGCCGGGTGACGTGAAACTCCGTGCCATCAGCGGCATTGGGTTACCCTCACTGTCGTACAACGACCAGAGCGCGGTATCGGCTTTTTCACTCACGCATTCGACCCGGCTTAACTTTTCACCCAGCAGATGGCTAAGTTCGGCACGCAGCTGTTCCATATGAGATTACCCCCATTAAGACTACTGCTTTTATAATGAGCGTCCTTAATGAAGATGTCACCCGGAAGAGATCAATCAGGAAAAAGAAAGTGAAAAATAAACCGGAGAGTGCATCTCTCCCAACGGAGAGATGCCGGTAAGATTAACGCAATTCAGCGCGAACGCGCTCAAGATCTTCAGGGGTGTCTACGCCCGTGCCGGGGACTTCCTCAGCAACGGCAACGTGAATTTTCTCGCCGTACCAGAGCACGCGGAGCTGCTCCAGCATTTCGATATGCTCCAGCGGACTCGGGGCCCAGGCCACATAGCGGCGAATAAAGCCGGCGCGATAGCCGTAGATCCCAATATGACGCAGGAAGGTATCACCGATGGTCTCTTTAGAAAGCGCAAAGCGATCGCGATCCCACGGGATCGTGGCACGGGAGAAATAGAGCGCATAGCCTTCCGCATCCATGACGACCTTCACCGCATTCGGGTTGAAAGCTTCTTCTGCATGATGAATGGGTACCGCCAGCGTGGCCATTCCGACCTGACGCTGCGCCAGGTTTTCGGCCACCTGACGGATAATCACCGCGGGGATCATCGGCTCGTCACCCTGCACGTTTACGATAACCGTATCATCACTGAAACCGCATTTCTCAACCACTTCCGCCAGACGCTCGGTGCCGGACTGGTGATCTGCGCGGGTCATGCATACCTCGCCGCCTGCCGCCTCAACCGCACGAGCGACATCCGGATGATCGGTGGCAACAATCACACGGTCAGCACCGGATTCACGCGCCCGCTCAAGGACATGCACGATCATCGGCTTGCCATTGATATCCACCAGCGGTTTACCCGGCAGACGGGTTGAAGCGTAACGCGCAGGAATAATGACAACAAAACTCATGGTTTGCTCTCTTCTGCCACCAGGGAACGGGCTTCGTTTTCCAGCAATACCGGAATACCGTCGCGCAGCGGGAAAGCCAGGCTGTCCAGCTTGCAAATGAGCTCTTGTTTGTCCTGGCTGTAGTAGAGTTTGCCGTTGCATACCGGGCAGGCAATAATTTCAAGTAAACGGTGATCCATAGTTCCTCCGTATGGGTAATCGCTAAAGCTTAACACATTCCTTTTTCAGGGCGTGCCTGTTTCCCAGCCACTTCGACAGGATGTAAACAATCCATCAGGTACCCGGCCCAGCGTCACGTCGTCGGCCCCCTGCCAGCGCGCGAATTCGCTAATGGCGGACGTTAACCCTTTTTCCAGGCTCGCCATCACCCTGACGCCCTCTTGCAAATAAAGCGCAATGATTTCAAGCGTGCCGGTCTTGCGATGCATTTTGGCATCCATGCGCCCGACCAGCTGCCCCTTATGCAGGAGCGGTAAAACAAAGTAGCCATACTGGCGCTTTGGGGCCGGGGTATAACATTCCAGCCGGTAGCTGAAATCAAAGAGCTGCTCGGCGCGTTTTCTGTCCCAGACGACCGGGTCGAAAGGCGACAATACCGCGCTGTGGGTCGCCTGCAGTTTCCCCTCCAGGGCCTGAGGCAATAGCGGGAGGAGATCCGCATGTAGCCACATTTCGCCCAGCGTTTCCACGGTAACGGGAATGACGCGCTGTTCGCGTTGCCACATGTCCAGCAGCGGTTTCAGCGCGGGCTGGCGCAGGCGATAGTAATCTGCCAGCCATTGCGAGCGAAAAATCCCCAGACTACGGGCGCTGTTTTCTAACATAATGGCCTCAGCCGCCTCCTGGGTAAGCAGGTCGCGCTCGTCGTCCCAGTGGGGCATCACGCGATGCGTGAGGTCGTAGACGCGCTGAAAATTACGCCGCTCAATCACCATGACTTTGCCTGAGGTAAACAGGCCTTCGAGATGACGCTTGTGCGGCTTCCACTCCCACCAGCCACTTGTACCTTTGCGCGGGTGTTCAAAATCGGCGGAGCGTACAGGACCGTTTTCCTGAATATGCGCGATGAGCTGCTCTATTTCAGCCGCATGTTCCTGCATCCACGCCTGCCGGTATTTCCAGCCCATCTTTTCCGGCGCAAGCATACGGTGACGCACAAGGGCAAAATCGCTGCGGGGAAGGAAGCAGGCTTCGTGCGCCCAGTACTCCATCAACTCCCCCTTGCTGAGCGCCTCATCCAGCCACTGAGAAGGATAGCTCCCCAGGCGGCTGAACAGCACCAGGTAAGGGCTACGTGCCACAATATTAATGGTATCGATCTGGAGTAGCGACATGCGCTGTACGGTAGATAGAATATCGGCAGGCTGCGCGCGACGGCGGGGCTTTTTGAGCAGCCCCTGCGCGGCAAGGTGGAGATTACGTGCGGCTGAGAGCGAGAGTTGCGGTAAAGACATGCGTTTTCCTGTCAGTCAAAGCGCCACCAGAACCGCGTAAGCCTTTAGTGCACCAACGCAATCAGTTCCTTGAGCAAATGTTCCGGCTGCTCACCGCTGAGTTCGGCGTCAACCGGCAGATACCACCAGTTATCTTTCGCAAAGGCGCGGCATTTCACCGCATCTTTTTCGGTCATGATCAGCGTCTGCCCGGGTACGGTCAGGGCAGCGACCTGCCCTTCCACCAGCGCCTGGTGGTCGGCCAGCGGAACGCGTTTTTCCAGCCGGGCACCACACTGTTCCAGCGTCGCGAAGAAGCGCGGCGGATGACCAATGCCCGCCATCGCTACCAGTGAAGGAAGCTCTGAAACCGACCGGCGTTCACCCGTCACCAGGTTGATTGCCAGACCCGGCTGCAGGTGCATCGGGATTTCACCCGTTTTCGCCTCACCACCGTTCACGATCACCGCATCCACGGACTTCAGACGCGAAGCGCGTTCGCGCATGGGTCCGGCAGGTAACCACCAGCCGTTCCCAAAACGGCGAACCCCGTCGATGACCACAATCTCTTTATCTCGCGCCAGGGCATAATGCTGCAGACCATCGTCAGTGATAATGATCTGTACCGCATGTTCGGCAAGCAGGGCCCGGACGGCATCGCTGCGCACCGGGGAGACCGCAACAGGGGCGCCAGTACGCTGGAAAATCAATACCGGTTCATCACCCGCTTCAGCCGTCGTGGTTTCCGCTGTCAGCAACAGCGGGTAATGCGCCGCTTTACCACCATATCCCCGCGATACCACGCCCGGGCGTATACCGCGCTTTTGCAACTGCTCCACCAGCCAGATCACCACCGGCGTTTTGCCGTTACCGCCCGCCGTAAGATTACCGACAACCACAACGGGCACCGGCGCGCGCCAGGCCCGCTTCACCCCAAGACGATAAAGCAGACGGATAATGCCGCTCACCAGGCCGTAGAGCCAGGAGAGCGGCAAAAGCAGCAGCCACAGCGGGGATTCACCGGACCAGATGCGTGCAATCATTCGCCGAACTGCATCTTATGAAGCTGAGCGTAAACGCCGCGGTGTTCCAGCAGATCAGCATGGCTTCCGCGTTCAACAATGACCCCATCCTCAACCACGACGATTTCATCAGCCTGCTCGATAGTCGACAGACGGTGCGCAATCACCAGCGAGGTGCGGTTCTTTTGCAGCTCATCCAGCGCCGACTGAATCGCGCGTTCAGATTCCGTATCCAGCGCAGAGGTCGCTTCGTCCAGGATTAGGATCGGGCTGTCGCGCAGCAGCGCTCGGGCAATGGCGATACGCTGACGCTGCCCACCGGAGAGCAGTACACCGTTCTCGCCGATGATGGTATCCAGACCGTTATCCATCTTGTTGATAAAGTCCATCGCGTAGGCCATACGTGCGGCGTTCTCAATCTGCTCGCGGCTGTACTCTTCAGTGCGTGCATAAGCAATATTGTTTGCCACGGTATCGTTGAACAGGTGCACGTTCTGGGAGACCAGCGCCACCTGGTTACGGAGCGACTGCAGGGTATACTCCCGCAGATCGTGACCGTCTAACAGAATTTCACCTTCGTCAATGTCGTAGAAACGGGTGATCAGGCTGGCAATGGTCGATTTACCCGAGCCGGAACGGCCTACCAGCGCAACGGTTTTCCCCGCCGGAATGGTCAGGTTGATATTGCGCAGAGCCGGTGTTTCGCGGCCAGGATAGGTAAAGGTCACATTGCGGAACTCAACGTCGCCGTTCGCGCGCTCAATGACGCGTTTGCCTTCATCTTTTTCCTGTTCGGAATCCAGAATGCTGAACAGGGTCTGACAGGCCGCCATCCCACGCTGGAACTGGGCGTTGACGTTTGTCAGTGATTTCAGCGGACGCATCAGGGCGATCATTGAGGAGAAGACCACGGTGATGGTACCCGCCGTCAGCGTCTCCATGACGCTCGGGAAGCTTGCCGCATACAGAACGAACGCCAGCGCCAGTGAGGCAATCAGCTGAATAATCGGGTCGGAGATAGAAGAGGCCGAGACCATTTTCATCCCCTGCAGACGCATTTTGTTGCTCACTTTATCAAAGCGTTTGGTTTCAACGTCCTGACCACCAAAAATCAGCACTTCTTTATGCCCTTTCAGCATCTGCTCTGCGCTGGTAGTCACCTGCCCCATCGTATTCTGCATATTCTTGCTGATATTACGGAAGCGTTTTGAGACGACGCGGATAGCAATAGAAACCACAGGTGCCAGAACGATAAGGATGAGCGACAGCTGCCAGCTGTAGTAGAACATCATCACGAACAGGCCGATAATCGACGCGCCCTCGCGCACAACCGTAATCAGCGCGCTGGAAGAGGAAGAGGCAACCTGCTCGGAGTCGTAGGTGATCCGCGACAGCAGCGTCCCGGTTGACTGCTTGTCAAAGAACGCAACCGGCATGCCCATCATGTGACTGAACAGCCGACGGCGCATGGTCATCACTACTTTCCCGGATACCCAGGAAATGCAGTAGCTGGAGATATAGCTGGTGATACCGCGTAAGATCATCAGTCCGATAACCACCAGAGGCATCCATAGCAGCACTGAGCGATCCGTTTTACCAAAACCGTCGTCCAGTAACGGTTTGAGAAGCGATAGCATAAAGGTATCGCTGGCTGCGTTGAGGATTAACGCTACACCCGCCACGATCAAGCCTGCTTTAAAAGGGGCAATCATCGGCCAGAGTCGGCGGAACGTTTGCCACGTGGAGAGATCTTTGTCGTTATGCATTCAAAAAACCAGCATTGTTGAAATAGCCGCATATTCTACCCGTTATCGACGGGCGCGCCAAACCACTGATGATACCAACGTGGTAAAATTTGCTCTCGCAAGCGCCGGATTTGCCAGTGATGTTGCGAGAATGTCACCGATATTTGTCCTGAATGAGGGGTATCGTGCCAGATATACCCCTCTTTTCGATAACGTCGAACGACTTTTGCCGACGGGAAATGCCATGCGTTATAGCGGGCCGCAGAATCCAGGGCGATCTGTCCTTCCACCCGCTGTACCAGCGGCAATGAAGACGAGGTATTGCTGCCATGATGGGGGACCTGTATGAGCGTGGCCCTCAGATGACGCCAGTAATGGCTAAGCATAGCCTGTTCCGCCTGCACTTCAATGTCCCCTGTTAGCAGAACGCTTTGCTCCCCGTCGTCCACCTTTACCACACAGGAATGGTTATTCCCCTGGGCCGGGTAATTTTCAGGAGGCCAGTGGACGGTGAAGGTTAATCCCTGCCATTCCCATTTCTGCCCACGAAAACAAGGGCGGTGCCCCGTCCTGCGTAACGGGCTTCTTACCCATATATCCGGCCATGCTTTTTGCAACGACGCGAGGCCTCCTGCATGGTCGAGGTGTTCATGACTGAGAATCACTCCTTCTGGCCGTAGGTGATGCCAGCGAAGCCAGGGAATAATTAACCGCTGCGCGCTGTCTCCGCCCGGCCAGGCGAGCCCGGTATCAAAGAGAATGGCTTTTCCCTGCCTTTCAATCACCATGGACAGCCCCTGCCCCACGTCCAGCATATGCAGCGTCCAGCTCTCGCTTTTTTCCGCTCGCCAGAGGGGAAATGTCAGCAGGACACTGCCTGCAAGACAAACGGCAGGAACGGTTTTCCAGGCACGAAAACGCCAGGCAATAATACTCAACCACGGCAGTAATGCCATGATTTGCCAGCGTTGATCGACATTCTGCCAGCCATCTGGCAGGCGCATCAGTAGCCAGAAGAGTCCCGCAAGCGACTTATCGGCGGCAAACCAGATGGCACTTTCTACCGCAGCCAGCGGTAGCAAATGGAGCAGCATACCGAGCAGGATCAGCGGGACGGAGACAAACGTTACCAGGGGAACGGCAAAGAGATTCGCGACCAGGGAGGAGAAGCTGAAGCCATGGAAAATCAGAACCTGTAACGGCATGAGCAGCAGCAACATCCCGACCTGCAGATAAATCAGGTTCAGTAGCGGCCGCATCCGTCGTGTCCAATTCCAGTCGGGAAAAGGCAGCCACTGAAACCAGAAAATCAGCGCGGCGACGGCAAAGGCTGACAGAACCAGACTCTGCGAAAGTACGGCCAGGGGATCGTTAATCAGTATCGCCGCGATGCAGCAGCTCCAAACCTGCCAGGGAGACCATTGACGGCCAGTAATCCGCAACAGAGCAAGCACCGCAAGGGCGATGATCGTCCTCAGCGCAGGCGGTTGCAGGCCCGTAAGCCAGGCGTAGAAAGCAGCAAAGAACAACCCGGCAAGGAGAGGCATTTGCCAGTGGACGCGGTGGCTGGGTAATAAAAACTGGAGTCCACGTGCAAGTAACCAGACGAGAGAGGCTGCCAGCGCGATATGCAGACCTGAAATCGCCATCAGATGCAGCGTGCCGGTTTCCCGCATCAGGTCTTTTATTTCACGGGGTACTTCCAGGCGTTCTCCCATCCCAAGCCCCAGGATAACCGCCCCCCAGCGGTAAGCCGACAGTCGGTTTTGCAGCGACATCAGATATTGCGCTCGCAGGCTGCAGCGCCCGTCGACGATCTCCGCACGGGTGAAGCGCCCGCTCAGCGTTTGATGTCGGGCAAAAGCGCTGCGCTGAGCATCATAACCGCCGTCGTTGAGTTCGCCGTGTGCAGGCCTGAGCCTGAGCGTCACGCTCCAGCGCTGCCCTGCACACGCCTTTTGCGGCAGATAATTGCCATACAGCGTTACGCCGGTAGAGGCCCACCAGCGCTTGCCATTGACGCTTAGAATGCTTCCCTGATGTTGAGTGGCGCCGTCGGTCGCGGTGAGCTCTATCTCAGCCTGCACGGCCCCCGTTGTTAAATGCTGCATCGGCCAGATGCTCTCCTGCGCGGCAAAAATGCCCCAGGCACAAAATAACAGCGTCATACCCGCATACTTCAGTCGACTGTTTTGCCATGCAGCAAGCGCTAGCCCGCCAGCCATCATTACCCAAACGGTGTTGGGGGAAGGCAGTTCAGGTAACCAGAGTAACGGAACTATCGCCAGAATGGCGCAGATGCTAAGCGCGGGAATTCCCATTGCTACCTCCCTGTTTCAGGGTGGCAGTATGCAAGCAGGCTGAGCGGTCGTCAGGTGTGAAGAATACGATTTACGGCAAGCGCAGCAAGGTATTTAACGGGTTGCAGAAAACGAAACGGAAAATGCGGGGCACCTTGAGAAAGAAAGCGACAGCGACAAAAAAAGCACCCGCAGGTGCTTTCTTTCGAACCCAGTTTAACCGGCTGGCTAAACTCAGTTGCCGTAAATATTGGCGCGATCGCGCAGTTCTTTACCCGGCTTAAAGTGTGGAACGTACTTACCTTCCAGCTCGACTTTATCGCCAGTTTTCGGGTTACGCCCGGTACGTGGAGCACGATAGTGCAGAGAAAAACTACCGAAACCGCGGATTTCAATGCGCTCGCCCTGGGCAAGAGTGGAGGCCATATGCTCCAGCATCTCTTTTACGGCATCTTCCACTGCCTTGGCAGGGATATGCGGTTGCTGACTGGCAAGTCTTTCAATCAATTCTGACTTGGTCATGATTCCTCCGGTTCCTTTCAAACCAATTAGCTGAACAGCTCATTAAACAAGGGCGGCCGTAGCCGCCCTTTGTTATTGATTACAGGACGAATCCTGTAATCTGTCAAGTTTGCTCCTCATCCTTCGCGCTGTAAATGCGTTACAGCGCAAATGATGCTGAGAACCTGATATTACTCGCCTTTAGCTGCTTTGAAAGCTTCAGCCATTGCGTTGTTAGAGAAGTTTGCATCTTCCTGTTTGTTAACAGTTGCGATTGCATCTTTCTCATCAGCTTCGTCTTTAGCACGAACAGACAGGCTGATTGCACGGTTCTTACGGTCAACACCGGTGAACTTAGCTTCAACGTCGTCGCCTACGTTCAGAACCAGAGTGGCATCTTCAACGCGGTCACGGGAAGCTTCAGAAGCGCGCAGGTAACCTTCAACGCCGTCAGCCAGTTCTACGGTTGCGCCTTTCGCGTCAACTGCAGTCACTTTACCGTTTACGATTGCGCCTTTCTTGTTCAGTGCAACCCAGTTGTTGAACGGATCTTCTGCGAGCTGTTTAACGCCCAGGGAGATACGCTCACGCTCTGCGTCAACCTGCAGAACAACTGCAGCGATTTCGTCGCCTTTTTTGTATTCACGAACTGCTTCTTCGCCTGCAACGTTCCAGGAGATGTCAGACAGGTGAACCAGGCCATCGATGCCGCCGTCCAGGCCAATGAAGATACCGAAGTCAGTGATAGACTTGATTTTACCTTCAACACGGTCGCCCTTGTTGTGGGTTTCCGCGAACTGCTGCCATGGGTTGTTTTTGCACTGCTTCAGGCCCAGGGAGATACGACGACGTTCTTCGTCGATATCCAGAACCATCACTTCCACTACATCACCAACGTTAACAACTTTGGATGGGTGGATGTTTTTGTTGGTCCAGTCCATTTCGGAAACGTGCACCAGACCTTCAACGCCTTCTTCGATTTCAACGAAGCAGCCGTAGTCAGTCAGGTTGGTTACGCGACCAGTCAGTTTAGTCCCTTCTGGGTAACGCTTAGCGATAGCTACCCATGGATCTTCGCCCAGCTGTTTCAGGCCGAGGGATACACGAGTACGCTCGCGGTCGAACTTCAGCACTTTAACAGTGATTTCGTCGCCCACGTTCACGATTTCGCTTGGGTGCTTAACGCGTTTCCACGCCATGTCGGTGATGTGCAGCAGGCCATCAACGCCGCCCAGGTCAACGAATGCGCCGTAGTCAGTGAGGTTCTTAACGATACCTTTGACTTCCATGCCTTCCTGCAGGTTTTCCAGCAGCTGATCGCGTTCTGCGCTGTTTTCGGATTCGATAACGGCACGACGGGAAACAACAACGTTGTTACGCTTCTGGTCCAGCTTGATTACTTTGAACTCAAGCTCTTTGCCTTCCAGGTGCAGGGTGTCACGAACTGGACGAACGTCTACCAGAGAACCTGGCAGGAACGCACGAATACCATTCAGCTCAACAGTGAAGCCACCTTTAACTTTGCCGTTGATAACACCGACCACAGTTTCAGCTTCTTCGTAAGCTTTTTCCAGCGTGATCCATGCTTCGTGACGTTTCGCTTTCTCACGAGAAAGCAGGGTTTCACCGAAGCCGTCTTCTACTGCGTCCAGAGCAACGTCAACTTCGTCGCCAACCTGGATTTCCAGCTCGCCCTGGGCGTTTTTGAACTGCTCTGCCGGAATGGCGGACTCAGATTTCAGACCGGCGTCAACCAGTACTACGTCTTTGTCGATAGCAACAACAACACCGCGAACGATGGAACCCGGGCGGGTTTCGATTTCTTTTAAGGATTCTTCAAACAGTTGAGCAAAAGATTCAGTCATGTTTAATCTTCAGGTTAATATTAACGTCCACCTGGCTCCGTGCCGGATGGGGTTGTTTCACATACCCGCCGTCAATCCATTGCAGCGGGGGTACTGCTAAATCGGTCGCGATTACGCGAGTGCCAGTTTTTGGCGCGCATATTGTAGCGCTTTTTCAATCACTTGCTCAATAGTTAAACTGGTTGAATCCAGAACTAATGCATCTTCTGCTGGAACAAGTGGGGCGACGGCGCGGTTACGATCGCGGTCATCGCGCTCTTTTATCTCGGATAAAAGGCGATCAAAGTTAACACTAAACCCCTTTTCCTGCAACTGAAGCATGCGGCGTTGAGCGCGTTCTTCCGAAGAGGCGTCAAGGAAAATTTTCACAGGTGCATCAGGGAATACCACGGTTCCCATATCGCGTCCGTCCGCGATCAAACCCGGGGCCTCACGGAACGCGCGCTGACGGCGTAACAGCGCCTCACGAACGCGCGGGAAGGCCGCTACCTGAGAGGCCGCATTCGCCACTTCCTGAGTACGGATTTCCCCGCTCACGTCTTCCCCTTCAAGGATGACTTCCAGGTTGCCATTGGTCGACACGAAACGCACATCAAGATGCGCAGCCAGCGGAACTAGCGCTTCTTCTGACGCCACGTCCACATGATGATGCAGCGCAGCCAGGGCCAGCACGCGATAGATTGCTCCCGAATCTAAAAGATGCCATTGCAATGCTTCCGCCATCGCTTTGCACAGAGTCCCTTTCCCTGCGCCACTCGGCCCGTCAATGGTGATTACCGGGGCAATTGCCGTCATCTTTTTCTCCTTAAATAAGGCATACCGTTTACATGAACGCCGCGCATTATACGCGTCAACGTGCGCAACTGTTACCTTTGCGTGCAAATTACGGATTGATTGAAGCAGAGTGTAGAAGAAATGAACGGAAGTGTTCGTCAGGAAGCGTAAGGAAATGCCGCATCAGGTGATGCGGCAAGCGTCATCAGGCCAGCGTGCTAATGCGTGCCAGCTGTTCAAAGTAGTCCGGGAACGTTTTCGCCGTACATTTCGGATCGAGAATGGTCACAGGCGTGTCGGACAGTGCCACCAGCGAGAAGCACATCGCCATACGGTGATCGTTGTAGGTGCCGATCTCGGCAACCTGCAGTTTTGCAGGAGGCGTGACGCGAATGTAGTCTTCGCCCTCTTCCACCTCAGCACCGACCTTACGCAGTTCGGTCGCCATCGCAAACAGACGGTCAGTCTCTTTTACGCGCCAGTTGTAGATGTTACGCAGCGTGGTGGTGCCTTTTGCAAACAGCGCCGCCGTGGCAATGGTCATCGCCGCATCCGGAATATGGTTCATGTCCATGTCGATGGCCTTCAGCTCGCCGTGAGTACAGGAAATGAAGTCATCACCCCAGGTCACAACCGCGCCCATTTTTTCCAGCACGTCCGCAAAACGAATGTCACCCTGCACGCTGTTGCGACCAATACCGGTCACCTTCACGGTACCGCCTTTGATCGCGCCTGCAGCCAGGAAGTAAGATGCCGACGAGGCGTCGCCTTCAACAAGATAGCTGCCCGGAGACTGGTACTGCTGCGCCCCACGCACGACAAAACGCTGATAAGACTGGTTTTCCACCTCAACGCCGAAGGTTTTCATCAGGTGCAGCGTGATATCAATATACGGTTTGGAGACCAGCTCACCTTTAATCGTGATAACCGTATCCTGCGGCGCCAGCGGCGCGGTCATCAGCAGTGCGGTCAGGAACTGGCTGGAGACGCTGCCGTCAACCTCGACGTGACCGCCGGTAAAGCCCCCGCGCAGACGCAGTGGCGGATAATTTTCCTGCTCCAGATACTCGATCTGCGCACCGCCCTGACGCAGGGCATCCACCAGATGGCCAATCGGACGCTCTTTCATGCGCGGCTCGCCGGTCAGCACAATGTTGTTGCGCCCCAGACACAGGGCCGCCGCCAGCGGACGCATCGCGGTACCCGCGTTGCCCAGAAACAGCTCAAGCTCTTCCCCCGTCTGCAGCGCGCCGCCGTTGCCGGTCACTTCGCAGCGGGTACGATCGTCGGAGAGAGTGTAATGAACGCCCAACGCTTTCAGCGCATTGAGCATATGGCGCACGTCATCGCTGTCCAGCAGGTTTGTAAGGACGGTGGTGCCGTTTGCCAGTGCTGCCAGCAGCAGAGCGCGGTTCGAGACACTTTTTGAACCAGGCAGATTAATGGTGCCATCTACCCGCGCGATAGGTTGTAACGTCAGGGATTCCATGAAAACTTAACTCTCAACTCAACATAATAAAAACCCCGCAGCAGGGCTACGGGGGTGAAAACAGCGCGATTAACCGTGGCGACGTTCGAAGTCGATCATGAAATCGGTCAGCGCTTTAACGCCTTCCAGCGGCATCGCGTTATAGATGGAGGCACGCATGCCGCCCACGACACGGTGACCTTTCAGCGCGTGCAGGCCGGCCGCGAAGGACTCTTCCAGGAACACTTTATCCAGGTTGCTGTCCGCCAGCTGGAACGGCACGTTCATGCGGGAACGGTTAGCTTTCGCCACGTCGTTGCGGTAGAAATCGCTCTTGTCGATGACGCCATACAGCAGTTCGGCTTTCTGTTGATTCACTTTGTCCATCTGCGCCACGCCGCCGTTTTGCTTCAGCCATTTGAAGACCAGGCCGGAGAGGTACCAGGCAAACGTCGGTGGGGTGTTGAACATAGAATCGTTGTCGTTCAGCACGGTGTAATCAAGAATGGACGGGCACGATGTATGCGCTTTACCCAGCAGGTCTTCACGCACGATAACAATCGTCAGGCCTGCAGGGCCGATATTTTTCTGCGCGCCCGCGTAGATCACGCCATAACGGCTGACGTCAATTGGTGCAGAAAGAATGGTGGAGGAGAAGTCAGCGGCAACCACGACGTCTTTACCGAAGTTCGGCGTCTCGTCGATGGCAATCCCGTCAATGGTTTCGTTCGGGCAGTAGTGAAGATAGGCGGCGTTATCAGAAAGCTGCCACTCGCTCATAGGCTTCACGGCGCGCAGGCCGTCAACGGTCACTTTGGCATCGATAACATTCGGCGTGCAGTATTTATGCGCTTCTTTAACGGCGCTTGCCGCCCAGTAACCCGCGTCAACGTAGTCAGCCGTCGTTTTGTCACCGAGGATATTCAGCGGTACGCCTGCAAACTGACCGCGCCCGCCGCCGTGACAGAACAATACTTTGTAGTTCGAGGGAATATTCAGCAGATCGCGAAAATCCTTTTCTGCCTCTTCCGCCACCTGAATAAACTCTTTACCCCGGTGGCTGATTTCCATCACCGACGTTCCCAGACCGTTCCAGTCACAAAGTTCCTGTTGAGCCTGTTTAAGCACGTCTGCCGGTAACATTGCCGGACCTGAACTGAAATTAAAGACTTGAGCCATTTCCCCTCACCACGCTAAAAGCCATAAGTTATAACTGTGGATATCGGTTTTATCATTCAGTGACACGCGCCGCAATGTCTAAAACTTATGACCCGTGAAATGTGCCCCGCGTCACACAAAACAATCTGCCGCCTCGCCAGGACAAAACCGACAAAATGGCTGTCAGGTGATGCGTTTAGCCCGGCTAACCTTCGTCCATTCCGGATTTGCACAGCGGGGGCATAATTGACGATCCCCCGGCTGCATCGCGACGACATGGCTACATCTCACGCAGGCATACTCGCCTGACTCAGGTACGGTTCTGAAACGCTCGATCAGCATATCCGGCAGGATGCACAGTCCCGGCCTCACCTCATCGTCAGAATAGTAATAGACGCTAATTTGCCCGTTAGTTTCCATGATCGCCAGACGCACCTGCCCGAGCTGTTCCACGCTGTTGAGGCGTAGCTCCATAAAGAACTCAAACTCGGTCATATTGGCGCTCTGAACGTTTTCCCAGGCCAGCTGACCGTCCTCGACGATAACGACCGGCTTCCCTTCAAGCAGATCTTCCAGCTTTTCACTTTTCGACATCAGCCACATGACAAGGCGGTAAAGCAGCGCCAGGGTGACAAAAACAATGAAGACCGGCACCATCGGCACATCATCATAGAAGGCGACATCCCCCGCCGCGGAACCCAGCGTCAGGATGATCAACACTTCAAAAAGCGACATCTGCCGCACGCCGCGACGACCGGTGATTTTAAGAAACAGGAAGACCAGAACGAAGGTATACAGACTACGCAGCGCCACTTCGCCTAAAAATTCAGGAGGGACTTTATCAAACGCCATCCGCTGGAGATCGAATGCTTTCATTTTTCTATGCCTTAACAGTGAGTTACTGACAATAAGCATAGCCCAGTCTTTTATTTTCGCCGGAGATAGCACCCGTCACACAAAACCCGTATCATTGCGCGCTTTACGTACGATAAAAGTGAACGCCATGACTCAAACGTTTATCCCCGGCAAAGACGCCGCTCTGGAAGATTCCATCGCTCGCTTCCAGCAGAAACTGACCGACCTGGGTTTTAACATCGAAGAAGCCTCCTGGCTCAATCCGGTGCCTCATGTCTGGTCTGTGCATATTCGCGATAAAGACTGTGCCCTGTGCTTTACCAACGGTAAAGGCGCGACAAAAAAAGCGGCACTGGCCTCCGCGCTGGGTGAGTATTTTGAGCGTCTGTCCACCAACTATTTCTTCGCTGACTTCTGGCTGGGCGAAACCATTGCCAACGGCCCGTTCGTTCACTATCCGAACGAAAAATGGTTCCCGCTGACCGAAGACGATGAACTGCCGGAAGGAATTCTCGACGCGCGCCTGCGTGCCTTCTACGATCCGGAAAACGAACTGACCGCCAGCATGCTGATCGATCTGCAGTCTGGCAACGACGATCGCGGTATTTGTGCCCTGCCGTTTACCCGTCAGTCTGACGAGCAGACCGTCTATATCCCGATGAACATCGTCGGCAACCTGTATGTGTCTAACGGCATGTCCGCCGGTAACACCCGCAATGAAGCGCGCGTGCAGGGGCTGTCTGAAGTCTTCGAGCGTCATATCAAAAACCGCATTATTGCCGAATCCATCAGCCTGCCTGAAATTCCGGCAGAGGTGCTGGCGCGCTACCCGGGCGTGGTGGAATCCATCGCCAAGCTGGAAGCAGAAGGTTTCCCAATCTTTGCGTATGACGGCTCGCTGGGCGGCAAGTATCCGGTGATCTGCGTCGTGCTGTTTAACCCGACCAACGGCACCTGCTTCGCCTCCTTCGGCGCGCACCCGGACTTCGGCGTGGCGCTGGAGCGTACCGTTACCGAGCTGCTCCAGGGCCGTAGCCTGAAAGATCTCGACGTGTTTACGCCGCCAACGTTTGACGATGAAGAAGTGGCCGAGCATACCAACCTCGAAACCCACTTCATCGATTCCAGCGGCTTAATTTCCTGGGATATGTTCAAGCAGGACGCGGACTATCCGTTCGTGGACTGGAGCTTTGCCGGTACCACGGAAGAAGAGTTCGCGACGCTGATGGCGATCTTTAACGCGGAAGACCAGGAAGTGTACATTGCCGACTACGAGCACCTGGGCGTTTACGCGTGCCGCATCATCGTGCCTGGCATGTCTGATATCTATCCGGCGGAAGATCTGTGGCTGGCGAACAACAGCATGGGCGCGCATCTGCGTGAAACGCTGCTGGCTCTGCCGGGCAGCGAATGGGAGAAAGAGGATTATCTGAACCTGATCGCCCAGCTGGACGAAGAAGGCCATGATGATTTCACCCGCGTACGCGAACTCCTGGGCCTGGCGACCGGTAAAGACAACGGCTGGTACACCCTGCGCATCGGTGAGTTGAAAGCGATGCTGGCCCTGGCGGGCGGCGATCTGGATCAGGCCCTGGCCTGGACCGAGTGGACCATGGAGTTCAACCAGTCGGTCTTCTCTGCCGAGCGCACCAACTATTACCGCTGCCTGCAAACCCTGCTGCTGCTTGCACAGGAAGAGGATCGCGAACCGCTGCAATACCTGAATGCTTTCGTGCGAATGTACGGCGCTGAGGCCGTTGAAGCAGCCAGCGCAGCCCTGAGCGGCGAAGCGCCGTTCTATGGCCTGCAGGCTGTTGATAGCGATCTGAAAGCCTTCCCGGCGCATCAGTCGCTGCTGAAGGCCTACGAAAAGCTGCAGAAAGCAAAAGCCGCTTACTGGTCAAAATAAGCGCACATAACATTACCAGCAGTAGGCGTATTCAATCGTCTGGGCTATATTACGGGGCAATTTCATTGCCCCTTTTTTTATTTCCTTCGGCAATGATTGTTGATTGTAATAATAAAGTTAAACACGGGTAAATATAATAATATTGATCTGGGCTTTACTGTTACTTTTTATGGTTAATACTCCATATTAATTAACTGATAAAGAGGTGGCCGAACGAAAAAATTCAACTCTTTTCATAACTTTTAAAATTTATTTTTATACGGATAATCAAATACTTACTCCGCATTTGCTGTAAATCCATACACATTGCGGGCCTATAAGCCAGGCGAGATATGATCTATATCAATTTCTCTTCTATAATGCTTTGTTAGTATCTCGTCGCCGACTTAATAAAGAGAGAGTTAGTGTGAAAGCTGACAACCCTTTTGATCTTTTACTCCCTGCTGCGATGGCCAAAGTTGCCGAAGAAGCAGGTGTCTATAAAGCAACGAAACACCCGATGAAGACGTTCTATCTGGCGATCACGGCTGGTGTGTTCATCTCTATCGCTTTCGTCTTCTACATCACCGCCACTACCGGTACTGCCGGAATGCCTTTCGGCATGGCCAAACTGATTGGCGGCATTTGTTTCTCACTGGGTCTGATTCTTTGCGTTATTTGCGGCGCCGACCTCTTCACCTCAACGGTGCTGATTGTCGTGGCAAAGGCGAGCGGAAGAATTACCTGGGGTCAGCTGGCACGTAACTGGCTTAATGTTTACGTGGGTAACCTGGTTGGCTGTCTGCTCTTTGTTTTGTTGATGTGGCTTTCTGGCGAGTACATGACCGCCAACGGTGGTTGGGGCCTTAACGTCCTGCAAACTGCCGACCACAAAATGCACCACACATTTATCGAAGCCGTTGCTCTCGGCATCCTCGCGAACCTGATGGTCTGCCTGGCTGTATGGATGAGCTACTCGGGTCGTAGCCTGATGGACAAAGCCTTAATTATGGTTCTGCCGGTTGCGATGTTCGTTGCCAGCGGCTTTGAGCACAGTATCGCGAATATGTTCATGATCCCAATGGGCATTGTTATCCGCGACTTTGCGAGCCCGGAGTTCTGGACCGCAGTTGGTTCATCCCCGGAAAGTTTCTCTCACCTGACTATTATGAATTTCATTACTGATAACCTGATCCCTGTCACTATCGGGAACATTATCGGTGGGGGTCTGTTAGTTGGGTTGACATACTGGGTCATTTACCTGCGTGGCGACGATCATCATTGATGGTTTTCTCAGGCAGTAAATAAAAAATCCACTTAAGAAGGTAGGTGTTACATGTCCGAGCTTAATGAAAAGTTAGCCACAGCCTGGGAAGGTTTTGCGAAAGGTGACTGGCAGAATGAAGTAAACGTACGTGACTTCATTCAGAAAAACTATACCCCGTATGAAGGTGACGAATCCTTCCTGGCTGGCGCAACTGACGCGACCACCAAGCTGTGGGACAGCGTAATGGAAGGCGTTAAACTGGAAAACCGCACTCACGCGCCAGTTGATTTTGACACCTCCGTTGCTTCCACCATCACTTCTCACGATGCTGGCTATATCAACAAAGCCCTTGAGAAAATCGTTGGTCTGCAGACTGAAGCACCACTGAAACGCGCAATCATCCCGTTCGGTGGTATTAAAATGGTTGAAGGTTCCTGCAAAGCGTATAACCGCGAGCTGGACCCAATGCTGAAAAAAATCTTCACCGAATACCGCAAAACCCACAACCAGGGCGTATTCGATGTTTACACCAAAGACATTCTGAACTGCCGTAAATCTGGCGTTCTGACTGGTCTGCCAGATGCATATGGCCGTGGCCGTATCATCGGTGACTACCGTCGCGTTGCGCTGTACGGTATCGACTTCCTGATGAAAGACAAGTACGCGCAGTTTGTTTCCCTGCAGTCCGATCTGGAAAACGGCGTAAACCTGGAAGCGACTATCCGTCTGCGTGAAGAGATCGCTGAACAGCACCGCGCGCTGGGTCAGATCAAAGAGATGGCTGCTAAATACGGCTGCGATATCTCTGGTCCTGCTACCAACGCTCAGGAAGCTATCCAGTGGACCTACTTCGGCTACCTGGCCGCAGTTAAATCTCAGAACGGCGCAGCAATGTCCTTTGGTCGCGTATCCACCTTCCTGGATGCCTATATCGAACGTGACCTGAAAGCAGGCAAAATCACCGAGCAAGACGCTCAGGAAATGATTGACCACCTGGTCATGAAACTGCGTATGGTTCGCTTCCTGCGTACCCCTGAATACGATGAGCTGTTCTCCGGTGACCCAATCTGGGCAACTGAATCCATCGGCGGTATGGGCGTTGACGGCCGTACTCTGGTGACCAAAAACAGCTTCCGCTTCCTGAACACCCTGTACACCATGGGTCCTTCTCCGGAGCCGAACATCACCGTTCTGTGGTCTGAAAAACTGCCTCTGAACTTCAAGAAATTCGCCGCTAAAGTGTCCATCGACACCTCTTCTCTGCAGTACGAGAACGATGACCTGATGCGTCCGGACTTCAACAACGACGATTACGCTATCGCTTGCTGCGTAAGCCCAATGGTTGTTGGTAAGCAAATGCAGTTCTTCGGTGCGCGTGCAAACCTGGCGAAAACCATGCTGTACGCAATCAACGGCGGCGTTGATGAAAAACTGAAAATGCAGGTTGGTCCTAAGTCTGAGCCGATCAAAGGCGATGTGCTGAACTATGACGAAGTCATGGAACGCATGGACCACTTCATGGACTGGCTGGCGAAACAGTACGTCACTGCGCTGAACGTTATCCACTACATGCACGACAAGTACAGCTACGAAGCCTCTCTGATGGCGCTGCACGACCGTGACGTTATCCGCACCATGGCGTGTGGTATCGCAGGTCTGTCCGTTGCTGCTGACTCCCTGTCTGCAATCAAATATGCGAAAGTTAAACCAATTCGTGACGAAGACGGTCTGGCTATCGACTTCGAAATCGAAGGCGAATATCCGCAGTTTGGTAACAACGATTCTCGCGTTGATGACATGGCGGTTGACCTGGTAGAACGTTTCATGAAGAAAATTCAGAAACTGACTACCTACCGTAACGCTATCCCGACTCAGTCTGTTCTGACCATCACCTCTAACGTTGTGTATGGTAAGAAAACCGGTAACACCCCAGACGGTCGTCGTGCTGGCGCGCCATTCGGCCCAGGTGCAAACCCAATGCACGGTCGTGACCAGAAAGGTGCGGTTGCCTCTCTGACTTCTGTCGCGAAACTGCCGTTTGCTTACGCGAAAGATGGTATCTCTTACACCTTCTCTATCGTGCCAAATGCGCTGGGTAAAGACGACGAAGTGCGTAAAACTAACCTCGCGGGTCTGATGGATGGTTACTTCCACCACGAAGCGTCCATCGAAGGTGGTCAGCACCTGAACGTGAACGTCATGAACCGTGAAATGCTGCTCGACGCGATGGAACATCCTGAGAAATATCCTCAGCTGACCATCCGTGTATCTGGCTACGCAGTACGTTTTAACTCCCTGACGAAAGAACAGCAGCAGGACGTTATCACCCGTACTTTCACTCAGTCCATGTAAGTGGAATTGACTGAAATCACGCGTTAACAAGCGTACAATAAAGGCTCCACGTCAGTGGGGCCTTTTTAGCACCCTCTCCACCTCAGTCTCTTTTGTCCGCTATCTATACTGAATGGATAACAGCCAAAACAGACTTAACACAGCCGGCTTTGAGCTGTGCATACACAGGCCCCGGACGGGCCGATGATGGAGATATCACCGCAATGTCAACTATTGGTCGTATTCACTCCTTTGAATCCTGTGGCACCGTCGATGGCCCGGGTATCCGCTTTATCACCTTTTTCCAGGGCTGCCTGATGCGCTGCCTGTACTGCCATAACCGCGACACCTGGGATACACACGGCGGTAAAGAAGTCACCGTCGACGATCTGATGAAAGAGGTGGTGACCTATCGCCACTTTATGAACGCCTCCGGCGGCGGTGTGACCGCGTCCGGCGGTGAAGCCATTCTTCAGGCTGAGTTTGTCCGCGACTGGTTCCGCGCCTGCCATAAAGAAGGCATTCATACCTGCCTCGACACCAACGGCTTTGTACGTCGCTACGATCCGGTGATTGATGAACTGCTCGAAGTGACCGATCTGGTAATGCTCGATCTCAAACAGATGAATGATGAGATCCACCAGAATCTGGTGGGCGTCTCCAACCACCGCACGCTGGAGTTTGCCAAATACATTGCCGACAAGGGCATCAAAACCTGGATCCGCTACGTGGTTGTTCCTGGCTGGTCAGATGACGACGACTCCGCACACCGCCTGGGAGAATTTACCCGCGACATGGGCAACGTCGAGAAAATCGAGCTTCTGCCCTATCACGAGCTGGGTAAACATAAATGGGTGGCCATGGGTGAAGAGTACAAGCTTGATGGCGTGAAGCCGCCGAAAAAAGAGACGATGGAACGCGTCAAAGGTATTCTTGAACAGTACGGTCACAAAGTGATGTATTAAAGAAAAGGCCCGGTGAGAACCGGGCCTTTTTTATTCTATTTAAAGACGCCGTTAATAACGGAAGTCACAATCGCAGTACTCAGCGCAATTAAGACCAGGTCGTCACCCACTACGCGCCATTCGTAGCCGGGATAGGAAGGAAGCTGGTCCAGCATTGAGGCCGGAACGGCCTTCTTCGCAATACCCGGAGGCAGTGGTTTACCGCGCGCCAGGTTTTTTGCGATCCCCGGGGGCAGTGACTTATAGCCCGTTAAGCCGTAATTCACGGCCAGATGACGGACATGATCGAAGCTCACGCGAGCATCAACGTCATTACCGACATCTTTGCTGTTTTTGAAGTTCTTATCCGATTTTCCAGGGTTATCCTGTCCGCTATTTTGCTTATTACCATGGTTACCGGAGTTACCAGAATTCCCGTTACCATGATTGCCGCCATTACCTTGTCCGCCACCGTTTCCGTGACCACCGCCGTTCCCGTTGCCAGGATTAGCCATGACCGGAGCCGTTGCAAACGTTAAAGACAACACTACGGCAAGTGCGGTAGTGGAAAAACGACGTATAGACATGATTGTTGCCTTTTAGTGGTAGAACTCATTTGAATTATCGCCAGGCGGGAAAAACAAACAATACGTAAAAGTCTTATATGTGACAGGGACAAAAAAGCCTGTCGATGACAGGCTTTTATTTAATCAGGCGTGTGCCACAGGCGTTGGATGTTCGCCCGCTTTACGCAGAAGCATTAAGAGATAAATAAACGACACGCTGGCGATCATGATAAACAGTAAATTGTCGGAATAATTTTGCATCAGCATCGCGGTAAACGTCGGCCCTAATAAACTGCCGATGGTATAGCTCAGTAACAGCGCCTGGTTCATTGCCACGAGCTGGTGATGTTCAACTTTCTCACAGGCCCACGCCATCGCGACCGGATAAAGCGTGAAACCTGCCGCTCCAAGAATAAACAGCGCAGGTGCCATCGCGGCATTGCTGAGCATGGCGAGGCATCCCATGATCACCACGAAGACCTGAACGCGCAGCACCAGCAGACGGCCAAAGCGATCAGCCAGACGGCCTATTGGCCATTGTCCAACAATACCCGCACTCACCATCACCGCCATCCAGAAGCCAATTCCGGAGTCGCTGACGCCCTGATGGTTCAGATAAAGCGGCATCAGGCCATAGAGCGAGCCCAGTACAATCCCCGAGATAATGCAGCCGTTAACGCCCAGACGCGCCTGACGCAGCCTCAGCATGGGCCAGACATGGGTTGCTTCCTGGTGTTCACTGTTCTGGTTCACAATGCGGGTAAAGAGCAGCGGCAGGATTGCGGCCAGCACCATGCCCGTTACCCACGGCAGAACGCTCATCAGGTCGGTTGGCAGCTTGCTCACCATCAGTTGTCCCAGCACGGTGCCGACATAGTAAACCATCATGTAGGCAGCCAGCAGGCGTCCGCGGTTGCGGGAGGTGCCGCTGCACATCAGCGCACTTTCAACGACCACCCAAATCATCGCGCAGCCAACACCGGCGATAAAGCGCCATGCCATCCAGCTCCAGAAGCCGACCATCAGGCCCAGCCCCGCACATCCGGCGGCGAAAATCAGCGAGGCCAGATAATAGCTGCGGTTAAAGCCAAAGCGCTTAATCAGGCTCCCGGTCACCAGCGTTCCAAGAAGGTTGCCGGTAAAAAAGGACGAGCTGACCATACCCACCTGCCAGGTCGGTAAGTTTTCATGGGCGAGCCACAGCGGGACGAGCGTATTTAACACTGCGATCGCCAGGGTCAACAAAAGCAGGCCACAGAGCAACAGCAGCACTGGCCGGGTATAGGTGGTCATGGATTAAAAACCGCGAGGAAGTTCAGATTTCGTGCGCATCATGCCACTGGCAAAAACAAAGTCAATCCACTGATTTAGCCGCCTCGCACAATATGTTCCCTGTCGATTTAAAAAACTTATCCTGCTAATGCCACGCCTGCTATAGATATTAATTATGTCTCTGTTTTCATTTATTAATGGGGAAAATTAAAACAAAACGACAGTCGAAAAATTTCATTATCGAAAAAAGAAAAAGCCGGGCACTCTGGCCCGGCTTGATATAACCAAATGAAACGTTAACTGGCGACAGCCATACCAACGGTCATATGCAACCCGTAGAACACGCCGCGACCAATCAGTTCACCCGCCAGTACCAGCACAAAAGCCAGTGACAGCAGCGGCAGTGCCGGCTGATAACCTTTGAGCTGAGGGGCAATCCAGAATACCAGCGCGGCGACCAGCAGAACGATACGCCAGGCCATCAGCGCACCGTAGTCCGGCACCAGGGCAGAGGCCTGCTGAATAGAGCTGTGAAGGGTTGCCAGTTCAGAACCCTGCATCAGGGCGACTATCGCACTCACTACCAGCGCCAGCAGCGAAACAGCGGGCAGCAGACGCATTGCCCATCCGTCGACACCCGCCACGCGCAGCAGCAGGTAGCCCAGCAGCGGCCCGCCGATAAACATCGTCAGGAAGAAGCTCATTGGCGTCCAGACGCTGTACCAGGTGGGGACGGTATCGATGGTGTTATAGACACGTATCATCATCCACACGAACACCACGCCCAGCACCATGGTCACAATCAGCCACAGGCTGCGCAGACCCGCAGGCAACTTCTTCATAGCGGCCAGCAGCCAGCCCAGCCCACCGACGGCAAAGAAAATAGCGCCACTGGCAATCTCGTTACTCAGTGATGAGGCCCCCACGCGGTTCAGAGAGTTAAACGCGCGCATCGGCGAACCCAGGTGCAGCGTTGAGGCGATAAAGCCGATCCCCATTAGCACCCACAGGCCAAACATGCTCAACACTAAACGCTGCTGCTGTTCAGCATTGAGACGACCTTTCAATAACGCCAGCGCGAGCACAATGAAGCCGCCCGCTACGCACTGACCAAAGACCGTGAAGATCATCAGCGGCCATTCATGCCATCCACTTCCCATCTCACACCTCCTTCGGATTTGCCAGGTAGCCGGTGGTGTCACCTGTAGGACGGCTGTTGGCGTTAGGTTTAATCACAATACTCGGCTTCGTGAAGTGCGCAGACGGCAGCGGTGCCACGGCGGCAAGCTGACCGTGTTTTTGACGCAGCTCTTCAATCGGGCCGAAGTCCAGCGCGCGCAGCGGACAGGACTCGACGCAAATCGGCTTTTTGCCATCCGCTACGCGGGTGTGGCAGCCGTCGCATTTGGTCATGTGGCCTTTAGCGGCGTTGTACTGCGGCGCGCCGTACGGACAGGCCATATGGCAGTAACGACAGCCAATGCAGACATCTTCATCCACCACCACAAAACCGTCTTCGCGCTTGTGCATCGCCCCGCTCGGGCAGACTTTTGTACAAGCGGGATCTTCACAGTGGTTACAGGCAATTGACAGGTAATACGCAAAGACATTCTGATGCCAGACGCCGTTATCTTCCTGCCAGTCGCCCCCGGCGTATTCGTAGATGCGACGGAAGCTCACGTCCGGCGTCAGGTCTTTGTAATCTTTGCAGGCCAGCTCGCAGGTTTTGCACCCGGTACAACGGCTGGAATCAATAAAAAATCCATACTGAGTTGTCATCGGTTACTCCTTAAACCTTTTCAACCTGGACAAGGTTAGTGTGGGATGGGTTACCCTTCGCCAGCGGCGACGGACGCTGTGTGGTCAGTACGTTAATACTGCCTGCCTGGTCGATGCGGTTGGCATCCGGGCTGTACCAGGCCCCTTCCCCTAACGCCACCACGCCGGGCATCATGCGCGGGGTGACTTTGGCTTCAATATGCACCTCGCCTCGACCGTTGAAGATGCGCACGCGATCGCCATTGCTGATGCCGCGCGCTTTCGCGTCCATCGGGTTGATCCACATCTCCTGGCGGCAGGCGGCTTTCAGCACGTCGACGTTACCGTAGGTGGAGTGAACACGCGCTTTGTAGTGGAAACCGGTCAATTGCAGCGGGAATTTCGCCGTCAGCGGATCGTTATAGTTTTCAAAGCCCGGCGTGTAGATCGGCAGCGGATCGATAACATCCCCTTCCGGCAGCTCCCAGGTGGAGGCGATTTTTGCCAGCTCTTCAGAATAGATTTCGATTTTGCCCGACGGCGTGGTCAGCGGGTTCGCCTGCGGATCTTCACGGAATGCTTTGTACGCCACGTGGTGTCCTTCCGGATCGCGCTGTTTGTACATCCCCTGCTTGCGGAAGGTATCAAAGTCAGGGAGGTCAGGAATCGCCTTACGGGAGAGTTCATGCAGATGGCGCATCCACCCTTCCTGAGTACGCCCCTCGGTGAACTGCTGCTCAACGCCTAGACGTTTCGCCAGCTCAGAGGTCATTTCATAAATGGTTTTGCACTCGAAGCGCGGTTTAATCGCCTGGTCGGTAAAGATCACGTAGGACATGTTGCCGCAGGAGGCGTCCAGCGCGAAATCCATCTGCTCAGAGGCGGTGCAGTCCGGCAGCAGGATATCGGCATATTTTGCCGAGGAGGTCATGTGGCAGTCGATCACCACAATCATCTCGCACTTCTTGTCGTCCTGCAGGATTTCATGGGTGCGGTTGATTTCAGAGTGCTGGTTGATGAGACAGTTACCGGCATAGTTCCAGATCATCTTGATCGGCACGTCCAGCTTGTCCTTACCGCGAACGCCGTCGCGCAGGGCGGTCATTTCCGGGCCACGTTCAATCGCATCGGTCCACATAAACATGGAAATGCTGGTCTGAACCGGGTTATCCAGCGTTGGCATACGTTCAAACGGCACTTCATATGAGCCTTCACGCGCGCCGGTGTTACCGCCGTGAATACCGACGTTGCCGGTCAGAATGGAGAGCATGGAAATGGCACGGGTCGCAATTTCACCGTTCGCATGACGCTGCGGGCCCCAGCCCTGGCTAATGTAGGCTGGTTTGGCTGAGCCAATCTCACGCGCCAGCTGAACGATACGCTCTGCCGGGATGCCGGTGATGGTGGACGCCCACTCCGGCGTTTTTGCCACGCCGTCGCTACCCTGACCGAGAATGTAAGCTTTGTAATGTCCGTTTGCCGGTGCGCTGGCTGGCAGGGTTTTCTCGTCATAGCCGACGCAGTATTTATCCAGGAAAGGCTGATCGACGAGGTTCTCGGTGATCATCACCCACGCCAGCGCTGAGACCAGGGCCGCATCGGTACCCGGACGTATTGGGATCCACTCGTCTTCACGTCCGGCACCGGTGTCGGTATAGCGCGGATCGATGATGATCATGCGGGCATTGGATTTGGCGCGCGCCTGTTCGAGGTAGTAGGTTACTCCACCACCGCTCATGCGGGTTTCACCCGGGTTGTTACCGAACAGCACGACCAGCTTGCTGTTTTCGATATCTGACGGGCTGTTGCCGTCCGCCCAGCCGCCGTAGGTGTAGTTCAGGCCAGCTGCGATCTGCGCCGAGGAGTAGTCGCCATAGTGATTGAGATAACCGCCGCAGCAGTTCATCAGGCGCGCCACCAGCGTTTTCCCCGGCGGCCAGGAACGGGTCAGCGTGCCGCCGAGCGTCCCGGTACCGTAGTTCAGGTAGATGGATTCGTTGCCGTACTCTTTAATAAGGCGCTGCATATTGGTGGCGATGATGTCGTAGGCTTCATCCCAGCTAATCCGCTCGAACTTCCCTTCCCCACGCTTACCGACACGCTTCATCGGATATTTCAGGCGGTCCGGATTATAGACGCGGCGACGCATGGAGCGACCACGCAAACACGCACGAACCTGATGTAACCCTTCGTAGTTATCGTCCCCGGTATTGTCGGTTTCGACATATTTAATTTCGCCATCCACCACATGCATACGCAGCGGACAACGGCTACCGCAGTTAACGGTACAGGCACTCCACACCACTTTTTCCGGCGAAGTGGCCGGAGACAGAGCATCTGCCGCCGAAGCCAGTCGGGTAAAAGGGAGCGTGAAGGCACTACTGGCTACAGCCAGGCCGCCTATTGCCGTGGTTTTCATCAACCCACGGCGAGTGACCTCGGCAGCCATTAATGCTTCAGGCGCGTTGATTTTCATAGAGACTCACTTTGGTTGCTCACAAAGAAAAGAGAGGCGGCGCAAACCGCTATGTAGTTTTATATATAACGAATATTATCGTTATCAGCTTTTTATGCTGACTTTCATTCGAAGGAGTATTACTACTTTAGAGGGAGAGGTTATTGCGTCGCATCAAACCAAAGGCATAAAAAAAGCGCCCTGAGGCGCTTTTTTGTTTTAAGACAAATTATTAGCCGATGTACTGCTGGCCTTTCATGTATGGACGCAGCACTTCAGGGATCTCGATACGACCGTCTGCCTGCTGATAGTTTTCCAGCACGGCAACCAGGGTACGGCCCACAGCCAGGCCAGAACCGTTCAGGGTATGCACCAGACGGGTTTTCTTATCAGATTTGCTGCGGCAGCGTGCCTGCATGCGGCGCGCCTGGAAATCCCAGACGTTAGAGCAGGAGGAGATTTCACGGTAGGTGTTCTGCGCAGGTACCCACACTTCCAGATCGAAGGTTTTGCAGGCACCAAAGCCCATATCACCGGTGCACAGCGCCATACGACGGTATGGCAGACCCAGCAGCTCCAGCACTTTCTCCGCGTGGCCGGTCATCTCTTCCAGCGCGTCCATGGATTCTTCAGGACGGACGATCTGCACCATCTCAACTTTGTCGAACTGGTGCATACGGATCAGACCGCGCGTGTCGCGCCCGTAAGAGCCTGCTTCAGAACGGAAGCACGGAGAGTGCGCCGTCAGTTTGATTGGCAGGTCGTCTTCGTCGATGATCTCATCACGCACGAGGTTAGTCAGCGGCACTTCCGCGGTTGGGATCAGCGCGTAGTTGCTGCTGTCTGCTTCCTCGTCCAGCGGACGGGTATGGAACAGGTCGCCGGCAAATTTCGGCAGCTGGCCCGTACCGTACAGCGTATCGTGGTTGACCAGATACGGCACATAGGTTTCGCTGTAGCCATGCTGCTCGGTGTGCAGATCCAGCATGAACTGCGCCAGCGCGCGGTGCAGATGGGCAATCTGGCCTTTCATCACCACGAAGCGAGAGCCGGTCAGCTTAACCGCTGCCGCAAAATCCAGGCCCGCGTGCATTTCGCCCAGCGTCACGTGATCGCGCACTTCAAAGTCAAACTCACGAGGCGTACCCCAGCGTTTCACTTCAACGTTGTCGTTTTCATCTTTGCCGACAGGCACGCTGTCGTCAGGAATATTCGGGATAGCCAGGGCAATATCACGAATTTCGGCCTGAAGAACATCCAGTTCAGCTTTCGCTTGATCCAGTTCTTCACCCAGCTTGTTCACTTCCAGGCGTAATGGCTCAATATCTTCCCCGCGCGCTTTCGCCTGGCCGATGGATTTCGATCGAGAGTTACGCTCTGCCTGCAGATTTTCAGTTTGTACCTGCAGTACTTTACGACGCTCTTCAAGAGCGCGCAGCTTATCTACATCCAGCTTAAAGCCCCGGCGTGCCAGTTTTTCAGCGACTGCGTCTGGCTCATTACGCAGCAGATTGGGATCGAGCATGCTTATCCTGTGCTTATCGAATTAAAATAGGAAATGTGACCACAGCCTGCGGCCACAAGGATACAATTGCCAACATTACCGCAACGATTGAACTAACGGTAGCGTTTTATAGGGCTATTTTGATCCTGTCCGGCGAGCCAGGTGAGCTTTTCACCAATCTTGCCTTCAAGACCTCTGTTTGTGGGGTGATAATAGCGCGTTTGTGCCATCTCCTGCGGGAAATATTCCTCCCCGGCAGCGTAGGCATTGGGTTCATCATGAGCGTAGCGGTATTCCTGCCCATACCCCATCTCTTTCATCAGTTTGGTCGGCGCATTACGCAGATGAACCGGTACATCGTAGTCCGGGCGTTCGCGTGCGTCAGACATCGCGGCCTTAAACGCGGTATAGACGGCATTGCTTTTCGGCGCACAGGCCAGATAAACAATCGCCTGCGCAATGGCACGCTCGCCCTCCGCAGGTCCAACCCGTGTGAAACAGTCCCAGGCCGACAGCGCGACTTGCATGGCACGCGGGTCGGCATTGCCGACATCTTCTGAGGCAATCGCCAGACAGCGGCGCGCGACGTATAGTGGATCGCCGCCCGCAGTGATAATACGCGCGTACCAGTACAGCGCCGCATCCGGCGCGCTGCCGCGCACGGACTTATGCAGCGCCGAAATCAAATCGTAAAAACGGTCACCTTTATTATCGAAACGCGCGCTGCGTTCCCCGGCAATTTCGGTGAGCAGTTCCGGTTTTAGCACCCGCTTGCCGGCATCGTCGACCTCGGCCATGTCGGCCATCATTTCCAGCGTGTTCAGCGCCCGACGCGCATCGCCGTTAACCAGCTCGGCAATCGCACGACGCGTCTCGTCAGGCAGAACGATATCCTGTCCGCCGTAGCCGCGCGATTTGTCGTCCATCGCCTGAGTGAGAACCTTTTCGATATCCTCGGTCGTCAGCGATTTGAGCAGATAAACGCGCGCACGGGAAAGCAGCGCCGAGTTCAGCTCAAACGACGGGTTTTCGGTGGTCGCCCCAATGAAGAAGATCGTGCCGTCTTCAATATGCGGCAGGAAGGCATCCTGCTGGCTCTTGTTGAAGCGATGGACTTCGTCGACAAAAAGAATGGTGCGGCGTCCGGCGTTGCGGTTCTGACGCGCACGCTCGATAGCCTCACGGATCTCCTTCACGCCGGACGTCACCGCTGAGATACGCTCAACGTCCGCGTTGGCATAACGGGCAATCACTTCTGCAAGCGTAGTCTTGCCGGTGCCTGGGGGGCCCCAGAGGATCATGGAGTGCAAATGCCCCGCCTCAATGGCGCGCGGCAAGGGCTTCCCGGCAGCCAGCAGGTGCTGCTGACCGATGTACTGCGCTAAATTTTCTGGCCGCATACGTGCGGCCAGAGGTTGAAACGCGTTATCTGAAAAATCGAGCGACAGATTGCCCACTCACGCCTCTTACTTATTGCGTTGGTCGTCCACCGTTACGCCCTTCGGCGGGGTAAAGGTGAACTTCGATGCATCAACGGCGCCGTTCTGCTGAGATTTGAGCTGATAGCTGCTGCGCTGATCGTCCTGCTCAACCGCGCCGAACTGATTAATGGTACCGTTGGTGCTGACATTAATGGTGAACTGCTTCAGGTTGCCGTTGCTGCCTTTCGGCGTCAGGACAAACTCGTCACCTGTCTGTTTAATATTGTACTGCTGCCAGTCGCTGGCCTGGTTACGGGCAATCAGCATAAATGGCGTATTGCTGGTGGCATCTTTCAGCCAGGTCGCAGTAGCCTGCTCAACGAACGGGTTGTAGAACCATAAGGTTTTACCGTCAGACACCAGGATGCTCTCATCCGGCTGGGTCATGTGCCAGTTAAACAGATTTGGCCGTTTTACCCACAAGTCCCCCTGACCTTCCTGCACCGCGTTGCCGCTGCCGTCCGTCACTTTCTGCGTGAAGCTGGCGTGGAAGCTGCTTACTTTATCCAGTCGGCTTTTAAGGTCGCTGGCTGCATCAGCCCAGACGCTGCTGGCGACAAAACTGGTGAGTAATGCACAGGCGATGGCGATTTTTTTCATTGTTATTCCTTAAAATACGTCTTCCCGATATGGGGTTTCCGACTTCTATTCTGGACCTGCCCGGAGGCAGGCGACAGAAGAAAATGCTTAATTTTGGCTGATTTACCCTTCTTTGCAATCGCAGAAGGTTAATCAAACGGTGGCGGAGCCAGCACCTCGCGGTTACCGTTATGCCCCTGCTCGCTCACAATGCCCTGCGCTTCCATCTGCTCGATGATGCGCGCAGCGCGGTTATAGCCGATGCGGAACTGACGCTGTACGCCAGAGATAGACGCTTTACGTTTTTCGGTAACGAAATTTACCGCCTGATCGAATAACGGATCCAGCTCTTCACCGCCGTCAAAGCCACCGCCGCCGCCTTCGCTTTCCGTATCGCTGGTGATGCCATCAACGTATTGCGGACGACCGCGCGCTTTCCAGTCCTGCACGACCGCGTGCACTTCCTGGTCGCGCACGAACGCGCCGTGAACACGCACCGGAGAGGTGGAGTTCGGCCCGGAATAGAGCATGTCACCCATTCCCAGCAGCGACTCTGCACCGCCCTGGTCAAGAATGGTACGGGAGTCAATTTTACTGGATACGGTAAAGGCGATACGCGTCGGAATGTTCGCTTTAATCAGACCGGTAATAACGTCCACGGAAGGACGCTGGGTCGCCAGCACAAGGTGAATACCGGCCGCACGCGCTTTCTGCGCCAGACGGGCAATCAGCTCTTCCACTTTCTTACCGACGGTCATCATCAGGTCAGCGAATTCGTCGACCAGCACCACGATATAAGGCAGTTTTTCCAGCACCGGATGCTGGGCATCCATGCTGTCACCCGGCTTCCAGTACGGATCCGGAATCGGACGGCCCATGCGCGCCGCTTCGGCGATTTTCTCGTTATAGCCGGCCAGGTTACGCACGCCGAGCGCAGACATCAGCTTGTAGCGGCGTTCCATCTCATTCACGCTCCAGCGCAGGGCGTTGGCGGCGTCTTTCATGTCGGTGACCACTTCAGTCAGCAGATGTGGAATACCTTCATAGACCGACAGTTCGAGCATTTTCGGGTCGATCATGATGAAACGCACATCTTCCGGCTGCGCTTTATAGAGCATGCTGAGGATCATGGCGTTCACACCGACGGACTTACCGGAACCGGTGGTACCCGCGACCAGCAGGTGAGGCATTTTTGCGAGGTCTGCCACCACCGGATCGCCAGCGATATCTTTACCCAGCACCACGGTCAGTGGGGATGGGTTATCACGGAACTTGGTGTTATCCAGCACTTCACGCAGGTAGACGGTCTGACGTTTCTTGTTCGGCAGCTCAAGACCAACGTACGGTTTGCCCGGTATCACTTCCACCACGCGCACCGCAACGGTTGACAGCGAACGCGCCAGGTCGCGGGACAGGTTGGAAATACGCGCGGCTTTTACGCCCGGCGCCAGGTTCAGTTCAAAACGGGTGATCACAGGACCCGGCGAGTAGTTCACCACGTCCGCCTTGATACGGAAGTCAGCCAGACGGGCTTCAACCAGACGGGCCATCTGCTCCAGCGCAAACGTATCAACCGGCTCGACTTCAGCTGGCGGCGGCGTCAGCAGATCCAGCGACGGCAGCGGCGTGCTTGGACGCTGCAGCGGACGGCTGTCACCGTTACGCATCAGCAGCGGGTGAATCAGGCTCTCCTGCGGCTGTGGCGCAGGCTGCTGGAACTGCTGTTGCTGCGGCTGCTGTGGTTGCACATACGGCTGTTGAACAGGTTGCTGTGCGTAAGTCGATGGTGACGGCTGGCGCACAGGCTCAGCTTCCGGCATCACGCTCGGGGTAAATAAAGGCTCGCTTGGGCCATCATCCACCAGATCTTTCATCGGCGAGAATTCAAAGTCCGACAGCGAGAATGGATTTGCCCCTGCCGGCTGTTCACCGGAGTAACGCTGCTGCTGCGTTGCCGCAAACTGGCGCGCTAATTCGGCTTCTGCCGCATCATCTTCGTCTTCCAGCGCAGGTTCGTCGTGCTGATAGTCTTGACCGTAGCGCTGATTCTGCTGCGCAGCGAACTGGCGGGCCAGCTCGTCCTGCTGCATTTCATCAGCATCATCGTCGTACTCAGACTCGCGCGCTTTTTCTTCAGCCATGCGCTGGGAAGGCAGCTTGATGCCATAAGAAGCAAGCTCACGGCGGGTTGGCACGCGGACGCGGTTAGGACGAGGCAGTTGCGGACCAATCCCCTCTTTCACCTGAGGACGCGGTGCGCCCCCTGTTGCCAGGCTAAAGACCGGTGCCGCCGCTGCTGCGGCCGCAGTAGCCTGCTTAACGCCTTCCGCTACGGGTGCTACAGCAGGCGTCGGGTCGACCGGCGGAACAGAAACAGAAGGCGCCTTCGTCACCGGCTCCTGCACCGGTTCAGGCACAGGCTGATACCAGGCGGCCAGCTGTTCGCGTTCACGCGCACGGCGCTCTTCGACTTCTTCGAAATAGTACAGCGGTGGACGCGCAGGCTTCACCTCTTCCACGATTTCAGGCTCAGGTTCAGGCTGCGGTGCAACGTAAGGCTGCACAGGTTCAACAGGTTCAGGCACGTACTCCTGATAAGGCTGGGACACTGGCTGCTGATATTGCTGCGGTGCATACTCAGGCTGCGGCGGCTGATAAGGCTGCTGCCACTGTTCCTGCTGCACGGGGATGTAGCTTTCAGGTTCAGGCGCAATAACGGGCTCCGGCGTATGAACACCCGGCGCAGTTTGCCACTCAACCTGAGGTTGCTGAATAACGGATTCCGGCGGCGGGACCGGCGCGGATGGCATCACGGCGTCGACAGGCGCGGCATACGCCTGCGCAGCGGTCGTCGCGGCGGCGGCAGCCGCAACCGGCTCGGTAACCGAGTGGCCGTTCAACAGTGGATCGTATTCGTCGAAGTCACCCGGCGTGGCACGGCTACCGGAAAAAAGCACATCATCAGGATCGACGGCGGTCCCTGCTGCACGGTACTCAACCTGCTCGTCTTCATCCATGCGTTTACCGGAGAAGAGCGCCGCATCGGTTTTACGGCCCAGCGGGTTGGCAAATTTCTCAGCAACACGCTGGCGACGCGCCAGCGCACCGCGCAGAATTCGGGCACGACGAGACTCGCGACGCTGCACAGGCGCGTCGTCTTCCTCTTCATCTTCGTATTCGTCTTCATCCACCCACGTATCGTCACGACGGGTACGGTTACTGGCGAAGGTCAGAATGGTGAGGATAAAGCTGCCAATTTTCTCGGCAATGCTCACCCAGGACCAGCCGGTAAACAGCGTCAGCCCGGCGGCCCAGATGCACAGCAGTGCCAGCGTGCCGCCGCTGCTGTGCAGCATCGGCTGAAGCGCGGAACTTAATAAGCTGCCGATTACCCCGCCAGAGGCGAAGTACCAGATATCATCCGCATTGATCGCTGCCAGCCCGCAGGAAGTGAGAATCAGCGCCAGCGCGCCAATCAGGCGCAGCGAGACGGCGAAATAGTCGATGTAATCATCGTTCTGACGATGACGCCACGCAAACCAGCATCCGCCAATGATAATGACGGGAAGGGTGTAGGCCATCACACCGAAAATGAAAAACAGCGTGTCCGCAAGCCAGGCACCGGGGACACCGCCTAAATTATGGATAGGCTCATGCCATGCAGTTTGTGACCAGCTGGGATCAGAGGGGTTGAAACTGAGTAAGGCTGCCATCAGCCAGACGGCAAAAAGGGCAATAACAATCAGCAAAGCCTCGAGGAGACGACGTCCGCTGCTTAGCTTCGATAGTGTGACTTCTTTGTCTTCAGTGTATTCCTGGCTCAAGAAAGGCTCTCCAGGTATCAGGCATATCCTGCCTGTTTGCTAAAACGGACAACAGCGCCGGGACTCCCCGGCACTGTTGCTGTATGGATTAACAGGAGTGTAATCAAACTACGCTGATTTTGCACCTGTTCCGTGTTAGCGCGTCTTAATAACCAGACGATTGCTCTGTTTGACCTCTTCCATTACCACATAAGTACGGGTGTCGTTCACGCCCGGCAGACGCAACAGGGTTTCCCCCAGCAGCTTACGGTAGGCGGACATATCAGGCACACGGGTTTTCAACAGGTAGTCGAAATCACCGGACACCAGATGACACTCTTGAATTTCTTCAAGTTTTTGTACAGCGGCGTTAAATTGCTCAAACACATCCGGCGCACCACGATTCAGAGTAATCTCAACAAATACCAGAAGTGAGGCATCCAGATAATGCGGGTTCAGCAGAGCCGTATAGCCCTGAATAAAACCCTGTCTTTCCAGTCGGCGCACACGCTCAAGGCACGGCGTCGGGGAAAGTCCCACACGTTTTGAAAGCTCGACGTTGGAAATACGCCCATCCTTTTGCAATTCATTCAGAATGTTACGATCGATACGGTCGAGATCTTTGCCAGGGCGCTTCTTGCTATCTACCATTATTATTGTCTCTCTGTATTCCTTCCCTACTCCTGCCTGGACCCTGTGCACATCACTGTTCAGAGCCTGTACCCGTTAGTCATCACATCGCCTGGTTTTGTATTAGACGCGATGCGGATTCGGGTTCTGTTGGTAAGAAGACCGTTGCCTGAAGGCTGTCACCGACATCACGTATGGCGTCTGTCCACGCCATGCGTAGATTTCACTGACCCGGTAAAAATGGCATTTACGTGCATGCCTATGCGGCATACGGTTAACGCGGTTTTTTTTCTTCCTTGAATGTTTTCGCAAAAGCGCAGGGGATTGTCAAAGCAAAACATCGTTTTTTAGTACAACATGCCGGATATTCATTACGACAGGGTATTAATCCTCATTTTATTGCCTTATAAACGACCGGTTTTCTTAAGAAAGCGTGATGTTATCGCGCGCGATTCATCGTCCACGGCTATTACACAGATTGATATCAAAATTGCTGCGCTCTTTTTTTACGGCAACAAATTCCCTACAATCCAGCCAAATGTCTGCCAACAACAATGGGGATCTCATGGGCACGGCCAAACACAGTAAGCTGCTAATCCTTGGTTCTGGACCTGCGGGATATACCGCGGCGGTCTACGCTGCACGCGCTAACCTGCACCCGGTACTCATCACCGGCATGGAAAAAGGCGGTCAGCTGACCACCACCACCGAAGTGGAAAACTGGCCAGGGGACCCGAACGACCTGACCGGGCCGCTGCTGATGGAGCGCATGCACGAGCATGCCGCTAAATTCGAAACCGAAATTCTGTTCGATCACATCAACAAGGTCGACCTGCAGAACCGTCCGTTCCGCCTGACGGGTGACAGCGGTGAATACACCTGTGACGCGCTGATCATCGCTACCGGCGCCTCTGCCCGTTATCTCGGTCTGCCATCCGAAGAAGCGTTTAAAGGCCGCGGGGTTTCTGCCTGCGCCACCTGCGACGGTTTCTTCTATCGCAACCAGAAAGTCGCGGTTATCGGCGGCGGTAACACCGCGGTGGAAGAAGCGCTTTATCTGGCCAACATTGCCTCTGAAGTGCACCTGATCCACCGTCGCGAGACCTTCCGCGCGGAGAAGATCCTGATCAAACGCCTGATGGACAAAGTGGCAAGCGGCAACATCGTGCTGCACACCAACCGCACCCTGGAAGAGGTGACGGGCGACCAGATGGGCGTTGCCGGTCTGCGTATCCGTGATACCCAGAACACCGATAACGTCGAAACGCTGGAAGTGGCGGGTCTGTTCGTGGCTATCGGCCACAGCCCGAACACCGCAATCTTCGAAGGCCAACTGGAGCTGGAAAACGGCTACATCAAAGTGCAGTCCGGCATTCACGGTAATGCGACTCAAACCAGCATCCCGGGCGTATTCGCGGCCGGCGACGTGATGGACCATATTTACCGTCAGGCGATCACCTCTGCGGGCACCGGCTGTATGGCCGCGCTGGATGCTGAACGCTACCTCGATGGACTGGCTGAACAAGGTAAATAATCTTTACAAGTCAGTAACAAACGTAAATAAAGGCGGCGATAAGTCGCCTTTATTGTCTCCCCGTTGTAACATTGCGCTGCCCAACTTCTAATAACGTCACCTGCAAAGTACGCAATGGAAAAAACCCGTCAACAAGAGTTAACACGCTGGCTGAAACAGCAAAGCGTTCTTTCCCGCCGCTGGCTTACGATTTCCCGTATTTTGGGTTTCATCAGCGGTCTGTTGATTGTTGCCCAGGCATGGCTGCTGGCCCGCATTCTTAATCACATGATCATGGAGAACATTCCCCGCGAAGCGCTCCTGCTGCCCTTTATTGTCCTGATCCTGATTTTTATCCTGCGCGCCTGGGTGGTGTGGCTGCGTGAGCGCGTCGGTTTTCACGCCGGACAGCACATCCGCTACGAGATCCGCCGTCAGGTGCTCGACAGGCTTCAGGAAGCCGGGCCCGCGTGGATCCAGGGTAAACCGGCCGGTAGCTGGGCGACGCTGATCCTTGAGCAGATTGACGATATGCATGACTACTACGCGCGCTATCTGCCGCAGATGGCCCTTGCCGTCTTCGTTCCGCTGCTGATCGTGATCGCCATTTTCCCGGTGAACTGGATGGCAGCGCTAATTCTGCTGGGCACCGCCCCGCTGATCCCGCTTTTTATGGCGCTGGTCGGGATGGGGGCCGCGGATGCCAACCGCCGAAACTTCCTGGCACTGGGTCGCTTGAGCGGTCATTTTCTCGATCGCCTGCGCGGCATGGAGACGTTACGCATTTTTGGCCGCGGTGAAGCAGAAACTGAAAATATTCGCCTGGCGTCGCAGGACTTCCGTCAGCGCACCATGGAAGTGTTACGCCTCGCCTTCCTGTCCTCCGGCGTACTGGAATTCTTCACCTCACTGTCGATTGCCCTCGTGGCGGTCTACTTCGGCTTCTCCTACCTCGGCGCGCTGGATTTCGGCCATTACGGCACGGCGGTGACCCTTTCCGCCGGGTTCCTGGCGCTGATCCTGGCGCCGGAGTTTTTCCAGCCGCTTCGCGATCTGGGGACCTTCTATCACGCCAAAGCCCAGGCGGTTGGCGCCGCCGATAGCCTGAAAACGTTCCTGGAAACGCCGCTGGCCCACCCGGAGCGCGGTGATGTAACGCTGAATGCTAAAGACTCCGTGACCATTGAAGCGCAGGACTTTTCCATTCTGTCGCCCGAAGGCAAAGTGCTCGCCGGTCCGCTGAACTTTACCTTACCTGCCGGACAACGCGTGGTGCTTGTCGGCATCAGCGGTTCCGGGAAAAGTTCTCTGCTGAACGCGCTATCCGGTTTTATGGCCTACACGGGTTCACTGCGAATCAACAAAACCGAACTGCGCAACCTTGATCCTGACGCCTGGCGTAAACAGCTCAGCTGGGTAGGCCAAAACCCGCAGCTTCCCGCCGCGACGCTGCGCGAAAACGTGCTTCTGGCGCGCCCGGACGCGCGTGAAGATGAGCTGCAATCGGTTCTCGACCGCGCCTGGGTCAGCGAATTTCTGCCGCTGCTGCCGCAAGGGGTGGATACCGTAGTCGGCGACCAGTCCGCCGGGCTGTCGGTCGGGCAGGCGCAGCGTGTGGCCGTTGCCCGCGCGCTGCTTAACCCATGCCAGCTCATGCTCCTGGACGAGCCCGCAGCCAGCCTTGACGCACACAGCGAGCAGCGCGTAATGGAAGCGCTTAACGCCGCCTCCCTGCAGCAAACCACCCTGATGGTCACCCACCAGCTGGAAGGGATTGCCGACTGGGACCAGATCTGGGTCATGGAAAACGGCCGTATTGTTGAGCAAGGCGACTACGCCTCTCTCGTTGCCGCCCAGGGGCCATTTGCGACCCTGCTGGCAAACCGTCAGGAGGATATCTAATGCGCGCTCTGCTGCCTTATCTTGCGCTCTATAAACGCCACAAATGGATGCTGACGCTGGGGATTGTGCTGGCGATTGTCACGCTGCTCGCCAGCATCGGCCTGCTCACGCTTTCCGGCTGGTTCCTGTCGGCCTCGGCCGTCGCGGGGTTCGCCGGATTATACAGCTTCAACTATATGCTTCCGGCCGCCGGGGTTCGCGGTACCGCTATCACCCGTACTGCCGGGCGCTATTTCGAACGGCTGGTCAGCCACGACGCCACTTTCCGCGTACTGCAGCACCTGCGTATCTATACCTTCAGCAAACTGCTGCCCCTCTCCCCTGCCGGGCTGGCGCGTTTTCGTCAGGGCGAGTTGCTTAACCGCGTGGTGGCGGACGTTGACACGCTGGATCACCTTTACCTGCGCGTGATTTCCCCTATCGTGGGCGCGTTTGTGGTGATTGTGGTGGTCACGCTGGGGCTGTCTGTTCTGGATGTTCCCGTTGCGCTGACGCTGGGCGGGATCATGCTGCTGACGCTTATCGTTCTGCCGCCGCTGTTTTACCGCGCCGGGAAATCCACCGGGGAAAACCTGACGCGCCTGCGCGGGGACTACCGCCAGCAGCTGACCGCCTGGCTTCAGGGGCAGGCAGAGCTGACCATTTTTGGTGCCAGCAAGCGCTACCGCGCGCGGATGGAAAGTACGGAGCTGAACTGGCATGAGGCCCAGCGCCGTCAGTCGGAGCTGACGGCCTTCTCTCAGGCGCTGATGATGCTGATCGGCGGCGTGGCGGTGATTGCCATGCTGTGGCTGGCTTCCGGCGATATTGGGGGAAACACACAGCCAGGTCCGCTTATTGCCCTTTTCGTTTTCTGTGCGCTGGCCGCGTTTGAAGCGCTGGCTCCGGTGACGGGCGCCTTCCAGCATCTGGGACAGGTCATCGCCTCTGCCCTGCGCATCACCCAGATTGCCGAGCAGGAGCCTGAAGTCACGTTCAGTGCCGTGCAGACCGCTGTCCCTGAGCAGGTTGCGCTGACGCTTGAAGATGTTACCTTCAGCTATGACAAACAGGCGCAGAACGCGCTGGACGGTATCACCCTTTCTGTGAATGCCGGTCAGCGGATTGCGATCCTCGGCCGTACCGGCTGCGGTAAATCGACGCTGCTGCAGCTGTTGACCCGCGCCTGGGACCCGCAGCGCGGTCAGATTCGTTTTAATAATACGTTGCTGACCGATTTCAGCGAGCAGGCCCTGCGCAAAACCGTCAGCGTCGTTCCGCAGCGGGTGCATCTGTTTAGCGCCACCCTGCGCGATAACCTGCTGCTGGCTGCGCCAGAGGCCTCTGATGATGCGCTTCGCGCCGTGCTGGAACAGGCCGGTCTGCATAAGCTGCTTGAGGGCGATGGACTGAACAGCTGGCTCGGTGAAGGCGGTCGTCAGCTTTCCGGCGGAGAGCTGCGCCGTCTGGCGATTGCGCGCGCGCTGCTGCACGATGCGCCGCTGATGCTGCTTGACGAACCCACTGAAGGACTGGATGCCACGACCGAGAGCCAAATCCTTGATTTGCTGGCCAATGTCATGACCGGTAAAACCGTCCTGATGGTCACGCACCGCCTGCGCGGACTGGCGAGTTTTGATCGGATAATTGTGATGGACAACGGACACATTATTGAGCAAGGTAGTCACGCAGAGCTGTTGGCGAAACAGGGTCGCTACTTCCAGTTTAAACAGCGTCTGTAGACTATATTTGTAGCGTCCTCACTCGCGTACTGGAGTTTTGCTGTCATGCGCCTGGTCCAGCTTTCTCGTCATAACATCGCGTTCCCTTCTCCGGAAGGGGCGCTGCGTGAGCCCAATGGGCTGCTGGCCCTTGGCGGTGACCTCAGCCCTGCGCGGCTGTTGATGGCGTACCAGCGCGGCATCTTCCCTTGGTTTTCTCCCGGCGACCCGATTTTATGGTGGTCTCCCGATCCGCGTGCCGTGCTGTGGCCAGAGCAGTTTCACCTGAGCCGCAGCATGAAGCGTTTCCATGCAAAATCACCGTACCGCGTCACCCTGAACCACGCCTTTGGTCAGGTCATTGAAGGCTGTGCCGAAGACCGGTTTGAGGGAACATGGATAACCCGCGATATCATTACCGCCTACCACCAGCTTCACGAGCTTGGCTACGCGCACTCCATTGAGGTGTGGGACGGCGGAGCACTGGTCGGCGGCATGTATGGCGTGGCGCAGGGGACGCTGTTTTGCGGTGAGTCGATGTTCTCCCGCGCGGTTAACGCCTCGAAAACAGCGCTGCTGGTCTTCTGCCAGGCATTTGCCCAGCGCGGCGGACGCCTGATCGATTGTCAGGTGCTCAATGAGCACACGGCTTCCCTCGGCGCCGTTGAGATACCGCGACGCCAGTACATCGAGCATCTGGATGCCAGTCGTCAGGAAAAGCTCCCGCGCGACTTCTGGATACCGAGAACGCTCTTTATGCCCAATGCCTAAATGTTTTCCGCATATTTTTTGTGAGGGTGTTATAATTACGCCGCAGAGTAGCTTCTGCCTGTTGCCCCGCCGCCGTTTGGGACCTTCGCTTCAGATAACGTCCTGACGTTTATCCTGTTGTATCCCCTTTACGAATGCGCTTTCCGTTCGGTTGTACCGTGACGCTTGGGCAATGCGCCGAAACTGTTTTGCTGCGTTTCAAACGCGCAATTCTTTACTTAATTGATGAATTTCGGCATTATCTTGCCGGTTCAAAACTTGGTAGTGATACCCCAGAGGATTAGATGGCCAAAGAAGACAATATTGAAATGCAGGGTACCGTACTTGATACGTTACCTAATACCATGTTTCGCGTAGAGCTGGAAAACGGTCACGTGGTAACTGCGCACATCTCCGGTAAAATGCGCAAAAACTACATCCGCATTTTGACGGGCGACAAAGTGACTGTTGAACTGACCCCGTACGACCTGAGCAAAGGCCGCATTGTCTTCCGTAGTCGCTAATTGTTTTCGCCTGTAATGGCAGATGAATATTTAAAAGGTCGGGTTAATCCCGGCCTTTTTTATTTGTGGCGTTAGTGTTGCTGCGTCGGAAGAAGTATTGTCATCCACGGTTGTGCAGGAGCGATTAAATCCCCCGCCATAGAATGAGCCATGTCATGGAGTAATCCCGTCAGGTGCGGCAGCATATCGCGGTCAAAATGCGATACCAGCAACACATGATTCAACGCCCGGCAGTAATCACACTTTGTTTCTGTATCTTCTAGCAGCCACTCCTTTTGTCGCGGTTGTTCCGATTCGTCCTCAAATTCCACTATCTGAAAATCACGCATGGATTCTGTGAGGCCGGATTTTACCTCTTCCAGATAAGCCGCGAGGCAAAGACATACGGGCTGCGTTTGTGGGAGTGATTTGCAATCCAGCAGGATTTCGGTGAGCAGGTTGCAGCGCTCGGCCAAGGTAGGAAGATCGGGATTGAGGGAGAGTTCGCTGTATAAATGGGCGAAATTGTTTTCTGTATTCATTGGGTAATTCCTTCACACACTTTGAATTTACCACCGCAGTAAACGCCAATTTGCTGGCGGCGGACGAAAAGGAATTGGCGTACCAGTGTGTGTGCTACTGGCGCTTCAATAGAAGCTTCCGATTCGCCCGCCAGATGCAGAATTATACCCTTTTCCTGAGGGCGAACGAAGCCTGCAGCATTACTGCTGCTCACACACTTTCAGGACGCCAATCCCGGCACCTGATTTTGCAGGTGCGCCGCCATTTTATTACTGTGGATTTATCCAGCAACCAACGTCGTACGAAACTGGAAAGCGCCTCGCAAAATTCCTCAGCGGTCTGTTGCCCTCACCCCAACCCTCTCCCACAGGGAGAGGGAGAAAAGCAGACATAAAAAAACCGGGCTATTGCCCGGTTTTTAAGACCTACGTAAGAAATCAATGAGCCGCTTCCGGCTTGTGCTTCGCTGCACTCTGGAAATCGTACGTCAGTTCGTTCTTCGCCTGGTCCAGCGCCACGGTCACCTGGCCGCCGTCCACCAGCGAGCCAAACAGCAGCTCGTTCGCCAGCGGTTTCTTCAGGTTGTCCTGAATCACACGCGCCATCGGACGGGCGCCCATCGCACGGTCGTAGCCTTTCTCGGCCAGCCAGTTGCGGGCCTCCTGGCTTACTTCCAGCGACACGCCTTTCTGATCCAGCTGAACCTGCAGCTCGACGATGAACTTGTCCACGACCTGATGGATCACCTCGGTAGACAGGTGATCGAACCAGATGATGTTGTCCAGACGGTTACGGAACTCCGGCGTGAAGATCTTCTTGATCTCCTCCATCGCATCGGTGCTGTTATCCTGGTGGATCAGGCCGATAGATTTACGCTCGGTTTCACGTACCCCGGCGTTGGTGGTCATCACCAGCACCACGTTACGGAAGTCCGCTTTGCGCCCGTTGTTGTCGGTCAGCGTCCCGTTGTCCATCACCTGCAGCAGGATATTGAACACGTCCGGGTGCGCTTTCTCGATTTCATCGAGCAGCAGTACCGCGTGCGGATGCTTGATCACCGCGTCGGTGAGCAGACCGCCCTGATCAAAGCCCACGTATCCCGGAGGCGCACCAATTAAACGGCTGACGGTGTGACGCTCCATATACTCGGACATATCAAAGCGCAGCAGCTCAATGCCCAGCGCTTTGGATAGCTGAACCGTTACCTCGGTTTTCCCCACGCCGGTCGGGCCGGCAAACAGGAAGGAGCCGACAGGCTTGTGCTCATGCCCCAGCCCGGCACGGGCCATCTTGATCGCTTCGGTTAAGGCCTCAATGGCTTTATCCTGACCAAAGACCAGCATTTTCAGGCGATTGCCGAGCGTGCGCAGCGTATCGCGATCGCTCTGAGAAACGCTCTTCTCAGGAATACGCGCGATGCGGGCGACCACGGACTCGATATCCGCCACGTTAACGGTTTTCTTACGCTTGCTGGCCGGCATCAGGCGCGCACGCGCCCCTGCCTCATCAATCACGTCAATCGCCTTATCCGGCAGATGACGGTCATTGATGTATTTCACCGCCAGCTCCACCGCCGCACGTACCGCTTTCGCGGTGTAACGCACATCGTGGTGCGCTTCGTACTTCGGTTTCAGGCCGTTGATGATCTGCACCGTTTCCTCGACGGACGGTTCGGTCACGTCGATTTTCTGGAAGCGGCGCGCCAGCGCACGGTCTTTCTCAAAGATGTTACTGAACTCCTGGTAGGTGGTAGACCCAATCACGCGGATCTTGCCGCTGGAGAGCAGCGGTTTGATCAGGTTAGCCGCATCCACCTGGCCACCGGAGGCCGCACCCGCGCCGATGATGGTGTGGATCTCATCGATAAACAGGATGCTGTTGGTGTCCTGCTCCAGCTGTTTTAACAGTGCCTTGAAGCGTTTTTCAAAATCACCGCGGTATTTCGTGCCCGCCAGCAGCGAGCCGATATCCAGCGAGTAGATGGTGCAGTCGGCAATCACTTCCGGCACGTCGCCCTGCACAATGCGCCAGGCAAGCCCTTCGGCAATTGCGGTTTTACCCACGCCAGATTCTCCCACCAGCAGCGGGTTGTTCTTGCGGCGACGGCACAGCACCTGGATCGCGCGCTCCAGCTCTTTATCGCGACCAATCAGCGGGTCGATACCGCCAACGCGAGCAAGCTGATTAAGGTTGGTGGTGAAGTTTTCCATACGATCCTCCCCGCCTGCTTGCTCTTCATTGTTATTGACCTGATTGCTGGAATCCGAGGCCTGGTTAGGCTCGTCTTTGCGCGTTCCGTGAGAGATAAAGTTAACCACATCGAGGCGGCTGACTTCGTGTTTGCGCAGCAGATAGGCAGCCTGTGACTCCTGCTCGCTGAAGATGGCGACTAAGACGTTTGCGCCAGTCACTTCGCTACGTCCGGAAGACTGGACGTGGAATACCGCGCGCTGCAGCACACGCTGGAAGCTGAGCGTCGGCTGCGTGTCGCGCTCCTCTTCACTGGCTGGCAGCACCGGTGTGGTTTGTTCGATGAAGGCTTCGAGTTCCTGACGTAGCGCCACCAGATCCACGGAGCAGGCTTCCAGCGCTTCGCGGGCAGATGGGTTGCTAAGCAGTGCGAGCAGTAAATGCTCGACGGTCATAAACTCATGTCGGTGCTCACGCGCTCTGGCGAAAGCCATGTTTAAACTGAGTTCCAGTTCTTGATTGAGCATAGGCACCTCCCCCAATTTTATGCCTTATCAGGCCTTTTCCAGCGTACACAGCAACGGATGCTCGTTCTCCCTCGCATAGTCGTTCACCATCGCCACTTTGGTTTCCGCCACTTCGGCAGTGAAGATGCCGCAGATAGCTTTGCCACGATAATGAACGGTAAGCATCAGTTGCGTTGCACGTTCTACATCATAAGAAAAGAACTTTTGTAGCACGTCAATAACAAATTCCATCGGCGTGTAATCATCGTTCATTAACATAACTTTATACATAGATGGCGGTTTTAGCGCGTCACGCACTTTGTCTTCCGCCAGCTGGTCAAAATCCAGCCAGTCGTTGGTCTTACCCATTTTGCATAACCACTTTGAATCTACCTCAGATGTTAGATAACAATCATCTATTACTGTCATCCGCGATGTCTGTCACAAACTGTTGCAATAGCGTTAACTGCTTCAAACTTTGGTTGATTATTGTCCCATCTCCAGCGCCAAACGCTTGACGACTTCTTTCGTTTCTCTAAATTGTACAAGCGTGAGATGGCGAGGTTTTGAACAGCCCCCACTCCACCACCGGTTCATTCCATCTTAACTTATAAGATTTACGAAGGATGTCGAAGCATGGAAATGGGTACTGTTAAGTGGTTCAACAACGCCAAAGGGTTTGGCTTCATCTGCCCCGAAGGCGGCGGCGAGGATATCTTCGCTCACTATTCCACCATTCAGATGGATGGTTACAGAACGCTCAAAGCCGGGCAGTCCGTCCGGTTCGATGTACACCAGGGACCAAAAGGCAATCATGCAAGCCTTATCGTCCCCATTGAAGCAGAGACGGTTGCATAGCTCTCTGTTTTATTGTGTACATCCCGCAGTCAAAATGCCAGCCCGATCGGCTGGCATTTTTATTTTCGGGTTATTCCCGAGCCAGCGCATCCACCGGATCCAGCCGCGCCGCGTTGCGGGCGGGCAACCAGCCAAACAAAATGCCGGTAAAGGTCGAACACAAGAATGCGGTAATAATGGCCACCGGCGAGAAGCCAATCTCCCAGCCGGGTAAAAAGAGCTGGAGCGCGAAGGCGATCATCATCGAGAGCGCAATCCCCATCGCACCGCCGACCAGACACACCAGCACGGCTTCAATCAAAAACTGCTGCAGCACGTCGCTGGCTCTGGCCCCGACCGCCATGCGGATGCCAATCTCCCGTGTACGTTCGGTTACCGACACCAGCATGATGTTCATCACCCCGATACCGCCGACGACCAGCGAAATCACCGCCACCAGCGTGAGGAACAGCTGAAGAGTACGTGTGGTCTTTTCCGCCGTTTTCAAGAGGCCGTCCATATTCCAGGTGAAGAAATCCTTCTTCCCGTGGCGCAGGGTTAACAGCCGCTCAAGCTGCTGCTCGGCCAGCGCGCTGTCGTAGCCCTCCTTCACGCGCACGGTGATGGAGTTGAGCCAGGACTGCCCCATAATCCGCCCGGAGATGGTGGCATAGGGCAGCCAGACGCGCAGGATCTTGCTGCTGCCAAACATCGACTGTTTCTCTTCCGCCACACCGATGACCGTGGCAGGCATGTTGCCGACCAGGATCACTTCGCCCACCACGTTGGCTTTATTGGGGAAGAGCTGTCTGCGCGAGTTCGCGTCCAGCACCACCACCTGCGCCCTGCCCGCCAGCTGTTCGGCGTTAAAGGTGGCCCCTTCGCTGAAGGTCATACCGTAGACGTTGAAATAATCCCCGCTGACGCCGTTCGCGCTGGCCGCCACGTCAACATTGCCCACGCGCAGGCGCAGGTTTTGCGACACCGCAGGCGTGGCGGAGTTGACCCACGGCTGCTTCTGAATGGCCGCCAGATCGTCGTATTTCAGCGCCTGCTGATACTGAGGCTCGTCGTCACCAAAGTCTTTGCCGGGATAGACGTCAATGGTATTGGTGCCAATAGCGCGGATATCGGCCAGCACCAGCTGCTTGGCCGCGTCGCCCACCACCACAATCGACACCACCGAGGCAATACCGATGATGATGCCGAGCATGGTCAGCAGGGTACGCATTTTATTGGCCGCCATTGCCAGCCAGGCCATGGTCAGTGCCTCACGAAAGCCGCTGGAAAATTGTCCCCAGCCGGTTGATGCCGGAAGCACTTCTTTCGGCGCCGCAGCTCTGGACTCACGCGGCGGCGGGTTGCTGACCAGCTCGCCGTCGTGGATCTCAATGATCCGTTCCGCCTGCGCCGCCACCTGCGGATCGTGGGTCACGATGATGACGGTGTGCCCCTGATCGCGTAGCTGGTGCAGGATCGCCATCACCTCTTCGCCGGAATGGCTGTCGAGGGCCCCGGTTGGTTCATCCGCGAGGATCACCTGCCCGCCGTTCATCAGGGCGCGGGCAATACTCACGCGCTGCTGCTGGCCGCCGGACAGCTGTGAAGGCTGGTACTCCACCCGCTCCGCCAGCCCCAGACGCGTCAGCAGCATCTGCGCGCGTTCGAGCCGTTTTTTCCGCTCGACGCCCGCATAGACCGCCGGAACTTCCACGTTCTGCGCGGCATTGAGGTGAGAAAGCAGATGGTAACGCTGGAAGATAAAACCGAAGTGCTCCCGGCGCAGCTTCGCCAGCGCGTCGCCATCCAGCGTGGAGATATCCGTTCCGGCCACGCGATAGGTCCCGCTGGTCGGCTTATCCAGACAGCCGAGAATGTTCATCAGCGTCGATTTACCGGAGCCCGATGCCCCGACAATCGCCACCATCTCGCCCGCTTCCACGCGCAGGGAGATGCCCTTCAGCACCTCCACCGGCCCATCGCCCGACGGATAGCTGCGGCGAATGTCCTTCAGCTCAAGCAATGCCGTCATTTCGCGGCTCCGGGCAGGCTTTCACTGACAACAACCTCCTCACCCTCTTCCAGCCCTTTCACCACCACCACGTCGGTGTCATTGCGCGCGCCAATCACCACTTCGCGCTCGCGCGTTTCGCCGTTGCGCAGCACTTTCACTTTATAGCGGCTTTCCCCGGCGGATTCACCCAGCGCAGAGAGCGGAATGGTCAGCACGTTCTTCAGACCAGTCAGCTGAATATGCACCTGCGCGGTCATGTCGAGACGCAGCACGCCCTTCGGGTTCGGCACTTCAAAACGGGCATAGTAGAAGATGGCGTCGTTCACTTTTTCCGGCGTCGGCAGAATGTCTTTCAGCACGCCTTCGTAGCGCGTCTGCGGATCGCCCAGCACCGTAAACCAGGCATTCTGCCCCGGCCTGAGATGGATAACGTCCGCCTCCGAGACCTGGGCTTTGACCAGCATGGTGCTCATGTCCGCCAGCGTCAGAATGTTGGGCGCCTGCTGCGCGGCAATCACCGTCTGCCCCTGCAGCGTGGTAATTTGCGTCACTTCCCCGGCCATCGGCGCAACGATTTTGGTGTAGTCGAGGTTGGTTTTCGCCGTATCCAGCGAGGCCTGGTTGCGTTTGATTTGCGCGTCAATCGTGCCAATCTGCGCCTGCTTCACCGCCAGTTCCGTGGTGGCCGTATCTAAATCCTGCTTCGAGATCGCCTGGGTTTTGGCCAGCGCCTGCTGACGGGTCAGCGTCACCTGGGCCAGGTTACGCTCTGCCTGCGCCTGCGCACGCTGCGCGCGCAGCTCCATCAGCGTGGCTTCCACCTCGCGGATCTGGTTCTCGGCCTGTTCAGGATCGATCACGCCGAGCAGCTGGCCTTTTTTTACCTTATCGCCAATCTCAACCGACAGCGTTTTCAGCTGACCGCTGACCTGTGCGCCAACGTCAACCTTGCGCAGGGCATCAAGTTTGCCCGTCGCGAGGACGTTTTGTTGCAGTTCGCCCGGACGAACAATCAGCGTCTGATACTGCGGCACCGGCGCATTCAGCACCTGCCATAGCCAGTACCCACCGGCTAACACCACGACCGCCAGCAGCAGAAACAGCGTTCTGCGTTTTCCCTTGAGGTTCATAAATATTCCAAATAAATGTTCTGGCAATGATAAATGCTGATTCTATCTAAACGACTCCTCAACGAAACCCCTGTTCTCCGAAATCGTCACAATTTGTTTACGAGACGTTGAACGTTCGCCTGCTGAAATGGAGATCTTCATCAAGAAGCAGGATCTAACATGTCTTCCATCGTCGATACACCTTTTTCAAACCTGCCACAGCCTGCATCGGGTTGGCAGCTCTTCAGTCATCTGGCTTCCGGTAAGCTCACGCCAGGGCTGGCGTGGCAAAACCCCGCCTATCGACGTAAATTCATGCTACGTTCGCTGGCGACGCCTGTAAGTACCGCTCGCCTGTTGACGAGCCTTGCAAAACAGCCGAGCCTGATGCAAATGCTGCAGGTGCAGCCAGGACTGCCGTGCCGTCTGCATCGCCCCTGGCTGACGGTGAATATGGATCGCCAGCAGGCCCTTGAGTCCCTTAACTGGCACTATCAAACGATGAGCCGCCATATGCCGGCATCGCTGCTCTCGGGCTATCTGTCGAAAAAGGGCTTCACGCTGCTCACCTTAACCGGTAAAGATGAAGAGCAATTTACCGTCCGCCTGTGCGCCGATGCGTTTCTGGATAAAGAAGGGGAAGCCACCCTCGCCTTCTGCGACCATCAGAATACGGTGCTGGCCGAGATGACCTTCACCCTGTGCCAGTTTGAGGGAAAATCGACGCTGTTCATTGGCGGCCTGCAGGGCGCAAAAGCCCACGTTCCCCATGAGCTGATCCAGGGTGCGACGAAGGCCTGCCATGGTCTGTTCCCGAAACGTCTGCTGGTCGAAGCCGCCATGACTCTCGGCAGCGCCTTCCCGGTAGAACAGATTGTCGCCGTCAGTAACGATACCCATATTTATCGCAGCTGGCGCTACCGCAAGAAAAAAGAGGGGAAACTGTTGGCCGATTACGACAGTTTCTGGATCTCCATCGGCGGTGAAAAGCAGGATAGCGGCAACTTCATGCTGCCACTCGTCATGCCGCGTAAACCGATGGAAGAGATTGCGAGCAAAAAACGCTCCGAATATCGCCGCCGCTACGCGCTGCTGGACAGCCTGATTCAGCAGGTGAACCAGGCGACTCAACGTTAATCCGCTCTCCCGCGTGCCAGCCACAGCACGCGGGAAAACATCTTCCGCAGCAGGGTCGGCACCGCCTCCACGCCCCGTCTCCCCGCTTCCGTCGCCACTTCAATGGCTAAATCCGGTTTTGAAGAACGATGAATAGCTTTGGCGATCACGCGCCGCATGTTCATCGGGACATCGACCGGCACCATGGCAATTCGGTGGAATACGTCGTCGAACCCCTGACGATACATAAAGTGCTCCATGTCCATCGCGGGCAGCATGGTTAAATGGTCGCGCTCTTCCTCGCGCTCGTTATTCAGCAGGCTGCGTACGGTCGAGGCATATTTTTTGCCCGCCTCATCACCGTCGACCAGAACGTGCCACTCGATCCCCATCCGGCGGGCAAATTTGATCAGCGGCTTGAGTCCCGACTGGGCGAATTCAATCACCTTAATCCCTTCCGCATCAAAATGGTGGCCGCACTGGCGCGCCAGTTCGTTGATGACCCAGGTTTCCGTCTCTCCCTCCACCAGCAGCCAGCAGCGGGCAAAGAGCGACGACGCCCGGTTAAAGCGAATATGAAACGCGATACGCCGCCCGTCTTCCGCGTTCAATCCCCCCGGGCCTAAGCGGAAGGCGGAGACGCGGGAAGATTCACGCACCAGACGACAGACGTGCTCGACCGGCGTCAGCGATAATAATTCACCGGAATTGGTGGTCGTAACGCGCTGGAGCGGCAGCAGATTCAGCAGATGCCATGCCACGGAGAGCATGATGGGATGCAGGCGCGTTTCCGGGTCTTCCACCAGCAGCAGCGGCCGGGCGTCCCGGTCAAGACGCACGGTGCCTTTGGCCTGGAGAAGCGTTGAAAACAGCCCCAGCAAAATCACCCGATGGGTACGACCACCGGGCCGGTCGATCATCCGGTTAATGATATCGAGGTAGCGCCAGCTGCGCTGTTCGTCATGAGAGCGGCGGCGCATCAGGCGATGGCGCGACTCCGACGTTCCCTGCTCGGAAAAATAGTGCTCCAGCAGCTGTACCATTGCGGACAACCCCTGACGAATTTGACCGTCGGTCAGATTCTGCGGACGCGACACCAGCTCTCTCGCCAGAAAATCCAGCTCGCGGGCGGTGACTTCCACTTCCGGCATATTCGGTACAGTACCGTTACGAATGCGCCGCATAAAACGCGCGTCGCGCAGGCGCAGCACCGGCGTCAGGCGGATCAGGTGGCGGGCAAGATCGTCGATATTGTCCAGCGGGATCGGGCTGGCCTTCTCATCAAGAAAATCACGCAGGGTCAACACGCCCTCGTTTTCCGCCATCTCCCCTTCCAGCCGGTAGAATATCCGGTGGAAACCGTCATCGCACGGTACCCAGCAGGGTGACAGCGGGCGGAAGCGACGCACCCGATGACGTCCGGGCTCGGACTCGCGGAACGTCAGGATGATATGCAGGTGCTTCTCGCGCCCCGTCACGTCGCCGGGGGGGAACCAGAAATCGTCGCGAACGAAGTGATACAGATCGTCTTCGGGCGAAAGCAGTAACGTCAGCGCATCCAGCAGGCTGGACTTACCCCAGGCGTTCTCGCCGATCAGGACGTTGTTCTGTTCCAGCTGCAGCGACAGGCGGTTAATACCGCGAAACCCGACAATTTCCACACGTTCGAGAAGCATAAATCCCCCGCGCAATGTTCACTTTTTCCTTTAAGTTATCAGCAGTATAGCGGGAGGCGCCCTGTCACGACAGCACAACATTCACCCTGACGAGAATTGGTCTATGCTCTATTTACCGCTGATTTGAACAAGGATTGACATCACATTGCCTTAAATCAAATTAATCGAATTTATTTAAGTGGCGAAGGGGTGTTATTGGTTTCTAAAATACGGACTCTTTGAGTCGTCATCCCTTTATGGCGATATATCCCGCGCGCGGGAAAGCGTGCGGAAAATTATTTGAGGTGGTTATGTTTAGAAAATTGGCAGCAGAATGCTTTGGTACATTCTGGCTGGTATTTGGTGGCTGCGGTAGCGCCGTTCTGGCAGCAGCATTCCCGGAATTAGGTATCGGTTTTGTCGGCGTCGCGCTGGCATTTGGTTTAACCGTATTAACCATGGCCTTTGCCGTGGGGCATATTTCCGGCGGTCATTTTAACCCGGCAGTGACATTAGGTTTATGGGCCGGCGGTCGTTTTCCGGCGAAAGAGGTAATTGGTTATATTGTCGCTCAGGTGGTGGGCGGTATTATCGCAGCGGGCGTTCTGTACGTCATTGCCAGCGGTAAAGCTGGCTTCGACGCGGCGGCCAGCGGCTTCGCCTCTAACGGCTTCGGCGAGCATTCTCCGGGCGGTTATTCCATGCTGTCTGCCATCGTGATTGAAATTGTGCTGACCGCAGGTTTCCTGTTGGTGATCCACGGCGCAACCGACAAACACGCGCCAGCCGGTTTCGCGCCGATTGCCATTGGTCTGGCACTGACGCTTATCCACCTGATCTCCATCCCGGTCACCAACACCTCCGTTAACCCGGCACGCAGCACCGCCGTCGCCATCTTCCAGGGCGGCTGGGCGCTTGAGCAGCTCTGGCTGTTCTGGGTGATGCCGATTATCGGCGGTATCCTGGGTGGCGTGCTGTACCGCACGCTGCTGGAAAAACGCGATTAATTGCGCGCGGTGTCGGGTGGCCTAACGCTTACCCGACCCACGTGAGTGTGCACTTGTAGGCCGGGTAAGGCGCAGCCGCCACCCGGCTTTTTTATTGCCGCTTTACTGAACAGTCTTTATTGGGTAGTGTCTCTGGCGCTCAACAGATACTCAAAAGGACCGGCTGTTCATGTTTTCAGGACTCCTCATTATTCTGCTGCCCCTGATTGCGGGCTATCTCATCCCGCTGCACAGAGAATCCGCATTACGGCTTATCAACCGTTTTCTCAGCTGGATTGTTTACGTCATTCTTTTCTTTATGGGGATCAGCCTGGCCTTCCTGGATAATCTGGCGACGAATCTGCTTTCCATCCTGCATTATTCGGTGGTCACCGTGGTGGTTATTTTGCTGTGTAATATCGCCGCATTATTCTGGCTTGAGCGCACCGTTCCGTGGAAAAACCATCATCATCAGGAAAAACTGCCTTCCCGAATTGCGATGGCGCTGGAATCATTAAAACTGTGCGGCGTCGTGGTGCTCGGTTTTCTTCTTGGGCTGACCGGCTGGGCATTTTTACAGCACGCGACAGAGGCCAGTGAATATACGCTAATTTTCCTGCTGTTCCTGATCGGTATCCAGCTGCGAAATAATGGCATGACGCTGAAGCAAATTGTTTTAAACCGTCGGGGAATGATGGTTGCGGTCATTGTGGTCGCCAGTTCCATGGTGGCGGGCGTCATTAACGCCTTTATTCTCGATCTGCCGCTGAAAACCGGCCTCGCGATGGCATCAGGCTTTGGCTGGTATTCCCTCTCCGGTATCCTGCTGACCGAATCCTTTGGCCCGGTCATCGGCAGTGCCGCCTTCTTTAACGATCTGGCGCGTGAGCTGCTCGCCATTATGCTGATCCCGGGGCTGGTTCGCCGCAGCCGCTCTACCGCGCTGGGCCTGTGCGGCGCGACGTCGATGGACTTTACCCTGCCAGTGTTGCAACGCTCTGGCGGGCTGGAGATGGTGCCCGCCGCCATCGTTCACGGCTTTATTTTAAGCCTGCTGGTTCCGGTTCTGATGGCCGTCTTCTCGGCCTGATACCTCTTTGGCGGTAGGGTGCCTGCCGCCAAAATTGCGCTAAATCAATCTCCCTCTATTTTGTAGCAGAAAGCCCTTTTCTCCGTTCTGGCACAGGCATAACCTTAAACATGTATATCAAATATAACTTTAACAGGTGTGATTATGTTTTGTGTGCAATGTGAACAAACCATCCGTACCCCGGCAGGCAATGGCTGCTCTTACGCACAGGGTATGTGCGGCAAAACCGCAGAAACATCTGACCTGCAGGACCTGCTGATTGCCGCCCTGCAAGGCCTTTCCGCATGGGCGTGCAAAGCCCGCGAATACGGCATTGTCGACCATTACGTCGACAGCTTCGCCCCGCGCGCCTTCTTCTCCACGCTGACCAACGTTAACTTCGACTCTCCGCGCATTGTCGGCTATGCCCGCGAAGCCATTGCCCTGCGTGAAGCGCTGAAGGCGCAGTGCCTGAAGGCGGATGCCAGCGCCCGCGTGGAAAACCCGATGTCAGACCTTCAGCTGGTGAGTGACGATCTGGGCGAGCTGCAGCGTCAGGCGGCAGAATTCACGCCGAATAAAGACAAAGTGGCGATTGGCGAGAACATTCTCGGCCTTCGCCTGCTGTGCCTGTACGGCCTGAAAGGCGCGGCAGCCTATATGGAGCACGCGCACGTGCTCGGTCAGTACGATAACGACATCTACGCCCAGTACCATAAAATCATGGCGTGGCTGGGCACCTGGCCTGCCGATATGAACGCGCTGCTGGAATGCTCAATGGAAATCGGCCAGATGAACTTCCGCGTGATGAGCATTCTGGATGCGGGTGAAACCGGCACCTACGGCCACCCGACGCCGACGCAGGTCAACGTCAAAGCGACCGAGGGCAAATGCATCCTGATCTCCGGTCATGACCTGAAAGATCTCTACAACCTGCTGAAGCAAACCGAAGGCACCGGCGTTAACGTCTATACCCACGGTGAAATGCTGCCAGCGCACGGCTATCCGGAGCTGCGTAAATTCAAGCACCTGATCGGTAACTACGGCAGCGGCTGGCAGAACCAGCAGGTGGAATTTGCCCGCTTCCCCGGTCCTATCGTGATGACCTCTAACTGCATCATCGACCCGACCGTGGGCGCGTATGACGACCGCATCTGGACCCGCAGCATCGTCGGCTGGCCGGGCGTGAGCCATCTTGAAGGTGACGATTTCGGACCGGTGATAGCGCAAGCGCAGCAGATGGCAGGCTTCCCGTACAGTGAGATCCCGCATCTGATCACCGTCGGCTTCGGTCGTGAAACCCTGCTCGGTGCCGCCGATTCGCTGATCGATCTCGTCAGCCGCGAAAAGCTGCGCCACATCTTCCTCGTCGGCGGCTGCGACGGCGCGCGCGGCGAGCGTAACTACTTCACCGATTTCGCCACCCGCGTGCCGGAAGACTGCCTGATCCTGACCCTGGCGTGCGGTAAATACCGTTTCAACAAGCTGGACTTCGGCAACATCGAAGGCCTGCCGCGCCTGATCGATGCGGGCCAGTGTAACGATGCTTACTCGGCCATTATTCTGGCGGTCACGCTGGCGGAAAAACTGGGCTGCGGCGTCAACGATCTGCCGCTCTCCCTGGTGCTCTCCTGGTTTGAGCAGAAAGCGATTGTCATCCTGCTCACTCTGCTCTCTCTGGGCGTGACCAACATCGTGACCGGCCCGACAGCGCCAGGCTTCCTGACGCCGGACCTGCTGGCCGTGCTGAACGAGAAATTCGGCCTGCGTTCCGTGACCAACGTTGAAGACGATATGAAGCAGCTGTTGAGCGCGTAAGGAGTAATTTATGACCATGCCAACCTCACAATGCCCGTGGCGGATGCAGGTGCATCACATCCATCAGGAGACGCCGGATGTGTGGACGCTGTCGCTGCTGTGCCACGACTACTATCCGTACCGAGCCGGTCAGTATGCGCTGGTCAGCGTTCGCCATTCGGCGGACACCCTGCGCGCCTACACCCTCTCTTCCACGCCGGGCGTCAGCGAATACATCACGCTCACCGTCCGCCGCATTGATGACGGCGCGGGCTCGCAGTGGCTGACCCGTGACGTGAAGCGCGGGGATTATATCTGGCTCTCCGACGCGCAGGGTGAATTCACCTGTGACGACAAAGCGGACGATAAATTCCTGCTGCTGGCGGCAGGCTGTGGCGTAACGCCGATTATGTCGATGCGCCGCTGGCTGGCAAAAAACCGCCCGCAGGCCGACGTGCAGGCGATCTTCAGCGTGCGCTCTCCGGACGATGTCATTTTTGCCGAGGAGTGGCGTGATTATTCGGTGACGCTGGTGGCTGAGCACAACGCGACGCACGGTTTTGTGCCCGGTCGCCTGAGCCGCGAGCTGCTGCAAAGCGTGCCGGATATCGCGAACCGCACCGTGATGACCTGCGGCCCGGCGCCGTACATGGCTATCGTGGAAGAAGACGTGAAAGCGCTCGGCGTGACCCGTTTCTTCAAAGAGCAGTTCTTCACGCCGGTGGCGGAAGCGGCAACCAGCGGGATTCAGTTCACCAAACTGCAGCCTGCGCAGACCTTCTTTGGCCGCGTGGGCACGACGCTGCTGGAGGCGCTGGAAAGCAACAACGTGCCGGTGGCGGCGGCCTGCCGTGCCGGGGTGTGCGGCTGCTGTAAAACAAAGGTGGTTTCCGGGGAGTACACCGTCACCAGCACCATGACGCTGTCCGACGCGGAAATTGCCGAGGGTTACGTGCTGGCATGCTCGTGCCATCCGCAGGGCGATCTGATCCTCGCATAAACAATAAACGTTCGTTCGTAGGCCCGGTAAGCGTCAGCGCCACCGGGCTTTTTTGCCGGGTGGCACTGCGTTTACCCGGCCTACAACCCCCCTACCGCCACGCAGGTGTTTTCCCCAGCGCAAACCGCCCTGCCCCTAAAAACGCCACCGCCAGCGAGCCGATAAAGAAGTACACCAGGCTTTCAATCGCCCATGCCCCGACCTTGTCGAGCGCGAATGACTCATCCAATCCCACCATCAGCCACGCCACGATCATCGTAAACGCCAGCACCAGCGCGGCCGGGCGCGTAAAGAGCCCGACAATAATCAGGATCGGCGCCACCACTTCGCCAATCAACACGCCGTAGGCAATAAACCCCGGCAGCCCTTTCTCCACCAGCATGCCGCTGATAAAGCCCACCCCACCAAACAGCTTATGCAACCCATGAAAGAGCATCAGCCCACCGACGGCAAGTCGTAACAAGAGTTTGCCGAGATCGTCGCACGATAGCTTTTCATTAACAGCAATTAACAATGATTTAACCATTTGAAATGATTCCTTTTTTCACTGAGGTATCATCAGATTATGCCGAAGCGTTGCGCGTGAAAAGCACCTTTTAATTGGGGGGATGTGACGGGCAATACGGAGACTTTCTTCTAAGCTTGTAAGCGTTATCACAAAAAGGAGACGGACAACCATGAAACAAACCGTGGCTGCATATATAGCGAAAACGCTCGAACAGGCTGGCGTAAAACGTATCTGGGGCGTCACCGGCGATTCCCTGAACGGACTCAGCGACAGCCTCAACAAGATGAAGACCATCGAATGGATGCCGACCCGCCATGAAGAGGTTGCCGCGTTCGCCGCAGGTGCTGAAGCGCAGCTTACGGGTGAGCTGGCCGTCTGCGCCGGATCCTGCGGGCCGGGTAACCTGCACCTGATCAACGGCCTCTTCGACTGCCACCGCAATCACGTGCCGGTGCTGGCGATTGCCGCCCACATCCCCTCGTCCGAAATCGGCAGCGGTTATTTTCAGGAGACGCATCCGCAGGAGCTGTTCCGTGAATGCAGCCACTATTGCGAACTGGTTTCATCCCCGGAGCAGATCCCGCAGGTTCTGGCGATCGCCATGCGCAAGGCCGTGCTGAATCGCGGCGTGTCCGTGGTCGTTATCCCGGGCGACGTGGCGCTCAAGGCCGCGCCGGAAGGAGCCAGCACCCACTGGTACCATGCCCCGCAGCCGGTGGTGACCCCATCCGAGGAGGAGCTGAAAAAGCTGGCGCAGCTGCTGCGTTACGCCAGTAATATCGCCCTGATGTGCGGCAGCGGCTGTGCGGGCGCGCATAAAGAGCTGCTGGAATTTGCCGGAAAGCTGAAAGCCCCGATCGTCCACGCCCTGCGCGGCAAAGAGCACGTCGAATACGATAACCCCTACGATGTAGGCATGACCGGGCTGATCGGTTTTTCCAGTGGCTTCCACACCATGATGAACGCCGACACGCTGATCCTGCTCGGCACCCAGTTCCCGTACCGCGCGTTTTACCCGACGGATGCCAAAATCATTCAGATTGATATCAACCCGGCCAGCATCGGCGCGCACAGCAAGGTCGATATGGCGCTGGTGGGCGACATCAAATCCACCCTTGCCGCCCTGCTGCCGCTGCTGGAAGAGAAAACCGATCGCAAGTTCCTCGATAAAGCGCTAAGCGACTATCGCGATGCCCGCAAGGGTCTGGACGACCTCGCCAAACCGAGCGACAAAGCCATTCACCCGCAGTATCTGGCGCAGCAGATCAGCCATTTCGCGGACGACGATGCCATTTTCACCTGCGACGTAGGCACGCCAACCGTCTGGGCGGCACGCTACCTGAAAATGAACGGCAAACGCCGACTGCTCGGCTCGTTCAACCACGGCTCGATGGCTAACGCCATGCCGCAGGCGCTGGGCGCAAAAGCGACAGCGCCGGAGCGTCAGGTGGTGGCGATGTGCGGCGACGGCGGGTTCAGCATGCTGATGGGTGATTTCCTGTCGGTGGTGCAGATGAAGCTTCCGCTGAAAATCGTGGTCTTCAACAATAGCGTGCTGGGCTTCGTGGCGATGGAGATGAAGGCTGGAGGCTATCTGACGGACGGCACCGAGCTGCACGACACCAACTTTGCCCGCATCGCCGAGGCCTGCGGCATCACCGGCATCCGCGTGGAGAAAGCGTCCGAGGTGGATGAAGCCCTGCAGCGCGCCTTCTCCATCGACGGCCCGGTACTGGTCGATGTGGTGGTCGCCAAAGAGGAGCTGGCGATCCCGCCGCAGATCAAGCTGGAGCAGGCCAAGGGCTTTAGCCTGTACATGCTGCGCGCGATCATCAGCGGGCGCGGTGACGAGGTGATCGAACTGGCAAAAACCAACTGGCTCAGGTAAAACATCTGGCATCGCCTTTTTAAATATAAGGACATGCCATGATTGATTTACGCAGTGATACCGTTACCCGCCCGAGTCGCGCCATGCTCGAAGAGATGATGGCCGCCCCGGTCGGGGACGACGTCTACGGCGATGACCCGACGGTCAACGAGCTGCAGCGCTATGCCGCAGAGCTGAGCGGAAAAGAGGCCGCCCTGTTCCTGCCCACCGGCACGCAGGCCAACCTGGTGGCGCTGCTCAGCCACTGCGAGCGCGGTGAAGAGTATATCGTCGGCCAGGGCGCGCATAACTATCTCTACGAAGCGGGCGGTGCGGCGGTGCTCGGCAGCATTCAGCCGCAGCCGATCGACGCCGCGCCGGACGGCACCCTGCCCCTTGATAAAGTCGCAGCGAAAATCAAAGCCGATGATATTCATTTTGCCCGCACCCGGCTGCTCAGCCTCGAAAACACCCACAACGGCAAGGTCCTGCCGCGCGAATACCTGAAGGCGGCGTGGGAGTTTACCCGCGAGCGCGGGCTCGGCCTGCACGTGGATGGCGCGCGCATCTTCAACGCCGTGGTGGCGTACGGCTGCGCGCTGAAAGAGATTACGCAATATTGCGACTCGTTCACTATCTGCCTCTCTAAAGGGCTGGGCACCCCAGTGGGTTCCCTGCTGGTGGGCAATGCGGACTACATCAAGCGCGCCAACCGCTGGCGTAAAATGACCGGCGGCGGCATGCGCCAGGCGGGTATTCTGGCGGCTGCCGGGCTGTATGCCCTGAAAAACAACGTGACGCGCCTGAAGGACGATCACGACAACGCCGCGTGGATGGCGGCCGAGCTGCGTGAAATTGGCGCCGACGTGATGCGCCACGACACCAACATGCTGTTCGTCCGCGTGGGCGATGACCACGCCGCTGCGCTTGGCGAGTTCATGAAAGCACGTGGCGTGCTGATCAACGCCTCACCTGTGGTGCGTCTGGTCATGCATCTCGACGTCAACCGCGAGCAGCTGGCCGACGTGGTAAAACACTGGCAGGCGTTTTTACAGCGATAAGGAGCATCACGTGCCGCAACGCATTCTGGTGCTCGGCGCCAGCGGGTATATCGGTCAGCATCTCACCGCGGCGTTAAGCCAGCAGGGGCACCAGGTGCTGGCTGCGGCACGCAATACCGAACGCCTGCAAAAACTCGGTTTGCCGGGCGTTACCTGTCACAACGTTGACCTCAACTGGCCAAAGGCGCTTCCCGCGCTGCTGGAAGGGGTCGACACGCTTTACTACCTGGTGCACAGCATGGGTGAAGGCGGAGATTTTATCGCCCACGAGCGCCAGGTAGCGATGAACGTCCGCGATGCCCTGCTGCAAACCCCGGTGAAGCAGGTGATTTTTCTCAGTTCACTTCAGGCACCTGAACGCGAGCAGTCCGATCACCTGCGCGCCCGCCAGCTGACGGCGGACATCCTGCGGGGGGCCAATATCCCCGTCACCGAACTGCGCGCCGGGATCATCGTCGGCGCCGGTTCTGCCGCCTTCGAAGTGATGCGCGATATGGTCTACAACCTGCCGGTGCTCACGCCGCCGCGCTGGGTCCGTTCGCGCACCACGCCGATTGCGCTGGAGAACCTCCTGCATTATCTGGTGGCCCTGCTGGATCACCCGGCGGAGCAACACCGCGTGCTGGAAGCCGCTGGTCCTGAAGTATTGAGCTATCAGGCGCAGTTCGAGCACTTTATGCGCGTCAGCGGCCGCCGCCGCTGGCTGATCCCCATTCCCTTCCCGACGCGCTGGATTTCGGTGTGGTTTTTGAATGTCATCACCTCGGTGCCGCCGACGACCGCCAAAGCGCTGATCCAGGGGCTGAAGCACGATCTGCTGGCCGACGATCGCGCGCTGCGCGCCTTAATTCCTCAGGATCTGATCCGCTTTGACGATGCCGTGCGCAATACGCTCAAGGAAGAAGAACAGCTGGTGAACTCCAGCGACTGGGGCTACGACGCCCAGGCCTTTGCCCGCTGGCGGCCTGAGTATGGTTATTACCCGAAACAGGCGGGCTGCACGGTGAAAACCTCCGCGAGCCTGGCCGCGCTCTGGGAGGTGGTGAACCAGATTGGCGGCAAAGAACGGTATTTCTTCGGTAATCTCCTCTGGCAAACGCGCGGGGCGATGGACCTGCTGGTGGGCCACCGGCTGGCGAAAGGCCGCCCGGCACGCCCGTATCTTGAGGTGGGCGACGCGGTCGACAGCTGGAAGGTGATCATCGTCGAACCGGAAAAACAGCTGGCGCTGTTGTTCGGCATGAAAGCCCCGGGGCTGGGCCGACTCTGCTTTACCCTGAAAGACAAAGGCGATCATCGTGAACTGGACGTGCGCGCCTGGTGGCACCCGCACGGAATGCCGGGTCTGTTCTACTGGCTGTTGATGATCCCTGCCCACCTGTTTATCTTCCGGGGAATGGCGAAACGCATTGCGCAACGGGCAGAACAAAAGACGGAAAAGATCTAAATAAAACTCTCTTTCTTTCACCTTTCCCATTGCATAGCGCCGTAATTCACGAAAGAATGCGCACGAAATTCTTTTCAACACAGTGGATAGCTATGAAGGTACTGGTTACCGGGGCGACCAGCGGCTTAGGCCGAAATGCGGTCGAATTTCTGCGCAACAAGGGCATTAGCGTCAGGGCTACCGGTCGCAACGAAGCGATGGGTAAGCTGCTGCAAAAAATGGGCGCAGAGTTCGTCCATGCCGACCTGACGGAGCTGGTCTCCTCGCAGGCGAAGGTGATGCTCGCCGGTATCGACACGCTATGGCACTGCTCCAGTTTTACCTCCCCGTGGGGGACCCAGGAAGCCTTCGATCTCGCCAACGTGCGGGCCACCCGTCGTCTGGGGGAATGGGCCGTTGCCTGGGGCGTGCGTAACTTTATTCATATCTCCTCCCCGTCACTCTATTTCGACTATCACCACCATCGCGACGTGCAGGAAGATTTCCGCCCTGCTCGCTTTGCCTGCGAGTTTGCCCGCAGCAAGGCGGCCAGCGAAGAGGTCATCGACCTGCTGGCGCAGTCAAACCCGCACACCCGCTTTACGGTCCTGCGTCCGCAGAGCCTGTTCGGGCCGCACGACAAAGTCTTTATCCCGCGACTGGCCCAGATGATGCATCACTACGGCAGCGTGCTGTTACCGCGCGGCGGCGATGCGCTGGTGGATATGACCTATTACGAAAACGCCGTTCACGCCATGTGGCTGGCCAGCCAGCCGGACTGCGATAAGCTGATCTCCGGTCGCGCCTACAACATCACTAACGGCGAACCCTGCACGCTGCGCAGCATTGTGCAGCGGCTGATCGACGAGCTGCAGATCAACTGCCGTATCCGTTCCGTGCCCTACCCAATGCTGGACATGATTGCCCGCAGCATGGAGCGCTTTGGCAGTAAAACAGCCAAAGAGCCTGCGCTGACGCATTACGGCGTCTCTAAACTCAACTTTGACTTCACGCTGGATATTTCGCGGGCGGAGAATGAGCTGGGGTATAAACCGGTTGTGACGCTGGATGAAGGGATTATGCGCACGGCGGCGTGGCTGCGGGATCACGGGAAGCTGCATCGCTAGCCTTTTTGCCCGGTGGCGGCTTCGCCTTACCGGGCCTACAACGGCTCCGTACTGACCCCTCGCCCCTTAGCCTCATGTAGGCCGGGTAAGCGCAGCGCTACCCGGCAAAAGACAGAGGGTGCAAATACGAAAACGGCAACCCGAAGGTTGCCGTTTGCTTTTACAGAGCCGTCCAGGCATCAGCCCACGCCAGGCCAGCGCCGGGTTCGTAGTATGCCGGGGCATTGTTACACCAGCCGCTGTACGGGAACGGTTTGCACTGGAACAGTTTACCGTGGTTGTTCACGATATCACCTGCGTTGTACTTGCTGTTCGCGCTCCAGGCGGCGTAAGAGCCGGAAGTGCCTTCGTCCTTAGACTCGGCTTTCGCTTTCACATTCAGCAGGTAGGACGTTGTGCTGGTCAGTTCACCATCGCTGACGGTCAGGCCGATTTCGTACTGCTGAGCCGTTGCAGACTCTGGTGCCTTGAAGGTCACCACCGCTTTGTCCTGACCGGTCACGGTCTGGCCATCCTGGGAACGCCAGGTGTAGGTCAACTTGTTACCGTCGGCGTCAGTGGAACCTTCCGCGCTCAGGGAAACCTACGCACCCGCTTCAACCGCCCCGATTGGGCCCGCAATCTGCGCCACAGGGGCGTGATTCACGGTAGCCGGTTCAACAGGGGTGGTATCTTCCGCTGGCGTCGTATCCGCTGGCGGCGTGGTGTCAGCCGGGGTTTTGTCTTCCCCTGGGGTCACGGCTGAGCCGTTGTCGTTAATGATATTCACGTTATAGAACTTCTTAACGCAGTTGGTGTAGTCACCCTCTTTGAACGCGCTGAACGGCGTCTGGTACCCCACCAGCTGGCAGGAGTAGGTCTTACCGTCCGGCGTATCCGGGCTCCACCCCCAGTCCTGCTCCCAGTAGATCTTCAGCGCGCCGGCGCCGCCTTCATCGAACTGCTTCATGTTGGCGCAGCCCAGCACTTCATTCGCCGGAACAGGCACTTTCAGGTAGTTCGCGAACTCTTTGTAGTACTTGATGCGGTTTTCAGACTGGGCAATCTCGGTTGGGCCGCCGCACTCTACGCCACCGTTGATGATCTGGGTGGTCACGCCGAAGCCCGGAACCAGGCCGTTGGCTTTATCGTGATCGTTTGGCTGCCAGGTGCCGTCGATAACCTGCAGCATGCTTGGTTTTGGCGGCTGCGGATAGGCGAAGAAGAAGATCGCACTCGCCAGGTTCAGCCAGGTATCCGCCACCAGCTCAGGCTTGTCGAGCAGGGTGCGGACGGTGCCAAACATCGCTTCAGAGAACGGACCGTAGTTATAGTTGTAAGACAGCTGCTTCGCGCCGCGGCCAAAGTAGCTTACGAAGTCGCCGTCTTTGTCCTTACCGCATGGCCAGGTCTGTCCCTGCCAGATGTCAGGGTTACATTCGCCGTTATAGCCGCCTTTCTGGCCTTCGGTCCACCCCATTTCACGGACGTGAACCAGGGCCTGACGCCACTCGGCTTCCGGACGCCAGCTCTCATGGCCGCCGGTTTCCTGCGCAAAGTGGGCGAACATGGTCGCCAGTTCTTTGCGGCAGATGGCGTCGCTGTCGCGACCGTCGTTATAGGTCTTACACAGTGCCGGGAATTTACCAACAGCCTTCAGGAAGTTACTGTAGGTATAAGACTGAGCGCGCAGCGGGAAGAGATATTCCCAGTCGCTGGCCTTCACGATCCCTTCAACGCGCTTGACGTTGTCAGGGTTCGAGGCACGACCTGGCTCAATCTGCTCAACGAGGCTATTGTCCAGGGTCGCAATGGTATCCTTCACCGAAACCATCAGCGGGAAATTGGTCAGCTCTTTTTCCTTTTTCGCCAGATCGCTGGCTTTCATGGTGTACGGCTCACTGCTGGCCGCCTGCAGTGATGCAGCCTGGGCCATAAAGGGTGCAATACATGCCCCCGCCACGAGAACGCTCAGTAATGTCCTTTTCGTCATTTCAAATAATCCTGTATTTAAGCAACTAGGGTGAGTACATTCCCGGCTTATGTATTACTCCCTTAATAAATAAGCCAGAGAGTGTGGTTCTTTTTCATTTTCTGAAGAACACCGAAAGGAATTCTTCAAAAAATAAAAATAATGCTACGGTTATTTACCCGATTTTATTTGCTGATACTTCGCCCACACTTTATGGGCATAACGCATGCGCTGCGGATAATTTTCTTTTTTCAATCCGGCGTTATACGCGCCCACCGCTTCCCAGTTATAGCCATACACGTTTATCATCCCGGACAAGATGGAGGCGCCGACCATAATGGAGGTACAGGGCTCATTAATAAGCTGATTTTCATCAATACCCTGACGTTCTAACTCACTGAAGTGTGAGCTGTTAATCTGCATCAACCCGACGTCACGCGTGCCGTCGTGGTTCCAGCCTACCGCGTGGGGATTCATTCCGGATTCGACTTTGGCAATTGCATACAATAACCACGGATCGACATGATAATAATGTCCGGCGTTATCCCAACAGTTCGCGAATACGCTTTGACTAAACAGCAGTAAAAATATAATCACGCGTTTCATGAGCACCTGCTTTTTAAATACTGAACCTCTTTCCGCTCATCATTAGCGATAATTCTGAAGTGTTGGTCACACCCGAAGTGGGGTGTGACCAACTATTGCGGGTTGATATCATTCCCGCAATCCACGGTTCAGAAGGTTATTTGCAGTCTGTTGAAGGACCTTCTTTCACCCATACATCGCTGTTAGCCGGGTTGTCACCGCGGGTCCACCATTTGGCACGGTAAACGTTGCCCTGGTAGGTTGTGGTTTCGCCGCCGTTATAAACCAGGTCAGAACGCCAGTTCATCTTCACGTTGCTGACCAGCTCCCAGGCATCCACACCGAACCCAGGCTGGTTGCCTTGCGTCCAGTACTTCGCTTTCCACACCAGATGGTCGAAGCTCACGGTATCGCCACTGTTGTAGATTTTGCTGGCATCCCACGCGGCATATTTGCTGGCGTTAGCATCGACAGGCGCATCGCAGCTACCGGTTGCAGAACCTTCGTCAGATGGCGGGGTCACGTCATCAGACGGAGGCGTAACTTCATCAGAGGGTGGCGTTACGTCATCAGACGGAGGTGTAACCTCATCAGACGGTGGTGTAACGTCAGCCGGTTTCGGATTCACGGTAACCTGCACGTTAGACTGCACGCTGGTTTTGCCGTCGCCTACAACTACGCTCAGCGTATAGGTAGACGTGGTGGCAACGTCTGGTGCAGTAATCGTCACGTTCGCGGTATCGGTACCGGTTGCATGCATATCCGCTGGCACGCTCCAGGAGAAGGTCATCGCATCACCGTCTGGATCCACAGCCTGCGCGTGCAGAGCATAGGTTTCTCCTGCCTGCAGCGTCACTGCCTCCATTGCGTTCACGACTGGCGCCTGGTTAGCTTTTGGCGCTTTATTCACAACCTGCACATCAATGGCGTTGCTCAGGCCTTTAGCATCCGTAACCGTCAGGCGGAACACCATGGTCTGATCGCTGGTCGCTGCCGCAACGTTGAAGGTGGCTTTCGCTTTGGTGCTGTTGGAGAGAGTTACAGATGGGCCAGAAACCTGGGTCCATTTGTAGGTAATCGCATCGCCGTCTGGATCGCTGGAAGCAGAACCATCAAGCGTGACGGTTGCCGGGCCAGAGACGTTCTGATCCGCAGAAGACGCGATTGGCGCATGGTTGGTGACCACCGGATCGACCGGGGTAGAACCGCCCAGCAGACTTTCGTTCATCGCGTTCAGGATGTCGCCGGTATCAGAGTCAATAGACCAGGCAAAGAGTCCGCCCAGGTTTTTCGACAGCACATACTTGCCTTTAGCGGCGGTAGAGCGTGCATCTTCATAGGTGATCAGGTCGCCGGTAGACTTATTGAAGACATATGGCGCTTCAGCATTCGCGTCGTAACCATATTCCCAGCCAGGCTTGCCTTTGTACTCGTTAACGATCTGACGGTAGTCGACCACGCCAGGTTCCCAGGTACCTTTCACCATACCGGTTGCGGTACCCGTGAATGGATTGTCACCGGTGTAGCCATGCACGCCAGTCCAGCCGCGGCCATACATGCCCGCACCCACCACGATCTTGCCTGGCTGTACGCCCTGAGCAAGCAGCGCGTCCACGCCGTTCTCGGTGGTGTAGTTCGTGTCCGGACGCCATGACGGCGCGCGCAGTGCGGCCTGGTGGCCCAGCTCGGTGTTGCTCCAGCCGCCGTAGAAGTCATAGCTCATCAGGAAGATGTGGTCGAGGTACTGCTGAGCAGCGGTGTAATCCACGTCTTCAATCTTATCGCGGCCCGCACCGATGGCGCTGGTCAGTTCATAGGTACGGCCAGTCTGTGCAGACAGCTCGTTCAGCATGGTGCGCAGGTCATGCATCAGGGCGGTATACGTCGCTTTATCCTGCTGCGGGTTACCCAGGTGTTCGCTCACGCCGCCGCCGCCAGGGAATTCCCAGTCGATATCCACACCGTCAAAGAACTTCCAGGTCTGCAGGAAATCTTTCACAGAGGAGACGAAGCGGGCACGGATTGCCGGGTCGCCCATGTGGAAGAACGGATCGGACAGCGTCCAGCCACCGATGGATGGCAGCACTTTCAGGTCCGGATGCGCTTTTTTCAGCGCCATCAGCTGGCCAAAGTTACCTTTGTACGGGTCGTCCCAGTTGGAGACGCCAGACTGCGGTTTTTGCAGCGCAGCCCACGGATCGTGAATGGCGACGGTATAGTCCGGACGACCCGCGCAGTCGCGCTGCAGTACGGAGAAGCTGTTACCGCCTTCAACGGTTTTCAGGCCATCGTTGATGCCGTCGCCGCCACAGATTGGAATGAAGCCATAGAGGATGTGGTTAAGGTTCGCTGCCGGGATTTTATCAACCGGGAAGTTACGATCGTAAACGCCCCATTCAGGGAAATACGCCGCAACCACTTTATCAGTATGTTTGGCGAACGTTTTGTTGTTCTCCTGCAGCGGCGCGTTCAGCGGCAGCAGATGGCTGCCGTCGGTGTCCGCCACGATGATCAGCTTGCTGGCGCTTTTGGTACAGCCGCTGGCATTACAGACTTCCACCTGCTCCTGATAACGTCCGCCCTTTTTCACTTTAAAGGTGGCTGAGCCGCTTGCACCAGCTGCGCCGGTCCACACGGTTTTGCCATCCAGCAGCACTTTGGCAGACGTTGGCGCGTCGCCGCTCCACACGTTCCAGTCGACTTTCACATCCACGCCGTCGTTATGTACCTTGACGAGGCTGTTGTAATCCTGCGCGGCCTGATCCACCTCGACCAGCGCAAATTTGTCATTGCCGGAGCCGATGGTCGGCGCACCTGGCGCAGCAGCGAATGCAGAACCGGTTGCCGCTGCAATAAAGAGCGCCAGATATTTAGGCTTAATAAATTTCATTTTTCTTTCCTGATAAATTTATTCGTAAACGAAATTGATCCATGTCTTCCTTTAGAACATGGAATGATATTCACATAGTGCGTTTTTAAATACGCAGACAGCCGTTATCCAAACCTTAAAGACGCGTTGTATTCCTCCATTAAAAGATACAAGCTAAAAATCCGTGTAGCTTATGCCTTTTACGATACACTGAGGATAAAAGGTCGTCCTTCTCTTTCCTCGTCGAAAATATTGATAAAAAAACTTGACCCGGTTATTTAATAGGTATTCACAAATAGCTGGCAGGTATAGAGCGCTATTCCAGCAAAAGCCAGATAAGGTCCGAAAGCGATGGTTAGGTTATTTTTATTCGATTTATTTAATAGCAAATAGCCCACTATGCCACTTAATGCGGCAATTAATTCAATCGCAGGCAGTGACTGCCAGCCGCACCAGGCGCCCAGCGCCGCCAGCAGCTTGAAATCGCCGTAGCCCAGCCCTTCCCGACGGGTAAGCAGACGAAACGCCCAGTACACCAGCCAGAGCGAAAGATAGCCTGCCACCGCGCCGAGCAGCGCATCACGCAGGAGCAGCCCGTGGCTGAAGGCGTGGAACAGCAGCCCGGCCCAGAGCAGCGGCTGCGTCAGGCAGTCGGGCAGCAGCTGGTGCTGTCCGTCAATCATCGCCAGCGGCAGCAGAAAGGCCGCCAGCACCCACAGCGAGAAAAGGGATGCTAAGTCCGGTATCCACCGGGCGGTGAGGCCAAAGAACACCGCCGTCAACAGCTCGAGTAAAAATAACCGCAGCGGAATCGGCGACTTGCAGCAACGACAGCGTCCCCGCAGCGCCAGCCAGCTCAGCAGCGGGATGTTCTCCCATGCGCGCAGTGCATGCTGGCAGACGGGACAGTGTGACGCCGGGAAAAGCAGGTTGCTGCGGCTCTCCTCCTCTAGCACCATCCCCGGCACGCGATCCACCACAACGCCGAGAAAGCTCCCCAGGATCGCGCCGAACACGCCGCTCATCGCGGCAAACCCGACGGGATAACTCTCCCGGACGAGTATCAGCCCGTTCATGCCACTTTTTTCCAGGTCAGCTGGATTTCGGCCTTCACGTCGCTCAGGTGATCCACGGGCGTGAGGTTCATTTTCTCCAGCCTGACGCCTGACGCGAGGTTCATCTCCCGCAGCCAGTTTTTTAATTCATACACGTTGACCCGGTTCACGACAAAGGCCAGAGTCTGACCGTCCTGACGAATATCGGTCAGCGTCAGGTTGATTTCATGCGCGCTATTCTCCACCACGCTGCGTGGATTATCGGTTTTCACCTGTAGCACCGGCAGATGATTTTTATCAATTTCTGTTTTCATCCAGTTTACCGTTTCAATTTGTCGCGCCAGCGTCGCCTGGCTATTTTTTATCATGTTATCCAGGGGAATTATCCCTGCGTAATAGATGACGGCGCTGCATAAAGCTCCCGCCGCTATTTTTAAAATGAATTTTTCTCTGGTGCTGTATTGTTGATAACGAGATGTAAACTGTGCAATTCGCGCTTTCATTTATATTTCCCTGTAATCATGGCCGTATACGGCGCGTCCTTTGAAATAGGCTGTAACGTAAAATCAAAATTCGTGCTGGCCTGATGAATGAATTCCTGTAATGCCTGCTCGTTTTGCGCACTCACGCTTAATGTCAGGGCTCCCTGCGAGTCGTCATATTCAAACAGCGTAATTTCCATCGACGGAACGGACTGACGGATCTTTTCCAGTTCGTCCATCTGCAAAAAAATGCCTTTAGGCTGCTTCTTGATGTTCTGTCCAAAATGGTACTTAAGGTTGGTCTGGTGGCGCATACTCGGAAAATGGTGTTGATAAAGCTCGACCATCTCCTGCTGCACCTGATTTTCCCGATCTGCCAGCATCCACGCCAGGGTGATGCGGGGGCCGAGCAGCAGGCCCAGAGAGAGAAGCCCCATCACCGCGATGGCGGCCTTCATCCCTTTCGCCGCCCTCGCGCTGGTCGCTTTCGCGCTGAACGCACCGTGCAGCACGTTGACGCGGCACGCCCGCCACTGCGGCTGGATCAGCACCAGCGGATGTTCTGCCGCCAGCTGTTCGTCAACCTCAATGCCTGGCGGGATGTCCCCGTAGCAGCGGACCTCGCCCTCTCCGGCTTTTTGCATCAGCAGCGGCAACAGGCCAACCTCAACGTTACAGGCGATATGCGGCGACAAGCGCAACCAGTAGTTCTCTTCCCGCGCAACCAGCGTGCTTCCACCCGCCGTGACCGGCAGCAGCCAGGCGTCAGGCAGAACCTGAATGACCTTCAGGCCCGCCTCGTGAAAGCGGGTCAGCCACTGCTGCAGGCGGGCGGAATCTATCGCCACGGCGTCCACCTCGGCGCCTTTTTTGTTCAGCACCGTCCAGTGGAGATCGTCCACCTCACCAATCAGAGTCTCCTCCGCCATCCACGAGAAGGCGGTCGCCTGCGACGCCATTTTCTTCGGCAGCGTAAAGTGGCGGAAGATCATCTCACTGGCGGGCAGCAGCAGACACACGCGCGCAGCAAGAGGATGGTCGGCAAGGGTATGCAGCGCCTGCGGAGTGTCCAGGGTTGTAACCTGTTCGCTTCCCGACTCACACCACATGATTTTCCCGTCCTCACGGCTGTCGGGACGAACAAAAAGGACCTGTTTCATAGCGTTCTACTTTTCTTATTCAATCATTCGGTAACGACGTTGCCACGTCACAATTTCACCGGCTTCGTTATTCACCTGAAGCTGGCTCACCACGCGAAGCGTTAACTCATCGGTATTGCCGGTGTAGTTGACGCGAAAATACCGGCTGTTGATGGAGAGCAGCCCGGCCACCTGCGGCAACTCTTCCTTCAACTGCGGGAAGGCCTGTTCCAGCGCTTTGCTGAAGACGTCCATACTTTCCCAGCCGGTTTCCGGCCGCGACTCAATCAGGCGTACGGCATCGTCCGCGGTGAGTTTTCCCGGGAACAGGGCTGCCAGTAAGGGCGCCTGCTCCGGCGTCAGAGTATTGACATCCACCTTGCTGGCCGAGTCCGGCAGCGCGCATAAGAGCTTGCTCACTTTCGGGTACGCTGCAGCAGGAAACGCCGGCAGCAGCTTGATCTCGGCAAGGGTGCGCATCATCTGATTCGCAGGCTGACGCGCCGGCACTACGCCAGACCAGGCGTCCATCTCCGCGCCCTCTTTCACCGTCGTGGCGTCGCCGTCGAGATAATCCACCAGCTGCTGATAAATTTCTTCCGCCGCCGTCTGGCTGATGCCGCCGTCCGTCAGGATCTGCTCGACAATCTTCTCTTTTCGCGGTTTTTCCGGCACGGTTGACGCATTTTGATCCTGAGCCACTTTGTCTGCGGCCAGCAGGTTATTGACGTTGAAACAGTCCTGCGCGTCGTCGACCTGGCTGACCACCGTATAGTCTTCACCCTGCGTCTCCAGCGGCAGGTGCCAGTCGCCCTCCGGGTCGAGCGGTTTGCTCTCGCCGCTGGCGTCGTTCTGCAACCGGTCTTTCACCACTTTTTCCTGCGCCTGCATTGCCCAGCGCAGCTGCTGCTGGCTCACCTGATAGTGGGTTTTCTGCAAATTACGGCAGAACTGCTGGCTGATTTTGGCCGCCAGGGCCGACATCATGACCAGCAGGATCAGCACAACCAGCAGGGCAACACCGCGTTGCTGATGGACCCGGCTCATGGCTTCACGTCCGGCGCAGGCGCATTTTGCGGGGCAGGCGCGTTTTCTGCCGCCGGTGCCACCGCTTCTGGTATCTCTCCCGGCGTGGTAAACACCCAGCGCCAGGTGTCGCCATTTTCCATGGTCAGCGTAAGCTCCACGCCGTCTGGCAGATGGGCAGAGTCACCCCAGCTTTTTTGCCAGCCCTGGTGATAAAACCGCCACTGCATCGCTTTCACCTCGCTGACGATAGGCACTTCATCGGGTTTGACGTCCGCCGGGCTGTCAATCACCGGCCAGACGTCGCGATACAGACGCCCTTCTTCCAGCCGCCAGCGCACGCGCTCCAGCTGGACCGTGCCACTCACGCCGTTCAGCGTGGTAAATTCCACGGCATCGCCATCCTGTAAAAACAGATCCGGCGCGTTGCGCGGCGCCCGCGCCTGCAGCTGGAAAAAATCGCGCTCCATCAGGCTCCAGGCACGCTGAAGCTGATTAAGCTTCGCCGCGCGGGTATCGGTTGCCGAACTGGTGCGCATCGCGCCGTCGAGAATTTGCCAGGCCAGGGTGCTGATGACCGCAAAAATGGTCAGCGCAATCATGATCTCCAGCAGGGTAAAACCGCGCTGGCGTCGGCTCGTCTTCACTTGCTCTCTTCTCCCGGCCCAATGATCTGAAGCGAAATGACCGGCTGGCTTTTATCGCCTTCGGCGTAAACGCGGATGGCATTGGCCCAACCGCTATTGGCGGTTTTCACCCGCTGCTTATGCCAGTACCAGCTGCGCCCCCCCATGATTTCCGTCCCCTGCTCCTCGGCATCGGGAAAATCGGTTTTGCTAAGCTGGGCTTCAGCCAGCTGATTTTCTGCAACCCAGCTGGCCTGCAGCGTTTCGGCCAGCCCGTGGGTGAAGCGCACGTTCAGGGAGACGGAATTCATCAGCGCCAGCGTGGCGGTGGAGAAAATGACCAGCGCCACCATCACCTCCAGGAGCGTCATCCCGTTCTGCTTAACCTTGCCTTTAGTCATCGTTCTCTACCGAAACCGGGGCCGCGCCCTGCGACACCACGCGGAAGTGATGCTGTTTGTCGTAACTTTGCAGCGTCAGCGTAAAACGCCCAATCTCACCGTCCGGCAGAAAGAGGATCTGGGGGTCGGCCTCGACGTTAGCCGCCAGACGCTGAGGCGAGAGCGACACGTGCATCTCTTCCGGGAAATCGCCTTTCGTGGTAATACGGCCGGCGGATAACGGCACCCAGTGACGTTCGCCGTTTTTATCGTCGAGCGTGACCAGCTGATATTTATCGGTAGCGATCACCAGCCCGACAATATTTCCGTCCATGACCGCGCGGTCTGAACCATAATCAACGAGGGCTTTTAATTGCTGACCAAATATATCCGCACCGCTGCGTGAGGGTATTGTTGAGACAACCATCATGGCGCAACTGGCAAATATCACCAGCGCCAGAATAATTTCCAGCAACGTAAAGCCGCGTTGATTCTTCATTATTTCTCTTTCTTATCCAGAGACCAGTTCGTAATATCGTCCGCGGTGTTGGCTTCGCCATCAGGACCGGCAGAGAAGACGTCTACGGCGCCGTGTTCACCCGGGCTGACGAGCAGATAATCGTTGCCCCACGGATCCTGCGGCAGGCGGCGAATATAGCCGTCGGCGCGGTAGCCGTTGGGGATCGGCGCGATCTCAGGCTTGGTCACCAGCGCCTGCAGACCCTGCTCGGTCGTTGGGTAGCGGTGGTTATCGAGCTTATACATATCCAGCGAGCCTTCGAGCGCAACAATATCGCTGGTCGCCTTTTGCGCGTCCGCTTTTTCTTTGTTACCCATTAAATTGGGCACTACCATACTCGCTAAAACGCCGAGAATAACGATCACCACCATTAATTCGAGCAAGGTGAACCCCGCCTGGCGAGCCAGACGTTTTGTTTTTATAGCCATGATTTAACCTACCATATTATTAAGTTGCAGAAGCGGCTGTAATATTGACAGCACGATGAATAAAACAATCGTCGCCATGGAGACCACCAGCGCTGGTTCAAATACCGAGAGCGTTAACGTAATACGATGCTGTAGCGCCGACTCCTGGTTTTCCGCCGCGCGGTCCATTAAGTTGCCTAACTCGCCGCTCTCTTCGCCGGAGGCAATCATGTACAGCATGGTGGGCGGGAATAATTTCGCCTGCTCCAGCGCGGCATAGAGCGAGGCCCCCTGACGCACGGTATCCGCCGCCTGCTCCAGCACCTGCCGGGCGTAGAGGTTTTCGATACCGTCCATCGCGATATACATCCCTTCAAGCAGCGGCACGCTGCTCGCCTGCAGGATGCTGAGCGTGCGGATATAGCGGGCGCTGTTGATCGCGCACACCAGCTTTTTAATCGGCGAGCCGTTCACCAGCCAGCTGTGCCAGCGAAAACGGTTTTTGGCGTTTCTAAGCCAGGCCTTAAAACCAACAAATCCGCCGCCGAGGATCCCCACGATGTAGATCCCGTACGCCTGCAGGAAATCGCTCACCGCAATCAGCGTGCGGGTGGTGATCGGCAGCTGCTGCTTCATGTGGGTGAACTGCTCGATCACCTGCGGCACCACCGCCACCAGCAGAATGCTGATGACCGCGATGGCGACCACGGTGAGGGTAATCGGGTAGACCATCGCCTGCGTCAGCTTGCTCTTCATCTTCTGGCGCTGCTCGTTGTACTCCGCCAGCTTCTCCAGCACGTCGCCCAGGTGGCCGGTTTTTTCACCGGCCATCACCAGCGTGCAGTAGAGCTTGTCAAAGGTGCGCGGGAACTGGCTGAAGGCGTCGAACAGGGTGTGACCTTCCACCACCTTCTCGCGGATCTCCACCACCATTGCCGCCAGCTTTTTGTCTTCCGTTTGCTTCGAGATCGCTTTCAGCGCGCTCTCGAGCGGCAGTGCGGCGTTGACCAGCGTGGAGAGCTGACGGGTAAACATCGACAGCACCGGCGTGGAGAGCCTGGCTCCGGTTTTTGCTTTTCCGGCAGACGCCGCTTCACGGGTTTCGCTGATGCTGACGGGCATCAGCTTTTGCTCGCGCAACATCTGGCGAACCTGCTTTTGCCCCTCGGCCTGCAGCGTGCCGCGCTGGGTTTTGCCTGCGACATCCGTCGCCGTCCAGGCGTAGAAGGCCATTACGCATCCCCCCCGCGCTCGGCGGTCACACGCATCACCTCTTCCAGCGAGGTGACGCCACTAATCACCTTCAACAGCCCGTTTTCGCGCAGGCTGTAAGCCTGCTTAAAGAGCTGCGTCTCGATGGACATTTCGTCTTTATCTTCATGAATGGCGCGGCGCATGGCGCTGTCCACCACCAGGAACTCATGAATACCGGCACGGCCCAGATAGCCGCTCTGGCGGCAGTGTTCACAGCCCACCGCGCGGTAAATGGCTTTTGGCGGCGCGTCCATAAAGCTGAACAGCGCTTTTTCATTGGCATCCAGCGGACTGGTGGTCCGGCAGTGCGTACACAGCCGACGCACCAGACGCTGGGCAATGACACCGAGCAACGATGAACCGATTAAAAAGGACTCCAGCCCCATGTCCCGCAGACGCGTAATCGCCCCGGCGGCGCTGTTGGTGTGCAGCGTAGACATGACCAGGTGACCGGTGAGCGACGCCTGTACCGCAATTTGCGCGGTTTCACCGTCACGAATTTCCCCGATCATCACCACGTCCGGGTCCTGACGCAGAATAGCGCGCAGCCCGCGGGCAAAGGTCATGTCCACGCGCGGGTTAACCTGCGTCTGCCCCACCCCTTCCAGCTCATATTCGATCGGGTCTTCCACGGTCAGGATGTTGCGTTCGTGACCGTTCAGCGCCGAAAGAATGGCGTACAGGGTGGTACTTTTACCGGAGCCTGTCGGCCCGGTGACCAGGATAATGCCGTGCGGGCGGTCAATCAGCCCTTTTAACTTCTCCAGCTCTTCATCGATCAGGCCCAGCTTGTTGATGTCGGGCTTGAGATTGCTTTTATCGAGCAGGCGCATGACCACGCGCTCGCCGTACTGGGACGGAATGGTCGAGACGCGCACGTCGATCGCCTTGCGGCCAATGCGCAGTGAGATACGGCCATCCTGTGGCAGACGTTTTTCGGCAATGTCGAGTTTCGACATCACTTTGATACGCGACACCAGCAGCGGGGCGAGCTTACGCGCCGGTTGCAGCACCGGGCGCAGCACGCCGTCAACGCGGAAGCGAATGCTCAGCGTGCGCTCAAAGGTTTCGATATGGATATCCGACGCGCCGTCCTTAACCGCCTCGCCGAGAATGGCGTTGATCAGGCGGATCACCGGCGAGTTTTCGTCGTTATCAAGCAGATCTTCGTTATCCGGGATCTCCTCGGTTAACGCCATCAGGTCGATATCCGCATCCATGTCGTCCACCAGCTGCTGTGAAACGCCGCTGCTCTGCTGCCAGATTTTGGCCAGCATCTCGTCAAACGCTTCCGGCGTCACAGTAACCGGGACGAACGCGCGGCCCAACACCCGGCGCACTTCCAGCAGTGCTAACGCCGGGGTGTCCTCACGGATATAGACGTCATTGTTGTAAAGCAGAACGCCGTTATCTTTTGCGTAGCTGCTGCTACACAGTGTTTTACTCAGTTCGTCCACGTTGCCCCTCCGCCTTACTCTTTAAACGGATTGCGTGTCGCGCGGGTTTTCACCGGTGCGGCGTGAGGGCTTGCTGAAGGAAACGCGGGCAGGACGGCATTGTCGCTCGGCTCAACAATACCGAGCTTTTTCTCTTCCACGCGCTGCATCTGGCGCACCCGGATCTGGTCATATTTCTCTTTCGAGGCCGCGCTGTAGTTGTCGTCGTCACGCAGGACGGTGGTATGAATGAACACCATCAGGTTGCGCTTGGAGGTATCCTGGGAGGTGTAGCGGAACAGCTGACCGACCAGCGGGATATCGCCGAGCAGCGGCACTTTGGACACGGACTGTTTGGTCACATTTTCCATCAGACCGCCAAGCACCACCGTCTGGCCACTGTGGACCATCACTTCGTTATTGATCGTGCGCGTATTGAAGGTTGGGCCGAGGCTGGAGTCTTCCGTCGCGCTGTTGTCGACGCTGGAGACTTCCTGCTCAATCTTCAGATGGATCATGTCGCCATCGTTAATCTGCGGCACAATTTTTAGCTTGGTACCGACAGTCTTACGCTCAACGGAGTTAAAGACGTTGTCGCCGCTGGTGGTTTGCGAACCGGAAAGTACCGGCACATCCTGGCCCACGTTGAACGACGCTTCTTTATTATCCAGCGTGACCACGCTTGGCGTGGAGAGGATGTCATTTTTGCCGTCGGTGGAAAGCGCAGTCACCAGCGCACCAAAATCACCGTTAAAGAAGCCGGTCGCCAGGCCAGTGAAGCTTGCCCCTTTCATAGTGCCATTTTTAATCTGGCTGATTGGCAGGCCGGTGGAGCCGAACTGCACGCCGCCGTGCTTGCTGGTCCACTGCACGCCGAGATCCAGGCCGTTCCCGTCCTGCACTTCCGCGATGATGGCTTCCACCAGCACCTGCGGACGACGGATGTCCAACTTGTCGATCACCTTCTCAAGGGAGTTCATCACGTTAGGCTGGGCGGTAATCACCAGCGAGTTGGTTGCCTCGTCGGCGGTAATGTTCAGATCGCTGGACGCTGGCGCGGTTTTCGACTTCGGCGCGCCGGCCTTGTCCTTCAGCTGCTCGCCGATGCCGGTGAGTACCGGCACCACCTTAGTGGCGCTGGCATACTTGAGATAGAAGACGCGGGTATTCCCCTCGTTGTTCTGCTCGCGATCCAGCTGATGGATCAGGGAGCGGGTCCGCGCGCGCGCATCTTCCGAACCGCTGATCACCAGGCTGTTGGTTTCGTCATCGGCCACCACTTTGGTCGCCAGCTGCGGCGCGTTCTGCCCTTTCTGCTCTTCGTTGTTGAGGTTATTCAACATCTCCGAGAGCTCTTTGGCGGACGCAAAGCGCAGCGGCACGATTTCACGACGCTGAATACCGTCTTTGTCCACGCGCTGAACCAGATCCACCAGGCGGTTCACCACCGAAGCTTTACCGGTTAGCAGCAGGACGTTGGACGGCTCAAAGTGGACCACGTTACCGATGCCGGTGGCATCGTTGAGCTGACGCAGCAGCGGCGCCAGCTCGCGAACAGGCACGTTTTCCATGCGCACGACGCGGGTGATGATCTCGTCGCCTTTGCCCGGATTTTTACCGTCGGCCAGCGGCGCACCGGCGGTGCGGGCAATGCTCGAGCGCACCACTTTAACCATGCCGTTATCCATCGGGATCACCGACAGGCCGTACAGGTCCAGCACGCTCAGGAAAAACTGGTAATATTCGTCTTCCGTCAACACGTTATAGGTTCTGACCGACACCGTGCCCTGCACGGACGGGTCGACCAGAATGGTTTTGTTCAGATTGCGGCCTACCGTATCAATAAATTCGCGGATATCGGTGTTTTTAAAGCTGGCGCTAAAGTTAGCTGCGAGCAGCGAACTGGAATATAACGACAATGCGGTCAGCGCCACGCACGCCCAAGGAAATTTCTTCATGTCTGTACACTTGTTAATTGTTTAGAACATTGACCCGAATATTTTCAAGGTGAGCGTGACGTCTGACGACGACCTCCGCTTCTTTCATTTTCGACCAGTTGGCAATAATATCTTTTGCCTTTTCTGCATCGGTCATATCGACAGAATTGACTTTTACCGCCACATCACCTTTTTCCAGACCGGCATGACTGTAGAAGTCAGAGGCATTCCTTGGATTAATGTTGTAGCCTTCCAGCTGGCCCTTTTCCATAAGTGGCTTTAACACCAGATAATCATCCAGATGCACGCTTTCAGCACCAGCATCTTTCGTCGATTGGGTTACCGGGCAGCTGTCAACGCCGCCCTTAAAATAGTCAGGTTTATTTAACGCCAATACCTGCGTAGCACCTTCGTAATTAACCACCACATTGTCTTTGTTTATTTCCTGAATAAAGGCATCGTTAAAACCGGTCAGCGCTTCGCCTTCGCGATAGCTCTTTTGACCACCCGGCGTTTTGATCACGGCGAAGGACAACCAGGCATCGTCGCTGCGGACGATCCCCTCAATTTCGGCAGCGAGCGGGGCTTTTCCGGCCGCTGGCAGGTTGTCCTGACGCACGGCGGCGGTGAAAAGTGAAAATGTCTTTTCTTCCTGACGTTTTTTTTGCGGTTTCGCCGCTGCGTTCGCGAGTTTATTCGTCACTTTTTTATAATCTTTAAAAATGACGTAGCCTTGCTGACCGCAAAAAATCAGCAATACAAACATAATACAGGGCGTTATCCACCGTGAAAAAAGTGAGAGCCTCATTATTCATCTGGCCTTTAGCAAAGCGGAAATAAGCAGCGTCATGCTGCGCCAATATGTGACATAAATAGTAATTAGCGGCCTGACAATCGACCACCTGCTTCGCCGTTAACTTTGATAAAGAAAAAGATTGACCGTCAAAAAAACCAGTGTTAGAGGAAGCCGGCAGGTTATTTTTACCCTGCCCGTAAATTGACCATGACGCACCCTTGCCGTACTTTTCTGGACCATTGCTATTCATGCCCAGAGACGGTAAGTCGTTATGTATCAGAGTCATTTTAAATTTAATCACCCGCCTTTTCGAAAAATTACCCGCGCCTCGGGCGATTTCTTCGTGCCGTATCACCAGGATATTTTCAACCTGCTGAAAGAGAAAACCCAACAGGCGGGGATTATTGGGCTCTTTGCAGACGATGCCCCGCTGCTGGGCCAGTTCAGCGACGCCCTGAAATCCGCAACCCCTGACGTTATTGCCATCAACGCGTTTCCAAAACTGAGTGCCAGTAGCCTGCTGTATAAACTCAATCCGGGAACGAAAGAGAGCAAAAACCGGCTTCAGGCGGTGGATGCCATCCTGCACCAGTGGCAGGGAGGGAAAAGCAGGACGAAAGTGCTGGTGATTAGCCATACCGATGCCATGAAAGAGACCTGTCGGGAGGTGCTGGCTCTGCTGCTGACGCGCGCGCAGGAGCTGGAGTTTCGTCTGTCCGTCGTATTGATGGGTGCAGCGGATCGGGAAGCCGTTCTGATGCAGCAGTCTGAACTGCGTGAATATGCGCATACCTGCCACACCCTGCGCCCCCTTACCTGCCGGGAGTTTCTCAGCTACGTTCAGGCGCAGTGTGAAGCGCACGGGTGTGAGCACTCGCCGTTGACCCCGGCGCGCGTGCGTAAAATGCATGCGCTGACCAAAGGGAATATCAGCAAGCTGAACGAGCTGGCGCACCTGTCGATGCTCGCCGCCTGGACCGAACGTGCAGAACAGGTTAGCCCGCGTCATCTGCGCCTGGCGGCCGGTGAGATCCTGCCTGCGAAAAAACACGGTATGCGCCTGGCTACCGTGGGGCTGTTCGCCTCCGTGCTGTTCGCTGCCTGCGGCTGGTATTTGACCTCCTCGATCGGAGCAAGACTTCCGATTCAACTGCCGGTGCCCGCGAGCTGGAAACAGCAGACGCCCATCGAGCAGGCGCCGGTGGTGCCGGCTATCGACAACGAGGTGGTTAATCAGCCGGATGCGATGCATCAGCTCTATCTGATGTGGGGGTATGACGCCTCGGCGGACGATGCCCTGTGCCAGAACGCCGCGAAGGTGAACCTGATGTGTAAGCAGGGAAATGCCTCACCGGACGCGCTGGCACAGGAAGGGTATCCGTGGGTGAGTGAACTGAAAACCGGCAACCACCTTAACTATGCCGTGGTCGCCCGCGTCGGGGATAACTCACTCGACCTGCTGATGAATAACCGCACCTGGCAGGTAAGCCGTCACTGGTTTAACCAGCATGCCACCGGCAATTATACCCAGCTCCACCGCCTGACGCCGGAAGGCAAAGACGCCATCAGCGCCGCCAGCGATGCGAAGGACATGGGGTGGCTGGATCAGCAGCTGAGCCAGGCCCTTGCCGAGCCGGAAACCCACGCTCAAACCTGGACGACGGAGATGATGAAACGTACCCGCGAGTTCCAGCAAAAAATGCATCTGCGCGTCGACGGTATCCCGGGTGAAGAGACGCTGATGCAGTTGATGCGCGACACTAACACCACGCCGAGCGTGCTGCTTCAGCCCCCCCATGCCGCACCGGACGCGAAAACGCAGGAGAAGCATTCCTAATGTCTACCATCTGTCTTGCGGCTCAGCGCAGCTACGTTTCCGGGGAGGCGGTCTGGTTTTCGTACCGCATTCCCCGCCTGAGAAAAATCGCTTCTAACGCCTTTTTAGGAATAGTAAGCCTCTGCGTCATGCTGATGGCGGGGCTGTACGCCCACGTATACTGGCAACTGCGCCACCCTGCGCCGGAGCCGGTAAAAAAAGTGAACGTGGCGAAGCCCGAGACGCAGCTTACCGATATGCACTACGTGTACGTGAGCAAGCCGTTCCCGCATCCGCACCCGAAACCCGTCCCGGTGCAGGCCGACGTCCCTGCCATGCAGGATCTGCCAATTAACAGCGACGACGCCGACTGGCAGCAGATGCCTGACGGCACGGTGCCGCACGATACCTCGCGGGATACCCTCCCCGGAACGGAAGCGCACGACGATGCCGTCTCCCCCCGCACGGAGGGTGACGACGCATCATTAACCGAACTGTTTAAGCAGGCGTTAAAAGAACAAGAGCAGGATTATTCGCAAGGGAAAATACCCGCACCGCCGGTTGACGAAACGCAGGATAATACTCAGGCGGACGCATTACATAAAGAAAGTTCCCGGTCTCCATTAAGTAAAAAAGGAGACCGGCTGGAATAGTTAATATTTTTCAGGCAGGTTGGTGATATTAAGGAGTCGACCCTTTTCCACCACAATGTATTGACCTTTTTTCAGATCGGAGAGGATTTTTATAATCGTACTGCGTGCCAGGCTGGTGTATTCCTGAATATAATCATAAACATTAATATCGCGTTGATGATGTACAATCAGTTCATTAATTTCCAGCAAAAATTCGCGCACGACAGAATAGGCGCTGCGGGCAACCAGCACGTCATCGCGCTTGCTCAGGAGACAGATATACCAGGCCAGCACCTTGGTGAGTTCAGGCCACAAGCCTTTCTCGGTCATCAGTTGAGAGAAAACGCTTTTCGGAATCGAGCGCACCACGGTATTCGAGCGGACCAGGCCATACATATGGGACGAATGATAAAAAATGGAAGAGAGTCCAAAAATGCACTGCCCCTGCAGGGTGAACAAGCAGAGCTCGTCGGATTCGCGGCGGAATTCCACTTCACCGCTGACGATAATATGAATAAATTCATTATCGACGGTGGAAATTTTTTGCCATTTCTTTAACGATTTTTCTTCAAATCCTTCCGTTGCGGAAATGATTTTTTCTATTTCATGATGAGGACGCAATTTTCTGCCGTAAATGCTTAACATTGTTATACCCGAATTAAGATGTAAATTTTAGATAAAAAATGGCCACGGTGGAACCACCGAAACTATTCGTATAATCCTGATAAAAAACTTCAAGGAGAAGTGATAATAAAAATCACTATGCAGGTGTTATTTTTTATAAATACTTAGCAAGCTATACGTCTATCTTAAATGAGGGTACTTTTAAGTCAATTAACTAAAAATGAATTGAGAATGTACTTAAGATTAATCTCAAGAAAACTAAGGTAATACGGCCTGGTCAGGGGCAGCCCTGAGGACTACCCTTGCCCGTACTTCTCTAAAAGCGCCTCGGCGATGGCCAGGGTTTCTACGTCAGCCACGCCGTTCCACAGCGCGGGGCGGAAGTGCATCTGAAACGCGCTGATCACCCTCTTCTGCTGCTGTTCCGTGGCGTTGTCCGGCACCTCGTAGCCATAGCGTTTCAGCACATCAAGCAGCGCACCGCGCTCGACCTCCTGATAGCGCGGCCGCCCGTTAAGATAGAACGCCACGCGCGCGGGATCAGGCCAGGCACCTATCCCCTGCTGCGCCAGCTGCTGCCACGGAAACAGCGGGCCGGGATCGTCTTTACGCTGCGGGGCAATGTCGGCATGGGCAACCACGTTCTGCGGCTGAATGTCATAGCGGGCAATAATGTCCCTGGCAAGCGGGATCAGCGCTGCAATCTGCGCAGGCGCAAACGGGGTAAAGGTTTTCACGCCGTCACGCGTTTGCCAGCCGCGGTTCTCGAGCTCAATCCCCACGGACGTATCATTAATCCGGTTGGTGCCGCGCCAGAAGCTAATGCCCGCATGCCAGGCCAGCTCGCTCTCGGGAACCAGCTGCCAGATGCGCGGCTTGCCGTCCGGCGCCGGGGGGTTGGCAGGGATCAAATAGTGAGAGCTAACGTTTTTATCCGTCAGCGTGGCCAGCGAGCTGTCAAAATCATCCGCGGTGTAGTGGATCACCAGCACCTTGATGCGCGGGTAAGCCGCCTGCGCCTGATGACGCGTATCCAGCTCGTAGGCACCTTTATCGATAATCCCCTTTTCCGTAACGCACCCTGCCAGCAGCAGCGCCAGCAGGAGCGTGGCAAACGCACGCCTCATCGCAGGGTTTTCACCGCCGTACCGCTTACGCTCACCATCAGCATGCTGCCGTCTTTCCCGACCGTTTCGTAGTCAATATCGATTCCCACGACCGCATCCGCGCCGAGGGCTTCCGCCTGCTCGCCGAGCTCTTTAAAGGCGATTTCGCGTGCTTTGCGCAGCTCTTTTTCGTATGCGCCAGAGCGGCCACCCACGATATCGCGGATACCGGCAAAAAAGTCACGGAAGATATTGGCGCCGAGAATCGCTTCGCCGGTGACCACGCCGCAGTACTCGGTTATTGTCTGTCCTTCCAGGGTTGGCGTTGTTGAAAACTGCATGGTTTCTCTCCTTCTTTAGCGTTCAATGCCTTAGGCACAGCATTATCGGTTCGTTACGCTATGATTGAAAGGATAGTTAATAAATAAGGAAATCAACATGCGCTATTCAGCTTTAACACTTTTAGTGCCCTGCGCGCTGGTGCTCAGCGCCTGTACCACCACGGTCACGCCAGCCTTTAAGGATATCGGTACCCGCAGCGGCCCCTGCATTGAGGGCGGCCCGGACACCGTGGCGCAGCAGTTCTATGATTACCGGATTCAGCACCGCAGCAACGACCTCACCGGCCTGCGCCCGTATCTGAGCGATGGTCTGGCAAAACTGCTTAACGATGCCACCCGCGATCCGCAGCACAATGCGCTGCTGAAATCCGACCCGTTCTCCAGCCGCACCACGCTGCCGGACAGCGCAGTAGTGGCCAGCGCGTCAACCATTCCGAACACGGATGCCCGTAATATTCCGCTGCGCGTGAAGCTGACGCAGGGCAGCCAAACCTGGCAGGACGAAGTGCTGATGATCCGTGAAGGCCAGTGCTGGGCGGTGGACGACGTACGCTACGTGGGCGGCAGCGTGCATGCCCCGGCCGGCACGCTGCGCCAGTCGATTGAGAACCGCTGATTCATCAGTGATAAAAATGTTACCCCCGTAAAATGTCCGGCATTTCTCGCGGAATGCCGACATTTATACTCGCCGCCTTTGCCCTTCGCTATTTTGTGCTATGTTTAAGAGGAAATACGGGTTATATTTAACTTTTAACGCAGAAATATTGCATAACTATTCTGTCAACGGTACTATCTGCGGCCTCAATTGCTATAGATTGCCTGGATGAGTAAAGACTGCCCCGATGAGTATTAAACTAAACGGCATTAACTGCTTCTACGGCGCACACCAGGCGCTGTTTGACATCACGCTGAACTGCCCGGAAGGCGAAACGCTGGTTTTGCTTGGCCCAAGCGGTGCAGGCAAAAGTTCCCTTCTGCGCGTCCTTAATCTGCTTGAAATGCCTCGTTCAGGTACGCTGGCAATTGCCGGTAACCATTTTGATTTCGCAAAGACGCCGTCTGATAAAGCGATTCGCGAGCTGCGTCAAAACGTCGGCATGGTCTTCCAGCAATACAATCTCTGGCCGCACCTGACGGTGCTGCAAAACCTGATTGAAGCCCCGTGCCGCGTGCTGGGCTTAAGCAAAGATCAGGCCATCGCGCGTGCCGAAAAGCTGCTGGAGCGTCTGCGCCTTAAGCCCTACAGTGACCGCTACCCGCTGCACCTGTCCGGTGGTCAGCAGCAGCGCGTGGCCATTGCCCGTGCGCTGATGATGGAACCTGCGGTACTGCTGTTTGATGAACCAACGGCCGCGCTGGACCCGGAAATCACCGCTCAGATCGTCAGCATTATTCGCGAGCTGGCGGAAACCAACATTACGCAGGTTATCGTTACCCACGAAGTGGAAGTGGCGCGTAAAACCGCCAGCCGTGTGGTGTACATGGAAAACGGGTATATCGTTGAGCAAGGTGATGCGAGCTGCTTCGCTAACCCGCAAACCGATGCCTTCAAAAACTATTTATCTCATTGATTGTGTCAGGGGAAATATAATGAAAAAAGTATTACTTGCCGTGCTGCTTGCTGGCGTTACCCTTTCCGCTACCGCAGCTCAGACCATTCGTTTCGCCACGGAAGCCTCTTACCCTCCGTTTGAATCCATTGATGCGAACAACAAAATTGTTGGCTTTGACGTGGACCTGGCTAACGCCCTGTGTAAAGAGATCGATGCGACCTGCACCTTCAGCAACCAGGCGTTCGACAGCCTGATCCCAAGCCTGAAGTTCCGCCGTATCGACGCCGTAATGGCCGGTATGGACATCACCCCGGAGCGTGAAAAGCAGGTGCTGTTCACCACCCCTTACTACGATAACTCTGCCCTGTTCATTGGTCAGAAAGGCAAATTCACCTCTGTCGATCAGCTGAAAGGCAAAAAAGTGGGCGTGCAGAACGGTACCACGCACCAGAAATTCATCATGGATAAGCATCCGGAAATCACCACCGTTCCGTATGACAGCTACCAGAACGCGAAGCTGGATCTGCAGAATGGCCGTATCGACGGCGTATTTGGTGATACCGCTGTCGTGACCGAGTGGCTGAAAGCCAACGACAAGCTGGCACCAGTGGGCGACAAAGTGACCGATAAGGACTACTTCGGTACCGGTCTGGGGATTGCCGTTCGTCAGGGCAACACTGAGCTGCAGCAGAAATTCAACGCTGCGCTGGAAAAAGTGAAGAAAGACGGCACCTACGAAACCATCTACAAAAAATGGTTCCAGAAGTAATTCCTGATGAATGAAATTTTTCCTTTAGCAAGCGCCGCCGGGATGACCGTCGGCCTTGCCGTTTGCGCACTGATTATCGGCCTGGTGCTGGCGATGTTCTTTGCGGTGTGGGAATCCGCGAAATGGTTCCCCGTCGCCTGGACAGGCTCCGCGCTGGTCACCGTGCTGCGTGGGCTACCGGAAATTCTGGTGGTCCTGTTCATCTATTTCGGTTCCTCGCAGCTGCTGCTCACGCTGTCGGACGGCTTCACGATCAATCTCGGCTTTGCGCAGATCCCGGTGCAGATGCAGATTGACAACTTCGACGTCAGCCCGTTCCTGTGCGGCGTCATTGCGCTCTCCCTGCTCTACTCCGCGTACGCGTCGCAAACCCTGCGCGGTGCGCTGAAAGCCGTGCCGCAGGGACAGTGGGAGTCGGGTCAGGCGTTAGGGTTGTCGAAATCCGCCATCTTCTTCCGTCTGGTGATGCCGCAGATGTGGCGTCATGCCCTGCCGGGCCTCGGCAACCAGTGGCTGGTGCTGCTGAAAGATACCGCGCTGGTGAGCCTGATCAGCGTTAACGATCTGATGCTGCAAACCAAAAGCATCGCCACCCGTACCCAGGAGCCGTTTACCTGGTACATTGTGGCGGCGGCAATCTACCTGGTGATCACGTTGCTCAGTCAGTACATCCTCAAGCGTATTGACCTGCGAGCGACGCGCTTTGAACGGAGACCAGGCTGATGCTTGAATACTTTCCCGAGTTGATGAAAGGGCTGCACACCAGCCTGACGCTGACCGTGGCGTCCATTATCGTGGCGCTGATCCTGGCCCTTATCTTCACCATCATCCTGACGCTGAAAACGCCGGTGCTGGTGTGGATTGTGCGCGGGTACATCACCCTGTTTACCGGTACGCCGCTGCTGGTGCAGATCTTCCTGATTTACTACGGCCCGGGCCAGTTCCCGTCGCTGCAGGAATATCCGGTTATCTGGCATCTGCTCTCTGAGCCATGGCTGTGTGCCCTGATTGCCCTTTCGCTGAACAGCGCGGCCTATACCACCCAGCTGTTCTTTGGTGCGATCCGCGCCATTCCGGAAGGCCAGTGGCAGTCCTGCGGGGCGCTGGGCATGAGCAAGAAGGACACGCTGGCGATCCTGCTGCCTTACGCCTTTAAGCGCGCGCTCTCCTCCTACTCCAACGAAGTGGTGCTGGTGTTCAAGAGTACCTCGCTGGCCTATACCATCACCCTGATGGAGGTGATGGGACACGGACAGCTGCTGTACGGGCGCACCTATGACGTGATGGTGTTCGGCGCGGCGGGCGTGGTCTATCTGGTGGTGAACGGTCTGCTGACGCTGATGATGCGCCTTATTGAGCGTAAAGCGCTGGCGTTTGAGCGCAGGAATTAACCACGCAAGTGCATAAAACGGTATTCATGGAGCGGGTAACCTGATGGGTTATCCGCTTTTTTTTCGCGCTCAACACAATACTTAATCATTTTTATTGCATACAAATTCATTAACTGGCATTGTACATCCAGGCCGCAGACACGGCGCATCAATAAGACAGACGGGAGCATTACAATGAAAAAGTTAGTTCTGGCCGCATTACTCGCCACCTTCGCCGCTGGCGCATCCGCTGCGGATAAAATCAATTTCGGCGTCTCCGCCACCTATCCGCCGTTTGAATCGCTGGATGCCAGCAACCAGATCGTCGGTTTCGATATCGATCTGGCGAAAGCGCTGTGCAAACAGATGCAGGCCGACTGCACCTTTACTAACCATGCTTTTGACAGCCTGATCCCGTCGCTGAAGTTCAAAAAATACGACGCGGTGATCTCCGGGATGGACATCACGCCTGAGCGCAGCAAGCAGGTCGCGTTCACCGACCCGTACTACGCCAACTCGGCGGTGGTGATTGCGAAGAAAGGGGCGTACAAATCCTTCGACGAGCTGAAAGGCAAACGCATCGGGATGGAAAACGGCACCACGCACCAGAAATACCTGCAGGACAAACATCCGGAAGTGAAGACCGTGGCCTATGACAGCTACCAGAATGCGATTATCGACCTGAAAAATGGCCGTATCGACGGCGTCTTCGGCGATACCGCCGTGGTGAACGAATGGCTGAAAACCAACCCGCAGCTGGGCACCGCAACGGAAAAAGTGACCGATCCGCAATACTTCGGCACGGGCCTCGGCATCGCGGTACGTCCGGATAACAAAGCCCTGCTGGAAAAACTGAACGGTGCGCTGAAAGCGATTAAAGCGGACGGTACTTACCAGAAAATTAGCGAGCAGTGGTTCCCGCAGTAATGTCTTTTGCCGGGTGGCGGCTTCGCCTTATCCGGCCTACGGGGGGAGTTGTAGGCCGGGTAAGCGCAGCGCCACCCGGCACTCTCTCACAGCGGCACAAAGAACCTGAACCGTGCCCCTCTCGCCGACTCCATCAGCCTGATCCCGCCGCCGTGCAGCTCCAGCATCCGTTTCACGATTAACAGCCCTAACCCGCCGCGATTCTCCTGCGAGGCCTGGGTATTCAACGCCGACGGCCGCTGGAACAGATCGTCGCGCAGCGAGGCATCCACGCCCGTTCCGCTGTCGGACACTTCGACCTGCAGCTGTTCATTTTCCTGCCACACCGCCAGGCGAATTTCTCCGCCGCCAGGCGTATGGCGCATCGCGTTATCCAGCAGGTTGGTCACCACGCGTTCAATCATCGATACATCGGCGTTTACCATCGGCAGCGGCCCCGGCACGTCAATATGCAGATTGACCTCTCGCGTGCGGGCCGTGAGCTCAAACTTCTGCGCCACGTCGGAAATCAGCTCCGCCATTGCGAACCGCTCGCGCTGGGGTTTAATACCGCCGTGTTCAAGGCGCGCCAGCTCAAACAGCTGCTGCGAAAGATGCCGGACTTTTTGCCCCTGACGCAGCGCGGTGGCGAGATACTGCTGATGCTCCTGCGGCGTCAGGGTGGCGGATTTGAGCGACAGGGTTTCGAGATAGCCCAGCAGCGAGGTGAGCGGCGTGCGGAGATCGTGCGAAATATTGGCGATAAACTCACGACGCTGACGATCGCTGTCGGCCAGCCGATCCCACTGTTGGGTGATTTTGCGCGCCAGCTCGATAAAGCTGTTGCGCAGGATCGCCACTTCATCTTTTGCCGCCGCGTCCGGCGTCTGTCCCGCCAGCAGCCTGATGGCGCTTATGCTGTCCTGCTCCAGCCCGGCGACCTCCACCGTCAGCTGTTTGACCGGGCGCGTGACCCAGTACCAGACCAGCAGCCCTGCCAGCAGCCCAAACAGCGCGACCCACAGCAGCGACCACAGGACGGTACTCCACAGCGCCTTGTGCCAGGCCATTTCCGCCAGGGCGTTTGACTCCTCGCCCTGCAAAATAATGTACAGATAGCCTTTTAGCTCGCCGTCCTGCCGCAGCGGCGTGGCGCTAAAGACTTTTTGATTTTGACTGCGCGGATCGTCGCCCAGTACCGGCATGGCGGTGCCGCTCAGGAAGCTCTGCACCGGCGCCAGATCGATTTTTTGCCGCTGAATATGGCCCGGCGGGGCAGCGTCGGCGAGGATATCGCCGTCCGGGGAGACAACGTACAGCTCAACGCTCGGATTAAAGGTCATCAGCCGGCCAAACAGCGGTTTCAGCGCGCTGCGGTCGACCCTGCCCTGCGCGTCCAGAATCGGTTCGCGCTGGACGATCTGCTGCGCCAGCCCGCCCGATAACCGCTGCACCATCGCATTACCGTACTGCATGCTGCTGTAGAGCTGGACCGCGCAGGCGACGGCGGCGCAGAGCATCATCAGCAGGATGAAGAGCAGCGTCAGGCGCTGGCTCAGGCTAAAGCGACGCATCATGCTGCGGCTCCGCAAATTTGTAGCCCTTGCCCCAGACGGTGCGAATGATCTCCGGCTCGGCGGCGTCCTTCTCTATCTTGATGCGCAGGCGGTTGATATGGGTGTTAACGGTGTGCTCGTAGCCTTCGTGCTGGTAGCCCCAGACCTGCTCCAGCAGCGCCAGGCGGGAGAACACCTCGCCGGGATGACGGGCAAAGAAGTAGAGCAGCTCGAACTCGCGCGGGGTGAGGTCCACCACCTGGCCGTGAAGCAGCACGCTGCGCGCCAGCGGATCGATGGTCAGCCCGTGCGCCTGAATGTGTCCGTCGGTTTGCGCCTGCCCCATCGCCTGCTGGCGACGAAACAGCGCTTTGATGCGTGCAATCAGCTCCTGCACGGAGAACGGTTTTGCCAGATAGTCATCGGCGCCGGTTTCCAGCCCGGTAATGCGGTCGGTTTCGCTGCTGCGGGCGCTGATGATGATCACCGGCAGGTAGCGCGTCATCTGACGGATGCGGCGGCAAATCTCCAGACCGTCAACGTTGGGCAGCATCAGGTCGAGGATCACCGCATCCCACGTCTGGGCGTCAAGACGCTGTAAGGCGTTGCCCCCGTCGGGCTCGTGGGTGATGGCGTAGCCTTCGTCTTCTAAATTGAGTCGCAGAAGCGCCGCGATATCGTGGTCGTCTTCTACCAGCAGGATCTGCTTCATGGGTAAGCCTATATTCATGTCTTATGACGTAAGCTTACCTGATTTCACCGGGATGAAGAGTTCACATTTTGTTGAACATTGTGCGGGGGTCATGCCGGGTGGCGGCTACGCCTTGCCCGGCCTACGGGTTAACAACGTCAACACTTCATAATGCGCGGTGTGCGGGAACATATCGAAAAGCTGAACGCGTTCAACGCGATAGCCCGGCAGTTGAGCGATGTCTTTCGCCATGGTCTGCGCGTTGCAGCTGGAATAGATGATGTATTCCGGCGCCATCTGGCTCAGGTAGTCGCACAGCGCATTCCCGATGCCGCGGCGCGGCGGGTTAACCAGCACCAGTTCCGGCACGTTGCCCTGGCCGGTGGCGAACTGCGTGGAGTCGAGCGCCTGGAAGCGCAGATTCGTTAACCCCAGCTCAGAGGCAGACTGCTTCGCGCAGGCAATCGCTTCGGCAGAGATCTCAATCCCGGTGAGCTGCATCTCCGGCGTGGCGCAGTGCAGGCCAAACCCGCCCACGCCGCAGAACAGATCCCACATATGGTGAACGTTCAACGCACGCACCCAGTCGCGGGCGGTGGCGTACAGGCTGCTTGCCACGGTCGGGTTGGTCTGGAAGAAGCTTTGCGGGCGGATCCACAGCGGCACGCCGTTGAAGCGCTCCGCCAGCGCGTGCTGGTCGGTGAAGAAAATCTCTTTCTCCCCTTCCATGATCGCCATATGCACCGGCTGAATGTTCGCCGTAATGACCTTCAGCTGCGGAAGCTGCGCCTGCAGCCAAGGCAGGGCCGCGCGCAGCTGCTCAAGCTTAGTTTCAGAGCGCAGCACGAAGCGCAGCATCATGCCGCCGTCGATCTGGCTTTCGGTCAGCAGAAGGTATTTCAGCTCGCCGCGCTTGCGGGCCACGTTATAGGGCGTTAACCCCGCCCGGGCAATAAACGGCTTAAGCGCGGCAAAGACCGGTGCAAAGGAGTCGGGATACAGCGGGCAGTCGGTTAAGTCTTCCGGCGTGCCGTCGCGGTGCAGCATTCCCAGCAGCGGTTTTTCTACGCTGCCGCTGACCACCATTTTGGCTTTGTTGCGAAAACCCTGTTCCGGGCCGCTGACGGGTGCGCACCACTCGCCCACCGCGTGTGCTGCCAGCAGCTGTTGCAGGTCGGCCATTTTGGCGGTGAGTTGTTGAGAGACCGGCTGTTCTATCCACTGACAGGAGCGGCAGCGTCCGGCGTCATAGAGTGCGCACTGCATATCAAAACCTTAAGAATCACGAGGGCTGCGATTATACACATTATTGCAGGCGGAAGAACCGCCGACTGGAGGCCGGAACGAAGAGGAGACAGAGCACCAGCATATCCGGCAGCTTTTGCATAAACAGCGCGTGGAAGATTTCGCGTTTGGATCCGCCGGCAATGCTGAACAGTTCCGGGTAGCCGTATCCCAGCGAAGCCGCCCACAGATAGCTCGCCGCGGTAATCTGCGTCAGCAGATAGACCCAGCGCGCCCAGTTGCGCCCTTTGACCAGCGAAAACGCGCAGTAAATCTCGATAAACACCAGCACCAGGCTGCTCAAAAAGACCAGCGTCAGATTCCACGTCTGCACGCTGCGGTGAATGAATTCACCGATGCCGCGCACGCCCAGGGTGTTTAAAATCATCAGCACGTCCAGGCAGCGGATCATAATAATGGCGAGCGCCGCCACCTGAACCAGTGCAGGTACGTTAGGACGCGCGTGCGTAATACGTGATTTTTTTAATAATCCCAATGTTTTACTTCCCTGAAAAACAGTGCCGCGTCATGCGCGGCACATCACTGGAAATTTTAAATCCTTCAGCCGCGTCTTGCACGCTGGATATCGCGCACGCGCTGTTTTTCCGCGCGCGCCATCAAATACCAGGCGATAAATCCGACAATTCCGACCACGCCGAGGATGATAGAGGCCAGGGCGTTGATCTCCGGGTTGACCCCCATGCGCACGCTGGAGAAGACCAGCATCGGCAGCGTCGTCGCCCCCGGGCCGGAAACAAAGCTGGCGATCACCAGATCGTCGAGCGACAGGGTAAACGCCAGCAGCCAGCCGGAGATCACCGCCGGCATAATCATCGGCAGCGTGATGATGAAAAAGACCTTCAGCGGCGTCGCGCCGAGATCCATCGCCGCCTCTTCAATGGAGCGATCCAGCTCGCGCAGGCGCGAGGCGATCACCACCGCGACATAGGCGGTACAGAAGGTGACGTGCGCCAGCCAGATGGTGAGCATCCCGCGATCCGCCGGCCAGCCGATGGCATGCGCCAGGGCCACGAACAGCAGCAGCAGCGCGAGACCGGTGATCACGTCCGGCATAACCAGCGGGGCGGTGATCATAAAGGCGAAGCCGTTCGAACCGCGAAAACGCCCGAAGCGCACCATCACCAGCGCGGCGATCGTGCCCAGCACGGACGCCATGGTCGCCGCCAGCGCCGCAATGGTCAGGCTCAGCCCCACCGCGCTCATCATCGCATCATCGTGGAACAGCTCGCTGTACCAGCGCGTCGACCAGCCTGCCCAGACCGTCACCAGTTTGGAGCTGTTAAACGAGTAGATCACCAGCATCAGCATCGGCGCATACAGGAAGGTAAAGCCGATGACCAGGATCGCAATTCGCCACGGGGAGCGCACTACCGGTAAGTTGTTCATCCGCGATCTCCCATCTGTTTCTGCTGATGCTTGTGGAACCACATGATCGGCACGATCAGCAGCAGCAGCATGATAATCGCCACCGCCGACGCCACCGGCCAGTCGCGGTTATTGAAGAACTCCTGCCACAGCACGCGGCCAATCATGATGCTGTCTGGCCCGCCGAGCAGTTCCGGGATCACAAACTCCCCCACCGCCGGGATAAAGACCAGCATCGACCCGGCGATAATGCCGCCTTTGGTCAGCGGGACAATGACGCTGAAGAAAGTTTTTAACGGACGGGCGCCGAGATCGAGCGACGCTTCCACCAGCGAGTAATCAATACGCGTCAGCGCAGTGTAGATCGGCAGCACCATAAACGGCAGATAGGCGTACACAATGCCGATATAGACCGCGAGGTTGGTGTGCAGGATCGTCAGTGGCTGATCGATAACGCCTAACCACATCAGGAAATTGTTCAGCACGCCGTTGTTTTTCAGGATGCCCATCCACGCGTAAACGCGGATCAGGAACGAGGTCCACGACGGCAGGATCACCAGCAGCAGCAGAATGTTTCGCGTCGACGGCTTGCTGTGCGCCACCGCCCACGCCAGCGGATAGCCCATCACCAGACAGCAGAGCGTCGAGATCGCCGCCACCTGCAGCGATTGCAGATAGGCTTCGAAATAGAGCGGATCGTCGGTGAGCTGCAGGAAGTTACCCAGGTTTAAGGTCAGCGTCAGCTGCCCGTCGGCCCAGTCCAGCAGGTTGGTGTAAGGCGGGATCGCCCGCGCCATTTCCGCCAGGCTTATCTTGAAAACGATCAGGAACGGCAGCAGGAACAGCAGGATCAGCCACACATATGGCATGGCGATCACCAGCTTGCGGCCGTGCTTCATCTGCATGCGCGTCAGCCAGTGAGCAAAGCCGCCCGGCTTTTCGACGCGGGCTGGAGGTTCAAGTGTACTCATTGGCCGCTCCTTATACCGTCAGCACAACGCAACTGTCCGCATCCCAACACAGGCGCACTTCGTCACCCCAGGTAGGCTGCCCCTTGCGGTAGCGATGTTCGTTCTGTAACTGTGCGCTGAGCATCTGCCCGCTTTTCAGGCGCACGTGGTAGATGGAGAGATCGCCCAGATAGGCAATGTGCACCACTTCGCCCACGGCAAAGTTATAGCCATCGGCAGGCGGATCCTCACAGAGCATGATCTTCTCCGGACGCAGCGCGACGTAAACCGGCACGTTATCCACCACCGAGTTATCCGGATCGACCTTAAGCGGATGCTGCAGCCCCGGCGATTCGATGACCAGACCGTCTTCCTGACGATCTTTCAGCAGCCCCTCGAAGACGTTAACCGAGCCGATGAACTCCGCGCTGTAGCGGGTGGTTGGGTGCTCATAAATCTCTTCCGGCTCGCCAATCTGCACGAACTTCCCGCGGTTCATGATGGCGATACGTCCGGCCATGGTCATGGCCTCTTCCTGGTCGTGGGTGACCATCACGCAGGTCACGCCCACGCGCTCGAGGATATCGACCACTTCAAGCTGCATACGGTCGCGCAGCTTTTTATCCAGCGCGCCCATCGGCTCATCAAGCAGCAGCAGTTTCGGGCGTTTTGCCAGGCTGCGGGCCAGGGCCACGCGCTGGCGCTGGCCGCCGGAGAGCTGGTGCGGCTTACGCTTCGCGAACTCCTGCATGTGCACCAGGCTCAGCATCTCGGCCACGCGCGCGGTAATTTCAGCCTTCGGCAGCTTGTCCTGCTTCAGGCCAAAGGCGATGTTCTGCTCCACCGTCATATGCGGGAACAGCGCGTAGGACTGGAACATCATGTTGATCGGGCGCTGATACGGCGGCACGCTGGAGAGATCCACGCCGTCGAGCACGATCTGCCCGGCGGTGGGCTGTTCAAAACCGGCCAGCATACGCAGCAGGGTCGATTTACCACAGCCAGAGGCCCCCAGAAGGGCAAAAATTTCGCCTTTATAGATCGTCAGGCTGACGTCGTCCACGGCATGCTGGCCATCGAAAGATTTGGTGAGGTTACGAATTTCAAGCAGCGGGGTCAGCGCTTTACGGACTTTCGCCTGCGGGCGGGGGATCGCGTCATTCACGGGGTGTTCTCCGGTAGAGATCAAAACTGGTGCAAACGCACCGTCAGGGTGCGCATCGCCGGGCGGCGCTATCGCTTGCCCGGCCTACGGGTTGTAGAGGCCCGGTAAGCGATAGCGCCACCGGGCAGCAATACCAAACGCCGTTATTTACCGCTTTTCACCTTGGTCCACGCGCGGGTACGCACGCGGTCAATTTTTGGATCCTGGACTTTCAGGGTGAAGAGCTTGGCGAACACATCCGCTGGCGGATAGATAGCCGGGTTATTACGGATCTCTTCGCTCACCAGCGGCACGGAGGCCTTGTTACCGTTCGCGTAGTAAACGTGGTCGCTGATGTGGGCGATAACCTCAGGACGCATCAGGTAGTTGAGGAACTGATACGCTTCGTCTTTGTTTTTGGCGTCAGCCGGCATCGCAAAGACGTCGAAGAAGGCCAGCGCCCCCTCTTTCGGAATGAAGTAGGAGACGTTCACGCCGTTTTTCGCCTCTTTCGCGCGGTTTGCCGCCTGCCATACGTCCCCTGCCCAGCCGATCGCGACGCAGATGTCGCCGTTCGCCAGGTCGTTAATGTACTGGGACGAGTGGAAGTAACGAATGTTTGGACGCAGCTTCAGCAGCAGATCGGTCGCCGGGCCGGTGTAATCATCGGCCTTATTGCTGTTCGGATCTTTGCCCAGGTAGTTCAGCACGGTCGCGAAAATCTCTTCCGGGGCATCGAGGAAGGAGACGCCGCAGCTTTTCAGCTTCTCGAGGTTTTCCGGCTTCAGCACCACGTCCCAGCTGTCCAGCTTCACGTCCGGGCCCAGCGCGGCTTTGACTTTATCCACGTTGTAGCCGATACCGGTGGTCGCCCACAGGTAAGGCATCGCGTATTTGTTGTCCGGGTCGTGCTTAGCCACCAGCTTCAGCACTTCCGGATCGAGATTTTTCCAGTTCGGTAATTTGCTCTTATCCAGCGGCTGGAAGACGCCTGCCGTCAGCTGGCGCTCCAGGAAGCTTGCGGAAGGCACCACGAGGTCAAACCCGGTGCTGCCCGCCATCAGCTTTCCTTCCAGCACTTCGTTGGAATCGAACACGTCGTAGACGACTTTAATGCCGGTCTCTTTTTCAAAATTTGCCACCGTGTCCGGCGCAATATAGTCAGACCAGTTATAAACGTGCAGCGTTTTTTGTTCCGCAGCGAGCGTGCCGGCAGAGACGGCCATCAGAGCACCCGCAACCAGACCCGATAACCATTTTTTATTCAAGGCGATCATAGTGTTATTCCTTCTGAAAGCTCGTTAACAAACGAACTAAAACTGTGCAATCAGGATATATGCAAAAATCATGCATAGTTTGTCGCTCTGCTCAAAATAAAAAGAAACCTCTTTACCCGGCAGCTTCCGCTCGCTTTTTTAAGCATCGCAAGAATAACTGTAGCCCGTGTCCCCGGCTATAGCCCAGACGAAAAAACGCCTTTTATCAATTTTTTATGCAGGTTAAGTCTACGTGATAAGCCGAAACGGCCTTCAGGGAGGTGAATAATTCTTTAAAGAAAGGTTAAAAGCAGCAGAAAAAATGGCCTTCTGCAGCCGCTATGGCAGCGACTGCGCAAAAGTCAGACAGGCTTAGTGAAGAAAATTGGGAGATGAATCATTATTCTCTGCATCATCTTCCGCGCTATACAGCAGATGGTGTGCATTGGCTTCCATCATAACCATGGAAATTTGCTCTTCGCTCAAGCGCATAAACCAGGCGAACTGCTTGAACGACAGCCCTGCCCCGGAGAATAAAGACTGGCAAACGACCAGTTTTGGCAGATTATCATCCTGTATGTCGAGAAATGCCTTCACCGTCAAAGAACTGGCATTGATTGCCGACAGGTCGGAAGCCAGCGCCAGCAGCGCGGAGGGCTTCACTTCGGCCAGCGCGGAGAAAAGGATCACGTCGTTAATCAGATCGATTTTGGCATCGAAAATGCCGTCGAAATTCTGCATATGAGGCAGATGCAGCGCCTGGCAGGAATCACATTCGAAGAACGTAATTCCGGCATCATCAAGCCATTGACGTAACGTATCCAGTGTAGGTACGACCTGTAAATCCATCGCGATGCAGCCTCTTTAATAAAAACTTCGCATAGGGTACTTAAAAAGCGCGCGGTAATCCATTTAACCACCCGTTTTCAGACAGTAGCCCGGCGTCGCATGACGCTCGATCCATAAGATCATTTTACCCGCAATATCGACCCCGGTGGTTTTTTCCACACCTTCCAGCCCCGGCGAGGCGTTCACCTCCATGACCAGCGGCCCGCGCGTCGCGCGCAGAAGATCTACCCCCGCCACGTCCAGCCCCAGGGTTTGCGCCGCTTTCACGGCAATTTCCCGTTCGCGATCGCTGATATCGGCGATTCTGGCAATGCCGCCGCGGTGAAGGTTAGAGCGGAAATCACCCTCTTTGGCCTGCCGCTCGATAGCCGCCACCACCTCGTTACCCACCACAAAACAGCGAATATCGCGCCCTTTCGCCTCTTCGATATACTCCTGCACCAAAATGTGGGCATTGAGGCCCCGGAAGGCATCAATCACGCTCTCCGCCGCCTGACGGGTCTCCGCCAGCACCACGCCAATGCCCTGCGTGCCTTCCACCAGCTTGATCACCAAAGGCGCGCCGCCCACCATGTCGATCAGATCGCTGGTGTCGTCCGGGGAATGGGCAATCCCGGTGACGGGAAGATCGATCCCCTGACGGGCAAGAAGCTGCAGCGAGCGCAGCTTGTCGCGGGCGCGGGAAATGGCGACGGATTCGTTGAGCGGGTAGCTGCCCAGCATCTCGAACTGGCGCAGCGCGGCGGTGCCGTAATAGGTAATCTGGGAGCCGATGCGGGGAATCACCGCATCAAAGTGCGGCAGCTTGCGGCCTTTGTAGTGAATCGACGAGGCGGCCGGATCGATGTTCATATAGCATGACATCGGGTCGAGGATTTCAACCTGATGCCCGCGTTTCGCCGCCGCTTCTCGCAGGCGCTTACATGAATAGAGCGTTCCATCCCGGGACAATATGGCAATTTTCACCCTGCACCTCTCTGAAGACATGGAAAAAGCCTGCGTATCATATACGCAGGCAGGCGCAGGATAAATGGACTATCGCGTCGCCCAGCCCTGTTTGTGCAGGTAATCAAGAATAAACGGGCGATTTTCTTTAATGATGGTGCGGCGAATATGGTCAGTCCAGGTGTCGCGGCGGTTATTGCTGCCGCGCGTCATGTAGTAGTTCGCCAGCTCTTCGTCGTAGTGATTCAGGACGTCCTGATCGACCGGCTGGTAGTGGTTTTCATGCACCAGCATCGCCGCAGGAATGCGCGGCTTCAGATCCGGGTTATCCGCCGGCCAGCCAAGGCACAGGCCAAACAGCGGCAGCACGTGTTTTGGCAGCTTCAGCAGGTCGGTCACGCTTTGAATGTTGTTACGCAGGCCGCCAATGTAGACGCCGCCTAACCCCAGCGACTCCGCCGCCGTAAAGGCGTTTTGCGCCATCAGCGCGGTATCCACCACGCCCAGCAGCAGCTGTTCGGCCAGGCCCAGCTCGGCCTCAGGGCAGATCTGCAGGTGGCGGTTAAAGTCGGCGCAGAATACCCAGAACTCGGCTGCCTGAGCCACATGCTTCTGCCCGCCGGTCAGCGTCACCAGCTGTTCACGCATCGCCGGGTCGGTAATGCGGATAATGGAGCTGCACTGCAGGAAGCTGGAGCTGGAGGTCGCCCTTGCGCTGTTAATAATCGCTTCGCGCTGCGCATCGGTAATCGGCTCATCGGTGAAGTGGCGAATGGAACGATGGGAAAGGAGCAGGTCTATGGTTGGCGTCATCTTGTCTCTCTTTGTCTTGCTTAAACCGTATGGCAGCCAGTATAGGCAATGATATGCGCGGTGTAATTGGCGAAACATAGCTCATAGATATTATAACGACAGGCGAAACCTTCTTTAATGACGACAGGTTATGGGGCACTATACGTGTCATTCGCCGTCAGGCTTGTTTTTTTGAGGAGAGAGAAATGTTTGCAGTAATTTTTGGTCGTCCAGGGTGCCCTTACTGTGTGCGCGCGAAAGAGCTGGCTGAGAAACTGACCGAAGAGCGCGATGACTTCAACTTCCGCTATGTGGACATCCACGCGGAAGGCATCACCAAAGCCGATCTGGAAAAAACTGTCGGTAAGCCGGTTGAAACCGTACCGCAGATCTTCCTCGATCAGAAACACATTGGCGGCTGCACCGACTTTGAAGCTTACGCCAAAGAGCACCTGGGCCTGTTTGCTGCCCAGTAATAAAATGAAAGGACGCCCTCACCGAGAGGGCGTTTTTATTTGTGATGCCGTCGGTTATGAAACAGACTGCGCACAAATAAGTAGCAGAGCGCGCCAAGGGCGCACCAGAAAACAGCGCTCATCAACCACGCCAGCTCCTGCCAGAAACTTCGCGTAGAGATATACAGCAAGCGCATCATCAGCAAACAGAGCGGCGCGGCCAGCATGGCGCCCAGCAGTGGCTTCACCACCTCCCCTTTACGGGAGAGAAAACTGGCAGCTGCCCCCGGCAGGGTAAAAAAGAGCAACCCGAGCTCCGGATGACCCGACGCCCTGAATGCCCCTTTCACGTTAAAAGCAAGCGACATGCATACGACCGTGAACAGCAAAAAGCAGCTGATCACCCCCGCCCAGTTTCGTTTCATATTCAACCTATCCTCCTGACTTATCTCTATCAAATACACTTTCGTCGGGTAGACGCCCAGTCAGATAAAGCAATGCGGCAATCCTTGCCAAAGTACGCACAGGGTGATGCGATAATCAGTAGCTGTCAGTAGCTAATGCGATTAAACTACACGCCAGCTAATGTTTTAGGGAATAAAGCAGGAAACAGGGAGCGTTAACGCTTTTCCCTGACCCAAAAAACAGTAGCCCAAAAAGTCCTTTCATTCAACAACTTACTGGTAAACAAGAAGTTAGCCTCCGTGAATATAAACGTCGCAGACTTGTTAAATGGGAATTACATCCTGTTATTATTTGTGGTACTGGCGCTGGGTCTTTGCCTGGGTAAATTGCGCCTGGGTTCGGTTCAACTCGGTAATTCCATTGGCGTTTTAGTCGTCTCCTTATTATTAGGCCAGCAGCACTTCAGCATTAACACGGACGCGCTCAACTTAGGTTTTATGCTGTTTATTTTTTGTGTTGGCGTGGAAGCGGGGCCGAACTTTTTTTCTATTTTCTTCCGCGATGGCAAAAATTATCTGATGCTGGCGCTGGTGATGGTCGGCAGCGCGCTGTTGATCGCGTTAGGGCTGGGTAAACTGTTTGGCTGGGATATCGGGCTAACGGCCGGTATGCTGGCAGGCTCGATGACCTCCACTCCGGTGCTGGTGGGTGCCGGTGATACCCTGCGCCACTCCGGTATGGCCGGGGAACAGCTCTCTACCGCCCTCGATCACCTGAGCCTGGGCTATGCCCTGACCTATCTGATTGGTCTGGTGAGCCTGATCGTTGGCGCACGCTACCTGCCAAAACTGCAGCATCAGGATCTGCAGACCAGCGCCCAGCAAATCGCCCGCGAGCGCGGTCTGGATACCGACTCCAAACGTAAAGTTTATCTCCCGGTGATCCGCGCCTACCGCGTCGGGCCGGAGCTGGTGGCGTGGGCAGACGGTAAAAATCTGCGCGAGCTGGGGATTTACCGCCAGACGGGCTGCTACATCGAACGTATCCGCCGCAACGGCATTCTGGCGAACCCGGACGGCGACGCGGTGCTGCAGATGGGCGACGACATCGCGCTGGTGGGTTACCCGGACGCCCACGCTCGTCTCGACCCGAGCTTCCGTAACGGCAAAGAGGTGTTCGACCGCGACCTGCTCGACATGCGCATCGTCACCGAAGAGATCGTGGTGAAAAACCATAACGCCGTTGGCCGTCGCCTGGCGCAGCTGAAGCTGACCGACCACGGCTGCTTCCTCAACCGCGTGATCCGCAGCCAGATTGAGATGCCGATCGACGACAACGTGGTGCTCAACAAAGGCGACGTTCTGCAGGTCAGCGGCGACGCGCGACGCGTAAAAACCGTGGCTGACCGCATCGGCTTTATCTCTATTCACAGCCAGGTCACCGACCTGCTGGCCTTCTGCGCCTTCTTTATCGTTGGCCTGATGATCGGGATGATCACCTTCCAGTTCAGCAACTTTAGCTTCGGCATCGGTAACGCCGCCGGGCTGCTGTTCGCCGGGATCATGCTGGGCTTCCTGCGAGCGAACCACCCGACCTTCGGCTACATTCCGCAGGGCGCGCTGAACATGGTGAAAGAGTTCGGTCTGATGGTCTTTATGGCAGGCGTCGGCTTAAGCGCGGGCAGCGGGATTGGTCACAGCCTGGGCGCCGTCGGCTGGCAGATGCTGGTTTCCGGACTTATCGTCAGCCTGGTACCGGTGGTTATCTGTTTCCTGTTCGGTGCCTACGTGCTGCGCATGAACCGCGCCCTGCTCTTCGGGGCGATGATGGGGGCGCGTACCTGTGCGCCTGCTATGGAAATCATCAGCGATACCGCGCGCAGCAACATCCCGGCGCTGGGGTATGCGGGCACGTATGCTATCGCTAACGTGCTGCTGACACTGGCGGGTACGCTGATTATCATCATCTGGCCCGGACTCGGATAACTCCTAAGAATGCGCGTGGCGGAAAATATTTTTGTTACGCGCAGAACTTTTTTATCAGGGGGCAGTCATAACTAGTGCCACTGCTTTTCTTTGATGTCCCCAATTTGTGGAGCCCATCAACCCCGCCGTTTTGGTTCAAGGTTGATGGGTTTTTTGTTGCCTGAAAATTACCACTCTGTAAATTAATGCTTTATGCCGCCACGTTCCCCTGCATAGTGACATCGTCGCGGCAGAACTTATATAGCTGTAACAGGTAATAAAAAACCAGCCAGCGGCGGGTCTATATTAGTCAGCTAACTGTTCCTGCAATCCATTTGGGCTTTGGAACGCGCCACTCAGTATTGAACTCATCTATTCGCCCTAAAACCTCCCGATAAATCGTATTTAGATTAAAAAATATCAGGTCATTCTCCTAAAAATCCCCTGTTTTTCATAAACATGATCTGCTTTGAACTTCCATATTAGTTACGGGCATACGCTGGAGCGGATAGAAACACTATGGAGGGGACAGGAATGCAGTTTTCAAGCTCAGTAATGGCAATTCCGGTCTTAGGGAATGCAGCAAAAGATCGCTCAAGTGAGCTGAAGTGCGAGGTCAGTAAGCATGTACCATTCTGAAGAGATCATCCGCCAGCTTCAGAGCCAAAAAATACTGGCCATGAAGCTGGACCAGGCGGTACGCGCGGTAGGTGAAGAAGTAAAGAGCCAGCTGAGTAATATAGGTGCCGGTGCCCAACGCCTGCTGTACTACACTTCCTGCTTTACTGATGAATATTACGATGTATGCACCCGACAAAACCTGGAGGACGCTCGCTTCCGAAAGGGCATATTCCATCTCGTTTCTCGCTGGAACATCGTCTTTGACCTAATCAACACGTACGTTGAGGAGCTGGTTAAGGATTATTCCCCGGCAGAATTATCAGGGATACAGCATGCTCTAATGCGCGCTAACGTTTATATATCCACCAGCACGCTAACCTCTTATTCATTCTCTGCAGGGGTCACATCGACTGTTTGCCTTTATATAACCCTTCCACCTTCAGGGTTAAAGGTCGTTTCAGGATTAACGGGCGCGGCTATTGGCGGGCTGGGGATATATGGGATTGTGCAACAGGCCGCTGACAGCGCTCATCGCTTGCAAGTGATGCATCCCGCCTACTATCAAGCGTTGTACCTGCGAGAACTGGAAATGATGTATTTCCTGGTGGAACCTGCTTTTATGCGCGCGGGCGTGCTAACCCATCAATGGACCGACAGTCAAAGCCCTTATGATGCTGCTGACACTATCCTGAAGCTCATGGGCAGGCACTAATGGGCTTTCTAAGACGCTGGCTCAAATCTCAGGCCCAGTTTTTCTTCTGGACTTATATACCCATCATCCTCGCGTTCATTTTTGGCTATGTCCTTGACGTTTACTTCCCTGAGGTTAGCCAGGGATTCATCCTCCTGTTTTACCTGGTCACACTGGGGCTGGCTTACTGGATATGGCATTGAGGACCATAAAAGCTTCACGTTTCCTAATAAGGAAATGACATGTCTACACCCGCACATCTCTGGCTTGAGGACGAGAACGGCTCGCCAATTGTTGGTAGCTGTATGATGCCCACCCGTCATGGTTCCATAGAACTGAAATCGTTCTCCCATGGCGTAACCATTCCGGTTGACCCAAGTTGGGGCAAGCTCACCGGCACGCGCGTCCATCGCCCTATTACGATAATCAAAGAATTTGATCAGACTACCCCACTTCTTTACCGAGCCGTGTGCGAAGGGCGAGTGATGAAGAAGGGGATTATTAAGATGTACCGTATTCTGGAGTCCGGTATCGAGGCCGAATATTTCAATATCGTGATGGAAAACGTTAAGTTCACGACAGTGGCACCCTTCCTGACCCCTAACGGGATGAGCAGCACCCATCTTGAAACACTCGAATTGCGTTATGAAGCTATCTCATGGAAGTACACGGAGGGGAATATCATTTACCGTGACACCTGGAACGATCGCTGTTGCGCCTGAGCACAGAAGAGTGTTGAAAGTGAGCAGATAAAATGAAACCGTTCCAGGGGACGGTTTCTTTCCCGTGACTGTCAGGATTGGTCCGGGCAAGCCATAAAAGACTATTTTGACCTTCAACAAGCCCTCCCTGAGTTTTTCTATCCTTCCTGCTTTTCCCTCTTCTCTCGCCAGCCATAAACACATATGATTTAATGCATATGATTAAAGACATTCAGGATGACCGAATGCTCCACCCACTCCACCTTTTCAAAACCCTCTCCGACGAAACGCGGCTCGCCATCGTCATGCTGCTCCGCGAAGCGGGCGAGCTGTGCGTCTGCGATCTCTGCGCCGCCACCGCCGAATCTCAGCCGAAGGTTTCCCGCCATATGGCGCTGCTGCGCGAGTCCGGGCTGGTGATCGACCGTCGCGAGGGTAAGTGGGTCCATTACCGTCTCTCTCCCAACATGCCTGCATGGACGGCAGCCGTTATCGACACCAGCTGGAACTGCCTGCGGGAAGAGACGCGTATGAAGCTGAAAAACCGGCTTCCGGGTTCGTGCTAATTGCAACACATTCACAAAAACAGATATAACGGAGTAAGCGATGTTTCTGGCAGGGGCAATTTTTCTGTTTACGCTGGTGCTGGTCATCTGGCAGCCCAAAGGACTGAGTATCGGCTGGAGCGCGACCATCGGCGCCGTGCTGGCGCTGGCCAGCGGCGTGATTCACATTAACGATATTCCGGTAGTCTGGAATATCGTCTGGAACGCCACGGCAACGTTTATCGCCGTCATCATTATCAGCCTGCTGCTGGATGAGTCCGGCTTTTTCGAGTGGGCAGCACTGCACGTCGCTCGCTGGGGGAAAGGTCGAGGGCGATTGCTGTTTACCTGGATTATCCTGCTGGGCGCAGCCGTCGCAGCGCTGTTTGCTAATGACGGCGCGGCGCTGATCCTCACGCCTATCGTCATCGCCATGCTGCTGGCGCTGGGGTTCAGCAAACAGGCCACGCTGGCGTTTGTGATGGCGGCAGGTTTTATCGCCGATACCGCCAGCCTGCCGCTGATTGTCTCCAACCTGGTCAACATCGTCTCGGCGGACTTCTTCACGCTGGGGTTCAGCGAGTACGCTTCGGTGATGATTCCGGTGGATATCGCCGCGATTGCCGCAACGCTGGTGATGCTGCACCTGTTCTTTCGCAAGGAAATTCCTCCAGAATATGACCTGGCGAAACTCCAGGAGCCTGCGCGGGCCATTCACGACCTCCCGACGTTCAGAACGGGCTGGATCGTCCTCCTCCTTCTGCTCGTCGGTTTCTTCGTGCTTGAACCTCTCGGCATTCCGGTCAGCGCCATTGCGACCGTCGGCGCGCTGATTTTATTCGCTGTCGCAAAACGCGGACATGCGATAAATACCGGAAAAGTGCTGCGCGGCGCGCCGTGGCAGATCGTCATCTTCTCGCTGGGGATGTATCTGGTGGTGTATGGCCTGCGTAATGCCGGGCTGACGGACTCTCTCACAGGCGTACTGAATAGCCTGGCCGGACACGGACTGTGGGCCACCACGCTGGGAACCGGGTTCATCACCGCGTTTCTGTCATCCATAATGAACAATATGCCCACGGTGCTGATTGGCGCGCTCTCCATTGACGGCAGCACGGCAACAGGATTGATAAAGGACGCGATGATTTACGCCAACGTGATTGGCTGCGATCTGGGGCCAAAAATCACGCCTATTGGTAGTCTCGCCACCCTGCTCTGGCTTCACGTGCTGGCGCAGAAAAACATGACGATTACCTGGGGCGGCTATTTCCGGACGGGCATCATCATGACGCTGCCGGTCCTGTTTGTGACGCTCGCCGCCCTGGCGCTACGTCTCTCCTTCACACTGTAATGAGCCACTGATATGAGCCACATCACCATTTACCACAACCCCGCCTGCGGCACCTCGCGCAACACGCTGGAGATGATCCGCAACAGCGGCGCGGAGCCAGAGATTATTCTCTATCTGGAAACGCCACCGTCGCGCGATACGCTGACCGCCCTGATTGCCGATATGGGCATTTCGGTGCGCGATTTGCTGCGTAAAAACGTGGAGCCCTATGAACAGCTCGGCCTGGCCGAAGACAGCTTCACCGACGACCAGCTTATCGATTTTATGCTGCAACACCCGATCCTGATTAACCGTCCGATTGTGGTGACGCCGCTGGGCACCCGCCTGTGCCGCCCGTCTGAAGTCGTCCTCGACATTCTGCCGGACGCGCAGAAAGGGGCGTTTACGAAAGAGGATGGCGAAGCGGTGGTGGACGCCAGCGGGAAGAATATCCTGAAAAAATAATCCATCCTCAGGTGGACGACAGGGCCAGCGCCCGGCGGGCCCTGAACGCCTGGAGAAAACAACCGCCCGCTAGCTCGCCACGCAGACCCGGTTGCGCCCCTCACGTTTTGCACGATAAAGCTCACGATCGGCTCGCGCCAGGGCTGACTGCACGCCATGTTCAATCTCCAGTTCATCCGGCGTCATACATACGAGCCCCATGCTGGCGGTGAAGCGGATCGTCTGCCCGTTGAAGTCGACGTTCTGGCTGGCAAGGCTCATCCGTACGCGCTCGGCGATCTCAGCGGCCGTCTCCAGAGAGGTCTGCGGCATTGCCACGACAAACTCTTCCCCGCCGAAGCGGGCGACAATGTCGCTGCCTCTCACCAGTGCCGGAAGCGCGTTGCCAATATGCTTCAGCACCGCATCGCCACCGTCATGGCCCCAGGTGTCGTTAATACGCTTGAAGAAATCCAGATCCATGCTCATCAGGCACAGGGGCTGCTGGTGCCGACGGGCAAGATTGCAGGCCCGCAAAGACCACTCATCAAACTGGCGACGGTTTGCCAGCCCGGTGAGCGGATCGAGCCGCGCCTCCTGCTGGAAACGCGCCCGCTGCAGGGCGTTGACGTGGATGTAATGCATCAGAAACCACTGCGTAATGGAGATAACCAGAATCGCCAGCGCCGTCCACAGAGCCTGATAATACCAGCCGTGCAGCACGTCTTTTCTGGCCAGCCCGACGGCCAGCACCCATTTGCGTTCGTTGAGGTTAAGAAATACACCCATACGTTCAACGCCATCAATCGGAGAGGTATATCGTTGGACCTGTGCGGTATCGCTTGCGTATTCCAGCAGCTTCGCGAGGCGCGGGTCGGAGGTGTTCAATTGCGAACCGTCATTCGCCCCCATACGGGCAAGCTGCACCGCATTGTCACGATCAAGGACCGCCATCGCCCCACCCTGACCTAAATCGAAGCCCTGCGCTTCCATTTTGCGAAACATATCGTTCATGGTGTTACCATTGAAGAAACCCAACGCACCACCAAGAAAGCGACCATGTGCATCGCGCACTGCACGGAACATCACGAAGCCCAACGTGTTTTTATCCGTGCCGTTGCTCTGCCAGTAAAACAAACTTTCGGTAACTTCATCCCGGCGAAAATCAGTAAACAGAGGGTGCTGCCGAAAGCTGGCCTGCGCAAGCGTAGAGGCGTCCAGAGCGCGCTCAAAAGGAAATAGCGCGCGGCTGCTGAGAAAATCACCGTCTTCATCAAAGACGACAACGCCATCCAGCCAGGCGCGCTTGAGCTCCCCTTGCAGGAATGGCTGCGCGTTTTCAGGCGTGACCGTATGGTTGAGCAGAAAGGCATTCCCGATAAAGCGCATCTGGTAGCGCATCGCGTTAAGGCTGGTATCAAACTGCTGGGACTGGAGTATGGCCGTATTGCGAAGGATACGTGCGGCGTTATCCTCCACATAGCCGCGCTGGTAGAGCAGATGCCCAATCAGCAGACTCACCTGAACCAAAATCAACAGTACTAACAACGCTCTCTTTTTTGCCAGACTGACCTGCACGAACCAGGTACTTACTTTTTCACCCAACGCCAACCTCAACCACTGAACAGTAAATAACCACCGCGGTGGATAGTCACGTGTTCGGTCCGGATTGTCAATATGGAGAAAAATCGTAATACATTGAAAAATATGAACTAATTTTCTTTATTTAACGGTGTAATGCCCGCAATCCTCCCCACCATCGCCCGAATCTCCTCCCGGCTTAACGGCGCCCGGTCGGTGACATAGTGCAGCGTCATCCCTTCGATAAACGCGTCCAGCGCGCGGGTGGTGACCGGGTCGAACCACTGCTCCAGCGTGGTCTGGCTCATCTTCATCCAGTCCTGCATCACCGTTTTCAGCGCCGCGCTGCGGTGCATAAAGGCGTAAAGCTGATACATCAGCGCCATGTTGTGCGGCGTGGTCACCTGCGAGCTGTGGATCAGCGTGGTGATGGATTCGCACGCCATTTCCGGCCCGGTGACGCCCGCGAAGAAATCCCGGTACTGCTGCGACATCTGGCGGGTAAACCATGTGAAGGCCTCCTCCAGCAGCGGCTCCATGCCGTCGAAATAGTAGGTCATCGACCCCAGCGGCACGCCCGCGCAGGTGGCGATTTTACGGTGCGTGACGGCATGAATGCCGTGCTCAGCAATGGTGTCGAGCGTCGCCTGCAGGATCTTCTCCCGGCGATGCGGATCGTTGGGTGGTCTGCTCATCAATTCCTCACCTGGTTTGTGTACAAATGTACACAAACTTGCTAGTGTTGTCGCTATTGTTGTACTTCTGGTGCTACCCCAATGACGCTGACCTCTCCCCGCAAAGCCCTGCAGCTCCGCCTGTGGGCGCTGTTTATGTTCTTCTTCATTCCCGGTCTGCTGATGGCCTCCTGGGCCACGCGCACGCCCGCCATTCGCGATATTTTGTCCGTCTCTACCGCGGAAATGGGCATCGTGCTGTTCGGCCTGTCGATAGGCTCCATGAGCGGCATTCTCTGCTCCGCGTGGCTGGTAAAGCGCTTCGGTACGCGAGCGGTGATCCGCACCACCATGTGCTTCGCGGTGTTCGGGATGATGGTGCTGAGCGCGGCGCTGTGGTTTGCCTCACCGGTGCTGTTTGCCCTCGGGCTGACGGTGTTTGGCGGCAGCTTCGGCTCGGCGGAAGTGGCGATAAATGTGGAAGGGGCAGCGGTCGAACGCGAGATGAACAAAACCGTGCTGCCAATGATGCACGGCTTCTATAGCCTCGGCACGCTGGCCGGTGCGGGCGTGGGGATGGCGCTGACGGCCACTGGCGTGAGCGCGAATCTACATATTCTGCTGGCGGCGCTGGTGTGCATCATTCCCATTCTGACCGGCATCCGGGCCATCCCGGACGGCACCGGTAAAAACTCCGCGGACGAACAGCATTCTGCCGAAAAAGGGCTGCCCTTCTACCGCGATTTCCAGCTGATGCTGATCGGCGTGGTGGTGCTGGCGATGGCGTTCGCGGAGGGCTCCGCCAACGACTGGCTGCCGCTGCTGATGGTGGACGGTCACGGCTTTAGCCCGACCTCCGGCTCGCTGATTTACGCCGGGTTTACGCTGGGGATGACCGTCGGGCGCTTCACCGGCGGCTGGTTTATCGACCGCTACAGCCGCGTGGCGGTAGTGCGCGCCAGCGCCCTGCTCGGCGGGCTGGGTATCGCGATGATCATTTTTGTGGATGTGGACTGGATTGCCGGCGTCTCGGTGATCCTCTGGGGGCTGGGCGCATCCCTCGGCTTCCCGCTGACCATCTCTGCCGCCAGCGACACCGGCCCGGATGCCCCGACGCGCGTCAGCGTGGTGGCAACCACGGGCTATCTCGCCTTCCTGGTCGGGCCGCCGCTGCTCGGCTTCCTCGGGGAGCACTACGGGCTGCGCAGCGCCATGCTGGTGGTGTTAGGGTTGGTCATCATCGCGGCGCTGGTGGCGCGCGCGGTGGCAAAGCCGGAAACGAATCAAACGACACTGGAGAAGGGATATGAGCGTTAAACTGATCGCCGTCGACATGGATGGCACATTCCTGAGCGATGCCAAGACCTACAATCGCCCGCGCTTTCTGGCGCAGTACGCGCGCATGAAGGCGCAAGGCATTCGTTTCGTGGTCGCCAGCGGCAACCAGTACTACCAGCTCATCTCCTTTTTCCCGGAGATTGCGCATGAAATTTCATTCGTCGCCGAAAACGGCGGCTGGGTCGTGAGTGAGGGTGAAGACGTCTTTAACGGTGAACTGTCGAAAGCCCATTTCGAGACCGTCGCGAGCGTCTTAAACGACGTTCCCGACATTGAGATTATCGCCTGCGGGAAGAGCAGCGCCTATACGCTGAAGTGCTATGACGAGGCCTTTAAGGCCATCGCGGCGAAGTACTATCACCGTCTGGAAATGGTCAGCGATTTCGACAACCTGAACGATATTTTCTTCAAGTTCGGACTCAACGTGTCCGATGATGAAATTCCGCGTATTCAGGCTCTGCTGCATGAAAAGCTGAGTGACATCATGGTGCCCGTCACCACCGGTCACGGCAGTATCGACCTCATTATCCCCGGCGTGCATAAGGCCAACGGCCTGCGGATCCTGCAACAGCGCTGGGGCATAGAGAACAGCGACGTGGTGGCCTTCGGCGACAGCGGCAACGACGTGGAGATGCTGCGCCAGTCCGGGTTCAGCTTTGCGATGGCGAATGCCAGACCGCATATCAAAGCGGCGGCGCGCTTTGAAGCGCCGCACAATAACGAGGAAGGCGTGCTGGATGTGATTGAGAAGGTGTTGAACGGGGAGGCACCGTTTAATTGACCGCGTGCGGTCTGGTGCCCTCACCCTAGCCCTCTCCCACAGGGAGAGGGCATAAGAATTAAGGTTGCAGAGCGTTTCCGACGCGCTTGTCTTTCAGGAATACCACCATCAGGCCAACCCACAGCACGCCATTGGCGAGGTTAAACAGGCTGAACAGCCCGTTACCGCCCATCGCGTAGGCATGCTTGCTCACCTCGATACCGACGGTAAAAATCAGCATCTGTAGCATCCCCATCGCCGCGGAGACCGTGCCCTTACTCATCTCGCTGGCAAACAGCGTCAGGCGCACCAGCCCGGCGTTCGCCACGCCAATCCCGAAGGCGTAGATACTCAGCCCCGCCGTCATCCACAAATAAGCGTGAGATGACGCGACGGTTGCCACCGCCGCCAGAATCAGCCCTGCCGCAATCGGCCAGCCGCCCATGATAATCAGCGAACGCACGGTGCGGCGTGACGTCAGACGAGCCAGCACCAGGTTACCGATAATCAGCGCGCCAAAGATCGGCACCTGCAGCAGGCCGTACTCGTAGCTGCTGAGCTTTTCACCGCTGATGATAATGACCGGAGACTGGGCAATCCACGCCAGCAGCGGCAGGCTAACGAACCCGGTCGCCAGCGCGCCCGCTACAAAGCGGCCGTTTTTCAGCACCTCTTTGTAATCCCGACCCAGTTCTTTCAGCGAGAGTTTCTCGCCGATGCGGGTGGCGGTTTCCGGCATCGCACGCTGCAGGCCAAAGAACGCGATGGCGGCGAGAACGGCAAAGAGCACAAACATCCCTTCCCAGGGGGCCATATGCACCCATGCGGCGCCCACCAGCGGCCCGAGCAAGGGAGCGATCAGCGCCACGTTCGCCATCAGCGCGGTGATTTTGATACACACCGCCTCTTCAAACGACTCCTGAATGGCCGCATACCCCACGGCGCCGATAAAGCACAGGCTCACCCCCTGCAGGAAACGCAGCAGAGTAAATTGTTCAATATTTTGCGCCAGCAGCGTGGCAAGGCAGGTGACGATGAACCACACCACGCCCGTCAGCATCACCGGACGACGGCCAATACGATCCGACAGCGGGCCTAACAGCCACTGTAAAAACATGCCGCCGGCCAGATAGGCGGTCATGGAGGTCGGTACCCACTCAATTCCGGCGTTGTACTGCGCCACCACGGCCAGCATACCGGGCTGGATCATATCGTTGCCGATATAGGTAGAAAATTCGTAGAGCACCAGACACAGAGGGAAAAGCAACGCCTGACGACCCAGACGTGAACCTGAAGAAGAACGGTTTAACATGCAATCTCTTTATAATGACAAAATCGCGACGAGTGTAATGAAATGCCGCAGCCCGAGATAGTGATTTATCGAGGATAAACAGAAATAAAGCACATATCGTCTTCGTTTAAGGTTTCCTTAATTTGACAGATTTATGATAGCCCCATTACTCGTCAACGACCCCAAATTATGTCACTCACCTCCAGCCGTTCAGAATTGTCTAAGTTACAGACAAATAAGACAAAACGCCTTTACCGCTTGCCGTCCCGCTTTTATGGTTATCAGCTTTTCATACTGATAGTCCTTGCCGTAGTGTTTACGTGGCTATCGCGCAATGAAGCGCTCGACAGATGGATCACCGGCTTCTGGTATGACGCGGCGACGCAGAGCTTCCCGCTGCAGAAAGACCACCTGCTGGATCTGCTCAACCATCGTCTGGCGAAGTACATTGCCATCGCTTTAGGCGCCGTGGCGCTGTTTTACGGCGCGTACAAGCGTAACGCGAGGCTGGTTACGGCGGCGCTGCTGATGGGGCTTGGCGCGCTGGTCGTGGGCGTGCTGAAAAGCATGAGCCATCACAGCTGCCCGTGGGACCTGGTGGAATATGGCGGGAAGGCGATGTCCTATCCCCTGTTCAGCGCCGTCCCGGCGGACAGCGGCCCGGGGCGCTGCTTCCCCGGCGGCCATTCTTCCAGCGGCTTTATGGTGATGGGACTGTTTTTTGCCTTCTGGCGCGAGCGGCCGCGTCTGGCCTGGAGCTTTGTCGTTCTCGGCATTTTGCTGGGTCTGGCGATGGGCTTCGGTCAGGTCATGCGCGGGGCGCATTTTTTCTCTCACAACCTGTGGGCCGGGTGGTGGGTCTGGTTTTCCCAGGTGGCAGTCTACGGGCTGGTTTCCACCCGGTTTGCTAAAGAGTGATAACGCTATGCTAGAGAATCTGAATTATCAGCTGTTTTATCTGATCAACGCCACCCCGGCCTCGCCCGAGTGGATGATCGACTTCGCCACCTTTTTGGCAAAAGATCTGATCAGTATCGTGCCCGCGCTGGCAGCCATCCTCTGGCTGTGGGGACCGCGTAGCCAGGTGAAAGCGCAGCGCAAGCTTGTAATCAAAGTGGCGATGGCTCTCGGCGTAAGCGTCCTGGCAAGTTACATTCTGGGCCATGCGTTCCCGCACGATCGTCCGTTTGTCGATCACGTCGGCTATACCTTCCTGCACCATGCGCCGGATGACTCTTTCCCGAGCGATCACGGTACGGTGATCTTCACCTTCGCACTGGCCTTCCTGTTCTGGCATCGCCTGTGGTCGGGTGCGGTGCTGATGGTGGTCGCTGTGGCCATCGCCTGGTCTCGCGTGTATCTGGGCGTCCACTGGCCGCTGGATATGGTTGGCGGCTTCCTGGTGGGGCTGATTGGCTGCGTGAGCGCGGCTATCCTGTGGAGCCTCATCGGGGAAGCGCTCTACCGTGCGCTTTCTTCACTCTATCGCGCCATTTTCGCCATCCCGATCCGCAAAGGCTGGATACGTGACTAACCCCGACCTGACAGGTTACACTTGAACCCCCGCCCTGCGGGGGTTCATTTTTTTATGCCGAGGAACTATGGAAACACGTCGCGATGACCGCATTGCTCAGCTGCTACAGGCGCTGAAGCGCAGCGATAAGCTGCATCTTAAGGAAGCCGCCAACCTCCTCGGCGTCTCGGAGATGACCATTCGTCGGGATCTGAACAGCGAGAGCGCGCCCGTCGTGCTGCTGGGCGGATACATTGTGCTTGAGCCGCGTAGCGCCAGCCATTATCTGATCAGCGACCAGAAGACGCGCCTGGTGGAAGAGAAACGCAAAGCCGCGCGGCTTGCGGCTTCCCTGGTACAGCCGCACCAGACGCTGTTTTTTGACTGCGGTACCACCACGCCGTGGATTATCGAAGCCATCGACAGCAGCATTCCGTTTACCGCCGTCTGTTATTCCCTGAACACCTTTCTGGCGCTCCAGGAGAAACCCGAGTGCCGGGTGATCCTCTGTGGCGGTGAGTTTCACGCCAGCAACGCGATCTTTAAGCCGCTCAACCTGCAGGACACGCTCAGCAACCTCTGCCCGGATATCGCGTTTTATTCTGCCGCGGGCGTCAATGTGCGTCAGGGGGCAACCTGCTTTAACCTGGAAGAATTACCGGTCAAGCACTGGGCGTTAAGCGCCGCGCAGTACCATGTTCTGGTGGTCGATCACAGTAAGTTTGGTAAGGTGCGTCCGGCAAGAATGGGCGAGCTGGCGCAGTTCGATGCCATCGTCAGCGATTGCCGCCCGGACGACGAGATTGTGGCCCACGCGAAAGCGCAGCAGGTGAAGTTGATGTATTGAGGTTATGCCGGGTGGCGGCTTCGCCTTACCCGGCCTACAACGGCTCGAACGTAGGCCGGGTAAGCGCAGCGCCACCCGGCAAAAAACTTAGCTAAACCAGCTGCCAAACCACCCGTGGAATTTCATCATCACGAAATCCCACATCCGGCTGAAGAAGCCGCCCTCTTCCACTGCTTCCATCACAATCAGCGGACGCTGTTCAATCGACTTACCGTTAAGCTGGAAATCAATCGTCCCAACCACCTGGCCTTTTTTCAGCGGGGCGGTGAGCTGCGGGTCGGTCAGAGTGTAGCTGGCCTTCAGGTTTTTCAGCTGGCCGCGCGGAATGGTTACCGAGCCCGCCTCACCCGCGCCCAGGTTCACCTCGCTCTTGTCACCAAACCAGACGCGCTGGCTGACGAACGTGGCATCCGGTTTAATCGGCGTCACGGTTTCATAAAAGCGGAAGCCCCAGGTCAGCAGTTTTTCTGATTCGTTAAAACGAATGCGGTCGGTTTTGGTGCCCAGCACTACCGAAATCAGGCGCATGTCGCCCTGGGTCGCGGAGGCCACCAGGTTATAGCCTGCACCCGCCGTGGTGCCGGTTTTCATCCCGTCCACGTTGACGTTGCTGCTCCACAGCAGGCGGTTGCGGTTCGGCTGGCGAATTTTGTTGAAGGTAAACTCTTTCTCTTTGTGGATGGCGTATTCATCCGGCACGTCGTGGATCAGCGCTTTCCCCAGCAGCGCCATGTCGCGCGCGGTGCTGAACTGGCCCGGCGCATCCAGGCCGTGAACCGTTTTGAACGTGGTGTTGGTTAAGCCCAGCTTCTGCGCGTAACCATTCATCAAGCCAATGAAAGAATCCTGGCTGCCGGCAACGTAGTCGGCCAGCGCGATGCACGCATCATTTCCCGACTGAATAATCACCCCTTTATTCAGATCGGAAACGGAGACCTGATCCCCTGGCTTCAGGAACATCACGGAAGATCCGCGCAGGGCCGGGTTGCCGGTCGCCCAGGCGTCTTTCCCGATGGTCACCATATCGTCCAGCTTGATCTTGCCCGCTTTCAGCGCCTGGCCCACCACATAGCTGGTCATGATTTTGGTCAGGCTTGCCGGATCGAGTTTCTCATCCGCATTTCCTTCCGCCAGCACTTTACCGCTGGCGTAGTCCATCAGGATCCAGGCGCGCGCATCCACTGGCGGCGCTTCGGGCGCAGCCTGTTCAGCTGCGTAGAGCGTTGGTGCAAACAGGAAAAGAAGCGCAGAGCCTGCCGCCAGGCTGCGCAGAGAAGTCATTTTACGCGTCATAAATGCCACCCGAGTGTCCATTCAAAAATTACGTCACATCACCGTGTCGCAAGAAGCGATGAGTAATAGCGCACTAAAACCGTTAAAGAAACCCAACGAGGGTAAAGTTATTAAAGTTTATGCAATAACATTCAGATACGCTTTGATTAAGGCGATTTTTTTGTCTTCTGTTGCGTAATTGTTAGGTTTATCTCACCATGGCGAAAAGCTGATTCGGATTCACATCTCATCGGGAGTAAATATGATTACGCTGTGGGGCAGGAATAATTCGACCAACGTTAAGAAAGTGCTCTGGACGCTGGAAGAGCTGGATTTACCGTTCAATCAAATCATGGCAGGCATGGCGTTCGGCGTGAACAAGGAGGCCGACTATCTGGCCATGAACCCGAATGGCCTGGTGCCGCTGCTGCGCGATGATGAAACGGACGCGACGCTTTGGGAGTCCAACACGATTGTGCGTTACCTCGCCGCCCAGTACGGTCAGGGCCGCCTGTGGGTAGAAAACCCGGCCCGCCGCGCCCAGGGCGAAAAGTGGATGGACTGGGCGAACCAGACGCTGTCCCCGACCCACCGCGTGATCCTGATGGGGCTTATCCGCACGCCGGAAGCGGAACGCGATTATCCCGCGATTCACGCCGCGCAGGATGCCTGCGAAAATCTGTTTGCGATGATGGATGACGAGCTGGCGAAGCACGCCTGGTTCTCCGGCGAGGCGTTCGGCATCGGCGATATCGCCGTGGCGCCGTTCGTCTGGAACCTGACCAACATGGGCCTGAAGTGGACGCCGCGCCCGCACCTGGAGCGCTGGCTTAAACAGCTGAGCGATCGCCCGGCGTACCGTAACGTCGTGATGATCCCGGTTACCTGATTACGCGCCGGACGGGCTGACTTTCAACAGCTGCCCGTCCGTCTCGTCGGTCAGGACATACAGATACCCATCCGGCCCCACCCGCACATCCCGAATACGCTGATCCCGGTCGCCCAGAATGCGCCCGTCCTCTGTCACCTTGTTACCCTCCACGCTCAGCACGATCACGTCCTTCTCCTTCAGCGCGCCGATAAACAGCTTGTTTTTCCACTGCGGGAAGACGTCGCTGTTGTAGAACGCCATGCCGCTTACCGCGGGTGAGACTTTCCAGACGAACAGTGGCTTCTCGGTGCCCTCAACGTGCTCGCCTTTGGCTTCCGGGATTTTCAGACCGCTGTAGTTAATGCCGTGCGTTGCCAGCGGCCAGCCGTAGTTCTTACCCTTCTCCGGGATATTGATCTCATCCCCGCCGCGCGGGCCGTGCTCGTTCAGCCACAGCGTGTCGCTCCAGGGGTTCATCGCCATCCCCTGCGGGTTGCGAATGCCGTAAGACCAGATTTCAGGTCGCGCACCGGGGGTATTCACAAAGGGGTTATCCGGCGGGACTTTTCCGTCTTCGGTGAGGCGCACCACTTTGCCCTGCAATTTATCCAGATCCTGCGCCGTGGGACGCTGGTTATTCTCGCCGAGTCCGATAAAGAGGGAGCCTTTGCCGTCGAACACCAGCCGTCCGCCGAAATGGTTACCGGTTGAGAGTTTCGGCATCTGGCGGAACGCCACCTGGAATCCCTCGATGCGGGAATAGTCGTCGCTCAGGCGGCCAAAGCCTACCGCCGTTCCGGCTTTGCCGTCATGCCCGGCCTCGGCGTAGCTCAGCCAGACGCGGCGCGACGTTTCAAAATCCGGCGCCAGCACCACATCCAACAATCCTCCCTGCCCGTTTGCCCAGACCTTCGGTACGCCGACAATCGGATCGGAGAGCCCTTTTCCGGCCTGCCAGCGTTTGAGCTGACCGCCCTTCAGGGTCACCAGCAGCCCGTTATTATCCGGCAGGAACGCCAGGGACCAGGGGTGATCGAGTCTGTTTTGCAGCACCTCGACCTTCACCGCCTCTGGCGCAGCAAGAAGTGAAAACGGAATGAATAACGCAGGCAGGAAAATCAGCGAGGATCGAGGCATAACGCACTCCTTTATCGGCATATGGCTTAAAGATTAGCCACTGCGTCCGGGCGCGTTACCACTTTTACAAAAGCTTAATCAGAAGGGGGAGTTGCCTCCCCCGGGATCAGTGCTGTTCGAGCTGTTTGTGCTCGTTCAGACACATGATGCATAGAGAGAGCGTTGTCAGGCAGTTTTCAAGCTTCTCCGCGTTTACGGCGATAAAATTCGGGCAGTCGTGGCGTCCGTTCATCAGACACACCCCTGCAATGGAGAGCACCTCGGCGGCGCGGCGCAGCGCGACTTCTTCACTTTCGCCGTAGTTCGCCTGCAGGGCCGGTGCTTTTTCACGCATGAAATTGCAAAGTTCAAACAGGTTATCACGCAGATGTTCGCTTTCGCTGACTGACATATACCCTTTTGCCTTCCTCAACTGCAGGTACGCGGCCAGGTCGATTCGGGCGTTGATCAGCTTGTTCAGCAGATCGCGTTTTAGTCTGTCAACGGTCATGCTCTTTCCTCCTCTGTCAGCCATGGTGCATAGTCAGGATAAGTACATTTTTTGTACAGTTTAATGCCTGGGATCAATTTTTATTAACTGATTAACATTATTTACAATGTTACAACCTCGGCCCGACGCATCCGCCTTGCAAAGAGTGTATAAATCCCCCGCGATACGCTGTAAAATCCCGCCCTGATAACTCCATAATTGATGAATTTTTAACCTATGAGCAATGTTACGCACCAGCCGAAAATCGGCTTCGTCTCCCTGGGCTGCCCGAAAAACCTGGTGGATTCAGAACGCATCCTGACCGAACTGCGCACCGAGGGCTATGACGTGGTGCCAAGCTACGACAACGCCGATATGGTGATCGTTAACACCTGCGGGTTTATCGACAGCGCGGTCCAGGAGTCACTGGAAGCCATCGGTGAAGCGCTGACCGAAAACGGCAAAGTGATCGTGACCGGCTGTCTGGGCGCGAAAGAAGACCAGATCCGCGAAGTGCACCCGAAGGTGCTGGAGATTACCGGCCCGCACAGCTACGAGCAGGTGCTGCAACATGTTCATCACTACGTGCCAAAACCCAAGCACAACCCGTTCCTGAGCCTGGTGCCGGAACAGGGCGTGAAGCTGACGCCGCGCCACTACGCGTACCTGAAAATTTCCGAAGGCTGCAACCACCGATGCACCTTCTGCATCATCCCGTCCATGCGTGGCGATCTGGTGAGCCGTCCAATCGGCGAAGTGCTGGCGGAAGCCAAACGTCTGGCCGATGCAGGCGTGAAGGAACTGCTGGTCATCTCCCAGGACACCTCAGCTTACGGCGTGGACGTTAAGCACCGCTCCGGTTTCCACAACGGCGAGCCGGTGAAAACCAGCATGGTCGGCCTGTGCGAGCAGCTGTCCAAACTCGGTATCTGGACGCGTCTGCACTACGTTTACCCGTACCCGCACGTTGACGACGTGATCCCACTGATGGCGGAAGGCAAGATTCTGCCATACCTGGACATCCCGCTGCAGCATGCCAGCCCGCGTATCCTGAAGCTGATGAAACGTCCTGGCTCCGTTGACCGTCAGCTGGCGCGCATCAAGCAGTGGCGTGAGATCTGCCCGGATCTGACCCTGCGCTCCACCTTCATCGTTGGCTTCCCGGGTGAAACCGAAGAAGATTTCCAGATGCTGCTCGACTTCCTGAAAGAAGCGCGTCTGGACCGCGTCGGCTGCTTCAAGTACAGCCCGGTAGAAGGCGCAACCGCCAACGAGCTGGCGGACCAGGTGCCGGAAGAGGTGAAAGAGGAGCGCTGGAACCGCTTCATGCAGCTTCAGCAGCAGATTTCTGCCGAGCGTCTGCAGGAAAAAGTGGGCCGCGAGATCATGGTTATCATCGACGAGGTGGACGAAGAAGGCGCGATTGGCCGCAGCATGGCGGACGCCCCTGAAATCGACGGCGCGGTGTACCTGAATGGCGAAACCAACGTTAAGCCGGGTGATATTATTCGCGTGAAGGTTGAAAACGCGGATGAGTATGACCTGTGGGGTAGCCGGGTTTAATCTCCCCACTCCGCTTTTGTAGGCCGGGTAAGGCGTAGCCGCCACCCGGCACATTTCACTGCACTACCCCTTTATCCTCGGATCCAGCGCGTCGCGCAGCCCATCCCCCAGTAGGTTAAACGCCAGCACGGTCAGGAAAATCGCCAGACTCGGGAAGATTGCCACGTGCGGCGCAATCACCATATCGGCCCTCGCCTCGTTCAGCATCGCGCCCCACTCCGGCGTCGGAGGCTGTGCCCCTAGCCCCAGAAACGACAGGCTGGCCGCCGAGATTATCGACACGCCGATACGCATGGTGAAGTAGACCACGATGGACGACACCGTCCCCGGCAGAATATGGCTGAAGAGAATGGTGGCGTCGCTGGCCCCCATACTGCGGGCCGACTCGATAAAGGTCTGCTGTTTCAGCACCAGCGTGTTGCCGCGCACCAGGCGCGCAAAGGCCGGAATCGAAAACACCGCGACCGCAATGATGACGTTTGCCATGCCGCTGCCCATGATCGCCACCACGGCAATCGCCAGCAGAATGCCGGGGAAGGCAAACAGCACGTCGCAGATGCGCATGATGATGCGGTCCCACCAGCCTTCGTAATAGCCGGCGACCAGCCCCAGCACGATCCCAATGGTCGCGCCGATCAGCACCGCAAACACCCCGGCGGCGAGCGAGATCTGCGCCCCCACCAGCACCCGGCTAAAGATATCCCGCCCGAGAGAGTCCACGCCGAACCAGTGGAGCATCGAGGGCCCGTCGTTCAGGCGGTCGTAGTCAAAATAGTTTTCCGCATCAAACGGCGCCACCCACGGCGCCACGATCGCCACCACGATCAGCAGCAGCACGAACAGCCCCGCGGTCATCGCGACCGGCTGACGGCGAAAGCGCCGCCAGAATTCAGACCACGGGGTGCGGATGTGGTCCGGTTTTAGCCCCGGCATGGCGTTTAATACGGCCTGACGCCGCCAGTTCAACAATCGCATCTTACTTATACCTGATGGCCGGGTTAATGGCGGCGTAGAGCACGTCCACCACGAGGTTGATAAGAATAAACTCCAGCGAGAAAAGCAGGACTTCCGCCTGAATCACCGGGTAGTCGCGCATCTCGACGGAATCGACCAGCAGACGTCCCAGCCCGGGCCAGTTGAAGACCTTTTCCACCACGATAGAGCCGCCCAGCAGGAAGCCAAACTGCAGCCCCATCATCGTCACCACCGGGATCATCGCATTGCGGAACCCGTGCTTGAGAATGACCCACTTCTCGCTGACCCCTTTCGCCCGCGCGGTGCGAATATAATCTTCGCTCAGCACGTCAACGAACGAGGCGCGGGTAAAGCGGGCCATCACCGCCGACACGGCAGCCCCCAGCGTCATCGAGGGCAGAATGTAATGCTTCCAGGTATCGGCCCCGACGGTGGGCAGCCAGCCCAGCTCAACGGAGAAGATCTGCATCAGCAGCATCCCCAGCGCGAACGCCGGGAAGGAGATGCCGGTCACCGCCAGCGCCATGCCGAGCTTGTCCGGCCAGCGGTTGCGCCAGACGGCCGCCACAATCCCGGCGCCAAGTCCGAACACCACCGCCCAGCTCATGCTGGCTATCGTTAACCAGAACGTGGGCATAAAGCGGCTGGCGATCTCCTCCGACACCGGACGACGCGACACCATCGAGATACCAAAATCGCCCTGCAGAACGTTGCCAATATAGTGCAGAAACTGCATATACAGCGGCTGGTCAAGACCAAGCTGTTTACGCACCAGCTCAATGACCGTGGCATCCGCTTCGGGCCCGGCAACCAGACGCGCCGGATCGCCCGGCAGCATGTGGACAAACAAAAACACCAGCACCGCCACAATCAGCAGCGTCGGGATAAGCCCCAGCAGGCGTTTACAAACATAGTTCAGCATGGGCGTTATTTTAAATCCGCATCGTCAAAGCTAAAGCCCGTATCCGGCATGATGTAGAACCCGGTCAACGCTTTGTTATGGGCTGACACCAGTTTCTCCACCACCAGCGGCACCCACGGCGACTCTTTCCAGATGATGTCCTGCGCGTCCTTGTAGAGGCGTGCCTTCTCCTCCGGTTTGGTGGTTTTCAGCGCATCGGCCAGGTCTTTGTCCACCTGCGGATTGCTGTAAAACGCGGTATTGAACAGGGTTGGCGGCCAGTTCTGCGAGGCAAACAGCGGCGACAGCGCCCAGTCGGCTTCACCCGTCGAGGCCGACCAGCCGGTGTAGAACATCCGCACGCCGCTCTCTTTCTGCCCTTTCCCCTCGACCTCTGCCGCACGCTGTCCGGCATCCATGGCGGTAACCTGCGCCTTAATCCCCACCTGTGCCAGCTGCTGCTGGGTAAACTGCAGCACCTTCTGGGCGGTACTGTGGTTATGCGACGACCACAGCGTGGTGCTAAAGCCGTTCGGATAGCCCGCCTCTTTCAGCAGCTCGCGCGCTTTGGCCGGATCGTACGGCCACGGCTGATAGCTTTGCGCATACGCGATAGCCGGCGGCAGCACGCCGGTGGCCGGGGTGGCATAGCCCGCAAAAGCGACCTTAACCAGCGCCTGGCGGTTAATGGCATAGTTAATGGCTTCGCGCACCTTCGGATTATCGAACGGCTTTTGCGTGACGTTCATGCTGATGTAGCGCTGCATGATCGACGGGCTGGCGACCAGCTCCAGCTTGCTGTTTTTCTCCAGAATGGCGGCCTGCTCGTACGGGACCGGGAAGGCAAACTGCGCCTCGCCGGTTTGCAGCATCGCCGCACGGGTATTGTTATCCACTACCGGACGCCAGGTGATGGTGTCCAGCTTCGGCAGCCCTTTCTGCCAGTAGCCCGCGTATTTCTTCACCTTCACAAAATCGGTCTGGTTCCAGGTGACCAGCTCGTACGAACCGGTACCCACCGGGTGGAAGCCGATCTCCTTGCCGTATTTCTTCAGCGCGGCAGGGGAAATCATCGCCGTCGCCGGATGCGCCAGAATATTGATAAACGCGGAGAACGGCTCTTTCAGGGTGATTTTTACCGTCGCCGCGTCGACCACCTCGGTTTTGGCGATGTTTTTATAGAGGTTGTAACGCTTGAGGCTGTTCTCAGGATTGCTGGCGCGATCGAGGTTTACCTTCACCGCGTCGGCATTAAAGTCGGTGCCGTCCTGGAACTTCACCCCGGTTTTGAGCTTAATGGTGTACACCAGCCCGTCATCCGAAACGGTGTACCCCTCCGCCAGCACGTTTTTAAGCTTCATCTCTTTATCCAGGCCAAACAGGCCCTGGTAGAACGATTTCGCCACCGCCTGGGAGAGCGTGTCGTTAGCGTCATACGGATCCAGCGTGGTGAAGTTAGAGCCGACAGCGACCACCACATCTTTGGCAGCGAACGCGGGGGCAGCGGCCAGGGCTGCCGTCACGCTCGCGGCTAACAACCATCTACGCGCTACAAATGTAACCATTATGTTCTCCTGCCTGTTGAAAGTTATAACCGCGAAAAGGCATTGTCCTGACGCGGGGGAGCCACGAAATGACCCGGACCGACCTCACGCAGCGCCACGCGCTCCACGGCCTCGCCGCGTTTACGAATATTGCTCGGCATTTCATCCTGCAGCAGCACGCGCTGGCCGTGACGATGCGCCGGGTCGGCGACCGGGACCGCCGCGATGAGCTTGCGGGTGTACGGGTGCTGCGGGTTCTCAAATACCGCCCTTCGCGGCCCGATTTCCACGATTTGCCCCATAAACATCACCGCCACGCGATGGCTGATGCGCTCAACCACCGCCATGTCGTGCGAGATAAACAGGAAGGCGATCCCCATATCCCGCTGTAAATCCAGCAGCAGATTGATGATTTGCGCCCGGATAGAGACATCCAGCGCCGAGACGGATTCATCCGCAATCACCACTTTTGGGTTCAGCGCCAGCGCGCGGGCGATGCAGATACGCTGCCGCTGCCCGCCGGAAAACTCGTGCGGATAACGCCAGGCGTGTTCCGGCTTCAGGCCAACGCGCTCTAGCAGCCAGGCCACGCGACGCTGCGCCGCCTCGCCGTCGAGCAGGTTATGCACCCGCAGCGGCTCCATGATCGAATACCCCACCGTATGTCGCGGATCGAGAGAGGCATACGGATCCTGAAAAATAAACTGAATATCCCGCCGCACCGCCTGCAGCCTGCTGTCCGGAAGGGTATCAATGCGCTCGCCGTTAAAGGTAATGCTGCCCTCCTGCGCGTCCACCAGACGGAGCAACGCGCGCCCGGTCGTGGATTTACCGCAGCCGGACTCCCCTACCAGCGCCAGCGTTTCGCCCGGCCAGAGGTCGAAGCTGACGTTTTCCACCGCGTGCACTTCGCGCTTTACGCGGTTCAACACGCCGCTGCGCAGCGGAAAACGCGTGACCAGATTGCGCACTTCCAGAATGGGCTTGCCCGGCACCACGGTGTCCTGCTCGCGTTCCTCCTCCTGCGGCTCAGACGCCTCCAGTGAAATCAACGGAAAACGACGCGGCAGATCGCTGCCGTTCATCGCCCCCAGGCGCGGAACCGCCGCCAGCAGCGCTTTGGTGTAAGGATGCGCGGGCGCGTGAAAAATCTGTTCAACCGGTCCGGTTTCCACCGCGCTGCCCTTGTGCATCACCAGCACCCGATCGGCGATATCGGCGACCACGCCCATATCGTGGGTGATGAAAATCACCCCCATCTCCATCTCCTGCTGCAGCACCTTGATGAGCTGCAGGATCTGCGCCTGAATCGTCACGTCCAGCGCCGTCGTCGGTTCATCGGCAATCAGCACCGCCGGACGGCAGGAGAGCGCCATGGCAATCATCACCCGCTGGCGCATGCCGCCGGAAAGCTGATGCGGGTAGCGGCCCAGGATGGCCTGCGCCTCCGGAATGCGCACCAGCTCCAGCATCCGTCGGGCCTCGTTGAGCGCCTCATCGCCGCTCAGCCCCTGATGCAGGCGGATGGACTCGGCGATTTGTTCCCCGACCGGGAACACCGGGTTCAGGGAGGTCATCGGCTCCTGGAAGATCATCGCAATGTCCGCCCCGCGCACGCCCTGCATCTGCGCGCCGCTCAGCTCGTTTAAATCAATGACCTGACGGTTACGGCGGCGCAGCAGCATTTTCTCGCTGCCGATCTGCCCGCCCGTCTGTTCCAGCAGGCGCATCAGCGCCAGCGCGGTGACCGATTTCCCGGAGCCGGATTCGCCAACAATCGCCAGCGTCTCGCCGCGCCTGAGCGTGAACGATAAATTCTGTACTGCGGGGATGAACTGCCGCTCTTCCTGAAACGCAATATTCAGCTGATGGACAGCCAGCACTTCGCGGTTGTCCAGCTCTTCACTGTGCGGCACGCGCTGCCCCCTTATTCACGATAGATCCCCGTGCTCGGCTCATCGCCGGCATAGCCCCAGGCGCGGTACATGCCTTCACTGTTGAACGGCAGGGCCACGTTGCCCTCACGATCCACAGCAATGAGTCCGCCGACGCCGCCCAGGGCAGGCAGTTTCTCCATCACCACGCGCTCGCAGGCTTCGCTGAGGCTTAAACCGCCGTAATCCATCAGCGCGGTGATGTCGTAGGCCGCAAGGGCACGAATAAAGACTTCCCCGGTGCCGGTACACGACACCGCCGCCGTGGCGTTATTGGCATAGCAGCCCGCGCCGGGCAGCGGGCTGTCGCCCACGCGTCCGGGGAGCTTGTTGGTCATCCCGCCCGTGGAGGTTGCCGCCGCGAGGTTGCCCGCTTTGTCGAGCGCCACCGCGCCCACCGTGCCCATTTTGCTGCGCTCATCCAGCGGCGCAGTATGGTCAAGCTGCGTCATACCCGCCGAACGGGCGTCCAGCAGCTGCTGATAGCGCGCCTCTGTGGAAAACAGATCGGGCGATACCGGCGCCATTCCGTGTTCGAAGGCAAACCTCTCCGCCCCCGCGCCCGTCAGCAGCACGTGCGGGCTCTCTTCCATCACCAGACGCGCGGCCAGCACCGGGTTACGCAGGTGGCTGACGCCTGCCACGGCCCCCGCTTTCAGGGAGATACCGTCCATGACGCAGGCATCCAGCTCGTGGGTTTCATCCCGGGTAAAGACCGAACCGATCCCCGCATTAAATAACGGGCACTCTTCCAGCAGACGCACCGCCTCGGTGACCACATCCAGCGCGCTCTCGCCCGCTTCCAGCATTTTCTGGCCCGTTTCCACAATGGCGTACAGCGCGTCGATGTAGCGTTTTTCCTGCTCAGAAGTGAGCTGTGCACGGGTGATTGCCCCGGCCCCGCCATGAATTGCGATTACCGCCTTAACCATTCGCATCACCCGTTAGCCTGTTTTGCGGCTTTTTCTATAAATATCATTATCGTCGACGAAACTTCAGATGATTTTTGAATATAGAAAGACGTAACAGTGATGTAAAGCGTGCACCCTTCGGTCATACAGTTAGCCGCACTTTTCTGCCATAATGGACGCTTTCGTTGTTACTCCGCAGGAGCCCACCATGGATTTTACCGCCGGACTGATGCCGCTTGAGACGGCACTCACGCAGATGCTTGACCGAGTTTCCCCGCTGCATGACGTTGAGACGCTGCCCCTCGTGCGCTGTTTTGGCCGTATTGCCGCGCGCGATATCGTCTCTCCGCTTAACGTGCCGGGGTTTGATAACTCCGCGATGGACGGTTACGCGGTACGCCTGGCGGATCTCCAGACGGGTAACGCCCTGCCGGTGGCGGGTAAAGCCTTTGCGGGTCAGCCGTTTAGCGGCGAATGGCCTGCAGGCACCTGCGTGCGCATCATGACCGGCGCACCGGTTCCGCCAGGCTGCGACGCCGTGGTGATGCAGGAAGAGACCGAACAGACCGACGACGGCGTGCGTTTTACCGCGAGCGTCAAAGCGGGCCAGAACATCCGCCGTACCGGCGAGGACATTACCCTCGGCGCGACGGTCTTTGCCGCCGGGCAAAAGCTGACGGTGGCGGAGTTGCCGGTGCTGGCGTCGCTCGGCGTTGCTGAAATCGACGTGATCCGTAAAGTGCGCGTCGCCGTTTTCTCCACCGGCGACGAGCTGCAGCTTCCGGGCCAGCCGCTGCAGGACGGCCAGATTTACGACACCAACCGCCTGGCGGTACACCTGATGCTGGAGCAGCTGGGCTGCGAGGTGATTAACCTCGGCATCATTCCTGACGATCCGGAAAAACTGCGCGCGGCGTTTATCGAGGCGGATAAATCCGCCGACGTGGTCATCAGCTCCGGCGGCGTCTCCGTGGGCGAAGCGGATTACACCAAAACCCTTCTTGAAGAGCTGGGTGAAATCGCCTTCTGGAAGCTGGCGATCAAGCCGGGCAAGCCGTTCGCGTTTGGCAAGCTTTCACACAGCTGGTTCTGCGGCCTGCCGGGTAACCCGGTCTCGGCGGCACTCACCTTCTACCAGCTGGCGATCCCGCTGCTGGCGAAGCTTTCCGGCAACAAGGCCAGCCCGCTGCCGGAACGCGTGTGCGTGCGTGCCGCCACGCGGTTGAAAAAATCACCGGGCCGTCTCGATTTCCAGCGCGGCATTCTGACCCGCGGTGCGGACGGCGAGCTCGAAGTGAGCACCACCGGACATCAGGGCTCGCACATTTTCAGCTCCTTCAGTCTGGGCAACTGCTTCATCGTGCTGGAGCGCGAGCGCGGCAACGTGGAAGCCGGCGAATGGGTTGAGGTCGAGCGCTTTAACCACCTGTTCGGAGGCTGACATGACGGTGGAGCTGAGCGATCAGGAGATGATGCGCTACAACCGCCAGATTGTGCTGCGCGGGTTTGATTTCGAAGGTCAGGAAGCGCTCAAGGCGGCCAGCGTGCTGGTCGTCGGGCTGGGCGGGCTGGGCTGCGCCGCCGCGCAGTACCTTGCCGCGGCGGGCGCAGGAAGCATGACGCTGCTGGATTTCGATACCGTGTCGGTGTCCAACCTGCAGCGCCAGACGCTGCACAGTGACGCGACGGTGGGCCTGCCGAAAGTGGAATCCGCCAGGGCTGCGCTGGCGCGCATCAACCCCCACGTTCAGTTCACGCTGATTGACGCAATGCTGGATGACGACGCGCTCTCCGCGCAGATTGCCCGGCACGATCTGGTCCTGGACTGCACGGATAACGTCACCGTCCGTAATCAGCTCAACGCGGGCTGTTTTGCTCACAAAACCCCGCTGGTCTCCGGGGCGGCGATCCGCATGGAGGGGCAAATCAGCGTCTTCACGTACGCCGAGGGTGAACCCTGCTACCGCTGCCTGAGCCGTCTGTTTGGCGAGAATGCGCTGACCTGCGTTGAGGCGGGCGTGATGGCGCCGCTCGTCGGCGTGATTGGTTCACTGCAGGCAATGGAAGCGATCAAGGTGCTGACGAATTACGGCACGCCCGCCGCGGGGAAAATCGTGATGTATGACGCGATGACCTGCCAGTTCCGCGAAATGAAGCTAATGCGTAATCCGGGGTGTGAGGTGTGTAGTCAGTAAAAAGTCGGGTGGCGGCGTCGCCTTACCCGACCTACAACGGCTCGAACGCAGGCCGGGTAAGCGTTAGCGCCACCCGGCAACCGCGTCAGATGGACGTCCGTCCAAACGCCCCCTGCCAGTCCTGCTCAAACTTCACAATCGCTGCGTCTACCGCCGGAGAGGTAATAAACTGCTGCGCCACGTCCAGCGGCAGCGTGATGGACTCGCAGCCTGCCAGCAGGCAGTCCAGCGCCTGACGCGGGGTTTTAAAGCTCGCGGCCAGCACCTTTGACTGCGGCGCGTGCAGCGTCAGCAGCTGTTGCAGCTCAATTACGGTCTGAATCCCGTCCCCGCCCTGCGCGTCCACGCGGTTAACGTAAGGGGCCACATACTCCGCCCCCGCCAGCGCGGAGAGCATTCCCTGCGCAGCACCGTAGACCGCCGTGCCCAGGGTCGGGATCCCTTCCGCCTTCAGCATCTTGATCGCCGCCAGCCCTTCTGCGGTCACCGGCACTTTCACCACCAGATCGTTAATGATGGCGCGCAGCTTACGCGCGTCTTCCACCATCCCTTCGGCGGTGGTAGCCATCACCTGCGCGAACAGACGGCCCTTGCCGCCCAGCGCGTCGTGCAGCGCGGGCAGCAGTTCGTCGAGCGGCGTTTTACCGGCCGCAACGATGCTTGGGTTGGTGGTCACGCCCGCCAGCGGGAAGATACGCGCCAGCTTTTTGACTGCCGCAACGTCAGATGTGTCGAGATAAAGTTCCATGATGTCACCCTCAAAATTAGCCTGCACTTACCCTATCACGACAAAACCTGCTCAAGAGTTGACCTGCATCAAGATAACTTTCATTCGAAAGTAATTTAATCTTCATATGCAAGATGAGAGGCGAAAAACATGATCTTCAATATTCAGCGTTACTCTACCCACGACGGCCCCGGTATCCGTACCGTGGTGTTCCTGAAAGGCTGCTCGCTGGGCTGTCGCTGGTGCCAGAACCCGGAAAGCCGCTCCCGCAGCCGGGACGTGCTGTTTGATGCGCGTCTGTGCCTGAACGGCTGCGACCTGTGCCAGCAGGCGGCACCGGGCTGCATCGAACGCGCGCTGAATGGCCTGGTCATCCACCGCGAAAAGCTGAGTGAAGAGACGCTTGATGCCCTCACCGACTGCTGCCCGACGCAGGCGCTGACCGTTTGCGGCGAAGAAAAGCAGGTCGAGGAGATCATGGCGACCGTACTGCGCGATAAACCCTTTTACGACCGCAGCGGCGGCGGGATCACCCTCTCCGGCGGCGAACCGTTTATGAACCCGGAGCTGGCGCACGCGCTGTTTAAAGCCAGCCACGACCAGGGTATCCACACCGCCGTCGAAACCTGCCTTCACGTGCCGTGGCATTATATCGAGCCGTCATTACCCTACGTCGATCTGTTCCTCGCCGACCTGAAGCACGTCGACGGTGACGTTTTCAAGCAGTGGACGGACGGTTCGGCTAAGCGCATCCTGGACAACCTGAAACGCCTGGCCGCCGCCGGGAAAACGATCACCATCCGCGTGCCGCTGATCCAGGGCTTCAACGCGGATGAAGCCTCCATCACCGCCATTACCAACTTCGCTGCCGATGAACTCGGCGTCGACGATATTCATTTTCTGCCGTATCACACGCTGGGCATGAACAAATACACCCTGCTCGGCCAACCCTACTCTGCCCCTGACAAACCGCTGGATAACCCTGCCCTGCTGGACTTCGCACAGCAGTACGCCTGCCAGAAAGGGTTAACCGCGACCTTACGAGGATAAACTTATGACCACCCTGAATCTCAACACCCTCAGCGAGCGCATTAAGGCGCACAAAACGGCCCTGGTGCATATCGTGAAGCCGCCGGTCTGTACCGAGCGCGCCCAGCATTACACCGAAATGTACCAGCAGCACATGGACAAGCCGATCCCGGTGCGCCGCGCCCTGGCGCTGGCGCATCACCTGGCCGAGCGTACCATCTGGATCAAGCACGACGAGCTGATCATCGGTAACCAGGCCAGCGAAGTGCGCGCCGCGCCGATCTTCCCGGAATACACCGTCTCCTGGATTGAGAAAGAGATTGACGACCTGGCGGACCGTCCGGGCGCGGGCTTTGCGGTGAGCGAAGAGAACAAGCGCGTGCTGCATGAAATCTGCCCGTGGTGGCGCGGCCAGACGGTGCAGGACCGCTGCTACGGCATGTTCACCGACGAGCAGAAAGGCCTGCTGGAAACCGGCATCATCAAAGCCGAAGGCAACATGACCTCCGGCGACGCGCACCTGGCGGTGAACTTCCCTCTGGTGCTGGAGAAAGGTCTCGACGGCCTGCGCGCCAAAGTGGCCGAGCGCCGCTCGCGCATCAACCTGACGGTGCTGGAAGACCTGCACGGCGACCAGTTCCTGAAGGCGATCGATATCGTGCTGGAAGCGGTGAGCCTGCACATCAAACGCTTTGCCGACCTGGCGCGCGAGATGGCCTCCACCGAAACCCGCGTAAGCCGCCGCGACGAGCTGCTGGCGATGGCGGAAAACTGTGACGTAATCGCCCACGAGCCGCCAAAAACCTTCTGGCAGGCGCTGCAGCTGTGCTACTTCATTCAGCTGATCCTGCAGATTGAGTCCAACGGCCACTCCGTCTCCTTCGCGCGTATGGACCAGTATCTCTATCCGTACTACCGCCGCGACGTGGAGCTGAACCAGAGCCTGGACCGCGAGCACGCCATCGAGCTGCTGCACAGCTGCTGGCTGAAATTGCTGGAAGTGAACAAGATCCGCTCCGGCTCGCACTCGAAGGCTTCCGCCGGTAGCCCGCTGTACCAGAACGTCACCATCGGCGGCCAGAAGCTGGTCAACGGTGAGCCGATGGACGCGGTGAACCCGCTCTCGTACGCGATTCTGGAATCCTGCGGTCGCCTGCGCTCCACCCAGCCGAACCTGAGCGTGCGCTACCACGCGGGCATGAGCAACGACTTCCTCGACGCCTGCGTGCAGGTGATCCGCTGCGGCTTCGGGATGCCGGCGTTCAACAACGATGAAATCGTCATTCCGGAATTCATCAAGCTCGGCGTTGAGCGCGACGACGCCTACGACTACGCGGCCATTGGCTGTATCGAAACCGCGGTGGGCGGCAAGTGGGGCTATCGCTGCACCGGCATGAGCTTCATCAACTTCGCCCGCGTGATGCTGGCCGCGCTGGAAGGCGGCCGCGACGCCACCAGCGGCAAGGTATTCCTGCCACAGGAGAAAGCCCTCTCCGCCGGTAACTTCGACAACTTCGAGGAGGTGATGGCGGCCTGGGATAGCCAGATCCGCTACTACACCCGCAAATCCATCGAGATTGAGTATGTGGTGGACACCATGCTGGAAGAGAACGTCCACGATATTCTCTGCTCGGCGCTGGTGGACGACTGCATCGAGCGCGCGAAAAGCATCAAGCAGGGCGGTGCGAAGTATGACTGGGTGTCCGGCCTGCAGGTGGGCATCGCCAACCTCGGCAACAGCCTGGCGGCGGTGAAGAAGCTGGTGTTCGAACAGGGCGTCATCGGCCAGCAGCAGCTGGCGGCGGCGCTGGCCGATGATTTCGACGGGCTGACCCACGAGCAGCTGCGTCAGCGCCTGATCAACGGCGCGCCGAAGTACGGCAACGACGACGACAGCGTGGATATGCTGCTGACCCGCGCCTATCAGACCTACATTGAAGAGCTGAAGCAGTACCATAACCCGCGCTACGGCCGCGGCCCGATTGGCGGTAACTACTACGCGGGCACCTCTTCCATCTCCGCGAACGTGCCGTTTGGCGCGGCGACGATGGCGACGCCGGACGGACGTAAGGCGCATACCCCTCTGGCGGAAGGGGCCAGCCCGGCTTCGGGTACGGACCACCTCGGCCCGACGGCGGTAATTGGCTCGGTGGGCAAACTGCCGACGGAAGCGATTCTCGGCGGCGTGCTGCTGAACCAGAAGCTGAACCCGTCAACGCTGGAAAACGACAGCGATCGCCAGAAGCTAATGGTGCTGCTGCGCACCTTCTTCGAGGTGCATAAGGGCTGGCATATCCAGTACAACATCGTCTCGCGCGAAACGCTGCTGGAGGCGAAGAAACATCCTGACCAGTATCGTGACCTGGTGGTGCGCGTCGCGGGTTACTCGGCGTTCTTCACCGCCCTGTCGCCGGATGCGCAGGACGATATTATCGCCCGTACTGAGCATACGCTGTAAGAAAACGCCCGGTGGCGCTGCGCTTACCGGGCCTACAAAGTCTCCCCGTAGGCCGGGTAAGGCGAAGCCGCCACCCGGCTTTCTGACTTTCATTCGAAATTAAATTTGTGCTCCTCGTCACCTTGTTATTAGAATGTTTCAAAACGCAGTGACCCAGGAGCACAGTATGACCGTTAAAGTTATCGTCACCGATATGGACGGAACTTTCCTTGATGATGCCAAGCAGTACGATCGTGACCGCTTCCAGGCACAGTTTGAACAGCTTAAAGCCCGCGACATTGAATTTGTTGTCGCCAGCGGCAACCAGTATTACCAGCTCATCTCCTTCTTTCCGGAGCTTAAAGATCGGATCTCTTTCGTGGCGGAAAACGGCGCGCTGGTGTTCGATCGCGGCGAGCAGATTTTTCACGGCGAGCTGACCCGCCATGAGTCGCAGATCGTGATTGGCGAACTGCTGAAAGACAAAGGGCTGAACTTCGTGGCCTGCGGGCTGGAGAGCGCCTACGTCAGCGATAAAGCGCCGGACGCGTTCGTGGCGCTAATGTCAAAGCACTACCACCGCTTAAAGCGCATCAGCGATTACCGCGACATTGACGACGTGCTGTTTAAGTTCTCCCTGAACCTGCCGGACAGCGACATTCCTAATCTGGTGGATAAACTCCACGTCTCCCTGGACGGCATCATGAAGCCGGTCACCAGCGGCTTTGGCTTTGTCGATTTGATTATCCCCGGCCTGCACAAAGCGAACGGCATCAGCCGTCTGCTGAAGCGCTGGAAAATTTCTCCGCAAGAGTGCGTGGCGATTGGCGACAGCGGAAACGATGCCGAGATGCTGAAGCTGGTGAAATATTCCTTTGCGATGGGCAACGCGGCAGAGAGCATCAAAGAAATCAGCCGCTACAGCACCGATGACAACAACCATCATGGCGCGCTGAACGTCATTCAGGCCGTGCTCGACAACCATCCCCCGTTCGACGCCTGATCCTCTTCTCGCCGGAGCCCTGCTCCGGCGCCCTCACTCATTTTCCCGTCCTGTGGCGCACGTCAAGTTTTTAAACTTGCATTAACTTATTTTTAACTTAAAGTATCACTTGTAGACATTTTTACTTTCGAATGAAAGATGCGAGGCAGTTATGACCTTTACCAGTGAAACCTTGCCGGCGGATCACAAAGCGGCAATCCGTCAGTTGAAACGTGAGTTACGCGCGCAGATCGGTGACGTGCAGGCGGTGTTCAACAAGCTCAGCGACAGCATTGCCACCCGCGTGGCGGAAATTAACGCCCTTAAAAATAAAGGTGAATCCGTCTGGCCGGTGATTCCGTTTAACGATGTGAAAAACGGCACGATTACCGACGCACAGCGCGAGGCCGTTAAGCGCCGCGGCTGTGCGGTGATTAAAGGTCACTTCCCGCGCGAGCAGGCGCTGGCGTGGGATCAGTCGATGCTCGACTACCTCGATCTGAACAAGTTTGATGAGGTGTACAAAGGGCCAGGCGATAACTTCTTCGGCACCCTGACCGCCTCCCGTCCGGAGATTTACCCGATCTACTGGTCGCAGGCGCAAATGCAGGCGCGCCAGAGCGAAGAAATGGCGCAGGTGCAGTCGTTCCTGAACCGCTTATGGACGTTCGAGAGCAACGGCAAGCAGTGGTTCGACCCGGACGTGAGCGTGATTTACCCGGATCGTATCCGCCGCCGTCCGCCGGGAACCACCTCGAAAGGACTCGGCGCGCATACCGACTCCGGCGCCCTGGAGCGCTGGCTGCTGCCGGCATACCAGCAGGTTTTCGCCCGCGTGTTTGACGGCAACGTCGACAAGTACGATCCGTGGAACGCCGCGCACCGTACCGAAGTGGAAGAGTATACCGTGGATAACACCACCAAATGCTCGGTGTTCCGCACCTTCCAGGGCTGGACGGCGCTGTCGGACATGATCCCTGGCCAGGGGCTGCTGCACGTGGTGCCGATCCCGGAAGCAATGGCGTACATTCTGCTGCGTCCGCTGCTGGACGACGTGCCGGAGGACGAGCTGTGCGGCGTGGCGCCTGGGCGCGTGCTGCCGGTTTCCGAGAAGTGGCACCCGCTGCTTATCGAGGCGCTGACCAGCATTCCTGCGCTGGAGGCGGGTGATTCGGTGTGGTGGCACTGCGATGTGATCCACTCCGTCGCGCCGGTGGAAGATCAGCAGGGCTGGGGCAACGTGATGTACATCCCCGCCGCACCGATGTGCGAGAAAAACCTCGCCTATGCGAAGAAGGTCAAGGAAGCGCTGGAGACCGGCGCGTCGCCGGGAGACTTCCCGCGCGAGGATTATGAAAAAACCTGGCAGGACCGCTTTACCGTGAACGATCTCAACATCCACGGCAAACGCGCGCTGGGCATGGTCTAGCTGTCGTACAGCCCTTCCCGCTCCACGGCGGTGCGTCGTTTCCCCTGACGTATCCGCCGTACCGATTCCCGCACGGCCAGCGTGCCGTTCAGCAGCAATGTGCCCACCGGCGCGTCCGGGCGCATGAGCCGCTGCTGGAGCATGTGTACCGCTTCCGTTCCCAGCTCATCGCGGGGAACATGCACGGCCGTTAATGGAACATCCTGAATCGCCGCCAGGTTAAAGCCGTCGATGCTCATCACCGAGACGTCCTGCGGCACGCGCAGGCCGTGGTTTTGTAAGGCGCTGATGGTGCCCGCCGCCATAAAGTCGCCGCCAACCAGGAACGCCGTCGGCAGGTCTTTTCCCTGCTGCTGATTTAGCCAATCGCTCACCAGCTGCTCCGTCTCTCTGGCGCTGAAGCTGGGCACCACCAGCAGATCGCGCCTGTCGTTGAACGCCAGGTTGTGAGACTGCCACGCGTCGCGGATCCCCGACAGGCGCAGCTCCATCGTGTAGCGACGCAGGCACAGCACGTTCATCACCTCGCGGTGTCCCATCTCGAACAGGTACTCCGCCGCCCGCTCGCCGATGGCGCGGTGATCCGGCGCAACGGCAGGCAGACGCATGTGCCGGTCGCGGCAGTTAATCAGCATGCAGGGTTTGCCCACGTCCACCGCCAGATCGTGGATATGCGGATCGTCAATACCGAGAAGAATGGCCGCCTGCGTATCCGGCTCGTTCATCCGCGCCAGAAACAGCTGGGCGTCGCTGTCGTTCTCCTCCAGCGCGCAGTAGCGCAACCGGACCTCGTGGGAGGCAAGGGCTTTGCTCACGCTCTGGATCACGCGGTAGTAAAAGATGTCGGACCGCTCGTCAAACGCCCGCTGCGGGGCAAAAACCACCAGGCTGTTAAGCAGCAGACGCCCTGCCGCCATGCCGTCCATTACCCCCAGCTCGCGCGCGCACGCCAGCACCTTTGCACGCGCTTTTTCGCTGGTATTCGCTTTCCCAGCCAGCACCCGCGACACGGTGCTGATGGAGAGCTGCGTGCGGGCCGCGATTTCGGTGATTTTTAGCCTTTTGTCCATTTTGTGATCTGGCTCCATTTGCGAAATGAAAAAATTTTCATAGCGTGTTTGTCAGGCAATAACTGGCATGAATGCCATCATGCCAGAGTGTTTCCGTCGATTATGAGAAATTTTGCACAAAATCCACTTTTGCCCACTCATTTTCTTCCTTAAGGTGAACTTGTCACACAGCTTCCATACTAGTTGTATAGCAACTTAAGCATTATAAGCGGATAGAAATCAAAGGCATAACAATCTGTGTGACACCTGAACCTCCGTCCCCTTACCGTCCGTCTTGTGGAGAGTAAAATGAGTCAGGACATCAATAACACCATTGCGACAAGCAAAACCCGTCGCGTCATCAAGAACCTGCGCTGGTACGTGCTGGTGCTGTTTTTGCTGGGCGTCACCGTTAACTACATCACCCGAAATTCCTTAGGTATTCTCGCTCCAGAGCTAAAAGAGAGCCTCGGGATCACCACCGAGCAATACTCCTGGATCGTCGGCGCGTTTCAGATCGCCTATACCATTTTCCAGCCCCTGTGCGGCTGGCTGATTGACGTCATTGGCCTGAAGATTGGCTTTATGGTCTGCGCCGGGATCTGGGCGCTGATGTGTATCTTCCACGCGGGCGCCGGAAGCTGGCTGCACCTGGCGATTCTGCGCTTCTTTATGGGGGCTTCAGAGGCCGCCGCCACCCCGGCGAACGCCAAAACCATCGGCGAATGGTTCCCGAAATCAGAGCGTCCCGTTGCCGCCGGCTGGGCGGGCGTGGGCTTCTCCATCGGCGCGATGCTGGCTCCCCCTATCATCTACTTTGCTCACGCCTCGTTCGGCTGGCAGGGCGCGTTTATGTTTACCGGCTTGCTGGCGCTGCTGTGGGTGATCCTCTGGTGGGCGTTCTACCACAACCCGGAGCAGCACCCGAACCTGAGCAAGGATGAGCTGGCGTTTATCAAGCAGGATAACGAACCGGCGCCGGTCAAACTGCCCTTCCTGACCGCGCTGAAAACCGTTTCAAAAAACAAACGTTTCTACGGTATCGCCATTCCTGCCTTTATGGCAGAACCCGCCTGGGCGGTGCTGAGCTTCTGGGTGCCGCTGTACCTTGCCAAAGAGCACGGTATGGACCTGAAGCAGATTGCGATGTTTGCCTGGCTGCCGTTCCTCGCCGCCGACCTCGGCAGCGTGGCAAGCGGCTACCTGACGCGTCTGTACACCCGTCTGTTCGGCTGCTCCCGCGTGAACTCGGTTGTCGCCAGCTCCGTGACCGGCGCGTTCCTGATGATCTCGCTGGCCATCGTCGCCATTACCCGCGACCCGTATATCACCATCGTGCTGATCTCCATCGGCGGCTTCGGGCACCAGATCATCTCCTGCATGCTGAGCGCCCTGGTCGTGGAGTCGTTCGACAAAGGCCAGATGGCGACCGTCAACGGCATGCGCGGCTCGGCGGCGTGGATCGCCAGCTTCCTGTTCTCGCTGTTAATCGGTGTGACCGCCGACAAAATCGGCTTTAACCCGCTCTTTATCGCCATGGGCTTCTTTGACCTGATTGGCGCTCTCTTCCTGGTAGCATTTATTGCTGAACGTCGCGCCAAGCGCGCCTGATAGTGGATGTATTGCATATGAAAACCCTGAAAAACTGGACCGTTGATACGCAGTCGGCAAACCATCTTGAACTGCTGGTCGATAACCAGCACCGCCTGTGCCTGTATGTGCTGGAAGAGAACCTGTTCCGCGTGCTGATCAAACGCAAAGGCGAGCTGGCGCTGGACCGCACCTGGAGTATCGCCCCGGAACAAGACGTGCCGTGGGAAGGTCGCCGTCGTGACGATGTCAGCGGCTTCACCTGCCCGGCCTGGATGCTGACGCAGCAGGACGACACGTTAACCGTGGCAACCGAACAGCTGCGCGTCACCGTGCACCAGCCGCTGTGGCTGGAGTGGCACTACCGCAATGACGCGGGCGAGTGGCAGCCGCTGGTCAACGACCGCCCCACCAGCGCCTACCTGCTGAACGCCCACGGCGACGGCGTGGCGCACTACCTGAGCCGCCGCAAGGACGAGCGTTTCTACGGCCTGGGCGAGAAAGCGGGCGATCTGCAGCGCAACGGTAAACGCTACGAGATGCGCAACCTCGACGCGATGGGATACAACGCCGCCAGCACCGATCCGCTGTACAAGCACATTCCGTTCACCCTCACCCGCCGCGACGACGTGAGCTACGGCCTGTTCTACGACAACCTGAGCAGCTGCTGGCTGGATCTGGGTAACGAGATCGACAACTACCACACCGCCTATCGCCGCTGGCAGGCGGAAGCGGGCGATATCGACTACTACCTCTTTACCGGCAGACGCGTGCTGGACGTCACTAAAGCCTTTGTTCGCCTGACCGGAAAAACGCTGTTCGGACCGAAATGGAGCCTGGGCTACAGCGGCTCAACCATGCACTACACCGACGCGCCGGACGCGCAGAATCAGCTGATGAACTTTATTCGCCTGTGCGAAGAGCACGCCATTCCGTGCGACTCGTTCCAGCTTTCGTCTGGCTATACCTCCATCAACGACAAGCGCTACGTCTTCAACTGGAACTATGACAAGGTGCCGCAGCCGAAGGTGATGAGCCAGGCCTTCCACGACGCGGGAATGAAGCTTGCGGCGAACATCAAGCCGTGCCTGCTGCAGGACCATCCGCGCTACAGCGAAGTGGCGGAACGCGGGCTGTTCATTCGCGATTCAGAAACCGATGCACCCGAACGCTCCAGCTTCTGGGATGACGAAGGCTCACACCTCGACTTTACCAACCCGCAAACGGTGCAGTGGTGGCAGAACGGCGTCACCACGCAGCTGCTGGAGATGGGCATCGACTCCACCTGGAACGACAATAACGAATATGAAGTGTGGGACGGGGAAGCCCGCTGCTTTGGCTTCGGCCAGGAGATTGCCATCAAGCATATTCGCCCGGTGATGCCGCTGCTGATGATGCGCGCCTCGCTGGAAGCGCAGCAGCGCTTTGCGCCGGAAAAACGCCCGTATCTGATCTCCCGCTCCGGCTGCGCCGGGATGCAGCGCTACGTCCAGACCTGGAGCGGCGACAACCGCACCAACTGGGACACCCTGCGCTATAACATCCGCATGGGGCTGGGCATGAGCCTGTCCGGGCTGTTCAACGTCGGCCATGACGTAGGCGGTTTCTCCGGCGACAAGCCGGACGCCGAGCTGTTCGTGCGCTGGGTGCAGAACGGCGTGATGCACCCGCGCTTTACCATTCACTCGTGGAACGATGACCACACGGTGAACGAGCCGTGGATGTATCCGGGCGTCACGCCTGCCATTCGCGGCGCGATTGAGCTGCGCTACCGCCTGCTGCCGTATCTCTACACCCTGCTCTGGCAGGCGCACGCCGACGACGAGCCGATGCTGCGCCCGACCTTCCTCGACCACGAGCACGACGCGCAAACCTTCAAAGAGTGCGACGACTTCCTGCTGGGCCGCGACCTGCTGGTCGCCAGCGTCGTCGAAGCCGGGCAGCGCGAGCGCCGGGTCTGGCTGCCGGATAACGAAACGGGCTGGTACGATTTTTACACCCACGCGTGGTATGCGGGCGGGCAATCCATCGTCCTCGATGCGCCGCTGGAAAAACTGCCGCTGCTGGTGCGCGCCGGGGCCGGTCTGCCTCTGAGCGAGCGCATCACGCATGTGAGTGCCGAAAAAGATACGACCCGCGAGCTGAAGCTGTTCCCGGTGAAAGGCGTCGGCACAACCTCGGGGCTGCTGTTTGAAGACGACGGTGAAAGCTGGGGCTACCTGAACGGCAATGCGCTGTGGGTGGAATGGGAGATGGTGTGCGATGGCGCAACCATAAACCTGAAGGTGAACGCGCGCGGCGACTATCGTCCGGCGTGGAAGGCGCTGAAGGTATCATTACCGGCGGGGGAAAAACGTACGCTGCGGGTGAACGGGGTTGAAAGGAGTGAGTGGGTGCTCTGAACATTGCCGGGTGGCGGCTTCGCCTTACCCGGCCTACAAAGTCACCCGTAGGCCCGGTAAGCGAAGCGCCACCGGGCTTTTTTTAGCCGTCGATACCTTTGCTGCGCAGGTAATCTTCGTAGTTACCGGTGAAGTCCACCACGCGCTCTGGCGTAATTTCGATCACGCGGGTCGCCAGCGAGCTGACGAACTCACGGTCGTGAGAGACGAAGATCAGGGTGCCCTGATACATCTCCAGCGCCATGTTCAGCGATTCGATCGATTCCATGTCCAGGTGGTTAGTCGGTTCGTCCATCACCAGGATGTTTGGTTTTTCCATCATCAGCTTGCCGAACAGCATGCGGCCTTTCTCGCCACCGGAGAGCACTTTAGCAGGCTTTTTGATGTCGTCCTGGCTGAACAGCAGACGGCCCAGGATACTGCGCACCGCCTGCTCGTCGTCGCCTTCCTGCTTCCACTGGCTCATCCAGTCGAAGACGGTCAGGTCATTTTCGAATTCGTACTCATGATCCTGCGCGTAGTAGCCAATCTGCGCGTTCTCGGACCATTTCACGGTGCCGTTGTCCGGCTGCAGTTCGCCGACCAGGGTTTTCAGCATGGTGGATTTACCCACGCCGTTGGCGCCCAGAATGGCAATCTTCTCGCCCACTTCCAGCAGCAGGTTGAAGTTTTTAAACAGCGGGCCTTCATCGAAGCCTTTGGTAAGGGCCTCCACTTCCAGCGCGTTACGGAACAGCTTCTTGTCCTGCTCGAAGCGGATGAACGGGTTCTGACGGCTGGAGGCTTTAACCTCTTCCAGCTTGATTTTGTCGATCTGACGCGCACGCGAGGTCGCCTGACGCGACTTAGAGGCGTTGGCGCTGAAGCGGCTAACGAAGGACTGCAGGTCCGCAATCTGTGCTTTCTTCTTGGCGTTGTCCGCCAGCAGACGCTCGCGCGCCTGAGTGGCCGCCGTCATGTACTCGTCATAGTTGCCCGGATAAACGCGCAGCTCGCCGTAGTCCAGATCCGCCATGTGCGTACAGACCATGTTCAGGAAGTGACGGTCGTGCGAGATGATGATCATGGTGCTGTCGCGGTCGTTGAGCGTCTGCTCCAGCCAGCGGATGGTGTCGATGTCCAGGTTGTTCGTTGGTTCGTCGAGCAGCAGGATGTCCGGGTTAGAGAACAGCGCCTGGGCCAGCAGCACACGCAGCTTCCAGCCTGGCGCAACTTCGCTCATCGGGCCGTAATGCTGTTCAACCGGAATGCCGACGCCCAGCAGCAGCTCGCCCGCACGCGCTTCCGCAGAGTAACCGTCCATCTCGCCGTACTGCGTTTCCAGATCGGCCACCTTATAGCCATCTTCTTCGCTCATTTCGGCCAGCGCGTAGATGCGATCGCGCTCCTGCTTCACTTCCCACAGCTCCGCGTGCCCCATGATCACGGTGTCCAGCACGGTGAACGCTTCGAAGGCGAACTGATCCTGACGCAGCTTACCGATACGCTCGTTAGGGTCGAGCGAGACGTTGCCGAGGGTCGGCTCCAGATCGCCGCCAAGGATCTTCATGAAGGTGGATTTTCCGCTACCGTTGGCGCCAATCAGGCCGTAACGGTTGCCGCCGCCAAATTTGACGGAAATGTTTTCGAACAGCGGCTTACTGCCAAACTGCATAGTGACGTTGCTGGTAACTAACACGGGGAGATTCCTGCGAAAAGTGTGATAAACACGGCATTATGCCACAATTCCGAATTGAGATCCCGTGTTGCGGCAATCCACTAAACTTTAACAAAATCGAAAAAAATGTGATTTCGTACACATCTGAATTCCCTGTTAGCGGGAATGCACATATAATGCGCTCCCATCACAGATTCAGACTTATCAACTCATCGCCTGAATGGCTTAGATACCTCGCACAACATGAACATGAAATTAACAGCGCTTTTTGCGGCGGCGTTAGCCGTAGTAGGTTTTTGTAAGACCGCGTCTGCGGTGACGTATCCCCTGCCGACCGACGGAAGCCGTCTGGTGGGTCAAAACCAGGTGGTGACGGTGCCTGAGGGTAACTCTCAGCCGCTGGAGTATTTCGCCGCGCAGTACCAGCTGGGCCTGTCTAACATGCTGGAAGCGAACCCGGGCGTTGACCCGTACCTGCCGAAAGCAGGTACCGTGCTGAATATTCCTCAGCAGCTGATCCTGCCGGATACCGTTCATGAAGGTATCGTGATCAACAGCGCCGAAATGCGTCTGTATTACTACCCGAAAGGCACCAACACCGTTATCGTGCTGCCAATCGGTATCGGCCAGCTGGGCAAAGACACCCCGCTGAACTGGACCACCAAAGTTGAACGTAAGAAAGCGGGCCCAACCTGGACCCCTACCGCCAAAATGCACGCGGAATACATCGCTGCGGGCGAACCGCTGCCAGCCGTTGTGCCAGCCGGCCCGGATAACCCGATGGGTCTGTATGCCCTGTACATTGGTCGTCTGTATGCGATTCACGGCACCAACGCCAACTTCGGTATCGGTCTGCGCGTAAGCCACGGCTGCGTGCGTCTGCGTAACGACGACATCAAGTTCCTGTTCGAAAACGTGCCGGTGGGTACGCGCGTGCAGTTTATCAATGAACCGGTGAAAGCGACGTCTGAGCCAGACGGCAGCCGCTACATCGAAGTGCACAACCCGCTGTCCACCAGCGAAGACCAGATCAACAACAACGAGATCGTGCCGATTACGCTGAACAGCGCGGTGCAGTCCGTGACCTCTCAGCCTGACGTGGAAACCACCATCGTCGACCAGGCGATTCAGAACCGTTCCGGTATGCCGGTGCGTCTGAATTAATCACGCGCATTAAAAAAGCGGGCTTCAAGGCCCGCTTTTTTTTATCCGTTATTCACGATAACAATCCCGCCGTGGTCGTACCGATAGTGGCAGTGGGCATACTCCAGCGCGGTGCCATCTTCCAGATAAATGACCTGCTCCACCTCCAGCACCGGATCGGTTTCCTCACAGACCAGATGCTCTCTGTCCAGCGCGTTGGGCTTTAGCGCCCGCACCACCCGGTATGACCCCATAATTTTCAGCCCCAGGGTTTCCTGAACGTACTGAAACACCGAACCTTCAAGATGGCTTTTCGTCAGGCCCGGCACCAGATTCATCGGCATCACCGTGGAATCCAGCGACATGGGTTCGCCGTTTAATAAGCGCAGACGAATAAAGTCATAGACGGGCGCATCGGCGTTAATCATCAGCGACGCCTGCTCTTTTTCGTTCGGGAAGCGCAGTTCAAAATGCACCACCTGGCTGGTAACCGTGCCCAGATGTTCCCAGGTTTTGGTGGCACCGAAATAGTCGCTGCCGGAGAGATCCCACTGCGAGAGCTGGAGGAAGTTTTTGCGGATGAACGTCCCTTGCCCCTGGCGGGTATAGACCAGCCCTTCGACGATCAGCTGGCGCATCGCCTGCTGGATGGTCATCCGGCTGGTGCTGAACTCCGCCGCCAGCGCAAACTGGTCCGGGAGCGGTTCATTGGCGGCGTACTGCTGGCTGATAATGCGTTTCTTGATTTCCCGCGCTATGGTGATGTACTTCGCCGCCATCGTCCTTCCTTACAGTTAGTTTTCTATCCCGCTGTTTTTCAACGCCACTCGCTCGGCAATCTTGAGGAAAGGCAGGTAGAAGAATACACCAAATACGATGATTGCCAACTGCACTACCACCGCCCGCCAGTCCCCTGCCGTCGCCAGCCAGGCGCTGAGAATCGGCGGCGTGGTCCACGGGATCATCACCACGCAGCGCGACATGAATCCCAGCGTGGTACAGAGCCAGGCGAAGTAAATGCCGATGGCGGGCAACAGCACAAACGGGATCATCAGCGGCAGGTTAAACACAATCGGCAGGCCGAAGATCACCGGCTCGTTGATGTTGAATAAGCCGGGCGCCAGCGACAGACGCGCCACCTGTTTCGCCGACTGTTGCCGGGAGAAGATAAAGATGGCGATCAGCAGCGAGATCGTGCTGCCGGTTCCGCCCACCATGCCAAACGTCGGCACGAAGATGTTGTTGATGATGTGCGGAATGGGCTGGCCGTTGGCGAAGGCCAGCATGTTCTCGTTGGTGTTGATCAGCAGGAACGGTTCCAGCACCACGCTGTTGACCACCGACTGATGGATACCGAGCGTGAACAGAAAGTTGCCGAAACTGTAGATGAAAATCGTCCCCGGCAGGCTGGTGTTGATCAGCCGCAGCGGCTGCTGGATAAAGGTGGTAATGAGATGGATCAGATCCGTGTGCAGCACGTTTGCCAGCACGGCCGCCAGCACCGCGAACAGGGAGAGCGTGAGGATCGTCGGGATCAGCGCGGTAAAGGATTTGCTGACCGCTGGGGGCACATTTTCCCCGAGCGATATGTGCAGCGCCTTCAGGCGCGAAATCGCGATAAACACTTCCGTTGAGAGCAGCCCAATCAGCACCCCGGCGAAAATCCCGGTGGAGCCGATATTGGCGAAGGTCAGCACCTGCGTGACGTTCACCGCGGCGTCGCTGCCAACGGGCGTAACCTGTAAGCGCATCGGCATCATGATGATAAAACTGCTGACGGCGATAACCACTGCCGAGACCGGGTTGTCGAAATCTTTGTTGCGCGCCAGTGACCAGGCGATCATCGGAGCCAGCAGCAGCGCGGCGATGTTAAGCGTGCCGTTGATAATCGCCTCGCCCCACACTTTGAAGTGTGCCAGCGTATCGCCGTGAAAAATCCACGGGAACACCACGTTGTTCACCAGCACCGCCAGGCCGGCGAGGATGAAAATCGGCATCACCGTGGCGAAGGCGTCGCGCAGGGAGCGCAGGTGGACCTGGTTTGCCAGGCGCGCCGAGAACTCGACAAACTTATCGACAAAGGACTGCATGTGCGGTGTGATTTTTGTTTCAGACATAGCGGAGTGTTCCCATCAATCAGTCACAAAAACGGCCCGGCAGCGTACGGCTTACATCTCGCGTCCGTTGGTATGGATAACCTGTTTTAACCACGCGTAGCTCTTCTTCGGCACGCGCCTGAGGTCTTTCAGGTCGTGGTTTTCCCGGTTGACGTAGACCACGCCGTAGCGCTTACGCATGTCGCCCTGGGAGCTGAGAATGTCGATTAACCCCCAGCCGAGGTAGCCCATGACCTCTGCCCCATCCTCGAATATCGCCGCTTTCATCGCCTCGATGTGCGCCCGGTGATAGTCGATGCGGTAGGTATCCTCGATGGGGTTGACGCCATCCCAGGACTCAATCACGCCAATGCCGTTTTCAATCGGAAAGACCGGCATGCGCCAGTCGTTGGCGTAGCGGGTAATGATGGTGCGAAAACCGAGCGGGTCGATCTGCCAGTTCCACTCGGTGGCTTTCAGGTAGGGGTTATTTTTCTCGCCGTGCAGCAGGTAATAGTTGACCGGCGTGCCTTCCGGGATCGCATCGCTGTCCAGCGTTTTGCTGGCGTAGTAGCTGAAGGCCATATAGTCGTTTCTGGTGCGCGCCAGCAGCGCTAAATCTTCGGCACGGTAGATATCACCAAAGCCTTCCTGCTCAACCACCGCCATCACCGCCGGGCTGTAGCCCTGCCCGGCAAAGACGCGCAGCAGGTTCTGGTTGAGGAACTCGTCATACTGCTGGGCGCAGAAGATATCGCGCGGTTTGCAGGTGGCCGGGTAAACCAGCTGGTGCGCCAGCATGCCGCCCATCAGCTGGCCCGGTTTCGTCTGGTGCAGATACTCGGTCAGCGCCATGTGCGCCACCATGGTGTGATGCTGCAGCTCGTACAGCTCGCGCAGGGTTTGATCGCCTTTCATGTAGCCGGAAATACGAAACGCTTCCGGCATATGGAAGATGTTCTGCTCGTTGAAGGTCAGCCAGTACTTCACGCGGTCGCCAAAGCAGTCGATCATCTTTTTACCGTAGCGGATAAAGGCGTCCATTACGCGGCGGTCATTGAAGCCGTTGTACTCCTGCGCCAGCGCCAGCGGCATATCGAAGTGGTAAAGGCAGATCATCGGCTCAATACCGCGGGCGATGAGATCGTCAATAAAGCGGTCGTAAAACGCGATGCCCTCGTCGTTGAACACGCCGTCACCCTGCGGACAGACGCGGCTCCAGGAGATCTGGAAGCGGTAGCAGTTCATGCCCAGATCCTGCATCAGGTCGAAATCTTCCCGGTAGCGATGGTAGGAGTCGGTCGCCACTTTCCAGTCGGAGATGTTCTCCCCAGCCTCACGAATGTCGTACACCGACATCCCCTTCCCGCCCTCGTTCCAGGCCCCTTCCGTCTGCATGCTCGATACCGAGTTGCCCCATAAAAAGTTGGCCGGCAGCTGATTGCTCATGTTTCCTCCCTATATGACTAGTCATTTAAAATTTCATGACTAGTCATATAGGCGAAGATAGCATGTCGATCAAAGCGGAGGATCGTTTTTTGTGAGGTAGGTTAGAAAGAAGACGTCGGGCAGGAAAAATGAATCGCGCCAACCCTGTTATTGAGGCCGGTGCGTTAGCCTATGCAAAATCACATTTCCCGATCGTGCCGCTGGCTGGCCTCATAAAATCACTATTAACTTAATGAGCACGAACCACGGCCCAGGCCGAAAAATAAAAATCTCAACCCTATCAAATGGAAAATGACGCTCATGAAGATATCTACTAGCCGTATCGCATTCGCTCTCAGCTTAGCGTTGCCATGCTCAATGACTCACGCGGCAACGGTGTATACGGGTGATAAGGTGCAGGGAGTGCCGGTTATCTCGACTCTGGATGTATCAGACCTGACAGCAGGACAACATCGCTTCATGTTCGAGGGGGTTGAGACAGGAACAGGACAGCGCTGGTATGTCCCCATCATGGTGGCAAAAGGCAAAACGGACGGGAAGAAAGTCCTTCTGCAGGCGGGCGTCCACGGGGATGAGCTAAACGGAGTGCGCATCGTACAAAAAGTGATGGAACAACTGGACCCCGCAAAAATGAATGGCAGCGTTATTGGCATTATAGGTCCAAACCGTTCTGGACTTGAAAGGGTCTCCCGGACATGGTCCGTTTCAACCGATGGGGGTGAGACGATCGACTACAACCGCGTGCATCCAGGAAAAGAAACGGGTAACCCTGCCGAGCGTCAGGCATGGATGATGTGGAATAAGGTTTACAAAGGAAATGTCGACCTGGCGATTGACTACCACACCCAGTCTACCGGAACGGCTTATCCGCTGTTCATTTATGCCGACTACCGCAATGCGGATGCCCGGACGATTGCAGAACTTTTTCCGGCCGATCAAATTAAGAAAGATCCCGGCGAAGCCGGCTCAATGGAGACAACCTTTATTCAAAATGGTATCCCGGCGATAACGGCCGAGACGGGAGAGCCGAGGATTTACCAGCAGGATATGATTGCCCGGGGTGTAGAGGGTGCCCTCAATGTACTGATTCATTACAAGGTGATTGAAGGCAAAATCGGCGCAACCGCCAGCAGCAATAAAACGTATATTGGTAATGCGATCAGTTCAATACGAGCAACCACGGGTGGGTTTGCGGAAGTTTTCGTTAAACCCGGCGACACGGTCAAAGCAGGACAAGAGGTCGCCCTGCAGCGAAATGCATTCGGTGATGTTGTCGCGAAGTATTCAGCAGAGCGGGACGGCAAAGTACTGTCAGTTGGAACAGATGTCGTGAGAGAACCCCGGGCCCTGCTGGTAAGAATCCTTGAGCAAAACCCAGCGGCAACCTGCAAAGACGGTTGCTGATTCCCGCCACAGCCCATCGTTGAATCGGCAAAAGCGTGCTCAGTGAAATAAGCCGCTTTCGCCGATTTCTGTACCGATGGGCAAACAAATTTAAAAATTACCTGATGCGGAGAGTTACTGTTGCGCGAGCTGATTGCGGCGATACTCCCCCTGACGCTCCAGCATCCAGCCCGGATACTCGCGCGGCAGCGCGCTCACCGCATCCAGCTGCTTAAGCTCGTCTTCGCTGAGGCGGATCCCGGTGGCGGCAATGTTGTCGTCCAGCTGCTCAACGCGCTTCGCGCCAATGATGACGCTGGTCACCGCCTTCTGGTGCAGCAGCCACGCCAGCGCGATTTGCGCGACGGAGACGCCCTTACTTTCGGCAATCACGCGCATCACGTCCACGCAGTCAAAGGCGCGATCTTTGTTCACCGGCGGGAAGTCAAACTCCAGACGGCGGCTACCGGCTTCGCTCTGCCCGTCACGACCATATTTCCCGCTCAGCAGGCCGCCCGCCAGCGGGCTCCAGACCATCAGCCCGACGCCTTCGCTCTGCATCATGGGGACCAGCTCGCGCTCAAGATCGCGTCCGGCAATGGTGTAATACGCCTGGAGGGATGCGAAACGCGCCAGCCCGAGACGCTCGGAAATGCCCAGCGCTTTGGCAATCTGCCACGCCGCCCAGTTCGAGACGCCGATATAGCGCACGTGGCCGTGCTGCACCAGGTTATCCAGCGCATACAGCGTCTCCTCAATCGGCGTGGCCGGGTCGAAACCGTGCAGCTGATAGAGATCGATATGATCGAGCTGCAGGCGGCGCAGGCTCTCCTTCACACTGCTGATGATGTGATAGCGCGAGCTGCCGCGCGAGTTCACTCCTGCCGTTCCCGTTTCGCCAAATACTTTAGTGGCGACTACCACGTTCTCGCGCGGAATTTTCAGGTTTTTCAGCGCCTGCCCGAGGATCGCCTCCGAACGCCCTTCCGAGTAAACGTCCGCGGTGTCGATAAAGTTGATCCCGGCATCCAGCGCGCGGCCCACCAGCTGTTCTGCTTCGCTTTGCTGGAGCTGACCAATCTTGCCCCACATGCCGCCTTCACCGCCGAAGGTCATGGTGCCGAGGCAGAGTTCAGAAACGAACAGTCCGGTATTGCCCAGTTTTTGATAACGCATAACGCTTTCCTCGCATGTCGATTGGGTGTCTGTTAGTTATACCCGCCCCTCAGCCATCGCGAATGTGGCGTTCCTGTCCGTTTCTTGCCCAATCCTCTGAAAATTTATCCGCGCGGGGCGTCGCCAAAGACGCTGTAGTCCGGTAATTGCACCTGCTGATACGGCTCCCAGCCGCCGCCGAGCGCCTTGTAGAGCGCCACCAGATCGAGTGCGCTTTGCACCTGCGCCTGTGCGCGCTGCTGCTGGGCCTGCGCCAGCTGTCGCTGGGCGTCCAGCACGTCAATGAAGCTGGCGATCCCCTGGCGGTAGCTGTCGCTGGCTAAATCAAAGGCGTTTTGCAAAGCGTCGATCGTTTTTGCGAGACCCGCTTCACGCTGCTGGTCGGTGCGATAGCTCACCAGCGCATTTTCGACATCGCCAAGCGCGGTGAGCACCGTCTGCCGATAGTCCAGCACCGCGGCTCCCTGCTGCGCGCGCGCCACCTTCACGCTGGAGACCAGTCGACCGCCCTGGAAGATGGGGATGGAGACCTGCGGGCCAAAGCTGTAGAAGTGGCTGCTCCAGTCTGTGAGCCAGTTGGTTTCACTGTTGCGCAGGCCAAACTGCCCGGAGAGGGTAAAACTCGGGAACAGCTGGGCCACCGAGACGCCAATCTGCGCCGTGGCGGCATGAAGATTCGCCTCCGCTTCGCGCACGTCCGGACGGCGTCGCGCGAGCGTAGACGGAATGCCGGTTTGCACGATATCCGGCAATGCGGGCATCGGCTGCACGCTTTGTAACTCCGCATCGAGCGCACCCGGCGGCTTGCCAAGGAGGATCGCCAGACCGTTCATCGCCTGCCGCGCCTGCGCCTGGTACTGCGGCAGCTGCGCCTCCAGGTTACCCAGTTGCGCCCGCGCATTTTCTACATCCATCTGCGGCGACAGCCCGCCCCGCTGGCGGCTTTCGGTCAGATCCAGCGTCTGCTGCGCGCTTTTAATCTGGGTGTTCAGCGTGGCGATAATGCTCTGCGCCCCGCGCAGCTGGAGCCACGCGCGCGCCACTTCCGCCTCCAGCGACACCAGCGCGTCGTTACGCTGCTCGATAGCGGCTTTCTGCTGCGCCTCGGCGGCTTCCACCTGTCGGCGCACCTTGCCCCAGAGGTCAATTTCCCACTGGGCGTCGAAGCTGCCCTGGTAGAGGTTGATCGGCTGCGTCAGGGGGCCTAACGCGCCCCGCAGCTCAGGATCGACATTATCCAGCTGGTCATACACGCCGTGGGATTTCAGCTCCCCTTCCAGCCCGAGCTGCTGGCGCGTCGCCTGCAGATTGCCGTTCACCGACGGGTAAAACGCCCCGCCCGCCTGGTTAATCTGCTCGCGCGCGCCGGCGATGCGCAGCACCGTCTGCTGCAGCGTCAGGTTTCCGGCGATGGCGCGCTCAACCAGGCTGTCGAGCTGCGGCGAGCCGAAGGTCTTCCACCAGCGCGGGTTGGTCGCGGCGGAGGTCGTCTGCGATTTTACCCCGCTGTCGCCCTTATCGTTCCAGTGCGTCACGGCAGGCGGCGCGGGCGGCTGATAGTCCGGCCCGACGGCGCAGCCTGCCAGCAGCATCATTATCATCAGGGGGTGTAAACGTCTGTGTATCATCAATGTGCTCCTGCACTCCCCTCGCTCTTAACCGGCGAGAGCAACAAACAAAACGGAATCAATAGCAAGGCCACGGCGCTCAGAAGGGTGAAGACGTCGATGTAGGCCAAAAAGCGCGACTGCTCGATCATGGTCTGGTACAGGCGTCCGGTGGCAATCCCGGTGGGATCGCCCACCTGGGTCGTGAAGTTCTGGATTGCCTGGGCGCTTTCGCGTATTGCCTGCTGAAACTGTTCGTTAAACGGCGAGGCGTGGTACGCAAGGTGCGCGCTATGCGCCTGAGACCGTTCGGTGATGGCCGCCGTCGACAGCGAGATCCCGACCGAGCCCGCGACGTTACGGAACATAGTGAACAGCGCTGCCGCGTCGGCATTCAGCCGTCTTGGAATCGAAATAAAGGCAATGGTGGTCAGGGGCACAAACAGGAACCCCAGCCCCAGCGACTGGGCGCTGCGGAACAGCACCAGGGTTTCAAAGTCGATATCCGGGGTCAGGGTGCGCGACCAGAAGAACGACACCGCCAGGCAGGTAAAGCCAAAGACAATAATCCAGCGCGTCTGCACCACCGGCATCAGCTTCAGCACCAGCGGGATCGTTAATACAATCAGCACCGCCCCCGGCGACAGCACCAGCCCGGACCAGGTGGCGGTATAGCCTAAATCCTGCTGCGCCAGCTGGGGGATCACCACCGAGCTGCCGTACAAAATCATCGCCATCCCCGCCATCAGCAGGCTGGAAATCGCAAAGTTGCGGTCCTTCATGCAGTGCAGATCCACCACCGGCTTTTTGGCATACACCAGCCAGTAAATGGCACCGATAATGCCGATTAGCGTTAACACCGCGAAGGTACGGATAAAGTTCGAGTAGAACCAGTCCTCATCTTCTCCCCGGTCAAGCATCACCTGCAGGCAGCCAAGCCCTAAAGCGATCAGGCCGATCCCCGTCCAGTCGATGGTCAGCTTCTCTTTAGACTTGCTCTCCCACGGCGGATCTTCCAGCAGCTGGTAGATCGCCAGCACCGTAACAATCCCCACCGGGATGTTGATAAAGAACACCCAGCGCCAGGAGTAGTTGTCGGTGATCCAGCCCCCCAGCGTCGGGCCGAGGACCGGTGCAACGATAATCGCGATGGAGGAAAGGCCGAACGCTTTGCCCCTGTCCTCCGGCTTGAAGTAGTCGAGCAGTACCGACTGCTGCGTGGGCTGCAGCCCGCCGCCAAAAAAGCCCTGCATCACGCGGAACAGGATGATCTGCCACAGCTCGGTGGCGATGCCGCAGAGGAACGAGCAGACGGTAAACATGACGATGCAGATCAGGAAGAACTGCTTGCGGCCAAATACCCGGCTCAGAAACGCCGAGATGGGCAGCACGATGCCGTTCGCGACCAGGTAGCTGGTTAATACCCAGGTGGATTCGTCATAGCTGGACGAGAGCGAACCTGCCACGTGGGGCAGCGCCACGTTCACGATGGTGGTGTCCAGAATTTCCATAAACACCGCCAGGGTGACGACAATCGCCACCGCCCACGGATTGCTGGCGGGCTTCCAGCTGTCGTGGCTGTGATCCGTCATTCCACCGTCACCTTCGGCGCGACCGACAGCCCCAGCGGCAGCGGTTTGTTCGGATCGAGCCCCTTATCAATCACGATTTTGACCGGCACGCGCTGCACAATTTTGACAAAGTTACCGGTGGCATTTTCTGCCGGGAAGGCGGAGAAGCGCGAGCCGCTGCCCTGCTGGATACTGTCAACGTGGCCCTCAAGCGCCATATCCGGCCACGCGTCGACGGACACGGTGACCTTATCGCCGGGCTTCATGCGCTCAAGCTGGGACTCTTTGAAGTTCGCCACCACCCACACGTTCGGCGAAACCAGGGAGAACAGCGCCGTACCCGCCTGCACCAGCGTGCCGGGCTGCACGTTGCGTTTGGTGACAAACCCGTCGAACGGGGCGCGGACTTCGGTGTAAGAGAGGTTCAGATTGGCCGTTTCCAGCTGCGCTTTCGCCTGATCGACCTGACGCTCGCGCGCTTCAACGTTGGTTTCCTGCTGGCGGATTTGCAACTGGACCTGCTCTGCCACCTCCAGCTGCGCCTGGGCGCTGGCCAGCCCCGCCTGCGCGCTGCGCAGCTGAGCGTTCGCGGAATCAATGCTTTGCTGGGTGGTTGCCCGCGGGTCGACGCCGCGCTGGCGACGGTACTCCGCCTGCGCGTTCGCCAGATCGGCCTGTGCTTTCAGCACCTGCGCTTTGGCTTCGTCACGCTGGGCGGGATACTGCACTTTTGAGAGCGCGAGCTGCGCCTGAGCCTGATGCAGCTGCGCGATGGCCAGCCCAAGCTGGGCCTGAGCCTGATCGCGCTGCGCGGTGGTATCCCGCGGATCGATAACCACCAGCAGATCGCCTTTTTTCACGCGCTGGTTATCGCGCACCCGCAGCTCGGTGACGTAGCCTGCCGTTTTTGGGGCAATCGTCACCACGTCGCCGTCGGTAAAGGCGTCGTCAGTCGTCTCTTCGTTACGGGTTAAAAACCACCAGACCAGCGCCACGACAACCATCACCACCACGACAATGCCGAGGATAATTAACGGTTTTTTGCCCGGTCGCTTACGCTCATTATTATTTTTGTCCTGCTCGTCAGCAGGTGGAGTTTGATCTTCAGCCATAGTTCAGCAACGGTCCTGTCAGTGAGCGGCATCACACTATGCCGTTCACTAAAGCTAGGACGTTGCTATACGTTTGCCAGGAAAAACTGACAAATTGCGCACTATATGAGAAGGAATATTCCGAAACCGATCGCCGCGGCCCAAACCAGCATCGGTATCGACCAGAGATGGAAGCGCCACCAGATACGACGGTCGTTGGCCATGCGCAGGGCAATCAGGTTGGCCAGCGAGCCGGGCAACAGCCCAAACCCGCCGATATTCACCGCCCAGGCCAGCAGCGTGTCCGGCGGAACATAGTTGAGCAGCAGAATGGTGGACGGCACGTTGCTGATAAACTGCGACAGGCCAATCGCCGTCAGCCACAGTCCCGGCTGAGACAGCGTGCTGACGCTGTGCAGCACGTTCTGCAGCACCGGAAGCTGGATGAGAAGATGCACATCAATAAACATCACCATAAAGACCAGCAGCAGCGTCCAGTCCACGCTGACCAGCACGCGCCGCGCCAGGACGACAAAGCCTGCGGCGACCAGCAGGACACCCGCCAGCTCATACTTCAGCTCGAGCGCGAACAGAAAGACGATGTATAACCCGAGACAGCTCCAGACCAGACGCGGCTGCCACTGCGGGCCCGTGGTGCCGCTGTGGTATTGCAGTTTTTTATCCGGAAACGCAAACCAGCACACCGCCATCAGCGACAGCATCATCACCAGCGCCAGCGGCGCCATCTGCCAGGTAAAGGCGGCGAACGACAGCCCGGAACGTCCCCAGAGGAGGATATTTTGCGGGTTGCCGATAGGCGTTAACAGAGAACCGGCGTTAACGGCGAGCGCTTCAAAGATGATCAGCCGGCTGACCGGGATCTCGCAAAGCTTACGCAGCGTGAGGGTGAGGGGCACGATGATGAACAGCGCCACGTCGTTGGTCAGAAACGTCGACAGCACCGCGGCGGAAAACACCATAAACAGGGACAGCCTGCGCTCGGTGGCAAAGCGGCGCACCATTTTACGGCCCAGCACGTCAAAATAGCCGCTCAGCTCGACCCCTTTGGTGAGCATCATCAGGCCGCTCAGGGTAATGATGGTGCGCCAGTCAATGGCAGCGGGCCAGGCCTGCGGCGCAAACGGCACAAAGAGGCTTAACCCTGCGCCAATGAGTAATAAGAGATGGAAGAAACGATCGCGTGCCAGGGCCTGCAGTCCAGGGATTTTCATTCAGCGGAGGGACCATATTTAAGCGTAAACTCACGAAACTTCACCAGCGTCTCTTCGCTAACGTGGTGTTCCATTCCTTCCGCATCCCGGCGGGCAATCTCCGGGCTGACGCCCAGCACCAGCAAAAAATTCTCGACAAGCTGGTGGCGCTCGCGGCTCTCCTGCGCGAGTTTCTCCCCTTCTGGCGTCAGAAAGACCCCGCGCCAGGGAATCATTTCGATTAGGCCCACGGAGGCGAGACGTTTTAACATTTTTGCGACAGTTGGCTGCGATACCCCCAGCCTGGCGGCCATATCGACCTGACGCGCTTCCCCGACCTCACGAATCAGATCGGAAATGAGTTCAACATAATCATCAATCAGTTCACGCCGGTGCGCTTCACGGACCTGGCGAAAACCTTCGACATGCTCTTCAACATTCACCAGTTGCGTCGTTTTTTTAATGGTTGGCTTACCTGCGCGACGGTTCATTGTACTTCCTCAGTGGGATGACGCTTCCAGCGCCCGGTATCGAGAGCGCACATTGTAAACCATCCCTCCACAAGCACAAAAAATTAACGAAATAGCCATAGCTATACAATATAGCCTGTGCTATATCTGTATGTAATGCAGTCACCCTTCACGGATCGAAGGGATCAAAAATCAGGAGGTCTTATGAACGAATTCAAGAGGTGCATGACCGTGTTTACCCACTCACCCTTTAAAGTGCGCTTAATGCTGCTGAACATGCTGTGCGATATGTTTAACGGCAAACCGCATCAGGATGACAAACCTTCCCACTAAGCGGCGTCGCGGTACGCCGCTTCATTTTCCCGTCACATTTTCGCTATAAACTGGCTTCCAGCCGCCCTATTCCCGATCTTTTTTACGGATTTGCAATCCCCTTCGCAAAACATCTGCTTAGCAACTGTTGATATTATTTAGCGCTCGCACTATCTTCTTGCAGCCCTGCACAATTTGCGGCTCGCTGAAGCGGACCCTCATTCCCTCTCCACGCACTGTCAGGCAGGTTATGACCCTTGACGCCAGGGTGAGCACATGGCGTTTTCATCCATGATAGTGACCTATGAATTTAACCCTGATAGATACCGTTGTGACCCGCAGCCGGGCCTTAAGCCCGTGGACGGGGTTTTACTTTTTGCAGTCATTACTGATTAACTTTGCGCTCGGTTATCCCTTTAGTCTGCTCTACGCGGTGGCCTTCACCTGCATTCTGCATGTGCTGTGGCGAGCCGCGCCGCGCGCGCAAAAAGCATTAATCGGCATCTGTTCGCTGGTTGCGGCACTCTATTTCCCGTTTGGTCAGGCCTACGGCTCGCCAAACTTTAATACCCTGCTGGCGCTGCACTCGACCAATATGGAAGAGTCGACGGAGATCCTGACGATCTTCCCGTGGTACAGCTACGTGGTCGGGCTCTTTATCTTCGCGCTGGGCGTTATCGCCATTCGCCGTCAGCCGGGCGAGAAAAAATCCTGGGGTAAGATCGACATACTCTGTCTGGTATTCAGCGTTGCCGTGGCGTTTGTCGCCCCCATCCAGAATATTCCCTGGGACGGTAAGCTAAGACTTATTAACATCGGCTATCCGGTTTTCCGCTTCGTGAAAGACGTCGTGGTAAATAATAAAGAGGTTCTCGACGAACAGGCCCGCATGGCTGAGCTTTCCAATATGAAAGACACCTGGAACGTGCTGGCCGTTAAGCCGAAATATCACACCTATGTGGTGGTGATTGGCGAAAGCGCACGTCGCGATGCAATGGGGGCGTTTGGCGGCCACTGGGACAACACTCCGTTCGCGAGTTCGGTCAAAGGCACCCTGTTTACCGATTATGTCGCGGCCAGCGGCTCAACGCAGAAATCGCTCGGCCTGACCCTTAACCGGGTGGTGGATGGCAAACCGCAGTATCAGGATAATTTCGTCACCCTGGCAAACCGCGCAGGTTTTCAGACGTGGTGGTTCTCTAATCAGGGGCAAATTGGCGAATACGATACGGCCATCGCCAGCATCGCCAAACGGGCTGACGAAGTGCAGTTCCTGAAAAATGGCGACTTTGAAGCCGACAAAAATACCAAGGACGAAGCGCTGTTGAAAATGACGGCACAGGTCTTCGCCACCCCGCGCACCCAGCCTCAGCTGATCGTCCTGCACCTGATGGGATCGCACCCGCAGGCCTGCGATCGGACCGGCGGGAAGTACGCGGAGTTCGTGCAGTCCAAAGAGACCTCCTGCTATCTCTACACCATGACGCAAACCGACGACCTGCTGAGCAAGCTGTACGATCAGTTGCGCAATACGGGCGACAGCTTCTCCCTGGTCTATTTCTCGGATCACGGGCTGGCGTTTAAGGAGCGCGGCAAAGAGGTGCAGTACCTGGCGCACGATGACAAGTTCCAGCAGAACTTCCAGGTGCCGTTTATGGTGCTGTCGAGTGACGATAAAACGCATCGCGTTATTAAAGCACGTCGTTCAGCAAATGATTTCCTGCAGTTTTTCTCGCAGTGGACGGGGATTACCGCCGGGCAGATAAAAAACGCTTACCCGTTTGTCTCTAACAAGAAAGCTCCCCAAGTGTACGTTACCAACTTCAAGTTACAGAAAGTTGACTACAACCATCTGGGTACGGATATTTTTGATATTAAGAATAAGTAATTGCCGTCTCGTGCGGACCGATGCCCTCTCCCACGGGGAGAGGGAACCAACACTCAAAACGGCAACCTCAGGTTGCCGTTTTGCTTTTATCTTCGACAAAAAAAATCCGCCACAGTGGGCGGATTTTTTATTTAATCACCGAAGTGATTAGAAGCGGTAACCTACGCCCGCGATCCAGGTGCCAACGTCAACGTTGCGGATACGGCTCTGCTCATAGGAAAAGTCCAGAGCAACGTCCTGGATTGGGTTGAACTGCAGGCCTGCGCCATAGGAGAAGCCGTAGTCGCTGTTGCTTGCAGTGCGGTTCAGACCTTCGTTTTCGGTCTGCTGGAATTTACCGTAGCCAACACCTACAACACCGTAGATGCTTGCCCAGTCGTTCAGACGGTAAGCTGGACCAGCAGTGATACCGTAGTACTGGCCTTTGTTGTATGCGCCGTTTTCAGAACGATCTTTCTCGGTGTAGGTGAAAGAACCGATCACGCCCAGTGGGTTGTTATCCTGCTCGTAACGATACTTCAGGTTGAAACCGTTAGCTTTGTTCATCACGCCCTGATAGTCGCTCTGAGCGTAACCACCAGTAACAGTAGAAGTAGCAGCTACAGCGGTACCTGCGGAAACAGCCAGTACAGCGGCCAGTGCTGAAAGACATGCAATTTTTTTCATAACCACCTCAAATGTGATCCAAGTAAGTCCGTAAGTTTTAAATATATCAAAAAAATTTGCGAAACTCTTTGTGATTCGTGATGTCTAATGAAGCCTTTCCTGTAACAGAACGTTTCCAGCGTAAGCTATCTCTTTCAAATCACATGCAATTTTCACTACTAAATGCGCATAGTGCGCGTCTGCGCCGTTACATTCATCCAGATTATTCCTAATCTGACAGGCGATAAATCCACCAGCGCTTATCCATTTTACGGATTTCACCTGCTTTTTTTTCAACAGCGCCTCAACCGTCGCCGCATATTTCCTTTACACTGCAACCTTTACCTCATTTGACATAAGCTGACAGGAGAAAGGATGCCTGGGTTATCCCGCACGTCGTCGGTCTGGTTGCCGGTTGCAGTCATACTCATTGCCATGTTGTCCATTCAAAGCGGCGCCTCGCTGGCAAAATCGCTTTTTCCACTGGTTGGCGCGCCCGGGGTGACCGCCCTGCGTATTGTTCTGGGCACGGCGATACTGGTGGTCATTTTTAAACCGTGGCGACTGCGCTTTAAAAAGGAGCAGCGTTTACCGCTGCTGTTTTATGGACTCTCCCTGGGGGCGATGAACTACCTGTTCTATCTCTCCATCCAGACGATACCGCTGGGTATTGCCGTCGCGCTGGAGTTTACCGGCCCGCTGGCGGTGGCGCTGTTCTCCTCCCGACGTCCGGTCGATTTTATCTGGGTTGTGTTGGCCGTACTGGGCTTATGGTTCCTGCTGCCGCTGGGCCAGAGTGTTTCTGAGATTGACCTGACGGGCGCAGCGCTGGCGCTGGGCGCAGGTGCCTGCTGGGCTGTCTATATCCTTACCGGCCAGCGCGCAGGGGAAGAGCACGGACCGGCAACGGTGGCGCTGGGTTCCCTGATTGCGGCCATCGTGTTTGTGCCCATCGGCATGGCGCAGGCGACAGAATCGATCTGGCAATGGTCCGTCATGCCCATCGGGCTGGCGGTTGCGATTCTCTCTACCGCACTCCCCTACTCTCTGGAGATGATTGCCCTTACGCGTCTGCCGACGCGCATATTTGGCACCCTGATGAGCATGGAGCCTGCGCTTGCAGCCATTTCCGGGATGGTGTTTCTCGGTGAAACCCTGACATTGACCCAAACGCTGGCGCTCTGCTCGATAATCGCAGCATCAATGGGATCGACGCTCACCATGCGCCCCGAACCTAAAGTTGAGAAAGTGGATATCAACTAAGGCCATATATTCTGCATGGCTTCCACGCCATGCAGAATAAAGGCCAAAAAGACAGTCGTTATAATTTCTTACACTCTGATTCCTGCCAGCTAAATATCCCTCTGCGCTGACTTCCTCATTCAGCAATTAAGATTGATCTGTATCAATTTAAAAATTATTCAATATTTTCAATACATTAATTTCTCAACCCCCTTCTCGCTATTAAACCGATAGGCACAGCCAAACCGCAGAGAAAAAATCCGGTGCTATACTTAGTTCCGTAATTACCTGGGACATAAACATCAAGAGGATATGAGATTATGAGTACCGCTAAACTGGTGAAAACGAAAGCGTCTAATCTGCTTTATACCCGTAACGATGTATCGGACAGCGACAAAAAAGCGACCATTGAGTTGCTGAATCGCCAGGTGATCCAGTTCATCGATCTTTCGCTGATCACCAAACAGGCCCACTGGAATATGCGCGGTGCAAACTTTATTGCCGTTCATGAAATGCTGGATGGCTTCCGCACAGCACTGGTTACCCACCTCGATACGATGGCTGAACGTGCCGTTCAGTTAGGCGGCGTGGCGCTGGGTACCACACAGGTGATCAACAGCAAAACCCCGCTGAAAAGCTATCCGCTGGATATCCATACCGTTCAGGATCACCTGAAAGAGCTGGCGGACCGCTACGCGATTGTGGCGAACGATGTGCGCAAAGCGATTAGCGAAGCGAAAGACGAAGATACCGCAGACATCTTCACCGCCGCGTCCCGCGATCTGGATCAGTTCCTGTGGTTCATCGAATCTAACATCGAATAATTCATACGAATTTTCTATCAAACCCTCGCCTTCCGGTGAGGGTTTTGCACATCTATGGTGCACGTTTTTTGCCTGAGAACGTGCAAAAGTGAAGAAATTGTAATAATCACCTCACACAACCGTTAACGGAAGATTGTTTTTTCGTCAGAATTTACGCTAAATATCTCCCTGTCAGTTAAGCCAAACGAAGCGCACCAAAACAGTGCTCCACTTTGGTGCAATAAAACCTCATTGCCCCATTTATTGTGCAATGCATGACATCATCCCCTTTGCAAAACAACAGCTTGTAAAGTTGGCACGATTTTTTCATTGTGCCACCTGTTCTCGCAGGGGATCGCCCCGTGGATATAAAAGGAAATGCTATGAAGTCTGTATTAAAAGTTTCACTGGCTGCACTTACCCTGGCTTTTGCGGTGTCCTCTCAGGCTGCCGACAAACTGGTTGTGGCGACCGACACGGCGTTCGTTCCGTTTGAATTCAAACAGGGTGATAAATACGTTGGTTTTGATGTGGATCTGTGGGCCGCAGTCGCAAAAGAACTCAAGCTGGATTACACCCTGAAGCCGATGGACTTCAGCGGCATCATCCCGGCACTGCAAACCAAGAACGTTGATCTGGCGCTGGCGGGTATCACCATTACCGACGAGCGTAAAAAAGCGATCGACTTCTCTGACGGCTACTACAAAAGCGGCCTGCTGGTGATGGTCAAAGCCGATAATAACGACGTAAAAAGCGTGAAAGATCTCGACGGCAAAGTGGTGGCAGTGAAGAGCGGCACCGGGTCAGTTGATTACGCGAAAGCGAATATCAAAACCAAAGACCTGCGCCAGTTCCCGAACATCGACAATGCGTACATGGAGCTGGGTACCGGCCGCGCTGACGCAGTGCTGCACGACACGCCAAACATCCTGTACTTCATCAAAACCGCGGGCAACGGCAAGTTCAAATCTGTGGGCGAATCTCTGGAAGCTCAGCAGTACGGTATCGCCTTCCCGAAAGGCAGCGACGACCTGCGCACGAAAGTTAACGGCGCGCTGAAAACGCTGAAAGAGAACGGCACCTATAACGAAATCTACAAAAAATGGTTCGGTACCGAGCCTAAATAATTTCACCTGAATTCAGGTTTGTAACGCCCGGTGGCGCTGCCGCTTACCGGGCCTACGTTTTTCGTTTTTCACCACGGTATACAGGAATACATCATGCAGTTTGACTGGAGCGCCATCTGGCCTGCCATTCCACTCTTGCTTGAAGGCGCTAAAATGACCCTGTGGATTTCGGTCCTGGGTCTGGTTGGCGGGTTGATTATCGGTCTTGTCGCCGGTTTCGCCCGCACCTACGGTGGCTGGATTGCAAACCACATCGCACTGGTTTTCATCGAAGTGATCCGCGGCACCCCCATTGTCGTGCAGGTCATGTTCATCTACTTCGCCCTGCCTATGGCATTCACCGACCTGCGTATCGACCCGTTCAGCGCCGCCGTCGTCACCATTATGATCAACTCGGGCGCCTACATTGCGGAAATTACCCGCGGTGCGGTGCTGTCGATTCATAAAGGGTTCAGTGAAGCCGGTCTGGCATTAGGCCTTTCACGTCGCGAAACGATCCGCCACGTTATTCTGCCGCTGGCGCTGCGTCGCATGCTGCCACCGCTGGGTAACCAGTGGATCATCAGCATTAAAGATACGTCGCTGTTCATTGTTATCGGCGTGGCCGAACTGACCCGTCAGGGGCAGGAGATCATTGCTGGCAACTTCCGCGCGCTGGAAATCTGGAGTGCGGTGGCCGTTGTCTACCTGATCATTACTCTGGTTCTGAGCTTCGTTCTGCGTCGTCTTGAAAGAAGGATGAAAATCCTGTGATTGAATTTAAAAACGTTTCCAAGCACTTTGGCGCAACCCAGGTGCTGCACAATATCGATCTGAACATCAAACAGGGTGAAGTGGTGGTGATTATCGGGCCATCCGGCTCCGGTAAGTCGACCCTGCTGCGCTGCATCAACAAGCTGGAAGAGATCACCAGCGGCGATCTGATTGTCGACGGTCTGAAGGTGAATGACCCGAAAGTGGATGACCGTCTGATTCGTCAGGAAGCGGGCATGGTGTTCCAGCAGTTCTACCTGTTCCCGCACCTGACGGCGCTGGAGAACGTGATGTTTGGCCCGCTGCGCGTGCGCGGTGCCAACAAAGCGGCGGCAGAAGCGCTGGCGAAAGATCTGCTGGCGAAAGTCGGCCTCGCAGAACGCGCCCATCATTACCCTTCCGAGCTGTCCGGTGGTCAACAGCAGCGCGTGGCGATTGCCCGTGCGCTGGCGGTCAAACCGAAGCTGATGCTGTTTGATGAGCCTACGTCCGCACTCGACCCGGAGCTGCGTCACGAGGTGCTGAAGGTCATGCAGGATCTGGCGGAAGAAGGGATGACGATGGTTATCGTGACCCACGAAATCGGCTTCGCGGAGAAAGTGGCGTCCCGCCTGATCTTTATTGATAAAGGCCGTATCGCGGAAGACGGTAACCCGCAGGAGTTGATTGCGAACCCGCCGAGCCCGCGTTTGCAGGAGTTCCTGCAGCACGTCTCCTGATCCCTCGCGTTACGCTAAGCCGGGCCTGCCCGGCTTTTTTACGCCAGATTGTTCCCAAAAATCCCCCTCCGCGTCCCGACTTCTATACTTATCATTTTGTTCGACATTTTCACCGGAGGACGCCGTGCCGTGGATCCTGTTGCTGTTGATTAGCCTGTTTAGTGCGCCATCGTTCGCCGTCGCGATCCCCGGTGTGACCACCGGAACAACCGCCAGCCAGCAAAATACGCCCCCTCAGGAACCGGATGTTGAACAGAAGAAAGCGGCTTACGGCGCGCTTGCCGACGTTCTTGAGAACGACACCTCCCGAAAGGAATTAATCGAGCAGTTGCGCAAAGCCGCCGCCACGCCGCCCCAGGAAACCGTTCCGACCCTCACCCCTCCGCAGGAGGAGGAGCAAAAAACGGTGCTGGAAAATGTCACCGACGTGAGCCGCCACTATGGGGAAGCGCTCTCCTCGCGCTTTGCCCAGCTCTACCGCAACCTGATTGGCTCACCGCATAAGCCGTTTAACCCACAAACGTTTACCGCCGCCGCCATGCAGTTCCTGATGCTGGCCGGTGCAGTCTTCCTTTTTTACTGGCTGGTGCGCCTGTGCGCGTGGCCGCTGTACCGCAAAATGGGGCAATGGGGACGCAGAAAGAATCAGCAGAAAAGCAGCTGGCTGCACCTGCCGCTGATGATCGCCTCAGCGTTTATCATCGATTTACTGCTGCTGGCGCTGACGCTGTTCTTAGGCCAGATGCTGGCCGACAGGCTGAACGCGGGCAACAAAACCATCGCCTTCCAGCAGTCGCTTTTCCTGAATGCCTTTGCCCTGATTGAGTTCTTCAAGGCGCTGCTGCGGTTACTCTTTTGCCCTCACGTGCCGGCGCTGCGTCCCTTCTCCATTCGGGACGAGAGCGCGACATACTGGGCGCTGCGCCTGAGCGTGCTCAGCGGGCTGATTGGCTACGGTCTGCTGGTTGCCGTGCCGATCATCTCCAACCAGGTGAACGTGCAGTTTGGCGCGCTGGCAAACGTCATTATCATGCTCTGCATTACCGTCTGGTCGCTGTACCTTATCTTCCACAATAAAAAGACCATCACCGAGAGCCTGCTGCATCTGGCCGATCGTTCCCTCTCGTTCTTCAGCCTGTTTATTCGCGCATTCGCCCTGGTGTGGCACTGGCTGGCAAGCGCCTACTTCATCGTATTGTGCTTCTTCTCGCTGTTCGACCCGGGAAACAGCCTGAAATTTATGATGGGGGCGACGTTCAAAAGCCTGGCGATTATCGGCATTGCGGCGTTTGTGTCGGGGCTGCTGTCGCGCTGGATCTCGAAAACCATCACCCTGTCGCCGCAGGTACAGCGTAATTACCCGGAACTGCAAAAACGGGTGAACGGCTGGATGTCGGTATCCCTCAAGGTGGCGCGCATTCTCACCGTCTGCGTGGCGATCATGCTGCTCCTTAACGCGTGGAGCCTGTTTGATTTCTGGAACTGGCTGCATAACGGCGCAGGTGAAAAAACGGTCGACATTCTGATTCGCATCGCGCTGATTTTGTTCTTCTCTGCCGTCGGCTGGACGCTGCTGGCGAGCCTCATCGAGAACCGTCTGGTGTCGGATATTCACGGCAGGCCCCTGCCCAGCGCGCGGGCCCGCACATTGCTGACGCTGTTCCGCAACGCGCTGGCGGTCATCATCAGTACCATCACCATCATGATTGTGCTGTCAGAAATCGGGGTGAATATCGCCCCGCTGCTGGCCGGTGCAGGTGCCCTGGGGCTGGCGATCTCCTTCGGGTCGCAAACGCTGGTGAAGGATATTATTACCGGCATCTTTATCCAGTTTGAGAACGGGATGAACACGGGCGATCTGGTGACCATCGGGCCGCTGACCGGCACGGTGGAGCGGATGTCGATTCGCTCGGTGGGCGTGCGTCAGGATACCGGGGCGTACCACATCATCCCCTGGTCTTCGATCACCACCTTTGCCAACTTTGTGCGCGGCATTGGTTCCGTGGTGGCGAACTACGATGTGGATCGTCATGAGGATGCCGATAAAGCGAAGCAGGCGCTGCGCGATGCGGTAGAAGAGCTGATGCAGATGGAGGATATTCGCGGGCTGGTGATTGGCGAGCCGTCATTTGCCGGTATCGTCGGACTGACGAACACGGCCTTTACCCTGCGCGTGTCGTTCACCACCCAGCCGCTGAAGCAGTGGACGGTGCGCTTTGCGCTCGACAGCATGGTGAAAAAGCACTTCGATCTGGCGAACGTGCGGATGCCGGTACAGACGTATCAGGTCCTGCCGCCGCCCGCAGCGCCGCTCCCTCCGCAGGAGCCGACGCTGTAGCCGGATTGCCGGGTGGCGGCTTCGCCTGACCCGGCCTGCGACGCAGCGCTATTTGCGGCGTTTGTTATCGTCCATAAATGACCAGGCGATAAAGCGGCTTTGCTTCTGGCCCTGCGCCATCTCTTTTTTCACTACTTTCACCGCGCCCGCTTCGGTGAGCGCGCGGTAAAGTGGCGGCAGGTTATCTCCGCGGGAAACCAGCGTCGTAAACCACTTCACCTGACGGCCAAACTGTTTGCTTTCCGCAATCATGCGCAGGATAAAGGCCACTTCGCCGCCTTCACACCACAGCTCCTGCTGCTGACCGCCGAAGTTCAGCGCGGCGTCTTCAGCCTGACCCAGGTTGCGGCGCTTGCGCTCGCTGCCCGCGCGGGCTGCTGCCGCCGAATCGTGGAACGGCGGGTTGCACATCGTGGCGTCATAGGTTTCATTTTTATGAATAATGCCGTTGAAGATTGAGGCGGCCTCTTTCTGACGACGCAGGCGAATGGCGCGGCTTAATCCCGGGTTCGCGTTGATAATCGCCTGGGCGCTGGCGAAGGCCTCGGCACCGATTTCGCTTCCGGTAAAGCGCCAGTGATACTCATGCGCGCCGATCAGCGGGTAAATCAGGTTCGCCCCGGTGCCGATATCCAGCACGGTCGCCTGCTGAGGAATAATGCCATCACGGTCTTCAGCCAGAAGATCGGCAAGGTGATGAAGGTAATCCGCGCGGCCCGGAACGGGTGGACAGAGAAAGCCTTCCGGAATATCCCAGTTCGCCACACCGTAGTAATGTGCGAGCAGCGCTTTGTTCAACATTTTAACCGCCTGGGGGTCAGCAAAGTTGACCGAAGGTTCACCCGCGGGGGTCTGGACAATATAGTCCTTTAACGGCGGGCAGCTCAGGCATAACGCATTCATGTCGTAGCGGCTGCGGTGGCGGTTTCGTGGGTGCAATCCCGGCTTTTGGGAAGTCATGGCGTTCTCCTTTAAACAGCGGCGTAAGATACCCTTTGCTGGCCCAACGGTAAATCTTTCTCTGCGGCGCTGAAAAAGCCGCCATAAATCAAACACCTTTATGTCTATGATCTGTCAGCGTAATGTCAACTTTTATCGTTCAAAAAATAAGCAGATCATCATCAAATATTTGCGCTAAGTCACACTCGTCAGGCTTCTAAACTTAAGGGGAATCACCTGTTGTTTCCTCATGAGGATGTGATTATGAAAAAGTACCTGACCCTTGTTGTTATCGCCGCCGCCCTGACGACCGCGTCATTTTCTGCGATGGCCGTTCAGTCGCTGACCCAGAGTACCGACACCAGCCAGCTTCAGCCTGCAGGCACCGTCTCCGTAAGCCGCGCCAGTAACCTGGACGATCTGCAGAATAAACTGGCGGAAAAAGCCCGCCAGGAAGGTGCAAAAGGCTTCGTGGTGAATTCCGCTGGCGGAGATAACCATATGTACGGCACAGCGACCATCTATAAATAATCTGCCCCACCCCATGACTGCATCTGCCTGCCAGATGCAGTTTGCTCTCTTCTTCGCCTTGATTGTTCATTTTTTAACCCCATATTAAAAGCAGGGCATAACACCATTTCAGGAGAATGCTATGGCTTCCGGTTGGGCGAATGATGACGCCGTAAACGAACAGATCAACAGTACGATTGAAGATGCGGTTGCGCGCGCTCGCGGTGAAATCCCACGCGGCGAAAGCCTGGAGGAGTGCGAAGAGTGTGGAGAACCGATCCCGGAGGCGCGGCGAAAAGCCATGCCAGGCGTAAGGTTATGCATTACGTGTCAGCAGAATAAAGATTCAAAAAATGCTTCACATTCAGGTTATAATCGCAGAGGTTCGAAAGATAGCCAGTTACGTTGACTTTCCTTTACCTAAGTTAACCGCCGGGGCGCTTACCTTTACGCTCACGATTTTTAGCGAACCGCGTAGCAAAATGTGCCCTTCATTTTTGTTCTGTAAAGCGCATCCACAAGAAGTGTAAAGCGCCACTTTGAATTTATTAGTAATCAATAAGTTATTTGTTATTCAATTTTTTTGATTGACCACGTCAATTCTCTTCGATTTTATCTCTCAAGAAAAAACGTGATACTCATCACATCGACGGAACATCGTCCCCTTAACAGAAACACCTGCGAGAGATTACTTATGAAAACCATCAAATATGCTGTAGCTGCTGTTGCCCTGTCCGCTCTGTCTTTCGGCGCTTTCGCCGTAGAGCCAGTCTCTTCTGCTCAGGCACAGAACATGAACAAAGTCGGTGTGGTGAGTGCTGATGGCGCGACCACCCTGGACGGTCTGGAAGCCAAACTGGCTGAGAAAGCAGCTGCTGCCGGTGCAAGCGGATACACCATTACCTCCGCTAACGGCAATAACAAGCTGAGCGGTACCGCGGTTATCTACAAATAATCGCCTGAATGAATGCTGTCCCCTCGCCAAACCCTCTGGTGAGCTGCTCCAACCCTCATTGACCCTGTTGTTTGTTACCCTTGCTTGCCCGTCCGCCACTGGACGGGCTTTTTTTTGCCTAAAACGCCGCGTCCACGCGTTTGAGACCGGCCTCGACCGTATCAACTTCCCCGGTTGCCAGCAGGCAGCAGGCCATCTGCAGCTTAATAGACTGCGGCACAGGCACGTTTCCGGCGAGGCACTGTTCAATCCAGTGCGCGGTGGTGTGCGGGTCTTTCGCTTCAGGGAGAATGACGTCCGTATTCTCTTCCCCGCGCGCCAGGACAGCGCGCGTACCGGCAGAATCGATCAGCATCAGCTGAGGGCAGCGCAGTGGATTGGCATACACCTCACCTTCTGTACCGTGCATCAGCAGCGCCCTGCCGCCAATCTCCTCAAAAAATTTCCCGACACGCCCCACGTATTCCGGGTGCGATACGCTGGAAAGGCGCAATGCGGCATCTTCTGCAAACGGCGTCGCCAGCTTCGCCAGGGTGTGGGCGCTGTTGCGCACGCCCATGCGCCAGCGCATATCCAGCTGCTTTTCCAGCGGCGGGCACAGGGCTCCGACGGGGATGTAAACCGGCTGATGGCCATCCAGCTTCGCCTGCGCCTGTCCTGCATGACGCGTTGGCTCAATCCCCAGCATGCCGAAAATGGTCTCCGTCAACACGCGGGTGGGATCTTCGCTGACCCCGTGAACCACCACCGGGAACCCCAGCTTATGCAATAAGATCGCCAGCAGCGGAGTGAGGTTTGCCTGCTTGCGCGCGCCGTTATAGCTCGGGATGACAATCGGCATCGGTTTTGCCACCGGCGGCGTCAGGCGCAGCGTTTGCGCCTGCATCGCCTCGTAAAAACCGCGCATCTCCGCTTCGCCTTCGCCTTTGATACGCAGCGCAATCAGTATGCCGCCCATCTCCAGGTCAGGTACCTCGCCATCGAGCATTCGGGTATACAGGGCGCGAGCAGTTTCATGGTCCAGATCGCGGGCGTGGTTTTTGCCCCTGCCTACCTCTTTGATAATCTTGCGATAATCCACGACATCTCTCCTGAAAATATCCTTCTGGTAACAATATAGCCCTGTTAAACGTTCGGACGTTAGTTTTTTTCTACATCATCAACGTTCTGTTTTTAAGGATAAAAAAGAAACTCAAGCATTATTTCAATTATTTGTGATTTCTGCAGAAGATTCTTAATGCACCATTATTTGTTTAAATAACCAGCGGAAAGTCATTAAGGGTCAACGGTGAAAACGTCCAGGCAACGCTCTCACCAGAAACATATCAGGATTTGTTATGAACAAGGTTGCTTTAGGTTTAATCATCGCCGCAGCGGTGGGATGTTCTGCATCCACGTTTGCGGCAACAAGCGGTGAAGGTCAGATCAATTTCACCGGTGAAATTATCGATTCTGCTTGTCAGGTTGTGAATGGATTAAGTAATCCATTAAATGTTCAGCTGGGAAAAGTGTCTAAAACGGTATTTACCGGTGCTGGCTCTACCAGCACATTAACGAAGTTTGATATTCAGTTAACGAATTGTCCTGACACGGTCACCTCCGCAGCCATTAATTTCGGCGGTACGCCAGATGCGAATAACAACGCTACGCTGGCCTTAACGCCAGATAGCGATGCGGCGACCGGTGTGGCAATTCAGCTGGTTGATGCCTCAGAGCAGCCTGTCAGCCTGTATACGCCATCGCAGCAGTATCAATTAACCTCCGGTACGGCGGTTAACGATCTGGAATTTGGTGCCCGTTATATCCAAACCGGCGCTGCGATCACCGCAGGCCCTGCTAACTCTGTATCGACCTTCACCGTTATTTATAACTGATCTTATCAATCCTGAGATATTAATGCTTTTGCGTGCATTAATATCTCATCTATTTATTGAGAAATCTGTATGCGCCACGGTTATTTACTGAGCACGCTTTTACTGGTAGCCGCCACTGCACATGCGGGCGTCATTATTAATGGCACCCGTCTGGTCTACCAGGGAGATAAAAAGGAATCATCTCTTGGTCTTTCAAATCCAGATGCGACGGATTATCTGGTACAGTCCTGGGTTGATTCCGGCGGTAAAAACCTGGCCAAAGCCCCGTTCCTCATCACCCCGCCGCTTTTCCGTCTGGATGCGAAAGAAGATAACGTTCTGCGCGTGGTACGTACGGGCGGAAATTTGCCTGAAGACAGGGAATCCCTGTACTGGTTGAATATTAAAGCGATCCCTTCCTCAAAGCAGGTGGAAGGCGTGAATACGCTGCAAATTGCGATTAATACCCGTATTAAATTGCTGTATCGCCCGTCTGCGGTAAAAGGCAGACCAGAAGACGTGGCCGATAAGCTTGAATGGCGTCGCGAAGGTAACGAGCTGGTGGTGAATAACCCCACGCCGTTTTATATGAATTTCCAGGCAGTCACCCTGAATGGTCAGAAAGTGACGAAAGCGACCTGGGCCGTTCCAAAAACAGAAACGCATTTTGCCATACCGGGTAATGTCAGAGGCTCGAACGTGACGTATTCCATTATTACTGATTACGGCAGCATCAGCCATACCTGGTCGAAATCCGTTCATTAATACTTTTCCCCGGTAATAAAATAATCATGTACAGCCATAAAAAGCCGTTCACCTGCCGATTTTCGTCATTGCTGGTCATTCTTTTTGGCCTGGTAATGGCGATCTTTGCGCATCAGGTTATGGCTGATGATTATTTTAACCCTGCCCTGCTGGATATTGATAATCCCCAGCAGGGAAAAACCGATTTATCCATCTATGAAAAAGGCCCTGGCCAGGCGCCGGGTAAATATCAGGTTACGGTGTTTATCAATAATAATAAAATTGATACCCGCGATGTCACCTTTACGCTGCAGAAAGACGATCAGGGCAACAGCACGCTGCAACCTTGCTTTACCGTGGACGATTTAAAAAGCCTCGGGATCAAGACCCAAAAATATCCGCAGCTGAAAGCCAAAGGCCAGTGCGCCGATTTACACGCCATCCCTGCGGCATCCGCGACCTTCCGCGTTCGCAACCAGCAACTGCTGCTGAGCATTCCCCAGTCGGCGCTCGGTCAGGTGCCTCGCGGCTACATTGACCCAAAAGAGTTTGACGAAGGAATTAACGCGGGCCTGCTTAACTACAGTGCAAATGCCAGCCAAAGCCATGCGCGCCAGCCGGGTGAACAGGATAACAGCAGCCAGTACGTTAACCTGCGTCCGGGTTTGAACATTGGCGCATGGCGCATTCGCAACTATTCCACCTGGAATCGCAGCACCACGGGTAACGAGGAGGACCAAAAATTCACCTCCGTATATACCTACGCGCAACGCGATATGGTGGCGATGAAAAGCGACCTCACCGTCGGCCAGAGTTCCTCGCCTTCCGACGTTTTTGACAGCGTACCCTACACCGGCGTGGAGCTGAAATCCGATAACGACATGCTGCCGGACAGTGAAAAAGGCTACGCCCCCATTATTCGCGGCACCGCCCACAGTAACGCGCAGGTGGTGGTACGCCAGAACGGTTACATCATTTATCAGAACACGGTCGCCCCCGGCGCGTTCGAAATTAACGATCTCTACCCCACCGGCAGCAGCGGCGATCTCCAGGTCACCGTGAAAGAGACCGACGGCAGCGAAAGCCATTTCGTCGTGCCGTTTGCCTCCGTGCCGGTATTGCAGCGTGAAAAAAATCTGCGCTACAGCGTGACTGCCGGACGCTACCGTTCTTATGACAACGACGTCGAGAAGACCCCGTTTGCCCAGGGCAGCGCCATCTACGGTTTACCCTACGGTTTCACCGCCTACGGTGGCGTGCAGCAGAGCAGCCATTACAAGTCTCAGGCGGCTGGCGTCGGGAAAAACATGGGCGATTTAGGCGCCTTCTCCATTGACGTGACCCGCGCGAAGGCTCTGTTGAAAAAACAGCAGGCCAGCAAAGGCCAGTCATGGCGCGTGCGCTATAGCAAAGACATCGCCCGGTCAGGCACCAACTTCTCACTGGCCGGCTACCGCTACAACAGCAAAGGGTTTTACACCCTTGAAGACACCATGGAGTCATATACCCGCTCCGACGACTGGTCTGCACCGCAGCAGCGCCGCGCCCGAACCGAAGCCACCATCGACCAGACGCTGCCGGAAGGCTGGGGATCCGTCACCCTGAGCATGGTGAAAGAGACGTACTGGAGTCAGAGCCAGAACATGACCTCGATGAGCGTCAGCTACAACAATAGCTGGCACGGGGTGAGCTACAGCCTCAGCTACAGCATGAACAAAAACACCCAGGACAGCGATGAAGACGGTAACGAGGTCACAAACGACAACCAGTTCTCGCTGAGCGTCTCGGTGCCGCTGGACCGCTGGATGCATAACACCTGGGCCACCTACAACCTGAACAACACCAAAGACGGCACGACGCAGAACTTCGGCCTGAACGGCACGGCGCTGAAAGAGGACAACCTGAACTGGAACATCCAGGAAGGGCTGAGCAGCACCGGCAGCGGTAACTCCACCAGCATCAACGCCGATTATAAAGCGACCTATGGCGAAGTGAGCGCAGGCGTCAGTCAGGATAAATATCAGCAGACCGTGAACGTCGGTTTGCAGGGCGGCGTGGTTGCCCATGCGAACGGCATCACCCTGAGCCAGCCGTTGGGTGAGACCATCGCGCTGGTGAAGGCACCGGGAACGCACGGGACGCATATCGCTAACCAGACGGGCGTTGAGACCGATTTCCGCGGCTACACCGTCGTGCCGTTTGTGACCGCGTATCGCCATAACACCATTGCGCTGGATACCGAAACGCTGCCGGACGATGCCGACGTAACGCACGCGGCGCAGGTCGTCACCCCAACGCGGGGAGCGGTGGTGCGCGCCAGCTTTAACACCCGCGTGGGCAATCGCGTGCTGATGACGCTCACGCACAACGGTAAACCGCTGCCCTTCGGCGCGACGGTGACTACTGAGGATAAGGACAGCGAATTTATCGTTGGCTCCGATGGCCAAACGTACCTCTCCGGTCTTCCCGCACGCGGAAAACTCTCCGTTGCGTGGGGTGACAATGCCAGCGAACAATGCATCGCGCAGTACGCGCTGGCTGAAGAGAGAGATAAATCCGGCATTATTACCGCTGCCGCACCATGTCAGTAATGCACTGGCTGAGACGAAAGATGATGCAAATCGTTAAACAGAGTTTTTTATTGTTAGTGCTGGGAATATCCGCATTTTTCATGCCGCACGCGAAAGCGTCATGCACGTCACCGGATATGCCAAAGATGATTGATGTGGCCTCCATCTCTGTTCCCACCTCGCTGGCCGTTGGCGCGACCATTCCGGGTTCAGAGCAGACGGTGCACGTTGCCGGGAATTGCTCCAGCACCTACAGCCCGGGGATGGAAATAGTGGCCTGCTATTATGGTTCCGGTTCAGAAATACCGGGCCTGCCGGGCGTGTACGACTCTGGTGTCGCCGGGATTGGTATCGCCCTGATGAACGATCAGGGGCAACGCATCCAGGGGGCCGGTGGCGTCCACTGTGATTCCCGCAATACGCCGGTGGGGTATCTCTCTTCAGATGGACAGCTCTCGTTCAATTTTGACGTGACTCTGGAGCTGGTGAAAACCAGCTCCACGGTGTCCTCAGGCTCGCTTTCTCAGGCTCAGACGGAGTTTGGGCTTGGCGTTTACAATCAGGAGGGCATAGGCAGTCCGAACACCATTTCCTATTCAGGTAACGTCACGTTCAACGAAGTCACCTGCTCCGTTTCGCCGAAAAGCCTTACCGTAACGCTGGGCGATTTCCCGGTCAGCGACTTCACCGGGACAGGAACCCTGACGTCGCCTCAGACGTTCGACGTTACCGTCAACTGCAACGACACCGTGCAGCCCGAAGTCATGGTTTCCAGCGCAAACGGTTATGAAACAGATTTTCCCGGCGTCATCAAACTCACTCAGGAGAGCGGCGTGGCAACCGGTGTAGGGGTACGCATGTTGTTCGATGGCGAAGTCGCCGACTTTGATACCTACAAAAATACGGCAGCCATCGCACAAGCGAACGTTCCGCTGGCGATCCCGTTTGAGGTCGCATATCAACAAACGGCAGCCAGCGTCACCCCCGGCACAGCAAACAGCATTGCCACGATTACGTTGGGATATAAATGAAAAAAATCACCTTACTGCTACTGGCAGGCCTTCTCACGCAGGCGCATGCCGATGAGATCGCGATCCAGATGAGAGGCAATATCATCGCCAATACCTGCTCGGTAGACAGCGCCAGTCAGAATTTGACCATCGATCTGGGACAAGCCGCCTCCAGCGATTTTAAGGATGTGGGGGATACCGGGGAGTGGAAGAATTTTGACCTTACGCTGTCAAAATGCCCGTCCACCACCACGCTCGCCACCGCGACCTTTAACGGCCAGGCAGACAGCGCACACCCGACGAAATTTGCCAGCACGGGCAGCTCCGGCGGGCTGGCGCTGGAGCTGGCAGACCGCCTGGATCGCATTACGATTGCCCCGCAGGCTAGCTTCAGCGCCCTGGTTAATCAAAGCGATCATAGCGTCGATTTCCCACTCGCCGCGCGCTACTACGCCACCTCTATGCCCGTCAGCGCCGGGACGTTCAGCAGCGTGGTGCAGGTGACCTTCACTTACCAGTAGGACCGCGCCCCTTAGCACGGATGCTTTTCCTGCGCCCGGCGGTCAGTGTTGCCGGGCGTTTTTTTACCTCGGGCACCTCTGGCTGTTCAATCGGAAAGATCGGCAGCGCGTTTAACAAACGTTGGCCGTAATTTTTGGTGAGCAGACGTTTGTCATAAATCACCACCTCCCCCCAGCAGCCGTGGCTACGGATCAGACGCCCGACCTGCTGAATAAGATTAAACGACGCCGCAGGTAAACTCTGCACCTCAAACGGATAGCGGTTGAGGCTCTTCAGCCACTCGCCCTCGGTGATAACGACCGGGCTGTCGATGGGCGGGAAGGCAATTTTATGAATATGCACCTGCGTCAGGTAATCGCCCTTCAAATCCAGACCTTCCGCGAAGGACTGCAATCCCACCAGCACGCTGCGCTCGCCGTTATCGATGCGCTTGCGATGGGTTTCCACCAGCCGGTAACGGGGCTGGTCGCCCTGGACCAGCAGAAGCAGGCGCAGGTCGGTCACATGTTCCAGAAAACGCTGCATCGCCCGTCCGCTGGCAAACAGCACCAGCATACCGGGGTACTTTCTGCTCTCAATCTGTTCGCGGAAGTAGGCTGCCATCTCCGCAATGTGCTGCTCTTCGTTGTCGATCAGCGGCTCATACTTCATGCGCGGGATCACCAGCTTCCCCTGCTCGCAGTGGTTAAACGGCGAATCCAGCGCGACAAAACGATCGCCCGCTTTCTCTTTCAGGCCGCTCATCTCCTGCAGCCGCGAGAAGCTGTTCAGGGAGCGCAGCGTGGCGGAGGTCACGACCACGTGCGGCACGCTGCGCCAGATGAGCTTTTCCAGCTGATCGGCCACGCGGATGCCCACGCAGTGGAAAAACAGGTGGACCTGGCCGTCGCGCACTTCACGGGTGGCCCATTTGGTGACCGGCGCGCCCGACGCCTGCGCCATCGAGGCCAGCCGCCAGAGCTTGCTCTGGGCTTCGAACATGCCGAGCGCACGGTTCATCTGCAGCAGAATGCGGTGCAGGCGAACAACGTCATGGGTGCCGGTTTTCTCGCTGAGATCGTTTAAGAACATCTCCGCCAGCCCGCGCAGCTTTTCCAGATGCTTCGCCAGCTGCTGGCAAATCTCCATCACCTCCTCAGGCAGTTCGCCCATCGCAAAGCGGTGTTCCGCCTCCTGGGCTGCGGGAAGATAAAGATTCAGGATGTTGTTCAGAGACGAGATAAGGCTGTAAACCTCTTCGCAGTGGTCGCTCAGACGCTCCGGCACCGCCAGCGGCGGCGTGGTTTTCGGGCGAAACTGCTCCATGCAGGTGGCGACAAGCTTGCAGAAGAGATCCAGCTGCAGGCGGAACCAGGGCGCGGTAATTTCTGCGCTCATCTCCAGCGCGTCGCGTGCCACGTCGGGCAGATGGTGGCCTTCGTCGAGCACCAGCAGCAGGTTTTTCGGCTCCGGCAGCACCGCTTCGCTCTCCAGCGCCGCCATCACCAGCGCGTGGTTAGCCACCACCACTTCGGCTTCCTGAATTTCACGCCGCGCGACGAAGAACGGGCATTCGCGGTAGTAGTGACAGTTGCGGTTCAGACAGCTGGCCTTGTCGGTGCTGAGCCTGCGCCACAGATCGTCGCTGATGGCTTTATCGGTGTGATCGCGCAGGCCGTCCCATTTATAGCCATCAAGATCGGCTTTCAGCGTTGCGCAGAGCTCCTGCTCGGCTTTGTTGTTGGGCGTGAGATCGTCGTCGAGGAACGCCAGCAGATCCTGTTGCGACGCCTCGCTGCTGGCAAGCCCTGCCAGGTTACGCGGGCAGACGTAGCGCCCGCGGCCAAAGGCGGCCGTAAACCGCAGGTCGGGGATGATTTTGCGCAGCAGGGGCAAATCTTTGCTGAAGATCTGGTCCTGCAAGGCCACGTTGGCGGTGCTGACCACCAGCGTTTTGTCCTCCTCCCGCGCGATGGCGATGCCGGGAATGAGATACGACAGGGTTTTCCCGACGCCGGTCGGGGCTTCAATCGCCAGATGTCGCCCGTCGTCCCCGGCGAGCGTTTTTGCCACGTCGGCAATCATCTGCCGCTGCGGCGCTCGGGGGATAAAATCGGGGATCTGCTGCTGTAGCGCCTTATACCAGGCGCCTATTTGCGCTTTCAGCGCCGCGGTTAAAGCCATTGGAAAACCTGAAATACTGTATAAACAGCCACTATTGTGGCACTTTCTCTTCGCTGCCGCAAAAAGAAAAGCCCGGCTTTACGACCGGGCTTCCAGATTACTGCGGGTTAGCAGGCTTGCGCGGGCGGCGTCGGCGCTGCCCTTCCCCTGCCGGCTTGCCTTCGCCGCTGCGCCACGGATTGTCACCGGCCGGTTTGCTGTCGTTGCCACGACGCGGCGGTTTGCCCGCTGTCTTCAGCGCGCCACCTTCGGCACGACGCGGCTGCTGGCCGCGACCACCGCCGCCCTGACCGCGACCGCCCTGGCGACCGTTCTGAATCGGCTCGGCTTTGATCGACGGATCCACTTCATATCCCGGGGTTTCGATACGCGGGATCTCTTTCTTCAGCAGGCGTTCGATATCACGCAGCAGCTTGTGCTCGTCCACGCAAACCAGAGAGAGCGCTTCACCGGTGGCCGCCGCACGACCGGTACGGCCGATACGGTGCACGTAGTCTTCCGGCACGTTTGGCAGCTCGTAGTTCACCACGTGCGGCAGCTCTTCAATGTCGAGGCCACGGGCAGCGATGTCGGTCGCCACCAGCACGCGGATGTCGCCAGACTTGAAGTCCGCCAGCGCACGGGTACGCGCGCCCTGGCTCTTGTTGCCGTGGATCGCCGCGCTGCGGATGCCGTCTTTATTCAGCTGTTCCGCCAGGTGGTTCGCGCCGTGCTTGGTGCGGGTAAAGACCAGCACCTGCTGCCAGTTACCCTGGCCGATCATCTGGGAGAGCAGTTCGCGCTTGCGCTTTTTATCAACAAAGTGAACGTGCTGCGTCACCTGCTCAGAAGCGGTGTTGCGGCGCGCCACTTCTACTTCCAGCGGGTTATGCAGCAGCTTTTCCGCCAGCGCCTTGATCTCGTCGGAGAAGGTCGCGGAGAAGAGCAGGTTCTGACGACGCGGCGGCAGCTTGGCCAGCACGCGGCGAATGTCGTGAATAAAGCCCATGTCGAGCATGCGGTCGGCTTCGTCCAGCACCAGAATTTCGATGTTATCCAGCTTCACCGCGTTCTGGTGTTCCAGATCCAACAGACGGCCCGGCGTTGCCACCAGCACGTCCACGCCGCCGCGCAGCTTCATCATCTGCGGGTTGATGCTGACCCCGCCGAACACCACCAGCGAGCGAATGTTGAGATAGCGGCTGTAGTCACGCACGTTCTCGCCAATCTGCGCGGCCAGCTCGCGGGTTGGGGTGAGGATCAGGGCACGAACCGGACGACGGCCTTTGGCGTGCGGCTGGTTTTTTACCAGCAGCTCTAACAGCGGCAGCGTAAAGCCCGCGGTTTTACCGGTGCCGGTCTGGGCGCTGGCCATCAGGTCACGGCCCTGAAGAACGGCAGGAATAGCCTGCTGCTGGATTGGGGTTGGCTCAACGTAGCCCTGCTCTGCGATCGCGCGCAGAATTTCCGGGTTCAGGCCAAGGGAATCAAAAGACATAAAAACTCCGAACCGCCCCGACCATCACAGGTGTAGTTTTCAGGGAGATATAACAATTGAGAGGACAAAAACCACAATGTCGCGAAGGGGCGGAGTGTAGCAGCTTTTGTGACGTGGCGCATAAAATATCCCTCAGCGTTCCCTCGACGGGGATGCGAATCAGGCATAATCTTAATCAATCGATTGATTAATTTTTAATGCCGCCATGAATACAACACCCACAACAACCAAAGGTGAACAGGCCAAAAACCAGCTTATTGCCGCCGCGCTGGCGCAGTTTGGTGAGTATGGGTTGCACGCGACCACGCGCGATATCGCCGCGCTGGCCGGGCAAAACATTGCGGCGATTACCTACTATTTTGGCTCAAAAGAGGATTTATATCTCGCCTGCGCCGAGTGGATTGCCGATTTTATCGGCACGCAGTTTCACCCGCACGTCGAGGAGGCCACCGCGCTGCTCGGCCAGCCGTCGCCCGATCGCGAGGCCATCCGCCAGCTGATCCTGAGTGCCTGCCACAACATGATCCGCGTGCTGACGCACGACGATACGCTCAACCTGAGCAAGTTTATCTCCCGCGAGCAGCTCTCCCCCACTGCCGCCTATCAGCGGGTACACGATCGGGTCATTGCCCCGATGCATACCCACCTGACCCGGCTGATCGCCGCCTATACCGGGCGGGATGCCAACGATACCGAGACAATTTTGCATACCCACGCCCTGCTGGGTGAAATCCTGGCCTTCCGTCTGGGCCGGGAAACCATCCTGTTACGCACCGGCTGGACACAATTTGATGAGGATAAAGCCGCGCAGATCGGTGAGGTGATCGCCTGTCATCTCGATCTGATCCTGCAAGGCTTAACGCAAAGGAGCCTGAAGTCATGAAAAAACCTATCGCCATCATTCTGGTGGTTGTTGTTTTGCTTGCCGCGGGCGTCGGTGGATGGCTGTGGTATCAGAGCCATCAGGATAAAGGCCTGACGCTGTACGGTAACGTGGATATTCGCACGGTGAACATGAGCTTCCGCGTCGGCGGACGTCTCGCCTCGCTGAGCGTTGACGAAGGCGATGCCATTAAAACCGGGCAGACGCTGGGGATGCTGGACAAAGCGCCCTATGAGAACGCGCTGCTGCAGGCCAAAGCGGGCGTCTCCGTTGCGCAGGCGCAGTATGACCTGATGCTGGCCGGCTATCGCGACGAAGAGATCGCCCAGGCCGCTGCCGCCGTCAAACAGGCACAGGCGGCCTATGACTACGCGCAGAACTTCTACGCCCGCCAGCAGGGGCTGTGGAAAAGCCGCACCATTTCCGCAAATGACCTGGAAAATGCGCGCTCCTCCCGCGACCAGGCGCAGGCAACCCTGAAGTCCGCGCAGGATAAATTAAGCCAGTACCACACCGGTAACCGCCCGCAGGATATCGCCCAGGCGAAAGCCAGCCTTGAACAGGCGCAGGCCCAGCTGGCGCAGGCAGAGCTGGATCTGCACGACACCACGCTCATCGCACCGTCTGACGGCACGCTGATGACCCGCGCCGTCGAGCCGGGCAGCATGCTCAGCGCGGGCAGCACCGTGTTAACCCTCTCCCTGACCCGCCCGGTCTGGGTACGTGCCTACATTGATGAGCCTAATCTCGGCCAGATGCAGCCGGGCCGCGAGCTGCTGCTCTATACCGACGGTCGCCCGGACAAGCCGTATCACGGCAAGGTGGGCTTTGTCTCCCCTACCGCCGAATTCACGCCGAAAACGGTAGAAACGCCGGACCTGCGTACCGACCTGGTGTATCGCCTGCGCATTATCGTGACCGATGCGGACGACGCCCTGCGCCAGGGCATGCCCGTCACCGTAAAAGTGAACAGCGGGGAACGACATGAATGACGCGGTTATTCAGCTCAACAGTCTGGTTAAACGCTTTAAGGGGATGGATAAGCCTGCGGTCGCGCCGCTGAACTGCACCATCCGGAAAGGCTACGTGACCGGGCTGGTCGGCCCGGACGGTGCGGGAAAGACCACGCTGATGCGCATGCTGGCGGGGCTGCTGAAGCCGGATGAAGGCTCGGCCAGCGTGCTGGGCCTTGACCCGATAAAAGATGACGGCGCGCTCCACGCCATGCTCGGCTATATGCCGCAGAAGTTTGGCCTGTATGAAGACCTGACGGTGATGGAAAACCTGAACCTGTACGCCGACCTGCGCAGCGTCACCGGCGAAGCCCGACAGAAGACCTTCGCCCGCCTGCTGGAATTTACCTCCCTCGGCCCGTTCACCGACCGGCTGGCGGGCAAGCTTTCCGGTGGGATGAAGCAGAAGCTGGGTCTGGCCTGCACGCTGGTGGGCGAGCCAAAAGTGCTGCTGCTGGACGAGCCCGGCGTGGGCGTCGACCCGATATCGCGCCGCGAGCTGTGGCAGATGGTACACGAGCTGGCGGGCGACGGGATGCTGATCCTCTGGAGCACTTCCTACCTCGACGAAGCGGAACAGTGCCGGGACGTGCTGCTGATGAACGAAGGCGAACTGCTCTATCAGGGCGAGCCGACGACGCTGACGCAGAGCATGGCCGGGCGCAGCTTCCTGCTGCACAGCCCGCAGGCGTCCAACCGCTCGCTGCTGCAGCGGGTGCTCAGGCTGCCGCAGGTCAGCGACGGGATGATTCAGGGCCGCTCGGTGCGGGTGATCCTCAAAAAAGAGGCCACCGTCGACGATATTCGCCATGCCCCCGGCATGCCTGAGATCGACATGGAAGAGACGGCGCCGCGTTTCGAAGATGCGTTTATCGACCTGCTGGGCGGCGCGGGGACCTCCGAGTCGCCGCTTGGGGCGATCCTGCACACGGTGGAAGGTACGCCGGGCGAAACGGTGATCGAAGCCAAATCCCTCACCAAAAAATTCGGGGATTTCGCCGCTACCGACAACGTGAATTTTGCCGTGAAGCGCGGCGAGATTTTTGGCCTGCTCGGACCGAACGGCGCGGGAAAATCCACCACCTTTAAGATGATGTGCGGCCTGCTGGTGCCGACGTCCGGCAAGGCGCTGGTGCTGGATATGGATCTCAAAGTCAGCTCCGGCAAGGCGCGCCAGCACCTGGGCTATATGGCGCAGAAGTTCTCGCTGTACGGCAACCTGACGGTCGAGCAGAATCTGCGCTTTTTCTCCGGCGTGTACGGCCTGCGCGGACGGGCGCAGAACGAGAAGATCCGCCGCATGAGCGACGCCTTCGGGTTAACAACTATCGCTTCCCACGCCACCGACGAACTGCCGCTCGGCTTTAAGCAGCGGCTGGCGCTGGCCTGCTCGCTGATGCACGAGCCGGATATTCTGTTTCTGGATGAACCCACGTCTGGCGTTGATCCCATTACCCGCCGCGAGTTCTGGCTGCATATCAACAGCATGGTGGAAAAAGGGGTAACCGTCATGGTGACCACCCACTTTATGGACGAGGCGGAGTACTGCGACCGCATCGGGCTGGTGTATCGCGGCAAGCTGATTGCCCACGGCACGCCGGACGACCTGAAAAACCAGGCCGCCGACGATGAGGTCCCGGACCCGACCATGGAGCAGGCGTTTATCACCCTCATCCACGACTGGGATAAGGAGAATGCTCATGCGCAGTAACGCCCTTTCCTGGCGCCGGGTGCGCGCCCTGTGCGTTAAAGAGACGCGGCAGATCGTGCGCGATCCCAGCAGCTGGCTGATTGCGGTGGTGATCCCCCTGCTGCTGCTGTTTATCTTTGGCTACGGCATTAACTTGGACTCCAGCAAGCTGCGGGTCGGGATTTTACTCGAACAGCAGAGCGAAGAGGCGCTGGACTTTACCCACGCCATGACCGGTTCGCCCTACATTGATGCCACTATCAGCGACAACCGCCAGGAGCTGATCCAGAAGATGCAGGCCGGGAAAATTCGCGGTCTGATCGTCATTCCGGTCGATTTTGCCGCCAACATGGCGCGGGCGAATACCGATGCGCCGATCCAGGTCATCACCGACGGCAGCGAGCCAAACACCGCGAACTTCGTGCAGGGCTACGCGGAGGGGATCTGGCAGCTCTGGCAGATGCAGCGCGCGGAAGACCGGGGCGAGACGTTTGAACCGCTTATCGACGTGCAGACGCGCTACTGGTTTAACCCCGCCGCCATCAGCCAGCACTTTATTATTCCGGGCGCGGTGACGATTATTATGACGGTGATCGGCGCGATTTTGACCTCGCTGGTCATCGCCCGCGAGTGGGAGCGCGGCACCATGGAGGCGCTGCTTTCCACCGAAGTGACGCGCGTCGAGCTGCTGCTGTGCAAGCTTATTCCCTACTACTTCCTCGGCATGCTGGCGATGCTGCTCTGCATGCTGGTGTCCGTCTTTATCCTCGGCGTGCCGTACCGCGGCTCGCTGATCGTGCTGTTCTTTATCACCAGCCTGTTTTTACTCAGCACGCTGGGGATGGGGCTGCTCATCTCCACCATCACCCGCAACCAGTTTAACGCCGCGCAGGTGGCGCTGAACGCCGCTTTTCTGCCGTCGATAATGCTTTCAGGGTTTATCTTCCAGATAGACAGCATGCCTGCCGTCATCCGCGCCGTGACCTACATTATCCCGGCGCGCTACTTCGTGAGCACCCTGCAAAGCCTGTTCCTGGCGGGGAATATTACGGTAGTGCTGATTATCAACACGCTGTTTTTAATGGCGTCGGCGGTGATGTTTATCGGGTTGACGTGGATGAAAACCAAACGGCGGTTAGATTAAGGAGCGCGCATGTTTTACCGTTTATGGACACTGATCCGCAAAGAGCTGCAATCCCTGCTGCGCGAGCCGCAAACCCGCGCCATTCTGGTGTTGCCGGTGCTGATCCAGGTTTTACTGTTCCCGTTTGCCGCCACCCTTGAGGTGACCAACGCCACCATTGCCATTTACAACGAAGACAACGGCAAACATTCCGTCGAGCTGACGCAGCGCTTTGCGCGTGCGAAAGCCTTTACCCACATCCTGCTGCTGAAAAGCCCGCAGGACATTCAGCCCACCATCGACACGCAAAAAGCGCTGCTGCTGGTGCGCTTCCCGGCGGATTTCTCCCGCAATCTGGATACCTTCCAGACCGCGCCGATGCAGCTGATCCTCGACGGGCGCAACTCCAACAGCGCCCAGATCGCAGCCAACTACCTCCAGCAGGTGGTGAAGGATTACCAGCAGGAGCTGATGGACGGCAAACCGAAGCCCAACAACAGCGAACTGGTGGTGCGCAACTGGTATAACCCGAATCTGGACTACAAGTGGTTTGTGGTGCCGTCGCTGATCGCCATGATCACCACCATCGGGGTGATGATTGTGACCTCTCTCTCCGTCGCCCGCGAGCGCGAACAGGGCACGCTGGATCAGCTGCTGGTCTCCCCGCTCGCCACCTGGCAAATTTTCGTCGGCAAAGCGGTGCCGGCGCTAATTGTCGCCACCTTCCAGGCCACCATCGTGCTGGGGGTGGGAATTTGGGCCTACCAGATCCCTTTCGCCGGATCGCTGGCGCTGTTTTACTTCACGATGGTGATTTACGGGCTGTCGCTGGTGGGGTTTGGGCTGCTGATTTCCGCACTCTGCTCGACGCAGCAGCAGGCGTTTATCGGGGTATTCGTCTTTATGATGCCCGCGATCCTGCTCTCCGGGTACGTCTCGCCGGTTGAGAATATGCCGGTGTGGCTCCAGGATCTGACGTGGATAAACCCGATACGACACTTTACGGATATCACCAAGCAGATCTATCTGAAGGATGCGAGTCTGGATATTGTCTGGGGAAGTTTGTGGCCGCTACTGGTCATCGCGGCCACGACAGGCTCAGTGGCCTATGCGATGTTTAGACGCAACATCGCGTAGCTTTTTCTCTTTGGTCAGCAACGAGACCACCGCAGGCCCTGCGAGGATGGCCAGACCCGCCAGGGCCAGCAGCAGGTTGTTTTGCAGCACGCGTGAAAGCAGCCACAGAACAATCATCGCCGCACCAAAGTACCAGGTGGTGGTGAGCTCTTCGAGCACGTCACCCACCTCGCGCCAGCGCGCGTCATGGTGGCGCTGTAAAAACAGCATCGACAGCACGGTGACGCCGTAAAGGACGCATAGCCCCAGGCCAACACGTACCAGCGTGCCGCTCATCCAGCCCATCACCAGTACGGCCACGACCAGTAAATGCAACATTATCTGCCAGCAACTCAGGCCAGTTGCGACACGAACACGTTGTTGCCACTTCATGGCTTCTCTCCTGAAGGATTTTTCTCTGCTTAATCAGACTACCGCACTTTACGGAAAATTCCGTAACGCCGCATCTTTTTGTGACGACGACTACACTTTATTTTCATCGGGATAGTCACTCAGGAAGGAGCTTATGACGAAAAAAATGCAGCATTTCTCGCTTAAAGTGCTGACGATAAACATTCATAAGGGCTTCACAGCATTTAACCGCCGCTTCATTTTACCGGAGCTGCGCGACGCGGTGCGCACCGTCAGCGCGGATATTGTCTGCCTGCAGGAGGTGATGGGTGCGCACGAAGTACATCCGCTTCACTTTGAGAACTGGCCCGACACGCCGCACTATGAATTTCTGGCCGATACCATGTGGAGCGATTACGCCTACGGCCGCAACGCGGTCTATCCTGAAGGTCATCACGGCAACGCGGTGCTGTCGCGTTATCCCATTGAACATTATGAAAACCGCGACGTTTCCGTCGGGGAGAGCGAAAAACGCGGCCTGCTCTATTGCCGCATTACCCCGCCCGACCTTGAGCTGCCCATCCACGTCGGCTGCGTTCATCTGGGCCTGCGCGAAGCCCATCGTCAGGCGCAGCTGAAAATGCTGGCCGAATGGGCCAACGCGCTGCCTGACGGTGAACCTGTTGTCGTGGCAGGCGATTTCAACGACTGGCGCCAGCGGGCAAACCATCCGTTGAAGGTGGATGCCGGGCTGGAGGAGATCTTCACCCGGGCGAACGGCAGGCCTGCGCGCACGTTCCCGGTCCGTTTCCCGCTGCTGCGGCTTGACCGCATCTACGTGAAAAATGCCCACGCCAGCAGCCCGACCGCCCTGGCGCTTCTCAACTGGCGGCATCTTTCCGACCATGCCCCGCTCAGCGCGGAGATCCACTTATGAAATGTTCCTGGCAGGAAGGCAACCGGATCACGCTGCTGGTCAACGGGGACGAGTATTACCCGGCCGTGTTTAAGGCAATTGATAACGCCCAGCAGAAAGTGATCCTCGAAACCTTTATCTGGTTCGAAGACAACGTCGGCAAGCAGCTGCACAGCGTGCTCCTGCGCGCCGCACAGCGCGGCGTCAAAATTGAAGTACTGCTGGATGGCTACGGCTCGCCGGACCTCAGCGATGCGTTCGTCAATGAACTGACCGCCGCAGGCGTGGTATTCCGCTACTACGATCCCGGCCCTCGCCTGTTCGGCATGCGGACCAACCTTTTCCGCCGAATGCACCGCAAAATTGTGGTGGTGGATGAGACGGTAGCGTTTGTCGGCGGCATTAACTACTCGGCGGAACATATGTCCGACTACGGCCCGGAAGCGAAGCAGGATTACGCCATTCGCATTGAAGGCCCGGTAGTGCAGGATATCTTGCTGTTTGAGCTGGAGAACCTGCCGGGGAAAGAGGCCGTACGCCGCTGGTGGCGACGCCGCCATCGCCCGGAAGAGAACCGGAAGCCCGGCGAAGCGCAGGCGCTTTTCGTCTGGCGCGACAACGGCGAGCACCGGGACGACATTGAACGCCACTACCTTAAGATGCTCGCCAACGCGAAGCGCGAAGTGATTATTGCTAACGCCTACTTTTTCCCGGGCTATCGCCTGCTGCATGCCATGCGCAATGCTGCAAGACGCGGCGTGCGCGTGAAGCTGATCGTGCAGGGTGAGCCGGATATGCCGATCGTCAAAGTCGGGGCGCGGCTGCTGTACAACTACCTGGTGAAGGGCGGCGTCCAGATCTACGAATACCGCCGTCGGCCGCTGCACGGCAAAGTCGCGCTGATGGACGATCACTGGGCCACCGTGGGCTCCAGCAACCTCGATCCGCTGAGCCTGTCGCTTAACCTTGAAGCCAACCTGATCATTCACGACCGCCAGTTTAACCAGACCCTGCGGGATAACCTGCAGGCGTTGATCGTTAACGACTGCGTGCGCGTGGATGAGTCTATGGTTCCCAAACGCACCTGGTGGAACCTGGGCATCAGCGTGGTGGTGTTCCACTTCCTGCGGCATTTCCCGGCGATGGTCGGCTGGCTGCCGGCGCATACGCCGAAGCTGGCGCAGGTGGACCCGCCGGTACAACCCGAAATGGAAACCCAGGACCGCATTGAAGCGGAAGACGGAGGCAAACCCTGATGTCAAAATCGCATCCACGCTGGCGTCTGGCAAAAAAGATCCTCACCTGGGTATTCTTTATTGCCGTCGCGGTGCTGCTGGTGGTCTACGCGCAGAAAGTGGACTGGGAAGAGGTGTGGAAGGTCATCCGCAACTATAACCGGATGGTGCTGCTGGGCGCGACGGGGCTGGTTATCGTAAGCTACCTGATGTACGGCTGCTATGACCTTCTGGGTCGGGCCTACTGCGGCCACAAGCTGGCCAAACGTCAGGTGATGCTGGTGTCGTTTATCTGCTACGCCTTTAACCTGACGCTGAGCACCTGGGTCGGGGGCATTGGCATGCGCTATCGCCTCTACTCGCGGCTCGGCCTGCCGGGCGGGACCATCACGCGCATTTTTTCCCTGAGCATTACCACCAACTGGCTGGGCTATATCCTGCTCGGCGGGGTGATCTTCACCATCGGCGTCGTGCAGCTGCCCGCGCACTGGTATATCGACGAGGCCACGCTGCGCATTCTGGGCATCGTGCTGCTGCTGATTATCGCCGTTTATCTCTGGGCCTGCGCGTTTGCAAAGCGCCGCCATATGACCATCAAAGGGCAAAAGCTGGTCCTGCCCTCGTGGAAGTTTGCGGTGCTGCAGATGGCGGTCTCCAGCGCCAACTGGATGGCCATGGGGGCGATTATCTGGCTGCTGATTGGCGAGGACGTCAATTACTTCTTCGTGCTGGGCGTGCTGCTGGTGAGCAGCATTGCCGGGGTGATTGTGCACATTCCGGCGGGGATCGGCGTGCTGGAGGCGGTGTTTATTGCCCTGCTGGCCGGGGAGCATGTTTCTCAGGGAACGATTATCGCCGCCCTGCTGGCGTACAGGATGCTGTATTACTTCCTGCCGCTGGCGCTGGCAACGATCTGCTATCTGGTGCTGGAAAGTCGGGCGAAAAAGCTGCGGGCGAAGAATGAGAGGATGCTAGCGAAGTGAATAAGTCGGGTGGCGGCTTCGCCTTACCCGACCTACGGTTCGCGATTCGCAGGACGGGTAAGGCGAAGCCGCCACCCGGCAAAGCAACCTTAGCGACGGTTGCCTAAAATCCGCAGCAGCATCAGGAACAGGTTGATGAAGTCCAGATAGAGCGTCAGCGCGCCCAGAATCGCGTATTTGCGCAGGTTGGAACTGTCGCGCACGTCGATCTGCTCGCCGATGTTTTTCAGCTTCTGGGTGTCATAGGCCGTCAACCCGACGAAGAGCACCACCCCGATATAGGTCACGGCCCACATCAGCGCGTCGCTCTTGAGCCACAGGTTCACCAGCGACGCCAGCACAATCCCGATCAGCCCCATAAACAGCATGCTGCCGAAACCGCTTAGATCGCGCTTCGTGGTGTAGCCGTACAGGCTCATCGCACCAAACATCCCGCCGGTGACCACGAAGGTGCTGGCGATGGAGGAGTAGGTGTAAACGATGAAAATACTGGAAAGCGTCAGCCCCGTTAGCGCCGAATAGAGCATAAACAGGGTCGTTGCCATGCCGGCACTTAGCTTATGCACCAGACCCGAAAGCACAAACACCAGCGCCAGCTGCGCGATAATCAGCCCAAAGAAGGTGATTTTGCTGGAGAAGATAAACATCATCAGCTCCGGCGTATTCGCCGCATACCACGCGATAAACGCGGTAAGCAGCAGGCCAACCGTCATCCAGCCGTACACCTGAGCCATATACGTCTGCAGGCCGCTACGGGTCTGCTGCACTATTGAATCGGAACGCGGAAATCGGTCCATGATTCACTCCTGATTAAGATTAAGTAGACACACTCTTTAAGAGTAACACATCCACGTAAACCGACTACCAACGGCTGGCGGCCTGTTTATCGCTGTCGCGAGATTCTACCCAGCGATCGCCTTCCGGCGTGGCTTCGCGCTTCCAGAACGGCGCTTTGGTTTTGAGGTAATCCATAATGAACTCCCCTGCCGCAAACGCGCTGCCGCGGTGCGCGCTGGTCACCCCGACAAAGACAATCTCCTCGCCGGGCCACATCTCGCCGATGCGGTGAATCACCGTGACGCGTCCGAGCGGCCAGCGGCCTCGCGCCTCGTCCACTATCTCCGCCAGCGATTTCTCCGTCATGCCGGGATAGTGCTCCAGCGTCAGCGCCTTCACGCTGTCACCGAGGTTGTGATTGCGCACTTTGCCGGTAAAGGTCACGACCGCACCGTCTTCGTCGCGTTCCGCCAGCCAGCTGTATTCTGTCCCTACGTTAAAGCGCTCAGGGCCAACCAGAATGCGGGTTTCACTCATATTAGCCCCCTGTGACCGGCGGGAAGAAGGCCACTTCATCCCCGGCCTTCAGCGGATGGGTAAGCTCCACCAGCGTCTGGTTAACGGCGGCCAGCAGCTTGCCTTCGTCGAGCGCCAGCGCCCAGCGGTCGCTCTGTGCCGCCAGATGCGCACGCAGGGCCGCAACGTTGTCAAAAGACGCATCCAGCGTCAGACTGTCGGTATTCACCAGCTCGCGCACCTGCGCAAAAAAGAGCACCTTAATCATGGCTGTCCACCTTAAAATCGCCGGATTTGCCGCCGCTTTTTGCCAGCAGGCGAACCGGGCCAATCACCATGTCTTTCTGCACCGCTTTGCACATGTCGTAGATGGTCAGCGCGGCCACGGACGCTGCCGTCAGCGCCTCCATCTCCACGCCGGTTTTGCCGGTTAAGCGGCACAGCGATTCAATCCGCACGCGATTGTGCTCCGGCTGCGCCTGCAGGTTTACCTCCACCTTGCTCAGCATCAGCGGATGGCACAGCGGAATTAAGTCCCAGGTGCGCTTGGCGGCCTGAATACCGGCGATGCGCGCGGTGGCAAAGACGTCTCCCTTATGGTGGCTGCCGTCGATGATCATCGCCAGCGTTTCCGGCAGCATGGTGACGTACGCTTCGGCGCGCGCTTCGCGCACCGTTTCCGCTTTGGCGGAGACGTCCACCATATGCGCTTCGCCAGCGGCGTTAATGTGGGTCAGTTGTGACATAGCTTATTTCTTTAAATGGGGATGGAAATTACACGGACGGGTACGGGCATCCAGCTGCGGGGCGATGATGTTTTCCCACGCGGTACGGCAGGCTTTGGTCGAGCCCGGCATGGCGAAAATCAGGGTGTTGTTCGCCACCCCGGCAACGGCGCGCGACTGCAGCGTGGAGGTGCCAATCTCTTCAAAGGAGAGCATGCGGAACACCTCGCCGAAGCCTTCCACCTCGCGGTCGAACAGCGGGATCAGCGCTTCAGGCGCCTGATCGCCTGCGGTAAAGCCGGTGCCGCCGGTGATCAGCACCACCTGCACCTCATCGCTGGCGATCCACTGAGAGACCTGCGCGCGAATGGCGTAGCGGTTCTCCTTCACGATCGCTTTATCGACGATGTGATGCCCCGCGTCATGGGCCGCCTCGCGCAGCCAGTGGCCGGAGGTATCATCCTCTTCGCCACGGCGATCGGAAACGGTAAGGATAGCAATGCGTGTCGGGATAAATTCTGCGCTTACCTGACTCATCTTCTGATTCCTTCTTAAGCCTGATTACCCGCCGATGTAAGACAGGTTCTGAGTAATGCCGGTATTGCCCTGATGCAGGAAGTGGGTCTGTTTTTTATGCGTCAGCGCTTCAGAAATGCGCGCTTCAAGCGCCTCCTGCTGGGCATCGTCTGCCAGCAGATCGCGCAGGTCTACGCCGCCGTCCCCGAACAGGCACAGGTGCAGCTTGCCGACGGAAGAGACGCGCAGGCGGTTGCAGCTGGCGCAGAAGTCTTTCTCGTAAGGCATGATAAGCCCAATTTCGCCTTCGTAATCAGGATGGCAGAAGACCTGCGCCGGGCCGTCGCTGCGCTGGCGGATCTGGTGGATCCAGCCGCGTTTCAGCAGCGCGTCGCGCAGCACCATGCCGGAGATGTGATGACGGCGGAACAGCTCGCTGCCCTCGCCGGTTTCCATCAGCTCAATAAAGCGCAGCTGAATGGGGCGGGATTTGATCCAGGCGAGGAAGGTGTCCAGCTGGTGGTGGTTGACGTCGCGCATCAGCACCGTATTGACTTTGACCTTCTCGAACCCGGCGCTGAACGCCGCGTCGATGCCGTCCATCACCTGGCGGAATTTATCCTGGCCGGTAATGGCGTGAAACTGGCGGGCGTCGAGACTGTCCACGCTGACGTTAATGGCGGTTAAGCCCGCATCGCGCCAGGTGGCCACGTCGCGCGCCATGCGGTAACCGTTGGTGGTCACGGCAATCTGGCGAATGCGGTCGTTTTCACGCACGGCAGCAATGATGTCCGGGAAATCACGGCGCAGAGAGGGTTCACCGCCGGTCAGACGCACTTTTTCGGTGCCGAGCTCAGAGAAGGCGCGCGTGACGCGGCGCACTTCATCCACGGAGAGAAAGCCGTTATTGGTGACGCTGCCCGGTTTGTAGCCGTCGGGCAGGCAGTAGGTGCAACGGAAGTTGCACACATCGGTAATCGACAGACGTAAGTAATAAAACTTACGCGCGAAAGCATCAGTAAGTTGTGAAGCCATGTACACCTTTCCAGATACGGGAGGCACAGTCATTTCTTTCTGTACCCTGGTGGCAAATTCGCCACGGCCAGAGCGCCATATCTTTCGACACAGGCACAAGGGCTAGAGTGTATGTTTTCAGTGTTGAAAACGTGGTTAAGGCGATAGTAGCGCGGAAAGTCTGACAGCGCCATTATCGCTTTTCGCTATATAATTATGTATATAGCGAATCAATCCTGCATTTTCGCTACAGAATACCTAAAAACTGCACTTTCACATTGATATACGTCATTTTGCTTCGGGTGAGGCATCGTCTTTTAGGGGTAGTTAGGTTACTGTTACGCGATCGAACGTGATAAGGAATACGTATGCGCAATCGCACTTTTGCGGATCTTGACCGAGTGGTCGCTCTTGGCGGAGGCCACGGCCTGGGCCGCGTTATGTCCTCTTTGTCGTCACTCGGCTCAAGGCTGACAGGGATAGTGACCACCACCGATAACGGCGGCTCAACCGGGCGGATCAGACGTGCCGAAGGCGGCATTGCCTGGGGAGATATGCGCAACTGCCTGAACCAGTTAATTACCGAGCCGAGCGTCGCGTCGGCGATGTTTGAGTACCGTTTTGGCGGCAATGGCGAACTTTCCGGGCATAACCTCGGAAATCTGATGTTAAAGGCGCTGGATCACCTGAGCGTAAGACCTCTCGAAGCCATCAATCTGATCCGTAACCTGCTCAAAGTGGACGCATTCCTGATCCCCATGTCTGAACAACCGGTTGATTTGATGGCCATCGACGCCGAAGGGCATGAAGTGTACGGCGAGGTGAACATTGACCAGCTTCTGCTGCCGCCCAAAGAGCTGATGACTTACCCGAGCGTGCCGGCGACGCGTGAAGCCGTAGAAGCAATTGGCGATGCGGATTTAATTCTGATCGGTCCGGGCAGCTTTTATACCAGCCTGATGCCGATCCTGCTGGTGAAAGAGCTGGCGCAGGCGCTGCGCCGCACCCCGGCGCCGATGGTCTACATCGGCAATTTAGGGCGTGAGCTGAGTCCGGCCGCGGCGAGCCTGTCGCTGGCGGACAAGCTCGACCTGATGGAGCAGTACGTCGGTAAGAAAATTATCGACGGTGTCGTGGTTGGGCCAAAAGTGGATGTGACAGGGATTGGCGATCGCGTGGTGGTGCAGGAGCCGCTGGAGGCCTCAGACATCAAGTACCGTCACGACCGCCACCTGCTGCGCGAGGCGCTGGAGAAAGCAATTCAGGCGTTGGGTTAACAAAAACCCCGGTGGCGCTGCGCTTACCGGGCCTACAGGTTTAGCGTCTTTTGTCACCCCGGTAAGCGCACCGCCACCGGGCAAAAAACTCACGATGCCGCGATAAACAGATCCCGCAGCTGATGAAGCTGGTCGCGGATCTGCGCCGCCTCTTCGAACTCCAGGTTCTGCGCGTGCTGCATCATCTGCCCTTCCAGCTCGTGGATCTTCTGCTGCAGCGCTTTTGGCGTCAGCACGACGGTATCTTCTTCCACCACTGAACGCGCCTTGCCGCGGCCTTTCGCTTTGGTTTTGGCAATGTTCTGGCCCAGCGCCAGAATATCCACCACCTTCTTGTTCAGCCCCTGCGGGGTAATGCCGTGTTCTTCGTTGTAGCGCTGCTGTTTCTCGCGGCGGCGCTCCGTCTCACCGATCGCTTTCGCCATCGACGGGGTAATTTTGTCACCGTACAGAATCGCTTTACCGTTGACGTTACGCGCGGCGCGGCCGATGGTCTGAATCAGCGAACGCTCGGAACGCAGGAAGCCCTCTTTATCCGCGTCCAGAATCGCCACCAGCGAGACTTCCGGCATATCCAGACCTTCCCGCAGCAGGTTAATCCCCACCAGCACGTCAAACTCGCCCAGACGCAGGTCGCGGATAATCTCCATGCGCTCCACGGTATCGATATCCGAGTGCAGATAACGCACCTTCTCGCCGTGCTCTTCGAGATACTCGGTCAGGTCTTCCGCCATACGCTTGGTGAGCGTGGTCACCAGCACGCGCTCGTTAATGGCGGAACGGGCGCGAATTTCCGAGAGCAGATCGTCCACCTGAGTCGCCACCGGACGAACTTCAATAATCGGGTCGAGCAGACCCGTTGGACGCACAACCTGATCGACAACGTCGTCACCGGATTTCTCCAGCTCGTAGTTGCCCGGCGTGGCAGAGACGTAGATGGTTTGCGGCGCCAGCGCCTCAAACTCTTCAAACTTCATCGGACGGTTATCCAGCGCTGACGGCAGGCGGAATCCGTACTCCACCAGCGTCTCTTTACGCGCCCGGTCGCCGCGGTACATCCCGCCGATCTGCGGGATCGTGACGTGGGATTCGTCGATCACCAGCAAACCGTCGGCCGGAAGGTAATCAAACAGCGTCGGCGGCGGCTCGCCCGGCCCGCGCCCGGAGAGGAAGCGGGAGTAGTTTTCGATGCCGGAGCAGTAGCCCAGCTCGTTCATCATCTCCAGGTCGAACTGGGTACGCTGGCTGAGGCGCTGCTCTTCCAGCAGCTTATTGTTCGCCAGCAGCACCTTACGGCGCTCGGCCAGCTCCACTTTGATCTCTTCCATCGCCTGCACGATACGCTCGCGCGGCGTCACGTAGTGCGTTTTCGGGTAGATGGTGAAGCGCTGGATCACCGACTCAACGTGTCCTGTCAGCGGGTCGAAGAGCGACAGGCGTTCGACCTCCTCGTCAAACAGCTCAACGCGCAGCGCCATATCGTCCGATTCCGCCGGGAAGATGTCGATCACTTCGCCGCGCACGCGGAACGTACCACGCTGGAAGGCCTGGTCGTTGCGGGTGTACTGCAGCTCCGCCAGACGACGCAAAATCGCGCGCTGGTCGATAATCATCCCCTGCGTCAGGTGCAGCATCATCTTGAGATAGAGATCCGGATCGCCCAGGCCGTAAATCGCCGAAACAGAGGCCACCACAACCACATCGCGACGCTCCAGTAGCGCCTTAGTGGCCGACAGTCGCATCTGCTCAATGTGTTCGTTCACCGACGCATCTTTCTCGATGAAGGTGTCAGAGCTCGGCACATAGGCTTCTGGCTGGTAGTAATCGTAGTAGGAGACGAAATACTCAACGGCGTTTTCCGGGAAGAACTCTTTCATCTCGCCGTAAAGCTGCGCCGCCAGGGTTTTGTTGGGCGCCAGCACCATCGTAGGGCGCTGGAGATCCGCAATCACGTTGGCAATGGTAAAGGTTTTACCCGAGCCGGTAACCCCGAGCAGCGTCTGGTGCGCCAGCCCATCCTCCAGCCCCTCTTCCAGACGACGGATCGCTTCAGGCTGATCGCCAGACGGACGGAAAGCAGAATTCAATTTGAACGGTTTACTCATGGGCGACAACCTGATGACGTTATAAGCGGCAGGTGAATAATTTTACTCCTTGTTGCCAGGAATGCCAGTAAAAAACACTGGATGAAAAACCAGTAGCATGTCAGGATATTTAGCATAGCGCCTGAATGATTAGCGCGATAGCGGCCAAAATTTGGACAGTGGCAACATAAAACACCAGTCAGGTCAGGTTATCCCCAGAACTTTTTCTTTTTTAACATTTGTCAAGCCAGGTAATGATAGTTTTATGGCAACGGGTGACACTTTCATGACGGGAATTGATTTTATCTAACCAATTAAAAAATAAACGATATTTTCTAAAGCCGCGTTTCGCGTCAATTTGGGCGTAAGCCGCGTCTTCTCTCGCTTATCGCGTGTTTTCTAACTCTAATGCACATGGTTATCCACAGGAATAGTGGATAACTGCTTCCAGCCCATACAGACTGGCGCTCTGCAAATTCCCGGATTTTCCCACGAGGCGGCAGCAAAAAATTTTTATAGCTCTTTTTTGCTGATTAACAGTCGCGTCATTCATAACCAACTGACGAGATCTTGCTCACATTTCCATCATTTCTGGCTCTGCACCACAACTCACCACCGTCGGCACCGTCGATGTGCAATCCCCCTTTTTATCCCCCGCGCTTCTGTGACTTATTCCTAAAAAAGACGCTTTTTTAATCACTTTCCGCTTTATGGCAGGGGTTTTGCAGTTTAACAACGAGCCACACCTACACACATTTTTAAGGAGAGAAAGATGTTGAGCCTGCGTGCAGTGAATCAGTTTTACGGAAGTCAACATACGCTATGGAATGTGGATTTAGATTTTCCGCAAGGGATGTGTACAGGCGTCGTTGGCCTGCCGGGGATGGGGAAAACCACCCTCATGAATTGCATCGCCGGGAAAGTGCCCGTCGAAAGCGGCAGCATCATCTGGTATGAGGCGGGCGCGCCGCCGCGCGATTTGCTCAACCCGCCGCCAGAACAGCGTTCCGGGCCGGGGATAGGCTATGTCTCGCAGGACAGGCGGATCTTCTCCCAGCTCACGATTGAGGAGAACCTGCATATCGCCATGCGGGCGACGGGAAAACCGAACCCGGAGGCGAAAAATGACGTTTACGACCTGTTCCCGGCGCTCTATGCCTTGCGACGAACCCGCGCCAACACGCTCTCTCCGGACGACCAGTATCAGCTGGCGCTGGCTAATGCGCTGGTGAACCGCCCTCACCTGCTGATCCTGGATGAACCGCTGCACGGCGCGGGGCACAGCGTTGCCCAGAAGCTGGTGCAGCTGCTGGGGCGCTTAAACCGGGAGTTAGGGATGACGGTGCTATTAGCCGAGCAGCAGCTGTCGTTTATCCGCCGGGTAGCGGACCGTTTCTGTCTGCTCTATCGCGGGCGTAACGTGGCGCAGGGCCACGTTAACGAACTGGATGACAAGCTTATCGCTCACTGGATGTCGCGGGAAGCAAAACGCTGAGATCGAGATAACGTCCGATTTCGGCATTTTCCGCGCCGTCAGCCAGCCAGGGAATTTCCCCGAGGCACGGCGCGGGCAGGACGCGCCTGAGCGTCGCCAGATACGCCTGATGGCGTTTACCCGGCGCAACCACGTCGTTGGCTATCCAGCCCGCCAGACGCAGCCCGGCCTGCTGGACGGCCTGTGCGGTCAACATGGCGTGATTGATGCAGCCCAGCTTGACGCCGACGACAAGAATGACCGGAAGCTGCTCGGCCTGCACCCAGTCAGCAAACGTCTGCGTGTCTGAAAGCGGCGTAAACCAGCCGCCGGCCCCTTCCACCAGCACCCAGTCGGCCTGATTTTCCAGCGTCCGCAGTCCGGCAGACAGCACGGCAAAATCAATCGGACGGCCTTCATCGGCGCTGACAATGTGCGGCGAGGTCGGTTCGGCAAAGGTGTACGGATTCACTGCAGAATAGGCGAGTTCACGCGTGCTGTTACGCTGGAGCGCCAGCGCGTCGGTGTTGCGTAACCCTTCCGCCGTCATCTCGCTGCCGGACGCTACGGGCTTATACCCGGCGGTGTTTTTCCCGAGCAGCCGTGCCGCCTGCAGCAATGCCGTGCTGGCAACCGTTTTGCCCACTTCTGTGTCCGTGCCGGTGACAAAATAACGTTCAGTCACGTTCGATAACCCCATGAAAAAGTTGATAGGAGAGCGGGAAATGCCCCCGCTGCTGCGGCCAGGCCAGCTCAAGGCGCTGCAACTGCCCCCGGGTAAGCGGTTTTTTCTCGCGTCCGGTATGCAGGTGCGTGGCGCCGATGCCCTTCAGCGAACGCATGGCGCTGAACGCATCGCTAAAATTGAGCGTGATGGTCTGCACCGTGCTGCGATAGCGCCAGCCTGCCAGCGCCTGCGTCACCTGCTCATGCGATAAAAACCGGTTAGCGTGCGGCTGTTCATCCACTGCTTTCCAGGCCTGATTCAGCTCCGGCAGCGAACTTTCCAGCAGGGTGGTAAAGGCCACCTTCCCGCCCGGCCGCGCCACGCGATAAAGCTCGCGCAGGGCCTGCGGCAGGCTGCTGCACCACTGAACCGCCAGATGGCTCCAGACCAGATCGAACTGCGCGTCCGCCAGCGGGATCGCCTCGATATCGGCCAGCAGATAACGATCTGCCGCCTGCCGCTGGCGTGCCTCCTCCAGCATCCGGGCTGAGAGATCGATAGCCGTCACCTGGCTTCCCGCCCCGCGCCAGTAGCGGCTGTTGCTGCCGGGACCACATCCGGCGTCCAGCACTTGCGCAAACGAGGTTTCGCCAAGCGCGGCCAGAAGCCCCTGCGCGCTCAGACGCTGCAGCTCATCATGCTGCGAATAGCTCTGCGCGGCGCGGCCGAATGCCGCCGCGATGGCCTGCTTATTCACCGGCATCATGGAGCGCCTCCAGCAACGTCTCAATATCCTGTGCTTCATGCGCCGCCGTCAGGGTTAAGCGCAGCCGCGCCGTGCCCGGTGGGACGGTGGGCGGGCGGATGGCCGTGACCCACATGCCCCGCTGGCGCAGCGCCTGTGCCAGTGCCAGCGCTCGGGCATTTTCACCGACAATCACCGGCTGGATAGCGCTCTGCGAATCGGGACTGTGGAAAGGCAGCGCCGCGAGTCCCTGACGGAAGCGCGCAATATGCTCTGCCAGCCGCTGGCGACGCTCCTCCCCTTCTGCGCTGCGGATGACAGCCAGCGACGCCGACAGCGCCACGGCCTGCGCCGGAGGCATGCTGGTGCTGTAAATCAGGTGGCGGGCAAACTGCAGCAGATAGTCGGCGACGGATTCGCTGCACAGCACGGCGGCGCCGCTGACGCCAAAGCCTTTGCCGAAGGTGACAATCAACAGCTCCGGCTTCACGTTTTGCTGATACGCGCTCCCGCGCCCTTCGTCGCCCATCACGCCAGTGCCGTGGGCATCGTCCACCAGCAGCCAGGCATGCTGCCGCTTTGCGGCCTCGTGCAGCGCGGCAAGCGGCGCGCTGTCGCCGTCCATGCTGAACACTCCTTCCGTGACCGCCAGCTGTTGTCCGTCGCAGGGTTTATCCAGCAGCGCAGCAAGCTGCCCCGCATCGTTATGGGCAAAACGCCGCAGCTGCGCCGGGCTTAAATTTGCCGCCTCCAGCAGGGAGGCGTGGCTCAGGCGGTCGGCAACAATGCGATCGTCCTTGCCCATCAGGGCCGTGATGACCGCCTGGTTGGCGGCAAAGCCGGAGATAAACAGCAGCGCGCGCGGGTAGCCCAGCCAGTCGGCAAGCGCCTCTTCCAGCGCCTGATGCGCCGTGGTGTATCCGCTGACGTGTCCCGATCCGCCGCTGCCCACGCCAAACCGCTCCGCGCCCTGCTGCCAGGCGCGGATAATGGCCGGATGCTGGCTCAGCCCGAGATAGTCGTTGCTGGAGAAATTGCAGAACTGCTGGCCTTCACGGGTAAGAAAACGGCCCGCGCCGTTTTCCACCACCCTGCGAACGCGAAATGCCTCTGCCGCCCGACGGTCGTCGAGCGCAGAGTTGATACGTGCCTGCCAGGTCATACGGCTGCCGCGTTGTAGAACTGGTCGGTGTCGGCGTTAAAAATCTGCTGCTCCAGCTGCTGCTGTTGCTCGTTATCGCCCGTCAGCACCTCGGTCTGGTGCGGGTTCAGCCCCAGCTTGCGGAACAGCTGAACGTCTTTGTCCTCTTCCGGGTTCGGCGTGGTCAGCAGCTTGCAGCCGTAGAAGATGGAGTTGGCCCCGGCCATAAAGCACATCGCCTGAGTCTGCTCGTTCATCTGCTCGCGGCCCGCAGAGAGGCGAACGTAAGACGTTGGCATCATGATGCGCGCCACCGCGATGGTGCGGATAAAATCAAACGCATCCACGTCCTCGTTATCCGCCAGCGGCGTGCCCTTGACCTTCACCAGCATGTTGATCGGCACGCTTTCCGGCGGGGTCGGCAGGTTCGCCAGCTGCAGCAGCAGGCCCGCGCGGTCTTTCACCGTTTCGCCTAAGCCCACGATGCCGCCGGAGCAGACCTTGATCCCCGCGTCACGCACTTTATCCAGCGTATCCAGACGCTCCTGGTAGGTACGCGTGGTGATGATGTTGCCGTAAAATTCCGGCGAGGTATCGAGGTTGTGGTTGTAGTAATCCAGCCCCGCCGCCGAGAGGCGCTGCGCCTGCTCTTCGTTGAGCGTGCCGAGGGTCATGCAGGCTTCGAGGCCCATCTCCTTCACGCCCTTCACCATCTGCTCAAGATACGGCATGTCGCGATCGTGCGGGTTCTTCCACGCCGCGCCCATGCAAAAGCGGGTTGAACCGGCGTTTTTGGCCTTGCGCGCGGAGTCGAGGACCTGCTCGACCTCCATCAGGCGCTCTGACTCCAGGCCGGTTTTGTAGCGCGCGCTCTGCGGGCAGTATTTGCAGTCTTCGGGGCAGGCGCCGGTCTTGATCGACAGCAGCGTGCTGACCTGAACATGGCGGGGATCGAAGTGCTGACGATGCACCTGTTGGGCTTCGAACATCAGCTCAAGGAAAGGTTTGTTGAATAATTCAGTAACTTGCGACATCGTCCAGCGTGCGTGGTGAGCCATCGGGCTTCTCCAAAGGGTTTTGTTAATTTTCGGTTCGGTTTATACTCGTAAACCTAAAACTTTTCAAAATGGTTTACAAGTCGATTATGACCCAGGACGATCTCGCCTTCGACAAGCAGCATATCTGGCACCCTTACACTTCCACCATCCGCCCCCTTCCCGTCTATCCGGTGGCCTCCGCCCACGGCTGCGAGCTGCACCTCGCCAGCGGCGAGCGGCTGGTTGACGGGATGTCCTCCTGGTGGGCGGCCATTCACGGGTACAACCACCCGCGCCTGAACGCGGCGATGAAGGCGCAGATTGACCAGATGTCGCACGTGATGTTTGGCGGGATCACCCATCAGCCCGCGGTGGATTTATGCCGCCGTCTGGTGGCGATGACGCCTGACTCGCTGGAGTGCGTCTTCCTGGCCGATTCCGGCTCCGTGGCGGTGGAAGTGGCGATGAAAATGGCGCTGCAGTACTGGCACGCCAAAGGCGAAGCGCGCCAGCGTTTCCTCACCTTCCGCAACGGCTATCACGGGGATACCTTCGGAGCGATGTCGGTGTGCGATCCGGACAACTCCATGCACAGCCTGTGGAAGGGGTATCTGCCGGAAAACCTGTTCGCCCCGGCGCCGCAGAGCCGCTTCGACGGCGAGTGGAACGAGATGGACATGGTCGGCTTCGCGCGGCTGATGGCGGCACATCGTCACGAGATCGCCGCCGTCATTCTTGAGCCGATCGTACAGGGCGCGGGCGGGATGCGGATGTACCACCCGGAATGGCTGAGGCGTATTCGCAAGATGTGCGACCGCGAGGGCATTCTGCTGATTGCCGATGAGATCGCCACCGGCTTTGGCCGCACCGGCAAGCTGTTTGCCTGCGAACATGCGGGTATTGCGCCGGATATTCTGTGCCTCGGTAAAGCGCTGACCGGCGGCACCATGACGCTCTCCGCCACGCTTACGACCCGCCAGGTGGCCGACACCATCAGCGACGGTGAAGCCGGCTGCTTTATGCACGGCCCGACGTTTATGGGTAACCCGCTGGCCTGCGCCGTGGCGAGTGAAAGCCTTGCGATTCTGGAGAGCGGCGAGTGGCAGACGCAGGTTGCGGCGATAGAAGCGCAGCTGAAAGCGGAACTGAGCGCCGCCTCGGGCGCGAATTTCGTGGCGGACGTGCGCGTGCTGGGCGCCATCGGGGTGATTGAAACCACCCATCCGGTGAATATGGCGGCGCTGCAGCGCTTCTTCGTGGACCAGGGCGTGTGGGTCCGGCCTTTCGGCAAGCTTATCTATCTGATGCCGCCGTACAGCATCACGCCAGAGCAGCTTCGAAAACTAACCGACGCGGTTGTAAGAGCCGTTAACATTCCCGCGCATTTCACGATTTAACCCAATGCATTACACTTGCTGAACGAGCGATCAACGAGGGTAAACCGTATGAAAATCATCAGTAAAGATCTGCGCGACGGTGAAAAGCTGCCGGAACGGCACGTTTTCAACGGCATGGGGTATCAGGGCGATAACATCTCCCCGCACCTGGCGTGGGACGAGGTTCCGGCAGGCACCAAAAGCTTTGTCGTGACCTGCTATGACCCGGATGCGCCAACCGGTTCCGGATGGTGGCACTGGATCGTGGCGAACCTGCCTGCCGACACGCGCGTGCTGCCGCAGGGTTCCGGTTCAGACCTGGTTGCCCTGCCTGAAGGTGCCATTCAGACGCGAACTGACTTCGGTAAAGCGGGCTACGGCGGCGCGGCGCCACCAAAAGGGGAAACTCACCGCTATATCTTCACGGTGCACGCGCTGGACGTGGAGAAGATTGACGTCGATGAAGGCGCGAGCGGCGCGATGGTCGGGTTTAACGTGCATTTCCATTCCCTGGGGAGCGCGTCGATTACGGCGATGTATTCGTAAAAAAAGCCGGGTGGCGGCTACGCCTTACCCGGCCTGGATTTCGCACTCGTAGGCCCGGTAAGCGCAGCGCCACCGGGCAAAAAAATCACAGCACCGAAGGTAGCAGCCCCACCAGCCGCCCTTCTTCCAGAAGCTGCATCGCCTTATCAATATCCGGGGCAAAGAAGCGGTCGTCGTCGTAATGCGTAACGTGCTCGCGCAGCGCATGACGCGCCTGCTCCAGCAGCGGGCTGGATTTAAGTCCTTCACGCAGATCGATACCCTGACTTGCCGCCAGCCATTCCACCGCCAGCACGCCGCGGGTGTTGGAGGCCATCTCCCACAGACGACGCCCGGCAGCCGGTGCCATCGAAACGTGATCTTCCTGGTTTGCAGACGTTGGCAGGCTGTCCACGCTGTGCGGGTGCGACAGCGCCTTGTTCTCGCTTGCCAGCGCTGCGGCCGTCACCTGAGCAATCATAAAGCCCGAGTTAACCCCGCCGTTACGCACCAGGAACGGTGGCAGCTGGGACATGTGTTTATCCATCATCAGCGCGATGCGGCGCTCGGACAACGCGCCGACTTCGGCAATCGCCAGCGCGATATTATCCGCCGCCATTGCCACCGGCTCGGCGTGGAAATTACCGCCGGAGACCACCTCGTTTTCCTGGGCGAACACCAGCGGGTTATCGGACACCGCGTTGGCCTCCACCAGCAGCACCTCCGCCGCCTGGCGCAGCTGCGTCAGGCACGCGCCCATCACCTGCGGCTGGCAGCGCAGGGAATACGGATCCTGCACCTTTTCGCAGTTATGGTGTGAATCGGCAATTTCGCTGGTGTCGGTAAGCACGTGACGGTACATCGCGGCGGCATCAATCTGTCCCCGCTGACCGCGCACCTCGTGGATGCGGGCATCGAACGGGCGACGCGAGCCCAGCACCGCTTCGGTGGTCAGCGCACCGCACACCACCGCCGAGGCAAACAGATCTTCCGCTTCAAACAGGCCGCGCAGCGCGAAGGCGGTCGATGCCTGGGTACCGTTCAGCAACGCCAGCCCCTCTTTCGCCGCCAGCGTGATCGGCGTTAAGCCGGCTTTTTTCAGCGCCTCTTTCGCAGGCAGCCACTCGCCCTGCCAGCGCGCTTTGCCTTCGCCCAGCAGCAGCAGCGACATGTGCGCCAGCGGCGCGAGATCGCCGGAGGCACCGACGGAGCCCTTCGCCGGGATCCACGGATAGACCTCCGCATTCACCAGCGCCATCAGCGCCTGAATCACGCTCAGGCGAATGCCCGAGAAACCGCGCGCCAGGCTGTTGATTTTGAGCACCATCATCAGACGGACAATCTCATCGTCAAGCGGCTGACCCACGCCCGCCGCGTGCGACAGCACCAGCGAACGCTGCAGGTTTTCCAGATCGTGCGTCGCGATGCGGGTCTGCGCCAGCAGCCCAAAGCCGGTATTAATCCCGTAAGCCGTGTGCCCTTCGGCAACGATGGCTTCAACGCAGGCGACGCTGTCGTTAATGGCGGCGTGGGCGCTTTCATCAAGCGACAGGGTGACCGGCTGACGCCAGACGTTACGCAGCTGCTTGAGCGTCAGTGAGCCGGGAGTGAGTGTTAACGCGTTCATTCATGCTTTCCTTGTGTGGCAGGGATCATCGGCAGGTTAAGTCCCTGCTCTTTGGCACAGTCAATGGCAATCTCGTAACCCGCATCCGCGTGACGCATCACGCCGGTGGCCGGGTCGTTGTGGAGCACGCGAGCGATACGCGCGGCGGCTTCATCGGTACCGTCGCAGACGATGACCATCCCGGAATGCTGGGAGAAGCCCATCCCCACGCCGCCGCCGTGGTGCAGCGACACCCAGGTCGCGCCGCTGGCGGTGTTGAGCAGGGCGTTCAGCAATGGCCAGTCGGAGACCGCGTCCGAGCCGTCGCGCATGGCTTCGGTTTCGCGGTTCGGGCTGGCGACGGAGCCGGAGTCCAGGTGGTCTCGGCCGATGACGATCGGCGCGGAAACTTCACCGTTGCGCACCATTTCGTTGAAGGCGAGGCCCAGTTTTTGACGCCACTCCAGCCCTACCCAGCAGATACGCGCCGGCAGGCCCTGGAAGTTAATGCGCTCGCGGGCCATGTCCAGCCAGTGGTGCAGGTGTTCGTCATCGGCGACGATCTCCTTCACTTTGGCGTCGGTCTTGTAGATATCCTCCGGGTCGCCGGACAGGGCAACCCAGCGGAACGGACCGATGCCGCGGCAGAACAGCGGGCGGATATAGGCCGGGACGAAGCCGGGGAAGTCGAAGGCGTTACTCACGCCCATCTCTTTCGCCATCTGGCGGATGTTGTTGCCGTAGTCAAAGGTCGGAATGCCCATCTGGCTGAAGGCCAGCATCGCGGAGACGTGTTCCGCCATGGCGCGTTTCGCGGCAAGCACCGTGCCTTCCGGATCGGTTTCCGCTTTTTGCTGATAGGCTTCCCACGTCCAGCCTTTTGGCAGGTAGCCGTGCAGCGGGTCATGGGCGCTGGTCTGGTCGGTGACCAGATCCGGGCGCACGCCGCGGGCAACGAGTTCAGGAAGAATGTCCGCCGCGTTGCCGCACAGGGCAATCGACACCGCTTTGCCTTCGGACGTGTATTTTTTGATGCGCGCCAGCGCGTCATCGAGATTCTCGGCCTGTTCGTCGACGTAACGGGTACGCAGACGGAAATCAATGCGGCTCTGCTGGCACTCTATGTTCAGCGAGCACGCGCCGGCCAGCGTGGCGGCCAGCGGCTGCGCGCCGCCCATCCCGCCGAGACCGGCGGTCAATACCCAGCGGCCTTTCAGCGAGCCGTTGTAGTGCTGGCGACCGGCCTCCACGAAGGTCTCATAGGTGCCCTGCACGATCCCCTGACTGCCGATGTAGATCCAGCTCCCGGCGGTCATCTGGCCATACATCGCCAGCCCTTTCGCGTCGAGTTCGTTGAAGTGTTCCCAGGTGGCCCAGTGCGGCACGAGGTTAGAGTTGGCGATCAGCACGCGCGGGGCGTTTTTGTGGGTTTTAAACACGCCAACCGGCTTGCCGGACTGCACCAGCAGGGTTTCGTCGTTTTCGAGTTCGGTCAGTGCCTTAACAATGGCGTCATAGCATTCCCAGTTGCGCGCGGCGCGGCCTATGCCGCCGTAGACCACCAGCTCGTGGGGGTTTTCCGCCACCTCAGGATCAAGGTTGTTCATCAACATGCGCAGCGGGGCTTCGGTGAGCCAGCTTTTGGCGGTAAGGGTGGTGCCGCGCGCGGCGCGGACGTCCTGCTGGCGGTATTTACCTGACGACATTGTGTGCTCCTATACGGGACAGATGATGCATTTAGATATACTTGTATAGACAAGCACACACAAGATCAGATTTAACAAAAAAGATACAATTTTGTTATATTGCGTTAGCGATCACGCTTATAAAACTTATGACATAAAGTGGCCCTGCAGCCGGTAACGGTTCCCCGGGAAAAGCAGACGGGCATGTGACACGATGTGCGACGAGGACCAGGTTCGACGGCGGATCAGCAGGCACGGGTCGTGCTCTTTAATGCGCAGCCGTTCGCACTCCTGCGGCGTGGCGCGCACGGCTTCCACAATGTGCTCCCCTTCCGTCAGCGGTGCGACGAGCGAGAGATAGGCATGCGGCGTGGTCTGGGTGTAATCCTGGTTCAGATAGTCCGGTATCCGTTCAGCGTTCACGCAGCGATCCTCAATCTGCACCGGAATGTCGTTTTCGAAATGCACCATCACCGAGTGGAAGATCCGGCTGCCTTCTTTAACATTCAGCTCTACCGCCTGCTCGGCGCTGGCTTGAGTCTCTTCGAGCACCAGCACCTCACAGCGGTGCTGATGATTACGCGCGGCAATCTCGTCCGCAATACTGCGGATTTCAAACAGGGCGGACTGCCCTTTCGGCTCCGCCACAAACGTCCCGACGCCCTGCAGGCGCACCAGAAGCCCTTCGTCGGTCAGCTCGCGCAGCGCCCGGTTGATGGTCATCCGGCTAAAGCCAAACTGCGCCACCAGTTCGGCCTCCGAGGGAATGCGGTCGTGCGGCCGCCAGACGCCGGTGGCGATTTTTTCGCTGATCGCCTGCTTCACCTTTTCGTAGAAAGGCGCGGGAGGGCTCGACGGCGGCAGGGGTGAGCGTGAAAACATCGTGACTCCTTGAATAGTGTTATGCCCACCAGTGAGCAATTTGCCAGGCCAGACGGGCGGCAAGCTTTGCGCCCTGCCCGTCCCGATCGAACTGCGGGTTAAACTCTACCAGATCGGCGGCCTGTAGCTTACCGCTACGGCAGATTTGTTCGATGACGGGGAGGAGATCCAGTGCCGGTATGCCTAACGCAGCCGGAGCGGAAACGGCGGGCATTTCGCTGGCGGGCAGGACGTCCAGATCGATTGTCAGGTAGACGCGATCGGCCTGGGCCAGCACCTTTTCCAGCGCGGATAGCGCATCGCGCCTGAAATGGAGATCCTCCACCAGCGTGACGTTCAGGCGTTCAGCCTCATCCCACAGCGCCTGCGTGTTCGCCGCCCGGCTCACGCCGAAGCAGGCGTACTGAAATGCCCGCCCGCGCTCAGCGCAGTAGTGCGCCAGCTGGCGAAACGGCGTGCCGGACGTCGCCCGGTCGGCCTTGCGCAGATCGAGATGGGCATCCAGGTTGATAATGACCACCCGCTCGTTCGGGAAGGCGTCCAGCACGCCGCGACCGTGCGCCCACGCGGTTTCGTGTCCGCCGCCAAAGACCAGCGTGCGCATCCCGGACCGCTGGCATGACGTCACGGCATCGCTTAACGCCTGCTGTGCCGCTTCCAGCTCGTCACCTTCAACGTAAACCGACCCCATATCCGCCAGCCGCTCGTATCCCGGATGGCTTGCCATATTTGCCAGCGCCTTACGCAGCACATCAGGCGCCTGCACGGCGCCGGGCCTGCCCTGATTACGTTTTACCCCTGCATCACATTCAAAGCCTATCAGCGCAATGCCGGATGCCAGCGGCGTGAACGCTCCCTGCTGCCGTATCGTCTGGAAAATACGCGTTGCGTTGCTGGCCTCGGCGCTGTCGTCGCGCCCCTGCCAGACCGTTTCGGCGACGGGCCGCCATAACCTCATACTGCCTCCCCACGGAAAATACGTTGATACAGCGGATTGCGTCCCGGCTCGTAGACCATCTCTACCGGATGATGCGCATCCCAGACGATAAAATCAGCGACAAACCCGGCCCGCAGCTGTCCGTGGGTTTCCCCGCGGCCCAGCGCCTGCGCGGCATGGCGCGTGACGCCAGCCCAGGCTTCCTCGGGCGTCAGGCCAAACTGGACGCAGGCCATGTTCATCGCCAGGTGCAGGCTGGCAAACGGGCTGGTGCCGGGGTTATAGTCGGTGGCGACCGCCATTGGCACGCCCTGTTTTCTGAGCTGTTCCACCGGCGGACGCTGGCGCTCCTGCAGAAAATAGAACGCGCCGGGCAGCAGAACCGCCACCGTGCCGCTTTGCGCCATCGCCTGAACGCCTGCGTCGTCAAGATATTCGATATGATCGGCAGAGCGTCCTTTATACCGGCTGACCAATGCCGCACCGCCCTGATTCGACAGCTGCTCGACGTGCCCTTTCACCGGAATACCGAGCGCGGTCGCCGCCTTGAAGAGGCGCTCGGTTTGCGACGGGGTAAAGCCGACGTTTTCACAGAACACGTCCACCGCTTCAAACAACTCTTTTTGCCACAGCGTGGGCAATATCTGATCGCAGACCAGCGTGAGGTAGGCATCCGGATCCTGTCGGTATTCCGGCGGAACGGCATGGGCCGCCAGCAGCGTTGGGCTGATATCGATCGGATTATTGAGGCTCAGCTGGCGTGCGACCTGCAGCATTTTCTCTTCGGCCTCGGCGTTGAGGCCGTATCCCGATTTGATTTCAATCGTGGTGACGCCTTCATTTATCAGACGCTGAAGCCGCTGCTGTGCCAGCTTAAGCAGGGTTTCGGGTGAACTGCTGCGCGTCGCCGTCACGGTCGCGTTAATCCCGCCCCCCTGGGCGCTGATGGTTTGATAAGAGACACCGTTCAGACGCTGCTCCCACTCCGCCGCGCGATCGCCGCCAAACACCAGGTGGGTATGGCAATCAATCAGGCCCGGGGTGACCAGACGCCCCTGAAGATCGACACAGTGAGTGTGTCCGGCCGGAATGTCAGATTCAGGTATCACGGCCAGGATAGTTTGACCCCGTATAACCAGGGCGTGTTGATCTTTCAGTCCATAGGGCGCACGGACGTCCGGCGCCATCGTAGCCAGTCGCGCATTTCGCCATATCACATCGTCAGGATGAATCTGCTGCATGGGCTTTCCACTTGTCATGGGTTGTATAGACATTTATTTTCATCTGTTGTCTGCTGTCAACCGACTTTGCGGAAAATGTTATTTATTTGTGATCACTTACCCGCCGCTCCAGGGCTAAAAATGCAACTTTTACCCTTTTTATCTTCCCGTTTCGCTCAACTTAGTATAAAAAAGCAGGCTATTTCGTCTATCCCGTAAAGACTTGCATACCCAGGAGCTTCACCTTGAACATTTCCAGGATTTCCCGTCTGGCGTTAGCGCTCGCCTTTGGCGTGACCTTATCCGCATGCAGTTCAACCCCACCGGATCAGCGCCCTTCTGAGCAGGTCGCGCCCGGTACCGCCTCCCGCCCGATTTTGTCCGCTGATGAAGCGAAGAACTTCGACCGTGCGCACTACTTCTCGTCGATGGATCCTAACGCTGCGCCGTGGACCCCGTCTTCGATTAACCTGCCGAAACAGCCTGACTTCGTGGTTGGCCCGGCAGGTGCGCAGGGCGTAACGCATACCTCGATTCAGGCTGCGGTAGATGCTGCCATCACTAAACACAGCGCGTCTCGCCAGTACATCGCGATCCTGCCAGGCGAATATGAAGGCACCGTCTATGTTCCGGCGGCACCGGGCAGCATTACGCTTTACGGTCTGGGCGAAAAAGCAATCGACGTAAAAATTGGCCTGGCGATTGATTCTGAAATCGACAGCAACACCTGGCGTCACCTGGTGAACCCGGCCGGTAAATATATGCCGGGCAAACCGGCGTGGTACATGTTTGATAACTGCCAGAGCAAGCGTTCCGCCGCCGTTGGCGTGATGTGCTCAGCGGTGTTCTGGTCTCAGAATAACGGTCTGCAGCTGCAGAACCTGACCATCCAGAATACCCTGGGCGACAGCGTTGACGCCGGTAACCACCAGGCCGTCGCGCTGCGCAGCGATGGCGATAAGGTGCAGATTAACAACGTCAACATTCTGGGTCGTCAGAACACCTTCTTCGTGACCAACAGCGGCGTGCAGAACACCCTGCAGAATAACCGTCTGACCCGTACGCTGGTAACCAACAGCTACGTTGAAGGTGACGTGGATCTGGTGTCCGGCCGCGGCGCGGTGGTATTTGATAACACCGATTTCCGCGTGGTGAACTCACGTACCCAGCAGGAAGGTTACGTGTTTGCTCCGGCAACCCAGTCGAACCTCTTCTTCGGCTTCCTGGCCGTGAACAGCCGCTTTAACGCTGCCGGTGACGGCGTGGCGCAGCTGGGACGCTCCCTGGACGTGGACGCGGCGACCAACGGTCAGGTGGTGATCCGCGACAGCGTGATCAACGAAGGCTTCAACATGGCGAAGCCGTGGGCGGATGCGGCGATCTCTAAACGTCCGTTCTCCGGCAATACCGGTGCGGTGGACGATAAAGGGAACGTGCAGCGCAACCTGAACGACGCTAACTTCAACCGCATGTGGGAGTACAACAACCGCGGTCTGGGTAGCAAAGTGGTTGCTGAGCCGAAGCAGTAAGCTGTCCTTTTGCCGGGTGGCGGCTTTGCCTTACCCGGCCTACAGGTTATGTAAGCCCGGTAAACGCACTGCCACCGGGCATAAAAAAACCTCGCATTCGCGAGGTTTTTTGTTTTAAGCCGCTTAGTGAGCGTTAACCACCACCCACATCGGCCCCTGGCCTACGGCGTAGCGCCCTTTCTCTTCCAGCAGCCCCTGCTCGCCTTTAATTTCATACAGCGCGATGTGGTGAGATTTCTGCCCCGCCGCAATCAGGTATTTGCCGCTGTGATCGATATTAAAGCCGCGCGGCTGGGTTTCCGTCGGCTGGAAGCCTTCAATCGCCAGCACGCTGCCGTCTTCGGAAACGCTAAACACGGTGATCAGGCTGGAGGTGCGGTCACAGGCGTACAGATGACGGCCATTTGGCGTAATGTGAATATCCGCCGCCCAGCGGGTGTCGGAGAAATCAGACGGCATCATATCCAGCGTCTGCACGCACTCAATCTGACCGTTTGGATCTTTCAGCTCCCATACGTCCACGGAGCTGTTCAGTTCGTTGACTACGTAGGCGTATTGCTGGTTCGGATGGAAGACCATATGACGCGGGCCCGCGCCTTCTACCGTCGTGACTTCAGCCGGATTCTGCGCCACCAGGTGACCATCGTCGCTCAGGGTGAACAGGCAGATACGATCCTGCTTCAGGGCAGGCACCCACAGCGTGCGGTTATCCGGAGAGATATTCGCCGAGTGGCAGCCTTCCAGCCCTTCCACCACATCCACGGTTTCGACCGGAATGCCATCTTCCAGACGCGTTACGCTGACGCAGCCCGCATTATACGAGCCGCTGAAGACAAAGTTGCCTTTACGATCGGTTGAGATATGGGTTGGACTGCCCGGCAGCGGCGCTTCGGCAGTGTACGTCAGCGCGCCGTCGTCCGGAGAGATGCGATAGGCCAGCACGCGAAACTCCGGGCGCACACCCACGTACAAGAAACGTTTATCCGGGCTGATGACCATCGGCTGTACCTGGCCTGGCACATCAACAACCTGAACCAGCGTGAGTGTCCCTTCGGTATTTAAGCGCCAGACGTGGATCTGCTGGCTTTCAGGACTGGCGGTATAAACGGTTTGTTTCATGAATATTCACTCCTCACTGCGCATGAAAGTAATTAACTTTTGACGGTGAATGCTGAATTGTCGACAGGAATTTTGAAGCATTCGCCTCTCGGTGTACCATCCCATCAAAACGTAAATTCAATATTAACCCGGGAAAACAGATGACCTCGCGTGTGATTGCTCTGGATTTAGACGGTACCTTACTGACGCCGCAAAAAACCCTTCTCCCCTCCTCCCTTGAAGCGCTTAAACGCGCGCAGGAAGCGGGATATCAACTCCTTATCGTAACGGGTCGACATCACGTAGCCATTCACCCTTTTTATCAGGCACTGGCGTTAGATACACCTGCAATTTGTTGTAATGGCACTTATTTGTATGATTATCAGGCAAAAAAGGTTTTAGCCTCCGACCCGCTGCCGGTTCCCCAGGCGCTGCAACTGATTGATCTGCTGGATGAGCACGCCATTCACGGCCTGATGTATGTGGATAACGCAATGGTCTACGAGCGCCCTACCGGCCACGTGGTGCGCACCAGCAACTGGGCGTTATTCCTGCCTGAAGCGCAGCGTCCGGTCTTTACCCAGGTATCCTCCCTGCGTCAGGCAGCCCAGGACGTTGAGGCTATCTGGAAATTCGCCCTGACGGATGAAGACACGACCAAACTGAATACCTTCGCGAAGCACGTCGAGGAAACGCTGGGGCTGGAGTGCGAGTGGTCCTGGCACGATCAGGTGGATATTGCCCGCAAAGGCAACAGCAAAGGCAAGCGTCTGACGCAGTATGTGGAATCACAGGGCTGGTCAATGCAGGACGCGATCGCCTTCGGCGACAACTACAACGACATCAGCATGCTGGAAGCCGTCGGTACGGGCGTGGCGATGGGCAATGCCGACGACGCGGTAAAAGCGCGCGCTAACGTGGTGATTGGCGACAACACCACTGACAGCATCGCGCAGTATATTTATACCCACCTGCTGTAATCAGGCGGTGATCGAGACGCTCTTAATTTGCGCGTAAAGCCACAGGCCGGGTTTGATCCCTAACTCATCCCTGGCCCACGGGCTGATGCGCGCCCAGAGCGTCCGGCTTCCCACCTCGAGCTTCACTTCCACCTGGCCGTTATCATCAAAACACTCCGCGACTTTGGCGCGCAGAATATTTCGAATACTGGTTTGCAGCGGCGGCTGCAGCACCAGCGAGACGTCTGATGCCTGAATACGAATACGCAGCGCGGACTGCAACGGCTTGTCGATCTTATTGACCCACAGGTGCTGATCGCCGAGCGCCAGCGCCGTCATCGCGTAGTGCGGATGGTGTTCCAGGACGCTCACCTTCAGAATGCTGCTCTGCTGTTCCCGGGGTAACCAGGGGTGCATGACGCTGCTGCCCCACACCTCTTCCAGGTTGCCGAAGGCCTTGACGCTGCCCTCTTCCAGCACCAGCACTTTGTCGGCCAGATGGAGGATCTCATCCAGCGAATGGCTGACGTAGAGCATCGGAATATTAATTTCTCGCGTCAGGCGCTGCAGGTAGGGCAGGAGCTCACGTTTGCGCGGAATATCCAGCGAGGCCAGCGGTTCGTCGAGCAGCAGCAGTTCGGGCGCGGTCAGCAACGCGCGGCCAATGGCCACGCGCTGTTTTTCTCCGCCGGAAAGCGAGGATGGCAGCCTGTCGAGCAGTGGCTCAATGCCTAAAAGCGTCACCAGCTTATCAAACTGCCCGGCCATGCTTTTCGCCATGCCGTAACGCAGGTTGCCGCGCACGCTGTAGTGCGGGAATAAGCGCGCGTCCTGGAAAACATAGCCAATGCGGCGTTTATCCGGCGTGAGATAAACCTTGTTTTCCGCGTCGTTTAAGACGCGGTTATTCAATACAATCCGTCCTGACTGCGGGCGCGTCAGGCCGCTGATTGCATTTATCAGCGACGTTTTTCCCGCCCCCGAGACGCCGAAGATGGCGGTGATACCGCTTGCAGGCAGCGTCTCGTTAAGCGTCAGGGTATGGTTTCCCAGCGTCTGGGTGAAATTCAGTTCCAGCATGCTTATTTCCCCATCCGCTCGCGGCTCAGCCGCGCCAGCCATTCCGACACCAGCAGCGATACCAGGGCTAGTACGATTGAGATGATACACAGCCGCGCCGCCGCGCCCTCTCCGCCCGGCGTTTGAATCAGGGTATACATGGCCGACGGAATCGTTCGCGTCTCGCCGGGGATGTTCGAGACAAAGGTGATGGTCGCGCCAAACTCACCCAGCGAGCGGGCAAACGCCAGTACCGTCCCGACAATAATGCCGGGTAACGTCAGGGGAAGCGTGATGGTGAAAAAAACGCGCCAGCGCCCGGCACCCAGCGTACGGGCCGCCTGTTCGAGCTTCCTGTCCACGCCTTCCAGCGCGAGGCGGATCGCCCTCACCATCAGCGGGAATGACATTACCGCCGCCGCCAGTACCGCACCGCGCCAGCTAAACGCAAAGGTCAGCCCAAACCAGTCGTAAAGTTTTTCGCCAATAAAACCGCGTCGCCCCATGGAAATTAACAGCAGATAACCGACCACCACGGGCGGCAACACGAGCGGAAGATGAAGCACGCTGTCGAGCAGCGCTTTGCCGGGAAACCGACAGCGAACCAGTAGCCAGGCAAAGAAGATCCCAAAGGGCAAACTCAGCGCAACCGCCAGGGAAGAGACTTTAAGGCTCAGCAGAACAGCCTGCCATTCAGGATCGGTCAATATCATCAGTGAGTCGTAAATCCGTAACGTTTAAAGATCGCGGACGCTTCCGGCCCCTTCAGATAATCGCGGAAGGCCGTCACGGTCGCATTTTTATGTCCATCAACAATCGCAACAGGATATTCCACTTTCTTGTGGGAGTCTTCCGGGAACGTTGCCACCACTTTCACACCCTTACTGGCAACGGCATCAGAGCCATACACAATGCCCAGCGGGGCTTCGTTGCGTTCCACCAGCGCCAGCGCGCCGCGGACATCTTCCGCCGGGGCCAGCTTCGGTGACAATGTCTGCCATGCGCCCAATTTTTGCAGCGCTTCTTTGGCGTAGATCCCGGCCGGAACGTGCTCCGGATCGCCCACCGCCAGACGCCCGCCGTTCAGCAGGCTTATCCAGTGGGTCTCTTTGTTGATGGTGAAGTCAGCCTGGGCGCTGGCTTTTGGCGCCACGACAACCAGGCTATTCCCCAGCAGCGTTTCGCGGGTTGCCGCATCAATCGCTTTCTTCTCCACCGCGTAATCCATCCACTTCTGGTCAGCCGAGATGAACAGATCCGCCGGCGCGCCCGCTTCTATCTGGCGAGCGAGCGTCGAGGAAGAGGCAAACGAGGAGACCACCTCGACGTTTTTCTCTTTTTTATACGCCGCCGCGATATCCTGCAGCGCGTTAGTCAGCGACGCCGCCGCAAAGACCGTGATTTTACCGTCGTCCGCCAGCGCGTGTCCGGTAAGGGAAAGCGTCAACGTTGCCCCTGCAAAAAGGCGTACCCATGAACGTGCCATCTGTAACTCCTGTGAGTAGCGTTATATACACATTAATATAACGGTAACGTCAGGGAGATCCCAGCGTTTAATCGTACCGCTGAAGAGGTAAACCGGCGTAGTGCGTTAAAGAGTATCGGCGAAAACGGGAAAATCTTGAGAGCAAAACGCCCGGGCAAGCCGGGCGTTTTGGGGGGAATCAATGCTGCTTTTTAGCCTGGTCTCTGTGACCAATGTTCGAAAAGACGTTGAACACTTCACCCAGGCCGTAGATGGCACCGAGGATGATGGCCATCACTACTGGTACCATGATCACGGCGAATACCAGACTTTTCAACAACTCTAACATGGTTTTCTCCAGATATTGTGAACAGCTTATTCTACCCTTTCAACTGAGAAAAACATCCCCTTTTGTGCGGTACCCTTTGCGCCCTGCACCATTTGGGTCACAATACCCTTTTTGCCAGGACACTGTTATGCAGGCCGAAATTCTTCTCACACTCCGACTTCAGCAAAAGCTTTTCGCCGATCCGCGACGTATCGCCCTGCTTAAACAAATAGAACAAACGGGCTCGATTAGCCAGGGGGCGAAAAACGCGGGCATCAGCTACAAAAGTGCCTGGGACGCCATCAACGACATGAACACCCTGAGCGAACAGCCGCTGGTGGACAGAGCCACGGGCGGCAAAGGCGGCGGCGGTGCAATCGTGACGCGTTATGGCCAGCGTCTTATTCAGCTTTACGATCTGCTGGCCCAGATTCAGCAAAAGGCGTTCGATGTGTTAAGCGATGACGATCACGTTCCGCTGGACAGTCTGCTGGCCGCCATTTCCCGCTTCTCGCTACAAACCAGCGCCCGCAACCAGTGGTTTGGTACGGTGACGGCGCGCGACAATCTGCAGATACAGCAGCATATTGAGATCCTGCTTGCCGATGGCACCACCCGTCTGAAGGCCGCCATAACGGCGCAAAGCGCGGAACGTCTTGAACTGGATGAAGGGAAAGAGGTGCTGGTGCTCCTGAAGGCGCCGTGGGTCACTATCACACGCGATCCCGACGCGGCAAAGACAGCAGATAACCAGCTGCAGGGCACCATCAGCCATATCGAACGCGGCCAGGCGCAGTGCGAAGTGCTGATGACCCTGGCAGATGGGCAGCCGCTTTGCGCGACCATACCGCTCAGCGAGTCGGACAACGTAGAAGAAGGTGCTGCCGTCACCGCGTATTTCAACGCGGACCGGGTGATTATCGCCACTTTGTGCTGAGCACATTGACAATCGTACCGACAGTGCGTATCCCTGATATCTGGTGCTGCAAAAACAGGGATAAACCATGTCATCATTGCATATTTCGCAAGGCACGTTTCGTCTTAGCGATACCCGAACGCTGACGATTGCTGATTTGACGCTACGCGCGGGTGAAAGCTGGGCGTTTGTCGGCACAAACGGCAGCGGTAAATCCGCGCTGGCCCGCGCGCTGGCCGGAGAGCTCAACCTCCTCAAGGGCGAATACCAGAGCGACTTTACGCGCCTGACGCGCCTGTCGTTTGAACAACTGCAAAAGCTGGTCAGCGACGAGTGGCAGCGCAACAACACCGATTTGCTCAGCCCTGGCGAAGACGATACCGGCCGTACGACGGCGGAAATTATTCAGGATGAAGTGAAGGATCCCGCCCGCTGCCAGTGCCTGGCAGAACAGTTCGGTATCACCCCTCTGCTGAACCGGCGCTTTAAATACCTTTCGACCGGCGAGACGCGAAAAACGCTGCTTTGTCAGGCGCTGATGAGCGAACCTGAACTGCTTATTCTGGACGAACCGTTCGACGGTCTTGACGTGCAGTCCCGGGCGCAGCTGGCGTCTCTGCTGGCGTCGCTTAATCAGCAGGGATATACCCTCGTGCTGGTGCTTAACCGTTTTGATGAAATTCCGGACTTTATCCAGCACGCGGGCGTCCTGGCCGACTGTAACCTGACCGAGACCGGCGAAAAAACCGCGCTGCTTAAGCAGGCGCTGATTGCCCAGCTCGCGCACAGCGAACAGCTCGACGGTATTACCCTTCCGGAACCCGACGCCCCGTCGGCGCGCCACGCGCTTGATCCCCACCAGCCGCGCATCGTGCTGCGCGATGGGGTGGTCTCTTATGACGATCGCGCTATCCTCAATCACCTCAGCTGGACGGTCAATCCAGGTGAGCACTGGCAGATTGTCGGCCCCAACGGCGCGGGAAAATCCACGCTGCTGAGCCTGATTACCGGCGATCATCCGCAGGGCTACAGCAACGACCTCACGCTGTTCGGTCGGCGTCGCGGCAGCGGCGAAACCATCTGGGATATCAAAAAACATATCGGCTACGTCAGCAGTAGCCTGCATCTGGATTACCGGGTCAGTACCACGGTACGCAACGTGATCCTCTCCGGGTATTTTGACTCCATCGGCATTTATCAGGCGGTGTCGGACAAACAGCACAAGCTGGCCCAGCAGTGGCTGGACATTCTGGGCATGGACAACCGGGTTGTTGACGCGCCGTTTCATAGTCTTTCGTGGGGGCAGCAGCGTCTGGCGCTGATCGTTCGCGCGCTGGTGAAACACCCTACGCTGCTGATCCTCGACGAACCGCTGCAGGGACTCGACCCGTTGAACCGCCAGCTTATCCGCCGCTTTGTGGATGTCCTGATTAGCGAAGGTGAAACGCAGCTGCTGTTCGTTTCACATCATGCCGAAGATGCCCCCTCCTGCATCACCCACCGCCTGGAGTTTGTTCCGGACGGTGAGCACTATTACTATCGGCAAAGCAAAATCGATTAATCCCCGGAGGGCACCGCCCTCCGTTTTTCAGATAACCTGCACTAATACATTGCTATCCCGTTGATCTACAATGCCTCACGGTAGCTGAAAATCGGATTTTAAAAACAGTGTAAACGATTCCACTATTTTATCCCATGTCACACTTTTCGCGTCTCTGTTATGCTATGGTTATTACATACCATAAGCCCAATGGAGCGAAATATGCGAGTTCTGGTAACAGGTGGTAGCGGTTACATCGGTAGTCATACCTGCGTGCAGCTGCTGCAAAACGGCCATGACGTCATCATTCTCGACAACCTGTGCAACAGTAAGCGCAGCGTGCTGCCTGTGATTGAACGTCTTGGCGGTAAACACCCGACGTTCGTGGAAGGCGACATCCGTAACGAAGCGCTGATGACCGAGATCCTTCACGACCACGCCATTGAAGCGGTGATCCACTTCGCGGGTCTGAAAGCGGTCGGTGAATCCGTTGCTAAGCCGCTTGAGTATTACGACAACAACGTCAACGGCACCCTGCGTCTCATCTCCGCCATGCGTGCGGCCGACGTCAAAAACTTCATCTTTAGCTCTTCCGCCACCGTCTACGGCGATCAGCCTAAAATCCCTTACGTTGAAAGCTTCCCGACCGGGACGCCGCAGAGCCCGTACGGCAAAAGCAAGCTGATGGTGGAGCAGATCCTGACCGATCTGCAAAAAGCCCAGCCGGAGTGGAGCATCGCGCTGCTGCGCTACTTCAACCCGGTCGGTGCGCATCCGTCTGGCGATATGGGGGAAGATCCGCAGGGCATTCCGAACAACCTGATGCCGTATATCGCCCAGGTGGCCGTAGGCCGCCGCGAGTCGCTGGCGATTTTTGGCAATGACTACCCGACCGAAGACGGCACCGGCGTGCGCGACTATATCCACGTGATGGATCTGGCCGACGGCCACGTTGCGGCCATGCAGCAGCTGGCGGATAAACCGGGCGTGCATATTTACAACCTCGGCGCTGGCGTCGGCAGCAGCGTGCTGGACGTGGTTAACGCCTTCAGCAAAGCCTGCGGCAAGCCGGTGAACTACCACTTCGCACCGCGTCGTGAGGGCGATCTGCCTGCTTACTGGGCCGACGCCACCAAAGCCGACAAAGAGCTTAACTGGCGTGTCACGCGCACGCTTGATGAAATGGCACAGGATACCTGGCACTGGCAGTCACGCCACCCGCAAGGCTATCCGGACTAAGGATCCGTCATGACGCAATTTAATCCCGTCGATCATCCGCATCGTCGCTTTAACCCGTTAAGCGGGCAATGGATTTTAGTTTCTCCGCATCGCGCCAAGCGCCCCTGGCAGGGGGCGCAGGAGACACCTGCAAAACAGACGCTGCCGCAGCACGACCCGGACTGCTTCCTCTGTCCGGGCAATACGCGCGTCACCGGGGATAAAAACCCGGACTACAAAGGCACCTTCGTGTTTACCAACGATTTTGCCGCCCTGATGACCGACACGCCGGACGCGCCGGAAAGCCACGATCCGCTGATGCGCTGTGAAAGCGCGCGCGGTACCAGCCGCGTGATCTGCTTCTCCCCCGATCACAGCAAAACGCTGCCGGAGCTGAGCGTTGAGGCACTGAAAGAGGTGGTCAGCACCTGGCAGGCGCAAACTGCCGAGCTGGGTCAAACTTACCCATGGGTGCAGGTGTTTGAAAATAAAGGTGCGGCCATGGGCTGCTCCAACCCGCATCCGCATGGCCAGGTCTGGGCGAACAGCTTCCTGCCTAACGAAGCCGAGCGTGAAGACCGCCTGCAACAAGCGTATTACGCGCAAAACGGCTCGCCGATGCTGGTGGATTACGCGCAGCGTGAGCTGGCCGACGGCAGCCGTACCGTGGTGGAGACCGAACACTGGCTGGCCGTCGTGCCTTACTGGGCCGCCTGGCCGTTTGAGACGCTGCTGCTGCCGAAAGCGCACGTGCAGCGCATCACCGAGCTCAGCGACGCGCAGCGCGACGACCTTGCCCTGGCGCTGAAAAAGCTGACCAGCCGTTACGACAACCTGTTCCAGTGCTCCTTCCCGTACTCCATGGGCTGGCACGGCGCACCGTTTAACGGGGAAGAGAATCAGCACTGGCAGCTGCACGCCCATTTCTATCCGCCGCTGCTGCGCTCTGCGACGGTGCGTAAATTTATGGTGGGCTACGAAATGCTGGCAGAAACCCAGCGTGATCTGACGGCGGAACAGGCGGCTGAACGTCTGCGTGCCGTTAGCGACGTCCACTATCGCGAATCAGGAGTCTAAAAAATGAGTCTGAAAGATAAAACACAATCCCTGTTTGCTGAGAAATTTGGCTACCCTGCCACCCACGTAATTCAGGCACCTGGCCGCGTCAACCTGATTGGTGAACACACCGACTACAACGACGGTTTTGTGCTGCCGTGCGCCATCGATTACCAGACGGTCATCAGCTGCGCGAAGCGCGACGACCGCCAGGTTCGCGTGATTGCGGCGGATTACGGTAATGAGACGGACGCGTTTTCCCTCGATGCCCCGATTGTGACGCACGACAGCCAGCAGTGGTCTAACTACGTGCGCGGCGTGGTGAAGCATCTGCAGAAGCGTAATAAAAACTTCGGCGGCGCCGATTTGGTCATCAGCGGCAACGTGCCGCAGGGGGCGGGCTTAAGCTCCTCTGCGTCTCTGGAGGTCGCCGTGGGCACCGTGTTCCAGCAGCTCTATCATTTGCCGCTGGATGGCGCACAAATCGCCCTAAACGGCCAGGAAGCGGAAAACCAGTTCGTGGGCTGCAACTGCGGCATCATGGACCAGCTGATCTCCGCGCTGGGCAAAAAAGAGCACGCGCTACTGATCGACTGCCGCTCGCTGGGCACCAAAGCCGTTCCCCTGCCAAAGGGTGCCGCGGTCGTGATTATCAACAGCAACTTTAAGCGCACGCTGGTGGGCAGCGAGTACAACACCCGCCGCGAGCAGTGCGAAACCGGCGCCCGCTTCTTCCAGCAGCCCGCACTGCGCGACGTCACGCTCAATGAATTTAACAAAGTGGCGCACGAGCTGGATCCGATTGTCGCCAAACGCGTTCGTCACGTGCTGACGGAAAATGCCCGTACCGTTGAAGCCGCGTCCGCGCTGGCGAAAGGTGACCTGAAACGCATGGGTGAACTGATGGCGGAATCCCACGCCTCCATGCGCGATGATTTTGAAATCACCGTGCCGCAGATCGACACCCTGGTGGAGATCGTCAAAGCGGTCATTGGCGACAAAGGCGGCGTGCGCATGACGGGCGGTGGTTTTGGCGGCTGCATCGTTGCGCTGGTGCCCGAGGAGCTGGTCCCTGCTGTACAGGACGCCGTGGCGAAGCAGTACGAAGCAAAAACAGGTATCAAAGAAACCTTCTATGTTTGCAAAGCATCACAAGGAGCCGGACAGTGCTAAACGAAACACCTACCCTCGCACCGGATGGTCTGCCGTATCGCCTGTTAACCCTGCGCAATCGCGCGGGGATGGTGGTTACGCTCATGGACTGGGGTGCAACCCTTCTTTCAGCACGCGTACCGATGCCGGACGGCAGCGTGCGCGAAACCCTGCTCGGCTGCGCATCGCCCGAGCAGTATGTTAATCAGTCTGCCTATCTGGGCGCATCCGTAGGGCGCTATGCGAACCGCATCGCGAAAAGCCGTTTTGAACTCGACGGCGTGCAGTACACCCTGCTTCCAAGCCAGGGTGAGAACCAGCTGCACGGCGGCCCGGACGGGTTTGATAAACGCCGCTGGAAGATTGTTCGTCAAAACGACGGCGAAGTGCTGTTCTCGCTGGATTCGCAGGACGGCGATCAGGGCTTCCCGGGTAACCTTATCGCCTCTGCGCGCTTTACATTGACGGACGACAACCGTATTGCCATCGAATACCGTGCGACGGTCGACAAGCCGTGTCCGGTTAACCTGACCAATCACGCGTACTTTAATCTGGACGGTAACCAGTGCGACGTGCGGAACCACAAGCTTCAGATCCTGGCGGATGCGTATCTGCCGGTTGATGAGATGGGCATTCCGTACCAGGGCCTCAAAGACGTGAGCGGAACCAGCTTTGACTTCCGCAGCGCGAAATCCATCGCCCAGGATTTCCTGAGCGATGACGACCAGCGCAAGGTGAAAGGCTACGACCACGCGTTCCTGCTGCAGGCTAAAGGCGATGTGAAACAACCTGCCGCACAGGTCTGGTCCACCGATGAGAAGCTGCAGATGACGGTTTATACCACGGCCCCTGCCCTGCAGTTCTACTCAGGTAACTATCTCGGCGGCACGACGGCGCGCGAACACGAAGAGTACAGCGACTGGCAAGGCCTGGCGCTGGAGAGCGAGTTCCTGCCGGACAGCCCGAATCATCCGGAATGGCCGCAGCCGGACTGCGTGCTGCGCCCGGGTGAAGAGTACGTTAGCGTGACGGAGTATCATTTTATTCCACATTAATATTCAGCCCTCCCTCTGGAGGGCTTTTTTCTGCGCGCCTTGCTGAAAATAGCGCCGATCGCAGACAAAATCATAACCCTGGATTCACAAGCATCTTACACTCAGAGACTATTTTCGCTATGGTTAGGGTTAAGCGTTGCTGCTGGCACGGCCACGGCAATATAATGAGAATTGTTATCATTCTAAAAATGCTTGAGGAGTAAGAGATGGCTATTACTAAGCTGGTTCTGGTGCGTCACGGCGAAAGCCAGTGGAACAACGAAAACCGCTTTACCGGTTGGTACGACGTTGATCTGTCCGAGAAAGGCGTAAGCGAAGCAAAAGCAGCAGGTAAACTGCTGAAGGAAGAAGGCTTCAGCTTTGATTTTGCTTACACCTCTGTGCTGAAACGTGCCATCCATACCCTGTGGAACGTGCTGGACGAACTGGACCAGGCCTGGCTGCCGGTTGAGAAATCCTGGAAACTGAACGAGCGTCACTACGGTGCGCTGCAGGGCCTGAACAAAGCGGAAACCGCTGAGAAATACGGTGACGAGCAGGTTAAACAGTGGCGTCGCGGCTTCGCGGTCACCCCACCAGAGCTGACCAAAGACGACGAGCGCTACCCGGGCCACGACCCGCGTTACGCGAAACTGACCGACGCTGAGCTGCCAACCACCGAGAGCCTGGCGCTGACCATTGACCGCGTTGTGCCTTACTGGAACGAAACCATTCTGCCACGTCTGAAAAGCGGCGAACGCGTGATTATCGCCGCTCACGGTAACTCCCTGCGTGCGCTGGTGAAATACCTGGACAACATGGGTGAAGACGAAATTCTCGAACTGAACATCCCAACTGGCGTACCGCTGGTGTATGAGTTCGACGAAAACTTCAAGCCAATCAAACACTACTACCTGGGTAACGCGGACGAAATCGCAGCGAAAGCGGCGGCCGTTGCGAACCAGGGTAAAGCGAAGTAATTTTCGCTGACCATAAAAAAAGCGCGGAACCGTCCGCGCTTTTTTATTTGAGCCGTCAGAATTAACCGCGACGCGCTTTCACCGCATTCGCCAGCTGGCGCAGGATGGCGTCGGTGTCATCCCAGCCGATGCAGGCATCGGTCACGCTCTTGCCGTACACCAGCGGCTCGCTGCCTTCCAGGTTCTGGTTACCTTCAACCAGATGGCTTTCGATCATCACCCCAATTACCGCCTTCTCACCGCCGGCAATCTGCTGACAGACGTCTGCGCCCACTTCCATCTGCTTTTTAAACTGCTTGCTGGAGTTGGCGTGGCTGAAATCGATCATCACCTGCGGTGGCAGCCCGGCTTTTTCCAGCCCGACTTTGACTTCGGCCACATGCTTTGCGCTGTAGTTCGGCTCTTTGCCGCCGCGCAGAATGATATGGCAGTCACCGTTACCGCTGGTGTTAACGATGGCGGAGTGGCCCCATTTGGTCACGGACAGGAAGCAGTGCGGTGCGCCCGCTGCGTTGATGGCGTCGATAGCCACCTTAATGGTGCCGTCAGTGCCGTTTTTGAAGCCAACCGGACAAGAGAGACCGGACGCCAGCTCGCGGTGAACCTGAGATTCAGTAGTGCGGGCACCAATTGCCCCCCAGCTCATCAGGTCTGCCAGATACTGGGGCGTAATCATATCCAGGAACTCACCGGCCGCAGGCAGCCCGCTGTCGTTAATCTCCAGCAGCAACTTGCGCGCAATGCGCAGGCCGTCGTTGATCTGGAAGCTGTTATCCATGTGCGGATCGTTAATCAGCCCTTTCCAGCCAACGGTGGTGCGCGGTTTTTCAAAATAGACGCGCATCACGATTTCCAGCTCATCCTTCAGCTCTTCACGCAGGGTGAGCAGACGGGCTGCGTATTCTTTCGCGGCAGCAGGATCGTGGATAGAGCATGGGCCAATCACCACCAGAAGACGATCGTCATTACCTTTCAGGATCTTATGGATCGCTTTACGAGCATGAGAAACCGTGTTTGCGGCATTTTCAGTGGCGGGGAATTTCTCAAGGAGTGCTACAGGAGGTAATAACTCATTGATCTCTTTAATACGTAAATCGTCATTCTGATAATTCATCTTCGTTCCAGCTCTGCCATATCTTTAGTAATGAAAGCAATCCTTTCAATCTATCTTGTCGCTCAGGAAGTGTAAACACGGTTTTACACTTCACGCAGATAATTCCTGGAATTCGCCTAAAAATCGCCACAAAATAGCGAAAAACGAGATCTAACCTAAGCTTTTTAACTGTAACAACCATTTTTACACGCTTAAACGCGATTCCCGACTGACGTAAGTCCGTATGGCGGAATCTTTCGCCTCTGAAAAAGATGCACTGTTGGAAAAAGTTATCCAGCGTAACGACAAGAACAGGAGCACCATGATGAAAATGACAAAACTGGCAACCCTCTTCCTGACCGCCACCCTCACCCTGGCCAGCGGTAGCGTTCTTGCGGCCGAAACGGGCTCATCGGGTAACGGTGATGCAAACGCGGCTGCGTCAGCAGGCCAGGTCGCCCCTGATGCCAAACAGAACGTCGCCCCGAACAATGTCGATAATAGTCAGATTAATAATGGAAACACCAACACCGGCGGCACCATGCTGCACCCCAACGGTACCGACTCCGGCACCATGAATCATGACAGCATGAGCAAAGATGAAGTTCATAAGAACTCCATGTGTAAAGATGGCAAATGTCCCGACCCGAATGACAAAGTGGGGGATGATGCCAATACCAAAACAGATGGTACGACTCAGTAACCGGCTGTGAAATTAATGATAAAAGGAGAGCTAAGGCTCTCCTTTCTTTTTGAGTAACCTATTAAAAACGCTACACTAAAAACGATAACGAATCAGGAAAGATAACATGGCACACACACATTCCCACGCCGCCGGCGACGACAACGCTAAACGATTGCTGCTGGCCTTCGGCGTCACCGCAACCTTCATGATTATTGAGGTCATCGGCGGTCTGGTCTCCGGCTCTCTGGCGCTACTGGCTGACGCCGGGCATATGCTTACCGATGCAGCGGCGCTACTTTTCGCCCTTCTGGCCGTCCAGTTTGCCCGTCGTCCCCCCAATACACGCCATACCTTCGGCTGGCTGAGGCTGACGACCCTTGCCGCCTTTGTTAACGCGATTGCCCTGGTGGTCATTACCATTCTTATCGTCTGGGAGGCCATTCAGCGCTTCAGACATCCTCAGCCAATTGCCGGGGCGACCATGATGGTGATTGCCGTGGCAGGGCTGGTGGCGAATATCCTGGCCTTCTGGATTTTGCACCGCGGCAGCGAGGAAAAGAACCTCAACGTGCGCGCGGCGGCTCTGCATGTGCTGGGGGATCTGCTCGGTTCAGTCGGGGCGATTGTCGCCGCGCTGGTGATCCTCTATACCGGCTGGACGCCTGTCGATCCGATTTTGTCCGTGCTGGTGTCGTGTCTGGTCTTGCGCAGCGCCTGGCGGCTGCTGAAGGAGAGCGTGAATGAACTGCTTGAAGGGGCTCCGGCATCCATGGACATCGACGAGCTGAAGCGCAACCTGCGCCGTACTGTTCCGGAAGTCCGCAATGTCCACCACGTGCACGTCTGGCTGGTGGGGGAGAAACCGGTCATGACGCTCCATGTCCAGGTGATCCCGCCTCACGACCACGATGCGCTGCTCGATCGCATCCAGCACTTCCTGGAACATCACTACGACATTAGCCATGCCACCGTTCAGATGGAGTATCAGCCCTGTAGCGGACCGGACTGCCACCTTAACGAGGCGCAGTCCGGTCATTCACATCATCATGACCACTAGCTGGAAAGCGCGCGAGAGCCTCGCTCACGCGCGCTGTTAATCCACATCCGGCTACCGTTCAGCGCGATGAAGGTCAGCAACAGATATTCCAGCGACATGGCATAGACGCCCTGCAGGGCGAAGATCGCCACGCTGATAACGTTGATGATGACCCACAGCAGCCAGTTCTCAACGTATTTACGGGTCATCAGAATCATCGCCGCAATCGACAGCACCATCATGCAGGAATCCCAGAACGGGAAAGCATCCGGCTGGAGCTCTGGCATCGTCACGTTCAGGCCGATGCCGGACATGACCGAAACGGCAATGCGGGTCAGGAACGCAAATACCGGATTGATGAAGACGGTCATTAAGCCAATGGCCACCACGCAGGCGACAAACCAGGCGATGGCTTTCGGCAAGGGCAGCCAGCGAATCTGCAGCTCTGCCTCCTGTTGGCTGTTCTGACGCGACCACGCATACCAGCCGTAAATATTGGCGGCGAAGAAGAACAGCTGCAAAAGCAGGCTGGCGTACAGCTGGATCTGGAAGAAAATAATCGCAAACAGCGTGACGTTAATCAGCCCGAACGCATAATTGCTGATCTTCTCAAGGCTTGCCAGCCAGATACACAATAGTCCCGCCAGCGTACCAACGGCCTCAATCCATGACAGGTCATAGCCACCTGCACCAATCGGTATATGAACCAGAATGTTCTGTGTGCTAAAAAAATCCATCTTTTCCCCGGGCGTAGTGAATTAAGTACGTAGTGTAGCCGCAAAATCCAGCATGCGGTTAAGCGGAATTAACGCGCCTTCACGCAGGGCAGCATCCACGTGTATTTCATGCGCCGCACCACCGGTTTCTAACCCTTCGGCAATCGCTTTCAGGCCGTTCATCGCCATCCACGGGCAATGCGCACAGCTGCGGCACGTTGCCCCCTCGCCTGCCGTTGGCGCTTCAAGAAGCTCTTTCTCCGGCACGGCCTGCTGCATCTTGTAGAAGATACCGCGATCGGTCGCCACGATAAGCTGCTTGTGAGGCAACGTTCTGGCCGCGTTAATAAGCTGGCTGGTTGAACCCACCGCATCCGCCATGCCGACAATCGACTGCGGAGATTCAGGGTGCACAAGAATGGCGGCGTCAGGATAAAGCGCCTTCATGCGCGCCAGCGCCTGCGTCTTGAACTCGTCATGAACGATACAGGCGCCCTGCCAGCAGAGTACGTCAGCCCCCGTCTGCTTCTGAACATAGTTGCCGAGATGACGATCAGGCGCCCAGATAATCTTCTCACCCAGGCTGTCCAGATGTTCAATCAGCTCAACGGCGATGCTTGACGTGACCACCCAGTCTGCCCGCGCTTTCACTGCTGCCGACGTGTTCGCGTAAACCACCACGGTCCGGTCAGGGTGGGCATCACAGAAGGCCGTGAATTCGTCAATTGGACAGCCAAGATCCAGGGAACACTCCGCGTTAAGCGTGGGCATCAGAATGGTTTTTTCCGGGCTCAGGATCTTTGCCGTTTCGCCCATAAAACGCACGCCGGCCACCAGCAGCGTGGAAGCGGGATGTCGTGCACCGAAGCGCGCCATCTCCAGTGAGTCAGAAATGCAGCCGCCGGTCTCTTCCGCCAGCTGCTGAATTTCCGGGTCGGTGTAGTAATGGGCCACCATCACCGCGTCGCGCTCTTTAAGAAGACGTTTAATCTTCTCGCGGTAGAACTGCTTTTCGTCCTGGCTCAGCGGGACAGGCTTAGGCGGAAACGGATAGATTGCGGCTTCAGGATCAAACATCACACTCATTATGGCTTCTCGTTTTACGGGCTTAACAATATTGCCTTTCATTTGCCTGACATAGCAAAACGCGTGGCAATTGTGTTTTGTATACTAAACAAGATAGCGAATCTGGCGTGAAAAGTCACCGGGAATAGATGGGCGGAGCATTTGTTGTACCGCAGATAGCAAAAAGGCGCCTTTAGGGCGCCTTTCTACACTGGTGGGTCGTGCAGGATGACTCGCTTCGCTCGCCCTTCGGGCCGTCGCCGTAAACGGCTCCGGTGCCTCACTGCGTTCGGCTCGAACCTGCTGCAGGTTCGAATCATCCAGATCGCAGATAGCAAAAAAGCGCCTTTAGGGCGCTTTTTTACATTGGTGGGTCGTGCAGGATTCGAACCTGCGACCAATTGATTAAAAGTCAACTGCTCTACCAACTGAGCTAACGACCCCTTGCGGGATTTTTTTCTTCGAAGTGGTGGGTCGTGCAGGATTCGAACCTGCGACCAATTGATTAAAAGTCAACTGCTCTACCAACTGAGCTAACGACCCATTCGGGTGCTGACTTCGAAGATTTTTACTCGGTACCACTTTAAAGTGGTGGGTCGTGCAGGATTCGAACCTGCGACCAATTGATTAAAAGTCAACTGCTCTACCAACTGAGCTAACGACCCGAGTGGTGGGTGATGACGGGCTCGAACCGCCGACCCCCTCCGTGTAAAGGAGATGCTCTACCAACTGAGCTAATCACCCACTCTGTACTGCCGGAACTGCGTTAAGTGGTGGGTCGTGCAGGATTCGAACCTGCGACCAATTGATTAAAAGTCAACTGCTCTACCAACTGAGCTAACGACCCACTTTTATGCTGCTTTCACGTTGTTTGATATCCCGTGGCAACGGCGGCATATATTACTGATTTAAGAATTCTGCGCAACAAAAATTTCGATGAAGATCACTTAACTGCTTAGTAATCATGCTGCACGACCAGAAATAACGCGATTTCTGGTCATGCGATAATCATCCCATCGAATTCAGACGTTTTTGCGCCTGCTTAGCACCTTCGGTACCCGGGAATTTTGCGACCACCTGCTGATAAACCGCTTTGGCTTTCGCCGTGTCGCCTTTGTCCTGCATGATCACGCCAACCTTATACATCGCATCTGGCGCTTTCGGCGATTTTGGGTAATTTTTCACCACTGAGGCAAAATAAAACGCCGCATCGTCCTTTTTACCCTTGTTGTAGTTCAACTGACCGAGCCAGTAATTGGCATTTGGCTGATAAGTGGAATCAGGGTATTTCTTAACAAAGCTCTGAAACGCAGCAATCGCGTCATCCTGACGAGATTGATCCTGCACCAGGGCAATGGCCGCATTGTAGTCCGTATTCGCGTCACCGCTCTGTACAGGCGCGCCTGTTGAGGCAGACGTATCAGCAGATGGCGCTGGCGTAGACGTCGCCGCACCGCTCTGATCGCCTGCGGCTGGCTGCGCTGCTGCACCACCACCGCTGCTCAGGCTATCTATCTGCAACAAGATTTGCTTCTGACGTTCCACAACCTGATTAAGCTGATACTGGCTTTCCTGAATCTGGCCGCGGAGAGAGTCAATATCATTCTGGTTATCGGAAAGTTGTTGCTGGAGTTGGGTTAAAAGCTGGCTGTGAGCGTTAGAAATACGCTCGAGTTGAGTGACCCGGTCTTCTACCGAGCCTGAGCCGACACTACTGATTGGTGCCTGAGCAAAAGCGGCCCAGGGGGCCGCTATTCCAACCAGTAACGACAGACTCAACAGATGATGTCTGAAGTTACTGCTCATGCAATTCTCTTAGTAAACCAGTACGGCACGACGGTTTTTGGAGTAAGCCGCTTCGTCGTGACCCAGTACTGCAGGTTTTTCTTTACCGTAAGAAACGATGGAGATCTGGTCAGCAGAAACGCCTTTACCCTGCAGGTACATTTTAACAGCGTTAGCACGACGTTCACCCAGGGAGATGTTGTACTCTGGGGTACCACGTTCGTCCGCGTGACCTTCTACGGTGACTTTGTAAGATGGGTTGCTACGCAGGAAGTTAGCGTGCGCATCCAGCATCGCAGCGAAGTCAGAACGGATGTCGTATTTATCCAGATCGAAGTAAACGATGTTGTTCTGCTGCAGCTGCTGCATCTGAAGACGCGCCTGCTCTTCAGAAGACATGTTGCCATTGCCGTTCGCGTCCATACCGGTGCCGGCACCCATCATGCCTTCGCCGCTCTGGTCATTGCTGGCGTTCTTGTTAGAAGAACACGCTGCGATTGCCATTACAGGCAGAGCGATCATCAGCCCCTTCAGCACTTTGTTCAGTTGCATTTCTATGATTCCTTTAGTAATCAATTAATTATTATTTACAGATACGGCGACCAGGCAGGTGATTTTACCTGTCCATCAGTTGCCGGAATACGCGCTTTGAAACGCCCATCTGTAGAAACCAGATTCAGCACAGATCCCATCCCCTGAGAAGAGCTGTAGATTACCATCGTGCCGTTAGGTGCCAGACTTGGCGTTTCATCCAGGAACGTTGACGACAGAACTTGCACGCCACCCGCTACCAGATCTTGTTTGGCAATGTGCTGCTGCCCGCCGTTGGAGCTGACCATTACCATAAATTTACCATCGCTGCTCACGTCTGCGTTCTGGTTCTGAGAACCTTCCCAGGTAATACGCTGCGGAGCACCGCCGTTAATATTGACTTTGTAGATTTGTGGACGGCCGGCCTGGTCAGAGGTAAACGCCAGGTTTTGACTGTCCGGGAACCATGAAGGTTCGGTGTTGTTGCTGCGACCGTCGGTCACCTGACGGATCTGGCCAGAGCCAATGTCCATCACGTACAGGTTCAGGCTACCGGTTTTTGACAGCGCAAAGGCCAGTTTAGAGCCGTCCGGAGAGAATGAAGGTGCACCGTTGTGACGTGGGAAAGACGCCACCTGACGAACCGCACCGTTTGCCAGCGTCTGGATAACCAGCGCAGAGCGGCCGCTTTCGAAGGTCACATACGCCAGCTTAGAACCGTCCGGAGACCAGGCTGGAGACATCAGTGGCTGCGAGGAGCGTTTCACCAGGAACTGGTTGTAGCCATCGTAGTCAGATACGCGCAGCTCATACGGGAATTGACCACCGTTGGTCTGCACCACGTACGCGATACGGGTACGGAACGCGCCTTTAATGCCGGTCAGTTTTTCAAATACCGCATCGCTGGCAGCGTGTGCCGCGTAGCGCAGGTACTGCTTAGTGACCTTGTAAGAGTTCTGGGCCAGAACGGTACCTGGTGCACCGCCGGTATCCACCAGCTGCCAGGCCACGTTGTAAGAACCGTCCGGATTAGGGGTAACCTGACCCACAACCACGGCATCAATACCCAGTGCAGACCATGCTGCAGGCTGAACTTCCTGCGCGCTACCCGGCTGCTGAGGCAGGCGAGAACGATCTAACGGGTTGAATTTACCGCTGTTACGCAGGTCAGCCGCCACGATGCCACCGGCATCTTCAGGTGCAGCGCCAGGACCGGCCCACTGGAACGGAACAACACCGATTGGGCGTGCCGAGTCCACCCCCTGGGTGATCTCGATACGTACTTCTGCGTGCAGTACTGCTGCCCACAGCATTAAAAAACTAAATGCTACACGTAATGCCTGCTTCATCATATCTCCCTTATCCGGGTAACCTTACCCACGATAATTTAGCAGAATGTTAACAAACTCAAATAGACAAAACTACCCGAACCCTGTGACTAAACCTGGTCTATTTTTCCCCGTTTGCACGGGGAAAATGTAACTTAAGGTTTGAAGTCCAGCGGCGCATTTTTGAAGACTTCGTAGACTGCCTGCGAAGGCGGTTTAGGCATCTTCGCCTGACGCGCTGCAGCCAGGGCCGCAGTACATAGAGCCGGGTCGCCACCTTCAGACTTAATATCCAGCAGCATGCCATCCGGAGCCAGTTTTATACGCAACGTACACGTTTTACCGGTATAGGAAGACGCATCATAGAATCGGCTTTCAATAGCGGATTTAATCTGCGCGGCATAACCGTTGATTTCAGCCCCTGTCGCACCGTTACTCTTAGTGTTACCACTTCCGGTCGGCGCTGCGTTGTTTCCTTTCGCCCCACCGCCCGTTTTCGGCGCATTCTTACCGGAGCTCAAATCGCCGAGCAGATCGTCAACCCCTGCGGCAGCAGCGGCTTTTTCAGCGGCGGCAGCCTTTTTAGCAGCCGCTTTTTCAGCTGCTGCTTTCTTATCGGCAGCGGCCTTCTCAGCTGCAGCTTTTTTGTCAGCAGCGGCTTTTTCGGCAGCTGCCGCTTTTTCTGCTGCGGCTTTTTCTGCTGCTGCTTTCTCTGCAGCAGCCGCTTTCTTCGCGGCCTCGGCAGCAGCTTTCTTCTCTGCTTCCTGAGCGGCCTTCTTCGCGGCTTCCGCTTCTGCTTTCTTCTGAGCATCAGCTGCGGCTTTCTTCGCGGCTTCGGCTTCCGCTTTCTTCTGAGCATCAGCGGCCGCTTTCTTCGCGGCTTCGGCTTCCGCTTTCTTCTGGGCATCAGCAGCCGCTTTCTTCGCCGCTTCTGCCGCTAATTTCGCCTGGGCATCAGCCTGTGCTTTCGCGTCTGCTGCGGCTTTTGCTGCCGCCTCTTCCGCCTGCTTTTGCTGTTCCTGTGCTTTTTTCGCGGCCTCTTCGGCTTGTTTCTGCTGCTCTGCCTGCGCTTTCGCGGCTTCCTGCGCCTGCAAACGTTCTTTTTCAAGTTGCTTCAGACGTTCCTGCTCGGCAGCCTGCTTTTCACGCAGTTCTTCCGCTTGCTGTTGCGCCTGTTTTTCACGCTGCTCTTCAGCCCGTTTTGCACTCGCCTTCTGCTGCTGTTGGCGATTATAGTTCTGTACTACCGCACCGGGATCCACCATGACGGCGTCAATGGAAGATCCTCCACCGCCGCCGGCTGATGCATCAATATGCTCGTCGAACGAACTCCAGATCAGCGCTGCAAAGAGAATAACGTGCAGCACTGCGGAGACGATTATCGCTCGCTTAAGCTTGTCGTTCTGTTCGGTTGCCTTTGACACTATCGGTTCCCAAAAACTACGCGGATGATCAAATAGGTTGGGTCATTAAGCCAACTGACTTAACACCCGCACTATGTAGCAAGTTCAGCGCTTTAATAATTTCATCGTAGGGTACGTCTTTCGCGCCACCGATTAAGAAGACCGTTTTCGGATTTGACTCCAGGCGACGCTGCGCTTCGGCAATAACCTGCTCAGGTGGCAGCTGATCCATACGATCTTTTTCTACCACGACGCTGTATTGCCCTACGCCGGAAACCTCAATGATAACCGGAGGATCGTCATTGGTGCTCACCGCCTGTGATTCTGTCGCATCCGGCAGATCCACTTCCACGCTCTGGGTAATGATTGGCGCTGTTGCCATGAAGATCAGCAGCAGTACCAGCAGGACGTCCAGCAGTGGAACGATATTGATTTCGGACTTGAGCTCGCGACGACCTCGTCCACGCGATCTGGCCATGGTTTACCCCTTGTTGCTCTCGGTGCTGGTAAACGCCTGACGGTGCAGAATCGCAGTGAACTCTTCCATAAAGTTGTCGTAGTTCAGTTCCAGTTTGTTCACGCGCTGGTTCAGACGGTTGTAAGCCATAACCGCAGGAATTGCCGCAAACAGACCGATAGCGGTCGCAATCAGTGCTTCAGCGATACCCGGTGCAACCATCTGCAACGTGGCCTGCTTCACCGCGCCCAGCGCGATAAAGGCGTGCATGATCCCCCACACGGTACCAAACAGACCGATATACGGGCTGATGGAGCCGACAGTACCGAGGAACGGAATATGCGTTTCAAGGTTTTCCAGCTCGCGGTTCATCGAAATGCGCATCGCGCGCGAGGCACCTTCCACCACCGCTTCAGGCGCATGATTGTTTGCACGATGCAGACGGGCGAACTCTTTGAAGCCGCTATAGAAAATTTGCTCGGAGCCGGTCAGGTTTTCACGACGTCCCTGGCTCTCCTGGTACAGACGAGAAAGCTCAATGCCCGACCAGAACTTATCTTCAAACGCTTCAGCCTCACGGCCAGCGGCATTGAGGATACGCGTTCTCTGGATGATGATGGCCCAGGATGCGATTGAAAAACCAATCAAAATCAACATGATAAGTTTAACCAGAAGGCTTGCCTTCAGGAACAAATCAAGGATATTCATGTCAGTCACTGCTTAAACTCCGCGACAATAGACTTAGGAAGCGCACGAGGCTTCATTATGGTTGGATCAACACAAACAATCAGCACTTCAGCTGAGTTCAGTACGGTATTCTCTGCGTTGACTATCCGCTGCGTGAAAACCAGTGAGGTCCCGCGCATTGATGTAATTTCAGTTTGGACTTCGAGCATATCGTCGAGTCTGGCAGGCGCAAAATACTCAAGCGTCATCTTGCGTACCACGAAGGCAACTCGCTCAGCCAACAGCACCTGTTGACTAAAGTGATGATGGCGCAGCATCTCTGTGCGTGCCCGTTCATAAAAAGCAACGTAGCTGGCGTGGTAAACCACACCACCGGCATCGGTATCTTCGTAATAGACACGAACCGGCCATCGAAACAGCGTTGTATTCACTTTACATCCCAGTAATGCAACAAAAGTTAGAGCTTTTAAACTTCGCTACTATACGCGCGGGAAAGATGGTTTGGAATGGGGGAAAGTAAACGGAGAGTAAATTTTTATGGGCTCGGGTAAGCCCATAACGTTAACGGACATTTCTTATTCAGAAGAAGAAGAAAATCAAACCGGCGAGTAGCACCAGATCGGCGATCGGCGGGCAAAAAATTCCCTGCCAGTGAACGGCTTTCGGACGAAAGCCCACGCCGTGGATCACACCTGCGCACACCGCCCACATGATGAGGAAGCCGTGCCAGATTTCAAGCTCGCTGGTTTTCGCTGCAAAGCGCGAAGGGTCCCAGAAGATACAGCCTGCCAGCAGTAATGCCATCACTAAAGAAAGCGCCCGTAACGGGCGCTTATCCATTACCGCGTAAAGTTTCGCGATAATATTCATCAGTGTTTTTCTTCACCCGCTTTGGTCGCTTCTACGTGCTCAAGCGCCAGGGCAGTGATGACACCAAATGCACAGGCAAGAAGCGTCCCTAAAATCCATGCGAAATACCACATATTCAGCTCCTTACTTAATACATAGAGTGGGTATTGCTTTCGATATGTTCTTTCGTGATGCGACCGAACATTTTCCAGTAACACCAGATGGTGTAGGCCAGAACAATCGGAACGAACACGCAAGCAACATACGTCATCAGGTTCAGCGTCATATGGCTGGACGTTGCATCCCACATGGTCAGGCTAGCATTCAGCATGGTGCTGGATGGCATGACGAATGGGAACATCGCAATACCCGCCGTCAGGATGATGCATGCCAGAGTCAGTGAAGAGAACACGAACGCCAGCGCGCCTTTTTCCAGACGAGACGTCAACATGGTCAGCAGCGGCAGCAGCACGCCCAGCGCCGGGATCGCCCACAGCACAGGGGTATTGTTGAAGTTCACTAGCCATGCTCCCGCCTGACGCGCCACTTCTTTGGTCAGCGGGTTAGACGGTGCGGTGTGGTTAATGGCAGACGTCACAACGTAGCCATCAATGCCGTACACCACCCACACACCGGCCAGCGCGAAGCAGACCAGCGTAACCAGCGCAGCAACCTGAGCCGTCGCGCGGGAGCGCAGATGCAGCTCGCCCACGGTACGCATCTGCAGGTAGGTTGCGCCCTGAGTGATGATCATCGCCACGCTGACGACACCGGCCAGCAGACCAAACGGATTCAGCAGCTGGAAGAAGTTACCGGTGTAGTAAAGACGCATGTACTCGTCCAGGTGGAACGGTACGCCCTGCAGCAGGTTACCGAACGCCACGCCGATCACCAGCGGTGGAACGAAGCTACCGATGAAGATGCCCCAGTCCCACATGTTGCGCCAGCGGGTATCTTCAATCTTCGAACGGTAGTCGAAACCGACCGGACGGAAGAATAAAGAGGCCAGCACCAGAATCATCGCCACATAGAAACCGGAGAACGCAGCCGCGTAGACCATCGGCCAGGCAGCGAACAGCGCGCCGCCTGCGGTGATCAGCCACACCTGGTTACCGTCCCAGTGCGGGGCGATGGAGTTGATCATGATTCGACGCTCGGTGTCATTACGACCGAGGAAACGGGTGAGCATCCCCACCCCCATGTCGAAACCATCCGTGACGGCGAAACCGATCAGCAGAACGCCAACCAGCAGCCACCAGATAAAACGCAATACTTCATAATCGATCATTTGATGACTCCTGTCTTAGCGTGCCGGCTGAGTAGTCGCAGTGGACTGCTCGTAGTGATAGCGACCGGTTTTCAGGCTGCTTGGGCCAAGGCGCGCGAACTTGAACATCAGGAACAGTTCAGCCACCAGGAACAGGGTGTACAGACCACAAATCAGCAGCATGGAGAAGATCAGGTCGCCTGCGGTCAGGGACGAGTTCGCTACCGCCGTTGGCAGCACCTCACCGATCGCCCATGGCTGACGGCCATATTCCGCCACAAACCAGCCGGACTCAATCGCGATCCACGGCAGTGGAATACCGTACAGCGCGGTGCGCAGCAGCCATTTTTTCTCGCCGATGCGGTTGCGAATCACGGACCAGAAGGACGCCGCAATGATCAGCAGCATGATGATGCCGCAGCCCACCATGATACGGAATGCGAAGTACAGTGGCGCAACGCGTGGAATTGAGTCTTTGGTTGCCATCTGGATCTGCGCTTCCGTCGCATCAGAAACGTTCGGGGTATAACGCTTCAGCAGCAGACCGTAACCCAGATCTTTCTTCACGTCGTTAAACTGATCGCGAACGGCCTGGTCGGTAGAACCGGCACGCAGCTGTTCCAGCAGCGAGTAGGCTTTCATACCGTTACGGATACGCTCTTCGTGTTGCACCATCAGCTCTTTCAGACCCGTCACCTGCTTATCAACAGAACGGGTGGCGATGATACCCAGCGCGTAAGGGATTTGAATAGCGAAGCGGTTTTCCTGCGCGTCCTGATCGGGAATACCGAACAGCGTAAAGGCAGCAGGTGCCGGCTGGGTTTCCCATTCGGCTTCGATAGCGGCCAGTTTGGTTTTCTGCACGTCGCCCATTTCGTAACCGGATTCATCACCCAGAACAATAACGGAGAGAATCGCAGCCATACCGAAGCTTGCAGCGATAGCAAAGGAGCGCTTGGCGAACGCGAAGTCACGACCGCGCAGCATGTAGTAAGAACTGATACCCAGTACAAACATCGCGCCGCACACATAGCCAGAGGCGACGGTGTGAACGAATTTAACCTGAGCAACCGGGTTCAGGACCAGCTCGGCAAAGCTGACCATCTCCATACGCATGGTTTCGAAGTTGAAATCAGACGCGATAGGGTTCTGCATCCAGCCGTTCGCGACCAGGATCCACAGTGCGGACAGGTTCGAACCTAATGCCACCAGCCAGGTCACCGCCATATGCTGGACTTTACCCAGACGGTCCCAACCGAAGAAGAACAGACCTACAAAGGTGGATTCAAGGAAGAATGCCATCAGACCTTCAATGGCCAGCGGCGCACCGAAGATATCCCCTACATAGTGGGAATAGTAAGACCAGTTAGTCCCGAACTGGAACTCCATGGTCAGACCGGTTGCCACGCCCAGTGCGAAGTTGATACCAAACAACTTGCCCCAGAACTTGGTCATATCTTTATAAATCTGTTTGCCGGAGAGAACGTATACCGTTTCCATGATGGCCAGCAGGAACGCCATACCGAGCGTCAGTGGCACAAACAGGAAGTGGTACATCGCGGTCAAGGCAAACTGTAAGCGCGACAGTTCGACTATATCTAACATCATGACTCCTTGCTCATCGCATGAAGACTCCGAGAGTGAACCCCGTCAGAAAGAGATCCACACGCATGCCCCAATACAAATTATTCGCATCCTTGTCGTCGTTATTACCCTGAAGGAGGATAAAAACGATGACGTGAGGTTACAAATACGTTAATAAAAAACTCAAATTGATACCGCAAATATAATACGCTGCAAAACCCTTACAATAAACAGGTTTTTATTGAATCACATTTACGTTTTTCGACGGTGATCAATTTATAGCAAAATTACCACTTTTCGGCCATTTTGATCGGGAACAATTTAGCGCTTTTCAGCACCTTTTTCCAAGGATTAAACTTTGATTTAAATCAAAAACAAACCTTGATGTTAACTATGTTTAATCATGGTGAGAATGGTAAAAACCATGTTAATGATATGTGCATGTAAAGATGTGATTGGTTATCGAAGACGAAAAAAAATATAAACAGAAGTGATTTTAATTAACGCGAAACAAAAGCCTCATTTCGATGCGCGGCAAACAATAAAGCATAGTCGGGCCGGGTTATTTTTCCACGGCATTTATGCACCCCTTCGTAATTACATTTATTTTACTTTTGTCACCCCATAACTTAACACCGCGGAGTGACTATTTAATGAAAAAGGCCGCAAACAGTGCAGCCTTTTAATGATATCAGCGATTCTCAGGCAAGAAGAAGGCTAAAGGTTCGCGACTGTCCCGGTCTGAACGCCCCGACAATCCCTTCGTCTTCACCGTGGTCCATCAGCCGTTCATTCATGTCCGTTTCGCAGCACCGCTTCACCGCTGGATTGACGGATAGCGTCGCGTCACATGCACTGGACTGTGAAGGGTTGAACAGACGAAGAATGAGCTCATCACGATCTTCCGCTTTTTTGATCGCACTGAGTACGCATCCCGTTGGCGAAAGCGCTAACAGGCTGTAACTTTCCGGCGTGGTCAACGACGCGCGATTCAGCTTCATTGCATCCCAGGGGATCTTGTTATAACACTGCACCGGCGTTAACCACGATTGAGCCTGCTGCGCGACACCCGCGTTTTCCGGCGTGCCGCTGAAGCTGAAGAGGCTAAAGCGACAGCTTAGCGGACCACGCACCTGAGCGTCCGGGACCGGCATTTTGATACCGGATGGTCTTCCGGGGCGCAGGAGCAGATCTTCTTTGCCGAGTACCCCCACGCCGCGCAGCAAGGTCAGAGCAAATGCCTTTTGTTCATCACCCACGACTTCAAATTCACGCAGCCCCTCGGTAAATAGCGCAAGCCCGTTTCGTTTTTCCTGCAGGACGGCGTAGTTGAGTAAATTCCAGACGGGAACCGGCGCTTCTTTCCACCCCTCCTCCTGCCAGTTTTGCATCGCCGCGTCCTGCACCGGACGAGAGATCGTGCCAAACTGCGTATCCGCTAACACCTCCCGGGTCGCAAACGGCGTTGGGATGAGCACGCGAACGCGGTGGTCGTCGGCCTGATTATCCAGGCGCACCGCCACGTCAATGCGTCTGCTGTTGCGGCTTAGCGTAATTTCAAATTCAGCGTCGAGGTAGCCGTTTCGCTGGCGCGCCGCGCGTTCCGCCAGGTTTGCCGGAACGGCGATTCGATGGCGGATAACTGCCCTGCTCTGCCAGCCTTCATGCGTAACCTCAAATTCATGCTCGCCCTGCGCGGAAGTGAGTCTCCACTCTTCCCGCGAAGGCGAGTAGTCGTACTCATCGCCATCATCCGAGCTCTCTTCGATTTCCAGCACGCGGTCATAAATAAGCCCGGTTTCTTTGTCGCGCAGGCGCAGCGAACCGTCGTCATTTACGTCAATCTGCCAGAAGGCGTTTTCAAGTAAGGAGGCGGTATTTTCCCCCGCAGAGAGCACCTTCCCGGCCACGTTTGGTTCGATAAACAGCGTACGGTAGCCCATCGACGGCAATATCTGGCTGAGCTGAATATCAAACTCCATAAACGGTTCGTAATTGCCGTAGTGAACAATCTGTCGATCAATGAGGCCCGGGTCGAGCTCTCGCGCGCTGCGGATGAAATACGGGATCTCGTTGCCTTTGTCATCCCGCAGACGGAACTGGCTGGCGCGCAGTCGAATCGTGGTGTTCATCACCTCCTCACGCGGCCAGGGCATCAGGTTGAACATCACCAGCTTATCGGCATCGCTTTGCGGCATGTTGTCGACAATCTTGCGCATATAGAAACGCGCCAGGTTGTCTGCCATGTCCTCAGCCAGCTCGAAGCGGGAGACAATCTCGCGATGCACCTTGTCGCTGCAGCAGCAGCCGATGCTGTCGTGAGCGTGGTTTTTGAGGATCTCTTTCCACATTTTCTCCAGCAAGCCGTGGTGGTAGTCGAAGCCCAGCGTCCAGGCAAGCGTCGCCAGCGGCTCAAGGATATTGACAATTTTGTTCTCAATACGCGCATGGGCGATTTTGATATCCATGCGCGTGGAGCCGATGGTCCGGTGCACGCGCATGTATTTCCCGTCGATAAACTCACCTTTTAACGTCGCCAGGTCATCGCGGTGCGCGTCGATGCGATCAAAGACCTCCTCAAACCGGCTCATCACAAATTGACGCTGCGGATAGATTTCACGCAGCTTCTCCATCACCGCGAAAATGTTCTGCTGCAGCGGCATCTGGTCGTGTCCGTTGGGCAGCAAAATCGCTTTGGTGACGGACGCCTTTTCCAGAACCTCGAAATAGCTGTCGAGCCGTTTTCGCAGCCCCGCTTCGTCCTCCGGTAAGTACTTACCAATCGCGTAGCCCAGCGGCAGCACCTGTGCCGTCACTTCACTGCCGTCCTGGCTCTGCCAGAGAAATTCGGTTTTATCGGTCCCGTGGCGTTCAGAACAACCGCGCCAGAACATCGTGCGGGTAATGCCAAACCCGTTATAGATATGCGGAAGCTGGCCGGACATGCCAAACGAATCCGGCAGATAGCCGATCTTCATCGGCTCGCCGAAGGCCATACAATCCCGGATGCCGTACATCAGGTTGCGGACAATCGACTCGCCGCTCACGATCGTGGTATCGGTCTGGGTATACCAGGGGCCGATAATCAGCTTTCCACGCTCGACAAGCGCCTTCACGCGAGAGCGGTTTTCGGGCACAACGGCAAAATAATCCTCCAGAACAGCCGTCTGTCCATCGAGAACATAGTATTTGTAATCATCATCCTGCTCCAGCCGGGTCAGGATTTCTTCCATATTATTGACCAGAAGAATACGCGACTCTTCGGTGGTGAAGTACCACTCACGGTCCCAGTGCATATGCGGCGTGATATGAACGCGAGATACAGCTTTCATCTTCGTTTCCTGTTTGTGCGTTTTTACGATAAGGCGTCTTCAGTGACGTAGTTGCCCTTTTTTACCGCCTGGCGTCGCCAGAGCAGCAGAACCAGGGTGGAGATAGCGGTCCCCACCAGCGCCGCGCCAAACCAGCCCGCCGCCGCAACCACACCGCCCAACCCGGCATCGTGAAGTAAAAAGAGAGAGAAAATCCCGGCCCCCGGCGTAGACAACCCGATCCCCATCGCACCGACAGCCGCGCCTGTCACCATGGATCCGAGTACAAATGAGCCAATGACGCGAAGCGGGTCTTCAATCGCCATCGGAATCGCCCCTTCGGTAATGCCCGCGAGGCCGAGCAGCCAGGTCGATTTACCGGTTTCAATTTCAAACGACTTAAACAGCTTCGGTGCCAGCATCGTTGACGCCGTGACGGTGAAGGCTGAGACCATTTTGACGGAGGCAAAGATGGCATAGGGACCGTATACCCCGTTCGCCATCGCCCCCAGGCAAAACGCGTAAGAGGCTTTGTTGACCGGGCCACCCAAATCGAATGAGCACATAAACCCGAGGATTGCCCCCAGAAGCAGCGCATTCGCGCCGGAGAGACCGTCAAGCCAGACGGTGAGCGTGTTATTGAGCCAGGCCACCGGTTCGCCAATCACAAACAGCATCAGGCTGCCCGCGCCCAGCACGCCAATCACCGGATAGAGATAAAAAGTCAGAAAGCCGTTGTAGCGGCTACTGAGCCGGATGTGGTTTTTCACCCAGCGCATCAGATAGCCCGCGATCAGCCCACCGACGATAGCGCCGAGAAAACCGGAGCCGATCATGTTGGCAGCCAGACCGGCCGCAAAGCCCGGCGTCAGCGCGGGTTTATCCGCCAGCGAGTAGGCGGTGTAGGCCGACAGGACAGGCACCATCAAAATGCCGAGCATGCCGCCGCCAAGCTTGCGGTACATCCACAGCCACGAGTTTTCCTGGTCAAACAGGTGCTGCAGGCCAAGGATCTGCGCCAGCAGTACCGATACGGCCAGCACCGTACCGCCAGCGACGATCAGCGGCACCGCAAAAGAGATGCCGCTGAGAAGCGCCTGCTTGAGTTCAGTTTTAACGCGCTTTTTCGTTTCGGTATCGACCTGCGCATGGCGCGCATCGGTAGAAGGCTTTAGCGCCAGCGCGCGCTCAATCAACGCTTCAGCATGACGCAGGGGTTCCGCAACGGGCACGGAAATGGCGGGGATCCCCTGAAAGCGCTCGCTCTCTTTGATCGCCACTTCAGCGGCAAAAATACACGCTTTCGCCTCCAGCAACTGCTGGGCAGTAATGCGCCCTTCAATACCGTTCGCCCCCTGCTTTTCAACCACCACGTTGACGCCGAGCTTACGTCCCGCTTTCTCCAGGTACTCTGCGGCCATATAGGTATGCGCGATCCCCGCCGGACAGGCGGTGACACAGACGACGGTTGGTGCATTCACCGGCGTATCAGCCTCGTCTTCCTTCGAGACACCGTTCAGCGCATCAAGCAGATCCTCTGCCGTCCCGGCAGCCATAACGCGTTCCCGGAGGGCATCATCGGCAAGGCGAGACGTCAGCGCCGTCAGCACCTGGATATGCGTGGATCCCGCTTCAGCTGGCGGGATGGCAAGCAGGACGATCAGCTCTACGCGTTCAGGGCCGTCCACCCCCTCCAACTCCAGCGGTTCGCGCAGCGTAGCAACCGCAAAAGCCGCTTCGTTCACCGCGTTCGATTTACCATGCGGGACAGCCAGCCCTTCACCCAGGGCGGTTGGCCCCTGCGATTCGCGACGGTAGACCTCCGCCAGAAATGCATCGCCATCGGTAATTTTGCCCAGCGCCACCAGCCGCATTGTAAGCTGGCGAATGGCCTCATCACGGCTGGCATAGTGCGCCTGCACGCAGACAGCACTGGTGTGGGTCAGAGTCGTCAGGTTCATAAGATCCTCACACATACGTTGTTATTGTCTGGCGGCAATTGTGACAGGCCACACAATACATTTATGTGATTATTTTCACTAACAACGCAAATTTGTATTTAAGTTGTATTATTTACAAATTTTAAGCGGGAGGCATAATTCCATGAAAAGGTATTAGAAAGGCAGATTCGATGGGTAACAAACCGATGTACCGGCAAATAGCCGATGCGCTTCGCGAAAAAATCAGTGCGGGAGAGTTAAAGCCTGGCGATGCGTTACCGACGGAATCCAGCCTTCAGGAGGCATTCAACGTGAGTCGCGTCACGGTGAGACAGGCGCTGAAGCTGCTTACGGAAGAGCAGATCGTCGAGAGCATTCAGGGCAGCGGCACCTACGTAAAAGAAGAGCGCGTCAATTACGATATTTACCAGCTCACCGGGTTTTACGAAAAACTGGCGGACCGGAACGTGGATACCCATAGTGAGGTGAGCATTTTCGAAGTGCTGAAAGCCGATGCAAAACTTGCCGAAAAGCTGAATCTCTCTCATGACGATAAAATCTGGCACGTCAAACGCGTCCGCTTTATCAAACAAAAACCGGTAAATCTGGAAGAAACGTGGATGCCGCTGGCCCTGTTCCCCGACCTCACCTGGGAAGTGATGGAGAATTCGAAATACCACTACGTTGAGCAGATCAAAAAGCTGGTTATCGATCGCAGCGAACAGGAGCTGGTGCCGATCATGCCGTCAGAGGAGGCGATCGCCGCGCTGTCGCTCGATCCGGCAAAGCCGATCCTGGAAAAAGTCTCCCGCGGGTTTCTGAAGGACGGGCGGGTATTTGAATACAGCCGCAACGTGTTCAATACCGATGATTACAAGTTCACGCTAGTCGCCAGACGCAGGCAATAAAAAAGGCCGCTTTACAGCGGCCAACCATGTCGAAACGGACATTTTTATACTGCAACGCCCCCCTTTCGGGGAGCAGAGAGGACTTACTTAATGATGGATTTCAGTGCTTCGCCGATATCCGCCAGGCTGCGAACGGTCTTCACGCCTGCGGCTTCCAGCGCTGCGAATTTCTCATCAGCCGTACCTTTACCACCGGCGATGATCGCGCCTGCGTGACCCATACGCTTGCCTTTCGGCGCGGTCACACCCGCGATGTAGCCCACAACTGGCTTGGTCACGTGTTCTTTGATGTAAGCAGCCGCTTCTTCTTCCGCGCTACCACCGATCTCACCGATCATCACGATCGCTTCGGTCTGTGGATCTTCCTGGAACAGCTTCAGGATGTCGATGAAGTTAGAACCCGGGATCGGGTCACCGCCGATGCCCACGCAGGTGGACTGGCCGAAACCGTAGTCGGTGGTCTGCTTAACCGCTTCATAGGTCAGGGTACCGGAACGGGACACGATGCCCACTTTACCCGGCTTGTGAATGTGGCCCGGCATGATGCCGATTTTGCATTCGCCCGGGGTGATAACGCCTGGGCAGTTCGGGCCGATCATACGTACGCCAGCTTCATCCAGCTTCACCTTCACGGTCAGCATATCCAGCGTCGGGATACCTTCGGTGATGGTGATGATCAGTTTGATGCCTGCGTCGATCGCTTCCAGAATAGAGTCTTTGCAGAACGGCGCCGGAACGTAGATCACGGTTGCGGTTGCGCCCGTCGCTTCTACGGCTTCACGCACGGTGTTGAACACCGGCAGGCCCAGATGCGTGGTGCCGCCTTTACCTGGCGTTACGCCGCCAACCATCTGCGTGCCGTAGGCAATCGCCTGTTCGGAGTGGAAAGTCCCCTGGCTACCGGTGAAGCCCTGGCAGATAACCTTGGTATCTTTATTAATTAAAACTGACATTATTTCCCCTCCACTGCGGCAACAACCTGCTGAGCTGCATCCGTCAGACTTTTCGCTGCAATAATATTCAGGCCGCTGTCAGCCAGTTTTTTCGCGCCGAGTTCAGCGTTGTTACCTTCCAGACGCACAACCACCGGAACGTTAACACCCACTTCTTCTACCGCACCGATGATACCGTCGGCGATCAGGTCGCAACGGACGATGCCGCCGAAGATGTTAACCAGAACGGCCTTCACGTTGTCGTCGGAGAGAATGATTTTGAACGCTTCGGTTACGCGCTCTTTGGTTGCGCCACCGCCCACGTCGAGGAAGTTCGCTGGCTCGCCGCCGTGCAGCTTAACGATGTCCATGGTGCCCATCGCCAGGCCCGCACCGTTAACCATGCAGCCGATGTTACCGTCCAGCGCCACGTAGTTCAGCTCCCACTGAGCAGCCTGTGCTTCACGCGGGTCTTCCTGAGACTGGTCGCGCATTTCGCGCAGATCCGGCTGGCGGAACAGCGCGTTGCCGTCAGCGCCCAGCTTGCCGTCGAGGCAGATCAGATCGCCCTGGGTCGTGATCACCAGCGGGTTGATCTCGATCAGCGCCAGATCGCGCTCCAGGAAAATGGTCGCCAGGCCCATGAAAATCTTGGTGAACTGCTGAACCAGCTTGCCTTCCAGACCCAGTTTGAACGCCAGCTCGCGACCCTGGTAAGGCATTGGGCCAGCCAGCGGATCGATAGCCACTTTGTGGATCAAGTGCGGGGTCTCTTCCGCCACTTTTTCGATTTCCACGCCGCCTTCGGTAGAAGCCATGAACACCACGCGACGGGAGCTACGGTCAACCACCGCGCCCAGGTACAGCTCTTTCGCGATGTCGGTTGCCGCTTCAACCAGGATCTGGTTAACCGGCTGGCCGTTCGCATCTGTCTGGTACGTTACCAGACGCTTGCCGAGCCAATGTTCAGCAAACGCACGAATCTCTTCTTTGCTCTTAACAACCTTCACACCGCCCGCTTTACCACGGCCACCAGCGTGAACCTGACACTTAACTACCCACGGGCCGGAACCGATTTTAGATGCGGCTTCTTCTGCTTCACGCGGGGTAGTACAGGCATAACCCACCGGAGCCGGTAAGCCATACCGGGCAAACAGCTGTTTGGCCTGATATTCATGTAAGTTCATGTGTTCTATCCATCCTTCAGGGTAATCGTTATCTTCAAACCTGTAGACCGGCGCAGCGTGTGCCGGTCTACGGGGCAGGTGATGCTAAATCGTGACTAGACGTCCAGCAGCAGACGCGTTGGATCTTCGAGCAGCTCTTTAATGGCTACCAGGAAGCCCACGGACTCGCGGCCGTCGATCAGGCGGTGGTCGTAAGAGAGCGCCAGGTACATCATCGGCAGGATCTCAACTTTACCGTCTACCGCCATAGGACGATCTTTGATGGCATGCATACCCAGGATCGCGCTCTGCGGCGGGTTAATGATCGGGGTAGACATCAGCGATCCGAAGACGCCGCCGTTGGTAATGGTGAAGTTACCGCCGGTCAGGTCGTCTACGGTCAGCTTGCCGTCGCGGCCTTTCACCGCCAGCTCTTTAATGTTTTTCTCGATGTCGGCCATACCCAGGGTATCCACATCACGCAGAACCGGGGTCACCAGGCCACGTGGGGTCGAAACCGCCATGCTGACGTCGAAGTAGTTGTGGTAAACCACGTCATCGCCATCAATGGACGCGTTCACTTCCGGGTAGCGTTTCAGCGCTTCAACCACCGCCTTCACGTAGAAGGACATAAAGCCCAGACGGATACCGTGACGTTTTTCAAACGCGTCACCGTACTGCTTACGCAGGTCCATGATTGGCTTCATGTTCACTTCGTTGAAGGTAGTCAGCATCGCGGTAGAGTTTTTCGCTTCCAGCAGACGCTCGGCCACGCGCTTACGCAGGCGGGTCATAGGCACGCGTTTTTCGCTGCGAGCGCCCAGAGCAGGCTGTGCTGCCGGTGCTGCCGCAGGGGCTTTCGCTTCGGCCTGAGCAGGCGCTTTCGCCAGATGCTTGTCGATGTCTTCACGGGTCAGACGACCGCCCACACCGGTGCCTTTAATGGCTGCCGGGTCAAGGCTGTGTTCCGCCAGCAGGCGACGGATCGCCGGGCTGAGGGCGTCGTTAGACTGCTCTTCCAGAGACGCCTGCTGGCGCTGAGCCGGCGTAGAGGCTTTCTCTTCAGACTTCGCGCTGGACTCTTTGCCCGCGCTGTTGCCTTCACGCAGGCGACCCAGGATCTGACGAGAGGTGACGGTGGTGCCTTCGTCTTCCAGCACCGCGTCCAGAACGCCATCCGCCGAAGCCGGTACTTCCAGTACCACTTTGTCAGTTTCGATTTCTACCAGCACTTCATCGCGCTTAACGGCATCGCCTGGTTTTTTGTGCCAGGTAGCGACGGTCGCATCTGCTACAGATTCAGGCAGGTCGGGAACAAGAATATCTACGCTACTCATTATGTATCCTTTAATTAATCGACGTTCAGCGCGTCATTGACCAGATCTTGTTGCTGCTTCTGGTGAACGGACATATACCCTACCGCCGGAGAGGCGGAGGCCGGGCGACCTGCATAGCGCAGGGCTGACCCAAATGGAATCACTTCACGGAAATGATGCTGGCTGCAGTACCATGCGCCCTGGTTGAGCGGCTCTTCCTGGCACCAGACAAAATCATGAACGTGAGCGTACGGTTTCAGCGCTTCCTGCACCGCCTGGTGCGGGAACGGATAAAGCTGTTCGATACGCACGATGGCGACATCTTTCTGATCGTTCTTACGGCGCTGTTCCAGCAGGTCGTAATAAACCTTACCAGAACACATCACCACACGCTTCACGGCCTGTGGATCCAGCTCGTCAATTTCACCGATGGCCGGCAGGAAGGTACCGTTCGCCAGCTCTTCCAGGCTGGACACCGCCAGCGGGTGACGCAGCAGGGATTTCGGCGACATGACCACCAGCGGACGACGCATACCGCGCAGCGCCTGACGACGCAGCATGTGGTAAACCTGAGCCGGGGTGGACGGTACGCAAACCTGCATGTTCTGCTCGGCGCAGAGCTGCAGATAACGTTCCAGACGCGCGGAGGAGTGCTCCGGACCCTGGCCTTCATAGCCGTGCGGCAGCAGCATCACCAGGCCACACATACGGCCCCATTTCTGTTCGCCGGAGGAGATGAACTGGTCGATCACCACCTGCGCACCGTTGGCGAAGTCGCCGAATTGCGCTTCCCAGATGGTCAGGGTGCGCGGTTCTGCCGTGGCGTAACCGTATTCGAAAGCCAGTACCGCTTCTTCAGACAGCACGGAGTCCCAGACCTTGAACTGGCCCTGACCGTTGTGCACGTGCTGCAGCGGGGTGTAGGTTGAACCGTTAGACTGGTTGTGAACCACCGCGTGACGGTGGAAGAAGGTGCCACGGCCCGCATCTTCACCGGACAGACGAACAGGAATGCCTTCGTCAACCAGCGTCGCGTAAGCCAGCGTTTCCGCGCCGCCCCAGTCGAACAGCTTCTCGCCTGCCGCCATGGCCTGACGGTCAGCATAAATTTTCGCCACGCGAGACTGCATCTCGATAGCGTCCGGCACGGTGCTGATGCGTTTAGCCAGCTCCTGCAGGCGCTTCATCTCCACCTTGTTCGGGTAGCTCTCATCCCACTCGTGGTTGAGGTACGGCGACCAGGTAAAGGAGTGCATGTTCATCGGGCGCAGCTCTTTCACTACGCATTCACCCGCGTCCAGCGCGTCGCGGTAGAGGTTGACCATTTCGGTCGCATCTTCCAGCGTCGCCACTTTGTCGCTTTCCAGCTTGTCAGCATAGATTTTGCGCGGGGTCGGGTGTTTTTTGATTTTCTGGTACATCAGCGGCTGTGTTGCACTTGGCTCATCCGCTTCGTTGTGGCCGTGACGGCGGTAGCAGAAGAGGTCAATGAACACATCGCGTTTGAAGGTATTACGGAAGTCCAGCGCCAGGCGGGTCACGAAAGCCACGGCTTCCGGGTCATCCGCGTTAACGTGGAAGATCGGCGCCTGAACCATCTTACCGATGTCGGTGCAGTACGGGGTAGAACGTGCGTCCAGCGGGTTAGAGGTGGTGAAGCCCACCTGGTTGTTGATCACGATGCGAACGGTACCGCCTACTTCGTAACCACGCGCTTTGGACATGTTCAGGGTTTCCTGCACCACGCCCTGCCCTGTCACCGCCGCATCACCGTGGATGGTGATTGGCAGAACTTTGTTGCTGCTCGGCTCGTCCAGACGATCCAGACGCGCGCGCACGGAACCGATAACCACCGGGCTGACGATCTCGAGGTGCGACGGGTTAAACGCCAGCGCCAGGTGAACCAGACCGCCTTCGGTTTCGATATCTGACGAGAAGCCCATGTGGTACTTCACGTCGCCGGTGCCGAGGTGTTCTTTATGTTTGCCTGCGAATTCGTCGAACAGGTCCTGCGGTTTTTTACCCAGCACGTTGACCAGTACGTTCAGACGACCACGGTGTGCCATGCCCAGCACCACTTCACGGGTGCCGCTCTTGCCTGCGTGACGAATCAGCTCTTTCAGCATCGGCACCAGGGCGTCACCGCCTTCCAGCGAGAAGCGTTTTGCGCCCGGGAACTTCGCGCCCAGATAGCGCTCAAGGCCTTCCGCTGCGGTCAGTTCGCTGAGGAAGCGTTTTTTCTCGTCAGCCGAGAAGGTCGCGTGGCCCGCTACGGATTCGATGCGCTGCTGGATCCAGCGCTTCTCTTCGGTAGAGGTAATGTGCATGTATTCCGCGCCGATGGAGCCGCAGTAGGTTTGCTTGAGCGCATCAATCAGATCGCCCAGCTTCATCGTGTCTTTGCCGATGGCAAAGGAACCTACGTTAAAGCTTTCCTGGAAATCGGCCTCGGTCAGATCGTGATACGCCGGATCGAGATCGGCCACACGGTCTTGTTTCCACAGTCCCAGCGGATCGAGATTCGCATGCTGGTGACCACGGAAGCGATAAGCGTTGATAAGCTGCAGGACTTTAACCTGCTTCGCATTGGTGTCAGGGTCGGAAATCGCAGAAGAGTAACGTGAGGCATCCTTCGCCAGACGACGGAAATAATCACGTGTTTTGGAATGGAATTGATCCGGTTTGACCCCTGTACCAGGCAACTGCTGGAACATGGAACGCCAGTTTGCGTCCACTGAGTCAGGATCGGTTAAGAAGTCTTCATAGAGCTGTTCTATCCAGCTCTGGTTGGCACCAGAGAGGTAAGAAGAGTCCAGCCAGGCTTTCATTGCGCCGTTCTGCATCGTGATCCCTTAAGCATTTTTATGCTTACTTTCGCCGTAGAAACTACCACGCACACCACGTGTACGTGCCGGGGTTCACCTGCGAGCTCTTTTCATTTGGCCCGCGAAGGAACCTTTAGAAACTGTCTGGACTTCAGGGTAGTACAGGGCAGTTTTTAAAGGTTTCTGCATTTTGCCCGGTGGCGCTACGCTTACCGGGCCTACAGTTTCGTAGGCCGGATAAGCGCAGCGCCATCCGGCAACGTTACTTACGCACTGCGCTGCAGCAGCATCGACTTAATATGGCCGATGGCGCGCGTCGGGTTCAGCCCCTTCGGACACACACTGACGCAGTTCATGATGCTATGGCAGCGGAATACGCTGAAAGCGTCACTCAGTCCTTCCAGACGGCTGTCGGTTTCGGTGTCGCGGCTATCGATCAGGAAGCGATAGGCAGCCAGCAGACCGGCCGGGCCGATAAACTTGTCCGGGTTCCACCAGAACGACGGGCAGGACGTAGAACAGCATGCGCAGAGAATACACTCGTACAGACCATCGAGTTTTTCACGCTGCTCAGGAGACTGTAAGTGCTCACGAGCCGGTGGATTTTGCCCATTATTCAATAAGTAAGGCTTAATCTTCTCATATTGTGCATAGAATTGCCCCATGTCTACCACCAAATCACGCACGACCGGCAGGCCTGGCAGAGGACGGATAACAATTTTCTGACCTGGACGCTGCAACGCTGAAATTGGCGTGATGCAGGCCAGGCCATTTTTGCCGTTCATGTTCACACCGTCAGAACCACACACCCCTTCACGGCAGGAGCGACGGAACGAGAGGGTTGGATCTTTTTCTTTCAGCTGGATTAAGGCATCCAGCAGCATCATGTCGCGACCTTCTTCCGCTTCCAGGGTGTAGTCCTGCATGCGCGGAGCGTCATCAACATCCGGGTTATAACGATAAACTGAGAATTCGAGTTTCATTATCCTGTCTCCGCATTAGTAAGTACGAATCTTCGGCGGGAACGCCGGACGCAGTTTCGGTTCCATGTTGACGCTACGACGCGTCATGGTTTCCGACTCTGGCAGATACAGGGAATGGCACAGCCAGTTTTCGTCATCACGTTCCGGGAAGTCGAAGCGGCTATGCGCGCCACGGCTTTCGGTACGGAAGTTTGCCGACATCGCGGTCGCGAACGCGGTTTCCATCAGGTTATCCAGCTCCAGGCACTCAACGCGCTGGGTGTTGAACTCGCTGGAGGTGTCGTCCAGACGGGCATTTTTCAGACGCTCGCGGATCGCTTTCAGCTGCTCAAGACCTTTGGCCATCGCGTCGCCTTCGCGGAATACCGAGAAGTTGTGCTGCATGCATTCCTGCAGCGCTTTACGGATTTCCACCGGATCTTCGCCGTTACGGTTGCCGTTCCAGCGGTTGAGGCGATCAAGAGAGGCATCAATTTCGTCGTCGGTCGCGTCACGCAGCGCGCCCTGCTCGGCAATGGATTCCTGCAGATGCAGACCCACTGCGCGACCAAACACCACCAGATCCAGCAGCGAGTTGCCGCCCAGACGGTTTGCGCCGTGTACGGATACGCAGGCAATTTCGCCCACCGCGAACAGGCCAGGAATGACCACGTCTTCGCCCTGCTCGTTCACGGTCAGCGCCTGACCGGTCACTTTGGTCGGAATACCGCCCATCATGTAGTGGCAGGTTGGGATAACCGGAATCGGCTCTTTCACCGGATCGACGTGCGCGAAGGTGCGGGACAGTTCCAGGATGCCCGGCAGACGGGACTCCAGCACTTCTTTACCCAGGTGGTCGAGCTTCAGCTTGGCGTGTGGACCCCAAGGGCCGTCACAGCCGCGGCCTTCACGGATTTCGATCATGATGGAACGCGCCACCACGTCACGACCCGCCAGGTCTTTCGCATTCGGGGCATAACGCTCCATGAAGCGCTCGCCGTGTTTATTCAGCAGGTAGCCACCTTCACCACGGCAGCCTTCTGTTACCAGCACGCCTGCACCGGCGATGCCGGTTGGGTGGAACTGCCACATCTCCATATCCTGCACCGGCACGCCCGCGCGGATAGCCATACCGACACCGTCACCGGTGTTGATGTGGGCGTTGGTAGTGGACTGGTAAATACGGCCTGCACCGCCGGTCGCCAGCACGGTTGCGCGGGCTTTGAAGTAGACCACTTCACCGGTTTCGATGCACAGCGCGGTACAACCAACGATGGCGCCATCGGCGTTTTTCACCAGATCCAGCGCATACCATTCGGAGAAGATGGTGGTGTGGTTTTTCAGGTTCTGCTGATACAGGGTGTGCAGCAGCGCGTGACCGGTACGGTCAGCCGCCGCCGCGGTGCGTGCCGCCTGCTCGCCGCCGAAGTTTTTCGACTGGCCGCCAAACGGACGCTGATAGATGGTGCCATTTTCCAGACGGGAGAACGGCAGACCCATGTGGTCCAGCTCCAGAATCGCTTCCGGGCCAGTTTTACACATATATTCGATGGCATCCTGGTCGCCGATGTAATCGGAACCTTTTACCGTGTCATACATGTGCCATTCCCAGTTATCTTCATGGGAGTTACCCAGCGCAACGGTAATACCGCCCTGCGCAGACACAGTATGGGAACGGGTTGGGAAGACTTTAGAGAGCAGCGCACAGCTCTGGCCACTCTGGGAAATTTGCAGTGCGGCACGCATACCTGCGCCACCGGCACCAATCACAACAGCATCAAATTCTCTGACTGGCAGTTTCATTACACACCCCACACCACAACGAATCCATAAATAACGTAAACCACCAGTGCAACCACAATGGCCAGCTGCAGTGGAAGGCGAATCGCCAGCGGTTTAACGTAATCGGTCAACACCTGCCACATGCCAATCCAGGCATGAATAAGGATGGAGAAAAGGGCCAGCAGGGTGAACACTTTGGTGAAGGCGGATCCAAAGAACCCACTCCAGATTTCCCACGTCAGCGTGCCGCTGGTCGCGAAGAAACCGATCATATAGATGATGTAGAGGGTGAGAACGATGGCGGTAGCACGGACCAGAATGAAGTCATGTACGCCGTTGCGTCCTAATGCGGAGGCGTTGCTTACCATACGAGAACTCCTGCGAGAAGTGAAAGCACGACTGTAATCACAAATGAAATGTTAGCGGAGCGTTTCCCGGCTTCGAAGGTCTCTTCCAGGTAGCCAAAGTCCATCAGCATATGGCGAACACCCACCACAACGTGGTACGCCAGTGCGGTCAGAATGCCCCACATGATGAATTTCACGAAGAAGCTGTTCATGATGGCAGAGGCCTGGAGGAATCCTTCAGGGGAAGAGAGGCTGGTGCCCAGTAACCACAGCAGAATACCGACCGCCACAAACGTAATCACACCAGAAACACGGTGCAGAATGGACGCTATTGCTGTTACGGGGAACCGGATCGTTTTGAGATCCAGATTGACAGGTCTTTGTTTTTTCACATTTCTTATCATGAATAACGCCCACATGCTGTTCTTATTGTTTCCTTCCTCCGGACTGCGATGCGGGTCAGACAGCGTTCCTTTTCTATAACTGCGCGTCATGCAAAACAGTGCTTCCAGATGCTTAAACGACACATTACAACGCTGGGTGGCTCGGGATTGCAGGGTGTTCCGGAGACCTGGCGGCAGTATAGGCCGTTCACAAAATCATTACAATTAACCTACATACAGTTTGTCGGGTTTTCTCTGGAACAGTGATCAGGGTCACGATAACAACATCTTTTTAATTTTTAATCATCTGATTTGACAAATGTTAAACAATATTGTTACAAACGTCATCAGAAAAGGCATATAATGCGCAAAAGTTATGAGGTCTCTCTTTCACCTGACAAATAGTTATGTAACAGTGTGATGGTATTGACCGAAGTTATCAGGACAGTTATTAGTGATATACAGGTTTGAATAATTCGGACTGCAAAAACGCTGATTTGCTGTTGTTTCACTGATATTTCATTCGTTTACCTGCAAGGCGCCATAGCTCTGTACCCTGGTTTGTCCTCGTGAGCTGAGCGGTAAGCCAAATAACAATCTGGTAACGGTGATTAACAGCTGAAAGCAAATCCGGTAAAGCGCAGTCTTAAGCATAAGGCGCTAAGGAGACCGTAAATGGCTGATACAAAGGCAACGCTCACCCTAAATGGTGACACTGCTATTGAACTGGATGTGCTAAAAGGCACGCTCGGTCAGGATGTTATTGATATCCGTACGCTGGGTTCCAAAGGGGTATTCACCTTTGACCCTGGATTTACCTCTACCGCATCTTGCGAATCCAAAATCACCTTTATCGACGGTGACGAAGGTATCCTGCTCCATCGCGGCTTCCCTATCGATCAGTTAGCCACCGAATCCAACTATCTGGAAGTGTGCTACATCCTGCTGAACGGCGAAAAACCGACGCAGGCCCAGTTCGATGAATTTAAAACCACCGTGACCCGTCACACCATGATCCATGAGCAGATTACCCGTCTGTTCCATGCGTTCCGTCGTGACTCTCACCCAATGGCGGTGATGTGCGGGATTACCGGTGCGCTGGCCGCGTTCTACCACGATTCCCTTGACGTGAATAACCCGCGTCACCGTGAAATCGCCGCTTACCGTCTGCTGTCCAAAATGCCGACCATGGCGGCGATGTGTTACAAATACTCCATCGGCCAGCCGTTTGTGTATCCGCGTAACGACCTCTCCTACGCGGGCAACTTCCTGCGCATGATGTTCTCCACGCCGTGCGAAGAGTACGAAGTGAACCCGGTTCTGGAACGCGCGATGGACCGTATTCTGATCCTGCATGCTGACCACGAACAGAACGCCTCGACCTCAACCGTTCGTACCGCAGGCTCTTCAGGCGCGAACCCGTTCGCCTGTATCGCTGCGGGCATCGCCTCCCTGTGGGGACCGGCGCACGGCGGCGCCAACGAAGCGGCGCTGAAGATGCTGGAAGAGATCAGCACCGTTGAGCACATTCCTGAGTTCGTGCGTCGCGCGAAAGACAAGAATGACTCCTTCCGCCTGATGGGCTTCGGTCACCGTGTTTACAAAAACTATGACCCGCGCGCCACCGTGATGCGTGAAACCTGCCACGAAGTGCTGAAAGAGCTGGGTACCAAAGATGACCTGCTGGAAGTGGCGATGGAGCTGGAACACATCGCGCTGAACGACCCGTACTTCATCGAGAAGAAACTCTACCCGAACGTCGATTTCTACTCTGGCATTATTCTGAAAGCGATGGGCATTCCGTCTTCCATGTTCACCGTGATCTTCGCCATGGCGCGTACCGTAGGCTGGATTGCGCACTGGAACGAAATGCACAGCGAAGGCATGAAGATCGCCCGTCCTCGTCAGCTTTATACCGGCTACGAGCAGCGTGATTTTAAGTCTGACCTGAAGCGCTAAAAGTTAAGCCCGGTGGCGCTAACGCTTACCGGGCCTACAAATGCGAAACGTAGGCCGGGTAAGGCGTAGCCGCCACCCGGCTTTTTTATTTTTGACAATGTGGACACCAGTAAAAGGGTCTCGAAGAGAGCATAATCCTGTCGATAATCCCGCCGCACCGCTCGCACTTCTTCCCCGCCCGATGAAACACCTTGAACCGGAACAGCGCCCCGTGGTGCTTGTTTTCATCTACGATGCCACGCGTGTTGTACGACAGCCGCGGGATGTCCAGCAGCGCGTGGGACAGCACCTCCAGCTGTTCATCGCTCAGCTGAGAAGCTTTGTGCTGCGGTGCCAGCCCGACTTCCCAGAGGATCTCCACCCGCAGGTAGTTGCCAAGCCCGGCGAGAAAGGCCTGGTCAAGGAACAGGCCGGAAAACTGCCGGTTGCGGAATGTGGGCGATAGCAGCCGGGCCTTCACATCGCTCGCCGTCAGGCGCATATCCAGCACGTCCGGCCCAACCCGCTGTAAGAACGGGTGCGTGAGCAACTGCTCAGGCGTTAACATTTCGATATCAGAAGCGCTATAGAGCAGGATCGCCTTATCCGCCGTTTGCAGCCTGACGCGCAGCACGCGGGTCGTTTGCGGCTGTTCACCCGCCTCCACCACGCGCCACACGCCGTAAAGCTGGTTATGGCTATATAACGTCAGGTTATGGGAAAAGTGCGTGAGCAACGCTTTGCCGCGCGTTTCAATATGCGTTACCGACTGCCCCACCAGCTGTGATTCAAACGGTTTCAGTTGAGGAAAAGCAAACCAGACCTCCGTCAGCGGTTTGCCCTTTATCGCCGCCTCGAGGCTATCCGCCGCGCGGCGGATCTCCGGGCCTTCTGGCATTTTTCTGTCCTTTTATGATTAATCTGCGCTGACAAGAATGCCCTCTTCAGCGAACGCAGCCCGCAGGCGGCGCGCGAACTGGAGCGCATGCTCGCCATCGCCGTGTAAACATACCGTATCAGCCTGAACGTGCGCCGTTGTGCCATCCACGGCGGTCACTCGCCCGTAGCGCACCATCTCCAGCGTCTGCGCCAGCGCTTTCGCTTCATCGGTAATCAGCGCACCGGCTTGCGTGCGCGGAACCAGACTGCCGTCCGGCATGTATCCCCGATCGGCAAACACCTCCTGCCGCGTGGTCAGCCCCAGCCGTTCTCCGGCACGAATAAGCTCACTGCCCGCCAGGCCGACCAGAATCAGCTGCGGATTACAGTCCCGCACCGCACGGGCAATCGCCGCCGCCAGTACCGGGTCTTTTGCCGCCTGGTTATAGAGCATACCGTGCGGCTTCACGTGACGCAGTACGCCCTTCCCGGCGCGAACCATCGCCTCCAGCGCGCCAGTCTGGTAGAGCACCTGCGCGTAGACCGTCTCAGGCGGCAGGTCCATCGCGGTGCGGCCAAAGTTCTCCCGGTCAGGGAAGCTCGGGTGAGCGCCAATCGCCACGCCATTTTTGATGGCATGATGCACGCTCTCCAGCATGGTTTGCGCATCGCCCGCGTGGAAGCCGCAGGCAATATTGACCGAAGAGACCAGCGTCATTAGCGCCGCGTCGGCGCTGCCGCCCTCGCCCAGATCGGCATTCAAATCAATCTTTACCATCGAGCCTCCACGCCAACTGTTCGAGATAGCGCTGCTGATCCTGCCGCGCCTTTAGCGCTTCCTCCAGCGAACACTGCACGAAGTGAATCGGCTGACCGAGGGGAATTTGCGCCAGATGGTAGCGATCGGCTTCAATAATGCAGGCAATTCGCGGATAGCCCCCCGTCGTCTGCGCGTCGTTCATTAAGACGATCGGTTGCCCGTTACCTGGAACCTGAATCACGCCGGGCAACAAACCGTGGGAGAGCAGTTCCCGGTCGGTGGTCCGGATCAGCGGCTGCCCCTGCAGACGATAGCCCATTCGGTTACTCTGCGGACTAAGCTTCCACGGCGCGCGCCAGAAAGACTCTTTTGAGGCCTCGTCGAACTCATGATATTCCGGCCCCGGTAAGGCGCGGATCTGGTTTCCCCAGAGAAGTTGTTTCACCCCCTGAGCCGTCGAGAAATGACGCGAAGAGGGCTTAATCGCCAAGCGATCGCCGTCGCGCAACAGACGTCCTTCGTGACCGCCTATCCCGGCTTTCTGATCGGTACTGGATGAGCCCAGCACCTCAGGCACATCAATGCCGCCAGCCACCGCGAGATAGCTACGCACGCCGTGCAGAGGACGCTTTAAGGTCAGACGCTGCCCGGCTTTCGCCCGCAGACGCCAGCCGGTCCACACCGCTTTGCCGTCCAGCGTGGCATCACAGCCGGCGCCGGTGAGCGCGAACCAGGTCTCCTGACCAAACTCAATGACACACTGGCCGAGCGTAATTTCGAGCGCCGCCGTGCTGCCGGGGTTGCCCACCAGCACGTTAGCGATTTCCAGCGCAGGACGGTCCAGCGCGCCACAATAGCTCACGCCGGACTGGCGCATGCCAAAGCGCCCGGCATCTTGTACGGAGGTGTAAAGCCCGGCGCGAATAAGCGTTAACATACCCCCTCCTTCTGCGGGATAAAGCGAAGGGTGTCGCCCGGGCGCAGGAGTATTGGCGACGCCAGCGCGGGGTCAAATAACGGGGTGGCGGTATGCCCAATAAGCTGCCAACCACCGGGCGAAGCCAGCGGATAGACGCCGGTCTGCTCGCCACCAATCGCGACCGTCCCCGCCGGTACGCTCAGGCGCGGTTCAGCGCGGCGCGGCGTATGCAGCCGGGGAGATAATCCCCCCAGATACGGGAATCCGGGCTGGAATCCCAGGAACCAGACGACGTAATCCACCGAACTGTGCAGCTCAACCACCTGCTTTTCGGTGAGCCCGCAATGGTCTGCGACCACACCAAGATCCGGTCCCCCCGTACCGCCATAAACGACCGGGATCTCAATGGCACGCGATTCCGGCTCCAGCGCCTCGCTCTCTTCCCACCAGCGCTGTAAACGCTCGATGGCATCCAGCGCCAGCGTATGCGGACTACGCAGCACCACCGTGATGTTATTCATCCCCGGAATGGCTTCAACCACGTCCGGCAGATCGACCAGACGCTGGGTTAGCCGCCAGATACGCTTTTGCGTGGCAAGGGTCACCGGCGGCTCGAGCTCCAGAACCACTGCCGTTTCTCCCAGAAGATAACAACGCGCTCGCTGCACTCAGGCACCTCTCATCAGGCCGGATTAGGGATATCAATAAAGGTTACATCCAGATCGGTATTTTCCGTCAGCCACTCGCTGAGGGCCCGAATGCCGCCGCGCTCGGTGGCATGATGACCGGCCGCGTAGAAATGCAGCCCCTGTTCACGCGCCGAGTGAATGGTCTGCTCGGAAACCTCGCCGGTGATAAAGGCATCAACACCGAAGCGCGCGGCGCTGTCGATAAAGCCCTGCCCGCCCCCGGTGCACCAGGCAACGCGTTTTACCAGGTCCGCGCCCGTATCGCCGCACCACAGCGGGCGACGCCCCAGGCGCGCTTCAATCCACGAGGCCAGCTCCAGTCCGGGAACCGGCATCGCCAGCTCGCCCCACGGCACCAGCGGCTCGATTTCGCCCATTACGGTAATCCCCAACAGCTGCGCAAGCTGAACGTTGTTGCCCAGTTCCGGGTGTGCGTCCAGCGGCAGGTGGTAACCGTACAGGTTGATGTCATTTGCCAGCAACGTTTTCAGGCGATTGCGCTTCATGCCGCGAATAATCGGTGATTCGTTTTTCCAGAAGTAGCCGTGATGGACAATCACCGCATCGGCTTCCTGACGGACAGCCTCGTCCAGCAGCGCCTGGCTTGCCGTGACGCCGGTGATAATTTTCTGCACCGTTTCGCGCCCTTCCACCTGCAGGCCATTCGGGCCGTAGTCGCTAAAGGAGGCGGTATTGAGTTTTTCGTTAATCAGGCGTTCTAGTTCACTGTTTTTCATCTTTATGCTCTCAAACTTTTCGGACGGCTTCGTACGCCGCCAGCGTGGCGGTGCGCGCCTGTTTATGGTCAACAATCGGGCGGGGATAATCGAGCTTTACGCCCTGTTTATCCGCCCATGCCCACGGTTCGTGGATCGCTTTCGCAGGAACGTTCCTGAGCGCGGGCAACCAGCGGCGGATAAAGTCGCCGTTGGCATCAAATTTTTGCCCCTGAGTGGTCGGATTAAAAATCCTGAAATAGGGAGCCGCATCGGTGCCGGTAGAGGCCGCCCACTGCCAGCCGCCGTTATTCGCAGCGAGATCGCCGTCGATCAGCTGAGAGATAAAATAGCGCTCTCCGATACGCCAGTCGATAAGCAGATCCTTCACCAGAAAGCTGGCGGTAATCATTCGCAGGCGGTTGTGCATCCACCCGGTTTCATTCAGCTGGCGCATGGCAGCATCAACAATCGGATAGCCCGTTTCCCCTTTTTGCCAGGCCTGTAAACGTGCCTCATCGTGCTGCCATTTGACGTTGTCGGTCCAGGAGATGAACGGACGATGCTTACAGAGATCGGGATGATACGTCATCAGATGGCGATAGAATTCACGCCAGATGAGTTCGTTCAGCCACACCGAACCCGCCCCACCGTCCATCGCCTGCGGCTGCTCGGCCAGAAGACGATGTAAACACTGGCGAGGAGAGAGTACGCCCAGCGCCAGGCTTGCCGATAAGCGGCTTGTCCCTTCAATCGCCGGGAAATCCCTGCGCGCGTCGTACTCTCCCGCGCCCTGTTTGCAAAACTGGCGCAGCTTCGCAATTGCTGCCTTCTCGTTTGCGGGGAACAGAAGCTCATCGAATGCCTGTTGGGGATAGTTAAACGTTAATTCAGGCAGCGTGGTTATAGCTTCCCCTCTGGCTGCGGGTGCGGGTACGCACTCCGGCAGCGCCTCTTTCAGACGTTTAACAAAAGCATTTTTAAACGGCGTGAACACTTTATACATTTCATGGCCGCCGGTCATGACGCTGCCCGGTGCCAGCATTACGCTGTCATCAAATCCTTCACAAACCACCTCGCCCAGAATGTTCTCCAGTTGGCGATCCCGCAGCCGTTCGTTCAGCTCGTACTGGTAGTTATAAAAAAGATGCGTGACGCCGTTCTGCTGACATACCTCCCGCAACATCTTAAGCTGCGCGGCAAAGTCACTGACCTCTTTGTAGATCAGCGGGATACCTTTTTCAGCAAGTGAGTGTTGCAGATCGTTCAGATGCGATTTGAGGTAAGCCGCCTGCCGCGGGGCCATATCATGCTGCTGCCACTGTTCGGGCGTAGCGATAAACAGCGCCAGCACGCTGGCGTCATCGGAACGGCAGGCTGCCGCGAGTGCGAAGTTGTCATGTACGCGCAGGTCCGCGCGAAACCAAACCAGATGGGTGGGCATAAAACTCCAGGCTATTGTCCATTATGTCCATAAGGGCATGCCGTAAAAGGAAAAAGCATGCATTGAACTACTTTGCCATGAAGTGTAGACGGGATGAAATAAAAAAGGCCGCCCAAGGCGGCCTTACAGACTGATGACAAGGTGCATGCTGTGCATTTCGCCCGGCGGCGCTACGCTTGCAAGGGCCTACAATGAAACATGCAATGCATTGATCTCTTTGCCCTGTGTAGGCCGGGTAAGCGCAGCGTCACCCGGCAAGAAAGACGGCAAATATGTGCCTGTAAACCCTGACGAGGGGCTATCGCTCCCCCGGCGTTTTTTTCTGGGTGTCGTCTTAGTATCAGTAAAAATCGCAGGTCGCTTTCTCGGCCTGATCCATCCACACCGGCTTCTCGCTGGTTTTCGCCCAGACGCGGTGCAGATAGCTATAAAAACGTGCACGATCTTTCCAGAACAGCATCACCGGCAGAGCCAGCACGCCAGCCACTACGGCGAAAGCGCGGCGCATGAACACGATATGAGCCGGAAACTCTTTATAAAGATCCATATTTTTCTCCCCTATAGTTGGCCGGAAACGTCATCCGGAAAATTCAAAATCTGTGACCTGGCTAAAATAATATCGCTTTGTTTGTAATTTTACTACTCATCCGACCACTTATTTTCGTCCGTTTAGCCAAAATTTACATTCACGCCGTAATTAAGTTACAAAAAAGTTAACGATTTACTTATCAATAGTTAAATTGTGGGCTTTGCCATTTTTATACTTTTTTTACACCCGCCCTTCTCATTTTTGCGAAATCTTTGCGCCATAAATCCTACCGTTAGCACAACAACAAAAGTCACCCGGAGGTGGATTGTGAGTGCAGGTCTTATTGCTGGCATCGTGCTGGTGTTCCTGTTATTGGGTTATCTGGTTTATGCCCTGATTAATGCGGAGGCATTCTGATGGCTGCTCAGGCGTTTTTGCTTATTGCCAGTTTCTTAGTGGTGTTGTTCGTCCTGGCAAGGCCACTGGGCTCAGGGCTGGCACGGCTGATCAATAACGTTCCCCTGCCCGGCACGGGAAGCGTTGAAAAAGGGATCTGGCGCGTACTGGGTGTAGACGATCGGGAGATGAACTGGCGTGACTATCTGATCGCCATTCTGCTGCTGAACATTGTCGGACTCATTGCGCTTTTTGCCATGCTGATGTTGCAGGGTATCCTGCCGCTGAATCCGCAACAATTACCGGGCCTGTCCTGGCATCTTGCGCTGAACACGGCAGTCAGTTTTGTCACCAACACCAACTGGCAGTCCTATTCCGGTGAAACCACGCTCAGCTACTTCAGCCAGATGGTCGGATTAACCGTGCAGAACTTCCTCTCTGCCGCCAGCGGTATTGCGGTGATCTTCGCGCTGACGCGTGCGTTTGCACGTCAGAAAGTGAGTACGTTAGGTAACGCATGGGTAGACCTGACGCGCATTACGCTGTGGATCCTGCTGCCGATTGCGCTGCTGATCGCGCTGTTCTTCATTCAGCAGGGCAGCCTGCAAAACCTGCTGCCTTACGCACCTTATACCTCGCTGGAAGGCGCAAAACAGCTCCTGCCGATGGGGCCAGTGGCGTCGCAGGAAGCCATCAAAATGCTCGGGACGAACGGCGGTGGCTTCTTCAACGCCAACTCCTCGCATCCGTTTGAAAACCCGACCGCCCTGACCAATTTTGTGCAGATGCTGGCGATTTTCCTGATCCCCGCCGCGCTCTGCTTTGCCTTTGGCGACGTGGTCAACGATCGCCGTCAGGGGCGTACCCTGCTTTGGACCATGTCGCTTATTTTCGTGGTCTGTGTAGCGCTGGTGATGTGGGCCGAATGGCAGGGTAATCCGCACTTCCTCTCACTGGGTGCAGATAGCGCAATCAACATGGAAGGTAAAGAGAGCCGCTTTGGCATTCTCGCCAGCAGCCTCTATGCGGTGGTCACCACGGCAGCGTCGTGCGGGGCCGTCAATGCCATGCATGATTCCTTTACGGCGCTGGGCGGCATGATCCCGATGTGGCTGATGCAGATTGGCGAGGTGGTGTTTGGCGGCGTGGGCTCCGGTCTTTACGGCATGCTGCTGTTCGTGCTGCTGGCGGTGTTTATTGCCGGTCTGATGATTGGCCGCACCCCGGAGTATCTGGGTAAAAAGATCGACGTTCGCGAAATGAAATTAACCGCGCTGGCAATTCTGGTCACCCCGGCCCTCGTGCTGCTCGGCACCGCGCTGGCGCTGATGACCGAGGCTGGACGCAGCGGCATCTTTAACCCTGGCATTCACGGTTTTAGCGAAGTGCTGTATGCCGTCTCCTCTGCCGCCAACAACAACGGCAGCGCCTTTGCAGGCCTAAGCGCCAACTCTCCATTCTGGAACTGTCTGCTGGCGTTCTGCATGTTCGTGGGCCGCTTCGGGATCATTGTGCCGGTTATGGCGATAGCCGGATCGCTGGTGAACAAAAAAATCCAACCGACCACTACCGGAACGTTACCGACCCACGGCGCGCTGTTTATCGGCCTGCTGACGGGCACCGTGTTGCTGGTCGGCGCCCTGACCTTTATCCCCGCCCTCGCGTTAGGCCCGGTCGCGGAATACCTCTCTTTACGCTGATTTTGCGGAGAAATTGTCATGAGTCGTAAACAACTGGCCCTGTTCGAACCGTCATTAGTTCGCCAGGCGCTCATGGATGCGGTGAAAAAGCTGAGCCCGCGCGTGCAGTGGCACAACCCGGTGATGTTTATCGTCTGGGCGGGAAGCGTCCTGACCACCGCCCTGGCGATTGCCATGGGAACGGGCCATATGCCGGGAAATGCGATGTTTACCGGCGCCATCAGCCTGTGGCTGTGGTTTACCGTGCTGTTCGCCAACTTTGCGGAAGCGCTGGCGGAAGGCCGGAGCAAAGCCCAGGCCAACAGCCTGAAAGGGGTGAAAAAGACCGCCTTCGCACGCAAGCTACGTGAGCCGAAGTACGGCGCACAGATGGACCACGTTCCGGCAGATGAACTGCGTAAAGGCGATGTGGTGCTGGTGGAAGCCGGTGACATCATCCCTTGCGACGGCGAAGTTATTGAAGGGGGCGCATCGGTGGATGAGAGCGCTATTACCGGCGAATCCGCGCCGGTGATCCGTGAGTCCGGCGGCGATTTCGCCTCCGTGACGGGCGGGACGCGCATTCTCTCCGACTGGCTGGTGATCCAGTGCAGCGTTAACCCGGGTGAAACCTTCCTCGACCGGATGATCGCCATGGTAGAAGGCGCACAGCGCCGTAAAACGCCAAACGAGATTGCCCTGACCATCCTGCTGGTGGCCCTGACCATTGTCTTCCTGCTGGCAACCGCGACGCTGTGGCCGTTCTCTGCCTATGGCGGTACCGCGGTCACCGTCACGGTGCTGGTGGCGCTGCTGGTTTGTCTGATCCCCACCACCATCGGCGGCCTGCTGTCGGCCATCGGCGTGGCCGGCATGAGCCGTATGCTCGGTGCCAACGTCATCGCCACCAGCGGGCGTGCGGTGGAAGCCGCCGGTGACGTGGATGTGTTGCTGCTGGATAAAACCGGGACCATTACCCTCGGTAACCGCCAGGCGTCGGATTTCTTACCCGCCCCGGGCGTGGATGAAAAAACGCTGGCGGATGCCGCCCAGCTCTCATCGCTTGCCGATGAAACCCCGGAAGGCCGCAGCATTGTGATCCTCGCCAAGCAGCGCTTTAACCTGCGCCAGCGCGACGTGCAGAGCCTGCACGCCACCTTCGTGCCCTTCACGGCGCAAACCCGCATGAGCGGCATTAACATTCAGGATCGCATGATCCGTAAAGGCTCGGTTGACGCCATCCGCCGCCACATCGAGGCCAACAACGGTCACTTCCCGCCGGAAGTGGACAGCCTGGTCGAAAGCGTGGCCCGTCAGGGGGCGACGCCGTTGGTGGTGGCCGAAGGCGCGCGCGTGCTCGGGGTCATTGCCCTGAAGGACATCGTCAAAGGCGGCATCAAGGAGCGCTTTGCCCAGCTGCGTAAAATGGGGATCAAAACGGTGATGATCACCGGGGATAACCGTCTTACCGCCGCGGCGATTGCCGCCGAAGCGGGCGTGGATGATTTCCTTTCCGAAGCCACACCGGAAGCCAAGCTGGCACTGATTCGTCAGTATCAGGCGGAAGGCCGTCTGGTGGCGATGACCGGCGACGGGACCAACGATGCTCCTGCCCTCGCGCAGGCCGACGTGGCGGTGGCGATGAACTCCGGTACCCAGGCCGCAAAAGAGGCAGGCAACATGGTCGACCTCGACTCTAACCCGACCAAGCTGATTGAAGTGGTGCACATCGGCAAACAGATGCTGATGACGCGCGGTTCGCTGACCACGTTCAGCATCGCCAACGACGTGGCGAAGTATTTCGCCATCATTCCGGCCGCGTTTGCTGCGACCTATCCGCAATTAAACGCGTTGAACGTGATGCACCTGCACTCTCCGGCCTCGGCCATTCTGAGCGCAGTAATTTTTAACGCCCTGATTATTGTCTTCCTGATCCCGCTGGCGCTGAAGGGCGTGAGCTATAAGCCGCTCACAGCGGCCGCCATGCTGCGCCGCAACCTGTGGATTTACGGCCTGGGCGGGCTGGTGGTGCCCTTCGTCGGTATCAAGGTTATCGATCTGCTGTTGACCCTGTTCGGCCTGGTTTAAAAGGTGAATCAAATGACCATGTTACGCCCCGCTATACTTCTGTTCATACTGCTGTCTCTCATTACCGGCGGGCTGTACCCGCTGGTGACCACCGCGCTGGGCCAGTGGTGGTTTAAGGATCAGGCTAACGGCTCGCTGATACTGCAAAACGGTGAAAACCGCGGCTCTCGCCTGATTGGTCAGAACTTTACGGATGCCCGCTACTTCCAGGGACGCCCTTCCGCCACTGCCGAAAGCCCGTATAATCCGATGGCATCCGGCGGCAGCAACCTGGCGGGCAGCAACCCCGAGCTGGACAAAGCCGTCGCGGAGCGCGTAGCAGCCCTGCGCGCCGCGAATCCGCAGGCCAGCCGTGTCGTTCCCGTGGAGCTGGTAACCGCCTCGGCCAGCGGGCTGGACTACAGCCTGACCCCGGCAGCCGTGGCATGGCAGATCCCACGCGTCGCCGCTGCCCGTCAGCTGACCGACGAACAGGTGAGCCAGTTGGTGGCAGAGCACACGCAAAAGCCGCTGGTCAGCTTCATCGGCATGCCCGTGGTTAATATTGTTGAGCTGAATCTGGCGCTGGACGCGCTAAGGAAAAACTAAATGACCGACGAGCCCATGCGCCCGGATCCGGACAGGCTGCTCGAACAAACAGCTGAGGCCCATCGCGGCAAACTGAAAATTTTCTTCGGCGCCTGCGCGGGCGTCGGGAAAACCTTCGCCATGCTGACGGAAGCCCAGCGGCTTCGGGCGCAGGGGCTCGATATTCTGATCGGCGTGGTTGAAACCCACGGACGTAAAGAGACGGCATCACTGCTGAAGGGGCTGGCTACCCAGCCGCCCCGCCGCATCAGCCACCGCGGTCGGTTAGTCACCGAATTCGATCTCGATGCCGCCCTCGCCCGCCGCCCCGCGCTTATCCTGATGGACGAGCTGGCGCACAGCAATGCGCCAGGCTCGCGCCACCCCAAACGCTGGCAGGACGTTGAAGAATTACTTGAAGCCGGTATCGATGTGTTCACCACGGTTAACGTTCAGCATCTCGAAAGCCTGAACGACGTGGTCAGCGGCGTGACCGGCATTCAGGTACGCGAGACGGTGCCGGATCCCTTCTTTGATTCCGCGGATGAGGTGGTGCTGGTCGACCTGCCGCCCGATGATTTGCGCCAGCGCCTGCACGAAGGCAAAGTCTATATCGCCGGCCAGGCCGAGCGCGCCATCGAACATTTCTTCCGTAAAGGCAACCTGATTGCCCTGCGCGAGCTGGCCCTGCGCCGAACCGCCGACCGGGTGGACGATCAGATGCGCGCCTGGCGCGATTTACAGGGACAGGAACGCGTCTGGCACACCCGGGACGCCATCCTGCTGTGCGTGGGCCACGGCAGCGGCAATGAAAAGCTTGTCCGCACCGCCGCGCGCCTGGCGGCCAAATTTGGCAGCGTCTGGCATGCGGTGTATGTTGAAACGCCGCAGCTGCACGCGCTGCCCGAAAACCAGCGTCGCGCGATCCTGAGTTCGCTGCGCCTGGCGCAGGAGCTGGGCGCGGAAACCGCCACCCTTTCCGATCCGCAGGAAGATAAAGCCATTCTGCGCTACGCGCGCGAGCATAACCTGGGGAAAATCGTCATTGGCCGTCGTCAGCATCGGCGCTGGTTTAGCCGCGAATCCTTTGCCGACAAGCTGGCCCGTCGAGCGCCGGATCTGGATCTGGTGATCGTGGCGCTGGATGACAAACCTACCCCCTTACCCAATCGCGCGCCGGACAGCCGTACCTTCAGCGATAAATGGCGCATTCAGCTTCGCGGCTGTCTCGTCGCCGTCGTGCTCTGCGCCCTGATTACCGTGATTGCCAGCCAGTGGCTGATCGCGTTTGATGCCGCCAACCTGGTGATGATCTACCTTTTGGGCGTGGTGGTGGTGGCGCTCTTCTACGGGCGCTGGCCGTCGGTCCTGGCGACGGTGATCAACGTCATCAGCTTCGATCTGTTCTTTATTGCCCCCCGCGGGACGCTCGCCGTCTCGGACGTGCAGTACATCCTCACCTTTGCCGTCATGCTCACCGTCGGGCTGGTGATCGGCAATCTGACGGCGGGCGTGCGCTATCAGGCCCGCATCGCCCGCTATCGCGAACAGCGCACGCGCCATCTCTATGAGATGTCGAAATCGCTGGCGGTGGGCCGCACGCCGCTGGATATCGTGCAGACCAGCGAGCAGTTTATCCGCTCGACGTTTCATGCCAGCAACCTGATTTTACTCCCGGACGAACACGGCAAGCTGCGCCCGCTGACCTCCGCCACAGGCATGACGCCCTGGGACGAAGCCATCGCGCGCTGGAGCTTTGACAAAGGCTTACCGGCGGGCGCAGGGACCGACACCCTCCCCGGCGTGCCCTACCAAATTCTGCCCCTGCGCAGCGCCGATAAAAATCAGGGGCTGGTCATCGTGGAGCCTTCCAACCTGCGCCAGCTGATGATCCCCGAACAGCAGCGTTTACTGGAGACGTTTACGCTGCTGGTTGCCAGCGCGCTGGAACGACTGGCCCTCACCGCCAGCGAGGAACAGGCCCGGCTGGCAAGCGAGCGTGAAAGCATTCGTAACTCGCTGCTGGCGGCGCTGTCTCACGATCTGCGTACCCCGCTCACCGTCCTGTTCGGTCAGTCAGAAATTCTGACGCTGGACCTGGCGGCGGAAGGCTCGAAGCATGCACTTCAGGCCAGCGAGATCCGCCAGCACGTGCTGAATACCACACGCCTGGTGAATAACCTGCTCGACATGGCGCGTATCCAGTCGGGTGGATTTAACCTCAAAAAAGAGTGGCTCACGCTGGAAGAGGTGGTGGGCAGCGCGCTGAAAATGCTCGAACCCGGCCTGGGCGGGCGACATATTGCGCTGAACATGCCCGAGCCCCTGACCTTAATTCATGTTGATGGTCCGCTGTTTGAACGGGTGCTGATCAACCTGTTGGAAAATGCCGCCAAATATGCGGGCGCCAGCGCGCAGATTGGGGTGGATGCGACGGTGGACGACGGCGCGCTTCGCCTTGACGTCTGGGATACCGGCCCGGGCATTCCTGCCGGGCAGGAGTTGGCTATTTTCGAGAAATTCGCGCGCGGCAATAAGGAGTCGGCCATTCCGGGCGTGGGGCTGGGGCTGGCCATTTGCCAGGCGATCATTGACGTGCATGGCGGCTCCATTTCCGCGGAGAATCGTCCGGAAGGCGGTGCGCGTTTTTGTGTTACACTTCCTCTGGAAACCCCGCCAGAACTTAATGAATTACCAGAGGATTTGTGATCAACGTCTTGATTGTTGAAGATGAGATCGCCATTAGCCGTTTTCTGCGCGCTGCGCTGGAAGGAGACGGTCTGCGCGTCCATGATGCAGGTACGCTTCAGCGGGGGTTAATTGAAGCCGCCACCCGCAAGCCGGACCTGGTGATCCTCGATCTGGGTCTCCCGGACGGTGACGGCATCGATTTTATTCGTGAAGTCCGTCAGTGGAGCCAGATGCCGATTCTGGTGCTCTCCGCCCGTACTGAAGAGACGGATAAAATCGCCGCGCTGGATGCCGGGGCGGATGACTACCTGATTAAACCGTTTGGCATCGGCGAGCTACAGGCTCGCCTTCGCGTGGCGCTGCGTCGCCACAGCGCCACCACGCCTGCCGATCCAACCTACACGTTTGGGGATATCCGGGTTGACCTGGCCGCGCGGCGCATTGTGCGCGGCGAAGAGGAAATTCACCTCACGCCCATCGAATTTCGCCTGCTCGCCGTGCTGCTCAACAATCACGGCAAGGTTCTCACCCAGCGCCAGCTGTTAAGTCAGGTGTGGGGACCCAACGCCGTGGAACATAGTCACTATTTACGCATATATATGGGCCATCTTCGTCAGAAACTCGAAGTCGACCCCGCTCGCCCTCGCCATTTATTAACTGAAACCGGTATCGGTTATCGGTTTATGCTCTGAATAACTATTCATTTTATTTTTAAATAAAATCAAAATCTCTCAGAAAATATTTCATAAATAATCCACTCGATATTTTTTGGGTTATTTATGCCCATTTAAAACATTTGCAATACATCCTATTAACCAGATACCAACAAATCAGAATTTTGATCTGCGATATTCATCAAAAACGACTATTTATTTCTAAAATGATCGGTTAACGGTGATCTCCTTCACAGTTAATCGCGTTTTCCTGGATAAAATGACCGTGCTTTCAATTACTGAAAGGAAAATAAATCATGGAAAACAACAATCGTTTAATGCCCCATATAAGGCGGACAACACATATCATGATGTTTGCCCACCGAAACTGCTTTGACTTTCATCTCTTTAATGCCCGGTAGTCCTTCGACTTCTGGCGCATTCGCTTACAGGTTACCCTGAAACCTCTTATTTTACAGGCCATTGCCTGTGAACGCGTGCGCTCATTCATTTTGATTCAGACCCATCCGCACCGGGCGGACTGAATTTCAATCCTCAAAAAGCAATGTACTGATTTTAATCAGCGGCCACCCTTTGCTTTTTTTCCGGAAAATTATCGATTTCTTTTTTGCAAGAAATCGAGGGACGCTTATTACCTAAAATAAAGAGAGAAAGATGAAAAGTTTAAAAATCGCAGCCAGCCGCGCATGTCCGGATTGCTTTACCACCCAGCGTGAACTGGTGGATGTCCGGGCCTCGGATTATATCGACGTTGCCGCTATTGTGCTGGCGGTCAGTGATATTACCGACGGCATACTGGAAGAAATAGAAGCCACCGGATTTGGCATTCCTGTTTTTGTCGCGACGCATAAAGAAGAATTCATTCCGGCAGATTATTTATCGCGCATTCATGGCGTATTTGAGTATTCAGACACCAGCAACGACTTTTATGGACGCCAGCTGGAGGCGGCTGCCCTGAAGTATGAAACCCAGCTGCGCCCGCCGTTTTTCCGCGCCCTTGTCGACTATGTAAAACAGGGCAACAGCGCGTTTGACTGCCCGGGGCATCAGGGCGGCCAGTTCTTCCGCCGCCATCCTGCCGGCAATCAGTTCGTTGATTTCTTTGGCGAGACGCTTTTCCGCGCCGATCTGTGCAACGCCGACGTGGCAATGGGCGATCTGCTGATCCACGAAGGCGCGCCGTGCATCGCACAGCAGCATGCGGCGAAGGTCTTTAATGCCGATAAGACCTACTTCGTGCTCAACGGTACCTCGTCATCCAACAAAGTGGTGCTGAACGCCCTGCTCACCCCGGGCGACCTGGTGCTGTTCGACCGTAATAACCACAAATCCAACCATCACGGTGCCCTCCTCCAGGCAGGCGCAACGCCGGTCTATCTGGAAACCGCGCGCAACCCGTACGGCTTTATCGGCGGCATTGACGCCCACTGTTTTGAAGAAAGCTATCTTCGCGAGCTGGTGGCAGAAGTCGCACCCGGCCGTGCACGCGATGCGCGTCCGTTCCGTCTGGCGGTGATCCAGCTGGGCACCTACGATGGCACCATCTACAACGCCCGCCAGGTGGTGGATAAGATTGGGCACCTGTGTGATTACATCCTGTTTGACTCGGCCTGGGTGGGTTACGAGCAGTTTATTCCAATGATGGCCGACTGCTCGCCGCTGCTGCTGGAGCTGAACGAAAACGACCCGGGGATTTTGGTTACCCAGTCCGTGCATAAACAGCAGGCCGGCTTCTCCCAGACCTCGCAAATCCACAAGAAAGACAGCCATATCAAAGGCCAGCAGCGCTATGTCCCGCATAAGCGGCTGAATAATGCCTTTATGATGCACGCCTCCACCAGCCCGTTCTATCCGCTGTTTGCCGCGCTGGACATCAACGCCCGTATGCATGAAGGCCAGAGCGGCCGCAACATGTGGATGGACTGCGTGGTGAACGGTATTGAGGCGCGAAAACTAATCCTGGAGAACTGCCAGTATCTGCGCCCGTTCGTGCCGGAGACAGTGGATGGCCGTCCGTGGGAAAGCTGGGACACGGCGGAGATTGCGACCGATCTGCGCTTCTTCCACTTCGTACCGGGTGAAAACTGGCACGCTTTTGAAGGCTACGCCGAGCATCAGTATTTTATCGACCCGTGCAAGCTCCTGCTGACCACGCCGGGCATTAACGCCCGCACCGGGGAGTATGACGGCTTCGGCGTGCCTGCCACCATCCTCGCCAACTTCCTGCGTGAAAACGGCATCGTGCCGGAGAAATGCGATCTCAACTCGATCCTGTTCCTGCTCACGCCTGCGGAAGATATGGGCAAGCTGCAGCAGCTGGTGGCGCAGCTGGTGCGTTTCGAAAAACTGCTCGAGAGCGATGCTCCACTAAAAGAGGTGCTGCCTTCCATCTGCAGACAACATCCGGAACGTTACGCGGATTACACCCTGCGCCAGATCTGCCAGGAGATGCATGACCTGTACGCCCGTCACAATGTCAAACAGCTGCAGAAAGAGATGTTCCGCAAGTCTCACTTCCCGCGCGTGATGATGAACCCGCAGGACGCGAACTACGCCTATCTGCGCGGAGAAGTGGAACTGGTCTCCCTGCGCGACGCGGAAGGCCGCATCGCCGCCGAAGGCGCCCTCCCTTATCCACCGGGGGTATTGTGCGTGGTTCCAGGGGAGGTCTGGGGCGGCTCCGTGCTGCGCTACTTCGCCGCGCTGGAAGAAGGCATCAACCTGCTGCCGGGCTTCGCGCCGGAGCTGCAGGGTGTGTACGTCGAAGAGTGCGAGGGCCGCAAACAGGTTCGCTGTAACGTCATCAAACAACCCGCCGCTCAGCCCGCGCTGCTGAAAGGAGAGAAATTATGAGCAAGTCCAATAAGATGGGCGTGGTGCAGCTGACCATCCTCACCATGGTGAACATGATGGGTTCAGGGATCATTATGCTGCCCACCAAGCTTGCCGAAGTAGGAACCATTTCAATTATCTCCTGGCTGGTGACCGCCGTCGGCTCGATGGCGCTGGCATGGGCGTTTGCCAAGTGCGGGATGTTCAGCCGCAAGTCAGGCGGCATGGGGGGCTACGCCGAGTATGCCTTTGGTAAGTCTGGCAACTTTATGGCCAACTATACCTACGGGGTGTCACTGCTGATCGCCAACGTGGCGATTGCCATCTCCGCCGTGGGCTACGGTACGGAGTTGTTTGGCGCGACGCTTAGCCCAGTACAGATTGGCCTGGCCACCATCGGCGTGCTGTGGATCTGCACCGTGGCTAACTTTGGCGGGGCGCGTATCACCGGACAGCTCTCCAGCATCACCGTCTGGGGCGTGATTATTCCGGTTGTCGGCCTGTGCATCATCGGCTGGTTCTGGTTCAGCCCGACCCTGTACGCTAACTCCTGGAACCCGCACCATGTGCCGTTCTTCAGCGCAGTCGGCTCTTCTATCGCCATGACGCTCTGGGCCTTCCTGGGCCTGGAATCCGCCTGCGCGAACGCAGAAGTGGTTGATAACCCTGAAAAGAACGTGCCGATTGCGGTCCTCGGCGGTACGCTGGGCGCGGCGGTGATCTATATCGTCTCGACGAACGTCATTGCGGGCATCGTTCCGAACATGGATCTGGCCAACTCCACGGCGCCGTTCGGGCTGGCCTTCGCGCAGATGTTCACGCCGGAAGTCGGGAAAGTGATTATGGGTCTGATGGTCATGTCATGCTGCGGTTCACTGCTTGGCTGGCAGTTCACCATCGCACAGGTATTTAAATCTTCGGCTGATGAAGGTTACTTCCCAAAAATCTTCTCCCGTGTGACCAAAGCCGATGCGCCGGTGCAGGGCATGCTGGCGATTGTTATCTTCCAGAGCGGATTGTCGCTGATGACCATTAGCCCGTCGCTGAACAGCCAGTTCAACGTGCTGGTCAACCTGGCGGTGGTGACGAACATCATTCCGTATATTCTGTCGATGGCGGCGCTGGTGATTATTCAGAAGGTTGCGAAGGTGGATCCGCGCAAGGCGCGTGCGGCCAATATCGTGGCGCTGATTGGCGCAATCTACAGCTTCTATGCGCTCTATTCCTCCGGACAGGAAGCGATGCTGTATGGTGCGATGGTGACCTTTATGGGCTGGACGCTGTACGGTCTGGTGTCACCGCGGTTTGAATTGAAGAATAAGCACAGTTGAAAAAAGCCCGGTGGCGCTAGCGCTTACCGGGCCTACGATCGTTGTTGTAGGCCGGGCAAACGCAGTGCCGCCCGGCACACAAACCGCACTTACGCGTTTTTCAGCACTTCGCTGACAATCTCTACCGCTTCTTTCTCAATCTGCTGACGATGCTCAGCGCCGAGGAAGCTTTCGCAATAAATTTTATACGCATCTTCCGTACCGGATGGACGCGCAGCGAACCAGCCGTTTTCGGTCATCACTTTCAGACCACCAATAGACGCACCGTTACCCGGTGCCGCCGTCAGACGCGCGGTGATCGGATCGCCCGCCAGGGTGCTTGCACTGACCATCTCCGGAGAGAGTTTGGACAGGGCCGCTTTCTGGGCAGACGTTGCGCTGGCCTGAATACGGTTATAGCTTGGCGCACCAAAGCGTGCTGCCAGGTCGTTGTAATGTTCCTGCGGGTTTTTACCGGTGACCGCGGTGATTTCTGCCGCCAGCAGGCACATGATGATGCCGTCTTTATCGGTTGACCACGGCGTGCCGTCGAAGCGCAGGAAAGAGGCCCCCGCGCTCTCTTCACCACCGAAGCCAAAGCTGCCGTCGTGCAGACCGTCAACAAACCATTTGAAGCCCACAGGTACTTCCACCAGCTTGCGGCCCAGCGCCTCGACCACGCGGTCGATCATCGCGGAGGACACCAGCGTCTTACCGACAGCCACCTCTTTGCCCCACTGCGGACGGTGCTGGAACAGGTAGTTGATCGCAACGGCCAGATAGTGGTTCGGGTTCATCAGCCCGGCAGGAGTGACGATACCGTGACGGTCGTAATCCGGGTCGTTCGCAAACGCCAGATCGAATTTATCACGCAGCGCCAGCAGGCCCGCCATCGCGCACTCGGAGGAGCAGTCCATACGGATCGCGCCGTCTTTGTCCAGGTGCATAAAACGGAAGGTCTGATCGACGTGATCGTTCACGATGGTCAGATCCAGCTTGTAGTGCTCGGCAATACGTTTCCAGTATTCAATACCGGAGCCGCCCAGCGGATCCACACCTAGCTTCAGGCCGGCTTTCTGGATGGCCGCCATATCGACGATCTCCGCCAGCCCTTCCACGAACGGCTGAACCAGATCCTGCTCTTTTACGTGGCCGGACGCCATGGCCGCATCCAGAGAGATGCGCTTCACGCCTTTCAGACCGTCAGCCAGCAGGGCGTTCGCACGATCTTCCACCACTTTGGTGACATTGGTGTCTGCCGGGCCACCGTTAGGCGGGTTGTATTTGATGCCGCCGTCTTCCGGCGGGTTGTGGGATGGCGTGATCACGATACCGTCAGCCAGCGCGCCACCCTTTTTGTTGTGTACCAGGATGGCGTTAGAGACCGCAGGCGTTGGGGTGAAGCCGTTGTTCTCCTGAACAATCACATCAACGCCGTTCGCTGTCAGAACTTCCAGCACGGAGATAAAGGCCGGTTCAGACAGGGCATGGGTATCTTTCCCCACGTAGCAAGGACCGGTAACGCCATTTTTAGCGCGCTCTTCCGCAATGGCCTGAGCAATGGCCAGAATGTGCGGTTCGTTAAAGCTGTGGCGCGCCGCGCTGCCGCGGTGACCAGATGTACCAAACTTCACTGCGTGTTCTGCGTTGCCCACGACCGGCTTCAGCACGTAATACTGCGCGGTCAGCTGAGCGACGTTAATCAAATCGCTTTGTTGTGCAGGTTGGCCTGCACGGCTGTGATTTGCCATTACCGGGTCCTTCTGATGCAAGGGTTAAATTGTACCGCAAACCTTCTCAATCAATTCCGCCGGGAACTGCATGGACTGCATGATATGTTCAATCATGCTGCACTTGCGGCCCGTATTGGTATTGGTGATCACCCAGTATGGGGTGCCAGGAACATGTTTGGGTTTGGTTTGATTGCCATTTTGCAGCAACGTCTGCTCGTCGCCCGCGAAGTAGACGCGAGTACGGCCGTGCAGCGACTCGGTCGCTTCAGCAAACGCTTTGTTATCCAGTGAATAAAGTGTAGACAGCACCAGCATAAAGCGGTTAACCGCCTTTTTTTGCTCCGCATATTCATCGGAGAGCAGCAGCTCGCGCATCGCGCGCACTTTATCTTTAGCCGGTGTCACGGCAGGTTTTGCTTGTGCAACAACGCTTGGCTGAGACACGACATCTTTGGTGACTGGGGTAGCAGGCTGTGAAGCGGCGGAAATTTTAAGCATGCGCCGTAAAATGTCGGACGCGCTCTCCCCGATATGCCGCGTCTGGCTGGCAATATACTGATAGAGTTCGTCATCAACTTCGATTGTTTTCATCTTAATCCAGTGCGATATCTTATCTGAATACAAGTCATTGGGATTATAAGGTCAAATCCCAACAGCGGATAGCGTCAAACCAGGTTGGCGGCAAAAGTCAGATTAAACTGGAACCTTGCAGCCGGGCGGCAGAATGGACAACATGATACCCTAACCTGACATACGTAAAAAAAGAACTTTGCCATGAAATTGAATACCCGAGCGCAAACTGCACAATCGCCGAACAATAATTCTCCCATCGTACTGGTTCACGGGCTTTTTGGCAGCCTGGATAACCTGGGCGTGCTGGCGCGCGATCTGGTTACCGACCACGATATTCTTCAGGTCGATATGCGCAATCACGGTCTTTCCGGCCGTTCCGACGAGATGACCTACGCCGCGATGGCGCAGGATCTGCGGGATACGCTGGATGCCAACGACTTGCAAAAGGTGACCCTCATCGGGCATTCAATGGGCGGTAAAGCGGTGATGGCCCTGACGGCGCTGGCCCCGGAGCGTATTAACGGCCTGGTGGTGATTGATGTTGCGCCCGTGGATTACGACGTCCGCCGTCACGACGAAATTTTTGCCGCTATCAATGCGGTCACCGAAGCGGGTGCCGCGACGCGTCAGCAGGCGGCTGCCGTCATGCGTGAGCATCTTGATGAAGAAGGCGTCGTCCAGTTCCTGCTGAAGTCGTTTGTTGACGGGCAATGGCGTTTTAACGTGCCGGTGCTCTGGAACCAGTACAACAATATTGTGGGCTGGCAAACCGTACCCGCCTGGCCACACCCTACCCTCTTTATTCGCGGCGGCAATTCCCCTTACGTTACCGACGCGTACCGCGACGCCATACTGGCGCAATTCCCGCAGGCTCGTGCCCACGTCATTGCCGGAGCCGGACACTGGGTGCATGCGGAAAAACCTGACGCCGTGCTGCGCGCCATTCGCCGCTATCTTGCTGATACTGCAAATTGATTAAAAAGAGAGCGACTGGAAGGCTGCGGGCTTCCAGTCGTTGGCGCGCCGTTTTTGGTGATGTATGATGGCGCGCTTATCGCCCGGGCATTAGCAGGGCGGCGTGTTTCCCCCGAAGTCTCAGAATCATGGCCAAAGAACAAACGGACCGTACGACACTAGATCTGTTCGCGAATGAGCGTCGCCCGGGACGACCGAAGACGAATCCGCTTTCGCGCGATGAACAGCTGCGTATCAATAAACGCAATCAGCTTAAACGCGATAAAAATCGTGGGCTTAAGCGTGTCGAACTGAAGCTCAACGCCGACGCGGTCGATGCGCTTAACGAGCTGGCCGACGCGCGAAATATTAGCCGCAGCGAGCTCATTGAAGAGATGTTGATCGCCCAGCTTGAGATGCTGCGCAGCCAGGCATAAGTCTGAAAATTCCCTTAATTACCCTTTTCATGTAGCACAGAGTGCAGTCCTGCGCGATAGCTGTTTCCGCAGGGTTGCCAGTTCTGCTATTATTGCCCTTATCCGTGGCCGAATTGCGCCACCATACTATTAAGTTTCAAGAGGTTATTTTACTCATGGCAATCATCGGCATTTTCTTTGGCAGTGATACCGGCAATACCGAAAATATCGCGAAAAACATTCAAAAACAGCTCGGTAAAGACGTTGCTGATGTGCATGACATCGCCAAGAGCAGCAAAGAAGATCTCGAAGGCTATGACATTCTGCTGCTGGGTATTCCGACCTGGTACTACGGCGAAGCCCAGTGCGACTGGGATGATTTCTTCCCGACGCTGGAAGAAGTGGACTTCAACGGTAAGCTGGTTGCCCTGTTTGGCTGTGGCGACCAGGAAGACTACGCCGAGTACTTCTGTGACGCGCTGGGTACCATCCGCGACATCATTGAGCCGAATGGCGCTGTAATCGTCGGCCACTGGCCAACCGCCGGTTACCACTTCGAAGCGTCCAAAGGCCTGGCCGATGACGATCATTTCGTGGGTCTGGCCATCGACGAAGACCGTCAGCCAGAACTGACTGCAGAGCGCGTCGAGAAATGGGTTAAGCAGATCCGTGAAGAACTGCACCTGGACGATATTCTCAACGCCTGATTTTTATCGCGGCGCAACGGCGGTTGCGCCCGCGCACCAGGTCAAACCGATTAAATTAATTGCTACAATCTTTTAACTTTTTCGCCCAGACCTGTACAATGTCTCCCTGATAAAATGTGGTTTTCCACCGAGCAAGTTTGTTGGTGATACCCCATTTTTATAAGCATATTTTGCCTGAGACTTGCAGTTTTCATTTAGCCATGGCAGTTCTATAATGAGACGCATTATCCCGGGTGCATTTTCTGTCACTTCCTACAGAAGTGAATCGTTTAGCAACAGGACAGATTCCGCATGACTGACAACAATACCGCATTAAAGAAGGCTGGCCTGAAAGTTACGCTTCCTCGGTTAAAAATCCTCGAAGTGCTTCAGGGTCCAGACAATCACCATGTCAGTGCGGAAGACCTTTATAAACGTCTTATCGACATGGGTGAAGAGATTGGGCTGGCTACCGTCTATCGCGTGCTGAACCAGTTTGATGACGCGGGCATTGTCACCCGTCATAATTTCGAAGGTGGTAAATCTGTCTTCGAACTGACCCAGCAGCAGCACCACGATCACCTGATCTGCCTCGACTGTGGCAAGGTCATTGAATTTAGCGATGACTCTATCGAAGCGCGCCAGCGTGAAATCGCCGCGCGTCACGGCATCCGTCTGACCAACCACAGCCTGTACCTTTATGGTCACTGCGCTGAAGGCGATTGCCGCGAAAATGAACATGCGCATGACGCAAAATAAGTGAGTGTTCATACTCTGAGCCAGCCGTAAGGTTGGCTTTTTTTTGCCAGAAAAAAGCCCGGTGGCACAGTGCCACCGGGCGTAAAGCAACTTATTTATTATTATTGCGTATCTCGTTCCAGATCTTATCGCAACGCTTCGCCACTTCCTGATCGTTACCGGTTTTACGTGCCTGGATACAGGCCTGGTAATCCATCACGCGGACATTCTCCTGCGTCGCGAACTGCTCGTGCGCTTTCTCTTTCTTCAGCACGTTCAGCACGCTCTGGCAGGCTTCAATCTTCTCCGGCGAACCTTCCGCAGTATTAATGCAGGCGCTGTAGGCCTCCTTGAGACGGGAGTCCTCTTTCGGTGCCTGAGTCTGGGCACACGCCACCAGCCCCGATGCCAACAGCGCGACGATTACGATTTTTTTCATCATTTGCAGTCTCCGGTCCGGCGGGATCTAACCCGCCGGACGATTCATCAGAAGATGGTGAACGGTGCGATAACCATGAATTTCACGTCACGTTCATCCTGGAAGATGTTGCCGTAACCGCCCGCGTAGCTCGGGATATCGGAGTGGTTGTCGTACTGGGTGAAGTGCAGTTTGAACATCGTGCCTTTCGCGCGGCCATCCTGCAGGGTATAGATAGCATCCAGGCTGTAGGAAGACTCTTTCAGGCGATAGTTTGGATCGTAGTAAGCATCCGGTGTTGCCATGTCGGCTGGTTTTGCATCCCAGGCGTAAGCATAAGAAGCGCCCACCGCCCAGCCCGGCAGGTTCCAGTTTTTCAGATCATACATGGCGCCGAAGAAGACCGCCTTCTCACCGTCGGCGTTGAAATCGGAGCGGTTATCCCACCAGATATCAAGACGACCGTTGGAGGAAGCATAGGTCGGGGTCATACGCTGCAGGAAGTAGCCCTGCTGCCCTTCCGCTTTCACCCATGTGCCTTCCAGACGCAAATCAACCTGACCGACCTTGTAGCCGAAGGTTAACGCCTGCAGCCACGCGGTGCCGTCGTAGATATCATTGACGCCACCGTTACTGACTTTGTCGCGCGTACCGTAGAACTGGTAGCTGGTACTCAGCGGGCTACCCGCAATATCAAACTTATAGCTGGCCTTGGCAAAGTATTGATCGATATACCCTTGCGCCTGGCCGAATGCCGCTTCGAGAACCAGATCGTTTTTGAAGTCGTATTTCGCACCCAGCGAGTGGAGGTAATCGACTTTGGTTTTCTTATCGTTCTGGTAGAACTTGTCCATTTCAATGTGCCACGGTGCTTTGTACTCGTTGGTCCACATATAGGAGAAGCTCAGCGCACCTGCGTCACCGTAGTCAAAGTTAGCCCCGGCTTCTGCACCCTGATAGGTACCCGGCATAAAGCTCCAGTGTGGGGCTAACAGCGTCTGGCCGGTTGGCTGAATATAGCCCCCACGCGCCCAGACCGGGCCGTATTTAAATTTCGCTGCGGCTTTGTAGAGGCTGATACCGCTCTTATCCCCGGACCAGTCTTCATCATAGGCTTTGTTGCTGGAGGAGAAGGCGATTTCGTTCGGGTGGCCGCTGTCGCCGTTTTCCGCCATTTCGATCGCGGTGAACGCGGCGATATCCAGACCGAACATATCCGCGGCGTAGCCTGACTGGAAGTCCAGGTTGGCGTTCCAGGTGGAGTGCGAGAGGTTGGTTTTGTATTTATCTTCAGTGACGTCTTTACGGTCACGCTCACGCTGCCAGTAATAAATACCGCCCGTGAGGGTAGAATCTTCGATGAAACCCGCTGCTTTTGCCTCTGGCGCAATCACCAGGCCCGACATTGCTGTCACACCGGCAATAGCCAGCGCCAGCGCACTACGTTTGCCACTGAACGTACGCATAGATTATTCCTCTTTGACGAATTAAAACGCCTGAAACGGCGTAAATAAAAAAGACCAAATGGTCAGGGGTAGTTTTAAATACCCTCGAATTAACTACCGTCTTTAGGTTATTTTTCGCGACGCGAATTATCAATGCTTTTCAGCGGGCAAAGGTCAGGATTATGACGAAGTGCACATAATTGGTAGTGCTTTGTAACATTTACAGGAAGGCGAGGAATGACGGGAAATTCTCAGCTATTTCAGTATCCAGGCGTGGGATCGGTTTCCTTTTTTATAACCCTTTTGAATTTCGTAATGGCACAAACTTTTTTTTAAAAAATAAGTAGCACCTCATTGACCTGTTATTTTCATGACGCCACTTTAACCCCTGGCTTAATACTCTGATCGTTAAATAAAAAAACGCCGCATAATGCGGCGTTTGTTTCTCATTGACCAGAGCAGCAATATTATTCGCCGATCTTCGTCCAGGTATCACGCAGGCCCACGGTACGGTTAAATACCGGTTTTTCCGCCGTGCTGTGACGGCTGTCCAGGCAGAAGTATCCTTCACGTTCGAACTGGAACGCTTTGCCTGCTTCAGCCGCTTTCAGAGAAGGCTCCGCATAACCCTGCTTGATCACCAAAGATTCCGGGTTGATGGTCGCCAGGAAGTCTTCCGCCGCACCTGGGTTAGGCACGCTGAACAGGCGATCGTACAGACGAATCTCTACCGGCAGCGCGTGGGATGCGCTCACCCAGTGGATAACGCCTTTCACCTTGCGGCCATCCGCCGGATCTTTACTTAGCGTTTCAGCGTCATAAGTACAGAAGATGGTGGTGATATTTCCTTCCGCATCTTTTTCTACGCGCTCGGCTTTGATGACGTAAGCATTACGCAGACGCACTTCTTTACCCAGCACCAGACGCTTGTACTGCTTGTTAGCTTCTTCGCGGAAGTCAGCGCGGTCAATCCAGATCTCGCCGCTGAACGGCACGTCGCGGCTTCCCATTTCCGGTTTGTTCGGATGGTTAGGCATGGAGACCAGCTCGCTCTCGCCCTGCGGATAGTTTTCGATAACCAGCTTCACCGGGTCGATAACGGCCATCGCGCGCGGGGCATTTTCATTGAGGTCTTCACGAATGCAGGATTCCAGAGACGCCATCTCAATGGTGTTGTCCTGCTTGGTCACGCCGATACGCTTGCAGAACTCACGGATTGACGCCGCGGTGTAGCCACGGCGGCGCAGACCAGAGATGGTTGGCATACGCGGGTCGTCCCAGCCCTCAACGTGCTTGTCGGTGACCAGCAGGTTCAGCTTACGCTTGGACATCACGGTGTATTCCAGATTCAGACGAGAGAACTCGTACTGACGCGGATGCACAGGAATGGTGATGTTATCCAGCACCCAGTCGTACAGACGACGGTTGTCCTGGAACTCCAGCGTACACAGCGAGTGGGTGATCCCTTCCAGCGCATCGCTGATGCAGTGGGTGAAGTCGTACATCGGATAGATGCACCACTTGTTGCCGGTCTGGTGGTGTTCTGCGAACTTGATGCGGTACAGCACCGGATCGCGCATCACGATGAACGGAGACGCCATATCGATTTTGGCACGCAGGCACGCTTTGCCCTCTTCGAAGCCACCGGCACGCATTTTTTCAAACAGCGCCAGGTTCTCTTCCACGCTGCGATCGCGGAACGGGCTGTTTTTACCCGGTGCGGTCAGCGTACCGCGGTACTCACGGATCTCATCTGCAGACAGTTCGTCTACATACGCCAGACCTTTGTTGATGAGCTCTAACGCGTAGGCATACAGCTGATCAAAATAGTCAGAGGAGTAGCAGATATCGCCAGACCAGTTGAAGCCCAACCATTGCACGTCATTTTTGATGGACTCAACGTATTCGATGTCTTCTTTTACTGGGTTGGTGTCATCGAAACGCAGGTTGCACTGTCCCTGGTAGTCTTGCGCAATGCCAAAGTTCAGGCAGATGGACTTCGCATGCCCGATATGCAGGTAGCCATTCGGCTCCGGCGGGAAACGGGTATGAATTGTGGTGTGCTTACCACTGGCCAGATCTTCATCGATGATCTGACGAATAAAGTTACTCGGGCGGGCTTCTGCCTCACTCATCGTGGATTCCTCAAAGCGTAAACAACGTATAACGGCATATGATCTTATAAGCCGGACGTAGTGACAACCCTTAGTTACGGAAAATACGTATCAGATGAAAATAATGGGGGCATTTGCTGCAAAAAAAAGCGGCGGAGGATATCCCCCGCCGCTTAAGGCATGACTCTACTCAGGAGCGATTACTTGCCTTTAATCTCATACAGCGGGGTTTGACCCGCAACAACCTGACCTTTCGCCTGGAGTACCAGACCGCTAAAGTCGTCGATGTTGCTGCACACGACCGGACTAATCATCGAGCGCGCGTTGGCATTCAGGAAGTCCAGATCCATTTCCAGAATCGGCTGACCTGCCACCACTTCGGCCCCCTCTTCCACCAGGCGAGTAAAGCCCTGACCATTCAGCGCAACGGTATCGATACCCATGTGGACAACGATCTCCGCGCCCTTTTCGGTTTCGAGGCAGAACGCGTGGTTGGTGTTGAAGATTTTCACGATGGTACCGGCAGCAGGAGACACCACGGTTTTATCCGTTGGTTTCACCGCCACACCGTCACCGACCGCTTTGCTGGCGAACGCTTCGTCAGGCACCTGCTCAAGGTCAACCACGTCACCCGTAACCGGAGAGACCAGCGCGGCCACCGTCACGGCGTTAGGCACGGCCTGCGGCTTCGCTACCGGGGCAACCGTCGACGCAGGCGCGCTGTCGGTTGATGCTGCCGCGACCGGACCGCGGGCAACCACTTTCTTCATTTCGTCACCGATGGATTCCGCTTTGGCACCCACGATAACCTGGATAGTTTGTTTGTTCAGTTTAACCACGCCCGATGCACCAAGGCGTTTACACATTGCGTCGCTGACGCGCGCAGAGTCACCTACCGTCAGACGCAGACGAGTGATACAGGCATCAATGGCTTTCAGGTTGTCAGTCCCCCCAACGGCAGCGATATAGCTGGTCGCCAGCTGGGTCAGCCCCTCTTCGGTATTGCTATTAGCTTCGTTGGTGACCACTTCATCTTTGGTGTCTTCGCGGCCCGGCGTTTTGAGGTTAAACATACGAATAACCGCAGTGAACAGCACGAAGTAGATGACGAAGAAGACCAGACCCATTACCACCAGCATCCAGACGTTCTTGCTTGCCGCCGGCAGGTTGTACATCAACACGTAGTCGATCGCGCCTGCAGAGAAGGAGAAGCCAGCATGGATACCCAGCAGGGTCGCCACAAACAGGCTGATACCGGTCAGGACCGCATGCATGAGGTACAGCACCGGCGCCAGGAACATGAACAGGAATTCCAGCGGCTCGGTTACGCCGGTCAGGAACGCGGTAATCGCAACGGACAGCAGCATGCCGCCAACCATTGGGCGACGCGCTTTTGGCGCAGCCAGGTACATTGCCAGCGCAGCGCCCGGCAGACCAAACATCATGATTGGGAAGAAGCCAGACATGAACATGCCTGCGGTGCCGTCACCCGCGTAGAAGCGGTTGATGTCGCCGTGGAATACGGTGCCCGCAGCATTGGTGAACTCACCAATCTGGAACCATGCGATAGTGTTCAGCACCTGATGCAGACCGGTTGGGATCAGCAGACGGTTGATAAAACCAAAGATACCTGAGCCAAGTGCACCCGCTGAAACAATCCACTCACCACCCGCATGGATCGCATGCTGTACCGGTGGCCAGACGTAGCCAAAGATAGCGGCCAGAACCAGACAGAAGAAACCTGTCGCGATCGGCACGAAACGTTTGCCGCCAAAGAAACTCAGGAAGTCTGGCAGCTTAATGTTTGCCCAGCGGTTGTACACAGCACCACCGACCAGACCGGTAATGATACCTGCCAGCACGCCCATGTTGATTTCTGGGTTAATGGTTACCATCGCTTTCGTCAGGATGAAATAACCGACTGCCCCTGCCAGCGCTGCGGCACCCGCGCTGTCTTTTGACCAGCTAGAGGCAACACCGATGGCGAAAATCAGCGCCAGGTTGTCAAAAATGGCACCGCCAGCCTGAGCAATAAACGGTACGTTAAGAAGATCGGGTTGCCCGAATCGCAGCAGCAGCGCTGCAACCGGTAGCACGGCGATAGGGAGCTGCAAAGCCCTACCGAGGCGCTGGAAAAAACCTAAAATATTCATCCTATTCCCCCTACGAGCCCCCTTTTTCAGGCTCGCGCATAAACTATGTTTTTATTGTGTCACGAACGATAGATACCGTTGATAATTCACTGGCAGTCTGAGTGTGTGAAAAATTAATTCGTATCGCAAATTAAACACCTATTTTTTGTGATTTTTGTCACCAAATATCGTATTCAGCCCTCCCTTACACTGGCTAACAGTGAAAACTTATTTTATCATTCAAAAAATCAAGACGGATTGATCCGGCCTGAAAGTTTCCAGGTTACGCTTTAGTATCAGGTTCCGAAGCCATCCGCCCACTCTTCTACTTAAACTTTGAGGTGAACAATGAGACTGATTCCCCTGGCAACTGCAGAACAAGTTGGTAAATGGGCCGCTCGCCATATCGTAAACCGCATTAACGCGTTCAAACCGACCGCCGATCGTCCTTTCGTTCTGGGCCTTCCAACCGGCGGCACACCGCTGACCGCTTACAAGGCGCTGGTTGAGATGCATAAAGCAGGCCAGGTTAGCTTCAAACATGTTGTGACCTTCAATATGGATGAATATGTTGGCTTACCGAAAGACCACCCGGAAAGCTACCATAGCTTTATGCACCGCAATTTCTTTGATCACGTTGATATCCCAGCTGAAAATATTAACCTGCTGAATGGAAACGCGCCGGATATTGACGCAGAATGCCGTCAGTATGAAGAAAAAATCCGTTCCTACGGTAAAATCCACCTGTTCATGGGTGGTGTAGGTAATGATGGTCATATCGCGTTTAACGAACCGGCGTCCTCTCTGGCTTCCCGTACCCGTATTAAAACGCTGACCCATGACACGCGCGTGGCAAACTCCCGCTTCTTTGACGGTGACGTGAACCAGGTTCCAAAATACGCCCTGACCGTAGGCGTAGGCACCCTGCTGGATGCTGAAGAAGTGATGATTCTGGTGCTGGGCGGCGTGAAAGCGCAGGCGCTCCAGGCTGCTGTTGAAGGCAACGTTAACCATATGTGGACCATCAGCTGTCTGCAGCTGCATCCTAAATCCGTCATCGTCTGCGACGAACCGTCAACGATGGAGCTGAAGGTTAAAACGCTGAAATACTTCAACGAGTTAGAAGCCGAGAACATCAAAGGTCTGTAATTGAATAACCGCCTCTTTATCAAGAGGCGGCCGCTTTTTTTAACCGGGGGTCGTTATGTACGCTTTAACCCACGGTCGGATTTATACCGGCCATGAAATTCTGGATGACCACGCGATTGTTATCGCGAATGGCCTGATTGAACGTGTTTGCCCGCTGGCAGAACTGCCGCCGGAGATTGAACAGCGCTCACTCAATGGAGCAGTAATCTCCCCCGGTTTCATCGACGTACAGCTCAACGGCTGCGGCGGTGTGCAATTCAATGATACCGCCGATGCGGTAACGGTCGAAACGCTGGAGATCATGCAGAAAGCCAACGAGAAATCGGGCTGCACCAGCTATCTGCCGACGCTCATCACCAGCAGTGATGACCTGATGAAGCAGGGTATCCGCGTGATGCGCGAATACCTGGCCAAACATCCGAATCAGGCGCTCGGTCTGCACCTGGAAGGGCCATGGCTGAACATGGTCAAGAAAGGAACGCATAACCCGGACTACGTGCGTAAACCTGATGCGGAGCTGGTTGACTACATGTGTGCCAACGCCGATGTGATCACCAAGGTGACGCTGGCACCGGAAATGACCGGCACGGACGTCATCAGCAAGCTGGCCGCCGCCGGAATTGTGGTTTCAGCGGGCCACTCAAATGCCACGCTGAAAGAAGCGAAAGCCGGTTTCCGCGCGGGCATTACCTTTGCGACGCACCTTTATAACGCCATGCCATACATCACAGGTCGTGAACCGGGTCTGGTCGGCGCGATTCTGGATGAGCCAGACGTTTACTGCGGCATTATCGCGGACGGCTTACACGTTGATTACACCAACATTCGCAACGCCAAGCGGCTGAAAGGTGACAAGCTCTGCCTGGTAACGGACGCTACCGCACCGGCAGGTGCAAATATTGAGCAGTTCATTTTTGCCGGTAAAACAATATACTACCGCAATGGACTGTGTGTGGATGAAAACGGTACGCTGAGCGGTTCCTCTTTGACCATGATTGAAGGGGTGCGTAACCTGGTTGAGCATTGCGGAATTGCGCTTGATGAAGTCCTGCGCATGGCCACCCTTTATCCTGCGCGCGCTATCGGCGTGGATAAACAGCTTGGCGGAATTGCACCAGGTATGGTTGCAAACCTGACGGCATTCACACACGATTATAAAATTATTAAGACCATCGTTAATGGTAACGAGGTCGTCACTGAGTAAGTAAAAGTATGACACCTGGCGGACAAGCTCAAATCGGTAATGTCGATCTCGTTAAACAGCTTAACAGCGCGGCGGTATATCGCCTGATTGACCAACACGGGCCAATCTCACGTATTCAGATAGCCGAACAAAGCCAGCTTGCTCCCGCCAGCGTGACAAAAATTACCCGCCAGCTCATTGAGCGCGGTTTGATCAAAGAAGTCGATCAGCAGGCCTCCACCGGGGGCCGCCGCGCTATCTCCATTATTACCGAAACCCGCAATTTTCAGGCAATTGGCGTCCGTCTGGGCCGTCATGACACCACGCTCACGCTGTACGATCTAAGCAGTAAAGCCATTGCGGAAGAGCACTATCCCCTTCCGGAACGCACCCAGGAGACGCTGGAGCATGCGCTGCTGAATACCATCGCGCAGTTTATTGAAAGCTGTCAGCGCAAGATCCGCGAACTCATCGCCATCTCGGTGATTCTGCCCGGTCTGGTCGACCCGGAAAGCGGCGTGATCCGCTATATGCCGCACATTCAGGTTGAAAACTGGGGGCTGGTCGACGCGCTGGAAAAGCGCTTTAAAGTGACCTGCTTTGTGGGCCATGACATTCGCTCTCTGGCGCTGGCAGAGCACTACTTTGGTGCGAGCCAGGACTGTGAAGACTCTATTCTGGTGCGCGTTCACCGCGGTACGGGCGCAGGCATTATCTCTAACGGCCGAATTTTTATCGGTCGCAACGGTAACGTCGGTGAGATCGGCCACATTCAGGTTGAACCGCTCGGGGAGCGCTGCCACTGCGGCAACTTTGGCTGCCTTGAAACCATTGCCGCCAACACCGCCATCGAGCAGCGCGTTCGCCATCTGCTTGAACAGGGTTACCAAAGCCGCGTGACGCTGGATGACTGCAAGATAGGCACCATCTGCAAAGCTGCTAATAAAGGCGACGCGCTGGCCTGTGAAGTGATCGAGCAGGTGGGTCGCCATCTGGGGAAAACCATCGCCATCGCCATTAACCTGTTTAACCCACAAAAAGTGGTGATCGCCGGTGAAATTGTGGAGGCGGAAAAGGTGCTGCTCCCCGCGATTGAAGGCTGTATTAACACCCAGGCGCTGAAAGCATTCCGCCAGAATCTTCCGGTGGTTCGTTCAAAGCTTGACCATCGTTCGGCGATTGGCGCGTTCGCGCTGGTCAAACGCGCCATGCTCAACGGAATTCTGCTGCAGCATTTGCTGGAAAGTTGATCGGACCTTATAGTAACGCCTTCTTTTTTTGATGTCGGACTGTCCATGACCATTAAGAATGTAATTTGTGATATCGACGGCGTGCTGATGCACGACAACGTTGCCGTGCCGGGTGCTGCGGAGTTTCTTCACCGCATCATCGACAAAGGAATGCCTCTGGTTCTTCTCACGAACTACCCTTCTCAGACCGGTCAGGATCTGGCAAACCGCTTTGCCACGGCGGGGGTCGACGTCCCGGACAGCGTGTTTTATACCTCGGCGATGGCCACGGCGGATTTTCTGAAGCGTCAGGAAGGAAAAAAAGCCTATGTGGTCGGTGAAGGCGCGCTGATCCATGAGCTGTATAAAGCGGGCTTTACCATCACCGACGTCAACCCGGACTTTGTGATTGTAGGTGAAACGCGTTCCTACAACTGGGAGATGATGCATAAGGCATCCTTCTTTGTGGCTAACGGCGCGCGCTTTATTGCGACCAACCCGGATACCCACGGTCGCGGTTTTTATCCGGCCTGCGGCGCGCTGTGTGCCGGTATCGAGAAGATCTCCGGGCGCAAGCCGTTCTATGTCGGCAAGCCCAGCCCATGGATCATTCGCGCCGCGCTCAACAAGATGCAGGCCCACTCTGAAGAGACCGTGATTGTCGGCGACAACCTGCGCACCGATATTCTGGCCGGTTTCCAGGCAGGCCTGGAGACGATTCTGGTGCTCTCTGGGGTCTCTCAGCTTGATGACATTGACTCAATGCCGTTCCGCCCAAGCTGGATTTACCCCTCCGTCGATGAAATTGACATCATCTGATACCGAACCACGCCTCAGGGCGTGGTTTTTTATTTTCTCACCTGCAAAACACGACTACATCTAACGAAAAAGCACTTTCATTGCATAATCCTCAATAAAAGTGCTCATGGCATACGCGTTTTTCACTGATCTGCAACCACCATTGCACTATTTCCGTTTTCGCCCGTAAAACGCTTGCGCGCCCTGCCCCTTTGCGGCATTTTCATAAGCAAGCAACATTACAAAGCAACAGGGTTAACGGAGAAGGTTATGTGTTCAATTTTTGGCGTACTGGATATTAAAACTGACGCGGGCGAACTGCGTAAAAAGGCACTCGAACTGTCCCGCCTGATGCGCCATCGCGGCCCGGACTGGTCAGGCGTTTACGCCAGTGACAAAGCAATTCTGGCTCACGAACGTCTGTCTATTGTTGACGTCAACGCCGGTGCACAGCCGCTGTATAACGAGAAAAAAACGCACGCGCTGGCTGTCAACGGTGAGATCTATAACCACCAGGCGCTGCGCGCCGAGTACGGCGACCGCTACGCGTTCCAGACCGGGTCCGACTGTGAAGTGATCCTGGCGCTGTATCAGGAGAAAGGTCCCGAGTTTCTGGACGACCTGCAGGGTATGTTTGCCTTCGCCCTGTACGACAGCGAAAAAGACGCCTACCTGATTGGCCGCGACCACATCGGTATTATCCCGCTGTACATGGGCCACGATGAACACGGCAACTTCTACGTTGCGTCTGAAATGAAAGCCCTGGTGCCGGTCTGCCGCACCATCAAAGAGTTCCCGGCAGGCAGTTACCTGTGGAGTAAAGACGGCGAGATCCGTCCGTACTACCAGCGCGACTGGTTCGACTACGACGCGGTAAAAGACAACGTGACGGACAAAGCCGAGCTGCGTCAGGCGCTGGAAGATTCCGTGAAAAGCCACCTGATGTCAGACGTACCTTACGGCGTGCTGCTCTCCGGCGGTCTGGACTCCTCCGTGATCTCCGCGATCACCAAGAAATTTGCGGCTCGTCGCGTGGAAGATCAGGAGCGCTCAGAAGCCTGGTGGCCACAGCTGCACTCCTTTGCCGTGGGCCTGGAAGGCGCGCCGGATCTGAAAGCCGCGCAGGAAGTGGCAAACCACCTCGGCACCGTGCACCATGAAATTCACTTCACCGTGCAGGAAGGCCTGGATGCGATCCGCGATGTGATCTATCACATTGAAACGTATGACGTAACGACAATTCGCGCCTCCACGCCGATGTACCTGATGTCGCGTAAGATCAAGGCGATGGGCATCAAAATGGTGCTCTCCGGTGAAGGTTCTGACGAAGTGTTTGGCGGCTACCTGTACTTCCACAAAGCGCCAAATGCCAAAGAGCTGCACGAAGAGACCGTGCGTAAACTCCAGGCGCTGCATATGTTTGACTGCGCGCGTGCCAACAAAGCGATGTCGGCATGGGGTGTCGAAGCGCGTGTACCGTTCCTGGATAAGAAATTCCTCGACGTGGCGATGCGCATCAACCCGCAGGATAAAATGTGCGGCAACGGTAAAATGGAAAAACATATCCTGCGTGAATGTTTTGAATCCTACCTGCCGGCGAGCGTGGCATGGCGTCAGAAAGAGCAGTTCTCCGATGGCGTAGGCTACAGCTGGATCGACACCCTGAAAGAGGTGGCGGCGAAACAGGTTTCTGACCAACAGCTGGAAACCGCAAGCTTCCGCTTCCCGTACAACACGCCGGGCTCGAAAGAAGCGTACCTCTACCGTGAAATTTTTGAAGAACTGTTCCCGGTACCGAGCGCTGCGGAGTGTGTGCCGGGTGGTCCATCCGTCGCCTGCTCGTCTGCCAAAGCGATTGAATGGGATGAATCGTTCAAATCCATGAACGATCCGTCAGGACGTGCGGTAGGCGTTCACCAGTCAGCCTACAAATAATCACGCATTTCATCTCAGGCCCTGCGGGGCCTGATTTTTTTTGCCCCGCTTTTGCACAGCTAAAACCGATTAATAACCAATAATTGCCGAATATTCGGTCACGCTGTTCGCAACCTAACCAAACAGTCACATTCCGGCTATTTTCGTTGAAAAAGGTGTTGACGCTGCAAGGGTCTATACGCATAATGCGCCCCGCAACGCCGATAAGGTAACGCGAAAAAAAGATGGCTACGTAGCTCAGTTGGTTAGAGCACATCACTCATAATGATGGGGTCACAGGTTCGAATCCCGTCGTAGCCACCATCTTTTTTTGCGGGAGTGGCGAAATTGGTAGACGCACCAGATTTAGGTTCTGGCGCCGCAAGGTGTGCGAGTTCAAGTCTCGCCTCCCGCACCATTCCCGGGTAAGCGTTGCACGGATGGGGTATCGCCAAGCGGTAAGGCACCGGTTTTTGATACCGGCATTCCCTGGTTCGAATCCAGGTACCCCAGCCATATTTCTTCGATTTTGCGGTTCTCCGCGGTATTGGGGTATCGCCAAGCGGTAAGGCACCGGTTTTTGATACCGGCATTCCCTGGTTCGAATCCAGGTACCCCAGCCATCGAAGATTGCAGTACTGGCTACGTAGCTCAGTTGGTTAGAGCACATCACTCATAATGATGGGGTCACAGGTTCGAATCCCGTCGTAGCCACCAAATTGAGATTATCGATCGATTTCGGTAATGAGAAAAAATTGTTGGGGTATCGCCAAGCGGTAAGGCACCGGATTCTGATTCCGGCATTCCGAGGTTCGAATCCTCGTACCCCAGCCAATTTACAAAGTCGTTAAGCAGCTTGTTTAACGCAATTGGGGTGTCGCCAAGCGGTAAGGCTCTGGTTTCTGATACCAGCATTCCGGGGTTCGAATCCCTGCACCCCAGCCACTTAAAACAAAAAAGCCCGCTCTGCGGGCTTTTTTGTTTTTGTACAGAATTGTGCGGCCTGATGCCCTCACCCCGGCCCTCTCCCACGGGGAGAGGGAAAAAGTTTAGAGTCCGAGAGCGTACTTCAGGGCCTGACGCTTCAGGCCACCGGCACGTTCTGCTGCCATTAGGCCTATATTACGCAGAATACGCACTGGCGCTACGTCATTGCTAAACCCGGCATAGAACAGATCCATCCCCGACTGCATGATAAAGTTATCCGCCATACGCCGCGTCTGATAACGCTTCAGCACCTGATGGCTGGCCCAGTTTTCCGCGTGTCCGCGGGCGTTGCCCAGCACATCCAGCAGGGCATCGACGTCACGATATCCCAGGTTCACGCCCTGCCCGGCCAGCGGATGAATGGTGTGTGCCGCATCACCCACCAGCGCTAAGCCTGCGCGGGCATACTGCAACGCATGACGACGCGTGAGTGGGAACGCCCCGGCGGCGACCGGCGTGACGTGCCCCAGACGGCTCGGGAAGTGCAGCAGGATCTCGCGCTGCAGCTGTTCCATGTTCATCCCCTGCAGCTGACGAATGCGCGCCGGTTTGTCGTACCACACCAGCGACGCCCAGTTATCAAACAGCGGTAAAAAGGCATGCGGGCCGTTCGGCGTAAAGTGCTGCCAGGTGCTTTCGCCCGGCGCATTCTCACACTCGGCGGTAATCAGCATACAGGACTGTTCATACTGCCAGGCATGAACCCCGATCCCCGCCATCTGTCTGACCTGCGAGTTAGCGCCGTCCGCCCCGATGACCAGCTTCACGGCCAGCTCATCGCCGTTGTCGAGCGTCAGTAGATAGCCACGCTCGTGAGGATGCAGCGCCTTAAGCGACGCAGGCACGCGCAGCGTCACCTTCGGATGCGCCTCCAGCGCCTGCCAGAGCGCCCGCTGGAGCACGTTGTTTTCCACCATATACCCCAGGCGCGGCAGCTTTAGCTCAGCGGCATCAAACGCGACGTGGGCATTTTCCCACTCCCAGGTTTCGAGGCGGCTGTAAGGGTGCGCGCGCATCGCCTGCACTGCCTCCCAGACGCCCAGCCCGCGCAGCAGATCGACGGATGCCGCGCTGATCGCGGAAATGCGCACGTCCGGTTTACTGGCGGGATCGTAGGCTGGCGGAGCCGCCTGTTCGATGACCGTTACCTCAAATCCCTGCTGTGCCAGCCCCAGCGCCAGCGCGCCGCCGACCATACCGCCGCCGACAACGGCAACTTCGGTGTGTTGGAGTGTCATGGTCAATTTTCCTTATTGGAGAATCCCTTAAGTTTACCGGATTTTTGCGGTCCTGAGACACATAACCTTCATACTGGTCACAACCCCACCAAAGCATTACAATACGCGGCTTGCAATCCTGAGCTGAGCAAGTCGATGACTAAAAAACTCCATATAAAAACCTGGGGCTGTCAGATGAACGAATACGATTCATCCAAGATGGCCGATCTGCTGGATACCACCCACGGATACCAGCTGACTGAAAATGCGAAAGAAGCCGATGTGCTGCTGCTGAACACCTGTTCAATTCGTGAAAAAGCGCAGGAAAAAGTCTTTCACGTGTTAGGCCGCTGGAAACTTCTCAAACGAAAAAATCCGGACCTGATCATCGGCGTGGGCGGCTGCGTCGCGTCGCAGGAAGGCAAGCTGATCCGCCAGAGAGCCCCGTATGTGGACATTGTCTTTGGCCCTCAGACCCTGCACCGTCTGCCTGAGATGATCAATCAGGTTCGCGGTAACCGTAGCCCGGTCGTTGACGTCAGCTTCCCGGAAATCGAAAAATTTGACCGTCTGCCTGAGCCACGTGCCGATGGCCCGACCGCCTTCGTCTCCATCATGGAAGGCTGCAACAAATACTGCACGTACTGCGTGGTGCCGTACACCCGTGGTGAAGAGGTCAGCCGCCCGGCAGATGACATTCTGTTTGAAATCGCGCAGCTTGCCGCGCAGGGCGTGCGCGAAGTGAACCTGCTGGGCCAGAACGTTAACGCCTGGCGCGGTGAGAACTACGACGGCACGACCGGCAGCTTTGCTGAGCTGCTGCGTCTGGTGGCCGCGATTGACGGCATCGACCGCATTCGCTTTACCACCAGCCATCCGATGGAATTTACCGATGACATCATTGACGTTTATCGCGATACGCCAGAGCTGGTGAGCTTCCTGCACCTGCCGATTCAGTGTGGCTCTGACCGCGTGCTGAACCTGATGGGCCGCCCCCATACGGTGCTGGAGTACAAATCCACCATCCGCAAGCTGCGTGAAGCACGTCCGGATATCCAGATTAGCTCCGACTTTATCGTCGGCTTCCCTGGCGAAACCGCAGAAGACTTCGAGCGCACCATGAAGCTCATCGGCGAAGTGAACTTTGACGTCAGCTACAGCTTCATCTTCTCTGCGCGTCCAGGAACACCGGCGGCCGATATGGTTGACGATGTACCGGAAGAAGAGAAAAAGCAGCGCCTGTATATTCTGCAGGAGCGCATCAACCAGCAGGCTAACGCCTGGAGCCGCCGCATGCTCGGTACCGTACAGCGCATTCTGGTGGAAGGCACTTCCCGCAAGAGCATTATGGAACTCTCTGGTCGTACGGAAAATAACCGCGTGGTGAACTTTGAAGGCACCCCGGATATGATCGGTAAGTTTGTGGACGTCGAGATTGTCGAAGTGCTGACCAACTCGCTGCGCGCGAAAGTGGTCCGCACCGAAGACGAAATGGGCCTGCGTATCGCAGAGTCACCGGAATCCGTGATCTCGCGTACCCGCAAAGAAAACGATTCTGGCGTTGGGATTTACCAGCCATAATCCTTCAGGCCTGCCGCTTTGGCAGGCCTTGTATTTCCTCTCATCGCCCCCAATATCTTCCGCAACGCTTGCGCCTTTATTCTGTGGCGTGAATAATTTCGGTAATGACCGTTTTATTGCGCCGTGTGGCAGTGGGTCAGTTAATCAATCAAAGAGGAACAGTTTGAACATAGATACGCGTGAAATTAGCCTTGAGCCAGCAGACAACGCTCGCCTGCTGAGCCTGTGCGGGCCGTTTGATGACAACATCAAACAACTGGAGCGACGTCTGGGTATCGAAATCAATCGTCGCGATAATCATTTCAAACTCACCGGACGCCCTATCTGCGTCAACGCCGCTGCGGACATTCTGCGTAGCCTGTATGTCGACACCTCCCCCATGCGCGGCGAAATTCAGGATATCGAACCGGAGCAGATTCACCTCGCCATTAAAGAGGCGCGCGTGCTTGAGCAGAGCGCGGAGAGCGTGCCGGACTATGGCAAGGCGATCAACATTAAGACCAAGCGTGGCGTCATCAAGCCGCGTACGCCAAACCAGGCGCAGTATATCGCCAATATTCTCGACCACGACATCACCTTCGGCGTGGGGCCGGCGGGTACGGGTAAAACCTATCTGGCCGTTGCCGCAGCGGTCGATGCGCTGGAGCGTCAGGAGATCCGACGTATCCTGCTGACCCGCCCTGCCGTTGAAGCCGGTGAAAAACTGGGCTTCCTGCCAGGCGATCTCAGCCAGAAGGTCGACCCGTATCTCCGTCCTTTATACGATGCGCTGTTCGAAATGCTGGGCTTTGAGAAGGTCGAGAAGCTCATTGAGCGTAACGTGATCGAAGTGGCCCCGCTCGCCTACATGCGCGGCCGCACGCTGAACGATGCGTTCATCATTCTCGATGAGAGCCAGAACACCACCATCGAACAGATGAAAATGTTCCTGACGCGTATTGGCTTTAACTCGAAAGCGGTGATTACCGGCGACGTCACGCAGATCGATCTGCCACGCAGCACCAAATCGGGCCTGCGCCACGCCATCGAAGTGCTGGCCGAGGTCGATGAAATCAGCTTTAACTTCTTCCACAGTGAAGACGTCGTTCGCCACCCGGTGGTCGCGCGCATCGTTAACGCCTATGAAGCCTGGGAAGAGGCGGATCAAAAACGCAGGGCCGAACAGGCCGCGGAACGTAAGCGCGAAGCGCAGGAGCAAGAACAGAAATGAGTCAGGTGATCCTCGATTTACAGCTGGCCTGTGAAGACAATTCCGGCATGCCAGATGAGGCACAGTTTCAGAAATGGCTGGATGCCGTTATCCCGCAGTTTCAGGAAGAATCAGAAGTCACGATTCGCCTGGTGGATGAAGCAGAAAGCCATGAGCTTAACCTGACCTATCGCGGGAAAGATAAGCCGACCAACGTGCTCTCTTTCCCGTTCGAAGCCCCGCCGGGCATCGAGATGCCGCTGTTGGGCGATCTGATCATCTGCCGCCAGGTGGTTGAACAGGAAGCTAAAGAGCAGCAGAAACCTCTTGAAGCCCACTGGGCGCACATGGTGGTACACGGCAGCCTGCATCTGCTCGGCTACGATCATATTGAAGACGACGAAGCGGAAGAGATGGAGTCCCTCGAGACAGAGATAATGCTTGCTCTGGGCTATGAGGATCCGTACATTGCCGAGAAAGAATAGTCAGTCACCGGACTGACTCCCCTGCCGCCACGAAAGGACATCGCGTGGCGGTAAACATTGAACTAACAAGAGAACCCTTAACAAACGCCATGAGCGACGACAATTCACACAGTAGCGACACGACAACCAGTAAAAAGGGATTTTTCTCCCTCATTCTGAACCAGCTTTTCCACGGCGAACCGAAAAACCGTGATGAACTGCTGGAGCTGATTCGTGATTCCGGGCAAAACGACCTTATCGACGAAGATACGCGCGAAATGCTCGAAGGGGTTATGGACATCGCCGACCAGCGCGTTCGCGATATCATGATTCCCCGCTCGCAGATGATCACCCTGAAACGTAACCAGACGCTGGACGAGTGTCTCGATGTCATCATCGAATCCGCCCACTCGCGTTTCCCGGTCATCAGCGAAGACAAAGATCACATCGAAGGGATTTTGATGGCGAAAGATCTGCTGCCGTTTATGCGCAGCGATGCCGAAGCCTTCAGCATGGAAAAAGTGTTACGCCAGGCCGTGGTTGTGCCGGAAAGTAAACGTGTGGATCGGATGCTGAAAGAGTTTCGCTCTCAGCGTTACCACATGGCGATTGTTATTGATGAATTTGGTGGCGTCTCCGGTCTGGTCACGATCGAGGATATCCTTGAGCTGATCGTGGGCGAAATCGAAGATGAGTACGACGAAGAAGAGGATATCGACTTCCGTCAGCTCAGCCGCCACACCTGGACCGTGCGGGCGCTGGCCTCCATTGAGGACTTCAACGACGCCTTCGGGACCCACTTCAGCGATGAAGAGGTCGATACCATTGGCGGGCTGGTGATGCAGGCCTTTGGCCACCTCCCGGCGCGCGGAGAGACCGTTGACATCGACGGTTACCAGTTCAAAGTAGCCATGGCCGACAGCCGACGTATTATACAGGTTCACGTCAGAACGCCGGACGACTCACCGGTGCCAAAACTGGAAGATTAATGTAAATGGCATTTGCCCCATTGCTTGAACGCCAGCGCGTCCGTTTGCTGCTGGCGCTGTTACTCGGAGCCAGCGGTACGCTGGCTTTTTCTCCTTACGACATCTGGCCTGCGGCCATTCTCTCCCTGATGGGGCTTCAGGGTTTGACCCTGAATCGTCGTCCGGTGCAGGCTGCCGCTATCGGCTACTTCTGGGGACTGGGGCTGTTTGGCTCAGGGATTAACTGGGTCTACGTCAGCATCGCCCAGTTTGGCGGTATGCCGGGCCCGGTAAACGTCTTCCTGGTGGTACTGCTCGCCGCGTATCTCTCGCTCTATACCGGTCTGTTCGCCGGCATCCTTTCTCGCCTGTGGCCCAAAACCACCTGGCTGCGCGTTGCCATTGCCGCGCCGGTGGTCTGGCAGATCACGGAATTCCTGCGCGGCTGGGTGCTGACCGGCTTCCCGTGGCTGCAGTTCGGCTACAGTCAGATTGACGGCCCGCTGAAAGGCCTGGCGCCGGTCATGGGCGTTGAGGCCATTAATTTCCTGCTGATGGTCGTTAGCGGCCTGCTGGTATTAGCGCTGGTTTCACGATGCTGGAAACCGCTGGCTGTGGCGCTGGTGCTGTTCGCCCTGCCCTTCCCGCTGCGCTATATCCAGTGGTTCACGCCGGAGCCCGCGCGCGCCATGCAGGTCTCCATGGTGCAGGGGAATATCCCGCAGTCGATGAAGTGGGACGAGAAAGAGCTGCTGAATACGCTGAAGATCTACGCCAACGCCACCGAAGAGGTGATGGGTAAATCGCAGCTGATTATCTGGCCGGAGTCTGCTATTCCCGATCTGGAGATCAACCAGCAGCCGTTCCTCAACATGATGAACGACCTGCTGCTCTCGCGTGGCAGTACGCTGATCACCGGGATTGTCGATGCGCGTCTGAATCAGCAGAACCGCTACGACACCTACAACACCATCATTACGCTCGGCAAAGACAGCGAATACAGCTACCACTCCACCGATCGGTACAACAAGAACCACCTGGTGCCGTTTGGTGAATTTGTGCCGCTGGAGTCAATTCTTCGCCCGCTGGCCCCGTTCTTCGATCTGCCGATGTCCTCCTTCAGCCGCGGACCGTACGTTCAGCCTCAGCTGCACGCGCACGGCGCAGCCCTGACGGCGGCCATCTGCTACGAAATTATCTTAGGCGAGCAGGTGCGCGACAACTTCCGCCCGGATACGGACTATTTGCTGACCATCTCTAACGATGCCTGGTTTGGTAAATCAATCGGCCCGTGGCAGCACTTCCAGATGGCACGCATGCGCTCCCTGGAGCTGGCACGTCCCCTGCTGCGCAGCACCAACAACGGCATCACCGCCGTGATTGGTCCGCAGGGTGAAATCCAGGCCATGATCCCACAGTTCACCCGAGAAGTGCTGACCACCAACGTCACTCCTACCACCGGGCTGACGCCGTACGCCCGCACCGGCAACTGGCCGCTGTGGATCCTGACCGCGCTGTTCGGCTTTGGCGCGGTGCTGATGAGCCTGCGCCAGCGTCGTCGATAATCCCTCCTCTTCCTGCCGGGTGGCGCTAACGCTTACCCGGCCTACTGTTTCGCTTTTGTAGGTCGGGTAAGCGTCAGCGCCACCCGACAATTCCCTCCGGACTTCAATTCTGGCACGCCTATTGCTTTGTTTATTCAGGTAAACGCAGTTTGGCTTAATGTGCAACTTTGTCGCACCAGCGTAGATCATCGGTAGCACCGAAACGGTGCAACGGGAGATATTTGCCTCTGAATGGTGCGGCGTGCTTCGCAAAAATAAACAATAACGCAGCAAAATCTTTACATTAAGCCAGACTAAATGTTAACAAGCTTGCATAACACTGCACTCGCATTGCGCGAGATATAACAACATCACAATGGGTATCAATGCGTCACTGGCGCTGATAAAAAAGGAGTTGGGTATGCAATTACGTAAACTGGCCACAGCAATGCTGGTTATGGGGATGTCCGCAGGCGTGGTTCACGCTGAAGACGCTCCGGCAGCAGGCAGCACTCTCGACAAGATTGCCAAAAACGGCGTTATCGTGGTCGGCCACCGTGAATCTTCTGTCCCGTTCTCTTACTACGACAACACGCAAAAAGTCGTGGGCTATTCACAGGATTACTCCAACGCCATCGTTGAAGCTGTGAAGAAAAAGCTGAACAAACCTGACCTGCAGGTGAAGCTGATCCCCATCACTTCACAGAACCGTATTCCGCTGCTGCAAAACGGCACCTTTGACTTCGAGTGTGGCTCCACCACCAACAACCTCGAGCGTCAGAAGCAGGCTGCCTTCTCCGACACCATCTTTGTTGTGGGCACCCGCCTGCTGACGAAGAAAGGCGGTGAGATCAAAGACTTCGCTGACCTGAAAGGGAAAGCGGTCGTTGTCACCTCCGGGACCACGTCTGAAGTGCTGCTGCACAAGCTGAACGACGAGAAGAAAATGGATATGCGCATCATCAGCGCGAAAGACCATGGCGACTCCTTCCGTACCCTGGAAAGCGGTCGTGCCGTCGCGTTTATGATGGACGACGCCCTGCTGGCAGGCGAGCGTGCGAAAGCGAAGAAACCAGACAACTGGGATATCGTCGGTACCGCGCAGTCAAAAGAAGCCTACGGCTGTATGCTGCGTAAAGACGATCCGCAGTTCAAAAAGCTGATCGATGACACCATCGCCCAGGTGCAGACCTCAGGCGAAGCGGAAAAATGGTTCGACAAATGGTTCAAGAACCCGATTCCACCAAAAAACCTGAACATGAATTTTGAACTGTCAGACGACATGAAAGCGCTGTTCAAATCTCCAAATGACAAGGCTCTTAACTAATTAGAACAACAGGGGCGGGATCTCCTGCCCTCTCGATTGTCGGGAAGCATGGACAGACTATACGTTGAGTGGTCGTTCCCCACTCAGCGCGAAAAATGAGCTTCTCACCAATCTTCGAGGGTAGCGCTGCTACCCTTTTTTTTCTGGAGTTTATTATGTCAATCGACTGGAACTGGGGCATATTCCTGCAACAAGCCCCGTTCGGCAACACCACCTATCTTGGCTGGCTGTGGAGCGGCTTTCAGGTCACCGTGGCATTATCGATAACGGCGTGGATCATCGCGTTTCTTGTCGGTTCTCTGTTCGGTATTCTGCGCACCGTCCCTAACCGTTTTCTTTCAACACTCGGCACCCTGTACGTGGAACTGTTCCGTAACGTTCCGCTGATCGTGCAGTTCTTTACCTGGTATCTGGTTATCCCGGAACTGCTGCCGGAAAATATTGGCATGTGGTTCAAGTCGGAACTGGATCCGAATGTGCAGTTCTTTGTCTCCTCCATGATGTGTCTGGGGCTGTTTACCGCTGCGCGCGTTTGCGAGCAGGTGCGTGCCGCCATTCAGTCATTACCCCGCGGACAAAAAAATGCGGGTCTGGCGATGGGGTTAACCCTGCCACAAACCTACCGCTACGTGCTGCTGCCTAACGCCTACCGCGTCATCGTTCCACCAATGACCTCCGAGATGATGAACCTGGTGAAAAACTCGGCCATCGCCTCGACCATCGGTCTGGTCGATATGGCTGCGCAGGCGGGCAAGCTGCTGGATTACTCCGCTCACGCGTGGGAATCCTTCACCGCGATCACGCTCGCCTACGTTCTGATTAATGCTTTCATCATGCTGGTGATGAACCTGGTTGAACGCAAAATTCGCCTGCCGGGCAACATGGGGGGCAAATAATGTACGAATTTGACTGGAGTTCTATCGTTCCATCCATGCCTTACCTGCTTGATGGACTGATGATTACCTTAAAAATCACCGTCATTGCCATTATCGTCGGTATCGTCTGGGGCACCCTGCTGGCCGTTATGCGCCTGTCGAGCTTTAAGCCGCTCGCCTGGTTTGCGACCGCCTACGTTAACGTGTTCCGCTCCATCCCGCTGGTAATGGTGCTGCTGTGGTTTTACCTGATCGTGCCCGGCTTCCTGCAAAACGTGCTGGGGCTGTCGCCGAAAACCGACATCCGTCTGATCTCGGCGATGGTGGCTTTCTCAATGTTTGAGGCCGCTTACTACTCTGAGATTATCCGTGCAGGCATTCAGAGTATCTCCCGCGGGCAATCCAGCGCCGCGCTGGCGCTGGGGATGACGCACTGGCAGTCCATGCAGCTCATTATTCTGCCGCAGGCGTTTCGCGCCATGGTTCCGCTCCTGCTGACCCAGGGAATTGTGCTGTTCCAGGATACGTCCCTGGTCTACGTGCTGAGCCTGGCAGACTTCTTCCGTACCGCGTCCACCATCGGTGAGCGTGATGGTACGCAGGTTGAGATGGTGCTCTTTGCGGGAGCGGTCTATTTTGTGATTAGTTTAAGCGCGTCGCTGTTGGTCAGCTGGCTGAAGAAAAGGACGGTACAATGATTTCCCTGAAAAATGTTTCTAAATGGTATGGGCACTTTCAGGTGCTGACCGACTGCTCCACCGAAGTGAAAAAAGGCGACGTGGTAGTGGTGTGCGGACCGTCCGGTTCCGGTAAATCGACGCTGATCAAAACCGTTAACGGACTGGAGCCGGTCCAGCAGGGTGAGATCGTCGTCAACGGCACCAAAGTCAACGACAAGAAAACCAATCTTGCCCAGCTTCGCTCTCACGTTGGCATGGTGTTCCAGCATTTTGAGCTGTTCCCTCACCTCTCCATTATTGAGAACCTGACCCTGGCCCAGGTGAAAGTGCTCAAGCGTGATAAAAAAGCGTCGCGCGAGAAAGGCCTGAAACTGCTGGAACGCGTTGGGCTCGCGGCTCATGCCGATAAGTTCCCGGCGCAGCTTTCTGGCGGCCAGCAGCAGCGTGTGGCGATCGCCCGTGCGCTGTGCATGGATCCGGTTGCCATGCTATTTGACGAGCCCACGTCGGCGCTCGATCCGGAGATGATCAACGAAGTGCTGGACGTAATGGTCGAGCTGGCGCACGAAGGGATGACCATGATGGTGGTGACCCACGAAATGGGCTTCGCCCGCAAGGTGGCCAACCGCGTGATCTTCATGGACGAAGGGAAAATTGTCGAAGATTCCCCGAAAGAGGAGTTCTTCGCCAACCCGAAATCGGAACGTGCGAAAGATTTCCTCGCGAAAATCCTGCACTAACCTTCTCAGTGCGCAATCTGCGGATTGCGCACTGCCTCACGCTTTCGCTCACTTCTTCTCGTCGGTGCCCCATTGCAGCGTTAACCTTGTCACAAAATAACGCTATGAATGGAGAACGCTATGGCACAACCTATAATTTTCGATTGCGACCCGGGTCATGATGACGCGATCGCGCTCGTCCTTGCACTTGCCTCCCCCGAGCTCGACGTCAAAGCCGTCACCTCTTCTGCCGGAAACCAGACGCCGGATAAAACCCTGCGTAACGTTTTGCGCATGCTGACGCTGCTCAAGCGCACGGATATTCCTGTCGCCGGCGGCGCCCTCAAGCCCCTGATGCGTGAATTAATTATTGCGGATAACGTGCATGGCGAAAGCGGGCTGGACGGTCCGGCGCTGCCGGAACCTGGCTTCACGCCGCAAAGCTGCACCGCCGTGGAGCTGATGGCAAAGGTGCTGCGCGAGAGCGCGGAACCCGTCACCCTGGTGGCAACGGGACCGCAAACCAACGTCGCGCTGCTGCTGAACAGCCATCCTGAACTGCACAGCAAAATCGCTCGTATCGTCATCATGGGCGGGGCTATGGGCCTGGGAAACTGGACGCCTTCCGCAGAGTTCAACATTTTTGTCGATCCGGAAGCAGCGGAAATCGTCTTCCAGTCGGGCCTGCCCGTTGTGATGGCAGGGCTGGATGTGACGCATCGCGCGCAGATTATGGCAGACGACATTGAGCGCTTCCGCTCCGTGGGCAATCCGGTCGCGACAACCGTGGCTGAGCTGCTCGACTTCTTTATGGAGTATCACAAAGCCGAGAAATGGGGATTCCACGGCGCGCCGCTGCACGATCCGTGCACCATTGCCTGGCTGTTAAAACCGGAGATGTTTACCACAGTCCACAGGTGGGTTGGCGTCGAAACGCAGGGGAAATACACCCAGGGGATGACGGTGGTGGACTACTACTCGCTGACGGGGAATAAACCGAATACCACGGTGATGGTGGATATTGACCGTGAGGCGTTTGTGGATTTGCTGGCGGAGAGACTGGCTTACTATAGTGCGTAGTGCGGCCTGATGCCCTCACCCCGGCCCTCTCCCACGGGGAGAGGGCGCAAACCTGCGCTTTTACCTAGGGCTCAAACGGCCGACGCTGGAACTGATCGTGGCCGCATTTTGGACACAGCGACAGGACCTCCGGCGTATACACCGCAATATGATGGTGGCAATTCTCGCACACCAGATTTCCCAGCCCGACCACTTCACCGCTGTGGTACACACCGTGGTGGTTTAAATCCTGAAAGACTTCACGCCACTCCAGCTGCGTTTTATCCGTGATATCGGCCAGTTCCTGCCACAGGCTCTCTTTGATCACCCGCATGAAAACGCTGTCCGTGACCTCCTCCTGGCTTTCCTGGTAGCTGCGCGCGAACTCTTCCAGATCGCGACGCACGGCGCGGGTCACCTCTTCCACTTCGGTTCGCGTTAACTCACCCGTTTGCGACACGCGGGCACGCGCCTGCTCCACCAGCGCGTCGATATCACGCTCGCCGTTACGCAGCCGTTCCGTCAGTGTCGCCACCAGTTCGCGGTAAAATTGAGCAACCTTGTTCATCATTTTGCCTCCCGGGTAAGTAACTATTTCTAATAATAGACCTTATTTAAGCGCCGCTTTGTCAGGTGAAGCACAGACCCGGTAAATTCCTGCAAAGCGCATTTGTGCGAAAGGCTGTTTTGACGCGGGCGTTTGGGCTATGCTATGCGGATCTGAATTACCACATCCATTGGCTACATTTGTAGCTGTATTGAACACAGGACCACTGGCTGCCATGCAAGAGCAATACCGCCCGGAAGAGATAGAATCAAAAGTCCAGCAACACTGGGACGAGAAGCGCACCTTTGAAGTAACCGAAGACGAGAGCAAAGAGAAGTATTACTGCCTGTCGATGCTTCCCTATCCTTCTGGTCGACTACACATGGGCCACGTGCGTAACTACACCATCGGTGATGTGATTGCGCGCTACCAGCGCATGCTGGGCAAAAACGTTCTGCAACCCATCGGTTGGGATGCGTTCGGTCTGCCTGCGGAAGGCGCGGCGGTCAAAAACAATACGGCGCCGGCACCGTGGACGTACGACAACATCGCGTACATGAAAAACCAGCTCAAAATGCTGGGCTTTGGCTATGACTGGAGCCGCGAGCTGGCAACCTGTACCCCGGAATATTACCGCTGGGAACAGAAATTCTTCACCGAGCTGTACAAAAAAGGCCTGGTGTATAAGAAGACCTCTGCCGTTAACTGGTGCCCGAATGACCAGACCGTTCTCGCGAACGAACAGGTTATCGATGGCTGCTGCTGGCGCTGTGACACCAAAGTAGAGCGTAAAGAGATCCCGCAGTGGTTTATTAAAATCACCGCTTACGCTGATGAGCTGCTGAACGATCTGGATAATCTGGACCACTGGCCAGATACCGTTAAGACCATGCAGCGCAACTGGATCGGCCGTTCTGAAGGCGTGGAAATTACCTTCAACGTTGAGAACTACGACCAGACCCTGACCGTCTACACCACCCGTCCGGACACCTTCATGGGCGCGACCTACCTGGCCGTGGCCGCAGGACACCCGCTGGCGCAGAAAGCGGCAGAAAACAATCCGGAACTGGCTACCTTCATCGACGAGTGCCGCAACACGAAAGTGGCAGAAGCCGATATGGCAACGATGGAGAAAAAAGGGGTTGATACCGGCTTTAAAGCCATTCACCCGCTGACGGGCGAAGCGATCCCTGTCTGGGCCGCCAACTTCGTTCTGATGGAATACGGCACAGGCGCCGTGATGGCTGTTCCAGGTCACGACCAGCGCGACTATGAATTTGCCACCAAATATGGCCTGACCATCAAGCCTGTTATTCTGACGGCTGACGGTTCTGAACCAGACCTGTCCGAACAAGCGCTGACCGAAAAAGGGACCTTGTTCAACTCCGGCGAGTTTAACGGTCTGAGCTTCGAAGAGGGCTTCAACGCTATCGCCGACAAGCTGGCCTCCCTTGGCGTGGGCGAGCGTAAAGTTAACTTCCGTTTGCGCGACTGGGGCGTTTCCCGTCAGCGTTACTGGGGTGCGCCAATTCCAATGGTGACGCTGGAAGATGGCACCGTGATGCCAACGCCGGAAGATCAGCTGCCGGTGATCCTGCCGGAAGACGTGGTCATGGACGGTATCACCAGCCCGATCAAAGCCGATCCTGAGTGGGCGAAAACCACCGTCAACGGTCAGCCTGCGCTGCGCGAAACCGACACCTTTGACACCTTTATGGAGTCATCCTGGTACTATGCTCGCTACACCTGTCCTCAGTATCAGGACGGCATGCTGGATTCCAAAGCAGCGAACTACTGGCTGCCGGTAGATATCTACATCGGTGGTATCGAACACGCCATCATGCACCTGCTCTACTTCCGCTTCTTCCACAAGCTGATGCGCGATGCGGGCATGGTGAACTCTGACGAACCTGCAAAACAGCTGCTGTGCCAGGGCATGGTGCTGGCGGATGCCTTCTACTACGTCGGGGCGAACGGCGAGCGTAACTGGGTATCTCCGGTTGACGCGATCGTTGAGCGCGACGAGAAGGGCCGTATCGTGAAGGCGAAAGACGCTGAAGGTCACGAGCTGGTCTACACCGGCATGAGCAAAATGTCCAAGTCGAAAAACAACGGTATCGACCCGCAGGTGATGGTTGAGCGTTATGGTGCGGATACCGTGCGTCTGTTCATGATGTTTGCCTCTCCGGCAGACATGACGCTGGAGTGGCAGGAGTCTGGCGTGGAAGGCGCAAACCGCTTCCTGAAACGCGTCTGGAAGCTGGTTTACGAGCACACCTCACTGGGCGATGCCCCGGCGCTGAACGCTGCTGCCCTGACTGAAGATCAGCAGGCGCTGCGTCGTGACGTTCATAAAACCATTGCGAAAGTGACCGATGATATTGGTCGTCGTCAGACCTTCAATACCGCAATTGCGGCTATTATGGAACTGATGAACAAGCTGGCGAAAGCCCCGCAGGACGGCGAGCAGGATAGTGCCTTAATGCGTGAAGCGCTGCTGGCCGTCGTTCGCATGCTGAACCCGTTCACGCCGCACGTTAGCTTTACCCTGTGGCAGGAGCTGAAAGGCGAAGGCGATATCGACAACGCGCCGTGGCCGCAGGCTGACGAAGCCGCGATGGTGGAAAACACCACGCTGGTCGTGGTCCAGGTGAACGGTAAAGTCCGCGGTAAAATTACCGTGGCGGTCGATGCAACCGAAGAACAGGTTCGCGAGCGCGCGGGCCAGGAACCACTGGTCGCTAAATATCTTGAGGGCGTTACCGTACGTAAAGTGATCTACGTACCTGGTAAACTGCTGAATCTGGTCGTTGGCTAAGCGCGGGAGGAAACGTGCGACAACTGGCAACAATACTCTTATCTCTGGCGGTGCTTGTCACCGCTGGCTGCGGCTGGCACCTGCGCAATACCACGGCGGTGCCTGCTCAGATGAAAACCATGATCTTTGATTCCGGGGATCCGAACGGTCCACTCAGCCGGGCAATTCGCAATCAGCTGCGTCTGAACGGCGTTGAGCTTGTTGAGAAACAGACGCTGCGTCAGGATGTACCGTCTCTGCGTGTGACAGGAAGTGGCCTGTCGAGAGACACTGCGTCTATCTTCCAGGATGGCCGTACCGCAGAGTATCAAATGGTGTTGACGGTCAACGCGGCAGTCCTGATCCCGGGTAAAGATATCTATCCGATCAGCACGAAAGTGTACCGTTCGTTCTTCGATAACCCGCAGACGGCGCTGGCAAAAGATGCCGAACAGCAGATTATCATCAACGAAATGTACGACAAGGCGGCGGAGCAGTTGATCCGTAAACTGCCAAGTATTGCAGCGTCAACCAAACAAGGATCTGACATTGTTGATAAACCGGTTGATGGCACGCTTCCTGCTGCTAACTCTCTGGGTAAATGATGATCAGGCTGTATCCTGAACAACTCCGCGCGCAGCTCAATGAAGGGCTGCGCGCGGCGTATCTGCTTCTTGGAAACGATCCGTTATTACTTCAGGAAAGCCTGGATGCCGTGCGGCATGCCGCCGCCGCGCAGGGCTTTGATGAACACCACACCGTCCAGCTGGATAACAATACCGACTGGAACGCCCTCTTCTCGCTCTGTCAGGCGATGAGCCTGTTCGCATCGCGCCAGACGATTCAGATCCTGCTGCCGGAAAACGGGCCTAACGCGGCGATGAACGAGCAGCTTGCTACGCTGGTCAGCCTCTTACACAGCGATCTGATCCTGATTGTGCGTGGCAACAAGCTGACCAAAGCGCAGGAAAACGCGGCATGGTTTACCCAACTCGCGCCCCACGCGGTGCTGGTCACCTGTCAGACACCTGAGCAGGCGCATCTGCCTAAATGGGTCGCCGCGAGAGCGAAGCAGCACAACCTTCAGCTGGATGACGCGGCGAACCAGCTGCTCTGCTACTGCTATGAAGGTAACCTGCTGGCCCTGGCGCAGGCGCTGGACAGACTCTCCCTGCTCTGGCCGGACGGCAAGCTGACCTTGCCGCGCGTCGAGCAGGCCGTTAACGACGCGGCGCACTTCACGCCGTTCCACTGGGTGGACGCGCTGCTGTCGGCAAAAAGTAAACGCGCCCTGCATATTCTGCAGCAGCTGCGCCTCGAAGGCAGCGAACCGGTCATTCTGCTGCGTACGCTGCAGCGCGAACTGCTGCTGCTGATTACGCTCAAGCGTCAGTCTGCCCATACGCCTTTGCGTTCGCTGTTTGATAAACACCGGGTGTGGCAAAATCGCCGGGCTTTGACTTCCGAGGCCATCAACCGTCTGAGTCATGAACAGCTTCGCCAGGCGGTACAGCTTCTGATGCGCGCCGAACTCACGTTAAAACAAGATTACGGCCAGTCGGTCTGGGCTGAGCTGGAAAGCCTTTCCCTGCTGCTCTGCCACAAGGCGCTGGCAGACGTTTTTATTGATGGATAGTATGCACTCTTTACAGGCCCTGTATGGCGGCACCTTCGACCCGGCACACTACGGGCATCTGAAGCCGGTTGAAATTCTGGCGAATCTGATCGGCCTTCAGCGCGTCACCATCATGCCGAATAATGTCCCGCCCCACCGTCCACAGCCCGAGGCGACCAGCGAGCAGCGAAAAGAGATGCTTACCCTGGCCATCGCAGATAAGCCGCTCTTCCGGCTTGACGAGCGTGAGCTGCGTCGCGATACGCCCTCCTGGACCTCGCAGACGCTTCAGGAATGGCGCGCAGAACAAGGTCCAGACCAGCCGCTGGCTTTTATCATCGGACAGGACTCCCTGCTGAACTTCCCCACATGGCATAAATATGAAACCATTCTGGAGAACAGCCACCTGCTCGTCTGCCGCCGTCCTGGCTATCCGCTGACCATGCGCGAAGCGCAGTACCAGCAGTGGCTGGAAGATCATCTCACCGCCAATGTTGAAGATCTTCACACTCAGCCTGCCGGGAAGATTTATCTGGCCGAAACGCCGTGGTTCGATATCTCTGCAACCCTCATTCGCGAGCGCTTACAGCAGGGTTTAGCGTGTGACGATCTGCTCCCCGCACCGGTGCTGGCCTATATCCATACGCATGGTTTGTATCAGAAAAGCGCAGATGAATAGCCGGAGGGCATAAAAAGCGGCTTATTGTTTATCCTGCCTTGACAGGGTAAGCCATACTGTTATTCTCCGCTGCCAGACTTTCCCGCCGATGATTGCTTTACAGAAATTGTTTTACAAAAATGGCGATGCAATCTCAGGCAGAGGGTGGGATGATACCCGCCTTCAAAAGCCCGACCGGAGACTTTTGTCCCGATACAGGCATGAGTTCAGGTATACTGTCTGGCTACGAATTCAACGTTTTACAATCTCATTCACCCCAGGGGGAAAACTTGCAGGGTAAAGCACTCCAGGATTTTGTTATTGACAAAATTGATGACCTGAAAGGTCAGGACATCATCGCTATCGACGTTAAAGGTAAATCCAGTATTACCGACTGCATGATCATCTGCACCGGTACGTCCACACGTCATGTTGTTTCAATTGCCGATCACGTGGTACAGGAATCACGTGCTGCAGGGCTGTTGCCGCTCGGCGTTGAAGGTGAAGCGACGGCTGACTGGGTGGTTGTCGATCTCGGCGATGTGATTGTCCACGTCATGCAGGAAGAGAGCCGTCGCCTGTATGAGCTGGAAAAACTCTGGGGTTAATGCGTGAAGTTGCAGCTGGTCGCCGTCGGCACCAAAATGCCGGACTGGGTACAAACCGGTTTTACTGAATATCTGCGTCGTTTTCCAAAAGACATGCCGTTCGAACTGGTGGAAATCCCCGCCGGTAAGCGCGGCAAGAACGCCGATATCAAACGTATTCTCGATAAAGAGGGCGAACTGATGCTGGCTGCCGCTGGCAAAAACCGCATCGTCACCCTCGATATTCCAGGAAAACCCTGGGATACGCCGCAGCTGGCGCACGAACTGGAGCGCTGGAAGCAGGATGGCCGTGACGTCAGTCTGTTGATTGGCGGACCCGAAGGGTTATCCCCTGCCTGCAAAGCGGCAGCAGAACAAAGTTGGTCCCTCTCCGCGCTGACGCTTCCCCACCCGCTCGTTCGGGTACTGGTGGCAGAAAGCCTGTATCGCGCGTGGAGCATTACTACCAACCACCCCTATCACCGCGAGTAATGACTGACCAGGGTAGATTAAGCAGCGGATGAAACTACAGAATTCTTTTCGCGACTATACGGCTGAGTCCGCGCTGTTTGTGCGCCGGGCGCTGGTCGCCTTCACCGGGATTTTGCTGCTTACCGGCGTGCTGATCGCCAACCTTTATAATCTGCAAATTGTCCGTTTTACCGACTACCAGACGCGTTCCAACGAAAACCGTATCAAGCTGGTGCCTATCGCACCCAGCCGCGGCATTATTTACGATCGCAACGGCACCCCGCTGGCGTTAAACCGCACCATCTATCAAATCGAGATGATGCCGGAAAAAGTCGATAACGTTCAGGATACGCTGGAAGCGCTGAAAAGCGTTGTTGACCTTAACGACGACGATATCGCCGCCTTCAAAAAAGAGCGCGCCCGCTCTCACCGTTTCACCTCCATACCGGTTAAAACCAACCTGACGGAAGTCCAGGTGGCCCGCTTTGCGGTGAACCAGTACCGTTTCCCCGGCGTGGAAGTAAAGGGGTACAAGCGTCGCTACTACCCCTACGGCTCCGCGCTGACGCATGTGATTGGCTACGTCTCCAAGATTAACGACAAAGACGTCGACCGCCTCGATAAAGACGGCAAGCTGGCGAACTACGCCGCAACGCACGACATCGGTAAGCTCGGTATTGAACGCTACTACGAAGATGTCCTGCACGGGCAAACCGGCTATGAAGAGGTTGAGGTTAACAACCGTGGCCGCGTGATTCGCCAGCTTAAAGAAGTGCCGCCTCAGGCGGGGCATGACGTCTATCTGACCCTCGACCTTAAGCTACAGCAGTATATTGAAACCCTGCTGGCAGGCAGCCGCGCAGCCGTTGTGGTCACCGATCCCCGCACCGGCGGCATCCTGGCAATGGTGTCTATGCCAAGCTATGACCCGAACCTGTTTGTTGACGGCATTTCCAGTAAAGACTACTCCGGTCTGCTGAATGACCCCAACACGCCGCTGGTGAACCGCGCGACGCAAGGGGTTTACCCGCCGGCATCCACGGTTAAACCGTACGTGGCGGTCTCGGCATTGAGCGCTGGCGTCATCAACCGCAATACCAGCCTGTTTGACCCAGGCTGGTGGCAGCTGCCCGGTTCAGAAAAGCGCTATCGCGACTGGAAAAAATGGGGCCACGGTCATCTGAACGTCACCAAATCGCTGGAGGAGTCTGCGGATACCTTCTTCTATCAGGTGGCATATGACATGGGGATCGACCGCCTGTCAGAGTGGATGAGCAAATTCGGCTACGGACACTACACCGGCGTTGACCTGGCGGAAGAACGCTCCGGCAACATGCCGACGCGCGAATGGAAGCTGAAGCGCTTTAAAAAACCGTGGTATCAGGGCGACACCATTCCGGTGGGTATCGGTCAGGGGTACTGGACGGCAACGCCGCTTCAGATGAACAAAGCCATGATGATCCTCATCAATGACGGCGTGGTGAAAGTGCCTCACCTGCTGCAGAGTACGGTTGAAGACGGCAAAAAAGTGCCGTGGAACCAGCCGCACGAAGCGCCGGTGGGTGACATTCATTCCGGCTTCTGGGAAATCGCGAAAGACGGTATGTACGGCGTGGCAAACCGCCCGAACGGTACCGCACACAAGTATTTCGCCGGAACGCCATACAAAGTCGCCGCAAAATCCGGTACTGCGCAGGTCTTTGGTCTGAAAGCCAACGAAACCTATAACGCGCACCGCATTGCCGAACGTCTGCGTGACCACAAGCTGATGACGGCGTTTGCCCCATATGACAACCCGCAGGTCGCGGTGGCGATGATTCTGGAGAATGGCGGTGCCGGGCCTGCAGTAGGGACCATCATGCGCCAGATCCTTGACCACATTATGCTGGGTGATAACAACACCGAACTGCCGGCTGAAAACCCGGCCGCCGCTGCGGCGGAGGACCAATAATCATGACGGATAATCCAAATAAAAAATCGCTGTGGGACAAAATCCACATCGACCCAGCCATGCTGCTGATCCTGCTGGCTCTGCTGGTTTACAGCGCGCTGGTTATCTGGAGCGCCAGCGGCCAGGACATCGGGATGATGGAGCGCAAAATCGGCCAGATCGCCATGGGCCTGATTATTATGGTGGTGATGGCGCAGATCCCGCCGCGCGTCTACGAAGGCTGGGCGCCCTACCTCTACATCTTCTGTATTATTTTGCTGGTTGCGGTCGATGCCTTTGGGGCCATTTCAAAAGGGGCGCAACGCTGGCTGGATTTGGGCATTGTCCGCTTTCAGCCTTCGGAAATTGCCAAAATCGCCGTGCCCTTAATGGTGGCACGCTTTATCAACCGCGACGTCTGTCCGCCGTCGCTGAAGAATACCGCTATCGCGCTGGTGCTGATTTTCCTGCCAACGCTGCTGGTTGCGGCACAGCCTGACCTGGGTACCTCTATCCTCATCGCCCTCTCCGGCCTGTTTGTCCTGTTCCTGTCGGGCCTGAGCTGGCGCCTGATTGGTATCGCGGTAGTGCTGATTGCGGCGTTCATCCCTATTCTCTGGTTCTTCCTGATGCACGATTACCAGCGCCAGCGCGTCATGATGCTGCTCGATCCGGAAACCGATCCGCTGGGCGCGGGCTATCATATTATTCAGTCCAAGATTGCGATTGGCTCCGGCGGCCTGCGCGGTAAAGGCTGGCTGCACGGCACGCAGTCGCAGCTGGAATTTTTACCGGAACGCCACACCGACTTTATCTTTGCCGTCCTGGCGGAAGAGCTGGGGCTGGTGGGCATCTTAATACTCCTGGCCCTATACGTTCTGCTGATCATGCGGGGATTGTGGATTGCAGCACGCGCGCAAACGACCTTTGGTCGCGTCATGGCTGGCGGGTTGATGCTGATTTTATTCGTTTATGTCTTCGTAAATATTGGTATGGTGAGTGGTATTCTGCCGGTGGTAGGCGTACCGCTGCCGCTGGTGAGTTACGGAGGCTCGGCACTGATCGTGTTGATGGCCGGGTTTGGTATCGTGATGTCGATCCATACCCACAGAAAAATGTTGTCAAAAAGCGTATAAAAATAAGGGGATCGGAATGCGTAAGCAGTGGCTGGGGATCTGCATTGCGGCAAGTTTACTTGCGGCCTGTACTAGTGATGATGGTCAGCAACAGGCAACCGTCGCGCCGCCGCAGCCTGCGGTGTGTAATGGCCCGATCGTAGAAATCAGCGGTGCCGATCCCGTTTATGAACCGCTGAATGCCAGTGCCAATCAGGATTACGAGCGCGACGGCAAAAGCTATAAAATTGTTCAGGATCCTTCCCGTTTCAGCCAGGCGGGCTTTGCCGCCATTTATGATGCCGAGCCAGGCAGTAACCTGACGGCCTCCGGAGAGACGTTCGACCCCATGCAGCTGACGGCGGCACATCCGACGCTGCCGATCCCGAGCTATGCCCGTATCACCAACCTGGCAAACGGCCGCATGATTGTCGTGCGTATCAACGACCGCGGCCCCTACGGTAATGACCGGGTGATCTCCCTGTCGCGCGCGTCTGCCGATCGCCTGAATACCTCGAACAACACTAAAGTCCGTATTGACCCGATTATCGTGGCGCAGGATGGCTCCCTCTCCGGGCCGGGTACCGCGTGTACGACGGTGGCGAAACAGACCTATGCCCTGCCCGACCGCCCCAATCTTGACGGCGGAATGGGCAGCGTTTCTTCTCCGGCCGAGCCTGCTCAGCCGGGGGGAGAAATACGCCCAATCAGCAACGACACGCTGCAAAGCGACGATTCAACGGGCGCACCGGTAAAGAGCAGCGGTTTTCTTGGCGCACCGACGACCTTAGCCTCGGGCGTGCTGGAAGGCAGTGAACCTACCCCAGCCCCCGCTCCCGTTGCTGCACCAGCGACCCAGTCGGCTCCCGTAACGGCGCCCGCGGCCACGCAAAGTGCCGCGGTGGCGGCTCCAACAGCGGCCAGCGGCAGCTATGTGGTTCAGGTCGGTGCTGTGAGCGATCAGGCCCGGGCTAAACAGTATCAGCAGCGTCTGAGCCAGCAGTTTGGCGTACCAGGACGCGTTGAGCAGAACGGTGCGGTCTGGCGCATTCAGATGGGGCCGTTTGGCAGCAAATCGCAGGCAGCCTCCCTGCAGCAGCGTCTGCAGAATGAAGCTCAGCTTCAGTCATTTATCGCTGTTGCGAAATAATTAACCGGCGGTATCCGAATTGTCAGTTTGTGTAAAACACATTCACAAACTCATGCTTAAAGTCGGATGCCTGCCTGAATAGCATTTGCTATAGTAAGGCACTTTTTTTAATTCCATCACGGATGTCGTAGTTCTGACCATGAAGACCACTTTTTCTGCTCGTTTTGTGCAGCGCATGGCGCTGACCACGGCCCTTTGCGCGGCTGCGCTCTCTGCAGCTCACGCCGATGACCTGAATATCAAGACCATGATCCCTGGCGTTCCGCAAATCGACGCGGAATCCTACATCCTGATCGATTACAACTCTGGCAAAGTGCTGGCAGAACAGAATGCCGATGCCCGCCGTGACCCGGCCAGCCTGACCAAAATGATGACCAGCTACGTTATCGGCCAGGCGATGAAGGCAGGTAAATTCAAAGAAACGGATCTGGTCACCATCGGTAACGATGCGTGGGCAACCGGGAACCCGGTCTTTAAGGGTTCCTCTCTGATGTTCCTGAAACCGGGTATGCAGGTTCCTGTTTCCCAGCTGATTCGCGGTATCAACCTGCAGTCGGGTAACGATGCCTGCGTGGCGATGGCCGATTTCGCCGCCGGTAGCCAGGATGCCTTCGTAGGCCTGATGAACAGCTACGTGAACGCGCTGGGTCTGAAAAACAGCCATTTCCAGACCGTACACGGCCTGGACGCAGACGGTCAGTACAGCTCGGCACGTGACATGGCGTTGATTGGTCAGGCGCTGATCCGCGATGTTCCTAATGAGTACTCTATCTATAAAGAGAAAGAGTTCACCTTCAACGGTATTCGTCAGACCAACCGTAACGGCCTGCTGTGGGATAACAGCCTGAACGTTGACGGCATCAAAACCGGTCACACCGACAAAGCGGGCTACAACCTGGTCGCCTCCGCCACTGAAGGCCAGATGCGTCTGATCTCTGCCGTGATGGGTGGCCGCACCTTTAAAGGCCGTGAAACAGAAAGCAAGAAGCTGCTGACCTGGGGCTTCCGTTTCTTCGAAACCGTGAATCCACTGAAAGCAGGCAAAGAGTTTGCGTCTGAACCCGTCTGGTTCGGCGACAACGACCGTGCTTCTCTCGGCGTTGATAAAGACCTCTACCTGACCATTCCGCGCGGTCGTATGAAGGATCTGAAAGCCAGCTACGTCCTGAACAGCACCGAGCTGCACGCCCCGCTGCAGAAAAATCAGGTCGTGGGCACAATCAACTTCCAGCTGGATGGCAAAACGATCGATCAGCGCCCGCTGGTGGTCCTGCAAGAAATTCCTGAAGGCAATTTCTTCGGCAAAATCATTGATTATATTAAATTGATGTTCCACCACTGGTTTGGTTAAAAATCGAACACTTGAAAGTGTGATTTTGATCCCCATATACTAAGTATCCTGATAACTCCCACCTGACGTGGGAGTTATTATTTTTTGACGTTACGCCGGAGCTGACATGAAAACCAAACTTAACGAACTGCTTGAATTCCCTACCCCATTTACCTACAAAGTAATGGGTCTGGCGAAACCTGAGTTGGTTGATCAGGTGGTTGAAGTGGTACAGCGCCATGCGCCGGGTGACTACTCTCCGTCAGTAAAACCAAGCAGCAAGGGCAACTACCACTCGGTTTCTATTACCATCACTGCGACACACATTGAGCAGGTTGAGACGCTGTACGAAGAGCTCGGCAATATCGAAATCGTTCGTATGGTGCTGTAGTCCCTTTGCGGTTACCCGGTTTGCCGGGTAACCCATCTCCCCGCTGTGATATACTCCCGCATACCTTTTGTCCCTCGTCTTCGGAGACGCAGTTTTGTATCAGGATAAAATTCTGGTCCGTCACCTCGGGCTGCAACCTTACGAGCCTGTCTCCCAGGCTATGCATGACTTCACCGATTCACGCGATGACACTACCCCCGATGAGATCTGGCTGGTCGAACACCTGCCGGTCTTTACGCAGGGTCAGGCGGGAAAAGCAGAACATTTATTAATGACGGGCGATATTCCGGTTATCCAGAGCGATCGCGGCGGTCAGGTCACGTACCATGGTCCCGGGCAGCAGGTGATGTACGTCCTGCTCAATCTGAAGCGCAGAAAGCTCGGCGTTCGTGAACTGGTTACCCTACTGGAACAAACCGTCGTCAACACGCTGGCGGAATATGGTATTGATGCGCATCCGCGTGCCGATGCGCCTGGGGTTTACGTTGGGGAAATGAAGATCTGCTCTCTGGGGCTGCGTATTCGTAAAGGCTGCTCATTCCATGGCCTGGCCTTGAATATTAATATGGATCTCGCGCCTTTCCAGCGCATAAACCCCTGTGGCTACGCCGGCATGGAAATGACGCAAATGCGCCAGTGGGTAGAAACCGCTACGCCAGACACGATTCGTCCCGTGCTGTTAAAGAACGTGTTAGCACTACTTAACAATCCCCCGCACGAATATATCCCTGCTTAATATATCGTACAACAGGGCTCGCTAATTTGACGGGCCACTGTCTATTTACCGTTTTTGCACTTTACAATAATCCATAGATTCTATATTTTCGAAGCGCCCGAATATTACCGCTACATATTATTTAGCCTCCAGCATGCACGGCAAACACGGCATAAGTAACGTGAGCAATTATCACACAAGTGTTTGCTTTTGATAAACAAATGAAACAAAACCAACACTTTACGAATCTCTACAAGCATAATAAATAAATTCAACTATCATTCATATTGTGAATGTATACGGAGTGAAAGCGTGGAGTATAATAATTTACCAGCCAAACGACTGAATGAACCTGGTGGCGAAGACAAGCCGCAAATTTTTCGGACTTTACGTAATATTGATCTCAATTTACTGACTATTTTTGAGGCAGTATATGTCCATAAGGGTATCGTTAACGCTGCGAAAATTCTTAATCTCACGCCATCAGCAATAAGCCAGTCAATCCAAAAGCTACGCGCTATATTTCCTGACCCGTTATTTATCCGTAAGGGCCAGGGGGTAACGCCGACGGCTTACGCCACGCATCTTCATGAGTACATCAGCCAGGGGCTGGAGTCGATTCTGGGCGCACTGGATTTAACCGGGAGCTATGATAAGCAGAGAACCATCACCATCGGCTGTTCTCCTTCTGTGGGTGTGCTGGTCATGCCTGCGATCTTCCAGGCCGTAAAAGAGCATGCTCCGCAGCTCCTGCTTCGCAATGTGCCTCTCCATGAACCTGACGTTCAGCTTGCCCAGTTCCAGACGGACCTGATTATTGAAAGCGGCAGCTTCAGTGCCAGAGCGCTGGGGCAAAATGTGCTCTATGCGGATAACCTGGTACTGGTTTGCCGTCAGCAGCATCCTGCCCTCAGCGAGCCGCTGACCATCGAAAACCTGCGCAACTACGACCACTCGTCTTTCATGACCGAAGGGCAGTCCAACCATGGCCTTCGTCAGCGTATTGATGAAATTTTCCCGGAACGTCAGATCAGCTTCAGCAGTTACAATATGTTCACCACCGCATCCCTGATAGGCAGCAGCGATATGCTGTGCATCATGCCATCGCGCCTGTACAGCCTGCTCCGGAAATGCTGGCCGCTGGACAGTATCCCCCTCAGCCAGCTTAATGCGGAATCTATTGAAATTTCACTGCATTACAACAAGCTGAGCTTGCGCGATCCGGTTCTGGAAAACGTCATCCGCATTATCCGTCAGGCCTTCTGACAGGTTGAGCCAGCATAAGCCCCTGCGACAGGCAGGGCAAAAGGCACAAAACAACAACTATTTTACAAATTGGCGATCTGGCAGGCTGCTTTAACGACCGTTTCAATGATATACTGCCTGTCGTTCGTTCAAAAATAGTTGATAAATACAACATTCCCTTGAATTGAAACGCTTTCCTTCGATATTCGCAACTGGAACACGCACGCTATGAGTAAACCCATTGTGATGGAACGCGGTGTTAAATACCGCGATGCCGATAAAATGGCCCTTATCCCGGTTAAAAACGTGGCTACAGAGCGCGAGGCGCTGTTAAGAAAACCGGAATGGATGAAAATCAAACTTCCGGCCGACTCTTCGCGTATCCAGGGGATCAAAGCGGCGATGCGCAAGAATGGCCTTCACTCCGTTTGTGAAGAAGCCTCTTGTCCGAACCTTGCTGAATGTTTCAATCACGGTACCGCGACGTTTATGATTCTGGGTGCTATCTGTACCCGCCGCTGCCCGTTCTGCGATGTTGCTCATGGCCGTCCGGTCGCACCTGATGCTAACGAACCCCAGAAGCTGGCGCAGACCATCGCCGACATGGCGCTGCGCTATGTGGTTATCACGTCCGTTGACCGTGACGATCTGCGCGACGGCGGGGCGCAGCACTTCGCTGACTGTATTACGGCCATTCGCGAGAAAAGCCCAAACATCAAAATCGAGACGCTGGTGCCAGACTTCCGCGGCCGTATGGACCGCGCGCTGGATATCCTGACCGCGACGCCGCCAGATGTGTTTAACCACAACCTGGAAAACGTACCGCGTCTCTATCGTCAGGTGCGCCCGGGCGCTGACTATAACTGGTCTCTGAAACTGCTGGAACGCTTCAAAGAAGCGCATCCGCATATTCCGACCAAGTCAGGTCTGATGGTAGGTCTGGGTGAAACTAACGATGAAATCATCGAGGTGATGCGCGATCTTCGCCGCCACGGTGTAACCATGCTGACTCTGGGCCAGTATCTGCAGCCAAGCCGTCACCACCTGCCGGTACAGCGCTACGTGAGCCCGGACGAGTTTGATGAAATGAAGGCCGAAGCGCTGGCGATGGGCTTTACTCACGCCGCATGCGGCCCGTTTGTTCGCTCCTCCTACCATGCAGATATGCAGGCAAAAGGCGAAGAAGTTAAATAATGCTGTAATATTCATTTACAGTAATACAAAAAAACCGGCCTCATGAGCCGGTTTTTTTTCGCAAGCCCGCAGGCGTTGCTGTCACTCTTTGTGAGAAAGCTTGTCTGCCGGGACGTCATCCTCAGCGCTTTTCTTCGCGGCTGTATCATCGTCGTTCATCGCTTTCTTAAAGCCTTTGATGGCAGCCCCCAGGTCACCACCCAGCGTGCGTAACTTCTTGGTACCAAACAGCAGGACGACCAGTGCGGCAACCACCAGCAGTTTGGTAATACTAATCTCACCCATAGATACCTTCTTTACTTAAAACAGGCTGCATTCAGCGCCAAAACCTGACTGTATTAACGGTCATTTAGCGCGTGCACACAATAGCAATCTGTAACAAGGTGAATCAAGCATTGTTGAAAAAAACATCACAATAATTGCGGTGGCGCAAACCGACGATTGCGAAGAACAGGTAATTGCTGACGCGCAAGCGCAATTCTGTCTATGTTTATCTCTGCCACCAGCAAATCCGGGGCTTCCGCAGCGGCGGCAATCGTCACACCCAGCGGATCGACCACCCTGCTTTGCCCGATGTTCTTCGTTCCGCATTCTCCTGCAGCAACGACATAGCAGGTGGTATCCAGCGCGCGTGCCGCCAGCAGCGTTGCCCAGTGATGTTCCTTTAACGGCCCTTTAACCCACGCGGCAGGCAGAACCAGCACGTCCGCCCCCTGTAGCGCCAGATGGAGTGCCAGCTCCGGAAAACGCAGGTCATAGCAGGTCATCAGCCCAACCTTTAATCCGTCAATCTCCAGCAGCGGCGGAACACGGTCTCCTGGGTCGACGCGCCGTGATTCCTGAATGCTGAAGGCATCATAAAGATGGAGCTTGGCGTAACGTGCGACTATGGCTCCGCCGCGAATCGCCACCAGCGTATTCACCGCCCGACCCGGCGTAGAGGGAACATGGATTGTTAAGATCGTCGTCATCGTATTGCCCACGCTCTGCGCGAGCAATTGCTGTAAAAATTCACCGTCCAGCGGCTGCGCGGACTTCACGGATAAATCCGGGTCATTATCATCCCTGGCCAGCAGCGCCTCAGGAAGCACCAGCAGCGACGCGCCTTTCTGTTGGGCCTGCATCATCAGATTGACGCATTTTAACGCGTTAGCCTGCCAGTCAGGCGTGACCGCAAATTGCCCTACCGCAACATACATATTTGTCCCCTCATCATAAACGGCGTTAAACTCGCTTCTCTTACACATCAAATAGCAGGTATTTAGCGTGTTACAACTACTTTTAGCCGTTTTTATTGGTGGGGGAACGGGTAGCGTTGCGCGATGGTTTCTCAGTATGCGGTTTAACCCCCTGCATCAGGCGATTCCCATGGGGACGCTGGCTGCAAACCTGATAGGTGCCTTTATCATTGGCATGGGGCTGGCCTGGTTTAACCGAATGACACACATTGACCCAATGTGGAAAGTCCTGATTACCACCGGATTCTGCGGCGGGTTAACCACCTTCTCAACCTTTTCTGCGGAAACGGTTTTTCTCTTTCAGGAAGGCCGTATCGGCTGGGCGCTGATGAATATGGCAATCAATATGCTCGGCTCCTTTGCGATGACGGGGATCGCATTTTGGCTATTTTCTTCTGCAAGCGCGCATTAACAGCCGAACCGTTAATGTTGGCTTAATTTTTCTCTGTCACTCTGGATGCAGTACTGAACGAGGGTGACAGAATGAAACAGAGTCTGATGAGCGCAGGCATGGTGTTGTTAAGCGTGCTGATCGTGGCCAGCTTCCTGAAAATGTATCTGCTTGGCTGATTCAAAACGAAAAAAACCCGCTCAGTGAGCGGGTTTTGAAATTCTTGCTGACGCGTCTGGATTACAGAGCGATTACGTTAGCAGCAGAAGGGCCTTTGGCACCGTTAGTGATTTCGAACTCTACACGCTGACCTTCAGCCAGAGTTTTGAAACCATTAGACTGGATTGCAGAGAAGTGTACGAACACGTCTTTGCTGCCATCTTCAGGAGTAATGAAACCGAATCCTTTGGACTCATTAAACCACTTAACGTTACCTTTAATCTTAGACATCAAAATTACCTTTACATTAAAAAACGACACAAATGCTGTGTCGGTTACCAGTACATCAATTGTGAGACCTTTTGTCCAGCGGATCTTTGATAAAAAGTGACTAAAGTCGCGTTAATTTTCACTGGCAGATTTTTATCGTTTATGAATCAACGGCTGCGCGTTTTATCACCAACAGGTAACGTTTTTTCAGTTAAAACTGAAAACGCATCCAGGCGAAGTAAACGTTACCGTTGTTGTACGTGCCCGGGATGTAGGTCATCTGGAACGTTGCGGGGCCGTAACCGATAGAGGCCAACGGCAGCAGCACCGGGATCGGAATGTAGTTCCAGTTGTCACGTGCGGTGACCCCCGCGGTATAGCCCAACCCGACATGGAAGTTCTCGTCGGCTAGCGGGCGCCAGGTTTTCTCCCAGCCGTAGCCCCCAATCGGCTCCCATTTATTAAAGGAGTCTTTAAAGGCCATCAGATAGATGCCATGCCAGTTTCCCTTATCATCCCAGCGCGACTGACCGAAACCAGCGCCCCACGGACGCTCGTTATATTTATCGGTTTTCTCTTTGTCGTAAGCAAAACGCGCATGCCACGTTATTGCCGGAACATAGAGATCATAATGTTCGGGCGCCGTCCAGGTCTGAGAGACATTATCCGTAAAGGTTGAGAACCACCCTTTATCCGTCGCGTTGTCCTCTGCCTGTGCAACAGAAGAAAACGTTAACTGCCCAAAAATAAACAATAAAATTGAGAAAAATGTATTACGTACGATCACAATGCAATTACCATTCTTAGTATTCGAGGCAAAGTTTACCATAAAGTAGTTGAATCAAGGCTTAACGACATCAGCGTTATTCCTAATTATTCGGCCTTTTTTCGGGAATATTCTCAATAAACTGGACCGCAAGTCTGAATAAGCACATTCAAAGTAAGCCTTTAACCTGTTTAGCCTTGTATATCAGCAACATGCTGAATTACACAAAATATTAACAATCTGTTATCATTGTAAGGACATATTGCGCTATTTCTGACGGTCAAGACTCTCATGGCGTAAATGTAAGAGCCATGGCAAAAACACGGTTGTTCTGCTCTCTAGTCGTCTGTTTATTGATTTTAATCAGCAAGAACAGGCCATTTATTCGGCACATTTTCATCCTTCTTATTTTTATTGATTTTTTGTGCTCCATTGCAGCAGAGATACAGGGGAAATCATGCTTACGTTATTCGAACTCCTTATTGGGGTCGTCGTCATTGTCGGTGTCGCACGCTACATCATTAAAGGCTATTCGGCCACGGGCGTATTATTTGTTGGCGGTTTAACGCTGCTGATTATCAGCGCCATAATGGGACATCAGGTATTACCTGCCAGTGCAACCAGTACGGGTTACACCGCCACTGATATTGTTGAATACATTAAGATATTACTCATGAGCCGCGGCGGCGACCTGGGTATGATGATCATGATGCTGTGCGGTTTTGCCGCCTACATGACCCATATCGGTGCCAACGACATGGTCGTTAAGCTTGCCTCAAAACCGCTGCAATACATCAACTCACCCTATCTGCTGATGGTCGCCGCCTATTTCCTCGCCTGCCTGATGTCGCTGGCCGTGTCGTCGGCAACCGGACTTGGCGTACTGCTCATGGCCACGCTGTTCCCGGTCATGGTGAACGTCGGTATCAGCCGCGGCGCGGCAGCAGCCATTTGCGCGTCTCCGGCAGCCATTATTCTTTCCCCAACCTCCGGCGACGTTGTGCTGGCGGCAAAGGCTGCGGAGATGTCGCTCATCGACTTCGCCTTTAAAACCACGCTGCCAATCTCTATTGTCGCCATTGTGGGAATGGGAATCGCGCATTTCTTCTGGCAGCGCTATCTGGATAAGAAAGAAAACATCAGCCACGAGATGATGGACGTGAGTGAGATCACCACCACCGCACCCGCGTTTTATGCCATTCTGCCCTTCACGCCGATTATCGGAGTGCTGATTTTTGACGGCAAATGGGGCCCGCAGCTGCACATCATCACCATTCTGGTTATCTGCATGCTGCTGGCTGCCGTGCTGGAGTTTGTGCGCGGTTTCAACACGCAAAAGGTGTTCTCGGGTCTGGAAGTCGCCTATCGCGGTATGGCGGATGCCTTCGCTGGCGTGGTGATGCTGCTGGTGGCAGCGGGCGTTTTTGCTCAGGGTCTGAGCACCATCGGCTTTATCCAGAGCCTGATCTCTATCGCCACCTCGTTCGGCTCGGCCAGTATTATCCTGATGCTGGTCCTGGTGGTACTCACCATGCTGGCGGCCATGACCACCGGTTCCGGCAATGCGCCTTTCTACGCTTTCGTGGAGATGATCCCGAAACTGGCCCACTCCTCCGGTATTAACCCGGCCTATCTCTCCATTCCCATGCTGCAGGCGTCAAACCTGGGCCGTACCATTTCCCCGGTATCGGGCGTGGTCGTCGCCGTTGCCGGGATGGCGAAAATCTCGCCATTTGAAGTGGTAAAACGCACCTCAGTGCCCGTTATGGTTGGGCTGATTATCGTGATTATCGCCACGGAAGTGCTGGTGCCCGGCGCAGCCTAAGCTAAATTCCTGATATCCAGAAAGCGCCTGCGGGCGCTTTTTGTGCTTTAATAACCCCCAGAAATCAATCACGCTCATTCGATCAGGAAATCATATGTTCAGGAAGGATATCGTTATCCCGTCTGGGGCAATCGCGCTTGCCCTCTGTGTTTTCTCCACGCAGGCAGAACCGCTCAAGGCAACCCAGTATGGCGATTTCGATCGCTATGTGCTGGCTCTGTCCTGGCAAACCGGGTTTTGCCAGAGCATGGTCGAGCGCAACCGCAATGAACCTGACGAATGTCGCCTGCAAAAAGAGCGCGAAAATAAAGCTGATTTTCTGACCGTTCACGGGCTATGGCCCGGCCTGCCGAAATCCATTGCCGCACGCGGGGTGGATGAACGTCGATGGATGCGTTTTGGCTGCGCCACGCGCCCCATTCCGAACATGCCGGAAGTGAAGGCCAGCCGCAAATGCGATGCCGCCGAAACCGGACTGTCGCTTTCTGCTGCCGCAAAGCTCAACGACGTGATGCCGGGTGCGGGCGGTAATTCCTGCCTGGAACGCTACGAATACGCCAAACATGGCGTCTGCTTTGGTTTCGATCCGGATGCCTATTTCGGCACGATGGTGCGGATGAATCAGGAAGTTAAAAACAGTGCGGTCGGTAAATTCCTTGCCAATAACTACGGAAAACCCGTCAATCGCAGCGACTTTGACAGTGCCGTAGCCAAAAGCTGGGGCAAGGAGAACGTCAGAGCGTTCAAGCTGACCTGCAACGGCAATCCGGCTTATCTGACCGAGATGCAGATTTCGCTGAAGGCTGACGCCATTAACAACCCGCTTTCTGCGGCCTCATTTGCCCCGCAGCCACATCCGGGTAACTGCGGTAAACAATTCGTGATTGATAAAGCCGGTTACTGATCCGCGCCCGGGCGCACCATATCAAACCGGTTTTCATCGCTGATGCCATAGTATGCCGTCGGCCCACCCGCACGCAGGATGGGCTGCGCTTTCGCCGTCTGGTATATCCCCTCTTCCAGCAGCGTTTCGGCAATATGGATACCGACCACTTCCCCCAGCACCAGCCACGTGTCCACCGGCGTACCGTCGGCTCCGGTAAGCTGAATGCACTGGGACAGTCGACATTCAAAATTCACCGGGCTTTCTGCAACGCGGGGGGCGTTAACCAGCTGGCTGGCCGCTGGCGTGAGTCCGGCAAAGCTAAATTCATCCCGATCGTGGGGAAGCATCGCGGAGGTTTGATTCATCGCCTGTGCGAGATCGCGCGTTGCCAGGTTCCAGACAAACTCCCCGGTTTCCGTAATATTACGCACGCTGTCCTTCCAGCCGTTGCTGGAAAAGCCGATGATCGGCGGGCGGTAGTTAAAGCAGTTGAAGAAACTGTACGGTGCAAGGTTCAGCTGACCGGCCTTGTCGCAAGAGGAGATCCAGCCTATCGGACGTGGACCAATAATGGCGTTCAGCGGGTCATGCGGCAGGCCGTGCCCCTGAGACGGTTGATAGAAGTACATAATTCTCTCTCGTTGATGGGCAACGCCCGGGTTCAGGACACTCAGCGTAACGTATTCCGTCAGGAATGAAGACTGAATAAATTTCAGCGAAAATTCATATGGCCCATGAATGTGACTTTCATCACTTCAAACTTGCGCGCTCAGCCAGTATCATCGGGAGAGTTAAACCCTCGCTGCCAGACGGCGAGGGTTTTCTTTTGGATCAGTTTCTGCGTTAGACGCAGCATTAACGACATGGAGTAAAAAATGTCCAGACCTACCATTATCATCAATGAGCTCGACGCAGAACGTATCGACAGGCTGCTGGAAAAAGCGGAGTTCGCCTCGCTCCCCGTGGCCGACGCCCTGAATGAGGAGCTCGACCGGGCACAGATGTGCACGCCTGAGACAATGCCACATGACGTGGTCACCATGAACAGCCAGGTGAAATTCCGCAACCTGACCACCGGTGAAGAGTTGACCCGTACGCTGGTATACCCGGCTCAGATGACCGACAGCAGCACACAGCTTTCTGTTCTGGCCCCTGTGGGTGCCGCACTGCTGGGGCTGCGTACGGGGGATACGATCCACTGGGAATTACCGGGTGGCGCCTCGACCCATCTGGAAGTGCTGGAGCTGCTCTACCAGCCAGAAGCCGCGGGCGATTACCTGCGTTAATCTCTTCTGAATAAGCGCCTACCCGCTTTGCACAGAGGATGCAGCCGCATCCTCTTTCCGCAAATTCACCCAATTTTCCTATACCGCGCAAAATGGCCTTAATCCACGCTTAACCTGTTTTGGTGCCGCGGGGACGGTCATGAGTGAGATAGGCGTTATCACACTTATCTTTCTGATTTTTGTGGCGATTATCGTCACGGCCGTGCTCTATCTTGAACGCCACTGGTAAGCGAATATTCTCAGGCAACCCCGCCCGGGAAGGCATTCACCAGCCCTTTAACGGTCTGCTCTGCGGCTTCGGGGGTCTCTGCGCCCGGGACCAGAATCACCTTCCGGCACTCCTCCTCCCGTTTTTCGAAAATCTTATAGGCGCGTTCCGCATCCGCAAGGGGGAGATAATGGGTCACGATCTCCTCCGGCGTAAGCAGCCCTTTTTCGATCAGCGGTAACAGTTCACCCAGCCAGGCATGGACGTGCGTCTGGCCCATCTTAAACGTCAGCCCCTTATCAAAGGCATCGCCAAACAGGAAGCCATGGATAAACCCTGCGTATACGCCGGGTACGCTGACCACCCCGCCGCGACGCACGGCAGCAATGCACTGACGCAACGCTTTGCCGCTGCTGCCTTCGATTTTAAGATTGCTGAGGATCGTTTCCGTGGTGCTGCCTTTCGCTTCAAACCCGACCGCATCAATCACGGCGTCAACGCCGCGCTGGCCCGCGGTCTGTTCGATGATTTTTTCCGCCGCATCGTTGTCATCATCGAAGTTGATGGGGATAGCGCCATAGCGCGCCTCGGCAAATCGCAACCGGTAGGGATGGTGATCGATAACAAAGATCTGCTCAGCCCCCAGCAGCCGCGCACAGGCAATGGTCAGGAGCCCCACCGGCCCGGCGCCGAAAACGGCTACGCTTGAGCCTTTTTCAATCTGCGCATTTTTTGCCGCCTGCCAGGCCGTGGGCAAAATGTCGGACAGGAACAGCGCTTTATCATCAGAAAGAAGCTGCGGGACTTTAAACGGTCCGACGTTACCCTTCGGTACGCGAACGTATTCCGCCTGCCCGCCCGGCACGCCGCCGTAGAGGTGGCTATAGCCAAACAGCGCCGCAGGCGCGGGAATTTGCTTTTTGTTCAGTGCGGCACCCTGCCCGGCGTTGGTATTCTCACAGGCCGCATACTGCTGGAGGCGACAGAAGAAACAGTCCCCGCAGGCGATAACAAAGGGGATCACCACGCGATCGCCCTTTTGCAAATTCTTCACCTCTGCGCCGCACTCGACGATTTCCCCCATAAACTCATGGCCAAAAATATCGCCGTGCTGCACCTTCGGGATCTTTCCGCGGTAGAGATGCAAATCGGAGCCGCAGATAGCCGTGGCCGTGACGCGCAGAATAATATCGTCGGGCTGTTCGATGATGGGGTCGGGGACATTCTCGACGCGAACATGGTGTGGACCGTGATACGTAAGTGCTTTCATGCGACCTCCGAAAGGTTCCGGGTAAGTGTATAAGGGTAGCTACCCCTGAAGGTCTGCCTGTGAATACGGGTCTTTTGAGATTTATCCTGGCAAGATAAGAAAACTGACGGAGCGCTTACAGAAACCATGACTATTTTGTGGTTGAATGAATACAGCGTTTATAAACAAGGAGAAACGGGTATGTATCAGAGAATCATTATGCCGGTTGATGTTTTTGAAATGGAGCTGAGCGACAAGGCCGTACGCCACGCGGAGTTTCTGGCGCAGCAGGACGGTGTCATCCATCTGCTACACGTGCTGCCAGGCTCCGCCAGCCTGAGCCTGCACCGCTTTGCCGCCGATGTGCGTCGCTTCGAGGAACATTTGCAGCACGAGGCGGAAAATCGCCTGCAAACCATGGTCAGCCACTTCAGCATCGACCCTTCACGGATCAAAACGCACGTCAGATTCGGCAGCGTACGCGATGCGGTAAATGAACTGGCGACCGAACTGAAGGCAGACGTGGTGGTTATCGGTTCGCGTAACCCGTCCATTACCACACATCTGCTGGGCTCTAACGCCTCCAGCGTCATCCGCCACACCCATATACCGGTGATGGTCGTCAGATAAAAAAAAGAGGCCACCTTTCGGTGGCCTCTCGCTATTGCAGGTGTACCCTTACTTTCTTTTCTTATGCGGTTTTGGTGCGAATCAGGTAGTCAAACGCGCTCAGAGACGCCTTCGCCCCTTCGCCGGTGGCGATGATAATCTGTTTGTACGGTACGGTGGTGCAGTCGCCCGCGGCAAATACGCCTTTCACGCTGGTTTCACACTTGGCATCGATGATGATTTCGCCCATGCGGTTGCGCTCAATCGCCCCTTCCAGCCAGGTGGTGTTTGGCAGCAGACCAATCTGCACGAAGATCCCTGAAAGCTGCACGCTGTGCACGTCGCCGCTCACGCGGTCGCGGTATTCCAGACCGGTGACCTTGCTGCCGTCGCCCTTCACTTCCGTGGTCTGCGCGTTCAGTATGATGTCGACGTTTTTCAGGCTGCGCACTTTATCCTGCAGAACCTGGTCGGCCTTCATGTCTGGCGCGAACTCCAGCAGGGTTACATGTTCAACAATCCCCGCCAGATCGATCGCCGCTTCCACGCCGGAGTTTCCGCCGCCGATCACCGCCACGCGCTTACCTTTAAACAGCGGGCCGTCGCAGTGCGGGCAGTAGGTCACGCCTTTGGTACGGTACTGATCTTCGCCCGGCACGTTCATGTTGCGCCATTTCGCGCCGGTGGCAATGATGATGCTGCGCGCTTTCAGCACCGCGCCGGAGGCGGTTTCAATCTGGTGTAAACCACCCTCGACCGCTGCCGGAACCAGCCTGCTGGCGCTCTGGCTGTCGATCACATCCACGTCGTAATCGCTGACGTGCGCCTTCAGCGCGCTGGCCAGCTTCTGGCCTTCGGTTTTCGGCACGGAGATATAGTTTTCAATGTCCACGGTATCCAGTACCTGGCCACCAAAACGTTCGCCCATCAGACCGGTACGGATCCCTTTACGTGCGGAGTAGACTGCCGCCGCCGCACCCGCAGGGCCGGAACCGACAATCAGCACGTCGTAAGCATCGCGTTTGTTCAGCGCTTCTGCGGCACGTTTTTCGGCACCGGTATCCACTTTGGCGACGATTTCCGTCAGCGTCATACGGCCCTGGCCGAATTCCTGACCGTTCAGATACACCGCCGGAACGCCCATCACGTTGCGATCGGTGATTTCATTCTGGAAGGTACCGCCATCAATTGCCGTGTGTTTGATGCGCGGGTTGAGGACCGACATCAGGTTCAGCGCCTGCACCACGTCAGGACAGTTGTGGCAGGAGAGCGAGTAATAGGTTTCAAACTCAAAATCACCGTCAATGTCGCGGATCTGCTCCAGCAGCGCCTGCGCCTCTTTCGACGGATGACCGCCGGTCCACAGCAGCGCCAGCACCAGCGAGGTAAATTCATGCCCCAGCGGCGAGCCGGCAAAACGCGGCCCCAGCTCAGAGCCTGGGTTAGTGATCAGGAAAGACGGCTTACGGACGTTAAGCGAGTTATCCTCTTTGAAGGTCACTTTTGGTGACAGTTCAGCGATCTCTGCCAGCAGTTCCTTGATCTCTGCCGATTTCGCGCTGTCGTCCAGCGTGGCAATCAGCTCAACGGGTTTGGTCAGTTTCTCAAGGTAGGCCTTGAGCTGGGTTTTCATCGTGGTGTCGAGCATGGTTCTTCCCTCTCTTAAAACGTCATCATGCAAGCTGCCTTATACGGGCGGCCTGAATGCAACTTGCATCATGGTGCTGGAATGAAATGGGCGCGGGTGCGCCCATTGATTGCCGGGTGGCTCGTCGTTTACCCGGCCTACGATACTGTAGGCCTGTGCAAGCGCAGCGCCGCCAGGCTTTACAGACTTAGATCTTGCCGACCAGGTCTAAAGATGGCGCCAGCGTTGCTTCGCCTTCTTTCCATTTAGCCGGGCACACTTCGCCTGGGTGAGAAGCGACATACTGCGCTGCTTTTACTTTACGCAGCAGGTCAGACGCATCACGGCCGATACCTTCAGCGGTAACTTCGATAGCCTGGATAATGCCCTGCGGGTCAACAACGAAGGTCGCACGGTCAGCCAGGCCTTCATCTTCACGCATGTTGTCGAAGTTACGGGTCAGGGCGCCAGTCGGGTCACCGATCATCGCGTATTTGATTTTGGCGATGGTTTCAGAGCTGCTGTGCCATGCTTTGTGGGTGAAGTGGGTATCGGTAGACACAGAGTAAACGTCTACGCCCAGCTTCTGCAGTTCGTCGTAATGGTCAGCCACGTCGCCCAGTTCGGTCGGGCAAACGAAGGTGAAGTCAGCCGGATAGAAGAAGAAGACGCTCCAGCGACCTTCGGTATCTTTCTCGGTTACTTCGATGAACTCACCGTTTTTGAACGCCTGGTTTTTGAAAGGTTTAATTTTAGTGTTAATCAAAGACATCTGTACTTCCTCCGTGTTTTCGTTGAGATGTAAGGTAACCAACTTTATCCATCGGGGCTAATGCGTATGCTTTATCAAATCAATCAGCCAAACCTTACAACGCCAACAAGACAACCTTGTGAACGGAACTAACGGAAAGCCTGAACGTAAAAAGGCCGCCCTGGTGGGCGGCCCTGATACCTGAACTTTCCACAGGAACTTTCAGTGCCAGCCTGGGCTGGCGTTGCGTTGCGCTCTACATACCTTATTTCAGGCCGTAACAGCGGTTTGATTACAGCACCGGTTTTCAGTTTGGGCAATGCGTCACGCCGGCATTCCGCCCTATGGCTGTGATAGGTTTTACCGAATAGCCTCCGCGTCTGCCTGACTCAACGAGAGGCTTAATAATGAGAATGAGTTGCAATAAGTGGTCTGCCTGGTGGCCAGAACGAAAGTGACAATAATGAGTCACAGCGAATGTATAACCAATAATGGTTATTTGAGAACAACGCCGCAAGTTTTAAAGATAAAAATATCTTAATAACGGCTGAAGTTCTATTTCAATAATCCAGCCTCGTGATATATTAAGCTCGTATTTAAAACAAATTAAGTAGGTTAATCACAAGGATTGTAAATGATTAACTTCGAACTATAGTTATCAGTAATGTGATGACAACAACACACTCAGGATGATTTATGGCAAATCTTTACGACCTTAAAAAATTCGATCTTAATCTGTTAGTCATTTTTGAGTGCATTTATCAGCACCTTAGCATTAGCAAGGCAGCGGAAACACTCTATATCACGCCCTCAGCAGTGAGCCAGTCCCTGCAACGCCTGCGCGCGCAACTGAATGACCCGCTTTTTATTCGTTCGGGTAAAGGCATTACCCCGACGACGGTGGGGATCAATTTGCATCACCATCTGGAAGAAAACCTTAATAGCATTGAGCAAACCATTAATATCCTGAATAACGCGCAGATCAAAAAGAGCTTTGTCATCTACTGCCCGCAGATTGTGGCCCATGGGCGCTTCGGCAGCCTGCTAAGCTCTCTGCTTGCAGACGAAAATTACGACATAGAACATAATGATGTGCTCTTATCTCCTGAGTCAGCCGAGGATTTGCTCGCCTACCGCAAGGCCGACCTGGTGTTTAGCTTTGCTCCCGTTAACAGTCGCTCTATCGTCTGTACCCGCTTTATGAAGTTAGCAATGCTGTTGGCGTGCAGCAAAGATCACCCCCGCCTCGGCGATAGCGCAACGATTGAGGAACTCGGCCAGGAAAAATTCACGCTGATGCGCAGTCAGGAGAATGGCATAAAAGAGTTCCAGCTGCAGTCAAACATTCTCCTTCCGGAACGCAACGTCTGTTTCCGCAGTGACTCACTGCTTTCGATTATGAATATTATTGGCGTGAGTGATTTAATAGGCTTTGTACCAACAATATTGTTTGAACGATATAAAGACCATCTCAACCTGAAGAGCATTTCCTTGCCTTTTGCGATTCCTCAAGTAGATGTTTACATGCTTTACAATCGCTCGGCGTTAAACAGCAGCGTGTTTACGCAATTCATTGAAAAAATCGAAGTGGAATAACTTGCGATATCGCCTGAATACTTTTTAATTACATTCGGGCAACAAATCCTTTAATGGAAGATCTTATTATTCCGGTTTCTCCTTAATATCTTTACTATTCATGGTTTATCAGCGTAAATAAAAGCCCCCGACAGTCATACTCAGGAAGAGATTGAACATGTCACTGTATAAATATCCCCTGCAGCTTAACGTGCTGGAGGCCGCGCAGGAGCGCATTGCCTGGACGTTCGCCACCTTTTCCCGCATCTGCGTCTCCTTCTCCGGCGGCAAAGACTCCACCGTCATGCTGCATCTCACCGCGCAAATGGCCCGGGCGCAAAAACGAAAAATCAGCGTGCTTTTTATTGACTGGGAAGCACAGTTCTCCTGCACCATTGAGCACGTTAATGCGCTGCGCGAAGGCTACCGGGACGTCATCGAGCACTTTTACTGGGTGGCGCTTCCGCTGACCACGCAAAATTCCCTCTCACAGTATCAGCCTGAATGGCAATGCTGGGCGCCGGACGTGCGCTGGGTGCGCCAGCCGCCGGAAGGCGCCATCACCGCTGCGGATTATTTTGATTTTTACCAGACGGGAATGACCTTTGAAGCCTTTGTCCGCTCGTTTTCCGACTGGTTTGCACTGCACCGTCCGGCAGCCATGCTGGTGGGCATTCGCGCCGATGAATCCTATAACCGATTTTTGACCATCGCCAACAACCGCAAGCATCGCTTCGCGGACGATAAGCCCTGGACAACCACCGCGCCCGGCGGGCACGCGTGGTACGTCTATCCTCTTTACGACTGGAAAACCGCAGACATCTGGACATGGTTTGCAAAATCCGGAAGCAGCTATAACCCGCTCTACAACCTCATGTTTCAGGCGGGCGTCCCGCCGCGCTATATGCGCATCTGCGAGCCCTTCGGCCCGGAACAGCGCCAGGGACTCTGGCTCTATCACGTTCTCGAGCCCGAGCGCTGGGCCGCCATGTGCGAGCGCGTCAGCGGCGTGCGCAGCGGCGGCTTCTACGCCGGGCAGGACAACCACTTTTATGGCCACCGGAAAATCCTCAAACCCGATCACCTCGGCTGGCGCGACTACGCCATGCTCCTGCTGAACAGCATGCCGCAAAACACGGCTGAGCATTACCGCAATAAAATCGCGATCTATCTGCACTGGTATCAGAAGAGAGGCATGCCGGATATCCCCGAGACGCAGGACGGCGATATCGGCGCCAAAGACATCCCCTCATGGCGCCGTATTTGTAAGGTTTTACTTAATAATGACTACTGGTGCAGGGCGCTGTCGTTCAGCCCGAATAAACCTAAACATTATCAGCGCTACAGCGAACGAGTGAAGGCGAAGCGCAAGGAGTGGGGCATTTTATGCGACAAAGAATAATTACCGATATCGAAACGTACCTTCAGTCACTTTCCGAGGAGGATAGGATTAACGCCATCAATGCCTTTCGCGAAGCGATCCATAAAAACAGCCCTTTTCGCGAGCAACCGATAGACTGCGTTCTCTGGATCAAACAGGACGCGATTATCGCTAACGACTACAACCCCAATAACGTTGCCCCTCCGGAAAAACGGCTGCTCAGCAAGTCGCTCGAACTCGATGGATTCACCCAACCTATTGTTGTGACGGAAAGTGAAGCCCATCACTACGAAATTGTGGATGGCTTTCATCGCCACGAAATCGGCAAAAATCGGGCGGCGTTGAAGCGTCAGCTCAGGGGATATCTCCCCGTCACCTGCCTGCGCCAGCACCGGAAGGATAAACATGACCGTATGGCCGCCACGATTCGCCACAATCGGGCGCGGGGTCGGCATCAAATCAACGCCATGTCAGATATCGTGCGCGAACTGGCACAGCTCGGCTGGAATGATGAGCGAATAGGCAAAGAGCTGGGCATGGACAGCGATGAGGTGCTGCGCCTCAAGCAAATCAACGGTCTGCTGGAGCTGTTTGCAGACCGCCGTTACTCAGAAGCGTGGACGGTGAAATAATCAGAGCGTGTTCAAACGCTCCGCCGCCGCCAGCAGCGTCGATTCCTGCTTCGCAAAGCACAGGCGGATCAGCTTGTGCGGGAAGGGATCGGCGCAGAACACCGACAATGGAATGGCGGCCACGCCGACCTCTTTCGTTAGCCACTGGCAAAAGCTAACGTCGTCCAGTTCGGAAATCGCGCTGTAGTCGGCGAGCAGGAAATAGGTTCCTTCAGACGGCAAAATTTCCAGGCGGCTTTGGCTCAGCGCCGCCACAAACAGATCCCGACGTTCACGATAGAAGTGCGGCAGCTCGCGGTAATGCGCGGGTTCCGCGCGCAGCATATCCGCCAGCGCCAGCTGAGCCGGCGTGTTCACGGCAAACGTCAGGTACTGATGCACTTTGCGCAGCTCAGCGCTGATGGCCGCCGGGGCCACGCAGTACCCTACCTTCCAGCCGGTCATATGGTAGGTCTTACCAAACGAAGAGACGGCGATAGCACGTTCACGAAGCTGCGGATGGGCCAGCACGCTGGCATGCCCTTCCTCAGCAAAGCAGATGTGCTCGTAGACTTCATCGCTCAGGACGTAAATTTCCCGTTCGGCGATAGCCTGCCACAGCGCGGCAAAATCGGCTTTTTGCCACACCGTCGCCGACGGGTTATGCGGCGTATTCAGGATCACCAGACGGGTTTTGTCGCTCAGCAGCGCGGCAAATGCCTGCCAGTCAGGGCGGAAATGCGGCGGCTGGAGCGCCACGCGTTTCACCACGCCGCCGGAGAGTTCAACCGCAGGCGCATAGCTGTCGTAGCTCGGATCAAAGCAGATGACTTCATCCCCCGCGCGCACCAGCGCGGTGATGGCCGCGTACAGCGCTTCGGTTGCCCCTGCCGTCACCGTGATGTCGGTGTTCGCATCGGGCTTATAGCCATACAGCTCAGCCGTTTTGTCGGCAATCGCTTCCCGCAGCGCCTGCACGCCCGTCATCGGCGCATACTGATTCGCCCCCTGCGCCACGTGATACGCCAGACGCGCCTGCAGATAAGCCGGGCCGTCGAAATCCGGGAACCCCTGAGAAAGGTTAATGGCGTTGTGCTGCTGCGCCAGGGCGCTCATCTGCGTAAAGATGGTAGTACCGAGGTTAGGAAGTTTACTTTGCGGAATCAAGGCGTTAATGCTCATTGTGTTGTGCCTGCTTGTAATACTTATGTTGCTGCCACTATAACACGATGTTAGTCTTTGGCAATCAAGACGCTTAGACGTCTATACCCTAAATAATTCGAGTTGCAGGAAGGCGGCAAGGGAACGAATCCCCGGGAGCGTACATAAGTACGTGATTGGGGTGAGTGAGTGCAGCCAACGCACCTGCAACTTGAAGTATGACGGGTATAAACCATATGAATATTCCTGGCCGAGAGGGTAAAAGGAAATGACAGACAACCTGCAACTCGCGCATCTGGTCGATGCCTGCCGCTGGATCGGTGCCAAAGGCTGGGCGCCCGCTACCGGCGGTAACATGTCGGTGCGTCAGGACGAACATCTCTGCTGGCTCAGCGAATCCGGCAAGGACAAAGGTAGCCTCACAACCGATGACTTTCTGCAGGTGGAGATCGCCACCAACCGCGCGCCGTCCGGTCGTAAACCGTCGGCGGAGACCGGTCTGCACACGCTGATTTATCGCCTGTTCCCGGAAGCCAACGCCGTGCTGCACGTTCACACGGTTAACGCCACGGTGCTGTCGCGTCTGGTCAAAGAGGCCGAGCTCACCATCAGCGGCTTTGAGATGCAAAAATCCCTCACCGGACAAACCACGCATCTGGACACGGTGGCTATCCCGGTCTTTGATAACGACCAGGATATCGACGCCCTCGCCTCACGCATCGCTCATTACGCCCAGGAACGGCCGCTTAATTATGGTTTTCTTCTGCGCGGTCATGGCTTAACCTGCTGGGGAAGCGACGTGGCCGAAGCCCGGCGTCATCTGGAAGGATTAGAGTTCTTATTTGAATGCGAAATGCGTTTACGACAACTGGAGAGAGTATGATTCGCGCGATTGTGACGGATATTGAAGGGACCACCAGCGATATTCGTTTTGTCCATGATGTTTTGTTCCCCTACGCGCGTGAGCGACTGGCGGCCTTCGTGACCGCGCAGCAGTACGCCGAGCCGGTCAAATCCATTCTGGACAACCTGCGTGATGAAATCGCTAACCCACACGCCAGCGTCAGCGAACTTATCGACGCCCTGTTTGCCTTTATGGATGAAGACCGTAAATCCACGGCGCTTAAAGCGCTGCAGGGGATCATCTGGCACGACGGCTACGTTAACGGCGACTTTACCGGCCATCTCTACCCGGACGTGCTCCCGGCGCTGGAAAAATGGAAAGCGCAAGGGATTGATCTCTATGTTTATTCCTCTGGCTCCGTCGCCGCGCAGAAACTGTTATTTGGCTACAGCGACGAAGGTGATATTACTCATCTGTTCAGCGGCTATTTCGACACCCACATCGGCGCCAAGCGCGAGGTGCAGTCTTATCAGAACATTGCGGCACAAACGGGCATCGCCCCGTCGCAGATCCTCTTCCTCTCCGATATTCATCAGGAGCTGGACGCGGCTGAACAGGCAGGTTTTCGTACCCTGCAGCTGATTCGCGGTGATGATGACGGCGCAAGCCACCACCATCAGGTCCACCAGTTTGACGAAATTAACCCGGAGCAGATCCCTTCATGAGCGCATTGACCATTTATTCCGACAAAGATGCCAGTCAACACCAGTGGCACAGCACCGACGCCGCCGAGATTGCCCAACGGCTCAACGCGAAAGGCGTGCGGTTTGAACGCTGGGCGGCGGATCGCGATTTAGGACACGATCCCGCGCCTGAAGCCGTGATCGCGGCGTATCAACATGCGATCGACAAACTGGTCGCAGAGAAGGGTTACCAGAGCTGGGACGTGATCAGCCTGCGCGCCGACAATCCGCAGAAAGACGCGCTGCGCGCGAAGTTCCTGAACGAACACACCCACGGCGAAGACGAAGTACGCTTTTTCGTGGAAGGAGCGGGCTTGTTCTGCCTGCACATCGGCGATGAGGTATATCAGGTCTTGTGCGAGAAAAACGACCTGATCTCCGTGCCCGCGGGCACGCCGCACTGGTTTGATATGGGCTCAGAGCCGAACTTTACGGCGATTCGTATTTTCGATAACCCGGAAGGCTGGGTTGCCCAGTTTACCGGTGACGCAATTGCGGATGCGTATCCACGCCTGGCCTGATCTTTTCTCCCTCTCCCTGTGGGAGAGGGTCGGGGTGAGGGCACCAGCGCGCACTACGCGTTAAGCCCTTTCACATACGCCACCAGCTGATCCAGCACAATCCCCCACCCTTCGTGAAATCCCATCTGTTCATGCTGCTCGCGGATTTCCTTCGTGGGGTGGCGCGCAATCGCCGTATAGCGGGTTTTGCCCTCGCCCACCTCTTCCAGCAGCAGGATCGCCGTCATAAACGGCTTCTCGGCCGGTTTCCAGCCTTCGGTATAGCCGTCGGTAAAGACCAGCTTTTTCCCCGGGTCGATTTCAAGAAACACGCCCCGGTTATCCATCCGCTGGCCGTCCACCTCAAACACGGTGTTGAACCGCCCGCCCACGCGCAAATCGAGATCGCAGTCGAGCACCTTATGCGGTGCAGGGATGAAGAAGTGTTTGATGTGTTCGGGCGTAGTCCAGCAGAGCCACAGGAGGTCGCGCGGTGCGTCCACTACGCGCTCCAGTTTTAAGTCTGTTTCAGGGTCGAGCGTCACGATGTTGTCCTCTTAAGGGAGCCCCTTAAAGGATAGCCGGACTCAGGCAAATTTCCCTTCCGCAACCTCTTCCGGCGTGACCACGCCCGTATCCAGCACCCAGCCGCTAATCAGCGAGGCTGGGGTCACGTCAAACGCCGGGTTGTAGACCTTCGCGTTTTCCGGCGCCCACTGCACCGCGCCAAAGCTTCCGGCGACGCCCGTCACCTCGCTGGCGGCACGCTGCTCAATCGGGATCGCGTCGCCGTTCGGGCAGTCCGGGTCGAGGGTCGTTTGCGGCGCGGCCACGTAGAACGGAATGCCGTGGAATTTTGCCAGCACCGCCAGAGAGTAGGTGCCGATTTTATTCGCCACGTCGCCGTTGGCCGCAATGCGGTCTGCGCCCACCCACACGGCGTCGACCTGCCCTTTCGCCATCAGGCTGGCGGCCATGGAGTCGGTAATCAGCTGATACGGCACGCCCAGCTCGCCGAGTTCCCACGCGGTTAATCTCCCCCCCTGCAGCAGGGGGCGGGTTTCATCCACCCAGACGTTGCTGACGTTGCCTTCCTGGTGCGCGCGTGCAATCACCCCCAGCGCCGTACCGACCCCCGCCGTTGCCAGCCCGCCGGTGTTGCAGTGGGTCAGCAGACGGCTGCCGGGCTTCACCAGCGCGCTGCCCGCGCTGGCAATCGCATCGCAAAGTCGTTTGTCTTCGTCAATCAGGCGCAGCGCTTCGGCCACCAGCGCCGGAACAAAATCTTCCTGCCACAGCGTCCGCTTCATGCGGTCGAGGTTGTTCATCAGGTTCACCGCCGTCGGGCGGGACGCGCGCAGGGTTTCCAGCGCAACCGCCAGCCCGTCACGGCTTTTGCCGTTTTCCGCCAGCAGCGCCAGCAGCAGGCTTGCAGAGAGACCGATCAGCGGCGCGCCGCGCACCCGCAGGGCGTGAATATGCCCCACCAGCGCCTCTACCGTTGAGGCATCCAGCCAGCGTTTCTCCTGCGGAAGGGCCTGCTGGTCGAGAATAAAGAGCTGATTATCCGCTACCCGCAGGCTGGTCGTCTGTAATGTCTGCATGTCGTTAATTCCCTGTTGCGTTGTTGTAGCACATTGTGTCAGGATGAAATCCAGATGTATAGACGTCTACATGTCTTTATTAGCAAACCCGTGAGGAGCAGGCCATGTCGCAATACCGTACCTTTACCGCTCAGGACGCCGTGGAATATGCCAGGCAATTTGGCGGCCTTGACGATCCTTCATCGCTGGTGGAGGCGCAGGAGGTAGGCGACGGCAACCTCAATCTGGTTTTTAAAATTATCGACAGCGCGGGCGTGAGCCGCATCATCGTCAAGCAGGCGCTGCCCTACGTGCGCTGCGTCGGCGAGTCCTGGCCGCTGACGCTGGATCGCGCCCGTCTGGAGGCGCAAACGCTGGTCGAGCACTACCGGCACAGCCCGCAGCACACCGTGAAAATCCACCACTTTGACCCGGAACTGGCGGTAATGGTGATGGAAGATCTCTCCAGCCATCGCATCTGGCGCGGCGAGCTGATCAAAAATAATTATTACCCGCAGGCGGCGCGTCAGCTGGGTGAATACCTCGCGCACGCGCTGTTCCACACCAGCGATTTCTACCTGCACCCGCACGAGAAGAAAGCGCAGGTGGCGAAATTCATCAACCCGGAGATGTGCGAGATCACCGAAGATCTGTTCTTCAACGATCCGTACCAGATCCACGAACGCAACAGCTACCCTGCCGAGCTGGAAAATGACGTCGCCGCGCTACGCGACGACGCCCAGCTGAAAATGGCCGTGGCCGCCCTCAAGCACCGCTTCTTTTCTCAGGCTGAAGCCCTGCTGCACGGAGACATTCACAGCGGCTCGATTTTTGTGGCCGACGGCAGCCTGAAGGCCATCGATGCCGAGTTCGGCTATTTTGGCCCGATGGGCTTTGATATCGGCACCGCCATCGGCAACCTGCTGCTCAACTTCTGCGGCCTGCCGGGGCACCTGGGCATTCGCGATGCCGCCGCCGCGCGCGAGCAGCGCCTGACCGATATTCAGGAGCTGTGGAACACCTTCGCGGAACGCTTCCAGGCGCTGGCGCACGAGAAAACGCGCGACGCGGCGCTCGGCGCGCCGGGCTATGCCTCCGCGTTCCTGAAAAAGGTCTGGCATGACGCCATTGGCTTCTGCGGCACCGAACTCATTCGCCGCAGCGTCGGGCTTTCCCACGTCGCGGATATCGACACCATTCAGGACGAGGCGATGCGCCACGAGTGCCTGCGCCACGCGATAACGCTCGGCAAGGCGCTGATCGTGATTGCCGACCGTATCGACAGCGCGGAAGATCTGGTGGCGCGGGTGCGGCAGTACAGTTGAGAACGTTTGCCCGGTGGCGGCTTCGCCTTACCGGACCTACGAGAGCAAAATGTAGGCCGGGTAAGGCGAAGCCGCCACCCGGCAAAAACTCACCCCAGATACTCAATCACCGACAGCCCGCCGTTATAGTCCGTGCTGTAGATAATTCCCTGCGCATCCACAAACACGTCACACGACTGGATCACCTGCGGGCGATTCGGGCGGGTATCCATCATTTTCGCCGGCGCGGCGGGCACCAGCGCCCCCGTTTCAACCGGACGATACGGATTGGAAATGTCATACGCGCGCACGCCCGCATTCTGATAGGTGGCAAAAATCAGCGTTGAGCTGACAAAGCTCCCCGGCCGGTTTTCGTGCAGGTTGTGCGGCCCGAAATGCGCCCCTTTCGCCACGTAGTCGATTTCATCCGGCTGCGGGAAGGTAGAGATACTGACCGGGTTCGACGGCTCGCGGATATCAAACAGCCAGATCAGCTTCTCGCCGTCTTCCTGGTTATCGAGCACCGCTTCGTCCAGCACCACCAGCAGATCGCGGTCCGGCAGCGGCAGCGCGGTGTGCGTGCCGCCGCCAAACGGCGGACTCCAGTTGCGGTGGCTAATGAGCTTCGGCTGGGTACGATCCTTCACGTCCAGCAGCGTCAGGCCGCCGTCGCGCCAGCTGCCGTACGCCGTATCGCCGGCAATAATCGCATGGTGGAGCGCGTAGCGTTTCCCTTCCGGCCAGTTCGGCTGTTCGCCTTCGGCCTGGTTCATGCCCGGCAGCCACCAGCGCCCTGACACCTCAGGCTTACGCGGGTCGGCCAGGTCGATCGTCAGAAAGATGTAGTCGGTAAAACCGTCAATAAGCGCCGACACGTACGCCCAGCGGCCCCCGACGTACCAGATGCGGTGAATGCCAATGCCGCTCAGCGGCAGAAAGCCGATTTCGCGCGGCGCGTCCGGCGTGGAGATATCAAAAACGCGAAGGCCAGCGCTCCAGCCTTTGTCCTGCACGTCGCTGACGGTCTCGCCCACCTGCCGGGTATAGTAGACCTTCTCGTCGGCAAAGCGGGCATCGGCAAACAGATCCCGGGCGTTGATGACCAGCAGCAGGTCATCATGCGCCTGCAGATGCACGTTCCAGGTGCCGGGCGGCGCGGGCACGTAGCCCACCGCTTTCGGGTTTTTCGGGTCGCGCACGTCGACAATCGAAAAGCCCTGCGACACCATATGGCCGATATAAGCGAAACCGCGGTGCACCATCAGCTGCACGCCGTCCGGGCGACCACCCTGATCGCTATGGCCAATCAGCCGCATGTTGCGGCTGTATTCGGGAGGGGGTAAATGAGTCACCTTGAGCTCCTTTCGCCCGGTGGCGCTGCGCTTACCGGGCCTACGGGTGCGAAATGTAGGCCGGGTAAGGCGCAGCCGCCACCCGGCTGGGTTTTATTTATTCTTCGCTTCCAGCGTCGCAAACCACGGCGCGATAAAATCTTCCGTCTGGCCCCAACCCGGAATGATTTTCCCCAGCGACGCCACGTTCACCGCGCCCGGCTGGGCGGTCAGCAGCGTCTGCGGAATAGCGGCCGCCTTAAAATCGTAGGTCGCAGGCGTGGCTTCCCCGGCAATCTTATTGGCGATCAGGCGCACGTTGGTCGCCCCAATCAGCTTCGGATCCACCGCCACGCTCACCTTCCACGGGCTGCCCGGCTCGCGCATCAGCTGAAGATCCTGGTTGGAGATGTCGATGCTGTAGAGTTTGATCTCGGTACGGCCGTTCTCCTTCAGCGCCTTATACGCCCCCTGGCTGAAGGCGTCCCAGGTTCCCCAGATGGCGTCGATTTTGCCTTTCGGGTATTTCGCGAGGATCGCGCCCACCTTGTTGGCGGTGTCGCCCTGCACGTCAGAGGAGACCGCGCCGATAGACTCCAGCTCTTTGATGTCCGGGTACTGTTTTTGCAACTCTTTATACGCCGCCTGACGACGCTCCATCGGCGGGAAGCCCGCTACCCACAGCTTGACGATATTAGCCTTGCCGTTGAAATCTTTCGCCAGCTGGCCGAAGGAGAGATTCGTCAGAGAGGCATCGTCCTGTTGGGTAACGGTCACGCCCGGGATCTCGCCGTTGACGGCGGTATCAAATACCGCGACCTTAATCCCGGCGTCCACCGCCTTCTTCACCAGCGCGGTGGAGTACGGATCGCGGCCCTGAGACAGGATAATCCCGTCGTACTTCTGGCTGATGGCCTGGTTCACGAAGTCCTGGAATTTGGCGTCGTCCCCGTTGCTTAAAAAGGTGCTGACCTTAAAGCCAAGCTTCTTCCCTTCCTGAATGGCCCCGGCAATAAACTGCGTGGTGTTGTCGTCTGAGCCGAGGTTACGGATCACCGCGATGCGAATGGGGCCGTCATGGTTGGCAATGGCCGCCGGGAGCGGTGCGGGCGTGGCCGCGAAGCCAGGCAGAGCGGTGAATAACCCTAATGCCACCAAAGAGAGTGCAATCTTTTTCATTTTTTATCCCGTTGTGTTGTCAGCGTTTTTGTATGTAGGTAATCGCCAGCGCTACCGCGAGCACCAGCCCTTTTATAATGTCCATGGCGTAATACGGCACGGAGAGCATCACCAGCCCGTTCGACAGCACGCCGAGAATCACCGCCCCGACCAGGGTCCCCAGGGCATTCGGCTTGCCGGACCCGGCCAGCGAGAAGCCAATCCACGCCGCCGCCACCGCATCCATCAGGTAACCGCCGCCCGCGTTTACCTGCGACGAGCCAATGCGCGAGGCCAGCAAAATCCCGCCCAGGCCCGCCAGCAGGGAGGCAATCACGTAGGCCGCCACCTTGTAGCGGGTGGTGCGAATCCCCGAGAGGCGCGCCGCTTCCGGGTTACCGCCAATGGCGTACATCCGACGACCGTGAGTGGTGAGCGACAGCCCCAGCTGCGCCAGAACCGTCACCACCAGCATGACGATCACGATAGTCGGCACCTGCCCCAGCAGGCTGAACGTCGCAGGGATGGTGCCTTCCGCCATGTCGCCGCTCGGCAGCACCATGTTCTCGGTAATCGACCCGCCGTAGCTGTAGGTCATCGCCACGCCCTGAATGACAAACAGGCTGGCCAGCGTCGCGAGCATGTCCGGAATGCGCAGGATAACGATCAGAAAGGCGTTAAACAGGCCGACCAGCGTGCAGAGCGCGAGGGTGATTAGAATCGACTCGGTGGTGCCGAAGCCGTGCCAGACGAAAAGCGAAATCACCAGCGCGTTCGCCAGCGACGCGGTAGACCCCACGGAGAGATCGAACCCGCCAATGGTCAGCGATATCGACACGCCGATGGCAATCACCGTCACGATGGCAATCGAACGCAGAATATTGATGATGTTGTTCGGATCGAGGAAGCTGTCCGACGCCAGGCCAAAGACGGCCACCAGCGCGACGACGGTTAACAGCATGCCCCACTTGTAGAGAAAATCGAAAATCTGCTGACGGCCAGACGCCGCCGCGTTTACTGAAAGGGCCTTGCTCACGACGCCGTTCCTCCGGTTGAATAATAAAGTAGTGTCTCTTCACGGGCCTCGGCCCCGGCGATTTCCGCCACGATGCGCCCGTCCCACAGCACGCAGATGCGGTCGCACAGCCCGACCAGTTCGGCAAATTCGCCCGAGGCGTAAATCACCCCTTTGCCCTCGCGCGCCAGGCCGTCGATCAGCTGGAACAGATCGGTTTTGGCCTTCACGTCCACGCCTTTGGTCGGCTCGTCGAAGATCAGCACGCTCGCGTCATTGCGCAGCCACTTGCCGATGGCGACCTTCTGCTGGTTGCCGCCGGAGAGACGTCGCAAAACCTGCCCGGGTCCGCGGGCGCGCACGCCGACGCGGGCGATCACCTCCTCCGCCCAGCGCCACGCCTGACGATGGCCGAACAGGCTCCAGCGCGAAAAGCTGTTATCGGCGCACACGGCAAGGTTCATGCTCACCGGCTCGTCGATAAAAATGCCCTCTTTGCGCCGCTCTTCCGGCACCAGCGCCAGGCCGCGCAGCACCGAGTCCGCCGGGTCGCGCGGTTTCCAGTCCTGATGGTTCAGCTCGCCGTTCGCGACGCGGCTTTTGCTGGCGCCAAACAGCGCCTTACAGAGTTCGGTTTTGCCCGCGCCCGCCAGCCCGGCAATGCCGAGAATTTCGCCCTTGCGCAGGTGCAGCGAGATATCTTTCAGCAGCGCGTCGTCGTGCAGCCCTTCCACCCGCAGCAGCGTTTCGTCGCCGTGCGGCGGCCGCGCGGGCGGGTAGATATCGCTCAGCACGTGGCCGAGCATCTTCTCGACGATCGCTTCGCCGCTCAGATCGGCCATCGGGCCGGACTCAATCAGCTTGCCGTCGCGGAGCACCGTCAGGGTGTCGCAGATGGCCTTCAGCTCGTGAATGCGGTGGGAGATAAACACCACGCCGATGCCCTGCTGCTTTAACCGTCTCACCACCGCAAACAGGCGCTCGCTCTCGTGCGCGTCCAGCGGCGCGGTGGGCTCATCAAGAATGAGAAAACGGCAGTGGTGTGACAGGGCGCGCGCCAGCAAAATCTGCTGCTTTTCGGCAAGCGTGCAGCTGTCGATGGAGCGGCGAACGTCCAGAGAAACATCCAGCTGCGCCAGCGCCTGTCTCGCCTGCTGGCGGACGGCGCGCCAGCTGAAGCGATGCCCCGGCTGCGCCAGCTGGTCGAGCATGATGTTCTCGGCGATGCTTAATCCCGGGATCAGGGCCACGTCCACCTCCTGCTGCACGAGGTGGATGCCCAGCCGTTTGGCGTCCAGCGGCTCGCGGATGCTTACCGGCTGGTTATTGATGGAGATTTCGCCTTCATAGTGGTCGTGCGTCCCGCACAGCACCGCCATCAGCGTCGATTTCCCCGCGCCGTTGGCGCCGGTCAGCGCATGTACCGATCCGCCGGTTAAGGTGAAATTCACGCGCGACAGCGCCTGAAAGCCGGAAAAGGCCAGGCTGATACCGCGCATCTCAAGGCGACTGGAAACCATCCGCGTAAATCCTTCATAACTCTTCTGATTTATCGAATTTTTCACAGCTCCGGTTGACTGACAACGACGGAAAAGGCATAAGATAAAGCGAAATATTATTAGCCATCCGGATGTCCAGACATAACATCGGGTTAGCGCTTGCTAAAAAAGGACAACACCATGAGCAACACCGATATCCGCGTCGTGCCTGGCCCGGCGAACTACTTCTCCCATCCCGGAAGCCTTGCGCGTCTGAATGACTTCTTTACCCCGGAACAGCTTTCCCGCGCGGTGTGGATTTACGGCGAGCGCGCTATCGACGGCGCGCGCCCGTTCCTGCCGGAGAGCTTTCACGCGCCGGGGGCGAAACGCCTGCTTTTTAAAGGCCACTGCAGCGAGCGCGACGTCACTCATCTGGTGAATGAATCCGGCAGCGACGCCAGCGTGGTCATTGGCGTCGGCGGCGGTGCGGTGATGGATACGGTGAAAGCCGTGGCGCGTCGTTTAGGCGTTCCGTTCGTGGGCATCCCCACCATTGCCGCCACCTGCGCGGCGTGGACCCCGCTCTCCGTCTGGTACAACGATGCCGGTCAGGCGCTGCATTTTGAGATCTTCGACGACGCCAACTTCCTGGTGCTGGTGGAGCCGCAGATCGTCCTTAACGCCCCAGCGGAATATCTGCTGGCAGGCATCGGCGATACGCTGGCGAAGTGGTACGAAGCGGTGGTGTTGGCACCTGAGCCGGAGAACCTGCCGCTGACCGTGCGGCTCGGCATCAACGGCGCGCTGGCGATCCGCGACGTGCTGCTGACGCGCAGCGAAGAGGCGCTGGCCGACCAGCAGCGCGGTGACCAGACGCAGGCGTTCCGGGACGTGGTGGATGCGATTATTGCCGGTGGCGGGATGGTCGGCGGTCTGGGCGAACGCTATACCCGCGTGGCGGCAGCACATGCGGTACACAACGGCTTAACCATGCTGCCGCAGACGGAAAAATATCTGCACGGCACCAAGGTAGCCTACGGGATTCTGGTGCAGAGCGCCCTGCTCGGTCAGGACGATGTGCTGGCGCAACTGGTGACGGCGTACCGGCGTTTTAACCTGCCGACCACGCTTCGCGCGCTGGACGTTGACATCAATAACCGGGAAGCGCTGGATAAGGTCATTGCCCACACCCTGCGCCCGGTGGAGTCGATTCACTCTCTGCCGGTGACGTTAACGCCCGACGTTCTGCGCGCCGCGTTTGAGAAGGTGGAATCCTTCAGCCGTTAATCGCGCCGACAGGCTATACCTAATGATGATTCTCACCACTCTCGTCACGAGGTCATCATGCAGATCGATTTAACAGGTAAAAAGGCGCTGGTTACCGGCGCCAGCCGTGGATTGGGTCGGGCTATCGCGCTGTCGCTGGCACGCGCCGGTGCCGATGTGGTTATTACGTATGAAAAATCCGCCGATAAAGCCCAGGCGGTCGCCGATGAAATTAAGGCGCTTGGGCGGCACGGCGAAGCGATTCAGGCCGACAGCGCCAGCGCGCAGGCGATTCAGGATGCCGTTACCCATGCAGCGCGTTCCCTTGGCGGGCTGGATATTCTGGTCAACAACGCGGGTATCGCGCGCGGCGGCCCGCTGGAGTCCATGACCCTGGCGGACATCGACGCGCTGATCAACGTCAACATTCGCGGCGTGGTGATCGCCATTCAGGAAGCGCTGGTGCACATGTCCGACGGCGGGCGCATCATCAACATCGGCAGCTGTCTGGCGAACCGCGTGGCGATGCCGGGCATTGCCGTTTACTCGATGACCAAGTCTGCCCTTAACTCCCTCACCCGCGGCCTGGCGCGCGATCTGGGCCCGCGCGGCATTACCGTTAACCTGGTGCATCCCGGCCCCACCAACAGCGATATGAACCCGGAAGACGGCGAACAGGCGGAAGCCCAGCGCCAGATGATCGCGGTCGGCCACTACGGCCAGCCGGAAGACATCGCGGCGGCGGTCACCTTCCTTGCCAGCCCGGCCGCCGGGCAGATCTCCGGCACAGGGCTGGATGTCGACGGCGGGTTGAACGCCTGATCGCACCTTTTCTGCAAGCCTCTGTCGCCCGGCAGAGGCCTTGTCGAGCCGCCTCGATGTTTCGCTTTTTACCGCTTACTTCCGTTTTATGTCCGCTCTACAGTACCCCATAAGAAATTCGGAATTTATCTAATAGTCTTATTATTTCCTTATAATTTGTGTGGGCGTACAGTGGAGGTACGGATGAAGATTGTCTGGTCTAATGGTGCAAAAAAGGCTTTTTCCAGAATTGACGAGCGGTATCAACGCCGCATTGAGGTAAAGCTTGCCGAACTGGATGACCGCTCGGCACCCCGGCCCGATATCAAAAAAATATCGGCGACAGAAAATCATTTCCGGCTTCGCGTTGGCGATTACCGCATCATCTATACGCTTCGGGACGATCCCGATAACCATTGTTATGTTTTAGCCGTCAAGCGCAGAACTTCAACGACTTACCTGCATGAGGAGAAAGCCACCTATGGCTGTTCAGCTAATTAAGGACGATAACGGTAAAACGCAGTATGTGGTTATTCCTTATCACGAATACTTCCGCATGTGCTCACAGATGGCAGAGATCGACGACGAAACCGATGACGATCTGGAGGATATTGAGGTCGAACACGATAGTCTGGATGACGTGGAATTGCCCGGAGACGTGTGCAGCATCATGACCTGGCAGAACGTCAGCCTGCAGGCCGCGTGGCGTATCCTGCGCGGGCTATCCCAGCAGGAGGTGGCGGAGAAACTCGGCATCAGCCAGTCCGCCGTGTCACAGCTGGAAGCGCTGGACTCCCGTCCGCAAAAGCGCACCCGCGAAAAGCTGGCGGCGATCTACGGCTGTAAGCAGGAGCAGATCAGCCTCTATCTCCCGAAAGAGGGTTAACAGCACTTCGCCCCGCCCTTGCCACCGTAGCGGGCGTCCTGGCGGTCGCGGAAAAATTCTTCGTAGGTCATGGGCGTCTGGTCTGGATGGTTGACGCGCATATGCTCGACGTAGTTGTCGTAGTCCGGCACGCCAATCATCATTTTGGCGGCCTGTCCCAGGTACTTACCGGCTTTGGAAAGGGTGTCGAACATAGTTCTGATCTCACAGGGAATGTAGGCCGGGTAAGCGCTAGCGCCACCCGGCACACGGGTTAATGCGCCCCTTTGGCCTGGGTCACAATCTCTTCCAGGTTTTCAGGCATTGGCTCATACGGCGTCTCTTTCGCCGTTGGCGCGTCGACTTTCAATGCTGCCAGCGCGGTCCTGAGAGAATACAACGCCAGCACCACGACCACCACCATAAAGAAGATGGTCAGCCCGGCGTCCAGACGGTTGTTAAACACCAGCTGCGACAGCTGCGATTCGGTGTACTGTGCCGGGATCTTGCCGCTGTCGATCATCGCCTGGAACTTGTTGGCGATCGCCAGGAAGCCCACCTTGTTATCCGGGCTGAAGGCCTTCTGCCAGCCCGCCGTCAGGGTACAGACCAGCAGCCACGCGGTCGGCACCAGCGCCACCCACGCGTAGCGCTGGCGCTTCATCTTGAACAGCACCACCGCGCAGAGCATCAGCGCCATGCCCGCCAGCATCTGGTTGGCGATACCGAACAGCGGCCACAGGGTGTTAATCCCGCCCAGCGGATCGACCACGCCCTGATGCAGGAAATAGCCCCACGCCAGCACGCACAGCGCCGTAGCCAGCAGGTTAGCCGGGAGCGAATCGGTCCGCTTCAGGTTCGGGGAGATGACGCCCAGCAGATCCTGCAGCATAAAGCGCGCCGCACGGGTTCCCGCATCCACCGCCGTCAGGATAAACAGCGCTTCAAACAGAATGGCGAAGTGATACCAGAACGAGACATCCATCAGCCCGCCCAGCGCGCCGTGAAGAATATACGCCATGCCAACCGCCAGCGTCGGCGCCCCGCCCGCGCGGGAGATAATGGACTGCTCGCCCACTTCGCTGGCGATGCTCGTCAACGTTTCAGGCGTAATCGCAAAGCCCCAGCCGCTCACCACCTGCGCGGCGGAAGCGACCACGTCAACGGTGCCCGCCGGAGCCAGGACCGCCATCGGGCTGTTCATCGCGAAATACACGCCCGGGTCGATAATACAGGCGGATACCAGCGCCATAATCGCCACGAAGGACTCCATCAGCATGCCGCCGTAGCCAATCAGGCAGGCCTGATTTTCATTCGCGAGCATCTTCGGCGTCGTCCCGGAGGCGATCAGCGCGTGGAAGCCCGACACCGCACCGCAGGCGATGGTAATAAACAGGAACGGGAACAGATTGCCGGTCCAGACCGGGCCGGTACCGTCGATAAATTTGGTTAACGCCGGCATGGTCAGCGTTGGGCGCATAATCAGAATACCGATTGCCAGCCCGACAATGGTGCCGATTTTCAGGAAGGTAGAGAGGTAGTCACGCGGGGCCAGCAGCAGCCACACCGGCAACACCGCCGCCACAAAGCCGTAGCCCACCAGCATCCAGGTCAGCTGTACGCCGGTAAAGTCGAAGAACGGGGCCCAGGTCGGGCTTTCCGCCACCCAGCCGCCGGAGATAATGGCGAACACCAGGAATACCAGGCCAATCACCGACACTTCACCAATGCGTCCCGGACGCAGGTAGCGGATGTAGATCCCCATGAACAGCGCCAGCGGAATGGTAAAGGCAACGGTGTACGTCCCCCACGGGCTGTGGGTCAGCGCTTTCACCACAATCATCGCCAGCACCGCGAGGATAATCACCATGATCATAAAGGTCGCCACCAGCGCAATCACCCCGGCAGTGGCCCCCATCTCCTCTTTCACCAGCTCACCCAGCGAACGTCCGTCGCGGCGGGTAGAGACGAACAGCACCATAAAGTCCTGCACCGCCCCCGCCAGCACCACCCCGGCGAGGATCCAGATCATCCCCGGCAGGTAACCCATCTGCGCCGCCAGCACCGGCCCCACCAGCGGGCCTGCCCCGGCAATCGCCGCAAAATGGTGACCGAACAGCACTTTCTTGTCGGTCGGCACATAGTCCAGACCGTCGTTATGGCGGACGGCAGGCGTCATGCGCGTTGCATCAACGCCCAGGACGTTCCTGGTGATATAGCGGCCATAAAAACGATAGGCGATCAGGTAAACGCAGACCGAGGCAACGACGATCCAGAGCGCGTTGATCTGCTCCCCCCGGTTGAGGGCGATATAGCCCAGGGCAAAAGCTCCCACAACGGAGAGCCCTGCCCATGTAAGGTATTTCCCTGAGTTGTTCATAGTTGTTGTCCGTTGTCGTGAAACAGTGAGATGTTACATTTTGTTTCTAGAACAACCGGAAAAATTTAACAACTTTGAAACGCAATAATGCGTGGTCAAACCAGAGATTTACACCACAGTGTTAAGCCGATCACTTTGATCTGAGTTAGCCCAACACCATCGTACTCAACCGGCAGGTACAGCACCGCCGCCCCTGCTCGTCGAAGACCCCAATCTCCCAGCTCTGGCTCGAACGCCCAAGATGCAGCGGCTGACACACGCCGCGAACCTTGCCGTGGGATACCGCCCGATGATGCGTGGCGTTCAGCTCCGTGCCCACCACGCTCTGCCCGTCGCGGGTCATCAGAAATCCGGCCATTGAGCCAAGCGTTTCCGCCAGCGCCGCCGACGCCCCGCCGTGCAGCAGGCCAAACGGCTGATGGGTACGCGCATCCACCGGCATCTCCGCTTCCAGCGCGTCGTCCCCGAGGCGGGTATAGACGATGCCCAGGTTCGCCACCAGGGTATTCACGCTGGTGGCGTTCAGCTCCTCAAGCGATAAATGACGTTTCCAGATCATTTACGCCCCCAGCGTGGAGCCGCCGTCCACCACGATATCCTGCAGGGTGATGTGGCTGGCGGCATCGGAGGCAAGGAACAGCACGGTCGCAGCTATCTCCTGCGGGCGGGCGATTTTGCCCAGCGGAATGCCGAGCTTGAACTGCTCGCCAAAGCCGCGAATACGCTGCTGCTCCGCATCGTCGCTTTTCCACAGGGTGCGCTGCATATCGGTATCCGTTGAGCCCGGCGACACCAGATTGCAGCGCACGCCGCTGCCCGCCAGCTCCAGCCCGACGGTCAGGGCCAGGCTTTTCAGCGCCGCTTTCGATGCGCCGTAGGCGCTCATGCCGATGCGCGGCGCGTGCGCCGCGTCGGACGCCACGGTAACAATCGCCCCGCCCTGCTGACGGCGGAACTGGCCCATGGTCAGTTGGAACAGATTGAACGCGCCGCCGACGTTGACCGCGAAGGTCTGCTGCCAGTCTTCCTGCGAGAGCTGGTCCGTCGCCCCCATGCGCAGGATGCCCGCCGCGTTGACCAGCACGTCCAGGCGGTCGAGCGATGCCAGCACGCGCCCGCACACCTCATGCACCTGCCCGGCATCCGCCACGTCCAGCGTTTCGGTGGCAAACGGATAGTCATCCTGCGGGAAGGCCAGATCGAACCCGGTCACCTGCGCGCCGGCTTCGGCAAACGCCAGTGCGGTCGCGTAGCCAATCCCCTTCCCCGCGCCCGTGACCCAGACGGTTTTGCCGGTGAAATCAAACACCATCACTTCACCTCGCGGGAGAGCAGCGCCCACCAGGCGTCGAGGGTCGGATTTTTGGCCAGCATCACGAAGTCGATATCGCCGTGTACTTTGCGCCAGCGGGCGGCCAGCGCCATCATCCGTACTGAATCCAGGCCGTAGTCGATCAGGTTTTCGTCATCCATCGGCTCGTCGGACTCGTCCAGCAGCGGCAGGATCAGCGCGCGCAGCGCGGCTTTCGTTGCCGGAACGGACGGCAGCAGCTCGTCGGTCATCACCACGCGGCCAGAACGTCCTGCCACGTATTTCAGCGACATCAGGTGCTCGTCGCGGGTGAAATCCGCCAGCGCGTCGGCAATAAAGAACGGCTTGATGTCGCGCATAAAGGCATCTGTGGCGGTGGTCATGCAGCCGATATGGGCGTAAACGCCGGTAATCAGCAGCTGGTTGCGGCCGGTCTCTTTCAGCATCTGCTCCAGCGGCGAGCGGTGAAACGCGCTGTAGCGCCACTTCACCAGCACGGTGTCCGCTTCGTCCGGCGTCAGTTCAGCCACGATGCGCTGCTGCTCCGGCGAGCGGGTCAGGCCCGGCCCCCACATGTCGTTCAGGAGGGCGCGGTCTTCATCGCTCTGCTCTTTCGGCTGCGCGGTGTAGTACACTGGGATATTGTGTTCTTTGCAGTACGCGCGCAGTCTGGCGATGTTCGCTACTACCTGCTGCATCATGTCGCTATTTTCGCCCCAGAAGTTCAGGAAATACTCCTGCATATCATGGATCAGCAGCGCGGCGCGCTCCGGTTCAAACGCCCAGTTCACCTTGCTGGTCGGCAACTCTGCGGCGGTCGGCAGCGCGTAAGCGGTTAATTTTGGAATGGCCATACTCTTTTCCTCAGCCCCGGGCGCGTTCAGCAAGCCACAGGCGCAACTGTTTCTTATCAACTTTGCCGACCGGCGTCAGCGGGAGCGCATCCACGCTCTCCACGCGGTCCGGCAGCTTAAATTCGGCAACGCCCTGCTCGCGCAGGAAGCGGCGCACCTCCACCGCGCGCAGGGGCTGTTTCACCACCAGATACGCGCAGCTCTTCTCGCCCAGCAGGCTGTCCTCCATGCTCACCAGCGCGGCGTGGATCACCGCTTCGTGGCGCAGCAGCAGGTTTTCGATCTCTTCGGCGGCAATCTTTTCGCCACCGCGGTTGATCTGATCTTTCTCGCGCCCCTGCACGGTGATGTAGCCCTGCTCGTCAATGGCGATCAGATCCCCGGAGCAGTAAAAGCCGTCGGCGTCGAAGGCGCTGGCGTTGTGTTCCGGGCTGTTGAAATAGCCGCGGAAGGTATACGGCCCGCGCGTCATCAGACGCCCGACCTCCCCGCGCGGCAGCGGATTGCCGTGCTCGTCCGCCACCCACACTTCGTCGTCCGGGCACATCGGGCGGCCCTGGGTGTTGATGATGCGTTCCGGGGCGTCGTCGAGCGCGGTGTAGTTCACCAGCCCTTCCGCCATGCCGAACACCTGCTGCAGCTGGCAGCCAATTTCCGCCGGAATGCGCGCCGCGAGCGTGGCGGAGAGGCGCGCGCCGCCCACCTGGAGCAGCTTGAGGGATTTCAGCTGCGCGTTCCCCGCGCCGTCGGCAATCGTCTGCAGCCACAGGCTGACCGCCGGCGGTACCAGCGAGGTCACGTTAACCTGATGCTGTTCAATCAGCGGGAAGCAGAGCGTGGCGCTCGGATCGTTCGCCAGCACCACGCAGCCGCCCGCGGTAAAGACGCCTAACGACCCCGGCGAGCTCATGGCGTAGTTGTGCGCCGCGGGCAGCGCGTTCAGGTAACGCGTTTCGGCTGTAATGCCGCAGATCTCGTTGCTGCGGCGGATGCTGTAGTCGTAATCGTTATGCGTGCGAGGGATCAGCTTCGGCGTGCCAGTGCTGCCGCCGGAGAGCTGGAAAAACGCCACCTCGTCGGCGGGCGTCGGGTTCGGGATGAAGTTGTCCGCGGGACGCGCAATCGCCGCGTCCAGGGCATGTTCACCCTTATCGCCGCGCAGCAGCACGACGCGTACCGAACGGTGTTCACCCACGAAAGCGTTGAGGAAGTCATCGCCCGCAAACAGCGCGTGGTCGCGATCGGCGATCAGCACGGCGGGGTTGATCTGCGCCGCGTAGGCGTTCAGCTCGCTGCGCTGGTGGCTAAAGAGCGCGTTGACCGGCGCGACGCCGATTTGCAGCAGCGCGAAGAAGGTCATGTAGAACTCGGCCACGTTGCCAAGCTGCACCAGCGCCGTCTCGCCGCGCTGCAATCCTCGCGCCTGAAGGGCTGAGGCCAGGTTGCTTACGGCCTGATTCAGCGCGCGGTAGGTAATGTGGCGATCGCTATCGATAATCGCCACCGCATCGCTGTCCGCCCGATCCGTCAGGATGTGAGTCAACGGCAGATCCTGCCAGTAGCCTTTTTCACGGTAGCGGCGGGCAAAATCCTCAGGCCAGCGGGTAAAGGGAATGGTCATGAGTCTTCCTTAGTGCAAACCAAAAACGTTGAGCATGGTGGAGAGCTTCACGCCCGTCTCGCGCCACTCGCCCACCGGGGAGGAGGCAGGCACAATGCCCGCGCCGGCAAACAGGCGAACGGTATTTTCGCGAAGACGCGCGCAGCGGATGGTCACCACCCACTCGCCGTTGCCTTCGCTGTCGCACCAGCCAACGATGCCACCGAACAGCTCGCGGTCGAACGGCTCCAGCTCGGCAATCAGCTCTTTCGCCGCCTGATGCGGGAAGCCGCTCAGCGCCGGAGTCGGGTGCAGCAGGCAGGCCAGGGTCAGAGCGTTCTCGTTTTCACGCGCCTTGCCTTCTACCGGCGTCGCCAGATGCCACAGCGTCGGCGTGGTAATCAGCTGAGGAGAATCTGGCATGCTGAGATGGTGGCTGCGCGGTGCCAGAATGGCCTTCATCGCCTGGGTGACCAGGTCGTGCTCGTGACGGTCCTTTTCGGAGGCCAGCAGCTTGTTGCCCGCCTCGCGATCCAGCACATCGTCAGGCTGACGGCGCGCGGAGCCCGCCAGCGGCAGCGAGCTAAAGTGCGCTCCCTCTTTGCGCAGCAGCAGCTCCGGGCTGGCGCCCAGCAGCACCCCGCCGTCTTCCAGCGGCACGTGGAAGTTGAAGCTCGCCGGGTTCTGGGCGATCAGGCGCTCCATCAGGGCGCCGCTGTCCAGGCGTTTGTCGGTCGCGATATCAATCAGGCGCGACAGGACCACCTTGTTCACCTGCGGCGTGGCGGTCAGCGACGCGGCGCGAGCGACCATCTCTTCGAAGACGGGCTGCGGCGGGATCTCGGTGCGTTGTGCCACCTTCAGGGCCTGCGCGCCGGAAAAATAGCGTGCTGACTGCTGACGTGCGGGACGGGAAAAGGTCTCCCAGCGTTGCGGAATAAACAGCGACGAGGGCTTGCGGGTGTCGAACGGGATCGCCCCCACCATCACCGGGTGAGCAATACCGCTGGCTTTTGCCGTGCGGAAGGCCTGGGCTAATTTTTGCTGGAAGCGACCCGCCGGATCGTCACCGCCGACGGCGGGTTCACTGAAGCGGGAAAAGCAGCCGGACGTGGTAAAGCTGCGGTAAGGCGACATAAAGAAAAAACGGTCTGATTCCAGCGTGGTTGCGGCGTGCTGAACTTCCTCAGCCAGGGACGTATCCATATCATCCTCCTCAAAATGATAAAAGAAGCAATAATGATTATCATTTATATTTTCGTCGGCTAACCTAATCCCACATCGCTTCGCTGTCAACCGTCGGGCAAATAACTTGTGCGACAAAAGCTTGCATCCCGTTGCGGCAAATATGAAAATGAGAAGCATTATCTCCAACAAAAACAGGATCCCGTGCTGTGAAATTCCCTGCCGTTTTCCGTAATCCCCTGCTTTTATTATCACTTTTTGTTTTAGGACTTACCTCAGCCGCTGCCGCCGACTGGCCCCGTCAGGTGACCGACAGCCGCGGCGTTCACACGCTTGAGAGCAAACCGACGCGCATTGTCTCCACCAGCGTGACCTTAACCGGCTCCCTGTTGGCCATTGACGCACCGGTCGTCGCCAGCGGCGCGACCACGCCGAACAACCGCGTGGCGGATGGACAGGGTTTCCTGCGCCAGTGGGGCGATATCGCGAAGCAGCGCAAGGTTGCACGGCTGTATATCGGCGAGCCGAGCGCTGAAGCTGTGGCCGCGCAAATGCCGGACCTGATTTTGATCAGCGCCACCGGCGGGGATTCCGCGCTGGCGCTGTACGATCAGCTTTCCGCCATTGCGCCGACGCTTATCATCAACTACGACGACAAGAGCTGGCAGGCGCTGCTGACCCAGCTGGGCGCGATCACCGGACACGAAAAGCAGGCCGCAGAGCGCATTGCCGCGTTTGATAAACAGCTCGCGCAGGTGAAACAGCAGATGACGCTGCCGCCGCAGCCGGTGAACGCCATCGTCTACACCGCCGCCGCGCATTCCGCCAACCTGTGGACCGCCGAATCGGCGCAGGGCAAGCTGCTGCACCAGCTGGGCTTTACGCTGGCGGACCTGCCTGCCGGGTTGCAGACCTCAACAAGCCAGGGCAAGCGCCACGACATTATCCAGCTGGGCGGTGAAAACCTGGCGACGGGGCTGAACGGCGAAGGGCTGTTTGTGTTTGCCGGTGACGAGAAAGACGTGGCGGCGATTTACGCTAACCCGCTGCTGGCGCACCTGCCGTCGGTAAAAAACAAGCGCGTATGGGCGTTGGGAACCGAGACGTTCCGCCTGGATTATTACAGCGCGATGCTGGTGTTGCAGCGTTTGAATGCGATGTTTAAATAACAGGCACGTTCCCCGTAGGCCCGGTAAGCGCAGCGCCACCGGGCGTTTTGTCGGGTGGCGGCTCCGCCTTACCCGACCTACAAGGTCACCACACTCTCCTGCCTGAACCGGCGCAATTCCACCAGCGCCACCAATAAGATCACACCAACCATTGCTAACACAAACCCGCTGCTGCTCGCGGACGCCGCCGGGGTCATTATTGCCCCCAGCCCGCCGAGGATCGCCGCGCCAATGGCATCGCCCGTGACGTTCTGCGCGGTCCACAGGCCGTTAATGCGCCCGAGCATTCCTTCCGGCGTCTGGGTCTGGATCAGGGTGTACTGCAGCAGCGAGCTGATGGCGCTCAGCCAGCCGAAGATCACCAGACACATCACCCCCAGTGCCCAGACCGGCATCAGGCTAAAGAAGCCAATGGCGATAAACGAGGCCAGCGTGGCAAGCAGCATAATCAACCCCGGCCGCGCGCTCTGTGCCAGGTTGCCGCTGGTCAGCGCCCCGCACGCCGCGCCGAGCGGAATGGCGGCGTAGATAATGCCTATTTCCGAGGCGCTCATCTGCCACTCTCCCGCCAGCGCCGGGTAGAGCACGCGCACGGCGCTCGCCATCGTCAGCAGGCCGCCGAGCAGCGCAATCCCGCCAATCAGCGGGTTGCTGAACAGGAAACGAATCGCGGCCATCAGGGACTTCAGCGGATGCTCGCGCGGCTGCGGCGGAGGTGGCAGCAGCGGCAGGCGCAGCAGCGTCAGCGTGGTGATAAAGGTCCCCGCCGCGGCCAGGCCGTAGTTCCACGCCACGTTGCCGGTTGCCAGCAGCAGGCCGCCGACCATCGGCGAAATCACCGAGCCGAGGCGCACGGTGAGCATGGTGATCGCCCCCGCCTGCATCAGATTTTCTCGCCCGACCAGCGCGGGCGTCGCCGCCAGCAGCGCCGTCACGCCTAAGGAGGCAAAAAAGCCGTCCCACAGCCCGAGGGCATATATGGCCATCAGCGACGGCTCCGGCAGCATGGCGTTCAGACACAGCCCGATAAAGCCCACGCCGCAGGTGCCGCGTGCCAGCAGGATCAGCTTTTTACGCTCGTAGCGGTCCGCCAGCACGCCGCCGACCATCAGGCCGATAAACATCGCCCCGCCGGTTAACGTCACCGATAACCCCACCAGCCAGCTGGAGTGCGTCATCGTCTGGATCTGTACCGGCACGGCTACGCCGAGCAGGCCGAGGGATAAAATGGAGATAAAGCGGGCGATAAACACGGCGCGATACGCCGGGTGCGTTTTAAGCAGGCTGAGGTTGAGCAGCCAGGATTTTTGATTCATGACAAAGCCTTGAGTCTATTTCTACCCATTCCATGGGCGCACATGCTAACATAGCCAAATAAGATAGATAACGATAATCACTATCATTATCAAATCATGGATGTTGCTATGTCGTTTTCCTCATCTTCGGTGCGCGCCGTTGCCGTGCCCGTTTTATTGCTGCTATTGAGCCTCGCGATTGCACTCAGCCTGCTGGTTGGCGCCAGGCCGCTGCCTGCGTCCGTTATTGTTGATGCGCTCTCCGGCACCTGTCAGAGCGCTGACTGCACCATCGTGCTCGACGCCCGCCTGCCCCGCACCCTTGCTGGACTGCTGGCCGGCGGCGCGCTCGGCCTTGCCGGTGCCCTGATGCAAACCCTCACCCGCAACCCGCTGGCGGACCCCGGCATTCTCGGCGTGAACGCCGGCGCCAGCTTTGCCATCGTGCTGGGCGCGGCGCTGTTCGGCTTCACCTCTCCGTCTGAGCAGCTGGTAATGGCCTTCTGCGGCGCGCTGGTCGCCTCTCTGGTGGTGGCGTTTACCGGCAGCCAGGGCGGTGGGCAGCTGAGCCCGGTACGCCTGACGCTGGCGGGCGTGGCGCTCGCGGCGGTGTTGGAAGGCTTATCTAACGGCATCGCCCTGCTCAACCCGGACGTCTACGACCAGCTGCGCTTCTGGCAGGCCGGCTCGCTGGATATCCGCACCCTTGAAACCCTGAAAGTGGTGGCGATCCCGGTGATGATTGCCGCCGCCGTGGCGCTGTGTTTAAGCCGGGCGCTGAACAGCCTGAGCCTCGGCAGCGACACCGCCACCGCGCTCGGCAACCGCGTCGCGCGCACGCAGCTGATTGGCCTGTTGGCCATCACCGTCCTGTGCGGCAGCGCGACCGCCGTGGTCGGGCCAATCGCCTTTATCGGCCTGATGATGCCGCACATGGCGCGCTGGCTGGTAGGGGCGGATCACCGCTGGTCGCTGCCGGTCACGCTGCTGGCGACGCCTGCCCTGCTGCTGTTTGCCGACGTGCTGGGCCGCCTGCTGGTGCCGGGTGAACTGCGCGTCTCGGTGGTCAGCGCCTTTATCGGCGCGCCGGTGCTGATTTTCCTGGTGCGCCGTAAACGCGGAGGTGGCGCATGAGGGCCCCGTCCCGGCGTTTAGTCACCAGCGTCTCCCTGCTGGTCGTCGCCAGTCTGCTGCTGGCGGTCTGGAGCCTGCAAAGCGGTGCCGTAACGCTTGATTTCGCGCAGGTCTTTCACGCTCTCACCGGCAACGCGCCGCGTAACATCACCATGGTGGTCACCGAATGGCGGCTGCCGCGCGTGGCGATGGCAATCCTGGTCGGCGCGGCGCTCGGCGTCAGCGGCGCGATATTCCAGTCGCTGATGCGCAACCCGCTCGGCAGCCCGGACGTGATGGGCCTCAATACCGGGGCCTGGAGCGGCGTGCTGGTGGCGATGGTGCTGTTCGGCCAGCACCTGACGGCGATTACCTTCACGGCGATGGCGGGCGGCATTCTGACGTCGCTGGTTATCTGGCTGCTGGCCTGGCGCAACGGCATCGACACCTTCCGGCTGATCATTATCGGTATCGGCATCCGCGCGATGCTGATGGCCTTTAACACCTGGCTGCTGCTGCAGGCCTCGCTGGAAACGGCGCTTTCCGCCGGGCTGTGGTACGCAGGTTCTCTCAACGGCCTGACGTGGGGCAAAACCTGGCCCGCCGCGCCGCTGATTGTGCTGATGTTTATCGGCGCGCTGCTGCTGGTGCGACGCATGCGGCTGCTGGAGATGGGCGACGACAGCGCCTGCGCGCTGGGCGTGAGCGTCGAACGCTCGCGCCTGATGCTGATGCTGGTGGCGGTATTGCTGACCGCCGCCTCCACCGCCATCGCCGGGCCGATCTCGTTTATCGCCCTTGTCGCGCCGCATATCGCACGACGTCTAAGCGGGACGGCGCGCTGGGGATTAACTCAGGCGGCGCTGTGCGGCGCGCTGCTGCTACTGGCCGCCGATCTCTGCGCCCAGCGGCTGTTTATGCCTTATCAACTGCCGGTGGGCGTAGTGACCGTCAGCCTCGGCGGGATTTACCTTATCGTCTTGCTCGTCCAGGAGTCACGCAAGAAATGACAGACACAACCACCCGCTTGCGCGGCGAACATCTCACCCTAGGCTACGGCAAAAAAATCGTTGCCCGCGATTTATCCGTCGCCATTCCGGACGGCCACTTTACGGCGATTATCGGCCCGAACGGCTGCGGAAAATCGACCCTGCTGCGCACGCTGAGCCGCCTGATGACGCCGGTGGAGGGCAGTGTCTTCCTGGACGGGGAGCAGATCCAGCGCTTCGCCAGCAAAGAGGTGGCCAGGCGCATCGGGCTGCTGGCGCAAAACGCCACCACGCCGGGGGACATCACGGTGCAGGAGCTGGTCTCGCGCGGGCGCTACCCGCACCAGCCGCTGTTTACCCGCTGGCGCAAGGAAGATGACGAGGCGGTGAACCGCGCGATGCGGGCGACGGGCATCACCGATCTCGCCCAGCAGAGCGTGGACACCCTTTCCGGCGGTCAGCGTCAGCGGGCGTGGATTGCGATGGTGCTGGCGCAGGAAACGTCGATCATGCTGCTGGACGAGCCGACAACCTGGCTGGACATCAGCCACCAGATTGATCTGCTGGAGCTGCTGAGCGAGCTGAACCGCACGCAGGGGTATACTCTGGCGGCGGTGCTGCACGATTTAAACCAGGCGTGCCGCTACGCCACGCACCTGATTGCCTTGCGCGACGGGGAGATTGTGGCGCAGGGTGCGCCGAAAGAGATTGTCACGCCGGAGCTGATCGCGCGGATCTACGGTATGCGCTGCATGATTATTGACGATCCGGTGGCGGGAACGCCGCTGGTGGTGCCGTTAGGTCGGCGGTAATTGCCGGGTGGCGGCTACGCCTGACCCGGCCTACACTCGGCTCCCGTAGGCCGGGTAAGGCGTAGCCGCCACCCGGCGCTTTTGACGTTACCCCAAAATCTCCCTCAACACTGGCCCAATTTTCTCAAACGCCTGCGGTGAAATGATATCCACGTGGGCGCAGTCCTGGCTGTACACCTCCAGTTCCCCCACCCACGGTGCCCAGGCGGCCTGCGGATCCATCATGCGCGTGCGTTCGGCAACAAACAGCGTCGCCTTACCGTCAAAGCGTGAACTGTGCGCCGTGGTGAGCAGCCGCACCGCATCGGCGTAGTTGCCTTCGATAGCGTTAAACAGCTCGCTGGAGCCCTGCCCCTGCTGCGCGGCGATAAACGCCTGACGCTCGCGCTCGATCTCCGCCAGCACCGCCGGGTCGAGGCCGTTGGCCTCTTTTTCCGCCCAGTTCTGGGTTTCCGGCGGCCAGGTATCCAGCAGGCCGAGGAACGCCACCGCTTCACCCTGCTTGCGCAGGCGGGCCGCAATGCCCTGCGCCAGCGTGCCGCCGAGGGAATAGCCGAACAGGTAATACGGCCCCTGCGGCTGCTGCTTACGCAACGTGTTCAGGTGATGGTCGATGACCCCATCGAGATCCGCGCACTGCTGCATCGGGCCGTCCGGACGCGGCGACTGAATGCCGACGATGGACCAGCGCGGGCTGAGGTAGCGCGCCAGGACGCTAAACTGCCAGGCAAAGCCGGACGCCGGATGGAAGCAGAACAGCGTCGGGCCGTTGCTTTCACGCAGCGGCAGAAGGGTTTCATACCCCAGACGCTGCGCCTGCTCGTCGCTCAGTTGCGAGTCCAGCAGCGCGCTGAGCTTGCCGACCGTCGAGGCGACCATAATCTGCCCCGGCGTGACCTTGCGGTTGAACGCGCGGCTGAGCTGCGCCGCGAGGCGCATCGCCAGCAGCGAGTGGCCGCCGAGGGCAAAGAAATCCGCCTCAATGTCGCTGATCTCACAGCCCAGCAGCGCGGCAAACGCCTGCGCCACGGCGATTTCGGTTTCGCTTTCCGGCGCGCGACCGGAGGTTTTACCGGTCAGTTCCGGCAGCGGCAGCGCCTTGCGATCCAGTTTGCCGTTGGCGCTCAGCGGCAGCGCGCTGATTTGCAGCAGCACCACCGGCACCATATGCGGTGGTAGCTGGGTTTTGAGCGATTCCAGCAGCGCGTCGCGGTCCAGCGGTAAGCCGGATTCAGAAACCACGTACCCCACCAGCTGGCGCGCATCGCCGCCCGTCGCCGCCGCCTGGTTGAACACGCAGGCGTGCGCCACGGCCTGGGCCACGTCCGGCAGCGACAGCATCGCCCGGTCGATTTCACCCAGCTCGATGCGCTGGCCGCGGATTTTGAGCTGGTCATCGCTGCGGCCCAGATATTCCACCGCGCCGTTATCCAGCCAGCGGGCAACGTCCCCGGTGCGGTACATCCGCTCGCCCGGCGCGAACGGGTCGGCGATAAAGCGGCTGGCGGTGAGATCGGGGCGTCCCAGATACCCCTGCGCCAGCTGAATGCCGGTGAGGTAGAGATCCCCCGCCACGCCGAACGGTACCGGGCGCATCATCGCATCCAGAATGCGCAGCCCCGTATTCCACACCGGGAAACCGATCGGCACGCTGTTGCCTTCCACCGCCGCCAGCTCGGGCCCAAAAGCCGGATACCAGCTGACATCCACCGCCGCTTCCGTCGGGCCGTAAAGGTTATGCAGCGGCACGTGCGTCAGCTGTTCCCACTCGCGGCACAGCGCCGTCGGCAGCGCTTCGCCGCTGCAGAACACCTGCTTAAGCGTGTTGCAGCACCCGACGTTTTCCGGCGTCAGCGAGGCAACAAACGCCGCCAGCATCGACGGCACGAAGTGGGTAGTGGTCACGCCGTAGTGCCCGAAGAAGCTCTGCATTGCCTGCGGGTCGCGGTGCGCGTCCGGCTCCGCCATCACCAGCTTCGCCCCGGCGATAAACGGCCACCAGAACTCCCACACCGACACGTCAAAGCTGCACGGCGTTTTCTGCGCCACCACATCGTTCGCGCCCAGCGGATAATGGTCCTGCATCCACTTCAGGCGGTTAACGATGGCGGTATGGCCGACCATGACCCCTTTTGGACGCCCGGTCGAACCGGAGGTAAAGATGATGTACGCCGTCTGCTCCGGCTTCGCCAGACGCAGCGGCTCAGCATCGGTGGCCGGTAACAGTGTGTTGTAACTACACGTCGTAATAGGCAGATCGCTAAAGCGCGGAAGCTGTTCGTCGGTGGTAATGAGCAGGGACGGCTTCGCGTCCTCGAGCATCATCCGCAGGCGATCGTCCGGGTAGCCGGTGTCGAGCGGCAGCCACGCGGCGCCCGCCTCCACAATCCCGTGCAAGGCTAACGTCAGGAATACCGAGCGCGGCAGGGCCACCGCCACGCTGTCGCCCGGCTTCACGCCGCGCGCGCGCAGCAGGTTTGCCAGCGCGACGACCTGCTCGCGCATCTGACGATAGCTGAGTTCAACGTGCGCATCCGCCAGCGCCGGGGCATCCGGCGTTTTGCTCGCCTGTTCCGCCACCAGATCCGCGAGCGTGGTGGACGGCAGCGCCAGTCCGGTATCGTTGATGCGCGCGAGCTTTGCGTATTCCTGTTCTGAAACGGTTTCCACCTCGCCGCAGCGCAGGTCCGGGTTGGCCGCAAACTGCACCAGCATCGCGTTCAGGCGCGCGACGTGACGCGTCAGCGTCGCCTCATCGTAGCGCTGCTTATTGGCGAGGATCTCCATGCTCAGCCCGCCCTGCTCGTCCGGGAACAGCGCCAGCTCCAGATCGTTCACCGGGCCGGTCGCCAGCGTGTGGGTGATGGCCTCCACGCCGTCGATATCCAGCTGGTAGTCGAACACTTTAACGTTCAGCACCGGCCCAAACAGCGCTTCATCACCCGCCGCTTTCCCGCTGTCGCGCACGATCTGCTCGGCGTCGTAGCGCTGGTGGCGGCGCATTTTTTTCAGCTGGTTCGCCAGGCGCAGCGCCAGCGAGGGCAGGCTCTCCTGGGGATCGATATTGACCGCCAGCGGCAGGACGTTAAGCACCGGCCCGGTCGCGGTCAGCGCCGCGGACCCCATCCTTCGCATAAAGATAAACCCGGCGGCGTAGTCCAGCCGTCCGGTGAGGCGCCCCAGCCACAGCGCCACCAGCGCAAGCGCCAGGTCGGTGCGTTGTACCTGCCCTGCCGCCTGTGCAAGCTGGCTGAAGGCGCGGCCGTCGGCGGTAATTTTCAGACGCAGAATGTCGGTCGTGGCGGCGCGGCCCGGCAGCGGCGCGGAGGAGAGCGAGACCGGAGAAGGCAGCTCTTTGCGCTGCCCGGCCCAGAAGGCGCCGTCGCGCCGGTACGCCTCGCTGTCGCGATAGCGCTGATACTCGTCCACCACCTCTGCGAATGGCGTAAACGGGGATTCCGGCGTGGGTTCGCCCTTTTTCCACGCGGCATAAATCGCGGCGATCTGGCGGGTAATGGCCGGGAAGCTGAAGCCATCCACCACAAGATGGTGATAGCGCTGATACCAGTACCAGTGGTTTTCACCGACCTGAATCAGCTGATGGAAAGCGAGCGGCTGACCGCTGTCCACGCGCAGATCCTGACTGAGATCGGCGTCCATCAGCGCCACGGCGGCGGCGTGGGAATCAACGCGAACGATGGACGGTTCCGGCAAAATGACGGTGCCATCCACCCACTGCCATACCTCGCCGTTATCTTCGGCAAAGCGCATGCGCAGGGTATCGGCCTGCATCATGCCCGCGGCAATGGCTTTAGCCAGCAGCGGCGCATCGATATCGCCTTTCAGCTCGGTGTAGTGCGCCACGCTCCAGGCGTTTGGCAGCGTGGACAGCTGTTCCGCCATCCAGATCCCCGGCTGGGCGGCGACGAGAGGAAGACGGTTCATGCGTTCTCCCCCGCGAAATAAGACGGCTCAAGCGTCTGCCAGCGTTCCGCCAGCCACTGCTGGCACGCCTCCTGAGACCGTGCTTCGCACACCACGCCCCACCCTGCCGGCAGTTCGCACTGCTGTGGCCACAGGCTGTACTGCCCCTGGTCGTTTTGCAAAATGGCGAACTGTCCCTGCGGATTATCGAAAGGATTGCTGAATTCCATACAGACTCCGTTAGTGAATAAGCGGCTGCCAGAGGGTGATAAGCCCCTGCGTCAGCCCACCGCGCCAGCAAAGCGCATCGTGTCCGCCGTCAACCTGACGCCAGATAACCGGTTGGTGTGTGTGCAGTTCGGCATATATCGCCTGATTCGCGCGGAAGATGAGCGGCTCGTTGCGCCCGGCCTCAAGAAGGATGCGTAACCCGCGAGGGGATATTTCGCCGGCTTTAAGTTGTTCGATTAACAGCCCGTCCTGCTGGCCGCCGCGGTGCGGCCACCAGTAGGAGCCGGACTGGCTAAGCACGCAGCCAAAACGCTGCGGCCAGTGCAGTGCGGCATAAAGGGAAGAGAGACCGCCAAAGCTTTGCCCTGCGACCACCGTACGGTCGGCGCGGTCGCTGAACGGCACGCGTTTTTTAACAAGGGGGAGAAGTTCTTCCTGCACCGCCAGCCAGAAATCGGAATTGCACGGCAGCTCGCGGTTGCGATGCGCCATGTCGATAACATCGATTAAGACGTAGACCGCAGGCGGCAGTTTGCGCTCGCTGGTGAGCGACGCCAGCGCAGGCCAGACCGGCATACTTTCGGCCCAGAACTGCCCGTCAAGCAGCACCGCCAGCGGACGTTCCGGGTCGTCGCCCCCGGTAGTGAAAATCCAGACGCGACGGCGATTTTTCAGGCGCACGCATTCCCACTCAATGCAGACTGGCGGCTGATACGGCGTATCGGGATGATTCCACCCCGGCTGAACCGGCGCTTCCGGCATCTCCAGCGCGGAGACGGCATGGCCGCGCCCGCCGCGCCAGCTCTGCGGGTTCAGCGGGTCTGAAACCGCGTGCGGCAGCAGCTTGCGCCACCCTTCGCGCAGCGCCATGCGCTCCGGCTGCTCGCCTTCAAACACGACGCTGGCAAAATCGTTTTCATTCACGGAAGGGATAAAACAGTAGCTTCCGCGCCACTCGGGGCTGAACTCGCCCTGCCACTGCCAGACGTCGGTATCGGGAATGCGTTCGAGGGACTGCGGGCGGGCATTTTGGTGGTGATCGGTCACGCCGGTGACGTAGAGCCAGACGCGTTTGATTGGTGACGTTCTTTGCGTTCCTGCCGGGTCACGCCACCAGAACGTGACGCGATAGTTTCCCTTTTCCGGCCTCCATTCAGGCCCGTTTTTCGACTGCCACCACGCTTCACTTCCCGTTGTTAACGCCGTCACCCTTATAACCTCATGTTTAACAGTCTTTTTTGTTTCAGAGCAAATTTTATTGATAATATTATTGATAACTATTTGCATTTGCAATAGCGTAGTGCCCGCGCTGTGGGAAGCGCTCATAAAACAACCACAAAAGCAGGACGTACAATGAATAAGAAGATTCACTCTCTGGCCTTGCTGGTCAATTTAGGGATTTATGGCGTCGCGCTGCCTGCTCTGGCAGACGACAACACCGCCTCTGCGCAGCACGAAGACACGATGGTGATCACCGCCGCCGAGCAGAATCTGCAGGCGCCGGGGGTATCGACCATCACCGCCGATGAGATCCGGAAAAACCCGCCCGCGCGCGACGTGGCGGAAATCATCCGCACCATGCCGGGCGTTAACCTGACCGGTAACTCCACCAGCGGCCAGCGCGGGAATAACCGTCAGATTGATATCCGCGGCATGGGGCCAGAAAACACCCTGATCCTGATCGACGGCAAGCCGGTGACCAGCCGTAACTCCATCCGTCTGGGCTGGCGCGGCGAGCGCGACACCCGCGGCGATACCGGCTGGGTGCCGCCGGAGATGATCGAGCGCATCGAAGTGATTCGCGGTCCGGCCGCCGCGCGCTATGGCAACGGCGCGGCAGGCGGCGTGGTGAATATCATCACCAAAAAATTCGACGACCAGTGGCACGGCTCCTGGAACACCTACCTGAATGCGCCTGAGCACAAGGATGAAGGTTCCACCAAACGCACCAACTTCAGCCTGAGCGGCCCGCTGGGCGGCGACTTCAGCTTCCGCATGTTCGGTAACCTGGACAAAACCCAGGCCGACGCGTGGGACATCAACCAGGGTCACCAGTCTGACCGTACCGGTGCCTACGCCGACACGCTGCCTGCTGGCCGCGAGGGTGTAGAAAATAAAGACATCAACGGCGTGGTGCGCTGGGACTTTGCGCCGATGCAGTCTCTGGAATTTGAGGCGGGCTACAGCCGCCAGAACAACCTCTACGCCGGTGATACCCAGAACACTAACAACGACAACAGCTCCAACGGCCTGGTGAAAAAGAACTACGGCAAAGAAACCAACCGTATCTATCGCCAGAACTTCGCGGTGACCTGGAACGGCGGCTGGGATAACGGCATTACCACCAGCAACTGGGCGCAGTACGAGCACACCCGCAACTCCCGTCTGGGTGAAGGGCTGGCGGGCGGTACGGAAGGCTTATTCAACAGCAATAAATTCACCGACACCGATCTGGCCGACGTGATGCTGCACAGCGAAATCAACCTGCCGATTGATTTCCTCGTTAACCAGAACCTGACGCTGGGTACCGAGTGGAACCAGCAGCGCATGAAAGATTCCACCTCCTTCACGCAAACCCTGCAGGGCGGCACCATTCCGGGCATGAGTAACGATCGGAGCCCGTACACGTCGGCAGAGATTTTCTCTCTGTTCGCCGAAAACAACATGGAGCTGACCGACAGCACCATGCTGACCCCTGCCCTGCGCTTCGACCACCACACCATCGTCGGCAACAACTGGAGCCCGTCCCTGAACCTGTCGCAGGGTCTGGGGGATGACTTCACGCTGAAGATGGGCATCGCCCGCGCCTATAAGGCGCCGAGCCTGTATCAGACCAACCCGAACTACCTGCTCTACAGCAAAGGTCAGGGCTGCTACGCCAGCTCCGACGGCGTAGGCTGCTACATGATGGGTAACGACGACCTTAAGGCCGAAACCAGCATCAACAAAGAGATTGGTCTGGAGTGGAAGCGCGACGGCTGGCTGGCGGGCGTGACCTGGTTCCGCAACGACTACCGCAACAAGATCGAAGCGGGCTACGCGCCGATCGGCCACACCTCATCTGGTAAAGTGCAGACGGATATCTACCAGTGGGAAAACGTGCCGAAAGCGGTGGTTGAAGGGCTGGAAGGCTCCCTGAACGTGCCGGTCAGCGACACCATTAACTGGACCAACAACATCACCTACATGCTGCAGAGCAAGAACAAGGAGACCGGCGACCGTCTGTCGATCATTCCGGAGTACACGCTGAACTCGACCCTGAGCTGGCAGGTTCATCAGGACGTGTCGCTCCAGTCGACCTTTACCTGGTACGGCAAGCAGCAGCCGAAGAAGTACAACTACAAAGGTCAGCCGGTGACCGGGTCTGAAAAAGACGAGGTCAGCCCGTACAGCATCGTTGGTCTGAGCGCAACCTGGGACATGACCAAAAACGTCAGCCTGACCGGCGGCGTGGATAACGTCTTCGACAAGCGTCAGTGGCGTGCGGGTAATGCCCAGACGACCGGGAACGCCACCACCGGCGCGTATATGTACGGCGCGGGGGCTTATACCTATAATGAGCCAGGCCGCACGTGGTATATGAGCGTGAATACGCGATTCTGATAAAGGCAACAACGCCGCCCTCTCCCCGTGGGAGAGGGCTGGGTGAGGGCATCAGGCCGCACTATTTATTGATAGAGGGGAAACCATGCACACCACCCACCGCACGTTCATTCTCGCCGGCCATACCGTACACCACGTCACCTTCGACCCAACCACCTTCACCGACGCCGATATCCTCTGGCTCCCCCACCACGCTGAGCTTGCAAACGCCGGGCGCAAACGCAAAGCCGAGCATCTGGCAGGCCGCATCGCCGCCGCGCATGCCTTACCTGACCACACCGTGCCCGGCATCGGCCCCAGCGGTGAACCGCTCTGGCCGGAAGGCGTTTCAGGGAGCATCACCCACAGCGGCACGCAGGCGATGGCGGTTGCCGTCCGTTATCCAGACGCGCTTGTGGGTATTGATTGCGAAGCCATTCTTCCTGACCGTGAAGCCCGAGAAATCCAGGACGGCATCATTGATGCACAGGAAGCGATGTGCCTGACGCGCTCGGGCTACCCCTTTGCGCTGGCGTTGACGCTTGCATTCAGCGCCAAAGAGAGTCTGTTTAAGGCACTCTACCCGCGGGTGAAGATTTACATGGGTTTTGACTGTGCCCGCATAACAAGACTCAATGAGAAAACACTCACGCTAGCGCTGACCTACCCACAGGCTGAGTTTAAAGTAGGAACTCTATTTACACTTCACTGGCTGCTTCATGGCGACCACGCGATCACTTTGCTGTAACGCTCATCAGGTTTCGAAAATCTTCTTTCATTCCCTATTTGATTTATTTCTCACAACGCAAAAATCGTTTTTTAGGAATATATCAATCTTCTTTTCCATTTCGACAGGAGTAGGATAAAAACCCAATAACCACACTATTACAATGGATTTATAATGCCGGTAAATGAACGCATTATTCCCACCTCAGGAACCCCGATTAACCCAGGCGGTATCCGACAACTCACCATCGGTGAGATAGCCCTCGCGAAGACGCTTTACGGTTACAGTATCCATTATCATCTGGTGTGGGTGCACAGGGAAAGTTATCTTCCTTTTAATCTCCAGCCTGTCGATATAGCGATGAGTCCCAATGGTGAAATGTGGTTTAGAGAAGAAACTTATTCACCTGATTTCTCATTAGAGGACGACTTAGTTAAGAAGCATAGATTTATGCATGAGATGATGCACGTCTGGCAAACACAAAAAGGGATGTTTGTCAGGACCAGAGGATTATTTTCCGGTATTGCTGACTATACTTATAGTTTAGATAAAGTATCTCTATTGCATTATGGGTTAGAACAACAAGCATCAATTGTAAGCGATTACTGGTTATTGAAATACTTTGGTCTGGATAAAAATCAAAGTTTATTACAATATCGCGATCTGCATCTTAAAGAAACACTCTATTATCTCCTGAGTAAATACCAAACAGTCTTAAAAGGATTTCCCGGATGAAAAAACTGCTGTTCATTATAGCTATGTGTATTTCAATTACCGGTTGTCCCGGTGGTAAACGAGCCCCAAAAACACGACTAACTTTTATTAATGGCAATCATATTTGTTTCAGCATTAATAAAAATGACATATTGAAGTATTATACAATATATTCAAGCAAATCCCATCAGATAAGCATAGTGGCTGGTTCCGGATACGGTGATTTAAACCTTTCCTATCCTGATACCTGTATGAATATTAAATGGGAGAATGAACATACTTACGTAATTCACTACGGCTTAAATGGCAAAGAATATGTACATCAGTTCGATATCGATAAAAATGGCAAGCTAATAAATTTAGGAGAACGATAATGTCACTACCCGCTTACCTATTTCTCTACGACGAGAACGGAATGCTCGTACAGGGCGAATGTATGATGCCAGGTCGAGAAGGTGCTATCGAAATCATGAACAGCAGCTATGGTGTAAAACAAGCCGTCGATAGTCATACCGGAAATATGACCGGAACACGACAGCATGGCCCGGTTACGCTGCATAAGCAATTAGATAAGGTAAGTCCTTACCTTGCCGTTGTCGCTTGCGAAGGAAGACGCCTGCAAAAAGCCATTATTAAATATTATGAAATTATTGAAGCGGGAGCAGAAAGAGAGATCTACACCATCACGCTTGATAGCGTGGTAATATCATCTTTAGATTTTACGCATGTATACTATCCAGGCAGTTCTGCCCCTAACATGCATGAAGTAGTAGGCCTGCGATTTCGTGGCATTCAATGGAACTATGTTAAAGGCAATATTATTTATGATGATGCATGGATGAAATCTGCGCAGAAAGAAAAACAGAATGGTGAATATAAATAAAGGAAATATTGCCTTTCAGTCCCAAAGCACATTTAACGCCTGATGGCGCTTCGCTTATCAGGCCTATGGTAAACCGGTTTTGTAGGCCGGGTAAGGCATCGCCGCCACCCGGCATGAAGGCAGCGGCGATGCCTTTTTACGTTCTTCACTTCAAGGTTCAAACATCCGGGAACATCACGCTATTCCCCGGCGCTTCCCTGTGCAGATGGATAAAGTTCAGGTGCCGCTCATACTGGTCCAGAATGTCCGTAATCACCTGCTCCTTGCTGTAGTCCATCAAATCATTCCCCTGGCTCCCTTCCAGCAGGAAGGTCTCAAGCCGGTAGTAGGTCGACTTCCCGCTGCGCGCCCGGTAGGTAAAACCGGGAACCGAGTACTGCTGCGGCCAGATCTTATAGACAAAGTTCTGCTCGTCGCCCATGTGCACCAGCAGGTCCAGGTGCCCCAGGGTCTCGCCCTCCTCCGGCGGCAGGTTTTTCAGCTCCACGTAGGCGCCACGCAGCTTCAGTTCCTGCGCCACCTCTTCCATTGCCGGGAAGCAGACCGTCTCCATCATCTGTTTGGTGTAGCGCGTGCCCGGGTAGTTCATCAGGCGCGACAGGCGTTTCTTCCAGCTCAGTCTGTCCTGCGCCCCCATCGGACGCGGTGCGGTATCGCGGCTGGCGCTGACGCGGCGGTAATCTTCCACCTTGAGCGATTTATACAGCCCGGCCATCACAAAGAAGATGACGAAGCTGAACGGCAGCCCCATGATCACCGTGGTGTTCTGTAGCGCCGAGATGCCGTTGGTCATCAGCATCCCAAGCGTCAGCAGGCCGATGGCGACGGACCAGAAGATGCGCAGCCAGTTCGGGGCATCGCTGTTGATATCCTTCAGCTTCGAGGTGAAGTTGCCCAGCACCAGCGCGCCGGAATCCGCCGAGGTGACGTAGAACAGCAGGCCGGTAATGGTCGCCACGGAGGCGCTAAAGGTGAACGCCGGGTACTGCGCCAACAGGCTGTAGAAGCCGCGCTCCGGGTGCGCCATCGCTTCCTGTGCAAAGGTCGCGTTGCCGTGGATGATCTCGTGCAGCGCGCTGTTGCCGAAAATCGACAGCCACAGCAGGGTAAAGGTGAACGGGATGATCAGGGTGCCCATCACAAACTGACGAATGGTGCGCCCGCGCGAAATACGCGCCAGGAACAGGCCAACAAACGGCGACCATGCGACCCACCACGCCCAGAAGAACAGCGTCCAGTTGTTCATCCACTCCACCGGACGGTCAAAGGCGAAGCTGTTCAGCGTCATGCCCATAAAGCGGTTCACGTAGTCGCCCACGTTCAGCACTAAGGCATTGAGCAGGAACGAGGTGTCGCCCATAAACAGCACGAACAGAATCAGGCCCAGCGCCAGCGCCACGTTCAGTTCGGAGAGCACGCGGATGCCTTTATCGACGCCCGACGTCACCGAAATGGTGGCAATAATGACGGAGAGCGCAATCAGCGCCGCTTTCGCCGCCATCGAATCCGGAATATCAAACAGCACGCTCAGCCCGTAGTTGAGCTGCACCACGCCAATCCCGAGCGTGGTCGCAATACCGAAGATGGTGCCGATCACCGCCGCGATATCGACGCTGTGGCCAATCGGGCCGTTAATCTTTTTACCGCAAATCGGGTACAGCGCGGAGCGAATGGTGAGGGGCAAATTATAACGATAGCTAAAGTATCCCAGCGCCATGCCCATCAGGGCGTACATTGACCAGCCGGTCAGGCCGTAGTGGAACAGCGTCCAGACCATCGCCTGGCGCGCGGCCTCCATCGTCTGCCCTGCCCCTTCCGGCGGCTGCATATACTGCGTGACCGGTTCCGCCACGGAGAAGAACATCAGGTCAATGCCGATGCCCGCGGCAAACAGCATCGCGGCCCAGCTCAGCAGGCTGAACTCGGGCTTGGACTGCTCTGGCCCGAGCTTCACGGAGCCGAAGCGCGAGCAGGCAATGCAGACCACAAAGACGATGTAGAGCGTGGCCGCCAGCAGGTAGTACCAGCCGAAGGTCTTCGATACCCAGTTCAGGGTGCGCCCAATCCACTCGGCAGAAAAATCGCGAAAGAAGATCGTTGTCAGGGAAAACAACAAAATCAGCCCGGCGGACGTATAAAAAACGACCGGGTTGATTTTGTCTTTTTCTCTGTCCTGTGAAAGGTCTGTCATCCAGTATCCTCACTGTTTTTGTAACCATTAAAATCCAAATCCGCAACAATTAAGACACATTTTATATTGAACGTCCAATCAAAAACCGCTTTAATGGTTAACCAACGCTGATGAATGGAGTGGCAATAATGCCCAAAGTGGGGATGCAGCCGATCCGGCGCAGGCAGCTTATCGACGCCACGCTGGAAGCAATAAATGAAGTGGGAATGCATGACGCGACGATCGCGCAGATCGCCCGTCGGGCAGGCGTTTCCACGGGGATCATCAGTCACTATTTCAAAGACAAAAATGGTCTGCTGGAAGCGACCATGCGCGACATCACCGGCCAGCTGCGCGATGCGGTATTAAGCCGCCTGCACGCCCTGCCGAACGGCAGCGCGGAGCAGCGTCTGCAGGCGATTGTCGGCGGTAACTTTGATGAAACCCAGGTGAGCAGCGCGGCGATGAAGGCCTGGCTGGCCTTCTGGGCAAGCAGCATGCATCAGCCCATGCTCTACCGCCTGCAGCAGGTGAGCAGCCGCCGCCTGCTGTCGAACCTGGTGTACGAGTTCCGCCGCGAGCTTCCGCGCGAGCAGGCCCAGGAGGCGGGCTACGGGCTGGCGGCGCTGATCGACGGACTGTGGCTGCGCGCCGCGCTGAGCGGCAAGCCGCTGGATAAGACCCTGGCGCAGTCGCTCACCAGCCACTTTATCAGCCAGCATTTACCGACCGACTAACCGAGGAGAATTTATGTCCCGAATGGCAGAACAGCAGCTTTATATCAATGGTGGTTATACATCTGCCACCAGCGGTCGCACCTTCGAGACCATCAACCCGGCCAACGGTGAAGTCCTGGCGACCGTACAGGCCGCCGGGCGCGAAGACGTCGATCGCGCCGTAGAAAGCGCAACGCGCGGGCAAAAAGTCTGGGCGGCGATGACCGCCATGGAGCGCTCTCGCATCCTGCGTCGCGCCGTCGACATCCTGCGCGAGCGCAACGACGATCTGGCAAAGCTGGAAACCCTCGACACCGGTAAAGCGTATTCCGAAACCTCAACCGTGGATATCGTCACCGGCGCGGACGTGCTGGAGTACTACGCGGGGCTGATCCCGGCGCTGGAAGGCAGCCAGATCCCGCTGCGTGAGACCTCATTCGTCTACACCCGCCGCGAGCCGCTGGGCGTGGTGGCGGGCATCGGCGCGTGGAACTACCCGATCCAGATCGCCCTGTGGAAATCGGCCCCGGCGCTGGCGGCGGGCAACGCGATGATCTTCAAGCCGAGCGAAGTGACGCCGCTTACCGCCCTGAAGCTTGCCGAGATCTACACCGAAGCGGGCCTGCCGGACGGCGTGTTTAACGTCCTGCCTGGCGTGGGCGCAGAGACCGGCCAGTACCTGACCGAGCATCCGGGCATCGCGAAAGTCTCTTTCACCGGCGGCGTCGCCAGCGGCAAAAAGGTGATGGCCAACTCGGCGGCCTCGTCCCTGAAAGAGGTGACGATGGAGCTGGGCGGTAAATCCCCGCTGATTATTTTCGACGATGCGGATCTGGATCTCGCGGCGGACATCGCCATGATGGCCAACTTCTTCAGCTCCGGCCAGGTGTGCACCAACGGCACCCGCGTGTTTGTCCCGGCTAAGTTCAAAGCCGCGTTTGAGCAGAAAATCGTTGAGCGCGTGGGCCGCATCCGCGCGGGCGATCTGTTCGATGGAGCTACCAACTTTGGCCCGATGGTCAGCTTCCCGCACCGCGACAGCGTGATGCGCTACATCGCCAAAGGCAAAGAGGAAGGCGCGCGCGTGCTGTGCGGCGGCGACGTGCTGAAGGGCGAAGGCTTCGATAACGGCGCGTGGGTGGCCCCAACCGTGTTCACCGACTGCACCGACGAGATGACCATCGTGCGCGAAGAGATCTTCGGCCCGGTGATGTCCATCCTCACCTACGAATCCGATGAAGAAGCGATTCGCCGCGCCAACAACACCGACTACGGGCTGGCGGCAGGCATCGTCACGGCCGACCTGAACCGCGCCCACGGCGCCATTCACCAGCTCGAAGCGGGCATCTGCTGGATCAACACCTGGGGTGAATCCGCCGCAGAGATGCCGGTCGGCGGCTACAAGCACTCCGGCATTGGCCGCGAGAATGGCGTGATGACGCTGCAGAGCTACACCCAGGTGAAGTCCATCCAGGTTGAGATGGGTAAATTCCAGTCCATATTTTAACCGGGAGGTTTATTTGCAATTTGACTACATCATTATCGGGGCCGGCTCTGCCGGCAACGTGCTGGCGACACGACTGACTGAAGATCCGAACACCACCGTCCTGCTGCTTGAAGCAGGCGGGCCGGATTACCGATTTGACTTCCGCACCCAGATGCCCGCCGCGCTGGCGTTCCCGCTGCAGGGCAAGCGCTACAACTGGGCGTACGAAACCGAGCCAGAGCCCTTCATGAACAACCGCCGCATGGAGTGCGGACGCGGCAAAGGGCTGGGCGGCTCGTCGCTGATCAACGGCATGTGCTACATTCGCGGTAACGCGATGGACCTCGACCACTGGGCGAAAGAGCCGGGCCTGGAGCACTGGAGCTACCTCAACTGCCTGCCCTACTACCGCAAGGCAGAGACGCGCGACGTGGGGCCGAACGACTACCACGGCGGCGACGGCCCGGTGAGCGTTACCACCTCGAAACCGGGCGTGAACCCGCTGTTCGAGGCGATGGTGGAGGCGGGCGTACAGGCGGGCTATCCGCGCACAGACGATCTCAACGGTTATCAGCAGGAGGGCTTCGGCCCGATGGACCGCACGGTCACGCCGCAGGGCCGACGCGCCAGCACCGCGCGCGGCTATCTGGATCAGGCGAAACCGCGTCCGAACCTGACCATCCGCACCCACGCCATGACCGATCGCATCCTCTTTGAGGGCAAGCGCGCGGTGGGCGTCGAGTGGCTGGAGGGTGAAAGCACCATCCCATCCAAAGCGACGGCAAAAAAAGAAGTGCTGCTGAGCGCCGGGGCGATTGCCTCCCCGCAGATCCTCCAGCGCTCCGGCGTGGGCAACGCTGACCTGCTGAAGCAGTTCGATATCCCGCTGGTGCACGATCTGCCCGGCGTGGGGGAAAACCTGCAGGATCACCTTGAGATGTACCTCCAGTACGAATGCAAAGAGCCGGTCTCCCTCTACCCTGCCCTGCAGTGGTGGAACCAGCCGAAGATTGGCGCGGAGTGGCTGTTTGGCGGCACCGGCATAGGTGCGAGCAACCACTTCGAAGCGGGCGGGTTTATCCGCAGCCGCGAGGAGTTTGAGTGGCCAAACATTCAGTACCACTTCCTGCCGGTGGCAATTAACTACAACGGCTCGAACGCGTTGAAAGAACACGGCTTCCAGTGCCACGTCGGCTCCATGCGCTCCCCGAGCCGTGGACACGTGCGCATCCAGTCGCGCGATCCGCACCAGCATCCGGCGATCCTGTTCAACTATATGTCCCACGAGCAGGACTGGCAGGAGTTTCGCGACGCGATCCGCATCACCCGCGAGATCATGCACCAGCCCGCGCTGGACAAGTACCGCGGCCGTGAAATCAGTCCGGGTATTGACTGCCAGACCGACGAGCAGCTGGACGAGTTTGTGCGTAACCACGCCGAAACCGCCTTCCATCCGTGCGGCACCTGCAAGATGGGCTATGACGAGATGGCGGTGGTCGACGGCGAAGGCCGCGTTCACGGGCTGGAAGGGCTGCGCGTGGTGGATGCATCGATTATGCCGCAGATCATCACCGGCAACCTGAACGCCACCACCATTATGATTGGCGAGAAGATTGCCGACGCCATTCGCGGTCGCGAGCCGCTGGCGAAGAGCACGGCGGCGTATTATGTGGCGAACGGGGCACCGGTGAGACGCTAAGTCATTTGCCCTCTCCCCACCGGGGAGAGGGGATTCACTTCCCCGCCACAAATTTATTTTCATTTCCCTGCATCCAGTTTCCCCCCGCCCCTCGTATATGAGTATGTGAGCAACGCCTTTGCTCCTTAATCCGAGGATAAATGATGAAAAAGCTACTCAGTGTTGCATTCGTATCCAGCGCGATACTCTTCTGTGCAGGCGCATCAGCAGCCATGACGTCAGACACCGTGATGGTGGGCGGAGCGGCGATGTTCCCGAGCAAAAATATTGTTGAAAACGCCGTGAACTCGAAAGATCACACTACGCTGGTGGCCGCCGTCAAAGCGGCCGGGCTGGTGGATACGCTCCAGAGCAAAGGGCCCTTCACCGTGTTTGCCCCAACCAATGCGGCGTTTGCGAAATTGCCTGACGGCACGGTCGAGAACCTGGTCAAACCCGAAAACAAAGCCACGCTCACCAGCATCCTGACCTATCACGTGGTCGCCGGTAATTACGATATGAAAGCGCTGGAGCAGAAAATTAAACAGGGCGGCGGCCACGCGGAGCTGAAGACCGTTAACGGTCAACCGCTGTGGATCATGAGCAACGGCCCGCACAATATTCAGCTTAAGGATGGTAAAGGTAACGTGGCGAACATCAGCACCTATGACGTCCATCAGAAAAATGGCGTGATCGATGTGATTGATACCGTCCTGATGCCTAAGTAGTTGTCTATACTTCGGAAGTGTGACGTTGCCTTCCGGAAAAAACATGGATAACGCGCTGGCTGAACAGCAGTTGAAATTAATGCAGGCGATCGCTAACGGCGATCGCCGCGCATTTGAACAACTTTACCGACTCACATCGCCTCACCTGTTTGCCGTTGCGCTGCGCATGCTGCGCGACCGCGCCTGGGCAGAAGAGATCCTGCACGACTGTTTTGTCACCGTCTGGAGTAAAGCCGAAACCTATAACGCTACCCTGAGCTCCCCGATGACCTGGCTTACGCATATTGTTCGCAACCGCTGTATTGACTGGCTGCGCAGCGGGCAAACCCGGGCTGCAGCCCGTGAAGAGTCGTATTCGGAAGATATTCTGCTGAGCGAAAGCGATGAGCAGAATAACTGGCACGACGATGCGCAGGCAGAGCGGCTCAGGCATTGTCTCGAACATTTGAGCAGCGAGCAGCGCCAGAGCATTACGCTCGCCTACTATCAGGGAATGTCTCACAGCGACATTGCCGACTGGCTCCAGCAGCCTGTAGGCTCGGTGAAAAGCTGGATACGTCGGGCAATGGATCATCTTCGGGAGTGCGTGGGGCTATGAATGACGCAGAAAAACGCGATGACATGCTGGCAGCAGAGTATGCCCTCGGCACGCTGCGGGGAGGAGCACGGCTTCAGTTCCAGAAACGGATTGCCCATGAACCCGCTCTGGCCGCCCGCGTGGCGTACTGGCAGGACATGTTCAGCACGCTGGATAGTCATCTTGTGCCCGTCCCTCCACCCGAGACGGTGTGGAAAAGAATTGCCCTCGATCTGCCGCCCAAAAAGCCTTTACGCCAAAGTCGGCCTTATGTCGGCTGGATGGTTGCGGCCTCCCTCGCCGCCCTGTCGGTCGTTGCCTGGTATGCCACCCGTACACCGGAACTCGCTCCGCTGATGGTCCTCAACGATGCCCAACAGCACGGGGAATGGGTCGTCAGCGCGGATGCCAGCCGCCAGCACCTGAGCATTGCCCCTCTTCGGCCGACGGCCGTCGCGGCGCAACACAGCCTCCAGCTTTGGCTGATCCCAGGCGGGCAGGCGCCGGTCTCCATGGGGCTGCTGCATAACGACATACCGACACGCGTCACCCTCAGGAACACAACGCTCCCTCCTGACGCCACGATAGCCATAAGCCTTGAACCAGAGGGCGGATCGCCCACTGGACTCCCCACAGGCCCGGTGCTTTACAGTGGCAAATTGTAATTCTCAGGCCCTGTTCGCAGGGCCGCTATCGTGCCCCCATTTCATTTATATACTTTTCTCGGTTACCTATAAGAATTAAATATTAAGCCTGTAATTAATGTAATTATTAAAAAACGACATTGACAGACTCTTGCGTACTCCATTAAGTTTTAAACGAACATCATTTTATTCCCGATACACAATATATCAAAAACCGCATTAATGAATTTGTCATTATTCATTAATGCTTCTCTGCCTTTTATTTTTTGCATCACTCAATAGCGAGATAAGATCATGAATAATAGTGCAAACAAGGTTGTTGTCATTACCGGTGCCAGCAGCGGTATTGGTCAGGCGATTGCCCTCCATTTAGCGAATAACGCGTTTTCGCTGGTGCTGGTGGCGCGCCGTCTGGACAGAATTAATGCCCTGGTGGATCAGATTATTCAGCAAGGCGGCAAGGCGATAGCCGTGAAGGCCGATGTCACCCGTCAGGAGGAGGTTCAGCGCGCCATTGACGCTGCCGTTGCCGCCTACCAGCGCGTGGATGTGCTAATCAACAACGCGGGCTTTATGGCTATCGCCCCCTTGAGCGAGCTGAAAACCGACGAATGGGACAAGATGATTGACACCAATCTGAAAGGGGTGCTGTACGGCATCGCGGCCGCGTTGCCGGTGTTCCAGCGTCAGGGCAGCGGGCATTTTATTAACGTTGCCTCCGTCGCGGGCATCAAGGTGCTGGCACCTGGCGGCGTGGTGTACAGCGCCACAAAATTCGCCGTCCGCGCGCTGAGTGAAGGCTTACGTCAGGAGGCGGGTAAAACTATCCGCACGACGCTTATTTCGCCCGGCGCCGTCGAAAGCGAACTGCAATTCGGCAGCTCTGACGAAGAGAGTAAAAAATTTCTCCATGAGTTTTATAAGCAGGCTATTCCGGCTGACGCAATTGCCCGCGCGGTTTTATTTGCCATAGAACAGCCTGGCGACGTTGATATTAATGAAATTGTTGTGCGTCCGACGCAGGAAGAATTTTAGCCTGGGTTAAATAATACTGAATGAGGTGTCAGTATGATTAAATCATTAACGTCCTTATTAGATCTCAATATGCGAACGGGTGCCGATATTCTTCTTGAAGTGCTGGAGAGTGAAGGCGTGGAATATATTTTTGGCAACCCCGGCACCACCGAGCTTCCTCTGATTGATGCCCTGCTTCGCCATGAAAATATTCACTATATTCTGGCGCTTCAGGAGAGCACCGTGGTGGCGATTGCCGACGGCTTCGCGAAAGCCTCCGGCAAAACGGGCTTTATCAATTTGCATACCGCGAGCGGCCTGGGGCACGGCATGGGGAATCTCATTAATTCGCGGATCATGAAAACCCCGCTGGTGGTGACCGTTGGACAGCAGGATACGCGGCACTACGTCCGCGACCCGCTGCTGTATGATGATATTGTTTCCATTGGCTCCCCGGTCATGAAATGGGCGCAGGAGGTCACCAGCGCCGACCAGCTCCCGGTGCTGGTGCGCCGCGCGTTTCACGCTGCCAGCTATCCTCCGGCCGGTCCGGTACTGCTCTCCCTGCCGATGAACGTGATGGAAGAGCTGAGCGATGCCGGGATACAGACGCCGTCGAGAGTGAACTACCACACCGTGGCGGGCTCGCTGGACGAGCTGGCGGAGGCGCTCAGCGAGATCGCGCCGGGCAGGATCATGATTGTGGCGGGCGATGAGGTGCACTCCAGCGGCTCGACGCAGGAGATTGTCGAGCTGGCGGAAGCGCTCAGCGCCCACGTCTACGGCTCCTCCTGGCCGCTGAATTTGCCTTTTCCCACTCAGCACGCGCTCTGGCGGGGCAATATGCCCACCACCGCCAGCGAAATCGCCAGCATCATCAATGCCTACGATGCCGTATTCATCATCGGCGGCAGAAGCCTGATCACCATTTTGTACAGCGAGGGCGAGGCTATTCCGGCGACCTGCGCGGTGTACCAGCTCTCGGCGGATATGCACGAGCTTGGCCGCACCTATGCCACTCGCCTTTCGGTGATGGGGGATATCAAACTGTCCCTGCACGAACTGCTGCCAAAGCTTAAGCAGCGCCTGATCGCCAGCACGCTGGCCCACCAGCGGCTGCTGGTGGCGGCCCGCGACGAACGAGAGAAGGAGTGGCAGCAGCAGGAGGAACGTCTGGCCGTCGAGCGGCTACGCCCGGCCCTTTCGCCGATGGTCGCAGCCTGGGAAGTCATCCGATCCATTCCGGCGGGTACCACCATCGTGGATGAGGCGATAGCGACCGCCAGGCATGTCCGCCGGTTCATCTCTGACCAGCAGCACCAGCGCTACTACTTTATGCGCGGCGGCGGACTGGGCTGGGGGATGCCCGCAGCAGTAGGCCACTCGCTGGGGCTGGGTCGCGAGCCGGTAGTGTGTTTAGTTGGAGACGGAGCCTCCCTCTACTCGCCGCAGGCGCTCTGGACGGCGGCACACGAAAATCTGCCGGTCACCTTTATCGTCATGAATAACAGGGAGTACAACATCCTGAAAAACTTTATGAAGAGCCAGGCTGACTACAGCTCAACGCGGTTGGGGCGTTTTATCGGGATGGACCTGGTGAACCCGCATATTGATTTTCAGTCGCTGGCCACCGCCATGGGCGTCCACTGCTGCCGGGTGACCGAGGCTGCGGATATCGCCGAAGCGGTAACGCGCGGCCTGCAGTCAGGAAAAACCAACCTGATTGAAATCGCGATTTCCGCGGATTAACCGCGCGTTTACGCTGTACCCTACATAAAAAACTTATAACCGAAACGCCTCAAGCCGCTTTATCTGCCGCCCTTCATCGTCAAAATTCTCTGCCGCCAGCCAGGCGCGCAGCTCCGCGTCTCTTTGCGGCCATTCGCCGTCAATAATAGAAAGCATATCGCTGTCGCGGTTGCGCCCTTTACGCACCAGCTTCTGGCGCAGGCGTCCTTCCCAGACAAACCCCAGCCGCTCCGCCGCCCTGCGCGACGCCACGTTCATGGAATCGCACTTCCACTCGAGGCGCCGGTAGCCGTGCTCAAACGCATTTTTCAGCAGCAGCCACACCGTTTCGGTGCCGATGCGGGAACCTTTCATTTTGCGCGACCAGGTGACGTGACCAATTTCCACCGACCCCAGCAGCCGCTCGTTGGCCATATAGCTCACCAGCCCCACCGCCCGTTCGTTGCGTAAGTCAATGACGGCAAACGGCACCAGCTCATCGTCCATGACCTTCGCCATGATCCAGTGCGCGGTGGCTTCCACGCTCGTGGGCTGCGTGCTGGCAAGCCACGTCCAGTCGCTGTCGTCGCCCAGCGCGTAGGCCTCAAAGAGATCGGCCGCGTGGCGATCGGCGTCCAGCGGCTCCAGGCGACAATACTGGCCGAACAGCGGCGTGCGGGTTAACGCGCGCGCGCCTTTCCAGTCGGGAACGATATCGTTAACGGTTTGACCATGTTGATTGATTTCGGGCACGGCGGTGACTCCCTGAAAGGTAAGGCATTTGTTATAGCAGGTTAAAAAGCAGGCGAAAAGCAGCGTGTTTTAATAGCCCGACCGCATGCGATATTCCCGGAAGGCATAAGTAAAGCTGAATTTCGACTTTGTGGAATGGCACAGTCGCCCTAACGTAGCGGAGCATAAAACAATCACAATATATTCTTCTCAGGGATCGCTATGACAAAAAAACTGTTGCCGTTACTGGTGCTGGCTGCGCTCTCAGGCGCCGCCCACGCCGCTACGCCGCCCAACACGCTGGTGGTTGCCCAGGGGCTTGATGACATCGTGAGCCTCGACCCGGCCGAAGCCAACGAGCTCTCCAGCATCCAGACCGTGCCGAGCCTGTACCAGCGTCTGGTGCAGCCGGACCGCGATAATCCGGAAAAAATCACGCCTGTTCTGGCAGAAAGCTGGGACGCGGACGCGGCAGCAAAAACCCTGACCATCAAGCTTAAACCCGATGCGAAATTCGCCTCCGGCAACCCGCTGCGCCCGGAAGACGCGATCTTCTCTTATACCCGCGCCGTGACGCTGAACAAATCCCCGGCCTTATCCTCAACGTGCTGGGCTGGGACGCGAGCAACATCGCCAGCCAGCTGAAAAAGGTGGACGATCATACCCTCCAGCTTCACTGGACGGCGGACGTTAGCCCCTCGGTGGCGCTGAATATCCTCTCCACGCCGATAGCCTCCATCGTCGATGAAAAGCAGGTCGCCGCAAACGTCAAGGATAACGACTTCGGTAACGCGTGGCTGAAAATGCACTCGGCGGGCAGCGGCGCGTTCAAAATGCGCGTCTATCAGCCGCATCAGGCCATCGTGCTGGAAGCTAACGACGCCGCGCCCGGCGGCGCGCCGAAGCTCAAAAGCATCATCATTAAGAACGTCCCCGACCCCGCTTCACGCCGCCTGCTGATCCAGCAGGGGGACGCGGACGTGGCGCGCGATCTGGGTGCAGACCAGATTAGCGCCCTGGACGGCAAGCCGGGCGTGAAGGTGCTGAGCATCCCGTCTGCGGAGCAGAATTACCTGGTGTTTAACACCGGCAACAGCGCTAATCCGCTGCTGAACAACCCGGCGTTCTGGGAAGCGTCGCGCTGGCTGGTCGACTATGACGGCATCACGAAGAACCTGCTGAAAGGCCAGTATTTTGTTCACCAGAGCTTCCTGCCGGTCGGCCTGCCGGGCGCGCTGGAAGACAATCCGTTTAAATTTGACCCGGCAAAAGCGAAAGCCATTCTTGCCAAAGCGGGCATTAAGGACGCGCACTTCACGCTGGACGTGGAGAACAAGCCGCCGTTTATCACTATTGCCCAGTCGATGCAGGCGAGCTTTGCGCAGGGTGGCGTGAAGGTGGATCTGCTGCCTGCCGCCGGGAGCCAGGTCTATGCCCGCGTGCGCGCTAAGCAGCATCAGGCGGCGATCCGTCTGTGGATCCCGGACTACTTCGACGCGCACTCCAACGCCAGCGCCTTCGCGTGGAACGACGGGAAGTCCAGCACCGTGGCCGGTCTGAACGGCTGGAAAATCCCGGAGCTGAACAAGGCCACGCTGGCGGCGGTTGCCGAACCGGATCCAGCGAAACGTCTGGATCTGTACAAGAAGATGCAGGAACAGCTGCAGCAGAGCTCGCCGTACGTGTTCGTCGATCAGGGCAAAACCCAGATCGTGGTGCGCGATAACGTGAAGGGGTATCAGCAGGGGCTGAACGCGGATATGGTCTGGTACGATCGCGTCACGAAGTAGCCCTTGTTGCCGGGTGGCGCTGCGCTTACCCGGCCTGTGTTCTCGGTTTTTGTAGGCCGGGTAAGGCGAAGCCGCCACCCGGCATGAAGAGATTTTCCATGCCACATCTTTCCACCCGCGTGCTTCAGGGTCTGCTGACCCTGCTGCTGACGCTCTTCGGGCTGCTGCTGGTCACGTTTGCGCTCTCGGCGTTTTCACCGGTCGATCGCGTGCTGCAGATCGTCGGCGATCACGCCAGCCAGTCAACGTACGATCAGGTTCGCCACCAGCTCGGGCTGGATCGTCCCCTGCCCGTGCAGTTCTGGCACTACCTGCAAAACCTTGCCCACGGGGATTTAGGCACCGCCAGCGCCACCGGGCAGCCGGTGCTGCAGGATCTGCTGCACGCCTTCCCCGCCACGCTGGAGCTGGCAACGCTGGCGCTAATTATCGGCACGATACTCGGCGTGATTGCGGGTGTGCTGTGCGCCCGCTACGCCGGTTCGCCACTGGACTTAGCGATCAGAACGCTCACCCTGCTCGGCAACTCGGTGCCGATTTTCTGGCTTGGCCTGCTGATGCTGGCCCTGTTCTACGCGAAGCTGCAGTGGAGCGTGGGCCCCGGCAGGCTGGACGACATCTGGCAGTTTACCGTCGAGCCGCGCACCGGCTTTGCGCTGATAGATACCTGGCTTTCCGGCGATCGCGAGGCGTTTCGCAACGCCATCAGCCACCTGGTGCTGCCGGTGCTGCTGCTGGCGTACTACTCGCTGGCGAGCATTACCCGTCTGACCCGCTCCGCCTGCCTCAGCGAAATGAACAAGGAGTACATCCTGCTTGCCCGCGCCAAGGGCGCCGGGGAGATGACCATTCTGCTGCGCCACGTGCTGCCGAACATTCGCAGCACCCTGCTGACGGTGATCGCCCTGGCCTATACCAGCATGCTGGAAGGTGCGGTATTAACAGAGACCGTCTTCTCGTGGCCGGGCATCGGACGCTATCTCACCACCGCCCTGTTCGCCGGAGACACCACCGCGGTCATGGGCGGCACGCTGCTGATTGGCGTCTGCTTTGTCCTGATCAATAACCTTACCGACCTGCTTGTGCGGGCGACCGATCCCAGGGTGCGCTGATGCCGTTTTATCTCTTCTTACGCCGCCTGCGCCGCTCCCCTGCCGCCGTTTGCGGGCTGATTGCCCTCGCGCTGCTGGTACTGATCGCCCTGTTCGCGCCCTGGCTGGCACCGGTTGATCCGAACTGGCAGGACGCCGCCGCGCGCCTGCAGGCACCGAACGGCCAGCACTGGCTGGGCACCGACAGCTACGGGCGCGATCTGCTCTCGCGCCTGATTTACGGCACCCGTCCGGCGCTCGGGCTGGTGGCATTAGTCACCGTTATCACCCTGCCCGCCGGGCTGCTGGTGGGGATCCTGTCCGGCTACTACGGCGGCTGGCTGGAGCGAGTCCTGATGCGCTTTACCGACGTGGTGATGTCGATGCCGCGCCTGATCCTCGCCTTCGCGTTTGTGGCGATGCTCGGCCCGGGGCTGGTCAACGGCACGCTGGCGCTGGCCTTAACCACCTGGCCGGCCTATGCGCGTCAGGCCCGGAGCGAGATTCAGCGTCTGCGCCACAGCGATTACCTGGCCGCCGCGGAGATGATGGGGATCCGCGGCCCGCGCCTGCTGGTCGGCCATATTCTGCCCCTGTGCCTGCCGTCCGCGATTGTGCGGCTGGCGCTGGATCTGGCGGGGATTATTCTGGCCGCCGCCGGTCTCGGCTTCCTCGGCCTTGGCGCACGTCCGCCCATGGCCGAATGGGGGGCGATGATTGCCGACGGCATGCAGGTGATTTTCGACCAGTGGTGGATTGCCGCTATTCCGGGCGGAGCGATTCTGTTTGCCAGCCTGGCGTTTAACCTGCTGGGCGATGGCCTGCGCGATGTACTGGAGCCACAGCATGACTGAACACCGCGTCATCGTCGATGCGCTGAATATCGACTACCCCGCCGCATGCGTGGTCAACAACCTGAGCTTTACGCTTGGCAACGAGCGGCTGGCGCTGGTGGGGGAATCCGGCTCCGGCAAGTCCATGTCCGCCCGCGCCCTGATGGGTCTGGTGCGCAAACCCGGTATCGTGAGCGCCAACCGGCTTAACGTGCTGGGCAACGATCTGCTGACCCTGAACGCCCGTCGCTGGCAGGCGCTGCGCGGCAACGGGATTGCGATGGTCCTGCAGGACCCGCGCTACGCCCTTAACCCTGTGAAAAGCGTCGCCGCCCAGCTTGATGAGGCGCTCACGCTGCATCAGCGCCTGTCGCGCCCGGAGCGTGCGGCGCGCATTCACGACATCCTCCGCGCCGTCGGGCTGAGCGAGAGCGTGCTGTCACGCTACCCCGGTGAGCTTTCCGGGGGCATGGGCCAGCGGGTGATGATTGCGATGGCGCTGATCAACAACCCGCAGGTGCTGATTGCCGACGAACCGACCTCCGCGCTGGACGCCCGCCTGCGCAACCAGATCCTCGAGCTGCTGGTGCAGCAGTGCGAAGAACGCCAGATGGCGATGCTGCTCATCAGCCACGATCTGCCGCTGGTGGCGGAGCACTGCGACCGCGTGCTGGTGATGTATCAGGGCGAAAAGGTCGATGAGATGGCGGCAAGCCAGCTCCCGCAGGCGACGCATCCGTACACGCGCACCCTGTGGACCTGTCGTCCAGACGCCCATACCTATGGGCAGATGCTGCCGACGCTCGATCGTTCGCAGCCGTGGAAGGAGGCCAGCGATGGCGATCGTTGAGGTTAACCAGGTGCAGGTCGCCTTCGGGGAAAAAACGGCGGTTTCGGCCGCCAGCTTTAGCATTGAGAAAGGCGAGACGTTCAGCCTGATCGGTGAATCCGGCTGCGGGAAATCGACTATTCTGCGCGTGCTGGCGGGGCTGCAGCGCGAGTGGCGCGGCAGTATTGCGATGCTGGGAGAAGCGTTAACGCCAGGGCGACGCTTTGAAGGCGAGCTTCGCCGCAACGTGCAGATGGTGTTTCAGGATCCGTGGGCGTCGCTGCATCCCAACCACACGATTTCTCGCACGCTGTCGGAGCCGTTGAACATTCGCGGCGAGACGCAGGTCGCGGAGAAGGTGGCCAATGCGCTGCACGAGGTGGGGCTCTCCGCCGACGCGGGCAGGCGCTACCCGCACCAGCTTTCCGGCGGCCAGCGTCAGCGCGTTGCGATTGCCCGCGCGCTGCTGCTGCGCCCGCAGCTACTGCTGCTGGACGAGCCGACCTCGGCGCTGGATATGTCGGTGCAGGCGGAAATCCTGAACCTGCTTAATCGCCTGAAGGCCGAGCATGAGATGACCTATCTGCTGGTGAGTCACGACGCGGACGTGATTGCCCATATGTCCGACCGGGCGGCATTGATGGCGCACGGGAAGATCCAGAAGGTGTTTAACCGTGAGGCGATGTTACGGGGCGAGCACAGGATGGGTTAAGTGCGTGCGGCGGTGCCCGGTGGCGCTGCGCTTACCGGGCCTACGTTTCGTGCCGCGTTGATGGTTTTTCGTAGGCCGGGTAAGGCGTAGCCGCCACCCGGCAAACAATTACTTCAGCAGCTTCACCGTGGCATCGATGTCGATCTCATCTTCGGTGAAGATCAGCGTCGTATTCTGGAAGGTGGTGATCGCCAGCTTCTTCACCGTGCGCATTTCGCCCGGCTTTTTATCGGATTTTGGCTTGATGCTGTTCATCAGCAGGCCCACCGACAGCACCGCGTTCTCTTTGTCGATTTTGGTATCAACGGGCTCTTCTTCGTTGAACACCACGAAGGATTTGATCGAGGTGAGCTTTACGCGCTCGCCTGCGATATAGAGATGTTTGCTTTCGGGGATCACCTTCACCGCGTAGGCGGAAAGGCCTTTGTTGTTGGTGGTAGGCTCGAAGGTCACCGCGGCATCTTTCTTAATCAGATCGGGGTTCGCGACCTTAATCACATGAAAATAGCGGTTGTCGCCGTTTTCATCTTTGATAAATCCAAAGCCTTTATCTTTAAACCACGTTGTGATTGTACCGTTCATCGCTGTTACCGCCTGTCAGATCGTAATGACTAAAGTTTTGCAGCGCGCAGTGTAATGCACAATGACGGAGGAGACAAAAAAAAGCCCCTGCACGGGGGCAGGGGAAAACTCATGTCAGAGCTTATTAGAATTTAGTTGAACACCATCCCACCATCGATGAGCAGAGACTGGCCTGTCATGTAGTCAGAGTCCGGTCCTGCCAGGTATGAGACGCAGGCGGCGACATCTTCCGGCTCGGACAGGCGGCCAAGCGTAATGCGTTTGGCAAAAGTCTCGGTTCCATAGCCGAGCGGTTTACCCGCCGCCTCGGAGACCTGACGGTCGATCTCCGCCCACATCGGCGTTTTCACGATGCCCGGGCAGTAGGCGTTAACGGTGATCCCCAGCGGAGCAAGATCCCGCGCGGCGGTCTGAGTTAGGCCGCGCACCGCGAATTTACTGGAACTGTAGACGGCCAGCTCCGGGTTACCGGTGTGGCCCGCCTGGGAGCAGGCGTTGATGATTTTCCCGCCGTGCCCTTCTTTACGAAACGCGTCAATCGCGGCCTGAATGCCCCAGATCACCCCTTTCACGTTGATGTTGTAGACCTTATCGACAATCTCCGGCGTGATGGATTCGATTGGCGTGGACGGCGCGACCCCGGCGTTATTGACGATCACGTGGAAACCGCCCAGCGCGGTGCGGGCTTTCTCCACCGCCGCAAATACCTGCTCGCGGTCAGAAACGTCTACCTTCACGGCGACGGCGTTACCGCCGTTACGGATAATTTCATCGGCCACCGCTCTGGCCGTTTCCGCGTTATAGTCGGCGATGGCGACGGCAAAGCCATCTTTCACCAGGCGAAGCGCAATCGCTTTACCAATCCCCTGGCCTGAGCCTGTTACGAGAGCAACTTTTTGCATTTCTCTGTCCTTATGTTGAGTCACAAAATCTGGCTGAGATGGAGCTGGCCCATCAGCAGCGGGTTATCGCTGTAGTCGACGGGAATGGCCACCACGGCCGGGCCATCCACATCCATTGCCGCGCGCAGCGTGGGTTCGAGCGCGTCGGCGCTCTCCACGGCAAAGCCTTTCGCGCCAAAGGCGTCGGCATAGACTTTGAAATCGACCGGGCCGAACTCGACGCCGGAAAGACGCTGGTATTTTTTCTCTTCCTGAATGGCAACCATGTTGTAGCCGTTATCCACCCAGATGATGTGCAGCACGTTAGCGTTGAGGCGCACCGCGGTTTCCAGCTCCATGCTTGACTGCAGGAAGCCGCCGTCACCGGAGACCGACACCACCTTGCGGCCCGGGTTGACCAGCCACGCGCCAATGGCCCACGGCAGCGCGACGCCCATGGTCTGCTGGCCGTTGGAGATCATCACCTGGCGCGCCCGGAAGCTGTAGAGGTAGCGGGCGATCCAGATGTGGAAGCTGCCCATGTCGACGGTCAGGGTCACGTCGTTATTCACGATGTCCTGCATGGCCCGCACGATGCGCAGCGGATGCAGGGCGAACTGATTAAGCGAGGCGCCGCGACGATCGAGCAGATCGCGCTGATGCTGGCGGTCGACCAGAATTTCGGAGGCCCGCTGGCTCAGCTCCAGCTTGTGATCGATACGGTTAGCGAGCTGATTCAGCGTTTCGGCGATGTCCCCCACCAGCTCCAGATCCGGCACGTAGTTACGTTCTTCATAGGCAGGCAGCACGTCGATGTGCACCAGCGTGGCGTCGCCGCTGTTCCACATGGACGGCTCGTACTCCACCGGGCTGTAGCCGATGCAGATAATCAGGTCCGCCAGATGGAGCAGCCTGTCGCCCGCCTGGTTATTGAACAGACCGACGCGTCCGGCGAAGCGGGTGAAGTGCTCCTGATTCACCGCGCCGGCGGCCTGATAGGTGCTGGTGACCGGAATACGGCTTTTCTCCAGCAGCTTGCGCAGCGCCGCGCTGTTGGCGGGCTGGCTCGCCATCAGCCCCAGCAGGATGACCGGGTTTTTAACCTTTTCGATAAGCTTCGCCACATCGTTGATAGCGGATTCCGGTGCCGGGCCCATCAGCGCGGGACCGCTGGCGGGTAAAATCGCCCCCGTGGCGGGCTGGTCAACAATGTCCTGCGGCAGGCTGACGAACGCGCCCCCCGGCCTGCCGTGCTCGGCGGCGCGAAACGCATTCGATACCACCTCGGCAATCGCGTCCGGCGCACTCACCTCCACGGCGTATTTGGTGACCGGGCTGAACATGGCGACGGTGTCCATGCTCTGGTGCACCAGCTTGGCTTTATCCGCCCGCTTCACCGCCCCGCCCAGCGCCACCACCGGGTCGCCTTCGCTGTTGGCGGTAGCAATGCCGGTGATCAGGTTCGAGCAGCCCGGCCCGGAAGTGACCAGCGCCACCCCGGCCTTGCCGGTCAACCGCCCTACCGCCGCCGCCATAAACGCCGCGTTCGCCTCGTGACGCACCGGGATGATCTCAATGGAGGAGTCCAGCAGAGAGTCAAAGACCTTGTCGATTTTCGCCCCCGGGATCCCGAACACCTGCTTCACGCCCTGCGCTTCCAGCTGGCCGACAACCAAATCGGCGCCGTGCGCCCACTGACGTGACTGTTTCTCACTGTTCACGGTAGTTCTCCTGTTAGTTTTCGACGGCACGGATCGCCGCATCCAGATTGCTGGGGTGAAGGTTGGCCTGTAAAAAGGCGCTGTCGGCGGGCAGGTCAATCATCAGCTTGTGAATTTCACCGAAGGTGAGCACGCCGCTCTCCAGCTGGTAGTCAAGCAGATGGCCCCCGCCCTGACGGTCGTCGGTGATGAAGTGTTCGTGGTAACCCGCCACGTTGATCCCCTGCATGTGCTGCGGCGTGCGGAACCCGACCAGCACCCCTTCGCGCTGGTTAAAGCGGAACACCGGCTGGTCGTCCAGCACGTCGGTCATCGCGCGGTACGGCGGCGTCTGGCGCGGTACGGTGCGGGTGTGGGCATGGCGGAAGTTGCCGTCAATGCGCAGCGCGCAGAACAGGTTATCGGAGGGGATCTGCTGGTCGATGACGTCGTGGATCTGCTGACGGCTGACCGGCGCGTCGAAGGTTTTACGGTACTGCGGCTGGAACCAGGTCATCACCGCGAACGGCGTTTTCTGCTCCGGCTTCGCGGCCCGGGCGCTGCCGTCGGCGCGCAGCTGGTACACCTGGCTGCTGAAGGCAATCATTTCGCCGTCCAGCTCGTTGAAGGTGCCCAGACCAAAATCACCGTGTGCCAGCAGATCGGCGATGGTGGTCTCCCCCTCGTACACGCCGCTTAGCAGGGCGCTCATTAGCGATGTCTGATAGATCACGCTGTCAGGATGCTGGGCGGAGAACCCGCGCAGGGTCTCGCACAGGCTGGCTTCACAGTCGCAGGCAGATGAATGCACCATCATGCTCGTCCTCTTCAACTTTATTTAGAAAGGTTAAATAAATGTTGACCCGATTCAGCAGAGAGTTCCAATATAGAAACCATGCTGGTTTGAGACGTTTTAGATATGGAACTTCGTTATCTGCGGTATTTTGTCGCGGTTGCACGCGAGCGACACTTCACCAGGGCGGCCGAAGCGCTGGGTATTTCACAGCCTCCTCTGAGTCAGCAGATCAAACGGCTCGAAGAGGAAGTGGGCACGCCGCTGTTCAGACGCCTGACGCGGGGCGTGGAGCTGACCGAAGCGGGAGAAGCCTTCTACGAGGACGCCTGCAAGATCCTGGCGCTGAGCGACGCCGCGCTGGAGAAAGCCCGCGGCATCGCGCGCGGGCTGAACGGTAACCTGTCGATTGGCATCACCAGCTCCGATGCTTTTCATCCCAAAATTTTCGCGCTGATTCGCCAGTTTCAGGTGCAGAACATGGCGGTGCAGGTTCACCAGGTGGAAGCCAATATGTCGTCGCTGACGACGATGCTGGCGGAGGGTGAACTGGATATCGCCTTCGTGCGCCTGCCGTGCGAGAGCAGCAAGGCGTTCGAGTTAACCATCCTCGACCGGGAGCCGATGGTGGTGGCGCTGCATCGCGATCATCCGCTGGCGGCGCACGATTCGCTGGCGTTAGAGCAGCTTCGGGATACGCCGGTGGTGTTGTTCCCGCAGGAGGTCGCGCCCGGCCTGTACGACCGGGTTCACGGCTGCTGCGAGCGGGCCGGGATCGACGTGCAGCACGCGCTGCAGTCATCACAGCTTTCATCTTCACTGAGCATGGTTTCCGCCGGCGGCGGGTTTGCGCTGGTGCCGAAATCCATGGCGGCCATTTCTCCGCCAAATGTCACCTACCACGCGCTGAGCTCGCCGGAGCTTTACACCGATATCGCGCTCTGCTGGCGGCGCTTTGAACGCTCGCGGACGGTGAAGCGGTTTCTGGCGATGATGAGCGAGGGGTAGCGGCCGAGCCAGGTGGATTTGGTTGGTGGTTTTTGTAGGCTGGGTAAGGCGTAGCCGCCACCCGGCAATGCCCTTCTGGAAGCCGCCTCGCAAACCTGCAAGCAACCTTATGTAATTCAGGGGCATCCCCTTTCCTTCCTTTTTTCACCGCCGTAAAGTGCCTGCGTTGCGGCCCATCCGTAACCGGGCGTAGGAACCCGTTAGCATAACGTGACATTTTTACTTAAAGAGGATGCTAAATGGCTACTGTCCCTGAGTTTTCTTATGCGCTCTCCGAAGAAAGCGCGGTTCACCACCTCATCAATCATCAACTTTGCGATTCCGCAGATCTCTTCGAACTGGCTGACACCTGCGCCGCCTGTGTGAGCGTGCTGGTTGAAACTGACGATCCCGTGACGTTTTCCATACTTTGCAAGCGCTTGCTGGCACTGCTTAAACGCCTGCGTGAATGTTGCGATACAGAACTTCCCTCGCATCTGGTTGAAAGGCTCATCGCGGGGGAGAAGATCGTTTCCTGCGTGCCAGACTGCTGGCAGGAGACGGCGTTGCAGGTGGATTATGCTCTGGCGTTAACGCTGGCGGTGATGGGCGGGACACTGCCTGCAAGCGTGGCGAAAGAACTCACCGGGTTGCTGCACGATATGGTCTGGCTGCTGGCGGAGTTTGTGAAGGAGCCGTATATTACGGCGCACTGAGACGGGTGATGGGCCGGAATTCTGCTGCTGCGGATGGGGGAGCATTTCGGCCAGATACCCCTCTCTTTTCCTGGTAATTGCTTGCGGAACGCCATCTGATACTCTGGCTGCACTCAAGGGATGACAAGGAAGAGAAATGCTGAATCCTGGATTCGTAACCCGCAAAGCGCTTGCTCAGTGGCAGGATGTCCCCGCTTTTTTACCTCAGTTCCAGTTTCATGAAAAACACCGAACGGTCATTCATACTGCGCATCCCGAACATATTCTGCCGTTGATTGCAAACTTTGACGTCCGGCAAGATGTCGTCATTCGGCGGCTGATGTTTTTACGGCAATTACCCCAGAAATTTCTGCGTAATCAGCAGGCTAACTCCATCGGCAACTTTGGCCTGCACAGTTTTACCCTTTTGAAAAACTCAGCATCTGAGCTCTGCTATGGCTTGCGAGGACAGTTCTGGCGTTCAGATTTTGGTCTGGAAAAAGTACCGGATGTCAGCGCTTTTCAGACGTCAGTGACGCCGGGCAGCGCGACATTGTTGCTGCGCTATCAGGTAACGGAATTGGCGCCAGGCCAGCATGAACTCAGTACAGAAACGTTCGTCGATTGCCCGGACAGAAGCACCCGGCTCAGGATGGCGGCTTACTGGCTGATAATCCGGGCGGGCAGCGGCTGGATCCGCAGGAGAACGCTGAAAGCGGTTAGGTTGAATATCGAGAAGCTGGACTGAAGTGCAACAGATAACCTTATGGCGTTCAGCGTTAGCACTTCGCTTTAAATATCCGTTTCCGGACGAGAACTGCCGGGAAGAAATGTTTGAGGAGCGGTTATTAGCAAAAAGCGGTACCGATCAACCGCCTTTAAAATGAATACCTGCGCGGCGGATATTCACCCTTAACACAAATTTACGCGAAAAATTACCTGTACAGTACACTTATTTATCGGTCAGTTGTGTTTGTAATAGACTTCGTTTAATCTATTGTTAATTATAAAATTTACCAAAGGTCCATATATGGAATGGGGATGCATAAAGTGTGGGGTCGAAATACCTCAGGACAGAGAGTTTTGCGACAGTTGCGAAGATAAAATCTTCAGGAAAATTGGAGGCTTTCTTTTTCTCCCTCTTATAGGATTAGTGGTCACTGCTGCTTCCTATCTTTTTGCAATGACAGATGCATTTAAATTTACGATAGAAAACTATTCGCATTTGAATGCAAATGCAAAAATCTTCTTCATGCTTTCCCTGGTTATTTATATTGGCGAATTTCTTTTTACAGTCACTGTTTTTTCATTTTTCCTAAGAAAGAAGAAATCGCTACCAAAGCTTTATATTTTGTTTTTAATATCAATCGTGACGACAATGTCATTTAATACCTACTTGCTTTACATATTAATTCCTGGCGCTGAAATTGGATATAATGAACTTGTACCTGTTTTTAGAAACGTGATAACAGCTTTGATTTGGATTCCTTATTTCATAACATCTGTTCGCGTAAAAAGAACGTTTATCAGATAAAAGCACGTGTGGCTTCATCATTTGATGCCTGTGCATGCAGAGCTCTATTGTTCAACGTCCCGACATCAAAACTGAGCGGAGGCTATCACCCTCCGCTCATGATAGGGAAAGGGCAGAAAAGCGGGCAAGGTCCGCTTTTAGCAAAGAAAGGACATACCTCAATAACTGAAACTATTTCCCTACAGGCAAACTGCATGGGGAAGCTTATCACTCTGGTAAATAAATATCAGTGTTTTTAATGCTTTCATACCACTCCATAGCTTTTGCATAATCTTGCGGCACTCCTTTCCCGTAGTAATAAAGATTTCCAATATTTTTTTTAGCATTGGCATTACCGTTACTGGCCGCTTTAAGATACCACTTCATAGCCTGAGCATAATCTTGCGGTATACCCTCTGCTTTTTCATACATGACGCCAATGTTATTTTGAGCTTCAGCATGGTTTTGTTGTGCGGCTTTTAAATACCACTGCATCGCTTTTGAATAATCTTTTTTAACCCCTTGCCCAGAAACATAACAAAATGCCACATTATTTTGGGCTTGAGCATAATTTCGAAGAGCTGATTTCATATAAAATTCAAAAGCTTTATGGTAATCCACCTCAACACCTAGCCCTTTCGCGTACATAACTCCCATTTTATTTTGCAGTTCAGGACTTATATCACTTTGGTTGTTTTTCTTGACAGCGCAAGAAGTTAACATCAGAGTAATAAAAAGCATGCACGTTATTTTTTCCATTTCTCGTTCCGTTTCGGTTTAAATCAACTTACTCATTCAATAAAAATCATTTATATAAAAATTAGCTTATTCTCTAAACATTTATCACGTTGGTTAATCAAGGAGGAAGCAAATCGTCGCTCTGCATGTTGGTTAATTGATGTTGTAAATCCAGGCAAAGTGCCCAGTGCTTTTCAACAGGTATCGTAACTCGCGAACGCTTTTCTACAGACAACTGCTGTTCGGTCCAGAGAAAAGGATAGAAAGAATAAACGAGATTACAATTCATTAAAGCCATCTCTTCGCGCCAACCCGTCCAGCGTACATTTTTATAGAATAAATCCAAATCTCCGCAAAGTGCCCAATGCAGAAAACCTGAATAGTGGGTATCGAGGCTCTCCATTCAAGAGTATCCGGAGCAAAGTAATATATCCCACCGAGATCTTTACCTAATTCTCCCCCGTTAAGTGCAAAAAAACCTCCAGATGCATCATCAGCAATTAATAATGCCTGAAATGTCTGACCAGCAGTTACCAATTGCGTCCATGAAGCCAGACTTCTTGACAGTCTGGTGTGACCTGAGCCTAAAATTCGCAACCAACCATTATCAATGAGTATTCCTCCCGTTTCATATGAAATTGCCCCAAGCGGAGAGAAAGTAGTTATCTGAAGCTGATGTAAATCAGCGCGAGCTTGCGCAAGGTTACAAGGTAAGACTTCATAGCTATTGCTTGCTTCTTGCAGCCATTGTTTCACTGAATGCCAGCCAGATCTCTTTTTATCAATTAATTCAGCTAGTTCCCTCATCCTTTTCCCTCATTCAAACTACGCTAGTTTACATTATTTATCGGACGCTAAACCGATAACATGAGCATGAAATCAGAGAATTTGGTCGGCAACGGCCGTTATGTTTGAAGAGCGGACACGATCACCAACTTCAGCTATTATGGTTTACGAAGTTTTATTTGAGGCGCTCTTTCCCCTTCAGGTAGAAGCTCGCAAGAAACATCAGTTTTTTTCTTATCGCATCATGCCTGATTGGACAGCAATTTCGATTAAAGGAGGAATCAATGTCACATTCATCATCAAAAAGAAAAGTCTTAGACATAGAAGCTCCTCTTGCGCATAGAGCATCACACGCACGGAGTTGCGCAAACCACGTAGCGAATAGATTGGGAATCACCCGCAGCGAGCTACTGATGAAGGTTGAGAGTGATACAGGCGCAAGTCTGATATCGCCACTCACAGAAGATGAGTTAATGAATGCGTTTTATTATATGGAAAACCTTTAAGAGCGACAGCTATGAGCGAAAAACGGTCCTTTAATCCATTCTGTATCAGATGCAGGTCTAACACTAGCATGTGATAATCAACCGGGGATAGGTCATCGCATCCGGTCAGGTAGTGGCGATGTGATTCTACGTTGTGAGAAATGAAAAAAGATATTTGGTGTAAAAAAATGACGAAAATGGACGATGACTTTTTACAATATGATCTGGACTGGTTTTTATCCAGCCAGGAAGGGTACTTAGCGCATTTTGCAACAGCAGATCAGGGGCCGATTCCTGAAAGGATCAAGTCATCTGTCGAGGACTATAATTTTATTTTTGATTATATTTACTCGCTGGAACCCTTGTCAGAGGTGTATGTGATAGAAGGCAATTTGCCTGCATTTTCAAATGACAATCAACGTTCTTCCTATCTGCGCTCATTTGTTGAGATGTCAAGTAAAGGATTGTTCAGCTACGACTATGAACAAGGTGGATATAAATTAATTTCGAAACCAAAAACACCATTGAAATATGAAATATTGCCAAATGAAGTGAAAGGCGTGATTTATGTTGCAGAAAGAGAAATTGACTTATAGATATGATGTGCTGATGCGACCTGTGCTCAATTTTTTGACAAATAATAGCCATAGAAAGTCCGATCTTGTCACAGCGCGGATCGGCTCGAAGATCGATGTCCGCTGTGAGCGTAGAGCGGAAATTGTCTTTATGAATGACTTTTACATTGCCAAATAAATTATTATTTTCCGCTTTTTCTGGTTAATCACGAACACCATCATAATCGTTAAGTATTTGCATTAACATTATTCTTGGTATGTCTTTTGTGGATATTCTGAAACTGGTACTCAGGCGCGAGGCAATCATAGCGGAAGTAATTTTATTATCATCGTAGGCGATGGTCATATGCTTTCCGATATTCTGTCGGGTCATGTCCGACAACCTTTTGCCACATTCATCGGAAAATCTAAAGACTAAATTCTCTGCACCTATCTCATCCTTCTCTACATAATCAATTGTCTTTACACATCCAGAATCAAACAAAGTTTTCTCATTACCGACCGAAAAAATAAAACTCCCTTTTGCTGCAGTCGATGTCAATGGCACAAGCACCACGAGTAACAACACCCCAAATTTGATTTGCATCTTCTTCTCCTTTTATTTGTTGACCTGCTCCCCATAAATTAACATATCTCAACATTATCCACGTCTGCTTTTGGCACAAAGCAGACATTCATATTCACATCTATCATCTTCCCCCTCTTTCGCCCCACAGCCACGCTTGCCCATTATTTTGCCGAACGGAAAAACAGTAACCGTTAACCCGGCCCCTCGCTCCCCGCCGCCAACAGCGGCACCACCACGTCGCTGATGGGCACCGCAATCCCGTGTTTGCGGCCGTAGCGCTGGATCACGCCGTTGCGGATGTCCCACTCCATCGGGCGATCCGCCTGACGGTCAGCGAGAATCGACGTGCCGAGGTCCTCAGGCGCGCGCTGAAAGTTCGCCAGAATCTCCTGCGCCACGTCATCGGCCAGCTTCGCCCCCTCGGCGCGGGCGACAGTAAGCCCCTCGCGCAGGTAGGCCAGCGAAAGTTCGCTGATATCCTCGCGCCTGAACATCCCGGCACGGCGGTTAGCGAGCACCATCAGCCCGGCGACCGCGTTTTGCAGCAGCTTGCGCCAGGCGACGGTGGGAAAATCAGCCGACAGTTCAACTTCACAGCGCGTACCGCGAAGCGCCTCGACCACCCGCTGCGCCTGCGGCACGTCCGGCAGCGTCAGGCGCGGCTTCGCCCGTAGCCAGACGGAGGCATCCGGCTCGCGCTGCGCCGGGAACCAGACCACCGACGGCAGCACCGTTGCGCCACTGACCAAAGGCTCAAGCTGCGCCTTCTGCTCTACGCCATTTTGCAGGGCGCAGACCACGGTATTTTCATCGCAAAGGGCGCGCAGCCACCCGGCGCTGTCGGCATTTTGCGTCGTTTTCACCGCGATAAACACGAGGTCAACGGGGCGCGTGATGGCCGCTGGATCGGTTAATACCGGACCGGGCACCACCGTTTCACCCTCATCGTGACGCAGGCGTAATTCCGGATGCGCGGTGCGTCCGCAGAGCAGCGGCGTGCGGCCCGCGTCATGCAACACCGCGGCAATGGTGGTGCCAATCGCACCGGGACCAATCAGCGCAATGGTTGGATAGTCAGACATGTGTCACTCCCCTTTTGCTAAGCCTGCTATCAGTTATACCACCCTGAGACGAGCGCGCCACACCCGTTGTCTATACTCAACATTCACAGACAACGGAGTGCGCCATGCCTTTACCTGATTTTAAATCCTCTGAACCGTTCACCCTTGGCATCGAGCTCGAACTGCAGGTGGTTAACCCGCCGGGGTACGATCTCAGCCAGGACTCCTCCGCGCTCATCGCCGCCGTCAAAGACGACATCAAAGGCGGTGAAGTCAAACACGACATCACCGAAAGCATGCTCGAAATCGCCACCGGCGTGTGTCAGACCATCGACCAGGCGGCGGCGCAGTTCTCGGTGATGCAGCAGAGCATCCTGCGCGCGGCGGCGGAGCAGCACATTCAGATCTGCGGCGGCGGAACGCACCCGTTCCAGAAGTGGCAGCGCCAGGAGGTGTGCGACGACGAGCGCTATAACGTCACGCTGGAGCGCTTTGGCTACCTGATTTTGCAGGCGACGGTGTTCGGTCAGCACGTTCACGTCGGCTGCCGGACCGGGGATGACGCCATTTACCTCCTGCACGGCCTGTCGCGCTTTGTACCGCACTTTATTGCCCTGGCGGCCGCCTCGCCGTACATGCAGGGCACGGACACGAAGTTCTCCACGTCGCGGCTCAACATCTTCTCCGGGTTCCCGGATAACGGACAGATGCCGTGGGTCAACAGCTGGCAGGAGTTCGAAGGGCTGTTCCGCCGCCTGAGCGCCACCAGCATGATCGACAGCATCAAAGATCTGCACTGGGATATTCGCCCCAGCCCGCATTTTGGCACCGTGGAGGTGCGGGTGATGGATACGCCGCTGACGCTCGGCCACGCGATTAACATCGCCGGGCTGATTCAGGCCACGTCGCACTGGCTGCTGACCACGCGGCCGTATAAGCATCAGGAACGGGATTTTCTGCTCTACCGTTTTAACCGTTTTCAGGCGTGTCGCTACGGGCTGGAGGGGATCCTGACGGACGTGCACACCGGCGAGCACAAAACCGTGGCGGAAGATATCGCCTGGCTGCTGGAGCAGGTGGCGCCGTCGGCCGAGAAGCTCGGCGCGACAAGCGCAATCAATGAAATTGCCCTGCTGTTAAAGCAGGGCAAGAGCGAGGCGCAGCGCATGCGGGACTTTATCGCCGACGGCGGCTCGCTGATTTCTCTGGTGCAGAAGCACTGCGAGCTGTGGGCGACGAGTCCGTAAGGCCGTGGCCCCACTCCCGCAGGCGCTGGAACAGCACGAACAGGGCCGGGATGAACAGAATCCCCACCACGGTCGCCACCAGCATGCCGCTGAAGACCGTGGTGCCGATGATGCGGCGGCTCTGGGCGCCCGCCCCGGTCGCCAGCATCATCGGCAATACGCCGATAATGAACGACACGGCGGTCATCATCACCGCCCGGAAGCGGCGCGAGGCCCCTTCCCGCGCGGCATCGACAATCGCCATTCCGTCCATGCGCCGCGCGCGGGCGAACTCGACGATAAGAATCGCGTTCTTGGCCGCTAACGCGATCAGCAATACCAGACCAATCTGCACGTACACGTCGTTGGCGTAGCCCGCCAGCCACAACCAGACCAGCGCCCCACCGAGGGCGAACAGCACCGAGAGCATCACGCTTGCCGGGAGCGTCCAGCTCTCGTACTGGGCGACGAGGAACAGCCACGCCATCACCACCGCCGCCAGCACGATCCAGATCGCCTGATTGCCGGTCTGCTGTTCCTGGTACGACATGCCGCTCCAGGCGTAGTCGTAGCCGGCTGGCAGGCTCTGCGCCAGAATCTCGCCCATCGCCGCCATGGCGGTGCTGCTGCTCACCCCAGCGGCTGCCGAGCCGCTCACCGACACGGACGGGAACTGGTTGTACTGCTGCAGGAACGGCGCGCCGACGGTCGGCGTGATGGTGACGAGGTTGCTCAGGCGCACCCGCTCGCCGCTGTTGCTGCGCACGAACAGCTCGCCGATCTGCTCGGCGCGCTCGCGCCACTGCATCTCGTTCTGCATTACCACGTGGTAGACGCGGTTGTTGATGCTGAAATCCCCGGCGCGGGTGCCGCCAAAGGCGGTTTGCAGGCTGCTGAAGATGCGTGACACCGGCACGTCGAGGCGGGCCGCGCGCTCGCGGTCAACGGTGAGCGTCATCTGCGGCACGTTGCTGCTCCAGGTGGTGAACACGCGGCTCAGCTGCGGGTGCTGGTTGGCTTTCGCCAGCACCTCACGCGTCACGCGCTCCAGCTCCGCCGGGCTCTGCCCCGCCTGAGACTGGATACGCAGGTCAAAGCCCGAGGCGTTGCCCAGCCCCGGCAGCGTCGGCGGCGCGAAGGTCATGATGGTCGCCTCCGGCAGGGCCAGCAGCTGGCGCTGAAGGGTACCCATCACCTCATCCAGCGGCGGACGCTCGCTCCAGTCTTTGAGCATGATGGAGATAAACCCGCCGTTGGAGGCGCTGGTGCCGTTGAGAATGTTAAACCCGGAGACCTGAATCACGTCTTCCACCGCCGGATTTTGGGCGATTAATTCGCGCGCGGTGGTCATCACCGCTTCGGTGCGCTCCAGCGAAGCCGCTTCCGGCAGCTGAACGCTGGCGAAGAAGTAGCCCTGGTCCTCCTGCGGCAGGAAGCCTTTTGGCATCGACGTAAAGCTGAACAGCACGACGGCCGCCGCGCCTGCGGTGGCCAGCAGCGCCAGCCACGGACGCAGGTTTAAGACCTGCACGATACGGGTGTAGAAACCGCGCGTGGCGTCCAGCCCGCGGTTGAAGACGCGATAAACGGCCGCCGGTTTCCCCGGGCGCGGACGCAGCAGCATCGCGCACAGCGCGGGCGTCAGGGTCAGCGCCACCAGGCTTGAGAGCGTCACGGCCGTCGAGAGGGTCACCGCGAACTGGCGGTACAGCTCGCCCACGATCCCTGGCAGGAGCGCCACCGGTACAAACACCGCCAGCAGCACCAGCGTAGTGGCAATCACCGGCCCGGCAATCTGGCGCAGCGCCAGCGCGGTCGCCGCCGTGCGGCTCTGCCCTTCCGCCATCAGGGTTTCGACGCTCTCCACCACCACGATGGCGTCATCCACCACCATGGTCAGCGCCAGAATGATGGCGAACAGGCTCAGCGTATTGGCGGAGTAGCCGAGCGTATAGAGCACCGCGAAGGTGCCCACCAGCGACACCGGAATGGCAAGGGCGACAATCAGCGTCGCGCGCCAGCTTTGCAGGAACAGGGACACCACGACCACCACCGCCAGCATCGTCAGCGCCAGCGAGACGCCAATCTCTTTGATGGTGGCGGCCACAAACGAGGTGGTGTCGAATTTGACTTCATAGACCAGATCGTCCGGGAAGCGCGTGGATAACCGTTCCAGCTCCGCGCGCACCGCGTCGGCCACGCGCAGGGCGTTGGCGGACGGCGTCGGGTAGATACCCAAATAGGCGGAGTCGTGCCCGTTCAGCTGCGCGCCGGAGCTGTAGCTGCGCGAGCCGAGCTCGATGGTGGCGACGTCCTTCAGGCGCACCAGCTGGCCCATTTCCCCCGCGCGGATGATGATATCGGCAAACTCGTCGGCCTGGCTTAAGCGCCCCAGCCCGTTGATGGTCAGGGTCTGCTGCTGGCCGTTAAACACCGGCGGCGTGCCCACCTGACCCGCCGCGCCCTGTACGTTCTGCTCACGCAACGCCTGCGCCACGTCATCAGTGGTGACGTTCAGGGCGTTCATGCGGTCCGGGCGCAGCCAGATGCGCATGCTGTAGTCGCGCGCGCCGAACATCTGCACCTGCCCCACGCCGGGCAGACGCGACAGCGCCTCGCGCACCTGGGTGCTGGCGTAGTTGCTGACGAACAGCGGCGTGTGGGTGTTATTCGGTGAGTAAAGACTTACCCCCATCATCAGGTTGGTGGCCCGCTTGCGCACCTGCACGCCGTTTTGCTGCGCCTCGGTCGGCAGCTGCGCCACGGCCTGCGCCACGCGGTTTTGCACGTCGATGGCCGCGAGATCCGGATCGGTGCCCGCCGCAAAGGTGATGTTCAGGCTGTACGAGCCTTCGTCCGAACTGGTGGACTCCATGTAAAGCATATGGTCCACGCCGTTCAGCTGCGTCTCCAGCGGCGTGGCGATGGCCTCCGCCACGTCAGCGGAGCTGGCACCGGGCCAGCTGGCAGAGACGTTCACCACCGGCGGCGTGATCTGCGGGTACTGCTCCACCGGGATAATCCTCAGCGCAATGGCCCCCAGCAGGGTGATGACCAGCGCAATCACCATCGCGAAGCGCGGGCGTTTGATGAAAAACGTCAGCATGATGGCTCCTTAATTGAGTATCTGGACTGCAGCGCCTGGCTGCACGCGCTGCGCGCCGTCAGTAATCGCTCGCTCACCGGGCTTCACGCCAGAGGCAATCTGAAACTGCTGGCCGATCTGCCCGGCCACGTTCAGCGGGCGCATTTCGGCGTTGCCGTCGGCATTAACCACCCAGGCAAAGAAGCCGTCGCCGTTCTGCTGGACTGCGGCGGCGGGGAGGGTCAGCACCGGCTGCTCGCTTGCCGGGCGCAAATAGACATTCACGTTGCCGCCGGGCAGCAGCTGATGGCGCGGATTGGCAAACTCGGCGCGCAGCATCACGCTGGCGGTACGCGGGTCAACGCGGTTATCCACCGACGTCAGCTCGCCGCTGACGCGCTGGCCGTTGCTGTCGATCAGCGCCTGCCAGGCACGCTTCATGGCGTTGATATCCGCATGCTGTCCGGCTTTGGCGGCAAACGCCCCCTCTTCCAGCGCAAAGGCGATGCGGATCGGGTCAAGCTGCACCACCTCCACCAAAACCCCGCTCGCCGGGTTGACCAGGCTACCCACGTGGAAGCTGCTGTGCCCCACGCGGCCGTCAATCGGCGAGGTGATGCGGGTGTAGCCCAGGGTGACGCGGCGGGCGTCGAGCCGGGCCTTCGCCTGCTCGAGAGCGGCGCTGGCGACGTCGCGCTGCATGCGGGCGTTGTCCACGTCGTGACGGCTGATGGCGTTGCTGCTGCCGAGGCTTTCAAAGCGGGAGAGCTGCTGCTGCGCCTGGCGCAGCGTGGCTTCAGCGCTTTTCACTTCGGCCTGCGCCAGGCGCAGGGCGGCGCGCGGCTCGGCGTCGTCCAGCTCAAACAGCACGTCGCCTTTTTTCACGTACTGCCCGTCGCGGAAGTGGATTTTGGCGATCGTGCCCTCCGTGCGTGCGCGTAGCTCAACGGTGTGAATGGCTTCGATGCGGCCCGGGATTTGGCGCTCGGCGGCGTGGGCGGTTTGCTCCACGGTGGCGATGCGAACGGGAATGGCGGCAGCGAATGCGGGTTGCAGAGTGCAGGCGAGAAGCGCGAACAGGAGTGGGAGTTTCATGGGAGTACCTCAGGGTTGTTGCACTCACCCCGGCCCTCTCCCACAGGGAGAGGGAGGTCAGAGTCCCCTCTCCCCGTGGGAGAGGGTTAGGGTGAGGGCAAAAGGTTATGCAGCCTTACGGAACCTGCGGGTCAGCCGCTTCTCGATTTCGACGACGAAGAACATCACGCCTGCAACGGCCAGGGTCACAAACCAGTAACGCAGCGGCAGGGCTTCGGTACCGAACAGCATCTGCATAAACGGCAGGTAGATAATCGCCGCCTGGAGCAGGAACAGCACGCCCGTCACCAGCCAGATCCCTTTGTTCGCCAGCAGGCCACGGTTGAGGGAGAACCCTTCGGTGTTGCGGCAGTTAATCATGTATACCCACTGGGCGCAGACCAGCATCTGCAGCAGCACGGTGCGGATGAACTCCGCGCTGTGGCCGCGCGGGGCCAGCCAGGCTTCCAGCGCAAAGGCGGCGATGGCAATCATGGTGCCGACGAAGGCCACGCGCCAGACGGCGTAGGCGTCCATCACGTGCTGGCCGGTCTGACGCGGCGGACGGCGCATGATGTTGCGCTCGGCGGCTTCAAAGGCCAGGCCGAAGGAGAGCGTGGCGGAGGTCGCCATGTTCATCCACAGGATCAGCACCGGCGTCAGCGGAATGATGTTCCCCGCCAGCAGCGCAATCACAATCAGCAGCCCCTGCGCCAGGTTGGTCGGCATGATGAACAGGATGGTCTTCTTCAGGTTGTCGTAAACGCGACGCCCCTCTTTCACCGCGCTGGCGATGGTGGCGAAGTTATCGTCCGTCAGGACCATGTCCGCCGCCTCTTTGGTCACTTCCGTGCCCTTAATGCCCATCGCAATGCCCACGTCCGCCTGACGCAGCGCCGGGGCGTCGTTCACGCCGTCGCCGGTCATGCCGACAATTTCACCTTTGTCCTGCAGCGCTTTCACCAGGCGCAGCTTATGCTCCGGGCTGGTACGGGCGAAGATGTCATACTTCACCGCCGCGTCCGCCAGGGCGGCATCGTCCATCTTCTCCAGCTCATAGCCGGTGACCGCCTGCTCGCTGTTGCTGATCCCCAGCATCTGCCCGATGCTCATTGCCGTCTGCGGGTGATCGCCGGTGATCATCTTCACGCGGATCCCCGCCTGCTGGCAGGCGTTAATCGCGTCAATCGCTTCCGGGCGCGGCGGATCCATCATCCCGGCGATGCCGAGGAAGATCAGGCCGTGGCTCAGGTCATCGTGCGTCAGTTCCTGCTCGCCGTTCGCCGGCTTGAACGCCGCGGCGACCATGCGCAGTCCCTGACGCGCATAGCGCTCCATCTCACTTTCCCAGTACGCGCGGTTGAAGGCTTCCGCACCGTGACGGGTCAGCTGCTCGGCGCACAAGGCGAAAATGACGTCCGGCGCCCCGGTAATCAGGATCTGCTCCTCACCGCCAATCTGGTAGTGGGTGCTCATGTACTTGTACTGCGAGTCGAACGGGATTTTGTTAACCAGCGTGGTCGTGACCGGCTCAAGGTTGGCCTTCGCCGCCAGCACCTTCAGCGCGCCCTCGGTTGGGCCGCCGGTAATGCCCCACAGCCCGCGCTCGTCCTGAATCAGCTGACTATCGTTGCACAGGTCGATGGTGCGCAGGTACTGCTCCAGCACGGTGCCCGGCTGGATGTGGACCGGCTCGTCGCTGCCTTCCAGATAGAGGTTGCCCACCGGCTCGTAGCTGTTGCCGTCCACGCGGTAGCAGGCGTCGGCGGTGATGATGGCTTTGACCGTCATCTCGTTCATGGTCAGGGTGCCGGTTTTATCCGAGCAGACCACGGTCATCGCGCCAAGCGTTTCCACCGTCGGCAGCTTGCGGATGATGGCCCGCTTGCGCGCCATTGCCTGCACGCCCAGGGAGAGGATGATGGAGATAATCGCCGGCAGACCTTCCGGTACGGAGGCGACCGCCAGGCTGATCAGGGAGAGCAGCAGCTCGCCCATCGGGATCTCGCGGAACGCCAGGCTGAAAACAAACAGCGCGGCCATCATCGCCAGAATAATCGCGAAGATCGCCTTACCCAGCTTGTCCATTTGCACCAGCAGCGGCGTACGGTGCTTCTCGATCCCCGCCATCATCTGGTTGATGTGGCCGAGTTCCGTATCCTGACCGGTGGCGGTGACCACACCGACGCCGCCGCCCGCGCTGACGGTCGTTCCGGAGAAGACCATGTTGGTGCGATCGCCCAGCGGTAATTCGCCGCTCAGCGGATTAACGTGTTTATCCACCACGGTGGATTCACCGGTCAGAATCGCCTCTTCCACGCGTAAATTATGCGCTTCAATTAAACGCATATCCGCCGGAATACGATCTCCCGCGCGTAATACAATAATATCGCCCGGGACTATTTCAGTTGTGGGAATTGTTTCATGGTTGCCGTTACGAATAACGCGCGCCTCGCTGGCGAGCATATTACGAATACTCTTCAGGGATTTTTCCGCGTTGCTTTCCTGAATATGACCAATTAATGCATTGATTACCGCCACGCCCAAAATAACCAGCGTATCGACCCAGTGGCCCATTACTGCCGTTAATACGGCGGCGGCCAGCAGGACATAAATCAGGACATCATTAAAATGGGCCAGGAAACGCAGCCAGGCGGGTTTCCCTTTTTTCTCCGGCAGCGCGTTCGGCCCTGTTTTTTGCAGACGCGCCTGCGCCTCTGCACGGTCCAGACCGCAGGCCTGGCTCTGCGCGTGTGCAAGCACCTGCTCTACGGTCTGCTGGTATGCCAGCCCGCCGGAAGGCGGCACGTTCGGAATCACTTTTTTTTCAGTCATCGTATTTTTCCTTCAATTTCCGGTGAACAGAAGCCTGAATTCCTTTCGGGCTTAAATAAATCATTTTAAAGTCTTGCGGGTAAAATTGATCTACCGCAATATAATGACTTCTCGGTTATTCAAAACTGATTAAAACTATTTCGACGATCTGATTTTTACAAAATATTTCTAAACCAAAACTAAACGAGGGGGAACCATGTGGGGTATTTATCGCGGGCGCAGGCTGGTGTTATACGTTATCGCGGCCATTGTTATTGCCACGTTAATTGGTTATAGCACCTATACATTTGTAAAATTATTTTCCTGATGCGGACGTTTATTTACACTACGCGATAATTATTTAATCGCGTCTGGGATATTTATCTATTTCTGTTAATTATTCACAGAATAGCGCATTCGTTTTATCCGTAAACGTGCGCCGGGTTTATATTGCTTTACGTTCCGGGATGCCGGACAATGACATTTTTAACTGACGATTAACATTACGATGAAACACCCGCTAGAGTCGCTGCTCACCGCAGGCGGCATTTTATTGCTGGCACTGCTTTCATGCCTGCTGCTCCCTGCGCCTTCGCTTGGGCTGGTACTGGCGCAGAAGCTGGTTCAGACCTTTCACATGGTCGATCTTAACCAGCTCTATACCATTCTGTTCTGCGTGTGGTTTTTACTGCTCGGGGCGATTGAATTCTTTGTGCTGCGTTTCATCTGGCGACGCTGGTTTTCACTGGCGTCGTGAGCCCATAAAAAGGCCGGGTGGCAACTACGCCTTACCCGGCCTACACGCGACAGGTTAATGTGTCTGGCTATGGTTCTCTTTACGGTACGCGCCAGGCGGCTGGTTGAACGTGCGGGTAAAGATGCGGGTAAACGTCTGCTGCGAGTCAAACCCGTAACGCAGGCAGATGTCGTAGACCCGGGCGTCGGATTCACGCAGATCGCGCGCCGCCAGCAGCAGCTTGCGTTCACGGATATAGCGCCCCAGACTCTCCCCTTTGTACTGCATAAACAGCCGCTGCAGGTGCCACTTCGAGTAACCCGCGTGGCGGGCAATCTCTTCTATTCGTAATGGCTGGTGCAGATTGTCGTCGATCCATTCGACGATAGTGTCGATGACTTGAGCGGAAATGGTCATACTGCTGTCCCCCTCTGCTTCTCGCTTAAACATTATTCCCACCACGCACGAAAGGTTTGCGCGGTGTCGCTTACCCGGACGGGCTCGCCCAGTTCCGGCGTCAGCAACCGATAATTTTTATCCTGGCTGGCTTTTGCCAGCTGGATCAGCGGATCGTTCCAGGCGTGTTTCGCCAGCACGAAGCGTCCGTTATGCCCGGGCACCACGGCTTTCGCGTTCAGATCCGCCGAGGCCTGCGCCGTTTCCTCCGGCAGCATGTGGATGTACTTCCAGTCCTGGTCGTACTGGCCGTTTTCCATGATGGCGACGTCCACTTCGCCAAACTGTTCACCGATGGCCCTGAAGTGCGGGCCGTAACCGGAATCCCCGCTGTAGTAAACCTTCTGCTCTGGCGTGACGAACATGAAGCTGCCCCACAAGGTGCGATCGCGTTTGATGCCGCGGCCGGAGAAGTGACGCGCCGGCAGAACGTGCACCGTCAACGCATCGCTGATGCGCACCGACTGGTTCCAGTCGCGTTCGTCAATAATCTCGGGCTTCATCCCCCAGTAACGCAGGTGGGAGCCGACGCCCAGTGGCGTCACCACCCGCTTCACCTTCGGCAGTAACGCCCTGATGGTGGCGTAATCCAGATGATCGTAGTGATCGTGCGAGATAATCAGCAGGTCGATCGCCGGCATAATTTCTGCCCGCCACGGATACTCGCCGGCAAAAGCCTTATTGAGGAACGAGAACGGCGCGGCATAGTTGCCAAGAACCGGGTCAATGAGGATCCGTTTACCCGCGAGCTGCAGATACCACGAGGAGTGACCGAGCCACACCAGGGTGTCCTGCTCCAGCGGCAGGCTCGCAAGATCGGTTTTCACCAGCGGCAGCGGCTGGGCCGGGCGGGCGTTTTCGGTTTTTTTGGTCAGAAACTCCCACATCGCGACCAGCATATTTTTGTCACCGTTATAACCCGGCGTCGGCAGCGTATTGTGGAATTTCCCCTCGCGATACTGTGGAGAGGCCTCCACTTCAGTAAGCCGTTCACCCTGCGGCGGCTGGCCGAATCCGGCATTCAGAACAAACGGTAAACTCGCGGCTGAAGCAATAATCATGATTAACACCACGCAGATGAAGAGAGGTTTTTTCATATCCTGACCCGAAAACGCGCCCCATCCGATAGCGTGCGCAGGGTAAACTTGATTATGAGTGAGTAAGCACTCATTATAGATATGATGATAAAGTCGTCAAGACGTTTTCGATCTTTGACATTCCGCGTTGCAGCGTGTCAAAGCACGTGTTTCAATCAGGGTTTTTATAATTGACAGGAGGAAAAATTTAGTGGCACGTCCGAAGAGTGAAGATAAAAAACAGGCCTTACTGGACGCCGCAACCACGGCGTTTGCACAGTCAGGTATTGCCGCCTCAACGGCGCTCATTGCCCGTAAGGCGGGCGTCGCCGAAGGCACCCTGTTCCGCTACTTTGCTACGAAAGACGATCTGCTGAATGCCCTCTATCTGCACCTGAAGCAGGATCTCTGCCAGACCATGCTGGCGAACCTCGATCGCACCATCACGCTGCCCAAAGAACATACCCGCAATATCTGGAACAGCTATGTGGACTGGGGTATTCGTAACCCCGTTGCCCATGCGGCGATCCGCCAGATTGGCGTCAGTGAAAAGCTGAGCGCCGAAACGGAACAGGCGGTGAAAGAGATGTTCCCGGAGCTGCATGAGCTCTGCCGCCGCTCGGTGCGTCAGGTGTTTATGTCTGATGAATTTAAAACGTTTGGCGATGCGCTTTTCTTATCGCTGGCCGAAAGCACGATGGAATTTGCCACCCGCGATCCGTCCCGCGCCGTTGAGTTTAAAGCGCTCGGCTTTGAGGTAATGTGGCGCGGGCTTGCCCAGGAAGAGAGCGATGGACAGTAAAACGTTGCAGGAACACGCAAAACGCGTGGCGCTGGAACTGCCGTTCACCGAACACTGCTGGCCGTTTGGGCCGGAGTTTGACGTGTTTAAAGTGGGCGGGAAAATTTTCATGATTGTGGCCGTCGCCCACGGGCGGCCGCACGTTAGCCTGAAGTCAGACCCGGAAAAATCGCTGTTAAATCAGCAGATTTATCGCGGCGTTGAACCGGGCTATCACCTCAACAAAAAGCACTGGATTTCCCTTTACGGTACGGACGACGTGACGCCGGAACTGGTTACCGATCTCATCAATGATTCCTGGCATCTGGTGGTGGATAAACTGCCGAAAAAAGACCAGAAGTGGATCCGGCCGGTCTGATTGTTCGTCTGAGACGAACAGATTAAGCGCTCGAATTGCCCTTATCTTTTTCCGCGTCCCGCTGTAATCTGCTCACCTTTCGCGCCCGCACGCGGGCGAATTTCATCATCAGGAGTTGTTATGGATATCATTTCTGTTGCGCTGAAACGCCACTCCACCAAGGCGTTCGACGCAAGCAAAAAACTGACCGCTGAAGAAGCGGAAAAAATCAAAACCCTGCTGCAGTACAGCCCGTCCAGCACCAACTCCCAGCCGTGGCACTTTATTGTCGCCAGCACCGAGGAAGGAAAAGCGCGCGTGGCGAAGTCCGCGGCGGGCACCTATGTGTTCAACGAACGCAAAATGCTGGATGCCTCTCACGTGGTGGTGTTCTGCGCGAAAACCGCGATGGACGACGCCTGGCTGGAGCGCGTTGTCGATCAGGAAGAAGCCGATGGTCGCTTTAATACCCCAGAAGCGAAAGCGGCAAACCATAAGGGCCGTACCTACTTTGCCGACATGCACCGCGTGGATCTGAAAGATGACGACCAGTGGATGGCGAAGCAGGTTTACCTGAACGTCGGTAACTTCCTGCTGGGCGTGGCTGCGCTGGGCCTGGACGCGGTACCGATTGAAGGTTTCGACGCCGCGATCCTCGACGAAGAGTTTGGCCTGAAAGAGAAAGGCTTCACCAGCCTGGTGGTGGTGCCGGTTGGGCATCACAGCGTGGAAGATTTCAACGCCACGCTGCCGAAATCTCGCCTGCCGCTGAGCACGATTGTGACCGAGTGCTAAACAAAACGGGCCGCTCTGTGCGGCCCGTTACGCTTTACTGATGACTAACCTGCGATGTGGGTGCACATCACGATCGTGTCCCCAGGCAAACGCAATCCAGCGCTCTTCCAGCTCGGCATATGAGCTCACCGGCGTTAAGTGCCACTCTTCTCCTACCGTACCGTCAGCCACGCTTATCCGATAATTCATGCTGAACGCCCAGTCTATCATGCGTAACCAAAACCGCTGTCCGTCGCCGGTTTGTTCGCTGTCAGACACAACAATGTCGTATTCGCTTAGCACCCATTGAAAGAAGGATTGTGGTAAACCACTTATAACCCGCTGATGGACAGCGCGTGGCGTACGCCACACCATGACCTGTGTCGCAGCACCGTGGGGGAACGTAATTTCTTTATGAAACGTCAGCTTGACCGCATACGCCGTATAGGGTTTTCCGTCCTCGGTGGTCACGAGACGGTATTCATCGCCGTAGCGCGATTTTAACAAGCGATATCCCACAGGCAGCATAAATCCGGGCAGATGAAAATCCACCGTACCCCGCGCAAGAAACGCTTCGGTATGTTCGACGTTTCGGGAGATAAGGCCTAATTTTTGGCTGAAATCTGCGAAATCAATCATCAGTGGCGACATGGTGGTTTCTCATGACGTGAGTATAGACGACTTAACACCCCGTCGAAATGATGTCGATTCAGTGATGGGTTTAAGTTAATCCCCACATTACGCCAGTCTTCTCCACTTAACAGAGACGGCTCTTATTCCCTGAAAGCCCCTCGCAAAAATTATTTCCCCTGCGCCGCCAGCCACGCCATCGCCCGCTCTCCCGCCTCATCCACCGGCAGATACACCAGCAGCCGCGATCCGTTTCGCGGCGCGGAATACCAGTACATCTGCTGCAGCGTAAAATCCCCCAGCTCGGGGTGGGTAAACAGCTTGAGCTGGTTCTCCACGCCGCGCACGTCGTTGCGCTGGTGCCACAGGGTTTTAAACTCTTCGGACACTGCAAAGAAGCGCGCCAGCTTGGCCTCCCACAGCGGATCGCCCCGGTGTTCGGCCATCGCCGCGCGGAAATAGGAGACAAAGATGGGCAGCACGTCGTCGCGTCTGCCGAGGCGCGCGCGCCACGCCGGATGCGTGAGGAACAGATAAATACAGTTGCGATCTTCGGGAGGGATGTCATTGAAATCGACGCCCATCAGATGCCCGAAGCTGTCGTTCCACGCCACGATATCGAAGTTCGGTTTCTGAATGCTGGCGGGTTTCGGCATCAGCGTATCCAGCAGGCGGCGCGTGCCTTCGCTAATGCCCTCGCAGCAGGCCGCCTGCGGCGCTTCACCCGGCGGTAAACCTGCTAACACAAACAGATGTCGGGCCTCGGTCGGGGTACATTGCAGCGCTTTTGCCACGGCCGCCATCACCGCGCTGGACGGATTGACGTCCCTGCCCTGCTCAAGCCAGGTGTACCAGGTGACGCCCACATCAGCGAGCATCGCCACCTCTTCCCGGCGCAGGCCCGGCGTGCGGCGGCGACCGCTGCGCGGCAAACCTAAGCGCTGCGGATCGAGACTTTCCCGCCGGGCGCGTAAAAATGCCCCGAGCTGTTTTCGGGTGTCATCCTGACGTGAAACGACCGGTTCAGACATCAGCGCCATAAATCCCCCTGCATGGTAGTGCCAGTACCAGTATAAGTAAGAACTGGTACCCGTTTATCTGATGGTAGATGCTACGACCATCTGTTGAATGACGCAATGGAATTACCATGAATACGTCAGTTGTTTCACCGGGTCGCGCTGGCCTGATACTGCTGTTGACCGGCCAGATGCTGCCCATGATTGATACCTCAATCACTAACGTGGCGCTGGATGCCATCACCCATTCACTGCATGCGACCGCTACCGAACTGGAGCTGATCGTCGCCCTCTACGGCGTGGCCTTTGCCGTCTGTCTCGCGCTCGGCAGCAAGCTGGGGGATAACTTTGGCCGTCGTCGTCTGTTCATGTGGGGTGTCGCGAGCTTTGGCCTGGCCTCGCTGCTGTGCGGAATGGCGGGGAACATTGAACAGCTGCTCGCCGCGCGCATCGTTCAGGGCGCGGGGGCCGCACTGATCGTGCCGCAAATTCTTGCCACGCTGCACGTCACGCTGAAAGGCACCGCCCACGCCAAAGCCATCAGCCTGTTCGGCGGCATCGGCGGGATTGCGTTTATCGTGGGGCAGATGGGCGGCGGCTGGCTGGTATCGGCGGATATCGCCGGGCTGGGCTGGCGTAACGCCTTCTTTATCAACGTGCCGATTTGTCTGGTGGTGCTGGCGCTGAGCCGCCGCTTCGTACCGGAAACCCGTCGCGAGACGCCGTCACGCATCGACTGGCCGGGTACCGCGCTGCTGGCGGTCATGCTTTGCTGCCTGCTGTTCCCGATGGCGCTCGGCCCCCAGTGGCACTGGTCCTGGCCGCTGAAGGCGATGCTGCTCGCCCTTGTCCCGCTGGCCTGGCTGATGGCGCTGAACGCGCGCAAAAAAGAGCGTGAGAATGCCCACCCGCTGATCCCGCCGCGCCTGCTTGCGCTTCGCAGCGTGCGCTTTGGCGTCCTGATTGCGATGCTCTTTTTCAGCGCCTGGTCCGGGTTTATGTTCTGTATGGCCCTGACCATGCAAACCGGTCTGGGGATGGCGCCGTGGCAGTCCGGGAACAGTTTTATCGCCCTGGGCGTGACCTACTTTGTTTCGGCGTGGTTCGCGCCGCGGCTGATTGCCCGCTACAGCACCAGCACTATTCTGCTGACGGGTCTGGCGATCCAGATTACCGGCCTGCTGGCGCTGATCGCCACGTTCCGCGTTTGGGGCATGGAGAATACCACCCTGACGCTGGCACCCGCGACCGGACTGGTGGGCTACGGGCAGGCGCTGATCGTGAACAGCTTCTATCGCATCGGGATGCGCGACATTCAGCCTGACGACGCGGGAGCCGCGAGCGCTATTTTAAGCACCCTGCAGCAGGCCGCACTGGGCCTTGGCCCGGCCATTTTTGGCGCCATTTTGCTGCACGCGCTTCAAAACCATCACGGGGATTACACCCAGGCGGTGAACGTCTTCCTGATGGTAGAAACAGCTATGATGGTGGTACTTGCTCTGGCGACGCTGCGTATCCGCCATAGCCTGTGCCTGCCGGTGGCGAAGATCTGTCAGGCCGCCAAATAAGTTCGTGAATTTGCATAATAGATCCGCAGCCGCCATTATGGGGCTGCAAAAATACAGGAGACGTTATGCAGGAATTGATTGCTCAGGTTGAAGAGTTAGGCATTGAAATTAATCACACCACCTCTTTAGTGATTATCTTTGGTATTATTTTTCTTACCGCCATCATCGTTCATTTTATTCTGCACAAAGGGGTACTTCGCGCATTCGAAAAGCGCGCGCAGGCCAGCAGCCATTTATGGCTGCAGATCATCACTCAGAATAAATTATTTCACCGTCTGGCCTTTACCCTGCAGGGGATAATCGTCAACGTCCAGGCGGTACTGTGGCTGCAAAAAGGCAGCGAAGCGGCGGAAATACTCACCACCTGCGCGAAGCTGTGGGTGATGGTCTATGCCCTGCTCTCCTTCTTCTCGCTGCTGGACGTGATTTTCAATCTGTCGCAGAAAATGGCCACCGCGTCGCAGCTGCCGCTGAAAGGGATTTTCCAGGGCATCAAGCTGGTGAGCGCCATTCTGGTGGGGATATTGATTATCTCCCTGCTGATTGGCCAGTCCCCTGCGATTCTGATAAGCGGTCTGGGCGCCATGGCCGCCGTGCTGATGCTGGTGTTTAAAGACCCGATACTTGGACTTGTAGCGGGTATCCAGCTTTCCGCCAACGATATGCTCAAGCTCGGCGACTGGCTGGAGATGCCGAAATACGGTGCCAACGGCACGGTGACGGATATCGGCCTGACCACCGTGAAAGTGCGCAATTTCGATAATACGATTACGACCATTCCGACGTGGGCGCTGGTCTCCGACGCCTTTATCAACTGGAGCGGCATGTCGGCCTCCGGCGGACGACGCATTAAGCGCAGCCTGAACATTGATACCACCAGCATTCATTTTCTCGACGAGCAGGAGCAGCAGAAACTCATTCAGGCGAAGCTGCTGAAGCCTTATCTGGCCGCACGCCATGAGGAAATTAGCCTGTGGAATCAGAAAAACGGTGAAGGGGAATCGGTATTAAACCTGCGCAAGATGACCAATATCGGCACCTTCCGCGCCTACCTGAACGAATATCTGCGCAACCACCCGCGCATTCGTAAAGATATGACGCTGATGGTGCGTCAGCTCGCGCCTGACGCGAATGGCTTGCCGATTGAAATATATGCCTTCACCAACACGGTGGTCTGGGCAGAATATGAGGAGATTCAGGCCGACATCTTCGACCATATTTTCGCGGTGGTGGATGAATTTGGTCTGCGCATTCACCAGTCGCCAACCGGGAACGATATTCGCTCCCTGGCTGGCGTCATCGCGCAATAATCAGGTGCTGGCGCGGGAAATAAAGCGCCAGTCCATCATCACCCTTTCCGTGGGCGCATCCGGGTTGTCGATTTTGTTTAAGAGAAGATCGACCGCCTTGCGCCCGATATCCCGCGACGGCTGTTCGATGGTGGTGAGCGAAATCATGTCCGCCAGCTCCGTACCGTCAAAGCCGACCACGGCAATATCCTCCGGCACCCGAAGACCTGCCTGCTGAATGGCGCGCAGCGCGCCCGCCGCCAGCGTATCGGAAACGGCAAATACCGCATCCGGAGGATTATCTTTTAACAGGTTTTGCATCGCCGCCATGCCCGCCCCGGAGCTGAGATCGCTGGCATACTCCACCGCCTGATAGTCCAGATCCCGCAGGTGGATCACGCTCTTGTAGCCGCGTTCGCGCAGGCGGGCATATTTGTAGCTGAGATCGTGGTTGATCATCGCGATACGTTTGCGGCCGCCGTCGGCCAGCTGGCTGACGGCATGCTGTGAAGCGTCCACATCGTTGATGCCGACGCAGGAGACCGCGCCCGCATCGGCATATTCGGCGCACTGCACCCACGGTGCAGAACCAATCAGCGCGGCAAGTTCCGGCAGCTTCGAGAAGGCGTCCATGGTGATAATGCCGTCGACGATTTTGCCGGAGAGCAGGCTTAAGCCCGAGCGGGAGCGCTCGATGTCCGAGCCGGAGTTGCACAGCAGAATGCGGTAGCCGTTTTTCTCCGCCTCGGCTTCGATGCCCTTCACCACTTCGGCGCAGAATGGGTTGGCAATGTTGGACACCATCACCAGGATCATATAGCTGCGGGCGGTGCGCAGCTGACGGGCGAGCAGGTTTGGCTGGTAGTTGCTCTCCTGAATCGCCCGCAGAACGCGCTCGCGGTTTTTCGCCTTCACGGTGTCGCTGTTATTCAGCACGCGGGAGACCGTCGCCACGGAGACCCCGGCCAGCTGAGCGATTTTCTGAATTGACATAGCGACGACACATCCTGCGGTTAGCGTTTTGTGCAGGCTACCATAAATTTATTGCCCGGCGAACCGGGCAACGCGTTATTGTTCCACGCGCACCCAGCGCTGCTGCTGATGGCTTTTCACAATGGCATCAATGATATACATCACGTTTGCGCCATCGTGAAACGTCGCAAACTGCGGCGTATCCGGCATCGCGCCCGCCTGCACGGCGCGGTAGAACTGCGCCATCATATTTTTGAAGGCGTCCGGCCAGCCTTCGATATGTCCGCCGGGGAAGTGGGCGCTGTCGGCCACGTCAGGGTTCATCAGCCCCGGATCGTCGGTGAGCGTCTGGTTGGCCTGCGCGCGATGGCCGACCCACAGCCGCTGCGGGATCTCCTGATCCCACGCCACCGACCGCTCGCTGCCGTTGATCTCAAACGTCAGGCGATTTTTGCGCCCCGCGCTTACCTGCGAGACGCTGAAGCTGCCCTTGCTGCCGTCGTCGAAGCGGAACAGCACCGAGCCGAAGTCTTCGGTGGTGACCGGCTTGTCTTCATACTGCGCGTGCACATCGTGGGTAAAGGTCTGACTGCCCGACACACTGGCTTTGCGCGTCGGCCAGACGATGGTGAGATCGGCCATCACCTCGGTGATACGTCGGCCGGTGACGAACTGCACCGTATCGCACCAGTGGGAACCGATATCCGCCACCGCCCGCGACGCGCCGCCGAGCGCGGCATCCACCCGCCAGTTGTAGTCGGTTTCCAGCAGCATCCAGTCCTGCAGATAGCTGCCGTGCGAGGCAAACAGCCGCCCGAGGCTGCTTGCGCGCATCATGCTCGCCGCCTGACGCACCATCGCAAACTGGCGATAGACAAAGCTCACGCCATGCACCACGCCCGTCTGCTCCGCCAGCGCCACCAGCTCGCGCGCCTCGTCCGGCGTCATGCACAGCGGCTTTTCGGAAAACACGTGCTTGCCCGCGCGCAGGATCTGGCGGTTAATCTGTGCATGCAGGTGGTTCGGCGTGCAGTTGTGCACCACGTGCAAATCAGGGTGCGCGAGCAGCTCCTCAACGCTACCGTACACGTGCGGTACGTTTAGCAGGCGCGCCTTTTCCTGCGCCTTAACGAGCGAGCCGTCGCACAGCGCGACCACCTGAACAAACCCAAGGCGCCTGAGCGCCTCGATATGTGCCGGGCCAATAAACCCGCTGCCGACGATCCCGACGTTAATCATGGCTGCCCCCTGCGGCGAAATCGTCAAACGCGCGCCCGGCAACCGGAATGATGTGGCGGCGGATAAATTCGCTGCCCTCACTCGCGCCGGTATCGCCATCCTTCAGGCAGCACTCCCACTCCAGCACCGCCCAGCCGTCATAGTCGTACTGGGTCAGCTTGCTGAAGATGCCCTTAAAGTCGATTTGCCCGTCACCGGGCGAGCGAAAGCGTCCGGCGCGGTTGATCCACGGCTGGTAGCCGCCGTAGACGCCGCTGCGCCCGCTGGGGCGGAACTCCGCATCCTTGACGTGGAACGCTTTAATGCGCGCGTGGAAGATATCGATAAAGGCCAGGTAGTCCATCTGCTGAAGCAGCATATGGCTCGGGTCGTAGAGAATGTTGCAGCGCGGATGGTTGTCCACCAGCGCAAGAAAACGCTCGAAGGTCACGCCGTCGTGCAGATCTTCCCCGGGATGCAGCTCAAAGCAGACGTCCACGCCCTGCTCGTCGAAGGTATCCAGAATCGGCCGCCAGCGGGTCGCCAGCTCCTCGAACGCCTCCTGAAAGCGCTGCTCGTTATGCGGCGGCCACGGATAGAAAAACGGCCACGCCAGCGAGCCGGAGAAGGTCGCGTGTGCTTTCAGACCTAATCTTGCCGAGGCGACCGCCCCCTGCTTCAGCTTCTCCGTGGCCCACGCCCGACGCGCAGCATCGTTACCGCGCACGGAAGCGGGCGCAAAGTGGTCAAACGCGTCGCTGTAGGCAGGGTTCACCGCCACGAGCTGCCCTTCCAGATGGGTCGACAGTTCGCTGATAACCAGCCCGTGCGCGGCCAGCTTAGCGGCGATGTCGTCGCAGTAGGTCTGGCTCTCCGCCGCTTTCTCGACGTCAAAGATGTGCGGATGGTTGCAGGGGATCTGTACCGCCTTATAACCTTTACCTGCCGCCCATTCAGCCAGCCCGTCGAGCGAATTAAACGGCGCTTCTGCGCCAATAAACTGCGACAGAAAAATGCCGGGTCCTTTCATCGTCCTCATACCACCCCCTGAACGTTACGCCTTGTCATCGTCATACTTAAACGTGAGAAGGAAAATCAGCGCGATCGCCGCGGCCGCTACCGCCGGGATCCACCAGAATGTCACCCACGCCTGCGGCACGGTCTGCCCTGCCACCAGGCGGTTATAGAGCGCGCCGGAAATCTGCGAGCCGAGCAGCATGCCGATGCCGTAGGTGAACATCACGATCATGCTCTGGGCCTGGCCTTTCACCTTTTCGCCCGCCACGCGGTCGGTGTAGATAAAGCCGACGACAAAGAAGAAATCGTAGCAGACGCCGTGGAGCAGGATGCCGAGATACAGCAGGATGCGCCCCTCCTCGCTGACGCCCAGTGCGAACATGGCGTAACGCACAAACCACGCCAGCATGCCGATCAGCAGCATGACCTTCACGCCCAGACGGCGGAACAGCAGCGGAATAACCAGCATGAAGACGATCTCGGACATCTGCCCGAAGGACATGGCGGTGCTGACGTCGGCAATTCCCGCATCCGCCAGATACGAGGCGGTGTAGGCGTAATAGGTGCCGAGCGGGACGGAGATCAGCATCGCGCAGACGGAGAAGACGAAAAAGTGGCGGGTTTTGAGCAGCGCAAAGGCATCCGCGCAGAAAAGATCGCGCACCTTCACCGGCAGGCCTTTCGCCGGAGCAGGCGTGTGCGGCAGCGTCAGGCTGTAAAGCGCCAGCAGCACGGAGCTGGCCGCCGCCACCTGAAAGATGGTAACGCTGGACGCCACGCCGGTGACGCCGATGAAAATGCCCGCCACGATCCAGCCGATGGTGCCGAACACGCGCACCACCGGGAAGGTTTTATCCACGTTTGCCAGGCTGTGAAACGCGATGTTGTTGGTCAGCGCCAGCGTCGGCATGTAGCAGAGCGTGTAGCCAAACAGCAGGCCAATCAGCAGCGCGCCGTTCTCGGCAATCAGCGCCCCCGGCACGAACCAGAGGATCGCCGCGCCCGCCAGGTGCATCACCGCCATCACCTTCTGCGAGGCGAAGAAGCGGTCCACCAGCATGCCGAGCACGAACGGCGAGAGAATGGAGGCGATAGGCCCGGCGGAGAACGCATCGCCAATCAGCAGAGACATGTTGTGCTGGGTCATCACCAGGCCGAGCGTAACCGACCAGCTACCCCAGATAAAAAACTGCAGAAACATCATCAGCGACAGCCGCGGCACCAGCAGCCGATGCTGCGCTATCGTCTTTTCACTACTTTCAGTTGACACCATAATAAGCCTCACCCGGAAAAAGTAATCGATTACAAAATGATTCAAATGAAAAGTAATCGATTACAAAATAAAGATCCTGTGGATCGAAACAGATTTGGGAGGGGGGTCACGATAAAGATGAAGCAGTGTTTTGTAGGCCCGGTAAGCGCAGCGCCACCGGGCGTGAAGGCAGTTGCGGTCTGGTTTGGTGCGGTCTGTTGCCCTCACCCCGGCCCTCTCCCACAGGGAGAGGGAGAAAAACGGGCTACTTTTTGCGTGAGAGCTTAAACGCGATAAACAGGAACACCACCCATACCGGCAGCAGCATTGCTGAAAGTCGCATCTCATCCATGGTGCACATCAGCACCAGAATCAACGCCAGAAACGCGATACAGAGGTAGTTCCCCGCCGGGTAAAGCAGCGCCTTGAACTGCGTTTCGCGCCCCTTGCGGCGCATCGCGGCGCGGAATCGCAGGTGCGCGAGGCAGATCATGATCCAGTTCAGCAGCAGCGTAGCGACAACCAGCGCCATCAGCAGGCCGAAGGCCTCTTTCGGCAGCAGATAGTTGATCAGCACCACCAGCGAGGTAATCGCCCCGGAAAGGAACAGCGAGTTCACCGGCACGCCGCGACGGCTGACGCGGGTGAGGAATTTCGGCGCGTTACCCTGCACGGAGAGACCAAACAGCATGCGGCTGTTGGAGTAAACGCCGCTGTTATAGACCGACAGCGACGCCACCAGAATGACGAAGTTCAGCGCAGAAGCCACCACGTTGCTGTTCAGATCGTGGAAAATCATCACGAACGGGCTGCTGTCTGACTTCACTTCCACCCACGGGTAGAGCGCCAGCAGCACCACCAGCGAGCCGATATAGAACAGCAGGATACGGTACACCACCTGGTTAACCGCTTTCGGAATGCTTGTATGCGGGTCGCGCGCTTCCGCGGCGGTGATGCCAATCAGCTCCAGCCCGCCGAAGGAGAACATGATCACCGCCAGCGAGAGGATGAGCCCTTTCCAGCCGGTTGCCAGGAAGCCGCCGTGCTGCCAAAGGTTATCGATCGTGGCGCGCTCGCCGCCGTGGCCAGAGAACAGCAGCCACAGGCCGAAGCCGATCATGCCGATAATCGCCAGCACCTTGATCAGCGCAAACCAGAACTCGGTTTCACCATACAGGCGCACGTTGACGAGGTTAACGGCGTTAATGATGATGAAGAAGGCCGCCGCCCAGATCCACGTGGGCACGTCCGGCAGCCAGTACTGCATGTAGATGCCGGCGGCGGTCAGCTCCGCCATCCCCACCAGCACGAACATCACCCAGTAGTTCCAGCCGGAGAGGAAGCCTGCGAACGGACCCCAGTATTTATAGGCAAAATGCGCGAATGAGCCTGACACCGGCTCTTCAACGACCATCTCGCCAAGCTGGCGCATGATCAGGAAGGCGATAATCCCGGCGATACCGTAACCCAGCAGCACCGCAGGACCGGCCATCTGAATAGCGGGGCCGATGCCGAGAAAGAGCCCGGTACCGATTGCGCCGCCAAGGGCAATTAACTGAATATGTCGATTTTGCAAACCACGTTGCAGCGTCGGATTCTGATCCGACGAGGCTTCAGCGCTACCATGGCCTGAAGCGGATGACGCGTCTTTCACGTCCTACCCCTGTCTCTTTTTTAGAAGGGGCACGTTTTAACACTTCATGCTGGCGGTAGCAAGTTTAACGCCGGGAGCACGGCATGCCCCCGGCGATGCAAGGTTATGAGCCGATGATCCCGCCGTCCGCTTTGACGATGACCACCGTTGAGGAACGCGGGCGTCCGTTCGGGTTCACGTCTGGCCAGTTGGAAACAGCGCGAGGGTTAGCAGGGTCGGTGATATCATCCCCGCCCTCCCCCGGATGCTGAATGTTGATGAACAGCGTCCGGTTATCCGGCGTAAACGCAATCCCGGTGATTTCACACCCGCGCGGTCCGGTCAGGAAACGACGATACTCGTTGGTGCCCGGAATGGTGGCCACCATCTGGTTATTGCCCATCCCCTCGTAGGCTTTCTTATTGATGGTGCTGGAAGAGACGTCGGTCTGGATCCACAGCACGCCCTGATGATCGAACGACAGGCCATCGGGGCTGCCGAAGGCCGCCCCCTGCATGGAACCTTTAGCCTTCGGATCGTCGCTGTCGGTCCGCCCGCCCATCACCAGAATATCCCACTTAAAGCGAGCGGCAGCAGGATCGGCCCCCTCTTCGTGCCAGTGCATAATATGACCAAACACGTTATTAGCGCGCGGGTTGGCAGCATCAACCGGTGCCTTACCCTCCTTCCCGCGATCGCTGTTGTTGGTGAGCGTACAGTAGACGCTGCCGCTGGCGTGCGGGTCGACCGCTATCCACTCGGGGCGATCCATCTTCGTTGCCCCCACGGCGTCTGCCGCCAGGCGGGTTTTAATCAGCAGATCGCCCTGGTTTTCAAACCCGTTGCTCTTATCCAGACCCTTTTGCCCGAAGATCAGCGGCAGCCAGTCGCCGCTCCCGTCTTCGTTGAAGCGGGCAACGTACAGCGTGCCGGACGTCAGCAGCTGCATATTGGCTTCACGGTTCGCGGGATCGTATTTTTTGTCCGAGACAAACTTATAGATGTACTCGAACTTCTGGTCGTCCCCCATATAGACCACCACGCGGCTATCGGCGGCAAGCGTGACGGCCGCCCCCTCATGCTTGAAGCGGCCCAGGGCGGTGTGCTTGCGCGGCGTGGAGGTCGGGTTATAGGGATCGATCTCCACGACCCAGCCGAAGCGGTTAGGTTCGTTAGGGGTTTTATCAACGCTAAATCGCTCGTCCACCTCGTTCCAGCGGTAGGATTCATCGCTGTCGCTGATCCCGTAGCGTTTTTCCAGCGGGTTGAGATCGGTTTTTTTGACAAAAATATCCGACCAGTTCTCCTCGCAGGTGAGATAGGTGCCCCATGGCGTATGGCCGTTGGCGCAGTTCTGCATGGTGCCCAGCACGCGCTCCCCCTGCGGGTCGGCGGCGGTTTTCATTAAGTCCTGATGCCGCGCCGGGCCGGTAAGCTGCATCGGCGTATTGACGGTAATGCGGCGGGCATACGAAGACGGGCGAACCACCTGCCAGTCGCTGCCCGATTTTTTCACTTCCACCACCGACACGCCCATCGCGTTCTGCCCCTTGCGGGCCTTGTCGAGGCTCCAGTTCGCCGTACCGTCGGTAAACAGCATCCCGTTGTCGATGTACTCATGGTTCATTGCCAGCAGGCCATGCTCCGGGTTTTGCTCCCCCTGCGGCAGGCTAAACCACGCCATGCCGTCATGATGCATGCCCGCCTGCGCAGCCTGTTCGTCCGCGGTGTTGCTGGCATCCGGCTTAAAGGCCGGCATGTTGTTTTTGATCCCCGTCGGGTCACCCCAGCGATAGAACGGGCGGGCAATATAGCCTTCCGGCACCCTCACCGTATCTTCCGTGGAGACGTCGATGCTGGTAAAGCCCAGGGAAACCGCTTTTGCCAGTGCAGAAGGCTTTGATACCGCGGCAATCGCATTTTCGGGTTTGATCAGAAAGGGGAATGAAACGGCAGCGCCCGCCACGGCGCCCATCTGGAGAAAACGACGGCGGGAGAGGAACACCTCTGCCACCTCGGAGAATACCGGGTTCGCGCTGCGGTTAGCGATGTCGTCGCGATGTTCTTTTTTAAAAACGGATTTGAGGGGTCTGCCCATAGCGGCTTCCTGTCATTGGCCAAGAGGTAAGGAGTCGGCGACCAGTCTAAGAAGCTTTTATTACAATTTTATAACACAACGGCGGAGGTGTGGGGCGTCCCTGCCCCGGATAACGAGGTGGAACGCTTAGAACTCGTAGCCAACCGAGACCTTAAAGGTACGCGGCTCGCCCTGCGTGATGTAGGTGCCGGAATCGTCCACGCTGGCCCAGTAGTTTTCATTGGTCACGTTGTCGATGCCCGCGCGCACCGTCATCTGGTTTGCATTGTGGTTCACCGCGAAGCGATAGCGCATCCCCAGATCCAGCGTGGTGTAGCTGTCGATCTTTTTGGTGTTGGCAAGATCGGCGTACTGCGCGCCAGAGTGGTTGACGCGGGCGGTCGCCGTCAGGCCATCAATCGGCTTGATGTCATACTCTGCCCCCAGCACGGCGTAGAAGTTCGGGACACCAATGGCATCGTTGCCCTGATTTACGCCGTTTTTGGTTTTGGTCAGCTCCGCCTGCAGCCAGGTGGCGCTGGCGTTGAGGCGCATCCCGAGCATCGGCTCGCCGAAGACGTTCAGCTCCACGCCGCGGTTACGCTGCTCGGCGTCCAGGCCGTAGTGATTGTTGCTGTCGAGGATCGCCGACGGCATCTTGATCTCAAACAGCGCAAGCGATCCGCCCACGCGCCCAAAGTCCGCCTTCACGCCCACTTCGTTCTGCTTAGAGTGAACGATGCCGGTGCTCTGGCCGTAGTTGGTGGCGGTGTTAGGCGCGGTTTTGCCCGGCTGCAGCGCTTCGGTGTGGTTAGCATAGAGGGAGATGTCTTCCCACGGCTTGTAGACCACGCCGTAGGTTGGCATCCAGCGGCTGCCGTCGAAGCCGTCTGCCGCGTTTTCCGCACCGGTAACTTTGTTATACCCGCGAATGACCACCTTCTGATGGCGCGCGCCAGCAGTGAACAGCAGCTTGTCGTCCAGCACGCCCAGGGTATCGCTCAACAGCCAGCCCTGGGTGCGGGTGCGCCCGCTGGTCAGCGGATCGCTGTACTTCCCGCCTGAGCCGTTGAGATTGGTGCTGTCCGGCATATCGACGCCGGTGTTGTGGTAGATGTTGGTGGTCGGGTTATCCTTCGTCGCCGACATTTTCCACGCGATCTTTTCATTTTTGGTCATCGCAGAATAGCCAACGTTGACCTTGTGCGAGACGAAGCCGGTATTGAAATTACCGCGAATGCCCGCCATGCCGCTGACGGAATCGCTGATGCGGTTGGTATCAAGGCGGCTGACCGTTGCTTTACCGCTTTTATCCAGCAGCTTCGGCGCGCTGTAGATCCCTTCCTCGTGCGCGTGCTGCGCGCCCAGGCCGGTATAGGCGGTCCAGCCGTCGGTGATGTCGTACTCGCTGCGCCACATCCCAAATTCGTTTTCGATGTTGCTGTAGGCCCACTTCTGCGAGAAGTTACGATCGTTTTTCGGCGGCTCGGGCACGAAATCCACCGCCGAAATATTGACGCTGGTCGGGCTGCCGTGGAAGGTTTTCTTCTGATAACCCAGATCCAGCGAGGTGCGGAAACGGTCGCCTTTGTAGTCCAGGCCGGTGGAGAGCAGCGTGGTGCGGCGGCGGTCGTTCGGTACGCCGGTTTCCCCTTCACGATGCACGAGGTTCACCCGCGCGCCAAACTGGTCGCTGTCGCCGTAGCGACGGCCCGCATCCAGCGTGGTGCCAATCTGGGAGTCCGAGGTGTAGTCGACGCCCACTTTCGCCTGCGGGAGTTCGCCCGCGTGTTTTGGCTCAAGGTTGATCATCCCGCCCACGCCCGAGCTCGCCGCGCCGTTCATCAGGGCGTTTGCCCCTTTGAAGATCTCAATGCGCTCAACCATCTGCGTATCCACCACCTGACGCGGCAGCACGCCGGACAGTCCGCCAAAGGTCATGTCGTCGCCGTCGAACTTCAGGCCACGGATGCGGTAGGTTTCCGCGCTGTTGCCGTACCCCTGAACGAACTGTACGCCCGCGTCGTTGGCGACCACATCAGCAATGGTTTTCGCCTGCTGATCTTCCACCAGCTTCGAGGTATAGCTGATGATGTTGAACGGCACGTCCATGGCGTTCTGCTGACCGAGCATCCCCATACGCCCGCCGTTCGCCACCTGTCCGTCAAGGAAGGCCGGTACCAGCTGGTCGCCACCGGGTTTAAAGTCGCCGGCAGGTGCAGACTGCACAACGAGGGTGTCTTCTTTTTTATCCTCTGCCGCGAAGGCGGAATGCGTTACCGCGCCAACGGCGAGCGCCAGCAGCGTTTTGTGTATTCTGGTGTTGTTCATCGTTAACTCATTTGAAAGTGCGCGCAAAAATAGCCCGTTGTCAGGCCTTAGAATGTACTGATAGCAATGCAAATGAGAACTATACGCATTATCCATGCGTTAGCAAGCGTAACCACGAACAACAGGAAGAGGTGGGGAGACAGGATGAGGAACAACCACCCCAAAATGGGGTGGCTGCAATGACGTTATTTTTTCTTGTAGATATTAGCCGTACCGTGAATTTTATTGTTGGTGTTCCCTGAGGTGAGCACCAGAACATCCGCGCCTTGCTTATCGGCTTTCTCAATCAGTTCTTTTTTTGCATCATCAACCGATACTTCATTTGAAGTGCTTACCGTACCGATTTTTTGATACTGAGACTCGACTTTCTTGAACTCATTTTTAGTCAGCAGTTGGGCAGCAAAAGCATTGGTCGTAAACAGTAACGCCGTTCCCAACAAAATAGCAGTCGTCTTTTTCATAACCTTTTTCCTTGAGATTAATCAGCAACTACGAAAAACCTCACGCATGATGGTGAGGTTTTATGAGCATGGTAGAGAATCTCAGGAAATGCCATATATTCTGGAAAATTCTTTTATAACAGTCCATTGCATGAAATTATTAATGAATATTAAGAATAGTCGAATACACGCGCGGTGCCAGCAATATCAATGCGAACCGCCGTGCCCGGGTTCCATCCTGGCTGGCTGACGGTCTTGAGGGTCACGGGCTGCGGCTGTCCGGTAAGCCCAAGGGTGAGCGTCGACAGGTGACCGGTAAAATCCACATCAAGAATGGAGATCGGGCTTTCATGTGAGGCGCATGCCGTCACGCTCAGCTGCTCCGGGCGCAGCATCACTCTGCCCTGCCCTGTCGCCAGCGGGTTGTCTGTGAGCACCTTACCCAGCGCGCAGAGGGCGTAGCCCGCGGTGAGCTGCGCAGGCAGGATCAGCGCATCACCAAGAAACAGCGCCGTCTCTTCGTCAACGGGACGGGTGTAAACCTCATAAGGCGTCCCGACCTGCGTGAAGCGTCCGGAACGCATGACGGCAACCTGCGTGGCAAAGGAGAGCGCTTCGTTCTGATCGTGGGTAACCAGAATCGAGGCCACGCCCGCTTCGGCCAGCAGATCGGCCGTGGCCTTTCGCGTCATGGCGCGCAGGCCGGTATCCAGCGCCGAGAACGGTTCATCCAGCAGCATCAGTGAAGGACGCTGGGCCAGCGCACGGGCAAGGGCCACGCGCTGCTGCTGTCCGCCGGAAATCTCGTGAGGCCAGTGCGTGGCGAGCTGCCTGTCCAGCGAAACCATCTCCATCAGCGCCTCAACGCGCTGGCGTTTTTCGTGGCGGGTCCCGTCCAGCCCCCAGGCAATGTTGTCTGCCACGTTGAGGTGCGGGAACAGCGCGCCCTCCTGAGGCACAAAACCGATCCCGCGCTGGTGGGCAGGGACAAAACGGTTTTCATCAAACAGGGTTCTCCCCTGCATAACAATACGACCGGTGTCGGGCGTCTCAAACCCGGCAAGAATACGCAGCAGCGTGGTTTTACCTGACCCCGACGGCCCGACAATGGCCGTTCTGCTCCCCGGCGCAACGCTCAGGTTTAAGCTGTCGAGCACCTGCACATCAGCAAACGATTTAGAAATGGCGGTTAATTCAAGCATGTCATAGCCCTGCAATTTTCTTCGACTGCATATAGAGAATGGCGGTCAGCGGGAGGGAAATCAGGATCATCAGCATCGCGTAAGGCGCGGCGGCGACATAGTCAATTTCGCTGGTCAGCGCCCAGAATCCGGTAGAGAGCGTGCGCGTGCCCAGGGGAGAGAGTAACAGCGTGGCAGTCAACTCGTTGCTGACGCCGAGGAACACCAGCGCGGCCCCCGCCGCCGCACCCGGCGCGGCCAGCCGCATCGTGACGCTCCAGAGCGCCTTCACGGGCGTGCTGCCAAGGCTGCGCGCCACGTTTTCCAGCTCAACCGGCGCCTGCGCTATCCCCGCCCGCAGGTTGATGAGCGCACGGGGCATAAACATCAGCAGATAGGCAAGGAACAGGGTAATTTCCGTCTGGTAAATGGGACGGGCGTAATGAATGGTGACGGTGACCAGCGCCAGCGCCGTGACAATGCCCGGCAGCGAACTGGTGATATAGATGCACCCTTCCAGCATCCGGAAGATACGGTGCGGGTAGCGGATACCGAGCCACGCAATGGGGATCACACACGTCGTCGTCAGCAGCGCGCCGCCCACGCCGAGCATCAGCGTCTGGCGCAGCGAGTGCCAGAGATCGGCGCTCATCCAGTTTTCCACCCCGCCGAGCCAAATCCAGCGACACAGAACAGCTAACGGCACGCCCAGCGCCAGGACGATCAGCACCATGAAAAACAGCTGCCCCAGCGCGGCAACCGCAGGCTTCAGCGGCCAGCGTTTCTGCTCGCGCGCAGCCCCGGCGCCAATGCGCGCGTAGCGTGCTTTTCCACGCGTCACGCCTTCCAGCACCAGGATAGCGAGGCAGCATAACGCCAGCACGCCCGCCAGCATGTTTGCTGCCGGGCCGCTGAAGGTTGACTGAAACTGGTCATAAATGGCCGTGGTGAAGGTATCAAAGCGGATCATCACGTACAGACCATATTCCGCCAGCAGGTGCAGCGCCACCAGCAGCGCGCCGCCGCAGATAGCCAGCTTGAGCTGGGGTAGCACCACGCGGAAAAAGACCTTCCACGGCGGGGTGCCGAGCGACGCGGCGACATCTTCGAGCGTCGGGTCAAGGCGGCGGAGCACCGCGGCAACCGGCATGTAGATAAAGGGATAGTAGGCAAGCACGGAGAGAAACACGCCCGCGGAGAGCCCGTGCATCGACGGAACCACGCTCACCCAGGCATAGCTTTGCACAAACGCGGGAATGGCCAGCGGGGCGACCGCCAGCGCGGACCAGATGCCCCGTCCGGCAAGCTGCGTGCGCTCGGTGAGCCAGGCAATCGCCACGCCCGTCACGATACACAGCGGAACCGCCAGGGCCGTCAGCCACAGCGTGTTGCTGAGCAGCTCAGCCACACGCGGGCGAAACACCAGCGCCTTAATGGTTTCCCAGCCCGTCTCAATGCCAATAGCAATGATAAAACCCAAAGGCAGAAGCGCCAGTAATGAAAACAAGACAGCTAACGCAACCATCGGCAGTGCAGGACGCCTGCGGGCAGGCTCCTGCACTCTGTTTTTTCCGATGTCGAGACTTAGACCAGACATAAGACCTTCACTTCACTCTCAGGATCACAGCAGGCCGGCTTGCGTCATCAGCTCGATAACTTTTTTACTGTTGAGCGTTGAAGGTTCAACTTTCGGTGCATCAAGATCTTTCAGCGGGACCAGTTTCGGGTTTGAGGCCGAGTTCAAGCCCACGGCGTATTCAAAGGCGTTGTTGGTACGCAGGCTTTCCTGACCTTCTTTGCCGGTAATGTATTTGATGAAGGCCTGCGCCTGCGCTTTGTGCTTGCTGGACGCCAGCACGCCACCGCCGGAGAGGCTCACAAACGCGCCCGGGTCCTGGTGCTTGAAGTAGTAGAGCTGGGTGTTTTTGCTGTTTTCACCGGTTTTGGACTGATCGACAAAGCGGTAGTAGTGGTAAATCACCCCGCCATCAATCTGACCGGCATTGACCGCTTTCATCACGGTGCTGTTGCCTTTATAGGCCACGAAGTTGGCTTTCATCGCCTTGAGCCATTCCAGGGTGGCCTTCTCGCCCTTCAGGGCCAGCATCGCGCTCACGATAGCCTGGAAATCCGCGCCTGACGGTGATGCCGCCCAGCGGCCTTTCCACTCGGGTTTCGCCAGATCCATCAGTGATTTAGGCAGCTGCTGTTCGCTCAGTTTCGCCGGGTTATAGACGAACACCGTGCTGCGGGCAGCAATGCCGATCCAGCGGCCATGCGCCGGACGATACTCTGCCGGTACCTGCTTCAGGGTGTCTGAATCCAGCGGGGCAAACAGGTTGGCGTTATCCACCAGCACCATGGACGGCGAGTTTTCCGTCAGGAACACGTCTGCCGGCGATGCGCTGCCTTCCTGCACCAGCTGGTTACCCAGCTCGCTGTCATCACCATTACGCAAAGTGACTTTAATCCCGGTTTCTTTGGTAAAACCGTCAACCCACGACTTCACCAGGTTTTCATGCTGCGCGTTATAAATAACGATACCGTCGTTGTTATCGGCGGCAACCGACTGTGTGGAAAGGAAAAGGGATGATGACAACAAGGCAAGCGAGAAGCAGGACAGCAGGCGAGAATTCATGAACATATCCTTAATAGACCAACGGGAGTAACCACTCATAGCTTTGTGGGACAGGATTAAAGCATACAACAACGCTAATGATAATTAGTATCAATCCAGTTTACGCGTAAAAGTGTAAAATTTCTTTTTAGCCGATTTTGTAATGATAAAAATCCAAATTTTAATGCGAGATAATTTCTAGATTAAGAAAACCTTAAGCCTGCCAACAACGAAATTCATTAGCCTTCTATTCATTATAGCGCGAAGGTAAAACTGTTATTCGCGCGCCCGGCAGATATAAAAAAGCCCCGATAGTGCGGGGGCTTTTTATGCTTATCCGGAGGTAGCTAAATTTATTTGGCTACTCATTTAAAAAGCATCACATAGCTGCATGAGGGGCATACACAGGATAGGTGAAGAACAATAAATGCACGCAGTTCAGCCCAAAATGGAATAACGTTGCAACCCAGAGCCTGCCGCTCCACATCCACGCCAGGCCGTAAATAATGCCGGAGAGGCTGGCAAAAATAATCAGCAGTAAACCGCCGCTATAATGCATCAGCCCAAAGAGGACTGAGGCCATCAACAACGCGACAACAGGATGAACGATCCGGGACAAGCGCTGCTGCAGGTAGCCTCTGAACAGGGCTTCCTCGGCCAAAGAGACGAAGAAAATATTCGCAAGGGCAAATTGCGCGAACCATTCTGGCGCATGTGGCTCAATTCTCAGCCCGCCCAACGCCACAGCCAGAAGTAACAGCGCGGGTACCGCAAGTACCAATATTACCCAGCCGAGCTTGCCAATTTTATAGAGGGGTTTTGCTACGAATAGCGTTGGCATGCACGTAATTAAAAAGAACGGCACCACCGCCTTGTCAATATTAAAGTACATACTGAACGGTATGCTTTGCGGACCAACGACGACAGCATCCAGCACTTTGGGATTATGGAAGCCCGGGAGCACATGCATAACCAGGGCAACGGCGATGATCACACACAGGCCTTCAATCAGATAAGTATATTTATCATCCTTATTACGTAGCCATTCAACAACAGACCAGCCAATAACGATTGACGCAATAACCAGCAGCGCCGGGGCGTCAAGAATGCTCTGGTTCCAGCCGAGAAATGCCGTTAATCCCAGCAGCAGGTAAGCCAGGCTTTTATTAAGGGAAAGTGCGGCAAGCGAAATTGCGAGTAGATACCACATAAATGTCCTTCATGACCGATAAATTTTAGGGTCGATGTCCCAAATATGTCCCACAACGGAAATCAGGAGGATGTGAGTGAGGCGTAACTCTATGAAATGAAATGGCACGCCCTGTAGGATTCGAACCTACGACCTACGGCTTAGAAGGCCGTTGCTCTATCCAACTGAGCTAAGGGCGCACTGAGAAGCGTGTACTTCGCGGTGGTGAAACGCGAAGAATTATACGGTCAATGGCAGGTGAGTCAATGCCTTTTCCGTTTTCAGGGCCAATTACCGCTAGCCAATTGTAAATACGGCTATTTTCTCAACATTCCTCCCTGTTTTACCGTAAAATTTAGCGCTGCGAAAAGGCTTAGTTGCATTTAAGTAACGCCTGCTGTTTTCCTGAACGTCAGCTCGTCACACTAGAGCCAGGTATCCCGGCCGCCTGGAGGCTGACAGACAACAGGACAATGGAGTGACAGCGCAAAACCTGATCGATACGCCCCCCCGGTTACAGTACCTCTCTCAGGACATCGTCGGCATTAAGCTTGAGCCTATCGTCACCCTCGCCTCTTTGCGGCAGGTTGGCGTGGAGGTCCTTAGCGTCCTGGCCGATACGCGGCACAGTGAGGATTTTTTTTGCGATCGGTCCGCTGGCTGGTCGCTAACGCTGCTTGAGGCGCAGCTTGCTGCGTTAAAAAATACGCCGCACGGTCATAACCTTTTTATTAATCTGCCGATAACCGTCCTAACAGAGCCTGCGTCCTTCCAGCGGCTCATCAGACTCCCCTGCGTGCCGCTCAATATTGAGTTTGTCGACCTTGCGGCTTTTTTGGCGCTGTCCGTCGCGCAGAAGCAGCGCGTGGTTCAGAATCTGCAGCAGCTGAGCAGACAGGGGCACGCTATCTGGCTGGATGACATTGATGATGTCTTAGTGCAGTCGTTTTTATCCTGTCGACTTCCGTTAAGCGGCATCAAAATAGATAAGGAAGCATTCTGGCGTTTACGCGACACCCCTGCGCTGAGGCAACTGGTTTCCCTTTGCTTTCAGCTTGCCGGGAAAGTGCTTATCGAAGGTATTGAGACTGAACGCGATCGTACCTGGGCACTGCAGGCAGGCGCAGACTTCGGCCAGGGATATTACTGGCCGTCCTGGACATGGCCGGAGGATTAAAACGCCATTTCCAGGAGGGAGACCATGCGAATGACAGTGCGCCGTTACCGGCGGCGGCGTACAGGAAGTGATGCACTGGGATTTACGCGCTCACCTTTTGCTCCCCCCTTTTTCGACCGGCTCGAATTTTTGAGCCAGTCCATCAGCCAGCCCCGCAAAACAGACGCCCCGTTTATTCTCCTGGTGACGGAGGATCATTTCCTGCGCACCGGTTTTCTCAACGGGCAGTTTCCCCTGAGCAGCTGCTGCGATTACGCCACGCTGGACGACGCCCTTGTCGCACAGACGCAATGGCCCTCCGCCCGTCTGGTCGTGGATATTGAAAGCCGGTCAACGGGGCTTCTGGAGAAACTGGATCAGTTGAGAAGGCATAGCCTGTTTCCTCCGTTCCTGACGCCCTGGCTGTTAGTCCGGGCCGATAATTACGACACCCGCCTTTTCTGCAAAGCGGCAGGTCCCTTTCATGTGCTCGAGCGCCAGCTGAACGCCGCGGCACTCCAGCACAGCCTGCTGGATGCCCGCCCGCCACAGGGCTCCGACAAAGACTGGTTCAACCGCAATGAATGGCCGATCCTGCAGGAACTCTCCCGGGGCAAGACGTTACGTCAGATTGCCCTTATGCAGAATCGTCCCTATAGCCGCATTATCTATCGTCTTAGCTGCATCCTGGTGAAGCTGGGGCTGAGTCATCGACAGGAATTGTTGCATCTTCTTAATAACCTCTCAGACTGCACGTTTTCACTCACGTCCTAACCCCTTATTTCCTAAAGCGCTTTAAGAATTTACTTACCATTCGCGTTTCAAAAATGTTAATTTTTAACAATAAAGTCGAAATTATAACTATTCCTAATTTATGGGCGAGAACCTTGTGATATGCCACAAATTGAACGAACGGCAGCACTTTCCTCCATCCGTTAAGTGAATGCAGACAGCGTTAACAAGATGATAATGATGTAAAAACAAGCAGCTTAGCGACTGCGCCCTGGAGGGAAAAGCGAAGCAGATAGCATGTTCTCCTGTGCAGGAGTTGCGGAGCTGAAGGTCAACCTTCACGCTTTCAGATGAAGGTCTGACGGCCTGCGAGGGCAATTGTTCACCTCATCAGACCGGGCGAGTCCCCCAAAATGATGCGTATTTTTGTTAACAATTGATCAACATACAGAGATATCTGTTATTTTTTGTTATTACATAAAGATGAAAATATGCGGTAAATGGGATAACAGGATATTTCCGCTAAATTTAAAAAAATAGCGATTCAGATCCAGAAGATAATACAAACCAATATCCTGTGATTAATTTACAGGGTTTTCGGAAAAAACTTACCCTGTATAATAAGAAGCGTACCAAATCTGAATAAGAAAAACCTTTTTGCCAACACCAGCCAAATGAGATGACCGCGCTGAGGCATAGTTCTTTTCATTACGTAAACAAGGATGCTTTCGCTCTTTCCAGGGAAATACTACGGTATAGGGATCTGCACATTATATCCTTCCGGCATTTCGAGAGTTTTACCAAACTCTGCATAACGCTTTTAACAATCTGAGGCATTAAAAATGAAACCGGCATCCGTTATCATTATGGACGAACATCCTATCGTCAGAATGTCGATAGAAGTCCTGCTACAGAAAAATAAGAATATCACAGTCAAGCTCAAGTCTGGCGATAGCCATGAAGTCCTTGACTGTATCCGTAATCACCCTATCGATCTGGTGATCCTTGACATTGAACTCACGGGCACGGATGCTTTCGCTTTACTTAAGAGAATCAGAAACTTAAACAAAGACATTAAGGTTCTGTTCCTCTCATCTAAATCAGAGTTATTTTACGCAGGTCGCGCCATTCGCGCCGGGGCAAATGGCTTCGTCAGTAAACGAAAAGATTTGGGTGAGATCTACAACGCCGTAGAAATGATCCTGATGGGCTATTCCTTTTTCCCATCGGAAACGCTGAACTTTATAAACCATTTGGGTTCAGGGAAAGGGATGGCAGTCGATATGCCATTATCAAATCGCGAGGTCACGGTATTACGCTATCTGGCGAATGGATTATCCAATAAGGAAATTGCTGAACAGCTACTATTAAGCAACAAAACCATTAGCGCGCATAAATCCAATATTTATTCCAAGCTGGGCGTGCAAAGCATCGTGGAATTAATTGATTACGCCAAAGCGCACGAGCTGCTTTAACCTGAATTCACTCCCTGCAGCTTATCTGAGCTGCAGGGAGTGCGGTCAGTGCTAATTATAGTTAATCATAAAGGTGGCATCCGCATCGGCTCGTCCGGGCTGAGGGTTATCTGCAGTGGCAATATAATTGGCATAAAACGACAATGTTGCATTCCCCTGCGCATCAACCGAGACCGGCTGGCTGGCCTGCTGGAGAGCCAGACGCGTTTTATCCGCATCCCTGATCTCTACCGCGACACGGCTCGCTGTACTGGCGTCGTTCAGCGCCAGCAAACCGTTATTGCTCCCGTCGGCTTTACCCGAAAACGTAATCGACGCCGCGCCCGGCGGACAGCCGGTCAGCTTCAGCGTAAACGGCATGGGCTGCGTGCGGCTCCCGGTGGTGCTGAGCTGTTTCGTGGGCCAGGTGCCCAGCGTGACGGTCTTGTCGCTGTCGCTGCCTTCCGCAACGCAGGTAAAATCGACAATATTGCCGTAGAGCCGAATGTTAATTTCACCCAACGCGGTGTCCGCCTGAGCCTGTGTGCAAAGCGCAAAGAGCGCCACGGTGAGAAAACGGATCCCGTTTCGCATATCGGCTCCTTAGTCGTAATCCACGCGCAAATACCCGCGCGAGGTGAAACGCCCTTCCGCTGGCTTGTTGCCCGTCACGCTCACCGGCCAGACGCGGATCCCCACCTTTGCCTGCGCGCTGTCGTCGAGGCGGAACGGAATTTTGCTTGTCAGGTTGTTAGGCGTTAGCGGCGCACCGCTCTCGTTGGCAATGATGAACCCGACGTCCGGGTTATCCGACACCAGCATATTATCAGAGACTTTCTCCGCCTCTACGCGCATCGTCAGCATGGCGTTTGCCTCCACGTTGGTGCATTTGATCGCAATGGTTTTGCTTTGCGATGAGACGCCCTCCGGTTTGTTACCTACGCCCGCCTTGCTGAACAGGGAGGCGCCAATGTCGCCGAAATCAAACTCCACCACGTTCCCGGCGTTGATAGCGCAGCTTTGCGGCACCTGAATGGTACCGCTGTAGCTGATGGTATAGACCGGCGTGGTGAGCGGATCCGAGGAGGTGGTGGTGACGTAAACGCGGAACATGGTGGCGCGCGGGATCACGACCATATTAATAAAACGTCGGGTTACCTTAAGGCGGAAGACAAGGCTGGAGTCCTGAACGCCAAACGGTCTGTTTTTGGAGACGTTAGGATGGCTCCCCATCTGGATATAGTTTTTTGGCGGATAAAACACGCCAGCATAGCTGTCCGTGATTTTCATGGCTCCGTCCAGATAGTCGTTCAGCTTCAGATACTGATAGCCATCGCTTGTTCCCGTAACCTGATAATCGGTCACGTAGCTACGCTTGGTGGTATTCCCGACCGTGCCCTTCGGGCAGACGGCATTGACCCCTACCCACTGCGACTTCTCGCTGAGCGTCACGACCTGTCCAATCTGGTTATTCGAGCTATTGAATTTGTCCGTCAGGTCGTAATGCACTTCCGTCGGCACGCCTTTTTCATTGACGCACACGGTGGCGAATGCGCTTGCCGCAGGCAGTAGCGCCAGAAGCGACAAGCCTAAGATGTGGGTTTTATTCACAGCGAATCCCCTTCATTGTGATTGCCTGTTGCAGGCTCTTTTCAGGCAAGCTGTAAGGCGCGCGACACTGAGACTGCGCCCCTTCGCCCCACTGGATCAGCAGTTCGCCCTCCAGCGGCAGCCCGCTCAGGTAAATTTGCCCGTCGTCCCCTACCATGCTGGTGACACCGCTCCGGGTCTCACGGACCACCGCACCAAACGGCACGGGCTGGTTGCCGCGCGTTACCGTCAGCAGGGCGCGCACGCCAATGCGAGTATCAAAGCTGGCGCGCACCAGCGCGCCTTTGGTCGGCACCACGCTGCTCACGTTGTTTTCGATGTCGGTGTTGTTGCTCATGGTGTTGGTATCCAGCGCCACGCGGTTGTAGCGGTAGACGGTGGCATACGGCATCACCGCATAGCCTCGCCAGTCGGTTCTCACGCCGGTCTGGTTTTCCACGCTGACGCCGGATGCCCCCGGCGCTTTGATCAGCACGTTGGTGTCGCCCAGCGGCTGGCTGAAGGTCACGCCGTCGGCATGACCGACGACCCCGCCGGAGAGCTGCCAGTTGAGATCGTGCTGATCGTCGCTGTAGTTGTAACCCAGGCCCAACGTGCCGTAGGTCGCCTGCCAGTTGGCGCTGGCGCTTCCGCTTGACCCGTTGGTGCTGGTGTGTCCCTGAGTCACGCTGTAGTTCAGGTTGCGGTCTTCCAACAGCGTGCCACTGACGCCGGTTTGCCAGCTCGTGTCGCCATCGCTGTTCCGGCTGGCGGATGCCGTGGCGTAGGCCCTGTCGATGGCGCTGTCCCGGCGATAGCCCTGACGGGTAAAGATACTGAACGGCACGGAGACGTTAAACGACGCGATCCGGTCGGTGCCGTCGATCCCGACGGATTTGTTCCACGACCACGAAACGGAGTAGTTGATCCCCTTCATGCCCCCCGCATACCCCAGCTGGTACCAGAGGTTCGACTCGTCGGTACCCCAGTAGGTCTGCTCGCTGCCGGAGATATAGACCGAGCCGTAATCCCCCAGCGACTGAGAAACGTTAAGCTGGAAGCGGCCTTTTTTATTCCACGTCAGGTTGTGATAGCTCTGCACGTCCGGCACATCGTTATCGTCCTGGCTGTCGGCATACTGATAGCCTTCCATTGAGCGCCATGCCACATCGTCCAGGGTGTAAAACCCTTTTGTGGAATAGCGGTAGCCCAGCAGCTGGAAGTTGGTGCCAAAGCCGTTAAGGGATTTCGCATAGAGGAAGCGCAGGGACTGTCCTTCATGCTTGCTGTCGTCCGCGAGCTGGCTGCGGGCGTGGGTGATATCGAGCGAAACCGCGCCCCAGTCGCCCAGGTTTTTTCCGGCCCCGACGGCGACCGCGGTATAGCGTGACGCCAGCTGCGTCCCGCCGTAGAGCGTAAAGCCGTTGGCAAGCCCGGTAATCAGGGTGCCCTGGGTGAAGAACGGCGTATCCTGATCGCTGTTACCGCTGCGGTAATCCCCCGCGACGAGGTCATACTTCCAGCGCCCTTCACGCTGCAGAAGCGGCACGGTGGAGTACGGCACGGTATAGCGCTGCTGGGTACCGTCTTTCTCTTCTACCGTCACTTCCAGGTCACCGCTTGAGGAGGTGGGGTTGAGATCGGTAATCGCAAATGCGCCCGGCTGCACATAGCTTTGATAGATCACGTAGCCATTCTGACGCACCACCACTTTGGCGGGCGTCCGGGCGATCCCGCGCACGGTGGGCGCGTAGCCCTGCAGGCTGTCCGGGTACATGCTGTCAGACGAGAAGAGCCGTCCGCCGCGGAACCCCATGCTGTCGAAGACGTCATTACCGGTATTGCTGTCGCCCAGGACCAGTTCGCTTTTCAGCGGGATCACGGTGCGCTGCGCCCAGGTGCCAATATTCTGCCACTCGCTGTGCCGCTGCCCGTTGGTCTGCGTGTATCGCCATGCGCCGTTGTTGCGCAGGCGCCAGGCGCCATAGTTCAGCCCGCTCTGCAGGTTGAGGTAATAGCTGTCGTCTTCGCTGCCCCGGTTGCCCGTAAAGCTGTAGTTCAGCAGCGCGGCGGGAATGCCTTCATCCCACTGTTCCGGCGGAATGTAGCCCCGGGCGCTGTTCTGCAATGCCACCTGCGGCAGGCTGACGTTCAGGCGCTGTGAGGCAAAGTTGAATACCGTTTCGCTGCCGGGAATGGCCGTGGTCAACGGGACGCAGGCCTCACCCTGAACCTGAGCCAGCTCGGGAAACGCCGCAACGTTGACGCCAAAGCGGTCCAGCATCGCGCGCGTAATACACGGCGATAGCCCGCCCGCCACCGGCGGCGTGTTCTCCGCCTGCTCAAAACGCACGTCCTGAGTCCCGATAAATTCATCGTTACGCCAGATATCCACGCGATAAACGCCGGGTGCCTGCTGGTGCCCTTGTTCAAAACGCGACAAATCCGCCACGCTGGCGGTGTCGTCGGACAGGAAGGCCGGGTTGAAATAGCTTTCGCTCCAGCCAGCCTGCGGCCAGAGCGCAGCCATCAGCGCCAGTGCAACCGGGCAGTAACGTCCCTGATGGTTTTTCATCGCCCTGACTCTGCTCACAGGTTGACGCTACGCGCCGGCGTGATGGCACCGTAGTCATTCACGCTCTGCCAGGAGAGCGTGCCGCCGGCACCGGCTGGCAGCACCTGCTGTGCCGCGCTTTTCGGCGCCACCATCAGGTTATCCAGCGTCTTCCCGCCCAGCTTCAGATTGACGAGGGTGATGTAATACGGAGACGCGTTGCTGACTTTGAGATGGTTACCCGCGCGCTCAAACCGCAGCTGGGAAAGCGCCTCTTCCGGCTGCATTGCCAGGTTGTTCGGGCGCACAAACAGCTTGATGCGCGAGAGGATAGCCAGCTGCAGCACGTTATTGTTTTCCGTTTTGGCTTTGTTCACTGACGGGATCGCTTTCACGTTCATGTAAAACAGCGATTCACGGTCGGCAGGCAGCGCAGGCCCGGCGTAAATAATGCGCAGCGTGTTTTCACTGTCCGGCTCGCTAACAAACAGGGGCGGCGTGACGGCAAACGTTTTTTCTTTTTGCCCGTTCGCATTTTCGATCCACGCGTTAATTAAATAGCGCTCCTGTTTATTGCTGTTGGTGATCGCCAGCGACGTTTGCTTCGCGTCCGCCGGGTAAATAACGCGGGTGGCTCCCAGCGCAATACCGCCGGATGCATTCGCGCAGGCAGAAACCATCATTAAAATAAACGATAAAAAAAGTCCTGGTTTAATTAGGGTATTCATCACAACCGTACCTTTAATAATGTGTTCGCAGGTGTTATGGATAAATCAACGTAAACCAGACATCCGACTGAATTTTGCCTGGCTCGAGGTGTTCGGAAATAGCCCGATAGCGGGCGCTAAAATGGAACGCCAGCTCGCGGGTATCGATCGGCAGCCAGCTGACGGCCGTGGCGTTTGGGATAATCTGACGCTGCTGCTCGTCAAAGAGCGCCAGCCCAACGCCGCTGCTGACAGGCGTTTCACCTGGTCGCGATGTCGCCAGAAAGACCTGAGGATCTTCTGCGGGTGTGGCCCCCTGAAACTGGATCCCCACGGTGCGCGAAACATCAACGCTGCAGTCCAGCAGCCGTACGGTGAAAGGCACATTCACCGTGGAAAAACTGCCCACGCCGGAAAATGAATTGGTTCGGTACTGCCCCATATCGATGCGCATATTCTGGCTGTCGGGCGCCACGGCGCAGCCGCCGTTCACCAGTTCACCTCTGAGATGAACCTTGCCGCCTTCGATCACCACGGTATGCGCCGATGCCGGGCAAGCCATCGCAAGGGTTAACAGCAGTAGTGTTCCTGTCCTTGTCATCCTTTGTTCCTGGCAATAGCGTATGACGGGCCTCGTCCCTGAGGCCTGAACATCCCTGTGCGGAGGAATTATTCGTATTTCATTACGAAGGTGGCGTCAGCGTTCGCCTGGCCTGGCTCGGTAGTCGCAGCCGTGGATTTATAACGCGCGGTGAACTTCAGGGTGTTGGTCCCTTCGATCAGCGTCTGCGCAGCAGAGAAGGTCGCACCGTCTGGCGTCAGAACGCTGGATTTGCTGTCGAGGATCTCGATACCCACGCCTTTCGCGGTATTGTCGTTGCTGCCGGAGGTGACGGCCAGCAGGGTTTTGTCGGTTGGGTCGATCTGACCGGTGAACGCAACAGCGGCAGTTTTGGCCACCAGCGGATCGCAATCGTTCAGTTCAATGTTGAACGGAATATTAGAGGTGGTGTCGCCCACTTTGGTGAATTTCGCGGTACGATACTGACCCAGATTAACGGTCTGCTCGGAAGAATCAGTATTTACTGAACAAGCCGCATTAACCAGCTCACCTTTAAAATGTACGGTACCGCCATTTACGGAAACCGGCGCAGCAGGATCCGCTGCATTTGCGGCACCCGCAACCAGGGCCAAAGTTGCAATAACAGTAGAAGCAATGTTGCTGAGTTTCATGTCTATTCCTTTAAAATGTAAATAACCCTTCCCGCGAAAAATCGGGAATAAGAAATACGTTCAATTGAGTAATTGAAAGCTTATTTCGGAGGAGACAAAGTAGCTCAGTAGGTGATTTTTAAATATGTCAAAACGCTGCCATTTTACCAGGTCACATCCTAATCCCGCCTAAGAAATTGACCATCCCTTAAGAAGGTTTTTTGCGTCTTGCGGATAAAAACGCGCAAAGGGTGACTGACAGCGGGGCTCGCTTCTGACAAAATACACGCATCCCCCCTTTCGAACGTTACAGACGGAATCTTCTCTCTGATGGCAGCAAAGATTATTGACGGTAAAACGATTGCGCAGCAGGTGCGCTCTGAGGTCGCGGAAAAAGTGAAGGCGCGTAAAGCGGCCGGAAAACGCGCCCCCGGGCTGGCCGTTGTGCTGGTTGGCAGTAACCCGGCATCGCAGATTTATGTCGGCAGCAAGCGCAAAGCGTGTGAAGAGGTGGGGTTCGTCTCCCGCTCTTACGATTTGCCGGAAACCACCAGCGAAGCAGAACTGCTGGAACTTATTGACACTCTGAATGCCGATAAAGAGATCGACGGTATTCTGGTTCAGCTGCCGCTGCCCGCCGGTATCGACAACGTGAAGGTGCTGGAGCGTATTGCACCGGATAAAGACGTGGACGGCTTCCATCCTTACAACGTTGGCCGCCTGTGCCAGCGCGCGCCGCGCCTGCGTCCGTGCACGCCGCGCGGTATCGTGACGCTGCTGGAGCGTTATAACATCGATACTTACGGCCTGAACGCCGTGGTCATCGGCGCGTCCAACATCGTGGGCCGCCCGATGAGCATGGAGCTGCTGCTGGCTGGCTGCACCACCACCGTTACCCACCGCTTCACCAAAAACCTGCGTCACCACGTTGAGAACGCCGATCTGCTGATCGTCGCGGTCGGTAAGCCGGGCTTTATTCCGGGCGAGTGGATTAAAGAGGGCGCAATTGTCGTGGACGTCGGGATTAACCGTCTGGAAAACGGCAAAGTGGTCGGCGACGTGGTGTATGAAGATGCCGCCGCGCGCGCCTCTTACATTACCCCCGTACCGGGCGGCGTAGGCCCGATGACCGTCGCAACGCTGATTCAGAATACCCTGCAGGCATGCGAAGAATATCACGACGTAGAGGACGCGTAAGATGGCCACATTTTCATTAGGCAAACACCCGCACGTTGAGCTGTGCGATCTGCTCAAGCTGGAAGGCTGGAGCGAAAGCGGCGCGCAGGCGAAAATTGCCATTGCCGACGGGCTTGTCAAAGTGGACGGTGCGGTGGAAACCCGCAAGCGCTGCAAGATTGTCGCGGGCCAGACCGTGAGCTTTGAAGGCCAGAGCGTGACCGTGACGGCGTAAGCCGTTTGATGCCCGGTGGCGCTGCGCTTACCGGGCCTACGTACTGTCTCCGTTTGTAGGCCGGGTAAGGCGAAGCCGCCACCCGGCAATTTCTATCTCTATCCCCTCACATCCATCACGGTTATTTATCGATCCACTTCAAATAATCAATATTTCGTCTGTTGAAAAGTGAAAATTCAGTTGCGCGTTTTTCACGCTTTGCCCACGATAAGTAGAACGTTCTACTAAAACGTTCTACTTACAATAACAGCGCCAAAAAAAGCGCTACTCGGGGGAAATCAGCATGAGTCTGATATCAGGGTTTGTTAAATCGCTGTCTAAGTTATCGATGATTGGTCGCGCCTTAATGCTGCCAATTTCACTGCTTCCCGCTGCGGGCCTGCTGCTGGCCTTCGGCGATAAGTTCCATCTGCCGCTGATGATGAACGCGGGCGGGGTTATCTTTGATAACCTGCCGATGCTGTTTGCCATTGGCTCTGCCGTGGGCCTGGCGTCAGAATCCGGCATTGCGGCGCTGTCTGCGGCGGTGTCGGTGTTTGTCACCAATATCACCATCAGTACCGTGCTGAGCATCACGCCGGAAATGGCCTCTCAGGGCGGGAAATACGCCATGGTGGTGGGCATTCCGACGCTGCAGATGGGCGTCTTCGGCGGCCTGATCTGCGGTATTCTCGCGGCCTGGTGCTATAACCGCTTCCACACCATGCAGCTTCCGGAGTTCCTGGGCTTCTTCTCAGGCAAGCGCTTCGTGGCGATTGCAACGGCGTTCCTCTCGTTCCTGATGGGGCTGCTGCTGCCGTACGTGTGGCAGCATATCCAGGCCGGTATCGACGCCCTCTCCGTGGTCGTTAACGGCGACAACCAGGCGGCCTCGACCTTTATCTTCGGTCTGGTGGAGCGCGCGCTGATCCCGCTCGGTCTGCACCATATCTGGTATCCGTCGTTCTGGTATTCGTTTGGGGATTACACCACCCAGGCAGGCCAGGTGATCCACGGCGACCAGACCATCTGGTTCAAGATGCTGGAAGAAGGGGTGAAATCCTTCAGCAGCGATACCTACCAGAACGCCGGTAAGTTCATGCAGGGTGAATTCCCGCTGATGCTGTTCGCGCTGCCTGCGGCGTGCCTGGCGATGTATCACGAAGCCCATACGAAGAATAAGAAAATCGCGGCCGGTATTCTGTTCTCCGCGGCGCTGACCTGCTTCCTGACGGGGATCACCGAACCGGTTGAGTTTACCTTTATCTTCGTGGCGCCGATTCTGTACGTCTTTAACGCCATCATGGCGGGTCTGGCCTACATGACCATGTACCTGCTGCATGCGCATATCGCCAAGTCGTTCTCTGCGGGCTTTATCGACTATCTGTCATTCGGGATCCTGCCGTCGTTTAACGGCTACCAGACCCACTTCCTGAGCGCCATTATCATCGGCATTCCAATGGGCCTGATTTATTACTTCACGTTCCGCTTTGTGATCCGTCGTTTCGACGTGAAAACGCCGGGCCGCACCGAAGTAACCGCCAACGCGGATGAAAAATCGGATTCCGAGCTCGCGACCGAGATCATCACCCTGCTGGGCGGCGCGCATAACATTGACTCCGTCGGCGCCTGTATCACCCGCCTGCGTCTGGAAGTGGCAAAAAGCGACGCGGTGGATAAAGACGGTCTTAACGGACTCGGCGCGCGCGGCGTGGTGTTTGTCGGCGACAACGGTATTCAGGTGATTTTCGGTGCCAGAGCACAGTTTATCGCCCAGACCATGTCCACCATGATCGGCAAATAATAAGATGCCTGAACGACACGTCTCCTGTACGCTGGGAGGCGTGTTTTATCTGGCTGATAATCGGTAAATTTCAGGGAGCGGTTTTGAAGAAAGTCAGCATTATTGATGTCGCGAAGCACGCGGGCGTGTCGGTTTCCACCGTATCGCTGGTGCTGCGCCAGAAAGGGAAAATCTCAGAGGCAACGATCGAGAAGGTCAACGCTGCCATCAATACCCTGGGCTATGTTCATAACGTTGCCGCTGCCAACCTCCGCGCCAATACCTCTAATCTGATTGGCCTGATCCTTCGCGACTTTAGCGACAGCTTCTCCATCAAGGTGATGGCGAGCATTGTTCAGGATCTTGAAAAACAGGGATATATGGTTTTTCTCGGTCAGCCCCAGAACGACCATGACCAGCTTGAGCGCTGCCTGCTGTCGTTTAAGCAGCAGGGCGTCGCCGGGGTGATCTATCTGGCCTCGGATACCCGCACCGCCACCCTGCCGGAAAAGATTCGCCACTGCCCGCTGCCGCTGGTGGTGGTCTCGCAGTCGCTGCTGGATGAAAAATGCAATCTGGTGATGCGCGATAACCGACAGGCGGCCAGTCTGGCGGTGCGTTATCTTATCGAGCGCGGTCATCGTAATATCGCCTACATAGGCGGACGGGAAGGCTGCCTTATCCGCGAGCAGCGCCTGCTCGGCTTTCGCAGCGCGATGGCGCAAAACGGGCTGGTCTGGCGCGATGAATACTCGCCGGCCTGCAGCGATGACACGCTGGCAGCGGGTTTTGCCACCCGCCAGCTGCTGGAAAAAAACAATACCATCACCGCCCTGCTCTGCCACTCGCCGGATGCCATGATCGGCTCCATCTCCGGTATTCATCAGGTCGGGCGTACGGTGGGTAAAGATGTGTTTCTGACGCAGCAGGTCGCCCTGGTCGGTTTCGAAGATATGCTCCACGTTAACCTCACCTCGCCCTCGTTTACCTACGTTTCGTCCGCCAGCGAAGAGACGGGGCGTCAGGCGGCCGGGCTGATGATTCGCACGCTGAAGGAGCCGACGCTGCAAACCCAGCGTATTACGCTCTCCGGGCAGCTTATCGCACGCGAGTCGGCGTAAAATCAGAATTTAGCCCGGGTCTTTTAGCGCGAGAGGACTGCTATATTTCCATGATTTGCCATGGATAATCACAATGCCGACCGTCATTACACACGCTGCTGTTCCGCTTTGCCTGGGCTTAGGCCTGGGGACAAAAGTTATCCCACCCCGCCTGCTGTTTGCCGGAATTGTTCTCGCCATGCTGCCGGACGCCGACGTGCTGGCGTTCAAGTTCGGCGTCGCGTACGGCAACGTTTTCGGCCATCGCGGCTTTACCCACTCCCTGCTTTTTGCCCTCGTGGTGCCGATACTTTGCGTACTGACTGGACGACGATGGTTCCGGGCCAGCCTGACGCGGTGCTGGCTGTTTTTAACCGTGTCACTGCTGTCGCACAGCCTGCTGGATTCGATTACCACAGGCGGGAAAGGCGTCGGCTGGCTGTGGCCGTGGTCGGATGAACGCTTCTTTGCGCCGTGGCAGGTGATTAAGGTCGCGCCGTTTGCGCTCTCACGCTATACCACGCCGTACGGGCATCAGGTGATTATTTCAGAACTGCTGTGGGTGTGGCTGCCGGGTGTGGTGCTGATGGGGTTGCTGTGGTGGAAAAGAAGGTAAAAAAAAGCCGGGTGGCGGCTGCGCCTTACCCGGCCTACTTTTGCCCGTAGGCCCGGTAAGCGTAAGCGTCACCGGGCGTTACAGACTTACTTACGGCGCCAGGTCGTTCCCTGCGGGCCGTCTTCCAGAATGATGCCCATCTCGGTCAGACGGTTACGCGCCGCATCGGCCGCCGCCCAGTCCTTCGCCTGACGCGCTTCCAGACGCGCCTTGATCAACGCTTCAATCTCCGCCACTTCACCGTCATCCGCCTGTGCACCGCTCTGCAGGAACGCGTCCGGCTCCTGCTCCAGCAGGCCGAGCACGGCAGAGAGCTTACGCAGATGTGACGCCAGCGCATTCGCGGCCGCCATATCCTCGGACTTCAGGCGGTTCACTTCGCGCGCCATGTCGAACAGCACGGAGTAAGCTTCCGGGGTGTTGAAGTCGTCGTTCATCACCTCAACGAAGCGCGCTTCGAACGCTTCGCCGCCTGCCGCCGGAACAGACCTGTCGGTTCCGCGCAGCGCGGTGTACAGACGCTCCAGCGCCGAGCGCGCCTGCTTCAGGTTCTCTTCGCTGTAGTTCAGCTGGCTGCGATAGTGGCCAGACATCAGGAAGTAGCGCACGGTTTCCGCGTCGTAATACTTCAGCACGTCGCGCACGGTAAAGAAGTTACCCAGCGATTTCGACATCTTCTCGCGGTCAACCATTACCATCCCGGAGTGCATCCAGTAGTTCACGTACTCGCCGCCGTGGGCGCAGGTGGACTGCGCGATTTCGTTTTCGTGGTGCGGGAACATCAGGTCTGAACCGCCGCCGTGAATGTCGAAGTGCTTGCCCAGCTGCTTGCAGTTCATCGCCGAACACTCAATGTGCCAGCCCGGACGGCCGTCGCCCCACGGGGATGGCCAGCTTGGTTCACCCTCTTTGGACATCTTCCACAGCACGAAGTCCATCGGGTTACGCTTCACGTCAACCACGTCAACGCGGGCACCGGCCTGGAGCTGGTCCAGATCCTGACGGGAAAGCGCACCGTAGGTTGGGTCCGTCGGCACGGAGAACATCACGTCGCCGTTGTCGGCAACATACGCGTGACCGCGGGCGATCAGCTTTTCGGTGATCTCGATGATTTCGTGAATATGGTGGGTCGCGCGCGGCTCGCTGTCCGGACGCAGAATATTCAGGGCGTCGAAGTCTTTGTGCATCTCAGCAATCATGCGATCCACCAGCGCGACAAAGCTTTCGCCGTTTTCATTCGCGCGCTTGATGATCTTATCGTCGATGTCGGTGATGTTGCGCACGTATTTCAGCTTGTACCCGAGAAAACGCAGGTAGCGTGACACCACGTCGAAGGCGACAAAGGTACGGCCATGGCCAATGTGACAGAGATCGTAAACCGTAATACCACACACGTACATGCCGACTTCCCCGGCATGGATAGGTTTAAATTCCTCTTTTTGGCGCGTCATTGTATTAAAGATTTTTAACATCGAAGATTCCATGTAAACACGTGTGTGGTTGAAAACTGGCTATTCTACCCGTAATTCAAACCCGAAGCAGCACACAATGCAAGGTGATCGCATCCTGTGGTTATGCTATAACAAGCCCCTATAGATGACCCGAAGGCGGGTCGACGTACCACAATAACGGAACAGGATGCAAAAATGGTTACTTTCCACACTAATCATGGCGATATCGTAATCAAAACCTTTGATGACAAAGCGCCTGAAACAGTTAAAAACTTCCTGGACTACTGCCGCGAAGGTTTCTACAACAACACCATTTTCCACCGCGTGATCAACGGTTTCATGATCCAGGGCGGCGGTTTCGAACCTGGCATGAACCAGAAGGCCACTAAAGAGCCGATCAAGAACGAAGCGAACAACGGCCTGAAAAACACCCGCGGCACGCTGGCGATGGCACGTACTCAGGCGCCTCACTCTGCTACTGCACAGTTCTTCATTAACGTGGCGGACAACGACTTCCTGAACTTCTCCGGCGAAAGCCTGCAGGGTTGGGGCTACTGCGTATTCGCAGAAGTGGTTGAAGGTATGGACGTGGTTGACAAGATCAAAGCCGTCTCTACTGGCCGCAGCGGTATGCACCAGGACGTTCCAAAAGAAGACGTTGTGATTACCAGCGTGACCGTCAGCGAGTAATTGGTGGCGACACTCTTTATTGCGGATCTTCATCTGCAAACAGAAGAACCGGCGATAACCGCCGGTTTTCTGCGTTTTTTACGCGGTGAAGCGAAAAGCGCCGATGCGCTGTACATCCTGGGCGACCTCTTTGAAGCCTGGATTGGCGACGACGATCCTAACCCGCTGCACCGTGAAATGGCCGCCGCCATTCACGCGCTGGTGGATTCGGGCGTCCCCTGCTACTTCATTCACGGCAACCGTGATTTCCTGATCGGCAAGCGCTACGCCCGTGAAAGCGGCATGACGCTGCTGCCGGAAGAACAGGTGCTCGACCTCTACGGCCGCAAGGTGCTGATCATGCACGGCGACACGCTCTGCACCGACGATACCGGCTACCTGGCGTTTCGCGCCAAAGTCCACACCCCGTGGATCCAGAAGGTGTTCCTTGCCCTGCCGCTCTTTATCCGCAACCGCATCGCCGCCAGAATGCGCGCAGGCAGTAAAGCCGCCAACAGCAGCAAATCCATGACCATCATGGACGTCAATCCGCAGGCGGTCGTGCGGGTGATGGAAAAGCATGACGTTCAGTGGCTGATCCACGGTCATACCCATCGTCCTGACGTGCATTCCCTCATCGCCAACGGCCAGCCCGCACACCGCGTGGTATTGGGTGCCTGGCACACCGAAGGTTCTATGGTCAAAGTCACGCCTGAGGGCGTGGAGCTGATCGCGTTTCCGTTTTAACCCCTCCACATCATTCTATTTTTTTGAACAATATCGGCAAATTGTTTCGATTTTAATCCGCCCTTGGTCGGCCTATTATTTATCACATCAGGGCAACACGCCCTATCCCAGACAAAACACTTAAGGAATACGACCATGAAATCCATCAAAACTTTCGTTGCAGTTGCGGCTCTCTCCCTGGTTTCTTTCGGTTCTTTCGCGCAGAGCGTGAGCGCAACCGCCTCTACCCTTGACCGCGCAGAAGCGAAAATCGCTGCACAGGCTGCTGAACAGGGCGCGTCTTATAAAATCACCAGCGCGAAGGTCGACAATCGCGTGTATATGACCGCAGAACTGACGAAATAATGATTGCCCCTCGACGAAAACAGACCGCCAGAATGCGGTCTGTTTTGTTATGAATTGATGGCAACAACGGCTCAAGATTTAACCGCGCAACCGTTTTCCTTGCCCGTATAACATGCTATTCTCTGTGCCCTCGAAAGCAGTGTGTTTCGCACCACAGGAGTTTTAAGACGCATGTCTTCCCGCAATAATCCGGCGCGTGTCGCCATCGTGATGGGGTCCAAAAGCGACTGGGCTACCATGCAGTTCGCCGCCGAAATCTTTGACATCCTGAATGTTCCGCACCACGTTGAAGTGGTCTCTGCACACCGTACGCCGGACAAACTGTTCAGCTTCGCCGAAAGCGCCGAAGAGAACGGTTATGAGGTGATCATCGCCGGTGCGGGCGGCGCAGCACATCTGCCGGGCATGATTGCCGCCAAAACCCTGGTGCCGGTTCTGGGCGTACCGGTTCAGAGCGCCGCGTTAAGCGGTGTGGACAGCCTCTACTCCATCGTTCAGATGCCGCGCGGTATTCCTGTCGGCACGCTGGCGATTGGCAAAGCGGGTGCCGCAAACGCCGCCCTGCTGGCCGCGCAGATCCTGGCGACGCACGATAAAGACTTACATCAGCGTCTGGCGGCGTGGCGTAAAGCCCAGACCGACGAAGTGCTGGACAACCCGGACCCGCGGGGTGCGGCATGAAGCAGGTTTGCGTCCTTGGTAACGGCCAGTTAGGCCGCATGCTGCGTCAGGCCGGTGAGCCGCTGGGTATTGCCGTCTGGCCCGTCGGGCTGGACGCCGAGCCAGAAGCCGTCCCATTCCACCAGAGCGTGATCACCGCCGAGATTGAACGCTGGCCGGAGACCGCTCTGACCCGCGAGCTGGCGCGTCATAACGCCTTCGTTAACCGCGACGTGTTCCCGATCGTTGCCGACCGCCTGACGCAAAAGCAGCTGTTCGACAAGCTCGGCCTCGCGACCGCGCCGTGGCAGCTCCTGTCTGATAAAAGCGAGTGGAACGACGTCTTCGCCATGCTGGGCGAGCTGGCGATCGTGAAGCGCCGCGTGGGTGGCTACGACGGCCGCGGCCAGTGGCGCCTGCGCGCAGGCGACACCGCCGAGCTGCCGAATGACTGCTACGGCGAGTGCATCGTTGAGCAGGGCATTAACTTTAGCGGTGAAGTGTCGCTGGTTGGCGCGCGCGGGCATGACGGCCGCACGGTGTTTTATCCGCTGACGCATAACCTGCATCAGGACGGCATTCTGCGCACCAGCGTCGCCTTCCCGCACGCCAATGCCGACCAGCAGGCGCAGGCGGAAGAGATGCTCTCTGCCATCATGCACGAACTCGGTTATGTCGGCGTCATGGCGATGGAGTGCTTTATCACCCCGTCCGGTCTGCTGATCAACGAGCTGGCACCGCGCGTGCACAACAGCGGCCACTGGACGCAAAACGGCGCCTCCATCAGCCAGTTTGAGCTGCACCTGCGCGCCATTACCGACCTGCCGCTGCCGCAGCCGGTGGTGAACAGCCCGTCGGTGATGATCAACCTGATCGGGACCGATCTGAACTACGACTGGCTGAAGCTGCCGCTGGTGCATCTGCACTGGTATGACAAAGAGGTCCGCGAGGGTCGTAAAGTCGGCCACCTGAACCTGAACGACAGCGACACGGGCCGTCTGAGCGCCACGCTGGAAGCCATGATCCCGCTCCTGCCGCCGGAATACGCGAGCGGTATTGTCTGGGCACAATCTAAGCTTAAATAGTTCTCCCTCCGCCGGGGAGTTGACCTCCTCTTTCCCCGGCGTACAATTCCCGCCCATTGCTGCTTAGCTTTCTTCTGGAATAACCATGAACGATGGAACGGACTATCGCGCGATCCTCGCGTCCGATACCCCTTTAATCGACGTTCGCGCGCCGATCGAATTTGCCCAGGGCGCGATGCCAGCGGCAGTCAACCTGCCTTTAATGAACGATGACGAGCGCGCCGCCGTCGGCACCTGTTATAAACGTCAGGGACCGGACGCCGCGCTGGCGCTCGGCCATCGCCTGGTAAGCGGCGACACGCGTGACGCCCGCATCAACGCCTGGCGCGAAGCCAGCCTTGCCCATCCTGAGGGCTTTCTCTGCTGCGCGCGCGGCGGCCAGCGCTCGCATATCTCGCAGGCCTGGCTGAAAGAGGCGGGTATCGACTACCCGCTGATCCGCGGCGGCTATAAGGCCCTGCGCCAGACGGCGATTCAGGTGACCATCGAGCAGTCGCAAAAGCCGATGGTGCTTATCGGCGGCTGTACCGGAAACGGTAAAACCCTGCTGGTGAAGCAGCACGCGCAGGGTATCGATCTGGAAGGGCTCGCGCACCATCGCGGCTCGTCATTTGGCCGCACGCTCACGCCGCAGCTTTCTCAGGCCAGCTTTGAAAATCACCTTGCGGTTGAGCTATTGAAAAAAGACGCCGCGCGCTGGGTGCTGGAAGATGAGGGCCGGATGATTGGCTCCAACCACCTGCCGGCCTGCCTGCGCGACCGCATGGTTGAAGCCCCTATCGTGGTGGTCGATGATCCGTTTGAGATCCGTCTTGAACGGCTGCGCGAAGAGTATTTCGACCATATGTGGACGGATTTTTCTGCCGCCTACGGCGAGGAAGCGGGCTGGAAAGAATACAGCGAGTACCTGCATCACGGCCTGTTCGCCATACGCCGCCGTCTTGGGCTGCAGCGCTTTGCGGAATTTACCGCGCTGTTAGACTCCGCGCTGCTGGAACAGCAACGCTCTGGCCGCACTGACGCGCACTTCAGCTGGCTTGTACCGCTCCTGAACGACTATTACGACCCGATGTACGGCTATCAGCTGGAGAAAAAGGCGGAAAAGATTGTGTATCGCGGGACGTACGAAGAAATTGCTGAGTGGCTTGATCGCTGAAAAAAGCCGGGTGGCGGCTACGCCTTACCCGGCCTACGCGTACTGTTGTGGCCCCGGTAAGCGCAGCGCCACCGGGGAACAGACGGCTTAGAAGTCGTAACGCAGACGCACCAGGTTCATGTCGCCCAGGTTGTCGGTGCTGGAGGTGAACACGTGTTCGTAATCCACGCGGAAACCGTAATCCAGCTGGAAGCTGATCCCCACGCCGTTGTCGATGCGCTGGTAGTTACGGCCGTTCACGTACTCAATGCGGTCCCCCATGAAGTAAGGCTGGATGGATTTCACCGCGTACTGACCGACTGGGAACTTGTACCCTGCGAAGTACTCAATACCCCACGCGTCGCCCGCAAAGTAGTCGTTAACAGACACTTTTTTGGTGGTCAGGAAGTTCTGGTACCAGCCGCCGCCTGCGGAGAAGGTCCAGTTGTCCGGGGTCCAGCTCAGCGCGGTACCGAGAATGTTCTGGTCGTAGGTTTTGCTGTCGCCGTTGTCCGGGTTACGCATGTCGGCGCGGGTGTAGTTCCACGCGGCGCCCCAGGTCAGGTCGGTAGTCAGGTGGTAATCCAGGCCCAGCGAGCCGCCGCCTTTACGCTTGTAGCGCAGGCCGTTGCCCGGCAGGAATTCGCTGTCTTCAAACAGGTAGGATGCATAAATGTCCGCATCGCCCACGGTTTTCTTATATTTCAGCATCTGGCGTGAACGGTAAGAACCGTCGTAGTCGCCGTTGATCCCGTTACCCGGTGCCTGAGCGATCATGTCGTAGTCCCAGATATCGGTTTTCGCGCCAACCACATCATAGTAAACGCTGTTCTGTTGACCGAAGGTCAGCGTACCCCAGGTGTCGCTCTTCAGACCGGTATAGAGCATACGACGCGTGGTGTCGTGTGCGCCTTCGGCGTAGTGGTGATCCCAGTTAAACTGCGCAGGAATATTCACACCCAGCTCGTAGTAGCTGATCCAGCTGATGTCATCAAACAGGTAGTAATCTGCCGCGAAACGGAAGCGGGTGCCGCCGTCAAAGCCGTTACGCTTGTAGCTGTTTTTCCCGTCGTCGCCGGTCATGTTCTGGAACTGAGGACGAATACTGCCGCCAACGGTGAAGTTCAGGCGGCTCAGCGGGTTACCCGCCTGAGGATCCTGCTTAAGAACGGTGATTTCCGCCTGAGAAGCGAAGGTCGTTAATGCCACTGCCGCGCCAATCGTTGCCGCCAGCGCTGATTTTTTTATAGTCATTATTTTTCCTTAATAGACACGCTGCTAAATATTTAGCGGGTGAATATTAACTGGAAATAATCGGGCTGTGTGGACGGGTTTTTAATGTTTTGTGCTACTAAATGAGTGGGTATTATCACTTTGTGCTATTTAAACACTACGCACCGGCATAAAAATCCGGTGCGTAATTATCACTATACTAAATCAACTCGCAAACTGACGGAACAGGGCTTTGCCCTTTAGCAGCCGCGTGCCGAGCCAGCCTCCGCAGAGGGAAAGCAGCCCCGCGCCGCACAGAGGCAGAGTCAACCAAAGACGCCAGTCAGGCTCCCACGGGAAGTCGAAGACCTTTGTCTGCAGCACCGCCAGCGCCGTCTCTGCGCCAATGGCGGCCACCAGACCGGCCACCAGCCCCAGCAGCGCAAACTCGCTCCAGAGCGTCATTCGCAGCAGCCGCTTACCCGCCCCCAGCGTGCGGTAAACTACCAGTTCCTGATAGCGCTGGCGCATGCCCACCTGCACCTGGGCCAGCAGCAACAGCACGCCGCAGATCGTCACCAGCACCACCATGACCTCCAGCGCGCGGCTCACCTGCTCCAGCACCTGCCCCACCTGTTTGAGGATCGCGCCGATATCCAGCAGGCTGACCGTCGGAAACTCCCGGTTGAGCTGGGTCAGCATGCCGTTGCCGTTTTCCCAGCGGAAGCTGGTCAGCCAGCTCTGCGGCTGCCCGTCCAGCGCCCCCGGCGGGAAGATAAAGAAGAAGTTGGGCCGCAGGCTTTCCCAGTCCACTTTACGCAGGCTGGTGACTTTCGCGGTGAAATCCTGGGTATCGCCGGTGAAGGTCACGCTGTCTCCCAGCTTCACGTTCAGGCGCGTCGCCAGCCCCTCCTCCATCGACACCTCCCCCGCTTTTGGCGGCCAGGTGCCGGCGGTTATCGGGTTGTGATCAGGGCGTTTATCCTGCCATGTCAGATTCAGCTCGCGGTTCAGCGACTCGTCCTTGTTCCCCTCCGTTGGCTGGCCGTTGATCTGCGTCAGACGCGCGCGAACGATGGGATAGAACGACTCGGGGATGATGTGATGCTCCGCCAGGAAGCCCTTCAGCGGCGTAACCTGCTCAGGCGCGATATTGATCAGGAAATAGTTCGGGCTTTCCGGTGGAAGCTGCTGCTGCCAGCGGTCGAGCAGATCGCCGCGCAGCACCAGCAGCAGCGCCAGCAGCATAAACGACAGCGAGAACGCCGACAGCTGGCTGAGCGTAGACCAGGGCTGGTGCAGCAGACGGTTGACCGCCAGGCGCACGGGCAGGGATTTTACCGTCACCCTTTTCAGGAGGTTGAGCAGTATCCAGCCCAGCACGCCGCACAGCAGCGCCAGCACAACCGCCCCGGCCAGCACCGCCCACAGCAGCGTGCTGCCGCCCATCAGCCACGCCAGCAGCCCCACTGCCACCGCAATAATCAGCGGAAGGTAGAACTTCAGCGGCCAGACGTTCGCCACCACATCGTTGCGAAGCACGCGCAGCGGCTGCGTGGCGAGCAGCAGGCGGTAGGGCCGGAGCCCCACCAGCACCGAGATCACCGTCATCGCGCCCATCGCCCACAGCCACGGCCAGAGGCTGGCCGGCGGCAAGGCGGCCGGGAGCACCGGCTTCAGCATCACCATCAGCAGTTTTTCAAACAGCAGCCCCATTATTCCGCCGGTCAGCGCCGACAGGACCAGCAGCATCAGCCACTGGCCGACAATGAGCTTGCGCAGCTGCGCCCGGCCCGCCCCCAGGGTTTTGAGGATCGCCACCAGGTCGTAGCGGCTGCGGCAGTAGTGCCCCATCGCCACGGCCACCGCCGCCACCGCCAGCAGCAGGGTCAACAGGGCCGACAGCAGCAGGAACTGCTGAGAGCGCTCCAGAGATTTACCGAGCGCCCCCTCGTCCTGCTCCAGCCCGTACCAGCGGTGTTCCGGTTTGAGCTGCGGCAGAAGCCATTTTTCATACGCGTCAAGCTGGGCGGGCGTGCCGCCAAATTTATAGCGCCAGGTAACGCGGCTGCCCGGCTGTACCGCATGGGTGGCCGCGACATCCGCGGTGTTCATCATCAGACGCGGCGCAAGCTGGAACGGGTTAAAACCGCCGTCGGGCTCCTGCACCACTTCCCCGGCGATTTTCAGCGTGGCGTCGCCGACGTCGATACTGTCGCCGGGTTTGAGGTTCAGCAGCGCCATCAGACGCGATGCCAGCAGCACCGTACCGGGCGTCGGCTTTAACCCCGGCGGACTGGTCTGCAAGTCACCGTACATCGGGTAGATATCATCGACGGCCTTGACGCTCGCCAGCTGCGGCATGTCGCCCGCGAAGGTCATGGTCTGGAAGGTGAGCTGCTCTCCCACCTTCAGCCCTTCTTTACGCGCTGCTTCAATCCAGCCCGGCGGCACGGGGCGGGAGCTTTCCAGCGCCCTGTCCCCCGCCATAAACTCCCGGCTCTGCTGGCTGAGCCCTTTTTCCATGCGGTCGCTGACGCTGCCGAGCGCCAGCACGCAGGCCACCGCCAGGCTTAACGCCAGCCAGACAATCAGCAGCGAGGGCGAGCGCCACTCGCGCCAGAACCAGCGGGCAATCATGCTTCCTCCTGCAGAACACCGTTCACCAGCCGCAGGCGACGGTCGCAGCGCGCCGCGAGCTGCGGATCGTGGGTGACGAGGATCAGCGTGGTGCCGTGCTCGCGGTTGAGCGAAAACAGCAGGTCGGCAATCCTGTCGCCGGTTTTACGGTCAAGGTTGCCGGTAGGCTCATCGGCAAAGAGCACCTCAGGGCGGCCGTTAAACGCGCGGGCCAGCGCCACGCGCTGCTGCTCACCGCCGGAAAGCTGGGCGGGAAGATGGTCGAGACGTTTCCCCAGACCGAGCTGTTCCAGCAGCGCCTTCGCATGAGCGCGGCTTTCACGGCTGTTTTCACCGCGCAACAGCGCCGGGAGCTCGACGTTTTCCAGGGCGTTCAGGGTTGGGATCAGCATAAAGGACTGAAAGACAAAACCAACGTGACGCGCGCGCAGCGCGGCCCGCGCCTCTTCATCAAGCTGATGCAGCGGCTGCCCGACAAGGTGGACCTCGCCGCTGCTGCCGTCGTCCAGACCGGCTAAAATCGCCAGCAGCGTGGACTTGCCGGAACCGGATTCGCCAATCAGCGCGATGGTTTCAGCGCGTTTGACAACGAGTTCAACTCCAGTAAGGATGGAAAGCTCGTGTTCCCCCTGACCGACGGACTTCTTAAGATGATGAACTTCAACACTGTTTTCCGCTGGCATTTGCCCTTCCTGTTTTTGATTCTGATGACCTTCCGCGCGGCGGCAGCGGACACGTTACTGGTTCTCGGCGACAGCCTGAGCGCAGGCTATCGCATGGCGGCTGGCGCGGCCTGGCCCGCTCTGCTCAATGACAAATGGCAGAGCAAAACGCCTGTAATCAACGCCAGCATCAGCGGCGATACCTCACAGCAAGGTTTATCGCGCCTGCCTGCGCTGCTCAAGCAGCATCAGCCGCGCTGGGTGCTGGTTGAGCTCGGCGGTAATGATGGCCTGCGCGGTTTCCAGCCACAGCAAACGGAGGATACGCTGCGCACCATTTTGCAGGAGATCAAGGCGGCAAACGCCCAGCCGCTGCTGATGCAAATTCGCCTGCCCGCCAACTACGGTCGTCGGTATAATGAGGCCTTTAGCGCGATCTACCCCAAGCTTGCCAAAGAGTTTGATATTCCGCTGCTGCCATTTTTCATGGAAGAGGTCTATCTCAAACCCCAGTGGATGCAAGACGACGGGATCCACCCCAATCGCGATGCGCAGCCGTTTATTGCCGACTGGATGGCAACGCGGCTGGCTCCTTTAGTTAAACATGACTCCTGATTAAGCGGAGATCCTGACAGGTAAAGTTATGCAAAAATCGGTCTTAATTACAGGATGTTCCAGTGGAATCGGTCTGGAAAGCGCGCTCGAATTGAAGCGCCAGGGGTTTCGGGTTCTGGCGGCCTGTCGCAAACCCGACGATGTCGAACGCATGAACGGGCTGGGCTTTACCGGCGTGCTGCTGGATATGGACTCGCCGGAGAGCGTTGACCGCGCCGCCGATGAGGTGATCGCCCTGACCGGTAATCGTCTTTACGGCCTGTTTAATAATGCCGGTTACGGCGTGTATGGCCCGCTGGATACCCTCTCCCGCGAAACGCTGGAGAAGCAGTTTTCGACCAACTTTTTCGGCGTACATCAGCTCACCATGCGTCTGCTCCCCGCGATGCTGCCGCACGGTGAAGGGCGCATCGTGATGACGTCGTCGGTGATGGGGCTGATTTCCACCCCGGGCCGCGGCGCTTACGCCGCCAGTAAATATGCGCTGGAGGCCTGGTCCGACGCCCTGCGCATGGAGCTACGCCACAGCGGCATTAAGGTCAGCCTGATTGAACCCGGCCCGATCCGCACCCGCTTTACCGAAAACGTTAACCAGACGCAGGCGGATAAACCGGTCGAGAACCCCGGCATCGCCGCACGTTTTACCCTCGGGCCCGAGGCGGTGGTGGCCAAAGTGCGCCATGCTTTTGAGAGTGAACATCCCAAAATGCGCTATCCGGTGACGCTGGTCACCCACGCCGTCGGCTGGTTAAAACGCCTGCTGCCGGGCCGGATAATGGACAAAATTTTACACGGTTGAGTTGAAGCGACGACGCGCATCCCCATGTAAAGAACAAACCGACAAAAGAGAAAGCCGCATGTCCGTACAGAATATCGTCAATATCACAGAAGCTAACCTGCAACAGACTCTTGAACAGTCGATGACCAAACCGGTCCTGTTCTACTTCTGGTCTGAACGTAGCCAACACTGTCTACAGCTGACGCCGGTGCTGGAAAGCCTTGCCGCCCAGTACAACGGCCAGTTCATTCTCGCGAAGCTGGACTGTGACGCCGAGCCGATGGTCGCGTCTCAGTTTGGTCTGCGCGCCATTCCTACCGTCTATCTGTTCCAGAACGGCCAGCCTGTTGATGGCTTCCAGGGGCCGCAGCCGGAAGAAGCTATCCGCGCCCTGCTGGATAAGGTGCTGCCGCGCGAAGAAGAGCTGAAAGCGCAGGAAGGCATGGCGCTGATGCAGGAAGGCAAATACGACGAGGCGCTGCCGCTGCTGAAAGAGGCGTGGCAGCTGTCAAAACAGAACAGCCAGATTGGCCTGCTGCTGGCGGAGACGCAGATCGCCCTGCACCGCTCAGAGGACGCGGAGGCCGTACTTAAGACGGTTCCGCTGCAGGATCAGGACACCCGCTATCAGGGGCTGGTTGCACAAATTGAGCTGCTGAAGCAGGCGGCGGATACCCCGGAAATTCAGCAGCTGCAGCAGCAGGTTGCCGACAACCCGGCGGACGCCGCGCTGGCAAGCCAGCTTGCACTACAGCTGCATCAGGTGGGGCGTAACGAAGAGGCGCTTGAGCTGCTCTTCGGCCATCTGCAAAAAGATTTAGCCGCCGCAGACGGTCAGGCGCGCAAAATGTTCCAGGAGATCCTGGCCGCGCTGGGCACCGGCGACGCGCTGGCGTCGAAGTATCGTCGTCAGCTTTACGCGCTGTTGTATTGATAAAAAAGCCCGGTGGCGGCTTCGCCTTACCGGGCCTACAAAGACGATGTTACCCCGTCTTTTTCAACTGCGTCACCACCAGCTGGTGGCGCGCGTTGTAGAACTTCCGATAGGTCAGGTAGCAGGCAATGATGGTCGACAGGCTTGCCGTGGAAAGCAGCATAAACGTCACCATGATCTGATACTTAATCGCTTTTACCGGATCGATACCGGCAAAAATCAGCCCCGACATCATGCCCGGCAGGCTCACCAGCCCCACCGTTTTGGCGGAATCTACCGTTGGAATCAGCGATGACCGAATGCTCTCGCGAATCAGCCGCGCCGAGGCCACTTTTGGCGTTGCCCCCAGGCTTAGTTTCTCCTGCAGCTGCTGCTGTTCGCTGCTGAAACGCTGGCCGAGGTTGTTATAACAGAGCCCAACGGCCACCATCGCGTTCCCCGCGATCATCCCCGAGATAGGGATGACCTGCATCGGCGTAAACTCAATCGAGCCGGAGAGCACCAGCACCGCCAGCGTGAGCGCCGTTCCGGTGGTAATCGCGATAAACGATGAGACAAACGCCTTATCAATGTATTTACTGCGCTTTTGCGCATTCCACGCCGCGTTAAAGCAGATAAACAGCACCATCAGCAGCGTCAGCACCGCGTGGTTAACGTTGAAGATATACTTCAGCACATAGCCGACGATGATGAGCTGAATCACCGCGCGGCAAATACTCCACACGATATCTTTTTCCAGCCCAAGCTTTTCCCGGTAGCTGACCACAATCGCAATCAGCACCAGCACCATCGAAAAGGCCAGCGATTCGTTCGTAATGTTATGCTCACCCACGGTTTGCCTCCTGCATTTTCCCGCCGTGCGGCTGGAGCGTGATTACGTCATCCGCATGGGTTATTTCGTTAGCGTCGTGCGTCACCCACAGCACGGCAATGTTCTGCTCCCGGGCGTAACGATGAATAATCTCGTTAACGTTGCGCTTGTTGACGTCATCGAGCGCGCTGGTGATTTCGTCCAGCAACAACACCTTCGGTAAAAACTGCAGGTTGCGGATCAGCGAGACCCGCTGCTTTTCGCCGCCCGACAGCGCGTTGATGGATTTGCTCAGCGTCTCCTGCGCCAGGCCAAAGCGGGCCAGATCGTGGATAAACTTTTCCGGCTCCGGCGTTTTATTGCGGATTTGCCACGGAAAAATCAGGTTGTCATAGACCGTATCGCCAAAAAGCACGGGCGTTTGCACGCAGTACGAGACCTGCTGGCGATAGCTTTCCGGGGAAAGCGAGGCGATATCTTCGCCTTCAAACAGAATGGCTCCCTCCGTCGGGCTGAGGAGTGACGCCACAATCTTCAGCAGCGTGCTTTTCCCACAGCCTGAGGGACCCGTGATTAATTTAAACTCGCCCGGCGACAGGCTAAACCCGACGTGCTGCAGGATCGTGTTTTCCCCGACTCGAAATCCGACATCCCTGAGAAGTAATACGTTTTTTTTATCGTTCATTGCGCTTCCGTTGACCGCTTTTTGTCATAACCGTCTGTAGCATAATCCTTTCGCCCGCGCAGCGCGAATAGCCTCACGCTGAAGCAAGTGTTAAGCTTTTTGTTTGCAAATTGTCACCACCATCACTACAGGAAGTATGCAGCATGGCACATATTTTTTATGAGTTTCCCTCCCTGAAGCCTGGTGTTCCTGATGTCGAAACATTAATGGACGTCATCAAATCGTCGGAACGCACGCGTTTTGTGATGGGTGAAGAGGTGGTCGATTTTGTTAAGAAGGCGCTCATCGTGAACACCACGATCGGCAGCTTCAAAAATTGCTATTTTGCCTTCGACAACGGGACACACTTCCTTGAATTTGACGGTAAAGGCAAATCAAAACGCTTCAATGAGGTGCCGGACTGGTTCGTCTCTCCGGCGGAATTTTCGCGCACCCAGTGGCTTATCAACCACAATCTTGCGGATGTGAAAGCCACCCAGTTCATTGACGTCCTGATGTCCTACCCGCTGAAAGCGCGCCGCGCGCACTGCAATTTGTTATTCGGGCTGGAGCTGGAAAAAGTCAACGCGGCTCCGGCCACGGCGTCAGCGGCAGGTAAAATCGGCAATAAAAACGGTAAAACCACCAAGCCCCGCGTCACCGATCTGGGCTCGTTCGAGCTGTTCAGCCAGTTCTTTGCGCGCATGAAAACCGCCGTGCAGGCCGATGAGTTCCCTACTCTGCAGATCCTGACGGGCATGGATAACCTGGCAAAAGCGCCGCATAATTTAAAGCAGGGCATCAGAACCTGGTTTAAAGCCATCGCGGGCGACCTTCCGCCGAATAACAAACGCGTTGAGGCGGGAAATGCCGTTCTGTTCTGCGCCCCCCTTCGCGAACAGATCCAGCGTATCGAAGCGCGGGGGCTGGAGAATTACTACCAGGGATTATCCAAAGCCATTGCCGAAGCGGGTAATGGCTTCATCTCTGACTTTACCTATACTTACGAGCAATAAACACACACTTTCACTCATCACGGCATGCAAAACAGGAGGTTTTTATGCTTATCGTTGTTCCCGTCCTTATTTTCGTTGCGCTGGTTATCGTGGGCGCCGGCGTCAAAATTGTCCCTCAGGGTTATCAGTGGACCGTCGAGCGTTTCGGCCGTTACACCAACACGCTCCAGCCCGGCTTAAGCCTGATTGTCCCGTTCATGGACAGGATAGGCCGCAAGATCAACATGATGGAGCAGGTTCTGGACATTCCGTCCCAGGAAGTGATCTCCAAGGATAACGCCAACGTCACCATCGACGCCGTCTGTTTTATTCAGGTGATTGATGCGCCAAAAGCGGCCTATGAGGTCAGCAACCTGGAGCTGGCGATCGTCAACCTGACGATGACCAACATCCGTACCGTACTCGGCTCGATGGAGCTGGACGAGATGCTTTCCCAGCGCGACAGCATCAACACCCGCCTGCTGCACATTGTCGATGAGGCCACCAACCCGTGGGGGATCAAAGTCACCCGCATCGAGATCCGCGACGTGCGCCCGCCGGCGGAGCTGATCGCCTCCATGAACGCCCAGATGAAAGCTGAGCGAACCAAACGTGCCTACATTCTGGAAGCCGAAGGGGTGCGCCAGGCGGAGATCCTCAAAGCGGAAGGGGAAAAACAGTCGCAGATCCTGAAAGCGGAAGGCGACCGTCAGTCCGCGTTCTTACAGGCGGAAGCGCGTGAACGTTCCGCCGAAGCGGAAGCCCGCGCGACCCAGATGGTGTCCGAGGCAATTGCCGCCGGTGATATTCAGGCCGTGAACTACTTCGTTGCGCAAAAATATACCGACGCGCTGAAAGAGATCGGCTCGGCGAACAACAGCAAAGTGGTGATGATGCCGCTGGATGCCAGCAGCCTGATGGGCTCTATCGCGGGGATCGCCGAACTGATCAAGGACAGCGGAAACGAGCGTAAAAAATGATTGAGCTCATCGTTGCACATCCTCATGCCTTCTGGCTAAGTCTCGGTGGCTTATTGCTGGCAGCGGAGATGCTGGGCGGCAACGGCTACCTGCTCTGGAGCGGTGTGGCCGCCGTCATTACCGGTCTTCTGGTCTGGATCCTTCCCCTGGACTGGGCGTGGCAGGGGGCGCTGTTTGCCGCGCTGACGCTGGTGGCCGCCTGGCTGTGGTGGCGCTGGCTTAACCGGCGGGTTAACGAGCAGAAACCGGTGGACGCCCACCTTAACCAGCGCGGACAGCAGATTGTCGGCAAGCGTTTTACCCTCGACACCGCGCTGGTGAACGGACGCGGACATATGCGCGTAGGCGACAGCTCGTGGCCGGTGGTGGCCGACGATGACCTCAGCGCCGGCACGCGGGTTGAAGTCATTGCGGTGGAAGGTATTACCCTGCGGGTAAAAGCCTGTTAAGCGTGGGTTTTGCGGTGGCAGCAGCCGGCAAGGTTATCAATAATCGGGCAATCGGCGCTGTCATCCCCCGGACAGGAGTCCGCGAGCTGCAGCAGCTGTTCGCGCATCGCCTGCAGTTCGACGATGTGGCGTTCAATTTCGGCCACCTTTTCCAGGGTGCGTTTTTTCACGTCCGCGCTGTGACGCTTAGGATCGTTGAACAGGTTAACCAGCTCGCCGCACTCTTCCAGATTGAACCCGACCTGTCTTGCCTGGCGCAGCAGCGTCAGCTCATCCAGATGCAGCTGCGTGTAGCTGCGGTAGCCGTTTTCACTGCGCAGCGGCGGCGTTACCAGCCCCTTCTCTTCATAAAAGCGGATCGCCTTGCTGGTTAAGCCGGTTTTTTTTGCCACGTCACTGATATTCACATTTCCCCCTTGACCTTCCCCTTGATGGAAGGTTTAACCTTCATAACAGTTAGCGAAAAGCGTTACTCCGGTCAACAACTGACCAATATATTATACGGGAGTTTTGTTATGTCTCACACTATCGACCTGACGCTGGACGGCCTCTCCTGCGGCCACTGCGTCAAACGCGTTAAAGAAAGCCTGGAACAGCGTCCTGACGTTGAAAGCGCTGAAGTGACTATCGACCATGCCGCCGTGACCGGCAGCGCCAGCGCGGACGCGCTGATTGATACCATCAAACAGGCCGGTTACGGGGCGGAGTTAAGCCACCCAAAGGCTAAACCGCTGGCAGAGTCATCATCCCCGTCGGAAGCACTGACAGCGGCCACTCCTGAGCTTCCGGCAGCGGATGATATTGATGACAGCCAACAGCTGCTGATCAACGGCATGAGCTGCGCCAGCTGCGTCTCCCGGGTACAAAACGCCCTGCAGGCGGTCCCGGGCGTCGCGCAGGCACGGGTGAATCTTGCGGAGCGCACTGCGCTGGTGATGGGCAGCGCCTCCGCCGCAGAGTTAGTGCAGGCCGTTGAAAAAGCGGGCTACGGCGCGGAGGCCATCGAAGATGATGCCGAACGCCGCGAGCGCCAGCAGGAAACGGCTATCGCCACCATGAAGCGCTTCCGCTGGCAGGCCATCGTTGCCCTGCTGGTGGGTATTCCGGTGATGGTGTGGGGCATGATGGGTGACAACATGATGGTCACCGACGACAACCGCACCCTGTGGCTGGTGATTGGTCTGATTACCCTTGCGGTGATGGTGTTTGCAGGCGGGCATTTCTATACCAGCGCCTGGAAGAGCCTGAAAAACCGCACCGCGACGATGGATACCCTGGTCGCCCTCGGGACCGGCGCGGCCTGGCTCTATTCCATGAGCGTGAACGTCTGGCCCCAGTGGTTCCCGATGGAAGCGCGGCATCTCTATTATGAAGCGAGCGCGATGATTATCGGCCTGATTAACTTAGGCCATATGCTGGAAGCCCGCGCCCGCCAGCGCTCCTCGAAAGCGCTGGAAAGATTGCTTGATTTAACCCCACCGACGGCCCGCGTGGTCACGGACGAAGGGGAGAAAAGCGTCCCGCTGGCGGAAGTTCAGCCCGGCATGACGCTGCGTCTGACCACCGGCGACCGGGTTCCCGTTGACGGCAAGATAACGCAGGGCGAAGCCTGGCTGGATGAAGCGATGCTGACCGGGGAGCCTATCCCTCAGCAGAAATCAGACGGCGACGCCGTGCATGCCGGTACGGTCGTGCAGGACGGCAGCGTGCTGTTCACCGCCAGCGCCGTCGGCAGCCATACGACGCTGTCGCGTATTATCCGCATGGTGCGTCAGGCGCAGAGCAGCAAGCCGGAGATTGGCCAGCTTGCTGACAAAATCTCGGCCATTTTTGTGCCGGTGGTGGTCGGCATTGCCCTGCTAAGCGCGGCGATCTGGTACTTCTTCGGCCCCGCGCCGCAGATTGTGTATACCCTGGTGATCGCCACCACGGTGCTGATCATCGCCTGTCCTTGCGCCCTTGGCCTGGCGACGCCGATGTCGATTATCTCCGGCGTAGGGCGCGCGGCCGAATTTGGCGTACTGGTACGGGACGCGGATGCGCTGCAGCGGGCCAGTACCCTGGACACGCTGGTGTTTGATAAAACCGGCACGCTGACGGAAGGTAAACCGCAGGTGGTCGCCGTCACGACCGCAGGCATTGCCGAAGCGGACGCGCTGCGTCTCGCCGCCGCGCTGGAGCAAGGCTCAAGCCATCCGCTGGCGCGCGCTATTCTCGATAAAGCCAATGCGTCTGCCCTGCCGCAGGTGAGCAACTTCCGCACCCTGCGCGGGCTCGGCGTGAGCGGTGAGGCAGAAGGCCATGCGCTGCTGCTGGGCAACCAGGCGTTGCTCAATGAAAACGGTATTGATACCGCTGCGCTGGAAAACGAGCTGAAGGCGCAGGCGTCTCAGGGCGCTACCCCGGTTCTGCTGGCGGTGGACGGCAAAGCCGCCGCGCTGCTGGCCGTGCGCGATCCGCTTCGCCAGGACAGCGTGGACGCCTTACAGCGCCTGCACCGTGCGGGCTACCGTCTGGTGATGCTGACCGGGGATAACCCGACCACCGCCAACGCCATCGCGAAAGAAGCCGGTATTGATGAGGTGATTGCGGGCGTACTGCCGGACGGCAAAGCGGACGCCATTAAAAAACTGCAACGTCAGGGCCGTCAGGTGGCAATGGTCGGCGACGGCATCAACGATGCCCCGGCGCTGGCCCAGGCGGATGTAGGGATCGCGATGGGCGGCGGCAGCGACGTGGCCATCGAAACCGCCGCCATTACGCTGATGCGCCACAGCCTGATGGGCGTGGCCGATGCGCTGGCCATTTCGAAAGCCACGCTGCGCAACATGAAGCAGAACCTGCTGGGGGCGTTCGTCTATAACACCCTCGGGATCCCAATCGCGGCCGGTATTTTGTGGCCGCTGACCGGTACGCTGCTGAACCCGGTGGTCGCGGGCGCGGCGATGGCGCTCTCCTCCATCACCGTGGTCAGCAACGCCAACCGGCTGTTGCGCTTTAAACCGAAGGATTGAACCTTGTACCCGTACGCGCTAGCATGAACCTTTCCGTTTATGGAGCGCGTATGGGTCTGTTTCATCGTATAAAAACATCGTTTCGCGCCCTTTTCCCTCGCCGTTACGCCTGGCCCGGTCTGGATATCTCGCTTCCCGGCGGGCAACACCTGCACCTGGTCGGCAGTATCCATATGGGCACGCAGGGTATGTCACCTCTGCCGCCCGGTCTGATAAAGCGCCTGAAGCGCGCCGACGCGCTGGTCGTCGAGGCGGACATCTCGGGCCATGAGTCACCGTTTGCCGGGCTTGAAAGCGATCTCCCGCTGGCGGAACGTCTGAATGAGGCCCAGCTCGCGGAACTGACGCGCGTCGCCGAGGAAACCGGCGTATCGCTCTCCATGATTGACACCCTGCCGCTGTGGCAAATCGCAATGGTATTACAGGCCACGCAGGCCCAGCGTCTGGGGCTGCGGGGTGATTACGGCATTGATTACCAGCTGCTGAACGTGGCGCGGGCGCGCCGTATGCCGATCATCGAACTGGAAGGTACGGACAGCCAGATTGCTCTCCTGCGAGAGCTTCCCGACGACGGTCTGATGCTGCTGGATGATACCCTCACCCACTGGCACACCAACGCACGCCTGCTGCAGACCATGATTGGCTGGTGGCTGGATGCGCCGCCCGCGGACGGCAGGCTGGCGTTACCGTCGACGTTCAGTGAATCGCTGTATGATGTGCTGATGAATGCGCGTAACAAAGCCTGGCGAGAGACGCTGCATGCTCTGCCTGCGGGGGAATACGTGGTGGCGGTTGGGGCGTTACATTTATACGGCGAAGGGAATTTGCCGTCGTTGCTGAAATAAAAAAATGGCCAATATCTCTATTGGCCCGTCAAAGAGGAATTTCATCGTTTTTATTATACCGAAGTGACCTTCGGCTGAGCCGATTGTCGCTCAAAGTGACCATCACTGCCAACACTATTGCGCAAGATGGTGCTATTTTTTAGACAAACGTCAGGCGTATGCTGGCTGCATGAATTGTCTGTCGTAAGAAGGATAGCTATGACTCCCGCCGTTAAATTACTTGAAAAAAACAACATTTCTTTCCGGATCCACACCTACGATCACGATCCGAATGAAACCAACTTTGGTGATGAAGTGGTGCGTAAGCTGGGGCTGAACGCGGACCAGGTCTATAAAACGCTGCTGGTGGCGGTGAATGGCGATATGAAGCATCTCGCCGTGGCGGTGACTCCCGTGGCGGGACAGCTGGATCTGAAAAAGGTCGCTAAAGCGCTGGGGGCGAAGAAGGTGGATATGGCGGATCCGATGGTGGCGCAGCGCACCACGGGCTACCTGGTGGGCGGCATCAGCCCGCTCGGGCAGAAAAAACGCCTGCCGACGCTGATTGATGCCCCTTCACAGGAATTTGAGACCATCTATATTTCCGGCGGCAAGCGCGGGCTGGATATTGAGCTGGCCGCGGGCGACCTGGCGAAAATGCTGGATGCGAAGTTTGCGGATATTGCGCGCAGGGAGTAAAAAAAGCCGGGTGGCGGCTACGCCTTACCCGGCCTACATTTTGCACCCGTAGGCCCGGTAAGCGCAGCGCCACCGGGCAACACAGCTGCACTACTGCCAGCTCACCTCGCCTTTCGGCTCATACGCATTCACGTCAATCGGCGAATTCTGCTCGATATACTGCTTCAGCACTTCTGCATCGATAAAGCCGGTGTTCACGTAGCCCGGTTTATTATCAATATGCGGATAGCCGTCGCCGCCGGTGGCGTTAAAGCTTAACGTCGCCAGACGGTAGGTTTTCGCCGGGTCAACCGGTTCGCCTTTGATCTTCAGGTCGTTAAGCTTGCCGTCTTTCGCTACGAAGCTCACGTTGGCAAACTGCGGATAGGCCCCGGAATCCGGCTTCATCTGCGCCACGGCGGTCAGGTACTCAACAACCTCTTTCCCGCTCATGTCGGCATAAACCACCACGTTACCGAACGGCTGCACCTTCAGAACGTCTTTATAGGTGATGTTTCCACCTTCGATGGAATCACGAATGCCGCCGCCGCTCATCACGCCAAAATCAGCCCCGGTGCGCGCCATTTGCGCCGCCAGCACCAGGTGCCCCATGTTGGTCTGCACGAAGCGAACTTTGCTGCGGTCCCCTTCCAGACGACCGTTCAGCGTGCCGATTTTCACGTCCAGCTGCGCCTTGCCTTTGTTCTGGAACGGCGTCAGCAGGGAGAGCATCTGCTGGTTTTCTGGAATCTCTGGGGTGTAAAGTACGCGCTCGCTTTTCCCGTCCGGGTAGGTGACCTTCTTCTTCAGGTTGACCGGAATGAGCTGATAGTGCACCAGCTTCATCTCGCCGTTACGGAACTCGAAGTCCGCCCGGCCTACGTATTTGCCCCACTCGTGCGCCTGCACAATCCAGATACCGTTCTGACGGTCTGGCGCACACGGCGTGCCCGGCACGTAGTCCACCTGCTTTTTATTCTCGGATGCCATGCAGACCGGATCCTGTGAGTGACCACCCACAATCATCGCCAGCGAGCCCGCCGGCAGGCTGCGCGCCATCTCCACGTCGCCCGGCGCATTGGAGCCGTGCTCACCGTTGTCGTAGTGCCCCATGTGGGTGGTGGCGATAATCACGTCCGGCTTTTCGTTTTGCTGCAGCTCCTGAATCACCAGCTTCGCTTCGTCTGCCGGTTTGCGGAATTCGATATCGGTGAAGAACTCTGGGTTGCCAATTTTCGCCGTGTCGTCGGTGGTTAGGCCGATGACCGCGATCTTCAGATCCTGACGCTTAAACAGCGCCCACGGCTTGAACAGGCGTTCGCCGGTGCTTTTCTGGTAAATGTTGGCGGAGAGGAACGGGAATTTGGCCCACTTCTCCTGCTGACGCAGGACGCTCAGCGGATTATCAAACTCATGGTTACCGACGGCCATCGCGTCGTAGCCAATCAGGTTCATGCCGCGAAAGTCGGGCTCGGCGTCCTGCAAATCGGATTCCGGCACGCCGGTATTGATATCGCCTCCCGACAGCAGCAGCACGCTGCCGCCCTGGGCTGCCACCTCTTTACGAATGCCGTCCACCAGCGTTTTTTGCGCCGACAGGCCATATTCGCCGTATTCACTGCGCCAGAAATGACCGTGGTGATCGTTGGTATGCAGAATAGTGATTTTATAGGTTTTGTCTTTTTCATACGCCTGCACGGGCAGGCTTACCAGCCCCCACGCCGCGATGAGCGCCAGCGCGACGCCCCGCTTCATTAACTTCATCTTCTCTCTCCCTGACCAATAGACAAAGGCAGAAATTACAGTGACTAATAAGAATAGACAAATAAGTTTTCAGAATTGCGACTTTCTTCAAATGTCCCGGGCGGGTATGTTAGTCGGATAATAATTACACCCTGCATCGCTAATAACTCAAGACGTGGTAATTCTCTCTATGGCAATCAGTGAATCAACTCAGCCCGTTCCGGGCGCGCCAGCGTCGCGCACCTCCTTTAAAGTCTTAGGCGCAATCAGTCTCTCGCACCTGCTCAACGATATGATCCAGTCGTTGATTCTGGCAATTTACCCGCTGCTGCAGTCCGAATTTTCGTTAACCTTTGTGCAGATTGGGATGATCACCCTGACCTTCCAGCTGGCTTCCTCGCTGCTGCAGCCGGTGGTGGGCTACTGGACGGATAAATATCCTATGCCGTGGTCGCTGCCCATAGGCATGTGCTTTACCCTAAGCGGGCTGGTGCTGCTGGCCATGGCCGGAAGTTTTAAAGCCGTGCTGATTGCCGCCGCACTGGTAGGCACCGGCTCGTCCGTTTTCCATCCGGAGTCTTCCCGCGTGGCGCGCATGGCGTCCGGCGGTCGTCATGGCCTGGCGCAGTCACTTTTCCAGGTAGGGGGCAACTTCGGTAGCTCTCTCGGCCCGCTGCTGGCCGCGGTTATTATTGCCCCTTACGGTAAAGGCAACGTGGCGTGGTTTGTGCTGGCCGCGCTGCTGGCGATTATCGTGCTGGCGCAGATTAGCCGCTGGTATGCCGCTCAGCATCGGGTGAATAAAGGAAAACCTAAAGCGAAGGTTATCAATCCCCTGCCGCGCAATAAGGTTATCCTGGCGGTTGCCGTCCTGCTGGTGCTGATTTTCTCGAAATACTTCTATATGGCGAGCATCAGCAGCTATTACACCTTTTATCTGATGCAAAAATTCGGATTATCGGTACAAAACGCGCAGATCCACCTGTTTGCCTTCCTGTTCGCGGTGGCCGCAGGGACGGTAATTGGCGGGCCGGTGGGCGATAAAATTGGCCGTAAATATGTCATTTGGGGCTCTATCCTCGGCGTAGCGCCTTTTACCCTCATTTTGCCGTACGCCAGCCTTGAATGGACGGGGATTTTGACCGTAATTATTGGTTTTATTCTCGCCTCCGCGTTTTCCGCCATTCTGGTCTATGCCCAGGAGCTGCTGCCCGGACGTATCGGTATGGTTTCCGGACTGTTTTTCGGTTTCGCCTTCGGCATGGGCGGGCTGGGTGCAGCGGTGTTAGGGATGGTTGCGGATCACACCAGCATCTTCCTGGTTTATAAAATCTGCGCTTTCCTGCCACTTCTTGGCATATTGACCATATTCCTGCCTGATAACCGCCATAAAGCGTGAATTACGGGTAGCTAAACTTATGCTTTAGCTACCTGATACCCTTATACCATAAGGGGTTCCTCTTCATCCCCGCGCTGAATTTATCAAAATGCGCTTTTTTACGTGCATATTGCTGTTTTATTCAAACTTCAACAATTATTCATAAACATAAGGGTAAAAATTGTCATAAACTATTACCTGGTTTTTTGGTATTCACGCCAAAAATGGAACACTCACCACGAAAGGAGACGGAATGCACCACGCCACACCGCTTATCACCACCATTGTTGGTGGACTTGTGCTCGCTTTTATTCTCGGCATGATTGCCAATAAGCTGCGTATTTCTCCTCTTGTCGGCTATCTGCTGGCAGGTGTGCTGGCGGGACCGTTTACGCCAGGTTTTGTTGCGGATACCAAACTGGCCCCTGAGCTGGCGGAATTGGGCGTGATTCTGCTGATGTTCGGCGTCGGCCTGCACTTCTCCCTGAAGGATTTGATGGCGGTAAAGTCGATTGCCATACCGGGAGCGATCGCCCAGATAGGGGTGGCGACGCTGCTTGGGATGGCGCTTTCGGCCGTGCTGGGCTGGTCGCTGATGACCGGTATCGTATTTGGGCTGTGTCTTTCAACCGCCAGTACCGTGGTGCTGCTGCGCGCGCTTGAGGAGAGACAGCTGATAGACAGCCAGCGCGGACAGATCGCGATAGGCTGGCTGATTGTGGAAGATCTGGTGATGGTTCTGACGCTGGTGCTGCTGCCCGCCGTCGCCGGCATGATGGAAAAAGACAATATCGGCTTCGCCTCGCTGGCGCTGGATATGAGCATCACCATCGGGAAGGTGGTGGCGTTTATCGCCATCATGATGCTGGTGGGTCGCCGTCTGGTGCCGTGGATCATGTCCCGCAGTGCGGCGACCGGATCCCGCGAGCTGTTTACCCTCTCCGTGCTGGCGCTGGCGCTGGGTATCGCGTTTGGTGCCGTTGAGCTGTTTGATGTCTCCTTCGCGCTGGGCGCGTTCTTCGCCGGGATGGTGCTGAACGAATCCGAGCTGAGCCACCGCGCTGCACACGACACCCTGCCGCTGCGCGACGCCTTTGCCGTGCTGTTCTTCGTCTCCGTCGGGATGCTGTTTGACCCGCTTATTCTGATTCAGCAGCCGCTGGCCGTGCTGGGCACGCTGGCGATCATTATCTTTGGTAAGTCGCTCGCCGCCTTCTTCCTGGTGCGAATGTTCGGCCACTCTCCGCGGACGGCGCTGACCATTGCCGCCAGCCTGGCGCAGATTGGCGAGTTCGCCTTTATTCTGGCCGGTCTGGGCATGGCCCTGAATCTGCTGCCGCAGGCCGGACAAAACCTGGTGCTGGCGGGGGCGATCCTGTCAATTATGCTGAACCCGGTGCTGTTTGCCCTGCTGGAAAAATACCTCGATAAAACCGAAACGCTGGAAGAGCAGACGCTGGAAGAGGCCATCGAAGAAGAGAAGCAGATCCCGGTCGATATTTGCAATCACGCCCTGCTGGTCGGCTTTGGCCGCGTCGGCAGCCTGCTTGGCGAGAAGCTGATGGCGCAGGGCATTCCGCTGGTGGTAATTGAAACGTCACGCACCCGCGTTGACGAGCTGCGCGAGCGCGGTATTCGTGCGGTGCTGGGCAATGCGGCGAACGAAGAGATCATGGAGCTGGCGCATCTGGACTGCGCCCGCTGGCTGCTGCTGACCATTCCCAACGGCTATGAGGCGGGTGAGATTGTCGCCTCCGCGCGCGCGAAGTGTCCAAACATTGAGATTATCGCCCGGGCTCACTACGACGACGAGGTGGATTACATTACCGAGCGCGGTGCGGATAAGGTGGTGATGGGCGAGCGCGAGATTGCGAATACGATGCTGACGCTGCTGGAAAAACCGCCGGTTGAAGAGGCGGTGACGGGTTAAGTTTTGTGCGGCCTGATGCCCTCACCCTGGCCCTCTCCCACAGGGAGAGGGAACAAACACTAAAAACGGCAACCACAGGTTGCCGTTTTGCTTTTACCTGTCCCAGTACGCCTCTTCGAGGCTGTCTTCCCGTTCCGGCAGGCCACGCGTTAAGCGCGGTGAGTGCTGGTTCAGCACCTGATAGCTTACGCGGTTGGCGTACTTGCATACCTGCGCCAGCGACGAATAGGTCAGCCAGCTGAACTTGTGCTTGCTGGAATTTGGCACGTTGGTTTTGTGGTAGGCGTTAGCGGTGATGTCGTGCAGCAGCGCGGCCAGCGCGCCGTCGCCCGCGCCGTTGGTATTCATGATCTTCTCCGGCCCGCCCATGTAAGGGGCGATGTGCGAGTAGATACGCAGCGGATTAACACAGTCTTTAAAACGCATGCCGCGGCTGAACTCGTACTGGTTGAACTCGGCAATCGCGCCGGGCAGCAGCGGGTGCTGGGTTTTGCGTTTGCTCTCTTCTTCGGTGAAGCCAGCCATATACAGCCCAACCGGACCCGCGGTGCAGAGCACCAGATCCACCCAGTCCAGCGCTTTGTCAGACGCCAGCAGCGGATCGCTTTCACCGGTCAGCGCTTCGGCCTCCTCTTCGTTCATCGCCAGAATCGAGACGTGCTCTTTCAGGAACGCCTGCCACCATTCAGGATTATCGGCAATCACGAATTTGGTGCCCAGCGTCAGAACGACGGGCACGTCGTACTTCTTCGCGTACTCAATCGCCTTCATGGTCGCTTCCGGCATCGGCTCGCCCGGCTTGCAGCGCACCAGGTAGGAGGTCAGCACCAGCGCCGAGGCGCCCGCGATCACCTCTTCGGGAATGCTGTCCGCGCGCAGCTTGTTCATATGACCCGGGCTGATGGCAAAGGTACGCTCGCCGGATTCGCCGATCAGCGTAAAGCAGCGGCCAATCGGCCCGTCGACGCCCTGGAGATAGTTCAGATCGGTACGGCTGGAGGTGTTGCACAGGTAACGGTAGGCGTAGCCACCGATTTCGATATTGCTGCACATTACGCCGAGCAGGACAGAGCGGTCGTCCGCCAGCACGGAGTAGTTGTGCATGGTGTTGCCGATGGTGCCACCGGCGAACTGATGGGTAATCAGGTTTTCGCGCACCAGCTCCTGGTACAGCGCTTCGGCAACGTCATCTTCAATCACCAGCGAGTGACCGGCGCTCAGACCGTAACGGGCGACAAACGCATCATCCACTTTCGCTTCAATGTCCACCAGCGTCTGGTCGATACCGACGACCCACGCCGCGCTGGTTTCATTTTCTGGCTGGATTTGCTGCAGGAGCGGATCGCGGGCATCCACGGGGAAGTAGTGTTTGGATTTGCGTTTACCGGGAAATTTCATGGTCTGAACTGTACGAAGAATATGGGCCGGGAATGGTAGCACAAACCCGGCCCGGAGTGCGATCAGCGGCTGTTGGTCACCAGCGAGACCATCATGTCGATATGCTCAGGGGAGTCGTTAAGCGCCGGAATGTACTCGTACTTTTCGCCGCCAGCCTCCAGGAAAAATTCCCGGTTTTGCACCGCGATCTCCTCCAGCGTCTCCAGACAGTCTGCCGAGAAGCCCGGCGACATCACCTGAATGTGCTTCACGCCCTTCTCACCCAGCATTTTGAGGGTTTCATCGGTGTATGGCGTCAGCCACGGCTCGCGGCCGAAGCGCGACTGGAAGGTCATCATCACCTTCTCCGGCGGCAGGCCGAGGGCGGAAACCAGCTCGCGGGTGGTATCGCGGCAGCGCTGCGGGTAATCATCCCCTTCATTGGCGAAACGCTGCGGGATGCCGTGATAGGAGAGCAGCAGCAGATCCGGCTCGCCGTGTTTTTCAAACGACGCGCGCGCGCTGTTGGCGAGCGCCTTGATGTACAGCTCGTTATCCGCGTAGTCGCGAATAAAGGTCACGCCCGGAATGCGGCGGCGGGTCGCCAGAATGCGCGCCAGCTCGTCCCAGACGGCGGCCACCGTCGAGCAGGAGTACTGCGGGTAGAGCGCCAGCACCACGATATGGTCCACGCCCTGCGCCAGCAGCGAGTCCACCGCGCTTTCCAGTGACGGTTTGCCGTAGCTCATGCCGAGCGCGACGGGCATCTCCGGCAGGCGGGCGGCCAGCGCCTTCTCCTGACGACGGCTGTAGACCATCAGCGGCGAGCCCTCTTCCATCCACACGGACTGATAGAGTTTGGCGACGCGCGGAGAACGGATCGGCAGAATGACGCCACGCAGCAGCGGCCACCACAGCAGTCGCGGAAAATCCACGACGCGCGTGTCGCTTAAAAATTGTCGCAGGTAGCGTTTTACCGCGTCTGATGTAGGTGCTTCTGGAGTGCCCAGATTGGCAAGCAGGATGCCGGTTTTCGCCTGACTCATTCACGCCTCTTAACCATTTGAATGGTTGTCAATTGTAGCGGAAATGCGTTTAAACGAAACCCATTGCTGTAATAGGTAAGATGAGAATTTTTCTCACCCGGTGGCCCGGGTGAGAGAGATGCGATTAGCCGAGGATTTTTTCCAGCTCAGCACGCACGTCAGCCACGGCTTTGGTGCCGTCAACTTTGGCGTATTTGGTGTTACCCGCCTGCGCTTCTTTGGTGTAGTAGCCGATCAGCGGCGCAGTCATCTGATGGTATTCCACCAGGCGCTTGCGCACGGTCTCTTCCTGATCGTCTTTACGGGTGGTCAGCTCTTCGCCGGTCACGTCGTCTTTGCCTTCAACCTTAGGCGGGTTGAATTTGATGTGGTAAACGCGGCCAGAGGCAGCGTGTACGCGACGGCCAACGATGCGGTCAACGATCAGCTCGTCCGGTACGTCGAACTCCAGAACGTAGTCCACGTTGATGCCCGCTTCCTTCATGGCGTCAGCCTGAGGAATGGTACGTGGGAAGCCGTCCAGCAGGAAACCGTTACGGCAGTCTTCCTGAGCAATGCGCTCTTTGACCAGAGCAATCACCAGCTCGTCGGTCACCAGCTTGCCTGCGTCCATGATGTCTTTCGCCTGTTTACCCAGCTCGGAGCCAGATTTAACAGCGGCGCGCAGCATATCACCGGTGGAGATTTGCGGAATACCGTATTTCTCCATGATGAACTGAGCCTGAGTTCCTTTACCCGCGCCCGGAGCGCCAAGCAGAATAATACGCATTGCGAAAATCCCCTCAAAAGTCGTTTCAATTTTTCAAAAGCGCTAAACAATACCACCAGAACGGGCATCGCTCAAGGAAGGCAGGAAGGCTGAAACGGTTAATGGGGGGAGATAATTTGGGATAGTGCGGTCTGGTGCCCTCACCCTGGCCCTCTCCCTCGGGGAGAGGGAGAAGACCAGGAGAGGCGTGGTCAATTACGCCAGCAGCAGCGCATTCACACGTTTAATGAAGAGGTTAGGATCTTCCAGCGTGCCGCGTTCGGCCAGCAGGGACTGATCCAGCAGGAGTTCAACCCACTCGGCAAAGCGGGCGTCGTCCTGGGTATCCGCCGCGCGTTTCACCAGCGGATGATCCGGATTAAGCTCAAAGATATATTTCACTTCCGGCACTGCCTGGCCCGCCGCGGCGAACAGCTTCGCCATCTGGGTGCTCATTTCGTCGGCATCGGTGGTGACAATGGCCGGAGTGTCGGTCAGACGATGCGTGAAGCGCACCTCTTTCACGCGGTCGCCCAGCAGGGTTTTCACGCGCTCAATGAACGGCTCCAGCGCCTTCTCGGCTTCTTTCGCATTTTCATCCACTTCATCTGCCAGCTTGTCGATGGACTCATCGGCTTTGGCAACGGACTGGAACGCCTTCCCGTCGAACTCGGTCAGGTAGTTCATCATCCACTCGTCGATGCGGTCGGAAAGCAGCAGCACTTCGATGCCTTTCTTACGCAGCAGCTCCAGGTGCGGGCTGCTCTTCGCCGCGGCGTAGCTGTCGGCGGTGATGTAGTAGATCTTCTCCTGCCCTTCTTTCATGCGGGAGATGTACTCTTCCAGCGACACGGTCTGCGCGGAGGAGTCGGTGTGCGTAGAAGCAAAGCGCAGCAGTTTGGCGATGGTTTCAACGTTCGCCATGTCTTCAGCCGGGCCTTCTTTCAGCACCAGACCGAACTGTTTCCAGAAGGTCTGATATTTTTCCGCATCGTCTTTCGCCAGTTTTTCCAGCATCTGCAGCGCACGTTTGGTCAGGGCGTTGCGCAGATTACGGGTGACGGTGCTGTCCTGCAGAATTTCGCGGGAGACGTTCAGCGGCAGATCGTTGGAATCGATCAGGCCGCGCACAAAGCGCAGATAGTTCGGCATGAACTGCTCGGCGTCGTCCATGATGAACACGCGCTGCACGTACAGCTTCAGGCCATGCTTGTGATCGCGGTTCCACATGTCCCACGGCGCCTGCGCCGGGATGTACAGCAGGCTGGTGTACTCCTGCTTACCTTCCACACGGTTGTGGCTCCAGGTCAGCGGGTCGGTAAAGTCGTGGGCGATGTGCTTGTAGAATTCGTTGTACTCGTCGTCTTTAATCTCAGACTTGTTGCGCGTCCACAGCGCCTGCGCCTTGTTGATTTTCTCCCAGGAAACCACGGTTTCACCGTCTTTCTCTTCCTGTTTTTCAATCTCTACCGGCAGCGCGATGTGGTCGGAATATTTGCTGATGATGGAGCGCACGCGCCAGTCGTTCAGGAAATCATCTTCCCCTTCACGCAGGTGCAGGGTGATTTCGGTGCCGCGGTCCGCTTTGGTGATGTCATCAACGGTGTATTCGCCTTCCCCTTTGGATTCCCACAGCACGCCGTTCTCGGCGCTGTCGCCCGCCGCGCGGGTGCGCACGGTGACTTTGTCCGCCACGATGAACGCCGAGTAGAAACCGACGCCGAACTGGCCGATCAGCTGGCTGTCTTTCGCCTGGTCAGAGCCCATGGACTCCAGGAACGCTTTGGTGCCTGATTTCGCGATGGTCCCGAGGTGGTCGATCACCTCGTCGCGGTTCATCCCGATGCCATTATCGGCAATCGTCAGGGTGCGGTTCTCTTTATTGAAAGAGACGCGCACGCGCAGCTCGCCGTCGCCTTCGTACAGATCCGGGTTAGACAGCGCGCGGAAGCGCAGCTTGTCCGCCGCATCCGAGGCGTTGGAAATCAGCTCACGCAGGAAAATTTCTTTGTTGGAATACAGGGAATGGATCATCAGGTGCAGAAGCTGTTTTACTTCTGACTGGAAACCACGGGTTTCTTGTCCTTTCATCTATGTCGACCTCAACAATGCCATTTAATGGGGTTTTAAAACGTTGAGTGAGAGATGGGGATACGGGGGGAAATTTTCAAGCGGAGGCCGCGCGCGCAGCCTCCGTTTGGTCAGAAAATAATCTTGTGACGTCCGGCCAGAGAGTGCGACAGCGTGGTGCCGTCCACCATCTCCAGCTCGCCGCCGACCGGCACGCCGTGGGCGATGCGGCTGGCGTCAACGCCATACTGCGAGCACAGCTCGGCGATGTAGTTGGCGGTTGCCTCCCCTTCCACCGTGGGGTTGGTGGCGAGGATCACCTCTTTGATGGTTTCAGACTCGAGACGCTGTTCAAGGCGGTCAAGACCGATATCGTCCGGGCCGATGCCGTCCAGCGGGGACAGATGCCCCATCAGCACGAAGTAGCGCCCGGAAAACTGCCCGGTTTGTTCGATGGCGTAGATGTCCGCCGGACTCTCCACCACGCAAATCTGACCGTTTTCCTGACGACGCGGGTTCGTACAGATGTTACACACGTCCTGCTCGGTAAAGGTGCGGCAATCCGCACAGTGACCAATTTCTGACATGGCGCGGGTCAGAGCCTGCGCCAGGCGCATCCCGCCGCTGCGGTCGCGCTGCAATAGCGTAAACGCCATGCGCTGCGCCGACTTCGGGCCAACGCCCGGCAGACAGCGCAGTGCTTCCATTAACTGCGTGAGCAGCGGACTGGTTTGCATCAGAACGGCATCTTGAAGCCAGGCGGCAGCTGCATGCCGCTGGAAACGGAGGCCATTTTCTCTTTCTGGGTTTCGTCGATACGGCGAGCGGCATCGTTAAACGCGGCTGCAACCAGATCTTCCAGCATCTCTTTGTCGTCTTCGAGCAGGCTCGGATCGATTTCCACGCGACGGCAGTTGTGCGCGCCGTTGATGGTCACCTTGACCAGACCGGCACCGGACTCACCCGTGACTTCCAGCTGAGCGATCTCTTCCTGCATCTTCTGCATTTTTTCCTGCATCTGCTGAGCCTGCTTCATCAGGCCACCCAGACCGCCTTTTCCACCAAACATAGGCTTCTCTCTTCTTTCACGTTTAAGGATTACAACCGTAAGTCAGACTCACGATCAAATGGGGCGAATACTCTCTTCATCCAGATCGGCGTCGAAGAACCGGCGCAGGGTCTGAATGTTGTTATCCGCAATAATCGCCTCGCGCGCCTGCGCGAGCTTCTCTTCATAAATGGCCTGGCGCCACTCGAGCGGCGTTTTCACTGCCGGATTATCATCTTCAATGATAGTCAATTCAACCGGCGCACCCTGTAATGTGGCGAGCGCCTCGGCCAGCGCCTTTTGCGCGCCAGGGGAATTCAGGTGCCGCTGGCCCGGACGCAGGTGCAGACGCACCTGATTGCCGTCCTGCTCTTTCCAGGCATTCAGCGCGACCTGCTCGACCAGCTTCGGCAGCTGGAGTTTGCTGACCTCGGCGGCCCAGGCGTCGCGCGCAATGGACTCTTCGGCAAGCTTCGCGGCCAGCTCCGGCGTTTTTTCATGCTCCAGCGCCTTTTTCAGCGCTTTCGGCGTGGCAACCTCTTCCTTCACCGTTTCGGTGATAGTGGTTGCCTTCCAGCGGTAAGCCTCTTCTTTCACCGGGGCTTTCTGCTCGAGCGCGGACGGTGCCGGACGCGACTGTACGCGCTCCGTTACCGAGGCCAGCCGTTCAAGCGCGGCGTTGTTCACCGGCCGCGCTCTTCCTGGCGCTGCCGGTTCACTCTTTTTTGGTTTGGTTACTCCCTGCGCACGCTGCAGCTGGCTGCGCGCGGCAAGCACCGAACTGGTGGCATCCGACAGCGGTACATTCTGCTGCGGTGGCGGCGTCGGCTGCGGCGGCACCTGCTGCGGTGACATCACCGCCGTCGGGGCGACCGGGGCGAAAGACTGCCGTGGCACGTCCGGCTCCGGCAGCGGCATGCGCGGGTGGAACGCCAGCGCGCGCAGCAGCGTCATTTCAACGCCCATCCGCGGATCCGGCGCAAACGGTAGCTCTTTGCGACCAATCAGCAGCGTCTGGTAATAAAGCTGCACGTCGGCAGGCGGCACGGTGCGGGCAAGCTCACGCATCCGCTGTTCAATGGCGGCCATATCCGCACCAATGGCGGAGGGAGAAAGCTGCAGCATTGCCACCCGGTGCAGCAGGCTGAGCATCTCAACCAGCAGCCCTTCCCACTCAATACCGCGGGCAGCGGCCGCGTTCACCAGCGACATCACGCGTTCGCCGTTAGCGGCAATCATCGCTTCGATAAGCGACAGCGCCTGATCGTCATCCAGCGTGCCGAGCATGGTGCTGACCGCCTCGGTGGAGAGTTTGCCGTCACCGCTGGCAATCGCCTGATCGGTCAGACTGAGCGCATCGCGCAGGCTGCCGTCCGCCGCGCGGGCCAGCAGCTGCAGGGCGCGCGGTTCGTGGACAATGTTCTCTTCATCGAGAATGTGCTCGAGCTGCGCGCGGATCTGCTCGACGTCCAGCGCCTTCAGGTGGAACTGCAGGCAGCGCGATAAAATCGTGACCGGCAGCTTTTGCGGATCGGTGGTCGCCAGCAGGAACTTCACGTGCGCGGGCGGCTCTTCCAGCGTCTTCAGCAGGGCGTTGAAGCTGTGGCGCGAGAGCATGTGCACTTCATCGATCAGGTAGACCTTGAAGCGGCCGCGCGCCGGGGCGTACTGGACGTTGTCCAGCAGGTCGCGGGTATCTTCAACTTTGGTGCGCGAGGCGGCGTCGATCTCGATCAGATCGACAAAACGCCCCTGCTCGATCTCCCGGCAGTTATCACACACGCCGCACGGCGTGGCGGTGATCCCGGTTTCGCAGTTGAGACCTTTTGCCAGCAAACGGGCAATAGAGGTCTTACCGACGCCGCGGGTGCCGGAAAAAAGATAGGCGTGATGGATGCGACCTAGCGACAAGCCGTTCGCCAGGGCCGTCAGCACATGTTCCTGACCGACAACGTCAGCAAAGGTTTGTGGTCGCCATTTACGGGCTAACACCTGATAACTCATGGGCAGGCTCTGCAACGCTGGAAGGTGAATTTATGGAGGGGAATGCTATCACAACCTCACCCATTGAGCGAGGTTGTGAAAACCGGGATTAGTGACCCGGGAAAGGCACCAGGCTGTAGCTGGTAATACCCTGTTTTTCCAGGCGCTGTTCACCGCCGAGATCGAACAGGTTGATGATGAAGGCCGCGTCGGTCACTTCCCCACCCAGACGGCGGATCAGCTTCACGGTCGCTTCAATGGTTCCGCCGGTTGCCAGCAGATCGTCGACCACCAGCACTTTGTCGCCAGGCTTGATCGCGTCAACGTGGATCTCCAGCTGATCGGTGCCGTACTCCAGCTCGTAGCTTTCTGCGATGGTTTCACGCGGCAGTTTGCGCGGCTTACGCACCGGCACAAAACCCACGCCCATTGCCAGCGCAACCGGTGCGCCAAACAGGAAGCCACGGGCTTCGGTACCTACTACTTTGGTGATCCCGGCGTTTTTGTAACGCTCGACCAGCAGTTCAATGCTGAGTGCGTACGCTTTCGGGTCTTCCAGCAAGCTGGTGACATCACGGAAAAGAATGCCAGGCTTTGGGTAGTCCTGGATGCTTTTGATGCTGTTTTTCAGATATTCAAGCTGCTGTGCAGTTGCGGTCATCGGTTTGTGCCTAAATGAAACAGTGTTACTCACAGCGCGCAACGAGTCGGCCAAGGCAACAATTGTTTAACCTTTGACCAGGCGCACCTGTGCTCGAAAACGGTCGAATTTACTGGCTGCGCGTGATAATTGCAACAGCCATGATGAGGCTTCAGTGCTTTTGTTGCTTTTCATCAACCACGGGGATCCGCCACATAAAGATAAGCAGACAGGAGAGAATGATCAGCAGCAGGATCCGCACCCACATCATTTTCACCAGCCATAATGAAATGGCGAAGGTAATGAGGATCACCGCGATCGCGCGCGGCTTGGCGCCAGGCGGCATGGCACGGTGTTTTTGCCAGTGCCGCAGGTAGCCGCCAAACCATGAGCGGTAGAGCAGCCAGTGGTGAAAACGCGGCGACGAGCGGGCGAAACACCAGGCCGCCAGCAGGATAAACGGCGTGGTTGGCAGCAGGGGTAATACTACACCCAGCGTGCCCAGCACTACCGCAAGCCAGCCAATGATGATTAAAATAGTACGCTGCATAATGCGAATCGTTATCAAACTGAACGGCTACTTTACCACTGGAGAGCGCCTTGAAAACAGCACTGCTTCTTGAGAGGCTGCAAAATCAGCTGATCGCTCTGCGGGCGCAGGCCACGCCGCTGATGGGGCACGCCACGCTGAAGCCGCGCTTTGACCGGCAGCTTTTTCGTACCCGCAGCACCGTCATTCAGGATTACCTGTCTGAAGCGCAGACGAACCTCGACGAGCTTCGCCATGCGGTTGAGAATGAACAACAGGAACAGGTGGCGTGGCTTGCAGAGCATCTCACCGAGCAGATCACCGCACTGCATCGCGAAATCGCCGCCTGGCCGCTGCGCGCCTGGGACAGCGCCTCGCCGGGGCTCGGCAAATGGCAGCGCAAGCGGCTCGAGAACCAGGAGTTTGAGCGCCGGCTGTTTGAGATGAAGCGTGAACGCGAGGTGCGTCTGAACAACAGCGAAACGCTGGAAGAGCAGCAGCTATTGATGCGCGAGATTAGCGCGCTGGAAGGACGCATCGTCCGCTGCCGTCAGGCGCTGGATGACATTGAACGCGTCATAGAACGTTTGACCCGTTAACAGGAGCCACACCCATGTCACTGGAAAATGCACCCGATGAGGTCAAGCTGGCCGTCGATTTGATTATGCTGCTGGAGAATCATGAGATCCCCGCCGAGACGGTGCTTAAGGCGCTGGAGATTGTGCGGCGGGATTTTGAGGGGAAACTTCCCCCTCACCCTGCCCTCTCCCCAGAGGGGAGAGGGAAAATAGATTAAGCCGGAGTCGGGTCATCACCCTTAATGTCGCGCTTCACTTCCGTATGCTCATCACCTTTCTCGTTACGCAGGTGAACCTCAAGCTGGTTAAAGGCGATATTAATATCGTTTTCACGGCACAGACGATCGATAGAGCGGTTAAGCTCATCCACCGTGTAGCTGCGGTCACGCAGTTCACGCACGTATAAACGCAGCTCGTGATCCAGCGTACTCGGCCCAAAGGTGGTGAAGAAGACCGCCGGGGCCGGATCGTGCATCACTTTCGGATGCTCAGACGCCGCCTTCAGCAGCACCTCTTTCACCTTATCCAGATCCGATCCATAGGCCACGCCCAGGCGGATCACCACGCGCGTCACCGTATCGGAAAGCGACCAGTTGATCAGACGCTCGGTCACGAACGCTTTGTTCGGGATGATCACCTCTTTGCGATCGAAGTCAGTGATGGTGGTGGCACGAATGCGGATCTTGCTGACCGTTCCCGAGAACGTGCCGATGGTGACGGTATCACCGATACGTACCGGACGTTCGAACAGGATGATCAGGCCGGAGACAAAGTTACCGAAGATCTCCTGCAGGCCAAAACCAAGACCGACCGAGAGGGCCGCCGCCAGCCACTGCAGTTTATCCCACGAGACGCCAAGCGAGCCAAAGACCGTCATCGCTCCGACAATGATGATGACGTAGTTGAGGATCGTGGTAATGGCGTAGGACGCCCCCTGGCGAAGATTCAGACGTGACAGAAGCAGCACTTCGAGCAGGCCTGGCAGGTTGCGGATCAGCGCCCAGGCCACCACCGACGACACCAGCGCAAACAGCAGGCTGCCCATGGTCACGCTTTTCATGACCGCCGCGCCGGCTTCGGTTCCGTTGTATTGCCAGAGGGTAATACTGTCGAGATAGGCGAAAACGGTAATAAGATCGGACCAGATCGCCCAGAACATCACCGCAAACAGGGCGATCATCACCAGCATGGTGATACGCAGCGTCTGCTGGTTAACCTGCTCCAGCGCGATGGTCGGCTCTTCCTGCGGCTCAGCGCCTTCGGCCCCCTCTTTCACCTGATGCTGACGACGCGCGATGGCGCGGCGATAGGCAATGCGGCGCGCCGCCACGCTCAGGCCACGCAGTACGGTCTGATAGAGCAGGTTCCAGACGATCACCAGATAGACCGTTTCAATCCAGCGCCCGGACAGGCGCAGCGTGGTATAGAAGTAGCCCGTTGCCGTCAGCACCATCAGCGCCAGCGGAATGATCGCCAGCACCGTCACGGTGGCCAGACGAATATTGTGGGACTCTTTATCACGCCAGCTGTCGCGACACATCGGCCACATCAGGATCGCAATCAGCAGCAGGTTCAGCAGGATGACCAGCTGGCCCAGCACGTCATCCATCAGATGCAGCGGGGAAAGCTCAGAGACAACCGACCAGAAGTGCAGCGGCAGCAGCGCCAGGCTGATGCGCACGATCTGACGACGCCAGTGGCTGGTCAGCTGCGCTGGCATGTTGAAATGACGCACCGCCACGCCGTCTTTTTCCAGTACCTTCCAGCACAGGCCAAACACCAGCCAGAACAGCGCCAGTTTTTTACTGAACGCCCACAGCAGATCGCTGACGTTGAGCTGCATAGTGAGCAGAATCAGACCCACAGCCAGAATAATCAGGCACACCGGCAGGGCGCGAATAAGGTCAATCAGAATCGCTTTTGGCGTATGGAGCTGGCTATCGTTGCGCAGCTGCCCTACTTCGGAGGCCAGCTTCGCCTGGTATTTTTTCAGCCAGCCCAGACGCCAGCGGATGAGACCGGCAATCAGCAGCAGCGGCAAACCGGCCAGGAAAGCAATCATTACCGCAGGCCAGGCTTTCTCCCAGTTTACGGTGATCTTCATGCTCTTAATCTGCGTTTTCAGCGTCTCAGGGAAGGATTTAACCCAGTCCCAGTCCATCGGCTTGTTGCTGTTTACCCAGAAAATCTGCTGGGTCAGGATCTCCTGCAGACTTTTCGAGACGCTAACCAGCTGCTGCTGGTTGATTTGCAGGTTAATGGCCATCATCAGCTGGTTACCCAGCTGTTTATTGAGCTGGTCCAGCAGCTCGCGACGCATATCCACGACCTGGAGCAGCGCGTCATGCACTTCCGGGTTCACGTCGCTGGAATGCCCCTCTTCAATTTTGGCGACAAAGGTATCGCTCTGGAAAAGGGCATCGCGCTGCTGGTTGACGTCAAACTGCTCCAGACGTAAATCCGCAATGCGGTTGGTCATGTCCTCCAGCTCGTCGGCGGACGGAAGCGTCTGCTGCTGCTGGTAGAGAATACGCGACAGCAGGAGGCTGCCCTTCAGGACCGCGATCTGCTCTTTGATGTTGCGTTCCGCCTGCAGGGCGCGATCCAGCCAGTTCTTCACCTTGATATTTTGCTGAACCAGCGAGTTGCCGTTTTCCGTCGCCAGTATCAGGCGCTGACTGAGCTGATGGTTAGCCTCAAGCTCCTGTTTTACCAGCGGGTTGGCCTGAATACGGGCGGTTTCGTCAGGGGATACGGCCTCCTGGGCGGTTTTTTCCGTCAGGGTCAGGCGTTTGCTGTTAACCGCCTCCTGCAAAAGCTGAAGCTGATGCTCCAGACGATTAATGTTCGCGGTGACGTAATCACGCTGTTTCTGCAGAGTGTCCTGCATCACCGTATTCCCTTCCAGGCTTTTACGCTGCTGTTCGATCTGCGCATTGAGCAACGACTGCTGAACCAGCAGCAGGGTTTGCTGCGTCGGGCGCAGCGTGCCTTCGCCCACCGTCGTGCCGTTCAGGCGGTTGCGGATCTGCTGCAGCTGCTGAGACGCGGTATACATCGCATTTTGCACGCGCTCGGGCTGGGTTTGCAGGGAGACAAGCTGGCTGTTGTAGGTCGCGAGATCGGACTGCGCGGTTTGCAGATCGTCGAGCAACTGGGCGACGCGCGATTCCAGCTGGCGTAAGGAGAGCGTGGCGAGCGTTTTGCGCGTTTCGTTGTCGTTATCAACGTCACTCAGGGCATTCAGCGACTCCGTCGCTTTGCGCATGTTTTCAGGGGCCTGCGCCACCTTCTGACGAAGCTGTGCGGTTTCAGCCTTAACGCGTTCAATTTTATCCAGCGTCTCCAGCGTTTCCGTCAGATCCTGCTGCGTCAGTTTTTCCTGAGGAGAGAGTTCTTTTTGTTTGTTCAGCGTGTCGAGCTGCGACTGAACGTCAGCACGCGTGGGAATATCGTTGCTGTTATCGGCGCGGGCCCAGGTCAGCGGCGCCGTGGCGAAGAAAAACAGCATCGCAAAGAGCAATGCAAAAACAGGATGTTGCGAGCGATTGATGGGCAGCATAGTTGTGAATGATGTCAGAAGATGACCGAAAATAGTCCGGCGTGAAGAATATCACGCTCGTCAGATGCAGAATAGCGCGAACGTAAGCCTCTGAGATAAATCCTGGAAAGGGGTCAGGCCGTTAGCGAAGGCGCGTCGCTGCGCAGCGTCGGGCTAAGCTGTAGCATTTCCAGTAAAATCGCCACGTAGCTGCGAGCTTCCGCTTTAAGATCAAACGATTGCGGTGCAAAAAGCCAGTTTTCCATCAGACCAGAAATGTAGCTGCGCATCAGAATCGCCGCCCGACGGGTCAACAGATTGGCCGGTAGCAGTTTTGCCTCCATACAGAGGTTCAGGTTGTGCTCAATACGGTCATAGCTTTCCAGACTGAGGCTTCGTTGCGCCTGCTGCACGACCGCCATCTCGCCCACGAACTCGCATTTATGAAAAATAATCTCCATCATTAATCTGCGACGTTCTTCAACTACCGTTGCTTCAAGGATATATACTAATATTTCTCTCAATACTGAGAGTGGATCGTCTGGGAATTTTGCCCGATACTCACTCTCGAGATCGCTAATGCTGGACTCTGAAAGCTCCCAGATTTCACTGAACAGATCTGACTTGTTTTTAAAATGCCAGTAAATCGCTCCTCGCGTCACACCGGCGGCCTGAGCAATTTGCGCCAGCGAGGTTGCTGAAACACCTTGCTGCGAGAACAAACGTATCGCCACATCCAGAATATGTTGTCGGGTTTCCAGCGCTTGTTGTTTAGTTTTTCGTGCCATAGGTGAGTGAATTTACAGGAGTCAGATTTACATACATTTGTGAATGTATGTACCATAGCATGACGATAATATAAACGCAGCAATGGGTTTTAGACTCAGGACCCTTGATCAATTTGAAATCGGACACTCGAGGTTTACATATGAACAAAAACAGAGGGTTAACGCCTCTGGCGGTCGTTCTGATGCTTTCAGGCAGCTTAGCGCTAACAGGATGTGACGACAAACCGGCTCAACAAGGAGCTCAGCAGGCGCCAGAAGTAGGCGTTGTGACGCTCAAATCTGAACCTCTACAAATCACCACCGAATTACCCGGCCGTACAAATGCTTACCGCATTGCGGAAGTGCGTCCTCAGGTTAGCGGCATTATCCTGAAACGCAACTTCACCGAAGGCGGTGATGTGCAGGCCGGTGAGTCTCTGTATCAGATTGATCCCGCAACCTATCAGGCGTCTTATGAAAGCGCGAAAGGCGATCTGGCTAAAGCACAGGCCGCGGCTAAAATTGCCCAGCTGACGCTGAACCGCTATCAAAAACTGCTCGGTACCAAGTACATCAGTCAGCAGGATTACGATACCGCCCTGGCGGATGCCCAGCAGGCTAACGCCGCCGTGGTGGCAGCCAAAGCGTCCGTCGAAACCGCGCGCATTAACCTGGCCTATACCAAAGTGACCTCCCCTATCAGCGGTCGTATTGGTAAATCTTCCGTCACGGAAGGGGCTCTGGTGCAGAACGGTCAGACCACTGCGCTGGCGACCGTGCAGCAGCTCGATCCGATCTATGTTGACGTCACGCAGTCCAGCAATGATTTCCTGCGCCTGAAACAGGAGCTGGCTAACGGCACCCTGAAACAGGAAAACGGCAAAGCCAAAGTGGAGCTGATTACCAACGACGGTATCAAGTTCCCGCAGGAAGGGACGCTGGAATTCTCTGACGTGACGGTCGACCAGACCACCGGTTCCATCACCTTACGTGCGATTTTCCCGAACCCTGACAAAAATCTGCTGCCAGGTATGTTCGTTCGCGCACGTCTGGAAGAAGGAACGAATCCAACCGCCCTTCTGGTTCCACAGCAGGGTGTGACCCGTACGCCACGCGGCGATGCGAGCGCACTGGTTGTTGGGGCTGATAACAAAGTCGAAATGCGCAATATCACCGCCACCCAGGCGATTGGGGATAAATGGCTGGTGACGGAAGGTCTGAAAGATGGCGATCGCGTGATTGTTACTGGTTTGCAAAAAGTTCGTCCTGGCGCGCAGGTTAAAGCACAGGAAGTGAAATCTGACGATAAACAACAAGCTTCGGCCGCTGGCCAGTCAGAACAAACCAAGTCTTAACTTAAACAGGAGCCGTTAAGACATGCCTAATTTCTTTATCGATCGCCCCATATTTGCGTGGGTGATCGCCATTATCATCATGCTGGCCGGGGGACTTGCGATCCTGAAGCTGCCTGTCGCGCAATATCCAACGATTGCGCCACCGGCGGTGACGATTTCCGCAACCTACCCAGGAGCTGATGCAAAAACGGTGCAGGACACCGTCACTCAGGTTATCGAACAGAACATGAACGGTATCGATAACCTGATGTACATGTCCTCAAACAGTGACTCTACCGGTACAGTTCAGATCACCCTGACCTTCGAGTCAGGTACGGATGCTGACATTGCGCAGGTTCAGGTGCAGAACAAACTGCAGCTGGCGATGCCGCTGCTGCCGCAGGAAGTACAACAGCAGGGCGTGAGCGTCGAGAAATCGTCCAGTAGCTTCCTGATGGTTGTCGGCGTTATCAACACCAACGGCACCATGACGCAGGAAGATATTTCCGACTACGTGGGCGCCAACATGAAGGACGCCATCAGCCGTACGTCCGGTGTGGGTGACGTGCAGCTGTTCGGTTCTCAGTACGCAATGCGTATCTGGATGGATCCGAACAAGCTGAACAACTTCCAACTGACGCCGGTTGACGTGATTAACGCCATTAAAGCGCAGAACGCCCAGGTGGCAGCCGGTCAGTTAGGCGGTACGCCGCCGGTGAAGGGCCAGCAGCTTAACGCCTCGATCATCGCGCAAACCCGTCTGACCTCCGCGGATGAGTTCAGCAAAATTCTGCTGAAAGTGAATCAGGACGGCTCGCAGGTTCGCCTGCGCGACGTGGCGAAAGTCGAGCTGGGCGGTGAGAACTACGACATCATCGCGAAGTTCAACGGTAAACCGGCTTCCGGTCTGGGTATCAAACTGGCGACAGGCGCGAACGCCCTGGATACCGCCACGGCGATCCGTGCAGAACTGAAGAAAATGGAACCGTACTTCCCGTCAGGCCTGAAGATCGTTTATCCGTACGACACCACGCCATTCGTTAAAATTTCGATTCACGAAGTGGTTAAAACGCTGGCAGAAGCGATCATCCTGGTGTTCCTGGTCATGTATCTGTTCCTGCAAAACTTCCGCGCGACGCTGATCCCAACCATCGCCGTTCCGGTCGTTCTGCTGGGGACCTTTGCTATCCTCGCGGCCTTTGGCTTCTCGATAAACACCCTGACGATGTTCGGGATGGTGCTTGCCATCGGCCTGCTGGTGGATGACGCCATCGTCGTGGTAGAGAACGTCGAGCGCGTGATGGCGGAAGAGGGTCTGCCGCCGAAGGAAGCTACCCGTAAATCAATGGGTCAGATCCAGGGCGCGCTGGTTGGTATCGCGATGGTACTGTCTGCGGTATTTATCCCGATGGCCTTCTTCGGTGGCTCTACCGGTGCGATTTACCGTCAGTTCTCGATCACCATCGTTTCCGCGATGGCGCTGTCGGTACTGGTTGCGTTGATCCTGACCCCTGCGCTGTGTGCCACCATGCTGAAGCCGATTCAGAAAGGCGGTCATGGCGAGCATAAAGGGTTCTTCGGCTGGTTTAACCGCATGTTTGATAAGAGCACGCACCACTACACCGACAGCGTGGGCAACATCCTGCGCAGCACCGGTCGTTACCTGCTGCTCTATATCATCATCGTGGCGGGGATGGCGATTCTGTTCGTTCGTCTGCCCAGCTCGTTCCTGCCGGATGAAGACCAGGGCGTGTTCCTGACGATGGCACAGCTTCCTGCGGGTGCGTCGCAAGAGCGTACCCAGAAAGTGCTGGACGAAGTGACGGACTACTACCTCACCAAAGAGAAAGACAACGTTGAATCCGTGTTTGCGGTTAACGGCTTTGGCTTTGCGGGTCGTGGTCAGAACACCGGTATCGCCTTCGTTTCTCTGAAAGACTGGTCTGAACGTCCGGGCAAAGAGAACAAGGTTGAAGCCATTACCGGCCGTGCGATGGGCACCTTCTCGCAGATTAAAGATGCGATGGTGTTCGCCTTCAACCTGCCGGCGATTGTTGAACTGGGTACCGCGACCGGCTTCGACTTCCAGCTGATTGACCAGGGCGGTCTGGGTCACGAAAAACTGACGCAGGCGCGTAACCAGCTGTTTGGCGAAGTGGCTAAGCACCCTGACCTGCTGGTCGGCGTGCGTCCAAACGGCCTGGAAGATACGCCGCAGTACAAAATCGACATCGACCAGGAGAAAGCTCAGGCGCTGGGCGTGTCCATCAGTGACATCAATACCACGCTGGGCGCCGCCTGGGGCGGTAGCTACGTTAACGACTTCATCGACCGCGGTCGCGTGAAGAAAGTGTACGTGATGTCCGAGGCGCAGTACCGTATGTTGCCAAACGATATCAACAGCTGGTTCGTGCGCGGCAGCAATGGTCAGATGGTACCGTTCTCGGCATTCTCAACGTCACGCTGGGAATACGGTTCGCCGCGTCTGGAACGCTATAACGGTCTGCCATCAATGGAGATCCTGGGTCAGGCTGCGCCGGGCCGAAGCACCGGTGAAGCCATGAACCTGATGGAAGAGCTGGCGAGCAAACTGCCTTCGGGTGTTGGCTACGACTGGACCGGGATGTCCTATCAGGAGCGTCTGTCCGGTAACCAGGCCCCTGCCCTGTACGCGATTTCACTGATCGTCGTCTTCCTGTGTCTGGCAGCGCTGTATGAGAGCTGGTCAATTCCGTTCTCCGTTATGCTGGTGGTACCGCTCGGGGTTATCGGTGCGCTGCTTGCGGCAACGTTCCGCGGACTGACCAACGACGTGTACTTCCAGGTAGGCCTGCTGACAACCATTGGCTTGTCGGCGAAGAACGCGATACTTATCGTTGAATTCGCCAAAGATCTGATGGAGAAAGAAGGCAAAGGTCTTATTGAGGCGACGCTTGAGGCTGTTCGTATGCGTCTGCGCCCAATCCTGATGACGTCACTGGCGTTTATCCTCGGCGTACTGCCGCTGGTTATCAGCTCCGGTGCGGGCTCCGGTGCGCAGAACGCGGTCGGTACGGGCGTTATGGGGGGTATGATCACCGCAACCGTACTCGCTATCTTCTTCGTACCGGTGTTCTTCGTGGTGGTTCGCCGCCGCTTCAGCCGTAAGAATGAAGATGTTGAACACGCGCATTCGGTAGAACCTCACTGATACCGGTTTCACATGATAAAAAGGCCGCATTAGCGGCCTTTTTCATTTTCAGAAAAAATCATAAATTACGCTTATTGTGATTCAATTTATTTTCTGCCATCTTAATTAGACATATCATAATTAACTGATAACTTAATCGGTGAATTCAGGATTTTTTTAATTTCATTTCCCCGCTTAAGCTATTAGGAATATTCCTAATAAGAAGTTCTGACAACGTGAAGTTCGAATCTGAACTTTTCTCGCCATTTTTGCTAAGCCAATGAAACGTAAGGAAGCGATAAAACAGCGCGTTAATTTGGATAAAAAAGGGGTGTCCAGGGTGGAACATTGCGTACATGCTCGCAGTCTACGGTTTTATTTGTAATTTTTCGTAATAGCGCGATGAAATCCAGGAAGGAGTGGCTTATAGTTAGGTTATCAGGAACACAGCACTCATGTAGCTAAGTCAGTTGTATCCATCCCGACAATGATGTTCGGTGAGTAAGAAATCACTCAGAAGGGGATGCGCTATGGACGAGTACTCGCCAAAAAGGCATGATATCGCGCAGTTGAAATTTCTCTGCGAATCCTTGTACCATGACTGCCTTGCCAACCTTGATGAAAGCAACCATGGCTGGGTAAACGACCCAACGTCTGCCATCAATTTACAGTTGAATGAGCTGATAGAGCATATCGCAACCTTCGCACTTAATTATAAAATTAAGTACAATGAAGATAATAAGCTCATTGAGCAAATTGATGAATACCTGGACGACACCTTTATGTTGTTCAGTAGTTACGGCATTAACGCCCAGGATTTGCAAAAATGGCGTAAATCGGGAAACCGGCTATTCCGCTGTTTCGTCAACGTGAGCAGAGCTAACCCGGTTAGCCTTTCCTGTTAAAATTATTACAATTACTAAGGTGAATTTATGTCTGATAAACCACTCACTAAAATCGATTATTTAATGCGCTTACGACGTTGTCAGTCAATTGACACCCTCGAACGCGTGATTGAAAAGAATAAATACGAGCTTTCTGATAATGAACTGGCCGTATTTTATTCAGCCGCTGACCATCGTCTTGCTGAGCTGACCATGAATAAGTTGTATGACAAAATCCCTACTTCTGTATGGAAATTTGTCCGTTAATCTTTGAAGGGTGTCTGTAGAGTTCTACGCCACGTTCTGAGTTTTTTACCTATCCCGTTATGTTCCCTGTGCCCAGGCCAGGTCTCCGTGTAAAACGTGTTCATCAGCAACAATGTTGTGACGACAATCACATCGGCTTTTCGGGAACGTTCCCCTCTCGACCTGTTCCGATTACCCTGCGGTAATCATTTCCAGAGAGGTTTCCTATGAGCGTAGAAAAACAGAAGATGATTGCCGGTGAACATTATCGCCCCGGCGATGAGACGTTACGGGCCGACCGACTGCGGGCCCGCCATCTGGTTTACCGCTATAACCACACCGCGCCCGATGAAAAGACAGAACGCCAGAACATCCTGGCGGAACTTCTGGGGCAAAGCGAAGGCGCTTATATAGAACCAAGCTTCCGCTGCGACTACGGATACAATATTTATCTGGGCAAAAACTTTTACGCGAACTTCGACTGCGTGATGCTGGATGTCTGCCCTGTTCGCATCGGCGATAACTGCATGCTCGCGCCGGGTGTGCACATTTATACGGCCACCCACCCGCTGGATGCAGAGGAACGGAACAGCGGCGTGGAGTTTGGGAAACCGGTCAACATTGGGAATAATGTCTGGATTGGTGGCCGGGCGGTCATTAACCCTGGCGTCACGATCGGTGATAATGTGGTGGTGGCCTCCGGCGCCGTGGTGACAAAAGACGTCCCGGCTAACGTCGTCGTGGGCGGCAATCCGGCAAAAATCATCAAAACTTTATAAGGGCGCGGGGAGCCAACTGTTATGGTCTTTTAGCGCCTGACTGTTACTTTTTTCAGCCCGATGGCTCCCCTAAAATTGGCAGACACCCTGTATTGTCAACTCTTATGAAGGCAAAAAATGACCGAGATACAGCGCCTGCTTACCGCCACCATCGACGATCTTAACCTCCGCGAAAAGCGCGACAATCGCCCGCGCTTTAGCATTAGCTTTATTCGCAAACATCCTGGACTGTTTGTCGCCATGTATGCCGCCTGGCTGGCGACGCTGATTGTGATGCTGAAGTCCGAAACGCTGGTGGACTCCGTCTGGCTGCTGGTTGTGCTGTTTGTGGTCTTTAACGCCTTTTTCTTTTTCGACGTGAATCCGCGCTACCGTTACGAAGATATCGACGTTCTCGATTTTCGGGTCTGCTACAACGGTGAATGGTATAACACACGTTTCGTGCCCACGGAGCTGATCGACAGCATCATGCACTCTCCGGCCGTTGAAACAGCGCAAAAAGAGAAGCTGCAGAAAATGGTCTCCACCAAAGGCCAGCTCTCTTTCTATGATGTCTTTACCCTTTCGCGCCCTGCTGCTGCGTAATTAACGCCTGCAGACGCCGGATCCCCGGCGCAAACTGCGAAGCAGAGGTGTTGCCGTAACCTAAAACCAGACCGGTTTGCCCCTGCTTCGCCTCCAGGTAATACCCGCTCAGTGCAGCGGGTGCCAGCTGAAACGCCCTCGCCTGCGCCACCAGCTTCTGGTCGTCAATATCGTCTATCGCCAGCGTCAGATGCATCCCGCCTTCACCGGCCAGTATACGGTGCGGCGTGTGAAGCTCTGCCCCCAGCACCTCCCGCAGCTGGCGGTATCGCTTACGATAGAGCCGACGCATGGCGGCAAGATGACGGGCATAGTGGCCTTCTTCAATGAACAGCGCCAGCGTACGCTGTTCGGCACGATGCCCGCCCCGCAACAGCGAGCCGATGGCCGGGCGAGCCGCTTTCGCCAGCGCTGGCGGCAAGACCATGAACCCCATTCTGAGCGACGGAAACAGCGTTTTACTGAACGTTCCCAGATAAACCACGGGCGCGTTGTTGACCATCCCCAGCATCGCGGGCACAGGCTCACCGGCATAACGGAATTCGCTGTCGTAATCGTCTTCAATGATCCACGCATTCTGCTGCCGGGCGAGCTCCAGCAGCGCCAGACGTCGCCGGGCACTGAGCACGCTTCCGTAGGGGAACTGGTGCGAAGGTGAGGTAAAAATCAGCGAGGGAGCAGGCGCATCCCGTCCTTCCCAGCACATTCCCTCGTCATCAACAGGGATTCCCGTCATGGTCAGGCCTGTTTTAACAAACGCGCTCTTTGCCCCGCTATAACCGGGGTTTTCCACCCACGCGACATCGCCAGGCTCACTCAACAGCATGGTGCACAGGTTAACCCCCTCAAGCGCCCCTTCCGTTATCACTATCTGGCCGGCGTCGCAGTCGATACCGCGGGACAGGGCGAGGTGTCGGGCAATTGCTGCCCGCAGCGACGGTTCACCGGCCGGGTCGCCATACCCTAGCAGGGCACTTCCCTCCTCGCGCATCACGCGATCGTACAATCGCCGCCACAGCGGTAGCGGAAAATAGTTGATAGCCGGGGTTCCCGGGGTAAACGCCAGCACCGGCATGTCCCGGGGCACGGGCGCTGGCAGCAGGCCGACCCGCCGGGCGAGCCTGATGGCAGGGTCCGGCAATGTCCGGGCGACAGAGCGGTGAGCGAGCTGTGCCACCCGCGTTCCCTGGCGGTTACGCTGCAAATACCCTTCCAGCGTGAGCTGGTCCAGCGCCGCATTGACGGTATTGCGGGAAAGGGAGAGCTGCTGAGCCAGCGTTCGCGAACCGGGAAGCTGGCTGCCGGACAGTAGCCTTCCGCACAGGATGGCCTCCCGTAACGCAAGATAAAGCGCGCGCTGGCGCGTCTCTTCCCCACGTTTTTGCAGGGCAGCATTGAGCAAGGTATAAAATTCATCACCCGGTATATTCATCTCGCCTCCTCGTGGCACCATCAAAACATAGCGCAGTGGTTCTTTTTAAGGAACCAGCAATTCACTAGTCTGGAACTCTTTTCAACGTCACGGAAATTAAGATGAAGACATTCAATCAGTTCGGACAGCCCGTAGGCGAAGCGCTTAGCGACTGGCAGCCTCGTCAGCCCCCGTCCCGGGTCGTGCTTCAGGGACGCTTTTGTCGGCTTGAACCGCTGCGCGTGGAGCATGCCAACGCGCTGTTTTCCGCCTATTCCCTGGCTGAAGATACGCGCAGCTGGACGTGGCTACTGCGTGAACCCGATGCCACAGCAGAGGATTTTGCCGAATGGGTGGCGAGCGTAAGCGAGTTATCCGACCCCATACACTTTACCGTTATCGATAACCAGACCCGGTCTCCGGTCGGGACGCTGTCCCTGATGCGGATCGATCCTAAAAATGGGGTCGTGGAGGTGGGGCACGTTCACTTCTCGCCTCTTTTAAGCCGCACGCCCATGTCAACAGAGGCGCAATATCTGCTGATGCGATATGTGTTCGATACCCTGGGCTACCGGCGTTATGAGTGGAAGTGCAATAGTTTGAACGAGCCTTCCCGCAAAGCGGCACTGCGTCTGGGTTTTCAGTTTGAGGGGCGTTTTCGTCAGGCGCTGGTCATAAAAGGTCATAACCGGGATACCGACTGGTTTTCGATTCTCGACAAAGAGTGGCCGGCGCTGGCAAACGCCTTTGAAAGCTGGCTTGCCACCGACAATTTTACTGCCGATGGCAAACAGAAAAGATCCCTGGAAAGCTGGCGAGAAACGCGCGTTTAGCGTCTTTTTTTACGTCCCTGAACCGCCTTAAAGCGCGGATTGGATTTGCAAATCACGTACAGGCGTCCCTTGCGTTTGACTATCTGGCAATCCGGGTGACGCTGTTTTGCACTGCGCAATGAGTTAAGTACCTGCATGGTTAGCCCCGCTTCGCATTGAGAAATCCACCAAAACGCTTGCGGAAGCGCGCTGCGCTGCCGTCCGTGGAGAACGTTTTCTGCTTACCGGTATAAAACGGGTGCGATTTTGAAGAAACCTCGATGGTGATGTACGGATACGTTTCACCGTCGAGTTCAATTTCGCGGTCGGTCTTAATGGTTGAGCCCACTTTGAAGTATTCATTCGCGCTGGTGTCATGGAAGACCACGGTGCGATACGCTGGATGGATGTTTGGTTTCATCGTAAACCCTTTGTGTTTTGTTATAACATAACAAAATAATATCCAGGCCAGGTTGAAAAAACAACCCCTTCCTTCTGACGATATTTTCTGGTTTACCTGAGATAAAATGAAAACCACGCCACCCACGTGCTATAACTATATCATTTCGCGGTAAAATCTTTCTCTTCAGGCAGGGAACTCAGTGCTCAGGAACGGGTATACGAGGAAGGAAACGACAGCATGAAAACCCGACATCTGGTCAGTCTGGTGACTGGCATACTTATCTTTTCCGTGCTGGTCCCCATTTGCCTGAGCATCTGGCTGGCTCATCGTCAGGCGGAAGATAAATTTGTCGATGCGCTGGATAACTATGCCTCACGCGTGCTGATACGAACCGACAAGGTCGTGGCTCAGGCGAAGGAAGCGCTCAATCATCTGCAGGCCTTTGAGGGTGTGCCGTGCAGCCCCCTGCAGTTAAGGGAGATGCGACGGGTCGCTTTCTCGTGGCGATATGTGCAGGAAGTGATTTATATCGACAACCTCAGGCCACTCTGCTCCTCTCTTGAACAAACCAGCCATGCCGCCCCTTTCCCCCCGCCGATGCGCGTTACCGAAGATGGTTACAGCGCATGGCTGACCACGCAAAACGATCTGGGGTTTCATCGCTACATGGCCGTACTGGGGCAAGGTCACTATCTTGTTCTGGTCGATCCGGCCTCGCTTGTGGATGTGATCCCCTTCGGCGAGATAGCGATTGATGCTGCCCTGGTAGGAAATACCACACGCCGCATCTTTGCCAGCAGCAATACGCTCGATCCGCATATCCGTGACATGATCATGGGTCAGGAGATGACCAGCATACAGTACGACGGTTCAATGTACGTTATGAAGCCCGTCCCTGAACTGGGGTTTACCGTCGTTGCATGGGCTACGCTCAAACCGCTGGCTGAAACATGGCACCGGCAGCTGCTTTTGTGGCTGCCCTTCGGCATCCTGATAAGCCTGCTTGCCGCGCTCTTTGTCCTGCGGATACTGCGTCGCATCCAGTCGCCGCGCAACCGCCTGCTTGATGCCATTAACAGCCGCGATTTTGTGGTTCACTATCAGCCCATCGTGGCGCTGTGTAGCGGAAAAATTGTCGGCGCAGAGGCGCTGACGCGCTGGCCGCAGCCGGACGGAAGCAGCCTCTCACCTGATATTTTTATCCCTCTTGCTGAACAAACCGGGCTTATCTCCCATCTGACGCAGCTCGTTATCGAAAAGGTATTCGAGGATATGGGCAGCTGGCTGCATCTTCACCCCGATCAGCATATCTCCATCAACCTCGCGCCCGCCGATTTGACCTCCGGCACGCTGCCGCCGCTGCTGAGTCACTTGCTGAACAAATGGAAGGTCCACCCAGGCCAAATCGCTCTTGAGGTCACCGAGCGCGGCTTTGCCGATCCCAAAATCAGCGCGCCGGCTATCGCCGCATTCCGCCGTTCGGGGCACCCTGTCTATATTGATGATTTTGGTACGGGCTATTCCAGCCTGAGCTATCTGCAGGATCTGGATGTCGACACGCTAAAAATTGATAAATCGTTCGTGGATGCGCTGGAGTATAAAAACGTGACGCCGCACATTATTGAAATGGCGAAGTCGCTGAAGCTGGCGATGGTGGCGGAAGGCGTCGAGACCGCCGGGCAGCTCGCCTGGCTGCACCAGCACGGCGTGCAGTACGGACAGGGCTGGTACTACAGCAAAGCGCTACCAAAGACGGAATTTATTCTTTGGGCAGAAAATAACCTCGGCACGCACGCTACTTAAGGTAGGATTTCATCACCTGCAGCACCACGCCAAGATCGGCTTCACGCTGCGCCTCTTCGGGCTCTTTCACCACGTGATCGGTAAGGTGCCCTTCAATCACCTGCATCATCATGCCGTTGACCGCTCCACGGATCGCCGCCAGCTGCTGTAACACCTCGGCGCATTCGTGTTCGCTGTTGAGCATTTTTTCGAGCGCGGTGCTCTGCCCCTGAATTTTCTTCAGGCGAGTCAGTAACATCTTCTTGTCGCGAACGGTATGTGACATCTCTGTCTCCCTCAGTTTTGGCTTTTAGAGCATATCACGCTCTACTCCCCCTGAGTATTTTTCTACTGGGGGGTAGTATTAAGCTACTGGGGGGGAGTACTATTTGCGCACGCTTCCACTCCGGAAATTTCAATGAACGATTTCGCCTCACTCCTGCAGCAGGGTAATGCCTGGCTGTTTGTTCCCAGCGCTATCCTGCTCGGTGCACTACATGGCCTGGAGCCGGGTCACTCAAAAACCATGATGGCCGCCTTTATCGTGGCTATCCGCGGCACGCTGAAACAGGCGGTCCTGCTCGGCCTGGCAGCCACGCTTTCGCATACGGCAGTAGTCTGGATTATCGCCATGGCGGGTTTATGGTTTGGTCGGGGATGGGATGCGCATACGTCTGAACCCTGGTTCCAGCTGATCTCAGGGGTATTGATCGTTGCGATCGCCCTGTGGATGGCGTGGCGAACCTGGAAAGAGAGCCAGCCACACGATCATCATCACGACCATGATCATCACCACCACCATGATCATGACCATCATCACCACGAACACCCGCTGGTTGAAGAAGAGTGGCAGGACGCCCACCAGCGCGCGCACGCGCAGGATATCAACCGGCGCTTTAGCGGACAAAACGTCACCACAGGACAGATCGTCATGTTTGGCCTGACCGGCGGGCTTATCCCCTGCCCGGCATCCATCACCGTTCTGCTGATCTGCCTGCAGCTGAAGCATTTTGCCCTCGGCGCGACGCTGGTGTTCAGCTTCAGTATTGGTCTGGCGTTAACCCTGGTGGCTTCCGGTGCGATTGCCGCCTTAAGCCTCAAGCACGCGACAAAACGCTGGCCCGGGTTTAACGAGCTTTCCCGTAAAGCGCCGTGGATTTCCGCTGCGCTGATTACCGTAGTAGGAATTTATATGAGCCTGCACGGTCTGAGCGGCATTCTGGCGTAAGCCTGCGGCCACGCCCTGTGGCCGCATCTCAATGATCCGTTAAGGATTTTGCTGCCAGCTAAAGGTGTAGCGAAGCTGGCGTGTTTGCAGAATGAATTCCGGTGAAACGCTGGGGCTCCAGGAGTCGTCGCCGCCCACGCCCATATGGAACGCGTCGAGGTTGAGCCAGCACCCCGGCTCTTCCCGCAGCAGATGGTGATGGGTTGTCTCGCGCAGCTGCTGCTGGCTGTAGCGGCTCACCGAGAAATGGAACCGGCCATGTAGCTGATGCGTTCCCAGCACCAGCTCCCGCGTATCACAGCGCAAACCATTTTCCGTCGGGAAGATATACGGGGTGTGCATCTCCGCCAGGGGTAATATCCAGCGTCCCTGCTGTGCCGCCAGCGTTCTGTCCGGGTAGTTTTCATGCGGCCCCAGCCCCAGCCAAGACACATTTTCCGGCGTTTCGGCGAGATGAACGCTCAGGCCAATACGTGCGGGTTCCGGGATATCGGACGCCATATCCACCTGAATATCGCCGTGCACCCTCCCCTGGTCATCCACCCGCCAGACTTTACGGCTCAGGAACAGCGTTTTGCCATGATACTCCCCGACGTGAAGGGTGTTAACCACAACTTCGCCCGCATGCTGCTCTGCCTCACAGTACAGAACGCGCGAGGTGAAATTGTACATGCCCACCGCTTTCCAGCGTTCAACCCAGGCATTCGGATCGATCCTCGTCGCTTCACTCACGCCAATATCATTGTCCAGCGGCGCACGGCTGACGTTATCCGTCAAAGGTGACATCAGCGTTTCCACGCCATTTCGCCACCATTGGGTCAGGTTTCCGGATGCGCGATCGAACTGCCAGCGCTGTTGACCATGCGCGATCGCCAGGATGCGGTCGTTTTGCGTCAAAACCGGCTGCTCGCCCGCTGAGGCTGGCGGTGCGACAAACAGCGGAGACGGAAGCGGCCACTGCTCCCACGCGCAGCGATGGTCAGCCGGTGACCACGGCGTTGCCCGCGGCTGGCGCACTTCAACATTCAGCCAGACTTCCCCCGGTTCGGCTTTCAATTCCGGCAGAGCGATCTCCAGACGCTGAGCGCCTTCAGGGGCTATCGCCAGCGTCACCTCGCCCGAAGCCAGCACCTCCCCATCCCGGGCGACCGTCCAGCTCAGCACTTCGTTATCGGTATGGCGGAACAGGTAGCCGCTTTGCACCTCAATCACCAGCGGAGAGGTGCTGACCCGCGTAAAGGTGAAGAACTGCTGCGCGCGCTGCGCCTCGTACAGCGCCGGGTGCGGCGTGCGATCGGGGAAGACCAGCCCATTCAGGCAGAACTGTCGGTCGTTTGGCTTATCGCCAAAGTCCCCGCCGTATGCCCAGAACGAATTGCCCTCTTCATCTTGCTTCGTCAGAGCCTGATCGACCCAGTCCCAGACAAATCCCCCCTGCAACCGAGGGTGGCTGCGAAACGCCTGCCAGTACTTCGCGAACCCGCCGAAGCTGTTCCCCATCGCGTGGGCGTATTCGCAGAGGATCAGCGGGCGTGTTTCATCCGGCATGCCGATCCATTTCTTGATTGACCATTTAGGCACTGCCGGGAAGGGCTGATCCTGATCGACCCGGGCATACATCGGACAGACAATATCGGTCGCCGCCGTGTTCGCGCCGCCACCTTCATACTGCACCGGACGCGTCGGATCCGTGGATTTCACCCAGCGGTACAGCGCGTCGTGGTTTGCACCGTGCCCGGACTCATTGCCCAGCGACCAGAGGATAATTGAGGGATGATTACGATCGCGCTGCACCATACGGGTCACGCGCTCGCTCATGGCGGGCAGCCAGCGCGGATCGTCAGCAAGGCGGCTCATCGGCACCATGCCGTGGGTTTCGATATTGGCTTCGTCAACAACGTACAGTCCATAGCGGTCGCAAAGCCGGTACCACAGCGGATGATTCGGGTAATGCGAGCAGCGCACGGCGTTGAAGTTGTACTGCTTCATGATCTCGATATCGCGACGCATCGTCGCTTCGTCCATCACCTGGCCGTTTTCCGGATGATGCTCGTGCCGGTTAACCCCGCGGATCAACAGCGGTTTACCGTTGAGCTTCAGCAGGCCGTTGCTGATGTCAACCCGGCGGAAGCCGACATCGCAGGCTTCCGTCTCCAGCACGTTGCCCTGCGCATCCAAAAGCGCGATCGTCAGGCGATAGAGTTCCGGGGTTTCCGCACTCCATAACGCCGGGGCTGTAACCGGGATCGCCGCCGTTAACCGCTCGGCCCAGTTGCCGCGCTCGTCCACAATGGCAGAGCCTGGCCGTTGGGTAGTGCTGCCACAGCGTTCACCGTTGCGCCACAGCGTTATCGCCACGCCGCACTCCGCGTAGTCAGCGCCTGTCAACGCGACCTCGACTTTCAGCACCGCGCGGTCCAGCTCCGCATTCAGATCGGTGACCACATGATAATCCGCAATGTGCGTCTCCGGCTTATGCAGCAGGGAGACATCACGGAAAATGCCGCTCATGCGCCACATGTCCTGATCTTCCAGATAGCTGCCGTCACACCAGCGCAAGACCATGACCGCCAGGCGGTTTTGCCCGGGGCGTAATACCGCCGAGAGGTCAAACTCGGCGGGCAATCGACTGTCCTGGGAATAGCCTATCCACTGCCCGTTGCACCACAGATGGAACGCCGAGTTCACGCCATCAAAAATAATTCGGGTTTGCCCGCTCTGAAGCCAGGCGTCATCCACGTCGAATGTGAGCGAGTAACAACCTGTCGGGTTTTCCTGCGGTACAAAAGGCGGGTTAACGGGGATCGGATAGGTAACATTGGTATAGATGGGCGTATCGAACCCCTGCATCTGCCAGTTAGACGGCACGGGCATCGCGACGACATCAGCGCAATCTTCGGTGACCCATGCCTGAGGAACCCGCTCGGGAGCAGAAAAGTAGCTAAACCGCCAGATCCCGTTGAGGGAGCGCCTGCTGAGGGATCCAGCGTCATCTCTGGCGGAAGATTCATGACGCCAACTGTGCAACGGCGCGTGTGCGGGCAGGCGGTTCCACTGGGTAACGCCGGGGTTTTCCCAGTCCCGACGGGCCATGATGTCGCTGAGGGTCAGCGAAGGTGTATGAGACATATCAACCTCTTTGCGAAGCGCTCACAATTTTGGTTAACATGCCCTGGCATTATGCGACGGTAAAGCGTTCGATCGCAGGGTAGCGAGTCCGATCACAAAGTTTTATTTGCGGGCAAGCTGCTCGGCCAGAAGTGCCAGACTTCTGAGCTGCTGCGCCAGATCCTCGCGTTCGGCCTGCTGTGGCGCGCGGCGCGCGGTGGAATGCCGGGTAACCAGCGCCACCGGCAGCTGAACCTGCCAGCACGTCTCGCCTTCGGTGGGGGCCAGCAGCCACTCCACGCTGCGCTCGCCCGCCTCGCGAAATGCCTGGCGAATGGTCGTCAGCGGCGGGGAAAACCAGGCGCTGTCAGCCGTATCGTCGAACCCGACCACCGACATCTGGCCCGGGATCGCGATCCCCTTTTCCGCGCAGGCGCGCATTACCCCGAGCGCCATTTGATCGTTAGCTACCAGAATGGCATCCGGCAATGCGCTACCCGACAGCAGCACATGTCCTTTCTCATAACCGCTGGCCGCGCTCCAGTCTCCATAAGCCACCGCAGCGGCGTCATGCCCCGCGCGGGCCAGAGCCGCTTTCCATCCTGCCAGACGCGCCCGAGCAGAGACCGAGCTTTCCGGCCCGCTCAGCAGGGCAATATGCTGATGCCCCAGCGAAAGCAGGTGCTCAACGCCCAGATGCGCCCCCTGCCCGGCGTTAAACACGAGGCTGTTTACCTGTGCTGAAGGCGAGACATCAAGGAACAGCACCGGAACGGGTGATGCCAGCGCCCTGAGCGCTTCAGCGTCAGGATCGTCAAGCGGCACATTCACCAGCAACGCCTCCACCCGCTGCGCCAGCAGCGCCTGAAGCGCGGCCTGACACTGCTGCGGTTGCTCGACCATGGAGATAAGGACGCTCGCCCCTTTTTCGGCCGCACGTGATTTTACCGCCGACACAATTTGCGAGGGCGCATGCAGGGCCAGATCGGTGGTGATGAGTCCCAGCGTGCGGGTGCGTTTACCCGCCAGCTGCTGTGCCCGCAGGTTAGGCACGTAGTGCAGCTCCGCCATCGCCTGCTGCACCTTTTCCCGCGTGCGGGCAGAGACATGCTCCGCGTCGTTAATGACGCGAGAGACGGTCTGATAAGAAACCCCCGCAAGGAGGGCGACATCATAGAGAGTGATCGCTTTCATGCATTGTGGCATCGCGTGAGTTGTGGCCCATTATTGTGGCACAGCGACGCTGCTAAAACATGTGAGCGCTTCGCAAAATTAAACAACCCGCTCCGGCTGCGCGATTTCAGCAACGCGCGGCTTCTGGCGGAACCAGGGCAGACAGAGCTGGATAAGTGGGCCAATGGTCAGGGCATACACGACCGTTCCCACCCCAAACGTGCCGCCAAGCACGCACCCAATCAGCAGGACGGACACCTCAATGGAGGTACGCACGCTGCGAATGGACCACCCCAGCCGGGCATGAATGCCGGTCATCAGGCCGTCGCGCGGGCCAGGCCCAAAACCGGCGCCAATGTACATGCTGGTCGCAATCGCGTTCATCACGATGCCCGACACCAGGAAAGCGATGCGAACAGGTAACGAATCCAGTTCCGGAATAACCGCCATGCTGGCGTCCGCCGCCAGACCGATACAAATCACGTTGCTGATGGTGCCCAGGCCCGGCATCTGGCGCAGGGGGATCCACAGCAGCAGCACCGCAGCACCGGTTAAAATGATCACCGTCCCGATAGTCATCCCCAGCTGTATCCCCACCCCAAGGTGAAAAACATCCCAGGGATCGACACCCAAATCGGAACGAATAAACATCGCGGTAGACAGGCCATACAGTCCTAAACCGACATAGAGTTGTAGCAGACGACGTACCATTTTTATCTTCTCCAGTGAACCAGGCTTTGATCCTGACCTAAAATGGCACTATGATTAATGTCCAGTTTTCAAATAGTGGACTGCATATGTCGTCACGTCGCTTCGGAAGCCAGTCGCTGGTACGCCTTTTAGGCCACTGGCAGCAAACCTCATCCCGCACGCCGCTCTGGCGGCAGTTGGCCGATGCGCTGCGCCTGTTAATCCTTGATGGACGTCTGGCATTGAATACACGGCTACCGGGGGAGCGCGAGCTGGCCACGGCGCTGGACGTGAGCCGGACCACCATCAGCAGCGCCCTCGCCCATCTGCGCGAGGAGGGATATCTTGAAAGCCGCCACGGCAGCGGGTCACGCGTGATCCTCCCGGATACGCGCGCCGTTCCCACGCTTTCCGCAGCGAGTGCCGCACTGGATCTCTCCACTGCCGCTCTCAATGCCGGGCCGGAGATCCACCAGGCGTATACCCATGCGCTCACGGCCATTACGCAGCACCTCTCGCTGACGGGCTACGATCAGCTAGGACTGCCAACGCTGCGGGAGGCCATCGCTGCGCGTTATACCGCGCGGGGCCTTCCCACCCGCGCGGACGAAGTGATGGTGGTCAATGGCGCCGTCAGCGGCTTCGCGCTGGTCCTGCGGATGATGACCGGGCCCGGGGATCGCGTCGTGGTCGATCACCCCACCTATCCGCTGGCGATTGCCGCCATTCAGGGCGCGCAGTGTCGGCCCGTGGGGGTGTCGCTGCCGGAAACGGGCTGGGATACGGATGGCTTTGCCGCCACGCTTGCCCAAACCGCGCCGCGCCTGGCGTACCTGATGCCTGATTTTCATAACCCCACCGGGCGCTGTATGGATATCGCGACGCGCCAGGCCATTACCGATATTGCTGCGCAAACCCGTACGGCGCTGGTGGTGGATGAAACGATGGTGGATCTCTGGTTTGACGCCCCTCCTCCGCCTCCGCTGGCCTCCTTTAACCCGCAGGCCACCGTCATCACCTTAGGCTCCGCCGGAAAAAGTTTCTGGGGCGGGCTGCGTCTCGGCTGGATCCGCGCCTCCTCGCGCACGATCGCCACGCTTGCCCAGACGCGCGATACCCTCGATTTAGGTTCACCGCTGCTGGAACAGCTGGCGGCGCTGTGGCTCATCAACAACAGCGAGACGTTTCTCCCCGCCCGCCGCAAAATGCTGGCGGAGCGACGCGATCGATGCGGTGAACTGCTGCGTGAACATTTTCCGGACTGGACATTCCATGAAGCGGAAGGCGGGCTCTCTTACTGGATCGAGCTACCGGGCATGCTGGCGACACAGCTTGCCGCGCGGGCTGAGATTCTGGGGATTAATCTGGGAACCGGTACGCGGTTTGGCTTATCGGGCGCGTTTGACCGCTATTTGCGGATGCCCTTCTCGCTCGAACCAACAGAGCTTGAACAGGCGCTGCTGAGGATTAAACCGTTATGGCTCGCCCTGAATAAAAACGTGCCAGCCGTTAAACGCAGCGTGATTTAATAGCAAAAGTTTGAAGCCGATCATAAAAAATAAAAACTGCTGACTGTCACGGATACAGTCAGCAGTTTTCACCCATCCGGAATTAATGCTGAGCAGGAATAGGAAACCCTTTCAGTGAAATAACGAAGTTTTCACCGTCTTTCTTTATTTTTGCGCCAGTATCACACCAGTCAGACGCAATACGAAAGAACTCATCACTTCCGACATTCCAGCCAAGACGTACATGCTTCACGTAGCCTGAACGCAGCAGATCGCAGGCCTCTTTGTAGTCACTGGCAGTTGACAGTTGTTGTTTCATTTTCTCTTCTTCAGAAGTTTACGTAGAGCCTTGATTTCTTTAGGAGTAAATGGAGAAACACTCTCTTCTTCCGTATGCTGATTATCAATATCCTCTTCCGATACTCCCGCCTCTTCTACTGCTTCGAACGCCAGCAGCAGCAGTTTCTCTGTCGTCACGCTTAAGTTCTCGTTATTCACTTCCGCATAGTGGCGAAGCCTTTCTTTTAGCGCGTCATCAATCTTAACGTTTAATACCGCTGTAGCCATGTTTGTCACTTCCCTTCGGAATAAGTACTTTATTTAATACACGAAGTTAACAATGTTATCCAGATATATATTTTTTTGAGTTTTGCCAGAAAATAGACGGCCAAGGATAAAATGCCCGACTATTATTACAAGTTTATGACATTAATATTTCAGCGCGATGAAATATATATTACATGCTATAGGCATAATCTTATTAGGGAATAACGTCAGGGAAGAGGGCAAAAATCAGGGAAGAACGCAGAGGCTCAGAAATGGGTGAGGGCCCTGCCAGCTACATCCCGGCACACACGTCGTCTGCCCTGGCTGCTTCCTTCCGGACCTGACCTGGTGAACAGAGTAGCGTTGCGGGAGAACCAACAGAGCCCCCATTGAGAGCGTTGATAACCAACGCGCTGGCGCATTATCCCTGTGCGAAGGCCCAATTGCAAGCCGCCAGGAACCGGATGCTGGTTTCTTGCGCAAACAGGCGCAGCAATCAGGGCGATCTTCGTTTACCATGGCTCTCCAGAAACTCCCCGCAGGTGAAGGTATGGACGAGCAGGACTCTTTTCCACAGCGCGTATGGCAAATCGTGGCTTCAATCCCGGAAGGCTATGTCACCACCTATGGTGATGTCGCGCGCCTGGCCGGTTCCCCTCGCGCGGCGCGACAGGTTGGAGGCGTCCTGAAACGGCTGCCGGAAGGCAGCACGCTGCCCTGGCATCGGGTGGTGAACCGTCATGGCGCCATCTCACTCACCGGGCCGGATCTCCAGCGTCAGCGTCAGGCGTTACTTTCAGAAGGGGTGCAGGTGTCAGGGTCGGGTAAGATCGATTTACAGAAGTACCGGTGGGTGTACTGACCCCTCTCCCTAAGGAGAGGGGAATAACCCTATTACATCTGCGTCGGTGGGGTTGGCAGAGACGGCTGATTGGTTTGCGGTGCGACCGGCACTTCGGTCTGCTGTACTGGCACCAGGTTCAGATCGATTTTGGTTCCACCGTTGTTAATCGCTTCCTGGACCGTATCGGTGATAAACACCAGCTTACCGTTGATGGTGACCGCTGCGCTCAGCAGAATACGGGCATTAGGCTGCACGTCAGACGGGTTATACGGCAACACGAAGCTAAACGGCGCCTGCTTGCCTTCAGTACGGACGGCACGCTGGGCCACGACTTTCGATGGCGCGTCGGCCAGGGAAGCATCAGACAGCGTCACCGTTAATACCGCATCCGGCGGCAACGCAACTTTCTGTTTAATCCAGATGGTACCGGAAACGTTAGGCTGCTGAATGGACTGCTGCGAAAGGGTATTAATCCCGTTCGGGTCAGCTGCTGGCACTGGCACCTGGGCGCTCTTACCGGCACAGGCGGACAACGCCACCGCAATCGCTACACCACTTAGCATAGGCACGAGTTTCATTGAAGTCTCCTTATCATCAATGCACCAGCGGGATCGATCCCATCCGATGTCGTTTCAATCACATAACGTTTTTAAGTGTGGCACAACTCACTGATTAATGCCTGAAATCATCCCGATATTCAGATTATTCTACCCATCGGACCACTTTCATTTCTGCGTTATACTCTGCCTATCTTTCGCTACGGCGTTTATTGAGGACAACTATGAGTCAGGCACTGAACAATCTGCTGACATTACTGAATCTGGAAAAAATTGAGGAAGGACTCTTTCGCGGACAGAGCGAAGATTTAGGCTTACGCCAGGTCTTCGGTGGGCAAGTCGTTGGACAAGCGCTGTACGCTGCAAAGGAGACTGTCCCGGCAGACCGTCTGGTGCATTCATTCCACAGCTACTTTTTACGCCCTGGCGATAGCGCCAAACCCATCGTGTATGACGTTGAAGTTCTGCGAGACGGCAACAGCTTCAGCGCGCGCCGCGTCGCGGCCATCCAGAACGGTAAGCCGATCTTTTACATGACCGCCTCTTTCCAGGCACCGGAGCCGGGCTACGAGCATCAGAAGGTCATGCCCCCTGCCCCCTCGCCGGACGATCTTAAATCGGAAACGGATATCGCTCGCGCATTGGCGCATCTGCTGCCGCCGCAGGTTAAAGAGAAGTTTCTCTGCGATAAGCCGCTTGAGATCCGCCCCGTCGAGTTCCACAACCCGATGAAGGGCCACACCGCCGAGCCAAAGCGTCAGGTGTGGATCCGCGCCAACGGCACCGTGCCGGAAGATTTCCGCGTCCATCAGTATCTGCTGGGCTATGCGTCTGACTTCAACTTCCTGCCGGTGGCGCTGCAGCCGCACGGCGTCGGCTTCCTCGAAAAAGGGATGCAGGTCGCGACGATCGATCACTCGATGTGGTTCCACCGTCCCTTCAACATGAACGAGTGGCTGCTCTACAGCGTGGAGAGTACGTCGGCATCCAGCGCCCGCGGGTTTGTACGTGGGGAGTTTTATACTCAGGACGGCGTGCTGGTCGCTTCAACGGTGCAGGAAGGGGTGATGCGTAACAGAGGTTGATGTAAAAAGCCCGGTGGCGCGACGCTTACCGGGCCTACGTTTTGTGCTGTTGTAGGCCGGGTAAGGCGAAGCCGCCACCCGGCAAGACACTCAGATCATGCGTTATACGCATTCTCGCCGTGGCTGTTCACATCCAGACCTTCGCGCTCCTGCTCTTCCGGTACGCGCAGGCCGACCGTCATGTCCGCCAGCTTGTAGCCGATGAAAGCGACGACCGCAGACCACACCACGGTGATAGCGATGCTTTCCAGCTGCACCAGCACCTGATGAACCATAGTGACGCCTTCTGCGTAGCCCACGCCACCGAGCGATTTCGCCGCGAAGATACCGGTCATGATACAGCCGACAATCCCGCACACGCCGTGCACGCCGAACACATCGCAAGGGTCATCCACGCGCAGAACTCGTTTCAGTGCGGTGACGCCCCACAGACCCGCCAGACCCGACACCAGGCCGACCAGCAGCGCACCGCCGACACCGACATAACCACACGCAGGAGTGATACCAACCAGACCGGCAATCGCACCTGAACAGGCACCCAGCAGGGAAGGTTTACCGCGCACCGCCCACTCGCCAAACACCCAGGAGAGGATTGCACCCGCCGTGGCTACAACGGTGTTCACGAAGGCCAGCGCGGCGATTTCGTTCGCGGCACTGGCTGAGCCGGCGTTGAAGCCAAACCAGCCAAAGTAGAGGATCGCAGTACCGGTAAAGACCATCGGCAGGTTGTGCGGTTTGAACGCCTCTTTACCGAAGCCCACGCGTTTGCCAATCAGATAAGCGCCCACCAGACCCGCGACCGCGGCGTTAATGTGGACAACGGTACCGCCCGCGAAGTCCAGCGCGCCGTGCGTGGCCAGCAGACCACCGCCCCAGACCATGTGCGCAATCGGCACATAGGAGAGCGTTAGCCAGACCACAACGAAGATCAGGACCGCAGAGAAACGAATGCGCTCGGCGAGCGCGCCCACAATCAGCCCGACGGTAATGCAGGCGAACGAGCCCTGGAACGCCACGTGAATATACTGATAGAAGCTGCCCATCAGCGCGGTCAGTTCAATGTTTTTCAGCATCACCCAGTCGAAGTTACCAAAGAACGCGTTACCCGTGCCGAACGCCAGAGAGTAACCGTAAACCACCCAAAGCACGCAGACCAGTGCAAACGTCACGGCAACCTGCGTCAGCATGGAGAGAACGTTTTTGCCACGGATCAGACCGCCGTAGAACAGCGCAATGCCCGGAATGGACATGAAAAGCACCAGCGCGGTGCTGATCATCATAAAGGCGTTATCGGCTTTGTCGGCCACCGCAGGGGCAGCAGCCAGCGCCAGGCCCGGCAGCAGCGCCAGCGAACCCAGACCCGTTTTAAGTGTTGCTATCTTCATTTTCTCGATCCCTATCACTGTGTGCCAGGCGTTAATTACAGTGCCGCTTCGTCAGATTCGCCGGTACGGATGCGAATGACGCGCTGCAGTTCGGCAACGAAAATTTTGCCGTCGCCAATTTTGCCGGTGTAGGCCGCTTTGCTAATGACATCAATGACTTCATCAAGCTGATCGTCAGCAATCGCGACATCAATTTTTACTTTTGGCAGAAAGTTAACGCTGTATTCCGCCCCGCGATAAAGCTCGGCATGACCCTTCTGACGACCAAAGCCTTTCACTTCGGTGACAGTCAGTCCCTGAATACCGATTGAAGACAATGCTTCACGCACGTCTTCGAGTTTGAATGGTTTGATTACAACCGTAACCAGCTTCATAGATCCCCTCCAGTCAGAATTCGGTAATGGCCGCAGCTTACGCGGAAGGTATTGCAAGGGATGTGCCAGAAATGAAAACGTGAGGGAATCGCGGTGCGATGTGCGTTACACGGTTCTGATAAATGAACCGGTGAAAAAAACGCACCATGCCGGTGCAGGGTGCGTTTCAGTTTTGCACCAACAGGAATGACTGTTAGCGCGGCGCCTCATTTTAGTGCATCAGGCGCTAAGGGACTCTTCATCACGCACGCTGGCGGCCAGCTCTTCGCCCGCCAGCTGCAGCTGGTACATCTGCCAGTAGCGCCCTTGTGCTTCCAGCAGCTCGCGGTGCGTACCTCGCTCCACGGCCTGTCCGCGATGCAGCACCAGAATCGTGTCCGCGTCGACGATGGTGGAGAGCCGGTGAGCAATCACCACCAGCGTCGTGTGGTCGCGTACGGCGGCCAGCGCCTGCTGAATCGCCTGCTCGGTTCCAGAATCTATGCTGGCCGTGGCTTCGTCCAGAATCAGCACCTGCGGCGTTTCAATCAGGACGCGCGCCAGCGCCAGGAGCTGTTTTTGCCCCACGGAGAGATTGTTGCCCTGCTCGCCCAGCTTCGTGTTGATCCCGTCGCTAAACCCGCGCGCCAGCTCTGCCAGCTGCACCGTTTCCAGTACCGCCCAAACCTGCGCTTCTGAATAGTCCCGTCCCAGGGTTACGTTGGCGTAGAAGGTATCGGCCAGCACGACCGGATCCTGCTGCACCATCGCAACGCCTTTGCGTAACACCGTGTGGCTGAGCGACGCGAGCGGACGTCCGTCGAGGCGGATTTCGCCTTGCGTGACCGGATAGTAGCCCATCAGCAGGCTGGCGAGCGTGCTTTTACCGCTGCCGGTGTGGCCCACCAGCGCGACGAAACCGCGTGACGGCACATCGAGCGTAATCTCCTGCAACACCAGACGGTCTTCGCGATAGGCAAATGAGACGTTATCAAAGGTGATAGCCCCGCTTTGCAGAGGTCGCTCGTCATTGCCGTAGGCCTGGCGCGGCCTGTCCATCAGCTCAAAGACGCGCTCACCGGCGACAACCGCCTGTTGCAGCATCGATTGCTGCGTAGTGAGTTCGATCAGCGGCTCGTTAAGGCGTCCCAGATAGCTAATGAAAGCGTACAGCACGCCCACTTCAATCGTACCGTTTGCGCTCAGGCCAAAGAGCATCAGCAGCCCGCAAAGCACCAGCGCCGAGAACAGGCTCAGCAGCGGTCGCAGCAGGAAACCGTCCAGGCGCAGCGTCTGCATACGCGCCATATAGTGCGAACGGCTGGCTTCGCCCATGCGCTCGCCAAAGCGCGCCTGCTGGCGGAACTGCTGGATGACGCTCATGCCGTTGATCACTTCGTTGAAGCCATCGTTGATATCGGCCAGATAGGCGCGCACCCGGCGCACGATCGGCGTGCTGTAGCGCTGGTAGATGATCATCACGATCAGCACCGCCGGGAAGATCGTTATCGCCACCAGCGCCATGCGCCAGTCGAGGCTGAACATTGCCACCAGCATCGCGCCAATCAGCGCCGCGCTGCGCAGCACGGTTGCCACCACGGTGACGTACAGATCGCGGATCACCTCGGTATCGTTGGTCACGCGCGAAATCACCTGCCCGACCGGCTGGGTATCAAATTCGCTGAGCGGCTGGCGAAGCGCCGCGTCCATCACATCGGTACGCAACTGCTGAACCACGCCCACGGCGGCACGGTTAAACAGCAGCGACTGCGCATAGTGCAATCCTGCCGCCGTCAGCTGTAAGCCAACGTAGGCCACGCCTAATCCCGCCACCAGCCCGAGCGGCAGGTAGCTTTTGGCGACCATATTGTCGATGAAATAGCTGATGAGCAGCGGTCCGCTCACTTCGGCAATCGCCGCAATCCAGAGTAAAAGCACGGCAACGGAGAGCGGTTTACGCCACGGCGAGCCGTAGGCCAGCAGACGTTTGAGCGTCGGCCACATCGTTCCAAGCTTACGCATTGGCGGCCTCCTCATCCTGCTCCGGCGCATCGTCCAGCGCCGCCTCAAGCTGCTGATAGCGGTACATATCGCGATACCAGCCCGGCTGCTCGCTAAGCGTTTCATGCTGCCCGCGCTGGGCAATATGGCCGTGCTGCAAAACCAGAATTTCGCTGGCTTCGGTGAGCGCTGACAAACGGTGGGCACTGATAATTATCGTGCGTCCGTCGCCCCACTGGCGCAGGTTATGCAGGATCTGATGCTCGGTACGGCCGTCCACGGCGGAGAGCGCATCGTCCAGAATCAGGATCTCGGCATTGAGCAGCAGCGCGCGGGCAATGGAGATACGCTGTTTTTGCCCGCCGGACAGCATGACGCCGCGTTCCCCGACTTCCGTTTCGTACCCCTGCGGCAGGCGCAAAATGTCATCATGCACGCTGGCCAAACGTGCCACATGCTCGATCTCTTCCTGCGTTGCCGCAGGGCACCCAAGCGCGATGTTGTTCGCCACGGTGTCAGAAAAAAGAAACGGCGTCTGGCTGACGACCGCCAGGCGACCACGCCACTCATCCAGCAGCAGCCTGGTCAGCGGAATATCATGGAAACGAATATCGCCCTCGGTGACGTCAAAGTGACGCTGGAGCAGCGACAGCACGGTGCTTTTACCGGATCCCGTCGGGCCGCAGATGCCGAGCATCTGGCCCGGCTGAAGGGTAAAACTGACGTTCTCCAGTACCGGATGTTCCGTTTGCGGATAGATAAACTTGCGGACGTCGACTTTCATGACGCCGCGTCCTTCCGGCAACGCTTCGCTGCCGTCATTGACCACCGGCGCTTCGGCCAGCATGGCGCGAATACGGCTGTAGGCGGCGCTGCCGCGCTCCACGATGTTAAACATCCAGGCCAGCGCCAGCATCGGCCAGATCATCAGCCCCAGATACATGGCAAAGCTGGTCAACTGGCCCAGGGTGAGCGTGCCCTGCACCACCATCCAGCTCCCGCCGCCAATCGCCAGCATATTTGCCATGCCGATTGCGATATAAATCGTTGGATCAAATCGCGCGTCAATACGCGCGACGCGCATGTTTTTCGCCCCCGTGTCGGCCGCATCGGCGGCAAACAGCGCGGACTGCCGGTCTTCCAGACCAAACGCTTTGATCATGCGGATGCTGGTCATGCTCTCCTGGGTGCGATCGTTCAGCGACGAAAACGCCGCCTGCGCCAGCTTGAAGCGCTCGTGCAGTTGTTCGCCATAGCGATTGATCGCCAGCGCCATGAGCGGCATCGGCAGCAGCGCCAGCAGGGTCAGCTGCCAGCTAATCTGCGTTGACATGACGATCAGAACCGCGCAGCCCATTACCAGCGAGTCCACCAGCGTCAGCACCCCTTCCCCGGCGGCAAAGACCACGCGATCGACGTCGTTAGTCGCGCGCGCGATAAGATCCCCGGTGCGATGGCGCAGATAAAATTCGGGATGCTGTCGACTCAGCTGGCGATAAAAATCTTCACGCAGCTCAACGGCCAGCTGATAGGACGCACCAAACAGCAGCACGCGCCAGACGTAGCGCAGCAGATAAACAATGACCGCCGTCAGCACCAGCGTGCCAACCCACATCAACACCCGTGCGGTGGTGTAATGCTGTTCGGTGACGCCATCCACGACGTAGCCCACCACTTTCGGCGGGATCAGCTGCAGGATAGCAATGATAATAAGCAGGGCGACTGCACCGAGGTAGCGTTGCCACTCCCGACGAAAGTACCAGCTTAATTGGGCAAATAATCGCACGCGGTTTGTTCCTGAAGGTATTTTACGAAGTTATTCAATGGGTAATGCTGTGGTGTATTTAATCTGTTCCATGGCGAAGCTTGAGGTGACGTCCGATAACCCCGGCACGCTGTTCACCAGCCGCTTGTAGAAGTCATCATAACGCTTCATGTCGGCCACCTGGACGCGCATCAGGTAATCGTACTCGCCGGCCATACGCCAGAAACCGAGCACTTCGGGCATCTCAGACACCTGGGTAACGAAGCGGCAATACCACTCGCTGCTGTGATGCTGGGTTTTTATCAGCACAAATGCCGTCAACCCAAGCCCCAGTTTTTCAGGATCTAACAGCGCGACGCGCCCCAGCAGAATACCGTCATCTTCCAGCTTCTTAAGCCGCTTCCAGCACGGGGTGGTGGTCAGATTAACGGCATCTGCCAGCGCCTGCAAAGAGAGGGTACAGTCACTTTGCAGCAATGAAAGGAGCTTGCGGTCAATTTTATCTAGCATACCCACCTCACAGAGAAAATTTTTCTCCCTTAATTCTATTTTAAAGGCCAGATAGCAACAATTTTTTCTGTGCTTTTCGCTATGCTAGGCACAAAATGACAAACGGATAACGACGATGAATAGCACCTGGGTTAAACATGCGATCAGCGAAATCAATGCCGACTATCAGCGCTCGGCGGATACGCACCTGATTCGCCTTTCCCTGCCGGGATTTGACGGCATTCAGCTCTATCTGAAAGATGAAAGCACCCATCCTACCGGCAGCCTAAAGCATCGCCTGGCGCGCTCGCTGTTTTTATACGGTTTATGTAACGGCTGGATTAAAGAAGGCACCACCATCATTGAATCCTCTTCCGGTTCAACGGCGGTGTCCGAAGCCTATTTCGCCCGCCTGCTGGGCCTGCCGTTTATTGCGGTGATGCCCTCCTGCACCGCAAAACGCAAAATCGAACAGATCGAATTTTACGGCGGTCGCTGCCACTTTGTGGAAAGCGCCTGCGAAATCTACGCCGCCTCCGAAATGCTGGCCCGTGAGCTGAACGGCCACTATATGGACCAGTTCACCTTCGCCGAGCGCGCAACGGACTGGCGCGGGAATAACAACATTGCCGACAGTATTTTCCGCCAGATGACCCACGAACCGCATCCGGTTCCGTCCTATATTGTGATGAGCGCCGGTACCGGCGGCACGTCAGCCACGATCGGACGCTATATCCGCTGCCAGGGTTACGATACCCAGCTGATGGTAGTTGACCCGCAGAACTCCGTGTTCCTCGACTACTGGCAAAACCGCGATGCCGGTCTGCGCAGCCCGGTGGGGAGTAAGATTGAAGGGATTGGCCGTCCGCGCGTTGAGCCCTCTTTCATCCCCGACGTTGTGGACGAGATGATGCGCGTGCCGGATGCCGCCAGCGTGGCAACGGCGCACTGGCTGGAAACGCAGCTGGGCCGCAAAGTGGGCGCCTCGACAGGCACCAATATGTGGGGCGCGCTGCAGCTTGCCGCACGTATGCGCGAAGCGGGACGCACCGGTTCCATCGTCACGCTGCTGTGCGACAGCGGAGAGCGTTATCTCGAGACCTACTACAATGCGGAGTGGGTGCAGGCCAACATCGGTGATATCGCCCCCTGGAAGGCGCAGATTGCTCAACTGCTGAAATAAAAAAAGCCAGACCGAAGCCTGGCTTGCTGGAAGGGTCTCACTATTCGGGGGAATATGGGAGGTTGTTATTGTCCAGCCAATGCGTCAAAAAATGGGACACTGCTTCATTACGGCAGTGACCGATAACCGGCAGATGGGGAAGTTCTGCTTTCAGCTGCGCCATCGCATTCCCCATGATCAGACCGCGACCTACGCTACCCAGCATTTCGCGGTCGTTCATGGCGTCACCGAACGCCATGCACTCCTGCAGCGTTAATCCCAGGTGGTCGCTCAGCACCGCCAGAGCGGAACCTTTGTTACAGCCCACCGGCAGCACTTCCAGGCAATCCACCGCCGAGAAGGTCAGGTGCGCCCGGTCGCCCAGCGCCTCATTCAGTTGGATCCGTAAGCGACAGAGATCGTCGTGATCGCCGCAGAAGCAGATCTTGGTCACCGCATGGGCGGGGATCCGACGCAGATCGATAAGCTGGTATTTAAAACCGCTATACACATGCGCGTGCAATAATTCCGGGATGTCGCTTCCGGTAAACCAGCCCCGATCGTTAAAGACGTGGATGCTGGCCTGCGTGTCCCAGGTACTGTGCAGCACGATATCTGCCACTTCCGGGTTGAGATCCTGTCGGTACAGCACATCGCCTTCTACAGAGTGAATTCGCGTCCCGTTACCGGTGATCAGAAAGGCATCGAGGGCAAACGCGCCCAGCAAATGGCGCATTTCCAGAACATGGCGCCCGGTGGCAAACGTCAGGGTGACATTACGCTCGTGCAGGCGCTTCAGCGTGTTCAGGGTTTTCTCCCCTAAACGGTGATCCGGCATTAACAGCGTACCGTCCATATCAAATGCAGCGAGCCGAGCCATGATTACTCCCGAAATGTGATGCGGTTAACTTGTGCATCAGTATCGTGTGAGATATACGGAAGTAATAGTGAATAGATGAGAATTATTGTTCCGGGTTTCTTATGCGCCAACTTAACCGTCTTAACCAGTATCAACGCCTGTGGCAACCTTCCGCTGGCGCGCCGCAGCAGGTAACCGTAAATGAACTTGCCAGCCGCTGCTTTTGTAGCGAGCGACATGTCCGTACTCTGCTGCGTCAGGCCCAGGAGGCGGGCTGGCTGACCTGGCGCGCGCAGTCCGGGCGTGGAAGGCGCGGTGCGCTGACGTTTCACGTCACTCCGGAATCACTGCGCAACACGATGATGGAAGAAGCGCTAAAAAGCGGGCAGCAACATAACGCCCTCGAGCTGGCGCAGCTTGCTCCCGAAGATTTGCGTGCCCTGCTGCACCCGTTTTTGGGTGGGCAGTGGCAAAACGACACGCCGACGCTGCGCATTCCCTACTACCGCTCACTTGAGCCGCTTCAGCCGGGCTTTTTACCGGGTCGGGCAGAGCAGCATCTGGCAGGGCAAGTCTTCTCAGGTTTGACGCGATTTCACGGCAACAGCAGTGAGCCGACGGGCGATCTGGCGCATCACTGGGATGTGTCGGATGATGGCCTGCGCTGGCATTTCTACATTCGCTCCACGCTGCACTGGCATAACGGCGATAAAATTGAAACGGCGCATCTCCAGCGGAGCCTGACCGCGCTGTTGACGCTTCCCGCCCTGCGCACCCTGTTTCAGAGCGTCCTCTGTATCGAAACAACGCATCCGCAGTGCCTGACGTTTACGCTACATCATCCGGATTACTGGCTGCCGCACAGGCTGGCGACCTACTGTAGCCGTCTGGCGCATCCCGACCATTCGACGATTGGCAGCGGCCCCTTTCGGCTGGTCGCCTTTGAACCCGACCTGGTTCGTCTTGAAAGCCATGAGCAGTACCACCTGAGCCATCCGCTGCTCAAAGCCATCGAATACTGGATCACACCCCAGCTTTTTGATCACAGGTTGGGTACCAGCTGCCGTCACCCGGTGCAAATCGCGATTGGTGAGGCCGACGAGCTGGAAAGTCTGCGGCTGGTAAGCAGCAGCACCAGCCTGGGGTTCTGTTACCTCACGCTAAAACAGAGCGCACGCCTGAGTGAGAACCAGGCAAAGCGGCTGATTAATATCATTCATCACTCCAGGCTTCTCCACACGCTTCCGCTAAACGAAGGGCTCATCACCCCCACCGGGGAACTGCTTCCCGGCTGGACAATCCCCGACTGGACTGATTTAACCGATGTTGCCCTGCCTGAAGCACTGACGCTGGTTTACCATCTTCCCGTTGAGCTTCACACCATGGCCAGCCAGTTGAAGACGTACCTGGCGCTACAGGGTTGTGAGCTGACCGTCATCTTTCATGACGCCAAGACGTGGGACGGATGCCAGCAGCTTGCCGAAGCAGACATCATGATGGGCGACAGGCTGATTGGCGAAGCGCCAGCGTATACGCTTGAGCAGTGGCTGCGCTGCGATACGCTTTGGCCACACGTGTTAAGCGCACCGGCGTACGCCCATTTGCAAGCCACGCTGGATGCGGTACAGACTCAGGCCGAAGCTCGGGATCGGCACGCGGGCCTGAAGGCCATTTTTAGCCGATTAATGGAAAATGCGGTGCTGACGCCGCTCTTTAATTATCAGTATCAGATCAGCGCGCCGCCGGGCGTGAATGGGATTCGCCTCAACACCCGCGGCTGGTTTGATTTTACCGAAGCCTGGCTGCCCGCCCCCAAATCGTGAAGAAGCTGGTCGCCGCCACAGGCAGACGGTAACATAACGTTTTTACCGTAACAGTCGAGATGATTTATGAAACGTGCCGTCGTCGTGTTCAGCGGAGGACAAGACTCTACTACCTGCCTGGTCCAGGCTCTTCATCAGTACGATGAGGTTCACTGTGTCACTTTCGATTATGGTCAGCGTCATCGCGCTGAGATCGACGTTGCCCTTGAACTGGCCCTGAAACTGGGCGCACGCGCGCACAAGGTGCTGGACGTTACGCTGTTAAATGAACTGGCCGTGAGTAGCCTCACCCGGGACAGTATTCCCGTCCCGGACTACGAACCCGATGCCAGCGGCATTCCGAATACCTTCGTGCCGGGCCGCAATATTCTGTTCCTCACCCTGACGGCAATTTATGCCTACCAGGTAAAAGCCGAAGCGGTGATCACGGGCGTGTGTGAAACAGACTTCTCCGGCTACCCGGACTGTCGTGATGAGTTCGTGAAGGCGTTAAATCACGCCGTCAATCTGGGGATGGCGAAAGAGACGCGCTTTGAAACCCCGCTGATGTGGCTGGATAAAGCCGAAACCTGGGCGCTGGCCGACTACTGGGGCAAGCTGGACCTGGTTCGCAGCGAAACCCTCACCTGCTACAACGGCATTAAAGGCGACGGTTGCGGCCAGTGCGCCGCCTGTAATCTGCGCGCTAACGGGCTGAACCACTATCTTGCCAATAAAGCCGGCGTGATGGCCGCAATGCAGAAAAAAACCGGGCTTAAATAGGGCGACCTGACCGTGCTGTCGCATAACAGGTGTCGACAGCACGGGTAAGCCTGAACCTGTGTTACACGATCATCAGTTCCAGCTTTTCGCGCAATTCCCCTTCCAGCGGCAGCGCTTTCTGCGTTTTCAGATCGATACAGACAAAGGTGATCAACGCATCAGCCACCACCGGCCCTTCGGGATCGAGCGTAACCACCTGGCTTAACACGCCGCTTTTGCCATTGATCTGCTGCACCTGGCTGGTCACCGTGAGCACATCGCCCAACACGGCAGGGCGACGGTAGTTGATATTAATATTGACGACCACGAACGCGATGTTGTGCGCGGTCATCCACTGAAAGCTTTCGCTGTTTTCCAGCCCGTCCCAGCGCGCTTCCTCAAGAAACTCCAGGTAGCGGGCATTGTTCACATGCTGGTAAACGTCGAGGTGAAAACCGCGTACTTTTATTTTTGTCTGCATAGCGCAATAGCCTTTACTGTTATTGTAGGATGAGAGGTCATAACTGGTATGACCTCTTTATCCTGGCAAAATTTTGCCGCTGTGCAAGTAATTGTGAGATTACAACGTCAGGTGTGCGAGGTTGCGCTCAACCAGCGCGCTCCCCATGCCCGGAACCTGCTTGAGATCGTCGACCGTTTTGAAAGGACCATACTCTTCACGATAGCTTACGATGGCCTGCGCTTTTTTCAGCCCGACGCCATTCATCACGCGGGCCAGCTCTTCCGCAGAGGCCGAATTGATGCTGACTCGCGTACCGTCATCATCCACGTTTTTACCAACGTCAGTCGCTTTGGTTTGCCCCTGCCCCGGCGCTGCGGCGTCGGTCTTACTCTGTACCGCCTGTGGTTTAGCGGCAGGTGCCGCCGCCAGTGCGCCCGCGCTCATACCAGTGGTGGCAATAGCCAGCGTAATTAACAGTGCTTTGATTCCACATTTCATGCTGTTATCTCCTTGTTTGTAGACAGCCACGTCACGATAGCCGCCCGATAAAAGAGGCACAAACAGCAGAGTGCAGAAATGGAAAAGGCCGCGAAAGCGGCCTTTAGTTATTGCAGAGCGTTGCGAAAATCTGCAAGCAGATACGTAATTATTGCTGCTGAGTAATGATATCGCCCAGCTTAATTTTGGCCTCTTTACGCAGGTTGCTCATCATGGCTTCGAAGGCAATCTGGGCATTGTTCTGGGTAATCCCCTGGACCATCGCCTTCTTCTGCGCGTCTGGCAGAGTGCCGGCTTTCACTTCATCCAGCGCCAGCAGAACGACGTTACCCTGCATATCGGTAGTGGTGCCGAAGCTTGGCTTGTCTTTCGCCGGCAGAGTCAGGCCAAACGCGGCCTGGCTGATAGGGTCCTGACCAGTACGGCTCAGCGTTTTCGCTTCACCGAAGCTCAGGCCAGCCGCTTTCAGCGCGTCCTGTTTACCTGCTTTCAGATCGGCCAGAATCTTCTCAGCATCCAGTTTCGCCTGCTGTTCCGCTTTGTTGTGCTTAACCTGAGCGACGACCTGATCCTTCACTTCCGCCAGCGGTTTGACCGCTTCTGGCTTGTGCTCGCTGACGCGCAGCACAAACGCACGATCGCCATCGACGGTAATGATGTCTGAGTTACTGCCCGGCGTGCCGTTCTCACCAACCAGACCACCGTTGAAGATGGCATCAGAAACCGGTTTGAAGTTCAGCTCTTCCGGCAGGTTGTCACGACCAAACCAGCCCGTCTCAACCGCTTTCACCCCAGCCGCCTGCTCGGCACCCGCCAGAGATTCGTTGTCGTTGCTGGCAGCATCACTCACTTTCTGCTGCAGCGCATAGTAGGCATCCAGCGCTTTTTCCTGCTTCACTTTTGCCGCGATATCGTCACGAACCTCAGCCAGCGGCTTGGTTTTCGCCGCGGTGATGTCGTCCAGACGCACGACCAGGAAACCTACGGATGATTTAATGACGCCAGACAGTTGGCCTTTCTCTTTCAGACCGGCATTTTTCAGCTCGTCCGGCGTGGTCGCGTCTTCCAGCCAGCCCATATCGCCGCCGTTTTTCGCAGAGATAATGTCGGTGGATTTCGCTTTCGCGACGGTCGCAAAATCAGCGCCTTTGTTCAGCTCATCCAGTGCCGCTTTGGCATCCGCCTCGGTTTTGGTCTGAATCACGCTGTAGCGGTTACGCTGCGGCTGTGTGAACTGATCCTGATGCTGGTCGTAGTAAGACTGGATTTCCGCGTCAGACGCGCTTTCCTGCAGCGCAGCCGCATCCAGCTTGATGTAGCTCACGCGGAACTGTTCAGGAGAAACAAAGGTATTCTTGTTCTGCTCGTACCAGGCGTTAATGTCAGCGTCGCTCACCTGCTGTTTCGCCGCCAGGGCGTTAACATCAATGGTCGCTTCACGTACAACGCGCTGCTGCGCCACCAGCGCAGCCAGTTCATCCGTTTCGCCTTTGAGCATGAAATCGGTGCCAACAACGGCATTGATGAGCTGCTGGGTGGTCAGTTGGTTACGCAGCGCCTGCGCGTACTGATCGGCCGTCATCCCCATCTGGTTGACGATGCTGTTGTAACGCGCGTTGTCGAATTTACCGTTAGACTGGAAGGCTTGCGTGGAGAAGATGGCTTTTTTCACCTGCTCATCGCTAATGCCAAGGCCGAGTTTTTTGGCATACTGATCCAGCAGCGCTTCGTCGATAAGACGGTTCAGCGTCTGCTGACGCAGGGTCTTCATATACCCTTCGTTTGCTGCCAGTTCAGAGAATTGGTCGCCCAGCTGTTGCTGCATACGGTTACGTTCACCGGCAAAAGCATTCTCGAACTGGCCGCGGCTGATCTCCTGGCCATTCACTTTTGCGGCATAGTTCGCGCCACCGCCAATAAGGTAACTGCTCACGCCGGTCAATATGAACGACACGATAATGATACCGAAAATAATCTTGAGCACGAGACTGTTAGCAGCCGTGCGTAAGCTGTCCATCATGGTGTAACAACACTCCGCTGTATGTGACTGGTTACCTGACGCTGACGGAAAATCCTGCCCGTCGCGCGTAAAGTCGTATTGTGACAAGAAAACGGGGCGATTGTCAGCCCACAACTCGCATAAACTCGCACAAATCAGGTCTGGACAAACAAAAAAGGCACATCAAAAGATGCGCCCTTGTACTATCCGGCTTCCCTGAAACGGGAAAGCAATCAGTTTACTGCGTCTTTCAGCGCTTTACCTGCACGGAAACCCGGCACTTTAGCGGCAGCAATGGTGATCTCTTTACCGGTCTGAGGGTTGCGGCCAGTACGGGCAGCACGCTCTTTAACAGCAAAAGTACCGAAGCCTACCAGTGCAACGTCGTCCCCAGCCTGCAGAGATTCAGTAACAGAAGCAATTAATGCATCTAACGCACGTCCAGCTGCAGCTTTAGAAATATCAGCACCAGCAGCAATTTTGTCAATCAGTTGAGATTTATTCACTGTTCTCTTCCTCTCTTTATAATTTATATCGCGCCTGAATCCTTCACAACGCGACCGCGCAGCAGTTATATCAGGCCTGCCATGACCTTACAACACCCGTTGTTGATGGCTGACCTAATCAGCAATCTAAATTAGCTATACAAAAAAAGGCTGGCAAGTGCGAAATGACTTACCAGCCTTGTTTTTATTGACGCTCTTTGCGCGAGGTCACTATTTTGCGGTTACAACCTGCATTCCGGACGGTTCATTCTGCAATGCGAGACTAAGTACTTCCTCAATTCGCTTAACAGGATGGATCTGCAGGTCGGCAATCACGTTGTCCGGAATCTCTTCCAGATCGCGTTTGTTTTCGTAAGGGATCAATACGGTTTTGATCCCACCACGATGCGCCGCCAGCAGTTTTTCTTTTAAGCCACCGATTGGCAGAACCTGACCGCGCAGGGTGATTTCACCGGTCATTGCCACATCAGCACGCACCGGGTTACCTGTCAGGCAAGAAACCAGAGCGGTACACATGGCAATACCCGCGCTTGGACCATCTTTCGGCGTCGCCCCTTCAGGTACGTGTACGTGGATGTCGCGTTTTTCGTAGAAATCCGGGTTGATACCCAGTTTCTCCGCGCGCGCGCGCACCACGGTCAGCGCCGCCTGAATGGACTCCTGCATCACTTCACCCAGCGAGCCGGTATAGGTCAGCTTGCCTTTACCCGGTACACAGGCGGTTTCGATGGTCAGCAGATCGCCGCCCACTTCCGTCCATGCCAGACCGGTGACCTGGCCAACGCGGTTTTCGTTATCCGCGCGACCATAGTCGAAGCGCTGAACGCCGAGATAGGCATGCAGGTTATCACCATTAATCGTGATGTGTTTCAGGCTCTTATCCAGCAACAGCTGTTTCACCGCCTTACGGCACAGTTTAGAGATTTCACGCTCAAGGCTACGCACGCCCGCTTCACGGGTATAGTAGCGGATGATGCCAATAATCGCGCTGTCCTCGACGGTCAGCTCGTTGGCTTTCAGCGCGTTACGCTCAATCTGTTTCGGCAGCAGGTGCTGTTTCGCGATGTTCAGCTTCTCGTCTTCGGTATAGCCGGAGAGACGGATCACTTCCATACGGTCCAGCAGCGGGGCCGGAATATTCATGGAGTTCGACGTCGCGACAAACATCACGTCGCTCAGGTCGTAATCCACTTCCAGGTAGTGATCGCTGAACGCCACGTTCTGTTCTGGATCAAGCACCTCCAGCAGCGCAGACGCCGGGTCACCACGCATGTCCGAGGACATTTTGTCGATCTCATCGAGCAGGAACAGCGGGTTTTTAACGCCCACTTTCGCCATCTTCTGGATCAGTTTACCCGGCATAGAACCGATGTAGGTACGGCGGTGACCGCGGATTTCCGCTTCATCGCGTACGCCGCCCAGCGCCATACGGATATACTTACGTCCGGTCGCTTTAGCGATGGACTGGCCCAGAGAGGTTTTACCCACCCCCGGCGGTCCTACCAGGCACAGAATTGGGCCTTTGATTTTGTTTACACGGCTTTGTACCGCGAGGTACTCAAGAATGCGGTCTTTCACGCGTTCCAGGCCGTAGTGGTCGGTATCCAGGATCTCCTGCGCCTGACGCAGGTCTTTTTTGACCTTGCTGCGGGCGTTCCACGGAACCTGCACCATCCACTCAATGTAGCCGCGTACGACGGTCGCTTCAGCCGACATCGGAGACATCATTTTCAGCTTCTGCAGTTCTGCTTCGGCTTTCTCTTTCGCCTCTTTCGGCATCTTCGCCGCGTCGATCTTACGCTTCAGCGCTTCGTTTTCGTCCGGCGCGTCGTCCATCTCGCCCAGCTCTTTCTGAATAGCCTTCATTTGCTCATTCAGATAGTACTCACGCTGAGATTTTTCCATCTGCTTTTTCACGCGGTTGCGAATACGCTTCTCAACCTGCAGCAGATCGATTTCAGACTCCATCATCGCCATCAGGTATTCCAGACGTTCGTTAACGTCGGACATTTCCAGCACGGACTGTTTGTCAGCCAGCTTCAGCGGCATATGGGCAGCGATGGTGTCCGCCAGACGTGCAGGATCGTCGATGCTGTTCAGCGACGTCAGCACTTCTGGTGGGATTTTCTTGTTCAGCTTGATATAGCCTTCAAACTGGCTAATCGCGGTGCGAACCAGCACTTCCTGTTCGCGCTCATCAAGTTCAGGCGAATCAAGGTACTCTGCCTTCGCAGAGAAGTGTTCGCCGTCGTCTGACAGAGTGGTAATACGCGCACGCTGCAGGCCTTCTACCAGCACCTTCACGGTGCCGTCAGGCAGCTTCAGCATCTGCAAAATAGAGGCCACGGTCCCGACGGTGAAAAGATCGTTTACACCCGGCTCATCCGTTGATGCTTCTTTCTGCGCCACCAGCATGATTTTTTTATCATGATCCATAGCGGCTTCGAGGCAACGGATAGATTTTTCCCGCCCTACAAATAAGGGTATGACCATGTGCGGATAAACCACCACATCGCGCAACGGCAATACGGGGATTTCAATGCGTTCAGAACGCTCAGGATTCATAGAGCTCTCTCTTAGTTAGTGTCCGCCAGGTAAGCTGGTCATGTCACTGTGCTTCACATAACCATTAACATGTATCCAGTATATGGGGATGTTTCCCACACATTCAACGCTATGAATACGGAAAAAGTAAAGGGGAGATAAAATCCCCCCTTTTTGATTAACTGCTTGTATGATTTGGTGAATTATTCGCCAGATGCCTGCTGGGCTTCCGGTTTACCGTAAATCAGCAGCGGTTTGGTTTGACCGCTGATGACCGACTCGTCAATCACCACTTTCTCAACGTCTGCCATCGACGGCAGATCGTACATGGTGTCGAGCAGTGCCGCTTCAACGATAGAACGCAGGCCACGCGCGCCGGTTTTGCGGCTCATTGCTTTTTTGGCAATCGCATCCAGCGCTTCGTCGCGGAATTCCAGATCAACCCCTTCCAGATTGAACAGCGCCTGATACTGCTTGGTCAGCGCATTTTTCGGCTCTTTCAGGATCTGGATCAGCGCCTCTTCACTCAGCTCATTCAGCGTAGCCACAACCGGCAGACGACCGATGAATTCAGGGATCAGACCGAATTTGATCAGATCTTCTGGTTCAACCTGTGCCAGGAGCTCGCCTTCGTTCGGTTTTTCGGATGTGGATTTCACCGTTGCGCCAAAACCAATGCCGGAGCCAGTTTCGACACGGTGAGAGATAACTTTATCCAGACCAGCAAAGGCACCGCCACAGATGAACAGGATCTTGGAGGTATCAACCTGCAGGAACTCCTGCTGCGGATGTTTACGACCACCCTGTGGCGGAACGGCGGCAACCGTACCTTCGATCAGCTTCAGCAGTGCCTGCTGTACGCCTTCACCCGATACGTCACGAGTGATGGACGGGTTGTCGGATTTACGGGAGATCTTGTCGATCTCATCGATGTAAACAATCCCGCGCTGGGCTTTCTGTACGTCGTAATCGCACTTCTGCAGCAGTTTCTGGATGATGTTTTCGACGTCCTCACCCACGTAACCGGCTTCGGTCAGGGTGGTGGCATCCGCCATGGTGAACGGAACATCAAGCAGACGCGCCAGGGTTTCAGCCAGCAGCGTTTTACCGGAACCGGTTGGGCCGATGAGCAGAATGTTACTTTTACCCAGTTCCACGCCATTGCTGGTATCGCCGTTACGCAGGCGTTTGTAGTGGTTATAGACCGCTACCGCCAGCACTTTCTTGGCCTGCTCCTGGCCGATGACGTAGTCGTCAAGGTGATGACGAATTTCATGCGGCGTTGGCAGCGCGCTGCGCTCACGGTGCGGTGCGACTTCTTTAATCTCTTCGCGAATGATGTCGTTACATAAATCGACGCATTCGTCGCAGATATACACGGACGGCCCGGCAATCAGTTTACGCACTTCATGCTGGCTTTTGCCGCAAAAAGAGCAGTACAGCAGTTTGCCCGAACCATCTTTGCGTTTATCTGTCATGAGTCCAAACCTCTTTTTAAGTTCTTTGTGCCGCACATGACGACGCAAATGCCATTCTAAGACGCAAGCTGCATCAAGCAGCGTGCCGCCCTACCTTAGTATAGCGGCACACTCGCGTCGCGGGCATCAATTACGATGGGTCAACACGGAGTCGACTAAGCCGTACTCAACTGCCTCTGAAGCAGAGAGGAAGCGATCGCGCTCGGTATCGCGCTCGATCTGCTCGAGAGGTTGACCCGTATGCTGCGCCATAAGTTCATTCATGCGCGCTTTTACTTTCAGGATTTCGCGGGCGTGGATTTCAATATCCGTCGCCTGGCCCTGGTAACCGCCCAGCGGCTGGTGAATCATCACGCGGGAATTCGGCAAGCAGAAACGCTTACCCTTCGCCCCTGCGGTTAACAGGAACGCGCCCATAGATGCGGCCTGACCCATACAGATCGTGCTGACATCCGGTTTGATGAATTGCATGGTGTCATAAATGGACATCCCTGCGGTAATCACGCCACCCGGGGAGTTAATGTACAGGTAAATGTCTTTTTCCGGGTTTTCCGCTTCCAGAAACAGCATCTGCGCCACGATCAGGTTAGCCATGTGGTCTTCCACCTGGCCGGTCAGAAAGATAACGCGTTCCTTGAGCAGACGGGAATAGATATCAAAAGAACGCTCACCACGTGAGGTCTGTTCAATAACCATTGGCACCAGAGCCATATGGGGTGCAAAGTTATCTCGTTCGCCACTGTATGACATTTCCGTCTCCTGGATCAAAATTGAAAACACCTGCTGTACTGATTGTAACCTTACGGACGGATTATCAGCCAGTCTCATTCATCATGATTACGTACTTATGGGGTTCACAGTGCCCTATTTCAAGCATAACAACCTTTTGTTGTTACGCTAACACCGAAAGGGCGTTTTAGCACTCTTCCTGGGCTCTGGCTGTGATAAAAAAAACCCGCTGCCGCAAGGCAACGGGTTTTCTGTTCAAACTTTAAACCGTTGGGGCGAAATTACGCCTGCTGGTTCATCAGTTCGTTGAAAGAGGTCGCTTTTTCGGTCACTTTCGCTTTCGCCAGTACCGCTTCAACCGCCTGCTCTTCCAGGGCAACGTTGCGCATGTTGTCCATCAGCTCTTTGTTCTTACCGTAGAACTCGATCACTTCTGATGGATCTTCGTATGCAGAAGCCATCTCTTCGATCAGGCCTTTCACACGCTCTTCGTCAGCTTTCAGCTCGTGGGTACGAATCACTTCGCCCAGCAGCAGGCCAACCACAACGCGGCGTTTTGCCTGCTCTTCGAACAGCTCGCGTGGCAGTTCCATCGCTTGCTGCTGGTTGCCACCGAAACGCTGTGCAGCCTGACGGCGCAGAACGTCGATTTCGCTGTCGATCAGTGCAGCAGGAACGTCGATTTCGTTGGCTTTCACCAGACCTTCGATCGCCTGAGACTTCACGCGGTTACGCACAGCACCGTTCAGCTCGCGCTCCATGTTTTTACGCACTTCGGTACGCAGGCCAGCAACAGAACCGTCTTCCACGCCGAAACGTTTGATGAACTCTTCAGTCAGTTCTGGCAGTTCGCGCTCTTCCACTTTCTTCAGGTTGATGACGAACTTCGCTGCTTTACCTTTCAGGTTTTCAGCGTGGTACTCTTCCGGGAAGGTCACGTCGATGGTGAACTCTTCGCCAGCCTTGTGGCCTTTGATACCGTCTTCGAAGCCTGGGATCATACGACCCTGGCCCATTGCCAGTACGAAGTCAGACGCTTTGCCGCCTTCGAACTCTTCGCCGTCTACAGAACCGGTGAAGTCGATGGTTACGCGGTCTTCCGCGTCAACAGCGCCTTCTTTCTCTTTCCAGTTCGCCTGCTGCTTACGCAGGGTGTCCAGCATGCCGTCAACGTCTTCGTCAGTCACGGAGACAATCGGTTTTTCAACTTCGATAGATTCCAGACCTTTCAGCTCAACTTCCGGATACACTTCAAACTCTACGGAGTAGGTGAAGTCTTCGCCCAGTTTGTATTCGCCTGGAACGTAGTTTGGCGCACCGGCCGGATTGATTTTTTCTTTGATGATCGCATCGATAAAGTTGCGGCTCATCAGTTCACCCAGCACATCCTGACGCACGGAAGCGCCATAACGCTGAGCAACAACATTCATTGGTACTTTGCCCTTACGGAAGCCGTCAATACGTACTTTTTTTGCTACGTTGACCAGCTCGCTTTTCACAGCAGTTTCGATGCTGTCAGCAGCGATAGTAATCGTTACACGGCGGCCAAGGCCTTGAGTGGTTTCAACTGAAACTTGCATCTTGTTACCTCAAAAAAATCACAGTGCTCGGTCAACTCTGAATCTGTCTGTTATACCGGGATGCTCTCTTAGTGCAGATTCACATTCCCTGTCGCCAGAATCATCCCGAAGACATTCAATAAGACGCGGCATTATAGCGGCATCACTTAGGTGAGTCGAGAACGGTTGGGGCATGTTGCTGCGGCTTTTTTCACACTTTAAGGCTATTTTTAGCCTTAAAATCGCACCATCCGCTCAAAACTCAGACAAAACAAAACGGCCCGAAGGCCGTTTTGAGGAAATCTGTAAGCAACATACTGGAAAAGCTCCAGCCGTTGCAAATCCGATTTATCAGGCGATAGTGCCTGCACCGCGACAGGGCGGCGATGCGAAAACCGTATCCTGCAAGCCTTCCCATTCCTTAATGGTATAGGTATGCAGTGCCAGCGCATGCACGGTCGTGGAGAGCTCTTCCGTCAAGGTGCTGTAGATCAAGCGATGTCGGTTCAGGAAACGTTCTCCCGTGAAGCGATCGCTAACCAGAACCACTTTAAAGTGGCTTTCAGAACCTGCCGGTACGTTATGACGATAGCTTTCGTCGACGACTTCGAGGAACACAGGGTTGAACGCTGCCCTTAATTTATCTTCTATATGCTCACGTATCATCATGAAATTACTCCTCCGACAACGCCAGGATGTCACCCATCCCTTTAAATATTAGCCGCTTTTACCGTTTCCATTACACATTGACAACAAATATTTAGCTTTCGTCCGATTTTCTCATTCAAACGAATGAAGTTAACTGTGAGGCTCATACCTTTTATCATCCGTGAAAGGAGAAAATGAGTGAGATGGTCAGTTTTCAGACAAGACGATGAATTTACATGCGTTGACCACTTCCCCTGACCGTTGGCGATGTTATGATGGCGGCAATTTTTCTCTCTATTATGCTTACGATTCGTGAGAACTTAAAAATGTTAAAAAAACTCTTCTTTCCATTGGTAGCCCTTTTTATGCTGGCAGGCTGTGCTACCCCGCCTACCACCATTGATGTCTCACCAAAAATCACCCTGCCTCAGCAGGACCCAAGCCTGATGGGCGTCACCGTGAGCATTAACGGTGCCGATCAGCGTCAGGATCAGGCGCTGGCAAAAGTGACCCGCGATAACCAGCAGGTGACGCTCACCGCGTCCCGTGACCTGCGCTTCCTGCTGCAGGAAGTGCTGGAGAAACAAATGACCGCTCGCGGCTATATGATCGGCCCAAGCGGTGCGGTTGATCTGCAGATCATCGTCAACAACCTGTACGCTGACGTGTCACAGGGCAACGTGCGCTACAACATCGCCACCAAAGCGGATATCGCCATCATTGCCACCGCGAAGAATGGCAACAAGATGACCAAAAACTACCGCGCGAGCTACTCTGTGGAAGGTGCGTTCCAGGCATCCAACCAGAACATTGCTAACGCCGTTAACAGCGTGCTGACCGATACCATCGCCGATATGGCGCAGGACACCAGCATCCACGACTTTATCAAGCAGAACGCACGTTAATCCTGCTCACTGACCCGGTGTAACACCGGGTCAGTCTTATAAGAACATGTCCAGCCATTACTTACGCATTTTCCAGCAACCGAAATCAGCGATTCTGCTGATCCTCGGCTTTGCCTCGGGTTTACCCCTCGCGCTCACCTCCGGCACGCTTCAGGCGTGGATGACGGTCGAGAACATCGATCTCAAAACCATTGGTTTCTTCTCGCTTGTCGGTCAGGCCTATGTCTTCAAGTTCCTGTGGTCGCCGGTGATGGATCGCTATACGCCGCCGTTCCTCGGGCGTCGCCGCGGCTGGCTGGTGATGACGCAGGTCCTGCTGCTGCTGGCCATCGCGGCGATGGGGTTTCTTGAGCCCACCACGCAGCTGCGCTGGATGGCCGCGCTTGCGGTGGTGATTGCCTTCTGTTCCGCCTCTCAGGATATCGTGTTCGACGCCTGGAAGACGGACGTGTTACCAGCGGAAGAACGCGGTGCCGGTGCGGCCATCAGCGTGCTGGGCTATCGCCTCGGGATGCTGGTCTCTGGCGGGCTGGCGCTGTGGCTGGCCGACCGTTACCTCGGCTGGCAGGGCATGTACTGGCTGATGGCCGCCCTGCTTATCCCCTGCATTATCGCCACGCTCTTTGCCCCCGAACCGAGCGACGTTATTCCGGTTCCCCGCTCGCTGGAGCAGGCCGTGGCGGAACCGCTGCGCGACTTCTTTGGCCGCAACAACGCCTGGCTGATCCTGCTGCTGATCGTCCTTTATAAGCTTGGCGACGCCTTTGCCATGAGCCTGACCACCACCTTCCTGATCCGCGGTGTCGGTTTTGATGCCGGTGAAGTGGGGGTAGTGAATAAAACGCTGGGGCTGTTTGCGACCATTGTCGGGGCACTTTACGGTGGCGTGCTGATGCAGCGCCTGACGCTGTTCCGCGCACTGCTGATCTTCGGCATTCTTCAGGGCGCCTCTAACGCGGGCTACTGGCTGCTGTCGATTACCGACAAACATATGATCAGCATGGCCGCTGCGGTGTTCTTTGAAAATCTCTGCGGCGGTATGGGGACAGCAGCCTTTGTCGCCCTGCTGATGACCCTGTGCAACAAGTCATTTTCCGCCACGCAGTTCGCGCTGCTCTCGGCGCTCTCTGCCGTTGGCCGCGTTTACGTAGGTCCGATTGCCGGCTGGTTTGTGGAAGCCCACGGTTGGCCAACGTTTTATCTTTTCTCCGTCGTGGCTGCCGTGCCGGGGATTTTATTGTTGCTGGTCTGTCGCCAGACGCTGGAATATACCCAGCGGACCGAACACTTTATGCCACGAACGGAATATCACCGCGCCTACCGTTTTGCGTTACGTCTGTTAATGATGGGCTGCGTTGCGCTGGCACTCTGGCTTATCGTGCTCATTATTAATGCCAGCACACCACTGGCGCTCCCGTTTGAGGCCCTTCTGCTGGACGCCGGAGCCCTGCTGGCCATCGTTGGGATCCTGACGGGCGGTCTGCTCGATTTCATGGCGTTGCGTAAAACGCAGCTGACCTGAAGAAAAATGCGAAAGGTTATTTCCCGTTGTAATCACCAACCGAAATTATAACGGTGAAATAGCCACCATCGACTAAAAAAATATTTGTTGTTTTGTGCGGGATAGGATTTGGAAATTATTGGCTCTGGTTCCAAAACGCTATTTTTCATTAAACGATTCAGCATGCGATAGTTTGATTTTTCGTTTTTTAGATGTCTTTTTATTGATAATTAATTGTTAATTTTTTGTTTATTTTTAACAATGGTTATACCAATTGTCCCTTTTAGGGTATGCTTGGGGGTCCTTTCGTTATAAAGCCCATCTCATGCGGCTTCGGTCATAAAAACCGACATAATTTGCAACACTTGTGACACGTGCGGCAGAACCCGGTAACACCTTCCTGACACAGGCCTAATGATGTTTACAGTAATGTAACCTTCCCGTAAAATGCCCGCACACTTTAAACGCCACCAGACTCCCGTGGAATTGAGGTCGTTAAATGAGACTCAGGAAATACAATAAAAGTTTGGGATGGTTGTCATTATTCGCAGGCACTGTATTACTCAGTGGCTGTGATTCTGCACTACTAGACCCCAAAGGACAGATTGGACTGGAACAACGTTCACTGATATTGACGGCTTTTGGCCTGATGTTGATTGTGGTTATTCCAGCCATTTTGATGGCTGTTGGTTTCGCCTGGAAGTATCGTGCGAGCAATAAAGATGCGAAGTATAGCCCGAACTGGTCACACTCCAACAAAGTGGAAGCTGTGGTCTGGACGGTACCTATCCTGATCATCCTGTTCCTTGCCGTACTGACCTGGAAAACCACTCACGCACTTGAGCCAAGCAAGCCGCTGGTTCACGATGAAAAACCGATTACCATTGAAGTGGTCTCCATGGACTGGAAATGGTTCTTCATCTATCCAGAGCAGGGCATTGCTACCGTGAATGAAATCGCCTTCCCGGCGAACACTCCGGTTCAGTTCAAAGTGACCTCCAACTCCGTAATGAACTCCTTCTTCATCCCGCGTCTGGGTAGCCAGATTTACGCGATGGCCGGTATGCAGACTAACCTGCATCTGATCGCGAATGAAGCAGGCACCTACGATGGTATCTCCGCCAGCTATAGCGGCCCGGGCTTCTCAGGTATGAAGTTCAAAGCTATTGCAACGCCAGACCGTGCCGCTTTCGACCAGTGGGTTGAAAAAGCGAAACAGTCTCCAAACACCATGTCTGACATGGCGGCGTTCGAAAAAGTGGCTGCACCTAGCGAATACAACAAGGTGGAGTACTTCTCTAACGTGAAGCCTGATTTGTTCAAAGACGTTATTGGCAAATTTATGGATCACGGCAAGAGCATGGACATGACCCAGCCAGAAGGCGAGCACAGCGCGCACGAAGGTATGGAAGGCATGGACATGAGCCACGCGGAAACCGCTCACTAAGGGGCCGAGGAAGAAAATGTTCGGAAAATTGACACTGGATGCAGTGCCCTACCATGAACCGATTATCATGGTTACGGTGGCTGCAATTATCATCGGTGGCGCGGCCTTAGTTGGCCTGATCACTTACTTCGGTAAGTGGAGCTACCTGTGGAATGAGTGGCTGACTTCGGTTGACCACAAAAAACTCGGTATCATGTACTGCATCGTCGGTATCGTCATGTTAATTCGTGGCTTTGCGGATGCGATCATGATGCGTAGCCAGCAGGCGCTCGCGTCTGCGGGTGAAGCCGGCTTCCTGCCACCGCACCACTACGATCAGATCTTTACCGCCCACGGCGTTATCATGATCTTCTTCGTGGCGATGCCGCTGGTTATCGGTCTGATGAACGTGGTCGTTCCGCTGCAAATCGGCGCGCGCGACGTTGCGTTCCCGTTCCTGAACAACCTGAGCTTCTGGTTCACCGTTGTCGGCGTTATTCTGGTTAACCTGTCACTGGGTGTGGGCGAATTCGCGCAGACCGGCTGGCTGGCTTACCCACCGCTGTCAGGAATTGAGTACAGCCCGGGCGTTGGCGTCGACTACTGGATTTGGGCGCTTCAGCTCTCCGGTGTCGGTACGACCCTGACCGGTATCAACTTCTTCGTGACCATTATCAAGATGCGTGCCCCTGGCATGACCATGTTCAAGATGCCGGTATTTACCTGGGCATCTCTGTGCGCCAACATCCTGATTATTGCGTCCTTCCCAATTCTGACCGTCACCATCGCGCTGCTGACCCTGGACCGCTACCTGGGCACCCATTTCTTCACGAACGATATGGGTGGCAACATGATGATGTACATCAACCTGATTTGGGCATGGGGTCACCCGGAAGTTTACATCCTGGTTCTGCCTGTATTCGGTGTGTTCTCCGAAATCGCGGCAACCTTCTCGCGTAAACGTCTGTTTGGTTACACCTCTCTGGTGTGGGCAACCGTGTGTATTACCGTTCTGTCGTTCATCGTTTGGCTGCACCACTTCTTCACCATGGGTGCGGGCGCGAACGTAAACGCCTTCTTCGGTATTACCACCATGATTATCGCCATCCCGACCGGGGTGAAGATCTTCAACTGGCTGTTCACCATGTATCAGGGCCGTATCGTGTTCCACTCAGCCATGCTGTGGACCATCGGCTTCATCGTGACCTTCTCCGTAGGTGGGATGACCGGCGTACTGCTGGCGGTACCGGGTGCTGACTTCGTTCTGCACAACAGTCTGTTCCTGATTGCGCACTTCCATAACGTTATCATCGGTGGCGTGGTCTTCGGCTGCTTCGCTGGCGTAACCTACTGGTGGCCAAAAGCGTTCGGCTTCACGCTGAACGAGAAATGGGGTAAACGCGCGTTCTGGTTCTGGATCATCGGCTTCTTCGTGGCCTTTATGCCGCTGTACGTGCTGGGCTTCATGGGTATGACCCGTCGTCTGAGCCAGCAGATCGATCCGCAGTTCCACCCAATGCTGATGGTTGCAGCGGGCGGTGCCGTGCTGATTGCCTGTGGTATCGCGTCTCAGCTGATTCAGTTCTACGTGTCTATTCGCGACCGCGACCAGAACCGTGACCTGACCGGTGACCCATGGGGTGGCCGTACGCTGGAGTGGGCGACCTCTTCTCCACCGCCTTTCTATAACTTTGCCATCGTGCCTCAGGTTCATGAACGTGACGCATTCTGGGAAATGAAAGAAAAAGGTGAAGCGTACAAGCAACCTGCTCATTACGAAGAGATCCATATGCCGAAAAACAGCGGTGCGGGCATCGTGATTGCCGCCTTCGCAACGGTATTTGGTTTCGCAATGATCTGGCACATCTGGTGGATGGCGATTGTTGGCTTTGCTGGCATCGTAATCAGCTGGATTGTGAAGAGCTTTGACGAGGACGTGGACTACTACGTACCAGTCCGTGAAGTTGAAAAGCTGGAAAATCAGCATTTCGACGAGATTTCTAAAGCGGGGCTGAAAAATGGCAACTGATACTCTGGCGCACTCAACTGCCCACGCGCATGAACATGCGCACCACGATACAGGACCGACCAAAGTCTTCGGTTTCTGGATCTACCTGATGAGCGACTGCATTCTGTTCTGCTGTCTGTTCGCGACCTATGCCGTTCTGGTGAACGGCACAGCGGGCGGCCCGACCGGCAAGGACATCTTTGAACTGCCGTTCGTTCTGGTTGAAACCGCACTGCTGTTATTCAGCTCCATCACCTACGGCATGGCGGCTATCGCCATGTACAAAAACAACAAGAGCCAGGTTGTCTCCTGGCTGGCGTTGACCTGGTTGTTTGGTGCTGGATTTATCGGGATGGAAATCTATGAATTCCATCACCTGATCATGGAAGGCTTCGGCCCGGATCGCAGTGGCTTCCTGTCCGCGTTCTTCGCGCTGGTTGGCACCCACGGTCTGCACGTGACCTCCGGTCTGATCTGGATGGCAGTACTGATGTTCCAGATCTCCCGTCGCGGCCTGACCAGTACTAACCGTACCCGTATCCTGTGCCTGAGCCTGTTCTGGCACTTCCTGGACGTGGTGTGGATCTGTGTGTTCTCTGTTGTCTATCTGATGGGGGCGATGTAATGAGTCATTCTAACGATCATGGCGCTTCCCACGGCAGCGTAAAAACCTACATGACAGGTTTCATCCTGTCGATCATCCTGACGGTGATCCCGTTCTGGATGGTGATGAGCGGTTCTGCGTCTAAGCCGGTTATCCTGGGTGCAATCCTGGTGACCGCGGTGATTCAGATTCTGGTGCATCTGGTTTGCTTCCTGCACATGAACACCAAGTCCGATGAAGGCTGGAACATGACCGCCTTTATCTTTACCGTGATTATCATCGCTATCCTGGTAGTCGGTTCCATCTGGATTATGTGGAACCTCAACTACAACATGATGGTTCACTAAGAGCGGCGAGTATGTTTAAGCAATACCTGCAAGTAACGAAACCAGGCATCATCTTTGGCAACCTGATCTCCGTGATCGGAGGGTTCCTGCTGGCCTCTAAGGGCAGCATTGATTACGCCCTCTTTATCTACACGCTGGTCGGTGTGTCACTGGTTGTTGCGTCCGGTTGTGTATTTAACAACTACATCGACATGGATATCGACAAGAAGATGGAAAGGACCAAAAATCGGGTGCTGGTGAAAGGCCTGATCGCCCCTTCCGTCTCGCTGGTGTACGCCACCTTGCTGGGTATTGCTGGCTTTATGCTGCTGTGGTTTGGTGCTAACCCGCTGGCCTGCTGGCTGGGGGTGATGGGGTTCGTGGTGTATGTGGGCATCTATAGCCTGTATATGAAACGTCACTCCGTCTACGGCACGCTGATTGGTTCTCTCTCCGGCGCTGCGCCGCCGGTGATTGGCTACTGCGCGGTTACGAACGAGTTCGATAGCGGTGCGCTGATCCTGCTGGCTATCTTTAGCCTGTGGCAGATGCCGCACTCCTATGCCATCGCGATTTTCCGCTTTAAGGATTATCAGGCAGCGAACATCCCGGTTCTGCCGGTCGTGAAGGGCATCTCCGTTGCCAAGAACCACATCACGCTGTACATCATCGCCTTTGCCGTGGCAACGCTGATGCTCTCTCTGGGTGGTTACGCCGGATACAAATATCTGGCGGTAGCGGCTGCGGTGAGCGTCTGGTGGCTCGGCATGGCGCTGCGCGGTTACAAAGTGGAAGATGACAAAGTCTGGGCGCGCAAGCTGTTTGTGTTCTCGATTGTGGCCATCACCTCGCTGTCCGTGATGATGTCCGTGGATTTCATGGTGCCAGATTCACATAACCTGCTGACTTACGTCTGGTAAGCCACAACAGGTAAATAAAGGGGTGCTTCGGCACCCTTTTTTATTCATAAAATCCATTAATAACGCATGTAATATTTGTTAAATAACCCTTTATTTACCCCGCCCCTTCCCCGCACTACACTATGGCCTGCTTTTGAACTGAGGTGGTAATGAACGATTATAAAATGACGCCAGGCGAGCTGCGCGCGACCTGGGGCTTAGGGACTGTCTTCTCGCTACGGATGCTTGGCATGTTTATGGTCCTGCCTGTTCTGACCACATACGGTATGGCGCTGCAGGGGGCCAGCGAGGCGCTGATTGGCCTCGCCATTGGCATTTATGGTCTGGCGCAGGCGGTGTTCCAGATCCCGTTTGGCCTGCTCTCTGACCGGGTGGGCCGCAAACCGCTGATTGTCGGCGGGCTGCTGGTCTTTGTGCTCGGAAGCGTCATTGCCGCCCTCTCCCACTCCATCTGGGGGATTATTCTTGGCCGCGCCCTGCAGGGCTCCGGCGCGATTGCCGCCGCGGTGATGGCGCTGCTGTCAGACTTAACCCGCGAGCAGAACCGCACCAAAGCCATGGCCTTTATCGGCGTCAGCTTTGGCGTGACGTTTGCGATTGCGATGGTGCTGGGCCCGATAATCACCCATGCGCTCGGCCTGCACGCCCTGTTCTGGATGATTGCCGTGCTGGCGACCCTCGGCATTGCCTTAACCCTGTGGGTGGTGCCGGACAGCAAAAACCACGTTCTGAACCGTGAATCCGGCATGGTAAAAGGCTGCTTCAGCAAGGTGATTGTCGAGCCGCGCCTGCTTAAGCTGAATTTCGGCATTATGTGCCTGCACATTCTGCTGATGTCGACCTTTGTCGCCCTTCCCGGCCAGCTTGCCGCAGCGGGTTTCCCGGCGGCTGAGCACTGGAAAATCTATCTGGTCACGATGTTGATTTCGTTTGTCTCCGTCGTGCCGTTCATCATCTACGCCGAAGTGAAGCGCAAAATGAAACGCGTCTTCGTGGGCTGCGTGGCGCTCCTGCTGATTGCCGAGATCGTGCTCTGGGGCGCCGGCCCGCACTTCTGGGAACTGATCGCCGGGGTACAGCTGTTCTTCCTGGCGTTTAACCTGATGGAGGCCCTGCTGCCGTCGCTGATCAGCAAAGAGTCCCCCGCCGGTTACAAAGGCACGGCGATGGGTATTTACTCCACCAGCCAGTTCCTCGGCGTGGCAATCGGCGGCTCGCTTGGCGGCTGGGTCGACGGCCTGTTTGATTCGCAAACCGTGTTTCTCGCGGGCGCGCTGCTGGCGACAGTCTGGCTGCTGGTCGCCGGCACCATGAAAGAGCCGCGCTACGTGAGCAGCCTGCGCGTAGAAATCCCGGATGATGTGGAGATTAGCGACGCGCTGAAACAGCGTCTGGAAGCAAAAGAAGGGGTCACGGAAGTGCTGATTGTTCCCGAGGAGCGCAGCGCTTATGTCAAAATTGACAGCAAGGTGACCAACCGCTTTGAGGTCGAGCAGGCGCTGAACGCGTGAAAAAAGCCCGGGTAAACCGGGCTTTTTATATTAGTCGCGGAAGTTTTTAAACTGGAACGGTTGCCCCAGGTCGCCGCCGCGCACCAGCGCCATCACGGACTGCAGGTCGTCGCGGGACTTACCGGTCACGCGAATTTCTTCGCCCTGGATCTGCGCCTGCACCTTCAGCTTGCTGTCTTTGATGAGCTTAACGATCTTCTTCTGCACCGCGCTCTCGATGCCCTGCTTCAGCTTCGCTTCAACGAACCACGTTTTACCGCTGTGGACGAACTCTTCCGGCACGTCCAGTGAGGTCCCTTCGATGCCGCGTTTAAGCAGCTTGGCGCGCAGAATGTCGAGCAGCTGATTCACCTGGAAATCAGACTCACTCAGCACCTTAATGGTCTTATTTGCGTCGTTCAGCTCAAACGACGCCTCAACGCCACGAAAATCGAAACGTGACTCAACTTCGCGGGTTGCGTTCTCAACGCCGTTGCGAACTTCCTGGATATCAACTTCGGAAACAATATCGAAAGATGGCATCTTTTCTTCTCCCTTCACTTTTGTTGCGTTGCATAATACCCGCTACGAGGCATAACTCAACAGAAGCTTAGCTGTATAATTAAGCTGTAACACCTGGCGCAGTTGCAGGTGAGGAGGAACAATGAAAATTACGGTGCTCGGATGCGGAGCGCTTGGTCAGCTGTGGCTGACCGCACTGTGCAAGCACGGACATGAGGTTCAGGGCTGGCTGCGCGTGCCCCAGCCTTATTGCAGTGTAAACCTGATTGGTGAAGACGGAAGCATCTTTAACGAATCCCTCACCGCGAACGATCCTGATTTCCTGGCGCAAAGCGACCTTTTACTGGTAACGCTTAAAGCGTGGCAGGTCTCAGACGCGGTAAAAACGCTGGCCGCCCAGCTTCCCCCCACTTCGCCCATACTGCTGCTGCATAACGGCATGGGGACCCTTGATGAGCTGAAAAGCGTTCCGCAGCCCCTGCTGATGGCAACGACCACCCACGCTGCGCGCCGCGACGGCAACATCATCGTGCATGTCGCCAGCGGCGTGACGCACATCGGGCCTGCCAGAACGCAGGATGGGGACTACAGCTATCTTGCCGATGTGCTGCAGAAGGTGCTCCCGGACGTGGCCTGGCATAACCACATTCGCCCTCAACTCTGGCGCAAGCTGGCCGTTAACTGTGTGATCAACCCGCTGACGGCGCTGTGGAACTGCCCGAACGGTGAACTGAAAAACCATCCGCAGGAGGTGGCGTCCCTGTGTGCAGAAGTCGCGGCGGTCGTTGAGCGGGAAGGCTTGCATACCTCAGCAGACGATTTGCGCTGTTATGTCGAGCAGGTTATTGAGAGTACAGCTGAGAACATCTCCTCGATGCTGCAGGATGTTCGGGCATTACGCCACACGGAGATCGACTACATTACGGGATATCTGCTAAAACGCGCCCGCGCGCACGGCATCGCGGTGCCGGAAAACGCCCGTCTGTATGACCTGGTTAAACGTAAGGAGAGTGAATATGAGCGCGTCGGCACTGATCTGCCTCGCCCCTGGTAGCGAAGAGATGGAGGCGGTCACCACCATTGATCTGATGGTGCGCGGCGGCATTAAGGTCACCACCGCCAGCGTCGCCAGCGACGGTAATCTGGCAATCATCTGTTCACGCGGGGTGAAAATCCTTGCAGATGCACCGTTGGTACAGGTGGCTGACGGAGATTACGACATCATCGTCCTGCCCGGCGGCCTGAAGGGCGCGGAATGTTTTCGTGACAGCCCGCTGCTGGTTGAGACCGTGCGTCAGTTCCATTTATCCGGCCGCATCGTCGCCGCCATTTGTGCCGCCGCCGGCACGGTGCTGGTTCCCCATGACATCTTCCCCATCGGCAATATGACCGGCTTCCCGGGGCTGAAAGACACCATTCCGGAAGATCAATGGGTGGACAAACGCGTCGTCTGGGATCCGCGCGTCAACCTGCTGACCAGCCAGGGCCCCGGCACCGCGATTGATTTTGGCTTAAAGATTATCGACCTGCTGGTCGGGCGCGAGAAGGCGTACGAAGTGGCGTCATCGCTGGTGATGCCAGCGGGGATTTATAATTACTATGAAGAGTAGTGCATAAAAAAGCCGGGTGGCGGCTACGCCTTACCCGGCCTACAAATGCACGGTACCGTAGGCCCGGTAAGCGAAGCGCCACCGGGCGAGAAACTACGGACGATACACCTTCACATTCGCAAAGCCCTGCTCGCGCAGATACAGCGCCTGCAGGCGGCTCATCACTCCGCGCTCACACCACAGCAGGTACGTTTTGCTCTGGTCGAGGTCGCCAAACTTCGTGCTCAGCTTGTAGAACGGCAGAGAAACCACTTCGACGCCATCCACCTGCAGCGGCTTGTCATCCTGCTCGTCAATGGAGCGGATATCCAGAATCGCGTCGTTGGCGCCGAAACCGCTCACGGTCTCCACTTCTACCACTTCCTGCTCGGTCTGCTGGGCGATCTCGCGGATATCAATGTTGGACGCTTCTTCCACCACTTTATCCAGAATGCTGAAATCGAAGTTCTCTTCTTCCGCTTCGATCTTCGCCTTCACCGCTTTGACGGTCGGGCTTTTTGAGATCACGCCACAGTATTCCGGCATGGTGCGGGCAAAATCTTCGGTACCGATTTCGCGCGCCAGATCGATGATGTGCTCTTTATCATGGGAGATCAGCGGACGCAGGATCAGGGTATCAGACACGTTGTCGATCAGACGCAGGTTGGTCAGCGTCTGGCTGGAGACCTGCCCCAGCGCTTCACCGGTGACCAGCGCCTGCACGCCGTAGCGTTCAGCCACTTTGGATGCCGCACGCACCATCATACGCTTGAGGACAACGCCCATCTGACCGTCGTCCACTTTCTCCAGAATCTCGCCGACCACCGGTTCGAAATTGATTGCCACGAAACGCACGCGGTGGGAGCTGCCGAAGCGGTTCCACAGGTAATGCGCCACCTGACGAACGCCGATTTCGTGCGCCGCGCCGCCCAGGTTGAAGAAGCAGTAGTGTACGCGGCAGCCGCGGCGCATCAGCATATAGCTGGACACGCCGGAGTCGAAGCCGCCGGAGATCAGGGACAGAACATCCTCCTGAGTCCCGATCGGGAAGCCACCGATACCTTCATAACGGCCTTTCACCAACAGCAGGCGATCGTTTTCGATCTCCAGATTAACGGTCACGTCCGGGTTGGTCAGACGCACGCGCGCCGTCTCAACGTGCTGGTTCAAACCGCCGCCAACGTAACGTTCCACTTCAATGGAGCTGAATTCGTGCTTACCGCGACGCTTCACGCGCACGCAAAAGGTTTTGCCTTCGATCCGATCGCGGTACTGAACCAGCGCTTTTTCGAAGATGTCGTGCATATCGCTGAACGGGACATCTTCCACTTCCAGAATATGGTGGATCCCCGGAATACGGGTCAGCGCGTCGCGAATATCCTGACGTTTGTTTTCGTCTTTCGCACGAACCTCAACGTGGTCCCAGTGGCGCACTACGGCGAGGGTTTCGTCGTAGTGCTTTAAAACGTTACGAATGTTCCCGGTGAGAATTTTAATAAAGCGCAAACGCACAGATTGGCTTTTGATGGTGATTTCAGGGAACAATTTAATGATAAACTTCATGGCGGCAATGTTTCTTAGGCAAGCGTATTAAGGCTTGTAATGGAAAAGAGTACAGCAGCCCACACCCGTGGCTGCATCCAGGCGCGCAAGTATACCACCATCGCGCCGCTCCTGTGCACATTGCGCGTTATTTGATAATTGCCCTGAGTCCGTTACCATGTCGGGGCTGAGAATATAAGAGTCAATTCACTATGCCGAAGAAGAACGACGCACCGGCCAGTTTCGAAACTGCGCTGAGTGAACTGGAGCAAATCGTTACCCGTCTTGAGAGCGGCGATCTCCCGCTGGAAGAGGCGCTCAACGAATTCGAGCGCGGCGTGCAGCTGGCGCGCCAGGGGCAGGTCAAACTGCAGCAGGCCGAGCAGCGCGTGCAGATCCTGCTTTCCGACAGCGAAGACGCGAAAACCACGCCTTTCACACCGGACGCCGAGTAAATGGATTTTGCCAACGAGCTTCAGGCGCGCGTCGTGCGTGCCAACGACGCCCTGCGCCGATTTATTGCGCCACAGCCTTTTCAGAACACTCCTCTGGTTGAAGCCATGCACTATGGCGCACTCTTGGGTGGAAAGCGCCTGCGCCCGTTCCTGGTGTACGCCACCGGCAACATGTTTGGCATCAGCGATAACACGCTGGACGCCCCGGCAGCCGCCGTTGAGTGCATCCATGCCTACTCGCTGATCCACGACGATCTCCCGGCGATGGACGACGACGATTTGCGTCGGGGTCAACCCACCTGCCACATCAAGTTTGGCGAGGCGAATGCCATTCTGGCGGGTGATGCCCTGCAGACGCTGGCGTTCTCGATTCTGAGCGACGCGCCAATGGCCGAAGTGGCTGACCGTGACCGTCTGGCAATGATTTCCGAACTGGCCATGGCCAGCGGCGTGGCCGGCATGTGCGGCGGTCAGGCGCTGGATCTTGAAGCGGAAGGACGTCAGGTTAATCTGGAACAACTGGAGCGTATTCATCGCCATAAAACCGGGGCATTGATTCGTTCCGCCGTTCGCCTGGGCGCGCTGAGCGCGGGTGAGCAAGGGCGCAAAGCCCTGCCGATTCTGGACAGATACGCAGAAAGTATCGGTCTGGCATTCCAGGTTCAGGATGACATTCTGGATGTGGTGGGCGATACTGCAACATTGGGTAAACGTCAGGGTGCGGACCAGCAGCTTGGCAAAAGTACCTACCCCGCCCTGCTGGGTCTTGAGCAAGCCCAACGTAAAGCCCGGGATCTGATTGACGATGCCCGCCAGTCACTGAATGAACTGGCTGCGCAATCGCTGGATACCTCGGCACTGGAAGCGCTAGCGGACTATATAATCCAGCGTAATAAATAAACTATATATCTCGATGAGCCTTTGATGAGTTTTGATATTGCCAAATACCCGACACTGGCGTTAGTTGACTCCACCCAGGAGTTACGTCTGTTGCCGAAAGAGAGCCTGCCGAAGCTGTGCGACGAGCTGCGTCGCTACCTGCTCGACAGCGTAAGCCGCTCCAGCGGCCATTTCGCCTCCGGGCTTGGCACGGTAGAGCTGACCGTGGCGCTGCACTACGTCTATAACACGCCGTTCGATCAGCTCATCTGGGACGTGGGCCACCAGGCCTATCCGCACAAAATTCTGACCGGACGTCGCGATAAAATTGGCACTATTCGTCAGAAAGGTGGCCTGCATCCGTTCCCGTGGCGCGGTGAGAGCGAGTATGACGTGCTGAGCGTCGGCCATTCCTCCACCTCCATTTCTGCGGGCATCGGTATTGCCGTCGCCGCCGAGAAAGAGAACAAGCAGCGCCGCACCGTCTGCGTGATTGGCGACGGTGCCATCACCGCGGGTATGGCCTTCGAAGCCATGAACCATGCGGGCGACATCAAGCCGGACATGCTGGTTATCCTCAACGATAACGAAATGTCGATCTCCGAAAACGTTGGCGCGCTGAACAACCATCTGGCACAGCTGCTCTCCGGCAAGCTTTACTCCTCGCTGCGTGAAGGCGGTAAAAAAGTCTTCTCCGGCGTACCGCCGATCAAAGAGCTGCTTAAGCGTACCGAAGAGCACATCAAAGGCATGGTCGTGCCGGGCACCCTGTTTGAGGAGCTGGGCTTTAACTATATTGGCCCGGTTGACGGTCACGACGTACTGGGGCTGGTCACCACGCTCAAGAACATGCGCGACCTGAAAGGCCCGCAGTTCCTGCACATCATGACCAAAAAAGGGCGTGGCTACGAGCCGGCGGAAAAAGATCCGATTACCTTCCACGCGGTACCGAAATTTGACCCGTCCAGCGGCTGTCTGCCGAAAAGCAGCGGCGGCATGCCGAGCTATTCAAAAATCTTCGGCGACTGGCTGTGCGAAACCGCCGCAAAAGACAACAAGCTGATGGCGATCACCCCGGCCATGCGCGAAGGCTCCGGCATGGTAGAGTTCTCTAAAAAATACCCTGACCAGTATTTCGACGTGGCCATTGCCGAGCAGCACGCGGTGACATTTGCAGCGGGCCTGGCGATCGGCGGCTACAAACCGGTTGTCGCTATCTATTCCACTTTCCTGCAGCGCGCCTACGATCAGGTGATCCACGACGTGGCGATCCAGAAGCTGCCGGTGCTGTTTGCTATCGATCGTGCGGGCATCGTCGGTGCCGACGGCCAGACGCACCAGGGCGCGTTTGACCTGTCGTTCCTGCGCTGCATTCCGGATATGGTGATCATGACGCCAAGCGACGAGAACGAATGTCGTCAGATGCTGTTTACCGGCTACCACTATCAGGATGGCCCAAGCGCCGTTCGCTATCCGCGCGGCAATGCGGTGGGCGTTGAGCTGCAGCCGCTGGAGAAGCTGGCGATCGGTAAAGGTCTGGTTAAACGTCGCGGTGAGAAAGTGGCGATCCTGAACTTCGGCACGCTGATGCCAGAGGCGGCGAAAGTAGCTGAAACGCTGAATGCTACCCTCGTGGATATGCGCTTTGTGAAGCCGCTCGACGAATCCCTGATCCTGAGTATGGCTGAGGCGCACGACGTGCTGGTCACGCTGGAAGAGAACGCGATTATGGGCGGTGCGGGCAGCGGCGTGAACGAGGTGCTGATGGCAAACCGTAAAGCCGTTCCGGTACTGAACCTCGGCCTGCCGGATTACTTCATCCCGCAAGGTACCCAGGACGAAGCCCGCGCGGCGATTGGCCTGGACGCTGCCGGTATCGAAGCTAAAATCCGCGCCTGGCTGGACTGATCCCTCCCCCCTTTTCCGCTCCTGCTATGCTTAAACGTATTGTTTAAACAGCAGGAGCGGAACCGTGCAATACACAACATTAGGAAAAACGGACCTTAAGGTTTCCCGACTTTGTCTGGGATGCATGACCTTTGGCGAGCCCGATCGGGGGAACCACGCCTGGACGCTGCCGGAAGAGAGCAGCCGTCCGATCATCAAACGCGCCATCGAGGGCGGCATTAACTTCTTTGACACCGCCAACAGCTACTCCGACGGCAGCAGCGAGGAGATTGTCGGCCGCGCCCTGCGCGATTATGCCCGTCGGGATGACATCGTCGTTGCCACCAAGGTGTACTACCCGGTGGGGGACCTGCCGCAGGGCCTTTCTCGCGCGCAGATCCTGCGTTCCATTGACGACAGCCTCAGGCGCCTGAACATGGATTACGTCGACCTGCTGCAAATTCACCGCTGGGATTACAACACGCCGATCGAGGAGACGCTTGAGGCGCTCAATGACGTCGTCAAAGCCGGTAAAGCACGCTACATCGGCGCATCGTCGATGCACGCGTCGCAGTTCGCTCAGGCGCTGGATCTGCAGGCGCAGCACGGCTGGGCGCGCTTTGTCACCATGCAGGATCACTACAATCTGATCTATCGTGAAGAAGAGCGTGAGATGTTGCCGCTGTGCCATCAGGAGGGCGTGGCGGTCATCCCGTGGAGCCCGCTCGCGCGCGGTCGCCTGACCCGTCCGTGGGGCGAAACTACGGCCCGTCTGGTCTCGGATGAAGTGGGAAAAAATCTCTATGAAGGAACAGAGGCCAGCGATGCACTGATTGCCGAACGCCTGGCCGGCATTGCCGACGATACCGGCGCAACCCGCGCCCAGGTAGCGCTGGCATGGCTGCTGGGTAAACGCGGCGTCGCGGCTCCCATTATCGGCACGTCCCGGGAAGAGCAGTTGGACGAACTGTTAAACGCGGTGGATATCACGCTGACGCCCGAACAGGTTGCCGAGCTGGAGACGCCGTATCAGCAGCATCCGGTGGTGGGGTTTAAATAAGCCCCTCTTTTGTAGGCCGGGTAAGGCGGAGCCGCCACCCGGCAATACAGAGCGTACAACATCACGCGAAGTGATCGTACCCTTTCCAGTCCAGCGTAACCGGCGCACCGTCTTTCACAAACTTCAGCCCTTCACTCTCCGGCATGATCTGCCCGATACAGGTGAATTTCGCGCCAAGATGCGCTAACGCCACGTCGAGCGTTCCGCGGTTCAGCTCCGGAACGGTAAAGCACAGTTCATAATCTTCACCACCGGACAGCGCCCAGCGCAGTGCCTGCTCAGGTTCGACATGACGAAGCAGTTCCTCTGACAGCGGGAACAGATCCAGGTCTACGCGCGCGCCGACACCGCTGGCCTTCAGAATATGGCCAAGATCTGAGATCAGCCCGTCAGAGAGATCGATAGCCGAGCTTGCGCGCTCGCGCAGCGCCTGACCGTGCAGAATACGCGGCGTCGGGCGCAGATGGCGTTTCACCAGATACGCCGCATCGTCAGCGTTCTTCACGGTTAAGCGATCCTGAAGAATCGCCAGGCCCGCGGCGCTGTCGCCCGGTGTACCGGTCACGTAGATCCAGTCGCCGGGTTTTGCACCCGAACGCTTCAGCGCGCGACCAAGCGGTACATAGCCATGGATCGCCAGCGTCATCGACAGCGGCCCGGCAGTGGTATCACCGCCAATCAGCTGCATATCGTAGTAGTTAAGCTGCTCAAACAGCGCATCGCTGAATACTTCAAGCCAGGCTTCGTCTACCTCAGGCAGCGTCAGCGCCAGGGTTAACCACGCGGGATCGGCCCCCATCGCCGCCAGATCGCTGACGTTAACCGCCAGCGCCTTATACGCCAGATCGGCAGGATCGATATCCGGTAAAAAATGACGTCCGCACACTAAGGTGTCGGTGCTGATTGCCAGCGTCTGTTTTTCGGGAATATTGAGAAGTGCACAGTCATCGCCGATGCCGGTTTCAACATCAAGACGAGAGGTTCTGACACGGTCGAAATAACGGGCAATCAGGGAAAATTCGCCGCATGCCATACGTTATGCCTCAGCAAATAAAAGAAAAAACCGGAGCCGCACTGCCCGTCAGGCAATGCAGAACTCCGGTTTGCGGATCACTTTTTGTGGGGACGGATCGCAGGTGCTGCTTTATCAAGTACGCCGTTTACAAACTTGTGGCTGTCTTCAGCGCCGAAGGTTTTCGCCAGTTCGATCGCTTCGTTGATGGCCACTTTGTACGGCACATCATCACGTTTAGACAGCTCAAACAGCGCAATGCGCAACACTGCTTTTTCTACCTGACCCAGCTCTTCGAGCAGACGGGACAGGTAAGGTTTCATCAGACCATCGAGATACGCGCTATTAGTCGCCACTCCCGACAGCAGTTCACGGAAGTACAGAACGTCAACGTCTTTCACGTCCTGTTCTGACAGGAACTGGTATTCAACATCAGCGATGTCGTTCTGGGACAACTGCCAGGAGTAAAGTGCCTGGACGGCACATTCACGGGCGCGGCGACGAGCAGCAGGTTTCACGGAATTCCCCTTACAAAAAATCAGGCCTTGATGGCTTTCAATACATTGATCATTTCAAGCGCGGTCAGTGCAGCTTCTGCACCTTTGTTACCGGCTTTGGTGCCAGCACGTTCGATGGCTTGTTCAATACTTTCGGTGGTCAGCACGCCGAACGCGACAGGAATTTCAGCATCCTGCGCAACGTGTGCCAGACCGTTGCTTGCACCGCCCGCAACGTATTCGAAGTGCGCAGTGCCGCCACGAATAACGGTACCCAGCGCAATCACCGCGTCATATTTACCGGTTTTCGCCAGCGCGCCCGCCGCCAGTGGCAGTTCGTAAGCGCCTGGAACCCAAACAACGGTAATGTTGTCATCTTTAACCTGGCCGATACGTTTCAGGGCGTCAACCGCACCTTCCAGCAGGCTATCGTTGATGAAGTTGTTGAAACGCGCAATGGTGATGGCGACGCGAGCGTCCGGGGTAGCTACAGCAGCTTCAATAATGTTCATACTCTTCCTTTACGGGTTCATTTGGCCCCGCAGGGGGGCGGATTTTATCATAATACTTTGCGCACTGCTTCCCTATTTCGGGAGCAATTACGCTGTCGTTAAGTGGAGGCAGACATCCGGACCTACCGGACGAATCTCGCTAAATTTGAGTTGTGGTGCATCGGCCAGTTTTTCAAGGCCGGGCAGCACAAACAGGCCGCGCGCGTCACTGCCCAACAGTTTAGGCGCAACGTAAACAAGCAGTTCATCCACCAGCCCCGCCTGAAGCAGCGCGCCGGCAAGCGTCGGGCCCGCTTCGACCCAGATGCTGTTCACCTGCTGCTTGCCGAGCAGCATCATCAGCACCACCAGATCCAGATGCCCGTTATGTTCCGGCACCGTAATGCTGCGTACGCCTTCCGGCCATGCGCGCGTATCTTCTTTGGTGCGCGCAATCCAGGTTTCCCCTGGCTGCTGGACGATGCGGTGCTCCGGCGTCACGCGGTTCTGGCTATCAATGACAATACGCAGCGGCTGACGCAGGTTCTCCTGCGGATACAGAGCCTGGGTATCGGCATTCAGCTCGTCCCAGCGCACGGTCATGGCCGGATCGTCAGCCAGAACGGTTTCACTGCTGGTGAGAATAGCATGGCTTTGCGCACGCAGACGTTGCACATCGCGCCTTGCCTGCGGCGACGTGATCCACTGGCTCTCGCCGTTTGCCATCGCCGTACGACCGTCCAGCGAGGCACCCAGCTTAAGCTGGATATACGGGAACCCGGTACGCATGCGCTTCAGGAAACCTTTGTTGAGCGCTTCCGCGTCCTGCATCATCAGGCCATGGCTGACGTCAATGCCTTCCTGCTGCAGACGATACAGACCTCGTCCGGCCACCTGCGGATTCGGGTCCTGCATCGATGCAACCACGCGCGACACCCCCGCGGCAATCAGCGCGTCGCAGCACGGTGGCGTACGCCCGTGATGGCTGCAGGGCTCCAGCGTAACGTAGGCCGTCGCACCGCGCGCCTTCTCGCCGGCCATGCGCAGGGCATGAACCTCAGCATGCGGCTCGCCTGCACGATAGTGAAAGCCCTCCCCCACGATCTCGCCATCTTTCACGATAACGCACCCGACGTTCGGGTTGGGATGGGTCGTAAAACGACCGCGCTGCGCCAGCTTCATGGCTCGCGCCATGTACATCTCATCGTGCATGAGCTTAATCCTGTAAGCGGGCGATCTCTTCGCCAAACTCTTTGATATCTTCGAAGCTGCGGTAGACCGAGGCGAAGCGGATATAGGCGACCTTATCGAGCTTTTTCAGCTGCTCCATCACCAGGTTGCCAATCATCTTGCTGGGCACTTCACGCTCACCCAAACCACGAAGGTAAGATTTTATGTGGTTTAACGCCATCTCCACGTCGTCCGCGCTGACGGGACGCTTTTCAAGGGCCTTCAGCATTCCGCTGCGCAGTTTCTCTTCGTTAAACGGCTCACGCACGTCGTTACTTTTAACCACGCGCGGCATGACCAGCTCTGCCACCTCAAAGGTCGTGAAACGCTCGTTACACACCAGACACTGCCGACGACGGCGCACTGAAGACCCTTCGCCCACAAGGCGAGAGTCGATGACTTTGGTATCCACAGCGGAGCAGAATGGGCAATGCATACGGTATCCCTGTTATCTGGTTAACTGATTTTCATTTTACCCTGAACTGGCCTGACAACAAAGGAAGAGCTTTTTGAGAAAAAGGATCTATGTCTGACACAATGATGCTGGCTACCATTAGGACGATCCGTTATTTCAAGGAAATAAACGCAATGACAAGACGTTACCTGAAAATATTGCTGGTGGGGAGCCTCTTCACCCTTAGCGCCTGTGCACAGCAAACCGAAGTCCGTCAGATGAAACAGAGCGTCAATTCGCTCAATACGGCGATGGACAAGCTAAACAAAGAAACGGTGAAGATCACCCAGCAAAACGCGCTGAACGCGAAATCTACCAGCGGGGTGTACCTGCTGCCGGGGGCGAATACGCCTGCCCTGCTGAACAGCCAGATTGGCACGCTAAAAATGTCTCTGGTGAATGTGGCGGCGAATGCCGATGGTACTCGCGCAACATTACGCATCAAGGGAGAGTCCAACGATCCGCTTCCGGCCTTCAGCGGCACCGTCGAGTGGGGCCAGATCCAGGGCACCACGGAGAACTACCAGGAGGTGAACGTGAAGAATCAGCTCTTCACCGCCCCGGCCAGTGTTTTAGCACCCAGTGATGTGGATATTCCGCTTCAGTTAAGCGGCCTTACGCCGGAACAGTTAGGCTTTATCCGCATTCACGACATTCAACCCGCCGCGCAGTAATCCTCTCTTTTTTAGCGGAGTGAAATGTCACTCCGCTAACATTTACATTTCGTATGGATTGGCAACATTAATGATTGCCGCTACAATCCCGGCCGTTTAAAGTACGCAAACGTGAACGCAATCGATTACGCGTATGAGAGATATGTGAAACAACACATATTTTTGTGAGCAGGGATTCCTATAATAGGCACCGCAGAAACACGAAATATTTAGAAACGCAATTCGCGCATTTTTCACTCCCGGAAGGGAATTTCAATCAGTGGCATGATTATGAAAAAAACATTACTCGCAGCTGGCGCCGTGCTGGCACTGTCCTCTTCTTTCACTGTTAACGCAGCGGAAAACGACAAACCACAATACCTCTCCGACTGGTGGCACCAGAGCGTTAACGTGGTCGGCAGCTACCACACGCGCTTTTCTCCGAAGCTGAACAACGACGTTTATCTGGAATACGAAGCGTTTGCTAAAAAAGACTGGTTTGATTTCTACGGCTACATCGATATTCCTAAGACCTTTGACTGGGGTAACGGTAACGACAAAGGTATTTGGTCCGACGGTTCCCCGATGTTCATGGAAATTGAACCGCGTTTCTCTATTGATAAACTGACGGGTACCGACCTGAGCTTTGGTCCGTTCAAAGAATGGTATTTCGCCAACAACTACATCTACGATATGGGTGATAACAAAGGCAGCCGTCAGAGCACCTGGTACATGGGTCTGGGTACAGACATCGACACAGGTCTGCCAATGGGGCTGTCTCTGAACGTGTATGCTAAATACCAGTGGCAGAACTATGGCGCTTCAAACGAAAATGAGTGGGATGGTTACCGTTTCAAAGTAAAATACTTTGTGCCAATCACTCAGGTTTGGGGTGGCCAGCTGACCTATATCGGCTTCACCAACTTCGACTGGGGCTCAGATCTGGGTGATGACAAGAACCGTACCAGCAACTCTATCGCGTCCAGCCACGTTCTGGCCCTGAACTATGATCACTGGCACTACTCTGTCGTCGCGCGTTATTTCCATAACGGCGGCCAGTGGAAAGGTGGGGATACCGTGAACTGGGGTGATGGTGACTTCACGTCTAAATCAACCGGTTGGGGTGGTTACCTGGTTGTAGGTTACAACTTCTAATCAGTGCGGGTTTCGCCCGGTGGCGCTACGCTTACCGGGCCTACGACCCAAATGTAGACCGGGTAAGGCGTAGCCGCCACCCGGCTTTTTACTGCCTCACCTTGCGCAAAAAATCCGCCAAAGACCTGTCCGCACTTTCGCTAAACCGCCTTTCCGTAGCCACAATATTGAGGCATCTGTCGAGCCGGAAACAGCGATAGTCATCGCGCCGTTCACACCACGCGGCCAGCAGCCAGCGCTCTCCCCAGAAGAACAACCCCAGCGGCTGAACCTCACGTTTAGACAGCTGTCCTGCTTCATCACGGTAATGCAGCGCCAGCACCTGCTGGGCGGAAATTGCCTGATGGATCCTGTCAAAATCGCTGCGGGAGTGGCTTTGCATGCAAAAATCCGGGGCGTAGATCCGCGTCTGCTCCGCCTTCCGACGACTCTCCTCGGGCAGGATAGCCAATACCTTCTCCTGCGCCGACTCGAGCTCGCGCGACAGCGATTCTCCGCCCCAGGTTTTGAGCAGGCGAATCGCGACGATCAGCGCCTCGGACTCCTTATTTGTCAGCATCAGCGGCGGCAGGTCAAAGCCCGACATGAGCCGATATCCGCTCCCCGCCTCACCTTCCACCGGCACGCCGGAAAGCGACAGGTCGCGGATATCGCGATAGACCGTACGCTCGGACACGCCAAGCCGGTCCGCCAGATGTGCTGCCGTTGTCAGACGCCTGCCCCGCAGGATCTGCACAATCTGAAACAAACGGTCAGCGCGTCGGGTCATATCTTTGTCCGCTCTCAGGCAGGTTGATGGAGCCCGACGCGGTTGCCCTCGCTGTCGGTAAACAAGGCGATAGTGCCAATGCCATGCGGCAGTTCCAGCGGGCCAAACACGCACTCGCCGCCCGCAGAGGCGATGCGATCGAGCGTTGCCGCCAGATTGTCAGTATGCAGGTAAATAATAGCGCCCTGCAAAGACGGTGTAACGCCGTCAAATTTTGCCAGGGCGCCTCCGGTGGCGGGATCCTCATGCGGGAAAACGGCCAGCTCCGCACAGTCCATTTTCTCGCGACGCAGCGCAAGCTGCATCACCGGCTCATAAAATTTAATCGCGCGATCCATATCCGAGACCGGAATTTCAAACCAGTTAATGACGCTTTTCATACATCCTCCTGCCTGTTGTTTGGGTTCAGAAGGAGTCTACGACAGGGCTCCTGACAGCATACTGTCAGGAGTGTTTGTCAGGAGCAGATAAAAAAAATCCCGGTCAACAGACCGGGATTTTGATAACGCGCTAAACGTCGCCTTACGGCAGAATGGACGGCTGATCCGCCCCTTCTTTTTCGACTTTCTGCTGGAGCAGGTGCTCGCGCTTCATGCCGAGTTTCAGCGCCAGGGCGGACGCAACGTAGATAGACGACGCCGTACCGATGGTGACACCAATCAACATCGTCAGCGAGAAGCCTTCCAGAACCGGACCACCGAACAGGAACAGCATCAGGATCACCATCAGGGTGGTACCGGATGTGATCAAGGTACGGTGTAGCGTCTGGGTCAACGACACGTTAAAGATTTCGTACGGCGTGCCGCGACGGATCTTACGGAAGTTTTCACGGATACGGTCAGATACCACGATACTGTCGTTCAGTGAGTAACCGATGACGGACATCAGGGATGCCACAATCGTCAGGTCAATCTCAATGTGGAACAGCGACAGTATGCCCATGGTGATCACCACGTCGTGCGCCAGAGCGATAACCACACCGGCCGCCAGTCGCCACTCAAAGCGGAAACCGACGTACACCAGGATGGAGATCAGCGCCACCAGCAGCGCCATCGCACCGGTCTGCGCCAGGTCAGCACCCACGCTTGGGCCGACGAACTCAATACGCTTAACCGCCGCGTTCTGGTTGGTTGTTTCGTTAATCACGCTAACAACCTTACTGCCCAGCTCCTGGCTGCCGTTGGCATCGTGCACCGGCGGCATACGCACCATGATGTCGCGGCTGCTGCCGAAGTTCTGCAGCAGCGGCTCTTCAAAGCCCGCTTTCTGCAGCGATTCGCGCATCTGGTCCATATCGACCGGTTTTTCCAGGGAGATTTCAATTACCGTACCACCGGTAAAATCGAGACCCCAGTTAAAGCCTTTCACGCCCATAATGACGATGGACAGAATCAGCAGGAAACCTGAAATGCCGAAGGCCCAGTAGTCCCAGCGCATAAAGTCCCAGACTTTACGGCCGTGGTTCAATTGTTCAACAGTATATTCCTGTGCCACAACGCACTCCTCAGATAGACAGCTTTTTGACGCGCTTGCCGCCGTACAGCAGGTTCACGATGGCACGGGTGCCGACAATAGCGGTAAACATTGACGTTGCGACACCGATACCGGTTGTAATCGCAAAGCCTTTGATCGCGCCAGTACCCACTGCATACAGGATAAGAACCTTAATCAGTGTTGTTACGTTCGCATCGAAGATAGAGCTGAACGCGCCTTTATAACCTTCATCAATCGCCTGCTGAACAGAGCGACCGTTGCTCAACTCTTCTTTGATACGTTCGTTAATCAGTACGTTGGCGTCGACCGCCACCGCAAGGGTCAGAACGATACCCGCAATCCCCGGCATGGTCAGCGTCGCTCCCGGCAGCAGGGACATGATGCCGATAATCAGCACCAGGTTCGCGATCAACGCGGAGGTCGCAATCAGACCAAACTTCTTATAGAAGAAGATCATGAACAGGATAGAGACCACCAGACCGGCCAGACACGCTTCCAGGCCCTGCTGGATGTTTTGCATACCCAGAGTTGGACCAATAGTACGTTCTTCAACAATCTGAATTGGCGCAATCAGCGCACCGGCACGCAGCAGCAGGGAGAGCTGACGCGCTTCGTTCGGGTTGTTAATACCGGTAATACGGAAGCTGTTACCCAGACGAGACTGGATATTGGCGATGTTAATCACCTCTTCCTCTTTCACCAGCACAGCACGGCCGTTTGCATCTTTCTTACCGCTGTCTTTGTACTCCACGAACAGGGTCGCCATCGGTTTACCGATGTTGTCCTTGGTGAAGTTAGACATGATGTTACCACCCGCGCTATCCAGCGAGATGTTAACCTGCGGCTGGTTGTATTCATCCTGGCTCGACGTGGAGTCGGTGATGTGGTCACCGGTCAGAATCACGCGTTTGTACAGCACAACTGGCTGACCTTCGCGGGTCTGTTTCACTTCGGAGTCACCCGGAATACGGCCAGAAGCGGCAGCAGACTGGTCAACGTTGGTATTCACCAGACGGAATTCCAGCGTTGCGGTCGCACCGAGAATCTCTTTCGCACGCGCGGTGTCCTGGATACCCGGCAGTTCAACCACGATACGGTCAGCACCCTGACGCTGTACCAGCGGCTCGGCCACGCCCAGTTGGTTTACACGGTTACGCAGAATGTTGATGTTCTGCTGAACGGCATATTCACGCGCTTCTTTCAGGCGCGCATCGGTCATCACCGCGCGCAGCTGGTTGCTGCCCTGCGAGGAGATCACCAGGTCACGGTGACGTTGGGTCAGGTAATCTACAGCCTGATCGCGCGCCGCGCTGTCGCGGAACGTGATGCTCATGCCGTAGTTATCTTCTTTACGCACGGTGGTGTAAGCGATGCCTTTATCACGCAGATCGCTGCGCAGGCTGTCGATATTCTGTTCCTGCAGCTTGCCGAGCGCGGTATCCATATCCACCTCCATCAGGAAGTGAACGCCGCCACGCAGGTCAAGACCGAGTTTCATTGGCTCTGCATTCATCGCAGCCAGCCAACGCGGGGTTGCAGGGGCAAGGTTAAGCGCCACGACGTATTTATCACCCAGCACGCCCATCAGCGCTTCACGTGCGCGGAGCTGCGTGTCGGTGGTGTCGAAGCGAGCAAGAATTGCGCCCTCTTCCAGTGCCACAGACTTAGCGGTAATTTTTTCTTCTTGTAACGTTTTCTGGACCTGGATCAGCGTTTGCTCACTGGCGGCGACACCGCGCGCGCCAGTGATTTGAACAGCCGGATCCTCACCATACAGGTTGGGAAGCGCGTACAGCAGGCCGACGAGAATCACGACGACCAGCATGATGTACTTCCACAAAGGATAACGGTTTAACACGGCAGTTCCCTTTGGGAAAAGTTGGGATTACAGCGCCTTCATGGTGCCTTTCGGCAGAACGGCAGCTACGAAGTCACGTTTGATGACCACTTCAGTGGTGTCGTTCAGGGCGATTGCAATGTAGCCACTTTCAGCCACTTTGGTTACGCGACCGACCAGACCACCGTTGGTCAGCACTTCATCGCCTTTCGCGATGGAGTCCATCAGCTTTTTGTGCTCTTTGGTACGCTTCTGCTGTGGGCGCAGGATCATGAAATAGAAGATCAGACCGAACACAACCAGCATCAGAATCAGAGACATTGGGCTGCCCTGCGCTGGAGCGCCTGTTGCTGCTACCGCATCAGAAATAAAAAAGCTCATTCAAATTCCCTCATTATTAAAATTAATCAACGTTCAACGGTGGAACATCCCGCCCCTGACGTTGGTAGAAATCGGTCACGAAGCTCTCTAATTTACCCTCTTCGATAGCCTTACGTAAACCAGCCATTAAGCGCTGATAATAACGAAGATTATGAATGGTATTGAGACGCGCGCCCAAAATCTCGTTGCAACGATCGAGATGATGCAGGTACGCGCGAGAATAATTGCGACAGGTATAGCAATCGCACTCGGAATCGAGCGGGCTGGTGTCACTCTTATGCTTCGCGTTACGGATTTTCACCACGCCATCGGTAACGAACAGATGGCCGTTACGCGCGTTGCGGGTTGGCATGACGCAGTCGAACATATCAATGCCGCGGCGTACGCCTTCAACCAGATCTTCCGGTTTGCCCACGCCCATCAGGTATCGTGGTTTATCCGCCGGGATTTGCGGGCAGACGTGCTCCAGAATGCGGTGCATGTCTTCCTTCGGCTCACCCACAGCCAAACCGCCGACAGCGTAGCCATCAAAACCTATCTCTACCAGACCTTTAACAGAGATATCGCGTAAATCTTCGTAAACGCTGCCCTGGATAATGCCGAACAGCGCATTTTTGTTCTGCAGGGAGTCAAAACGGTCACGGCTACGCTTCGCCCAGCGCAGAGACATCTCCATGGAACGCTTGGCGTAGTCCCAGTCGGCCGGATACGGCGTGCATTCGTCGAAGATCATCACGATGTCAGAGCCGAGATCGTACTGAATCTCCATTGATTTTTCGGGATCGAGGAAAATCGGATCGCCGTTGATCGGGTTACGGAAGTGAACGCCCTGCTCGGTGATCTTACGGATATCGCCCAGGCTGAAGACCTGGAAACCGCCGGAGTCGGTCAGGATAGGGCCTTTCCACTGCATGAAGTCGTGCAGGTCGCCGTGGAGCTTCATGATCTCCTGACCCGGACGCAGCCACAGGTGGAAGGTATTGCCGAGGATAATCTGCGCGCCCGTGGCTTCAACTTCTTCCGGCGTCATCCCTTTTACGGTGCCGTAAGTGCCCACAGGCATAAACGCGGGGGTTTCCACCACGCCGCGATCAAACACCAGGCGACCGCGGCGCGCGCGACCGTCGGTGGTATCGAGTTCAAATTTCATTTTTTCTCCGACGTCAGAAAAACAGTCCAACGTTGTAAAACGGTGCCGCGGACTTATTCCCCGACACGCTCATTCAAAGCCTGCGGATTGTACGTGATAAACATCGCGTCCCCGTAGCTAAAAAAGCGATATTTTTGTTCTACCGCAGACTTGTAGGCATTCATCGTATGCTGATACCCCGCGAACGCGGAGACCAGCATAATCAGCGTCGATTCAGGCAGATGGAAGTTGGTCACCAGCGCGTCAATCACTTTGTACTGGTAACCCGGGTAGATAAAGATCTGCGTATCGCCAAAGAACGGCTCAATCAACTCGCTTTTCGCGGCCTGCGCGGCGCTCTCCAGCGAGCGCACAGACGTCGTACCGACCGCCACGACGCGGCTACCGCGCGCTTTCGCCGCCAGCACCGCGTCCACGACATCCTGCGGCACTTCAGCATACTCAGAGTGCATGATGTGGTCTTCAATGCTGTCCACGCGCACCGGCTGGAAGGTTCCCGCCCCGACGTGCAGCGTTACAAACGCCATCTCAATGCCTTTCGCGCGCAGTTTTTCCAGCAGCGGTTCATCAAAGTGCAGGCCTGCCGTCGGGGCCGCGACCGCGCCAGGCTTCTGGCTGTAGACGGTCTGGTACAGCTCGCGGTCAGCCTCTTCGTCAGGACGCTCAATGTACGGTGGCAGCGGCATGTGGCCGATGGCGTTCAGAATATCAAGCACCGTGCGCTCGTCGTTGAACTCCACCTCGAACAGCGCGTCGTGGCGCGCGGTCATGGTCGCCTTGATGCTCTCGTCATCGCCCAGCAGCAGCTCCGCGCCCGGCTTTGGCGCTTTGGATGCGCGAATATGTGCCAGAATACGTTTATCATCGAGCATACGTTCGACCAGCACTTCAATCTTGCCGCCGCTGGCCTTACGGCCGAACAGGCGCGCCGGGATCACGCGGGTATTGTTAAAGACCAGCAGATCGCCAGGGTTGAGCTTGTCGAGCAAATCGGTGAAAGTACCGTGCGTCAGCTCGCCCGTTGGCCCATCCAGTGACAGTAAACGACAGCTGCTGCGCTCAGGCATGGGATAGTGAGCAATCAGGGATTCAGGTAGTTCAAAGGAGAAATCGGCGACGCGCATGACGTATACTCGTGACTTAAAAACAGGCGGCATAGTCTAGTGCTCACACCCTTTTGCTGCAACAACTAGCCGCCCCCGGACAAATAAAACGCATGAATTTTCTCGCTCACCTGCATCTCGCTCACCTCGCTGACAGCTCCCTGTCCGGCAATTTGCTGGCCGATTTCGTACGCGGCAACCCCGCGGAAGCGTACGCCCCTGAGGTTGTCGACGGGATTTTTATGCACCGCCGCATCGACGTGCTGACGGATAAGCTGCCGGAAGTGACGGAAGCCAAAGCGTGGTTTCGGCCGGAAACGCGACGCGTCGCACCGATCACGCTTGATGTGATGTGGGACCATTTCCTGTCGCGCCACTGGGCACAGCTCTCGCCGGAGCTTCCCCTGCCGGAATTTGTGCGTTATGCCCATCAGCAGGTGTCGATCATTCTGCCCGACTCGCCGCCGCGCTTTGTGAATCTGAATAACTACCTGTGGTCAGAGCGCTGGCTGGAGCGCTATCGCGAGATGGATTTCATTCAGAACGTGTTGAATGGGATGGCGAGCCGTCGCCCGCGCCTGGATGCGCTGCGGGATTCCTGGTATGACCTGGATGAACATTACGATGCGCTGGAGACCCGCTTCTGGCGGTTTTACCCGCGCATGATGGCGCAGGCGAAAAACAAACAGCTCTGACAGAATTCGTATTGATAGGTAAAAGCTGGCGGAACGATTGTCACCACCTCTTTGTCTTATCCATGAACACTCTCTATACTGGCTCGCGTTGCGTTCCAAATAACCTTAGTATCTACAGGAGAATCATATGGTTCTGGTAACTCGTCCGGCTCCGGATTTTACAGCTGCAGCAGTTCTGGGCAACGGTGAAATCGTTGAAAACTTCAACTTCAAACAGCACACCAACGGTAAAGCGACCGTTCTGTTCTTCTGGCCAATGGACTTCACTTTCGTTTGCCCGTCTGAGCTGATCGCGTTCGACAAACGTTATGAAGAATTCCAGAAGCGTGGCGTGGAAGTGGTTGGCGTCTCCTTCGACTCTGAGTTTGTACACAACGCATGGCGTAACACCCCTGTCGACAAAGGCGGCATCGGTGCGGTGAAATACGCAATGGTTGCGGACATCAAACGCGAAATCCAGCAGGCTTACGGTATCGAACATCCGGACGCTGGCGTTGCGCTGCGTGGTTCCTTCCTGATCGACGCGAACGGCATCGTTCGTCACCAGGTTGTGAACGATCTGCCGCTGGGTCGTAACATCGACGAAATGCTGCGCATGGTTGACGCGCTGCAGTTCCACGAAGAGCACGGCGAAGTGTGCCCGGCTCAGTGGGAAAAAGGTAAAGAAGGTATGGCTGCTTCCCCAGACGGCGTAGCTAAATACCTGTCTGAGAACGTATCCAGCCTGTAATCGGCACGGTTTACGAGAAAGGCCCGCTTATGCGGGCCTTTTTTTATGCCTTGCGCTGCGTTTCCCGCCAGATGCGCCAGGCCATGCCCGCCAGCAGGAGCACGCCCGCGATCAGCACGCCCCACACCAGCAGGGCGTTCATCCAGCTCGCCCGCTCGCCTGCAGAGGTGGCGTTTAGCCGCCCCTCACCGCCCAACGCGACATCATCCAGAATATCGGCCTGCGGCAGGTTCGCCATATCATAGGTCTTGCGCAGATCGGCTGGGATCAGCATGTCAGGTTCCACCTGTGCAGGCTTTGCGGCGCCGTTGCCCCAGGCGAGCACGTACGGCGCTTTACCCTGCGCGTTGAACACCAGGTCATAGCGGTCGCGATGCCCCGTGACGCTCGGCAGGTATTCTGGCAGACGCGCATTCAGCGTCGTGATTTTCACGGCCTGCACCAGGTCCCCGTTAAGCGAAACCGGTCCGGATGTTTTCCCCTCCAGGCGGTAAATCACCTCTTTTTTCAGGGGATGCCATGTGTCTTTTTCCGTACGCCGCCAGGCGATCTCCACGGGAAGGACGCCATCACCGTTCAGCGAGATGCTGACAGCGCTCAGCGGCTGCGGACGCGTCCAGCGCCACTGCGCTTCGGTTGTCGATAGCTGCTCCCCTTCCCCCTCAAGATTGATCTCTTCCGGGGCCGCCTGCGCAGGTGCGCTGATTGCGTTTACGCCGGTCAACGTTACCCCCTGGCTCTGCGTATTCAGCACCACCATGAGATAGCGATTCGCCTCGGGAGATAAAACCGTGTCGGTATCGATCCGATCGAGCTTAAGGCGATCCTGGCCGCTGGCGACGTCCAGCAGCGGCATATCTTCGCGAAGGGTATACCAGCGCTTAAGATCCTCGCTGTAATAGACCGACGCCGTTCCCTGCCACGGCGTCTGCGGGGTATTCCAGAGCAGCTGCAGCTGGGATATGGCCAGCTCACCCGTCGTCTGCTCCGGCAAGCTCAGCAGGTAATGTTGCCCGGCTGCGGCGGCTTTTTGCCCCTCCAGCACAATCTCAACGCCGTTTCGGGAACGGAGCCGGATCTTATCGCTGTCACCGGCGTCTGAGGCAGCCGCGAGCGGCGAGGCATCCAGCGGAAAGAGGCGCAGCGCCGTGGATTGCACTGTGGCCTGCGGGCGCGTCGCGGCGATCAGGCTAAAGGGAACCGGCTCACCCGACTGGTTAAAGACGCGAACATCATGCAGATCCGCGGATGTGCTCTGCTCATAGACGGCAAGCGGCAGCATCACTCGATACCACCGGGAAGGAACGGACGTGTCGAGTGAACGACCAAAGGCGTAGTCCTGTGGCGATTCCGTTGGTACTTCGTCGCAGAACGCCGGGCCGGAAAGCGCCAGCAGCGCGGTACACGCTACCGCTTTCATCCATTTCATTTTTCATCTCCTGTTTTTGGCGGTAGCGGTGAGAAATAGCCCACGATCAGCACCAGTATCGCCACGCCGATAAACGCCACCGCGCGCGCCAGACCGCCTCCGCCCGCGCTGTCCACCAGCATCAGCTTAACCATCACCACACCCAGCAGCGCGGCCCCGCAGAGCCACTCCTGCCGGGAAGCCCGACGGGTGGCATGGATCATGACCACCAGCGCACTCAGCATCCAGAACAGGGCAAAGCTGGTCTGGATAAGCCGCGAATCCCACAGCGATGCCATATTCCAGGCCACGTCGCCGTACCAGGCCAGGGCGCGCATCAGCGCACCGTTCAGCCACCAGAAGCCAAACGCCATGAGCGCGACGGCAGGCCACGGACGCGCTTGCGCAAGCAATGCCGGGTAGTAGCGATCCACCGCCCGATAAAAGACCACCAGCCCCAGCAACGCGAACGCTGCGCCTTCCTCAAGCGGGTTTACCAGCGGGAGCCAGGTTTGACGATAGACCACGCCGTCCTGGAAATTGGTCACCACCAGCAGTACCAGCAGCGCCACGACGGCAGGGATCGGTGCCAGACACGCATAGAGCGCAGGCCATTCCCGGAACGGCCACGCGCGACGCCGTACCGCAGCAGAGAGCGCCATAATCACCCCGCCGCCTGCGGCCATCGCTAATCCGCTGCCCCAGGCCGCCATGCCCCACGGCAGAGACCGGGCAAACCAGTAAAGCTCGGCGGCCAGCGCCAGTAAAATCATCCAGCACAGCGACAGGTGTAGCCCCATCGCGATACGCGGCAGAACCCTTTCACCATCGCGCCGCAACAGCATCAGCGCGGCAGGAAGCGCAACGCACCAGGCCAGGTTTGACCAGCCGGCGGCAACGATCTGCTGATGCCAGATCTGATACCCCACCATCAGCAGCATTACCGGCCACAGCAGCCATTTGCTGGCGTCCAGCTCTCGCCACGCCAGACGAGCGGCCACCTGCCGCCAGCACCAGGCTGACGCCGCCGTCAGCGCCAGCACGCCCGCCAGAACCGGTAATTCTTTCGTGAGTACAAGCTGCGACGCACCCAGCTGCGCTACCAGCCAGAACAGCAGCCCGCCTGCCAGCAGCGCCCAGCTGACCGGCAGAAAAAGAGTCCGCCACAGCCAGGCCGCTGCCAGCCAGCAAAGGCTGAGGATGGCGAAGATAAGGAGCAGGCTCAGCGACGTAACGCCGTCCGTTTGCGCCCACAGCGCGCTGCCGAGGGCAAGCACCAGCAGCGCCGTCCCGCTATAGCTCATGCGCCGCTGGTGCTGCTGCACGCCCAGCCAGAGAATACCCAGCCCCTCCAGCGCCCAGGCCATTGCCGTCCAGCGCGCCGACAGCGCCAGCGGAATGGCGAGCGTGGCAAACCCGCCGCCGATCGCCAGCGCTGCCATGACCAGCGGCCGTCCGAGGGAGGGATAGCGCCGCAGCGCGAGGTACGCGAGGGTGAGATAAAATGCGCCGTATCCCAGCGCGCTCAGCGCCGGGCCATAGTCCCAGTGTCGGGTCATGCCATACTGCATCCCGAAGCCGACCAGCGGCGGGGCAAACAGCAGCACGCCGTCAACGATCTGCTTCCCTTTTTCCTGCGCCCGCAGCGACAGCGCCACGCTCAGCACGCCGAAGATCAGCGTATTGGCAATCAGGAACAGCTGGCAGATCCAATAGTCTTCAGGCTGGTAATCACTCAGCCCCCACAGGCCGCCCACGCCGAACGTGAACAGCAGCCCGAGCAGGTTCAGCTCGCGCCAGTGCTGCCAGATGCTGATAGCAAGAATGCCGATGGACAGCATGAGATAGAAAGAGAACAGCGCGACAAAGCTGCCGCCCCCGGTAGACAACAGCAGTGGCGCAAGATACCCGCCGAGGCTCGCCAGCATGGCCAGGCTCAGGGCCTTCTGCAGCACCGCCAGCCCGACGCTCGCCGCGCAGATCACCACCAGCAGCGCAAAAGCCAGCGTCATCGGCAGCATTTGCCAGAGCCGGAAGGCGCCAAACACCGTCAGGTAAAGCACCCCGGTCGCCCCGCCCTGGAGGATCAGCGCATAGACCCGCTGCCTGTGCCGCAGCCGCCACCCAATCGCCAGCAGAACAACGGCAAACAGCGCCGCTGCCACGAGGCGCAGCTCAAGCGGGAACAGGGAATGTTCGACGGTATAGCGCAGCAGGAAAGAGAGGCCAAGGAAGAGCAGCAGAATGCCCAGCTTCGCCAGCGGATTGCCCTGCATGAACCAGCGCGCCAGCGACGTCAGGATGCCGCCAAAGGCTGAAGGCTGTTTTGCCGCAGGGGTCGGGGCCTGGGAAGAAGCGGGTTCTGCCACCGCTGCGGGAATATCGGGTCGCCAGGGGTCGACAGGCGGGAGAGCGTCCTCCACCACTGGCGCGGTAATTGCCTCCGGCGCGGCGGTCTGCACCGGTTCCGACGCGTTCTCAGGCACGCCGCGCTGCTCAAGCGCCTCTATGCGCTGGCGTAGCCGGGCGATCTCCTGCTGCGCCGCCGTACTGCGATTAAACCCGATAACCGCAAGCACGGGCGCAACCAGCAGCGCAAAAACCAGGAATAAACAGCCAAGGATGTAAAGCTCGTCCATGTTTCCACCTTCACCGTAAACGATCTGTTAAGATTGACACAAATCGTTGCATTTGCGCCATCTTAAAAGGTGGAAACAAACGCGTATTAGCTGCCGAACCAGATCGTCGCGGATATTGCAGGCAGCGCCAGCACGCCGTCCTGTATTGTCGCCTTGCCCTCTTTGCTCTTCCACGCAGCGACATTCAGCAGCGGTGAATCATCCAGCACCACTTCGCAGGCCTCGCCCCGGTTGATCGCCACCAGCACGCGCTGCTGGTTATAAACGCGGGCAAAGACCACGACGTTATCATGAGCGTATACCACCTGGCAGCCGCCGTAGCGCAGGGCAAGACTCTGCTTACGCAGCTTCGCCAGCCGCTGATACAGGCTGAACAGCACTTTGTCCTGTTTCTCTGGTGACCACGGGAAGGTTTTGCGGCAGAACGGATCGTTGTTGCCGTCCAGCCCCACCTCGTCTCCGTAGTAGATGCACGGCACGCCCGGCCAGGTGAAGAGCCAGGTGACCGCCAGCGGCAGACGCGCGACATCCTTGCCCAGCAGGGATTTAAAACGCGCGGTATCGTGGCTATCGAGCTGGTTAAACATCCGCAGCTGCTGCTGATGCGACAGCCCGGCGCGGTAGTTCTCCATCCACGCCATGCAGGTTTCCGCGTCGATATGATTTGGATCGTAGGAGATATCGGTGTTGGCGAGGAATCCCCACAGCGGAAAGGTAAAGCCGCGATAGTTCATCGCCGCATCTTCCGCATCATTCTGCAGCCACTGGCGCGCGTCAACAAAGTGCTCGCCAAAAACGAACGCTTCCGGCTGTGCGGCTTTTGCCGAGCGCGTTATGCCGGCGACGTGCTGAAGGTTATTCCGCGCCCCGCCCGCTTCGCCGAGCATATGCACCACGTCCAGACGCCAGCCGTCCATATTCCACGGCGCCTTCAGCCAGTGTCGGACGATGCTGTCTTCGCCGCCGTAGATTTCATTAACGAGCGTTGGCGACTGGAAATCCAGCTTCGGCAGGCTCGGGTAGCCCAGCCAGTCCAGCGCGCGGCCCTCCTCGTTAAAGCTGTACCAGTCGCGCTGCGGCGAATCCGGGTTATGACATGCCCCGCCCATCGACTGGTTATGCCGATCAAACCACGCATGCGAATCGCCGCTGTGGTTGAACACGCCGTCCAGGATCAGGCGCATCCCCTCTTTTTGCGTATTCTTACGCAAGCGCAGCAGCGCCTCGTCGCCGCCAAACTGCTCATCAACGTGGCGATAATCTTCGGTATCGTATTTGTGTACGCTCGGGGCCTTAAACACCGGGTTGAGGTATAGCGCCGTCACGCCCAGTTTTTTCAGGTACGGCAGCTTTTCGCTGATACCGTCGAGATCGCCGCCGTAGAAGGTCGAGCCGCCCGCCTGCGCGGTTAACGGCTCATCCCACGCTTTCAGGATAATGTCGTGGCCCGCGGCATGGTGGTAATAGATCTTATCCTGGTCGGCAGTGCGCTTTTCGCTGCGCGCAAAACGGTCCGGGAAAATCTGGTAAAAGACCTGATCGTTAACCCACTGCGGGCCGTTATCCGGATAATCGACCGCAAACTGCTCCAGCCGTGCAGGCGGGAAACGGCTAAACCCCTGCGGGGTAAACCACAGCTGACGGTTGTTCCACAAAAGCTTAAAGCTGTAGCGGCGGCGCGGCTGTCCGCTGTTCAGGTCGATATTCGCCCGCCAGGCGGTGATACCCGGCTGCGGCTGGCTGCGCAGCTTGTGCATTTTCAACCCGGTCTCTTCGTTATCGATTTCGGCGCGGAGCGTCACGCGATCGGGCTGGTTTTCCCCCGCCAGCCAGAGCGTAATCACAAGGTTGTCTTTGTTTTGCTTAACAAATGGGGCAACCGGAAGGTGCCAGGCGTTTAACATCACGAATCCCCTCTGATGAAATTGACGTCACCTTGCCACAGGGTGGTTAAGGATAGCTCACCATGATGGGATTTATTGGGGGAGGAGGACGGGGGAGGAGGTAATAATGCCCGTACGGACGGCTCTCTCTCCCTTGAGGCAGGGGGCTGGGGTGAGAGGGAAACATGCGGCTATTGGGGTAATTCCGTTCACTTCATGTTCCTTGCTACTCTGTAATGCCATGGCCTGTGAACGTGCCAGGGTGGCTCAGTCGCCACCACCCTGGCGACCCGGGCTCCCGGCGGTAAATCGCCGCTTCGCGGTGCCCTCAGCTTATTCCTTCAGGCTATCGGGTCGGGCATGAGCCTGCATCCCTGCAGGCCACGCCCTCTCGGCGCATCCCTGCGCCTCGCCCCGGCCTTACGGAAACGCTTCGGCGATTTACAGCCGGACCTGGCATCGCTGTAAGCCATTCACTTCTCTGAAACCACATGCATCGCTTCAGGTTAAAAATTTCCTGGCAATCCCCTTCCACGGAACAAGTAATACAAATATTACTGTGCTTCTGCCAGCTGACGGTCGCGGCGGCATTTGAACACCCAGCCCACCAGCAGCAGCACGATCCACGCGCAGCCCACGTAGAGCGAAATGCGGGTGTCCGGATGGTAGCCAATCAGGCCAATGATAAACACCAGGAAGATCAGCCCGACGACGGTCGTCGCCACCCCGCCCGGTACTTTGAACTTCAGCGCTTTCGCCTCATCCGGCGACAGGCGACGGCGGAAGGCAATCTGCGACAGCAGGATCATGATCCACACCCACACCGTCGCGAAGGTCGCCAGGGATGCAATCACCAGGAAGACGTTCTCCGGCATGATGTAGTTCAGATAAACCGAGAACAGCAGCGCCACGGTCATCACCACAACGGTCACCCACGGCGTGCCGCGGCGTGAGGTTTTGGCGAACACCTTCGGCGCGCTGCCCTGCTCCGCCATGCCGTGCAGCATACGCCCCACGCCAAAGACGTCACTGTTGATCGCCGAAAGCGACGCGGTCAGCACCACAAAGTTCAGAATGCTAGCCGCAAAGGCAATGCCCATATGCTGGAAGGTCAGGACAAACGGGCTACCGTTGGTACCCACCTGATTCCACGGGTAGATGGACATGATCACAAACAGCGTACCCACATAAAACACCAGAATACGCATCGGCACCGAGTTGATGGCGCGCGGAATGGATTTCTCCGGGTCTTTCGCTTCCCCGGCAGTAATACCGATAATCTCGATACCGCCGTAGGCGAACATCACCATCTGCAGCGACATCACCATGCCGAGCCAGCCGTTGCTGAAGAAGCCACCGTTGCTCCAGAGGTTATGGATCCCGGTCGGCTGCCCGCCGTTGCCAATCCCCCAGATGATGATCCCGAAACCGGCCACAATCATGATGATAATGGTGGCGACCTTGAAGAAGGAGAACCAGAACTCCAGCTCGCCGAACACCTTCACGCTCATCAGGTTGACGGCGCAAATGATCAGCACCACGCTCAGCACCCAAATCCAGTGCGGCACCGCCGGGAACCAGACGCCCATATAGATGCCAAACGCCGTCACGTCGGCAATCGCCACGATCAGGATTTCGAAGCAGTAGGTCCAGCCGGTGATAAACCCGGCCAGCGGGCCGAGGTTTTCCTGCGCGTAGCGCGAGAAGGAGCTGGCAGAGGGGTTATGAACCGACATTTCGCCGAGGGCGCGCATGATGATATACGCCGCCACGCCGCCGATGATGTACGCCAGCAGCACGCTTGGACCGGCCATTTTGATGGCATCTGCCGAGCCATAAAAAAGACCGGTGCCAATAGCAGAGCCCAGCGCCATAAAGCGGATGTGGCGCGTGCTCAATCCACGTTTAAGTTTGTTAGTGCTTTCCATTTAAATCTTGCCATTCAACACGAAAAAAACAAAAAACCACGGGGCCTTAAGCCCCGTGGTTAAACAGTTTGTTGCCGTTGATTAATGGGCGTTCGATGCGACCTGACGCCCTGCAGCACGGTCCCAGATAACCGCCAGAACCAGTGCAACAACGGTAGGCATCAGCCAGGCCAGACCCTGCTCGGACAGCGGCAGACGCTGTGTCCAGGCTGGCAGAATTTCAGCGAACGCTGATGCTTTAATCCCGTCAAGGATACCAAAAATCAGGCTGATAAACATGGCTGGCGCAATAATTCGTGAGGAGTTGTTCCACCACGGGCGGGTGAAGCTCAGCACCACCAGCACGATGCACGGCGGATAGATTGCCGTCAGTACCGGAATAGAGACCTGAATCAGGTGGCTCAGACCGAGGTTGGATACCGCCATGGAGAAGATACCAAGGATAAACACCAGGGTACGGTAAGAGAGCGGCAGGTACTGCGCAAAGAACTCAGCACAGGCGCAGGTCAGGCCAACCGCGGTAACCAGGCAGGCCAGGAAGATAAGCGCCGCCAGCAGCATACTGCCTGCACCACCGAAGGTGTGCTGGACGTAGGCGTGCAGGATAGCCGCACCGTTGGCGTTCTGATCGACCAGCATCGCGCTATCGGAGCCCAGGCGGAACAGCGCCAGATACAGCAGCGTCAGGCCTACACCGGCCATCAGGCCAGCCCAGATGGTGTAGCGGGTCAGCAGACGCGCTTCGGTCACCCCGCGGGAACGCGCGGCGTTAACGATAACGATACCAAACACCATCGCGCCCAGCGTATCCATCGTCAGGTAGCCGTTCACAAAGCCGTTAGAGAACGCGGCGTTTTTATAGGCGTCCATCGCGTCGCTAATCGGGCCTGCAGGCCAGACGATAGCCGCCACCGCCAGAACAATCAGCGCCACAATTTTCAGCGGAGCCAGGAAGTTACCCACGGTATCCAGCAGCTTGCCCGGATAGAGGGAAACCAGAATCACGATAGCGAAATAGATCAGGCTGTAGATGAACAGCGGCATCGCGCCGTCACCGGTCAGCGGAGCAATACCCACTTCGAAGGAAACGGTCGCGGTACGCGGGGTGGCAAACAGCGGACCCACGGCCAGGTAGCAGACGGTAGCCAGCAGAACGCCCGCCACTTTGCCAATCGGGGTGCTGAGGCTATCCACACCGCCGCCGACTTTCGCCAGCGCGATGACGGTCAGCACCGGCAGACCCACGGCAGTAATCAGGAAACCAAACGCGGCGGTCCAGACGTGTTCACCCGCCTGTAAGCCAACCATTGGAGGGAAAATGATGTTGCCTGCGCCAACGAACAGCGCAAATGTCATAAAGCCCAGCGCGATGATGTCACGCGATTTTAAGTGATGGGTCATAAAACCTTACTGCCTGTGGATGTGGTGTTGAAAACATTGAGATTTTCGCTGCCCCTGACGGGACGATACAGCCGAAAATTTGCTCAATTTTAGCGGGATATGCTCCCGTCCTGGCGTGGAGAAGAATAGTTTTTCGATTTACCACGCAAATACAGTCGGTCTGACAGTATCTGGGGGGCAATTTAAACGCTTATAACGTTTAAAGGCAAGGTGGGATCGTAAAACCAGAACAATATGCCAGCATGAAAACACACTCCAGCACAATACGCTAATTATAAGAAAAACCCATGGCTAATCATGCGAACAAAAAACAGCCAGCCGTATAAAATTCACACGCGTTTCGCTTGACTGCAAAGCAAACGGGCCAGCGATGGCTGACCCGTGGAAAGGTAAAATGACACACCTGCCGTCAGGCGATCTTTTTGGCAATTAATCGTTCCGGGATCACGAAGCTGAAGCGGGTTCCTTTACCCAGGGTACTCTGAATATCGAGACGGCTTTCATGGTGATTCACCGCGTGTTTCACAATCGCCAGCCCCAGGCCGCTTCCGCCCGTCTGCCGCGATCGCGCTTTATCCACGCGATAGAAGCGCTCGGTCAGACGCGGAATATGCTCCGGCGCGATCCCCGGCCCGTTGTCTTCCACGCTAAACTCGGCCCCCGTTGGAGTATGCTGCCAGCGCACCACGATCTCCGTCCCTTCCGGCGTATGGTTTACCGCGTTATACACCAGGTTGGAGATAGCGCTGCGCAGCTCATCTTCACTGCCCAGCACCTTTAGCGTGTTGTCGACCTCAAAGGTCAGGTGGTGCTTTTTGTGGCTTAACGTCTGCGCTTCACGCTCCACGACCCGCAGCATCATCGGCACATCAATAGTGTCATTCAGCGCGAGCGTGGGTGCCGCTTCAATCTTCGAGAGCGTCAGCAGCTGCTTCACCAGGCCTTCCATCCGGTGCGTTTGCTCGCGCATGGTGTGCAGCGCTTTTTCACGCGGCGCACCTTCCAGCGTTTGCTCCTGCATCATCTCCAGGTAGCCCTGAAGCACGGTCAGCGGGGTACGCAATTCGTGACTGACGTTGGCGAAGAAGTTGCGGCGCGCCCCTTCCAGCTGGTGCATCTGGGTGACATCGCGCGCCACCATCAGCCACTGCTTATCGCTGTAGGGCATCACGCGGATCTCCAGATGGCGACCGTTATTGAGCTTGAGATTGTGCGGACGGGTAAAATCACGCTTTTTCAGGTACAGCGTAAACTCGGGATAACGCAGAAGGTTGAGGATATTCTGGCCATTATCATCCGGCCAGCGCAGGCCCAGCAGCTGCTGCGCCAGGCCGTTACACCAGAAGATCGTCCCTTCTTCGGTGGTCAGAATGACCGCATCCGGTAGCGACTCCGCACCGCTGCGAAAACGCTTAATCAGGCTTCCCAGCTCGCGGCGGCGCTTTTTATTTCGCATCTGCATCTGGTGCAGACCGTACAGCAGCGGCTCCCAGCTGCCGCTTCCGGGCGGCGGCGTCATGCTTCGATCAACCCACAGCCACCAGGAGAGGCGCAGCAGGTTCCAGAAATGCCAGATCAGCAGCCCGGTGACCGACGCCAGCAGAAACCACGGCAGATGTCCAAGAAAGGCCCCCAGAATGAAGGCCGGAATACAGCATAAGATCAGTTCAAAGACGAGCCTTTTCCATGACAGACGTTCCAGCACGCGTCACACTCCTGTCATTGTTCAGAAACGGGTAGAAAAACGATAACCCGTGCCGCGGACCGTCTGCACCATGCGATCGTGGCCGCTCAGTTCCAGCGCTTTTCGCAGGCGGCGGATATGTACGTCAACCGTCCGGTCTTCGACATACACGTTAGTTCCCCAGACGTTATTCAGCAACTGCTCGCGGCTGTACACGCGTTCCGGGTGGGTCATAAAGAAGTGCAGAAGTTTAAATTCGGTAGGCCCCATGTCGAGGGGATTTTCACCGGTCATCACGCGGTGAGAAGTCGGATCAAGGCTCAGCCCCTGCATCTCAATCACCTCTTCCACCGCCATCGGCGAAATACGGCGCATCACGGCTTTAATGCGGGCCACCAGCTCTTTGGGGGAGAACGGTTTGGTAATGTAATCGTCCGCGCCGGTCTCCAGACCGCGCACACGATCCTCTTCTTCTCCGCGCGCCGTAAGCATCACAACCGGGATGTCGCGGGTCAGCGCTTCACGCTTCAGGTGTTTGATAAACTGCAGTCCGGAGCCGCCGGGCAGCATCCAGTCCAGCAGAATCAGATCGGGCCAGGGTTCATTCAGCTGGTTCACTGCGCTGTCATAATCTTCCGCTTCAACCGGCTGGAAGCCGTTTTGCTCGAGCACGAAGCACACCATTTCACGAATTGGAGCTTCATCTTCTACGACCAGAATACGTCTCGCCATACTTTGCCCTGTCTTATCTTATTTACGTTACAAGTTTGTAATTCGGCGCCATTATGCGTCAGATTTATGACAGATTTATGAAAAACAGTACCACTATAAATGGCAAACTGTTGTTTTATTACAGCGGTTATTTTCCCTTCTCTGAACGTTTATAATCCTGCTTTCTCTTTTTTGCCACGGATCAGCTATGCGCATACTTCACACCTCGGACTGGCATCTGGGTCAAAATTTTTACAGCAAAAGCCGTGCGGCTGAACATGAAGCGTTCCTGAACTGGCTGCTGGAAACGGCCCGGACGCATGAGGTGGACGCGATTATCGTGGCGGGAGATATTTTTGATACCGGCTCGCCGCCGAGCTATGCCCGTGAGCTGTACAACCGCTTCGTGGTGAATCTGCAGCAAACCGGCTGTCATCTGGTGATTGTCGCCGGCAACCATGATTCCGTCGCGACGCTTAACGAATCCCGCGACATCCTGGCGTTTCTCAATACCACCGTCGTCGCCAGCGCCGGGCACGCCCCGCAGATCCTGAAAAAGCGCGACGGGTCGCCCGGGGCGGTACTGTGTCCGATTCCCTTTTTGCGTCCGCGCGACATCGTGCAAAGCCAGGCGGGGCTGTCGGGCGCGGAAAAGCAGCAGCATTTGTTACAGGCGATCGCCGATTATTACCGCCAGCAGCACGCCGAAGCCTGTGCCCTGCGCGGTGACCAGCCGATTCCGGTGATTGCGACCGGGCACCTCACCACCGTCGGGGCCAGTAAAAGTGACGCCGTGCGTGACATCTATATCGGCACGCTGGATGCCTTTCCGGCGCAGCACTTCCCGCCAGCCGACTACATTGCGCTCGGGCACATCCACCGGGCGCAGATCGTCGGCGGCTGCGAGCACATCCGCTACTGCGGCTCGCCTCTTTCGCTCAGCTTTGACGAAACGGGCAAAGCCAAATCCGTGCATCTGGTGAGCTTTCGCGAGGGCAAACTCAGCGCCGTCGACACGCTGGAGGTGCCCGTAACTCAACCGCTGGCGGTCCTGAAAGGCGATCTCGATGCCATCACCGCCCAGCTGGAGCAGTGGCGCGGCGTCGAGCAAGATCCCCCCATCTGGCTGGACATCGAAATCACCACCGACGACTACCTGCACGATATGCAGCGGAAAATCCAGGCGCTGACCGAAGACCTGCCGGTAGAGGTCTTGCTGGTGCGCCGCAGCCGCGAGCAGCGCGAGAAAATTCTGCTAAGCGCTCAACGCGAAACGCTCAGTGAACTGGGGGTCGAAGAGGTATTTGAACGCAGGCTCTCACAGGAGGAGATTGACGATGCGAAGCGCGCAAGACTCAGCGAACTGTTCAGCCATACCCTGCATGCGCTCAATGATGAGGAAGAAAACGCATGAAAATTCTGAGCCTGCGCCTGAAAAATCTCAACTCCCTCAAGGGCGAGTGGAAAATTGACTTTACCGCTGAGCCGTTTGCCAGCAACGGGCTGTTTGCCATCACCGGCGCAACCGGGGCAGGTAAAACCACCCTGCTCGACGCCATCTGTCTGGCGCTTTATCACGAAACGCCGCGCCTGAATAAAGTCTCCCAGGCGCAAAATGACCTGATGACCCGCGACACCGCCGAATGTCTGGCGGAAGTGGAGTTCGAGGTAAAAGGCATCGCCTATCGCGCCTTCTGGAGCCAGAACCGGGCGCGCAACCAGCCGGACGGTAACCTGCAGGCGCCGCGCGTGGAGCTGGCGCGCTGCGAAGATGGCAAAATCCTGGCCGACAAAGTGACGGATAAGCTGGAGCAAACCGCCGCACTCACCGGGCTGGACTACGGGCGCTTTACCCGCTCGATGCTGCTCTCTCAGGGGCAGTTTGCCGCCTTCCTTAATGCCAAGCCGAGCGATCGCGCCGAGCTGCTGGAAGAGCTGACCGGCACCGAAATCTACGGTCAGATTTCCGCCATGGTGTTTGAGAAACACAAAGCGGCCCGCAGCGTGCTTGAAAAGTGCGAGGCGCAGGCGGCGGGCGTCGTGCTGTTGAGCGAAGAACAACAGCAGCAGTTACAGCAAAGTTTGCAGGCACTTACTGACGCAGAGAAAACCCTGCTGGAACAGCAGCAAAACCAACAGAAACATTTTCAGTGGCTTACGCGCCATGATGAGCTCGTGCGCGAGCAACAGCGCGCCGCCGCGATGCAGCAGCAGGCGCAACACGCGCTGACGGACGCTGCGCCTGAGCTGGCAAAACTGCAGCTCGCTCTGCCCGCCGCCCAGCTGCGACCGCTCTGGGAACATCAGCAGGAGCAAACCGCGCGTCTGGCACAAACGCAGCAGCGAATTATCGAAGTAAATACTCGCTTACAAGCCAGAACCGCGCTGCGTTCACGTATTCGCAATACCGCCCTGCGTAACCACGAGCAGCTTCAGACCGAACTGACGGCGCTGGCGCAGTGGCTGGCGGAGCACGAGCGCTATCGTCTGTTAGGCCAGGAGATTGCAGGCTGGCGCGCCCAGTTCTCGCAGCTTAACCGCGATAAAACGCAGTTAGCCTCGCTTGCTGCGCGGATAGGTGAATTACGCAACAGGCTGGCTGCGATGCCGGAAAACGCGCTGACGCTGACGGCGGATGAGGTCAGCGCGGCCATGGAGCAGCAGTCCAGGTCCCGCACGCTGCGCCAGCAGCTGACGTCGCTGCATGCCCGCTATCAGCCGCTGCAAAAGCGCCTGCGCCAGAGCGGTGAAAACGTGCAGAAGGCGCAGGCCGAACAAAATAAACTCAATGAAACGCTGACCCTGCGCCGCCAGCAGTACAAAGAGAAAAACCAGCACTATCTCGACCTGAAAGCCCTGTGCGAAACCGAAGCAACAATTAAGAAGCTGGAGCATTACCGCTCCCGGCTTGAGGCAGGCAAACCCTGTCCGCTGTGCGGTTCCTGCGAACATCCGGCCGTTGAGCAATATCAGTCACTTGAGCTGACGGATAACCAGCGCCGCCGTGATGCCCTGGAAAAAGAGGTCGCCGCCCTTAAAGAGGAAGGCCTGCTGGTGCTGGGACAGGTCAATGCCCTGACTCAGCAGATCCAGCGCGAGACAGACGACGCGCAGACGCTTTCTCAGGAAGAGCAAGCGCTCACTAAAGAGTGGGTGGCGGCCTGCACGTCCCTGAACATTACCTTGAATATTCAGGACGATATCGCGCCATGGTTGAACGAACAGGAACAGTACGAGCGCCAGCTTTATCAGCTCAGTCAGCGTCTCACCCTGCAGAACCAGCTCAACGAACAGGACGCGCAGGAGCGGCAGTATCAGCAGCAGCTGGCGGCCACGCGGCAGGCGCTGGAACATGCCCTGCTCGCGCTCTCACTTAACGCACCTGAAGAGGGTCAGGAAGCCGCCTGGCTTCAGGCCCGCGAAGCGGAATTCGCGCAGTGGCAGGAGAAGCAAACGCAGCACGGCGTGCTTCAGGAACGCATAAACGCCCTGAAGCCGCTGCTCGACGCGCTTCCGGCAGCGAACAGCGAAGACGCCGAACCGGTTATTCCTGATAACTGGCGCGCCATCCACGACGAGTGCGTGTCGCTGCAAAGCCAGCTGACCGCGCAACAGCAGCAGGAAGGGCTGGAGCGAGAGCGCCTGCAGCAGTCGCAGACGCAGTTCACCGCGGCGCGCTCGGCGAGCTGCTTTGCCGACCAGGACGCGTTTCTTGCCGCCCTGCTGGATGACGATGCTATTCGCCACCTTGAACAGCTGAAACAGTCGCTGGAAAACCAGATCCAGCAGGCCGCGGCGCTGTCCGGGCAAGCGAACCAGCAGCTGCAGTCTCATCTGGCGCTGCGCCCGGAAGGGCTCGACGCCGATGCCGCCACGCTGCAAATCCAGCTGCAGCAGCTGGCGCAACAGCTGCGCGAGAACACCACGCATCAGGGCGAGATCCGCCAGCAGCTTAAGCAGGACAGCGATAACCGGCAGCACCAGTTGGCGTTGATGCAGGAAATTGAAGAGGCCGCGCGCCAGGCAGACGACTGGGGGTACCTGAACGCGCTGATCGGCTCGAGCACCGGCGACAAGTTCCGCAAGTTCGCCCAGGGGCTGACGCTGGACAATCTCGTCTGGCTTGCTAACCAGCAGCTTAACCGTCTGCACGGGCGTTACTTATTGCAGCGTAAGGCCAGCGACGCGCTGGAGCTGGAAGTGGTGGATACGTGGCAGGCGGATGCGGTCCGCGATACCCGCACCCTCTCCGGCGGCGAGAGCTTCCTGGTCAGCCTGGCGCTGGCGCTGGCGCTTTCCGATCTGGTGAGTCATAAAACGCGGATCGATTCCCTGTTCCTGGATGAAGGGTTCGGCACGCTCGACAGTGAGACGCTGGATACGGCGCTGGATGCGCTCGACGCGCTGAACGCCACCGGGAAAACCATTGGCGTGATCAGCCACGTAGAGGCGATGAAAGAGCGTATTCCGGTGCAGATCAAAGTGAAGAAGATTAACGGGCTGGGGTACAGCAAGCTGGATAAAGAATTTGCCGTGCAGTAAAGGTCCACTCCACATGTAGGCCGGGTAAGGCGTAGCCGCCACCCGGCTTTTTTATTGTGGCTGCCTGAATTCGCCCGCTGGCGCTTCGCTTACCGGGCTTACAGAGTCGTTTATTCTGGCCACAGCCACGCCGCGCCGCGCACGCCGCTGGAGTCCCCGTGGACGGCTTTGCGGATCGGCGTTTCACACTCGCCGCCGAAGACCCACTGCTTCACCAGGTTCGGCACCGTGGCGTACAGCCGGTCGACGTTGCTCATGCCGCCGCCCAGCACAATTACGTCCGGATCGAGAATATTCACCACGTGCGCCAGGGATTTCGCCAGCCGCATTTCATAGCGGCTCAGGGCCAGCTCCGCCACCGGATCCTGCGCTTCGACCAGACGCATGATCTCATTTCCCTTGAGCGGCTGGCCGCTCAGGCGGTGGTAATCGGTCGCAAAACCGGTACCGGAGATAAAGGTCTCAATACAGCCCTGTTTTCCGCAGTAGCACGGCACTTCGGTGCGGTATTTGAGTTCGTCTTCATCCATCCACGGCAGCGGGTTGTGCCCCCACTCGCCCGCGGTGCCGTTACCGCCGATATGGGCGCGCCCGCCGAACGCTACGCCCGCACCGCAGCCGGTGCCGACGATCACGGCAAACACGGTCTGGGCACCGGCCGCCGCGCCGTCGATGGCCTCAGAGACCGCCAGGCAGTTGGCGTCGTTGGCCAGACGCACTTCCCGCTTCAGGCGCGCGCTTAAATCTTTATCAAACGGCTGACCGTTGAGCCAGGTGGAGTTGGCATTTTTAACCACGCCGGTATACGGCGAGATCGACCCCGGTATCCCCATCCCGACGCTGCCGGTTTGCCCTGTCGCCTGCTCGGCCATCTCGACCAGCCTGGCAATCGTCTCGATAGTCTGGTGATAATCATCGCGCGGCGTTGGCAGACGATGGCGGAACAGCTGCTCCCCCTGCTCGCTCAGTGCGATGACTTCTGTTTTGGTGCCGCCCAAATCGATCCCAATACGCACAAGACTCTCCTCATTATTTTGATTATCAACAGAGTAGAAGCACGCTTCCCGATTAGCAATGCAAGCGATGCGACAATTCGTTATCATGCCCGCTGATTTAACGACAAGGCCGTGGAAATTATCATGCTGTGGTTCAAAAATTTGATGGTTTACCGTCTCAGCCGCGACGTTTCGCTGCGTGCAGAAGAGATGGAAAAACAGTTAGCCGCTTATACCTTTTCCCCTTGCGGTAGCCAGGATATGGCGAAAACCGGTTGGGTTCCGCCAATGGGTTCACAAAGCGATGCACTGACCCACGCCAGCAGCACGGGTCAAATCATCGTCTGCGCCCGTAAAGAAGAGAAAATACTGCCGACGCCGGTGGTTAAGCAGGCACTCGAAGCGAAAATTCTCAAGCTGGAAGCCGAACAGGGCCGCAAGCTGAAAAAGACCGAAAAAGATTCGCTGAAAGATGAAGTACTGCACTCCCTGCTGCCGCGCGCCTTCAGCCGCTTCAGCCAGACCATGATGTGGATCGACACCGTTAACGGGCTGATCATGGTGGACTGCGCCAGCGCCAAGAAAGCAGAAGATACGCTGGCCCTGCTGCGTAAGAGCATCGGCTCGTTACCGGTCGTTCCGCTGGCGCTGGAAACGCCAATTGAGTTAACGCTGACCGAATGGGTACGCAGCGGTGCTGCGGCTCAGGGTTTCCAGATCCTTGATGAAGCCGAGCTGAAAGCCCTGCTGGAAGATGGCGGCGTGATCCGCGCGAAGAAGCAGGATCTGGTGAGCGACGAAATCGCCGTCCACATCGAAGCGGGCAAAGTGGTCACCAAGCTGGCGCTCGACTGGCAGCAGCGTATTCAGTTCGTGATGTGCGACGACGGCTCCGTGAAGCGTCTGAAGTTCTGCGACGAGCTGCGCGATCAGAACGAAGATATCGACAGGGAAGATTACGCCCAGCGTTTCGACGCGGACTTCATCCTGATGACCGGCGAGCTGGCCGCGTTGATTCAGAATCTGGTGGAAGGTCTCGGCGGCGAAGCGCAGAGATAACGGGCAAACCGTAGGCCGGGTAAGCGTTAGCGCCACCCGGCTAATTTTTTATTTCAGGTAGCGGCACAGATAAGAGGTAGGTTCAGCCACCTGCAGATGGAACTCACTGTGGCCAGGGACGTTGAAAACCTGTCCGGCTGCGTAAACTTTCCATTCCGTTTCACCCGGCAGTAAGACGTTCAGCGCCCCGCTGACGACCGTCATCTCTTCCGCTTCCGCCGTGCCGAAGGTGTATTCCCCTTCCGCCATGACGCCAACGCTGGCGCGGCCAGTGCTGCTGCTGGTAAAACCAATGGATTTCACTTTACCGGAAAAGTATTCGTTACTCTGAAGCATGAACTGGCCCTTATATTTTTAGATAAAAATTCACTATAGGGGCCATGCTCATCACCTGTCACGCAAAATCATTACATGAGCAGTTCCGAGGCCAGGCGAGCCATCAGAACATTGGATAACAGCACCGGCACATCCAGCGCTTTTTGCAGTAAATCACGATGATGCTGGTGGAACCCCAGGCAGTCCAGAATCAGGACATCGGCCCCTCTTTCCAGCAGTTCCTTCCCGGCCGCAATGAGTTTGGCCTCGCTGTCCCAGAACGGATTCGCCAGCGCGTACAAGGGCACTTTTTCCAGCACGTGCCATTTTGCCTCCTGGTTATCCATGAGCTCCTCGATGGGGACAATCACCCCCACCTGATGACCATCCACGATGGAGGCCACCAGCGGCGGAATGATGCGCATCGGTTCCAGCAAAATCGCATTGCGCGCCGTAAGTCCCTTTATGGGGGCGGTGCTCATCAGCAAAATAACGTCATATCCCTGATTATCGAGCACTTCTATTACGCCCTGCAGCGAGCGCTCGATCTTCTGGCGGGAAACATGCGCCAGTTTACCGTCACTTAATAACGTCGCCAGGGGATCCTCCCCCGCCTCGACAGCGTAGTCCTCCATGACCTCTTCCCGACTCATCTTGCCCAGCAGGCTGAGATGCGTAATCTGTTGTTCAGATACATGCTCGGTTAAGAGCGGTAACACTTCGCTTACAGGGACCACACCAATGGTGAGGATCGCCAACGTTGCCTTCATCTTTATCGCCTTCCATTACTCCAACATCGTGCACACAGGTACAGGCTCACTACGCTGCACAGTTCGTTTTTTCAACAAAACAGCACCAAGCGTAGCAGGTGATCCCGACACCGAAATGTAAAGATCGCCTGCCGATACCAGAGTTACTTGTATTAACTAAATATTAACTCCTGCTTAACTTTTACGATGAGTAAAAAGTGTGATTCAGGCACGATCCTGGAGCGTTTAGGAAACCGCTCAGGTTATGTCGGGATCTTCATAGCGCCGCTTCGCATCCAGCGCTTCCTGTTCCGTCTCGTGTTCACTGATCAGCGAGTCGGGTTTGGGGTGATCGGCACGCAGTTGATACCAGGTCACAGTGTGACCTGTCTGGCCTTTTTCAACGGTTACAATGCGCGCTTCACGCGGATAGGGAGGTCTTGTTGGCATAGCTCATCCTTTTTTTATGTCTGAGCTATAAGTATAGACGCCGCTTAGCTGGCACACGCCAAACGCAGGGCGGTAATAATCTGAATCACAACGTCTTCGGGAGAGGCGGACGCATCCACCACGTGGTGAGCCGCTTCGCGGTATAACGCATCGCGTTCGGCCAGCACTTCACTCACCTCTTCGTTCAGCGGCCTGGAGGTCAGCGCAGGGCGTTGCCCCTCTTCCGGAAAGGCTTCCAGACGCCCAACCAGGGCCGACACCGGCGCGCTGAGGTAAATCACAATCCCCTTTTCGCGCATAAAGTGACGATTACACTCCGCCAGAACAATGCCACCGCCGGTGGCGATCACCGCGGACGGGGTCGTGACCGCTTTCAGCGCGGCCGTTTCGCGTGCGCGAAAGCTCTCCCAGCCTTCCTGCTCAACAATGTCGGCGATAGTTTTTCCGGCCTCGGTTTGCAGCCAGTGGTCGGTATCCACAAACTGGCGATGACACACGCGTGCCAGCTCCAGGCCAACGGTGGTTTTCCCACAGCCGCGGGGGCCAACTAAAAAGATGGGTTGGGTCATAGCCAGGTGTTCCCCTTGATGCCGGAAGGCTGAAGAGTGTAAAGAAATAATTGCAGAAGATGTTGCGATTACTTTACTGCAAAGCGGTACGGGATGACAACCCTGTGGAGGCCACACTGTACCACACATTGACAATAATTATCATTTCGCTGTACGGCGCTTCACTTCCAGCAGCCATTTATCCAGCTCGGCAGCAAACTGCTGGCGATCGCGCTGTGAGAGGCTGTCCGGCCCACCGGTCTGCACGCCGCTGGCCCGCATGGTATCCATAAAATCGCGCATCGTAAGCTTCTCGCGGATGGTCGACGGCGAGTATCGCTCTCCGCGCGGATTGAGCGCCGCCGCCCCTTTCTCCAGCACGTCGGCCGCCAGCGGAATGTCCGCCGTGATCACCAGATCTTCCGCGCTGCACAGGCGGACAATTTCGTTGTCCGCCACGTCAAACCCGGCAGGCACGCGCAAAGAACGAATGAAGCGCGAAGGCGGCACGCGAATGTTCTGGTTCGCCACCAGCGTCAGCGGCATCTGAACGCGCTCGGCGGCGCGAAATAAAATCTCTTTAATCACGTTCGGACACGCGTCCGCATCAACCCAAATCGCCATATTGTCTCCCCATAATGACTCTGCCGACTATTGTCGCCTGCATTTCGTTGTTAAGCTATCAATCAGAGAAAACAACGCATAATGACGGAGGATCGTGATGGACAAGAAAATCGGGTTTATCGGCTGCGGTAACATGGGCAAAGCCATTCTGGGCGGCCTGATCGCCAGCGGGCAGGTGCTGCCGGGTCAGATTTGGGTCTATACCCCGTCACCGGACAAGGTCGCCGCGCTGCGCGATCAATACGGGATTAACGCCGCCGAAAGCGCGCAGGAAGTGGCCCAGGTCGCCGATATCGTCTTTGGCGCCGTCAAGCCGAACATCATGATCAAAGTGCTGAGCGACATCACCTCCAGCCTGAATAAAGAGACGCTGGTGGTGTCGATTGCCGCGGGCGTGACGCTTGACCAGCTGGCGCGCGCGCTGGGCCATGACCGCAAAATTGTTCGCGCAATGCCCAATACCCCCTCGCTGGTTAACGCCGGCATGACCTCCGTCACGCCTAACGCGCTGGTGACCCCGGAAGACGTAGCCGATGTGCTGAACATTTTCCGCTGCTTCGGCGAAGCGGAAGTGATTGCCGAATCGATGATCCATCCGGTGGTGGGCGTGAGTGGTTCTGCGCCTGCGTATGTCTTCATGTTCCTTGAAGCGATGGCCGATGCCGCCGTGCTTGGCGGAATGCCGCGCGCCCAGGCGTATAAGTTCGCCGCGCAGGCCGTCATGGGCTCCGCCAAAATGGTGCTGGAAACCGACAAACACCCGGGTGAACTGAAAGATATGGTTTGCTCCCCGGGCGGTACCACCATCGAAGCGGTGCGGGTGCTGGAGGAGCGCGGATTCCGCTCGGCCGTCATTGAAGCAATGGCAAAATGCATGGAAAAATCAGAGAAGCTGAGTAAATCCTGATCGTTTCAGTCGGGCGTCAGGCGGCCACTTCGGTGCGGCTGCGCCCGGCATTTTTCGCCCTGTACAGCGCCACGTCAGCCGCCTTTAGCCATTCCCGATAATGTGCAAACTGCGGCCCCCAGGGGGCAACGCCCACGCTGATGCGCAGCGCCTCTTTTGGCGCGCACGGTAGCGACAGCTTTTCCAGCCGCTCATGCACCCGGGACATGACGGCGATGGCGCTTTCCGCTGCGGTCTGCGACATAATCACCGCAAACTCATCCCCGCCAAACCGGCCGATGGCATCACCTGACCGCACCGACATCTGAAGCTGGCGCGTGATGGCAATGATCGCCTCATCCCCCACGGCGTGCCCCCAGGTATCGTTGATATTTTTAAAGTGGTCGATATCAATCAGTAAAATCGTGGCGGTGCAGCGATCGCGGCGGCAATGCTCAAATTCATTTCGCAGCAGCATTTCCCAGTGTCGGCGATTATAGACCCCGGTCATGCCGTCGCGGGTGCTCATCATTTCCAGCCGCTGTTTATGTTCCGCAAGCCTGACGGCGGTGCGGTGGCTGAGCCAGGCAAACAGCATGGGATAAAGCACCAGTACGGGAAGCGTTAAGCTCCACTCCACGAGGTCGGGGTTGAAGACGGCCACGCGCCCAACAAGCGGCAGCGTCACCAGCGCGGAGAGCAGAGTCAGCAGGATCCCCGGGATAAACAGACGACAGCCCCCGGAGCCCATCATATTCATCCCGACCATCATCACCAGCGCTGCCGTGGGTAACGCGCTCATCCCCATCACGCCGATCCAGAGCCCGGCAATAATGGCATCGATCTTAAGATTGAACTCTTCCTGCTGATGAGGTGACGCGGCCCGGCAGGATAACTGCCAGGCGAAATGGGGCCAGACGAACGCCCAACCGACCAGTAAAAGCCACCAGCCGCCGGGTAAAAAATGGGTGACCAGCATTCCTGCAACCGGGAAAAACATCGCTGCCAGCCCCACGGCGCGCGCCAGCCGAACCCGCCGGGCAAACTGAATGCCGGCGCGGTGAGGGTCATCCTGAGAAAGGGTTAAATTCCACTCTTCCCGAATGCGCTTTGTGTTGTAATACGTTTCATCATTCATCATTTTTGGGAATATTCTGAAACATTTTCCCAAATTATAGAGAGGGGGTCTGCGGGGAAAGTATGAAATTTCGGGTGAGCCGCCGGAGCCGCTCACCCGTTCGAACTACACTTTTTTCTTCAGGCAGGCACTCATGAACTTGCTGCGGTCATCCCCTTTCAGGGACTGCTCGGTTGCCTTGGCATTACACTCGCGCATCTTTTGCTGCTGAGGCGTCAGGCTTTTTTCAGCTGGCTTTGAAGCGCCGTTTTTGAGGCAGTCGCTCATGTAGGTCTTGCGGGCATCGCCCTTCAGACTCTGAGACGTCGCCTGTTGATTACAGGTGGTCATACGCTGCTGCTGCGGCGTTAACGTTTTCTCTTCCGCGTTCGCCGATGCGACCAGGAACAGGCCGGAGAGCAGAGTAACCAGTAATGTTGTTTTCATTGCACCATCCTTTTGTGAACATTCCCTGTAAGTCTGGTTCGTGACAGGAAAAAAACCACCCGGCAGATGTGATTTCCGCCGGGAATTTATCATTTCAGACCCAGCGCCGCCTTCATGGTGTAGAACAGATCCGTTTGATCGGTCAGGCCTACCACGTTGGCCGCGTGCGGGCCGTAGGCGGCAATGCGCAGCTGGGTGCCGGTGTGCTCCATGGACTCTTCTTCAGAGTTGCCGTAGCTCATTACCATGACGGCGCCATCTTTGGTGTTGAGCGCCTGCGTCAGGCCAGGGGCTTTGGTATCTGGCGGAACGATCTGGCTGGCGTGCGCGTGATCCGCAGTGACGATCACCAGGGTGTTACCGTCTTTTTTCGCGAACGCGAGCGCCTTCTGCACCGCTTCGTCCAGATCGACGGTTTCGCCAATCTGACCGCACGGATTTGCCGCATGATCCTGCTTATCGATCGACGCCCCCTCAACCTGCAGGAAGAACCCTTTTTCGCTCTTGCTCAGCAGATCGATCGCTTTATCGGTCATCGCCGCCAGCGTCGGTACGCTGTCCGTGCGCTTAGGGTTAGGCGTACAGGTCACCGCTGGCTTATCGATATTGCCGTGATATGAGGCTTTTGGACCTTCCCAGCGCACGGGCATGTTGCCGTCAGAGAACAGCCCCAGCAGCGGCTTGTCCTGGTTCGCCTCGGTTATCGCCGCCAGCGAATTCGCGTCACTCACCAGCTGATAGCCGCGCGCCTGCGCCTGCTCGCGCAGCGTTTTGCCCTGCCACTCGCCCGCCGTCGCGGTTTCCGCGAAGGTTTTCGCGCCGCCGCCCAGCGTCACGTCAGGACGCGCATTCAGCAGCTGTTCCGTAATCGAGCCTTTGCCACCTTTTTCCAGCGCGTTCGTTGGGCATTTTTCGCTGGTCACTGACGGGCCGTAGCATTTACGCGAGGTCACGTGTGCCACCAGCGCCGCAGGCGTCGCATCCTGAAGTTCAGCGGTGGAGACGTTCCCGGTCGCCAGGCCCGCCGCTTTTGCCATCTCCAGAAGGGTTTGACGATCTTTTTCGTGAATATCCACGCCCAGCGCGCCATTATAGGTTTTCACGCCGGTGGACCACGCCGTGGCCGAGGCCGCAGAGTCCGTTACGTAATCCGGTTTACCGGTTTTTTTATCCAGCGCGTAGTGGGTATATTGTCCGGTCAGCGGTAATGCGTCGATACCTTTAAAAAAGCCGCCCGCCCCCTCGGCATAATTTCGCGCCGCCGTGATTTCGGAATCACCCATTCCATCGCCAATCAGCAGAATAATATTTTTCGCCGGTTTTTCATTAAGCGAAGCGCGAATGGCGGCGGTTTGATCTTCCGACAATCGGCGCGCGCCGCCGGGCTGGGTGATATCCCCTTTTGCCGCACGATTATCCAGGACGCTGGTTTGCGTCGTGTCAGCATAAATGGCAGGGGTAATTAACAGAGGAAGTAATGCGATGAAAAGTGCGCTCTGTTTCAATTTATTTTCTCCATGTAAAAATACATAAAAATAAAAACAGAGCGACTATAGGCATCCTGCATGACAATTCTATGACACGTCGTTACGTCCTGTGACGGTTTAGCTGCGCGGATGCCTTAACAGCTTCTTTACGTACTGGTGGAGCATCTCAGCATCTTCAACCGGTACCTGCGATTCAGGCCTGACGCTCTCCAGCGCGCCTTCCACGCTCTCAATCAACGCCTGCTGATCGGTTTTCGCCATTTGTCGCAGCAGCGCGGTGACCACAATTTCAAGCGCTTCGACCTGGGCCACCAGCTCTTTTGACTCTTCTTCCTTTTGTGCCAGCTTGACCAGCAATTCAGCAATGAGGTTTTTCATCGTGCCAGTTCCTTTTCAGTTTTATCTGACGTTATCACTCTGAATCCATAATGCAAAGAGAAGAAATTAATTATGGTATGCAAAAGTGATACAGAAACGGAAATAAAGAGACCTCGCCGTGAGCGAAACGTTTTTCTATAAAAAGATGCCGCATTTTGTTATATAAAAATGCGGCTACCATAAGAATATATAATACATCTGCGAAAGCGTTATCTCGCCGATTTCGCCTCCGCCATTTGTCTGCGGCGTCGCAGCGCAATAGCCAGCTGGATAATATTGATTAAAACGACAATCGCCGTCGCCGCAAATACCCAACGAAAACCGGCCATCGCGGAAACGGAGGCGCCAATAAGCGGACCGGCAACATTCCCCAGATACATAAATGACTGGTTATATCCAAAAATACGCCCCGTCACCTGGTCGCTGGAATATTTGACCAGCAGGGTCTGTACCGCAGGCAACATGGCGCCATCGGCAAAGCCGAGCAGAAATCGCAGTACGCCAAGCTGAAGCGGAGAGGTGACGAACGACATTGCAAAGAAGAGCACCACCGCAAAGATCAGCGTCGCCATCAGGATGCGCGCCGTACCGATCCTGTCACCCAGTTTTCCGAGACGCGGCGCGGAAATCAGGGCGGATACGCCCGGCACGGCGGCAATCATGCCGCTTAAAAAAGCGATGTTCGTGCTCTCCGGCTCCATTGACTTGATAAACAGCGCCAGTATCGGCCCCACGGAACCGTTACAGAGCTGGATCACCATGGTGGTGACAAACAGGCTGATCATCAGCCCCGGATAAGGCAGCGAGGCGAAAACGGCCTTGCCGCTCAGGCGTTCAGATTTACTGATAACCGGGCGGCCTCCCTCTTTAATCAGAAAGAGCGTGACCAGAAAACTGACCACCAGCAGAACCGCAGTGATGATAAATACCGCGCGCAGTCCGAGGTGGTCCGCCAGAAAGCCCCCCAGCAGCGGGCCACCGATGACGCCGCTGATCTGCGCCGTGGAGAGCGTGCTCAGCGCCCAGCCGCTCCGCTCGCGCGGCACCTGAGAGGCGACCAGCGCCATGGCGTTTGGAATATACCCGGACGTCAGCCCCATCACCGCCCGCAGGAAGAACAGCTGCCAGACGTTGGTGGCGAAGGCCTGCAGCAGAATGGCTATCGCCATCCCGAGCGAGGCGCGCAGCAGCATCAGTTTTCTGCCTTTTCGATCGGCCAGGCTGCCCCACATGGGTGACACTATTGCGGAAACCAGAAAGGTGACGCTGAACGTCAGGCCGGACCACATAGAGAGCGCTTCGTGCGAGGTGACCCCCAGCTGCGACACGTACAGCGGCAGGAACGGCAAAATCTGGCTGATGGCCAGCCCGGTGAAGAAGCAACCGAACCAGACCGAGATGAGATTAACTTTCCAGGATTCCATACAGAATAGTCTTCATTTTTAGGCGAATTCGCCGTCAGATTAGCAAGTTACGCGTGTTAACGTCTCACCAGAGATGCGGCCTGACCGACTTTGGTGTTTTATCTTCCCAGTCATCATATTTGTGAAATAAGTCACAATTCATCCATTTTCTGGCGGAATATTATGCTTCACCGGCACAGGCCAAAACCGCGCATTCCGAGATGAAAATGGTTGGCATGCGCCGCGTTGTACTCTGGCCCCAGACCGTTCCCGTAGTACCCGCAGCTTGCCGCCAGCATCGCCTTCAGCCAGGGCTGCGTCGTGGCCGCCTTCCAGCCGTTCAGCACCGTGACGCGGTCGCCGTTCGCCAGACGAAAAGCGGCAATATCCAGCGCCTCCGCCGTGGCATGTTCACTGCGGCGCGCGTCAGGGCGGTGGTAAATATTGCGGCAGGCAAAGCTGCCGAGGTGATCGATACGCGCGAGGTCGCTGCCCGTATAGCGTTTTGTCAGCGGCCGGGCTTGCTGGCTGATAAAGAGGGCTGAGCTGAGCGCCAGCGGACAGCTGGCAAGAAAACTGCCGTTCAGGCCGACCGGGCCGAAGTTGCGCACGCGCACGACGTTGCTCAGCGGGCATTCCCCGGCGCTGTCAGCGACCGGCTGGGTGCGGATGAGATCGCGTTGATTAGCCTGCGCAAGCAGGCTTGCGCAGGCCTCGGGCGTTAAGCGCCGAAGCTTATACTGGGTGATTCGGCCTGGCGGATCGTCAAGCGTCAGCGGTATGAAAGGGTTGTAGTAAGGCGGCAACCAGCGGTAACCCACCGTTGCGACGGCGATAAGAATCAAAACGGTCAGCAGCGTTTTTCCTTTCACTCGCCCCCCTGAACATTCCCCCAAACATTATGGCAGAAGGTCGCGAAACCCGCCGGGCATCGTGGTATGTTATTGGCTTTTCGTCAGACTGGAAGAGAGTGAGATGGCTAAGCAGCGCGTAGGTATTGTCTTTGGGGGAAAATCAGCGGAGCACGAAGTGTCATTGCAATCGGCTAAAAATATCGTTGATGCGATCGATAAAAGCCGTTTCGACGTGGTGCTGCTGGGCATTGATAAACAGGGCCAGTGGCACGTTAACGATGCCAGCCAGTATCTGCTCAATGCTCACGATCCGGCACACATCGCCCTGAATCCTTCAGAAGTGAGCGTCGCCACCGTACCCGGCGTCGTGAAGGGGCAGCTTATCGACGCCGGCAATGCACAGGCTCTCGCCCAGATCGACGTCGTCTTCCCTATCGTTCACGGTACCCTGGGGGAAGATGGTTCCCTGCAGGGAATGCTGCGCATGGCCAACCTGCCGTTCGTCGGCTCGGATGTCCTCGGCTCTGCCGCCTGCATGGACAAAGACGTGACCAAACGCCTGCTGCGCGACGCCGGGCTAAATATTGCCCGGTTCGTTACGCTCACCCGCGCCAACCGCGACAAACACACCTTCGCGCAAATCAGCGGAGAGCTGGGTCTGCCGCTGTTTGTGAAGCCTGCAAACCAGGGCTCCTCCGTGGGCGTCAGCAAAGTGACCAGCGAAGCTGAGTTCACGCAAGCTGTCCGCCTGGCGTTTGAGTTCGACCATAAAGTGGTGGTTGAGCAGGGCATCAAAGGCCGTGAAATTGAGTGCGCCGTGCTGGGCAACGATTTTCCACAGGCGAGCACCTGCGGCGAAGTGGTCTTAAACAGCGACTTCTACTCGTACGACACCAAATACATTGATGATAAAGGCGCGCAGGTTGTCGTGCCTGCGGATCTCGATCCGGCGGTTAACGATAAGATCCGGGCGATCGCCATTCGCGCTTATCAGACGCTCGGCTGCTGCGGCATGGCGCGCGTGGATGTGTTCCTGACGGCGGAAAACGAGGTGGTGATCAATGAAATTAACACGCTGCCGGGGTTCACTAACATCAGCATGTATCCGAAGCTGTGGCAGGCGAGCGGCCTGAGCTACCCGGAATTGATCACCCGCCTGATCGAACTGGCGCTGGAGCGTCACGCCGCCGACAGCGCGCTTAAAAGTTCCGTAAACGGTTAATCGGCGCCCTTCGCCGACTCTGCCTCATCCGCTGTCGTCTCTTCAGGACGGCGGCGGATAATCAACCCCGCCAGCCAGAAACTGATAACCCAGGTCACCAGCCCAACGGCATAGGTTTGCCAGCCTTTTGCCTCAAACCCTAACAGGCCCACGACACCGTTAAGAATAAAGATCAGCCCGATAGCGAAGGCGTAGTAGTGCCAGTCACGGCGTAGTTTGGACGTGAGCTTCATAACAACTCCGGCAGGAAAAAAAGACATTCTCTCACAGTTTTACGACCAGGTCTGTGGCAGATACGGAAATTCTGAAACGCGACGCAATTTCACTTAAGTTAATAAATTGTGACGTGCTGCAGAAATCAACAATCCAGGAGGATTCCGTCGCGTAAATTACCACGATTCTGATATTGACAAATGCGATGACCTGTCAAACTCACCCTGTACGAAGCGTATTAACAGAGCGATTTATCCGGAGGTCATCATGGCTGACTTTACATTGTCGAAACCGATTTTTGGCGGAAAACCAAAAACCTCCACGGCGGGTAATATCGCGTATGCCCTGTTTGTCCTGTTCTGCTTCTGGGCTGGCTCGCAGCTGCTCAATATGCTGGTCCATGCGCCTGGCGTTTACGAACACCTGATGCAGGTGCAGGATAACGGACGCCCGCGAGTTGAGATTGGTTTTGGCGTCAGCACCCTTTTCGGCCTGATTCCCTTCCTCGCGGGATGTATGATTCTGGGCGTTGTGGCATTAGTGCTGCGCTTTCGCCGCCGCCGTTAAAGCCCCATACAGCGAGCCCGGCGATCGTCCACGCGTTTTGCGAACCACGCGGTGGTCAGGTTACGCGTGATCTTCGGGCTTTCCAGCTGAATACCCGGCAGGATAGCCCTCGGTAACGTTTTCCCGCTTTTCTGCTCTGCGAGCGCAAACACCTTCTTGTACAGATCCGTTTTCTCAAAGGCCAGGCTGTCGCCTTTCTCAAGCTGACGGCGAATGTCGCTGTTGCTCAAGCCAAGCGTTGTCGATAATTTCCGTACGGCAAGCTCGGTGCTTCCCGCCTCGCTGCTGCCGTAAGCGATGAGATCGCCGTCAAGCGCCAGCTTAACGCCGCTTGCGCGGCTGACCGCACTCTGGAATGCCGCATTACGGCTGGCATACCAGCCAGCGTTAAAGTCGGCAAAGCGATACAGCGGCTCATCGTAGTTCGCCGGGTAGTTCAACAGGTGATACGTGCCGAACCACAGTCCGCCGCGCAGGGAGAAGACCTCCTGGCGCACCGTACCGTCGATTTTCCACGGATAGCCGTCGGTGTGTTTCTCCGCGAACGCGATGCTTACCTGCATTGGGCCACCGGTGTGGACCGGGTTCAGTGAGCCAAACAGCTTCTGCCCCATCGGCACCATGTTGATGAAATCATCGAAAATAGCGCTAAGCTGTTTTTCGGTTTTCACCGTGTCCAGCCGTTCGCTGTAGCTTTTGCCGTTCGGCGAGGTGATTTTAAGCGCGGTATGCACGAGGAACACCGGGATATGCATGGACTCCGCGCGGCGGTCGATCTCTTTCCAGGCGATTTTATTCAGCCCCGGCACAGCCGGGTCTGACTGGTACATCGACTCCTGCTGTGCCACCGCCAGCACCGAACAGATGTTCTCCTCGGTCGGCGCAATCTTTTGGCTCTCAAAGGTTTTTGCCAGCGCGTCTGCCCACGCATTGCGATCCTTCACGCTGGCGGGCATTTTCTGCCGCACAACGCTCGCCACATCAACGGGCTTCTCGCCCTTTTTGAGCGGAGCGGCCCCCTTTTCGGCACAGCCTGCCAGCACAAAAGCGGCCAGTATGGTCAACGGTAACGCGCGCGGTACGGCAAAAGGCATAGCAACGTCCTGTATTAGCTAAATGTGTTGGTGACTTCCTGCAGGTCACGATCGTCCAGCTCGCGTTCAAAGCTGCGCAGACGTTTGTAGATGGACATCAGTTCCACCAGCGTGGTCCAGGAGCTGATCAGGTACTGGAATGAACTTCTGACCTGATCAAACACGTTGGTAATTTGGGTCATCAGTCCCAGGGTTATTGTCCCTGCAACTATTGACGGGAACAACAGGACTATTCCAAAAACAGTATCGGCCTGAAGATATAAAATACGAGCGATGTTGAAATACATGTAGTGGAAGTAGAGCTTAAAGTAGTTAAAACGGACGTTCTGAAATAACTCTTTTACCGTTGGTGGCGCAGCTCGTGATGGGTCATCCTCACCGTAAACGAGTTCTTTACGGTAAGCCGCTTCCACGCGCTGATTTTTAAATTGTAACCCCGGCAATTTGATCCCCACCACAGCAAGAAGCCCCGTTCCCATAAGAGACCAGACCAGTGCCGCAATAACCAAACCATAGGGTAAATGACCAACAACTGGAAGTTCAGGCACATGGGGTGAAAGTGCAATCAGAATCGGTAAAAAAGCGATAAGTTTCATCACAGCATTAAGCAAGCTGACCCCCATGTCCTCCAGCGTTGAGGCAAAACGCATGGTGTCTTCCTGCACACGCTGTGCAGCACCTTCGATGTGCCGCAGTCGTTGCCAATTTGCCATGTAATATTCGTTCATAGCAGTACGCCAACGGAAAACGTAATGGCTAACGAAGAAATTGTTCAGCACTGCCACTGTTACTGCAATCATGGCAATGCCGGTAAAACTAACGAGACTGGCATAGAGTTCACCAATCGGAACCTTATTCGGGGCGCTTAATGCTTTTTGGATCAAATCGTAGAAGGGTGCATACCATGCATTAATTGCAACGCTCACTTCCACCATGAACCAGGTAACGAAAATGATCAGTGCAGATCCCAAAATCGACCAAAACTGCCAACGATGCGGAGAATACTTGAACCAGAAGAGAGCAAACAGCCCCACACATACCGTGTAGTAGGCATAAAATACGATAAAGCTGAGCGACCAGAAGCGCGCCGCGCTAATCGGCACCTCACCTGTCGCCCCCGTGATGCGCGTCAGCCATGCGCCGCCGCCCGCCTGCCAGAAAATGACAGCGATCAGTGCCCAAATAAATGCCGACAGGAAAAAAGGCCCCGGCTTTGGGAAAAAAGACTTAAACATAATGCTTCCTTCTTGTTGTTATGGCTGTTGCTGTGTACAACACGTCACCACACGAAAACCTGCCCGAGCCAGCCTCCCGGCTCCGGCAAAAAGGTCAGACCCGAGCGTTAATTATTAGTTCGCTTTCCAGTTTTCAAGAATTGTTTCGGTGCGTTTCACCGCGAGAGGATTCGCTGGCGCAATGAAGTTACGCCAGACGTCGTTGTGATGGTTAATCAGGATCTGTGCGTCAGCAGCCGGACGGTTGGCGGTGGTATGGGCATCTTCGGCAACGGTGATGTGATAACCCCGGCTAACGCCGTTCTTGATCGTCGCATCGACGCAGTAATCGGTGGCGCAGCCGCAGATGACAAACTCACGAATGCCCTGCTCCCGCAGCAGCGCCTCAAGCCCGGTGTCGTAGAAGGCATCGCAGGCGGTTTTGGTCACGTAAAGCGCACCAGCAGGCTGATGGAGTTCAGGCAGTAGCGCAAACCCTTCGCTTCCCTCTTCCAACCCCCCGGCCTCGGTATGCTGTATAAAAATCACCGTGTCGGCTGCCTGCGTAAGCTGGTTGATCAGAGAGACACACTTTTCGCGCTGATGACGAGGGGTTTCAAACACCCCGTTCTGCATATCGACAACCATAACCACACGCTTCTCAGACATACCGTTCTCCGTAAGATTGAGTGACACTGGTGCCTATCATAAGCCCGATGTCACAAAATGGGAGATGGCTCGCAAGTAAATTGTTCATATTTACCCATGGTTACGTTTTTCTCGCTATCGTTATGCAATTCGGGGCATTGCACGGTACCGATTAGTAGTATAAATACCCATTACTTTCCTCATTCACTTCATGGATGCTTTTCGTTGAAACGTTGTCTGCTCTCTTTTGCCGCGCTGTGTGCGGTGAGCTTTTCTACCGCCCAGGCAGCCCAACCGCTGACGGCTCCCGTTTTAGCTTCAGATATTGCCGATCGCTACGCGAACCTTATCTATTACGGCAGCGGCGCGACCGGTATGGCGATGGTCGTTATCGACGGAAACCAGCGTGTATTTCGCAGCTTTGGCGAAACGCGCCCGGGCAATAACGTTCACCCGCAGCTGGATTCCGTTATCCGCATCGCATCCTTAACCAAGCTGATGACCAGCGAAATGCTGGTGAAACTGCTCGACCAGGGCGTGGTGAAGCTCGACGATCCACTCAGCAAATACGCGCCGCCAGGCGCCCGGGTCCCCACGTATCAGGGTACGCCGATCCGGCTTGTTAACCTTGCTACCCACACCAGCGCCCTGCCGCGTGAACAGCCAGGCGGCGCGGCGCATCGTGACGTATTCGTCTGGCCAACGCGCGACCAACGCTGGAGCTACCTGAGTACCGCCACGCTGAAGGCGGCGCCGGGTTCGCAGGCCTCATATTCAAACCTGGCGTTTGACCTGCTGGCGGATGCCCTCTCAACGGCGGCTGGCAAACCCTACACGCAGCTGTTTGAAGAACAGATCACCCGTCCGCTCGGCATGAAAGACACCACGTTCACTCCGTCCCCGGACCAGTGCCGTCGCCTGATGGTGGCGGAGAAAGGCGCCAGCCCCTGTAATAACACGCTGGCGGCCGTGGGCAGCGGCGGGGTTTACTCTACGCCTGGCGACATGATGCGCTGGATGCAGCAGTTCCTTTCCTCGGATTTCTACTCTCGGAGCAGCCAGGCCGATCGTATGCAGACCCTGATTTATCAGCGTACTCAGCTGCATCGGGTCATCGGGATGGACGTGCCGGGTAAAGCCGATGCGCTCGGCATGGGCTGGGTCTATATGGCACCGAAAAATGGCCGGCCGGGGATTATTCAGAAAACCGGCGGCGGCGGCGGATTCATCACCTATATGGCTATGATTCCGCAGTCGAACGTGGGCGCGTTTGTGGTGGTCACTCGCTCCCCACATACGCGTTTCGTCAATATGAGTGACGGTGTTAATAACCTGGTGGCGGAATTGAGTGCCAATAAAGCCCAGGTGCTTACCGCATCCAACTGAGATTAATATTCCGTGGGCAAGCGGTTGATGCTGACCAGCTTGCCCCGGCTCATATTGATATAATTTCCCTGCCGCAGGGCGGCCAGAACCTCAGCAACAACAGAACGTGAAATGCGTGTGCTTTGCTGAATATGATTCATCACACCGATTTTTGAACGCAGCGTTTCATCCCACTCGGCCATATTAAGCAGCATCGCGCGGATCTGGTGATAGGAGTTATTGCCAACCAGCTGCTTATCGCGCTTCTCAAGAATGTAATTTATCCAGGATAACCAGCTGAAGGCCTCTTTCCACAGTGAAAATTGCTGGATTTGTTGTCGGGTAGTTTCTGTGGATAAATAAAAACCAGTACAGGCCGTTTTAGCAATCACTCTGTATTCTTGTGAATGATTAATCATCACCGTAGCCAGACCAAAAATAAAGGGGGCAGTCGCAATCCCCACCAGAAGTTCATCAGAAGGGCGATAGATCTCAATAACGCCGGTTTGTAATACGATCGTGCGAGGCTCATTCGATTCGCCCGACGTAATTAATTGTTGGGGTGCACATGTAAAAGGGGTACTGGCTGCTATTAACCCCTGTTCGAGCCGGCGTAATTCAGAAAGTGGTTTCGCATTAACGTTCATGCAGACCTCAAGTCATCCGTATTTGTCGGTTCAATATTATTTTTATTGCTTCGCTAAAAAGCGGAGGAGATACCCCCTCCCCCGCTTTATTCATTACCAGGTATATTTCACACCCAGGTTTGCGCCCCAGTTCTGGTCAACGTCGCCGCCGCCAAGATAAGTGGCATCCGTGTAAGCGCTGAAGTTCTTCGTGAAGCTGAACTGGGTGCCCAGCCCAACACGAACAGCTGAACCTTTCACGCCGTTATCAATGCTGTCACCGTTAATATCGGCATTGTTATCGGCGTCGTCATAAACCCAGGCCAGTTTGAAGTAAGGGGTCAGAGCCTGATCGCCGCCGTAGTTGAAGGTGTAACCCGTATCAACACCGAGTTCATAACGCAGGCTATCGTATGATTGTCCATCCATGCGCATGTCATTGCTGAGGCGATAATCATCGCCTGACTGGAACAGACCCGATACGGCTGCGTATGGCGTTACGTAGCCAGAGAGGTTTGGCTTCCAGTCATAGCCCAGCTTCAGACCAAAGCCAACAGCGTCACTGGTGGTATTGCCGTCAACATACTGACCGTTGCTCATGTTAGCGGAGAGATCGTTGTTGAAGCGGGTGTAGCTCAGGGAGCTGTCGAGGAAAAGATCGTTCATGAACTTCGCTGACGCGTAGATCATCGCCGTCTGGCTATCCTGATCGACCTGACCGGTACGATCGCTGATATCGCCCTTCGCGAAACCTGCCGCACCACCGACGATCCACTTCGCGTTATTACCGTCAATCTGGGTATCCAGACCCACCATAATACCGCTCACGTCCTGATCGTAGCTGATAACGCCGTTGTCACCGTCGAAGTTGCCGCCGAAGTAGCTCACCCACGCCCCGCCGTTATCCGCCAGGCCGTGACGGCTGTTGGTCAGACGCGCACCTACGGTATCCTGCTGCAGATTCCAGATATTGGTATTAGCAGAAGGGATGCTCAGCGCCATATTGGCATAGTCGGTCAGTTCTTTCTGCTGCAGAACGACGGTGTCACCCTGCTGCTGCGCCTGGTAGGTATAAGCACCTAAATCGGCTTTGTTTGCGGCAGTAAAGCTGGCCGCCGTATCCGCGTTATTGTCATAGACACGGACAATCTCTTTATTTTTGTAATCAGCGACGGAACCTGCTCCGGTCGCGTCGTCGATACGGACTTTATAGTTGCCTGCGACGTCACCGTTCACCGCCAGATGGCCGTCAGAGTGAATGGCCACTACGCCGTAGTCATAATCGGCGCTGCGCTTGTCGTTAGTGATATAGCGTGCGTTGTTCAGATCGCTGTTCAGCACGTAATCGCGGCTCGCAACATTCAGCACGCCGCCATCGGTCAGAACCATAGTGTGCGTATCAACCTGGCCCAGACCCAGCGCCAGCTCTGCACCGTTATCCACGGTGATGGTGTTGGCATACAGCTCGGCCGTTTCTTCCGTCAGTGCCGCACGGCTATCGCTGTCCAGATACAGATGGTCGGTAGCCACGCCGCCGCTGTCGCCGATATTCAATGAGGACGCATTGGTCAGAGTGATGGCATCCGCCAGCAGGCCTGAGTTTTCAACGTTGACCTGAGACTGGTTGTTGACCGTCAGGGTGTCGATGTTAGACACCTTACGGGTATCCCACTCGGAGCCGTTGTCCAGCGCGATGTTAAACAGACCGCTCTGATACACTGCTTCACCCGCAACATGTCCGTTGTCGTCATAGGTGGAGTCCGGCCAAATGCTGTTAGGGGACAGAGCGTTCCAGTCTACGTTGCTGTAGCCCTGGCCATACATCTGCGCCGTGCCGATAGCCTCGACGCTGGACTGTGCTGCGCCGACCCATTTGCTGCCGTTGGTAAGCGTCACATCCAGCTTATCGGTGCCATCCCAGCCGTTGGTGGTTGGGTTATAGATGCCGTCTTCGGTGGTATCGGTTGCCGGATCGCCGTTCGGGTAGAAGTTGTTGTCGAAGGTGCTGGAGAACAGAATATCGCCAGTAACGGTGGAATGATCGAACGTGGCGGTGGTTTGCATCGCGTTATCAGACGCGCTGGCGGCCACAATCAGCGCCGCATCGTCTGCCGCTGTCGCGCTGGTTTCACCATAGTCGCTCGGCTTCGCGGTTTGACCGTAGAATCCGCTGGTACCTAAATCGCTGTACGCACCGGAAGTCAGTACCGAATCTTTCACCAGTAGCGTGTCGGTAAAGACGTTGCTGCTGTTGGCTACGCCTTCAACGCCGTCGTATGGCGTATTATCCAGCTCCTGGTACCCCTGCGTCAGGGTAATCCCCGCGACGTGAGAATTATTCTGGATAACAATATCCGATTCCACATCCAGGGTAATCGCATTACCCAGATCGTACGTATCCAGATAGTGTCTTTCCGTATTTTCCCCATTCACGACATCATACGCATAATGCTCGTACGTATCGTTAAGGGTGGAATTATCAACGGTCAGGCTAAAACGATCGTATTGCGTATGATGGGTGCCGTCAGCATCCACGCCATCAGCACACGAGGTGGTCATACACTCAGAAGTAATCATGCCGTTAATGGTGCTATTGGAAATACTCAACGCATTCGCCCGGCCATTGATGCCATCATCCAGGTAGTACGTTGAAATAACACCATTCACGGTGGCTTTATTAATCACCGGGTAAATATCACCATCGTGGATGGCATCTGAGAAATCCCAGTCGGCATAGCCATAATACCAGGGAGTGGACGCTGTATTATCGTATCCGAAGGTATTATATGTCGTACCGGAAATATCCTTCGCATTGGCCTGAGAAGCGATAGCCAGGGTGCAGGCTAATGCAAGTTGAGATACAACGAGTTTCTTTTTCCATGTTTGCATTGGGTCATCCCTCCTCAGGGACGTAAGCAAGTTTGTCCATCAATGAATTAGCAATATTTAATTGCGGAGGGAATTATGCAGTTTCATTTCGAAAAGGTTCAATGAATGTTTCCATTAAGTCCGTATTCAGACAAAAAACACATTCAGACCACAAACCATAAGGCGTCATAAAATAAACATTATAAAAACAGAATGTTAATACACGGCTAAACCAATCGAAAAAACACACCGAAAAATAATAAATCATTTTTAATTATTCTTTCATTTCCATATATAAATAACACGAATATTTCATTCTCCTCTCAGCGTTATACTGACCTGCATTATATATTATTTATGACAGGCAAACTCACCTGCCGCATTTCACAAAAGCAAAATGCCCACTTTAGTAAAACACCCGTCTTCACTTTGATGTACACTAGCCCTCTTTGTTCCACAAACATCAGGCATACCATGACCGATTTAATTGCACGCCCACGCCGCCTGCGCAAGTCACCTGCACTGCGCGCTATGTTTGAAGAGACAACCCTGACCTTAAACGATCTGGTGTTGCCGATTTTTGTTGAAGAAGAGATCGATGACTACAAGGCCATCGAAGCTATGCCGGGCGTCATGCGCATTCCGGAGAAATATCTGGCGCGTGAGATCGAACGTATCGCCAACGCGGGGATCCGCTCGGTGATGACCTTCGGCATCTCCCATCATACCGACGCCACCGGCAGCGACGCGTGGAAGGAAGATGGCCTCGTCGCCCGCATGTCCCGCATCTGCAAAGAGACGGTGCCGGAAATGGTGGTGATGTCCGACACCTGTTTCTGTGAATATACCTCTCACGGCCACTGCGGCGTGCTGTGCGATCACGGCGTGGATAACGATGCTACCCTGCTGAACCTCGGCAAGCAGGCGGTCGTCGCGGCCGCTGCGGGTGCGGACTTCATCGCACCGTCTGCGGCGATGGACGGACAGGTTCAGGCGATTCGTCAGGCGCTGGACGCGGCCGGTTTCACCGACACCGCCATCATGTCCTACTCCACCAAATTTGCCTCCTCCTTCTACGGCCCGTTCCGTGAAGCAGCCGGCACGGCGCTGAAGGGCGATCGTAAAACCTATCAGATGAACCCGCTGAACCGCCGCGAAGCGATTCGTGAATCCCTGCTCGATGAAGCCCAGGGCGCAGACTGCCTGATGGTAAAACCGGCTGGCGCATATCTTGATATCCTGCGCGACATCCGCGAACGCACCGAGCTGCCGCTGGGCGCTTACCAGGTGAGCGGCGAGTACGCAATGATCAAGTTCGCCGCGCTGGCAGGGGCGATCGACGAAGAGAAAGTGATCCTTGAAAGCCTGGGCGCGATCAAACGCGCGGGCGCGGATCTGATCTTCAGCTACTTCGCCCTGGATCTGGCCGAGAAGAAAATTCTGCGTTAATCCGCTTTAGCGCCGGGTGGCGGCTTCGCCTTACCCGGCCTGCTCTCTGCTCAAATCTTCACCCAACTGCAATACAACCGACATCTGCGCCTTCTACTGTCTTCGCAAGACGGCAGGAGGAGTGACCATGTTTAGCCTCGATAGCGTTCTCGACGATCTTTGGCCTCAGGCGAGGCCCGCACCCTGGCAAAAAAGTCTGTTAAAAAGACTGTTCTACGAAGACGAGTTTCAGCAGTTTGCCGCCGCCCACCGCCATCTGAAAGGCCTGGATATGGTGGAGCAGGTTCTGGAACACCTGGATATTCTCTGCACCGTTTCCGCCCGCGATCTCGAACAAATCCCCGAACATGGCCCGCTGGTCATCATTGCCAACCACCCGACGGGTTCGCTGGACGGTCTGGCGTTGCTGTACGCCGTCTCCCGCGTGCGGCGCGACGTTAAAGTCGTGACCAACCGGATGCTGACCCACCTTGAGCCCCTCAGCTCGCTGTTTATTCCGGTGGACAATATGGGCGGCAGGACGGCGAAGTCGTCGCTGGTGCAGATGGAACAGCACCTGCAAAACGCGGGCGTACTGATCTTCTTCCCGGCAGGCGAAGTTTCCCGCCCCACGCGCAAAGGCATTCGCGATAAGAAATGGCAATCTGGCTTTATCAAACTCGCCGGCAAGCTGCGCGTCCCGCTGCTGCCGGTGCATATTCAGGCGCACAACAGCCTGCTCTTTTACGCCAGCACGCTGGTCTCTCCGACGCTGTCGATGCTGCTGCTGATGCAGCAGATGTTCCGCCGCCGCCACAGCCAGCTGCCGATTAAAATCGGCCAGCAGATTGCGTGGCATCACTGGCACAGCGCTAACCTTTCGTCGCGTGAGATGGCCGAGCAGTGCCGTCAGCACGTGATGCGTCTTGGCAAGGGAGTGCCCGGCGTCTTTAAAACCCAGTGCGCCATTGCCCGTCCGGAAGACCGGGCCACCCTGAAACGCGCGCTCGCGCAGGCCGAATGTCTGGGCAAAACCAGCGACGGGAAAACCATCTATCTTTGGCAGCGAAACGGTCAGGAAGACGCCCCGCTGCTGCGCGAGCTGGGCCGCCTGCGCGAGATTGCCTTTCGCGCGGTGGAGGAAGGGAGCGGCAAACGTCGGGACACCGACAGCTACGACGATGATTATCTGCACCTGATCCTGTGGGATGAGGAGGATCTGGAGATCGTCGGGGCGTATCGCTTTATGCCGACGGCCATGCAGATCGAAAAGCGCGGCGTTGAGGGGTTGTACAGCTATAGCCTGTTCCACTACGACGACAAAATGCAGGACGTGCTGGCACACGGCATTGAGCTGGGGCGCAGCTTTATTCAGCCGCGCTACTGGGGGCGCCGCGGCCTGGACTATTTATGGTCCGGCATTGGGGCGTATCTGGCGCGTTATCCGCACTACCGCTACCTGTTTGGCCCGGTCTCGATTTCCGGCGGCTTACCGCCTGCCGCGCGGGATCTGCTGGTGGCATTTTACCGCCTGTGGTTCCCGGCGACGCATCCGCTCGCCGCCTCGCGCAAGCCCTATCCCGCGTCCCTGCCGGACGTGCTGGCGCAGTTTGGCGGCGTGGATTACGTGGACGATCTGACGAAGCTGAAATCCCTGCTCGGCAATCTTGGCTGCGGCATTCCGCCGCTCTACAAGCAATATTCCGAGCTGTGCGAGCCCGGCGGCCTGCAGTTTATTGATTTTGGCAGCGACCCGGCGTTCAACAACTGCGTTGACGGCCTGGTGCTGGTGGATTTGTGTTACCTGAAGGCGAACCGCTATCAGCGGTATATTGAGGCGCACCTTTAAATGTGCGGTATTTTGTAGGCCGGGTAAGGCGTAGCCGCCACCCGGCAATTGTGCACCGTTTTCGCCGGGTGGCGCTGCGCTTACCCGGCCTACGGGTACTACAGGATCAGGGGCGGTAAAACGGCTTATCGCCCAAAATTGTCGCCCGCTGCATAATCCGGCGCTGCGGCAGATAGTCCGCATTGGCATAATGCTGCGTCACGCGGTTATCCCAGATCGCCAGATCGTTCTCCTGCCAGCGCCAGCGCACCTGGAACTCCGGCTTGGTGATATGCGCGAACAGGAAACTGAGCAGCGCCTCACTCTCTTTTTCCGTCACGTCCACGATGCGCGTGGTGAACCCTTCGTTGACGAACAGCGCCTGCTTGCCCGTCACCGGATGGGTCCGCACCACCGGGTGCAGCAGCGGAGGATGTTTCGCCACCGCCTCCTGCCAGCGCTGATGCTCCTCTTCCGTTTTACGGTACTTGTACTCCTGGAACGATTTTTTGAAGTCGTGCTCCGCCCGCAGCCCGCTCAGCAGCGTCCGGAACGGCTCGGAGAGCGCCTCATACGCCGCAATGCCGCTGGCCCACAGCGTATCGCCCCCCGTCTCCGGCAGCAGCTTCGCCGCCAGAATCGCCCCCGCAGGCGGCGTCTCGATAAAGGTCACATCGGTGTGCCAGTTATCGTTATCCGGCGGATTATCGTTGTGGGTGTCGAGGACGATAATCTCCTCCACCCCTTCCGCATGCGGATAGACCGGGTGGATATGCAGATCGCCAAACCGCAGGGCCAGCGCGCGCTGCTGCTGCGGGGTGATCGCCTGTTCGCGCAGGAACACCACCTGATGACGCAGCACCGCGTGGTACAGCTGCTCGAACTGGTTATCGCTCAGCGGACGGGTCACATCCAGGCCCGACACCTGCGCGCCAATGTACGGCCCCAGCGGGGTAATAGTCAGACGTTCACTCATTGTATTTCTCCATGCCAGGGCGTCAGGCGGCGCTGTAACGCGCGCAGCCCCAGTTCTAATCCGAAGGCGATCGCGGCAATGACCGCAATCCCTGCCAGCACCACGTCAGTCGCCAGGAACTCACCCGCCGACTGCACCATAAACCCTAACCCTCGCGTGGCGGCAATCAGCTCAGCCGCCACCAGCGTGGACCAGCCCACGCCGAGGCCGATGCGCAGCCCGGTTAAAATCTCCGGCAGTGCGCCCGGTAAAATCACGAACAGCAGCACCTGCGTGCGGCTGGCTCCCAGCGACTGCGCCGCGCGGATCCGCACCTGCTGGGCGCTCTTCACGCCCGCCAGCGCCGACATGGCGACCGGGGCGAAAATCGCCAGATAGATCAGCAGGATTTTTGAGGTTTCACCGATGCCGAACCAGATCACCATCAGCGGCAGATAGGCCAGCGGCGGGACCGGACGATAAAGCTCAATCAGCGGGTCGAGGATGCCGCGCACCGTCGGGCTCAGCCCCATCGCAATCCCCACGGGAATGCCGATAATCACCGCCGCCAGCAGCGCCACCAGAATGCGCGCCAGGCTGGCGCCTAAGTGCTGCCAGAGCGTGGCATCCATAAAGCCCTGCGGCCCGGCGATGGTAATAAGTTTGCTCAGCACCTGTCCCGGCGGCGGCAGAAACAGCGGGCTGACCCACTGCTGGGCAGCAACTGCCCACCACACCGCCAGCAGCACCAGCAGCGTACCGACGCTCAGCGTAATTTGGCGCGAGAAAGGCCAGCGCAGCGCCAGACGCGTGCGGCGCGTTTTTTCACTGAAGACGATACTCATGAGAAGGCCTCCCGCTGTTCAAACACGCGGCTTAAGACGTATTCACGCTGCTCAATAAACCGCGGATCGGATTTGATGCTGCGCACGGGTTCTCCCGCGACGTAGCGGCGGGCGAAATCCAGCGGCAAACGCTCCAGCACGCGGCCCGGCCCGGGCGAGAGCAGCACCAGCTCGGTCGCCATAAACACCGCCTCTTCGATATCGTGGGTAATCAGCAGTACCTGCTTGCCGGTCTCATGCCACAGGCGCAGGAGCAGGGTTTGCATCTGCTCGCGGGTGAAGGCATCCAGCGCCCCGAACGGCTCGTCCAGCAGCAACAGCTGCGGATTCGCGGCCAGCGCGCGGGCAATCCCGACACGCTGTCGCTGGCCGCCGGAAAGCTGCCAGATATAGCGTTTTTCCGCGCCTTCCAGCCCCACTTTTTTCAGCATCGCCCGCGCCGTTTCCAGCCGCTGTTCGCGATGGATGCCCGCTAGCTGCAGCCCAAACGCCACGTTTTCCTGCACGTTGCGCCAGGGAAGCAGGCCTTCATTCTGGAAGACCACGCCGCGCTCGGCGCCGGGGCCCTCCACCTTTTTGCCTTCCAGTTGAATGGTGCCATGCTGATAAGGGACAAACCCGGCGATGAGATTCAGCAGGGTGGTTTTTCCGCACCCGGACGGGCCCAGCACCACCAGCAGCTCACCGCTGTCCAGCGTCAGGTTGATGTCCTGTAAGGCGGGTTTACCACCGTAATCGGCAGACAGATTTGTAATATTCAGCATGGCGAACTCCTTATTTCACAAAACGATCGGTCACGTACTGGCTGTAATCCGCCGCTACCGCGGGCACTTTGCCCTGCTCCTTCAGGAAGGTGGCGGTATCCACAATCGCTTTGTTAACCGGCCCGGTCAGCTGCTGCACCTGCTGCGCGGGCGTCAGATAGGTATTGCCCTTCACCAGCCCCGGCACGTCCGCTTCCGGCACGCCGCTCAGGCGGGAGAGTTTCTCCAGGTTGGCGGGCTGCTTCAGCCATTCATCCGGGTTACTGATGTACGGCTGCTGGGCGTCAATCGCGCTTTTCGCGAAGGCTTTCACCACCTCAGGATGTTTCTCGGCGAAGTCTTTGCGCACGACCCACACGTCGAGGGTCGGCGCGCCCCACTGGCCCACTTTTTCGGAGTCGGTCAGCACGGTGCCGTCTTTTTCCAGCTCGTTCACCGCAGGCGCCCACACATAGGCCCCGTCAATGTCGCCGCGCTGCCAGGCCGCGATAATCGCCGGCGGCTGCAGGTTGATGATTTGAACCTGACCCGGCTTGATGCCCCAGTGTTTCAGCGCCGCCAGCAGGCTGTAGTGGGTGGTGGAGATAAACGGCACGGCGATGCGTTTGCCGATCAGGTCTTCCGGTTTGGTGATGTTTTTCTTCACCACCAGCGCTTCAGAGTTACCGAGCTGCGAGGCGAGCAGGAACACCTCAATCGGCACCTGCTGGCTGGCCGCAACCGCCAGCGGGCTGGAGCCGATATTGCCGATCTGCACGTCGCCGGAGGCTAACGCACGCACCACGGACGCGCCGCTGTCGAACTTGCGCCAGTCGACTTTCGCGCCGCTCTCTTTGGCAAAGGTGTTATCCGCCTGCGCGACTTTCGCCGGTTCCGCAGAAGTTTGATACGCGACGGTGACGTCCACCGCCTGCGCCTGAAATGCCCACAGCGCCAGCGCGCCGAGTAGTGTGATTCGCGATGAAATTGCCATAGTGCCTGCTCCCCTTGTTGTTATGAGGGCAGTATTTCCAACGCGGGAATTTTGATAAAGGAATAAAAATGAATCGCTCATAACGATTCGTTTTTAGATAAAAAATGGGAAAGGATAGTTGGTTTTGTGCGGTTGGTTCATGCCGGGTGGCGGCTACGCCTTACCCGGCCTACGGATCGCACAATGTGTAGGCCGGGTAAGGCGCAGCCGCCACCCGGCAAAAAACTCAGCGCTTCGCGTTAAGCTCAGCAATATCCTTCGGCGTGGTGCGACAGCAGCCACCAATCAGCTTCGCTCCGGCGTCCAGCCACTGGGGCAGATACCCCGCCAGCGTCTCACACGCTTCGCCGTGGTGGTGCCAGGTTTTGGTCACCGCATCATAATGCTCGCCCGAGTTCGGGTAGACCACCAGCGGCAGCGACGTCAGGCTCTGCAGGTGCTTCAGCGCCGCCGTGGTATTTTCCAGCGCGATGCAGTTAATGCCCAGCGTGACGATATGCGGAGAGTCGGCCAGCACGCTGACCACGTCACGCAGCGGCGTGCCGTCGCTCAGGTGCTCGCTATCCCGCAGGGTAAAGGAGAACCACGCCCGGGCGCGGGGATACCCGGCCAGAAGGGCCGCCAGCGCCTTAATCTCAATAAAAGACGGCAGCGTTTCGCAGGCCAGCAGGTCAGCGCCCGCGTCCAGCAGCGCTTCCACGCGCGGGCGGTGGAAGGCAGTAAACTCCTCAGCGCTGCGCACGTAGTCACCGCGATACTCTGAGCCATTCGCCAGATAGGCACCATACGGCCCAACGGATCCCGCCACCAGCAGCGTGCCCGCATGCGGATTTTCCGCCAGATACGCTTCACGCGCCTTACGCGCCAGCTCCACGCTTCTGCCAATCAGCGCCCGGGACTGCGCCTCGTCCAGGCCGCGCGCCGCAAAACCCGCAGGCGTGGCCTGGTAGCTGGCGGTGATCGCCACCTGCGCGCCCGCGCGGTAGTAATCAAGGTGCACTTCACGGATAAGCTCCGGGTTTTCCATCAGCACTTTGGCAGACCAGAGGCTGTCTGCCAGGTTACAGCCGCGCGCTTCCAGCTCCGTCGCCATCGCGCCATCCAGCACCACAAACGGCTGCTTTTCAAGGAGGGCGGTAAGCGGATTATTCTGCGACATGTTCAGGCTCCTGCGATGTCATATTTCGGGTCAGGTAGTAGGCACCATAGCACAGGGCGACAAACGGGATCCCGCAATAAAGGGCAATGCGCTGGCTTGGGTCAAACCACAGGCCGACACAGGCCACCACGCAGAGGATAAAACCGAGCACCGGCACCAGCGGATACCACGGCGCACGGTACTGCATCGCAGAGAGCGGCTGGCCGGACTGCAGATGGCGACGACGGAAAACGAAGTGCGACGCACAGATGCTGATCCAGACGGCCACCACCGCAAAGCCAGAAATCGCCGAGAGTGCGACAAACACCGTGTCAGGCGCCACGACGCTTGAGAAGAGCGCCAGCACGCCGCCGAGCATAGAAACCGAAAGCGCCGTCAGCGGCACGCCGTTTTTATTTACGCGGGCAAAACAGCGCGGGAGCGTTTTCTCATTAGAGAGCGACCACAGCATGCGCCCGGAGGCGTACAGCCCGGAGTTCGCCGCCGAAAGGATCGCCGTCAGGATCACGAAGTTAAAAATATCCGCCGCGTAAGGAATACCGACCTTTTCAAACACCAGCACGAACGGGCTCTTTTCCACGCCCGCCTGCTGCATCGGGATCAGCGCCGCCAGCACAAACACGGTGCCGATAAAGAAGATGATCAGGCGCGCAATGGTGGTACGGATCGCGACCGGAATCACCTTGTGCGGATTTTCCGTTTCCCCTGCGGCGATACCGATGAGTTCGGTCCCGGAGAAGGCAAAGTTCACCGCCACCATGGTCATCAGGATCGGCAGGCCGCCGTGCGGGAACCAGCCCTCGGCGGTGATGTTGCTTAAGCCCGGCGCGGGTGAACCGTCCTGCATCGGGATAAAGCCAAAGACCGCCGCGCCGCCAAGAATAATAAAGGCGATGATGGTGATGACCTTCACCAGGGAGAACCAGAACTCACCTTCCGCAAAGAAGCGCGTGGAAATGACGTTCAGGCCAAAAATCACCACGCAGAAGACCACGCACCACGCCCAGACGGGCACCTGCGGGAACCAGTACTGCATGCAGAAGCCTGCGGCGGTAAAGCTCGACCCGAGCGCCACCGTCCAGGTGAGCCAGTAGAGCCACGCCACGGTATAGCCCGTCGCCGGGCCAAGATAGCGCGCGGCATAGACGTGAAACGCGCCGGTTTCCGGCATCGCCACGGAGAGTTCGCCCAGACACTGCATCACCAGCCAGACCACCAGCGCGCCGATCAGGTAGGCCAGCAGCGTGCCCGCCGCCCCGGTCGTGGAAATGATGTAGCCGGTATTGAAGAATAACCCTGTCCCAATCACGCCACCCAGCGAGAGCATGATCAGGTGGCGTGTTTTCATGGTGCGCTTAAGCTGCCCATTTTCTTGTTGTGTTTGCATATTACCTTCTATACGTATGGACATCTAAACATCCAAAGAAGGTGTGTTATACCGCGATTGTTAATAAAAAGCTAGATGACCAGACGCAAACGGGCGCGCCGCGCGCTGAGTCTGGGGTGGGTTGTGAGGATCACATAGAGAATCGGACGCCAGGCCATAAGCACCTCCGCAAGCAGATACTTACAGCATGGTGCGGGAAAAGTCGATCTTCGGTCAGTCGAAAGTGGTATCCGTAAAGCGCGAAGTCATACCGTAACACTCCCCGTAGGACGGGTAAGGCGCAGCCGCCACCCGGCGCAAGGTTGGTAATTCTCACAATCAGTTCTATAGTCGTCACAGTTTCTTAGTAACCAGGACTGACTGATGCGCTTTAACGGACTGACTAAAGGTTTCTTTATTTTCATTCTCGCCCTTGTGACCTGGGCCTTCTTCGACGTGCTGTCGCCCTACTTCTCCGCGATACTGTGGGCCGCCATTCTGACCGTTATCTTCAATCCGGTAAAAAACAAGCTTCGCGCCGCGCTGGGGGATCGCAACGGGCTGGCCTCGCTGTTGACCATCGGTATTATCTGCCTGATCGTCTTTATTCCGCTGATGGTGATCCTCTCCTCGCTCGCCATTGAGCTGAACGTGGTTTACACCAAACTGCAGGAGAACAATACCCAGTTCCCGGAAGTGGTGGCGAGCATCTTCAACCACCTGCCTGACTGGGCCAGCGGCTTCCTGGCGGATCACAACCTGACCAACGCGGCGCAGATCCAGAAAAAACTCTCCGACGTCGCGCTGCAGGGCGGACAGTATCTGGCGGGTAGCGCGTTCCTGATCGGCAAAGGCACCTTTGGCTTTGCGATTAGCTTCGGCATCATGCTGTATCTGCTGTTCTTCCTGCTGAAAGACGGCCCGTATCTGGTACGCCAGATCCTCGACTCCCTGCCCCTGTCCGATTTTGCCAAGCAGCATCTGTTCGCCAAATTCGTCGGCGTGTCGCGCGCCACGGTAAAAGGGACGGCGGCGGTGGCCGTGGTTCAGGGCATCCTCGGCGGGATTGCCTTTGCCATTGCCGGTATCGACGGCAGCGTGCTCTGGGGAGCATTGATGGCTTTCCTCTCGCTGGTGCCCGCCATCGGCTCGGCGATTGTCTGGGTGCCTGCCGCTATCTTCCTGTTCGCCACGCACCAGATCTGGCAGGGGCTGTTTATTGTCGGCTTCTTCGTGATCGTCGTCGGGCTGGTGGACAACATCCTGCGCCCGCTGCTGGTGGGGAAAGACACCAAAATGCCGGACTACCTGATTCTGATCTCCACCCTCGGCGGCATGGAGCTGTACGGCATTAACGGCTTTGTGATTGGGCCGCTCATCGCCGCGCTGTTTATCGCCTGCTGGAACCTCTTCTCCGGACGCGATCACGAAGGTAACGCCGAAGAGCTGGACGCGGATTTCATCGAAGAAGGAAAAAATCCTCCAGATTTGTAAGGACGTGACGATAAAGACCACACCAGGCGGCGCCGTGCCGCCTTTTTTTTCGCCTTAAATCAGACGTTTTCTATAATTTGAAGAACGCCATCCTACTCATGTCGTAAAAGGATCATCTGGTGCGAATCGCGACGATAACAAACTGGGCCTATGGGGCCACGGTCTGCCTGACCATCGCCTCCGGCATCATCATGCTGATGGCGTCCAGTGCGGATACCCTCGAGCGTCAGGCCGTTGAACAACGGCAGAAATTTGATCAGCTGACGGAAGATATCGAAACCGATATCTGGGCGCAGTCTGATTTAGCGCGGCTGTACGCCATTAAAAAAGATCCTCAGGTGCTCAAGGAATATAACCAGGCAGAAAACAGCCTGAAGCGCATCGAGCTTCGGCTGGAAAAGCTGCAGGATAACGGCGCATCGGATGAAGAACTGGCCCTGCTGCATGAAGGAATAAAGATCGTCGATGAGCTGCAGGACGAGCAGCAAACCGCCCTCGAAAGCCTGGAACGCGGTGAAGACGCCCAGGCCGTAGCCTTGCTCTATGGTCAGCCCTATGAGCAGGAGCTTGAGCGCGCGCAGAATCAGCTCGATCACTTCCGCCAGATACTCGACAAGCGCGTCATCGCCGCCGTTCAGGAGGCGACTAAAAAATCGAAAGCGCTGCGTACCGCCTCTGAGCTGACGGTCGGCCTGACCGCCCTGCTGTTCCTGTTTGTGCTCGGCTTTATATTAAAACGCCGCGTGCTGCGCCCCGTGGTCCGCCTGAGCGACGTGGTGCACCGCCTGGCATCCCAGGATTACGCGGTTGAAACGCCCAATTTCAACCAGATCGATGAGATAGGCGATATGGCTCAGGCCATCAGCATCTTCCGTGAAAACGGCCTGGCGCGTCAGCGTCTGGAAAAAGAGCGCGATGCCGACTGGGCCATCCGCGAGCTGCTGGCGCGCATGACCCAGCGGCTGCAGGGGTGTGAGAACTTTAACGATGTGATTAACGTGGCGGAGCTGTTTGCCCCCAATATCGCGCCGGGGATCGCGGGCCGGCTCTACGTCCTTGACCGCGAGCCGTGGCAGATGCGCTGCGTCGCGCAATGGCTTTCGCCGGTGGGTGAAGAGACGACGTTCCACCCGGACGAGTGCTGGGCCGTGCGTCGCGGGCAGAGTCACCCGCCGGTGAACGGCGAGCCGGATATTGCCTGCTACCATCTTCCGGCATCCCAGGCGGAAAGCGCGCTTTGCGTGCCGCTTATCGCTCAGGGCGAGGCCATTGGCCTGCTCTCCTTCCAGAATATTACAGCGGACAATGCACCTTCCCGCGCGTATCTGGAGCTGATGGCCGAGGCGCTCGGGCTGGCGCTGGCCAACCAGCGTCTGCGCGACGCGTTGCTGGAAAAAGCGTTGTTTGACCCGCTCACCGGCCTGCGTAACCGTCATCATCTGGAAGATACGCTGCAAACCCAAACGGCACAGGCGATACGCACCGGCGTGCCGTTAAGCTGCATGATGATTGATATCGACCACTTCAAGAGCATTAATGACCGTTTCGGCCATGAAGCGGGCGATCTGGTGATCAAAAGCGTGGCGTCAATTGTTCAGCGCGCCGCACATGACAACGGGCTGGCATTCCGCTACGGCGGCGAGGAGTTTCTGGTGCTGCTTTCCGGTGCCGATGAAGCAGAAGCGTACGCCTGCGCGCAGAAGATTTACACCGGCGTGCATGAGCTGTCGCTTCGCTACGGGCTGACCGAGATTGGGCCGGTGGACGTGTCGATTGGCATTGCCAGCTACCCACAACATGCCCAGACCGACAACCTGCTGCGCGCTGCGGATGTGGCGCTATACCGGGCAAAAGAGCTGGGACGCGCGCGTATTGTGAGTTTTGGGATGCTGGAGGCGGGTTAGCTATTATTTTCACGCCACTGCTTTACCATCTCATCTGTTACTTCATTTTTATAACAAATGGGAGCATAGCCTCCCGGCTTACTCCATGCGCTGCGTCTCCCGCAAGCGCTTCCGTTTCTGGCCCGGTTAAAAGGACAAGCGCATACTCCGGGATAAGATGCTATCGACTCTGCAATAACGTTCTCTTTAACCTGTTCACTGGAAACTGAACTGTTTTTTGCCATGGCGATGTCCGCTACAAAAAAGCAGCACACAGCACAAAGCACCATCAGGAACGGTCTTTTTTTCATTTTTGATTCGTTTTAAGGAGGGGTGTACACGATAGGCGGCGAATGAAAGAGACATCATGATTTAAGTCAATAAATCTGTTCCGGCAGGGACAACGAACCTTACGCGTTCTCGCAAAAGGTGGACGCATTATGCACGTTCTCGCTCAGTTGGGTACAAGGCAGCTATTGCAGTTCCCCTGGGAATTTTAGCCTGGCGCGTTTTACTTCGCGCTTCACCGAAGTAACGCACGTTTGCACAACGTAGACTGGGTCTCCTTTAATCAGAGGATGATAAAATGAAAACCCAGCAGGTCGATTTTGCTTCTTTATATTTTGGTACACCGGTCGCCATTATCTCCAGCCAAAATCCTGACGGTTCAACCAACCTGAGCCCGGTCTCCTCGTGGTGGATCCTCGACCGGAATATCGTGTTCGGGCTTGGCACCTCCGGAAAATGTTATGAAAATATCACGGGTAACCCCGATATTGTTCTGAACATCCCGGACAGCAGGCTCTGGCCGAATATTGAAGCTATCGCAAATAAAACGGGAAAAGCATCGCCACCGGAATGGAAGAAAAAAATGGGATATGTTTTTGAACAGGACAAGTTTAGCTGCGGAAATTTCCATAAGGAAAAGGCGGTGACGATTAACTCGTTGAGAATTAAAGAGTGTCCTGTACAAATAGAGGCTCAGGTTTGCGGGATATCGCCCCTGACCGGTTCGCAGGGGAACCTGGTGTCCGTTGATGCCACGATAACCTGCGTCCACATATCTGAGGCATTATTAATTCATACTCAGAGAGGAGTAAAATTTAATGTGGAGAAATGGAACCCCCTCTATTATCTATTTCGCCACTATTTCTCGCTGGGTCACCGACTCGGTCACAACTTCCGCCACGATGAGTAACCCGGTCTATTGCAGCGGAAAGGTTTAAACTTTTCGTGATATTCTTTCTTTACGCCCCTTAGTTTCTATACTCGAGCCATATTCGCCACTGTATTAACACCTGCCACGCGCAATACGTTGCGCATGACAGGTGAAGATATTTTGTTCTGGAAAAACGTCTATGTCGAAACTGGATTTGAGGTCCAAAAAAACCAGGGGCGCGCTGGCAGCGATCGCCGTTGTCGCCGGTACGCTGGCATCTGCTTTTGCATGGACGGCGGGCTGGCTTGGGTCACGCACGGTCAGCCAGGCACTGGTGGGTGAAACACCGAAACCCTTCCCGCCGGGTTTTCGTCGCGCGCATGGAAAAGGCATCTGCTTTGCCGGCACCTTTACGCCAAACGGCTCGGCGGATTCCCTTTCAACCTCCCGCCTCTTCTCGCAGCAGGAAGTGCCCGTGGTGGGCCGGTTTTCTATTGGTACTGGCGATCCGCATGCCGCGGATAGTACGACTAAAACCCTGAGCATGGCGCTGCTGCTGAAGACAGATGACAAGCAACAATGGCGGATGGCGATGAACAACGAGCCTTTCTTCGCCACGCACAGCCCGGAAGGTTTTCTGGCCTTGCGAAAAGCCACGACCGTTGATGCGGCCACCGGGAAACCGGATCCGCAGCGTCTCAAGGACTTTTTAAAAGCGTACCCGGAGGCGGAGAAATACCTTAAATGGGCGGCACAAAAACCCGCCCCCGGCAGCTTCGCGGGCGCGACGTTTTACAGCATTAACGCCTTTTACTTTGTGAACGCGCAGGGGGAACGTCAAGCCGTTCGCTGGATGATGCGTCCGCACGAGCCTTTCCTGTCGATAAGCGATGAGCAACGGCAGAAAGCCGATGACAACTTCCTGTTCGAAAACCTGCGCCAGCGCCTGGCGCAGAAGCCACTCTACTGGGATTACGTTTTGCAGCTCGCACAGCCGGGCGATCCGGTGGATGACCCTTCCCAGCCATGGCCGGACGATCGCAAAAAGGTGGTAGCCGGCACGCTGGAAGTGACGCGGGTCGAAGCACAATCCACAGGCGCGTGCCGCGACGTTAACTTTGACCCTTCTGTCGTTCCTGCAGGCGTTGCGGTGTCTGACGATCCCATCTTAAACGCCCGCTCCGCGGCCTACTCCCACTCTTTCAGCCGTCGTGAGCGGGAAATCGGCTACGGCAAAGCCACCGAAGCCGTGCAAAAGCAGGAGGTAAAATGAGCTCAAATAAAGATAGGCGAGAGCACGCGCCGCAGCATTTCAATACCCTGGCGCGAAGCCTGCACTGGCTGATGGCGGTGATGATCCTGGCCATGCTGTTCATCGGTGCCGCGATGATGACGTCGTTACATCACCGGATTTGGTTAATCGATCTGCACCGGCCGCTGGGTATCGCCATTTTACTGCTGGTACTGGTGCGTCTGGTCAACCGACTTCTGAGCCGGACGCCCCGACTTCCTGCCGATTTGCCCGTCTGGCAGGTGCTTGCCGCAAAGGCATCACACTGGATGCTGTATGGGTTAATGCTGGCAATGCCGCTGCTGGGCTGGGCGCAGCTGTCGGCAGCGGGCCTGCCGATTGTGATGTTTGATGGCATCAACCTGCCGGCGATTGTCCCGACCAGTCCAGCACTGTATGCCTGGTGTCACGACGCCCACAGCCTTCTGGCAAAATTGCTTTTTGCCGTGGTGCTGGTCCATCTTTCTGCCGCACTGGTTCACGCGTGGATCTACCGGGACGCAGTGTTTGCCAGCATAGCGAAAGGGGCCAGTCGGCGTAAGCCATCCGGGAGGACCTGAAGTAAGGCAAGTGGTAGGGGACACGCACAATCAGAATGTTCGTGTCCTCGCTTATCATCGCCATCCTGAAACAGCCACACAACCGGGGCGCGTATTTAGCCGCTAAATTCCGCGCGCCAAAAAGCCATGGACACCCCACAATTATCGTGGAAGATAATATCTCTCAATTAAAACGATTATTTTTTAAACAGAAGAGCATTTATGCCCGCAATTTTAGCTTTTATCAAAAAGTTAAGCGTCGCTCGCGTATCAAACACCCTGACACCCGCAACACATAACTCATTGATTAAAATGACTTTACATCAATAAAAACGATAAAACCCCCTACTCCCCAACAAAATATATCAACTCATGTGATATCTAAATTATAATTCTTATACTTCTGTTAAAAGGTGGAGGTCAAAATGCGATTAACCCTACTGCTGTTATGCTGTCTGGTACAGAGTGTAACCTGGGCTGGCGACCTGCCAAAACCAGTTGGTAAACCCATTTTAACGATTTCCGGTAATATAGAAAATACCAATGAAAATGGAAAAGCAGTGTTTGATCTCGCCAGCCTTGAAAAACTGGGTGTCGTGAGTTTCGAGACAACCTCCCCCTGGTATAACGGTCGTACGAAGTTTGAGGGTGTCCCCATGAGCAAGCTCATGGATTATGTGGGTGCAAAAGGTACGAACGTGAATGTTATTGCGCTTAATGATTACTCAACCATCATCCCTCTCAGCGACTTTAAAAAATACAACGCCATCCTTGCCTTAAAGGTCAATGGCGAATATATGCGCATCCGCGATAAAGGCCCATCGTTCATTGTATACCCCTATGACAGTCTTCCTGAGTTGAATAATCAGATTTATTACTCACGATCAGCATGGCAGGTAAGCAAAATGAAGATTGAGTAGTCGTTCAGGAGAACATAATGAACAGGATACTGGTTGGTATCATTTTTTCTCTTTTTATCACGACAGGATATATTGCATACCTTGTTTATGATCGTCAGCAAGAATTGCAAAAACTGACTCAATACACTGAGTCCTGGTCCGTGGCACAACTGGTATCAGAGTATTACCGTTTTGAATCATGGCTTGGTCTATACGCAACCGATACCGATGACGTTACGATAGACCAGGTCCGCATGCGCCTCGAAATTATGCTCAGTCAGGGCGATTTAATGAAGGGGGGCGATTTAGGTCGCTACATTGACAGCGATAAAACGCATCAGGAACTCGCTTTACGCTTAGAAAACATACTGGCCTATCTGGATAGCCATCTTGAAAATATGAGCCACCCGGCGTTAAAAGCATACCTGACAAATATGCATGAACTCGATGCACCGCTAAGCCAGCTTTCTGCCACGGCATTAACAAAAGATATTAACACAGTTAACGAATCCAATAAGAAAATACAGATACTGTATTATATCTACTCGGCACTTTCATTGCTCCTGGTGATTTTAAGCTTTATTCTCGGCTTCTTAATGATCTACCAGAATAAAAATATTCTGAAAGCACACATGCAGGTTAAGAGCCTGGCTGACGAGCTTCAAATATCAAAAGAAAAGCTGCAAATTCAGAACGCGAAGCTGGAGTATGATGTTTATCATGACTCCCTCACCGGCATGAAAAACCGCCTTTTCTTCTGGGACGATCTCAACAAAATTAATCTTCAGGCAGATAAAAACCACGTCCCCGTCACGGTGATGTTATTTGATTTAGACCGTTTCAAAGAGGTCAACGATACCTATGGCCATGATACGGGAGATTTGCTGCTGAATCAGGTCTCCCGACGGCTGACCTCGATGAGCAGCGCAACGGATACGTTTTACCGTTTGGGCGGCGATGAATTCGCCCTTCTCTCCAGCGGACTCACGGAAACCGCCGCCGTTTCGCGCGCCAAAGAAATCAGCGATCATATCAGCCAGCCCTATACGATTAATAACCAGCTGATAAAAATTGCCACCTGCGTGGGCATCGTTTTATCAGATAATGAACGCCGCTCTGATTATCTTTATAAATTTGCCGACCTGGCCCTCTACGAAGCGAAAAAAGAAGGTTCGCAGCAGATCAAGGTCTTCCGGCAGTGGATGCTGCAAAGACTGCAGGAAAGCAGAACCCTTGAACATGATATGGCTCTGGCGATCGATCACAATGAATTCGTTGTGTATTACCAGCCTATTGTCGATTCATTCAGCAATGAAATTTACGGCTATGAAGCGCTTATTCGCTGGATACACCCGGTGAAAGGGATACTCGCGCCAGATTATTTTATTTCCGTCGCTGAAAAAACGGGGATGATTAATGAGATCGGCAAGTCGGTGCTTGAGATGGCCTGCCGGGAAGCGGTGTCCTGGGCGGTGCCGGCCAGGATCTCGGTGAACGTCTCCCCCGTTCAGCTAGGCACAAAATCGTTTACCACGATGGTGCAGTCCATCCTGAAAGAGACTGGGCTACCGGCCAGCCGACTTGAGCTAGAGGTAACAGAGTCTTCGCTCTTCAGCGACAGCAACATGCCGATCACTATTCTCAAAAAGCTCCGGGCACTGGGTGTCAAAATTTCCATCGATGATTTCGGAACGGGATATTCCTCGCTCTCACGACTGAGTGAACTGAATTTTGATAAAATTAAGATAGATAAATCCTTTGTGAATCCGATATCCACGCAGGATGATGCCCTTAATATCGTTAAATTGATTACCGGCATGGCGAAGAGCCTCAACATGCGGGTCATTGCAGAGGGTGTTGAAACCGAAGCGCAGCTTGAACGGCTTCAGGCGCTTGGCTGCGATCTCGTGCAGGGATACCTGTTCGGAAAGCCACAGGCTGAGATTGACAGGAAGATTAGATACGGTTGAAATGGTTGTCCGGTTGTTTCTGGCCCAAAATCACGTAGACGGTTGATAATCAAAGGTTAAACAATGAAAAAAACAGCCCCGGAGTATACGCCTGTTGATTTATCTCGTTGGCCAAGGAAGGAGCATTTTGAAGTCTTCCAGTCATTTGCTGAATGCACAATTAACCAAACCGTTCTCATCGACATTACCGCGCTGCGAAAACATATCAAAGCGGTGGGCTGGAAGTTTTACCCGACGATCATTTTTCTCCTGTCTAACATCATGAACCGGCATCCTGAGTTCCGTATGGCCATGAAGGACAATGAGCTTGTCATATGGAATGAAGTTCATCCCAGCTACACCATTTTCCACCCCGAAACGGAGACGTTTTCGTCATTGTGGAGCCACTATGACGGCAATATTCATCACTTCCAGAACACGTATGCAGAAGATACGGCCCGCTATGGAAATAGCCTTTCTTACTGGCCTAAGGAAGAGTCCCGGGAAAATGTCTTTTTTGTGTCGTCTATTCCGTGGGTAACGTTTACCAACTTTAATATGAACATTGCGCACATGAAGAACTTCTTTTCGCCTATGTTCACGTTTGGAAAATACTACGAGCAGGATGGAAAAGTGCTGCTGCCGCTCGCGGTGCAGGTCCATCATTCGGTGTGCGATGGCTTCCATGTGGCAAGGATGTTTAATGAGTTGCAGGAGATGTGTGATGGTTTGCCAGGGCTTTCAGAGGAGAGGAATGGCTAATGCACAAGGGACAAATGTTGTTTATTTGATTGTCGGAAGACTACTTTTAAAGATGGTGCGATAATAGGAACAAACCAACAGCATAAAGACATTGATTTTCAATCACTTTATTTTATTCGATCTTTTAGCATCCCCCCATAAGTACCCCCAGATGTCAGTATGTCACACAGTTCTTTTTTTAGTGGCGTTCAAAAGTATCAGGTATCAGCCTTGATATCTGAAATCATTCCTGTGGCATCCAAGGCTGCTACTGGGTCGAATTCATGTTCACACGATCATTCGGCCGCCAAAGATTTCATCGGGTGCATTAAAGTGTTTATTGCTGAGTTGCTCTACAAAGAGTTTGCTTCATCATCTTGTTTACTTAGGGACCAGGGGCATATTCCCAGTCAAAAATGAGCGGATCGCACTGTCGATTATCTCGCGAGTGAGCACCGACTCTTCCACGATGATTTGCAAACCAATGCCGCTACGATAGCCAGATTGAATGCGGTAGCCAGGAGTAACTACAGGCGGGTTGTCGCGCATGACTTCGGCCAAGCGTTTATCAATGTAGTCGAAATAGGTTAATCCACCGAATTGAGGATAAGAAACGCGGGTACGTTCTACCACCGTATGGCTAACCACCTTCCCTTTCGCATTGTAGTTTGGTGTTGTATCCATGCGGGCTTCATCTTCCTGCTGGTTTTGGCTCAACATGGCATGAGCTTCTTCAAACACCAGATTTTCCACAATATCCGCACGCGCTACGTCAATGGTAATGATCTCCGCATTCCAATACACATCTGGCGAATTACCCAAGAATAAAACATCGCTCCAGGTCCACATCCAACCCGCAGCAATGGCCTCTGCATTTTCAGAATCGCAATCATCATAATGCAGCCCTCCGCAGCGGTGACGCTCGCGGTGGATCAGATTCTTGACGTGTTGTGTCCGGGCACGACGCCGACGGCGGGAAAGAGTATTAAATGGTTTGTTTCTGCGGATCATGGTTCACTCTGCGCGTGCTCGCTGGGAGGACTCCAGCCGCACAGTTTAGCTAATGGGAATAAGGAAATCTACTTGCTAACAAGAGGGCAAAAAGTATGGGGGCTTGGGCAATATGCTACATATCATTAATGTGCAGGGACGAAGTCAATGTGCTCATAGACTCGTGAATAAAAATCTATCTAGATGTCGAAAACTTAATACCGTACCTCAAGTTCACGGGCAATAGCCTTTGGCTGGCCCTCAACTATCAAGTCATACCAACGAACCTGCATTATATTGATTTGCACAGAGTGCGCCTTCGCACGTAAGCAGCCAGTTAGCATCCCACCGAGATCTGGATCTACGTCATGAGCGCAAGTTAATAGTTTTAGAAATCAAGCTAATTAGCATAATATCTCTTAACTGAAGGGATATGGAGTCGCAGAAATAAATGAAGACACGTCAGTATGCGCAAAAATCTATCTTCGATCTGGAAGCAATCTTCGAACAGTCCCGCAACAATGTTAGTGAACTTGAACAGCTGTTGAACGAGCTGACCTTTCGCAACACTGCCAGGGCGCGGACGCTGACGTCTAAAATCGAGCAATCTCTAGCTGCACTTAGCGACCGCAGCGAGGTCGCCATCATGTCGGCTTCCAACCCATCAACATGTAATCCCGATTCGGCGTCCATACAATTTTCTCAAGCTGTGCCCCACAGTGCACCTGCAGCTGTAGAGCAACTGCAACCGAAGGCTATCCCAGACACTGCCATGCGACAGCAATTCGACAAAGGCCAAATTGATTTAGGTCCACTCCCATCCTTCTCTCCGTCAGATAAGGCGAATGATGCGCGAGCAATACTGGCAGCATGGACAGCCCTCGAAGCACTGTCGCCTCAAGGTTATAAACGCCCAGAGGATATGGCCAACGGCGACCGCTCCAGGGTTGCTCTATTGGAGCGAGGTGTTCCTTGGGGACCAAATGCCCGCAGCAAGCCTAGTTATAAGCTTTATTTCGAGGTCGTCCTCGGCTCCATCGCTCTCGACAAGGCGACGGACGAGCTGGTCAAGGTTTTTGGCGAGGATGAGGAGAGTTCACGCCCGGACGGTAAGAAAGCGGCCATCGGCTCGATCCTGATCGACAAGGAAGGTTATGTGCTTGAGGAAAAAGGCGTTGCCGTTTCCAGTTTTGCCTGGGCACTCAAGCCGGCTCTCGATCTGAAGCTTGGGAGCTTAGGGAATTGGCCAAATGTTGAGCCGCGCATTATCGAGCATCTGGATCGAATAGTTCGCCGCCACAACGAGGATGGAGAACCCATACCGATCGATTTGGATGTCGTTCTTAATGCTTATAAATGGCTTGTGTCTCAGTTCGGTGTACCCGAACATTTGGTTGAGCCACCCACATTCGCGATTAAGGTGTTTCATCATTTCAAGGCCAAGTCGCCGCCTGAACCTTCGTTACTGAATTCCTTCTATCTTGAAGATCTCGGTGAAGCAACCAAATTGCTCGAGACGGGCAAAGCCGGAACCGGTTTGCGCCGCTATATGGGAATTGGCAGGCCTGACCAAAAAATCGACGTGCTATCGCCCATTTCCGCGGTTGAGCCTTTCGTCGCGCCGTCGCTCATGCCGCAGGCTCGTTGGCCTTCGAAAGGCGGCCATCCATTGGTACTGCTTCAACAGGCTGCCGTGAATGCGGCGCGTGCTGAGCTGAATGATGCTCCAGGTATCATCGGTGTCAATGGGCCGCCGGGTACTGGAAAGACCACTCTTCTGCGAGATATTGTCGTTGGGTGCATTCTTGATCGGGCCACGGCGATGTGCGGCTTCAATAAACCGCAGGATGCCTTTTCCACAACAGGCGAGAAGCTGGCATTCGGTTCCAATGCATTCCTGCACTTCTACAAGTTACATGCGTCCTTGAGGGGCCATGAGATCGTCGTAGCCTCCTCCAATAACAAAGCAGTCGAAAACGTCAGTAAAGAGCTTCCTCTCAAGGAAGCCAATGGTCGCCATGAACAGATCGCCTACTTCCGGTCCATCAGCGACCTGATTGCGAATCCCAAACGCGCCGGCTATTTCGAAGCCGAGGCCGAGGGGGACATCCCCTCCGACCCTGTCGAAACCTGGGGGTTGATCGCCGCGGCTCTCGGCAAGAGCAGCAACCGAGGCGCGTTCCAGCAAAGTTTCTGGTGGAATGAAGACGGTGGTTTCCTTACCTACCTGAAAGCAGCTCGCGGCTTAAACGTCTTGCGTGAGATCAAAGATGAACAAACTGGCGAAATCATCGATCGCGTGATGCCCAGCGTGGTCATCAATGAACGGCCGAGCACCAACGAAGCGGACGCTTTAGCGGCCTGGCGGAAAGCACGAACCGTTTTCCTTAAACTCAAGGAGACGGTAGACGCCGAAATCGCCAGCATCGAAGAGATGCGACGGGATATCCAGGCACTCAAGGGAGCGACTGCCGAACTACAAAGGGTGGAACAGCGTCGTCCGAGTCTGATTGAAGCTGTCGAAGAGGCACACCAGATTGCTGAATCCTGCCAACGGGAGCATGAGAAGGCAAAATCGCAGATCGAGCAGGACAAGATCATGCTCAACAGCCATCTTGCTTGCCGTCCAGGTTTCTTCTCCCGTTTGTTCGCAACTGCGGCCTGGAAGTCGTGGAGATCGACACTGCAGAAGCTCTCGGCGACCTTGCAGCAATCAGTCTTACGGGCGCAGGAGACAGACGGTGCCCTAGAGCTTGCAAGGACTAAGTGGAGCAATATTGAGTCCCAGTTACAGCAACTCGACCAGGAAATTTCCAGCAAATGTCAGGCTGTCTCGAAATTGAAGGCAACCGAGGCAGAGGCACGCAACCGCATGGGAGACAGGGTCGTTGATGAGAGATTCTTCGAGCGCGATCACGAGGCTATCCACCTGACTGCGCCATGGCTTCCCGATGAGGTTCATCACCTGCGAGAGGATCTTTTCGCCGCTGCCCTGACTGTGCATAAAACGTTCATTGACGCTTCGGCCAGCCGCTTACAACACAATCTTGGGCTATTGATGTCGGGCATGGTGGCTGGTGCCTTCCAGTCTTCCGCTCACCGTGAACTTCTCCCCGACCTTTGGTCGAGCCTTTTCATGGTTGTGCCTGCCGTGTCCACGACATTCGCCTCTGTTCGGACGATGTTCGGGGATCTGCCACCAGAGAGCATTGGCTGGCTTCTTGTAGATGAAGCGGGCCAGGCCGTTCCTCAGGCAGCAGTTGGAGCTATCATGCGGGCAAAGCGCTCCATCGTGGTAGGTGACCCGTTGCAAATCCCACCTGTAGTTTCACTTCCTGAAAAGCTGAACGCCGAAATCTGCAAGTTCTTTGACATTGACCAAGTCGAATGGTCTGCCCCCGCAGCATCTACGCAGACCCTTGCTGATCAGGCATCACGCTTCAAATCCACCTTCGTCATGGACGTAGGTGATCGAGAAGTCGGGCTGCCACTCCTCGTTCACAGGCGTTGTCAGAACCCAATGTTCGATGTTTCTAACTTCATCGCCTATGCCGGGCAGATGGTCCATGCTGTCGGGCCTAAAAGACCTGGATCTATCGGCTCGGCATTGGGGAGATCTCGCTGGGTGGATATCAATGGCGATGCTGAGACGAAGTGGTGTCCCGATGAGGGCGAAGCGGTTGTAAGAATGCTAAAAGAGCTGGCAGCATCGGGCATTACAAATCCAGACGTATTTATCATTACACCATTCAAGATCGTAGAGCAGAACATGCGTCGGCGTCTCGACAGAGAAACCGACCTGCTGCGAACGTTCGGCGTAAAGTTGGATGAGTGGTGCCGTGATCGTGTAGGCACGATCCACACGTTCCAGGGCCGAGAGGCGGACACGGTCATCCTGTTGCTGGGCGCTCCGAAAGCGAGTCAGCAAAGGGCGCGTCAGTGGGCGGCAAGCCCGCCAAACATAATCAATGTAGCCGTCTCACGCGCCAAGCAAAACCTGTATGTGGTCGGCTCGGTTGCTGCATGGGCAGGAGCGGGAACTAGTCTGCAGGTCCTGCATCGGCAATTGGCGCAATCAGGCTGACAATCTCCGAGGTGGCCCTCATTGTTGAGGGCTCATCGCGAACAATCTGCAACCTACGTCAGTATCGGACCGGTCGCTACATGTCGAACACTGACATTGCTCACATAATATTCTAGTAGTCATTATCCAACCCCCATTCGAGCTTGATAATTCTTATAGCTCCACTTATACCCACACTGAGGAATAACCTCTAACAACGCTAAGGAGCACGATTATGGGGCTTAAACATGGTCCAAAACCAATTGCAAAATCAACAGGAAAACCCGATCAGCGCAGACGTGATAATAAGGATACACCCGGTAATACCCCAGGACTGCAACCAAGCAAATCAACAGGGAAGTAATCGTTCAAGGGTATTGATAGTTCATCTATAACCTTATCTCGTCAAATCTGTCGAATTTAGCCCGCTTAGTGCCAAAGGCGGACGTTGGTTCTTTCCAAAGCGCCGCGAAATGATTCTTTTATTTAAATGATGTAGAGGATGTACGCTCACAATGATTGTTTTAACCATTCACCATGCGTGAGAGAGAAAAGCAGGCTCGGCGGCGCGTCTTTCACATCATAAATCTCTTTTATGTATTTCAACCCAGCTTTTCGAAGAACTTTCTGCGATGCCACGTGGTTACCTCTAACTACGGCAGAGATCTCGGTCAGCTTTAACTCACCAAAACCATATCTGACAGAGTTTTTCGAGAACTCTGTCGCCAGACCTTTACCCCATGCCTCTGTGGCGAAACGATATCCTAAGTTATTAATTATTATATCAGCATAACTGCTGATACTCAGACCGCCAAAACCAATGATTCTATCAGGGCTATCCTTCAAAGAGATTGCCCAGTTTCCGAAACCGTGGGTTTCCCAGTGGTTGACCCAACGAGCTAAAACATTTTTTGCATGCTTTATATCAGGATACGGCCCAACTGGGTTAAAGGTGTTCGTAGCCGGGTCACCATAAATTCTGAAAAGATCATCAAGGTCAGACTCAGTTACGGGACGAAGATACAGTCGGGTGGGGTGAAGTTGCAAAACCAATTCCTTGATAAAGAGTTCATTAGCAAAGTTGAATAATTGCTTTTATAGTAAAAGAAAAATAGGTCCGCAATAACTCACGCATCATTTACTTTACAGGTGACCTGCCCCCAGGATTAGATACAACCTTCAGTTAGTAATGTCGGTTGGTTTTTCTTCATATTTCCTGTTTCGCCAGTCCGTTGCGAATTCAGCTGGTGTCTGGTAATCCAGCGATGAATGGGGACGGCACTCGTTATAATCCTGCCGCCAGTCATTAATCGTTTTCCGGGCATGAAGAATATCGCTGAACCAGTGTTCATTCAGACACTCATCGCGAAAGCGTCCGTTAAAACTCTCAATAAATCCGTTCTGCGTTGGCTTACCTGGCTGGATAAGCCGTAGTTCCACACCATGCTCAAAGGCCCATTGATCGAGCGCGCGGCAGGTAAATTCTGGGCCCTGATCGTTTCTTATTGTCGCCGGAAAGCCCCTAAACAGCGCGATGCTGTCCAGAATACGCGTGACCTGAACGCCTGAAATACCGAAAGCAGCGGTGATCGTCAGACACTCCTTCGTGAAATCATCCACACAGGTCAGGCACTTGATTCTCCGACCGTTGGCCAGTGCGTCCATAACGAAATCCATCGACCATGTCAGGTTCGGCGCATCCGGGCGCAGAAGCGGAAACCGTTCGGTTGCCAGCCCTTTACGGCGTCGTCTGCGTTTTACGCTCAGTCCATTAAGGTGGTAAATACGGTATACCCGCTTGTGATTGACGTGAAGGCCCTCCCGACGCAGCAGCTGCCAGATGCGGCGGTAGCCAAAACGCCTGCGCTCCAGTGCCAGCTCAGTGATGCGCCCTGATAAATGCGCATCAGCCGCCGGACGCTGAGCCTCGTAGCGGCAGGTCGACAGAGACAAAGCAGTAAGCCTGCAGGCACGACGTTGCGACAGACCGGTCGCATCACACATAAACTTAACGGCTTCCCGCTTGTGGTCTGTCGTCAGTACTTTCGCCCCAGAGCCACCTGAAGCGCCTCCTTATCCAGCATGGCTTCGGCAAGCAGCTTCTTGAGGCGGGCGTTCTCCTCTTCAAGAGATTTAAGCCGCTTCACCTCAGGAACTTCCATGCCACCAAACTTCTTGCGCCAGGTGTAGAAAGTGGCATCGGAAATGGCGTGCTTACGGCAGAGCTCACGGGCAGAAACCCCGACTTCCGCTTCGCGAAGAATACTGATGATCTGTTCGTCGGAAAAACGCTTCTTCATGGGTATGTCCTCATGTGGCTTATGAAGACATTACTAACATCGGGGTGTGTTAATCAACGGGGAGCAGGTCACAGGGTTGATGATAAAAATTTCGATGCTGGATTACAGATTTGAATATCGCTATGTCCGTCCCTCGCTCAAAGCAGACCTTATGACCTCGATTTCTTGCAGATCCGAGCCAAGAGTGAACATTGCTATCATCAATTGGCCTCAATCTAGAGAGGGAACGGATCCCCTTTATGTGTAGCCAGTTTACTGAAGGTGCTGCTTCAACCAAATACGAGTGCCTTCAATGTCATACGCTTTTTCCCCAAATCCTTTCGCAAGCAGCGACTCTGGTAAGTATTCGTCATATTTATCTAAGTACTTTTCTGGAACATTTGCAGCAAGATCAAACGCTGAAGGCAAGCCTGACAGCAGCAGGCCTTTAAGTGCCTGTTGAACAGAAGCGACACTTGAGCCGTCAATTTCTATAATTCCAGCCAATGAATTAGCTTTAAAACCACAGCGTATGAGCAAGGCTGTAATCGTATTGACAACTTTATCCCCCATCCAGGGTATTACGTAACAGTATTGTCTACTCGTAATAAAACATTCATTTTGAAGTTTAAAACGCTGAAAGTTACTACAGCCTTCCGCAAATAGGTTTCTGGCGGCAGTATCGGCATAATCTACTTTCTTGCTACCTATTGCTATGCGGTAATCACCTTCCCTATAGATAGCGAGCATTTCCTGACGAACGGCATCATGAACAGACATACCTCCCCCACTAAATTGTGGTGGCTGACCGCCTTTGGTTGCCTCTACATAGATAACTTTTTTCTCTGTCTCGATCTCTGTCACTTTCCAGCGCCGCCCACCGAAGATGATGTGTTGGTCTGGTAGCAGTGGGGAGTCCACAGGCAATGTTCCAAGGGTTCTGTTTCCGGTGACAATGCGGAACTCTTCTGGTGTATTGAACACGGCATAAAACGTGTAATGGTTAGTCAGTTTCTCTCCCTCTGCCCCAACAACCATTTCGCCGCTTGCAAGTTGAGTGAGTAGGCCACATGCTCCCATATGTTTAAGCAGGCTTTTGAAATCGTTTAAATCTACATTTCTGAACGGCCCTGTCTGGCATAGTTGGGACCAGAGCTGGTCGGCACGAACTCCACCCCATTGTGCGGTAATTGCAAGAATCTGGTGTAGCAGCGTGGAGTAATGCATCTGGCGGGAATCGGCAGGCTCAAACCATTGTTTAGAGATCATCAACCTGATCATTGCCATCGACTGCACCAACTGGAGCCGTAGATGATCAACGATACTGCTACTCACAGTAAGCTCATTTTCTGTAATTAGCATTCTGAGTACTGATGGGGAGTCGCGTCGCCCAGAACGCCCCATACGCTGGCGCAAACTGGAAACAGAATGTGGTGGCGTAACTTGGATAACCGACTTAACCTTACCGATATCAATTCCCAACTCAAGCGTCATTGTACAAACAGCTGTAGTGGGCAAATTTCCTTTCTGAAGACGAGATTCAAGCGCCTCACGTAATTCCTTGGCAAGGGAACCATGGTGGGGGAAAAATTCATTCGGAACAATTTGTTCCTCACACATGTCGCTCAGCGTTGCCGCAATGCTTTCAGTGCGCTTTCGGCTGTTTGCAAAGACCAAATGAGAATCGCCACGGCAAAGTCTAAAAATGTCAGCGCAAACGTCATGTTCAGCTGAACTCTGAAGTTCTTCCTCTTTTTGGATCACTCGCTCCAGGTACCCTTTGACCTGTACCTGAAGAGTGGCCGTGCTATTACTATCTGTAACAGTTACGCAGGGGAGTCGTTTGTCCGGGCGCAACATTTCGGGCACTTTCTCCAGTTCCCCCAGCGTGGCACTCAACGCAACGCGGGGAATTGGATTTACCTGGCGACCTAGCACATGGTCAATTCTATTGAGCAGAGAAAGCAGCTGTACACCACGCTCTGAGCCAATAAAAGCATGAAACTCATCAATAACGATGTATGCGACTGAAGAAAACGCCTGTTTGAGCCAGCCCATTGAATTTATGAGCAAAGACTCAAGTGACTCAGGTGTAATCAGTAAAATGCCAGCAGGGTTCGTCCGAGCCTTCTTTTTTTTGCTTTGTGGTACATCCCCGTGCCAGGGAGTCACTGGCATTTCCAATGCATCTCCAAGGCTCTCAAGACGACGGTACTGATCGTTAATCAATGCCTTCAACGGACTGATATAGACGATGCCAAATCCATTAGTGAGATCTGCAACTGCCGAACAGGCAGGAAGAAAGAAAGCCTCTGTTTTACCCGCTGCTGTACCTGCACTGATTAGCACGTCTCGATCACGGGCTAAAATTGCCGGGATAGAACTCTCCTGCAAGGGCCTTAATGTAGACCACCCCTGCTTGTAAACCCACTTACGGACGCGGGGATCGAGGCTATCGTAGGCACTGCTCATAGTTTGAAGTTCGCCAGTCCGTCGTCGTCATCGCTTTCCTCCGTAGTGGCGTCATCCATATCGCTGGGCCTGTCCTCTTCAATCGCCACACCCTCGATTAGAGTTTGCCAGTTCATCGTTCTGTTTTGTTCCAGCACGGCCAGCATGTCCAGGAAACCTTTTATGGTATTACGGGGGGTACGGAAGTAAGCGTCTCCAATGGTTTTACTACAGTGATGCAGAAATCCAGTCAGTGCCTCATCTGGTACCAGATAATTCTCTGGATCTCCGCCTGCATAAACATGGCGAAGATTTCTCAGCAAAATATACAGTTCCTCAGGGGTCAGGCTGGCAAGATGCAAAGTGGGGGATGAGTAGTCAATCACTCCTGCTTTTTGCGCGAACCGGTTTTCCGCCAGACGCGACTGGAGAGCCTCATAGCTGTAAAGACCTTTACGCGGATCGAAAAGAAACTCTGGCGTCCCCCCGAGGATAAAACCAATGTTCTCGGCTGAGCCTTGCAGGCAGTCATTCAGGATCCGCAAAATCTGTTCGTAGTTCGCTGTTCTTGCTTGCGTATTATTCAGCTTAAAGAGGTTCACCATTTCGTCGAGGCTGACCAAAAGACCGGCATAGCCTGCCTGGCGGACAAAAAGGCTCATCAGCTTCAAAGAATCATAGAATGAAGCGTCTGAGATAATAGTCCGAACGTCTAGATCGTTACGGGCATCAGTTTTGGTAGTGTACTCTCCCCGCAACCAGCGAATTGCATTGGATTTTAGCGTTTCATTATCCTGTTCGTGCCCCCGCCAGAATGCATCAATGACCTTCGCAAAGTCATATCCGCCCACCATATCTGACAGGGCAGCCAGGCGCTTATGAATAACTGATGAAACCTCGGAGCCGTCCGTGTCAGCTTCCTTTCTTGCCTCCGTAACGAACCTTTCAACAACGCTAAGTAACGCATTACCATCAGGCTTGTTTCTGGTGGACATGTTTTTAATAAGCTCTGAATAGAGGTTACGAGCCTGACCTCCCGATGAGTGAATACGTCTATCAGGAGAAAGGTCAGCACTGACTGACACCAGCTTCTTCTCTAGCGCAATAGAGCGCACAACACTCAGAAAGAACGTTTTACCAGAACCATATTCACCGATGATTAGTCTGAAGCTTGCCCCACCGTCAGCAATCCTCTCAATATCCTGATGGAGAGCGGTGATCTCATTCACACGGCCAACCTGGATATGCTGAATACCTATCCTTGGCGTTACACCTGATTTAAGTGACTGAATAATAGCGTCGCGTTCTTTCACTCTTATACGTGTTACAGACATTCACTATCCCTCTAATTCTTTGGCAATTTCCAGGTCAACCCAGATATCATCATCGGCATCGTCCAGCACCGGAGCATCAACCACCGCATAGGACCAGTCATTGATCACCTCAAGTGCACCGCCGAGCATCAAATTCAAATTTCCGCACAATTCTGTCGCCTCTTTTCGGGACCACTGTTCTTTCTCCAGCAAACTGCGATAAAGCTGGCTATGTGCGGAATCAAGGCCCCCCACCTCCGTTGATGAGGCTGGAGCGCTTTCTGGCTCTTCCGGTTCTTCTTCAGTGAAAATTGTGTTCAGCAATTTACGAACATCATCCGTGGCAGATTCGTGGCGGGCAAGTACATTAGCATCCAGTGTGAACCCAGCTGCTGTCTGATCAGTTGGTACAGACGAGACGAGATCATGTTCAATTGCGGAATGCTGATGGATATTGCTCGAGACAGATGAGGTATCCAGCCCCAAACTTGAATAAATCTTCTCAAGCTGTTTGATTTCGGCAGGCGCTATTGTCCCATCCGAACAGGCAACACTAACGATAACCTTACCCACAGCAGCTTTTTCCGCGGCCCCCATCAACTCAATCCTGCTTTTCATTCCTGTCATATTGGCTGGGGTATGAAGTTGCCACGTTAAATACGCATGTAGAGAGCGTTTTTCATCATCGGTGAAGCCAGGATTGTTGTTGATGGTATTCTCAAGCACTTTCTGTTCAGCTTGATCAAGAGAATCGTCAATCAAGGCGACCATCGCCCCTAATCTGAGCGTCATTACGGCTGAGATAAATTCAGGAGAAGGTGAGAAGCGTCCACCTTCGGCGGCAGGGAATAGAACAAGTGTCCCATCAACATCCGCCTTCACATGGTGATAATACGGGTCAGGTGCCAGACCGTAACCCATCTTCAGAGCAAAGGCCTGCATCAAATCGGCCTCTTTTTTATTGATCTTATTGGGGCAACTGGCATTCATATGTGCCCAAAAGTCAGCAACTGAGACTAACCCCTCCTTGACGAGGATCGCCTCATCAGCCCAGCGTTTGAATGAGCTTAATATTTTTTCTGCGCTTTCATTAATGATCTCTGAAGGGAGCAACATAATTGCAGCCGTATCATTGACTGACGTACCTTTCCTACCAAGGTAGCGACTATAAGCATCAAGTTCATCCGTACATATGTCGGCAAGAGCCATAATTTTCTGGACAGGGCTCTTCAACGCTCTTGGATCAGGCAGGTCGGGAACAGGAAGTCGAACACCTCGCAAACTAGGACTTGCTGGTGTGTAATCTAACCTTAGGCGCGTTTTATTCGCCTTAACGACCATCCCTTCACCATATTTGAGGGTGTAACGCCGTTTGAAAAGCGCAGCAAACTCTTTAGCACAGCGGCGAGCCGGGGTACGCAGCGAATACTCGGTGTGGTTTATTACCCAGTTCAACGCCAGTTCAGCTGATACAGGAACTCCTTCATGTACAGTTTTTGCCAGAGCCAGCTTAAATTGCATGCTGTTGCTGAAACCTGAATTGCTATCGAGCTCAGTGGCTAAGCCCATGTTCGGGCGCAGAATAGACATGGCTTCGAGTAATTGGGTCGAATATCCACGGAAGGAGCGGTTCTCAATGAATACCGATCTTAACCGAGCGACTTCATTGAACAGATTACGGAACTCAGCATCAGGGAATTTTGGGTCAGTTGAATCTACGAGCGCTTTTCTTTCCAGGCCGTAGAGGTAGATAAAAACATAGCCGATAGGACACGATGGATCAGACCTATCGCTGGCAAGCCAACTGACATACGCACCGCGTGCTTCTGGGGAAAGAGAGGAAAAACTGGGCCAGTATCCTAATGAACTGTCCTCGTAAAGATAAGAAGTAGGTTTTATCTTACATGTGTCATCAATTAATGATGCCTCACTTCCATCGTCATAATAGCCGCCTGATTCCTGACCGGAGGGCTTCATACGTTGCCCCACGTAAATGTGGCCACCGCTAATTGCTACACCAGCTACAGTTATCATCTCACCCGGAAGTACCCATCGAGCTAGTGCACCTGCTGACTTTGAGGTATTCCTGTAATGATTGGTTGTCACCTGAAGTTCAAGACCCCGGCCACCGCTCAATGTAAAAGTTGCAAGGTTATCGTCTTCACTATCATCGTTTCGCACAACCGCCTCCTTTTTCTTGATGTCAGCAATCCATTCTTTAGGCGGTGCTTTGACGGTCCTTGAAACAAGAGACTCGGTGGATCTATGCTTTTTCTTTTTGAAAAACAACAAATAAACAACATAAATCGCCGCTAAAAATATCCATAACTCCATGAGAAGCAACCTTAAAATAACTTTTCACATATACCGGGCCGATGTTTATGAAAAATATGGCAAGAGGATTAGTCTTAAAATAATACATCTAAATCGCATGGGTTAAAAACAAAATGCGTCAAAAATTAAAGCATTGATTGAATTGAAAATAATTATCGATTAAGCATTTCTAACAAGAAATGAATCTTAAAGGGAGTGAAGTTGTGCTTGGCTCTTAGCCGTATTCACACCAGCAGGAGGCGAAGATTCAGGTTCCAAGACCTCAAATATATAGGGGATAGTTGGCTTTTCAGGTTGGGATAGCTTTTTCGTTATAACAAAATGGATGTTTGAGAGACTATCTAAATATTTCTTAGATCGGTCCATTTATCCCCATAACATCTGACCAAACATACACTGCAAATTGACTCGATTTCCAAATTTTCTGTCCTAAATTTGTTCCACAAAAAGTAAAGAAGGTAGGAGTGCTGTGTAATTACTTGATATGACTGGTGCCGATAATAGGAGTCGAACCTACGACCTTCGCATTACGAATGCGCTGCTCTACCAACTGAGCTATATCGGCCCTGAGAGGCCGGTTACGAGTGTAACCACGGGGCAAAAGGTTAGATCTATCCGGGTGATGCGTCAATGCCCTTTTGAATCAAACGGCTATTTTTGCATCACCCGTGATTATTTACGCACGAATCGTATCGTCGCCGAAGCCGATCCACTTGTACGTGGTCAGCGCTTCCAGCCCCATCGGACCGCGGGCGTGCAGTTTCTGCGTGCTGACCGCCACCTCAGCGCCGAGGCCGAACTGGCCGCCGTCGGTGAAGCGGGTGGAGGCATTCACATACACCGCAGAGGAATCCACTTCGTTCACGAAGCGATCGGCATTGCGCAGCGTACGCGTCAGGATGGCGTCAGAATGCTGCGTGCCATGCTCACGGATGTGCGCAATCGCGTCGTCAAGATCGCTCACGATTTTCACGTTCAGATCCAGTGACAGGAACTCGTCGTCGTACTGCTCCGCGTTGACGGGAACGACGTTAGCCGGGCCATCCTGCAGCAGCGCGAGCGCACTGGCGTCAGCGTGCAGCGTCACGCCGCTCTCTGCCATCTGTTTGCTCAGGGCCGGCAGGAAGGTGCTCGCAATGTCCTGATGCACCAGCAGCGTTTCCACGGTGTTACAGGTGCTTGGACGCTGGGTCTTCGCGTTCACGATAATCTTCAGCGCAGGAGCAATCTCAGCGCTGTCGTCTACCACGATATGACACACGCCAATACCGCCGGTGATAACCGGAATCGTCGACTGCTCGCGGCACAGCTTGTGCAGCCCCGCGCCGCCGCGTGGGATCAGCATGTCGATGTATTTGTCCATGCGCAGCAGTTCGTTGACCAGCGCGCGGTCCGGGCTCTCAATCGCCTGCACGGCACCCGCTGGTAAGCCACACTCTTCCAGCGCCTGCTGAATGACTTTCACCGTCGCGGCGTTGGTGCGCCAGGTCTCTTTCCCACCGCGCAGAATGGCGGCGTTGCCGGTTTTCAGGCACAGGGAGGCGACATCCACCGTCACGTTTGGACGGGCTTCATAAATAACGCCGATAACGCCGAGCGGCACGCGACGGCGCTCCAGGCGCAAACCGCTGTCCAGCAACCCACCGTCAATCACCTGCCCTACCGGATCGGCCAAATTGCAGACCTGACGAACATCGTCGGCGATGCCTTTCAGGCGGGCCGGGGTCAATGCCAGGCGGTCGAGCATCGCTTCGCTCAGACCGTTGCGACGCGCTTCCAGTAAATCCTGCTCGTTGGCGAGCAAAATCTCCTGGGACTGAGATTCCAGATAATCAGCGATTTTTTCCAGCACGCGGTTTTTCTCGCGGCTGGAAAGGAGCGCCAGTTTATAAGAGGCGGCCTTCGCGGCGGCGCCCATTTGTTCCAGCATGTTCTGGCTCCTTAACGAATAATCATGTCATCGCGATGCACGGCAACCGGGCCATATTCATAGCCCAGAATGGCGTCGATCTGCTGCGAATGGTGACCCGCGATGCGGCGCAGGGCATCGCTGTTATAACGGCTTACGCCGTGGGCGATGTCGCGGCCTTCGAGGTTACGGATGCGGATCACTTCACCACGGGAGAAGTTGCCTGTCACGCTTTTAATTCCTTTAGGAAGTAATGAACTTCCTCGTTCCAGAATCGCGGCGGTCGCCCCTTCATCAACGACGAGTTCGCCCGCAGGCGGCGCGCCAAATATCCAGCGTTTACGGTTTTCCAGCGGAGATTCCTGGGCGTGGAAGCGGGTGCCAACGGAGATGCCTTCCATCACGTCGCCAATCACGCCAGGGCGGCTGCCCGCGGCAATGATGGTGTCGATACCGGCGCGGCACGCCACGTCGGCGGCCTGCAGCTTGGTCCCCATGCCGCCCGTTCCGAGGCCGGACACGCTGTCACCGGCGATGGCGCGCAGCGCATCGTCGATACCGTGAACGTCGGTAATCAACTCGGCTTCCGGGTTAGCGCGCGGATCGGCGGTGAACAGCCCCTGCTGATCGGTCAGAAGCAGTAATTTATCGGCGCCAGCCAGAATGGCGGCCAGCGCAGAGAGGTTATCGTTATCACCCACTTTGATTTCAGCGGTAGCAACGGCATCGTTCTCATTAATGACCGGAACGATATTGTTGTCCAGCAGCGCGCGCAGGGTATCGCGGGCGTTCAGGAAGCGCTCTCTGTCTTCCATATCCGCACGCGTCAGCAGCATCTGCCCGACGTGGATGCCATAGATAGAGAACAGCTGTTCCCAGAGTTGAATGAGTCGGCTTTGTCCCACGGCGGCCAGCAGCTGTTTTGAGGCGATCGTCGCGGGGAGTTCGGGGTAACCCAGGTGTTCACGCCCGGCGGCAATCGCCCCGGAGGTCACAATTACAATACGATGCCCTGCGGCATGTAACTGAGCGCACTGACGTACAAGCTCAACAATGTGGGCGCGATTTAGGCGGCGCGATCCGCCTGTTAAAACACTGGTACCGAGTTTTACCACCAGCGTCTGGCTGTCACTCATGATTCTCTGCCGTTCAACGATAAGGGAAAGTAATGTCGAACGAACGTTTTAGCAGGAGTCAGCCCCGTTGCCAACTGCCTTAGCACATCGCGAAACACTTTGTTGCGCGGGATCAGGAAGCGTAGCGGGAGAATTTGACACTTTTATTACCGAAATAATAAATCACAGTTTTTTAAAATTATTCTTAGTTTGTCATAAAAGTTTCATTCCAGAACGATAAAACCCTTCCTGTTTTTTCACGGGACTTAAGCATGAGCTTATCGTCCAGCGAATTTTTTAGCGCGTTTATAAGACAGGATCGAAAATGAAAAAGAGCACTCTGGCATTAATGGTTATGGGCGTAGTGGCTTCTGCATCCGTTCACGCAGCTGAAGTTTATAATAAAGATGGTAATAAGCTGGACGTGTACGGCAAAGTGAAAGCCATGCACTACATCAGCGATGATGCCACCAAAGATGGCGATCAGACTTACGTTCGTTTCGGTTTTAAAGGCGAAACCCAGATTAACGATCAGCTGACGGGCTATGGTCGTTGGGAATCTGAATTTGCGGGTAACAAAGCCGAGAGCGACTCCTCTCAGAAAACCCGCCTGGCGTTCGCGGGCCTGAAGCTGAAAAACTTTGGTTCTCTGGATTACGGTCGTAACCTGGGTGCGCTGTATGACGTCGAAGCATGGACCGACATGTTCCCTGAGTTCGGCGGCGACTCTTCCGCTCAGACCGATAACTTCATGACCAAGCGTGCGACCGGTCTTGCCACCTACCGCAACACCGACTTCTTCGGCGCGGTTGACGGCCTGGACATGACCCTGCAGTACCAGGGTAAAAACGAAAACCGTGACGCCAAGAAGCAGAACGGTGACGGTTTTGGTACCTCTCTGAGCTATGACTTCGGCGGCAGCGATTTTGCCGTCAGCGGTGCTTACACTAACTCTGACCGCACCAACGCGCAGAACCTGCTGGCGCGTGGTCAGGGGCAGAAAGCCGAAGCCTGGGCTACCGGTCTGAAATATGACGCGAACGATATTTATCTGGCAGCGATGTATTCAGAAACCCGTAATATGACGCCAATTTCTGGCGGATTTGCCAATAAGGCACAGAACTTTGAAGTCGTCGCACAATATCAGTTCGACTTCGGTCTGCGTCCGTCCCTGGGTTATGTCCAGTCTAAAGGCAAAGATATCGAAGGTATTGGTGACGAAGATCTGGTGAAATATATTGACGTTGGCGCGACCTATTACTTCAACAAAAATATGTCCGCGTTTGTTGATTATAAAATTAACCAGATTGACGACGATAATAAACTGGGCGTGAGCAGCGATGATATCGTTGCCCTGGGTATGACCTACCAGTTCTAAGATTATCCGAATAAGAAAATCCCGGCAGATAAGCCGGGATTTTTTTTGCCCGGTGGCGCTGCGCTTACCGGGCCTACGGGATAGTGCATTTTGTAGGCCGGGTAAGGCGAAGCCGCCACCCGGCGCTGTGACGCTATCAGGCGGTCAGCTTCACCGCTTCGCTGGAAAAATCATCCGCTGGCTCGAACTTAAGGTCCAGGGTGGCCAGCAGTGCGCTCGCTTTGTCGTGAAACTCTTTCAGGGTATATTCCAGGCGATCGATCACTTCCTGATCTTTAATGGTGGTGGCCTGCCAGTTACCGTCTTTATTAAACAGGCCAAACTGGTAGCTATACGTAAAGCGTTTTTCCTCTGCTTCCATTTCCATCCACCAGCCCCAGAATTCACGTTTTTCGGGTGCAGGCTTCACGTTGACGCATACAGCCAGGCAGTCGAAAAAAAAGCGATTCTCTTCACACTGCTCTTCTCGAATATACGGGCCAAGAGCCATGAACTTCTTAATCAATCTACTTTTCGGGTGTCCACTCGGTAACGTCATTGCGATCTCCTTTTGTGAAGCCACTGTTTTACCAAACCAGCGAAATTTAGCAATCTATTAACACAATCTCTGAGCGATCCAGCGCGTAATCTCCTTCAGAGCTTTATCGAAATTCTGATAGACCGGGCTGAACGGCACCTCAAGCAATTTGCCATCCGCAGATGACGACGTGATTAAGCGCGACTCTTCTTCCGGACTGAACGGATCGTTTTTCCAGAACCCCGACAGCATCGGTGTCGGGCAGCGACGTCCCAGCAACCCTTGCGTTTTTAACGAGTAGCGATTGAGCTCAACGCGCAGCGCTTCGTCTGATGCATCATGCATGCCAAGACGGCTGGCCAGCACATCAAGGTACATTTCGGGCACGCTCCCCTGGCGTGCGGGATCGCTGAGCAGGGCATGAACGACCGGTCCAAGGCAGGCGACTGCTTTCAGGCGGGAGGATTCAAGGTAAGCCAGACGCACCGCGACGTTTGCGCCAAAGCGGAAGCCAAATGCCGCCACGCGGGTGTGGTCAACCCACGGAATGTTTTCCAGCGCTTTTAGCGCATGCTGGTGCAGCAGGCTGGAATCCTGAGTCAGTTTCCATTTGGAGGAGAAGCCAATTGAGGGCATATCCAGCGTCAGCATCGCGATCCCTTTTGGTGCGAAGTAGCGCTCATACAGGCTGTAATAGTCAATTTGCAGAGAGTCCAGCCCGCCGCACATCAGCACGGTCGGGAACGGGCCTTCACCTTCGGGCATATGCAGGAACCCGGTAACGGGCGCCCCGCCCGGAACAGCGAACTCAAGCTCGCGCATCTGGCCCGGCAGGCGTTGAGCCGCCTCTTCGTAGGCGCGATTCGCCAGCGCCTGCGCCTGTTCAGCCAGCTCATCGCCTTTTAAATGCGGGTAGGCGGCAATGGCATAGAGGTTGGCCGCATGCAGCCAGTGTTTGCCGCTGCGCGTGGCATCCTCTTCCTGGCTGGCTTTTTGCTGCCAGAGCATCGCCTGTTTAGACCACTCGTAGATCCAGTTTCCGCCACGGTAGCCCACTACCGTATCATAGAGTTCGCTGTCGGTACGCTCGGCTTCACTCATCACGATACGTGCCTGCACATCAAGGATTTCACGGGGATCGATACCGCGCCAGATCCACATCAGGCGGTTAATCATGCGATACCAGTGAGGCACGTTTTTACCGTCTAATGCAGACTGGACGGCAGGCTGAGTACCCGGATTGAAGCGACGCACCAGCGTCGACGTTTCAGGGTGTTTGAAACGGGGTTTGAAGAGAGTCTCGGTGAGATTCGCCTGCGTCATTGCATTGCCTCCATGAATACGTCGTATAGAGACTATTGTAACGCGCGCCAGACTAAAAAAAACAACGCCCGGCATCACCGGGCGTTAAATTAATTGCGGAACGTGATTAACGACCCGAGATTGGCGGTACGAAGACCACGCCCATATCCCATGGCTGTTCAATCCAGGTATCCTGCGGAATATCAATCACGTAATCGTCAACCAGCGGGCGGCCAGCAGGCTTCGCGAAGATAGTGACGAAATGTGCTTTCGGATACATTTCACGGATAGCCACCGCGGTACCGCCGGTATCCACCAGGTCATCAATAACGATGAAGCCTTCACCATCGCCTTCCGCGCGTTTCAGCACTTTCAGCTCGCGCTGGTTGTCATGGTCATAGCTGGAGATGCAAACGGTATCGACATGACGAATACCCAGCTCACGTGCCAGCAGCGCCCCCGGTACCAGACCGCCACGGCTGACGGCAATAATGCCTTTCCACTGTTCGGAAGGCATCAGACGCGCAGCCAGTTTGCGTGCGTGAATCTGCAACATGTCCCAGGTGACGACGTATTTTTCGCTCATGTGAAGTGTCCCAGCCTGTTTTTATACGGCTTAAAAAGTGTTCGAGGGGGAAATAGGTTGCGCGAGATTATAGAGATCTGACGCACTAAAAACCAGTGTTTAGCGCCCTCTGCCTGAGTTTTTACATGCTTTATGCTACCAGCCAGCAGAGAAAGTGGTATTCTCAGTTTCATCTCGCAAGCCTGACTTGTGGTAACTATTAACCTGCTAACCCTGTGACCTGCAACCCTGTTTGCAGCGCCTCGACAAGGAGACTTATCGTGTCTGAACTGTCTCAACTATCTCCGCAGCCGCTGTGGGATATTTTTGCCAAAATCTGCTCCATTCCACACCCTTCCTACCATGAAGAACAGCTTGCCGAACATATTATGGGCTGGGCGAAGGAAAAAGGTCTGCATGCGGAACGTGACCAGGTTGGCAACATTCTGATCCGCAAACCCGCCACCGCAGGCATGGAAAACCGTAAACCGGTTGTGCTGCAGGCGCACCTGGACATGGTGCCACAGAAGAACAACGACACCGTTCACGACTTCACCAAAGACCCGATTCAGCCGTACATCGACGGCGACTGGGTGAAAGCGCGCGGCACCACCCTGGGTGCGGATAACGGCATCGGTATGGCCTCTGCGCTGGCCGTGCTGGCTGACGACAGCGTTGAGCACGGTCCACTGGAAGTGCTGCTGACCATGACCGAAGAAGCGGGCATGGACGGGGCGTTCGGTCTGCAGGCGAACTGGCTGCAGGCGGATATCCTGATCAACACCGACTCCGAAGAAGAAGGCGAGATCTACATGGGCTGCGCGGGCGGGATTGATTTCATCTCTACCCTGCCGCTGTCACGCGAAGCGATTCCTGCCGGTTTCCAGACCTTCAAGCTGACGCTGAAAGGGCTGAAAGGCGGCCACTCCGGCGGTGATATTCATCTGGGTCTGGGTAACGCCAACAAGCTGCTGGCACGCTTCCTGGCAGGCCATGCGGCCGAGCTGGATCTGCGTCTGGTAGACTTCAACGGCGGTACCCTGCGCAACGCGATCCCGCGCGAAGCCTTCGCCACCGTAGCGGTTCCAGCGGCAAAAGCCGACGAGCTGAAAAAACTCTCCACCGTGTACCTGGATATCCTGAAAAACGAACTGTCGGCGAAAGAGAAGAACCTGACCGTGGTGCTGGAATCCGTCTCCACGGATAAAGCCGCGCTGACCGTGCAGTCTCGTGACACCTTCGTTCAGCTGCTGAACGCGACGCCAAACGGCGTAATCCGCAACTCTGACGTGGCGAAAGGCGTAGTGGAAACCTCACTGAACGTGGGCGTGGTGACCATGAGCGACGACAGCGCGGAGATCATCTGCCTGATCCGCTCCCTTATCGACAGCGGTAAAGAGTATGTGGTGAGCATGCTGGAATCTCTGGGTACGCTGGCGGGCGCAAAAACCTCCGCTAAAGGCAGCTACCCGGGCTGGCAGCCGGATGCAAGCTCTCCGGTGATGGCACTGGTGCGTGAAACCTACCAGCGTCTGTTCAACAGCACGCCGAACATTCAGGTGATCCACGCGGGTCTGGAATGCGGTCTGTTCAAGAAACCGTATCCGGATATGGATATGGTGTCCATCGGGCCAACCATTACCGGCCCGCACTCGCCGGATGAGCAGGTTCATATCGAAAGCGTCGGTCACTACTGGACGCTGCTGACTGAACTGCTGAAGGCGATCCCAGTTAAGTAATACCCTCATCCCAACCCTCTCCCACAGGGATAGGGTGAAAAACCCAGGCCCGGTAAGCGTAGCGCACCGGGCTTTTTTACAATCCTAATACCAGCTGTCGCTCTAACTGCGGATCCAGCAGCGTGACGTGCAATCCCACCAGCCTCACCCCTCGCCCGCCCCTGCGCTCTTCCCATGCCTTTTTTGCCGTCGCGATAAGATCGTCTTTATTAAGACGCGGCCAGACGTGTTCCTGCGTGGTCTGCTGAAAATCGTTGAATTTGAGCTTGATGCCCTGACGGGCAATCAGCAGGTCCGGTTTTACCTTGCTTAAGCGTCGTTCCAGCTCAGGATAAAGCTGTTCCGTGATAATGGTTTCGCATTCGGACCAGTCATGAATATCTTCAATGAGGGTTCGCTCGACGCCGACGGATTTCCGCAGCCGTTCGCTGTTCACATCGCGATCGTCAATCCCCTGGCTGCGCTCCCACAGCACGCGGCCAAACTTCCCGAAGCGCTTGAGCAGCATGGCGAGGTCGCTTCGCTGCACGTCTTCGCAGGTGCGTAATCCCATGCTTTCCAGCTTTGCGGCGGAGACTTTCCCGACGCCGGGGATTTTGCCAAGCGGCAGCGTTTTTAAAAATGCAGGCACCTCTTCCGGCGTAATGACGTACTGGCCGTTGGGCTTATTTAAATCCGAAGCGATTTTGGCAAGGAATTTAACGGGCGCGACCCCTGCAGATGCCGTCAGATTCAGCTCGTTGAAAATCGTCTGGCGGATCTCCTGCGCCATCAGCGTGGCGGAGCCGTGGCAGTGCACGCTGTCGGTCACATCGAGATAGGCTTCGTCCAGCGACAGCGGTTCTATCAAAGAGGTATAGCGGGAGAAGATTTCCCGAATATGAAGGGAAGCCTCTTTATAGGCGTCGAACCGCCCGGGCAGAAGCGTGAGATGAGGGCAAAGCTTTAAGGCCATCGCCGTCGGCATGGCGCTACGCACGCCAAATTTGCGCGCAGGGTAGTTGGCGGTGCTGATAACGCCACGCTGAACGCGGCTGCCGCCAATGGCGATGGGAATATCCCGCAGCGCTGGGTTGTCTCGCATCTCCACTGCGGCAAAAAAGCAGTCCATATCAACATGGATTATTTTGCGCATAGTAAGCCCTCACTCATCACTGGATAAGTATACAGTAAACAAATGAGGATTGAGAAGCAGATGTAAGAATGCCGGGTGGCGGCTTTGCCTTACCCGGCCTACAAAAACTTAAATAATGCGCTGCTGCTCGCGCGCCATGCGTTTTTTGCGGGCGTCGCACGGTTCCGGGCAGTCGCAGACCTTCTCCATGCCAATGGAGGAAATACCGCCGCAGCTGCCCTGAATGCTTTTCCGCTTAACGATCCAGCCTAAAGACATGCCAAAGATGACAAGTACAAAAACCACAAAGGTTGCCAGAAACGTCAGCATCATCAGCCTCCAAAGTCATCGAGCATGATGTTCTCATCTTCGACGCCGAGATCTTTCAGCATCTTAATCACGGCGGCGTTCATCATCGGCGGACCACACATATAGAACTCGCAGTCCTCGGGAGCCGGGTGCTGTTTAAGGTAGTTTTCATACAGCACGTTGTGGATGAACCCCGTATAGCCCGTCCAGTTATCTTCCGGCTGCGGATCGGAGAGCGCCACGTGGAAGGTAAAGTTCGGGTTTTCACGCGCCAGCTGTTCAAACTCATCATCGTAGAACATCTCACGCAGCGAACGCGCCCCGTACCAGAAGCTGATTTTACGCTTGCTGCCGATCCGCTTGAGCTGGTCAAAGATGTGCGAGCGCATCGGGGCCATGCCGGCACCGCCGCCGATAAAGACCATTTCCGCGTCGGTATCTTTCGCGAAGAACTCACCGAACGGGCCGGAGATGGTCACCTTATCGCCCGGCTTCAGGGACCAGATGTATGATGACATCACGCCCGGCGGCGCATCCGGCACATTCGGTGGCGGCGTGGCGATACGCACGTTGAGCATAATAATACCCTTCTCTTCCGGGTAGTTGGCCATCGAGTAGGCGCGCAGCGTCGGCTCTTTCACCTCAGATACAAAGCGGAAGAGATTGAATTTGTCCCAGTCGGCGCGGTACGCCTGCGGAACGTCAAAGTCCGCATACGCCACGGTATGCTCAGGGCACTCAATCTGAATGTATCCTCCGGCGCGGAACGGGACATCTTCCCCTTCCGGCACCCGCAGCTTCAGCTCTTTGATAAAGGTAGCTTTGTTATCATTAGAGATAACTTCACATTCCCATTTTTTGACGCCGAAAATCTCTTCCGGCAGTTCAATCTTCATGTTCTGACGCACTGCGACCTGACAGGCCAGACGGCAGCCCTCTTTTGCCTCACGCTTTGTGATATGCGACAGCTCGGTGGGCAGAATATCGCCGCCACCCTCTTTTACCGTCACGCGGCACTGCCCGCAGGAGCCGCCGCCGCCGCAGGCCGAGGAGACAAAAATACCGTTACCGGACAGCGTGTTGAGCAGCTTATCTCCCGCAGGCGTGCGGATCTGATTCTGCGGATCGTCGTTAATATCAATCACCACGTCGCCGGAATTCACCAGCTTCGCGCGCGCCGCCAGAATGAGCCCTGACAGCACCAGTACAATCAGCGTGAACATCACCACGCCAAGAATAATTTCCATCTGTTAGCCCTTATAGCTGCACACCGGAGAAGGACATGAAGCCCAGCGCCATCAGCCCGGTGGTGATAAAGGTGATCCCTAAGCCACGCAGGCCTGCAGGCACGTTGGCATATTTCATTTTTTCGCGGATCCCCGCCATGGTGACAATCGCCAGCATCCACCCGATGCCGGAGCCGAAACCGTACACCACAGATTCACTGAAGTTGTAATCACGCTGAACCATAAACGAGACGCCGCCGAAGATGGCGCAGTTCACCGCGATCAGCGGCAGGAAGATCCCCAGCGCGTTGTACAGCGACGGGAAGTACTTATCGAGGATCATCTCCAGGATTTGCACCAGCGCGGCAATCACGCCAATAAAGGTGATGAAGTTCAGGAAGCTGAGGTCAACCCCTTCCACCAGCGCGCCGTCCCGCAGCACAAAGTTGTAGACCAGATTGTTAATCGGTACAGATAAGCCAAGCACCACGGTGACCGCGATACCCAGCCCAAATGCCGTCGACACTTTTTTGGACACCGCAAGGAACGTACACATGCCGAGGAAAAACGCGAGCGCCATGTTTTCAACAAACACCGCGCGCACAAACAAACTCAGGTAATGAGCCATCGTCGGTTACTCCTTTTCCTGCTGTTCTGGTCTCAAGGTACGAATCAGCCAGATCAACAAACCGATGATGAAAAATGCGCTGGGAGCCAGCAGGAACAGGCCGTTTGGCAGATACCATCCACCGTTTTGCACCGTGTCCAGCACCGTGATGCCAAACAGCTTACCGCTGCCAATGAGCTCACGCAGGAAGCCAACGGTCAGCAGGATCACACCGTAGCCGAGGCCGTTACCGATACCGTCCATAAAACTCGCCAGCGGCGGCATTTTCATGGCGTAGGCTTCCGCGCGCCCCATCACAATACAGTTGGTGATGATCAGCCCGACAAACACCGAGAGCTGTTTGGAGGTTTCATAGGCGAAGGCGCGCAGCAGTTGATCGACCACGATCACCAGCGAGGCGATGATCGCCATCTGCACGATGATCCTCACGCTGTTGGGAATGTGGTGGCGGATCATCGAGATAAACATGCTCGAAAATGCCGTGACCAGCGTGACCGCCAGCGTCATCACCACCGCCGTTTCCAGCTTGGTCGTCACCGCCAGGGCTGAACAGACGCCCAGCACCTGCAGCGTGATCGGGTTATTGGCCAGCAGTGGGCCAATGAGCACCTTTTTGACTTCTTTCAGTTCACCGGTATCAGCCATTGTTCAGCGCTCCTTCACGTACGTTTTTCAGGAAAGGACCAAAACCCAGCTCGCCCATCCAGAAATCAAAACTGTGCTGCACGCCTTTGGAGGTGAGCGTGGCGCCGGACAGCCCGTCGACGGCGTAGTCGTCACCGGGACGTGCCGCCCCTTTCATCACCTTCAGCGCAGGCAGACCGTTATCGTCGAGCACTTTCTTACCGATAAACTGTGCCCGCCAGTTCGGGTTTTCTACTTCGCCCCCCAGCCCCGGCGTTTCGCCCTGGTCGTAATACGTAATGCCTTTTACGGTACGGCCATCCGTATCAAGCGCCACAAAGGCATACATCATTGACCACAGGCCGTTGCCGTAGACAGGAAGCACCACTTCCTGAATGCGTTTTTGGGGGTCACGCACCAGATAAATTTCGGCGAGATTGCTGCGGCGCTTAATCCCGGCGGGATCTTGCGATGCCTCGAGCGTCAGGCTCATCTGCGGATCTTTCAGCGCCAGCGCCTGGTTATACTTCGCCGGATCTTTATCCAGCAGCTGGCCTGTTTTCAAATCCACCAGACGCGGTGAAATACGCTCCGCAAATACCGCCGAGACGTCGTCTGCACTCATCCCTTCCTGCATCAACCCGGCCACGGCCAGTATGTTGCGCTGTTTATCCAGCGCACGTTGCGCCTGCTGCAGGGGTTTTAACCCCACGGCAGAGCCGGCCACGACAATCGAACAGACCAGACAGAGCACCAGCACCACCAGCAGCGTTTTGCTGATACTGTCGTTATTTTTAACTTCAGCCACGCGCCTTCCTCCGCTTAATGTTGGCCCGCACCACCAGGTAATCGAAGAGTGGCGCAAACAGGTTGGCAAACAGAATGGCCAGCATCATTCCTTCCGGGTACGCCGGGTTGACCACGCGGATCAGGACACACATCGCGCCAATGAGCACGCCATAGCTCCATTTACCTTTGTCCGTAAACGAGGCTGAGACGGGGTCGGTTGCCATGAACATCATGCCAAACGCGAAGCCACCCAGTACCAGATGCCAGTACCAGGGCATGGAGAACATTGGGTTGGTGGTCGAACCGATAACGTTGAACATCGTTGCGGTCAGCACCATGCCGATCATCACGCCCGCCACAATTCGCCAGGAGGCCACGCGCCCAAACAGGATGATCGCTCCACCAATCAAAATCATCAGCGTTGAAACTTCACCAATGGAACCCGGAATGTTGCCAATAAAGGCATCAAACCAGGTTACAGGCTGACCCGTCGCGTTGTTCACCAGCGTTTCGCCGCCGTGTGCCGCCCACTGTGAAAGCGGCGTCGCGCCGGAAAAACCGTCAGCCGCCGTCCAAACCAGGTCGCCGGAGATTTGCGCCGGATAGGCAAAGAAGAGGAACGCACGCCCCGCCAGCGCCGGGTTAAGGAAGTTCCGCCCGGTGCCGCCGAAGATCTCTTTGGCAATGACCACGCCAAAGCTGATGCCCAGCGCTGCCTGCCAGAGCGGTAGCGTCGGGGGAACAATCAGGGCAAATAGAATAGAGGTCACGAAGAAGCCTTCGTTGATCTCATGTTTACGGATGATGGCAAACAGCACTTCCCAGAAGCCGCCCACGATAAAGACCGTGATGTAAATCGGCAGGAAGAACACCGCCCCCAGCGTCATCATGCTCACCCAGCCCGCGTCTGGCGCAAAGCTCACCCCTAACGACTGGGCCAGACGGTAGTGCCAGTCAGACTGAAGCACCTGCGCCAGCTGCTGCGCATCGTACATGTGGTGCAGCGCCGGAATGGTCTGCAGACCGACGTTGTACATCCCCCAGAACATCGCCGGGAAGACCGCAAACCACACCAGGATCATCATCCGCTTAAGGTCGATGGCGTCACGGACGTGCGCCGCTCCTTTCGTCACCAGCCCCGGCGTGTAGAAAATGGTCGCCGTTGCTTCATACAGCGGGTAGTACTTTTTGAGCTTCCCTTCGGTAAAGTGCGGCTCAATTTTTTCAAAGAGGTGTTTTAAGCCCATCGGTTATCCTTCCTGCTCAATGCGGGTTAACACCTCGCGCAATACCGGTCCATATTCGTATTTTCCCGGACAGACATAGGTACACAGCGCCAGATCTTCTTCGTCCAGTTCCAGACAGCCCAGCGCCTGCGCGCTGTCGGTATCGCCGGCGAGCAGATCGCGCAACAGCATGGTCGGCAGAATATCCAGCGGCATGACGCGCTCGTAGTTGCCAATCGGGACCATAGCGCGCTCGCCACCGTGCGTACTGGTCGAGAAGCTAAACAGCTTATTACGCAGGAAGTGCCCCAGCGTGGTACGGGTGACGGAGTATTTTTCCGCACCGGGCAGCACCCAGCCGAACAGCTCTTTCTCGCGGCCTTCCTGCACAATGCTGACCTGCAAATGGAAACGTCCCAGATAGGCGTGCGCCTGCACGGCATGGCGGCCACTGAGGACCGAACCGGAAATCAGCCGGTTTTCGCCTGCCTTGGTTTCTTCGTTCAGCAGTTCATTGATATCCGCGCCAATCAGCGTCTTCACCAGACGCGGGTTTGCAGCCTGCGGCCCACCGATGGCGATGATGCGTTCCGCGCACAGCTCTCCGGAGGTGAAGAGCGTACCGATGGCGATGACGTCCTGATAATTAAGATGCCAGACCTGTTTCGTCAGGCTCACCGGCTCAAGGAAATGGATGTGCGTCCCGACCAGACCCGCCGGATGCGGGCCAGCAAACTCATTAAACGTGACCTGCCCCTGAGGATGACCGCCAAGCTTGCCGCCACCGGCCTGGCAAACGTGGACTTTTCCCAACGTCAGACGGGTTAAAACGGTAAGCCCGGCATCAAAAGCTTTGCGCTGTGCCAGGATAACCGGCTGCGGATCCACGCTGAGCGGATTGGTATCCATTGCCGTGACGAAAATCGCGGCCGGTTCCGTGCCGGGAACCGGGGATTTACTGAAGGGACGCGTGCGAAGCGCGGTCCATAAGCCGGACGCCAGAAGCTGAGCCTGAACAGCCTCACGGCTCAGCGACGCGAGATCTGCGGCATCGTAACGGGCGAATTCACGCTGTTCATCGCCTTCAATGCGGATCACCACCGACTGCAGAACGCGCCGTTCGCCACGGTTGATCGCCACAACGGTGCCGCTCGCGGGGGCTGTAAACATCACGCCGGGATTTTTTTTGTCCTCAAAGAGCGCCTGGCCTTTGATCACGCGATCGCCTTCCTGTACCAACATCGAAGGTCGCATTCCCAGGTAGTCGTCGCCCACAATGGCGACATGACGGACACTTGCGCCTGTCGAAACGCGCTGCGCGGGCACGCCTGCAATCGGCAGATCAAGTCCTTTTTTGATTTTAAACATGTGGTTAGCAGGTTTCCATGAACAACAATCCAGTGGCCGCGAAGTGTAACATTTTCCCCTTCTCGCGGGCAGCGAATCCGCCGTCGCGCGCGCCAAATTGCGAGCTAATGCGCAAAGTTCCTGGAGCCATCGCGATTTTGATGGTTTATAAAGTAAAACTAATTTGTAAACTCACCGCCCGGCTCTTGCGAAAATCTATAGCGGTGCTAATGTGAGCGCTCCTAACAGAATAATCTGATTTCGGGTCTCTTTTGCCGTCCTGGCAAGTTGGTCATGGTTTTATCAAGGAACTAGTAGTATGCGTAAAATCGCATTGTTCATTGCGATGCTTCTGATTCCGTGCATGTCGTTTGCCGGACTGCTCAGCAGTAATAGCTCAACGACGCCGATCAGCAAAGAATATAAACAGCAGTTAATGGGATCGCCGGTTTATATTCAGATCTTCAAGGAAGAACGCACTCTCGATCTGTTTGTAAAAATGGGTGAGACGTATCAGCTGCTTGATAGCTACAAAATCTGTAACTACTCCGGTGGATTAGGGCCAAAACAGCGTCAGGGCGATTTCAAAAGTCCGGAAGGGTTTTACAACGTTCAGCGTAGCCAGCTCAAACCAGACAGCCGTTTCTATAAAGCCATCAATATCGGTTTCCCGAATGCCTATGACCGTGCACACGGTTATGAAGGTAAATACCTGATGATTCACGGTGCCTGCGTGTCTATCGGCTGCTACGCGATGACCGATTCCGGCATTGATGAGATTTTCCAGTTTGTCACCGGCGCGTTGGTCTTTGGTCAGCCAAACGTTCAGGTCAGCATCTATCCGTTCCGCATGACGGATGCCAACATGGCGCGTCACAAGTACTCGTACTACGCGGATTTCTGGAAACAGCTGAAACCCGGCTATGACTACTTCGAGCAGACTCACAAGCCGCCTGTTGTCTCGGTTGTGGATGGCCGTTACGTGGTCAGCAAGCCGCTGAGCCACGAAGTTGTCCATCCACAGCTGGCGTCAAATTACACGGTCCCCGAGACAAAATAGCACCCACTCGCCTGGCATAATCTTTTGCCAGGTTTCGTTGCCCGTCAGCGGCTGCGTTGCAATAACAGTGACCACATCGTTCGGTGTGGTCTCCTTCTGAAAGTCTATCTCCACATCCTGATCGAGCAGCGTTGCCACGCCAAACGGCGCACGTCGGGTGATCCAGAACAAATTCGTCGAGCAGAACGCCATCACATAGCGGCCGTCAGAGAGCAGCATGTTGAACACGCCTTTTTCACGTAGCTCGGTCGCCAGCGTTGCGATGTATTTAAACACGGCGGCCATATTGCCTGGCGTGCGGGGATAGCGCTCCGTCAGCTTGTGCAGCAGCCAGCAGAAGGCTTTTTCACTGTCGGTTTCGCCTACCGGGCGGAAATTGCCCGTTTCCAGCGACTTATAGCCCGTGAGTTGCCCGTTGTGCGCGTAGGTCCAGTTACGCCCCCACAGCTCACGGGTAAACGGATGGGTATTTTCCAGCGCCACTTCGCCACGGTTAGCCTGGCGAATATGGGCGATCACCGAGCGGGACTTGATGGGATAGTCCTGCACCAGTTTGGCAATCGGTGAGTTAAAGCTGGGCTGTGGATCTTTGAACGTGCGACACCCTTTGCCTTCGTAGAAGGTGATGCCCCAGCCGTCTTTATGCGGCCCGGTTCCCCCACCGCGCTGAACCAGCCCGGTGAAGCTAAAGCAGATATCGGTTGGCACATTGGCGCTCATCCCGAGCAGTTCGCACATACATCACCTCCACAACAGCGGGGGGCACCGGCGCCCCCCAGCGAAGTATTACTTAGCCATCTCTTTTTCGATCAGCTGGATCAGGATGTGGATCACTTTGATGTGAATTTCCTGAATGCGGTCAGCATAACCGAAGTGCGGAACGCGAATTTCAACATCCGCCGTACCGTCCATCTTACCGCCATCTTTGCCCGTCAGGGTGATGACTTTCATCCCTTTTTCACGCGCGGCGGCGATCGCTTTGATCACGTTACCGGAGTTGCCGGAGGTAGAAATCCCCAGCAGCACGTCGCCTTCACGGCCTACCGCTTCAACGTAGCGAGAGAAGATGTGGTCGTAACCGAAGTCGTTGCCTACGCAGGAGATGTGGCTCACGTCGGAAATCGCAATCGCCGGGTAGCCAGGACGGTTTTCGCGATAGCGTCCGGTCAGCTCTTCTGCGAAGTGCATCGCGTCACAGTGAGAGCCGCCGTTACCGCAGGAGAGCACTTTGCCACCCGCTTTGAAGCTGTCGGCCAGCAGGACCGCCGCGCGCTGAATAGCGTGAATATTGGCATCATCTTTCAGAAAGTTCGCCAGCGTTTCCGCCGCTTCGTTCAGTTCGTTACGAATAAGATCCTGGTACATGAGGATAATCCTTCAGTATTGATGAAATAACACAGTGGAGTGTACCGGATAGCGGGAAAAGCGAGAAGCTAAAGCCATGCGAAACGTCCGGCGTTTTGCTTTTTCGTGCCGGGTAAAACGCGAACAATGTGAACCAGGTTGTAATTATTTTGTAAACACATTGCTAAAGGAAATAACATCAACTACAACCATATCATCACAAGTGGTCAGACCTCCTACAAGCAAGGGAGCTTTTCTTTATGATGATTTTGAGCATTCTCGCAACCGTTGTTCTGCTCGGTGTGTTGTTCTATCACCGCGTAAGTTTATTCCTGAGCAGCCTGATTCTTCTGGCCTGGACGGCTGCGCTTGGCGTCGCAGGTCTCTGGACTATCTGGCTTTTAGTCCCTCTTGCCATCATCCTTCTGCCGTTTAACTTTGCCCCGATGCGTAAATCAATGATCTCTGCACCGGTGTTCAAAGGCTTCCGCAAGGTGATGCCTCCCATGTCGCGTACTGAAAAAGAAGCGATTGATGCGGGCACCACCTGGTGGGAAGGCGACCTGTTCCAGGGTAATCCGGACTGGAAAAAGCTGCATAACTACCCGCAGCCGCGTCTGACCGCGGAAGAGCAGGCGTTTATTGACGGCCCGGTAGAAGAAGCCTGCCGTATGGCGAACGACTTTGCTATCACCCATGAAATGGCCGACCTGCCGCCAGAGCTGTGGGCGTACCTGAAAGAGCATCGCTTCTTTGCGATGATCATTAAGAAAGAGTACGGCGGTCTGGAATTCTCCGCTTACGCTCAGGCTCGCGTGCTGCAAAAGCTGGCAGGCGTTTCCGGCATCCTGGCGATTACCGTTGGCGTGCCTAACTCCTTAGGCCCAGGCGAACTGCTGCAGCATTACGGTACGGAAGAGCAAAAAGATCACTATCTGCCGCGTCTGGCACGCGGTCAGGAAATCCCTTGCTTCGCGCTGACCAGCCCGGAAGCAGGCTCCGATGCGGGCGCGATTCCGGATACCGGCGTGGTCTGCATGGGCGAGTGGCAGGGCGAGCAGGTGCTGGGCATGCGCCTGACCTGGAACAAGCGTTATATCACGCTGGCCCCTATCGCCACCGTGCTGGGTCTGGCCTTTAAGCTCTCTGACCCGGAAAGACTGCTGGGCGGCGAAGAAGATCTGGGCATTACCTGTGCGCTGATCCCAACCTCCACCCCGGGCGTTGAGATTGGTCGTCGTCACTTCCCGCTGAACGTGCCGTTCCAGAACGGTCCAACCCGCGGCCAGGATATCTTTGTGCCGATTGATTACATCATCGGTGGTCCAAAAATGGCCGGTCAGGGCTGGCGTATGCTGGTGGAATGTCTGTCGGTGGGCCGCGGCATTACCCTGCCGTCGAACTCAACCGGCGGTCTGAAGTCGGTGGCGATGGGGATTGGTGCCTACGCGCACATCCGCCGTCAGTTCAAAATCTCCATCGGCAAGATGGAAGGTATCGAAGAGCCGCTGGCGCGTATCGCGGGCAACGCCTACGTAATGGACGCTGCCGCCACGCTGATTACCTACGGCATTATGCTGGGCGAAAAACCGGCCGTACTGTCGGCCATTGTGAAGTACCACTGTACCCACCGCGCGCAGCAGTCAATTATTGACGCGATGGATATCGCGGGCGGTAAAGGCATTATGCTCGGCGAAGGCAACTTCCTGGCGCGCGGCTATCAGGGCGCACCGATTGCCATCACCGTGGAAGGGGCAAACATCCTGACCCGCAGCATGATGATCTTCGGTCAGGGCGCAATTCGCTGCCATCCATACGTGCTGGAAGAGATGGCCGCTGCGCAGAACAACGACGTGGATGCCTTCGATAAGCTGCTGTTCAAACATATCGGTCACGTGGGCAGCAACAAGGTGCGCAGCTTCTGGCTGGGCCTGACGCGCGGCCTTACCAGTTCGACGCCAACCGGCGATGCAACCAAACGTTATTATCAGCATCTGAACCGTCTGAGCGCCAACTTGGCCCTGCTGTCTGACGTTTCCATGGCGGTGCTGGGCGGCAGCCTGAAGCGTCGCGAACGTATCTCTGCCCGTCTGGGCGATGTGCTGAGCCAGATCTTCCTGGCCTCTGCGGTCCTGAAACGTTACGACGATGAAGGCCGTCAGGAAGCGGATCTGCCGCTGGTGCACTGGGGCGTGCAGGATGCGTTGTATCAGGCTGAACAGGCGATTGACGATCTGCTGGCGAACTTCCCGAACCGCTTCGTGGCAGGCGCCCTGCGCGTGGTGATCTTCCCGACCGGTCGTCACCATCTGGCACCGTCCGACAGGCTGGACCACAAAGTGGCGAAGATCCTGCAGGTTCCGAGCGCAACCCGTTCCCGCATCGGCCGCGGCCAGTACCTGGCACCGACGCCGCATAACCCGGTGGGTCTGCTGGAAGAAGCGCTGCTTGACGTGATGGCCGCCGATCCGATTCACCAGAAGATCTGTAAACAGCTGGGCAAAAACCTGCCGTTTACCCGTCTGGACGAACTGGCAAAACAGGCACTCGCCGGTGGCATTATCAATAAAGATGAGGCCGCTCTGCTGGTGAAAGCCGAAGAGAGCCGTCTGCGCAGTATTAACGTGGATGATTTCGAGCCGGACGAGCTGGCGACGCAGCCGGTAAAGCTGCCGGAGAAGCACCGCAAACCTGAAGCGGCATAACGCGTTTCGCTTACCTAAACCCCGCCTCGCGCGGGGTTTTTTATTGCCACATTTTCTCGTTATGTCGTGCTACAGTGTCAAAAAGTGGTCGTTTGAGGAGCCTGTATCGTGCCTGGTCTGAAGATTTCTATTTTGCAGCAACCTTTAGTGTGGATGGATGGCCCCGCCAACCTGCGCCACTTTGATCGTCAACTCGAAGACATTACCGGACGTGATGTGATTGTCCTGCCGGAAATGTTCACCACTGGCTTCGCCATGGAAGCGGCAAAACAGTCAATGCCGCAGGATGAGGTGGTTGCATGGATGCATGCCAAAGCGCAGCAGACCAACGCGCTGATCGCCGGTAGCGCCGCGCTGCAAACGGAGCGCGGCCCGGTGAACCGCTTCCTGCTGGTCGAGCCGGAAGGAAAGGTGCATTTCTACGACAAGCGCCACCTGTTCCGTATGGCGGATGAGCACCATCACTATGAAGCCGGTAACGAACGCGTGGTGTTCGAGTGGCGCGGCTGGCGTATTCTGCCGCTGGTCTGCTACGACCTGCGCTTCCCGGTGTGGTCGCGTAACCGCAACGATTACGACCTGGCGCTATATGTGGCCAACTGGCCTGCACCGCGCTCCCTGCACTGGCAGTCGCTGCTCGTGGCGCGCGCGATTGAGAACCAGGCGTACGTGGTGGGCTGTAACCGCGTGGGAACGGACGGCAACGGGCATCACTATCGCGGCGACAGCCGGGTGGTGAATCCGCAGGGCGAGATTATTGCCACCGCCGAGCCACATCAGGCGACGCGTATTGATGCCGAATTATCGTTAACGGCGCTGAAGGAGTACCGGGAGAAGTTTCCGGCGTGGCAGGATGCGGATCCTTTTAGCATTGAGTGAAAAAAAAGCCGGGTGGCAGCTACGCCTTACCCGGCCTACCAATGTTGCTCGCTTCTTTTAACTCACCAACGCCTGCCCGTCTTTGCGGCTTTCCGTCGCCGCCACGTAGTGTCCTTCCGGCAGGCGGTAAATCACCTGTGCACCACCGAAGTTGTAATCCTGAAGCGGATCTTCCACCACAATTTGATGCCCGCGCTCGCGCAGCGCGGCAATCGTGTTGCGATCGAACGTCGATTCAACGATCACCTCCCTGCCCTGCACCACGCGCCAGCGCGGTGCATCGATTGCCGCCTGCGGGTTTTGCCCGTGCAGCATGATGCGTAGCGCCATCTGCATGTGCCCCTGCGCCTGCATCGGGCCGCCCATCACGCCGAAGGACATCAGCGGCTGGCCGTTGCCGTCCATCGCAAAGCCCGGAATGATGGTGTGGAACGGGCGCTTGCTGCCCGCCAGCGCGTTCGGGTGCTTCGGATCCAGCACAAAGCCGCAGCCCCGGTTTTGCAGGCTGATCCCGGTATCCGGCACCACAATGCCTGAACCGAAGCCCATATAGTTGGACTGAATAAACGAGACCATCATCCCGCTGGCGTCCGCGGTGCTGATGTAGACCGTGCCACTCTGCGTCGGGGAACCGTAGACAAAATCGGACGCGCTGTCGTGGTTGATCAGCGCCGCGCGTGACTTCAGGTAATGGTCGCTCAGCAGCTCTTTCGCCGCGATCGCCATGTGTGCTTCGTCTGCCACGTAGCGGTCGAGATCCGCCAGCGCCAGCTTCATTGCCTCGATAGAGAGATGCAGAGACTGCACGGAATCCGGATGATGCTTCTCAATGCCGCACTGCTCAAGAATGCCGAGCGCAATCAGCGTGGCGATCCCCTGCCCGTTTGGCGGCAGCTCCTGCACCGAGCCGCCCGCAAAGTCGCGTGACAGCAGTTCTACCCAGTCCACGCGGTGGTTGGCCAGATCCTCGGCCGTCAGGTGCGCGCCATGCTCTCTGGCGAAGGCGGCAATTTTCTGCGCCAGCTCACCGCGGTAAAAGGCTTCGCCGTTGGTGCGGGCAATCAGCTCAAGCGAATTCGCCTGCGCCGGGTTACGGAAGATCTCCCCCACGCGCGGGGCGCGGCCTTCCGGGGCGAAACAGGCGCTGAAGCCCGGCTGATCTTTCAGCTTGTTATAGCCGCGCTGCCAGAGATGCCCAATCAGCGGGGAGACCGGGAAGCCGTTGCGCGCGTAGTCAATGGCGGGCTGCGCCAGGGTGGTCAGCGGCAGCGTGCCGAAGCGTTCCGCCAGGGCGACCCAGCCGGATACCGCCCCCGGCACGGTCACCGCGTCCCAGCCGATTTCCGGCACCGCGGTTTTTCCGGCAAACAGATCCGCATGCCAGCTCGCAGGCGAACGACCGGAAGCGTTCAGGCCGTGCAGCTTTTCACCGTCCCAGACGATAGCAAAGGCGTCGCTGCCGATGCCGTTGCCGGTCGGCTCGACCACCGTCAGCGCCATGGCGGCGGCAATGGCGGCATCCACGGCATTCCCGCCCAGCTGCAGCATCTTCATCCCCGCCTGCGCCGCCAGCGGCTGAGACGTCGCAACGGCGTTATGGCCCAGCATCGGCGGGCGGCGTGAAGCGTAACCGGACGTAAAATCTAGCGCTTTGGTCATCATGACTCCTTAGTCATGGCGCGGATCGAGCGCATCGCGCAGCCCGTCGCCGAGTAAATTAAAGCCCTGCACGGCAAGGAAAATCGCCACGCCGGGGAAAATGGACATCCACGGGGCCTGCTCAAGAAAACCTTTGGCGGTGTTGAGCATGGAGCCCCAGGACGGATTGGGCGGCTGCTGTCCCAGCCCCAAAAACGACAGGCTGGCTTCAGCGATTATCGCCGAGGCAATCGCCAGCGTGGCCTGCACCAGAATCGGCGACATCACGTTGGGCAGAACGTATTTGATGATGATCCAGCGATCCGGCAGGCCAATTGCCCGCGCGCCGTCGATGTACTCTTCGTTGCGAATGGCGATCACCTGGCCGCGCGTCAGGCGGGCGAAGATCGGCATCGCGGAAAGGCCGATGGCGATCATCGCGTTGGTCAGGCTCGGGCCCAAAAACGCCCCCAGCGCGATCGCCATGATCAGGAACGGGCAGGCCAGCAGCGCCTCGATCACGCGCGAGATGACGCCGTCCCACATCTTCTGGAAGTAACCCGCCACCAGCCCCAGCGGCACGCCGATGACCACTGCGATAACCACCGACATACAGCCCGCCATCAGCGAGGTGCGCGCTCCCCAGATAATGCGGGATAGGATGTCTCGCCCCAGCTCGTCGGTGCCGAACCAGTACATCGCCGACGGCGCTTTGCGCACCGCCAGGAAGTTGGCTTTGACCGGGTCGAACGGGGCAATCCACGGCGCCAGCAGCGCCACCAGCACAAAGAACCCCACCACTGCCGCGCCAATGACCGCGCTTTTATTGGCGAGGAATTTTTTCAATACCCGGTTTTGCGCCCGCGGCAGTGCGGGCACAACGGTTTGGGTCGTCATTTCCGCCATCGTTAGCCTCGCATTTTCGGGTTGATAAGGACGTAAAGCACGTCGGCCAGCAGGTTGAGCATCAGGAAGCCGATGGCGACGATCAGCACCACGCCCTGCACCACCGCGTAATCACGGTTAAATACTGAATCGACGATCATCTTGCCGAAGCCCGGAATGGTGAACACCTGCTCGGTCAGCACCGCGCCGCCCAGCAGTTCGCCAAACAGCAGCGTGGTGAGGGTGATCACCGGAACCAGCGCGTTGCGAAAGGCGTGCTTTAAGATCACCGCCTTCGGCAGCAGCCCTTTCGCCCGCGCGGTGCGGATGTAGTCCGCCTTCAGTACCGCAATCATCGAGGCGCGGGTGTGGCGCATCAGCGTTGCCGCCAGGCCCGTTCCGAGCACGGACGCGGGCAGCAGCAGCGTGCGCAGGTTCTGGAGCGGATCTTCACTGAACGGCACGTAGCCGGACGCGGGGAGCCACTGCAGGTTTACCGAAAAGACCAGAATCAACAGGATCCCCAGCCAGAAGTGCGGGATCGAGATCCCCGAGATCGCCACGAAGTTCGCCCCGTGATCGACCCAGCTGTTTTTGTTCACCGCCGCGAGGATCCCCATGCTGATGCCAAACACCAGCGCGATAATCATCGCCAGCAGCGACAGCTCAAGCGTCACCGGCAGCTTGCTGGCAATCAGCTGCGTCACCGGCTCGTGCGTGCGTAAGGAGACGCCCAGATCGCCCTGCAGCGCCCGCGTCAGCCAGTGGAAATACTGCACCGGGATCGGGGCATCGAGGTTCAGCTCCGCACGCAGCTGAGCGATGACCGCCGGGTCGCGCTCCTCGCCTGCCATGGCGATCAGCGGGTCGCCGGGCAGCAGCTTTTGCAGCCCAAACACCATCATGCTCACCAGCAACAGCGTCGGGACGGCCAGCAGCAGACGTTTGCAAATCAGTTCCAGCATGGGCTCTCCTCAGGACGTTTATTTCGCCAGCGTCAAACCGGCCAGACGCACGATGCCGTCAGGGTACGGCTTAAAGCCCTGCACGCTTTTGTTCAGGCCAAAAATACGCGGCTCGAAGTAGAGGTAGGCAATCGGCATGTCGGTTTGCAACTGCTTCACCACCTTGTCGTACAGCGGCTGGCGCGCGGCCTGGTCGGTACTCTGGCGCGCCTGGGTCAGCCACTCATCGACCTGCGCGTTGCTGTAGCGGCCGTCGTTCAGGGTGCCTTTGCTGTTGATAAAGCCGTAGATGCTGCCGTCCGGATCCGGGCGCCCCGACCAGCCGGAGAAGCTCAGCTGATAGTCCCCGCTCTGCTGGCGGTCCAGCAGCGTGGCGAATTCGGTCATCTGCAGGTTCAGGTTAAAGCCCGCCTCGGCGACCATCGCCTGCAGCACCTGCCCCACCTGCTGCGAGGTTGGGTTGTTCGGGACCAGCAGGTTGACGGTCAGCGGCGCGGTGACGCCTGCCGCTTTGAGCAGGGCTTTGGCTTTATCGACGTCACGCGGCGGGACCGGCAGGTTGACGTGATACGGACTCACCGTGGAAAACGCCTGGTTGGCTGGCGTATACAACCCTTCAAAGACCACCTGATTTAGCGCATCGCGGTCGATGGCCTGAGAAAACGCCTCGCGTACTCGAGCGTCCTTGAACGGATCGTTGGCGGGCACCTTGCCGTTGTTGATGTTGAAAGTGATGCCCTGATAGCCCAGACCGGTCACCTTCGCCAGCGCCAGCTTGCTGTCGGCTTCGACGGTTTTAACATCGCTGGCGGCGATGCCTTCGGTCAGATCAAGATCGCCCGCGCGCAGGTTCGCGAGGCGCACGGAGGCATCCGGGATCGGCAGATAGATAATTTTGTCGAAGTGGTAGGCGTCTTTGTTCCAGTAGTTGTCGAAGCGGGTCAGAACGATGCGGTCCTGGGACACGCGGCTGTCGAATTTATACGGGCCGGAACAGACCGGATGGGCGGCAAAGTCAGGCTTTTTTGCCGCTTCAGGGGCCATCATCGCGCCCGCGCGGTCGGTGAGCTGCATCAGCAGCGCGGCATCGGGCGTTTTCAGGTGCAGGGCAATCTGCATCGGACCGGTGACCTCGACCGATTCAACGGAGGAGACCTCGCTTTTACGCAGGGAGCCTTTTAAGGTCAGGGCGCGGTCGAGGTTGTATTTTGCCGCGGCGGCATCGAATTTCTCACCGTCGTGGAAGGTCACGCCTTCGCGCAGGTTGAGCGTCAGGGTTTTACCGTCATCACTCCACGCCCAGTCTTTGGCCAGACCGGGGACGACCTTCAGGTTTTCATCCACATCCACCAGCCTGTCGCACAGGGAGGCAAAGACGAAGCGGCCATAGTAGGTGCGCGCCAGATGCGGGTCGAGCATGTCCGGGTCAGCCCCCAGGCCAATACGCAGCACGCTTTCAGAATGGGCGGGCAGCGCCGCGCCAAGCAACATAACACTTCCCAGTACGGTCAAAAGAGAATTACGCATTGTCATTATCATGAGTTCCTTGAAGGAAGGGACGAGTGGGTGGCCGCGTGTTCAAACAGCGCGCGGCGGCGCAGAAAAGCAGCGGATGGCGGTGCGATCTGGATAACGCTGCGATCGCGGTTGATCTCCTGCCAGCGATGACAGGCAACCTGACGCCCGCCGTCGAGCACCTGATTAATCGGCTCGACCTGACGGCATTCGTCAGTGACGTACGGGCAGCGGGTGTGGAAACGGCAGCCGGACGGCGGACTGGCCGGGTTCGGTAAATCCCCCTGCAGCAGCGGCGCGTCGCGTTCAGCGCCCGGCTGCATCTGCGGCGCCGAGGCGATCAGCGCCTGGGTATAGGGGTGCAGCGGTGCGTCAAAGATCTCATCGACGCTGGCAAGCTCGACGATTTGCCCGAGGTACATGACCGCCACGCGGTCGCTCATATGGCGAATAACAGCCAGACCGTGGGCGACAATCACCATCGTCAGCCCCAGCTGGTGCTTCAGGCTTTCCAGTAAATTGACCACCTGCGCCTGCACCGACACATCCAGCGCGGATACCGGCTCATCGCCCAGCAGCAGCTTTGGTCCTGAGGCCAGCGCGCGCGCAATGCCGATACGCTGGCGCTGCCCGCCGGAAAACTCGTGCGGGTAGCGCCCGGCCCAGGCGGCGGGCAGGCCCACGGTCTTAAGCAGTTCGGCAACGCGGTACTGCCGGTCCCCTTTCTTCATGTTCTGGTGCAGCCACAGCGGCTCACCGACGATCTGCTCCACCGTCATGCGCGGGTTCAGGGAGGCGAAGGGATCCTGGAAGATGATCTGCAGCTCGCGGCGGAGCTGATTGAGCCGCGCGCCCGAGGCGTGGGTGATCTCTTCCCCCTGATAAAACACGCGCCCTTCGCTGGCGGCCAGCAGGCGCAGCAGCAGGCGGCCAAGCGTGGATTTTCCGGAACCGGACTCGCCGACAATCGCCAGCGTTTCGCCCGGCATCACGGCAAGCGACACGCGATCGACCGCCGTGACGAACCGGGCCGGGGTAAAGAGTTTTTTCAGGCCGGGGAACAGCTTGCTGAGGTCCCGAGCTTCCAGAATGGGCGTGGTCATGCGGTCTCTCCCAGGGCGATGTGGTGTTCGAGCGGCACGCGGAAGCAGGCAACCCGATGGCCCGCGCCGAGCGTGGTGAGCGGCGGTTTTTCATCATGGCAGCGCGACTGCGCAAACGGGCAGCGCGTTGCGAAACGGCAGCCTTGCGGCATGGATTCCGGCAGCGGGACCGATCCGGGAATAGTGGAAAGCGGGCCCTTGCGTGCGCTAAGGGAGGGGATCGAGCCCATCAGGCCGATGGTGTACGGGTGCTGCGGGTCGGCAAATATCGCCTCGACGCTTCCCTGCTCTACCACCTGTCCGGCATACATCACCGCCACCTGCTGCGCCACTTCGGCCACCACGCCTAAATCGTGGGTGATCATCAGCACCGCCGTGCCGGTTTCCTCTTTCAAGGTGTTGAGTAAGGCGAGGATTTGCGCCTGGATGGTGACGTCGAGCGCGGTGGTCGGCTCGTCGGCAATCAATAATTTAGGATGATTGATCAGCGCCATGGCTATCATCACGCGCTGGCGCATGCCGCCGGAAAGCTGGTGGGGATAGGCTTTCAATCGCATCTCTGGTGCCGGAATCTGCACTTTCTCGAGGATCTGCAGCGCGATCTTCATCGCCTCTGCGCGCGAGACGTCCTGATGACGCATAATCGCCTCGCTCAGCTGATCGCCCAGCGTAAACGCCGGATTGAGCGAGGTCATCGGCTCCTGGAAAATCATCGCCAGCTCGCTACCGCGCAGATCGGCATATTCCCGCGGCGAGAGCTTGCGCAGATCGTGGCGACGAAACTGCATCTCCCCGCTGACGATCCGTGCGCTGGCGGGCAGTAACCCCATCAGCGCCAGGGAGGTGATACTTTTCCCACAGCCGGATTCTCCCACCAGCGCCAGCGTTTCGCCCGCCCTGACGGTCAACGAGATACCGTCAAGCACGCTTACCGGCGAGCCCGCGAACGTAACGTTGAGGTTTTTTACTTGCAATACGGGCGTGGCGTCCTTGAAGGGGATTGTCGTCATGGCGTGAAGTCGTCCTCGAGGTGGATCGCCTGAATCAGGGCGGTTTGCAGGCTAAGCAGGTGTTCGCGCATCGCGGTCGCGGCCTCGTTAGGCTGGCGATGGATAATGGCAGCCATGATCTTGTGATGGTGGTCGTTATAGCTATCGACACGCTCGGGGGTGCGTGCCAGCTCGCGCAGATGCTGCCAGCCCGGTTCACGCCGCACGGCATCAATGGCATCAAACAGGCCGAGCATCAGGCGATTACCAGCCGCTTCCGCAATGGCGCGGTGAAAGGCGCTATCCCACAGTTCGTTGAGATCGCGGTCATCCGGGCTGACCTTGTCGATGCGTTCCAGCATGCGCTGCATGAGCGCAAGGTTTTCCCTGGTGGCACGCAGTGCCGCAAGCCGGGCTAAGCCGGGTTCGAGCTGCAGACGAGCTTCCATCACTTCCAGAAGGTTGGTTTGCTGAACCAATCCCTGAAGGGCCAGCGGTTCAACGGGTGCAGCCGGGCCGATAAAGGTCCCTTTGCCCTGCTTACGCCAGATGCGCCCCTCTTCTTCCAGCACGTCCAGCGCGCGACGCACTTCACGTCGTCCTACGCCGAGTGTGTCCGACAGCTCACGTTCCGTGGGCAGCGGAGTGCCTGGTGTTGACTCGTGCTGGTTGATTAGCCCGCGCAGCTGTTCAAGCGCGGTGCTGGAATTTGCCAGAAACCGTGACGGTTTTTCCATATTGGTTCGCTCGCTTTCATCATTGCTTTATTTTTATTAACGATAAGTTATTGATATGGAATGACGCTTATCGTGCTAGTGATTAAGCAATAACCAAACCAATCTGCAATTGGTTCAGTAATTTTTTGCATAGCGGGTTATAAGCAGATGATTCTGTATGAATTCTTTTTTACAGAGAGACACAATCTGACTCGTGCCTGAATAGCCGGTGGTGGAAAAACGCACAATAACAGTGCAAAGAATGCACTAATGATGTGCAATTGTTAATTAATTGCACTATTGATATTAACTTTTTGTTAACTACAAGTCAGAAGAGAGGGAATGGAATCACAGCTGGCTGAAACGACGAAGGCCTGAATCATTTCTGACTCAGGCCTTCTGAATAGTGGCGGAACGGACGGGACTCGAACCCGCGACCCCCTGCGTGACAGGCAGGTATTCTAACCGACTGAACTACCGCTCCACTGTTCCCGTTTGGGGAACGAGGCGCATATTACGGTGCGCCTCCGATCTCGTCAACGCTTTTTCTCGCGTTTTGAATCGTTTGCTGCAAAAATCGCCCAAACGATGATTTTACAGGCGTTCCGGCGTTTTTTCAGGCACGCCAGAGACAGCTGCCGCCCTTCTTCTGCACCAGATCAAGACGGGATTCGTGATTAAGCAGCTCTTCATCACTGGCTAAAACAACCCGCAGCCGACTTGCCTGACGGACGACACGCTGAATACCCGCTTCGCCCTGCGTTTGCTGCGACTCATTTTCCATACTGAACTTCATAGACGTCTGCCCACCGGTCATCGTCAGATAGACATCGGCGAGGATCTGGGCATCGAGCAACGCCCCGTGGAGCGTTCGTTTGGTATTATCTATCTCGTAGCGCGAACACAGTGCATCCAGGCTGTTACGCTTGCCGGGGAACATTTTCCTCGCCAGCGCCAGACTGTCTGTCACCTTACAGAAGGTGTTCGTCTTCGGGATATCACGATTAAGCTTGCTGAATTCATAATCCATAAAGCCGATATCGAACGAGGCGTTATGGATAACAAGCTCAGCGCCCCTGATGTATTCCAGGAATTCGTCAGCCACGTCCGCAAAAGTCGGCTTGTCCAGCAAGAACTCATCGGCAATACCGTGAACGCCGAACGCTTCGGGATCCACCAGCCGATCGGGCTTGAGATAGACGTGGAAGTTGTTCCCCGTAAGACGACGGTTCACCACTTCAACGGCACCGATCTCAATGATCTTATGCCCTTCGTAGTGCGCGCCGATCTGGTTCATACCGGTGGTTTCGGTATCGAGGACGATCTGGCGAGTAATTGCAGTGCTCATAGCGGTCATTTATGTCAGACTTATCGTTTAACTGAACGTTTCAAATACAGGAAGTCTACCAGAGATGCGTAAACAGGTAGAAATTTTCACCGATGGATCTTGTCTCGGCAACCCGGGTCCCGGCGGCTACGGCGCGATTATGCGTTATCGCCAGCATGAAAAAACTTTTAGCGAAGGCTATTTTCTGACCACCAACAACCGGATGGAGCTCATGGCGGCCATTGTGGCGCTGGAGGCGTTAAAAGAACATTGTGACGTGGTGTTAAGTACCGACAGCCAGTACGTTCGTCAGGGAATTACCCAGTGGATCCATAACTGGAAAAAACGCGGCTGGAAGACTGCCGATAAGAAACCGGTCAAGAACGTCGATCTCTGGAAACGGCTTGATGCCGCCCTGGGCCAGCACCAGATTAAGTGGGAGTGGGTTAAAGGGCACGCCGGTCATCCGGAAAACGAACGCTGTGACGAACTGGCGCGTGCGGCAGCCGCTAACCCTGCGCATGAGGACGCGGGCTATCAGCCTGAATCCTGATCAGGGCTTTCTGTACTGCCGCGTGGCGCCAACGGTCTGGCGGATCGGCGTTTTCGATTTGCTCTGCTTCATGGGATTAAGCGTAAGGGGAATGGTTCGCTTACGCGCGACGATAAACTGCATGCAGCCTAAGGCAGGCAAATGCGTGCTCAACAAGACGCCCCCCTGCCGCGCCCAGGGCAGCACCTGAAAGCCGCCGTAGCAGAGCACTTCGAAGTTAAGCAGTGACAGCCAGTCGAGCTGGCGCATCATGGTGAACATCCGGCTGTTGTAAGGCGGCGTCCGGCGCAGCACCGGTACCAGCTTTCGCAGGCCCATCAGGCTCAGCGGGTTGAATCCGCTCAGCACCAGCCAGCCGTCATCAATCAGCACGCGATCGGCTTCGCGAAGCAGACGGTGCGGATCGCTGCACCAGGGTAACGTATGTGCGAGCAAACACGCATCAACGGATTTTTCCGCAAACGGCAGATGTAACGGGTCTGCTTTCACCTGAACCGGCGATCCGCCGAGAGAGACGTTCACCTGATGCGAGATAGCGCAGCTTTCGGTATTGATTTCCGCGCTGAGATTGCCAATCTTAAGCAGGTGAAAGCCATACATTTTCGCGAGCCAGGGCTTCAGCTGTTGCTCTAACGCCTCGCGATAGTATTCACCCCAGGGCAGTTCCGCCCAACGTTCCGGTGCTGCGACAGTCTGAGGTATCCTTGCCGGTTTCATCAACACACCCGCCACGCTATAAGAGGTAATGTATGAATCTTATCAGTATTTCTGCTTTTGAGGACAATTACATCTGGGTTTTGGTTGACGATGAACGTCGATGCGTCATTGTCGATCCCGGAGAATCCGCCCCCGTACTGCGCGCAATAGAAGAGAACGGCTGGCAGCCGGAAGCCATTCTGTTGACGCATCACCATAACGATCATACGGGCGGTGTACCTGAACTGCGTACCCATTTTCCGCATGTTGTGGTTTACGGACCGTCAGAGGCACAAGATAAGGGTGTCACGCAAGTAGTCGAAGAAGGCGAAAAAATCCTCATACGTGAGTGGGAGTTTTCCGTATTTGCCACACCGGGTCACACTTTGGGACATCTGTGTTTCTACAGTAAGCCTTATCTTTTTTGCGGTGACACGCTGTTCTCAGGAGGCTGCGGAAGGCTGTTTGAAGGAACACCAGCGCAAATGTATCAGTCTTTACAGAAGATTAACGCATTACCCGATGACACCGTTATTTGTTGCGCGCATGAGTATACATTAGGGAATATGAAGTTTGCCGTCAGCCTGTTGCCTGAGGATCGGGCGATTCAGGATTATTATCACAAAGTGAAGGAGTTACGTGCAAAAAACCAAAACACACTCCCCGTAATTCTGAAAAACGAGCGCCAAATTAATTTATTTTTGCGAACAGATGATATTGATTTAATTAGCAAAATTAACCAAGAAACAAATTTGCAACAACCAGAACAGCGATTTGCATGGTTAAGGTCAAAGAAAGATAACTTCAGATAATTGCTGGTTGCCTTTTCAAAAATTCGCCGTTATCATCGCTCGTCTTTTAAGCAACTATTGACACACACATGAAGGCAAAAGCGATATTACTCGCCTCTGTCCTGCTTGTAGGTTGCCAGTCGCAGAACGGCAGCAACGTACAACAGCACGCACAGAGCCTTTCTGCAGCTGGTCAAGGGGAAGCAGGGAAGTTTACAAGTTCGGCGCGCTGGATGGACGATGGGACATCTTTCGCGCAGGAGCAAGACTTGTGGACCTCTATTGGCGACGAGCTAAAGATGGGAATTCCGGAAAACAGCCGGATTCGCGAACAGAAACAGAAGTATTTAAGTAATAAGAGCTATCTCCACGATGTAACGTTACGGGCAGAGCCGTATATGTACTGGATAGCCGGGCAAGTTAAGAAACGTAACATGCCTATGGAGCTGGTACTCCTACCCATAGTGGAGAGCGCTTTTGACCCACACGCGACGTCTGGCGCCAATGCCGCAGGCATTTGGCAGATCATTCCGAGCACCGGGCGAAACTATGGTCTGAAACAGACCCGCAACTATGATGCGCGTCGCGATGTTGTCGCTTCAACGACAGCCGCTCTCGACATGATGCAACGTCTGAACAAGATGTTTGACGGCGACTGGCTGTTAACGGTCGCAGCGTACAATAGCGGCGAAGGTCGTGTACTGAAGGCAATGAAAGCGAATAAAGCACGGGGTAAATCCACCGATTTTTGGTCGCTCTCACTGCCACAGGAAACAAAGATTTACGTACCGAAAATGCTGGCTTTGAGCGATATTCTCAAGAACAGCAAGCGTTACGGTGTACAACTGCCAACACCAGACGAAAGTCGTGCACTGGCGCGCGTTCGCCTCAGCAATCCGGTTGATATTCAACAGGTTGCTGATATGACGGGTATGTCGGTAAGTAAATTGAAAACCTTTAATGCTGGCGTTAAAGGCTCAACGCTGGGGGCGAGTGGCCCGCAGTATGTAATGGTTCCGCAGAAACATGCTGAGCAGTTACGTGAGTCTTTAGCTTCGGGTGAAATCGCCGCCGTTCAGTCAACGCTGATCGCGGATGCATCATCAGTTAACAGCCGCAGCTATAAGGTTCGTTCAGGTGATACGCTTTCGGGCATTGCGTCACGTCTTGGCGTGAATGCGAAAGATCTGCAGCAGTGGAATAACCTGCGCAGTTCAGGCCTGAAAGTGGGTCAAACTCTGACGGTGGGTGCAGGTAGCAGCGCACAGCGTCTCGCCAGCAACAGCGATAGCATTACCTATCGCGTGCGTAAGGGTGATTCGCTGTCCAGTATCGCAAAACGTCACGGCGTGAACATCAAAGATGTGATGCGCTGGAACAACGATACTGACAATCTGAAACCGGGCGACCAGCTAACGCTGTTTGTGAAGAACAGCGCGACGCCAGACTCCTGATAACACGACCGAAAGATAAAAAGGCACCGATTCCCCTCGGTGCCTTTTTTGTTTATCCCGCTTTTTGCGCTTCAGCCATGATGGTATCGCTGGTAAATGAACCATCGTCCTGCAGTTCAAAGTATGCCTTCACCTCTGCCGACGCACTCTCCTGATACAGCCTGATAGCCTGGCTTAATGTTTCCGGGGTGCGCATACGCGCAATCCACGAGCTAAACTCCAGCGGTAAACGGTCTGTGATTAACGAACGCGCGATCAGCCCAGCTTCCGTGATCAGCGATAACCACTCTCCGCTGGCGTAGTTTTGCACATGGGAGGTGTCGCGCAGCGCTTCCACCGTCTGCAGCCAGATATTACGTACCGGATGCCCAGGCGACATGACATCCATAATAATGAAGATGCCACCCGGCTTCAGAACGCGCTTGACTTCGCGTAATGCCTGGCCAACATCATGCCAGTGGTGCGCGGAATAACGGCTGATCACCACCTCAAACGAGGCATCATCAAAAGGTAAGGATTCGGCATAGCCCTGGCGCGTATCGATGTTGCCCAGTCCCTTCGCTTTCGCCGCTTCAGCAACCACCTCCAGCATCTGGCTGGATAAGTCATATGCGGTTACGTGCGCCACCTGCTGCGCAGCCGTGAAGCTGGCATGCCCTGCCCCGCAGCCTAAATCCAGCACGTGCGCCTGCGGGAATGCCGACAGACGTTCACCGAGACGCACCAGATCGCGACCTGAAGCGTGCACGGCGCTGCTCAGATAGGCATTTGCCTGAGAACCAAACTGTTTTTCTACGTTGTCATGATGGGAGTGTGTTGTTGTCATCGTACTGTCCTTTGTGGGTTAAAAATAGAAGGGCAGCACCCGCGCAGGTCTGCCCCACGGCAGACCTGACACACCATTATTTATCAGGTTTGCCGGGACTGAATTCGACTAGTAGAGGGTTATGATCGGAGGCGCGCGTCACCAGCACAGAGGCGTCGTGCACGCTTAAACCACGGTAGAAGACAAAATCGAGAGGACGACCAAAGGCTTTTTTGCGCTGGTCATCGCTAAAACGGACTTCACGCAGCGACATTTCGCGCGCAAAGCGGTACAGCGCATTCATGCGCGGGCGGCTCCAGGCATTGAAATCACCGGCCATAATGATCGGCCCACTGTGATGCGCAATCTGATCGCCGATCGGAAGTAACTGCTTACTATATACATCCACGCCCAGGCTGAAGTTTACCGCGTGGATATTCACGACCATCAGCATACGGGTATCCGGCAGTGGATAGACCGTCACCAGCGCCGATTTCGCCAGACGCAGGATAGGCTCGCGTTCGCGCAATGGACAACAATAGACCGGATGAGCTGCTGAAAGCGTCATCACCCCCGAGGGGTGCTGAGGCAGAACAAAGGCCGGTACCTGGTCGGCGGCAAGATAGTGAGTGGTGGCAAACCGGACCAGCTCAGGGGTGGTTTGCGCTTCCTGGAGCAGAACCAGATGGGCATCTTTGCCAAAATTCTTGAGTACCGATAACCACTCCGCACGCTGCTGCTTAAAGATATTCCACACCAGTACGCGGATTTTTTCATCGCTGCTTAACGGTGTGCCGGCGGGTAATGCCTGACTGATGCTCGCAAACGACCCCGGAGGCAAGATCCTCTCCGCGGGCATTCCGGCAACATAACGCATGGCATAGGTATTTTTTCGCACTTTTGGAAACAGCCTCTGTAACATGAACCAGTCCGGAAAACGGACTGGTTCTAATGTTATAGGGACTTTAGGCCACACTTTCAACGCAATTTCTGAGAAACCGCTTTCCAGTTTTGTAAGCCAGCGCTTACTGATGTTACCCCAGCGCAACGCGGGCTGGCTTATCCAGACGTCCGCTCAGGCCAATCAGCAGGAAGGCGATCAGGACAATCACCGCGCCAATCCACGGGGTCTGGGTCAATCCGAAGTGCTCGACGGTTTGTCCGCCAATAATTGAACCCAGCGCAATACCAATATTAAATGCGGCAATGTTCAGCCCCGATGCCACGTCCACCGCATTTGGCGTATAAAGCTCAGCTTTCTGTACAACGTAGACCTGAAGCCCTGGCACATTACCAAAAGCGAAGATCCCCATGACCAGTACCGTAACCAGCGCGGCGTACTGTATCGAGGCGGTGAACTGGAAAATCATTAGCAGAACAACCAGCGCGGCGAAGATGAATTTCAGCGCCGGTACCGCACCATGCTTATCCGCAAGCTTGCCGCCCCAGATATTGCCAATCGCAACGGAAATACCGTACCCCAGCAAGATCCAGCTCACGGCGTTGGGAGAGAAGCCCGCCAGGTCCTGCATCATCGGTGCCAGGAAGGTAAAAGCAGTGAATACGCCACCATAGCCCAGCGCCGTAACCGCGTAGATGATCAGCAAACGCGGATGCGTAAGTACCTTCAGCTGATCGCTCAGGCTAGCGCTGGCCCGGCCAGGAATATTCGACGGCACCAGCAGCAGGCTGGTCACCAGGGCAATGACGCCCAGTAGGGAGACGGCCAGGAACGTTTCACGCCAGCCGAAGTGTTGTCCGATAAACGTGCCCAACGGTACGCCCGTAACGAGTGCAACGGTCAACCCACCGAACATGATCGCAATGGCGGATGCCGCTTTCTCTTTGGGTACCAGGCTGGTTGCAATAGTGGAACCAATCGAGAAGAACACCCCGTGAGCAAGGCCGGTCAACAGCCGAGCGATGACCAGCGTGGTGTAGTCCGGCGCCTGCCAGGCCAGCACGTTGCCGGCGGTGAACAGCACCATCAGTGCAACTAACAGCTGCTTACGCGGAAAGCGTCCGGTCAGGGCCGTCAGGACTGGCGCACCGACAGCAACGCCCAGGGCGTAGATGGACACCAGCAATCCGGCGGAGGGCAGCGAGATCGCAAGCTGGTTAGCAATGGTGGGAACCAGTCCCACGATAACAAATTCGGTCGTGCCAATTGCGAAGGCACTGATCGTCAGGGCAAGTAGCGCCAGTGGCATAAAATACTCCGTATCATCAGGATTAAGATGACAGGCAGTATGCGCCAGTGCTTAAATAACAAAAATGGTCAAAATCTCAATAGAATTTTGCGGGTGGTGCAACAATGAAAGCAACGTCAGAAGAGCTGACAATCTTTGTCGCCGTGGTTGAAAGCGGCAGCTTTAGCCGCGCTGCCGAACAGCTGGGACAGGCTAACTCAGCCATCAGCCGCTCGGTAAAAAAGCTGGAGATGAAGCTTGGGGTGAGTCTGCTCAACCGAACGACGCGGCAGCTGAGCCTGACGGAGGAAGGTGAGCGTTATTTTCGCCGCGTGCAGTCGGTACTGCAGGAGATGGCCGCAGCAGAGACCGAGATTATGGAGACCCGCAGCACGCCGCGTGGGTTACTGCGCATTGATGCAGCCACGCCGGTTGTGCTGCACTTTCTGATGCCGCTAATCAAACCTTTCCGTGAACGCTATCCGGAGATGACGCTCTCTCTGGTCTCGTCCGAGACGTTTATTAACCTCATCGAGCGAAAGGTAGATGTGGCGATCCGGGCGGGAACCCTGACGGATTCCAGCCTGCGGGCCCGCCCGCTGTTTGCCAGCTACCGTAAAATTATCGCGTCACCACAGTATATTGCTGAACATGGCAAACCGGAGACGGTTGAGGAGTTGAAACAGCATTTGTGCCTGGGCTTCACGGAACCCGTTTCGCTGAATACCTGGCCCGTCGCCTGCCCTGACGGTCAGTTGCATGAGATCACCTGCGGGTTGTCGTCCAACAGCGGGGAGACGCTGAAGCAATTGTGTCTTGAAGGCAATGGTATCGCCTGTTTGTCTGACTATATGATTGATAAGGAGATTGCGCGGGGTGAACTGGTGGAATTGATGGCCGATAAACGCCTGCCAGTGGAAATGCCTTTTAGCGCGGTGTATTACAGCGACAGAGCGGTGAGTACGCGCATTCGTGCCTTTATCGATTTTCTGAGTGAACATATAAAAACAGCTCCCGGAGGAGCTGTGTGAGGGTTCAGGTTACAGAGGGTGGGTCAAACTTAATCCCAGTTTGGCGCTAAGCCTTCCGGGCTGACCAGGCGATCGTTGCACTCCAGGGCTGCGATCGCTTTTTTATCGTCAGCATCCAGATGAAGATCCGTTGCTAACAGGTTGCTCGCCAGGTTTTCACGCTTAGTGGATGATGGGATCACGGCATACCCTTCACCCATTGCCCATGCCAGAATGACCTGCGCAGCCGTCGCATTATGCTTCTCGGCGATACGGATAATCACCTCATCTTTCAGCGCCTTACCGTAGGCCAGCGTCATGTATGAGGTGATGTGGATCCCATGCTGTTTTGCCCAGTCCACCACTTTGCGGTTTTGCAGATATGGAGAGAGCTCAATCTGGTTGGTCGCAATATTTTCTGCGCCAACAGCAGCAATGGCCTTTTCCATCAGCGGGATAGTGAAGTTGGAGATCCCAATTTCACGCGTTAAGCCCTGTTTTTTCGCTTCCAGCAGCGCCTGCATGAATTCTTCCACGGAGACGGCATCGTTCGGTGATGGCCAGTGGACCAGCGTCAGATCCACGTAGTCAGTACGCAGTTTTTTCAGGCTCTCTTTCAGGCTTGGGATCAGCTTGTCTTTGCTGAGATTCTCAATCCAGATTTTCGTGGTAATAAACAGCTCATTACGCGGCACACCGCTCTCTTCGAGGGCTTGGCCAACGGCAGCTTCGTTTTCATAGATCTGCGCCGTATCAACAGCACGATAACCCAGTTCGAGTGCGGTTTTAACTGATGCGATAACAACGTCGTCTTTCAGGCGGAAAGTGCCCAGACCAAATGCAGGGAGAGTCATACTATTCCTCAATCATTATGTTCGTAAACTGAGGACGATTATCGCTGGCGGTGTTATAGAGAAAAAGATCGCAAAATGCAGAGGATTTTTGCTAATTTCGCAATAATTAAACGTCAGATAAGAAAAAAGCCCTGAGCGTTAGCTCAGGGCTTTTAATAAGTGGCGGAACGGACGGGACTCGAACCCGCGACCCCCTGCGTGACAGGCAGGTATTCTAACCGACTGAACTACCGCTCCACCGAAGACTGCTTGTAACCACCGGATTAATGCACCGGCTTACTACTAAATTTGATGCCTGGCAGTTCCCTACTCTCACATGGGGAGACCCCACACTACCATCGGCGCTACGGCGTTTCACTTCTGAGTTCGGCATGGGGTCAGGTGGGACCACCGCGCTAAAGCCGCCAGGCAAATTCTGTTAATCTGTATCAAAGCTGAAAATCTGTCTCTTCGCCGAAACACCTTCGGCGTTGTAAGGTTAAGCCTCACGGTTCATTAGTATCGGTTAGCTCAACGCATCGCTGCGCTTACACACCCGACCTATCAACGTCGTCGTCTTCAACGTTCCTTCAGGAGACTTAAAGTCTCAGGGAGAACTCATCTCGGGGCAAGTTTCGTGCTTAGATGCTTTCAGCACTTATCTTTTCCGCATTTAGCTACCGGGCAGTGCCATTGGCATGACAACCCGAACACCAGTGATGCGTCCACTCCGGTCCTCTCGTACTAGGAGCAGCCCCCCTCAATTCTCCAGCGCCCACGGCAGATAGGGACCGAACTGTCTCACGACGTTCTAAACCCAGCTCGCGTACCACTTTAAATGGCGAACAGCCATACCCTTGGGACCTACTTCAGCCCCAGGATGTGATGAGCCGACATCGAGGTGCCAAACACCGCCGTCGATATGAACTCTTGGGCGGTATCAGCCTGTTATCCCCGGAGTACCTTTTATCCGTTGAGCGATGGCCCTTCCATTCAGAACCACCGGATCACTATGACCTGCTTTCGCACCTGCTCGAGCCGTCACTCTCGCAGTCAAGCTAGCTTATGCCATTGCACTAACCTCCTGATGTCCGACCAGGATTAGCTAACCTTCGTGCTCCTCCGTTACTCTTTGGGAGGAGACCGCCCCAGTCAAACTACCCACCAGACACTGTCCGCAACCCGGATTACGGGTCTACGTTAGAACACCAGCCATTAAAGGGTGGTATTTCAAGGACGGCTCCATGCAGACTGGCGTCCACACTTCAAAGCCTCCCACCTATCCTACACATCAAGGACCAGTGTTCAGTGTCAAGCTATAGTAAAGGTTCACGGGGTCTTTCCGTCTTGCCGCGGGTACACTGCATCTTCACAGCGAGTTCAATTTCACTGAGTCTCGGGTGGAGACAGCCTGGCCATCATTACGCCATTCGTGCAGGTCGGAACTTACCCGACAAGGAATTTCGCTACCTTAGGACCGTTATAGTTACGGCCGCCGTTTACCGGGGCTTCGATCAAGAGCTTCGCGTTGCCGCTAACCCCATCAATTAACCTTCCGGCACCGGGCAGGCGTCACACCGTATACGTCCACTTTCGTGTTTGCACAGTGCTGTGTTTTTAATAAACAGTTGCAGCCAGCTGGTATCTTCGACTGATTTCAGCTCCACCCGCAGGGGCTTCACCTACATATCAGCGTGCCTTCTCCCGAAGTTACGGCACCATTTTGCCTAGTTCCTTCACCCGAGTTCTCTCAAGCGCCTTGGTATTCTCTACCTGACCACCTGTGTCGGTTTGGGGTACGATTTGATGTTACCTGATGCTTAGAGGCTTTTCCTGGAAGCAGGGCATTTGTTACTTCAGCACCGTAGTGCCTCGTCATCACACCTCAGCGTTAAAAAACGACCGGATTTACCTAATCGTTCCGCCTACATGCTTAAACCGGGACAACCGTCGCCCGGCTAACATAGCCTTCTCCGTCCCCCCTTCGCAGTAACACCAAGTACAGGAATATTAACCTGTTTCCCATCGACTACGCCTTTCGGCCTCGCCTTAGGGGTCGACTCACCCTGCCCCGATTAACGTTGGACAGGAACCCTTGGTCTTCCGGCGAGCGGGCTTTTCACCCGCTTTATCGTTACTTATGTCAGCATTCGCACTTCTGATACCTCCAGCAACCCTCACAGGCCACCTTCAACGGCTTACAGAACGCTCCCCTACCCAACAACGCATAAGCGTCGCTGCCGCAGCTTCGGTGCATGGTTTAGCCCCGTTACATCTTCCGCGCAGGCCGACTCGACCAGTGAGCTATTACGCTTTCTTTAAATGATGGCTGCTTCTAAGCCAACATCCTGGCTGTCTGTGCCTTCCCACATCGTTTCCCACTTAACCATGACTTTGGGACCTTAGCTGGCGGTCTGGGTTGTTTCCCTCTTCACGACGGACGTTAGCACCCGCCGTGTGTCTCCCGTGATAACATTCTTCGGTATTCGTAGTTTGCATCGGGTTGGTAAGCCGGGATGGCCCCCTAGCCGAAACAGTGCTCTACCCCCGAAGATGAGTTCACGAGGCGCTACCTAAATAGCTTTCGGGGAGAACCAGCTATCTCCCGGTTTGATTGGCCTTTCACCCCCAGCCACAAGTCATCCGCTAATTTTTCAACATTAGTCGGTTCGGTCCTCCAGTTAGTGTTACCCAACCTTCAACCTGCCCATGGCTAGATCACCGGGTTTCGGGTCTATACCCTGCAACTTAACGCCCAGTTAAGACTCGGTTTCCCTTCGGCTCCCCTATACGGTTAACCTTGCTACAGAATATAAGTCGCTGACCCATTATACAAAAGGTACGCAGTCACACCCGAAGGTGCTCCCACTGCTTGTACGTACACGGTTTCAGGTTCTTTTTCACTCCCCTCGCCGGGGTTCTTTTCGCCTTTCCCTCACGGTACTGGTTCACTATCGGTCAGTCAGGAGTATTTAGCCTTGGAGGATGGTCCCCCCATATTCAGACAGGATACCACGTGTCCCGCCCTACTCTTCGAGTTCACAACCTGTGCGTTTTCGTGTACGGGACTGTCACCCTGTACCGTGCGACTTTCCAGACGCTTCCACTAACACACAAGCTGATTCAGACTCTGGGCTGCTCCCCGTTCGCTCGCCGCTACTGGGGGAATCTCGGTTGATTTCTTTTCCTCGGGGTACTTAGATGTTTCAGTTCCCCCGGTTCGCCTCGTTAACCTATGTATTCAGTTAACGATAGTGTGACGAATCACACTGGGTTTCCCCATTCGGACATCGCCGGGTCAAAGGTTCATATCACCTCGCCGGCGCTTTTCGCAGATTAGCACGTCCTTCATCGCCTCTGACTGCCAGGGCATCCACCGTGTACGCTTAGTCGCTTAACCTCACAACCCGAAGATGTTTCACTTCTGATTGCGAAAATTTGAGAGACTCGAACACACCTTAAAGATGTGTCGTTTCAATTTTCAGCTTGATCCAGATTTTTAAAGAGCAAAACTTCGCAGTGCACCTTTTCAGGTTCACTCTGAAGTTTTCTTGGGTTCGCAGTAAAAGATGGTGGAGCTATGCGGGATCGAACCGCAGACCTCCTGCGTGCAAAGCAGGCGCTCTCCCAGCTGAGCTATAGCCCCATCGTTTTGCAATCTCTGTACCGGTAATTTTTCCTGAGACAAGGCGTGGTAACGCGAAGCATACATCAGTATGTGAGCGTTGCCGCAACGCAGTATCAGGGAAAATTTGGTAGGCCTGAGTGGACTTGAACCACCGACCTCACCCTTATCAGGGGTGCGCTCTAACCACCTGAGCTACAAGCCTGCAGAGATTTTTACTACTGTTTTTCATCAGACAATCTGTGTGAGCACTACAAAGGCAGGTTCTTTAAGGTAAGGAGGTGATCCAACCGCAGGTTCCCCTACGGTTACCTTGTTACGACTTCACCCCAGTCATGAATCACAAAGTGGTAAGCGCCCTCCCGAAGGTTAAGCTACCTACTTCTTTTGCAACCCACTCCCATGGTGTGACGGGCGGTGTGTACAAGGCCCGGGAACGTATTCACCGTAGCATTCTGATCTACGATTACTAGCGATTCCGACTTCATGGAGTCGAGTTGCAGACTCCAATCCGGACTACGACGCACTTTATGAGGTCCGCTTGCTCTCGCGAGGTCGCTTCTCTTTGTATGCGCCATTGTAGCACGTGTGTAGCCCTACTCGTAAGGGCCATGATGACTTGACGTCATCCCCACCTTCCTCCAGTTTATCACTGGCAGTCTCCTTTGAGTTCCCGGCCGAACCGCTGGCAACAAAGGATAAGGGTTGCGCTCGTTGCGGGACTTAACCCAACATTTCACAACACGAGCTGACGACAGCCATGCAGCACCTGTCTCAGAGTTCCCGAAGGCACCAATCCATCTCTGGAAAGTTCTCTGGATGTCAAGAGTAGGTAAGGTTCTTCGCGTTGCATCGAATTAAACCACATGCTCCACCGCTTGTGCGGGCCCCCGTCAATTCATTTGAGTTTTAACCTTGCGGCCGTACTCCCCAGGCGGTCGACTTAACGCGTTAGCTCCGGAAGCCACGCCTCAAGGGCACAACCTCCAAGTCGACATCGTTTACGGCGTGGACTACCAGGGTATCTAATCCTGTTTGCTCCCCACGCTTTCGCACCTGAGCGTCAGTCTTTGTCCAGGGGGCCGCCTTCGCCACCGGTATTCCTCCAGATCTCTACGCATTTCACCGCTACACCTGGAATTCTACCCCCCTCTACAAGACTCTAGCCTGCCAGTTTCGAATGCAGTTCCCAGGTTGAGCCCGGGGATTTCACATCCGACTTGACAGACCGCCTGCGTGCGCTTTACGCCCAGTAATTCCGATTAACGCTTGCACCCTCCGTATTACCGCGGCTGCTGGCACGGAGTTAGCCGGTGCTTCTTCTGCGGGTAACGTCAATCGCTGAGGTTATTAACCTCAACGCCTTCCTCCCCGCTGAAAGTACTTTACAACCCGAAGGCCTTCTTCATACACGCGGCATGGCTGCATCAGGCTTGCGCCCATTGTGCAATATTCCCCACTGCTGCCTCCCGTAGGAGTCTGGACCGTGTCTCAGTTCCAGTGTGGCTGGTCATCCTCTCAGACCAGCTAGGGATCGTCGCCTAGGTGAGCCGTTACCCCACCTACTAGCTAATCCCATCTGGGCACATCTGATGGCAAGAGGCCCGAAGGTCCCCCTCTTTGGTCTTGCGACATTATGCGGTATTAGCTACCGTTTCCAGTAGTTATCCCCCTCCATCAGGCAGTTTCCCAGACATTACTCACCCGTCCGCCGCTCGCCGGCAAAGTAGCAAGCTACTTTCCGCTGCCGCTCGACTTGCATGTGTTAGGCCTGCCGCCAGCGTTCAATCTGAGCCATGATCAAACTCTTCAATTTAAGTTTGATGCTCGTGAATTAAACTTCGTAATGAATTACGTATGTTCACTCAGAGACTTGGTATTCATTTTTTTGTCCGAGGACGTTAAGAATCCATGTCACTTTGAGTGCCCACACAGATTGTCTGATAAATTGTTAAAGAGCAGTGCAACGCGGCTTTCGCTCACCGTTGCGAGGTGGCGTATATTACGCTTTCCTCTTTCAGAGTCAACCCGTTATTTCAGGATTTTTTCTCTTCAACCGACCGCATTGTCTGTGAAGTGATTCACATCCGCCGTGTCGATGGAGGCGCATTATAGGGAGCCGCCGAGGAATGACAAGCGGAAAAATGCATTTTTATTTCAACCGCTCACCTTTTCACCAAAAAGGCTATTTTTGGTGCTTTTTAATCTCTTTTGGCAGATCGGCCAGACTATTAATCACCCAATCCGCCGCATTCTCAGCCTCTGGCGTCACTGGCTTGCCGGTACGCACTAATATTTTAGTCCCTACACCCGCGGCTGCGGCTGCCTGCATATCTTCCAGTTTATCGCCCACCATATAAGAAGCCGCCATATCAATGTGCAGGAACTCCTGCGCAGAGATAAACATCCCCGGATGCGGCTTACGGCAATCACAGGTCTGACGATATGCTTCTACGGTGCCCTGCGGATGATGCGGACAATAGTAGATGCCATCGAGATCCACACCGCGGTCGGCAAGTGACCAGTCCATCCATTCGGTCAGCGTCTCGAACTGCGCTTCGGTGAATTTACCGCGTGCAATACCAGACTGGTTCGTCACCACCACCAGCGCATAGCCCATCTCTTTCAGCTGGCGCATGGCATCTATTACGCCCTCGATAAACTCGAACTCATCAATCTCATGGACATAACCGTGATCCACATTAATAGTGCCGTCACGATCGAGAAAAATTGCGGGTACTGATTTTGCCACCGGTTTGCTCCTGAAAAAGGCATGTTCAGCTAGTATCTCATGAATCGCAGCGCAATAAAGTGCTCATCGTACAGAGTTGGATTGATTTAGACGTCTGGATGCCTTAACATCCGTTTTGTTTACGGTCATCACCCGTATCTGGCAGAAGAAAATGCCACGGCTAACTTACATACGATAAAAATAATCTAATGATTAAACTTTCCAATATCACCAAAGTGTTCCAGCAGGGGAACCGAACCATTCAGGCACTGAACAACGTCAGCCTGCATGTTCCTGCTGGTCAAATTTATGGCGTCATTGGCGCATCGGGTGCAGGTAAAAGTACGCTGATCCGTTGTGTTAACCTGCTTGAGCGCCCAACCCAGGGCAGCGTAGAAGTTGGCGGCCAGGAACTTACCGCCCTTTCAGAGAAAGAACTCACCAAAGCGCGCCGTCAGATTGGCATGATCTTCCAGCACTTTAACCTGCTGGCTTCCCGCACCGTGTTCGGCAACGTTGCCTTACCGCTGGAGCTGGATAACACGCCGAAAGAAGAAGTGAAGCGTCGCGTCACCGAGCTGCTCGACCTCGTGGGTCTGGGCGACAAACAGGATAGCTACCCGGCAAATCTGTCCGGTGGGCAAAAACAGCGTGTGGCCATTGCCCGCGCGCTGGCCAGCAATCCTAAGGTGCTGCTGTGTGATGAAGCCACCAGCGCACTGGATCCGGCAACCACGCGTTCTATTCTGGAACTGCTGAAAGACATTAACCGTCGTCTGGGCCTGACGATCCTCCTTATTACGCACGAGATGGATGTGGTGAAACGCATCTGCGACTGCGTGGCGGTCATCAGTAACGGTGAACTGATCGAGCAGGACACGGTAAGCGAAGTGTTCTCGCATCCGAAAACCCCGCTGGCGCAGCAGTTCATCCAGTCCACGCTGCATCTGGATATTCCGGAAGACTATTTGGAACGTCTGAAAACAGAAGCAACAGCTGACAGCGTCCCGATGCTGCGCATGGAGTTCACCGGTCAGTCCGTTGATGCTCCCCTGCTTTCCGAAACCGCACGTCGCTTTAACGTGAATAACAACATCATCAGCGCGCAGATGGATTACGCCGGTGGCGTGAAGTTCGGCATCATGCTGACAGAAATGCACGGCACACAAGAAGAAACCCAGGCAGCCATTGCCTGGCTGCAAGAACATCACGTAAAAGTAGAGGTACTGGGTTATGTCTGAGCCGATGATGTGGCTGCTGGTTCGCGGCGTTTGGGAAACGCTGGCAATGACCTTTGTCTCTGGCTTCTTTGGTTTTGTGATTGGCCTGCCGGTCGGCGTGTTGCTGTACGTGACGCGTCCGGGTCAAATCATTGAGAACGCGAAGCTGTACCGTACGCTCTCTGCGCTGGTGAACATCTTCCGTTCTATCCCGTTCATTATTCTGCTGGTGTGGATGATTCCATTTACCCGCGTGATCGTCGGAACGTCTATCGGTCTGCAGGCGGCGATCGTTCCGCTGACCGTAGGCGCTGCGCCGTTTATCGCCCGCATGGTGGAAAACGCCCTGCTGGAGATCCCAACCGGTTTGATCGAAGCGTCACGCGCGATGGGCGCCACGCCGATGCAGATCGTCCGCAAGGTTCTGCTGCCTGAGGCACTGCCAGGGCTGGTGAATGCGGCAACCATTACGCTTATCACCCTGGTCGGTTATTCCGCGATGGGCGGTGCCGTAGGCGCGGGCGGTTTAGGTCAGATTGGTTACCAGTACGGCTATATTGGATATAACGCGACCGTGATGAATACCGTTCTGGTATTGCTGGTTGTTCTGGTTTACTTAATCCAGTTCTCTGGCGATCGCATCGTCCGGGCTGTTACGCACAAATAACGTTACACACAACATAAACTCTACGAGTTAAGGATAAAACATGGCGTTTAAATTAAAGACCTTCGCAGCAGTAGGCGCGCTGATCGGCTCTCTGGCACTGGTGGGTTGCGGTCAGGATGAAAAAGATCCGAACCACATTAAAGTGGGCGTTATCGTAGGTGCAGAACAGCAGGTCGCAGAAGTTGCTCAGAAAGTGGCGAAAGAGAAATATGGCCTGGACGTGGAGCTGGTGACCTTCAACGATTACGTTCTGCCGAACGAAGCGCTGAGCAAAGGTGATATCGACGCGAACGCCTTCCAGCATAAACCATACCTGGACCAACAGATCAAAGATCGCGGCTATAAACTGGTGGGCGTGGGTAACACCTTCGTTTATCCAATTGCCGGTTACTCTAAGAAAATTAAATCCCTGGACGAGCTGCAGCCGGGCTCTCAGGTTGCCGTCCCTAACGACCCAACTAACCTTGGTCGTTCCCTGCTGCTGCTGCAGAAAGTGGGCCTGATCAAACTGAAAGACGGTGTTGGCCTGCTGCCAACCGTTCTGGATGTCACCGAGAACCCGAAAAATCTGAAAATTGTTGAGCTGGAAGCACCGCAGCTGCCACGTTCTCTGGACGATGCGCAGATTGCCCTGGCCGTTATCAACACCACGTACGCCAGCCAGATTGGCCTGACCCCAGCTAAAGACGGTATCTTCGTTGAAGATAAAGACTCTCCATACGTAAACCTGATCGTGACTCGCGAAGACAACAAAGACGCGGAAAACGTGAAGAAATTCGTACAGGCCTATCAGTCTGACGAAGTTTACCAGGAAGCCAACAAAGTGTTTAACGGCGGCGCTGTTAAGGGCTGGTAATCTCACCTCAGTGTAATATCATCAGGACGGGCTTATGCCCGTCTTGTCATTTGTGCAGTCAACTGATTCAATATCTGACGTTTTGATTATCCATTGAGGAAATATTATGCGTGCTTTACCGATCTGTCTTTTAGCACTCATGCTGAGCGGCTGTTCTATGCTAAGCAGATCTCCCGTTGAACCTGTTCAAAGCACGGCAACCCCGCCAAAGACCGAGCCTGCGAAACCGAAAGTGGTACGCCCTGCGCCGGTTCGCATTATCACGAAAGCGGATGAACTCGTCGGTAAACCGTTCCGTGAACTGGGCGAAGTGAGCGGCGAATCCTGTCAGGCGACCAATCAGGACTCACCACCGAATATCCCGACAGCGCGTAAACGCATGCAGATTAATGCCGCAAAAATGAAAGCCAACGCGGTCCTGCTGCACAGCTGTGAAGTCACCAGCGGCACGCCGGGCTGCTACCGTCAGGCGGTGTGCATCGGTTCTGCGCTGAACATCACGGCGAAATGAGTGCATTTCAGTTCGAGCAGATAGGCGTTATCCACTCTCCTTACAAAGAGAAGTTCGCCGTCCCCCGCCAGCCCGGTCTTGTCACCAGCGGACGCGGTGAACTTCACCTGATTGCGCCTTACAATCAGGCCGATGCGGTACGCGGGCTTGAGGCATTCAGCCACCTGTGGGTGGTGTTCGTGTTTCACCAGACGATGGAAGGCGGCTGGCGTCCTACCGTGCGTCCTCCTCGTCTTGGCGGCAATGCGAGAATGGGGGTGTTTGCGACGCGCTCGACCTTCCGTCCAAACCCGGTTGGCATGTCACTGGTTGAACTGAAAGGCATACGCTGCCAGAAAGATCGGGTGATACTGGAGTTAGGTAGCCTGGACCTTGTCGACGGCACGCCGGTGATCGACATCAAACCCTATTTGCCCTTCGCCGAAGCCCTTCCGGACGCGCGTGCAAGTTATGCTCAGGACGCCCCACAGGCGGACATGCCTGTATATTTTACGCCTGAGATAACCGCTCAGTTCGGCCAACTGGAGAAACGCTATCCTCGCTTACGGGATTTCATCACCGAAGTTCTGGCACAGGACCCGCGTCCGGCCTACCGTAAAGAAGAGGAAGCAGGTAAAACGTACGCCGTCTGGCTGCTGGATTTTAACGTTCGCTGGCGCGTCACCGGGGCAGGTTTTGAAGTGTTTGCCCTTGAACCCAGGTAATTTTGTTCTCCTCTCTTTTGGCATCTTTGCCACACTGGTAAACTAAACCACTTTTTTTGTGTCAGGCTGGTGTTTCAGCCTGTTCCAATCGTCGAAATGGAACCGTAACAACATGCGTACTAGCCAATATCTGCTCTCCACTCTGAAGGAGACGCCTGCCGACGCCGAAGTGATCAGCCATCAGCTGATGCTGCGCGCCGGGATGATCCGCAAGCTGGCCTCCGGGTTATACACCTGGCTGCCGACCGGCGTGCGCGTCCTGAAAAAAGTCGAAAACATCGTGCGTGAAGAGATGAACAACGCCGGTGCTATCGAGGTGTCCATGCCCGTGGTTCAGCCCGCTGACCTGTGGCAGGAGAGCGGTCGTTGGGAACAGTATGGTCCTGAACTGCTGCGCTTCGTCGATCGTGGCGAGCGTCCGTTCGTTCTCGGCCCAACGCATGAAGAAGTCATCACCGACCTGATTCGTAATGAGCTGAGCTCTTACAAACAGCTGCCGCTGAACTTCTTCCAGATCCAGACTAAGTTCCGTGACGAAGTTCGCCCGCGTTTCGGCGTCATGCGCTCTCGCGAATTCCTGATGAAAGACGCCTACTCTTTCCATACCTCTCAGGAATCCCTGCAAGAGACCTACGACGCAATGTACGCGGCGTACAGCAAAATCTTCTCCCGCATGGGTCTGGATTTCCGTGCTGTGCAGGCTGATACCGGCTCCATCGGCGGTAGCGCATCTCATGAATTCCAGGTACTGGCGCAGAGCGGTGAAGACGATGTGATCTTCTCTGACTCTTCCGATTACGCGGCGAACATCGAATTCGCAGAAGCGCTGGCACCAAAAGAACCACGTGCTGCGGCAACGCAAGAGATGACGCTGGTTGATACGCCAAACGCGAAAACCATTGCCGAGCTGGTTGAGCAGTTCAACCTGCCGATCGAAAAAACCGTGAAGACGCTGCTGGTGAAAGCCACTGAAGGGAGCGCTTACCCGCTGGTTGCCCTGCTGGTGCGTGGCGATCACGAGCTGAACGAAGTGAAAGCAGAGAAGCTGCCGCAGGTTGCCAGCCCGCTGACGTTCGCAACGGAAGCGGAAATCCGCGCCGTGGTCAATGCTGGCCCAGGTTCTCTCGGTCCGGTGAATATGCCGGTTCCTGTTGTTATTGACCGCACGGTAGCCGCGATGAGCGACTTCTCCGCCGGTGCTAACATCGACGGTAAACACTACTTCGGCATCAACTGGGATCGCGACGTGGCGACGCCGGAAGTAGCAGACATCCGTAACGTGGTCGCAGGCGATCCAAGCCCGGACGGTCAGGGTACCCTGATGATCAAGCGCGGCATTGAAGTCGGTCACATCTTCCAGCTGGGTGATAAATACTCTCGCGCGCTGAACGCCGCTGTTCAGGGTGAAGATGGCCGTAACCAGATCCTGACCATGGGTTGCTACGGTATCGGGGTGACGCGCGTGGTAGCTGCCGCCATTGAGCAGAACTATGACGAGCGCGGCATCGTCTGGCCAGACAACATCGCGCCGTTCCAGGTTGCGATTCTGCCAATGAACATGCACAAGTCTTACCGCGTGCAGGAACTGGCCGAGAAGCTGTATGCCGAGCTGCGTGCGCAGGGTATCGAAGTGCTGATGGATGACCGTAAAGAGCGTCCGGGCGTGATGTTTGCCGATATGGAACTGATCGGTATCCCACACACCGTCGTGATCGGCGACCGTAACCTCGACAGCGACGAGATTGAATACAAATACCGTCGCAGCGGCGAAAAACAGATGATCAAGACCGGCGACATTCTTGATTACCTGGTGAAAGCCATCAAAGGCTAAACAAAAAACCCCGCTCAGGCGGGGTTTTTTAATGGCTCAGCGTCAGCTTATTTACTGTTACAGTCTTTACCCGCAACAAACTTCGCGTCTTTATCCGCCACCAGCGTTTTCACCATCTCTCCACTATCCGGGTTAGGCTCCAGCGTAAAGTGACCGTCAACCGTCAGCAATACCGGCTTGCTGTCATTGCCGCGCGCCACCGCGTAATCACGTTCAAGCTGCGCATTGTTTGCCACGCTGACCTTCTTACCGGTTGCGCAGTCGGTAAAGATCGCCGCATCCGCCATGTAGAAGTACATCCCCCGCATCGCCATCGGCGTCGCGGGCAGAGCCGCTTTTACCGGCGCCAGCGTGTAGTTGAACTGGGATTCAATTGGATTGCCTTCACGATCCAGCATCTCCATCCCCTCGCCTTTGGCGCGGAAATAAGTTTTCTCGCCAGCGGTATCCGTCAGAACCAGCTTCTCCGCCGTTCGCGCCCATGTTCCATAAGTTGCAAAAGAAGAAGGCTCTTTTGCGCCCTGATAGCGCTGGTTCATCACCCAGGTGCCGTCTTTTTGCAGGAACAGGGACGTTTCAATGCCTTCACAGTCCGCGCAAGGCAATACGCCGCGCCAGCTCTGCTGCATCGGTTTTAATTCTTCCGTCTGCGTGGGTTGTAAAACCTGCGTTTCGGAGCGGTTGTTACACCCGAAAAGCGCAAACAGCGTACTCACTGCCAGCGCTGACCATAATGCTTTTTTCACAATGAATTCCTTATGAAAAGTGTGTTCCCTTTCGTCACTCTGTGGGGCGACGAACTTTACCGCGTAGTGCTTTCACTGTGGATTTTTGGGCCTTCGAGGCCAGCCGACGCTCTTTCGATGCGCGGGTTGGCCGCGTTGCCCGGCGGCTTTTTTGTACTGCCGTTAATTCTTTGATGACCGCCACCAGCCTGGCTATAGCCGCTTCGCGGTTGAGCTCCTGGCTGCGGTATTCCTGGGCTTTGATCACCATCACGCCATCGCTGGTGATCAGGTGATGGCTGGCAGCAAGCAGACTTTCTTTATAATACTCTGGCAGGCTTGAGGCCCGAATGTCAAAACGCAAATGGATTGCCGTTGAGGCCTTGTTGACGTGCTGCCCACCTGCCCCCTGAGCACGGATGGCGGTGATCTCCAGCTCGTTGTCCGGAATGCTGACGTTTCGGGACAAGACGATCATGAGGCCGGTTGCCACGCCGTCAAATGAATTTCCAGATTATTCTGAGAATCAGAGAGCCAGATGGCACCGTCCTGAATCGTCGCCTGCAACACCATGGTCCGGCTGGCAAAGTCGCTCAGCTGCGCCAGCTGCTCATCATCCAGATACCAGACCGTGAGATTTTTAAACTGTCCGCACTTGCTCTTGTTTTGCTGCCACCAAATCTCCGCAGCGCGCTGATTATACGCGAATAAGGCCACTTCAGCGGACTGAGTGCAGGCCTTCTTAATTCTGCGCTCGTCCGGCAGTCCAAGTTCGATCCACAAATCGATACCCAGATGATCGTTGCGCAGCCAGGCTTCTGGCTCGTCTTCTGCGCTTAACCCACGGGTAAACTGCAGACGCTCGTCAGCGTACTTAATCCACGCCAGCAGGCGCAGCATCATGCGCTCCTGGGTTTCGGAGGGGTGGCGAGCCAGCGTCAGCGAGGCGTCCAGGAACTGGTTGCGATCGAGATCGGCCACATTGACCACTGCTTTATAAATTGTCGCTTTCAGCGCCATGAGAGAACTCCATTCGAATCAGGCGCTCATTGTAGCGAAAACCGCGGCAAAAGGCTGTTGTAGGGTGATAAATACACCGCTATCAAGGCGCTGATATTGCTTAAATGAGTATGGTATAGTCACCTTGCTAAACCGAGTTTATCTTCGTAGGCTTAATGATATCTCACAGTAAGTCAGTGCGCTGGCGGGAGGGGATGTGAATAATTATTGTGAGTTAATTCGCAAACGGTATGCGGAAATCGCCAGCGGAGATCTGGGGTATGTCCCGGACGCGTTGGGCTGTGTATTGAAAGTGCTTAATGAAGTGGCCTCTGATGAGAGCCTTTCAGAGTCGGTCAGGGAAAAAGCAGCGTATGCTGCGGCGAATTTACTGGTGAGCGATTATGTCGATGAATGATACTTATCAACCCATCAATTGTGATGACTATGACAACCTCGAACTCGCCTGCCAGCATCATTTATTACTGACGCTGGAGCTAAAAGATGGCGAAGTGTTGAAGGCGAAGGCCAGCGATCTGGTTTCACGTAAGAATGTGGAATACCTGATAGTGGAAGATGCCGGTGCGACGCGTGAGCTGCGCCTGGATAAAATAGCCAGCTTCAGCCACCCGCAAATCGGCACCGTCGTGGTGAGCGAATCCTGATGACATTAACGGGCAGCCTGGCTGCCCGTTACGCTTTCTGCCACTCAAACCTGACCCCCTCTTCCGCCCATCCCGCTTCCGTGATGAAAATGCCCGCAGCAGCAATCAATGTTTCACCATAGAACAGCAGCGGCGTGGTGTCGCGCAGCCACGGCGGCACGTTGCACTCCTGCCAGATTTTCTTCAGCTTGCGTCCCCCGTTGCGCCCGACAATATGCAGCATGCCGCCAGCCTTAAAGCGTACCGTTACCGGTTCTCCTGCCTCTGGCAGCCTCACATGACCAGACGGTATAAGAGAGACACGTCCTGCCTCACTGGGCAATATCAGCGGAAGCGCAGGAGAAAGCCAGTCGAGCACCACACTGGTCAGTGAGGGCGTTGATTTTACCCACCAGAGTTCCCCTTTGTAGCGCCTTACGTCAAAACCGTTCAGATGGACGCACGGGGAAGCATCCTCCCGCGCCAGGGCAACTTCGTCCCAGATACGGTTTAGCATCGCCCGCGACGGCATCGCGGCGTGATGAGAGGCCAGCCAGCGCCGTAGCAGCGCGGCGCGGCGCACCGGGCTCATCGCTTCCAGCGGTGCAATCGCCAGCGCTCCGTCTTCAGAAATCAGTTCAGCCAGCTCGTCACTCAACAGCTCGTCCAGCAGCGATTCCTGTTCGGCGCACAGCATAGCGCTTCTTGCCGTCGCGTCGGCGAAATGCGGCCAGCGCTCGCTCAATAGCGGGAGGACGCGCAGACGCAGAAAGTTACGGTCATAGCCGTCATCCTGGTTGCTCTCATCTTCAATCCAGCTGAGCTGATGTTCTCGCGCCCAGGCCTCAAGCGAGGCGCGCGTCTCGCCAAGCAGCGGACGCAGTAACGTTGTACCGGCAAACTCAGAACGCTCAGGCATGGCTGAAAGCCCTGCCGGTCCGCTGCCCCGCTTAAGCGCCAGCAGAAAGGTTTCACACTGATCGTCCAGGTGCTGGGCTGTGACCAGCGCTTCTCCTGTACGCAATGCCCCGGCAAAGGCGGCATAGCGGGCTTTACGCGCCTGCGCCTCAATGCCCAGCCCTTCCTCCGCAAGCGTGACGCGCTCGACGAGAAGCGGGATCGCCCACGCCGCACACATAGCTTCGCAGTGCGCCACCCACTCCTCTGCGTGAGGACTTAATCCGTGATGAATATGTATCGCCCGCAGCTGGACGTCAGGCTCCCGATCGCGCCAGCGTTTAAGACGATGGAGCAGAACGGTGGAATCCAGGCCACCGCTAAACCCCACCAGCAGCTGGCGGTACGGTGAAACGGCGTGTGCGATAGCGGGTAAGGTCATAGGGAATTACATATAAAAAATGCCCGAACTGAGCGGGCATTATCACACAGGACGAAGATTACTGCTGATAAAGCTCCAGCGGCAGGCCGTCCGGGTCGTTGAAAAAGGTAAAGCGCTTGTCGGTAAACGGATCGACGCGGATTGCTTCACACGTCACGCCGTGCGCTTCCAGATGTTTTACTGCGCTATCCAGGTCATCGACGCTGAAGGCAAGATGGCGCAGGCCACAGGCTTCCGGACGGGACGGACGCGCAGGCGGAAAAGGAAAAGAGAACAGTTCAATCACATACTGCCCGTTTAACGCCAGGTCGCCCTTCCAGGAGTCGCGCTCCTCACGGTAGGCCTCGCTCAACAGCGTAAAGCCGAGAATGTCGCAGTAGAAGGCCTTACTCTTCGCGTAATCGGTCGCAATGATCGCAATATGATGAACAGCTTTTAAACCCAGCATAGCTTCTCCTTTTTATGATGCCTGAACGTTACAACCGAAAACCCGCACCTGGCAAGCGGTCACCCTTATTTTAGGACTCGCACCCAGTACACGCCGTTTTCGTCGCGCTTCGCACCGTGGATATCCGTCTCAAAACCGGGATAGTGACGCCCTACCGAACAGAGCATCAGCAGGAAATCGAGCACGGCCCGACTCTCTTCGGTAATCATCTCTCCCGGCATCAGGAGCGGTACGCCCGGCGGATACGGCAGGATCATGTTTGCCGATACGCGCCCAACCAGATTTTCCAGCTCGACGGTTTCGACCTCCCCCCTCACCTGGCGCTGCCACGCCTTGTGCGGGGTAAACTTCATCTCCGGCAACACATCGAACGCCTGTAGCATCAGACGCGGCAGATCGTGCTGACGGATCAGCCTGTGGATCCCCTGGGCCAGATCCTGAATACGCATATTGCGGTAGAAGTCAGGATCTTCCGCGTAGAGATCCGGCAGCATGTTCTTCACCCGCAGGTTGAGATCGTAGGCGCGCTTAAATTCCATCAGACCGCGCAGCAGCCCCATCGCCCGGGTTTTATCGATCCCGATGCTGAACAGAAACAGCAAATTATAGGGGCCTGTTTTCTCCACCACCACGCCGCGTTCATCAAGGAACTTCGCCACCAGCGCAGCCGGGATCCCTTCCTCGCTCATCTTGCCCTGCTCATCCATACCCGGCGTCAGGATCGTCACTTTTACCGGGTCGAGGAACATATGGTCACTATCGGCATCCCGGAAGCCATGCCAGTCTTCGGCGGGCGAAACCGGCCAGCATTCTGCTTCATCAATCTCTTCCGGCTGCCAGATATCAAAGAACCAGCCGTCGGCTTCCTCTTTCAGCCGCTGAACCTCTTTACGGAAATGCAGCGCGCGCTCCACAGAGCGATTGATAAGACGTTTACCGGGATTGCCGCGCAGCATCGCCGCAGCCGTTTCGATAGACGCCACCAGCGGATAGCTTGGTGAGGTGGTGGTATGCATCATAAAGGCTTCGTTAAAGGTCTCTTCGTCGTATTCGCCTTTGATGTGAATCAGCGAAGCCTGGGAAAACGCGGCCAGCATTTTGTGCGTCGACTGCGTTTCGAAGAACACTTTACCCGGCACGCGTTCACCGCTCATGCCGCTTTTACCCGCGTAAATCGGGTGGAAATTGGTGTACGGTACCCACGCGGAATCGAAGTGGATCGACGGCACGTCCAAAGTCTTTTTGATCCAGTCCGTGTTGTACAGCAGACCGTCATAGGTCGAGTTGGTGATCACCGCATGGACAGGCCAGCCTGCGCCAGGGATCGTCGCGACCTTGCGTTCAATCGCGTCATGCGCGAACTCCCGCCGCGGAATACCGCCCAGAATACCGAGCGCGTTGCGCGTGGGCGACAGCCAGAGCGGTACAACGTCGCTCATCATCAGCAGGTGCGCCAGCGATTTATGGCAGTTACGGTCAATCAGCAGGGTGCTCCCCGCAGGCGCGGCATACATTCCGACGATTTTGTTCGAGGTCGAGGTGCCGTTGGTCACCATATAGCTCTGCTCGGCCCCAAAGGTGCGGGCGATATACTCTTCGGCTTCCAGATGCGGTCCGGTATGATCCAGCAGCGAGCCTAGTTCGGTGACTGAAATGGACACGTCCGCTTTCAGCGTGTTGCCACCAAAGAAATCATAGAACAGGCAGCCCACCGGGCTTTTTTGGTAGGCCGTTCCCGCCATATGCCCAGGCGTACAGAAGGTATATTTCCCCTCTTTCACGTAGGTGAAGAGCGCCCGGGTAAAGGGCGGCGTAATGTTATCGAGATATTCATTCGTGTATTGCTGAATTCGGGTCGCAATGTCTTCCGCCACGCCGAGGGAATATTCAAAGAACCACAGCGCCATACGCATATCATTGGCGCTGACGTCCATGGTTGAGTGGGTATTAATAAACGCGTACAGCGGGAGATATTCGTTCAGCTTGTTGATATCGCTGCACAGTTCGAGGTCATATTCATCCCAGTCGAAGATCACGCCGCAGATACGCGGGTTATGCTCGATGAACTTCAGCAGATCGGCGCTGTTGTGCGGCCAGATTAGCTGATACCCGCGCGACTGCAGGGCTTGCTCCAGCTCCTTAATCGGCTCATCTTTATAAAAGACGCCGTGCGGCCCCATAACGGCAATGATATTCATGGGCTTCCTCCTTAAAAACTTTAGCTAAGCATAGTCCGGCTAAACCGCAGGTATAAAAAAAGCCGCAACATTGTGCGGCTTTTCAGATAATTGTGAAGCTTACGCGTAACCGTAGGTCATCAGACGCTGGTAACGACGGTTGAGCAGATCTTCTTTGCTCAGCACGTCCAGATCCGCCAGGTCAGCCAGCAGCTGTGCTTTCAGAGAAGCAGCCATCACTTCCGGCTTACGATGTGCACCACCCAGTGGTTCCGGGATGATGGAATCGATCAGCTTAAGCTCTTTCAGGCGTGGCGCAATGATGCCCATCGCTTCGGCAGCCAGAGGCGCTTTGTCGGCACTCTTCCACAGAATGGACGCGCAGCCTTCCGGGGAGATTACGGAATAGGTGCTGTACTGCAGCATATTCACTTTATCACCCACGCCAATTGCCAGCGCACCACCGGAACCACCCTCACCGATAACGGTACAGATGACCGGCACCTTCAGACGAGACATCTCGCGCAGGTTGCGTGCGATGGCTTCAGACTGACCGCGCTCTTCCGCGCCCACGCCTGGGTAGGCACCCGGGGTGTCGATGAAGGTGATGATTGGCATGTTGAAACGCTCAGCCATCTCCATCAGACGCAGGGCTTTACGGTAGCCTTCTGGTGCTGGCATACCAAAGTTACGACGGATTTTCTCTTTGGTTTCACGGCCTTTCTGATGACCAATGATCATCACCGGGCGTCCGTCCAGACGCGCGATACCACCAACGATAGCTTTGTCGTCAGCGTATGCGCGATCGCCTGCCAGTTCGTCAAATTCGTCAAACGCCAGGCGGACATAATCCAGGGTGTACGGACGCTGTGGATGGCGTGCCAGCTGGGCCACCTGCCATGCGCCGAGATCGGCAAAGATTTTGCGCGTCAGCTCTACGCTTTTCTCGCGCAGACGATGCACTTCTTCGTCGATGTTAATATCCAGTTTTTCATCCTGACGGCTTACCGCTGTCAGAGAATCGATTTTCGCTTCCAGCTCAGCAATCGGCTGTTCGAAATCAAGGAAATTCAGACTCATAGTATTCCTGTATTAGTCAAACTCCAGTTCCACCTGCTCCGAACCAATGAGGCCACGGAGATCGTTCAGTAAACGATCGCTCGGAGAGACACGCCACGTTGCACCAAAGCGCAACCGCGCACGTGCATCCGCCCTCTGATAGTAGAGATGTACTGGAATTGTCCCCGAGCGGTGGGGTTCCAGAGACTGACGGAGTCGGTTTAAAAGCTGGTCATCAATTTGCCTGTCCGTCAGCGAGATAGCAAGCCCGCGAGCATATTTTTCCCGGGCTTCGTCAATGTCCATCACTTCGCGGGCGGTCATTTTAAGCCCCCCACTGAAGTCATCAAAGCTGACCTGTCCGCTGACGATAAGTATGCGGTCTTTTTCCAGCAATTGCTGGTATTTATCCAGCGCGTCGGTGAACAACATCACCTCCAGACGCCCGGAACGGTCATCCAACGTACAGATGCCGATACGATTGCCGCGCTTGGTGACCATAACCCTTGCAGCAATCACGAGCCCCGCAGCCGTGGTGATTTTACCACGTTCTGTCGGATGCATGTCTTTTAGCCTGTGGCCGCCGACATAGCGCTCAATTTCTTTAATGTACTGGTTGATCGGGTGACCCGTCAGGTACAAACCTAACGTTTCACGCTCGCCGTCCAGCACCACCTGCTCTGGCCACGGCTGGCAGTTGGAATACGACTGTTCAATCTGCTCCGGCTCTTCCGCCAGCACCCCGAACATATCCGCCTGGCCAATGGCTTCCGCTTTCGCGTGCTGATCCGCCGCTTTCAGGGCGTCGCCCAGCGAGTTCATCAGCGCGGCGCGGTGCGGCCCAAGCCTGTCGAACGCGCCGGACATGATCAGTTTTTCCAGCACGCGGCGATTCAGCTTTTTGGTATCGGTACGGGCGCAAAGATCGAACAGCTCGCGGAAATACCCGCCGTTGTTGCGCGCTTCGATGATCGCCTCGATCGGCCCCTCGCCCACGCCCTTGATCGCGCCGATCCCGTAAACGATCTCCCCGTCGTCATTGACGTGGAAATGGTAGAGACCTGAGTTAATATCCGGCGGCAGGATCTTCAGCCCCATGCGCCAGCACTCATCCACCAGGCCCACCACCTTCTCGGTGTTGTCCATATCGGCGGTCATTACCGCCGCCATAAACTCCGCAGGATAGTGTGCCTTCAGCCACAGCGTTTGATACGACACCAAAGCATAGGCGGCTGAGTGAGATTTGTTAAATCCGTACCCGGCGAATTTCTCCACCAGGTCGAAGATTTTCATCGCCAGCTCGCCGTCGACGCCGTTTTTCTTCGCACCGTCTTCAAAGATGGAGCGCTGCTTGGCCATCTCTTCCGGCTTTTTCTTACCCATCGCACGACGCAGCATGTCCGCGCCGCCAAGCGTATAGCCGGAAAGCACCTGGGCGATCTGCATCACCTGTTCCTGATACAGGATGATGCCATAGGTTGGCTCCAGTACCGGCTTCAGGCTTTCGTGCTGCCACTGAACGTCCGGGTAGGAAATCTCTTCGCGCCCGTGCTTACGGTCGATAAAGTTATCTACCATCCCTGACTGCAAAGGGCCCGGACGGAACAGGGCCACCAGTGCGATCATATCTTCGAAGCAGTCGGGCTGCAGGCGCTTAATCAGATCTTTCATGCCGCGGGATTCAAGCTGGAAGACGGCGGTGGTCTCCGAGCGCTGCAGCATGTCGAAACTTTTCTTGTCGTCCAGCGGGATGGCCGCGATATCCAGCGGCGGCTCGCCGTTCTTCTCGCGGCGGGCGTTGATCATCTCCAGCGCCCAGTTGATGATGGTCAGCGTACGCAGGCCAAGGAAGTCGAACTTCACCAGCCCGGCGTATTCTACGTCGTTCTTGTCGAACTGGGTGACCGGATGCTGGCCCGCTTCATCGCAATACAGCGGCGCGAAGTCGGTGATTTTGGTCGGGGCGATAACCACGCCCCCCGCATGCTTACCGGCGTTACGCGTGACGCCTTCCAGCTTGCGCGCCATGTCGATCAGCGCTTTGACCTCTTCGTCCGCTTCATAGATTTCCGGCAGCTGCGGTTCAGCCTCAAAGGCTTTTGCCAGCGTCATGCCCGGATCGGGCGGCACCAGTTTAGAGATGCGATCGACAAACCCGTACGGGTGGCCCAGCACGCGGCCCACGTCGCGGATAACCGCTTTCGCCGCCATCGTACCGAAGGTAATGATCTGCGATACCGCATCACGGCCGTACATATCGGCCACATGCTCGATCACCTGGTCACGTTTCTCCATGCAGAAGTCAACGTCGAAGTCGGGCATCGAGACACGTTCCGGGTTGAGGAAACGTTCGAACAGCAGGTCGAATTCCAGCGGATCGAGGTCGGTAATTTTCAGCGCGTACGCCACCAGCGAGCCAGCACCGGAACCACGGCCCGGTCCAACCGGCACGCCGTTATCCTTCGACCACTGGATGAACTCCATAACGATCAGGAAGTAGCCCGGGAAGCCCATCTGGTTGATCACCTGGAGTTCAATGTCCAGGCGTTCGTCATACTCCGGACGACGCTTTTTACGCTCTTCTTCATCCGGGAACAGGAATTCCAGACGCTCTTCCAGACCTTCTTTCGATTTCATGACCAGGAAATCTTCCGTGGTCATGTCACCCGTCGGGAACTGCGGCAGGAAGTATTCGCCAAGGCGGACGGTGACGTTGCAGCGCTTGGCAATCTCTACGCTGTTTTCCAGCGCTTCGGGGATATCGGAGAAGAGCTCACACATCTCCTCCTCGCTGCGCATATACTGTTGAGCGGAGTAATTACGCGGCCGCTTCGGATCGTCGAGGGTAAAGCCATCGTGGATCGCCACGCGAATTTCGTGAGCGTCAAAATCGCCCGCCTCAAGGAACCGCACGTCGTTGGTGGCCACTACGGGCAACCCGCGCTCTTCTGCGAGCGCCACCGCGGCATGAAGATAGCTCTCTTCATCCTGACGGCCGGTACGGATCAACTCCAGGTAATAACGATTCGGGAAATATTCTTCATAGAACGAGACGCATTGATCCACCAGCGCGCTGTTACCGCGCAGCAGGGATTTTCCGACGTCCCCCATCCGGCCGCCTGAGATCAGGAGCAGCCCTTCGTTCAGTTCAGCCAGCCAGTCGCGGTCGATCCACGGTCCCAGCGCGCCGTAACCGCGCTGATAGGCTTTGGAGATCAGAAGTGTGAGGTTTTGGTAACCCGTATTGTTCATCGCCAGCACGGAGATTTGCGTCAGTTCATCCCCGATGAGGTCGCTCTGCACGTGGAAATCTGCACCGACGATCGGCTTCATCCCCGCGCCGTGCGCCGTTCCGTAGAACTTCACCAGACCACACAGGTTGGTAAAATCGGTGATCGCCAGCGCAGGCATGCCAAGCGAGGCCGCCTTTTTTACCAGCGGCCCGGTCTTCGCCAGCCCATCGATCATGGAGTAGTCGCTATGCACCCGCAGGTGTACGAAACGTGGTTCAGCCATCTTCAGATTCCGCGTTACTTAATTGCTTGCGTAATGATTCAGGACACCCGTCCCAGGGCGCGTTTTACCGGGCCAAAACTGCGCCGATGGTGTTCGGTTGCGCCATGTTCAGCCAGCCTCTCCAGGTGGAAAGGTGTGGGATATCCCTTATGCTGGGCGAAACCATACTGAGGGTAAGTGAGATCCAGCGCGGCCATTTCGGCGTCGCGTGTCACTTTGGCAATAATAGAAGCTGCGCTAATTTCTGCGACCCGGCTATCGCCTTTGACCACTGCCATTGAAGGCATGGGCAATGCCGGACAGCGGTTGCCGTCAATCAGGACATATTCAGGGGAAATTTTCAGCCCCGCCACCGCACGCTGCATCGCCAGCATCGTGGCATGCAAAATATTCAGCTCGTCTATCTCATGCGGTTCAGCACGCCCGAGGCTCCAGGCCAGCGCTTTCTCCTGAATCTCACTAAACAGCGCCAGCCGGCGCTTTTCAGACAATTTTTTTGAGTCGTTCAGCCCGACGATCGGCCGAGCCGGATCGAGGATCACCGCAGCGGTCACCACGGCTCCCACTAACGGACCACGACCCACTTCGTCCACCCCCGCCACAAGGTGGGTGTGAGGATAAACAAATTCCATCATTTTGCTAACTCCAGCACCGCATCGGCCGCTTGCTCATCAGCATTACAGCGGATCAGTTGATGCAGTTCGCGGAAGGTATCGTGCATCTGGTGGCTGGTTTTACCGTTGGCGAGCAGCGGCAGCAGGGCCTCCGCCAGCGCCTGCGGCTGGCATTCATCCTGCAGCAGCTCTTTCACCAGCTCGCGACCCGCAAGCAGGTTTGGCAGGGAGACGTAATCTGTTTTTACCAGACGTTTTGCCAGCCAGAAGGTAAACGGCTTCATGCGGTAACCGACCACCATCGGGCATTTCGCCAGCATACACTCCAGCGCCGCCGTGCCGGAGGCCAGCAGTGCGGCATCGCTCGCATACATCGCTTCCCGCCCCTGCCCGTCCAGAAGACGGACGTGAAGATCCGGGGCGACGTCAGCTTTGATGCGCTCAAACTGCTCGCGGCGTTTGGCATTCACCAGCGGCACGACCACTTCAAGATCGGGCCAGGTCTGGCGAAGAATTTGCGCAGTCTTAAGAAAATCGGCGCTCAGCATCTCAACTTCTGCGCCACGGCTGCCTGGCAGTAAGGCCAGACAGTGCACATCATGCGGGATGCCCAGCACGTCGCGCGCCGCGTTTTTATCCGGATCCAGTGGCATCGCATCCGCCATGGTATGACCGATAAAACGGCACGGAACATTAAATCTGTCGTAAAACGCTTTTTCGAAAGGCAGGAAAGCCAGCACCAGGTGGGTGGACCGTCCGATTTTGAAAACGCGTTTCTGTCGCCACGCCCAGACGGACGGACTGACGTAGTGAATCGTTTTAATGCCCTGCTTTTTCAGGTTCCCTTCGAGGGTAATGTTGAAATCAGGTGCATCGATACCGACAAACACATCGGGTTTGAGTTCGGTAAAGCGGCGGGTGAGATCGGCACGGATGTGCAGCAAACGGCGTAACCGTCCCAGCACCTCAACGATCCCCATCACGGCCAGCTCTTCCATTTCATACCAGGCCTCACAGCCTTCGGCCTGCATCAGCGGGCCAGCAACACCGACAAAGCGAGCATTGGGTACGCGTGCCTTAAGCGCACGGATGAGACCGGCACCAAGAATATCGCCGGAGGTTTCTCCGGCGACCAGGGCTATCGTAAGCGGACGACTGTCGACCATTAACGAATCAGACCCCTTGTTGAACGGTCAAAGAACTCCATGAACGCGTCCACTTCCGGGTGCTTTTTCGCCAGTTCGGCAATTTCCGGCTTCGCCTCTTCCAGCGTTTTACCGCTACGGTACAGCAGTTTGTACGCGTTGCGGATGGCAGTAATCGCTTCGCGACTAAAACCACGACGCTTGAGGCCTTCGATGTTCACGCCAAACGGCGTGGCATGGTTGCCCTGCGCAATCACATACGGTGGGACGTCCTGCGCCACACCGGAGCATCCGCCGACCATCACGTGCGCACCAATGATGCAGAACTGATGGACTGCGGTCATGCCGCCAATAATTGCGAAGTCATCAACTGATACGTGTCCTGCCAGCGTGGCATTGTTGGCAAGGATACAGCGGTCACCCACGGTACAGTCGTGCGCGATATGCGCATTCACCATAAACAGGTTATCGCTGCCCACCTTCGTCAACCCACCACCCTGTACTGTTCCACGATGAATGGTGACGCTTTCGCGAATACGGTTACGATCGCCGATTTCCACACGGGTCGACTCACCAGCATATTTCAGATCCTGGTTAACTTCGCCGATGGAGGCGAACTGATAGATCTCGTTATTGCAGCCAATGGTCGTGTGACCATTCACCACAACGTGAGATTTCAGTACTGTACCCTCACCAATTTCGACATGGGGTCCAACAATACAAAACGGGCCAATGTGGGCGTTAGCACCAACGATGGCACCCGTTTCCACAATGGCGGTAGGATGAATAAAGGCGGATTTATCAATCACGTATCAGGACTCCCGGCTACGAGCACACATCATCGTCGCTTCGCAAACAACTTTACCGTCAACCAGCGCTACGCCTTTGAAGCGAGTCAGGCCACGACGCGTTTTTTCAAAAGTGACTTCCATGATCATCTGATCACCAGGCACGACAGGGCGCTTAAAGCGCGCTTCGTCAATACCCGCGAAGTAATACAGCTCACCGGGTTCCAGTTTACCGACGCTTTTAAACGCCAGAATACCGGTAGCCTGAGCCATCGCTTCCAGAATCAACACACCCGGGAAGATAGGTTTACCAGGGAAGTGCCCCTGGAAGAACGGCTCGTTCACGGAAACATTTTTCACTGCGCGCAGAAAACGACCTTCTTCAAAATCCAGCACACGGTCTACCAGCAGAAACGGGTAGCGGTGCGGCAGAAGTTCTAAAATCTCTTCAATATGCAGAGTATGAGTGTCAGTAGTCAAAATACTCTTCCTGTCAAAATGTACTGATAACAATAATAACACGGCCTGCCGGTTTATTAGAAAGCCGACAGGCCGGGAAAAATAGCGTTAAACGGATGACGCTTAGTCTTGTTGATCGATCTTGCGCTCAAGGGACTTGAGGCGCTTGCTCATATCATCAATGTTCATCACCAGAGCTGCTGTTTTACGCCATACCTTGTTGGGCTGGAGCGGAATGCCGGAGGAATAGACGCCAGGTTCAGTGATAGGACGCATTACCATGCCCATTCCCGTCACGGTCACCTTGTCGCAGATTTCCATATGGCCATTAATCACGCTCGCACCGCCAATCATGCAATAACGGCCAATTTTCAGGCTGCCCGCCATGATGACGCCACCCGCAACCGCGGTATTGTCGCCAATCACAACGTTATGCGCAATCTGGCACTGGTTATCGATGATAACACCATTGCCAATGATCGTGTCGTCAAGCGCGCCACGGTCAATGGTGGTACAGGCGCCGATCTCCACGCGATCGCCAATAATAACGCGACCAAGCTGCGGGATCTTAACCCAGTTACCGCGATCGTTAGCGTAACCAAAGCCATCAGAACCAATCACGGTGCTGGACTGGACGAGGCAGTTTTCGCCAATTTCAACGTCATGGTATACGGACACATTGGCCCATAAACGGGTCCCGGCGCCGATTTTCGTATTTTTCCCAACGAAGCAGCCCGGGCCAATGACGACGTTATCGCCCAGCTCGACGCCGGATTCGATAACCGCATTCGCACCAACGGCGACGTTGTTACCCAGCCTGGCCGTCTCATCAATCGCTGCGCTGGCAGCAATGTTCTGGGCCGGTTGCGGCGTGGTATCAAGAATTTGAGCCATGCGTGCATACGTCAGGTAGGGGTTTTTCACTACCAGCGCGCTTACAGTGGCAAATGGAAGATCGTCCTGCGTCAGAACAACAGCTGACGCCTGGCATTGAGCCAGTTGCTCACGGTACTTAGGGCTTACCATGAAGGTAATCGTGCCAGCTTTAGCAGATTGCATGGACGCAACAGCGGTGATGACGATATCGCCATCACCGTGTAATTCTGCATCCAACTGCTGAGCTAAATCAGCCAGTCGAATTGAAGGCATTACTTATTTAACCTGTTTCAGAACGTCAGCAGTGATGTCTTTAACATCTTTGCTGTTGAAAGCGACGGCGTTCGCATCAACAACCAGATCGATGCTCTGATCGGCAGCCACTGCTTTAACAGCGGTCTGAATGCGAGTCACCAGCTTGCCGCGTTCTTCGTTAGAACGACGCTGACGATCCTGCTCGAAAGCCTGCGCTTTCTGGGAGAACGCCTGGCGCTGAGCCATTACGTCTTTTTCCAGCTTGCTGCGGTCGCTTGCCTTCATGGTAGAACCATCACGCTGCAGACGCTGCATTTTGGACTGAAGATCGTTTTCCATACCCTGCAGTTCGCTTGCACGGCCTTTGAATTCGTTTTCCAGCGTCGCAGAAACACCTGTTTTCTGTGCAACCTGCTGGAACAAATTACCCATGTTGACGATTGCAATTTTGTCTGCTGCCTGAGCAGAAGTTGCCATCGCTAAACCGAGACCTGCAGCTAATAACCACTTTTTCACAATTAACTCCTTACCATCCCATTGGCACCAGAAGGTACCGTTCTTTGCGTGGCAAGGCGACCGTATTACCGATCGCCAGTTGTCAGCGCTACACTGCCAACGCATTCCTTTGCAGCGGATTATTACCAGGTTTTACCAATGTTAAACTGGAATTGCTCCGCTTTGTCTCCATCATATTTCTTAAACGGCTGGGCGTAAGAGAAGACCAACGGCCCCAGCGGTGACATCCATTGTAATGCGATACCGGCAGACATGCGAATATTGCTCGGATCGCTGTAGTCAGGAACATCGCTAGGCATACCTTTCGTGCTCCAGTTTGTATCCCACACGGTACCTGCATCCCAGAAGAAGGACGTACGCACCGAGTTCGCATATTTATCACTGATAAACGGCGTTGGCGTGATGAACTCCAGGCTGGCAACGGCCATAGCGTTACCGCCGACTGCATCGTCAGAACTACAAAGCTGTCCTGGACCTTTATCGCAGTTATCTTTGTCGTTCCCGCCGTAGTAAACCGCTTTCGGACCAATGTTGTTGGACTGGAAGCCACGAACGGTGCTGGAACCACCGGCATAGAAGTTTTCATAGAACGGCATCTCTTTGCCGCCTAAACCATCACCATAGCCCCAACGGGTACGACCCAGAACCACCCACTTGTGATCGTCATCGATCGGGAAGTAGGACGCAGTATCCAGCGTCACCTTATAGAACTCGTTATCGGAACCCGGGACGGTGACTTTACCGTTCAGGTTGACGCGAGAACCTTCCGTTGGGAAGTAGCCACGGTCGAGACGGTTATAGGTCCAGCCGTAGTTGAAGGTGAAGTCATCTGCCGCAAAACCGTTATTATCGCTGGTCGTGCTCGCCGACTGGCCAATAGAATCCAGGTAACGCCACATGGCCACCTGCGGTTGCATATTGGACAGGTCGTTATGCACGTAACCTAAGCCCGCTCGCAGGGTGTTGTATTCGTTAATCGGGAAGCCAAGCGTACCGTCCACACCGTAACTCTTGTTGGTGTAGGAGGACAGATCCGCATCGTCGGCTTTAAAGTCGTTGTAGAAGATACGACCGCCCAGGCTCACACCGTCAACGGTGAAGTATGGGTTCGTTACAGAGAACTCAGAGTAGGTCTGGTAGTCGTTTTTGGTACCGTTAATTCCGACAGAGTAACCCGTACCCAGCCAGTTATCCTGCTGCACGCCAACCTGGAAGCTGACGCCACTTTCAGTACCGTAGCCCACACCGAAGTTAAAGCTACCGGTGTTACGCTCTTTCACTTTATAAACGACATCAACCTGATCCGGGCTGCCCGGTACGCGCTGGGTATCAGTATCAACCGTTTCAAAATAGCCCAGACGGTTCAGACGCTCTTTACCCTGATCAACGAGATCGCTACCTAACCATGCGCCTTCCATCTGACGCATTTCGCGACGCAGAACGGAGTCTTTGGAGGTGTCGTTACCGACGAAGCGGATCTTACGCACGTAGAAACGGTTACCCGCGTCAACATTCACGTGCAGCTTAACGGTTTTATCCGCGTCATTGATTTCCGGCTGAGTCTGTACGCGCGGATAGGCATAACCATAGCGGCCGAGCAGCTTCTTAATGCTGTCTTCCATTTTGGTGACTTTGGATCCGCTATAGAGATCGCCTGGCTGAATTTTGGTCAGCGATTCGATTTCAGCAGAATGCCCCGCCAGGTTACCACTCACCTCAACACCCGAAAGCTTGTACTGATCGCCTTCCGTGATGTTGATCGTAATGTAGATGCCTTTCTTGTCCGGCGTCAGGCTCACCTGCGTCGAGTCGATGTTGAAACGCGCGTAACCACGATCCAGATAGTAGCTGCGCAGGGTTTCAAGGTCGCCCGCCAGTTTCTGTTTCTGGTATTTGCGATCGCCCACCACGTTCCACCACGGCACTTCATCGCGCAGCTGGAAGGTGGAGATCAGTTCGTCGGTGCTGAACGCGTGGTTACCCACAATGTTGATCTGCTGGATCTTCGCAGAGACACCTTCCTGGAAGACCAGCTTCAGGTCAACACGGTTACGCGGCAGCGGAGTCACAACCGCTTTCACGCTGGCGCTGTATTTACCGACGCTGTAGTAGAAGTCTTCCAGACCTTTTTCAATGTCTGAAAGGGTTGTGCGGTCCAGAGACTCACCCACACGAACACCGGATGCTTCAAGGTTTTGCTTGAGCATGTCATCTTTCACCGACTTGTTACCGGAGAAAGTGATACTGGCGATCGTTGGACGTTCTTTTACCTGTACCAGCAGGGTATCACCATCACGCAGGACGCGGACATCCTCGAAGTTGCCGGTGGCAAACAGAGCACGGATGGTATTACTGATATCATCATCATTAACCGTATCGCCGGGGCGCACAGGCATACTGAGGAGGGCCGCACCAACGGCGACACGCTGAAGGCCTTCGAAATGAATGTCTTTCACTACGAACCCGTCAGCACCGTATACGGTGGCGCTGCTAAACAGCAGCGACGCTATGAGCAACTTTTTCATCGCCATCGTTATTATGCGTTCTTCCTAACTAACTCTCTTACAACCGAGAGAAATCATTGAAAAGTGCAAGCCCCATTAACAGCACCAGCAAAATCGAGCCAATGCGATAACTAAAGTCTTGAACTCGCTCGGATACCGGCCCGCCTTTTAGCTTTTCAATCGCTAAAAACAGCAGATGACCCCCGTCTAAAACGGGAAGCGGGAACAGATTGATTATCCCAAGGTTCACGCTAATGAGCGCGAGGAACATGAGATAGTAAATCACCCCGAATTCCGCTGACATCCCAGCCCCCTGGGCAATCGAAATTGGCCCACTGAGGTTGTTCAGTTTCACATCACCGGTTATCAATTTCCCCAACATGTTGACCGTCAGCTTCATCAGTTGCCATGTTTTATCCGTGGCTTCAAGGATGGCGCTGAACGGCCCATACTGGCGTATTGTCTTGTACTCATCTGGCAGCGGGATCACTTTTGGCACAACGCCTGCAAACCCTTCTGCCTTCTTGCCGACCGACTTCGTATCCGGGATCAGCGTCAGCGAAAGCGGACTGCCCTGCCTTTCAACTTCCAGCGCGAGAGACGTACCCGGATTATCGCGCACCAGAGTAACAAAGGTCATCCACTCTGTTAATGGTTGACCATCGACTTTAACGATCCTGTCGCCTGCTTGCAAACCCGCTTTGCTCGCCGCCGAGTTTGCCTGTACTTCGGCTAATACCGGCTCGATCTGCGCGCCGCGCGGACGAATGCCCAGCGCAGCGACGGGATCCTCTTTGTCTGGCTCGAAACGCCATTGACGTAAATCGAGCACTTTGTCCTGACGGGCGTCTGACCCAAATGGCGATACGCTGATGGTGGTCTGCGGATCGCCAATTTTAGCAACCAGCTGCAGTCGCACGGCATCCCAATCAGGGGTTTCGATGCCATCAATCGCTTTAAGTTCCATCCCGGATGTAATTTGCGCACTCGCCGCGATGGAGTTGGGGGCAATGTCACCTACTACCGGACGCACGCCAGGGACGCCGATGATAAACACCAGCCAGTAAGCGAAAATCGCAAAGATGAAGTTGGCTACCGGTCCGGCAGCGATGATGGCGGCGCGTTGTCCAACGGTTTTATTGTTGAATGCGCTGTGTCGCAGTTCAGGCGCGACAGGCTCGACGCGTTCGTCGAGCATTTTGACGTAGCCGCCCAGCGGGATAAGGGCGATGACAAATTGCGTACCGTGGCGGTCGGTGCGCGTCCAGAGTGATTTACCAAAACCGATGGAAAACCGTTCTACGCGCACGCCACAGCGGCGAGCAACCCAGAAATGGCCAAATTCATGCACGGTAATCAGTACACCCAGTGCAACTATGAACGCCGCCAGATTCCAGAGAATGCTCAGCATAAAACCTTCCGTTAAATCGTCCCGAATACCAGTAAAAGCAAACACGCAAACACTGGAACAGCCGCTGTCAGGCTATCAATGCGATCCAGTATACCGCCATGCCCTGGAATCAGGTGTCCACTGTCCTTAATCCCTGCTTCACGCTTGAACATACTTTCGGTTAAATCACCGAGCACGGAGGCAAGCGCAGCAAAAATCGAGCACACCAGCAGTATTGATGGTGCCACTTCAAGATTCGCCCAGACGCCGTAGCCCCAGGAGATGATCGCGGCCGTAAACAAACCGCCGATAAATCCTTGCCAGGTTTTGCCCGGAGAAACCTTCGGTGCCAGCTTATGTTTGCCAAACAGTTTACCAAACATATAGGCCCCGGAGTCAGCCCCCCAGACGAGAATCATCACATAAAGCAGCCAGATCGCACCGCTGTAGTGGTTTTCGTCGTAGTGCCAGGCGCGCAGCGCAACCATACCCCAGAAAAAAGGAATAATAGTGAGCAAACCAAAAATCAGTCGCAGCACTTTTGAATGACGCCACAACGCCGCGGAGCCGGGATAAAACAGCACCAGTAACAGCGCGGCAACCCACCAGGCCAACGATATCCACAAGGAACCAGCCACCAGAGGCTGATGAATATCATGATGATATTCAGGCAACGTGAACAGCATTACGGCCAGAATAAAGCCACAAAGTACCGCAAGCCATACTCGCTGCGTACGCGAGGTAAAGCCGCTAAACTGTCCCCATTCCCACGCGGCGAGCATGCACACCACCAGCGTAACAATAGCGAATCCCACCGGGGGCAGTAAAAACAGCGCCGCAATGACAATGGGTATTAATACAAAAGCGGAAATCAGGCGATACTTCAGCAAAAGCTACCCCCATCAGGCGTTGTCGCCACCAGGCTCGGTGCCGCCGAAACGACGCTCTCGATTGGCAAAGGCATGCAGCGCACCTTCAAAGTCTTGTTCATCAAAATCGGGCCAAAGAACATCTGTAAAGTAAAGTTCGGCATAGGCAATTTGCCATATCAAAAAGTTACTTATGCGATGTTCTCCCCCTGTCCTAATTACTAAATCCACAGGTGCCAGTTCATTCATGCAGATTTGCTTGCTCAGCGCTTCTTCATCAATTTGGTCGGGTCTCAACAGCCCTTCCTGAACCTGTTCGGCGAGATGCCGAACGCCCTGGATAATATCCCAGCGTCCGCCGTAATTCGCCGCAATATTCAGCGTCAGACCGGTATTATTTTCAGTCAGCGCCTCTGCTTTACGAATCCGTTCCTGCAAACGTGAGTTAAAACGACTGGTATCGCCAATGATACGCAGGCGGACGTTGTGGCGGTGCAGGCTTTTTACTTCGCTGTCTAGCGCCCACACAAACAATTCCATCAACGCAGTCACTTCCTGCAGCGGTCGATTCCAGTTTTCACTGCTAAAAGCATAGAGCGTTAACGCATCAATGCCGTTATTGGCGGCAAAAGAAACGGCGCGGCGAACGGATTTCGCCCCAGCTTTATGCCCAAAGGCTCGTATCTTCCCTTGTCTTTTCGCCCAGCGGCCATTGCCATCCATAATGATTGCTACATGACGGCAGCCATGAGCTGGCAAGTTTTCGCTTATTGGTTGATTCGCAGACAACATAACGCGTTTTTTGTCCCTGAAAAGGATTTAACGGTACTCAGGAATACTGAAGCCGATACATAAAAAAGCCGTGTCAAACCACGGCTCACCTGACCACGTAAAGTCAAATACCTGCGATCAGATGGCGCAGACTATATCACTGAAGCCCAACGCTAACAAATAGCACGACGACTAGTGGTTGCTTTATCACCAGCTTGCGAGACGTGTCACCTGTTGGCGCGCAATATTACGCGCAGCTGCATCCACCGTCAGCACCTCTTCCACGCTCTGTGGTTCGCGCAAATCCATCATCTCCAGTACCGATAAATTTAACGCCGCAATATCGGTAAAACGAATTTGCTGATTCAGAAATGCTTCAACGGTAATTTCATTGGCTGCATTCAGTGCCGTTGTCGCCGCCTGCCCCTGGTCAAAGGCCGTCATTGCAAGCTTCAGACAAGGGTAACGGTCATAGTCTGGTTCACTGAACGTCAGGGAACTTAGCTTGCAGAAATCAAGCGGCTTCACACCGGACTTCACTCGATTCGGCCACGCCATGGAATGGGCAATCGGCGTACGCATATCCGGTTCACCCAACTGCGCCAGCACGCTGCCATCCTGATAACGCACCATCGAATGAATCACCGATTGCGGGTGAATCAGTACTTCCATCTGTTTCGCTGACGCATTAAACAGCCAGCGCGCTTCAATGTATTCCAGACCTTTGTTCATCATGGTGGCAGAGTCAACGGAGATTTTACGCCCCATTGACCAGTTCGGATGACGGCACGCCTGATCCGGCGTCATCGCACGCAGTTCAGACAGTGGCGTTTCACGGAACGGGCCACCAGACCCGGTAAGCAGAATCGACACGACGCCATTCTGCTCCAGGTCAGCGTACCCCAGGTTCTGTTGAAAAGGTTGCGGTAAACTCTGAAAAATCGCGTTGTGCTCGCTGTCGACGGGCAAAAGACGCGCGCCGCGCTGCTTCACCGCCTCCATGAACAGGCGTCCGCAGGTAACCAGCGACTCTTTATTGGCCAGCAGAACGTCCTTACCGGCATCAATCGCGGCAAGCGTCGGCAATAATCCTGCCGCCCCGACAATGGCCGCCATTACCTGATCCACCTCATCCAGCGCCGCCATCTCGCAGGCCGCCTGTTGGCCACTCAGCACCTCGGTTCGACTGCCCTTCTCAAGCAGCTTTGCTTTCAGCAGGCGCGCGCTCTCTTCGTCATCCATCACCGCATAGCGGGGCGTAAACTCCAGGCACTGCTCAACCATTCGCTGCACATTCTTACCGGCCACCAGCGCTGTCACGGTGTAAAGTTCAGGATTATGGCGAACAACGTCGAGAGTGCTGCAACCGATAGAGCCGGTTGAGCCAAGGAGTGTTAAATGCTTCATGAGATGCCCGAAAAGTTAGACCAGATAAAAGCAAAACGCCGCCAGCAAGACCCAAAGTCCCTCTGAACGGCGTTTATCAGTGTACGACAGAAATCAGAACTGCATCAGTTCCGCTTCTTTATCTGCCAGCGCCGCATCAATTTTCTTGATGGCAGCGTCAGTCATTTTCTGAATGTCGTCCTGAGAACGACGATCGTCATCTTCACTGATCTCTTTTTCTTTCAGCAGCGCTTTGACTTTATCATTCGCGTCGCGACGGACGTTACGCACGGATACACGACCCTGCTCAGCTTCGCCACGTACCACTTTGATCAGGTCTTTACGACGCTCTTCGGTCAGCGGTGGCAGTGGAACGCGGATGTCAGCACCCGCAGAGCTTGGGTTCAGACCGAGGTCAGACGCCATGATCGCTTTCTCAACCGCCGGGCCCATAGAACGATCGAATACGTTGATTTTCAGCGTACGGGTATCTTCTACCGTCACGCTCGCCAGCTGACGCAGAGGGGTTGGCGTACCGTAGTACTCGACGATGATGCCATCCAGCAGGCTTGGGGAAGCACGGCCAGTACGGATTTTGCTGATTTGGGTTTTGAACGCTTCTACGCATTTTTCCATGCGTACTTCAGCATCTTTTCTGATGTCGTTAATCACGTTACGAATCCTTGAAAACTTGTCTCAGGCAGACTATCCGCCAGCACAGCGCTACAGGTGTGCTAAGTATAGTCGCGTTTAATTCATGACAACGCCAAAGGCGCGCCCGGGTAAGATACCACTACAAAATAAAGCGGAATCTTACCTGTATTTATCGTCAACGGAAATTATTCCGTGATCAAAGTGCCTTCTTTTTCGCCCATGACCACGCGACGCAGTGCGCCAGGTTTGTTCATGTTGAAGACACGAATTGGCAATTTGTGGTCGCGAGCCAGCGTGAAGGCGGCAAGATCCATCACTTTCAGCTCTTTATCCAGCACTTCGCTGTAGCTCAGCTGATCGTACATGGTGGCAGAAGGATCTTTTGCCGGGTCGGCAGTAAACACGCCATCGACTTTGGTCGCTTTCAGTACCACATCAGCTTCGATCTCGATACCGCGCAGGCAGGCAGCGGAATCGGTCGTAAAGAACGGGTTACCCGTACCGGCGGAGAGGATCACCACGCGGTTGTTGCGCAGCAGGCTGATAGCTTCTGCCCAGCTGTAATTATCGCATACGCCATTCAGGGGGATCGCGGACATCAGGCGGGCGTTCACATAGGCGCGATGGAGCGCATCACGCATCGCCAGGCCATTCATCACGGTTGCCAGCATACCCATGTGGTCGCCCACAACGCGGTTCATCCCCGCTTTCGCCAGACCAGCACCACGGAAAAGGTTGCCACCGCCAATGACCACGCCAACCTGGATGCCCAGTTCGACCAGTTCTTTGATTTCCTGTGCCATGCGATCAAGGATGCTTGCGTCAATACCGAAGCCTTCCGATCCCTGCAGCGCTTCGCCACTCAGCTTAAGCAGAATGCGTTTGTACACGGGTTTTGCATTGGTAGCCATGTTTCTTTCCTGAGACTGTCAACGATTAAGATGGGGGTTAATTCTGGCGACATGATATGCCGCAAATCAGTACAGCGATACTGGAGCCTGTCTGATTTCATGTGACGGGTGACAAAAAGAAGCCGCCCTCAGGCGGCTCCTTTTCAATCATTAAGACTGCTTGGACATTGCAGCAACTTCTGCTGCGAAGTCAGTCTCAACTTTCTCGATGCCTTCGCCCACTTCGAAGCGGATGAAGCCAGTTACGTCAGCGTTGTGCTCTTTCAGCAGCTGAGCAACAGATTTGCTTGGGTCCATTACGAATGGCTGGCCAGTCAGAGAAACTTCGCCGGTGAATTTCTTCATGCGGCCTTCAACCATTTTCTCTGCGATTTCTTTTGGTTTACCAGACTGCATCGCGATGTCCAGCTGAACCTGGTACTCTTTCTCTACCACTTCAGCAGACACGTCTTCTGGCTTAACGAATTCTGGCTTGCTTGCAGCGATGTGCATTGCCAGCTGTTTAACCAGCTCTTCATCAGCGCCTTTAGCCGCAACCAGAACACCGATACGAGCACCGTGCTGGTAAGAGCCCAGAACGTCGCCTTCCAGAGAAGCAACGCGACGGATGTTGATGTTCTCACCGATTTTAGCAACCAGCGCAACACGCTCTTCTTCGAACTGTGCTTTCAGAACTTCAACGTCAGTGATTTTGCCAGCAACCGCTGCGTCCAGAACTTTGTTAGCAAATGCCTGGAAACCACCATCTTTAGCAACGAAGTCAGTCTGGCAGTTAACTTCCAGAATGATGCCGTAGTTGCCGTCGATCTTAGTGATGATCACGCCGTCAGCAGCAACGTTGCCTGCTTTTTTAGCTGCTTTGATCGCACCGGATTTACGCATGTTTTCGATTGCCAGCTCGATGTCGCCGTTCGCTTCAGTCAGCGCTTTTTTGCAATCCATCATGCCTGCGCCAGTACGCTCGCGCAGCTCTTTTACCAGGGATGCGGTAATTTCAGCCATTCTTAAATCCTCGGGAGATGTGAACTGCCCGGCCGGGGGCCAAACAGTGTAAATTGAAAAAAGGGGCCGGTAATGGGCCCCTATTCATACACGGTACTAATAAGGGGTAAAACCTTATTATTCAGCTTCTACGAAGCTTTCTTCCGCCTGAGAAGCCAGATCCTGGGAACGGCCTTCACGAACGGTAGCAGCTACAGCGCTCAGGTACAGGCTAACAGCACGGATTGCGTCGTCGTTACCCGGGATAACGAAGTCAACACCGTCCGGATCGGAGTTGGTATCAACGATAGCGAATACCGGGATACCCAGGTTGTTAGCTTCTTTGATAGCGATGTGCTCGTGGTCTGCATCGATTACGAACAGCGCGTCTGGCAGGCCGCCCATATCTTTGATACCGCCCAGGCTGTTTTCCAGCTTGTCCAGTTCACGAGTGCGCATCAGCGCTTCTTTCTTAGTCAGCTTGTCGAAAGTACCGTCCTGAGACTGGGTTTCCAGATCTTTCAGGCGCTTGATGGACTGACGAACAGTTTTCCAGTTGGTCAGCATGCCGCCCAACCAGCGATGGTTCACGAAGAACTGGTCGCAGCTGTTAGCAGCATCTTTCACAGCTTCGCTTGCAGCGCGCTTAGTACCAACGAACAGAATCTTACCTTTACGGGAAGAGATCTTGTTCAGCTCAGCCAGGGCTTCGTTGAACATTGGTACAGTTTTCTCAAGGTTGATGATGTGAACTTTGTTACGTGCGCCGAAGATGAAAGGCTTCATTTTCGGGTTCCAGTAACGGGTCTGGTGACCAAAGTGAACACCAGCCTTGAGCATGTCGCGCATGGAAACAGTTGCCATGTTTAAAACCTCTATATTGAAAGTTGGGGTTATGCCTCCACGTATCCCATATTACCGACCCCGAAGGGCACCCCGGAATATGTGCCGATACGTGTGTGTTGTTACACAAAGTGAGATTTGTCGCTTCCGTCCAGCCTGTGTATCTGAGATGGATCGGAAGTCCGGCGCGCTTTATACCACAAAACACGACCAGAAACCAACAGTTGTTGGCGGAGTGTGCTGTTAATGATTCTCAATTTGGCACGGAGCGTGCCTGACTGATACCATTGACGACACTTAGACTAGTATTGTCGAAAAAATCGACACCGATGGACAGATTACATGGCTATCTCTATTAAGACACCTGAAGAAATTGAAAAGATGCGCGTCGCCGGTCGTCTGGCCGCGGAAGTGCTGGAAATGATCGAGCCGTTCGTGAAGCCGGGCGTCAGCACGGGTGAACTGGACCGCATCTGTAACGACTATATCGTGAACGAGCAGCACGCGGTTTCCGCCTGCCTCGGCTACCACGGTTTCCCGAAATCCGTCTGCATCTCTATTAATGAAGTGGTGTGCCACGGCATTCCTGACGATGAAAAACTGCTGAAAGACGGCGATATCGTCAACATCGACGTGACCGTCATTAAAGACGAGTACCACGGTGACACCTCAAAAATGTTCATCGTTGGCAAGCCGACCATCCTGGGCGAGCGCCTGTGCAAAGTCACCCAGGACAGCCTCTACCTGGCGCTGAAAATGGTGAAGCCGGGTATTCGCCTGCGTACTATCGGCGCCGCAATTCAGAAATTTGTGGAAGCGGAAGGGTTCTCCGTGGTGCGCGAATACTGCGGTCACGGTATTGGCCGCGTCTTCCATGAAGAGCCGCAGGTTCTGCACTACGATGCAGACGACGGCGGCGTTGTGCTGCAAAAGGGCATGACCTTCACCATTGAACCGATGGTCAACGCCGGTGACTACCGCATCCGCACCATGAAAGACGGCTGGACCGTGAAAACCAAAGACAGAAGCTTGTCTGCCCAGTACGAGCATACTATTGTGGTAACAGACAACGGCTGCGAAATTATGACGTTGCGCAAGGATGACACCATCCCGGCGATACTGACGAACATTGAGTGATAAGAAGCCGGCAAATGCCGGCTTTTTTAATGGCGATAGCTTTTTCTTATGGGTGGCGCACGATGAGTAATCTTTTACCCGAACAGTATGCTAACACAGCCCTTCCCACCCTCCCCGACCAGCCCGATAACCCGGGCGTCTGGCCGCCGCACGAGCTGACCTGCGCGCATATTAAAGCCCATATGGATGTTTTCCATCGCTGGCTGGGTAGCGCGTTCGATGCAGGCGTATCTGCCGAGCAGCTCATTGAGGCGCGCACCGAGTTTATCGACCAGCTCCTGCAGCGTCTATGGATCGACTACGGTTTCGGGCAGGTTAGCGACGTCGCGCTGGTTGCCGTCGGGGGCTATGGCCGCGGTGAGCTGCATCCGCTTTCCGATATCGATCTCCTGATCCTAAGCCGCAAAAAGCTGCCGGACGAACAGGCGCAAAAAATCGGCGAGCTTCTGACCCTGCTCTGGGACGTGAAGCTGGAAGTCGGCCACAGCGTTCGCACCCTGGAAGAGTGTCTGCTGGAAGGGCTATCGGACCTGACCGTTGCCACCAACCTGATTGAAACCCGTCTGCTGATTGGCGACGTCGCGCTGTTCCTGGAGCTGCAAAAACACATCTTCAGCGACGGCTTCTGGCCGTCAGAAAAGTTCTTCGCCGCGAAGGTCGAGGAGCAAAACCAGCGCCACCAGCGCTACCACGGCACCAGCTATAACCTTGAGCCGGACATTAAAAGCAGCCCCGGCGGCCTGCGCGACATCCACACGTTACAGTGGGTCGCCCGTCGCCATTTCGGCGCCACCTCGCTGGACGAGATGGTCGGCTTCGGCTTTTTAACCGAGGCCGAGCGTAACGAGCTCAACGAGTGTCTGCACCTGCTGTGGCGCATCCGCTTTGCCCTGCATCTGGAGGTCACCCGCTACGATAACCGTCTGCTGTTTGACCGTCAGCTCAGCGTAGCGCAGCGGCTGAACTATCAGGGCGAAGGCAACGAGCCGGTTGAGCAGATGATGAAGGATTTCTTCCGCGTCACCCGCCGGGTGACCGAGCTGAACCAGATGCTGTTGCAGCTGTTCGACGAGGCCATTCTGGCCCTGACGGCGGACGAAAAGCCGCGCCCGATTGACGATGAATTCCAGCTGCGCGGCACGCTTATCGATCTGCGCGACGAAACGCTGTTTATCCGCGAGCCGGAAGCGATCCTGCGGATGTTCTACACCATGGTGCGCAACAGCACCATCACCGGGATCTACTCCACCACCCTGCGTCATCTGCGCCACGCGCGCCGCCATCTGACGCAGCCTTTGTGTTACATCCCGGAAGCGCGCTCGCTGTTCCTGAGCATGCTCCGCCATCCGGGTGCCGTCAGCCGCGGGCTGCTGCCGATGCACCGCCACAGCGTGCTGTGGGCCTATATGCCGCAGTGGTCGCACATCGTTGGGCAGATGCAGTTCGACCTGTTCCACGCCTACACGGTGGATGAACACACCATCCGCGTGATGCTCAAGCTGGAGAGCTTTGCCAAAGAAGAGACGCGCTCCCGCCACCCGCTGTGCGTGGAGCTGTGGCCGCGCCTGACCCATCCGGAACTGATCCTGATTGCCGCCCTGTTCCACGACATCGCCAAAGGCCGCGGCGGTGACCACTCGGTACTGGGCGCGCAGGACGTGCTGAAATTTGCCGAGCTGCACGGCCTCAACTCACGTGAAACGCAGCTGGTGGCCTGGCTGGTGCGCCATCACCTGCTGATGTCGGTCACCGCGCAGCGTCGGGACATTCAGGACCCGGAAGTCATTAAGCAGTTCGCGGAAGAAGTTCAGACGGAAAACCGCCTGCGCTATCTGGTCTGCCTGACGGTGGCGGATATTTGCGCCACCAACGAAACCCTTTGGAACAGCTGGAAGCAGAGCCTGCTGCGCGAGCTGTACTTCGCCACCGAAAAACAGCTGCGTCGCGGGATGCAGAACACGCCGGACATGCGCGAGCGCGTGCGTCACCACCAGCTTCAGGCGCTGGCGCTGCTGCGGATGGATAACATTGATGAAGAGGCGCTACATCAGATTTGGGCCCGCTGCCGCGCCAACTATTTTGTCCGCCACAGCCCAAACCAGCTGGCGTGGCACGCGCGGCATCTGCTCAAGCACGATCTGTCCCAGCCGATGATCCTGCTAAGCCCGCAGGCCACGCGCGGCGGAACGGAGATTTTCATCTGGAGCCCGGACCGGCCTTATCTGTTTGCTGCCGTCTGCGCCGAGCTGGACAGGCGTAACCTGAGCGTGCATGACGCGCAGATTTTCACCACCCGCGACGGCATGGCCATGGACACGTTTATCGTGCTGGAGCCGGACGGCAGCCCGCTGTCGTCGGACAGGCATGAAGGGATACGTTTTGGTCTGGAGCAGGCGATTACCCAGCGCAGCTGGCAGCCCCCGCAGCCGCGTCGCCAGCCGGCAAAATTGCGCCACTTTACCGTGGATACCGAGGTCAATTTCCTGCCGACCCACACCGATCGTAAATCGTTCCTGGAGCTGATCGCGCTCGACCAGCCAGGGCTGCTCGCCCGCGTCGGCCAGGTTTTTGCCGATCTGGGAATTTCGCTTCATGGGGCCCGAATTACAACGATTGGCGAGCGAGTAGAAGATTTATTTATAATCGCCACCGCCGACCGGCGTGCCCTTAATAATGACCTGCAGCTTGAAGTGCAACAACGGTTGACAGCAGCCCTCAATCCAAACGATAAAGGGTGATATGTTTTTTAGTGAAATGGAAAGAGTAAACAATGCAGCAGTTACAGAACGTTATTGAGTCCGCTTTTGAGCGTCGCGCCGAGATTACCCCGGCAAATGTGGATACCGTGACCCGTGAAGCGGTAAACCAGGTGATTTCCCTGCTGGATTCCGGCGCGCTGCGCGTGGCAGAAAAAATCGACGGTCAGTGGGTCACTCATCAATGGCTGAAGAAAGCCGTGCTGCTCTCTTTCCGCATCAACGATAACCAGGTTATCGACGGAGCAGAAAGCCGCTACTTCGATAAAGTGCCAATGAAGTTCGCTGACTACGACGAAGCGCGTTTCCAGAAAGAAGGTTTCCGCGTGGTGCCGCCTGCGGCGGTGCGTCAGGGTGCCTTCATCGCACGCAACACCGTGCTGATGCCATCCTACGTGAACATCGGTGCCTACGTTGATGAAGGCACCATGGTGGATACGTGGGCAACGGTTGGTTCCTGCGCACAGATCGGGAAAAACGTTCACCTGTCCGGCGGCGTGGGCATCGGCGGTGTTCTGGAGCCACTGCAGGCTAACCCAACCATCATCGAAGATAACTGCTTCATCGGCGCGCGTTCAGAAGTGGTGGAAGGCGTGATCGTGGAAGAAGGTTCCGTGATCTCCATGGGCGTTTACATCGGCCAGAGCACCCGTATTTACGACCGTGAAACCGGTGAAGTGCATTACGGTCGCGTTCCGGCGGGCTCCGTGGTGGTTTCCGGCAACCTGCCGTCAAAAGATGGCAAATACAGCCTGTACTGTGCGGTTATCGTGAAGAAAGTGGATGCGAAAACGCGCGGTAAAGTGGGCATCAACGAATTGCTGCGCACCATCGATTAATCGGGTATAACAAAAAGCGGGGGCAACCCCGCTTTTTTTATATCTGAGGGTGGCGAAAATAGATTTTTTCGTTAATTATTCAAAGGTTATGTTGAGATCAAGGGTACCGCTATGTACGATAATCTGAAAAGTCTGGGCATTACCAATCCTGATGAAATTGATCGTTACAGCCTCCGCCAGGAAGCCAATAACGATATTTTGAAAATCTATTTTCACAAGGACAAAGGAGAGTTTTTCGCCAAAAGCGTGAAGTTTAAATACCCACGCCAGCGTAAGACCGTTGTTGCTGACGGTGTAGGACAGGGATACAAAGAAGTACAGGAAATCAGCCCTAACCTGCGCTATGTGATCGATGAACTCGATCAGATCTGCCAGCGCGACCGCACCGAAGTCGATCTCAAGCGCAAGATCCTTGACGACCTGCGTCACCTTGAAAGCGTTGTTACCAATAAGATCAGCGAGATTGAAGCGGATCTTGAGAAGTTAACCCGCAACAAATAAGCCGTTTTATTGCCCGGTGGCGCTTCGCTTACCGGGCCTACGAACGCATGTAGGCCGGGTAAGGCGAAGCCGCCCCCCGGCAAACAGCTTCATCTCTGTTCATCCAACTGCAGCGCCACATACAGCAGCAGCCTGTCGTCGAAATTTCCCAGATCTAACCCCGTCAGCTCTGAAATTCGGTTTAACCGATACTCCAGGGTATTGCGGTGAATAAACAGCGCTTTTGACGTCGCCAGCGGCTGCACGTTATGACGGAACCACGCCTGCAGGGTCCGGCGCAGCAGGCCGTTATTGTCCATGGCTTTCAGGCGCGCCAGTGGCCGCGCTAGCTCATTGGCCTGCCAGCCACCGCGCAGGCTGTCGAGCAGCACCGGCAGCATCAGGTCCTGATAAAAATAGCTGCGGCTCTCCGGCATTCGCTGCTTGCCCACCATCATGGTGGTGCGCGCGGTTCGCCAGGAGCGGGCGATACTGCCCGTACCGGTAAAGTAGTTGCCCAGCGCAACGCGAAAACGCAGCTGACCATTCTCTTTCATACGGGAAATTAACTGCTCCACGCGACGGCGATGATCGTCCGCATCCCAGCGGCCAAACGCATTGAGCGCCGGTTTGAGCACCACCATCTCCGTCAGAGAAACGATCGCCACCAGGTTATCGCGCTCCGGCGTCGCCAGTGCATTTTGCAGCTGCTGCAGCTCGGCCATCGCGCTGTCTACGCCCAGCTGGCCGCTGTCGACCTCAATGACCGCCACCACGCGCGGCTGGTTCAGATCGATCCCCAGACGCTGCGCCCACTCGCTCAGCGCAGGCGTATGCTCCTCTGCCTGAATGAGGTTCATCACCAGCTCTTCGCGCAGGCGGCTGTCCTGAGCCAGCAGGTGCATCAGCCGCGACTGCTCCAGCATCATCTCCGCCGTCATGCAGACCAGCTCGCCATATTTTCGCAGTGACTCGGGCTCGCCGGTGAGGCCGATGACCCCCACAATCTCGCCTTCAAGGCGCAGCGGTAAATTGATGCCCTGACGGACGCCGTGCAGGTGTTTCGCTACCGCATCGTCGATATCGACCACGCGCCCCTGGGAGAGCACCAGCAGCGCGCCTTCGTGCAATTCCCCAATACGCTCGCGATCGCCACTGCCAATAATGCGCCCGCGGGCATCCATTACGTTGATATTGGTATCAATGATGCGCATGGTGCGCGCCACAATATCCTGCGCCATTTTGGTATCAAGATGCCAGCCAGCCATAGAACCCTCCCGTGAGCAGAGCTCAAGCATAGGGAAGTTCAGCGACGCCTGCATTGTGCAGATGCACAAAGAGAGAGGAAGAAGTGTGGACTTGTGTGAAAGGTCACAGAAACGAGAAAAGCCCCTGCGAACAGGGGCTTCAGAGGATTACTGCATCAGCAGGTAAATAGAGGTGTCACCACGCTGGATATTCAGCGCCAGCACGGAAGGTTTGCTGTCGAGGATCTTACGCAGTTCAGCGATGTTTTTCACCGGCTGCTGGTTAGCGCCCATGATCACATCGCCTTTTTTCAGGCCAATACGGGCTGCCGGTGAATTCGCCTTCACGTTATTCACCACTACGCCTTTATCTGCGCCTTTGTTGCTCATCTCGGCACCTTCAATACCGCTGAAGATGGTGCTGGAGTCCACCTGATTCTGGCTGCTCTGCTGCAGCTCCAGGCTGACGTTAACCGCCTTGCCGTCGCGCAGCAGACCAAGGGTCACTTTGCTGCCGATAGGCATAGAGCCGACTTCCGCACGCAGGGCGGCAAAGCTGCTGATCGGTTTACCATTCAGGGAGGTGATCACATCCCCCGCTTTAATGCCCGCTTTCGCCGCAGAGGAGTTCGGCATCACCTGGCTGACGAATGCCCCGCGCTGGGCGTCAACCTTCATTGCCTTAGCCAGTTCGGAGTTCAGTTCCGTACCCAGGATACCCAGCTCACCGCGTTTCACCTGGCCATACTGCACCATCTGCGCGGTCAGGTTTTTCACCATGTTACTTGGGATAGCAAAGCCGATCCCGATGTTGCCGCCGTCCGGTGCCAGGATCGCGGTGTTGATACCGATCAGCTCGCCGTTCAGGTTGACCAGCGCACCGCCGGAATTACCGCGGTTGATCGCTGCATCCGTCTGGATGAAGTTTTCATAGTTTTCGGCATTGAGGCCGCTGCGGCCCAGTGCAGAGACGATACCCGAGGTCACGGTTTCACCCAGACCGAACGGGTTACCGATCGCCACGGTATAGTCACCCACGCGCAGCGCGTCGGAGTCGGCAATTTTAATCGCCGTCAGGTTTTTCGGATCCTGAATCTGGATCAGCGCGATGTCGGAGCGCGGATCTTTGCCGACCACTTTGGCGTCAAACTTACGGCCATCGCTCAGCTGAACCTTAATGCTGCTCGCGTTATCAACAACGTGGTTGTTGGTGACGACATAGCCTTTCGCTGCATCAATGATTACCCCCGAGCCAAGCGCCATGAATTTCTGCTGCTGGCCGCCGCCCTGGCTGTCATCCCCTGCGCCACCGCCCTGACAGAACGGAGAGCTCTGGAATGGCGAACCGTCCTGGCAGAACGGCGAGTTGTCGCCGAAGAACTGCTGGAAGTTACGCGGCATGCGCGGCGTATTGACGGTCGTGCTACCCTCAACGTTAATACTCACCACCGATGGCATCACTTTTTCGAGCATCGGTGCCAGGCTTGGCATCTGCTGCGCGGTTGCTGCCGACGACGCGGTCTCGGCTGCAGTAGCAGTCAGAGGAGACAGCGCTAAACCTAAACTCAGAGCCAGTGCACTCATTGCTAATGTGGTTTTTTTCATGTTTCTCAATCTCGATTTACAGGTAACGCAAAATTGCTGTGTAACTCAGATTCGTTTTATACCGCTTAGTTCCGGCGATAAGTTTATGGAAAAGGTAAAAATTTATTGGCCGTCTTTACAAAACTCCGGGTTATTCCACCGCCATCAGCTTGCGATATTCATCCCAGGCATACAAATCCGTCATGCCGCTGATATAGTCCTGGATAAGACGGCAGCGATAATAATATTCCATCACCGGCCACTGCGGTGACTGGCGATCCAGCTTGCCAATCGCTTCGACATACGCCAGACGGTGTCGGGTAGAAAGTTTTTGATAAAGTCGTGATTCAATGGGAATACGGCGCACGCGCTCGTGTTCTACCAGCTCGCTGAATTCGTCGACCGACAGCTGGAGCAGCGGAGCATAAATTTCCAGTAACCCACTGATCACCCTATATCCCTGCAGCTCTAACTGTTCGACATCCGGATGGCTGAATACATGCCGCATCGCCACATGTTTATAAAGCTCGAGGAGCTGGCTGAAACTGCTGTCATCTTCCAGCAGGGCGTGGTTGAATTCCCCGCTGAAAATCAGCGGCAAATTATCAATAAAGCGTGACGCCGCGTATGGCACCAGCTTATTTAATGTATTGACCCGCAAATACATAAAGAACTGGTCTTCCGTACTGCGGCTTAATGTATTTGAGCGCGATTTTTCCCAGGCATTTTCGACAACCTGCGCAAACAGCGAGCCTTTTTCATGGGTGCCCCAGGCCGTATAAAGATGCTGATAAAGCTCCTCGACGCTGAAAATTCTTTTCTCAACGGCGTCTTCCAGATCGGCCACGCAATAGGAAATATCATCGGCGGCTTCCATAATCCAGGTCAATGGAAAACGGCCGTTTGGCGTCAATGAAAGTTCTTTACGTAACCGTTCAATATAAGCCTCTTCGGAAAGGTAATAGCCCGGTTTTTTCATTAAATAACTGTGGGACGCGGGCGTCTCCCCCATCCACCACGCGGGGCGCGTATATTTAAGAATGCAGCCGACCTGCGCCCAGGTCAGGTTCATACGCATCAGGGAATGCACCAGCCGGATCCCTTGCGCGTTACCCTCAAAGTGACAGAGGTCCTGGCGCACCTTGCGGCGCAGATCGTTCAACCCCTCTTCCCCTTCACGCAGGCGTAAATCGCTTACGATGCAGCGGTCGTCGCTCAGCGGCTGGCTTACCGCATCCGAAGGATAAAGCCGTTGCTTAAACCAGTCATTGATAGCCGCCTCTCCAAAGTGACCGAAAGGCGGGTTGCCGATGTCATGCATCAGGCAGGCCATCTCAACGATGCTCTCAAAAGGCCCCGTCAGCTCGTCCAGACCATAGGTTTCCAGTAAGCGCTGCTCTTTGAGACGGCTTAAAATCTCTTTGGCGATGTAGCGCCCGACCTGCTGCACCTCCATGGAGTGGGTTAAGCGCGTGCGCACCGCGGCGTTACGCTCCAGCGGAAAGACCTGGGTCTTTTGCTGCAGACGGCGGATGGCGGGCGAGTTAATGATCCGCCCGCGATCGCTTTCGAAGATACGCAGGATCTCATGTTCGCTCTTGTCGCCCTGCGGCGAACGGAAACGTCGGTGCCAGTTAATTTTGGTGCGAAAATCGATTGGTGACATGTGCTCCCCCGCGTGAGAATGCGTTTCCCCTTAACCGCATGATAGACTATGCATCTTAACAAGGCACATCGCGAGTAAATCTATGAAAATCGGCATTATTGGTGCAATGGAAGAAGAAGTTACGCTTCTGCGTGACAAAATTGAGAACCGTCAGACCCTCTCTCTGGGAGGTTGTGAGATCTATACCGGTCAGCTAAACGGTGTTGACGTGGCTCTGCTGAAATCAGGCATCGGTAAAGTCGCTGCGGCGCTGGGTGCCACCCTGCTGCTTGAGCGCTGCAAGCCGGACGTGATCGTGAATACCGGCTCTGCGGGCGGCCTGGCGCCGACGCTGAAAGTGGGTGACATCGTTGTTTCCGACGAAGCGCGCTATCACGATGCGGACGTCACCGCGTTCGGCTACGAGTACGGCCAGCTTCCGGGCTGCCCGGCAGGGTTTAAAGCGGACGACAAACTGATTGCGGCGGCAGAGACCTGCATTGCGGAGCTCAACCTCAACGCGGTACGAGGTCTGATTGTCAGCGGTGATGCGTTCATCAACGGCTCCGTCGGTCTGGCGAAAATCCGTCATAACTTCCCTCAGGCGGTGGCCGTTGAGATGGAAGCGACCGCGATCGCGCACGTTTGCCATAATTTCAACGTACCGTTTGTAGTGGTTCGCGCCATCTCTGACGTGGCAGATCAGCAGTCCCACATCAGCTTCGACGAGTTCCTGACCGTTGCGGCAAAACAGTCCACCGTGATGGTGGAACGCCTGGTGCAGAACCTGGCACGTGGCTAATCATCCCCTCAGGGCGCTGGCCGCCCTGCTTCTGCTCGCACCGGCGTGGCTTTTTGCCGCGCCGCGTGTGATTACCCTCTCTCCCGCCAATACCGAACTGGCGTTTGCCGCCGGGATCACGCCCGTTGGCGTGAGCAGCTTTTCGGATTATCCCCCACAGGCTGCGGGCATTGAACAGGTGGCAACCTGGCAAGGGATGAACCTTGAGCGCATCGTGGCGCTGAAACCGGATCTCGTGCTGGCCTGGCGCGGCGGAAACGCCGAGCGGCAGGTTAACCAGCTTACCTCCCTTGGCATCAAGGTCATGTGGATTGATGCCGTCAGCATTGAGCAGGTCGCTCAGGCGCTACAGGCCCTGGCACCCTATAGCCCTACGCCCAAAAAAGCCGAGGCTGCAGCGAAACAGCTGCTCAGCGACTATGCCGCGCTGAAATCCCGATACGATACCCCTGTTAAAAAGCGCATCTTCCTGCAGTTTGGCAGCCAGCCGCTGTTCACCACCGGAAAAGGGTCGATTCAGAATCAGGTACTGGAAGTCTGTGGCGGTGAAAACATCTTTGCAGCCAGCCGGGTACCGTGGCCTCAGGTAAGCCGTGAGCAGGTTCTGGCGCGCCAGCCACAGGCCATCGTGGTGGTCGGAAATGCGAGCGAAATTCCCAAAATCGAGCAATTCTGGCAAAAGCAGCTAAAAATACCGGTAATACCCCTCAACAGCGACTGGTTTGAACGCGCCAGCCCGCGTATTATCCTCGCCGCAAAACAGCTCTGTGCCGCGCTGGCAGAGAGTCACTAACATAAGACCCTTTTCGAGGATTTAACGATGCTCGTTTATTGGCTGGATATTCTTGGCACAGCCGTTTTTGCTATCTCCGGCGTCCTGCTCGCCGGAAAACTACGCATGGATCCGTTTGGCGTGCTGGTGCTGGGCGTGGTGACCGCCGTGGGCGGCGGGACTATCCGCGATATGGCGCTGGCCAATGGCCCGGTGTTTTGGGTGAAAGATCCAACCGACCTGGTGGTCGCGATGGTCACCTGTCTGTTAACCATTGTGCTGGTTCGCCAGCCCCGTCGATTACCTAAATGGATATTGCCGGTACTGGATGCCGTCGGTCTGGCCGTGTTTGTCGGTATTGGCGTCAATAAGGCGTTTAATGCGGGCACCGGTCCGATGGTGGCGATCTGCATGGGCGTATTAACCGGCGTGGGCGGCGGGATCATTCGCGACATTCTGGCACGTGAGGTGCCGATGATCCTGCGTACTGAAATTTACGCAACGGCCTGTATTGCGGGCGGCATTGTCCACGCGACCGCGTATTACACCTTTGCCATTCCGCTGGAAAACGCCGCGATGCTCGGGATGATCGTGACGCTGGCGATACGTTTAGCGGCGATACGCTGGCACCTGAAGCTGCCGACGTTTGCGCTGGATGAAACTTCAAGATAGGCGTCGTTTATAAGCCCGGTGGCGCTTCGCTTACCGGGCCTACAATCCGCATTCAGGCTTAAATGCTGAACGAAGACCCACACCCGCAGGTGCTTGTTGCGTTCGGGTTGGTCACCACAAAGCGTGAACCTTCCAGACCTTCGGTGTAGTCGACCGAACCACCTACCAGATACTGCAGGCTCATCGGGTCAACCACCAGCGCGACGCCCTGTTTCTCAATGGTCATATCGCCATCGTTAACCTGATCGTCAAAGGTAAAACCGTACTGGAAGCCGCTGCAGCCGCCACCGGTAATATAGACACGCAGTTTCAGATCCGGATTGTCTTCGTCGGCAATCAGGGTTTTCACTTTGTTGGCTGCTGCTTCGGTAAATTCCAGCGGCACAGCTACGTCATCACTCATCTTATGCTCCCATGAATACTGCTATTGGGTAAAATTCACCCAATTCTTTTCGTCATTATCTAATACCCTGGTAATTCATTCAAGTATTCTGCGCGGCGGCCCGCTCCGCCTCTTGTTTTGCCAGGGTACGCGCGAGGATGGTGGAGTATAGCGGTTTTCCACCCAGGAACTGGGCTAATAGTGTCGCCCCGAGACAGGTAATGATCATTGGCAAAATGAGCTGGTAATTGTCCGTCATCTCCAGCACCAGCACGATCCCGGTCAACGGCGCGCGCAGGGAGGCGGCCAGCAGCGCCCCCATTCCGGCTACCGCAAAGGTCCCTGCATCAAGGTGATAGGCGGGAAAGCCCGCTTCAGCCGCCATACCAAACGCGGTGCCCAACAAGGTTCCCAGCGCCAGCATCGGGGCGAATATCCCGCCGGGCGCGCCGGAGGAGAAGCACAGCACCGTAGTGATGACGCGGGAGATAAACATAAACAGCAGCAGACCCACGCTGAAGTTCCCTGCCGCCGCAATGGGGATCAGCCCGAAGCCGCCGCCCGCGGCATTTGGCTCGATAAACCCGAGCACGCCACAGATTCCGCCAAGCAGGCCGCCCATCAGCACCCATTTAGTCGTATTCCCACCGTGAATACGCTGGAACATATCCTGAGCGCGCAGGATAAAGGTGTTAAACAGCGGTCCCACCACGCCAAAAATCATGCCGAGGATCAGGTAAAGCCACAGGGTGTTAACCGGCGCGTTGGTCAGTTTACCCACCTCAATGACCGCCCCTTCGCCATTAAAGAGGCGAAACACAATGCTCGACATAATGACGCCGGTAAACACCGCTTTAATGGAGATCAGGTTGTAGCGAAACTGCGCGCGCATCTCTTCGATGATAAACAAAATGCCCGCCAGCGGCGCGTTAAAGGCCGCCGACAGCCCCGCCGCCGCACCGGTTGCCAGCAGCGTATGGCGCGCTTCGGCGCTGCGCATCCGAAAGAGATCGCCCACCATCCGGCCGACGTTCCCGCCCAGCTGAACCGTGGGTCCTTCCCGGCCAAGAACCATCCCCGCGCCCAGCGTACCCATGCCGCCGATAAATTTCACCGGAATGACTCGCCACCAGCGCACAGGACGCAGCTCCTCCAGCGCCCCTTCAATTTCCGGGATGCCGGACCCGCCCGCCTCCGGCGCAAATTTACGCACCAGAAAATACCCCACCATGGCAAACAGCGCCGACAGCCCGAACGCCGCAACCCAGACCAGCCATCGGCTGTCGGCGAAACCGGCCACGGTTCCCACTCGCCAGTTGAGCACGGCATTAACCGCTTTTTCAAACGCCACGCCCACCAGACCGGCGAGTGTTCCCACCACGGCAGCGGCCAGCAGGATCGCCAGCGGCGTTTTATCGCGATTGAGCAGCCGTCGAATACTGATTCGATGCTGGGCGCGCGTAAACTGTTGTTCTTCAAAAGACGGAGAATCTGATTTCATGTCCTGTACTTATTCGTCATACAAAAAGCCGCGTGGATTTTACCAGAGACAGCCCCACCGTCTCCTGAAAATTACTTAACAAATCTTAAAGCATTACCAGGCTAAAAATTTCATAACCTTCCCCGAATCACTTAGAATAGTGGGCTTAATCATTTTATACGAACCAGGAACGACGCCATGAGCAAGTCTGAAAACCTCTACAGTGCAGCCCGCGAGCTTATTCCGGGTGGCGTGAACTCACCTGTGCGCGCCTTTACCGGCGTGGGCGGCACGCCGCTGTTTATCGAACGTGCTGACGGCGCGTATCTGTATGATGTCGATGGCAAAGCCTATATCGATTACGTCGGCTCCTGGGGCCCGATGGTGCTTGGTCACAACCACCCGGCCATTCGTAACGCCGTGATTGAAGCCGCCCAGCGCGGCCTGAGCTTCGGTGCGCCTACCGAAATGGAAGTGAAGATGGCGGAACTGGTCACCGAGCTGGTCCCGACCATGGATATGGTGCGCATGGTGAACTCCGGCACCGAAGCGACCATGAGCGCCATCCGCCTGGCGCGCGGTTTTACCGGCCGCGATAAAATCATCAAGTTCGAAGGCTGCTACCACGGCCACGCGGACTGCCTGCTGGTGAAAGCGGGTTCCGGCGCGCTGACGCTCGGCCAGCCAAACTCGCCTGGCGTACCTGCGGATTTCGCGAAGCATACCCTGACCTGCACCTATAACGATCTGAACACCGTTCGCGCGGCGTTCGAGCAGTATCCGCAGGAGATCGCCTGCATCATCGTTGAGCCAGTTGCGGGCAACATGAACTGTATCCCACCGCAGCCTGACTTCCTGCCGGGCCTGCGCGCCCTGTGCGATGAGTTCGGCGCGCTGCTGATCATCGACGAAGTGATGACCGGCTTCCGCGTGGCGCTGGCGGGCGCCCAGTCTTATTACGGCGTGGAGCCGGACCTCACCTGTCTGGGTAAAATCATCGGCGGCGGCATGCCGGTCGGCGCGTTCGGTGGACGTAAGGACGTCATGGAAGCGCTGGCTCCAACCGGCCCGGTTTACCAGGCGGGCACGCTCTCCGGTAACCCTATCGCCATGGCGGCGGGCTTTGCCTGCCTGACCGAAGTGGCGCAGCCAGGTATTCACGAAACCCTGACCGACCGGACCACGCAGCTGGCAAACGGCCTGCTGGAAGCGGCAGAAGAGGCCGGCATTCCGCTGGTGGTTAACCACGTAGGCGGGATGTTCGGGATTTTCTTCACCGAGGCGAAAACCGTGACCCGCTATCAGGACGTGGTGAAGTGCGACGTTGAACGCTTCAAGCGCTTCTTCCACCTGATGCTGGAAGAAGGCGTCTACCTGGCACCCTCAGCATTCGAGGCGGGCTTTATGTCCGTGGCGCACAGCGAAGAAGATATCAACAACACCATCGACGCGGCGCGTAAGGTGTTTGCGAAACTGTAAGGGCATTGCCGGGTGGTGCTAACGCTTACCCGGCCTACGGTGTTCTCCCTCTCCCCGTGGGAGAGGGCATCAAGCCGCACCTGATTACCGACTCTGCTTTCTCAACAGATAAATAAAATACGGCGCACCAATAAAGGTCGACAGCAGCCCCGCCGGGATCTGATACGGGAACAGCACCATTCTTCCGCACCAGTCTGCAAACACCAGCATCACCCCACCCGTGAGGGCCGACATGACGATATGCGGCATCGTCCGGCGGAACCCCATCATTCTGGCGATATGCGGCGCCATTAACCCCACAAAACTCAGCGGGCCAATCGTCATGGTGGCCGTCGCCGTCAGGCACGCGGCGAGCAGCAACAGCGCTACACGCGCTGGCGTCAGCGCCATTCCCACCGCACGTGCGGTTTCCCCGCCGAGCGGCAGAATAGTCAGCCAGCGTCGGCACAGCGGCACCATCGCCAGCAGCACGACCATCACGATCCCGGACCCGATCGCCTGGCTGCCGGTCGCGCCGTACGTTGAGCCGGATATCCAGGTCAGGATCTTCGCCATACGCGGGTCGCCGCTTGCCTGCAGCATCATCAGCAGCATGGTGAACGCGGTGCTGAGCGCCATCCCCGCCAGCAGCATACGGTGCGGTGAAAACCCGCCGCGACCGGCGGCAATCAGGATAATCAGCAGCGTAACCGCCGCCCCGAGACTGCCGGCAGGCATCAGCCAGCCAAACGCATTGCCCGGCACAAAGAACAGCATCAGCACCACGCCAAAGGCGGCGCCAGAGCTGATCCCAAGCACTTCCGGGCTCGCCATCGGGTTGCCGGTCAGACGCTGAATAATGCACCCCGCCACCGCCAGCATTACCCCTGCGATCAGCGCAGCAAAGATACGCGGCCAGCGCCACTGCAGCAGGTCGTTGAGTAAATCGCCCGCTGCCCAGTGCCAGCCCGCGGCATCGCGACCGAATGAGAGCGCCGCGAACGAGGCAATAATCAGCACCGCCAGCCCGGCAAGGCTAAACCACAGTACCGACTGACGTTCAGCATGGACTTTATCGCCCGCATCCATCGCCGGTGCGCTCATGCTGCGCAGACGCGGCAGCAGCCAAAGCAGCAGCGGCGCACCGATAAGCGCCGTGACCGAGCCGGTAGAGACTTCCCGCCACACCCGCGCCAGCCAGAGAATAAGCTGATCGGAAAGCCAGAGGATCAGCGCCCCAATCAGCGAGGCCAGCAGCAGACGCGCCAGCAAACGGCGCGCCCCAAGCATTTTCGCCAGCAGCGGCGCAAACAGGCCGATAAACCCGATGATGCCAACCGCATTCACCAGCAGGGCGCTCAATACAATCGCCAGCGTCAGCGCCGCCAGTCGAGCCAGCGACAGCGCCAGCCCCAGGTTACGCGCCACGCCATCATCCAGTCCCATCAGCGTCAGGGGACGCAGGAGCAGCAGCGTCAGCACGACACCGCCAGCCAGCTGCGGCCACAGGCGCAGCACAACGCTCCAGTCGGTTTGGGTGAGCGTACCGGTACTCCACAGGAACATGCTTTGCAGCCGATCGTGGTGGAACAGCACCAGCAGCTGGTTAATCGCGCCACAGTAGAGGCTCACCACCAGCCCGGCCAGAATGAGCGTCACAGGGGAAAGGCGTTTGCCCCAGGCCACGCCAAAGACCAGTGCGCCCACCACACACGCCCCCGCGAGTGCCGCAAACTGCGAGGTTAACGCTCCCGGCAGCGCCCACAGCGTGGTGATAGTGATCCCAAGCTGTGCCCCGGTCGCGACGCCGAGCGTGGTTGGCTCCGCCAGCGGGTTACGTAACACCTGCTGGAACAGCACGCCCACCAGCCCTAAACCGGCACCGACTAAAAGGGAGATTGCCAGACGCGGCAGCAGGCTGTAGTGGAACAGCATCTGCTGAATATTGTCGATATCCGGCGAGGCCAGCGCGGCTCCCCATTGCGCGCGCGGTAACGCGGCAGAGAGGTTGAACCCGGTTAACGCCAGCGCGGCAAGAAAAATCAGCATCAGCAGAAGCGCCGGGAAACGGGCAATACGCGTACTCATGCTTTACCTCCCAGGGCGTTATCCAGCACGCGGGCAAAATGCATCGCCGACAGCGTCGCGCCGTAGAACCAGACCGCCGGAGCGCGCTGGAAGCGCCGCTCGCGCACAAACGGCATCGCCTGCCAGAGCGGGGTCGCCATCAGGGTTTGCATGTCGCGCTCGTTGCCGTGATCGAAGCACAGCACATCCACATCGCGAAACGCCGCGAGGCGATCGATACCCACAGCGGTACTGCCCCAGAACGTCATCTCCCCTTCCCAGGCGTTGCGAATGCCGAAGCTGTCCAGCACCTCCTGGAACAGGCAGTTTTTACCAAAGACCAGCATATGGCGGGCATCCAGCAGCGTCACCATCAGCAGCGGACGATCGCCCCGGTGAGCAAAACGCGGCTTCAGGGAGTCGATCAGGGCATCAAATTCGTCGAGATGCCGTTTGGCCTCCGCTTCCCGGTTAAGGAAATGCGCCATCTCGCCAATCGAATTTTTCGCTACGGCCAGCGGTTTTTTACCGTCGCTGAAAGCGAATCCACGCCCGGGTGCAATGCGCGCCATCACCTCTTCTGACGGACCGTAGCCCGCGGACCAGAACAGGAACGAGGGTTTCATCTGGGTGAGCAGCTCGAGGTTTGGCTCCGTACGCAGGCCGACGTCGATCACCGAGTCCGGCAGCTTCGGCTCGTTCACCCAGAGGTTATAGTTGGGAATGTCCGCGACGCCGTAGGGCGTAACGCCGAGCGCCATCATCAGCTCGACCGGCAACCACTCCAGCGCCACTATGCGGTGCGGATCGACGGCGGCGGCACGCGCCGTATTCATTTTTAACAGCAGCGGTGAGAGGGCCATCGCCGTCAGCAGGCGACGGCGGCTAATGCGCATGTTGTCCAGCATCAGTACACGAAGCTCACCGGTGCAGCCCCGGCCGGGTGAGGCAGAATACCCATCGGAATACCATAAATCTGTTCCAGCGTTTCGCTGCGCATCAGCTCGGACGGCGTTCCCTGCGCAATCATTTCGCCGCCGCGCAGCGCAACAAGGTAATCACAGTAGCGTGCCGCCATGTTGATATCATGCAGCACCGCAATCACCGTCAGACCGCGCTGCTGGCTCAAGCGGTGCACCAGCGCCAGAACATCGACCTGATGGGCGATATCAAGTGCGGAGGTGGGTTCGTCGAGGAGCAGGCAGCGGCTGTCCTGGGCCACCAGCATTGCAATCCACGCGCGCTGGCGTTCACCGCCGGACAGGCTATCCACCAGACGGTGCGCCAGCGGCTTAAGCCCGACCAGCGCAATCGCCTCTTCCACTTTCTCTCTGTCGGCCACGCCAAAGCGTCCAAGCGCGCCATGCCACGGATAACGCCCAATCGCCACCAGTTCTCGCACCGTCATCCCCTCCGCCTGCGGCAGCTGCTGCGGCAGATACGCCACTTTGCGCGCAAAGGCTTTACTGCTCCAGCTCTCCAGCGGTTGGTCATCCAGCAGGATGTCGCCTTCTGACGGCGGCTGATGTCGTCCCAGCATCTTGAGCAGCGTGGACTTACCGGAACCGTTGTGACCAATCAGGCCTGTGACTTTACCTGCGGGAAACGTCAAAGAGAGCGGATGCAGCAAGGTGCGCCCGGGTACGCGAAAGGAGAGATGGTTGAGCGTAAAGGTGGTGTCGGGTTGCGTTTGATTATCCTGCATATCAGCCAACTTAAATAAAAAGGGCACGGCGAACCGTGCCCGAAGAGAGATTAGAAGCGGAAGGTCGCGGTAGCAACAACCTGACGTCCTGCTCCCCAGTAGCAGGCATATTCGCTGTAGCAGCTGGAGACGTATTCGCGATCGAAGATGTTATTCACGTTGACGCCGACAGAAGAGCCGGGAAGTCCAAAGCGTGCCAGATCGTATTTCACGGTGGCATCCGCCAGGGCATAGCCCGCGACGTTGAACGACTGGTAGGCTTTTGGCGACGAAGCAGAGTAATAGGACACGGTGTTACCGATGTAACGGGTGCCAGCCCCTACCGTCAGACCGCTCAACGCCGTCTCGTGGAAGGTATAATCTGCCCACAGAGACGCCATATTGCGCGGCACCTCCGCCGGACGACGGCCTTCATACCAGGTATCGTGCGTGTATTTGGCATCAGTAAAGCTATAGGAAGCCGTCACGTTCACGTTGGCAGAGACGGCAGCTTTCGCTTCCAGTTCGAAACCGCGAGAGCGAATTTCACCGCCCTGCACGCTAAAGCCGCTGGTCGGGTTCGCCGGATCGGCCGTCAGGTTGTTGTTTTTGGTTAACTGATAAACAGCAGCCGTGACCACAACAGGCAGGTCTTTCGGTACGTACTTCACGCCCGCTTCATACTGCTTGCCGCGTGCAGGATCGAACGGTTTGCCGCCCTGAGTGGTACCCGAAATCGGTTCGAACGATTCGCTATAGCTGAAATAAGGCGTGATGCCGTTGTCGAACAGGTAGTTAATCCCGCCGCGCCACGTGAATGCCTGATCGTTGATTTCCGCGGTAGTACCGGTTGTACGCGTCAGTGCTGAGGTTTTCGCAAAGTCATAGCGGCCACCCATTGTGAGTACCCACTTATCCCATTCAGCCTGATCCTGCGCATAAAGGCCGGTTTGTTCCTGACGGTTGAGCACTTTGTAAAGGTAGTAAACGTCGACATTTGGATTGCCGTACGCAGGCTTCGTCATACTGATGGGATCGGCCGTGCCGTAGTCAGCATCAATATCATTACGCATGCGGAGGTAATCAACGCCCGTCAACAGGGTATGATCCACTGCACCCGTCGCGAATTTGGACTGAAGCTGAGTATCAACGGTAAACGAGTTGAGGTCCTCATCGGAGCGCACATACGCGCGGCTGATCTGAGCCGGTGCAATATAGCCGTTACCGTAGACGGAACGGTAAAGCGTATTGATTTTGGTGTAGCGCAGGTTTTGACGCACGGTAAAGGTGTCATCAAACTGATGCGAGAAGCTGTAACCCACCATTTTCTGACGACGGGAGATCTTGTTATCTTCTTCACCTTCGTTGAAATCGGTCGGCAGCTTGTGTGCTTTGCCGTTGGCATCGTAGTAAGGCACAACGGTACCTTCCCGCGGCAGCCAGCCGTAATAGCCTGCATCCGGATCGCTCTGGAAGTTGCTCAGGAAAGTAAAATCGGTTTTATCGTCAGGACGCCAGCTGAAAGCAGGTGCAATGGCGTAGCGGGAAGATTTCACCATCTCCTGCTGCGCATTTTCGCTGCGCCCCAGACCGGTCAGACGGTATGACCACACGCCGTCATCATCAATCGCATCGCTGAAATCAAACCCGGTCTGCCACAGGTTATCGGTACCCATTTTGAACTGAATTTCTTTCAGTGGCTCGGTGGTTGGGCGCTTGCTGACCATGCTGACCACGCCGCCCGGGTGGCTTTTACCGTACAGAACGGACGTTGGGCCACGCAGCAGCTCGACGCGCTCAAGGAAATACGGATCCATAGACGCTTCAGAATAGTTATCTCCCTGCAGCTTCATCCCGTCCAGATACTGGTTAGTATTCACGGTGCTGGAGGTGGTGAACCCACGAATAGAAACAACGTCATACGTTGTAGACGCCCCGCGTGTTGCGAACACGCTCGGCGTATAGGCCAGCGACTGTTTAACCGTCCCCGGCTGCTTCATGTCCATCTCCTCACGGGTGACGACAGAAATAGACTGCGGGGTTTTCTCAATCGGGGTATCGGTCTTGGTCGCGGTGGCGGTGCGTTTAGCCGCAATCGTGGGTGCCGGTCCCCAGGCACTTTCCTGTGCCGCAGGTGCTGCGGTTACCGTAATGGTTTCTTCTTTTTTCGGGGTTTCGGCAGCATGTGTATAAGCCGACATGCCGGCAACCGCTGTGGCGACGACGACCGCGATTTTACGCAGCGACGTATTGATTGGCTGAGCAGTATTGGAAAGCGCCATGGTGTATCTCTGATGGAAAAGTGAATGATAACGTAAACGAGAATTATTATTATGACCGCAGCATAATAGGCGAAACGCTGACTGCATAGCAAGCAGTAAGCGGCCCTACGAGAATTAAGGGTTTAAGAAATAACCAGGAGAGAACGAAGGGTTAATCAATATTAAAAAGAGGGTTAAAAAAAGGGGGGGAATGGGTAAAAAAATCCCCCCTTGCGGGGGGACCTCACGCGGTTAGTTACCGCCGAACATATCTTTAATCCAGCCTGCGACACCATCGCTGTCTTTCTTCTCGTTCTGCTGCTGCGGCTGTTGCTGCTGCGGCTGCTGTGGCTGAGAAGACTGCTCAAACGGGTTACCCGTTGGCTGTTCTGGCTGGCTTTGCTGGCACAGGGAATCCGGGTTGGTTGTCCAGACCGGCAGAGTACGCATTCCGCCGCCGCAGACGAAGTTACCGGAACTGTCCACGCCCATATCGACGATATCTTCCGGCGCAACCAGGTTCAGCGGCACCGGGGACTGATTCGCCAGATAGCGCTGGTAAATCGACATCGCCCCGCTCGCGCCGTACAGTTTCGTCGGCTGGTTGTTGTCGCGGCCTACCCAGGTGATCACCACTTCACGACCATCAATACCGGCAAACCAGGTATCAACGTTGTTGTTGGTGGTCCCGGTTTTACCCGCCAGATGCAGGCCCGGATACTTCGCTCCCAGCTGACGGCCGGTACCGCGCTGCACCACCTGCTGCATCGTCCACAGCGTCATATAGGCCGCCTGCGCAGGAACGGCACGTTCCGCCTGCGGGAAGCTCTGATACAGCACGGAGCCATCTTCGGCAATCACCGAACGCAGAGCGGAGAGCGGCGCGCGGTTACCGCCGCTGGCGATCGTCTGGAACGCCTGCGCCACTTCGATCGGCGTCAGGTTGAGCGCCCCCAGGATCATCGCCGGTACCGGGTGCAGCTGATCTTTCGCCACGCCCAGCTTCTGCCAGGTATCGACAATCGCTGGCAGACCCAGCGACATGCCCAGGTTCACCGTCGGCACGTTCATGGAGCGCGTCAACGCATCCACCAGCATCACCTGACCGCTAAACTGCTTGTCGTCGTTCTGCGGTGACCACACCTGGCCGTTAGGCTGGCGCAGGGAGATCGGCGCATCCGCAATCCAGGTATTGAGACGATACTGGTTTGGCTGACTCAGGGCAGTGAGATAGGTTGCCGGTTTTGCCAGAGAGCCGATCGAGCGACGCGCCTGCATGGCACGGTTATAGCCAGCAAACTGCGGCTCGGCACCGCCCACCATCGCACGAACTTCGCCGGAGTTACGGTCAACCACCACCATCGCGGTTTCAAGATCGGAGAGCTTACGCTGTTTCTTCAGCGCCGGAATGCCTTCCACCGCCGCTTTTTCTGCCGCATCCTGCGCCACGGAGTCAAAGGTCGTAAAGATCTTCACGCCGGAGAGGTCTTTCACCTTATCGCCAAGCTTGCTCTGCAGCTCCTGACGCACCAGCTGCATAAACGCAGGCTGAGGCGAGATCACCCCACCGCGCGGCTGCACGCCGAGCGGACGCGCGCTCAACATGTCGTACAGCTCCTGGTCAATCACCTGCTGCTGTTGCAGCAGACGCAGAACGAGGTTACGACGCTCCAGCGCCAGTTTCGGGTTACGCCACGGGTTATAAATGGATGCCCCTTTCACCATGCCCACCAGCAGCGCCTGCTGGTCCAGACTCAGCTCTTCGACCGGACGACCAAAGTAGTACAGGCTCGCCAGCGGGAAGCCGCGGATTTCGTTGTCGCCGCTCTGACCGAGGTACACCTCGTTCATATACAGCTCAAGGATACGATCCTTGCTGTAGCGTGCATCCATCAGCACGGCCATATACGCTTCGTTCGCTTTACGCCAGTAAGAGCGCTCGCTGGAGAGAAACAGGTTCTTCACCAGCTGCTGGGTCAGCGTACTTGCCCCCTGCACGGTACGGCCCGCGGTCAGGTTCGCCAGGACCGCACGGCCAATCGAGTAGAGGCTGATGCCGTCATGCTCGTAGAAGTGGCGGTCTTCGGTTGCCAGCAGGGTATCAACCAGCAGATCCGGGAAGCCGTTACGCGCCACGAACAGACGCTGTTCGCCGTTCGCCGACGAGAGCATGGTGATCAGGCGGGGATCGAGACGGAAGAAACCGAACTGACGGTTGTTATCCATGTTCTCGATGGTATCCAGACGATCGCCGTCAAAGGTCAGACGCGCGCGCACCTGACCCTCTTTGCTGTCCGGGAAATCAAACGGACGGCGGATCATCTCAATGCTGTTGGCCTGCACGGTAAATTCGCCAGGGCGCGTCATTTTTGACACCTGACGATACTGGGTGGCTTCCAGCAGTTTTACCATTTCGTTTTTCGTGATGGACATATCTGGCTCAAGGTTCACCATACGGCCATACACTGCCGCAGGTAACTGCCAGACTTTACCGTCGATACGGCTGCGGATCTTCTGATCCAGATAGACGCCGTAAATTGCCATCAGCACAACAAAAACAATAAAGAGCTTCAGCAGCAGCCAGAACCAGCCGCGTTTGCCCCGAGGCTTGCGCCCTTTGCCTTTCCCTTTACGCGGCATCGGTTCTTCATCCTCATCATCGTCTTCATAGTCATCGTCATAGTCCTCATCTCTGAGGCGACGACGGCTTACCTTTTCTTTCGCCGGACGCGTTGGTCTTCCCTTACGTCCTATTGGCTCGCGGTCATTCCCCGCCATGCTTTTTCTCCGCAACTTTCAGGCGCAAAGGCCCGATTCTCTTTTCTTCCACCGGTCTGTGAAAGAAGAAATCTCTCAAAATTAGTTCTCCCTCTCCCTGTGGGAGAGGGCCGGGGTGAGGGCATCAGGCCGCACATCCCTATCAGGAATACTTCTTCGTCCGCTTCGTCGGCGCCGTATTCGCCGGATCGTCCGGCCAGACGTGTTTGGGGTACCGCCCTTTCATCTCTTTTTGCACGTCACGGTAGCTCCCCGCCCAGAACGCCCCCAAATCGCGAGTGATCTGCAAGGGTCGATGCGCAGGCGACAGCAGTTCAAGCACCAACGGCACGCGCCCTTCAGCGATAGACGGCGTGGTTGCCTCACCAAACATCTCCTGCATTCGAACCGCCAGCGCCGGCGGATTATCCTCATGATAACGGATGGCAATCCGGCTTCCGGTCGGCACAGTGTAATGCCCTGGCAGTTCACTATCCAGACGTTGACGCAATGACCAGTCCAGTAAATTCTGTAACGCGACCTTAACATCAAGCGCTTTCAGCGCCCGCAGGGAGTGTACGCCGCTCATCTGCGGCAGTAGCCAGGTCTCCAGCGACGCGAGTAACGTTTCGTCATCCACCGCTGGCCAGGCGTACTCCGGCAACCAGCGAGCGGCGCAGTGCAGGCGAATGCGGTACTGCTCAGCCTCCGGTGTCCAGTTCAGCACGCTCAGCCCTTTTTCCCGAATGCCGTTCAGCATAGCCTGATGGAGCTCGTCTTCCGACGGCTTCGCCAGCGGCTTCGTTCCGAGTGTCAGTTTGCCAATCTGGCTACGACGAAACGCCTTCAGCGTGCCCTGGGCGTCATCCCACTCGACGATGTCCGATTGCTGGAGCAGATGCGGACAGGTACGGGTCAGGGCGTCAATATCGACGGCAATCGCCTGCAGGATACGCGCATCCGGGGAGTTGCTCCCCTGCAGCAGGAGCGGCGCAATCAGCCACTCATGACGCGTCAGGGCATCATCACTGTCCAGCATCGCCCCCATGCCGTTTGCCAGCTGGTAGCGACCGTCCAGCCCGCGCCGACGCGCAATCCGGTCCGGAAACGCCTGCGCTAACAGCCGGGAGATGCTCTCACTGTCTGGCACGCCGCCGCGGCTGTTAAGCCGCTTACAGAGCTGCTGCGCCCGCTGCTGCCAGTTCCCCTGATTGCGCGAAAACGCCTGCCCCAGATCGCTGCTGCCTCCGCGCGGCGGCTCCTCAAGGATAGCCGCCAGTTTGGCTGCCGTGGCAATCTCATCTTCCCCCTGCGCGGCCACCAGCATCGCGGCCAGACGCGGATCGTTGCCCAGTGCCGCCATTTTCTGGCCGCGTACCGTCAGACGTTCGCCTTCCAGCGCACCAAGCTGGGTCAACAGGTTGCGCGCAGCGGTGAGGTTCACGGCTGGCGGGGAATCAAGCCAGGTAAGCTGTCCAGGATCCGGGCAGCCCCACTGCAGCAGATCCATTACCAGGCCAGACAAATCGCTTTGTAGAATTTCCGGTGTGCTTTGCTGCGCCGCGCGTTCCGCCTGCTCTGCGCTGGTCAAATGCAGGCAGATACCCGGCTCAAGTCGCCCCGCGCGGCCCGCGCGCTGCACCATTGATGCCTGGCTGATGCGCTGCGTCAGGAGTTTAGTCAGCCCGGTGCGCGGGTCAAAGCTTGCCACCCTCTCCTGCGCGCTATCGACCACCAGGCGGATACCTTCGATGGTCAAACTGGTTTCAGCAATATTGGTTGCCAGTACCACCTTGCGCTGTCCAACCGGGGCAGGAAGGATAGCTTTACGCTGCTCCTGCAGCGACAGCGCGCCGTAGAGCGGGCAGAGCAGTACATCACCGCCTACGCGAGAGGAAAGCTGCTCCTGCACGCGCTGGATCTCCCCGACGCCCGGCAAAAACAGCAGCAGCGAGCCGGGTTCCTGACGCAGCAGTTCTGCGGTGGCAATGGCGACCGCTTCGTCAAAACGCTGATGGGAGGGAAGCGGTTGATAGCGGCGTTCAACTGGAAACGCCCGCCCTTCAGAGCTGATGACCGGCGCATCGGGTAACGCCTGCCGTAGCCGCGCATTGTCCAGCGTGGCCGACATTATCAGCAGCCGGAGATCGTCACGCAGTCCCTGCTGAACGTCCAGCAACAGCGCGAGGGCCAGATCCGCCTGCAGGCTGCGCTCGTGAAATTCATCCAGGATCACCAGCCCGACGCCGGTGAGCTCCGGATCGTTTTGCAGCATGCGGGTGAGAATGCCCTCGGTGACCACCTCAAGGCGCGTTGTCGGACCCACGCAGGCCTCGGCGCGCATCCTGTACCCTACCGTTTCGCCCGGTTTTTCATTCAGCAGTTCCGCGAGGCGCTGCGCTACGTTGCGTGCGGCCAGCCTGCGCGGCTCCAGCAGGATAATTTTCCCGCTGATACTGCCCTCTCTCAGGATCTGTAGCGGCAGCCAGGTGGACTTACCCGCCCCCGTCGGGGCATTCAGCAAAACCTGCGGGGAATGGCGTAAGGCAGCGAGAAGGTCAGGAAGAACAACGGCGACCGGCAATGAGGACACTAACAGCTCCAGAGGGTTAACATTCGTCGGCGTACATTGTAGCATCGGCGCATATCATTACCGAGTCCTCCGTATGCCTGAGTCGAAACGGCTGTTTTTTGCCATTGAATTGCCCACCCCCTTACAGCGTCAAATTGTTCGCTGGCGCGCTGACCACTTCCCGCCGGAGGCCGGTCGCCCTGTCGCGGCGGCCAACCTGCACCTGACGCTGTCCTTTTTGGGCGACGTCAGTGCCGAAAAACAGCGGGCGTTAGCCGCAATGGCCGGGCGTATTACCCAGCCGGAATTTACGCTACACCTCGACGACGCGGGTCAGTGGCTGCGTTCGCGCGTGGTCTGGCTGGGGACGCGCCAGCCTCCGCGCGGATTATTGCAGCTGGCGAGCATGCTGCGCGCGCAGGCGGCGCGCAGCGGCTGTTATCAAAGCCCACAGCCGTTTCATCCGCACATTACCCTGCTGCGCGATGCCGGTCAGGCCGTTGCCATCCCGCCGCCAGGTTTTCACTGGGCCTTTCCGGTCAACACATTCGCGCTTTATGAATCCGTCTTTGCACAGGGACGCACCCGCTATACGCCGCTACAGCGCTGGACGCTGGGCAACACCGAAAGGAACTCTGATGAAGTTTAGTCCTCCCCTGCAGCACGCTACGCTTATCCAACGCTACAAACGCTTCCTCGCCGATGTGATCACGCCTGAAGGCGAACCGCTCACCCTGCACTGCCCCAATACCGGTGCCATGACGGGATGCGCGACGCCGGGTGACAGGGTCTGGTATTCCACATCAGAAAATACTAAACGCAAATATGCCCATACCTGGGAAATGACCGAAACCCAGAACGGGGCATTTATTTGCGTTAATACCCTGCGCGCCAATCAACTGGTTAAGGAAGCGCTGACTCATGGCGTAATTCCCGAACTGGTCGGTTATGGCACGCATAAAAGCGAAGTGAAATATGGCGATGAAGGCAGCAGAATTGACTTCATGTTACAGGCGGAAGACAGGCCGGAGTGCTATATTGAAGTGAAATCAGTGACGTTAGCGGAACAGGAAAATGGCTACTTCCCGGATGCGGTAACGCTACGTGGCCAGAAGCATCTGCGAGAGCTAATGAGTGTTGCGGCGGCGGGCAAACGCGCCGTATTGCTGTTTGCGGTATTGCATTCAGCCATTGAACGTTTCTCCCCTGCCCGCCATATTGATCCTAAATACGCGCAATTGTTGAATGAGGCACAAAAGCAGGGGGTAGAGGTTTTCGCTTATAAAGCGGAACTTTCTGCCGATAATATGACTCTGAGATCCTCTCTTCCCATTGTCTTATAAGGGATTAGACGATTGACTATTAAGTGTTCTGGCCGCGTGCGCAAATACGCTTTTCCTCACAGGCTTGTCAAGTGTTACGTTTAGATAATTGCCATACGGAAAAGCATCTGCTATTTATAGCGACCTGATTTTTCCCCCAACACGGGGATCGATAGTGCGTGTTAAGGAGAAGCAACATGCAAGAAGGGCAAAACCGTAAAACATCGTCCCTGAGTATTCTCGCCATCGCTGGGGTGGAGCCGTATCAAGAGAAACCGGGCGAAGAGTATATGAACGAAGCCCAGCTGTCGCACTTCAAGCGTATTCTTGAAGCATGGCGTAATCAACTCAGGGATGAAGTCGATCGCACCGTTACTCATATGCAGGATGAAGCTGCTAACTTCCCGGATCCGGTAGACCGTGCCGCTCAGGAAGAAGAGTTCAGCCTCGAACTGCGTAACCGTGACCGCGAACGCAAACTGATCAAAAAGATCGAGAAAACGCTGAAAAAAGTCGAAGACGAAGATTTTGGCTACTGCGAATCCTGCGGTGTTGAAATTGGCATTCGTCGCCTGGAAGCGCGTCCAACCGCCGATCTGTGCATCGACTGCAAAACGCTGGCCGAAATCCGCGAAAAACAGATGGCCGGTTAACACCAGCGCTGTTTACACACTCCAAAGGCGGGAGTCTCTCCCGCCTTGTTACTGTTGATATGTCTGAATCACACTATATTGGGCGCTTCGCGCCATCTCCTTCCGGTGAATTACACTTCGGCTCATTAATTGCCGCGCTCGGCAGCTACCTGCAGGCTCGCGCCCGTCAGGGAAAATGGCTCGTCCGCATTGAAGATATTGACCCTCCGCGTGAAGTTCCCGGTGCAGCAGAGACGATTCTGCGTCAGCTGGAACATTACGGTCTTCACTGGGATGACGAGGTTCTGTGGCAGTCAACACGTCACGAGGCGTATCGGGAACGTCTGGCCTGGCTTCGCGCTCAGGGGCTTTCCTATAACTGCACCTGCACCCGCGCGCGTATCCAGAGCGCAGGCGGCGTCTATGACGGCCACTGCCGCACGTTGAACAACGGTCCTGAAAATGCCGCCGTGCGAATACTGCAGCGCTCACCGGTGACGCGCTTTCACGATTTACTCTCCGGTGAAATTCATGCCGATGAACGTCTGGCGCGTGAGGATTTTATTATTCACCGTCGCGATGGCCTGTTCGCCTACAACCTGGCCGTGGTGGTGGACGATCATTTTCAGGGCGTGACGGAAATTGTGCGCGGGGCGGATCTGGTCGAGCCGACCGTACGGCAAATCTCGCTGTATCACCAGTTTGGCTGGACGGCACCGGACTATATTCATCTGCCGCTGGCGGTTAATGCGCAGGGCTTAAAATTATCAAAGCAGAACCACGCCCCGGCCCTGCCAGACGGCGATCCGCGTCCTGTTTTGATCGACGCGCTGCGTTTTCTCAACCAGAATGTAACCAACGAATGGCAGGATCTGCGTATTGACGAACTGCTGAAAATGGCCATCGCCAACTGGACGCTCAGGGCTGTGCCAAAAATCCAGCATTCTCAAATGCGTTGCGCTGAGCTATGATTAGCCGCTTTTTTCATAACAAAACACACTACGAGGTGTACCATTTTTACCCGAGTCGCTAATTTTTGCCGTAAAGTGCTAAGCCGCGAAGAGAGCATGGCGAATGATGCTATTGCACAGCCACACATGTCGGTTATTCCGCGTGAGCAGCACTCTATTTCCCGCAAAGATATCAGTGAAAATGCCCTCAAGGTACTCTATCGTCTGAATAAAGCGGGCTACGAGGCCTATCTCGTCGGCGGTGGGGTGCGTGATTTACTGCTGGGCAAAAAACCGAAAGATTTCGACGTGACGACCAGCGCCACGCCTGAGCAGGTGCGCAAATTATTCCGCAACTGTCGTCTCGTTGGCCGCCGCTTCCGTCTGGCTCACGTGATGTTTGGGCCGGAAATTATCGAAGTGGCGACCTTCCGCGGCCACCACGAAGCGGGCGCATCCGATCGCACCACGTCGCAGCGCGGCCAGAACGGTATGCTGCTGCGCGACAACATCTTCGGCTCTATCGAAGAAGATGCCCAGCGTCGCGACTTCACCATCAACAGCCTCTATTACAGCGTGGCGGATTTCACCGTGCGCGATTACGTCGGCGGCATGCAGGACCTGAAAGAAGGTCTGATCCGCCTGATCGGCACGCCGGAAACGCGCTACCGTGAAGATCCCGTACGTATGCTGCGCGCCGTGCGTTTTGCCGCCAAGCTCAATATGCGCATCAGCCCGGAAACGGCCGAGCCGATCCCGCGTCTGGCGACGCTGATTAACGACGTGCCGCCTGCTCGCCTGTTCGAAGAAGCGCTGAAGCTGCTGCAGGCCGGCCACGGCTTTGAAACCTATAATCTTCTGCGCGAATACAACCTGTTCCAGCCGCTGTTCCCGACCATTACCCGCTACTTCACCGAAAACGGTGACAGCCCAATGGAACGGATGATTGCGCAGGTGCTGAAGAATACCGATACCCGCATTCGCAACGACATGCGCGTGAACCCGGCGTTCCTGTTTGCCGCGATGTTCTGGTATCCGCTGCTGGAAACGGCCCAGCGTATTACCCAGGAGAGCGGGCTCGCCTATTACGATGCGTTCGCGCTGGCCGCCAACGACGTGCTGGACGAAGGCTGCCGCACGCTCGCCATTCCGAAACGTATTACCACTCTGGTGCGCGACATCTGGCAGCTTCAGCTGCGCATGTCACGTCGTCAGGGCAAACGCGCCTGGAAGCTGATGGAGCATCCTAAGTTCCGTGCCGCCTTCGATCTCCTGTCGCTGCGCGCTGAAATTGAACGCAACCAGGAGCTGCAGCGTCTGGCGCAGTGGTGGGCTGAATTCCAGGTCTCCGCCCCGCCAGAGCAGAAAGATATGCTGACCGGGCTGGATGAAGAGCCGGAACCGCGTCGCCGTCATCGTCGTCCGCGCAAACGCGCGCCGCGTCGTGAAGGGACAGCATGACCCTCGCGTATATCGCCATCGGCAGCAATTTAGCCTCACCGCTGGAGCAGGTGAATGCTGCCGTAGAGGCGCTGGGTGAGATCCCGCAAAGCCGCATCGTGGCGGTCTCCTCGTTCTATCGCACCCCGCCGCTGGGGCCGCAGGATCAGCCAGACTACCTCAACGCCGCCGTGGTTCTTGAGACTGAGCTGGGTCCCGAAGCGCTGCTGGATAATACCCAGCGTATTGAGCTTCAGCAGGGCCGCGTACGCAAAGCCGAACGCTGGGGGCCGCGCACGCTTGATCTCGATATTATGCTGTTCGGCCATGAGGTGATTAACACTGAACGCCTCACCGTACCGCATTACGACATGAAAAATCGCGGGTTTATGCTCTGGCCGCTGTATGAAGTTGCCCCTTCCCTTACCTTTCCTGACGGGCTCTCGCTAAAGGCCGTTCTCAACAGTCTCGGTGCAGAGAAACCCGCCCGCTGGTAAGGCTGTTTTTTTAGCGATTAACCATAAAATATTTATGGTTAATCGCTTACCTAAAATCATTGTTCCCTCGAATGTTACTGTTAGAATGCGCAAAGATTCGCTTTTGGGCTATCAGGAAACAGTATGAAACCAACCACCATCTCCTTACTGCAGAAATGCAAACAGGAAAAAAAACGCTTCGCCACCATCACCGCGTATGACTACAGCTTCGCCAAACTGTTTGCCGAAGAGGGGATCAACGTCATGCTGGTCGGGGACTCGTTAGGGATGACGGTACAAGGACATGATTCCACCCTGCCGGTAACGGTTGAGGATATCGCTTACCATACCCGCGCCGTGCGCCGTGGCGCCCCAGCCTGCCTGCTGCTTTCCGATCTGCCGTTTATGGCCTATGCCACGCCGGAACAGGCATTCGAAAACGCGGCGGCAGTGATGCGTGCCGGTGCCAATATGGTCAAAATTGAAGGCGGCGCCTGGCTTGTGGATACGGTGAAGAGGCTCACCGAGCGCGCCGTGCCGGTGTGCGGGCATTTAGGCCTGACGCCGCAGTCCGTCAATATCTTTGGCGGCTATAAGGTGCAGGGCCGTGGCGATGCCGCCCAGACGCTGCTGGATGATGCCCTGGCGCTGGAAGCCGCAGGTGCCCAGCTGCTGGTGCTGGAGTGCGTGCCGGTTGAGCTGGCGAAACGCATCACCGACGCGCTGTCCATTCCGGTGATTGGTATTGGTGCAGGCAACGTCACCGACGGTCAGATTCTGGTGATGCACGACGCCTTCGGTATCACCGGCGGACACATCCCGAAATTTGCCAAAAATTTCCTCGCCGAAGCGGGCGACATGCGCGCTGCGGTCAGGCAGTATATTGCCGACGTTGAATCCGGTGTTTACCCGGGTGAAGAACACAGTTTCCATTAAGGAGTCTCGTTGTGCTAATCATTGAAACCCTGCCGCTGCTTCGCCAGCATATCCGCCGCGCACGACAGGAAGGTAAACGTATCGCACTGGTCCCGACCATGGGCAATCTGCATGACGGCCACATGAAGCTCGTCGACGAAGCCCGTGCACGGGCAGATATCGTGGTGGTCAGTATCTTCGTGAACCCCATGCAGTTTGACCGCGCAGACGATCTGGCACGCTACCCGCGTACCCTGCAGGAAGATTGCGAGAAGCTCAAAAAACGCCATGCGGATATCGTTTTCTCACCTGCACCGGCGGATGTTTACCCGCAGGGTACCGAAGAGGCAACCTACGTTGACGTCCCGGGCATTTCCACCATGCTCGAAGGCGCGAGCCGCCCGGGCCATTTCCGCGGCGTTTCCACCATCGTCAGCAAGCTGTTCAACCTGGTACAGCCGGACGTAGCCTGCTTTGGCGAGAAAGATTTCCAGCAGCTGGCGCTGATCCGCAAGATGGTTGCGGATATGGGTTACGATATCGAGATTGTCGGCGTACCGATTGTACGCGCCAAAGACGGTCTGGCACTCAGCTCGCGAAATGGCTACCTGACTGCCGAACAGCGTAAAATCGCGCCGGGCTTAAGCAAGGTCATGAACACCATGGCAGAGCAGATGCTGGCAAAAGAGTTAACAGCAGAAGAGATTATCGCCCTTGCCGAGCAGGCGCTTAACGATAAAGGCCTTCGTGCTGACGACGTACAAATTCGTGATGCTGATACGCTGCTGGAGTTAACCCAGAACAGCAAGCGCGCAGTCATCCTGGTGGCGGCCTGGCTAGGTCAGGCGCGTCTGATCGACAATAAAGTGGTTGAGCTGGCGTAGTTCCTTTAACCCCTGATAATTATAGGTAAACGTAATGATTCGCAAAATGCTGCAAGGTAAGCTTCACCGTGTGAAAGTCACGCAGGCCGACCTGCACTATGAAGGCTCCTGCGCCATTGACCAGGATTTCCTTGATGCAGCAGGTATCCTCGAAAACGAAGCGATTGATATCTGGAACGTGAACAACGGTAAACGCTTCTCTACCTACGCGATTGCCGCCGAGCGCGGTTCTAAAATCATCTCCGTTAACGGCGCTGCGGCGCACTGCGCGGACGTGGGTGATATCGTGATCATCGCCAGTTTCGTGATGATGTCTGACGAAGAAGCACGTCGCTGGCAGCCTAAAGTCGCCTACTTCGAAGGCGACAATGACATGAAGCGCACCGCAAAGGCGATTCCGGTTCAGGTGGCGTAAAGCTAATTCACTCATCGAAATGCTTTTTCGGTGAGTGAATCCCCCCATCTATCCTATTAAAATATTCCCGCCATAATTATATTCATAACGATATACATCCATAAATAACATTCACACACGTAATATTATTAGTATATCTACAAACATCTTATAAACTTCATAAAACCACCCCTATTTATTTCCCTCCAGCAAGCATTTAAACTCCGCACCGAAATAACATTATTTCAAATGACAAGGTTTATTATAGATAAATATAATTTGCCCTGTTGATATCGAAAACTTATAGATATGGATAATCAAATGTCTTTCAAAAAATATGGCATGGCAGCAGCTGTAGCAATGGTTCTGAGCGCGGGTTCCGCAATGGCAGCTAATGATACGGGTACCATTACCTTCCACGGTATGGTTTCTAACAACACTTGCCAGGTTTCTCTTGACCAGAAGATAGATCAGAACGGTAACGATTTTGACGTGAACCTGGACACCGTATTTGTGCGCGATTTCGCTAACGCACTGGGTACCACCAGCACCCTGGGTGAAAAGAAATTCACCCTGTCCCTGACGGGTTGTGATACTGCTACTGCGAAGAAAGCGTCTGCACAGTTCTCTTCATGGGCTGGCTCTTCTTCTACCGAAGGCGGCCTGCTGGTTCCACCAAGCAACGCTCAGGGCGCAGCTAAGAACGTCAACCTGGTTCTGTCAAACGACGGTAACTCCGCTACCGATCAAATTAAGATTGACCAGACTAACAATACCCAGAAAGCAACAATCGATACTACTACTGGCGCAGGTAACCTGTACTACCGTGTAGCTTACACCCAAGGTCAGGGTTGGGATGCCGCGTCTAACCCAGTATCTGCGGGTACCGTGCAGGCACAGGTTGCCTTCACTATGATTTACGAATAAGAGATTCGTAAATTAAAAATAATTTAACAATCCCTCATTATTAATGAGGGATTGTTTCTGTAATTCCAAAAGGAAGTGGAAAATGTCTCGTTTAGTATTCGGTAAAGGTCTGAAGGCCACATTACTCGCAACCGCTTTTTTGTGCGCATCAAATGCCAAGGCGGATATCGTTATATCCGGCACGCGTATTGTATACACGCAGTCTTCCAAAGATGTCGTGGTAAATCTCGATAACCATGGCACTAAACCCCTTCTGGTTCAGACCTGGCTTGACGATGGTCGCGATGGTGTAAACCCGCAAGAGCTTAAGCTCCCATTTATCATTACCCCGCCAGTATCACGTATTGATCCGAAAAAAGGGCAGTCCGTGCGAATTACCTACACGGGTACACCGTTACCTCAGGATCGTGAATCCCTGTTCTGGTTCAACGTTCTGGAAATTCCGCCAAAATCCAAAAATGTGGATAAAGAAAACCTTAACCAGCTTCAGCTGGCATTCAGAACGCGTATTAAATTCTTCTTCCGTCCAGACGGATTAAAAGGCACTCCAGGTGATGCTGCTAAAGGTTTAACCTGGACGCAGAAGAAAGATGGAAATGCAATTAAACTCGTTGCACACAATAGCTCACCATATAACATCTCTGTTTCAACGGTGACCTTTAAAACCGGGCCAAAAACGTATGAGGTCATTCATCAGGCAGTGGCACCTTTCAGCGATGCTGTGATGACGATAAAAGGTTTAGCTTCCGTGGAAAATGGCAGCGTAGAGTATGACGCCATTAATGACTATGGTGGAACAGACCATTACGAAACCGGACTTAAATAAATAGAAAACTCTAATTCCTATAAAAATTGATAGCATTAGCTCTGCAGAGAGATCGCTCTCTGCACTGATCAAGCGGGTCTGCCATGTTATTTAAACGTTCTCTTTTATGCCTTGCTATAAGCGCAGCATTACCCTTTTATGCTTGTGCAGAAAATATCGCATCAGCAGATACGCAGCCTGATGATGAAGAAGCGATTGAATTTAACGATCAGTTTCTTTTAAATGGCAGCTCAAATATTGATATTAACCGTTTTGCACATGGCAACCCGGTATTACCGGGTACTTATCGCACAAAGATTAACCTTAACGGTAAATTAAAATCTACCGTGGATGTAACGTTTAAAGATAACGGAACACCGCGCGCGGCGCCATGCCTGACGAAACTGCTGTTGGCACAATCAGGTATAGATACCAAGACGCTGGATAAAGTACAGGAAGATGATGCGTCATGCATAGATATTAAAAAGGCCTTTCCCGGCGCAACGGTAAGTTATGACAGCGGTAAACAGGCGCTGGATCTTAATTTCCCGCAGGTCTATGTCCTGAAACGCCCGGCAGGTTATGTCGATCCGTCTCTTTGGGAAAACGGTATTCCTGCCGCCCTGCTCTCTTATGATATGAACGCATGGCATAGCGAGAGCAATGGCAGTACATCAGAAAGCGCCTATATGGGTTTACGTTACGGGATCAATATGGGCCCGTGGCGGTTACGTTCTCGCGGTAATCTTAACTGGGACAAAGATAACGGTACCAAGTATTCCAGCCAGGATATCTATTTACAGCGGGATATTACGCCACTCAATGCGCAATTCGTCGTAGGTGACTCCTATACTCGCGGTGACGCGTTTGACTCAATAAGCCTACGCGGTACCCGAATGTACAGCGATGACCGCATGCTGCCGATGGGCTCTACTGGCTATGCGCCGGTGATCCGCGGGACAGCAAACAGTAACGCGAAAGTCAGCGTCACGCAGAGCGGCAATAAGATCTATGAAACCTCGGTGCCACCAGGGGCATTTGAAATTAATGACCTAAGCACAACGGGCTATGGCAATGATTTACTGGTCACCATCGAAGAAGCAGATGGCAGCAAACGCTCCTTTACCGTGCCTTTTTCATCCGTTACCCAAATGCTTCGCCCGGGCGCGACGCGCTGGGACGTGGGTCTTGGTGAATTAAACGACGATTCCCTGATTGACGCACCAAAAGTCGGTTATGGCACGCTTTACTATGGCCTGAATAATACCTTCACGGGTTATATTGGCGCGCAATACAGCGACATGGATTTTTATGCGGGTATTCTGGGCCTCGCGATGAACACCTCAATTGGTGCGTTCGCACTTGATGCCACCCAGTCCCATGCGAATATTGAAGGCCTTAATACGCTTAGCGGTCAAAGTTATCGCCTTACCTTCAGCAAAATGATTGAGGCGACAGATACGTCCTTCAACGTGGCGGCCTATCGTTTCTCAACAGAGGATTACCTCAGTCTTAACGATGCGGCACAGCTCCAGGACAGTATCACGCGACAGAAATATTCTAACCGCAGCTATGCCTCAAACGACGCGCTATACGCCGACTATCAGCGAACCAAAAATCAGGTGCAAATCAGTCTTAATCAGCCCTTGAATTCGGGTGAAAATAGCTTTGGTTCTCTGTACGTCAGCGGTACATGGCAGGATTACTGGAATGCCACCGGGTCAACGTCCAACTACAACATTGGATATAACAATAGCTTCACCTATGGCAGTTACAGTCTGTCATTACAACGAACCTATGACCAGTATGGGAAAAAAGATGACAGCGTTTATTTGAGTTTGAGTATTCCACTAAACGTGTTTTCACATGACGGTTCGCGTTCAGGTGGTTTCTCTAACGTTAATATGGGGTTGCGTTCCGATCTTAAAGGTGGCACGAGCGTTAACACTTCTGCGGGTGGCAACACGCAAGATAATAAGATCAGCTATTCCGTCAGCGCCGCCTCTAACAGCGGTAATTACGGTAATCTGAATCAAATAAGTGGCTATGGTTCATTAAATAGCGCATACGGTCCTCTTGGATTATCGGCTTCATTCGGCGATGACAACAGCAAGCAATATTCCGCATCCTATAGCGGGGGCATGGTATTACATTCCGGGGGCATTGCATTCGCACCGGGAAGTATTGGTGACAGCGATGCACTGGCGCTGGTAAAAGCCAGCGGTGCGAAAGGAGCAGGTATTGGCTTCGGCAGTAGTGAAATTGGTGATTCTGGTTACGGCATTTTACCTTATATGTCGGCTTATCGTGAAAACCGTGTTTATCTGGATATCAGCACCCTGGAAAACGACGTTGAAATAACAAACACCAGTGAAATTACTGTTCCTCGTAGCGGTTCTGTGGTGCTGGTTAATTTTGAAACGAACGAAGGTCGTTCACTGATATTAGAGCTCCAGCGAACCGATAAAGGGTTTATTCCTCTGGGTGCAGATGTATTAAATGAGAAAAATGAATCTGTCGGCACCGTCGGTCAGGCGGGTCAAGCTTATGTCCGTGGCGTAGAGGATCAAGGCGTACTGCACGTGGTCTGGGGAAATGATAAGGACAGTAAATGTGACGTCCGTTATCAGGTTTTACAAAACGCTCAAAAAGTAGGACTTACAACGGTACTTAATAACCAACAGTGCCAAATGTAATTATTCAGGAAAATAGATGAGAGTGAGTATGAAAAAAAATCTTAAGCTGTCGGTCGTTGCCATGACGATGCTTGCGTTATCAGGTTCAGCGCTTGCCAACGGCACCAATCTGGATGTGAACTTCACCGCCAATATTCGCGAAACCACTTGCGATATGAAACTGGTTGGCGGTACGGGCTCCGATACGCAACAAACGCTGACTATTGGTAGCAATAGCCAGGTGCGTATTGACGATGTGAAGGCCGGTACTGCGAATGCCAATTTCAAAATCGTGATCGTTGAATGTCCGGCATCCCTGACCTCGCTGAAAACCACGGTAAAAGGGTCACCATCGGGTTATTTGACCACGGGGCTAGTCAACCAGATCACTAAAGCAAACGGTGGTGCAGATTATTCTGCGGTCGAAATTGCCAGAGCAGATACACCGCTGGCTCCATTCACTATTAACTCTACCGTTGATACAGAGCGCCTGGTCTGGACTGCAACAGAAATCCAAAACAAGGAAGTACCTTTAGTTGCCACACTACGTGAAACCCAAACAAACAAAATGACCATTGGCGATTTTCAGGCTGTGGCGACATTTGAATTTAGCTACGAGTAATTGGTGCAGGAAACCGGAGCAACATTATGAAATTTAAATCCACTTTTATCGCCCTGTCCGTTTCTACCCTTCTGTTCTCTGGAATGGCAAGTGCAGCAATTACAGGTACCAGCAGCGTCGAAATGACGATTAAAACCAAAGTTGTATCAGGCACATGTACTGCAAAAGTGCTTAACGATGCCGGTACTGCAGCCACTGAAATTGCTTTTGGCGAAGTATATAAATCCGATCTGGTGAACAAAACCCGCGTTAAGCCGCTCAAGATTGCCTTCACCAACTGTTCTGGTGTAACGAAGGCAACAGTAGCAGCCGCAAAAGGCGCTGGTGGGGAGTGCAGTGGCACAGGTAAGAACGGTGACTCCTACTCAGGTGGCTTAGCAACAGGCTTTGAAATCTGGTCAGGCGTTGTCGATACTGGGCTACTCATGAGCTGCAACACCCCTCCAGCAGCACAGGAAGTCACCATTTCTAATGGCATCGGTGAATTTCCAATGACTTCCCGCATCGTAGTAGGCCAGGGTCAAACCATTGCTGATGTTGGCACAGGTGCCGTTAGTGCACCGGTCACGTTCACCATCGCCTATCAATAATTCCAGGGACCACTATGCAACAATCACCGTTTACTTTACACCAGCCCGGTCTGATGTTGCTTATCGGTCTGGCTGGTAGCACTCTGCCTGGCGTAAGTCAGGCAGGTTCAGGTATGGATGTAAACCTGACGGCAAACATTGTTAACAATACATGCCAGCTCAGCGTCGAAAACGGCGGGGAAATCTATTTGCCCACCGTTGCCCGAGACTGGTTTTATAACAGAGATAAGAGCGACCGTTTAACGCCGACCGATGATGAAGCAGGCACGCCCTTCACCATTCACGTAGATAACTGCTATGCGGGCGGTGGAGAGGGTGCAGATATTAACCAACTGAAATTTAGTTTTTCACCGCAGAATGGTTTCTGGAGTAACCAAAACCAGGTGTTTAAAAACGATGCGACAGCCGGCGCAGCTGAAAATGTGGGTATCGTTATTTTCTCTGAAAAATACAAAACGAACGTTTTGAAAAGTGACGGTACGTCTAACGTTATTTACGACGTTGCTGGAAGCAGTGAGAGCTATATAAAGGATTATGGATTTTACGCACGCTATCAGAACGTAGGAACCGTCACCAGCGGCACGGTGATGAGCAGCGTTCTGGTGAATGTGAGCTACGAATAAAGGGATTTATGATGAAGAAACTACTGACTCTATTAGAGTTTATGGCGCTCGGGATTTCTGGCGCAACGCATGCGTACGAGTGCAAATTTTACGCCGGAGCAGACGATGTGTTAATTATGTCCCCGGGTACACAACCGGTGATTACCCCCCTGCCCGTGGGCACGGTAACCGCCCCAACGCAGATCAGCTCCACGATCATTATGGAGACAACACCGACGTTAAGATCGCACTGCGCAGGCGGCGATGACGGCGGAGATGTTTATCAGTTAACCGATAATGCAATGGAGGAGGCGAGCATTGATGGCAAAGCCGCTTTTCGTACAAACATCCCAGGGATTTACTACACGCTGGCGTTTTTCCCGGATGGTAATGGCGTAACGGCATGGTTCCCCCCAAACGCGAACGAATTTTATCGGACAGGTATCATCGGGTATGACTATGGGCTTCTTGATGAGAAAAACTGGCACGTTCGTATGGAAATTTGGCAGACAAATGGGTTCACAGGTGTACCCACAGATGAGAATTTCCTGACCGCGAGCAGTGGCCCTATCGGTCAAATTATTATTGGTAACCCTAATGGGACAACAAAAGATGACCATCCACGTCCGCTGGTGAATATGTCCCAGATGTCATTCAGTATTCCCTTAAACCGTCCAACGTGCGCATTACGCGCCCCGACAACGGTGAATCTGGGGGACTGGTATCCTGCAGAAGTCGAAAACGGTAATACCACTAAAGTCGGGTTTCAGATTACGGGGACATGTATAAATACAGTGAAGGTTGAATATACATTATCATCCACTCATACCACCTCAGATAAAAAGTATTTTACTAACGCCGTTGAAGGTAATAGTGGAGTAACCGCGGCAGGAGGCGTCGGCGTCAGGATTCTGGATAATCAGGGTGATAACTATCCTGTTCCAGCTGATAGCTATGCGCGAATCCTTGCTGTGGGCGAAGTGATTGGAGTGGACCCGGTGAATTTTGTAGACAGAACCCTTTGGGCTCAACTGGTTAAAATCGGCAGCGAACCTGTGACCGTCGGGACTTTCGGTACCTCTGTTACCTTCCAGATAACCTACGAGTAAACTACCCCTGCGGCTGATTGCTGATCAGCCGCGACATCGTCTCCAGCGAATCCGTTCTTAAGATGTACAGGCGTTTCAGTAAGAACGGATTATCCCCCGGCTTCACCTTTCCTTTCACCGTCGTCACCGCCAGATGGAAACCGGCATCATTCGCCGCCTTTATCGCTTTATTGTCGTAGCCGCCGAAGGGGTAAGAGACATACAGCACGCGCGGGTTAAACTGCGCCAGCGCGCGACGCGAGCGTTCAAAATCAAACAAAATCACGTGATAGCTGCGGCTCAGTAAAATCGGATGCTTATTGGCATCCACGCGGTGCAGGAAGTGGGTATGAGACTGAATATCGAACACATCCTGAATCCCCTTAATCTCCTGCACGCTCATAAACTGCAGGGATTTAGGATCCCACTTCTGCGGATGGCCTTTTATGCGGGAAGAGATAATAAACGCGGTAGCCTTGAAGCCGTACTCTTTCAGCACAGGATAAGCATAGCGGCTGACAGATTTCAGGCCATCGTCAAAGGTTATCACCACCGATTTCGCAGGCAGGTTCATTTTGTTACGCACGTACCCTTCCAGCTGGTACATCGTCAGGGTGGTATAGCCCTGATCGCGAAGCCATGCCATCTGGTTATTGAACGCACGTACGCTGGTCGTCGTGGACGTATGTCGAAAGCGCGTGTTTTCTTCATCGCGCAAAATATGATGGTAGGTCAGAACAGGAAGGCCGTTATCTTCCTGCGCATCCAGGCTGCTGATCCACGCCAGACGATTACCGATGCGGATCTGAAACCAGGTCTGGTTTAAACGGTCTTTAAGTTTGTTCAGGATCGGATAGCGAAGATTGGCGCTTAAGGTGCCGAAGGGTGCGCTGCCGTTGTTCGGGGCGTTATAAACGGGCGTGTCTTTCCACGTTATCAGGTTTTGATTGCTCAGCGGTTTATTCAAATCCCCCAGGCCATCCTCGACGCGCTGTTTGCCCTGAACCGGCTCCAGATGCCCCTTGTCGATAAAGCCCGTGCCAAATCCGAAGCGAAATTCATAGTAGTCCGCCGCCGCAGGCACCACCGCGAGGATCTGCCCTGCCCGCACGTTGCCAACGTTAATGACGCTGTTGCCGATCTGCGCCCAAATCGCCGCATCTTCGGTGGTTTGCATATATTGAGCAGGCAGTCTTTGCTGACTTAATAAACTGGCAGAAACAGTGCCGGACACGAACATCAATAGCAGGAAAACAATACGCGTGAACATGAGGGTCTTATTCGAAGCGGAAATACTTACGCCATTGTAGCAAAAGCGACATCAATACCAATGTTTAATTCTTATACAGGTCATGCAGCAGGACAAAGGGAGGATTTTTTTGCTGTTGATGCCACAAGCTGCTGACGCCCGGGGTACCCAGCGAAACGATAGCGTTACGGAACGCTGCGCTGGTTAAGGTCTCGCGATGGGGATACATCATTTCAAGCAGTGGAAAGCTAATACCGGAGATCACCTCGCAGCAGTCGTGCTTATGGCTCATCAGGGCCGCAGCACGGTACGGCGCCGCGCCGGATTTATCGGTAAGAAAAATCACGCCGTCTCCGGTGTCGGTTTCATGAAGGGCATCGCACATCATCCGGCCAAGCATGTTGGTACTCAAGCCGCGCCAGTAGTTAACCGCGCGACACTGTGGCAGCGGACCAAACCTGGCTTCCAGCTTCAGCAGCATGTCCTGCGCCCGTTCATCGTGGCAGGTGATAACCCATCCCAGCATAACTCTCTCCTTAGCAGGCAAGTAGTTTAGCGGAGTGAAGGTTAGCTTTCGGTGATAACTGTCAAAGAAAGTGCCCGGCAGACAGAATGTCGCCGGGCTGAGGGCTAGCTGCGCAGACCGCGTCCGCGCTGGATCAGATACCAGCACAGCAGGTAGAAGACGATGATGAACACTACCAGCACCGCCACCGTGGTAAACAGCGGCACATCGGTGATGCCGAGGAAGCCAAAGCGGAAACCGCTGATCATGTAGACGATCGGGTTCAGGTGCGACAGCGCTTGCCAGAACGGCGGCAGCAGCGTCAGGGAGTAGAACACCCCGCCGAGATAGGTCAGCGGCGTCAGCACGAAGGTCGGGATCAGGCTGATGTCGTCAAACGTTTTGGCAAACACGGCGTTCAGCAGACCGGCCAGCGAGAAGAGGATCGCCGTCAGGAGCAGGGTCAGGGCCACGAAAAGCCAGGAGTGTACCTGGAACGGCACGAAGAACAGCGAGATGGCCGTCACCAGGATCCCAACACACAGACCGCGCGCCACGCCGCCACCGACGTAACCGGCAATAATCACATGCGTTGGCACCGGTGCCACCAGCAGCTCCTCAATATTGCGCTGGAACTTGGCGCTAAAGAAGGACGACGCCACGTTGGCATAGGCGTTGGTGATCACCGCCATCATGATCAGGCCAGGCACGATAAACTGCATATAGGTAAAGCCGTGCATCTCACCAATCCGGGAACCAATCAGGTTACCGAAGATGATGAAATAGAGCGTCATCGTGATGACTGGCGGCACCAGGGTTTGCACCCAGATGCGCATAAAACGGTTAATCTCTTTCGCCCAGATACTTTTCAGCGCGACCCAGTAAAGATGCGTCATGCCTTGTCTCCTTGTTTATCCTGCACCAGAGAGACAAACAGCTCTTCCAGTCGGTTCGCTTTGTTACGCATACTTAAAACCTGAATACCCTGCGCGCTCAGCTGGGAGAACACGCTGTTAATCCCCTGCTCGCGCAGCACTTCCACTTCCAGCGTTGAGGTATCCACCAGACGATACTGGTACCCTTCAAGCTTCGGTAGCGGGCTCTTTGCCGCCAGATCGAGAATAAAGGTTTCTGATTTCAGCTTGGAGAGCAGGTTCTTCATCGAGGTGTTTTCCACCAGCTCGCCGTGCTGAATGATGCCGATGTTGCGGCACAGCATTTCCGCCTCTTCCAGGTAGTGGGTAGTCAGAATGATGGTGGTGCCTTTATCATTGAGGTCTTTCAGGAAGCCCCACATGGAGCGGCGCAGCTCAATGTCTACGCCCGCCGTCGGCTCATCGAGGATCAGCAGCTTTGGCTCGTGCATCAGCGCACGGGCAATCATCAGGCGGCGCTTCATCCCGCCGGATAACATCCGGGCGCGTTCGTTACGCTTTTCCCACAGATCGAGCTGCTTGAGGTATTTTTCGCTCCGCTCCAGGGCCTCTTTACGCTCAACGCCGTAATAACCCGCCTGGTTAACGACGATCTGCTGCACCGTCTCAAACGGGTTGAAGTTGAATTCCTGCGGGACCAGACCCAGCTGGCGCTTGGCGTTGACCACATCTTTTTGCAGGTCGTATCCGAACACGCTGACGCGGCCGGAGGTTTTGTTCACCAGCGAGCTAATGATGCCGATGGTAGTCGATTTCCCCGCCCCGTTCGGCCCCAGAAGCGCGTAAAAATCACCGGCCTCTACTTTAAGATCTATTCCGCGCAGCGCCTGAACGCCGCCCGGATAGGTTTTTTTAAGCTGCTCAAGCTCCAGTGCAATTGCCATGAAATTAACTTACCTTCAGTTCTGACACACGTTGTGTGGTTTCATTAAAAGTCGGGTTACCCTATAGTAGCGCAACGCAATTACTCGGTTACAGGTCGCTAACCTCCATGAACAACATAGATACACTCATCAGCAACAATGCACTATGGTCAAAAATGCTGGTGGAGGAAGACCCCGGATTTTTTGGAAAACTCGCGCAGGCGCAAAACCCACGCTTTCTCTGGATTGGATGCTCCGACAGCCGCGTACCGGCGGAGCGCCTGACCGGCCTTGAGCCCGGCGAACTGTTTGTTCACCGCAACGTTGCCAACCTGGTGATTCACACCGATCTCAACTGTCTTTCTGTTGTTCAGTATGCCGTTGACGTTCTGCAAGTCGAGCACATCATCATCTGCGGCCACTACGGCTGCGGCGGCGTGCAGGCGGCGGTTGAAAATACGGAGCTGGGGCTCATTGATAACTGGCTGCTCCACATCCGCGATATCTGGTTCAAACATAGCTCACTGCTGGGCGAAATGCCGCAGGAGCGCCGCATGGATACCCTGTGCGAACTCAACGTGATGGAGCAGGTGTATAACCTGGGCCACTCAACGATCATGCAATCGGCGTGGAAGCGCGGGCAGAAGGTCTCGATCCACGGCTGGGCGTACGGTATTCACGATGGTCTGCTGCGCAACCTGGAAGTGACCGCCACCAACCGCGAAACGCTGGAGCAGCGTTACCGTTCGGGAATTGCCAACCTTCAGCTTAAGCACGTAAACCATAAATAAACAAAGCCGGGTGGCGGCTGCGCCTTACCCGGCCTACATGTGCCCATTCGTAGACCCGGTAAGCGCAGCGCCACCGGGCAACAAACCGCAATTACTCGTCCAGCAATACCACTTTCCCAACATACGGCAGATGACGATAACGCTGTGCGTAGTCAATACCGTAACCGACGACGAACTCGTCCGGGATAGAGAAACCAACAAACTCCACCGGCACCTGCACTTCACGGCGGTCAGGCTTATCCAGCAGGGTGCAAATCGCCAGCGATTTTGGCTCACGCAGGCTCAGGATCTCGCGCACTTTTGACAGCGTGTTGCCGGAGTCGATGATGTCCTCAACGATCAACACATCTTTGCCACGAATATCTTCATCCAGATCTTTCAGGATTTTCACATCACGGGTGGTGGACATGCCGCTGCCGTAGCTGGAGGCGGTCATAAAATCGACCTCATGGGGCACATGCACCTCACGGCACAGGTCTGCCATGAACATGAAAGAGCCGCGCAACAGACCGACCAGCACCATTTCGCTGCCGCTGTCCTTGTAATGTTCGGTGATTTGACGACCCAGTTCGGCGATACGCGCTTTGATCTCGGCTTCCGGGATCATCACTTCAACAGTATGTTTCATATTACTAACCAAATGATTTTAATGAAAATCTCTCAATACGGATGCGTTAATATCCAGCACTGATACGCAAGCCAGCCATTATATCAGCAAATGGATAACCCTGGCGTATGAGTTATAAAAAGCAAATATTGTGATTCCGATCACACTTGTTAATACCTATAATTAGTTGCTAGCAAATTATTAACAAAAACTGACGAGTACACTTTCTATGGCTGAAACAAACTCTAAACAGCCGCGTCTACTGGTGACATTAACAGCGCTATTCGCCGCCTTCTGCGGCCTGTACCTGTTAATCGGTGGCGTCTGGCTGGTCGCGATCGGCGGCTCCTGGTACTACCCGATTGCGGGCCTGGTTATGCTTGGCGTAACCGTCCTGCTCTGGCGTAGAAAACAATCTGCACTGTGGCTGTATGCCGCACTCCTTCTTGCCACCATGATCTGGGGCGTCTGGGAAGTCGGCTTTGACTTCTGGGCGCTGACGCCGCGCAGTGACATCCTGGTCTTCTTCGGCATCTGGCTGATCCTGCCGTTCGTCTGGCGTCGCCTGATTGTGCCGTCCAGCGGTGCGGTCGCGGCGCTGGTGGTAGCGCTGTTAATCAGCGGCGGTATCCTGACCTGGGCTGGCTTCAACGATCCGCAGGAGATCAACGGTACGCTGAACGCAGAATCGACGCCTGCGGCGGCGATCTCTCAGGTTGCTGACGGCGACTGGCCTGCCTATGGTCGTAACCAGGAAGGCCAGCGTTACTCTCCGCTGAAGCAGATCAACGCGGACAACGTTAAGAACCTGAAAGAAGCCTGGGTATTCCGTACCGGCGATCTGAAGATGCCGAACGATCCGGGTGAACTGACCAACGAAGTGACGCCAATTAAAGTCGGCGATATGCTTTATCTGTGTACGGCGCACCAGCGTCTGTTCGCGCTCGACGCGGCCACCGGTAAAGAGAAATGGCACTTCGATCCGCAGCTGAACTCCAACCCGTCCTTCCAGCACGTGACCTGCCGTGGCGTCTCTTATCACGAAGCGCGCCCGGATAATGCGAGCCCGGAAGTCATTGCCGACTGTCCTCGCCGCATCATGCTGCCGGTGAACGATGGTCGTCTGTTCGCCATCAATGCCGAAACGGGCAAGCTGTGCGAAACCTTTGCCAACAAAGGTATCCTGAATCTGCAGACCAAAATGCCGGACACCACGCCGGGTCTGTATGAGCCGACCTCCCCGCCCATCATCACCGATAAAACCATCGTGATTGCCGGTTCGGTAACGGATAACTTCTCCACGCGTGAAACCTCCGGCGTTATCCGTGGTTTCGACGTGAACACCGGTAAACTGCTGTGGGCCTTCGACCCGGGCGCGAAAGATCCGAACGCGATCCCGTCGGACGAACACACCTTTACCTTTAACTCGCCAAACTCCTGGGCGCCTGCGGCGTATGACGCGAAGCTGGACCTGGTCTACCTGCCGATGGGCGTTACTACGCCAGATATCTGGGGCGGTAACCGCACGCCGGAGCAGGAACGTTATGCCAGCGCTATCGTGGCATTGAACGCGACCACCGGTAAGCTGGCCTGGAGCTACCAGACCGTTCACCACGATCTGTGGGATATGGATATGCCGTCCCAGCCGACGCTGGCGGACATTACCGTAAACGGTAAAACCGTTCCGGTGATTTACGCTCCAGCGAAAACCGGCAACATCTTCGTGCTGGATCGCAGCAACGGCAAGCTGGTTGTGCCTGCACCGGAAAAACCGGTTCCGCAGGGTGCGGCGAAAGGCGATTACGTTAGCAAAACCCAGCCGTTCTCCGATCTGAGCTTCCGTCCGAAGAAAGACCTCAGCGGGGCAGACATGTGGGGTGCCACGATGTTTGACCAGCTGGTGTGCCGCGTGATGTTCCATCAGCTGCGCTATGAAGGCATCTTCACGCCGCCTTCTGAGCAGGGCACTCTGGTCTTCCCGGGTAACCTGGGGATGTTCGAGTGGGGTGGGATCTCCGTTGACCCTAACCGTCAGGTCGCGATTGCTAACCCAATGGCGCTGCCGTTCGTTTCCCGTCTGATCCCACGCGGTCCGGGCAACCCAATGGAGCAGCCGAAAGACGCGAAAGGCAGCGGTACCGAAGCCGGCATTCAGCCGCAGTACGGCGTACCGTTCGGCGTAACGCTGAACCCGTTCCTGTCGCCGTTCGGTCTGCCGTGTAAACAGCCTGCCTGGGGTTATATCTCCGGTCTGGATCTGAAAACTAACCAGATCGTCTGGAAAAAACGTATTGGTACGCCACAGGACAGCATGCCGTTCCCAATGCCGGTTCCTGTGCCGTTCAATATGGGTATGCCAATGCTGGGTGGCCCAATCTCCACCGCCGGTAACGTGCTGTTCATCGCGGCAACCGCAGATAACTACCTGCGCGCGTACAACATGACCAACGGTGAAAAACTGTGGCAAGGCCGTCTGCCAGCGGGTGGACAAGCCACGCCGATGACCTATGAAGTGAATGGCAAGCAGTACGTTGTCATCTCTGCGGGCGGTCACGGTTCGTTTGGCACGAAGATGGGCGACTATATTGTCGCGTATGCGTTGCCTGACGAAAACAAGTAACTGAAAAGCCCGGTGGCGCTTACGCTTACCGGGCCTATGGATACGCTATGTAGGCCGGGTAAGGCGAAGCCGCCACCCGGCTTTTTTTATACGGTAAAGCCCAGCATCATCCCCGTATCTTCATGCTCCAGCAGATGGCAGTGCGCCATATAGGCAAACTCCTTCGGCGCGTCGTGGTCAAACTTCACCAGCACCTCGCTGACGCCGCCTTCCACCTTCACCGTATCCTTCCAGCCCGCGCGATGCGCGTCCGGGGCTTTGCCGTTCTCAGAGAGAATGCGGAACTGCGTGCCGTGGATGTGGAACGGGTGCAGCATCATGTCCCCTTCACCTGAAATCACCCAGCGCTCAAGCTGCCCTTTTGTCGCAGCAAACATCGGCATGTTCATATCGAACGCTTTGCCGTTGATCATGTTGGCGTTGTGGAAATCAAAGCCATGGTCGCCGTGATTCATGTTCCCCATGCCGCCCATGTTGCCGTGGTCCATGTTCATGTGACCCCTCATCTGTCCGTGATGCATCCCCGCCATCGCCTTATCGCCATATTTCGCCATCAGCGCCTGCATGCCCATCATATCGAGCATCGGATTCATGGAGAGCTGCAGTTTGCGTTGCGTAAGCCCATCCAGCGACGGAAGTGCCGGCAGCGTGGTTAACGTATCAGGGAGCGTGCCGGAAGCGGTCACCCGTAACGGCTGGATACGCAGCACCGGATGCGGCTTGTCAAACGGCGCGACCGCCATCCCCATCTGGCTAACCGGCAGGGTCACAAGATCGAACGGCTTGCCGTCGCTGATATCCACCAGCACCTCAAAGCGCTCCCCCATCAGCATCGGCAGTTCGTTGACCTTCACCGGCTCAGGCAGCAGCCCGCCGTCGCTGGCGACCACGTACAGCGGACGCTTATCGCTGGTGGCGAAGTTGAGGGAACGCGCGTTACAGCCGTTAAGCAGACGCAGGCGCAGCCAGCCTTTCGGCGCGGCGTGCTGAGGGTAAATGGCGCCGTTGGTCAGCAGCGTGTCGCCAAACCAGCCGACCGCCGCGCTCATCACATCCAGCTGGTAGTCGATTTGCCCGTCAGCGGTGAATTTCTTGTCCTGCACAATCACCGGCACATCGTCGATGCCCCACTGCTTCGGCAGGCGCAGCAGGCGGCTTTCGTCGTCTTCAATCAGCACCAGCCCCGCCAGCCCCATCGCTACCTGATGGCCCGTTTTGCCATGCTGATGCGGATGGAACCAGCAGGTCGCGGCGCGCTGGTTGGGCGTAAAGGTGACGCTGCGCGTGCCGCCCGCTTTGATGATGCCCTGCGGCCCGCCGTCTACCTCGCCCGGCACTTCCAGTCCGTGCCAGTGCACCGTCGTCTCTTCAGCAAGCGTATTGTGGATATCCACCGTCACCGCTTTACCTTTGCGCAGCTGTAGCGCAGGACCAAGAAGATTGCCGTTATAGCCCCAGGTTGTCGCGTTGTGCGCACCGAACAGCGTGTTACCGGACTGAACGACAAGCTGGATACGGCTGCGGGCGTCAGCGGTAAGTAAATCAGGGATGGGTAAGGCAGGCCTGTCAGCCGCGAAAACCGCACGGCTCCAGAGGGGTAAGGCGCTGGCAGCCCCCAGCGCCACGGAATATTTTAAAAAATCACGACGTTGCATGTTCATTTCCTTATTTCCAGCAGGCGATCTTTTGAGCATAAACCCTCCCCTTACCGGAAGGTCAAGTAAAGCGGCAATAATAAAGATCGTCGCACTGGCATCAAGTATGCTAACGTTAATTTTCCGTGAAGAAGTGGTAGAAGCAATGAAGACGTTTTTCAGGACAATTTTGTTCGGTAGCCTGATGGCAATGTGTGCGAACAGCTATGCGCTCAGTGAAAATGAAGCGGAAGATATGGCCGATTTAACGGCGGTTTTTGTATTCCTGAAAAATGATTGTGGTTACCAGAATTTACCCAACGGGCAAATTCGCCGCGCGCTGGTCTTTTTTGCCCAGCAGAACCAGTGGGATCTCAGCAACTACGACAGCTTTGACATGAAGGCGCTCGGCGAAGACAGCTACCGTGACCTAAGCGGTATTGGCATTCCCACGGCTAAAAAATGCAAAGCGCTGGCTCGCGATTCGCTCAGCCTGCTCGCCTACGTCAAATAACCTTCCCGACGCCTCCTGTTAAACCTATAGCCGTGCAACCACGGTTATAGTTAGCTATCATGTTTCGCTCATTTTTTGTGAGCGTAACGGATGTTAACAAAGGAGGAGTCCGCGTATGGCCGACCACACGTTGTGGCATGAAACACTGCATGACCAGTTTGGTCAGTACTTTGCCGTTGATAACGTGCTCTATCATGAAAAAACCGATCACCAGGATCTCATCATCTTCGAGAATGCTGCCTTTGGCCGCGTCATGGCGCTGGACGGCGTCGTGCAAACGACCGAGCGAGATGAGTTTATCTATCATGAGATGATGACCCACGTCCCGCTGCTGGCGCACGGCCATGCAAAGCATGTCCTGATTATCGGCGGTGGCGACGGCGCAATGCTGCGTGAAGTTTCCCGCCATCGCTCGATTGAAACCATCACCATGGTGGAAATCGATGCGGGCGTCGTCTCGTTCTGCCGCCAGTACCTGCCCAACCACAATGCCGGTAGCTATGACGATCCGCGTTTTAATCTGGTGATTGATGACGGGGTTAACTTTGTTAACCAGACAACCCAGACCTTTGACGTCATTATCTCCGACTGCACCGATCCTATCGGCCCTGGCGCGTCGCTGTTTACCTCCTCGTTCTACGAAGGCTGCAAGCGTTGCCTGAACCCGGGCGGGATCTTCGTCGCCCAAAACGGCGTCTGCTTCCTGCAACAGGATGAAGCGCTGGATAGCCATCGCAAGCTCAGCACCTATTTCGAGGATGTCAGCTTCTATCAGGCGGCCATTCCGACGTACTACGGCGGGATCATGACCTTTGCCTGGGCGACGGATAACGACGTATTACGTCATCTTTCCACCGAAATTATTCAGGCCCGCTTCCATCAGGCAGGTCTACAGTGCCGATACTACAATCCGGCTATTCATACCGCAGCGTTTGCTCTGCCGCAGTACCTGCAAGACGCATTATCCACTAAGGGGGTGAGCTAATTGAAAAAGCTTAAACTGCATGGCTTTAACAATCTGACCAAAAGCCTGAGTTTTTGTATTTACGATATCTGCTATGCCAAAACAGCGGAAGAACGCGATGGTTACATCGCCTATATCGACGAACTCTACAACGCCAACCGTCTGACCGAGATCCTGTCAGAAACCTGTTCCATTATCGGCGCCAACATTCTGAATATTGCCCGACAGGATTATGAACCCCAGGGCGCCAGCGTGACCATACTGGTCAGCGAAGAGCCGGTCGATCCGAAGCTTATCGACAAAACGGAACATCCGGGCCCGCTGCCGGAAGTAGTGGTTGCTCACCTGGATAAAAGCCATATCTGCGTCCATACCTACCCGGAGAGTCACCCGGAAGGCGGGCTGTGTACGTTCCGCGCCGATATTGAAGTGTCGACCTGCGGCGTGATTTCCCCACTGAACGCACTGAACTATCTCATCCACCAGCTGGAATCGGATATCGTCACGATTGATTACCGCGTGCGCGGTTTTACCCGTGACGTCAACGGCATGAAGCACTTCATCGACCACGAGATCAACTCTATTCAGAACTTTATGTCCGAGGACATGAAGTCGCTGTACGACATGATGGACGTGAACGTGTATCAGGAAAACATCTTCCATACCAAGATGTTACTTAAGGAGTTCGACCTTAAGCACTATATGTTCCACACGAAGCCGGAAGATTTGAGCGAAGAAGAGCGTAAGGCGATTACTGACCTGCTCTGGAAAGAGATGCGCGAGATCTACTACGGCCGCAACATTCCGGCCGTGTAAGTGTTGCCCGGAGCAGGGATGCTTCGGGAAATTACCGCTGTTTCATGAACTCGCGGTAGGCATTCACCACCTGAAGGAAGTCTTCTACGCCGCACAGCGACAGGCTTTCTTCGTCATAGTAGCTCATCCCCTCTTCCATCTCGTCGCCTGAAAACTCGAGCTGGTTGGCACGCACCATGACCTCTTCACCGTCCATCCACAGCGTGTATTCGTGCCCGGCGCGTTGCCAGGAGCGCTCACTGCCTTTCACCGTCTTTGCCGCCTGTTCAACCTCATCAAGAAGGGAGAGATTTTCTTTCACCTCTTCGTTAAACCAGTGTCCAACGGCTTCGTGGCCCATCGACATACGCACTTTCACCACTCCGGTGATGTCGCGCAGAAATTCGTAATCCATAGTGTTTTCCTCTGCAAAGCCATTAAGGTAATTATCGCAGCAGCGAGGAAGAAAAAAAGCGTGGGAGGTGGGAGGAATGAAAATAAAAAGGTGAGAGCAAGACCCTGCGGCCTGATGCCCTCACCCCGTCCCTCTCCCACGGGAGAGGGTGCAAACACTAAAAACCGTCTCGTAGAGACGGTTTTGCTGTTTATACTGCCGTCTGGAAGATAACCCCGTCGGCCTTCTCGGTGTACTGAGAGAGCTGGTCGAAGTTCAGGTAGCGATAGGTATCCACCGCGGTCTTATCCACCTGCGCCACGAAGGTCTGGTACTCTTCCGGCGTTGGCAGTTTGCCAATCAGCGCCGCAACCGCCGCCAGCTCAGCAGAAGCCAGGAAGACGTTCGCACCGGTACCTAAACGGTTCGGGAAGTTACGGGTAGAGGTGGAGACCACCGTCGCGCCGTCGGCTACGCGCGCCTGGTTGCCCATACACAGGGAACAGCCAGGAATTTCGATACGCGCGCCGCTCTTACCAAACACGCTGTAGTAGCCCTCTTCGGTCAGCTGAGCCGCGTCCATACGGGTTGGCGGCGCCACCCACAGACGGGTTGGCAGCTGGCCTTTGTGGGTATCCAGCAGCTTACCGGCCGCGCGGAAGTGACCGATGTTGGTCATGCACGAACCAATGAACACTTCGTCGATCTTCTCGCCCTGGACCTCAGACAGCGGACGCGCGTCGTCCGGATCGTTCGGTGCACACAGGATTGGCTCTTTGATATCCGCCAGATCGATGTCGATCACCGCCGCGTACTCTGCGTCAGCATCGGCTTCCAGCAGCTGCGGATCGGCCAGCCATTTTTCCATGCCCTGGATACGACGCTCCAGCGTACGACGGTCGCCGTAGCCTTCTGCAATCATCCACTTCAGCAGCACGATGTTAGAGTTCAGGTACTCAACGATCGGCTCTTTGTTCAGCTTGATGGTACAGCCCGCAGCCGAACGCTCGGCGGAGGCATCGGTCAGCTCGAACGCCTGCTCTACTTTCAGATCCGGCAGACCTTCAATTTCCAGAATGCGGCCAGAGAAGATGTTTTTCTTCCCTTTCTTCTCAACGGTCAGCAGACCCTGTTTAATCGCATACAGCGGGATCGCGTGAACCAGGTCGCGCAGGGTAATACCCGGCTGCATTTTACCTTTGAAGCGCACCAGCACCGATTCCGGCATATCCAGCGGCATCACGCCGGTCGCGGCAGCAAACGCCACCAGACCGGAGCCCGCCGGGAAGGAGATACCGATTGGGAAACGGGTATGGGAGTCACCGCCGGTACCCACGGTATCCGGCAGCAGCATGCGGTTCAGCCAGGAGTGGATAACGCCGTCGCCCGGGCGCAGAGACACGCCACCACGGTTCATAATGAAGTCAGGCAGCGTGTGGTGCGTGGTCACGTCAACCGGCTTCGGATACGCCGCGGTGTGGCAGAAGGACTGCATCACCAGATCGGAAGAGAAGCCCAGGCACGCCAGGTCTTTCAGTTCGTCACGGGTCATTGGGCCAGTGGTGTCCTGAGAGCCTACGGAGGTCATCTTCGGCTCGCAGTAGGCGCCAGGACGGATACCGGCCACGCCGCAGGCGCGACCGACCATTTTCTGTGCCAGCGAGAAGCCGCGGTTGCTTTCCGCCACGTCTTTCGCGTGACGGAATACATCACTGTGCGGCAGACCCAGTGCTTCACGCGCTTTGGTGGTCAGGCCGCGGCCGATGATCAGCGGAATACGGCCACCGGCGCGCACTTCGTCAATCAGCACGTCGGTTTTCAGCTCGAAGCTTGCCAGCAGCTCGTTGGTGTCGTGGTTACGCACTTCGCCTTTATACGGGTAAACGTCAATCACGTCGCCCATGTTCAGGTTAGAGACATCCACTTCGATCGGCAGTGCGCCCGCATCTTCCATGGTGTTGAAGAAGATTGGGGCAATCTTACCGCCCAGGCACAGGCCGCCGCCGCGCTTGTTCGGCACGTGCGGAATGTCGTCGCCCATGAACCACAGCACGGAGTTGGTGGCAGACTTACGGGAAGAGCCGGTACCCACAACGTCACCCACGTAAGCCAGCGGGAAGCCTTTTTTCTGCAACGCTTCGATCTGTTTGATCGGGCCGACGCTGCCCGGCTGATCCGGCTCAATGCCTTCACGGGCGTTTTTCAGCATCGCCAGGGCGTGCAGCGGGATATCCGGGCGAGACCACGCGTCCGGTGCCGGAGAGAGGTCATCGGTGTTGGTTTCACCGGTCACTTTGAAAACAGTAACGGTAATTTTTTCAGCCAGCGCTGGACGATTCAGGAACCATTCGGCATCGGCCCAGGACTGCATCACCTGCTTCGCATAGACGTTGCCTGCTTTGGCTTTTTCTTCCACATCGTAGAAGTTATCGAACATCAGCAGCGTAGACGAGAGCGCTTTAGCGGCAATCGGTGCCAGCTTGTCGTTATCCAGCGCGTCAATCAGCGGATGAATGTTGTAACCACCCTGCATGGTGCCGAGCAGTTCGATGGCTTTTTCAGGAGTAACCAGTGGGGAGGTGGCTTCGCCTTTGGCGATAGCAGCAAGGAATCCGGCTTTTACGTAGGCAGCTTCATCTACGCCAGGCGGTACGCGGTTGATCAGCAGATCTAACAGGAATTCTTCTTCGCCCTTAGGCGGGTTCTTCAGCAGCTCGACGAGCGCGGCCATTTGGGTTGCATCTAACGGTTTGGGTACAATTCCCTCGGCGGCACGTTCTGCTACGTGCTTACGGTATTCTTCTAGCACGACGGTTCTCCTCGCTCTCATTGTCATATGCGGCGGGCGTTCTCTTCACGCTCCTGTGAGACAGCAGTTTGTAGGGTAAATGCCCGATACCGCGTCGGGCAGCATAGCAGGATTTCTGCACAGTGTTAATCCGTTTACAAAAAAGCAACATTAAAAAGTTTGCTGAATCGTTAAGCATGGTGTAGCGGGGATTTAGGGCATCATTTTGCGGTTCTTCTGCACCGTGACGCTTCAGTTTTTTCTTCATCAGATATAATTGTGTAATAAATACTCACACTCTTTATCCGGACGTACCGGACGCTTCCCAATAAAAGTCAAAACAGTAAAAGACGGGTGAATAATACTCACGCCAACCGTAACGCCTCACGGCACAGCGCTGGTCTCGTTGGAGTCATTTTATGAAGTTGCCCTTTAAGCCACATCTGCTCATCCTTCTGTGCAGTGCCGGGCTGCTTGCCGCCTCAGGCGTCTTGTTTGTCAAAAGTCGTGCAACGGAACCCGTTGCGCCAGCCCCCGTCGCTCAACAACCGGCGGCACCTGCCGTAGCCCAGCCCGCCCCTGTGGTCGCGCCGACCTACACTGCCGCGCAAATCGATCAGTGGGTTGCCCCCATTGCGCTCTACCCTGACGCCCTGCTTTCACAAATTCTGATGGCCTCGACTTACCCGGCCAACGTGATTCAGGCGGCTCAGTGGTCAAAAGACAACCCTAAAATGGAAGGAGACGCCGCCATTCAGGCCGTTGCCAGCCAGCCCTGGGATCCGAGCGTAAAATCGCTGGTCGCGTTTCCTCAGCTCATGTCGCTGATGGGTGAAAACCCGCCGTGGGTACAAAATCTGGGCGATGCGTTTCTCGCGCAGCCGAAAGACGTGATGGATTCCGTTCAACGCCTGCGCGCGCTGGCACAGAAGACCGGAGCTTTACAATCTACGCCTCAGCAGACGGTCACCACCGTGACAAAGCCAGCACCAGCGAAAACCCGCGCCACCGAGGCAACGACAACAACCACGTCTGCGCCCGCTCCAACGGTGATCAAAATTGAATCTGCCGATCCGCAGGTCGTTTATGTTCCCACCTATAACCCCAATACGGTTTACGGGACCTGGCCCAACACCGCCTATCCACCCACCTATCTCCCGCCCACGCCCGGAGAGCAGTTTGGCAACAGCTTCGTCAACGGCTTAGGCTTCAGCCTGGGCGTTGCCACAACCTATGCCATTTTCAGCAATATCGACTGGGATGACGACGATGACTGGGACCACCACCATGACGGTGACTGGGATAATCACGGCGGCTATAACCGCAACGGTGATAACAACATCAATATCAACGTTGAGAACTTCAATAAAATCAGTGGACAGCGTCTGACGGACGCCAACCGTACCTGGCAGCATAACCCGGCCTACCGGGAGGGTGTGCCCTATCCGACTAACCAGCTCAACACCCGTTTCCACTCCGCCAGCACAGTCACCGGGCTAAGCTCAACGCAGCAAAAACCGGTTAACCGGGATAGCCAGCGTCAGGCGGCCCTGAGCCAGATGGAGAAATCCACGGGGAAAACCTTCCCGCAAACGGCACGTCCCGGCACGAAAGATGTGCAGCGTCAGGCCTCGAGTGAACAGCTGAAGCAAATTTCGCAGCGCAACAACTACCGTGGCTACGACACCAAACCGCAGACGGCGAAGCGGATCACCACGCAGCAGCGAGAAAATCGTCAGGCTGTAACCCAAAGACAGGAGAAACGCGTTTCACAGCCCGCGCAGCAACGCGCTCTGCAGCAGCGAAACGGTCAGTCCCGGGCCAATGCGCTGAGCGGCAACGACAGCCGTTCCGCGAACTGGCAGGCGCAGCAGCAGCGCGGTGCGCAAAGCAGGCAGCTTGCGGCTCGCCAGCAGCAGCCCCGTCAGGTGTCTGGTGGACGCGCTGAACGCCGTGAATTTAGACATCGCTAAGGGAACCGACATGAAAAGTAAACTACTCAGTGGAATGGTGTTGTTCATGCTTTCGGCCTCGGCGATGGCGCAGCAGTCCTTTAGCACGCCCGACCAGGCGACCGATGCGCTGGCCAGCGCCATTAGTGAGCATAATGAGCGCGCGATGAGCAATCTGCTTGGAGAGAACTGGCGCGATTTTCTCCCCCCCGAAGGCGTTGATCCGGATGCCGTCGATCGTTTCCTGCGCGACTGGAAAGTTCGTCATAACACCGTTGTCGAAGGAGATACGGCGCATCTTGTTGTTGGAGACAACGACTGGCAGCTTCCCATCCCGGTGATCAAAACCGCCGCCGGCTGGCAATTCGATATCAAAGAAGGGGCTGAAGAGATCCTGACCCGTGAAATCGGGCGTAACGAACTTGCCGCCATTGAAGCCCTGCATGCCTATGTTGATGCGCAGCAAAGCTACTTTGCGATGAACCAGACATACGCGCAGAAGATTGTCAGCTCGGAAGGGAAGAAAGACGGTTTGTACTGGCCCGTCTCACCCGGCGAAACGCCCAGTCCGCTCGGACCGGCATTTAGCCCGAAAGAGCCGGGTACCGGCTATCACGGCTATCGCTTCCGGATCCTGCCGGATAATAACGGTTTTGCGATGGTGGCGTGGCCGGTCAGCTACGGTCAAACGGGCGTGATGAGCTTTGTGATAAATCAGGACGACAAGGTGTATCAGTCCGATCTCGGCAAGGATTCTGAGCAGAAAGCCCGGGCGTTAACCGCCTATAACCCGGATAAAACCTGGCAACCCGTGGCTCCCTGAACGCAGCGCATAAAAAAAGCGGCCATTGGCCGCTTTTTTTCATCTGAAGAAACTTATTTCTTCTTCGCTTTCGCGTTTGGCAGGTCGGTGATGCTGCCTTCAAACACTTCTGCCGCCAGGCCCACGGACTCGTGCAGAGTTGGGTGAGCGTGGATGGTCAGCGCGATGTCTTCCGCGTCGCAGCCCATTTCGATAGCCAGACCGATTTCACCCAGCAGCTCGCCGCCGTTGGTACCGACAATCGCACCACCGATTACGCGGTGAGTCTCTTTGTCGAAGATCAGTTTGGTCATACCGTCTGCGCAGTCGGACGCGATAGCACGGCCAGAAGCAGCCCACGGGAAGGTGGCGGTTTCGTAGCTGATGCCTTTCTCTTTCGCTTCTTTCTCAGTCAGACCCACCCATGCCACTTCTGGCTCGGTGTACGCGATAGATGGGATCACTTTCGGATCGAAGTAGTGCTTCATGCCGGCGATAACTTCAGCGGCAACGTGACCTTCGTGAACACCTTTGTGCGCCAGCATTGGCTGACCGACGATATCGCCGATAGCAAAGATGTGCGGCACGTTAGTGCGCAGCTGTTTGTCAACGCGGATAAAGCCACGGTCGTCCACTTCCACGCCAGCTTTGCCCGCGTCGAGGTTCTTACCGTTCGGCACACGGCCGATCGCCACCAGCACGGCGTCGTAACGCTGTGGTTCGGATGGGGCTTTTTTGCCTTCCATGGAAACGTAAATACCGTCTTCTTTCGCTTCAACGGCAGTCACTTTGGTTTCCAGCATCAGGTTGAATTTCTTGCTGATGCGCTTGGTGAAGACCTTAACGATGTCTTTGTCAGCAGCCGGGATAACCTGGTCGAACATTTCAACCACGTCGATCTCTGAACCCAGCGCGTGGTACACGGTACCCATTTCCAGACCGATGATACCGCCGCCCATCACCAGCAGACGCTTAGGAACGGTTTTCAGCTCCAGCGCATCGGTGGAATCCCACACGCGCGGATCTTCATGTGGAATGAATGGCAGTTCGATTGGGCGAGAGCCTGCCGCGATGATCGCGTTGTCGAAGTGGATCACGGTTTTGCCGTTTTCGCCTTCCACTTCCAGGGTGTTCGCACCGGTGAATTTACCCAGACCGTTTACCACTTTCACTTTACGGCCTTTGGCCATACCCGCCAGACCGCCGGTCAGCTGAGTGATAACTTTCTCTTTCCAGGTACGAATTTTGTCGATGTCGGTTTTCGGCTCGCCGAAGACGATACCGTGTTCAGCCAGCGCTTTGGCTTCTTCGATAACTTTCGCTACGTGCAGCAGCGCTTTAGAAGGGATACAGCCGACGTTCAGACAAACACCGCCGAGGGTGCTGTAACGTTCTACGATGACGGTTTCCAGACCTAAATCCGCTGCGCGAAATGCTGCGGAGTAACCTGCCGGGCCTGCCCCAAGTACTACGACCTGAGTTTTGATTTCTGTGCTCATCATGACCTCTTAGTTTATACCCGTCGTCCACCGGGTCGTTCTATCCGCCCGCAGTTTACAAAATTGTTAACAATTTTGAAACAACAAACGGCTCACGAATTGTCGCTTTCGCCAATAACCTCACAAACGCCATGAGATTATCAGAAAAAAGCCGGCCGACTGGCCGGCTTTTCGATTACATCACCAGGCGGCGAATGTCGCTCAGCATGTTGTTGATGATGGTGATGAAACGCGCACCATCAGCACCGTCGATCACGCGGTGGTCGAAGGACAGAGAGATTGGCATCATCAGACGCGGCACGAACTCTTTGCCATTCCACACCGGCTCCATCGCGGACTTGGACACACCGAGGATAGCCACTTCCGGCGCGTTCACAATCGGCGCGAAGTGGGTGGTACCCAGGCCGCCGATGCTGGAGATGGTGAAGCAGCCGCCCTGCATTTCGCCAGCAGTCAGCTTACCATCACGCGCTTTCTTGGAGATGGTGGTCAGTTCACGGGACAGCTCAGTGATGCTCTTCTTGTTCACGTCTTTGAAGACCGGAACAACCAGACCATTTGGCGTATCAACCGCAACACCGATGTTGATGTATTTCTTCAGCGTCAGCTTCTGGCCGTCTTCGGACAGGGAGCTGTTGAAGCGTGGCATCTGTTCCAGAGCCGCAGCAACCGCCTTCATGATGAAGACCACTGGGGTGAATTTCACGTCCAGTTTACGCTTCTCAGCTTCGGCGTTCTGCTGTTTACGGAACGCTTCCAGATCGGTGATATCGGTCTTATCGAAGTGCGTAACGTGCGGGATCATCACCCAGTTACGGCTCAGGTTCGCACCAGAGATTTTCTGGATACGGCCCAGCTCCACTTCTTCGATTTCGCCGAACTTGCTGAAGTCCACTTTCGGCCATGGCAGCATGCCCGGGATACCGCCGCCAGCGGCTGCAGCTGGTGCAGCTTCGGCGCGTTTCACCGCGTCTTTCACGTAGGTCTGAACGTCTTCGCGCAGGATACGACCTTTACGGCCAGTCCCTTTCACTTTCGCCAGGTTCACACCGAATTCGCGCGCCAGGCGACGAATCAGCGGCGTCGCGTGGACGTAAGCGTCGTTTTCAGCGAACTCTGATTTTTCTGCTTTTGCAGCAGGGGCAGCGGCTGGTTTAGCAGCCTGAGCCGGAGCAGCAGCCGGTGCTGGAGCAGCCGCGGCAGCCGGAGCGGCAGCAGGCGCAGCGCCTTCCACTTCGAAGACCATGATCAGAGAACCGGTAGAGACTTTGTCGCCGGTGCTGATTTTGATCTCTTTAACGGTACCCGCGAACGGCGCAGGCACTTCCATGGAAGCCTTGTCGCCTTCAACGGTGATCAGTGACTGTTCCGCGGCAACTTTGTCGCCCACTTTTACCATCACTTCGGTGACTTCAACTTCGTCACCGCCGATGTCCGGTACGTTAACGTCTTTCGCGCCGCCAGCAGCAGCTGGTGCAGCGGCCGGAGCCGGAGCAGCGGCCTGTGCAGGCGCGGCAGCAGGTGCAGCACCTGCCACTTCGAAGATCATGATCAGGGAGCCGGTAGACACTTTGTCGCCGGTGTTGATCTTGATCTCTTTAACGGTACCTGCGAACGGCGCTGGCACTTCCATAGAGGCTTTATCGCCTTCTACGGTGATCAGTGACTGCTCGGCCGCAACGGTATCGCCCACTTTCACCAGGATCTCAGTGACTTCAACTTCGTCACCGCCGATGTCAGGCACGTTCACGTCTTTCGCGCTCGCGGCAGCGGCTGGAGCAGCGGCGGCCGGAGCGGCTTTCTTCTCTTCCTGCGCAGGTGCAGCAGCTGCTGCACCGTCGGCGGAATCGAAAATCATGATCAGTTTGCCAGTCTCGGTTTTATCGCCAACAGAGACTTTGATCTCTTTAACGATGCCAGCCTGAGGAGACGGGACTTCCATAGAGGCTTTGTCGCCTTCTACGGTGATCAGCGACTGTTCAGCTTCAACTTTGTCGCCTACTTTGACCAGGATCTCGGTGATTTCAACTTCATCAGCCCCGATGTCCGGTACATTGATTTCGATAGCCATTATTCTTTTACCTCTTACGCCAGACGCGGGTTAACTTTTTCTGCATCGATGTTGAATTTGGTAATTGCGTCTGCAACCACTTTCTTATCGATTTCGCCACGTTTAGCCAGTTCGCCCAGTGCTGCTACAACCACGTAAGAAGCATCAACTTCGAAGTGGTGACGCAGGTTTTCGCGGCTGTCAGAACGACCGAAGCCGTCAGTACCCAGAACGCGATAATCATCAGCTGGAACGTAAGTACGAACCTGCTCAGCGAACAGTTTCATATAGTCAGTAGACGCCACCACTGGCGCGTCGTTCATCACCTGAGCGATGTACGGTACGCGTGGGGTTTCCAGTGGGTGCAGCATGTTCCAGCGCTCACAATCCTGGCCATCACGCGCCAGTTCAGTGAAGGAGGTCACAGAGTACACGTCGGAACCGACACCGTAGTCTTTCGCCAGGATCTGCGCTGCTTCACGAACGTGACGCAGGATAGAACCGGAGCCCAGCAGCTGAACTTTACCTTTGCTACCTTCGATGGTTTCGAGTTTGTAGATACCTTTACGGATACCTTCCTCGGCACCTGCTGGCATTGCCGGCATGTGGTAGTTTTCGTTCAGGGTGGTGATGTAGTAGTAAATGTTCTCTTGCGCTTCACCGTACATGCGCTGCAGACCGTCATGCATGATGACTGCCACTTCGTACGCGTAAGACGGATCGTAAGAGATACAGTTAGGGATAGTCAGAGACTGAATGTGGCTGTGACCATCTTCGTGCTGCAGACCTTCACCGTTCAGGGTCGTACGACCGGAAGTACCACCGATCAGGAAGCCGCGAGCCTGCTGGTCGCCTGCCTGCCAGCACAGGTCACCGATACGCTGGAACCCGAACATGGAGTAGTAAATGTAGAACGGGATCATCGGCAGGTTGTTGGTGCTGTAAGAGGTCGCAGCAGCCAGCCAGGATGCGCCTGCGCCCAGCTCGTTGATACCTTCCTGCAGGATCTGACCTTTCTCGTCTTCTTTGTAGTATGCAACCTGCTCACGGTCCTGCGGGGTGTACTGCTGGCCGTTCGGGCTGTAGATACCGATCTGACGGAACAGACCTTCCATACCGAAAGTACGCGCTTCGTCGGCGATGATTGGCACCAGGCGATCTTTGATCGACTTGTTCTTCAGCATCACGTTCAGGGCACGAACGAAAGCGATAGTGGTAGAGATCTCTTTGTTCTGCTCTTCCAGCAGCTGAGAGAAGTCTTCCAGCGCTGGCAGTTCCAGCTTCTCGGTGAAGTTAGGCTGACGAGCTGGCAGGTAGCCTTTCAGCGCCTGACGACGTTCGTGCAGGTACTTGTGCTCTTCGGAGCCTTCCGGGAAGGTGATGTAAGACAGGTTTTCGACCTGCTCATCGGTCACTGGAACGTTGAAACGGTCGCGGATATAGCGCACGCCGTCCATGTTCATTTTCTTAACCTGGTGAGCGATGTTTTTACCTTCTGCGGTATCACCCATGCCGTAACCTTTGATGGTGTGGGCCAGGATTACAGTCGCTTTACCTTTGGTTTCACGCGCTTTTTTCAGTGCAGCGTAGATTTTCTTCGGATCGTGACCACCGCGGTTCAGGGCCCAGATCTGCTCATCAGTCCAGTCTGCAACCAGGGCTGCGGTTTCTGGATATTTGCCGAAGAAGTGCTCACGCACGTAGGCACCGTCTTTGGATTTGAAGGTCTGGTAGTCACCGTCAACGGTTTCGTTCATCAGCTGGATCAGTTTACCGCTGGTGTCTTTACGCAGCAGTTCGTCCCAACGGGAACCCCACATGACTTTGATCACGTTCCAGCCAGCACCTGCGAAGATGCCTTCCAGTTCGTTGATGATCTTGCCGTTACCGGTTACCGGACCATCCAGACGCTGCAGGTTACAGTTGATGATGAAGCACAGGTTGTCCAGCTTCTCACGGGTCGCGATGGTGATCGCGCCTTTAGATTCTGGCTCATCCATTTCGCCGTCGCCCAGGAAGGCGTATACGGTCTGCTCAGAGGTGTCTTTCAGACCACGGTGTTCCAGATACTTCAGGAATTTCGCCTGGTAGATCGCACCAATTGGGCCCAGACCCATGGATACGGTCGGGAACTGCCAGAATTCAGGCATCAGTTTAGGGTGCGGGTAAGAAGACAGACCTTTACCGTGAACTTCCTGACGGAAGTTGTTCATCTGCTCTTCAGTCAGACGACCTTCCAGGAATGCACGTGCATAGATGCCCGGAGAGATGTGGCCCTGGAAGTACACCAGATCGCCGCCGTCTTTCTCGTTCGCTGCACGGAAGAAGTGGTTGAAGCACACTTCGTAAACGGTCGCAGAAGACTGGAAGGACGCCATGTGGCCACCCAGTTCCAGGTCTTTCTTGGATGCGCGCAGAACGGTCATAATGGCGTTCCAGCGGATTGCAGAACGGATACGACGTTCCAGATCCAGATTGCCCGGGTATTCCGGTTCGTCTTCAACGGCAATCGTGTTTACGTAGTTGCTAGCCCCTGCACCTGAAGCAACCTTCACGCCGCCTTTGCGGGCTTCAGAAAGCAGCTGATCAATCAGATACTGAGCGCGCTCAACACCTTCTTCACGGATGACCGATTCGATCGCCTGTAGCCAGTCGCGAGTTTCGATCGGATCCACGTCATTTTGGAGACGTTCTGACATGGGGGTATTCCTTATCTATCTAATACGTTGATTTGTCTGGAACCTGTCCCATTGTGCTCTTGGGCAAGAACACAATAAGACAGGTTCTGCGTTTAGTTGCCGCGCTCTAAAAGTACCTGGCGCTTAATCCTTTCGTTGCTGTATGCGGCGTAATGAACGTTCGCGACGCGATTGTTCACGGCTGCGGTCCAGCAAGATTTCCTCAATGAAAGCCAGATGGCGGTGCGACGCTTCGCGCGCCTGCTCCGGTTCCCCGGCCATTATCGCCTCGAATACTCGGGTGCGATGGTTGCTTACCAGTGGGAGCATGTCCCGACGGGCATACAACAATTCAAAATTTTGACGAACGTTCTGGGCCAGCATCGGCTCCATGCAGCGTAGCAGATGGAGGAGCACCACGTTGTGGGCCGCTTCGGTGACGGCAATTTGATACTGGACGACGGCGCTGGACTCGGCGTCTAAATCGCCGGACTGCTGTGCCCGTTCAATGGCCTGATGCAGCTCGCGGATACGCACGCGATCTTCATCAGTGCTGCGAAGGGCGGCGTAATAGGCCGCAATACCTTCCAGCGCGTGACGGGTCTCAAGCAGGTCAAACTGGGATTCTGGGTGGTCAGAGAGAAGTTCTACCAGCGGATCGCTGAAGCTCTGCCACAGGCTGTTTTGCACAAAGGTTCCGCCGCCCTGGCGACGAAGCAGCAAGCCCTTTGCTTCGAGGCGTTGAATCGCCTCACGCAGAGAGGGACGTGAAACGTCGAACTGTTTTGCCAGTTCGCGTTCTGGCGGAAGTTTCTCACCCGGGCGCAGAGTCCCTTCGAGGATTAAAAACTCCAGCTGCTGCTCAATCACATCAGATAGTTTTGGTTGGCGAATTTTGCTGTAGGCCATATTCCCTGTCTTACGCCTTTTTGCCCGGAGTCAATTGGTCTTACCAATTTCTATTTCGTATCGCTAAAGTAACAAAGTATTCACCTTCTGTCCATATTGGTTTTGATTGAAATCAGTAAACCCTGCACATTTTAACAACCTTACAGAAATAACGTTTCAGAAATGTAACTTTGCACAAATGAGTTGATTACCCCCAAAGAGGGAGTTTTAACCATAATGAAACGAGGGTTTTTGCAATCTGAAGCGATTCAACAAGGCAAATAATGAAAATTCGCCCACTTAAGGCGCATTTCTATTCTATAGGTTGGGTGAGGAACAACGAGCGGGCCGATTTACAAATGCTTTCTTTTTATTCAAGTCGTCATCACCCCTTCATAAAGCAGGTGCATTCGCAGGCACTTACCACTATTCTGGCGCTTACGGAAGTCATCTCCGATTTTTTCGGTCTCGTTAACCGTAAAGAAATAAATACAGAATATGGATTTTCATAATTACACACGCTCAGCGTGAACATAACAACCACACACGAGGTTTCAAATGGAAGCTCAACAGCACGGCGATCAGCTAAAGCGCGGGCTTAAAAACCGCCATATTCAGCTCATCGCACTGGGCGGTGCGATTGGTACCGGCCTGTTTCTGGGCAGCGCATCCGTTATCCAGTCTGCCGGTCCGGGCATTATTTTGGGTTACGCGATTGCGGGTTTCATTGCTTTTCTGATCATGCGCCAGCTGGGCGAAATGGTCGTGGAAGAGCCGGTCGCAGGCTCCTTCAGCCACTTTGCCTATAAGTACTGGGGCAGCTTTGCCGGTTTCGCCTCGGGCTGGAACTACTGGGTGCTGTACGTTCTGGTTGCCATGGCCGAACTGACCGCCGTCGGGAAATACATTCAGTTCTGGTATCCCGAAATCCCAACCTGGGCTTCTGCTGCAGCCTTCTTCGTTATTATCAACGCCATTAACCTGACCAACGTTAAAGTGTTCGGGGAGATGGAGTTCTGGTTTGCCATCATCAAGGTCATTGCCGTGGTGGCGATGATTATCTTCGGCGGCTGGCTGCTGTTCAGCGGCAACGGCGGCCCGCAGGCCACGGTGCGCAACCTCTGGGAACAGGGTGGCTTCCTGCCTCACGGCATGACCGGCCTGGTGATGATGATGGCGATCATTATGTTCTCCTTCGGCGGCCTGGAGCTGGTGGGCATCACCGCCGCAGAAGCCGACAACCCTGAGCAGAGCATCCCGAAAGCCACAAATCAGGTTATCTACCGCATCCTGATCTTCTATGTGGGCTCACTGGCGGTGCTGCTCTCCCTGCTGCCGTGGACGCGCGTGACTGCTGACACCAGCCCGTTTGTGCTGATCTTCCACGAGCTGGGCGATACCTTTGTCGCCAACGCGCTGAACATCGTGGTGCTGACCGCAGCGCTCTCCGTTTACAACAGCTGCGTATACTGCAACAGCCGCATGCTGTTCGGCCTCGCCCAGCAGGGTAACGCGCCGAAGATGCTGCTTAACGTTGATAAACGCGGCGTGCCGGTGAATACCATCATTGTTTCCGCCATCGTGACCGCCCTGTGCGTGCTCATTAACTACATGGCACCGGAATCGGCGTTTGGCCTGCTGATGGCGCTGGTGGTCTCTGCGCTGGTCATCAACTGGGCGATGATCAGCCTTGCGCACATGAAGTTCCGCCGCGCGAAACAGCAGCAGGGCGTCACCACGCGCTTCCCTGCCCTGCTCTATCCTCTGGGTAACTGGATCTGCCTGCTGTTCATGGCGGCCGTGCTGGTGATCATGCTGATCACCCCAGGTATGGCGATTTCCGTCTACCTGATCCCGGTCTGGATTGCAGTACTCGGCGTTGGCTATCTCTTCAGTCAGAAAAGCCGTAATGCCATGAAGGCGCACTAAGCCTCCCACCGCGGTGCCTGCTTTTGCGGGTGCCGCGCGTTGTTACCTCCCTCACACTTTCACGCCCACAGCGCATTTATCCATATCACCGCCCTGATACTGCAACGCATATATCCCTTCGCCAGCGAATAATTCTCTCCATACCGTAAACCGGAGAGCTGTCGATGGATAACAACACACTGTCAGTAAAAGAAAAGATCGGCTATGGGATGGGCGACGCCGGATGCAACATTATCTTTGGCGCCATCATGCTGTTTGTTAACTATTTTTATACGGATATTTTTGGTCTGGCCCCTGCGCTAGTCGGCGTGCTGCTGCTGTCTGTCCGCGTGATTGACGCCGTAACGGACCCGATCATGGGCGCGATTGCCGACCGCACCCGCAGCAAATATGGCCGCTTTCGTCCATGGCTGCTGTGGATCGCTTTCCCGTATGCGCTGTTCAGCATCCTGATGTTCACCACGCCAGAGTGGAGCTATAACAGCAAAGTTATCTATGCCTTTGTCACCTATTTCCTGCTGTCGCTCACCTACACCGCCATCAACATCCCCTACTGCTCGCTGGGCGGGGTGATCACTAACGATCCAAAAGAACGCGTCGCCTGCCAGTCGTATCGCTTCGTGCTGGTCGGCATCGCCACGCTGCTGCTCTCATTAACGCTGCTGCCCATGGCAGACTGGTTTGGCGGGGACAACAAAGCCAAAGGCTACCAGATGGCCATGACCGTGCTGGCGCTGATTGGCACCTGCATGTTCCTGTTCTGCTTCGCCACCGTGCGCGAGCGCGTGCGCCCGGCAGTCCAGACCAATGACCAGTTGAAAAACGACCTGAAAGACGTGTGGAAGAACGACCAGTGGGTGCGCATTCTGCTCCTGACGCTCTGCAACGTCTGCCCCGGCTTTATCCGCATGGCGGCCACCATGTATTACGTGACCTGGGTGATGGGCCAGAGCACCCACTTCGCCACGCTGTTTATCAGCCTGGGCGTTGTTGGCATGATGCTCGGCAGCGTGCTGGCAAAAGTGCTGACCGACCGCTGGTGCAAGCTGAAGGTCTTCTTCTGGACCAACATCGTGCTGGCGATTTTCTCCTGCGCCTTTTATTTCTTCGACCCGAAAGCGACCGTCACCATCGTGGTGCTCTACGTCCTGCTGAACATCCTGCACCAGATCCCGTCTCCGCTGCACTGGTCGCTGATGGCCGACGTGGACGACTACGGCGAGTGGAAAACCGGGAAGCGCATCACCGGCATCAGCTTCTCGGGCAACATCTTCTTCCTGAAGCTGGGGCTGGCGATTGCCGGGGCGATGGTCGGTTTTCTGCTCTCCTGGTACGGCTACGACGCGGGGGCGAAAGCGCAAAGCGCAGACGCCATCAACGGGATTGTGCTGCTGTTTACCGTTATCCCGGGGGTGGGTTATTTGATTACCGCGGGCGTGGTGCGCCTGCTGAAGGTGGATCGTGAAACCATGAAGCAGATCCAGCTCGATCTGGAAAAACGCCGCAACAACTACCACGAGCTGAACGATTATCAGGAACTGAAAGCCGCTGAGACTAAATAAGGAAAGCCGAATGCAAACCTGGCCAAACCCGTTTATTGAACAACGCGCCGACCCGTATATCCTGCGCCACGATGGGCAATATTACTTTATCGCCTCCGTGCCGCAGTACGACAGGCTGGCGATCCGCCGTGCAGACTCGCTGGAAGGCTTACGTCATGCCGCAGAGGTGGTGGTCTGGCGTAAACCCGACGCCGGACCAATGAGCCAGCTGATTTGGGCACCGGAACTGCACCACATTGACGGAAAGTGGTACATCTATTTTGCCGCGACGCACACCCAGGCGCTCGACGCGCTCGGGATGTTCCAGCACCGCATGTTTGCCATTGAATGTACCGACGACGATCCGCTCACCGGCAGGTGGGTAGAAAAAGGCCAGATAAAAACCCCGTTCGACACCTTCGCCCTGGACGCCACCACCTTTGTGCATCAGGGGAAACGCTGGTATCTGTGGGCGCAAAAAGCGCCGGACATCTCCGGGAACTCCAACCTTTATCTGTGTGAAATGGCGAACCCGTGGACGCTGAAAGGCGAGCCGGTGATGCTCAGCAAGCCGGAGTATGACTGGGAGTGTCGCGGGTTCTGGGTCAACGAAGGCCCGGCGGTGCTGTTCCATGGCAACAAACTGTTTATCAGCTACTCCGCCAGCGCCACCGACGAGAACTACTGCATGGGGCTGCTGTGGATAGACCTGAATGCCGATCCGCAAAACCCATTGAACTGGCACAAATCCCCGCGCCCCGTATTCGCCACCAGCTACGAAAATCGTCAGTACGGCCCGGGACACAACAGCTTTACGCAAACGCCGGAAGGGGAAGATGTGCTGGTGTATCACGCGCGGAACTACACCGAAATTGAGGGCGATCCGCTGTACGATCCAAACCGCCATACCCGCCTGAAGCGCGTCCGCTGGAATGAAAACGGGATGCCTGATTTCGGCATCCCGCCTGCGGACACGCTTTAATCGTTACGGCGCGCTGGCTTACACCAGCGTGCCGTAGATCGTCAGCAGCGCCACGATAACCACGACCACAAACGACGTTTTCTTCGCCATGGAGACAGCGGCTTTCGGCGTTTCAATCTTGTCGGTATGCGGCTCGCGCGCCAGCGAGAACTGCGCCAGACGCGTTAACACCTGATACTGCGACGTATGGCGGTCGGCAAGCGAGGCGAACCACGCGGGCAGCGCTTTTTCACCGTGGCCAATTAACGCGTACACCACGCCCACCAGACGCACCGGAAGCCAGTCAACCACGTGCAGGATGGCATCAATGCCGGACAGCAAACGCTCGTGCGGCGTCAGATAGCGAGCAAGCCAGGTCTGCCAGGCGCGCAGGAACGCATACCCCATCAGCAAGACCGGTCCCCATGGACCGCCCACCACAAACCAGAACAGCGGCGCCAGGTAGTAACGGAAGTTAATCCACAGCAGCGCGTTCTGCAGTTCGCGCAGGAACTCGCGCTCGTCGCAGTCCGGCGGCACGCCGTGGATCATCGTCAGCTCGCTCGCCATGGCATTGCGCGCATGGGCATCGTCACGGGAGGCGGCTTTAAGGTACGCGTGATAGTGCAAACGCACCTTGCCCGCACCAATGCACAGCACGCCGAGCAGGATCCACACCACCAGCAGCGGCACGTTGAAAAAGAGTCCATACAGCGAGCGCAGCAGCAGGAACGTAATCACCATCACACCCGCCATCATCAGCAGCGTGCGCAGCATGGAAAAGTGCTTGATACGGCGGAATAACACCTCCAGCCGGTGATCCAGATGCCAGTGCTCAGCGAGCTTGAACAGGCGTTCAGCGATGATAACCAGCAGCATAGTAAACAACGTCATGGTATCTCCTTATTCTGACGACGCGGTGAGCATGGCGCGGAACCGCGGCCAGTCAAATGCCGGGCCGGGATCGGTTTTTCTCGCCGGAGCGATATCGCTGTGCCCGGTAATATTGTCGGCGATGGCCGGGTAAAGTCCGATAAGCGTGCGGGTCACAGCCGCTAGCTGTTGATACTGTGAATCGGTGTAGGGCGTGGTATCCGTGCCTTCCAGTTCTATCCCGATAGAAAAATCGTTGCACCGTTCGCGCCCGTGATACATCGACACCCCGGCATGCCAGGCGCGCTTATCAAAGGGAACATACTGAACCACTTCACCATCGCGACGAATCAGGCAATGAGCCGACACGCGCAGATGCGCAATCTCAGCAAAGAAAGGATGGGCATCGGGATCTATCGTTCCCGTGAATAACGCATCGATCCACGGGCCGCCGAATTCCCCCGGCGGGAGACTAATATTATGAACCACCAGCAGTGTGGGCTTTTCATCCTCCGGGCGGCAGTCGTGGTGCGGCGAAGGCACATGCCGCGCATCCACCAGCCATCCGTTTTCTAACAACATGCTGGAACTCCTTATGTATGGTGCTGTTACTCGGTTCAGAGTAGCATGTTTCAATATTTTGATTCGTTACCAATTTGGAGTTTTATCATGCCGCCTCGCCGCTACAACCCCGACCACCGACGTGAAGCGCTTCTGGAACGTATTAATATGGATATTCCGGCAAGCGTTGCCCATGCTTTGAAAGAAGATCTGGGCGGTGACGTCAATGCCGATAAAGATATTACCGCACAATTGTTGCCGAAAGAGACGCGCTCCCACGCGGTCATTATCACCCGCGAAGAAGGTGTGTTTTGCGGCAAGCGCTGGGTTGAAGAGGTCTTTACCCAGCTGGCGGGCGATGATGTGCAGGTAACATGGCACGTGGAGGACGGCGATAGCGTCACGCCAAACCAGCCGCTGTTCGAGCTGGACGGCCCTTCCCGCGTCTTGCTGACCGGCGAACGTACCGCGCTTAATTTTGTACAAACGCTCTCTGGCGTCGCCAGCGAAGTGCGTCGTTACGTTGACCTGCTGGCCGGCACCCGAACCCAGCTGCTGGATACCCGCAAAACGCTGCCGGGCCTGCGCACGGCGCTGAAGTACGCGGTGCTCTGCGGCGGCGGCGCAAACCATCGTCTGGGCCTGTCCGACGCTTTCCTGATTAAAGAGAACCACATTATTGCATCGGGTTCCGTACGTCAGGCGGTGGAGAAGGCCTTCTGGCTGCATCCGGATGTGCCGGTTGAAGTAGAAGTGGAAAACCTGGACGAGCTGGAGCAGGCGATTAAGGCCGGGGCCGATATCATCATGCTCGATAACTTCGAAACCGAGCAGATGCGTGAGGCGGTAAAACTGACCAATGGCCGGGCTCAGCTCGAAGTCTCCGGAAACGTCACCTTCGAAACGATCCGTGAATTCGCCGAAACCGGCGTGGATTACATCTCCGTCGGCGCGCTGACCAAGCACGTTCGCGCCCTCGACCTCTCGATGCGTTTTAAATAGTGATTCCTCCCCTCTCCGCCTGGAGAGGGGAATTTCAGCCCCGCTCGCAAATCCGCTGTTCTTTCCTGCAACACCGCATTAATTCTCTGAACGCGCTTTCCCGTTCCCTTTTTTGCCCCTCGTTTCTGCCCTTTTGCGCTGACAGAGTAGCGCCACTTAACGTAAGGAGCAGATATGAACAGACAACACGGATTCACTCTTATTGAGCTGATGGTGGTCATCGGCATTATTGCGATTCTGAGCGCCATCGGCATACCTGCCTATCAGAACTACCTGCGCAAAGCGGCGCTGACCGATATGCTGCAAACCTTCGTTCCCTACCGCACCGCCATTGAACTTTGCGCGCTGGATCACGGTGGTGTGGAGAGCTGCGATGCCAACAGCAACGGCATCCCTTCCCCCACCACGACACGCTACGTTTCCGGAATGAGCGTAGCGAAAGGGATCGTGACCTTAACAGGACAGGAAAGTCTTAACGGGCTGGAAGTGGTCATGACGCCGCAGTGGAACAACGGCAACGGGATGACGGGCTGGACGCGCGTCTGCAACATCAGTGCTGATAGCGCTCTGAAGCAGGCCTGCGAAGACGTTTTCCGCTTCAACAATAACTGAGGAGCGGATAATGAATACCGATCAACTCGTGGCGCTTTGTCTTCGCCATCACGCACTGCTGCTATCCAGCGACAGTGAGAGGATCAACATTGCCGTCGTGGGAAAGCCCGCGACCGAACTCATGGAGGCGTTGCGTTTCGCGACCCAGAAACGGATTGATATTGAGTGCTGGAGCGCGGAGCGCATGGAAAAACACCGGCAGCTGACGTCTCAATCGCATCTGCCCGGCGTTTCGCAAACACACTCTACGGTAGATGTCCTTAACCACACGCTGCAGCAGGCAATCAACCAGCGCGCCTCTGATATTCATATCGAACCGATGGAGCACGCGTGCCAGATTCGTTTACGTATCGACGGCGTACTTTGTCCGCAGCCTCCGCTTGCCGCTGAACTGGCTAACCTGTTAAGCGCACGTTTAAAAGTGCTGGGTAACCTGGATATTGCAGAACGCCGGCTGCCTCAGGACGGCCAGTTTACGATTGAACTGGCCAATGAGCCGGTCTCGTTTCGGATCGCGACGCTTCCCTGCAGCGGCGGCGAAAAAATTGTGCTGCGCCTCCTGCATCAGGTTCCGCAGGCCCTTGAGCCGAAAGCGCTTGGCATGAATGCTGAACAGCTGGCCTGTTTTAATGCGGTTCTCCACCAGCCGCAGGGGCTGATTCTGGTCACCGGCCCTACCGGCAGCGGCAAAACCGTGACGCTGTACAGCGCTTTGCAGTCGCGTAACACCCCTGACGTCAACATCTGCAGCGTGGAAGATCCTATTGAGATCCCCCTTGCCGGATTAAACCAGACGCAGATTAATCCCCGGGCGGGTTTAACCTTCCAGAACGTGCTGCGCGCACTGCTACGTCAGGATCCCGACATCATTATGGTCGGCGAAATCCGTGACGGAGAAACGGCCGGGATTGCCATTAATGCTGCCCAGACCGGGCATCTGGTGCTGTCGACCCTGCACACCAACTCGACGACGGAAACGCTGATTCGCCTGGAGCAGATGGGCGTCGCGCGCTGGATGATTTCTTCCGCGCTGACGATGGTGATTGCCCAGCGACTGGTCCGGCGTTTGTGCCCACATTGTCGCCGGGAAACCCGCGATCAGGCTCAACTACCTCGCTCAGTATGGCCCCGGCCGCTTCCACGCTGGCAGCCCACCGGCTGCGATCGCTGTTATCACGGCTTTTATGGCCGCGTGGCCATTTTTGAAGTACTCGCCATCGACAATGCCCTCCGGCAGGCCATTGCCAGCGGGGCGGGAACTGACGTCATAGAGGCGAGCGCCCGGCAGGCGGGGATGGTTTCTCTTTTTGAACACGGCTGCAGGGCCGTCGAACAAGGGCTAACCACGATTGAAGAGTTGTTGCGCGTCCTGGGAATGCCCAATGGCGGCTAATCAGCTCTGGCGCTGGCGTGCGCTCACCAAAGATGGAGAGCCCCGAAGCGGGACACTCTGGGCCACAGACCGCAATGCGGCCTTCACCCGGCTGATGCGTAACGACCTCCATCCTCTGACGCTGACCCGATGCGCGCAGCGACACCGCTGGCGTCCACACCACTGCGGCGAGATGTTTCATCAGCTCGCCTCGCTGCTGCAGGCTGGGCTGACGCTGTCCCACAGCCTGCAAATGCTGGCAGAGCAACATCCGTCAAAACCGTGGCAGGCGCTGCTGCAAAGCATTGCCGATGAGCTCAGTGAAGGATGCCCGTTTTCTGAGTCGCTAAAAAAGTGGCCAGCCGTTTTTAGCCCGCTGCATGTCTCGATGGTGAAAACCGGAGAGCTGACGGGGAAGCTGGAGGTGTGCTGTCGTCAGCTCGCGCAGCAACAAAAAGCGCAGCAGCAGCTCAGTGCAAAAGTGAAAAAGGCGCTGCGCTACCCGGCGATCGTCCTGACGCTGGCTGTGCTCGTCGTGCTGGCGATGGTCACTCTGGTCCTGCCCGAGTTTGCCGCGATCTACAAAACGTTTAATACCCCGCTTCCCGTGCTGACACAGATGGTTATGGGGATGGCCGCCTTTATGCAGTCATATGCCCTTGCGTTGTTCGTCCTGCTATTAGCCCCCTTAGCCGTCGCCTGGGCTCTGCGGCAGAATCCTCGCTGGCAGTGCATCCTGCTGCATACGCCCGTGATGGGCGCACTGGCAAAAGGTCAAAAGCTGGGACACGTCTTTACCGTGCTGTCACTCACGCAACAGGCGGGTATCCCCTTTTTACAGGGCCTGGAGAGCGCCGAGGAGACCGTTGAAAGTCAGTACTGGCAGGGAATACTGCGCGGCGTGCGGGAGGACATTGAAAAAGGCCTTCCCGTCTGGTCATCCTTTCAAAGAGCGGCAATCTTTACCCCGCTCTGTGTTCAGCTTTTACGAACCGGTGAAATGTCAGGTGCGCTGGATATCATGCTGGCAAACCTTGCCCGCCATCATACGGAACAGACCTTTCAACGTGCAGAGAATCTGGCGGCGCTTCTGGAGCCAGTGCTTCTGATAGTGACGGGGGTCATTATTGGTACGCTGGTGGTAGCAATGTACCTGCCGATATTCCACCTGGGAGATGCGATGAGTGCGGGATAATACAACAGGGCTGGCGCACGGGCATGCGCCAGCAATAGCCATTACAGGCTGTTGAATACGCGGTTTTCTTGTTCCTGAACGCGAATAAACGTCGTACGCTTTGTCAGCTCTTTCAGGCGGGAGGCGCCAACGTAGGTGCAGGCAGAGCGCAGGCCGCCGAGGATATCGCGTGCGGTGTTTTCAACCGGACCGCGCAGAGGCAGCTTGACGGTTTTACCTTCTGCCGCACGGTATTTTGCCACGCCGCCGACGTGACGGGTCATCGCAGACTCAGAGCTCATGCCGTAGAACAGCATAAATTTCTCGCCGTTCTCTTCTACTACGGTACCGCCGCTCTCTTCATGGCCTGCCAGCATACCGCCGAGCATCACGAAGTCCGCGCCGCCGCCGAAGGCCTTTGCAACATCACCCGGCATGGTGCAACCACCGTCGCTGATGATCTGGCCGCCCAGACCGTGCGCCGCATCGGCACATTCAATGACGGCAGAGAGCTGCGGATAACCGACGCCGGTTTTGACGCGCGTGGTGCATACGGAGCCCGGACCGATGCCCACTTTCACGATATCGGCACCGGAGAGGATCAGCTCTTCACACATTTCACCGGTCACCACGTTGCCCGCGATGATGGTTTTCGTCGGCCAGGCCTCACGCGCCTTGCTGACGAACTGTACGAAGTGCTCGGAGTAACCGTTCGCTACATCAATACAAACGAAGTTCAGCGCCGGGTTAGCCTTCAGAATCTGTTTGGTCTTCTCGAAATCCGCATCGGAGGTACCGGTGGAGACCATCACGTGCTTCACCACATCAGCAGAGGCGGACGCCACAAACGCATCCCACTCTTCAGGGCTGTAATGTTTGTGCACGGCGGTGAGGATGTCGAACTGTGCCAGCGCGGTTGCCATCTCAAAGGTTCCCACAGTATCCATGTTGGCAGCGATGATCGGCACGCCAGACCAGGTCTGACCGGAATGCTTAAAGGTGAATTGACGTTCGAGTTCAACGTCTGAGCGACTTTTCAGTGTAGAGCGTTTAGGGCGGATAAGAACGTCTTTGAAACCTAACTTCAGATCTTCTTCGATACGCATGTGCGGATTCCTGGGGTTAGAGGCAAATATGTTAAAAGCACAACTCCAGTGACGCTATCATACGCACTAATACCTGCTCCGCAAGACTGCGAAATTCTCTTTTTTTACGCTACAATCCTATAAATTTACCTGGTAAAAAGCCGGTAAACAGGGCTAAACAGTTGCTGGCGCACCTGAGAGTTTTAATAAACTGATTTTAATAATGAATAATTCCCAGGATTTGATTTAATGGGGTATATCGTTGCATTAACCGGTGGCATCGGTAGTGGCAAAAGTACCGTTGCAGACGCGTTTTCTCGTTTGGGTATCACGATTATCGATGCCGATATTATTGCCCGCCAGGTGGTAGAGCCCAATACACCCGCGCTTAAGGCCATCGCAGAACATTTTGGCCAGGCAATCATCAATGCCGATGGCACGCTAAATCGCCGTCAGCTTCGCGAATGCATTTTTTCCGATTCAGCGGAAAAAGCCTGGCTTAATGCCCTGCTCCATCCCATTATCCACCAGGAAACACAGCGTCAGATAGCCGAAGCCCGCTCGCCCTATGTCTTGTGGGTGGTTCCGCTGCTGGTGGAAAATCAGCTGCATCAGAAAGCCGATCGGGTACTGGTGATTGATGTCGCACCCGAGACGCAAATCCAGAGAACCATGATGCGAGACCACGTCTCGCGCGAGCATGCTGAACATATTCTCGCCGCTCAGGCCACGCGCGCTCAGCGCCTTGCCGTGGCGGATGATGTTATTGATAATAACGGCGCACCAGATGCTATTGCATCGGATGTTGCCCGTCTGCACGCGCAGTATCTGACGCTAGCCGGGCAGGCCGTTGCACAGGAAAAACCATAATGTCGACTCACATCCTTTTTGAGCATCCGCTCAACGAAAAAATGCGTACCTGGCTGCGCATCGAATTCCTCATTCAGCAGCTTTCACAACATCTGCCGGTTAACGATCACGCTACGGCGTTGCACTTCTTCCGCAATGTAGGCGATCTGCTGGATGTGATTGAACGCGGCGATGTCCGCACAGAATTGCTTAAAGAGCTGGAGCGCCAGCAGCGTAAATTGCAGGCATGGGCTGAGGTTCCGGGGGTGGACGTAAGCCGTATCGATTCCCTTCGTCAGCAGCTTAAAACCAGCAGCAGCATCCTGATGGCCGCACCGCGCGTCGGGCAGTTTTTGCGTGAGGACCGCCTGATTGGCCTGGTGCGCCAGCGCCTGAGCATCCCTGGCGGTTGCTGCAGCTTCGACCTGCCGACGCTGCATATGTGGCTCCATATGCCACAAGCCCAGCGTGACGCGCAGGTGAACAGCTGGCTGGCAAGCCTGGAGCCGATGCACCAGACGCTGTCGCTGATCCTCGATCTGATCCGTAACTCGGCGCCGTTCCGCAAGCAAACCAGCCTGAACGGTTTCTACCAGGACAACGGTGATGATGCCGATCTTCTGCGCCTGAATTTATCGCTTGGCGAACAGCTTTATCCGCAAATTTCCGGGCATAAGAGCCGCTTTGCGATTCGCTTTATGCCGCTGGACAGCGAAAATGGCACCGTGCCGGAACGCCTCGATTTTGAACTGGCCTGTTGTTAAGGAGTGCCGATGTCTGATGTCACCACCGTAAACTGCCCGACCTGTGGCAAAACCGTTGTCTGGGGCGAAGTGAGTCCGTTCCGCCCATTCTGCTGCAAACGCTGCCAGCTTATTGACCTGGGCGAATGGGCGGCGGAAGAGAAACGCATTCCGAGTAAAGGCGATCTTTCGGACAGCGATGACTGGAGTGAAAGCCAGCAGTAATCCGTAAAGCCTGCTGGCGCGTCGCTTAGCAGGCCTTCGGTTGTTCGACTAACCGCAGGATCACAGGTTCATTAGCTGGCGGGAATTTTTCAGCATCACTTGCCTGAAGCTCCACCCAGTTACCCGGCTGCCCCTCTTTCCCCCAGGGTTCACCTTCCCAGTTTTCCACCAGCCAGAACCACAGCGTGATGTGTCTGTCCGGAAACTGGTATTCAAGCTTATCAAACAGCGTTGCGCCAAGCGGGGTGATCCCCACCTCCTCCTGAAGCTCGCGAACCAGCGCCTCTTCCGGCGTTTCACCTGACTCGATTTTACCGCCTGGAAACTCCCACTTGTTCGCCATATGGGCGTCGGCAGCGCGCTGGGTGATGAAGATTTGATTTTGCGGGTTGCGAATAATCCCGACGGCAATTTGCAGTATTTTCATATTGTCACTTCCATAAAAAAGGCGCAGAAATCTGCGCCTTTTTGTTTTTTTATGAACTTAGCTCAGACGGCCGTGGCACGCCTTGTACTTTTTACCAGAACCGCACGGGCATGGATCGTTACGACCCACTTTACGATCGCCGGTTTGCGCGGCGATCGCCGCTGCGGCTTCGCTGTCGTCGGTCTGATGGCTCAGCTGTTGCATTTGTGCCAGACGCTCGGCTTCTTCACGACGCTGCTGCTCCATCGCTTCCACCTCTTCCGGCATACGCACCTGAACCTTGCTCAGGGTGCTGATGACTTCATACTTCAGCGACTCAAGCATAGAGGCAAACATGGAGAAGGACTCACGCTTGTATTCCTGCTTCGGATCTTTCTGCGCATAGCCACGCAGGTGGATACCCTGACGCAGGTAGTCCATCGCCGCCAGGTGCTCTTTCCACAGGGAGTCCAGCGTCTGCAGCATCACGCCTTTTTCGAAGTGACGCATCATCTCAGCGCCAACGACCTCTTCCTTGCGCTTGTAGACGTCCAGCGCGGTTTCGTAGATACGCTCGCGCAGGGTCTCTTCGTGCAGCTCAGGCTCTTTATCCAGCCACTCTTTGATTGGCAGGTCGAGGTCGAAGTCGTTTTTCAGGCGTTCCTGCAGGCCTTCGATGTCCCACATCTCTTCCAGAGACTGCGGCGGAATGTGCGCATCAATCGTGGCTTTAAACACATCTTCGCGAATGCTGTTGATGGTTTCGCTCACGTCGGACACGTCCAGCAGTTCGTTACGCTGGGTGTAGATCGCACGGCGCTGATCGTTAGCCACGTCATCGTATTCCAGCAGCTGCTTACGAATATCGAAGTTGCGGCTTTCCACTTTACGCTGTGCGTTCGCGATCGCTTTGGTAACCCACGGGTGCTCAATGGCTTCACCCGGCTTCATGCCCAGCTTACGCATCATGCCGGACACGCGGTCGGAGGCGAAAATACGCATCAGCGCATCTTCCATCGACAGGTAGAAGCGGGAAGAACCGGCATCACCCTGACGACCTGCACGACCACGCAGCTGGTTATCGATACGACGCGATTCGTGACGCTCGGTACCGATAATGTGCAGACCGCCGGATGCCAGCACCGCGTCGTGACGCACCTGCCAGTCGGCCTTAATCTGAGCAATCTGTTCAGGCGTTGGGTTTTCCAGCTCAGCCACCTCGGCCTGCCAGCTACCGCCCAGCATAATATCGGTACCACGACCCGCCATGTTGGTGGCGATGGTTACCGCAGCCGGATAACCTGCCTGCGCAACAATATCCGCTTCTTTGGCGTGGAATTTGGCGTTCAGTACGTTGTGCTTGATGCCCGCTTTCGTCAGCTCGTGAGAAACCACTTCGGATTTTTCAATGGAGATGGTCCCCACCAGAACCGGCTGGCCTTTAGCAGTACGTTCGCGAATATCTTCGATGATTGCCTGAATTTTTTCCGCTTCGGTCATGTACACCAGGTCCGGCATGTCCTTACGGATCATTGGACGGTTGGTTGGAACGACAACGGTATCCAGCTTGTAGATAGAGCTGAATTCAAACGCTTCGGTATCGGCTGTACCGGTCATGCCCGCCAGCTTCTCGTACAGACGGAAGTAGTTCTGGAAGGTGATAGAGGCCAGCGTCTGGTTTTCGTTTTGAATATCCACGCCTTCTTTGGCTTCTACAGCCTGGTGCAGACCGTCAGACCAGCGACGTCCCTGCATGGTACGACCGGTGTGCTCATCGACAATGATCACTTCGCCGTCTTTTACGATGTAGTCGACGTCGCGGGTGAACAGCGCGTGGGCACGCAGCGCAGCGGTCACATGGTGCATCAGCATGATGTTGCTTGGGGAGTACAGAGACTCGCCCTCTTCCATAATGCCTTCAGCCACCAGCAGCTCTTCGATTTTCACCAGACCACGCTCGGTCAGGTTCACCTGGCGCGCTTTTTCATCCACGGAGAAGTGACCTTCACCCTGGAAGGTATCCGAGTCTTCTTTCTCCTGGCGCAGCAGGTGTGGAATGATTTTGTCGACTTTACGGTACATCTCGGAGCTGTCTTCAGCCGGGCCGGAGATGATAAGCGGAGTACGCGCTTCATCGATCAGGATGGAGTCCACCTCATCCACCAGCGCGTAGTGCAGCTTACGCTGGACGCGCTCTTCAGGGCTGAACGCCATGTTGTCACGCAGGTAGTCGAAGCCGTATTCGTTGTTGGTACCGTAGGTAATGTCCGCGTTATACGCTTCACGCTTGGCTGGTGCAGGCAGGCCAGACATGTTGATGCCGACGGTCATGCCGAGGAATTCGAACAGTGGACGGTTGTTTTCGGCGTCACGCTGCGCCAGATAGTCGTTGACGGTAACGACGTGAACGCCTTTACCGGTCAACGCATTCAGGTAAGCCGGCAGCGTTGCGGTCAGGGTTTTACCTTCACCGGTACGCATTTCCGCGATGCAGCGTTCGTTAAGCACCATCCCGCCCAGCAGCTGAACGTCGAAGTGACGCATGCCGAACACGCGCTTACTTGCTTCACGGACGACCGCAAATGCTTCCGGGATCAGGCTTTCTAAGGTTTCACCTTTTTCCAGACGCGCACGGAATTCCGCCGTTTTCGCTTTCAGCTCATCATCAGAGAGCTTCTCCATCGCCGGTTCCATACCGTTGATGACGGCAACAGCTTTGCGCATACGGCGCAGGGTACGATCGTTACGACTACCAAAAACTTTAGTTAATAATTTGATTAGCATAATAAATTCTCAAACGCCCCATCATGGGCAGATAAATTAAGGTATTGAAAAAGTTAATTTAGCTGAGGCGTTGAGGCCCGGCGCGAATGCCGTGAACCTGGCTAATCCAGGTTGAAACAGAGAATGAAACAGGAGGAACGAGCGCGCGTTGCGCCGTCTGGCGAACCATAACCGGCGGCTGGCTGTCCTGCGTGAGCAGCGCGTTGAGCGTGTCCAGCAGGGCAAGATGCTGCGCCTGCACCGGCAGCGCCTCTTCCGCAACAGGCATTGCCTGCGGCGCCATCGCGAAGGAGAGATGGCGGATAACCGTGCGGATAGCGTGCTGGTGCCAGTAATCAACGGAGAAATTCGGGCGGCGACTGGCTTCAAGCCAGGCGAGATTTGTAAAGTTAACCCGCGTATTGAGATCGTGTTTGCTGGTAGAGGTCTTCGTCGGCGTCGCCGCTTCGGCACTGTTGCTGAGCACAGGCAAGCCGAAACTCGCCGCGACCATCCCTAATAAGAGATGCGGCCAGAAGTAACGTCTGCCAAATTGTCGCCAGCGCGTCAGTATTCCGCTCACTTGCTCCACCACATAAGCCAGCCTGTTACAGGCTATCTTCAGTTATTTTTTTAAGCGCCCAGATATTACCACTAAAGCCAATACACATCAGCAGGAATGAGGCGCCGCCGCGGGGAAAAACGGTCAAGAATGCAGCTAACGCACACACTTTCTACGCAGGACAGACTAGAAATAACGCTGGGACAAACAAAGAAGGGTAAAAATAAAAACGACTGGTCTTCCTGGCCGGAGAGAGTACCAGGTTAACCAGTCGATTTTTTACGAAACGGCGTGAACCGTTACGCCAGAACCATGCTTGGCGCTTTGAAAGCCAACGGCAGTTCTGCTTCGTCTTCGAAGGTCACATATTCCCAGGCTTCCTGTTTTGCCAGGACGGCCTGCAACAGTTTGTTGTTCAGCGCATGACCGGATTTGAACGCGGTAAATGCACCAATGATGTTGTGACCACACATGAACAGGTCGCCGATAGCGTCCAGCATTTTGTGACGAACGAATTCATCTTCGAAACGCAGGCCGTCTTCGTTCAGTACGCGATAATCGTCAACAACGATGGCACAATCGAAGCTGCCGCCCAGGCACAGGCCGCGGGACTGCAGATATTCGATATCACGCATGAAGCCAAACGTACGGGCTCGGCTGATCTGGCGCATAAACGCATCGGCAGAGAAGTTCATCGCATAGCGCTGGGTGCTGGAATCAATCGCCGGATGGTTAAAGTCGATGGTAAAGTCCAGCGAGAAACCATTGTACGGTTTGAATTCAGCCCACTTGTCGCCATCTTCGACGCGAACGGTCTCTTTGATGCGAACAAATTTCTTCGCGCAGTTCAGTTCTTCGATGCCAGCATCCAGCAGCAGATAGACGAACGGTGCAGCACTGCCATCCATAATCGGGATTTCTGGCGCATCGACTTCAACAATAATGTTGTCGATACCCAGACCCGCCAGGGCGGCGTTCAGGTGCTCTACGGTAGAAATCCGCACGTCATGCTCGTTCACCAGACAAGTACAGAGCATAGTATCACGCACAGATTTGGCATCGGCCGGAAAATCTACCGGTGGATTCAAGTCGGTGCGACGATAGATGACCCCGGTATTGGCCGGCGCAGGGCGTAACGTCAGCGTGACTTTCTTGCCGGTATGTAAACCGACACCCGTCGCCTGAACGATACGTTTAAGTGTCCTTTGTTTGATCATCGTATAATCTCGCCAAATTAACTATCCAACCGAGAGTGTATATCACTAACGGTGGGCCAGTTTAGCACAAAGAGCGCAAATCCCCTAATTCCAGCCAATTCTTAATCAGCTTGCTTACGCAGGAACGCCGGGATATCCAGATAATCTGGCTCTTTCGCCGTTTGCGGCGTTGGGTCGTTCACCACTTTCGCGGCCGGTTTCTGCTCCTGAGTCAGCGGAGACATACCGTGCTGCTGGTAACGATCCATTACCGGTTGCTGAGTCTGCTTGTTAGTTACTAAGGTGATCTCAGGACGCTTGTCCATACCGATACCGGTTGCAACAACGGTAACACGCAGCTCGTCGTTCATTTCAGGGTCAAGTGAAGTACCGATTACCACGGTAGCGTTGTCAGAGGCGAACGCACGGATGGTGTTACCCACGGTTTCGAACTCATCCAGACGCAGGTCAAAGCCAGCGGTAATGTTGACCAGCACGCCGCGCGCACCAGACAGGTCGATATCTTCCAGCAGTGGAGAAGAGATAGCCATTTCAGCCGCTTCTTCTGCACGGTCTTCGCCGCTCGCCACGCCAGAGCCCATCATCGCGTAGCCCATTTCGGACATCACGGTGCGAACGTCTGCAAAGTCAACGTTCATCAGGCCAGGACGGGTAATCAGTTCAGCGATACCCTGAACCGCGCCTTTCAGCACGTCGTTTGCTGCGCCGAAGGCGTCAAGCAGGGAGATACCGCGACCCAGAACCTTCAACAGTTTGTCGTTCGGGATGGTGATCAGCGAGTCCACATGTTTGGACAGCTCGGTGATACCCTGCTCCGCGAAGGCCATACGCTTCTTGCCTTCAAAATTGAAAGGCTTGGTCACGACAGCAACGGTCAGAATACCTAAATCTTTAGCAACTTCAGCCACAACAGGTGCTGCGCCGGTACCGGTACCGCCACCCATACCTGCTGCGATGAAGACCATGTCCGCACCTTCCAGTGCAGCGCGCAGGGCTTCACGATCTTCTTCAGCCGCATTGCGACCCACTTCCGGGTTAGCCCCAGCTCCCAGCCCTTTGGTGATACCACCGCCGATCTGGATAGTCTGGCCTACCGCCGTCTTACGCAGTGCCTGCGCATCGGTGTTAACCGCGAAGAATTCAACACCTTCAATGCGTTCACGCACCATATGCTCTACGGCGTTACCGCCGCCGCCACCGACGCCGATGACTTTAATCACCGCGTCGTTGGTCAGTTCCATAGGTTCAAACATAATTTCTCTCTCCGTTGTGCCTGTCGCCCGAGACCGCTAATTCTCTCCGGTCTCTTAAAAAAATTAAAACTCTTTTCGCAACCAGTTGTTCAGTCGTTTGACCCACGACCCCACTGAGACGCGTTTTTCCACTTCCGCTTCACCACTGAGATGAGATTCCTTCCCGTAGTGGAGCAGGCCCACAGCCGTTGAATAATACGGCTCCTGAGCATAATCCGTTAAACCGGTGATATTCAGCGGCGCACCAATACGCACCTGCGTATGGAACACGCGCTGTGCACAGGCCGCAAGACCTTCAATTTGCGCTGCACCGCCGGTTAATACAATCCCCGCCGCAAGATGATGCTTGACGCCCTGCTGACGAAGCTGTTCCTGTAACTGTAAAATTTCTTCGTTGACCAGGTTGAGCAGCTCGGTATAGCGCGGCTCGATCACCTCTGCCAACGTCTGGCGCTGCAGGCTGCGCGGTGGACGACCACCGACGCTTGGCACTTCAACGCTCTCATCTTTGCCAACAATAGAGCCCAGCGCACAGCCGTGGCGCACTTTAATCGCTTCTGCATCGCTCGGTGGCGTACCAAAAGCGTAAGCAATATCGCTGGTCACGACGTTTCCTGCGTACGGGATCACTTTGGTGTGGCGCAACGCACCGCCGGTATACACGGCCATGTCCATTGTACCACCACCAATATCGACCACACAGACACCCAGTTCACGTTCATCTTCGGTCAGCACGGAATAACTTGCCGCCAGACCGGCGAAAATAAGTTGGTCAACTTTCAGGCCACAACGTTCAACGGCTTTTACAATGTTCTTCGCCATATCGTTGTGACATGTGATCAGGTGCACTTTTGCCTGCATACGAACGCCTGACAGACCAACCGGGTTTTTGATCCCTTCCTGGTAGTCAATCGCATATTCCTGCGGGATCACGTGCAATACGCGATGCTCATCGCGAACACGCACGGACTTCGCCGTATGCACAACGTTTTCAACGTCTTCCTGCGTCACTTCCTCTTCGGAAATCGGCACCATGCCGATTTCGTTCTGGCAGCTAATGTGCTTACCAGAAAGGGCAAGATAGACAGAAGAAATCTGGCAATCTGCCATCAATTCAGCCTGATCGATGGCGCGCTGGACGCATTTCACCACCGATTCAAGATCGTTTACCCCACCTTTATCCATACCACGTGACGGGCAACTGCCCACGCCAATGATATTGACCATACCGTCGGGCAGAACTTCCCCTACTAAAGCGGCAACCTTCGCGGTGCCAATCTCCAGTCCAACTACCAGTTTTCTGTCCGTCGCCTTGATCATTGTTGTTCTGCCTGTACCTGTGCCTGATTCTGTTGCTGATTAGGTTCCTCGACCGGAGCCGGTACCCAACCGACTGCTGCGCCTGAGTCATAGCGCAAATCAACGTAGCTTATCCGTTTGCCGTCAGTCTGTGCCTGCTGCTGTAAAACCGGGTAAAGTTCGACAAAACGCGCCAGACGCTTCATGGTGTCCCCGCGTCCCAGGTTGAGCTTAATGCCGTTCGTTAACGTAAGCTGCCAGGAGCGGCGCGCCGTCATTGCAGCATCTTTTAACGTAAACCTGTCCTTCGCCAGCACCTGGCCCATTTCACGAAAACCCTGTAAAACCTCGTTTTCGCTGCCTTCAGGGCCATACAACATCGGTAAATTCTGCTTGTTGACACGATCGGTCGGGACGCTGAAGGAATTTCCGTCGACGTCAACCATGTGCTGATCATTCCAACGCGCAATGGGCACATATTCAACCAGATGAATCTTCAATTCATCAGGCCATTGCTTTCTTACGCTCGCCTGTTTTATCCATGGCAGACGTTCAATCTGGCTCTGGATAATATTGACGTCCTGCGTCATAAAGGTGCCAGGCGAACCCAGCGCCAGTATTGACTGGCGAATATCGTCGTTACGCGTGTAGTGACGCTCACCGGTGACCACCAGCTTAGAAAGCGGCAACCGCTGCGCATCTTCCATCCAGCCCAGGACCATCCAGCCGCTGATAAACACGGTGCACAGCACCCCGAGCAGGAAAATGATGCCTGCAAGACGCGTTCCATTACTGCGGCGTGAAGAGGTGTATTCTTCCTCGTCATCGCGGTTGCGCGTGTTCAATGCAGCCTGAGACATATCAGCCCGCCTGGTCCAGAATGCGTACGACTAACTGCGAGAAGCTCATCCCCGCCTGACGCGCAGCCATCGGCACAAGGCTGTGGCTCGTCATACCCGGAGAGGTGTTGGCTTCCAGCAGATAAAACTGTCCATCCCGGTCCTGCATCACATCGATGCGTCCCCAGCCCTGGCAACCCAGAACATGCCAGGCTTTAAGCACCAGGGACTGTAAATCGGCTTCACGCTCAGCTTCAAGACCACTTGGGCAGAAATATTGCGTCTCATCAGAGAGATACTTCGCCTCATAATCATAGAAGACTCCGGCGGGTTGGATACGGATTGACGGTAAAATTTCTTCGCCAAGCATCGCGACGGTAAATTCCGGCCCGCTAAGCCATTTTTCTATCAGAACTTCATCATCATGTTGAAATGCCAGCGCTAAAGCGGACGCTAAATCGTCAGCTTTGTCGACTTTGGACATTCCCACGCTGGAGCCTTCCCGGCTGGGCTTTACAATAACCGGTAAGCCCAGTTCAGCAATGCGTGCATTAACGCTATCCGGCAGGCCCAATTCAAATTCGCGACGCGTCAGTGCCACCCATGGCGCAACAGGTAAACCTGCGCCCTGCCACAGCAGCTTGCTGCGCAGTTTATCCATAGAGATAGCAGACGCCATCACGCCGCTGCCGGTGTATGGCAGACCGATCAGATCCAGAAGCCCCTGCAGGGTGCCGTCTTCGCCGCCACGACCGTGTAAAGCGATAAAGACTTTATCGAAGCCCATGGCTTTTAACTGCGTCACGTCGACCTCTTTTGGATCGACCAGGTGCGCATTGACGCCACCTTCACGCAGGCCCGCCAGTACAGCGGCGCCTGAATTCAGGGAAACCTCGCGCTCGGCGGAGGTGCCGCCAGACAGGACAGCAATCTTATCAGCCATGATGCTCATCCTCCTGGTTTTGCGGCTTCAGTTTGATTTCAGCTAAGGTACGGGCGATTTTGCCGATATTTCCCGCACCCTGAATCAGAATCAGATCGTTACCTGTCAGGACCGGTGCCAGAATTTCCGCCACCTGCGCAGGGTCAGAAACCAGAATAGGGTCAACTTTACCGCGTCCACGAATGGTGCGACACAGAGAACGGCTGTCTGCACCAGGAATCGGCGTCTCGCCTGCGGCGTACACATCCAGCATTAACAGGGTGTCTACCTGTGACAGGACGCTGGCGAAATCGTCATACAGATCGCGTGTACGCGTGAAGCGGTGCGGCTGGAACACCATCACCAGATTTTTATCTGGCCAGCCTGCACGAGCGGCTTTAATGGTGGCGTCCACTTCGGTCGGATGGTGGCCATAGTCGTCCACCAGCATCGCCGTACCGGCTTTACCGTTCACGGCATCCAGCGGGAATTCACCGAGGAAATCGAAACGACGCCCGGTGCCCTGGAAGCTTTCCAGTGCGCGCAGAATCGCATCATCATCAATGCCTTCTTCCGTCGCGACGGCCACTGCCGCTGCGGCATTGAGCGCGTTATGGCGCCCTGGCGCATTCAGCGTCACGTGCAGCAGCTCTTTGTCCTGACGCGCCAGCGTGAAGTGTCCCTGCGCGCCAATCTGTTTGTACTCTTCCACGCGGACGTCAGCGTCTTCGCTGAAGCCGTAGGTGGTGATTTGACGACCCACGCGCGGCAGCAACTCGCGGATCACCGGATCGTCCACGCACATCACCGCGCGCCCGTAGAACGGCAGGTTGTGCAGGAAGTTGATAAAGGTCTGCTTTAAGTTCTCGAAGTCACCCTGGTAGGTATCCATATGGTCAGCTTCGATGTTGGTGACAATCGCCACCATCGGCTGCAGGTGCAGGAACGACGCGTCGCTCTCGTCCGCTTCAGCAATCAGATAACGACTGTGGCCCAGACGCGCATGTACGCCCGCGGCTTTGACCAGGCCGCCGTTGACGAACGTCGGGTCGAGACCCGCTTCTGCATAAATACTGGAAACCATCGCCGTGGTCGTGGTTTTACCGTGGGTCCCGGCAATCGCGATGCCGTGGCGGAAACGCATCAGTTCCGCCAGCATTTCGGCACGGCGGATCACCGGAATGCGCGCGTCATGCGCGGCAACGATTTCCGGGTTGTCAGAGGAGATGGCGCTTGAGACCACGACCACGCTCGCATCGCGCACGTTTTCCGGGCGATGGTTGAAATAGATAGTCGCCCCAAGCGACGCCAGCTGCTGCGTTACAGGGTTTGGCGCCAGGTCAGACCCGCTGATCTGATAGCCTTCGTTAGCTAACACTTCGGCAATACCGCCCATGCCGGCACCACCGATGCCAACAAAGTGAATGTGCCGGACGCGACGCATCTCGGGCACGATTGAACGCAGTTTTGCCAGTTGTTGTGTATTCATTCTCTAAACGCCATCGACTACTTAAAATTCGTGCAGCGCAACACGCGCTGCGAGGGTTAAGCCTGGGCTGCCAGGCTCACTTCTTTTGCCACCCGTTCCGTCGCATCAGGGATAGCCGCCGCGCGCGCGCGTTCAGCCATCTCAAGCAATACGTCTCTGTTCCAGCCCGCCAGGGTGGTGGCGACCGCGTCGGCGGTAAATTGTGGCTGCTCAAAAATTTTCGCCGCACCGGCTTTCTCAAGCGGCAGGGCATTCCAGTACTGCTGTCTGTCTTTGTGCTGGAAAGGCACAAACAGGGCTGGCAGACCCGCGGCAGCGATTTCGCTTACCGTTAAGGCGCCAGAACGACAGACCACGACATCGGCCCAGGCATATGCTGCCGCCATGTCGTCGATAAATTCCGTCACGTTATGCTGCGGCTGCCCCGCCTCGGCGTAAGCCTGCTCAACGGTCTGCTGAGCGCCTTTTCCGCTCTGGTGCCAGATGGTGACGGCATCCCCCAGCTTTGCAGCAACCTGCGGCATCGTCTGGTTTAAAATGCGTGCCCCCTGAGAGCCACCGACGACCAGCACACGAACCGGCCCTTCACGGCCCGCCAGGCGAGCGTCCGGCAGCGGCAGCGCCAGCACGTCCACACGGACCGGGTTACCTACCACGTCCGCTTTCGGGAACGCGCCGGGAAACGCCTGCATGACTTTGGTGGCGATTTTCGCCAGCCACTTGTTGGTCAGACCGGCAATACCGTTCTGCTCATGCAGTACGACGGGAATACCTAACGACCATGCTGCCAGCCCGCCCGGCCCCGAGACATAGCCGCCCATGCCCAGCACCACATCGGGCTTAAAGCGCTTCATAATGGTGCGCGCCTGACGCCAGGCGTTAAAAATGCGCACCGGAGCCAGCAGCATTGCCTTGAGGCCTTTGCCGCGCAGGCCGGAAATACGAATAAAGTCGATCTCAATACCGTGTTTCGGTACCAGGTCGGCCTCCATGCGGTCTGCGGTTCCCAGCCAGCGTACCTGCCAGCCCTGATCCATTAAATGGTGCGCAACCGCCAGTCCCGGGAACACATGTCCGCCGGTACCGCCTGCCATCACCATTAACCGCTTCGGTTGATTCATCGTGAACCTCGTGTAAACGCCTGGGCTTTTTCCAGACGCGTTTCATAATCTATGCGCAACAACAGCATGATGGCCGTCGACATAATCAACAGACTGGAACCACCATAACTGATCAGCGGCAACGTCAGACCTTTGGTCGGCAGCATACCCGCTGCGGCCCCGACGTTAACCAATGCCTGGAAACTAAACCAGATACCAATTGAGCAGGCCAGGAAGCCTGAGAAACGGTGATCGATCTCCAGCGCTTTCCGGCCGATGGACATGGCGCGGAAAGCGACGAAGAATACCATTAATAGCGCTAATACCACACCGATATAACCCAGTTCTTCCGCAATAATGGAGAAGATGAAGTCAGTATGCGCTTCCGGTAAATACTCCAGTTTCTGTACCGAGTTACCCAGCCCCTGTCCCCAGAGCTCACCACGACCAAAGGCCATGAGTGACTGCGTCAGCTGATAACCGCTGCCGAACGGGTCTTCCCACGGGTTCCAGAAAGAGGTCACGCGGCGAATACGGTAAGGCTCGGCGAGGATCAGCAGCACAACCGCTGAAATCCCCATCCCAATGATGGCGATGAACTGCCACAGCTTCGCGCCCGCCAGGAACAGCATGGCCAGCGTGGTCACAAACAGTACCACCACGGTACCGAGGTCAGGCTGCGCCAGCAGTAAGACCGCCAGCACCAGAATCACGCCCATCGGTTTTAAGAAGCCGCGCAGGTTGTTACGCACTTCATCTACTTTACGCACCAGGTAGTTCGCCAGGTAGCAGAAAAGGGAGAGCTTGGTAAATTCCGCAGGCTGAATACGCAGCGGGCCAAAGGCGATCCAGCGTGATGCCCCGTTTACGGAGCTCCCCACCACCAGAACGATCAGCAGCATAATGATCGAGGCGATCAGCATGGCCGTACTGTGCCGCTGCCAGAACTCCATCGGTAGACGCAAGGTCACCAGCGCCAGGCAGAATGCCAGGATGATGTACAGACCATCACGTTTGGCAAACAGGAAAGGATCGTTCGCCAGACGCTGCCCGACGGGCATTGACGCTGACGTCACCATAATAAAGCCGACCGCCGCGAGCCCCATTGTGAGCCAGAACAGCGTGCGGTCGTACATGATCAGGCTGTCGTTATCTTTTTGACGAGAGCCCATCACCCAGCCTTTAAGCGCCGCAAACAACCACACCAGGATCCCAAATCCTGGCAGGCGCGGCATTTTCAGGCGAGGGAGAGATAAACGCATCAGCCTAACTCCTTCGCCAGGCGGGTAAAGACATCACCACGCTGTTCGAAATTCTTGAATTGATCCAGACTTGCACAGGCCGGAGAGAGCAGCACCATATCACCCGGCTTCACGCGAGGGGCAATCAGCCGCATCGCCTGTTCCATGGTTTCGGTTTGCTCGGCGATCTCAGGGCGCAGTTCAGCCAGCTCGCTGCCGTCACGGCCGAAGCAGTAGAGACGGATGTTATCGCCGGAGAGATACGGCTTCAGGGACGAGAAATCAGCTGACTTACCGTCGCCACCCAGCAGCAGATGCAGGGTACCGTCAACGTGCAGCCCGTTCAGCGCGGCCTCCGTGCTGCCCACGTTGGTGGCTTTGGAGTCGTTGATCCAGCGCACGCCGTTGTGCTCCAGCGCCAGCTGGAAACGGTGCGCCAGGCCAGAAAACGTGGTTAACGCTTTCAGACTCGAGGAGCGCGGCAGCCCCACGGCATCCGCCAGCGCCAGCGCCGCCAGCGCATTGGTATAGTTGTGCTGACCAGAGAGCTTCATCTCTTTCACGTTCAGCACTTTCTCACCTTTCACGCGCAGCCAGGTTTCACCCAGCTGGCGGTTCAGATGGTAATCCCCCATGGTGATGCCAAAACTGATGCAGCGCTCGTCTGCGCCACGCACCGGCATGGTCAGCGCATCATCGGCGTTCACCACGCAGACTTTGGCATTCTCATAAACGCGCAGCTTGGCGGCACGGTACTGCTGCAGACCAAAGGGATACCTGTCCATATGATCTTCAGTCACGTTGAGGATCGTCGCAGCGGCAGCATGCAGGCTGGAGGTCGTTTCCAGCTGGAAGCTGGAAAGCTCGAGAACATACAGTTCACAGCCTTTATCCAGCAGCATCAGAGCAGGCAAACCAATGTTACCGCCAACGCCGACGTTCATGCCCGCCGCTTTCGCCATTTCCCCCACCAGGGTGGTGACGGTGCTTTTACCGTTAGAACCGGTAATCGCGATAACGGGAGCCTGCGCTTCGCGGCAGAACAGCTCGATATCGCCAACAATCTCAACGCCCGCATCTGCGGCAGCGCTCAGGGAAGGATGCGCCAGCGCCATACCCGGGCTGGCGACAATCAGATCGGCTGCCAGCAGCCAGTCATCATTCAGACCACCCAGGTGGCGTTCAACCTGTTCCGGCAGCTTGTCCAGACCCGGCGGAGAGACACGCGTATCCATCACGCGCGGCGTCACGCCACGCGCGAGGAAAAAGTCCACGCAGGAGAGCCCCGTGAGGCCCAACCCGATGATAACGACTTTTTTGCCCTGGTAATCTGCCATGATTAACGTACCTTCAGCGTTGCCAGGCCAATCAGCACCAGCATCAGCGAAATAATCCAGAAGCGCACAATGACGCGCGGCTCCGGCCAGCCTTTCAGTTCATAGTGGTGGTGGATCGGCGCCATACGGAAGATGCGCTGACCGCGCAGCTTGAAGGAGCCGACCTGCAAAATCACCGACAGCGTCTCAACCACAAACACGCCGCCCATGATCACCAGCAGGAACTCCTGGCGCAGCAGCACGGCAATAATGCCCAGCGCGCCGCCCAAAGCCAGTGAACCGACGTCACCCATAAAGACCTGAGCCGGATAGGTGTTGAACCACAGGAAGCCAAGACCCGCGCCGACAATCGCCGTACAGACGATCACCAGTTCACCCGCATGACGCAGATAAGGGATGTGCAGGTAGTTCGCAAAGTTCATGTTACCGGTCGCCCACGCCACCAGCGCAAAACCGGCCGCCACGAAGACGGTAGGCATGATTGCCAGGCCATCCAGACCGTCGGTCAGGTTAACGGCGTTACCGGTGCCGACAATCACAAAGTACGCCAGCAGAATGTAGAACAGACCCAGTTGCGGCATTACGTCTTTAAAGAACGGCACGACCAGCTCGGTCGCTGGCGTGTCTTTCCCGGCAAGATACAGTGCGAAGGCCACGCCCAGCGCGATCACCGACATCCAGAAATACTTCCAGCGGGCAATCAGGCCTTTGGTATCTTTGCGGACGACTTTGCGGTAATCATCGACGAAACCGATGATCCCGTAACCCACCAGTACCGTCAGCACACACCAGACGTACGGGTTGGACGGATACGCCCACAACAGCACGGAAACGACGATGGCAGTCAGGATCATGATCCCGCCCATGGTCGGCGTACCGCGCTTGCTGAAGTGCGATTCCGGGCCGTCGTTACGCACAACCTGGCCGAAAGAGAGCTTTTGCAGACGGGCAATCATGCGCGGGCCCATCCACAACGAGATGAACAGCGCAGTCAGCAGGCTGACGATGGCGCGAAACGTCAGATATGAAAAGACGTTAAAGCCTGAGTAATATTTGACCAAATGTTCGGCCAGCCAAACTAACATGTCCCGTTCTCCTGTAATGCGTGCACAACCTCTTCCATGGCGGCACTACGTGAACCTTTCACTAACACTGTCACAATTTGTTTTTCTGTCATTAATGCCTTAAGGCGCTCAATCATCGCGGCTTTATCGGCAAAATGCTCGCCAACGCCGCTGGCCTGGCTAATCGCCTGGCTCAATTTTCCTGTGCTCAGTACACAGTCCAGCCCCGCCGCTTTCGCCGCTTCACCGACCTGGGTATGACAGGCTTCGCTTTCGTCGCCCAGTTCTGCCATGTCGCCAACCACCATGATGCGGTAGCCCGGCATTTCAGATAACACCTGCACCGCCGCCGTCATCGAGCCAACGTTCGCGTTGTAGGAATCATCCAGCAGCAGCTTGTTTTCCGAAAGCTGAATCGGGAACAGGCGTCCCGGCACGGCTTTCAGGTTCGCCAGCCCGGCTTTGATTGCCGCATGTGAAGCGCCCACCGCCGTTGCCAGCGCCGCCGCCGCAAGGGCATTGGCGATGTTATGGCGACCCGGCAGCGGCAGCAGCACCTCCACGCCACCCGTTGGGGTCGTGAGGGTGAACTCGGTGCCGTGCGACGTCACATGGATATTGGTCGCCGTAAAATCACTGTTGGCCGCATTTGGTGAGAAGCGCCAGGTTTTACGCGCACCAATGATGCTCTGCCAGTTAAGCCAGTCGTTGTTATCGGCGTTCAGAATGGCGATACCGTTATCCGGCAGGCCGGTGTAAATCTCGCCTTTCGCTTTCGCCACGCCTTCCAGCGAGCCAAAGCCTTCCAGGTGCGCAGCCGCGAGGTTATTCACCAGCGCCGCTTCCGGGCGAGTCAGGCTTACGGTCCAGGCGATTTCACCCTGGTGGTTTGCGCCTAACTCGATCACCGCATAGTCATGCTCTTTGGTCAGGCGAAGCAATGTCATCGGCACGCCGATGTCATTATTGAGGTTGCCCGCGGTAAAAAGCGTATTGCCGCACTGGCTGAGGATCGCCGCCGTCATCTCTTTCACTGACGTTTTGCCTGATGACCCTGTCAGCGCGACGACGCGAGCCGGCACCTGCTGACGAACCCAGGCAGCCAGCTCACCGAACGCGAGACGCGTATCTTTCACCACAACCTGCGGCAGATCGATATCAAGCTTGCGGCTGACCAGCAGCGCACCGGCGCCGTTCTCTTTGGCCTGCTCGGCAAAATCATGCGCGTCAAAACGCTCGCCTTTCAGCGCCACAAAGAGACAGCCAGCGGTGACTTTACGGGTGTCCGTCGTCACGGCATCAATGGTCAGGTCTTGCCCGTGCAGGTCGCCGTGCAGTACCGCTGCGGCCTGGCTTAACGAGAGGCTAATCATGCGACGACTCCCAGCAGGCGAGCTGCCGTTACGCGATCCGAGTAATCCAGACGGCGGTTGCCAACGATCTGATAATCTTCATGGCCTTTGCCCGCCAGCAGAACAACATCATTCTCCTGTGCCTGCATGATGGCGTTTGTCACGGCTTCAGCACGGCCTTCCACGACGCGCGCGCGGCCTGCGTCCAGCATACCCGCCAGAATGTCATTAATGATGGCGCGCGGCTCTTCGGTACGCGGGTTGTCATCGGTGACAACCGGAATATCCGCGAACTGTTCCGCAATCGCGCCCATCAGCGGGCGTTTGCCTTTGTCGCGATCGCCGCCGCAGCCAAACACGCACCAGAGCTTACCGGTACAGTGCAGGCGCGCCGCTTCCAGCGCTTTTTCCAGCGCATCCGGCGTGTGGGCATAATCAACCACAACGGTCGGCTTACCCGGCGCGCTAAATACTTCCATACGGCCACAAACCGGCTGCAGTCGCGCGGCGGTTTTCAGCAGTTCAGCCATCGGGTAACCCAGCGCCAGCAGCGTTGCCAGGGCCAGCAGTAGGTTGCTGACGTTAAACGCCCCCATCAGGCGGCTTTCAATTTCGCCTTCCCCCCAGGAAGAGGCAAAGCGGATGGTCGCCCCGCTGTCGTGATAATTCACCTCAACCGCCTTCAGCCAGCGGCCGTGGCAGTTCGGATTGATATGGTCTTCCATCGAGACGGCAACCGCATCTGGCAGCTTCGCCAGCCAGCGGCGGCCCACTTCGTCGTCGGCGTTGATGATGGCCTGACCGTAATGGTGAGTAGAGAACAGCAGCCATTTCGCGGCTTCGTAGTGCTCCATATCGCCATGATAATCAAGATGGTCGCGGCTCAGGTTGGTAAATACGGACGCGGCAAATTTCAGCGCCGCGACGCGGTGCTGTACCAGACCGTGCGAAGAGACCTCCATCGCGGCGAAGGTTGCGCCCTGCCCTGCCAGACCGGCAAGCACGTGCTGTACGTCAACCGCCGAGCCGGTGGTGTTTTCCGTCGGGCTCACTTTGCCCAGCAGACCGTTACCCACGGTCCCCATCACCGCACCGGTTTCACCCAGCAGCTGTGCCCACTGCGCCATCAGCTGCGTGGTGGTGGTTTTACCGTTCGTACCCGTTACGCCAACCAGACGCAGCTGGTCGGAAGGTTCGTGATAAAAACGTCCCGCCAGTGCGGAAAGACGTTCGTTTAACTGGCTGAGATAGATGACCGGCACGCCGTGCATTTCACGGATCTCACCGTCGGTTGCCTCATCTTTGGCCTCAGCAATAATGGCAGCCACACCTTGCGCAATCGCCTGCGGGATATAACGACGCCCGTCCGCCTGATGACCGACCACCGCCACAAAAAGATCGCCAGAAGCCGCTACGCGGCTGTCCAGTACCACCTCTCGCAGTGCTCGCTCCGGTGCATTTGGCACCCACGGAGCGAGAAGGTCGCGCAAATTACGATCTGCCACCTGTACCCTCGCCTTGATTAATTACAAATTCACTTTTTTCGCCCGTCGCCAGCGCATCCGGTTCAATGTTCATGGTGCGTAACACGCCGCCCATGATGGCCCCGAACACAGGCGCGGAGACGGCGCCGCCGTAGTATTTACCCGCCTGTGGATCGTTTATCACGACCACCAGCGCAAAACGCGGATTGCTTGCAGGCGCAACGCCTGCGGTATAGGCAATGTATTTGTTGATGTAGCGGCCGTCTGGCCCCACTTTTTTCGCTGTACCGGTTTTAATGGCGATACGATAGCCTTTAATCGCCGCCTTCACGCCGCCGCCGCCTGGCAGCGCCACGCTTTCCATCATGTGCACCACGGTACGAACGATAGATTCCGGGAAGATACGCTCGCCCGGGACCGGTGGATCAACTTTGGTAATCGACAGCGGGCGATAGACGCCATAGCTGCCAATCGTTGCGTAGACTCGCGCTAACTGTAACGGGGTTACCATTAGCCCGTAGCCGAAAGAGAAGGTGGCCCTCTCTATGTCAGACCACCGTTGTTTTTGAGGATATAAGCCACTGCGTTCTCCGACCAACCCCAAATTGGTCGCCTTTCCCAGTCCAAAACGTGAGTAAGTTTCTACTAACGCTGAGGACGGCATCGCTAACGCCAGCTTTGAAACACCGACGTTACTCGACTTCTGTAACACCCCGGTCAGGGTCAATTCGCTGTAGCGCGCCACGTCTTTTATCTCGTGGCCGTTAATACGGTATGGGACAGTGTTCAGGACCGTGTTTTCATTGACAATACCGCGCTGGAGCGCGGTCATCACCACCATCGGCTTCACCGTGGAGCCGGGTTCGAACACGTCGGTAATTGCCCGGTTACGCATGGCATCTTTTGCGGTGCCGGTAAAGTTGTTCGGGTTGTAGGACGGGCTGTTGGCCATCGCCAGCACTTCACCGGTGCTGACATCCACCAGCACGGCGCTGCCTGACTCCGCCTTGTTGAACGCCACCGCGTTGTTCAGCTCGCGGTAGACGAGCGCCTGCAGGCGCTCGTCGATACTCAGGGCCAGGTTATGCGCTGCCTGACTGTCCGTGGAAGAGATATCTTCGATGACGCGCCCGTAACGGTCCTTACGCACGATTCGCTCGCCCGGCTGGCCGGTGAGCCACTTATCGAAGCTTTTCTCAACGCCCTCAATCCCCTGGCTGTCGACGTTGGTAAAGCCAATGAGGTGAGCGGTTACTTCGCCGGATGGGTAGTAACGGCGGGATTCTTCACGCAGATGAATACCCGGCAGCTTCAGTTTGCGAATGTAGTCCGCCATGTCAGGGTTAACCTGACGCGCCAGATAGATAAAACGTCCTTTCGGGTTCGCGTTAACGCGGGAAGCCAGCTGATCCAGCGGCATTTTCAGCGCATCAGAGAGGGCTTTCCAGCGGTTATCAAGGGTAATGCCACCGGCGTCGTGCAGCTCTTTCGGATCGGCCCAGATCGCTTTCACCGGCACGCTCACCGCCAGCGGACGACCGGAGCGGTCGGTGATCATCCCGCGGGACGTGGAAACCTCCTGAACGCGCAGAGAGCGCATATCGCCCTGGCGTACCAGCATGTCAGGGGCGACGATTTGCAGCCAGGCCACGCGGCCCAGAAGAAAACCCAGCGCCAGTAAAATGCAGCCGCAAAGCAACGCAAAACGCCAACTGATAAAGTTGGCCTGTTCTTCCTGACGTTTTGGTTTTAGCGTTTTTGCCGCTGCTTTCATGCGTCGCGTTTTCCCTTATTTTTGTACTACGATATTTTCCTGTGAAGGATCAACATGCTGCAGCTGCAGCTTTTCCGTTGCGATCCGTTCAACCCGGCTGTGATCGCCGAGCGCATTTTCTTCAAGGATCAGATTTCGCCATTCAATATCCAGCGCATCGCGTTCCAGTACCATCTGCTCGCGTTGCGCAGTCAATAAACGTGTATGGTGGGCTGTCGTCACCACCGTTACTGCCGTGACAATGATGCAAATGAACAGACAGAGTGGCAGTTTCCCAAACCGCAAAAGATCGTCGCCGATCACGCCAGGCAAGGCATGGCGCTCGTTGCTTCCTAACGAATCCTTAACTTTGCTTAGGGTCTCTGTCACTCTGCCGATCATGCGTTCGTCCTCTCTGCAACACGCAGCACTGAACTACGGGCGCGTGGATTCTCTGCCACTTCTTCTTCGCCCGGCATCAACTTGCCTAATGCTCGCAACTGACGGCCACCCAGCTTCCTGAGTTGTTCTTCCGTCATCGGCAGCCCCGCTGGCACCTGTGGACCGCGGCTTTGTTCACGCATAAAGCGTTTAACAATACGGTCTTCCAGCGAATGGAAGCTGATGATGGATAACCGCCCACCCGGGGCAAGCACGTCGAGCGAGCTTTTTAGCGCCAGCTCTATTTCCTCCAGTTCACTGTTTACCCAGATGCGAACCGCCTGGAAGGTACGGGTCGCGGGATGTTTGTGCTTATCCTTCACCGGCGTTGCCGCCGCGATCACCTCGGCCAACTCTTTGGTGCGGGTCATCGGCTCAATGCGATTGCGCTCAACAATGGCGCGCGCAATACGTTTGCCAAAGCGCTCTTCGCCGAAGGTTTTGATGACCCATGCAATATCCGCTTCGTCAGCGGTCTGTAACCACTCGGCGGCAGACTGGCCGCGAGTCGGGTCCATACGCATGTCCAGCGGACCATCACGCATAAAGGAGAAACCGCGTTCAGCATCATCAAGTTGGGGTGAAGAGACGCCAAGATCGAGAAGAATCCCGTCGATCTTGCCCGTCAGGCCGCGCTCAGCCACATAGTCCGCGAGCGCAGAAAAAGGTCCATGCACGATGGAAAAGCGTGGGTCATTGATAGTCTGTGCAACGGCAATTGCCTGCGGATCGCGATCGATTGCCAGCAGACGCCCCTCCTCACCCAGTTGGGAGAGGATCAAACGCGAGTGACCACCGCGACCAAAAGTGCCATCAATGTAGATGCCATCCGGACGAATATTCAGGCCGTTAACGGCCTCGTCCAGTAACACCGTTTTATGTTTATAATTTTCCATCATATTTATAGAGACAAGTCCTGCAGCCGTTCCGATAATGTCGCGGAATCAGACTGCTCAGCGTCGATATCTTCCTTGACCTGTTGATACCAGGTCGTTTCATCCCACAGTTCAAATTTGTTGAACTGCCCGACCAGCATCACTTCTTTGGTCAGACCGGCATGTTGCCGTAACACAGGCGCGATCAGTAATCGCCCTGCGTTATCCATCTGACATTCACTGGCATGTCCCAATAACAACCGCTGCACGCGGCGTTCCTGCGGGTTCATGCTCGACAGTCGCGACAGCTTTTGCTCAATAATTTCCCATTCAGGCAGGGGGTAAAGCAGCAGGCAGGGGGAGTTAATGTCAATGGTGCAAACCATTTGACCCGCAGCGTTCTCAATCAGCTGGTCGCGGTATCGGGTTGGTACCGATAAACGCCCTTTACTGTCGAGATTGACTAACGTAGCTCCACGGAACATGCCAGTCTCACCCCTCCTCACCACTTTAACCCACAAATTCCCACCTAAAGGAGTTTACGGAGCGAGGGAAAAGCTTGTCAAGCCAGGACTCTCGGCATAAGGACTCGAAAGCCCTCTATTTACAGAGATAAACAGTCCTGGTTAATAACTGCACAACTGGCGAGGCAAAATTAACGTTATGAATATTTGTAAGAAAAAACCGAATATGCACACTAGCGTTAAGGCTCACTCAATATCATCGCAGATAAATATAAAGTGTCAGTTTGCGACGCGGGCAGCATTTTATGACAGATTCTCAGGGGATGACAGCGCCAGATTCACTCAGGCGAGCGGTAAGCGCAGTGGTTATCGCGTAAGCTGTCAAAGGAAGAGGAAAAAACGTCTGAATATTCATCGACCGAAGAGGGTTTGTAACAAAATAATACAAAGAGTGCCGTTTTAAATCACTGAGATGTTGTTTAAAGGGCAATTTAAAAGCCAAAATGAATAAAGAAAAATAGGCGATTATGATCTCCCAAGAATTATCCTAATTTCTCTCCGGGAATTATCTGCACGAATTATTGCAGCAAAAAGGGGCAGATTTCACCGCCCCGGTCATTTCATTTTTGGCGGCTTAAAATTCCGCGATGGTAGAGGTTACGTTTGATACGCGTCAGGCCCGGCTTCGGTTTGCGGGGTTCATCCAGACTCGCCAGCACAATCTCCAGCACGCGTTCAGCCACATCGCGATGGCGCTGTGCAACCGCCAGCACCGGGCACTGAAGGAAGTCGAGCAGCTCATTATCCCCGAACGTGGCAATCGCCAGATCGGAAGGCAGTTTACCTTCACGACGTAAGGTCACATCCATGACACCCTGCAAGAGCGCAAACGAGGTAGTGAACAGCGCCTGAGGCATCGGATGCGTTTCCAGCCATTTTTCGAATAGCTGCGCGGCGGCTTCACGTTCGTAGCTGTTGGCATAGAGGTAGTGAACCTCGCGCGGATCGTCTTTCCAGGCCGTTCTGAATCCCTGCTCGCGCAGGAAGCTCACGGAAAGTTCAGGCAGCGCGCCCAAATACAGTACCGTTTCCGCCGGGAACGTCCGCAGCTCTGCGGCCAGCATTTCGGCATCGTCCTGATCGGCACCCACCACGCTGGTGAAGTGCTCGCGATCGAGGGCACGGTCAAGCGCAACGATCGGGAACGGATCATTCGCCCAGCGCTGGTAGAAAGGATGCTCCGGCGGTAAGGAGGTCGAAACAATAATGGCATCCACCTGGCGCTGAAGCAGATGTTCAATGCAGCGCATCTCGTTATCAGGCTGGTCTTCCGAGCAGGCAATCAGCAGTTGATAGCCGCGCTGACGCGCCTGACGTTCAAGATAGTTGGCGATACGGGTATAGCTGGTGTTTTCCAGGTCCGGGATCACCAGACCAATAGAGCGGGTGCGCCCGGCGCGCAGACCGGCTGCGACAGCATTCGGATGGTAGTTATGTTCACGAACCACCGCCATAACTTTTTCAACGGTCTTGTCGCTGACACGGTACTGCTTTGCTTTACCGTTAATCACATAGCTGGCCGTTGTTCGTGACACGCCGGCTAGCCGGGCGATTTCATCCAGTTTCACAATTGCCCCTTAAAAAAAGAAAAGAGTCCATGGCCCTGTCAAGGTTATGGTTAAATCTTTTAACATCTAAACGCAGAAAAGCCTTCGCGGCAACCGCTTTTATCTGCGTTGTCGGCTGATTACGCAAAAAAAAGCCCGGCTTTGGTGACCGGGCAGAAAGAGGCGAACCTTTTTGACAACTAACGCATGATTTTCTCGCCGCGTGACAGACCCACAACCCCCGATCTCGCCACCTCGACAATTTTTGCGACATCCCGTACGGACGCCAGGAACGCATCCAGCTTGTCGCTCGTCCCGACCAGCTGAACGGTATAAAGAGAAGGCGTGACGTCGATAATCTGTCCGCGGAAAATATCCGCATTGCGTTTGACTTCTTCACGCCCGTAGCCGCTGGCCTGAATTTTCACCAGCATGACCTCACGTTCAACGTAGGCCCCTTGCCCCAGCTCGCTCACGCGCAGCACGTCGACCAGCTTATGCAGCTGTTTCTCAATCTGTTCAAGCACCTTAGCGTCGCCGACGGTTTGGATCGTCATGCGCGACAGCGTTGGGTCTTCCGTCGGGGCGACGGTCAGGCTTTCAATGTTATAGCCGCGCTGCGCAAAAAGGCCAATGACGCGCGACAGTGCGCCAGACTCGTTTTCCAGTAAAACTGATAATATCCGGCGCATATCAGGTTCTCTCCGTTTTGCTTAACCACATTTCATCCATACCACCACCCCGAATATGCATCGGATAGACGTGCTCGGTTCCATCAACAATCACATCCATAAAGACGAGGCGGTTGTTTTTAACGTGCTCAAGCGCTTGTGCGAGCTTCGTTTCCAGCTCGGCCGGATCGGTTACCCGCATGCCAACATGGCCGTAAGCTTCAGCAAGACGAACAAAATCCGGCAGCGATTTCATGTATGACTGTGAGTGACGGCCAGAATAAATCATATCCTGCCACTGCTTCACCATGCCGAGGTAGCCGTTATTCAGGTTCAGCACGAGAACCGGCAGTTCATACTGCAGCGCGGTAGACAGTTCCTGAATGTTCATCTGGATACTTCCGTCTCCGGTCACGCAGACGACGGTTTCATCCGGCAGCGCCAGCTTCACGCCCAGCGCGGCAGGCAGACCAAAGCCCATGGTGCCTAAGCCACCCGAGTTGATCCAGTGTCGCGGTTTATCAAACGGATAATACAGGGCAGCAAACATCTGGTGCTGGCCCACGTCTGAGGTCACATACGCTTCACCTTTCGTCAGTCGCCACACCGCTTCGATGACCGCCTGCGGCTTAATGTTTTCGCTCTGCGTGTCATATTTCAGGCACTGACGCGCGCGCCACTGTTCAATCTGCTGCCACCAGTCGCGGATCTCATCCAGCGGCTGGGTCGCTTTCTCCTGGGCCAGCAGCTCCAGCATCTGTTCCAGAACCTGACGGGCATCACCGACGATCGGCACATCAGCCGACACCGTTTTAGATATTGACGTCGGATCGATATCAATATGCAGCACGGTGGCATTCGGGCAATATTTCGCCAGGTTGTTGGTGGTACGATCGTCAAAACGCACACCGACGGCAAAGATCACATCGGAGTGATGCATCGTCATGTTGGCTTCATAGGTACCGTGCATACCCAGCATACCCAGCGCCTGGCGGTGGGTGGCGGGAAACGCCCCCAGCCCCATCAGCGACGACGCAACAGGAAGGTTGAGTTTTTCAATCAGTTCACGAAGCTGGGCTTCACAGGCTGCGTTGATCGCTCCGCCCCCGACATAGACGACCGGTTTTTTGGCTGCCAGAAGCGTTTGCAACGCCCGCTTGATCTGACCTTTATGCCCCTGCGTTGTCGGGTTGTAAGAACGCATGCTCACCGATTCCGGCCAGACGTAAGGCAGCTTGTTTGCCGGGTTCAGAATGTCTTTAGGCAGATCGACCACCACCGGTCCCGGGCGTCCGCTTGCCGCCAGCCAGAAGGCTTTTTTCAGTACGCCGGGAATATCTTCGGTTTGCTTAACCAGGAAGCTGTGCTTCACCACGGGACGCGAAATCCCGACCATGTCGCACTCCTGAAAAGCATCGTAGCCAATCAGCGAGGTGGCTACCTGCCCGGAGAGGATCACCAGCGGGATAGAGTCCATATACGCCGTCGCAATGCCGGTAATGGCGTTTGTCGCGCCGGGGCCGGACGTGACCAGGACCACGCCCACTTCACCCGTCGCACGCGCCAGGCCGTCGGCCATGTGTACGGCCGCCTGCTCGTGACGTACCAGAACATGGTCAATGCCCCCTACCGTATGGAGGGCATCATAAATATCGAGGACCGCGCCGCCAGGGTAGCCGAAAACTTGCTTTACGCCCTGATCGATCAGCGACCGGACGACCATTTCCGCGCCAGACAACATCTCCATGCTTTGCCTCCAGGCATTTTGTTATAGACGGACTGCCGAATTCATTTCCGCACCGTCTTACGATTGGGATGAACCAATCTTATATTTTGCAGAGTGTTCTTTACCTTAACCGCTCGTTATGAGGCAGGCAATTAGCAAACCCGGGGAGATAAACGGTGCGTAAAGCAGAAAACGCAGCCGTTAACAGAAGATATGGTTAATTCCTCTGAGAATAGAGGACGGTGTGATAAATCATCGCTGAAAAGCAGGACAATGCAGGAAATCATCTATTTTTGCGTGCCGAAGAGCCGCCCGAAAAAAAGACTCACAGAACAAAATAGCAACTATCCAAAAAAACGCAGGATAAATCACATGATCCGATGCGATTTATCCCGATACGTTTACCGGCGACAGATACCAACCAGCAACTCTTCCATCCACTGGTGTCCTTTATCCCGTCCGGCCGCTTCATGCCAGGAGAGATAACAGGTTCGGCTATTTAACTTAAGCGGCAATGGCAAAATTTGCAGATTTAATGGGTCAGAAAACTCTTCTGCCAGCCAGCGCGGTGCAATCGCCACCAGCTGTGTCTGGGAGACCACGTTTAATACGCTGACCATAGCCATGCCCTGATAAGCCACGCAAGCCTGTTTATCCGCAGTGTCATACCACGGCAGGCTAAAGGAAGCATATCTGTCGAGAGCAACAACGGCGTGCTGTTCGTTATAAACATCGTGTTCTCGCAGCGGAGAATTCAGACGTGGGTGTTTTTTACTGGCGACAAGAACCATTTCATCTTTAAAGAGCGGCACGCAGGAAAATTCCGGACGGCGGAACTCTTCATACCCCAGAACGAATTCGATCTCCTGATAGCGTAACTGATGTTCCGTGTTTTGATTCAGGGATGATTTAAAAACCAGATTGATATTTGGTGCGATCTCTTCAACTTTATTATAAATAATCGACGTTAAATAATTATCTAATGGACTGCAGACACAAAGATGGAATACGCGCTCGCTGCTCAAGGGTTCAAAGCCCGATCCCGGCAGCTCATTTTGCACCAACTGCAACGCCTGGCGGATGGAACCGAACAGCTGGAATGCGCGTGCCGTAGGCTGGATCCCCCTCCCGTAACGAACGAATAATTCGTCGTTAAACATGAGCTTGAGTCTGGCAACGGCATTACTCACAGCAGGTTGCGACATCCCCAACGCCTGGGCGGCGCGGGTGATATTCTGTTCCTGCATGACCGCATCAAACACCGTCAGAAGATTAAGATCCACCGTGCGTAACTGCGGTTTAATCCCATCAGTAGCTTGAGGTTGTTTAATATTATTTTCTGGCACTTCGGACTCCACTGTCACGCTAAACTCCCTTTGCCAACGTACGCTAATCATCTCGAAAAATATGATTTATCATGCAAATACGATCAGCGAAAGAGAATTATTTAAAATTCAGAATATATAAAGATGCTATATAAACGAAAAGAAAATAGCGCAAATGATATGTTTGACTTTAGGATTGAAATGAAACCATAAACCAAACAAATACACAATGACCGCCAGGTTAATGATGACTTAAGTATTATTAAACTGTTATCGCCACCGCTCTGCAGTTAGTTAATAACATGTTATCTCTTTTCGTTTTTCAGCGAAGCGCAATAGATTCACCATAATTATAAATTAATGATATTAAAACCCTTTACGTACAGAACATTCTCAGTAACGCGCGTCACTCATTTGAAACAATTATATTTATTTGTTTCTGCAACTGTTTTCTTCAGTCCAAAATTAGACAATTAGTCGGGTCGTAAAAGCCAAAACCAGCACAATTAGCTAAAGTAATTATCCTGCTGATTACGCCCGTCGGGCCCGTTTTTATCATCAGGGGTTGACATCAACTGGCGTATCCAGTACCACTAAAAGCATATTGAATTTAACGGAGCACGATTCATGATTCGCACCATTCGTTTCACCGGTCTACTACTACTAAACGCATCCACTGTGCGCGGTAGACTGGCGGGCGAAATTCAGCGTTGAATCGTCACCAGTAAGACTAAAAACCCGCGCCACTGCGCGGGTTTTTTTATGCTCGTAGCAAGGCGCCCTAAGACTGACAAGGACCTAACCCATGAGCCAGCAAGTCATTATTTTCGATACTACTTTACGTGACGGTGAACAGGCATTACAGGCAAGCCTGAGTGTAAAAGAGAAACTGCAGATCGCGCTGGCTCTCGAACGTATGGGTGTCGACGTGATGGAGGTGGGTTTCCCGGTCTCGTCTCCGGGTGATTTCGAATCCGTCCAGACTATCGCCCGCACCATTAAAAACAGCCGCGTGTGCGGTCTGGCACGCTGTGTTGAAAAAGATATCGACGTCGCGGCTGAGTCGCTGAAAGTGGCCGAAGCGTTCCGTATTCACACCTTTATTGCCACCTCACCTATGCACATCGCCACCAAGCTGCGCAGTACGCTGGATGAGGTGATTGAGCGCGCGGTATATATGGTGAAACGCGCACGCAACTACACCGATGACGTTGAATTCTCCTGTGAAGATGCGGGCCGCACGCCAATTGAAGATCTGGCCCGTGTGGTGGAAGCCGCCATCAATGCCGGTGCCAAAACCATCAACATTCCGGACACTGTCGGCTACACCATGCCGTTTGAGTTCGCCAATATCATCACCGGCCTGTATGACCGCGTACCGAACATTGATAAAGCGATTATCTCCGTCCACACCCACGATGATTTGGGTCTGGCCGTGGGCAATGCCATCGCAGCCGTCCACGCTGGCGCGCGTCAGGTAGAAGGCGCGATGAACGGTATCGGTGAACGCGCGGGCAACTGCTCGCTGGAAGAAGTGATCATGGCGATCAAAGTGCGCAAAGACATCATGGATGTGCACACCCGCATCAATCACAACGAGATCTGGCGCACCAGCCAGACCGTCAGCCAGATTTGCAACATGCCGATTCCGGCCAACAAAGCGATCGTCGGCACGGGTGCCTTCGCGCACTCCTCCGGTATTCACCAGGATGGCGTGCTGAAGAACCGTGAAAACTACGAAATTATGACCCCGGAATCCATTGGCCTGAATCAGGTCCAGTTGAACCTGACCTCGCGTTCCGGCCGTGCGGCGGTGAAGCACCGCATGGAAGAGATGGGTTATAAGGACAGCGATTACAACATGGATCAGCTGTACGACGCTTTCCTGAAGCTGGCCGATAAAAAAGGTCAGGTGTTCGACTACGACCTGGAAGCGCTGGCCTTTATTAACAAGCAGCAGGAAGAGCCAGAGCACTTCCGTCTGGATTACTTCAACGTGCAGTCCGGCTCCAGCGACATCGCCACTGCCTCTGTCAAGCTGGCCTGCGGTGATGAAATTAAGGCCGAAGCGGCGAACGGAAACGGCCCTGTGGATGCCATTTATCAGGCGATCAACCGCGTCACCGAGTACGACGTTGAGCTGGTGAAATATGACCTGACGGCCAAAGGCCACGGCAAAGATGCGCTGGGCCAGGTCGACATTGTTGTGACCCACAATGGCCGCCGTTTCCATGGCGTGGGCCTGGCGACCGATATCGTTGAATCCTCCGCGAAAGCGATGGTGCATGTGCTGAACAACATCTGGCGCGCCGCCGAAGTCGAAAAAGAGTTGCAACGCAAAGCTCAGAATAAAGAGAACAACAAGGAAACCGTGTAATGTCGAAGAATTACCATATTGCTGTGTTACCGGGCGACGGTATTGGCCCGGAAGTGATGGCACAGGCGCTGAAAGTACTGGAAGCCGTTCGCGCGCGTTTTGCGATGAAAATCACCACCAGCCACTACGATGTGGGCGGTATTGCGATTGATAACCACGGTACGCCACTGCCGAAAGCGACCGTGGAAGGCTGTGAAAATGCCGATGCCGTGCTGTTTGGTTCCGTCGGTGGCCCGAAGTGGGAACACCTGCCGCCTGCAGAGCAGCCAGAGCGCGGCGCGCTCCTGCCGCTGCGTAAACATTTCAAGCTGTTCAGCAACCTGCGTCCGGCGAAGCTGTATCAGGGCCTGGAAGAGTTCTGCCCGCTGCGCGCGGATATCGCCGCCAACGGCTTCGACATTCTGTGCGTGCGTGAACTGACCGGCGGGATCTATTTCGGTCAGCCAAAAGGGCGCGAAGGCAGCGGCCAGCATGAGAAGGCGTTCGACACCGAGGTGTATCACCGCTTCGAAATTGAACGTATCGCCCATATCGCCTTTGAGTCAGCGCGCAAGCGCCGCCATAAAGTGACCTCCATTGATAAAGCGAACGTGCTGCAGTCTTCCATCTTGTGGCGCGAGATCGTCAGCGAAGTCGCGAAGCAGTACCCGGACGTTGAGCTGTCGCACATGTACATCGACAACGCGACCATGCAGCTGATTAAAGATCCGTCCCAGTTTGACGTGCTGCTGTGCTCCAACCTGTTCGGCGACATTTTGTCAGACGAGTGCGCGATGATCACCGGCTCTATGGGCATGCTGCCATCCGCCAGCCTGAATGAAGAAGGTTTTGGCCTGTACGAGCCGGCAGGCGGTTCCGCGCCGGATATTGCGGGCAAAAACATCGCTAACCCGATTGCGCAGATCCTCTCTCTGGCCCTGCTGCTGCGCTACAGCCTGGATGCAGGCGATGCAGCAACCGCAATTGAAAATGCCATTAACCGGGCGTTAGAAGAAGGCGTTCGTACCGGTGATTTATCACGCGGCGCGGCGGCAGTCAGTACCGATGAAATGGGCGACATTATTGCCCGCTATGTCGCTGAAGGGGTGTAATCATGGCCAAAACGTTATACGAAAAATTGTTTGATGCGCACGTTGTCTACGAGGCACCAAACGAAACCCCACTGCTGTACATTGACCGTCATCTGGTACACGAAGTGACCTCTCCTCAGGCATTTGACGGCCTGCGCGCGCACAAGCGCCCGGTACGTCAGCCGGGTAAAACCTTCGCGACGATGGATCACAACGTTTCCACCCAGACCAAAGACATTAATGCCTCGGGTGAGATGGCGCGTATCCAGATGCAGGAGCTGATCAAGAACTGCAACGAATTTGGCGTTGAGCTGTACGATCTGAACCACCCCTATCAGGGCATTGTTCACGTGATGGGGCCAGAGCAGGGAATTACCCTGCCGGGCATGACCATCGTCTGCGGCGACTCCCATACCGCAACCCACGGCGCGTTTGGCGCCCTGGCGTTCGGGATTGGCACGTCTGAAGTTGAACACGTGCTGGCGACGCAGACCCTGAAGCAGGGCCGCGCCAAAACGATGAAGATTGAAGTGAAGGGCAAGGCGGCACCTGGCATTACCGCGAAAGACATCGTGCTGGCGATCATCGGTAAAACCGGCAGCGCAGGCGGTACCGGCCACGTCGTTGAATTCTGCGGCGACGCGATTCAGGCGCTGAGCATGGAGGGTCGCATGACCCTTTGCAATATGGCCATTGAGATGGGTGCCAAAGCCGGTCTGGTCGCGCCAGATGAAACGACCTTCAACTATGTGAAGGGCCGTCTGCACGCGCCGAAAGGCCAGGATTTTGACGACGCGGTAGCGTACTGGAAAACCCTGAAAACCGACGACGGGGCAACGTTTGATACCGTTGTCACGCTGCAGGCAGAAGAGATTGCCCCTCAGGTGACCTGGGGAACCAACCCGGGCCAGGTAATTTCCGTCAACGACGCCATTCCCGATCCGGCCTCCTTCGCCGATCCGGTCGAGCGCGCCAGTGCGGAAAAAGCGCTGGCCTATATGGGGCTGAAACCCGGCGTACCGTTGACCGACGTGACCATTGATAAGGTCTTTATCGGCTCCTGCACCAACTCCCGTATCGAAGATTTGCGTGCGGCGGCAGAGATTGCCAAAGGCCGTAAAGTCGCACCGGGCGTGCAGGCGCTGGTGGTTCCAGGCTCCGGTCCGGTGAAAGCCCAGGCGGAAGCCGAAGGTCTGGATAAGATCTTTATCGAAGCAGGCTTCGAGTGGCGCCTGCCTGGCTGCTCCATGTGCCTGGCCATGAACAACGATCGCCTGAATCCGGGTGAGCGCTGTGCCTCCACCAGCAACCGTAACTTTGAAGGCCGTCAGGGCCGCGGTGGGCGCACCCATCTGGTCAGCCCGGCAATGGCCGCCGCTGCGGCAGTCACCGGCCATTTCGCCGACATTCGCAGCCTGAAATAAGGAGACAATCATGGCAGAGAAATTTACCCAACATACGGGCCGTGTTGTCCCGCTGGACGCCGCTAACGTTGATACGGACGCGATCATTCCTAAGCAGTTTTTGCAGAAGGTGACCCGCACCGGCTTTGGCGCGCACCTGTTCAACGACTGGCGTTTCCTGGACGATAAAGGCGAGGTGCCTAATCCGGAATTCGTTCTGAACTTCCCGGAATACAAAGGCGCAACCATCCTGCTGGCGCGGGAAAACTTTGGCTGCGGCTCGTCGCGTGAACACGCCCCCTGGGCGTTGACAGACTACGGCTTTAAGGTGGTCATTGCCCCCAGCTTCGCGGATATCTTTTACGGCAACAGCTTCAACAACCAGCTGCTGCCGGTGACGCTGAGCGACGAACAGGTCGATGAATTGTTCGCGCTGGTTAAGGCAAATCCGGGCATGTCGTTTGAAGTGGATCTGGAAGCGGAAGTGGTGAAAGCCGGGGATAAAACCTACAGCTTCAGCATTGATGCGTTCCGCCGCCACTGCATGCTGAACGGTCTGGACAGCATTGGTTTGACGCTCCAGCACGAAGACGCCATCTCCGCGTACGAGAAAAAACAGCCTGCGTTTATGGGCTAAAGACAATGGCCCGCAAAAAGCGGGCCATTGATTTGTTTCGTGAAGCCGCCTTCCAGAATCAGACATCCTTAACCCGGCAAGTCAGCCCAAGCGTAACCACCGAAATCGCCGCAATCATCCAGTAAACTGAGCCATGCCCGTAACTTTGCGCCAGCGCCCCCTGAATCACGCCTGCCAGAATCACTCCGGTTGAAATACTGTTGGTAAAAAGCGTGGTCGCCGAGCCGGCACGACCGGGCATGAGATCCTGAAACCATAGCATGCCGATCCCGGCAACAATCCCGATAAACACGGCGTTAAACAGCTGCAGCGCCAGCAGCGCTTCGCGCGAATGGAAAAGAATCAGCCCCGCGTAGAACAGCACCCCGGCCGCCACGGCGACGATCATCATCCGACGCTTTCCAAAGCGCTTAACGTAGTAACCCGCCAGAATCATCGCCGGAATTTCCAGACCGGCAGCGGTCCCCATTAAGATCCCCGCAAGCTTGTCCGGTAAACCCAGATCGCTGCTGATCCACAGCGGCATGTCGATGATGTACATGGTGTTGCAGGTCCACATCAGCGTGGAGGCAATAAACAGCATGCGGACGTTTTTGTCCTGCCAGCCGCTCACCTGGGTGAGCGGTTTATCCGCTGTCTGTTCGACGCGCGCCACGGACGGCAGCGCAAAGGCTATCAGCGCCAGGCTGATGACAAAAATCCCGGCGGCGATGGAGAACATCGCGGTAAAGCCGTAGTTCAACGCCAGCATGAAGGCCAGCGGCGGGCCAATGACCCACGCCAGCGAGAGCTGGGCACGCATCACCGAGCTGAACATCACCACTTCCCGCGCCGAGCTATCCGCATATTCCCGGGCCAGCGCGAACAGCTGCGGCATGGCGGTGTTCGCCAGCGACGCCAGCAGCACGCCGCAGGTAATGAGCGTCAGGTAATGGCGGTTAAAGGCAAAGAGCAGCGCGTTGCCCACGGCCATGGCGCAGCAAAAGAGGATCAGCCTGCGGCGATCGCCCTGGCTGTCCGATCGTTTCGCCAGCGCGAGGCTGACCAGGATCCCGGCAATCGCGTTGACGGTATAAAACAGCCCCACCCAGAACGGCTGTGCCCCCACCTCGCGGCTGAGAAACAGGCTCAGCGTCGGCGCCTGCAGCGCTCCCGCCACGCCCATCATAAAGGCCACCAGCATAAAAGCGGCATACACGCCGTTCAGGCGTCGCCCCATCGTCATCAACCACAGCATGCGCAAGTCCTTGTGAAAGCGAATCGAAATTGGGTGAAAGAATAAACGAAAAAAGCCAGCAAAAACATTTTGCTGGCGGGTGATTAGCACCAATACTCAGTCACACATGATCGAGGCGAGTCAGCGAGAAGAGGCCGGTTTCGTAACGTCCCACTGCATCAGTTCTTCTAACATTTTCAGCCGTTGCTCTGCACACGGGCGGGCCAGCCAGGACGATCCTTTTGTCGCTGAAAAGTACTGCTGATAAAACTGACGTGCGGTAGACCTCTTCATCATTTACCTCCTCACTTCATCGGGAAGCATTATTGGCCTAATATAGGGATTAATAAATTGCTGGTTTTTTGTCAGGAGTTCCTCTTTTATGCCTTCCGGTCGTCTGCAGCAACAATTTATCCGCCTCTGGCAGTGCTGCGAGGGGCAATCGCAGGAAACCACGCTCAACGAGCTGGCTGACCTGCTTAGCTGTTCCCGCCGCCATATGCGCACGCTGCTCAATACCATGCAGCAGCAGGGGTGGTTAAGCTGGGAAGCGGAGGCGGGACGCGGGAAACGCTCGCGGCTGACCTTTCTCTACACCGGGCTGGCATTGCAGCAGCAGCGTGCAGAAGACCTGCTCGAGCAGGACCGTATCGATCAGCTGGTCCAGCTGGTGGGCGACAAGGCCGCCGTGCGCCAGATGCTGGTCTCCCATCTCGGACGCAGTTTTCGTCAGGGCCGACACATTCTGCGGGTGCTCTACTACCGTCCGATGAAAAATCTGTTGCCCGGCACGGCGTTACGGCGTTCTGAAACCCACATGGCCCGACAAATCTTCAGCGGCCTGACGCGGATAAATGAGGAAAACGGGGAACTGGAGGCGGATATCGCGCACCACTGGCAACAGCTTTCCCCGCGCCACTGGCGCTTTTTCTTACGCCCCGGCATCCACTTTCACCACGGTCGCGAACTGGAGATGCACGACGTCATCGCCTCTCTGGAACGCGCCCGCAGGCTGCCGCTCTACTCGCATATTTCGCGCATCCACTCCCCCACGGCCTGGACGCTGGATATCGAGCTGGCGCAGCAGGACAAGTGGCTTCCCTGGCTGCTGGGCTATGTGCCGTCGATGATTTTGCCTGCCGAGTGGGAATCATTGAACAATTTTGCCAGCCTGCCGATTGGCACCGGGCCCTACTCCGTCTCCCGCAATAACAGCAACCAGCTGAAAATCCGCGCGTTCGATGACTACTTTGGCTATCGGGCGCTGATCGACGAAGTGAACGTGTGGGTATTGCCGGATCTCAATGAAGACCTGAGCTGCGGGCTGACGCTTGAAGGCCCCACCACCGGAGAAAAGGCCGTGGAGAGCCGCCTGGAGGAGGGCTGCTACTATCTCCTCTTTGACCGCCGCACCCACCGTGGGGCAAACCCGGCTGTCCGCAAGTGGATCAGCCACGTGCTGTCTCCTTCCAATCTTATCTACCATGCGGAAGAGCAGTACCAGACATACTGGTTCCCGGCGTACGGCCTGCTTCCGCGCTGGCACCATGCCCGACCAACGCGCTGCGACAAGCCCGCAGGGCTGGAGTCCATCACCCTGACCTACTACCGCGATCATGTTGAGCATCGTTTTATCGCGAGGATCATGACCCGACTGCTGGCAGCGGAGGGGGTCAGGCTGGACATCAGGGAAGTGGACTATGACGAATGGCACCAGGGGGAAATCGCCAGCGATATCTGGCTGAACAGCGCCAACTTCACCCTGCCGCTCGATTTTTCCCTCTTCTCGCATTTGTATGAAGTCCCGCTGATCCAGCACTGCATCGACCGGGACTGGCAGCAGGATGCCGCTCTGTGGCGTGCGGGCGAGATGAATCTTGCCGTATGGTGCCAGCAGCTGCTGGCCGAGCAGGCGATCGTCCCGCTGATCCACCACTGGCTGATGATCCAGGGCCAGCGCAGCATGCGCGGCTTGCGGATGAACACCCTGGGCTGGTTTGATTTTAAATCCGCCTGGTTTGCGCCCCCGGAGCCATAACGCTTTCGTAATATTCACCAAATCATTACAATAGCGCCGTTCTCAACGGGGTGCTGCATCACAGATGTGCGCTGAGATAATACCCGTCGAACCTGATCCGGATAACGCCGGCGAAGGGATTTGAGGCTGTCGCTCAAAATCCTTTGCCACTCAACCCTGAGGTGCAAAGTGTTAAAAAAAGTTCTCCCCCTGCTGGCGCTGTTCGCGCTGCCCGCTTTAGCCAAGCCCGTTCTGGCGGTCTACACCTACGACTCCTTCTCTGCCGACTGGGGCCCTGGTCCGGTCGTCAAAAAAGCCTTTGAAGCCGACTGCAACTGCGAGCTGAAGTTCGTGGCGCTGGAAGATGGCGTTTCGCTGCTCAACCGCCTGCGCATGGAAGGGAAAAATAGCAAAGCCGACGTGGTGCTCGGCCTGGATAACAACCTGCTGGAAGCCGCCTCGCAAACCAAACTCTTTGCCAAAAGCGGCGTCGCGGCAGAGGCCGTTAACGTGCCGGGCGGCTGGAAGAACGACACCTTTGTGCCGTTCGACTACGGCTACTTTGCTTTCGTCTACGATAAAAACAAGCTGAAAAACCCGCCGAAGAGCCTGAAAGAGCTGGTGGAAAGCGACCAGAAGTGGCGCGTGATTTACGAAGACCCGCGGACCAGCACGCCGGGCCTGGGCCTGCTGCTGTGGATGCAGAAAGTCTACGGCGATAAGGCGCCGGAAGCGTGGCAGAAGCTGGCCGCCAAAACCGTCACCGTGACCAAAGGCTGGAGCGAAGCCTATGGCCTGTTCCTGAAAGGTGAAAGCGATCTGGTGCTGAGCTACACCACCTCCCCGGCCTACCACATTATCGCCGAGAAGAAAGACAACTATGCTGCGGCTGATTTTGCGGAAGGGCACTATCTGCAGGTGGAAGTGGCCGCGCGTACCGCCGCCAGCAAACAGCCGGAGCTGGCCGAGAAGTTCCTGAAGTTTATGGTTTCACCGGCATTCCAGAACGCCATTCCAGCGGGCAACTGGATGTATCCGGTCACCAGCGTTGCGCTGCCCACTGGTTTTGAGCAGTTGACCAAGCCGAAAACCTCGCTGGAGTTTACGCCGCAGCAGGTCGCCGCGCAGCGTGCCGCATGGGTAAGTGAATGGCAACGCGCCGTCAGCCGTTAATTCCCGGCTGGTTACTCCCCGGATTGCTCGCCGCCGTCGTCATGGTGGCGGTCAGTCTGGGAGCCTTTCTTGCGCTGTGGTTTAACGCGCCGGAGAGCGACCTGCTCGCCCTCTGGCACGACAGCTACCTCTGGCACGTTATCCGGTTCTCCTTCTGGCAGGCGTCTCTTTCTGCCCTGCTGTCGGCGATCCCGGCTATTTTTCTTGCACGCGCGCTCTATCGGCGGCGTTTTCCCGGCAGGCAGGCCCTGCTGCGCCTGTGCGCCATGACGCTGATCCTGCCCGTGCTGGTAGCGGTATTTGGTATTCTGAGCGTTTACGGCCGCCAGGGCTGGCTGGCTTCGCTGTTCGGCCAGCTTGGTCTGGAATGGTCTTTCTCGCCTTACGGGCTGCAGGGTATCCTGCTGGCACACGTGTTTTTCAATATGCCGATGGCAACGCGTCTCTTTTTGCAGGCGCTGGAGAACATTCCCGGCGAGCAGCGGCAGATTGCCGCCCAGCTAGGCATGCGCGGCTGGTCGTTCTTCCGTTTTGTCGAATGGCCGTGGCTGCGCCGCCAGCTCCCGCCCGTGGCGGCATTAATCTTTATGCTCTGCTTTGCCAGCTTTGCCACCGTGCTGTCACTTGGCGGCGGGCCGCAGGCCACCACCATTGAGCTGGCGATTTACCAGGCGCTGAGTTACGACTACGATCCCGGTCGCGCCTCGCTGCTGGCGATAGTCCAGATGGCGTGCTGTCTGGTGCTGGTGCTGTTGAGCCAGCAGCTGAGTAAAGCCATTCCCGCAGGTAGTCATCAAATAACCGGCTGGCGCGATCCGCAGGACAGCCTGCACAGCCGCATCAGCGATGTTATCCTGATCGCGCTGGCGCTGCTGCTGTTGCTGCCGCCGCTGCTGGCCGTTATTGTTGACGGCCTGAACCTCAATCTTATGTCCGTCCTGCAACAGCCCGTTCTCTGGCAGGCGACCTGGACCTCGGTACGCATAGCGCTGGCTGCCGGACTGCTGTGCGTTATGCTGACCATGATGCTGCTGTGGAGCAGCCGTGAGCTCTACGCGCGTCATGCTCGTAAAACCGGACAGGCGCTGGAGCTGACGGGCATGCTGATTCTGGCGATGCCGGGCATCGTGCTGGCGACGGGCTTCTTTTTACTGTTCAACAGCACCCTCGGCCTGCCGGAAAGGGCCGATGGCATTGTGATTTTCACTAACGCCTTAATGGCCATCCCCTACGCGCTTAAGGTGCTGGAAAACCCGATGCGCGACGTCAACAGCCGCTACGGTTTGCTGTGTCAGTCGCTGGGCATGCAGGGCTGGCAGCGGCTGAAGGTTGTGGAACTGCGCGCGCTAAAACGTCCGCTGGCTCAGGCGCTGGCGTTTGCCTGCGTGCTCTCCATTGGAGACTTTGGGGTCGTGGCGCTGTTCGGTAATGACGATTTCCGCACGCTGCCGTACTGGCTTTATCAGCAAATCGGCTCTTACCGCAGTCAGGACGGCGCGGTCACCGCGCTGTTACTGCTGCTGCTCTGCTTTGCCTTATTTACCGTTATCGAAAAACTCCCGGGGCGTGATGTTAAAACTGACTGATATAACCTGGCTCTATCAGCATCTGCCGATGCGCTTTACGCTCTCCGTTCAGCAGGGCGAGCGGATTGCGGTGCTTGGCCCAAGCGGTGCCGGGAAAAGCACCTTGCTCAATTTGATCGCCGGTTTTCTGCAACCTGCCAGCGGGTCGATAGCCATCGATAATCGTGATTTCACCGACGCCCCTCCGGCTAAACGTCCTGTGTCGATGCTGTTTCAGGAAAACAACCTGTTTACCCATCTGACGGTGCGGCAAAACATCGCGCTGGGAATGCATCCGGGGCTCAGGCTGAACGATGCCCAACGCGAAAAACTTGAAGTGATTGCCGCACAGATGGGGATCGCTGAATTCATCGACAGGCTGCCGGGCGAGCTCTCCGGCGGCCAGCGTCAGCGCGTGGCGCTGGCGCGTTGTCTGGTGCGCGAGCAGCCGCTGCTGCTGCTGGATGAGCCGTTCTCGGCGCTCGATCCCGCGCTGCGCCAGGAGATGCTCGCCCTGGTGCAGGAGGTCTGCCAGCGCCAGCAGCTGACGATGCTGATGGTGTCGCACAGTATCGAAGATGCCGCACGGATTGCGCCGCGATCGGTGGTGATCGCGGAGGGACGCATTTTGTGGGATGGAGCAACAGAAGCATTAATGAGCGGAAAAGAAAGCGCTTCTGGATTATTGGGTATAAAACCGTAGGCCGGGCAAACGCAGTGCCGCCCGGCGCTTAACGGCTCACAACTTTCAACAGGATCTCACCGTACACCGGCATCAGCGGGTGGCGAATCAGCGCGACCAGGGCTACCACGGCCACACCCAGCGTCAGCGGGGCCAGCCACAAAAGACGAGAGCGCGGGAGATAGCGCGTCAGGCGATCGACGCTCGCTTTCGCGCTGCGCCACAGCCGCCAGCAGAGCCAGATCGCCAGCCACAGCAGCACCGCCGTGCCCAGCAGCAGCCACTTAAACTCACCGCTTTGCATGCCGTCAGGAATATCAATCGCCGCACCGGCCAGAATACCCGGCAGGAAGTAGAACGGCGGCCAAAAGACGCAGCCGATGATGTTCGGCACCACAAACTTCGCGACGGGGAGATCCAGCATCCCGGCCACCATCGGCACCAGCGGACGCGTTGGCCCAACAAAGCGGCCCACGAGGATGGTAAACATGCTGTGCTGGTGCAGCGCATGCTCGGTTTTATCGAGCAACGCTTTGTTCTTTTTCATGAACGACCAGCGGTGCAGCGGCTTCTTAAAGCGCCAGCCCAGCCAGAAGGAGATCCAGTCCCCCAGCAGACAGCCGATAATCCCGGCCAGCCATGCCTGCCAGAAATTGACCTCACCGCTGCCGATCAGCGCCCCAAGCCCCGCCATCATCACGGTGCCGGGCAGGATTAACCCGACAAGCGCCAGCGATTCCAGAAACGCCACCAGCGCCACGGCGATGAGCGAGTACATAACGGACTGGGTAATAAAGTGTTCCAGCAATGCCTGCATAACTATTCCGGTCAGAAAACGAATCAGCGATTCTGCTTAGCGCCCTGCACCGCGTCAAGGCAACAATTGTCTGAATAGTTTACAGGTTGCTTCCCGCATTCACCTGTTTGTTTATCTTTTTTTACCGTTTATTCACATCCCGCGCGGAATTCACTGGGGCTGGCACCGGTGCATTTTTTAAATACGCGGGAGAAATAGAGCTGATCCTCAAAGCCCACGTTGCGCCCCACGGTGGCGATGGGCATCCGGGTGGTGCTGAGCAGCAGCTTCGCCTGGCTGATGCGCTGATCCTCGCGCCAGCTCAGTACGCTGACGCCAAGCTGCTGGCGGAACAGGTGCGACAGCCGCGACGGCGACAGGCAGACGTGCTGGGCGACGCTGGCGATATCAAACTGGCTATCGGCCAGGTGGTCGCTGATGTACTGGCAGGCGTCGCGCACGCGGTTATCCAGCGGTGGGTTAAGCGACGCGTTAATCGCCTCCATCCGCCGCAACAGCAGCTGTTCAAGGAGGTTTATCGCCAGCAGTTCGGCATAGCGTCCACCAGCCTGCCCCGCCTCGATTATCTGGGCAAAAAGCTCGCGAAACTGCGCCAGATGCACCTCATCCGGGCGATAAAACCCGGTGTGTGCAAAAATAGCCGGCCAGGAAAGCCACTCCTGCCAGTAGGCGCGCGGACGGAAGTAGACCCACTGGTGATACCACTCTTTGGCATCCGGATGACGGCCATAGTGGTGGATCTCCCCCGGCGGGAACAGCAGGATATCCCCCGGGCGGCAGACGAACTGCTGGTCACCGTTCTTGATGATCCCTTCCCCCCGCACGGTCAGGTTGAGGATATACCCTTTCATTCCGAGCGGTCGGTCGACGTAAAAGTCGAGATATCCCTCAGCCTCGATAGGGGTCAGCCCCGCCACAAGGTGCGCGTTAAACGAGTATCCCGGCAGCAGGGGATCGTTCTGCGTTTCGGCCATAGATTCAGTTCTCCCAAGGGTCCTGAAGGAAACCAATTGTCCATATCACTAAATGCAGGTTAAAAATGGCCCGCGAAAAGATCCAAAAAGCATCACGCCGCTTTTACGTCCGCCATGTTTCAGCCTTTCCCCCTGATTTCTCCGCCAGAGCAGACAGATAACCAGTAACAAAAGTGTCTATAAGTGCGGCAGAAATGTCCACATTGAATATTTGCACGGCGTCACACTTTCCGTCGTAACAGCAATTTAGTCCATAAGATTAGCGGATCCTGCCTGACGACTTTTGTCCCCAGTCTCTAATGTTCTTCCATACCTGTTTTTTCGATGGAGCAACACCATGGCAATTGCGATTGGCCTCGATTTTGGCAGCGATTCAGTTCGCGCGCTGGCAGTGGACTGTACGTCCGGCCAGGAGATAGCAACCAGCGTTGAGTGGTATCCGCGCTGGCAAGAGGGGCGCTACTGCGATGCGCCAAACAACCAGTTCCGTCACCACCCGCGGGACTACATCGAGTCGATGGAAGCGGCGCTCAAAACCGTTCTGGCGGACCTGACCGACGCCCAGCGGGCCGATGTTGTGGGGATTGGCGTCGACAGCACCGGCTCTACGCCTGCCCCTGTCGATGCCGAAGGCCGCGTGCTGGCACTGCGCCCGGAGTTTGCCGACAACCCGAACGCCATGTTCGTGCTGTGGAAAGACCATACCGCCGTGGAAGAGGCCGAAGCCATCACCCGCTTATGCCATCAGCCGGGCAAAACTGACTACTCACGGTATATCGGCGGGATTTACTCCAGCGAGTGGTTCTGGGCCAAGATCCTGCACGTCACCCGCGCGGACGCGTCTGTCGCACAGGCAGCGGCGTCCTGGATTGAGCTATGCGACTGGGTTCCCGCCCTGCTCTCCGGCACCACGCGCCCGCAGGATATCCGCCGCGGCCGCTGCAGCGCCGGGCATAAATCCCTGTGGCATGAAAGCTGGGGCGGCCTGCCTCCGGCCGCGTTCTTTGATGAGCTCGACCCGATCGTCAACAAGAGCCTGTCATACCCGCTGTTTACCGACACCTTCACCGCCGATATTCCCGTCGGCACCCTCTGCGAAGAGTGGGCGACGCGTCTCGGCCTGCCGCAGAACGTAGCTATCTCCGGCGGCGCGTTTGACTGCCATATGGGCGCCGTGGGCGCGGGCGCACAGCCAAACACGCTGGTCAAAGTGATCGGCACCTCCACCTGCGACATCCTGACGGCAGATAAATCCACCGTCGGCGACCGCGCGGTAAAAGGCATCTGCGGCCAGGTTGACGGCAGCGTGGTGCCGGACTTTATCGGCCTCGAAGCCGGTCAGTCCGCGTTTGGCGATATCTACGCCTGGTTTGGCCGCGTGCTCGGCTGGCCGCTGGATCGGCTGGCGGCGTCACATCCTGAACTGAAAACCCAGATCGCCGAGAGCAAAAAGCAGCTCCTGCCGCAGCTTACCGACGCCTGGGCTAAAAATCCGTCTCTCGACCACCTCCCGGTGGTCCTGGACTGGTTTAACGGCCGCCGCACGCCGTTTGCCAACCAGCGCCTGAAAGGGGTGATTACCGACCTCAACCTGGCGACCGACGCGCCTGCGCTGTTCGGCGGTCTGATTGCCGCCACCGCCTTCGGCGCCCGCGCGATTATGGAGTGCTTCACCGAGCAGGGCATCGACGTGAATAACGTGATGGCGCTGGGCGGCATCGCCCGTAAAAACCCGGTGATCATGCAGGCCTGCTGCGACGTGCTGAACCGTCCGCTCCAGATTGTGGCCTCCGATCAGTGCTGCGCGCTGGGGGCGGCAATTTTCGCCGCCGTAGCCGCTGGCGTCCATGCGGATATCCCCACCGCGCAGCAGCATATGGCGAGTGCCGTCGAAAACACCCTTCAGCCGCGTGCCCAGCAGGCACAACGCTTTGAACAGCTTTATCAGCGCTACCAGCAATGGGCAAAAAGCGCCGAACTTCACTATCTCCCTGTCGCCGCCCCGGCCAAAAGCACCGCGGACACTACGGCAACCCTGACCCATTAAGGACACGATGATGACCATTTTTAATAACTATGAAGTGTGGTTTGTGATTGGCAGCCAGCATCTTTACGGACCGGAAGCGCTGCAGCAGGTAACGAAACACGCGGAGCACGTCGTTAACGCGCTGAACGCGGAAGCCAAACTGCCGTGCAAACTGGTGCTGAAACCGCTGGGCACGACGCCGGACGAAATCACCCACATCTGCCGCGACGCCAACTACGACGATAAATGCGCCGGTCTGGTGGTGTGGTTGCACACCTTCTCACCGGCAAAAATGTGGATCAACGGCCTGTCTATCCTCAACAAACCGCTGCTGCAGTTCCATACCCAGTTCAACGCCTCCCTGCCGTGGGACAGCATCGACATGGACTTTATGAACCTGAACCAGACCGCACACGGCGGCCGCGAGTTCGGCTTCATCGGCGCGCGTATGCGTCAGCAGCACGCGGTGGTCACCGGCCACTGGCAGGATGGCAAGGCGCAACAGCGTATCGGCGCCTGGATGCGTCAGGCGGTCTCTAAGCAGGATACCCGCCACCTGAAAGTGGTGCGTTTCGGCGACAACATGCGTGAAGTGGCGGTCACCGACGGCGATAAAGTGGCCGCGCAGATCAAGTTCGGCTTCTCCGTGAATACCTGGGCGGTGGGCGATCTGGTGCAGGTGGTAAATGACATCAGCGATGGCGACGTGAGCGCGCTGGTGGACGAGTACGAAAGCCGCTACCGCCTGACGCCTGCGGCACAAATCAACGGCGACAAGCGCCAGAACGTGCTGGACGCGGCGCGCATTGAGCTGGGCATGAAGCGCTTCCTGGAACAGGGCGGTTTCCACGCTTTTACCACCACCTTTGAAGATCTCCACGGTCTGAAACAGCTGCCGGGTCTGGCAGTACAACGCCTGATGCAGCAGGGCTACGGCTTTGCGGGTGAAGGCGACTGGAAAACTGCCGCTCTGCTTCGCATCATGAAGGTGATGTCGACCGGTCTGCAGGGCGGCACCTCCTTTATGGAGGACTACACCTACCACTTCGAAAACGGCAATGACCTGGTGCTCGGCTCGCACATGCTGGAAGTGTGTCCTTCCATCGCGGTAGAGGAAAAACCGATCCTCGACGTGCAGTACCTCGGCATCGGCGGTAAAGCCGATCCGGCGCGTCTGATCTTCAACACCCGCACGGGCCCGGCCATCAACGCCAGCCTGATCGATCTGGGCGATCGTTTCCGCCTGCTGGTGAACTGCGTCGATGCGGTTGAAACGCCACACTCCCTGCCGAAACTGCCGGTCGCCAACGCCTTGTGGAAAGCACAGCCGGATCTGCCGACCGCGTCAGAAGCCTGGATCCTGGCCGGCGGCGCGCACCATACCGTCTTCAGCCACGCGCTGGATCTGAACGACATGCGTCAGTTCGCCGAGCTGCATGATATCGAGCTGACCGTGATTGATAACGATACCCGCCTGCCCGCCTTTAAAGACGCGCTGCGCTGGAACGAAGTCTATTACGGTTCAAAACGCTAAGCCCTGAATGCCCGGTGGCACCGCGTTTACCGGGCCTACGGTTCTGTAGGCCGGATAAGCGAAGCGCCATCCGGCACTGGAGACAACAATGTTAGAAGAGCTCAAACGCCAGGTGCTCGAAGCCAACCTGGCGCTGCCGAAACATAATCTGGTCACCCTGACCTGGGGCAACGTCAGCGCCGTTGACCGCGGAAAAGGCGTGTTCGTGATCAAGCCTTCCGGCGTCGATTACGCGGTGATGACGGCGAACGATATGGTGGTGGTCAGCATCGAAACGGGTGAAGTGGTGGAAGGGAACAAAAAGCCCTCCTCCGATACGCCAACCCACCGCCTGCTCTACCGCTCATTCCCAACCATCGGCGGTATCGTGCATACCCATTCACGCCATGCCACCATCTGGGCGCAGGCGGGCCAGTCCATCCCGGCGACCGGCACCACCCACGCGGACTACTTCTACGGCACCATTCCCTGCACGCGTCTGATGACAGATGCGGAGATCAACGGCGAGTATGAGTGGGAAACCGGCAACGTGATCGTTGAAACCTTCGAAAAACGGGGAATCGACGCGGCGCAAATGCCCGGCGTGCTGGTGCACTCCCACGGCCCGTTCGCCTGGGGTAAAAACGCAGAAGACGCGGTGCATAACGCCATCGTGCTTGAAGAGATCGCCTATATGGGGATCTTCTGTCGACAGCTGGCGCCGCAGCTGCCGGATATGCAGCAAACCCTGCTGGATAAGCATTATCTGCGCAAGCACGGCGCGAAGGCCTACTACGGACAATAAACTGTATATATCCCCAGCATAAAACATTCAACCAGGCTATAATCAGGCCTGGTTTTGTTTTGTGGGATAGCGGCGTGACGCAGGCGCAAGAAGGCTTTTTACTGACCCGACACTGGCGGGATACCCCTCAGGGCACCGAGGTTGAATTCTGGCTGGCAACGGACAACGGCCCGCTGCAGGTGACGCTGCCGCCGCAGGAGTCCGTGGCGTTTATTCCTGAAGCGCACGTCGAGAAAGTGAAACAGCTGCTGCGCGGTGAAAACGGCTGGCGCATTACCCCGCTTGAACTGAAAGATTTCCACCGTCAGCCGGTTTACGGCCTCTACTGTCGCGTCCATCGTCAGCTGATGCGCTATGAAAAACTGCTCCGTGAAGCAGGCGTGACGCTCTACGAAGCGGATATCCGCCCACCCGAACGCTTTCTGATGGAGCGGTTTATTACCGCGCCCGTCTGGGTCGATGGTTCTCCGCAAAATGGCGGTCTCATCAACGCGCGGCTAAAGCCGAACCCGCACTACCGCCCGCCGCTGAAGTGGGTCTCCCTGGATATCGAAACCACCCGTCACGGCGAACTGTACTGTATAGGACTTGAAGGTTGCGGCGATCGGGTTGTCTATATGCTCGGGCCACCGAATGGTGATGCCTCCGCGCTGGATTTCCGGCTTGAGTATGTTACCAGCCGGCCGCAGCTGCTGGAGAAGCTCAACCAGTGGTTTGCCGACTTCGATCCCGACGTTCTGATCGGCTGGAACGTGGTGCAGTTCGACCTGCGCGTGCTGCAAAAACACGCCGAGCGTTACCGCATCCCGCTGATGCTCGGGCGCGGCAACAGCGAGCTTGAGTGGCGCGAACACGGTTTTAAGAACGGCGTTTTCTTCGCACAGGCGAACGGCCGCCTGATTATCGACGGCATAGAGGCGCTCAAGTCCGCCTTCTGGAACTTCTCGTCATTCGCCCTCGAAGCGGTGGCGCAGGAGCTGCTGGGCGAAGGCAAATCCATCGACAACCCCTGGGACAGAATGGACGAGATCGACCGGCGCTTTAACGAAGACAAGCCCGCGCTCGCCACCTATAACCTGAAAGACTGTGAGCTGGTCACGCGGATTTTCCACAAAACCGAGATCATGCCCTTCCTGCTGGAGCGCGCGACGGTGAACGGACTCGCGGCGGACAGGCACGGCGGCTCCGTGGCGGCCTTTAGCCACCTCTATTTTCCCCGAATGCACCGGGCAGGATACGTCGCCCCCAACCTCGGGGACGTGCCGCCGCAGGCCAGCCCCGGCGGGTACGTCATGGATTCCCGACCAGGACTGTATGACTCCGTTCTGGTCCTGGACTACAAAAGCCTCTACCCGTCGATAATTCGCACCTTCCTGATCGATCCCGTCGGGCTGGTTGAGGGGCTGGCCCAGCCGGATGATGAACACAGCACCGAAGGCTTCCTCGGCGCACGCTTCTCGCGGGAAAAACACTGCCTGCCCGACATCGTAGGCAACATCTGGCACGGCCGCGACGAGGCCAAGCGCCACGGCAACAAGCCCCTCTCACAGGCGCTGAAAATCATCATGAACGCCTTCTACGGGGTGCTGGGCACCAGCGCCTGTCGCTTCTTCGACCCGCGGCTGGCGTCGTCGATCACGATGCGCGGGCACGAGATCATGCGCCAGACTAAAGCGCTGATTGAATCCCAGGGCTATGACGTCATCTACGGCGACACGGACTCCACCTTTGTATGGCTTAAGGGCGCGCATTCCGAAGACGATGCCGCGCAAATCGGCAAAGCGCTGGTTGCCTTCGTGAACGACTGGTGGCAGGAACATCTGCAGAAAGTGCGGTTAACCAGCGCGCTGGAGCTGGAATTTGAAACCCATTTTGCCCGCTTCTTAATGCCCACCATCCGCGGTACCGATCAGGGCAGCAAGAAGCGCTATGCCGGGCTGATACAGGAAGGCGACGCGCAGCGGATGGTCTTTAAAGGGCTCGAGACAGTGCGTACCGACTGGACGCCGCTGGCCCAGCAGTTCCAGCAAACGCTCTATCTGCGGGTATTTCGCAATGAGCCGTATCAGGACTACGTGCGCGAGACGATAGCCAGCCTGATGGCGGGCGAACTTGACGCGCAGCTGGTGTATCGCAAACGCCTGCGCCGCCCGCTCGCGGAGTACCAGCGTAACGTTCCTCCGCACGTTCGCGCCGCGCGCCTCGCGGACGAAGAAAACGTCCGCCGTGGCCGCGCGCCGCAGTATCAGAATCGGGGAACCATCAAATACGTCTGGACGATAAACGGTCCGGAACCGGTGGATTATCAGCACTCGCCTCTGGATTATGAACACTATCTGACGCGTCAGCTTCAGCCGGTTGCCGACGGAATTTTGCCCTTCATCGACGATGATTTTGCTACACTAGTGACAGGGCAACTTGGCCTATTTTGACGCGTGACGAAATGGCTGCCATCCAGTACCATAGCGCCCTTTCCATTCCCGGACCCATTTTTCGATGACCGTCTTTTTTGACGGTGGTCGAACTATTGCCTGCAATTAAAGATTAGAGCCGAACAACTATGCCTTTTACACTTGGTCAACGCTGGATCAGCGATACAGAAAGCGAACTTGGATTAGGAACCGTCGTTGCCGTTGATGCGCGCATGGTTACCCTCCTCTTCCCTGCCACCGGTGAAAACCGCCTGTACGCCCGCAATGACTCCCCTGTAACCCGCGTGATGTTTAATCCGGGTGACACCGTGACCAGCCACGACGGCTGGCAGCTCAAGATTGAAGACGTAAAAGAAGAGAATGGACTGCTCGCCTACATCGGCACTCGCCTGGACACCGACGAGGCCAATGTCATCCTGCGCGAAGTGCTGCTCGACAGCAAGCTGGTGTTCAGCAAGCCGCAGGACCGCCTGTTTGCCGGGCAAATCGACCGTATGGATCGCTTCTCCCTGCGCTATCGCGCGCGTAAGTTCCAGAGTGAACAGTACCGCATGCCCTGGAGCGGCCTGCGCGGCCAGCGCACCAGCCTGATCCCCCACCAGCTGAACATCGCCCATGACGTGGGCCGTCGCCATGCGCCGCGCGTGCTGCTGGCAGATGAAGTGGGCCTGGGTAAAACCATCGAGGCGGGCATGATCCTGCACCAGCAGCTGCTTTCCGGCGCTGCCGAGCGCGTGCTGATTGTGGTGCCAGAAACCTTACAGCACCAGTGGCTGGTTGAGATGCTGCGCCGCTTTAACCTGCGCTTCTCTCTGTTCGATGACGAACGCTACGCCGAAGCCCAGCACGATGCGGACAACCCGTTTGAAACCGAACAGCTGGTGATCTGCTCCCTGGACTTCGTGCGCCGCAGCAAGCAGCGTCTTGAGCACCTGTGCGATGCCGAGTGGGACCTGATGGTGGTCGACGAAGCGCACCACCTGGTCTGGAGCGAAGACGCGCCGAGCCGCGAATATATGGCTATCGAGCAGCTTGCCGAGCGCGTGCCTGGCGTCCTGCTGTTGACCGCTACGCCGGAACAGCTGGGCCTGGAAAGCCACTTCGCCCGTCTGCGCCTGCTCGATCCAAACCGTTTCCACGACTTCGGGCAGTTTGTGGAAGAACAGAATAACTACCGTCCGGTTGCAGATGCCGTCGCGCTGCTGCTGGCGGGCAAGCGTCTTTCTGATGATGAACTCAACACCCTGAGCGATCTGATTGGCGAGCAGGATATCGAGCCGCTGCTGCAGGCCGCTAACAGCGACAGCGACAACGCGGAATCCGCGCGTAAAGAGCTGATCGACATGCTGATGGATCGCCACGGCACCAGTCGCGTCCTGTTCCGTAACACCCGTAACGGTGTGAAAGGGTTCCCGAAACGCGAGCTGCATACCATTAAGCTGCCGCTGCCGACGCAGTATCAGACGGCAATTAAAGTTTCCGGCATCATGGGTGCGCGCAAAACGCAGGAAGAGCGCGCCCGCGACATGCTCTACCCGGAACAAATCTACCAGGAATTTGAAGGCGATACCGGCACCTGGTGGAACTTCGATCCGCGCGTAGAGTGGCTGATGGGCTACCTGACCGCGCACCGCTCCCAGAAGGTGCTGGTGATCTGCGCCAAGGCGGCCACCGCGCTGCAGCTGGAGCAGGTCCTGCGCGAGCGCGAAGGCATTCGCGCCGCCGTGTTCCACGAAGGCATGTCCATCGTTGAACGCGACCGCGCCGCGGCGTGGTTTGCCGAAGAGGACAGCGGCGCTCAGGTTATGCTCTGCTCTGAAATCGGTTCTGAAGGCCGTAACTTCCAGTTCGCCAGCAACCTGGTGATGTTCGATCTGCCGTTCAACCCGGATCTGCTGGAGCAGCGTATCGGTCGTCTGGATCGTATCGGTCAGGCGCACGATATTCAGATCCACGTGCCGTATCTGGAAAAAACGGCCCAGTCCGTGCTGGTGCGCTGGTTCCACGAAGGTCTGGATGCGTTTGAACATACCTGCCCGACGGGCCGCACCATTTACGATCAGGTGCACGGCGATCTGATCGGCTATCTGGCCGCGCCGGAAAACACCGACGGCTTTGACGATCTGATTAAGTCCTGTCGTGAGAAGCATGACGCGCTGAAAGCGCAGCTTGAACAAGGCCGCGACCGCCTGCTGGAGATCCACTCCAACGGCGGTGAAAAAGCGCAGGCGCTGGCTGAGAGCATTGAAGAGCAGGATGATGACACCAGCCTCATCAGCTTCTCCATGAACCTGTTCGACATCGTTGGCATTAACCAGGACGACCGCGGCGAGAACCTGATTGTCCTGACCCCGTCCGATCACATGCTGGTGCCAGATTTCCCGGGCCTGCCGGAAGATGGCTGCACCATCACCTTCGAGCGTGATGTGGCGCTGTCCCGCGAAGATGCTCAGTTCATCACCTGGGAACACCCGCTGATCCGTAACGGGCTGGATCTGATCCTCTCTGGCGATACCGGCAGCAGCACCATCTCCCTGTTGAAAAACAAGGCGCTGCCCGTAGGCACGCTGCTGCTGGAGCTGATCTACGTTGTGGAAGCGCAGGCGCCGAAACAGCTGCAGCTCAACCGCTTCCTGCCACCAACGCCGGTGCGTCTGCTGCTGGATAAAAACGGCACGAACCTCGCAGGACAGGTTGAATTTGAGAGCTTCAACCGCCAGCTGAGCGCGGTGAACCGCCATACCGGCAGCAAGCTGGTCAATGCGGTGCAGCAGGACGTGCATGCCATTCTCCAGCAGGGTGAAACCCAGATTGAAAAAGCGGCCAGAGCGCTGATTGACGCCGCGCGCGGTGAAGCCGACGAGAAACTGTCTGCAGAGCTGTCGCGTCTGGAGGCGTTGAAGGCCGTGAACCCGAACATCCGTGACGACGAGCTGGCGGCGATTGAAAGCAACCGTCAGCAGGTGCTGGAAAGCCTGGATCAGGCAAGCTGGCGTCTGGATGCCCTGCGTCTTATCGTTGTGACGCATCAGTAAACGGAGCGCAAGATGGTGATGGAGCCGTACAATCCGCCACAGGATCCCTGGCTGGTCATTCTGTATCAGGATGAACACATTATGGTGGTCAACAAGCCCAGCGGGCTGTTGTCCGTGCCGGGTCGTCTGGATGAGCACAAAGACAGCGTGATGACGCGCATTCAGCGCGATTATCCTCAGGCGGAGTCGGTCCATCGCCTGGACATGGCGACCAGCGGCGTGATTGTGGTGGCGCTGAACAAAGCGGCAGAACGCGAGCTGAAGCGCCAGTTCCGCGAGCGCGAGCCGAAGAAGCAGTATGTCGCCCGCGTCTGGGGTCACCCGGCGCAGGCGGAAGGGCTGGTGGATTTACCGCTGATCTGCGACTGGCCGAATCGGCCAAAGCAGAAGGTGTGTTATGAAACCGGCAAGGCCGCGCAAACCGAGTATGAAGTGCTTGAGTACGCGCCGGATAATACCGCGCGCGTCCTGCTTAAGCCGATTACCGGACGTTCACACCAGCTGCGCGTGCATATGCTTGCGCTGGGTCATCCGATTCTGGGCGACCGCTTTTACGCGCCGCCTGAAGCGCTGGCCTTAGCGCCACGTCTGCAGCTGCACGCGCAGACGCTTACCATCACCCATCCGGCCTTCGGTAACGCGATGACGTTTAAAGCCCCGGTCGATTTTTAAATTCCTGATGTGAATATTTACTGTTAGCTCACTGTCGACGGTAAATATTCACACAGCAGATATATCTCCCCTGCTCATCTGAAAACCCGCCCAAGTTCATTCACGATAATTATCTCTTCCTTAAATAACACTCAGTATTTTTAGAAAGACTAAGGTTTGGATTAAAAAATATTAAATTGAACACGATGCAATTTATTACTGATAATCCAGCTCATTTTAAGGAAATACTAACTCTACCCTATCCAAACGGAGTTATTTTTCTACTCAACAGCCACACTTAGTTTACTCATTGATTCACAAGGAAGTGTATGAACCGTTCGTATAACATCGTCTGGAATTGCGCCAGAAATATGTACATCGTTGCCTCGGAGTTTTCAAAAGGGGACAGCAAAGTCAAATCCTGCGTACGCGCCGGAAGCGCGATCGCAACGTTTATCTTGTCAGGTGTTGTGAGTACCGCACACGCCAGTGACACGACGTTTGTTGCAGTCCCGGGTAATAACACCATCAGTGGTGAATATTCAACGACGAGCCCTAATACCTCGGCGGTATCCGCCTCTGGCTCTGATGTCATCGTCACCGATAACGGCGCCTTAACGATATCCACAACCGGGGATGCAGGCATGGGGCTATCCGTGTCGAATGGAGCGAAAATCACGCTCGATGATTCGGGATCCACAATCCGCACTTCCGGGGAAGGCAGTCATGCGATAACCATTGTCGGTGATAACTCAGAAGCCATGTTGAACAACCTTACCGTTTCGACGGAAGGCGAGATCGCATCTGCCGTATTGTTTAGCTCTAATGCAAAAGGCACCATTGACGGGGGGAGCTATACGGCGACGGGAGAGGGTTCTTATGGTGTTGAGATATTGAATGGCGCAGACCTGACGATAAAAAACGCGACCATTACGACTTCCGGGTATGGCATGGCTCGGGCTATTGTTAACCGATATGCCACCCTTTCATTAGACAATGTGAATATAAACACCACGGGAGATTTTGGTAATGCAGGTATATATAACGACGGTGAATTGACCGGCTCAAACGTCACGATTACCACTACCGGAAGCCAGAGCTTTGGTATTCAAAACTATACCAACACATTTAATTTAGCGGCATCCCACGTTGAAACTTACGGTGAGCAGTCAGTTGGCATAATGAATACCGGACGCGCAGAACTCACTGACACTCATATCGTCACTCATGGGGAAAAATGCTGACGCAATATCCTCTGACGGGGCAAAGAGCACATTCGTACTGAATAACGGTTCAACGATCGCGTCCGGAGAAAATTCGCGGGCAGTGGCGATGACTCACGGTGGAGCCCTTGAGGCGAACAGCACAGATATCACCAGCGAACAATCTGCTGCCATTGCCTTAGAAAGCGCCAGCAGCGCGACCGTCACCCACAGCAACGTTTCCGGTAGCAATGTCGCCTTCTCGTTCAGCGGTGGAAAAAATGTCGCTACGATTGACGGAGGGAGCATTACGGCAACCGCGTCAGGAGGAAGTGCTTTTGCGGTGGATTCCGGATCTGCCGATATTAACGTGAAGAATGTGCAAACGATGAACGCAGACAATCTGCTCACCGTGGCCAATACCACTGATGCAGTCACCCTTCGCGCTGAAAACAGCAAGCTGTCCGGCGCCGTTAAGGCCAGCGGTAATAACGTCAGCATGACGCTGGATGCGAACAGCCAATGGCTGCTGACGGCCGATTCCAGCGTCGGTAATCTTACCAGCAGCGGACGCATCACACTCGGCGATGAAAACGGCAGTGCTGGTACACTCAATGTCGGTAATTTCACCCTTCTGGCTAACAGCCAAACTGATGTCTATCTTGACGCAAACGCGACCAGTGCGCCTATTGTCGCTCAGAATGCGACGCTTGATGGCACACTAAATATTACAGGTTACGGTAGTGCCAGCACGCTTTCCGCGGATAGCGCCTTCACGGTGATTGACGCTGAAAATGCAATTAATGGCAATTTTACCAGCCTCACCGTCGCGGGCATGGCATCTGGCTCCGTTGACTTCATCACCTTTAGCGGCACCATTGATCCCGCCGACGTGACCAATTACGTCCTGACACCGTCATTAACCTGGTATGCCAGCCAGAACCCAGCGGCAACAGCGGCTCACGGCACATTCACTCTGAACAATCCTGACGGCAGCTTTACGCTGAGCACGGCGCTTGTCGATCAAAATGCCGAAGCCACGACCGGATGGGACGGCAAATCGCTGACCAAAGAGGGGCAAGGTACGCTGATCCTTAATGCCGTAAACAGTTACAGCGGCACAACGGATGTCAACCAGGGCACGCTCTGGCTGGACGAGGCCGGCGTTATCGGCGTACAAAACAGCGAGCAGGCCGTGAATGTCGCGGCAGGCGCCACGTTTGGCGGTTCCAACGGTGTGGTGAACGGCAATGTTAACAGCAACGGCACCGTTCAGTTCAACGACACGCTAACGATCAATGGTAATCTGAGCAACGCAGGCAGCATTGTCAGCGGCAATATTGAAGGAACCAATGGTGCGACGACCGGCAACACGCTGATCGTAAACGGCGATTACACCAGCAACCAGGGTTCTGTGACGCTAAATACGCAGTTAGGCGACGACACGTCTCCAACCGATATGCTTAACATTACGGGGAATACGTCCGGGAACACCACCCTGTACATTAACAACGCTGGCGGTCAGGGCGCACTGACCCAAAACGGTATTGCAGTGATTACGGTCGGCGGTGAATCAAACGGCACCTTTGTTCAGGGTAATCAGGTCCAGATTAACGCCTACGAATACCGCCTGTATCAGGACTCAGGGGACTGGTATCTTCGTTCCCAGGCCACGAGTGATAATGGCGACGTAACGCCTCAGTATCGTGCCGATATCGGTTCATACCTCAGCAACCAGTGGCTGGCTCGCGATCTGCAAATGCAGACCCTGTCAGACCGAGAAGGCAGTCAGTTCAAATCGGAAAACGGCACGACATGGGCGCGTTTCAAAGCAGGTAAGAACCAGTCTACTGCGGCAGAGAGCAATATTGATATCGACAGCAACTACTCCCAGTTCCAGATTGGGGGCGATGTTGCCGCCTGGAACAACGGCGAACAAAGCCTGGTGGTCGGGGTTATGGGTAGCTATATGAACGCCAGCAGCGACAGCACGGGCAATAGAGGTGGTGACGGCAGCCGCTTCAGCGCTGACGGTAAAGTCGATGGCTATAACCTCGGCGTCTATGCCACCTGGTTTGCCGATGCCCGACAGCATCAGGGTTTTTATGTCGACAGCTGGTATCAGTACGGGATGTACCACAACAGCGTAGATAACGGGGACGTTGGCTCAACGGATTACGATTCAAACGCCAACGCCGTTTCGCTGGAAACGGGCTATCGCTACGATGTCGCACTCGGCGACAACACGCTGAGCCTCACGCCGCAGGCACAGATCGTCTGGCAGGATTACCGTGCCGATGACATCAAAGACAGCAGCGGCACAACGATTGATGGGCAAAACGGTGACAGCTGGACCACCCGTTTAGGTCTGCGAGTTGACAGCAAGATGAATAAGGCGAACGACGCGGTTATCCAGCCGTTTGCGGAGGCCAACTGGCTGCATACCTCTGAAGACACGGCAGTCAACTTTGGTGACACACAGATCAAACAGGACCTTCCTGCCGATCGTGCGGAGCTGAAAGCGGGTATTCAGGCAAATGTGAGCAAGCAATGGAGCGTTATTGCCCAGGTCTCCGGACAGAAAGGTGATAATGATTACAGCGATGTAAACGGTAGCCTGAACGTGCGCTACAGCTGGTAACCCTGTATAAAGGGCCTGGCAGCTCATGCCGTCAGGCCCTTCATCATTCTAAAAAGGGGCTTATTTGAAGCCTTTCTTCTCTTTAATCAGCTCGTACGCTTTCTGAATTTCCTGCGCTTTTTGCTTCGCCATCTCCATCATTTCAGGCGGTAAGCCTTTTGCAACCAGCTTGTCTGGATGGTGCTCGCTCATGAGCTTACGATAGGCACGTTTGATGGTGGTCTGATCGTCAGAGGGTTTTACGCCAAGCACGTTGCAGGCATCTTCCAGCGTCGGACCACGCTGCGCCTGCTGCCAGGCGCCGCCAGAAGACTGCTGGTGATACCCGCCGCCAAACTGCGCGCCACCCTGCATCATGCGCAGGAACTGATCGAACTGCATACGGGAGATACCCAGCTCTTCCGCAATCACGTATAAAACATCGCGTTCGTTAGGGTGAAGCGAGCCGTCGGCGAAGGCCGCCTGAATCTGGATTTCCAGAAACATCCGAATTAAATCAAAACGGCCGAAGCAGATGCTGCGGAACTGGCGCATTTTTTCGCGAAGCGGGTAGTTATCGGATTTCCCGATGCGAAACGCATTTTGCGCCTCCAGGCGGGAGTCACCGTGCAGATTCATGCGATCCATAAAGACGCTGGCAATCTGAATATCGGCTTCCGTGACGCGCCCTTTGGATTTGGTTAAATGCCCCATCACCTCAAAAGTGGTGGAGAAAAAGAGTGACTGGCGCTCGCGCTGGTTGGCAAACCAGGCCATTTTACGGCTGCGCGCCTTATCAAACATATGGCCAATAATAAGCCCCAGCACTATTCCCCAGAACCCGGCACCCATGATGATGGCGAACGCAACGCCGATTATTTTACCCCAATACTGCATATACTCCCCGGATAGTCATATTCCTGGCCGACGCAACGTCATCATCACTGTGTTCAAGTCACGGTCAATTGAAGGACATCGCCTATAATTTGCTTTATCATACTCGTCATTCGATAGCGAGCCTAACACTCTGGCACGCAAACGGGCAGGATTAACGCTGGTACTGCGCAGATGAGTAAGATAGTCTCTGAGCGTTTGTAAGCCGTAGCCACTGATGACGGAACAATAAAATACAACGTATGAAAAAACGTATCCCCACCCTCCTGGCCACAATGATTGGCACCGCCCTGTACAGTCAACAGGGGCTGGCGGCCGATCTCGCCTCGCAGTGTATGCTTGGCGTCCCAAGTTATAATCGCCCACTGGTGAGTGGCGATACAAATAGCTTGCCGGTAACCATTACTGCCGACAGTTCAAAAGGGACTTACCCTGACAATGCCACCTTTACAGGCAATGTCGATATTAACCAGGGCAATAGCCGCCTGCAGGCAGATGAAGTGCAGTTGCACCAGAAGCAGCCGGAAGGTGCGGCCGAGCCGGTCCGAACGGTGGATGCGCTGGGTAATGTGCACTATGACGACAATCAGGTCATCCTGAAAGGTCCGAAAGCCTGGTCAAACCTGAATACCAAAGACACTAACGTCTGGAAAGGTGATTACCAGATGGTGGGTCGCCAGGGGCGCGGTGACGCAGACCTGATGAAACAGCGCGGTGAAAACCGCTATACGATCCTGGAAAATGGCACGTTCACGTCGTGTCTGCCGGGTTCAAATACCTGGAGCGTGGTCGGGAGCGAAGTTATCCATGACCGCGAAGAGCAGGTCGCAGAGATCTGGAACGCCCGCTTCAAGGTGGGTCCGGTCCCCATATTCTACAGCCCTTATCTGCAGCTTCCCGTGGGTGACAAACGTCGCTCCGGTTTCCTGATCCCGAATGCCAAATACAGCACCACGAACTACTTTGAGTTCTACCTGCCGTATTACTGGAACATCGCGCCTAACATGGATGCGACGATCACGCCGCACTATATCCACAAGCGCGGTAACGTCATGTGGGAGAACGAGTTCCGCTATCTGACTCAGGCAGGTGCGGGTCTGATGGAGCTGGATTATCTGCCGTCGGATAACGTTTACAAGGACGACGCCAGAAACGTTTCTGGTGATAACCGTCACCGCTGGCTGTACTACTGGCAGCATTCCGGGGTGATGGATCAGGTGTGGCGCTTTAATGTTGATTACACCAAAGTCAGCGATTCGGCTTATTTTAATGACTTTTCGTCCAAATACGGCTCGAGTACTGATGGCTATGCCACGCAGAAATTCAGCGTAGGCTATGCGGTGCAGAATTTTGATGCAACCGTCTCGACCAAGAAATTCCAGGTGTTTTCTGACCAGTCCACGCCTACCTATGGTGCTGAGCCACAGCTGGACGTCAACTGGTACCAGAATGACGTAGGTCCATTCGACACCCGGATTTACGCTCAGGCAGTGCATTTCGTTAACACGAATTCGGATATGCCTGAAGCCACGCGTGTTCACCTTGAGCCGACGATCAATCTGCCGTGGTCTAACGACTGGGCAAGCCTGAATACCGAAGCCAAGCTGATGGCGACTCACTATCAGCAAAAAAATCTTGATAATTACAACTCCACTAACAGTGCGCATCTCGAAGAGTCGGTCAACCGAACGCTCCCTCAGTTTAAAATGGACGGCAAGCTGATTTTCGAGCGTGATATGGCCCTGCTGGCGGATGGTTATACCCAGACGCTTGAACCGCGTATGCAGTATTTGTACGTGCCATATCGCGACCAGAGCAACATTCAGAACTACGACTCCTCTTTACTGCAGTCTGACTATAGTGGTCTGTTCCGTGACCGTACCTACGGAGGTCTGGACCGTATCGCCTCAGCGAATCAGTTAACGACCGGCGTCACAACACGTGTTTATGATGATGCAGCCGTTGAACGTTTTAACGTTTCTGTGGGTCAAATCTACTACTTCACAGAGTCTCGCACGGGCGATGACAATATTCAGTGGGAGAAAGACAACAAAACGGGAGCAATAGTTTGGGCGGGAGATACCTACTGGCGTATGACTGACCGTTGGGGCCTGCGTGGCGGTGTGCAGTATGACACGCGTCTCGACAACGTTGCTAACAGTAGTGCCGCCATAGAGTATCGTCGTGATGAAGATCGCATGATTCAGGTAAGCTATCGCTACGCTAGCCCGGAATACATTCAGGCAACGCTACCGAAAAGCAATGACCAGAACAGCATCAACTACTGGAAATCACCGCAATATTCGGATGGTATTTCTCAGGTCGGTGCGGCAGCGAGTTGGCCTATCGCCGACCGTTGGTCAATCGTAGGCGCTTACTACTTTGACACTAACGCCAATAAAGCTGCTGACCAGATGGTAGGTCTGCAATATAACTCCTGCTGCTACGCGCTGCGTGTCGGTTACGAACGTAAGCTTAACGGCTGGGAAAACAATCAGAGCAAATACGATAACGTGATTGGCTTTAACTTCGAGTTACGCGGCCTGAGTTCCAACTACGGTCTGGGTACGCAGAAAATGCTGCGCTCGAACATTCTGCCTTACCGCAGTTCCTTGTAATGTGCTTGATTTGCAACGTAATCCGCTTTGCGGTTAATTGAAATGGAAAAAGTATGAAGAACTGGAAAACGCTGCTGCTCGGTGTCGCTATGGTTGCGAATACCAGCTTCGCGGCCCCCCAGGTTGTTGATAAAGTCGCTGCTGTGGTTAACAACGGCGTCGTGCTTGAAAGTGACGTTGACAGTCTGATGAAATCGGTGAAGCTCAATTCGGGCGAAGCGGGTCAGCAGCTTCCGGATGACGCCACGCTGCGCCACCAGATCCTGGAGCGTCTGATCATGGATCAGATCGTTCTTCAGATGGGGCAGAAAATGGGTGTGAAGGTCACTGACGAGCAGCTCGATCAGGCGATCGCTAACATCGCAAAGCAGAACAATATGTCTTTAGACCAGATGCGCAGCCGTCTGGCCTATGACGGCATCAGCTACGCTACCTATCGTAACCAGATCCGTAAAGAGATGCTGATTTCGGAAGTGCGTAACAACGAAGTGCGTCGCCGAGTCACTATCCTGCCTCAGGAAGTGGACGCGCTGGCAAAACAGGTGGGTAACCAGAACGATGCAAGCACAGAGCTGAACCTGAGCCACATTCTGATCCCACTGCCAGAGAACCCTACGTCCGATCAGGCTGCGGAAGCAGAAAGCCAGGCACGTTCAATTGTCGAACAGGCGCGTAACGGCGGTGACTTTGGCAAGCTGGCCATCACCTACTCCGCAGACCAACAGGCGCTGAAAGGCGGCCAGATGGGCTGGGGACGTATTCAGGAGCTGCCATCCCTCTTTGCTCAGGCACTGAGCACGGCTAAGAAAGGCGATATCGTCGGTCCAATCCGTTCAGGCGTGGGCTTCCACATTCTGAAAGTGAACGATCTGCGCGGCCAGAGCCAAAATATCTCCGTTACCGAAGTTCACGCTCGCCACATTCTGCTGAAGCCGTCACCAATCATGACTGACGATCAGGCGCGTGCGAAGCTGGAACAGATTGCGGCAGATATTAAGAGCGGTAAAACCTCGTTTGCGAAGGCAGCAAAAGAATTCTCTCAGGATCCTGGCTCTGCTAACCAGGGTGGCGATCTGGGCTGGGCAGCGGCGGATATTTACGATCCTGCCTTCCGTGACGCGTTGATGAAGCTGAACAAAGGCCAGATCAGCGCGCCGGTACACTCTTCGTTTGGCTGGCATCTGATCGAGCTGATGGACACTCGTAACGTTGATAAAACGGATGCAGCACAGAAAGACAGAGCCTACCGCATGCTGTTTAACCGTAAGTTCTCTGAAGAAGCAGCCACCTGGATGCAGGAACAACGCGCCAGTGCTTACGTGAAAGTGCTGAGCAACTAATGAAACAGCATCGTGTTGTTATCACGCCCGGCGAACCCGCCGGGATTGGACCTGACCTCGTTGTCCAGCTTGCCCAGCGCAGCTGGCCAGTAGAACTGGTTGTCTGCGCCGATGCAACACTGTTACAAGACCGGGCAGCGCTGCTCGGTCTGCCTTTAACGCTCATCCCTTACGTTGAAGGTCAACAGCCTGCACCGCAGCAAGCCGGTACCCTCCCCCTTCTTTCTGTTCCCCTTCGTACGCCGGTCATTCCTAGCCAGCTCAGCACGGAAAATGGCCATTATGTCGTTGAAACCCTTGCGCGCGCCTGCGACGGTTGCCTGAAGGGCGATTTTGCCGCCCTGATTACCGGCCCCGTCCACAAAGGCGTCATCAACGAAGCGGGTATACCGTTTACCGGGCATACGGAGTTCTTTGAAGAGCGCTCGCACAGTCCGAAAGTGGTGATGATGCTGGCGACGGAAGAAATGCGCGTTGCGCTGGTGACCACCCATCTGCCGATCAAAGCGATTCCGGATGCGATCACCCCCGATCTCCTGCGCGAGATCATCGGGATTTTGCATCACGATCTGCAGACAAAATTTGGGATCCCGCAGCCGCATGTGCTGGTCTGTGGCCTGAATCCGCACGCCGGCGAAGGCGGGCACATGGGTACCGAAGAGATCGACACCATCATTCCGGTACTCAACGAAATGCGGGCGAAGGGGATGAATCTCAGCGGTCCGCTGCCTGCTGATACCCTTTTCCAGCCGAAATACCTGGATAATGCCGACGCCGTGCTCGCGATGTACCACGATCAGGGCCTGCCCGTGCTAAAATACCAGGGCTTTGGCCGCGGCGTGAATATCACCCTCGGTTTACCCTTTATTCGAACGTCCGTTGACCACGGTACTGCGCTGGATCTGGCAGGCCAGGGGAAGGCGGATGTCGGCAGTTTTATTACGGCGCTTAATCTCGCCATCAAAATGATTGTTAATACTCAATGACTAATCGAGTCCATCAGGGCCACTTAGCCCGTAAACGTTTCGGGCAAAACTTCCTAAACGATCAGTTCGTGATCGAAAGCATTGTCTCGGCTATTAATCCGCAAAAAGGCCAGGCGATGGTCGAAATCGGCCCGGGTCTTGCCGCGCTGACCGAACCGGTAGGCGAGCGCCTCGACGAGCTGACCGTCATCGAACTGGACCGCGATCTGGCCGCACGCCTGCAAACGCACCCGTTCCTCGGACCGAAGCTGACCATCTTTCAGCAGGACGCCATGACCATGAACTTCGGCGAACTGTCAGAAAAAATGGGTCAGCCGCTGCGCGTATTCGGCAACCTGCCGTATAACATCTCCACGCCGCTCATGTTCCACCTCTTTAGCTATACTGATGCCATTGCCGACATGCACTTCATGTTGCAAAAAGAGGTGGTTAACCGCCTGGTTGCAGGCCCGAACAGTAAAGCGTATGGTCGTTTAAGCGTGATGGCGCAATATTACTGCAACGTGATCCCGGTACTCGAAGTACCGCCGTCAGCGTTCACACCACCACCGAAAGTGGATTCAGCGGTTGTGCGCCTTGTGCCGCACAAAACGAAACCGTACCCGGTAAAAGATCTGCGTGTACTGAGCCGCATCACCACTGAAGCCTTTAACCAGCGTCGTAAAACGATCCGTAACAGCCTCAGCAATTCCTTCACCGTTGAGGTGCTAGCTGAGCTTGGGATCGACCCGGCAATGCGTGCGGAGAACATCTCCGTAGAGCAATACTGCAAGCTGGCTAATTACATCAGCGAAAATGCGCCGCCGAAGGAGAGTTAAGCCATGATTGATTCGCCCCGCGTATGTGTCCATGTACAAAGCGTTTATGTTGAATCACAGTCCTCACCGGATGAAGAACGTTTTGTCTTTGCTTACACCGTGACCATTCGCAATCTGGGGCGGACGCCCGTGCAGCTGCGCGGGCGCTACTGGCTTATCACCAACGGCAATGGCCGCGAAATCGAAGTCCAGGGGGAAGGTGTGGTCGGTGAACAGCCTCATATCGCCCCTGGCGAAGAGTACCAGTACACCAGCGGCGCGGTGATTGAAACGCCGATGGGTACCATGCAAGGCCATTATGAAATGGTCGACGTCGATGGCAATGATTTCCGCGTTGCCATTCCTGTGTTCCGTCTCGCCGTAACCACACTCATTCATTAATCTAATGTCTACATATCTGATTGGCGACGTTCACGGTTGCTACGATGAACTGATCGCATTATTAAAACAGGTCGACTTTACGCCAGGACAGGACACACTCTGGCTGACGGGCGATTTAGTCGCGCGTGGCCCCGGCTCCCTTGAAGTATTACGTTTCGTCAAATCGCTAGGCGACAGCGTGCGCATGGTGCTGGGCAATCACGATCTGCATCTGCTGGCGGTGTTCGCCGGGATCAGCCGCAACAAGCCTAAAGATCGCCTCACCCCGCTGCTGGATGCGCCAGATGCCGACGATCTGATTAACTGGCTGCGCCGTCAGCCGCTGCTGCAGGTCGACGAAGAGAAAAAGCTGGTCATGGCGCATGCCGGGATCACGCCACAATGGGATCTTGAGACGGCGAAAACCTGTGCGCGCGACGTTGAGGCGGTGCTGGCGAGCGACTCCTATCCTTTCTTCCTCGATGCCATGTACGGCGATATGCCGAACCACTGGAGCGAGGATCTCAGCGGTCTGGCGCGTCTGCGCTTTATTACCAACGCTTTCACCCGCATGCGTTTCTGCTTCCCGAACGGACAGCTGGACATGTATTCCAAAGAGACGCCGGAGAGCGCGCCCGCTCCGCTCAAACCGTGGTTTGCCATTCCGGGGCCGGTGACCAGCGAGTACAACGTGGTATTTGGTCACTGGGCTGCACTGGAAGGAAAAGGAACGCCGGAAGGGATCTACGGTCTGGATACCGGATGCTGCTGGGGCGGAGAGTTAACCTGCTTACGCTGGGAAGATAAAACTTACTTTGTTCAGCCGTCCAACCGACAGCTGGATTTAGGGGGAGACGAGGCGGTTGCCTCCTGATATGCACTTCCCTCTCCCGGCCGGGAGAGGGAAAAAAATCACTTAACGACGTTCCAGAATCTCGAAGCAGTAGCTGTGGGAGTTCTGTGCATCCGCGTCGTGGAATTCACTGAATACCGATTCCCACTCGTCCGGATCGTAGTCCGGGAAATGGGTATCCCCTTCCACTTCCGCATCAATGTGGGTCAGATACAGCTTCTGCGCTTTTGGCAGGAACTGCTCGTACACGCGCCCGCCGCCAATCACCATGATCTCTTCGGCATTGCCGCATGCAGCAATCGCCTCGTCGACTGATTTTACCCATTCGACGCGATCGTCAGTGCCCGGCTGGCTGCTGATAACGATATTTTTACGGCCCGGCAATGGACGACCAATCGACTCCCAGGTCAGGCGGCCCATCACTACCGGCTTGTTTAACGTAGTACGTTTAAACCATGCGAGATCGGCAGGCAGGTTCCACGGCATGGCATTTTCCATACCGATAACGCGGTCCACCGCCAGCGCTGCAATCAGACTGATCATTGAAAATTTCCCGGATGCAAAAAATTGCCGCCACTATACGGAAAGCTTAATCTTTCGTCGACTGGCGGCAGGGTAAAGATAAAGAAATTTTTTATTATTGCTGGCAACTCCACTTCACGCGGAAGGTTTACTCTCCGGCTCGTCAGCCGGATCCCCGGTATGCTTGCCCTCTTCCGTTCCCTGCCAGCCGTGACGCTGGATCAGCGACAGGTGATTACGGTCCTCGTTAATGATTTCCGTCAGCATCGCGCTGGTGCGTTTAAACACCGCCGCACGCTCGGTGGCCGTACTCCCGGCCATCGCCGCCATCTCTTCGACCATCTCGGTGTTAAAGCGGCGGAACAGGTCCGCACGCTCGCGCGCTTCGTACGCGCCGAGCCCCAGATTTTCCAGCGCCATGCGGCCAGACTTCAGCGCGCCTTCAAAGGTTTCACGCTCCGGTGCTTCTACCCCTGCCTGCCGCAGCCGGATATAGTGATCCACATCGCGGGCGCGGGAAATGATGGTCAGATTCGGGAAATGTTCTTTCGCCATTTCCACCATCTGCATGCTGGTCTCCGGATCGTCAATGGCGTTAATCAACACCTCCGCTTTTGCCGCCCCGGCAGATTCCAGCAGATCGACGCGGGTCGCATCGCCGTAAAACACCTTCATATCAAATTTTCGCAGGGTATCGACATGGTCGGGGTCGTGATCGAGGATAACCATTTTCACCCCGCTGGACAGCAGCAGACGGCCAACGATCTGCCCGTAGCGGCCAAATCCGGCAATAATGACGCGCGGCTGCTCTTCGTCAATTTCATCGGCTTCGCGCTCCTGCTCGCTACCCGATTTTTCCAGACGCGTCAGCACCACCAGCAGAATAGGCGTCGCGGCCATCGACAGCGCGACAGCGAGCGTCAGCGCTTTCGCCCACTCTGGGTCAAGGACGTTTGCCATCTGTGCTGCGCCAAAGACCACAAACGCAAATTCACTCCCCTGCCCCAGCAGAACCGCAAACCAGCTGCGCTGCTTATTCGGCACCTTGAGCGGACGCGCAATCAGCCACAGCATCGCCATTTTAATGATCAGGAAGCCGACCAGCAGGATGACGATCCGCAGCGGGTGCGTCACCAGCGTGCCGAAGTCGACGGACATCCCCACGCCGATGAAAAACAGCCCCAGCAGCAAGCCTTTAAACGGCTCAATATCGCTTTCCAGCGCGTGACGGTATTCGGAACTCGCCAGCAGAACGCCTGCGAGGAACGCCCCCATCGCCATCGACAGCCCGGCTTCCTCCAGCAGCAAACCAAAGCCAAACACCAGGAAGAGCGCCACGGCGCTGAACACTTCGCGAAGGCCCGAGCGGGCAACGAACCGCAGCAGCGGACGGGTGACGTAGCGACCAAGCAGCACCACCAGCGCCAGCGCCCCTACCACTTTTAATGCCGACAGCGCAAACGCCCCCAGCGTCGTGGCGGAACCGCTGGCCGCCAGCAGTGGGATCATCGCCACCAGCGGGATAGCGGCAATGTCCTGGAACAGCAGCACCGAGAACGCGCTGCGTCCCATCTGGGAGACCGTCAGATTGCGCTCGTTCATGGCCTGCATGGCAATGGCGGTCGAGGAGAGCGCCAGCGTCATGCCGATAAGCTCTGCCACTTTCCAGTCCATGCCCAGCAGGATGCAGAACCCACCCAGCAGCAGGCCGCAGGCCACCATCTGCAGCGCCCCGCCGCCAAACACCGAGGCGCGAAGCTTCCACAGGCGCTGCGGATCGAGTTCCAGACCAATCACAAAGAGCATCAGCACAACGCCGATTTCAGCGAAATGGAGGATTGCCTCTGCATCCGTCACCAGTCGAAAGCCCCACGGCCCAATGACGCAGCCCGCAATCAGATAGCCGAGAACAGAGCCCAGTCCCAGGCGAACCGCCACGGGCACAATCAGCGCCGCCGCGCCGAGGTATATCAGCGCCTGTATCAGCGTATGGCTATCCATGGTGCGCCTCCTGCCACTCAAGTAAGCGTTGTTTATAATGGCGCGCCTGCGCCTGCAGCGTTTCATCGTCGCAGACAAAGGTGCAGTGCATCGCAAAAGGCGGGAGCCAGTTCAGCCCGCAATAAAGTGCGGTCGCCTGCAGCGGCTGTGCCAGAACCTCAAACCCCGGGAAGGAACCAATATCAAAGTGGCTTTCCCCTCCACCCGTGGTGACCGCCCACATCAGGCTTTTCCCTTTTAGCGCATTGCCGTTGTGGCCATACGCCCAGCCGTGGGAGAAGACTTTATCAATCCACAATTTCAGGAGCGGGGGCGTGCTGTACCACTGCATGGGATGCTGCCAGACGATCAGATCGGCACGGGAGAGCGCCTCCTGTTCGGCGGCAATATCGATGTTGAAATCGGGATAGAGTTGATAGAGGGAACGTATCTCGACGTTTTCAAGCGTCCTTACCTGCTCAAGCATCCGCTTATTCGCATGCGAGTGCTGCGGATAGGGGTGCGCGTAAATTATGAGTATCATCAAATGGCCTGTCTTCTTCTCTTCTTGTAGCAGTGAGTGTAGACAGTTAACCCGCCCGGTGAAAGGGGCGCAGCAGCCATGAAAAGGAAAGCGCAGCTATTGGTAATCATCATTCGTTGGACGATTTTTCCTCTCCAAAAAATCCAGGACGTGAATACCTCACTTCAATCCATAAAGGAATGAGATATTTTAAGAAAATCTAAAATAATTATTTAATAAATCGATCTATACATAAAACATTGAAAAAATAATAATTTTACGCTCTTTGTAGCGAGCTCATTCTTTTTCTCCGCATACTGACGTAATTTTAATACGTCGTATCGCGCCTTTCTAATTCAAATGGATGTGTAAATGAGCAACAAACATTTCAGACTCAATAAAACGACTAAAACTCTGGGAAGTCTCTTTCCTGCCCTATTGTTATTCACCCCCGCCGTCGCTTTTGCCAGCACGATTGACCAATCAACCTCAATTCCACAAAACTTCTCCACCGACGCTGAATACGTCATTAATAAAGACGTTACGATAACCTCTTCCGGGAATGAAGCTGCCGTGTCGGTCATTGGGATTGATGTTTCAAACGTTGCAAATATGGGAAATATTTCTGGTTACGGGAATGGACTTGATATTAGCACTGGAGCACAACGTTTAGTAGTGAATAACGAGGAAGGGGCGACAATTTCCTCTACTTCCGCGACAGGTGTTAATATTGATACCATGCAAGGGGACTTGATTAACAAAGGGAATATTACTGCGGCTGAAAATGGTGTTTTCGTCAGTAAACACTCATCTGCTGTCAGTATTTCCAATACCGCTACCGGTCTTATTAAAGGCAAATCAGGTCTTAATGCTGAAGTAGGTGTTGCCATTAATAACGCTGGCACCATCAAGGGTACAGAAGTTGACGGTATTACCCTGAGCGATGGCAATATTAAGCTCACGAACACGGGTACCGTAGAGGGCTTTCAGCACGGAATCAACGTAACGAATACCGCTAAAGTCGACATCATAAACAGTGGTTCAATCGGTGGCGGCAATACGGCAATCTCCTTTGCCAGTAATAAAAATAATACGCTGGTACTCAATACCGGTTCCTCGTTCAATGGTGATGTGATCTCTACCGGCTCAACGGGAAATAGCCTCACGCTGGTTGGTGCCGGAATGGAAGACAGCAATTTTGTTGGCCTGAATAAGGGAGACGGTTTTGCCTCTGTCAAAATGGAGGGTGAAAGCTGGACGCTGACGGGCGATCTCGACGTGATCGGTTCTGGCGATTCCCTTCAGGTTAACAGCGGTGATTTAACGCTGGCGGGAACCGTCTCTAATAGCGGCAATACGCTGGTTACTAAAGATGCCTCTCTACAATTAGGCAATGGCCAAAAAACAGCTTCGCTCAGTGGCGGTCTGAAAAACAACGGTACGGTAATATTTAATCAGGGCAACAATTCCACTTTCGCCACCGATATGACCGGTAGCGGCAAGGTTGAGAAAGTAGATTCACACACCCTGACCCTCACCGGCAAGAACAGCTACACGGGCGATACTGTTCTGCACGGCGGCACCACCCTGGTCGCTAATGGTGCTACGCTCGGCGTAAAGAACAGTAACGCCACCGTCACCATTGAAAATGGCACTACGTTTGCTACTGCAGGTGAAGTGAACAATAACATTCATGTTCTGGCGGGCGGTACGCTGGCGGCATGGAATGCAGTCCAGGGTAACGCCACGCTCAGCGCTGCCGCCGTTGATACTATCAACGGCAACGTGGCTAATGGCGGCAAACTGTTGCTCAGCGCCGCCAATAACAGCGTTGGCAACAATTTCACCATTAACGGCGACTATACCGGCTCCGCGGGCAGCCAGATCGTGTTAAACAGTACGCTCGGTGAGGATAATGCACCAACCGACCATCTCACCATCACCGGGAGCAGCTTTGGCCAATCCGGGGTCAGCGTCAGCAACATGGGGGGGCTGGGCGCGCAAACCGTAAACGGTATGGAAATTGTCAGAGTTGGCGGCAGTTCAGAAGCTCAGCTCACCCTGGCAAAACCGGTTGTTGCGGGTGCATATGAGTATAATCTTTATCAGCACGGCTGACGGAAACTGGTATCTGGAATCGAAGGCAACGCCATCAGACATTCCGGCAGACGATACCGACAACGGTGGTAATACCGACAACGGTGGTAATACCGACAACGGCGGTAATACCGACAACGCCAGTAACACCGACAACAGCAGTAACACTGACAACGGTGGTAACACCGACAACGGCAGCAATAGCGGTCCCGAAGTCATGGCTCCTGAGGTCGGCGCTTACTTAGGTAACTACCTTGCCGCGCAGAGCATGTTCCTGCACAAGCGTGACGATCGCGATCAGATCACCTTCCGTAACGAGGAAGATCTCAACACCTGGATGTACGTCAAAGGCCGCTACCATGAAAACAATGCGGGCGGTGACAAAGTCAGCTATGACACCACCACCACTGTCCTTCAGGTAGGCAGCGACTTCATGAGTAAGCCAATGGACAACGGCATCCTGCGTGCGGGTGGCATGTTCGGGGCAGGCCAGGCGAAGACCCACTCTGATGCAAAACACAACGTACGTGATGCGCAGGGCAAAGTGGATGGCTTTAACGTCGGCCTGTATGCAACCTGGCAGGAAGATCAGAAGCTGCGTCTGGGCAGCTACGTTGATACCTGGGCCGCCTATAGCTGGTACAACAATAAAGTGACCAGCAACCGTAATGATGAAGATTACGACAGTGAGGGCTTCGCGGCATCCGTCGAAGTGGGCCATGCATGGGTGATTGATTCAGAAAATGAGCGCACCTGGAAAATCGAACCTCAGGCGCAGGTTATCTACAGCTATCTGGATCAGGAAAACCATACCGATCGCGACGGCGTGCGGATTACCACGCTGGACAACGACGGTCTGTTTGGTCGTCTGGGCGTCAAATCAAGCTACTTCGAACAGAAAGACGTGAAAGCCTGGCAGCCGTACGTTGCCGTGAACTGGCTGAAAGGCGCAGGTCAGAACGATCTGGCGTTTAACGGCGAGACCGTCAGCAACGATACGCCGGAAGATCGCGGTCAGTTAGAGTTGGGCGTCACCGGCAACCTGAACGAAACCACGACGCTCTCCCTGCGCGCCAGCGGCGAGTGGGGTGAGAACAGCTATGCTGCTTATGGCGGTCATATCCTGCTGAACCACCGCTGGTAATCGTTCCTGAAAGACTAAAAGCCGTGGCAAACGCCACGGCTTTTTTTATTAGTTATCCAGCTCGCCCATTGATTTCACCTGATCGCGGTTGATCTGCTCGGTCTGACCCGTTTCCGCATTTTTATACGACACCAGACCGGTATCGTCATCGACCTGTGGTTTTCCGTCGGTGACAATGGTTTTGCCATCGGTGGTTTTCACTGCCTGGTTAGAGGAACAGCCCGCGACGGTAAACGTTGCAGTGGAGGCAAGAAGGGTGGCGATCAGTAATTTATTTTGCATGGTGTTTTCCCCTGCTCTCAGTTGAATTTCGTTATCGACCTAACAATTTTAGGCTAACTGACTGAAAGAGGATGAAAAACCAGAAGGTTCTGAAGATAGATAAAGAAAAAAGTAGGGCGGGTAAGCGAAGCGCCACCCGCCATTTGCCCGGCGGCGCTACCGCTTGCCGGGCCTACACAGATTACTTGCTAATCTGCGCGTGCATTTCCTGAACCGAAATCACCTTCTCGGTGGCATCCGCGTTTAGCGCCATGGCCGTTGCGAAACCGCCGTTCAGGGTGGTGTCGTAATGCACTTTGTACTGCAGCGCGCTGCGGCGAATCAGCTTGGAGTCTTCGATCGCCTGGCGTCCTGCGGTGGTGTTGATGATGTAGGTATATTCGCCATTCTTGATACGATCCTGAATGTGCGGACGACCTTCATGCACCTTGTTCACCAGACGCGGGTTGATACCCGCTTCGCCCAGCACAATTGCCGTACCGTGGGTCGCGTCCAGCTCAAAGCCCTGCTTCAGCAGCTTGGCTGCCAGGTCAACCACGCGCTCTTTATCGCCTTCGCGAACGGAGAGCAGCGCACGGCCCGATTTTCTCATGGTAGAGCTGCTGCCCAGCTGCGCCTTGGCAAACGCTTCTGCGAAGGTGCGACCCACGCCCATCACTTCCCCGGTTGAGCGCATTTCTGGCCCTAACAGCGGGTCAACGCCCGGGAATTTGTTGAACGGCAGCACCACTTCTTTCACCGAGTAGTACGGTGGAATGATCTCTTTGGTCACGCCCTGCTGTGCCAGCGTCTGGCCTGCCATCACGCGCGCCGCCACTTTCGCCAGCGGAATACCGGTGGCTTTAGAGACGAACGGTACGGTACGTGCCGCACGCGGGTTGACTTCAATCAGGTAGACTTCGTTATCTTTCACCGCGAACTGGACGTTCATCAGGCCGCGAACCTGCAGCTCGAAGGCCAGCTTCTGCACCTGCTGGCGCATCACGTCCTGAATCTCCTGGCTCAGGGTGTACGCTGGCAGAGAACAGGCGGAGTCGCCGGAGTGCACGCCCGCCTGCTCGATATGCTCCATGATGCCGCCAATCAGCACCATTTCGCCGTCGCAGATGGCGTCAACGTCCACTTCTACCGCATCGTCGAGGAAGCGGTCGAGCAGCACTGGTGCATCGTTGGAGACGCTCACCGCCGTCTGGAAGTAGCGACGCAGGTCGGCTTCGTCGTAGACGATTTCCATCGCGCGGCCGCCCAGGACGTAGGAAGGACGCACCACCAGCGGGTAGCCAATCTCTTTCGCCTTCTCTACGGCCTGTTCGATGGCCGTCACCGTGGCGTTCGCCGGCTGTTTCAGCTTCAGACGGTCAACCGCCTGCTGGAAACGCTCGCGGTCTTCCGCGCGGTCAATCGCATCCGGGCTGGTACCGATAACCGGTACGCCTGCCGCTTCCAGCGCGCGCGCCAGCTTCAGCGGAGTCTGGCCACCGTACTGCACGATAACGCCTTTTGGCTTCTCGATGCGCACGATTTCCAGCACGTCTTCCAGCGTCACCGGCTCGAAGTAGAGGCGGTCAGAGGTGTCGTAGTCGGTGGAGACGGTTTCCGGGTTACAGTTGACCATGATGGTCTCGTAACCGTCTTCACGCAGCGCCAGCGAGGCGTGTACGCAGCAGTAGTCGAACTCGATGCCCTGGCCGATACGGTTTGGACCGCCGCCCAGCACCATAATCTTGTCGCGGTCAACTGACGGATTCGCTTCGCACTCGTCTTCATAGGTGGAGTACATGTACGCGGTGTCGGTAGAAAACTCTGCCGCACAGGTGTCGACGCGCTTGTACACCGGGTGCAGGTCATACTGGTCGCGCAGCTTGCGGATTTCCGCTTCGCGCACGCCCGCCAGTTTAGCCAGACGCGCGTCGGCGAAGCCTTTACGCTTCAGCATGCGCAGGAAGTCTGCGTCCAGGCCGTTGATGCCCAGCTCTGCCACTTTCTCTTCCAGACGCACCAGCTCTTCAATCTGTACCAGGAACCAGCGGTCGATGTTGGTCAGGTTGAACACGCCGTCGACGGACAGGCCGGCACGGAAGGCGTCGGCGATGTACCAGATGCGCTCCGCACCCGCGTCTTTCAGCTCGCGGCGGATTTTGGTCAGCGCTTCAGGGTCGTCCAGGCTCACTTTCGGGTCAAAGCCGGTCGCGCCCACTTCGAGGCCACGCAGCGCTTTCTGCAGGGATTCCTGCTGCGTGCGGCCAATCGCCATCACTTCACCGACGGATTTCATCTGGGTGGTCAGACGGTCGTTGGCGCCGGCAAATTTCTCGAAGTTGAAGCGTGGAATTTTGGTCACAACGTAGTCGATGGACGGCTCGAAGGACGCAGGGGTACGGCCACCGGTGATGTCGTTCATCAGCTCGTCGAGGGTATAACCCACCGCCAGTTTCGCCGCCACTTTCGCAATCGGGAAGCCGGTCGCTTTAGAGGCCAGCGCGGAGGAACGGGACACGCGCGGGTTCATTTCGATAACAATCAGACGGCCGGTTTTCGGGTTTACGGAGAACTGTACGTTAGAACCGCCGGTTTCCACGCCGATTTCACGCAGTACCGCCATCGAGGCGTTACGCATGATTTGATACTCTTTGTCGGTCAGCGTCTGGGCTGGCGCAACGGTGATGGAGTCGCCGGTGTGGATACCCATCGCATCGAAGTTTTCGATGGAGCAGACGATGATGCAGTTGTCGTTTTTATCACGCACCACTTCCATCTCGTACTCTTTCCAGCCAATCAGCGATTCATCAATCAGCAGCTCTTTGGTTGGGGAAAGATCCAGACCGCGTTCGCAAATTTCTTCGAACTCTTCGCGGTTGTAGGCAATACCGCCGCCGGTGCCGCCCATGGTGAACGATGGACGGATGATGCACGGATAGCCCACTTCAGCCGCAACGGCCAGCGCTTCTTCCATGTTGTGTGCGATACCGGAGCGCGCGGTGTCGAGGCCGATTTTCTTCATCGCCACGTCGAAGCGGCGACGGTCTTCGGCTTTATCAATCGCGTCGGCGGTGGCACCAATCATGGTGACGCCGAATTCGGCCAGTACGCCCTGACGCTCCAGCTCCAGCGCGCAGTTCAGCGCCGTCTGGCCGCCCATGGTTGGCAGCACCGCGTCCGGGCGCTCTTTTTCGATGATTTTACGCACCACTTCCCAGTGAATCGGCTCGATGTAGGTTGCATCAGCCATTTCCGGGTCGGTCATGATGGTCGCCGGGTTAGAGTTCACCAGGATAACGCGGTAACCCTCTTCACGCAGGGCTTTACACGCCTGCGCGCCGGAGTAGTCGAATTCGCAGGCCTGGCCGATGACGATCGGGCCAGCGCCAAGGATCAGGATGCTTTTTATGTCTGTACGTTTTGGCATTGTCTTCTCGGCTCCTGATTATTTAGCGGTCTTACGGTATTGCTCGATAAGTTCGATGAAGTGATCGAACAGCGGCGCGGCGTCGTGCGGGCCCGGGCTCGCTTCCGGGTGGCCCTGGAAGCTGAACGCTGGCTTATCGGTACGATGAATCCCCTGCAGGGTGCCATCGAACAGCGACTTATGGGTCACGCGCAGGTTAGCCGGCATTGAGGCTTCATCCACGGCGAAGCCGTGGTTTTGCGCGGTGATCATCACCGTGTTGTTATCGATATCTTTCACCGGGTGGTTACCACCGTGGTGGCCGAACTTCATCTTGACGGTGTTCGCACCGCTCGCCAGCGCCAGCAGCTGATGGCCGAGGCAGATGCCGAATACCGGGATATCGGTTTCCAGGAAGGACTTGATGGCAGCGATGGCATAATCGCACGGCGCCGGGTCGCCAGGGCCGTTGGACAGGAAAATACCGTCCGGATTCATCTTCAACACGTCTTCGGCAGACGTTTGTGCAGGCACCACCGTCAGGCGGCAGCCGCGGTCAACCAGCATGCGCAGGATGTTGCGTTTGGCGCCAAAATCGTAGGCCACCACGTGGAACGGCAGCTCGCTCTCTTTTTTCGCTTCCGGCAGGTCGCCTTCCAGCGTCCAGCTACCCTGAGTCCAGCTGTAGGCTTCAGCGGTAGTCACTTCTTTCGCCAGGTCCATGCCGTTCAGGCCCGGGAAAGCTTTCGCTTTTTCCAGCGCCAGCGTCGCATCGAGGTTATCACCTGCGATGATGCAGCCGTTCTGTGCACCCTTCTCGCGCAGCAGACGCGTTAACTTACGGGTATCGATATCGGCAATCGCCACGATGTTATGGCGCTTCAGGTAAGAAGAGAGATCTTCAGTGTTGCGGAAGTTGCTGGCAATCAGCGGCAGGTCACGAATGACAAGGCCTTGCGCATGTACCTGAGAAGATTCTTCGTCAGCCGCATTGGTGCCGACATTGCCGATATGAGGATAAGTAAGAGTAACGATTTGGCGAGAATAGGAAGGATCAGTGAGGATTTCTTGATAACCGGTCATTGAAGTATTGAAAACGACTTCCCCAACCGCCGAACCCGTTGCCCCTATGGCCCGACCGATAAACTGGGTTCCGTCTTCCAGAACCAATAGCGCTGACTTAATCAAAACACCCTCCAGAGAATATTCACTCACTTTATTTGCATATTAATTCATAACCATGTCATGGATCAATGCAAATGTGTTGCCAGCGGATTTTTGGCAAACGGCGGCATTCTGGAGATTTGGTGGGTAAAAGTCAACTTAAAACCGACATTTTGTTTAGTCTTTTGCGTATCTGACGAGGTGAGTGAAGCTTAAGCGACAAAAAGATCAGGTAAATCACTACGGAAAACGCTTGCGCGCCGGGTTTAATGAAAAATGAGTCGACGCAGCATCAAAAAGTGGACCAAATGGTCAAAATTTACATTTCTGTAACGAGAATCAAGAGGAACAGCTATACTTTCAAGGATAAGTGAACAAAGTAATCACGAAACAGATAAAATAAAAGGGCAATAAATTATTGCCCTATGCAATCAAGTAATTACGACTGCAATAACCACATCACGATGGGTAATAATACTTACAAATTGTTGAGATCCAGCACATCTCTCATATCAAAAAGACCATTTTTCTTCTCTTTCAACCACAAAGCGGATCGAACGGCACCATTGGCAAACGTCATTCGGCTGGACGCTTTATGCGTAATTTCGACGCGCTCGCCAATATCGGCGAACATCGCGGTATGTTCGCCGACGATGTCACCCGCCCGGACGGTTGCGAAACCAATGGTGCCTGGCACGCGCTCCCCGGTGTGGCCTTCGCGGGCATAGACCGCACAGTCTTTTAAATCTTTATCAAGTGCATGAGCAATCGCTTCGCCCATCGCCAGCGCCGTGCCGGATGGCGCATCAACCTTATAGCGGTGGTGAGCTTCAACAATCTCAATATCGGTGTAGTTGCCCATCACCTTCGCGGCCTTCTCCAGCAGCTTCAGCATGACGTTAACGCCCACGCTAAAGTTTGCGGCGAAGACGATCGCAATCTCTTTGGATGCATCCTGGATAGCCTGCTTGCCCGCATCGTCAAAACCGGTGGTGCCGATCACCATCCCCTTGCCGTGCTGGCGGCAAAATGCCAGATGCGCGAGCGTCCCTTCCGGGCGGGTAAAATCGATGAAGACATCGAAGTCCTCTTTAACCGCATCCAGGCTGCTTTGTACGGTTACGCCGGTCTTTCCCGCGCCCGCCAGCTCACCAGCATCGGTCCCCAGAAGTGATGAACCGTCACGCTCCAGCGCCGCGCCAAGTGCTACGCCATCCATCTGAAGTGCCGCCTGAATCAGCTGACGGCCCATACGTCCACCCGCGCCCGCAATGGCGACACGGATCTGTGCATCATGCATAGTTATTCTCTTACGTTAAAATGATGTAAACCGTTTTCAGATTAACCAGCCTTTCTGAGCACTGCCAACTGAAAACACCAATAATTAGAATTTAACGTGAAACCGACTTAAATATCAGTAAAAGACATGATTTTGTCGTCACGATAAAGTAACGGGTAAAAAAAAGGCCAGCACAGGAGGTGCTGGCCTTCATCAGAAAAGGGACTATTCGACTTCGCGGGCGTCGATGCGCAGTTCTTTCGGCACTTCGAAAACAATGTTCTCTTCACGTCCTTCCAGCGGCACCGCTTCGCCGCCGCCCAGCTCCTGCAGACGGGAAATGACGTTTTGTACCAGAATATCCGGCGCGGACGCCCCGGCCGTCACGCCAACGCAGGCCGCGTCTTTAACCCACGCTTCCTGAATATCCGTGGCATCGTCGATCAGGAACGCCGCTTTGCCCATTCGCTGTGCCAGTTCAGCCAGACGGTTGGAGTTAGACGAGTTTTTGGAGCCGACCACCAGCACCACGTCCGCCTGTTCAGCCAGCGCGCGCACCGCTTCCTGACGATTGGTGGTGGCGTAGCAGATGTCATCCTTGCGCGGCCCGACGATTTTCGGGAAGCGCTGACGCAGGGCGTCAATCACGTCAGAGGTATCGTCGACGGAGAGCGTGGTCTGGGTCATAAACGACAGACGCGCTTCGTTTTTCACGTTCAGCGTTAACACATCTTCAGGCGACTCAACCAGATACATACCCCCTTCCGGGTTGCTGTACTGGCCCATGGTGCCTTCGACTTCCGGATGCCCGGCATGGCCAATCAGAATCGACTCTTCACCACGACGGCTGGCGCGCGCCACTTCCATATGCACCTTGGTCACCAATGGGCAGGTGGCATCGAAGACGGTCAGATCGCGACTTTTCGCTTCGTTACGGACCGCCTGAGAGACGCCGTGCGCGGAGAAAATCAGGATCGCACCGTCAGGCACTTCGCTGATCTGCTCGATAAAGATGGCACCGCGATCGCGCAGGCTGTCGACCACGTAGCGGTTATGCACCACTTCGTGACGCACATAAATCGGCGCGCCGTAAATCTCCAGCGCGTTTTCAACAATGCTGATAGCGCGGTCTACACCGGCGCAAAAGCCGCGCGGGTTAGCCAACAGGATCTGCATCTCAGGCCTCCAGTGCCGGATCGATCTCCAGCACTTCAATATCAAAATGGACAGTGCGCCCGGCAAGCGGATGGTTGAAGTCAACGGTAATCGAGTCGCCGTTGATTTCGCGGATCACGCCAGGCATTTCGCTGCCGTCCATAGCGGTAAAGAGCATAATTGCCCCGATCTCCGGTTCACCCGCGTCCATAAACTCACGACGGGAGAAATACTGGATCAGATCCGGGCTTGGCACGCCAAACGCGGCATCCGGCTCCAGCGAAAAGGCTTTTTTCTCCCCCTCTTTCAGACCGAGAAGCTGCTGCTCAAGACCTTCAGACAGGGAGGTATCGCCAAGACGAAACAGGGCCGGTTTGCCGTTGTTGCGGGTGGATTCGGCCGTGGAGCCGTCATCCAGCTTCAGCGTAAAGTGAACGAGAACCGCGCTGTTGCTCTGTACGGATTTAGACATACACAATGCTCTTTAATGTTGTCTCGCCTGTGTGCCGGGTGGCGCTGCGCTTACCCGGCCTACAAGTGTCGGCATATTCGGTAGGCGGGTAAGCGTAGCGCAACCCGGCATTGATGCTTACGCCTGCTCTTTCGCGGCCGGTTTAGGCAAGAAGCCTTCCAGCACGATTAACGCCGCACCGATGCAAATGGCGCTATCGGCGAGGTTAAAGGTCGCGAAGTGCCAGTCGCCGACGTAGAAGTCGATCATATCGACCACAAAGCCGTGCCACAGGCGATCAAACAGGTTGCCCAGCGCGCCGCCAATGATCAGCGCGTAGGCGATGTTATTCAGCTTTTGCGTTGCCTTCGAGCGGTACATCAGCACCGCCAGGATCACGCAGATACCGAGAGCGATACCCGCAAAGAACCAGCGCTGCCAGCCACCGCTGTCGGCAAGGAAACTGAACGCCGCACCGTAGTTGCGCGCGTAGTGCAGGTTAAGCGACGGGAACAGCGGCACCGTCTCCCCCAGAGCAAAGTTCTGGAGGATCAGGAACTTGCTGCCCAGATCGATAATCAGCACCACCACAACCAGCCACAGCCAGCGCAGTCCTGTTGAACAGAGAGTTTTACTCATCAGGCAAACTTACGTTTTTCGCCGTCACCGGCGACGTTGCTTACACAGCGTCCGCAGATGTCTGCGTGTTCCGCCACCTGACCGACATCGGTGGTGTAATGCCAGCAACGCGGGCATTTCTCACCGTCGGCTTTGCTCAGCGCGACTTTCAGTCCTTTGAGCAGTTCGCTCTGCTGAGCATCAGCAGACGCGTCAGCATAATCCGCAACTTTCGCACCGGAGGTCAACAGGACAAATCGTAATTCATCGCCCAGCGCCGTCAGCTTCGCCGCCAGCTCTGGCTCCGCGTACAGGGTTACTGCCGCTTCCAGAGAGCCGCCGACTTTCTTATCAGCACGCGCCTGCTCGATAACCTTGTTCACTTCGCCACGCACTTTCAGCAGCTCGTCCCAGAAGGCATCGTTCATTGCTTCGGTGCTGGAGAGATCGAACAGACCTTCGTACCACTCGCCGGTGAAGACATACTTCTCACGGTCGCCCGGCAGATAACCCCAGATTTCATCCGCGGTGAAGGACATGATCGGCGCCATCCAGCGTACCAGCGCTTCTGCGATATGGAACAGCGCGGTCTGGCAGCTACGACGCGCCACGCTGTCCGCTTTCGCGGTGTACTGACGGTCTTTGATGATGTCGAGGTAGAACGAGCCCATCTCGATGGAGCAGAAGCGCATCAGGCGCTGCACCACTTCGTGGAAGTCATAAGACTCGTAGGCCTTCAGGATATCTTCCTGCGCCGCTTTCGCGCAGCCTACCGCCCAGCGGTCCAGCACGACCATCTCTTCCGGTTTCACCATGTCTTTTGCCGGATCAAACCCGTTCAGGTTCGCCAGCAGGAAGCGCGCGGTGTTACGGATACGACGATAGCTGTCGGCAGCGCGTTTCAGGATCTCGTCAGACACCGCCATTTCGCCGGTGTAGTCGGTCGACGCCACCCACAGACGCAGAATGTCTGCGCCCAGCTTGTTCATCACGTCCTGCGGAGAAACGGTATTACCGATAGATTTAGACATCTTACGGCCCTGACCATCCACGGTGAAGCCGTGAGTCAGTACCTGACGGTAAGGCGCTTTACCCTTCATGGCGGTGGAGATCATCAGAGATGACATGAACCAGCCGCGGTGTTGGTCAGACCCTTCCAGATACATATCGGCAGCGTGACCGGCAAACTCCGGACGCACGTCAACCACGGAGGAGTGGGTAGACCCGGAATCGAACCATACGTCCAGGGTATCCGGCACTTTCTCGTAGTTGTCAGCATCAGCGCCCAGGATGTCACGGGCGTCGAGATCCCACCACGCCTGGATGCCGTCAACTTCGACGCGCTTCGCCACTTCTTCCATCAGTTCCAGGGTGTTCGGGTGCAGCTCATGCGTCTCTTTATGCACGAACAGCGACATCGGCACGCCCCAGGTACGCTGACGGGAGATACACCAGTCAGGACGGTTAGCCACCATGGATTCGATACGCGCCTGACCCCAGTCCGGGATCCACTGCACGCCTTTGATCTCTTTCAGAGACTGCTCGCGCAGGCCCTTCTGATCCATGCTGACGAACCACTGCGGGGTCGCACGGAAGATGATTGGCGTCTTATGACGCCAGCAGCACGGATAGCTGTGCTGCATTTTTTCAACGTGCAGCAGCGCGCCGCTGGTGCGCAGCATGTCGACAATAATGTCGTTCGCTTTGAAGACGTTGATACCGTCCAGCGCCGGGTAGGTGCCAGGCAGGTAGGAACCGTCCGGCCCCACCGGGTTAGCGATTTCCAGACCGTACTTCAGGCTGATGTTGTAGTCGTCAGGACCGTGGCCACCGGCGGTATGTACCGCACCGGTACCCGCGTCCAGAGTTACGTGGTCGCCCAGGATCGCCGGAACGTCGAAGTCCAGGAACGGGTGTTTGAAGCGCATCAGCTCAAGCGCGTCGCCTTTTACTGTGCCCAGCACGGTGTAATCGGCGATGTTCGCGCGCTTCAGCACGCTTTCAACCAGATCTTTCGCCAGGATAACCGCCTGGCCGTCAATCTGCACCAGCGCGTATTCGAATTCACCGGACAGGGAGATCGCGCGGTTGGCTGGCAGGGTCCACGGGGTGGTGGTCCAGATCACCAGCGAGATCGGGCCGTTAACGGACGACACGCCAAATTTGGCTTTCACCGCATCCTGATCGACGGCATGGAAGGCTACGTCGATAGATGGAGAGGTTTTGTCGTAATACTCCACTTCCGCTTCTGCCAGCGCAGAACGGCAGTCCACGCACCAGTGCACCGGCTTCGCGCCTTTGTGCAGGTGGCCGTTACCGATAATTTTGCCCAGCGCACGGATGATGTTGGCTTCGGTTTTGAAGTCCATGGTCAGGTACGGATGCGACCAGTCGCCCAGTACGCCCAGACGAATGAAGTCAGCGCGCTGACCGTCAACCTGGGTGGCTGCGTATTCGCGGCACTTCGCACGGAACTCGGCGGCGGTGAATTTCTCACCAGGCTTGCCAAATTCCTGCTCAACTTTCAGCTCGATTGGCAGGCCGTGGCAGTCCCAGCCCGGAACGTAAGGCGAGTCATATCCCGCGAGTCCTTTGGACTTCACGATAATGTCTTTCAGAATCTTATTTACAGAGTGACCAATATGAATGCTGCCATTCGCATAGGGAGGGCCATCATGCAGAATGAAGGTTTTTTTGCCTTTTTTGGCTGCACGAATGATGCCGTACAGGTCATCATCGGTCCAACGCGCCAGCATTCCCGGTTCACGCTTGGCGAGATCGCCGCGCATCGGGAACCCTGTTTCCGGCAAATTCAGGGTTGATTTATAGTCACTCATCAGATTCTCGGTTCCGTATTTATCACGTAGGCAGTTAAGCCGGGTTCAAAGCCCAAAAAACTCGCGGGCTGTTAATTCATCTCGCGCAATTTGCGCTTTGAGTTCATCCAGCGAACCAAATCGCTGCTCGTTGCGTATTTTTTTACGCAGTATTACATCTATATGGCGCCCATACAGGTCCATTACAACGTCCAGCAGGTGCACTTCTAACTGTTGACGCACACCGGCGACGGTCGGACGCGTGCCAATGTTGGCGACGCCGTAAAACGGCTTTTCGCCCAGTCCTGCCACTTCCACCGCATAGACCCCTTTAACCGGGGAAACCTGACGACGCAGCGGTATATTCGCCGTCGGGAAACCTATCGTGCGGCCCAGCGCATCGCCATGGACCACGCGACCAGAGATGGTGAACGGATGTCCCAGCAGGTTTTCTGCCGTATCCAGTTCATCGTTGGCCAGCGCCTGCCGCACTGCCGTGCTGCTAACGCGCACGCCGCCTTCACAGAAGGTCATCGCGCTGGTGACGTCAAAACCGTACTCCAGACCAGCCTTCTGTAATAGCAAGAAATCACCCTGACGACCAGCGCCAAAGCGGAAATCATCGCCCACGGCAAGAAACTGCACGCCAAGACGCTTCACCAGCAGGTCGCTGACGAAATTTTGTGCTGTCAGCGCGGCAAAGCGGCGATCGAAACGTACGCACAATACATAGTCCACGCCGGACTCAGCCAGATAGCGCAACTTCTCGCGCAGGCGTGTAAGACGGGCGGGAGATTTATCGCCCGCGAACAGCTCCAGCGGCTGCGGTTCGAAAATCATCACTACTACGGGCAGGCCGCGAGCCTCCCCTTCTTTACGCAATCCCTGCAACAGCGCCTGATGACCACGATGCACGCCGTCGAAATTACCAATGGTCAGCACGCACCCGTGCGGGGCTCTGCTGAGATTATGTATGCCGCGTATCAGCTTCATGTCTGGCTCAAAACAGTGAAAATCGCCAAAGTATACCTTGTACAGCGGTTAAGGTTAACCGGCGATTGTTCGTGCAAAACAGAAAGCCGTAATGATTTCATCAGGCTGACCTTTCGCAGCGGAAAAATCTGCTCGCGAACTGCGATTTTTATGCCGAAAAGCTGTATTCACGGACAACAAGCTGGTAGAATCCTGCGCCATCACTACGTAACGTAGCGTCGCCACATTAACGGCGCTTATTTGCACAAATCCATTGACAAAAGAAGGTATAGAGGGCATATTCCTCGGCCTTTGAATTGTCCACATAGATCATATTTGGGAGTTGGACCTTGGCTAATATCAAATCAGCTAAGAAACGTGCCGTACAGTCTGAGAAGGCTCGTAAGCACAACGCAAGCCGTCGCTCTATGATGCGTACCTTCATCAAGAAAGTATACGCAGCTATCGAAGCTGGCGACAAAGCTGCTGCGCAGAACGCATTTAACGAAATGCAACCAATCGTGGATCGTCAGGCTGCTAAAGGTCTGATCCACAAAAACAAAGCAGCGCGTCATAAAGCAAACCTGACCGCGCAGATCAACAAACTGGCTTAATCGCCGCTTGTTGTTGCTTGTTTTAAAAGAACCCGCTTAACGCGGGTTTTTTTATATCTTCAGATTGCCGGTGGCGTAAACAGCGCCGAGTAGTCACGGTTACAGATTCGCTGTACCGCCGGATGCTGAATCATCCTTTCAGCAAAGATGGCGTGATACTCCTCCATCACGTTATCCACTCTGCCTATCTCCGTAATCTTGTCGTCCGAATAGAGATCGTGCGCGTAGAGCGTCGGCGCAACGAAGATGGCGTTGTGGGCTTCACCAAAGGCTTTCATCAGCGCCGCATCGTCAAATTCGCCGAGGATTTCCACGTTCAGCCCCTGCGAGTTAAACCAGTTCAGGAGCTTGCGCCCCAGCATGGAACGTCTTCCCGGCACCAGCAGTCGACGCTCTTCCAGGCAGGCCGGGAAGGGTTTCTCCGGCGGCGGATTAATGCACCAGAAGCTCACGCCGCATTCCCCAATTTTCACCGAGAACAGCCCTTCCTGCTGCGTGGAGTCGATCGGACAATCCGAGATAATCATGTCCAGCTTGTGCTGGCTCAGCTGTTCCAGCAGCATCTCGTGAGTGGATTCAAAGCAGCGCAGGTGGATTTGCTCGTCTTCGACCACCGCCGCATCCAGCACGCCGCTCACCAGCCGTTTGGACAGCGCATCCGCCACGCCAACATCAAAGAGCAGGTTCGACTCTTTGCGGTAGTTGACGATATCCAGCATCTCCTGGCTAAGGGTAAACATTTTGTCCGCGTAGCGGAAAACCAACTCACCCAGCTCGCTGGGTTCAATCCCGCGCCCCTTACGCTTGAACAGCTTGCCCTGCAAACGTTCTTCCAGCGCCTTGATTTGCCCGGTGATGGTTTGCGGCGTCAGGTAGAGCGCCTCTGCAGCCCCGACCACCGAGCCCTGTCTATAGACGTGCCAGAAGTAGTAAAGATGGTTGTAATTCAAATGAGACATCGCGTCTTCGCTCCTTGAGTGTGTTTCGGGAGAAGGATCGCCTCCTCCCGGTGTTCCGTTATGCCTGGACGGCCTGTCCGGACAATTTCACCTTCAACAAGGTATAACCAATTACGGCGGCCAGTAATGACCCGATGAGAATGCCGAGTTTCGCCCAGACGATCAGCTCAGGCGCATGCGCGCCAAACGCCAGCGTCGAGATAAAGATCGACATCGTAAACCCTATTCCACACAGCACGCCGACGGCCATAATCTGCTTAAACGTGGTGCCGTGCGGCAATGACGCCAGCTTCAGTTTCGTCGCCAGCCAGCAAAAGAGGCTAATACCCAGCGGCTTACCGATAAACAGACCGGCAATAATGCCCAGCGGCAGCACGGACGTCAGCCCGTCCAGCGTCACGCCGCCCAGCGAAACCCCGGCGTTGGCAAACGCAAACAGGGGCAGGATCATAAAGGCGACCCACGGGTGCAGCACATGCTCCAGCTGTTTGGCCGGCGACTTGCCGTCCTGCGGCTTAAGCGGTACGAAGAAGCCGACGATCACCCCAGCCAGCGTGGCGTGCACGCCGGATTTCAGCACCGCCGTCCACAGCACCATCCCCACGAGGATGTAGATACCGATGCGGCGCACATTAAAGATGTTCAGCAGCGCCAGCACCGCAATCGCTCCGGCAGCCACGCTCAGAGACAGGATCGACAGATCGCTGGTGTAGAACAGCGCGATAATCACAATGGCGCCAAGATCATCGATGATCGCCAGCGCCATCAGGAAGATTTTCAGCGCAACCGGCACGCGGCTTCCCAGCAAGGCCAGCACCCCGAGCGCAAAGGCGATATCCGTCGCGGCCGGGATCGCCCAGCCGTGACGTGCAACCGGATCCTGCCAGGTGAACGCCAGGAAGAGCAGCGCCGGCACCACCATCCCACCGAGCGCGGCAATAACCGGGAACGCCGCGCGCTGGCGGCTGGCAAGCGAGCCCAGAACCAGCTCACGCTTAACTTCAAGCCCCACCAGCAGGAAGAACACCGCCATCAGCGCATCGTTGATCCACAGCAGCATGTTCTTGTTAATTTCCAGCGCCCCGACCTTCAGCTCAACGGGCGTTTCCAGAAATGCATGATAGAGATCCCGCGTGATGCCAAGATTAGCCAGCACCATCGCGGCCGCTGCGGCAATAATCAGGAGCACGCCACCGGACGCCTCACTGCTAAAGAAACGGTGTAGTAATTTCATTTAAGTTCTCTCTTTTACAACAATACCTCGATAAAACCATAATACCAAGCCAAATAGCTCGGCAAAAACAGATTAATATTGAGTATAGATTCACTTTTACCGAGCAATAACCGTAAATAAAAAAAGCCCGGAATCGCTTCCGGGCTTTTTGAAGATGAAAACCAGCTAACGGATTAGCGGGTCAAATCATCGAAGAATTTTTTGACGCCATCGAAGAAGCTTTTGGAACGCGGGCTGTTTTTCTCACCCGTCGGACCACCAAAGCTTTCCTGCAACTCTTTCAGCAGCTGTTTCTGCTTATCGTTCAGGCCAACCGGCGTTTCCACGACGACGCGGCACAGCAGGTCGCCCTGCGCACCACCGCGAACGGATTTAACGCCTTTCCCGCGCATGCGGAACAGCTTACCGGTCTGGGTCTCGCCCGGGATCTTCAGATTGACGCGACCATCCAGCGTCGGCACTTCGATTTCGCCGCCGAGAGCCGCCATCGCGAAGTTGATCGGCACTTCACAGTACAGGTTGTTCCCTTCGCGCTCGAAGATAGCGTGCTGTTTCACCTGCACCTGAACGTACAGATCGCCTGCCGGTGCGCCGTGTTCGCCAGCTTCACCCTCACCCGCCAGACGGATGCGGTCGCCCGTATCCACGCCAGCCGGGATTTTAACGGACAGGGTCTTGGTTTTCTCAACGCGACCGTGGCCGTGGCATTTGGTGCACGGATCTTTAATCAGCGTACCGCGACCGTGACAGTGCGGACAGGCCTGCTGTACCGCGAAGAAGCCCTGACGCATCTGGACCTGACCGGAGCCGTGACAGGTTGGACAGGTCTGAGGCTGGGTACCCGCTTTCGCGCCGCTGCCGTGGCAGACGTCACACTCTTCCAGCGTCGGAATACGGATCTCTTTGGTAACACCGCGAACGGCCTCTTCCAGCGTCAGATCCATGTTGTAGCGCAGATCCGCGCCGCGCGCCGCGCGCTGACGACCACGCCCACCGCCGAAGATGTCGCCGAAGACATCGCCAAAGATATCGCTGAAGTCGGCACCGCCGCCAAAGCCGCCGCCACCGAATCCACCGCCGCCCATGCCGCCCTGTTCAAAGGCTGCGTGACCGTACTGGTCATAGGCCGCACGTTTTTGTGCATCGGTCAGGACTTCGTAGGCTTCTTTGATCTCTTTAAATTTGGCTTCAGCCTCTTTGTCACCCTGATTACGGTCCGGGTGGAATTTCATGGCCAGGCGCTTATACGCCTTTTTGATTTCACGCTCTTCCGCAGTTTTCGGAACGCCTAAAATCTCGTAATAGTCTTGCTTTGCCATTGGTTTTTTTAAGCCCCTTAACATGCGAGCACGGGCGTGGAGAGTTCTCCTACGCCCGTGCCGATTAATTACCCTGCATCAGGGCGATTATTTTTTATCTTTAACTTCTTCGAACTCAGCGTCGACAACGTCGTCGTCTTTCGCATTGTTCGCCGAAGCGTCAGCGCCCGCCTGCTGTTGAGCGTGCTGCTGCTGAGCGATTTCCATCAGCTTCTGAGAAGCCTGTGCCAGTTCCTGCATCTTCGCTTCGATGTCCGCTTTATCTTCACCTTTCAGTGAGGATTCCAGCGCACTCAGTGCAGCTTCGATAGCAGTCTTGTCTTCCGCTGGCAGTTTATCGCCTGCTTCTTCAACCTGCTTACGGGTGCTGTGCAGCAGATGGTCACCCTGGTTGCGGGTCTGAACCAGCTCTTCGAACTTACGGTCGGATTCCGCGTTAGCTTCGGCATCGCGAACCATTTTTTCGATTTCCGCTTCGTTCAGACCAGAAGATGCCTTGATGGTGATCTTCTGCTCTTTACCGCTGTTTTTGTCTTTCGCAGACACGTGCAGGATACCGTCAGCATCGATGTCGAAGGTGACTTCGATCTGTGGCATGCCGCGCGGTGCCGGGTTAATACCGTCCAGGTTGAACTGACCCAGAGATTTGTTATCCGCCGCACGCTTACGCTCACCCTGCAGCACATGGATGGTTACCGCAGACTGGTTGTCTTCAGCGGTAGAGAACACCTGGCTGTGCTTGGTTGGGATGGTGGTGTTTTTGTTGATGAGCGCAGTCATCACACCGCCCATGGTTTCGATACCCAGAGACAGCGGGGTAACGTCCAGCAGCAGTACGTCTTTCACTTCACCGGTCAGTACGCCACCCTGAACCGCAGCACCGATAGCCACTGCTTCGTCCGGGTTAACGTCTTTACGTGGCTCTTTACCAAAGAACTCAGCCACTTTCTTCTGCACCATTGGCATACGGGTCTGGCCACCAACGAGGATAACGTCGTTGATATCAGACACGGACAGGCCAGCGTCCTGCAGAGCAACTTTCAGCGGCTCGATAGAACGGTTCACCAGGTCTTCTACCAGGCTTTCCAGTTTCGCACGGGTCACTTTGATGTTCATGTGTTTAGGACCGGTCGCGTCTGCAGTGATGTACGGCAGGTTCACGTCGGTCTGCTGAGCGGAAGACAGTTCGATCTTCGCTTTCTCAGCGGCTTCTTTCAGGCGCTGCATAGCCAGCGGGTCGTTACGCAGGTCAATGCCCTGATCTTTCTTGAACTCGTCAACGAGGTAGTTGATCAGACGGGTATCGAAGTCTTCACCACCCAGGTGGGTATCACCGTTGGTTGCGAGAACTTCGAAGGTTTTTTCGCCGTCAACTTCGTCGATTTCGATAATAGAGATATCGAAGGTACCACCACCCAGGTCGTAAACCGCGATAGTACGGTTGCCGACTTCTTTATCCAGACCGTAAGCCAGAGCAGCCGCGGTTGGTTCGTTGATGATACGTTTTACTTCCAGACCTGCGATACGGCCAGCATCTTTGGTTGCCTGACGCTGAGCATCGTTGAAGTATGCAGGAACGGTGATAACAGCTTCAGTTACCGGCTCACCCAGGTAATCTTCCGCGGTTTTCTTCATTTTTTTCAGCACTTCAGCAGAAATCTGCGGTGGTGCCGTTTTGGTGCCTTTCACATCAAGCCATGCATCGCCGTTATCTGCCGCGATGATTTTGTAAGGCATGATGGAAACGTCACGCTGAACTTCTTCGTCCTGGAAGCGGCGACCGATCAGGCGTTTAATCGCAAACAGAGTGTTTTGCGGGTTTGTCACTGCCTGACGTTTAGCCGGCTGACCAACCAGAGTTTCACCGTCCTGGGTATAAGCAATGATAGAAGGCGTGGTGCGATCGCCCTCGGCGTTCTCCAGCACGCGTGCAGTAGTGCCATCCATAATCGCTACACAAGAGTTGGTAGTACCCAGGTCGATACCAATAATTTTACCCATCTAAACGTCTCCACTAAAAATTCAGTCAACATGTGGTTGTGTACCTGTAATAAGGGCAGAACGTGCTTTTTCAACTGCCCAGATTTGATTTTTTTCAGGTCCACACACTGCGGTTGACTACAAGATGGGGTCGCGACGGCATCCATCAAGGGGCAAGCATAAAAAAAATTTTAATTTCACCCTGATGAGATCATAGACGCCATCGATTGCGCCCATTATGATGCCGCGCCCCGTCAGGGAGAACTGACGCGGGTTTAACCATTTCACCATATTAATGATGATTTTTTTGAGGACTTATGGGCAACACTAAGTTGGCTAATCCGGCTCCGCTGGGCCTGATGGGTTTTGGCATGACCACTATTCTGCTGAACCTGCACAATATCGGGATGTTCCCGATGGATGGCATCATCCTGGCGATGGGCATTTTTTATGGCGGTATCGCGCAAATCTTTGCGGGCCTGCTGGAATATAAGAAAGGCAATACCTTCGGCTTAACCGCCTTCACCTCTTACGGTTCTTTCTGGCTGACCCTGGTCGCCATTCTGCTGCTGCCTAAAATGGGCATGGCAGACGCGGCAAACGCCCACTTCCTGGGCGTCTACCTGGGCCTGTGGGGCGTCTTCACCCTGTTCATGTTCTTCGGTACCCTGAAAGGCAACCGCATGCTGCAGTTCGTCTTCCTGAGCCTGACCGTGCTGTTTGCCCTGCTGGCAATCGGTCACCTGGTGGATAACGAAGGCATCGTTCACGTTGCCGGCTGGATTGGTCTGGTTTGCGGCGCAAGCGCTATCTACCTGGCAATGGGTGAAGTGCTGAACGAGCAGTTTGACCGCACCGTGCTACCGATTGGTGAAAAACACTGATCCCTCTGTCGTGTCCGCCTCGCGGGCACGACATCCCCCCGCCTGACGAAGCCAAAATCCCAATACCAGCCCCATCACCGACAGCGCCAGCACGTACCAGGCCGGAGCCATGGGAGAGACGCCCATCAGGACCGTCACCGCAATCGGCGTTAGCCCACCGAAAATGGCATACGACACGTTGTAGGAAAATGAGATCCCGGTGAAGCGTACCTCCGGCGGGAACGCGCGGACCATCACGTACGGTACCGCCCCGACAACGCCCACGCACAGCCCTACAGTGCCGTACAGCAGGAACAGCTGTTCAGGATGGCTGCCTGCCAGATGGTAAAACGCCCAGCTTGAGGCGGCCAGTAACAGGCTGCCGACAATAAAGGTAACGCTGGCCCCGAAACGATCTGCCGCCAGCCCGGCGGCCAGACAGCCAAAGCAGAGCATGATTGTCGCGATACTGTTTGCCTGTAGCGTCAGGGCTGGGGCGAAACCGTACTGCTTTTGCAGCCACACCGGAGACATCAATATCACCACCACAATCCCGGCCGAGAGTAGCCAGGTGAGCAGCATCGACACCACCACCGCCTTTTTATGACGTACCACAACCGCCTTCACCGGCAGCTCCTGCGCCAGCGCTTTACGCTGCTGCATTTCGAGGAAAATCGGTGTCTCCTGCAGCCAGCGGCGCAGGTACATCGCCACCAGGCCAAACGCCCCGCCCAGCAGGAACGGAATACGCCAGCCCCAGTCGTGTACGGCCTGCTGCGTCATGCTGGTATTCACAATGGTGGCGACCACCGAGCCGAGCAGGATCCCGATGGTCAGCCCCGCGGTTAAGGTTCCACAGGCGATACCAATGCGGCGCGCCGGAACATGCTCTGCGACAAACACCCACGCGCCCGGCACTTCACCGCCAATCGCCGCGCCCTGAAGCACGCGCATCAGCAACAGCAGCAACGGCGCGAGAATGCCCATCGAGGCATAGGTGGGCAGCAGACCAATGGCCAGCGTGGGGACCGCCATCAGCAGGATGCTGAGGGTAAACATCTTTTTACGCCCGACCAGATCGCCAAAGTGGGCCATGATAATGCCGCCCAGCGGACGCGCCAGATACCCGGCAGCAAAAATGCCGAAGGTTTGCACCTGACGCAGCCACTCCGGTATATCTGCCGGGAAGAAGAGCTCCCCCACTACGGCAGCGAAGAAGACGAAGATAATGAAGTCGTAAAACTCCAGCGCACCGCCTAAGGCCGCGAGCGTGAGGGTTTTGTAGTCCTGTCGATTCAGAGGTCGGGCGTTATGTGACATAGCGAACCATTATGCGTGTATTGTGGATTTATTTTTACAGAAATCGTAAAGAAAAAATTACTATACCGTAAAACCGTTACCACGCTATCGCCGCTTCAGCTTATGTCACATATTGATTAATTTCAGGAGATTGTTTCGCGACGCGCGTTTTTAGGACGAAAAGCTGCTACCACTTTCTCATCGGTTTCGACATACGGGCCGTCAAGCAGCTGTATACAATACGGTACACTTGCAAAGATGCCGTGAACGATGACGCTGCCGTCTTCCGCTTTTAGCCCTTCCAGCGTCTCTTTGATCGACTTCGGCTGGCCCGGCAGGTTCAGAATCAACGCCTGCTTGCGGATCACCCCTACCTGGCGGGAAAGAATGGCTGTCGGGACAAAGTGTAGACTGATCTGGCGCATCTGTTCGCCGAAGCCCGGCATTTCACGATCGGCAATCGCCAACGTCGCGTCCGGCGTCACATCACGGCGCGCGGGCCCGGTTCCGCCGGTGGTTAACACCAGGTGACAGCTCATCTCATCCACCAGCTCACACAGGGTCTGCTCGATAATCGGCTGTTCGTCGGGAATCAAGCGAGTCTGGATCTCAAACGGGGTAGTCAGTGCACTGGCCAGCCACGCTTCCAGAGCGGGGATGCCTTTATCCTGGTAAACACCGCTGGAGGCGCGGTCAGAAATCGACACTAAGCCGATGCGTAAGGTATTCATATCCATTCCATTCAAAGAGTACTGATTAAAGGGAATGATACACGCAGAGAGGAAATTCAGACAGGGTACGAAAGCAGTCGCGTGACCGGGAGCCCGGTCACGCGGAATGATTACAGCAGGTCGCCGATCATTTTTTCCAGTTTTTCCTGGTCAACAGCAAACTTACGGATACCGTCCGCCAGCTTGTCTACCGCCATTGGATCCTGGTTGTGCTGCCACAGGAACTCGGATTCAGTGATGCGCTCTGGGCGTGCTTTCACTTCACCGGTGTAAGACAGTTTACGCTCCAGGGTGCCTTCGCTTTCTGCCAGCTCTTTCAGCAGCGCTGGCGCGATGGTCAGGCGGTCACAGCCAGCCAGCTCGATGATTTCACCGACGTTACGGAAGCTTGCGCCCATAACCACAGTCTCATAGCCATGCTGTTTGTAGTATTCGTAGATTTCAGTCACAGAAATCACGCCTGGATCTTCAGCCGGTGCGTACTCTTTCTTATCGGTGTTGGCTTTGTACCAGTCCAGAATACGGCCCACGAACGGAGAAATCAGGTATACGCCAGCTTCTGCACATGCACGCGCCTGCGCGAAGGAGAACAGCAGGGTCAGGTTACAGTTGATACCCTCTTTTTCCAGCTGCTCTGCCGCGCGGATACCCTGCCAGGTAGAAGCCAGTTTGATCAGGATACGATCGTTGCTGATGCCCGCATCGTTGTACAGTTTGATCAGACGTTTTGCTTTCGCGATAGACGCTTCGGTGTCGTAGGAGAGACGTGCGTCTACTTCGGTAGAGATACGGCCCGGAACCAGTTTCAGGATCTCGAGACCGATGTTCACGGCAAGTTTATCAGTAGCGTCCACAACCTGCTGCGCGCGGTCGTTGCTCTGCGCTTTCGCCCAGGTCACAGCCTCGTCAATCAGTTTGCGATACTCAGGGATCTGTGCGGCGTTAAGGATCAGAGAAGGGTTAGTTGTGGCATCCTGCGGCTGGTACAGCTTCATTGCCGCGATATCTCCGGTGTCAGCTACGACAGTGGTGAACTGACGAAGGGAGGTCAATTTATCCGTCATGATAGTGTTTCTCTTTTAACGTGCCCTGGATAATTCACGCTACCGACAGCATGCCTGCAGCGGAAAAATGACAGGTTTACTTGTTAGGGGGATGTAACCGGTCTGCCCTGATGATAACACGACGGAGGGGTAGCGCAACCGCAGACAGTGCGCTTAGGCAGAGTATGATAAACTCAGAATATTAACAGGCTGCTAAGCAACAGCATGCCCAATCAGTGGTAGCGCTTACATATTCACGTTGGCATCAACAAGAGGGACGTTAATGCCTGATTTCTTTTTCTTTATTAACGAAGTCCTCTGGGGTTCGATAATGATTTACCTGCTTCTGGGAGCAGGTATTTGGTTTACGCTACGCAGTGGGTTTATCCAGTTTCGCTATATTCGCAAGTTTGGCAGAAGTCTGAAAAACAGCGTCACGCCCCAGCCGGGCGGATTAACGTCGTTTCAGGCGCTCTGTACCAGCCTTGCGGCACGCCTGGGCAGCGGGAATCTGGCGGGGGTAGCACTGGCCATCAGCGCCGGTGGGCCAGGCGCGGTCTTCTGGATGTGGATGACGGCACTTCTCGGTATGGCCACCTCCTTTGCCGAAAGTTCGCTTGCGCAACTCTACAAAGAGAAAGATAAGCGCGGCCAGTTTCGCGGTGGTCCAGCCTGGTACATGGCGCGTGGCCTGGGGATGCGCTGGATGGGCGTCCTGTTCTCGCTTTTTTTACTGCTCGCGTACGGTCTTATTTTTAATACCGTCCAGGCGAACTCGGTCGCCCATGCCATGCGCTATGCCTTCTCCTGCCCCGAGTGGCTCGCGGGTCTCGCTTTAGCTTCGATCGTTCTGCTTACCATTTCATTCGGTCTCAAGGGTATCGCTCGCCTGATGCAATGGCTGGTGCCCATTATGGCGCTGCTCTGGGTTGCCGCGAGCCTGTTCGTCGCCGCACTGCATCTCGACCAGGTGCCGGGCGTGCTTGCCACCATCGTCAAAAGCGCCTTTGGCTGGCGCGAAGTGGCATCCGGCGCGCTGGGCTACACCTTCAGCCAGGCGCTGATGGCGGGTTTTCAGCGGGGCATGTTCTCCAATGAAGCCGGTATGGGGTCAACCCCCAATGCGGCAGCCGCCGCCTCTTCATGGCCGCCACACCCGGCCGCACAAGGCATTGTGCAGATGATTGGCGTCTTTACCGATACCATTATTATCTGTTCCGCCAGCGCCATGATTTTGCTGCTGGCAGGCCCCGTCCCCCACGCGTCGGGAACCGTCGGGATACAGCTTCTCCAGCAGGCGCTGGTGACCCTGACCGGCGGCTGGGGAGCCGGATTTGTCTCTCTCATCCTGATCTTGTTTGCCTTCAGCTCGATTGTGGTGAATTACCTCTACGCCGAAAATAACCTTATTTTCCTGAAACTCGACTCCCGCGCCGCGATCGGAACCCTGCGTCTGGGGGTTATCCTGATGGTGGTAGCAGGCTCCCTGCTCAGTATGCCGCTGGTCTGGCAACTGGCCGATATCATTATGGCGCTGATGGCAATCACTAACCTCACGGCGATCCTGCTGCTCTCGCCCGTGGTGACCCTGATTGCCAGAGACTATCTGCGTCAGCGCAAACTCGGCGTTCCGCCGGTATTTGATCCCGCCCGCTATCCCGATATCAAGGCGCAGCTTGCCCCCGGCACGTGGGATGATTTGCCGCGGCAATAACAGCTATCGATCAATTCAGGGCGATTTTTTGCTAAAGTCGCTCTAAATTTCCTGCAAGGACTGGATATGCTGATTCTGATTTCACCTGCAAAAACGCTCAACTACCAGAGCCCGCTCGCCACCGAGCGCTATACCCAGCCTGAACTGCTGGACTATTCGCAACAGCTGATCCGCGAAGCGCGTAAGCTCTCAGCGCCGCAAATCGCCTCGCTGATGAGCATCAGCGACAAGCTGGCCGATTTGAACGCGACCCGCTTTCACGAGTGGCACCCGGATTTCACCCCGGCTAACGCTCGCCAGGCGATTCTGGCGTTTAAAGGTGATGTGTACACCGGCCTGCAGGCGGAAGATTTTAGCGAAGCCGATTTCGATTTTGCCCAGCAGCATCTGCGCATGCTGTCGGGCCTGTACGGCGTACTGCGCCCGCTGGATCTGATGCAGCCTTATCGTCTGGAGATGGGGATTCGTCTGGAGAATGCCAAAGGCAAAGACCTGTACCATTTCTGGGGCGATATCATTACCGATAAGCTGAATGCGGCGCTGCGCGCGCAGGGCGATAACGTGGTAATTAACCTGGCGTCCGATGAATACTACAAGTCGGTGAAGCCGAAAAAGCTGGATGCCGACATCATCAAGCCGGTGTTCCTCGACGAGAAGAACGGCAAGTTCAAAGTGATCAGCTTCTACGCCAAGAAAGCGCGCGGTCTGATGAGCCGCTACATCATTCAGAACCGCCTGACGAAGCCGGAGCAGCTAACCGCCTTCAACAGCGAAGGCTATTTCTTTGACGAAGAAGCGTCGGGGAAAGGCGAGCTGGTGTTTAAGCGCCACGAGCAGTAAAAACAAACCCCGCCGGCTGGCGGGGTTTTGCATTAGTGGTGTTTCCAGTCCGGACCCGGACGGCGATCGTCATGATGGTGGTCACGCTCGCGATGCTCATCGTGAGGACGCCAGCGGTTATCGCGCCAGTCATAATGCGCCTTCCACCAGTCATGGTCGCGCCAGCGGCCACCGTCCCAGTAGTGCCCGTTATTATCCCGGTCGCCAATCTGCAGTTTGACCGCAGGTACGAGGGTGATTTCGGATGCCTGAACCGCCATGGGAGCGACCAGCATCAGTGAAAGCGCAATCAGCGCAGGTTTCAGTTTTGACATCGGTGACTCCTTATTATCGTTGCCCAACGTGGGCCGTTGTAAGGAGATTACGCGAGGGGAACGGGGGATGTTATTCTCTGCAATCCTAAACGCTAAGTGACCGCATTTATTGGGAATTTCTGCTTTTTCCCTGCTATTTTTCTCCTTAATTTCTTCACAAAAAAAGCCGGGTGGCGCTTCGCTTACCCGGCCTACGGTTTGTTCGTCTTTGTTGGCCCGGTAAGGCGAAGCCGCCACCGGGCAACACAATCACGCACGCGTCATCATCAGTTGTAGGTCGGGTAAGGCGTAGCCGCACCCGACAAAAATCACGCGCGGGTCATCATCAGCTTACGCAGCGCCGCAAAGTCCGCCGGCAGCTCATGGGACAGCAGCGGCAGGTCGGCACGCTCGGCCAGTTCTTTCGGCAGCGGCAGCGTTTCGCCCAGGATCGCCTCCACGCTCTCTTTGAACTTCGCCGGATGTGCGGTCCCCAGGAACAGGCCGTATTCACCTGGGTTAATCTGGTCGCGCAGCGCGCGGTAAGCAATCGCCGCGTGCGGTTCAGAGGTATACCCCACCGCCTTCAGCTCGCGCATGGTGGATTTGGTGGTTTCATCCGTCACCGCAGCATAGCCCAGGTCGCCCAGACGCCAGATCTTACGGCGGAACAGCTCTTCCACCCGCGGCCAGTTGTTCGGCTGAGACACATCCATCGCATTGGAGAGCGTCGCCTGCGTGGCGTTCGGCGCCCACTTACCGTCTTTCAGGAAGCGCGGCACGGTGTCGTTAGCGTTGGTGGCGGCGATAAAGCGTTTCACCGGCAGACCCAGGGATTTCGCCAGCAGGCCAGCCGTCAGGTCACCGAAGTTACCGCTCGGCACGGAGATCACCAGCTGATTGCGCGCTTCCTGCGGCAGCTGCGCCACCGCTTCGAAGTAGTAGCAGATCTGCGCCAGCAGACGGCTGATGTTGATGGAGTTGGCGGAGTTCAGACCCAGCGCCACCTTCAGCTCTTCGTCGTCGAAGGCCTGCTTGACCAGCGCCTGGCAGGCATCGAAATCGCCGTCAATTGCCACGGTTTCAATGTTGCCGCCGAGGGTGCAGAACAGTTTCTCCTGCAGCGGGCTGATTTTACCTTTCGGATAGAGGATCACCACGCGGACGTTTTTCAGGCCGTAGAACGCGTGGGCGACCGCCGCGCCGGTATCCCCGGAGGTCGCGGTCAGGATGGTCACCGGCTTGTCGCCACTGATGTGGGTCAGCATCTGCGCCATAAAGCGGCCGCCGAAGTCTTTGAACGCCAGCGTCGGACCGTGGAACAGCTCCAGGCAGCCAACATCAGGCTCAACCTGCTGAACCGGCGCCGGGAACGCGAATGCCGCGCGTACGCGCTCTTCCAGCAGCTCCTGCGGAATTTCATCGCCGATAAACGCGGACAAAATTTTGGTGCTGCGGGTGACAAAATCCTGCTTCAGCAGGTCATCAATCTCGGTCAGCTGGAATTCCGGCAGGTCATGCGGGAAAAACAGCCCCTGATTTTTGCCCAGTCCCTGAGTCACCGCCTGCGCGAAGCTGACCTGCTCGTTATGATCTTTAAGGTTGTAGAGTTTCATTAATTATCCCAGTACTCGTGCGCCAGCCGTGTCCAGACGGCAAATATGAACAAAGCCTTCCTGATTTTGCAGGTAGTGTTTAGAGAGCCAGTCCGCCACGCGCTGCGCAGTGTCAGGCTTGTCGCACAGGGCGAACAGCGTCGGGCCGGAGCCGGAGATGCCGCACGCCTGCGCGCCGATATCCATGGACGCCTGTCGCGCCTCGTTAAAGCCGGGCAGCAGCTTCGTGCGGTACGGCTCGGCAATGACGTCCTTCATCAGTTTGGCCGCCAGCTGCGGCTGACGGGTGTAGCAGGCGTGGATAAAGCCCGCCAGATGACGCCCGTGGGCGATACAGTCCTGACGGCGATACTGCGCGGGCAGGATCGCACGCGCTTCCGCGGTTGATACCTTGATACCCGGATAGGCCAGCACCCACAGCCACTCATCAAACCCTGGCACCTGCTGGCTGATGATGCCATTTTCTTCGATCATCAGCTGCATGCCGCCGAGGAAGCACGGCGCCACGTTGTCATAGTGAATGCTGCCGGAGATACGCCCTTCCAGCTCGCCCATTAAACCCAGCAGGCGGTTGTTGTTCAGCGGCTTGCCGCAGTGCTCGTTCATCGCCACCAGCGCGGCGACCACCGAGCAGGCGCTGGAACCCAGCCCGGAGCCAATCGGCATACTTTTTTCCAGCGTCATGGCGACCGGCACGTTTTTACCGATCTCCTGACAGAAACGCTCCCAGCACTGATAGACGATATTCTCGCGTGGCTCAGACGGCAGTTTGCTGGCGAAGCGGCCCACGTTATTCAGGCTGAAGCTGTCTGCCGCTTCCACCGTCACCGTATCGCCCAGCAGCGAACCGTCTACCGGCGTCACCGCCGCACCCAGCACGTCAAATCCGACGCTCATATTCGCGCTGGAAGCCGGGGCATAAACTTTGACCATGTTAAACTCCTAACTTCCATGACAGGGTACGCAGCAGATCGGCAAAGACACCCGCCGCCGTAACATCGTTCCCTGCGCCATAGCCGCGAAGCACCAACGGCAGTGGCTGATAATAGTGGCTGTAAAACGCGAGGGCGTTTTCGCCGTTTTTGACTTTGTACAGCGGGTCGTTGCCATCCACTTCGGCAATCTTCACCCGGCACACGCCATCTTCTTCAATGTTGCCAACATAGCGCAATACCTTACCTTCATCACGGGCTTTCGCCACGCGGGCGGCAAACGCGTCGTCAAGCTGCGGCAGCCTGGCCATAAAGGCGCTGACGTCACCGCTGCTGTCAAATTCTGCCGGCAGGACCGGCTCAATCACAATATCGGAAAGCTCAAGCTCACGGCCCGTTTCGCGCGCGAGGATCAGCAGCTTGCGCGCCACGTCCATACCGGAAAGGTCGTCACGCGGATCCGGCTCGGTATAGCCCAGCTCGCGCGCGGCGCGGGTGGCCTCCGAGAGGCTCATCCCCTCATCCAGCTTGCCGAAGATAAACGACAGCGATCCGGAGAGAATGCCGGAGAAACGCTGCAGCTCATCGCCCGCGTTAAGCAGGTTCTGCAGGTTCTCTATAACCGGCAGGCCTGCCCCCACGTTGGTGTCGTAGAGGAACTTGCGGCGCGACTTGCTCGCTGCCAGACGCAGCTGGTGATAGTAATCCATCGACGAGGTGTTGGCCTTTTTGTTCGGCGTCACCACGTGGAAACCTTCGCGCAGGAAGTCCGCGTACTGGTCGGCCACCGCCTGGTTCGAGGTACAGTCGACGATGACCGGGTTAAGCAGATGATACTCTTTTACCAGACGGATCAGGCGACCCAGGTTGAACGGCTCTTTTGCCTCATTCATCTCGGCCTGCCAGTTTTCCAGGTTCAGGCCGTGGACGTTGGTCAGCAGCGCTCTGGAATTCGCGATCCCGCAGACGCGCAGATCGATGTGTTTCTTCTTAAGCCATTCCTGCTGACGCTTCACCTGCTCCAGCAGCGCGCCGCCGACGCCGCCCACGCCAATCAGGAACAGCTCGATAACCTGATCGGTGTTGAACAGCATCTGGTGAACCACACGAACGCCGGTGGTGGCATCGTCGTTATCCACAACAACAGAAATTGAACGCTCTGACGAGCCCTGGGCAATCGCCACGATATTGATATTGGCGCGCGCCAGCGCGGCAAAGAATTTGGCGGAGATACCGCGCAGGGTGCGCATACCGTCGCCCACCACGGAGATGATCGCCAGACGCTCCTGAATCGCGAGCGGCTCCAGCAATTCTTCTTTCAGCTCCAGATAGAACTCTTCCTCCAGCGCGCGGCGGGCGCGAAGGCAGTCAGCCTGCGGCACGCAAAAGCTGATGCTGTACTCGGAGGATGACTGGGTGATCAGCACCACCGAAATACCGTTGCGGGACATGGCCGCAAACACGCGTGCCGCCATGCCGACCATCCCTTTCATCCCCGGACCCGAGACGCTGAACATCGCCATGTTGTTCAGGTTGGAGATGCCTTTCACCGGCAGTCCGTCCTCATCGGTACTCGCGCCAATCAGCGTACCCGGCGCCTGCGGGTTACCGGTGTTTTTAATCAGGCAAGGGATCTGGAACTGGGCAATCGGGGAGATGGTACGCGGGTGAAGTACTTTGGCGCCGAAGTAGGAAAGCTCCATCGCTTCCTGGTACGACATCGACTTCAGCAGCCTGGCGTCCGGTACCTGGCGCGGATCGCAGGTATACACGCCGTCAACATCAGTCCAGATCTCACAACAGTCCGCGCGTAAACAGGCGGCCAGCACGGCGGCGGAGTAGTCGGAACCGTTACGGCCCAGCACCACCAGCTCGCCCTTCTCGTTACCGGCGGTGAAGCCTGCCATCAGGATCATGTGGTCAGCGGGAATTTTGCTGGCGGCGATACGGCGGGTTGATTCGGCAATATCAACGGTGGATTCGAGGTAGTGGCCCACCGCCAGCAGTTTTTCAACGGGATCGATCACGGTCACGCTATGGCCGCGCGCTTCCAGCACGCCGGCCATGATGGCGATAGAGAGTTTTTCACCGCGACAAATCAGCGCTGCATTGATGCTGTCCGGGCATTGGCCGAGAAGGCTGATGCCGTGCAGGACATGTTTAATTTGCGCGAATTCTTGTTCAACAAAAGACTTCAGCTGCGCATGCGGGAAGCCAGGCAGCGCTTCTGCCAGGCCTTGCAGTAAGTCAGCGAAGATACGCTCTGCGTCGCTGATGTTCGGAAGTGCATCCTGGCCACCGATGGTTTTTTCAATCATCGCCACCAGATGGTTCGTGATTTTTGCCGGGGCAGAGAGCACGGTCGCAACCTGCCCCTGCCTGGCGTTGCTTTCCAGGATATCGGCAACACGCAGAAAACGTTCTGCATTTGCCACTGATGTACCGCCGAACTTCAACACTCGCATGGTTCTACCTCGTTTCCTTTAGCCGAAAAAAAAGCCCGCACTGTTCAGGTGCGGGCTTTTTTCTGTTTTTCCTGTACGCGTCAGCCCGCATCGTTACCTGTGGTAATGATGATGGTTGTGGTAATGGTGGTGATGCTGATACGTTTCATGGATGTTGTGTACTCTGTCATTATTATCTGTCTGTGCTGTATTCTTTTAGGGTTAAAGGATCGGGCCCCTTAAGTCAATGGATTTTTAATTTGATCACATTTTGGGAGACTCTCAGGTCCCGCTGCGTGCCGCTTTATTTTCATCCGATTACCCCAAACGCAACCCGTTCAGACAGACTTATTCGCCATAGTAAAAACTTATGGCAGTATTTTACTCGGCCAATTTTTTTTCAATATCGTGCAGCAAACGGTGCAACATGGCGGTGTCCCGTTGCTCAAGACGACCAAGACGCTGCTGCAGCCAGTCGGCCATTTTCTGATCGTCCGCGACGCCAAGGCTTGATAACAGCCCCTGCACGCGAGTTCGCAGCGCGGCCAGCTGATTTTCATTTGCCGCTTCTGGCTGAGGTTGAGGGATTTGCATTAGGGAGGCTAATTGATAGCAATAGACCATGACCGCCTGGCCCAAATTCAGGGAAGGATAATCGGCCACCATCGGCGCACCGGTAAGAACGTCCGCCAATTCCAGCTCTTCGTTGGTTAATCCGGAATCTTCACGTCCAAATACCAGCGCGGCTTTCTCCAGCCACTGGCTTTTCTCTTCGAGCATGGGTACCAGTTCAGCAGGCGTGGCGTAATAGTGGAACTTCGCCCGGCTGCGCGCGGTGGTTGCAACGGTAAACGAAATGTCATGCAGCGCGTCGGCAAGCGTAGCGTAAGTGGTTATATTATCGAGAATATCTCCCGAACCGTGCGCCACCCACCGGGCGGCTGGCTCCAGATGGGCCGTGCTGGCCACAATACGTAAATCGGTAAAACCCATGGTCTTCATCGCACGCGCCGCTGCGCCTATATTTTCTGCTCTGGCTGGTGCAACCAGTACAATCGACAGATGCATTTATGCTCTCTTTTTAATCAGTTAGCCGGTAAAAATGTGATGCACTTCAACATATTACGCAGCGCGAATTTACAAAATTGCAACACAAATCACCGAAATAGCGTTTCATAACAAATTAAAAACGCTAAACTATTCTGTGTCTGAACAATCAGTTAGAATGTTAACAGAACACTATTATCCCTATGTTTTATAATGATAATAGTGACATGAATACTCTATTCTGATTGGATTCGCTTCGTTTATAAATCAATGTCCGCAACTAGTTGGTTTATTGAAAAATTGTGACAAAGGCTAGCATTCGGCTACGATGATTTCATCAAACTGTTAACGTGCTACAATTGAACTTGATATATGTCAACGAAGCGTAGTTTTATTGGGTGTCTGGTGTCACTTAGCCTGTTATGTTGCTGTTAAAATGGTTAGGATGACAGCCGTTTTTGACACTGTCGGGTCCAAAGGGAAAGTACCCAAGACCAAGCTAATGATGTTGTTGACGTTGATGGAAAGTGCATCAAGAACGCAATTACGTACTTTAGTCACGTTAAGCCGATCATGTTAATTTGCGACATGCATCAGGCAGGTCAGGGACTTTTGTACTTCCTGTTTCGATTTAGTTGGCAATTTAGGTAGCAAACATGCAGACCCCGCACATTCTTATCGTTGAAGACGAGTTGGTAACACGCAACACGTTAAAGAGCATTTTCGAAGCAGAAGGCTACGATGTCTTTGAAGCGACCGATGGCGCAGAGATGCATCAGATCCTTTCTGAAAATGATATCAACCTGGTGATCATGGATATTAACCTGCCGGGCAAAAACGGTCTTCTTCTGGCGCGCGAACTGCGCGAGCAGGCGAACGTCGCGTTAATGTTCCTGACGGGCCGTGACAACGAAGTTGATAAAATTCTTGGCCTGGAAATCGGTGCGGATGATTACATCACCAAGCCGTTCAACCCTCGCGAGTTAACCATTCGTGCACGCAACCTGCTGTCCCGCACCATGAACCTGGGCACGGTCAGCGAAGAGCGTCGTAGCGTCGATAGCTACAAATTCAACGGCTGGGAACTTGATATCAATAGCCGTTCGCTGATTAGCCCGAACGGCGAGCAGTATAAACTGCCGCGCAGTGAATTCCGCGCGATGCTGCACTTCTGCGAAAACCCGGGCAAGATCCAGTCCCGTGCAGAGCTGCTGAAGAAAATGACCGGCCGTGAGCTGAAGCCGCACGACCGTACCGTAGACGTCACCATCCGTCGTATTCGTAAGCACTTCGAATCTACGCCAGATACGCCGGAAATCATCGCCACGATCCACGGCGAAGGGTACCGTTTCTGCGGTGACCTGCAGGAGTAATCCCGCAGTTAACGCAATAAAAAACGGCGCATTTGCGCCGTTTTTTTTATTCCCGCCACGGCATAATCGGCACCGCGCTGATCGCGTTTTTCGGTGAACCTTCCACCACTTTGTCGGAATAGGCCAGGTAAGCCAGCGTATTGCGTTTGGCATCATAGAAACGCACAACCTGCAGCTTTTTGAACACCAGCGAGGTTCGTTTTTGGAATACCACGTCGCCCTGCGCTTTGCCGTTTTTAATTTTATCGCTCAATTCAACCGGGCCCACCTGCTGACAGGAGATCGCCGCATCGGAGGTGTCTTCAGCCAGCCCCAGACCGCCCTTGATACCGCCCGTTTTCGCACGGCTGACATAGCAGGTGACGTTTTTCACGTCCGGATCGTCAAACGCCTCCACCACGATTTTGTGGTCCGGGCCAAACATTTTGAACACGGTGTCGACAGAACCTATCTGTTCCGCCTGTGCCACGCGCCCGGCCATCAACATCAGCGCGGTGAAGAGCAAAGTCTTGTATTTCATATTGTTACCATTCTTTAAAATTACACTGAGCGATTATTCAACACTTTAGACAAAAATGTAGCAAGATCACAGGATTAGAATATATTTGCCCATAATGCCCTACAAAAAGCATGAATGCGCAAAAAAAACACTGAATGCTAAAACATCAAAAAATGCTATTATCCGCTAACCTGTTATCAGGCACCTGCTGTTTTAAGGATGAGGATAGTATATGGATCAGGCTGGAATTATTCGCGACCTGCTCACCTGGCTGGAAGGTCATCTCGACCAGCCTTTGTCACTGGATAATGTGGCGGCTAAAGCAGGCTATTCCAAGTGGCATCTGCAAAGGATGTTCAAGGATGTCACCGGTCATGCTATCGGGGCCTATATTCGCGCACGTCGTTTATCGAAATCTGCTGTGGCTCTGCGCCTGACCGCGCGCCCGATTCTGGATATTGCCCTGCAATATCGTTTCGATTCGCAGCAGACCTTCACCCGCGCCTTTAAAAAACAGTTCTCGTTGACGCCAGCGCTGTATCGTCGCTCGCCTGACTGGAGCTCGTTTGGCATGCGTCCGCCGCTGCGTCTGGGCGAGTTCGCGATGCCGAAGTATGAAATTATTACCCTGCCGGAAACCCATCTGATCGGCACGACGCAGAGCTACTCCTGTTCGCTGGAGCAGATTTCCGAGTTCCGTCATCAGATGCGCGTCCAGTTCTGGCGCGACTTCCTGAGCCACGCACCGGCGATCCCGCCTATTCTGTATGGTCTCAACGAAACGCACCCAAGCCAGGAAAAGGACGACGAGCAGGAGGTGTTCTACACCACCGCGCTGACGCCAGAGATGGCCAATGGCTACATTCAGGGTTCAAAACCTGTCGTGCTGGAAGGCGGTGAATATGTGATGTTCGCCTATGAAGGGCTGGGAACGGGCGTTCAGGAGTTCATCCTGACCGTTTACGGAACCTGCATGCCGATGCTGAACCTGAATCGCCGTAAAGGTCAGGACATTGAGCGCTACTACCCGGCGCAGGATGCCAAACCGGAAGAAGGCCCAATCAATCTGCGTATGGAATTCTTGATTCCGATACGTCGTTAACGCTGCAGTTCGTCAAGCGCAGGGGCATCGAGATGCGAAATGTCCCCTGCCATCTCCACCACCCAACCTGACGCCAGCCACGCGCTCTCCTGATAATCAATTCGGGAAATAGAGCAGTTGCGCAGACGCAAACGGCGCTCAGCGTAAGCCGGTAGTCCCAGAATGGTGCTCACCAGGCATCCCAACGCAATCCCATGACTCACCAGCAGCGGACGGCTTCCTGCCGGGAGCTTCAGGCATTCCGCCAGGGCGGCATGCATACGTACGCTGAGCTCCTGCATGGATTCGCCCTCAGGAATACGGCCATCTTCGGTACCGTTTACCAGCGTGCGGCGCCAGCCCTCTTCCGTTTCCGTCAGCGTATCGATATGGCGTTTTTCCAGCACGCCCATATCCAGCTCGCGCAGGCGCGGCTCAAGCATGACGTCACAGCCGCAGGCGTCTGCGATGATGCGCGCCGTCTGCTGTGTGCGACCTAAGTCGCTGGTAATCACGTGGGTAATGCCCAGTGTTCTGGCGCGTTCCGCCACCTGCCACGCTTGCTGCACACCCTTCTCAGTGAGAGGACTGTCTGACTGGCCTTGAATACGTCGCTCGGCGTTCCACTGCGTTTCACCGTGGCGAACAAGGTATACCTGTAACATGCTTTTTTTCCGTTATACTGCGATGAGTTTTTTTTGAATCGAGCTTAATTATGCACCATGTTGTCTCTGCTACCACTAATCCTGCCAAAATTCAGGCAATTCTAAGGGCATTTGACGAGATCTTCGGCGCAGGATCCTGCCATATTGAGGCCATCGGCGTCGAGAGTGGCGTTCCTGAACAGCCGTTTGGCAGCGAGGAAACGCGCGCTGGCGCACGAAATCGCGTGGCAAATGCCAGAGCTGCGGCCCCGGATGCGGACTTTTGGGTGGCGATTGAAGCCGGTATCGACGAAGGCGCAACCTTTAGCTGGGTGGTGATCGAAAGCCGCGAGCAGCGCGGCGAGGCGCGTTCGGCCACCCTGCCCCTGCCGGAGATCATTCTGGAAAAAGTGCGTGCGGGTGAAGCGCTTGGGCCGGTGATGTCGCAGTACACCGGCATTGATGAGATTGGCCGTAAAGAAGGAGCGATTGGCGTCTTTACCGCCGGTGCGCTGACGCGTTCAGGCGTTTATCACCAGGCGGTGATCCTGGCGTTAAGCCCGTTCCATAACGCGATCTATCGTTAGGCGTTTTTCAACAACACCGCTTCCAGCCACTGGCGCAGCTCAACGGGCGCCGACTTCAGGCTGTTCGATCCGCGGGTAATCGTCGCAATGCCCGCGCCGAGCTCATTTTTCAGCTCGCGCTGGCTCATCTCGCCGCGCAGCAGCTCTTCAATGATGCGCACGCGCGTGCCCAGCGCCTCACGCTCGTCTGGCGTGAGCATTAGCTGCATCAGGGGTAAATGCAAATCCTGCTCGTAAGACTGGCGAAGCAGCTCCACAAAACGAAGCCACTCCTGATGACGTTGTTCGGCCATTGCCGAGGAATACGGGGAATGCTGGGTCATGTTATGCTGCCTCTTGTACTCTTTAGCGAGTACAGCATAACACAACCCACGCCGATCAGTAACGTCTCTGCCACTCGGCATCGCTCATCAGGGTATCTTTCTGTCCCATGAAGTAGCGATAGTAGGCGTCATAAGCCAGCACGTTCTTCACGTAGCCGCGCGTTTCCGAGAACGGGATGCTCTCGACAAACGCCACGGCGTCGATGCGTCCGGCGCTGTTGCCGAGCCAGGTGCGCACGCGACCCGGCCCCGCGTTGTATGCCGCCGACGCGAAGATACGGTTATTGCCGAACTGCTGGTACACATACTGCAGGTAGCTGGTACCGATGTTGATGTTGGTATCCGGATCGAGAAGCTGTGACGGGCTACTGTATCCAGGGATGTTAAACATCTTCACCGTGTGCGTCGCCGTGCCCGGCATGATCTGCATCAGGCCGCTGGCGCCCACCGGGGAACGGACTTTCGGGTTCCAGGCGCTTTCCTGACGGGCAATCGCCATCGCGTAACTTTGCGGGATATCTTTGCCGCTGGTGTAGCGATCGAACAGATCCTTGTAAGCCAGCGGGAAACGCTCTTCGAGATGATCCCACAGCTTACCGGCGATCGTCGCCTGCACGCTCAGATCCCACCAGTGGTTATCAAACGCATACCGTGCAAGCTGAGCTTTTTCATCGGTGGTGCGGCTGGTCACCAGATTCGCCCACTCGCTGCGCGCGGTGTTGTCCATATTCCAGTACATCAGCTCGCGAACGCGCGCCATTTCTGGCCCCTGGGTCAGCGCCGGATTCGCGTTAGCGGGCGCTTTATCGATGCGGAAGGTGTACTCCTCGCCCAGGCGCTGCGCGGCCGCCATCGGGTAGAACCCGCGCTGCTGCATCAGCGTATGAAGAATTTCTTTGGCCTCATCATCACGACCGCGCTCCAGCAGCAGATCGGCCTGCCAGTAACGCCATTCATCTTTCTCTTTGGCCTCCATAGGCAACCGGGCGAGCCAGGTATTGAGCCCACGACGGTCGCCCGTACCCAGCGCCATTCGCACGCGGCGCTCCACCAGCGACGTGGAGTTCGAACGCATAATCGCATCGTCTCGCCAGCGCGCCTGCTCGTCGGTCACATCGGAGCCCATCAGTCGCCACGCCACGATATCGCGCAGCTCCTGCGTTTGCTCCTCATTAAGCTGCTGCGCCTGCACCAGCTGCGGGATCATCAGCCGCGCGTTTTCCACATCGTCACGCGCCACGCTGGCAAAAGCCACCGCCGCCATCTGGCGGGTAAAATCGGTCGCGCCCGTACTGCGGGCAAAGGTCAGCACGCTGTTGGGATCGTTTGCCAGCGAGATAACTGCCGTGGAGATAGTCTGGTAATCGGACGGCATCTGCCCCGCCAGCGCAGTCACCAGACGCGTATTACCGGCTTTCATCGCCAGGCGGATACGCTCGAGGTAGGACAGCGGATCCTGCTTGCCGGAAGCACGCCACGCGCCAAACAGGGAATCACAGGCGTTCGGCTGGTTTTTCCCGGTCAGCCAGAGCTCTTTCGCCCCGGCCCAGGCCTCTTCCTGCTGGCCGGTCGCCCATTTCGCGTAGTAGTAGTTACACTGCGCTTCGGTGGTATTCGGCTTTTCAGGGCTAAACGCCAGCAGTCCGCGCCAGTCTTCGCGTCGCGCCAGTTCGTTCACAAATCGAGACTGGAGATTTCGGGCAGGCGGCAGGGTCGGGTTCGCCTGAATGAAGTTATTCACAGTAACGGTGGGTTGATTCATAAGATCGTCCGTAATTTGACGATACTCCAGATACGGATACAGCGGATAATCCTTGAGCGTCGGCATCAGCGCCTGCACGGTATCCATCTGCTTGTTGTCCCATGCCTGCTTAATCTGGGCATACCGGCTACGTTGTTCATCCAGTGAATCGGCATGCACCGCCTGGCTTACCGCCATTACGCATACGCTGGCAGCCAGCAGACGCCAGACCACCCGTTTGGCTTTTTCCACAAGCTCTTCCTCATTGTTTTTTCGTCAATTGCAGCGTCTTGCCACGTCAAAGTCTCATTAACTTATGCTAACCAGGCATCCTGCAACGCGCCACGTCATGGACACTTTTTTACCTTTCTTGCGCGTTTTAACACTCCCGACGTTCCTGGCTGGGATTAGGGCGGGAAAAAGGCTACACTTCGAGGCTGAAATTCCTTCTCATTACGATAAAAGAGGCGAAGTCCAACGTGGCTCAATTCGTTTATACCATGCATCGTGTCGGCAAAGTTGTCCCGCCGAAACGTCATATTCTTAAAAATATCTCGCTGAGCTTCTTCCCGGGCGCAAAAATCGGTGTTCTGGGTCTCAACGGTGCCGGTAAGTCCACCCTGCTGCGCATCATGGCCGGCATTGATACAGACATCGAAGGTGAAGCCCGTCCGCAGCCTGGCATCAAGATTGGCTACCTGCCGCAGGAACCTCAGCTGAACCCGGAACACACCGTTCGCGAATCCGTTGAAGAAGCGGTGTCCGAAGTGGTTAACGCCCTGAAAGGTCTGGATGAAGTGTATGCCAAATATGCCGAACCGGATGCGGACTTCGACAAGCTGGCCGCACAGCAGGGCAAGTATGAAGAGATCATCCAGGCGCACGACGGTCACAACCTGAACGTGCAGCTGGAGCGCGCGGCGGATGCCCTGCGTCTGCCGGACTGGGATGCAAAAATCGCGAACCTCTCCGGGGGTGAACGCCGCCGCGTGGCGCTGTGCCGCCTGCTGCTGGAAAAACCAGACATGCTGCTGCTCGACGAACCAACTAACCACCTGGATGCGGAATCTGTGGCGTGGCTGGAGCGCTTCCTGCACGACTTCGAAGGCACCGTTGTGGCGATTACCCACGACCGTTACTTCCTCGACAACGTCGCCGGCTGGATCCTGGAGCTGGACCGCGGTGAAGGCATTCCGTGGGAAGGCAACTACTCCTCCTGGCTGGAGCAGAAAGATCAGCGTCTGGCTCAGGAAGCGTCTCAGGAAGCGGCCCGTCGTAAGTCTATCGAGAAAGAGCTGGAGTGGGTGCGTCAGGGCGCGAAAGGCCGTCAGTCTAAGGGTAAAGCCCGTCTGGCACGCTTCGAAGAGCTGAACAACACCGAATACCAGAAACGTAACGAAACCAACGAACTGTTTATTCCACCTGGAGCACGTCTGGGGGATAAAGTGGTTGAAGTGACCAACCTGCGTAAGTCTTACGGCGACCGTGTGCTGATCGACGACCTGACCTTCTCCGTACCGAAAGGCGCTATCGTCGGGATCATCGGTCCGAACGGCGCGGGTAAATCAACCCTGTTCCGCATGATGTCCGGTCAGGAACAGCCAGACAGCGGCTCTATCACCCTGGGTGAGACCGTGAAGCTGGCCTCCGTTGACCAGTTCCGCGACGCGATGGATAACAGCAAAACCGTGTGGGAAGAAGTCTCCGGCGGTCTGGATATCATGCGTATCGGCAACACCGAGATGCCAAGCCGCGCCTACGTTGGCCGCTTTAACTTCAAAGGCACCGACCAGGGCAAACGCGTGGGCGAGCTGTCCGGCGGTGAGCGCGGACGTCTGCACCTGGCGAAGCTGCTGCAGGTGGGCGGTAACGTACTGCTGCTCGATGAACCAACCAACGACCTGGATATCGAAACCCTGCGCGCGCTGGAAAACGCCCTGCTGGAGTTCCCGGGCTGTGCAATGGTTATCTCGCACGACCGCTGGTTCCTCGACCGTATCGCGACCCACATTCTGGACTACCAGGATGAAGGTAAAGTGGAGTTCTTCGAAGGTAACTTCACCGAATACGAAGAGTACAAGAAACGCACGCTGGGCGCCGACGCGCTGGAGCCGAAGCGTATTAAGTACAAGCGTATTTCTAAGTAAGTGCCCAAAAGCCGGGTGGCGCTCACGCTTACCCGGCCTACGGTTCTGCGCTGTTTGTAGGCCGGGTAAGGCGAAGCCGCCACCCGGCTTTTTTATTTACCCACGTAATACCGCTTCACCTCGTCAAACTGCATCGCAAACTCGATATAGCTCATCAGCGCGGGCGAATTCAGCTTGCGGCTCGGGTAGGCCAGCCAGAGGTCGTTGCCTTCAACATTCCATTCCGGCAGCACCTGAACCAGTGCGCCTTTTTCAACCTTATCTTCTACCAGAAATGCAGGAAGCAGCGTAATCCCCGCACCGGCAATCGCACATTCGCGGGCGTATACCAGGTTATCGGTCATGTGCGCGTTATCCGGCAGGTAGCGGTAATCCTCGCTCTCGCTTCGCAGAAGCCACTCCGACCAGGCTCTGTGCGTAATGCTGCGGTGCTCCACCAGCTGACGGGGATGCGTTAGCGACCCACGGCGCACCAGATAGTCCGGCGAGGCCAGCATATAGCGCGGGCAGTGCCCGATCATGCGGCCAATCAGGGAGGAGTCCTGCGGCTTGCCGGTACGCAGCGCCACGTCAAAGCCGGCCTCGACCAGATCCACCACGTCATCAGAGATCGACACGTCCAGCGAAACCTCAGGATAGCGAAGCTGGAACTCGGCATTCATATGCGCCAGCAGCGTCGCACCAATCCCCGCCGGGCAGGTGATGCGCAGCCGCCCGCTGGGGTTTTCGCGCAGGCGCTGAATGGCGTACTCCGCCCGCTCGCTGGCCGCCAGCATTTCGCGGCAGTGCACCAGATAGTGCTCACCCGCAAACGTCAGGTTCAGCCTGCGCGTGGTGCGGTTAAGCAGGCGAATGCCCACCTGCTGCTCCAGCTGGCTAATCCGCTGGCTCACGCTGGATTTTGGCAGCTCCGCCTTCTGGGCTGCCGCGGTAAAGCTGCCCATCTCGGCCACCAGCGCGAATAGCGCCATATCCTGTAGCTGTTTAAACATGATTGTTCATCCTGTACGAACGCTGAGTTCTTAATTGTCCATCTTATCACGCAGATGGCCACTTAATAGACTAGCCTCAACAAAACGCATGCCATTGAGGAGCACACCATGTCAGTTAAAGCCATCGCCGTTAACCCTGAAAATCCCTCTACTTTCATTGAAATCACTCCACCGATGCCGCAGCCCGGCGAGCACGATCTGCTGGTGGAGGTGAAAGCCGTCTCCGTTAACCCGGTCGATACCAAAGTCCACGCGGGCATTGCTAAGAACGGGCTGAACGAGCCGCGTATTCTCGGATGGGATGCCAGCGGGATCGTCAAAGCCGTTGGGGCTGGCGTGACCGGATTCAAACCGGGAGATGAAGTGTGGTACGCAGGCGACATCACCCGTCCGGGCAGCAACACCACACATCAGCTGATCGATGCGCGCATTGTCGGGCACAAACCGTCAAGCCTCGGCTGGGCGGCTGCCGCCGCGCTGCCGTTGACCGCGCTCACCGCGTGGGAAGGCCTGTTTGAACGGCTGAACATTCAGGACGCCGGTGCGGACAAAACCCTGCTGATCGTCGGCGGGGCGGGCGGGGTGGGATCGCTGGCGATCCCGTTTGCGAAGCACAACAGCAAGGTAAAGGTGATCGCAACCGCGTCCCGAGAAGATTCCGCCCGGTGGTGCCGCGATCGCGGTGCAGATGTGGTGGTGAACTACCGCGATCTGAAAGGCGAACTGGCGAAGCACGGGCTGACCTTTGTGGATTACATTTTCATCCTCAACGACACCGACGGGCACTGGGATGCGGTCAGCGACCTGATTGCACCGCAGGGGCATATCTGTTCCATCGTGGAGAATGAACACCCGCTGAACCAGGACAAGCTGAAGTCCAAATCCGCCGCCCTGCACTGGGAATTTATGTACACCCGCAGCATGTACCAGACCGCTGATATGGCGCGTCAGGGTGAGATCCTCAATGAGGTGGCGAAGCTGGTGGATAACGGCGTGGTGGAAAGCTCACTGAGTGAAACGCTGCACGGGCTGAGCGTGGAAAGCATTACCGAGGCGCACCGCAAGGTGCTGGACGGGCATATGCGTGGGAAAGTGGTGGTTGAGTTCTGAGTGGACTGATTCCCTCACTCCGGCCCTCTCCAAAGGGAGAGGGCGGTTAACGCTTACCCCTGCTCCCCCATCATCTCCTTCACCAGTTCGACGCAGCGCAGGAAACGGGAGTCGTAGTCTGACTCTTCAACGTGCACAAACTCAACGTTGTTTTCGTTGAGCATCTCCACCAGCATGCACTGGAATTCCCGCCTGTCCACCGAGCTGCCGAGGCTGCGCATGCCGTCGGCCACCCACGGGGTGTTGTTTTCCAGCAGGATCACCAGGTCAAAGCGGTATTCGTCAATCAGCGCCTGCACGAACGGGTGCTCGCGCCCTTCGTATTTTTTGCAGAACGCCTGGGTGGTGACAAAATCGGTATCGATAAATGCCACCTTGTTGGCGTATTTCACCGCGAAATCAATGTACTGGGCATGCCCGAGCGCAATTTTGTCATAGTCGGAATACTGCAGCGCCATCTCGTCGCCACCCAGGTGCGAGAAGACATAGTCACGGCCGTACTCCCACGCGCTGGTGGTGTTGAAGATGTTAGCGAGCTTGTTGACCAGCGTTGATTTACCGCTCGACTCGCCGCCCAGAATAGCTACCGTGCGCACGAAGAACGGCTTCACCTCGGTCGGGATGTAATCCCAGTAGCGGAACGGGTTCTCGCGGATCTGCGCTCCGCTGATGTTCATGAAGGTGCGTTTCGGGTCGATCAGCACCGTCTCGATGCCCAGATGCTCGCGGAACTGCGGCGCGTCGGACTCTTCAGAGGTGTAGATCCAGTTAGGCGCAATGCCCTTCTCTTCCATAAACGCTTTGATGCCGTTGCTCCACACGTCCCAGCCGTGCGGGTACGGCTCCATACCCTCTTCGTTAAAGGCATGAATGCGAATGTTTTTCTGGTACTTGAAGGTCTGAAGCAGCCAGCGCAGACGGTCCGGCACGGTCGGCTGCTGCGACATGGCGCTGTCTTCAAACAGCTGACGATCGCGGGTTTCGTCGTACCCCATGATGATGTGCAGCTCGTCCACCTGGCTACAGGCGCGCTGGATCAGATAGATATGCCCGGTATGCAGCGGGTAAAACTTGCCGAACACCACGCCGATGTTCTTTTGCATACGCGGGAATTCCAGCCCCAGAAAGCGGTGCAGCGCTTCCAGCTTCTGCGCGCTGGGGCTTTTGATTTTGGCGTTCAGCAGTTGGCTCAGGTAGCCTTTGGTCATGCCGCTGGCGTCTGCCACCTGCTGCAACGTGCAGCCTTTCTGGCGGATAGCGGTCTTGATGTAGTCAAATGATGACATAAATTACGGTGCCTCCTGCAAAATCGAATACGTAATTATAAGTCGTCAAAGACATTTAACGCATCTGCGAGTTTCTTCACGCCAAAGACCTGCATCCCTTCCGGGATTTTTTTCGGCACGTTGGCAGCGGGAACGATAGCCCGACGGAAACCGTGTTTTGCCGCCTCGGAGATACGCTCCTGGCCGCTGGGCACCGGACGGATTTCCCCGGCAAGGCCCACTTCGCCGAAGACGACCAGATCCTGCGGCAGCGGTCTGTCGCGCAGGCTGGAGACCATCGCCAGCAGCAGTGCCAGGTCTGCGCTGGTCTCAGTGACTTTCACGCCACCCACCACGTTAACGAAAACGTCCTGATCCGCCATCTGCAGCCCACCGTGACGGTGCAGGACCGCCAGCAGGATCGCCAGGCGGTTCTGTTCCAGACCGACCGCCACGCGCCGCGGGTTGCCCATCATCGAGTGATCCACCAGTGCCTGAATTTCGACGAGCAGCGGGCGCGTCCCTTCCCACAGCACCATCACCGAGCTGCCGGAGGTGATCTCATCGCCACGGCTCAGGAAGATGGCCGACGGGTTGCTGACTTCGCGCAGCCCCTGCTCGGTCATGGCAAACACGCCTAACTCGTTCACCGCACCAAAGCGGTTTTTATGACTGCGCAGGGTGCGGAAGCGGGAATCCGCGTCGCCATCGAGCATCACGGAGCAGTCGATACAGTGTTCGAGCACTTTCGGCCCCGCCAGCGAGCCATCTTTGGTCACATGGCCCACCATCACAATCGCCACGCCGCGTGTTTTAGCAAAGCGCGTCAGGTAGGCCGCGGTTTCACGCACCTGCGCGACGCTGCCCGGCGAGGACTGGATGTCCGCCATGTGCATCACCTGGATGGAGTCGATCACCATCAGCTTCGGCTGCTCTTCTTCGGCGATCATGCAGATCTGCTCGATGCTGGTTTCCGACAGCATGTTCAGGTTGCCGGTCGGCAGGCCCAGACGGTGCGCGCGCATCGCCACCTGCTGCAGAGACTCTTCCCCCGTGACGTACAGGGTTTTCATCTGTTCGGCAAGCTTGCAGAGCGTTTGCAGCAGCAGGGTCGATTTACCCGCGCCCGGGTTACCGCCGATAAGAATCGCGCTGCCCGGCACCACGCCACCGCCGAGCACGCGATCGAACTCTTTAAATCCGGTGGAGAAGCGCGGCAGCTCTTCGAGGCTGATGTCCGAGAGCTTCTGGACTTTCGCTACGCCCGCATTGCCCGCGTAGCCGCTCAGGCGTTCATTGCGCGCCACGCTCGGCGAAGCCGCCACACCACGCACTTCGGTGATGGTGTTCCAGGCATGACAGGCGCTGCATTGCCCCTGCCAGCGCGGATAATCCGCACCACATTCATTACAGACAAATGCGCGTTTTGGAGCTTTCGCCACGGTTTACCTCGTTATTTCTCTGCGGCCTGCGAGCCGGGTGGCGCTTACGCTTACCCGGCCTACAAAGCAGACCGTTATTTCTGATTAAGGCTGCCGGAGAGAATGCAGAACACCCCCATCAGGTCAGCGTGACGGATAGTCACTTCCGTCTTTTCATTCACTTTTGGCTTGGCATGGTAGGCAATGCCCAGGCCGGCCGCTTTGATCATCGGCAGGTCGTTCGCGCCGTCACCGATGGCGACGGTCTGGACAACCGGAATTTCATATTTTTCCGCGAGGCGCGTCAGCGTATTGGCTTTGTACTGGGCATCCACAATATCGCCGATCACCTGGCCGGTCAGCTTGCCGTCCATGATCTCCAGCTCGTTGGCCACCACCGTGGTCAGATGCAGTTTTTCCCGCAGATAATCCGCGAAGAAGGTGAAGCCACCGGAGGCGATCGCCACCTTCCAGCCGAGGGACTGCAGCTTCAGCACCAGCTGCGTCAGCCCTGGCATCAGGGGCAGTTCATCGCGCACCTGACGCAGAATGTTGGCATCGGCCCCTTTCAGGGTCGCCACGCGCTGTCGTAGGCTGGCGGTGAAATCCAGCTCGCCGCGCATCGCACGCTCGGTGACTTCAGCCACCAGCTCGCCGCTGCCCGCCAGCTTCGCAATTTCGTCGATACACTCGATCTGAATGGCGGTAGAGTCCATGTCCATGACCAGCAGGCCAGGCGTTTTCAGGTGCGGAATTTTACCCAGCGGTGCGACATCCAGCCCGGCGTCATGCGCCAGGCGCGTGGCGCGCTGGGTCAGAGAGCCCGCCAGGCGAATGACCTGGTAGTCTTCCACGCACCAGGCGGCGACGATGACCATCGCGGCCCCCAGTTTGGTTTGATACTGGGTCAGGCGTTGCTTATCCAGACCGCGTCCGTACAGCAGCCAGCCGCTACGACCGGCGTGGTAATCCAGAGGCATCACCTCATCGCCACTTAAAGAGAGCGGCAATCCTGGCCATAAAGAGACATCCGTTGGCAGGTCACACCAGGTAATGTTCGGCATTAAAGCTCCTGTAATTTCGTTCGCGCCGGAAGGTTGCAGAGGGAAAATAACGCATGAGGCTACCCTGTAACCATCACTTCTGGCAACATTAAGCCGTAAATTTTCAGCAGGTGGAATATGGCTCGCGCAAAACTGAAATTCCGGCTCCATCGCGCCGTGATTGTCCTTTCCTGTCTCGCACTCTTAGTGGTGCTGATGCAAGGGGCATCGTGGTTTAGCCAGAACCATCAACGGCAACGCAACCCGCAGTTTGAAGAGCTGGCCCGCACGCTGGCACGCCAGGTCACGCTCAACGTCGCGCCGTCCATGCGTAACGAAACGCCTGACGAGAAGCGGATAGGCCAGGTTTTACGCCTGCTCACGGAGAACAGCCGCATTCTTGATGCCGGTGTCTATGATGAGCAAGGCAACCTGATTGCCCGCGCGGGTGAGCACGTCGACGTGCGAGACAGGCTGGCGCTGGACGGCAAAAAAGCCGGCGGCTACTTCAACCAACAGCTTGTTGAACCTATTCAGGGGAAGAATGGCCCGCTGGGCTATCTGCGCCTCACCCTTGATACCCACACCCTGCCCACTGAAGCCAAACAGGTCGATAATACCACCAACATTCTACGCCTGATGCTGCTGCTTTCACTCGCCATCGGCGTTGTGCTGGCGCGTACCCTGCTTCGCGGCAAGCGCACGCGCTGGCAGCAATCCCCGTTCCTGCTGACCGCCAGCCGGTCAGTCCCCGAAGACGAAGAGAGCGAGAAGAAAGAATAGTGATAAAGTAGGCGAATGATTCGGAAAAGGAACTCTGCCATGTCGACGTTACGCCTGCTTATCTCTGACTCTTACGATCCCTGGTTTAACCTGGCGGTGGAGGAGTGCATCTTCCGCCAGATGCCTGCCACCCAGCGCGTACTGTTTCTCTGGCGCAATGCCGATACGGTGGTTATTGGTCGTGCGCAAAACCCGTGGAAAGAGTGCAACACCCGCCGTATGGAAGAGGACAACGTCCGTCTGGCGCGCCGCAGCAGCGGCGGCGGCGCGGTATTCCACGATCTGGGCAATACCTGCTTTACCTTTATGGCGGGCAAACCGGAATACGACAAAACCATCTCAACGTCCATCGTCCTCAACGCGCTCAATTCGCTCGGCGTGACGGCTGAAGCCTCCGGACGTAACGATCTGGTGGTCAAAACACCCGATGGCGACCGCAAGGTATCCGGCTCTGCCTATCGCGAAACAATGGATCGCGGATTCCACCACGGCACCCTGCTGCTGAACGCCGATCTCAGCCGTCTGGCTAACTACCTTAATCCAGATAAGAAAAAGCTACAGGCTAAGGGCATCACCTCCGTGCGCGGGCGCGTGGCGAATCTGGTGGAACTGCTGCCCGGGATTACTCACGAGCAGATTTGCGATGCGATTCGTGAAGCCTTCTTCGAACATTACGGCGAGCGGGTAGAAGCTGAAGCGATCTCCCCTGACAAAACACCGGACCTGCCCAACTTCGCGGAAACCTTTGCGCGCCAGAGCAGCTGGGAGTGGAACTTCGGTCAGGCCCCTGCCTTTTCCCATCTGCTGGACGAACGGTTTACCTGGGGCGGCGTGGAGCTGCACTTCGACGTGGAGAAAGGCCATATCACCCGCACGCAGGTCTTTACGGATAGTCTCAATCCGGCACCGTTAGAGGCGTTAGCCGCTCGTCTGCAGGGCTGTTTGTATCGGGCGGATATGTTGCAGCAGGAGTGTGATGCGCTGATCGGCGATTTTCCGGAGCAGGAAAAAGAGTTAAGGGATTTGTCAGCATGGGTTGCACAGGCCGTGCGCTAGTAAAAAAGCCCGCTGGCGCTGCGCTTAGCGGGCTTACAAAACCGTAGGCCGGGTCAGGCGAGGCCGCCACCCGGCACAACAGCTCTTACTCTTTATCGCCCAGCAGAACGGATTCCAGCGCGATTTTGATCATGTCGTTGAAGGTGGTCTGACGCTCGGCAGCGGTAGTCTGCTCGTGGGTACGGATATGGTCAGATACGGTGCAGATGGTCAGCGCTTTCGCACCGAATTCAGCCGCTACGCCGTAGATACCGGCCGCTTCCATTTCCACGCCCAGGATGCCGTATTTTTCCATCACGTCGAACATGTCGCCTTCTGGCGAGTAGAACAGATCGGCAGAGAACAGGTTGCCCACGCGCGCGTCAACGCCCAGCGCTTTTGCCGCGTCAACCGCGTTACGCACCATGTCAAAGTCAGCGATGGCCGCAAAGTCATGATCCTTAAAGCGGATGCGGTTGACTTTAGAGTCGGTACACGCGCCCATGCCGATCACCACGTCACGCAGCTTAACGTCCATACGCACCGCACCGCAGGAGCCTACGCGGATGATTTTCTTCACACCGAAATCGGTGATCAGCTCTTTGGTGTAGATGGAGCAGGATGGGATACCCATGCCGTGGCCCATAACGGAGATTTTGCGGCCTTTATAAGTACCCGTGAAGCCCAGCATGCCGCGAACGTTGTTCACTTCACGCACGTCTTCCAGGAAGGTTTCTGCAATGTGCTTCGCGCGCAGCGGGTCGCCCGGCATCAATACGACGTCAGCGAAATCACCCATTTCTGCATTAATGTGAGGAGTTGCCATCTTCAGTTCCTTTTAACTTGTTGTTTTTGCCGGGTGGCGGCTACGCCTTACCCGGCCTACAAAACCGTAGGCCCGGTAAGCGAAGCGCCACCGGGCAATGACATCAGAACATGGCCTTGCCATATTCCATGTCAGACGTACCAAAGTATTTCGCCAGGGTCTGGCCAATGTCCGCGAAGGTTTCACGGTGACCCAGCGAACCCGGCTTCACTTTCGGGCCGTACACCAGCACCGGAATGTGCTCACGGGTGTGATCGGTACCGGTCCAGGTTGGATCGCAGCCGTGGTCCGCGGTCAGGATCAGAATGTCATCTTCACCCACCAGCTCCATCAGCTCCGGCAGGCGGCGGTCGAACAGCTCAAGACCCGCAGCATAACCCGCTACGTCGCGTCGGTGACCCCAGGAGGAGTCGAAGTCGACGAAGTTGGTGAAGACAATGGTCTTGTCGCCCGCTTCTTTCATCTCTTTGATGGTGGCATCGAACAGCGCATCGAGTCCGGTCGCTTTGACCTTTTTGGTGATGCCGCAGTTAGCGTAGATATCCGCGATTTTGCCCACGGACACCACGTGGCCGTCTTTCTCATCGACCAGCTTCTGCAGCACGGTTGGCACCGGCGGCTCAACGGCCAGATCGTGACGGTTACCGGTACGCTGGAAGTTACCCGCTTTGTCGCCGATAAACGGACGCGCGATCACGCGGCCAATGTTGTAGCCGCCTTCGGTCAGCTCTTCACGGGCGATTTCGCACAGCTCGTAGAGTTTATCCAGGCCAAAGGTCTCTTCGTGGCAGGCAATCTGGAACACGGAGTCAGCAGAGGTGTAGAAAATCGGCTTGCCGGTTTTCATGTGCTCTTCGCCGAGCTGGTCCAGAATCACGGTACCGGAGGAGTGGCAGTTGCCGAGGTAGCCCGGCAGGTTGGCACGCTTCACCAGCTTATCGAGCAGCTCCTGCGGGAAGCTGTTCTCGTGATCGGAGAAGTAACCCCAGTCGAACAGCACCGGCACACCGGCGATTTCCCAGTGGCCAGACGGGGTGTCTTTACCGGAGGAGAGCTCGTGCGCCCAGGCATAGGCGCCCACGACTTCCGCATTGCCGTCCATCCCGGCTGCGATTTTACCGGTAGAACCTTCATGCGCTTTCACCAGCCCAAGGCGGGTCAGGTTAGGTAGAGTCAGAGGGCCTTTACGACCGTTGTCCGCTTCGCCTTTCGCACAGGCTTCCGCGATGTGACCCATGGTATCGGAACCCACGTCACCAAAACGTTCCGCATCTTCGGTTGCGCCGATGCCGAATGAGTCCAGCACCATAATAAATGCACGTTTCATAATTGTTCTCCGTACGTAGTGCTTCAAAAATTATCGATCAGATCAGTATACCGCTATTCGGTGATACGGCGATAGACAGTCGGTGTGGTTTCCGGCGCTTTATTGTCAAGCGTAATGGCCGCTTTCACCGCTTTCGCCGCTTCCTGCCAGCTGGCTTCATCTTTGGCGTGGATCACCGCCAGCGGACGTTGGCCGTCAACGCTGTCGCCCAGACGGGCCATATCGGTGAAGCCGACGCTGTAATCAATGGTATCTGACGCCTGACGACGGCCGCCGCCCATAGACACGACCGCCATACCCAGCGCGCGGGTATCCATTGCCGAGACAAACCCTTCGCTGTCGGCATACACCGCTTTGCTGAGCGTCGCGGTCGGCAGGTACTTCGCATAGTTTTCGACGAAGTCGGTTGGCCCTTTCTGCGCCGCAACCATGCGGCCAAAGATCTCCGCCGCTTTGCCGTTGTCCAGTACCGCCTGTAGCTTCGCGCGGGCGTCGGCGTCGTCTTTGGCAAGCTTGCCGGAGATTAACATCTCCACGCACAGCGCCATGGTGACGTCGAACAGACGCGGGTTGCGGTATTCCCCCGTCAGGAACTGGACGGCTTCACGCACTTCGACGGCGTTACCGGCGCTGGAAGCCAGCACCTGGTTCATGTCGGTGAGCAGTGCGGTAGTGCGCACGCCCGCGCCGTTGGAGACGCCAACGATCGCTTCGGCCAGCGCCTCAGAGAGTTCATAGGTTGGCATAAACGCGCCGCTGCCTACCTTCACGTCCATCACCAGCGCGTCCAGCCCTTCTGCCAGCTTCTTCGCCAGGATAGAGGCGGTGATCAGCGGGATGGAGTCAACGGTCGCGGTGATGTCGCGGGTCGCGTAGAAACGCTTGTCTGCCGGAGCAAGAGAGCTGGTCTGGCCGATAATCGCCACACCAACGTCTTTAATAATGTCGCGGAAGCGGTTGTCATCCGGGAAGATATCGAAGCCCGGAATGGCTTCCAGCTTGTCGAGCGTACCGCCGGTGTGGCCCAGGCCGCGCCCGGAGATCATCGGGATATAACCGCCACAGGCTGCCACCATGGGGCCAAGCATCAGGGAGGTCACGTCGCCCACGCCGCCGGTGGAGTGTTTATCCACAATCGGGCCGTTAAGGTTGAGGCTTTTCCAGTCCAGAACGGTTCCTGAATCTCGCATCGCCATGGTCAGCGACACGCGCTCAGGCATCGACATATCGTGGAAGAAAATGGTCATCGCCAGAGCCGCAATCTGCCCTTCTGAGACGGTGTTATCACGAATGCCGTTGATGAAGAAGCGGATCTCTTCGTCGCTTAATGCATGACCATCACGTTTTTTACGAATAATTTCTTGTGCGAGAAACACGGTAACCCCCATGAGGAATCGGGTGAATGGTGGCGGGTACGGTTTACCCGACCACGATCCGGGTAGGCCGGGTAAGCGTGGCGCCACCCGGCAATTCAAACTTAGTAGCTGCTTGCGCTCTTACCGTCGCCGTGACCCAGCGCTTTCAGCAGGCTGGCCAGCAGGCTGGAGGCGCCGAAGCGGTAGTGACGGGAATCGGCCCAGTCGGCGCCGAACAGCTCGTCGGCAATCGCCAGGAACTGCTGCGCGTCTTCCGCGGTACGCACGCCGCCCGCAGGTTTGAAGCCCACGGTTTTGGACACGCCCATGTCGCGGATCACTTCCATCATGATGCGCGCGCTTTCCGGGGTCGCATTTACCGGTACTTTACCGGTAGAGGTTTTAATGAAATCCGCACCGGCTTTGATGGAGATTTCAGAGGCTTTACGAATCAGCGCCTCTTCTTTCAGCTCGCCGGTTTCGATGATCACTTTCAGCAGCACGTTTGCCGCCGCACACGCGTCTTTACAGGCCTTCACCAGGTCAAAACCGACCTGCTCGTTGCCGGCGATCAGCGCGCGGTACGGGAACACCACGTCCACTTCGTCTGCGCCGTAGGCAATCGCCGCGCGGGTTTCTGCCAGCGCAATCTCGATATCATCGTTGCCATGCGGGAAGTTAGTGACGGTTGCAATGCGCACGTCCGGGGTGCCCTGCTCTTTCAGCGTCTTACGGGCAATCGGGATAAAGCGCGGGTAGATACAGACGGCTGCGGTGTTGCCCACCGGCGTTTTCGCCTGATGGCACAGAGCGATGACTTTCTCATTGGTGTCGTCATCGTTCAGGGTAGTCAGGTCCATCAGTTTCAACGCGCGCAGGCTGCTTGCAGTTAAATCGGTCATAACATTCTCCAACGGCAGTGCCGTATAAATTTTACCTTGCGGGTCTGTGAGTATTCTAACATCCACCCGCATCCACACTTCGACATTCATCACAGTTAATGAAAACTGCGTGCAAATTTGCATTACTGTAATGAGATCTTCTTCAAACTTTAGCGCGCATATTGCGGACTAAAGCAGCGATACCCCCTGTCGGATCAAAAGTGCCGACAGGCAGGCTTTCTACAATCCGTTCATCATCCGCAGAACACTCAAGGAAGCGAACATGTCCCACTCCAGCCCCGACGCCCTGCAACAACGTTGCCAGCAGATTGTGACAAGCCCGGTGTTATCCCCGGAACAAAAACGTCCTTTTCTGGCGCTGGAAGCGGAAAACAACCTGCCGTATCCGGCACTTCCTGAAGCTGCGCGCGCCGCGCTGGACGAGGGGTTCATCTGCGACATGTTCGAAGGCCATGCGCCTTACAAACCCCGTTACGTTCTGCCGGATTACGCAAAATTTCTGGCTAATGGTTCAGAATGGCTGGAGCTGGAAGGGGCAAAAGATCTCGACGACGCCCTCTCACTGTTAACCATCCTCTACCACCATGTTCCGTCCGTCACATCGATGCCGGTCTATCTCGGTCAGCTTGATGCGTTGCTGCAACCTTATGTTAGAATTCTAACACAAGAAGAAATCAATAGCCGAATAAAACGTTTCTGGCGCTATCTCGACCGTACGTTGCCCGATGCCTTTATGCATGCCAATATCGGGCCGGAAGATACCCCCGTCACGCGCGCCATTCTGCGTGCCGATGCAGAGCTGAAGCAGGTCGCGCCGAACCTGACCTTTATTTATGATCCAGCGATCACCCCGGATGATTTGCTGCTTGAGGTGGCGAAAAACATATGTGAATGCAGCAAACCGCATATTTGTAATGGCCCGGTGAATGATAAAATTTTCACAAAAGGCCATTACGGCGTAGTGAGCTGTTACAACTCCCTGCCTCTGGCAGGCGGTGGCAGCACCCTGGTGCGCCTCAACCTCAAGGCCATCGCCGAACACAGTACGTCAATGGAAGACTTCTTCAGCCGCGCCCTCCCGCATTACTGCCAGCAGCAAATGGCCATCATCGATGCCCGCTGCGATTTCCTGTATCAACAATCCGGCTTCTTTGAGAATAGCTTCCTGGTGAAAGAGGGGCTGATTGATGCCGATCGGTTTGTGCCGATGTTTGGCATGTACGGCCTGGCAGAAGCGGTAAACGTGCTCTGTGAGAAAGCCGGGATGACTGGGCGTTACGGCAAAGACGAGCAGGCCAACGCGCTGGGCTATCGCATCAGCGAACAGCTTGCGGCGTTTGTCGAAAACACGCCGGTGAAACACGGCTGGAAGCAGCGCGCGATGCTGCATGCGCAGTCGGGGATCAGCTCTGACTCGGGCACCACGCCGGGCGCGCGCCTGCCCTACGGCGACGAGCCGGATCCCATCAGCCACCTGCTGGCGGTGGCGCCGCACCACAAGCACTACGCTTCCGGGATCAGCGATATTTTGACGCTGGATGAGACGGTAAAACGTAACCCGCAGGCGGTGGTCCAGCTCTGTCTCGGCGCGTTCAGGGCGGGGATGCGCGAGTTTACCGCCAACGTCGCGGGTAACGATCTGGTGCGCGTTACCGGTTATATGGTGCGGTTGTCGGATCTGGAGAAGTACCGGGAAGCCGGATCGCGCACCAATACCACCTGGCTGGGTGAAGAAGCCGCGCGCAATACCCGTATTCTGGAACGTCAGCCGCGCGTGATAAGCCATGAACAGCAGATGCGCTTTAGTTAGTCAGGTCATCCCTTTTTCCTGCGTGGACGGGCCGGGCAGCCGCCTGGCCCTGTTCCTGCAGGGCTGCAACCTGCGCTGTAAAACCTGCCACAACCCGTGGACAATCGGCCGCTGCAACGACTGCGGGGACTGCGTGCCCCACTGCCCGCACGACGCGCTGACCATACAGGCGGGACGCGTCTGGTGGCAGGAGAGTGACTGCCAGCAGTGCGACACCTGCCTGCACCTGTGCCAGCAGCAGGCAACGCCTATGGCGCACCGCCTGAGCGTGGAGGAGATCCTTTCACAGATCCGCAAATCCGCACCGTTTATCGAGGGGATCACCGTGAGCGGCGGTGAGGCCACAACGCAATTGCCGTTTTTAGTGACGCTGTTCACCGCGATCAAAGCCGATCCTGCTCTGCATCATCTGACCTGCCTGGTCGACAGCAACGGTTTGTTAAGCGAAACCGGCTGGCAAAAGCTGCTGCCGGTACTGGATGGCGCGATGCTGGACCTGAAAGCATGGGGGAACGAACACCACCGCTTCCTGACCGGGCGCGAAAACCCGCAGATCAAGCAGAGTATCCGCTGGCTGGCAGATCGTAATCGTTTAACGGAGCTCCGCCTGCTGGTGATTCCGGAACAGTGTGATTATCTGGAACATCTGAAGCCGCTGACGGCGTTTATCCACGGGCTTGGAAACGTGCCGGTGCGCATCAACGCGTTTCATGCGCATGGCGTGTACGGCGAGGCGGCGTCATGGCGCAGCGCCACGCCGGAAGACGTTGAACCGCTGGCGCGGGCGCTGGAAAAACAGAAGATAACGGTGATCCGTCCGGCGCTTTATCTATAGCGTGATGCCAAATACCGAACGCGTATTTTCCAGCAGCGCACTGGCTATGGCCTCTTCAGTCTCTTTTCGCAGTTCGCACAGGGTGGCAAACACGCGCGCCGCCTGTTCCGGACGATTCGGCTGGCCCTGAAAACCGTTCAGCGGCATGTCCGGCGCGTCGGTTTCCAGCAGAAGCGCCGACAGCGGCAGCTGTGCCATCACGTCCCGGGTTTTGCTGGCGCGCGGATAGGTGATGGTGCCCCCAACGCCGATTTTGTAGCCCAGCTCGATAAAACGCTGCGCCTGCTGCAGGCTGCCTGAGAAACCATGCACGACGCCCTTACGCGGCAAATCGATACGCTTCAGGTGCATTGCCAGCTTATCGTGCGTGCGTCTTGAATGAAGGATCACCGGCAGATCGTGACGCTTCGCCAGCCTGAGCTGCGCGTCGAGGATCGTCTGCTGGCGCTCAAAATGCGGATGCTCGCGATAAAGATCGAGGCCGATCTCGCCGATGGCGACAAGCTTGTCGCCTGCGGTCTGCACTATCTCATCAAGTCGCTCAATGTCCTCATCCCGATGCCGCTCAATCACGATCGGATGCAGGCCGAGCGCCGCATAGAGCGCGGGGTGCTGTGCAGCAAGATCCAGCACCCGGGAAAAGTAAGCCGCTTCCACTGAAGGCACAATAATGGCCTGAACGCCTGCCTCGGCCGCTTTCGCAATGCTTTGCTCTTCATCTCCCGTAAACGGCGGGAAATCAAAGTGGCAATGGGTATCGACAAAGCGGTGCATCACGCCAGATCCTCGTTATCCAGTAAAGCGTCATTCGCCTGCGGAATGTCCACCAGCGGCACCGTCAGGGCGTCGTTGGCGACAATCGCAGGCGGCGTAATAATGCGTTTATGGCGATGAAGCGGCGGCTGCTCTGCCAGCATTTTCCCCACCGTCGCCAGGAAGTAGCGCCCGCACAGCCGCCCCGTTTTGTAATCCATGCGCAGCGCAGGAACGCGGCTGCCCAGCGCCATGCTCAGCAGCGGCTTAGGCGGATAAATTTCAAAAATACGCAGCTTGCCCGGCGGTTTCTCAATGAAGCGCTGCATCGCGCCGTAGGTGGTTTCATGCTGCTTCGCGATGTTCACCAGCGGCTGCAGGCTGCTGTCGCCCAGCCAGCGCTCCATCCGCTTAAACCACTGCGGGGTGTAATACATTTGCGACGGTACGGTACGGATCACCACAATGGTTTTCGCCCCGCGACGGGCGGCTTCCTGCACCGGCACCGCGTCACTGATCCCCCCGTCCAGATAGCTAATACCGTCCAGCAGGGCACCGGTACGATAAAAGCCGGGGATCGCGCTGGAGGCGCGGATAATGTCCAGCCAGTTCTCTTTCTGAGGCGAAAAATAGCCCGGCGAATAGTCATCGCCCCGGCTGGCACACATCCAGAATTCTTTACCGCTATCAAACAGACGGGCGGCAGTATCCATGGCCAGCGGCATCTGGCTGGAGGTTGACTCCAGCAGCCAGTCGAGATCGATCAGGTTGCCGCCGCGCACAAACCGCACCGGGTTAAAAAATTCTTTCGCCGTGGTGTAGCGCATGATGACCTTTCGCGCGTAGCCGGGCTGGTTACAGACATAGGCAGAGAGGTTCTGCGCCCCGGCAGAGGTGCCGAAGTAAAGGTCAAAGGGGTTGAACTGCGCGCGCATAAATTCGTCCAGCACGCCAGCGGTGAAAATGCCGCGCTGTCCGCCACCCTCGCAGACCAGCGCGAGTTGACCCGCGCGAAACGGTTTTAACGTCAGCGGCGCAATATTGCCGAGCGTAACGGGAATTCGTTGCCCCACCTCTGCTTTCCTGTTTTGATTATTTTATAACACCACAGTAACGCACCCGACCTGTTACGCAAATAAGAAAAAGCCAGTCACAGTGACTGGCTTTATTTTGTTGACGGAATATTGCGTTTGCTATGGACGTCGACGCCCTGTAAACAGGCTGACCAGGAACAGAATAATACCCACAACGAAGACAATTTTAGCTGCCCATGCCGCTGTACCTGCCAGTCCACCAAAGCCCAATGCGGCGGCAATTAACGCGATAACCAGAAATATAATGCCCCAACGAAACATAAGCTTCTCCTTTACCATAGTTAATGTCGGCCGCTAAACGTGAGCGCTCAGGTCACTCACCGGCGTTTTTCCAGAGTCGTTCTTATTTCGCCCGCAGGGTTTAGCCAGACGGGCGAATGGTCAAGATTTACTTCGTTTTCAGATCGTTTTTAACGCTTTTCACACCATCAATCGCCTTCGCGATGGACTCGGCACGTTCACTTTGCGCCTGCGAATCTACCGTACCGGAAAGCTGAACCACGCCATCGGTGGTTTCCACTTTCACCTTACGGGACGGCACGATGTCATCTGCTAAAAGTTTAGCTTTGATTTCGCTTGTGGTGGCTGCATCACCGGCATAACCTTTCACCGACGCGTTTTTGCCGTCACGGACGTGCAGCTTATCGCTGACGGAGGCGACGCCTTCGACGCCTTTCGCCACTTTCACCGCCTGTTCAGCCTGAGCCTGGCTTTCAACAAAGCCGCTCAGCGTGACCACTTTCTTGTCGGTCTTAACGGAAATATCGGTGCTCTTGATGGCTTCATCATCCACCAGTGCGGCCTTCACTTTTGCTGTGATAGAGCTGTCATCCATGAAATTGCCGACTTTATTCATAGAGCTATCGATTTTTTGCCCTGCGCTATCGGCCGTGGATTGTGCTTTATCCATGGTGCTGCTTTCCGCCAGGGCGGAGCCGCTCACCAGAACGCTACCCAGTGTTACAGCCAGCAGAGTTTTAGAAATCTTCAGTCTTGTCATATTCATCGATCTATTCCTGTGTTGACCCGTTATTCGGGCTACATACTTCCTTAGTAGTGATATATATTGCGAATAAACACACGAGCAAAATGGATAACCTAAAGCCATGCATTGAACAGTTAATTTATCCACGCCCGGTGTTAAACACTGAGTTAAATATAGATCACTCTCACAGAGCCGCTTTCAGAATTGGGTAAAAAATGGGCGAATAGCGTGAAATTGCGTTGAATTAAGAACATTCCGCAAGGGATTAATAAGACAGGAAATAAAGAAGAGCACAGCGAATGCCGTGCTCTGAGAGGGGATTAGTGCTCGCGGGTTTTACGGAACTGAACGTCCGGATAACGTTCCTGCGTCAGGTTCAGGTTGACCATCGTTGGCGCGATATAGGTCAGGTTATCGCCGCCATCCAGCGCCAGCTGAACTTCATTCTTACGCTTGAATTCTTCGAATTTCTTCACGTCAGAACACTCAACCCAGCGCGCGGTCGCGACGTTCACCGATTCGTAAATCGCTTCTACGTTGTATTCGCTCTTCAGGCGCGCAACGACCACGTCAAACTGCAGCACGCCGACCGCACCCACGATCAGATCGTTGTTCGCGATTGGGCGGAAGACCTGCACGGCGCCCTCTTCGGAGAGCTGAACCAGGCCTTTCAGCAGCTGTTTCTGCTTAAGCGGATCGCGCAGACGAATGCGACGGAACAGCTCCGGCGCGAAGTTCGGAATACCGGTGAACTTCATCATTTCGCCCTGGGTGAAGGTATCACCGATCTGGATGGTGCCGTGGTTGTGCAGCCCGATGATGTCGCCCGGATAGGCCTCTTCAACGTGCGAACGGTCACCCGCCATAAAGGTCAGCGCGTCGGAGATGACAACGTCTTTCCCGATACGCACCTGGCGCAGCTTCATGCCCTTTTCATACTTACCGGACACCACGCGCATAAAGGCCACGCGGTCACGGTGTTTCGGGTCCATGTTGGCCTGAATCTTAAACACGAAGCCGGTGAACTTCTCTTCTTTCGCTTCCACTTCACGGGTGTCGGTTTTGCGCGGCATCGGCTGCGGCGCCCACTCCACCAGACCGTCGAGCATGTGGTCAACGCCGAAGTTACCCAGTGCGGTACCGAAGAAGACCGGGGTAATTTCGCCGCTCAGGAACAGCTCTTTGTCGAATTCGTGAGACGCGCCCTTGACCAGCTCCAGCTCGTCGCGCAGCTGTGCGGCCAGCTCTTCGCCGACCGCCGCGTCCAGATCCGGGTTGTCCAGACCTTTCACGATGCGCACTTCCTGAATGGTGTGGCCTTTACCGGTCTGATACAGGTAGGTTTCGTCTTTATAGAGGTGATAAACCCCTTTGAACAGCTTACCGCAGCCAATTGGCCAGGTGATTGGCGCACAGGCGATCTTCAGCTCGTTTTCCACTTCATCCATCAGCTCCATCGGATCGCGGATGTCACGGTCGAGTTTGTTCATAAAGGTGAGGATCGGCGTATCGCGCAGACGGGTGACTTCCATCAGCTTACGGGTACGATCTTCTACACCTTTCGCGGCGTCGATCACCATCAGACAGCAGTCCACCGCCGTCAGGGTACGGTAGGTATCTTCGGAGAAGTCTTCGTGACCCGGGGTGTCCAGCAGGTTCACCAGGCAGTCGTGATACGGGAACTGCATCACGGAGGTGGTGATCGAAATACCACGCTGTTTTTCCATCTCCATCCAGTCGGATTTTGCATGCTGGCTGGAGCCACGGCCTTTAACGGTACCCGCAGTCTGAATCGCCTGTCCGAACAGCAACACCTTCTCAGTGATGGTCGTTTTACCGGCATCCGGGTGCGAGATAATGGCAAAAGTGCGGCGCTTGGCCACCTCTTGCAGATAAGGAGACAACGTCATAATTAAATCTTCTTTTATAAGCGCGGCAGCACGCCACGCATCATGGAATACAAAATTGCGGCTATTTTACCCATCAACGGGGGGCAGGCAATCATTGTTTACACAGGAGTTGCTCCAGTTCGTTCAACGACGTCACGGTCCAGGTCGGCTCGATGCCTTCAGGCTTCACGCGGCCATGCGCATTGAGCCAGACGGTCGACAGACCAGCCTTCATGCCGCCCAGAATATCTGACTCTGCGGTATCCCCCACCATCAGGACACGATCGCGGTCGGGATTGCCAGCCTGCGCCAGCGCGTAGTCGAAAATTCGCGGATCCGGCTTCGGCACGCCCACCTCTTCCGAGATCACCAGCGCGTCGAAATGATCGCGCAGACCGGTGCGCTCAAGGCGGATCTGCTGCAGGGCGGTAAAACCGTTGGTGATGATCCCCAGTTTCACCTTACCTTTCAACGCATTCAGCAGGGAAACCGCGCCCGGCAGGGGCGCACAAATATCGGCCATGGCGTTGAGGAAAGCCTCGTTCAGCGTTCCCGGACTGACCTTTAAGCGTTCCGCCCAGACGTCAAAGCGCTGGTGCTGAAGCTGTAACGCAGTGATGGCACCGTTCTGGTAATCCACCCACAGCGGTTTGTTGACCGCCTGATAGTCCTGAAAATCTTCAGCGGTGAAGGTTACGCTATAGTCGAGAAACATCCGCTGCAGGCCGCCGAACGAGTCGAACGTAAACAGCGTTTCGTCGGCATCAAAGAAAATCCAGTCCCATTTCATCGTTACAACCTTATTTTTTATTATCCAATCGGCAGAGCCATTATGATGGCGTCTTCACGTCCCTCTGCGGTGGGGTAGTAGTTACGGCGGATTGTCGCCTCGTTAAAGCCTAAGCTTTCATAGAGCGCGATGGCGGCGACATTCGACGCGCGCACCTCCAGCCACAGGGTGAAAACGTCACGGGTTTCGAGCTCACGGATGAGATGCTGAAGCAGTTCTCTTCCCAGCCCGCGGCGCTGAAACGCGGGATCAACCGCGATATTAAACAGCGTCGCTTCATCAAGAACAACCTGCGTGATCGCGAAAGCGGCCATGGTGCCGTCAACGTCCAGGCGGTAGTTCAGATACCGTTCGCCCTGATTGCTGGCGAAGGTTTTTTCGCTCCACGGAAACGCGTGGGCGCGTGTTTCAATCGCGAACGCGGTGGACAGGTCAGGCGTCGTGAGGGAAGAAATCGTGTTCATATTCGCAGATTTGTTGCCATAGCGCGCTGCGCGCTTTTGGGTTGGCTTTCAGTTCGTCCAGCGCTGGCGTGCAGATCTGGCTCCCCTGAAGAGAGATCTCATTTGCCTCTCCGATACGCCAGCTGTTACAGCGGCTATCAGGAGGCAGCATCGCGACACGCTCTGGCGTCAGCGGTAAAACCTGGTCGGCCGTCAGCTTCAGGCTGCGAAGGACATCATCGATCAGGGGGTCATTCAGGGCAGGCAGTTCTTCCGCCACCATCACCAGGCGAACGTGCGCCGGGATGGAGATAGCGATTTCGCCCTGCAACGCCGTCGGGCGACGCAAAGCCCACTGGGTAATGCCCAGCTGCTGCAACTGCCAGTCTCGTCGGGATGTCATAGGGAAAACTCCTGTCTCTCAGGCGCGCAAATATAGCAAATGTGTCGAAAGTGCGCCATCTACCTACTATAATCCCCGCCTGAGTTTATTGAGGAACAATTCATGTCTGCATTTACCCCGGCAAGTGAAGTCTTGCTGCGTCACAGTGATGATTTCGAAGAAAGCCGTATTCTGTTTGCCGGAGATATGCAGGATGACCTGCCCGCGCGTTTCGACTGTGCTGAAAGCCGTGCCCACACCCAATACTACCACCACTGGCAGGTGCTGAGCCGCCAGATGGGCGAGCGCGCGCGCTTTAGCCTGGTGGCAGAACAGGGCGACGTTGCCGACTGCGACACGCTGATCTACTACTGGCCGAAGAACAAACCGGAAGCCCAGTTCCAGCTGATGAACCTGCTCTCCCTGCTGCCGGTCGGCTGCGATATTTTCGTGGTCGGTGAAAACCGCAGCGGCGTGCGTAGCGCAGAACAGCTGCTGGAAGGCTATGCGCCGCTGAACAAAGTCGACAGCGCTCGCCGCTGTGGTCTGTACCATGGCCGTCTGGAAAAACAGACAACGTTTGATGCGCAGGCATACTGGGATGAGTACCAGCTTGACGGCCTGACCATCAAAACGCTGCCGGGCGTGTTCAGCCGCGATGCGCTGGATACGGGCAGCAAGCTGCTGCTTTCCACTCTGACGCCGCACACCAAAGGCAAAGTGCTGGATGTTGGCTGCGGCGCGGGCGTGCTCTCTACCGTGCTCGCCAGCCATTCGCCAAAGGTGCGCTTAACCCTGTGTGACGTGAGCGCCCCGGCGGTTGAAGCCAGCCGCGCAACGCTTGCCGCAAACGGCATTGAAGGCGAGGTGATTGCCAGCAACGTCTTCTCCGACATCACCGGTCGCTTCGACATGATCATCTCTAACCCGCCGTTCCATGACGGTATGGAGACCAGCCTGGAAGCAGCACAAACGCTGATCCGTGGTGCAGTCCGTCACCTCAACAGCGGCGGTGAGCTGCGTATCGTCGCGAACGCCTTCCTGGCGTACCCGAAAGTGCTGGACGAAACCTTTGGCTTCCACGAAGTCATCGCCCAGACCGGCCGCTTTAAGGTCTACCGCACCGTGATGACGCGTCAGGCCAAAAAGTAATCGCCTCCCTTGTAGGCCGGATACGCGAAAGCGCCATCCGGCTATACAGGGCGCGTCCATCGGCCATTTTTCCATCAATCAAGGCATCACGCGCACTTTTCTGTTGACGTAAAGCTGAAAACATCTAGAATGCGCCTCCGTGGTTACGATACTTTTACAGTATCGATGGTATGCGAAGGTGGCGGAATTGGTAGACGCGCTAGCTTCAGGTGTTAGTGTCCTTACGGATGTGGGGGTTCGAGTCCCCCCCCTCGCACCATAAATCACGATGATATTGCTCGCACTGGGCGAAGGTGGCGGAATTGGTAGACGCGCTAGCTTCAGGTGTTAGTGTCCTTACGGATGTGGGGGTTCGAGTCCCCCCCCTCGCACCAACGAGGCGATATCAACATAGCAATAAAGAGTAAGATGACTGTGCGAAGGTGGCGGAATTGGTAGACGCGCTAGCTTCAGGTGTTAGTGTCCTTACGGATGTGGGGGTTCGAGTCCCCCCCCTCGCACCAATTATCTTACAACCCCTCTGAATTTCTTCTTTATCCCTGTTATTTCAAACTCATCAGTATCACCAGAATTCCGCTGACCAGCGCGACACAGGATGGCAGTAAAACAAAGTGACGCAGTTGCTTATGCCAGATCATGCCTGACGTGACTAACAGTCCTGACGCGATGATGACTTTCCAGGTATCGAGAGAGAGATCGGCAAACGTCAAACCGCCGAGAATGGCTCCCGGTAGCAGTACCCCCCAACCACTGCCCAGCGCTCTGTTCAACATGCTTTTCCCTCTATCAACGATAATGATAACCAATATCATATAACAAAAATTATCATTTGCCAGCTGAATGAATCAAAATCCATCGACCTTTACCTTTCCCGTAATGACAGGAATTGTCTAAGGTGATAAATTGCGCACCTGTTAACAACGTCTAAAGATTTTCTGATAATTACTCTTTGAGTTTTTTGCATATTTTATTGCGAAATAACACCTATTTATCTGTTTTAATTAAATTTTAATAAAAACACGCGACTATGACATCACAATCCTGGCGGTCTTTGGTTCACAGAAAATATCAATTATCGTTACGTTTATTTTTATTTCTGAACGCAACTTCGGCAGTGTTCTCGGTAACAAATCCGCTCAATTCTGTACGCCTGTTTTCCGCCCCTCTGATTGCTATTTTCGCCATCAGTACTGGCCTGTTCGTCTGGCACTGGAGAAAGCGCGCGCGGAAGATAAATATTCCTGTCGTTTCAGGTATCTTCGGTATTTTGTGGGCCTGGCAAATTGTCTCCAAATTCGCCTTAATTACTCAGGACCATGCGACATATTTGCTAATTGCTCTTTTAACAGTACTTTTTATCGGCACGCTGGCGTTCGCCAGTAATATCAAAGCGTTTACGCTGCATTCATTGCCCACCTTTATTGTCTGCCTGTGGTTAAGCGATCACGATATATGGCTGCGAATGACCTATTCTTTCGCACTTCCTGTGGTGGCAATTGCTATTCATAACATTTTGCAAAGACGCAACGACCGTTTCGCTCAGGAGCTGCTCTCTCGCCTTCTGGAAGAACGAGAAACCCTTACCGACCTCAGCATGATGGACCCGCTTACCGGGCTCTATAATCGTCGCGGTCTGCAAAGCCGTCTGGAGAATCTGCCCACGGTAGAAAATGGCGAACACTTTGTCCTGCTGATGGATATCGACCACTTCAAAGCCTATAACGACCATTACGGCCATATGATGGGCGACCAGGCGCTGAAGCGCGTCTCTGCGGCAATCCGTGACGCCGTACGTTCTCGCGATATTGTGGCGCGTTTTGGTGGGGAAGAGTTTATGGTGCTGCTGACCAACATTTCACTCGAACACGCTCGCCAGACGGCCGAGCGGATCCGTCAGAAAGTGTATGATTTGAAAATCCCGCATCTGTTTAACGAAAGCGTCGCGACAAACGTCACTATCAGCATTGGCATCGCCATTTTCGAGGATGAAGACGTGGAAGGCGCGCTGGAAAAAGCGGACAAAGCCCTCTATGAAGCAAAGCATATGGGACGCAATAACATTCTGCTAAGCGAAGAGATTCAGACGGCATAAACCTACCGACGAGGTCACCAGGACAAAAGTCTTGCCATTGGTATGAGCAATAGTTAGGATTGGCAATCATTATCATTTAGATTTCTATCTATACTATGGCCACGCATACCGCACACATCGTCGAACCTCTCCTCTGGCGAGCGCCGCTCACCTGCGGGAATGCTTCGCTTGCAGATGCGATACGGGAAAAGATTGCGGAAACGCGTGCCCACCTGCTGGACTTTATCCGGCTTGATGAAGCGCCCCCGTCCCACGCGATGACGCTCTCAGAGTGGCGCCAACCGTCTAAGCTGCAATCACTGCTGGCCACCTATTCCGACCATATTTATCGCAATCAGCCTACCCTTACGCGGGAAAATAAACCCCTGCTCTCCCTCTGGGCGCAGTGGTATATCGGGCTGATGGTGCCTCCGCTCATGCTGGCGCTGTTAACACAGAAGAGCATGCTTGAACTCTCGCCGGATAATTTCCACGTCGAGTTTCACGAAACCGGACGTGCAGCCTGTTTCTGGATTGATCTCCACGAAGACCAGAGCGCTGAACGCCTGACGGCTCAGGAACGTATGGAGCGGCTCGTCACGCAGGCTCTGATCCCGGTGGTGGAAGCGCTGGAAGCGACGGGAGAGATTAACGGGAAGCTTATCTGGAGCAATACGGGCTATTTAATCCACTGGTATTTAACGGAAATGAAGCCGCTTCTCGGTGATGAGAACGTTGAGGCCCTGCGTCAGTCCTGTTTCTTTGCAAAGCAGCTTTCCGATGGCCGGGACAATCCGCTATTCCGTACCGTCGTGCTCCGTGATGGGCTTCTGGTTCGCCGCACCTGCTGCCAGCGCTATCGCCTGCCGGACGTTAAGCAGTGTGGGGATTGCACGCTCAAGTAGAGCAGTGAATTGCCCGGTGGCGCTTCGCTTACCGGGCCGACAAAAACAAAAACGGCAACCTGAGTTGCCGTTTTGCTTTTACCTAGGCCACCTGCTGATTGTCCTCTTCCGCGCTACGCTGCGCTTCTTCCGCTTCCTGCTCCAGCAGCTGCTTCTCATACACTTTGAAGAACGGGAAGTAGATGATCGCCGATACGCAGGCCAGAACCACAACCAGAATCGCCGCGCGGAAATCCCAGCCCAGGGCCCACGCTGCGCCTATCGGCGCCGGTGCCGTCCAGGGAACCACGGAGATGACACGCCCAATCAAATCAAAGGTCATCGCCGCCCACGCCAGCACGGCGTTAACCATCGGTGCCAGCAGGAACGGGATAAAGAACACCGGGTTCATCACGATTGGCGTACCGAAAATGACCGGCTCGTTGATGTTAAAGAAGCTGGGTACCACGCTCAAACGCCCGATAGAGCGTAAATGCGCTGAACGGCTACGCAGATAGCAAATCACCAATCCCATCGTGGCGCCCGACCCGCCAATCACGATAAAGAACGTCCAGAACGCTTCCATAAAAATATGCGGCAAAGGCTGACCGGCGGCCAGCGCGGTCTGGTTTGCGCCAAGGTTCGTCAACCAGAACATCTGCAACATTCCGGAGACGATGGCGGCGCCGTGGATCCCGGCGAACCAGAGCAGATGACCAATCAACACGGCCAGCAGGATCGCAGGCAGGGAATCTGCCGCGGAAACCAGAGGTTTAAAGACTGACATAATGGCCTGCGGGATCAGCATGCCAAACTGAGACTGAATCACCAGGCTCAGAGGATAGAGGGTCAACACCACCACCAGCACCGGGATCAGCAGATCAAAAGAGTTTTTGATCATCGGCGGGACCTGCTCCGGCAGACGAATGCCGATGTTATGCGCTTTGAGGAAACGCATCATCTCAACGCAATAAATCGCCACCAGAATCGCGGTAAAAATGCCCGTGCCACCCAGACTGTCGACAGGGAGCGTGCCTTTGGTTTTCGGTGCCGCGACCAGCAGAAACGCCATCAGCGACAGCATGGCGCACATAAAGGGGTCCAGCTGGTGAGATTTGACGTAGTGTTTGCCAAGGTTATAGGCAATGGCGGCACAGATATAAATGGACATGATGCCCATCGTCATATCAAACGGCGTCAGGATTTGGCCTTCAAACTGCTTCGCCATATCCAGCCAGGCGCGGGCGAAACCCCAGGTGGTATCAGGCGAAAAAGGTGGGTAAGCAAAGACTAACAAAAAAGAACCCACAATCATAAACGGCATCGCGGAGATGAACCCGTCACGAATCGCCATAACGTGACGCTGGGAAGAGATCCGCCCGGCTATCGGGCTGACGTAATTTTCGACGAAACGGAATATCAGATTAAACGCAGCATGGTTGGCAGACATGGCAGATCTCCTGTCAGACGTTTGTTACGGGCACATACGCACCGCACGTTGTTCCATACATCAGCTTCACAACCTTGCTGGCTTGCCAACCAGCGGTACTGCTCAGACGAAATGGTTTCATATTTGGCTCTTATTATTGGATACAGGGGACGTTACGTACTCAGTATTAATCTACGCTCCGCGCTCTGCAACCGGTTACTGTAACCGGTTTCCGTGATTGTGAAGAGGATCCAGAAATCAGCCGTTTGGGGTATTTGTTACTTAAGAGATATTTACAGAGCATAAATTCTTATGACAGATTACGCAGGATATTTGTCAGGAGGAAACAATGAGTTTGCAGTCTGTACAGCAGTTTTTTGCCGACAACGCGCCGGATATAGACGTTATTGAGCTTAGTCAAAGTACTGCTACCGTTGCGTTGGCTGCTGCCGCCCATCGTGTCGAGCCGGGACAAATCGCCAAGACCCTTTCACTCAAGGTTAAAAATGAGGTGATCCTGGTGGTGGCGAAAGGCGACGCGCGTCTGGATAACAAAAAGCTCAAAGACACGTTCGGTGCCAAAGCGCGCATGCTCAGCAGTGATGAAGTGGTGACCATTACCGGTCATCCCGTTGGCGGTGTATGTCCGTTCGGACTGGAAAACCCGCTCGCGGTATATTGCGATATCTCTTTGAAGCAGTACGCCGAAGTGCTGCCCGCCGCAGGCGCAATTCACAGCGCTGTGCGCATTTCACCTGACAGAATGGCAGAACTGACTTCCGCAAAATGGGTGGATGTCTGTATCTGATTGACGCGCCAGAGTGTATCTGGCGCGCAAAAGACGGGTTATAAAAATGTGGGCGTGAGGAGAGCCAAACATTGCGGCTCTCTTGCAGGAAGATGCGTAATAATATCCGCCGCATCGAGCAACCCTACGTCTGAATTCACGCCCAGTTTCACCATCGCATTAAACTTATGTGCCCGAATGGTCTTAATATTCCGTTCAAGCTGTGCCGCGATTTCAGGGATGGAATACCCGCAGGACATATAACGCAATATTGCCCGTTCTGTGGGGCTTAGCATCCTGTTCTGACTCCGGTACCAGTGATTCAGCATATTGTCATTGATGCGCAGCGTTTCGCTCAGCAACTCCACGAGTTCCTTCTGCAGATGCTCAAGCGTCACCGATTTACTGACTACTCCGTGCAGGCGCGATGGCGAAAGATGGCTAATTAACCGTGCTTCCATCTCGTCAGAAACCAAAATGATGCGCTGGATATGACCGTGCGTAAACGCCAGATCCCGCAGGTGCGCCAGGCAGTTACGGCGCTCCTCTCGCGCATCGGAAAGGGAGTAGATCAGTGAGAAAAAATTAACGTGATGAAGTGCATTCTTAAAACTGTCAAATTCACTAAACAGGTGAAGCTGATAATGGCTCAGGCCGGGCATCGCAAAAAGATGCTGTAGCCCGACGGCACTCATCGCGCAATTTTCGATGATGGCGATATGTCTTGTTGAATCGGTTTTTTCCATTCCTCGAACTCTCCATAGGCTGATAGCAAACTCAGCTCTCTCATTCCCTGTGTACTGTTGATCCAGGCATACATATCCGCATTACTTCGTAATGACAGCCGTCGCATCGCACTGTTTTTCTGCGCACTGATGGTTTTATTGCTCTTCTTGAGCAATGTGGCGATTTGGTTAATCCCCCATCCTTTCCCTAACAGACGCAGGACCTTACGTTCGGAGTGCGTGAGCACGATAACGTGTTCATTTTCATTCTCCGTACTCTGTGGTTCCGGAGTTAATAACGTCTGGCTAATCCGCTCTGCCCGCTCGCTACCGGCCCGAATAGCGTTAACCACGCCTTCAATAGGCTCCATGTCAGAAAGCAACGTGCTTTCCGGGCGCATAAGTAACTCAACCGCAATAGGGTAAAGCGGCCGCGAGACTAAAAAGATCCAGTGAATATCCCGGTATTGATTCAATAAACCGTAATACTCTTCAAGCGCCCCCCGAGGGTTTCTGTATTCGCCTGAAATATCGGCAATAATGACGTCCGCGCGGCGCAACTGGAGCAGCGTTAATTCCTGCAATGAGCGGCAATAGCTCAATTCAAATTCGGGGAAATGACGTGCCATCAGGCCCCCTAACCCGTTTTGCATCACGGGCATCCGGCTAATGACAACGCCATGCTTACCATGCAATGACAACATAGACCCTCCGTGTCCATTTTTCATTTGATGAGTAACGTTAAAACGCATCAACGTATGAGTATTTTCGTCCCTGAGTGTAAGACTGGTTAATACAAGCAGAAGATGAGATGTATGCTTAGTTTAAGAAATGCCTAAACAGCAGTAATATCTCACAAAGCGAAACAAAAATTAATTGTGGAGACATTAAAATAACGACAATATAAAATTAGAATAACTAAATACAAATATTTTATATTTTGGTATTTATAATTCATGGTATTGATAAATTAATCCCTTCCCCCTTCCACGACACGGACTGCAACTGTTTGCACAAACCTTGATCTGGCCCACAGCAAGAGGGACTGCACTCTGTGCTAAAAGTACCCACTATGACTTAACAGATAGCTATCCATCTTTTTTCAGGACAATACATGCAGGCAGAGCGGTCAACGCAGCGTGCTATCACGCGGCTATGTATTCAGTGCGGTCTTTTTCTGCTCCAGCACGGCGCGGAAAGCGCGCTGGTTGAGGAGCTTTCCACCCGGCTGGGGCTGGCGCTAGGGATGGACAGCGTCGAAAGCGCAATCTCATCCAACGCCATTGTGCTGACCACAATCAAGGACGGTCAGTGCCTGACCTCCACGCGCAAAAACCATGACCGCGGCATCAACATGCACGTCGTGACCGAAGTGCAGCACATTGTCATCCTTGCAGAACATAAGCTTCTCGATCTCAGTGACATTGAAAAACGGTTCAACCAGATCAAGCCATTACGTTATCCGCGCTGGCTCGTCGTGGTGATGGTAGGGCTCTCGTGCGCCTGCTTTTGTAAGCTCAACAAAGGCGGCTGGGACGGTGCAATCATCACCTTTTTCGCCAGCAGTATCGCCATGTATGTTCGCCAGCTGCTGACGCATCGGCAGCTGCATCCGCAAATTAACTTCTGCATTACCGCATTTGTCGCCACCACGGTTTCCGGTCTGCTGCTGCGCCTGCCGCAGTTTGCCAACACGCCGACCGTTGCCATGGCCGCCAGCGTGCTTCTGCTGGTCCCGGGCTTTCCGTTGATCAACGCCGTCGCCGACATGTTTAAAGGGCACATCAATACCGGCCTGGCTCGCTGGGCTATCGCCAGCCTGCTGACGCTGGCGACCTGCATCGGCGTGGTCATGGCCATGACACTTTGGGGGTTACGCGGATGGGCGTGATCGATTTTCTGCTGGCGCTTGCTCAGGACATGCTTCTGGCCGCCATTCCTGCCGTCGGCTTCGCGATGGTATTTAACGTACCGCAACGCGCGCTGCCGTGGTGTGCGCTGCTGGGCGCGATTGGCCATGGCTCGCGAATGGTGATGATGACGGCGGGTTTTAACATCGAATGGTCAACATTTATGGCATCCATGCTGGTCGGCAGTATCGGCATCCAGTGGTCGCGCTGGTATCTGGCGCATCCCAAAGTATTCACCGTTGCGGCCGTGATCCCCATGTTTCCGGGGATATCGGCCTATACCGCGATGATTTCCGCGGTGAAAATCAGCCATTTCGGCTATACCGAGCCTCAGATGATCCTTCTTCTCAGCAACTTTCTTAAGGCGTCATCCATCGTCGGCGCGCTCTCCATCGGGCTGTCGATCCCCGGCCTGTGGCTGTACCGTAAACGCCCACGCGTTTGATATTTGTGTTATTTCGCTGCCGTGGAGATAATCCGTCTGGTCCGTTTGGTGAAAATAAGGAAAGGATGTGGCTAACCCTGGCAGCGAACACCCCGAGCACAGTGAAGAATCCAGCCTGAAAGAGAAAATCTTTCAGAGCGCCATCGCGCTTTTTGCCGAGTATGGATTGAACGGTGCACGGATGGAGCAGATCGCAGAGAAAGCGGGCACCACCAAACGCATGGTGGTTTACCATTTCAAGAATAAAGAGAACCTCTATCTCCTCGTACTTGAACATGTTTACACCCAGATTCGCGCCAGCGAAAAAGCGCTAAGCCTGACGGGAATGCCCCCGGTCGAAGCGCTGGTCAATCTGGTTGAAGCCACCTTTGACTATCATGCCGACCACCCTGACTACATCCGGATTATCTGCATGGAAAACATGCAGCGCGGCCGCTTTATGCAGCAGTCGAGCTATCTCCGCCAGGTCAACCGCAGCGCGCTCGATCTGCTGGAGGAGATCCTGCGCCGGGGGAAAGAAAAACAGCTCTTCAGTGAGACGGTTGACGCCCGCGATCTTCATCGTCTGATAAGCAGCTTCAGCTTTCACTACGTTGCCAACAGCTACACCTTTACGCTGCTGTTTGAAGAAGGCGCAGACGAGCAGGCGCAGCGCCAGCACTACCGTAAAATGGCCGTTCAGGTGGCGCTCCGTTACACCTGCCCATAAAATTGCTTGCAATTAAATCGCACACTATCTATATTCTTCTCATGAACGCGAAAACGAACGATGCAACCGCTGCGCTCAAGCTGGATAACCAGCTCTGCTTTGCCCTCTATTCGGCAAACCTGGCGCTTAACAAGCTGTACCGGCAGCTGCTGGCACCGCTGAACCTGACCTACCCGCAATATCTGGTGATGCTGGTGCTGTGGGAGCAGGATGATATGACGGTGTCGGACATCGGTGAACGGCTGTTCCTTGACTCTGCGACCCTGACGCCGCTGTTGAAACGTCTGGAAAGCGCCGGGCTCATCAACCGCCACCGTTCGCGCAAAGACGAGCGTCAGGTCGCCGTCACCCTGAGTGAAGCGGGACGTGAACTCCAGCAGCAGGCATTGGGTATCCCCCATGCGGTGGGTTGCGCAGCGCAGTGTGATACAGACACCTTGCTGGCACTCAAACAGCAGCTCGAACTTTTGCGACAACAGCTACACCGCGCGTAACGCTATACTTTACGCGTCATTATTTACCTGTATATATCGCACGCTATTTAATAGCACGCATCTAAACAAAATGAGGAACCTGCCATGTCTTTAGAAAAAGTTGTTTATACCGCCAAAGCAAAAGCCACCGGTGGCCGTGACGGTCGTGCCACCTCCTCCGATGGCGTACTGGACGTCAAACTGGGTGTGCCAAAAGAGATGGGCGGCATGGGGGGAGACGTGACCAACCCTGAGCAGCTGTTTGCCGCGGGCTACTCTGCCTGCTTCCTGGGCGCGATGAAGTTCGTGGCCGCACGCGACAAATTTACCCTGCCAAAAGATGCCTTTATTGAAGGCGAAGTGGGTATTGGCCCGCTGCCTACCGGTTTTGGTATCGAAGCAAAACTGAACATCCATGTTGAAGGTATGGATCCTGCGGAAGCTAAAAAGCTGGTCGATGCGGCACACATTGTTTGCCCGTACTCTAACGCGACCCGCGGCAACATCGACGTCACGCTGAACATCATTGCGTGATAACTGCCTGATGGCGCTGCGCTTATTCGGCCTACGACTGTAGCCCCGGTAAGCGCAGCGCCAGCGGGGAAATCCCCTCCTTTCCTTTCCCCTCTCTGTGCTACCATAAGCCCATATCACGCCCGTAGTAATCAGTAGAGTAAGCGTTATGTCCTCCAGAATTCTGACCACCAGCATTGCTGGTATTGATGCCTTTATGCGCGACCCACGTGGTGTGTTGACCCACGCCGAAGGCGGCACGGTTGCGGTTTTTGCCGACAACGCGCCGGCGTTTTACGCAATCACACCGGAACGTCTGGCACAGCTTCTGGAGATCGAAGCGCAATTGGCACGCCCGGCAAGCGATGTCACGCTGGATACCCAGTTCTTTGATGAACCGGTTAACGTTCCCGTGACCGTTCCGATGGGTAAATTTGCCCTCTATGCGGGCTGGCAGCCGGATGCAGATTTTCAGCGGCAGGCCGCGCTGTGGGGCATTGCGTTAACCCAACCCGCCACCGCGGAAGAGCTTGCCGCGTTTACCGCCTGGTGGCAGGCGGAGGGTAAAGTGTTCACCCATATTCAGTGGCAGCAAAAGCTCGCGCGTCATCTTCAGATTACCCGCGCCGGCAACAACGGCCAGCCAAAACGTGATATCAATGCCTTTTCAGAACCGGATAAACAGATCCCCAGCGGATTCCGAGGTGCGAAATGAAGAACGTCGGCGACCTGATGAAACGTCTGCAAAAAATGATGCCTGCCAACGTGAAGCCTGCTTTCACCACCGGTGAAGAGCTGCTGGCGTGGCAAAAAGAGCAAGGCAAGATCCGCGCCGCCGCGCTCGCCCGCGAAAATCGGGCGATGAAAATGCAGCGCACCTTTAACCGTTCCGGTATTCGTCCCCTGCACCAGAACTGCTCGTTCGATAACTATAAAATTGAGACCACCGGGCAGATGAACGCGCTCGCCGCCGCGCGGCAGTACGTGGATGAGTTCGACGGCAATATCGCCAGCTTCATCTTTAGCGGCAAACCGGGCACCGGCAAAAACCACCTTGCTGCCGCCATCTGCAACGAGCTGCTTCTGCGCGGTAAATCGGTCCTCATCATCACCGTGGCCGATATCATGTCCGCGATGAAAGACACCTTCAGCAACCGTGAAACCAGCGAAGAACAGCTGCTTAACGATCTGAGTAACGTCGACCTGCTGGTCATCGATGAGATTGGCGTTCAGACGGAATCCCGCTATGAAAAAGTCATCATCAACCAGATTGTCGATCGCCGCTCCTCGTCCAAGCGCCCTACCGGCATGCTGACGAACCACAACATCGACGAGATGACCCGCCTGCTGGGGGAACGCGTCATGGACCGCATGAAGCTGGGTAACAGTCTCTATGTCATCTTCGACTGGGACAGTTACCGCAGCCGCGTCACCGGGAAAGAGTATTAAGACAGTTCCAGGAATCGCCGACAGGTCGCAGGTATATACTGGAACCCCTTCGGCCCAAAACGGACCTTTTTGAGAGAGCCATGATGAAAAAACAGATTCTAATCAGCACCTTTTTAGGCGCGCTGCTGGTAACCGGCGCAGCGCAGGCGGCGTCCTGGCAGGAATCCCTGTCAAGCGCAGCAAATGAGCTGACCAAAGAGAGCAGCAGCACGCAGGGCGGACTCTCCGCCTCTTCCCTCACCAGCCTGCTGGGCAACAGTTCCCAGAGCCTGAGCGCGGGGACGATGAACAACGCGGCGGGGATTCTGGAATATTGCGCGAAGCAAAAGCTGGCCTCCGTGACCGACGCGCAAAATGTAAAAAACCAGGTGCTGGGTAAACTGGGTCTGGATACTCAGGAGCAAAAAGCGGACACCAACTATATGGACGGCATTCAGGGCCTGCTTAACGCGCAGAACGGTCAGCAGCTTAACCTGAGCACCCTCGGCAACTCTTCTCTGGCCAAACAGGTGAAAACCAAAGCCTGCGATCTGGTGCTGAAACAAGGCGTTAATTTCATCTCCTGATCCACCCCATTTTCTGCCACAACACGCCGCGTTTAGTGCGATAGTCTTGCAGCGCGGCGCTAAATGAGCGTTTTTCCTGCCTGCCACCGTCTCAGCGTCCGTTTGTCAGGATGTGCACATCTTCATAAAAACGATTTTCTAAACCAAATCCTAACAACAGCACACTTTCGTGACACTAAAATTGCAGCTTAACGACATCGCAATTACATTGTATCACCCAAAAAATAAACAGTTAGCCAGCGAAGCACCTGGCGTCATGAGGATATGCTGTTGTCAGAATTCTTGTCTCTTATCCTTTTTCTGGCTTCTGTCGGCGTTTACGCCTGGAAAGCCGGCCGTCACACCTGGTGGTTTATCGCCACGCTGGTGGTGCTCGGCATTTTTATTATTTTAAACATTACCTTATACGCCAGCGATTACTTTACCGGTGACGGTATTAACGATGCGGTGCTCTACACCCTGACGAACAGCCTGACGGGCGCAGGTGTGGGTAAGTACATACTTCCGGGGCTCGGCCTTATCGTCGCGCTGGTGATGATTTTTGGCACGCTGGCCTGGGTGCTGCGTCGCCGTCGCCATCATCCACACCATCATGGCTACAGCCTGCTGGCGTTATTCCTGGCGCTGGCCTCCGTCGACGCCAGCCCGGCGTTCCATCAAATCACCGAGCTGGTGAAATCCCAGTCGCGCGATGGCGATCCGGATTTCGCGGCTTACTACAAAGAGCCGTCGAAAACGATCGCCAACCCGACGCTCAATCTGGTCTATATCTACGGTGAAAGCCTGGAGCGCACCTACTTTGATAACGATGCCTTCCCGGACCTGACGCCAGATTTGGGCGCCCTGAAAAATGAAGGTCTCGATTTCAGCCACACCATGCAGCTGCCCGGCACGGATTATACGATTGCCGGGATGGTTGCCTCCCAGTGTGGTATCCCGCTGTTCGCGCCTTTTGAAGGTAACGCCTCAGCCTCCATGTCGACCTTCTTCCCGCAGAATATTTGCCTCGGCGATATCCTGAAAAACTCCGGCTACGAAAACTATTTTATGCAGGGAGCAAACCTGCGCTTCGCCGGAAAAGATGTGTTCCTGAAATCCCACGGTTTTGACCACCTGTACGGCTCAGAAGAGTTAAAAACGACGGTTGCCGATCCGAGCTACCGCAACGACTGGGGCTTCTATGACGATACGGTACTCGACGAAACCTGGAAGAAATTCGAGGAGCTGTCCCGCGCGGGCAAGCGTTTCTCTCTCTTTGCGCTGACGGTGGATACCCACCATCCGGACGGGTTTGTCTCGCGCACCTGTAAGCGCAAAAGCTATGAGATTGATGGCAAAAACAACAAATCGTTCAGCGCCGTCACCTGCAGTCAGGAGCACATCGCCGCACTGGTCGAGAAAATCAAAGCCTCGCCCTGGTTTAAAAATACCGTCATCGTCGTCTCATCTGACCATCTGGCGATGAAAAACAGCGCGTGGGATCAGCTCAACAAGCAGGATCGCAGCAACCTGTTCTTCGTCCTGCGCGGCGACAAGCCGCAGCAGGAGGAGATCGCCACCAAACGCAACTCCATGGATAACGGCGCCACCGTGCTGGACATTCTGGGCGGCGACAACTTTATTGGCCTGGGCCGCAGCACGCTGTCGGGGCAATCCCTGTCGGAAGTGTTCCTCAACATGAAGGAAAAAATTCTCGCCTGGAAGCCAGACATCATCCGCCTGTGGAACTTCCCGAAAGAGATGAAGGACTTCACCGTCGATCGGGATAAAAACACCATTGCCTTCTCGGGCAGCAACTTCCGTCTGCCGCTGCTGCTGCGCGTCTCGGAAGGACGCGTTGAGCCGCTGCCGGAAAGCGAGTATTCCGCGCCGCTGCGCTACCAGCTGGCCGATTTTGCGCCACGCGATAACTTCGTCTGGGTCGACCGGTGCTACAAAATGGGCCAGCTCTGGTCGCAGCCGCTGGCGCTCTCGACCGACTGGTGCGTCTCGCAGGGCCAGCTTGGCGGAGAGCAAACCGTTCAGCACGTGGATAAGGCGCAGTGGAAGGGCAAAACCGCCTTTAAAGATACGGTGATTGATACCGCGCGCTATCAGCGTAACGTCGACATGCTGAAAATCGTCGACAACGATATTCGCTACAAAGCGGACAGCTTTATCTTTAACGTGGCCGGCGCGCCGGAGGAAGTGAAACAGTTTAGCGGCATCTCGCGGCCGGAGTCGTGGGGACGCTGGTCCAACGCGCAGTTGGGCAATGAGGTGAAAATTGAGTACACCCATCCCCTGCCGGAACAATTTGATCTGGTGATCACCGCCAGGGCCTATGGGCCTAATGCTAACAAGCCCGTACCCGTGCGCGTGGGCGATCGGGAGCAGACGTTAACGCTTGGAAACGACGTGAGCACACAAACGCTGCATTTTGAGAATCCTTCACGCAGCAATACCCTGGTGATTGTACCGCCGGACCCGCAGTCGACGAACGAGGGGAATATCCTTGGGCATTCGCCGCGCGAGATCGGAATTGGCATGGTCGAAATCAAAATCATCAGCAAAGCGGGTTAATGCGCGTCGCGCCCGGCGTTCTGCCGGGCGCTTATGAAAATAAATAATCCTTTATAAATCTTATAAAACAGATAAAAACACTTTATATAAGCCATTTTTATCTATAAATATCCTGTCAAAAACCAAATCTATAAAATGTGCAGCTCCTGAAATCACCACGGAGCGTTACGCACTTTTATCATGCTAACCGGCTATAAGTTCGAATCCATCCGGGCACTGCGCAGTGAAAATGTGATTGCCTGGGAGGTATTGTCCACGGCAAAGCCCCACGTCAATCTTGAAGATTACTTTGGCTCGATGACCGCGACCCAGCGTAAAGCGCACTTCTTTGCGCAGCTTCGTCACGCCATGTTTTGCAAGGATGGCGACAAGTATTACCTCAATGCGACATCGGATTTACTGCTGGACACGGACTTCCTCGACAGGCTCAAAGAAGAAACACCCTGCCCGGAGAGACTTGCTATCGAGGTCACCGATCTCCATTCGATGGTACAACTCGACGATACGCAAAGCCGGGCGCTGCGGAAATGCATCGCAACGCTCCATCAGTGGGGGATAGAAGTGTGGGCAGACGATGTTTGCGAAGACCTTCTTCCCGAACTTCTGACCAGCCAGATCCGCTTCTGCGGCATCAAAATTGACAAACATACCTTCTGGAACGGACGGACCGAGCAGGCGAAGTTTCTGCATCTCACCCGCCAGTGCAAGCGCGTCGCCAGCAAGGTGCTGATCGAAGGCATTGAAACCGCGGGTGATTTCGCGCTGGCCCGCGCCAGCGCGGCCGATTACGGCCAGGGCTATCTGTGGGGCAGAAAATGACCCCTCTCATTCCGAATGCTGGCGATAAGGTCATCGTTCTGCGCGGCAATGCCTGTTTATGGCCTTGCCCCACTTGTTGCTGCCACAACCTGGCGGCATTCCATCAAAAACGCTGCCTGCTGGACGCTCAGTCATTCGCTTTGTAATTGCACTGTTACTCACGTCAGGAAATAAGATCATGAAAATTATTCCCACCGTTGTATGTTGTTCCGTTCTCCTGCTTCCTGCTGCTGCGATCGCCGCAGACAGCACCGCAAGCGCGACGATGCACGTATCACTTGAGGTCGTGAAGTCGTGCACCCTCAAAGCCAACGACCTCAACTTCTCGCGTCACGGCTCCGATGAGTCGAGCGAAATCCAGGCCAAAACGCAGGTCGATATCGTCTGCACCAACGGCACGCCGTTCACTCTGACCGCCACCAGCAACGACGGCGAAAATGGAACCTTCTGGCTGAAGCCGGAAAACGGCGACACGGGCGCGCAGAAGATTGCGTGGAAACTCTTTGCTGACGAAGGCAAACAGACGCAAATCACCGGCACGAATGGCCTGGACGATACCGGCAACGGTGCGGAACAGGAAGAAACGCTGTATGGCGTGATTGACGCCGGGGCGCTGACAACCGCCCAGGCAGGTACCTACAGCGACGATATCACGTTAAAACTGGAGTACTGATCGTGCGTCGCTATCTTTCCTGCTTCATTCTGTGGCTCATGATGCTGGCGCTGCTGTCACGCTACGCGCTGGCCGCCACGCTTCAGGTGGCCCCGGTAACGCTCGATCTGCAGAGCGACCAGCGGGCAGCGGCTATCTATCTCACTAACAGTGGGAAAGCGGCCATCCATGCGCAGATTCGGGTGTACGAATGGACGCAAAAAAACGGTAAAGATGTTCTGGTGGCCACCGGGGAGGTGGTCAGCAGCCCGGCGATGACATCACTGGCGCCGGGCCAGCAGCAGCTGGTGCGTATTATCGTCATGCAGCCCGGCATCCGTGCACAGGAGCAAAGTTACCGGCTGGTCATCGACGAACTGCCGGACGCTACGTCCCGTGCCGCCAATCCCACCGCGGTGCACTTCCTGCTGCGCTACTCGATTCCGGTGTTTATTGCCGGGAACCAGAGCGCGCCCGTCAGCCACGATGCCCTGAGCTGTGAGCAGTCTGAAATACCGGCCACCCTTCGCTGCTTTAATGCCGGAAACCGCCACATCCGTCTGAGCCACCTTGAGGCCCTGACGGCCGATGGGCAGGTTGTCGGGTCGATTAAAGGCCTGGCGGGCTATGTGCTCCCGGGACAAACCGCCCTTTTGCCGCTTAAACACGCTTCACGTCACGCGCTCAGCACGCTGCGCGTCTATCTCAATGAAGACCACCATGCCAGCCAGATACCCCTGCGCCCGCTCGCTTCTCGCGCTCCTGTTTTGGCTACCGCTCATGCTGTCAGCCCGGACTGAACCCGCCGACACCGTACAATGGCTGGCCATTACCGTAAACCACGCCCCGCGAGGCGAGCTCTGGGCCTGCCGGGTGGTGAATAATGCGTTATGGATAAGCCGCAGCGACATGAAAAAGCTGGGGCTTCACGCCCCGGACGATCGCGCCGAATGGGTTGAGCTGACGTCCCTGCCGGGCCTGAAGGTTAATCTCGACGTGCTGTCCCAGCAGGTGTCGATTACCGCAGAGGCAGACGCACTCGAGGGCCAGCAGCATCTCACCGCCTCAAAGCCCGCGCCGATGTATCGCTACCCTGATGCGCAACCCGTCAGCGCCTATACGCTCGGATACGCGCTCTACGCCAGCGATGCGCAGGGGCAGCGCCAGCTCAACGCCCAGACCATGCTGACCGCATCCGGAGGATTACCCGGAACGTTCAGCAGCAGTTTCTCAAGCCATGCCGGGGAGGAAAACAGCGCCGGTCGACCGACCCACACGCGTCTCGAAACCCGCTGGCAGTGGGACAACACCGACTCGCTGACCACGCTGGCGCTGGGCGACAGCATCACCACCGGCGCCCGCTGGAGCCGACAGGTGCGCTTTGGCGGGCTGCACTGGGCACGTAATTTTGAGCTCAATCCGCAACTCAATACTGAACCGCGCAGCCGCTACAGCGACACGGCCGTACTGCCTTCCACGGTCGATTTGTATATCGACGGCCTTAAGCAGAGCAGCCAGCTCGTCACGCCGGGTGACTTTCTGCTGGATACCCTGCCCTCCTTCACCGGAAGCGGGCAGGCGGAGGTGGTGATTACCGATATCAACGGCCAGCGTCGCACCGTACAGCTCGATCTCTACGGCGCGCCGGGCATGCTGGCGGAAGGGCTCAGCAGCGGTTCGCTGGACATCGGCTGGATGCGGGAAAACTACGCCCTGCACTCCGACGACTATGCCGCCTCGCCGCTGCTGGACGCGGGCTGGCGCTATGGAGTGAATAATCACCTGACGCTGGCGCTGCATACGGAGCAGCAGCGCAGGCTGCACAACGTGGGCACGGGCGCAGACTGGCTGGTCTCTCCCGCCGTGGGGGTGGTTAGCCAGCACGTTGCCGTGAGCGACAGCCCTTACGGTCAGGGCGTTCAGTGGGGCCTCGGCTGGCAGTGGAACGGCAGAGGAACGGGCATTTCTGCCAGCACCGTCCGCACCGAGGCGGATTTCGCCGACAACGCCCGCATGAGCGGTGCCGCCCCCGTCAGACGCAGCGACAGCGTTTGGGTAAGCCAGTCCGTCCCCCACTTCGGCACCGTGGGCGCGGGCTGGGTACAGCAGAACATTCAGGGCAGCACGCAGCGCTACCTCAATGCCTCCTGGTCGGTGTCGCTGCCGGCACACATCTCCACCACGCTGAGCTATACCCGCTCGTTTACGGATGCGTCGAGTCAGGTTCAGCTACTGCTTTCCGTCCCATTGGGTCGCGAGGACACGCTCTCCGTTCAGGCCAGCCGGGATAAACCACGCATGGATTACCGCCACCAGCCGGACGATGAGGCCGGCGGCTGGTCATGGGAGCTGGGCCAGGGCTTTGGCGAACGACGTGAAAGATATGCAGACGCAGGCTATCTGGGCCGCGCGGGCGAATGGCACGTTGGGCTGCAGCAAGGTGCCAGCCAGCGCAACCAGTACGCCTCAGCCGAAGGGAGCCTGACGCTGCTGGACGGCAGCCTGCACGCGCTGCGCTACATCCAGCAGGGCATGGCGCTGGTGTCCACGCACGGTATTGGGCACGTACCGGTGATGCTGGAAAACCGCACGGCCGGTGAAACGGATGAGGACGGTTATCTCCTGCTGACCGACCTGCCGCGCTACCACAACAGCAAAGTCAGCATTAACCCGCTCGATCTGCCCGCCGATGTGATCGCCCCCGTCACCGACATGCATGCCAGACCGGGCAACAGCAGCGCGGTCAAAGTCGAGTTTAACGTCCATCACGCCGTCACGGTTCAGGCCCAGCTGGTCGACAGCCGCCGCAGGCCGCTCCCGCTGGGCAGCGTTGTGTCAACGCCGCAGGGTGCCACCATCGTGGGACGCGACGGCTTTATCTGGCTTGAAGATCCGCCCCTGCCGGGTGAGCTGGTGGTGAAGACCGGTGAAGGGGAGTGCCGGGTCACGCTTCCGGCGCCGCGCATCGGGTCATCTATACAGAATATCGGAGAACAACTGTGTCATTAAGAGCACCGTTATTATTGCTGCTCGTCCTGTCCGTGAAGGCGATGGCGGCAGCCTGCTGGATTACGTCCATGCCCGCCATTAACTTTGGCAACGTCGTGGCGGGCAATACCACCTCCGTCAACACCGAGGTCAAGTTTAGCTGCCAGGCCGACAACGAGGGCAGGACGGAATATCTCAACGTCTGCCTGAGCAGCGTAGACGCCCCGCCCTTTGAGATGATCTCGCCGGGGGACCAGGAGGGAAAACAGTACACCCTCCTCTTCCGCCTGCTGAACGGCGCAGCACGCTCTCAGGAGCTGGGGCCTGCCAGCAGCGGGAACCTGATTCAGCAGACTCTGGCCGCGCAAAGCAATGCCAACGTCAGCGGTACCTTTCCGCTTATCGCCACCATTCCGGCAGGGCAAAGCCAGCTTCCGGCCTACCACTATTACAACTACAACATGAATCTGCGCATCGCCTGGCACAGCGCCCTGCGTCAGGATGCCCTGCAAAACTGCTCGGACGGTTCCGCAGAGGGGGAGCAAGTGCAGGGCGGCACCAGCGCGCAGGCCGAAATCAGCCAGGGATGCTACATCGAGCGCGTGACGCCCCTTAACTTCGGCACCCTGACCAGCACCGCGACCCTGCGTCCGACGCGTTCCACCGCCACCCTGACCACGCGCTGTCCGGCCGGAACCGCATTCACCCTTGCCATGGGCAAAGGCAACCATGCCAGCGGTAATCAGCGGCAGCTCTGCAACAACGAGGGCCAGTGCCTGCGCTACGGGCTCTGGCAGGATGAGGCGGCCACGCAACGCTGGGGAGATCAAAGCAGCGGCGATGCGCTGCAGGTCACCAATCCCGCTGGCGGCACCCAGAACTACACCGTTTACGGCGAGGTCCCGGCACAGCCGCTAACCGGTACCGGGGAATTTATTGATGACGTGATTATCACGCTGACTTATTAAACCACCCAAAATCCTGTCTGGATCAATGTTATCGGTAACAGTGGCGTTAAAATAGCCAGCAATGCAGCCCGGAAGGCGTAGACCTTCTCTTTTTATTTTTTATCTCTGTTTTTATTACAACAACTTATGAAATACCTGCTTGCTGACGCCATCGTCTATAACGACGAGGACGGTTCTGTTTCTCTTATCAATGCGCCGGATGAGGATGCGCAGCTCCTCACCTGTACGGCCAATACCATCATGAAGCTGCTGGTTCAGCATCATGGGAACGTGGTTGAACGGGAAACCTTTCTCCAGGAAGTCTGGGATCGGCGAGGGCTTCAGGGGTCTAACAACTCCTTAAACCAGTACATCAGCATTCTGCGCAAGATGCTGGCGGCCCTGCTTCCCGACGCGCTGCTTATCGTTACCGTACCGAAAACGGGCTTTATGCTCAGCGCGGACGTTACGGTCACTCCGCTGGAGGAGGCTCCACCGACCGCCGAAACGGCGAAACCTGCATGGCGCGTTCGCCCTGAATGGCTGTTCTGCGGCGCGCTCACGCTGGTCGTCGTTGCGCTATGCCTCTGGATCGTGCTGATCAAGCCAGAAAATTCACAAAGGGAGATCCATCTGCTGACGCATATCGGCACCTGCCCGGTCTACACCTTTACGCCGCTGGCGGACGTATTTCACGGGAAGGCAATAGCGCTGGCGCAAACGCTTCAGAAGGACGGCCATCTTCCGTGCCTGAAAAATTCAATTTTCTACATGCACATTCAGAGAACGCTTTTCTACGGCCACGAAGGGCGGCTGGTGCTCTCCCAATGTTCCCTCACGCAGGGTAAAGCCAGCGCCTGTCGTACGCTTTACTATTACGAGTGGTGATGATGAGACACAAAAAAGTTTGGCTAACCCTGATCCTCAACCTGCTGCTGCTGGGCGCCGTGCTGGCGTGGTACTTTCACACGCCCCCGCTGTCGGTGGCCTGCGACGGAAACCTGACCTTTTCCGACCGGCGCGACAACCACGATTTCACCTTTGACGGTGAGATCATTATGCGTTTTCATCCCGACAAAACCGGGTACATCACGGTTAACGGCAGCGTGGTAAATGCCCCACGCAGCTGGGAGGTTTCTCGCCAGGAGATGTTTAAATGGCGTCACGTGGAGGGCGAACTGTATGAGATCGCTATTCAAAAAGTGGAGCGTTTTAGCCATGACGCCATGCCGCCCGGGGTCTTTGAAAAATACGTTGCCGGCCTGACGCTGGGCAATAAAAGGCTTCTGACGATCGAGCGCACGCCGGAAGACGCGCTGGTGATCAGCAATTTCTATTCGCCGGTGCTGATCTGCTCGGAATAATGTCGACGGGTCAGGCTATACTTGCCGCCATGACTCTTCGCATTCGCCCCACCACCCTCAACGACATTGCCGCCCTGCCCGCCATTGAACGCGCGGCGGCCGGGCGCTTCCGTGACTTCCCGGCACTCGCCTGGCTTGCCGACGGCGAGGTCATTTCCGCTGAGCAACACCTCGACTATGTCGAACGCGGGTTAAGCTGGCTGGCGCTGGCAAACGACCAGCCCGTCGGGTTTATCCTTGCCGAAGCCCATCCGTCTTCACTGTTTATTGTCGAACTCTCGGTTGATCTGGACTGGCAGGGAAAAGGGATCGGCAGGCAGCTCATCGCCCGCGTGGCAGATTGCGCCCGTAAAAGGGGGCTGACCGCGCTGACGCTGACGACGTTCAGGGACGTACCGTGGAATGCGCCGTTCTATGCGCGGCTGGGGTTTGAAAAAATGACGACCCTGACGCCTGAACTGCGTCGGAAAAGGGAAGAAGAGACGGCGCACGGTTTCGCGTATGAAACGCGCTGCGCCATGCGCCTGCCTCTGTAATATCGCCCGGTGGCGCTGCGCTTACCGGGCCTACAAAACCACAAACCGTAGGCCGGGTAAGGCGCAGCCGCCACCCGGCACAACATACGGCGTTAGAACGTTTCCCAGTTATCACCTGCATCAGCGGTAACCGTTTTACGCGCCATCGCCGGTGCTGCAACGGTTTTCGCAGAAGCGAACTCACGCGCTTTCATCTGCTCCTGCTGAATGCGGAACACCGCCACGGCCTGGGTCAGACGGCTTGCCTGTTCTTCCAGTGCGGCTGCCGCTGCGGCAGACTCTTCCACCAGCGAGGCGTTCTGCTGGGTCACGCGATCCATCTCTGCCACCGCCAGGCCCACCTGGTCGATACCGCGGCTCTGCTCGTCAGACGCAGAGGCGATTTCACCCATGATGTCCGTTACGCGGGTAACCGCGTTCACGATCTCACCCATGGTTTCACCGGCGCTCTCGACCAGCGTTGAACCCACTTCCACGCGACCCACGGAGTCTTCAATCAGGCTCTTGATCTCGCGTGCCGCCTGGGCGCTGCGCTGGGCCAGGTTACGCACTTCACCTGCCACCACCGCGAAACCACGGCCCTGCTCGCCCGCACGCGCCGCTTCTACCGCCGCGTTCAGTGCCAGAATGTTGGTCTGGAAAGCAATGCCGTCGATCACGCTGATAATGTCGGCAATTTTCTGCGAACTGCCCGCGATATCGCGCATGGTCTGCACCACGTTATCCACCACTTTGCCGCCTTTCTGCGCGGTTTCAGAGGCGCTCAGCGCAAGGTGGCTTGCCTGACGAGCGTTTTCGGCGTTCTGCTTAACGGTCGCCGTCAGCTGCTCCATGCTGGCAGCGGTCTCTTCCAGGGAAGCGGCCTGCTGTTCAGTACGGGAGGAGAGGTCGTTATTGCCCATCGCGATTTCACTCGCGCCGCTGTAGATCGCATTCGCGCCGTTACGCACGTCGCCGACGGTACGCACCAGCTCGCCCTGCATATGACGCAGCGAGTCGGCCAGTTCACCCATCTCGTTGGTGCCCTGAACTTCAATACGCTTCACCAGGTCGCCGCTGGCGATATGGCGAATGTTGTCGATCAGACGATTCAGCGGAGAGATCAGCGTCTGCTTGATGTTGAGCCAGACGGCCACGATCACCACCAGCACGGCAATCAGGACGCTGATCAGCACCCAGATAGCCTGGCTGTAGGAGCTGTTGCTGTCTTCAACCGCCGTTTGGTACAGCTTGTCGTTCTGCTGCAGATAGCTCACGTACTGCTTCTCAAAACCGTCCTGGTAGCTCTGGGTCGGCTGGTCGAAGAAGGCGTTGATTTTGCCCGCGCCCAGCAGCTGAATCAGCTCCGCCAGCGCGCCGTGGTAAATATCATAGTTACGCTTGATCTCCATGGCATCCGCATCGCTTTGACGCGGATCGCGCGGCAGGGCTTCGTAGGCAGCCCAGTTTTTTTCCGCCTGTTTCAGAGACGCAGAGGCAATTTGCATCAAATCGTTAACGGTCGCGCCGCTGCCGATATTGCTCTGATCCATCATGTAGCGGATACCCGCACGGTTCAGGGTATTACGGGTTTGCAGCAACGCTACCCAGCTGCCGTTCAGCGTGGACTGTTGCTGGCGAATGGTTTGCAGGACGGTGAAATTCTCTTTGTCATTCTTCAGAGCATTAAAGAAAAGACCACCGGATGTGAGTTGTAAAAGGCCAAATATCGCTAAAACCAGCATTAAGCTGGTGACAATCTTGATACGGTTTAACATGTTTTCTCTTTCCTCAGACAGATACAGAATTTTCGGCCTGGAAAGGGAAAACTTTACGAAATTCATCCTGAAATTTGTGGTTTTTACTCTTCTTCCCGCGCTGCGTTATGTCGGTTTCCGAGTTCAATAAACTCTTCCAGCAGCGCCGTCAGCTGTTTCATCTTCTCCGGCGTAAATTCCGCCTCAATCTGCTGATACGCCTCCTCCACCTGCGCCTGGGCGTGCTCATACAGCGCATTGCCCTCTTTGGTCAGCGAGACGTACAGCTTGCGCTGGTCGTTCAGCGGCTTTAAGCGCAGCACCAGGCCGTCGCGCTCCATTCGCGTCAGAATGCCGGTCAGGCTCGGGCGCAAAATACAGGTGCGAAACGCCAGATCGTGAAAATCCATCGACGGATGTTCAGCCAGCACGCGCACAATGCGCCACTGCTGCTCGGTCAGGTTATGGCGCTTCACAATCGGTCGGAAGTAGGACATCGCCGCTTCCCGCGCCTGCAGCAGCGCGATGGTTAATGAATCATGCATAGCCTCTCCCCTTCACATCATTAACACGTAAACAATTCATAAAAGATGCTTTTATAAACAACACGTTTTCCGTCAAAAAGTCTAACAGAAACCCATTAAGTTTATTAACTCTCTGATTTTAATATCAATAAACACCAACATGTAAATTTATTGTTATTCGTATCACAAATCTTTCACTTCTGATTGCGAAATAATCAGCAAAAGCATAAAACCAGATCATTAATATATTAATGAAATCCAAACCGGACCTCCGGCCTGAGGAGTATGTGAATGAAAGGTACCGTCTTTGCCGTCGCCCTCAACCATCAGAGCCAGCGCGAAGCCTGGCGAGAGGCGTTTGAAAAAGCCCCCTACAACACGCCGCCGAAAACGGCGGTGTGGTTTATCAAACCGCATAACACCGTGATTCGCGCGGGCGACCCCATTCCGTACCCGCAGGGGGAAACGGTGCTGAGCGGCGCCACGGTAGCGCTGGTGGTCGGTAAAACCGCCAGCAAGGTGCGCGTGGAGGACGCCGCGGCGTACATCGCCGGATATGCGCTGGCCAACGAGGTGAGCCTGCCGGAAGAGAGCTTCTACCGCCCGGCCATCAAGGCCAAATGCCGGGACGGATTCTGCCCGCTCGGCGAACCGGTCGCCGTTGATAACGTGGATAGCCTGACCATCATCACGGAGATCAACGGCCGCGAAGCGGACCACTGGAATACCGCCGATCTGCAGCGTAACGCTGCCGAACTGCTGAGCGCCCTGAGCGAGTTCGCCACCCTTAATCCCGGCGATGCGATCCTGCTCGGTACCCCGCACAGCCGCGTTGAGATCCGCCCGGGCGATCGCGTGCGTATTCTGGCAGAAGGGTTTCCGCCGCTGGAAAACCCGGTGGTGGACGAGCGCGACGTCACTATTGCGCACAGCACGCCGCCGCACGCCACGCTGTTTGCCCTCGGCCTGAACTATGCCGATCACGCCAGCGAGCTGGACTTCAAGCCGCCCACCGAGCCGCTGGTCTTTATCAAAGCGCCGAACACCTTCAACGGCGACAACCAGACCTCGGTGCGCCCGAACAACGTCGAGTACATGCACTATGAAGCGGAGCTGGTGGTGGTCATCGGCAAAACCGCCCGCAAGGTGAGCGAAGCCGAGGCGATGGACTATGTTACGGGCTACACGGTCTGCAACGACTACGCCATCCGCGACTACCTGGAAAACTACTACCGCCCGAACCTGCGGGTGAAAAGCCGCGACGGGCTGACCCCCATTTCCCCCAACATCGTGCCAAAAGAGGCCATTCCCGACCCGCACAACCTCGCCCTGCGCACCTTCGTCAACGGCGAGCTGCGCCAGGAAGGCACCACGGCGGATCTGATCTTCAGCATCCCGTACCTGATCGCCTACCTGAGCGACTTTATGACCCTGCAGCCGGGCGACATGATTGCCACCGGCACGCCGAAGGGGCTGTCCGACGTGGTGCCGGGCGATGAGGTGGTGGTGGAAGTGGAAGGCGTGGGACGCCTGGTGAACCGAATTGTGAGTGAGGAGACGGCAAAATGAAAAAGATAAACCATTGGATCAACGGTAAAAACGTCGCGGGCAGCGACTACTTCCACACCACTAACCCGGCCTCCGGCGAGGTCCTGGCAGAAGTGGCCTCCGGCGGCGAAGCCGAAATCCATCAGGCCGTTGCCGCCGCCAAAGAGGCGTTTCCGAAGTGGGCCAACCTGCCGATGAAGGAGCGCGCGCGCCTGATGCGTCGTCTGGGCGATCTGATCGACCAGAACGTGCCGGAGCTCGCCGCCATGGAAACCGCCGACACCGGCCTGCCGATCCACCAGACCAAAAACGTGCTCATTCCGCGCGCCTCGCACAACTTCGAATTCTTCGCCGAGGTGTGCCAGCAGATGAACGGCAAGACCTACCCGGTCGACGACAAGATGCTCAACTACACCCTGGTGCAGCCGGTGGGCGTCTGCGCGCTGGTGTCGCCGTGGAACGTGCCGTTTATGACCGCCACCTGGAAGGTCGCGCCCTGTCTGGCCTTAGGCAATACCGCGGTGCTGAAGATGTCCGAGCTCTCCCCTCTCACCGCCGACCGTCTGGGCGAGCTCGCCCTGGAGGCGGGTATTCCGGCGGGCGTGCTCAACGTGGTGCAGGGCTACGGCGCGACGGCAGGCGATGCGCTGGTGCGGCATCACGACGTGCGCGCCGTCTCCTTCACCGGCGGCACCGCCACCGGGCGCAACATCATGAAAAACGCCGGGCTGAAGAAGTACTCCATGGAGCTGGGCGGCAAATCCCCGGTACTGATTTTTGAAGACGCGGATATCGAGCGCGCGCTGGACGCCGCCCTGTTCACCATCTTCTCCATCAACGGCGAGCGCTGCACCGCGGGCTCGCGCATCTTTATCCAGCAGAGCATCTACCCGGAATTCGTCAAGCGCTTTGCCGAGCGCGCCAGCCGCCTGCGCGTGGGCGACCCGACCGATCCGAACACCCAGATTGGCGCGCTGATTAGCCAGCAGCACTGGGAGAAAGTCTCCGGCTATATCCGCCTCGGCATCGAGGAAGGCGCAACCCTGCTGACGGGCGGCCCGGACAAACCGACCGATCTGCCTGCGCACCTGAAGGGCGGCAACTTCCTGCGTCCGACCGTGCTGGCGGACGTCGACAACCGCATGCGCGTGGCGCAGGAGGAGATCTTCGGGCCGGTGGCCTGCCTGCTGCCGTTCAAGGACGAAGCGGAAGGGCTGCGCCTGGCCAACGACGTGGAGTACGGCCTGGCGTCATACATCTGGACCCAGGACGTCAGCAAAGTGCTGCGCCTGGCGCGCAACATTGAAGCGGGCATGGTGTTCGTCAACACCCAGAACGTGCGCGACCTGCGCCAGCCGTTTGGCGGCGTGAAGGCCTCCGGCACCGGCCGCGAGGGCGGCGAGTACAGCTTCGAGGTATTCGCGGAGATGAAGAACGTCTGCATCTCCATGGGCGACCATCCGATTCCAAAGTGGGGGATCTGAAAATGGGCAAATTAGCGTTAGCGGCAAAAATCACCCACGTGCCGTCGATGTATCTCTCCGAACTGCCGGGCAAAAACCACGGCTGCCGCCAGGGCGCCATCGACGGACACAAAGAGATCAGCAAGCGCTGCCGGGAGCTGGGCGTCGATACCATTATCGTCTTCGACACCCACTGGCTGGTGAACAGCGCCTACCACATCAACTGTGCGGACCATTTTTCGGGCGTCTACACCAGCAACGAGCTGCCGCACTTTATTCGCGACATGACTTACGACTACGACGGCAACCCGGAACTCGGCCAGCTGATTGCCGACGAGGCGGTGAAGCTTGGTGTGCGCGCCAAAGCGCACAACATTCCAAGCCTGAAGCTCGAGTACGGCACGCTGGTGCCGATGCGCTACATGAACGCGGATAAGCACTTCAAAGTGGTCTCTATTTCGGCGTTCTGCACGGTTCACGACTTCGCCGACAGCCGCAGGCTGGGCGAGGCCATCGTCAGCGCCATTGAAAAATACGACGGCACCGTGGCGGTGCTCGCCAGCGGCTCGCTGTCGCACCGCTTTATCGACGACCAGCGCGCGGAAGAAGGGATGAACAGCTACACCCGTGAGTTCGACCGCCAGATGGACGAGCGCGTGGTGAAGCTGTGGCGCGAGGGCCAGTTTAAGGAGTTTTGCAGCATGCTGCCGGAGTACGCCGACTACTGCTACGGCGAGGGCAACATGCACGACACGGTGATGCTGCTGGGCATGCTCGGCTGGGACAAATACGACGGCAAGGTGGAGTTTCTCACCGAGCTGTTCGCCAGCTCCGGCACCGGCCAGGTCAACGCCGTTTTCCCGCTGCCCGCATAAGGAGCCACTATGCCGCACTTTATTGCTGAATGTACCGACAACATCCGCGAGCAGGCCGACCTGCCGGGGCTGTTCGCCAAAGTGAACGAGGCGCTCGCCGCCACGGGCATCTTCCCGCTCGGCGGTATCCGCAGCCGCGCCCACTGGCTGGACACCTGGCAGATGGCCGACGGCAAGCATGATTACGCCTTTGTCCATATGACGCTGAAGATTGGCGCGGGGCGCAGTCTGGAGAGCCGGGAAGCCGTGGGGGAGATGCTGTTTGGGCTGATCAAAGCGCACTTTGCGGAACTGATGGCGAGCCGCTACCTGGCGCTGTCGTTTGAGCTCGACGAGCTACATCCGACGCTCAATTACAAACAAAACAACGTGCACGCGTTGTTTAAGTAGCCGTCTGCTTGCCCGGTGGCGCTTCGCTTACCGGGCCTACAACGGCCCCGAACGTAGGCCGGGTAAGCGCAGCGCCACCCGGCAACAACAGGATATCGCCATGCTCGACAAACATACCCATACCCTGATCGCCCACCGTCTGCATCAGGCGGAACAGTCCCGGGAGCAGATCCGCGCGATCTCGCTGGACTACCCGGAGATCACGATTGAAGACGCCTACGCCGTCCAGCGCGAATGGGTGAGCCTGAAGATCGCCGAAGGCCGCGTGCTGAAGGGCCACAAGATCGGCCTGACCTCCAAAGCGATGCAGGCCAGCTCGCAAATCAGCGAGCCGGACTACGGTGCGCTGCTGGACGACATGTTCTTCCACGACGGCAGCGACATTCCCGTCGATCGCTTTATCGTCCCGCGCATTGAAGTGGAGCTGGCGTTCGTGCTGGCAAAACCGTTGCGCGGCCCGAACTGCACGATCTTCGACGTCTATAACGCCACGGATTACGTCATCCCCGCGCTGGAGCTGATCGACGCCCGCTGCCACAACGTCGACCCGGAGACCCAGCGTCCGCGCAAGGTCTTCGACACCATCTCCGATAACGCCGCCAACGCGGGGGTGATCCTCGGCGGCCGTCCGATTAAGCCCGACGAGCTGGACCTGCGCTGGATCTCCGCCCTGCTCTACCGCAACGGCGTGATCGAAGAGACCGGCGTGGCCGCAGGCGTCCTGAACCACCCGGCCAATGGCGTGGCGTGGCTGGCCAACAAGCTTGCGCCGTACGACGTGCAGCTTGAGCCTGGCCAAATCATTCTCGGCGGCTCGTTTACCCGCCCGGTGCCCGCCAGCAGAGGCGACACCTTCCACGTCGATTACGGCAACATGGGCTCCATCAGCTGCCGCTTTGTCTAGGAGAGCACAATGCAAAACGCATTTAAAGCGGCGCTGAAAGCAGGCCGTCCGCAAATTGGGTTATGGCTGGGGCTGACCAGCAGCTACAGCGCCGAACTGCTGGCCGGGGCAGGCTTCGACTGGCTGCTGATCGACGGCGAACACGCGCCGAACAGCGTGCAGACCGTCTTAACCCAGCTGCAGGCTATCGCCCCTTATCCGAGCCAGCCGGTGGTGCGCCCGTCGTGGAACGACCCGGTGCAAATCAAACAGCTGCTGGACGTGGGTGCGCAAACCCTGCTGGTGCCGATGGTGCAAAACGCCGACGAAGCGCGGCAGGCGGTACGTGCCACCCGCTACCCGCCCGCGGGCATTCGCGGCGTCGGCAGCGCCCTGGCGCGCGCATCGCGCTGGAACCGCATTCCGGATTACCTGCAGCAGGCCAACGACGCCATGTGCGTGCTGGTGCAGATCGAAACCCGCGAGGCGCTGAAAAACCTGCCGCAGATCCTGGACGTGGAAGGCGTCGACGGCGTGTTTATCGGCCCGGCGGATCTCAGCGCCGACATGGGCTTTGCCGGCAATCCTCAGCACCCGGAGGTGCAGGCCGCCATTGAACAGGCGATCGCACAGATACGCGCTGCGGGTAAAGCCCCCGGCATCCTGATGGCGAACGAGCAGCTGGCAAAACGCTATCTTGAACTCGGCGCGCGGTTTGTCGCCGTCGGGGTCGACACGACCCTGCTCGCCCGCGGCGCGGAAGCGCTGGCGGCACGCTTTATCGAAAAACCGGTTACGTCAGTTAATAACAATAAATCCGTCTACTAAACGTAAGATCTGGAGCGCACCATGACGACCTCTACCCTGCAAACCCATGATAATAAAGCTGTTGAACATCGCGCCATTCACAAGCTGTTCCGACGCCTGATCGTCTTTCTCTTTATCCTGTTTGTTTTCTCGTTTCTCGATCGCATCAACATCGGCTTCGCCGGGCTGACGATGGGCAAAGATCTGGGCCTCACCTCAACCATGTTTGGCCTGGCCGCGACGCTCTTTTACGTCACCTACGTGCTGTGCGGGATCCCGAGCAACATCATGCTGGCGAAGATCGGCGCGCGCCGCTGGATCGCCGGGATCATGGTAGTGTGGGGTATTGCCTCCACCTGCACCATGTTCGCCACCAGCCCCGAAACCCTCTACGTTCTGCGCATGCTGGTGGGCATTGCCGAAGCCGGTTTCCTGCCGGGGATTCTGGTCTACCTCACCTGGTGGTTCCCGGCCTATCACCGCGCCCGCGCCAACGCGCTGTTTATGATTGCCATGCCGGTCACCATGATGCTCGGCTCAATCCTCTCCGGGTACATTCTGGCGATGGACGGACTGTGGAACCTCAAGGGCTGGCAGTGGCTGTTCCTGCTGGAAGGGCTGCCGTCGGTGGTGCTCGGCGTGGTGACCTGGTTTTACCTCAACGACACGCCGGATCAGGCCACCTGGCTGGATGAGGACGAAAAGCGGGCGCTCAAAACGATGATCGCCCGCGAGCAGGAGGTTGCCATTGCCCAATCCGTCACGCCGCGCTCGACGCTGCGCGAGGTGCTGACCCCGGCGGTGCTGCTCTACACGCTGGCCTACTTCTGCCTGACCAATACGCTGAGCGCGATCAACATCTGGACGCCGCAGATCCTGCAGAGCTTCAACACGGGGAGCAGCAACATCGTCATCGGCCTGCTGGCGGCGATCCCGCAGTTCTGCACCATCCTCGGGATGATCTGGTGGAGCCGCCGCTCCGACAGGCTGAAAGAGCGAAAAAAGCACACCATCCTGCCGTACCTGTTCGCCGCGGCGGGATGGATGCTGGCCTCCGCGACCGATCACAGCCTGATCCAGCTGCTTGGCATCATCATGGCCTCAACCGGATCGTTTACCGCCATGGCGATATTCTGGACCACGCCGGATCGGGTGATTAGCCTGCAGTCCCGCGCGGTGGCGCTGGCGGTGATCAACGCCATCGGCAACGTCGGCTCCGCCGTTAGCCCGCTGCTGATTGGGATCCTGCGCGACGCGACCGGCAGCTTCAGCTCGGGACTGTGGTTTGTGGCCGGGCTGCTGGTGGTCGGCGCGCTGGTGCTGACGCGTATTCCGATGACGCAGCGGGATCAACAGAGGAACGATCATGTGCCAGAGCCCTATCGCCAACATTGATATCAGCAAGGAGTACGACGAAAGTCTGGGCACCGACGATGTGCACTACCAGTCGTTCGCCCGCATGGCGGCCTTTTTTGGCCGCGACATGCAGGCGCATCGTCACGACCAGTATTTTCAGATGCACTTTCTCGATACCGGGCAGATTGAGCTCCAGCTCGACGATCACCGCTATTCGGTGCAGGCCCCGCTGTTCGTCCTCACGCCGCCGTCGGTGCCGCACGCGTTTATCACCGAATCCGACAGCGACGGACACGTGCTGACGGTGCGCGAGGATCTGATCTGGCCGCTGCTTGAGGTGCTCTACCCCGGCACGCGGGAGGCGTTTGGCCTGCCGGGGATCTGCCTTTCGCTTGCCGACAGGCCGGACGAGCTGGCGGCGCTGAAGCACTACTGGCAGCTGATTGCCCGGGAATCCACGGAGCAGCTGCCCGGGCGCGAGCATACGCTGGTCCTGCTGGCCCAGGCAGTTTTCACCCTGCTGCTGCGCAACGCGAAGCTCGACGACCACGCGTCAGGCGGCATGCGCGGCGAGCTGAAGCTGTTCCAGCGCTTTACCCAGTTGATCGACACCCACTACCACCAGCACTGGACGGTGCCGGAATACGCCAGCGAGCTGCACCTGACCGAATCTCGCCTGACCGATATCTGCCGCCGCTTCGCCAACCGCCCACCAAAACGCCTGATCTTCGACCGCCAGCTGCGGGAGGCCAGACGCTTGCTGCTCTTCTCCGACAGCACCGTCAGCGAGATTGCCTGGCAGCTGGGGTTCAAAGATCCGGCCTATTTCGCCCGCTTTTTTAACCGCTTAGTGGGGTGCTCGCCCAGCGCGTATCGGGCGCAGAAAGTACCGGTTTCCTGAACGCATCACGGTTCGTAGGGCGGGTAAGCGCAGCGCCACCCGCCGAAAAGCCGCACAGATCACAAAACCACATCCCACCCGAAAAGTACCCGTCGTTGTCCCAATCGTCCCTTCACGTTACGTCCCTCTCAGGCTTCAATTAAACAACAAAAACAAAACATAAATTTAACAACACTATTCCGATACGAGGTCCCTATGAAGCCTGAAGAGTTCCGCGCCGATACCAAACGTCCGTTAACCGGTGAAGAGTATTTAAAAAGCCTGCAGGACGGGCGTGAGATTTATATCTACGGCGAGCGCGTCAAAGACGTCACCACCCATCCGGCATTTCGCAATGCGGCAGCCTCCATCGCGCAGATGTACGACGCGCTGCACAAGCCGGACATGCAGGACACGCTGTGCTGGGGCACCGACACCGGCAGCGGCGGCTATACCCACAAGTTCTTCCGCGTGGCGAAAAGCGCCGACGACCTGCGCCAGCAGCGCGATGCCATCGCCGAGTGGTCGCGACTGAGCTACGGCTGGATGGGCCGCACGCCGGACTACAAAGCCGCGTTCGGTTGTGCGCTGGGCGCCAACCCGGCCTTCTACGGCCAGTTCGAGCAGAACGCCCGGAACTGGTACACCCGCATTCAGGAAACCGGCCTGTACTTCAACCACGCCATCGTTAACCCGCCGATCGACCGCCACAAGCCAGCGGACGAGGTAAAAGACGTCTACATCAAGCTGGAGAAAGAGACCGACGCCGGGATTATCGTCAGCGGCGCGAAAGTGGTGGCCACCAACTCTGCCCTGACCCACTACAACATGATCGGCTTTGGATCCGCGCAGGTGATGGGCGAAAACCCGGACTTCGCGCTGATGTTCGTCGCGCCGATGGATGCCGAGGGCGTGAAGCTGATCTCCCGCGCCTCCTACGAGATGGTGGCAGGCGCAACCGGATCCCCGTACGACTATCCGCTCTCCAGCCGCTTTGACGAGAACGATGCCATCCTGGTGATGGATCACGTGCTGATCCCGTGGGAAAACGTGCTGATCTACCGCGATTTCGACCGCTGCCGCCGCTGGACGATGGAAGGCGGCTTTGCGCGAATGTACCCGCTGCAGGCCTGCGTGCGCCTGGCGGTGAAGCTCGACTTCATCACCGCTCTGCTGAAGAAATCCCTGGAGTGCACCGGCACCCTGGAGTTCCGCGGCGTGCAGGCGGATCTCGGCGAAGTGGTGGCCTGGCGCAACATGTTCTGGGCGCTGAGCGACTCCATGTGTTCCGAAGCCACGCCGTGGGTCAACGGCGCGTATCTGCCGGATCACGCCGCGCTGCAGACCTACCGCGTGATGGCCCCAATGGCCTACGCGAAGATCAAGAACATCATCGAGCGTAACGTCACCTCCGGGCTGATCTACCTGCCGTCCAGCGCCCGGGATCTGAACAACCCGCAGATCGACCAGTATCTGGCGAAATACGTGCGCGGCTCCAACGGCATGGATCACGTCGAACGCATCAAGATTTTGAAGCTGATGTGGGATGCCATCGGCAGCGAGTTTGGCGGTCGTCACGAGCTGTACGAAATTAACTACTCCGGCAGCCAGGATGAGATCCGCCTGCAGTGTCTGCGCCAGGCGCAGAGCTCCGGCAACATGGACAAGATGATGGCGATGGTCGACCGCTGCATGTCCGAATACGACCAACACGGCTGGACGGTGCCGCACCTGCACAATAACAGCGATATCAACATGCTGGATAAGCTGCTGAAATAGCGCAGCGGGAGGTTTTCATGCAATCAGAACAACGCCTGCGTTTTCGCGACGCGATGGCCAGCCTGTCGGCCGCGGTCAATGTTGTCACCACCGAGGGTGAGGCCGGACGCTGCGGCATCACCGCCACCGCCGTCTGCTCGGTCACGGACACCCCGCCGTCGGTGATGGTATGCATCAACGCCAACAGCGCCATGAACCCGGTATTCCAGGGCAACGGCAGGCTGTGCGTTAACGTGCTGAACCACGAGCAGGAGATCATGGCGCGCCATTTCGCCGGGATGACCGGTATGACGATGGAGGATCGCTTTGCCCTCTCCTGCTGGCAGAAAGGCCCGCTGGCGCAGCCGGTGCTCAAGGGCGCGCTGGCCAGCCTTGAAGGTGAAATAAGCCAGGTACAAACCATCGGCACGCATCTGGTTTATCTTGTTGAAATTAAAAACATCATCCTGAGTGATGCGGGCCACGGCCTGATCTACTTCAGGCGACGTTTCCACCCGGTCATGCTGGAGACGGAAGCCGCCGTGTGATCTCCCTCGCGCTGGCCCTTTTTTCCGGCCAGCGCCGCTTTCTACAAAAACTCCTAAGGTTTCCGCTAAATCACGCCGTTATATACCCATAAGAGAAATTTTCTGTGCCTGAATACTGACAGGTTGTGTCAGTGCCCCCGCATCATTCAGCGCATGCCTATATATACAGGATGACCTTATGGCTAAAACGACGCGGAGCCGCTCGGCTGAACGTCTGGTCGATATTCTCCTTGAGCTACATTTAAACGGTGTGGTAAACCGCAGTGCGCTAATGGAGAAATTTAAAATTACCGAGCGCACCGTCTACCGGGATTTAAATGCCCTCTCGCCCATTGTTGAACATACCGGTAACGGGCTATATCGTCTGATTCATTCTGCACAATCGCCCGGCGGACAAGGATTGCACCACACTCTGGCTAACTTTATGAATGCCGACAGCTTTTTCCCTGAAAGAAATACGGAATTCTGGCAAAAGCTTGAAACGCGCGTAGACGAAAACCATATTCTTATTCTTGGTAATGAAGCGGAACACACGTTAGAACGCGATATTCGCCGTCATTTAACGAAAGTCGAGAAATCGATTAAAAACCATAATGTTTGCCAGATCGTTTATAAGGGCAAAACCCGCCTGATTAATCCCTATAAACTCATTAACAAAAAAAATATATGGTATTTACAAGCCACCGAAAATAGCCGGCTGAAATCCTTCTCATTGAGCCAGATTAGCTGGTTTGATATTCAGAAAACGACCTTCACTCCTGAAGAAAATGTCCTTGAGCTGCTGGAAAAAAGCCTTGATCCCTGGGTGTCCGAAGATACTTTCGTGGTGAAAATATTCATTAAAGATAATATTTCACATTACTTCCTGCGCCGCGATCTTCTGCCGGAACAGGAGCTGCTGGAGGAGCAACAGGGCGGCGTCACGCTGCGCTGCCAGGCGGCCCACGAGAACCAGATCCTGCCGCTGCTGTTCTACTGGCTCCCCCATATTCAGATACTGGAACCAAGCTGGCTGAAGGAGAAGCTCATCAGGACGCTGGAAAGCTATCTGGCCGTGGAGCGTACCCCGAATAATCAAGTGATCTCAATCACATAATTTCGCCCACTGGCGGCGCGCCGAAACCGCTCGTCGCCGCCTTTGACCGCTCACCCGGCACTTTCAACCACTCATTCATTTACCGTCCTTTACGCGCGCGTTGATCTGGCACGATCGCTCCAGCATTAATCAATACCTCCTCACAACGAACCCTGACCCTTTTTTCTTTACATAAAAAACCAGGTCTTACTATGGATACTAAAAAACTACTGAAGCACGTGCCCTGGGCCTTACTCGGGATCCTCGGCGCTTTTTGTCTGGCGGTTGTCGCATTACGCCGGGGCGAACACGTAAGCGCCCTGTGGATCGTGGTCGCGTCGGTTTCAGTCTATCTTGTGGCTTATCGCTACTACAGCTTATACATCGCGCAGAAGGTCATGAAGCTCGACCCGACGCGTGCCACCCCGGCGGTCATTAACAATGACGGCCTGAACTACGTGCCAACCAACCGCTACGTGCTGTTTGGTCACCACTTTGCCGCGATCGCCGGTGCGGGCCCGCTGGTCGGCCCGGTACTGGCCGCGCAGATGGGCTACCTGCCGGGTACGCTCTGGCTGCTGGCGGGCGTGGTGCTGGCGGGTGCGGTGCAGGACTTTATGGTGCTGTTTATCTCTTCTCGCCGTAACGGCGCCTCTCTGGGTGAGATGGTCAAAGAGGAGATGGGCCGCGTGCCGGGAACTATCGCCCTGTTCGGTTGCTTCCTGATCATGATCATCATCCTTGCGGTGCTGGCCCTGATCGTGGTGAAAGCGCTGGCCGAAAGCCCGTGGGGTGTCTTCACCGTCTGCTCTACCGTACCGATTGCGCTGTTCATGGGGATCTACATGCGATTCCTGCGTCCGGGACGCGTGGGTGAAGTGTCGGTGATTGGTATCGTGCTGCTGGTCGCCTCCATCTACTTCGGCGGCGTGATTGCGCACGACCCGTACTGGGGTCCGGCGCTGACCTTCAAGGACACCACCATTACCTTCGCGCTGATTGGCTATGCGTTTATCTCCGCGCTGCTGCCGGTCTGGCTGATTCTGGCCCCGCGTGACTACCTGGCCACCTTCCTTAAAATCGGCGTTATCGTCGGTCTGGCGATCGGCATCCTGCTGATCAACCCGGATCTGAAAATGCCTGCGGTAACGCAGTACATCGACGGTACCGGCCCGCTGTGGAAAGGCGCCCTGTTCCCGTTCCTGTTCATCACCATTGCCTGCGGTGCGGTCTCCGGCTTCCACGCCCTGATCTCCTCCGGTACCACGCCTAAGCTGCTGGCGAACGAGAAAGACGCACGCTTGATCGGCTACGGCGCGATGCTGATGGAGTCCTTCGTAGCGATCATGGCGCTGGTTGCCGCGTCCATCATCGAACCGGGTCTGTACTTTGCGATGAACACCCCACCGGCGGGTCTCGGCATCACTATGCCTAACCTGCATGAGATGGGCGGCGACAACGCGGCGCTGATTATGGCGCAGTTGAAAGACGCCAGCGCACACGCGGCGGCGACCGTCAGCTCCTGGGGCTTCGTGATTTCGCCTGAGCAGATCATGCAGACCGCGAAGGACATCGGCGAACCGTCCGTGCTGAACCGCGCCGGTGGCGCACCGACGCTGGCCGTCGGTATCGCACACGTGTTCCACAAAGTGCTGCCGTGGGCGGACATGGGCTTCTGGTACCACTTCGGTATTCTGTTCGAAGCGCTGTTCATCCTGACCGCGCTGGATGCCGGTACCCGTGCGGGCCGCTTCATGCTGCAGGACCTGCTCGGTAACTTCGTGCCGTTCCTGAAGAAAACCGACTCTCTGGTGGCGGGCATTCTGGGTACGGCGGGCTGCGTCGGCCTCTGGGGCTACCTGCTGTATCAGGGCGTTGTCGACCCGCTCGGCGGCGTGAAGAGCCTGTGGCCGCTGTTCGGTATCTCTAACCAGATGCTGGCTGCCGTGGCGCTGGTGCTCGGCACCGTGGTCCTGGTGAAGATGAAGCGCACCAAATACATCTGGGTCACCGTGGTGCCTGCGCTGTGGCTGCTGCTCTGCACCACCTGGGCGCTTGGCCTGAAGCTGTTCAGCGCCAACCCGCAGCTGGAAGGCTTCTTCTTCATGGCTAACCAGTACAAAGAGAAGATTGCCGCAGGCGGCGCAGACCTGACTGCCCAGCAGATTGCCAACATGAACCATATCGTGGTGAACAACTACACCAACGCGGGTCTGAGCATTCTGTTCCTGGTGGTGGTATACAGCATTATCTTCTACGGCATCAACACCTGGTTGAAAGTGCGTAACGCTGAAGGCCGCACGGATAAAGAAACCCCGTACGTGCCGGTGCCGGAAGGCGGCGTGAAGACCTCTTCACACCACTAAAACAATGGCGGGTGGCGCTGCGCTGACCCGCCCTACAACGGTACTGTAGGCCCGGATCGCTGCGCGCCACCGGGCTTTTTCTTATCAGGACACGTTATGTTTGGTAACTTAGGCGAAGCAAAAAAATACCTCGGTCAGGCGGCGAAAATGCTGATTGGCATTCCGGACTATGACAACTACGTTGAGCATATGAAGACCAACCATCCGGATAAGCCATACATGACCTACACCGAATTCTTCCGCGAGCGTCAGGAAGCGCGCTACGGCGGAAGTGGAGAAGGCGGCGTCCGCTGCTGCTAAAGGAGAGACCATGACCCCGATTGCCGTTACCCTGCTGACCGGTTTCCTCGGCGCCGGTAAAACCACCCTGCTGCGCCACATTCTGAACGAGCAGCACGGCTTCAAAATCGCCGTCATCGAAAACGAATTTGGCGAAGTCTCCGTAGACGACCAGCTGATTGGCGATCGCGCCACGCAGATCAAAACCCTGACCAACGGCTGCATCTGCTGCACCCGCTCTAACGAGCTGGAAGACGCCCTGCTGGACCTGCTCGACAGCCGCGATCGCGGTGAAATCGACTTTGACCGTCTGGTGATCGAGTGCACCGGCATGGCTGACCCCGGCCCGATTATTCAGACCTTTTTCTCTCACGAAATCCTCTGCCAGCGCTACCTGCTGGACGGCGTGATTGCCCTGGTCGATGCGGTCCACGCGGACGAGCAGATGAACCAGTTCACCATCGCCCAGTCTCAGGTGGGCTACGCCGACCGCATCCTGCTGACCAAAACCGACGTGGCGGGCGAAAGCGTTAAGCTTCGCGAGCGCCTGACGCGCATCAACTCCCGCGCGCCAATTTACACGGTGACGCACGGCGATATCGACCTGTCCCAGCTGTTCAACACCAACGGCTTTATGCTGGAGGAGAATGTCACCGCGAAACCGCGCTTCCACTTTATGGGAGACAAGCAAAACGACGTGGCGTCAATTGTGGTGGAGCTGGATTATCCGGTGGATATCAGCGAAGTCTCCCGCGTAATGGAGAACCTGCTGCTGTCGTTTGCCGACAAGCTGCTGCGCTACAAAGGGATGCTGTGGATTGACGGCGAGCCCAACCGCCTGCTGTTCCAGGGCGTGCAGCGCCTGTACAGCGCCGACTGGGACCGACCGTGGGGCGATGAACCGCCGCACAGCGTGATGGTGTTTATAGGCATCCAACTGCCGGAAGAGGAGATTCGGGCGGCGTTTGCGGGGCTGAAGAAATAGCCTCCCCGCTTAACTATGCGATCCGAACAATCCCCTCTCCCCTATGGGGAGAGGGGTGAGCGGTAAACTTATTTCACCGCCTCCGGCAGCGTCACAATCCACAGCTCGCTGTCGGACTCCGGCTTCTTCAGCGGCTTCACGCTGAGCGTGGTTTCCACCGGTTTATCATCCAGCGTCAGCTTGCCTTCCGCGTTCACCCGGTAATCCTTAAGCTTCTTGCCCTCGACCGGGTTTTGCATCGCGACCTTCACGCCAAAATCGTTATCGTTCGCCACCGCAAGCGTTTTGCTGTCGATCAGCGCCAGTCCTTCAGCCTTCTCCTGCTGCCAGCCCAGCGCGCGAAGATCGACCACCTGCGTTTTTGCCGCAAGGGTAATGCCGCGCTGCGCCAGGGTTTTCTCATCATCAAACTCCGGATATTCGCCCGGCTTGTCGAAGGCGGTCAGGTCACTCGCCTTGCTGAGATCCACCTTGTAAATCAGGTTACGCATCCCGTCGTTTTTATCGCTTCCCTGCTCAATCAGCAGGATGTGCTGATTATCGATCGCCACGATGTCGCCGATTTTGGCATCGCTGTTTTTGTCGTAGGCCGCGCTGTCGATAGGGTAACCGTACATCGCGGTTTTGCCGGTCGCCGGGTCGAAACTCACCAGACGGGTGAACAGCGCCTGCTTTTTGCTCTTCCCGTCGATGTCCAGCGTGCTTTGCACGGCGGCGATAATCCGCCCGTCCGGCATCCGGGTCAGGCCTTCAAAGCCCCGGTTGGGCTGGCGCCATTTGATGATGTTTGGCAGACCGCCCGCGATAGATTTTTCCCCTTCCGCGGCCTGCGGCCCGTGGATCGCGAGGATCTTGCCTTTGCTGTCGACGTTAATCAGGAACGGGCCGTACTCGTCGCACAGCCAGTAGCCGCCTTTGCCGTCCGGCGTAATGCCTTCCGTATCCAGTCCGCGGTTATCACCTTTCAGAACCTTGAGGGTGTCGCTGAACGCCACTTCATTGGTGGAGCCAATCACGCCGCTTTGCAGCGGCAGACCGTTAATCTCGCCTTTATCGTCGTGCAGCGGGCGGGCATCAACCGCCTCCGCTTTGCCGTTCTGGACGCGGATGGTCATCAGGAGCGGCGCGAAATCCGGCGTAACAAAGATTTTGGCTTCGTTTTTACCCATTTTTGGCGCATCGGCGTTGGGACCGCGATCGGTCACGGTCGCAAACGTCAGGGCATCGCCCTGCTTGCCCGTAAACAGCAGGCCAGAGCCAATCCCCACCGGAAGCCCGTTCGGGAACGCATCGGCAAACGCGCCGCTGTATTTCACATGGGAGCCGTCAGGGAAGCTGACGATATAGCGCTCAGCGGTAGGCTGCGCAGCCAGGCCAGAGAAAGAGAGCGCACAACCGATAAGCACAGGAATAATTTTTCTTTTCATATTGTTAGTGTCCAGTGAGTGAAGCCAACAACGTAAAGAATAAACGTGTCAGAAAAATGACATAGAAAGGCAACCGGCGTGCGCGGGTGAACGTATATTCATTGCCCTGAAATGTAAGGTTGTGTTGTATTGTGTGACATCTGAAATACTTCTGGAAATTATTAGAAACCCAATTAATTCACCTCTAATCACTATCCCTTCCTCGTTCAGTTTATGTTTAGTCAAAAAATTAAACGGTGCCTAAACGTCCGAACATCACGCGTTGACACCTCGACAATCAAACATCGATGCAACATTTCAAATAAAAAAGTTAACAATATCAGCATAAAACAGCGACCTTCATCACATTTGCAGTCATAAACATCGCTTGTTAAGGTGCCCCCAGATGAATTTAATGACGAGGCATAAAACATGAAAAAACTGAATATCCTTCTTCTTTCTGCTCTGACCGCCCTCTCGGGTTCCGCTCTGGCAATGGGCGGCAGCATTGAGCAGGGTAAAAACTTTACCAACCTTAACCTCGAGATGGGGAAATCCTCATCCGGCCTGTATGCCGAAAGCAACTGGCTTAAAAACACCGATGACGGTACCCAGACCGGCGGCGTGGGCGCAGGCTACAACCTGGAAGTGGGCCCAGTGATGCTGAATGCGGGTGCCAAAGCCATTTACATCGGCCCGAAGAAAGGCGATAACGGCGTGGCGTTCCCGATCGGCGGCGGTGTGAACGTTGCCCTGACCGACAGCATCCACGTGTACGGTGAAGGCTACGTGGCGCCAGAAGGGCTGAACAACAGCGTGAAAAACTACGTGGAAGCCAACGGCGGCGTAAGCTGGACGCCGATTACGCCAGTGACCCTGAAAGTGGGCTACCGCCACGTGAGCGTTGATGGCAAGGACGGCCGCCCTGGCCACACGCTGATTGACGGCGCATATGTAGGCGGTGGAGTCACCTTCTGATGAAACACCGCATGACCGCGCTTTGCGTTCTGAGCCTCACGCTGATGCTCACCGGCTGCGTCCAGTACAAATGGGTGAAACCGGGCGTCAGCGATGCGGAAATGAATAAAAAGCTCACGGAATGCGAAGCGCAGGCGCTGATCGATCTTCCCCCGGATAACGTGGTGACCGGTTCGAGCTCGGAAAAAACGGACAAATCGAAAAAGAAAAAGGATATTTCCACGAGCTACACGGTTGAAGACGCGAATGAATATCGCCGGGATACGCTGGTTGACAGCTGCATGTTCAAAAGCGGCTGGGACAAGATCGAAGTGCAATAACTCCATAAAAAAACCTGCCGGTTGGCAGGTTTTTTTTATGGCCTCTTACTGACGCACCACCACCAGCTTCTGGTTCACAAACTCTTTGATCCCCAGATCCGACAGCTCGCGTCCGTAACCGGAGCGCTTCACGCCGCCGAACGGCAGCTCTGGCGCGGTATCGGTGAGCCAGTTGATATACACCATCCCGGTCTCAATCCGCGACGCCATCTTCTTCGCACGCTCGATATTCTGGCTGAATACCGCCCCACCCAGGCCGTAGTGGGAGTCGTTCGCCAGCGCGACCGCCTCGTCGTCGTTTTTCACCACGTACATCTGCGCCACCGGGCCGAAGAACTCTTCAAAGTACGCCGGGTTGTCGCGCGAGATGTTCGTCAGGATCGTCGGTTCAAAAAAGCTCCCGTCGCGCTGCACCGGCTTGCCGCCATAGTGCAGCGTCGCGCCGTTTTTCACCGCCTCGTTGACCTGTTTGGTCAGCGTTTCCAGAGCATCTTTCGACGACAGCGGCCCCAGCGTGGTGCTTTCGTCGAGCGGATCGCCAATCTTCACCTGCTTAAATGCCTCGGTGAATTTGCTCAGGAAGGCGTCGGCAATCTTTTCATGCAGGATAAAGCGCTTCGCCGCGGTACAGACCTGCCCGGCGTTGTTGAGCCGCGCATTCACGCCAATCCTGACGGCTTTGTCCAGGTCCGCATCGTCCAGCACCACGAACACGTCGTTACCGCCCAGTTCAAGGGTGGATTTCTTGATGTGCTTCGCCGCCTGCGCGGCCACCACGCTGCCGGCTTTTTCGGAGCCGGTCAGCGCTGCACCCTGCACGCGATCGTCAGCAATGATGTTCGCCACCTGCTCGGACGAGATAAACAGGTTGGTCCATGCGCCTTCCGGCGCCCCCGCCTCGCGCACCAGGTGCGCAAAGGTCTCGGCGCAGTGCGGCACGATGCTGGCATGCTTGGCGATAACGGGGTTACCCGCCGCCAGGTTTGGCGCCAGAACGCGCATCAGCTGGTAATACGGGAAGTTCCACGGCTCAACGGCCATCAGCACGCCGATGGGGTGATGTTCCACCCACGCTTCCCCGAGTTCGGATTGATACTTCACCGGGGCCAGGAACTGCTTCGCGTTGTCGGCGTAGTAGCGGGCGATCTGCGCGCACAGCTTCACTTCGCCACGGCTCTGTTCGATGAGCTTACCCATCTCCTGACTGGCAATTTTCGCCAGCTCCTCGGTGCGCTCGTCGATCAGATCGGCAAGCTTATGCAGCACCGGCAGGCGCTGATTGATGTCGCCTTTCGCCCAGTCCGAATGGTAAAGCGCATCGGCCGCCTTCAGCGCCGCTTCGATATCCGCGTCGGTATGTGAGGGGTATTCTTTGATGAGCTGGTTAGTGGCAGGATTTACTGTCTGATAAGCCATGTCGAATCTCCTTGTTTTACCGCTTAGGGTATTAAGGGTAGTCAACATGACTGGCTGTGGACGTAAAGTTGGGTATATCCGGAGATTTCTGAAAGACATTACGACCCTGCCATCCACAGACAGGGGTCAGTATCGTATCTTTGCTTCATATTCCTTCAACACTTCTTACTTTGCCCATGTAGGAATAGTTTGTTCTGACACGTTTTTCACAGTGTAGCCATCATTCCCCTGATTGCCTTTAATACATTTTATTTCATCAAAACCCCATTTACCATTACGGTCAGAAAAATAAACTGTATATTTCTCAGTATCAAAACCAAAATATTTCTCATTTGGATGCTTGAAAGTTTTACTGCCGCAAGAGAAATTATCCCTCCACTCAACATCAGTAGAATAATTCAACACATAATAGGCAACAACGTCAAGACTGCCAGTGACAAACGTCATAAGTAAAGTCAGTAACATCAAAGCCCCCAAAATATTGAAAAGTGTATATCCTTGAAATTTATCTGCAGTCGTAACAAATATCACATAGGTTACTAACTGCAAAATAAAAGAGAATAACACGAAGAATGCAGTAAGCTTCCATAAGAACTCAACCCAAGGGCTAGAAGATAAATCCAGATTGCTGATTTGAAAAAAAAGACTTGCTGAGAAGGCGCTTGATAACGCATAGCATAATGATATAAAAGAAAATAATACCAGCCTTATTTTTTTGATACTCTTGTATCCGTTTATTTCCAGGATAAAAATTGTAAGAATACTACTTATCGCAATTAGAACGACGAAAATCATAAGGAGCACTTTCGCCATATAAATAAACTTTATATTAATTAAAAACGGAATTAATATAAAAGAACACCATGCAATAAGAGATGTCCATCCTGCTACCTTACTAATCCATAGTTCATTTTCAAAGCGTGTAAAAAGATTAACAATCTCGCTACTTCTTTCTTTTCTTACATATATTACGATGATAAGCGCAGCAAATAATACATAAGATATGTATATACTTGCAGGGCTTTTTATTTTTATAAGAATGAGGCAAACCACATAGAAAAACAACAAAAAGAGATCGACAGATTTACTTTTCACTCCATTGATGATGCGAATCTTTAAAGTCATTTAATTTCACTCTATGAATAAGACAATCGATTTAATCTTCAAAAAATCTATTGCTACATTATGACAAAATGCAAGCAGTTTTTTTCACATAAGTATAAAAGCGAAATGACTATTTCGTTTATTACACAACATATTTTGCACTTTCCCCCCGCTTCCCTCTATCCTTAACCCATGGAAAAAATAGCTGAACTCAAACGCGCCAAGCTGCTGGCGCTGTCGCTGCTGCTGGTTGCCGCCGCGGCCTTTATCACCACCCTGTTCCTGCCGCAGACCTTCTGGGTGCGCGGCGTCAAGGCCATTGCCGAGGCGGCAATGGTCGGCGCGCTGGCGGACTGGTTTGCGGTGGTCGCGCTGTTCCGCCGGGTGCCGATTCCCTTTATCTCCCGCCATACGGCGATCATCCCGCGCAATAAGGACCGGATCGGCGACAATCTCGGCCAGTTCGTGCAGGAGAAGTTTCTGGATACCCAGTCGCTGGTGGCGTTGATCCGCCGCTATGAGCCCGCACAGATGATTGGCGCCTGGTTCAGCAAGCCCGACAACGCCCAGCGCGTCGGGCTGCATCTGATGCAGGTGATGAGCGGTTTTCTCGAACTCACCGACGACGGGCGCATTCAGCGCCTGCTCAAACGCGCGGTGCATAAGGCCATCGACAAGGTCGACTTCACCGAAACCAGCGCCGTGATGCTGGAGAGCATGACCAAAAACAACCGCCACCAGGTGCTGCTGGACGCCATCATCAACCGTCTGATTACCCTGATTCAGCGGGAAAGCACGCGGGACTTTATTGCCGACCAGATTGTCCACTGGCTGAAGACCGAGCACCCGCGCAAGGCGATGGTGCTGCCTACCGAGTGGCTGGGCGATCAGAGTGCGGAGATGGTATCGAACGCGGTTAACACGCTGCTGGACGATATCAGCCACGACCGCACGCACCAGATCCGCCAGGCGTTTGACCGCGCCACGCTGAAGCTTATCGACAACCTGAAAAACGATCCGGAGATGGCGGCAAAAGCCGACAACATTAAGCACTACCTGAAAAACGACGAGGCGTTTAACCGCTATCTGGGGGAGATGTGGGCAGACCTGCGCCAGTGGCTGAAGGCGGATATGCAGAGTGAGGACTCGCGCGTGAAGCAGCGCATCGCCAACGCCGGGCTGTGGTTTGGCGAAACGCTGTCTAACGACGCCAGCCTGCGGGCGTCGCTGAACGAGCATCTGGAGCAGGCCGCGCATCGCGTGGCGCCGGATTTCGCGGCGTTTCTGACCCGCCACATCAGCGACACGGTCAAAAGCTGGGACGCCAAAGACATGTCCCGCCAGATTGAACTGAACATTGGCAAGGATCTGCAGTTTATCCGCGTCAACGGCACCCTTGTGGGCGGGACGATTGGCCTGATCCTGTTTTTACTCTCGCAGCTGCCTGCCGTGCTGGGACATTAATCTACTTTGGGCGGCGCGATGACGTAGCGCGTCGCCTCGAAGCGGTTGAGGATCAGGTGCATCAGAAAGACCATCGTCAGCGTCGCCACCAGCGAAAAGGTGACGGAGGTGATGCGGTACAGATCGCTGAACACCAGGTCGGTGTCCGGGTGCATGTTCTGCCCGAACATTATCCCGATGGTGGTGATGCTGGAGAAGCCTACGCCCGCCCCGACCTTCTCCATCACGTGGAGTCGCGCGCCAAACGCCAGCCCAAGGCCGATCAGCGGCATCATCAACAGCATATGACTGCTGTGATCGTAGAGGATCAGCTGCACCACCAGAATATAGAGGCAGCCCAGCACCACGCCGACCACGCGCCAGATGGAGCTCATCACCGCGCCGCGATAGTGCATCGGGAACAGGATCAGAATCCCTGCCATCAGCGCCGAAAGCGAATCGCTTAAGTCGCTAATCTGAAACACGACGAATATCAGCGTCGCGACGGTGCCGGAGAGCAGCGACTCGTGGCGCACGCGGGCGTCGTCTTTCTCGATCAGCGGCGGCGGCTTGCGGGGCTCCACGTCCGGCAGGAGATAGTTCATCAGCGCGCTCAGGCACACCGCCATCACGCTGGCTTCGATGTTCGAGAACAAAAGCGTGTGCCAGTTGGTGGTGGGGTAGCTCATAAAGTTGAGCATCACGCTCTGGCACACCACGCCCATCGAACCGAACAGAAACAGCGGGCCTTTACTCATAAAGCGAAAGCGCATCACGTACAGGGCAAAGACCACCAGCGTCATGATGACCGGCCATTGCGACAGATAGCCGATGATAATCACCATTTCGACGCAGTTGAGCGATGCGCTGAAGATAAACTGCTTCGCCACGTGGCGGTTAAACACCGGCACCAGCGAGAGCAGCATGATCGGATAGACCACGAAAAAGACGCCGTAGCTGGTGTTGTAGAAACTGGAGATGCTGAGCGCAATCATCCCGGCAAAGACGATGCGCAGGGTCTGGCGAAAGTCGTTTGCCGTGTAGACGATGTTACCGTGCGGGGTAAATACTCGCGCCAGGGTGCTAATAGACATAGTGAAGCAGGCTCACCAGGTGGATTTGCATCCCGGAGAAGAAGCGCGCAAACGGCCCTTCGCTGTTGTAAAGCTGCACGGTCGCGCGGGCGCCGGTCGGCAGATGCTTCGGCAGCGGCTCGTCCAGCGAGACGTGAATGCGCATGCGCTGGGCATCGCGCACCCAGCGGTTAGAGGTTTCCGGCTCGGAGAGCTGGCCATTAACGGCCTCCTGACCTGCCAGGATCCCCGCGTCGCTGCTGGTGACGTGGGCGCGGAAAACGTGTCCCGGGAAGGCGTCAAACACCACGGCCGCATCGGTGCCCTGATGGGTATGGCGCAGGCTCTTCTCACGGAAATCGGCCACGATATCGGTCTGGTTGTTTACCAGCGCCAGCGCGGCCGAACCGGAGGAAGCGTAGAAGCCCGGGCTCAGCTGCAGGTTACTGACCGTGCCGTCCGCCTGGGCGTAGACCTTCGTCCAGCCGAGGTTCAGCTCAGCGTCATCCAGCGCGTTGCGGTATTTTTGCAGCGTCACGTTGCGGTGTTCTTCGCGCTCACCACGCTGGATGCGCAGGTTGCGGATGTTGGCCTGAATCGTGCTGACGGACTGCTCGCTGCTCTGCCAGGTGGTGCGAACCTTATCCAGATCCGCCTGCGAGACGTTCTGCAGGGTGCTCAGCTTCTGGTAGCGATCAAAGGTCACTTTGTCGTTACGCGCGGTCAGCACGGCGGTTTTCAGGCTGGCCTGCGCGGCAGCGATCTGCGCATCCAGCTGTTCGTTAGACAGGCGAGCCTGCTCGAGCGCGATTTGCGCCGCTTCCACCTTATTGCGAAACGGCGTGTCGTCGAGTTCAAACAGCAGATCGCCTTTCTTCACCTGGCTGTTGTTATGGACATGTACCGCCGCCACGTAGCCGGAGACGCGCGGAGACACCGGCGTCACCACGCGCATCACGGTGGAGTCCGGCGTCAGCGGGATCCAGATATCCGCGACGATAAAGTAGACAAACATCAGCAGGAAAGAGGCAATACTCACCCTTACCCAGCGGGCAAACTTTTGTTCAGGGGTCATTATTTTTCGGTCTTGTTATCTTCTTCGCGGATTGTCCGCAAATTGCAGGCGATTTGATTCAACGTGGCGCTGAAAATGTCGAGATGTTCCGGCGCGATGTTTTGCGATACGCGCGCCTGATACGTCTCAATCACCTGAGTGAGCCTTTGTAATATGGCTTTTCCCTCAGGCGTCAGCGTCAGAAGCCGGATGCGCTTGTCATAAGGCGATGTGGTGCGCAGCAGGTAACCCTGTTTTTCCAGCTGTGTCAGGGTGCGCATCAGCGGCGGCAGTTCAATGCCCTGCACCTCCGCCAGCTCACTCATTGAGACGTTATCCCCGAGCTGATGAAGCTGCATCATCACCGTCCAGCTCGACTGGGTTAACCCGGTATCGAGAATGGCGTCGTCGATGACGGCACGCCACTGGCGCACGATCATCGCCATCCGCATGCCCATCGGCCTGCGGCAGAACAGTTCTTCTTCACTCATGGGGAAACCTCTCGTCACACGCGGTCAAGATAATAGTTATCAGGGTAAGTATCAAGAAACGAGAAGTTAAAGCGCAGGAATTGCGAAAGGTGTTACTGGAGGCGATGTACGCGTAGGCCCGGTAAGCGCAGCGCCACCGGGCATTTTTAGCGGCTAAAAAGTCTTTTTACAGCGGCCTTCCCCGACGCCGTCACCACCACCTCCCGATACCCCGCCACCCGCTGGATCCAGCCTTTACTTTCCAGATGGTCGAGCAACAACGCACCGGCTTCTCCGCCCAGGTGAAACCGTCGCTCGCTCCAGTCCAGGCAGGCGCAGCAGGCCTTCCGGCGCGGATGCGCGCTTAACGGAATACCGAGCGCCGGGAACTGCTCCCGGCCATAGAGGGTCAATGCGGAACCGTCAGCCTCCAGCCAGCCTTCCGCCTGCATGAAATCATAGATCTGCACCGCCACGGCGCCTGCGAGATGGTCGTAGCAGGTCCGGGCTTCACGCATGGCTTTCGGCGCGGTGGTTTCCGGCGGGGTAATGCGGCTCCACGAAAGCCCCATCATCTGTTCCACCAGCGCCGCCACGTCGTGCCCGGCAAGACGATAATAGCGATGCCGCCCTTGCGACAGGCAGGTTATTAGCTGCCCTTCAACCAGCCGGGCAAGATGCCCGCTGGCGGTCGACGGCGCGACATCTGCCGCCGCGCTCAGTTCAGTGGCCGTCCACGCCCGCCCGTCCATTAGCGCACAGAGCATCTTCACGCGCGACGGATCGGCCATGGCAGCCGCCACCGCGGCAATCGCCTTTTCCAGCATCGCGCTGTTATCGGAGGGTAAACTCGTCTTAAGCATGGGCCGCCCAGGGTTCGGTGATCTCTGCGGCCAGCTTATCATCATCCGTCAGCAGAATAAGGTGATTCGCATGGTCGCTGTACTGAGTCAGGATAGACACGCCGCGTGCCCTCCGGTTTCGGAACTGTATTCCCGCACCAGCTGCGCCACCCGAATACGGTAGAAAGAAAAAATCGACGCCCGCCCTTCGGCCTGCGCCGCCTGATGAAAGACGTTCTGCTTCCAGCGGCGGACGGCCTCTTCATCCCGCCACCAGGAAAGAGAGAGGATTTTGCCGTCGGTCGTCAGGCTCTGGAACCGTTCGATATCAATAAAGCCGTCGATGTCCGCCAGCAGCGGCTTAAGCTCTGCGGCAAGCTGAAGATAGCGCGCCTGATGGGCAGGCGCGGCTTTGGCTTCGAAAAGGACTGCGATCATGGTTTTCTCTCCGTTGTGATGTTGGGGAGAGAATGCAGGAGGGAAAAGCACAATGCTTCGGCAAGGAGCGAAGCGTTGTGCCGGATGGCGCTGCGCTTATCCGGCCTACGGCTCATGTAGGCCCGGTAAGCGCAGCGCCACCGGGCGGGTTTTAGCCCACCATCGACCTCGGCTCCATAAACGCCCGAATTCCCCACTCGCCCATCTCGCGCCCCACGCCGGAGTGTTTGAAGCCACCAAATGGCGCTTTCGGTTCATGAGCCAGGGTGTTCACCAGCACGCGACCGGAAACAATCTGCTGTGCCACGCGTCGCGCGCGGTCCACATCGCAGCCCAGCACCATCGCGCTCAGGCCGTACTCGGTATCGTTGGCAATGGCGATCGCCTCCGCCTCGTCCTGATAAGGGATTACGCACAGCACCGGGCCGAAAATCTCGTCGCGGGCAACCGTCATCTGGTTGTTCACGTCGGCAAACAGCGTCGGACGCACGAACCAGCCGTCCCGCGTGCCTTCCGGTCGCCCTTCGCCGCCCGCCAGCAGGCGCGCCCCTTCTGCGATTCCTTTGCGGATATAGCCCTGCACCCGCAGCCACTGCTTTTCGCTGACCATCGGGCCGACGTCTGTCGTGCTGTTGCGCGGGTCGCCGGATTTCACCGCCGTCACGGCCTGCGCCAGCGCGGTTTCGATCTCCGCCTTGCGCGAGTGAGGCACCAGAATGCGCGTCCCGGCCACGCACGCCTGCCCGCTGTTCATAAACCCGGCCTGGATCACCAGCGGGATCGCCTGCTCGAGATCCACATCATCCAGCAGGATCGTCGGCGATTTACCGCCCAACTCCAGCGTGACGCGCTTAAAGCTTTCCGCCGCGTTGCGCAGGATCGCCTTGCCGGTATTCGTGGAACCGGTGAACGAGATTTTCGCGACGTCCGGATGGCGGCTGAGGGTTTCGCCTACCGTCTCGCCGCGTCCGGTGACGATGTTAAACACGCCCGGCGGCAGCGCGGCGTCGCGCAGCGCTTCGGTGACAATCTGCGTTTGCAGGGCGCTCATTTCGCTCGGCTTGATGACCGCCGTGCAGCCCGCCGCCAGCGCGGCCGCCAGTTTGCCGCAGATAAACCCTGCATCGCTGTTCCACGGCGTAATCAGCCCGGCCACGCCGAGCGGCGTCATCTGCACCGTTGCGGCACCTGCGGAGGTGACAAACTCAAACGCCTCAAGCGCCTCGATGGCCTGAGCAATCACCTCTGCCGGATAGCTTGCCATCCACGCCGAGCGCGAGGCGGGCGCGCCGTACTCTTCAATGACCGCTTCCAGCAGATCGTCGTGACGGGCGGCCACGGCGGCGTGCATGCGCTTCAGCGCGGCGATGCGTTCCTGCTTTGTGGTCCGGGACCACGCCGGAAACGCCGCTTTCGCCGCCGCAACGGCGCGCGCTGCGTCAACCTCATCCGCCAGACGAACCTGACCCATAACCTGCGCCGTCGCCGGGTTGTACAAATCAAACCACTCGGTACCGTGCGGGGTAACAAATTCGCCGTTAATAAAGATCTGTTCGATGGTGTGCATATAAACCTCCTCAGGCTGTGTGAGACCAGTCTGTCACGGCTTCTCCGTTGCGATAATCCACGCTATGCTGCAAGGGTTGTTTCGATTTTCAGGATAATCTATGCATCGTTCAGGTCTGACAGAGCTGGAAGTGGTGATGGCGGTGGTGCGGCGCGGCAGCTTTCGCGGTGCGGCGCAGGAGCTGGGGATGTCCGCCACGGCGGTCAGCAACGCCATCGCCGGGCTGGAGAGCCGCCTTCAGACGCGACTTTTCAACCGCACCACTCGCAGCGTGGCGCTCACCGACGCCGGGCAGCGCTACGTGGCGCGTATCGGCCCGGCGCTACAGGAGATCCGTCTCGCCGGGGAAGAGATCCACAGCGACACCGGGGAACCCGCCGGAACGCTGCGCCTCAACGTGCCGAACCATATCGGCACGCTGTTTCTGGACCAGCTGCTGATCGACTTCATGATCCGCTACCCTAAAATGCGCGTGGAAACGGTGAGCGAAGCGAGGATGATCGACATCGTCGCCGAAGGCTATGACGCGGGGATCCGCCTCGAAGAGTCCGTTCCGCAGGACATGATCGCCGTGCCGCTGACCGGTGAGATCCGCCAGCTCGTCACCGCCACGCCGGACTATTTCGCCCTTCACGGCATACCCGAGACGCCGGACGATCTGCTTTCACATCAGGGGATCGGCATGCGTATGGCCCACGGCGGGATCTACCGCTGGGAGCTGGCCCGTCGGGGTGAAACGTACGCGCTTGCCGTGCCGCCGCGCTTTGCGACGTCCGATCTTTTTGCCTCGATCCGCGCCGTAAAAGCGGGGTTAGGGGTGGGATTTTTACCGGAACTCTATATTCAGGACGAGCTGAAAAGCGGGGAGCTGGTGAGCGTCTTAAACGACTGGGCGCAGCCGTTTGCCGGGCTGCGCCTGTACTATCCAGGCCATCGCCACGTCCCGCCGGGGTTGCGGGCGCTGGTGGCGATGATCCGCGAGCGCGGGATTATTCCAGGTTAGCCTTATTCAGCCCGTACGCCGCGTCCAGCGAGCCGGGCGCCATGCGGGAGGTGATCCCCAGGCGGTTCCAGGCATTGATCGCCACGATGGCAAAGTTCAGCTCTGAAATCTCCACGTCCGAGAAGTGCTCCGCCACGCTGCGGTAGAGCGCATCGCTCACGCCGTGAACGCCAATCTGGGTTAGCGCTTCGGTGAAGGCCAGCGCCGCTTTTTCGCGGGCGCTAAACAGCGGGGACTCGCGCCAGGCCGCCAGATGGTACAGGCGCAGCTCGCGCTCGCCGGCGATTTTCGCCTCTTTTGAATGCATATCCAGACAGAACGTACAGCCGTTCAGCTGCGACACGCGAATGTCGATCAGGTGCTTCAGCGCCGGATCGATGGAGGTTTTTGCCACCTCCATGCTCAGGGCAGACAGCGCGTTGGCGAGGGCAGGTGTAACTTTATGGTGGTTAACGCGAGTGCTCATGGTCTTTCCTCTTTTTGTGCGGCATGTGTCATGCGATGAGGCAAATCTACGCCGTTCATGACATAGTAAAAAGATACAAAAAGCGTGAAACGAGGTAGGACATGAAGCCGGGCTATCACGAGATTTATTCCCGCTATCGCGACAACATTATGCGCGGCGTGCTGAAGCCGGGCGATAAGGTACCTGCCATCCGCGTGCTGGCGGAAGAGCTGAAGGTGGCGCGTAAAACCGTCGAAACGGCGTATGCCATTCTGACGGGTGAAGGGTATCTGGTGAGCCAGGGGGCGCGCGGCACGCGGGTTAACCCGGACTTACTGTTGCCGGACAAGCATGCCCCGGCGGAGCAGCCCACCGGTACGCTTCCGGCCTCGCTCATCAGCCAGCGCGAGCGGGCGGGGTTTCTGCGCCCAGGCATCCCCGCCCTCGACAGCTTCCCGTATAAAAAGTGGCTGCTGCTGGCGGGCCAGGCGACGCGGGCCATGCGTCAGGAGGAGATGCTCAACCCGCCGGTGCTGGGCTGGTATCCGCTGCGCCAGGCCATCGCCAGCTACCTCAACATCTCGCGCGGCTTGTCCTGCACCGCTGAACAGGTGTTGATCACCAGCGGCTACAGCGGCAGCCTGCGGCTGATCCTCGATACCCTCGCCAGCCGCAGCGACAAGGTGGTGTTTGAGGATCCGGGTTATTTTATGGGCCAGCAGCTGCTGAAGCGGATCGTGCCGCGCCTGCACACGGTGCCGGTCGATCGCTGCGGCATCGACACGGACTACCTGCTCCGCCACCATCGCGACGCCCGTTTTGCCATCGTCACCCCGTCGCACCAGAGTCCGCTGGCGGTCACGCTCTCGCTGCCGCGTAAACAGCAGCTGCTCGACTGGGCCAGCCAGAACGAGGCGTGGATTATCGAAGACGATTACGACGGAGAGTTTCACTATACGCGCAAGGTGCTGCCGTCGCTGAAAAGCCTCGACCAGCGCGATCGGGTGATTTTTATGGGCTCCTTCAGTAAAACCATTATGCCGTCGCTGCGCATGGGCTACGTGGTGATGCCCGCCAGCACCGTCGGGGCCTTTACCGACTGCGCGGACATCACCACCAGCGGCCAGCCGGTGCTGACGCAAAAGATCCTCACCACGTTTCTCAACGAAGGGTATTTTTTTCGTCACCTGAAAAAGATGCGCGCGCTGTATCAGACCCGCCGCGACTGGATGATTGCCGCCCTGCAGGAGGTATATGGCGATCTGTTTTTCACCGAGCAAAACGACGGCGGGATGCATATCGTGGCGTTCCTGACCAAAGGAAGTCGTGACCGGGAAATCGCGCGCTGCTGGCAGGAACAGCAGCTGCAGGTCAATGCGCTCTCGGAGTGGTATCGCGGGTCGGGCAAACGCTACGGGCTGGTGATGGGCTATAACAACGTGCGTTCTTATCAGGAGGCGCTGGATTTGCTGGAAAGGCCGAAGCGGCAGACGCTTGCGCTGTTGCGCTGAAAATCGCCCAGTGGCGCTACGCTTACCGGGCCTACGGGATCGAGTAGGCCGGGTAAGGCGCAGCCGCCACCCGGCGACGATGTGGATCACACATCATATCGCGACAACCCAACGTCCTTGAGCTGCTCGTCGCTCATCTGGCTCAGGATGCGGCGGGTGCGGTTGATGCGATACCAGCTACGCAGCGTTTTTGCGATCCAGACAAACACAATAAACGGACGTTTTGAACGATTCTCGTAGAATTCCATAATGCTCTCCTCACTGTGCCAGTGGGGTTATCATCCTGGAAATCGACCTGCGCAATACAGATGCAAAAACAACTTTTTTTTAACATACAGATCCGCTAAAACGGTATCTGCATGCCGTTTTTTGCGGCAATCTGTACTGGTTTAAAAATCTGTATGGTGAAAATAAAGGATACAGCATGACACGCTATCAACACCTGGCCAACCTTCTGGCAGAACGCATTGAACAAGGGCTGTATCGCAGCGGCGAGCGTCTGCCGTCGGTGCGCGCCCTGAGCCAGGAGCATGGCGTGAGCATCAGCACCATACAGCAGGCCTACCAGATCCTCGAAAACCTTCAGCTGATCACCCCCCAGCCGCGCTCCGGCTATTTTGTCTCGAAACGCAAAGCCCAGCCGCCCGTCCCGGCGATGACGCGCCCGGTGCAGCGCCCGGTGGACGTCACCCAGTGGGATGAGGTGATGATGCTGCTGGACGCCCGCGCCGACAAAGAGATGATCTCCTTTGGTGGCGGTTCGCCGGACATTAACCAGCCGAGCCTGAAGCCCCTGTGGCGCGAGATGAGCCGCCTTGCGCAGCATAACCCAAGCGAGATGCTGAGCTATGACGTGCTCGACGGGCGCCTGGAGCTGCGCGAGCAGATCGCCCGTCTGATGCTGGACGGCGGCTCCACCGTCTCGGCAAGCGACATTGTGATCACCAACGGCTGCCACGGCGCGCTGTCGATCGCCCTGCTGTCGGTATGCAAACCGGGGGATATCGTGGCGGTGGAATCGCCGTCGTTTCACGGCACCATGCAGATGCTGCGCGGGTTTGACATCAAGGCGATTGAAATTCCCACCGACTCTGAAACCGGGATCAGCATCGAAGCGCTAGAGCTGGCAATGGAGCAGTGGCCGATCAAGGCGGTGATCCTGGTGCCCAACTGCAATAACCCGCTCGGGTTTATCATGCCGGAGGCGCGGAAAAAGCAGGTGTTGGCCCTCGCCCAGCGGCACGATATCGTGATTGTCGAGGATGATATTTACGGCGAGCTGGCGGCGGAGTACCCACGCCCGCGCACCATTCATTCCATGGATATCGACGGCCGCGTGATCCTCTGCAGCTCGTTTACCAAAACCGTGGCGCCGGGCCTGCGCGTCGGCTGGATTGTGCCGGGGCGCTACTACGACCGGGTGATGCACATGAAATACGCCGCGGGCGGATTTAACGTGCCGGGCACGCAGATGGCGGTGGCGGCGTTTATCCGCGACGGCCATTACCATCGCCACGTGCGCCGTATGCGCCAGATTTATCAGCAGAATATGGAAACCTACACCTGCTGGGTGCGGCAGTATTTTCCGGCAGAGATTTGCGTCACGCGCCCGCAGGGCAGCTTCCTGCTGTGGGTGGAGCTGCCGGAAAACGTGGATATGGTGTGCGTTAGCAAGCAGCTGTGCCGGCTGAAAATCCAGGCGGCGGCCGGGTCGCTGTTTTCCGCCTCCGGGAAGTACCGCAACTGCCTGCGGATCAACGTGGCGCTGCCGCCAACGGAGAAAAATCGCGAGGCGTTGAGGAAGATGGGTGAAGCGATTGTGATTGCGATGGAGGAGTAGTTTTTGCCGGGTGGCGGCTTCGCCTTACCCGGCCTACGTTCTCGCCGTTGTATGCCTGGTAAGCGCAGCGCCACCGGGCAACAGGCCGCACTACTCGTCGAAGTACCAGTACCCCTGATTAATCAGCCCGGTGAGCTCCTCGACAAACGCCGGGTTTTTCAGCGCATCGCCCAGCTCGGCCTGGCCCAGTTCGGTGTAGCGGCACAGCGCATCCGCCGCCTTCGCGTCAACCGTCTCGAGCTGTTCGCTGTTGATGAAGAAGCTGCCGTTAACGTTCAGCACGCGCAGCCCGCTCAGGCGAGACAGCGTTTCGCCGCCCTGCAGCGCGTCCAGCACCTCTTCCGGCGCGTACGGCGGCTCGGCGGCGGCAATATCCAGCTCGTGACGCGGCGTGGAGACAAAGCTGCCGAACCATTTTGTGAAATCATCAGGCTTGCCGATCATGTCGATCATCATCTGACGAATGCGATCCAGCTCGTACTGCTCCACGCGGCCCGGGTGTTCGCGGCAGGTCAGATCCGGATCGCTGTAGTGCTCGCCGCCCAGATCGTTTTCCAGCGCATAATCGGCGAAGCTGCTGATCAGATCGCGGCCGTTCGGCCCGCGGAAGCCGACGGAGTAGTTAAGCGCCGTTTCATGGGTAAAGCCGTCGTGCGGGAATCCTGGCGGGATGTAGAGGATATCGCCCGGAGCCAGATCTTCGTCAATAATCGGCTCAAACGGATCCACATGCAGCAGCGCCGGATGCGGGCAGAACTGACGCATCGGCAGCTTGTCGCCCACGCGCCAGCGGCGGCTGCCCATCCCCTGAATGATAAACACGTCGTACTGATCGATATGCGGACCCACGCCGCCGCCCGGCACGGAGAAGGAGATCATCAGATCGTCCAGACGCCAGTCCGGCAGAACGCGGAACGGACGCACCAGCTCCGCGGCGGGCATATGCCAGTGGTTCACCGCCTGCGCCAGCAGCGACCAGCCGGTTTCGCCCAGATCGTCGAAGTGCTCAAACGGGCCATTGCTGGCCTGCCATTTACCGTTGAAATGGCTCACCAGACGGCTATCGACCTCCGGCTCCATCGCCAGCCCTGCCAGCTCGTCCGGGGTAATCGGATCGACAAAATTCGGGAAGGCATTTTTCAGCACAACGGGTTGTTTTTGCCAGTATTTCTCAAGAAATTCCGGCCAGTTCAGGTTCAGTTGATACGCCATGGGTAGCACCAGTGAGAGGGGAAACAGGCGCGATTATAGGTAAGAAAGCAGAGGGGGAACTTGTCATGGGTCAAACGAGGGCGTGTAGGTCGGGTAAGGCGTAGCCGCCACCCGACACGTACACGGCGGTAAAAACTTAGTCCAGCTTCAGCTCGTCATAATGGGTGATCAGCTTGCCCACGATGCCGTAGTCCAGCGCTTCCGCCGGGGACATCCAGAAGTTGCGGTCGGTGTCTTTTTTCACTTTTTCCAGCGGCTGGCCGGTAGCGTCAGCGATCAGCTTGTTCACGCGATCCAGCATGCGGATGATCTCGCGCGCTTCGATCTCAATATCCGTCGCCTGGCCGCGCACGCCGCCCAGCGGCTGGTGGATCATAAAGCGGGTATTTGGCAGCGAGTAGCGGTGCTCTTTTTTCGCGGCCAGGAAGATGGTGATCCCGGCGCTCGCCACCCAGCCGGTGCCGATCACGTGCACTTCCGGGCGAATGAATTTGATGAAGTCGTGGATGGTGTCGCCCGCTTCCACATGGCCGCCCTGGCTGTTGATGTACAGCTTAATCGGATCGTTGCTGACGCTTTGCAGCAGGATCATCTGGGTGATCACTTTCTGCGCCAGCTCCTGGTTGATCTCACCGGAGATCACAATCGAACGGGACTCCAGCAGTTTTTGCTGCAGAGCGCCCGCGCCGTTTGACCCTTCCGCTTTATCCTTGTCGCTTTCTTTCAGTGTGTAGTGCATTGTCTTTTCCTCAGCTTGTCGCGCTCAAAACCAGAGTGTAGCCTGTTTTACCGATCAAAGTCCTCACAGACAAATAACGAGGGAGCTTATGCACATTGCCTATGTTGCACGCGTTTCGTTCCTTCACCGCCCCGCCCGGATCGCTATACTTCATATGATTATCATATTGTTAAATGATAATTATATTTAATGTGTTAAGATGAAAGTCAGCATAAACAGTCCCTTACGTCTCTCCTGGGGGCTGTTTGCATCCTCGACATGTAAAACAGCACCGGGGCGGTGAATGGAACACATTGTGTATGTGGTTGATGACGATGACGCAGTCAGACAGTCCGTAATCGGGCTGCTGGAATCCGCAGACTTAAACGCCATCGGCTTTTCATCGGCAGAAGCGTTTCTTCAGCACCGCTTTGAAGAGCTCCCCTCGTGCGTGGTTCTGGATATGCAGATGCCCACCATCTCGGGTTTTGAGGTGGCAGATGCCCTCAAGGACAGCGGGCGTGAAATCCCGATTATCTTTCTCACCGGCCACGGCACCATTCCGATGTCGGTGCGCGCCATAAAAGGCGGCGCTTACGAATTTCTCACCAAGCCCGTCGAATCCACCGCGCTTATCGACGCCATTGAGTCCGCGCTGCAGCTGGCGGAAAACAACGCCGAGCGCAATAAAGAGCACTACGCCCTGAAGCAGCGCCATCTCTCCCTCACGCCGCGCGAACACGAGGTGCTCACGCTGGCGATAAGCGGCATGCTGAACAAGCAAATTGCCGCCGAGCTGGGCGTCAGTGAGATCACGGTGAAAGTGCATCGCCGCCGCGTAATGGAGAAAATGCAGGTGCGCTCCGTGGCAGAGCTGGTCAGGGCCGTTGAGCGCCTGACCAAAAGCCAGCCTGCGGAGTAACGTTTACCCTTCCTGTACCGCCAGCGGCAGCGCAAAGGCAAACACCGTGCCGTAAGGCTCCCGGCGGCGCGCGCTCAGCTTCCCGCAATGGCGCTCAATGATGCTGGCGCTGATGGTCAGCCCCATCCCCATTCCCTGTGGCTTGGTGGAGTAGAACGAGTCAAAAATCTGCTCCAGCCGCTCGGGCTCAATGCCGCTCCCTGTATCGGCGATCTCAACGATCGCTTTCCCGTCCGCGTTGCTGGTGCTGAGGGTGATGGTGCAGGCGCGATCCTTCACCTCGGCCATCGCCTCAACGGCGTTCATCACCAGGTTAAGCAGCACCTGCTGGATCTGCACGCTATCGCCGGTGATAAAGCTGTCCTGCGCCTTCAACAGGTAATCAACGCTAATGTGTCGCTGCTCCAGCTCGCTGCGGGAGAGCGCGATGATATGGTGGATCAGATAGTGTAGATCGATGCGCGAGAAGGTGGGATCCTGCTTGCGCGTCAGGGACTGGATGCTGCGAATGATCTCCCCCGCCCGCGCGCCTTCCGCGGCGATCTCCTCCAGCCCTTCCCGCACTTTATCCAGCCGGGCGGGCTCGCGGTTGAGCCAGCGCAGGCTCGCTCCGGCGTTCGAGACGATCGACATCAGCGGCTGGTTGATCTCATGGGCGATGGAGGAGGTCAGCTGTCCGACGGTGGTGGCCCGGGACACCCGCGCCAGATCCGCCTGCGCCACCCGCATGGCATCCTCCGCGGCGCGCTGGCTGGTGATATCGGTGATGATGCCGTAATACTCGTTCACCTCGCTGCCCACGCCCACCGGATCGCCAATGCCGAGGATGTAGCGCGTTGAGCCGTCGGGACGCTTAACGCGAAACTCCGCGCGCATCGAGAGCCCGTCGCGCACGCTTTGGGTAACAATGGCGCTGATGCGGGCGTAATCGTCCTCATGGACGAAGGTCAAAAACTCCGCCATGGAGATCGTCTTTTGCTGCTCGGGCAGGCCGAGAATGCGGGCGTACTCGTCCGAGACAAACATCAGATCCTGCTCCAGCTCCCAGCGCCAGCTGCCGGTGTGGCTGATCTGCTCGCCCAGCATCAGCGAGGTCTGGCTGGCGCGCAGCTCTTTCTCCACCCGGCGGCGCTGGATGTTCTCCGCCAGCAGCTCGGCGTACAGCCGCGCCGTCTCCAGGGAGACCGCCGCCTGCGCGCCCAGCAGGCTGACCACGCGCGAGTGCTCGGCGGTAAACACTTCCGGCATCAGGCGGTTTTCCAGGTACAGCACGCCCACCAGCCGCGCCTGTTTGAACATCGGGACGCACATCACCGCCGCCCCCGAGGTCACCAGATAGGGGTCCTGACTGAAGGGGTGAAACTCCTCCGGCCTGCCGGTACGGATCTCCTGCCCGGTGCGGATCACCGCCGCGAGCACCGACAGCGGCAGGTCGGTCGCCGTCGGCACGTCTTTCAGGATCCGCACCCGCACGCCGTCGGTGCTGGTCCAGGCGCTGGCCTCGATCTCCGGAATGAGGCTATCGCTCACGTGAAGCAGCAGGCCGCGCTGCGCCCCGGCGCGTTCGAGGAGGATCGTCATCAGGTTTTCGATTAAGCGCTCAAGGTTGATCTCTTCCGACAGCGCGCGGGAGGCTTTGATGACGCTCTGCAGATCGCGGATGGTCTCGTTCTGGGCGAACGCTACCGTGTCATAGGCGCTCGCCTGCCCGGAGGCCAGCAGGTGCGGGAAATCCTGCTCCAGCTGGCGCACTTTGGCCTGCGCGCCCGCCCGACCCCAGGCGGCAATGGCGCCACGGAAGTGTGCGTCCGAGGCGGTTGGATAGCCGCAGGCCAGCGCAAAGCGGCCCGCCAGCTCGTGGGCCAGGGCGTTAATCGGATTAAACCCGCCCTCGCGGGAGAGCCGGACCGCCTTCTCGTACTGCTCAAGCGCGATGCTGTTCATCCCGTCCAGACGCACGATTTCGGCGTAGATCAGCGCCTCTTTATCCGCGAACGTGCCGGGATTAATGCGCGCCCAGAGGGCGATTTTGTCGTAGTGGGCGTGAATGCTGCGGCGGTGGTTCGCCGAGAAGGTCTCCGGCGTCAGCTGACGCGAAAGCGCCAGCGCGCTGTAGAGATGGTAATCCAGCAGATGGATGTGCCCCGGCGCGGACCACGCGTACCACCCCGCCATCTCCAGATCCGCCTGCGCGTCGGCGTACTCGCCGCAGGTAAAGTGCGCCATGCCGCGATAGAGCCAGTACCAGAACAGCATGGTGGAGGTCTGCTCCGGGGCCTGCTCCGGCGACGCGGGAAGCAGCGCCTCGGGCAAGACCTGCGACGCGGTCCAGGTGCCGATGACCGGCGTGCGCAGGAACTCAACGTAGCCGCGCTGCACCATCAAAATGCTTTCCACGTCCTGGAAGTGGGTTTTACGCACGAACGCCAGGCCGCGATCGATGCTGGTCAGCACCCCGTCCAGGTGATCGCCCCGCGAGAGGAAGTTGATCACCTGGTGGCAGGCCGCAAAGCAGGCCATCGTCATATCCCCGTGGGTGACCGCCGCGCTGAAGCAGGCTTTCGCGCACTCGATGGTGAACGACAAAGGCTGGGTCCAGACGCTGAGCTGGTCGAGCGGCAGCAGGGTCTTGGCTTCAAAGGCATCGTAGCCGTGGCGGGTCACCAGCTCGCGGGCCAGCGTGCCGTACTGAAACCCGAGGCGATACTCGGCGTAGCGGTGACCCATCAGCACGCCAAACCAGGCCATCGCCGTGGTGGAGGCGCCGGTGATGCCGTGATCGAGGGTCAGGTGCATCATGCGGCAGAGCAGTAAAAAGTGCAGGCGCGGGCAGATGAAGCTGGCGCAAATGCTGGCGCTGTAGAGCAGGTTCATCACCGCTTCCGTTTCCGGGTTCTCCATCCGCGAGAGCGGGGCAAAGAGATGTTGCGGCGCGTCATTTGCGCGGTTGCAAAAGCGTTCCCAGGCCTCGTCGCAGTCGGCATCTTCCGGATAGCGGCCAATCTGGATGCCAAACACCCCCAGCCAGCAGAGCGCCGCCTCCAGCGCCAGACGGCTGTCCGACTGGCGAATGTAGACTTCCACCAGCAGGTTGGCCGCCAGCGCTTTTTCGGTCAGCCCGCCGGGGCAGCCGAGGATGGCGTCACACAGCTCGCGGGTCCGCTCCAGGTGCCCCAGCGCAAACTCGCAGCCCGCCTCTTCGATATCGAGCATAAAGTCCGACACCGTCCCGGCGTTGCCCAGCGCTCTGGCGGTCTGGATATAGCTCAGCGCCGAAAGATAATCTCCCGAACGCTTCGCGCGTCGCGCGGCCAGCAGGCTCAGCTCGCGGAACCTCTGGCGCTGCGGGGCGGGCTGGATGCTGTCCAGCGCGGCCGTGACGTGATGTACGGCGCGAAACAGCAGCTCGTTCCCCGCCGCCTGCCGCGCGGCGTCAGCCAGCAGGCTGGCGGTGGTCAGATGAAGATGGCTTTTCTCATGCCGATCCAGCAGCGCAAAGGCGGCCTCCTGCACCCGGTCGTGGGTGAAGGAGTACGCTTTCTCCGTCAGCACGATCAGCTGCGCCATGACCGCCGGATGCAGCGCGTAGCGCATTTCCGCCATCGATATACCAACCACGCGGCAGATCATCTCCATTTCGCCCGTGCCGCCGAGGCAGGCAAGGCTGCCCAGCAGGCGACGCGTCTCGTCGGGCAACTCTTCCAGCTTCTCCAGCACCAGGGTGACGACGTTTTCGGTGTAATGCCGGGCGCGGATCGCCTGCAGATCGTAGTGCCACTTGTCCTGATATTTGTTGTGCACCACCAGCCCATCATCGACGATGCGGCGGAAAAATTCGTGTACAAAGAGCGGGTTGCCCCCGGTCTTTTCATGGATCAGCGTGGCGAGGTCGGTCGTCGCCGTGCTGCGGGTACGAAATACCGTCCCCAGCCAGCGGGACACGGCTTTGACAGAGAGTGCCTGCGGGACAATTTCGCTCGCGTGCTGTGCCGCCTGCGGCAGGCTCGCCAGCTGCTGTTGCAGTGTGGGTTCGGACAACGAACCGATGTCGCGGTGAGCCACAACCACCAGCAGCGGGATCGCGCCGCAGTTCACCAGCAGGTAGTTGAGCGTATGCAGGCTGGCGGCGTCGCTCCACTGGAGATCGTCGAGCACCAGCACCAGCGGGCAGCCCTGCGAGGCAAAGGTTTTCACCAGCACCAGCACCATATGGCTGAAGCGCGCCCGGGCATCAATGGAAAACGTATCCGCCGGGAAGCGCGGCTTGCGCTCAAGCAGCAGGCCCAGCTCGGGCACGAGGCTGACGGCCAGCGCCTCGTGTCCTTCCAGGGCGCGAGAAAGACGGATTTTCCACTTCGCCACCTCGTCTGCTGGCAGGCCCAGCAGGTGCAGCGTCAGGGGGCGGAATGCGGAGCTTAATACGCCGTAGGGTAATGACGGTGAAAACTGATCCACTTTGCCCACCGCCAGCAGCACCGTACGCTGCTGGAGCGTTTTCATCGCCGTCGCAATGATGGAGGATTTGCCGATCCCCGACGGCCCGCCGATGGTCACCAGCTCCGGCACGCGGTTCTCCCCCACCCGCTCAAACGCGGCAATGACGTCATTCGCCTGCGGATGCGTCGCGAACAGCGAGTCCGCCAGAAGAATCGCCGGTGTGCGGTCCTGCTGGCCGGGGGTAAAGGCAACGATCTCGCCCTCACCGGTCAACGTCGCCTGGCAGCGGCGGAGGTCGGCAATCAGCCCGTCAACCGTCTGGTAGCGATTATCGGGGTGCTTCTCCAGCAGCTTCAGGATGATGGTCGACAGCATTCCCGGCACGTCCGGGCGTATCGCGTCCGGGGCCAGCGGCGCCGAGGCAATATGGTAGTGCGCCCAGTTGGTCCGATCGTCCTCCCCCAGTTCAAACGGCAGGCGTCCGGTCAGGAGTTCATACAGCACCACGCCGAGGCTGTAGAGATCGCTGCGGCCATCGACGGGGCGCTGGGTGCGGGAGGTGTGCTCCGGGGACATATACGCCGGCGTGCCGCCTGAAACGGCAAGCCGGGTCTGCGCGAAGGCGCCGGAGAGGCTGCATGAAAGGCCAAAGCTGCCCAGACGGCAGGTGGCATCGTGCTGAACAAAAATATTGCCAGGCTTGATATCACCGTGGATCAGGTTTTGCAGATGCATCTGGCGCAGAGGAACGCAGATCTGGATCGCCAGCTCGATAAAGCGCGCGATCCCCGAGATCGCCCTGCCCGCGCGCCGCGCCAGCAGCTCAAACGAAAACGGGGCGTACACCAGCGCGAAGCGTCCCCGGTACTGGGTGGACGCGACGGCGCGAATGGCCCAGCTGTCCTGCAGCGCGTCACGCAGCGCAAACTCGTTTTTCAGCAGCCGGGTGGCCCGCTCTTCCTCTTCGTCGCTGACCGCGGTGGCGATAATGAACGAGCCGCCGGAATGAGGATGTCGCGCATGCATCCAGGCGATTCCGCCCTCCTGCGCCAGCACGGTAAAAATCACATCCTCTTTAAGGACAAAAACCCGCCCCTGGTGAAAATTTCCCTGGGCGGGCCAGAATGCAGGCTGCTCGTGTTCGTTCATCCGCGATCCTTATTGTCGGCGGGCCAGCTCCCGCTGAATATGATCCAGCAGAATATCGATGTTAATCGGCTTACGCAAAAAAGCAGCGGCGCCCAGACCGAGAGCGTACCGCTGCATATTTTCATCAGCATGACCGGAGATAAAGAGCACGGGCGGAGGCGGTACGGCCAGCAGCCGCAGCTTGTCAAACAGCTCAAGGCCGCTCATGCCCCGGAGCTTGATATCGGTGATCACCAGCGCCGCGCCGGACAGGGCAAGCGGATGGCTCAGAAATACCTCTGCCGAATCAAACGTGTCGGTTGAATAGCCTTCCGACTCCAGGAGATTACTCAACCCGCTGCGGACGGAACGTTCGTCATCAATGATGGCAATGCGCCACGGCAGCGTCATGCTGTTATTCCTCTAACCAGTCATTTAACGTCGCGAGGGTCCTTCGCGGGCGCAGGGGGCGCCGTGCCGCTGATTTTCGGTACGCATTCGTGACGAAACCAGGCGAGGGTGAGCGGTTCGCGACTCAGTAAACGTCGTCCCACCGGGATGAGCTGTTCGCCCACCAGCATGCCGAACAGGCCAAGCAGGGCGACAACCGGCGGTGCCGGGGAATGGACGTCGAGCAGAGCGTAAATTACCCCAGCAACCACGCCGCACACCAGCGAAATTATCCATGCTTTCATGATGACGCTCCCGTCTGCGATGCCGCCTGCGGAACGGTCACCTGAGGAGGTGGGGCGCCGTCGCGGGATAAGAGATGGCGCGTCGCCTGTTCACCCGCCAGCATCCCCAGCAGACCAATCAGCGCCAGCGCGGGCGGCGCGGGGGAGCGCACCTTCAGCACGACATACATCAGGCCAATCAACACGCCTGCCGCAAGGGATATCAGCCCAGTACTCATCGTGAACTCCAGAGAAAGAGGCAGCGGCGAGCCGGATGAGGGACCAGCCCGCCGACGGGACTTAGCGAGCCGGGACCGGCGCTAAAGTGCGGTGCTCGCTCTTCTGGCGAGACGGCGCTTTATGCACCATGGTGTAGGCGTAATCCACGCCCATGCCGTACGCGCCGGAATGCTCGCGCACGATGTCCATCACCGCGGTGTAGGTCTCTTTACGCGCCCAGTCGCGCTGCCACTCCAGCATCACCTGCTGCCAGGTCACCGGGATCACGCCCGCCTGGATCATGCGCTGCATCGCGTAGTCGTGGGCTTCTTTCGAGGTGCCGCCGGACGCATCCGCCACCATATAAATTTCGTAGTCGCCTTCCAGCATCGCGCACAGGGCAAAGCTGTTGTTGCACACTTCGGTCCACAGACCGGCCACCACGACCTTCTTCTTGCCGTTGGCCTTCAGCGCGTCGCGCACCTTCTGGTCGTCCCAGGAGTTCATGGAGGTACGCTCCAGAATGTCCTGACCCGGGAACACGTCCAGCAGCTCAGGATAGGTATTGCCGGAGAAGCTTTCGGTCTCTACGGTGGTGATGATGGTCGGGATGTTGAACACCTTAGCCGCTTTCGCCAGCGCCACGGTGTTGTTTTTCAGCACCTGGCGGTCAATCGACTGCACGCCAAACGCCATCTGAGGCTGGTGATCGATAAAGATGATCTGACAGTTCGCAGGGGTTAACACTTCGAGCTTTGAAGAGGTCATAGCATTTTCCAGTGGTTAAGGGTAGAAATCGCCGCGAGCGCCGCGGCGATAAAGTCACCCTCATCCTGCGGTTTTCCTTCTCCGCGCGTAATTATCTCTTCGTATAGTTAACCTTAGGTATAGTTATACTTTGGTATACCTATCCTATTGTATAACTGGATCTTTGCCGAAACCGGTTCCCATAATCCTGACCATTCCCCTCTCAGTCAGGAGCAGTTATGGTTACCCTCGGTAAAGCCGATCTCATTCTGGTTAACGGCCAGTTTCACACCGTCGATCGCGAGAACCCCGTCGCGGAAGCCGTTGCCGTGCGCGACGGAAAATTTCTGGAAGTGGGTACCGTCGCCGAGGTGATGCAACACCACGGCGACGGCACCAAAGTGGTCGATCTGAAAGGCCACACCGCCATCCCCGGCCTGAACGACTCGCACCTGCACCTGATCCGCGGCGGGCTGAACTACAACCTCGAGCTGCGCTGGGAAGGCGTGCCGTCCCTGGCCGACGCCCTGCGGATGCTGAAAGAGCAGGCGCTGCGCACCCCGTCGCCGCAGTGGGTGCGCGTGGTGGGCGGCTGGACCGAGTTCCAGTTTGCCGAGCGCCGTATGCCGACCCTTGACGAAATTAACGATGCTGCGCCGGACACCCCGGTCTTCATCCTGCACCTCTACGACCGCGCCCTGCTCAACCGCGCCGCGCTGAAGGTGGTCGGCTACACCAAAGACACGCCAAACCCGCCGGGCGGCGAGATCCAACGCGACGCCAACGGCAACCCGACCGGGATGCTGATTGCCCGTCCGAACGCCATGATCCTCTACGCCACGCTGGCCAAAGGGCCGAAGCTGCCGCTGGAGCAACAGGTTAACTCCACCCGCCAGTTCATGCGCGAGCTGAACCGCCTGGGGCTGACCAGCGCCATCGACGCGGGCGGCGGCTTCCAGAACTACCCGGAAGATTACGATGTGATTGCCGAGCTGCACGAGAAGAAGCAGATGACCATCCGCATCGCCTACAACCTGTTTACCCAGCGTCCGGGCCACGAGCTGGAAGACTTTGAAAAATGGACCGACATGCTCACGCCGGGCCAGGGCAGTGACTTCTTCCGCCACAACGGCGCGGGCGAGATGCTGGTCTTCTCTGCCGCCGATTTTGAAGATTTCCTCGAGCCGCGCCCGGACCTCGCGCCGGGCATGGAGGATGAGCTGGAGCGCGTGGTGCGCCATCTGGTGGAGCACCGCTGGCCGTTCCGCCTGCACGCCACCTATAACGAATCCATCAGCCGCATGCTGGACGTGTTCGAGAAGGTGAACCGCGACATTCCGTTCAACGGCCTGCACTGGTTCTTCGACCACGCGGAAACCGTCACCCAGGCCAACATCGACCGCATCAAAGAACTGGGCGGCGGCATTGCCGTGCAGCACCGCATGGCCTTCCAGGGGGAGTACTTTGCCGAGCGTTACGGCATCGAAGCCACCCGCCACACGCCGCCGGTGGCGAAAATGCTCGAGACCGGCGTGCCGGTAGGCTTAGGAACGGACGCCACCCGCGTGGCGAGCTACAACCCGTGGACCGCGCTCTACTGGCTGGTCTCCGGCCGCACCGTCGGCGGGATGCAGATGTACGATCACAGCGCCCGACTGGATCGCGATACCGCCCTGATGCTCTGGACCCAGGGCAGCGCGTGGTTCTCCAGCGAGCAGAACCAGAAGGGGCAGATAAAGGTCGGCCAACTTGCCGATCTGGCCGTGCTGAGCAAAGACTACTTCCGCGTGCCGGAAGAGGAGATCAAGGGCATCGAGTCCGTTCTCACGGTGGTCAACGGCGATATCGTTTACGCCGCGGGCAACTTTGGCCCGCTCGCGCCGCCGGCCATCCCGGTCCTGCCCGAGTGGTCCCCGGTGGTCAAGGTGCCGGGCCACTACCGCAGCGCGCCGCCGCAGGCCGCACGCGTGGGCATGAGCGCCGTCCACCACTGCAGCGGCCCGTGCGGTGTTCACAGCCACCAGCACGATTTCGCCCGCACGTCAGCGATGCCGGTGTCCGACGATAACGCTTTCTGGGGGGCGCTGGGCTGCAGCTGCTTTGCATTCTGATGAAAAACACCACTATGCCGCCCCGGGTCGACCTGGGGTTGTTCTTCCTGCGCCTGACCGGCAGCCTGCTGCTGCTCTACGTGCACGGCCTGCCGAAGGTGCTGCACTTCAGCGAAGAGCTGACGCGCATTGAGGATCCGTTCGGCTTCGGGCCTTACGCCAGCCTGATCCCGGCGATTGTTGCCGAGGTGGTTTGCCCACTGTTGATCATTGCGGGCGTTTACACCCGCCTGGCGTGCCTGCCGATTATCGCCGTGCTGCTGGTGGCGATGCTGGCGGTCCACCCCAACTGGTCGATTGCCGAAGGGCAGTTTGGCTGGCTGCTGCTGATTATCTTCACCACTCTCGCCCTCACCGGGCCAGGCCAGTGGCGGCTGCAGCGTAAGGCAACGGAGAGGTTCGCATGACCCAGGTTAACGACGTTCGCGACGCACACGTCGAGACGACGCCCGCACCGATGGTTTCGCCGTGGCAGCCGCTGAGCCAGCCGGTGTTCCGCATGCTGTGGATCGCCACGGTGGTCTCTAACGTCGGCTCATGGATGAGCGACGTCGGCATCAACTGGAGCATGCTGAGCCTGAGCGCCGATCCGCTGGATATCGCCCTGGTGCAGGCGGCCAGCAGCCTGCCGATGTTCCTTTTCGCCCTGCCGTCCGGGGTGATGGCGGACATCGTCGACCGACGTAAATACCTGCTCTTCTCCCAGCTGTGGGTGTTCATCGCCGCCGCCGGGCTGACGGCGCTCTCCTTCACCGGACACGTTACCCCCACCGTGCTGCTGGTGGCGACGTTTCTGCTGAGCGTGGGGGCGGCGATGAGCTCGCCGCCGTTCCAGGCCGTGGTGCCCGATCTGGTGAGCAAGCCGGAGCTGGGCGCCGCCGTGGCGCTGAACTCGCTTGGGGTGAACATCAGCCGGGCGATTGGCCCCGCGCTGGGCGGTTTCCTGCTGTCGCTCGCCGGGCCGTGGATGGTGTTTGCCCTGAACGCGCTGTCCGTGGTGGGCGTGGCATGGGTGCTGTGGCGCTGGCGTCCGGCCCCGTCCATTCAGCGTCTGCCGCCGGAGCACTTCTTCTCTGCGGTGCGCACCGGCATCCGCTACGTGCACGCCGCCCCGGTGCTGCGCAACGTGCTGGTGCGCACGGTGGCCTTCTTCGTTTTTGGCAGCGCGGGCTGGGCCCTGCTGCCGCTGGTGGCGCGTCGCGAGCTGGGCTTAGGCCCGGCAGGCTACGGCGTGATGCTGGCCTGCATTGGCCTGGGGGCGATCGCCGGGGCCATCCTGCTGCCGCGACTGCGCCAGCGGCTGAACGCCGACCGGCTGATGGTGGCCGCCAGCCTGACGTTTGCTCTTACCATGCTGGCGCTGGCGTTCGTACGCCACTTCTGGCTGCTGAACCTGTTTGAGTTCTTCACCGGCTTCGCGTGGATTGCGGTGCTCTCTACCCTCAATCTCGGCGCGCAGCGCAGTGCGGCACGCTGGGTGAAAGCCCGCGCGCTGGCGGTTTATCTGACGGTGTTCTTCGGCTCGATGACCGCCGGCAGCGCCCTCTGGGGGCAGATTGCCTCCCGGTTCGGCACCCCGACCGCGCTGGTGGTCGCCACGCTGGGGATGGTGCTGGCGAGCGCGACGGTGTTCCGCTGGAAGCTGGAGAAAGATCCGGACCTGAACCTCGACCTGAGCGGTCAGCCGCTGGACGGCGTGGAGATCGACCTGCCGAACGAGCGCGGCCCGGTGCTGGTATCGCACGAGTACATCATCGACCCGCACAACGCGAAAGCGTTTTTGCAGGCAGTGCACGAGCTGCGCCGGGTACGCCGCCGCGCCGGAGCGATGAGCTGGGCGGTGTATGAGGATATCGAACGTCCCGGACTGTTTATCGAGACCTTCCTGATGGGCTCCTGGATTGAGCATCTGCGCCAGCAGGAGCGCCACACCATGAATGACCTCCTGCTGCAGAGCCGCGTTCTGGCTTTTCATCAGGGCACAACATCACCGGCTATTCGCTACCTGGTCGCGCCGGTATAACCACAACCATCACCTGTACAGGAACACACTATGGCAACGTTTAAGGCAAAAGACGGCACGCAGATTTACTACAAGGACGGCGGCGCGGGCAAACCGGTTCTCTTCAGCCACGGCTGGCCGCTGGACGGCGACATGTGGGACAGCCAGCTGAACTACCTGGCCGAGCGCGGCTTCCGCGCCATCGCCTTTGACCGCCGCGGCTTTGGCCGCTCGGATCAGCCGTGGAACGGTTACGACTACGACACCTTTGCGTCCGACATCAACGACCTGATCACCACCCTTGACCTCCAGGACGTGACGCTGGTGGGCTTCTCCATGGGCGGCGGCGACGTGACCCGCTACATCAACAACTACGGCAGCGCGCGCGTGGCCGGTCTGGCGCTGCTGGGCGCGGTCACGCCGATCTTCGGTAAATCCGACTCCTTCCCGCAGGGTGTGGATCAGAGCGTGTTCGACGGCATTCGCGACGGGCTGCGTAAGGATCGCGCCCAGTTCATCAGCGACTTCGCCACCCCGTTCTACGGCATCAACGCCGGGCAGACCGTTTCCGCCGGTGCCCTGACCCAGACGCTGAACATCGCCCTGCTGGCGTCCCTGAAGGGCACCATCGACTGCGTGACCGCGTTCGGCGAAACCGACTTCCGCCCGGATATGGCGAAAATCGACGTGCCGACGCTGGTTATTCACGGCAGCAACGACCAGATCGTGCCGTTTGAAAGCACCGGCAAGCTGGCGGCAGAGATGATCAAAAACGCCACGCTGAAGGTGTACGACAACGCGCCGCACGGCTTCGCGCTGACCCACCAGGACCAGCTTAACGAAGATCTGCTGGCGTTTGTGAAGTCGCTTTAACTCTTTAAATGCGAAGCCTGATGGCGCTTCGCTTATCAGGCCTACAAGGGCTGGTCCTGTAGGCCGGGTAAGGCGCAGCCGCCACCCGGCGCTTTCGCAGACGCGTTGCGCTCCGCCAGCAGCCGACAAATCTCCGCGTGCTTCTCCTCGGTAAAGGTAAAGCGCGACATAAAGCCCATGCGGATCAACGAGCCAATCGCCGGTAACAAACAAATCCCGAAGAACAGCCCCGACAGCACGCCTGCACTCTGGATTTGCGCCTGCGGCACGTAGCCGATCATCGTCAGAAACACGCCGATTAACCCGCCGCCTACCGCCACCGACATCTTGCCGGTAAAGGTCTGCCCGGAGAAGGTGATCGCCGCGCAGCGCTTGTGGGTGTGGTACTCCGCGTACTCGATGGTGTCGGCAATCATCGACGAGGTGAGGATGTTGGTCATCATCACGAACAGCGTGCTCAGGCCGAGGAGAATAAACAGCATCGTCACCTGCTGATACCCGACACACCACATCACCACGCGCACCGCCACGTCCAGCCCACAGAGGATCATAAACAGCTTCCGCTTCTGCATCCGGCGCGTCAGCATCGGGGCAACCAGGCACAGCACCGCCGCCACAATCCCCATCACGCCAATCGCCATCTGCAGGCTGCCGTCGCCCAGATTGTTGATAAAGAAGTAGATATACAGCCCGCCCGCCACGTTGTGGAACACGCAGAAAAAGAACGACAGCAGGACGATAAACAGCGGCTTGTTCTGGCGCAGGTTGTGGAAGGTGTCGCGGATGGTCACCTTTTCCGGGCTCGGCGGCACGCGCTCTTTGATCTGCATAAAGCCGTTAAGCATCAGCGGCAGGCCCACCAGCATCATCACCAGCGCCGCCATAAAGTAGCCTTTATCGTTGCTGTACTGGGCGAAGAACGCCGCCAGCTTCGGGAAGAAGATGTTGGCGCAGGCAATGCCCGCGTTCACCCCGAGCATCGCCGCCGTCACCGCGCGGGTGCGCTGGGCGGAGTCGTTGGTCATCACCGACGACATCGACCAGAACGGGATATCGGAGATGGCGTACAGCGTCCCCCACAGGATGTAGGTCACCCCGGCGTAGAGGATTTTGGTGGTCATGTCCGCTTCGATTTTATAGAACGACAGCAGCGTGACGCCGGTGATCAGCAGCGGGGCGATCAGCAGCGGGGCGATCAGCAAAAAGTGGCGAAACTTACCGAACCGGCTGTTAATGGTGTCCATAATGCTGGCAAAAAGCGGATCGTGAACCGCGTCCCACGCGCGGGCAATCAGGAAGATGGTGCTCGCCGCCAGCGCCGAGATCCCCAGCACGTCGGTGTAAAAATAGTTAATAAACGAACCCACTAAACCAAAGCTAAAACACTGACCTAAACCATAGCCAAAATAAGACCACAACTCGCGAGACGGTATTTTCATTGTCATTGCCATTGTTATATGCCTGCCTGGTTGCCCGGCGGTGGACCGCCGGGTCGATATTATGAGTCCTGCGCCTGCGGGGCGATCTTGCGCAGCTGCTGCATCAGGGCGATTTCACGGCGCGAGAAAGGAATGCCGTTCTCCTCAAACACGTCGTGGAACCAGAGGCGGCAGTAGTCCGTGGACTCCTTCATCACCACCGGCCACGGCAGCCACGTCTGGGTTTTGCCGCGCACCAGACCCCACTGGTACGGCGCGACCTTCGCCGCGTACATCAGCGGAAGCTGCTCTTCGATGGTGCTGCCCACGTGGCGCGCCAGCCATTCGGTGCAGAACAGCGGACGACCAAGCGCCTGCAGCTGCTGAATAATCGCCGTCATGCGCCCGGTGTGGGTGTAAGCGTGGAAGCTCACCACGTCCGAGAGCGCCAGCGCGGTCTGGTCCAGCGGATGCTGAAAGAACGTCTCGCCCTCCTCTTCCGGCGGCAGACGCCACGCGCAGACGGTGAGCGGCTGGGTCGGATCTTCTTCACGCACCCACTGGAACGCCAGCTTCATCAGCGCGTGGGCGCAGGTCTCCAGCTTCGCGTCGTACTGCACTTCCTGCGTGCCGGTGGCGAAAATGCCGCGGTTGCCCGGCTCGTTGTAGAGATCCCACAGCAGCACGCGCCTGTCGTCGCGGTACTGGCGTACAACGTCGCGGATATAGCGTTCAATGTCTGCCCAGCAGTCGGGATCGCACACCTTGTCGCGCCCCGGGCTCGCCGCCGCCTGGCTGTTGTGCTTGCCCGGTACCGGCGGCTTTTGCGGGCCGAGGTACGGCTCGTCGCCGGAGAAGCCGCAGTCGTCCATCAGGGTCAGCATGGTGCTGAACCCGTGGCCGTCGGCAATCGTCAAAAAGCGGTCGATGCGCGCCATCAGCCCGTCGCGGTCGTGCTCCCAGACGATAAACGGCAGGTTGATGCGCAAGGTGTTGTAACCCGCGTCCGCCGCCCAGCCCAGCTCGCGCTCGATGGTGGCGGCATCGAAGGTCTCTGCCTGCCAGATATCGGTCCAGTTCACCGCCGTCGACGGCAGATAGTTAAACCCGCACAGCCAGCCCTTCTGCTGATACCACGCCTGTGCCTGCTCCCTGCTCCACTGCTCTTTCATTACGCGTCCTCTTACTGATAATATTTAGCTAATAAATATTAGTTGCGGGATAAATGCGCAATTTCTCGCACGAAGAAAAGCGATGCCCCTCACAAAGTTCGCGCTTCGATGAATGAGAAACGTGATCGACGGCGCGTAAGCGTGCGGTTAGGGTATGATGCGAAGTCGCGAAAGGGAGAGGACGGATGAAGCGAAAAACGAAAGTGACGATGAACGATATTGCGCGGGCGGCCGGGGTGTCGCAGGCGACGGTATCGCTGGTGCTCAACCAGTCCCGCAACATCAAGCTCAGCGACGATACCCGTCATAGGGTGATTAGTGTGGCTACCGAGCTCGGCTACGACCGCCTCCCCGCTGTTCACGCCCCGCGCAACCAGGAAGAGATCGCCCTGCTGGTCAGCTCGCTGCAGAGCTTCGACCCGTTTATCGACGCCATCAGCCAGGCGCGGGAAGCGGCGTGGCGCAACGAGACCCTGCTCACCGTCTACGACTACGGCGACGACATCGAGCTGGCGCTGAACATTATCCGCCAGCTGGAAAAACGCAACTGCATCGGGATTATTCTAGCCTCTCCGGTCACCACGCTGGTGGACATGACCGCCTTCCAGGACTGCACCCGCATCCCGCTGGTGCTGCTCAACCAGCGCGACCCCGGCTCGCCGCTGCTGCCGTCGTTTATCCCGGACGACTACGCCAACGCCTTCCAGGTGACGAAACACCTCATCGCCTGCGGGGCGACGCGCATCGCCCACATCACCGGCGAGAGCTGGATGGAGGCCTCGCGCCAGCGTCTGGCGGGCTACCAGGCCGCGCTGCAGCAGGCTGGACTCGCGTGCGACGACGACCTGGTGCGCCAGACCAACTGGCAGTTCAGCGAGTCCTTTACCGCAACCACCTCCCTGCTGGAACTGGCCGAGCGCCCGGACGCCATCTTCTGCGCCAGCGACTGGCTGGCGATTGGCTGCTATCAGGCGCTGGCGGTGAACGGCGTGCGCATCCCGCAGGACATGCTGCTGGCGGGCTACGACGACCAGAAGATCTCCGAGCAGCTCACCCCGCCGCTAACCAGTATCCAGCTGCCTTACAGCGAGCTGGGACGGCTGGCGGTGGAGTACCTGTGCAATCAGGAAGATGCCGCCACGCACGTGACGCTGGCGGGCAGGCTGAAGGTGCGCGCCTCAAGCCTCGTCTGAGGTAAACACCATGCCCGCGTAGGGCTTCTCGCGACACGCCGCCAGCCGCGCGGCGAGGCTGCCCACGTGCAGCTCCAGCTTGTGCCCGTCCGGGTCGAGAAAATAGAACGACGCCCCCTCGCTTTTGTTCTGCTTCCAGACGGTGACGCCCGCCTGCTCAAGCCTTTGCGAGAACGGTTCAAAATCCGCTTCCGCCACGGTAAACGCGTAGTGGGTGTAGTCGCTCTCCTGCGGCGGCACATACTGGCGCGCCTCGTCGTACGACAGGCAGACCCACAGATCGCCACAGGTGAGATAGGCCCCGGTATTCCAGCGGGCATGCAGGGTCAGGCCCAGCAACTCGTGCCAGAAGGTGACGCTTTTTTGCAGGTCGCTGACCGCGAGGGTCAGGTGGTTGAGTGATTGCAGCATGACGTGCCCTTTTGTTTTTCGCGCCGGACGTGATACGGTAAAGAGATGAACATAAACCACGCCGTGCTCACCGTAAACCGCTGGTGGCTGCCTTTTTAAAGGCGGCACGGAGTAGTTTTCCCCATTTTCAGATAGCCGCCGAAAGGCGGCTTTCTCACATCTAAGACCCCTTTCGGCATTACAACGTTAAGGAGTCTTTATGAACCCGCAAACCATCCTCACCGGCGACCGCCCAACCGGCCCGCTGCACCTCGGCCACTACGTCGGATCGCTGCGCCAGCGCGTGGCGCTCCAGCAGACGCACAACCAGTTTGTGCTGATTGCCGACCTGCAGGGGCTGACCGACAACGGCAGCAACCCGCAGAAGATCCGCGACAACATCCCCGAAGTGCTGGCCGACTACCTCGCCGCAGGCATCGACCCGAACCTGACCACGATCTGCCTGCAGTCCGCCCTGCCCGCCCTCGCCGAGCTGACGATGCTGTATATGAACATCGTCACCGTCGCCCGCGTGGAGCGTAACCCAACGGTGAAAAACGAGATTGTGCAGAAAGGCTTCGCCCGCTCGCTGCCGGTCGGGTTTATGGCCTACCCCATCAGCCAGGCGGCGGACATCACCGCGTTTAAGGCCGAGTGCGTGCCCGTCGGCGACGACCAGCTGCCGATGATTGAGCAGACCAACGAGATTGTGCACAAGATGAACAGCCTGCTGCCCTCCCCGGTGCTGCGCCACTGCAAGGCGATGCTGAGCGACACCAGCCGCCTGCCCGGCATCGACGGCAGCGCCAAGATGTCGAAATCGCTGGGTAACACGCTGCACCTTTCTGCCAGTGAAGAGACCATTCACCGTGCGGTCAGCGCCATGTACACCGACCCTAACCACCTGAAGGTGAGCGACCCGGGGCAGATTGAGGGGAACGTGGTGTTTACGTACCTCGACGCGTTTCATCCGGACAAAGAGAAAGTGGCGGCGATGAAGGCGCACTATCAGGCGGGCGGGCTGGGTGACCGGGCGTGCAAGAACGAGCTGGAGGCGTGCCTGCAGGAGCTGATTGCGCCGATGCGGGAGCGGAGGGCGATGTATATGCGGGACAAGGGAGAGCTGATGGCGATGCTGAAGCGCGGGACGGAGCGGGCGCAAGGGGTGACGCAGGCGACGTTGAGGGAGGTGAAGGTTGGGCTGGGGGTGCCGGTGTTTTGATTAGGTGAGTTGATTAAGGTTGGGCGGTGGAGTGTGTGGGATATGCATGACGCCGCTAGATCGATTATTACTGAAATCAGCGAGGCGCAATAAATTCTGAAATGCATTATTAGCCATTGTTGTTTGTCATTCTACTGAGAGCACGATATTCATAAACTCTTTATATTTTAAACGTCGCGGCAACTGTTATGAGCAAGTTTATTATTTCCATGCTGAATACGTTACTTTGTGTTTTTGTGATTGTGTTATGCCTCATATGCGTGGGCGTCACTGATAACTGGAAAGAATGCACTATAGCTATAATCATTACTTTAGGATGCGCACATTTCATGGCCGTTTTACTGAATCGTGTATTGCCTCATAAGTTAAATATTTTCGATGGGATAATGGAATTAGTAGGAGGGCCACTATTAGTTATAGGCACAATGGTGTGTATTGATGTGTTCGAACCCTGGCCGTTAAAAATCATTGGGATGTTTGTATGGGTTGTTTTGATTTTCTTTGGACCATCAATAATAAGTCCCAGGCGTTAATTCGGTCTCTTCATAAATGTCTGCGCCATTTCTTCCCCCACGGAATCCAACATAATGCTTCCCACTCTTTCGCAGGTCATTGAGGTTGTACGTCAGTCCTCTGGACATTATCACAAGCACATTGATGCGAATACCCTAATCGAAGCCGACCTTGATATATGCGGCATGGATGGCGAAGCCCTTATTGAAGACTGCGAGGCAGCGTTTGGCGTTACGCTTGTCACTGAAGAAGATGGCTATGAGAAAACGTTTTCCCTCGCTGATAACGAGCTTCTATTTAGCACCGAGGGCATAGATTACTTTGGTATCTGCCGCTTGATTCGCAGAATACGTGGCATTCCCGAACCTGTTATCCGCGATTTAACCGTTGGTGAACTCCATGCTGTATTGATTAAGGCTGTGAAAGAGCAGATAAAGCACGAGTGATTTTTTCTTACTACGAGCATGGGATGACATGCCCGTAACCTATCACTTTGGTCAGTTCAATGTCACCCGTAGCGGTATTAAAGTACAGATAGAAAAAATCTGCGTTTAACCGTTCGGGTTTCGACCAAACCTCCTTCACTTCCAGGCTACGCTTTTCCTTCACATACCCTAACGTTTCGAGATAAGCGCGCAACGGCGCAGCACTGGTAGCGCCTTTAAAAATGATACTGTTTGAAGGTTCGTAACCATCGCCCGAATGCGCCTCAAAATAATAGTCGTCCGTTACTTTTGGGGCGTTCTTAATATCCTTGTCTGTCAGTATCCGGTAGTGGAAAAAATCGTTTTCCGTATAAACGGTCGTCGCATCAGAATCAGATGCCACAAGCCATACAAACAACCCTCCGAGGATACATACAGTGGCAACCGTGAGCGCTGACAACTTCAGGGCGTTTAAAAGGATTGTCATAGAAAATGCCCATGAAATGTCTTATCCCTGCCTCAGATTGCATATCTTCCGAATGGCGAACATCAGTAACGCGGTAACGACGACCATCATCCCACCCAACACCCACAGGAATGATGGGTCTGCTTCACCATCAGCAAACCCCAAACCGGTACGATTTAAAAAATCATTGCTGGCTTGAGATAAGTAATCGAGTAAACCTCCCAGGGGAAACAGGACGATAAAGAAGGAAGCAATGAGGCATGCCAGACCAATCAGGATATTATTTTTTAACTTTGCATGAAGCATAATCAGCCCTTCCTGTCACATCAATACGTCCATATGCCATCAACCCTTTACCACCAGGAACACGAATCTTCTTACGTGCAAGCAAAGATTGTCTGACCAGTTGAAAATCAGGGATATTATAGAACGTTATGCATCCCCACGACTCTCCCTTACCATTCGGCCTCAATGGATGAAGTCGAAATGAGCCTCTGTCGACCCCATTCACAAATACGTTATCAGCCATGGTCGAAGCATTAAACAAGCCGAACCATTCAGAATGATTGGTACCGTTCTTGAAGTCTTTTACAAACCGCTCAACCCGATTAGCAATACTGCCTTCCGGTGCATCAACGATCCAGTACGTACCCACTGGTAATGCAGCATTCCTGATAAAGGCACACTCAGCAATATTGGTTACGGGTTCTATCCCTGAAAAAACGGGAAACGTCCCAACGCCATAAACGTGTAGTTTCAGCCTTCTTCCATCGGCTGAGACATCGTTGTAATCCATCCTACAAATCTGCATAGCAATCCTCCCTGTCGCTTTGCGGAGAATGTTACAACCGATTTATAGAGTGCACCAGCGGAGTTAGATAATTCATGTAAAAAACAAAAAATACGGACATGTGTATTCACGTCCGTATTAACTCATCCTTTTACAGGATTAATGAAAGGAGATTTTAGATATTATTCTGCCCGACCAGTTCCGCGCTTCACCACAGGGATATCGCCAGTATCATTCAACGCCCCCGGAAACGTTTTTAACCACTGCGCGACTTTTTGCTTATTTATATTCACCACACTCATCCCTTCCAGACATCCCCATAATTCTCTTGTATGCTGTGGGGTAATCACAATGCAGTCTTTCATGGCGCGGATTTTCACCGGCATGCCGTTGATAAAGCCCGCGCGGGTTAACCAGTCTCCGCCCAGCAGAAGGTATTTCATGTCTATGCGTGCATACAGTTCGCAACAGGCGGCACTGTCCTGCGGCGTTTCCGCGCGGGGATGGACGGGCACCGCGTTGGTCTGGTTGCCGTGAAGACGGCGGGCGCTGTTTTTGCGTACCAGCTCGCGGTTTTCAATCATGCCGGTGAAAGCGTCTGATTCTGTTTTGCAAACAGTAAACTCTGGCTTAAAATTCGTCGCAGCCATATACAACTCCTTACTAGTTGGTTGTGGTTAGCGGTATGGGGGTGTTGCAGCACCTTCATATCGCGAATTCTTCTTTAAATATTCTTTGATACTTCCTTTTGCCATTCGGCGTAATTTCTGGTGATCATTATACAGGGCTGAATATAAATACAGCGGTTTTGGGTGGGGTAAATTTGGAATTTGCGAGGTGGATTCAGGAAATAACATAGTGTGCGGTAAGGTCATGTTTTTGTTGACTGCGGGTTGATTGGTCCGGGTTTTACGAGCATCATCGCAATTATTTACCTTCTTCCGTAACGCGATGGCTTCCAGCAAAACTCTCGAACAGGCAATTGCCGACATCACCATCTGGCGCAAAGGCGAACAGCGTGCGCCGCATAAGCCTTTATTGCTTCTGTACGTGCTGGCGAACTATCAGCAGGGACATGCGCGATTGTTTGATTACGGTACGGAAGTACGCGATCAGCTGCACAGCCTGTTGGAACGTTTTGGACCACAGCGTGCACAGTACCGTCCTGATATGCCGTTCTGGCGTTTACAAGGTGATGGCTTTTGGGAACTACAAAATGCGGAGCGCTGTTCCACATCAGGTACCAGCAAACAACCTCCTGCGGGAGAGCTGGTTGAAAATCATGTTGCAGGCGGTTTTGACGAGCCGCATTACACTCGTTTGATAAACAGTAAGAATCTGATTAACTCTATAGCTCAGCAAATTCTCGAAGCACACTTTACCGAAAGCATCCAGGAAGAACTCGCCGACGAGTTGGGATTCAATCTCCTGCAAATTCGCAAACAGCGCGATCCCTTATTTCGACAGCAGGTACTGCGAGCCTATAACTATCAGTGCGCCGTTTGCGGTTTCAATATGCGACATGATAATACCTCTGTCGCACTTGAAGCCGCTCATATTAAATGGAAGCAATTTGGAGGGCCATGTGAGATCGCGAATGGCTTAGCTCTCTGCTCAATCCACCATAAAGCCTTTGATAAAGGCTCTCTTGGAGTGGATGAAAACATGCGCGTTCAAATATCTTCCGCTGTAAATGGTAATAGCGTTGTATCCAGATTCTTTTGGGACTTCGCAGGAGCTCAAATTCACCTCCCACTACAGAAAGAAAATTATCCGCAGGCTAATTATATAGAGTGGCATATACGCGAAATTTTCAGAAGGTAACATATTCATTTAATGGTGATAAACATGGCATTCCCGAGTTATAAAGAGATTGAAATTCCCTTACTTTTAAATATTTATAACCGAGGGGGAGAAGTTAGTTCTTCCTCATGTTATGAACCGTTGGGGAGGGAGTTCGGCCTTACCGATGAAGAAATGAGCATCTTACTTCCTGATGATAGCAACCGTCCCCAATGGAACAACATGGTCCAATGGGCGCGTAAAAAGCTTGTTGATTACAAGTATCTTCATAATGCCAAAGAATCAGGCCTTGGCATCTGGAAACTCACCCATGAGGGCATCAAAAAAGCAGAATCGCTTTCTACCAAGTTAGATATCGATTATCCAGATGATGTGCCCGAAACCTTTTATGAAGGGGCCGTAAAACAGATCAAAGTTAACAAGTACGAACGGAGCAAAACAGCAAGAGACAAATGTATAGACCACTACGGCTGTCAATGTAGCGTATGCAATATGGACTTTGAGAAAACGTATGGTGAAACCGGCAAGGACTATATTCACGTCCACCATATCACCCCTCTCTCTGAGATTGGAGAGCGCTACAAACTCGATCCTGTAAATGATCTTCGCCCTGTCTGCCCCAATTGCCATGCAATGATCCACAGGCGAAAACCCTCACTTACTATTGAGGAATTGAAGGCCTTGATGAAAAAAACACAAAAATAGAAAAAAACGCTCACTAATATATATGACATTAAAGGAAAAGCAATGATGTTAAATTTCTTGGCAAGTAAATCAGAATTAATCGTTTCATTTTGTGCAATGGTAACCTCAATAATATCGTTATTCATAGCATATAAAGCACAAGTTAATCAGCAAAAGCACAATCAATTATCGGTAAAACCATTGGCAGAATTTTTAATCGGGGATTATGAAGACGTAATTTTTTTAAAAATAAAAAATCAAGGAACAGGCCCTTTAATTATAAAAGAGTTTTTAACGCAGAAAGATAACAATCATCACCATCAGCTCCTGGATGCAATAAGTCACATCAAACGAGATCTTGTCTGGGACCGTTTTACTGGAAATATTGATGGCAGAATTATTTCTGTAGATAAAGAAATAACTCTTATACAAGCAAGCTTTGAAGCAGGCCAAAATTTCATTAGACAACAATTGCGTTCTGAATTATCCAATCTCGAATTAAAGTTAACATACAATGATATCTATGAAATAGAACAACCTAAAATAACAAAAAAACTTGATTGGTTTTCACGATAAATTTACATTTGAAGTTCAAAAAACAACACGAATTAATTACTGACGGTCAACAGTACATATTTTGATAATCTAAGAATAGGGATGAAATGTCTTATTTTACACCTGACATAACATCCCTCATTCTGACAGAAAGTGAAACCTTATGCCCCTTTCAACATATCAAACACCACGCGGGCAAAGCCCTTCGCCAGTTCAGGATTAGAGAGATATTGCACCATCATCTCCTGCTGGGCTTCGTTGCTGTCCATAACAGCGTCATCAATCGCCTTCGGGAAATCCCCCAACATCGCCTGTTCGCGCGTATTGTTCGCGATCTGGGTCATCACCGCCTGGTTTTCTGACAGCTTGTCGCGCACCGCAAAGGCATAATTGATCATGTCTTTATCGGTCAGATTATCGGTGACAAAAAGCTCGTTCAGACGAGCCAGGATATTTGAAAGAAACTCCTCTTTCTTGTCCTTTGGTTTCGCCGTTCCGACATCATTACCCGGTTTGATTTTGTATTCTTCAGCATCCTCTTGCAGCTTCAGGTGCTGTTCGTGGAGTTTGGACAGGCGGTAATGGCTCATCTCCACGTTGCTTAAATCAATTTCATCTTCTTCAATACGCTGTTCATGCAGTAACGGACGCAAATGACGAGCAAAGAGACTCAGCTTTTCAAGATTCTTGTCGTCATAATCGACGATTTGCGACATAAACTCGTAGAAGCGGACAAAGCTGCCGAGATCTTTCTTAAAGATATCCAGCTTACTTTTTTCTTTCTCGCAGTCCTTAAAGGTGTTTTCCGCATTGGTGATCAGCACAACATCGCCGGTTTTCTTAGTGCGTTCAAACATCTCTTTGGCCAGCACATAGGCATCAATCGCTGAGGTGTAACGATGCTTCCAGCGCTCTACCGCAGGTTTGCAGATATTGCTAATGGCCGCGTTGGATTTGTTTTTACTGAAGAACGCCTCACAGAACTGTTCTACCTCGTTCCACAGGAAAATACCGCTGGTACGCAGCTTTTCATAAAGCTCAAAGACCAACTGCGGATCGCTGACATCCATCAGCTCTGCTGTCTGGTAGTACGGCTGGAAAGCCCCCAAAATCTCGTCAGGTTCGTTGTAAAAATCAAGCACAAAGGTGCCGGACTGTGCCTTCCCAGGATAGGTACGGTTCAGGCGAAAGCGTCTGTACGCATTCCACGCCGCCCAGCTTTTTATCCACATACATGGCGCACAGCTTAGGCTGATCAAAACCGGTCTGGAATTTGTTGGCCACCAGCATCACCTGGTAGTCGTCAGTATCAAACGCTTTACGCATATCCCGGCCTTTCAGGCCTGGATTCATATTGATCTCGGTAAATTTCTGGTTGAGCAACGCAAGGCTGTTGTGGTCATCCTCATGGAATTCCACTTCCCCGGAGAACGCCACCATCGCGCTGATCTTGTCGTACTTGTGCTCGGCGATGTATTTATCAAACGCCAGCTTGTAACGCACCGCTGCTTTACGCGAACTGGTTACTACCATCGCTTTCGCCTGGCCTGCCAGTAAGTGCATCACATGCTTGCGAAAGTGCTCAACAATCACCTTCACTTTCTGCGACACGTTATGATCGTGCAGCGACACCCATTGGTTGAGTTTGATCTTCGCTTTCTTGCTGTCCACTTCCCGGTCAGGATCGCCCAGCTTTTGCAGCAGCTTATACGCCACCTTGTAGTTGGTGTAGTTCTTCAGCACATCAAGAATAAAGCCTTCTTCGATGGCCTGGCGCATGGAGTAAATGTGGAACGCTTCCGGTTTGTTCGTTTTCGATGCAGGTTCCTGCGGATTCGGGCGACGGCCAAACAGCTCCAGCGTTTTGGCTTTTGGCGTAGCGGTAAAGGCGTAATAGTTGAGATTGTTGCTGCCTTTACGCGCGGCGACGGTGGCATCCAGAATATCTTCTGAAGACATCTCCACATCGTCATCCGCCTCTTCCGTCATCAGCACTTCTTTCAGCTGACGCGCCGTAGAGCCGCTCTGCGAGGAGTGCGCTTCATCGGCAATCACCGCGTATTTACGCTGCTTGAGGCTGACGCTGTTTTCAATCGCCTTCAGGACAAACGGGAAGGTCTGAATGGTGACGATAATGATTGGCTGCGAGTTTTCCAGCGCGCTGGCCAGCTTCTCCGATTTAGAACCGTCGCCCTCTTTGTTATTGATACGCCCGACTACGCCATCCTGATGCTCAAACTGATAGATGGTGTCCTGCAACTGGTCATCAAGCACGGTGCGGTCCGTCACCACAATCACCGAGTGGAACTGCTTCTCGCCATTCTCATCGTACAGGCGGGAAAGCTGGTGGGCCGTCCAGGCGATAGAGTTCGATTTGCCCGACCCGGCACTGTGTTGAATCAGGTATTTATTGCCGGTGCCTTCCACCGTGGCGGCGATGATCAGTTTGTTCACCACATCCCACTGATGATAGCGCGGGAAAATCAGGCTCTCGCTTTTGTACTTCAGGCCAATGGCATCTTCTTTTTCGACGATTTGCAGATGCACGAACCTCGCGAGAATTTTCAGCAGATTGTCCGGCAGCAGCACCTCATTCCACAGGTAGCTGGTGGCGTAGTCGTTGGCATCTTCCGGGATATCGTTCCCCGCACCGCCGTCATGGGTGCCTTTGTTAAACGGCAGGAAGAAGGTTTTATCGCCATCGAGTTTGGTCGCCATAAATACTTCGTACTGGCTGACGGCAAAGTGCACCAGCGCCCCGCGTTTAAAGGTCAGCAGCGGCTCGGGCTTATTGGTGCCGGGATCTTTCGGCAAACGCGTTTTCTTATATTGCGTAATGGCGTTTTGTACCGTTTGCTTAAATTCAGACTTCAGTTCCAGCGTCGCTATTGGCAGGCCATTGACGAACAACACCAGGTCGATACGCCATTTCTTCGCCTTTACACCTGTCTCTTCAAATACGGCGCTCGACGCATGCGGGCTGTAAACCAGCTCCGGTACAATGCGGCAGATATTCTGTTTGTAGCGCGTCAGAGTTTCCGGATTGAGATTATGTTCCGGCTTAAACTGACACAGGGAAAAACGCGCATTATGGCTTTTGATACCATGACGCAGCACGCCTAGGGTGCCGTAAGTGCGCGAAAGCATATCGGTAGCGTTGATGTCCGCTTTTTTCAGCTGCGCCACCAGCGCATCGAGGAAATGACGCTCGGTATCGGTAGGGTAAATTTTGGCAAATTTCTTCCATTCCTGCGGCTGTGTGGTCTGCACAAAGGCCAGTGCATCCTGGGAATACAGCGCACGTTCGCGATCGTAGCCGTCGGTTTTGCCACAAATCCAGCCTCTTGCTTCCATCTGAGCAATCATCTCATTCTGGAAAATCAGCTCTTTGGTGCTGTCCATGCTCATACGGTGGCCTCCTGTGGCTCCTCAACATTTTGCGTGTCCGGGGCAACCCAGTCGCGGACGTCGATTTTTCCGGTGACGGCGGCGGAGATAAGAGCGGTGCGGCGCTCTTGCATTAAATCTATTGCAGATTCCGCTTTACAAATTAAGGACTCAAATTGAACAAACTGCTTTTCTATTTCCATGCATATAGAGGCAAGTTCATCTTGTTATGGAAGTAAAATTGGGATATTCCCAAGATCTTCCATTGATAGATTCGGCTGGGCAGCCTGAACCGCGCCCATTCCTATTATCCTCTGGATGGTATCCGTCCCAAGCCAGTAATAGACCCAATCGGCATGATTACTATTTTTAGTGCGAATGAAACTTACTGCCTGATTTGTGTTCGCAGGCAGTATCTCTTTTTGAAGAACTGAAGCCATACCAGTAGTTGCACCCGCTATGATAACTAAGACATCCCGTTCTTGAAGCCGACTTCTTGAGATTTGTTTATCTACGTCATTACTAATATAGAATTCTGGTAATGAATTAACAAACTTTGACTTACCAATATTTTCTGCTTTTAAAAATCGAATACCTTCATCAACAAAATCACCACCAATGGTGCTCGGTGTTGTACCTTTAGATATCTGTTTTGATAATTGCTTAATGCGGCATATTTTCCAATGCTCCGGAACTTCCCCCAACCACTCAACACCAGAATCTTTCATCGGCACATCAGGGTTTAGCCCTTTGGTAACGGAATGGCTAATCACAGCCTGACGTTTTTCTTTCAGCAGTTCAATCAGTTGCTTTTGCTTCTCGATCAGGTTGTCGATTTTTGCGGTTTCGTGCTCCAAAAAATTAGCAACTTTCTCTGCTTCACTACGTGAAGGTGCAAGTAAAAATGAGTTTTTTATAAGCTCTTGGTTTAATATCTTTGCACCATAGATATTAGTTGATGCATTTTCAATAATAAATATCGGAAGTGCATAGTACAAATATGATAGAGGCAGTTGAGCTTGGTCCAAAAATGATGCGATAGCTTCATTTGTATAAAGATCACATCCTGCAAATGAAACTGCGCCAACCGATAGTTTAAAACTATATAGCAGAGACCCCCTAGGAGTGATAACCATTGATGCTTCTTTTGCAGCTTTATCAGAGATACATTTTGCTGTAGATGAAATAAATTTATCTTTTAAGTCAGAAATATTGACCCATAGATTATCACCAATGAAATTGGCATCATTCTTTGTTGGCGGGGTCCAACCAACCTGAAATGGAGCAAGATACTTTACTTTACTGATAGTCCAGCCCTTAGGAATCTCCCCCAACCACTCAACCCCTGAATCCTTATACTCCGGATATGCCGTATATTTAGCCATCAGGAATGCACCTCCTGCAGCAGCTTCATAATCTCGGAGCTCACTGCATCCAGATCGGCATCAATCTCTTCTAACGGGCGCGGTGGCTGATAGACGTAAAAATGGCGGTTAAACGGAATTTCATAACCCACAATCCCCACCTCACCATCTTTCGCATCACGCTTATCAGCGTTGATCCACGCGTCATTCACGTGCGGTAGTACTTCAGACTCGAAATAGTTTTCAATCAGGTCGCTGGTGGATACCGCCGGGTTCAGCGGCACGTTCTCGTTATCACGCAGCTCGCCGTCCTGCTCAAACTCCACCACTTTGCCTTTGTATTCAAACGCACCGTACAGCGGCTGAGCGGCTTCTTTCAGCACCTTCTTCACCACTGGCTCAGCATCCGGGTTTTTCGTGGTGATTGCATCGATAAACTGCTTGTTCTCTTTCGCATCCAGCTTCACGCCAGCCGTTTTGATGGCCCCTTTCAGGGTCAGTTGGAACTGGTTAAAGTCATTGCTTGCCAGCGTTTTACCACCCGCCTGCGAACCCAGAGCCGTCTGAATCTGCTGCGCTTTTTCCATCAAGGCGCGCTGTGCCTGCCACAGCTTGCTGTCGAGCAGGTCTTTAATCTGCTTCTCTTTCAACTCGGCAAATTCAGCTTTGATAATGGCGCGCGCTTCGGCTTCCAGTTCGGAGAAATCACCATAGCTATCTTCCTGCCATTGGGCTGCGAACTCTTCACACAGACGTTCCATCGGCGCGTTAAACGGCTTCGGTGCAAAACGCAGAGTTGCAATCGCCTCATCCGTGATCTGAGCGGATAAACGCAGCGGACGTTCAATGGTCAGGCGGCGGTAGCCAAAGTCGGTGCTGTTAAAGATTTTGCTGGCGAAGGTTTTCGGCGCTTCGGTTTTGGCAGTCACAGGTTGACGGCCACGGCTGGATTTTTGCTCGGTGGCTTTTTCCAGACCCAGTTCTTCCAGAGTTGTGGTATCCACCACCTTAAAATCGCCAAAGGTCTGGGTGATCAGTTTAATATCGTCTTCGCCCATCAGGTTGCGCTTGGAACCCAGCGATTTACGCATTTTTCCGCATAGGTTAGTGCCATCAATCAGCTGCACTTTGCCTTTACGCTCAGGCGCTTTCTTGTTGGAGAGTATCCAGACGTAGGTGGCAATGCCAGTGTTATAGAACATGTCCGTTGGCAGCGCGACAATGCCTTCCAGCAAGTCGGCTTCCAGAATGTAGCGACGGATTTCGCTCTCTCCGCTGCCCGCTCCACCGGTAAATAGTGGTGAACCGTTAAGGATAATCCCGATACGCCCGCCGTTGCTCACGGTGCCATCCACGTTGTGGTTGTCGCGCATTTTGCTGATCAGGTGCATCAGGAACAGCAGAGAGCCGTCGGATACACGCGGCAGGCCAGGGCCAAAGCGACCGTTAAAGCCTTTCTGCGTATGTTCGTCGTTAATCTCGCCCTCAATCTTTTTCCAGTCCACGCCAAACGGTGGGTTAGAGAGCATGTAGTCGAACTGGTCCAGCGGCAGCTGGTCGTTAGAGAGGGTGTTCCCCAGCTTAATGCGGCTGACGTCCTGACCTTTGATCAGCATGTCGGCTTTACAGATAGCATAGGATTCCGGATTCAGTTCCTGGCCAAAAGCACGCATGACGGCTTTAGGATTCAGCTCGTGCACATACTCCATGCCCGCAGAGAGGAAACCGCCGGTTCCGGCCGTCGGGTCGTAAATGGTGCGGATGATACCGTCCTGTGTCAGGGCTTCATCATCTTCCATAAACACCAGCGAGGTGGTCAGACGTACGATATCGCGTGGGGTGAAGTGCTCACCGGCGGTCTCGTTAGAGCTCTCCGCGAAACGACGGATAAGCTCTTCAAACACCAGGCCCATTTCATAGTTGGAAATCGCTTTCGGGCTGAGATCGGTGGTAGCGAATTTCTTCACCACTTTGAACAGCAGGTTGGCATCTTCCAGCAGGCCGACAAACTCACTGAATTTGAAGTGCTCGAAGATTTCACGCGCGTCCGGAGAGAACGCCTGTACGTAGCTTTCAAGGTTAGCTTTGATGTCGTTCTGGCCCATCTTGCCCAGGTCCATCTTCGAGGTGTTGAAGAAGGAGAGCCCGCTGGCGCGCAGCAGAAACTTCTCTTTGGCATCTTCCGGCAGCGGGCTGGTTTTTAATTCATCATATTTCGCCACCACCGCGTCTTTAGTCTCTGCCAACACACATTCAAGGCGGCGCAGCAGCGTAAAGGGAAGGATCACGCGCCCGTACTGAGACTGTTTAAAATCACCGCGCAGCAAATCAGCTACCGACCAGATAAACGCAGCCGTTTGAGAAAAGTTAGTGTTAGTCATGAAACCCTCGGGGAGATCGCAGCCATAATGCAAATGTGCACAGGCAAAAATTCAGTTTTGGAATGCAATGCGCAAAATAATACCCGCTATAAAGGCTATCGCAAACGATACAGGGCAAAGAAATGAACAATGATATTGAATCACTGATTATCAGCAGAGTGAGTAATGTGGATTCTGCTTGCTGTTCATGAAGGAAAATAATTGGGTGGATATGGAATTTCAGACACAAAAAAAGCCGCCCTTAAGCGACTTTAATTTGCATCTTATGGTGCGAAGGCCGGACTCGAATTTCACACCCAATAGACTGATATCAATGTATTTTATAATCAATAGCAGATAGTTATACCCACACTTGTACCCACAAGTTTAAATCCGTACAAAAAATAGACATTACGAGTGGGTATAAAACAATACCAGTTGAACACCGATATGGCTATCAAAGCAAGATTCAGACAAGTAGGAAAGTTTTCTTCAGAGGCACTAACTCCCTCAGGGCAAAGTCAGCTGTCGGTGCAAAACGAACACTCACTGTTACTATGCTAGTTCCCATGGCAAATCTCTGCGTCTATTTACTGGTTTTAAAGTACCCTCATTTCTCAATTGTTGAGCGGCCTAACGAATGTCATATTGCCACGTATACAACATATCGCCGAAATCCCTAAGCTCAGCCTCGTAGCTGTCCCATACATACTTTGAGACTTCACGTGGCCAAGCACTACCACCCCGTTCTTGAAGACACTCGATGAGCCATTTTTCATGCTTTCCCTAGTTACAATCATTTCTCCTAACCTTCACTCGTTGTTCGATACATCGCAATACTGGCATTGATAGCTTCTGGTACAAGCTGGGTATAAATTAATCGCTTGTAGACTTCTATAAGCGAATTGCAGACATAAGGCCCATATTTGCGGCTGGATTAGATCGCAGCAAAAAACCAGTCCGACAACGTGCGATTGTTAGACATTAGGTTCATCATTAGGAAAATCAACGCCTGAAATGAAAAGTTTGGCAGATTCCTTATCGACTGATATAAAATCAGCTTTGTTACTTAACCCCCTTAAATCTCCATTTCTACCTCCTTTAATTTGACCGTGAGGGGTATTAAAAGTGATAGCTTCACCTATAGAGTAACCATACCTATCTAGCTTAGAGTCATATAATCCGTCTGATCCTTTTGGATATTGTTTAAATCTGACTGTGTTATAGTTTGGCTGCAACAAACTTACGAAGGCTTTCTCTGCATCTGCAATAATTTTTTTGTGATCGTAACCAAAGTCCAGATCTATATCACTATCAGGACCGAACGTAGTGATAAATAAAGGCTCCGGGCGGAATAGGAAAAGAAAAATCTCATCAGTAACTCTAGCTCCAGGATAGCGCTGTGGCTCATTAGAAAGTATTTCTTGACGCGCATGATGTCCTTTAGCTATTAGACGACTATAACTATCTCCTTTTTTTGCTATTCCGACATAAAGTAGATCATAGACCATAATATCTGCATAATTATCTAAACCTGATATGCCTTCTTCTTCTCTAGATCGATACCATAGAATATTTTCTGGTGTAAATCGAGCCAATAAGAATTTTTCGCCATCTTTTTTGTAGAAAAACTCTATTGCTTCCCCCCCGCAACCAACACCAAAATCATTACCCTCAAAATCAATAACTGGCTTCAACTTATATATATGAATGACCCCGCTGCTTTTATGATCACCACCTACAAAAACATCAAAGAAAATTTGGCTATTGTCTTCATTGGCACGAATATTAGAAAATTTTGACTTGGCTTTTCCACCAATTATGTAGAAATCGCTTTGCTTCATATATTCGGCAAAAGGTTCGTCTTTAAACCAAACTGCTTCTTGATTAGAAATGGGAGGGATAACTAGTTCTAAAAATGTTATCTTTGCGCGATTTGTTCCGCTCACTGCTACCTCTATAATTTTCGGGAAAGTTAATTGTCAGCCTAACAGTTGTATATTGTACTGGCCCGCTTTCTCTGGTTTAACCAGATGACACGTCGTATGGTAACTTGCTGGTGAAATGTAGTTATTTAAAATTAACTACTGCTAACTGCAACCAAAATGTGTTGAAAAAGTAATGTCTATATCTGACCTAAAATTTCTAGTTTGTTACAAGCTAAGCACCTAAATTATAGTTATTTTTCTTAATCAGCAACAAATAAATATACCTGATCATTTGCTCAAAGCTAGCTTTTAATGATTAAAGCAAATAATGCTGTATATTTATCCAGGAGCGCAACGAACATCCGTTCCTGGCACGAAGCGGACACTAAGTCACCGTTTATAGTCATCCTGTTAAAGAAGATGCCGATAGTAGATGAGTAAGTAACATTTGCCAGATAGTGACGGGATGACTCCGCTGCACGTAGAGTTGTTGCAGGTTGAAATTTCATTATGGTTCTCGTGAAAGTAATTTACGTTGAGTGGGATAAACAGCGATGTATACATAACCACAGCTACCAAGCGTATCGGCTTCGCACGTAAGCCCGTTGTGATATAGCGTGACGCAGTTCTCATGCCGGGGAGAGAGTTCTCCGCTGGTGAGCATCAACTCAAGTTGCTTGATTATCAACGGAAAGGCCTGATCCAAGTGTAGCGCGTCATCGTCGCTGAAAGCACCGTAAAATCCGGCCCGGTCAGCGAGAAAATGCACCCTGTTGCCTTCCTGCACCAGACGAGCTCCAAAACAGGGTGTGATCGCACTCTTTAGCCCCCACTGCTGGCAGGCTGGATTCTCCGGCTCGTCACCAGATTCTGAGTGATTGTTCATTATTGTTCCTGATTAAAGTAAAGGATTAATTGAGAGTAACGCTTCGAAGAATGACATAGGGACCATTGCGGTCCTGACGACGTTCAGCAAACACGGCCAGAACGCCGCGTATGTCCTCCACCTCGCGGCCAGCATAATGGCAGATACTGCCTGACCATTTATATTTGCCCGTACTGAAGCGAAACAGTCGGGAGCCAGGTTGTTGCCGGTACAGGGTCATTGCCTGGCGTTTGCTGATGATTTTCATATCCAGCCTCGCTCTGCGAACGACACAATGCCCTCTGAACCGATGACCAAATGATCGAGCATATTCACATCAACCAGTGCTAGCGCTTCTTTAAGCCTGCCCGTAATGTTGCGATCGCATTGACTTGGCTTCGGGTCACCGGATGGATGGTTATGCGCCAGTACGACAGCTGCAGCATTGAAGCGAAGCGCTGACTTCACTATCTCACGAGGATGGACCTGGACATGGTTAACCGAACCGGCAAATAGCGTTTCGCTCTCCAGTAAACGGTGTTGGTTATCGAGATAGAGCACCATAAACACTTCCCGTTCTTGTCCTGCCAGTTGTAACCGAAGCCAGTCACGGGCAGCAGTGCTTGAGGTAAAGGCTATCCCAGGCTGGCGCAGATATTTATCCAGCAGGTTGATAGCCCGGCGGATGGTCCGTTGGGCATAAGGTGTCAATCCGTATGTCGCGGGAAGCAGGCAACCATGCTGGGCCATAACCGCCAGCGGAAAAAGTTCAGGCTGTGATGATACCGGGGATAATGCGATATTCATGTCAGGTATTCCTCAGTCGATTAGATGCATAATGGCGCTGCATTCCGGATGGTTTAGCACGTAGTCGCGTAAGCGATAATAGTGCTCAGTCATCGCGTCACATTCGGTACGACAGGCGTGGTGGCTGTAAGCCATCAGACAGGCGACTATCCCTGCCGCTTCACCAGTAAGTTCCGCGCCGTTGCCGTTCATACTATTGAACAATGTCCACTTCTCATTGCTTTCTGCCTCAGGAGCCATAAAAGCGCCGCCGTTGCTGAGCGTCGAGAAGTTCCAGATACCACCGTGATAATCGGTACACAGGCGGTCCATCCAGGCGAAAATGCGAGGTTCAAGGGTTATCCATTGTGGGATGGAGCCAAAGTGCTGTGGCCAGAAGCCGATGCGTAACTCGTCAGGGACCACTGAGGCCGTGATTGCTGTCTGCTCAGCGAACTGAAGGTTTTGTGTATCCATCAAACTATCTCCTTATGCCGGAATGATTGTTTAACGCCCGAAAAATTCGAGCATGTTTTCTGCCATAACCCACAGAGCGCGGTTGAGCTTCACATCGCCGTCAATGCCGGTAACGGCACGGGTGCGGCTCCTTTTCCCCTGAGCGGTTCGCCCTGACAGACCACCTTTCATCAGGTTCTCCTGCACGCGCTGGTAAACGGTCCACAGGTCATCGCTGTAGTCCTCCCGACGACGCGGAGTCAGCAACTGCGATACCGTGACCGGCTGGTGGTCCTCACCAAATCGATACTTCAGTGCAGCATTCGCCAGTGCGTGACGGGCGGGTACAGGTAGCGCCAGAGACTGCATTGCATCGCGTTTCTCATCCACCCGGTCAAAGACCCCAAGCACTTCGTAAGCCCCTTCAATCACCTTATCGACGACATTACCTTTATGCGGTACCCGCACTTCTCCGAATGACTGACCGCAAACCAGGCCGTTGGTACAGACGCCGCGAAATAGCCCCGGCAGCATCTGGTAGCTAGAGGAGCCGTCATGGCTGTTGAGTAAAATGATTTCCGGTACCTGATGACCGTTTAGCTGCCCGGCGCGACGCAGGCGAAGCATGTGTTTGGTATGCTCCCGCTTGCTCTGGTCCCGAACCTTTGTCTGGCAGGCAAAGAACGGCTGAAAACCCTCGCGCTGCAGGCTTTCGAGGATGGTGATGGTCGGAATGTAGGTGTAACGGTCTGAACGCGATTCATGTTTGTCACTCCCGAATACACTGGGAACATGACTCTTCAGCTCTTCATGGGTCAGAGGGCGTTCACGGCGAATCTGGTTAATATGGCCAAAGCGGCTGGCTAATCTCATGAGTAATTCCTTTAAAAGAGGCAAAAGAAAACGCCCCGCTCGTTTGAGCAGGGCGTTCAGATAGAAAAGAAGGGTGGAAAAGCGCGCAGTGTCAGCTGTCAAAATCAAATTGCCATGCGCCTTCGCTTGTCTGGACCACCACTTCCAGTACATTACAGGGAACCATCAGCCCCTTGCCGGTAAATTCATGGGATACAGCACCGCCAAATCCCAGACGTACTGGTTTCCACGGGCTGGCGAATTCTGCATCCTGGCAGTTTCCCCGGTTGACAATGAGTTGTTTAATCACAATCGAATCGACTTTTGATGTAATCCGAATCAATGAGTAGTGGCTGTAGCTTCCGGGACTAACACTGACGCTAACCGGTGAAGAAGCGGCCAGCGAAGAAAATGACAGCAGACAGAGTGCTGCGACTGTGATGATTTTCTTCATTAAATGTCCTTTAACCTGTAAGTGTGAGGCAGAACTACAGTGCAAATCCGGGCACGCAGCCGTTGTCACCGAACGCAGGAAGAACTGCAGCAGCCCCCGCTAAAGTGAAAGTGACAGGTTTTACCCCGCTACCTGAAACCACAACACGTTTGCCGGTGCGTAATTTGTTCCATGCCCACATCACATTGTCAGACCCCACATGAGACTCGCTCTCGCTGATATTCACTTCTTCAGCATTATCAATTCTCATGGTAAGTGTCTGGCCACTGTCTATCCTGACCTGATGGCCGTTCACGTCAGTGAAGATAATGGTCGCTGGCTGTGAGCCGGAACTGTCACAGGCGAGGTATAGTTGTGATTGCCCTTTACCGAGGATGGTGTATTCAGACGTTCCCTGGGCATAGCCACTTACCCAGCTATCACGGTTGCCAAACGCATGCGAGACAGAAGGCGTCAGCACTGAAGTCAGTAAAAATGAAATAAACAGTTTATTTTTCATTGGAGTGTCCTGTCAGAAGCCAGCCATATTGCCCAGGGTGGTGATAATGAACAGCAGGCAGGCCATAAAGATAATGAGGGTGATGTACCAGCGGGTTAACTTACCGAACAGACGCAGAAATGTTTTCATGTGCGGTCCCTTGCAATAAGCCAGTACAGCAGCCCCGCCAGTATCGGGTCGATTATCAGACCGAGAATGAACCAGCCCCAGAACGAGCGTCCGTTAGCGGACGCCACGAAACCCAGCAACAGCGCCAGCGCGCCCCATAACAGAATTAACGGCATATACTTCCCTTAATGCGTGACAATCCCAGCGATACATCGCATTGATTTTGATGATTAAAATTAACAAATCACATAATGCCCTGTGGATTATGTGGCTACCGGATTAATCATGTACAACGATGAATATCGATCGGCTCGATCGACAAAATCGATCGTAATGAAACAAGAAAACTTATCGAAACCGATAAGGCCATTCATCGAAAGCGAAGTGTCTAACCGAAGAAAAATCCCCACAGGGAGCGTGCCGCACGGGCGACAGTGTGTGTTACAGACTGCAGCGCAATGCGAGCCACCTGTGGTAGCGGGGCCAGATCAATAATTTTATCAATCACTTCCACCACGGCATCGCCAAAGCTGCTGCTGGCGGTGCTGATGATGGCTTCGGTGTGATACCCGTTCTGCAGGTGGGGAACCAGCGGGCTGCGGGCCTGCTTTGGGAGGCGGGTAATCATCGCTTCCACCAGACGTGACAGGCGATAACGCCCCCGCACCGAGACCGGCAGAATATCCTGCTCAGCAATCCCTAACTGACGGGCTACAGCCTGCTGCTTCTGTACAATACGCTCAGCCTGTAACGCCGCGGGCTGAGCCGATAACCAGTTCCACTGCTCCGCCGGTTCGGTTTTGTCCACCTGATTGAGCACCCATAACACCGGCGGCTGCGGCCCACAGTACTGCACGAACACGTCCCGATAAAACTGCTCTTCTACCGCATAAGCCCGGTCATCGGCCTTGAGCACCCACAGCACCATATCGAGTTGCGGCATGAGGTCCCGGTACAGCTCACGATATTCACCGTCACGGGTAAAACTTTCACCCACGCCGGGTAAATCAACGAGCGTCAGGAAATGATTACCGAAACGTAGCCGTACACGCTGTGGCTGGCGGGTACAGGCCTCCACTGCATTGACTGCACAGACTTCACTGCGGAACAGCGCGTTACACAGCGAGGATTTACCGACACCAGTTTTACCCATGATGCCAATCACCGGTTCATAAGTGACCAGACGGTTAAGTTCCTGGATTAGATGCTGGCGCAGCGCGTGCGGATAACGCCGCAGATGGCGGCGGATAAGGGCATATCCTGAGGGATGTTTCATATCGGCCTCTGAATGAAAAAAGGCCATCCGGAGGGGATGGCCTGTTAAATATAAACGGGAGGGAATTCAGTAAGGTGATATATAACTGATACTTTTTTAGTTTTTCTGATTCAGCTCAGACCAGGTTTTTTCTATCAAATATTCAATGACATCAGCCCTGTTACGGTTAAAACGCTTCTCCAGTTTGACCAGCGTATTTTTAGCACCTGGAGAAATACGAATATTAACCGGTGCCTTATCGGCAACTTTCTTACGATGTTTCATATTTGCGTAACGCTTACGCAATGTATTAAGGTAAAGAACTTTCGTGTCTTCTCGACCATCCCATAAGTAGTAAAGTAATGGTATAGCCTGAGACAGAAGAGACTCACTAAGATCCCACTTGTTTATGTTATTTAATAAGTTCGGGTGACCATTAAACTGTTTCCAGACCCATTTGACATCTTCCGGCCCAGCATCTGTAAACCAGGCGAAATCTTTTCGGCGGAGGTCTCTTATATGCGAGTAATCGATTTTTATTTCGTCGAGTGTACGTTGCAACTTGTCAGGTGAAAAGCTGAGCAGGTCAAGAATATATAATCCAGCCATAAAACACTTCTTTGGATTATCTGGCGTTCGGATTGGAAGTTCATTAACGGTAATTCTTGAGTTACTTTTATCACATACTATTTTTTTGTCATAATAACTGTTGCCAGCAAGTGATATGATCTCATCACCAAGCCGTTGCTCTCTGAATTTTTTTAAAAGATAAAGCCAAAAAAAGACACTGGATTTTTCATCGTGAGAGAACCAGGATGCAATTGTTTCATCAACACAGTACTTTCTGTACATCCCCTGGTTTTCTAGAAAATTCTGAATGATCTCTGATTTATCATTTTCTGTTAAATTTTGCTCAATAAGTCTGTTAATGGCTCCATTGAAACGGAGAAGTTCTCTCTCACTCCCTGATGCATACAAGCTGGCTAAATCAGTATAGCCGAGATACCACAAAATATAGACACCCTCTCTGATAGACCTTACTTCAACATGCCTGTTCATCCTGCTTCCTCTGATAAAAAATGTATGATTTACAACGGCAAGCATACAAGGAATTTACTATGAAAAAAGCGATATAATACTCAATTTGTAATGGTTTTAATTTACAAATACATTGCAGATTTAGCATGTTTTTAAAGGGACTTTGTGCTTGCTTATATATGTCTTTCATGATTATTTTTGCGTGATTCAATGCGAATATCACACAATGCATAACTACAAAAAACACTTACAAAACAATAAATTATACATTTAAGTTTGTTCTTACTATATGCATTTATCATAAAATTATCGTAAGTGACGGTTTGATTTGCGTCATATAACACCTGTACGGCAGCTTTCGTGAATGCGTGGTGATGTTAATCAGGTGACGTGAATCAACTGGTCGCCAGATATGATCTGGCTGACGGAACGATATACGACACTATCGGGGCTGGTGGGTAACGTCTGGGAGCTGGAATGCGGGTAAGATCATCATTACCAGATCCATGCTGCGTTTTATCTCAATGGTCAGCGTTACAGGAAGGTCTGGTGCTTCCGGGAGCCCATACAGTTTCTGTGGAAGGGCATCGTGGATGAAGAAGGCTATGCGAGCCTAAAGGACACGACTCTGTAAGAGGCGAACGAGACGTGAACTTTTCCGACTACAGAGGACTGGAGGGCATACAATGAATCCTGAGCTTTTTGGATAAGCCCTCGCAGCGGACAGAAAGCCGGATATGAGTCAGCTCAGTTCCAGCACCGGCGGTGAGTGGCAGACCGCACTCATGTGTTTCCAGCCATTAATCCAGTTTTACCTGACGGTTCTGAGAATAGGTATAACGAAATTTATCACCGTAGATGGATTCCGTATCCAGCACAAAGTCCAGCAGATGTGGATCTTGTGAAGCCCACTTCACTCGTAGTCGGTCTTCAGCACAGTTTTTATCTGACCCTCTTGCCTCAACCAGAAATATTTCTTCTCCAACCTTGAAGGAATCATTCGGACGCGGACCACCAATCACAAAACATTTAGCGTTAAGGCCGAGTGCCAGAACTGCTCCAAAGAAGATATTGTTGTCAACGGGCTCCACGGGTTTACCATTGACCATCACGACCACCCTGTTAACAAAGGCCGTTCCCATACCGTTGTTGATGGCATAAATTCCCCACTGATTTTTTCGCCCATCATTGGAGAAATAGGCATTTATTCTCGGTTCGACAGAAATATGGTTGTGCCTGATTTCCTCTCTGCCCTGCCAGATAGCGAACCCAAGTGAGATAATGGCAATGATGATCCCTGTAAGTGCGAGGATTGAGTCCCGGTAAGTTGTCAAAAAATGACGCATAAACGGTGTTTCCTTACGATAAATTGAGTAGTTTCGATGCTGTGTTGTTGATCCGGCATACGCTGTCATTAAGGTAAATAATACTGTTTCTAAAGAATATATATTTCTAATAATCCTCGCTTCCCCCTAGCTGTTATCACATTATCCCAATGCTGATGACTGATGCTATCCAGCAATGGCCTTCCATCAGATCGACATATCGCTACTGAACCTCGTGATATATACATCCGTCAAATCTGAAGTCTGCGTCCATTCCCGTGACAAGTATTCACCAGGAAACGACATATGGCTTACCACAACATTACCGATACCAATCTTAACTACGCCCAGCACCGCACGCTACAACGTTACCAGCGTCATCATCTCTCAGAATTATTTGCACGCTATTCCAAATTGCTCATGTTCCGGGTTGATTTCTACTACCGGGTAGACAGCAATGCCTGGTGCCACGCTGATAAACATTCCACGACGGCGGATATGATTCTGTTACTCCAGCGGTGTAACACGATAACAGGGCTTGTCGGGTTTACCTGGGTACTTGAATATACCGAACAGCATGGCTATCACATCCACGCTGCGTTTTATCTCAACGGTCAGAAGCATCGGAAGATATGGCCGACCTTTAAAACCCTGCAAACCCTCTGGAGTGAGATAACAAGAGAGGAAGGCTGTGCTTACCGCTGTACGCCTCAGACGTATTACAAAGTGCAGGGCGAGCGGGTGACGTCGCATAGTGATATGAAAGGCCGTAAGGGCATGCTGTACATTCTGAGCTACCTGAGCAAGCAGGACCAGAAGGGCGAGAAAGTGGTTTGCCAGTTGAGTGACATTCCCGCTCCTGCGGTGGGTGGTAGACGTCGCAGGTGTGCCATCAGCGAATAAAAAATTACGCCAGTCCCTCATCGTTTGAAGAAGTCTGCACCATTCGCATCCCTGACTTCTTCTCCCTTACCACCAACGGAGAAAAACGATGACCACTCCTGCCAGTCTTCTTAACGACAAATTTGTCGATATGGCGTTTATCACAAAACTGACCGGCTTAACGGACAAATGGTTCTACAAACTGATTTCATCGGGGGAATTCCCGAAGCCAATTAAGCTGGGCAGAAGCTCTCGCTGGCTTGAAAGCGAAGTGGAAGCCTGGCTACAGCAACGCATCGCGCAGTCCCGTCAGTAATCTATCGAACGGAATCACATTCCCCATCTGAATTAACGCCACCAGTTGTATGACCTGCACTGCTGCCCTACCCGGGACGGCTCACTGCCCCCTGTCGTATGGCAAAGGACCAATACTATGACGATATACGCCAAATCTTTTATCGCGCTTGACGGCAATCAGCGCCTCACGGGCGCGGTCACTGCACAGCTTCATCCTTACGACCGATACACCTGCCACCTTTGCGGCAGCGCTCTGGTATTCCACCCGGAATGGGCCACTAACCGCCCGTGGTTCGAGCATACCCGGGAAGACCTGACCGAGAACGGGCGCCACCACTGCCCATACGTACGCCCTGAGCCGAAAGAAACCAGACGGATACGCATGCTGCGTCGCTATGTGCCGGAAGTCTTACCGCTGGTATGCAGGGCCGAATGGAATTGTTGCGGTTGTGGCAGTGATTACCACGGTGAACGTTACTGCCAGAACTGCCGGACCGGTGACCACAGCACTGAACGTTGCGCAGAATGAGGCTGCGCTATCTGCCACTTGCCATCTCGATATCATCACAGGATTTACACCATGCAATTTCGCACAATTCGTACCGCCCTTGACCACAAGGGCCAAGTCGCTCACACCAGAAACTTAAGCCCGCGATCGCGGGGAGCCTGGTACTGTCGTTCCTGCAACAATCCCCTGCGCTTACACTGGACGCATGACTGCGGCGGTTATTTTGAACATCACCTAGAAGAAGCAGAAGTACACAGGTTGATGCACTGTGAATACCGTGTTATTTCGCAGTACAAACCAATATCAGCCTTTGAGCAGGCAGTGAAGGCACTTATTGAACGTGATGATGTATCCGTCATAGCACCTTCAGAAAAAGATTACTTCTGCGTACTCTGTCAACGTGATTATCATGGTCAGCGGTGTTGCCCGGAGTGCGGAGAACATATCTACAGCACAGAAATGAATGACCTTGATACCCTGACGATACCGGTGACGTTTGCGAAATGAGGTATTTGTTCTCGCAGTTGGTTATGATGCAAATCCCTGAGTGTTCCTGTCCATTGCTCATCCCATGACTGAATAAAATTTATTGATATCGTTGATATAAATGCAACATATGGTTAAGCATTGGCCACGATGCGGTATCGTTCGCAATAATTTTTGTTTGGTCTGGTACATTTGACAAATGATACAAAGATTTTAACTAGCAAAGAGTTATCAATTAATAGGGGTCCTTAGTTAAGCCAACTCGACGATCTTCAATCTGTGTCATTTCTTTGCCAGCCCTATTGTTACCAATACCTAAAAACGTAGTTTAAACGTCAAAATTCAACTTCAACTCACAAAACACTTTGTAAATCAGTAAGTCGTGGTATTCTCTTAAGTTACCACTATACCCAGAGTCACAGCCATGATCCGCTGCCACCTCGCCCGAATGATGGGCGAACACAAATTGCGCATTGCAGACGTTGCCAGGGAAACTGGGCTCAGCCGCGCTACAGTGACCCTGCTCTATAAAGAGACGGCACAGAAGGTAGATCTAAATGCCATTAAGCAGATCTGCGTACTATTCGATTGCACTGTTGGTGAGCTATTGGAATTGATGCCAAGCCAAAATGACTAAGGAGCAGCCTAATGGCCTCTGAAGCAGATACTCGAGCGAACTATATTGATCCAGCTTTGGTTTCAGCTGGTTGGCTATCGAGCAACATCAGCCGGGAGCATTACTTCACCGACGGTAGAAAGATGGCAGGTGGTGTGCGTGGGCGGCGTTGTTTTGTGGATTATCTGCTTCATAAAGACAGTCGCTATTTGGCAGTGGTGGAAGCTAAAAAAGAATCCGAGCATCCTACGAAAGGCCTGCAACAAGCCATCGACTACGCTAAGAAGCTTTGCGTTCGTTTCGTCTATTCAAGCAACGGTAAGCAAACCTACGAATTCGATCTGGAAACAGGCAAAGGCGACTATATTGAGTTCTATCCAACACCTGTAGAGCTAGAAAAACGCTATACAAGTGAAACTACGGGATTAAGTCAAGAACTAAGAAACATCCCGTTTCACCTGGAAGGAGCAATGCAACCACGTTATTACCAGGAACTGGCAGTCCATTCCGCTACAGACGCAATCGGTGAGGGTAAATCCCGAATCTTGCTCACACTAGCTACTGGCACTGGTAAAACATTCATTGCCTTCCAAATCGTTCATAAAGTATTTCAGGCTCGCTGGAACCGCGACAACCCCGGTTCGCGCAGACCACGCATTCTGTTTCTGGCCGATCGTAATATCCTTGCAGACCAAGCCATTAACACCTTCAACCCCTATGAAAAAGATTTGATTAAAATTAATGGGGAGGAAGTTCGCAAGCGCAATGGCGTGGTGCCCACCAACGCACACATCTTTTTTGCGATCTATCAGGCGATTGCGGAACGGGAAAACATTGATGGCTACTATAAAGCCTATCCCAAAGATTTCTTTGACATTGTATTGATTGATGAATGTCACAGAGGTGCTGCCAATGAAGCTGGTTCCTGGCGAGCAATTCTTGATCACTTCAGTAGCGCTGTGCATTTGGGTTTGACTGCCACACCAAAACGCTCAGACAACGTGGACACCTATGAATATTTTGGCCAGCCTGCCTATGTGTATTCACTAAAGGATGGTATCAACGACGGTTTTCTCACACCATACCGGGTTAAGCGCATTAGAACTAATTTGGATGAATTAGTTCTCACCAATGATGATGTCATCGTCGAAGGTGAATCTAGTCAAGATTTATATCAGGTCGAAGATTACGACCGCAAAATCATTGTAGATGAACGCACTGAGTTGGTTGCGAAAGCAATTTTGCAAAACATCAACCCGCTGGATAAAACTATTGTCTTCTGTGAAAACCAAAATCATGCGCTAACCATGCGCGACATGATTAATAAAAACAAAGCAGTTAAAGATCCGCATTACTGTGTACGGGTCACCAGTGACGAAGGCAAGATCGGTCGCGAACTGCTGGAAAAATTTCAGGACAATGACAAAAACATCCCTACCATTATTACCTCATCACAAATGCTCACTACCGGAGTTGATGCCCGTAACGTACGCAACGTAGTGCTGGATCGAACCATAGACTCAATGGTGGAGTTCAAACAGATTGTTGGTCGTGGTACTCGAGTGTTCGACGGTAAAGACTACTTCACCATCGTGGATTTTCGTGGTGCGACTAATAACTTCTATGACGAAGAATGGGATGGCGAGCCGCAAGCTCCAGAGCCGGGCGGAACCAGAGAACCTACACCGCCGCCCTATTCCCCCGAGCTACCAGAAGGTGGAGATAGGACAGAATCTGAACCAAGCGAATCACGCCCAAGACTGAAAGTAAAACTCGGTAAACACCGTGAACTCAAGGTCATCGATATTGAAACTCGCTATATCGACGAGAGCGGTAAGCCTCTCTCGATTCAGGAGTTTGTCGAACGGCTAATTCAACAATTGCCAGGACTATTCAAAAGTATCGATGAACTCAGAGATATTTGGTCAGACCCTGACTTACGCGAACAACTGCTAACCAAACTGGTACAAGCTGGCTTTGACACAGAGCAGCTATCCGCTCTGCGTCGCATGTTCGAGGCCGACGACTGTGACATATTCGATCTACTAGCATTTTTAGCGTTTGAAAGACCGATGGCAACGCGTAAATCCAGAGTTGAGGCGCTTCGGTCGAATACTGTTTTCTTTGCTCAGTATCCACAGGACAGAGCTAATAAATTTCTGCACTTTGTTTTGAGTCGTTATGAGAAGATTGGCGTTATGGAATTATCCAGAGAGCGCCTACCTGCACTGATCGAGCTCTCGGGTTTGGGTACTATCAAAGACGCTTCAATAGCTTTTGGCGGTAAACCTGCATTTGTATTAGCAGCATTTAAACAATTACAACAGCAACTTTATCATGTGAACTAAAATGGAATTAAACTTAATACCTAATGTATTATACGATCATCCACAAACAATATACCTCAATAAAGTTACCACTTTAATTGGTGAAAATGGTTCAGGGAAGTCAAGTGTTCTCCAATCAATTTTCAATCAAAAACTCTCTAAAAAAGACTATACAGGTCAAAAGATTGTTTGTTTCTCTTCTGGCCAAAACGAGAAGTTTTCAAATGAATTCCTTCGCTATTTAAGACAGACAAAAACAGATGAGAATAATTTGCAATTCTCTTGTTTCTATTTCGATAAATCATGGTCTAAGTTATTGATATTCCTTGCAAGTTCTATAAAAAAATCAGGCAAGGTTAGACAATTTCTCATCAGCTCCGGTTATGCCGATGTAGTCGATGGGTTGGACACCACAAGTATTCTGAAAATTGCCTTTCGGGTAGACTCACAATATGTTAGGCAAGTTCAAGACGCTCTAAACAGAGAGGTCAGAGGAGATACGAACACGATAAGACAGACCGCATTTCATCGCACACTGGAAAGTTTTATTGAAAATTGTATACAGGATCAATATGACTTTGATGAACCAATCAAGAAAAATGTTTTTGATATACGTCAAGATGATGTGCTATCCGTATCTTTTGACACTGAGCGATTAGAGGATGGTGATGCATCAAAGATAACTTTTGATCCAGAGATAGGTTTCTTTATCAGAGCTTGTCATAACACTAATTTTTTGGATAAAGAAGCGTCCTCTTTATTTTTAAAAAATGGTCTAGAGCTCGGAGACTTAAGTGATGGTGAGTTTCAAATTCTTTTTTTATATTCAATCATTGATCTATTCGATAGTGAAGAAACTATATTTATTTTTGATGAGGCAGACTCTCATCTTCATTTTAAAAACGTCGAAAGATTTTGGAATTGCCTAAAAGAAACTAAAGGAAAAACAATTTCGACAACACACCTACTAGATTCAATATATTGCGTGGGCGTTGAAAACATAAGAATTATAAATAAAGGTAAAATTTACCTTCCTTCTGACTCTGGTGAATTAATTACTCGACTCGCACAGTTATCAAATATAAAAAAATCTGAATTTCGAGCTTTGACGTATTATGAAAAAATAGTACTCATTGATGATACCAATGATTGGTTTATTTTTAAAGAGCTTTACAAGCAATATAAAAGAATAATCGGCGTACCTGATTTTGATTATGATGCAACATTTGATCACCTTTTTGATCAAGTCGCAGTAGTTAAGGTTAACTCTGGCTGGAATACACACAACGCTAAATTTGCAGAGTCAAAAATTTCCTGGGTACAAAATTTCATCAAATTTTGCGAAGGTTTGGACATAAAAACCAAAGATATTTTCTTAGTGTGTGATAGAGATAATCTCCCTATAGATGGCATAGGTACTGATGAGTCACCTCTTATAGTGCAGGGTATAAAAATAGGAAGTGATAACAATATTAAAACAAGTGTTTTAAGCTGGCGGAGACGTGAAATAAAACACTATCTTCTTTCTTATTCCGCACTCGGCGGTTGTGTTGCTGTATTGAATAATAAAAATAGATTACCTGAAGCTTCATATTTACGTGAAGGCTATAGCAGTGATTACTTACTAGAATATAAAAATAATGACTATCAATTGTTAATAGAAGACAAAGAAGTAACCAAAGGGAAAATAACAACTATTACCAGCGGTCCAGTTTACAATCACTATCTTGCTTCACTACCATCAAGATTTGTAAAAAACATACTGTCGCCATTTATTGAGAATGTTGATGCACCTCCCTATGGGTTAAATCGGGAATTGCTGTTAGAATATATATCCATGATGCATCCTAGCGAAATAAGCGAAGACATCAAAAGTATGTATGATTTTATCATCGGGAAATAGTAAATATGTCATTGCAACCAAAAATTGACCGTATTACCGACATTCTGCGCCGTGACGATGGTATCAGCGGTGCCATGCATTACACAGAACAAACCTCATGGGTATTGTTCCTGAAGTTTCTCGATGATTACGAGTCCGAAAAAGAAGACGAAGCAGTATTGTCCGGCAAAAACTATCAACCCGTACTGGATGAGGAGCACCGCTGGACAACCTGGGCTTGCCCCAAGACAGCCGATGGCAAGCTGGATTTGGCGCGCGCCAAAACAGGAGATGATCTTACCGATTATGTGAACAGTCAGCTTTTCCCTTACCTGAAAAGCTTCGCCAACGTAACCGTAAATGGCGCAGATACAAAGTCGTTCATCTACAAAATTGGCGCTATATTTCAGTATCTTGATAACAAAGTGGTCTCTGGCCATACCCTGCGCGAAGTGCTGGATATTGTGGATAGTCTGGACTTCCAATCTGAGTCCGATTTGTTCGAGCTCTCACTGGTCTACGAAGGCTTATTGCAAAACATGGGCGATGCTGGTGGTTATGCGGGTGAGTTTTATACCCCTCGCCCTGTAGTGCGCGCTATGGTGCAGGCGATAGACCCCAAGCCCGGAGAAAGCATTTACGACGCGGCGGCAGGTTCATGCGGTTTTTTGGTCGAAGCCTTTGAACATCTGAAGAGCAAAAAGAACGAACTATCCACCGAGCAATGGGATTTCATTCAGCGCGATACTTTCTTCGGCTATGAAAAAACCTCGTTGGCCTATGTGATGGGGATGATGAATATGATCCTTCATGGCATCGAATCACCCAACCTGTTCCGTGGTAACACCTTAACCCTAAATATTCGCGATATTCAGGAAAAAGACCGTTACAACATTATTCTGGCCAATCCGCCGTTTGGCGGCAAAGAAAAGTCACAGATTCAGCAAAACTTCCCTATCCAAAGCAACGCCACCGAATTGCTGTTTTTACAACATTTTATGAAGACCCTAAAAAGCGGCGGCAAGGCGGCGGTCGTAGTACCAGAAGGTGTGTTATTCCAAACCAATAGCGCATTTAAACAGGTAAAACAAGAACTGCTGGAAAACTTTAACCTACACACCATTTTAAGCTTACCTGCTGGGGTTTTTTTGCCGTATTCCGGCGTAAAAACCAACGTACTGTTTTTTGAACGCAGCGGCGGCACTAACGATGTTTGGTATTACGAGTGCGAACCAGATCAGAAGCTAACCAAAAACAAACCAATCACTGATGACCATCTGAAAGAGTTTGTTACGCTATATAGCAGGCGGGAAGCCACAGAAAATTCGTGGACGGTTTCAGCTAGCAAGTTGGCTGAAGATTATGACCTATCTGCCAAAAATCCAGCCAAACTGAAAGATGCTGAACACTTAGCGCCAAGCGATATCCTTAAAAAGATTCGCACTAAAGAAAAGCTGATATCTAGTTTACTAGATGAAATTGAAGACCTTTTGGCGGGTAAATAAGCATGAAACAGTTACAATATTCACTGCCTAAAAATTGGTTCTGGAAGACCCTTGATGACGTATCTGAAAAGATTACTGACGGAACCCATCACAGCCCAAAGGTTCAATACTCAGAATGGGAACCAGGCAGATTTAAATACGTCACATCCAAGAATATCAAAAATAATGGAATGAAGCTGGATGATATCTCATATATTGATCAAGACATTCACAATGAAATTTACGCAAGATGCGCCCCTGAAGTTGAAGACCAGTTATTGACAAAAGATGGTGCGATGACTGGAACGTGCTGCCTAAACGAATTAGATGAGCCGTTTTCTCTCTTGTCTAGTGTCGCATTGATCAAGCAAAAACGTTCAGTCATTTTGCCTAAATACTTGAACTATTACCTCCAGTCACATGTTGGGCAGAACTTTCTCTTGGGAGATATTTCTGGTGCAGCAATTACTCGAACGAATATTAAAAAACTAAAGAGCACTCCAGTTCCAGTAGCTCCAATTTCAGAACAAAAATTCATCGTCGAGAAACTTGATGCACTTCTCACCCGGATCGATGCAACCATTGAGCATTTGCAAGGAAGCATCACACTGGCTGATACTCTGTTGAAAAGCTCTTTGAATTCAATGCTGACCCCACGTGAGAATTGGGAGTGGGTTAGAATGAATGATGTTTGCCAGATTACCTCAAAACTATGTGACCCAAGGGAAGAACAGTACTTAGATATGTTCCATATTGGTGGGGCTAACATCACACAGTTTAGCGGCTCACTAATAAATGTAAAAACAGCAAAAGAAGAGCAACTGATTTCAGGAAAATTTCCTTTTGATACAAGTATGGTTTTGTATAGCAAGATCCGACCTTATTTAATGAAAGTCGCTAGACCAATGATATCAGGTATTTGTAGTGCAGATATTTATCCGCTCACACCTGTTAGGGAAAAGATGACGAGAGATTTTTTGTTCTATCTTCTGCTATCTGAACAATTTACTCAATATGCAATAGAAGGCTCCAGTCGAGCCGGAATGCCAAAAGTCAACCGCAACCATTTATTTAGCTTTGCGTTCCATTTGCCGTCATTAGATGAACAAGTATCTATATGTGAATCTCTTGATGGTTTAGTTGAGAAAACTAACGAAGCAAGTAATGAACTAGAGGGCAAATTGGCTTATTTAAAAAGCTTAAAAGCATCAATTCTAGATTCTGCTTTCAAAGGCGAGTTCTAAGGAGAGAATATGGCCAAGCTATTACCTGAATATTTCAGACCTGAAGATCTGAATATTGAGATTGAAGAAGTATTCCCAAACTGCACGGAAGTATTCTATCTTCCGAGTATAAGTGAGCTTGAAGAAGCAGGAATAGATTCGGTTGATCCCAGTAAGTATAAAAGAAAGATTGCTCTATTTAGCGGTCAGGATGGATTTATCTCGGTTTTCCCCATATATACTCTAGCTACCCATCCTAACTACTTGAGCCAGAAGTATGACCAAATAAATGAAATTGGTATCGAAGTTAACCTTGACTCTGCACCCTATACAAAGGGCGAGGTATCTGAATGTTTACAATTTCTACCAGCAGGTTTTATCAAAGACATTCGCTATGGCCTAGGATTGACAAAAGAATATCGTGCGATAATTTCAGCTATTGAAGAGCATACGGATCACCAATGCCTTCTGATTAATATGGCGGAAACGGGCGATACTGATGATGAATGTTTTGTTCTTAATTTAAATGATTATGATGAAATGCGCCGTGCTTGTAACCGCATTACAGAAAGAGCAAGGAAAGTTGCCCGTATTACAAAAGCAACAGCCGCTTACAACCATATCGCCCATCGTTTGGGAAACGAACAAAAACGATTGCCTACAGATAATGACACCATTAGCAAGATGCTTCGGATCAAGATAACGGATACTGATAAACAAGCAGCTATGAGCCTAGTCACGGAAGACAAATCAGTGGTAAAACAAACTGACTCACTCACCTTGGCCAAGTTGAAAAATGATATCGAGTTGGTCTCATTAGAGCGTTTGATTGATTCTTATGAAGGCTTGCTAAACACAAAAACTAAAGAAGATACCTGGCAGAAACTATTTAATCAGAACCCATTTATCTTGAGTCTTGCCTTCGGCTACCCGGCAATAAAAATATCAGACCAAGCAAGTGTTGGCGGCAAACGCTTGACGGGGGATGGCGAAAAAATAACGGACTATCTAATAAAAAATGGTATCACGAACAACTTAGCTTTAATTGAAATTAAAAAACCTTCTTCCGCCTTACTGAACAAAACGCCCTATCGAGGCTCAGTATACTCCGCTTCCACAGAACTTACAGGCTCTGTAACACAAATACTCGATCAGTGTTATCAGCTTCAGCAAAATATCGCTATGATTAAAAATAACAATCGAATTTATGACATTGAATCATATGCTATTCACTGTATTTTAGTAATTGGTAAGATACCGAGTGATGAAGACGAGAAGAAGTCTTTTGAGATGTACCGACGTAATTCGAAGAACGTACAAATCACCACATTTGATGAGCTCTTACTCAAGTTAAAGCAACTGCACAAGTTTCTCGATAATAGCGATGACAATGAGGAGGCTGCGCCGTGAGCCTACAAACAAATTTAAAAGGCCGCTTACGAAATACTTCATTACCTAAGAGTCACGGCCTAATGCCAGTATTTGAGGCGGTGGTAAACTCCATTCATTCTATTGAGGAGACTAATAACACCACTGATGGAAAGATTGTTCTTCGCATTAATCGCACCACTCAAGGCAGTCTAGATTTAGACGCAAAATCACAATCACCAATCATCGGCTTCACTATAATTGATAATGGCTGTGGTTTTGACGAAGCCAACTTTAAGTCATTTGAAACCCTAGATTCTGACCACAAAATTGATAAGGGGTGCAGGGGTGTTGGCCGCCTGATGTGGCTCAAAGTGTTTGGTCTGGTCGAAGTGGAAAGCCACTTTTTTGATGTTGATGGTGAGCTTAAAAAACGCATATTCCGCTTCGACGATAAATCGGGAGTCCACGGTGAAAAGGTTTTAGAAGCCACATACCAAAAACCTGGCACTATTATAAAACTGCTTGATTTTGATGAAAACTTTCGAAAGCAGGTTCCTGCAAAAGGCCAGTCCATAGCCAATCAGTTGCTGGAACATGTTCTATGGTATTTCGTACGACAAGGAAGCGCACCTAAGATACTTCTAGAAGACGCGGACGAAGTGTTTGACCTAGATCTTTTGCTCCAAGAGCATATGCATGCCAGCGCCTTTCTCGAAACAATAAAAATTCGTGGCCACCAGTTCGAATTAACTCATATCAAATTTCGTGCATCCGTTAATAAAAAACACCAACTGGCACTCTGTGCAGCTAATCGGCTGGTTAAAGAAGAGTCCATTCAAGGAAAAATTCCTGGACTGTACGGAAAAATTTCTGACGTTTCCGGTGAGTTTACTTATACATGCTACATATCCTCCGACTACCTGAACCAACATGTGCGTAGTGAGCGTACCTCGTTTGATATTGCTGAAGATGTTGAGGACATGCTCAACGAAGTAAGCTTTAAAGACATTAGAGAAGCCGTGTTGATTCGTACCAAAGAGTACCTGCAAGATGTTCTGGCAGAAAACGTGTCGGCTGGCCGCAGACGAGTGGATGATTTTATCAACAATCATGCTCCACGCTATCGCCCCATTGCCAATTATGTTGCAGAAGAATTTTTGATCGTTGACCCAGAAAAATCAGACAAAGAGCTGGAGTTACATCTGCATGCTCAGTGGTATGAGGTGGAGCGTCAGTTGGTGAGCGAAGGCCATGACATCATGCTGCCTCAGAATAAGGAGCATGTAGAAGAATATAAAGAACGGTTAGGCGACTACCTACGCAAAGCAGGAGACATTAAAAAATCAGATCTTGCCAATTACGTTTCACACCGCAAGGTTATTATCGACCTGTTACAAAAATCTATTGAGCGACTAGAGGACGGAAAGTACGCCCGTGAAGATATGATTCACGAACTAATCATGCCTATGCGCAAGGATTCTGTCGAGGTTTTCCTAGACTCTTGTAACCTTTGGCTAATTGATGAGCGCTTGGCATTTCATAACTATTTGGCTTCTGATAAAACGCTCAATTCTACGCCAATCACTGGTAATGAATCAACCAAAGAGCCAGACTTACTCAGCCTAAGAGTATTTGATAATCCACTTCTTGTTAACGACCAGATCAGCTTTCCACTTGCCGCCATCACAGTTATCGAAATTAAACGCCCCATGCGTAATGATATGCGAGAAGGTGAAGATAAAGACCCTATTGATCAGGCTCTCAGTTATTTAGAGCGGATACGCGAGGGTAAAGTAACTACAAAATCCGGTCGCCCAATTCCGGGAAATAATGATATACCGGGATATTGTTATGTACTTTGTGACCTTACTGAATCCATGCACCGGCGCTGTCGTCGAGCCAATCTGCGGATAACATCTGATGGAATGGGCTATTTCGGTTATAACGAACCTTCCCATGCCTATATTGAAGTGATTAGTTTTGATCAATTAGTAAAAGCGGCTAGAGAGCGTAACCGGGCATTTTTCGACAAGCTTGGATTGCCTTCCGCTTAGGATTGGTAAGGGGGAGTCAGCAATAGAATTTACTGTGTTGCTAATGCCAGGCCGCACTGGTGGTACAGGATTACAAACTCTTGCATCTTGCTTTATCGAAACAAGAGCCCTTCAGCAATCGATATTTTGAAGCAGTAGCGTTGAAAAACTGAATTATTCCATTTTTCACAGTTAGATTTTGACCTGAATTATCAATTGTTCTAAAAAATGACTTCATGTCTGAGCCACACCGCATATGACCACAAGCTACTGTAATAAAATAATAAAAAGTGAGGTAAGGATCGATATCGCACAATATCGATCTTTATCAATCCCAGGATCAAAAGACGCTTAGCCATCTTTACGGCCAGGCGTCCTTTTATTTAGCTTCCCAACTTTAAGAAGTAAATTTTACAGAGCGGAACTATCGCTCTGTCGATTCACTCTATCAATCTTCGAAAAATCAAACGGACTAACCCCCTTCTCCCGATTAGCATCCAGATAATCCGCCCACCACTGCAGCATCAGTCTCCTCTCTCCCAGATGTTCCGCCTTATGGATATAGGCCGCACGCACAGAGTTACGTTCCTGATGACTCATCTGACGCTCTACGGCATCCCTCGACCATAGACCCGATTCAATCAATGAACTACAAGCCATCGTCCTGAATCCATGCCCACAGACCTCCGTTTTCGTGTCATAACCCATCACTCTCAGCGCCTTATTCACCGTGTTCTCACTCATGGGCTTACGCGGATTGTGATCGCCAACGAAGATCAGCTCTCGGTTCCCATTCATGCTTTTGATCTTTTCCAAAATAGCTAAGGCCTGCCGTGATAAGGGTACAAGATGGGGAGTTCGCATCTTCGAACCACGCTGAGAATGCTTGACTCCTTCCAGAAGCTCACGCTCTCCTGGTATCGTCCACATAGCAGTTTCAAAATCCACTTCTGACCAACGGGCAAATCGCAGCTCGCTCGAGCGGATAAAGACTAACAAGGTAAGTTCGACAGCAAGTCGGGTTAACGGTCTGCCAGAGTAGTGATCAATGCGATTAAGTAGTTCAGGAATGCGATTAAGCTCAAGTGCAGCGCGATGCTGTCTTTTCGCCGTAGCAACTGCACCGGCAATTTCTTGTGCAGGGTTGTAGCCGATTAAACCACTCTGCACAGCAAACCGCATAATGGCAGTAGTACGTTGCTGTAAACGGGCGGCGACTTCGAGTCGTCCGGATGATTCCACAGCTTTGATGGGTACAAGAAGATCCCGAGTCTTCAGTTCCGCAATGTTCCGCTTTCCGATAGCATCAAAGAGATTATCTTCCAGGCTTTTCAACACACGAGCGCTATGTGATGCAGACCACTTCTGATTGCTGGCGTGCCAGTTTCTGGCAACCACTTCAAATGTTATCGCCTCTTGCTCCTGCTCTACCTTAACGACTTTCTTGTTCTCACTAGGATCGACGCCATTCGCTAATAGCTTACGGGCCTCATCCCTGCGAGCCCGTGCATCCGCCAGCGAGACTTCGGGGTATTTCCCCAGCGCCAGCATCTTCTCTTTGCCGCCGAAGCGATAACGAAGTCGCCAGTATTTAGAACCGTTAGGGTGAACCAGCAAAACCATGCCTTCACCATCAGTAAGTTTATAGGCTTTTGCTTCAGGCTTTGCCGAACGAACCTTTACATCACTCAGTGCCATGATGAGTATCCTTTCAAGGGTTCTGTGTGGGTACAAACATTATCGAACCAGGATATACCCGCAGTTGTACCCGCATCAGTAAGTTGATGTAGATTGAATCAGGTTGACGTAGGTTGAGTTAAAAAGCGAGGAAAGCCTTGCAGATACTGGATTTCAGGCACAAAAAAAGACGTCCGTTGACGTCTATTGATGTTCCGATGGTGCCGAAGGCCGGACTCGAACCGGCACGTATTTCTACGGTTGATTTTGAATCAACTGCGTCTACCGATTTCGCCACTTCGGCACTGAAGGGGATGCGGAAACGTTGTGGATTATACCTGTCGCGCGCCGCCATGCAAGCGACGACGCGCGAAACCCACGCTAAGTGCCCAAAAAACCAGCGCCCTTTGTCACTCCAGCTCAGACACCGCCAGCCGAATCACACCCGCCGCCTTCTGCTCCGGCAGCGCCAGCACCTTCGCCCACATCTCCTGCACCATATCGCAAGAGAGCTTCTCTTTGCCCGCGGCCTTCTCCGGCATCTGCAGCAGCTGGATGTCCTCGCCGTACTTATCGGCAAGTTCCTTCATAATCGGCCGCACGTCCTCGACAGCCGCCTCGCGTTCGGCCGGGGTCACGGTGTGGCGGTTTTTGCCGTAGGCCGCGCGCATCATGTCGGCGTCGGCCTGCATGCGCCGCGTCATCAGGTCTTTATCCAGCATGCGCATCGGGTTCACGCCGCCCTTCACCATCGGGTAGAGGAAGCGGAAGCAGGCGTCGTCGCTCACCTTCTGGATGGCGGCGGTCTGCTCCATGTTGATGGTCATGTAGTTCACCACGTTGGCGTCCGGGGCGTTTTGCAGGCGCGACATCTGCAGATGCAGGATCTGCGGCTGGATGGTGTCGATAATCTGCTGCTCCGGCTCGCCGGCCTTTTGCAGGGCGGCCATCTGGTCGAGGATGCGCTGATGCAGCGCGGGCTCCTGCTCCTTAATCACCTGCCAGGCGGGCATCGCGTTGAGGGTGGTATCAATCTGGTGTTCGGGGGCGCGCTGCTTATCAAAGAATACCCAGAACGCCACGGCGGCGGCCGCGACGACGACAATCACAATACGGGTCCACGTTTTATTCATCTCGCATCCTTATCCTTTCGCTATGCCGGTTTACACCGGCACGCCGCTGTGGAAGCGAAACTCGTTGTCCGGTGTCGAGATAAGTGTGGCTTCAATTTCGCCAAAAAGCTGTATGCGCGGTGAGATATCGTCGTCGCTCACCTGCTGGGCCAGCGTCAGGTAGTCCTGATAGTGGCGCGCTTCCGAGCGCAGCAGCGAGAGATAGAACTTCTGCAGGTCGTCGTCGAGGAACGGGGCCAGCGCGGCGAAGCGTTCGCAGGAGCGGGCTTCGATGTAGGCGCCGCAGATGAGCTTGTCGATCAGCGTCAGCGGTTCATGGGTGCGCACTTCCTTCAGCATCCCTTTGGCGTAGCGGCTGGCGGTGATTTTGACGTACGGAATGTCGCGGGCCAGCATCGCCTCGCGCACCTGCCAGAAGTGATGCAGCTCCTCTTTAATCAACAGCACCATGCTGTCGATGAGCGCCTGGCCCCACGGGTCGTCGGTTTTGGGCATCACGCTTTTGCCAATCTGCTTGTGCAGGGCGATGAAGTCCGGCTCCGGGCCGTCGCGGAAGGTGAACTGTTCGTAGGGTTTGAGCCAGTCGAGCAGCGCGTCGGCACCGCTTTCGTCGGCGACGTATTTGCGCACCAGCAGCAGCGCGGTCTGGGCGGCCTTGAGCTCGCACACCATGTGGTCGGTGAGCAGCAGCGGCAGGTTCGCCGGGTCGCGGGCTTTATCAATCCATGCTTGCGGGGTCGGGCACTGGAGGAAGTTGAGTACGGGGGCGAGTATCTGCGGGTAATCCATGGTTCTGCCTTGAAAAAGCGGTGGCGCGCGCCACCGCCTGAAACGCTTAGTGACGCACGCCGTCGTCGTCTTCGTCGACGTAATCTTCGTCGTCGCCTTCTTCGCCGTCTTCACCGTTCGGATCTTCGAAGTAGGTTCCCCAGCCGTCGTATTCCACGTCAAACTTCTCGGCCAGGTTCATCAGCTGTTCTACCTGCGCGTCGATCAGCTCCGCCTTCAGCGCGCCTTCGCTCAGGATGTCGCAGCAGATGACGGTGTCGCCCTCTTCCACTTCCAGCTCTTCCGGCTCGGTCACTTCGTAACCCAGCTTGAAGGCTTCCACGGCCATTTTTTCCAGCGCGTCGAAATCATCCGCAGAGAAATGATGCTCGATGGTGTACAGCGCGTCCGGATCGCTACCGTCTTCCAGCAGCTCTTCAATAATCAGACGCGTCTCTTCGCGTTGCTCTTCCAGTAATTCCGGGTTTGCCATGGCTCAATCCTCTTTAAAGTGCGGCAGATACTTCTATTTTCACACACGGACGGGTTTGCCTCCACCTTTGTTGGAAAGATTTGTGAAACGGGGTTGCAAATGAATAATTACACATATAAAGTGAATTTTAATTCAATAAGTGGCGTTCGCCATGTGAGGATAAAATGTCTGATCTGTACAAGAAACACTTTCTGAAATTGCTCGACTTTACCCCTGCACAGTTCACTTCTCTGCTGACCCTTGCCGCACAGCTCAAAGCCGATAAGAAAAATGGCAAGGAAGTACAGAAGCTTACCGGTAAGAACATCGCGCTCATCTTCGAAAAAGACTCGACCCGTACCCGTTGCTCTTTCGAAGTTGCCGCATTTGACCAGGGCGCGCGCGTTACCTATTTAGGGCCGAGCGGCAGCCAGATTGGGCATAAAGAGTCAATTAAGGACACCGCGCGCGTGCTCGGGCGGATGTACGATGGCATTCAGTATCGCGGCCACGGCCAGGAAGTCGTCGAAACGCTGGCGCAGTATGCGGGCGTACCGGTGTGGAACGGGCTGACCAATGAGTTCCACCCGACGCAGCTGCTGGCGGACCTGCTGACCATGCAGGAGCACCTGCCGGGCAAGGCGTTTAACGAGATGACGCTGGTCTACGCGGGCGACGCGCGCAACAACATGGGCAACTCGATGCTGGAAGCGGCGGCGCTGACCGGGCTGGATCTGCGCCTGGTGGCCCCGAAAGCCTGCTGGCCGGAAGAGAGCCTGGTGGCAGAGTGCAGCGCGCTGGCGGAAAAGCACGGTGGGAAAATCACGCTGACGGAAGACGTGGCGGCGGGCGTGAAGGGCGCGGACTTTATCTATACCGACGTGTGGGTGTCGATGGGCGAAGCCAAAGAGAAGTGGGCGGAGCGGATTGCGCTGCTGCGCGGGTATCAGGTGAACGCGCAGATGATGGCGCTCACCGGCAATCCGGACGTGAAGTTCCTGCACTGTCTGCCGGCGTTCCATGACGACCAGACCACGCTCGGCAAGCAGATGGCGAAGGAGTTCGACCTGCACGGCGGGATGGAAGTGACGGACGAGGTGTTTGAGTCGGCGGCGAGCATTGTGTTTGACCAGGCGGAAAACCGGATGCATACGATTAAGGCGGTGATGGTGGCGACGCTTGGAGAGTGATTGACCCCTCTGCGGTCTGGTGCCCTCTCCCACGGGGAGAGGGAGAAAACACTAAAAACGACAACAGCGTTATCGTCGGGCAGACAAATTCATTTTACTGACGCTTTCTCAGATACGCATTAACCATAATAGATATTTATATTTTTATTAACCATTATTTACTGAGTAGATAATGGTTAATATCAGATCATTATCAGTTACAAAACACCGTATATTATCGGCGTAATATTTCCTTATTGCTGCATTTCGTTAATAAGGATTATTTATGTCATGGAATAAGCATGAAGCTGTGTCATACGCCCGTAGCCACGCACTAACCCATACTGGACATTATTGCGCTCGCGCAATCGCCGCCGCCATTCGAGCCGGAGGGCTTAAAATCGAAGGGGCAAACGCTAAGGATTTCTGGCGTTCTCTTGAAAAAGCAGGGTTCTCAAAAGTCTATGGCCCCCCCATAGAGGGGGATATCGCGGTGATTGATGCCTTGCCCGGCCCGAATCAGTACGGGCATGTCTGCATTTACGATGGTGCTGGAACCTGGTATTCAGATTTTAAACAGAGAACAATGTACCCGGGGCTAACGTATCGCCAACTCCAGCCAGCCGTCACCTTATACAGGCATTATTAATATGAATAAGCTCATCTTAATTGTGTTATTCAGTACAGCCGCATTGGGGGCCGAAGATTTTCAGATACCGATGCAGCGCGCTCTTGAATTCAATCGCTGGTACGTCAAACAGGTGAACAACGATCATTATCCTATCCAGGAGGGAAATGAAATCGATAAGTTCGTTACGGCCAGTACCATGAAAAAATTACGTCATGCAGACGATCCCCGTTATGCCGATGCTGAATTTTACGAGGCTGATTTTTTTATGAAATCGCAGTATATCGGCGAGGACTGGGCTGAGAATGTGGCTATTGATTCGTATGATTCTGATCCGGTCTGTGTAAATGTGAATATCACGTTTGGCAAAAAGACCCAGCACACAGTTATTGATTGCATGGTTAAAGAAGATGGGATCTGGAAAATTCAGTCTGTCGCTGCACGGGATAATAATTGATTCCTCCGCTAACAATAATGTAGCCGGGTGGCGCTGCGCTTACCCGGCCTACAAAACCCGTAGGCCCGTGCAAGCGTAGCGCCGCCGGGCGATTCAGGCCAGCTCCATTTCATTGATTTTTCACCCCGAAAAAGGTACGTTTTCGCCTTAATTCCAGCGTGGACATACCAGCATTATGCCGATTATTCAGTCTGTTGAACGTGCGTTGCAGATCCTCGACCTGTTCAACGAGCAGGCCACCGAGCTTAAGATCACCGACATCAGCAAACTGATGGGGCTGAGCAAGAGTACCCTCCACTCGCTGCTAAAAACCCTGCAGCTGCATGGCTATATCGATCAGAACCCGGAAAACGGTAAGTATCGCCTCGGCATGAAGCTGGTCGAGCGCGGCCATTTTGTCGTGGGCTCCATCGATATTCGTCAGAAGGCGAAAGGCTGGCTGACGGAGCTGTCCCAGCGTACCGGGCAGACCACCCATCTGGGGATACTGGACGGGCGTGAAGGGGTTTATATCGAGAAGATTGAAGGCAAGCTGGCCGCCATCGCCTATTCGCGCATTGGCCGCCGCCTGCCGGTTCACGCCACCGCCATCGGCAAGGTGTTGATTGCCTGGCTGGGCGAGACCGAGCTGAACGCCCTGCTGGAGGGCTATCAGTACACCACCTTTACGCCCGCCACTCTCTCCTCTCGCGAAGCCTTAATGAACGCCCTGGCGCAGACCCGCGAGCAGGGCTACGCCCTGGATAGCGAAGAGAACGAGCAGGGCGTGCGCTGCGTGGCGGTGCCGGTGTGGAACCATGAATCCCGCGTGATTGCCGCCCTGAGCCTGTCGACCCTGACCTCGCGCGTGGACGACGCTGAGCTGGCTAACTTCCGCGAGCAGCTTCAGCAGGCCGGGCTTCAGCTTTCACGCGCGCTGGGCTACCCGGCCTGAGCCGTTAGGCCGGCTCGTAGGTGAAGTAGTCGAAGTCCGCGTGGCAGCCGTCGCCGCTGATGTCCTCGCAGTGCAGCCCCACAAACGCGCCGGTAAAGAAGCCGCGCCCGCCAATGTAGTCGTCCGACAGCTTCCACGCCTCATACGTTACCGGCACGGTGTGCCACGTCTCGCCGTCGAACGAGTAGCTGTAGCGGTAGACCAGCTTATCCACGTCCACGCGCAGCCAGATGCTCTCCGCACTCTCCGGCACCGGAATCGGCTGCTCGTGCAGCGGCCATGACGGCACGTTGTGGTCGAGCTGAATAACCTTGATGGTTCTCCCCTGCCCCTCCTCGTAGTCCACAAAGCAGTAGCTCCAGTTTTTACTGTTGTAGTAGCAGGTCAGCCCCGCGCTCTGCTGGAAGTGGACCGGCGAGAACTGCATCCGCGTCTCCGCCCGGAAGGCAAAGTGCTGCCAGCGGCGCGCCACGGTCGACTGGGTAAAGGTGGAGTTGAGCGAGTCGTTCCCGTAGAGCCGTAAGTATCCCGGCCGCGCGGTGAGCGAGCCGAGGGTGTCGTCGAACGGAATGCGCAGGGTCTGCAGCTCTGGATCAAGCGTGTTGCCGTCGAAATCGTCCCTCCAGCCGTGCTGAACGGCAGCGGGCTGCTCGGCCACCTGCGGGCCTTTCACGGTCAGCTGCGCGTGCTTGCCCCCTTCCACGTACGGCCAGCCGTCGCGCCATTCAATGCGGGCGATACCGGTCTCGCGCCCCAGCGGACAGTAGCCTCGTCCGCCGGAGGCCAGCAGCGGCACGCCGGGCAGACGCAGCGGGCGGCTGGTGAGGTAGGCCATGTACCACTCCCCGGTGTGGGTCTGCAGCAGCGAGCCGTGGCCGCTCTTCTGCAGCGGGTTCTCCGGCAGGTGCCAGCTGGTCATCATCGTCACCTCCGGGTGCAGCTCGTACGGTCCGTCGATGTTTTTGGAACGCAGCACCACGACGGCATGCTCGTAGCTGGTGCCGCCTTCGGCGACCATCAGGTAGTACCATCCCGCGTGGCGATACAGGTGCGCGCCTTCGGTGTAGCAGAGCGGCGTGCCGGTAAACAGGGTTTTGCGCTCCGGCGAGAGCGTGCCGGTCTGCGGGTCAAACGCCTGCAACACGATGGTGTTGTGCGGGTTGCTGTGGTGGCGCGGCCCCCACGGGCGATACAGGTAATATTTGCGGCCATCGTCGTCGTGGAACAGGGACGGGTCAAACCCGCCGTTGCCCATCGGGATCGGCTCGCTCCATGGCCCTTCGATGGACGGCGCGGTAACCAGGAAGTTACGGCCATTTTTCCACGGCGAGTCGACAATCTTTACGTCGGTGTAGAGCAGCCAGAATTTGCCGTCGGCGTAGCTCAGGCACGGCGCCCAGATGCCGCCGGAGTCCGGGTTGCCCTTCATGTCCAGCATCGACACGCGGTCCAGCGGCGTGCTGACCAGCGACCAGTTTTTCAGGTCGCGAGAGTGGTAGATGCGCACGCCGGGGAACCACTCGAAGGTCGAGGTGGCGATGTAGTAGTCCTCACCCTGACGGCACAGGGACGGGTCCGGGTTAAAGCCGGTGAGTATCGGGTTAGTGATTTCCATATTGCCTCCGGTTAATGGGATGCGGCTGTCGCGGCGTCGGGAACGGCCTCGCCCTGCGCCGCGCGGTGCTTGATCAGCTGCTGGCTGATGGCCTCCACGCGGGCGTCGGTGAGCTTGTAGAACGACAGCATGATGAACATGCCCGCGTAGAGCACCACCGGCACCACGCAGAACAGAATTTTAATGGTGGTCAGCACCTCTACCGGCTGCACGCTGCTGCTGGCGGAGTAGTTCACGTACGCCAGGATCCAGCCCACCACCGCCCCGCCAATCGCCAGGCCAATCTTCAGGCTGAACAGGTAGGTGGAGAACACCAAGCCGTCGAGGCGGCGCCCGCTGCGGCTCTCCTCGTAGTCCACCACGTCAGAGGCCATCAGCCACTGCAGCGGCGTGGTGGTGTTAAAGACGAACAGGAACAGGATGTTGAGAGCGAAAATCAGGGCGATATGTTCCGCCGGGGTGACGAAAATCAGCAGGCTGATGAGCGAGTAGGCGACGATGATCCACTTGAAGGCGGTAACGCGATCGAAGCGGCCCAGCAGGCGGGAGGAGCAGAGCGAGCCAAACATGGTGGCAAGGCTGCCGTAAAGTAAAAACTGGGTCGCCATCTCCGGGTGATCCATCACGTATTTCACGAAGTAGAGCGTCGCCCCGCCGCGTACCACGTTGGAGCAGGTCGCCATCATCTTGAACGCGCACATGATCCGCCACTGGCCGTTGCCGAGCAGCAGCTTCAGATCTTTCGCCACCGACGAGCCCGGCTGCACCTCAAAGGTGTAGCGCTCTTTGGTGGTAAAGAAGCAGACGTAGAGCAGCACCACGCCGGTCAGGCCCAGCACGCACATGGCGCCGAAATAGCCCACCTGCTCATCCCCCTTGCCGATGATGCTCACCAGCGGCAGGGCAATGCCGCTGATGGCGAGCGAGCCCGCCGCCGCCAGGAAGAAGCGCCAGGACTGCAGGGCGTGACGCTCTTTTGGGTCGGCGGTGATGACGCCGGGCATGGCGCAGTAGGGCACGTTAACGAAGGTGTAGACCAGGGTCAGAAGAATGTAGGTCACGCAGGCGTAGATGATTTTGCCCTGCGCGGAGAAGTCCGGCGTGTAGAAGGTCAGCACGCAGACGATGCCAAACGGGATGGCGCCCCACAGCAGGAACGGGCGGAACTGGCCGTGCCGCGTGCGGGTGCGGTCGACCAGTAGCCCCATCAGCGGGTCAGTCACGGCGTCGAGCACGCGGGAGATTAAAAACAGCGTTCCCATAATGCCCGCCGACAGGCCGAAGACGTCGGTGTAGAAATAGGCCAGCAGGAACATCGTGGCCTGCCAGACGAAGCCGCAGGCGGTGTCACCCAGCCCGTAGCCAATTTTGTCTTTCATGGTTAATTGCGTCATCAGAATTACACCCTTATGTAGTGTGCTGAATTACAACATCGTGTTAATGGAGTGTAATGAGCTGTTCAATTAACCAGCAATGGTCATATCTTATTTCCGAATTACGTTATTTTGCTTTTGTGACGCCAACGATATATCGCAACGTATTGTTTAAATTAGCAAATTACAGACATGCGAAAACCGTCCGCGGAATATTTCCCGCAGACGGTTTTATCTTAGAAAATAATTAAATGCCGAGCGCTTTTTTACCGGCGTTAATTACCTCGATAATTTTATCGGTGTCATAAATACAGCCTTTCCAGGTGCCGCCGCTCACCGACTGCAGCGCCGCCCACAGCCGGGTATCGTCCGGCAAAAAGTCGTGGGCGTGCAGGTCCGGGTGCGTCTGCCGCATTGCCAGCTCGCGCGCGCCCTCCTCCGGCGTCAGCGGGTTATCCGCGGTGCCGATAAAGTTCACGCTGCCCGTTAATGTCAGTCGGTCGACGGCTATCTCGATGATGTCGTTATCGCGCAGCTTGCCAATCGGCCCGCCCGCCAGCGCCTCCGGCGACACGTGGCCGAAGCAGGCGCCCGTCGACACGCCCGAGAAGCGTGCATCGGTGATTAACGACACCGTTTTGCCCCACGAGATATGCTTCAGCGCGGAGGTAAGCTGGTAGGTCTCTTCCATGCCGGTGCCGGACGGCCCGCCGCCGATCACCACCATGATATCGCCCTGCTTAATCTCTTCCCGCTTGATGGCCTTGATCGCCTGCGCTTCCGAGACAAACACCCGCGCCCGGCCGGTGTGGCGGTAAACGCCATCTTCACCGACGACCGACGGGTCGATCGCCGTGGCCTTGATCACCGAGCCTTCCGGCGCGATGTTGCCCGTCGGGAAGCAAACCGTTGAGGTCAGCCCTTTCGCTTTTGCCTTCTCCGGCGGCAGGATCACGCCATCCGGATCCACGCCGTCCTGCTCGCGCAGGCACTGGCGGAAGCGCGCCCGGCGCTCGGAGGCCTGCCACCAGTCGAGGTTTTCGCCCACCGTCTGGCCGGTCACGGTCATGGCGTCCAGGTGCAGCAGACCGAGATCGCGCAGGTGGAGCATCACCTCCGGCACGCCGCCCGCGAGGAACGCGCGCACGGTCGGGTGATAGTCCGGGCCGTTGGGCAGCACGCTGACCAGGCGCGGCACCTTACGGTTGACGCGCGTCCAGTGCTCTACGTCCGGGATTGTGCAGCCCGCCGCGTGGGCAATGGCCGGAATGTGCAGCAGTAAATTCGTCGAGCCGCCGAACGCCGCGTGGATCACCATGGCGTTTTCGATGGCTTTATCGGTGAGGATATCGCGCGTGGTGATGCCGCGGTTATCCAGCTCGCTCACCGCCCGCGCCGACTGGCGGGCGATCTCCAGCCACACCGCCTGCCCGGACGGCGCCAGCGCGGAGTGCGGCAGCGCCAGACCCAGCGCTTCGGCCACCACCTGCGAGGTGCCCGCCGTGCCGAGGAACTGACACCCGCCGCCCGGCGAGGCGCAGGCGCGACAGCCCAGCTCGGCGGCCTCCTGCAGGGAGAGTTCGTGGTTGGCAAAGCGCGCGCCGATGGTCTGCACCTTGCCCGCGTCTTCCCCCACGGTTGGCGGCAGCGTCGCCCCGCCCGGCACCAGAATGGTCGGCAGGTCGTGCATCGCGGCCAGGGCAATCATGGTGGCGGGCAGCCCTTTATCACAGGTGGCGACGCCAATCACCGCCCGGCGCGTCGGGAGGGAACGGATCAGGCGGCGAAACACGATCGCCGCGTCGTTACGGTACGGCAGGGAGTCGAACATGCCGTGCGTGCCCTGAGAGCGCCCGTCGCACGGATCGCTGACGAAGGCCGCAAACGGGATCCCGCCGTTGCGGGTGATCTCTTTCGCCGCCGCCTGCATCTGCATGCCGATTTCCCAATGCCCGGTGTGGTAGCCCAGCGCGACCGGGCGTCCGTCCCCGGCGCGGATGCCGCCCTGGGTGCCGATGATCAGCACCTCTTTGCCAGTCAGCTTGTTGGCATCCCAGCCCATCCCGGCGTTCTGCGTCATGCCGAACAGGTTGCCGCTGGGGGATTCCATCAGCATCTGCGGGGTCAGCGGCAGCGCGCCCTGCGGCCCCGCCGCGTGGGTGATCACCGCATAAAACGCATCGTCCTGCGGGGTGAAAATCTTCTCGATGGTCATGGTTATCGTCCGGCTCAGCAGAGCTTGAGCTGTTGCAGCAGGGTTTTCAGCTGCGCCTTGCGCGGCTCGTCCAGCGCAGAGGCGGGCGGCAGCACGTGCGTGGAAATCGGGCGGCCGCAGAGCACAATCGCCTCTTTAATGACGTTCACAAACGGCGTATCCAGCTGATACATCTGCGGTATTTGCAGTAAGGTCTGATGATACTCAGCCGCTTTCGCCACGTCTTTATCCCGCCAGGCTTTCAGAAGATTCACCGACACCTGCGGGGCAAAGTTGCCGCTCGCCGAAATCGCCCCGTCGCCGCCGAGCAGCAAGGTATTAAACAGATGATCGTCGTAGCCGCACAGCACGGTGAAGTGTGGATGGGCACCTTTGACGGTGTGGATCATGCTGCGCAGGTGGGCGACGGAGTCGATGGTGTCTTTAATGCCGACGATGTTGCTGCGCGAATCGGCCAGGGTTTTCACCAGCGCCGGGGTCAGATCCTGTCCGGTCAGCGCCGGGAAGTTATAGAGCATCACCGGCAGCGTGACGCTGTCCGCCACCTGCTCGAAATAGCGGATCAGGTTCGCTTCCGACACTTTCCAGTAGTAAGGGTTGATCACCACGATGCCGTCCGCCCCTGCCTGCTGCGCGTGCTGGCTGAGCGCAATGGTTTCCCGGGCGTTGGTGCCGCCGGTGCCGATCAGGACCGGTACGCGACGATCGACATGATCGATAGCAAATTGGGCAATGGTTTTACGCTCTTCGGCGCCGAGCTGGGAAAACTCGCCGCCGCTGCCCAGGAAGAACAGGCCGTCAACGCCTGCTTTGATGAGATCGTCGATCAGCGCGGCGGTGCCCTGCTTATCGAGTTGGCCATCGGCAGTAAAAATGGTGGAGACAGGGGGAATGATTCCAGTAAACAACGCGGACTGCGGCATGAGATCTCCTTGCTGAATCATTTTGTTCTACATTATAGAACAGCGTTCATTAATTTAACGATCATACTATGACGCAGAAAAAGGAGAGGTAAATGGGAAGGGAAGAAGGAGTGCGGGAAATTTAAGCTGGATCACAAATTGGAAGGGGCGGCCTGATGCCCTCACCCTAACCCTCTCCCACAGGGAGAGGGAACTTTTACACCCTCTCCCCTTGGGAGAGGGGTTACTCTACAAGCATCTTCACCACCACTTTCCTGACCTTAGCAGGTGCCCCCACCGCGCACAGCGGCTTGTGCACCTCACCCGGCCAGAACACCACAAAATCCCCTTCGCTCAACACGACGGTTTTCTCCTGCTCGCCTTCCGGCAGGAACGCGATGTCTTTGTCCGTCAGCCAGTCGGTGTCCGGCGTGCCGGGCGGCAGGGTGCTGAAGGTCATCCCTTCCTGACCCTTCATCACGATCTGAATATCCAGATAGCGCGCGTGGTACTCGGCGCGGCGCTCGGCGAACGGCTGGGTCGTGTCTTCGGAGACCAGATAAAACAGGCTGTTGCCGTTGACGTCGTGCTTGCCGAGCGGCGTGGCGTCGGTGACGTGAGTTTTAACGTGCTCAATGGCCTGTCGCAGTTCGTCAGGCAGCCAGGAGTGCAGATGGTGGATGTTGCCGATAATCATCAGAATACCCTCAATATAAAACAACGTTTCATTTTTATCTTTTATACGAGAATCCCGACTGCCATACCAGTCCTTTTTAGGCGGGATTTGCGCGAGCGCATGTTTATCGGGAATGGTGTTAATTTGCTGTTAAGCCCTCGCAGGCATTTATGCAGTCATTATGCATATCTTCAGTTCTTCGTTATCACGGCCTTGCGCTAACTTACTGATCGTCATGCCTTAACAACAAAACTGGCTACCGCTTCACATTTTAGCACTTTGATAATTTGCTATTAAATTCAATAAATATTTATTGATTTTCCTTAAGCCAAAAATAGTTAATTAGCAATATTGCATAGTCATTCCACGAAAACCACAAAGACATTTAAAATCAATGGCTTAACAAAATATTTCAAAGCATTAAATTCTACAAAACACTAACAACTGCAAATAATGACAACGGATAGTGCTTAGCTATTCACCTCGCCAGAATAGCCAATTAATCATTATCTGATGCGAATCATGCTAATGAAAACAAACCGCATAATATCCATTTTCGCGTGAGCAACATCACAATACGGATTATTTAACTGCCTAGTATGAACCACGAAATCAATTGAGCTTAGCCGCCATGCAATTAAATACATGACATGGCGCATGCCCTTTTTATTCTGAAAAACAGTTAAAGGAATAATTATGGAAAAGCATTACGTCGGTTCTGAAATTGGTCAATTGCGTAGCGTTATGCTGCACCGCCCAAATTTAAGTCTGAAACGCTTAACGCCATCAAACTGTCAGGAGCTGCTATTTGATGACGTGCTCTCGGTTGAGCGGGCGGGTGAGGAGCATGACATCTTCGCCAACACGCTGCGCGAGCAGGGGGTGGAAGTCCTGCTGCTGACCGACCTGCTGACACAAACCCTTGATATCGCTGAGGCGAAAGCCTGGCTGCTGGAGACGCAAATCTCTGACTACCGCCTCGGCCCAACCTTTGCTGGCGACGTACGCGGCTGGCTGGCGGATATGCCGCACCGGGAACTGGCGCGCAGATTAAGCGGCGGATTAACCTACGGTGAAATTCCGGCAGCCATTAAAAATATGGTGGTGGATACCCACACGGCGAATGATTTTATTATGAAGCCACTGCCGAACCATTTATTTACCCGCGATACCTCCTGCTGGATCTATAACGGCGTCTCTATTAACCCAATGGCCAAACCGGCGCGTCAGCGTGAAACCAATAACCTGCGGGCAATATATCGCTGGCACCCGGCGTTCGCCGACGGCGATTTTATTAAGTATTTCGGCGACGAGAATATTAATTACGACCACGCCACCTTAGAAGGCGGTGACGTATTAGTGATTGGCCGCGGCGCGGTATTGATCGGCATGTCCGAACGCACGACGCCGCAGGGCGTGGAGTTTCTCGCCAACAGCCTGTTCAAACACCGTCAGGCCGAGCGCGTGATCGCCGTTGAGCTGCCAAAACACCGCTCCTGCATGCACCTCGACACCGTCATGACCCACATCGACGTGGATACCTTCTCCGTCTACCCGGAAGTGGTGCGCAAAGACGCCCAGTGCTGGACGCTCACCCCGGACGGACGCGGCGGCCTGCTGCGCACCCAGGAAACCGACCTGCTGCACGCCATCGAGAAAGCGCTCAGCATTAACCAGGTACGTCTGATCACCACCGGCGGCGACGCCTTTGAGGCCGAACGCGAGCAGTGGAACGACGCCAACAACGTCCTGACCATCCGCCCCGGCGTGGTGATCGGCTACGAGCGCAACGTCTGGACCAACGAGAAATACGACAAAGCGGGTATCACCGTGCTGCCCATCCCGGGCGACGAACTCGGACGCGGCCGCGGCGGCGCGCGCTGCATGAGCTGCCCGCTGGAACGCGACGGAATTTAAAGGAGCCATCATGGAACGAAAACCCACTCTGGTTGTGGCCCTGGGCGGCAACGCGCTGCTCAAGCGCGGCGAGCCGCTGGAAGCGGAGATCCAGCGCCAGAACATCGAGCAGGCCGCCCGCACCATCGCCGGCTTAACGGCGCAGTGGCGCGTGGTGCTGGTGCACGGCAACGGCCCGCAGGTCGGGCTGCTGGCGCTGCAGAACAGCGCCTACGACAAAGTCACGCCCTACCCGCTGGACGTTCTCGGCGCCGAAAGCCAGGGAATGATCGGCTACATGCTCCAGCAGGCGCTGAAAAACAGCCTGCCGCAGCGGGAGGTGAGCGTTCTGCTCACCCAGGTAGAAGTGGACGCCGCCGACCCGGCCTTCAGTAACCCGACCAAATACATCGGCCCGGTCTACAGCGAAGCCCAGGCAAAAGCGCTGGCCGCCGAGAAAGGCTGGGTGTTTAAGGCCGACGGCAGCTACGTCCGTCGCGTGGTGCCGTCGCCGCAGCCGAAGCGCATCGTCGAGAGCGACGCCATCACGGCGCTGATCCAGCGCGACCACCTGGTGATCTGCAACGGCGGCGGCGGGGTGCCGGTGGTGGAACAGGCCAACGGCTATCGCGGGATCGAGGCGGTAATCGATAAAGACCTCTCCGCCGCCCTGCTGGCGCGCCAGATCGAAGCCGATGCCCTGCTGATCCTGACCGATGCCGACGCGGTGTACCTCGACTGGGGCAAACCAACCCAGCGTCCGCTGGCGCAGGTAACGCCGGAGCTGCTCAGGGGCATGCAGTTCGACGCCGGATCGATGGGGCCGAAGGTGGCCGCCTGCCGCGAGTTCGTTGAAGCCTGCAATGGGATAGCCGGGATCGGCGCGCTGGCCGACGGCGCGGAGATCCTCGCGGGCGAGAAAGGCACGCTGATTCGTAACTGAACACTCATTTTAAAAAGGATTTAGCCATGACCATCAACCTGAAAAACCGCAACTTCCTCAAACTGCTGGACTATACCCCGGCGGAGATCCAGTACCTGATCGACCTCGCCATTGAGCTCAAGGCCGCCAAAAAAGCCGGACGCGAGAAGCAAACCCTGGTCGGGAAAAACATCGCCCTGATCTTTGAAAAAACCTCCACCCGCACCCGCTGCGCCTTCGAAGTGGGCGCGTTCGACCAGGGCGCGCAGGTGACCTACCTCGGCCCAAGCGGCTCGCAGATCGGTCACAAAGAGTCGATGAAAGACACCGCCCGCGTGCTGGGCCGCATGTACGACGGCATCGAATACCGCGGCTACGGCCAGGTCATCGTCGAAGAGCTGGGCGAGTACGCGGGCGTGCCGGTATGGAACGGCCTGACCGACGAGTTCCACCCAACGCAAATTCTCGCCGACCTGATGACCATGCTGGAGCACTCCCCGGGCAAAACCCTGCCGGAGCTGAGCTTTGCCTATCTCGGCGACGCGCGCAACAACATGGGGAACTCCCTGATGGTCGGCGCGGCCAAGATGGGGATGGATATCCGCCTCGTTGCGCCGAAATCCTTCTGGCCGGAAGCGGGACTGGTTGAGCAGTGCCGCGCCATTGCGAAAGAGACGGGCGCGCGCATCACCCTCACCGACGACGTGGAAGAAGGCGTGCAGGGGACCGATTTCCTCTACACCGACGTGTGGGTCTCTATGGGCGAGCCGAAGGAAGCCTGGGCCGAGCGCGTCAGCCTGATGAAGCCGTATCAGATTAACGCGCAGGTGATGAAGGCCACCGGCAACCCGAACGTCAAATTCATGCACTGCCTGCCGGCATTCCACAACGAGCACACGAAGGTGGGCCGCGAAATCGAGATGGCGTACGGGCTGAAGGGGCTGGAGGTGACGGAAGAGGTCTTCGAATCACCGAACTCCATCGTCTTCGACGAAGCAGAGAACCGCATGCACACCATTAAAGCGGTCATGGTGGCGACACTCGGCGACTAATCACCGCCCGGCGCGCCGCGGGGTGCGCCGGGTTTCAGGAGAACATCATGGGCAAGTTCAAGTTTCCCTCCGCTTACACCATTCTCTTTTTTCTGATTGCCGTCGTGGCCGTGCTGACGTGGATTGTCCCGGCCGGGCAGTACCATATGGCAATGAACGAGGCGCTCGGCAAAGACGTCCCCGTTGCAGGCACCTACGCGCACGTCGCGGCGCATCCGCAGGGGCTGGTTTCGGTGCTGATGGCGCCGATTGCCGGGCTGTACGATCCGGAATCCGGCCAGGCCGGGGCGATCGACGTGGCGCTGTTTATTCTGATCATCGGGGGATTCCTCGGGATCGTCACCAAAACCGGGGCGATTGACGCCGGGATCGAGCGGGTGACCACCCGGCTGCGCGGACGCGAGGAGTGGATGATCCCGATCCTGATGGCGCTGTTTGCCGCAGGCGGCACGATTTACGGTATGGCCGAAGAGTCACTGCCCTTCTATACCTTACTGGTGCCGGTGATGCTGGCCGCGCGGTTCGATCCGGTTGTCGCCGCCTCTACCGTGCTGCTCGGGGCGGGGATCGGCACCCTCGGCTCCACCATTAACCCGTTTGCCACGGTGATCGCCGCCAACGCCGCCGGGATCCCCTTCACCAACGGCATCGCCCTGCGCGTGGCGCTGCTGGTCATCGGCTGGATCATCTGCGTGGCGTGGGTGATGCGCTACGCCCGCAAGGTGCGTAAGGATCCCTCGCAGTCCATCGTTGCAGACAAGCAGGAAGAGAACCTCGCCCATTTCCTCGGCAACAAGGGCGAACAGTCCCTGGAATTCACCCCGGTGCGCAAAATCATCCTGGTGATTTTCGCTCTGGCCTTCGCGGTGATGATTTACGGCGTGGCGGTGCTGGGCTGGTGGATGGCGGAGATTTCAGCGGTATTTCTCGCCAGCGCGATCATCGTCGGCCTGATTGCCCGCATGAGCGAAGAGGAGCTGACGTCGACGTTTATCAACGGCGCGCGAGATTTGCTGGGCGTCGCGCTGATTATCGGCATCGCGCGCGGTATCGTAGTCATCATGGATAAGGGCATGATTACCCACACCATTTTGCACAGCGCGGAAGGGCTGGTCAGCGGGTTGTCCACGGTAGCGTTTATCAACGTGATGTACTGGCTGGAAGTCGTGCTGTCGTTTCTTGTGCCTTCTTCATCCGGCCTGGCCGTTCTGACGATGCCGATCATGGCGCCGCTTGCTGATTTCGCTAACGTCAACCGCGACCTGGTGGTTACGGCTTACCAGTCGGCCTCCGGCATCGTTAACCTCGTCACGCCGACCTCTGCGGTGGTTATGGGCGGGCTGGCTATCGCCCGGGTACCTTACGTGCGCTACCTGAAATGGGTGGCGCCGCTGCTGGCGATCCTGACGGTGGTGATTATGGTGGCGTTAAGTCTGGGGGCGTTGTTGTAATTTGCCGGATGGCGCTGCGCTTATCCGGCCTACGGATCGGTGCGGTGTCACCGGTTATTTCGGGAACTGATATGGGAAACATGATGGATTACGAAGAGTACTCTCCCAAAGAACAGCTGCAGCTCACGGTGTGCCAGCGTTTGATCGCCGAAAAGAGTTACCTTTCGCAGGAAGAGATTCGCCGCGACCTGCAGGAGAGAGGGTTTGACAGCATCAGCCAGTCGACCGTTTCGCGATTGCTGAAGTTGCTCGGAGTCATAAAAATTCGAAATGCCAAAGGGCTAAAGATTTATTCGTTGAATCCTCAACTGCGCCCTGCCCCCGACGCCGCGCGTACCGTTTCGGAAATGGTGGTCAGCGTTGAGCATAATAGCGAGTTTATCCTTGTCCACACCGTCGCCGGATATGGCCGCGCGGTGGCGCGTATTCTGGATTATCACCAGCTTCCGGAAATTTTAGGCGTGGTGGCCGGCAGCAGTATTGTCTGGGTCGCCCCCCGGGTGGTAAAGCGCACCGCGCTGGTGCATAAGCAAATTAATTATTTACTCAGAACGCATTAATATTCACAAAGAACCGTTTGCATTGAGTAAAGCGTGCATTAAATCGCTTGATCAGAAAAGCGAGCTGCGTATAATGCCCGACAATTTGCCGGGAGGAAGCATGGTCAAGCGTGTACGACATAACGTCTTACCGCGTCTGAAATCAGACGCTGGCCTGCCGTTTTTCTTCCCGTTGCTAAACCTATTCCCAGAGCCCCTCATTTGAGGGGCTTTTTTTTGCCCGGCGTCAGGAGATAAACATGAATCCGCTTTATCAAAAACACATCATTTCCATAAACGACCTCAGCCGCGAAGAGCTGGAACTGGTTCTGGAAACCGCGGCAAAACTGAAGGCCAATCCGCAACCGGAGCTGCTGAAGCACAAGGTGATTGCGAGCTGCTTCTTTGAAGCCTCGACCCGCACCCGCCTCTCCTTTGAGACCTCCATGCACCGCCTGGGCGCGAGCGTGGTGGGCTTCTCTGACAGCAGCAACACGTCGCTGGGTAAAAAAGGCGAGACCCTGGCGGATACCATTTCAGTGATCAGCACCTACGTCGACGCGATTGTGATGCGTCACCCGCAGGAGGGCGCGGCGCGCCTGGCAACCGAGTTTTCCGGCGGCATTCCGGTGCTGAACGCCGGTGACGGTGCCAACCAGCACCCAACGCAGACGCTGCTGGATCTGTTCACCATTCAGGAGACGCAGGGCACGCTTGAGAACCTGAACATCGCCATGGTTGGCGACCTGAAGTATGGCCGCACCGTCCACTCCCTGACCCAGGCGCTGGCGAAATTTAACGGCAACCGCTTCTACTTCATCGCCCCGGAGGCGCTGGCGATGCCGCAGTACATTCTCGACATGCTGGACGAGAAAGGCATTGCGTGGAGCCTGCATGCCAGCATCGAAGAGGTGATGAGCCACGTGGATATTCTGTACATGACCCGCGTGCAGAAAGAGCGTCTTGACCCGTCCGAATACGCCAACGTGAAGGCGCAGTTCGTGCTGCGCGCCAGCGACCTGGAAGGCGCGCGCGACAACATGAAGGTCCTGCATCCGCTGCCGCGCATCGATGAGATCACCACAGATGTGGATAAAACGCCGCACGCCTGGTACTTCCAGCAGGCCGGGAACGGCATCTTCGCTCGCCAGGCGTTACTGGCACTGGTTCTGAATCGCGAATTAGCTCTGTAAGGGGAGACGACCATGACACACGATAACAAACTCCAGGTTGAAGCCATCAAGCGTGGCACCGTGATTGACCATATCCCTGCGCAGGTGGGCTTTAAGCTGCTGACGCTGTTCAAACTGACCGAAACTGACCAGCGCATCACCATCGGCCTGAACCTGCCGTCGGGCGAGATGGGCCGCAAAGACCTGATCAAAATCGAGAACACCTTCCTGACCGACGAGCAGGTTAACCAGCTGTCGCTGTACGCGCCGGACGCCACCGTCAACCGCATCGACGAGTACGAAGTGGTCGGCAAATCCCGCCCGAGCCTGCCAGAACGTATCGAAAGCGTGCTGGTCTGCCCGAACAGCAACTGCATCAGTCACGCTGAACCGGTTTCCTCCAGTTTCGCAGTGAAAAAGCGCGCGAATGACATCGCGCTCAAATGCAAATACTGCGAAAAAGAGTTTTCTCATTATGTGGTGCTGGCCAACTAATTGAGGTTGGTAATGAAATCCCGGCTGTTATAATGGCCGGGAACATTCTTAACGCTGTAATTCTGGAGAAAACATGAGCAAAGTACTCGCGACGGAAAATGCACCAGCCGCTATCGGCCCTTACGTTCAGGGCGTTGATCTGGGCAGCATGATCATCACTTCAGGTCAGATCCCCGTGAACCCAAAAACCGGCGCGGTGCCGGAAGATGTCGCGGCGCAGGCGCGTCAGTCGCTGGAAAACGTGCAGGCTATCGTGGAATCTGCCGGTCTGAAAGTGGGTGATATCGTGAAAACCACCGTGTTCGTGAAGGATCTGAACGATTTCGCGACCGTTAACGCCACCTACGAAGCGTTCTTCACCGAGCATAACGCCACCTTCCCGGCGCGCTCCTGCGTGGAAGTGGCGCGTCTGCCAAAAGACGTGAAAATTGAAATCGAAGCGATTGCCGTTCGTCGCTAATTCGCTTTGGCGATGAAAAAAGGCAGCCCAGGCTGCCTTTTTTGTTGCTTGCTACTGATTCCGCGTGGCGCGCAGCAGCGTCTCCAGCGGGTACACCGCCGCAATCACCACTTCGTCCTGCACCTTCGCCGCGTTATCCAGCTCGCTCTGAATCGAGGCGATCTCTTTGTCATCCAGCGTGCCCTGACGCGCCACCAGGTCGGTGAGCCGCAGGCCAATCGAGGCCAGCTTATCCACCTCCTGGATCACCGGCTTCATCGCCTTCAGCTGATAGCTGTTTTCGCTTAAGGCCAGCGCGTCGCTGGTGTTGCTCTGCCAGCGGTTAAAGATGTGGCGCAGGGCGTCGGCGCTTTCCGTGTCTTCCGCATCGCTCACCAGACGGTCCGCCCATTTGTGCATCTGGCGCACGGTGGTGCTTTCGGCGTTCAGCGCATCCGCAAAGCGGTTGAGCGGCTCGAACTGATGGTAGTTTCCGGCCCGGAACTTCAGGTGCTGGCGGGTGTAATACTGAGCCGGTTCAATCGCCTGCGCGAGGACCTGCAGCGGCAGGGTGTCGGCATTACCGGCGAGGCGCGTGAACTGCACCTGCTGCTGGGTATGCTGCTGCAGCCCGACCGACACCGTCGACCAGCTGTCCATCGCCTGCAGGCGGGTGTACATGTTGTCGACGTCGTTGACGTCCTGCGCGGACCAGAGCCGCTCCGCCACCGCAAACGTACGTGGCCACAGGCGAATATCCAGCACCGGCGCCACCACGTTTTCCGCCCACAGCGCCGCTTCGCCGCCGAGCAGGTTGGACTGGTTCGCCACGTCCGGCACGACGGGCGGAACGCCTTTCGGCACGTCGTCCAGACGCGTGCCGCTAATCGGGTAGCGCGTATTCCCGACGAGGAAATAACCGGAGAGTTTGTCGTTATCAACGGTGACAACCGGGCGCGTTTCGCCCATCCAGGTATCGACGGTGAAGGTCACCTGATTGTCATCCCGCCATTCAATATCCTGCACCGCGCGGCGGGATTTCCCGGCAAAATCAATAAACCCGCGCCAGCCGGCATCCCCTTTCACCAGCGTGAAGCTCCCCTCCACCGGCTTGCCCTTCAGGCGCGGCATGGAGAAGGCCCAGCTCTGGGCGCTGTCGGTGTCCGCTATCACGTCCACGCCGTTTAACCCCTGCGGGACGATCTCGTTGCGGTAGTGATAGGCGGTGGACTGGGGCTGGTCGAGATAAAAGCCGGTCGACAGAATGCCCCTGTAGCCGTTCTGCGCCACCTGCCCCAGCGCGTCCTGGCCCTGCCAGGACTGGATCAGAATGCTTTTCGGCAGATCGGGATGGTAGATCTCATCCCAGCCGACCATCTGGCGGTGATGCTTCTCGAGGATCGTTTCCAGCCTGCGGTTGAAGTACGCCTGCAGCGCGTGGCTGTCCGCCAGCCTATTGTCGCGCATAAACTGCTGGATAGCCGGGTTCGCTTTCCACTGGCTGTCGTCCACTTCGTCGCCGCCGATGTGCAGATACGGATCGGGGAAGATCGCCACCAGTTCGCTGACCATCGCGTCAGCAAAAGCGTATGTTGCCTCTTTGGTGGGATCGAGAACCGGCTTCAGCACGCCCCAGTGGCGTTCCATGGCGTACGGTCCCGGGGCGCTCATCAGCTCCGGGTAGGCCACGGCAATCGCCGAGGCGTGGCCCGGCATGTCGATCTCCGGCACCACGCGAATGCCGCGCTCGGCGGCGTAACGCACCACCTCGCGCATCTGCTCAGGCGTGTAGAACAGCCCGTCGCTGGCAAGCTGGGTTAATTTTGGATAACGCTTCGAGCTGAAGCGCCAGCCCTGGTCGTCGGTCAAATGCCAGTGCAGCACGTTGAGCTTCGCCGCGGCCATGCCGTCGATCTGGCGTTTGATATCCGGCAGCGGGAGAAAGTGGCGTGCCGAATCGAGCAGCAGCCCGCGCCACGGGAAGCGCGGTGAATCTTCAATGGTCACCCACGGGATCGAGGTGTTTTCCGCTCCGTTCTGCACCAGCTGGAGCAAAGTTTCCATGGCGCGCAAGGCACCGAAGCGGGTGTTGGCGGAGATGTTCACGCCGTTGGCGTCCACCGTGAGCTTATAGCTTTCATCGCTGTCCGGCAGCGGCTGCGGCTTCACCTTTTTAGCGATGGCGATGCGGATAGTTGGTTTGTCTGGCTTTTCAGCCTGAGGCTGCAGCGTCCAGCCGGTTTGCAGGGCGATGCGCTGGCGCAGTCGGTTGACGGCGTCACCGAGATCGTCCCCGCTGACGCTTACAGAAACGTTGTTGCTAAGCACCAGTGCGCCCTGGGTCGTCGGGCGTTCGACCTTCGCAGGCCAGGGCATTAAGGGGAGATCCCCTGCCGGGGCGGCAAAGGCAGAGGCGCCGAGCATCAGCCCGGCGGTTAAGAGGCTGTACCGTAACATGAATGTTCCTTATCTGACGGGCCAAATAAAGGCAAAACATTCTGTTAACATGCGCTCAATTTGTCGTCAAGCGAATGCGCCGACGGAGATCACAGGTTGTTGAATTTGGGAGGAAAGCTATTGCCGGGTGGCGGCTTCGCCTTACCCGGCCTACGTTCGGATCGTAGGCCCGGTAAGCGCAGCGCCACCGGGCTTGCCGTTACTGCCACCCATACCGACGCGCATAAAACCCTTTCACCATCTGGGTCAGCACCATATAACCGGCGAGGATCGCCACCAGCCACGGGAAGTAGCTCAGCGGCAGCGCCTGCAGCTGCAGGTAGCTTGCCAGCGGTGAGAACGGCAGCGCGATGCCGAGCGCCATCACAATCCCCGTCATCATAATCAGCGGCCACGCGGCACGGCTCTGGATAAACGGAATGCGGCGCGTGCGGATCATATGCACAATCAGCGTCTGGGACAGCAGACCTACCACGAACCAGCCGGACTGGAACAGCGTCTGGTGTTCCGGGGTGTTGGCGTGGAACACAAACCACATCAGGCAGAAGGTCAGGATGTCGAAGATGGAGCTGATCGGGCCAAAGAACAGCATAAAGCGCCCAAGATCTGCCGGGTTCCAGTGCTGCGGCTTCTGGATCTGCTCGTCGTCCACGTTATCAAACGGGATCGCCACCTGAGACACGTCGTACATCAGGTTCTGGATCAGCAGGTGCAGCGGCAGCATCGGCAGGAACGGCAGAAACGCGCTCGCCACCAGCACGCTGAAGACGTTACCGAAGTTGGAGCTGGCGGTCATCTTGATGTACTTGAGCATATTGGCAAAGGTACGGCGCCCTTCAATCACGCCCTCCTCCAGCACCATCAGGCTCTTTTCCAGCAGAATGATATCCGCCGCTTCGCGGGCAATATCCACCGCCCCGTCTACGGAGATACCGATATCCGCCGCACGCAGGGCGGGCGCGTCGTTGATGCCGTCGCCCATGAAGCCCACCACGTGCCCTTCGCGCTTAAGCAGGGTAACGATGCGCTCTTTGTGCATCGGCGTCAGGCGGGCAAAAAGCGTGGTGCGCTGGGCCAGCTTCGCCAGCTCGTCATCGGAGAGATGTTCAATATCGCTCCCCACCACCACGTCGCCCGCGTCCAGCCCCACCTCGTGGCACACTTTGGCCGCCACCAGCTCGCTGTCGCCGGTGAGGATTTTCACGGTAATACCGCTCGCCTTCAGCGCCTTCAGCGCCGGGGCGGTGGTCTCTTTCGGCGGATCGAGGAAGGCGATGTAGCCCTCGAGGATCAGATCGGATTCGTCGATACGCTGATAGTCCCCCTCACGCGCGGGCAGGAACTTGCTCGCCACCGCCACCACGCGCAGCCCCTGACGGTTGAGGTTGTCGGTGACGCGCTTGATGCGGCGCAGCATGGTGTCGTCCAGCGGCACGATGTCGCCGTTATAGCGTACCTGCGTCGACACGTTGAGGATCTCCTGCAGCGCCCCTTTGCAGATCAGCTGATGCACGTTCGGCTGCTCGCTCACCACCACCGACATACGGCGGCGCTCGAAGTCGAACGGGATCTCATCCACCTTCTGCCAGCGGCCGGAGAGCGTGCGGGCGGCCTCCTCGTCCACGCCTTCCAGCACGGCGACGTCGAGCAGGTTTTTCAGCCCGGTCTGGTAGTGGCTGTTCAGCCACGCGCTGTGCAGCACGCGCTCGCTGGTTTTGCCGGAAATGTCGGTGTGGTTCTCCAGCACGATTTTGTCCTGCGTCAGGGTGCCGGTTTTATCGGTGCAGAGAATGTCCATCGCGCCAAAGTTCTGGATGGCGTCGAGGTGTTTGACGATCACCTTCTGTTTAGAGAGCTTCACCGCCCCGCGCGCCAGCGTAGAGGTGACAATCATCGGCAGCATTTCCGGCGTTAAGCCGACCGCTACGGAGAGCGCGAACAGCGCCGCCTCCCACCAGTCGCCTTTGGTGTAGCCGTTGATCAGCAGCACGATTGGCGTCATCACCATCATAAAGCGGATCAGCAGCATGCTGACGCGGCCAATCCCTTTCTGGAAGGCATTCGGCTCGCTCTCCTGCTCGCTGACGCGCCCGGCAAGCTGACCAAACCAGGTGTTGCCCCCGGTGGCGGTGACAATCGCCTGCGCGGTGCCGCTGACGACCGTGGTCCCCATAAAGCAGAGGGTGTCGCACTCGAGCGGGTTCATCTGCTGCGGGTCGCGGCTGCGCGCCACCTTCTCAACGGGCAGGGATTCGCCGGTCAGGGAAGCCTGCGCCACAAACAGATCGCGCGCCTGGATGATGCGTAAATCCGCCGGGATCATGTCCCCCGCGGCCAGCTTCACCAGATCGCCCGGCACCAGCTGGTCGATAGGCAATTCCACCCAGGCGTTTTCGCCGAGATCGTTGATCACGCGCGAGACGGTCGCGGTGTTGCTGACCATCGCCTTCAGGGCGTCCGCCGCTTTGGTGGAGCGGGCCTCCTGAATAAAGTTCAGCAGCGTGGAGATGCCCACCATCAGGGCAATCACCCCTGCGGCAAACAGATCTTCCGTCGCGTAGGAGATGAGGCCGAGCACGGTCAGCAGCAGGTTGAACGGGTTGCGGTAGCAGAGCCACAGATGCACCCACCACGGAGACGGCTTTTGCGCCGGAATGAGGTTATCGCCATGCACGGCGCGGATTTTTTCCACTTCTGCCGCGTTCAGCCCTTCCGGGTGTCCGCCAAAGGCGCGCCAGACTTCGTTTTCATCCATCGCCGCCACGTTCAGGCAGCGTTCGGTCAGGGACGCGGGGATCGCCGCCCCCGCCATGTTTTTGGCGTTTGGCAGCGGGTCGCGCTGAACAAGACGGTGTGGCAGGTGGCGGCTCAGCAGGGCCTGCAGCTGCCGGGTGATATTTTTAAACATCGTCATTCCTCCGCATCCGCAAAGGCGGACGCAGCATTTCCTTCAGGCGTGGCAAAGCCGTACCTGAGAGGCACTCAATTTTTCAAGCAGGAACGTTTGGGACGCTGCTGCCTCACATCACCGGTGAGTCAGCAACAGGCTGGCTTACCGGAAAGAACGCATTCTCCCGTTCAGGAGAGGTGTGGGATCGGGATCCATGAAGCCTCCGGTAAGTAAAAAGTAGGGTGTCGCCGCGCAGTATAAGGATTTAAGCGTACCCTTTTTGATGATTCGGGCGGTATTATACCCCCCTGCAAATAAACCGAACGTAAACCAGATTTAGCCCATAGCGAAATCGCGCTATAGCATTAGGCTCAATATATTACATTGTCGTTGTTACAGGGAATACAGCATGCAGAACCGCCTTACGATTAAAGACATCGCGCGTTTAAGCGGCGTGGGGAAATCGACCGTCTCACGCGTGCTGAACAACGAAAGCGGCGTCAGCGAACGCACCCGCGAGCGCGTTGAGGCGGTCATGAATCAGCACGGCTTTTCCCCTTCCCGCTCCGCGCGCGCCATGCGCGGGCAGAGTGACAAAGTGGTCGCCATCATTGTCTCGCGTCTGGATTCTCTGTCTGAAAACCTCGCCGTGCAGACCATGCTGCCCGCCTTCTACGAGCAGGGATATGACCCGATCATGATGGAGAGCCAGTTCTCGCCCCAGCTGGTAGAAGAGCATCTGGGGATGCTCCAGCGGCGCAACATTGACGGCGTGGTGCTGTTCGGTTTTACCGGCATCAAAGACGAGATGCTAAAACCCTGGCAACCGTCGCTGGTGCTGCTGGCGCGCGATGCCCACGGTTTTGCCTCCGTCTGCTATGACGACGAGGGCGCGATTATCACCCTGATGCAGCGCCTGTTTGACGAAGGCCATCGCCACATCAGCTTCCTCGGCGTACCGCACGCGGACGTTACCACCGGCAAGCGACGCCATGAGGCCTATCTGGCGTTTTGCAAAAAGCACAACCTCTCCGCCGTGGCCTCCCTGCCGGGGCTGGGCATGAAGCAGGGCTACGAGCAGGTCGCCAGCGTCCTGACGCCGCAGACCACCGCGCTGGTGTGCGCCACGGATACGCTGGCGCTGGGCGCGAGTAAATATCTGCAGGAGCAGCGTATCGACGGTCTGCAGGTGGCGAGCGTCGGCAGCACGCCGCTGATGAAGTTTTTGCACCCGGAGATCATCACCGTCGATCCGGGCTACGCTGAGTCCGGCAGACAGGCCGCCGCGCAGCTGATCGAGCAGATCAACGGGCGCGCAGAGCCACGTCAGATCGTTATTCCTGCCCACCTTTCATAACCCCCACCAATCGGTTTATTGTGATCTTCGCCCGATTTCGGGAACGTTCCCATTTTCGCCGTCACGCTGAAGGAGTAGGCTTGCGCTCAGGTCATTACACCCCTCACCATCTGTCATGAGGTTTCATGATGAGTAAAGTCAAACAAGCAGATATTGATCAGCTGATCGTCCTGGTCGGCGGCCGCGAAAACATCGCAACCGTCAGCCATTGCATTACCCGCCTGCGCTTCGTGCTGAACGATCCGGCCAAAGCGAACCCGAAGGCGATTGAAGAGCTGAAAATGGTAAAAGGCTGCTTCACCAACGCCGGTCAGTTCCAGGTGGTGATTGGTACCGAAGTGGGCGATTACTATCAGGCTCTGCTGGCGACCACCGGGCACAGCGCGGCGGATAAAGAGCAGGCCAAGAAGGCTGCGCGCCAGAATATGAAGTGGCACGAGCAGCTGATTTCCCACTTCGCGGAGATCTTCTTCCCGCTGCTGCCGGCGCTGATCAGCGGAGGCCTGATTTTAGGCTTCCGTAACGTCATCGGCGACGTGCCGATGAGCGACGGCAAGACCCTGGCGCAGATGTACCCGGCGCTGAAAACCGTGTACGACTTCCTGTGGCTGATTGGCGAAGCGATCTTCTTCTATCTACCGGTCGGGATTTGCTGGTCCGCAGTGCGCAAGATGGGCGGTACGCCGATCCTCGGTATTGTACTCGGCGTCACGCTGGTCTCTCCGCAGTTAATGAACGCTTACTTACTTGGTCAACAGGTGCCGGAGGTGTGGAACTTTGGCCTGTTTACCATCGCCAAAGTGGGCTATCAGGCGCAGGTCATTCCGGCCCTGCTGGCGGGCCTGGCGCTGGGCTTTATTGAAACGCGCCTGAAGCGCATCGTGCCGGACTACCTTTATCTGGTGGTGGTGCCGGTGTGCTCGCTGATTCTGGCGGTCTTCCTGGCGCACGCCTTTATCGGTCCGTTTGGCCGCATGATTGGCGACGGCGTGGCCTTCGCGGTGCGTCACCTGATGACCGGCAGCTTCGCCCCGATTGGCGCCGCGCTGTTTGGCTTCCTGTATGCCCCGCTGGTGATCACCGGCGTGCACCAGACCACGCTGGCAATTGATATGCAGATGATCCAGAGCCTCGGCGGCACGCCGGTCTGGCCGATTATCGCCCTGTCTAACATTGCCCAGGCGTCCGCGGTGACCGGCATCATTATCGTCAGCCGCAAGCACAACGAACGCGAGATCTCCGTTCCGGCGGCCATCTCCGCCTACCTCGGCGTCACCGAACCGGCAATGTACGGTATCAACCTGAAATACCGCTTCCCGATGCTCTGCGCGATGATCGGTTCCGGTCTGGCAGGCCTGGTATGTGGACTGAACGGCGTGATGGCGAACGGGATTGGCGTCGGCGGCTTACCGGGCATCCTCTCCATCCAGCCCGCTTATTGGCAGGTGTTTGCCCTGGCAATGGCCATCGCCATTATCGTCCCAATGGCGCTCACCACCGTGGTTTACCAGCGTAAGTTCCGTCAGGGCTCGCTGCAGATTGTTTAACTTCATCTTTCGGGGCGCAGTTGCGCCCCTTCGCATTTGCAGGAACGCATTATGAATACCCTTCCTCACTGGTGGCAAAACGGCGTTATCTACCAGATTTACCCCAAGAGTTTCCAGGACACCACCGGCAGCGGCACCGGCGATTTACGCGGCGTGACGCAGCGTCTGGACTACCTGAAAACCCTCGGCATCGACGCCATCTGGCTGACGCCGTTTTATATCTCCCCGCAGGTGGACAACGGCTACGACGTGGCGAACTACACCGCCATCGATCCGGCCTACGGCACGCTGGATGATTTCGACGAGCTGGTCGCTGAGGCGCACGCGCGCGGCATTCGCATCGTGCTGGACATGGTGTTTAACCACACCTCCACGCAGCACGCCTGGTTCCGCGAGTCGCTGAACAAAGCGAGCCCGTACCGCCAGTTCTACATCTGGCGAGACGGCACGCCGGAGCAGTTGCCCAACAACTGGCGCTCCAAGTTTGGCGGCAACGCCTGGCGCTGGCACGCGGAGAGCGAACAGTATTACCTGCACCTGTTCGCCCCGGAGCAGGCGGATCTCAACTGGGAGAATCCGGCCGTGCGCGCCGAGCTGAAAAAGGTGTGCGAGTTCTGGGCCGATCGCGGCGTCGACGGCCTGCGTCTGGATGTCATTAACCTGATTTCGAAAGATCAGGATTTCCCGAATGACGAGACGGGTGACGGTCGCCGCTTCTACACTGACGGGCCGCGCATCCATGAATATCTGCAGGAGATGAGCCGCGACGTCTTTACCCCGCGCAACCTGATGACGGTAGGCGAGATGTCCTCGACCTCGCTGGAGAACTGCCAGCAGTATGCGTCTCTCGACGGGCGCGAGCTGTCGATGACCTTTAACTTCCATCATCTGAAGGTGGATTACCCCGGCGGCGAAAAGTGGACGCTGGCGAAGCCGGACTTCGTGGCGCTAAAAACCCTCTTCCGCCACTGGCAGCAGGGGATGCACAACAAAGCCTGGAATGCGCTGTTCTGGTGTAACCACGATCAGCCGCGCATCGTGTCGCGCTTCGGTGACGAAGGAGAATACCGGGTTCACGCCGCGAAAATGCTCGGCATGGTGCTGCACGGGATGCAGGGCACGCCGTATATCTATCAGGGTGAAGAGCTTGGCATGACCAACCCGCACTTCAGCCGCATCACCGATTACCGCGACGTGGAAAGTCTGAACATGTTCGCCGAACTGCGCGCCAGCGGCCGCGAGCCGGATGAATTACTGGCGATTCTGGCGAGTAAATCCCGCGACAACGGGCGAACCCCAATGCAGTGGGACGCGTCGCACAACGCGGGCTTTACCGAGGGCGAGCCGTGGATTGGGGTCTGCGATAACTACGAAACCGTGAACGCCCGCGCGGCGCTGGACGATGCGGATTCGGTGTTCTACACCTACCAGTCGCTGATTCGCCTGCGCAAAACCCTGCCGGTGCTGACGTGGGGGGATTATGAGGATCTCCTGCCGGAACACCCTTCCCTGTGGTGCTATCGCCGCCAGTGGCAGGGGCAGACGCTGATGGTGGTGGCGAACCTGAGTCATACGCCGCAGGAATGGCAGACAGAGGCTCTCAGCGATAAGTCGCAGGTGCTGATGAGTAACTACCCGGCACCGCAAACGACGTCGCTGCGTCCGTTTGAAGCCGTCTGGTGGTTGCAGCAGTAACTTTCCCTGCCGGGTGCGGCTCAGCACCCGGCTTACTTTACTGTTTTTGTTGAATAATTAATCAGATTTTTCTCGCCCGCCTTTACAATCGCTGAAGCGCCCGTCGTTTGTACTCTCGTCTTTTTACTTTGTTCTGCATCAAATAAATCGCAAACATGTTTGATGCAAATCACTATATGTAGCACTTAAAATGCACGCCGACCCAACATCTTGTATTTATCGTCTACTATTCCAACAACAAGACGGCGCTTACGCTGGCCGGAATTGTGGATAACACGAGCTGGGAACGCGGGAAGTCTTTGGCCTGGCGGGAAATGCGTCCGGTGAATACTTCTCCACCTCTGTGGATAACCTGTTTTTAAAAATGGAGTGATCATGACACCGCATGTGATGAAACGTGATGGCTGTAAAGTGCCGTTTAAATCAGAGCGCATCCAGGAAGCCATTCTGCGTGCAGCTAAAGCAGCGGGAGTCGATGACGCAGATTACTGCGCCACCGTCGCAGAAGTCGTTAGCAGCCAGATGAATGAACGCAGCCAGGTTGATATCAACGAGATCCAGACCGCGGTTGAAAACCAGCTGATGGCGGGGCCTTACAAGCAGCTGGCGCGCGCCTACATTGAGTACCGCCACGATCGTGACGTGCAGCGCGAGAAGCGCGGCCGTCTGAACCAGGAGATCCGTGGCCTGGTGGAGCAGACCAACTCTGCGCTGCTCAATGAAAACGCCAATAAAGACAGTAAAGTGATACCCACCCAGCGCGACCTGCTGGCCGGTATCGTCGCCAAACACTATGCCCGTCAGCATCTGCTGCCGCGCGATGTGGTCTCGGCGCACGAGCGCGGCGAGATCCACTACCACGATCTCGACTATTCGCCGTTCTTCCCGATGTTCAACTGCATGCTGATCGATCTCAAAGGCATGCTGACCCACGGCTTTAAAATGGGTAACGCGGAGATTGAACCGCCTAAGTCGATCTCCACGGCTACCGCGGTCACGGCGCAGATCATCGCCCAGGTCGCCAGCCATATTTACGGCGGCACCACCATTAACCGCATTGACGAAGTGCTGGCCCCGTTCGTGACGGCGAGCTTCAACAAGCACCGTAAAACCGCCGAAGAGTGGCAGATTCCGGACGCGGACGGCTATGCGCATTCCCGTACCGAGAAAGAGTGCTACGACGCCTTCCAGTCGCTGGAATATGAGGTGAACACGCTGCACACCGCCAACGGCCAGACGCCGTTTGTAACCTTCGGCTTTGGGCTGGGCACCAGCTGGGAATCACGCCTGATCCAGCAGTCGATCCTGCGCAACCGTATTTCCGGCCTCGGCAAAAACCGTAAAACCGCCGTGTTCCCGAAACTGGTGTTCGCGATTCGCGACGGCCTGAACCACAAGTTTGGTGACCCGAACTACGACATCAAACAGCTGGCGCTGGAGTGCGCGAGCAAGCGCATGTACCCGGACATCCTGAACTACGATCAGGTCGTCAAAGTGACCGGTTCGTTTAAAACGCCAATGGGCTGCCGCAGCTTCCTCGGCGTGTACGAGGATGAAAACGGCGAGCAGATCCACGACGGGCGTAACAACCTGGGCGTGATCAGCCTCAACCTGCCGCGCATCGCGCTGGAGGCAAAAGGTAATGAAGCTGAATTCTGGAAACTGCTGGATGAGCGCCTGCAGCTGGCGCGTAAGGCACTGATGACCCGCATTGCGCGCCTCGAAGGGGTCAAAGCCCGCGTGGCGCCGATCCTCTATATGGAAGGGGCCTGCGGCGTGCGCCTGAAGGCGGACGATGACGTATCCGAGATCTTCAAAAACGGCCGCGCGTCGATTTCGCTGGGCTACATCGGCATCCACGAGACCATCAACGCCCTGTTTGGCGACACGCACATGTACGACAGCGAAGCCCTGCGTGAGAAAGGCATCGCCATCGTTCAGCGCCTGCGCGACGCGGTAGACCAGTGGAAAGAGGAAACCGGCTACGGTTTCAGCCTGTACAGCACCCCAAGCGAGAACCTGTGCGACCGCTTCTGCCGCCTGGACACCGCCGAGTTCGGGATTGTGGAAGGCGTGACCGATAAAGGGTACTACACCAACAGCTTCCACCTCGACGTCGAGAAAAAGGTGAACCCGTACGACAAGATCGACTTCGAAGCAGCGTATCCACCGATCGCCAGCGGCGGCTTCATCTGCTACGGCGAGTACCCAAACATTCAGCACAACCTCAAGGCGCTGGAGGACGTGTGGGACTATAGCTACCAGCACGTGCCGTATTACGGGACCAACACGCCAATTGATGAGTGTTACGAGTGCGGCTTCACCGGTGAGTTTGAATGTACCAGTAAAGGCTTCACCTGCCCGAAATGCGGCAACCACGATGCGGCTCGCGTCTCCGTGACCCGTCGCGTATGCGGCTATCTCGGCAGCCCGGACGCCCGTCCGTTTAACGCTGGCAAACAGGAAGAAGTGAAGCGCCGCGTGAAGCATCTGGGAAATGGGCAGATCGGTTAATCCGCTGCCACATTAATGCCCGGTGGCGCTGCGCTTACCGGGCCTACGGACCGCTCTCTTTTGTAGGCCGGGTAAGCGCAGCGCCACCCGGCGTGGTTATTCGCAATGAACTATCACCAGTACTACCCTGTCGACATCGTCAACGGCCCCGGCACCCGCTGCACCCTGTTTGTTTCAGGCTGCGTCCACGAATGCCCCGGCTGCTACAACAAAAGCACCTGGCGACTCAATTCCGGCATGCCGTTCACCGCGGAGATGGAAGATAAAATCATCAACGACCTGAACGACACGCGCATCAAACGCCAGGGGATCTCGCTCTCCGGCGGCGATCCCCTGCACCCGCAAAACGTGCCGGATATGTTGAAGCTGGTGGAGCGCATTCGCGCAGAGTGTCCGGGAAAAGATATCTGGGTCTGGACGGGCTACAAGCTGGATGAACTGAATGCGCAGCAAATGGAAGTCGTGGATCTGATTAACGTGCTGGTCGACGGCAAGTTCGTGCAGGATTTAAAAGACCCGGCGCTCATCTGGCGCGGCAGCAGCAACCAGGTTGTGCATCATTTGCGGTGAGCGTTAGAGCCGTTTGTTTGCGTCATGATAAACGGCTGATTTTTCTCTTTTTCTGTATCACTCATTATAACGCCCTCAGGCAAACTCAAACTCATAAGTCATCCAGACTAACCTTTATCCCCTTTTGCGGATTAGCCAGTCGCTCCCGGACTGTCTGTATCAGCGCATCTTCGCTGTCGCTGATGGTGACCGTTTTCACCGGCATGCGCCCCGTTTCAGCAACGTACTGAAACAGCAATCGCACCGCTTCCGTTGGGGTAATATTGAGTTTTTCCAGCACGGCATAAGCCTCGTTTTTGAGTTTGTCATCCAAACGGACGTTTAGCGTGGCCATTATGCCTCCAGAAAAATCGAATGTGTAATGCAGTTTAGCATTACATTCGCATTACATCGAATTCTGGATATCGCCTCTCAAAAACGACTCAAACTCTCCATCGCCACCGCCTTAAACCCGGCGAAATCCTCGCAGCTACAGAGCCGTGACATCGCCCGCTCGCGCAGGAAAGTGACGAAAATATCGTAAATCGCCATGGCCTCTTCGTACTCGCTTTTGCTGATGGCGAGCAGGAAGATAACGTGCGCGGTTTCGTCGCCCCACTGCACGCCGTGCGGGGCGAGCACGGTGTAGACCACCGTTTTCTGCGCCAGCAGGCCGAGGGAGTGCGGCAGCGCGATGCCGTCGCCGAGCATGGTGCTGACGATAGCTTCACGTTCAACAACCGAATCCAGAAACTCCGCGCCGACAAAGCCCTCTGCTTCAAGCTGTTCACACAGCTCGCGGAAGAGCGTCTGCTGATCGATCGGCTTGTCGATAATGCGGAAATGGGCCGCGTCGAAGTATTTATCCAGCATCCACGGGCGGGTGCGGTCCACCAGCACCAGCTTGCCAATCTGCTCTAACTGGTAGTCGGTCGGGAACGGGGCGATCATTACCACCGGTTTTGACTTTTCGCTGACGCGGGCGGTCGCGATCACAAAGTCTTCGCTAATGGTTTCTGCCAGCTCGTACTCGCGCAGGGTGAGCGTGCGCGTCACCTCAATCTGCGGGTATTTACGCTGCAGTACCGCCTCAATCATGCGCACCATGGCGTTACCGGCGTCGCATACCAGCAGCACGCGCGGCTGACGCTGGTAGCCGATGTTGTAGTGGCGCTCAAGCCCGACGCCAATATGCAGCACCAGGAAGCCAATCTCGTTTTCGCTGATCACATACGGCGTGTATTTGCCCCAGCTCGACACCGCGGCCAGCGTCATGTCCCACGCCATCGGGTAGTGCTGCTTGATGTTATCCAGCAGCGGATTGGGGATCATGATTTGATACCGCACGCGGGTGATCATGGTTTTGATGTGCGTGAGCAGATCCGCGTGCAGCTGCGCGTCGCTGAGCAGATTGTAGTTATAGTGGGTGTTGATATAGCGCAGGATATAGTTGACCAGCGCCTCGTCGTCGTCAGCGTTAATGGCGCTGGGCGCGATCTCCTGAATCTGCCGCGCCGCAATGTGCACGCACAGCCAGCTCTCCTCCGACGGCGAAAGCGCCTTGCCGGCCAGCTGCTGGAGGGTCACCGCGATATCCTTCGCCGCCTCGCGCACGTTCTCTTCCACGTCTTCGGCATGGAATTCCGGCAGCGGGTAACCTTCGCTGATGCGACGTACCGACACCGCGCAGTACAGGCGCAGGAACAGCTCGCCTTCATCGGTCAGGCGAATGTGGTGACGGGTCAAGGCGTCGTGCAGCACCGGCACCATCTGCTCCGCCACGCCCGCATTGAGCGCCACGTCGGTTACCAGCGGGTTCAGGCTGTCCTGCTGCGCCAGCTCCCAGAGCAGATCGGTCAGGCAGGCGCGGGTCGACATCTCGCTGCCAAACAGCTTCATGCCGTGGCGCGGACGGGTTTCCAGCGTCAGGTTGTAGCGATGAAACCACTCGCGCACCTCCGCCATATCGCTTTGCAGCGTGGCGCGGCTGACGAACCACTCGTCCGCCAGATCCTCCAGCTTAAGAGAAAACGCCGAGGTCAGAAAACGCACCACCAGATAATGCACGCGCTCCGGCCCGGTTCGCGGGATACGCAGCGCGCGCGGGTGGGATGCCTGAAGCTGCTGATAGCGCTCGGCATCTTCAATTTTGAGCTGGTAGCCGTTGCCCCGGCTCAGGATGAACTGCGCGCCGTGGCTGGCCAGCAGCGCGTTCAGGGCGGTGATGTCCGCACGGACGGTTCGCGTGGAGACCGACAGCCGCTGCGCCAGCTCGTCCTGCGGCAGCGTCTCGTTTTGCAACAGGTCGAAAAGTTGCGCCAAACGTTGGTTCGGAAATCGCACGTCGTTGTCCTCTTACGGCTTAAGGTGAAATGACCATCTGGGATGGGCTGCCGACCGGGGTATAGTCTGGCTCAAAGCTCAATTTCCCGTCCTGCGCCACGCGGAAGCGGGTAATGTTGTCGCTGCGCTGGTTCATGACGTACAGCCAGCGCCCCTGCTTATCGAGCGTCAGGGTGCGCGGGTAGTCACCGCGCGTCCACACGTCATCCTGATGCGTCAGCGTGCCCTCTGCCGTTACGGTAAAGTGCCCGATGCTGTTATGCAAACGGTTAGCCACATACAGCTGCTTACCGTCGGCGCTTAATGCGAGCCCGGCAGCAAAGCTGGTGCCTTTGTAGCCTTCCGGCAGGGCAGAAACCGTTTTACCCTCTTTCAGGGTGCCGTTGGTATTCACGGTATACCGGGTGAGCGTAGACGCCTCTTCGTTAATCAGCCACAGGGCATCGCCCTTCGGCGTAAAGACAAAGTGGCGCGGCCCGGCACCTTTCGAGGAGGCGCTGATAAACGGCGGATCGTTCGGCGTCAGCTTTCCTGTCCGATCGTCAAAGCGGTATTGGTAGATGCGATCCAGCCCAAGATCGGTGGAAAAAACGTATTTCCCGCTCGGATCGGCGGCGATCATGTGCGCATGCGGGCCGTTATGATCGCTGATCGCGAAACTGCCCTCGACGGCAGCTGCCGGCTTCGCCGCGCCCGGTTCGCCTTGATCCTGATGTGTGTCCGTGGCGTCACCCAGGCTGCCGTCTGCGTTAACGGGCAGCACCGCGATAGATCCGCTGACGTAGTTCGCCACCAGAAGATGGCGACCGTTCGGCGTCAGCGACAGGTAAACCGGCCCCGCACCGCCGGAGGCCACCTGACTGAGCTCGCTCAGCTCACCGTTATCGCCGACGCGCAGCGCCTGCACCACGCCCTGCTCCACTTCGCTTGCCAGATACAGCGTTTTGCCGTCCTGTGAAAGGGTCAACTGCGCCGCATTCGGCAGTTTGCTTACCAACGTTTTATCGTTCAGCGCGCCGGTTTGCGGGTTAACAGTAAAACGGTACAGCCCTTCACCGTTTGGATTATAGGTACCCACCCAGGCGTATTGCGTCTGGGCGACAGCGGCGGTGGCGAACATTGAGAGTGAAGCGACAAGCAAGGTACGGGTGTGCATGGTGGCTCCTGTATAGGTGTGAGTTCTACTTCACCAGCTTCTTCGTCATCGCCAGCAGGGTACGCACATCTTCCGGACGCGTATCACCGCTGGCTTTGTCGATAATCGAGCTGTAGATATGCGGGATGATTTTGCTCACGCCCGCGTCGAGGGCGATCTGCAGGATCTCCTCATAGTTTTCCAGATCGATACCTCCGGTCGGCTCCAGCCAGAAGTCGTGACGGGCGCAGGCTTCCGCTACCGCTTTGTACTCGTCACGGCACTTCAGGCCGCCCATCGGGAAGTATTTGATAGAGCTGCCGCCGAAATCTTTCAGCAGAGCAATCGCCGTTTCCACCGGCACAATGCCGTCCATAGCTGCGCTGCTCAGCGGGCCGGTGGAGATTTTCACCATCCCGACGGTGCCGGTCGGAGAGACCAGACCGTTGACCACAGAGTCGTTCTGCCCCAGCAGCGCGCGGCTGGTGGCCACGCCGGTAAAGACCTGGTTAACGTGCTGCGGCTGCACCTGACGGGAGATCTCGCTCACCATCGCCGACTGGTTCGGGTCGCCCGCGCCCAGGCCAACGGAGAGCGCGTTATCAATCAGCGCCGCGTACTCGCGCATATCCGCTACCGCGCTGGCTACGTCCGGGTAATTTTTGGAGAGCACGCCCACCAGCACATGACCTTCCGCCGCCTCGTAGATGGCGCTGGCGTTGGCCTTTGAGCCAGCCAGCACGTTCAGACAGACGCGGTCACGGTAAAAGTTGGGGGTCAGTTTCATGCGTTTTTCTCCTGTCCTAATACTTCACTAATGCGGCGGTACACAATGTTCAGCTGGTCAGCGTTTACGCTGCGCACGTCCGCTTCGATAATCCCTTCGTTGGCCTTGTAGCCACGGAAGTAAATGGCGTACTCGCCCTGCTTGAGCTTCGCCACCAGGTCACCCGTGCCGACGCCGGTGGTGGCTTCGTCAAACTTAATCTCGGTGCGGGCAATGTCGCGTCCGGCGCTGTCCCAGACCACGCGCGCGGTCACACCGTTCAGGGTGTTGAGCGCCTCGATAAACGGCGTCATTTTCGCCACCATCTCGGCACCGCTCTCTTTGGTGGCCGTCAGATAGTGTTCGATGGCGCAGGTCAGGCCAAGAATGCCCTCTTTACCCACCTTCATGGCGCGGCCAATCCCCGCCGTCTGGCGCTTCACCCACTCAACGTACTGGGTCTTGCCGATCACCAGCCCGCTGGTGGGGCCTTCGATCGCCTTCGCACCGCTGTAGATCACCAGGTCCGCGCCGGCGCGGTAGTACGCGTGCAGATCTTCTTCCGCCGCGGCATCGACGATGAGCGGCAAGTCGTGTTTACGTGCGACAACCGCCGCCTGCTCGACGCTAAGCATGCTTTTCTGCACGCAGTGGTGAGATTTGATGTACATGATCGCCGCCGTGCGCGGGGTAATCGCCGCCGCCAGCTGATCGGCGGAACATTCGTTGGCGTAGCCCGCTTCCACCAGCCTGCCGCCGCCAAGCGCCACCATAGTGCCCACCGGCGCGCCAAAGTTCACGTTGTGGCCTTTCGGCAGGACGATCTCGTTGTTCTCAATCGGGGTCACGTGCAGGTTTTCCAGCAGCCAGTCGCTGTCTTTCACCAGCACCGCGGCCACGGACTGGGCAATGCCCGCCGACGCGCAGGAGACCACCGTCGCGCCTTCCACGTCCAGCAGCTTCGCGATGTATTCCCCGGTTTTATTGACCAGATCCTTCATCTCGAAATAGTGATTCATGCCGTCCATCGCCGCCTGTACCACCTCCGGACGCGGCGTGGAGACGCCCAGCGCCGTCATGCGGCCAGAGGTGTTGATAACCTGCTTTAAGTTGTACTTCTCATAAATCGAAGGCATGTTCCGTGCTCCCTTGTTCGGTCATGTAGCCCTTGCCTGCGCGGATCGCGGCAAGCGGCACCAGAATGTGTTCAGCCTGCAGGCTGTCGTTTTCGGCATCCGTCAGCACCGTCGGCTGGCGTTTGAGCGTGAACAGCGTCAGGTCGGCATCGAGACCCGGCTGAATGCGGCCTTTACGCGTCAGGCGCAGGCCGTCGGCGGCGTTCGCCGTGACGCAGTCAATCACCTGCGGCAATGACATGCCGATGGCGAGGAATTTCGACATCACGCTTGCCAGCGAGCCGACCGGGCCGTTGATGCGGTTGCGGCAGTAGATATCAGAGCTGATGGTGTGCGGCAGAATGCCCATCGCGATGGCGCGTTTCGCCACCTCAAAGCTGAAGCTCGCCGTGCCGTGGCCGACATCCAGACGCACGCCGCGCTTCAGCGCAGACGTAATGGAGGCGCGCAGCTCGCCGGAGGGCGTCAGAATGCGGTTAGGCTTGCCGTTGTAGCAGTGGGTGATGATGTCGCCAGAGCTCAGCAGCTCGGCAATTTCATCGAGGTTCGGCGGGTTGTTGCCAATGTGCACCATCAGCGGCAGGTCGCCGTTCTCTTTCTGAATGGCTTTGGCGCACGCCAGCGGCGTGATGCCGTTTTCACCGACCACGCTGCTGCTCATGCGCGCCTTCAGGCCGACGATAAAATCAGGGTAGCGCGTCACCGCCTGCTTCACCGCGTCGGCGTCAATATTGGCCATGTTGGCCAGCTCGTTCTGGGCAATCAGCCCCACGCGGGAGATGTTCAGCAGGGCAAAGACCTCGGTGGAGGCCTTGCGGGTAATCGCGTAGAAATCGTCCACGTCGTCGGCCCCGGTGCTGCCCGCGTCCACCACGGTGGTCACGCCGGTGGCAATGCCCACGCTGTCCGGCTCGTCGTGGTAAATCGGGGAGTTCGGGTAGCAGTGTACGTGGGAGTCAATCCAGCCTGCGCTGACGAACACGTCACCGTTTAGCTCCACCGTTTTGCGGGCGGGAGCGTCTATGTCGCCCGTCGCGGCGATCTTCCCGTCCTGAATGGCGATATCGGTCAGGGTATCGTCGGCGAGGCGCGCACGGCGCAGGAGTAAATCAAACATGAGGATCTCCTGAAAAGGCGGGCGCCGGAGCGCCCGCGGGTATTAAAGGGCAACCGGGAACAGCCAGCCCAGAATCATTGCGCCGAGGATAGCGCCACCGGTAATGGGCTTCTGCCAGATGTAGAACAGCAGCGCGCCCAGCAGAGAACCCACGCCAATCGGAATGGAGGCGGTCATGGCGCTGAGGATAATCAACGGTCCGAGGAAGCGGCCGGAAGCGTTGCCCGCCCCCATCATCACGTCCGCGCCGTAGGTGGAGTTGCTCTGGTTGATGGTGAACTTACGCGCCAGGATGATGACGTAGCCAATCGCCAGACCAATCACCAGGCCGGTAATCAGCGCGGCAATGAAGTTGGTCACCGGGAACATGATCCCCGCGCCCAGCAGCAGCGCCGGAACCCCGAGGCCCACGCCGGTCTGGATCGCCCCGCCGATGTCGAGAATACCGACCAGCGAGCCTTCGATAATACGGGCGAACAGGAAGCTCGCGCCAAACGCTGCCACCGCGCCGTAAACGCCGGTATCAATGCCCGCTTTCAGCATCGCCACGAAGGCCACTTCGTTAAACGCGCCGATGCCGTAGAGGTAGTACATGTGCGTCCCGGCAAACACGCCGGAGGAGAGCAGGCCAACGAAGATCGGGAACGACCAGTCGGCATACCAAAAACCTTTATTCTGTTCCATGTCGAGGCTCCTGTTATTTACCGCTGAGCGAGTTGTGGATCATGTCGAGCCAGTTCGGCACGGTCAGATGGAAGGATTCGATCATCTTCATGTCGAAACCGCGGAAGAAGCCGCTCAGCACGAAGAGCAGAACGATCGCCGCCATCATCACTTTGGTGACGTGGTTCCAGCCGCTCTCTTCCACGCCTTTACCGATCAGGATCCCCAGCACCAGGCCCGGTACGGCGTTGCCCATAATCAGCTGCGCCGCGCCGCCAAAGATGGTGGCCCAGAAGCCCGATTTTTTACCCGCGTCGATGGCCGCCAGCCAGAAGATCACCGGCATCACGGTGTTGACCAGCAGGTTCGCGGCAGGCACCAGCACCTTCACGGCGGTGACCTGAAGCGCAGCGGGCACGGAGGAGGCGGTCAGGTTAAGGAAGGTCACGACGATCATGCCGATCACGCCGCAGGCAATCGCCATTTTGCGCGGATCGTGCAGCGTTTCGCCGACGTTACGGTTTTTGATCATCAGTGCGGCAGCACCCCAGTTTGGGATGATGCGGTGGTCAACGTCCTGTGTGAAAGCCCCTGCGGCCACGGAAGAGGCCCAGGCGTTAAAGAAGAAGCCTAACCCAAAGGAGAAGTGGGACGCCGGATCCCCTTCGCAGGAGTTCAGTTCCCCCAACGTACGAAACGCGCCCATACCCTGAGTGGTAGGCGCATGAAACATGCGTGCAGCCCCGGCCCCGACACCGACGCCTACCAGGCCGCCGATGATGAGCGATTTTATTAATATAATTAAGAACATCAGTCTGCCCTTTTATGAATAATCAGCGTTGCGTGACGAAATCCACCTGGTCGAGATTGATGGCTGTCACGTTGACGGTCACATCCAGCTCCACGCTGTAGGTGCGTCTTTCCCGGCGCAGAAAGAAGAACAGAAACGCTTCTTTTCGCACCGCTTCTTGCGCCTGAACGACCTGCACATCCTGTGGCTCAATACGCAGTAAGATATGCGGTGAGGCTTTCATCACCGCGGCCTGAACGTGGTTGAGCGCGTCAGCAAAGGCGCGCGCTTTGGCGTCGCCCTTCCCCTTCACTCTCACCGTGGTTGTGAACTGTTCTTTCATGCTTATGCGCCGTATTTTTTCTGCCACGCCTGTACCAGACGCTCGCCCAGCTCTTCTTTATCCATAAAGCCAAAGCCCAGCACGTTGCAGCCTTCGTTGATGGCGGTGACGCCTTCATCCACGGAACGCATACCGTATTTGGCTTTGTAGCCATATTTGGTCTGGGCGGTGATGGCACCCGCGCCGCCGCTGCCGCAGAAGGAGATGCCGAAGGTGGCGTTTTCCGCTTTCATCACGTCGCCGAGCTTCATGTCTGCCGCCATGCCCGGTACGACAACCGCGCGTCCACCTGCTTTTTCCACACCGGCCGCCACTTTCTGACCTTTACCCAGGCGATCGCCAATCACGACTGTAATCTGTTCCATGTGTTGCTCCTTAAAGGTTGTCTTTCGCGACTTCAAAGTGAACGGAGAGCAGCCAGGCCTCTTCATCTGGAAGGTTGCCAAACTGCGCCACCACTTCACGGGCAAGCCGCATTGAATCCGGTGAAATTTCGTCAAACAGCTCTGCTTCAACCTCCGGCAGCGGCTCGCCGGTCACGGACCGGTGCGCCATGGCGCGCACGTGGGAAGTAAGCATCTGCTCCTGTACCGCATTGGGGATGATGTTGTTCCGGGCCAGCAGGGCATAAACCTGCTGCAGCATGGTGTTCGCGAGCTGTTCTGTTTGCTCTGCCTGTTCCCCAACGTCGTTCATTACCGCTCCGTTAATCACTGGTCTTACCCCGTTAATGGCTCTGGAATAAAACTAACGTTGGGGGAGAATTGTTTGTAGCGAGTTGTTTTCCACTTCGAAGTGGAAAGGGGAGCCGCAGCAGTGATCTGTGCCACATAAATACGGTGAATCTGGATTAATCACGGCATTTGCGTGATGAATATCACGTATTCCAGCGGCAAAACGCGCGCCGGGGAAACGAAAACGTTCAGGCGTGGTGACGCAAAAATGTGATGGCGATAGGGTTTACTTATTACCGCGCAAAAAAAAACGGGGGCCACTGGCCCCCGCTGGTTGTTTGTCAGATGCGCGATCGGTTAACGGTATTTCTTGTGATACGTATTACGGGTCGTCACAAACTGCTCGGCCGCCGCCTGGGCTTCCTTCACTTTGCCTTCGTTAGCGAGCTTCAGCGCGCCGTCGATCTGGCCGACCAGCACGTCAAAGCCGTGGCGGTAGTCTTTCATCTCTGCGCTGTCTGCCGCTTTGCTTTCCAGTTTAGGAGGCGTCGCTTTTTGTGCGTCCAGCGCCGCTTCACGCATTTTGGTCAGCGCGTCTTTCATTTCCGCCGCATTGTCGGTTTTCTGCACCACCTTCAGGTTTTGCCCGAGGATGCCCATGTCGTCTTCAAGATCGGCAGCAAACGCAGAAGAGCCAAGAACCAGCGTTGAAGCCGCGACGATCGCTAACAGATGTTTACGCATTGCTCACTTCCTTTTTTATTATTAACAAAACGCTATCTCTATTGTCCGGCGATTTTCATTTCCGGGAGTAATACAGAACCACACTGTATATTGCTGCGTGTTTCAATATCGTTACCGACCGTAACGATATTGCGCCACATATCCTTCAGATTGCCAGCGATGGTAATTTCGCTCACCGGATACTGGATTTCGCCATTTTCAACCCAGAAGCCCGCCGCGCCGCGAGAGTAATCGCCGGTGATGCCGCTGACGCCCTGACCCATCAGCTCGGTCACCACCAGACCGGTGCCCATCTCTTTCAGCATCTGCTCAAAGTTGAGGCCCTGCCCGGCAATGCGCCAGTTGTGAATGCCGCCCGCGTGCCCGGTGCTTTTCAGCCCCAGCTTGCGCGCGGAGTAGTTGGTCAGAAGCCACTGGGTCAGAATGCCGTCTTTCACGATGTCACGACGCTCGGTGCGCACGCCTTCGCTGTCGAACGGCGTGGAGGCCAGGCCTTTCAGCAGGTGCGGATGCTCTTCGATGGTGAGCCATTCCGGCAGGATCTGCTTGCCCAGCGAGTCGAGCAGGAAGGTCGATTTACGGTAAACGGAGCCGCCCGCGATAGCGCCCACCAGATGGCCAAACAGACCGGTCGCCACTTCGTTGGCAAAAATCACCGGGGCTTTCATGGTGGAGAGTTTACGCGGCGACAGGCGAGACAGCGTGCGTTCGGCGCACGCTTTACCCACCCACTCAGGAGACTGCAAATCCCCCAGCGCGCGGCCAATGGTGTAGGCGTAGTCGCGCTCCATGTCACCGTTCTCTTCGGCGATGACGCAGCTGGAGAGCGAGTGGCGGGTAGAGCAGTAGCCCTGCAGCATGCCGTGGCTGTTGCCGAAGACTTTGATGCCGTAGTGGCTGTTAAAGCTGCCGCCTTCGGTATTGGTGATGCGCTTGTCGGCCTGCAGGGACGCCTGCTCGGCGCGGGCGGCCAGCTCAATCGCTTCGTCCGGCGTCACTTCCGCCGGATGGAACAGGTCGAGATCCGGCGCGTCAAACGCCAGCAGATCTTTATCCGCCACGCCGGCGTAAGGATCCGGTGAGGTATAACGGGCGATATCCAGCGCGGCCTGCACCGTACGGGCGATGGCATCCGGACTGAGATCGGTGGATGACGCACTGCCTTTGCGATTCTGGTGATATACCGTGATACCCAGCGCGCCGTCGCTGTTGAATTCAACATTCTCCACTTCGCCATAGCGGGTGCTCACGCTAATGCCGGTGGTTTTGCTGACCGCCACTTCGGCGCCATCTGATTTTTCTGAAGCAAGCATCAGCGCGGTGGAGACGGCTTCTTCCAGAATCTTACGCTGCGCTTCAACTTGTGAGGTTACTTTCATCGCAAATGCCATACTGTAAGAGAGAGTTAACTGAAGTCTAACAGAGAACCGTTTTTCAGTGCGCGTCTTAACTGGTAACATTAGCCTCTTTTTTTAAGGAGCCTGACATGACTAAGCAGCCCGAAGACTGGCTCGACGACGTTCCCGGTGATGACATCGAAGACGAAGATGATGAGATCATCTGGGTCAGTAAAAGTGAAATTAAACGTGACGCCGAAGAGTTAAAACAGCTTGGCGCGGAAATGGTAGAACTGGGTAAAAACGCGCTGGATAAGATCCCGCTCGACCAGGATCTGCGCGATGCCATTGAACTGGCACAGAAAATCAAAAAAGAAGGCCGTCGTCGCCAGCTTCAGCTTATCGGGAAAATGCTGCGTCAGCGCGACGTCGATCCGATCCGCCAGGCGCTGGACAAGCTGAAAAACCGCCACAACCAGCAGGTTGCGCTGTTCCATAAGCTGGAGCAGATCCGCGATCGTCTGATTGAACAGGGTGATGACGCCGTACCGGAAGTGCTGAACCTGTGGCCGGATGCCGACCGCCAGCAGCTGCGATCGCTTATCCGCAACGCGAAGAAAGAGAAAGAAGGGAATAAGCCGCCGAAGTCTGCGCGCCTGATTTTCCAGTATCTGCGCGAGCTGTCTGAGAACGAAGAGTAATCCGTTCCCCTCACCCCGGAGGGGCGAGGGGGAAAAGAACGTAGGCCCGGTAAGCGTGAGCGCCACCGGGCTTTTTTTTACGCCTCGGCGGCCGCTTCCGCTTTCTTCGCCAGACCGTCCAGCAGCTTCTGATGGATCCCACCAAAACCGCCGTTGCTCATCACGAGAATATGGTCGCCGGGCTGAGCGGCTTTCACCACCATATCCGCGAGCGCATCCACATCCGCGCTCCAGTGTGCCGGCTGAATGCAGGCATCGGCCACTTCCGCCACCTGCCACGGAATATGCTGCGGCTGCAGCAGGAAGACTTCATCGGCACGTCCTAACGACGGCGCGAGATCGTCTTTGCAGATGCCCATCTTCATGGTGTTCGAACGCGGTTCCAGCACCGCCAGAATGCGCGCGGTACCGCCGACTTTGCCACGCAGGGCGGCAAGCGTCGCCAGAATGGCCGTTGGGTGGTGCGCGAAATCGTCATACACGGTGACGCCGTGGGCTTCACCGCGCAGCTCCAGGCGGCGGCGGGCATTGATAAACGAGCCCAGCGCATTCGCCGCATCCGCAGGCTGAACGCCCACATGGCGTGCGGCAGCGATTGCCATCAGGCCGTTGTGCATGTTGTGTTCGCCCACCAGGCCCCACTTCACCTCGCCCACTTTTTCGCCGTCGAGCAGCACTTCCCACTCGGAGGCATCGGCGTTGAGTTTCTTCGCCTGCCAGTGGCCCTGCTCGCCCACCAGCTCCTGCTCGCTCCAGCAGCCCATCGCCAGGGTCTGCTTCAGGTTGATGTCGTTTTCCGGCAGGATGATGCGGCCCTGGCCCGGCACGATGCGCACCAGGTGGTGGAACTGTTTCTGTATGGCCTTCAGATCGTCAAAAATATCCGCGTGGTCAAACTCAAGGTTGTTGAGGATCAGCGTGCGCGGGCAGTAGTGCACGAACTTGGAGCGCTTGTCGAAGAACGCGCAGTCATACTCGTCGGCTTCGATCACAAAGAACGGGCTGTCCCCCAGGCGCGCAGAAACGTCAAAGTTGCCCGGTACGCCGCCGATGACGAAGCCCGGCTTGTAGCCGCAGGCTTCGAGGATCCAGGTCGCCATGCCCGCGGTGGTCGTTTTGCCGTGGGTACCGGCAACGGCAACCACCCAGCGGTCGCGCAGGACGAAGTCATGCAGCCACTGCGGGCCGGACATGAACGGAATATTGCGTTCCAGTACCGCCTCAACGCACGGATTGCCGCGGGTCATGGCGTTGCCAATAATCACCAGGTCCGGCTCGGGATCCAGCTGGCTGGCATCGTAGCCCTGAATAAGAGAGATGCCCTGTTTCTCCAGAAGTGTGCTCATTGGCGGATACACATTGGCGTCCGAACCTGTCACCTCATGGCCCAGCGAGCGCGCCAGCATTGCCAGTCCGCCCATGAAAGTGCCACAAATCCCCAATATATGAATGCGCATACGTCACTATCCTTCTTCAATGTGGCGCACATTTTACTCACATGTTAGCGGCTGTGAAACGCATTTCAGGTAAATCCGTATGTTGCTGGCGCGATTCACCTCTGCGCTACTATTTGAATATTTGTTAAGATTGTTGGGCTTTAGTCGTTTTAGTGAACATACAATCGCTCTACTCACAAAGATGCAGGGAAAGTGTTATGAAAACGTTAGGTGAATTTATTGTCGAAAAGCAGCACGAGTTCTCTCATGCTACCGGTGAACTCACTGCTTTGCTGTCGGCAATAAAGCTGGGCGCTAAGATCATCCACCGTGATATCAACAAGGCCGGTCTGGTCGATATCCTGGGTGCCAGCGGTGCCGAGAACGTTCAGGGCGAGGTTCAACAGAAACTCGATCTGTTCGCAAATGAAAAACTGAAAGCTGCACTGCGCGCGCGCGACATCGTTGCGGGTATCGCCTCCGAAGAAGAAGATGAAATTGTTGTTTTCGAAGGGTGTGAACACGCGAAATACGTTGTTCTGATGGATCCGCTCGACGGCTCCTCCAACATCGACGTTAACGTTTCTGTCGGTACCATTTTCTCCATCTACCGCCGCGTCACGCCTGTTGGCACGCCGGTGACCGAAGAAGATTTCCTGCAGCCGGGCATTAATCAGGTTGCTGCCGGTTACGTCGTCTATGGCTCCTCCACCATGCTGGTCTACACCACCGGTTGCGGCGTACATGCCTTTACGTACGATCCTTCCCTGGGCGTTTTCTGTCTGAGCCAGGAACGCATGCGCTTCCCGGAGAAGGGCAATACCTACTCCATTAACGAAGGTAACTACATCCGCTTCCCGAACGGCGTGAAGAAGTACATCAAATTCTGCCAGGAAGAAGATAAAGCGACGCAGCGCCCGTACACGTCCCGCTATATTGGCTCTCTGGTCGCGGATTTCCACCGTAACCTGCTGAAAGGCGGCATCTACCTCTACCCAAGCACCGCCAGCCACCCGGACGGGAAACTGCGTCTGCTGTACGAATGCAACCCGATGGCGTTCCTGGCCGAACAGGCGGGCGGTAAGGCGAGCGACGGTAAAGAGCGTATTCTGGAGATCGTGCCGGAAAGCCTTCACCAGCGCCGTTCGTTCTTCGTCGGCAACAACCACATGGTTGAAGACGTTGAACGCTTTATCCGCGAGTACCCGGACGCGTAATCCCTCTCTTCAGGGGAGCCGATCCGGCTCCCCTGTTCATTTATATATTTTACCGTATAAGTGTTTATAAAAAACACGCTTTAATATTCGCCACTGCTCCTGCATTATTTCCATAACAGTTTGACAGATATTTCGTGGAGCAGAAACGCAATGAAAAATTATTCCCGTGCTAATACCGGCATTGATTTAAATCTTATCCCTGTATTTATTGAAATCGTCCGCTGCGGCAGCATGGCAAAGGCCTCTTTGCGTCTGGAGATGTCACGCCCTGCGGTGAGTCTGGCATTAAAGCGTTTTAATCAACTCTTTGATGAGCCGTTATTTCTCCGCAAAGGCTTATATCTTGAGCCGACTGAAAAAGCATTAGCCTTAACCAGCTCGCTGGAAATATTAATGGGCGAAATTCACGATAATATCGGGGCGCTTAATTCCGGAAGGAATAAAACCCCGGCACAGAACGTACCGGGGCTGGGTAATATTATGCCGCGTTCTGAGTCGTCACTTTGAATGATGACATGGCTTCCATCAGCTGACGCGACTGCTCCTCAAGGGAGCGGGTCGCGGCGGAGGATTGCTGCACCAGCGCCGCATTCTGTTGCGCGGTTTCGTCCATCTGGTTTACCGCAATATTCACCTGCTCAATGCCGCGGCTTTGCTCCTGAGACGCGGTCGCAATCTCACGCATCAGTTTGGTCATGCGCAGCACTTCTGTTGCGATCTCATCCATCGTTTCGCCCGCCTGCTGGGCCAGCTCGCTGCCCTCGTTAACGTGGGTTTGCGAATCACTGATAAGAGAACGAATCTCCTTCGCCGCGTCGGCGCTGCGGCTGGCCAGGTTTCGCACCTCGCCCGCGACGACGGCAAACCCGCGCCCCTGCTCGCCCGCGCGCGCCGCCTCTACGGAGGCGTTAAGCGCCAGGATATTGGTCTGGAAGGCAATGCCGTCGATCACGCTCAGGATGTCGGCGATGCGCGCCGAGCTGCCGGAGATATCGCGCATTTTTTCAATCACATAGCAGACCATTTCGCTGCCGTGATCGGCCGTGTCGGACACCGACTTCGCCAGCTGGTGCGCCTGCTCGGCGTTATCGGCGTTGAGCTTCACCGTGGCGGTGATCTGTTCCATGCTGGCCGCCGTCTGCTCCAGCGACGTGGCGGTGGATTCCGTTCGCTCGGCGAGATCCCGGTTCCCCAGCGTCAGCTCGCGGCTGCCGGTGTCAATCTGCGCGCTGGCATCGCGTACCCGCAGAACCGAGTTCATCAGCGACTGACGCATCTCCTCAATGACCGCGTTAAGGCGGTTAAACTCCTGGCTCGCGGGCGCGGCCAGCGTATGGGTTAAATCGCCCGCCGCCACGTTCTCCAGCTGAGCAATCGACGCCGAGAGCGGCTTGAGCAGCATATGGCGCAGCGCCAGCCAGGCCAGCACGATAATGCCCGCCGTCAGCAGCGCCGCCACGATAATCAGGATCAGGACGCGGGTTTTGCTCGCCTGCACGGCACTCACTTCCGCCTGACCTCGCGCTTCGCTCCATTTCTGAAACGCCTGCATGTCGTTATCAAACGCTGACGCCAGCGGGATCAGCGTCTTCTCCAGCAGGTCGTAATACCCGTCCGCGCTCTGGTCACTGAGGGTTTTCAGCATCGGGTTGATCCCCTGCTGGTTATACGCCGCCAGGCTGGCTGCCACTTTATCGAGCAGCTGCTGCCCCTGCTCGTCAGCCACGCCGCCGTCGATCACGCCCTTCAGCGTTTTCTGGGCCAGAGCGACTTCCTGATTGATGTTTTTTACCGCGCTGGCCGCATCGTCCAGCATGCCGATTTCCATCATGCGGACGGCCTGACCCGCTTCATTGCGCGCGCGGAGGATCAGCGTATAGCCTGAATTAAGCTGCACCATCTGCTCACCCTGAAGATGATTAATGCGCTGCAGCGAAGAAGAACTCTGTGTGAGGGCATAAATGCCAATGCCGCTGACAATCAGCAGCAGAAGGGTCATAACGGCCAGTAAAGAGAGCAAGCCGGTACGAATCGATAGCGTTTTCAGCATGATATTATTTCCGGTAGCGAGATATTTCTGGGCATAAAAAAAGAGTATCGGCCGCTACCGGAAAATGTTTAGACTTTCAGCATGTTATCGCTCTGTTACCGATGTGTTCACACGGGTAACAGGCGAGCTTTGGCGGTTCTCCCAGAGCACCGTCAGGCCGCGCTGCAGGGCAATAAAAATAAACAGCAGAATGCCGATGGCGATCTTCGTCCACCAGGAGCTGAGCGTGCCGTCAAAGTTGATATAGGTCTGGATCAGCCCCTGAATCGCCACGCCGAACAGCGTCCCTAGCACCGTACCCACGCCGCCGCTGAGCAGCGTGCCGCCGATGACCACAGAAGCAATCGCATCCAGCTCCACGCCAACGCCTGCAAGGGCATAGCCCGCCTGGGTATACACCGAGAAGACGATCCCCGCCAGCGTCGCCAGGCCGGTCGAGAGCATATAAATGCGGATGGTGGTGCTGCGGGTCGAGATCCCCATCAGGTTGGCCGACGTGGCGTTGCCGCCAATAGCGTAAACCTGATTGCCAAACCGGGTGCGGTGGGCGAGGAAGATGCCAATCACTACCACGCCCAGCATCAGCAGCCCCATCGCGCTCAGGCGGCCGCCGCCGGGGATTTTCCACGCCAGGCTGGAGAGCGTGTCGTACACCGGATGGTTAATGGGAATCGACTCTTCCGACACCAGGTAGCTCACCCCGCGCAGGAAGAACATCCCCGCGAGGGTAATGATAAACGCAGGAATTTTTAACGCGTCGATCAGCAGCCCCATAAAGGCGCCAAACGCACAGCCCATCGCCAGCACCAGCGGGAACGCCAGCAGCGGTGAGATGCCCCAGAAGCCGATCGCTTTCGCGAGGAACACGCCCGTAAACGCGATCACCGAGCCGACGGAGAGGTCGATCCCGCCGGAGAGGATCACAAAGGTCATCCCGACGGCGATGATGCCTAAAAAGGCGTTATCGGTCAGGATATTGCAGATCACGCGCGTCGAGGCAAACCCCGGGAACTGGGTCAGGCAGTAGAGATAGCCCAGCACAAACACGCCCAGCGTGATCATTAGCGGCAAATTACGTTTTATCATGGCCACGGATCCCCTTAATGATGCTGACAAAGCGCGGCGACTGGACGATCAGCACGCAGAGCACGACCACCGCTTTCACCACCTGGTTGAGTTCCGGCTGGAATCCCGAAAGCAGGATCCCGGTGTTCATGCCCTGAATGATCAGCGCGCCGATCGCCGAGAGCAGCAGGTTAAAGCGCCCGCCCATCAGCGACCCGCCGCCGATCACCACCGCCAGGATCGCATCCAGCTCCAGCCAGAGCCCGGCGTTGTTGGCATCGGCTCCGCGAATATCCGCCGCGACGATCACGCCGGCGATGGCAGCGCAAATACCGCTCAGCACGTAGGTCAGCATCACCATCAGCCGCGTGTTAACCCCGGCGTTGCGCGCGGCGCGGATATTGATCCCGACGGCCTCAATGAACATGCCCAGCGCCGTTTTGCGGGTGAAAAGCCAGAACACCACTAGCGTCACCAGGGCAATCATCACCGGCGTCGGGAAGAACAGAAGGTTGCCGCTGCCGAGCCACGCCAGGCTCGGCGAGTTAAAGGTGACAATCTGTCCGGAGGTAATCAGCTGCGCGACGCCGCGCCCGGCCACCATTAAAATGAGCGTGGCGACAAAGGGCTGGATTTTCAGCACCGCCACCAGAATGCCGTTCCATAATCCGGCCAGCACGCCAGTGCCTAAGGCTGCAAGCAGGACCACCGGCAGGCTATGCCCGGCCACGGTCATGGAGGCTGCCGTGGCCCCGGCGATAGCCATCACCGCGCCGACGGAGAGATCAATCCCGCCGGTGGCGATGACCAGCGTCATCCCGATGGCCAGCAGCGCCACGGGCGCGGCGCGGTTTAAAATGTCTATCGGGCTGCCAAACAGGCGGCCATCCTGCACGATAATCTGGAAGAAATGCGGCGCGACCAGGCTATCCACCAGTAAAACCACCAGCAGCGCCGCGATTTGCGGCGTGCCGGTCGGCCAGCTGAAGCGGCGCTTTGACTCACCGGTTTGCGAAAGCGAACGGGACATCACGATTCACTCCTTATGCCGCGATGGCATTCATGATCGCCGGAACGGACAGCTTATCCAGCGGGATCTCTGCCACCTGTTTACGATCGCGCATGATGATGACGCGATCGGCATAGCCCACCAGCTCTTCCAGCTCGGACGAAATGACCAGCAGGGCCAGACCGTCTGCGCACAGGGTTTCGATAAGCCGGATAATTTCGGCATGCGCCCCTACGTCAATGCCGCGGGTCGGTTCGTCGAGGATCAGGAACTGGGGTTTGGTCAGCAACCAGCGGGAGAGCAGCACTTTCTGCTGGTTACCACCGGAGAGGAACTCGATGGGCTGTTCCGCGCTCGGGGTGCGGATGCCGAGCTGGCGGATAAAGCGCTCAGCAATGGCGTTCTGCTCTTTGCGTGGGATCGGCCGCAGCCAGCCGCGCTGCGCCTGAAGCGCCAGAATGATATTTTCCCGCACCGAGGCGGCGGCAATAATGCCGTCCGTTTTCCGGTCCTCCGGGCAGAAGCCGACGCCCAGGCAGGAGGCCTGATGCGGCGATCGCAGGGTTTGCGGTTTGCCCTTGATCAGCGCGCTGCCGCTGTCGGCGGGCTTGATCCCGAAGATCACCTCGGCGGTCTCGGTTCGGCCCGAGCCCAGCAGGCCCGCCAGCCCAACAATTTCGCCCGGCCGCACCTCAAGGTTAAATGGCGAGATGACCCCTTTTTTGCCGTAATCGCTGAACGCGGCGACCGGCTTCTCGCTCAGCAGCGTGCGGCCCGCGCGCTGAAGGGCGTTGGTCTCCAGCTCGCGGCCCAGCATCATTTTGACCAGCTCGATCTGCGGCAGCTCGCGGGTTTCGCGGCAGCCGACAAAGCTGCCGTTGCGCAGCACCGTAATGCGATCGCTAACCTCGTACACCTGATCGAGGAAGTGGGTAACGAAGATCAGGCTGACGCCCTGATCGCGCAGCTGGCGCATCAGGGTAAAGAGCATTTCCACCTCCTGGGTATCGAGGCTGGCGGTGGGTTCGTCGAGGATCAGCACCTTTGCCGAGAGATCGATCGCGCGGCAAATGGCGACGATCTGCTGCATCGCCACGGAAAAGCGGTTTAGCGGCTCGCGAACGTCGAGAGAGAAGCCGTAGGATTCCATCAGCTTTGTCGCCCGCGCCTCCATCTCTTTACGGCGCAGCAGGCCAAAGCGTCGTGGCTCACGGCCAATAAACAGGTTATCCGCCACGGACATATTCGGCAGCAGGTTCACTTCCTGGTATACCGTCCCGATCCCCAACTGCTGGGCATGGGCGGTGTTTTTTGGCGAAATGGCGTTACCTTCCAGCCAGATGGTGCCGCGGTCGGCGTGATAAACGCCGGTCAGAGATTTAATCAGCGTCGATTTTCCCGCGCCGTTTTCCCCCAGCAGCGCCATGATCTCCCCGCGCCGCAGGCTGAAATCAACGTTATCCAGCGCCTTTACGCCGGGGAAGAATTTACTCAAGCCCTCTGTGCGGAGGATTTCCTGGTGTTGTTCAGTGGTCATGGTTTCCCCCTGCATCAAGCCGGATGGCGCTACGCTTATCCGGCCTACAAAAGAGCGTATCGTAGGCCGGGTAAGCGCAGCGTCACCCGGCATGTTCAGACAGGCTTAGTAGCCCATATTTTTCTTCTTCTCTAACTCTTCTTTCGCCGTGTCAGGCAGGTAGAGCGTGGATTTGGTGACCGTCACTTTCTCCGGCATCGTGCCGTCTTTCTTGAATTTCTCCAGCGCGTCGAATGCCGGGCCGGCCATGTTTGGCGTCAGCTCCACGCTGGCGTTGGCTTCGCCGTCGATCATCGCTTTGTAGATATCAGGCACGCCGTCGATAGAGCCGGTGAGGATATCTTTGCCCGGCTTCAGGCCCGCTTCTTTAATCGCCTGAATCGCACCGATCGCCATGTCATCGTTGTGGGCGTAAACCATGCAGATGTTCTTGCCGTTGTTTTCAGCCTTAATGAAGCTCTCCATCACCTCTTTACCTTTGCTGCGGGTAAAGTCGCCGGACTGAGAGCGGATAATCTTGATGTTTGGCGCTTTCGCGATGGCTTCAGCAAAGCCTTTTTTACGGTCGATGGCCACGCTCGCCCCGACGGTGCCCTGCAGTTCAACAACGTTACACGGCTTGCCGTCGACCTGTTTTATCAGCCAGTCGCCGATTAGCTGCCCTTCCAGCACGTTGTTGGCCGTCACGGTGGTCATATAGAGAGATTTGTCTTTGACGTCGATGGAACGATCGAGCAGGAAGACCGGGATTTCAGCGTCTTTCGCTTCCTTCAGGACGGGTTCCCAGCCGGTCGCCACGACGGGTGCAATAAAGATGGCATCCACGCCTTGGGCGATAAAGGAGCGCACGGCTTTGATCTGATTCTCTTGTTTTTGCTGACCATCGGCGATTTTCAGGGTAATGCCGCGTTTCTGAGCTTCGCTTTTCGCCACGTTGGTTTCTGCCGCTCGCCAGCCAGATTCAGAGCCGACCTGCGAAAAACCTACGGTTAAGGGAGCGGCCATCGCCATAGACGACATGGCTGCCGAAACTGCTGTGACAAGGAGTAAGCGCTTCCACATATGAACGTCCTCGTAGGGTGAGTTATTGTTGGTTAAAAGATGTTCTGCGGAATGACTATAGCCCATGAAATATGTAACGAATTGCGTTACATCACACTTCAGAAAAGTGAATAAAACGTTAATCACAAGTTTGTAATCGCTTTCATTTCTCCATGAAAAATGCGGCTGAGTTTATGGATTTTTCTGTCATGGAATCGGTCTGAAAAGTGGGAAGAACGTGGAGAGAAGGCGAAAACAGGCGGAGACATTCAGCGCGAGTTGGCTATAATACCTGCCACTTGTTTACCATCCATTTTAAAGGACACCGACATGAGCTTACTCAACGTCCCAGCGGGTAAAGAACTGCCAGAAGACATCTACGTAGTTATCGAAATCCCGGCTAACGCAGATCCGATCAAATACGAAGTGGACAAAGAGAGCGGCGCCCTGTTCGTAGACCGCTTCATGTCTACCGCGATGTTCTATCCGTGCAACTACGGTTACATCAACCACACCCTGTCTCTGGACGGTGATCCGGTTGACGTGCTGGTCCCAACGCCATACCCACTGCAGCCAGGCGCAGTGATTCGCTGCCGTCCAGTTGGCGTGCTGAAAATGACCGACGAATCCGGTGAAGATGCGAAGCTGGTTGCGGTACCGCACACCAAGCTGAGCAAAGAATACGATCACATCAAAGATGTGAACGACCTGCCAGAGCTGCTGAAAGCGCAGATCACTCACTTCTTCGAGCACTACAAAGACCTCGAAAAAGGCAAGTGGGTTAAAGTTGACGGCTGGGACAACGCAGAAGCAGCGAAAGCGGAAATCATCGCCTCTTTCGAACGCGCTGCTAAGAAGTAATTCTTACTGCCAGACACAAAAAACAACGCCACCTTACGGTGGCGTTGTCGTTTTTCAGTACTGGTCTCTGTCTAACCAGTTACCGCTTACGATCCGCGTTAACCCGTCGACTGGACGCTGGTAGACATACATCCACGCGCTTCCGTACGGCGTCTGGATCAACTGGCGTGCGTATTCACCGCCCCTGGTGCGCAAGGCATCAAGTTCGGCAAGCGTCGCGTTATCAATACGATAAACTTCACCCTGTACTGTTCCTTCGCCCGGAACCGCGCCTGGATAGTGGCCCAGGCTGTACAACTGGTAGTTCTCGATATTGTAATTCCCCAGTAGCTGGGCATTGGTCATCCAGTGACTGTTGCCTTGCCTGGTTCGTAAACTGCCGTAGACAAATATTCGCATTGCTAAAACTCAAACTGATAGAGCAGATCAAGTGCCTGGTCTACGCCGGACACTGCTTCCAGATATAGCTTAGGCATCAGGCGATAGCGTAACGTGAGTGTTGCCAGTGAGTCAAAGATCCCCACACCATATTTTACCTGCAGACCCGGCAGTACATAGCCGCTGACCACCACCTGCGAGGAGTCACCCACGCCCTGGGTGTCCAGCGCCAGATTGCTTACGCCGAACGTCTCGCCGATTTTACCCACAACCTGCCCACTTTGTGCAACCCCCAGCCCCACTAACATCGAAGTCATCGCCGCGCTGTCGCTCTGACCGCTGTCGAGACCTTGACCACGCAGCAGGTAAGAGAGGGCTTCCTGCTGGGACATCGCCGGGTCAGAGAAGATCTCCGCCTTCGGTTCGTCGGCGGAACCGGTGACGCGTACCCCGGCAATGACGTCGTTTTCCGTCGCTTCCGGGTTACGAATCGCTTCGATGTTCAGCAGCGGTTGATCCGGTGGACCGGAGAACAGCAGCTCGCCTTTGCGGACAATCAGATCCTGACCATAGGCGTGGAATCGCCCTTCAGGGATATTGATCTGCCCGTTCAGGCCAAGCCCTTGTTTATCCTGCGCCACCTTCAGGTCGCCCGTAAGCCTCGCCTTCAGCCCAAACGCATCCAACCGCACGTTATTCCCCACGTGCACGATAAGGTTACTATTAATCGGTATGCCCGCGCTCTTCTGTTCGACCGGTTTCAGATTTTCATTGAGCATAACTTCATCACTTGAGACGCCGACCGCACTTTCCGGCACGTCGTGAACCACGATGCGCGCCCACGGCACGTCAACGCGACCGTCAAGCGTGAAGAGGCTTGGCGTAGCTTCAAAGACCACATCAGGCGAGACGTCCAGGCGCACCATTGGCGGTACGGTGATGCGCACCTTACTGCCCTTCGCGGCAATACGGGCGCGCCAGTTGTCGAGCTGGCTCCAGTCCGCGTCGCCGCTCAGATTGATTTGCCCCTGCTGCGTCAGTACCGATCCGCTCAGCGTCGAGCTCATGCCGTTGAAGTTCATCGCGATCTGGCTGGGCTGCATGTCAAACGGCATAAAGTTGCCGTCAATATCCACGCCGCTGAGGCGCAGCTGGCCGAACAGCTGAGGGCTTTGCGCATTGCCCCCCAGGCGCAGGTTGGCGTTCACCATGCCCTCGGCTTTTTCCCCGCGTGCGAAAATCGGGTTCACCATCGCCAGGTTGAAGTTGCGGATAGTGACGTTGCCGCCCAGATTTCGCCGTCCCTGTGGGTCGGTAATTTGAACCTTGCCGTCAAACTGACCGTTGTTGGTGAGACGAATCAGCCAGCCCAGCTCCGCACGGTTGTTATGCAGGTCCGCGCTCAGGTTCAGGGTGTCGAAGGCCACCGGCAGCGGCGCGTCATTCACCTCCTGCGTCACCTTCACGTTACGCCCGGACAGCGTGACGCTACCCTGCGGCAGCCCCTCTTTGGTGGTGTCCCAGGCGACATCGGCTTTTCCGCTGAAGACGCCGCTGGCCTGGGTAGTATCCGGCATAAACGGTTTCAGCATCGCCAGATCGAAGCGGTTGAGGTTGATCTGCGCGCGTCCTTCCGCGCCCGCGTCGATGGTCTGCGGCACGCACAGTTCCGCATTCGGGTTGGTCCAGCAGTGCGGCCCAATGCTGATCTTCTGCTCGACGTTGCGGTAGTCCAGCGCGATGGCGCGCGACAGCGCCAGCGGCCCGACCGGCGTGTTGAAACGGGTGTTATCCAGCGTCCCTTTCCAGCGCTCCTCTTTGCGGTCAAAGCTGCCGGTCAGGTGAAGCTGGCCGGAGACCGGCTCGCCCTGCACGCGCAGCTGGAGATCGTGCTGCTTCTCGTTCCCTTTGGCGTCCAGGGTCACCAGGTTAATGTTGACGTCCGGCTGAGAAATGCGCTCCACGCGCAGGTTCAGGTTTCCGCCGATCTGGTCAGTGGATTTCACATCCCCTTCCACACGAACGCGGGCAACGCTCAGCGCCTGCCAGCGCAGGTTATTGGCGGTAATGTCCGCCAGCAGCTGCGGCGCGTCTACCGTGCCGCGCACCTTCAGGAGCCCCTTCGCCGTACCGCCCAGGCCCGGCAGGGCGTTATCCAGATTCGGCGCGTCGATGGTGGCGTCCAGATTGAGATCTTTCACCCCCAGCTCACCTTTGATATCCGCCGTGTTGCGGCCCAGCGCCACGTGCAGACCCGGGATAATCCACTGCAGGTAGCTGTTGCCTTTCACCGAGCCTTCAACGTTTACCTTGTTCTGCTTCACGTTCCCGGTGAGCTTGATCTCCGGCACGTCCATCTGCCACGTGCCGCCGTACAGGCTGCCGCGGGTTTTGATCAGGCCATCCAGCTTCGACGGCCAGTCCGGCACCTCTTTGGCGGTGTTAATGCCCGTCAGCTTCAGCTCGCCGCGCCAGCTGATCGCCTGCTGCCAGTCGAGCAGCGCGGTCAACTCGGTTTTGCCTTCCAGCGCCGCGACGGTCAGCTTGTCGAGGTTAACCTGCTGTTCGTTGCCCTTCGCATCCAGGGTGATGTTCGCGGGCGGCACGCCCTGCCCCTTCACTGCGGTGCGGAACGAGAGCGTATAGTCGGTCATCTTACCGCTCAGCTTCAGCTTCAGGTCATCGGCCTGGTACTGTTTTTCGCCGGTGAATGGCCAGTAAAGCTGCTTGCTGACCACCTCAAGATTGAGCGGCAGCCCGGCTTCCGCCAGCTGGGTTTGCGCACGCAGGACCATGTCTACCGGGCCGGAGAGATTGACCCCGACATCCAGCTTCTCGCGCAGCGCCCCGCCCACTTTGACCTTCACCTTCTCGCCTTTGAGCGGGTCAATGTTCAGGGCGCTATTCAGCGTGATATCCACCGGCCAGTTGTCGCGCAGCAGGGCGTTGCCTGACGCGTTCACCGAGCCCTGATTGGTGTCGATATCCAGCGCGTCGAGCTTCATATTGCCGTCAATGCTGCTGACTTTCAGCAGCATGTTATAGACCGTCAGGTCGGTATCGCCTGTCAGGCGCAGCTGCTCGCCTTTGAACTCTTCAATATTGAGGTTCAGCGGCAGATGCACATCGGTCATTTCCGGCAGGACAGGCTTCGAGAAGAGGTCTTTCAGCGTTTCGCCCAGCGGCTTCTCTTCCGGCTGCGGGTTCTGGATCTTCGGCTCGACGATCTCTTCCTGCGCCACGTCGGCCACTTTCGGCAGCGCGATCAGCAAGCCCTGCAGGGAGGTTGGCGTCAGGGTGAGGTTTTTCTCCTGCCAGCGCAGGCCAGAGCTGAAATCCATCACGGACACGGTGGTGTCGTCGATTTTGATATTGACGTTATCAAGCGCCACCCGATAAAGCGCGATCGGGTACGGCGTGGAGAGATTCAGCGGACCGCTGTCCTCTTCCTCTATCGGGGCAGACTTCGGCATTTTCTTCGAATCTATCGCCACGTTGACGTCTTTTAGCGACAAGTCGTTGACGCAGAGCTTGCTGTCACGCAGACAGCCCAGCTTCACCGCCAGGTGAAACTCCCCGGCGTTCACCGCCACGCCCGGCTGCTCATAGCGGATGTTCTTCAGGCGCAGGTCGCGCCAGCCGCCCGTCACCTGGCCAATCTCCAGCCCCGGCACCCAGCGGTTCGCGGCGTTAAACAGCAGATGCAGCCCGGTCGTCGTTCCTACCAGAAACGCCACCGTACCGAGCAGCAGCACGATAAAAATCAGCACCCCGAGGCTTATCTTCTTCCATAAACTCATAATTCAGGCCCCAGACCGATGTAAAACTGTAATCCGTGTTCTTCTTTGTCGCCCACCGGCACGGCGAAATCGAGCTTAATGGGCCCGACGGGTGACTGCCAGCGTACGCCGACGCCCGCGCCGGTTTTAAAATCGCTGCGGCGGATATCGCTCACCGCTTCGCCGCCGTCGACGAACATGGCGCCCCACCATTTTCCGCTGACGTTGTACTGGTACTCCAGCGAGCCGGTAGCCAGCTTAGAGGCACCGATCAGCTTGCCGTCATCGTCCTTAGGCGCGATGGATTTGTATTTATAGCCGCGGATGCTGCGATCGCCCCCGGCGAAGAAGCGCAGGTCCGGCGGAACCTTGTCGAAGTCGCCGGTTTCAATCCAGCCGAGGTTGCCGCGCACCACAAAGCGGTGTTTGTCATACAGCGTGCGGATCCAGACGTTCTGCGCCTGAATCACCGAGAAATCCACGTCGGAACCCCACATGGTGTTGGAGTAATCGATAGAGTAACGCTGGGAATCGCCCCAGGTCGGCATCAGGCCGCCGCGCGAACGGGTGCGGCTGATCATCACCCCAGGATAGAGCAGCATGGTGGTGTTGGTGACGTTGGCCTGGGTAAAGTGATCCAGGCTCCAGCGCAGGTTGATGGCGCGCTGCCAGCCGCTGGAGAGATCCCAGTAACGCGACACGGCAAGCGTGGTGGAATCGGACTCGGTATCGTTGAGGTCGGTGCGCTTAAAGCCCCCCTGAACCAGGTAATATTGCTCAAGCGGATTTTTCAACAGCGGCATTTTATAGCTGAAATCGAGCTGCTGTTCCGGGGCGGAAATGCTGGCGCTGGTGGTCAGGCTATGGCCGTAGGAGTTCATCCACGGCTTTTTCCAGGTGGCCTTCACGCGCGGGCCAACGTCCGTCGAATAGCCCACACCGGTTTCAATGGTGTTCTCGGTGCGCGGCGAAACAACGCCGTGCAGCGGCAACACCTTGGTTTTGCGAGACTTATCAAATTCAGGGGCGACAACCACGGAGTTAAACCAGCCGGTGGCTGAGAGCCGTCGGTTCAGCTCTCCCAGGTCGCTCGACTGGTAGTAATCCCCTTTTTTAAAGGGCACGAGGTTTTGCAGGTACTCTTCACGAATTTGCGACCCTTCGAACGTCACGTCGCCAAAGCGGTAGCGTTCTCCGCTGTCGTAGTCGATATCCCAGAAGGCCTGACGTCGCGCCAGCGCAATGCCCAGCTGGCTTTTATTGAACTGGCTGTCAAAGTAGCCCTTACGCAGGGAAACGCTGGTCAGCTCTTTTTTGAAGTGGTCGTAGTCACCGTGGTTGAGCACGGTGCCGATTTTCGGCCGCGTGCTGAGCAGGTCCAGGTAATCCCGGTCGGTACGCGCCCCGCCGCGCAGGATGACGTTGGTGCCGCCAATCAGCACCGGCTCGCCCGGCGAAACGCGGGCAATAAGCACCTGGCGCCCCTTCTTTGGGGGCGGGCGGAGATCGAAATCAATGGTGGGTTCGTAATACCCTAGCGCTTTTAGTCCTTCACGGATGGCATCATCGACGCGCGCGCGGAAACGCCGGTCCGGCGTCACCTCATCACTCTGGATGGTCGATAGCTGCGCACGCACGTTTTTTTGTAGCGCCCCGGATAACCCCTCAACCTGCAAACGGACATTCGCCGCGCTGGCAATCCCGCTTGTCAGCAACAGACTGACTAAACATAACTGGCGGATTTTTGTCACGTTTTCTCCTGAATATCCCTGTTTCCACCCTGGAAGCAAATGAAGTGCCGCTCCGCGGCAAAATACGGCCTGTTGGCCAAAAACCCGAATCTCGGGTTGAAAATGGGTGTAACACCCAAATATTTCTTATGATTAAATCTAGACTCATTCAGCGCATTTATTGTGTTCAATTAAACGCGCCGTGACAACCTTAACCGAAACATCGCACCCCGGGAGGCCCCACCGTGAGTTTATTCGACAAAAAGCATCTGGTTTCACAAGCTGATGCATTACCGGGACGCAACACCCCTATGCCTGTGGCGACTTTACACGCCGTCAATGGCCATTCCATGACTAACGTTCCTGATGGCATGGAAATCGCCCTGTTCGCTATGGGCTGCTTCTGGGGCGTTGAGCGCCTCTTCTGGCAGTTGCCTGGCGTTTACAGCACGGCAGCCGGCTACACGGGCGGTTACACGCCGAATCCAACCTACCGCGAAGTCTGCTCCGGCGAAACCGGCCATGCGGAAGCGGTACGCGTAGTGTACGACCCGACGGTAATCAGCTTCGAACAGCTCCTGCAGGTCTTCTGGGAAAACCACGACCCGGCGCAGGGCATGCGTCAGGGCAACGACCACGGCACGCAGTACCGCTCGGCTATCTATCCGCTCACCCCTGAGCAGGATGCCGCCGCGCGCGCCAGCCTTGAGCGTTTCCAGCAGGCCATGCGTGAAGCGGGCGATACGCGCGAGGTGACCACGGAAATCACCACCGCGAAACCGTTCTACTACGCCGAGGACGATCACCAGCAGTATCTGCATAAAAACCCGTACGGCTACTGCGGAATCGGAGGTATCGGCGTCTGCCTGCCGCCACAGCTGGCCTGATTATCAGCCGTTAGATCGTCGCCCGTACCGGGCAGCACCCGCTGTCCGGTCTGTTTTATGTAAAAATGTGACCTCTGGCAGATTTACATCTCTTTACGCTATACTAGCCGCTGAAATAATCGGCTCAACGCTACGAGCTGATGTTCAATGTGTTTCCACACAAATGGTATCAACTCCCCTTCTGAGGATCTGGCGAGAAGCCGGATAAACTATGTTAAACAGTATTTTAGTAATACTTTGTCTGATTGCCGTCAGTGCATTTTTCTCGATATCCGAGATTTCGCTGGCCGCGTCCCGTAAAATCAAACTGAAGCTGCTCGCCGACGAGGGCAACATCAACGCCTCACGCATTCTCAAAATGCAGGAAAACCCCGGTACGTTCTTTACCGTGGTGCAAATTGGTCTGAACGCGGTGGCTATCCTGGGTGGTATCGTGGGCGATGCGGCGTTTTCCCCGGCGTTTTATAGCCTCTTTGCGCAGTACATGTCCGCCGAACTGGCCGAACAGCTGAGCTTTATCCTCTCCTTCTCGCTGGTGACCGGGCTGTTCATCCTCTTCGCCGACCTGACCCCGAAACGCATCGGTATGATTGCGCCAGAAGCCGTGGCTTTGCGTATCATCAACCCGATGCGCTTCTGCCTGTTTGTGTTCCGCCCGCTGGTGTGGTTCTTCAACGGCCTGGCAAACGTCATTTTCCGCATCTTTAAGCTGCCGATGGTGCGTAAAGATGACATCACCTCTGACGACATTTATGCGGTCGTGGAAGCCGGTGCCCTGGCCGGGGTACTGCGCAAGCAGGAACACGAGCTGATTGAGAACGTATTCGAACTGGAATCCCGTACCGTGCCCTCTTCCATGACGGGCCGTGAAAGCATTATCTGGTTCGATTTACATGAAGATGAGCAGAGCCTGAAGAACAAAGTGGCGCAGCATCCGCACTCCAAGTTCCTGGTCTGTAATGAAGATATTGACCACATCATCGGTTACGTCGACTCCAAAGACCTGCTGAACCGCGTGCTGGCAAACCAGAGCCTGGCGCTGAACAGCGGCGTGCAGATCCGCAATACCCTGATTGTGCCGGACACCCTGACGCTCTCAGAAGCGCTGGAAAGTTTCAAAACCGCCGGGGAAGACTTCGCGGTGATCATGAACGAATACGCGCTGGTGGTGGGTATTATTACCCTGAACGACGTCATGACCACGCTGATGGGCGACCTGGTAGGCCAGGGGCTGGAAGAGCAGATTGTTCAGCGTGACGATAATTCATGGCTGATTGATGGCGGCACGCCAATTGAAGACGTGATGCGCGTGCTGGATATCGACGAGTTCCCGCAGTCCGGAAACTACGAGACCATCGGCGGCTTTATGATGTTTATGCTGCGTAAGATCCCGAAACGTACCGACTCGGTGAAGTTCTCCGGCTACAAGTTTGAAGTGGTGGATATTGATAACTACCGCATCGACCAGCTGCTGGTGACGCGCATCGACAACAAACCGACCGTACTGGTGCCGAAGCTGCCGGATGCGGAAGAGAAGGTGTCGGCGTAAGGTTCCTGCCTCCACAAACATCAACGGCTCCCATCGGGAGCCGTTTTTTTAACTACTGCATAGCACGTTGGTTAAGCCATCTCAGTTTGCAGACGCATAACCTGACGGTTGACTTCGGACATCACAGACAGGTGCTGTTTGTCCTTCACTTTTGGGACAAGGATTTTGCCCTTATCAAACTCAAAAGCGCCAACATCCTTGATATACAACCGTCCACGGAACAGGATTTTCACGTACTTCGCCACCTGAAGCGGGTTGTAGCGTTGGAAAATTTTCATTCTTGTATCTCCTGCGAATCATACGCTCTTGCGGTGCCACAATCGGCCCGACTGTCCTGAGCGCAAATTTTGATGCCCAATGACTATAGACCAGAACTACGGTGTTACCCAGTGTGCATAAGTTTATTTACCGTTTGATTACAATTATTCAGAATAATCTTTGCAAAGCGTGATAGAGAGCAGTATAAGCCGTCGTTTTTTCATGGATATGTGCGTTCGCCCGCAAACTGGCATCGGGATTGCGGGAAAACCACATTGATCGCACTTATCATTAAAAGTGCATGACCAAGTGGTCGGATCACCTGCAAACAATAAGGAAACGCCATGACCCTACGTACTATCCTTGCAGCAGCCTGCCTGCTGCTGCCCCTGTGGGCGAGTGCTCACAACATTGAAAAAGGACAACGTGTACCGCCAGTCGGCATTGCTGACCGGGGAGAATTGATTCTCGACAATGATAAGTTTAGCTATAAAGCCTGGAATAGCGCGCAGCTCGCGGGCAAAGTGAGAGTTGTACAACATATTGCCGGTCGTACATCCGCAAAAGAGAAAAATGCCAACCTGGTGGAAGCGATCAAGGCGGCAAAATTCCCACACGACCGTTACCAGACCACCACGATCGTGAATACCGATGACGCCATTCCGGGCTCCGGGATGTTTGTGCGTTCAAGCCTTGAGAGCAATAAAAAGCTCTACCCATGGTCGCAGTTTATCGTCGACAGCAACGGCGTCACCCGTAAGGCCTGGCAGCTGGAGGAAGAGAGCTCTGCGATTGTCGTGCTGGATAAGAACGGCCGCGTACAGTGGGTGAAAGACGGGGCGCTAACCCAGGAAGAGGTGCAGCAGGTTGTCGACCTGCTGCATAAGCTGCTGGCTCAATAAAGAGAGACGCGGAAGCCGGGGTTGAGGAAGGATTCGCGCGGGGTGTAGTCCAGCGGCTTGCCCTGCCAGTCATGAACGTGCGCCCCGGCGGCCGCAGCCACGGCGTGACCAGCCGCAGTATCCCAGACGTTCGTCGGCCCAAAGCGCGGATAGAGCTGCGCCTGTCCTTCCGCCACCAGGCAGAATTTCAGCGATGAGCCAATCGAGGTGGTCTGGTGTTCACCCAGCTGCTGCAGATACTCCTGCAGCTCGCTGTCGCTGTGCGAGCGGCTAATCACCACCAGCGGCGGACGCGCGTCGCGCACCTGGATCTGCTTGCGCACGCCGCACTCTTCCTTCCACGCCTTCCCTTCTGCAGCGCTGTACATCACCTTCATGACCGGCGCGTAGACCACGCCCAGCACCGCTTTACCCTTCTCAATCAGGGCGATATTGACGGTGAATTCACCGTTGCGCTTGATGAACTCTTTTGTCCCGTCCAGGGGGTCCACCAGCCAGTAGCGCTGCCAGTGCTGGCGCTCTTCCCAGCTTTGCGGCGCTTCTTCTGACAGGACGGGGATGTCCGGCGTTAAGGCCTGTAACCCTTTCAGGATCACCTTATGCGCCGCGATATCTGCCGCCGTGACCGGAGAGTCGTCCGCTTTGCTGACAACCTCCATGGGTTTACTACCGTCATACACCTGCATGATGGCATCCCCCGCATCCCGTGCGAGCTGACAAATTTTATCTAGCATTTTCCACCTCTTTGTTAACGCAGTGAGGTTAACTCTTTGTTTTAGTTATATCGTAATGTGAACAATTCCGCTATCTGTGAAGCAATTCCGGTTTCAGGTTGCTTTTTTCTGTCAGGATTCACATTTATGTAAGCAACACGTTATAGATACATACTCTTTTGTGGCCTGGATCGAAAAAAGGACTCTTCTGATGATTAAGTTTAGCGCAACGCTCCTGGCGACGCTGATTGCGGCGAGCGTGCAGGCAGCGACGGTCGATTTACGTATTCTTGAAACGACCGATCTGCACAGCAACATGATGGATTTCGATTACTACAAAGATACCCCGACGGAAAAATTCGGACTGGTACGCACGGCGAGTTTGATCAATGCCGCACGCGGCGAAGTGAAAAATAGCGTGCTGGTCGATAACGGCGATCTGATTCAGGGCAGTCCGCTCGGGGACTACATGGCGACCAGGGGGCTGAAAAAAGGCGAGATCCATCCTGTTTATAAAGCGATGAACACCCTGGACTATACCGTCGGTAACCTCGGCAACCATGAATTCAACTACGGTCTGACATACCTGCATGATGCCCTGGCAGGCGCAAAATTCCCGTACGTTAACGCCAATATCATCGACGTTAAGACCCAAAAGCCGCTTTTTACGCCTTACCTGATTAAAGAGACTGAGGTTGTCGATCAGGACGGGAAAAAACAGACGCTGAAAATCGGCTATATCGGTTTTGTCCCGCCGCAGATCATGACGTGGGATAAGGCCAACCTCGACGGTAAGGTGACCGTTAACGACATCACCGAAACCGCGCGTAAATACGTGCCGGAAATGCGCGAAAAAGGCGCCGATCTGGTGGTCGTTGTCGCCCACTCGGGCCTCTCCGCCGACCCATACCAGGCCATGGCAGAAAACTCCGTTTACTACCTGAGTGAGGTCCCGGGCGTCGATGCGATCCTGTTCGGTCACGCCCACGCGGTCTTCCCGGGCAAAGACTTTGCCAGCATCAAAGGGGCCGATATAGAGAAAGGGACGCTTAACGGCGTGCCGTCGGTGATGCCGGGCATGTGGGGCGACCATCTTGGCGTGGTGGATCTGGTGCTGAATAACGACGGCGGCCGCTGGAAGGTCACGCAGTCAAAAGCCGAAGCGCGCCCAATTTACGACGCGGCGGCGAAAAAATCGCTGGCGGCGGAAGATAAAAAACTGGTCGACGTGCTGAAGCACGATCACGACGCCACGCGCGAATTCGTCAGCAAGCCGATCGGCAAATCCGCCGACAGCATGTACAGCTTCCTGGCGCTGGTGCAGGACGATCCGACCGTTCAGGTCGTCAACATGGCGCAGAAAGCCTATGCCGAACACTTTGTGCAGGGCGATCCGGATCTGGCGAAACTGCCGGTACTCTCCGCCGCAGCGCCATTCAAAGTGGGCGGACGTAAGAATGACCCGGCAAGCTATGTGGAGGTCGAAAAGGGCCAGCTCACCTTCCGTAATGCCGCCGATCTCTATCTCTACCCGAATACGCTGGTGGTGGTTAAAGCCACCGGGAAAGAGGTAAAAGAGTGGCTGGAGTGTTCTGCCGGACAGTTTAACCAGATTGACCCACACAGCAGCAAGCCGCAGTCGCTGATTAACTGGGACGGCTTCCGCACCTACAACTTCGACGTGATCGACGGCGTGAACTACCAGATTGACGTCACCCAGCCGGCGAAATATGACGGCGAGTGTCAGGCGATCAACCCGCAGGCGGAGCGCATTAAAAACCTGACCTTCAACGGCAAGGCGATCGACCCGAATGCCACTTTCCTGGTGGTGACCAATAACTACCGTGCCTACGGCGGTAAGTTTGCCGGTACGGGAGATGGACACATCGCCTTTGCCTCGCCGGACGAGAACCGCTCTGTGCTGGCGGCGTGGATCAGCGCGGAGTCGAAAAAGGCCGGCGAAATTCATCCGGCGGTGGATAACAACTGGCGTCTGGCGCCGATCCACAGCGATACGCCGCTGGATATCCGCTTTGAAACGTCACCGTCCGAGAAGGCAGCCGCGTTTATTAAGGAGAAGGCGCAGTATCCGATGAAACAGGTCGCGACGGATGATATTGGGTTCGCGATTTATCACCTGGATTTAAGTAAGTAGCGGCGATTGTGCCGGGTGGCGCTTCGCTTACCCGGCCTACGGGATGGAAGATTATGGGTAGGCCGGGTAAGGCGAAGCCGCCACCCGGCTTTTACGCCGCGCGATCGTCCCGATTCGCCATCACCTTCGGCGTATTCACCTCAATCCAGTCCGCCAGCGCGGCGACTTTCTCGCTGACCTCGATCCCCATCGGGGTCAGGCTATACTCTACGTGCGGCGGCACAACCGGGTACGATACGCGATCGACAAACCCGTCCTGCTCCAGCGCCTGAAGCGACTGGGACAGCATCTTTTCGCTCACCCCGCCCATTTTACGGCGCAGATCGCTAAAGCGATGCGTTCCCTGGCGCAGCGCCAGCAGAATCAGTACCCCCCAGCGGCTGGTAACGTGTTTGAGCACCTCTCGTGAAGGGCACTGTTCCGCGAAGAGATTGCCATCGCGCAATTGTTCGCTGAGCGTCGGTATCGTTGTTTTCATACTTACCTTTTTGTACGTACTTACTAAAAGTTAGCTATGGTGCTAGTGTGCCACAACACCAGACAAACACGAAGGAGATTCATCATGATCGCGATTACCGGCGCCACCGGCCAGCTTGGCCATCTCGTTATCGAACAGCTGTTGAAAACCGTACCGGCTAACCAGATTGTGGCCATCGTACGTAACCCGGCAAAAGCTGAAGCCTTAAGCCAGCAGGGAATTGTGGTTCGTCAGGCGGACTACACGGATGAAGCCGCATTCACCGCCGCGCTGAACGGCGTGGATAAGCTGCTGCTGATCTCGTCCAGCGAAGTCGGCCAGCGCGCGATCCAGCACCAGAACGTGATTAACGCCGCCAAAGCGGCAGGGGTGAAATTTATCGCCTACACCAGCCTGCTGCATGCGGATACCTCGCCGCTCGGTCTGCACGTTGAACACGTTGCCACTGAAAAAGCGCTGGCGGCGTCAGGCATTCCTTATGCCCTGCTGCGCAACGGCTGGTATACCGAAAACTATCTGGCGAGCGCGCCGCCTGCGCTGGAACACGGCGTGTTTATTGGTGCGGCAGGCGAAGGCAAAATTGCCTCTGCCACCCGCGGAGACTATGCCGCGGCGGCAGCGAAAGTGATTGCTGAAGAGGGCCATGCGGGCAAGGTGTATGAACTGGCGGGCGACCACGGCTGGACGCTGAGCGAACTGGCGGCTGAACTGAGCAAACAGAGCGGAAAGCCGGTCACCTACCAGAATCTCAGCGAAGCGGACTTTGCCGCCGCGCTGAAGAGCGTCGGCCTGCCTGCCGGTCTGGCCGATATGCTGGCGGACTCCGATATCGGGGCCTCCAAAGGCGGGCTCTTTGACGACAGCCATACGCTGAGCAAACTGATCGGGCGCCCAACCACTACGCTGGCGGAGAGCATTAAAGCCATTCTGTAATTGTTACGGGATGGTTATTTTTTGTGGCATCCCCTCGGGTCATCTTTGATAATGAAAAGATGACCCACAAGGAGGCTCACCGTGCAAGGCGTACCGGAACAGTTTAATGATGAAAGAGACAGCGCGCGCTTTCGCCATCTGGCGCAGCTGCCGGGCCTGGAGCTGTATCACGCGCATATTTCTGACTACGCCTTTGAGCCTCACACCCATGAAGCCTTCGGCATCGGCACGATTGAAACCGGTGCCGAACGCTTTCGCTATCGCGGCAGCCAGCATCTCGCGGCGGAGAAATCCGTCGTTACCATGAACCCGGACGAGATCCACACCGGCGAATCCGCCACCGAGGGCGGCTGGCGCTACCGGATGGTCTATATCGAACCCGATCTGCTGGAAGAGGTGACCGGCCTCCGACACTGGTGGTTCAGCGACGTGACCCGTCATGATCCGTTACGCTCACAGCAAATCGGCAGGCTTATTTACGGCTTGTGGCACACGGACGATCCGCTTGCGCAAAAAGGTTTACTGCTGGATCTGATTGAGACCTTCCAGCCGTTTGCCCACCACGCGCCACGGGTTCAGGAAGGCGCGCACCGCTTCGAACGGGTACGCGAGTACCTGCACGACAACTATATGCGCGCTCTGACGCTGGACGAGCTGGCCAGCGTCGTCTCGCTCAGCCCGTATCATTTCCAGCGCCAGTTCAAAGCCCATTTTCACGTGACGCCGCATCAGATGCTGATGGCCATTCGACTCTGGCGCGCCAAAGCGTTTCTCACCCACGGCATGCCCGCCGCAGAGGTTGCCGCCGCAACCGGGCTGACCGATCAGTCACATCTGACCCGCGCGTTTACCCACCGCTACGGCATTACGCCCGTGCGCTACCAGAAGCAGGTTACACGGCGCTAATGCGCAATCTCATACAATACGCGCGCATTCGCCCCTCCTACACTGACTACAGCGTAAATACCTGTGGATGGAAAAATGATTAGTGGAGTGTTGTATGCCCTGCTGGCCGGGATGATGTGGGGACTGATTTTTGTCGGCCCGCTGATCGTGCCCGAGTATCCGGCAATATTACAGTCGACCGGACGTTATCTGGCGCTGGGGCTGATTGCCCTGCCCCTGGCGTGGCTGGGACGCGCGCGCTTGCGCCAGCTCAGCCGTCAGGACTGGGGGACCGCACTGGCGCTGACCATGATGGGCAATCTTATCTATTACGTTTGCCTCGCGAGTGCCATTCAGCGTACCGGTGCGCCGGTATCGACCATGATTATCGGCACGCTGCCGGTCGTCATTCCCGTCTTTGCTAACCTGCTCTACAGCCACCGCGATGGCAAACTGGCGTGGTCAAAAATGGCCCCGGCGCTGGTCTGCACCGCCCTGGGGCTGATATGCGTTAATATTGCCGAGCTGCGACATGGGCAGGTGGACGTTGACCTGTGGCGGTACGGTTCTGGCATTCTGCTGGCGTTCGTTTCCGTGGCGTGCTGGGCGTGGTATGCCCTGCGCAACGCGCGCTGGCTGCGTGAGAACCCGGACAAGCACCCGATGATGTGGGCGACGGCGCAGGCGCTGGTCACGCTGCCCGTATCCGTCGTGGGGTATCTCGGCGCATGCCTCTGGCTGGGCCATCAGCAGCCGGACTTCACCCAGCCCTTCGGGCCAAGACCGTGGGTGTTCATTGGCCTGATGGTTGCGATCGCGGTGCTGTGTTCATGGGTAGGCGCGCTGTGCTGGAACATTGCCAGCCAGAAGCTGCCGACGGTGATCTTAGGGCCGCTGATTGTCTTCGAAACCCTGGCCGGACTGCTTTATACCTTCCTCATGCGCCAGAGCGTGCCGCCGCTGTTCACTGCCTGCGGGATCGTGCTGCTGGTGGTGGGGGTGGTGATGGCGGTGAGAGCGAAGCCGGAAAAACCGAGGGTCGTTCCGGCGTCGGAGGTGTGATATTTGCCGGGTGGCGGCTCCGCCTTACCCGGCCTACAAGGAGCCGTTTCGTAAGCCGGGTAAGCGCCAGCGCCACCCGGCATGATGTTAAAACGTTTCCCAGTTTGCTTCAGACGCCGCCGCGACAGGCTGCGCTTTTGGCACATAGGTTTTTACCGGCGCCGCTTTGACCGCCTGGTTGCGGGTAATTTTGAACACCGCCACCGCTTCGTTCAGGCGTGCAGCCTGATCTTCCAGCGCCGCCGCCGCCGCCGCAGACTCCTCCACCAGCGAGGCGTTCTGCTGGGTCACGCGGTCCATCTCGGCTACCGCCTGGCCCACCTGGTCGATACCGCGGCTCTGCTCGTCAGAGGCCGAAGCAATTTCGCCCATAATGTCGGTGACGCGAGTAACCGCATTGACGATCTCAGCCATCGTGGCCCCGGCTTCGTTAACCAGCTGCGAGCCCGCGTTCACGCGTTCGCCGGAGTCATCGATCAGCGCTTTGATCTCTTTCGCCGCCTGAGCGCTGCGCTGCGCAAGGGTACGCACTTCCCCTGCCACCACCGCAAAGCCACGGCCCTGCTCGCCTGCACGGGCCGCTTCCACCGCCGCGTTCAGCGCCAGAATATTCGTCTGGAAGGCAATCCCGTCGATCACGTTGGTAATTTGCGCAATTTTGCTGGAGCTGGTGGCGATTTCGTCCATCGTCCGCACGACGCCTTCCACCACGTGACCGCCCTTCTTCGCCGTTGAGGAGGCATCCAGCGCCAGACGGGAAGCCTGACGCGCGTTATCGGCGTTCTGCTTCACGGTTGCCGTCAGTTGCTCCATGCTGGCTGCCGTCTCTTCCAGAGACGCGGCCTGCTGCTCGGTACGGGAAGAGAGATCGTTACTGCCTGCGGAGATTTCGCCTGCACCGGTGTAAATCGTATCTGCGCCTTCGCGCACCACGCCCACGGTGTTCGCCAGCGAAGTTTGCATCTCCTGCACGTTGCGCGCCAGGATGGCCATTTCATTTTTTCCGTCTGCCTGAATCGGCTGGGTGAGATCGCCTGCCGCAATGGCGCGAATATGGTTGATCACCTCTTCCAGCGGCAGCAGCAGCACGCGGCGCATCGCAATCCAGCTGGAGATAATCACCACGATCACCAGCAGCATGACCGCAGAGAGGATCCACAGGATGCGCTTGTAATCACTTTCGTTATCCTGAATGCCTTTATCCGTGAGCGCGGCCTGCGCTTCACGCCATTCACGATAAACCGTCTGCATCGCATTCTGTTTTTGTTCGGCATTCTGCTTGAACATATCTTCCAGATTGCCCTGGCTCAGCAGAACATTCATTTGCGTCAGCGTTGCAGAGTAAATGCGGTACTGCTCCTCGAGTTGGTTGGTCAGGTTCTCATCCAGGCCTGGCGTATTCGGCAAGGCATAGTATTTATCGTAATGAACCTGGGCTTCAGTCAGCAGATTTTTCGCCGTGGTCACCAGCTCATTCAGCTGACCGCCGTTAATTTGCGAGGCCATGCTGCTTTGCAGGCGCAGCATTCCGCGGTTCAGGGTGACGCGCGCCTGGTTCAGACTGATCCACGCATCGGTAAACTCCGCCACGTTCTTGCTGGAGAGCTGCGACACGGTAAAGTTGTCTTTATCGTTATTCAGGGCGTTGATAAAGATACCGGCGGAAATCACTTGCATGATGCCGAGCACAAGCAGCACCGAAATCAGAAGGGTAATGACTTTTATACGTTTAAACATGCGTTGCCTTTGTTATATGCAGGTTTGTCTGACGTGGATATATCGGCAGGTGCAGCGGGTTGTTTACTGTTTCTCCACCTTTAAAAAGTTTCGAAACCACTTTCCTGAACCCATTCAGAGAGTTAAATCGGATATTTTTTTGTGATCTGCATCTCACTTTTACCCGTCCCTCTAAAGGGTTATAGCGTCGTTTATAAGATGCATTTAATATGCATCTTATATTATTGATGATGAGGTAACTGCTATGGCCTTTCGCGACCAACCCCTGGGCGAGCTGGCGCTCTCCATTCCTCGCGCTTCTGCGCTGTTTCGCAAATACGATATGGACTACTGCTGCGGCGGTAAGCAAACCCTGGCACGGGCGGCCTTACGCAAAGAGCTGAACGTTGAGGTGATTGAAGCCGAGCTGGCGAAGCTGGCCGAGCAGCCCGTCGACAAAGACTGGCGAACCGCTCCGCTCGCAGAAATCATCGACCACATCATCGTGCGTTACCATGACCGTCACCGTGAACAGCTGCCGGAGTTGATCCTGCAGGCGACCAAAGTCGAGCGCGTGCATGCCGACAAACCTTCCGTTCCGCGCGGTCTGGCGAAATACCTGACCCTGCTGCACGAAGAGCTTTCCAGCCACATAATGAAAGAAGAGCAGATCCTCTTCCCGATGATTAAACAGGGAATGGGAAGCCAGGCAATGGGGCCCATCAGCGTGATGGAAAGCGAGCATGATGACGCGGGCGAACTGCTGGAAGTGATCAAACACACCACCCACAACGTCACGCCGCCGCCAGAAGCGTGCACAACGTGGAAAGCGATGTACAACGGCATTAACGAGATGATTGACGACCTGATGGAACACATCAGCCTTGAGAACAACGTTCTGTTCCCGCGGGCATTAGCGGGGGAATAAAAAAGCCCGGTGGCGCTAGCGCTTACCGGGCCTGCAAGGTCCTCGAACGTAGGCCGGGTAAGCGTCAGCGCCACCCGGCAACATGCTTAACGCATGCCAGCCATCCGTTTCTTACCGATAAACATCCAGCCCAGCCCCAGCGCGATAAACCACAGCGGCGTGACGATCAGCGCCTGACGGGTATCATCTTCCAGCGTCAGCAGAACCAGCACGAAGACGAAGAACGCCATGCACACCCAGCACATCAGCTTGCCCAGCGGCATCTTGTAGATCGATTTTTCATGCAGGTGTGGGCGCTGTTTGCGGTACACCAGATAGGAACAGAGGATGATGGTCCAGACGAACATAAACAGGATCGCTGAGACCGTGGTAATCATGGTGAACGCGCCAATCACGCTTGGGTTTACGTAGAGCATCACCACGCCGCCCAGCAGGCACATGCAGGAGAAGGTCAGCCCTTTCGCAGGTACCGCACGCTTAGACAGCTTGGCGAACGCGCTCGGCGCCACGCCTTCCTGCGCCAGACCAAACAGCATACGGCTGGTTGAGAACACGCCGCTGTTCGCGGAAGACGCCGCTGAGGTCAGCACCACGAAGTTAATCAGGCTCGCCGCCGCAGGCAGCCCCACCAGCACGAACAGCTCAACGAACGGGCTCTTGCTTGGCACCACCGAGCTCCACGGCGTCACGGACATAATGATGATCAGCGCGAAGACGTAGAACATGATGATACGCACCGGAATGGAGTTGATGGCGCGCGGGAGAGATTTCTCCGGATCTTTGGTTTCCGCAGCGGTCGTTCCGACAAGCTCAATCCCTACAAACGCGAACACCGCAATCTGGAAGCCAGCAAAGAAGCCGCTAATGCCTTTCGGGAACCAGCCTCCATCATTCCACAGATGGGTAAACGACGCCTGAACGCCGGTTGGTGACTGGAAGTGGGTGAGCACCATCACCAGGCCTACTACGATGAGCCCAACGATGGCCACGATTTTGATCATCGCGAACCAGAACTCCATCTCACCGAACATTTTAACGGTGGCGAGGTTCAGGCTCAGCAGCAGAACAATAACCGCCAGCGAGGCCACCCAGTCCGACAGCCCGGGGAACCAGAACTGCGCATAGGCGGTTATCGCCACGACGTCCGCCATACCGGTCACGACCCAGCAGAACCAGTAGGTCCAGCCGGTGAAATAGCCCGCCCATGGCCCGAGCAGGTCTGAAGCGAAGTCGCTGAAGGATTTGTATTCGAGGTTCGAGAGCAGCAGCTCACCCATTGCACGCATCACGAAGAACAGCATAAAACCGATAATCATATAAACGAATATGATTGACGGTCCGGCGAGACTGATGGTTTTGCCTGACCCCATAAACAGCCCGGTACCGATGGCACCCCCAATAGCAATGAGCTGAATATGACGGTTTGTGAGATTGCGCCGTAGCGACTGTTCAGACGACGCCTCTTCGTCGGCGACGACTTTGACCTGATCTACCATGTGATATTTTCCTGTTTATGCCTGTCTGTGTTGTTAAGGCTCTTCTGGCCTTTAAATACGTCAAAAAAATGACGTTCCCTTGTTAGGGCTAATCGATATTAGGTAAGAATCGGCGGGATGAATACTATGATTTAGATATTATGTTAATAATATGTTGAAAGTGAGTGTCATATCACTCATGCAGCGCGAAACAGCTCACAAAAATACACGCAACAGTTTCGTTTGCAAGATAAAATATTGATTCCGACTTAACTATAGGTTTTCACGCTATTTTCCCCTCCCCAGCCGGGGAGAGGAAATAAGAAAAGTCGATTACAGAATTTCCAGCAGCTCGACTTCAAAGACCAGAGTGCTGAATGGCGGGATGGACGCGCCAGCGCCGCGCTCGCCGTAAGCCAGGTTATGCGGGATAGTCAGTTCCCATTTGGAACCGACTGGCATCAGGGTCAGCGCTTCGATCCAGCCCGCGATAACGCCATTCACCGGGAACTCAGCCGGTTCGCCGCGCGCGACGGAGCTGTCGAAGACGGTACCGTCGATCAGCTTACCGGTGTAGTGTACGCGAACGTGGTCGGTACGCGCCGGGATTGCGCCATCGCCCTGATTGATCACGCGGAACTGCAGACCAGACTCGGTGCTGTTCACGCCTTCACGCTCACGGTTCTCTTCCAGATATTTCACACCTTCGGCGGCCATCTCTTCAAAGCGCGCGCGACGCACGGCGTCAGCACGCTCGTGGATTTCACGCAGCGCACGGTGCACAACGTCAACCGGAACGGCAGGCTGTTTACCTTCCAGCGCGTCAGCGATACCCGCCACCAGCGCTTCAGGTAACAGACCTTCCAGGCCGGATTCGCTCAGCTGCTGTCCTACCTGCAAGCCGATACCGTAACTTGCCTGCGCTTCGATAGTGTCAAAAGTCGGGGTGGTCATGGGTTTTCCTTCCATCACATTTAAAGTAGCGGGCAGCATATCAGCCATGCCCTTATGGGTAAAACTTTGTCTGAAGTTAAGGTGACAAACCGCGACGAAACAGAAACAATAGAGAGAACCAGGATTAATCCCGAACTGATGTCACGGATGTCGGGTTTACTACGCCGTTCAGGCAGTTAGCAAACTATACTTCGGGGCACAGGATAAAAAATACGCGGAGCAGGAGGAGTGCCATGCCCGGGCGATTTGAACTGAAACCTACCCTGGCGAAAATCTGGCAGGCGCCGGACAATTTTCGCATCATGGATCCGCTGCCTCCTCTGCATCGCAGAGGGATCATCATTGGTGCGCTGATGGTGATTGTGGGCTTCCTGCTTCCTTCCGGTGGCGATGATGTTGATACTGCCCCCGTCACCCGCAATGCTCAGCTGGACCTTCAGTCGCAAACGCGACCGCAGCCTGACGCACAGCCGATGCAGACGCAGCTCGTTACCCCGTCTAACGATCCGGGTCAGGTCGCGCCGGTTGAGCCAGAGCCGATTCAGGACGAACAGCCACAGGATCAGGCCGCCGCCCCGTCTCAGCCTCAGACCCAACAGCCCACCGGCATTGAGCAACAGTGGCGTTCCTATCGCGTAGAGCCGGGGAAAACGCTGGCGCAGCTGTTCCGTGACCACAACCTGCCGCCGACAGACGTGTATGCCATGGCGAAGGTGGAAGGCGCGGGTAAACCGCTCAGTAACCTGCAGAATGGCCAGATGGTGCAAATTCGCCAGAATGCCAGCGGGGTGGTGACAGGATTAACGATTGATACCGGAAATGGACAACAGGTGCTGTTTACCCGCCAGCCAGACGGCAGCTTTATCAGGGTACGTTAAGGGCGGGGTTCTGTAAAAAGCAAAACGCCGGCACAAGGCCGGCGTTCCAACGTGAGCAGAGTAAAAAATTACTCAGCTACAACGTTAACAACCAGTTTAGCGAACACTTCGCTGTGAACCTGGAAGTCAACTTCGTGCTCACCAGTGGTACGCAGAACGCCGTTCGGCAGACGAACTTCGCTCTTAGCCACTTTAACGCCTGCTGCAGAAACTGCATCAGCGATATCGCGGGTACCGATGGAACCGAACAGTTTACCTTCGTCGCCAGCTTTGGACGCGATGGTAACGGTGCCCAGTGCGTTGATTGCTTCAGCGCGAGCGTTAGCAGCCGCCAGAACGTCAGCCAGTTTGGCTTCCAGTTCAGCGCGACGTGCTTCGAAAAACTCTACGTTTTTCTTGGTAGCTGGAACAGCTTTACCCTGTGGAACCAGGAAGTTACGAGCGTAACCCGCTTTAACGTTTACCTGATCACCCAGGCTGCCCAGGTTTGCTACTTTATCAAGCAGAATAACTTGCATTACCTTATCCTCTTAAAGTCGTATTAATGGACCGTGCCCGATTACTGATGACGATCAGTGTACGGCAGCAGGGACAGGTAGCGAGCGCGTTTGATAGCGCGAGCCAGCTGACGCTGATATTTTGCACGAGTACCGGTGATACGGCTTGGGACAATCTTACCGCTTTCGGTGATGTAGTTTTTCAGCGTTGCGATATCTTTATAGTCGATCTCTTGAACGCCTTCCGCGGTGAAACGGCAGAACTTGCGACGACGGAAATAACGTGCCATATGGCTAGTCTCCAGAATCTATCAAATCAATCTGCTCGGCATGCAGAACCATTTTGCTCAGACCGTTCTTTGCCTTGTGGCAAGAGATGAACCCCTGAACGATTACTGCACTACCGACCGTTAAACTGTGAGTAATGGCCTGGTTTTCGTGTCCGCTAATAATAACGGGCATTTGGCACCACGCCTGCCGGTGAAACCCGGCTTCCTCTTGCACAGAACGATGCTCAAGCACGAACTGGCAATGCGGAATTCCTGATGGACTGACCTTTCGAAGGGGAGCCCTGCATACGATGCCGGACAACGCCAGACGGTTGGTCATCAGAAATTACTCTTCAGAATCCCCAGCATCAGAATCATCTGCGGTTTCGTTTGCGAAATCATCGCGACGCTCACGGCGCTCGTCTTTCGCTTTAACCATCGGAGATGCTTCGGTCACTGCGTTTTTGGTACGCATAACCATGCTGCGGATAACGGCATCGTTGAAGCGGAAGTTAGTTTCCAGCTCATCGATCACTTCCTGCGGCGCTTCAACGTTCATCAGAACGTAGTGTGCTTTATGCAGTTTGTTGATCGGATAAGCCAGCTGACGGCGGCCCCAGTCTTCCAGACGGTGGATCGTGCCCGCTGCTGCAGTGATTGCACCAGTGTAGCGCTCGATCATACCCGGAACCTGTTCGCTCTGGTCAGGATGGACCATAAAAACGATTTCGTAATGACGCATCGAATTGCTCCTTACGGATTATTCAGCCTCCTGTCTGGGTCAGCCGAGGCCCGGGGAGGCAAGGAACGTGTTAAAGGTCGGCTGAAAAATTGACGCGTCATAATACTTGCGCGCCCCTGGAAACTCAAGCTGATTGCACAAATAATTCGCACAAAGCGCGAAGCGGGTCTAAGTGGGTGATTTAAAATTACTCACATCCGTAAGCGGTGTTTTTTTGAACAACTGCATCAGAAATGGTCACGCATCCCCGCCGGAGGAGTGATTACACTTTAATCAGAGATAACCGAAACAGAAGAAGGAGCATCCCCCTCTCACAGCACGCAGTCGTGGAGCGCATATCATGAAAAAAATCGCATTAGCCATAATGGCGGCGCTTTTGCTCAGTGCAAACGCGATGGCAGCCATCAAGATAGACAGCCGACAGGCCAGAAACATGGATGATGTGCATAGCTTAGGCGTAATCTATATTAATCATAATTTCGCCACCGAAAGCGAAGCAGATCAGGCACTAAATGAAGAGACCGACGCCCAGGGCGCAACCTATTACCACGTGATGTTAATCCGTGAGCCCGGCAGCAACGGCAATATGCACGCCAGTGCAGATATTTACCGATAACGCCTTAACGCTAGCACCAGGAAAGCCAACAACGAGAACATAGCCATAGTTGACGTTGCCCCCTGCCCGGGGGCTTTTTTTGTGAATGGCTCCGGAATACCACCGGTTACAACTGTTTTTCGGTATTCCAGAGCACTTATTCACTTCTGCCCGTAATAGGCATTCGGGCCATGCTTGCGCATGAAATGCTTGTTCATCAGGTAATCATCAATGCCCTGAAGCTGTGGGTTAATGCCGCGGGCAATCCACGCCATACGTGCCACTTCCTCCATGACGACCGCATTATGAACGGCGTCGTGGGCATCTTTTCCCCAGGCGAACGGGCCGTGCTGATACACCACAATCCCCGGCGTATGCAGCGGCTCGCATTCTCCCAGCGTGTCGATAATCACCTTTCCGGTGTTGAGCTCGTACTCTCCTTCCACTTCATCCTGCGTTAATGCGCGCGTGCAGGGGATGTCGCCAAAGAAGTAGTCCGCATGTGTCGTGCCCAGCGCCGGAATCGCCAGCCCCGCCTGTGCCCAGGCGGTCGCGTGCGTGGAGTGAGTATGCACCACACCGCCAAGGGACGGATAACGCCGATACAGCGCCAGATGGGTCGCCGTGTCCGAAGAAGGACGCCATTTACCGTCAACGACGTTTCCTTCAAGATCGACCACCACCATATCGTCAGCGTTCATGGTGTCATACGCCACACCGCTCGGCTTAATCACGATCAGCCCCTGCTCGCGATCGATAGCGCTGACGTTACCCCAGGTGAAGGTGACCAGGCCATAGCGGGGCAGATCCATGTTGGCTTCAAAGACCTGCTGTTTAAGCTTAAGCATGTTCAGCCTCCAGTAATCCCGCGCGCGCCATACGCTCGCGCACCCAGTCCCGCGCCTTTGCTACTTCCGCAGCAGGGTTGTCCGACGTTTCGCTCCACATCTCAATCAGGTAAGGCCCGCAATAGCCTGTCTGCTTGAGCGTCTCGAAGCACCGTTCGAAATTCACCACCCCGGTGCCGAACGGTACGTTTTTAAACACGCCTGGACGGGTATCTTTGACGTGCACCGCCACGATATGCCCTATGCCTGCCTGCAGCTCCATCTGCACGTCGTTATCCCATGCCGACAGGTTGCCGATATCGGGATAAAGCTGGAACCACGGGTTGTTCAGATAGTGCGCGTAGCCCAGCGCCTTACTGATGGAGTTCATCAGCGGGTAATCCATGATCTCCATTGCCAGCGTCACCTGCGCACGGCTGGCCATCTCAACGCTCTCTTTCAGACCATCACGGAAACGACGGCGCGTTTCATTGTTGGCTTCCTGATAGTAAACGTCATAACCCGCCAGCTGGATCACGCGGATACCCACGTCCTGCGCAAAGCGGATGGCTTTACGCATGATCTCCAGCCCCTGCGCGCGCGCGGCATCATCTTCGCTGCCGAGCGGAAAACGACGATGAGCGCTCAGGCACATGGACGGCACGCGCACGCCCGTTTCCGCGATGGCGCTTACCAGTGCCAGGCGCTGTTCGCGGCTCCAGTCGAGGCGAGCAAGACGCTCGTCCGTCTCATCCACCGACATTTCGACAAAATCGAAGCCCAGCTGTTTTGCGAGCTGTAACCGCTCCAGCCAGCACTCCCCCGCAGGGAGTGCCTTTTCATAGATGCCAAGCGGGACCTGTTTTGACAACATACCCGCTCCTTAGCCCCAAAGCTGAGCGATTGAGCGTTTGAACTGACGCGCCGCTTCCACCGGGGACGCCGCATCACGAATGCTGCGACCGGCAATAAAGACGTGAATCGGAATGCCCTTGAACAGCGGCAGATCTTCCAGCGCCAGACCGCCAGTGACGGTCACTTTGAAGCCCATATCGGCCAGACGTTTGATGGCGCTGATATCCGCCTCGCCCCACGCCACACCTGCGGCCTGCGCATCACGGCTGCGGTGATACACCACCTGCTGAATGCCTGCGTCACGCCATTCTTGCGCCTGCTCCCAGGTCCAGAAGCCGGTCAGCTCAATCTGCACGTCGCCATTAAACTCTTTTGCCACGTCCAGCGCGCCTTTGGCGGTGTTGATATCCGCACAGCAGATCACGGTGACCCAGTCGGCGTTGGCTTCGAAGCACATGCGGGAGAGGATTTTGCCTGCGTCGGCGATTTTGGCATCCGCCAGCACGATTTTATGCGGATAGAGCGCTTTCAGGTCACGAACCGCACGAACGCCTTCGCCCACGCACAGAATGGTGCCCACTTCAATGATGTCCACTTCTTCCGCAATCAGGCGGGTGGTTTCGTAAGCGTGAGACAGCGTTTGGTTATCCAGCGCAACTTGCAACATGGGTAATGACATATTCAATTCCTCTTAAACGGCCGCCGCAGTGGCGTTATCAATTAAATCCAGCACGTCCTGCGCGGTGTGGCAGGCGCGTAAACGGTCAAAATTGGCTTCGTCATCAAACAGATTGACGATCTGCATGATGCCCACCTCCTGGTGGGTATTGGCATCGACAGCCGCCATAGTGATAAGGATGTCGACCGGGTCGTTATCTTCGTGGTTAAACACCAGCGGCGTTTTCAGCGTCACCAGCGCGAAGCCGGTTTTCTTGACGCCCTCTTCCGGGCGGCCATGCGGCATCGCCAGGCCTGGCGCAATCACAAAATAAGGGCCATGTTGCGCCACGCCATCCAGAATGGCCTGGTAGTAACGCGGCTCGACAACGTCAGCCTTAACCAGCAGATCCACGCTCAGTTTTACCGCTTCCTGCCAGGTGCTGGCCTCAGCCTGTAAAAGGATGGAGTTATTCTCTGCCAGCGAATCACGTAGTTTCATATGGCGTCCTTACTTCACGTCTTGTGGAAAGTGCTCTTTAATCACTTCCAGCAGTTTTGGTCCGAAATCCGCAGGCGACAGCATGTTGCGCACGCCCACCACGTATTTATTACCCGACACACTGATTTCGCCGGCGATATGAGTAGAGGCGATGATGATGTCCGCGCCGTTCAGCTCACTTTTGTATTCACCCACTGCGCAGCTGTTCACCGTGTGGTCGATGTTGGACTGGGTTAAAAACTGGTCCACTTTCATCTTCATGATCATGGAGCTGCCTTGCCCATTACCACACACAGCCAGGATACGTACGGTCATAATCGAAACTCCTTAATGAGCAGAGACTTCTGCTGTTTGTTTTTCCGCGTCTTCTTCTGCTCGCAGCGAACGGCCAGCGAAGAACATATAAGCCAGAGCAATCAGGATGATGATGGCCATAAAGACCAGCCCGATGGAGGCAAAGCCCTGCATCATCGGCGGTGCCAGAATTGACCAGTCCGCCATGCCCATCCAGGCGCTCATACCGGTGAGCTTGACCGCCCACACGCAGCCGAAGATTTCCACCATGCCCATAACCAGGCAGATTTTGAGCGCCGCACGCCAGCCGCCGAAGTGGTTAGCGAATACGCCGATGGTGGCGTTGGAGAAGAACATCGGGATAAAGCCTGGAATAATCAGGATTGAGGAGCCGCAGCCGACCAGAATGCCCACCGCAATCAGCTGGCCGATAGTGCCCCACATAAAGCCCCAGACCACCGCGTTTGGCGCGAAGCTATAGATAGCGGCACAGTCGATGGCCAGTACCGCGCCAGGAATCAGGCGCTGGGAGATACCGTTGAACGCTTCCGACAGTTCGGCAACGAACATACGTACGCCCTGAGTGATGATGAAGATCGCCACCGCGAAGGAGAAACCGGTCTGCAGGATGTAAACCGTCCAGTGGGTTTTGCCTGCCATCGCCTGCACCACGTCAATACCAAAGGAGAGCAGAATGGCACCGAAGAAGATGGTCATGACAATTGCGGTCGACACGATGTTGTCATGGAAGATATTCAGCCAGCCAGGCAGCTTGAGGTCTTCAACGCTCTCTTCTTTTTTGCCCAGGTACGGCGCAACTTTATAGGCAATCCAGGAAGCAAACTGCTGCTGATGGCCGATGGAGAAACCGCAGCCGTCCGTCACCTCCTGAGTCGGCTTGTACATCATGTTGGAGGTGATACCCCAGTAGAGCGAGACCAGCACCGCGGTGCAGATAATCGTGGTCCACATTGGGTAACCGAAGATATAGAGAGAAACCGCGATCAGCCCCGCCTGCTGGAACATGATGTGCCCGGTGAGCATGATGGTGCGAATGCCGGTAATGCGGCGCAGGAGAACGTAGATGATGTTCAGCGCCAGGGCGAGCAGCACTGCATACCCCACCCAGCTATAGGCATCACCCATGCGCTCGATGGTCGCCATCATTGACGCGTAAGTGTCAGAAATCGCACCGTTGATGCCATACACTTCGGACATTTTGGCGACGACCGGCTTAAAGGTGCTGGTCAGAATGCCAGACCCCGCCTGTAACAGCATGAAACCGATAATGGTTTTGATGGTGCCTTTAATAATCACGCTGACGCTTTTGCGCAGCAGGATATAGCCCAGACACGTCACGATACCCAGCAGCAGCGGGGCGTTGGTCATTACCTGATTAAAGAACACGGTAAAGACGTTGTAGAGGATCTCCATAACTCTCTCCAGAAATGAGAACACGAGGGGTAATCCCTGTGCGGTTGGTGTCATCACTCTATTAATCACAAATAATCACCACAAGATTGCATTTGATTATTTGTGACGTATCACGCAATTTATTTCCATGCGGTTAATAATGATTTTCACTACCGCATTATGGAAGCAAATTAATCCTTATAATTCATCAAATTAATGATTTATGCGTACTACTATAACAAGTAAGAGGCGGAGAATCTGTGAAGTTGAACGGATAAAAATCCGCATTTTTACCATTGCAAAGCGCATCAAATGGTGACAGCATTAATCACAACAAATCACTAAGTGATTACTTTTGATTAAACCAGGAGTCAAAACGATGAGTAAAGTGAACACCATCACCCGTGAGTCATGGATTCTGAGCACCTTCCCGGAATGGGGCAGCTGGCTGAATGAAGAGATCGAGCAGGAACAGGTTGCTCCTGGTACCTTTGCGATGTGGTGGCTGGGCTGCACCGGTATCTGGCTGAAATCAGAAGGCGGCGCCAATATCTGCGTCGATTTCTGGTGCGGCACCGGCAAGCAGAGCCACGGCAACCCGTTGATGAAAAAGGGCCACCAGATGCAGCGCATGGCGGGCGTGGAAAAACTGCAGCCGAACCTGCGTACCACGCCGTTTGTGCTCGATCCGTTTGCCATTCGCCAGATCGACGCCGTGCTCTCCACTCACGATCACAACGATCATATCGATGTGAACGTGGCGGCAGCGGTGATGCAAAACTGCGCGGACGATGTGCCGTTTATCGGGCCGCAGACCTGCGTGGATCTCTGGATTGGCTGGGGTGTGCCGAAAGAGCGCTGCATCGTGATGAAACCGGGCGACGTGGTGAAAATCAAAGACATTGAAATCCATGCTCTTGATGCCTTTGACCGTACCGCTCTGATTACGCTGCCGGCCGATCAAAAAGCGGCAGGTGTACTGCCAGACGGCATGGACGAGCGTGCGGTGAACTACCTGTTCAAAACGCCGGGCGGCTCCCTGTATCACAGCGGTGACTCCCACTACTCCAACTACTACGCTAAGCACGGTAACGAGCATCAGATTGACGTGGCCCTGGGCTCCTACGGCGAGAACCCGCGCGGTATTACGGATAAAATGACCAGTGCCGACATGCTGCGCATGGCGGAAGCGCTGAACACCAAAGTCGTTATTCCGTTCCACCACGATATCTGGTCAAACTTCCAGGCCGATCCGCAGGAAATTCGCGTGTTGTGGGAGATGAAAAAAGACCGCCTGAAGTACGGCTTCAAGCCATTTATCTGGCAGGTAGGCGGCAAGTTCACCTGGCCGCTGGACAAAGACAATCTTGAGTACCACTACCCGCGTGGTTTCGATGATTGCTTCACCATTGAGCCTGACCTGCCGTTTAAGTCCTTCCTCTGATTCCGAGGCCACATCGCCAGACTTGTGTCTGGCGATTTCATATTTATTTTAGTAATTTCACGCTATTTCAAATATCATCTTTTCAAATCAATTCTTATCGGAATAGCTCATGACGGAAGCGCAACGGCATCAAATTTTACTGGAACTCCTGGCGCAAACAGGGTTTATCACCGTCGAGAAAGTGATCGAACGTTTAGGGATTTCCCCTGCCACCGCGCGGCGAGACATTAACAAGCTGGATGAAAGCGGCAAGCTGAAAAAAGTTCGCAACGGTGCGGAAGCCATTAGCCAGCAGCGCCCCCGCTGGACGCCGATGAACATTCATCAGGCGCAGAATCACGATGAAAAAGTACGGATCGCCAGAGCCGCGTCGCAGCTGGTGAATCCCGGTGAGAGCGTCGTTATCAACTGCGGCTCTACGGCGTTTTTGCTGGGCCGCGAGATGTGCGGCAAGCCGGTGCAAATCATCACGAACTACTTACCGCTCGCCAACTATCTCATCGATCAGGAGCATGAGAGCGTGGTGATCATGGGTGGTCAGTACAATAAAAGTCAGTCGATTACGCTTAGCCCACAGGACAGCGAAAACAGTCTCTACGCCGGACACTGGATGTTTACCAGCGGCAAAGGCCTGACCGCTGAAGGTTTGTATAAAACCGATATGCTGACCGCGATGGCGGAACAAAACATGCTCAACGTGGTAGGCAAACTCGTGGTGCTGGTCGACAGCAGTAAAGTCGGTGAACGCGCAGGCATGCTGTTCAGCCGCGCAGAACAGATCGACCTGGTGATCACCGGCAAAGGGGCTAACCCCGAGATCCTCCAGAAGCTGGAAGATCAGGGAGTAAAAGTGCTGCGCGTTTAAAGGTGCTGGCGGAAAAACGCTACCGTGGCGTCCAGCGCCGCTGGCGTAATGCGGTGGCGAACGCCTGATTCCCACAAACAGGTCAGATTACCGTCCAGCCCTTCCTTCTTTAACGCCTGCTGCAGGCGGAAGGTACCGTCAGGTGGCACCACATCATCCGCGTCACCGTGCCACAGCAAAAGCGGGCGATCTGCGAGGCGCGGCAATGCCCGGGTTACTTCCCACTCTTCCAGCCTCGCGGTGATTTCCGCTAAATCCTGAGGGGGAAAAAGGGTCTTAGCCAGCGAGGTAAAATAACCCGAGCCCATCAGACAGGCGACCGACCTCACTTCTGGATGGTGCGTCATGATCCCCAGGGCTGTCATACCGCCCATCGACGCCCCGGCCACGGCCAGACGATTCTCGGCCACCAGCCCTGCCTCATAAAGCGCATCGCGCAATCTGGCAAACTCGGTCAGACTCCCGTGCAGTATGTGCCAGAACTGCCCAAGGCGCGCCTGCTCATTACCCATAAATCGTGCGCCGTGGTCAGGCGCATCCGGCATCACCACGCGAAAACCTGCCTGCGCCAGCGCGACCGCAAAGTAACTGTAAACCAGCTTCGATGAGGTAAATCCATGATAAAAAACCACAACAGGCAGCGATTTATCACGTTTACCCGCTGGCATAGCGTGTAAAATTTCATGGTCGCCGAGATGGCGTATTTCAATTTCAATCATTGTCGACCCTGCACGAATGGATGATTCATAATGTTGAGAACTGGATTACGGTTTCAGGCTATTTTCATTCGAAAATTACGTCCCAGCTAACACTTCGGGAACATTCCCCCAAAACTAAATTCACAGACAACTACACTATGGCTATCAGGAAACGAGATATGGTTATGCACAGGTTTGCTGCTTTATTGCTGGTGTTTCTGCTCAGCGGCTGTAGCGCACTGCAGGGAACACCGCAACCCGCTCCCCCGGTTGCCGATCATCCGCAGGAGATTCGTCGTAATCAGACGGAAGGATTACAACGAATGGGCACCGTCTCCGCGCTGGTTCGCGGTTCGCCGGATGACGCAGAAGAGGCAATAAAGGCACAAGCCGTCGCCGCCAAAGCAGATTATTACGTCATTATCATGATCGACGAAACCATCATAACGGGGCAGTGGTATTCACAGGCCATTTTGTACCGAAAATAATGGTTTACCTTTGAACGACATTTACACTGCTTTGCGTCCATAGACATTTTCCTGTCCACAATAAACTCCATGCCAGCGACAAGGAATGGGGGTTTATTCGCGAAGGATTGCCCGGCGGATACCGGAAATATGTGAAATGGAGCTGACGATGAAACGAACTCTTGCTTTGACCTCTCTGTTGCTCTCCGCAGGCCTGGTGAGCACCACCGCGCAGTCAGCAGAATTCGCCAGTGCTGACTGTGTAACTGGCCTGAATGAAATTGGCCAGATCTCCGTGAATAATATCTCGGGGAGCCCGCAAGACGTTGAACGCGTCGTGGCATTAAAGGCCGATGAGCAGGGTGCTTCCTGGTATCGCATCATCCAGATGCAGGAAGATAACCATATCGACCACTGGCGGGTACAGGCCATTCTCTACGTGTAAACTCCCTCCTGATAAAAGCCACTTATTTTTAGTGGCTTTTCGCTTTTGCAAATTTTTTATCTTATGAAAAACCAATCAATAACAGCAAAATAACATTTTGTTACATTAATTCAGTAAACGTAATCTCCGCTCTGCCGTTGAAGAACCACACCTATTCAATGATGAGCAATTTATGATCAACGTTTTTCGCCGTGCAGGCCTGGGGGCGAAGCTGTCGCTGCTTACGGGCGTCAGTGTCGCCACGCTGTTTCTGCTTTTCACTTTTCTGCTCAGTCAAAAAGCCAGCCAGCAGCTTGAAGCCCTTGCGGTAGAAGACCTGCACAATCAGTCCACCGGCATGGTCGACATGGTGCAGATGTTTAACACCAGCCTGAGTGAAGAGGTTGAGAGTTATACCCGGCTGTTTACCACCTTTTTACCGCAGCCACTGAATATTGATACTTCCCAGGCTCAGACGATTAACGGACTCAGCGTCCCGCTTCTGAAAGGCGGTGACACCGGACTGCATCAAAACAACACCCTGTCTGACGAGTTCCTGAACCGTACGGGAGCCATTTCGACGCTGTTTGTACGCAGCGGTAATGACTTTGTTCGCGTAGCCACCTCCCTGCGCAAAGAGAATGGCGAGCGGGCGATGGGCACCGTGCTGGATACCGCCAGCCCGGCCTTTGCCGCCGTCAACAGAGGGGAAGTCTACCGCGGACTGGCGCTGCTGTTTGGCAAACGCTATATCACCCAGTATCAGCCGGTTAAAAACGCCGAAGGACAGGTCATTGCGATCGTCTTTGTTGGCGTGGACATTACGCACTCCTGGAACGTCATGCGCGAGAAAATCCTCACCCGCCGCCTGGGCGAGAGCGGTCACTTCTTCGTGCTGGATCGCAGCAACGGCAAAACGCGCGGGCAATACCTGTTCCATGCCGGTGAAGAGGGGCAGTTGCCGAAGTGGGACGACGCGACGCAGCAGCAGCTTCTGGGTGACAAGCCCGGCACCCTGGAACGCGTAAGCGACGACGGCCGCACGCTTAAAATGGCGTATACCCCGTTGCCAGGCTGGAACTGGACTATCGTGGGCGAAGTGGATAAATCGGTGCTGCTCTCAAGCGTTAACGCCATGCGCGATCGCTTCCTGCTGGCCGGCGTGGTCTTATCTATCCTGTTTGCTGGTCTGTTCGTGGTCCTTATTCGCCGTGTGCTGACCCGACCGCTGAGCAATGTGATCCATCTTGCCCGGCAATATGCTGCAGGGGATCTCCGTTCCAGCCTGCCCGTGACGCGTCAGGACGAGGTCGGCCAGCTGATCGATGCCATTAACGGCATCGGCGGCGGCCTGCAAAAAATTGTTCTTCAGGTTCGCGAGGCCGCAGGCGAGATCCATTTGGGCACTAACGCGCTGGCTTCCGATACCGGCGAGATTTCTGAGCAGATCAACAAGCAGGCCAGCAGCGTGGAAGAGACCTCCGCCAGCATGGAGCAGCTGGCCGCCACCGTACAGCAAAATGCCGCCAACATGGAGCAAACGCAGCAGCTGGTGGGTGAAACCTCCCTCGCGGTCCATCAGGGCGGTGAGACGGTCACTCATGCCGTGTCGACCATGGACGACATTCGCGAGGCGTCAAAACGCATCGAAGACATCACGCGCGTGATTGAGTCCATCGCTTTCCAGACCAATATCCTGGCGCTGAATGCGGCAGTGGAAGCGGCCCGCGCGGGCGAGCATGGGAAAGGGTTTGCGGTGGTTGCGCAGGAAGTTCGCGCCCTGGCCGGACGCAGCGCCAACGCGGTGAAGGAGATTGAACAGCTGATTGGCGATACGCTCAGGAAAGTGAGCGAAGGCCATGCGCTGTCTGAACAGACGCGCCTGGCGATGGATGACATCATCATTCATATCGATAACATCAGCCAGCTGGTCACCGAGATTAACCATGCCTCACGCGAGCAGTCCGCAGGGATTGGCCAGGTGAATCTCGCCATGACCCACATTGGCGAAGCGTCGCATATTAATGCGGATCGTATCTCACGCAGCGAACAAACCGCTCAAACGCTGCGCGAGAAAGGGTCACATCTGGCTCAACTGGTGAGTCTGTTCCAGCTAAAAGACTAACCGACTCTGCCCGTCGCACGTAGCAGCAGGTCATTTTGCACCTGCTCGCTCATCAGCGTACCGCCACGGGTATCCAGCATCATGCGGCACCACGCCTGCGCCACCGGGGGCGATGCGTGCCGCAGCATTTCGCTTCCGGCACCCAGCAGGAAAAGCTGCTGCGCAATTTCCCGCCCCTGCGCCTCCTGCGGTTTACGCTGTTTTTGCTGAAGCTGTCGCCAGCTGCGGTCGAAGTGTCTGTCCTGCCCTTTTACCTGTGCAAACTCCTCGGCAAGCAGATCGTGAATACCCGGCTGCTTCGCTAGCACGCGCAGCACGTCCAGGCACATGATGTTGCCGGACCCTTCCCAGATGCTGTTCACCGGCATCTCGCGATACAGGCGGGGAAGTTCGCTCTCCTCGCAGTACCCGACTCCGCCCAGCACCTCCATCGCTTCCGCCACAAACGGGATGCCCGCTTTGCACACGCTAAATTTCGCGGCCGGGGTAAACAGCCGCGCCCATGCCGCTTCCTGGGGATCCGCGCGTTTATCCCACGCCCGGGCCAGGCGAAACAGCAGCGCCGTTTGCCCCTCCAGCACCAGCGCCATCCGACTTAACACCTCACGCATGAGCGGCTGATCGATAAGATTTTTGCCGAAGGTCTGACGCTGATGCGCGTGGTACAGCGCCACGGACAGCGCACGACGCATCAGTCCGTGGCTGCCCAGCGCGCAGTCAAAGCGCGTCAGGCCGCCCATTTTGAGAATCTGCCGTACCCCTTCGCCCTCTTCCCCCAGCAGCCAGCCGGAGGCATCAAGAAACTCTACCTCGCTGCTGGCGTTGGAGCGGTTCCCGAGCTTGTCCTTAAGGCGCTCCAGCCGGACGGCGTTGCGCTGTCCGTCAGGTAAAAAGCGCGGCACAAAAAAGCAGGACAACCCGCCCTTCGCCTGTGCCAGCACCAGATGCGCATCGCTTTGCGGGACGGAGAAAAACCATTTATGGCCCACCAGCCGGTAGCTGCCGTCGCTGCATTTTTCCGCTTTGGTGGTGTTGCTCAGCACGTCCGAGCCGCCCTGTTTTTCCGTCATCCCCATACCGATCAGCAGGCCGCGTTTTTGCGCGCCAGGCACCAGATGAGGATCGTAGCGATCGCTGAGCAGCGGCGTCAGCCAGTCGTGAAATAGTTTAGGGAGCGCCTGCTGCAGGAGCGGTGTCGCGGCAAACGTCATGGTGACGGGACAAAGCGTGCCTGCCTCAACCTGAGCATGAAGCACAAAGCGTGCGGCCCGGGCGACAAAAGCCCCTTTACGCGCCTCCTCTTCCCATGCCAGGTTATGTACCCGATTGGCACACAGCCCCTGCATAAGCAGGTGCCATGCCGGGTGAAAGCGAACGTCATCCAGTCGCTCTCCGGTGGCGTCATAGCGAAGCAACTCCGGCGGATTCACGTTCGCCAGCCTGCCCAGCTCCAGCGACTCTGCGGTGCCTAACTGCTGCCCGATGCTGGCGAGCAGTTCGATATCCCACTCGGCACCCTCACGCGAGACTGCGTCACGCAGCGCGCAGTCCGAGAGGAAAAGGTTGCTGTTAGAGAGTGGTGCAGGTTGATTGAAAACGGTATGAGTCTGCCAGTGCATACTGTCTCCCTCCTTCAGTGGCAATGACGATAAGTATGGACAGACCGCGCACACGCTGCATGGGAGGGGAGTCACACGTTCACGATCCCGCTGATATCATTCGTGAAATAGCTCACAGAACATAAGAATAAACTATTTCATGACTTCGCTTTTGTTGAATAATTTATTCTCTCCCCCTTTCAGTGAGGAAAGTTATGCAACCGGATGCGCACAAGCGAGCATTAATTGCCGGCTCCATTGGTAACTTTATCGAGTGGTATGAGTTTGCGGTCTACGGTTTTCTGGCGACCGTCATTGCGAAGAACTTCTTTCAGCTTGAAGGGGAAGCGGGGCTTACCAGCCTGATCCTCACCTACGCCTCATTTGCCATCGCCTTCTTCTTCCGTCCGCTGGGCGCGGTGGTGTTTGGCCGCATCGGTGACCGAATTGGCCGTAAGCCGACGCTTATTATTGTGCTGGTGCTGATGACGCTGGCCACCGCCGCCATCGGCATTGTGCCGGTCTACGCCAGCATCGGGATTGCCGCACCGCTGATCGTTACGCTGCTTCGGATCCTGCAGGGGCTGTTCGCGGGCGGCGAGTACGGCGGTGCAGTCTCGCTGATGACGGAGTTCGCCCCGCGAGGCAAGCGCGGGCTCTATGGTGCCTGGCAGTCCTTTACCGTGGCGCTGGGGCTGTTAGCGGGCGCCGGCATCGTGGCGCTGCTCTCCGCACTCCTCACGCCTGAAGCCCTGCACGACTGGGGCTGGCGCATTCCTTTCTTCCTGGCGCTGCCCATGGGCGCTGTTGCGCTGTGGCTTCGCGTCAGCATGGAGGAGACACCCAGCTTTGTGCAGCAGCAGGACAAACCGGCCGTCGCTCAGGCGGACATTGCCGCCACGCTCCGGGCCATCGTGATGGGGATTGGCCGCGTGATGGTCTGGTCTGCGGCGGGGTACACCTACCTGGTCATTATGCCGACCTATCTGCAGTCGGCGCTGCACACCGGGTTTAATCAGGCGCTGTTGATCGCAGTGATTTCGAACGTTGGGTTTGCGCTGACGATCATTCCGTCGGGGATCCTGAGCGATCGGATCGGGCGTCGCACGGTGATGATTATCGCCACCGCGCTGCTGCTGATCCTCGCCCTGCCGCTGCTGAAACTTCTGCAGGCGGAGTCCAGCACGCTGGCGGTGAAAGCGATAGTAGTATTGATTGCGGGCGGTCTGGTGGGCATGCTGGCGGGGCCGGGCCCGGCGATGCTCTCTGAGATGTTCCCGACCCGCGTGCGCTATACGGGGCTGGGGCTGGCCTATTCGTTATCGAACGCGATTTTCTCGGGATGCGCAGGGTTAATCATAACCGGGCTGATTAAGCAGACGGGCAATCTGGATATTCCGGCGTACTACGTGATGGCGACGGCAGTAATGAGTATTTTCGCGCTGATGACGCTGAGGAAGGATGACCATCTGCGGTCACTGGAGGAATGAGGTTAATGCCCGGTGGCGCTACGCTTACCGGGCCTACGGTACCGTGCCTTTGTAGGCCGGGTAAGGCGAAGCCGCCACCCGGCATAACAGGCTACCCGCGCTGACGCACCGCTTCAAACAGGCAGATGCCCGTCGCAACAGACACGTTCAGGGAGGACACGCTGCCCGCCATCGGGATGCTGATCAGCTCGTCGCAGTGCTCGCGCGTCAGGCGACGCATACCTTCACCTTCCGCCCCCATCACCAGCGCCAGACGGCCGGTCATTTTGCTCTGATACAGGGTATGATCCGCTTCACCGGCAGTACCGACGATCCAGATGTTCTCTTCCTGCAGCATACGCATGGTGCGCGCCAGGTTGGTCACGCGGATCAGCGGAACGTTTTCCGCCGCGCCGCAGGCCACTTTCTTCGCCGTCGCGTTCAGCTGCGCGGAGCGATCTTTCGGCACGATCACCGCATGCACGCCCGCCGCATCCGCACTACGCAGACACGCGCCGAGGTTGTGCGGATCGGTAACGCCATCGAGGATCAGGAAGAACGGATTCTCGAGCTCAGCGATCAGATCCGGCAGATCGTTTTCCTGATACTGACGGCCCGGCTTCACGCGGGCAATGATCCCCTGGTGAACCGCGCCTTCACTTTTCTCATCCAGGAACTGGCGGTTAGCCAGCTGGATCACCACGCCCTGCGCTTCCAGGGCGTGGATCAGCGGCATCAGACGTTTGTCTTCACGCCCTTTCAGAATAAACACTTCCTGAAAACGCTCCGGTGCGCGCTCGAGAAGGGCCTGCACCGCGTGGATGCCGTAAATCATTTCACTCATTGATGGTTCTCGTAATAAGTATTTCCCCTCTCCCGCTTGGGGAGAGGGTCAGGGTGAGGGGAGAATTTACTCCGCCTGCTTTTTCTTAGCCGCGCGCTTCGCTTTGGTGGCGGCCGCTATTTTCTGTGTCTTCGCGGAAGGTTTCTTCGCGGCACGGGCTTCTTTCTTTGCCGCCTTCGGCTTCTGCTTCTTCTCGCCGCGGAAGGCGCTGTCCGGCTCGAAGTTCACCTTCTTACCGGCCTGACGGCGCTTGCCGCTCGTTTTGCCGTTTCCGCCTTTTTTCGCTCTTTCGCGCTCGGTTTTACCGACGTTACGCGGTGCGCGCTCGCTGGAGATCAGGCTGAAGTCGATTTTACGGTCGTCCATATTCACGGCCTCAACCTTCACTTCCACACGGTCGCCCAGACGATAGGTCTGGCCGCCAGATTCGCCGATCAGACGCTGACCGACCTGGTCGAAGCGGTAGTAGTCGTTATCCAGGCTGGAGACGTGCACCAGACCGTCGATAAACAGCTCATCCAGACGAACGAAGAAGCCAAAGCCGGTCACGCTGGCAATCACGCCTTTGAAGACGTTACCGACCTGGTCCAGCATAAAGTCACACTTCAGCCAGTCCGCCACGTCGCGGGTAGCTTCATCGGCACGGCGTTCGGTCATGGAGCAGTGCTGACCCAGCTGCAGCATCTCTTCCATCGAATAGTGGTAGCCACCGGTTTCGGTGGTGTTCCCTTTATGGCCCTGCTCCTGCGCCAGCAGATACTTGATCGCACGGTGCAGCGAAAGGTCAGGGTAACGACGGATCGGCGACGTAAAGTGGGCGTAAGACTGCAGCGCCAGGCCGAAGTGACCGCGGTTTTCCGGATCGTAAATCGCCTGCTTCATCGAGCGCAGCAGCATTGTCTGTAGCATTTCTGCATCAGGACGATCGCTAATGGATTCCAGCAGCTCGGCGTAATCGCGCGGCTCTGGCTTATTGCCGCCCGGCAGCTCCAGGCCCAGTTCAGCCAGCACGGAGCGGAACGCGGTGATGGCTTCCGTCGACGGTTTATCGTGAATACGGAACAGCGCAGGCTCTTTGGCTTTCTCAACGAAGCGTGCCGCCGAGATGTTCGCCAGGATCATACACTCTTCAATCAGCTTGTGCGCATCGTTACGCTGAGTCTGCTCGATGCGCTCAATGCGACGCTCGGCGTTGAAGATAAATTTCGCCTCTTCGCTCTCAAAGGAGATCCCGCCGCGCTCTTCGCGCGCCTGATCCAGCGTTTTGTAGAGGTTATGCAGCTCTTCGATGTGTTTGACCAGCGGCGCGTACTGTTCGCGAAGATCCTGGTCGCCCTGCAGCATATGCCAGACCTTGGTGTAGGTCAGACGCGCGTGCGAGCTCATCACCGCTTCGTAGAATTTATAGCCAGTTAAGCGCCCTTTGGTGGAGATGGTCATCTCGCAAACCATACAGAGGCGGTCAACCTGCGGGTTCAGGGAACACAGGCCGTTAGACAGCACTTCCGGCAGCATCGGTACAACCTGCGACGGGAAGTAGACCGAAGTACCGCGGCTGCGCGCTTCGTTATCCAGCGGAGTATGCGGACGAACGTAGTAGCTTACGTCTGCAATCGCTACCCACAGACGCCAGCCGCCGCCGCGTTTTTTCTCGCAGTAGACGGCGTCATCGAAGTCACGGGCGTCTTCACCATCGATCGTAACCAGCGGCAGGGAGCGGAGATCCACGCGGCCCACTTTGGATTCTTCCGGCACTTCTTCACGCAGGCTTTCGATCTGCTCTTCAACCGCTTTCGGCCAGATGTATGGAATTTCGTGGGTGCGCAGCGCCATATCAACGGCCATGCCGGTGCCCATATTATCGCCCAGCACTTCGACGATTTTACCTACCGCTTTGGTGCGACGGGTTGGGCGCTGGGTGAGTTCCACCACCACCACAAAGCCCATGCGGGCGCCCATCACCTCTTCAGGTGGGATCAGAATGTCGAAGCTCAGACGGCTGTCGTCCGGCACCACGAAGCCCACGCCCGCGTCGGTAAAGTAGCGGCCAACAATCTGGCTGGTTTTTGGCACCAGGACGCGCACGACGCGCGCTTCTCGGCGACCTTTACGGTCAGCGCCCAGCGGCTGCGCCAGAATTTGGTCACCGTGGATGCACATTTTCATCTGTTCAGATGAGAGATACAGATCGTCTTTACGGCCTTCCACGCGCAGGAAGCCGAAGCCATCGCGGTGACCAATGACGGTCCCTTTCAGCAGATCGAGGCGTTCTGGCAGCGCGTAGCACTGGCGGCGGGTAAAGACCAGCTGCCCGTCACGCTCCATCGCGCGCAGGCGGCGGCGAAGGGCTTCAATTTGCTCTTCACCTTCAATGTTTAATTCAACAGCAAGTTCTTCACGATTGGCGGGTTTTTCGCGTTTTGTTAAGTGTTCAATGATGAACTCGCGGCTGGGGATAGGATTCGCGTATTTTTCGGCTTCGCGTTCCTGGAAAGGATCGTGTGACATGTCGGTTCCTCCGTTGTCAGCTCCGGTGGAAATTTTCTTCATTCCACCAGCAATAATTTATAAAGCGGTTGATTCTCTTCAACCAAATCGGCCAGCGTGTAGTTATCCAGCTCCTTGAGAAAACTTTGCACGGCCTTAGAAAGCGCCTTTTTCAGGCGGCAAGCGGGCGTGATGTGGCAGAACTCGCTGCTGCAGTTCACCAGAGACAGCGGCTCCAGTTCACGTACCACATCGCCAACACGAATATTCTGTGCCGGTTTACCGAGACGGATCCCACCATTCTTCCCGCGGACGGCAGCAACGTATCCGGCACGACTAAGTTGATTGATTATTTTGACCATATGATTACGGGATACGCCGTAGACCTCTGTGACTTCAGAGATACTGGTCATTTTCCCATCGGGTAACGACGCCATGTAGATCAGGGCGCGTAAGCCGTAATCGGTGAAACTTGTTAACTGCACATCAACCTCAGGAAAAAGGGAAATCGCGGACAAACCGCAGAGATATTCATTAATGATGATAAACCAGCCAGATAGTTAGCGGCTAATTTATTTGACAGACGGGGCGAAAAAGCGGAGATCCAGGAGCGGTCGCCGGATGGCGCTACGCTTATCCGGCCTACGGGTCTCCCCGCAGGCCAGCAGTCACGAAGATTATGCGTCGAACGGGTCGCGCAGGATCATCGTTTCAGTACGATCCGGGCCGGTAGAAATAATATCGATCGGCACTTCGGTCAGTTCTTCAATACGCTTGATGTAATCCAGCGCCGCCTGCGGCAGGCCGCTACGCTCTTTCACACCGAAAGTGGTCTCAGACCAGCCCGGCATGGTTTCGTAGATTGGCTCAATGCCTTCCCAGTCGTCAGCAGCCAGCGGCGTGGTGGTCACTTCGCGGCCATCAGGCATACGGTAGCCTACGCAGATTTTCACTTCTTTCAGGCCGTCCAGCACGTCCAGCTTGGTCAGGCAGAAGCCAGACAGGGAGTTGATCTGCACTGCACGACGCACGGCAACCGCATCCAGCCAGCCGGTACGACGACGACGACCGGTGGTCGCGCCAAACTCGTTACCCTGCTTGCACAGGAACTCGCCGGTTTCATCAAACAGTTCGGTCGGGAATGGACCTGCACCCACGCGAGTGGAATACGCTTTGATGATGCCCAGAACGTAATCCACATAACGTGGACCCAGGCCAGAGCCGGTCGCCACGCCACCCGCGGTGGTGTTGGAAGAGGTTACGTACGGATAGGTACCGTGGTCGATGTCCAGCAGCGTACCCTGCGCACCTTCGAACATGACGAAATCGCCACGCTTGCGCGCCTGGTCCAGCAGATCGGACACATCCACAACCATACCGGTCAGAATGTCTGCAATCGCCATGACGTCATCCAGCACTTTCTGGTAGTCAACAGCGTCAGCTTTGTAGAAGTTCACCAGCTGGAAGTTGTGATATTCCATCACTTCTTTCAGTTTTTCAGCGAAGGTTGCTTTGTCGAAGAGGTCACCCACGCGCAGACCGCGGCGTGCAACTTTATCTTCGTAAGCCGGACCGATACCACGACCGGTGGTGCCGATCGCTTTCGCGCCGCGTGCTTTTTCACGCGCAACGTCCAGCGCCACGTGATAGTCCAGGATCAGCGGGCAGGCTTCGGAGAGCAGCAGACGCTCGCGAACCGGGATACCACGGTCTTCCAGACCTTTCATCTCTTTCATCAGCGCAGCTGGAGACAGCACAACGCCGTTACCGATGATGCTGGTGACGTTTTCGCGAAGAATGCCTGATGGAATAAGATGGAGGACGGTTTTTTCACCGTTGATTACGAGAGTATGGCCTGCGTTGTGACCGCCCTGGTAGCGCACAACATATTTAGCCCGTTCAGTCAGAAGATCAACAATCTTCCCTTTACCTTCGTCACCCCATTGGGTGCCCAGTACGACGACGTTGTTACCCATTTTTTTCAAAATCACCGTTTGCTTAAAAATGGATTCTACCATCGCTTTTTCAGATATACAGCACTTTTTGACCTCAGAATATCCCAAATCCGACCACTTTTTGATCAGCCAATCGTTTTCCTCAACATGTAGTAGATCACGATGCCCGCAACCACAAGACCGCCGCCAAAACGACGTAAAATATTATCCGGCAGTTGGCTCATGGTGGCGATCATTCGACGCCAGGCGCGTGGATAGAGCATCGGTCCCAGACCTTCCAGCACCAGGACCAGGGCCAGCGCGAGCCAGATCGTTGAATTCATTTTTGTTCCTTATAAAAGAAAACCACCGCTCCGTGGGGAGCGGTGGTTTGAATACTCAAACGAGCCTGAGTTTATCGCGTTGCGTTAGTCGGCGTCTTCATATAACGGAAGAAATCGCTGTCCGGGCTGAGCACCATCACATCCTGGTTGCTCTGGAAGCTATTCTCGTAAGCACGCAGGCTACGGATAAAGGCATAGAAGTCAGGATCCTGACTGAAGGCATCGGCAAACAGCTTCGCCGCCTCGGCATCACCTTCACCACGCAGGATACGGCCCTGACGCTCAGATTCCGCCAGCGTTTTGGCCACTTCGTAGTCCGCAGCAGCACGCAGCTTCTCCGCCTCTTCCTGGCCCTGTGAACGGTGACGACGGGCGACCGCTTCACGCTCAGCGCGCATACGGTTGTAAATCGCCTCGGACACTTCCACCGGCAGGTTGATCTGCTTGATACGCACGTCCACCACTTCGATACCCAGCGCAGCCATACTGTTCGGGTTGATCACCGGCACTTTACCGTTGGTTTCAGCCTGAACGCGTTCAGCCGCTTTGGCAATCGCATCATCTGCTGCTGGCGTTGAAACTTCATCTTCCGTGCCCGCTGTGCCGGAGTTCAGCGCATCGCGAACTTCCAGGGTCAGACGGCCACGGGAATCGGTCACGATGTCTTTCACATCCAGACGACCAATCTCAGAACGCAGACGGTCAGAGAACTTACGTTTCAGCAGCACTTCTGCCTGAGAAACGTCACCGCCGCCCGTTGCCAGGAAGTAACGGCTGAAATCGCTGATGCGCCATTTGATATAGGAATCAACGATCAGGTCTTTCTTCTCTTTAGTCACGAAACGGTCGGCCTGGTTATCCATGGTCTGGATACGCGCATCAAGCGTTTTCACTGACTGAATGAACGGCACCTTGAAGTGCAGACCCGGCTCGTAGATCACCGGGCGTTTGTCGCCATCACGCACGACGCTGCTGAACTGGAACTTGATCCCACGCTCGCCCTCTTTCACCACAAAGATCGAGGTATAAAGCACGACCAGTACGATGACGATGATCGCAATAACTGACTTACGCATCCTTATTCCCCCTGACGCTGGTAGTCGTTACGCTGCGCGTTAGCACGGCGTTGGTCCATAATGTCACCATCGCTCGAAGAAGACGTGGTTGTTGCGCTTGTGCTACCGGATGACGCAGGTGGCAGACGCAGCAGGTTGTTCGCACCGCTGTTGTCTTTTGCTGCCGATGCAGAACTGCCTTTCAGCATCTGATCCAGCGGCAGCACCATCAGGTTTCCGCCTTTACTGTCGTTAACCAACACTTTGCGGGTGTGGCTCAGCACTTTTTCCATGGTCTCAATATAGAGACGCTCACGGGTAATTTCCGGCGCCGCTTTATATTCCGGCAGGATCTTCGCGAAGCGAGCGACCTCACCCTGTGCTTCCAGGATGGTCTGCGTCTTATACGCACGCGCTTCTTCCAGAATACGCTGCGCCTGACCGTTAGCACGTGGCTGAACTTCGTTGGTGTAGGCTTCTGCTTCACGGATGTACTGCTGTTCGTTTTCACGTGCAGCAATCGCATCGTCAAAGGCCGCTTTCACCTCTTCCGGCGGACGAGCGGCCTGGAAGTTGACGTCCAGCAGGGTAATCCCCATGTTGTATGGACGAATGGTCTCTTCCAGCTCACGCTGGGTATCGCTACGGATAACGGTACGACCTTCGGTCAGGATACGGTCCATGGTGTATTTACCGATCACCCCGCGCAGGGCGCTGTCGGTCGCCTGACGCAGGCTGTCATCAGCGCTGGTCACGCTAAACAGATAACGCTCAGGATCGGTCACGCGGTACTGCACGTTCATCTCAACGCGCACCACGTTTTCATCAGACGTCAGCATCACACCAGACGCCGCCAGTTCACGGACCGATTCCACGTTGACCGCGGTCACGTCGTCAATGAAGGTCGGTTTCCAGTTCAGGCCCGGCTCAACCAGATGGCTGAACTTGCCAAAACGCGTAACGACACCGCGTTCCGCTTCTTTAATGGTGTAGAACCCGGTAGCAGCCCAGATGATTACCACTGCAGCGGCAACAATACCGACTACGCGGCCACCCATTTGCGGGCGCGGCCCCTGGGTGGAATTTCCACCTGAGCCAGAACCTTTACCTCCGCCAAGACCACCAAGCTTCTTGCTCAGCTTGCGGAAGATATCATCCAGATCCGGCGGCCCCTGCTCGCGACCACCTTTGTTGCCATTTCCCCCAGAGTTGCCGCCTTGATTATTGCTGCTTCCCCACGGGTCGCGGTCCTGTCCGTTATTACCGGGCTGATTCCACGCCATGTATATGCTCCATATTTGTTATGCAAGGGCGAATTATTCAGGCATCCCCTTTCTGATCAGACGATATAGTCGACCAGCGCAGGTTCTTGTTTACAGAGGCGACGCCAGTCAACGATCGGCATACGCACCTGCATCCCCACGCTGCCGTCATCCTCCATCCACTCTTTTTCTATCGCCTGAAGCTGATAAAACCGGCTGCGCAGCCTGCCTTCCTGTGGCGGCAGTCGCAGCGTGTGCTGAGCTACCTCACCGGAAAGACGTTCTGTCAAAGCCTGGAAAAGCAGTGGCACACCAAGACCGGTCTGGGCAGAAAGCCAGACCCGAATCGGTTTGTTCTCTTCATCTCTGTCGATACGCGGTTCGAAATCGTCCAGCATATCGATCTTGTTCATCACCAACAGCGTTGGGATTTCGTGGGCGTCGATCTCTTCGAGCACCACGTTCACCGCGTCGATGTTCTCCTGCACGCGCACGTCTGCCGCATCAATCACGTGCAGCAGCAGGGTCGCCTGTCGCGTCTCCTGCAAGGTGGCCTTGAACGCCGCCACCAGGTCATGCGGCAGGTGACGGATAAACCCTACGGTATCCGCCAGCACCGTTTCACCGACGTCTGCAACCTCAATACGGCGCAGCGTCGGGTCCAGGGTCGCAAACAGCTGGTCTGCGGCATAAACCTGGGCCTCGGTTATCTGGTTAAACAGGGTGGATTTACCGGCGTTGGTATACCCCACCAGCGACACCGTCGGGATGTCGGCTTTGGTGCGTGCCCGACGCCCCTGCTCACGCTGTTTCTCAACCCTTTCCAGACGTGAGAGGATCTGGGTAATTCGGCCACGCAGCAAACGACGGTCGGTTTCGAGCTGGGTTTCACCCGGGCCGCGCAAACCAATCCCGCCTTTTTGTCTTTCAAGGTGGGTCCAGCCACGCACCAGACGCGTTGCCAGATGACGCAGCTGCGCCAGCTCAACCTGCAGTTTCCCTTCGTGGGTACGTGCACGCTGAGCAAAAATGTCTAAAATCAATCCCGTGCGATCGATAACACGGCATTCGCAGAGAGCTTCCAGGTTGCGCTCCTGAGCTGGAGACAGCGCATGATCAAACAACACGACTGACGCGCCGGTTGCTTTTACGGCATCCGCAATTTCGACTGCTTTACCTTCACCAACAAAATACTTTGGGTGCGGCGCTTTACGGCTACCGGTAATCACCTGCATTGCTTCGACACCGGCGGAAGAGACCAGAGATTCAAACTCCTGGAGGTCTTCCATATCTTTGTCTTGCGAAAAATAGATGTGTACCAGCACCGCCTGCTCACCGGCATCATAACGGTCAAACAAGCGTAAACCTCTCTAAAAAGATCAGCGGGGAACGCAGGATCCCTGGCTCCCCGTGTGGATAACAGTGCGAAACCTTATTCGGTCTCGTCGCTGTCCTGCGCTGGCGTTGAAGAACCCTGCGCGTTGCTGCCATGATGGTAGTTACTACCTGTGCCGCCGCCAGCGTTATTGCTGTGATGAGATACCGGACGGGACGGAACAACAGTAGAAATAGCGTGCTTATAGACCATCTGACTGACCGTGTTTTTCAACAGAATCACGAACTGATCGAAAGACTCAATCTGACCTTGCAGCTTAATACCATTCACCAAATAAATAGAAACTGGAACACGTTCCCGACGCAATGCGTTCAGGAACGGATCTTGTAAAGATTGCCCCTTAGCCATTCTATCTTTTCCTTATATGCTTGTTTTGTACTTAGAACCTTGCGATTCTGAAAAATTGCGCACGATACGCCTCAATTGTACACATTCAGTGAGCGATATCACCAACAACCTCAATCACGTCGCTTAACGCCTGTTGTGGTTTTTCACTGTCTAACCAGTGAACCCCTTCCCAACCGCGCAACCAGGTGATCTGGCGCTTCGCTAACTGTCTCGTGGCGCAAACACCTCGATAAACCATTTCATCGTATGAAATCTCACCTTCAAGGTACGACCACATCTGGCGGTATCCCACACAACGAATGGAAGGCATGTCCGTATGCAAATCTCCACGGGCAAATAGCGCCCGCACTTCTGCTTCAAAATCTGAAGCTAACATCTGATGAAAACGCTGCTCAATTCGCTGATGGAGCAGTTCACGGCTCGCCGGGGCGATGGCGAACTGATGCACCTGATACGGCAGAGCGTCTCCTGACGTTTGCGTCAGTTCCGTTAAAGTTTTACCCGAAATGAAAAAAACTTCCAGTGCCCGGGAAAGCCTTTGCGGATCATTTGGATGGATCCGCGCTGCGGCAACCGGGTCAATCTCCGCCAGTTGCTGATGCAAAACGTCCCACCCCTGCTCTGCCGCCTGCTGCTCAATTTTCGCTCTTACTTCCGGGTCCGCGGATGGCAGAGGTGATAACCCCTCCAGCAGCGCCTTGAAGTAGAGCATGGTTCCGCCAACCAACAGCGGTATACGCCCCGCCGCCGTTATCTGGGCCATCTCGGCTAAGGCATCCCGGCGAAAATCCGCTGCGGAGTAAGCCTGAGCCGGGTCGAGGATATCCAGCAAACGGTGCGGTGCCGCGCGCAGTTCTTCTGCGTCAGGCTTCGCCGTGCCGATGTCCATCCCTCGGTAGATGAGGGCGGAGTCGACGCTAATCAACTCTACAGGCAAAACTTTACGCAACTCAATGGCGAGCGCCGTTTTGCCGGAGGCCGTTGGGCCCATTAAAAAAATTGCCTTAGGCAGGCTCGCCTTACTTACGTCAATCATGTTTCAGGGCGTTCATCGCCGTTTTTAAATCAACAGGTTGTAATAACCCACCCGGCGGCGCTTTCACCAGATGCGGACAGAGGCGTTCCACCTCCGCCAGCACGCTGATGGCCTGTGCCATGCTCCACGGCGCGTGTTCGCTGGCCAGATGGCGGGCGATCCACTGCGCGGTGTTAGCGGCATCAAACGATGTTTGCTGCGCCAGGTAGCCTATCAGTTCAGGAATCAAGTTTTGTAAATTTTGTTGGCGTAAGGGTAAAGGCACTGCACGAATTGTCACATGTTGTGGTTCGAGCACAATTTCAATACCCATTTGCGCCAGCTGTGCTTCGGCACGCTGCAATATCCTTGTTTCATCAGGGGATATTTTCAGGCGAACCGGAATTAACAGCGGCTGCGCACAGGCGGCATTTTCGCCCGGCGTGAGCTGCACCTGTTTAAGCCAGCGTTCGGCAACCGGCAGTGCCAGAAGCATCAATTTGCCGTCACGTTCCAGCAGTGCCATATCCGGCGCGATAATCGTCAGCACCCGGCCAAAACTCTGGCTATGGCCGTCCAGAGAAGGCTGAGGTGCCGGAATGGGTTCTTTACGCTCTACGGCTGGCGTCTCCAGCAGTTTGCGGTACAACGCGCCCTGCTGCTTTTGATAGCCAGGCTGGGCATTCGGGTAGTTGGCGCCCGTTGGACGCGGCGCGGCCCCTGCGGAGGAAAAGCGCGGCGCTTCCGGTTCACGCGTAACGGCGGGCTCCGCAAAATGGTTGCGGCCCGCAGCGACACGGTTTTCAGGAATTGGGCGTGGCGCAGGTTCTGCGTGTTCCAGCGGCAACGGCGTTTCACCCTGCTGCTGCAGCACGCTCAGCACGCCCTGATAGATAAAATCATGCACCAGTCGCGACTGGTGGAACCGCACTTCATGCTTGGCAGGATGGACGTTCACATCCACCTGATGCGGGTCGATTTCCAGATAAAGCACGAAAGCAGGCTGCTGATCGGCCCCGAGCTTGTCTTCGCAGGCCTGGCGAATGGCGTGATTGATGAGACGGTCGCGCATCATGCGGCCGTTGACGTAGCAATACTGGATCTCCGCAAACGCAGCGCTGCTCGCGTTCGGATCGGCTACCCAGCCGCGCAGCGCCAGATCGCCGTGCTGCCACTCAATGGCCAGCGCCTGTTCCAGAAACGGGGTCCCGCAAATGGCGCCCAGCCGACGCTCTTTCTGCCCACCTTCCGCCACCGCGCGATACTGGCGCATCACCTTGCCGTTGTGGCTGAGGTTGATGGTGACATCGAAACGCGCCAGCGCGATGCGGCGGATGATCTCGTCGATGTGTCCGAATTCGGTCTTCTCGGTACGCATGAACTTGCGTCGGGCGGGGGTGTTGTAGAAGAGATCTAATACTTCAAGCGTCGTGCCGACAGGGTGCGCCGCGGGTTTGACCGTCACATCCATGTCGCGCCCTTCGGCGTAAGCCTGCCAGGCTTCCTGCTGTTCGGCGGTACGGGAGGTCAGCGTTAAGCGCGAAACCGAGCTGATACTGGCCAGCGCTTCACCGCGAAAGCCGAGGCTAATAATCGCTTCCAGGTCATCCAGAGAAGCAATTTTACTGGTGGCGTGACGGGCCAGCGCCAGCGCCAGCTCCTCTTTTTTAATGCCGCAGCCGTTGTCGCGAATGCGGATAAGCTTCGCGCCGCCGCGCTCGATATCAATATCGATGCGGGTCGCGCCCGCATCGAGGCTGTTTTCCACCAGCTCCTTCACGACCGACGCGGGACGTTCCACCACCTCACCGGCGGCGATTTGGTTCGCAAGCTGCGGCGGCAGAACCTGAATCGGCATGAATTCTCCTTAGTTGGTCGCGGTCATCTCACCCGGTAGCGCTGCGCTGGCCGTCTGGGCAGCGCCGCTCTGTGGCGCAGACTGCAGCGGATGGGCATCAAAGTATTTACGCAGACCGTTATAAATCGCTTCGGCAATTTGCTGCTGATAGCTGTCGCTTCCCAGCAGACGCTCTTCACCGTTGTTACTGATAAAGCCCGTCTCTACAAGGATGGATGGGATATCTGGCGAGCGCAGAACGCCGAGGCTGGCATGTTCAGGACGACGCTTATGCAGCACACCAATGCTTTGCAGCTGGTTCAATACGTTAGTGGCCACATCATACCCGACGCGCTGAGAATGACCGAATTGTAAATCCAGCACCGCCTGGCTCAGGTACGGGTCTGACTGGCTGTTTGCCAGCACATCGCCCGCGCCGCCTAGCAGTTCAGACTGCTTCTCATGCTCTTCCAGCCAGTTGGCCATTTCGCTGTTGGCGCGACGGTTCGAGAGTACCCATACCGAGGCACCGGTCGCGTTACGGTTAGGCGCAGCATCTGCGTGGATGGAAACCAGGAAATTCGCATTCTGCTTGCGCGCGACGTCCGAACGCCCCATTACCGAAATGAAGTAATCCCCGTCGCGGGTCAACACGCCTTTGAACGTAGGATCGTCGTTGAGCAGTGCACGCAGCTTACGGGCAATGGCGATGGTGACATTTTTCTCTTGCGTCCCACCCGGGCCAATCGCACCCGGGTCCTGTCCACCGTGACCTGCATCAATGGCGATAATCACTTTGTCACCGCTGGTCGCAGCACGGCGCGTACTCACCGCCGGACGGGTCACCGTATTGCTGCTGGTTGCCGCAGTGATGCGATCGTTCTGCGATTTAAACGGATTACGCGCAGGTTCAGCAGGACGCGGCGTATACACCGGTTCTTCCACGCGTTTGGCAACGACAGGCGGCGGTGGAGGCGGTGGCGGGACATCGGCATTGATGGTAAAGACCACCGTATAGTTCGCCCCGTTTTGCTGCTTCACCGCCTTCGTTTTGCCCTTTTCGGTCAGATCGACCACCAGGCGTAACGACTGGCTATCCTGCGGCGTACCCGAACGGATACTTTTCACCAGGTTGTTGCCGCTGAACTGCAGCGGTAATCCCTGGATCACGCCTGTCTGTTTGATATCCAGCGCCACGCTGTGGCTGTCTGGCTGTGAAAACGCATACTCAGGATCGCCCATAAAGCTGAACGTGATCCGGGCCTGGCTTTCGCCGTTCGAGACCTGAATATCTGAAAGATTTGCCGCCCCGGCCTGCGCGCACAGCAGCACGGTGGCAGCCAACAACCAACCTTTAACGCGATTTATCATCCCGTCATCCCTACGCTTAACCGGCCAGACGCGCCAGTAAGGAACTGCCTGATGAGGAAACAGCACTGATGCGTGCCTCACGCCCTTGAGCCTGGTAATCTAAGTGAATTTCGACATCCGGGTCAGGCAGCACACCCGCACCTTGTTGCGGCCACTCCACCAGGCAAATGGCGTCGTTGGCAAAATAATCACGGATCCCCATAAATTCCAGCTCCTCAGGATCCGCAAGGCGGTATAAATCGAAGTGGTACACCATGAGATTTTCAAGGGTGTACGGTTCTACCAGCGTGTAGGTTGGGCTTTTCACATTCCCGTTATGCCCTAACGCCTGCAAAAAACCCCGGCTGAAGGTGGTTTTACCCGCCCCTAAATCACCATACAGATAAATGACGGTTGCCCCCTGACAGGCCTGCGCCACGCGCTTGCCGAGATCTAAAGTGGCTTGTTCATCAGGTAAAGGAATCGCTCGATTAGTCATTTTCTACGTCAATCACATCCGGGTTAACTACACGCCGCAGCGTGCAAAAGAGATCGGTGGCCAGCATACCGCGCGTACCGTAACGCGCAGCCAGTTTATCTGCCGCAACGCCGTGGGCCACGCAGCCCGCACAGGCTGCATCATAAAGGGGAAGTTTCTGTCCAAGCAATGCGCCGATGATGCCGGAAAGCACATCGCCCATGCCGCCGCTCGCCATGCCCGCATTTCCGGCATCAATAATGCCCAGCGTCTCGTCACAGGCGACAACGGTTCCTGCCCCTTTTAAAACAGCAACACCTCCGTAACGTTTTACCAGACGCTGAGCAGAAAGTAAGCGATCGCTTTCAATTTCTGCCACGCTGCAGTTAAGCAGCCGCGCGGCTTCGCCGGGGTGTGGCGTCAGAATGCGATTGTGACGCTTATCCGGGTTTATTGCCAGAAGGTTAAGCGCGTCGGCATCCCACAGCATCGGTTTGCGAAAATTCTCGACCTTTTGCAGGGCCTGTTTACCCCACGCCTGCTGTCCAAGCCCGGGACCGATCACCACCACATCCGCCCATTCGAGGCTTTCCTCCAGCGTCTGGAGCGTAAGCTCATGGACCATCAGCTCCGGTCGGGCGGTGATGATTGGCGCAATATTCTCAATGCGAGTGAGCACTCGCACTAATCCGGCACCGCTGCGCAAAGCCGCTTCACCGGTCATGCGAATCGCACCTGCCGTACCGTGGTCGCCGCCCACAATGACCAGCCTGCCGTGATCGCCCTTATGGGACGTCGGCCGGCGCGGCGGGAGCCATTCAGCAAGCTGCGATGCATCAAAACGCGCGATGCGCATGTCCTGCCCGGCGAGCCAGCTCTCCAGTCCCAGCGCACTGTGGTGCAGCACGCCGACGACATCCCGCGCTTTGCCGCTCAGTAACCCCGGCTTGAGGGCGATGAAGGTCACCGTATGTGCCGCTTGAATCACCGCCCCCGGCGTCGCGCCGGTTTGTGCCATCAGGCCAGAGGGAATATCCAAGGCGACTACCGGCGCGGAATGTCTGTTAGCGTGTTCAATAAGCGCGGCAACGTTTTCGCGCGGCGCGCTGCGCAGCCCGGTGCCCAGCAGCCCGTCAACAATCAGATCAACATCCTCTGGCCAGACGATATCAGGCGCATGAATCACACCGCCTGCGTTCAGCCATGCCTCCCGCGCCGCGCTGGCCTCTTCCGGCAGCGGTTTATCACTTTCGAGAGCCAGCAAGGTCACGCGGAGACCCGCAGCCACCGCGAGACGGGCAACGACGTAGCCATCACCGCCGTTGTTGCCGTGCCCGCACAGAATCAGCCAGTGGGCCGCCTGCGGGAAGGCGCTTCGGGCTACGTCAAACGCCGCCTCACCCGCGCGCAGCATCAGTTCATACAGGGTAATCCCGAGGCTGTCTGCGGCCTCTTTTTCGGCGCGCCGGAGGTCATCCGCATGCCAGATGGAATGTGGTATACTTGCGGGGTTTTTCTTCACCGTATGGTCCGTCATGTCACAGCCCCTCGATCTCAATGAATTAGCGCATAAAATAAAACAGTGGGGTGCTGAGCTTGGCTTCCAGAAGGTGGGCATTACCGATACCGACCTTTCCGCCAGCGAGCCGAAACTGCAGGCCTGGCTGGATAAACAATACCACGGCGAAATGGAGTGGATGGCGCGTCATGGCATGATGCGCGCCCGTCCACACGAGCTTTTGCCGGGCACATTACGCGTCATCAGCGTGCGCATGAATTATCTGCCCGCCAACGCGGCCTTTGCGCGCACGCTAAAAGACCCCTCGCTGGGTTACGTTAGCCGGTACGCCCTGGGACGTGATTACCATAAGCTTCTGCGTAACCGTTTAAAAAAACTCGGGGAAACTATTCAGCAGCACTGTGTTTCGCTGAATTTTAGACCCTTTGTCGATTCCGCGCCTATTCTTGAGCGTCCGATCGCCGAAAAAGCCGGGCTTGGCTGGACAGGTAAGCACTCACTTATCCTTAGCCGCGACGCCGGATCGTTCTTCTTTCTCGGTGAACTTCTGATCGATTTACCGCTGCCAGTAGACGGCCCGGTAGAGGAAGGCTGTGGCCGCTGCGTGGCCTGTATGACCATCTGCCCTACCGGCGCCATCGTTGAGCCCTACACCGTTGATGCGCGCCGCTGTATCTCCTACCTGACTATCGAACTGGAAGGAGCCATTCCAGAGGAATTCAGACCGCTTATCGGCAACCGCATCTACGGCTGCGATGATTGCCAGCTCATCTGCCCATGGAACCGCTATTCGCAGCTTACTGACGAAGAGGATTTCAGCCCGCGTAAGGCGCTCCATGCCCCGCCGCTCATTGAGCTGTTCGCCTGGTCCGAGGCCTGGTTCCTGAAAGTGACGGAGGGTTCGGCTATTCGCCGTATTGGCCATCTGCGCTGGCTGCGAAATGTCGCCGTCGCGCTGGGGAATGCCCCGTGGGATGAAGCCAATATTCGGGCGCTTGAAAGCCGTCGAGGTGAGCACCCACTTCTTGATGAACACATAGAATGGGCGATTGCGCAGCAGATAGAGAAGCGTAATGCCTGCGTGGTCGAGGTGCAGCTACCGAAGAAACAGCGTCTGGTGAGGGTGATTGAGAAAGGGCTTCCGCGGGATGCCTGAACTATTCACAGCCTGTGAATAAAATTACAAACTCAAGCGCCATCTGGGCTGGAGATGAGGTCAAGTGATCTCAATAACATTTTGAAATCAAATTTTATACTGAAAATACAGCGCGTTATGAAGATATTATTCACCCTGCTAAGTTTTAACCCTGTTTCGGTTAAGCGCAGTTTCTGTGGATAACTCTGTTCACAAGAGTATTTCAGAGACAATAGAAAACGTCCCCAGCGACGCTTTTCGCTGTGGATATTTTAGAGATGAAGAAGAATTTGGAGCGGGAAACGAGACTCGAACTCGCGACCCCGACCTTGGCAAGGTCGTGCTCTACCAACTGAGCTATTCCCGCTTGGGTGGTCCGTGCTGTGGAAGCACTTTCAAATTTTGGAGCGGGAAACGAGACTCGAACTCGCGACCCCGACCTTGGCAAGGTCGTGCTCTACCAACTGAGCTATTCCCGCTTGGGCAGTCTGTGCTGTGAAAGCACTTTCAAATTTTGGAGCGGGAAACGAGACTCGAACTCGCGACCCCGACCTTGGCAAGGTCGTGCTCTACCAACTGAGCTATTCCCGCAAATCTGCACTGCTTTTGTTGCTGTCGTAACGTGTAATTCTCTGTCGTTACGGGAGGCGCATTATACGAGAAATCCTTTTAGCTGCAACCCCCCTTAAAGCGATTTTTTCGAAATTCAGTTCAAATGCTTATTTAATCGGCAAGCTGAACAATTTAACGACAAAAACCCGGCCACGCAAGGCGCCGGATCTCAAAATCACAGCTTAATAAAGTTTTCGCGGTAGTAGGAAAGCTCCGCCACGGACTCCCGGATATCGTCCATCGCCTGATGCGTCCCCTGCTTTTTAAAGCCGTCGAGGATTTCAGGCTTCCAGCGACGCGCCAGCTCTTTCAACGTGCTGACATCCAGATAGCGGTAGTGGAAGTAAGACTCCAGCTCCGGCATGTACTTAAACAGGAAACGACGATCCTGACCGATACTATTCCCACAGATAGGCGATTTGCCCGCCGGAACCCACTTTTTCAGGAACTCAAGCGTCGCCAGCTCCGCCTCACGGTCACCCATGGTGCTCGCCTTCACGCGCTCCACCAGACCACTGCCGGTGTGGGTACGCACGTTCCACTCATCCATCAACGCCAGCTGGTCATCGGACTGATGCACCGCTATCGTTGGCCCTTCCGCCAGGATATTCAGGTTGGCGTCCGTCACCAGGGTTGCAATTTCAATGATGCGATCGCGCTCGGGATCCAGCCCGGTCATTTCGAGATCGATCCAAATCAGGTTGTTTTCATCCGCGCTCATGTTATTTTCCACCCTTCTCGCATAACCGGCAGTAGCAGGTTAACTAGTATTAATTAGAGTGTATCATAGAGGTTTTGCCCCCTACGGGCGACCAGGAGCCAGTGCGATTGAGTAAAAATAAACTCTCCAAAGGGCAGCAGCGCCGCGTGAATGCCAATCACCAGCGCCGTCTTAAAACCACTGCGGAGAAGGTCGATTACGACGACAACCTGTTTGGCGACCCAACGGAAGGCGTAGTCATCAGCCGTTTCGGTATGCACGCTGACGTGGAATCCGCCGATGGTGCGATTCACCGCTGCAACATCCGCCGGACCATTCGTTCTCTGGTGACCGGCGACCGCGTCGTCTGGCGACCGGGTAAAGAGGCGGCGGAAGGCGTAACGGTAAAAGGTATTGTTGAAGCAGTCCATGAGCGCACGTCCGTGTTAACCCGTCCCGATTTCTACGACGGGGTCAAACCGATTGCCGCCAACATTAACCAGATTGTTATCGTATCGGCGATTTTGCCCGAACTGTCGCTCAATATTATCGACCGATACCTCGTCGCCTGCGAAACGCTGCAGGTTGAACCTATCATCGTGCTGAACAAAATCGATCTGCTGGACGACGACGGGATGGCTTTCGTCAATGAGCAGATGGATATCTATCGCAAAATTGGCTACCGCGTCCTGATGGTCTCCAGCTACACCAAAGATGGCCTGAAACCGCTTGAAGAGGCACTGACCGACCGCATCAGCATCTTTGCGGGCCAGTCCGGCGTGGGTAAATCGAGCCTGCTGAACAACCTGCTTGGCCTCCAGCAAGAGATCCTCACCAACGATGTGTCTGACGTCTCGGGCCTCGGCCAGCACACCACCACCGCGTCACGCCTGTATCACTTCCCACATGGCGGCGACGTGATCGACTCCCCGGGCGTGCGAGAGTTCGGTTTATGGCACCTGGAGCCGGAACAAATCTTTAACGGATTTGTCGAATTCCATGATTATTTAGGCGCTTGCAAGTACCGCGACTGTAAACACGATAACGATCCAGGCTGCGCTATCCGTGAAGCGGTTGAGAAAGGCGAAATCGCGGAGACCCGCTTCGAGAATTATCACCGCATTCTTGAGAGCATGGATCAGGTAAAAACGCGTAAAAACTTTTCTGATTCTGATAACTGACAACTAAGCTAAGCATCGCTAAAATCGTCCCCTTTTTTCAGGTTCCGGTGGCTTACCGCCGGATCAGGAACGACAAAACAATGGCCTGGAGGCTACCTTGTTAAACGCATTTAAACTTTCGCTTCAATACATTCTGCCAAAACTGTGGCTCACTCGCCTGGCGGGCTGGGGCGCGAGCAAACGCGCAGGCTGGCTGACCAAACTGGTCATCGACCTTTTCGTAAAATATTACAAGGTCGACATGAAAGAGGCGCAGAAGCCGGATACCGCCAGCTACCGCACCTTCAACGAATTCTTCGTGCGCCCGCTGCGTGACGACGTGCGCCCGGTGAACACCGACCCTAACGTCCTGGTGATGCCGGCAGACGGCGTGATCAGCCAGTTGGGTAACATCGAAGACGACAAAATTCTGCAGGCGAAGGGCCATAACTACAGCCTGGAAGCGCTGCTGGCGGGTAACTACCTGATGGCGGATCTGTTCCGCAACGGTACCTTTGCCACCACCTATCTGTCACCGCGCGACTACCACCGCGTGCACATGCCGTGTAACGGCATCCTGCGTGAAATGATTTACGTCCCGGGCGATCTGTTCTCCGTGAACCACCTGACCGCGCAGAACGTGCCAAACCTGTTTGCCCGTAACGAGCGCGTCATCTGCCTGTTCGATACTGAATTTGGCCCTATGGCCCAGATTCTGGTCGGTGCGACCATCGTTGGCAGCATCGAAACCGTCTGGGCAGGCACCATCACCCCGCCGCGCGAAGGCGTGATCAAACGCTGGACCTGGCCTGCCGGTGAAGCGGAAGGCTCTGTGGCCCTGCTGAAAGGTCAGGAGATGGGACGCTTTAAGCTGGGCTCCACCGTGATCAACCTGTTTGCGCCGGGCAAAGTGAAGCTGGCTGAACAGCTTGAAAGCCTGTCGGTGACAAAGCTGGGCCAGCCGCTGGCGGTCTCTACCGAAACCTTCGTGACGCCGGATGCAGAGCCTGCTCCGCTGTCACAGGAAGAGATTCACGCCGAGCACGACGCCAGCCCGCTGGTTGACGACAAAAAAGACGAAGGCTAACAACAGAAGGATCGCTGACGTGCGCCCGATTATCGTTCTACTGATGGCCTGGTGCCTCAGCATGGGGGCGTACGCAGCGACAGCCCCCGACGCCAAACAGATAACCCAGGAACTGGAGCAGGCAAAAGCGGCCAAACCCGCTCAGCCAGAGACCGTCGAGTCGCTCCAGTCAGCACTGAACGCGCTTGAGGAGCGGAAAGGCTCGCTTGAGCGCGCTCAGCAGTATCAGCAGGTTATCGACAACTTCCCCAAACTCTCGCAGACGCTGCGCGCTCAGCTCAATAACTTGCGCGACGAACCGCGCGATGTGCCGGCAGGGATGACCTCCGACGCGTTGAACCAGGAGATCCTGCAGGTCAGCAGCCAGCTTCTGGAAAAGAGCCGCCTTGCTCAGCAGGAGCAGGAGCGAGCGCGCGAAATTGCCGACTCCCTCAGCCAGCTTCCGCAGCAGCAAACCGACGCCCGCCGCCAGCTTAATGAAGTTGAGCGCCGCGTGGGGACACAAAACGGCAACACGCCACAGGCGCAGGCCCAAAATCTGGGCCTGCAGGCAGAATCGGCTCGCCTGAAGGCCCTTGTCGATGAGCTCGAGCTGGCGCAGCTTTCCGCCAATAACCGCCAGGAGCTGTCGCGGATGCGCTCAGAACTCGCTCAGAAGCAGAGCGAGCAGCTGGACGCCTATCTTCAGGCCTTGCGCAACCAGCTCAATAGCCAGCGCCAGCGTGAAGCGGAGCGCGCGCTGGAAAGTACCGAGCTGCTGGCAGAAAATAGCGATAACCTGCCTGCCGGCATCGTCGAGCAGTTTAAGGTCAACCGTGAGCTTTCGGCCGCGCTGAATCAACAGGCGCAGCGTATGGATCTGGTGGCCTCGCAGCAGCGTCAGGCCACTAATCAAACCCTTCAGGTTCGCCAGGCGCTCAACACCCTGCGCGAACAGTCCCAGTGGCTCGGATCGTCAAACCTGCTGGGCGAAGCGCTACGCGCCCAGGTCGCGCGCCTGCCGGAGATGCCGAAGCCGCAGCAGCTGGATACCGAAATGGCCCAGCTACGTGTTCAGCGACTGCATTTTGAAGATCTTCTCAATAAGCAGCCGCAAATCCGCCAGATCCGTCAGGCTGACGGACAGCCTCTGACCGGCGAGCAAAGCCGCATTCTGGAAGCCCAGCTGCGTACCCAGCGTGAACTGCTGAACTCTCTGCTCCAGGGCGGGGATACGCTGATTCTTGAGCTGACCAAGCTAAAAGTGTCCAACAGCCAGCTGGAAGATGCCCTGAAAGAGGTGAACGAGGCGACGCACCGTTACCTCTTCTGGACGTCCGACGTGCGTCCGATGACCTTCTCGTGGCCAATTGAGATTGTCCAGGATCTGCGCCGTCTGATTTCGCTGGATACCTTCAGCCAGCTGGGACAGGCCAGCGTGATGATGCTCACCAGCAAAGAGACCATTTTCCCGCTGCTGGGGGCGTTAATTCTGGTGGGCTTCAGCATTTACTCGCGCAGACATTTCACCCGCTTCCTCGAGCGTTCCAGTTCCCGGGTGGGGAAGGTTACCCAGGATCACTTCTGGCTGACGTTGCGCACCGTATTCTGGTCGATTCTCGTCGCCTCCCCGCTGCCGGTGCTGTGGATGACGCTGGGCTATGGCCTGCGGGAAGCCTGGCCCTATCCGCTCGCGGTAGCGATTGGCGATGGCGTCACCGCCACGGTGCCGCTGCTGTGGGTGGTGATGATTTGCGCCACCTTTGCGCGACCCAATGGCCTGTTTATCGCCCACTTTGGCTGGCCGCGTAATCGCGTGGCGCGCGCCATGCGTTACTATCTGATGAGCATCGGGCTGATTGTGCCGCTGATTATGGCGCTGATCATGTTCGATAATCTCAACGACCGGGAGTTTTCAGGCTCGCTGGGCCGCCTCTGCTTTATGCTGATATGCGGAGCGCTGGCCATCGTCACGCTCAGCCTGAAGCGCGCGGGTATTCCGCTCTATCTGGATAAAACCGGCAGCGGCGACAACATGTTCAACCGGCTGCTCTGGAACCTGCTGCTCAGCGCACCGTTGATTGCGATGCTGGCAGCCGCGGTGGGTTACCTGGCGACGTCGCAGGCGCTGTTGGCACGTCTCGAAACCTCGGTGGCCATCTGGTTCCTGCTGCTGGTGGTGTATCACGTTATCCGCCGCTGGATGCTGATTCAGCGCCGCCGTCTGGCGTTTGACCGTGCCAAGCATCGCCGGGCGGAGATCCTCGCCCAGCGCGCGCGGGGTGAGGAGGAGCCAAACCACGTTAACAGTACGGAAGGTACGACGGAGGCGGATGAGGTCGAGCTGGATCTGGATGCCATCAGTACCCAGTCCCTGCGTCTGGTTCGCTCCATCCTGATGCTGATTGCCCTCCTGTCGGTCATCTTCCTGTGGTCGGAGATCCACTCGGCATTTGGCTTCCTGGAGAACATCTCGCTGTGGGACGTGACCTCGACGGTGCAGGGCGTTGAAAGCCTGGAGCCGATTACCTTAGGGGCGGTGCTGATTGCCATTCTGGTGCTGATCATCACCACCCAACTTGTGCGCAACTTCCCGGCACTGCTGGAGCTGGCGCTGCTGCAGCATCTGGATTTAACGCCGGGTACGGGCTATGCGATCACGACCATTACCAAGTATCTGATCATGCTGTTTGGCGGTCTGGTTGGCTTCTCGATGATCGGCATTGAGTGGTCGAAGCTCCAGTGGCTCGTCGCAGCGCTCGGCGTTGGGTTAGGTTTTGGTTTACAGGAGATCTTCGCCAACTTCATCTCGGGCCTGATTATTCTGTTCGAGAAACCGATCCGTATTGGCGATACCGTCACGATCCGCGATCTGACCGGCAGCATCACGAAGATCAACACCCGAGCGACGACGATCAGCGACTGGGATCGGAAAGAGATCATCGTGCCAAACAAGGCGTTTATTACCGAGCAGTTCATCAACTGGTCGCTCTCAGACTCCGTTACCCGTGTGGTGCTGACGGTACCGGCACCGTCGGACGCGAACAGCGAAGAGGTCACCCAGATCCTCTACACTGCCGCGGAGCGCTGCTCGCTGGTGATCGACAACCCGGCGCCAGAAGTCTTCCTTGTGGATTTACAGCAGGGGATTCAGATTTTCGAGCTGCGTATCTACGCCGCCGAAATGGGCCACCGTATGCCGCTGCGCCATGAGATCCACCAGCTGATTCTGGCGGGCTTCCGCGAACACGGTATTGATATGCCGTTCCCACCGTTCCAGATGCGTCTGGAAACTCTGGACGGGCGTAAAACGGGAAGAACGCTGACGTCAGCGGCGCGTACGCGCCCGGCGGGCAGCTTATAACGCGTCTCCCCTCCCTTTCGGGAGGGGAATATTCCCGCTACGCCACTTCTGCAACGTACGCCGTCGCGCGTCGACGGTAATTCTCATAAATTCCCATCGCTAACAGCGAGAAGAAGATTGGGCCGCCCACCATCCACAGCGCGCTGTTCCAGTCGTTCGCCTCAATCACCGGCTGAATAATGGTGAAGATGTTGGCAAACGCCACCACCAGCAGCACCACCGTGGTGGCCAGCAGCGTTGCCGCGCGGGTTTTGAAGATCACAAACGGACGTTCAAGCTCCTGCTTCGCCTTAAAGAACGGGAACGCCAGGGTCAGGAACAGGTACGGCAGGGTCATCGACACGTTCGCCATCAGGGTCAGCTTGTTATAGAACGCCGATGCGGTATCACCGCCAAATGAGACCAGCAGAATAAACACGCACACCAGCAGACACTGCATCCACATGGCGTTGGCAGGCATGCCTGCGGTATTGAGCTGGGTCATGCGTCCCGGCCACAGCGCTTTTGGCGTACCCTGGATGATCGCTTTCAGCGGCGAGTAGATCAGCGTGAAGAATGCGCCGGTATAGGCAAGGAACATCGACAGGCCGGTAATGCGCGCAAACCAGATCCCCATGGTGGCCGATGCTTCCGGCGTCAGGTGCATGGCGTTACCCAGCGTCATCCCCAGGCTTTTCATCAGCACGTAGGTAATGTTCCCGAGGTTGGTGGTGTTGTTACTCAATACCTGCTGCCAGTTGGTGCTGACGCCCCAGAGGAAAATCGCCAGTGAATAGCCGATGGAAATCACGATAGCGGCAAAAATAATCCCTTTGGCAAAGTTCTTTTCCGGGTTCTCGGTCTTGTCGACCAGCCCGCCCACCGCTTCGATACCGCCGTAGGCGAAGATGGCAAACACCACGAAGGAGAGCATGGCCAGCCCGGACTGGTAACCTGGATTAGGCGAGGAAACGAAGTTCACCTCCTGCGCAAAATGACCACCGTTCAGGCACAGAATGGTAATACTCACCAACAGCAGCACCAGGTTCAGACACATCACGGAAATACCGCCAACGGCGGTGATACGGGCAATTTTGTTGATGCCTTTTGACGCCACCAGCGTGACCACCACCATCCAGCATACCGCCAGGATACCGACGACCTGCGTGGAGCTCAGCCCCGCCAGAGACCAGACCTGCGTTTTATCGGCACCGAAAAGAAACGTGGAGAATGGCACCCAGACTTTGGCCGCCGTGCTGACCATCCAGACGACATAAGAGGAGAACCACATAAACGTGCCGATAAAGGCATAACGCGGGCCGACGCTGTTGTTCATCCATGAGTAGATCCCGCCCTCTTCTTTCCGGTAAGCCGAGCCCATCTCCGCCATCATCAGCGCAAACGGGATAAAGAAGAACAGAGCCGAAACGATATAAAACGGCGTCGCGCTGTAACCCATCAGATAGAACGCTGATGGGCTGTTGGCAAAGCCAAAGACTGAGGTAAATATCATCAGGATGAGCCCGGTGAGGGTCATCTTTTTGAGTGACTGGGACATAGAACCATCCGAAAAGGAATTAAACTGCGCGGATGGTAGCAGATGACCAGACTAATATTGTGGCTATAAGGGGCAAATTAAGAAAAAGACCCGTATATTAATAATATGGCAGTTTTTAATGTGGCAGGGCCAAATGACCGAGTAGGCCGGGTAAGCGACAGCGCCACCCGGCAATTCTTTAAGCGCGATCGACCGTAAAGGCAATCACATCGCCAAGCTGCTCTGCGCCCAGGGCCAGCATGACCAGACGGTCAACACCCAGCGCCACGCCGGAGCAATCCGGCAGACCTGCTTTTAATGCTTCAAGCAGATTAACATCAATAGGCTGCTGCGGCAGGCCGCGCGCGGCGCGCTTGCGGTTATCCTGCTCGAAACGTTGCGCCTGCTCGCGCGCGTCGGTCAGTTCGTGGAAGCCGTTCGCCAGCTCAATGCCTTTGTAATAGACCTCAAAACGCTCTGCCACACGGTGGTCTTCGGTGCTGATCTGCGCCAGTGACGCCTGGCTTGCCGGGAAGTGATAGACAAACGTCGGACGGTCTTTGCCAATCTGCGGTTCCACGCCGAAGGTGAACAGCAGCTGCAGCAGCGTGTCGCGGTCCTCTTCGGTATCTGCCACGTTGCTCAGATCCAGTTTTGCCGCCACTTCGCGCAGCAGGGTTTTGTCCGCCGACAGCGGATCGATTTCCAGATGGCGCTGGAAGGCCTGCTGATAAGAGAGCGTTTCCGCTTCTGAGCAATCCAGAACCTGCTGAAGCAGATCGTCCACCTCATTCATCAGGCGGTACATATCATAATGCGGGCGGTACCACTCAAGCATGGTGAATTCCGGGTTGTGGTGACGACCCATCTCTTCGTTGCGGAAGCTACGGCACAGCTGATAGACCGGACCACATCCCGCCGCCAGCAGGCGTTTCATGTGGTATTCCGGGCTGGTCATCAGATACAAATTCATGCCCTGAGAGTGGCCGGGGCCAACAAAACGGGTTTCAAACGGGACCAGATGAATATCCGTTACCGTTGCCTGACTCATGCACGGGGTTTCCACCTCCAGGACGCCGCGGTCGGCAAAGAAACGGCGGATCTCCGTCATAATTGCAGCGCGTTTTAACAGATTAGGGATGGATGCGCTCGGCTCCCAGGTGGCCGTTTCGCTCATGAGTTGTTCTCCGATTTCAGACAAGGGCACGAAGTCTACTCGTTAGCAGGGACAGAGACAAATTTTGCGCAGTAAAAAAGCGCATTTCATTTAGGTGAACAATTGCGTGATGCAATTCATCAATCTCAATGATAAATCGCCGGACAGAACAGCAAAAAAATCGAACACGTCAAATTTCCCTGACATCTACACGGTTATACTGTTTTACCCATAAAGGAGCAGTGGAAACGCTTTCGCAATCGTCCTTTTGGACGGGTGAACTACCTTTAGTTTGTCGCGTTGCGAAATAACAAAAATCTGGAGGAATGTCGTGCAAACTTTTCAGGCCGATCTTGCCGTAATAGGCGCTGGCGGGGCTGGATTACGTGCTGCGATTGCTGCAGCGCAAGCTAATCCCAACGCTAAAATCGCATTGATTTCAAAAGTCTATCCAATGCGCAGCCACACGGTGGCCGCAGAAGGAGGATCCGCCGCCGTTGCGCAGGATCATGACAGCTTTGAATACCATTTCCACGACACGGTTGCAGGGGGCGACTGGCTTTGCGAACAGGATGTCGTTGACTACTTTGTGCACCATTGTCCAACGGAGATGACCCAGCTTGAGCAGTGGGGATGTCCGTGGAGCCGCCGCCCGGACGGCAGCGTCAACGTTCGTCGCTTCGGCGGCATGAAGATCGAACGTACCTGGTTCGCCGCCGATAAGACCGGCTTCCACATGCTGCACACCCTGTTCCAGACCTCCCTTCAGTTCCCACAAATCCAGCGCTTTGATGAGCATTTCGTCCTCGACATTCTGGTGGATGATGGACACGCGCGCGGCCTGGTGGCGATGAACATGATGGAAGGCACGCTCGTCCAGATCCGCGCCAATGCGGTGGTGATGGCGACGGGCGGTGCGGGCCGTGTTTATCGTTATAACACCAACGGCGGCATCGTTACCGGCGACGGTATGGGTATGGCGCTCAGCCACGGCGTGCCGCTGCGCGATATGGAGTTCGTGCAGTATCACCCAACCGGTCTGCCGGGCTCCGGCATTCTGATGACGGAAGGCTGCCGCGGTGAAGGCGGTATCCTGGTCAACAAAAACGGCTACCGCTACCTGCAGGATTACGGCATGGGCCCGGAAACCCCGCTCGGCGAGCCAAAGAACAAGTACATGGAACTCGGCCCGCGCGACAAAGTCTCTCAGGCCTTCTGGCACGAGTGGCGCAAAGGCAACACCATCTCCACACCGCGCGGCGACGTGGTTCACCTCGACCTGCGTCACCTGGGCGAGAAAAAGCTGCTGGAACGTCTGCCGTTCATCTGCGAGCTGGCGAAAGCCTATGTCGGCGTCGATCCGGTGAAAGAGCCAATTCCGGTACGCCCAACGGCGCACTACACCATGGGCGGGATCGAAACCGACCAGCAGTGCGAAACCCGTATTAAGGGTCTGTTCGCCGTCGGTGAATGTTCCTCCGTGGGCCTGCACGGTGCTAACCGCCTCGGCTCAAACTCGCTGGCCGAGCTGGTGGTCTTTGGCCGCATGGCGGGCGAGCGCGCGATGGAACGAGCGGCAACCGCAGGCGAGGCTAACGGTGCCGCGCTGGATGCGCAGGTCGCAGACGTTGAAAAACGCCTGAAAGATCTGGTGAACCAGGAAGGTAACGAGAACTGGTCTAAGATCCGCGACGAGATGGGCCTGTCGATGGAAGAAGGCTGCGGTATCTACCGTACCCCTGAGCTGATGCAAAAAACCGTCGATAAGCTGGCGGAACTGCAGGAGCGCTTCAAGCGCGTGCGCATCACCGACACCTCCAGCGTATTCAACACCGACCTGCTCTACACCATCGAGCTGGGCCACGGCCTGAACGTGGCGGAATGTATGGCGCACTCTGCGCTGGCGCGTAAAGAGTCGCGTGGGGCGCACCAGCGTCTTGATGAAGGCTGTACCGAACGTGACGACGTCAACTTCCTGAAACACACTCTCGCCTGGCGCGATGCGGATGGCACCACACGTCTGGACTACAGCGACGTGAAAATCACCACGCTGCCGCCGGCTAAACGCGTGTACGGTGCAGAAGCAGAAGCCGCCGAGAAGAAGGAGAAGGCGAATGGCTGAGATGCAAAAACTGAAAGTTGAAGTGGTGCGCTACAACCCGGAAGTGGATGCCGCACCGCACAGCGCTTTCTATGAAGTTCCTTACGACGAGCAAACCTCCCTGCTGGACGCGCTTGGGTATATCAAAGACAACCTGGCGCCAGACCTGAGCTACCGCTGGTCCTGCCGCATGGCGATCTGCGGCTCCTGCGGCATGATGGTCAACAAGGTGCCGAAGCTGGCCTGTAAGACCTTCCTGCGTGACTACACCAAAGGCATCAAGGTCGAAGCCCTGGGCAACTTCCCTATCGAGCGCGATCTGGTGGTCGATATGACCCACTTTATCGAAAGTCTGGAAGCCATTAAGCCTTACATTATTGGCAACCCGCGCACGCCGGATCAGGGGCCAAACAACCAGACCCCGGCTCAGATGGCGAAATACCATCAGTTCTCAGGCTGCATCAACTGCGGTCTTTGCTACGCCGCCTGTCCGCAGTTTGGCCTGAACCCCGAGTTCATCGGCCCGGCCGCCATTACGCTGGCGCACCGCTATAACGAAGACAGCCGCGACCACGGTAAAAAAGAACGTATGGCGCAGCTTAACAGCCAGAACGGCGTCTGGACCTGTACCTTTGTGGGTTATTGCTCCGAAGTCTGTCCGAAGCACGTCGACCCGGCCGCCGCTATTCAGCAGGGTAAAGTGGAAAGCTCGAAAGACTTTCTTATCGCTACCCTGAAACCACGCTAAGGAGTGCATGATGACGACTAAACGCAAAGCCTATGTGCGGCCTGTGCAGTCCACCTGGTGGAAAAACCTGCCGTTTTATCGCTTCTACATGCTGCGTGAAGGCACAGCGGTACCGGCGGTCTGGTTCAGCCTTGAGCTGATGTACGGCGTTTTTGCCCTCAAGCATGGCCCGGAAACCTGGGCCAGCTTTATCGGTTTCCTGCAAAACCCGATCATTGTCATTCTGAACCTGATCGTGCTTGCGGCCGCGCTGCTGCATACCAAAACCTGGTTTGAACTGGCACCAAAAGCGGCGAACATCATCGTAAAAGGCGAGAAAATGGGGCCAGAGCCGGTGATTAAGGGGCTCTGGGCGGTGACGATTCTGGTCACTGTGGTCATTCTGTTTGTCGCACTGTTCTGGTAAGGAGACTACTGTGATCAATCCAAATCCAAAACGTTCTGACGAGCCGGTCTTCTGGGGCCTCTTTGGCGCAGGCGGCATGTGGAGTGCCATCATTGCCCCCGTCATCATTTTGCTGGTGGGCATTATGCTGCCGCTGGGGCTGTTCCCGGGCGATGCGCTGAGCTACGAACGCGTACTGGCATTCGCGAGCAGCTTTATCGGCCGCGTGTTCATCTTCCTGATGATCGTCCTGCCGCTGTGGTGTGGCCTGCACCGTATTCACCATGCGATGCATGACCTGAAAATCCATGTACCGAGCGGGAAATGGGTTTTCTACGGACTGGCGACCATCCTGACCGTGGTCACGCTGATTGCCGTGATCACTATCTGACGCCTCTGGCCCGCCATCCGGCGGGCCTTTTATTTCTGCATCTTCCCCACCAGCCACTGGGCAAACTCGCGCATTGCGGGCGTTTCTGCGCGTGACTGCAGCCTCGTGAGCCAGTAGCTGCCAAGGTCAATCTGCGTCGCGAAGGGTTGCACAATGCGCTCACTGTTCAGCAGATGGGTGAACATATCGACAGGGGCAATCGCGATGCCCGTACCTGCCTGCGCGGCTTCCAGCATGGTCACGGACGAATCAAATACCATTACCCGGTGCGTCGGCGAAGGCGGGTTTTCTCCCGCGGCCTGCATCCAGGCGGTCCACTCGTCGCGCCGGTAAGAACGCAGGAGGGTAAACTTCAGAATATCGGCAGGGGTGTGCAACGCGGCTGCAATGTCAGGCGTGCAAAGCGGCGCAAGCGGTGCAGGGCAAAGAAACGTCGCTTCCGTGCCGTGCCACGCCCCGCCGCCATAACGAATGGCGTAATCAAGCCCCTCGGCTGCCGGATCGACGCGATTGTTGTGCGTCGACAGCTGAAGATCGATATGCGGATAGCAGCGACGAAAGTCAGCGAGCTGCGAGAATAACACCCCCGTAGCAAAGGTACCCACCACGCCAATTTTCAGCTTCTCCTGGGCGCGCTGGCTGGCAAAGCGATCCAGCATTCCGGCAATTCGGTCGAACGAGTCATTCAGTACCGGCAGCAAATTCTCGCCTTCCGTGGTCAGCATCAGCCCACGCGAAACGCGGACGAACAGCTGGCAATTAAGGTGCTGCTCCAGCGCCTTTACGTGCTGGCTAATCGCGGAATGGGTGACATTCAGCTCGATAGCGGCATGCGTAAAACTGAGGTGCCTTGCGGCCGCTTCGAAGGCGCGAAGCGAATTAAGCGGAAGATAGCTGCGGGTCATGGTCCCATCCGTTAGAAAAATTAACAGCTAATGCTAAATTTAACCGTTTGTCAGCCACAGTCAAATCCAACAGACTACAGCGGTCTGACGGGCCCGGACACTCCCTTGAACTGCTATTACGGAAGATAACCGATGATGACAAAATCCCTAAGCTGTGCCCTGCTGCTCAGCGTCGCCAGTTCTGCATTCGCCGCACCGATGTCCGAAAAACAGCTGGCTGAGGTGGTGGAACGTACCGTTACGCCGCTGATGAACGCGCAGGCCATTCCGGGTATGGCGGTGGCGGTAATTTATCAGGGTCAGCCACACTACTTTACCTTCGGTAAAGCCGATGTTGCGGCGAACAAACCCGTCACCCCGCAAACCCTGTTTGAGCTGGGCTCTATAAGTAAAACCTTCACCGGCGTACTGGGCGGCGATGCCATTGCCCGGGGTGAAATAGCGCTGGGCGATCCGGTAGCAAAATACTGGCCTGAGCTCACGGGCAAGCAGTGGCAGAGCATTCGCATGCTGGATCTGGCAACCTATACCGCAGGCGGTCTGCCGTTACAGGTGCCGGATGAGGTCACGGATACCGCCTCTCTGCTGCGCTTTTATCAAAACTGGCAGCCGCAGTGGAAGCCGGGCACCACGCGTCTTTACGCTAACGCCAGCATCGGTCTTTTTGGTGCGTTGGCGGTTAAACCTTCCGGCATGAGCTATGAGCAGGCCATGACGACGCGGGTCTTTAAACCCCTCAAGCTGGACCATACCTGGATTAACGTCCCGAAAGCGGAAGAGGCGCATTACGCCTGGGGATACCGTGAGGGTAAAGCGGTCCACGTTTCGCCAGGGATGCTGGACGCGGAAGCCTATGGCGTAAAAACTAACGTGAAGGATATGGCGAGCTGGGTGATAGCCAACATGAAGCCGGATTCTCTTCAGGCTCCCTCACTCAAGCAAGGCATTGCTCTGGCGCAGTCTCGCTACTGGCGCGTGGGGGCTATGTATCAGGGGTTGGGCTGGGAGATGCTCAACTGGCCGGTCGATGCCAAAACCGTCGTCGGAGGCAGTGATAACAAGGTGGCGCTGGCACCATTGCCCGTGGCAGAAGTGAATCCACCCGCACCGCCGGTCAAGGCCTCCTGGGTCCATAAAACAGGCTCGACGGGCGGGTTTGGCAGCTACGTGGCATTTATTCCTGAAAAGCAGCTCGGCATTGTGATGCTGGCGAATAAAAGCTATCCGAACCCGGCACGCGTTGAGGCGGCATACCGTATCCTTGACGCGCTGCAGTAAAACATTGCCGGGTGGCGGCTTCGCCTTACCCGGCCTACAAAACCACGATGTGCGGCGAAATTCGCCGCACAATCTTCCGCATTTTTCCTGCTGTCATCTACACTTAACAAAAAACAGTAAGGAAACTCCTATGCGCATTCTGCCTGTTATCGCCGCGGTGACAGCCGCGTTTTTAGTGGTTGCCTGCAGTTCCCCTACCCCGCCTCCTGGCGTCACCGTCGTCACGCCTTTTGATGCACAACGCTTCCTTGGAACATGGTATGAAATCGCGCGCCTCGACCATCGGTTTGAGCAGGGTTTAGATAAGGTCACGGCGAATTACAGTCCGATGGATGATGGCGGTATTCAGGTGATCAACCGGGGCTATAATCCCGATCGGGAGATGTGGCAGCAGTCGGTGGGAAAAGCGTACTTCACTGGCGACCCGCGACGGGCCGCGCTTAAGGTCTCTTTCTTTGGTCCGTTTTATGGCGGTTATAACGTGATAGCGCTCGACAAAGCGTATCGCCATGCGCTGGTCTGTGGGCCGGATCGCGACTACCTGTGGATACTCTCCCGCACGCCAACTATTTCACCAGAAATGAAGCAGCAGATGCTGGACGTCGCGACCCGGCAAGGGTTTGATGTATCAAAACTTATCTGGGTAAAACAGCCCCATTAGTGGGTGCTGAGCTTAAGCCCAACGATCCCGGCCACAATCAGAGCGAGGCTGGCGATACGCGCCAGACTCGCTGACTCGCCGAGTAGCAAAATGCCTGTGATGGCGGCCCCCACTGCGCCAATACCCGTCCAGACGGCATAAGCCGTTCCCACAGGCAAAGAGCGCATCGCCCAGGATAGCAGAACAATACTGACTATCATGGCGGTAACGGTAATGACGCTGGGCGTCAGGCGGGTAAATCCGTGGGTGTACTTGAGACCAATCGCCCATACCACTTCGAGCAGGCCAGCAATAAAAAGAATGATCCAGGACATGTCAGGCTCCTTAACTTAATGCAAGTTGGGGCCGTCCCCGGTGAAAGAAACGCTTACGGGTCGTCCCGTAAGGCAGAGATTACGCCACCTATTGTGGTTAGCGTGCTATTTTTTTTCAATCCTTTTTTGCTGAACACGTTAAGGCAAGAAATAGCCGCAGTATGGCGCGGAGTTCCGGCTTTTAGCACTCATCCGACTTCTCTATGATGATGTGCTTTCTGATGGCAGGAAGCCAAACCACTAGCCGACTGCGAATAAAATATGTTCAAAATTCTTTTGATTGACCGTTGTCACTTCACCCGCGCGGGGTTTGAAGCATGGCTCAATCATTCCGGTTTGTTCCCGGGACACTACGTAGTGACCGGGCTGAATAATCTGTTTCTTGCCAGAGAACACATTCTGCAATGGAAACCGACGCTGGTTATCGCTGACCTGTACGGCTTCAGGCAGGATATTCACCATTTTCAGCAGCTCTCTTCCCTGCTTAACGCCAGTGAAAGATTACCGTTTATTTTGCTGCAGTCGGGAGAGGACAGCGGGATGACCGACTGGCTTGGGAAGTTTCCGGTCTGGTCGTCGCTGTTAAAAAACGCCAGTCTCGAAGAGGTGGCAACGGTTATCAACGATGCGTTAATTTCGCGCGCCAGCGCTGACAGGCCAACGGCGGCAGCCCCTTTGCTGACCCGACAGGAAGAGAAGGTGCTGACGTTATGGATGGACGGCGCGAGCAATCAAAAAATTGCCGCTTACCTGAGCATCAACGGAAAAACGGTTTATACCTATAAACGCAATATCCGCATGAAATTACATATGGATACGCGTTTTTCTCCGTTCTTATCCCTGCAGGAATCAGAAAGCTGACGGTACGAAACCCGGCTGGTCCCGTACCGTTTATTCATTACTGCTGAGCTTTTGTTGCCGCACCAGAGATTGCGCTACCACCTTCAGAAATATCCTGACCGACGCCACGCGTGGTATTACAGGCCGTTAACACTGAAGAAAGTACCAGGACTGAAAAGATCGCTGCAATTGTCTTCTTAACCATAATATCTTCCTTTTATAGCCAAAGTTGTTTTGTGTATAGCAACTTAAGAATAGACAAAATCCCGCCGGTTGACGGAAGAGGAAGCATTTTTAGGAAAATTAGACGAACTTAGCTGGCGGCGTGAGAAATGATATGACCCAGATCCTGGATATCTTGTCCCATTCCACGCGTGGTGTTACAGCCAGAAAGCAATGCACTGGAGAGCGCTAACAGAAGCAGAATTTTAACGGTACGTTTCATCATCCCTGCCTGCAAAAAATCGGGCGCAGCGGGCGCTGCGCCTTCAATCATACGTAAATTACTTCACGCGGGATACGTATTCGCCGGAGCGGGTATCCACTTTGATCACTTCGCCAGTCTGTACGAACAGTGGCACTTTCACCACTGCGCCGGTAGACAGTTTGGCTGGCTTACCGCCGGTACCTGCGGTATCACCCTTCAGACCTGGATCGGTTTCAACGATTTCCAGTTCTACGAAGTTTGGTGGGGTCACTGCGATAGGCTGGCCGTTCCACAGGGTCACGATGCACTCAGCCTGATCCAGCAGCCATTTAGCGCTGTCACCTACCGCTTTCTCATCAGCAGACAGCTGTTCGAAAGTGGAGTTGTTCATGAAATGCCAGAACTCGCCATCGTTGTACAGATAGGTCAGGTTCATATCAACAACATCAGCGCCTTCAGCAGAGTCAGTAGACTTGAAGGTTTTCTCAACACGGGTACCGGTCAGCAGACGGCGCAGCTTAACGCGTGCGAATGCCTGGCCTTTACCTGGTTTAACGAATTCGCTGGCTTCAACCGCGTACGGTTCGCCGTCCATCATGATTTTAAGACCAGCACGAAAATCGTTGCTATAGTACGTTGCCATAAGGCCCTCTAAATTTGTTAACTGGTAGCTAAGCCACAAAATGGCGCATATTGTAACCCTAAACACCCCGTCCAGAGAAGATTGGTTATCGCAACTTGCCGATGTAATCACCAGTCCTGATGAATTGCTGCGTCTTTTAGACCTCGATCAGCACCCAGAGTTGCTTGCAGGCCGCGAGGCAAAGCGCCTTTTCGCCCTGCGCGTTCCCCGTGCGTTTGTGGCGCGGATGGAGAAAGGCAACCCCGACGATCCGCTATTAAAACAAACGCTTACTTCGCAGGATGAATTCATTACTGCGCCGGGATACAGCACCGATCCGCTGGAAGAGCAGAACAGCGTGGTGCCGGGTTTACTGCACAAGTATCTCAACCGCGCCCTGCTGCTGGTAAAAGGCGGCTGTGCGGTAAATTGTCGTTATTGCTTCCGTCGGCACTTCCCCTATGCCGAAAACCAGGGCAATAAACGCAACTGGCAGGTCGCGCTGGACTATATAGCCGCCCATCCGGAGCTGGATGAGATTATTTTTTCCGGCGGTGACCCGTTGATGGCGAAAGATCATGAGCTGGACTGGCTACTGACTCAGCTTGAAGCCATCCCGCACATTAAGCGCCTGCGCATTCATAGCCGCTTACCGATTGTTATTCCGGCACGTATCACCGACGGCCTTGTGGCACGCCTGGAGCAATCCCGCCTGCAGGTGCTGCTGGTGAATCATATTAACCATGCGAACGAAATTGACGATGCGTTTCGCGCGGCGATGGCGCGACTGCGTAAAGCGGGCGTGACGCTGCTGAACCAGAGCGTGCTGCTGCGCGGCGTGAATGATAGCGCCCGCGTGCTGGCCGATCTGAGCAATGCTCTGTTTGATGCGGGCGTGATGCCGTATTACCTGCACGTGCTGGATCGCGTTCAGGGCGCGGCGCATTTCATGGTGACGGATGAAGAAGCCCGGCAGATTATGCGCGAACTGTTAACGCTGGTTTCAGGCTATATGGTGCCGAAGCTGGCACGCGAGATTGGCGGAGAGCCGAGCAAGACGCCGCTCGATTTGCAGCTGCGGCAGCACTAAAAAGGCAGGTGGCGCTACGCTTACCCGCCCTACAGGGCCGGGCGCAGCGCCATTAGCACATTACATCAGTTCGGGCACTTATAGACCTGGCCCGTCATCTGGCTGGCGGTCGGCACGAAGCTGGACAGCATACTCTGCGTTGGGCTACTTACGCCGTAAATCACGTTGCCGCCCATTGCCGCAGCCTGATTACGCAGGGCATTCGCCGCTCCGCGCATAGAACCGCCTTCCTCACCGTGCTGACCCGACATCCAGTTACTTTGTTCACCGGTTGCCGTGCCTAACAGCTGGCATTCACTGCCAGGCTTATCTTCCACAAAGCGAACGCCCTGGCCCGCTGCCGACAGCTCATTGCTGGAGCTACAACCCGCCAGCAGCAGTGCTGCCCCTACAATCCCTGCACAGACTTTTACGCGCATGTTATTCCTCGTTTTCAATAAGCTGGACAGTAATTGTCCGTGTGTAAATCTTATACCTAAAAGATGACTAAAAGAAAAACCCCCGCGCATTTCTGCGAGCCAGATTCCGCGAGGCACTCCTCCGACATCTTAAATGAATTCTGATAATAACCTTTGGGATATCGTGTTTTAGCCCCCGATCGTTTTTAGTGATGCAACGTACAACTTTTGTACGCGACTAAAAAAGGAGGTTTTATGAGTGCATCATCCTCAGGAGAGGAAAAAGTGACATGGGTGGGTTATGTGGCGTTTGTACTTACCATCGTTTTTTTCTCGGGCTTTTTCGCCAAAAGCACCGAATGGTGGCGCGTGCTGGATTTTACCGTCTTAAACGGCAGCTTTGGCCCGGTCAACGGCGCTCTGACGTTTCGCGGAACGGGCGGAACGGGGGCGAAAGACGGTTTCCTCTTTGCCCTTGAGCTGGCTCCCTCGGTCATTTTATCGCTTGGTATCATCGCCGTCACCGAAGGTCTGGGCGGGCTGCGTGCCGCACAGCAGCTTATGACTCCCATTTTACGTCCGCTGCTGGGTGTGCCGGGCGTTTGCTCCCTGGCGCTGATAGCCAACCTGCAAAACACCGATGCGGCGGCAGGGATGACCAAAGAGTTAACCGATGAAGGCGCGATTACGGACCAGGAGCGCGCTATTTTCGCCACCTTTCAGACCAGCGGTAGCGCCATCATTACCAACTATTTTTCTTCCGGTGCCGCGCTCTTCACCGTTATCACCATCCCGGTGATTACGCCGCTGGCCGTTATTCTGGTGTTTAAATTCGTTGGCGCGAACGTCCTGCGCCTGTGGATCGCCCACATGGAAAATCGTCTTCAGGAGGAAGAACATGATCGCCCAGCCGCGTAAAAATATCATGGATATGTTTATTGATGGCGCCCGCCGCGGCTTTACCATCGCCACCACCAGCCTGTTGCCGAACGTCGTTATGGCGTTTGTCATCATTCAGGCGCTCAAGGTCACCGGCCTGCTGGATATTGTCGGCAAGATATGCGAGCCAATTATGGCGCTGTGGGGCCTTCCGGGTGCGGCGGCAACGGTTCTTTTGGCCTCGGTGATGAGTATGGGCGGCGGCGTGGGCGTCTGCGCCAGCCTGGTCGCCGCCGGCACGCTCAACGGCCACGATGCCACCATCCTGCTGCCCGCCATCTATCTGATGGGCAATCCGGTGCAAAACACCGGCCGCTGCCTGGGTACCGCCGGCGTAAACCCGAAATATTATCCGCATATTATTACTCTTTGTGTCATTAATGCCCTGCTCTCAATGTGGGTGATGCAGCTACTCTTCTGAGGAGATAAAAATGGATTTTTCAGTGCTGAACCCTCACCTTTTCCGCAACGCACATCTCTACGCCCCGGAGGATAAGGGACGTTGCGATCTGCTGATCGCTGCGGGAAAAATCGTGGCGATCGAAAAAGCGAACCACGGAACAACGAGGCCAGACTGCCCGGAAAGCGATCTGGCTGGGGCGGTGGTTTGCCCGGGGTTTATCGACCAGCATGTGCATTTGATCGGTGGCGGCGGTGAGGCGGGCCCTCACACCCGCACGCCAGAGGTTCGCCTGTCTGCACTCGTTGCCGCAGGCATCACCTCGGTTGTTGGCCTGCTCGGCACCGACGGCGTGACCCGGCATCCTGAATCGCTGCTGGCAAAAACGCGGGCCCTTGAACATGAAGGGATCAGCGCATGGATGCTGACGGGGGCGTACGGGCTGCCTTCGCCGACCATCACCGGCAGTGTCGAAAAAGACGTGGCGCTGATTGATAAAATCATTGGCGTGAAATGCGCGATCTCTGACCATCGTTCTTCCGCGCCAGCAGAGGACCAGCTCGCCAGTATGGCTGCCCAGTCACGCGTAGGCGGGCTGTTGGGTGCCAAAGCGGGCATTTCCGTGTTTCACCTCGGCAACAGCCCAAAGCTGCTGGAGCCGCTATTTAGCATCCTGAATAACGCCGACGTTCCCCGCGTGAAACTGCTGCCAACGCACGTAAACCGCGCCCAGGCGCTGTTCCTTGCCGCGCTGAGCTATGCCCGCGAAGGCGGCTTTATCGACATCACGACCAGCATCAGTGAACCGATTGACGCCGCCAGCGCCATCGTGATGGCCCGCGAGGCGCAGGTGCCGTTTAACCGGCTTACGCTCAGTTCGGACGGCAACGGCAGTCAGCCGAAATTTGATGAGCGCGGCAATCTGGTGGGTATGGGCGTGGCGGGGTTCGAATCCCTGCTCGAAACGCTGCAGCAGCTGGTCAGCCGACATCAGCTGCCGCTGGAAGAGGCGCTTCTTCCCTTTACGCGAAACGTGGCGGCGTTTCTCGGGCTGGAGCATAAGGGACGGCTCGCGCCCGGATGCGACGCGGATTTCCTGGTACTGACGGACGATCTGAAGATTCGCGAGGTCTGGGCCAAAGGTCGCCAGATGGTGCGAGAAGGTGCCGTGTGCGTCAAAGGGACTTTCGAATAGCACATAATAAAAAACCCCGGGCATTTCTGCCCGGGGTTCGTTCTGAGAGGTTCAGAACAACATGATTACATCATGCCGCCCATTCCACCCATGCCGCCCATGCCAGCAGCACCTAAGTCAGGCGCATCGCCTTTAGGCAGGTCGGTCACCATGCATTCGGTGGTGATCATCAGACCAGCAACAGAGGCCGCGTACTGCAGAGCAGAACGGGTCACTTTAGTTGGGTCCAGGATACCGAAGTCGATCATGTTGCCGTATTCTTCAGTTGCCGCGTTGTAACCGTAGTTACCTTCGCCCGCTTTAACCTTGTTTGCTACCACAGATGGCTCTTCACCGGCGTTAGACACGATTTGACGCAGAGGCGCTTCCATTGCACGCAGCGCAACTTTGATACCCACGTTCTGGTCTTCGTTCTGAGCGGTCAGGCCAGCCAGTTTAGCGGCAACGCGCACCAGCGCAACGCCACCACCCGCAACCACGCCTTCTTCTACCGCAGCACGGGTCGCGTGCAGGGCATCGTCAACGCGCGCTTTTTTCTCTTTCATTTCAACTTCGGTCGCAGCACCGACTTTGATTACCGCAACGCCGCCTGCCAGTTTCGCTACGCGCTCCTGCAGTTTTTCACGGTCGTAATCGGAAGTCGCTTCTTCGATCTGCTTACGGATCTGACCAACGCGGCCCTGAATAGCGGCTTCTTCACCCACGCCATCGATGATGGTGGTGGTGTCTTTGTTGATCACAACGCGTTTCGCCTGGCCCAGGTCTTCCAGGGTCGCTTTTTCCAGCTCCATACCGATCTCTTCAGAGATCACGGTACCGCCGGTCAGGGTAGCGATATCCTGCAGCATCGCTTTACGACGATCGCCGAAGCCAGGTGCTTTAACCGCAGCCACTTTCACGATGCCGCGCATGGTGTTAACCACCAGGGTCGCCAGCGCTTCGCCTTCAACATCTTCAGCGATGATAACCAGCGGTTTGCCTGCTTTCGCAACGGCTTCCAGCACTGGCAGCATTTCGCGGATGTTGGAGATTTTTTTGTCAGCCAGCAGGATGAACGGGCTTTCCAGCTCAACAGCTCCAGTCTCTGGCTTGTTGATGAAGTATGGGGACAGGTAACCGCGGTCGAACTGCATACCTTCAACCACGTCCAGTTCGTCTTCCAGACCGGTACCGTCTTCAACGGTGATTACGCCTTCTTTACCGACTTTGTCCATCGCTTCCGCGATCAGTTTACCTACGGTTTCGTCGGAGTTAGCGGAGATGGTACCAACCTGAGCAATCGCTTTAGAGTCAGAGCACGGTACGGACAGCGCTTTCAGTTCTTCCACAGCGGAGGCGACAGCTTTGTCGATACCACGTTTCAGATCCATTGGGTTCATGCCCGCCGCAACGGCTTTCAGACCTTCGGTGATGATGGCCTGCGCCAGAACGGTCGCGGTGGTGGTACCGTCGCCTGCAGCGTCGTTCGCTTTAGAGGCCACTTCTTTCACCATCTGCGCACCCATGTTTTCGAACTTGTCTTCCAGCTCGATTTCACGTGCTACGGAAACACCGTCTTTGGTGATGGTTGGCGCGCCGAAGGATTTATCCAGCACTACGTTACGGCCTTTCGGGCCCAGGGTCACTTTAACTGCATCTGCCAGTACGTTTACGCCGCGGAGCATTTTTACACGAGCGTCGTTACCGAATTTTACGTCTTTAGCTGCCATGTTCTTATTTCCTCAAATTCTCGTGCGTAAATTACGCTTCAACAATTGCCAGAATGTCGCTCTCGGACATGATCAACACTTCTTCATTGTCGATCTTCTCGGATTTCACGCCGTAGCCATCGTTGAAAATTACGATGTCACCAACTTTAACGTCCAGTGGCTGCACAGTTCCGTTTTCCAGGATGCGGCCCTTACCGACAGCGATGATTTCGCCACGCGTTGATTTGGCTGCTGCAGAACCGGTCAGAACGATGCCGCCAGCAGACTTGGTTTCAACTTCTTTACGTTTGACGATCACACGATCATGTAACGGACGAATACTCATTGATAGCTCTCCTTTGAGAAAGTCATTATCAGTTATGGATGACGCCGGCCCGCATGCGGTTTTCCGACTAGTGCCCTGAGAGATGGGGATAGCTTTTTACCCCTTCAAGGGGGAGTTGAAAAAAAATTTTGCGAAAGTGTTACCATCGCCTCTCTTTTGGAATTGGCAGGACGATGTCAATGAGTGGACTCAAGCAGGAGTTGGGGCTGGCGCAGGGCGTCGGCCTGCTCTCAACCTCCTTATTAGGGACGGGCGTGTTCGCCGTACCTGCACTGGCGGCACTGGTAGCCGGAAATAACAGTCTGTGGGCGTGGCCCGTTCTGATTGTATTGGTTTTCCCGATTGCCATTGTGTTTGCCATCCTGGGGCGGCATTTCCCCAGCGCGGGCGGCGTGGCGCATTTTGTCGGGCTGGCATTTGGCCCGCGACTGGAGCGTGTGACCGGCTGGCTGTTTCTCTCCGTTATTCCGGTTGGGCTTCCTGCGGCGCTGCACATTGCAACCGGCTTTGGCCAGGCGCTGTTTGGCTGGCATGACGAGCAGTTGCTGTTGGCCGAACTGGGTACGCTGGTTATCGTCTGGTGGGTGGGTTCACGCGGAGCCCGCTCCAGCGCCAACCTGCAGACACTGGTTGCGGTGCTGATTGTCGCGCTCGTTGCCGCTATCTGGTGGGCGGGCGATATCACCGTAAAAGAGATTCCCTTTCCGGCCGTGACAGACGTCGACCACTCACAGCTTTTTGCCGCGCTCTCCGTCATGTTCTGGTGTTTTGTCGGTCTGGAAGCCTTTGCTCATCTGGCGTCGGAATTTAAGCAGCCTGAACGTGATTTCCCCCGCGCACTGATGATCGGCCTGCTGCTGGCAGGCACGGTGTACTGGGCGTGTACCGTGCTGGTGTTGCACTTCAAGGCTTTCGGAGCCGATCTCGCCGCCGCGGCATCGCTGCCGGGTATCGTGGTTGAACTGTTTGGTGTGAAGGCGCTGTGGATCGCCTGCGTTATCGGCTATCTGGCCTGTTTTGCCAGCCTTAACATTTATATCCAGAGCTTTGCCCGTCTGGTGTGGTCTCAGGCGCTTTACAGACCTGATAACCGCCTCGCACGGCTGTCTAAACGCCAGCTGCCGCTGAATGCCCTGAATGCCGTACTGGGCTGCTGCGTGGTGAGTACGCTGTGCATTTACGCCCTGAAGGTCAATCTGGATACGCTGCTCGTCTACGCCAATGGCATTTTCATCATGATCTACCTGCTGTGCATGCTGGCAGGTTGTCGTCTGCTGAAAGGCCGTTATAAAGCACTGGCGCTTGTCGGGGGGCTACTGTGCCTGCTGTTGCTGGCAATGGTGGGGTGGAAAAGTATGTACGCCATCGTCATGCTGGCGGTGTTGTGGCTGGCGCTTTAGTAGGCCCGGTAAGCGAAGCGCCACCGGGCAACAAAATCACCGATCGTCTTTGTGATCTAGACGGTCGTGCTGTTCATCCTTACGCTGATATTCCCCTTCAAACGTGTCGCCTGGCCCGGTGCTGAACCCACCGCCCGGCATACGGCTAAAGCGCAGATGCGGCAGCAGCTTCATGGTCAGGTGCTTTTGCACCGGCGGCAGAAGCAGCAGAAGGCCGAGGAAGTCGGTGAAGAACCCGGGCAGAATTAGCAGCAGCCCCGCAATAATCAACGACACGCTTTTGATCATCTCTTCCGCCGGGCTTTCGCCTGCGGCCATCTTTTGCTGCATTATCAGGAAATTTTTGAAACCCTGATTACGCACCAGCGACATGCCGATGACGGAGGTGAAAATCACCAGAATCAGCGTCAGCAGGACGCCCAGCACATGGGCAACCTGGATGAAAATGGAAATCTCAATGTAAACATAGAGAAAGAAAGCAATAAACGGTATCCAGCGCACTGGCATCTCCTGTGTGGCAGAGGCCATCGGCCCCTGTCTGAATGTGTTCGCGACGCGCGTTTGTATGAGATGGTGACGGTTAGCGAAAATTCAATCAGTTTGCACGGATATTTTTTTTGGAAATATTAAAGCGGTGACCCATTTCACAGATTAATAATTATCATGGAATCGGCTCGATAATAAGTGATCCAGCTTACGGCAATTCGCTATCATCAGCATATGATCTCGAGCATCTGGCTGATTGAGGGAATAATCGTCGGTCAGAAAATATTCAAAACCACATAAATACTGTGTGTTTAGTACAATCCATCGGCAGCTTGAAAAGAAGGTTCACATGTTAAACAACATTCGTATCGAAGAAGACTTGTTGGGTACCAGGGAAGTTCCAGCGGATGCCTACTACGGTGTCCACACTCTGAGAGCGATTGAAAACTTCTACATCAGCAACAGCAAAATCAGCGACATCCCTGAGTTTGTTCGTGGCATGGTGATGGTGAAGAAAGCCGCAGCCCTGGCCAACAAAGAGCTGCAAACCATTCCTAAAAGCGCGGCAAATGCGATTATCGCAGCCTGCGATGAAGTGCTGAACAACGGCAAATGCATGGATCAGTTCCCGGTTGACGTCTATCAGGGCGGCGCGGGCACCTCCGTCAACATGAATACCAACGAAGTACTGGCAAACATTGGCCTGGAGCTGATGGGTCACCAGAAAGGTGAATACCAGTACCTGAACCCGAACGACCACGTCAATAAATGCCAGTCCACCAACGACGCGTACCCTACCGGCTTCCGTATCGCGGTGTATGCCTCCGTGGTGAAACTGGTGGATGCGATCAACCAACTGGGTGATGGCTTCCAGCGTAAAGCGGTTGAGTTCCAGGACATTCTGAAAATGGGTCGTACCCAGCTGCAGGATGCGGTGCCGATGACCCTCGGCCAGGAATTCCACGCGTTTAACGTCCTGCTGAACGAAGAGACTAAAAATCTGCTGCGCACCTCCGAGCTGCTGCTGGAAGTGAACCTGGGCGCTACCGCCATCGGTACGCGTCTGAACACCCCGGATGGCTATCAGCAGCTGGCGGTACAGAAGCTGGCTGAAGTGTCCAACCTGCCGGTTGTGCCTGCAGAAGACCTGATTGAAGCGACCTCCGACTGCGGCGCCTACGTCATGGTACACAGCGCGCTGAAACGTCTGGCGGTGAAGCTGTCCAAAATTTGTAACGACCTGCGACTGCTCTCTTCCGGCCCGCGCGCTGGCCTGAACGAAATCAACCTGCCAGAACTGCAGGCAGGTTCGTCCATCATGCCAGCCAAGGTGAACCCGGTCGTGCCAGAAGTAGTGAATCAGGTTTGCTTCAAAGTCATCGGTAACGATACGACCGTGACCATGGCCTCTGAAGCGGGTCAGCTGCAGCTGAACGTGATGGAGCCAGTCATTGGCCAGGCGATGTTTGAATCTATCCACATTCTGACCAACGCCTGCTACAACCTGCTGGAAAAATGCATCAACGGCATCACGGCGAATAAAGAAGTCTGCGAGGGTTATGTCTATAACTCCATCGGTATCGTCACCTACCTCAACCCGTTCATCGGGCACCATAACGGCGACATCGTCGGTAAGATTTGCGCCGAAACCGGTAAGAGCGTGCGTGAAGTGGTGCTGGAGCGCGGGCTGTTGACCGAAGCCGAGCTGGACGATATTTTCTCAGCCCAGAACCTGATGCACCCGGCCTATAAAGCGAAACGATATACCGATGAAAGCGAACAGTAACCGTTCAGGCTAGGCTTCTTAAGGCACGTCACTTGTGACGTGCCTTTTTTCTTTTTAGGCGTTACCAAAATACAACAATTCAATATCAACTTGTTAATAAGCAAGGCAGGTCCTTATGTTTGGAGCAGAACTCGTCATCGTCTTGTTGGCGATTTATTTGGGAGCACGACTCGGGGGTATCGGCATCGGTTTTGCCGGCGGTCTTGGAGTGCTCGTTCTTACCCTTATCTTTCAGATTAAACCCGGCGCTATCCCGTTCGACGTTATCGAAATCATCATGGCTGTTATTGCCGCTATTGCCGCCATGCAGGTGGCAGGCGGTATGGACTACCTGGTAAGCCTGGCGGAGCGCATGCTGCGCCGCCACCCTAAATACATTACCTTCCTTGCTCCGCTGGTGACCTGGTTTATGACCATTCTCGCCGGTACTGGCCACACCGCTTTCTCCACGTTACCGGTGATTACCGAAGTGGCGAAAGAACAGGGTATCCGTCCGTCGCGTCCGCTCTCTATTGCCGTCGTCGCGTCCCAGATCGCGATTACCGCCTCGCCGATTTCCGCGGCGGTGGTCTTCTTCGCCGGTATCCTGGAGCCGATGGGCGTGAGCTACCTGACGCTGCTGGCGATCTGTATCCCGGTGACGCTGATTGCGGTGATGATTACCGCCGTGCTGTGTAACTTCCTCGGTGCTGAACTGAAAGACGATCCGGTTTATCAGGAGCGTCTGGCAAAAGGTGAAGTGAGCCTGCGCGGCAGCCAGGTCTTCGAACTGAAGCCACATGCGAAACGCTCCGTGCTGCTGTTCCTGATTGGTATTGTCGCCGTCATGTTCTATGCGACCGCCATCAGCGATACCGTGGGGCTGATCCAGAACCCGGTCCTGCCGCGTAACGAAGCGATTGTGGTGTTCATGCTGACCATCGCGACGCTGATTAGCATCACCTGTAAAATTGATACCAGCGAAGTGCTGAACGCCAGCACCTTCAAATCCGGTATGAGCGCCTGCGTGTGCGTACTGGGTGTGGCGTGGCTTGGTGATACCTTCGTGAAAGCGCACATCAGCGATATCCAGACCGTCGCTGGTGACCTGCTGCACAACTATCCGTGGCTGCTGGCTGTCGTGCTGTTCTTCGCGGCTACTCTGCTTTACTCCCAGGCGGCGACCACCAAAGCGCTGATGCCTGCGGCGCTGATGCTGGGTGTGACGCCGCTGACGGCAATTGCCTCTTTTGCGGCGGTTTCTGCCCTGTTCGTATTGCCAACCTACCCAACCCTGCTGGCGGCGGTGGAGATGGACGACACCGGCTCAACCCGTATCGGTAAGTACGTGTTTAACCACGCGTTCCTCATCCCGGGCGTGGTGGCGATTACGCTTTGCGTGGTCCTCGGCTTTATCATCGGCGGCATTGTGCTGTAAACGGTTAGCCGTTGTAAAAATAGTTAAAATCGGGCCGCTCAGCGGCCCGTTTCATTAATGACCAGTCGTCTTGCGTGATATAGTGAAGACTTTCGTGATGAGGAGGTCGACTTGTGAACACGCCTGATGCCGTTGTCGTACTGTGCACCGCCCCTGATGAAGCTTCTGCCCAGGATCTCGCCGCCAAAGTGCTGGCCGAAAAACGGGCAGCCTGCGTCACGCTCCTCCCCGGCGCTACCTCTCTTTACTATTGGGAAGGTAAGCTGGAGCAAGAGTACGAAGTCCAGATGTTGCTTAAAACCAATCTGGCGAATCAGCAGGCACTCCTGGACTGCCTCAAATCTCATCATCCTTACCAAACCCCGGAACTGCTGGTCTTGCCAGTGGTTCATGGCGATAACGACTATCTCTCATGGCTCAACGCTTCCTTACGCTGATCCTGCTGCTTTGCAGCACATCAGTTTTTGCCGGGCTGTTTGACGCGCCCGGCCGTTCGAACTTCATTCCTGCCGATCGGGCGTTTGTTTTCGATTTCCAGCAAAACCAGCACGACCTTACGCTCAACTGGCAGGTGAAAGAGGGCTATTACCTCTATCGCAAGCAGGTGAGCATTACGCCTGCTCAGGCCAGCGTGGGCGCATTACAGATGCCCGCTGGCGAGTGGCATGAAGATGAGTTTTACGGCAAAAGCGAAATCTATCGCCAGCGCCTGAGCGTGCCCGTTACGGTGAACCAGGCGGATAAAGGCGCGACCCTGACGGTGACCTATCAGGGGTGCGCGGATGCCGGATTCTGCTATCCGCCGGAAACAAAGGTGGTTCCGCTTAGTGAGGTGAAAGCGTCGCCCACGATTTCACCTCTTCCTTCAGGCGAGAAGCATGAGGATACCGCTGACCTTCCGTTCTCCGCGCTGTGGGCCTTACTGATTGGCATTGGCATTGCCTTTACCCCCTGCGTGCTGCCGATGTATCCGCTCATCTCTGGCATCGTACTGGGCGGCAAACAGCGCCTTTCCACCGCACGCGCGCTGCTGCTGGCCTTTATTTACGTGCAGGGTATGGCGCTGACCTACACGGCGCTCGGCCTTGTGGTCGCCGCTGCCGGGTTGCAGTTCCAGGCCGCGCTTCAGCACCCGTACGTGCTGATTGGCCTGTCGGCGATATTTATCCTGCTGGCACTGTCGATGTTTGGCCTGTTCACGCTGCAGTTACCGTCAGCTCTGCAAACCCGCTTAACGCTGATGAGCAATCGTCAGCAGGGTGGTTCGGCAGGCGGCGTGTTTATGATGGGGGCCATCGCCGGACTGATTTGCTCCCCTTGCACCACTGCCCCGCTGAGCGCCATCCTGCTCTATATTGCCCAGAGCGGCAATCTGTGGCTCGGCGGCGGTACGTTATACCTTTACGCGCTGGGCATGGGCCTGCCGCTCATTCTGGTCACGGTTTTTGGCAACCGCCTGCTGCCGAAGAGCGGCCCGTGGATGGAGACGGTGAAAACCGCATTTGGTTTTGTGATTCTGGCGCTGCCGGTGTTCCTGCTGGAACGCATTACGGGTGACGTATGGGGCACTCGCCTGTGGGCGATGCTCGGCGTAGCGTTCTTCTCCTGGGCATTTATCGTCAGTCTGGGGGCCAAAAAAGCGTGGATGCGCCTGGTGCAAATTCTCCTGCTCGCCGCCGCGCTGGTGAGCGTGCGTCCTCTGCAGGATTGGGCGTTCGGCTCGCCGGTCGGCCAGACGCAGGCGCATTTGAACTTTATGCAGATTAAGAACGTCGATGAGCTCAACAGCGCGCTTGCGCAGGCGAAGGGCAAACCGGTGATGCTCGATCTCTATGCCGACTGGTGCGTCGCCTGCAAAGAGTTTGAAAAATACACCTTTAGCGATCCACAGGTGCAAAATGCCCTGAAAGAGACGGTTCTGCTCCAGGCGAACGTAACCGCCAATAATGCGCAGGATAAGGCTCTGCTAAAACAGCTTAACGTGCTCGGGCTGCCAACCATTCTGTTCTTCAATCAACAGGGTCAGGAGCAGCCAGAACAGCGTGTAACCGGGTTTATGGATGCAGCGGCATTTAGCGCGCATTTGCGCAATCGCCAACCGTAAACAACACTTTAAACGGAACATACCGTTGGGAATAGCGGAGGAGATAACCGTGCAACGTGAAGACGTACTGGGACAAGCCCTGCAATTACTTGAGATTTATGGGATCGCCAGCACCACGCTTGAGATGGTAGCCGACCGTATCGATTACCCCCTGGATGATCTTAAGCGCTTCTGGCCGGATAAAGAGGCGCTCGTTTATGATGCTCTGCGCTATCTCAGCCAGCAGGTTGATATCTGGCGCAGGCAGCTGATGCTGAATGAAGAACTGACTGCGGAACAAAAGCTTCTGGCGCGCTATACCGCCCTGACGGAATGTGTCAGCAACAACCGCTATCCGGGCTGCCTGTTTATTGCGGCCTGTACGTTCTATCCCGATCCCGACCATCCTGTCCATCAGTTGGCGGATCAGCAAAAACGGGCTGCGCATGACTTCACTCACGAGCTGCTTACCCGTCTTGAAGTGGATGACCCGGCAATGGTGGCGAAACAGATGGAGCTGGTGCTGGAGGGCTGCCTGAGCCGCATGCTGGTGAACCGTAGCCAGGCCGATGTGGATACGGCGCACCGGCTGGCAGAAGATATTCTGCGCTTTGCTCAGTGCCGTATGGGCGGGGCGTTAACGTAAGCGAACCTGTTAAATTTGACGTATTCGACGCGTAAACCATCAGATTGCCGCAAAGTTAAGCAATTGAACAGCTTTTCCCGAAATAATGTTGACGATAAGGCGCGATTGCGGTTTAATGCGCTCCGTTGCCCGGATAGCTCAGTCGGTAGAGCAGGGGATTGAAAATCCCCGTGTCCTTGGTTCGATTCCGAGTCCGGGCACCACTATTTAAAGAACCCAGCCTATGGCTGGGTTTTTGCTTTTCTGCGTTTATAAATCCCTTCTTTAGTATTCTTGCTTCTTTTTACCGTGGGATCGTGCGGTCTGCCATGCCCGGTGGCGCTGCGCTTACCGGGCCTACAGGTTTTGTAGACCGGATAAGGCGAAGCCGTCATCCGGCATGTTTTCTGGCGCACAAAGCAAAAAACCCCGCACCTTTCGGTACGGGGTTCTTCTTGTTTGATGCCTGGCAGTTCCCTACTCTCACATGGGGAGACCCCACACTACCATCGGCGCTACGGCGTTTCACTTCTGAGTTCGGCATGGGGTCAGGTGGGACCACCGCGCTAAAGCCGCCAGGCAAATTCTGTTAATCTGTATCAAAGCTGAAAATCTGTCTCTTCGCCGAAACACCTTCGGCGTTGTAAGGTTAAGCCTCACGGTTCATTAGTATCGGTTAGCTCAACGCATCGCTGCGCTTACACACCCGACCTATCAACGTCGTCGTCTTCAACGTTCCTTCAGGAGACTTAAAGTCTCAGGGAGAACTCATCTCGGGGCAAGTTTCGTGCTTAGATGCTTTCAGCACTTATCTTTTCCGCATTTAGCTACCGGGCAGTGCCATTGGCATGACAACCCGAACACCAGTGATGCGTCCACTCCGGTCCTCTCGTACTAGGAGCAGCCCCCCTCAATTCTCCAGCGCCCACGGCAGATAGGGACCGAACTGTCTCACGACGTTCTAAACCCAGCTCGCGTACCACTTTAAATGGCGAACAGCCATACCCTTGGGACCTACTTCAGCCCCAGGATGTGATGAGCCGACATCGAGGTGCCAAACACCGCCGTCGATATGAACTCTTGGGCGGTATCAGCCTGTTATCCCCGGAGTACCTTTTATCCGTTGAGCGATGGCCCTTCCATTCAGAACCACCGGATCACTATGACCTGCTTTCGCACCTGCTCGAGCCGTCACTCTCGCAGTCAAGCTAGCTTATGCCATTGCACTAACCTCCTGATGTCCGACCAGGATTAGCTAACCTTCGTGCTCCTCCGTTACTCTTTGGGAGGAGACCGCCCCAGTCAAACTACCCACCAGACACTGTCCGCAACCCGGATTACGGGTCTACGTTAGAACACCAGCCATTAAAGGGTGGTATTTCAAGGACGGCTCCATGCAGACTGGCGTCCACACTTCAAAGCCTCCCACCTATCCTACACATCAAGGACCAGTGTTCAGTGTCAAGCTATAGTAAAGGTTCACGGGGTCTTTCCGTCTTGCCGCGGGTACACTGCATCTTCACAGCGAGTTCAATTTCACTGAGTCTCGGGTGGAGACAGCCTGGCCATCATTACGCCATTCGTGCAGGTCGGAACTTACCCGACAAGGAATTTCGCTACCTTAGGACCGTTATAGTTACGGCCGCCGTTTACCGGGGCTTCGATCAAGAGCTTCGCGTTGCCGCTAACCCCATCAATTAACCTTCCGGCACCGGGCAGGCGTCACACCGTATACGTCCACTTTCGTGTTTGCACAGTGCTGTGTTTTTAATAAACAGTTGCAGCCAGCTGGTATCTTCGACTGATTTCAGCTCCACCCGCAGGGGCTTCACCTACATATCAGCGTGCCTTCTCCCGAAGTTACGGCACCATTTTGCCTAGTTCCTTCACCCGAGTTCTCTCAAGCGCCTTGGTATTCTCTACCTGACCACCTGTGTCGGTTTGGGGTACGATTTGATGTTACCTGATGCTTAGAGGCTTTTCCTGGAAGCAGGGCATTTGTTACTTCAGCACCGTAGTGCCTCGTCATCACACCTCAGCGTTAATAAACGACCGGATTTACCTAATCGTTCCGCCTACATGCTTAAACCGGGACAACCGTCGCCCGGCTAACATAGCCTTCTCCGTCCCCCCTTCGCAGTAACACCAAGTACAGGAATATTAACCTGTTTCCCATCGACTACGCCTTTCGGCCTCGCCTTAGGGGTCGACTCACCCTGCCCCGATTAACGTTGGACAGGAACCCTTGGTCTTCCGGCGAGCGGGCTTTTCACCCGCTTTATCGTTACTTATGTCAGCATTCGCACTTCTGATACCTCCAGCATGCCTCACAGCACACCTTCAACGGCTTACAGAACGCTCCCCTACCCAACAACACATAAGTGTCGCTGCCGCAGCTTCGGTGCATGGTTTAGCCCCGTTACATCTTCCGCGCAGGCCGACTCGACCAGTGAGCTATTACGCTTTCTTTAAATGATGGCTGCTTCTAAGCCAACATCCTGGCTGTCTGTGCCTTCCCACATCGTTTCCCACTTAACCATGACTTTGGGACCTTAGCTGGCGGTCTGGGTTGTTTCCCTCTTCACGACGGACGTTAGCACCCGCCGTGTGTCTCCCGTGATAACATTCTTCGGTATTCGTAGTTTGCATCGGGTTGGTAAGCCGGGATGGCCCCCTAGCCGAAACAGTGCTCTACCCCCGAAGATGAGTTCACGAGGCGCTACCTAAATAGCTTTCGGGGAGAACCAGCTATCTCCCGGTTTGATTGGCCTTTCACCCCCAGCCACAAGTCATCCGCTAATTTTTCAACATTAGTCGGTTCGGTCCTCCAGTTAGTGTTACCCAACCTTCAACCTGCCCATGGCTAGATCACCGGGTTTCGGGTCTATACCCTGCAACTTAACGCCCAGTTAAGACTCGGTTTCCCTTCGGCTCCCCTATACGGTTAACCTTGCTACAGAATATAAGTCGCTGACCCATTATACAAAAGGTACGCAGTCACACCACGAAGGTGCTCCCACTGCTTGTACGTACACGGTTTCAGGTTCTTTTTCACTCCCCTCGCCGGGGTTCTTTTCGCCTTTCCCTCACGGTACTGGTTCACTATCGGTCAGTCAGGAGTATTTAGCCTTGGAGGATGGTCCCCCCATATTCAGACAGGATACCACGTGTCCCGCCCTACTCTTCGAGTTCACAACCTGTGTGTTTTCGTGTACGGGACTGTCACCCTGTACCGTGCGACTTTCCAGACGCTTCCACTAACACACAAGCTGATTCAGACTCTGGGCTGCTCCCCGTTCGCTCGCCGCTACTGGGGGAATCTCGGTTGATTTCTTTTCCTCGGGGTACTTAGATGTTTCAGTTCCCCCGGTTCGCCTCGTTAACCTATGTATTCAGTTAACGATAGTGCAACGAATTGCACTGGGTTTCCCCATTCGGACATCGCCGGGTCAAAGGTTCATATCACCTCGCCGGCGCTTTTCGCAGATTAGCACGTCCTTCATCGCCTCTGACTGCCAGGGCATCCACCGTGTACGCTTAGTCGCTTAACCTCACAACCCGAAGATGTTTCACTTCTGATTGCGAAAATTTGAGAGACTCGAACACACCTTAAAGATGTGTCGTTTCAATTTTCAGCTTGATCCAGATTTTTAAAGAGCAAATATCTCAAACGTCACCCGAAGATGAGTTTTGAGATATTAAGGCAGGTGACTTTCACTCACGAACCAGCAAGTGGCGTCCCCTAGGGGATTCGAACCCCTGTTACCGCCGTGAAAGGGCGGTGTCCTGGGCCTCTAGACGAAGGGGACACTGAAGTCTCAATCGCAAGACGCCTTGCTATTTACTTTTCATCAGACAATCTGTGTGAGCACTACAAAGGCAGGTTCTTTAAGGTAAGGAGGTGATCCAACCGCAGGTTCCCCTACGGTTACCTTGTTACGACTTCACCCCAGTCATGAATCACAAAGTGGTAAGCGCCCTCCCGAAGGTTAAGCTACCTACTTCTTTTGCAACCCACTCCCATGGTGTGACGGGCGGTGTGTACAAGGCCCGGGAACGTATTCACCGTAGCATTCTGATCTACGATTACTAGCGATTCCGACTTCATGGAGTCGAGTTGCAGACTCCAATCCGGACTACGACGCACTTTATGAGGTCCGCTTGCTCTCGCGAGGTCGCTTCTCTTTGTATGCGCCATTGTAGCACGTGTGTAGCCCTACTCGTAAGGGCCATGATGACTTGACGTCATCCCCACCTTCCTCCAGTTTATCACTGGCAGTCTCCTTTGAGTTCCCGGCCGAACCGCTGGCAACAAAGGATAAGGGTTGCGCTCGTTGCGGGACTTAACCCAACATTTCACAACACGAGCTGACGACAGCCATGCAGCACCTGTCTCAGAGTTCCCGAAGGCACCAAAGCATCTCTGCTAAGTTCTCTGGATGTCAAGAGTAGGTAAGGTTCTTCGCGTTGCATCGAATTAAACCACATGCTCCACCGCTTGTGCGGGCCCCCGTCAATTCATTTGAGTTTTAACCTTGCGGCCGTACTCCCCAGGCGGTCGACTTAACGCGTTAGCTCCGGAAGCCACGCCTCAAGGGCACAACCTCCAAGTCGACATCGTTTACGGCGTGGACTACCAGGGTATCTAATCCTGTTTGCTCCCCACGCTTTCGCACCTGAGCGTCAGTCTTTGTCCAGGGGGCCGCCTTCGCCACCGGTATTCCTCCAGATCTCTACGCATTTCACCGCTACACCTGGAATTCTACCCCCCTCTACAAGACTCTAGCCTGCCAGTTTCGAATGCAGTTCCCAGGTTGAGCCCGGGGATTTCACATCCGACTTGACAGACCGCCTGCGTGCGCTTTACGCCCAGTAATTCCGATTAACGCTTGCACCCTCCGTATTACCGCGGCTGCTGGCACGGAGTTAGCCGGTGCTTCTTCTGCGGGTAACGTCAATTGCTGAGGTTATTAACCTCAACACCTTCCTCCCCGCTGAAAGTACTTTACAACCCGAAGGCCTTCTTCATACACGCGGCATGGCTGCATCAGGCTTGCGCCCATTGTGCAATATTCCCCACTGCTGCCTCCCGTAGGAGTCTGGACCGTGTCTCAGTTCCAGTGTGGCTGGTCATCCTCTCAGACCAGCTAGGGATCGTCGCCTAGGTGAGCCGTTACCCCACCTACTAGCTAATCCCATCTGGGCACATCTGATGGCAAGAGGCCCGAAGGTCCCCCTCTTTGGTCTTGCGACGTTATGCGGTATTAGCTACCGTTTCCAGTAGTTATCCCCCTCCATCAGGCAGTTTCCCAGACATTACTCACCCGTCCGCCGCTCGCCGGCAAAGTAGCAAGCTACTTTCCGCTGCCGCTCGACTTGCATGTGTTAGGCCTGCCGCCAGCGTTCAATCTGAGCCATGATCAAACTCTTCAATTTAAGTTTGATGCTCGTGAATTAAACTTCGTAATGAATTACGTATGTTCACTCAGAGACTTGGTATTCATTTATTGTCCGAAGACATTAAGAATCCATGTCACTTTGAGTGCCCACACAGATTGTCTGATAAATTGTTAAAGAGCAGTGCAACACGGCTTTCGCTCACCGTTGCGAGGTGGCGTATATTACGCTTTCCTCTTTCAGAGTCAACCCGTTATTTCAGGATTTTTTCTCTTCAACCGACCGCGTTGTCTGTGAAGTGATTCACATCCGCCGTGTCGATGGAGGCGCATTATAGGGAGTTCGCGAACGACCGCAACCGAAAAGTTGCAAAAAAATGACTGACTGCTGCATTCCCCAGCAAAACCCCTCCTTATACCCATTTATGCACAAAGTTATCCACAATTCTGCACGAATCCCAATGCGATCCCACGAACTGAGCGGGAAGATCAACTATACTGGCGGCAAATACTCTTCTCTGTGCAGGCCGCTTCATGACCACACAACGCCTCACCCGTGACTGGCGTCTCCCTACCGCTGGGTTGATGCTGCTGGCAATTCTCTTTGCCGGTTTTACCCTGCATGCGCACTGGAACGCCTTTATCCAGTGGTGTCTCGCCACACAAATTACGCTTCACCGCTATCTGGTGATGTACCTGCTGCAGCTGAATAACCACCAGTACAGCGGCGGATTATGGTTGTTAACGGGGGCTTTCCTTTATGGCGTACTCCACGCCATTGGCCCCGGGCACGGAAAATTCATTGTGACGACCTATCTGACTACCAATAAGGAAAGCGAGCTGGCCGCCCGGGTCGTCCCTTTCCTGGGCAGCCTGATGCAGGGCGTCAGCGCTATTCTGTTTGTCTTTATCCTGGCGGTAGGATTTAACCTCGCCTCTGGGGATATCAGTACCAGCCGCTGGTATGTGGAGAAGATCAGCGCAGTGCTTATTGGCGCATTCGGCGCATTCGTCATTTACCGGGCGCTGAAGAGCCTGCGCCCGCGCAGGATGTCTGTCTCTGCCATTAAGCCGCTTCATCAGCACGACGAACACTGTGGCTGCGGTCATCACGGCGTAGGTGCAGACCTGACGCAGGGCGACTGGAAAACCCGTCTGGGCGTGATACTGGCGATTGGCGCACGCCCGTGCAGCGGGGCGATTATGATTCTGATGTTTTCGAACGCGCTGGGCATTGTTACCTGGGGGATGGCCGCAGTCATGACCATGTCGCTGGGAACCGCGCTCTCTATTATGGGGCTTTCACTGGCTGTACGTTACGCCCGCGAACGCACGGTGGCCTGGTTCGGAGAAAGCGCCTCGTTAAAATGGCTGGTGCCGACCGTCAAAATAGCCGGAGGGATAGTCCTGATCCTGTTCGCGACGGTGCTGTTCCTGACGGTGATCCCCATCAGCGCCAATGGTGACTACATCGCCGCAGGATGCTAATAAAAGAAAACCCGCCAGCGGCGGGTTTTTTGTTACTCGTTGATGCGTGGATGCTGATCCACCAGTCGGGAACGTTTTTTCTGCAGCTCTTCAATCTCGGCGTCAATATCCTCAATCTTCTGCTCTACATTATCGTAGTGCTCACGGAGGATCTCTTTCGCTTCCTGGATATCCGATGCCGCAGGCGTTGCGCCTTTCAGAGGGCGATTCGCCGTCTCCTTCATGGTAATACCGGTAATCAAACCAATCACCGCGATCACCATCAGGTAATAAGCAGGCATCATCAGGTTCTGCGTGCTCTCCACCAGCGAGGCGGCAAGCGTCGGGGTCAGACCGGCAATCAGCACCGAGATGTTGAAGGCCGCGGCCAGCGCGCTGTAGCGAATATGGGTCGGGAACATCGCGGGCAGCGTTGAGGCCATCACCCCGATAAAGCAGTTAAGGATCACCGCCAGCATCAGCAGACCGGCAAAAATCAGCCCCAGTACATTACTGTTGATCAGAATAAATGCCGGGATGGCGAGGGCAAACAGCGCAACGCTTCCCAGAATAATGAACGGTCGACGACCAAAGCGGTCACTCAACAGGCCCATAATCGGCTGCACAAACAGCATACCCACCATGATGGCGATAATGATCAGCACACCGTGATCTTCCGAGTAGTGCAGGTTATGCGACAGATAGCTCGGCATGTAGGTCAGCAGCATGTAATAGGTCACGTTGGTGGAGATCACCAGACCGATACAGACCAGCAGGCTTCGCCAGTGCTTAGTGGCAATCTCTTTGAACGATACCTTCGGACCGTCCTGCAGCCCTTCGCGGTCACCCTGCTCCAGCTTATCAACGTGCTGCTGGAACGCAGGCGTCTCTTCAAGCGCATGACGCAGGTAGAGACCAATGATCCCCAGCGGCAGTGCCAGGAAGAATGGGATACGCCAGCCCCAGTCGAGGAAGTTCTCTTCCCCCACCACGGTTGAAATCAGCACCACCACGCCCGCGCCCAGGACAAAACCGGCAATGGAGCCGAAGTCCAGCCAGCTTCCCATAAACCCGCGCTTACGGTCAGGAGAATACTCGGCAACGAAGATCGAGGCGCCAGTATATTCACCGCCCACGGAGAAGCCCTGTGCCATCTTACAGATCAGCAGCAGAATCGGTGCCCAAATGCCGATAGTGGCGTAAGACGGTATAAGGCCGATACAGAATGTACTGATCGACATAATGACGATGGTGATAGCCAGGATCTTCTGACGACCATATTTATCACCGAGCATACCGAAGAACAGACCACCCAGCGGGCGAATCAGGAAGGGAACGGAGAACGTACCCAGTGCCGCAATCATCTGCAGGCTGGGATCGGCCCCGGGGAAAAACACTTTACCTAACGCATAGGCCACAAAGCCGTAGACACCAAAATCGAACCATTCCATCGCATTACCGAGCGAGGCTGCGGTAATCGCTTTACGCAGTTTGGCGTCATCAATAATGGTGACGTCGCGAAGCGTGATGGGTTTAATCTTTTTCCTTCTCAGCATAGCTATCCTCGTTGACTCGGCCCTGTCTGTTTCACAGTCCAGTGTGCGTTCTGTGAACCATGGGATCCGCTCCATGCGAATCGCCTTATTCAAGCGTAGCAGGTTTACTTACATTGACGTTTTACGTCGATACAACCGAACCTGTTGACGCCTGCCTGGGCAGTTAATGACCTTTTTACCCTACCAGCGTTTATATTTGTGATCAACTTCACACATATTTCAGCATCAGGTCAACTCAGTCCGGTATTTGTCAATCAGTGCAAATAAGCCCTTTCTCATCCCCGCCTCATGAGCTCTCTCACGCACGTCATGAGTTCTTTCGCAACAAAAAAACAAACCACGTTTACTCACATTCAATTTACATAAATTTTCTTCATCAGGAAGCCGCCGATAGTTTTACATTGAATATGTGACAAAGATAACTAAAACGATGTTTTATTTTGATTGAATCAATATTCCAATGATCGCATGATAAATCCGAACACAGCATTTCATGTGTTTTCTAAGAAAGTTAATCGAGAGAAAACATTTATTTTCCTGGCAGGGTAATCGAGAAGCACCTCTCAAACACAAATGCCAATCAATTGAATTTATTGACTAATTTTTAACACCGAACGCCCGTCCTGCGGGGTCAGATGTGAGGATTGTCCATGAAGATTAAAGCCACGATAGAACGCATACCCGGCGGTATGATGCTGGTTCCGCTGGTGCTGGGCGCCATCCTGAATACCCTTGCCCCTGATACCGGGGCATATTTTGGTGGTTTCACAAAAGGCATGATAACGGGCACGGTTCCAATTCTTGCCGTCTGGTTTTTTTGTATCGGTGCATCCATTAATTTGCGGGCGACCGGTACCGTATTACGGAAATCCGGCACGCTGGTAATAACCAAAATAGCGGTAGCCTGGGCGGTGGCGATGATATGCGCGATGTTCATCCCGGAGAATGGAATTCAGACCGGGTTCTTCGCGGGGTTATCGGTGCTGGCGATTGTCTCCGCGATGGATATGACTAACGGCGGATTGTACGCCAGCCTGATGAACCAGTACGGGACGAAAGAAGAGTCCGGCGCATTTGTCTTGATGTCTCTCGAATCAGGCCCGCTGATGACGATGCTGATCCTGGGGTCAGCTGGCCTGGCCTCTTTTGAACCCCACCACTTTGTCGGCGCAATCCTGCCCTTCCTGATCGGCTTTGCCCTTGGCAACCTCGATCACGATCTGCGTGATTTCTTCAGCAAAGCCACGCCGGTGCTGATCCCGTTCTTCGGCTTTGCGCTGGGGAACACCATCAACCTGAAGGTTATCCTTGATACCGGCCTGCTGGGTATTGTGCTGGGTGTCGCCGTAATCGTCATTACCGGTATTCCGCTGATCGTTGCCGACCGCGTGATCGGGGGAGGAAACGGCACGGCGGGCGTCGCCGCCTCTTCAGCCGCAGGCGCTGCCGTCGCCAACCCGGTGATTATTGCCCAGATTAACCCGGCCTTCGAACCGGTAGCCGCTTCAGCGACGGCGCTGGTTGCCGCCAGCGTGATTGTCACTGCGCTACTGGTGCCGATCATCACGGCGCTATATGCGAAACGCTACGCCAATACCCCCGAGCAGAATATCGAACGAAAAGCGGTCGAACTCCGCCATTAACACACCGCACCAAACCCTCCCCTCTTCCCTGCGGGGAGAGGGTGAGGGGTAAGGGATTTACCCAAAAATCTCTTCCACCATCCCGTCCACCAGCCGTTTTGCCGAACAGAGCCTCGGCATCCCCAGTGCGACGGTCTGCCAGTTTTGCGTCACTGACCAGCTCACCGGATGCTTATCCGCCTGACACCAGTCCCCCAGCCAGCCCAGCATGTCTTTATGATCGATCGATCCGGGAGAAGCAGGCGCAGTCAGCCACTGGTGATAAAAATGGCGGGTCGTGGGTGAGGCATTAATGCCCTGCGCCAGATAGTTAGCCGCCATGCTGCGCAGGTTATCCTTAAGCATGGCCGCCACATCTTCTTTCGCGAGGCGGCATGCGTCGCCAAATGCTCCCCAGCGCAGCTCTTCCAGAACGATAAAACAGCGTCCGGCCAGCGACCAGCCATCATAATGTCCGGCCCGCCAGCGGGTAAAAATTTGCTCGCTGTGCTCACCTGCCTGCACCGTTAGCCCGCGCTGGGTCAGCGCCTTTTCTTTCCAGGCTGCGCGTTGGGTAAAATGAGACACGAGATCGGCGTACTGCTGCGTCAGTCCGGGAGACTGCAGGGTGCGTGGGTGAGTCTGCTGACGCAGCGCGATCAGCTTCTCTGCCATCAGCGTCAGCGCGAGATGGCCCGGATCAAGCATCCCGGCCAGCTTTTCCGCCAGCCCCAGGCGCAGCGCCGCATTTTCATTGAGCATCCCCGCCATCGCCCAGGGGCGTAGCCGGGTATGCGTCATGATTTCCTGCGTCAAACGCTCGCGAAACTGCAGCTGCTGTGGTCCCAGGCGAGGATGACGCGCCGCGTCTCCCCCCTGCACCAGATCGACCATAAATTTTGGATTAATACACTCCAGCGTTCGCCCGGGGCCGTCCAGTAGTGGTGTTGTCATGGTTGCTCTGCCGCGAATAGAGTTTGAATATCATCGCGTAACAGTCGGGTATCTTCCTGTATCCACGTCGCAGTAGTGATGCTTTGCTTCAACAACTGGCAGAGCGCTCGGGTTGAGTGCTCATTTTGCTGACGCACTGCGAGGCTATCACGCAAGCTTTCCTGTAACCCGGTCAGGCACAACGAAAATTCTGCAAAGAACGTCGCCATTCCTGCCGTAACAGAGACATCGACCTGCGCGGACAAAGCTTTACGTATTTGTTCACAAAACTGATCAATATGTTGCTTAAATTTGTCATGTAGCTGCGCAATGTCGATAACATAGCGCGTGCGCGTTTCCACATACTCGTCCCAGCCCCAGCCAGGATTATTGAGCCAGCGAGAGACCGTTTCGCGCATGCTGCTCCCGCCGGAAGGCGGGGCGGCCCGGCTGTCGTCCTGCGCAATCGCATCGTTAAACAGCGCTCGCGTATTGAAGTTAAGCTGGCTTGCCTGAAACGCCGGGAAGCTGATCCGCGCCCGAAAACCCGCATGGCTCAGATGCTCTTTAATACGCGTTTCAATGGGACGCATGGCTTCGTTAAGAGAACGCGCCAGCGTGGACTCCAGCTGATCGAAACGTAACGCCAGCTCCCGGCCGATCTTCGTCTGGGCATCCAGCATCACCCGCTCGCAGGAGGCGCGTAATTTACTCAGCGCAATCTGCGCCTGCCCTTCATCGTCCAGCACCAGCTGCCTCACCCTCTCACCGCGAAGTTGCTGCCGTTCGGTGCCTGCCGAATCAAGAATCGGGGGCGTGCTGAACACCTGGTCAATCGCCTGGTGAAGCGCGGTTTTTTGGGATCCCATAAAGTCCGCGGTGGCGTTCAGCGCTTCCTCAACCTCGTGTTTCACCTCATCGCTCACCACGCGCTGACGCGTCTGCAAAAGCGCCATGTCCTCTTCCAGACGTGCGATATTCACCTCCAGCGCCTCAAAGGCCACCGTCAGCCCCTGATAGCGGAAATCGAGATACTCGCGGGCGTTTTGCGCGTAGTTAAGAAGCTTATGCGAGGCCGAACGCAGCGCGTAGAGCGAGGCATTGGCATAGGCGGCGTAAATCAGTTTCCGTATCGGTTGCTCGAAGAGCGAATCTTCCCAGAGCAAATCGGCAGAATGTCGGATATGGTCGATATCGTCCAGGTCCGCCGTACGCCAGCGACGTCCGAGTGCGGCTTCGGCAAAATCCTGCACCCAGGGTTGCTCCTGATGATCCGGCAGTCGTCCATGCGAACTTAGCTCATAGCGCGCGCGGTTCGCCAGATACGCCCACATGGACGACACGGGGTAAATCTGGCCGGGCGAAATATTGCCTTTCATTAAGGTGCCGGAGATCATCGCCCGAATCTGTTCTTCATCATCGCTATTGCGATCTTTCTGATCGAATTTATTGACCAGCGCATACAGCGGCACCGATTTTCCCGCCGCGGAAATCGCCTGGCGGACTTCTTCATCAGAAATGGATTTAAGCTGGGTATAATCCATTACGGCCAGCACCGCCGATGCGCGGGACAACTGCTCGCTGAGCATTTTTTGCAGATGCGGCTGTCCGGCCTCGTTCGGCCCGGGCGTATCGAGCAGCGTCAGCTGCCCGAGGTGGGCATCCAGGCCCGCAAGATGCACGAACTCCACTTCAATCACCGGGATATGTTCAATAGCCGTATATTCAGAGAACGGAAACTCCACACCCAGCGCCTGGGAAAGTCTCACCAGATCGTTGAGGCTTTTCAGACAATGAAATATCGGCTGCGCGCCCAGGTGATGCTTCTCAAACGCTTCCCCTTTTTCAATGCGCTCCAGCAGCGTATTCATGTCTTTATCAATTTCCAGACGCTGAGCCAGCTTCCCGCGGTCGTAATCACAGAGCTGTTTCTGAAGCAGTTGGATCAATTCATCAATCGGGGAGGCATGAGAGAAATGCAGCACCGGTTCCTTCTGACCCGGCGTGTGGCGAATCAACGTCGGAAGCGCCGTCATTGGACGATTGCGGTTCGGCAACACTTCGGTACCCACAATCGCATTAATGGTGGTCGATTTCCCCGCTTTCATGGTGCCAACAATGGCCAGGACCATTTCCAGCCGGGTTATTTTGCGTAATTCATTATTCAGCATCGCCTGCTGGGCGTCGACACCGCGCGCGCTAAAATGCAAAGGTAAAACGTTGTTTGTTTCGCCAGTAATAGCAGCCTCTGTGCTCTCCAGCATCTCAGTGGGCATTGATTTCAACGTATCAAGATTTTGCAGGGCAAGCTGTAACAAACGCTCGGCTTCCTGGCTTAATTCAAAAATGGTCTGTGTGTGCATGATAAAAGCCTTTCCTTAACGCAAATTTATTACTTTTATTAAGCCACTGGTTTTAATTATGTTGTTCAGGCTTATATGATCACGTGTGGAAAACATGTTCGCCGAAATATAACTGATTGAAGATAATCAGGAATAATTCCCTATCCTTGCATGGCGTGTAGAACTCTTCTCCAGGCCTGATAGCCAAAAGAAAAAAGCGTAGCCCATTTTTAAGAAACTTCAGGATATATCACCATTATTTACCCACCTAAAAAGAGAGGTAATGCACCACTGCCATAAGATATGTATGGCAGCAAAGTCCGGAGATAAATAACAATGTGTCGCTTCACCTTATCCGAAATGGCAGAGCGTAGCAATTTGCTGCAATAAAATATTCGATATATTTATCGTCATTTCTTCCCACCGTGTTAATGGACATAAGCTTCGCGTAACTGACTGACAGAACGTGTCACTCCCGATACGCTTTTTGGCTTTTTTAATTCACAATATCACCGACAACGGTGTGGATTTGCGCTATACTTGCCGCCTTTTTCGGCACCCTGCCGTCATTTAGCTGGCACTTTCCAGCGCGTTTACACTTTTGAGGATACCGATATGTCTCTCCCACACTGCCCAAAATGCAATTCTGAATACACCTATGAAGATAATGGCATGTTCATCTGCCCGGAATGCGCTCATGAATGGAATGATGCCGAGCCGGCTCAGGATGCTGATGCGCTCATCGTAAAAGATGCGAACGGCAACCTGCTGGCGGACGGTGACAGCGTTACCGTCGTTAAGGACCTGAAGGTGAAAGGCAGTTCTTCCATGCTGAAGATCGGCACCAAAGTGAAGAATATCCGTCTGGTTGAAGGCGATCATAATATCGACTGCAAAATTGACGGCTTCGGTCCAATGAAACTGAAATCTGAGTTCGTGAAAAAGAACTGATTTTTCACCTGTACGCCCGGTAAGCGAAGCGCCACCGGGCGATTTTGCCGGATGCGCTACGCTTATCTGGCCTACAAAAAAAGAACTAAACTTAACGGGCTTTTCTTACGTGAGGTAAAGATTATGCCGTTAAGTCCCTACATCTCTTTCGCCGGCAACTGCGCTGAGGCCACCGCCTTTTACCAGCAAGCCGTCGGCGCAGAACTTCTCTATAAAATTACCTTCGGCGAAATGCCAAAAAGCGATAACAGCGAAGAAGGCTGTCCGTCCGGTATGCAGTTTCCGGATTCGGCTATCGCCCACTCCAACGTCCGCATTGCGGGCAGCGATATCATGATGAGCGACGGGATGCCGCCCGGCAGCAACGCGCAGTACGCGGGCTTTACGCTGGTTCTCGACACCCAGGACGTCAATGAAGGCAAGCGCTGGTTCGACAACCTTGCCGATGGCGGGAATATCGACATGGCGTGGCAGGAGACCTTCTGGGCGCACGGTTTCGGTAAAGTCACCGACAAATACGGCGTGCCGTGGATGATTAACGTCGTCAAGCAACAAACGTCGTAGGCAGGACACGCGCAGCGCAGCCGGCAACAGCGACCGGTGGCGCTGCGCTGACCGGGCCTACGATGATTGTCATCAAACTCCGCTCAACTCTTCAAACTCCCGCAACCTGCACTTAACCCAAATGTCACATTGATGCGCCAGCATGAGGCCACATTTATCGTGAGGCCCAGCACATGCAAACTGTCATCCGCGTCGAGAAACTGAGCAAGACCTTCAATCATAACAAGGCTCTGCATGCCGTTGATCTGACCGTCCGGCAGGGCGACATGGTGGCGCTTCTCGGGCCTTCTGGCTCGGGTAAATCCACCCTTCTGCGCCATTTGAGCGGGCTTATCACCGGCGATAAAACGCCGGAAAGCCACGTCGAGCTGCTGGGCAATACCGTACAGCGCGCCGGGCGTCTGGCGAGCGATATCCGCAAGAGCCGCGCCCAGACGGGCTACATCTTCCAGCAGTTCAACCTGGTAAACCGCCTGACGGTGCTGGAGAACGTGCTGATTGGCGCGCTCGGCAGCACCCCGTTCTGGCGCACCTGTCTGCGCTGGTTCACCCCTTCCCAGAAGCAGGAAGCTTTACAGGCGCTGACCCGCGTCGGCATGGCGCATTTCGCCCACCAGCGCGTCTCCACCCTGTCCGGTGGACAACAGCAGCGCGTGGCGATTGCGCGCGCGCTGATGCAAAAAGCGCAAATCATTCTTGCTGACGAACCCATCGCCTCGCTGGACCCGGAGTCCGCCCGCATCGTGATGGAGACCCTGCGCGACATTAACCAGAACGACGGCATTACCGTGGTGGTCACGCTGCATCAGGTGGATTACGCCCTGCGCTACTGCGAACGCATCGTCGCCCTGCGTCAGGGGCACGTGTTCTTTGATGGCGCGAGCCATCAGTTTGATAACGAACGTTTTGACCATCTCTACCGCAGCATTAACCGCGTCGAAGAGAACGCGCAGGCTGCTTAAATAAACCCGATCCGAGGAAAGTACATGAGCTACAAAGCCGTTGCCGCGCTGGCCTTTACCAGCATGTTCAGCCTCAGCACCCTGTTAAGCCCGGCGTATGCGGAAGAGCAGGAAAAAGCGCTGAACTTCGGCATTATTTCGACGGAATCACAGCAGAACCTGAAACCTCAGTGGGAACCGTTCCTGAAAGATATGGAAACCAAGCTGGGGATCAAAGTGAACGCCTTCTTCGCCCCGGACTACGCGGGCATCATCCAGGGGATGCGCTTTAATAAAGTGGACATCGCCTGGTACGGCAACCTCTCCGCCATGGAAGCGGTGGACCGCGCGAACGGCCAGGTCTTTGCCCAGACCGTCGCGGCAGATGGCTCCCCGGGCTACTGGAGCGTGCTGATCGTCAACAAAGACAGCCCGATCAACAACCTCAACGACATGCTCGCCAAACGCAAAGAGCTGACCTTCGGCAACGGCGATCCGAACTCCACCTCGGGTTACCTGGTCCCTGGCTACTACGTCTTCGCCAAAAACAACGCCTCCGCCAGCGACTTCAAGCGCACGGTAAACGCCAGCCATGAAACCAACGCTCTGGCCGTGGCCAACAAGCAGGTGGACGTTGCCACCAACAACACCGAGAACCTCGACAAGCTGAAGACCTCCGCACCGGACAAGCTGAAAGAGCTGAAGGTTATCTGGAAATCCCCGCTGATCCCCGGCGACCCGATTGTGTGGCGTAAAAACCTGTCCGAAAGCACCAAGGACAAGGTGTACGACTTCTTTATGACCTATGGCAAAACGCCGGAAGAGAAAGCGGTCCTCGAACGTCTGGGCTGGGCACCGTTCCGCCCGTCAAGCGACCTGCAGCTGGTCCCGATTCGCCAGCTGGCGCTGTTTAAAGAGATGCAGGGCGTGAAGGACAACAAAGGCCTGAAGGACGAGGAGAAGACCAGCAAAGTGGCCGCGATTCAGGCCCAGCTTGAAGACCTCGACCGCCTGACCGCCGCGCTCGGCGCGATGACCAGCGTGAATAAAGCGGTGCAGTAACGCTTTTCGCCCGGTGGCGCTGCGCTTACCGGGCCTACATTTTGGATCGTAGGCCGGATAAGCGTAGCGCCATCCGGCACACAAAGACCTGCGGAGTTACACATGCAAACCATCACCCTCCCGCCGCCGAAGCGCAGCTGGTTCTCGCTCATAAGCTGGGCCATCCTGCTGGCGGTGCTGGTTATCTCCTGGAAGGGCGCGGAAATGGACCCGCTGCTGCTCTTCAAAGACGCGGGCAATATGGCGACCTTCGCCGCCGACTTCTTCCCGCCGGACTTCAGCCAGTGGCAGGACTACCTCAGTGAAATGGCGGTCACCCTGCAAATCGCCGTCTGGGGCACCGCGCTGGCCGTTATTCTCTCCATTCCGTTTGGCCTGATGAGCGCTGAAAACATCGTGCCGTGGTGGATATACCAGCCCATGCGCCGCCTGATGGACGCCTGTCGGGCGATCAACGAAATGGTCTTTGCGATGCTGTTCGTGGTCGCCGTCGGCCTCGGTCCGTTCGCGGGCGTCATGGCGCTGTTCATTCACACCACCGGCGTGCTCTCCAAGCTGCTTTCCGAGGCGGTCGAAGCCATCGAGCCCGGTCCGGTGGAAGGCATTCGCGCCACCGGCGCCAATAAAATCGAAGAGATCCTTTACGGCGTCCTGCCGCAGGTGATGCCGCTCCTGATCTCCTACTCCCTGTACCGCTTTGAGTCCAACGTCCGCTCCGCCACCGTCGTCGGCATGGTCGGCGCAGGCGGGATTGGCGTCACCCTGTGGGAAGCGATTCGCGGTTTCCAGTTCCAGCAAACCTGCGCCCTGATGGTGCTCATCATCGTCACCGTCAGCCTGCTGGATTTCCTCTCTCAACGTTTGCGTAAGCACTTCATCTGAGAAGCGAGGCTTTGTTTTCTATGCACTTATCCAGACATCCGACCAGTTACCCCACCCGCTGGCAAGAGATCGCGGCAAAGCTCGAAGTGGAGCTGCGCACGCACTACCGCTGCGGAGACTACCTTCCTGCCGAGCAGCAGCTTGCTGACCGCTATGAGGTGAACCGACACACCCTGCGCCGCGCCATTGACCAGCTGGTCGAGCGCGGCTGGGTCCAGCGCCGTCAGGGCGTGGGCGTGCTGGTGCTGATGCGCCCGTTCGACTACCCGCTTAACGCCCAGGCGCGCTTTAGCCAGAACCTGCTGGATCAGGGCAGCCACCCGACCAGCGAAAAGCTGCTCTCGGTATTACGCCCGGCCTCCAGCCACGTGGCGGACGCGCTGGGTATTCAGGAGGGCGACAACGTCATCCACCTGCGCACGCTGCGCCGGGTCAACGGCGTCGCGGTGTGCCAGATCGATCACTACTTCGCGGATCTCACCCTCTGGCCGGTGCTGCAGAATTTCTCCAGCGGTTCGCTGCATGATTTTCTCCAGAATGCGACAGGCATTGCGCTGAAACGCACCCAGACGCGCATCAGCGCCCGCCGCGCGCAGGCGAAAGAGAGCAAGGTGCTGGAGATCCCCAATATGGCCCCGCTGCTCTGCGTGCGCACCCTCAACCACCGTGACGGCGAGATCGACGCGACGGAATACTCCGTCAGCCTGACCCGCGCCGACATGATCGAATTCACCATGGAGCACTGAATGCACTTCGACACCGCCACCCGACAGCGCTGGATGCGCGTGCTGGCCCACAGCCAGCCTGCTGCGCTCTCTGCCCGCATGAACGCCCTTAGCCTGGCTCCCGGGTACGACCTCCTCCGCGCGCCGGAGATCGGCCTCGTTCAGATCCAGGCGCGCATGGGCGGCACCGGCGAGCGCTTCTTCGCCGGGGATGCCACCCTCACCCGCGCAGCGATCCGCCTGCACAGCGGCACGCTGGGCTACGGCTACGTGCTGGGGCGTGATAAAGCGCACGCCGAGCGCTGCGCGGTCATCGACGCGCTTTTACAGGAACAACCGCATTTCCAGACGCTGATGGAAACCCTTATTTCCCCGCTGGAGGCCGACCGCGCCGCACGCCTTGCCGCGCGTCAGGCCGAAGTAAATACCAGCCGGGTCGACTTCTTTACGCTCGTTCGCGGAGACAACGCATGACGCTTCAACCTGCTTTTACCCTGGCCGTCCAGGATGCCCAACACAGTTTCCGTCGCCTGCTGAAGGCCATGAGCGAGCCGGGCGTGATTGTCTCGCTGCACCAGCTCTCTCAGGGCTGGCTGCCGCTGAACCTGGCGACAACCAGCGTGCTGCTGACGCTTGCCGATAACGATACCCCGGTATGGCTTTCGGGCGCGCTGTCGAACGATATCGCCAACCAGAACCTGCGTTTTCACACCGGCGCCCCGCTTGTTGAACAGCCGCAGCAGGCAATCTTTGCCGTGGCCGACGAACAAATCAGCCATGAACAGCTGAATGCCCTGAGCGAAGGCACCGCCGTCGCCCCGGAAACCAGCGCCACGCTGATTTTGCAGGTCGCCAGCCTGAGCGGCGGCCGCATGCTGCGCCTGACGGGCGCAGGCATCGCCGACGAACGCATGGTCGCGCCGCAGCTGCCGGAGTGCATCATTCACGAGCTGACCGAGCGCCCGCACCCGTTCCCGCTGGGCATTGACCTGATCCTGACCTGCGGCGAGCGCCTGCTGGCCATCCCGCGGACCACCCACGTGGAGGTGTGCTGATGTACGTTGCCGTCAAAGGGGGCGAGAAGGCCATCGCCGCCGCCCATGCGCTGCAGGCGCACAGACGACGGGGTGATGAACAGCTCCCTGAGCTGAGCGTCGCCCAGATTGAACAGCAGCTTAATCTTGCCGTCGATCGGGTGATGACCGAGGGCGGTATCGCCGACCGCGAGCTGGCGGCGCTGGCCCTCAAGCAGGCCAGCGGCGATAACGTGGAAGCCATCTTCCTGCTGCGCGCCTACCGCACCACGCTGGCGAAGCTGGCGGTCAGCGAACCCATCAACACGGCGGAGATGCGCCTGGAGCGTCGCATTTCTGCCGTTTATAAAGACATTCCCGGCGGCCAGCGGCTCGGCCCTACCTATGACTACACCCATCGCCTGCTGGATTTTACCCTGCTGGCGAACGGCGAGGCGCCACGACTCAGTACCTCTGACGCCGAACAGGAACCGTCTCCGCACGTCTTCAGCCTGCTGGCGAAACAGGGCCTGGCGAAGGCGGAAGAGGACTCCGGCGCGCAGCCGGATGACATCACCCGCACGCCGCCGGTTTACCCGTGCTCGCGTTCGTCCCGCCTGCAGCAGCTGATGCGCGGCGACGAAGGCTATCTGCTGGCGCTGGCCTACTCCACCCAGCGTGGCTACGGGCGCAACCACCCGTTTGCCGCCGAAATTCGCAGCGGCTATATCGACGTCGAAATCGTGCCGGAAGAGCTGGGTTTTGCCGTAAACGTCGGCGAACTGCTGATGACCGAGTGTGAAATGGTGAACGGTTTTGTCGCGCCCGAAAATGAAGACCCGCACTTTACCCGCGGCTACGGGCTGGTGTTTGGCCTCGGCGAACGCAAGGCGATGGCCATGGCGCTGGTCGACCGCGCCCTGCAGGCACCGGACTACGGCGAGCACGTTGCTGGCCCGGCGCAGGACGAAGAGTTTGTGCTGGCCCACGCAGATAACGTCGAGGCCGCGGGCTTCGTCTCGCACCTCAAGCTGCCGCACTACGTCGATTTCCAGGCCGAACTGGAACTGCTGAAACGCCTGCAACGGGAGCGCAAACATGGCTAACTTAAGCGGCTACAACTTTGCCTATCTGGATGAGCAAACCAAACGCATGATCCGGCGCGCCATCTTAAAAGCGGTGGCGATTCCTGGCTATCAGGTGCCGTTCGGCGGTCGAGAAATGCCGATGCCCTACGGCTGGGGGACGGGCGGCATCCAGATTACCGCCAGCGTGATCGGCGAGGCGGACGTGCTGAAGGTCATCGACCAGGGCGCGGACGACACCACCAACGCCGTATCGATCCGCACCTTCTTTCAGCGGGTAACGGGCGTCACGACCACCGAAAAAACCGAAGACGCGACGCTGATCCAGACCCGCCACCGCATTCCGGAAACCCCTCTGGCTGAAGATCAGATTCTGATTTTCCAGGTGCCGATCCCGGAGCCGCTGCGCTTTATCGAGCCGCGCGAAACCGAAACCCGCACCATGCACGCGCTGGAAGAGTACGGCGTGATGCAGGTGAAGCTGTATGAGGATATCGCCCGCTTCGGCCATATCGCCACCACCTACGCCTACCCGGTGAAGGTGAACGGCCGCTACGTGATGGACCCGTCGCCGATCCCGAAATTCGATAACCCGAAGATGGACATGATGCCCGCCCTGCAGCTGTTCGGTGCCGGACGTGAAAAACGCATCTACGCCGTCCCGCCCTACACGCGTGTCGAAAGCCTGGATTTCGACGATCACCCGTTTACGGTGCAGGAGTGGGACGAGCCGTGCGCCATCTGCGGATCCAAACACAGCTATCTGGATGAAGTGGTGCTGGACGACACGGGCAAACGGATGTTTGTCTGCTCCGACACCGATTTCTGCCGCCAACAGAGCGAGGCGAACGGCCAATGAAACCGCTGCTTTCGGTAAATCACCTGACCCACCTGTATGCGCCGGGCAAAGGCTTCAGCGACGTGTCGTTCGAGCTGTGGCCGGGCGAAGTGCTGGGGATCGTCGGCGAGTCCGGCTCCGGCAAAACCACTCTGCTGAAATCCATCTCCGCGCGCCTGACGCCGCAGAACGGCGACATTTTGTATGAGGGCGCCTCGCTCTACGGCATGAGCGAGGCCGAGCGCCGCCGCCTGCTGCGCACCGAGTGGGGCGTGGTGCACCAGCACCCGATGGACGGCCTGCGCCGTCAGGTCTCTGCCGGAGGCAATATCGGCGAACGCCTGATGGCAACCGGCGCGCGCCACTACGGCAACATCCGCGCCACGGCACAGCACTGGCTGGAAGAAGTGGAAATCCCCGCCTCGCGTATCGACGACCTGCCGACAACCTTCTCCGGCGGCATGCAGCAGCGCCTGCAAATTGCCCGCAACCTGGTCACCCATCCGAAGCTGGTGTTTATGGATGAACCGACCGGCGGGCTGGACGTCTCGGTGCAGGCCCGCCTGCTCGACCTGCTGCGCGGTCTGGTGGTGGAGCTGAACCTGGCGGTGGTGATTGTCACCCACGATTTGGGCGTCGCGCGCCTGCTGGCGGACCGCCTGCTGGTGATGAAGCAGGGTCAGGTGGTGGAAAGTGGGTTAACCGACCGCGTGCTCGACGATCCCCATCATCCGTACACCCAGCTGCTGGTGTCCTCGGTATTACAGAATTAAGAGGCCAACATGATCCACGTTGAAAATGTCAGTAAAACCTTTGTGCTCCACCAGCAAAACGGTGTCCGCCTGCCGGTACTGCAAAATGCCTCATTAGAGGTCAGCAACGGCGAATGCGTGGTGCTGCATGGCCATTCCGGCAGCGGAAAATCCACCCTGCTGCGCTCCCTGTACGCCAATTATCTGCCGGACGAAGGCCATATCCATATCCGCCATAACAATGAATGGGTTGATCTGGTCCAGGCTCCCGCGCGCAAAGTGCTGGAGGTACGCCGCTCGACGATCGGCTGGGTGAGCCAGTTTCTGCGGGTGATCCCGCGGATCTCCGCCCTGGACGTGGTGATGCAGCCCCTGCTGGATCTTGGCGTGCCGCGCGAACCCTGTGCCGCCAAAGCCGCCAGCCTGCTGACGCGCCTCAACGTGCCGGAGCGCCTGTGGCACCTTGCCCCGTCGACCTTTTCCGGCGGCGAGCAGCAGCGCGTCAATATCGCCCGCGGCTTTATCGTCGACTACCCGATTTTACTTCTGGATGAACCTACCGCCTCGCTCGACGTTAAAAACAGCGCGGCCGTGGTGGCGCTGATCGAACAGGCCAAAGCGCGCGGCGCGGCGATCGTCGGGATCTTCCACGACGAGAGTGTTCGCACCCGCGTCGCGGACAGGCTGCACCCAATGGGGACTCCCGCATGATTATCAATAACGTCAAGCTGATACTGGATAATGAAGTGGTTGACGGCTCGATTGAGATCCAGGACGGAACAATCCGCGCGTTTGCTGAAACCCAGAGCCGCTCGCCCGAGGCGATGGACGGCGACGGCGGCTGGCTGCTGCCGGGGCTGATTGAGCTGCATACCGATAATCTGGACAAGTTCTTCACCCCGCGCCCGAAGGTGGACTGGCCCGCGCATTCGGCGATGAGCAGCCACGACGCGCTGATGGTCGCCAGCGGCATCACCACCGTACTGGACGCGGTGGCTATTGGCGACGTGCGCGACGGCGGCGACCGTCTGGAGAACCTGGAGAAGATGATCAACGCCGTCGAGGAGACGCAAAAGCGCGGCCTCAACCGCGCCGAGCACCGCCTGCACCTGCGCTGCGAGCTACCGCACCACACTACCCTGCCGCTGTTTGAAAAGCTGGTCGGCCGCGAGCCGGTGTCGCTGGTCTCCCTGATGGACCACTCGCCGGGGCAGCGTCAGTTCGCCAACATTGAAAAGTATCGCGAATACTATCAGGGCAAATATTCTCTCAGCGACGCGGAGATGGCCCGTTATGAAGAAGAGCAGCTGGCGCTTGCGGCACGGTGGTCGCAGCCTAACCGTGTCCGAATTGCGGCGATGTGCCGGGACCGCAATATCGCGCTGGCCAGCCATGACGATGCCACGCACGATCACGTCCTTGAATCCCACCAGCTTGGCAGCGTGATCGCCGAATTCCCCACCACGTTCGAGGCGGCTGAAGCCTCCCGCAAGCACGGCATGAACGTCCTGATGGGCGCACCGAACATCGTGCGCGGCGGGTCGCACTCCGGCAACGTGGCGGCAAGCAAGCTCGCCTCGCTCGGCCTGCTGGATATCCTCTCCTCTGACTATTACCCCGCCAGCCTGCTCGACGCGGCGTTCCGGGTGGCCGACGACGAGGGCAACCGCTTTACGCTGCCGCAGGCGATTCGCCTGGTGACGAAAAACCCGGCCTCGGCGCTTAACTTGCAGGATCGCGGCGAGATAGCCGAAGGCAAGCGGGCGGATCTGGTGCTGGCCCACCGCAGGGGCGAGCACATCCATATTGACCACGTCTGGCGTCAGGGAAAAAGGGTGTTCTGATGGGAAGACTTATCTGGTTAATGGGGCCGTCCGGCTCCGGTAAGGACAGCCTGCTGTCCGCCTTACGGCAGCAGGAGCATCCGCAACTGCTGGTGGCGCACCGGTACATTACCCGGTCGGCGAATGCGGGGAGTGAAAACCATATCGCCCTGAGCGAGCAGGAGTTTTTCATTCGTGCCGGGCAAAACCTGCTGGCGCTGAGCTGGCACGCCAACGGCTATTACTATGGGATCGGCATCGAGACCGATCTGTGGCTGCATGCGGGGTTCGACGTGCTGGTCAACGGCTCGCGGGCGCATCTTTCGCAAGCGCGCGCCCGCTATGGGGCGGCCCTGCTGCCGGTCTGCCTGCAGGTTTCACCGGACGTCCTGCGCAGCCGGTTGCAGAGCCGGGGTCGTGAATCCGCCCGTGAGATCGATCAGCGGCTTGCGCGTGCGGCGCGCTACACCCCGTCCGACTGCCATATCCTTAATAACGACGGAAGTTTGCTACAGTCAGTCGAGACCTTTTTATCGCTTATCCGTCAGAAGGAAAAACAGCATGCCTGACTGCACGCTTCGCCCCGCCACCGCCGACGATGCGCAAATCGTCTATGCGTTAATCTGCGAATTAAAGCAGGCCGAATTTGATCACCAGGCGTTTCACGCGGGCTATCTTGCCAATCTGCAGGATCACAACATGCGCTACCAGCTTGCCGAACTGGACGGCCAGGTCATCGGCATGATCGGCCTGCACATGCAGTTTCACCTCCACCACGCACGCTGGATCGGCGAGATCCAGGAGCTGGTGGTGATGCCGCAGGCGCGCGGGTTAAAGGTGGGCAGCCAGCTGCTGGCCTGGGCGGAAGGGGTGGCACGAGAGGCCGGTGCGGAGCTGACCGAACTCTCCACCAGCGTGAAGCGCGTGGACGCCCACCGTTTTTACGTCCGTGAAGGATATACGCAGAGCCATTTCCGATTCACCAAACCGCTGTAGAGGTGCGTTATGAGTCTGACAATCACGTTAACAGGAACCGGAAGCGCGCAACTCGTGCCGGTCTTTGGCTGCGACTGCGCGGCGTGCCGCCGGGCGCGCCTGCAGGAGACCTATCGCCGTCGCCCCTGTAGCGCGGTGGTCAAATTCAACGATGCGGTGACCCTGCTGGATGCCGGTATTCCACATCTGATGGACGACTGGCCCGCGGGCAGCTTTCAGCAGTTTTTGCTGACCCATTACCATATGGATCACGTTCAGGGACTCTTCCCCCTCCGCTGGGGCGTTGGCGCGACGATCCCCGTCTACGGTCCGCCGGATGACGTGGGCTGTGACGACCTGTTTAAACATCCGGGGATTCTGGATTTCAGCCACACGGTCGACCCCTTTGTCATGTTTGAGCTTCAGGGTATGCGGGTTACGCCCCTGCCGCTCAACCATTCGAAACTGACCTTCGGGTATCTGCTGGAATCGGCCCACAGCCGCGTGGCCTGGCTGTCCGACACCGCCGGGCTGCCGGAAAAAACGGTGAAGTTCCTGCTTAACAATCAGCCGCAGACAATGATTATCGACTGCAGCCACGAACCGCGCGACGAGACGCCGCGAAACCATTGCGACTTAAATACCGTGATGGCGTTAAACGAAGTGATTGGCTGCCCGCAGGTGATCCTGACGCACATCAGCCATCAGTTTGACGTGTGGATGATGGATAACCCGCTGCCGTCCGGCATTGAAGCGGGGTATGACGGGATGGTGCTGGTTCTCGACTGAGTTTTGCCGGGTGGCGGCTGCGCCTTACCCGGCCTACGCGCCAGGGTTTTGCAGGCCTGCGTCAGCGAAGCGCCACCAGGCTTTAGCCTCGATCGTAATCGTCTTCTAACCTGCGCTCATCCTCTTCCAGACGGCGTCTGTCGTCATCCAGCTGGCGCTGACGCTCGTCTAAACGGCGGCGTCTGTCTTCAAGCTGCCGACGGCGATCGTCATACTGACGGCTATCCATGCGACGGTTATCGTCATAACGATCGTCATCATCGTTGCTGCGGCTGCTGCTGGGGTTATAGGCGTCGTTGATTGCCTGTTGAATATTGCCAATAGCATCATCAACGATATCGGCATGCGCCAGTTGGCTGGTGAGTGACAGCAGACCAAATAACAGAGCGGAAGAGTAACGTTTCATAAGGCCAGACTCGCAGGTAAACTGGCCTTAAGGTAATGAACAGCAGGGTGTGGGGGTAGCGGAGGAATCTCAAATTCAGTTATGTCCTGGGACTTTCATCAGTTGATTCGCACGCTGTTTATTTTCTGCGACCAGGACGATGCCGTAGCATTTTTGATCCGGCGAATGGCTCCAGATACGATCTTCGGGGATACACCCTCCGTCATAGATAACCTTGCTACCATCATACGGCCAAAATGCGCCCTGCTCGGTATCAAGAACAAATACAGCGATTTGGTCAGACTCGCGGGCAATTTTCTGCCAGAGCATCTTCCCACCCTCATATTGTTCAAAGTCGCTGACAAGTGTCACGCCACACTGTAATACCAGGGCTTCATACAGGCGAGTTGCCAGTCCCTTGTCACGCTCGGCGGGATCAACACAGATACCTTCTACCTGAATGACATTGGCATCTTCCCAACAGCGCTCGACGGCAATGATATCTTCACCCAAATGCGTTTTACGTTGTAAATCCAGGGCAGCAACAACCCGATGCCGGGGCACCCCATCGAAGGTTTCGATATCCGCTTCAATAATCGCAGCTCTTGGCGTCTGGCTATCAAAAATAACATGTAGCACTCGCCCGGAAAGCTCAAACTCATCAACGAGTTTAAACGACCTGGCAATTGTGCTCGGGCTGTATGTTGTAGGCATCACGATCATTTGTGAGTCCCCCTTTGTGAGTACCGGCATAATTCCTTTTATATCCCAATCTGCTAAATTTTGCGCAGATTAACATCACCGGCGTCAACGTTGCTCTTGATGAAATCCTAAACAGGGGCATTTAAAAACATATTTTCCGCAGCGCCTGCGCCAGCTGCACCCGCGTAAACGGCTTGCGCAGTAGCTGAACGTCCGGCAGCTGAGGATTATGCGTGGGCCGTAAATCCTGTCCGCTGATCAGCAGCACCGGAAGCTGCGGATAGTAGCTGCGCACATGGCTAATCACCTCGGCCCCGCTCAGGCTTCCCGGCAACATCAGGTCGCTGATAAACATGCCAATATCCGGCGACGCCGCCAGCATGTTCAGCGCCTGCTCGCCGTTTTCCGCTTCGAGCGTCAGGTAGCCAAGCTGGTGCAGCTGCTCGCACAGGGTCTGACGGACATCGGCTTCATCTTCCAGCACCAGTACCAGCCGCTCGTTATCGACGGAGGCGGTGGCAGAGAGCGTTTCATCTTCAGGAACTACAGGTAGCGTCGATCGCGGAAGGTGAAGCCGGACGGTCGTCCCTTGCCCCGGTGCGCTCTCGATCTCCACGCGGCCGCCGGACTGGCGGACAAAGCCGTACACCATCGACAGGCCTAACCCGCTCCCGCTCCCGGTCTGTTTGGTGGTGAAGAACGGCTCAAAGACGCGGGATTTCACCTCCTGAGACATCCCGCAGCCGCGGTCAATGACCTCCAGCGCCACCATATCCTGCCTGCGCCCGTCGCTGCGGGTGACGCGCTGATTCCAGGTGCGGATTTTTATCACCCCGCTTTGCCCTTCCATTGCATCGCGCGCGTTCATCACCAGGTTTATGATGGCGTTTTCCAGCTGGCTAACGTCTATCCAGGCGGGCCATGCCGGGGATTGCGCTTCGATCTCCAGGGTCAGGGTGGCAGGGAGGGAGTGACGCAGCAGTTCCCGGAGGTTCTCCAGCAGCGGCTGCATCTCTACCGCATGCGGGGTCAGGGATTGCTTGCGGGAAAACGCCAGCAGGCGCTGGGTCAGCAAGGCGCCACGCTCGGCCGCCTTCAGCGCCCGGGTAATGCGCGGCGCGTCGTTTGATTCGGGGTCGGTCAGCTCAAGGCTGCCGATGATCACCGCCAGCAGGTTATTAAAATCATGCGCCAGCCCGCCCGTCAGCTGTCCGACGGCCTTCATTTTCTGGCTGTGCAGGAGCGCCTCTTCCAGCCCCTGACGCTCAATGCGGTCGATCTCCATCTGCGTGGTCTTCTCTTTCAGCAGACGCGTGGTGTGCTCAAGCGAGGCGGTGTTGCGGGCAAAAACGTTGAACGCGCGTGCCAGTTCACCCAGCTCATCGCGCCGCTGCAGCGCGGGAACGGAAACATCCTGTTCGCCGTGCGCAAGGCGTGACATCGCCCGGGAAATGGCCGTCAGGTTGGAGGCCAGATGGCGGTAGATATACCAGCAGGCACACCCGGTGATGATCAGCGCCAGCACGGCGAAAATGGTGATAAATACGCTGATGGATTGCAGTTCGTGATGGCTCTGGTCGGTGCGAAGCCGGGAGGCCTGCGCCACCTGCTCAACGTACTGATTAATATCGCTGTTGAGGATCGCCACCAGCGCCTTGATGTGGAACATGTACCAGCTTATCGCCAGATCGCTCTCTTCCAGCTGCTTCGACAGCGGGGCGAGCTGACCTAGCTCGGCATTAAAATCAGGCAGAACCGCCTTCACAACCGGCTGTGCGGCACTCCGGGACAGCGTTGCGGCCACCGCGTCCAGCTGCTGAACGGTTGCGCGCGGCGACGGGGTGTCGATGGCGGCGGCGATCAGCCGGTCCATCTCCATCAGCTGCTGCGCATCGGGTACGTTACTGTGATAACGGCGGTTGATATCCTGCAGATGGCGCAGGTAGCTCTGGCTTTGGTACAGCGAGCTCAGCAGCGCGTTACGCTCCAGATGGCGTCGCTGTCCGCGCTCCAGCATCTCCGTCACGCTCTGCTGTAGCTCATTGCTTCGTTGAATAATACGCGCCACCAGCGCTGGCTCCTGCTGCGCCAGCGGCGCCTCGGCAAGCTGCTCCAGCGAGTGGCGCAGGGCCATTTGCGTCTGCTTCAGGCGCTCGGCTTCACCTTTGTACTCGAGCGCCCCTACCACCTGCGAGAGCCGCACCGCCGCCGTTGCCACGCTGGCGGTGTCGCGGGCCAGGTTCATGCTGCCGGTCATGTCGTCCAGCGTTTGCTGCTGGACCTGCTCCTGGATTTGGCTGGCGTGGCGGAAGCCGAGCACCGCCACGCCGCTCACCATCAGCGTCACGGCGACCACCAGCAGATTGAAAATCAGCAGGCGGCCTCGGGCGCTGGCGAAGAACGGGGGGCGTGATGGCATGGGGTTGGGCTCCTGTGCGGTTTGGTGCCCTCACCCTGGCCCTCTCCCACAGGGAGAGGGAAAAGGAAAATGTGACGGCGATTAGCTATTCATAACTATGACAAATATGAACAGCTTCTGACATTTTGCATTTACGCACCTGTGATGAAGTGCAGAAATCGGCATTCACAGGAGATCCGCCATGAGCAGAACCCCGGTATTAGAGATGCGCAGCATTGCCAAAACGTTTGGCAGTTTCCACGCGCTCAAGGGTGTGGATTTGACGGTCTTTGCCGGTGAGATCCACGCGCTGATGGGTGAAAACGGCGCAGGCAAAAGCACGCTGATGAAAATCCTTGCGGGCGCCTATACCGCCACCGGCGGCGAGATCCTGATCGACGGCCAGCCGTTTCACATTAAAGGGCCGAAGGATGCGCTGGCCGCAGGCATCACGCTGATTTACCAGGAGATGCAGCTCGCGCCCAATCTGACCGTAGCCGAAAATATCTTCCTCGGCAGCGAGCTGTCGCGCGGCGGGCTGGTCCAGCGCAAGGAGATGGCCGCCCAGGCGCAGGCGGTGATTGACCGCCTCGGCGCGCAGTTTAGCGCCACCGATCTGGTGATGAAGCTCACCATCGCCGAACAGCAGCAGGTGGAAATTGCTCGCGCGCTGCACCGCAACAGCCGCATTCTGGTGATGGATGAACCCACCGCCGCCCTCTCCTCCCGCGAAACCCATCGCCTGTTTGAACTGATTTTGCGCCTGCGCGATGAAGGGATGGCGATCATCTATATCAGCCACCGCATGGCGGAGGTCTATGAACTCTCTGACCGCGTCAGCGTTCTGCGCGACGGGCAGTACGTCGGGAGCCTGACGCGCGACAAGCTGAACGCGTCGGAACTGGTAAAGATGATGGTGGGCCGCCCGCTAAGCGACCTGTTCAACAAGGAGCGTGATATTCCCCTCGGCAGCCCGCGTCTCAACGTCCACCACCTCACCGACGGTAAAAAAGTACAGCCGTGCAGCCTGCAGGTGCGTTCCGGCGAAATCGTCGGGCTGGCAGGACTGGTGGGGGCCGGACGTTCCGAGCTGGCACAGCTTATCTTCGGCGTGCGTAAAGCCACGGGCGGCATGATTGAGGTCGACGGCGAGCCGGTGGTGATCCACTCCCCGCGCGCGGCCATCGAAAACGGCATCGGTTTTCTCACCGAGAACCGCAAGGAGCAGGGGCTGTTTCTGGAGCTGGCGGCGCAGGAGAACATCACTATGGCGACGCTGGAGCGCGACGCCACCTTCGGCTGGCTGAACCGCAAAAAAGCCCAGTCCATTTCCGATGACGCCATTGCCCTGCTCAATATCCGCGTGCCCCATTCGCAGGTGCGCGCAGGCGGTCTTTCCGGCGGCAACCAGCAAAAACTGCTCATCTCCCGCTGGGTCGCCATCGGCCCGCGCATTCTGATTCTGGACGAACCCACGCGCGGCGTGGACGTCGGCGCAAAAAGCGAGATCTACCGCATCATGAACCAGATGGCGCGCAAAGGCGTGGCGATCCTGATGATCTCCAGCGAGCTGCCGGAAGTGGTGGGCATGAGCGACCGGGTTTACGTGATGCGGGAAGGCAGCATCGCGGGCGAGCTTCACGGGCGTGACATCTCTCAGGAAAACATTATGACGCTGGCAACCGGCGTGAACGACACTCATCATCAGGCGGTGCAATCATGACAACTCCAACCCAACCGCAGCAGGTGGCGAAATCCGCCTCCGCCAAAAAAATGCTGATGAGCGATCTGATGCAAACGGTCGGTATTTTGCCGATTCTGATCCTGATTGTGGCGGTTTTTGGCTTTATTGCGCCCAACTTCTTCACTGAGAGCAACCTGCTCAACATCACCCGTCAGGCGTCGATCAACATCGTGCTGGCGGCGGGAATGACCTTTATTATCCTCACCGGCGGGATTGACCTCTCGGTGGGGTCGATTCTCGGCACCACGGCGGTGGCGGCGATGGTGGTGTCGCTCATTCCCGAATTCGCCGGGCTGTCCATTCCGGCCGCGCTGATGCTCGGCATGGTGCTGGGCCTGTTCAACGGCGCACTGGTGGCCTTTGCCGGGCTGCCCCCCTTCATCGTCACGCTCGGCACCTATACGGCGCTGCGCGGCGCGGCCTATCTGCTGGCCGACGGCACGACGGTCATTAACTCCAACATCAACTTCGAGTGGATCGGCAATAACTACCTCGGCCCGATCCCCTGGCTGGTGGCGATCGCCCTGGCGGTCATTGTGGTGTGCTGGTTCATCCTGCGCCGCACCACGCTCGGCGTTCACATCTACGCCGTGGGCGGCAACATGCAGGCGGCGCGCTTAACGGGCATTAAGGTCTGGCTGGTGCTGCTGTTTGTCTACGGCATGAGCGGCCTGCTCTCCGGCCTCGGCGGCGTCATGAGTGCCTCACGCCTGTACAGTGCCAACGGCAACCTCGGCACGGGTTACGAGCTGGATGCAATTGCGGCGGTGATCCTCGGCGGCACCAGCTTCGTCGGCGGGATCGGCACGATCACCGGCACGCTGGTCGGTGCCTTGATCATCGCCACCCTCAACAACGGCATGACGCTGATGGGCGTCTCCTACTTCTGGCAGCTGGTGATCAAAGGGGCGGTGATCATCATTGCGGTGCTGATCGACAAATACCGTACCCGACACCATCAAAGTGCATAACAACAATACCCTACGAGTGAGGAAGACAAGATGCGTTTGAAACCCTTAGTGACCGCGCTCTGTGCTGGCGCGCTGCTTGCCGCAACGCCGTTTGCGCAGGCGAAAGATCTGAAGTCCATTGGCGTGACGGTGGGCGACCTGGCTAACCCGTTCTTCGTGCAGATCACCAAAGGTGCCGAGCTGGAAGCGCGCAAGCTGGCGGGGGATAACGTCAAGGTGACGCTGGTCTCCAGCGGGTACGATCTGGGCCAGCAGGTTTCGCAGATCGATAACTTCATCGCCGCGAAGGTGGACATGATCATCCTCAACGCCGCGGACTCCAAAGGGATCGGCCCGGCGGTGAAGCGCGCGAAGGACGCCGGGATCGTGGTCGTGGCGGTTGACGTGGCGGCGGAAGGGGCTGATGCCACCATCACCTCCGATAACACCCAGGCGGGTGAGATGGCCTGTAAGTACATTACCGACCGCCTGAAAGGGAAAGGCAACGTGGTGATCATCAACGGACCGCCGGTCTCTGCGGTACAAAACCGCGTGGAAGGGTGCCAGACGGAGTTCAAAAAACATCCTGATATCAAGGTGCTCTCGGATAACCAGAACGCCAAGGGCAGTCGTGAAGGCGGTCTGGAAGTCATGACCTCCCTGCTGGCGGCCAATCCGAAGATCGACGGCGTGTTTGCGATTAACGATCCGACCGCGATCGGCGCCGATCTGGCCGCGAAACAGGCGCAGCGCAATGAGTTCTTTATCGTTGGCGTGGATGGATCGCCGGACGGTGAGGAAGCGCTGAAGCGCGAAAATTCCCTGTTTGTCGCAACCCCGGCGCAGGATCCGCAGGTCATGGCGGCAAAGGCGGTGGAGATCGGCTATGACATTCTCCAGGGCAAACCCGCGCCGAAAGCGCCCGTGCTGATCCCGGTGACGATGATCGATAAAAAGAACGTCGGCACGTATAAGGGGTGGACGGTTAAATGATCCTTTTCCCTCTCCCGCAGGGAGAGGGTACTGTTTTCAAGGAGTCCCCATGAAACGCTCCGACATCAATGAAATCCTCGGCCACACGCGGCAGTTTTTCTCCATGCACGACGTTCATCTCCCGCCTTTTGCCAGCTTTCCGCCAACGAAATGGCAGCAGCTTGACCAGGCCGCATGGCAGGAAGTGTTCAACCTCAAGCTCGGCTGGGACGTGACGGCGTTCGGCGGCAACAACTTTGCCGCTGAGGGCCTGACGCTGTTTACCCTGCGCAACGGCTCGCCCAACGGCGTGCCTTATGAAAAAAGCTATGCCGAAAAAATCATGCACGTGCGCGACGGCCAGGTGACGCCGATGCATTTTCACTGGCGCAAGCGCGAAGACATCATCAACCGGGGCGGCGGGAATCTGATCATTGAGTTATGGAATGCCGGAGCGCATGAAGAGACGGAAAACACCGACGTGACCGTCACCGTCGACGGCTGCCGCCAGACCCACGCCCCCGGCAGCCAGCTGCGCCTCACGCCAGGGGAAAGCATCTGCCTGACGCCCACTCTTTACCACAGTTTCTGGGGCGAACGCGGCTTCGGCGACGTGCTGGTGGGGGAAGTCTCCTCGGTTAATGACGATGAACACGACAACCACTTTTTGCAGCCCGTTGCCCGCTATAACAACATCGAAGAAGACGAACCGGCGCTGCTGGTGCTGTGCAACGAGTACAACCTGTTCCGGATATAAGGGGTGAATGATGCCATTGATTTCTCTTGCCGACGGTCTTGCGCACGCCAGACAACACCGCTATGCGCTGGGCGCGTTTAACGTGCTCGACTCCCACTTCCTGCGCGCGCTGTTCGCCGCCGCAAAGCAGGAACGCTCGCCGTTTATCATCAACATCGCGGAAGTGCATTTTAAGTACGTATCGCTGGATTCCCTTGTCGAAGCGGTGAAGTTCGAGGCCGCCCGTCACGCTATTCCCGTGGTGCTCAACCTCGACCACGGCCTGCATTATGACGCCGTCGTGCGCGCCCTGCGCTTAGGGTTCAGCTCCGTGATGTTCGATGGCTCTACGCTGAGCTATGAGGAAAATGTTCGCCAGACGCGAGAAGTGGTGAAAATGTGCCATGCGGTGGGCGTCTCCGTGGAGGCAGAGCTGGGCGCGGTCGGGGGGGATGAAGGGGGCGCGCTTTACGGACATGCGGATGAAGCCTTCTTCACCGATCCGCAGCTGGCGCGCGAATTTGTTGATTCAACCGGCATCGACGCGCTGGCCGTCGCCATCGGCAACGCACACGGCAAGTATAAAGGCGAGCCGAAGCTCGATTTCCCGCGTCTGGACGCCATTCGTCAGCAGACGGGGCTGCCGCTGGTTTTACACGGCGGCTCCGGGATTAGCGATGCCGACTTCCGCCGCGCCATCGAGCTGGGCATTCATAAAATCAATTTCTATACCGGCATGTCGCAGGCCGCGCTCGCCGCCGTGGAGCAGCGCATGGCGAACCGCCAGCCGCTGTACGACGAGTTTGCCGAACTGCTGCTCGGCATTGAAGAAGCGATTACCGATACGGTCGCCGAACAGATGCGCATCTTCGGCAGCGCGGGGCAGGCATGATGGAACGCAAAGGCATCATCGCCGCAGGCAATATGCTGGTGGACCACGTCCACCAGATCGTGCAGTGGCCGGAGCGCGGCTGGCTGGCGGAAATCACCCACAGCGAACGCTCAACCGGCGGCGCGCCGCTCAACGTCCTGCTGACGCTGGCAAAAATGCACGTTGGCCTGCCGCTGCAGGCGGTGGGGCTGATTGGCGAAGACGGCGACGGGGACTACATTCTGGCGATGCTCGACCAGTACCACGTCAACCGCCAGCGCGTACAGCGCACCACCTTTGCGCCAACCTCCATGTCGCAGGTGATGACCGACCCCAGCGGACAGCGCACCTTTTTCCACTCGCCGGGGGCCAACCGCCTGCTGGATCTTCCCGCCTTCGATCGCTTAGACGGATCGATGAAGATCTTCCATCTCGGCTATCTCCTGCTGCTCGACAGCCTGGATATGCCCGATGACGAATTTGGCACCCGCAGCGCGCGGCTGCTGGCGCAGATGCGTGACCAGGGGTATGAAACCTCGCTCGATCTGGTTTCCCGTAAGGGCGACCCGCGCTATCAGCCGCTGGTGCTCCCTGCCCTTCGCCATCTCGACTATCTGGTGATTAACGAGCTGGAGGCCGGTGAGTTTAGCGGCCTGACAATGCGTGACGAAAACGACGCCCCGCACATTGCCCATATCGCGGACGCCGCGGCGCAGCTGCTGGCGGCCGGCGTACGCCAGCGGGTGGTGATCCACTGTCCGGAAGGCGCATGGGGAGAAGCTCGCGGTGAAGCGGGTCGCTGGATCCCGTCATGGATGCTGGAGCAGGAAGAGATTATCGGCAGCGTCGGCGCGGGCGATGCCTTTTGCGCGGGCTTTTTATACGGCTGCCATGAATCGCTCCCGCTGACAGAGAGTATTTATCTGGCGCACGCCTGCGCGCGGGCAAGCCTGCTGGCCGCCAATGCGATTGACGGCGCAAAAACGCTGGCCGAGCTGCAGGCGTTTATTCGCGAGAGCATTTAATTTAACAATAATTGCGATTTTTCATTACAGTTCTATGAATTTTATATTCCCGAACTACACTCTCTCCATCTGGCATATTCGGCGTGGGCAGCACTCTGTCCGCACGCTTTTCCGAAATGAGATAGAAAGAGGACAAGGGAAAAATGTTCGCAGTCATCATCATCGGTATTTTCATTATCAGCGTTATTTATGCGCATTCCCGCGGCAAAGAAAAACAGACGCTTTCCCGTCAGCTCTTCGACCATTCGACGTTTATGGCGCCCATCAATATGTTTATGACGGCGTTTTCTTCCCTGCCCGCCAGGCAGCCTTTCTTTGAAACAGAGCGCTTCCCGGAATTAAATAAGCTGACGGAAAACTGGCTGGTTATTCGCGAAGAGGCGCTGCGTTTGCAGCATCATATTAAGGCAGCGGAAAATAATAACGACGCCGGCTTTAACACCTTTTTTAAACGCGGCTGGAAACGTTTTTATCTGAAGTGGTATGCCGATGCCCATCCCTCCGCGCAGTCTTTATGCCCGGTGACGACCCGGCTGGTGAGTGAAATCCCTTCGGTGAAGGCGGCCATGTTTGCCGAGCTGCCGGCGGGTGCAAAGCTTGGCAAGCACCGGGATCCGTATGCGGGCTCGGTTCGTTACCATCTGGGCTTATTCACCCCGAATGACGATCGCTGCTTTATTGAAGTCGACGGGCAGCGCCACAGCTGGCGGGATGGTGAAGCCGTTATTTTTGATGAGACCTACGTCCACTGGGCAGAAAATAAATCGGATCAAACGCGCATTATTCTCTTCTGCGATATCGAGCGTCCGATGAAATGGCGCTGGGCGCAGGCGGTTAACCATTGGGTGGGAACCACGCTGATGTCTGCGGCCAGGTCACCGAATGACGAGAATGACAGCACCGGCGGCATTAACCGCATTTTTAAATACGTTCATGCGGGCCGCGAACGGGGGCAGCGTCTGAAAAAAAGGAACCGTAAGGCCTATTACGCCCTCAAGTATTTGTGCATCATCGCGATTTTTGCCGCCATCATTGTTCCGGCGATAACGTAAGCCTTATGCCGCCTGTTCGGGCCGGCTCACGTCAGTGGCAAACACGTAACCCAGCCCGCGGATGGTTTTGATGAGCGCAGGCTGATGCGGGTTAGCCTCTATTTTCCGGCGCAGGCGCATGATCAGCACGTCAATCGTGCGGTCGAACACGTCGGCACTTTCGCTGTGGGTCAGCTCAAGCAGCCGATCGCGGCTCAGCACCCGGCGGGCATTTTGCGTGAGCGCCAGCAGCAGGCCGTACTCGCCCTGGGTTAAGGGCACGGTATTACGCTGCGGATCAATCAGCTCACAGCGGGTGGTATCAAGCGTCCATCCGTTAAACGCAATGCCCGCGACGGGCGCTGCGGAGGCTTCTGCCGCCAGCGCGCCCGTTCGGCGCAACACCGCTTTCACCCGGGCGACCACCACGCGCGGGTTGAACGGTTTGCCAATATAATCGTCGGCCCCCATCTCCAGCCCCACCACCACGTCTGACTCACTGCCCAGGCCGGTTAACATCACAACCGGTAGCGCCGGACGCTGCTTTTGCAGCTGCAGCAGAACCTGCAGGCCGTTGATATCCGGCAGCATCATATCCAGCAGCACAAGCGCGATATTCGGCTCCTGCTGCACCTGGCGCAGCGCATCCTGGCCGTTATGGCAGACAAGCACGCTAAAGACGTGCTCGCTCAGCACGTCCTGAAGCAGTTCGCAGACTGCCGTATCGTCATCAACCACCAGAATCGCCGGTTTCATCGTATGCTTCCGTCAGGGGATTATGTTAAGTCTGAACTATTCTGCCGTTGGCTCCAGTCAAAAGGTTTTTTCAGTGACGGAAATTCAACCCATGTCACATCCGCCGCCCTGTCGACACGTCAATTTTGACGATTGACTGCTTTTTGTCAGGGTTTTCACCCCGGATGGGCCGTAAAGTCAGGGGATACCCATACAAAAAACATGGCATAGAAGCTGCATAGTGGGTGCGAACGATTCGATTAACTGGAGCAGACTGATGAAAAAAGTCGTCACGGTTTGCCCTTATTGTGCCTCAGGTTGCAAGATCCACCTGGTGGTCGATAACGGCAAAATCGTCCGGGCGGAGGCCGCGCAGGGGAAAACCAACCAGGGCACGCTGTGCCTGAAAGGGTACTACGGCTGGGATTTTATTAACGATACCCAAATTCTTACCCCGCGCCTGAAAACCCCTATGATCCGCCGCGAGCGCGGCGGCAAGCTGGAAGCCGTCTCCTGGAACGAGGCGCTGGATTATGTCGCCACGCGCCTGAGTGCCATTAAGGCCAAGTATGGCCCGGATGCGATTCAGACCACCGGCTCTTCCCGCGGGACGGGAAATGAAACCAACTATGTGATGCAAAAATTCGCGCGCGCCGTTATTGGTACCAATAACGTCGACTGCTGCGCTCGCGTCTGACACGGCCCATCGGTTGCAGGTCTGCACCAGTCGGTCGGTAACGGCGCAATGAGTAATGCCATCAACGAGATAGATAATACCGATCTCGTCTTCATCTTTGGTTATAACCCGGCGGATTCTCACCCTATCGTCGCGAACCACGTTATTCGCGCTAAACAGAATGGGGCGAAAATCATCGTCTGCGATCCGCGCAAAATTGAAACCGCGCGCATTGCGGATATGCACATTGCATTGAAAAACGGCTCAAACATCGCGCTGTTGAACGCAATGGGGCACGTCATTATTGAGGAGAACCTGTACGACCAGGCGTTTGTCGCGACCCGTACAGAAGGCTTTGAAGAGTATAAGAAAATAGTCGAGGGCTATACGCCTGAATCCGTCGAAGCGATAACCGGCGTCAGCGCGCAGGCGATTCGTCAAGCGGCCAGAATGTATGCCGGGGCAAAAACCGCCGCCATTCTCTGGGGCATGGGCGTGACCCAGTTCTACCAGGGCGTGGAAACCGTGCGCTCGCTCACCAGCCTCGCGATGCTGACCGGTAATCTGGGTAAAGCGCACGTTGGCGTGAACCCGGTGCGTGGTCAGAATAACGTGCAGGGCGCCTGCGATATGGGCGCGCTGCCGGATACTTATCCGGGCTACCAGTACGTGAAGTTCCCGGAAAACCGCGCCAAGTTCGCGAAGGCGTGGGGCGTGGAAAGCCTGCCGGAACACACCGGGTATCGCATCAGCGAGTTGCCGCACCGCGCGGCGCATGGCGAAGTGCGTGCGGCCTATATCATGGGTGAAGATCCGCTTCAGACCGACGCCGAGCTTTCTGCAGTGCGTAAAGGGTTTGAGGATCTGGAGCTGGTGATTGTCCAGGATATCTTCATGACCAAAACCGCGGCGGCGGCGGATGTCATTTTACCGTCGACCTCCTGGGGCGAGCATGAAGGCGTCTACACGGCGGCCGACCGCGGCTTCCAGCGCTTCTTCAAGGCGGTCGAGCCGAAGTGGGATCTGAAAACGGACTGGCAGATCATCAGTGAAATCGCCACCCGCATGGGCTACCCGATGCACTACAACAACACCCAGGAGATCTGGGATGAGTTGCGCAGCCTGTGTCCGGACTTCTACGGCGCCACCTATGAAAAAATGGGCGAGCTGGGATACATCCAGTGGCCATGCCGGGACGAGTCAGAGGCCGATCAGGGGACGTCCTATCTCTTTAAGGAGAAATTCGACACCCCGAACGGGCTGGCGCAGTTCTTCACCTGCGACTGGGTCGCGCCGATCGATAAACTCACCGATGAGTATCCGATGGTGCTCTCCACCGTACGCGAAGTGGGCCATTACTCCTGTCGTTCGATGACCGGAAACTGCGCCGCGCTGGCCGCGCTGGCGGACGAGCCCGGCTACGCGCAGATCAACACCGCCGATGCGGAACGGCTCGGTATTGAGGATGAAGCGCTGGTGTGGGTGAACTCGCGCAAAGGGCGGATTATCACCCGTGCGCAGGTCAGCGATCGTCCAAACAAAGGGGCGGTCTATATGACCTACCAGTGGTGGATTGGTGCCTGCAACGAGCTGGTAACGGAGAACTTAAGCCCGATAACCAAAACGCCGGAGTATAAATACTGCGCCGTAAACGTTGAGCCGATTGCGGATCAGCACGCGGCGGAACAGTACGTGATCGACGAATATAACAAGCTGAAAGCCCGACTGCGCGAAAGCGCAATGGGTTGAAGCCGTTAATTTATCGTTGAATAAAGGGAGTGATATATTCACTCCCTTTTTATTTCCGATTAATTCATAAGAAATAGAAATTATCATTCTGGAAAGCGGCTCGCAGAAATAATGTAATTTTCGCGAAAAGGAATTACATCTTTGCATTTTAATTCAGAGGGATAAGATGTGCGGCGGGTGCTTAAGACTTTCTGTCTTGAGCATTGTTGAGGGACAGAAAGTGGAAAGCCCCGGGAAATTTGCATTCACCCGAGGCTACCCCTCAACACCCAACAGGTTGAGAGTAGCCTCTTATTCTTTTTTACACAAGGAGTAAAAGGCATGACGCCATTAAAAACTGCGTTAGGCATCGTCTTTATTATTTGCCTGACGATAGTGATCTTTACCTTTATTACTCGCGGCAGGCTCTGCGAGTTTTCAATAAAGAGTGAACATCAGGAGGTGGCGGCTAAATTAGCCTGCAACCCAGGCTAACCTCTATGGGCGGAACAACGGTTCCGCCCGGCTTGTAGGATGCTGAGGTCTTAATGCACCCATTTTTTTCTTTTGCGCCCGCGATTATACTGCGCGGCGTGTACCCAGATGATAAGAATCCATGAAAGCCATTTTTCTGTTGTTAGTGTTTTTAACGTCCTTCGCCCGCGCCGATGAGATAGGCAGCCAGTATCGGAAACAGGCGGAAGCCGGTGATGCGCGTGCCCAGTATTATCTTGCCGATACGTACTTCAGCTCCGGCGACAGCAAGCAGGCCGCGCAGTGGGCCGAGAAAGCCGCGAAAGGCGGCGATGTCGACGCCATGGGGTTGCTCTCGCAAATCCTCTTTACGCAGGCCGATTACTCACAGGCCAAAGCCCTGGCCCAACAGGCAAACATTGCTGGCAGCAAACGCGGCGCGATCATGCTGGCGCGCATTCTGGTGAATACTCAGGCGGGGAAAACTGACTATCCGCAGGCTATCAGACTGTTGCAAACGGCAACCGAAGATATCGACAGCGACTCTGCGGTCGATGCACAGCTGCTGCTGGGGCTGATTTATGCCAACGGCGTCGAGGTAGCGCAGGATGACGTGCAGGCCGCCTCGTGGTTCAAGCGGAGTTCAGCCCTTTCGCGTACGGGCTATGCCGAGTACTGGGCAGGGATGTTGTTCAGGCAGGGGGAGAAAGGCTTTATCACGCCCAATAAACAGAAAGCGCTGTACTGGTTAAACCTGAGCTGTACGGAAGGGTTTGATACGGGGTGCGAAGAGTTTGATGCGTTGAGCGGGGAGTAAACCCTTGCCCGGTGGCGCTGCGCTTACCGGGCCTACGGCTTGTGTAGGCCGGGTAAGGCGAAGCCGCCACCCGGCTTTTTACATCACTGGTCAGCCGTCTTATCAAAACGACCCAGCACCTCGCGTTCATACGCCAGCGCCTTTTTACGGTCGAATTTGTGTTCCCACTTGGCGATAACCAGCACCGCCAGCGCATTCCCCACCACGTTCAGCGCCGTACGCGCCATGTCGAGGATACGGTCCACACCCGCGATAAAGGCCAGGCCTTCCAGCGGAATGCCTACGCTGCCCAGCGTCGCCAGCAGTACCACGAACGAAACGCCCGGTACGCCTGCGATACCTTTAGACGTCACCATCAGGGTCAGCACCAGGACGATCTCCTGCCACAGCGACAGGTCAATGCCATACAGCTGCGCAATAAAGATAGCGGCGATACTCTGATACAGCGTGGAACCATCCAGGTTAAAGGAGTAACCCGTCGGCACCACGAAGCTGGTGATCGACGCTGGCGCGCCGTAGGCTTCCATCTTCTCAATAATACGGGGCAGCACGCTCTCAGAGCTTGCCGTGGAGTAGGCCAGAATCAGCTCATCTTTCAGGATACGAATCAGGATCCAGATGCTCAGCCCACACAGACGCGCCACAATTCCCAGCACCACCAGCGCAAAGAACAGGATGGCAAAGTGCACCAGGAGTACCAGCTTCGCCAGCGGCCAGAGGGAGGCAAAACCGAAGTTCGCCACGGTGACGGCGATAAGCGCAAACACCCCTACCGGCGCGTAACGCATCACCATGTGGGTCACTTTAAACATGGTTTCGGAGATCGAGCGGAACACGGTCACCAGCGGTTCGCGGTGCGTCGCGGGCAGTGAAGAGAGCCCCAGACCAAACAGAACCGAGAAGAAGATAATAGGCAGCATCTCGCCCTTCGCCATCGACGCCACGATGTTGGTCGGCACCAGAGAAAGGATCGTGCCCATCAGGCCGTGTGCATGGCTTTGCACGTCAGCGGTCGTACTTTGGTATTTCGAAATATCCACCGTCGCCAGCTGCGACATATCAATCCCGGAACCCGGCTGGAAAACGTTCGCCAGGGTGATACCGAGAATGATCGCAACCGTAGTGATCACTTCGAAATAGATAATGGTTTTCGCACCAATACGACCTAACTGCTTCGCATCGCCGACGCCTGCAATACCCACCACCAGCGTCGAGATCACAATCGGTACTACGATCATCTTGATCAGGTGAATAAAGATATCCCCTGCCGGTGAAAGCAGGTTCGCAATCAGCCAGTCGCGGCTGTCGCTGTGATAGTGGAGGTAACTGCCCAGCAGGATGCCCAGCACAAGGGCGATTAAGATCTGCCAGGCCAGGCTGACTTTAACGTTTTTCATAGAAACTGACTTCCTCAATGAAGCGCCTTATTCACTTAAACTGCATGAATATGGGGACATACTGAAAGGGTATGAATTGTGTTGCGTCGATTTATGGGATTTTTTAACGCGGCGTATGAGTATCATTTGCGCGGCCTGTTGCGCAAGCCTTAAAGAACGACGCATTTCACTCGTAAAAGCGTCTGTGACGGGAGTTTCTCCTGATTCTAATAAATAACCTTTTGTTATAAAAAACCTTTTTTAAACATAAATGTGAATAATCGTCAGCATAAATTATTTTCCTTCAAAGTTTCATTCGCTCATTTTTCAACCTGTTCAAACAATGCGTGATCTGTCGCCCAAATAATAAACAAAGCTTGTAAAGCCCCTACTATTAACGTTTTTGCGACATATTATTAACATCTTACAAGGAGAAAAAAAGCCATGAGCCAAATACACAAACATGACATTCCCGCAAACATTGCGGACCGTTGCCTGATCAACCCGGAGCAGTACCACGAGAAATATCAGCAATCTATCACCGCCCCGGACACCTTCTGGGGTGAGCAGGGCCATATCCTTGACTGGATCAAACCTTATCAGAAGGTAAAGAACACCTCCTTTGCGCCCGGTAACGTCTCCATTAAATGGTATGAAGATGGCACGCTGAACCTGGCGGCAAACTGTCTGGACCGTCACCTTGCCGCGCGCGGGAACGAGACGGCGATTATCTGGGAAGGCGATGATGCCTCGCAGAGCAAACACATTACCTATAAAGAACTGCACCGCGACGTGTGCCGCTTTGCCAACGTCCTGCTGGATAAAGGCATTAAAAAAGGCGACGTGGTCGCTATCTATATGCCGATGGTGCCGGAAGCGGCGGTGGCCATGCTGGCCTGTGCGCGTATCGGCGCGATTCATTCCGTTATTTTCGGTGGGTTCTCGCCAGAGGCGGTTGCGGGTCGTATTGTCGATTCAAGCTCAAAACTGGTGATCACCGCCGATGAAGGCGTGCGCGCAGGACGCAGTATCCCCCTGAAAAAAAACGTCGACGAAGCGCTGAAAAACCCGAACGTCAACACGGTCAGCAACGTCATCGTCCTTAAGCGTACCGGCGGCAAAATCGACTGGCACGAGGGGCGCGACCTGTGGTGGAGCGATCTGATTGAAAAGGCGAGCGACCAGCATCAGCCGGAAGAGATGAACGCGGAAGATCCGCTCTTCATTCTTTACACCTCTGGCTCAACCGGCAAACCGAAAGGCGTGCTGCACACCACCGGCGGCTATCTGGTCTACGCGGCCACCACCTTCAAATACGTCTTCGACTACCACCCGGGCGACATCTACTGGTGTACCGCCGACGTGGGCTGGGTCACCGGGCACAGCTATCTGCTGTACGGCCCGCTGGCCTGTGGCGCAACAACGCTGATGTTTGAAGGCGTACCGAACTGGCCGACCCCGGCGCGTATGTGCCAGGTGGTCGATAAGCATCAGGTCAACATTCTCTACACCGCACCAACGGCCATCCGCGCATTAATGGCGGAAGGCGACAAAGCCATCGAAGGCACCGACCGCTCTTCATTGCGCATCCTCGGTTCCGTGGGTGAGCCCATCAACCCGGAAGCCTGGGAGTGGTACTGGAAGAAAATCGGCAACGAGAAATGCCCGGTCATGGACACCTGGTGGCAGACCGAAACCGGCGGCTTTATGATCACCCCGATGCCGGGCGCCACGCAGCTGAAAGCGGGCTCGGCAACGCGTCCGTTCTTCGGCGTACAGCCTGCGCTGGTGGATAACGAAGGCAACCCACTGGAAGGGGCCACCGAAGGCAACCTGGTGATCACGGACTCGTGGCCGGGTCAGGCGCGTACCCTGTTCGGCGATCACGATCGCTTCGAGCAGACCTACTTCTCGACCTTTAAAAACATGTACTTCAGCGGCGACGGCGCGCGTCGTGATGAAGATGGCTATTACTGGATCACCGGACGCGTGGACGACGTGCTGAACGTCTCCGGCCACCGTCTGGGCACCGCGGAGATTGAATCGGCGCTGGTGTCGCATCCGAAGATTGCCGAAGCCGCCGTTGTCGGCATTCCACACAACATCAAGGGCCAGGCAATTTACGCTTACGTCACCCTGAACCACGGGGAAGAGCCGTCGCCAGAGCTCTATGCTGAGGTGCGCAACTGGGTGCGTAAAGAGATTGGCCCGCTGGCGACGCCGGACGTGCTGCACTGGACCGACTCGCTGCCGAAAACCCGCTCCGGCAAAATCATGCGCCGTATCTTGCGCAAAATCGCGGCAGGGGACACCAGCAACCTCGGTGATACCTCAACGCTCGCAGATCCTGGCGTGGTGGAAAAACTGCTCGAAGAGAAGCAGGCCATCGCAATGCCTTCCTAGTGTTTTCTCCCTCTCCCCTCACCCTCTCCCCATAGGGGAGAGGGGATAAAAACAAACCAACCTTACCTTTGGAGACTCTGTGATGAATGACCATATTTGTCAGCAGATAGAGAATAGTGCGCACTACAGGGAGCTCGTCGATAAGCGGCAACGGTTTGCCTTCACCCTTTCCATCATCATGCTGATTATCTATGTCGGCTTTATTCTGCTGATCGCCTTTGCGCCGCACTGGCTGGGCACCCCGCTGCACGAGGGCACCAGCGTGACGCGCGGTATTCCCATTGGCATTGGCGTCATCGTGATTTCATTTGTGCTGACCGGCGTCTACGTCTGGCGCGCGAACGGTGAATTCGATCGCCTTAATAAAGCGGTACTGCAAGAGGTAAAAGCATCATGAAGAGAATTCTGACGGCGCTCGCCGCCACGCTTCCCTTTGCCGCCCACGCGGCAGATGCGATTACCGGCGAGGTACAGCGCCAGCCAACCAACTGGCAGGCGATTGTGATGTTCCTGATTTTCGTGGTGCTGACGCTGTACATCACTTACTGGGCGTCGAAACGCGTGCGCTCCCGTAACGATTACTACACCGCAGGCGGCAACATTACCGGCTTCCAGAACGGGCTGGCGATTGCGGGTGACTTTATGTCCGCCGCCTCGTTCCTCGGGATCTCCGCGCTGGTCTACACCTCCGGCTATGACGGCCTGATTTACTCCCTCGGCTTCCTCGTCGGCTGGCCGATCATTCTGTTCCTGATTGCCGAGCGCCTGCGCAATCTGGGCCGCTACACCTTCGCCGACGTGGCCTCGTATCGCCTGAAGCAGGGACCGATTCGCACCCTCTCCGCCTGCGGTTCGCTGGTGGTGGTGGCGCTGTATCTGATTGCGCAGATGGTGGGCGCGGGTAAACTGATCCAACTGCTGTTCGGCCTGAACTACCACATCGCGGTGGTGCTGGTGGGCGTGCTGATGGTGATGTACGTGCTGTTCGGCGGCATGCTGGCGACGACCTGGGTGCAGATCATCAAAGCCGTGCTGCTGCTATTCGGCGCCAGCTTTATGGCCTTTATGGTGATGAAGCACGTCGGGTTCAGCTTCAATAACCTGTTTACCGAAGCCATGGCGGTCCACCCGAAAGGGGAAGCCATCATGAGCCCGGGCGGGCTGGTGAAAGACCCGATATCGGCCCTGTCGCTCGGTCTGGGCCTGATGTTTGGTACCGCAGGCTTACCGCACATCCTGATGCGCTTCTTCACCGTGAGCGACGCGCGTGAAGCGCGCAAGAGCGTCTTCTACGCGACCGGCTTCATGGGCTACTTCTATATCCTGACCTTTATCATCGGCTTTGGCGCGATCATGCTGGTGGGGGCAAACCCGGCGTTTAAAGACGCCGCGGGCGCGCTGATTGGCGGCAATAACATGGCGGCGGTGCATCTGGCCGACGCGGTGGGCGGCAACCTGTTCCTCGGCTTTATCTCAGCCGTGGCCTTCGCCACCATTCTTGCGGTGGTTGCGGGTTTAACGCTGGCCGGGGCGTCGGCGGTTTCGCATGACCTCTACGCCAACGTCTTCCGCAAAGGCGCGAGCGAGCGCGATGAGCTGAAGGTCTCCAAAATCACCGTGCTGGTGCTGGGCGTCGTGGCGATCCTGCTGGGCATTCTGTTCGAGAAGCAGAACATCGCCTTTATGGTGGGGCTGGCCTTCTCCATCGCGGCAAGCTGTAACTTCCCGATCATCCTGCTCTCCATGTACTGGTCGAAGCTGACCACCCGTGGCGCGATGATTGGCGGCTGGCTGGGGCTGCTGACGGCGGTGATCCTGATGATTCTGGGCCCGACGATCTGGGTGCAGATCCTCGGTCACGCCAGCGCCATCTTCCCGTATGAATATCCGGCGCTGTTCTCCATTGCCGTGGCGTTTATCGGTATCTGGGTCTTCTCGGCTACCGACAATTCGCCGGAAGGTAACCTGGAGCGCGAGAAATTCCGCGCCCAGTTTATTCGTTCACAAACCGGTCTTGGCGTTGAGCAGGGCCGCGCGCACTAAACCTTTCTCCCCGGCCATTCTGGCCGGGGAGCTTAAAACATCACCCACGCCACCAGCGGCGCAATCAGCACCATCACCACGCCTGACAGCATCATCACCAGGCTCGCGACAACCCCCTCCTGCTGGCCCAGCTCATAGGAGCGTGCCGTGCCCGCGCCGTGCGACGCCGCGCCAAACCCCGCGCCTTTGGCCATTCCTTCCCGAATAGAAAGCCGCAGAAAGAGCATATCGCCCACCGCCATCCCAAAGACGCCCGTCACCACCACAAACAGCGCCACCAGGTCCGGCTGTCCGCCGAGGGGTTTCGCCGCCGCGAGCGCAAACGGCGTGGTCACCGAGCGCACGGCCAGGCTGCGCTGAATTTCATCGGGCAGCGTAAACAGTCTCGCCAGCCAGACGGAGCTACAGACCGCGACCACCGTAGCGGTGATGACGCCTGCGCTGAGCGACATCCAGTGGCGCCTGATAATCGCCAGGTTGTCGTAAACGGGCACGGCAAAGGCGATGGTCGCCGGGCCGAGCAGCCACAGCAGCCAGTGGGATTCACCAATGTAGTTCTGCCAGGAGATGTGGCCGAAGACCAGCATCAGCACCAGCAGGATCGGCGTGAAGACCAGCGGCATCAGCGGCAGCGCATGAAACCGGCGATACAGCCACTTGTTGGCAAAGTAGATCGCCAGCGTCGCGATCAGGCACAAGACGCTGATCTGAAAGTTAGTCATGTTTGTGCCTGCTGATTTCAAAGCGATACACTTTATCCACCACCCAGGCGGTCGCTCCCAGCACCATCAGCGTACTCAGCGCGATCACCGCGAAGATGCGCCAGCCGTCCACCATCAGCAGCTGCGCATAGTTCACCACCGCCACCACGGCAGGCACAAAGAACAGCAGCATCTCCGCCAGCAGCCAGCGCGCCCCGGCGCGCACCCAGTTAAGGGGGATCACGCGACAGAGGATGAGCGTCAACATCAGCAGCATCCCCACCAGGTTGGCAGGCAGCGGCAGGTGGAGCCAGCCGACAAGATATTCGGCGAAAACAAACAGTCCCGCGTAGAGCAGTACCTGAACCGGGACCTGGAGTCGTTGTACAACGGCAGGCGTAACACGGCTTAACGCCACGGCCATGGGGGTTTTCCTCAAAAATGAGACGAGGCGCCAGTATAGTGAGCGCACGGTATGGACTGAAATGAATTAAAATCATCACAGGTATAGTTTCGAGGAATAATCATGGACATAAGAACGCTGCGCTATTTTGTCGAAGTGGTTCGCCAGCAAAGTTTTACCCGCGCAGCGGAGAAGTTGTTTGTTACCCAGCCCACCATCAGCAAGATGCTGAAAAACCTCGAAGATGAACTGAACTGTACCCTGCTGATCCGCGACGGGCGCAAGCTTCTGCTGACCGACACCGGACGCGTGGTGTTCGAACGCGGGCTGGCGATTCTGGCGGAGTTCCGCCAGCTGGAAGCAGAGCTGGACGATATTAATCATCTGACCAAAGGGGTGCTTCGCCTCGGCATTCCCCCGATGGTCGGCATGATGATGGCCGGACCGATTAGCCTGTTTCGCCAGCGCTATCCTGGCGTAGAGCTGAAGATTTCGGAGTTTGGTGGCTTAACCGTCCAGCAGGCCGTCACTAACGGCGAGCTCGACGTGGCCATGACCGCCCTCCCCGTTGAGGAAGAGAGCGGCCTGGCGACGCTTCCGCTCTTTAGCCACCCGCTGTGCGTGCTGGTTCCCCGCTCCGGCGACTGGCTGAAAAGGGACGCGGTGAAGCCTGAGCTGCTCGGCGAACACCCTCTGCTGATCTACAACGAAGACTTCGCTCTCAGCCGCCAGCTGATGACGCTGTTTAACCAACATAACGTCAAGCCACGCATCGCGGTGCGCAGCGGTCAGTGGGATTTCCTGGCCGCGATGGTGCAGGCGGGCGTGGGGATTGCCATTCTGCCGCAGCCGATTTGCGAGCGTCTGGATAAAAACACGCTGCGCTGGATCCCGCTGGAGAGCGATCTGCACTGGCAGTTAGGGATGATCTGGCGTGAAGGGGTCTATTTGTCGCAGAGCGCGCAGGCGTGGCTGCAGTGTTGTGAGGGGTTTTGGGTGCGGTCTGAATAGTGCCGGGTGGCGGCTTCGCCTTACCCGGCCTACATTCGAACCGTAGGCCGGGTAAGGCGAAGCCGCCACCCGGCAAAACAGCGCTACTGATTCTCTATCAACAGCGCTTCCAGCAGGTCCAGATCGTGCAGCAGCTTTTGCAGCGTCTCGTTGCTGATCTGGCGCGTGGCGCGCAGGTGATACAGTTCGGCACGCTCTGAGCGCAGCGCGGCCAGACGGAACCGGCGTTCCAGGTTCTCCTCCTGCAGCGAGCTTTCTACATCGTTACGCCCGTCCGCGCGGCGACGCAGGTTACCAATTACGCGGGAACTCACCTCCGTCAGCAGCTGATTGTCGATGTTCTCTTCCGCATCCGCGGCCAGGCGCTCTTCCATTTTCTGGATGGCGACAATCGCCACTTCGGCGGTCGCAGCACGCGCAATACGCTCTTCCTTGTGCTGCTGGGTCGAATCGCCAACATCAATATGCTGGAGCAAAATCGGCAGCATAATCACGCCGACGAACAGGGAGAACAGAATCACCCCCGCCGCCAGGAACACCAGTTCGTAACGCGCCGGGAAGACATCGCCCGTCGGCAGCAGCAGCGGAATGGAGAGCACACCGGCGAGGGTTATCGCCCCGCGTACGCCCGCAAAAGAGGCAATCAGCAGCTCACGCGTTGTCCACGAGCCGAACTCCATCGGTTTTTTCTTCAGGAAGCGGACGCTGAAGTTTTTCATCGTCCACAGCCAGCCGAAACGCACCAGCATCAGCGCCAGGTAGATCAGCACGATGTCGGTAAAGAGCATCCAGACTTCAACGTTCGGATCGGCCTCCGCCGCCACCAGCGAGGATTCCATAATGCCCGGCAGCTGCAGGCCCAACAGCAGGAACACCATGCCGTTAAAGACAAACTCCAGCATCGCCCAGGTGCTGTTGGCACGCAGGCGCATCGCCAGCGGCGCGCGGCGCATCACGCCGGAGCGGGTGATGGTCATCCCTGCCGCGACCGCGGCCAGAATGCCCGACACGCCGATATGTTCGGCAATCAGATAAGAGGCGAACGGCAGCAGGAACAGCAGCACGATCTGCGTCGCGGGTTCATCGCCGCCCCAGCGGCTGAGGAAGCGCAATGAGCGGCCGTACAGCCAGCTCACCACGAAGCCCGCGAGAATACCGCCGATGGCTACCTTAAAGAACTCAAGCGTCGCGCCGCCGACGGTAAAGACCATCGTGCCCATCGCAACGGCCACGGCAAACTTCAGGGCAACCAGGCCGGAGGCGTCATTCATCAGCGCCTCACCCTGTAAAATCCCCATGATTTTCTTCGGAATGCGGCCTTCGCCCACAATGCCGGACAGCGCCACGGCATCGGTTGGCGATAGCACGGCGGCCAGCGCAAAGGCAGGAATTAACGGGATACCCGGTACCGTCCAGTAGATCAGGAAACCAATCCCGACGACGGTGACCACCACCAGGGCAAGCGCCAGGCCGAAGATCTCTCGCCCGTGCTCAAGGAACTCGCGCGTGGGCGTTTTCCAGCCATCGGCAAACAGCAGTGGCGGGATGAACAGCACGAGGAACAGTTCGGGGTCAAATTCCACGTGCAGGCCAAACGTTGGCCACGCCAGCAGCGCGCCGATGGCAATTTGCATTAATGGCAGGGGGACCTGAAAGGGCAGTACGCGTGTAACCACCCCGGATAGCGAGACCACAAGGGTCATGATGAGTATTGTGAAGAAGATTTCCATGCGTTCCCTGTTTGCTGTGTTGCTTATGTACTCCGGAAGGCGTCGTGCCTTTTATTCTATCTTCCCCAGAGTAACGCAAAAGGCAACAGGATGAGTCCTGAAAATAAAAACGGGCGGCCTGAGCCACCCGTTTTCGCATCAAAGGACAACTCAGATTGCCCAGCCGCCCGCGTAAAACGCCACCAGCGCAACGGCAATCACAACGGTGCCAACGTTCAGCTTGCGCCATTCACCGGAGACCAGACGACCAATCACCAGCGACGCGAAGCCGATCATAATGCCGGTCACGATGTTACAGGTCAGTACGATGAAGACCGCGGTAATCAGGCCAGACATCGCGTCAACGAAATCCGCAAAGTCGATTTTCGCCACGTTGCTCAGCATCAGCAGGCCAACGTACATCAGCGCTGGCGCGGTCGCGTACGCCGGAACCAGATAGGAGAGCGGGGAGAGGAACAGGATCAGCATGAACAGCACGCCCACGGTGATCGCCGTCAGGCCGGTTTTACCGCCCGCCGCCGTACCCGCTGCGGACTCGATGTACACCGCCGCAGGCGCTGCGCCCACCAGGCCCGAGAAGACGCTGCTCAGGGAGTCCGTCGTCAGCGCTTTGCCGCCGTCAATAATCTGACCGTCTTTATCCAGCAGGTTCGCCTGACCGGCCACCGCACGAATGGTACCGGTCGCGTCAAACACGGCGGTCATCACCAGCGCCAGCACGCTTGGCAGGATCACCGGGTTGAGCGCGCCAACGATATCCAGGCTGCCAATCAGAGAGTTGCCTTTGTCATCGCTCAGCGACGGCATGGCGAAAATGCCGGAGAAATGGACGTTCGGATCGAAAATCAGGCCCACAATGGACACGCCGATAATAGTCAGCAGAATGCCGCCCGGGACTTTCAGTTTTTCCAGACCGATAATCACCGCCAGGCCGATCAGCGACATGATCACCGGGAAGCTGGCGAAGTGGCCCAGCGCAACCGGCAGGCCGTCCAGCGGGTTCTTGATAACCAGACCGACGCCATTGGCGGCGATCAGCAGCAGGAACAGGCCGATGCCGATGCCGGTACCGTGCGCCACGCCCTGCGGCAGGTTGCGCAAGATCCAGCTACGGATGCCGGTCGCTGAAATAACGGTAAACAGCACACCCATCAGGAACACGGCGCCCAGCGCAACCGGTACGCTGATGTGCTGGCCCAGCACCAGGCTGAACGCGGTAAACGCGGTCAGGGAGATGGCGCAACCAATCGCCAGCGGCAGGTTCGCCCACAGGCCCATCACGATAGAGCCCACGCCGGCCACAAGGCAGGTCGCCACAAAGACAGCCGCTGGCGGGAAGCCCGCTTTGCCCAGCATACCCGGCACAACGATGACGGAATAAACCATCGCCAGAAACGTTGTCAAACCGGCAACGATTTCCTGGCGCACGGTGCTGCCGCGGGCCGAAATTTTAAACATGGCGTCAAGTGAACCGCCAGTACGCGCAGATGGCGTAGACATAGAAAACATCCCCTGAGAGTTTTTTAGGAAGTCCGTAAGCGAGGTGGAGACGCCACTGCCAGCTAAACGTCAAATCCTTGTGTTGCGTTTGCGACGAAAGGGCCTCACAGAAAAAGCAAACGTTTAGCTCCGCGCTTACAAACGGGTGGTCAAATTAAGGCAAACGATTATCTAGCCTAATCCCCGCCCTTTTCAACTGAACTTTATCGTTTTTCGCTAAAATTCCCTTATGACGCTGAAGAAATAAACAGAGGATGCGCAAACGTTATCGTCTATGCGCAATTTGTTTACATTTCAATCCTCACCCGGGATGGATAACGGTCCCCCTTGTGCCAGGGTTCGTTGCCAGCCGGAGCTGTTTTCAACCTTCGTTTTCCATGCCTGACTATGCGGCAGGTTGTCGATACCGCCGCGCGCCAGCAGGGCAAAGATCGGGAAGCTCATTTGAATGTCGGCCATGCTGAGCGAATCCCCGGCAAACCAGCTGTTTTTAGCAAGGTGCGACTCAATAAAGCGCGCATGGGTTTCCAGCTGGCGGTTAAGGTACGCTTTCTGCACCCCCTGCCCAAGCGCTTTGCCCAGGGTTCGGATACCAAACGGCACCGGCGGCTTGCCGAGACTGCTGAAGACCAGCTTCATTAGCAGCAGCGGCATCAGCGATCCTTCCGCGTAGTGCAGCCAGAAGCGATACTGCACCTTATGCGCCGGATCTAAAGGCTTAAGCCGCGACTCGGCATCGTATGTTTCCTGCAGATACTCCAGAATGGCACCAGACTCCGCGAGGATCAGCCCGTTATCTTCGATGACCGGCGATTTGCCCAACGGATGCACCTTTTTGAGAGCCTCCGGCGCAAGCATGTTCTTTTCGCGCTGATAGTGAACGATCTCATAAGGCAGACCGAGTTCTTCCAGCGCCCAGATCACGCGGTGCGAGCGCGACTGGTTAAGGTGGTGTACCGTGAGCATGGTTTTCTCCTGTTATTCATACTTTTTAACTATAGAAAATCGAACAACACCGCGAAAAAAATTCGGCTAAAAACCGGTCAGCGACGCTGGCGAAAAAACGGGTCTTGCATAGAATTAAAGTGTCAGCACAATCCGGAACCTCCCCAACCAGCTCGACATGAGGGGTGCTGACGTCGGGGGAAACCCTCCCGTGAACCAGCGGGATAGAGAGAAAGACAAAGACCGGGAAAAACTAAAGCGCCCTTTGTGGCGCTTTAGTTCTTTATGTATGCGGGGTTTTGCCGGGTAGCGCTTCGCTTACCCGGCCTACGTTCTCGGTGTTGTAGGCCGGGTAAGGCGCAGCCGCCACCCGGCAAACTGGCCGCACAATCTCAATCCTCTTCCAGCAACCGCGCCCCCGTCCCCTGTTCGCCCAGTTTGTCGCCGGGGTTACGCAACGGGCAGTCGCTGCGCGACAGGCAGCCGCAGCCGATACAACCGTCCAGCTCATCACGCAGCGCGACCAGCGTATGGATACGCCTGTCCAGCTCTTCTCGCCACTGGGATGAAAGCTCTTTCCACTCTTTCGGGCTCAGCGTATGCCCTTCCGGCAGCACGCCAAATGCCTCGCCAATGGTAGCCAGGGGAATGCCGATTCGTTGCGCAATTTTGATAATCGCCACGTAGCGGAGCACGTCGCGGGTATAGCGACGCTGGTTGCCGCCGTTGCGGATGCTTTTAATTAACCCTTTGCTTTCATAGAAGTGGAGCGCCGATACCGCAACGCCGCTTCGCTTTGCCACTTCGCCGGGGGTTAACAGCGCTTTAATGCGCGGCAATCTCTTTTCCATAAAACCTCTTTACCTCAAGTTAACTTGAGGAATTATACTCCCCCGCAGAGAAAACGACGAATCAACCGAGAAAGTTGTATCTACAGAGGGGCAACCTTATGTCGCATCAGCAGATTATTCAGACGCTTATTGAATGGATTGACGATCATATCGACCAACCGTTGAACATTGATGTGGTCGCGAAAAAGTCGGGCTATTCGAAATGGTATTTACAGAGAATGTTCCGCACGGTCATGCACCAGACGCTGGGTGAGTACATTCGTCAGCGCAGGCTGCTGCTGGCGGCGCAGGCGCTACGCTCAACGCAGCGGCCGATTTTTGATATCGCGATGGATCTTGGCTATGTGTCGCAACAAACCTTTTCCCGCGTGTTTCGCCGCGAGTTTGACCGCACGCCGAGCGACTATCGCCACCAGTTGAATTAATTACTCTCAGTGCAAAGGTTGCTGCTGCCAGGTCATAAATTCCTGGGGCGGCATCGCTTTCGCGAAGTGCCATCCCTGACAAAACTGGACGCCGCGCTTCAACAGCCAGCTCACCTGCTCTGCCGTCTCGACCCCTTCCGCAATGGTTTTCAGCCGCAGGCTTTGCGCCATCTCGATAATATGCTCGGCGATCAGGTGGCTGGTGCTGTTGGTCGTTAAGGTATCGATAAACGATTTATCGATTTTCAGAATATCGACGTTCAGCGAGTAGAGGTTGTGCAGGTTCGAATAGCCGGTACCGAAATCATCGATCGCCACTTCATACCCCGCCTGACGGAAAGCCTGAATCACCGGCGTGGTTTTAGGCACATCGATAAAACCGCGTTCCGTCACTTCAATTTTGATTTGCTGCGCGCGGACGGCGTAGTGGCGAGCCTTCTCAGAAATCATGGCGATCAGCCGCGAGGAGTGGAAATCCGTGGCCGACAGGTTAATCGAAATATAGAGATGCGGATGCTCGGCCAGGAAATGGCCCAAATCGCTGAACACTTCCTCAACGACGTAATCCGTAATCCGCTCGCTCATCCCCTCATTTTCAGCCAGCGGAATAAACTCAGCCGGGCTCATCACCTGCCCGTTAAAACCCGGCCAGCGTAACAACGCCTCCGCGCCGACACACCGGTTGTTCTTAATATCAATAATCGGTTGATAGTGCACGCAAAGCTGGCGTTTGTTCAGCGCCCGATGCAGTAAACGCCCCGGCGAATTAAGCTCACGATGAGTACGGGACCAGACCAGCAAAATAATAATGCTGCAGATCATGCCCAGCGGCAGCGTTAATGTCGCCTGATGATAAAGCGTTTCATAAAAGCGTTTATTCGATGTCGACACGATGGCCGCAATCGGTCTTTTAGGGGATGTGACGATCGTATAAAAGCGGTTATCTTTTTGAAATACCGATTCCTTATCCCGAATCAGCGAATTTAATAACGAAACGTTGGCTTTCTGACTGACGGAAAAGAAAGCATTGGTTACCGTGTCGTAAACCCCCCACGAGAGAGAATGATCCGCGGACATGACTTCGCTGTATGAAAGTGGATTAACGACCACTACATAATTTCCGCGCTGCATATATGTCATTTTATAGCCAGTATAAAATGGGGTGTCGCGATAATAATAGATAGCGACGTCAGGTTTTCGCGTGTAATTAGCGACGGGTATGGCGTAGGGTTGATCCGGTGTAAAAACGGTCGAACAAAGAAAATTCTGACCTTCAGCGTAAATTAAATCGGCAACAAACAGGCGACCACGAACAACGTTCAACATATATTGACGGTGTCCCGGGGTACAGAGCTCGCCCCGATATTTTTCTGCCTCGTCCCTGGCCAGATCAACCTGTTGTATAACCAGCTCAGTTTTGTCTAAAGCCAGTTCAGCAAATGTCCGTAGCTGGGCGCTTGTTTCAGACACGGCTCTTAGCTGGGCAAACCATAGCGCAAGCATCACCGGCAGCATAACTACCATGATGATCCCTACCACCCTGAGCATCTTGCGCCGCGCGCTACGATTCATTTCCCGCCCTATATCCCTGCATGTTGTACGCCTGTAGTAATGAAGGCCGGATGCTGTGTTAAACAGGTGATTACGTTGCATGAATCATGCGAAGTTAGCAACTGACTTTTCGTATTAAAAATCTTAAATTTCGTTATGACGATAATATTTTCCCGTAAGTGAAACTGTAAGTATTCGTTCCGTTTCAATTAAGGAAAATAATTATCCAGCCCTCGAGGACGGAGGGAAGATAACACAACAGACGATCGTTGATTAAGCCAAACTTCTGGCAGCATGAAAAAAGCGCACCTTTATCATGACGTTTTATGCTATTTACTGTGGGGCATTGTGTGCGTTGATTTATAAATAATCAGTCTTCGCCGCACTATTTTATGATTCGACTGAGCCCCCTCTTATAAAAACCGATTTTGAGGTATCACCACTAGCCCGATGGACGTTTCCGGCACGCTGGGGGGCGCCTCCTCGCGCGCCGAAGGCAGGGCCAGCCTGCACACACTCTTTACCTGAGGAATAAAAACCGTTTTTTGATCGCACAGACACTGGCGAATAAATCAACAAATGTGATATAGTTCACACATATTCTGTAACGAGAAACACCGTTTCATTCAGGTCGTCTGTTTTGTAGAGGATGGGTTTATGGCAACCATTACTACCAGCATGGTTCTCCTGCGCTGGCCTTTGTTGAGTGCGGTACTGATGTTTTTGGCCAGCACGCTGAACATTCAGTTTCGTAAATCTGACTACGCGGGTCTCGCTGTCATCAGCACGCTGTTGGGGCTGGGTGCAGCATGTTGGTTTGCAACGGGGCTGCTTGGCATTACCCTGCTGGATATCGCCGCCGTCTGGGAAAATATCAAAGTGGTGATGGTTGAAGCGATGAGCCACACGCCACCAGACTGGCCAATGGTGATTACCTGATCCCTTTATGGAATAAAAAAACCCAGACGATGTCTGGGTTTTTTGTTTGAAGGACGCACAAATCAGAACGGAATGTCGTCGTCGAAATCCATTGGCGGTTCGTTAGACGGCGCCGGAGCAGACTGCTGCTGCGGACGAGACTGCGCGCCGCCGCTGAACTGGTTGCCGCCCTGTGGCTGCTGAGGCTGCCCCCAACCGCCCTGCTGCTGGCCGCCACCTGCTGGTGCGCCACCGCCCTGACGGCCACCCAGCATCTGCATGGTGCCGCCGACGTTAACCACGACTTCAGTGGTGTACTTCTCAGCACCGGACTGATCGGTCCATTTGCGGGTACGCAGCTGGCCTTCGATATAGACCTGAGAACCTTTACGCAGATACTCACCGGCCACTTCTGCCAGTTTGCCAAACAGCACAACGCGGTGCCATTCGGTCTGCTCTTTCATCTCACCGGTCGCTTTATCACGCCAGGATTCGGAAGTAGCCAGCGTAATGTTGGCAACTGCGCCACCACTCGGCATGTAGCGTACTTCCGGGTCCTGGCCCAGATTACCGACGAGAATCACCTTGTTTACGCCTCTGCTGGCCATGTTCGTGTCTCCTGAATACGTTTCTTAATAGTGTAAACGCGCGAGTGTACCATTTCCACGCTGCATTTTGATAGCTGCGAGATGGATTCCAGAGTTCTCGTGCGAACATAACATTGTTACACAGTCCGTCAGAAAATGCATTCCAATACTGTATATTCAAACAGGTCAAATTGTGTCATAATTAGCCGTTTCTGACAGCCGTTTGTCCTTCAAACAAACCAGGCAATCCGTGTTCCAACCGGGAAAGGTGAATGGATAAGATCGAAGTTCGGGGCGCCCGCACCCACAATCTCAAGAATATCAACCTCATAATCCCTCGCGACAAACTCATTGTCGTGACCGGGCTTTCGGGGTCTGGCAAATCCTCACTGGCTTTCGACACTCTGTATGCCGAAGGACAGCGTCGTTACGTTGAATCGCTCTCGGCGTACGCGCGTCAGTTCCTGTCGCTGATGGAAAAACCGGATGTCGACCACATTGAAGGGTTGTCTCCTGCTATCTCTATCGAGCAGAAGTCCACGTCGCATAACCCGCGCTCCACGGTCGGTACCATTACTGAAATTCATGACTACCTGCGTCTGCTGTATGCCCGCGTGGGTGAGCCGCGCTGCCCGGACCACGACGTCCCGCTGGCGGCACAGACCGTGAGCCAGATGGTGGATAACGTGCTGTCTCAGCCGGAAGGCAAACGCCTGATGCTGCTGGCGCCAATCATTAAAGAGCGTAAGGGCGAACACACCAAAACGCTGGAGAACCTGGCAAGCCAGGGCTATATCCGCGCCCGTATTGACGGCGAGGTGTGTGACCTGTCCGACCCACCCAAGCTGGAACTGCAGAAGAAGCACACCATTGAGGTGGTGATTGACCGCTTTAAGGTGCGTGACGATCTCGCCACGCGTCTCGCAGAATCGTTTGAAACGGCGCTGGAGCTCTCCGGCGGCACGGCCGTGGTTTCCGACATGGACGACCCGCAGGCGGAAGAGCTGCTCTTCTCCGCCAACTTTGCCTGCCCGATTTGCGGCTACAGCATGCGCGAGCTGGAACCGCGCCTGTTCTCGTTTAACAACCCGGCGGGCGCCTGCCCGACGTGTGACGGTCTGGGCGTCCAGCAGTATTTCGACCCGGACCGCGTGATCCAGAATCCGGAGCTGTCGCTGGCGGGTGGCGCCATTCGCGGCTGGGACAAGCGTAACTTCTATTACTTCCAGATGCTGAAGTCGCTGGCGGAGCACTACAAGTTCGACGTGGAAGCGCCGTGGGCGAGCCTGAGCCCGAACGTACACAAAGTGATCCTGTTCGGTTCTGGCAAAGAGAACATCGAGTTCAAGTATATGAACGATCGCGGCGATACCTCCGTGCGTCGCCACCCGTTCGAAGGGGTGCTGCACAATATGGAGCGCCGCTACAAAGAGACCGAATCCAGCGCGGTGCGCGAGGAGCTGGCGAAGTTCATCAGCAACCGCTCCTGCGCCACCTGCGAGGGCACGCGCCTGCGTCGCGAAGCGCGCCACGTGTTTGTGGAAAATACGGCGCTGCCGACCATCTCAGACATGAGCATCGGCCACGCGATGGACTTCTTCAATAACCTGAAGCTGTCCGGCCAGCGCGCCAAAATTGCCGAAAAAGTCTTGAAAGAGATTGGCGATCGCCTGAAGTTCCTGGTGAACGTCGGCCTGAACTACCTGACGCTTTCACGCTCGGCAGAAACGCTCTCCGGCGGTGAAGCCCAGCGTATTCGTCTGGCGAGCCAGATTGGCGCGGGCCTGGTGGGCGTGATGTACGTGCTGGATGAGCCGTCCATCGGCCTGCACCAGCGCGACAACGAGCGCCTGCTCGGCACCCTGGTCCACCTGCGTAACCTCGGCAACACGGTGATTGTGGTCGAGCACGACGAAGACGCGATCCGCGCCGCAGACCACGTGATCGACATCGGCCCGGGCGCTGGCGTGCACGGCGGCCAGGTGGTGGCGGAAGGCACGCTGAAGGACATTATGGCGGTGCCCGAGTCGCTGACCGGCCAGTACATGAGCGGCAAGCGCAAGATTGAAGTACCAAAACAGCGCGTGGCGGCGAACCCGGAAAAAGTGCTGAAGCTGACCGGCGCGCGCGGCAACAACCTGAAAGACGTTACCCTGACGCTGCCGGTGGGCCTGTTTACCTGCATTACCGGCGTGTCCGGTTCCGGTAAGTCGACGCTGATCAACGATACGCTGTTCCCGATTGCTCAGACGGCGCTGAACGGCGCGACGCTGGCCGAACCTGCACCGTACCGCGACATCCAGGGGCTGGAGCATTTCGATAAGGTTATCGACATCGACCAGAGCCCGATTGGCCGTACGCCACGCTCTAACCCGGCAACCTATACCGGTGTTTTCACGCCCGTACGTGAACTGTTTGCCGGTGTGCCGGAAGCGCGTTCACGCGGCTATACGCCAGGCCGTTTCAGCTTTAACGTGCGCGGCGGCCGCTGTGAAGCCTGCCAGGGCGACGGCGTGATCAAGGTTGAGATGCACTTCCTGCCGGATATCTACGTGCCGTGCGACCAGTGCAAAGGCAAGCGCTATAACCGCGAAACGCTGGAGATTAAGTACAAGGGCAAGACCATCCACGAAGTGCTGGATATGACCATCGAAGAGGCGCGTGAGTTCTTTGACGCCGTCCCTGCGCTGGCGCGTAAGCTGCAGACGCTGATGGACGTCGGCCTGACCTACATTCGTCTGGGGCAGTCCGCCACGACGCTGTCCGGCGGTGAAGCGCAGCGCGTGAAGCTGGCGCGCGAGCTGTCAAAACGCGGCACCGGCCAGACGCTGTATATCCTGGATGAGCCGACCACCGGTCTGCACTTTGCCGACATCCAGCAGCTGCTGGACGTGCTGCATCAGCTGCGCGATCAGGGCAACACCATCGTGGTCATCGAGCATAACCTGGACGTGATTAAAACCGCGGACTGGATTGTCGATCTTGGCCCGGAAGGCGGCAGCGGCGGCGGTGAAATCCTCGTCTCCGGTACGCCAGAGACCGTTGCAGAGTGCGAAGCCTCGCACACCGCGCGCTTCCTTAAACCGTTGCTGTAATTGTCACACGGAGAGTTGCTGTCGGGTCGTTTCCGGCAGCAGCTCAACCGCCTGCTGATAGGACGCGTCCACCAGGTAGTAAATTTGCGAGCCTGGAATCGATCCATCCAGATAGACGGTGCTCCAGTGCGCCTTATTGAGGTGCTGGCTCGGCCTCACGTCATCATGCTGCTGACGCAGTAAATCCGCCAGTTCAGGGCTGGTTTTCAGCGACGCCGCCGGACGGCCCTCCACCTCTTTCACCATCGCAAACAGCACATCCCCCACCTTAACCTGCGTGGCTTTCCAGTCGCTATGGACGCTCTGCTCCGCGCCGGGCTTGCTCATGCAGTACTGAAGTATCTCCGAAATTGTCATCTTTATTCCCCTTGTAGCGTGGCGATAATTTTACGCGAACCACCGTGAATGCGATGTTCTCCCAGCCAGATCCCCTGCCACGTGCCCAACAGCAGCCGTCCGTTGTGGACCGGCAGCATCAGCGATACGCCCAGCAGGGAAGATTTGATATGCGAAGGCATATCGTCCGCCCCCTCATAGTCATGCTCGTAGGGCGCGTTGTCCGGGACGCTCTTCAGAAAATGACGCTCCATGTCAGACCGGACGGTGGGATCGCAATTTTCATTCAGCGTGAGAGAGGCTGACGTGTGCTGAAGCAGCAGATGCAGCAAACCCGTTTTGACCCGCGACAGGTCGCGGAGTTGCCCGATGACTTCATCCGTCACCAGGTGAAAACCGCGTGGTTTAGCGCTTAAGGTCAGGGTCTGTTGGTACCACATCTGCTGCTCCGTAATGAAAGATGAATCTTTCTAAGTGTGCAGCAAGAAGGCGAAAGGTAAAACCCGCAGCAGCGAGATTTGATTAAAAAAGAGTCAAACTCGCTGCCAGAGGCTTAATACTCCGAGTTGACGATCACCTCTTCACCAAACTTTCCGGCCATCGGCAGCGGTCGATAGGTCGAGTTAGACGCGCGTAACACCCTGATCCCTCTGGCACCAGCATCCTGCGCGGCGGTAATGTCGTTATCCGAATCGCCATAAAACACTTTGATGTTTTTCTTTTCCAGCCACTGGATTTTGGTGTTTTGCCCCTCTTTGTCACCCGCAAAAATGACCGGATTCATATTGGCAGCCGGGATCTGGAAATCGTCCTGCAGTGTTCTGGAGACGGTTTCCGTTTTGGTCTGGCTACGGCCGGTAACGAAGTAAATGCTGTCACCGCGCTTAACGTGCATAGCAATAAGCGCCCGGGCGACCTCTTTCGGAATGCTGTACTCGTCCCAGCCGTTATTCATCTTTTCCCAGAACTCCGGGTTCTTCAGATACGCTTCGCTGTCGGGAGAATACATTTTTTTGCCGCGCCAGAATCCCGGGCTTGAGAACAACACGGTATCGTCAATATCGAAGCCCACGGCCATTGGTGGGCGCCCCATCAGGCTGTTTTCGATTTGGGCCACGGAAACCCAGTGAATGGGCGCCTGCTCGGCGAGAATGGCGGCGGTAGTGCCGGTGTAAAGCGGCGTCGGGGCGGAAGCTCGCGCGACGACGGCGCTGTTAAGTGAGAACAATAAGCAGGCGGCGCTGAGCGCCAGTGTGATCTTGCGCATATTTTCCCCTGAATATTCAGCTTGTTATTGTTTTATTTTGAGTGAATGGTCAAAAAACTATCCGACCATAACCCCAGCGGGAGGTGAAAGGAAGGAGTTTTTGCTTATGAAGCGGAATAAAAAGAAGACGATCACAAAGCTCAGCGCCACCGGGCAATGACTGGCACCGGCGCGAACAAAAAAGCCGGGTGGCGGCTGCGCCTTACCCGGCCTACATATAAGCATGCAAGTAAGTGAATACTTACATTACGGAGGCAAACGCCTGCGCCACGCGATGAACGTTGCCGGCATTGAGGCCCGCCACGCACATACGGCCGCTGGCGATCAGGTAGACGCCGAACTCTTCGCGCAGGCGATCGACCTGCGCCGCGCTCAGTCCGGTATAGCTGAACATCCCGCGCTGCTTGAGCAGATAATCAAAGTTATGCCCAGGCACAGCCTCTTTCAGGACATTAACCAGCTCCTGACGCATCGACAGGATGCGCTTACGCATCGCCTCCACTTCGCCAAGCCAGGACGCTTTCAGCGTTTCGTCACCGAGAACCGTTGCCACCACCTGCGCACCAAAGTTTGGCGGGCTGGAGTAGATACGGCGCACCGTCGCTTTCAGCTGACCCAGCACGCGGCTGGCTGCTTCGGCGTCTTCACATACCACGGAAAGACCACCAACGCGTTCACCGTACAGGGAGAAGATTTTAGAGAAGGAGTTACTCACCAGAACAGGCAGCCCGGCGCTGGCAGCGGCACGGATGGCATAGGCGTCTTCTTCCATACCTGCGCCAAAGCCCTGATAGGCGATATCGAGGAATGGGATCAGGTTACGGGCCTTCAGCACCTCAATCACCGCATCCCACTGGGCATTGGTGAGATCGGCACCGGTCGGGTTATGGCAGCACGGATGCAGCAGCACAATACTGCGCTCCGGCAGGGTGTTCAGTTTTTCCAGCAGCGCGTCAACGCGCACGCCGTTCGTTTCGCTGTCGAACCACGGATAGGTCGCCACCTTAAAGCCCGCGCCCTCGAAGATCGCAACGTGGTTTTCCCACGTCGGGTCGCTGACCCACACGCCTGAATCCGGGAAATATTTTTTCAGGAAGTCTGCGCCCACTTTCAGCGCACCCGAGCCGCCCAGCGTCTGGATGGTCGCCACGCGTTTTTGCGCGAGCACCGCGTGATCGGCGCCGAACAGCAGCGGCGCGATGGTGTTGCGATAAGCGTTTAGCCCTTCCATCGGCAGATACAGAGAAGCGCCGTGTGGAACAGCGTTCAGACGCGTTTCGGCTTCAGCTACGGCTTTTAATTGAGGAATAATGCCATCCTCGTTGTAATACAGACCGATGCTGAGGTTCACTTTGTCGCTGCGAGGATCTTCTTTGAAACGCTCCATTAAGGAGAGGATAGGGTCGCCGGCATAGGCGTCAACTTTCTGAAACACGCGATGGTTCTCCGGAATTCGATGAGGCAGGGATTTCAACAATAAACCGGAAGCAGGTGAAGGTCGAGTGCGATATCAGGCCAGACACTCGATATATCGGCAAATGCAATCGATTCGCTCAGGCACCGAGCCCTGCACGCGCAGAAAAGGAATGTTTCGTTGTGATAGCTCTGCTTCATACCATACCTGCTGTCTGTGGCGAAACGCCTCCCCCTGCCGGGTGCCATCCTGCACAAACGGAAAATCATCTCCGCAAAGCACGACCAGTGCATAGTCTCGTTCAGCAAGCGCCATTAACGCCTGCGGCGCGCAGCCAAACTGATCGAGCGCGTAAAACAGGGTCGTTAAAGGTGACGTATCACAGACCAGATAAGGCGCCGTGCAGGCTGATTCTTCCCGACGCACCTGCTCGCGGGCAATATGCAGCAAATCCTCCAGATCAAGGATGCCGTTCTTCTCTTCCCAGTGTTCACGACCATACTCTGCAACGTACGGAACGTTTAGCGTTTGCGCCAGTGCCTTTGCAAGCGTGCTTTTGCCCGTCGATTCTCCACCTAATAAGCAGATACGAAAAACAAAGCTGCGATACACCTCAGGGGACATCATCTTGCGATAACGATGAACATCAGAGCGGATGAGCGTTCCCGATGGAGCTTCTGGTCCCTGTTGACGCTGGAGACGCACGTGCGCAACCGGTCGTCCGAAACGCTGGCTCAGGACAGTGGCAAACCCGTCTCCATAGTCTTCGGCAGTAAATACCGCCTCTGGCTGACAGTGCAGAATGTCCTCACATAGCGTTGCAACATAATGCCGGTGAAGATCGTCATCAGCGTCATTCGGTGGCGGTGGCGCAAGGCCATATGAAGCCAACACTTGCGGCGAAAGCACGAGGTGGCGACATTGTGGGAAGCGCGTTGTTAACCAGTTAAGCCGCTTTTCAGGTTCGTAACCGCGTATTTCCGGCGACGAATAGCTGATGATACAGACCGTCTCGCACTGCTCAAGTGCCGTATTGATAAGCGCTTCATGGCCTGCATGTAATGGTGCGAATTTGCCTACCACCAGGCCGTTGGCATACAGCGTCATTGCGCACGGATCTCCTTGCGCCACTGATACAGTCCGTGCCACGCATTAAACCAAAACACCAGATATAAACCGGCGGTCAGATACAGTTCTCTCGTCGCGTACAGCGGTACTGCCAGCGTGTTAACGGCAAGCCAGATGTACCAGTTTTCCAGACGCCGTCCCATCAACATAAACTGAGCAAGAATGCTGAATGTCAAAATGATGGAGTCCAGCCAGGGGGCCCATGCATTGGTATAGAGATTCAATATCCACCCGTACGCCGCTGCTACGCTTACGGCGCAGGCTAAAAGCATAAAAAAATGTCCCGGTCTGGTACGACGAATAGGCAAGACCTCTCCATGATTGCCTTTAAGCCAATGCAGCCAGCCGCTTATGCTCGTTATGATGAAAAAGAACTGAAGGGTAACGTCAGCATAAAGCTGCACAGAATAGAAGACCCAGGCATAAAGCCCGCTACCGATGATGCCTATCCACCACGTATGGATATTGTTTCTGGCGGCCAGCCAGACGGAGAGAGCATAGGCCAGACATGCAGCGATTTCTGAAGGGGACATTATCCTTCCCTGGAATGAAATGTTAGTCGATGTACTTCATCGCCACCCGCGACGTCAGGCGGGTGATAAGTTCGTAAGCACTCACTTTAGTGATTTCAGCAATACGTTCAACGGGTAAACCTTCCCCCCACATCACCACATCGTCGCCGGGTTTATCCTGCGCTTCTGGCCCCAGATCGACGCAAATCATGTCCATCGCCACGCGGCCAACGATCTTTACCTCGCGACCGTTGACCAGCACCGGCGTACCCGTTGGTGCAGCGCGCGGATAGCCGTCGCCGTAGCCCATCGCCACCACGCCGAGACGCGTGTCGCGCTCGCTGGTCCAGGTGCCACCATAGCCCACCGGTTCACCGGCTTTGTGTTCTCGCACGGCAATCAGAGTAGACACCAGAGACATCACCGGCTGGAAACCCATGTCCGGCCCCCAGGGTTTATTCTCCAGCGGCGATACGCCGTAAAGAATGATGCCCGGTCGCGCCCAGTCGAAATGCGACTGCGGCCACAGCAGAATACCGCCGGATGCGGCGATCGAGCGCATCCCCGGCTTGCCTTCGCAGAAGGTATTAAAGATATCCAGCTGTCGCTCGGTCGCACCGCACTCGGGCTCATCGGCACGGGCGAAGTGGCTGACAATATTCACCGGCTGGCGCACGTTTTTGCACCGGCATAAACGCTGATAAAACGCTTCGGCGCTTTCCGGACGCACGCCCAGACGGTGCATGCCCGTATCAAGCTTCATCCACACGGTCACCGGCTCGCTCAGCTCAGCGGTTTCCAGCGCGGCCAGCTGTTCTTCGTTGTGTACCGCCGTGTGCAGATGCTGATCCGCGATAGTTGGCAGATCGGCGGCTTCGAAAAAGCCTTCGAGGAGCAGAATCGGCTGGGTAATCCCCCCCGCGCGCAGGCGGAGGGCTTCTTCAAGACGGGCGACGCCAAAGGCGTCGGCATCGGGGAGCGTTCGCGCGGTCTCAAGAAGACCGTGTCCGTAAGCGTTCGCTTTCACGACTGCAACGAGCTTGCTGGCGGGTGCCAGTTCACGCAGACGTTGCAGGTTGTGTCGCAGAGCGCGGCGGTTAATGACAACAGTTGCCGCTTGCATTTGAATTCCTTAGAAATTACTCATCATCATATTGAGGACCGGCATAGTTGTCGAAACGCGACCACTGGCCGTTAAAGGTCAGACGCACCGTCCCGATCGGGCCGTTACGTTGTTTACCAATAATAATTTCGGCGATCCCTTTCAGGTCGCTGTTCTCGTGATAAACCTCATCACGGTAGATAAACATGATTAAGTCGGCATCCTGCTCGATCGAGCCGGATTCACGCAGGTCGGAGTTGACCGGACGTTTGTCGGCACGTTGTTCCAGAGAGCGGTTAAGCTGCGACAGCGCCACCACCGGCACGTGCAGCTCTTTGGCTAACGCCTTGAGCGAGCGGGAAATTTCGGCGATCTCCAGCGTACGGTTGTCGGAGAGCGACGGGACGCGCATCAGCTGAAGGTAGTCGATCATGATAAGGCCGATACCGCCGTGTTCGCGGGCGATACGACGCGCGCGGGAACGGACTTCCGTCGGCGTCAGGCCGGAGGAGTCATCAATATAGATGTTACGTTTTTCCAGCAGAATGCCCATGGTGCCGGAGATGCGCGCCCAGTCCTCATCGTCGAGCTGACCGGTACGGATGCGGGTCTGGTCCACGCGCGACAGCGATGCCAGAGAACGCATCATGATCTGCTCGGAGGGCATCTCAAGGCTGAAAATCAGTACCGGCTTATCCTGCAACATCGCCGCATTTTCGACGAGGTTCATCGCAAATGTCGTTTTACCCATCGACGGACGCGCGGCGACGATAATCAAATCCGACGGCTGCAGACCGGCGGTTTTTTTGTTGAGATCGTCATAACCGGTGTTCACCCCGGTCACACCGTCGTGCGGCTGCTGGAACAGCTGTTCGATACGGGCGACGGTGGCGTCGAGGACATCGGCGATGTTTTTGGGGCCTTCGTCTTTGTTGGCACGGCTTTCGGCGATTTTGAAGACGCGGGACTCGGCAAGATCGAGCAGGTCTTCACTGGTGCGACCCTGCGGATCAAAACCGGCTTCGGCGATCTCATTCGCCACCGAGATCATCTCGCGGACAACGGCACGTTCACGCACGATGTCGGCATAAGCGCTGATGTTTGCCGCACTTGGCGTGTTTTTTGACAGTTCTGCCAGATAGGCAAACCCGCCGACGCTGTCCAGCTGTCCCTGACGCTCCAGCGATTCCGCGAGCGTGATCAGGTCAATTGGGCTACCCGACTCCTGCAGGCGCGCCATTTCGGTAAAGATATGACGGTGCGGACGGGTGTAGAAATCCTCAGACACCACGCGCTCGGCGACGTCGTCCCAGCGTTCGTTATCCAGCATTAAACCGCCCAACACCGACTGTTCCGCTTCAATCGAGTGCGGCGGGACTTTTAACCCTGCGACCTGGAAATCACGCTCGCGAGGTTCAGTCTGTTTGTTGAAGGGTTTGTTTCCTGCCATAGTGAATGGAGTTACCGAGATAAAGAGTGGGTCGAAAGATTACCACATTCTGGAGGAAGCATGGCAACACGTATTGAATTTCACAAGCATGGTGGCCCTGACGTACTCAACGCGGTGGAGTTCACCCCTGCCGCGCCTGGCGAAAACGAAGTGCAGGTTGAAAACAAAGCCATCGGCATAAACTACATCGACACCTATATTCGCGGCGGGCTCTACCCGCCTCCGTCGATGCCGAGCGGACTGGGCACCGAGGCGGCCGGCGTCGTCGTCAAAGTGGGCAGCGCGGTTAAGCATATTAAAGAAGGCGACCGCGTGGTGTACGCGCAATCTCCGCTGGGCGCTTACAGCTCCGTCCACAACGTCCCGGCGGATAAAGCCGCCCTGCTGCCCAACGCCATCTCCTTTGAGCAGGCGGCGGCCTCCTTTCTGAAAGGGTTAACCGTTTACTACCTGCTGCGCAAAACCTATGAAATTAAACCCGACGAGCAGTTCCTGTTTCATGCCGCGGCGGGTGGCGTCGGGCTCATCGCCTGTCAGTGGGCAAAAGCGCTGGGCGCAAAACTGATCGGCACCGTGGGCAATGCCCAAAAAGCCCAGCGCGCGCTGCAGGCGGGCGCCTGGCAGGTGATTAACTACCGTGAAGAGAGCATTGTCGAACGGCTGAAGGAGATCACCAGCGGCAAAAAGGTGCGCGTGGTGTATGACTCGGTAGGGAAAGATACCTGGGAAGCGTCGCTGGACTGCCTGCAGCGTCGTGGGCTGATGGTGAGCTTCGGGAATGCGTCAGGTGCTGTCACCGGCGTGAATCTCGGCATCCTGAACCAGAAAGGCTCGCTGTACGTCACGCGCCCTTCCCTGCAAGGCTACATCACCAACCGGGAAGAACTTGAGGAAGCCAGCAACGAGCTGTTCTCGCTGATCGCCAGCGGCGTCATTAAGGTGGATGTGGCAGAAGCGCAGAAATACCCGCTAGCCGACGCGCAGCGCGCGCATGAGGTGCTGGAGAGCCGGGCAACGCAGGGATCGAGCTTGTTGATTCCCTGAGCCCAAAAAAGAAATTGGGCTTCCCGTGGGAAGCCCTTTCTTTTTTTAGTTCGGCTGTATGTAGGGTACAGCGCGATGAATTCTTTAACGGCAGTCATAGTGACAGATTCGATAAGTAAATCCTATTCTGTTCTAAGCCAGGCTGCCGGAAAAGTTACAACTCTGTGACGAACCCCTCAATACCTTAGTAACGGAAGCGGTTATTGCGCTGATAAATGGGCACTTTTGGCGATTTAATCGCCCGTATCACCCATACCACCGCCACGGCCAGCAGTAACCACGGCAGCAGTTTGATCGTCAGGGCAAACAATCCGCCAATAAACATGACGACCGTCGCCACCACGATAGCCGCCAGAATGCCGAGCAGCGAAATGCCCGTTGCTAACAGCATGACAAAAAAGCCAATCACAAAAAGTAGTTCCAGCATGGTGCTCTCCCACGAGTTCCCGAATGATGCAGCAAACATTACAAGAATCATGCCAGACATAACGTGTTGTTCTTAAAGCAAAACGCCCCGCGAGAATTCGCAGGGCGTGGTGAATTTGACGAACTTTTAGCGAAAGTTATCGCTTGTCCGCCACCAGGCGCAGCGCATGTTCCAGCACCTCAATATCGGCCCCGGTTTTATGGGCATTTTCGCTCAGGTAGCGACGCCACTGACGCGCGCCCGGAATGCCCTGGAACAGCCCAAGCATATGGCGAGTGATATGGCCGAGATACGTACCGTTGCTCAGCTCGCGCTCAATGTAAGGATACATCGCACGCACCACGCCAACCGGATCGGTGTCTGCACCTTCGATGCCAAAGATTTCGCGATCGACCGTCGCCAGAATGCCCGGGTTCTGATACGCCTCGCGCCCGACCATCACCCCATCCATATGTTCAAGATGCGCTTTGGCCTCTTCCAGCGACTTGATGCCGCCGTTAATGGACATCGTCAGGTGCGGGAAGTCACGCTTCAGCTGATACACGCGCGGGTAGTCCAGCGGCGGGATCTCACGGTTCTCTTTCGGGCTCAGGCCGGAGAGCCAGGCTTTTCGCGCATGGATGATGAACATCTCGCATTCGCCCTTGCCGGAGACCGTATTGATGAAATCGCACAGGAATTCGTAGCTGTCCTGGTCGTCAATGCCGATGCGGGTTTTGACCGTCACCGGAATGGAAACGACGTCGCGCATCGCCTTGATACAGTCCGCCACCAGCTGCGCGTTCCCCATCAGGCAGGCGCCGAACATGCCGTTTTGCACGCGATCGGACGGGCAGCCAACGTTGAGGTTGATCTCGTCGTAGCCGCGCGCTTCAGCCAGCTTCGCGCACTGCGCCAGCGCGGCCGGATCGCTGCCGCCCAGCTGCAGGGCAACCGGATGCTCTTCTTCGCTATAGGCCAGATAGTCGCCCTTGCCGTGAATGATTGCGCCTGTGGTCACCATTTCGGTGTACAGCAGCGTACGGTGGGAGAGCTGGCGCAGGAAATAGCGGCAGTGTCTGTCCGTCCAGTCGAGCATCGGCGCAATGGAAAAACGGTGTGCAGGGAAAGCGGTCTGTAATTCTGACGACATGGCGAAGTTTTAAGCATCTGGTGGAAAAGGGGCGCTACTATAGCACAAAGAAAAGCCGGAGGCGCAGCGCCTCCGGTGGACTTTAGAACGTCATGCTCAGCTGAGCCCCTGCGCCCCAGGTTTCGTCTTCACCGTACAGGCCCATCAGGTCAACATGCACGGTGCTAAACGGCGCGAAACCGACACCGCCGGTAAAGACATTGCTGTCGTTACCCTTCACGTCGGCACGATAACCCGCACGCACCGCCAGCCAGCTCAGCGGCGTCACCTCGGCACCGACACCCACGTACTGCGACGTATCTTCGCTCTTGAAGCCTTTGGTTTCGGTCAGATCGCCATCGGCGGTCAGCGTCACCAGGTCGTTGTGCCAGGCAGCACCGGCGGTCACCAGCGGACGGATCTGGTAGGTGTCTTTATAGCTCACCACTTCTCCCGTACGGCCGTTGCGGATACGGATGTCTTTGGTGTCGATATCACGCGACATCAGGTTTTGTCCGCTCACGCCCACGGTCCAGTGTTCGCCGAAATCGGCCGCAATACCGGCATCCACGTTGAAGCCCGTATCGTCAGTGCGGTAGCGGCTGTCGTTCCACTTGTTACTGTCGTAATCGTAGATTGACGTGGTGTAGTTATAGACCCAGGTTTTTTGCAGTTTTGGCGTAACCCCCACGGAAACCGGGACGCCACCCAGATCGAACTGACGGGCAACAGCAACACCGTAATCGGAGACTATCGCCGCCCGGCCGGATGCCGTTGAGTTGAGGTTTTTGGTGATCTGATCCGTACCATTCAGCGCAGCGTCCAGCGCGACACCGGCAGCCACGACATTGCTTCGTTGAATACGGCGAAGGTAATCAATATCTTGCTGATCGATAGACGAGCTCACCCGGCCATGGGCATAGCCTTTCGCCATGAAGGCTACCGAAAGGACATCGTTAGGGATACTCACCGCAAGCCCTGCCCCTGCCGTTGCGCGTGCGGTTTTGCCTTTGAGATAGTCCAGCTCATCGGCCAGATCTTTGGCCGCGCCCTGGAATTGATTAATGGAACCTAATGGATTGGTGATAATTTCTCGTGGCGTGAGATTATCAACCACATCCTTGTAGTGATTAATTTTGTCGTTGATGTTATCAATCTCGTCCTGAAGATTGTCTTCATCCGTGATTTGCGCGCCAACCGAAGGCAATATGACCGTCACATCATCGTCCGGTTTTGCCTTTGCCAGCAGCGCGGGGTTGATTAACGCCCCACTGCCATAGCTTCCCGAAGCCACGCCGGTGCCACCCATTGCGTCGCTGCGTGATTCTGTCCAGGTATTGGCTGCTCCCGCCTGATTTGCCATAAACAAGGAGACAGCAATGCTAACCACCGAAAATTTAAAATTTTTTTTCACAGTATGCCCGTTATAGTCTGTTATGAAATAACCCCTGTCTGTTATCACCCAAACAGGAACGAACTATTGCTGTGAATAAGTAGTAAAAGACCCGCTATTTCTTTCCCTAAGTAAAACTCCCTTACGGCCTGTTATATTTTGTGACGGCCCTCAATATTTATAGAAGAGGAAATTATTTTTTCCCAGGTTTTCCATCATGCGGTCCAAAAAACTGCGGGGGATGATCTACCCAGCGATCTTCCCGCGTGGCGGCATACACGGGGTTGAGCGGGTAGTAGATGCGGTTGTGCTTCTTGTTGGCCTCGCCAACGACCAGGAGCCGAACCTCATCGTCCGTGTTGTTGATAAAGGTATGACAGATGCCGGTTCCGGCGGGAAAGCCTACGCTGTCGCCAGGCTCCAGTTTCCACAAGTGGCCGTTAATCCAGGCTTCAGGGTAGCCTTCGAGCACGTAAACAAACTCTTCTTCGTCGCTCTCCGCATGCGGATAGGACGTTCTGCGCCCAGGCGGCAGGCGCTCATGATGGATGCCAATACGCCCGAGCCCAAGCTTGCGAGCCAGCGGTGCGCCAATGGAAAACAGCTCATCGCTGTCGGGGTAGGTCGAGTCATCCGCGCCTTCCACGTCGCGCCAGTGTCGAATGCAGTCAGGTCTTTTCATTCTGGTTCTCCCGGTTTTCGATGGGTCAGGTATAGCACAGACTGGCGGATCTCGGTGTTTTTAGCAGAACATGATAAAGTGAAGGTTTTCCGTCCTATAACATCCGGGGTGCTACATGGATAAGTCCACAAAAGAGCTGTTAGCGCAGGCCGAAAAGCTGTGTGCGCAACGCAATGTGCGCCTGACTCCGCAGCGCCTTGAAGTATTACGTCTGATGAGCCTGCAGCAGGGTGCCATCAGCGCCTACGATCTGCTGGATCTCCTCCGCGAAAGCGAGCCGCAGGCAAAGCCGCCGACGGTCTATCGCGCGCTGGATTTCCTGCTTGAACAAGGGTTCGTGCACAAGGTGGAATCCACCAACAGCTATGTGCTATGCCATCTGTTCGATCAGCCCACCCACACATCGGCGATGTTTATCTGTGACCGCTGCGGCGTGGTGAAAGAAGAGGCTGCGGAAGGCGTGGAAGATATTATGCATACGCTGGCAGCGAAAATGGGCTTTGCCCTGCGTCATAACGTGATTGAAGCGCACGGGCTCTGTTCCGCGTGCGTGGAGGTGGAAGCCTGTCGCCATCAGGACGCGTGTCAGCACGACCACTCTATCCTGGTGAAGAAAAAGCCGCGTTAGCGTCAAAAGCAAAGGCGGCTCATGGCCGCCCTCAGGGTGTACTTCCTTGTACTTTCGGGTGTAGCCCGGTTACCAGCGGTAGTCGTTGCGTTTTTCCCAGTCGCCCACTTCTTTTTCCGCCTGGTCTTTTGCGTAGCCGTAACGCTCCTGGATTTTACCGACAAGCTGATCGCGTTTACCTTCGATAACGGTCATGTCGTCATCCGTCAGCTTACCCCACTGTTCTTTCGCTTTACCTTTGAACTGCTTCCAGTTGCCGCCGATTTCGTCTTTATTCATCATCGTGTCCTCTTCGTTAAGCGTCGGGTCGTAACGTCCGTTACGTTCTTTTCTGCTGGACGTGATAATTATTGTAGTTAAGGATTCCGTGGTTAATTTCATATTCGGAATCTTTAACCGTCACGATATATCGGAGCGCGAGGGAAACCAGGTATTGTTTTGCCAGTGCCGGTGCCAGATAAACGCCAGCGATAACCCGCGCAGCGAGAGGAAGACGGCCAGGGCCAGCCACAGGCCATGATTACCCAGCCAGGGGAGCGTCAGCAGCGTCAGGCCAAATCCGGCCGCCGCGACAGCCATACTGTTGCGCATTTCGGCTCCGCGCGTCGCCCCAATAAACATGCCGTCCAGCAGATAACACCAGACGCCAACCACCGGTAAGACGACTTGCCAGATCAGATAGTGGCTCGCCAGCTCGCGCAGCGCAGGGAGAGAGGTAAGCAATGCAACGATTTGCTCACCGAAGCAGGCGTAAACCAGACCAAAGGCCAGCGCCACCAGCCCCGACTGACGGCAGGCAGCCCGCCACACCTCCCGAAGCTGCCCGCTTTCGCGCGCGCCGTACGCCTGCCCGGAATGCGCTTCAACCGCGTAGGCAAATCCGTCCAACGCATAGGCGGTAAAGGTCAGAAGCGTCATCAATACCGCATTCACCGCAACGATTTCCGGCCCCAGTCGAGCCCCGAAAACCGTCAGCGCACCAAAGCAGAGCTGAAGAAGAAGCGAGCGCAACATGATGTCACGGTTGAGCGCCAGCAGCTTACGGATATTGCCGCGCCATGCGGTTTTGAGCAGCGCCAGGGAGATCCCGCGCATGGCCAGCACACGCCGGACCATCCACAAGCCAATGATAAAGGTCCCGTATTCGGCAATCGCCGTCGCCAGCGCCGCGCCCTGCACGTTCATATGCAGACCCATGACCAGCCAGACGTCCAGAACAATGTTGAGCAGATTACCCACCACCAGCAAAATCACGGGCGCGCGGGCGTACTGCACGCCCAGTAGCCACCCCAGCAGAACCAGGTTTGCCAGCGAGGCGGGTGCGCTGAGCCAGCGGATTTCCAGGAACCGTCGCGCCTGCGCCAGTACCGCTTCGCTGCCACCGACGATATGAAGCGCAAGATCGATCAGGGGGGCCCGCAATACAACGATTAACGCACCCGCGCCAAGCGCGAGGATCAGCGGCTGCACCAGTGCGCGCGCCAGACGCAGCGGATCTTTCGCGCCATAAGCCTGTGCGGTAAGACCGGTGGTACTCATGCGCAAAAAGAGCAGCAGCATAAACAGGAAGCTGGTTGCCGTCGCGCCAATCGCCACGCCGCCAAGATAAACCGGTGAATCAAGATGGCCTATAACGGCAGTATCAACCAGCCCCAGCAAGGGCACGGTAATATTGGAGAAAATCATCGGCAGAGCAAGACGCCACAATGCCTTATCGGATGCCGTCAGCAGTGACATGAAAGATACCGGGAGTGGGGAATGAATCAGGCTACAGCGGTGCCATAGCCTGTCAGGAAGAGATTACAGCCATTCACCGTTGCGAATCACGCCTACCGCCAGACCTTCAATAGAGAAGCTCTGTTCGCGGAGGTCGACCACAATCGGGGTGAACTCGCTGTTTTCGGGCAGCAACTGAACAGTGTTACCCTGCTTTTTCAGACGCTTAACGGTCACTTCGTCATCAATGCGTGCGACCACGACCTGGCCGTTTCGCACGTCCTGGGTTTTATGCACCGCAAGCAGATCGCCATCAAGAATGCCGATGTCTTTCATCGACATGCCGCTGACGCGCAGCAGGAAATCAGCGCTCGGTTTGAACATGCCGGGATCGACCTGGTAGTGACCTTCAATATGCTGTTGTGCCAGCAGCGGCTCACCTGCAGCAACGCGGCCTATCAGCGGAATGCCCGTCTCTTCTTCCACCAGCAGGCGGATACCACGCGACGCGCCTGACACAATCTCAATCACACCCTTACGCGCCAGCGCTTTCAGGTGTTCCTCGGCAGCATTCGGAGAACGGAAGCCCAGACGCTGCGCGATTTCCGCACGCGTGGGTGGCATACCCGTCTGGCCGATATGATCCCGAATGAGATCAAACACCTCTTGCTGCCTGGTCGTTAACGCTTTCATTCCGCCCCCTGGGTGTATATACAGTTATGCTGTGAGTATATACAGTCAAAGGCGATTTTGGAACCAAAAACTGCACAAAAAACCAGGGACTTAATTATTCCTCGAGGCTCATCGGAAATGTGACCAAAGCAGGGTGACCCAGGTGATAACGGCAGTGATAATCGCCAGCAACACGGCAGCAGAGCCCATGTCTTTTGCACGGCCAGAAAGCTCATGGAAATCGGAACCAATGCGATCAACAACGGCCTCAATAGCGCTATTAAGAATTTCCACTATCATCACCAGAAGTACGGAACCGATAAGCAGTACGCGGGTAATCGCATCAACATCAAGGAAACAGGCGACGATCACCGCGATGATTGCGGCGACGCCCTCCTGGCGAAAAGCGGCTTCGTTGACCCATGCGGCACGGAAACCTTTCCATGAATAGCCGGCGGCTTTGATGATACGCGTTAACCCAGTGGTATTATTGGCCATTAAAAGAACCTTTTTTAAAAAAGAGCGTCATTAACATGAGGCGGAGCGCGTTTCGCTACAGCCTGAAGTATGACGGGTAACAACAGAAATTTTGCGCGCTTTCTGTTATCCTTGCGCCGCAATTGCATTATTAACCAGAGGCTTTACATCGTTTATGTCCGGCTGGCCACGAATTTACTACAAATTACTTAATTTACCATTAAGCATCCTGGTAAAAAGCAAGTCTATCCCAGCAGAACCCGCGCTGGAACTGGGGCTCGATACGTCGCGCCCCATTATGTACGTTTTGCCTTATAACTCGAAGGCAGACTTACTGACGCTTCGCGCCCAGTGTCTGGCGCATGACTTACCTGACCCGCTTGAACCGCTGGAAGTTGACGGTACGCTGCTCCCGCGCTACGTCTTCATCCACGGCGGGCCGCGCGTGTTTACCTATTACACGCCGAAAGAAGAGTCCATCAAGCTGTTCCATGACTATCTCGATCTGCACCGCAGCAACCCCGATCTGGATGTGCAGATGGTGCCGGTATCGGTGATGTTTGGTCGTCGTCCGGGTCGTGAAAAAGGCGAAGAGAATCCGCCGCTGCGCATGCTTAACGGCATCCAGAAGTTCTTCGCGGTCTCCTGGCTGGGACGCGACAGCTTCGTGCGCTTCTCCCCTTCCGTTTCGCTGCGTCGCATGGCGGACGAGCACGGCACCGACAAGATCATCGCGCAAAAACTGGCGCGCGTGGCGCGTATGCACTTCGCCCGTCAGCGCCTGGCGGCCGTAGGGCCACGCCTCCCGGCGCGTCAGGACCTGTTCAACAAGCTATTGGCTTCAAAAGCGATTGCCCGCGCCGTTGAAGATGAAGCGCGCAGCAAGAAAATTTCGCATGAGAAAGCTCAGCAGAACGCCATTGCGCTGATGGAAGAGATCGCAGCGAACTTCTCTTACGAGATGATTCGCCTGTCCGATCGTATTCTCGGCTTTACCTGGAACCGCCTGTATCAGGGTATCAACGTCCATAACGCCGAGCGCGTGCGTCAGCTGGCGCACGATGGCCATGAGATTGTCTATGTCCCCTGCCACCGCAGCCACATGGACTACCTGCTCCTTTCCTACGTGCTCTATCACCAGGGGCTGGTGCCACCGCACATCGCAGCCGGTATCAACCTGAACTTCTGGCCCGCGGGCCCGATTTTCCGCCGCCTGGGCGCGTTCTTTATTCGTCGTACCTTCAAGGGCAACAAGCTCTACTCCACCGTGTTCCGCGAGTATCTGGGCGAGCTGTTCAGCCGCGGCTATTCCGTGGAGTACTTCGTGGAGGGCGGTCGTTCCCGTACCGGTCGTCTGCTCGATCCGAAGACCGGCACGCTGTCGATGACCATCCAGGCCATGCTGCGCGGAGGTACCCGTCCGATCACGCTGGTGCCTATCTACATCGGCTACGAGCACGTGATGGAAGTGGGCACGTACGCGAAAGAGCTGCGTGGCGCGACCAAAGAGAAAGAGAGCCTGCCGCAGATGCTGCGCGGCTTGAGCAAGCTGCGCAATCTCGGTCAGGGCTACGTGAACTTCGGCGAGCCGATGCCGCTGATGACCTACCTGAACCATCACGTGCCGGAGTGGCGCGAGTCCATCGATCCTATCGAAGCGGTGCGTCCGGCCTGGCTAACGCCAACGGTTAACGGCATCGCGTCCGAGCTGATGGTGCGCATTAACAACGCCGGTGCGGCTAACGCCATGAACCTCTGCTGTACGGCGCTGCTGGCTTCACGTCAGCGCTCGCTGACCCGTGAACAGCTCACGGAGCAGCTGGATTGCTATCTGGACATGATGCGTAACGTGCCGTATTCGGTTGACTCGACCGTGCCTTCTGCAACCGCCAGTGAACTTATCGATCACGCGTTGCAGATGAACAAGTTTGAAGTGGAGAAGGACACGATCGGCGACATCATCATTCTGCCGCGCGAGCAGGCGGTGCTGATGACCTACTACCGCAACAACATCACGCATATGCTGATGCTGCCGTCGCTCATGGCCGCCATTATTACCCAGCATCGTCATATCTCCCGTCAGGAGCTATTGCGCCATCTTGAGACCATCTATCCAATGCTGAAAGCGGAGCTGTTCCTGCGCTGGAGTAAGGATGAGCTGGCGACAGAACTGGATAAGATGACGGAAGAGATGCGTCGCCAGGGGCTGATTACCCTGAACAACGACGAGCTGCACATCAATCCGTCACGCTCCCGCACCCTGCAGCTGCTGGCGGCCGGTGCGCGCGAAACGCTGCAGCGCTACGCCATCACGTTCTGGCTGCTGAGCGCGAACCCGTCCATCAACCGCGGTACGCTGGAGAAAGAGAGCCGGACGCTGGCCCAGCGCCTGTCCGTTCTGCACGGTATTAACGCCCCTGAATTCTTCGACAAAGCGGTCTTCAGTTCTCTGGTGCTGACGCTGCGCGATGAAGGCTTCATCAGCGATACGGGTGATGCCGAGCCGGAAGAGACGTTGAAGGTGTACCAGATGCTGGCGGAGCTGATTACCTCGGACGTGCGCTTGACGATTGAGAGCGCCACGCAGGGTGAGTAACACAATGCCGGGTTATGGCCCGGCCTGATGCCCTGGATAATAAAAAGGCCCGGTAAGCGCTGACGCTACCGGGCCTTATTTTTAGCCTTGTTAAATCACCGCATTTAGCTGAGCAGCGTAAAGGCAATCATCCCGACAATTGCACCCGTCGTGCCGAGGATAGTTTCCATCAGCGTCCAGGTTTTCAGGGTTTGCGCTTCGGTGGCGCCGGTAAACTTACCGAACAGCCAGAAGCCGGCGTCGTTAACGTGAGAGACCACAATCGAACCGCCCGCGATACAGATAGAGAGCGCGGCCATCTGGGCACCGGAGTAGTTCAGCTGTTCAATCACCGGCATCACCAGACCCACGGCGGTTAAACACGCCACGGTGGCGGAACCCTGGATGATACGTACCGCCGCAGCCAGCACAAAGCAGGTGACCGCAATCGGCAGGCCCATCCCGGTCAGCGCTTCGCCCAGAGCCGGGCCCACGCCGGAATCCACCAGCACCTGCTTGAACACGCCGCCTGCACCGATCACCAGCAGGATAATCCCCGCAGGCTGCAGCGCCGCACCGCAGATCTCCATCACCCGGTCTTTTGGCATCCCCTGACGCATCGCCAGGCCGTAAATCGCCACCAGGCACGCCACCAGGATCGCCGTGAACGGATGACCAATGAACTCAAACCATTCGTAGGCGGTAGAACCGACCGGCACAAAGCGCGCGGCGATGGTTTTCAGGCCCACCAGCACTAGCGGCAGCAGGATCAGCGACAGGCTGAAGCCGAAGGATGGCATTTTGCCCTCGCCCAGGTGCGGCTCGGTAATGTCGTCCGGAATGTGCAGCTCAACGTAACGGCTGATGAAGTTGCCCCACAGCGGACCGGCGATAATCATCCCCGGGATTGCCGCGCACAGGCCAATCAGGATCATCCAGCCAAAGTCGGCGTGCATCTGGGAGGCCAGCAGCATCGGGGCAGGCCCCGGCAGCAGAAACGCTGCGGCTGCCGCCACGCCCGCAAACAGCGGAATGACCAGCTTCACGAGGTTAGTACCGGTATGGCGCGCCATGGAGAAGGCGACGCTTATCAGCAGCACAACGGCCACTTCGAAGAACAGCGGCAGCGCGCAAATCAGACCGGCCAGACCAATCGCGTAATGCGCACGACTGTGGCCGAAGGATTTCAGCATCTTAACGGCAATCTGGTCGACCGCGCCCGTCTCGTGCAAAATCTTGCCAAACATCGCGCCCAGCGCGACCACAATCGCCAGGAAGCCCAGCGTACCGCCCATCCCTTTTTCCATTGTCGCGGCGATCTTGTCGAGCGGCATACCGGAAAAGAGACCTGCACCAATAGAAACCACCATCAAAGCAACAAAGGCGTGCATGCGCGCCTTCATCACTAAAAACAGCAGCAGCAATACCGAACCCACTGCTGTCAAAACTAGCGTTAATGTACTCAAAACTTACTGCCTTTTATTAATGACCTCGATGGTGCTGGCAACAACACCCTCCAGTGACTGATCGATATCAACCACTAAGACGTCTTTCTCGTCTTCACCCGGCTCCTGCAGCGCTTCGAACTGCGTTACCAGCATCTGGGTTTTGAAGAAGTGACCTTTGCGCGCCTTCAGGCGGCTTTCAATCACCTCGAAATCTCCTTTCAGGTAGATGAAAGAGAGGTTTGGGTTGCCGTCGCGCAGCAGGTCGCGGTAGGTTTTTTTCAGCGCGGAGCAGACGATCAGGGAGACTTTGTTAGTGCGCTGCATCGCGAACGCGGCGTCATTCAGCGCCTGCAACCACGGTTTGCGGTCGTCATCGTTCAGCGGTTCGCCGGAGGCCATTTTCATGATGTTGCTGCGCGGATGGAGGAAGTCGCCATCAAGAAACGCAGCCTGGAGTTGATGCGCCACTTCGCTGGCCACGGCTGATTTCCCGCTACCGGAAACGCCCATCAGGACGTAGACGTGGTGATCGTGATTAGTCGTGCTCAAAGGGTGTCCCTCAGTCAATTGTTACGGGTAACAGTTATCGGTAACATTGTCCTGCTGGGGCAAAAGAGAAGCAATATCCAAACGTGCGCGAAGTGAATAAGTGTGAGCTACTTCAAATTTGTCAGTTCAAATAGATCCACCCGGTGACAAGGTGAAACCTAAATCTAACATTTTCGGGGTCACCGTCTCGCCACGAATGCGCGCCAGCAGGCGTTCTGCGCCAATGCGGCCCATACGTTCACGCGGCGTCAGGACGCTCGCCAGACGCGGCTCCATCACCTGACCGATGTCATGGCCGTGGAAACCGGCGATCGCCATATCATCAGGGATCTTCAGCCCCAGACGCTGGCACTCAAACGCTGCGCCGACCGCGAGGTCATCGTTGGTACAGAAAATACCGTCCAGTTGCGGATACTCGCGTCGCGCCTGACGCATCAGCTCAATACCCGACGTATAGGAAGAGGACTGCTCCACCATCACGCTGTACGGGGTTAAGTTCGCGTCGAGCATCGCCTGCTCGTATCCCTTCTGTTTGATGATAGTACGTTCATCAAGACGCGCACCCAGATAGGCGATATGACGATGCCCGCGGGCGATAATGGCCGCCGTCATCTGGCGCGCCGCTTCGAAGTTATCAAAGCCGACGGCGATGTCGAGGCACGGCGACTGGCTGTCCATCAGCTCCACGACCGGAATACCGGCCACTTCAATCATTTTGAGCGTGCGGGCAGTGTGGGTTCGTTCGGTTAAAATCAGGCCGTCAATGTTCCAGGAAAGCATCGATTCAAGACGTTCCTCTTCGAGTTCCGGCTTGTACCCGTAGTGGGCGAGCATGGTCTGGTAGCCAAACGCATCGGTGACGCTTTCAATTCCACGTAATACTTCGGCGAAAACCTGGTTGGTCAAAGAAGGAAGCAGAACGCCCACCGCGCGGCTGGTCGCATTGGAGAGAATATCGGGCGCACGGTTGGGGATATAACCCAGTTCATCAAGGGCAGCGGCAATCTTGCCACGTAACGCCACGGAAACCTGTTCCGGGTTACGTAAAAAACGGCTGACCGTCATTTTGGTCACACCGACGCGATCGGCGACATCCTGAAGTACGGGGCGTTTCTTTTTCATCGTCCTGAGAAATCTTGAAGTGAGAGATTCGCTCAGTTTACCACGGACAAAGCCCATCCTTCCCCTGTCAAAGGGAAGGATGGGGATTTATTTATGTTTTATTACACCGGCGGCAGGTCAAACAGCAGAATTTCGCTTTCGCTGTCGGCATGCACGGAGATCGCCTGCTCATCCCAGATAGCCAGACCATCGGCGGTTGTCGCTTTGGTGCCGTTGATGGACACGTCGCCTTTAACCACCTGGATCCAGACGCGGCGGTTAGCGGCAATCTGATGCACGGACTGTTCATCTTTCGCCAGCGCCCAGCGGTACAGCTCCATATCCTGATGCACTTTCAGGGAACCTTCACGCGCATCCGGGGAGAGCACCAGCTGTTTACCCTGTTTGGCGTCGAAGCGGCGCTGCTCGTAGCGCGGCGTGATGCCGGTCTCTTCTGGAATGATCCAGATTTGATACAGGTGCAGTTTTTCCGTTTTGCTTGGGTTGTACTCGGAGTGACGCACCCCGGTACCCGCGCTCATAATCTGGAACTCGCCCGCCGGAACCTGCTCTTTGTTGCCCATGCTGTCCTGGTGCTCAACCGCGCCTTCCAGCACATAGGTCAGGATTTCCATGTCTTTGTGCGGGTGGGTACCAAAGCCCTGGCCTGCATCAATCACGTCGTCGTTAATCACGCGCAGTGCGGAGAAGCCCATGAAGTTCGGGTCGTAGTAGTCGGCAAACGAGAATGAATGCCATGAGTCCAGCCAGCCATGATTCGCGTGACCACGTTCGTTTGCTTTGCGTAAGTAGATCATTGTTTCACCCTCAGTTCGTTTCGATGGAGTAAGTGTGGACGCAAACGGCCTGGGATCATAGGGGGTGAAAATTGACTCCTCTGTTCAAAAATTGTGAACAAGTGCAGAGGAGCCGTTTTTGCTTATTTCGCGAGGGTTACCGTGGCAGGAGAAGCCTGTTCGAAGGCCCGTTCAAGGATTTCGAGGTTGGTCAGAACGTCAGATTCCTTGACGTAATTCGCCGTGCCGTTTGTGAGAGTCTCAAACAGCGCATCATAGACGCGGCCATAGTCGCCGGTTTCCGGCTTCAGCGTTTCTTTGACCGTTACGCCTTCGTCGTTCACATACTCCAGCACGCCCACGGAATCGTCCGCGGCAAAGCCTGGCTCACCCGGCATGATATTGGCCTTCAGGCTGGTCTCCTGCTGGTCAATGCCGAATTTGATAAACGAACCTTTAGTGCCGTGAACGATAAATTTCGGGTAGTCGATTTTCACCAGATGGCTGGTTTTGACGATGGCCTTCAGGTCACCGTAGAACAGCTGGGCTTCGAAGGTATCGTCCGGGTTGGCTTTGTTGCGCAGGCTGCGAATGTCATACGCCACGTGGTCCGGGCGGCCAAACAGGGAGATGATCTGGTCCATGGTATGCACCCCCAGACCATAGAACGAACCATCCTGCGGCAGTCCGGGTTGCGTTTCCGCCACCGGACGGTAGTAATCGAAGTGGCTTTCTATCTCCACAATGTCGCCGAGCTTGCCGCTTTCAATCGCTTTTTTTGCCGTCAGGAAGCAGCTGTCAAAGCGACGGTTCTGATACGGCGTGACGGTCAACCCTTTACTTTTCGCCAGCGCGAACAGCGCTTTCGCTTCGGCGATGGTCGGGGTGAACGGCTTTTCTACCAGCACGTTTTTGCCCGCTTCCAGCGCGCGTTTCGCATAGTCAAAATGGCTGTCGGCGTGGGTGCAGACAATCACCAGCGTGACCTGCGGATCGTTAAGCACCTCATCGAGATCGCTGGTGAAGTGGATGTGGGAATACTGAGGAGATTGCTCTTCCGGCTTCGCGCGGCGGCGGTAGATATGGGCCACATGCCAGGTATCTTTACGGTTGAGGACATACGGCAGGTGATAGCGGGTGGTGCTTTTGCCAAATCCAATAAATGCACAGTGTAGTGTCATGGCTCAGTCCTTTTGGAAGGTTACTGAGTCTAACCATAACAAAAAAAAAGCCAGCTAAAAGCTGGCTAAAGTAATACTGGAAGCAATGTGAGCAATGTCGTGCTTTCAGGTTCCCGTAGCAGTCTTCCTGAATGCAGAGCAATAATAATCATTCTCATTCGCACTTGTCCAATACTTTTTGCAAAAAATAGCGGTTGACTCAAATTTTAAAGTCATTGATGTTGGAAGGGACGTTTAACTGACTGAGGAACAAGGAATGAGTGAGATAGTGATACGCCACATCGAACCCAGCGATGCAGAAGCTTTACGTGACATCATGTCGCATCCTGATGTGTATCACGACACGCTACAGCTCCCTCATCCTTCTATGGAAATATGGCACGAACGCGTTGCGACAAAACCAGGCCGGCGCCATCTCGTTGCCTGTCTGGACCAGCGCGTTATCGGGCATATGGCGCTGGACGTGATGGAAAACCCGCGTCGCAGCCATGTTGCCACATTCGGCATCAGCGTGGCTGCGGATATGCAGGGACGCGGCGTAGGCCGCAGGCTCATGAGCGAGATGATCAACCTGTGTGACAACTGGTTGCGCATTGAACGTATCGAACTGACGGTCTTTGCCGATAACCCCGCGGCTGTTGCCCTCTATAAAAATTTTGGTTTTGAAATCGAAGGGACCGGCAAGAAATTTGCCCTGCGCAACGGCGAACATGTGGACGCGTATTATATGGCGAGAATGAAGTAGTGATTTGCCGGGTGGCGGCTTCGCCTTACCCGGCCTACGTTCGTGCAGTTGTAGGCCCGGTAAGCGCAGCGCCACCGGGCAATACATCAATACCCCGCCGTCAAATCATCCACCGAACGCGGGTCTGATGCGCCAAACAGCGCTCCGTCCGGCCCCACCATAATGCTCTGGGTGCTGCCCATCGCCTCCTTCACCGCCACCTTCTGCCCACGCTGCTCAAGCAGTTTAATGGTGTCCGGGCTAAAGCCCTTCTCGACGCGCAGCTCGTCCGGCAGCCACTGGTGGTGGAAACGCGGGGCGTTAGTCGCTTCGGCGACGTTCATCCCAAAGTCGATGCTGTTCACCACCATCTGCAATACGGTGGTGATAATCCGGCTGCCGCCCGGGCTACCGGTTACCAGCCAGGTTTTGCCCTCTTTCACCACGATGGTGGGCGACATGGACGACAGCGGACGTTTCTTCGGCCCTACCGCGTTCGCATCGCCGCCGACCAGCCCGTAGACGTTCGGCACGCCCGGCTTGGCAGAGAAGTCATCCATCTCGTTGTTCAGCAGAATGCCGCTGTTGCCCGCCACAATCCCGGTTCCGAAGGTGGTGTTGAGCGTATAGGTCACCGCCACCGCGTTACCGTCTTTATCCACCACCGAGAAGTGGGTGGTCTGGTTGCTTTCATACGGCGCCAGCTTGCCGGGACGGATCTCGCTCGACGGCTTAGCCTTGTTGATGTCGATCTGATCGGCAATAGATTTGGCATACGCTTTGTTGGTCAGCGCCTGCCACGGCACCTTCACGAAGTCCGGGTCGCCGAGATATTCCGAGCGGTCAGCGTAGGCGCGTTTTTCCGCCTCCGCCATTATCTGCATGGCATCCGCGCTGCCGAAGCCGAACTTGTGCATATCGAAGTTTTCAAGAATGTTGAGGATCTGCACGATGTGAATGCCCCCGGAAGACGGCGGCGGCATGGAGAAGACCTCGTACCCGCGGTAGGTGCCGCTAATCGGCTCGCGCTCCACCGCCCTGTAGTCCGCCAGATCCGCTTTGGTGATGAGCCCGCCGTTCTTCTGCATCTCTTGTGCAATCTGGTCGGCAATCGCCCCTTTGTAGAAAGCGTCCGGACCGTGCTCCGCAATCAGCTCCAGGCTTTTGGCGAGATTCTTCTGCACCAGCTTATCGCCCTTCTTCAGCGGTTCACCGTCTTTCCAGAAGATCGCCTTACTGTTTTCGTGATTCGGAATGACTTCGCTGCCGTAGGTTTTGAGGTCGTCTTCCAGGGCGTCATTCACCACAAAGCCCTCCCGCGCCAGCTTGATAGCAGGCTGCACCACCTTGTTCAGCGGCATCGTGCCGTATTTTTCCAGCGCCAGCGAGAAGCCCGCAACGGTGCCCGGCGTGCCGGAGGCCAGGTGCGAGGTCAGGGATTTTTTACTGTCCGGGTTGCCCTGGTCATCGAGGAACATGTCCCGTGACGCCTGAGAAGGCGCCATTTCACGGAAGTCGATGGCGGTGGTTTTCCCGTCTTTGGTGCGCAGCATCATAAAGCCGCCGCCGCCCAGGTTCCCCGCCTGCGGGTGCGTCACCGCCAGCGCATAGCCGACGGCGACCGCCGCATCCACCGCGTTACCGCCCTGCCTGAGAATATCGACGCCCACGCGGGTCGCCAGCGCATCCACCGACGCCACCATGCCGTGGGTTGCCCGCACGGGATGAAAGACATCTTCCTCCACGCCGTAAGAGACCGGAGGCGCCGCGGGCGGGTTGGCCGCCACGCTAAATGTACCGCCTGCCATCAGCGCGGCGAGGGCGACCCAGCGCAAAAACGTTGGTTTCATCATTATTGTTCTCCAGGTGAAGGGATCCATATTCCCCGCTTAAGCCTGGTTCACAACTCCTAAAAAATCATCGTCATGGTGAAATCAGGGTAAACTTAAGAGAGACCTCAAAAGGAGGAAATGACAATGAAACGCTTATTGATTCTTACGGCGCTGATCCCGTTTGCCGCGCTCGCACAGCCACTCAATACGATGAATAACCCGAACCAGCCGGGTTACGTTATCCCGAGCCAGCAGCGTATGCAGACCGAGATGATGAGCCAGCAACAGCAGCAAAAAGGGATGCTGAATCAGCAGCTGAGAACGCAGACCCAGATGCAGCAGCAAAGCCTGCAAAATCAGATGAACGCCAACACCCAGCGCGTGCAGCAGGGGCAGGTGCGCGAGCAGCCGCTGCCGAACAGAAACGGCGGAATGTTAGGTGGAATGACTTCGTCAGGCAGCGGACAGCAGCATATGCTGCCGCCGCAGTCGAATGGCAGTATGCTTAATCCGCAGAACTAAAGTCCGGGCCAATCAGGTCAATCGCATCGGTACAGATGCTGTCCACGCCCCAGCGCAGCAGTTCGGCCGCACGCTGGGGTTTGTTGACGGTGTAAACCAGAATATGCAGTCCCGCGTCTTTCAGCATCTTCACCCGCGCCTCATCCAGCAGCTTGTGATTAAGATGAATAGAGACACACGCTAAGCGCGTCGTCAGCTCGCGCCAGTCCTCGCGCCACTCGTCCAGCAGCAGCCCGCGCGGCAGCTCCGGCACGGCCGCCTGTGCCGCCTCCAGGGCGTCAATTTCAAACGAGGAGAGCAGCGGCGCGGTCATCCCTTCCCACAGCTCGCGCGCGGCAAGGGCAATCACTTTGCCGGTCAGCGGCCCGGTGCCGGAGGTCGGTTTGATTTCGATATTGGCCATCATGCCGTGCTGGCGACAGCGATCGGCCACTTCCGCCAGCAGCGGCAGCGGTTCGCCTTTGAATTCGCCGCTGTACCAGCTTCCGGCGTCGACTTTCAGCAAATCGCGCCACGGCAGCTCGCCCGCCACGCCCCAGCCGTTGCTGGTGCGTTCGAGGTTATCGTCATGCAGCAGGAAAATCTCGCCGTCTTTCGACAGCTTGGCGTCGAACTCGATCATGGTGTGGCCGTAACGCGCGCCAACATCAATCGCCGCCAGGGTGTTCTCCGGCGCCAGTTTACCGCCGCCGCGGTGGGCGACGACGTGGGGATAAGGCCAGTTGCTCATACTCGTTGTCCTGTTTCACCGTCAAAAAGGTGCAGATGATTTTCCGGCAGGTGCAGCCACAGCGTGCTGCCCGCTTTCGGGCGCTCCTGATGCGCCAGACGCACCACCATCTTTTGCTCGCCCCAGCGCCCGTGCGCCAGGTTATCTGCACCCAACATCTCCAGCGTGTCCATCACCAGCGGCACGCCGCCTTCCGCCTGAGAGGTTAAACCGATATGTTCCGGGCGGATACCGAGCGTCATCTTACGCCCGGCGTAGCCACGATAGTACCAGTTGATCGGCAATGCCATCCCGCTTTCCAGCTCAAAGTGCGTGCCCGTGCTGCTGATGCGCCCTTCGAGCAGGTTCATCGCCGGGCTGCCGATAAAGCTCGCCACAAAGCGGGTGGCCGGTTTCTCGTAGACTTCCACGGGGGTACCAATCTGCTCGGCAACGCCTTTGTTCATCACCATCACGCGCTGGGCGAGGGTCATGGCCTCAACCTGATCGTGGGTGACGTACAGTGACGTGGTTTTCAGACGACGGTGCAGCTGCTGCAGCTCAAGACGCATCTGCACGCGCAGCTTGGCGTCGAGGTTAGAGAGCGGCTCGTCGAAGAGGAATACCGCCGGATCGCGCACGATGGCGCGCCCCATCGCCACGCGCTGGCGTTGGCCGCCGGAGAGTTCGCGCGGGCGGCGCTTGAGCAGGCCGTCCAGCTCCAGAATACGCGCCGCTTCTTTCACGCGCTCCTCAATATGGCCTTTGCCCATGCCGCGGATTTTCAGCCCCCAGGCCATGTTCTCCTCCACGCTCATGTGCGGGTAGAGGGCGTAGTTCTGGAACACCATCGCGATGCCCCTGTCTTTCGGCTCCATCTCGGTGACGCGCTGGCGGTCAATCCAGATATCCCCGGACGTCACGCGCTCCAGCCCCGCCACCATGCGCAGCAGCGTAGATTTGCCGCAGCCGGACGGGCCGACCATCACGATAAACTCCCCGTCCGCCACGTCGAGCGTGAGCGGCTGAATCACCTGGGTTTTGCCGTCCCAGCTTTTGGTTACTGCCTGAAGTTTTAAACCTGCCATCTTATTTCTCGCTATCGACCAGGCCGCGGACAAACGCGCGCTGCATGGCTAAAACAATGACTACGGGTGGGATTAGGGTGAGCAGCATCGCCGCCATCACCTGGTTCCAGAGGGTGGTGCCTTCGCCGGTGGCAATCATGCCTTTGATGCCCGCCACGGCGGTGCCGAGATTGACGTCCTGAATAATCAGCAGCGGCCACAGGTACTGGTTCCAGCCGTAGATAAAGGTGATCACAAACAGCGCCGCAAGGTTGGTTTTCGACAGCGGCAGCACGATGTCACGGAAGAAGCGCATCGGCGAGGCGCCGTCGATGCGCGCGGCTTCAATCAGCTCGTCCGGCAGGGTCATAAAGAACTGGCGGAACAGGAAGGTGGCGGTCGCCGAGGCCATCAGCGGCAGGGTGAGGCCCGCGTAGCTGTCGAGCATCTTCAGGTTGGCGATCACTTCCACCGTCGGGAAGATACGCACCTCCACCGGCAGCATCAGGGTAATGAAGATCATCCAGAAGAAGAGGTTGCGCAGCGGAAAGCGGAACCAGACGATGGCGAAGGCCGAGAGCATCGACACCGTAATTTTGCCGACCGTAATGCCGAACGCCATGATGAAGCTGTTGAGCATCATCAGCCAGAACGGCGCGCTGTTGGCGCCCACGCCCTGGGTCCAGATGGTCTTCATGTTCTCGAACAGATGCGTGCCTGGGATCAGCGTCATCGGCGTGTCGAACACCGCTTTGGTGTCCAGCGTGGCGGCGACAAAGGCCACGTACAGTGGAAACAGGATGACGATGATCCCCAGAATCAGCATGGTGTGGCTGAAAATCGTCAGCCCGCGACGGTTCTCAATCATTGGTAGCGCACCTTACTTTCAACATAGCGGAACTGCACCACCGTGAGGATGATGACGAGGAACATCAGCACCACCGACTGCGCGGCGGAGGCCGAGAGATCCAGCCCGGCGAAGCCTTCGCGGTAGATCTTATAGATAAGCGTGGTGGTCGCCTGCACCGGACCGCCTGCGGTGGCCGCATCGATCACCGGGAAGGTGTCGAAGAAGGCGTACACGAGGTTAACCACCAGCAGGAAGAAGCTCACCGGGGCGATCAGCGGCAGCGACAGCCTGAAGAAGCGACGAATCGGCCCTGCGCCGTCAATCGCGGCGGCCTCCACCAGCGAACGCGGGATGGACTGCAGCGCGGCAAAGAAGAACAGGAAGTTGTAGCTGATCTGCTTCCACACCGAGGCGAACACCACCAGGAACATGGCCTGGCCGCTGTTCTGGGCGTGGTTCCAGTCGTAGCCGAACTCTGCCAGGAAATGGGTAATCAGCCCGCGCCCCGGGTTAAACAGGAAGATCCACAGCACAGCGGCGACGGCGGGCGCCACGGCGTACGGCAGCAGCATCAGGGTCTGATACAGGCGGCTGCCGCGCACCACATAGTCCACCAGCGCGGCGAAAAACAGCGAGGCAACAAGGCCGCTGACGGTGACCAGCGCGCTGAACCTGATCGTCGTCCAGAAGGCGTCCAGGTAGTAGCTGTCATGGAACAACGCGGTAAAGTTGTCCAGCCCGACAAACTGGCTGGAGAGCCCAAACGGATCGACGCTTTGTACCGAGTACCACAGCGCTTCGCCCGCAGGCCAGATAAAGAAGATAACGGTGATGACCAGCTGAGGCGCGACCAGCAGGTACGGCAGCCAGCGGGAACGGAACACCGGACGGGATGATGACATTGAGATTGGGTTCCTGAGCAATGCCGGGTGGCGGCTACGCCTTACCCGGCCTACAAATATTTCTCCCTCTCCCCGTTGGAGAGGGTTGGGGTGAGGGCATCAGCCCGCACGATCCCCGTAGGCCCGGATCGCTACGCGTCACCGGGCGAATCACGGATTACGATTTCGTCGACTGCTCAAAGCGGCGCAGCAGCTGATTCCCGCGCTCTACCGCGGAATCCAGCGCCTGCTGTGGCGTTTTCTTCCCGGTCCAGACGCTTTCCAGCTCTTCATCCACGATGGTGCGGATCTGCGGCATGTTGCCCAGGCGCAGGCCTTTGGTGAACGGCAACGGCGGCTTGTTCAGCATCTGACGCGTCGCGATATCCGCGCCCGGGTTCTTGCTGTAGAAGCCCTGCTCGCGGGTCAGGTCATACGCGGCTTTGGTGATCGGCAGGTAGCCGGTCTTCTGGTGCCATTCGGCGGCGTTTTCCGGCTTCGCCAGGAAGTCGAGGAACTCGGCCACGCCTTTGTAGGTGCCCTTGTCTTTACCCTGCATCACCCACAGGCTCGCCCCGCCGATGATGGCGTTCTGCGGCGCGCCCTTCACGTCGGCATCGTACGGCATCATGCCCACGCCGTAGTTGAATTTGGCGTAGTGACGGATATCCGCCAGCGAGCCGGACGAGGCGGTGGTAATGGCGCAGTCGCCGTTATAGAACTTCTCGGTGGATTCGTCTTTACGCCCGAAGTAGCTGAAGTCGCCCTTCTTGTTCAGTGCTTCCAGCAGCGCGATGTGCTTCACCTGCTCCGGCTTGTTAAACTCCAGTACCGCGTCGGTGCCGTCGAAGCCGTTGTTTTTGGTCGCCACCGGCAGGCCGTGCCAGGCGCTGAAGTTTTCGATCTGGATCCAGCCCTGCCAGCCGCTGGCGTAGCCGCACTTCATTCCCGCCGCTTTCAGCTTCGCGGTGTATTCGGCCAGGTCCTGCCAGGTTTTTGGCGGCTGCTCCGGGTCTAAACCGGCTTTCTTGAAGGCGTCTTTGTTGTAGTACAGCACCGGCGTGGAGCTGTTAAACGGCTGAGACAGCAGATGTCCGGTTTTGGAATCGGTGTAGTAACCCGCTACGGTTGGCACGAACTGGGATTCATCGAAGTTAATACCCGCTTCTTTGAACACTTCATAGACCGGCTTGATGGCTTTGGAGGCCATCATGGTGGCGGTGCCCACTTCATAAACCTGTAACAGTGCAGGCGCGTTGCCGGTACGGAAGGCGGCGATGCCCGCGCTCAGGCTCTGCTCGTAGTTGCCTTTGTACACCGGCACAATTTTGTAATCCGGATGGGTGTCGTTGAAACGCTGCGCCAGGGAGTCAACTTCTTTACCCAACTCCCCTTCCATGGAATGCCAGAACGGAATGGTCGTCACAGCCATTGCATTCGTCGCAAAAGCCAGACCCAGTGCCAGACCCAAAGCTGTGTGTCGTAACGATGTCATTGTCATCTCTCTTATTGTGCCGGATGCGCGATATCACGCGTTTTATGCTCGCGAGGTAACATGACATGCTCGAATGACAGAAAAATAACTGTTTGTTTACAGATAAGTGACAGCAAAGGGTCAGGGGGATGATGGTTGTGTGAAGGGGTGTAGTGGTTAAAAAAGCCGGGTGGCGGCTACGCCTTACCCGGCCTGGTCGATCCCTGTAGGCCCGGTAAGCGCAGCGCCACCGGGCGATACAGACGGCTCAGCCGCCCAGGTAAGCGCTCCGCACCGCTTCGTTCGCCAGCAGCGCGTCGCCGGTGTCTTCCAGCACCACGCGGCCGTTCTCCAGCACGTAGCCACGGTCAGCCAGCTTCAGCGCCTGGTTGGCGTTCTGCTCAACGAGGAAGATGGTCATCCCCTCTTTACGCAGCTGCTCAATGGTGTCGAAAATCTGCTGGATGATGATCGGCGCCAGGCCGAGCGACGGCTCATCCAGCAGCAGCAGGCGCGGCTGGCTCATCAGCGCGCGGCCGATCGCCAGCATCTGCTGTTCACCGCCTGACATGGTGCCTGCACGCTGGATGCGACGCTCCCACAGGCGCGGGAAGAGTTCGTACACCCACTTGATGCGGGTCTGGTATTCATCGCGGTGGGCGAAGAAGCCGCCCATCGCCAGGTTCTCTTCCACCGTCATACGCGAGAACACGCGACGCCCTTCCGGAACAATCGCCACCGCCTCGCGCATGATTCTGGCGGTCTGCCAGTCGGTAATGTCTTTGCCGTCAAACACAATCCGCCCGCTGGTGGCGCGCGGGTCACCGCACAGGGTGCCGAGCAGCGTGGTCTTACCCGCGCCGTTGGCGCCAATCAGGGTGACGATTTCACCCTGGTTGATATGCAGGCTGACGTCGTGCAGCGCCTGGATCTTGCCGTAGTGCGCATTGACCTTGTCGAACGTTAACATCGCTTTTTCCATCTTATGCCTCACCCAGGTATGCGCGGATCACGTCCGGGTTGTTGCGGATCTCTTCCGGCGTGCCGTTTGCCAGCGGCGTACCCTGGTTAACCACGTAGATACGGTCGGAAATGCCCATCACCAGCTTCATGTCATGCTCAATCAGCAGAATGGTGGTGTCGTGGTGATCGCGCAGTTCGGCAATCAGCTCGTCCAGCTCTTTGGTCTCTTTCGGGTTGAGGCCCGCCGCCGGTTCGTCGAGCATCAGGATTTCCGGCTGCGTCACCATGCAGCGCACAATCTCCAGGCGACGCTGGTCGCCGTAGGCCAGGTTGCTCGCCTGACGGTTGGCGTGCTGCAGCAGGCCAATTCGGTCGAGCCAGGTGGCGGCGCGATCGAGCGCTTCATCCTGCGCGCGGCGGAAGGCCGGGGTTTTCAGCAGGCCGGAGAACAGCCCGGTTTTCAGCTGCTGATGCTGCGCCACCAGCAGGTTCTCAATCACCGTCATCTCGCGGAACAGACGCACGTGCTGGAAGGTACGCACCACGCCCATGCGGGCAATCTGCTGGCCCGGCAGCCCTTCAAGATGCTTATCGCGCAGCATGATGGTGCCGCCCGTCGGCTTGTAGAAGCCGGTCAGGCAGTTAAAGACCGTGGTTTTCCCCGCGCCGTTCGGGCCAATCAGGGAGACAATCTCTTTCTTGTGCAAATCCAGATTCACGTTGTTGACCGCCAGCAGGCCGCCAAAACGCATCATCAGACCGTTAACGGATAATAATGGCTGACTCATGCCTGCTCTCCTTTCGCTTGCCCGTTCTTCAGCTTCAGCTGTGGACGGGTCATCGGCAGCAAGCCCTGCGGACGCCAGATCATCATCAGCACCATCAAACCACCCAGCATTAACATGCTGTATTCGTTAAAGTCGCGCATCAGCTCGCGCGAGACCACCAGCAGGATGGCCGCGAGGATAACGGCAAACTGCGAGCCCATCCCGCCCAGCACCACAATCGCCAGCACAAAGGCGGATTCGGCAAAGGTGAACGATTCCGGGCTGACGAAGCCCTGACGCGCGGCAAACAGCGTCCCGGCGAAACCGGCAAACGCGGCGCTGATGGTAAACGCGGTCAGCTTGATGCGGGTCGGGTTCAGGCCCAGGGAGCGGCAGGCGATCTCATCTTCGCGCAGCGCTTCCCACGCGCGGCCCAGCGGCATGCGCAGCAGGCGGTTAATCACGAACAGGGTGATGACCACCAGCAGCAGCGCCACCAGATAGAGCCAGATGACGCGGTCGGACGGGTCATACTTCACGCCGAAGAAGTTACTGAAGGTGTCCCAGCCGCCTTCGCGGGCGGTGCGGCTGAACTCCAGGCCGAAGAAGGTTGGTTTCGGGATCTGGCTGATGCCGTTCGGGCCGCCGGTCACTTCGGTGTTGTTCAGCAGCAGGATACGGACGATTTCACCGAAGCCTAAGGTCACAATCGCCAGGTAGTCACCGCGCAGGCGCAGCACCGGGAAACCGAGCAGGAAGCCTGCGGCGGCAGAGACCAGCCCTGCCAGCGGCAGGCAGGTCCAGAAGCCGAGCCCGTAATAGTGGTTCAGCAGCGCGAAGGTGTAGGCGCCGATGGCGTAGAAGCCGCCGTAGCCCAGCACCAGCAGGCCTGAGAGCCCCACCACCACGTTCAGACCGAGACCGAGGATCACGTAGATCATGGTCAGGGTAGCGATATCCACGGTTCCACGAGACACCACGAACGGCCACGCCACGGCAGCCACCAGCAGCGCCACGAGGAACAGCTTCTGCTTAACGGTAGACCCGTCGATGGCCGGCAGGACGAATTTCGGCCCGGAGACGTTTTTCAGCGACTTCTGGAACAGCGGACGCAGCAGCTGGAACAGGAACACCACGGCGGTACCGATAAACACCCACTGCCAGCGGATGTCGGGGGCGGTATCCACCACCAGTTTGGTGCCATTCAGCTCAAGCTGGACGCCCATAAAGACGCCCGCCAGCACGAAGAACATGGCGGCAGAGAGCAGCGCCATTGCAAAATGCATCGGTTTCATACTTTCTCTACCTCCGGACGGCCCAGAATACCGGTAGGCATGACCAGCAGAACCAGAATCAGCAGGGCAAACGACACCACGTCTTTATATTCCGTGCTCAGGTACGCCGAAGAGAGCGCTTCCGCCACGCCCAGGATCAGGCCGCCAATCATCGCGCCCGGAATACTGCCGATACCGCCCAGCACCGCCGCGGTAAAAGCTTTCATCCCGGCCATAAAGCCGATGTACGGGTTGATCACGCCGTAGAACTGGCCGAGCAGCACGCCCGCTACCGCCGCCATCGCGGCGCCAATCACGAAGGTCAGGGCAATCACGCGGTCGGTGTTGATGCCGAGCAGGCTCGCCATCTTCAGGTCTTCTGCGCACGCGCGGCAGGCGCGTCCCATCCGCGAGTAGCGGATGAACAGCGTCAGGGCCAGCATCGCAATAAAGGTCACGACCCAGATAACCAGCTGCATGGTGGTGATAGAGGCCGCGAAGTTTTCGCTGGCTCCCACAATCCACTGGCCGTTAAACAGGCTTGGCAGCGCCACGTCGCGCGAGCCTTCGGTCAGGCTGACGTAGTTTTGCAGGAAGATCGACATCCCGATGGCGGAAATCAGTGCAATCAGACGCTTGGAGCTGCGCACCGGCCGGTAGGCCACGCGCTCGATGCTCCAGCCGTAGGCGCTGGCAATCACAATCGCGCCGACAAACCCGGCGGCGACCAACAGCCAGCTGCTGTCGATGCCCATCATCATCAGGGCGGCGATAATCATAAAGGAGACATAGCTACCGATCATGTAGACCTCGCCGTGGGCGAAGTTGATCATGCCGATAATGCCGTAAACCATCGTATAGCCGATGGCGATCAGCGCGTAGGTGCTTCCCAGCGTGACGCCGTTAAACATCTGCTGCAGGAAATAGAGAAACTGCTCGGACATATGCAAACCTTTTTATACCCGCCCGTCATGCCGGGCGGTGGGATAATTATTTGGCGGCCGAAGACGAACCGTCGGCGTGCCACTTAAAGACACCAAACTCAAATCCCTTCAGATCGCCTTTCTCATCCCAGTTCAGCGGCCCAATCACGGTGTTCGCCCCGTGTGCTTTTAAATCTTTCACCAGATCCAGCGGTTCTTTGCTGCCGGTACGATCCAGCGCGGTGGCCAGAGACTGCACGGCGGCGTAGGTGATCCAGACGTACGGACCACTCGGATCTTTCTTCTGCGCCTTGAGCGCATCCACGATAGCCTTGTTGGCCGGATCCTGGTCATAGCGTTTTGGCATCGTCACCAGCATGCCTTCGGCAGAATCCCCGGCGATGTTGGACAGGGAAGCATTGCCCACACCCTCTGGCCCCATAAACTGGGTCTTCAGACCGGTGGCGCGCGCCTGACGCAGCATCTGCCCCATCTCCGGGTAGTAGCCGCCGTAGTAAACAAAGTCGATATTCTCTTTTTGCAGACGGGCGATCAGCGCGGAGAAGTCTTTCTCACCGGCGGTAATGCCGTCGAAGAAGACGATGTTCGCGCCGCCTTTTTTCAGGCCGTCCTGAACGGAGCGCGCCAGGCCTTCGCCGTACTGCTGCTTGTCATGAATAATGGCGATACGCTGCGGCTTGACGGTTTCAAGGATGTATTTGGCGGCGGTAGGCCCCTGAGAGGAGTCCAGACCGGCGGTGCGCATGATGTGCTGGTAGCCGCGCTGGGTCAGCTCAGGGTTAGTGGCGCCAGGGGTGATCATCAGAATGCCTTCATCTTCGTAGATGTCAGACGCGGGCTGGGTGGACGATGAGCACAGGTGGCCGATCACATACTGGATGCCATCGTTGACGATTTTGTTGGCGACCGCGACGGCCTGTTTCGGATCGCAGGCGTCGTCATACTCCACGCCCACCAGCTTGTCGCCCTTGATGCCGCCCTTAGCGTTGATGTCTTTGATGGCCTGGCGCGCACCGTTGAACTCCATGTCACCCCACTGGGCAACAGGGCCGGACATCGCACCCACTACCGCAACTTTTATGTCTTCCGCCATGGCGGCATGCGAGATCGACAGTGCGACCATCCCCGCGATTAACGTCTTCGCGTTCCTTTTCATCTCTGAATCCCCATTCGTGATGTCGTGTTTATATTTTGTTTTATTATGGTTAAAAAGCATTCTGTACTTTTAATGAACAACGCTATTTTTACCAGTGCCTTTAATGGTTTAGCGCAGGTTTTTGTCAAAAACCAGACTAAAATCTCTATTTTTCAGGCGATTAAGCAAAGATAATATTCTGAAATCAGGCAGAGATAAACAAATAAAAGTGCAGTTTGCAGCATAAAATAACGGTACAAAGCGCCGAATAAATCACTGCCATTCAGGTTAAAATCCTGCTTATTTTTCGATCCATGTGTTTTCAAACTGCCCAACGCGCTGCCAAAAAACTAATCACCTGGCAAACGGCGATAAAAAGAGGAAGCCGCTGAGCGAATAAATTGAGTACACTGCCCCTACTCAATTTGATTTGGACAAGCAGCTAATGAAACTGACAATCGTGCGTCTGGTGACCTTTAGCGACCAGGATCATATCGACCTGGGCAAGATCTGGCCGGAATATTCCCCTTCGTCGCTGGCCGTCGACGAAAATCACCGTATCTATGCCGCGCGCTTTAACGAGCGTCTTCTGGCCGCCGTTCGCGTAACGCTGAGCGGCACGGAAGGGGCGCTGGACTCGCTGCGCGTGCGTGACGTGACCCGCCGTCGCGGCGTGGGGCAGTATTTAATTGAAGAAGTGCTCCGCGAAAACCCGGGCGTCACCTCATGGTGGATGGCCGACGTGGGCGTGGAAGACCGCGGCGTCATGGCGGCGTTTATGCAGGCGTTAGGGTTTACGGCGCAGGAGAGCGGGTGGGAGAAGCGCTAAAAGAAAGCCGGGTGGCGGCTGCGCCTTGCCCGGCCTACAATTTCTACCGCATTTTCTCAAGCATTTCGTGTTGCAGGAAGGCGGCAAGTTATGAAATCCCCGGGAGCTTACATAAGTAAGCGACCGGGGTTGAATAACGCAGCCAACGCACCTGCGGCGCGAAAGGCGACGGGAAAATTATTTGGCGTCTGTCGCCGTGCCGTTCGCATGCCAGTCAAACACGCCGAACTCGAAGCCCTTCAGGTCGCCTTTCGTGTCCCAGGAGAGAGGCCCCATAACGGTTTCGACGGTGTTCGCTTTCAGCCAGGTGGCAATCTCAGCCGGATCGGCTGACTGGTTCAGGCCCGCCTGCAGCGACTGCAGCGCCGCGTAGGTGGTCCAGACGAACGCGCCGCTTGGATCCTGTTTCTTCGCCTTGATGGCATCTACGATAGGTTTGTTCGCAGGGACCTGGTCGTAGTTCTTCGGTTTGGTCACCAGCAGGCCTTCGGCGGATTCACCCGCGATGTTAGACAGAGAAACGTTCGCCACGCCTTCCGGGCCCATGAACTGGGTTTTCAGGCCGGCCGCGCGCGCCTGGCGCAGGATCTGGCCCATTTCCGGGTGGTAGCCGCCGTAGTAAACAAAGTCGATATTCTCTTTCTTCAGACGCGCAACCAGCGTGGAGAAATCTTTCTCACCGGCGGTGATCCCGTCGAAGAACACCACGTCGGCATTGGCTTTCTTAAGGTTGTCCTGCACTGAACGCGCCAGACCTTCACCGTACTGCTGCTTGTCATGAACAATGGCAATGCGTTTCGGCTTCACTTTTTCAACGATGTATTTCGCCGCGGTCGGGCCCTGGTCAGAGTCCAGACCGGTGGTGCGCAGGGTCAGCTTGTAGCCGCGTGCGGTCAGCTCTGGCGCGGTCGCCGCCGGGGTGATCATCAGGATACCTTCGTCTTCGTAGATGTCAGACGCCGGCTGAGTAGAAGAAGAGCACAGGTGACCGATAACGTATTTGATCCCGTCGTTCACCACTTTGTTCGCGACCGCGACCGCCTGTTTCGGGTCACAGGCATCATCATATTTTACGATCTGCAGTTTTTCGCCCTTGATACCGCCCTTAGCGTTAATGTCTGCAACCGCCTGTTCTGCGCCAGTAAACTCCTGGTCGCCGTACTGCGCTACCGGACCGGACATGGCGCCAACCACAGCCACTTTGATGTCTGCCTGCGCCATGGTGCTGAATGCCAACGCGATACATCCTGCCAGTAACGCTTTACCCTTCATGTTCATCCTGAGATTCCCCATTATTATGGTTATTACGATTGTTGTGATGTTGTTGTGCAGCGCTTTATTTCAGTTATAGGTGTGCTGTTCGCGCTTTTTCAGCATACTCTGCTAAAACATACCCCATTTTTATGATTTTGGAATAGCAAATTTGAAATGAATATATAATAAGCCCGGCAGAGAGTTCCGCCGGGCATGTGGCTTTAACGTGTCAGCGACGCGGAGATAATGTCCAGCGCTTTACGGAACTGCACTTCGGGAATCGTCAGCGGATACAGGAAACGAATGACGTTGCCGTAGACGCCGCAGCTCAGAAGCAGCAGACCTTCCTGCAATGCACGCTCCTGCACCTGGCGGGTAAATTCCGGCGAAGGCCGGCCCGTTTGCGGATCGTTAAACTCCACCGCCACCATCGAGCCCTGCGCGCGAATATCCGCGATATACGGGCAGTGTTCCTTCGCCTTGTTCAACACTTCCACCAGGTGATGGCCAAGATGCGCCGATCGCGTGCAGAGATCCTCTTCGTCAATCACGTCCAGCACGGCGTGCGCCGCCGCAATCGCCAGCGGGTTACCCGCGTAGGTACCGCCCAGCCCACCCGGCGCGGGCGCATCCATCACTTCAGCACGGCCCGACACCGCCGAGAGCGGCATCCCGCCCGCCAGGCTTTTCGCCATAGTGATCAGATCGGGCTTCACGCAGTGGTGTTCCATCGAGAACAGCTTGCCGGTGCGGGCGAAGCCGCTTTGCACCTCGTCGGCAATCAGCAAAATGCCGTGGGTATCGCACAGGGCGCGCAGCGCCTGCATAAAATCAGCCGGGGCGATGTTGAAGCCGCCCTCTCCCTGAACCGGTTCGAGAATAATCGCCGCGACCTGGTCAGGGGCAATATCCGCTTTAAAGATGCGTTCCAGGCTTTTTAACGCCTCAGCGGTGCTGACGCCGTGCAGTTCATTCGGATACTGCGCGTGATACACCGAGCCGGGGAAGGGCCCAAAGCCGAGCTTGTAAGGCGCAACCTTGCCGGTCAGCGCCATGGTCATAAAGGTGCGGCCGTGGAACGCGCCGCCGAAGGTGATAAGGCCAGGACGTCTGGTAAAGGCGCGGGCAATTTTCACCGCGTTTTCGACCGCCTCAGCCCCCGTCGAGAAGAACGCGGTTTTGGCCGGGCCGTCAATCGGCACGCGCTGATTGATGCGCTCGGCAAGCGCCACGTAGCCTTCGTACGGCACAATCTGGTAGGCCGTGTGGGTAAACGCGTGGAGTTGTTTTTCGATGGCGGAAATGACTTTAGGATGGCGATGGCCGGTATTCAGCACCGCGATCCCGGCGGCGAAGTCGATGTACTCATTGCCTTCCACGTCCCACACCGTGGCGTTTTCGGCTTTATCGGCATAGAAGTTACACATCACGCCAATGCCGCGCGGCGTCGCCTGTAACCGCCGGTCGTTCAGTTCGTTGTTTTTCACCCTGTCCCCCTGAGAAAGTCGCCTGCTTAGCGCATCAGTAAGTGTTTGCCAGGGGGAGGGAATTCGCCAGAGCGGGCGCTAAAAAAACAAAACCCCCAGACTCTCATCCAGGGGTTCTCGGTGTACTTCGCGTTAATTACGCTTCGATAGCGGCGCGAAGTTTCTTCATGGCGTTCTTTTCAAGCTGACGGACACGTTCCGCAGAGACGCCGTAGCGGTCGGCCAGCTCCTGCAGCGTGGACTTGTTGTCTTCGTCCAGCCAGCGGGCGCGGATAATATCCTGGCTACGTTCGTCGAGGCCTTCCATCGCATAGCTCAGCTTATTCGCGGCCTGATCTTCCCAGTTGTCCTCTTCGATGCCGTCAGCAAAGTTAGAGGTTTTATCCTGCAGATACAGAACCGGTGCCATCGGCTGGCTGTCAGATGCGTCGTCGTCGGAAGACATGTCAAAAGTCATGTCCTGCGCGGCCATACGGGATTCCATCTCACGCACGTCTTTGCTGGAAACACCCAGCTCGCGCGCCACCATTTCCACTTCGTCCTGATTGAACCAGCCCAGACGCTGCTTGGTTTTACGCAGGTTGAAGAACAGTTTGCGTTGCGCTTTTGTCGTGGCGACTTTCACGATACGCCAGTTGCGCAGCACGTATTCATGAATTTCTGCTTTGATCCAGTGGACGGCGAAGGAGACCAGTCGCACACCCACTTCCGGGTTAAAGCGACGCACAGCCTTCATCAGGCCGATGTTACCTTCCTGAATCAAGTCCGCCTGCGGCAGGCCATAGCCCGCATAATTACGAGCAATGTGAACAACAAAGCGCAGGTGAGACAGGATCAGCTTTTTCGCTGCTTCCAGATCGCCCTGGTAATGCAGCTTTTCAGCAAGCTCCTTTTCTTCCTCGGCCGTTAACATCGGCCAGGTGTTCGCAGCCCGGATATAAGATTCCAGGTTACCAACAGGGGCTAAAGCTAAAGTTTGCATTTCTTTGGTCATTCATTCCTCTCAGTGTTTCTTCTGGTCCAGGCTGTCCCCGTCAGGCAACAACCATGCCAAAGCGTTTGAGCAACGAGATTAGCATTCACTCTTTTATCAGACAGTGATTTTATCCACAAGTTCCAGGTGCAACGGTGAATAAATTACGCACAAAATGTGACATGGAGATGATAACAGGGGAAGAGACAACAGGGACACTTTCCCTGCAGAGCGAACATCTCGGTGCAGGGAAAGATTATATCACGCTTTTATTAGTCGGGAGTAAAGTGACGTAAATGTTGAACGGTTGCCAGCCACGCTGCCACCCACCCAATCATTGAACACACCAGCAGCAGTAAGAGACACTCATCGAACCCTAAGCCGCTGATATCAAACTTGGTTCCGAAAACCTGCGCCACTTCAGTCACGGCAGAGGAAAGCCGCATCACCAAAATTTCTGACAATATCAGTGAAAGAAATGCGCCGGAAAAACCGAGCAGTGCGCCACCGTAAAGGAACGGTCGGAGGATGAAGCCATCCGTCGCACCAATCAGTTTCTGCACGTTGATGGTATCGCGACGAGCGAAGATGCTCAGGCGTACGCTGTTGCCAATGACGAGGAAGACCGCCGCCACCATCAGCACGCCAATCATCGCCGCGACGCGGCCTACCAGCCCGGTCAAAGCAGCGAGACGCGCAAACCAGCTGTCATCCATGCGCACTTCATCAATGCCCTTAATGCGCGTGATGCGATCGCGCAGGGTGTTAAGCGAATCGGTTCCCTGGAAATCCAGCTTCGGGATCACCACCGCCACGGCGGGCAGCGGGTTCTCTTCAAGCATATCCAGCGCACCGCCAAAGCCTGACCAGTTGCGGAACTCGCCCAGCGCGTCTTCACGTGAGAGATAGTTGACCTTCTCCACGCCCTGCTCGGCCTGAATTTGCCCAACCACCTGCGCGGCCGCGTTATCGTCGAGCGCTTTATCCAGATAGACCGTGATCTGCGGAGACGGATAATACTGCGACGCCGCCTGGTTGACGTTCTTGTAAACCATGTAGCAGACGCTTGGCAGCGTCAGGGAGATGGCGATTACCATCACCGTCAGGAACGTCGCCAGCGGTTTGCTTTTCAGGTCCTGCAGCGCGCCGTGGAACGCGTAGCGCACCTGCTCGTTAAAGACGTTGGTTTTGCGGGAGGCCGGTTTTGGCGCGGCCTTCTGGCGCTTCGGCGCATTACGATTGCCGTCACCCCCGCCCTGCGGCTTACGGAAACGGTCAAACCGGTTCCCGAACTGCCGAATCTGGTTTATTGCATCACGCTTGTTCACCGTGGCCTCCGTGCAAATGCCCGTCGCTCAGGGTCAGCATGCGGTACGAACGACGGGAAATCAGCCCGATGTCGTGCGTTGCCATCAATACGGTAACCCCTACGCGGTTAAACTCCTCAAACAGACGCAAAATCCCTTCTGACAGGGCATCGTCCAGGTTACCGGTCGGTTCATCCGCCAGCAGCACGGCAGGCTTGTTCACCACCGCGCGGGCGATACCCACGCGCTGCTGTTCACCGCCGGAGAGCTGGATCGGGAAGTTCTTCGCTTTGTCCAGTAGCCCGACCTTATCCAGCGCCGCAGAGACGCGGCGGCGGATATCGTCATAGCTGGCGCCGGCAATAATCAGCGGAATGGCCACGTTATCGAAAACGGTGCGATCCATCAGCAGGTGGTGATCCTGGAAAATCATGCCGATCTGACGACGCAGGAACGGCACCTCACGGTTTTTCAGACGGCTGATCTCATGGCCGCTGAAAAAGATTTTTCCGGCGCTTGGCCGCTCGATCCCACAGATAAGCTTGAGCAGGGTACTTTTCCCCGCGCCGGAATGGCCGGTCAGGAATGCCATCTCGCCCGGCTGCAGGTGAAAGGTCACCCCCTGCAGCGCTTGTCTCCCACCGAGATAGGCCTTGCTGACGTGTTCAAAGCGAATCATTGTTAGTCCTCTCGGGCAAATAATGCCTCAATAAAGTCGTCCGCCTTAAACGGACGTAAATCCTCAATACGCTCGCCCACACCGATGTAACGGATAGGAATGCCGAACTGGTCGGCCACGGAGAAGATCACCCCGCCTTTCGCGGTGCCGTCCAGTTTGGTCAGCGTGATCCCCGTCAGTCCTACCGCTTCATGGAACAGCTTCGCCTGGCTGATGGCGTTCTGTCCGGTGCTGGCGTCAATGGTCAGCATAATTTCATGCGGTGCGTCTTCGTCCAGCTTCTTCATGACGCGAACGATCTTCTTCAGCTCTTCCATCAGGTGCGATTTGTTCTGCAAACGCCCTGCGGTATCGGCAATCAGCACGTCCACGTTGCGCGCCTTCGCCGCCTGGATAGCGTCAAAGATCACGGATGCGGAATCCGCGCCGGTATGCTGAGCAATCACCGGGATGTTGTTGCGCTGGCCCCAGACCTGCAGCTGCTCAACCGCCGCCGCACGGAAGGTGTCGCCCGCCGCCAGCATCACCGATTTGCCCTGCTGCTCGAACTGACGCGCCAGCTTGCCGATGGTAGTGGTTTTACCCACGCCGTTCACGCCGACCATCAGAATAACAAATGGCGTTTTGCCTTCAATATTAAGCGGTTCGTCAACTTTTGCGAGAATTTCACCCATCTCGTCTTTCAGCAGGCCGTACAGCGCTTCGGCGTCACGCAATTGCTTGCGGCTCGCCCCTTCGGTGAGATTAGTGATGATCTTACGGGTAGTTTCTACCCCAACGTCCGCAATCAGCAGCTGCTCTTCCAGCTCTTCAAACAGATCGTCGTCGATCTTCTTGCCGCGGAACAGACTGATAAATCCGGAACCTAAGTTTTCTTTGGTTTTAAGCAGGCTGCGCTTCAGGCGCGCGAAGAAACCTTCTTTGGTCGGTTTTTCCTGCTCCTGAACGATCTCTTCTTCGGCCTGCTCTTCTACCGGCACAACGATGACCGCTTCTTCAGCCGCTTCCGCCGCCAGCGCCTGGGCTTCCAGCTCTTCGTCGGTCAGCTCCGGCTCGAGCGCCGCTTCTTCTTCCACCGCCTCAACGATTTCAACGGTTTCCGCTTCGGCCTGCCACTCTTCGGCAGACACCGCTTCGTCTTTGACCTCTTCCGGCAGCGGAAGCTCTTCGTGTTCGATAGCGGCCTGAGGCGCTTCGATAGCGGCTTCTACGACAACCGGTTCTGGCTTCTCGCTCTCCTGAACCTGTTCAGTGACCTCAACCACCTCTTCAGCAAAGGTTTCAACCTCTTCTTTGCTGTGCGCCGTTTCTTCCGCATCGACAACCGCGGCTGTTTCTACTGGCGTTTCAGGCTGCGATGGCTCTTCAACGGCTTGTTGCTCTTCGGTTTTCTGTTCTGTTTCTTGCTCTTTTTCACCGAAGCCCAGCCAGGAAAAGAAGCCACGTTTTTTTTGTTTTGCCATCTGCGACTACACTCCTCGCGGCGCTATATACATGGAAGCTAAAAAAATGATGAAATAGTCTAACACTTTACTTAATTGACATCACCGCCCGCAATCGCAGGCCAATTGTTAACAGAGCTTTCCTGAGATGAAGAAACCCAACCGCGCCCCGGCCGGTCAAATTCGTATTATCGGCGGTCAGTGGCGAGGCCGGAAATTACCGGTGCCGGACAGCCCCGGTTTACGCCCCACTACCGACCGCGTGCGCGAGACGCTGTTTAACTGGCTGGCCCCGTCAATGGTAGACGCCCGCTGCCTGGACTGCTTCGCCGGTAGCGGCGCGCTCGGGCTGGAAGCGCTGTCGCGCTATGCTGCCAGCGCCACGCTGCTGGAGATGGAGCGCGGCGTGGCGCAGACGCTGCAGCAAAATCTGGCGACGCTGAAAGCGAGCAACGCGAAAGTGGTTAACACCAACACGCTGAGCTTCCTCGCGCAAAAGGGCACGCCGCACACCGTGGTGTTTGTCGACCCGCCGTTCCGCAAGGGGCTGCTGGAAGAGACGTTATCCCTGCTGGAGCAAAACGGCTGGCTGGCGGATGACGCATTGATTTACGTGGAAAGCGAAGTGGAAAACGGTTTGCCGCCGGTTCCCGCTCACTGGGATCTGCACCGTGAAAAAGTGGCAGGTCAGGTTGCTTATCGTCTGTATCACCGTCAGGCACAAGGAGGATCCGATGCCGGTACTGATTAATCTGGGACGTCTGCTGATGCTGGGCGTCTGGGCGTTTTTGCTGCTCAACCTGGTGCACCCGTTCCCGCGCCCGATGAATATTTTTGTTAACGTCGCGCTGATTTTCACCTCGTTCATGCACGCCCTGCAGATGGTGATGCTGAAAAACGGTCTGCCGAAAGACGGCCCGCAGATGACAGGCTGGCAGCAGCTGCGCGTGTTTATTTTCGGCGTGTTTGAGCTGCTGGTGTGGATGAAGAAGTTTAAGGCGCAGGTGAAGAAGTAAGGTGCGTTTAGTCGCCCGGTGGCGCTTCGCTTACCGGGCCTACGAAACCACGTAGGCCGGGCAAACGCAGTGCCGCCCGGCGTTACAACTCCGGAACAAACCCCTCAAACCGCGATCCTTTGTAACTCAGCGTTCCTTTCTCTCCCACCGTCAGCTGGTGGTACTGCTGCGCCTCCAGGCGGAAGGTTATCTCCAGGCCGCCCGTTTCCGGCTTAAAGCTCGCTTCATAACGCATTGTTGTGCCCGCAGGCGTCACCTGCTGCTGGCGCGAGCGGCGGTCATTGAGCGGCTTTTCGCGTTTGTTCGTCACCACCACGCGCTTTTGCATCAGCGGCGCGGCATCGCTATCCGCCTTCTCGCGGCGCTGCTGCACGAAGCGGAACGAGGCGGCAATGACGATAATCACCACCACGATAATGAAAAACAGCGGCATCTTGCTCATTCAACTATCCCATCAGATTATGCGGAATTCAGGATACCCTGCCTTCCCCGGCATTGCCAAACGCCCGCCCGCGTCACTACACTGGATCAGAAACTGATTATTCAGACTTAACAGATACAGGGAGTTAATATGCTTTGGTCATTTATCGCTGTCTGTTTTTCCGCATGGCTTTATGTCGATGCGTCGTACCGTGGTCCCACCTGGCAGCGCTGGCTGTTTAAACCCGTCACGCTGTTGCTGCTCCTGCTGCTGGCCTGGCAAGCACCGATGTTTAATGCCGTCAGTTATCTGGTCCTCGCCGGGCTGTGCGCCTCTCTGATTGGCGATGCCTTAACCCTGCTGCCGCGCCAGCGCCTGCTGTATGCCGTAGGGGCGTTTTTCCTGTCGCATCTGCTGTATACCATCTACTTCGCCAGCCAGATGACGCTCTCTTTCTTCTGGCCGCTGCCGCTGGTCCTGCTGGTGATTGGTGCCCTGCTGATCGCGGTGATCTGGTCGCGTCTGGAAGAGATGCGGTTGCCGATCTGCACGTTTATCGCCATGACGCTGGTGATGGTATGGCTGGCAGGTGAACTGTGGTTCTTCCGTCCGACCGCTCCGGCGATGTCCGCATTCTTCGGGGCCGCGCTGCTGCTGATTGGGAATATCGTGTGGCTGGGTAGCCACTATCGCCGCCGTTTCCGGGCGGATAACGCGATTGCCGCCGCCTGCTACTTTGCCGGGCACTTCCTGATTGTGCGTTCGCTGTATATCTAAATAACGCTTGACTCTGGAGTCGACTCCAGAGTGTATGCTGCGGTTAATGAGAAAATTATCATTGCCGGAGACTGCCATGTCGACTCCAGAAACACCCAAAAAAGTCCCTCAATTCTCGGCGCTTAAGCTCAGTCCCGTTCCGTCGAAAGATGGCTGCTGCTGCGAAGGCGCGTGCGAAACGCAAACTCAAACGCTTCCTGAAAGCGGCAACCGCTACAGCTGGGTCGTTAACGGCATGGACTGCGCCGCCTGCGCCCGCAAAGTGGAAAATGCGGTGAAACAGGTGCCGGGCGTCAGCCACGTTCAGGTGCTGTTCGCCACCGAAAAGCTGCTGGTTAGCGCCGATAGCGACGTCAGCAAACAGGTTGAAGACGCGGTAAGCAAGGCGGGTTACAGCCTGCGTAGTGAAGCCGCGCCCGCGGAAAAAACCTCTTCACTGAAAGAAAACCTGCCGCTCATTACCCTGATCCTCATGATGGCCCTGAGCTGGGGGCTGGAACAGATCAACCATCCGTTCGGCAACCTGGCGTTTATCGCCACCACGCTGGTCGGGCTGTTCCCGATTGCCCGTCAGGCGCTGCGTCTGATGAAAAGCGGCAGCTGGTTCGCCATTGAAACGCTGATGAGCGTGGCGGCCATCGGCGCGCTGTTTATTGGCGCGACGGCAGAAGCGGCGATGGTATTGCTGCTGTTCTTAATCGGTGAACGTCTTGAGGGCTGGGCGGCGAGCCGGGCGCGTAAAGGGGTCAGCGCGCTGATGGCGCTGAAGCCGGAAACCGCCACGCGCGTAGTAAACGGCACGCGTGAAACGGTCGCCATCACGACCCTGCGTCCGGGCGACGTGATAGAAGTTGCGGCAGGCGGACGCCTGCCTGCCGACGGCGCGCTGCTTACCGCCACCGCGAGCTTTGATGAAAGTGCCCTGACCGGTGAGTCCATTCCGGTTGAACGTGCCGCAGGTGAAAAAGTGCCTGCTGGCGCCACCAGCGTCGACCGTCTGGTGCAGCTCACCGTGCTTTCCGAGCCGGGTGACAGCGCCATCGACCGCATCCTGAAGCTGATTGAAGAGGCCGAAGAGCGCCGCGCGCCGGTCGAACGCTTTATCGACCGCTTCAGCCGCATCTACACGCCCGCCATTATGCTGGTTGCCCTGCTGGTCACCGTCGTCCCGCCGCTGTTCTTTGGCGCGCCGTGGGAGGGGTGGATTTATAAAGGGCTGACGCTATTGCTGATCGGCTGTCCATGCGCGCTGGTCATCTCCACCCCGGCGGCCATTACCTCCGGGCTGGCGGCTGCGGCACGTCGCGGGGCGCTGATTAAGGGCGGCGCGGCGCTGGAGCAGCTGAGTCAGGTGCAGCATATCGCCTTCGATAAAACCGGTACGTTAACCATCGGCAAGCCGCAGGTCACCGGCGTGTATTCGCAGGGCATCAGTGAAGACGAACTGCTGACCCTGGCCGCCGCCGTTGAGCAGGGCTCCACTCACCCGCTGGCGCTGGCAATTGTGCGGGAAGCGCAGTCGCGCGGGCTGAATATCCCACCGGCAACCGCTCAGCGGGCGCTGGTAGGCTCCGGGATTGAGGCCACCGTTGACGGTAAAAAAGTTCTGATTGTCGCGGCGGGCAAGTCTTCTCATCCAGAGGTGGAGGCGTTAGAACAGACCGGACAAACTGTCGTGACCGTTATGCAGAACGGCGTCGCAAAAGGGATGCTGGCGCTGCGCGACACCCTGCGCGATGACGCAAAAGAAGCCGTGGCGGCGCTGCATCAGCTGGGCGTGCAGGGCGTGATTCTCACCGGCGATAACCCTCGCGCGGCGGCAGCGATTGCCGGTGAGCTGGGGCTGGCGTTTAAAGCCGGATTACTGCCGGCGGATAAGGTCAGCGCGGTAACGGAGCTGAACGCGCACGCCCCGCTGGCGATGGTCGGAGACGGGATTAACGATGCCCCGGCGATGAAGGCATCCACCATCGGCATTGCGATGGGCAGCGGCACCGACGTGGCGCTAGAGACGGCGGACGCGGCGCTGACCCACAACCGCCTGACCGGACTGGCGCAGATGATCGCTCTTGCGCGGGCGACGCGTGCCAACATCCGCCAGAACATCGGCATTGCGCTGGGGCTGAAGGGGATTTTCCTGGTGACCACCCTGCTGGGCATGACCGGACTGTGGCTGGCGGTGCTGGCGGATACCGGCGCGACGGTGCTGGTGACGGCGAACGCGCTGCGGCTGCTGCGTCGCCGGTAAAAAAACGCCCGGTGGCGCTGACGCTTACCGGGCCTACATATCCTGCTAAAACGTAGGCCGGGTAAGGCGAAGCCGCCACCCGGCTTTTTTTATAAGAAGTAGCTCATCGCCAGCCCTAAAAACAGCACCAGACCGACGTAGTTATTGTTCATAAACGCCTTGAAGCAGGCGTCGCGTTCGCGCTTCGCAATCAGCTTTTGCTGGTACGCAAACAGCAGCCCCGCCACCAGCACCGACCAGTAAAACGCCCAGTTCAGCCCGTTCAGGCGGCCAATCGCCACCATCAGCGCCAGCACGGCGACCTGCAGAATCCCGATAATCAGCTTGTCCTGACGGCCAAAGAGGATGGCGGTGGATTTGATGCCAATTTTCAGGTCATCGTCGCGGTCAACCATCGCGTATTGCGTGTCGTAAGCCACGGCCCAAAGTATGTTCGCCAGGAACATCAGCCAGCAGCTGAGCGGTAAGGACTCACTAACTGCCGCAAACGCCATTGGAATCGACCAGCCAAACGCTGCGCCCAGCACCACCTGAGGCAGGTGGGTATAGCGCTTCATAAACGGATAAACCCAGGCCAGTGCCAGCGCCGCAACGGAAAGCAGTATGGTCATGGTGTTCAGGGTTAACACCAGCAGGAAAGAGAGCAGCACCAGAACAGCAAACAGCACGCGGGCTTCTTTCCCGGTCACCTGCCCGCTGGGTAACGGACGACCGGCAGTCCGCTTTACATGGCCGTCGAATTTACGATCGGCATAATCATTGACCACGCAGCCCGCTGCGCGCATCAGCCAGACGCCAGCAACAAACACGCCGAGGATCCACAGCGGCGGCACGCCCGGCGTGGCGACCCACAGCGCCCATAAGGTCGGCCACAGCAGCAGTAACGCGCCAATCGGTTTATCGGTACGCATTAAGCGGTGATACGCCAACAGCTTATTCTGCGTCAGGCTCCACTCCATTTTTTCTTCCTCTTAGTACAACGGTGATGCCGGTAAAAAAAGCTCCGTCAGAATTAACGGTTTACCGCTCAGGCGAAGGCGGGAACGACGCCCCCACAGTTCGGCATCACGACCAATCTCAATAAAATCCCGGGTAAGTTCTGACGAGGTGAAGAGGTAACGCCCCAGCGGCGTTTTCCCCAGACGCTGCAGCGCCAGCTCGGGCCCGGAAAGGGTGGACTCGGGCACCACCGTCCGTCCGGCAAGCCACGGCTCGCCGTCAGCGCAGAGTAAAATTTCACGCAGCCAGTAACGTGGCTCGTGCGGCAGCAGCGGCAGCTCGTTGGCGATCTCATCGCCGGAGACAAACCCTTCCTGAATCAGGGTCACCGTGACCGTTTTTCCCTGCTGCTCAAAACGTTTTGTCATGGAATCTTCCAGCAACAGCCAGTCCAGCTGCTGCGGATCAAGCGCAGGTATTTGGTCGAAATAGCGCAGCGCACGCAGTTGCGTTAGCGCAGGGTGTGACATGCCAGACTCTCCGATACATAACGTACAGGCATTGTATCGCAGAAACGCGGATTGAGGGGGGCCAAACGTTATTTAACGATCACGATCGCAACAAGAGTGCAACAGCCCGGCGGAGACGAAAAAAAGTGCGCCCACTCAGGCGCACCAAACGACTAACAAATCAGCATTGTGGGGAAACGGTTACCCCTTGCCTTTTACACTGCTGATAAAGGTGGAACGGGCAGTGGTTGAACCTAAACGTTCGGCTTCATCAAGCAGCTTCAGCGCTTTATCGACATCGCCGCGCTTCACCGCCTGCTTGATGGCATTGTTGAAGTATTCTTCGGTGTCGTTCAGTACCGGCTCCGCTTTCTTCGCCGGGGCCGGCGCTGCGGTCGCTACCGGTGCGACTGCCGTGGCAGCGGGCGCAGTATAGGCAGGCGCAGCGGTGTTGCCCACGGTGACAGGGCCGGTACCGGAGGAGCCAAACAGCGGGCCGACCAGGACGCTGGACGCACTGCTGGTCGACACTTTCAGCTTCACAAGGCCGTCAGTGGTGTGGCGGGCGATCGGATCCGGGATATCCGGTGCGGCGTTACCTACGCCTTTGGCATAGGCCTTCGCAGGATCAAGCAGCGTGGTGGTTTGCTGCAAATCTTTTTCCGTGGTGAAGACGAGTACATAAATTTTCTGCTGACCCAGCGCAGGCGTCAGGCGCATTACCCCTTCCAGGCGATCGGCGCTCATGACACCCGGTTCCTGATAGGTAAAATATTCGCTCGGGAAGAACGCAGAAGGCGTCATGTTCTGGTCAAGAATCAGCACGTTCGGCGCAAAGACGCTGGTCTGTTTATTGACTTCACTGGAGAGCGTTAACGTCAGTTCGCCAATGTTAGCGGGCACGCTGTACGCGACCACCGGACCACTAATACCCGGAACATTAAGCGGTTGCCCACCCGTCGAGAGCTGGGTCGTTTGGGCTTTAGATTGATCGACAGGCGTCCAGACCAGCTGTTGCAACGCAGCTGCCGGAATGGCCGGCGCGGATGTTGTGTTTTGCGGAACGAAATTCACATTAGCGAGCGTTACAGCAGGCGCGCTCGCCAGCAACCCTGCGGATAAACAAAGGGCAAGGAGAGTTTTGTTCATTTTCATTGTTATCACCTCAAAATGCACAGGTCAGCGGTAGCCAGGCAATAGCGCGCCGTCCCAAGGATTGAGGGGCTTGCGCCCCTCAGTTTGGTCATTACGTCAGATTAAGACGGGATTACCACCAGATTTCCATCTGGGCGCCGAAGGACCACTCATCGTTGTCACCACGGCTGTAGGTTGTGGCTTTGGTATCGCTTTTTGCAATGCCGTTGTCATAACCCCATTTCTCATCCCACTTCGCGTAAGTTGCGAAGACACGGATCGCTGGACGGGACCAGATGCTGTTACCGGCCTGCCATTGCTGTGCAAGGGTAATTTTGTACTGGTTGTTGGTATCGTCAGTTTTCTGCGACTTAACGTTGTCGTAGCCAACTTCAAGCAAGGTGCTCATGATTGGCGTCCATTTATACATTGGGCGCACACCCACGGTGTACCAGGTCGTACCGTTGTTGTCGTCACGATCGATATCCTGATACATACCGACGTACATCAGATCCCAGCTGTCACCCAGAGAGATCGCACCGTGGTCGAGAATACGAACCAGGGAACCGTTGTTGTTAATCTTGTTATTTACAACACCAATTTCAGCGTCTTTGTCATAGTTGTTGCCGGTGAAGGAACCCTGCGGAATACCTTTGCCCTGAGTGGTCATTGCATCGGTAGCGTACTGGACAACAAACTTGTTGTAGCCTTTCAGCATGCTCTGGGTATGTTCAGCGGTGAACATCCAGCCATCTTTAGATGCGCCGTCAGCGAAGCTGTAACCGTCAGTTTTGTTAGCTCGGCCATAGTCAACACCCAACTCCAGCGTGCCGCCCGGGTTGATTTCCATCTGCGCCAAGCGCACATCGAAGACGTCGTTAGCGGTGTCTTTGAAGTCATGATAGATATCGTTGCTGGTGAAGATGTATGAGCCGCCTGCTTCCTGAGAACGGGTCGCTGCCAGAGACAGTTTACCGAAGCCCAGATCGACGTTTTCGATACCGGCACCAGGACCTGAAATATCCCAGTAGTAGAAGTCGATCATGTGAACGTCATGACGCTGATAGAAGCGCTTACCGGCCCAGATGGTGGAACCTGGCAGCCACTCAATCAGGTTTTTACCCTGCACGTTGGCTTCACGGAACGCCGGGTCGGTAGCTTCCCAGTCGTTCTGTTGCGCCACGGAGTACGCGACGTTGGTGTCGAAGTAGAAGCTCTTGTCGCCTTCTTTCCACACTTCCTGGCCCAGCTTCAGTTCCGCATAGGTTTCACATTCGTTACCCAGACGGTATTTACTTTGGGCACCGGTTGCCTGGAAGCACTGCTGTTCGCCGCCACTACCCGTCCAGCCGATACCGGAACGAGCATAACCATGGAAATCCACGGCCAGTGCCTGAGCAGACATTACGCCCGCTGCGACGGCAACTGCCAGAGGAAGTTTGCGCAGAGTAATCATCATTCTATCTCCTGAGATCATTGCTTTTCTTTGAACACTTCACCTGTCGGTTTCGTGTCTTCTTTTGGGATTGCTTAAACGCCTGGCTCTTTGTGCAACCGACGACATGCGGTGCCATCCTCACGGAACAGATGGCAGCGCTCTGGCGGCAAGCCGATAGCGAATGTGGCACCCTCTTCTACCAACACCACGTCATTCTGGCGGTAGACCAGGTTCTGACGGATGGCGGGGATCTGGATATGAATCTGTGTTTCGTGACCAAGCTGTTCGACGACCTGAACCTCACCTTCCAGCGTCACATCGGCAATGTGGCTCGGCAGTAAATGCTCAGGACGAATACCGAGGGACATGTTTGCCCCCACCTGTACGTTGGCGCTGTCGACCGGCAGCCAGACCTGCTGGCGGTTTGGCAGCTCCACCTGTACCTGTTCAATGGCTGTCGCGGTCACTTTGACGGGCAGGAAGTTCATCTTTGGCGAGCCAATGAAGCCCGCAACAAAGCGGTCTGCCGGGTAGTGATACAGCTCCAGCGGTTTGCCCACCTGCGCCACGCGGCCGGCATCCAGCACCACAATTTTGTCGGCGAGGGTCATCGCTTCGACCTGATCGTGGGTGACGTAAATCATCGTGCGGCCAAGACGCTTGTGCAGACGGGAGATTTCGATACGCATCTGGACGCGCAGGGCGGCATCCAGGTTGGAAAGCGGTTCGTCGAGCAGGAAGACGCGCGGCTCGGCGACCAGGGTACGGCCAATCGCCACACGCTGACGCTGACCGCCGGAAAGCGCTTTCGGTTTACGCTCCAGCAGGTGCGCCAGCTGTAGTACTTCCGCCACCTGCGTCACGCGCTGGTTAATCACCTCTTTCTTCGCGCCGGCCAGCTTCAAACCAAAGGACATGTTCTCGGCGACGGAAAGATGGGGATAGAGTGCATAAGACTGGAACACCATGCCTACGCCACGTTCGGCAGGCGGGATGTCATTCATTCGTGTATCACCGATCAGCAAGTCGCCGCTGGTGATGGTTTCAAGACCGGCAATCATACGCAGCAGGGTTGATTTACCGCAGCCTGATGGGCCGACAAATACCACGAATTCACCTTCGTGGATGTCCAGATTGATGTCTTTCGACACCACAACGTCACCCCAGGCTTTCGTTACATTACGCAGCTGTACGCTCGCCATGCCCTTCTCCCTTCGTTACAACCTGTCACCGACAGAAACATTCAAGATAAGGTGACTATGGGGGATCCATTACTTTCACGAATCCTCCACCCCCCGGCTTTTTTATGGGGGAGGAGGCGGGAGGATGAGAGAGCAGGCTCTGCGACCGGCGTGGGCGGGCTGAGGCAAAATTCGTGAAGCCGCCTGCAAAATTCAGTGCGTTTTTATGTGCGCCAGCACTCATAACTTAAATTTATGCAACGGAGATCACACAAACGGGGGGTGGGGCGTAGGGGTTGGGAGGATGGAAAGAGGATGTCAAATAAGGAGACTGAGTCACGTTGAACCACTGAAGTCATACCACGAGACATCACCAAAAAGGATGGCAGATATGAATATCAAGACTGGCGCACGCGTTTTCGCATTGTCCGCCCTTGCAGCAATGATGATTTCCGCACCGGCGCTCGCCAAAATTGAAGAAGGCAAGCTGGTTATCTGGATTAACGGCGACAAGGGCTATAACGGCCTGGCCGAAGTGGGCAAAAAATTCGAGAAAGACACCGGCATCAAAGTGACCGTAGAGCACCCGGACAAACTGGAAGAGAAATTCCCGCAGGTTGCGGCAACCGGCGACGGCCCGGACATCATCTTCTGGGCGCATGACCGTTTTGGCGGTTACGCACAGTCTGGCCTGCTGGCTGAAGTCACCCCGGACAAAGCTTTCCAGGACAAACTGTTCCCGTTCACCTGGGACGCCGTTCGCTATAACGGCAAGCTGATCGCTTACCCTGTCGCGGTTGAAGCCCTGTCTCTGATTTACAACAAAGACCTGGTCCCTAACCCACCGAAAACCTGGGAAGAGATCCCGAAACTGGATAAAGAGCTGAAGGCGAAAGGTAAATCTGCCCTGATGTTCAACCTGCAAGAGCCGTACTTCACCTGGCCGCTGATTGCTGCCGACGGCGGTTACGCGTTCAAGTTTGAAAACGGCAAATACGACGTGAAAGACGTGGGCGTCGACAGCGCGGGCGCGAAAGCGGGCCTGACCTTCCTGGTCGACCTGATCAAGAACAAACACATGAACGCGGATACCGATTACTCCATCGCGGAAGCGGCGTTCAACAAAGGCGAAACCGCGATGACCATCAACGGTCCGTGGGCCTGGACCAACATCGACAAGAGCAAAGTCAATTACGGCGTGACGCTGCTGCCAACCTTCAAAGGCAAGCCGTCTAAACCGTTCGTTGGCGTGCTGAGCGCAGGCATCAACGCCGCCAGCCCGAACAAAGAGCTGGCGAAAGAGTTCCTGGAAAACTACCTGCTGACCGATCAGGGTCTGGATGAGGTGAACAAGGACAAACCGCTGGGTGCCGTTGCGCTGAAATCCTTCCAGGATCAGCTGGCGAAAGACCCACGTATCGCGGCCACCATGGATAACGCCCAGAAAGGCGAAATCATGCCGAACATCCCACAGATGGCCGCATTCTGGTACGCCACCCGTACCGCGGTTATCAACGCTGCAAGCGGTCGTCAGACTGTCGATGCCGCACTGAAAGATGCTCAGGGTCGTATTACTAAGTAAGTCTGAAAAACGGCGGGTAGCGCGTGCGCTTACCCGCCCTACGACTACGGCACGATCCGTAGGTCAGGTAAGCGCAGCGCCACCTGACGATAAGATTCCACCGTTGTAGAGGAAGAACCCCATGGATGTCATTAAAAAGAAACGCTGGTGGCAAAGCGACGCGCTGAAGTGGTCAGCGATCGGTCTGCTGTGCCTGCTGGTGGGTTACCTTGTTGTTTTAATGTACGTACAAGGGGAATATCTGTTCGCCATCATGACGCTGATTTTAAGCTCTGCTGGCCTGTATATTTTCGCCAACCGTAAAGCCTATGCCTGGCGCTATGTCTACCCGGGCGTGGCCGGGATGGGGCTGTTTGTCCTGTTCCCGTTGATTTGTACCGTCGCCATTGCGTTTACCAACTACAGCAGCACCAACCAGCTTGCGCAGGAACGCGCGCAGCAGGTCCTGCTGGACCGCTCATACCAGGCAGGCAAGACCTTTAACTTCGGCCTGTATCCCGCAGGCAACGAATGGAAGTTAGCGCTTACTGACGAAGCAAGCGGGAAATACTATGTCTCTGACGCCTTCAAATTTGGCGGCGAGCAGAAGCTGACCTTAAAAGAGGCCCAGGCTCTGCCGGAAGGTGAACGTGCCAACCTGCGCGTCATTACCCAAAACCGTCAGGCGCTGACCCAGCTCACCGCCGTGCTGCCAGACGACAGCAAAGTGATCATGAGCTCGCTGCGCCAGTTCTCCGGCACCCAACCGCTCTATACCCTGGCGGATGACGGCACGCTGACCAACAACCAGAGCGGCGTGAAGTACCGTCCGAATAACGACATTGGTTTCTATCAATCCATTACTGCCGACGGCAAATGGGGTGATGACAAACTCAGCCCGGGCTACACCGTCACCATCGGCTGGGACAACTTTACCCGCGTATTTACCGACGAAGGCATTCAGAAACCGTTCTTCGCCATCTTCGTCTGGACGGTGGTCTTCTCCGTACTGACCGTGATCCTGACCGTGGCCGTGGGTATGGTGCTGGCCTGTCTGGTCCAGTGGGAATCCCTGAAGGGCAAAGCGATTTACCGCGTGCTGCTGATTCTGCCGTATGCCGTACCGTCGTTTATCTCGATTCTGATTTTCAAAGGGCTGTTTAACCAGAGCTTCGGTGAAATCAACATGATGCTGAGCGCGCTGTTCGGCATCAAACCGGCCTGGTTCAGCGACCCGACCACCGCCCGCTCGATGATCATCATCGTGAACACCTGGCTGGGCTATCCGTACATGATGATCCTGTGCATGGGGCTGCTGAAGGCCATCCCGGATGACTTGTACGAAGCTTCGGCGATGGACGGCGCGGGTCCGTTCCAGAACTTCTTTAAGATTACGCTGCCGCTGCTCATCAAGCCGCTCACCCCGCTGATGATTGCCAGCTTCGCCTTTAACTTTAACAACTTCGTGCTGATTCAGCTGTTGACCAACGGCGGCCCGGACCGTCTTGGCACCACCACGCCGGCAGGCTATACCGATCTGCTCGTGAGCTACACCTACCGTATCGCCTTCGAAGGCGGCGGCGGTCAGGACTTCGGTCTGGCGGCAGCGATTGCCACCCTGATCTTCCTGCTGGTGGGCGCCCTGGCGATTGTGAACCTGAAAGCCACGCGTATGAAATTTGACTAAGGAGGGCACTGAACATGGCTATGGTACAACCCAAATCTCAGAAACTGCGCCTCCTGGCGACGCACCTGGGCCTGCTGATTTTTATCGCGGCGATCATGTTCCCGCTGCTGATGGTTATCGCCATCTCCCTGCGTTCGGGTAACTTCGCCACCGGGAGCCTGATCCCGGACGAAATCTCCTGGGAGCACTGGAAGCTCGCGCTGGGCTTCAGCGTGGAACACGCGGATGGCCGCGTCACGCCGCCGCCGTTCCCGGTGCTGCTGTGGCTGTGGAACTCGGTGAAAATCGCAGGTATTACCGCCATTGGTATCGTGGCGCTGTCCACCACCTGCGCTTACGCCTTTGCCCGCATGCGTTTCCCGGGCAAAGCGACGCTGCTGAAAGGGATGCTGATTTTCCAGATGTTCCCGGCGGTGCTGTCGCTGGTGGCGTTATATGCCCTGTTTGACCGCCTGGGCCAGTACATTCCGTTTATCGGTCTGAACACCCACGGCGGCGTGATCTTCGCCTACCTTGGCGGTATCGCACTGCATGTGTGGACCATTAAAGGCTATTTCGAAACCATCGACGGTTCGCTGGAAGAAGCGGCTGCGCTGGATGGCGCGACCCCATGGCAGGCGTTCCGCCTGGTGCTGCTGCCGCTGTCGGTGCCGATTCTGGCGGTAGTGTTTATCCTGTCGTTTATCGCTGCGATCACCGAAGTACCGGTTGCCTCACTGTTACTGCGTGATGTGAACAGCTACACCCTGGCCGTAGGGATGCAGCAATACCTCAACCCGCAAAACTACCTGTGGGGCGACTTTGCCGCGGCGGCCGTACTCTCTGCCATCCCGATTACCGTGGTGTTCCTGCTGGCGCAGCGCTGGCTGGTGAACGGCCTGACGGCGGGCGGTGTGAAAGGTTAAGTTTCATTTTGTTATGCCACTGCAACCCTCAACTTTAGACGTATTGTATTGACCCAACTTGTGACTGTTGTTAGGCGGCCTCCGGGCCGCCATTTTTTTATTCGCGTTTCAGCCGCTTCGAGTTACACAGCCAGAGGGTGATCACCAGCAGCAGGATCGCCGCCGAGTAGATCAGCACATCGAGCGGGGATTTATGATCGACGATGATCAGCCGCACAATCGCGGTGATCCCAATGTAGACAAAATAACGCAGCGGGAAGTGAAAGCCGGACTGAAAATACTTCACAATCAGGGCGATAAATTCAAAGTAGAGAAAGTAGACCACCAGGCCTTCCACCAGCGCATATTTGCTGGTTTGTTCAGGGGCGAACAGCACATCCGCCAGATGCACCGTCTCCTTACCCAAAAAGACGACCAGGATCAGGCCAAGGCTCAGCAGACCGAGGTTCAGCACGGTCTGGAGGACAGTTGAGATAAACTCAACGCGCGGGCGAGTCAGGGATGTCATACAGCACCTCATTCTCCAGGGCGAGGTTTCTGTATAACGCAAAAATGTGACGGGGATCTATATTTTTTGTTTATGTTTGGCGCATTCGCCCGGTGGCGCTGCGCTTACCGGGCCTACAAAAACCGTAGGCCGGGCAAACGCAGTGCCGCCCGGCGTGAAGCATCAGCGGAAGTTAATGTTCTTATCGCTGGTCATGTCGTACAGTTGGAACTTACGTCCAAGCTGTTGACCGCCGTCACGCGTCAGCGGCGTCCAGCCGATGGCCGCGCGGCTACGGGTTGGACCGGATGAGAACAGATCCAGCGGAATCGACACGTAAACTCCTTTGGTGAAGTCCCCTTCCCCATATTCGTCCGGCGAGACGTTGGTAATGGTGGCGTAGCCACCCACCACGACGCCGCTGTCGAAGTGTTTAGAGATATCCAGCGTGCCGCCCTTATCGCCCGCCAGGTACTGGCCGACGCTGGCTTTCACCAGCACGTCAGGCGCGAACGACGGCGTCCAGTACGCGGTCAGGTGACCGGTTTTAACGCTGTAGTCGGTGAACTTCATCATGTCCTGCGCGCTGCGCCAGTCACGCTGTTTAACGTAGTTGGCATCAATCCCAAACGCCCAGTTGCTGTCGACAGGACGATAAAGCACTTCTGCCCCCGCGCCGCCGTACATGGTTTCCAGATACCCGCCGTACACCTGACCGTAGAAGCCGTTACCGAAGTACTGGAAGTAGTTGGCCTGCAGGTTGTTCACGTAAGCATCGTTCTGTACGTACTCACGCACGCGGGTACGCACGCGCGGCAGCGTCGAGTCTTTTGGCGGGTTGGTGTAGTTGAACTTGTCGTAGTTGTTGGCGATGTTGCCGAACAGGCTGCCGGTGGTCAGCAGGTGGTCGGTCAGCCACAGATCCGCCGTCGCCATGACGCCCAGCTGATACATGTAGAAGTTTTCCGGCCCGCCGACGGACTGGTTTAGCACCGGATCGATATGGAAATCGAAGCGCGACTTGTCGATATACCAGCCCTGCTCGGTGGTCTCCGGCACGATCGGCTCAACGCGCTTTTGCACCAGCTCGGTTTCATGTCCGAGCGGTTCGCCTTCCAGATGGCGCTTCAGGCTGGCAACGTCCGTTTCCGTCGTCACCTGCGGCAGGTTGAGACGGTTCTCCGTCACGCGGATCGTACGGATCCCGTCCGGGAGATCGTTCATGACGATCCGGTTGGCGCGCTCGATCCCTTCCCGCGAGTCGCGGTATTTCACCTGCTCGCCGGTGACGTAAAGCGTATCGCCTTTCACCTGAATTTTTGGATCCGCCAGACCGGCATTGTATTTCAGCAGCGTCAGCTGGTTTGCCACCACGGAGTGCTGCAGAATCGCATCCTGCGGCTCCGGCTGGTATGCAGGCCGCGCGTTGTCGTTGTAGTGCGGCCGCATGTCGTTGAAGTTGGTGCGCAGCGTAAAGCCAAACATCACCGTATTGCCGCGCTCGTAGCTGAGGTTAACGTCGGCCCAATCGGTGACGCGATAAATGGCGCCGACGTTAAACTTGCTCTTCTGCTCAATCTTCCCGGCGAAGTCCTGCGAGTAGTCATTCCCCTCGTACTCCAGCTTCAGACGCAGTGGCTGCCAGGGCGTCTGATACTCCACGCCGCCAAACAGCGAGGCCGGGCCGTGGAACATCTGGTCGCCGTTGATGGAGCCCGCTTTCTGATAGCTGTTATCGCGGTAGCAGTATTTATCGCTGTAGGAGCAAAACGGGTTTTTCACGTTGCCGCTGGTGCCGAGATAGCCCCATCCCAGACCGAGCGAGAAGTCGAACGGCCCCCAGGCCTTGCTGGCCACGATGTATTCCGCATCAAACAGGCCGGTACCACCAATATCTTTGGCGCCCACGGAGACCTGCGGCATCCAGTAGCTCTCTTCCCACAGGCGCAGCTTGACGTCGAAGGCTTTATCTTTGTAGGTCTGATCGCCTGAGAACGCCTCGACGCTGCTGTATTGTTTCGTACGGACGTCGGTATAGCGCAGCGTGGTTTCAAGCCACGGGAACAACTGCACCGACGCCGAGTAGTAACGATACTGGTCGTTATCACGGTAGTTAAGGCTAATTTCCCCTTCGCGCGCCATACGCGCGGTGGGCGTTTGCAGTAAACCGACGCCGCCGAAGTCTGACTGAGACGGGCCAATGGGTGCCGGATACGTTTCTGCATGGCAGGCGGCACTCACGCAGAGCGCCAGCATGCTGTAGAGATAGGTTCTTTTCATTATTCCGGTATCCGCTGAATCAGGGAGTGAAGGATATCGGCGTTAAGCCCGTCATACGCCTTCGTCCAGAAATGGTCGGCAAAACCGACAAAAATAATGCTGCCCGGCATGGGTTCGATATGTCGTTTATTCCAGTAAGCAACGGGCGCTTTTTGCGTGTGGCCGTCAGGGTAAACCACCCAGGCGTAGCTGTTATCCGCACCGCTCAGCAGACTCTGCTCGTCGAGATAGCTCGCCACGTCGCGGCCGGGGGTAAAGGGCTTCTTACCCGGGCTGCCGATCAGCCCCATCACGGTCACCGTCGTCGGCTTCGCCGGAAGCCAGAGCGTATAGTCCCCTTCCAGGGTCGGGTTGCCGTTTTCCGTGACGCGCACCTCATCCGGGTCAAGATTGACGTTCTGTCGGCCCGTCACCTTCAGCGCCTGCAGCTGCTGACGGACGCTGTTAATGGCCGCCGCGTCGTCGCCGTCTTCCTGTTCCGCGAGTCCCGTTAGCCTGGCAAGAAGCGCCTTGTGCTGCTGTTCCGCTTCCACGGTCTTCTGCCGTTCAGCGATGACCGCGCCTGGCCACCAGCTGTTGGCAAGCCTTGGCTGTCCGACGAGATCGAGCAGACGTTCGGCGTGGGTTAAGGTTTTAGGTTTTTCACTGTCCGGCGTGTAGACCTTTACCGTTCCCGCGGACCATGCCAGCGGCGCGGCAAAACTGGCGATAAGCGCAGCGTGGATGAGCGTTTTCATGATTTCGCCGCCTTGATCAGGGTGGTTTTGACCGGGAAGAATCCGGCACCGAGATACTGTAAGGACTGGCGGATCTGCCCTTCCTCGTCGATCCAGAAGCGGTTGTGCCAGGTGGCCTGGTCGGTGGTGACCTCTTCATCCAGCACGCGAACCTGCGTTTCGTCGCTGCCGACCTTCACGCTGTCGGTGCCGTCCCAGCGGAAGGTCGAGCGTGCCGTGGCGTAACGCACCTGTTTGTGTTCGGTCCAGCCCATCGTGCGCGTCCAGCCCGCACCGTCGGCGATCTGGTTCGGCTTGATCAGCGGATCGTCAGCGAGATTATTCACCTCCAGCAGGTTATCGCCGCCCAACAGGGTTTTCACGATACGACCATGCTGCGTCACGATGGTGGCCTGATCCTGCGTCACCCATTTCTGCTGCCCGTTTTCATCGAAAGCGAGCACCACAAACAGTTGCGGGCCATCGTTAAGCTGCATGTACTGACTGGCATAAGGCATGTTCTGAAGCTCGTCATCGGTCAGATGCACGCCCGGTGTGCCGAACAGGCTTTCCCACAGTGAGTTTCCCAGCCCTTTAGTGGTGGCCGAGCATGCCTGCAGCAGCAGGCAAATCAGAATGATTGCTGGTCGCTTCACGACTCTTCTCCGAAGGGGCGAAATAACCACACCGAAGTGTGGTTATGATTAAAACACCCGCTATTACTGGGTGCTGGTTGTCGTGGTGGTCGTGGTTCCGGTGTTGGAGCCATCACCGCCACCGGTTGCCGCCAGCGCGACACCCACGGCTGAACTTACGGTGCTGGCGCTGGCTGCGGTAGAACTTCCCGCAGACGCAGACGTCGCAGCCGACCCTGCCGCTTCCCCGACCTGAACCGGAGCTGCATAAACAGATGTCGCCGCAAGCGCAGATATGGCAAAAATGCCATACAGTACTTTCTTCATAACAATTTCCCTTCAATGAATGAATGGAGATTTGCCCGAAAAGAATTTCAGGCGGAATCGAGTATACACAACTCATGCCGTGGGTTTGCCGTAAGGGGAAATAGAGGGTGGGTTTTCAGACTAATGGATAAAATCGAAATGAAAGACAAAGAGAAAAAATATTAAATGAATATAAAACAATAACTTATAATATTGATGTATTAAGTTCCTTCTGCGTATTTTCTTAAAATAAACCGCAGCAATTAACGGGTTAAACGTCTTTTTCAGATTAAACTCAGAACCAGAATTTGCGTTAACTAACAGACATCAGGAATTATCTTATAAAAAAATGCCGGCATTAAGCCGGCACGTTTTCATGGCGTTTTAATTACGCACGCCATGCTTTATAACGGTTGATCAACCCATTGGTCGAGCTGTCATGGCTGGTAATCGCGTTATCGTCACCCAGCTCTGGCAGAATACGGTTTGCCAGCTGTTTACCCAGCTCAACGCCCCACTGGTCAAAGGTGAAGATGTTCAGGATCGCGCCCTGCGTGAAGATTTTGTGCTCGTACAGAGCAATCAGCGCGCCAAGGCTGAACGGCGTGATTTCGCGCAGCAGGATGGAGTTGGTTGGACGGTTACCTTCGAACACTTTGAACGGCACCACGTGCTCCAGCGTTGCCGGATCTTTACCCTGGTCGCGGTATTCCTGCTCAACCACCTCGCGGGATTTACCGAACGCCAGCGCTTCGGTCTGGGCGAAGAAGTTGGACAGCAGCTTCGGATGGTGGTCGGACAGCGGGTTATGGGTGATAGCCGGGGCGATGAAATCGCACGGTACCATTTTGGTGCCCTGGTGAATCAGCTGATAGAACGCGTGCTGACCGTTAGTGCCCGGCTCGCCCCAGATGATTGGGCCAGTCTGGTAATCCACCGCGTTGCCGTTACGGTCCACGTATTTACCGTTGGATTCCATGTTGCCCTGCTGGAAGTAAGCAGCAAAGCGGTGCATGTACTGGTCATACGGCAGGATCGCTTCGGTTTCAGCGCCAAAGAAGTTGTTGTACCAGATACCGATCAGCGCCAGCAGCACCGGCAGGTTTTTCTCTGGTGCGGTGGTGGAGAAGTGTTTGTCCATCGCATGCGCGCCGGAGAGCAGCTCAACGAAGTTGTCGAAGCCCACGGACAGGATGATAGACAGACCGATTGCAGACCACAGAGAGTAGCGGCCACCGACCCAGTCCCAGAATTCGAACATGTTCGCGGTGTCGATACCGAACTCGCTGACGGCTTTACCGTTGGTGGACAGCGCAGCGAAGTGTTTCGCCACGTGCTTGTTGTCGCCCGCGGTTTTCAGGAACCAGTCGCGCGCGCTGTGGGCGTTGGTCATGGTTTCCTGGGTGGTAAAGGTTTTAGACGCAACCAGGAACAGGGTGGTTTCCGGGTTCACGTTTTTCAGCACTTCGGCGATGTGGGTACCATCGACGTTAGACACAAAGTGCATATTGAGGTGGTTTTTGTACGGGCGCAGCGCTTCGGTCACCATGAACGGGCCGAGGTCAGAGCCGCCGATACCGATGTTAACCACGTCGGTGATCGCTTTGCCGGTGTAGCCTTTCCAGCTTCCGGAGATGATCGCTTCGGAGAAGGTTTTCATCTTTTCCAGCACCGCGTTCACTTCCGGCATGACGTCTTTGCCGTCAACGATGATTGGGGTATTGCTACGGTTACGCAGGGCTACGTGCAGCACGGCACGGTCTTCGGTGCGGTTGATCTTCTCACCGGAGAACATGGATTTGATGGCGTCCGCCAGCTCGGTCTCTTTCGCCAGATCCTGCAGTTTTGCCAGCGTCTCTTCGGTAATGCGGTTTTTAGAGAAATCCACCAGCATCAGGTCGTCGAAGGTCGCGGAGAACTTGCTGAAACGATCGGCATCTTTCGCGAACAGGTCCGCGATGGTGACGTCTTTCATTTCATCAAAATGTTTCTGGAGTGCCTGCCAGGCAGCGGTCTGCGTTGGGTTGATGTTTTTCATTAGCAATACTCTTCTGATTTGAGAATTGTGACTGCGGTCGATTGTAGCGCCTGCAAATAAAAATTGTGATGGTTTTTATGCCATTGCCCTGGCCTGCATCAAACACAGGTGAAAAGACCCGAAAAGTATAGCTGCTGAAGCGCCCTCCTGGAGCGGAGAAATGTCGGTCAAAATGCCCTAAAACGAAGCATAAAATCTGGCCCTGTTATAAGTCCTGTTTCTCAGGGGTACCCCCCCATAAAAAATCCGCATAATCCCAGCATTGACAGGACCTCCCCCACATTTTATTTATAGGGCCGTATTTTGCGCCTGCACCTGTTTTCGTTTCATTCTTGTGCCATGGTCGCTTATTCATTCCCTGACACGAGGTTGTTATGACGAGTTTTGTGGTCGCCAAGTTTGGCGGCACCAGTGTGGCCGATTACGATGCCATGAACCGCAGCGCCGATGTGGTGCTGGCCGATCCGAATACCCGCCTGGTGGTGCTGTCTGCATCCGCCGGCGTGACGAACCTGCTGGTTTCTCTGTCTGAAGGACTGGAAGCGACAGAACGTTTCGTGAAGCTGGATGCACTGCGCAAAATTCAGTTCGACATCCTTGAGCGTCTGCAGAACCCGAACGTCATCCGCGAGGAAGTGGAACGCCTGCTGGAAAACATCACCACGCTGGCAGAAGCCGCCTCGCTGGCCACCTCCACCGCCCTGACCGATGAGCTGGTCAGCCACGGTGAGCTGATGTCCACCCTGCTGTTTGTTGAAATCATGCGCGAGCGTAACGTTCAGGCGCAGTGGTTTGACGTACGCAAAATCATGCGTACCAGCGACCGCTTTGGCCGCGCCGAGCCGGACGTTGAAGCGCTGGCCGAGCTGACCAATCAGCAGCTGGCCCCGCGCCTGGCAGACGGCATCGTGATCACTCAGGGCTTTATCGGTAGCGAAGCAAAAGGCCGCACCACCACGCTTGGCCGTGGCGGCAGCGACTATACCGCCGCGCTGCTGGGCGAGGCCCTGCATGCTACGCGCGTCGATATCTGGACTGACGTTCCGGGCATTTACACCACCGACCCGCGCGTTGTTTCCGCGGCGAAACGTATTGATGTGATCGCGTTTGAAGAAGCGGCGGAAATGGCCACCTTCGGCGCGAAAGTGCTGCACCCGGCCACGCTGCTGCCTGCTGTGCGCAGCGATATTCCGGTCTTCGTCGGCTCCAGTAAAGATCCAAAAGCGGGCGGCACGCTGGTCTGCAAGAAAACGGAAAACCCGCCGCTGTTCCGCGCCCTGGCCCTGCGCCGTCGCCAGACGCTGGTGACGCTCCACAGCCACAATATGCTGCACTCCCGCGGTTTCCTGGCGGAAGTGTTTGGCATTCTGGCGCGCCACAATATCTCCGTGGATCTGATCACCACCTCTGAAGTGAGCATTGCGCTGACGCTGGACACCACCGGCTCCACATCAACCGGTGATACTCTGCTGACGCAGTCGCTGCTGATTGAGCTGTCCGAGCTGTGCCGCGTGGAAGTCGAAGAAGACCTGGCGCTGGTTGCTATCATCGGCAACAAGCTGTCGCGCGCCTGCGGCGTGGGCAAAGAGGTGTTTGGCGTGCTCGACCCGTTCAACATCCGCATGATTTGCTACGGTGCGTCCAGCTATAACCTCTGCTTCCTGGTGCCAGCCGATCAGGCCGAGCAGGTGGTGCAGAAACTTCATCAGAATTTGTTTGAATAAGCGCAAGAATGGCCCGGGCGTTTTCACTACCGGGCCATTCTTTAGCTTTTCATTACTGTTCTCATCAGCAGCGAATCCAGATCTTTTAAATTTCCTTCTCTGCTGTCGGGTAGTACAGGCGGCACTTCTCCTCTCACCAGCTCACTTTGCAAAAAAGCGTGGAGTAAGGGCCGTTTAGGACCATATTCCGCTTCACCTGCGCGCTGTTTTATTTCCAGCAATGCATCGATTTCCGCACGTAACGGCGCACACAGTTCGCTCCCGGCAAGCAGTTCGGCAAAACGCATCGGTGGAACGCCTTTCCCCGCTTCTACCCACCGCGCCGCCAGCAAAGGTCGCAGAACATAAAAGTACTTTTTCAGCCGAACCGTTTCCCCCTGTAAATATCCACGGAAGTTTTTTCGGGCCATCGAGTAGTAATGCCAGCGGGCGCGCAATGGCGAAAACCACGCAGGTATTAGCGCGCGCAACTCGGCCACTACCGTCTCATCCTCCTGATAAACAACAGGGGAATCCAGCCACTCGATAAGCGTCGGGTTTGCCCCCTTCAGCAGGCCCAGTGCCTTGCGCCATTCCCAGCCACAAACGTCCAGTTCATCATCTATCGGCAGCTCGATCACATCCCGCTGGGATTCGACGCGCAGATACCATTCTGGGCGGTGAACGTACAAAAACCGCACATCATAATCGCTATCCGGTGAGGCAAATCCCCATCCCCGGCTGCCCGATTCACAGGCGTAGAGCACGCGCACGTTATAGCGCTGCTCTATATCGCGAAGTTGCGCGCAGACACGTGCGCGCATCGCGCTATCAACATCGTTGTTGCTCATTTTTTTATCCTTTTACACACACTACCTGACGCAGGGTGTGAACGATCTCCACCAGCGACGATTGCGCGGCCATCACGGCATCAATGTCTTTATAGGCCATCGGCGTTTCATCGATCACCTCATTGTCTTTGCGACACTCTACGTGAGAGGTCGCCTGAATATGGTCGCTAAGGGTATAGCGTTTTTTTGCCGCCGTTCGGCTCATCACTCGCCCGGCGCCGTGGCTGCAGGAACAGAAGCTTTGCTCGTTGCCGAGGCCACGCACGATGAAGCTCTTTGCGCCCATTGAGCCCGGAATAATCCCCATCTGCCCTTTCTGCGCCGACACCGCACCTTTGCGCGTGATCAGTACCTCTTCCCCAAAGTGATGCTCTTTCTGCACATAGTTGTGATGGCAGTTAACCGCCTCCTGCTGCGTAATAAAGGGCTTTGTCACTTCGCGAGAGAGCGCCGCCAGCACGCGCGACATCATCACTTCCCGATTGTGGCGGGCAAAATCCTGCGCCCACTCCACCGCCTCGATGTAGTCCTCATAGTGACGACTCCCCTCCTGAAAATAGGCCAGATTTTTATCCGGCAGATGTCCCAGGTGATGCTGCATATCCTGCTGTGCCAGGGCGATAAACACATTACCGATGGCGTTTCCTACGCCGCGCGAGCCGCTGTGCAACATCACCCAGACGCGCTGCTGCTCATCGAGGCAAATTTCAATAAAGTGGTTTCCGGTACCCAGCGTGCCCAGATGCTGGTAGTTGTTGGTTTTCAGCAACTGCGGGTATTTATCCGTGAGTTGTTTAAAACGTGGGGCCAGCACCCACCAGCGATCGTCCACTTCTTTCGGTGGCGTTTCCCACGCGCCTTTATCCCGTCGAGAACGGGTATTAGTTCTCCCATGCGGTACTGCCTGTTCAATGGCGCTACGTAAACCGCTGAGATTATCCGGCAAATCACCGGCCACCAGCGACGTGCGAACGGCAATCATCCCGCAGCCAATATCTACGCCAACCGCCGCAGGAATAATTGCCCCTTTGGTCGGGATCACGCTGCCGATGGTTGAGCCTTTACCGAGGTGAACGTCGGGCATCACCGCAAGGTGTTTGAAAATAAACGGCATCTTTGCGGTAATCAGTAACTGCGCCTGTGCCTCTGGTTCCACGGGCACACCGTGAGTCCACATTTTGATCGGGGCGCCGTATGGCGCCGTCAGTAATTCAAAATCATTCTGTTGCATTGCGTTATCCTTTCAGGTTAACAAGGCCGTGTAATACCTGGTCCAGGCCACCAAATACTGAAATTTTGTCGATACGCTCCGCGACCCTTTCCAGGGTTTCCAGCTCTTTTAAACGCAGCGCCACCGGGTTGTTTTCCATCACCTTTGCGGTGTTTAACAGCGATCGTGTCGCCGCCGTTTCTTCACGTCGGCGAATAACATTCGCCTGGGCCGATTTTTCGGCCTCTACCAGACGGGATAAAATCGTTTTCATATCACCAGGTAAAACAATATCTTTTACCCCAAGCGACGCAATTTCCATTCCAAAGGATGACAGGCGGCCTTGCACCTGTTTGCTGACCACCTCATCAATGATCTGCTTATCTTCCAGTAACTCATCGAGCGTGCGGGTGCCGACCGCCTCACGCAGTGCGAACTGGAGTTCGCGGTACAAATGTTCCAGCGGTTTCGTAAGCTGCCCGCAGGCCTGCAGCACGTCGCTGTAACGCCAGTTAGCCGCCAGGTTCAGGCGCAGGTTAACTTTGTCCTTCGTCAGGATCTCCTGCCCGCTCACTTCCACCACCTGAAGGCGCGTATCCACGACCTCTGCCTCAACCAGATGGTTAATTTTCCAGTAGGCCGTCAGTCCCGGCGGTAACAGTGCCTGAATTTCTCCGTCGATTTTCACCACCCCGACGTGCCAGGCAGGTACCTGTACCACCAGCATCGCGTCGCGCCCCTTTAGCGCGCCATTGCGACGCGGTTGCAGAGCAGCATTCATCACGTCCACCGGCACCCGCACGTCGCGGGTATCGATTCTTTGCAGGGTCAACGCCGCATCCTGCTGCCAGTACAGACGACGAGTCGAAGGCGGCACAATTTCCTGCAATACGCCGTTGTTCGATAACACCCCGATTTCATCCGCAGTAAGGTCTACCGCCAGGCAGTAACGTACCACCCAGTCAGGCTGAAAGCGGCGCAGATAATCCGCCAGCGCACCCGGCACCTCGCTGCCATCCTGGCTCACCACCAGCACGTCGTCAGTATTGAACCAACCCAGACGGTGTTCACCCGCCTCCAGTACCCGGTAATAATCGCCAGCTTTTGCTACCAGTCCTAACTGACCTTTTTTTATCGTGATTTTCTTAGCCATTTTATATTCCTTAAAGTCAGGCGCGGGTGCAGGCACGAAATCACAGGGGAATGCCTTTTCGCCTGCGATCCGGCGCCATTACCGGCGACCTTCATTGGGATTGCTGACTGCGCAATCCCCGTTTTTACTTTGATGTTTACAACCAGTTTTCATTGGGAGAATGAATCGGGAATCGAACCCTTCTGTCTGTCATGGGTTGACGGAACGCCCCCGGAAAACAGCCTTGCCGTTCCTGGTGCGCCGACGGGGCCTTAACCCCCAGTGTGCTCAACGTCGTGACGTTATCTGTATTGCCAGAAGCGTGCCAAAAACAAAAATCGCCGTTTTATTTTTTTATTTTATTGATAATTAATACTTTTTATTTATCACGCTTTTCATGCATTGCCGTTCGGCTCAACATTTCTTATCCTGATATATCGACAATTATCTTTCTGGATAAACATGAAGAAGCGGAAGGTGGTGATCGGGGTGCTTGGCACCGTGATGGATAAACGGGGAAAGCGGGCTAATCGCTTTCGCAAATGGCGACCGACCGTCGGGCTGTGCCAACAGCCGGATTTCCCGGTCGACAGGCTGGAGCTGCTACATCAACCGCGAGATCTCGGCATGGCTCAGCAACTGGCGGAAGATATTGTGCTGGTTTCCCCCCACACCGAGGTGCGTCCCAGCACGGTAATCATTGAAGACCCGTGGGATTTCGAAGAGGTTTATGCCGCGTTTCTCGATTTCGCCACCCAGTACACTTTTGATACCGATCGCGAAGAGTATTTCGTCCACATCACCACCGGCACGCATGTGGCGCAGATCTGTTGGTTCCTGCTGACGGAAGCCCGCTATCTTCCCGCCAGCCTTTTGCAGACTGGCCCTGCCAGAAAAGAAGCCTCTGCTGAGGAGACTGCAGCCGGAACTTACTCAATTATCGACCTGGATTTAAGCCGCTACACGACCCTTACCAACCGTTTTCAGCGCGAGCAGCAGCAGTCAATCTCATTTCTGAAAGCGGGCATTGAGACGCGAAACGCCACCTTTAACAGTCTGATCGACAAGATTGAACGCGTGGCGCTACGTTCTACAGCCCCGATCCTGCTGACCGGCCCCACCGGCGCGGGCAAGTCGTTCCTCGCGAACCGCATTTATCAGCTTAAGCAGTCACGCCATCAGGTTTCCGGCAAACTGGTTTCCGTCAACTGCGCGACCCTGCGCGGTGATAACGCCATGTCCACGCTGTTCGGCCATGTGAAAGGAGCCTTTACCGGCGCACTGTCGGCGCGCAGCGGCCTGCTGCGTGAAGCCGATGGCGGCGTCCTTTTCCTCGACGAGATTGCCGAACTAGGCCTGGATGAACAGGCGATGCTGCTCAAAGCCATTGAAGAGAAAACTTTTTTCCCGTTTGGCTCCGATAAAGAAGTTCACAGCGATTTTCAACTTATCGCCGGAACCCACCGTGATATGCGCCAGTGGGTGGCAGAAGGACGTTTTCGTGAAGATCTCTATGCCCGTATTAATATGTGGAGCTTTGCCTTACCCGGCCTTGCCCAACGGAAAGAAGACATCACGCCGAATGTTGACTACGAACTTCAACGTTTCTCTCGCGAAAGCCAGACGCAAATCCGCTTCGATAAAGAGGCACGCGAAGGCTATCTGGCCTTTGCCTGTTCCAGCAGAGCGCTGTGGCGGGGCAACTTTCGCGAACTGAGCGCCAGCGTCGCACGCATGGCGACGCTGGCGGAACGAGGGCGTATTACTCAGGATCTGGTGCTGGAGGAGATCTCACGTCTTCAGACCGACTGGCAAACTGACGTGACGCAGCCTGCAACTGACATGGAGATTGACCTCTTTGACCAGCGGCAACTTGAAACGGTGCTGGAGGTATGTCGCCGCAGCGCATCGTTGTCTGAAGCCGGACGTGAGCTGTTTGCCGTTTCACGGCTCAAAAAAGCCAATCCTAACGACGCCGACCGACTGCGCAAATATCTGGCTCGATTTAGTCTGAGCTGGGAAAGCATCCGGTCATAATTCATTTGAATATTACTTCCTTACGCGATAAACAATAACTATAGCCGGGCTCGATCCCGGCTTTTTATAACAAACACACGCAACATTCATCGCAAGGAAATCATTATGTTATCCGCTATTACGCGGCTGTTCCCGTTATGGGCGCTGCTGCTCTCCGTACTCGCGTATTACACGCCCACCACGTTCACCGGTATTGGTCCGTGGGTCGCCACGCTGCTGATGCTGATCATGTTCGGTATGGGTGTGCATCTGAAAGTAGACGATTTTAAGCGCGTGCTGTCTCGCCCTGCGCCCGTCGCGGCAGGAATATTCCTGCACTACCTGGTGATGCCGCTCGCGGCGTGGCTGCTGGCGATGGTCTTTAAGATGCCGCCCGACCTCTCCGCCGGGATGGTGCTGGTGGGCAGCGTCGCCAGCGGCACGGCATCCAACGTCATGATCTATCTGGCGAAATGCGACGTGGCGCTCTCCGTCACTATCTCGTCCGTCTCCACGCTGGTTGGCGTGATTGCCACGCCGCTGTTAACCCGCCTGTACGTGGATGCGCATATTCAGGTGGACGTGATGGGGATGCTGCTGAGCATTCTGCAGATTGTAGTAATCCCGATTGCGCTGGGGCTGGTCATTCACCACCTGTTCCCGCGCGTGGTGAAGGCCGTTGAGCCGTACCTGCCCGCGTTTTCGATGGTCTGTATTCTGGCGATCATCAGCGCCGTGGTGGCGGGTTCCGCCTCGCACATAGCTTCCGTAGGCTTTGTGGTGATCGTTGCGGTGGTGCTGCATAACACCATTGGCCTGCTGGGCGGCTACTGGGGCGGGAAACTGTTTGGCTTTGACGAATCGACCTGCCGCACGCTGGCAATCGAGGTAGGGATGCAGAACTCCGGCCTGGCGGCGGCGCTCGGCAAAATCTACTTCTCGCCGCTGGCGGCCCTGCCGGGTGCGCTGTTCTCTGTCTGGCACAACCTCTCCGGCTCGCTGCTGGCGGGCTACTGGTCCGGCAAACCGATTGAGGAACAAACGAAAAAAGATGCGGTGAAACAGGGTTAATTGACTCAGCTTGCTTTACACTGAAGCCTCTCTCTCAGGAGGCTTCAGCAATGGCGACACCACGTTTGACCCAGAAAGACATGACGGAAGCCGAGCAGCGCGAACTGAAAACGCTTCTCGACCGCGCCCGCATCGCGCATGGCCGTACGCTGACCAACGCCGAAACCAATCAGGTGAAAAAAGAGTACATCGACAAACTGATGGCGCAGCGTGACGCCGAGGCGAAAAAAGCCCGCAAGCTGAAAAAGCAGCAGGCTTATAAGCCGGATACTGAAACGACCTTTTCCTGGTCGGCCAATACCTCTACTCGTGGAAGGCGCTAGCTAGCGCCCTTTCTTTTTACGGCCAGGCTGGGTAAATCGCTTCCCGTTACCCGGTTTGCCGCGTCCTTTCTCTTCCGCCTGCGGCGCCTTCACGACCGGACGTTTAATCGCCTGGGTTTTCGGTTTGGCTTTGGCCTTCGGCTTCGCTTCGGACGAGGAGTTCTCGATAAGCTTGAACAGCTCGATCAGTTCGTCATCCGTCAAGTCGCGCCATTCGCCCAGCGGAATGCCGGACAGGCTGACGTTCATGATGCGCGTGCGCTCCAGCTTCGTCACTTCATAACCGAAGTACTCGCACATGCGGCGGATCTGGCGGTTTAAGCCCTGCACCAGGGTAATGCGGAACGCGAACGGCGCTTCTTTCTTCACCTTACACTTTTTCGTGACGGTACCGAGGATCGGCACACCGGCGCCCATGCCGCGAATAAAGTCGTCCGTGACCGGCTTATTCACCGTCACAATGTACTCTTTTTCGTGATCGTTACCGGCACGCAGGATCTTGTTGACCAGATCGCCGTGGTTGGTGAGGAAAATCAGCCCCTGAGAGTCTTTATCCAGACGGCCAATCGGGAAGATACGGCTGCTGTGGTTCACGAAATCAACGATGTTGTCCCGCTCACCGTCTTCCGTGGTGCTGACAATTCCAACCGGTTTGTTCAACGCGATAAACACCAGGTCTTCGGCATCACGCGGTTCGATGAGCTGACCATTCACTTTAACCACGTCGCCAGGCATGACCTGGTCACCAATCGTGGCGCGCTTGCCGTTGAGGAACACATTACCTTGTTCAATGTAACGGTCCGCCTCGCGACGTGAGCAGATCCCGCTCTCGCTAATGTATTTGTTTAATCGGGTTGATTGAGTTGGCAGCATAGTTTCTCCTGTGAAGGGCGAAATATACCTTAGGTATGGACTGGAAAAAAAGATTAGCCGACGGTAACTGAGACGGGTTTTTTAGTTTGCGAGACGCTTTCAGGATTTTGCATCCTGTCATTTACCCATGTGTTCAAGCCTTTTAGTTTTACTCTCCATGGAGAAGTGTTTGTAGTTTGTAAATCACAGGGAGTAATATGAAGGAGATTGTTCAGACAGAATCCTTCCGACGCTGGGAGCAAAACTTAAAAGATCGACGAGCGAAGACCATTATCGCTTCCCGCCTCTTTCGGTTGGCAAATGGCTTAGCGGGCGACGTTAAACCCGTGGGAGAAGGTATAAGTGAGCTAAGGATCCACTTTGGTCCGGGCTACAGGATCTATTTTAAAGACCAGGGCAATTACATCATCGTGCTGTTATGTGGTGGTGACAAAAGCAGCCAGGCCAGAGACATACTGATGGCAAAAATGCTGAGCAATGTATCCCAATGGCAGGAGTGAATGAGCATGCATAAATTAACACCTTACGATCCCGCCAACGCGTTGGTGGATGACGAGGAAATCGCCGTGTTTATCGCTGATGCACTAGAAACAGGCGACTCGACATATATCGCTAAAGCCCTTGGTGTTGTCGCGCGAGCCAAAGGCATGTCGAACATTTCACAGCAAACCGGTTTATCACGTGAGCAGCTTTATCGGTCATTCAGTGATAAAGGAAACCCAACGCTCAAAACCACGCTCGCGGTCATGAAAGCATTGGGTTTTGGGCTAACACTCAAACACGCCGGGGATTAATACTCATCCCGCTGGTCATCTTCATCCGGCTGTTCCATCACGCTGTAGGCCACCGCACAGAACAACGAGTTGAGGCGCTTCATATCACCCAGCAGCCCCAGGTGGAGTGAGCTGGTCTCGATACTCTGCACGTTCTGCTGATGCAGGCGCTCAACGTGGGCGTGCGAGTAGCGGCGGTTAAGAATGCGGAAGCGATGCTTGTTGCGGCGCAGGCGGCGCGCGCTCGGCACGTCGCTGGAGAAGAAGACCAGCATCGCCAGCTTGAGGTTGCTGACCAGCTGTTCGTGCAGCGCTTCAAGCTCTTTTAAGCCTTCAACGGAGAACGCCCGGCGGGCGGCCAGCGACTTATCGGCTATCTCGCTGCCCATGCGCTCAACAATATCGGAGGCCTGCTCAAGGTTGAGCGACATCTCAATGATTTCCGCCCAGCGGCGGGACTCCTCCTCCGCCAGCTCGTCCTGCGGCATGCGGGCCAGGTAAAGCTTAATGGCGGTATAGAGCACGTTGATATCGTCCGCCAGTCTGCGCAGCTCTTTCTCCTCTCGCGGCTCGCCGTGCATCACCTTTTGCAGCCCTTCGAGCATGGTTTCCATGGCGTCGCCCATGCGCAGCGTCTCGCGCGCGGCATTCGCCAGCGCCAGCGCCGGGGTGTCCAGCGCGGAGGTATCCAGATGCTTTGGCTTCAGGCGGGCGTCCAGCTCCGGTTCGTCCTGAATGAGTCGCTCGCAGAAGCGAGCCATCGACCCGGCAAAAGGGACCATCGCCAGGCAGCGCACCAGGTTATAGAACACGTGGAAGTAGATCACCAGCTCCGCCTTCGGCAGCGGGAGGTTATCCATCAGGTTCGCCAGCGGATGGATAAAGGGCAGAATAATCAGGCTGCCCACCAGCTTAAACAGCAGGCTACCGAGCGCCACGCGGCGGGCGGCGGCGTTGGCGGCGCTGTTATTGAGCATCGCCAGCAGGCCAGAGCCGAGGTTGGCACCGATCACCAGACACAGCGCGACCGGGAAGGAGATCGCCCCGGCGGCGGTGAGCGTGGCCGTCAGCAGCACGGCGGCCAGGCTGGAGTAGCTGACGATGGCAAACACCGCGCCAATCAGCGCGTCGAGCATGATGTCACCGGTCAGGGAGGCGAAGATGACCTGCACGCCGTTGGCCTCGGTAATCGGGGTGACCGCCTGCACAATCAGCTCCAGCGCCAGCAGAATCAGCCCCAGGCCAATCCCCACGCGACCAAGCTGCCCGGCGCGCGTCTGTTTGCGGCCGAGGAAGAAGATGACGCCGACAAAAATCAGCAGCGGCGACAGCCAGGAGAGATCGAAGGTCAGGATACGCGCCATCAGCGCGGTACCCACATCAGCCCCCAGCACAATGACCAGCGCCGGGGCCAGCGCCACCAGATCCTGCGCCACAAAAGAGGTGACAAGCAGGGTTGTGGCGTTGCTGCTCTGAACGAGTGCCGTTACGCCAATGCCTGCGCAGAAGGCGAGCGGCTTCTTCTCAACGCTGCTGCTGAGAACGGTACGTAAACGGGCGCCAAATACGCGCATCACGCCGGTACGGACGATATGGGTGCCCCATACGAGCAGTGCGACTGCAGAGAGCAGATGTAACAGGGTCAGCACGGATGGTTTTCCTCCTTATCTTTATCGGTTTTCCTGAGGTTCCCTGCGCGTTGCCATGTCGGATGACGGCGACGCCTTATCTGACCTACGCACAGGCCCGGTAAGCGCACCGCCACCGGGTGCCAGGGATAGAACCTTATTTCAGTATAAGGGGTTAAGCGTAAGAAAGAGACAAGGCACCCATGAGGTGCCCTGTTTGTTGTAAGGAAAAGTGACGTTAGTCTGCGTCGTAGCCTAAGTTCGGTGCCAGCCAGCGCTCTACTTCTGACACGCTCATGCTTTTGCGCAGGGCGTAATCTTCAATCTGATCGCGCTGAAGCTGCGCCACGGCAAAGTACTTGCTGTCCGGGTGGCTGAAGTACCAGCCGGAGACGGACGCGCCCGGCCACATGGCGTACGACTCGGTGAGCTTCATCCCGGTATGGGCTTCGACGTCCAGCAGTTGCCAGATCGTGCCCTTTTCGGTGTGTTCCGGACAGGCCGGGTAGCCCGGCGCCGGACGAATCCCCTGGTAGTTTTCGCGGATCAGCTCCTCGTTGCTGAGGTTTTCGTTCGCCGCGTAGCCCCAGTGCACCTTACGCACGCGCTCGTGCAGGTACTCGGCGAAGGCTTCCGCCAGGCGGTCGGCGATCGCTTTCACCATGATTTTATTGTAATCATCGTGCTGCGCTTCGAACGCGTCCGCCAGCGCATCTTCTTCCAGACCGCCGGTTACCGCAAAGGCGCCAATATAGTCGGCTTTACCGCTCAGCTTCGGCGCGACAAAATCGGCCAGGCAGTAGTTGGCAAAGCCCACTTTCTCGGTTTGCTGGCGCAGATGGCGGCTGACTGCCAGCACGTGAGTGCGGGTTTCATCGCGGTAAATTTCGATGTCGTCACCCACGCGGTTGGCCGGGAACAGCCCCACCACGCCGCGTGGGTTGAGGGTTTTCTCCGCGCTTAGCCTGTCGAGCATGTCGTTGGCATCGTTAAACAGGCGTTTCGCCTCCTCGCCCACCACCTCATCTTCCAGAATGCGCGGATATTTGCCCGCGAGCGACCAGGTCATAAAGAACGGCGTCCAGTCGATGTAGTTGCGCAGCGTTTCGATGCTGGCACTAACCTCCTGAACGCCCAGGCGATGCGCGACCGGCGGCGTATAGCTCGACCAGTCAAACGCCAGATCGTTATCGCGCGCCGCCTGGAGTGAAACTGGCGGGGTGCGCGGTTTCTTGCGCCCGTGCTGGATGCGAACGGTTTCGTACTCTTTGCGGGTGCGCTCAACAAACTCGTCGCGCTGGGTGTCAGAGAGCAGCGCGGAGACCACGCCCACCGTGCGCGAGGCGTTCTGCACGTAGACCGTCGGCCCGCTGTAGTTCTGCTCGATTTTCACCGCCGTGTGCGCCTTGGAGGTGGTCGCGCCGCCAATCAGCAGCGGAATGGTGAAGCCCTGACGCTCCATCTCCTTCGCCACGTTAACCATCTCGTCCAGCGACGGGGTGATCAGCCCGGAGAGGCCAATCAGGTCGGCATTCACTTCGCGCGCGGTCTTGAGGATTTTATCCGCCGGGACCATCACGCCAAGGTCGATAATCTCGTAGTTATTGCACTGCAGCACCACGCCGACGATGTTCTTGCCGATGTCGTGCACGTCGCCCTTCACGGTGGCGATGACCATTTTGCCGTTGCTGGAGCCTTTCTCTTTGCTGGCCTCGATAAACGGCTCAAGGTACGCCACGGCCTGCTTCATCACGCGGGCGGATTTCACCACCTGCGGCAGGAACATTTTGCCCTCGCCGAACAGATCGCCGACCACGTTCATGCCGTCCATCAGCGGGCCTTCAATGACCTCAATCGGGCGGGCTGCCTGCTGGCGCGCCTCTTCGGTGTCCTGCTCGATAAACTCGGTGATGCCTTTTACCAGCGAATATTCCAGACGTTTTTTCACGTCCCAGGCGCGCCACTCGGCCTGCTGAACGTTGGCTGCGTCATCCGACTTGCTGCCGCGGTATTTTTCTGCCAGGTCAAGCAGCCGCTCCGTGGCGTCGTCGCGGCGGTTGAGGATCACGTCTTCTACCGCGTCGCGTAGCTCCGCAGGCAGGTCGTCATAAATCGCCAGCTGGCCGGCGTTGACGATCCCCATGTCCATCCCGTTGCGGATGGCGTAGTAGAGGAACACGGCGTGGATCGCTTCACGCACCGGGTCGTTGCCGCGGAACGAGAACGAGACGTTCGATACGCCGCCGGAGATGAGGGCATGCGGCAGCTCGCGCTTGATGTCCTCGCACGCGCCGATAAAGTCCTGGGCGTAGTTGTTGTGCTCTTCGATGCCGGTCGCCACGGCGAAGATGTTCGGGTCAAAGATGATGTCTTCCGGCGGGAAGCCTACCTCTTCGGTCAGTATTTTGTACGCGCGGCGGCAAATCTCAATTTTACGCGCGCGGGTGTCGGCCTGGCCCACTTCATCAAAAGCCATCACCACCACAGCGGCTCCGTAGCGGCGGACCTGCTTCGCGTGGTGGATGAAAACATCCACGCCCTCTTTCATCGAGATAGAGTTGACGATGCCTTTACCCTGAATGCACTTCAGCCCCTTCTCGATCACCTCCCATTTGGAGGAGTCGATCATGATCGGCACGCGGGCGATGTCCGGCTCACCGGCAATCAGGTTGAGGAAACGCACCATCGCCGCCTCGGCGTCGAGCATCCCCTCATCCATGTTGATATCGATAATCTGCGCGCCGCTTTCCACCTGCTGGCGGGCAACGTCCAGCGCTTCGCTGTACTTCTCTTCTTTGATCAGACGCTTGAACTTCGCGGAGCCGGTGACGTTTGTACGCTCACCCACGTTCACAAACAGGCTGTCTTCGCCGATGGTTAACGGCTCAAGGCCGGAGAGGCGACAGGCAACCGGCAGTTCGGGCAGCCTGCGTGGCGGCAGTCCGGCCACGGCGTTGCTCATGGCGGCGATGTGCTCCGGCGTGGTGCCGCAGCAGCCGCCGACGATGTTGAGAAATCCAGACTCGGCCCACTCGCGGATTTGCGCCGCCATGGTGTCGGCATCCAGATCGTATTCACCGAAGGCGTTCGGCAGACCGGCGTTCGGGTGCGCGGTAACGTAGCATTCCGCAATGCGCGACAGCTCCTGCACGTACTGGCGCAGCTCGTCCGGGCCCAGCGCGCAGTTCAGGCCGAAGGAGAGCGCGTCGGCGTGGCGCAGGGAGTTATAAAACGCTTCGGTGGTCTGGCCGGACAGGGTACGGCCGGAGGCATCGGTGATGGTGCCGGAAATCATGATCGGCAGGTCAACGCCCAGCGCCTCGAACTCCTCTTTCACCGCGTAAATCGCGGCCTTGGCGTTGAGGGTGTCGAATACCGTTTCAATCAGGATCAGATCGGAACCGCCTTCCACCAGCGCTCTGGTCGATTCACGGTAGGCAACAACCAGCTGGTCAAAGGTGATATTACGAAACGCCGGGTCGTTGACGTCCGGTGAAATCGACGCGGTGCGGTTGGTTGGGCCAAGCACCCCGGCAACGTAGCGCGGCTTGTCCGGCGTGCGGGCCGTCCACTCGTCGGCGCAGGCGCGCGCAAGCTTTGCGGCTTCAAAGTTGATCTCCGCCGACAGGGATTCCATCTGGTAATCCGCCATGGCGATGGTTGTCGAGTTAAAGGTGTTGGTTTCAACGATATCCGCGCCCGCTTCGAAGTAGGCGTTGTGGATATCCTTGATCACGGACGGCTTGCTGAGCACCAGCAGGTCGTTGTTCCCTTTCAGGTCACAGGGCCAGTCAGCGAAGCGTTCGCCGCGGAAATCGCCTTCGCTCAGACGATAGCCCTGGATCATGGTGCCCATGCCGCCGTCCAGCACCAGAATTCGTTCATTTAACTGCGCACGCAGTTGCTCTACTTTGCTGCTCACACTTGCTCCCGACAACGCTCAACAAGGCCAAAAGGCTGCGTTCCATACTGGCACAATCTCGCAGGGTGGAAAAGTCGCTCAGCGGTAACATGAGACATGTTCACTATCACTCCTCCGATCAGTCAGGATAACGGTTGCAAATTCACCAAATAAAACGAAAATGATTTCCACGATACAGAAAAAGGAGATCGTCATGGTCGCGACCGTTCCCGCTAAACGCGGCAGAAAACCTGCTGCCACCACCGCTGCCGCACAACAGGGTGGACAGGTTCAATCGCTCACGCGCGGTCTGAAGCTGCTGGAGTGGATAGCCGAGTCGCACAGCAGCGTGGCCCTGACGGAGCTGGCCCAGCAGGCTGGCCTGCCGAACTCCACGACGCACCGCCTGCTGACCACCATGCAGCAGCTGGGCTTTGTCCGCCAGGTAGGCGAGCTGGGGCACTGGGCGGTGGGCGCGCATGCGTTTATCGTGGGCAGCAGCTTCCTGCAGAGCCGTAACCTGCTGGCGATTGTGCACCCGATTCTGCGCAAATTGATGGAAGAGTCGGGCGAGACCGTGAATCTGGCCGTGCTCGACCAGAGCGACCATCAGGCGATTATCATCGACCAGGTGCAATGCACGCAGCTGATGCGCATGTCCGCGCCGATTGGCGGCAAGCTGCCGATGCATGCCTCAGGGGCGGGTAAAGCGTTCCTCTCGCAGCTGACCGAGGAGCAGGTGACGGGGCTGCTGCACCGTAAAGGACTGCATGCCTATACCCACGCCACGCTGGTTTCGCCGGTGCATCTGAAAGAAGACCTGGCCCTGACCCGCAAGCGCGGCTATTCGTTTGACGACGAGGAGCACGCCCTCGGCCTGCGCTGTATCGCAGCCTGCATTTTTGACGAGCACCGCGAGCCGTTTGCCGCCATCTCTATTTCCGGGCCGATTTCGCGTATGACCGACGATCGGGTCACTGAGTTGGGTGCGCTGGTGATTAAGGCGGCGAAAGAGGTCACGCTGGCGTACGGTGGGATTCGTTAAGCATGCATTGCCGGGTGGCGGCTTCGCCTTACCCGGCCTACATGATGCCCTCTGAAAACCGGATGCAAAACCGCTGCTTGCGACGGTAAGCGTACACATCTTCCACGTGCCCGTTTTTGATCCGCGTTTGCAGTCCCCGCCAGTAGCTGGCGCGGAACAGATCGGCATGCATCTCTTCGAATAGCGGCCCGATGCGCGGATCGGCGCAGAGCCAGTGGCGAAACTCTTCGGGAAACACATCGCCCGGCGAAACGCTGTACCACGGCTCGCCGGAAAGCTCATCTTCCGGGTAGCGGGCCGGTGGGATATCGCGGAAGTTCACCTCGGTCATGTAGCAAATCTCGTCGTAATCGTAGAACACTACCCGCCCGTGACGGGTGACGCCGAAGTTTTTGAATAGCATATCGCCCGGGAAGATATTGGCGGCGGCAAGCTGGCGAATCGCGTTGCCGTACTCTTCAATCGCATCTCTTAAAGCCTGACCGTCGGACTGCTCCAGCCAGATATTCAGCGGCACCATGCGTCGTTCAATGTAGAGATGGCTAATGACGATCTTGTCACCAAGATCGGTGATTTTGGCGGGCGCTTCCTGCAGTAAAAGTGCCATGAGTGCCGGATCGATCTGCTGCTTATCCAGCACAAAGTTTTCGAATTCCTGAGTATCCGCCATGCGCCCGACGCGGTCGTGCTCCTTAACCAGCTGGTAGCAGGCGCGGACGTGCGCGGCGGTCATCTCTTTCTGCGGCGCGAATCTGTCCTTAATCACCTTAAAGACCCGGTCGAAGCCCGGCAGCGTAAAAACCAGCATCACCATGCCGCGAATGCCGGGCGCTTCGATGAACTGCTCATCGGCCGTGGTGACATAGCGCAGGTACTCCCGGTAGCTTTCCGTTTTGGCGTGCTTCTGGCAACCAATGGCCATATACAGCTCGGCGGTGGTTTTACCCGGCAGGATCTCGCGCAGCCACTCCACCAGCGCGGCGGGCAGCGGAGCGTACACCATAAAATAGGAACGGGCGAAGCCAAACACGATGCTGGCCTCGGCGCTGGTAGTCAGGCAGGTATCAACAAACAGTTCCCCGTCGTCGGTACGATGAATGGGCAGCAGAAACGGCACAATGGCCGTCGGCGTAACCAGTTTGCCCACCAGCCAGGCCGCTTTATTGCGGTAGAAAAGCTCGTTGGCTACCTGCAAATGGCTGTGGCTGAGCACCTCCGCGCCGAATGCTTCTTTGAGATGGGCGTGGATATACCCGATATCCCGGGCTTTATTCTCCCAGGGCAGACGCAGCGGCAGATCCGTCAGCACGCGGTGCAGGAGCTTTTCCCATCCGCGATCGGGGAAGAAATCTTTCGCCAGCGGACGCGGAATGGTACGAAAGCGTCGCTCGGGCTGGGAACTGAAGATAAATAACCGCTCAGGAGATAATGAGCGGTGGTCAAATAACCGGCAATAGACGGAGTTGAAAAAGCTCTCCGCAATCTCGAAGCGCGGGTAGTCGGGTAACAGATGGGTGTAATGCTCTTTTACGCGCAGTAAAAATTCCGCGTCCGGACTTTTACCGTCGGTAATACAGCGCAGCTGCTCCACCACCAGACCCACGTGGTGGTCATAAAGATGGATACGCTGCTTCATGGCCTGCTGAACCGCATGCCAGTCTGCGTGTTCGAAGCGCTGCTGGGCGCCGGAGGTTACTTCCAGAAAACGACCATACTGGGCATCGAAGCCCTGCAAAATAGTTTGGGCAATCAGTAATTCCAGGCCACGCGACATATATTCCCCCTCACCACCAACCCTCTCCCCAGGGGGGAGAGGGGGAAAAGATTAGAACTGTGCTTCTTCCGTTGAACCCGTTAAGGCGGTGACGGAGGAGGTGCCGCCCTGAATAATCGTGGTCACATTATCAAAGTAGCCGGTGCCCACCTCCTGCTGGTGAGACACGAAGGTGTAACCGTCTTTGCCCGCCGCAAATTCCGGCTGCTGCACCTTCTCAACATAGTGCTTCATGCCCTCACCCTGCGCATAGGCGTGCGCCAGGTCGAACATGTTGAACCACATGCTGTGGATGCCTGCCAGCGTAATGAACTGGTATTTGTAGCCCATGTCGGACAGCTGCTGCTGGAAGCTAGCGATGGTTTTGTCATCCAGCTTTTTCTGCCAGTTGAAGGACGGCGAGCAGTTGTAGGCCAGCAGTTTGCCCGGGTACTTCGCATGAATGGCGTCGGCAAAGCGTTTTGCCAGCGCCAGATCCGGCGTAGAGGTTTCACACCAGACCAGATCCGCGTACGGCGCGTACGCCAGACCGCGGCTGATCGCCTGCTCGATACCCGCGTGGGTACGATAGAACCCTTCGCTGGTGCGCTCGCCGGTGATGAACTCGCTGTCGTACGGATCGCAGTCAGAGGTGATCAGGTCAGCCGCGTCGGCATCGGTACGGGCAATGACCAGCGTCGGCACGCCGAGCACGTCAGCAGCCAGACGCGCGGCAACCAGCTTCTGCACCGCTTCCTGTGTAGGAACCAGCACCTTACCGCCCATGTGTCCGCACTTCTTCACTGACGCCAGCTGATCTTCGAAGTGAACGGCCGCTGCACCGGCTTCAATCATCGATTTCATCAGCTCAAAGGCGTTCAGCACGCCGCCGAAGCCCGCTTCCGCATCCGCAACGATCGGCAGGAAGTAGTCAATAAAGCGCGGATCGTTTGGCTCAATACCCGCCGCCCACTGGATCTGATCCGCACGGCGGAAGGTGTTGTTGATCCGATCCACGACCGACGGCACGGAGTTAGCCGGATAGAGCGACTGATCCGGGTACATGCTGGAGGCCAGGTTGGCGTCCGCCGCGACCTGCCAGCCGGAGAGGTAGATAGCCTCAATACCGGCCTTCGCCTGCTGCAGTGCCTGACCGCCGGTCAGCGCACCGAGGCTGTTGATGTAGCCTTTTTTGGCACCACCGTGCAGCAGCTTCCACATTTTCGCGGCGCCATTTTGCGCCAGCGTGCATTCCGGATTGACCGAGCCGCGTAATTTCACCACGTCTTCCGCGCTGTACGGGCGGCGGATGCCTTCCCAGCGAGGTTGAGTCCACTCTTTCTTTAATTCTTCGATCTGTTGGGTACGGGTTTTCATGTGCAGATGCTCCATATTGTTATGTGGTGAGTTACGCCAGGAAGCGGTAGCCCGGCAGGGTCAGGAAGTCGATTAAGTCATCTGATGTGGTGATTTGCTCCATCAGGCGCGCAGCGTCGTCAAAACGCCCGCTGCTGAAGCGGTGTTCGCCCAGCTCGTCCTGGATCACCCGCATCTCTTCGGCCAGCATCTGGCGGAACAGGGTCTTGGTCACCGGTTTGCCGTTGCTGAGCGTTTTTTGATGGTGGATCCACTGCCAGATAGAGGTACGTGAGATCTCCGCCGTCGCAGCATCTTCCATCAGGCCGTAGATCGGCACGCAGCCGTTGCCGGAGATCCACGCTTCGATGTACTGCACCGCGACGCGAATGTTGGCACGCATGCCCTCTTCCGTACGTTCGCCCGCGCACGGCGCCAGCAGCTGTTCTTCTGCGATTGGTGCATCGTCTTCACGGGTGACAAACAGCTGGTTTTTGTTGTCGCCGAGCACGCGGTTAAAGACCTCCATCGCCGTATCGGCCAAACCCGGATGGGCGATCCACGTCCCGTCGTGGCCGTTACGTGCTTCAAGCTCTTTGTCGGCTTTCACCTTGTTGAGCACCTGATTGTTGCGCTCTGCGTCTTTGCTCGGGATAAAGGCTGCCATGCCGCCCATCGCAAAGGCACCGCGCTTGTGGCAGGTTTTGATCAGCAGACGCGAATAGGCGCTCAGGAACGGTTTGTCCATGGTGACAACCTGACGATCGGGGAGCACGCGATCGGGATAATTTTTCAGGGTTTTGATATAGCTGAAAATATAGTCCCAGCGTCCACAGTTCAGACCCACAATGTGGTCGCGCAGCGCATGCAGGATTTCATGCATCTGGAATACGGCGGGCAGCGTTTCAATCAGCAGGGTGGCTTTGATGGTGCCGCGCGGCAGGTTGAAACGATCTTCCGCATAGCTGAAGACCTCGCTCCACCAGGCTGCTTCCTGCCAGGCCTGCGTTTTAGGCAGATAGAAATACGGGCCGCTGCCTTTCGCCAGCAGGGCTTTGTAGTTGTGGAAGAAATAGAGTGCAAAATCAAACAGGCTTCCAGGAATGGCTTCTCCACGCCAGGTGACATGTTTTTCGGGCAGGTGCAGGCCGCGCACGCGACAGATCAGCACCGCCGGGTTCGGTTTGAGCTGGTATATTTTGCCGGCTTCATTGGTATAGCTGATGGTGCCGTTTACGGCGTCGCGCAGGTTGATCTGCCCGTCGATGACCTTACGCCAGTCCGGTGCCAGCGAGTCTTCAAAATCGGCCATAAAGACTCTAACGTTCGCGTTCATAGCGTTGATCACCATTTTGCGTTCTACCGGACCGGTGATCTCAACGCGACGATCCTGTAAATCTTCAGGGATGCCGCGGATTTTCCACTCGCCACGACGAATGGAAGCAGTTTCCGAAATAAAACCAGGCAACTTGCCGTTATCAATTTCCTGCTGCTGATGAATACGTGCCGCCAGCAGCTTATTGCGCTGCGGCGTAAAGCGGGTCACCAGTTCAGTCAGAAATTCTACCGCTTCTGCCGTTAATACTTGCTGTTCTTGCTCGCCATACGGCTGGGTAAAGGCCAGTTCATCGACCGTCGTTGCCTGTTGAGTCATTACTCTGCTCCTCATCAAAGATCCAAAATCACGCTCCCGATGCGAACGAAAGATCGTTGGGTAGTTTTCGCTCAGCAGAATTAAGACTATCTCTATTTTTTCTAAAATCAAAAACTATTTCCATTTTAATTATAAATTGCAATTAATTGATTGATTTTATTGAAATTAAAGTTTTAAAGAATGATGAGTGACATTTCGGAAATAAAAAAGGCACCCGAAGGTGCCTGATTTGAATAGCTGAAATGCTTTAGGATCGTTTAGTGCAGACGATTACTCCAGCGTCGGGTTCATGTGACGCAGATCGTATGGTGTTATCTGGTAGACGTAATAGTTGAGCCAGTTAGTAAAAAGCAAATTCCCGTGGCTGCGCCAGGTCGCTCTCGGTTTGTTTTGCGGATCGTCTTTCGGGAAATAGTTGTACGGGACATCCGGGTTCAGACCCGCTTCGACATCACGGAAATACTCTGACGCAAGGGTGTGCGGATCGTACTCAGGATGTCCGGTCACAAAGGCAATGCGCTTATCTTTACTGGCAAACAGGTAAGCGTCCCCATCTTCCGTTTCGGCCAGGATCTCCAGATCGGTGTAATCACGAATCAGCTGGGCCGGGAAGTCAGCGTAGCGGGAATGCGGAGCCAGGAAAGAATCATCAAACCCGCGCGTCAGCAACGCATGGGGATGGAGAATATGGTGTTCGTATACGCCGGAGAGCTTTTCAGTGCGGGTTTGCTTGGGGATGCCATACAAAATATTCAGTGCGGCTTGTACCGCCCAACAGACAAACAGCGTGGACGTGACGTGATCTTTTGCCCATTCCAGCACCTGTTTGATCTGCGGCCAGTAGGCAACATCGTTAAATTCCACCAGGCCCAGCGGCGCGCCGGTCACAATCAGTCCGTCGAAGTTTTCACCCTGAATGTCATCAAAGTTGCAGTAGAAGTTGTTCAGGTGCTCAGAAGGCGTATTGCGAGACTCACGGGCGTCGATCCGCAGCAGTTGAATATCAACCTGCAGCGGGGAGTTCGACAGCAGACGCAGGAACTGGTTTTCTGTTTCGATCTTTTTGGGCATCAGATTGAGAATAAGCACCTTCAGCGGGCGAATTTCCTGACCTGTCGCACGTGAAGTCGTCATCACAAAGACATTTTCTTCACGCAAGAAATTGACGGCTGGTAGCTCGTCCTGCACCCGAATCGGCATAGCTTTATATCCTCACAACATACGTATAAACGTTTAGACATCCAGACAGCTAACGATACCCAGAAATGATCGGAATGTCGAGTCTGCAAGGCGAAGGTGAGAAAGTTTCAGGGAGAGGGAGAGGAAGAAAAACAAAAACAAAAAACCCCGCACCTTTCGGTACGGGGTTCTTCTAATTGATGCCTGGCAGTTCCCTACTCTCACATGGGGAGACCCCACACTACCATCGGCGCTACGGCGTTTCACTTCTGAGTTCGGCATGGGGTCAGGTGGGACCACCGCGCTAAAGCCGCCAGGCAAATTCTGTTTAATCTGTATCAGGCTGAAAATCGTGTCTGTCTCTTCGCCAAAACATCTTCGGCGTTGTAAGGTTAAGCCTCACGGTTCATTAGTATCGGTTAGCTCAACGCATCGCTGCGCTTACACACCCGACCTATCAACGTCGTCGTCTTCAACGTTCCTTCAGGAGACTTAAAGTCTCAGGGAGAACTCATCTCGGGGCAAGTTTCGTGCTTAGATGCTTTCAGCACTTATCTTTTCCGCATTTAGCTACCGGGCAGTGCCATTGGCATGACAACCCGAACACCAGTGATGCGTCCACTCCGGTCCTCTCGTACTAGGAGCAGCCCCCCTCAATTCTCCAGCGCCCACGGCAGATAGGGACCGAACTGTCTCACGACGTTCTAAACCCAGCTCGCGTACCACTTTAAATGGCGAACAGCCATACCCTTGGGACCTACTTCAGCCCCAGGATGTGATGAGCCGACATCGAGGTGCCAAACACCGCCGTCGATATGAACTCTTGGGCGGTATCAGCCTGTTATCCCCGGAGTACCTTTTATCCGTTGAGCGATGGCCCTTCCATTCAGAACCACCGGATCACTATGACCTGCTTTCGCACCTGCTCGAGCCGTCACTCTCGCAGTCAAGCTAGCTTATGCCATTGCACTAACCTCCTGATGTCCGACCAGGATTAGCTAACCTTCGTGCTCCTCCGTTACTCTTTGGGAGGAGACCGCCCCAGTCAAACTACCCACCAGACACTGTCCGCAACCCGGATTACGGGTCTACGTTAGAACACCAGCCATTAAAGGGTGGTATTTCAAGGACGGCTCCACGCAGACTGGCGTCCACGCTTCAAAGCCTCCCACCTATCCTACACATCAAGGACCAGTGTTCAGTGTCAAGCTATAGTAAAGGTTCACGGGGTCTTTCCGTCTTGCCGCGGGTACACTGCATCTTCACAGCGAGTTCAATTTCACTGAGTCTCGGGTGGAGACAGCCTGGCCATCATTACGCCATTCGTGCAGGTCGGAACTTACCCGACAAGGAATTTCGCTACCTTAGGACCGTTATAGTTACGGCCGCCGTTTACCGGGGCTTCGATCAAGAGCTTCGCGTTGCCGCTAACCCCATCAATTAACCTTCCGGCACCGGGCAGGCGTCACACCGTATACGTCCACTTTCGTGTTTGCACAGTGCTGTGTTTTTAATAAACAGTTGCAGCCAGCTGGTATCTTCGACTGATTTCAGCTCCACCCGCAGGGGCTTCACCTACATATCAGCGTGCCTTCTCCCGAAGTTACGGCACCATTTTGCCTAGTTCCTTCACCCGAGTTCTCTCAAGCGCCTTGGTATTCTCTACCTGACCACCTGTGTCGGTTTGGGGTACGATTTGATGTTACCTGATGCTTAGAGGCTTTTCCTGGAAGCAGGGCATTTGTTACTTCAGCACCGTAGTGCCTCGTCATCACACCTCAGCGTTAAAAAACGACCGGATTTACCTAATCGTTCCGCCTACATGCTTAAACCGGGACAACCGTCGCCCGGCTAACATAGCCTTCTCCGTCCCCCCTTCGCAGTAACACCAAGTACAGGAATATTAACCTGTTTCCCATCGACTACGCCTTTCGGCCTCGCCTTAGGGGTCGACTCACCCTGCCCCGATTAACGTTGGACAGGAACCCTTGGTCTTCCGGCGAGCGGGCTTTTCACCCGCTTTATCGTTACTTATGTCAGCATTCGCACTTCTGATACCTCCAGCATGCCTCACAGCACACCTTCAACGGCTTACAGAACGCTCCCCTACCCAACAACGCATAAGCGTCGCTGCCGCAGCTTCGGTGCATGGTTTAGCCCCGTTACATCTTCCGCGCAGGCCGACTCGACCAGTGAGCTATTACGCTTTCTTTAAATGATGGCTGCTTCTAAGCCAACATCCTGGCTGTCTGTGCCTTCCCACATCGTTTCCCACTTAACCATGACTTTGGGACCTTAGCTGGCGGTCTGGGTTGTTTCCCTCTTCACGACGGACGTTAGCACCCGCCGTGTGTCTCCCGTGATAACATTCTTCGGTATTCGTAGTTTGCATCGGGTTGGTAAGCCGGGATGGCCCCCTAGCCGAAACAGTGCTCTACCCCCGAAGATGAGTTCACGAGGCGCTACCTAAATAGCTTTCGGGGAGAACCAGCTATCTCCCGGTTTGATTGGCCTTTCACCCCCAGCCACAAGTCATCCGCTAATTTTTCAACATTAGTCGGTTCGGTCCTCCAGTTAGTGTTACCCAACCTTCAACCTGCCCATGGCTAGATCACCGGGTTTCGGGTCTATACCCTGCAACTTAACGCCCAGTTAAGACTCGGTTTCCCTTCGGCTCCCCTATACGGTTAACCTTGCTACAGAATATAAGTCGCTGACCCATTATACAAAAGGTACGCAGTCACACCACGAAGGTGCTCCCACTGCTTGTACGTACACGGTTTCAGGTTCTTTTTCACTCCCCTCGCCGGGGTTCTTTTCGCCTTTCCCTCACGGTACTGGTTCACTATCGGTCAGTCAGGAGTATTTAGCCTTGGAGGATGGTCCCCCCATATTCAGACAGGATACCACGTGTCCCGCCCTACTCTTCGAGTTCACAGCCTGTGTGCTTTCGTGTACGGGACTGTCACCCTGTACCGTGCGACTTTCCAGACGCTTCCACTAACACACAAGCTGATTCAGACTCTGGGCTGCTCCCCGTTCGCTCGCCGCTACTGGGGGAATCTCGGTTGATTTCTTTTCCTCGGGGTACTTAGATGTTTCAGTTCCCCCGGTTCGCCTCGTTAACCTATGTATTCAGTTAACGATAGTGTGACGAATCACACTGGGTTTCCCCATTCGGACATCGCCGGGTCAAAGGTTCATATCACCTCGCCGGCGCTTTTCGCAGATTAGCACGTCCTTCATCGCCTCTGACTGCCAGGGCATCCACCGTGTACGCTTAGTCGCTTAACCTCACAACCCGAAGATGTTTCACTTCTGATTGCGAAAATTTGAGAGACTCGAACACACCATTTAAGATGTGTCGTTTCAATTTTCAGCTTGATCCAGATTTTTAAAGAGCAAAACTTCTTAATGCACTCAAAAGTACATTCAGAAGTTCATCATTCATCAGACAATCTGTGTGAGCACTGCAAAGGCAGGTTCTTTAAGGTAAGGAGGTGATCCAACCGCAGGTTCCCCTACGGTTACCTTGTTACGACTTCACCCCAGTCATGAATCACAAAGTGGTAAGCGCCCTCCCGAAGGTTAAGCTACCTACTTCTTTTGCAACCCACTCCCATGGTGTGACGGGCGGTGTGTACAAGGCCCGGGAACGTATTCACCGTAGCATTCTGATCTACGATTACTAGCGATTCCGACTTCATGGAGTCGAGTTGCAGACTCCAATCCGGACTACGACGCACTTTATGAGGTCCGCTTGCTCTCGCGAGGTCGCTTCTCTTTGTATGCGCCATTGTAGCACGTGTGTAGCCCTACTCGTAAGGGCCATGATGACTTGACGTCATCCCCACCTTCCTCCAGTTTATCACTGGCAGTCTCCTTTGAGTTCCCGGCCGAACCGCTGGCAACAAAGGATAAGGGTTGCGCTCGTTGCGGGACTTAACCCAACATTTCACAACACGAGCTGACGACAGCCATGCAGCACCTGTCTCAGAGTTCCCGAAGGCACCAAAGCATCTCTGCTAAGTTCTCTGGATGTCAAGAGTAGGTAAGGTTCTTCGCGTTGCATCGAATTAAACCACATGCTCCACCGCTTGTGCGGGCCCCCGTCAATTCATTTGAGTTTTAACCTTGCGGCCGTACTCCCCAGGCGGTCGACTTAACGCGTTAGCTCCGGAAGCCACGCCTCAAGGGCACAACCTCCAAGTCGACATCGTTTACGGCGTGGACTACCAGGGTATCTAATCCTGTTTGCTCCCCACGCTTTCGCACCTGAGCGTCAGTCTTTGTCCAGGGGGCCGCCTTCGCCACCGGTATTCCTCCAGATCTCTACGCATTTCACCGCTACACCTGGAATTCTACCCCCCTCTACAAGACTCTAGCCTGCCAGTTTCGAATGCAGTTCCCAGGTTGAGCCCGGGGATTTCACATCCGACTTGACAGACCGCCTGCGTGCGCTTTACGCCCAGTAATTCCGATTAACGCTTGCACCCTCCGTATTACCGCGGCTGCTGGCACGGAGTTAGCCGGTGCTTCTTCTGCGGGTAACGTCAATTGCTGAGGTTATTAACCTCAACACCTTCCTCCCCGCTGAAAGTACTTTACAACCCGAAGGCCTTCTTCATACACGCGGCATGGCTGCATCAGGCTTGCGCCCATTGTGCAATATTCCCCACTGCTGCCTCCCGTAGGAGTCTGGACCGTGTCTCAGTTCCAGTGTGGCTGGTCATCCTCTCAGACCAGCTAGGGATCGTCGCCTAGGTGAGCCGTTACCCCACCTACTAGCTAATCCCATCTGGGCACATCTGATGGCAAGAGGCCCGAAGGTCCCCCTCTTTGGTCTTGCGACGTTATGCGGTATTAGCTACCGTTTCCAGTAGTTATCCCCCTCCATCAGGCAGTTTCCCAGACATTACTCACCCGTCCGCCGCTCGTCACCCAGGAGCAAGCTCCCTGTGTTACCGCTCGACTTGCATGTGTTAGGCCTGCCGCCAGCGTTCAATCTGAGCCATGATCAAACTCTTCAATTTAAGTTTGATGCTCGTGAATTAAACTTCGTAATGAATTACGCATGTTCACTCAGAGACTTGGTATTCATTTTTCGTCTTGCGACGTTAAGAATCCATGTCACTTTGAGTGCCCACACAGATTGTCTGATAAATTGTTAAAGAGCAGTGCAACGCGGCTTTCGCTCACCGTTGCGAGGTGGCGTATATTACGCTTTCCTCTTTCAGAGTCAACCCGTTATTTCAGGATTTTTTCTCTTCAACCGAACCGCTTGTTGTGTGAAGTGATTCACATCCGCCGTGTCGATGGAGGCGCATTATAGGGAGTTCTCCGCAGGCCGCAACCGCTAAATGACAGAAAAATGACTGACTGCTGCATTCCACAGCAAAACCCCGCCTTATACCTTTTTACACACAGACTTATCCACAATGATGCGAAAAAGTGAAAATGTGCGAGCGTTGCGCAAACGTTTTCGTTAAAATGCTCGCGCTTTACAAGGATGCCTCGTCAGGTGTGTTAGATGAGTTTTTCACAGGAAAATTCATCTAACGCTCTCTGTAATCGTGAAATCCAGGGGATTTACCATGCAACAACGTCGTCCAGTCCGCCGCGCTCTGCTCAGTGTTTCTGATAAAGCCGGTATCGTCGAATTCGCTCAGGCACTTTCTGCACGCGGTGTAGAGCTGCTTTCCACAGGTGGAACCGCTCGCCTGTTAGCAGATAAAGGTCTGCCGGTAACCGAAGTGTCCGATTACACCGGTTTCCCGGAAATGATGGATGGACGCGTCAAAACCCTGCACCCGAAAGTCCACGGCGGTATTCTTGGCCGTCGCGGTCAGGACGACGCCATTATGGAACAGCACGATATCGCGCCGATCGACATGGTTGTCGTTAACCTCTACCCGTTCGCCCAGACCGTGGCGCGCGAAGGCTGCTCTCTGGAAGATGCCGTAGAGAATATTGATATCGGTGGCCCGACCATGGTGCGCTCTGCGGCCAAGAACCATAAAGATGTCGCCATCGTGGTCAAGAGCAGCGATTACAGCGCCATTATTAATGAGATGGACGCCAACGATGGGTCGCTGACCCTGGAAACGCGTTTCGACCTCGCCATCAAAGCCTTCGAGCACACCGCCGCGTACGACAGCATGATCGCCAACTACTTCGGTAGCCTGGTGCCGGCTTACCACGGTGAAAGCAAAGATCCTTCAGGCCGCTTCCCGCGCACCCTGAATCTGAACTTCATTAAGAAGCAGGATATGCGCTACGGCGAGAACAGCCACCAGCAGGCTGCCTTCTATATAGAAGAAGAGGTAAAAGAAGCCTCAGTTGCGACCGCCCAGCAGGTGCAAGGCAAAGCGCTCTCCTATAACAACATTGCCGATACAGACGCAGCGCTGGAATGCGTGAAAGAATTCAGCGAGCCGGCCTGTGTTATCGTCAAGCATGCGAACCCATGTGGCGTAGCGGTCAGTACCTCTATCCTGGACGCTTACGACCGCGCCTACAAAACCGACCCGACCTCCGCGTTCGGCGGCATTATCGCCTTCAACCGCGAGCTGAATGCTGAAACCGCTCAGGCCATCATCTCCCGCCAGTTTGTCGAAGTGATCATCGCGCCATCGGCCTCCGAAGACGCGCTGAAAATCACCGCGGCAAAACAGAACGTGCGCGTGCTGGTTTGCGGCCAGTGGGCAGAACGCGTGCCGGGCCTGGACTTCAAGCGCGTGAACGGCGGCCTGCTGGTTCAGGACCGCGATCTGGGGATGGTGACAGAAGCCGACCTGCGCGTGGTAACGAAACGCCAGCCGACCGAACAGGAGCTGCGTGACGCGCTGTTCTGCTGGAAGGTGGCGAAGTTCGTGAAATCCAACGCCATCGTCTATGCCAAAGGGAACATGACTATCGGGATAGGCGCAGGCCAGATGAGCCGCGTTTACTCGGCGAAAATCGCGGGTATTAAAGCAGGCGATGAAGGCCTGGAAGTCAAAGGCTCCGCCATGGCCTCTGACGCCTTCTTCCCGTTCCGTGACGGTATCGACGCCGCAGCCGCTGTCGGCATCACCTGCGTGATCCAGCCTGGCGGCTCAATCCGTGACGACGAAGTGATTGCCGCTGCCGACGAACACGGCATTGCGATGATCTTCACCGACATGCGTCACTTCCGCCATTAATTCCCGGAGCAGAAAATGAAAGTATTAGTGATTGGTAACGGCGGACGCGAGCACGCGCTGGCGTGGAAAGCGGCCCAGTCTCCGCTGGTTAAAACGGTCTTCGTGGCACCGGGCAACGCCGGTACCGCACTGGAACCCGCGCTGCAGAACGTGGCTATCGGCGTGACCGACATTCCGGCGCTGTTAAGCTTTGCTCAGCAGGAGAAAATCGACCTGACCATCGTCGGCCCGGAAGCGCCGCTGGTGATTGGCGTCGTTGACGCGTTCCGCGCGGCGGGCCTGACAATCTTCGGCCCAACGCAAGGGGCCGCGCAGCTGGAAGGCTCCAAAGCCTTCACCAAAGATTTCCTCGCGCGTCATAATATCCCGACGGCGGAATATCAGAATTTCACTGAAGTGGAGCCTGCTCTGGCCTACTTACGTGAGAAGGGCGCGCCGATTGTTATCAAGGCCGACGGTCTGGCCGCCGGTAAAGGCGTGATCGTCGCGATGACGCTCGAAGAAGCCGAAGCCGCGGTTCAGGACATGCTGGCAGGTAACGCTTTCGGCGATGCGGGCCACCGTATCGTGATTGAAGAGTTCCTCGACGGTGAAGAAGCCAGCTTTATCGTGATGGTCGACGGCGAGCACGTTCTGCCGATGGCCACCAGCCAGGACCACAAGCGTGTGGGTAATGGCGACACGGGTCCTAATACCGGCGGGATGGGCGCCTACTCCCCTGCGCCGGTCGTGACTGACGAAGTTCATCAACGCACCATGGATCGCGTCATCTGGCCAACCGTGAAAGGGATGGCGGCGGAAGGTAACACCTACACCGGTTTCCTCTACGCGGGCCTGATGATCGACAAGCAGGGTAACCCTAAGGTCATCGAATTCAACTGCCGCTTTGGCGATCCGGAAACGCAGCCCATCATGCTGCGCATGAAATCCGATCTGGTGGATCTGTGTCTGGCAGCCTGCGAAGGCAAGCTGGACGAGAAAACGTCAGAGTGGGACGAGCGTGCATCTCTGGGTGTGGTGATTGCTGCGGGTGGTTATCCGGGTAATTACAACACCGGGGATGAGATCCACGGTCTGCCTCTGGAAGAGATTGACGGTGCGAAGGTGTTCCATGCCGGTACGAAGCTGGCTGAAGACGATCGCGTTCTGACCAACGGCGGACGCGTGCTGTGTGCGACCGCGCTGGGTCATACCGTGGCAGAAGCGCAGAAGCGCGCCTATGCGCTGATGGCGGATATTCACTGGAACGGTAGCTTTAGCCGTCAGGATATCGGCTATCGCGCGATTGCGCGCGAGCAGGGGGAGTAACGGAACCGTCTGTTCCCCCTCACCCTAACCCTCTCCCTCAAGGGAGAGGGGATTTACCTCAAAAACTCTTCTCTGTCGGCTGCCAGGTGCAGAAATCTTCGTTCGCCACCAATAGCAATTGAGAGCCTTCCGGCGCCTCAAGCCACGCCACGCTCACTTCCATTGAGGAATGACGCTGACGGCGTTGAATGTGTTCGGTCGCCCAGGATTCAAGCTCAGGCTTCACCGTTTGCCCTTCGCAGGTGGTTACCGTCCCGTCGTTATGCCAGCGCCCCTGGCGCAGCACAACGCGTCCCAGACGAAGCGCATCGCTGGTCTGGCGGATTTGTTCGGCACGGTAACGGTAGAGGGCGATTTGGTCGCTGGAAAGCTGCTGTTTTTGACCGCTGACTTCACGCTGCATAAAGCTCAGCTCGCCATGGTCGTCAAAACGCACTTTCACGTGTTCGGGGGTCTTGCTGTAGACGTTCAGCTCAATCAGCGAGAGGTCATCTCCCTGCCAGCGATATTCTGCCGTCGACGTATTGCCGCTATGCCACGGGCTGAAGGCAGACAACAGATGAACTTCATTGCCGGAATCTTTACGCCAGATCCTGACCGCGCCCTGGTTGTCAGCGTAGCCGCTGGCGGTAAACGGCGGCAGGGTGGTGTCGTGACTACAGGCTGACAGCAGCAGCACGCCTGCCAGCGCGAGCGTTCCGCGCCAGAAAGACAAAAGGGGCGTTGCCGCCCCTTCGCTAAAACTGTTCACTGCCACGCGTCTTACTTAACAGCGTCTTTCAGTGCTTTACCAGAAACAAATGCCGGCACGTTAGCTGCGGCGATTTTGATTTCTTTACCGGTCTGCGGGTTGCGGCCAGTACGCTCAGCGCGGTGGTTCACTTTGAAGGTACCGAAACCAACCAGTTGTACAGCATCGCCTTCTTTCAGAGACTCAGTAATAGCAGCCAGGGTAGATTCCAGAGCAGCTTTAGCCTGCACTTTAGACAGATCAGCCTTGTCCGCAATTACATCAATCAGTTGAGTCTTGTTCATAAGTTATCCTTTCAATGTGTTTATCGCTTGCTAAGCATCGAGTGCGACGAAAATGCCAAAAAAGCACTCTCCTGCATACACGCACCGATAGCCACTTTTTTTCGCCCCCCAAATGTAGACCAGACAAGGGTCGAAAGGGAAGAGTCGAGGAGCGACAAAACGGGCGTTATCTCAAGTTTTCTTATCTCATTGGTTAAAAATTATACCAATATTACTCTCACCGGCCTCACGTAAGTCCGCGCGCAGCCCTTTGATCAGCTCAATGTCGCGTTCTTCACACTCTGCCAGCAGGCGGAAAATCTCCCACTGGATATCCCATTCTTGCTCAACGGCCGGGTTCGCACGCAGCTCTTCGTCGGTCATCTCGCGACCTTCCTGGGTCATTTCCAGCATCGCCACGGTGGTGATAGAGGCCTTACTGACTTCGATAGCGTGCTCCAGCGTCTCACCGCTCAGGCGGGAGTGGAGCAATTCGCTTAACGCCACACAGGCATCAATTGCCGGGTAGACGCCGTACAGGTCAAAATCATCCGCCACCGGGATCGCCTCTTCCAGCTTTTCGAGCTGAGAGTCGAAATTCACCTTCGCGTCTTTCACCGTCAGCGTTTCCCAGATCAGATCCAGAATGCGGCGGTAGATATGGCCATCACCAAAGCCGGTCTGCTTGCAGAACGCGGCATAGTTGGGATACATGCGCTCGCACAGGCAAGCCATGAAGGTGACGTGCTGCCAGCTTTCCAGCTTTTCAAGGCGCAGGTGAATCGGGTTTTGTAGCATGATGATCTCTCGAATCGAAAATTAGGCGCAGTTTACCTGAATCATCGCTGAATTTCCTGCCAACGAACAAAAGCCGGACGCGAAGAGGCCACCGCGTCAGCCCAGCGCGTTGGCTCCGGTAAGCGGTAGCCCTTCATGCAGCGCTGTACCCACGCCAGGGCGCTGTCCATACTCACCCGATGGCCGGTGGCGATGAACAGCGGATTACAGCGCGCCTTGCTGCGCCAGACCCACGCCAGCTGCTCGCCTTTATGGATAAGCGGCGCCAGCGCACCTGGCTCGGCTGAAAGAGGTTCAAACGCGCCGCAGAGGCGTTTCTTGGCGACACCGATGGTCGGCACATCCACCAGCAGCCCAAAGTGGCTGGCAACGCCTAAACGGCGCGGGTGTGAGATACCGTGCCCATCGACAAAAAGCAGGTCAGGTTTTTGCGAAAGCTGCTCCCACGCTGCCAGCAGCGCGGGATATTCGCGGAAGGAGAGAAAGCCCGGAATGTACGGCATGGTGGTGGCAATACGCGCGACCTTGTACTCCACCAGCTCGAGCGAAGGGTATTTCAGCACCACCATCGCCGCTCGCGTCACGTCCCCACCCTGCTCAAACCCGACGTCGGCTCCGCCAATGTACTGCGGAGGATCCTTATCCAGACGATCCTCGCGGATCACCAATGAGGCCAGTTCGATTTGTTGAGCGCGTAGCGACGCGAGATCCATAACGACTCCTTACTTGTGATACTGGGCAGAAAGCCGATGCACCGCCTCCACAAATACGCCTGCGTGCTCTGGCGGTACATCCTGATGAATACCGTGGCCGAGGTTAAAGACGTGGCCTTCCCCCTGGCCGAAACCAGACAGTATAGTCGACACTTCTTCTTCAATGCGGGCAGGCGGCGCATAGAGCATGGACGGGTCCATATTGCCCTGAAGCGCCACTTTGTCGCCCACGCGGCGGCGGGCATCAGCGATATCGGTGGTCCAGTCGAGACCCAGGGCGTCACAGCCGGTTGCCGCCATGGCTTCCAGCCACTGACCGCCACCTTTGGTGAACAGCGTCACCGGCACGCGGCGGCCTTCGTTTTCGCGCAGCAGGCCGTCAACGATTTTATGCATGTAATACAGGGAGAACTGTTGATAATCACGCCCGGTCAGCACGCCGCCCCAGGTATCGAAAATCATCACCGACTGCGCACCGGCTTTAATCTGCGCGTTGAGATAGAGCGTGACGCTCTTCGCGAGCTTGTCGAGCAGCGCATGCAGAGCCAGCGGCTCGGCGTACATCATCTTTTTAATCAGGGTGAAGGCTTTGCTGCTGCCCCCCTCCACCATATAGGTTGCCAGCGTCCACGGGCTGCCGGAGAAGCCAATCAGCGGCACTTCCCCTTTCAGCTCGCGGCGAATGGTGCGCACGGCGTTCATCACGTAGCCCAGCTCGCCTTCCGGATCGGGGATCGGCAGCTTGTCCACGTCGGCTTTGCTTCTGATCGGAGAGGTAAAACGCGGGCCTTCACCGGTTTCGAAGTACAGGCCAAGGCCCATCGCATCCGGAATGGTCAGAATATCCGAGAAGAGGATCGCAGCATCCAGCGGGAAGCGGCGCAGCGGCTGGAGCGTCACTTCACAGGCCAGCTCGGCGTTTTTGCACAGCGACATAAAATCGCCCGCCTGCGCGCGCGTGGCTTTGTACTCTGGCAGATAGCGTCCCGCCTGGCGCATCATCCACACCGGGGTGACATCAACGGGCTGGCGCAGCAGCGCACGCAGATAACGATCGTTCTTCAGTTCGGTCATTTTTGCAGTTCCTTAAGCGTCATGGCCTCAGTGTAACACTACTCATACTCGGCCCGACACATCGCTACGGTATCTTCTATCAGCCGACGCGCCACGGTACCCGGTGGGGGGAGCAGCGGTAGATCGTCATAGCGATACCAGTTCGCATCCAGCAGCTCTTTCTGATCGATAACGATCTCGCCGCTGTCATAGTCGGCCATAAAGGCCGTCATCAGCGACTGCGGGAACGGCCACGGCTGGGAGGTGACGTAGCGCAGGTTCTTCACTTTGATTCCGCTCTCTTCCATCACCTCGCGCGCCACTGCCTGCTCCAGCGTTTCGCCCACTTCGACGAACCCGGCCAGCACGGTATGAATGCCGTTGCGATGGCGGGTATGCTGTGCAAGCAAAATAGAGTCATCCCGACGGATAGCGACGATAATGCACGGCGCAATTTGTGGGTAATAACGTTCGCGGCAGTGGCTGCAGAGCATCGCCCACTCGGTTTTACTCGGGTGCATGGTATGGCCGCAATAGCCGCAGTATTTGTGCGAGCGGTAAAACTCCGCCAGCTGCACGCCCCGCCCCGCCAGCTGGAACAGGCCTACGTCCAGATCCAACACCTGGCGAACGGATCCCATATCCTGACGACGCGATTGTTGGATCAACCACACGGGTTCACCCTGCCACTCGCCGATCTTCAGCGCAGGCTGGCCCACGAGATCGAACGTTTCCGCCGCACCGTAGGGCAGCTCTCCACCGGGCAACCATAATTTTTGTTCGTGACTGACGATCCACCAACCCAGATCTGATTTTTCAATAATACGATCCATATCTATTGCACTACCTTCGCTTCACTGACATGTTGTTAGCATTGTGGTTACATTCTGGATGAGCAGATTCAATCCTACACTTTGCGGAGTCGACCATGTTAAACCAGCTAGAAAGCCTGACTGAGCGCGTTAGAGGAAGTAACAAACTGGTGGATCGCTGGCTACATGTGCGCAAGCATCTACTCGTGGCTTATTACAATCTGGTCGGTCTTAAGCCTGGCAAAGAATCGTTTATGCGGCTGAATGAAAAAGCGCTAGATGATTTTTGTCAGAGCCTGGTCGACTATCTGTCCGACGGCCATTTCAATATTTATGAACGCATTATCCGCGAAATGGAAGGGACAACGCCGTATTTAGCGGCCAGCAAGCTTTGTCCGCTGCTGGAAGCCAACACCCAGCAGATCATGGATTACTACGATTCCACGCTTGAGAACGCCATCGATCACGATAACTATCTTGAGTTCCAGCAGGCGCTTTCCGACCTTGGCGAAGCGCTGGAAGAGCGATTCACGCTGGAAGATAAGCTGATTAGCCTCGTCCTGGACGCCAGCCCCGAAGATAACATCGCGCGCCCGGCTTGAGTTCTTAATCGTTAACGAGTAATTTACAACCATTCGCCCCTCTCACGAGGGGGATTTATCTTGTCGGAGTGCCCAGAGCGAAAGCCGGGCTGAGACCGTTAATTCGGGATCCGCGGAACCTGATCAGGCTAATACCTGCGAAGGGAACAAGAGTCACACTGCTGTTGTATCGCCCCCCGGGCGATCCTCTCTTGCTTCATCCGTCGTCTGACAAGCCATGTCCTTCACTTTTGGAATGAGCTATGTCTACTGCAAAACTGACCCGCCGCGAACAGCGTGCACAGGCCCAACACTTCATCGACACCCTGGAAGGCACCGCTTTCCCGAACTCGAAACGCATCTACATTTCCGGCTCGCAGGCCGATATCCGCGTCCCGATGCGCGAAATCCAGCTCAGCCCGACGCTTATCGGCGGCAGCAAAGAGAATCCGCAGTATGAAGACAACGAAGCCGTGCCGGTGTATGACACCTCCGGCCCGTACGGCGATCCTGATGTGGCTATCAACGTCCAGCAGGGTCTGGCAAAGCTGCGCCAGCCGTGGATAGAGGCGCGTAACGACTGCGAAGAACTGAGCGTACGCAGTTCTGCATACACCAAAGAACGCCTGGCCGACGACGGTCTGGACGCGCTGCGCTTTACCGGCCTGCTGACGCCAAAACGCGCCAGAGCGGGCAAATGCGTGACGCAGCTGCACTACGCCCGCCAGGGGATCGTCACGCCGGAGATGGAGTTCATCGCCATCCGCGAGAACATGGGCCGCGAGCGTATCCGCAGCGAAGTGCTGCGCTACCAGCACCCGGGCGAAGGCTTTGGCGCACGCCTGCCGGAGAACATCACGCCGGAGTTTGTGCGTGACGAAGTGGCCGCAGGCCGCGCGATCATCCCCGCCAATATTAACCACCCGGAATCCGAGCCGATGATTATCGGCCGCAACTTCCTGGTGAAGGTCAACGCTAACATCGGTAACTCGGCCGTCACCTCCTCCATCGAAGAAGAGGTTGAAAAGCTTGTCTGGTCAACGCGCTGGGGCGCGGACACGGTAATGGATCTCTCCACCGGCCGCTATATTCACGAAACCCGCGAATGGATCCTGCGTAACAGCCCGGTTCCGATTGGCACCGTCCCGATTTATCAGGCGCTGGAGAAGGTCAACGGCATCGCCGAAAACCTTACCTGGGAAGCGTTCCGCGACACGCTGCTGGAGCAGGCGGAACAGGGCGTGGACTACTTCACCATTCACGCGGGCGTGCTGCTGCGCTACGTGCCGATGACCGCGAAGCGTCTGACCGGCATCGTCTCGCGCGGCGGTTCGATCATGGCGAAGTGGTGCCTCTCCCATCACCAGGAGAACTTCCTTTACGAACACTTCCGCGAGATCTGCGAAATCTGCGCCGCGTACGATGTCTCTCTGTCGCTGGGCGACGGCCTGCGCCCGGGCTCCATCCGCGACGCTAACGACGAAGCACAGTTTGCCGAGCTGCACACGCTGGGCGAGCTGACCAAAATCGCCTGGGAGTATGACGTGCAGGTGATGATTGAAGGCCCGGGACACGTGCCGATGCAGATGATCCGCCGCAACATGACCGAAGAGCTGGAGCACTGCCACGAAGCGCCGTTCTACACGCTGGGGCCGCTGACCACCGACATCGCGCCGGGCTATGACCACTTCACGTCAGGCATTGGCGCGGCGATGATCGGCTGGTTCGGCTGCGCCATGCTCTGCTACGTGACGCCGAAAGAGCACCTCGGCCTGCCTAACAAAGAGGACGTGAAACAGGGGCTGATCACCTACAAAATTGCCGCCCACGCGGCGGATCTGGCCAAAGGCCACCCGGGCGCGCAAATCCGTGATAACGCCATGTCGAAGGCGCGCTTTGAATTCCGCTGGGAAGACCAGTTCAACCTGGCGCTGGATCCGTTCACCGCCCGCGCCTACCACGACGAAACCCTGCCGCAGGAATCGGGCAAAGTCGCGCACTTCTGCTCCATGTGTGGGCCGAAGTTCTGCTCGATGAAAATCAGCCAGGAGGTGCGCGACTACGCCGCCACGCAAACCATTGAAGTGGGTATGGCGGACATGTCCGAAGCCTTCCGCGCCAAAGGCGGCGAAATCTACCTCAAAAAAGAGGAGGCGTAATGTACCAGCCCGATTTCCCACCCGTTCCATACCGTTTAGGGCTCTATCCGGTGGTGGACAGCGTGGCGTGGATAGCGCGCCTGCTGGAGGCAGGCGTTCGCACCCTCCAGCTGCGCATCAAGGATAAACGCGATGAGGAGGTGGAAGCCGATGTGGTTGCCGCCATTGCGCTGGGGCGTCGGTATAACGCCCGCCTGTTTATCAATGACTACTGGCGGCTGGCCGTTAAGCACCGGGCGTACGGCGTGCATCTGGGTCAGGAGGACCTGGAAACAACGGATCTGAGCGTAATCCGTGACGCCGGGTTACGTCTTGGCGTGTCAACACACGATGACATGGAGATCGACGTGGCCCTGGCGGCCCGTCCCTCTTACATCGCGCTCGGTCACGTCTTCCCGACGCAAACCAAGCAGATGCCCTCCGCTCCGCAGGGTCTGACGCAACTGGCGGGTCACGTTAAACGCCTTGCCGACTACCCCACCGTCGCCATCGGCGGAATCAGCCTGGAACGCGCCCCGGCGGTGCTGGAGACCGGCGTGGGCAGCATCGCCGTCGTCAGCGCCATCACCCAGGCCGCAGACTGGCAGGCCGCCACCGAACAGCTTTTACAGCTGGCAGGAGCAGGCGATGAATGATCGCGACTTTATGCGCTACAGCCGTCAGATCCTGCTGGAAGATATCGCCATCGACGGGCAGCAAAAACTGCTCGCCAGCCGGGTGCTGATTGTTGGCCTGGGGGGATTAGGCGCACCCGCCGCGCTCTATCTGGCAGGCGCGGGTATCGGCACGCTGGTGCTGGCCGACGACGACGAGGTCCACCTCAGCAACCTGCAGCGACAAATCCTCTTTACCACCGAGGATATCAACCAGCCGAAAGCGCAGATCACCCGGCAGCGGCTGCATCAGCTTAACCCGGATATCGAACTGATTGCCCTACAGGAGCGGCTTGGCGGTGAAAGCCTGCACCGTGAAGTCGCCCTTGCCGACGTGGTGCTGGACTGTACCGACAACATGGCGACGCGCCAGGCGATCAACGCCGCCTGCGTGGCAAACCATACGCCGCTTATCACCGCCAGCGCGGTGGGGTTCGGCGGGCAAATGATGGTTCTGACGCCACCGTGGACGCAGGGCTGCTATCGCTGCCTGTGGCCGGACGATGCCGAGCCGACGCGCAACTGCCGTACGGCGGGCATTCTGGGTCCGGTGGTCGGCGTGATGGGCACGATGCAGGCGCTGGAGGCCATCAAGCTGCTCAGCGGCATGGAGACGGAACGCAATACGCTGCGGCTGTTTGATGCCCGCTCCAGCGGCTGGCGTCATCTGGCGCTGCATCGCGCCAGCCACTGCCCGGTGTGCGGAGGCCGCGATGCGCATTCTGTTTAACGATGAGCCGATGAGCTGCGACGACGGGCTCACCGTTGCCGCACTGCTCGGCAAGCTGCGTCAGCTCAAGCCGGGAACGGCGCTGGCGCTCAATCAACAGATCCTGCCGCGCGAGCAGTGGGAACATCAGCAGGTCAATGACGGCGACCAGATCCTGCTGTTTCAGGTTATCGCAGGGGGCTGAGATGTTACGTATTGCCGATAAAGTCTTTGATTCACATCTGTTTACCGGAACCGGAAAATTCGCCTCGCCGCAGCTGATGGTGGAGGCCATTCGCGAAAGCGGCAGCCAGCTGGTGACGCTGGCGCTTAAGCGCGTGGATCTGCGCCATCACAGCGATGCCATTCTGGCTCCGTTGCTGGAAGCGGGCGTCACGCTGTTGCCCAACACCTCCGGCGCCAAAACGGCAGAAGAGGCGATTTTTGCCGCACAGCTGGCACGGGAGGCGCTCGGCACCCGCTGGTTGAAGCTGGAAATCCATCCGGATGCCCGCTGGCTGCTGCCCGATCCGATCGAAACGCTGAAAGCGGCTGAAAAGCTGGTGCAGCAAGGGTTTACCGTCCTGCCTTACTGCGGGGCCGACCCTGTCCTGTGCAAACGGCTGGAAGAGGTCGGCTGCGCTGCCGTCATGCCGCTGGGGGCCCCCATTGGCTCCAACCAGGGGCTGGAGACCCGCGCGATGCTGGAAATCATTATTGAGCAGGCCACCGTACCGGTGGTGGTGGATGCGGGCATTGGCGTGCCCAGCCATGCCGCGCAGGCGCTGGAGATGGGCGCCGACGCGGTGCTGGTGAATACGGCTATCGCGGTTGCCGACGATCCGGTCATGATGGCGCGTGCGTTCCGCCTGGCCGTGGAGGCTGGCCTGCTGGCAAGGGGATCCGGCCCCGGCTCGCGCAGTTTCCAGGCGCAGGCCACCAGCCCGCTGACCGGTTTTCTGGAGGCGATCTCATGAGCACGTTTACCGAGCGCTGGCGCCAGCTTAACTGGGACGACATTGCCCTGCGTATCAACAGCAAAACGGCGGCTGACGTGGAGCGCGCGCTGCAGGCCCGTCATCTGACCCGCGAGGATCTGATGGCCCTGCTCTCCCCGGCGGCCAGCGCCTACCTCGAACCGATGGCCCAGCGAGCGCAGCGGCTTACCCGCCAGCGGTTTGGCAACACGGTGAGCTTCTACGTGCCGCTCTATCTCTCCAACCTGTGCGCCAATGACTGCACCTACTGCGGTTTCTCCATGAGCAACCGCATCAAGCGTAAAACGCTCGATGAGGCTGAGATTGCCCGTGAGTGTGCGGCCATCCGTGAAATGGGCTTTGAACATCTTTTGCTGGTCACGGGCGAACATCAGGGGAAAGTGGGAATGGACTATTTCCGTCGGCACCTTCCCGCCATTCGTCGTCAGTTTGCGTCGTTGCAGATGGAAGTGCAGCCCCTGGCGCAGGAGGAGTACGCGGAGCTCAAAACCCTCGGGCTGGACGGGGTCATGGTCTATCAGGAAACCTACCACGAGGCGACGTACGCCCGACACCACCTGAAGGGCAAGAAACAGGATTTCTTCTTCCGCCTGGAAACGCCGGACAGGCTGGGTCGCGCCGGTATTGACAAAATCGGTCTGGGTGCGCTGATCGGGCTCTCCGACAGCTGGCGGGTGGATTGTTACATGGTGGCGGAACATCTGCTGTGGTTGCAGCAGCACTACTGGCAGAGCCGATACTCCATCTCCTTCCCGCGCCTGCGTCCCTGCGCGGGAGGAATTGAACCGGCTTCGCTGATGGATGAACGCCAGCTGGTGCAGACCATTTGCGCGTTTCGCCTGCTCGCTCCGGAAGTGGAATTATCGCTCTCAACGCGCGAGTCTCCGGCATTTCGCGATCGCGTCATCCCGATTGCAATTAACAACGTCAGCGCGTTTTCCAAAACGCAGCCTGGCGGCTACGCCGACGACCATCCGGAACTGGAACAATTTGCACCCCATGACGGACGACGCCCGGAAGCGGTCGCCGCCGTCCTGACGGCGCAGGGTCTTCAGCCCGTCTGGAAAGACTGGGACAGCTGGCTGGGAAGAGCCTCGCAGTGACGTTGAAACGCACTGCAACACGTTAAAAAATTGTCGAGCCGCGACGAAAAGGCAAAACCGGAAGATTGTCAGCGATCGTCCGGTTTTTTATTGTCACACGGTCAGCAACGGATGCTGACCAGGGCGAAAAGCTTCTTCCTCGTTTCGCCCTGCCTCTGGTTCATTGCACAAACGGCTCATGTCATTTTAATAAGTATTTTCTTAATGGTTCTTAAGATAAATCATCCTGTCAAAAATCGCGTGCCGTATAATTCACCGCTAACCGCAGGGCAGCGACTATGCTGAGAGGATATCGGCAGACGAAAAGTATTCACCATCAGGAACGATGTACAGCTCATGGCACTTCACAGCAAAAAGCTCTCTTTTACCCGGCCCATTATGCTCAGCTTTGCGGGGATCCTCTGCAGTTTTGCGGTGATCGCGATCGCGGTGACGCTTTCGCAACGAAAGGATTTTCTTGAGGATTATCATAAGATCAATAGCAACTTCACGCACAACCTGGCGGTGAACTACACCGAATCTATCCTGCGCGAAAACGACTATATTCTGGGCCGTTCCGCGATGTACTTTGCGCGCGACGACAGGCTAAACGAGACGCTAAACCTTAACCCGACGCAGGGGCTGCAGATGGTCATGCATTTGCAGAACCTGATGCCGACCGTCTCCTCCATTTCGCTTGCCGATACGCAGGGGCATTATCTGCGCGCGCCGGAGGTGCTCCCCACGGAGAAGAGTAAAACCTTCGATCCCCGAACGCGGCCGTGGTTTGTCGCTCAGGCGGAAGCCAGCATCTTCAGCCACTATACCCGTCCCTACATGGACTACTTTACCGGCCATCCGACAGTAACCCTTTATAAGCCGTTGATCTCGCCGGAAGGCAGACTGAAGGGAACGATCGCCTTTCATCTTGATTTGACGTCAATGGGCTATACCCTGCGTCAGATGGTGGCACCCGTTCAGGGGGAATTCTTCGTAGTCGAACGCGACGGTGCTGTGGTGCTGCATCCGGATACCGGCGCGCTCTTCAAGCAGTACGTGAGCGAAGCGCTGATGGACAAAATGACCAGCGGCGAAGGCCATCTTTACGACAAGAAAAGCAACGCCTGGTATTACTATTACTCTTTTACCAACCCGGACTGGTTTGTCATCTACCGGGTATCCGGTGCGACGCTCACCGATATCACCCGCCACGAAACGACGATCGTTGGCTGGGGGTTTGCGCTGGCGGCCATCATCATCATCCTTTTCGGCTTATACCTCCGCCACGCCTCGCGTAGCGTGCTGATGCACATTATCAATGCCATCAAAACTGGCGACGTTAACGAGGCACCGCGCCTGGAAGCGATGCTGAGCCACACGATTCAGTCCAATAAAGAGCGCGAAATGGCGTATGTGCGCCAGGCTACCCACGATGCGCTGACGGGCTGTAAAAACCGCCGCGCGTTCGACAGCGATATCGCAGAGCTGCTGAATGCCCAGCAGCCCTTCGCGATGGCGCTGGTGGATATTGATAACTTTAAGTCAATTAACGACACGCTGGGTCACCTGACCGGTGATATCGTTCTGCGCAACGTGGCTCGTGAAGGGATCCAGATTATGCAGCCACATCACGTCTCGGTTTACCGTTATGGCGGAGAAGAGTTCGCCGTAATCTTCCAGGCGGAGCAGATGTCTTCCGCGCTCTCATTACTGGAAGCGTGGCGTACCGCCGTTGAAAAACGCGTCTGGCGGGAAGAAAACCTGCGGGTTACGTTCAGCGGCGGTCTTGGAGAGTGGCATTTTGAACCGCTGGAACAATTTGTCGGAAGCGTTGATAACGCCCTCTACAGCGCCAAACAGCAGGGAAAAAATCGAATCGTTCGCACATCCATCAGCTAATCCTCTCGCTTTCACCCTGCCCGTTTCGACGGTCAGGGTACCCGCCAATGTAAAATTGTAACCGGTTTCAGAAAAACGCCTGTTTCTTTGTGATGCCTGACACACAATCGCGGTAAAGCGGTTGTTGAAGCGGTCTGCACGGGATAATTATCAATAAACACATGTAGATCGAGGCTGATTATGAAGAACATCGTTTTATGCTGTGCAGCGGGAATGTCAACCAGCATGCTGGTTCAACGTATGAAAGACGCCGCGCAGAAAAAAGGGGTTGAAGTCACCATTAAAGCCGTTCCGGTTGCGGAGTTTAAAGACAACATCGCAACGGCCGACATCGTATTGCTGGGGCCACAGGTTAAATACGAGCAGGCTAAATTACAGGCGCAGGCCGACCCGCTGGGCAAAAAGGTCGCGGTGATCGACATGATGGATTACGGCATGATGAAAGGTGATGCCGTACTGGATAAAGCGCTCAAACTTCTGGAGTCATAATGGAAGACTTAGAAACCACGATTATGGAACTGCTTGTTAACGCAGGCGCGGCGCGCAGTGCGGCCCTGACGGCATTGCAGATGGCGCGTAAAGGTGAGTTTGACGAAGCCGAAAAAGCGATGGAAGAGTCGCGGGAATATGTGAAGCATGCGCACACCATACAGACGCAGCTTATCGGTCTTGATGAGGGGACCGGGAAGCTTCCGGTTAACCTGATCACCGTCCACTCGCAGGATCACCTGATGAACGCCATGGTCATTCAGGATCTGGCGGGCGATATGATTGAGCTTTATCGTCGGATCCCGTTGGTGAATTGAATACATGCAGATGTAAAAAAACCCGCCGAGGCGGGTTTTTTATTTACGGCATCAACGATTACTCGTTGTCGGAACCGCCCAGACCTGCGTTCAGCAGTTCTGCCAGGCTCGCGGATGCATCTTCAGCAGTAACCTGCGGTGCAGCTGGCAGTTCGCCTGCAGCACGACGACGCATACGATCCTGATGGTACGCATAACCGGTACCCGCCGGGATCAGACGACCCACGATAACGTTCTCTTTCAGACCGCGCAGTTCATCACGTTTACCTGCAACAGCGGCTTCGGTCAGGACACGAGTCGTTTCCTGGAACGATGCTGCAGAGATGAAGGACTCGGTTGCCAGAGACGCTTTGGTGATACCCAGCAGATCGCGCGAGAAGGTCGCACCGATTTTGCCGTTCGCTTCCAGTTCGCGGTTAGCGATCTTGACGCGTGAGTATTCCACCTGCTCGCCTTCGAGGAACTCGGAGCTGCCCGCGTTTTCGATGGTTGCTTTACGCAGCATCTGACGAACGATAACTTCGATGTGTTTATCGTTAATCTTAACGCCCTGCAGGCGGTATACGTCCTGTACTTCGTTAACGATGTAACGAGTAACAGCATGCACACCACGCAGACGCAGGATGTCGTGCGGCGCTTCTGGGCCGTCGGAAACCACGTCACCACGTTCTACGCGTTCACCTTCGAACACGTTGAGCTGACGCCACTTAGGAATCATCTCTTCGTACGGTTCGCTGCCATCTACTGGAGTGATAACCAGACGGCGCTTACCTTTGGTCTCTTTACCGAAGGAGATGATACCGCTGATTTCAGCCAGGATTGCCGGCTCTTTCGGACGACGTGCTTCGAACAGGTCCGCAACGCGTGGCAGACCACCGGTGATGTCCTTGGTACCGCCGGATTCCTGAGGAATACGCGCCAGGGTGTCACCAGAGCTGATCTGTACGCCATCTTCCAGCTGTACAATCGCTTTACCCGGCAGGAAGTACTGCGCAGGCATATCGGTACCTGGGATCAGAACGTCATTACCCTGAGCATCAACGATTTTCAGTGCAGGACGCAGATCTTTACCGCCGGTAGTACGTTCAGCAGAATCCAGAACCACCAGAGAAGACAGACCGGTCAGCTCGTCAGTCTGACGAGTAATGGTCTGGCCGTCGATCATGTCAGTGAAGCGGATGAAACCACTTACTTCGGTGATAACCGGCATGGTGTGTGGATCCCAGTTTGCAACGGTTTCACCGCCGGCAACCTGCTCGCCATCACCTTTCGCCATAACCGCACCGTAAGGCACTTTATAGCTCTCTTTGGTACGACCGAATTCGTCGATCAGCTTCAGCTCGGTGTTACGTGAAGTGATAACCAGTTTACCGCTGGAGTTCACAACCGATTTCGCGTTGCTGAGCTTGATGCTACCTTTGTTTTTCACCTGGATGCTGGATTCAGCAGCCGCACGAGATGCCGCACCACCGATGTGGAACGTACGCATCGTCAGCTGTGTACCCGGCTCACCGATGGACTGTGCCGCGATAACGCCGATGGCTTCACCTTTGTTGATGATGTGGCCACGCGCCAGGTCACGACCGTAGCAGTGCGCACATACACCAAAGTCGGTGTCACAGGATACAACGGAACGCACCTTCACGGAGTCAACAGAGTTCGCTTCCAGCAGGTCACACCACTGTTCGTGCAGCAGGGTGTTGCGTGGAACCAGAATGTCTGCGGTGCCCGGCTTCAGAATGTCTTCCGCGGTCACACGACCCAGTACGCGATCGCGCAGTGGCTCTTTAACATCACCACCCTCGATAACCGGGGTCATGGTGATACCTTCGAGGGTGCCACAATCGTCTTCGGTCACAACCAGATCCTGCGCAACGTCTACCAGACGACGCGTCAGATAACCGGAGTTCGCGGTTTTCAGTGCGGTATCCGCCAGACCTTTACGCGCACCGTGCGTGGAGATGAAGTACTGGAGTACGTTCAGACCTTCACGGAAGTTCGCGGTGATTGGCGTTTCGATGATGGAGCCATCTGGCTTCGCCATCAGACCACGCATACCTGCCAGCTGACGAATCTGTGCTGCAGAACCACGCGCACCGGAGTCGGCCATCATGTAGATGCTGTTGAAGGAAACCTGCTGCTCTTCTACGCCGTCACGGTTAATCACGGTTTCGGTCTGCAGGTTGTCCATCATCGCTTTGGATACACGATCGTTCGCCGCTGCCCAGATATCGATAACTTTGTTATAGCGTTCGCCCGCGGTAACCAGACCAGACTGGAACTGCTCCTGGATCTCAGCAACTTCAGCTTCCGCTTCAGAGATGATCTCGTGTTTCTTCTCTGGGATGACCATGTCATCGATACCAACAGATGCACCTGAACGCGCTGCATAAGCAAAGCCGGTGTACATAGTCTGGTCAGCGAAGATAACGGTCGGCTTCAGGCCCAGAATGCGGTAACAGGTGTTCAGCATTTTGGAGATCGCTTTCTTGCCCAGCGCCTGGTTGACGATGGAGAAAGGCAGACCTTTCGGTACGATCATCCACAGAATGGCACGGCCAACGGTCGTGTCTTTCAGGCTGGTTTTCGCAACGAATTCGCCGTTTGCATCTTTTTCGTATTCGGTGATACGCACTTTAACGCGCGCATGCAGAGAGGCCAGGCCAGCGCGATAAATACGCTCAGCTTCTTTCGGGCCAGTCAGCACCATGCCTTCGCCTTTGGCGTTAACACAGTCACGGGTCATGTAGTACAGACCCAGTACAACGTCCTGAGAAGGAACGATAATTGGCTCACCGTTCGCTGGAGACAGGATGTTGTTAGTAGACATCATCAACGCACGCGCTTCGAGCTGGGCTTCCAGCGTCAGCGGTACGTGAACAGCCATCTGGTCACCATCGAAGTCGGCGTTATATGCCGCACAAACCAGCGGGTGCAGCTGGATCGCTTTACCTTCGATCAGGACTGGCTCAAATGCCTGGATACCCAGACGGTGCAGGGTTGGTGCACGGTTCAGCAGTACCGGGTGTTCGCGGATAACTTCGTCCAGGATATCCCAAACGACAGCTTCTTCACGCTCAACCATTTTCTTAGCGGCTTTGATGGTGGTGGCCAGGCCACGCAGTTCCAGCTTGCCGTAGATGAACGGTTTGAACAGCTCCAGTGCCATTTTCTTCGGCAGACCGCACTGATGCAGACGCAGGTATGGACCTACGGTGATTACAGAACGACCGGAGTAGTCAACACGCTTACCGAGCAGGTTCTGACGGAAACGACCCTGTTTACCTTTGATCATGTCGGCCAAAGATTTCAGAGGACGTTTGTTAGAACCGGTGATCGCACGACCGCGACGACCGTTATCCAGCAGAGCATCTACCGCTTCCTGCAGCATACGTTTTTCGTTGCGTACGATGATGTCCGGCGCAGCCAGATCCAGCAGACGTTTCAGACGGTTGTTACGGTTGATCACGCGACGATACAGATCGTTCAGATCGGACGTTGCGAAACGACCACCATCCAGCGGAACCAGTGGACGCAGATCTGGCGGCAGAACCGGCAGAACGGTCAGGATCATCCACTCTGGCTTGTTACCAGACTGAACGAACGCTTCCAGCAGTTTGATACGCTTGGTCAGCTTTTTACGCTTGGTTTCGGAGTTGGTTTCGTTCAGCTCTTCACGCAGCTGCTCGCACTCTTGCTCCAGATCCATGCTCTTCAGCAGGGCCTGAATAGCTTCCGCACCCATCTTCGCGTCGAATTCGTCACCGAACTCTTCCAGCGCGTCCAGATACTGCTCTTCAGTCAGGATCTGATGACGTTCCAGGTTCGTCATCCCGCCTTCGATAACCACATAAGATTCGAAGTACAGAACACGTTCGATATCACGCAGCGGCATATCCAGCAGCAGACCGATACGGGACGGCAGTGATTTCAGGAACCAGATGTGAGCAGTCGGAGACGCCAGCTCGATGTGGCCCATGCGCTCACGGCGCACTTTGGTCTGGGTCACTTCAACGCCGCACTTCTCACAGATCACACCGCGGTGTTTCAGGCGCTTGTACTTACCGCACAGGCACTCGTAATCTTTTACTGGCCCGAAAATACGCGCACAGAAGAGGCCGTCACGCTCAGGCTTGAACGTACGGTAGTTGATGGTTTCCGGCTTTTTAACTTCACCGAAAGACCATGAACGGATCATGTCTGGCGAAGCCAGAGCAATTTTGATCGCATCAAACTCTTCGGTTTTAGTCTGCGCTTTCAGAAACTTTAATAAATCTTTCACGGATTTGCTCCCGTCGGAGTTAGCACAATCCGGTGCCGGGGGTTAACCCGGCACCAGTGACCTGTTTGAGCGAGAATTACTCGTCTTCCAGTTCGATGTTGATACCCAGCGAACGAATCTCTTTCAACAGTACGTTGAAGGATTCTGGCATGCCTGGTTCCATCTGATGGTTGCCGTCCACGATGTTCTTATACATCTTGGTACGACCGTTCACGTCATCAGACTTAACGGTGAGCATTTCCTGCAGGGTGTATGCCGCGCCGTATGCTTCCAGCGCCCACACTTCCATCTCCCCGAAGCGCTGACCACCGAACTGTGCCTTACCACCCAGCGGCTGCTGAGTAACCAGGCTGTAAGAACCGGTAGAACGAGCGTGCATCTTGTCGTCGACCAGGTGGTTCAGTTTCAGCATGTACATGTAACCTACGGTTACCGGACGTTCGAACTGTTCACCGGTACGGCCGTCAAACAGCGTAATCTGACCAGACGTTGGCAGACCACCCAGTTGCAGCAGCTCTTTAATTTCAGCTTCTTTTGCACCGTCGAATACCGGCGTTGCAATTGGCATACCTTTGCGCAGGTTCTCTGCCAGACGCAGCACTTCTTCATCGCTGAAGGTGTTCAGGTCGACTTTCTGACGCACGTCGGTACCCAGATCGTAGGCACGCTGGATGAATTCGCGCAGTTTCGCGACTTCCTGCTGCTGTTTCAGCATGGCGTTAATCTTGTCGCCGATACCTTTCGCAGCCATACCCAGGTGAGTTTCCAGGATCTGACCAATGTTCATACGAGACGGTACGCCCAGTGGGTTCAGTACGATATCTACCGGCGTACCGTTAGCATCGTGCGGCATATCTTCGATCGGGTTGATCTTAGAGATAACACCCTTGTTACCGTGACGACCTGCCATCTTATCACCAGGCTGGATCTGACGTTTAACAGCCAGATAGACCTTAACAATCTTCAGCACGCCTGGTGCCAGATCGTCGCCCTGAGTGATTTTGCGGCGTTTCGCTTCGAGTTTTTTCTCGAACTCGTGTTTCAGTTCGTCATACTGCTCAGCCAGCTGTTCCAGCTGATTTTGTTTCTCTTCGTCGGTCAGGCCCAGTTCCAGCCAGCGATCGCGTGGCAGTTTGTCGAGCTTCTCAGCTTCAACGCCACCGGCAACCAGCACCGCATAGATACGGCTGAACAGACCCGCTTCGAGGATCTGCAGTTCTTCAGACAGGTCTTTCTTAGCCTGTTTGAGCTGCATCTCTTCGATTTCCAGCGCACGCTTATCTTTCTCAACGCCATCACGAGTGAAGACCTGAACGTCGATAACCGTACCGGAAACACCGTTTGGTACGCGCAGAGAAGAGTCTTTAACGTCAGACGCTTTCTCACCGAAGATGGCACGCAGCAGTTTCTCTTCTGGCGTCAGCTGGGTTTCACCTTTCGGCGTAACCTTACCCACCAGAATGTCGCCGCCGGTCACTTCCGCACCGATGTAAACAATACCGGATTCATCCAGTTTGGAGAGCGCAGCTTCACCCACGTTAGGGATGTCAGCGGTGATCTCTTCTGGCCCCAGCTTGGTGTCACGGGACACACACGCCAGTTCCTGAATGTGGATGGTGGTGAAACGATCTTCCTGAACCACACGCTCGGAGACGAGGATGGAGTCTTCGAAGTTGTAACCGTTCCACGGCATGAATGCTACGCGCATGTTCTGACCGAGAGCCAGTTCACCGAGGTCGGTGGACGGACCGTCTGCCAGCACGTCGCCGCGCTCAACTGGCTCACCCAGAGATACGCAAGGCATCTGGTTGATACAGGTGTTCTGGTTAGAACGGGTGTATTTGGTCAGGTTATAAATGTCGATACCTGCTTCGCCCGGGTACATCTCGTCTTCGTTAACTTTGATAACGATACGGGATGCGTCCACGTACTGAACAGTACCGCCACGCTTAGCAACTGCAGTAACACCGGAGTCAACGGCAACAGCACGTTCCATACCGGTACCAACCAGCGGCTTATCAGCACGCAGAGTTGGAACGGCCTGACGTTGCATGTTCGCACCCATCAATGCACGGTTGGCGTCATCGTGTTCCAGGAACGGGATCAGGGACGCACCGACGGATACCACCTGCTGGGTGGATACGTCCATGTAGTCAACCTGGTCGCGGCTGAACAAGCTGGATTCGCCTTTGCTACGGCAGGTCACCAGATCTTCTACAAAGTGGCCTTCGTCATCCAGGTTGGAGTTCGCCTGAGCGATAACGTAGTTGCCTTCTTCGATAGCAGACAGGTAGTGAATTTCGTCGGTAACAACACCGTCGGTCACTTTACGGTACGGGGTCTCGAGGAAACCGTATTCGTTGGTCTGTGCGTACACGGACAGGGAGTTGATCAGACCGATGTTTGGACCTTCAGGCGTTTCGATTGGACATACGCGACCGTAGTGCGTCGGGTGTACGTCTCGAACTTCGAAGCCTGCACGCTCACGGGTCAGACCGCCTGGGCCGAGTGCAGAGATACGACGTTTGTGCGTAATCTCAGACAGCGGGTTGTTCTGATCCATAAACTGAGACAGCTGGCTGGAACCGAAGAACTCTTTCACGGCTGCAGAAATCGGCTTGGCGTTGATCATATCCTGAGGCATCAGGGTATCCAGATCGCCCAAAGACAGACGCTCTTTCACCGCACGCTCTACACGTACCAGGCCAACGCGGAACTGGTTTTCCGCCATTTCGCCTACGGAACGGATACGACGGTTGCCGAGGTGGTCGATGTCGTCCACTTCGCCTTTGCCGTTACGGATATCGATGAGCTTCTTCATCACTTCGATGATGTCGTCTTTGCTCAGGATACCGGAACCTTCGATTTCGTCGCGCAGCAGAGAACGGTTGAACTTCATACGACCAACCGCGGACAGATCGTAGCGGTCTTCGGAGAAGAACAGGTTCTCGAACAGGCTTTCAGCCGCTTCGCGAGTTGGTGGCTCACCAGGACGCATCATGCGGTAGATTTCAACCAGCGCGCTCAGACGATCGTTGGTTGGGTCGACGCGTACAGTCTCAGAGATGTACGGACCGTGGTCCAGATCGTTGGTGAACAGCGTTTCGATACGTTTGTGGCCAGCCTGACTCAGCTTAGCCAGCAGATCCAGGCTCAGCTCCATGTTAGCCGGGCAGATCAGCTCGCCAGTTGATTCATCAACGTAATCTTTCGCGGCTACTTTTCCTGCAATGTATTCAACCGGAACTTCGATGTGTTTGATATCATCTTTTTCCAGCTGGCGGATGTGGCGCGCGGTGATACGGCGACCTTTTTCCACATACACTTTGCCGTCGGCTTCGATGTCGAACGACGCGGTCTCACCACGCAGACGTTCCGGCACCAGCTCCATCTGCAGCTTGTTGTCGCGGATTTCAAAGATCACTTTCTCAAAAAACAGGTCCAGGATCTGCTCAGTGGTATAGTTCAGTGCACGCAGAATGATGGTTGCAGGCAGTTTACGACGACGGTCGATACGGACAAACAGGTTGTCTTTTGGATCGAACTCGAAGTCCAGCCAGGAACCACGGTAAGGAATGATGCGTGCGTTATACAGTACTTTACCGGAAGAGTGCGTTTTACCTTTATCGCTGTCGAAGAAGACGCCCGGGCTACGATGCAGCTGGGAAACGATAACACGCTCAGTACCGTTAATAACGAAAGTACCGTTGTCTGTCATGAGTGGAATTTCACCCATGTAGACTTCTTGTTCTTTAATGTCTTTTACGGTGCCTTCCGGCGCTTCGCGCTCGTAGATCACCAGACGCAGTTTCACGCGCAGCGGTGCGGAATAGGTCACGCCACGGATCTGACATTCCTGAACGTCAAACACCGGTTCGCCAAGGCGGTAGCTGACGTACTGCAGCTCGGAGTTACCGCTGTAGCTCTGAATCGGGAACACGGAGCGGAAGGCTGCTTCCAGACCGTACTGCCCTTCAGGATCTTGCTCGATAAACTTCTGGAACGAGTCAAGCTGGATAGAAAGGAGATATGGAATGTCCAGAACTTGTGGACGTTTACCAAAATCCTTACGAATACGTTTTTTCTCGGTATAGGAGTAAACCATAGGGTTCCTCAGCTCGCTGACAAGTCGACCCATCTGTCCGACGAAGGGACAGTTTGTGCAACACCATTTTGTGGACCGGAAAATTGAATACTTTCCGCAATACCTGTTGCTATCACGCTTAAACCATTTCATTGCGATTTACACAGAGCGAGCACCCTGTCGCAGTATATTAAGTCGTCGATAGAAACAAGCATTGAAAGACACATCGATAGTCAAACAGTGTGAAATGCTACCGAGGCCTTACAGCGCAAAAAGGCTGGTGACTAAAAAGTCACCAGCCATCAGCCTAATGACTTAGGCTGCAACCAGAAAAGTTGGCTTATTTAACTTCAACTTCAGCGCCAGCTTCTTCCAGAGATTTTTTCAGTGCTTCTGCGTCGTCTTTGCTCACGCCTTCTTTCAGCGCAGCTGGAGCAGATTCTACCAGGTCTTTAGCTTCTTTCAGACCCAGACCGGTAGCGCCACGAACAGCTTTGATTACTGCAACTTTGTTCGCGCCAGCAGCTTTCAGAATTACGTCGAATTCAGTTTTCTCTTCAGCAGCGTCAGCAGCTGGGCCAGCAGCAACAGCTACAGCAGCAGCAGCAGAAACACCGAATTTTTCTTCCATTGCAGAGATCAGCTCAACAACGTCCATTACGGACATAGCGGATACTGCTTCAATGATTTGATCTTTAGTGATAGACATTTAAATTGTTCCTGAATATCAGAATAAGTTTATACGTAAGCAGATGCTTTATAAAGATAACTGCGATTAAGCAGCTTCTTTCGCATCGCGTACAGCAGCCAGAGTACGAACCAGTTTGCCAGCCGAAGCTTCTTTCATGGTTGCCATCAGGCGTGCAATTGCTTCTTCGTAGGTCGGCAGAGTTGCCAGGCGGTCGATCTGAGACGCCGGGATCAGCTCACCTTCAAAGGCAGCGGCTTTGACCTCAAATTTTGCATTCGCTTTCGCGAACTCTTTGAACAGACGAGCAGCAGCGCCCGGGTGTTCCATAGAGTATGCAATCAGGGTCGGACCAACAAACGTGTCTTTCAGGCACTCAAAAGAGGTACCTTCAACAGCACGGCGCAGCAGGGTGTTACGAACAACACGCATGTAAACGCCAGCTTCACGACCTGCTTTACGCAGTTCAGTCATTTTGTCTACAGTAACGCCACGGGAATCCGCAACTACTGCAGACAGCGCGCCTTTGGCTACTTCGCTGACTTCAGCAACAATCGCTTGTTTGTCTTGAAGATTTAAAGCCATTAGCTTTGCTCCTGGATGTTTGCCGGAACTCATGTTCCGGAACTCACTTCACTCTCCCCAACGGAAAGAGCGTCTTAATACGGTGAGCAGAAACAAGCCAGAGTATCCAAAAATAATCTTAGCGTTCTGTCACCGTCTACGCAGGGGATTAAGTCTCTTGCGAAACACCTGCGGTCTTCGACGGAGGCCTGGATTAGGCCAGGCTCCAACGAACAATTCTTTTAGCCGCTAACTTTCGTTAGCAAACGTGGGGGTAAGATTGTAGACAAAATCACCGCCCACGTAAAGGCATTAGTTTGCAGCAGCGCTCAGGCCAGCCTGGTCAACTGCAACACCTGCACCCATGGTGGTGGAGATGCTAACTTTCTTGATGTACACGCCTTTCGCCTGAGTTGGTTTTGCTTTTTTCAGCGCAACCAGCAGAGCTTCCAGGTTTTCTTTCAGTTTGTCAGCGTCAAAGTCCACTTTACCGATGGTGGTGTGGATGATGCCGTTTTTGTCGTTACGATAACGAACCTGACCTGCTTTAGCGTTCTTAACCGCTTCAGCAACGTTAGGGGTTACAGTACCCACTTTCGGGTTTGGCATCAGGCCGCGTGGACCCAGAACCTGGCCCAGCTGGCCAACAACGCGCATTGCATCTGGAGAAGCAATAACAACGTCAAAGTTCATTTCGCCTTTCTTGATCTGATCAGCCAGATCTTCCATACCTACCAGTTCAGCGCCGGCAGCTTTAGCAGCTTCAGCGTTTGCACCCTGAGCAAATACAGCTACACGAACGGAACGGCCAGTACCGTGTGGCAGTACAGTTGCGCCACGAACGTTCTGATCGGATTTACGCGCGTCGATGCCCAGGTTAACGGCAACGTCAACGCTTTCAACGAACTTAGCAGTTGCCAGTTCTTTCAGCAGAGCGATAGCTTCGTTGATGTCGTACTGTTTGGTCGCATCAACTTTGTCACGGATCACGGACATGCGCTTGGTCAGTTTAGCCATTTCTTAGTCCTCCACTACCAGGCCCATGGAACGTGCAGTACCTTCGATTGAGCGAGTCATCGCTTCAATGTCGGCACCAGTCATGTCGGCAGCTTTGGTCTGCGCGATTTCCTGCAGCTGAGCGCGGGAAATTTTACCCACTTTGTCTTTGTTCGGTTTACCGGAACCAGACTTGATACCAGCCGCTTTCTTCAGCAGAACTGCTGCAGGAGGGGTTTTGGTAACGAAAGTGAAAGAACGGTCAGCGTAAACAGTGATTACGACTGGGATTGGCAGACCTTTTTCCAGGGATTCCGTTTTTGCGTTGAACGCTTTACAGAATTCCATGATGTTCACACCCTGCTGACCCAGAGCTGGACCAACTGGTGGACTTGGGTTCGCCATACCAGCTGCAACCTGCAGCTTGACGTAGGCTTGTACTTTCTTAGCCATTCTAAAATCCTCTGATTGGGTAATAGCGCCTCAGTGAGGCTCCCCGTGAATAAAATTCGTTTTACGGGCCGGGCCCATAAAAACAAAAGGCGCGAAATTGTATTCCAATCTCGCGCCCTGTGCAACGATTAAATCGTCGCTTTTTTGATCGCTGCTTAGGCTTTTTCGACCTGCGCAAAGTCCAGTTCTACCGGGGTCGCACGACCGAAGATAGATACAGAAACTTTCAGGCGGGACTTTTCGTAGTCCACTTCTTCAACGACGCCGTTAAAGTCAGCAAACGGACCGTCATTAACACGAACCATTTCACCCGGTTCAAACAGCGTTTTCGGACGCGGCTTATCACCAACCTGCTGCAGGCGGTTCATAATCGCATCCACTTCTTTGTCGCTGATTGGCGCCGGACGGTCAGACGTGCCGCCGATAAAGCCCATCACGCGCGGTACGCTGCGCACCAGGTGCCAGCTCGCGTCGTTCATCACCATCTGAACCAGCACGTAACCCGGGAAGAATTTGCGCTCGCTTTTGCGACGCTGGCCGCCACGGATCTCGACCACTTCTTCGGTCGGAACCATAACTTCGCCAAATAACTCTTCCATGTTGTGTAATTTGATATGCTCACGCAGCGATGTTGCTACGCGGCCTTCAAAACCGGAAAACGCCTGAACGACGTACCAGCGCTTTTTAGGGGCTTCAGACATCTCAGAACCTCAGGCCAGTGATAAAGGATACCAGGCGAACCAGAATACCATCCAGTCCCCACAGGATCAGTGACATTACAGCGGTAACCGCCGCTACGATCAGCGTGGTGTGCAATGTTTCCTGGCGAGTCGGCCAAATTACCTTACGGACTTCGGTACGCGCTTCGCGAGCAAAAGCGACGGTCGCTTTGCCTTTCGTCGTCAACAGCGCGACACCACCCGCTGCAGCAATCAGAATTACCACTGCAAGCGCGCGTAGCGGCAGCATCATGTCACGATAAAGGTAGTTGCCGACAATCGCTACGATCAGCAGAACGGCTACTACTACCCATTTCATCGCTTCCAGGCCGCGCCCGCTCCCTTGAGCTTCGGTATTCGCACTCATAAACCAACCTGTCAGAAGTATTCTACAAACATTTTCACCCCGCGATTGCGAGGCAAACCAAATCGAAATGCTAATTCGCTTTTCGAATTATACGCTCTCTGCAGAGCCTGTCTCAGCAATGATTATGACAAAAATAATCACTGATGAGCCAGGTTCTGACGTGAAAGCGTGCAAAAAGGGCATCAAATGATGCCCTTTTATTGCGCATTGCGTCAAATGTTATCAGCAATTAGCCGAGAACTTTAGCAACCACGCCCGCGCCAACGGTACGGCCACCTTCACGGATTGCGAAACGCAGACCGTCGTCCATCGCGATTGGGTGGATCAGCGTCACAACCATCTTGATGTTGTCGCCTGGCATTACCATCTCAACGCCTTCTGGCAGTTCGATGGTACCGGTCACGTCAGTAGTACGGAAGTAGAACTGTGGACGGTAACCTTTGAAGAACGGAGTATGACGGCCGCCTTCGTCTTTGGACAGGATGTACACTTCAGATTCGAACTTGGTGTGCGGCTTGATTGAGCCTGGCTTCGCCAGAACCTGACCACGTTCGATTTCTTCACGTTTGATACCACGCAGCAGAACACCAACGTTCTCACCAGCACGGCCTTCGTCCAGCAGTTTGCGGAACATTTCAACGCCAGTACAGGTAGACTTCGCAGTCTCTTTGATACCAACGATTTCAACTTCTTCACCAACTTTGATGATACCGCGCTCTACACGACCGGTAACAACGGTACCACGACCGGAGATGGAGAATACGTCTTCGATTGGCAGCAGGAATGGCTTGTCAATCGCACGCTCTGGTTCTGGGATGTAAGAATCCAGGAAGCCAGCCAGTTCGATGATTTTCGCTTCCCACTCTGCGTCGCCTTCCAGCGCTTTCAGAGCAGAACCACGAACGATTGGGGTATCGTCGCCCGGGAAATCGTACTGAGACAGCAGTTCACGAACTTCCATCTCTACCAGTTCCAGCAGCTCTTCGTCATCAACCATGTCGCATTTGTTCAGGAACACGATGATGTAAGGAACGCCTACCTGACGACCCAGCAGGATGTGCTCACGAGTCTGAGGCATTGGGCCGTCAGTCGCAGCAACAACCAGGATCGCGCCGTCCATCTGCGCAGCACCGGTGATCATGTTTTTAACATAGTCGGCGTGGCCTGGGCAGTCTACGTGTGCGTAGTGGCGAGTCGGGGTGTCGTACTCAACGTGAGAGGTGTTGATGGTGATACCACGAGCTTTTTCTTCTGGTGCGTTATCGATCTGGTCGAATGCACGAGCAGAACCACCGTAGGTTTTTGCCAGAACGGTAGTGATTGCAGCGGTCAGCGTTGTTTTACCATGGTCAACGTGGCCGATAGTACCGACGTTAACGTGCGGTTTTGTACGTTCAAACTTTTCTTTAGACATCGATTGTCCCTCTAAGACACGGATAAATCGGTGATATCACCACATCAACCAGGCGAAATGCCTGAATTGTTGAATACAGTAAAATTGAAACAGAGAGAAACGGGAAGGAGAAGTGAAGTGGTGCTGATACCCAGAGTCGAACTGGGGACCTCACCCTTACCAAGGGTGCGCTCTACCAACTGAGCCATATCAGCACGTATTGGAGCGGGCAGCGGGAATCGAACCCGCATCATCAGCTTGGAAGGCTGAGGTAATAGCCATTATACGATGCCCGCATCCTGAAACTCGGCTACCCAGTTCTTTCTGTAACAAAAAAAGAGATTTCTCTCTTTTTCAGTTTGAGCTGGCTAATTTTTCCAACCAGCTCCGGCGGCATTTACGCTGCCAGAAAGTGGTGGTGGGGGAAGGATTCGAACCTTCGAAGTCTGTGACGGCAGATTTACAGTCTGCTCCCTTTGGCCGCTCGGGAACCCCACCGGACTTGATGGTGCCGACTACCGGAATCGAACTGGTGACCTACTGATTACAAGTCAGTTGCTCTACCTACTGAGCTAAGTCGGCATCAAGTAGCGCGCATTCTATGGATACCTGCGCGGTCATGCAACTAAAAATTTGCATAAAACGTTCTTTCGCTCACATTTTATGCGAACGAAGCGCTAAGCGCTGTAAAAGTAGTCATTGCGGGTCAAATAATCAACATGTACGCGTGATTTACACTATATACACCGTAGCGTGACGGCCTCCGCGTAACGCAGCGCTTTCCATCTTTTTTCTTATTATTCCTGTCATCTGGTGTTAACCTCCTGCCCATTGTCCAAAATTAACTGTGTGATGAGCCACGATCCGGCAGTTTCATGCTGGCTCACTGAAGCATGCTTATGAGCAAAAAAGAGCAAACGTTAATGACGCCTTATCTTCACTTTAACCGCAGCCAGTGGGCTGCCCTGCGTGATTCCGTCCCTATGACGCTGACGGAAGGTGAAATCGCACGGTTAAAAGGGATAAACGAAGATCTGTCCCTTGAAGAAGTGGCAGAAATTTATCTCCCCCTCTCGCGCTTGCTTAACTTCTATATCAGCTCGAACCTGCGTCGTCAGGCGGTGCTGGAGCAGTTTCTCGGGACGAACGGTCAACGCATTCCTTATATCATCAGTATCGCAGGCAGCGTGGCCGTGGGTAAAAGCACCACCGCACGCGTCCTGCAGGCACTGTTGAGCCGCTGGCCGGAACACCGCAGCGTGGAGCTGATCACGACCGACGGCTTCCTGCATCCAAACGAAGTATTAAAAGAACGCGGGCTGATGAAGAAGAAAGGCTTCCCGCTCTCTTATGATATGCACCGTCTGGTAAAATTTGTCTCCGATCTGAAATCCGGCGTGCCTCACGTGACGGCGCCGGTCTATTCGCACCTGATCTACGATCGCATCCCGGGTGGGGATAAGACGGTGGTCCAGCCGGATATTCTCATTCTGGAAGGTCTCAACGTGCTGCAAAGCGGCATGGACTATCCTCACGATCCGCATCACGTCTTTGTTTCGGATTTCGTCGATTTCTCTATTTATGTCGATGCGCCGGAAGACCTGCTGCAGAACTGGTACATCAACCGCTTCCTGAAGTTCCGCGAAGGGGCATTCACCGATCCGGATTCCTATTTCCACCACTATGCTCAGCTTTCTGAAGAAGAAGCGATCAATGTGGCGACGGGGCTATGGAATGAGATCAACTATGTGAATCTTAAAGAGAACATCCTGCCGACGCGCGAGCGTGCGAGCCTTATCCTCACCAAGAGCGAGAAGCACGCCGTCGACCAGATTCGCCTGCGGAAATAATAAAGCAGACATAAAAAAACCGGCTTAGCGCCGGTTTTTTTTCATTATGCGTGTGGCTTCTCGCCATTTTCATCCTGATCGACCGCGAAGCAGGCCACCAGCTGACCACCATACTCCTTCAGCTGCGGCTGTAGCTGGGTGCAGGGGCCAAAGCGGCGGCTGCAGCGGGCGTTGAATGCACATCCCGGCGGCGGATTCAGCGGACTTGGCAGCTCTCCCGTCAGCTTTATGCGCTCACGACGATCGTCCGGGTTCAGACGTGGCGTCGCAGACAGCAGCGCCTGGGTGTACGGGTGACGAGGGTTATTAAAGATCTGGTCTTTGGTCCCCTTCTCCACGCAGCGCCCCAGGTACATCACCATCACTTCATCGGCAATATGCTCCACCACCGACAGGTCGTGGGAGATGAACACGTAGGAGAGCCCCAGCTCCTGCTGGAGATCCATCATCAGGTTCAGCACCTGCGCCCGCACGGAGACGTCGAGCGCCGACACCGGCTCATCGGCAATCACCACGTCCGGGTCAAGCATCAGACCGCGCGCGATGGCGATACGCTGGCGCTGGCCGCCGGAGAACATGTGCGGGTAGCGGTCATAGTGCTCGGTTTTGAGGCCGACCTTCGCCATCATCGCCAGCGCTTTTTCACGGCGCTGCTCTTTGCTGAGATTGCTGTTAATCAGCAGCGGCTCTTCCAGAATCTGCCCCACCTTTTTACGCGGGTTCAGCGAACCGTACGGGTTCTGGAACACAATCTGGATTTTCTGGCGACGCAGCTTCTGCGCCTGCGGGTCGTGCTTGAGCAGATCCTGCCCCTGATAATAGAGCTCGCCGCCGGTCGGCACTTCAATCATCGTCAGCAGACGGCCCAGCGTGGATTTCCCGCAGCCGGACTCCCCCACCACCGCCAGCGTTTTACCGCGTTCGAGGTTAAAGGAGACGCCGTCCAGCGCTTTCACCAGGCGTTCAGGGGCAAACAGCCCCTTCTTTACCGGGTAATATTTTTTCAGGTCGATGGCCTGCAACAGCGGCTGTTGCGTGGTGGCCTGTTGCGTACTCATAGTGTTGGCCTCCCGGCATCATCGAGTGGGTAGTGGCATTTCGACTGACGACCGTCAGCCAGCTGGTTCAGCTCTGGTTCTTCCGCCCGGCATTTGTCCGTCGCATACGGACAGCGCGGATTGAGCAGACAGCCCTGCGGACGGTCATATTTGCCCGGCACCACACCCGGCAGCGACGCCAGACGCGCTTTATCCTGAGCAAACTCCGGCAGCGCGCGTAAAAGCGCCTGGGTATACGGGTGACGCGGCGCGCGGAAGATATCGTGCGAATTTCCGGTCTCGACCACCTGGCCGGCATACATCACGATGATTTTGTGCGCAGCTTCAGCCACCAGCGCCAGATCGTGCGTAATCAGCACCAGCGCCATGTTCTCTTTCTGCTGCAGCTCCAGCAGCAGCTCGATGATTTGCGCCTGGATGGTCACATCCAGCGCCGTCGTCGGTTCATCCGCAATCAGCAGCTTTGGCCGACAGGCAATCGCCATGGCGATCATCACGCGCTGGCTCATCCCGCCTGAAAGCTGGTGCGGGTAAACGTCCAGACGCGATGCCGGGTCAGGAATGCCCACCTGGTTCAGCAGATCGATCGCCCGCTGACGACGCGTTTTCTTATTCCCGCCCTGGTGCACCTTGATTGCTTCCATAATCTGGAAACCGACGGTGTAGCACGGGTTCAGGCTGGTCATCGGATCCTGGAAAATCATCGCCACTTCCGCACCCACCAGCTGGCGGCGCTGTTTCTCAGAAATGCGCTTCAGGTCCTGACCGTTGAACTGCAGGTTTTCCGCCATCACGCGGCCCGGGTAATCAATCAGCCCCATGATCGCCAGTGAGCTCACTGACTTACCGGAACCGGACTCCCCGACAATGCCAACCACTTCGCCCTGATTTACGCTGTAGCTGATGCGGTCCACGGCGCGAAACGGGGTGCCTTCATCGCCGAAGTGCACCGATAATTTATCTACATTTAATAACGCCATCTCGTGCCTCTTACTGCTTCAGTTTGGGATCAAGCGCATCACGCAGGCCATCACCCATCAGGTTAAATGCCAGCACCGTCAGCAGGATTGCCAGACCCGGGAAGGTGACAACCCACCAGGCGCTTTGTGCGAACTGCAACACGTCGGAGAGCATGGTGCCCCACTCCGGTGTTGGCGGCTGCGCACCCATGCCCAGGAAACCAAGAGCGGCCATATCAAGAATGGCGTTAGAGAAACCGAGCGACGCCTGAACGATCAGCGGCGCAAGGCAGTTCGGGAAGATATTGACGAACATCTGGCGCATCGCACCGGCACCCGCCACGCGAGAGGCGGTGACGTAATCGCGGTTCACTTCCACCAGCACCGCCGCACGGGTTAAACGCACGTAGTGAGGAAGCGCCACGAACGTCAGCGCCAGGGCGGCGTTACCGATCGACGGACCGAAGATCGCCACCAGCACCAGGGCCAGCAGCAGGCTTGGCAGCGCCAGCATGATGTCGACGATACGCATGATGATGTTATCAACGATACCGCCGAAGTAGCCGGCAACCAGACCCAGTACGATCCCCATAATCAGGGATAACACCACCACCAGGCAGCCGACCAGCAGCGACAGGCGCGCACCGTACATCAGACGCGACAGCACATCGCGGCCCACATCATCGGTCCCCAGCAGGTGCGCCAGGCTACCGCCATCCTGCCAGGCAGGCGGGGCGAGCAGCGCATCGCGGAACTGATCCGCCGGGTTATACGGCGCGAGGACGTTCGCAAACACCGCAATCAGGATCATGATAGCGACATACACCAGCCCCACCACCGCGCCTTTGTTGCGCTTGAAGTAGTGCCAGAACTCCTGCATCGGCGTCATCGGAACCGGTGCAGCAACAACTTTGTTTTCAGAAACCTGTGACATGATGGCCCCTTACTTCTTATGACGAATACGCGGGTTCACCACGCCGTACAGCAAATCGACCAGCAGGTTGACGAGGATAATCATCGTCGCGACCAGCAGCACACCGCCCTGCACCACCGGATAGTCACGGCGTTGCAGCGCGTCAATCAGCCAGCGACCCAGGCCCGGCCAGGAGAAGATGGTTTCGGTCAGGATCGCCCCCGCCAGCAATGTCCCCACCTGGAGACCGATAACGGTCACCACCGGCAGCATGGCGTTACGCAGCGCATGGACGATGATAACGCGCATACGCGTCAGGCCCTTGGCGCGCGCGGTGCGGATATAATCCTCACCCAGCACTTCCAGCATCGATGAACGGGTCATACGCACGATCACCGCCAGAGGAATGGTGCCCAGCACCATGGCAGGCAGGATCATATGCGCGACGGCATCCATGAAGTTGCCCTCTTCGCCCCAGATAGCCGTATCAATCAGCATAAAGCCGGTGAGCGGGTTGGAGTCATCCAGGAAGACCATATCGCTGACGCGCCCGGAGACCGGTGTCAGGTTAAGCTGCACCGAGACCAGCATGATCAGCATCATGCCCCACCAGAAGATAGGCATGGAGTAGCCGGTCAGCGCCAGGCCCACAGCGGTGTGGTCAAAAATAGAGCCACGCTTAACGGCAGCCAGTACCCCGACAGGAATACCCACCGCGGTGGCGAAAATCATGGCGCAGACGCCAAGCTCCAGCGTCGCTTTAAAACGCGGCACGAACTCGTCCCACACCGGAAGACGGCTTTTCAGCGAAATCCCTAAATCACCGTGCAGCACGCCCCAGATATAGTGGAGATACTGCTGCCACATTGGCTTATCGAGGCCAAGTTCAGCCAGCAGCTGTGCATGGCGCTCAGGGGAAATACCACGCTCGCCCGCCATAATCATTACCGGGTCGCCGGGGATCATATGGACGAAGGCAAAAGTGAGAAGGGTGATACCGATAAACGTGGGGATAACAAGTCCCAGACGTCGGAGGATGAACTGCAACATAACCCGGATTCTCTCTGATGACGCACGACCAGTGGCGTGACGTCTGTATTGCTCACAAATCTTATCCCCTCTCCTTTCAGAGAGAGAATTAAGCACTGCTGCCGGGTGGCGCTACGCTTACCCGGCCTACATACCGTAGGCCAGTGCAAGCGCAGCGCCGCCTGGCGTTGCTTTTAATTATTCAACCGATACGTTTTCGAAGTGGTGTTTGCCCAGCGGATCAACCACGTAGCCTTTCACTTCTTTACGCACTGGCTCGTACACGGTGGAGTGAGCAACAATCAGCGCCGGAGCCTGATCGTGCATAACAACCTGCGCTTGCTTGTACAGTTCAATACGTTTGTTGTGATCGTCGGTCGCACGCGCCGGCTGGATCAGGTCTTCAAACGGCTTGTAGCACCAGCGAGAGTAGTTAGAACCGTCTTTCGCTGCAGCACAGCTGAACAGGGTAGCGAAGAAGTTGTCCGGATCCCCGTTGTCACCGGTCCAGCCCATCATCACTGCCTGGTGCTCACCCGCTTTGGCGCGCTTCAGGTACTCGCCCCACTCGTAGGTCACAATCTTGGCCTGTACGCCAATCTTCGCCCAGTCAGCCTGAACCATTTCTGCCATACGGCGTGCGTTCGGGTTGTACGGACGCTGTACCGGCATCGCCCACAGCTCAACGGTGAAGCCTTTATCCTGGCCCGCTTCTTTCAGCAGCGCTTTCGCTTTCTCAGGATCGTAGGAGTAATCTTTAACGTCGTCGTTATAGCCCCACATGGTTGGTGGGATCAGGTTTTTGGCTGCAACGCCAGCGCCCTGGTAAACCGCCTTGATAATCGCTTCTTTGTTCACCGCGTAGGTCAGCGCCTGACGCACTTTCACGTCATCAAACGGTTTCTTCTCGGTGTTGAAGGAGAGATAGCCCACGTTCAGGCCAGCCTGCTCCAGCAGGTTGATGTTCTTATCCTGCTTCATGCGGGCGATGTCAGCCGGGTTCGGGTATGGCATCACCTGGCATTCGTTTTTCTGCAGTTTTGCATAACGTACTGACGCATCAGGCGTGATGGAGAAGACCAGACGATCAATCTTCGGCTTGGTGCCCCAGTAGCCTTCGAATGCTTTATACAGAATACGGGAGTCTTTCTGGTACTGCAGCAGCTGGAATGGACCGGTACCGATTGGGTTCAGGTCGACTTTTTCCGGCGTACCGGCTTTCAGCATGTTGTCCGCGTACTCTTTGGACAGAATTGAGGCGAAGTCCATGGCCAGGTCAGCCAGGAACGGTGCTTCCGGACGCGTCAGCACGAACTGAACGGTATTATCGTCCACTTTTTTCACTTCAGAGATCAGATCCGGCAGACCCATCCCTTCGAAGTATTCATAGCTGCCGCCAGAGACTTTGTGGTACGGGTTCTGAGCGTTTTTCTGACGGTCGAAGGAGAACACAACGTCGTCGGCGTTAAAGTCGCGCGTTGGTTTGAATTCTTTGCTGTCCTGCCACTTCACGCCCTTGCGCAGGTGGAAGGTGTAGGTTTTACCGTCTTCGCTGACGTCCCACTTCTCGGCCAGACCCGGAATCACTTCCGTGGTGCCGGTTTTGAATTCAACCAGACGGTTATAGATCGGTACAGAGCTTGCGTCGTAAGTCGTACCAGAGGTAAAGAGCTGTGGGTTAAAGCCTTCCGGCGAGCCTTCAGAACAGTAAACCAGGGTTTTTGCCTGTACGCTTGCTGCCACGGTCATAGCCACCAGGCTCAGACCAAGCTTCAGCATCCCTGACTTCTTCAAGGAAATACTCATTATTCTGCTCCAATGTGATGTTTTGCTTTGTTGTGTTACGCCGCCAGACCTTTATTTATTTTTTACCCGGTCCGGTCGGAGGTGCCCGAAGGCGTTAAAGGGATGGAGAATCCTTTCAGAAGAGCGTTTGAGTTGCAGCGCAGATCGTCCCTGAAATGCCCCTCATGCCCTACAATCTGTCAACAGAATGTGAAAACGTCAATACAGGTGACGGGGATTTACGCTGAGTGTGAGAAACCGCAAACAAAGATTAAAAAAACCATGAGCGTCAGTTTTCAGCAGGGAAATTTATGCTACTCGCCATGTTGCAGCACAACTATCTTCATATTTCGCAACAATCAGTGATTAACTTTTATTCAGAATGGGTAAATTTTCTTGCAGAATGGTGATTATCTGAGCACTAAATACCGCGAACGTTAAAACGCACAGCGAAAAATGCTGAGGTTATCCATAAGCAACGCGAAAAAAGATCAATCTATATATAAAAAAATACAATGGATTATGTCACAAAATCGTTAACAGGCAGGGAGAAGCGGGCGTAAGGGGCGTTTTGATTACTCTGAAGAGCTAAGGCCATAATGCAAAAAGGGCTAACCTTACGGTTAGCCCTTTTCAGAATGTGGTCGGCGAGAGAGGATTCGAACCTCCGACCCACTGGTCCCAAACCAGTTGCGCTACCAAGCTGCGCTACTCGCCGAATGCGGAGCGCATCTTACTGCTGAGGTGCGCCCCCGTCAATCCCTTATTTTCAAAAAGCCATTCAACTGGCGATATTCTCGCCAGAGCAGCTACTGCGCGGCTTTTGCGCTGTTATCAGGGAGTTTACACCAGTTGTTGTTTTCGTTAATCCCACCGTTCGGTGAGGTGTAGCCGAGACAACCCATAATGGTGTCGTACAGCTCAACGTGACGACGCGGCACCTTCATTTCCGCCTCTTTCTTCAGATGGGCAAACATCTTCGCTTTCTCCGGGTCTTCCAGATACTTATCGGACATCCACACCATCATTGGCACGCGGAACTGCTCGGGCGGCGCCATCTTGCGTGGCGTACCGTGCAGATGCTCGAACTCATTGATAGATTCACCGTGGTCCGCCGCATAGAAGACAATAGCCTTCTTATCGCGAACCTGGTCAATCACCGAATCAATAAAGTGATCCACATACATCACGGAGTTGTCATAAGAGTTAATCAACTGGGCTTTGGTGCAGTCTTTATCCACTCCGACGCACTCCGGCGTCCATTTGGCAAAGCTGCGCGGGTAGCGCTGCGTGTAGTTAAAGTGCGACCCTTTGGTATGAAGGATGATCATATGCTTACCATCAGGGTTCCCGTTGAGTGAGAGTTTCATCTCATCAATCAGCAACATGTCATCGACAGGTTTGCCACGGTTGCGCGCCTCTGCGCCAATCTGCTCGCGGTAGGAGATGTTTTGCGCCATGGTGTTGCTGTAGAACCACATCTCACTCTGCATCGCATAGAGGTCGGAGGTAAACCCAAGCTGATGCAGCACCGAGAAGACGTTTTGCTCTTTTAGCGTACGCTGCGGGTTATCGCTCGCCCCGCCCTCGCGCACAAACATGCAGCGCAGGGAAAGTTTGGTGGCGGTATCACAGGAATAGCCACGATAGGCAATCAGGTTCTTTTCCTGCGCCAGTTTAGGCGTGGTATCACGGTTATAGCCGAGAATGCCCATATGATCCCAGCGCGTGGTCTCTCCGATAATAAAGACGACGTAGGTATCGTCGATATCCTTTGGCGCCACATAGGTAAACTTCTTCGCCGGGTTTATCAGCGACTTATTATCCGAGGACTCATCCACCTGCGCCCACGCATACAGCCCCAGCGCGGAGATCCAGTTAGACGGTAAATAAGAGTTGGCAACCACGCCACCGTAGCTCGGCATATCCACGCCGGAGGTACGCTCATCATTCTTCTGCTTCACCTCCAGCAGACGAATCGGCCCCCAGACCATCAGGCCCGCCAGCAGCACCACGGCGACGCTTCTGAATCGCTTTCCTGGCGTGCGGATCTGGTGAACAAGGGTATAGCGGCAGCGGTTGCTCCAGATGAGCAGCAGCGGCAAGGCGCTGACCGCTACCAGCCAGAGGATAAAGTGCAGCCCCACAACCTCTTTAGAGAGGTCGATATCCGTGGTCATCACCGAGGCAATAATGCCGTAGCCAATCACCACGTTCATAAAAGTCATGTAATAGCTGGCACCCGCCGAGCACAGCACGATAAACGTTGCCAGCACTCGCCACACGCGACGGCCAAACAGGGTAAGAATACGGAATAAAAAGAAGGTGACCAGTACCGCAGCGACCAATTCGACAACCGCTGCAATTCCTTTCCAGACGGTAAAATCATGCGCGTAACCGTCAAACCGACGGAAAAAAACTGCGCCGTTCATAAACAGGCCGATGTACAACGCCAGCAAAAAGCAGAGCTTTTGTTGCGCCATCGATTTAATGTATTTCATGCAAGCTACCCGGAAAAAGGGACAGTACCGCCGCCCACCTCGATTAAAAAGTGGGCAGATTAGACATACGCTCAGGGGATCGTTCAATGAAACGTCTACAGGCGTGGTAAGTAGACCACAGGGAAGCGGAAAAGTGGCAGCAGAGAGTGTGATCAGTACAGTTATTTACAAAAAAGCAAATCCATAAACAGACAAAATCGCTTTATTTCCAGGTTAAAAAAATAAAAAGGCCGGATTACCGGCCTTTCTCGTCGCGATTATGCATGAACTTCTTTAAAAACTTCACGTTGCGGCTGGCGAATCGTGGTTGACAGCGCCAGGGAGATAATCAGCAAGGCAAATATCACGCAGAAGGTTACGTAGAACCCGCCGAACAGGGAAGCAATCAGCGAGCCGCAGATACTGCCGATCCCGAAGCCCAGATAGATCACGCCGTAGTTTTTCGCCAGATTGTTCAGGCCAAAGAACTCGCTCACCAGTGACGGGAAGACGGTAATGGTGCCGCCGAAGTTAAAGGCCACGCAGGCAATTGCCGCGAAGAAGGTGGCTTCATTCAGCGGAGCGAACAGCAGCGCCGCCATACCGACCAGCGAAACCACCTGCCCAATCGTAATCACGCGGATGCGGGCGATTTTGTCGGACAGAATACCGAGGACCAGACGACCGGAGAGGTTAGCAATGGAGATGACGGTCACCGCGTTGGCCGCCGTGGCTGCATCCAGTTTCACCATCCCCTGCGCGATATCTTTCGCCACGCCGATGACATACAGGCCGCTCATGCAGGCCGTCAGGAACATCACCGCCAGCATCCAGTACTGCGGTTTACGCATGGACTGCGCGAGGGTGAAATCATTCTCCACCACGCCATTCACGGATTTCACTTCCTGCTGCGGCGCATCCTTCATCAGCGTGGCGCCGAACAGAATCATCACCAGCACGATTGCGCCCCAGATCATGAAGGTTTTTTCGAGGCCAACGGACGCCAGCAGATGGGCATCGATAAATTTGAACCCGAGGCTGCCCAAACCATAAGAACCAATGGCAAACGCGGAGATTAAGCCTTTACGTTCCGGGAACCACTTCACGCAGTTTGACAGCGTCAGCAGATAGCCCGCGCCGTCCGCCAGTCCCACCAGCACGCCCGCACTCAGCCAGAGCATCATCAGATTGCTGGAATGCGCGGTCAGGAAAAAGCCCAGTCCCAGCAGGATGCCGGACGCCATGGTCACGCGCTTCACGCCAAAACGCTCCTGCAGCTTGCCCGCGACGGAAGATGAAATCGCCAGACCCAGGCTCAGCAAACCAAAGGAGAACGCGACCTGGCTGACCGGTGCGCCGAGTTTGTCAGAAAGCGCACTGTTGAACAGGCTCCAGGTATAGACCGATCCCAGCGCAAACTGAGTGACGATGGTGCCAAAGAGCGTGAGCCAGCGCGTGCGGTTATAGGTTGATGTGTTCATGGCAGTTGTCCTGCAAGATAAATTGAGGGAATTCGCTGAGGACAACGATAAACAAAACCTCAATATGCCTGGGGTAAAACGGCATGAAATGCAGGCGGAACGGAATGAAATGCCTGGAATCGGGAATGAATGACCTGGCACGGGAATAAAGCGACAGCGTGTTAGTATCTGCTATCGCTGTAAAGCCCGTGGTTATTGTATTCGAGATGTTATCGTAACGTTTAAAAAAGTAACAACGCTAGAAATTGGCGCTGACGCCGAGGGTGTATAAAAACTCCTCACCGGTGGTGGTATGCTCCCCCTGAGCCAGCGAGGCATAGGCCGCCATGTGCGTATTAAAGGGAATATCCGTTCCCACGGTGACATCCATCCAGCTGCCATTTTGGGCAGGAGCTGGCGTTTGCGGCATACCAAACTGCGATTTCCACTGGTTTTCACCAAACTGTTGGTTATAGCTGATCTGCGCCCAGGGCCGGAGATCGCCGTACTGGGTGTTAACGCGCCACCCCAGCGTGCTGACGCTGGCATGCCAGAGCGGGTCCGTAACTGACTGTGTCGACGCGCTATCACCAAACTCGTTGATCATCATGGGAGCCGTGCCGTCGTACCGCCACGCCACCACCGGGCCTGTGGTGATACGCGCTGAAACGGGAAAATTCCAGCCTACGCTCATCGCCCCCTCTGTCGTGCTGCCAGACGGTATATTCAGAGCAAGACCCGGCGCATTTTGCGAAGACTGAATACGCTCCGCGAGAATATCCTCATAGCGCGGTTGGTGATCCGCGTCCCATGTATAGCGTTCCGCCGTATTATTTTGGGCATCTGAAACGATATATTCCTGTTGCCAGGCAGACGCTGTATTACAAAAAAACAGGCAGGCTGAAATCCCCACCAGGCCAGACACAGCATGGCGACCACTGATTTTTTTTATCATCTTCAACGCGACCCCAGAGAGAGCCGAATTCGGCGATATTTGTCGTTATTCAGGAAGAGCTTAGAGAGCATATGGCCCTGTATTAACTATTGTCTTTATAGTAAACACGTCAAGCCAGTCAGAACGAAATTTTTGCGAAATCAGTATCAATAAGGGAGATGACGGATGGAACGTTGCGGTTGGGTAAGCCAGGATCAGCTTTATATCGACTATCACGATCGGGAATGGGGCGTGCCGGAAAGGGATGGCAAAAAGCTCTTTGAGATGATCTGCCTGGAGGGCCAGCAGGCGGGGTTATCATGGATTACGGTACTGAAAAAACGCGAAAATTACCGCAGCGCTTTCCACCAGTTCGACCCCGTCGCCGTCGCCGCGATGACCGATGAGGACGTCGAGCGACTGGTGCAGGATGCCGGCATCATCCGCCATCGCGGCAAGATCCAGGCCATCATCGGTAATGCACGCGCTTATCTGGCGATGGAACAAAACGGCGAATCATTTTCAGATTTTGTCTGGACGTTTGTGAATAACGCTCCGCAAGTCACGGAGGCGACCACGCTCGCGGAAATTCCGGCCGCCACTCCGGCCTCGGATGCGCTCTCGAAGGCCCTGAAAAAACGCGGCTTTAAGTTTGTCGGCTCCACCATCTGCTACGCCTTTATGCAGGCCTGTGGCCTGGTCAACGACCACGTTACCGGCTGCTTCTGTCATCCGGGAGGCCATCATGATCCGCAAATGGCAAAATGAAAATACCGCGCCGCTGCTGAGCCTGTGGCTGGAAAGCACCACGGAAGCGCATCCGTTCATCGCGCCGAATTACTGGAAAGAGAATGAGGCCATGGTGCGGGACGTTTATCTGCCGTCCGCTGAAACCTGGGTCTGGGAGCAGGACGGCGAACCTTGCGGATTTATCAGCGTGATGCAGTCTCAGTTTGTCGGCGCCCTGTTTGTGGCGCCGTCATGCATCGGGAAAGGCATCGGGCGCGCGCTGCTGAACCATGTTCAACAGCGCTTCCCGCACTTAACCCTGGAGGTGTATCAGAAAAATGTCCGGGCGGTGAATTTCTACCATGCTCAGGGCTTTCGCATTGAAGACAGCGCCTGGCAGGATGACACCCAACACCCGACGTGGATCATGAGCTGGCAGGCGGATCAAACGCCGTTAAGGTAAGCTCGGGACCCGTATATTTCTCGACCCAGGCCAGCGCCGTGTTCCCTGCGCAACCATTCCCCAGCTTCGAGCTGGGGAGATCTTTGGTCAGCACGTTAACCGCCCCGTTTTTACAGATACCGCCTTCGGCGAGCTCAAGGTCAGGCCATGCGCCCTGATGAATGCAGATCACGCCCGGCTTAATCCCGTCGCTCACCACCGCCCCTGCCAGCACTTGTCCACGCGCGTTCCAGACGCGCACCACGTCGCCGTCCGCAATCCCGCGCGCTTGCGCATCAAGGGTATTCAGCGTGATGGGCTCTCGCCCGGCGACCGCATACTGCTCGCGCAGGGAGGTATAGTTAAGCTGGCTGTGCAGACGGTGCGCGGGATGGGCAGATAATACCTGCAGCTGATCCGGCCGGGCGTTGCCGTGCCATTCGTCCGGCTCGAGCCACGTGGGATGCGGCGGGCAGTCAGCATAGCCAAAGCTGGCGATGCGCTCGCTGTAGATCACGATCTTGCCGCTCTCGGTTTTCAGCGGGTGGTTCTCCGGATCGCGGCGGAAATCGGCAAAACGAACAAACTTCGCGTTCTGTTCGCTCTCCGGCATTTCGACGATCTGGTTCGCCTCCCAGAACTCAGTAAATGGCGGGAGCGTCACGCCCTGCGCCGCGCCGCGCTGCCCGGCAATCTGGTAGAAGGTTTCCAGCCATTCGAGATCGGTTTTTCCCTCGGTAAAACGCGCGCGACCGCCCGCTTCCCACCGCTCGCTCAGTTCAGCAAACACGTCGAAATCATCACGCGCCTCATCGCGCGGGGCCACCACGCGCTTCATCGGGACCATATGCTGATTGCTGTAGTCGCCGGTCATGGTGAGATCGTTACGCTCAAACGAGGTGGTCGCCGGGAGCACGATATCAGCGTGTTTCGCCGAGGCGGTCCAGAAGCACTCTGAAATCACCACCAGCTCCGGCTTCTGCCAGGCGCGGATCAGGCGGTTGGTATCCTGATGGTGCGTGAAGTTCGACCCGCCCGCCCACCAGACAAATTTAATATCCGGGAAGTGGCGGTCGAGACCATTGTGCTGATAAAAACCGCCCGGATTTTCCAGGGCTTCAACAATACGCGCCACCGGGATTTTATCCACGGCGTCCACGCCCCCCTGCACCGAACCTTGCAGAGACGCCAGCACCGCCGCTTTACGCGTGGGGTTACCGCCATTGGCAAAGTGATAGGAGAGACCAAAACCGCCGCCCGGCGTACCGATCTGCCCCAGCATCGCGGCGAGGGTCACCAGCATCCAGTGTTTTTGCTCGCCAAACTGCTGGCGCTGCATCCCCCAGCCGGACATCAACATCGTGGTGTTTTTATGGAATAACGCCGCCATTTCGCGGAGTTTATCCGCAGAAACACCGCAAATGTCAGCCGCCCACTCTGCCGTTTTGGCTACATCATCCGTTTTACCCGTCAGATAGTCGGCGAATTTATCGAAGCCGGTGGTACAGCGCGTCAGGAATGCGACATCGTGCCAGCCGTTTTCCACCAGGGTATGGGCGATACCCAGCATCATTGCCACGTCGGTGCCCATATGCGGGGCAATCCACTCGGCGCTGTCGCCGAAGAAATCCAGGGTTTCAGAGCGCATCGGGTCAATGCAGATGATGCGCTTGCCGCTTTTGCGCAGCGCGTCGAAATAGCCAATGCCCTGCTCGTCGCTGGCATTCCAGGCAATTTTCAGCGTGTTAAGAGGGTTAGCGCTCCACAGCACCACCACGTCGGTATGTTCCAGCACCAGCGGCCAGCTGGTCTGCTGCTGGTACACCTCGTTCCCGCCCACGACGTACGGCATGATCGCCTGCGCTGCACCGGTGGAGTAATCCCCCAGATGACCGGTATAGCCGCCCGCCAGGCTCATATAGCGCTGCAGCAGCGTCGATGCCTTGTGCAGCACCCCGTTAGAGCGCCAGCCGTAGGACCCGGCGAAAATGGACGACGGACCGTAACTGTCGCGAATGCGCTTGTGCTGGGTGTGGATCAGCGCCAGCGCGTCATCCCAGCTCACGCGAACAAACTCATCCTGACCGCGAATGCCCTGCGGCTTGTCAGGTGAGGCGAGAAAACCTTTACGCACCATCGGCCAGCGCACGCGTGTTTTGCTGTGCACCTGATCGCGAACGACGGTCTGTAAAGAGTTGGGATGTTGTGTTGGCAATGCTCCGCGAGACGACAGAACATTTTCGCCATCGGTTTCGACCAGCATCGGCCCCCAGTGGGCGGCGGTCAGAATGGTTTTCGTTGAGGTGCTCAAGCGTGCGCTCCTGGTTGCGTGCAGGTTTTACGGCCTTCTTGCTGAGACCGTTTATGGTTTGTCACAAATTTCAGAGTTATACCCGGAATTTTCTCCGTATCTGGACGTCATAATCAACTGCCACGTTCGCCGTGGCAAAGAATAAAAAGGATTAAGGAAAGAAGATGAAAAAACGCGTACTCGTTATTGCCGCTCTGGTGAGCGGTGCACTGGCTGTTTCTGGCTGCACAACCAACCCTTACACCGGTGAGCGCGAAGCGGGTAAATCCGGCATTGGCGCGGGTATCGGCTCGCTGGTCGGCGCAGGCGTTGGGGCGCTCTCCTCCTCCAAGAAAGACCGCGGCAAAGGCGCGCTGATTGGCGCAGCGGCGGGCGCGGCCCTGGGCGGCGGCGTCGGTTATTACATGGACGTGCAGGAAGCAAAACTGCGCGACAAAATGAAGGGAACCGGCGTGAGCGTGACGCGCAGCGGCGATAACATCATCCTGAACATGCCGAACAACGTCACCTTCGACAGCAGCAGCGCAACGCTGAAACCCGCGGGTGCGAACACCCTTACCGGCGTGGCGATGGTGCTGAAAGAGTACAACAAGACCGCCGTGAACGTGATTGGCTACACCGACAGCACCGGCAGCCAGGATCTGAACATGCGTCTGTCCCAGCAGCGCGCCGATTCCGTGGCCAGCTCGCTGATCACCCAGGGCGTTGAAGCAAACCGCATCCGCACCAGCGGCATGGGCCCTGCCAACCCTATCGCCAGCAACAGCACGGCGGAAGGCAAAGCGCAGAACCGCCGCGTAGAGATTACGTTAAGCCCAATTCAGTAGGTAAAAGCAAAACGGCAACCCCGTTGCCGTTTTTAGTGTTTGCGCCCTCTCCCGTGGGAGAGGGTTGGGGTGAGGGCATCAGACCGCATCCTCCGGTAAGCGCAGCGCCACCGGGCAAAATGCTTGATTCGTCCGATTTTCCCGCTAAGGTATTCTCACTAAATTCAGGGAAATCAGTGATGAGCAAACCAGCCCGGGCCACCATCAGCGACGTGGCGAAAGCCGCCAAAACCGGTAAAACCAGCATTTCGCGCTATCTTAACGGCGAGAAACACCTGCTGTCCGATGCGTTGCTGGCGCGTATTGAACAGGCCATTGCCGATCTCGACTACCGTCCCAGCCTCATGGCGCGCGGGCTCAAACGCGGCCGCACCCGCCTTATCGGGCTGATCATCGCCGATATCACCAACCCCTACTCCGTGAACGTGCTCAGCGGTATCGAAGCCGCCTGTCGCGAGAAGGGTTTCACGCCGCTGGTCTGTAATACCAACAACGAAGTCGACCAGGAGCTGCATTATCTCGACCTGCTGCGCAGCTATCAGGTGGAAGGGATTGTGGTCAACGCGGTAGGCATGCGTGAAGAAGGCTTGAATCGCCTGCAGCAATCCTCCCTGCCCATGGTCCTCATCGACCGTAAAATCCCGGAATTTGCCTGCGACGTGGTCGGGCTGGATAACATCCAGGCCGCCACGACCGCCACCGAACATCTGATTGAACAGGGCTTCGAGGCCATTCTGTTTCTGAGTGAACCGCTGGGGATGGTCAATACCCGACGTGAACGCCTGAGCGCATTTCGCGCCACGCTGGAGCGTTATCCCGGCGTGATCGCCGAAAATGCCGAAACGCCGCTTCACGAAGCCGGGCAGCTCGACAACACCCTGCGTCAGTTCCATACGCGCCATCGTGGGATGCGCAAAGCGGTTATCTCCGCCAACGGGGCGCTGACGCTGCAGGTCGCCCGCTCGCTCAAGCGCATTGGCCTGCACTGGGGCAGCGACATCGGTCTGCTGGGGTTTGATGAACTGGAGTGGGCAGAGCTGGCTGGCGTCGGCATTACTACCCTCAAACAGCCCACCTGGCAGATTGGCTATGCTGCTGTTGAACAAGTCGTTCGTCGTATTGAAGGCACCAGCGATGCCGTTCGCGAGCAGGTCTTCTCCGGCGAGCTGATCGTTCGTGGCTCCACCGCGCGTTAAATTTCCCTTGTGATAGCGATCATAAATTCAACATCCTGACCTTTTCTTTGGAACCGGTTCCATCTAGCGTAATAGTATTGATATGTTGCGATGGAGTCCGAAGATGGGCAGGAAAATTATGGTGGTCACCGCCGCGTACGGTGCGGAACAGGTGCGACAGGCGGGCGGTCAACGGGCGATGCTCCCCGTTATTGCTGGCGCGGGGGCAGACGGCGTGGAGATCCGCCGGGAACTGTTCAACAGCGAAGAGCTGCTGGCGCTGCCTGCGCTGGGCGAATCCATTGAGCTGCTGGGTCTGCTGGCGTGCTACTCCGCACCCGCCGCCCTGTTTATGCCCGACGGCACCCTCAACCCGGACCTGCCCCGCTATCTTTCTGAAGCCAACACCCTGAACGCACTTTGGCTGAAGGTTTCCCTCGGCCATTTCCGCGACGCGCAACCTCTGGACGCCCTGCGTACGCTGCTGAATACCAGCGGCATGGCGCTGGTCGTGGAGAACGATCAGACCGACTGCGGACAGCTCGCGCCCATGCAGCGCTTCCAGGCCGCCTGTCGGGAAATGGCGCTCCCCGTCACGCTGACCTTCGATATGGGGAACTGGCTGTGGGTGGGCGACTCCCCTGAAGAGGCCGCGCGTCACCTGGCCCCTGCGGTGAGCTATATCCACGTGAAAGCCGCCGTGCCGCATAAAGATAACTTCCGCGCCGTCGCACCGGACCGCGCCGATGCGCGCTGGCTGGATCTGCTCGGCCAGCTGCCTGCCGATGCCCCGCGCGGTATCGAATTCCCGCTGGAAGGGGCGGATTTAACCGCCGTTACCCGCCATTACGTCAACCTGCTGCGCGAGGAGTAAACCATGCACAAGACGCTGGATGTCATCACGATCGGCGAGGCCATGGCCATGTTTGTCGCCACCGAAACGGGCGAGCTGAGTGCGGTGGAGCACTTTATCAAACGCGTCGCAGGCGCTGAACTCAACGTCGCGACCGGCCTGGCGCGTCTCGGCCTGAACGTGGGCTGGGTCAGCCGCGTGGGGGATGACAGCTTTGGCCATTTCGTTCTCGATTCGCTGAAAAAAGAGGGGATTGATGCTGCAGGGGTCACCCTCGACGGACGCTTCCCTACCGGCTTTCAGCTTAAATCCAAGGTCGAAAATGGAACCGATCCCATCGTGGAATATTTCCGCAAAGGCTCGGCTGCAAGCCACCTTTCTGTCGCGGATTACCACGCCGATTACTTTGCCTCCGCACGTCATCTGCACCTGAGCGGCGTAGCCGCGGCACTCTCTGCCAGCTCGTATGAGCTGCTGGATCATGCCGCGACCACCATGAAAGCCCAGGGGAAAACCCTATCGTTCGACCCCAACCTGCGTCCGGTGCTGTGGAAAAGCGAAGCGGAAATGGTGGAGAAACTGAACCGTCTGGCGTTCCGGGCGGACTGGGTTCTGCCAGGCCTGAAAGAAGGGATGATTCTGACCGGCGAAAGCACGCCGGAAGGCATCGCCGACTTCTACCTGAATAAAGGGGTAAAAGCGGTGGTGCTGAAGACCGGTGCCGATGGCGCGTGGTTTAAAACGGCCAACGGCGAGCAGGGCGCGGTCGCGGCAGTGAAGGTCGAGAACGTCGTCGACACCGTCGGCGCAGGTGACGGCTTTGCCGTGGGCGTGATTAGCGCCCTGCTGGAAGGTAAAACGCTGCCGCAGGCCGTCGCGCGAGGCAACAAGATTGGCTCGCTGGCCATTCAGGTGCAGGGCGACAGCGAAGGATTACCAACACGAGCACAGCTCGGCGTTTAAATTCCCTCTCCCTGTGGGAGAGGGCCAGGGTGAGGCAGCAAGCCGCACCAGATAATTAAGCCACCGTGTACCCTACAGACAACGGCGGTAACAACCTCAACAACAGAGGCAAGCCTATGAACAGTTCGACCAATGCAGTAAAACGCTGGTGGTACATCATGCCAATCGTGTTTATCACGTACAGCCTGGCGTACCTTGACCGTGCCAACTTCAGCTTCGCGTCCGCCGCAGGGATCACCGAGGACCTCGGGATCACCAAAGGGATCTCCTCCCTGCTGGGTGCCCTTTTCTTCCTGGGCTACTTCTTCTTCCAGATCCCCGGCGCGATCTATGCGGAACGCCGCAGCGTGCGTAAGCTGATCTTCATCTGTCTGATCCTGTGGGGCGCCTGCGCGTCGCTGACCGGCATGGTGAACAATATTCCTGCCCTGGCCGCCATTCGCTTTATCCTCGGCGTCGTTGAGGCGGCGGTTATGCCCGCGATGCTGATCTACATCAGCAACTGGTTTACCAAATCTGAGCGCTCGCGCGCGAATACCTTCCTGATCCTCGGTAACCCGGTCACGGTACTGTGGATGTCGGTGGTGTCCGGCTACCTGATCCAGTCCTTCGGCTGGCGCGAGATGTTTATCATTGAAGGGGTACCGGCAATTATCTGGGCCTTCTGCTGGTGGGTGCTGGTGAAAGATAAACCTGCCCAGGCGAAGTGGCTTTCCGAAGATGAAAAAGCAGCGCTGCAGGCGCAGCTGGACAAAGAACAGCAAGGTCTGAAGGCGGTGCGTAACTATGGTGAAGCCTTCCGCTCGCGTAACGTGATCCTGCTCTGTGCGCAGTACTTTACCTGGAGCATTGGTGTGTACGGCTTTGTGCTGTGGCTGCCGTCCATTATCCGCAGCGGCGGTGAAAACCTCGGCATGGTCGAAGTAGGCTGGCTGTCATCCGTACCGTATCTGGCGGCAACCATCGCCATGATTATCGTTTCCTGGGCGTCGGACAAGCTGCAGAACCGCAAGCTGTTTGTCTGGCCGCTGCTGCTGATTGCTGCCTTCGCCTTTATTGGCTCCTGGGCCGTGGGCGCAAACCACTTCTGGGTCTCTTATACGCTGCTGGTGGTTGCCGGTGCGGCCATGTACGCCCCTTACGGACCGTTCTTTGCCATCATCCCCGAGATGCTGCCGCGTAACGTGGCGGGGGGTGCGATGGCGCTGATTAACAGTATGGGTGCACTGGGTTCGTTCTGCGGCTCCTGGTTCGTCGGTTACCTGAACGGTGCCACCGGCAGCCCATCCGCATCGTACATCTTTATGGGGGTGGCGCTTTTCGCCTCGGTATGGCTTACTCTGATTGTTAAGCCTGCTAATAATCAACAACACCCTGTCGGCGCTCGCCACGCCTGAATCCTTAAAAAATCAACGGAGATTAGCATGAAGCCGTCCGTCATTTTGTATAAAACCCTGCCGGAAGATCTGCAGAAACGCCTTGAAGAGCACTTCACCGTCACGCAGGTGAAGAACCTGCGCCCGGAAACCGTGGCACAGCACGCCGACGCGTTCGCGAGCGCGGAAGGCCTGCTGGGTTCAAGCGAAAAAGTGGATGTCGCCCTGCTGGAGAAAATGCCGAAGCTTCGTGCTACCTCAACCGTTTCCGTGGGTTACGACAACTTCGACGTGGATGCGCTTAACGCCCGCAAGATCCTGCTGATGCATACCCCGCATGCTCTGACGGAAACCGTGGCCGATACGCTGATGGCGCTCATGCTCACCACGGCCCGTCGCGTGGTGGAAGTGGCTGAGCGCGTCAAAGCGGGCGAATGGACAAAAAGCATTGGTCCGGACTGGTTCGGTGTGGATGTTCACGGCAAAACGCTGGGCATTGTCGGTATGGGGCGTATCGGGCTGGCGCTGGCGCAGCGCGCGCATTTTGGTTTTAACATGCCGATTCTGTATAACGCGCGTCGCCATCACAGTGAAGCCGAAGAACGCTTCAACGCCCGTTACTGCGAGCTGGATAACCTGCTGCAGGAAGCCGATTTTGTCTGCCTGGTGCTGCCGCTGACGGATGAAACCCGTCATCTGATTGGTAAAGAGGCGTTTGAAAAAATGAAGGCATCTGCCATTTTCATCAACGCGGGTCGTGGCCCGGTGGTGGATGAGAAGGCGCTGATTGAGGCTCTGAAAAACGGTGAGATCCATGCAGCAGGTCTGGACGTGTTTGAGCAGGAGCCGCTGCCGGTGGACTCCCCGCTGCTGACAATGCCTAACGTGGTTGCCCTGCCCCACATCGGCTCAGCCACCCATGAGACGCGCTACAACATGGCGGCCACCGCGGTCGATAATCTGATTGCCGCATTAGGTGGAAAGGTGGAGATAAACTGCGTGAACCCGCAGGTGCAACGGTAGAAACGAAAAAACCCGCCAGAAGGCGGGTTTTTAAATTCTTTGCTACTGGGTTGGAAGCTTACAGGCTTACAACGTTACCAGCTGCTGGGCCTTTAGCGCCGCTTTCGATGGTGAAGGACACTTTCTGACCTTCGTCCAGAGATTTGTAGCCATCGTTCTGGATAGCAGAGAAGTGTACGAACACGTCTTTAGAGCCATCGTCAGGAGTGATGAAGCCGAAACCTTTATCAGCGTTGAACCATTTTACCAGACCAGTCATTTTAGCAGACATAGAAATTACCTTATTAACAAATATATTGTGCCTTCCGGCTTGATGGATTGCGTTACAGATTTTTAAGCGATGAAGGAAGGGTCACTACGAAGGGTATCTATGGATAACAATCTGGACTGCTTTACTAAACTGCTTTAGGTCTGTGTAACAAACCGACGGGAATAGTTATACCGATGTGGTAGAGGAATGACAAGCGTTATTTTCGCAACGCATAAAAAAACCCCGCCAGAAGCGGGGTTTTTTCGGTTTATTCTGTGGCAGCGACTGCGGCACTCCAGGCCTGGCTGAAGGCCTGATGCTGAGAGGCCAGCGGCCCAATCAGCGTATTGTACTGGCTTGCCTGCTGGGAGGTCGGGAACTGAATACCGTTGGCAACAAAGCTTACCTGCGTATTCTGCTGGGCAATAAAGTCACCCACCTGGACCAGCTGCTGCGTGAAGATTTGCGCGGCCGGAATCAACGGCTGCAGTGCTTCTGACGGTTTGGTCACCACTTTCTCATACACTTTGTCGAAGACCGGTTTGAGATCGTCGCCCTGCTTCAGCGCAGAACGTGACGCGTCAGCCTGCATTTTCGCATTCTGCAACTGCTGGCTCAGCACGCCAAGCGCACCGTTGGACTGGCGCAATGGTTCACGCTGCGTCATATAATCCTGTGGAACGCGGATGGCGTTCACGCTATCCACTACCGGGCGGATACCGGAATCCATCGCCTGGCTTACCTGCTGTGAATAACCATAAAGAATGGCGTAATCGGATACAAAGGGGCCAAACTGTTTTTTCTGATCCGCAGTCAGCGTTGGCAACCGCTCGCCGCTGCGCATCACTGTATTCTGCAGAAAATCGATAAACGCTTTGCGCTGATCGCCTTCTTTATCAAAACACCCACTCAGGCTAACAACCATCAGCAACGCCGCAATAGGCGCAAACCAGCGAGAGCAGGACTTTCCTGTCGCCATTTTATTACTCCTTTCACCCAAAAAAGCGCACACCGGCACACGCGTGCCCGACGCTGACAAGGATAGTCCAGGTCAGCCTTGCAAGATACTCTTTTCATGCAAAACGGCTATTGCCGATTTATTTCTTACCATTTACAAAAAAATACCTGGCGAAGCCGACATATGACTAATCAGGGAATTAGCATAACTCTCCATATTGCTGAATCGGATACAGCGATCGTTACCGCACGATTAATCACACCCGTGACGATCCTGGGTTGGTATTAGGGACTATTCTTAATTGGCTCTCTGATGTTCTTGATCACGATGTGAGATTTAAGAGGAGTCCTCAATGGAATATAAAGATCCTGAGTTTGAGCTGCTGAGCAGCCTGGAACAGATCATTTTTAAAGATGTACCGCAGACGATTACCCTGCAACAAAAATCCAATCCCTTTACAGAATATGAGCAATTGCGCAAAGGGACAGGACTGAAAACCGAAGAATTCGCCAGAGCGATGGGTGTCAGCGTGGCTATGGTGCAGGAGTGGGAGTCAAAACGTGAGAAACCCACCCCAACCGAGTTAAGGCTGATGCGCCTGATTCAGGCCAACCCTGCACTCAGCAAGCAGATCGCGTAGTGAAGATTGAATGCCCCCGCCTTTGCGGGGGCTTGTGTTTTACAGGCTATCACAACGCCAACCCGCCTTTTCCCACACCAGCTCATGCGTTAACGTTAAGCCGCTTAAAAACGCCTCATCGTGTGATACCACCAGCAGTGCCCCAGGGAAACCGGCCAGCGCCGCTTCAATGGCCTGGACTGAAGCCAGATCCAGATGGTTGGTCGGTTCATCCAGCAGCAGAAGCTGCGTGGCCTCCGCGCGCCACAGCACGCAGGCCAGGGCAGCCTTAAGACGCTCACCGCCGCTGAGCGCCGCCAATGGGAGCATCACTTTGTCAGCTCCCAGTTGAAGCTGCGCTAAACGGGTTCGCAATACCCCCTCTTCCAGAGGGGTATGACTCAAATTGAGATGCGTCATGACCGACTGCGAGAGATCGAGACGGGAGAGATGCTGGTCGAGATAAGCGCAGCTGACGGACACTTTACAGCTACCCGAACGGGGAGCCATCTCGCCGAGGAGGGTTTTTAACAGCGTCGACTTCCCGCAGCCGTTCGACCCCTTTAACGCCACGCGCATCGGTCCGTCCATCCGCCAGTTGAGCGGAGGAACAGGTACATGCTGCAGCACCAGATCCTCCAGCACCAGCACCTGCTTCCCCTCCGGGATCTGACTTCCCGGCAGAGTGAACATGACCGGGTTATCGTCTTCAACGCGTTCACGCGCCTTGTTTACCGCGGCGTTCAGCGCTTCGTTTTGCTCGCTGTGCTGTTTTTTCCAGGTGCCGATACGTTCCTTTGCCGCGCCTTTATATTTGACCCGCTCGAACGATGCGATATTCAGGGTATCGACGGTGCGTAACGTCTTTGCCGACCGCCGCTGGCTGTCATCATGCTCTTTTTGCATGCGCGCGCGGGTGCGTTTGCGCTCGGTTGCCGCATGTTCCAGCGCCGCGCGGGCAGCCTGCTGTTCGGCATCGCGCAGGGCTTGATAATCCGCATAATTTCCGCCGTAGCTGCGCAGACCCGAGGCGCTCAGCTCAAGAATACGCGGCACCTGCTCCAGAAGTTCGCGGTCATGAGAGGCCACCAGCACGCCGCCCTGATACCGACTCAACTGGTCGTAGAACCACGCCCGGCCTTGTCGATCCAGATGGTTAGTCGGTTCGTCCAGCAGAAGAAAGTCCGCGCCCGCCGTAAACGCCCCGCACAGCAGGGCGCGGATGCGCTCGCCGCCGCTGAGTTCTATGGCGGGCTTATCAGGCTCAAACGGTGGGAGCGTCGCATTGATAAACGCTTCGCTCAGACGTTCGGCGATATCCCAGTGGCCGTCGAGTAACGCCAGATCGTCAGGCTGATAATCACCACTGTCAATGCGCTTACGCGCCGCAAAAATCGCGTCATACCCGAGAAGTTCAGCCAGCGTCGTCTGCGAAGAAATAACATGCTGCTGCGCCACCCAGGCATGCGAGCCAAAGCGTTCAATATGACCGGTAGCCGGTTCGTCCAGCCCCGCCAGCAAGCGCAGCAGACGCGTTTTTCCGCTGCCGTTGCGGCCAACCAGCGCGCACAGGGAGGGTTCCAGCGTGAGATTCAGCGGACCAAAAAGGGTATCGCCCGTCGGAAACTGACAGGTGACCTGATGCAAAATAAAAGAAGGGGACTGCGCAAAATGAGCCATAAGCACTCCTGAATGAAATCAAAACATCCCCTGCCGACGCGGTGGCGTTTTAGCAAGGATCGAAATTCATCAGTCGTGTTTGTTCATTTTTGGGGGGCACTCCAGCGCGAGAAAGTTAACGGGGGTAAGGATAGCGGTAATGGGTTGACCATTTCAAGGTTAAATTTTCAGCAACACACTATAAAAAAACCCGCCGAAGCGGGTTTTTAGCATTTGTCACAACGGGCACATTACTGCAGCAGCGAAATATCCGCCACGCGCAGGAACAGTTCACGCAGTTTCTCGAGCATAGAGAGACGGTTAATACGCAGCTCTTTATCTTCTACGTTTACCATCACTTTCTCGAAGAAGGCGTCGATGACGTCACGCAGCTCGGCCAGCTCCACCAGCGCTTCCTGGTAGCGACCTTCCGCGAAGACCGGCTCGAGCTTGTCGCGCAGCACCACAACCTGCATCGCCAGGGCGATCTCTTCCGGCTCTTTCAGCGTCGCGGCGTTCACGCGCTCGTTCAGCGTCTCGTCGGACTTCGCCAGGATGTTGGAGACACGCTTGTTGGCCGCCGCCAGAGCAGATGCCGCTTCCAGCGTACGGAAGTGAGAAACCGCCTTCATACGCGCATCGAAATCAGCCGGACGGGTCGGACGACGCGCCAGAACCGCCTGAATGGTGTCGACGGTGTAACCTTCATCCTGATACCAGGCGCGGAAACGACCGAGCATAAAGTCGATCACGTCATCCACAACGTTGGCGTTGGTCAGCTTATCGCCGTACAGACGCACCGCTTCTTCGGTCAGGGTCTGCAGATCCAGGTTCAGGTTCTTCTCAACGATGATACGCAGCACGCCCAGCGCAGCACGACGCAGCGCAAACGGGTCTTTGTCGCCTTTCGGATGCTGGCCGATACCGAAGATACCCGCCAGGGTGTCCATCTTATCGGCAATTGCGACAGCACAAGCTACCGGGTTGGACGGCAGTTCGTCACCCGCAAAGCGCGGCTGATACTGCTCGTTCAGGGCAACCGCCACGTCTTCCGCTTCGCCATCGTGACGCGCGTAGTGCATGCCCATCACGCCCTGGGTGTCGGTAAATTCGAACACCATGTTGGTCATCAGGTCACACTTGGAGAGCAGGCCTGCGCGGGTCGCGTGGTTAACGTCGGCACCGATTTCACGAGCGATCCAGCCGGACAGCTCCGCAATACGGTCGGTCTTGTCGCGCAGCGTACCCAGCTGTTGCTGGAACAGTACGGTCTGCAGGCGTGGAAGATGATCTTCCAGACGCTTTTTACGGTCGGTGTTGAAGAAGAACTCGGCATCCGCCAGACGTGGGCGCACGACCTTCTCGTTACCGGAGATAATCTGGCTCGGATCTTTCGATTCGATGTTCGCCACGAAAATGAAGTTTGGCAGCAGCTTGCCGTCGTTGGCATAGACCGGGAAGTACTTCTGGTCACCCTTCATGGTGTACACCAGCGCTTCAGCCGGAACGGCCAGGAATTTCTCTTCGAACTTCGCGGTCAGCACAACCGGCCATTCCACCAGCGAGGTCACTTCTTCCAGCAGGCTGTCGCTCAGATCGGCTTTACCGCCAATCTTACGCGCCGCGTCTTCCGCGTCCGCTTTGATTTTGGCTTTACGCTGTTCGTAGTCGGCAATCACTTTACCGCGCTCCAGCAGGATCTGCGGGTACTGGTCGGCATTGTCGATGGTGAACTCTGGCTCGCCCATAAAGCGGTGGCCGCGGATCACGCGATCGGACGCCACGCCCAGAATGGTCGCCGGGATAACGGTGTCGCCCAGCAGAAGGGTCACGGTGTGTACCGGACGCACGAAGTGAACGTCAGACGCGCCCCAGCGCATCAGCTTAGGAATGGGCAGCTTCGCCAGAGACGTGGCAATCATGTCCGGCAGCAGCGCTTCCGCGCTTTCGCCTTTCACATGGGCACGATACAGCAGCCATTCGCCTTTATCGGTGGTCAGACGCTCGGCCTGATCGACGGTGATGCCGCAGCCGCGCGCCCAGCCTTCCGCCGCTTTGCTCGGCTTGCCTTCCGCGTCAAACGCCTGGGCAATCGCCGGGCCACGTTTTTCGACTTCGCGATCCGGCTGAGACGCCGCCAGGTTTGCCACTTTCAGCGCCAGACGACGCGGAGCAGCAAACCAATCAATTTTACCGTGCGCCAGGCCAGCGTTATCCAGCTCGGCAGTCACGTTCGCAGCAAAAGATTCAGCCAGGCTGCGCAGGGCTTTTGGTGGCAGCTCTTCGGTGCCGATTTCCACCAGGAAAGTTTTCTCAGACATGGCCGCCTCTTATTTGTTTCGGTTGCACATCGGGAAGCCAAGGGCTTCACGGGACGCATAGTAAGCTTCTGCAACGGCTTTGGTCAGGGTACGAATACGCAGAATGTAGCGCTGACGTTCAGTCACGGAGATCGCTTTGCGGGCGTCCAGCAGGTTGAAGCTGTGGGCGGCCTTCAGAATACGCTCGTAGGCAGGCAGCGGCAGCGGAGTCTCCAGCGCCAGCAGCTGCTGCGCTTCTTTCTCATACTGCTCGAAGCAGGTGAACAGGAAGTCCACGTCCGCGTATTCGAAGTTATAGGTGGATTGCTCCACTTCGTTCTGATGGAACACGTCGCCGTAGGTGGTTTTACCCAGCGGGCCGTCGCTCCAGACCAGGTCGTAAACGCTGTCTACGCCCTGAATGTACATCGCCAGACGTTCCAGACCGTAGGTGATCTCACCGGTGATCGGCTTACATTCCAGACCGCCAACCTGCTGGAAGTAAGTGAACTGGGTCACTTCCATGCCGTTCAGCCACACTTCCCAACCCAGACCCCAGGCACCCAGCGTTGGGTTTTCCCAGTTATCTTCCACGAAACGAATGTCGTGAATGGTCGGATCCATACCCAGCTCTTTCAGCGACCCGAGGTACAGTTCCTGAATGTTGTCGGGTGATGGCTTAATCACCACCTGGAACTGATAGTAATGCTGCAGACGGTTCGGGTTCTCACCGTAACGACCATCGGTCGGACGACGGGAAGGCTGCACATACGCGGTCGCCATTGGCTCTGGCCCCAACGCGCGCAGGCTGGTCATCGGGTGTGAAGTGCCGGCGCCGACTTCCATGTCCAAAGGTTGAACAATGGTACAGCCCTGACGAGCCCAGTAATCCTGTAAGGTCAGGATCAGGCCCTGGAAGGTCTTGGTATCAAACTTTTGCATAGTATTTCGTGCTGGATACGTGTGGTTTTAAATGGAAGGGACCAGTATACCCGCTGGCTGCAAGATATACAGTACGAAACGGGGTTGTTTAGGGAAAATTGGGAAATAAGCATTCACGCCAGGGCGCTGACGGCGTCTGGCTGTTGATTATGCGAGCAGGCTAGCGCATGGAGAGGTGTAAAAACTGGCCGTCCGCATCAAACGAGCAGACAAAGCCTTCTTTACGCGCCGTATAGCCCTTGAGCTCATAGCTGCCCTGAAAGCGCTCAAACCCGGTGACGTTGATTTTCTGCACGTCCGAGTTATAGCGGCGTGCGGCCTGGTCCTTGCAGAGTGACTCCATATTCAGTGAACGTTCCGGGCTCATTTTGCCCTGCTGGGCTTTTTGCACTGGTGCTTCTTGTGGCGCACTGCATCCTGCCAGCATGAAAAGCAGAATGAGTGATGCCACACGCTTCATCATCATTTTTATTACCGTCCTGGTCAGTGGCTGTTATTTTTAGTATCAACACGTTTATAGATTATGGTCAGCCATTCTGCGAATCTCGCGGTCTCCCGGCAAGCCTGCGAATAAAACTCAGAATTTTCCAAACGAAGACTTTTGGACAATGGGAGTCACATTCACTTTACAGGGAATACGAGGAACTGATGCCGTCAAAAATTAACTGGATTGATAACCTGCGAGGAATAGCGTGTCTGATGGTGGTCATGATCCACACGACGACCTGGTACGTCACGAACGCCCACAGCATCAGCCCCGTTAACTGGGATATCGCCAATATTCTCAACTCTGCGTCGCGCGTCAGCGTGCCGCTGTTCTTTATGATTTCCGGCTTTCTCTTTTTTGGTGAACGCAGCGCGCAGCCGCGGCACTTCATCCGCATCGCGGCCTGCCTGGGGTTTTACAGCGCCGTTGCCCTGCTCTATATCACCCTGTTCACCTCCATTAACGCCGGGTTATCCCTCAAGTATTTGCTGCAAAAGCCGGTGTTCTACCACCTGTGGTTCTTCTTCGCCATTATCGTGATCTATCTGGTCTCTCCGCTCATTCAGGTGAAAAACGTTAGCGGGAAAATGCTTCTGGCCCTGATGGTGGTGATTGGCATTGTCGCCAACCCGAATACGGTCTCGCAGAAAATCGACGGATTTGAGTGGCTGCCGGTGAACCTCTATATCAACGGCGATACCTTCTATTACGTGCTTTACGGCATGCTGGGGCGCGCCATCGGGATGATGGACACGCAAAAACGCGGTCTGAACTGGCTCTGCGGGGCACTGTTTATCGCCGGCGTGGCGGTGATTTCACGCGGGACGCTGCATGAGCTGCAGTGGCGCGGTAATTTTGCCGATACCTGGTATCTGTACTGCGGCCCGATGGTCTTTATCTGTGCCGTATCGCTGCTCACGCTCGTTAAAAACACTCTGAATGCGCGTCCCCTTCCCGTACTGAGCGTCATTTCACGACACTCTCTCGGGATTTACGGTTTTCACGCGCTGGTGATCCACGCGCTTCGGACAAGAGGGGTTGAACTAAAAACCTGGCCGGTGCTGGATATCATCTGGATTTTTGCCGCGACCCTGGCGATCAGCCTGCTGCTGTCGATGCTGCTGCAAAAAATAGACGTTCGCCGCTTCGTCAGCTAACGCTGCGCTGCCGGGCGCGATGGTACTGGCGCGGGGAGGAAAACCCTGCCGCCAGCGAAGCCTGCTCCACGCCGCGCCCCTGCAATAGCCACTGCTCCGCCACCGCCAGACGCAGCTGCTCCAGATAATCGCGGACGCTAATCCCTAAATGTTTCTGGAAAAGCCGGGTGAGATGGCGCGGGCTGACGTGCGCCAGCGCGGCGATATCAGGCAAGTTCCACGCTTTTTGCGGCTCGGCGGTGAGCGCATCCTGCGCCCGATGAATCGCCGGATGAAGATGATTGCGGTAGCGTAGCCACGGGGAGAGCTGGGGATCGTCACCAGAACGGCGGAACCAGACCACCATCTCGCGCGCCACATTCAGCGCCTTTTCGGGGCCGCACAGGCGGTTAATCATATGCAGCGCCAGGTCGATGCCCGACGTGATCCCCGCGCTGGTCCAGATGTTCTCGTCCTGCACAAAGATGCGGTTTTCTTTAATCGTCGCCGTAGGGGCCGCGGTGCGTAAACGGCTGATAACGTCATGGTGAGTTGTGCACTGTTTGTTATTCAGCAGGCCCGATTTCGCCGCCAGCAACGCTCCTGAACAGACGCACATCACGGTGATTTCCTGGCGCTGGATCTGCGGCTGCCGGCGCATCAGCCAGTGCTGAATCTGCTGCGCCTGCGGGGTTGAGAACTGAAAGCGGGAGTCGCTCACCCCCGGCAGGACCAGCAAGCTGCCCGGAGACAGGCTTTCCGGCAACGGCTGGATGCCGCTCATCGTCAGACCTATCGACGTCGGAACCTCCGGCTGCGGGCCAATGTAATGCAGACGAAACGCGTCGCCTGCCAGCACAAAGGTTTCTGCCGGGCCCGTCATATCTAATGACAGCACCCCGGGCAACATCACGAACCAGACGTCGATGGGCATTACAGTGACTCCAGCGTCTCCGCTACCGTTTTAATGTCGGCAAAACGCCCGGACAGTACCGTTTCGGTACGGTGGCGAATGTCCGCTGCGCTAAGGGTAATGCCCCTGTACGTCATGGGGAACGTCAGCGTGGCCTCGCTCACAAAGGTCACAGCATAACCCAGATCGGATGCCACCCGGGCGGTGGTTTCACAGCATTGCTCCGTGCGAATGCCGCAGATAATCACACTATTGATATCACGCTCGCGCAGCCAGCGATCGAGCCCGGTATCCGTGAAGGCATTATGAACGTGTTTCTGGAAAACCACATCCGGCTGATGACGCAAAAAGGCCATCGGTTTGACATAGCCGCTTTCCAGCGTAAATGGGCCGTCTTCATCCACATGAAAAATATCAACGACCGGAATACCGCGCGCCTGGCAGCCTTCAATCAGCCCCAGCATCGCCTGCTGAAACGCGGGAATGTCATCCTCCTGCCAGTAATTGCGGTGATGGAAGGACTGCTGAGTATCAATGTTGATGAGTGCAATGCGTGACATGATGGTTCTCCTCGCCAGTGGGTATGACACCATACTGGCAAGGAAAGGAAGGCACGCACAGACCAAAAAAGGACATCCTCGTGCCTCTCCCGGACAAGCGAATTTACGTCATCAGCGGCAGCAGCTGCTGGTAGATTTTGCGGAACACGTCGCGCCTTTCCGCGTACCGCGCATGGCGCGCCGCGTCAGGCAAATGCGCCTGTTCAAGCGTAAGCTGCGGCAGCAGTTGTGAAAGCGGTTTTTCCGGGTTCATAGCAATCTGCGCCAGACGCGCGGCGCCGAGCGCGGGGCCAACATCGCCACCGGTGCGGAAATCCAGCTGCAAGCCGCTGATGTCCGACAGCATTTGTCGCCAGTAAGGGCTTCGCGCACCGCCGCCAATCAGGGTGACGCTTGCGGGTTTCAGGCCGCAGTCGTGAACCACGTCCATTCCGTCAGCCAGCGCATATCCGACGCCTTCGAGAACCGCACGCGCCAGTTCTGCCGGACCATGCTGATGGGTTAAGCCAAAGAACACCCCTTTCGCTTCAGGGTTGTTGTGTGGCGTACGCTCGCCGGACAGATACGGTAAAAACCAGACGGTACCGGCATTTTCATCCGCCTGCTGTGCTGCGGCAATCAACGCAGGAACATCGGCCATCCCGGTCAGCTTCGCCGCCCAGTCCAGGCACGACGCTGCACTCAGCATCACCGACATCAAATGCCATTTTCCAGGCAGCGCATGACAGAAACTGTGCACCGCGCTTTCGGGATTGCTGCGATAGCCGTCGCTGACGGCAAAATAGACGCCAGACGTTCCCAGAGACAGCATCGCCTGCCCTGCCTCAACCATGCCGACGCCCACGGCACCCGCAGCGTTGTCACCGCCCCCGGCAACCACCGGTACGGCAGGCATATTCCAGCGTTCCGCAACGTCTGGCAGCAGTGTGCCTGTTACCTCGCTACCTTCGAACAGCACGGGCATGTGTTCACGGGTCAGGTGGCAGGCATCCAGCATCGCCTCGCTCCAGTCACGTTTCGCCACGTCGAGCCACATCGTGCCGGCGGCATCGGACATGTCGGAAGCAAAATCGCCCGTCATACGAAAGCGCAGATAGTCTTTCGGTAGCAGGACTTTCGCCACCTGCCGGAAAATCTCCGGCTCGTGTCGCTGCACCCACAGCAGCTTGGGCGCGGTAAAGCCGGGCATCATCAGGTTGCCGGTAATCTCACGAGACGTAGGTACGCGCGCCTCAAGAAGCGCGCACTCTTCCGCACAACGGCCGTCATTCCAGAGGATCGCAGGACGCAACACGCGATGTTCGCTGTCCAGCAAGGTTGCACCGTGCATTTGCCCGGCAATCCCCAGCGCTTTCACGTCACGCAGAGAATGCTGTTCACCTAACGCCTTGATTGCACGATCCGTTGCCTGCCACCACTGCTCCGGATCCTGTTCCGACCACAGCGGATGCGGACGTGAAACCTGCAGCTTTTCCGTCTGCGTTGCTAACACCTCGCCCTGTTCGCTTAACAGGATGGCTTTCACACCCGATGTGCCAAGATCGATCCCGATATACATTACGGTGACTCCTTTAACAGAAATGCCCGGTGGCGCTAACGCTTACCGGGCCTACGTGCTGTTATTTATCGAACAGGTAGTGATTGACCAGATTTTCCAGTAACTCCTGGTGCCCACTCTGGTGCTGCGGCGCCAGCTGATGTTGTTCAGCGTACTTCGCGATGTCCGCTAGTGATAACTGACCTTTCAAAATTTGCTGGCCCAGCTCACTGTTCCAGCCGCTGTAACGCTTCGCCACGCGTTTATCGAGCTCACCGTCTTCAATCATACGTGCCGCCACTTTCAGCGCCAGCGCCATGGTGTCCATCGCACCAATGTGGCCGTAGAACAGATCGTATTTGTCGGTGCTCTGGCGACGCACTTTGGCGTCAAAGTTCAGGCCGCCGGTAGTGAAACCACCCGCTTTGATGATTTCGTACATCACCAGCGCATTCTCTTCCACGCTGTTCGGGAACTGGTCTGTGTCCCAGCCCAGCTGCGCGTCGCCGCGGTTAGCATCGACCGAGCCGAAGATGCCCAGCGCAATCGCAGACGCGATCTCGTGGTGGAAAGAGTGGCCCGCCAGCGTGGCGTGGTTGGCTTCAATGTTCACTTTGATCTCTTTTTCCAGACCGAACTGCTTCAGGAAGCCATACACCGTCGCCACGTCGTAGTCATACTGGTGCTTCGTCGGCTCCTGCGGTTTTGGCTCAATCAACAGCGTGCCGCGGAAGCCGATTTTGTGCTTGTGGTCGACAACCATCTGCATAAAGCGGCCAATCTGCTCGCGCTCCTGACGCAGGTCGGTGTTGAGCAGGGTTTCATAGCCTTCACGGCCTCCCCACAGGACATAGTTTTCGCCGCCCAGCTGATGCGTGGCATTCATTGCCGTCACCACCTGCGTGGCCGCCCAGCTAAACACTTCCGGATCCGGGTTGGTTGCCGCACCTGCGCCGTAGCGTGGGTTAGTGAAGCAGTTTGCCGTGCCCCACAGCAGCTTCACGCCGCTTTGCTGCTGTTTTGCCGCCAGTACATCCACCATCTGCGCAAAGTTGTTCAGATACTCTTTCAGCGATGCGCCTTCCGGCGACACGTCAACGTCATGGAAGCAGTAGTACGGCACGTTCAGCTTGTGGAAGAACTCAAACGCCACATCGGCTTTGCGTTTCGCCAGCTCGATGGCCTCACCCGGCTGCTGCCACGGGCGGTCAAAGGAGCCCACGCCGAACATATCGGCGCCGTTCCAGCAGAAGGTATGCCAGTAACAGGCGGCAAAGCGCAGATGATCTTCCATGCGCTTACCCAGCACCAGCTCATCCGGGTTGTAGTGACGAAATGCTAAAGGATTGGTCGTTTTCGGGCCTTCGTAACGAACACGATCGAGTTGGTCGAAATAAGCTTGCATATTGAGCTCCATAATCAGGGTATGCGGCGAGTCGTTGATACAGGAGTAATAGTGAATAGACATTTTGGGTTGCTCAATTACGTTATTTCACACTGCTATTGAGAGAATGCACAACTGTGCGCTGGCTCGCAAAATAATGCGCAGACGAACTATTTTTCGGCGCGGATTCCAGAATCAAATGTAATTAAGACGTTACGTATTTTAAAATCCGATCGCGGTCATAAATTCAGAAATAAACCAAATATCATAATGAGAAGATAAAAATCTGTAATTGCCAGCCTGCCTTTCCGCGTTAAAAATTTGCTGCGTCCCAGCAGTGAATGTTTCTTTTATCTCAGCAACACATACCCCTACAAAAAGGCCTAATAATTATGAAGATAAAGAACCTGACCCTAACGCTCTGCACTACGCTCCTCCTTGCAAGCTTTGCAGGGCATGCCAAGGAGGTCAAAATTGGCATGGCGATTGACGACCTGCGTCTGGAGCGCTGGCAAAAAGATCGCGATATTTTTGTGAAAAAAGCGGAATCACTCGGCGCAAACGTGTTTGTCCAGTCGGCTAACGGCAACGAAGAAACACAAATGTCGCAGATCGAGAATATGATTAACCGCGGCGTCGATGTGCTGGTCATTATCCCCTATAACGGCCAGGTATTAAGTAACGTAGTGAAAGAAGCCAAACAAGAAGGCATAAAAGTGCTGGCTTATGACCGCATGATTAATAATGCGGACATTGATTATTATATTTCGTTCGATAATGAAAAAGTCGGCGAATTACAGGCACAAAGCCTGATCGACAAAGTGCCTCAGGGCAATTATTTCCTGATGGGCGGCTCGCCGGTAGATAACAACGCCAAGCTGTTCCGCGAAGGGCAAATGAAGGTCCTTAAGCCGTACATCGATAACGGGAAAATAAAAGTGGTTGGCGATCAGTGGGCCGACGGATGGTTACCCGAAAACGCCCTGAAGATTATGGAAAACGCGCTGACGGCCAACAACAACAAAATTGACGCGGTTGTGGCCTCCAACGATGCCACCGCAGGCGGTGCGATTCAGGCATTAAGCGCCCAGGGGCTGGCGGGTAAAGTCGCCATTTCTGGACAGGATGCCGATCTGGCTGGCGTAAAACGCATTATCGCAGGCACCCAAACCATGACGGTCTACAAACCGATTACCGAGCTTGCCAATACGGCGGCGGAAATCGCCGTGGAACTGGGCAATGGCAAGCAACCTAAAGCAGACGCCACGCTGAATAACGGGCTGAAAGACGTTCCGGCTCGCCTGCTCACCCCTATTGAAGTCAATAAAGAGAACATTGACGCCACCGTCATTAAAGACGGCTTCCACAAGAAGAGCGAACTGTAATCCGGCGCGGCCCCTGCTTTGCAGGGGCGCATCACGTTGTACTGTTCTTCCCTCGGTTTATGTGGAGCAGTTATGCCTTATTTACTTGAAATGAAAAGCATCACCAAGCGCTTCGGCACGGTGAAAGCCGTCGATAACGTCAGTCTCCGGTTGAACCCCGGCGAAGTCGTTTCGCTGTGTGGCGAGAACGGCTCAGGCAAGTCAACGTTGATGAAAGTGTTGTGCGGAATCTACCCGTATGGCAGTTACGAAGGCGAAATCGTTTTTGCTGGCGAAGTTATCCAGGCGACTCACATTCGTGATACCGAACGTAAAGGCATCGCCATCATCCACCAGGAACTGGCGCTGGTGAAGCATCTCACCGTGCTGGAGAACATTTTCCTTGGGGCCGAAATTTCCCGCCACGGCGTGCTGGATTACGACACCATGACGCTACGTTGTGAAAAGCTGCTCGCGCAGGTGAGCCTCAGCATTTCACCGGATACCCGCGTGGGCGACCTGGGACTGGGGCAACAGCAGCTGGTTGAAATCGCTAAAGCGCTCAATAAGCAGGTCAGGCTGCTGATCCTTGATGAGCCCACGGCCTCGCTCACCGAACAGGAAACTGCGGTACTGCTCGATATCATTCGCGATCTGCAAAATCACGGCATCGCCTGCATCTACATTTCGCACAAACTGAACGAGGTTAAAGCCATTTCGGACACCATCTGCGTGATCCGCGACGGGCAGCACATCGGCACGCGTGAAGCCGCGGGCATGAGTGAAGATGACATCATCACCATGATGGTAGGACGCGAGCTGACGGCGCTCTACCCGAATGAGCTTCACACCAAAGGTGATGAAGTGTTGCGCGTGGAAAATCTGACCGCGTGGCACCCCGTTAACCGCCACATCAAGCGTGTGAATAACGTCTCGTTTTCTCTGCACAGCGGCGAAATCCTCGGTATCGCCGGGTTAGTCGGCGCCGGGCGCACGGAGGCCGTACAGTGTCTGTTTGGCGTGTGGCCAGGGCGCTGGGAGGGCACGATTTATATCGACGGCCAGCCGGTGAAAATCGACAACTGCCAGCAGGCGATCGCCCGCGGCATTGCCATGGTGCCGGAAGACCGCAAAAAAGACGGCATCGTGCCGGTTATGGCGGTGGGGAAAAACATTACGCTGGCGGCGCTCGATCGCTTCTCCGGCGCGCTGAGCAGCCTGGATGATGCCGCCGAGCAGCAGTGCATCCTTCAGTCACTCGCCCGATTGAAGGTCAAAACCTCCTCACCGGAACTGGCCATTGGCCGCCTGAGCGGCGGCAACCAGCAAAAGGCGATTCTGGCGCGCTGCCTGCTTCTCAATCCACGCATATTAATCCTTGATGAGCCGACGCGCGGAATTGATATCGGTGCCAAATATGAAATCTACAAACTGATTAATCAGCTTGTACAGCAAGGGATTGCCGTCATTGTCATTTCGTCTGAGTTACCCGAAGTGCTCGGCCTGAGCGACCGTGTACTGGTCATGCACGAGGGAAAACTGAAAGCCAACCTGATTAACCAGAACCTGACGCAGGAGCAGGTGATGGAAGCCGCTTTAAGGAGCGAACGTCATGTCGAAAAGCAATCCGTCTGATATCAAAGTCGCCGTTCCGACGCCCGGTGCGTTCGCAGGGCTAAAAGCGCTGAACCTGCAGGTTTTCGTGATGATCGCGGCGATTATCGTCATCATGCTCTTTTTTACCTGGATGACCGATGGTTCGTACCTCAGCGCGCGTAACGTCTCTAACCTGCTCCGCCAGACCGCTATCACCGGCATTCTGGCCGTCGGCATGGTGTTCGTGATTATCTCCGCGGAAATCGATCTGTCGGTCGGTTCAATGATGGGGCTCCTCGGCGGCGTGGCGGCGATTTTTGACGTCTGGCTCGGCTGGCCGCTGCCGCTGACCGTGGCGGTCACGCTGGTATTGGGGCTGGTACTGGGGGCCTGGAACGGCTGGTGGGTAGCCTACCGTAAAGTGCCGTCGTTCATTGTCACCCTGGCGGGGATGCTGGCCTTCCGTGGGATCTTAATCGGCATTACTAACGGCACCACCGTCTCCCCTACCAGTGCGGCCATGTCGCAGATTGGTCAGAGCTACCTCCCGGATGGCGCGGGCTTTACCATCGGCGTGGCCGGGTTGCTGGCGTTTGTCGCGTGGCAGTGGCGTGGACGCATGCGCCGTCAGGCGCTGGGGCTGGCGTCGCCAGCATCACCCTCGGTGGTGGGACGTCAGGCGCTGACGGCGGTCATTGTGCTGGGCGCCATCTGGCTTCTTAACGACTATCGCGGCGTTCCGACGCCGGTGCTGCTGCTGGCGCTTTTGCTGCTGGGCGGCATGTTTATGGCGACGCGCACCGCGTTTGGCCGCCGTATTTATGCCATCGGCGGCAACCTTGAGGCTGCCCGTTTGTCGGGGATTAACGTCGAACGCACCAAACTCGCGGTCTTCGCCATTAACGGCCTGATGGTCGCCATCGCCGGGCTGATCCTCAGCTCGCGTCTGGGGGCGGGTTCACCCTCCGCCGGTAATATCGCCGAGCTGGATGCTATCGCCGCCTGCGTTATTGGCGGTACCAGCCTCGCAGGGGGTATCGGTAGCGTCGCGGGCGCAGTCATGGGGGCATTTATCATGGCGTCGTTGGATAACGGGATGAGTATGATGGACGTCCCGACGTTTTGGCAGTATATCGTCAAGGGGGCCATTCTTTTACTGGCAGTCTGGATGGACTCGGCCACCAAGCGACGGGCCTGATAACGGTATTGTGACTTAATTGGGAAGTGAGCCATGTTTGAAAAGCGTCACCGCATTACGTTGCTATTCAATGCCAACAAAGCCTATGACCGTCAGGTGGTAGAAGGCGTGGGTGAATATTTGCAGGCGTCGCAATCCGAATGGGATATTTTTATTGAAGAAGATTTCCGCACCCGTCTGGAGAACATTAAAGACTGGCTGGGCGATGGCGTCATCGCCGACTATGACGACCCCGTCATTGAACAGCTGCTGACCGACGTCGACGTGCCGATCGTGGGCGTCGGCGGCTCCTACCACTCGCCCGAACACTATCCGCCGGTTCACTATATTGCCACCGATAACCATGCCCTGGTCGAAGCCGCGTTTCTCCATTTAAAAGAGAAAGGCGTCCACCGCTTCGCGTTTTATGGTTTACCCGCCACCAGCGGCAAGCGCTGGGCCGTTGAGCGTGAGCACGCATTTTGCCAGCTGGTCGCGCAGGAGAAGTATCGCGGCGTGGTCTATCAGGGGCTGGAAACCGCCCCGGAAAACTGGCAGCACGCGCAAAACCGTCTCGCTGACTGGCTGCAAACGCTGCCGCCGCAAACCGGGATTATTGCCGTAACGGACGCCCGCGCCCGCCACGTGCTGCAGGTCTGCGAACACTTACACATTCCGGTGCCCGAAAAGCTGTGCGTGATTGGCATTGATAATGAAGAACTGACCCGCTATCTGTCCCGCGTGGCGCTCTCTTCCGTGGCTCAGGGCACGCGTCAGATGGGCTATCAGGCGGCGAAGCTGCTGCACCGTCTGCTGGATAAAGAATCTCTGCCGCTTCAGCGCCTGCTCGTGCCTCCTGTCCGCGTCGTGGAACGTCGCTCGACCGACTATCGCTCCTTAAGCGACCCGGCCGTCATTCAGGCCATGCACTATATTCGCAACCACGCCTGCAAAGGGATTAAGGTCGATCAGGTGCTGGATTCGGTAGGCATTTCGCGTTCGAATCTGGAGAAGCGTTTTAAAGAAGAGGTGGGCGAAACCATTCATGCCGTCATCCATGCTGAAAAGCTGGAGAAAGCACGCAGCCTGCTCATCTCCACGTCGCTGTCGATCAACGAAATTTCGCAGATGTGCGGTTACCCGTCGCTGCAATATTTCTACTCGGTGTTCCGCAAAGAGTATGACACCACGCCGAAGGAGTATCGGGATCGCCACAGCGAGGTGCTGATTTAGAAAAGAAAACGCCTTCCAGTGGAAGGCGTTTTTTGAGATTACATATGAGCGGCGATTAAGCGCTGGTTATCCTGGTACATGGCGAACAGATAGTTGTTATAGCTCTGTCCCTTCGTTGAATACCCTTTCAGCTTGTGGATCATCGTACTGGCCGTCACTTCCTGGTCCGCTTTACGCAGCTGAGCGCGTGATTTACGGAACGATGAGTAGGCCGGGTGCGTGTTCAGATTCACCACGTAGGCGTTCACGGAATCCTTCACGGATTCAAACTGCGAATAGCCTTTCACCTTGCCAGGCGCATTCGTACAACGACCTTTCACGCATTTCATGCCGAAAAGGTTGTTGTTGTTACGCGCAAGCTTAGACGTTCCCCAGCCGCTTTCGGCTGCAGCCATGGTCGCAACCATGCTGCCCGGGATGATATCCACACGCTCAAGGAGAGCATTCCACGGCACACGACGCGTGTTACCGTTCCAGCTCAGCTTATAGCGCTTCGTGATATCTTTCAGACGCGCGCGCTCGGATGGCGACCAGCGGCTATCGTACTGTTTGGAAATCAGCCAGTTACGATCCGCAGTAATCGCGGCATTTTGACTCGTGATGTAAGGCATTACCGTCCGGAGAAACGCTTTTTTCCTTGGTGTTCCGGAAGGGTATTTTCGCAAATCAGGAAGTGAACTACTCTTTGCACTATTGCGAGAATACTCTTGTTTACTGCTAACCTTACTACTTGTCGTCTTTATTACGTGGGCTTTCTTACTCGTTGTATCCGTGTGCGTCTTCGCAAGCACCCCACCCGAAAATGCCGTGGTGAGTAACATGAGTATCGCAGCCCCATATCGTCGAATGGGAGTCGATATCATTAGGTCTCCTGGTCGGATGTAATCATCCCAACACCTTATTTTTTTCACAAATTTGAGAGCGGAATCTCAAATCATATCAAAAATAGACTTCAAGAGCACGTATAGAAATAGTCCAATTCCGAAACTATGTCACCTGAAACTTGCTCATAAAAACATCATTTCTGGAAAAATGTGTGCGTTATCGCAGATAACTGCCTAATTTTGCGCAAGATCACTCATCCTCACGCATCCTCCTGGCAGAAAGCGACAGGGGATGAGTTTTTCCCGCCCGCCTGCTGGCAAACTGGTCAAAAATGCCGCGACAGGAACCTGGAATGAAACGCACCGCAATAGCCTTACTGATGTTACCCGCACTGGCACATGCCGACTGGTCATCGCCGGGGTTTGACGCATTTCGCGCCGAAGGCACCGGGATTTTCACCAGCCAGGCAAAGCTTGCGAAGGGTACGCGTCCTCTTACGCTCAGTTTTGACAAGACGTGCTGGCAGCCCACAGGCGCGATAAAACTCAATGAGATGCTGTCGCTCAAGCCCTGTGACGGTACACCGCCGCAGTGGCGCCTTTTCCGCGACGGTAAATACCAGATGCGAATCGATACACGCTCCGGCACGCCCACGCTGCTGCTGGCGGTTCAGAGCGCGACAGAACAGCCGGTGGCCAACGTTATCCGCCAGTGCCCGAAGTGGGACGGTAAGCCGCTGACGCTGGACGTCAGCCATACCTTCCCGGAAGGCTCCGTCGTGCGCGATTTCTACAGTAAACAGACGGTGACCGTACAAGGTGGAAAAATCACCCTGCAGCCAGCCGCCAACAGTAACGGCCTGCTGCTGCTTGAGCGCGCCGAAACCGACAAGCCTGCGCCGTTTAGCTGGCAAAACGCCACCGTCTATTTTGTACTGACTGACCGCTATGTGAATGGTGACCCGAGCAACGACAACAGCTACGGCCGCCACAAAGACGGCATGCAGGAGATTGGTACGTTCCACGGCGGGGATCTCAAGGGACTGGCCAGCAAACTCGATTACCTGCAGCAGCTGGGGGTGAATGCGCTCTGGATAAGCTCCCCGCTTGAGCAGATCCACGGCTGGGTAGGCGGCGGCACCAAAGGTGATTTCCCGCATTATGCCTACCACGGCTACTACACCCAGGACTGGACAACGCTCGACGCCAACATGGGCACCGGGGATGACCTGCGTCAGCTTGTTGATGAAGCGCATAAGCGCGGCATTCGCATCCTGTTTGATATCGTCATGAACCACACGGGCTACGCGACGCTTGCGGACATGCAGGCGTATCAGTTTGGCGCCCTGTACCTGCAGGGTGATGAGCTGAAAAAGACGCTGGGAGACCACTGGACGGACTGGAAGCCTGGCGCAGGCCAGACCTGGCATAGCTTCAACGACTACATCAACTTCAGCGACAAAGCCGCATGGGAAAAATGGTGGGGCAAGAAATGGATCCGCACCGACATCGGTGATTACGACAACCCCGGCTTCGACGATTTAACGATGTCGCTGGCGTTTCTGCCCGACCTGAAAACGGAATCCACCGCCCCTTCCGGGCTACCCAATTTCTACCAACACAAACCCGATACCCACGCGAAAGCTATTCCGGGCTATACCCCGCGCGATTACCTGACCCACTGGCTAAGCCAGTGGGTACGCGACTACGGCATCGACGGTTTCCGCGTGGATACCGCGAAGCACGTTGAGCTTGCGGCCTGGCAGCAGCTGAAAGACCAGGCAAGCCAGGCGCTGGCCGCCTGGAAAGGCGCTCACCCGGACAAAAAGCTCGACAACGCACCGTTCTGGATGACCGGCGAATCCTGGGGTCACGGAGTGATGCAGAGCGATTATTACCGCCACGGCTTCGACGCGATGATCAACTTTGATTATCAGGAACAGGCGGCGAAAGCGGTAAATTGCCTGGCCGATATGGATCTCACCTGGCAGCAGATGGCGGAGAAGCTGCAAAGCTTTAATGTGCTGAGCTACCTCTCATCACACGATACGCGTCTGTTCCGCGAAGGGGGCCAGCGCGCGGCGGAGCTGCTCCTGCTGGCACCGGGCAGCGTGCAAATCTATTACGGGGATGAGTCCGAGCGTCCGTTCGGGCCGACAGGCTCCGACCCGCTGCAGGGCACCCGCTCGGATATGAACTGGCAGGACGTCACGGGCAAGCAGGCCTTAACCGTCGCCCACTGGCAAACGCTGGGTCAGTTCCGCGCCCGCCACCCGGCGATTGGTGAAGGCAAGCAAACCACGCTGTCGCTGAAAGAGGGGTATGGATTCGTACGTGAACATGATGGCGATAAGGTGATGGTCGTCTGGGCGGGGAATCAGTAGATCATACCCCTCACCCTAACCCTCTCCCCATGGGGAGAGGGGAGAAGCTCCAGAACTATTCACTACACAAATCCACTCCCGCCCTATAAAACCACAAATCCGACCACACCACCCGATTTGCACCAACACGGTGCTAGCGTTATGGTTACCCACTTTCAAAATAAGCTCGACAGATCACCTGCTATGACGTTTTCACTTTTCGGCGACAAATTTACCCGCCATTCAGGCATTACTCGCCTGATGGAGGACCTCAACGACGGGCTGCGCACACCGGGCGCAATCATGCTCGGCGGCGGAAACCCGGCTCAAATCCCGGAGATGAATACCTATTTCCAGACCCTGCTCGCTCAGATGCTGGAAAGCGGCAAAGCAACCGATGCGCTTTGCAATTACGACGGCCCGCAGGGGAAAACCGAGCTGCTGGCACTCCTCGCCGAAATGCTGCGTGACGAGCTGGGCTGGGATATCGAACCACAGAATATTGCACTGACAAACGGCAGCCAGAGCGCATTTTTCTACTTGTTTAACCTGTTCGCTGGACGTCGCGCGGACGGCACCACCAAAAAAGTGCTGTTTCCGCTGGCGCCGGAGTATATCGGCTATGCCGATTCCGGCCTGGAAGAGGATCTGTTCGTCTCTGCGCGCCCGAACATCGAGCTGCTGCCGGAAGGCCAGTTCAAATATCACGTCGATTTTGAACACCTGCATATTGGCGAAGAGACGGGCATGATCTGCGTATCGCGCCCGACTAATCCAACGGGCAACGTGATCACCGATGACGAACTGATGAAGCTGGATGCGCTGGCCAATCAGCACGGTATTCCGCTGGTGATCGATAATGCCTACGGCGTGCCGTTCCCGGGCATCATCTTCAGCGAAGCACGTCCGCTGTGGAACCCGAACATTGTCCTGTGCATGAGCCTCTCTAAGCTGGGTCTGCCGGGCAGCCGCTGCGGCATCATCATTGCCAATGAGAAAATCATCACCGCCATCACCAATATGAACGGCATTATCAGCCTTTCACCGGGCGGCATTGGCCCGGCGATGATGTGCGAAATGATCAAACGCAAGGACCTGCTGCGTCTGTCGAATGACGTGATCAAGCCGTTCTACTACCAGCGCGTTCAGGAGACGATCGCGACACTTCGTCGCTATTTGCCGGAAGAACGCTGCCTTATCCACAAACCGGAAGGGGCGATTTTCCTGTGGCTGTGGTTTAAGGATTTACCTATCTCCACCGAACTGCTTTACCAGCGCCTGAAAAAGCGCGGCGTACTGATGGTGCCGGGCGATTATTTCTTCCCGGGTCTGGATAAGCCATGGCCGCATACCCATCAGTGCATGCGCATGAACTACGTCCCCGACCCGGAAAAAATCGAAGCGGGTGTTAAAATTCTCGCCGAAGAGATCGAAAAAGCCTGGCAAGAAGGCAATTGTTAAAAAATAAGGCTCTTCAAATGAAGAGCCTTATTTTTCCGTGATCTGAATCTTATATAAAGGATATATCCTGTAGCGCTTCATTTATCATTCCCATTGAGTTTTCTTAGGAATATTCCTTTAATTTAGGCTCGCTAACCATCCTCTCAATAATTAAGCAAAAATTAAATATGCTAACTTATTGTTATTTTAAATAACCCTCTTCAACGCAGCAAAATACCTTCCTGAGTCGCTTTCATGCATATTTAAAAATACTGCATATACTCACTAATACGCCGCTCGGCGTTCTTTTGCGTGGAGTATTCATATGCTACCTAATAATGTTAGTCGCATCAGCGCTATTGCTGTTGCGGTACTGCTCGCGTTCTCTCTTTCTGCCTGTAGTGGAAGCGGTGGCGGATCTCACTCAACGGCCAAAAATAACCCTGCGACGGGAAGCAGCAGCGGCTCAGATGATGGAAGTGGCACAACCGCGAGCAATGGCGGTTCGGGCAGCAACGGATCGGGCACCGGAACGGGTTCAGGTACCGGGACAGGCGCTGGCGGCGGAACGGGTTCTGGTTCAGGGTCGGGATCAGGTTCAGGCTCAGGCTCAGGCTCAGGCTCAGGAGGCAGTGGAGGAACCACTACCGCAGGCGTAAATACGATACTGGGTGATGCCGGTAAAACCGTGACCAGCGTCGGATCCACTGTGGATAGCCTCGGAAGCCAGCTTCCGACAAATAATCCCGTCACGTCAACCGTCTCAACCACCGTCAGCGGTGTTGGCAGTGCCGTGTCCACCGTGGGGACAGGCGTCACGACTGGCGTTGGCGATCCAAACAACCCGAACGGTGTGGGTACCACGGTTAAAGGCGTGACCACGTCGGTCACCTCCCTCGGCAATACCGTTTCATCGGTAGGCACGGGACTGGCGAGTTCCACTTCCGGAACCCCGGTCAGCGGCGTAACCGGCCTGACGGGCAGCGTGGTCAACAGCACCGGGCAACTGGTCAGTAACACCGGCACGGGTCTCACCAACACGGTAAGCAGCCCTGCTGTCACTCAGGTAACAACCGATACCACGACCCTGGCTAACAAGACGCTGGGCGGAGTACAGGGCGTGACGCAAACCGTAGGCACCACAACGGGTCTCGGCACACCGGTTAACGGTCTGCTGACCCAGGTGGGTGGCACCGTCAGCGGCGTGGGGACCAACATTAGCAGCAGCAATAGCGGGCTTAGCGGTGTCGGTCAGGTCGTTCAAAATGTCGGCCAGACGGTCACGGATAGCGGTACGCTAGTGAAACCCACATCAACCACCGGAGGCAGCGGCACAGGATCTCTGACGGCCGATGCCAATGTGACAGCCACAAACAATAGCCTGAGCACAACGGTCAATACCACCCTCAATACGCTGACTGCGGGTGTAACGGCCAATGCAGGCACAACCCAAAACACATCTACGACAAACCCGATTAACGGGCTCAACACGTTAACCTCGAGCCTACTGACGCCAAAACAGTAATCCTTTTACTGCCTGTCTGCGCCCCTGGTTCAGGGGCGCTTTATTCAGCGACATTTACCCCAACCGGGGATGACGAACAGGGATAGCGCGATGAAACACCACTTCCTTTTTTCGCTGACGGGGCTGGTTGTGCTGAGCATGGCCCGCGCCGATACTCTGCCCTCTATTATTAACCCCGATAACCCGGCGCAAGTTTCTCGTAACGTTGCCCCCGAACAGACTGAGGCCGCGCCGCAGCCGAACGTCAAAATAGAAAAACCGAAGTCAACGCTGACGCCTGAAACGCCTATTACCATTCATCACATTCAGTTTATTGGCGGCACGCGTTATCCCTTGAAGGAATTACTTCAGCCCTTCAGGCCTTACGCTGGAAAAACCGTGCCGCTAAAAACGCTTACGGGGCTGGTAAATGATATTACGGAACGCTATAAGGCCGACGGTTTTCCACTCTCTTATGCCTGGCTGCCCGATAATAATTTCCAGCAGGGCAATATTAAAATTGTTCTGGTTGAAGGCTATGTCGCTCATAGCGACATCACCAGTAATAACCCGCACATCGCCGAACGTCTTAAACGTTTGTCCGAAAAAATCATGGCGGAAAAACCGCTGTCTCAGGATACGTTCGATCGCTACAGCCAGCTGATGACGCGCACCCCGAACGTTCCGGTTACGGCTAACGCGCAGCTGCCAACCAATATCTATGGCGCAGCGGCGATGCAAATCACCGGTAATCAGGAGCGGAGCTGGAATATCGCTTCCACCATCGATACCCGTAAAGGGCAAGATTTAATGATGCTGAACGGCACGCTCAGCAACATGACAAGCTATGGCGATCAGCTTGGCGTGGCCACGCTTGTGCCGTTAGATAGCAACACGCGAAAAAACTATGTCGGGCTCAACTGGCAGCAGTTTTTAAACGACGAAGGGCTGACCATGCAGCTCAAAGGCAGCTATTACCGTGAAGATCCGCGAGATTTTTCGCCCCTGCTCTCTTTGCCGAATAATATCAGCGTCGATTCGAAGCAAAAAACAACGCAATACAACGGCGGCGTGACGTTTGGCTATCCCCTGCTGCTGACGCAAAAATCGCAAATTAATCTGACCAGCGGTTTTGATTACACCGACCGCCAGGATGATTATGCCCTGCAGGCCAGACTGCTGGGCAAAACCTATAGCCTGGACTCCGTCAACCAGCACGCGCGTTATCCCGCGCTGGAAGTGGGCATCAACGGTGCACATCAGTTCACAACCGCCAGCATCAGCGGCCGACTCAACGTGCGTCAGGGTATTGATGCGATGGGAGCCGATATCGTCTCGGCCCCCAGGCCCGATATTAATTTTACGCTCACGAAAAGCTATCTGGACGCAGCCTGGCTGTTTGCCGATAAGTGGCGGCTATCAACGTCCTGGGAGGGGGACTGGTCAAATAACACGTTGCCAGAACCCGAACGCGTTAGCTTCGGTGCCCAGCGGTTTGGCCGTGGATACCAGGACAGCGAAGCAAGCGGTGATTACGGCTATGGCGGGCAGGTAGAACTGCGCTATATCCAGATGCGAAAAGAGAGCACATGGCTTGCCACTATCCAGCCCTACATGCTGGCCGATACCGCGCAAACCTGGTTTAACACCTCCGGCTTGCCTCATCAGCGGCTCGGGTCAGTGGCGGCTGGCGTGATGGTAGGCGATACCCGCCACTATAGCATCACGGTTGAGGCGGCAAGACCCGTCGGGGATGTTCCGACAGACAGTCGCAACAGAGACTGGCGCTACAGTCTGACGTTTACGTGGAATTTCAATAAAATGCAGTAAGCCTTTCAGCCCGAATACTGGCAGGATCAACGCAGCGCAGCGCGTGGGTTGGACAGGCCTCCACGCAGGCCGGTCCGCCTTCGCGCTGCACACATAAATCACATTTCAGCGCTTGTGCCCTGCTTCCCACCAGCCGTACCTGCATCGCCCCAAACGGACAGGCGACCATGCAGCTTTTACAGCCAATACAGCGCGTCTGCTCAACAAGCCAGGCGCCTGCCGTAAGGCTGATGGCATGGGTTGGGCAGACATTGGCACAGGGGGCGTCCTCGCACTGATGGCAACCCACCGCCGTAGTGTAGGCGTCCCCCTTCACCACCCGCAGGCGAGAGGTAAAAGCCTCTGCGGTGAAGTCATCCTGATGCGCGACCGCACAGGCCACTTCACAGGTGCGGCACCCGATGCATTTTTCCGCATCCGCCATGATAAATCGTTTCATCTGTTACGCCTCGCGTACGTTAAAACCCAGCTCTTTTGAGATAGCCTCTGCCGTTTCGCGCAGCGGCTTGAGCAGGTTCTTCTCGCCCACCTGCTTCATGCGCGACGTCGATAGCGAGATAGAGATCGCATACGGAACGCGGCCGTGAATATCAAACACCGGCACGGCAATACAGGAGACGCCCAGCTCGTTCTCTTCTTTGTCCATCGCCATGCTGCGATCGCGAATTTCCGCCAGTTCATCATACATGGCGCTCAGTTCAGTGATGGTGTTGCGCGTCAAAGGTTGGATCTGTTCCTGATGGCTTTCCCAGTAGCTTGCCACGTAATCCTGATGGCCAAACGCCATGTAAATCTTGCCCATCGCAGAGCAGTAGAGCGGCATATGCTGGCCAATATAGGCGCGCGTGCGCAGCATACCGGTTGTCGGTTCGAGCTTATAAATCAGGATGGCGTGGTCGTCTTCCCGGCTGGAGAAGTTCACCGTCTCGCCGGTCGCAATGTTCAGCGCTTCGAGGTGCGGAGCGGCCACGTGAATGATATTCAGCGACGACAGCGCCTTTTGCCCGACGGCGATAAATTTGGTGGTCAGGCGATAGCTGCCCGCGGCGGGTGCCGGGGTCACGTACCCGCACGACTGTAGCCCCTGCAGCAAGCGGTGCACGGTGCTCTTATTCAGCCCCGCCAGTTCCGATAAATGTGCAAGCGGACACCCGTTCGGATAGTTGCTGAGGATCTCAATCAGCATCAGGCCGCGAAACAAGCTCTGGCTGCCTGCTGGCCTCTCTTTTTCTTGCGTCATTTCGCTCTCTTTCATGCTCATTACATGGCTCCTGTTTAGCGCGCCCTGATGGTAGCGCAAAGTGTGGGTCAGTTCACGATCTCAACAGAAAAAACACAACCAGTTGATTTTAATCGATTTTGAAAAACATGAATGTCGTTGATCTGACAAAATTTGATCGCTATATTTGAAATCAGATTTCGCATAGTGGAATTTAGCGATAAAAAAGCACTCACACTTGCCCTTAAAAGAACAGGAGAACAGGGATGAAAGTGACCTTCGAAGAGTTGAAAGCGGCGTTCAATCGGGTTCTGCTCGACCGCGGCGTGAAAGCGGAAACCGCAGACGCCTGCGCCGAGATGTTTGCCCGCACTACGGAATCCGGCGTCTATTCGCATGGTGTAAACCGTTTCCCGCGTTTTATTCAGCAGCTTGATGCAGGGGATATCATTCCTGACGCCCAGCCCAAACGGGTGATGACATTAGGCGCCATCGAACAGTGGGATGCGCAGCGCTCCATTGGCAACCTGACGGCGAAGAAGATGATGGATCGCGCCACCGAGCTGGCGTCCGATCACGGCATTGGTCTGGTGGCACTGCGTAACGCGAACCACTGGATGCGCGGCGGCAGCTACGGCTGGCAGGCGGCGGAGAAGGGCTATATCGGCATTTGCTGGACCAACTCGATTGCCGTGATGCCCGCGTGGGGATCAAAAGAGTGCTGCATCGGCACAAACCCGCTGATCGTTGCCATTCCGTCGAACCCGATCACCATGGTCGACATGTCGATGTCGATGTTCTCCTACGGCATGCTGGAGGTGAACCGCCTGGCCGGGCGCGCGTTGCCGGTAGATGGCGGCTTTGACGACGAAGGTCACCTCACCAGAGAGCCGGGCGTGATCGAGAAAAACCGCCGTATTCTGCCCATGGGCTACTGGAAAGGGTCCGGCTTATCCATCGTGCTCGATATGATCGCCACCCTGCTCTCAAACGGATCTTCCGTCGCGGAAGTGACCCAGGACAACAGCGACGAGTACGGCGTATCGCAGATCTTCATCGCCATTGAGGTGGATCGCCTGATCGATGGCCCAACCCGCGATGCCAAACTGCAGCGCATTATGGACTTCATCACCACCGCCGAACGCGCGGATGAAAATGTCGCCATCCGTCTGCCAGGGCATGAATTTACCCGTTTGCTTGAAGAGAACCGCCGCAACGGCATCACGGTTGACGACAGCGTGTGGGCGAAAATCCAGTCTCTGTAAGGAGTGGGCCATGATATTCGGACATATTTCCCAGCCAAATCCGTGTCGCCTGCCGCGGGCGATTGAAAAAGCCCTTCATTTTCTGCGCACGACGGATTTCACCACCCTGGAGCCAGGCGTAGTAGAAATTGAAGGTCGCAACATTTTTGCCCAGGTTCTCGACCTGACAACAAAGGATCTGCACGAGAATCGCCCGGAAGTGCATCGCCGCTATCTGGATATCCAATTCCTGGCCTGGGGTGAAGAGAAAATCGGTATCGCGATTGATACCGGTAATAACGAAATAAGCGAATCATTGCTGGAACAACGCGATATTATTTTTTATCACAACAGTGAAAATGAGTCGTTTATCGAAATGATACCCGGCAGCTATGCCATATTTTTTCCGCAGGATGTGCACCGTCCTGCCTGTATTAAAAACAAGGAAACCACAATTCGTAAGATTGTGGTGAAAGTGGCAATCAGCGAATTAGATTAATTTTCTGATAAATACAGGAACGCGAAATGACCAACACCGGTTTTATTATTGGTGCGTACCCCTGCGCACCCTCGTTTCACCAGAAAGGGGAACAAGAAGAACAAACCTTCTGGCGGGAACTTTCCGACACGCCGAATATTCGCGGGCTGGAACAGCCTTGCCTTGAAAATCTTCACCCCCTTGGTGACGAATGGCTGTTCCGCCATACCCCGGGGGACTGGCAAATCGTGGTCACGGCAGTTATGGAAACCATGCGGCGCCGCGGCATCAACAGCGTGTTTGGCCTGGCCTCGGCTGACGACGCGCAGCGTAAAGCGTGCGTGGACTTTTACCGACATTTGCACAAAAAAATTAACGCCGTGAATACCCGCTTCCCGGGGAAAGTGATTGCTCTTGAGATGCAGGCGGCCCCGCAGGCGGGCAATGCCTCGGTCGAACAAGCCACCGACGCGTTTTCCCGCTCCGTCCGTGAAATAACAAGCTGGGACTGGGGCTGCGACCTGGTGCTGGAACACTGCGATGCCATGACCGGCGTCGCACCCCGTAAAGGCTTCCTGCCCTTAGAGCAGGTGCTGGAGGTGGTGAAAGACACGGATATCAGCGTCTGCATCAACTGGGCGCGGTCGGCCATCGAAGGCCGTAACACCACCCTTCCGCTTGACCACGTTCAGGCCGCGCTTAATGCCGGGAAACTGGGTGCGCTGATGTTTTCAGGCACCACCCACGGCGGGGAGTACGGTGAATGGCAGGATCTGCACGCGCCCTTTTCCTCATTCTGCGCCGACAGTTTGATGTCAACTGAACGTGCAAAAGCACTCTTTACTGCGGCGAGCGCCGCAACGTTGAAATTCTCCGGTATTAAATTACTGGAAATAAATGCTAATGCTGATGTCAGCCATCGCATCGCCATTTTGCGCGACGGTATCAGCGCAATGAATAAAGCAACGCAATAACAATAAGAAAAGTTTATTCCGGTTACCTACTGAGAGATTAACTATGAATATTTCTACTCATGCTCTACATACGGACATTCCGCGCCAGCGCTGGCTAAGAATCATTCCTCCTATTCTTATCGCCTGTATTATTTCATATATGGACCGCGTGAATATCGCGTTTGCAATGCCGGGAGGTATGGACGAAGAATTAGGTATTACCGCCACCATGGCAGGCCTCGCGGGCGGCATATTTTTTATCGGCTATCTGTTCCTGCAGGTACCCGGCGGCAAGATTGCGGTGCACGGTAGCGGCAAGAAATTTATCGGCTGGTCACTGGTCGCCTGGGCGGTGATCTCGGTGCTCACGGGTCTCGTGACGAATCAGTACCAGCTGCTGGTGCTGCGCTTCTTACTCGGCGTGGCGGAAGGCGGGATGCTACCCGTTGTGCTCACCATGATCAGCAACTGGTTCCCGGATGCCGAACGCGGTCGCGCCAACGCAATTGTGATCATGTTCGTACCCATCGCCGGGATAATCACCGCCCCGCTGTCGGGATGGATTATTACCGCACTTGACTGGCGCTGGCTGTTCATCATTGAAGGTCTGATGTCCGTCGTTGTGCTGGTGCTGTGGGCGTTCACCGTGTACGACCGTCCACAGGAAGCCCGCTGGATCTCAGCGGCCGAGAAAAACTATCTGGTACAAACGCTGGCGGCTGAACAGCAGGCCATCGCCGGAAAAGAGGTGAAAAATGCCTCGCTCAGCGCGGTGCTGTCTGACAAAACCATGTGGCAGCTGATCGCCCTGAATTTCTTCTATCAGACCGGGATTTACGGTTACACCCTCTGGTTGCCGACCATTCTGAAGGAGCTGACGCACACCAGCATTGGTCAGGTGGGGATGCTCGCCATCCTGCCCTACATCGGCGCCATTGCGGGCATGTTCCTGTTCTCCTCGCTTTCTGACCGCACCGGCAAGCGCAAGCTGTTTGTCTCCCTGCCGTTGATTGGCTTCGCGCTCTGCATGTTCCTCTCCGTTGCCCTGAAAGCAAACATCTGGCTGGCCTATGCCGCACTGGTGGGCTGTGGTTTCTTCCTGCAATCCGCCGCGGGGGTGTTCTGGACGATACCGGCAAGACTGTTTAGCGCCGAAATGGCAGGTGGCGCGCGCGGCGTGATCAACGCCCTGGGTAACCTCGGTGGCTTCTGCGGCCCGTATGCCGTTGGCGTGCTGATCACCCTGTACAGCAAAGATGCAGGCGTCTACTGCCTGGCCGTTTCACTCGCGCTGGCGTCGCTGCTGGCCCTGCTGTTGCCGGCGAAATGCGATGCCGGGGCAGAGCCCAATCCCACGGTAAATCCCCATAAGCGTGCGGCCTGATGCCCTCACCACAGCCCTCTCCCACGGGGAGAGGGAGAAAACCGAACAGTAGGCCGGGTAAGCGAAGCGCCACCCGGCAATTAAGCGAGATGAAGATGAGTGAAAAAGAGCCCTTCTGGCTGGGTATCGATTGTGGCGGTACTTATCTAAAAGCCGGTTTATACACCCGCCAGGGCAAAGAAGTTTGTATCGAACGCCGCTCCGTTGCCACGCTCAGCCCGCGAGCGGGCTACGCCGAGCGGGATATGCATCAGCTCTGGCAGCACTGCCACGCCACCATCGCCGCGTTGCTCAAGAATGCAGGCGTAAACGGCAACCAGATCAATGGGGTCGGCATTTCTGCGCAGGGTAAGGGGCTGTTTCTGCTCGATAAACAAGACCAACCGTTGGGCAACGCCATCCTCTCCTCCGATCGCCGGGCACTGGAGATTGTGCAGCGCTGGCAGCAGGACGGCATTCCCGAAAAACTCTACCCGCATACGCGCCAGACGCTGTGGACCGGGCATCCGGCCTCGCTTCTGCGCTGGGTCAAAGAGAACGAGCCGCAGCGGTATCAGCAAATTGGCTGCGTGATGATGGCGCACGACTATCTGCGCTGGTGCCTGACCGGCGTGAAGGGCGGTGAAGAGAGCAACATCTCCGAGTCCAATCTCTACAACATGAATACCGGGCAGTATGACCCGCAGCTTACGCGCTGGCTCGGGATCAGCGAGATTGACGGCGCCCTACCGCCGATTGTCGGTTCAGCAGAAATCTGCGGGGAAATCACCGCTCAGGCAGCCGCCCTGACCGGTCTCGCGGCGGGCACGCCCGTCGTGGGGGGACTGTTTGATGTGGTTTCCACCGCGCTCTGCGCCGGACTGCAGGACGAGCACACGCTGAACGCCGTGATGGGCACCTGGGCCGTCACCAGCGGGATCGCCAGTGCGCTTCGCAGCAACGAACCCTTCCCCTACGTTTATGGCCGCTACGTGCATCCGCAGCAGTACATCGTTCACGAAGCCAGCCCGACCTCGTCCGGCAACCTTGAGTGGCTCACCGCGCAGTGGGGCGACATGTCGTTCAGCGAGATCAACCACGCCGTCGCCAGCCTGCCGAAAGCCGAAAGCGATGTGTATTTCCTGCCGTTCCTCTATGGCAGCAACGCCGGGCTGGAGATGACCAGCGGTTTCTACGGAATGCAGGCGCTACACACACGCGCGCACCTGCTGCAGGCGGTTTATGAGGGCGTGGTGTTCTGCCACATGACCCACCTCAACCGCATGCTCGAGCGCTTTACCCACGTGCATGCCCTGCGCGTGACGGGTGGCCCAACCCATTCGGACGTATGGATGCAAATGCTCGCGGACGTCAGCGGACTGGCGATTGAACTGCCGCAATTGGAAGAGACCGGCTGTTCCGGCGCGGCGCTGGCCGCCCTGGTCGGCACCGGCGTGTATCCCGATTTCCATGCGGCGCAATGCGCCCTCCGACACGACATTCGTGTCATTGAGCCTGACATGCGCGCCCATGAGGCCTATCAGCGCAAGTATCAGCGCTATCAGCTACTGATTTCAGCACTACAGGGCTATCACGCCCGAGTTAAGGAGAACAACCTATGAGCCGACCATTACTGCAGCTGGCGCTCGACCATACCTCTCTTCAGGCCGCGCAGCGTGATGTCGCGTTGCTTGCCGATCACGTTGATATCGTCGAAGCGGGCACCATTTTATGCCTGACCGAAGGGCTAAACGCCGTGCGCGCCCTGCGCGAGCAGTGCCCGGATAAAATCATCGTTGCGGACTGGAAAGTGGCCGATGCCGGAGAAACCCTGGCAGAGCAGGCATTTGGCGCGGGTGCAAACTGGATGACCATCATCTGCGCCGCCCCGCTGGCCACCGTTGAACGCGGCCACGAGGTGGCCCTGCGCCGCGGGGGAGAAATCCAGATGGAGCTCTTTGGTCACTGGACGCTGGACGATGCTCGCGCATGGCATCGCATCGGCGTGAAGCAGGCCATTTATCACCGCGGACGTGACGCACAGGCGAGCGGCCAGCAGTGGGGTGAGGAGGATCTCGCAAAAATGAAAGCGCTCTCCGATATCGGTTTGCAGCTTTCTATTACCGGCGGTATCACCCCCGCCGACCTGCCGCTGTTTAAGCAAATCAACGTCAAAGCCTTTATTGCCGGACGCGCGCTGGCAGGCGCCGCCAATCCGCCGCAGGTGGCACAGGCATTCCATTCGCACATTCGCGACATCTGGGGAGCGTAACCATGCGTCAGCATCCGTTAGGTATTTACGAAAAAGCGCTGCCAAAAGATCTCTCCTGGCCCGAGCGGCTGGTACTGGCGAAAAGCTGCGGGTTCGATTTTGTCGAGATGTCTGTCGATGAAACCGACGAGCGATTATCACGCCTCGACTGGAGCACCACGCAGCGCGCCTCTCTGGTGGAAGCGATGCTGGAAACCGGCGTGGCGATCCCCTCTATGTGCTTGTCTGCACACCGTCGCTTCCCGTTTGGCAGCCGCGATGAAACCGTACGCGAACGCGCCCGTGAGATCATGAGCAAAGCCATCAGGCTGGCGCGTGACTTAGGCATTCGCACCATCCAGCTTGCCGGGTATGACGTCTATTACGAAGCGCATGACGAGGGGACGCAGCAGCGCTTTGCCGACGGGCTGGCGTGGGCAGTGGAGCAGGCCGCCGCCGCACAGGTGATGCTGGCGGTGGAAATCATGGACACCGCGTTTATGAACTCCATCAGCAAATGGAAAAAGTGGGACGACATGCTCGCCTCACCGTGGTTCAGCGTTTATCCGGACGTCGGCAACCTGAGCGCATGGGGTAACGACGTCGCCGCCGAGCTGACGCTGGGCATTGACCGCATTGCGGCTATTCACCTGAAAGATACCCAACCCGTCACCGCACAAAGCCCCGGACAGTTCCGCGACGTGCCGTTTGGCGAGGGCTGCGTCGATTTCGTTGGCGTGTTTAACACGCTGCATCAACTGAACTATCGCGGCGCATTTCTGATTGAAATGTGGACCGAAAAAGCAAAAGAGCCGGTGCTGGAGATTATCCAGGCGCGCCGCTGGATTGAAGCCCGTATGCAGGAAGGAGGCATGACATGCTAGACGAACTTAAAGCCGAGGTACTGGCAGCAAACCTGGCGTTGCCCGCCCACCAGCTGGTGACCTTTACCTGGGGCAACGTCAGCGCGGTTGACCGCGAAAGCGGCATGATGATCATTAAACCGTCCGGTGTGGAATACGACGTGATGACGGCGGAGGATATGGTGGTGGTGGATATCGCCACGGGTCAGGCCGTCGAGGGTAATAAAAAACCCTCTTCAGACACGCCTACCCATCTTGCGCTGTATCGTCGTTACCCGGAGATTGGCGGCATCGTGCATACCCATTCGCGCCACGCCACTATCTGGTCCCAGGCGGGGCTGGATTTACCGGCCTGGGGTACCACGCACGCGGACTATTTCTACGGAACCATTCCCTGCACGCGCCTGATGACCTCGGCAGAAATTGCCGGGGAATACGAATACCAGACGGGTGAAGTGATCATCAAAACTTTCGAGGAGCGCGATCTCAGCCCGATGCAGATCCCGGCGGTGCTGGTCCACTCCCACGGCCCGTTCGCCTGGGGTAAAGACGCGGCCGATGCGGTTCACAATGCCGTGGTGCTGGAAGAGTGCGCCTATATGGGCCTGTTCTCACGCCAGCTCGCACCGCAGCTACCGGTTATGCAGCAGGAGCTGCTCGACAAGCATTATCTGCGCAAGCACGGGGCGAATGCCTACTACGGGCAGTGATCGGCCGGAGTTGATATGCTTTTTACAGTACCGCCGTTTCCAGACGGCGGGTGTTAGCCACGTTTGTTTGAAAAGGCCTACCGGAGTTGGGCAAATCGTGGAGAAGAGGCAATGTGGACCTGGTGGAAATAAAGCATAAACAAGAAAAATAAAACATAACGATATATATAATATACTTAATAATCTCGACAGCATCGGCCTTATTTATCTGTTTTCAGTTTAACGAGTCTGTGATCTAAACCTCGGAAATATTTTTTTGCTGCTAATTAATTCTGGCTAGCATTGAATGACATGCATTTTAATGCTATTCCATCAAGACACACAGTAGAAAAATAAGGGTATCCAATGGAATTTACAGAAAGATTAAATGCATTATCTACTAAAATCAGACAACAAATTGAAGTAATCAATACCGAAGAAGCAACAAAAACTGCGTTTGTGATGCCTTTTATTCATAATGTTTTAGGTTACGATGTTTTTGATCCCTCTGAAGTCACACCCGAATTTGTATGTGATATAGGCACTAAAAAGGGCGAGAAAATTGACTATGCAATAATGAAAAACAATGATGTACAGATACTTATTGAATGTAAAAAAATTGGTGAGCCGTTAAATATAAACCATGCATCGCAGCTTTTTAGATACTTTCACGTTACAAACGCACGGATATCAATCTTAACAAACGGGCAAATATATAGATTTTATACCGATCTTGATGCACCTAATAAGATGGATGAGAAACCATTTTTGGAAGTCGACCTACTTGATATTGATGAAAATGTTGTCCCTGAATTAAAAAAATTGACAAAATCATCATTTGATCTTGAGTCAATTATTAATGCTGCTGGAGAATTGAAATACGTCAGTCAGATTAAAAGAATACTACATTCACAACTTAACAATCCTGAGGACGACTTCGTTAAATTCTTTGCATCCAGAGTTTATGACGGGATGCTAACCCAAAAAGTAAGAGAATCTTTTCTAAATCTTACGAAAAAGGCCGCAAGCCAGTACATAAATGATCAAGTTAATGAGAGGCTTAAATCAGCTATTACTGGTATTGCTCCAACCCCCATCGAACCTCCAATCGAAACACAGCCTCTCGAAGAAGATGATCATAAAGATGAAAATGATATTGTTACAACTTTAGAAGAGTTAGAAGGTTTTCATATTGTAAAAGCAATTACTCGGACTGTACTTGAGGCTCCTCGCATTACCCATAGAGACACAAAGAGTTATTGTGGAATCCTTGTAGACGATAACAACCGCAAACCCCTTTGCCGATTGCATTTTAATCGCTCACAAAAATACATCGGTCTTTTCGATATAGAAAAAAACGAAACGCGCCACCCCATAGCGACAGTAGATGATATTTATTCCTTTGCCGATATTCTGAAAGCAACCGCAGCTCTCTATAGTTAATCTTTACCCAGGCAGCACGCGACGTGCTGCCTCAGCCAGAAATGCGCTTCGATTACCGAACTGAGGATGCTCGCTGACAAAGGAATCAATTTTTACCAGCAAACGTCGAGGCATCGTGATGTTGATACGCTCGGCCCTACCGTCGAACTGTTTCATATTAATATCTACCAACAGCCATTGCCCGCCAGTGAAATCCTCAGGACGACTTTCCAGATGCGCTTCCACATTACCCGGAAGAGGCAGTGCATTATCCATTTCAAATAGCGCTTCGAAGTGTGCTGTGAGCGCATCACGCGCATCCTGAAAAGCGTCGTCCAGGGAATCACCTGCAAAAAAACAGCCTGGAACGTCAGGGAAAAAGCCGCTGGCGCTACCGTCGGAGTCAGAATGAATGTAAGCCGGATAAAACATAACTACTCCTGATATCAGTGTTTAATACCCGCCTGTCGCCAGATCTGGGCGAGAGTGCCCGGTTTAATATCCTTCTTGGGATGTGGGACAGTAACCAGCCCTTTCTGTTCGGGATGGCGAAACTGATGATGGCTTCCTTTCGTTCTGACACATTTCCAGCCATGGCTGATCAGAACAGTAATGACATCCGCACTTTTCACATCCCAATCCTTCCATGATTATACACATGATACACACTATTGCTATCGGGTCGAATCACATTAGCGCATAAGGAACATCAGTGCAGCCGTGTTTTGGCGGAACAGGAAGAAGCATCGAGAAATGAAAAAGGAATACGTTATATTGCAGATCAAAATGCAGGCACGATCGTAGGCCGGGTAAGGCAACGCCGCCACCCGGCTTTACCGCATCAGAAACGCCAGGTCAGGCCGGTCATCAACGCGAAGCTGTCGTCGCGGTCGATCATCGGGCTATTCTTCACGTCGTCAGGCAACACGGTGTAGACCGCGCTGGCGTTGAGATACAGCTTCTGGGTTAACTGATATTTAGCCGCCAGGCCAACGTATGGCGTCCAGCTGTCGCCGGCGGTGTATTGATCCAGTCCGGAGCGGCGAGACTCGCTACCGGATACGCCGTAGTAGTAGTCGTTATAGCTTTCGTCGCTGTAGAACACACCTACGGAAGGCGTCAGGGTCAGGCGCTCCATTTTGATCGGACGGAAGTACGATACTTCGCCGATCACGCCGCCGCTTTCATCCGTGGCATCACCAGAGACCGCCACTTTCAGCGACCCCCAGCTTTCGTGGCGGTAGTACGCCCCACCGAGGAAGGCGGATGCTTTACGCTCATCAAGCTGCTTCATCTGATGGTCGTCGTTATCGTCAGGGTCGAAATGCAGCGGCATCCACGTTGCGGTCAGGCTCAATTCATTTTTTGCATCTTTCCACAGGATCCATCCGCCCGTGGTCTGGCGAACGTAGAAACGATCGCCTTCGTAGCTAATCAACGGTACTGCGGTCGTATTTTCGTTATAGCCTTTGTAAGGAGACTCATTAAATACAGCCCCCGCACCAAGTGAAAATTCACCGGCCATGGCAGACGTTGATGCAAATAACGTGGCAGCGATGAGTAAATTGTATTTAATAGTCATTCCATGTAATCCATATATATGCCAAACAAGCGAGGCGCATAATAATGGTTACAAAATTGCCAATGCAACGCTGCGGTTTATATAATATTATATATAAAATCATATAGATGGGTGTGCATGATGAGTACATTACAGCTAAAACCACGCGAATTAAAAATTATCTCCGTCATTGCAGCCACCCACAGCATTGGTGATGCCGCCGCCCTGCTGGGTATGGCGCAGGCCAACGTCAGTAAATATCTGTCTGATTTTGAAACGCGGGTTGGGCTCAAGGTTTTTGAGCGCACCACGCGGCAGCTGGCCCTGACCCAGTTTGGTGAAGCGTTACTCCCCTACGTGAATGCTACGCTGGATAAGAACAGCCAGCTTGTTAATTTCATTGCTGATTATAAGCATGAAAAGCGCGGAAAAGTGACGATCTATGCCCCAACAGGTATCGTGACCTACCTCGCGCGACACGTGATCCATCAGATAGAAGACATCGGCGACATCCGCATCTCCCTGAAAACCTACAATCTGGACCGGAATGAATTTTCAGAAGGCGTTACCTTTCCGGATGACTGCGACATTTTAATTACCTATGCTCAGCCGAAAGACGAAAGCCTGGTGGCCAGCGTGTTGACACAATATTCCGTTACGGCCTTCGCAACTGTAGAATATTTAAATAAACATCCCTTAACCGGACCTGAAGATTTAATTAATCACTCCTGTATTCTCATTGACTCCATGCTGGTCGATGAAGCCAACATCTGGCGTTTCCGCGTGCACGGCAGCGATGACGTGCATGACTACCGGGTGACCGGTAATTATATTTGCGACAATACGCAGACGGCCCTGGAGCTGGCAAGAAATAATCTTGGGATTGTTTTTGCGCCAAAAGAGAGCCTGAAAAAAGAATTAACGAAAGGCATGCTCGTCCCCTGCTTCCCGCATCAGGAAGAGTGGTGGCTCGATCTGACCGCCATCTTCCGCAAACGCGAATACCAGCCCTGGCGCGTGCAATACGTTCTGGATGGCGTACTGAACTGCCTGCGCCAGCAAATCGCTCAGGCCGCCCACGGACGGCCTGAGCTGGGCGACTAGAACAGCCCCAGTGGCTTATCGGAATAGCTGACCAGCAGACATTTGGTCTGCTGATAATGCTCCAGCATCATCTTGTGGGTTTCACGCCCGATGCCCGACTGCTTATAACCGCCAAATGCCGCGTGCGCCGGATAGGCGTGATAGCAGTTGGTCCAGACGCGCCCGGCCTGAATGCCGCGGCCCATTTTATAGGCCAGATTACCGTTGCGGCTCCAGACGCCTGCCCCCAGGCCATACGGCGTGTCGTTGGCAATCGCCAGCGCCTCCTCCATCGTTTTAAAGGTGGTCACGGCCAGCACCGGTCCGAAGATTTCCTCCTGGAAAACGCGCATGGTGTTCTGCCCGAACAGGATCGTCGGCTCAAGGTAATACCCGTCCTGCAGATCCCCTCCGAGCACCTTACGGCGTCCGCCGGTGAGAATATCCGCCCCCTCCTTCTTGCCGATGTCGATGTAGTTGAGGATCGTTTCCAGCTGTCCATGCGAGACCTGCGCCCCCATCTGGGTGACATTATCGAGCGGGTTACCGCTGCGGATAGACTCGACGCGGCGAATGGCCCGCTCCATAAAGCGCTCGTAGATGGATTCCTGCACCAGCGCGCGGCTTGGGCAGGTACAGACTTCGCCCTGGTTAAACGCAAACAGCGCAAACCCTTCCAGGGCTTTATCGAAGAAGGCATCCTCTTCCTCCATCACGTCCTCGAAGAAGATGTTCGGGGATTTCCCGCCCAGCTCGAGGGTCACCGGAATGATGTTTTGCGTGGCGTACTGCATGATCTGCTGGCCCACCTCCGTCGACCCGGTAAACGCCACTTTGGCAATCCGTTTTGAGGTGGCCAGATATTCCCCTATCTCACCGCCCGCGCCGTTGACCACGTTAATCACGCCCGGCGGCAGCAGATCGCCAACAATTTCCATCAGCAGCAGGACCGAGAGCGGGGTCAGACGCGCCGGTTTGAGCACAATACAGTTTCCGGCCGCGAGCGCGGGCGCCATTTTCCAGCTCGCCATCAGCAGCGGGAAGTTCCACGGAATAATTTGCCCGACTACGCCCAGCGGTTCGTGGAAGTGATACGCCACGGTGTCGCTGTCAACTTCGCTGATCCCGCCCTCCTGCGCGCGAATACAGGAGGCAAAATAGCGGAAGTGGTCGATAGCCAGCGGCACGTCAGCCGCCATCGTTTCCCGGATCGGCTTGCCGTTATCCCAGGTTTCCGCCGTCGCCAGCAGCTCCAGATTTTGCTCCATCCGGTCGGCGATTTTGAACAGGATCGCCGCCCGGTCCTGCACGGAGGTGTGAGCCCATTTCTCTTTCGCTTTGTGCGCCGCATCCAGCGCCAGGTCGATATCACGCTTACCGGAGCTGGCAATCTCGCACAGCGGCTGGCCGGTAACCGGGGTCAGGTTGGAATAGTATTCGCCGTCGACGGGCGCGACCCAGTCGCCGCCAATAAAGTTGTCATAACGGGGCTTCAGCTTGAGGGGAAAACCATACTCGCCGGGCTGGATACGCGATGAGGGAGGATTGCTTGTCATGTCCGTCTCCTTGCTGTTGGTGTACAACAAGGGTAGTTCCGGGTGGCGATTTTCTCGCCAACCGGTAACGGTGTTTACGACGGAGGTCACGGAGTTTCAGGAAATAATAACGAATCGCGCAACAGATGATCGTTACCGCGGCGGCGGGTAAAGCCGATGCGGTTGAAATACTCCAGGATCTGGATCGCCAGCTTACGGCCCACGTTCAGCCGATCGCGGAAATCCGCTGCGCAGGTCGAGCCGCGCGCCTGATCCAGCTCGCGGATCAGGTTGGCAAACGCCACAATGCGATCGTTACGGTAGTAACGATCTTTCACGATCGCGACGATTAGCCCCTGCTGCGCCGCATGGCGCAACACCTGGCGCATCACCTGCTCTTCGGTATTCGTTTCGCGAGCCAGATCCCGAACCCACCACGGCTCATCGCCAAACAGCGGGGCTACTTTTTGCCATATCGCCTCCTGATCTGCGGTGAACCCGGCCTTGTGATCCGGCAGGTGCAGCCAGCCGTGGTGGCTTTTAATCACCCCGCTTTCGCGCATGTTTTCGATCAGCAGCAGCACCAGCGCATCGTCTTCCATCGGCAGCGCCATGCGTCGCAGACGCTCACGGCCCGGGCCTGGCTCGTCCTGATGCTGTTCGTGGTAAGTCGCAAGCGTGTTCAGTATCTTACGCTGCCATTGCGCAGCAACCGGGGCATTGAGCAGGCTGTCTCCGGCCTGTATAAAGCCCGGCTCCTGGGTCAGCTGGCGTAAGCCTTCCCCGCTCAGCTGGCGTGCCCATGCAAAATCACGCAGACTCACCGCCCCGCGATCGAGGTGCACCCGCAGCGCGGCGTTATCCTCTTTGGCCTGCGCCAGCGCGGCCAGCCACTGCAGATATTCCGGCTTACGCTTGCCGCGTCGAGGTGGGTTAAGCGCCACCACGCGCGCCCCCGCCAGCGTTTCCCTTGCAGAAATGTCACGCAGTACCAGACGATCGTTGTCTGCCAGCCAGAGCGGCGAATCGAATACCAGCTCGGCAAGGTCGTTTTCCAGCAGCGAAACGCGCCCGGTGATATGGCTGGCCGCGTGGTGAATATGCAGCGGCTGCCATTGGGTCAACGGTATGTGTGTCTGCAGGGAGACAATCACGCGTTCAGACGGTTCCGGCGGAGCATCGGCCAGCAGCCAGTCTCCGCGGTTCAGCTGCTCTTTTTCCGCATCCCCGGCAATGTTCAGCGCGATACGTTGTCCGGCGTGGGCACGGTCAGCGGGCTGGTTTTGTGCATGCAGTCCGCGCACGCGCATCGGTTTATTCACGCCCGTCAGCCAGAGGGTATCTCCCACGCTGACTTCACCGCTCAGCGCGGTGCCGGTTACGACCAGCCCCGCACCTTTTACGGTAAAGGCCCGGTCGATCGCCAGACGAAAGCGGTGATGGCTGGCGTGAGCGCGTGATGAAAGGTGCTGTAAATGGTGGCGAAGTTCGTCGATACCACGCCCTTCTGTCGCCACGGTGACAAAAAGCGATGCGTCGGCAAAGCCATACTCCCGCAGTGTCGCCTGGACCGTTTCGCGCACCTCGCTGACGCGCGCGTCATCCACGCGATCGGCTTTGGTCAGCGCCACGGTCAGCTGCGGGTTGCCGGTCAACTGCAGGATCGCCAGGTGCTCGCGGGTTTGCGCCATCACGCCGTCATCGCAGGCCACCACCAGCAGGGCATGATCGATGCCGCCCACGCCCGCCAGCATGTTAGACAGAAACTTTTCATGCCCCGGCACATCAATAAAGCCCAGCACGCGGCCATCAGGCTGGGGCCAGTAGGCATAGCCCAGATCGATGGTCATGCCGCGCTTTTTCTCTTCCGGCAGGCGGTCGGCGTTTACGCCGGTAATCGCCTGCAGTAACGTGGTTTTTCCGTGGTCAACGTGACCGGCGGTGGCAATAATCATTTCAACAACATCTCCAGAAATCGCTCTTCATCTTCAAGGCAGCGCAGATCCAGCCACATTCGGCCGTCGTAAATCCGCCCGATAACCGGCGTCGGCAGGCCACGCCAGCGTGACGACAGGGCGTCAAGATGGCTACCGCGCCCGTCACGCGGCGTGAACGTCAGCGCCTCACTCGGCAGCCTGTCCACCGGCAGCGAACCGCTGCCAATCTGCGACTGGCAGGACTCAATGCGAACGTCAAAATCGGGGTAGTGAGGAGCGACGCGCGGCAGCAGTAATTCGGCCTGGGCGCGAATCGAGGCGGCATCGCGGCTTAACAGGCGCAGCGTGGGCAGGCGCTCAGCCAGTTTTTCCGGATGGAGATAGAGCCGCAGCGTCGCCTCCAGCGCGGCAAGCGTCATTTTATCGGCGCGCAGGGCGCGCTTGAGCGGATGCTGCTGCAGCTGCGCAATCAGCTCGCGCTTGCCGACGATAATCCCGGCCTGCGGCCCGCCCAGCAGTTTGTCGCCGGAAAAGCTGACCAGGCTAACGCCCGCCGCAATCATCTCTTGCGGCATCGGCTCTTTTGGCAGCCCGTACAGGCTCAGATCCACCAGCGAGCCGCTGCCGAGATCGGCAATCACCGGTATATTCAATTCGCGCCCAATCGCCGCCAGCTCCGCCTCTTCAACCGTTTTGGTGAAGCCTTCAATATGGTAATTGCTGGTGTGAACCTTCATCAGCAGGGCGGTATTTTCATTCACCGCCGCGCGATAGTCTTTCGCATGGGTACGGTTAGTGGTACCCACCTCATGCAGCGTACAGCCCGCCTGGCGCATCACGTCAGGAATACGAAACGCCCCGCCAATCTCCACCAGCTCGCCGCGGGACACCACCACCTCTTTGCCGCTGGCGGTGGCCGCCAGCATCAGCAGCACCGCTGCGGCGTTGTTATTCACAATGCAGGCATCTTCCGCGCCGGTCAGCTGGCACAGCAGCTCCGCCAGCGCGCGGTCGCGGTGCCCGCGTCCGGCGCCGTCCAGATCGTACTCCAGCGTTACGGGCGCTTGCATGGCCTGCACGACCGCGGCAACGGCCTCTTCCGCCTGCTGCGCGCGCCCCAGGTTGGTATGCAGCACGGTTCCGGTCAGGTTTATCACCGAGCGTAATGCGCTTTGCGCCTTCTCATCCAGCCGCTGTTCAACTTCCTGCTCCCACGCGCTACACCAGGCGGGCAAGGCGTTTTCTGCCTGAATCGCGCATCGGGCTTCGTCCTGAAGCAGGCGTAACATTTCCACCGTCGCGGTATGGCCGAAACGCTCAGCAACGGCATGAATGCGGGGTTCGCGAAGAAGACGGTCGGTAGCGGGGATCTGGCTGTACAGCGAATGATGAGTAGTCATGAAGGCGCCTGGCGAGTAAATATCTTCCCCCCTCCCGACGGGAGAGGGAGTTAACATATGGGGGGATTGTACCGCCTCCGACGGCGAAGTGTTATAACCCGCGTCAAGCCTTTGGTGGTTCGGTACGGGCAAAGCTCTCGCGGCTAAACAGCGTGTCTGCAAGCTTCACCAGCAGCGGACGGTCGACGCACCAGCCCGGGGAGACGTGGCGGAAGTTGAGATAACCAATCGCGCAGGCGATGGCGATGGTCCCCAGGTTCAGGCTGTCGGTGTCGATCTTTCCCTCCCGGATAAGCTGTTCACACCTGTCCAGGCTGCGGCTGATTTTTTCCCGCTGGCGTAACAGTTCCGTTTCCGACTGCTGGGCAGCGGGCCTTGCCTGTTCCCGTACGGAGGTTAACGCCGCATCCATAATACCGTCGGCCAGGGCTTCGACCTGCTTCACCGCCAGCGCCGCTTTTGGGTCAGCAGGCAGCATAGCCGGGGCAACGCCCAGCAGCTCAATGTACTCGGCAATAATTGGGGAATCAAACCAGTACTCACCCTCGTCCGTGACCAGCGCCGGGACTTTTCCCAGCGGGTTGTACTGCGCAACGCCGTTTTCCGCGTTGTAAGGCTGTTCATTCACGAATTCAAATTCAATCCCCTTCTCCAGCAGGAGAATCGAGATTTTTCGCACGAAGGGACTGGTGTAGCTGCCGATGAGTTTCATTGCCTGATCCTTAATGCCGGAAAAAAGTCAGTATGGATCAAGCGATGAAAAAAGGGCAGGTCTGCATGTCGCATTCCTGCCCTGGAAGGATTAGTGATCGAGGTAGAGGTAGTGCATCCAGCTGGTCATACGCAGCAGTACTTTACGCATGACCGAGACGTGGGCGAAGTGGTCCGAATAGACCGCCACCTGGGCATAGATACCGTCCGGCAGAGCATCGACTTCAGCGTCAGGGCTCAGCTCGATGATGGCCTGAACGCCATCCGTGCCCGGCACCACCGTCAGAGACTGGAGCGCACCCTGCGCCTGATAGGTTCCCCCCGGCACCACCGGCAGAATTGCGGTGAGCTTCCCGGAGAATACCTGGCCCGGCAGGGCGTTAAACACCACTTCCGCTTCATCGCCCGGTTTCAGACGCAGCAGCGAGTTCTGGCGGAACTGGGCCACAATCTGACGCTTCTGTTCAGGAATGAAGACCATTACCGGACGCAGAGGCAGCGCGGCGGCATAGGTCCCCGGACGGATCAGCACCTGGGTGATGTAACCATCGCTCGGCGCACGCACTACGGTCTGGTCCAGGTTATATTTGGCTTCGGCAAGCTGGGCACGTAACGAAGCAATCTGTGACTGCTCGCCGTTCACCATGCTGTCTAACTGGCTTTGAATCTGCACCTGCTCAGCCACGGAGCCTTTCACCATGGCATCCTGTGCCAGATAGTTTTGCCGCGCGTTGTCGATATCGCTTTCAGAGAAAGGATTCACCTTCGCCTGGCTGCCTTTCAGGTAGCGCTGATAATCTTTATAGAGGCGATCGCGCTCAGCGGAGACGCGTGTGGTATTGGCAACCGCTTCCGACAGCTGCGCTTTCAGGTTATCGATATTGTGCGTCGCGGTTACCAGGTCGGCCTGGAGTCTGTCGACGCGCGCCTGGTAGCGGCCAGGATCCAGTTTAAATAACACTTCGCCTTTTTTAATAAGCTGGTTATTTTTATCCGTGACTTCACTGACCACACCGGTCACCTGCGGTGTGATTGGAATAGAAATAACCGCTTTTTGCGCCGTAAAGGTATACGGATGGTTATAGTTCATTAACAGAATAAGACCGGCAACAATAAATACGCCGCCTAATGTTGCGGTGGCAAGCGTCCACTGGTTGACCGGAATTCGAAATATTTTAAAAATGGCCCAGGCAAATGCCACGTAGGTCAAAATAATCAACAGATCCATGATTAGCGCTCCAGCGTGTTCTTATCAGCAGTGGGCTGTACTGCAGCCAGCTTTTGTTCGAGTTCCGCCACGCGTTTGGCCAGCGCATCCATGCCCGGAACTTCATCAGGCTTTGTGATGTGGTTTTGCATGCCCCAGCCGCGATCTTCGCGGTACAGCGTGGCCCAAATCCACAGGAATGGCCAGATGGCATGGAGTGTAAACAGGCTAATCCAGCCTGCCGTATGAATGGCATCGGCATGCGGATGGTTACGCTTTTTGGCCATATTATAAGGAATATCATGGATGGCGATGATTCCGTAAAAGAGAACCAGAAATACAAAAATCAATACGCCCAGCGCAAAATAGTTGAGAAACATATTCTCCTCACTTAAACAACGTCAACTCATTAAATTAATAAAACGGTACGCAACCTAATTAATTTTTTTATAAACACGGGGATGTGCTTACTATTTCCGAGCCGGGGAGTATGAGTTTTTATAATATCTCCATGCAAGTTTATAAGCGTGTCAAAATATATCCTGAATAATAATAGACTTAACCTTACAATATGAGCGTAATCCACCTTTTAACTTTTCGCCATACCACACATCAAAAGTGGTTTTTTAGCTTATCGTGTCGTGCCATATCATCCTGGCGCTGAAACGCGAAGCAGAGTTTGCCGCCGATCACAGCCGGAGAAATCTGCATAAAAATATTTTGTGAAATCAGTCACAATCCAGAAACAAACACGCCATAACAAAACGTGACGGTAATCACACAAAGGGGTGGATTTTGCTTTTTTTATCGCCATCGTATTTTTTTTGCCCACTTATTTTGTGATTGAGATCACTTCATTGACATCCCTACCCCCTGCCTTTACGTGACACGCATCACATAAATTTTCCCTGTCTGGACAGTTGAACGATTCAGTGCCAGATTTCACAGCATCAGAACAGGGCCCGGCTACCTCTGCCGCCTCATTAACAATAAACCTCGGGCCATAAGCCTAAGCGTAAACAGAAGAAGGGGTGTTTTATGTCATCCGATTTCAAGATCAAAGTTCAAAGCTTTGGTCGTTTCCTCAGCAACATGGTGATGCCAAATATCGGCGCGTTTATCGCGTGGGGTATCATCACTGCATTGTTCATTCCGACAGGGTGGTTGCCTAACGAAACGCTGGCGAAACTTGTTGGCCCAATGATTACCTATCTCCTGCCGCTGCTCATCGGTTTCACCGGGGGTCGTCTGGTGGGCGGTGACCGTGGTGGCGTCGTGGGTGCCATCACAACCATGGGTGTTATCGTCGGTGCGGATATGCCGATGTTCCTCGGTGCGATGATTGCCGGTCCTCTGGGCGGTTGGGCGATTAAGAAATTCGACGTCTGGGTTGATGGTAAGATCAAATCCGGCTTCGAAATGCTGGTGAACAACTTCTCTGCGGGCATCATCGGGATGATCCTCGCCATTCTGGCGTTCCTCGGCATTGGCCCTGCGGTTGAAGTGCTGTCTAAAGTTCTGGCGGCAGGCGTAAACTTCATGGTGGCGCATGAGATGCTGCCGCTGGCGTCGATCTTCGTTGAACCGGCGAAAATCCTGTTCCTTAACAACGCCATCAACCACGGTATCTTCTCGCCGCTGGGCATTCAGCAGTCACACGATCTCGGCAAGTCCATCTTCTTCCTGATTGAAGCCAACCCGGGTCCGGGTATGGGCGTACTGCTGGCGTACATCTTCTTTGGCCGTGGCAGCGCAAAACAGTCTGCTGGCGGTGCGGCGATCATCCACTTCCTGGGTGGTATCCACGAAATTTACTTCCCATACGTGCTGATGAACCCACGTCTGATCCTGGCCGTTATCCTCGGCGGTATGACCGGCGTGTTCACGCTGAGCGTCCTGGGCGGTGGTCTGGTTTCTCCGGCCTCTCCGGGTTCTATCCTGGCGGTACTGGCGATGACGCCAAAAGGCGCTTATTTCGCGAACCTCGCAGCTATCTTTGCGGCAATGGCCGTCTCTTTCGTGGTCTCTTCTATCCTGCTGAAAACCAGCAAGGTGAAAGAAGATGATGACATCGAAGCCGCAACCCGTCGTATGCACGACATGAAAGCCGAATCCAAAGGCGCAAGGCCACTGGCAGCAGGTGATGTTTCTAACGACCTGAGCCACGTGCGTAAAATCATCGTTGCCTGTGATGCCGGTATGGGCTCCAGCGCAATGGGTGCAGGCGTGCTGCGTAAGAAAGTGCAGGATGCAGGCCTGACCAACATCTCCGTGACCAACAGCGCCATTAACAGCCTGCCGCCGGATGTTGACCTGGTGATCACGCACCGCGATCTGACCGAACGCGCCATGCGCCAGGTGCCGCAGGCACAGCACATTTCGCTGACCAACTTCCTCGACAGCGGCCTGTACACCAGCCTGACCGAACGTCTGGTTGCCGCGCAGCGTCACGAAGACAACGAAGTGAAAGTGCGCTCCAGCCTGCAGGACAGCTTTGACGAGAGCAATGCCCACCTGTTTAAGCTGGGTGCGGAAAACATCTTCCTCGGTCGTACCGCGGCCACCAAAGAAGACGCGATTCGATTTGCCGGTGAGCAGCTGGTGAAAGGCGGCTACGTTCAGCCTGAATATGTCGACGCGATGCTGGAACGCGAAAAACTGACGCCAACCTATCTGGGCGAATCCATCGCGGTGCCGCACGGTACGGTTGAAGCGAAAGATCGCGTCCTGAAAACCGGCGTCGTATTCTGTCAGTACCCGCAGGGCGTGCGCTTCGGTGAAGAAGAAGATGACATCGCCCGTCTGGTCATTGGTATCGCCGCTCGCAACAACGAGCACATTCAGGTGATTACCAGCCTGACCAACGCGCTGGATGATGAAACGGTTATTGAGCGTCTGGCGAACACCACCAGCGTTGAAGAAGTTCTGGCTCTGCTTAACAAATAACGGTACTCCTCCCTCTCCCCCCGGGGAGAGGGCTAGGGTGAGGGGAAAACGTTCCTCACCCCAGCCCTCTCGGGTAAAAACATTGATGAAGGTTAACACTATGAAAGCATTACATTTTGGCGCAGGTAATATCGGTCGTGGTTTTATCGGTAAACTGCTGGCAGACGCGGGCATTACCCTGACATTCGCCGATGTGAATCAGGTCGTCCTGGATGCCCTGAATGCCCGTCATAGCTATCAGGTCCATGTGGTGGGCGAAAACGAGCAGGTTGAGACAGTATCTGGCGTCAACGCGGTCAGCAGCATCGGCGACGACGTTATTGACCTTATCGCCAGCGTCGATCTGGTCACCACCGCCGTGGGCCCGGTTGTGCTTGAGCGCATCGCCCCTGCGGTCGCGAAAGGCCTGGCAAAACGTAAAGCGCAGGGTATCGACACCCCGCTGAACATCATCGCCTGTGAAAACATGGTGCGCGGCACCACGCAGCTGAAAGGCCACGTTCTCAACGCTGTGGCAGATGAAGACAAAGCCTGGGTGGAAGCGCACGTCGGTTTTGTGGATTCCGCCGTTGACCGTATCGTCCCGCCGTCAGAATCTGCGGCCAACGATCCGCTGGAAGTGACCGTTGAAACCTTCAGCGAGTGGATCGTCGATAAAACCCAGTTTAAAGGCGCGCTGCCGACCATTCCGGGAATGGAATTAACCGATAACCTGATGGCATTTGTCGAACGCAAACTCTTCACGCTGAACACCGGGCATGCTATAACCGCGTACCTCGGAAAATTGGCCGGTCATCAGACCATTCGTGATGCGATCCTCGATGAGAAGATCCGCGCGGTGGTAAAAGGGGCAATGGAAGAGAGCGGCGCGGTGCTGATCAAACGCTACGGTTTTGATGCTGAGAAACACGCAGCATACATCCAGAAAATCCTCGGTCGCTTTGAAAACCCGTATCTGAAAGATGACGTTGAGCGCGTGGGCCGTCAGCCGCTGCGTAAGCTGAGCGCGGGCGACCGCCTGATTAAGCCGCTGCTGGGCACACTGGAATACGGTCTGCCGCACGCCAACCTGGTGAAAGGAATTGCCGCCGCGATGCACTACCGCAGCGAGCAGGATCCACAGGCGCAGGAACTGGCTCAGCTGATTGATAACAAAGGCGCGCAGGCTGCGCTGGCGCAGATTTCCGGTCTGGACGCCAACAGCGACGTGGTTGTGGAGGCGGTTAACGCATACAACGCAACCAAATGATGCAGAATGCGGCGCAGGTAATCCTGCGCCCTGATTACAGATTGTCAGATATGCAGGCAATAATGGAACAAACCCAGGCCTTTGAAAATCGTGTGCTTGAGCGTCTGAATGCTGGCAAAACCGTACGAAGCTTCCTGATTGCCGCCGTCGAGCTGTTAACCGAGGCGGTGAATATCCTGGTGCTTCAGGTGTTTCGCAAAGACGACTACGCGGTAAAATATGCTGTAGAACCGTTACTGGACGGAGACGGACCGCTGGGCGATTTATCCGTGCGTCTGAAGCTGATTTATGGTCTTGGCGTGCTGAACCGACAAGAGTATGAAGATGCGGAGCTGCTAATGGCGCTGCGCGAAGAGCTCAACCATGACGGTAACGAATACACCTTTACCGACGATGAGATCCTGGGGCCGTTCGGCGAGCTGCACTGCGTCACCGCGCTCCCTCCGGCACCGCAGTTTGATAACAGCGACCCGGAGCTCTACGCGATGCAAAAGCTGCGTTATCAACAGGTTGTCCGTTCTACGATGGTCCTTTCCCTGACTGAGCTGATTTCCCGAATCAGCTTAAAAAAAGCGTTTCAGAAGTAAGCCTGCTCACATTGGTGTATCCTTCCCTGTAAATTCCCCGTTTTCAGAGTTATTTGTCATGAAAGAAGTCGAAAAGAACGAAATTAAACGCCTGAGCGACCGCCTGGATCTGATCCGCCACCAGATGGCGGGCCTGTCGCTGGTCGATTCCGCCGAGAAGTACGCCGAGCTTGAAAAAGAGACCGCGAAGCTGGAAGCGGAGATTGAGCGCCTGCGCGAAGTCAAAGGCCAGAAGCTGAGCAAAGAAGCGCAGAAGCTGATGAACATGCCGCACCGCCGTGCGATCACCAAAAAAGAGCAGGCCGACATGGGCAAGCTGAAGAAAAGCGTTCGTGGTCTGGTAGTGGTTCACCCGATGACCGAGCTTGGCCGCGAAATGGGCCTGAAAGAGATGACGGGCTTTTGTAAGACCGCGTTTTGATTTCATGCCGGGTGGCGCTGCGCTTACCCGGCCTACTCTTTTCCCCTTCGCGTGAATTGGTCCAACCAATAGCGCAATCAATCCTCCCCCGGTTCACAATTCCATTATTTCCGCTCACAAAACCATTGCTAGCTCATAACATCTGGTTAACCATTCATTGTCATTAACCCTACAACACAACATTGGCAGGACCACTTTTACACAGACTGTGACGCAGAGATGAGCGGAGACTCACCCGCAGCGCAGGCTGTCTGGTCCCCAGGAGACCTGCATGAGCCTCTGGCAACAAAACTACGACCCGGCCGGAAATATCTGGCTATCGAGCCTGATCGCATCGCTGCCGATCCTGTTCTTCTTCTTTGCGCTGATTAAGCTCAAGCTGAAGGGCTACCTTGCCGCGACGTACACCGTCGCCATCGCCCTGATGGTGGCGCTGTTCTTCTACAAGATGCCGGTCGATCGCGCGTTGGCCTCCGTCGTCTACGGTTTCTTCTACGGCCTGTGGCCGATTGCGTGGATCATCATCGCGGCGGTCTTCGTCTATAAAATTTCGGTGAAAACCGGGCAGTTCGACATCATCCGCTCGTCGATTCTCTCCATCACGCCGGACCAGCGCCTGCAGATGCTGATTGTCGGCTTCTCCTTCGGGGCGTTTCTGGAAGGCGCGGCAGGCTTTGGCGCACCGGTGGCGATCACCGCCGCGCTGCTGGTGGGGCTGGGCTTTAACCCGCTGTATGCCGCGGGCCTGTGCCTGATTGTGAACACCGCGCCGGTGGCGTTTGGCGCGATGGGTATTCCGATTCTGGTCGCGGGCCAGGTGACCGGTCTGGACAGCTTTGAGATTGGCCAGATGGTTGGCCGCCAGCTGCCGTTCCTGACCATTATCGTCCTCTTCTGGATCATGGCGATTATGGACGGCTGGCGCGGCGTGAAGGAGACCTGGCCTGCGGTGATGGTGGCGGGCGGTTCGTTCGCGATTGCCCAGTACCTCAGCTCGAACTTCCTTGGCCCGGAGCTGCCGGACATCATCTCTTCGCTGGTGTCGCTGGTCTGCCTGACGCTGTTCCTGAAACGCTGGCAGCCGGTTCGTATTTTCCGCTTCGCCGACATGGGCGCCTCACAGGTCGATCAAACGCTGGCCCGCACCGGCTACACCGCAGGCCAGGTGATCCGCGCCTGGTCGCCGTTCCTGTTCCTGACCGCCACGGTTACGCTGTGGAGCATCCCGCCGTTTAAAGCCCTGTTCGCCCCGGGCGGCGCGTTGTACGACATGGTCATTAACGTTTCGGTGCCGTTCCTCGACAAGATGGTCGCCCGTATGCCGCCGGTGGTGCACGCCGCCACGCCGTATGCCGCGGTCTATAAATTCGACTGGTTCTCCGCCACCGGGACCGCCATCCTGTTTGCCGCTATTCTTTCCGTGGTGTGGCTGCGCATGAAGCCTGCGGCGGCGGTACAGACCTTTGCGGCGACCGTAAAAGAGCTGATGCTGCCGATTTACTCCATCGGCATGGTGCTGGCGTTCGCGTTTATCTCGAACTACTCCGGTCTGTCGTCGACGCTGGCACTGGCGCTGGCCCATACCAGCCACGCCTTCACCTTCTTCTCGCCGTTCCTCGGCTGGCTGGGGGTGTTCCTGACCGGTTCCGATACCTCGTCTAACGCCCTGTTTGCCGCACTGCAGGCAACGGCGGCCCAGCAGATTGGCGTGTCGGACGTCCTGCTGGTGGCCGCGAACACGACGGGCGGCGTGACCGGGAAAATGATCTCCCCGCAGTCCATTGCCATTGCCTGTGCGGCGGTGGGACTGGTCGGTAAAGAGTCGGATCTGTTCCGCTTTACCGTGAAACATAGCCTGATATTCACCTGTATGGTCGGAGTCATCACCACCCTGCAGGCCTATGTCTTAACCTGGATGATCCCATGATAGTGATGCCCAGACGCCTGTCCGACGAGATTGCCTCTCGCGTGAGGGCGCTGATTGAAGAACAACAGCTGGAAGCGGGCATGAAGTTGCCCGCCGAACGCCAGCTCGCCGCCCAGCTTGGCGTGTCGCGCAATTCACTGCGCGAGGCGCTGGCAACGCTGGTCAGCGAAGGGGTGCTGGTAAGCCGTCGCGGCGGCGGCACCTTTGTACGCTGGCAGCATGACGACTGGTCCGAGCAAAACATCGTTCAGCCGCTGAAAACGCTGATGGAGAACGACCCGGACTACAGCTTCGACATCCTTGAAGCGCGTCACGCCATCGAAACCAGTACCGCCTGGCACGCGGCCATGCGGGCAACCGACGCCGACAAAGAGAAACTCATCGCCTGCTTTGAGGCCACGCAAAGCAGCGACCCGGACATCGCCTCCCAGGCGGACGTGCGTTTTCACCTGGCGATTGCCGAGGCGTCGCACAACGTCGTGCTGCTCCAGACCATGCGCGGGTTCTTCGACCTGCTGCAATCCTCCGTGAAGCAGAGCCGCCAGCGGATGTATCTGGTTCCGCCGGTGTTTGCCCAGCTGACCGAACAGCACGAGGCGGTGCTCAACGCCATTCTGGCCGGTGATGCCGAGGCCGCACGCAAAGCGATGATGGCGCATCTCGGTTTCGTGCATACCACGATAAAACGATTCGATGAAGACCAGGCCCGACAGGCGCGTATTACCCGTCTGCCTGGCGACAGTGATATTTCCAGGGAGAACAAAGCATGATTATTTCAGCAGCCAGTGACTATCGCGCCGCGGCGCAGCGCATTTTGCCCCCGTTCCTGTTCCACTACATTGACGGAGGGGCGTATGCCGAATACACCCTGCGCCGCAACGTGGAAGACCTGTCGGAGGTGGCGCTGCGCCAGCGCGTGCTGAAGAACATGTCTGACCTCAGCCTTGAGACGAAACTGTTCAACGAAACGCTCTCCATGCCGGTCGCGCTCGCACCTGTCGGCTTATGCGGCATGTACGCCCGCCGTGGTGAAGTGCAGGCCGCCGCCGCGGCAGATGCCAAAGGCATTCCGTTTACCCTCTCTACCGTCTCGGTCTGCCCGATTGAAGAGGTCGCCCCGACCATCAAGCGGCCAATGTGGTTCCAGCTGTACGTCCTGCGCGATCGCGGCTTTATGCGTAACGCGCTGGAGCGCGCCAAAGCGGCGGGCTGCTCCACGCTGGTCTTTACCGTTGATATGCCGACCCCCGGCGCGCGCTACCGCGATGCGCACTCCGGCATGAGCGGCCCAAATGCGGCGCTCCGCCGCTACTGGCAGGCGGTAACGCATCCACAGTGGGCGTGGGACGTCGGCCTGAACGGTCGTCCACACGATCTGGGGAATATCTCGGCGTATCTGGGTAAACCCACCGGGCTGGAGGATTACATCGGCTGGCTGGCGAACAACTTCGATCCGTCCATCTCCTGGAAAGACCTGGAGTGGATCCGCGAATTCTGGGACGGCCCGATGGTGATCAAGGGGATCCTCGACCCGGAAGATGCCCGCGATGCGGTCCGCTTTGGCGCAGACGGGATTGTGGTTTCTAACCACGGCGGCCGCCAGCTCGACGGGGTGCTCTCCTCCGCCCGCGCCCTGCCGGCCATTGCCGATGCGGTGAAAGGCGATATTGCCATCCTGGCCGACAGCGGGATCCGCAACGGGCTGGACGTGGTGCGCATGATTGCGCTGGGTGCCGACAGCGTGCTGCTGGGCCGCGCGTATCTGTACGCCCTGGCGACGGCGGGCCAGGCGGGCGTGGCGAATCTGCTTAACCTGATCGAAAAAGAGATGAAGGTGGCGATGACGCTGACCGGTGCAAAAACGATTAGCGAAATCAGCAGGGATTCTCTGGTTCAGGAGTTAAGCAAATTACCGGCCGCGCTGGCTCCGCTTGCTCAGGGAAACGCGGCCTGAATTATCCCTCGTTAACACCTCTTCTCACGCGTCCGATCTCCCCCTCGGGCGCTTTTTTATGCCAAAAATAACATCCAGATAACATATTGGATAAGAAAATTTGACATCCACCTGTCGCCCGCAATTGTATAGACAAGCAAAGACAAGAACACAAAAACAACATCACATCAGAGGGGAGCGTATGACCTATTCAGGTAAGGTGGATATTCAGCAGGTGATCGACGACAGCCGCTTTTCAGGGTTTCACTGGCTGCTCATTGTGCTGGGCTTTCTGGTTCTGGCGATCGATGGCTTTGATACGGCGGCGATGGGCTACATCGCGCCCACGCTGTCGGCAGAATGGGGGATCCATAAGCAGGATCTGGGGCCGGTGCTGAGCGCGGCGCTGCTGGGGCTGTCGCTGGGCGCGCTGATTGCCGGTCCGGTATCGGACCGGATGGGGCGCAAGCGCGTGCTGGTCTTCTCCTGCCTGTTCTTCGGCCTGGCAAGCCTGGGCACGGCCTGGGCGCAAAGCCTCAACACCCTGACGCTGTGGCGCTTTCTGACGGGCCTGGGGCTCGGCGCCGCCATGCCGAATGCCATTACGCTGATCTCCGAGTTTGCCCCCCAGCGCTGTCGCGCCATGGCGATAAATACCATGTACTGCGGCTTCCCTCTGGGTGCGGCGGGCGGCGGCGCGATCTCGTCCTGGCTGATTCCCCACCACGGCTGGCGAAGCGTGCTGCTGACCGGGGCAATTGCGCCGCTGATTTTAACGCTGCTGCTGGCGCTGCTTTTACCGGAGTCGGTGAAGTTTCTGGTGCAGCGCGGGAAAGATGTCATGCAGATCCGCCGTATCGCCAGCCGGTTCTCGCGCAGCACGCTGGAGGGCATCACGGGCTTTTTCCTGGCGGAGGAGAAGGTCGCGTCTAAAAAAGGGAGCGTGTCGCAGCTGTTTTCCATGCCCTGGCTACCCGGCACCCTGATGCTGTGGATCACCTACTTTATGGGACTGGTGATTTATTACGTCCTGCTGAGCTGGATGCCGACGCTGATGCAAGGGATGGGCTATGCCCTGGCGGAATCCGCCTGGCTGACTTCGCTGTTCACCTTCGGCGGTACCGCGGGGATCCTGCTCGCGGGCTGGATGATGGACCGCTGGGAAGCGCACAGGGTGGTTGCGTGTGGTTTCGTCCTGACGATGGGCCTTATTCTGTTACTGGGCATTGAGCATAACCATATCGCCCTGTTTGGCGGGCTGATCTTCCTGATGGGGATCGCGATGAACGGTGCGCAGTCGGGCATGCAGACCCTGGCCGCCACCTTTTACCCTACCGAGTGCCGCGCGACGGGCATCGCCTGGATGCAGGGCATCGGCCGCTTTGGCGGCGTGGCGGGAACCATGACCAGCGCCCAGCTTCTTTCCATGCAGTGGCAGGCAGACAGTATTTTAATGATCCTCAGCGTGCCCGCTCTGGTGGCCGCTGCGGCAACCGTCTACAAAATGCTGTACAGCCGCTCGCAGGAACCCGGCGTCGCGTAGTTCCTCTCTTTTCTGCTATTCTGCCCCCGCAATTAAGGGGGCAGCATGCTTAACATCGTTTTATTCGAACCAGAAATTCCGCCGAATACCGGCAATATTATCCGCCTGTGTGCCAACACCGGTTTTCGTCTGCACATTATTGAGCCGATGGGCTTTACGTGGGACGACAAACGCCTGCGTCGCGCAGGGCTGGATTATCATGAATTTACCGCCGTTATTCGCCATCACGATTACGCCGCGTTTCTGGAAGCAGAGCAGCCGCAGCGCATGTTCGCCCTGACCACCAAAGGCACGCCCGCGCACAGCGCCGTAAGCTATCAGGCAGGTGACTATCTGATGTTTGGCCCGGAAACCCGCGGCCTGCCGGCCACGATCCTGGATGCCCTGCCCGCTGAGCAGAAAATCCGTATTCCGATGATGCCGGACAGCCGCAGCATGAACCTGTCGAACGCGGTGTCGGTGGTGGTGTATGAAGCATGGCGCCAGCTGGGATATCCGGGCGCCATTCTCAGAAGTTAAATACCGTCACCATACTCGAAGGTATGGTGAATGCCGTTGAAGTGCTGATCCATATCCATGGACGGCTTATCGCTGTCTGGCTTACCGACGATGCGCGCCGGTACGCCAGCGGCGGTGGTGTGCGGCGGCACCGGCTGGAGCACCACGGAGCCTGCGCCGATCTTCGCGCCGCGTCCGACTTCGATATTGCCGAGGATTTTGGCACCCGCGCCAATCATCACCCCTTCACGAATTTTCGGATGGCGATCGCCGCTGGTTTTCCCGGTACCGCCCAGGGTAACCGACTGCAGAATCGAGACGTCGTCTTCAATCACCGCCGTTTCCCCGACAACGATCCCGGTGGCGTGGTCGAGCATGATCCCGCGGCCAATCTTCGCCGCCGGGTGAATATCAACCTGAAACGTCACGGAAACCTGGTTTTGCAGGAAGATCGCCAGCGCGCGGCGGCCTTCATTCCATAGCCAGTGGCCGATGCGGTAAGCCTGCAGGGCGTGGAAGCCTTTCAGGTACAGCAGCGGCGTAGAATATTTATCGACCGCCGGGTCACGCGTGCGCACCGCCTGGATATCGCAGGCGGCAGAGGCGATCATTTCCGGGTCAGCGGCGTAAGCCTCTTCCACCACCTCACGAATCGCAATCGCGGGCATGATCGAGGACGCCAGCTTGTTGGCGAGCATATAGCTCAGCGCGCTGCCGAGGTTTTCGTGCTTGAGTAGCGTTGCGTGGTAGAAACTGGCCAGCATAGGCTCACAGTCGGCCAGCGCCCGGGCTTCGGCTTTAATGTTATTCCAGACGATATCCAGTTCTTCACACGGCATTGCTTACTCCAGACGATAGTTAATGACCAGCCAGTTCTGCGCTGGCTGGGTCATTCAGGTGACAACGGTTCCGACTAGTTACTGCTGCGCTCGTCCTTGCGCGCACGACCTAATAAGGTCAATGCTGCCTCGCGCGCATTTTTTCCGCAATACAATACCTGATAAATTTCCTCGGTTATTGGCATTTCGACACCGAAACGGTGCGCCAACTCGCGGACTTCTTTGGTATTGCGGTAGCCTTCCACCACCTGGCCAATCTTCTCCTGCGCGTCTTTCACATCGCTGCCCTGTCCGAGCATCATGCCAAAGCGGCGGTTACGAGACTGGTTGTCGGTACAGGTCAGCACCAGATCGCCCAGGCCAGCCATCCCCATAAAGGTGGCCGGATCGGCACCCAGCGCTTCGCCCAGGCGGGACATCTCGGTCAGACCGCGGGTGATCAGCGCCGTACGGGCGTTGGCACCAAAACCAATGCCGTCGGACATCCCGGCGCCAATCGCAATCACGTTCTTCACCGCGCCGCCCAGCTGCACGCCGATAAAATCGGGGTTGCTGTAAACGCGGAAGCTCTTGCCGCAGTGCAGCAACTGCTGGAGATCGTCGGAGAAGGCCCGATCGGTGGAGGCCAGTGAAATCGCCGTCGGCAGGCCAGCGGCCAGCTCTTTGGCAAAGGTCGGGCCGGAGATGACCGCCAGCGGGATCGCATCACCCAGCGCTTCGCGGGCAACGTCCTGCAACAGGCGTCCGGTTTCGGCTTCCAGTCCTTTCGTCGCCCAGACAATGCGCGCATCCGGGCGCATCAGCGGCTTAATCTGACGCAGCACGTCGCCAAAGACATGGCTCGGGACCACAATCAGAATGTTGCGGCTGGCCGCAAGCGCGGTCGCAAGGTCGCTTTCAAGGTGCAGGGTGTCAGGGAACGGAACGTCCGGGAGAAACGCCACGTTACAGCGGTCGCGCTGTAGCGTCGCGATATGTTTTGGGTCGTGGCCCCACAGGACCACATCGTGACCATTTCTTGCCAGCGTGATGGCAAGAGCGGTGCCGTATGAGCCGGCACCGATCACAGTCATTGACGCATTAACAGTGCTCATCAGGCATCCTGATGTTGTTCAGCACCTTCGCCAGCTTGCTGCTGCAGATAGTTCATGAACAGCGCATCAAAGTTAACTGGCGCAAGGTTCAGTTGCGGGAATGTACCGCGAGAAACCAGGCTGGTGATGCATTCACGTGCATACGGGAACAGAATGTTCGGGCAGTACGCACCCAGGCAATGCGCCATCTGGTTGCCTTCGATACCGCCGATGGAGAAGATACCGCCCTGCTGTACTTCACACAGGAAAGCAGTCTCTTCGCCCAGAGAAGCGGTCACGGTCACACGCAGTACGACTTCATACACGTCATCAGCCAGTTGGGTTGATGCGGTATCCAGATCAAGTTTAACCTCTGGCTGCCAGTCTTTCTGGAAAACGTGCGGCGCATTTGGCGCTTCAAAAGAGACATCTTTGGTGTAGATGCGCTGGATCTGGAAAATCATTTCATTATTGCTTTGTTCTGACATGGAAATACCCTTTTTAATTGTCCTAAAGTCTCTTAGCTCAGCAGCGGATCGAGTCCACCACGGGCATCGAGCGCATACAAGTCATCACAGCCGCCAATGTGCTGCGCATCAATAAAAATCTGTGGAACCGTCGTACGACCACTACGTTGGATCATCTCTTCGCGTTTAATCGCGTCACCGTCAATCGGCAGTTCCTGGAACGTGACGCCTTTGCTGTTCAGCAGCGCTTTCGCACGGTGGCAGAACGGGCACGTCGCTTTGGTGTAGATCTCAATATGGGCCATGACTGAACTCCTTATTTACCGCGTACCAAAGGAAGATTTTCCCCGCTCCAGCCGGAAATGCCTTCTTTCAGCACAGATACGTTTTCGAAGCCTGCTTTATGTAGCAGGCTGGCGGATTCCTGCGCCTGCATGCCGGTACCGTCAACAACGATAATCGGCTGGGCTTTATGCTTCTCAAGCTCGCCCACGTTGTTCGCTTTGATTTCAGCAGGCAGCAGGTTAATCGCACCTGCAATGTGCCCTTTGCGGAAATCGTCACGCTGACGCAGATCGACCACGACAGCATCTTCTTTGTTAATCAGACGCGTCGCTTCACCACGGGTGATAACCTTAATCTTAGACGTCAGGCTCTTAAATGTGGTGAACAGCACAGCAGCCAGCAGGCCAATCCACGCGATGCTCAGAACCGGATGGCGGCTAACGAATTGCATAATTTCTTGCATGGAGGGTAACTACTCCCGACTTAGTGATTAAAAAAACCAGGACAGGAGTATACCTGTGCGTTCTGGCAAATACAGCCAGCGACCCTAACCTAATCCATTTTCTGCGGCATGCCACCTAAAAAAATGCCTCAAAATGGTCTGGTGAGTCCCTTGCCCCTGCGCTTTCTTTGATCTTCTGCGGCTATTTGATCGATTCAGCTGTAGTAAAATTACGCAAATTTTGACTCTTGAGCATGAGGTTGTCGCAATGTCGGTTTCTAAAAAACCTATGGTACTGGTGATTCTGGATGGCTATGGCTACCGTGAAGACAGCCAGGATAACGCTATTTTCAACGCCAAAACCCCGGTCATGGATGCCCTGTGGGCAAAACGTCCGCATACGCTGATTGACGCGTCTGGCCTGGAAGTGGGCCTGCCGGACCGCCAGATGGGCAACTCCGAAGTCGGTCACGTTAACCTGGGCGCCGGGCGTATCGTGTATCAGGACCTGACGCGTCTGGACGTTGAAATCAAAGAACGCACCTTCTTCTCCAACCCAACGTTGTGTGGCGCGGTTGATAAAGCCGTTGCTGCTGGCAAGGCCGTTCACATCATGGGTCTGCTCTCTGCTGGCGGCGTTCACAGCCACGAAGATCACATCATGGCGATGGTTGAACTGGCCGCTGAGCGCGGTGCGGAAAAAATCTATCTGCACGCCTTCCTGGACGGTCGCGACACGCCACCACGCAGTGCGGAAGGCTCCCTGAAAGCCTTCGAAGACAAATTCGCCGCGCTGGGTAAAGGCCGCGTGGCCTCCATCATTGGTCGTTACTACGCCATGGACCGCGACAACCGCTGGGATCGCGTTGAACAGGCCTATGACCTGCTGACCCTGGCAAAAGGGGAATTCCAGTTTGCGACCGCCGTTGAAGCGCTGGAAGCGGCTTATGCACGCGATGAAAACGACGAATTCGTGAAAGCGTCCGTGATTCGCGCTGAAGGCCAGGCCGATGCCGCCATGGAAGACGGCGACGCGCTGATCTTCATGAACTTCCGCGCTGACCGCGCGCGCGAAATCACCCGTGCGTTCGTCAACAGCGACTTCGACGGTTTTGCCCGTAAGAAAGTGGTAAACATCGACTTCATCCAGCTGACCGAATACGCGGCAGACATCAAAGCGCCGTGCGCGTACCCACCCGCCTCGCTGGCAAACACCTTCGGTGAGTGGATGGCGAAGAACGACAAAACGCAGCTGCGTATCTCCGAAACGGAAAAATACGCGCACGTGACCTTCTTCTTTAACGGTGGCGTTGAAGAGCCGTTCAAAGGCGAAGAACGTATTCTGATCAACTCCCCGAAAGTCGCCACCTACGATCTGCAGCCAGAAATGAGCTCTGCAGAATTGACTGAAAAATTGGTTGCGGCCATCGAGAGCGGCAAATACGACACTATCATCTGTAACTACCCGAACGGCGACATGGTCGGTCATACCGGGGTGATGGAAGCGGCAGTGAAAGCGGTTGAAGCGCTGGACCACTGCGTTGAGCAGGTGGCGAAAGCGGTTGAATCCGTTGGCGGCCAGCTGCTGATCACCGCGGATCACGGTAACGCTGAACAGATGCGCGACCCGGCGACCGGACAGGCGCACACCGCCCACACCAACCTGCCGGTTCCGCTGATTTATGTGGGTGATAAATCAGTGAAAGCCGTAGAAGGCGGCAAGCTTTCTGACATCGCGCCAACCATGTTGTCGCTGATGGGGATGCCGATCCCTGAAGAGATGACTGGTAAGCCGCTGTTCATCGTGGAATAATCGCTCCCCATGAGGGGAAAGGCGATTTTTTCAATCACATGGGTCGTGAAGCCGCTTAGGTTATCAGTCAGACCTCTGTTTTACGCCAGCGCACTCAGCGCTGGCGTATTGCTGTGCGCCGCATCCGCCCACGCGGATGACCGCGACCAGCTGAAATCCATTCAGGCCGATATCGCCGCCAAAGAGCGTGCGGTACGCCAACAGCAGCAACAGCGCGCCGCCCTGCTCGCCCAGCTTAAGCAGCAGGAAGAGGCCATCTCCGCTGCCACACGTAAACTCCGTGAAACGCAAAACACCCTTGCCCAGTTGAATAAGCAGATCGACGAGATGAACGCGTCGATTGCCAAACTGGAGCGCCAGCGCGATGCGCAGGAGCGCAACCTTGCCGCACAGCTTGATGCCGCATTCCGCCAGGGTGAACATACCGGGCTCCAGCTGATCCTCAGCGGCGAAGAGAGCCAGCGCGGCCAGCGCCTGCAGGCCTACTTTGGCTATCTGAACCAGGCGCGTCAGGAGACGATCGCGCAGCTGAAGCAGACGCGCGAAGAGGTTTCCACGCAAAAAGCCGAGCTGGAAGAGAAGCAGAGCCAGCAGCAGACGCTGCTCTACGATCAGCAGGCCCAGCAGGCAAAGCTTGAGCAGGCACGCAACGAGCGTAAGAAAACCCTGGCCGGTCTCGAGTCCTCCATTCAGGAAGGGCAGAGCCAGCTGAGCGAAATGCGCGCCAACGAATCCAAACTGCGTAACAGCATCGCCCGTGCGGAAGCCGCGGCGAAAGCGCGCGCCGAAAAAGAGGCTCGCGAGGCGCAGGCCGTTCGCGACAAGCAGCAGGAAGCGTCCCGCAAAGGCACGACCTACAAGCCAAGCGAAAGCGAACGTTCCCTGATGTCGCGTACCGGCGGCCTCGGCTCTCCTCGCGGTCAGGCTTTCTGGCCCGTTCGCGGTTCAATTCTGCATCGCTATGGCGAACAGCTGCAGGGTGAGCTACGTTGGAAAGGGATCGTTATCGGTGCGTCTGAAGGTAGCGAAGTGAAAGCCATCGCCGATGGCCGCGTGATTCTGGCCGACTGGCTGCAGGGTTACGGGCTTGTGGTAGTGGTCGAGCACGGTAAAGGCGACATGAGTCTTTACGGCTACAACCAGAGCGCGCTGGTCAGCGTCGGCACGCAGGTGCGCGCTGGCCAACCCATCGCCCTTGTGGGCAGCAGTGGCGGTCAGGGCCGCCCGTCACTCTATTTCGAAATTCGTCGTCAGGGTCAGGCGGTCAATCCACAGCCGTGGTTGGGAAGATAAGTTTTGCTTCAATTTCGTCGAATCGTTTTCTCCGTCGTCAGCGCGCTGGCGCTGGCTGCACCGGTATACGCCGGTAAGCTCGCTATCGTGATTGATGACTTCGGTTATCGCCCACATTATGAAAACCAGGTGCTGGCGATGCCGTCGGCCATCTCCGTTGCCGTCCTGCCGAATGCCCCCCACGCGCGTGAGATGGCGACCAAAGCCCACAGCAGCGGGCATCAGGTTCTCATCCACCTGCCCATGGCCCCGCTCAGCAAGCAGCCGCTGGAAAAAGATACTCTGCGCCCGGATATGAGCAGCGAGGAGATCGAGCGCATCATCCGCGACGCCTACAACAAGGTGCCGTATGCCGTAGGGCTGAATAACCATATGGGCAGCGCGATGACCTCCAGCCTGTACGGGATGCTAAAAGTGATGCAGGCGCTGGAGCGTTACAATCTCTACTTCCTCGACAGCATGACCATCGGCAACAGCCAGGCGATGCGCGCCGCTCAGGGAACGGGCGTAAAGGTGATTAAGCGCAAGGTGTTCCTGGATGACACCCAGAACGAAGCCGATATTCGTATGCAGTTCAATCGCGCGGTACAGCTGGCCCGCCGCAATGGTTCGGCCATTGCCATCGGTCACCCGCACCCGTCGACCGTCCGCGTCCTGCAGCAAATGCTGCCTACCCTGCCTTCCGATATCACGCTGGTGCGCCCGAGCGATCTGCTGAACGAGCCGCAGGTGGATACCTCTACGCCGAATTCTGCGCAGCCCGTCCCGACGGCGCCGCGTAATCCGTTCCGCGGCGTGAAGCGCTGCGTACCGAAGCAGCCGCTTGAACCGGTCTACGCGACCCGCTTCTTCTCTGTCATCGGAGACAGCATCAGTAACAGTACGCTGGTGAAATACGTCCAGCAGCAGTGGCAGGGATGGGGTAAGAAAGCCTGACGCTTATTTCGCAATCTGAGAGTCCGTCTGCTCATTCGCAACGGGCTCTTTTTTCTCCTGATGCTGATACCAGGATTTGAAATATTTCAAAAAGCTGTAGGCTGTGGCATACAGACCCGTCACGACCCCAACCTTGCCCTGACGCCAGGCTCCGCTGAACAGATACCATTTGAAGAACGCCCCGATGGCGCTGATGATGCCGCGTCCGATCGAAGGCCGAGCCGGCTGGTACTTCACCAGCCGGGTGGTGTAGCTGTTGAGCTTGTTGAACACTTCATGCAGGTTATAAAACGTGTCGTGACGCACCCGCCCCGGCATTTTCACGGCGACAATCTTACCTTCAACTTTGTCATCTACGGGTCGTTGGTTGAAGCGAGCCTGGGTACGATTAAACAGCCGCACCGGGAAATCAGGCGAGGAAACAGGATAGATTGTACGCACCTCCTCGCCCAGCACGTGCCAGTAGCGGGCGATACGCCAGGCGCGATCGGCGGAAGGTTCATCCCCGGCTTTCAGGGTCAGAATAAAGTCGACCGTTTCCGCGTCCAGGATCTCGTCGCTATCCATACATAGCACCCAGTCATTGCTCGCCAGATCGATCGCATGGTTCATCTGCACGCCATGCATAGCATAGGGGTGATGATGAAGGGAGAGGCCGTACTCGCGGCAAATAGAAAGGGTGGCATCCGTACTGCCGGAATCCAGAACGACAATTTCATCTGCCACCGTCAGCAGCGGAGGGATCACCTCGCGCAGCAAACGCGCAGAATTACAGGTCAATAAACAAACGGTAAGCTTGAACATAGGCTCTGTAAAGTAAACGGATCGTCAACAAACTTTATAAGTGTGCGGGTAAAAAAGCGAAGGAAAAATCGAAATAATCTGATTGCGGATGTAAGAAACGTGAAGAGGCCGTAAAAAAAGCGCCCGAAGGCGCTTTCGCAGTTAATCCCAGCTCAGAATCACTTTCCCTGACTGGCCGGAACGCATCGCGTCAAAGCCCTGCTGGAACTCATCGATGGAGAAACGGTGAGTAATAATCGGGGACAGATCCAGACCGGACTGGATCAACGCCGCCATCTTGTACCAGGTCTCAAACATCTCACGACCATAGATGCCCTTGATGAACAGCCCCTTGAAGATCACTTTGTTCCAGTCGATGGACATATCCGACGGCGGGATACCCAGCATCGCGACACGGCCACCGTGGTTCATGGTGTCGAGCATGGTGCGGAACGCCGGTGGCGCACCGGACATCTCCAGACCCACGTCAAAGCCCTCGGTCATGCCCAGCTCTTCCATCACGTCGGTCAGGCTCTCTTTCGAGACATCCACCGCGCGGGTGACGCCCATTTTGCGCGCCAGCGACAGGCGGTATTCGTTCACGTCGGTGATCACGACGTTGCGCGCACCTACATGCTTCGCCACGGCTGCCGCCATAATGCCGATGGGGCCCGCGCCGGAGACCAGCACGTCTTCACCGACCAGATCGAAGGAGAGCGCCGTGTGCACGGCGTTACCGAACGGATCGAAAATGGAGGCCAGATCGTCAGAAATATTGTCCGGGATTTTGAAGGCGTTAAAGGCCGGGATCACCAGATATTCCGCAAAGCAGCCCGGACGGTTCACGCCCACGCCGATGGTATTGCGGCACAGGTGCGTACGCCCACCGCGGCAGTTACGGCAGTGGCCGCAGGTAATGTGACCTTCACCGGAGACGCGGTCGCCGATTTTGAAGCCTTTCACTTCCTGGCCGATACCCACCACTTCACCGACATATTCGTGACCGACAACCATCGGGACAGGAATGGTTTTCTGCGACCACTGGTCCCAGTTGTAGATGTGAACGTCAGTACCGCAGATAGCCGTTTTACGAATTTTGATCAGCAGATCGTTATGACCGACTTCCGGTTCCGGCACGTCGGTCATCCAAATCCCTTCTTCCGCTTTCAGTTTGGATAACGCTTTCATCACACGTCCTCAGGCAATGACGCCCAGCTGTTTACCGATGCGGGTAAAGGCTTCCACCGCACGTTCAATTTGTTCAGGCGTATGCGCCGCAGACATCTGGGTGCGGATACGCGCCTGACCTTTTGGCACCACCGGGAAGAAGAACCCGGTGACGTAAATCCCTTCTTTCTGCAGCTCGCGGGCAAAGTTCTGCGCCACGACCGCATCACCCAGCATCACCGGAATGATCGCGTGGTCAGCACCGGCCAGGGTGAACCCTGCTGCGCTCATTTTTTCACGGAACAGACGCGCGTTGGACCACAGGCGGTCGCGCAGTTCAGCGCCGGACTCCACCATTTCCAGCACTTTGATGGAGGCGGCAACAATCGCCGGTGCCAGGGAGTTGGAGAACAGATACGGACGCGAGCGCTGGCGCAGCCACTCCACCACCTCTTTACGCGCAGCGGTATAGCCGCCGGATGCGCCGCCGAGCGCTTTGCCCAGCGTGCCGGTGATGATGTCCACGCGGCCCATTACGTCGCAGTATTCGTGGGAGCCGCGACCATTTTCGCCGACAAAACCGACCGCGTGAGAGTCATCGACCATCACCAGCGCGTCGTATTTATCCGCCAGGTCACACACGCCCTTCAGGTTGGCGATCACGCCGTCCATGGAGAATACGCCGTCGGTGGCGATCAGCACATGGCGAGCGCCCGCTTCACGGGCCTCTTTCAGACGCGCTTCCAGCTCAACCATGTCGTTGTTGGCGTAGCGAAAACGCTTCGCTTTACACAAGCGTACGCCGTCGATGATGGAGGCGTGGTTCAGGGCGTCGGAGATAATCGCATCTTCTGCGCCGAGCAGGGTCTCGAACAGGCCGCCGTTGGCGTCGAAGCAGGAGGAGTAGAGAATCGCGTCTTCCATTCCGAGGAAGTTCGCCAGCTTTTGCTCAAGCTGCTTGTGGCTGTCCTGGGTACCGCAGATAAAGCGTACGGAGGCCATACCAAAACCGTGGGTATCCATGCCGTTTTTTGCCGCGGCAATCAGCTCAGGGTGATTCGCAAGACCTAAGTAGTTGTTCGCACAAAAGTTGATCACATGGCTGCCGTCGGCAACGGTGATGTCCGCCTGCTGTGCAGACGTGATAATACGCTCTTCCTTGAACAACCCTTCCGCACGTGCGGTCTCAAGGTCGCTGTTTAACTGTTTGTAAAAATCACCACGCATTGCAATTCTCCAGACTCGGCAAATTTCGGGACATATTACCCAAACCTATAGTTCATGACGAGATGACACGTCATCTCTTGTCGTTTTTGCAGCATAAATCACGTGTACCCTTGCGCTATGTCGGTGAATGGCTGAAGGGCAGCCATACTAATGATATGATAGAAACATTAGCGTCCGGGATTGTCCCCGGGCTCCACACTTCAAAGGTTACAGTTATGATCATCGTTACCGGCGGCGCGGGCTTTATCGGCAGCAATATTGTTAAGGCTCTCAATGACAAAGGCATCACCGACATCCTGGTGGTTGACAACCTGAAAGACGGCACCAAGTTCGTTAACCTGGTGGATCTGAACATCGCTGACTACATGGATAAAGAAGACTTCCTTATCCAGATTATGGCGGGCGAAGAGTTCGGCGAGATCGAAGCCATCTTCCACGAAGGTGCGTGTTCCTCCACTACCGAGTGGGACGGCAAGTACATGATGGACAACAACTATCAGTACTCCAAAGAGATCCTGCACTACTGCCTGGAGCGTGAAATTCCGTTCCTGTATGCCTCTTCTGCCGCCACTTACGGCGGGCGCACCTCGGACTTCATCGAGTCCCGCGAATATGAGCAGCCGCTGAACGTCTACGGCTACTCCAAATTCCTGTTCGACGAGTACGTGCGTCAGGTACTGCCAGAAGCGAACTCGCAGATCGTCGGCTTCCGCTACTTCAACGTCTACGGACCGCGCGAAGGCCACAAAGGCAGCATGGCGAGCGTGGCGTTCCACCTGAACACCCAGCTGAATAACGGTGAAAGCCCAAAACTCTTCGAAGGCAGCGACGGCTTTAAGCGTGACTTCGTTTACGTGGGCGACGTGGCGGCCGTAAACCTGTGGTTCTGGGAAAACGGCGTGTCCGGCATCTTCAACCTGGGTACCGGCCGCGCAGAGTCCTTCCAGGCGGTGGCTGACGCCACGCTGGCGTACCACAAAAAAGGCAGCATCGAGTACATTCCGTTCCCGGACAAGCTGAAAGGCCGCTATCAGGCGTTCACCCAGGCTGACCTGACTAACCTGCGCGCAGCGGGTTATGACAAGCCGTTCAAAACCGTTGCCGAAGGCGTAACGGAGTATATGGCCTGGCTGAACCGCGACGCGTAAGTATGAAGATTCTGGTGATCGGCCCGTCATGGGTGGGCGACATGATGATGTCGCAAAGTCTCTATCGCACGCTCAAGGCGCGCTATCCCCAGGCGATAATCGACGTGATGGCACCCGCGTGGTGCCGTCCGCTGTTATCGCGTATGCCGGAAGTGAATGAAGCTATCCCGATGCCGCTCGGCCACGGGGCGCTGGAAATTGGCGAACGCCGCAAGCTCGGCCATAGTCTGAGCGAGAAGCGGTATGACCGCGCGTATGTTCTGCCCAACTCCTTTAAATCTGCCCTGGTGCCCTTCTTTGCGGGCATTCCGCATCGCACCGGCTGGCGCGGCGAAATGCGCTACGGCCTGCTGAACGATGCGCGCGTGCTGGATAAAGCGGCCTGGCCATTAATGGTGGAGCGCTACGTGGCGCTGGCCTATGACAAAGGCGTGATGCGCAGCGCGAAAGACCTGCCGCAGCCGCTGCTCTGGCCCCAGCTTCAGGTTAACGACGGTGAAAAATCCCAGACCTGCAGCGCGTTTGGCCTTTCGGCTGAACGTCCGATGATTGGCTTCTGCCCTGGCGCCGAGTTCGGCCCGGCAAAACGCTGGCCGCACTACCACTATGCAGAGCTGGCGAAACAGCTGATCGACGAAGGCTACCAGATTGTCCTGTTCGGTTCGGCAAAAGACCATGAGGCGGGCAACGAAATTCTCGCGACGCTCAGTAATGAACAGCAGGCCTGGTGCCGCAACCTGGCGGGAGAAACGCAGCTTGAGCAGGCGGTTATCCTGATTGCTGCCTGCCACGCTGTGGTTACCAACGATTCAGGCCTGATGCACGTCGCCGCTGCGCTCAACCGTCCGCTGGTGGCGCTGTATGGGCCAAGCAGCCCGGACTTTACGCCTCCGCTTTCCCATAAAGCGCGCGTTATTCGCCTGATCACCGGCTACCACAAGGTGCGCAAAGGCGATGCCGCTGAAGGTTATCATCAGAGCCTGATCGACATTACCCCGCAGCGCGTTCTTGAAGAGCTTAACGAACTGCTGTTGAGCGAAGAAGGATAACGAATGCGGGTACTGATCGTTAAAACCTCGTCGATGGGCGATGTTCTGCACACGCTGCCGTCACTGACGGACGCCATGCAGGCCGTACCGGGCATTCGTTTTGACTGGGTGGTGGAAGAGGGCTTCGCGCAGATCCCCACCTGGCATGAAGCGGTCGACCGCGTGATCCCGGTGGCGATTCGCCGCTGGCGGAAAGCGTGGTTCTCCGCGCCGATTAAAGCCGAACGCAAAGCCTTCCGCGAGGCGGTGCGGGCACAGCATTACGACGCCATCATTGACGCGCAGGGGCTGGTCAAAAGCGCCGCGCTGGTGACGCGACTGGCGCGCGGCGTAAAGCACGGCATGGACTGGCAAACCGCCCGCGAACCGCTGGCGAGCCTGTTCTATAACCACCGCCACCACATCGCGAAGCAGCAGCACGCGGTGGAACGTACCCGCGAGTTATTTGCAAAGAGTCTTGGCTATGCAAAGCCGGAAACGCAGGGCGATTACGCCATTTCGCAGCATTTTTTGCACGGTTCGCAACAAACAGACGCACCCTACCTGATTTTCCTTCATGCAACGACCCGCGACGACAAGCACTGGCCGGAAGCGCACTGGCGCGAACTGATCGGCCTGCTGGCAAACGCGGGGCTGCGTATCAAACTCCCGTGGGGCGCTCCCCATGAAGAAGCGCGGGCCAAACGCCTGGCGGCAGGGTTTGATTATGTGGACGTTCTGCCGCGCATGAAGCTGGATGGCGTCGCTCAAGCGCTGGCAGGCGCTACGGCTGTGGTCTCCGTGGATACGGGACTCAGCCACCTGACGGCGGCGCTGGATCGACCTAATATTACGCTTTACGGCCCAACGGACCCGGGCCTGATCGGCGGCTATGGAAAAAATCAATATATCTGCCGCCCGGAACACTCATCGCAGCTGAGCGATCTCAGCGCCGCTGCGGTATTTGCGCAATTAGAGCCTTTGCTGGCAGCAGAGAGAGCCTATGTCTGATTTTTTCTCAGCGGAGCGCCCGCCAAAGCGCGTGCTGATTATTAAGCTTCGTCACCACGGTGACGTTTTGCTTACCTCGCCGGTTTTTACCGTGCTGAAAAAGAACTGGCCGAACGTGGAAGTCGATGCGCTGGTTTATGACGATACCCAGGCGATGCTGACCAGCCATCCGCATATCGACCAGGTGCACACTATTGGGCGCAACTGGCGCAAGAAGGGCTGGTTTGAACAATTCCGCCTCTACCGCGCCCTGCTGAACACCCTGAAAGGCCGTCAGTATGACGTGCTGATTAACCTGACCGAACACTGGCACGGCGCGCGTCTGGCGCGTCGTCTGAAACCGCGCGTCTCCGTCGGCTTTAAGCCGGATAAGCGCGGGGGCCTGGCGCGTCGCCGCTGGGTGAAATCGTTCACCACGCTCTATCCGGCGATTCAGGACAACAGCCGTCATATGGTGGAGGTTAATCTGGATGCCCTGCGCCGGATCGGCATTCATCCGCAGTCCGATGAAGACAAACATACGCTTTTTGTGCCCGGTGACGCGGCAGAAGCCTCTGTGGCCGATAAGCTGGCCGGGTTTGGGCTCACAAGTAAATCCTACATTCTGGTTCACCCGACCTCGCGCTGGATGTTTAAGGCCTGGGATATCAAAAAGCTGGCAGCGACCATTGATAACCTGGCGGCGCGCGGCCTGCCGATCGTCCTCTCCGCCGCGCCGTCAAAAGAAGAGAAGGCCTATATGGATGAGCTGCGCGCAGCCCTCACCCAGCCGGTCTTTGATTTAAGCGGTCAGCTGAACCTGAAAGAGCTGGGCGCGCTCATGAAGCACGCCCGGGTGTACTTCGGCGTGGATTCCATGCCAATGCATCTTGCGAGCGCCGTCGGTACGCCAACCGTCGCCATCTTTGGCCCTACCGGCGCCATCAAATGGGCGCCGTGGGGGGTAAATTATCGTGTAATCGTGGCCGGGTTTACCTGCCAGCCGTGCGGCAAAGCGGGATGCGGAGACAGCGGTGTCTCAGACTGCATCACCGCCATCACCCCGCAGCAGGTGCTGAGCGCCATCGATACGATGCTCTTGGAAACGGAAACACCTGCATGAAGCTGGCGATTGTCCGACAGACCTACAACCCCAACGGTGGCGCAGAGCGTTTTGTCTCACGTGCGCTAAACGTGCTGGCGCAGGATACCTCGCTTGATGTCACGCTGATTGCTCGCCAGTGGGAGGATGCCGCAGGCTGGAAAACGCTGACGGTCAATCCGCCGTTTCGCAATCGCATCGCGCGTGAATCCGGTTTTGCTCTCGAAGCCGCCGCGCATTTTGCGCAGTTTGATATTGTGCAAAGCCACGAACGCATACCGGGAGCCACCATCTTCCGGGCGGGCGACGGTGTTCACGCCACCTGGCTTGAGCAATATGGCCGCATTCTGTCGCCGCTGGCGCGCTGGGCGCAATCTCTGAGCCGCTATCACCGCTACATTCTGCAGGCCGAGGCGCAGATGTTTACCCATCCGCAGCTGCGCAAGGTGATCTGTAATTCGAAGATGGTGCGCGATGATATCGTGCGGCGCTTCGGGCTGCCGGACGACAAGCTGACGGTGATCTACAACGGCGTGGACACCGTTCAGTTTAGCCCTGAGGTCCGCGCCCTTTCGCAGCGTGATGCCCTGGGTATTCCTCCTGACGCACCGGTGCTGGCGTATGTTGGGTCAGGCTTCAGCCGCAAAGGCGTCGCCACCGCGCTGCGCGCCATTGTGGCGCATCCTGACGTCTGGCTGCTGATTGCCGGCCGCGATAAACATGCGCGGAAGTTCGAAAAGCTGGCGCAGGCGCTGGGGATTTCCTCACGAGTGAAGTTCCTGGGCCCCGTTGCCAACGTGCGTGAAGTCTATGGCACGGCGGATGCCCTTATCCTGCCGACGCTCTACGATCCCTTCCCGAACGTCTGCGTGGAAGCGCTGGCCTGTGGTTTGCCGCTGCTTACCAGCCACGGCTGCGGCGCGGCGGAGTGGATAACCGAGGGTCAAAACGGCTGGGTGCGCGATGCGCTGGACAGCGAAGGCTACCAGCAGGCCATCTCGCTGTGGCTGAAAGGCCGTGAACAGGGTGTCGATTACTCCGCCGCTGCGCGTGCAACCGCCGAGCCCTTCACCCTGGACAGAATGGCGAAAGAGCTACAGGCGCTTTATCGCGATTTGCTGCGCTGAGCGGCATCGGAGAAGACTTTCTCCATCGCGTCCAGCATACATTCGCGGGTAAAGTGCGTGCTCAGGTAGTCATATCCCTGTTGCGCGAGCGTCTCACGAAGGGCTGAGTCGTCATAGAGTTTCATTATGGCATCGTGCAGCGCGTTTTCGTCGCGCTGCGCGACCAGCACTCCCGTCTGCCCGTTAATCACCGCATCTCCCGTTCCACCCGCATCCGTCGCAATGGTGGCAATACGGGTGGCTAACGATTGCAGCACGCCCTGCGGAACACCTTCCATATCGTGCGAAGGGCTGAGCGCAATATCAAAGGCCGGGAACCAGCGTTCCGGATCGGATTGATGTCCCGCCATGACTACGCGGTGCTGTAACCCCAGGGCGGTGATTTCCTGTTCCAGCGTCGCTTTGTGCGGACCTTCGCCGACAATCGCCAGCTTGATGTGTGGATTGTCGATTTTCGCCAGGGCGCGCAGCAGTACGCTATGGCCTTTGTTCGGGCGCAAATGCGATACCACGCCCAGCCAGAAATCGTCCTGCGACAAACCACAATGAACCCGCGCCTGGTGCTTATCTCCCGGATGGAAACGCTGCGTATCGACACCGCTTGGCACCGACGTACTCTGAGACATCGGCACGCCAATATTTGCCACCTGATGGCGCAGCGCCTCGCCGGTGGTCACGATATGCGCGCAGGCCGTGCGGAAGAGCCAGCGGGTCGTCCAGTTGTTGCGCGGTACGCCGGACGCATGACGGGTTCTCACCAGTGGTACAGGGTTGGACAGCGTCAGATTCGCCAGCGCCACCAGCCAGGTATCGGCAGAGTTATGGCTGTTGATGACGTCAATCGAGTGACGGTTATCCTTCAGCCAGCGACGCAGCACCTGCAGGTTTTTAAGGTTCTTACGCTTCAACGGCATCGTGACCACCGTCAGACCGGCATTGCGTGCCAGCGCGTGGAGCGGCGCAGTTTCCGGACAAAGGAGAGTCACCTGATGGCCACGCTGAATCATCCCAAGCGATTCGTTGATAATGCGCAGAGGCTGCCCGCCTTTGCCGCCGTCTGCTTCAGTGTGAACAATATGCATATATTTCCTGTCGTTTAGCTGAAACCGCTGTCCAGGCCGCCGATTATATACGTGGGTATTACGATAATGCACAGGCGGATTAATCTTGCTTACAAACATTGTCCTTCTGTAGTAATGGCTTCTGTGGTAATTTTCTCAGGCTTTTATTCCACTCAAAATCAGTGGAATCTGCATATGGCATTGTTAACTAACCGGTATTAACGCCGAGATCCTTTACCAGTACCAAAATTATGACAAATACTCGTAACATCCTGACAGGTCTTTTAGTACTGTCTGTACTGGCTTTATGTTTTATCTGGCCAATCCCAAACGATCAGCTACCTTTTCATCGTAATGGACTGATTTATCCTAATATTGTGGTGGCGCTCGGTCTTTTCTTTAGCTCTTCAGTGGCGAGGAAAGCGCTGGACTTAAACAAAATTAAGTTCGTGCTTATTGTGCTGTGGGCATTAACCTTCTTTATCCTGATTAACGGCTTTTTTGTCGCGCCAGATATTAAAGAAATGGTGTCGACCTGGGATGGACAGTGGTTACGTCCGGTATTGCTTTTCTGTGCGGGCCTGGTGTTATTACCGGTGATTCAGGAGCGCTTCCCCTCTTTATCGGCAGCCCGGTTCTTTACTCTCGTCGTCCTTTTTTTCTGGGGCGTCGTCTGTATCCACCTCCTTGATACCGTCTGGCTTTACTGGCGAGACGGCGTGATCCACTGGGGCGAAACGCGGATTGTTTATAACCGCACGCGCATGAGCTTCCAGGTCAATATGATCACCGGTTTCCTGCTCGCCGAACTGCTTACGCGCGGCCTGCTTCATCAGCGTTTCTTACGCCTGAAGACACCGTTCCTCGCCTTTATGCTGTTGTGTAACCTTGTCTGCACGGCGTTAGTCGATACCCGCTGGGGAACGATCGGCCTGGTCGGCAGCCTGTTCTCCACCTTCCTACTGCTCAGCCTGCACAGTATGCGTCGCAGCCGGGTGCTGCTCACCGGTGGCATCCTTCTGGGCATTATTATCGCTTCTGCGCTTCTGGGCTATGCCTCCTGGAAAACCGATCCGCGCTGGCAAAGTCTGGAAGATGATGCGGTAACAGGCTGGAACGCGCCTTTCACCAGTTTTTGCTATAACAGAACAGACGGAACTGTACCGACTAACGATCTCGGTCGTCCAATGGATCACTCCAACGGCTGTCGTGCCAGCTTCTTCCATCAGGGCTGGAAACTGGTGGGCGAACATCCTGCGGGAATGGGGCCTCGCAAAGAGGCCTTCCGCTATGTGCTGCGTCGCGACACGCAGGACAATCGCATTAACATTCCGCACAGCCACTACGGCCTGATTGAGTTTGGTATCCAGAACGGCATCGCGGGCATTGCAGGCTGGCTGATTCTGCTGGCAGGCTGCTGGTACATCGGCTGGCGCGAGTTCCGCCATGGCAATATGATGGCGGGCATGTTCCTGCTGCTGTTTACGGTTGGTTTCTTCTCCCGAACCATGGTTGACCACAATCTGAAAGATCACTACCTGGAACAATATATGCTGTTAACCGGGTTGCTTGTGGGAATGTGCGCGTTACGGCCCGCTAAACGAACAGAAACAACCTCCTGATTGCGTATACATAGCGCCGTTGACAATACGCATCGGCGCAACGTTACCTATCAGAACTCTTTTGCCTGCCGGCTGTCGAAAAGCCATTGCACATTGCTGTATCGCTCGTTAGCCGCATCTCACCGCGTTAAATTACGGAGTAAGCATGTCTGGAACGCCTCAATTAAGCCTCGTTGTCGCCGTCTATAATGGCGAGAATTTTCTGAGCGCTTTTTTTGACAGCATAAAGAAACAGAATCTGCACAGCCTGGAACTTGTTATTGTTAATGACGGCTCTACTGACGGCTCTGCAGAGATCATCGCCCGCTACGCCAGTGAATTCAGTCATTTTAACGTCATCGACCAGCCTAATGGGGGTGTCTCTGCGGCCCGTAATACCGGTCTGGCCGCAGCAACGGGCGATTACATCGCGTTCCCGGATATTGATGATGTCATCTATCCGGGCATGTATCCGCGCCTGCTGGAAATTGCACTCGCCGGGCAGTTGGACGTCGCGACCTGCAACGGTACCTACATTTATGACGACGGACGCCCGTCGAAAAAGATTTTCCCTTCAGATAAACTTGCGTCAACCGACGTGCTGGACGGCCCGACCTGGCTGCAGATGGCGCTCGAATCGCGCAAGTTCCTGCACGTGACGTGGCTGAACATCTATCGCCACGCCTTTATCAAAGAGCAGGGCTTCAGCTTTGAACAGGGTCTGCGCCATCAGGACATCCCCTGGACTACGGAAGTGCTGCTCACCGCCAGACGCGTGCAGTATATTGATGAGACCTATTACGACTACCTGATCCACTCCGCTTCCGTTTCCCATACGCCAGGCACGGACGACACGCGCATGCGCTCTTCGCGCCATTATATGAAGATTCTGGAGATGCTGGACGCCATCAACAAACGCTATCCGGAACAGGTGAAACGCGTGCCCGCCTGCCGCTGGCAAATCGCCAAAGAGGGTCTGGGGATCCTGCATAGCATTAATAACATTGAAGATATGGCCAAAAAACGCGAGATCACCCGTGAGCTTTTCGATCGCGGTATCTGGACTCTGATTTGGCAAAATGCGCGCGGCTTCCGCCAACGGTGGCGTCTGGGACGTCGCTACTTCCGTCTTAAAAAAATTCTTGGCTAACGGAAATTATGACCAAACTTAAATTACACGCGGTTTCCCGCGCGGATTTCATCGCTAAAAACTACGCAGATTTCCAGACTCTCCTGGATAACCAGGTCAATCCTGACGATATTCCGGAGCGATTTTATTGTGGCGGCCGCGGTGGCTGGACGTTCCAGACTACCCTGGCGCTAAAGCACTATTATGGTGACGCAATCGAGTGTTCGTTTGGCTCTGAATGCAGGCCAGATGCCATTAACCTGATGCATAACGACGACTTTGGTTCCCGCGTGAAGCCGTGGCGTGGCTTCACCGTGGTCGCGCGTGCGGACCGCCCTCCCGTGATTGGCGCCGATGTTGTCGTCGACCAGAATCCGGAAGTAGACAACCATAGCAATCGTATTTTCGTCCCCTACTGGCCACAGCCGGGCGTAAAACCACGCGAACGCACCGACGAGACAATCAAAACCGTCGCATTCTTCGGCCGTGTAGACAGTTTCCCGGACGAATACCGCGAAGGGAATTTTAAGCAACGTCTTGCCGAACAAGGTATTGAGCTCCGCATCTCGTTCGATAACTGGACAAACTACCAGGACGTGGACGTGTGCATCAGCTTCCGCAAATCGCACGATCATAAACTGGCGCGTAAGCCTGCCAGTAAGCTCATTAACAACTGGCTGGGGAAAACGGTGATGGTCTGCGATGACGAGCCGTCTTATCGCGCGATCCGCGAAAGCGAGCTGGACTACCTGATTGCCAAAACCCCTGATGAAGCCTTCAATGCCATTATGCGTCTGAAAAACTCCCCTGAACTGTATCGTCAGATGCGCGAACAGGGTGAAAAACGCCTACAGGTCTATTCCCGCGAAGCGGTCGCTGCACGCTGGTATGCCCTGTTTGAGGATATTTGGCGAAAAGGATTGCACAATCGTCCTACGGTAGTTCGCGCACTGCGCTTTGGTTTTGGTAAAGCCATTCGCCCGCTGACTAAAAAGTTCTGATCGGAATAGAGTCCTTCCATGTTCAAAACAACGACACACTCTTCGTTCACCCCGCGCAGCAATCTGTTGCGCACCCTGGGGTTGACGCTGGCATTCCTGCTGCTGTTCTCGCTTTCAGAAATCATCATTCTGCTGAAAGATCACGTCTACCAGCCGAAATCCGGTGATATCTCGCTGTATCTGATCATCTCCCTGCTTGCCGCAGCCAGCGCGCGTTTCTTCCTGACTCGCCTGCTGCTGGCCGTCACGTTTATCGTTCAGATTTCGGAAGCGGTGTACTACCAGTTCTACGGTCAGTTCTATGGCCCGAGCGAAGTCTGGCTGGCGTTCGTGGAAACGAAAGACATTGCCAGTGGGATCACCGACAGCCTGGGTTCACTGGGCATCTACTTCGCCATCATGATTGTGGCGGTCGTGTTTGCGCTGGTCTTTGCGCGTCGTCTGGCGCCACTTTGGCACAAATGGATTGCGCTTCCTTGCCTGCTTGCGATTGTCGTGATGTTTGTCGGTCAGTTCTACAAAGCGATCGACGGGCAGATGTACAAGTTCAACCCGGACCTGCGCCACTCCCTGCTGCGTAACGGCCTGTCTGCGATGAGCTTCAGCGCCATACGCCTGATCCCGGAAGCGATGTCAGGCGAAAACCAGAATCTGACCCACTACGATCCCTACCAGGTCAAACCTGTTAAGGATACGCGCGCGGGTAAATATTCGATTATTCTGGCGATAGGTGAAAGCCTTAATCCGCACCACGTCAGCGCTCTGGGCTACGAACGCGATACCACACCCGAGCTGAAAGCGCTGCTCCAGCAGTATCAAGGTACGGGCCGCCTGATTGTCTCCAACGCCGTGTCCACCCGCGTGGCCATCCCGATGCTGGTGAATAATCTGCGCGAGCCGGATAACTACGGGGCCTATAAATCGAAATCCACCAATATCTTCGCCAACGCGAAGAAACAGGGTTATCAGACCGCCTTTATCTCCGCCCAGGGGCTGGAAGGGCTGAGCAACTGGATTGGCATCCATGATATCGATCTGTGGGAAGATACCCAGATTCGCCCGGCACCAGATGTCGGCGCAGACGTTGTTCTGACGCCATCCGTTGAGAAAGCAACCCTGGACTGGAACAAACCGTTCCTGATGGTGCTCAACAGCCGCGCGCCACATATCCCGTACGAGCGTAATATTCCGCAGGGCTTCGCGAAATTCTCTACGCCGCGTCTGAGTGATGATGTGGCGCAGAAGAAAAATGAGTATGACGATGCGGTCCGCCTGTATGACAAAGAACTCGCGTCCGCGATTCGCACCGCGCTGGCAAAATCCAAACTGCCGGTGCTGGTGTTTATCACCTCCGATCACGGTGAACGCGTGGGCGATAACGGTCTGTTTGGCCACTCGGTTGTTGAAATGCCAATTGCTCAGGTACCGTTCCTCTACTTCAGCAACGATCCGGCTTACGCCATGAAGGAGATCAGCCCGCAGGTACCTCTCAACCATTACCAGGTGGCAACACTCATCAACAAGATGCTGGGCTACGACGTCAGCAATCCGAATCAAAAAGATGACAGCTTCTTTATCACTGGCGGTGATATTCGCGGGCTTTCGGAGCGCGTAACCTACCATCTGAATGCCCTCCCCGAAGCGGAGCGCTAAACGGTTAGACATGAAACGGGCAAGAAATTGCCCGTTTTTTTTCAGGCGAATGAGCGTAACGCAGGCAAATGGGTATCTTAAAACACCAAAGAGATAGCTTTAGACGGCTCAAATGCTTAGAATTTGCCCGCCGAAACTAAAAAAACGGATAATCGCTTGGAATTGTTGTATACCGCCCTGCTCTACATTATTCAGCCACTGGTGTGGCTGAGACTGTTGCTTCGTAGCCGTAAAGCGCCTGCGTATCGTAAACGCTGGGCTGAACGCTATGGCTTCTGCCGCAATAAAGTCGCACCGGACGGTATTTTGCTGCATTCCGTTTCTGTCGGTGAAACGCTGGCGGCGATCCCGCTGGTTCGCGCCCTGCGTCACCGCTACCCGTCGCTGCCGATTACCGTCACGACGATGACGCCAACCGGCTCGGAGCGCGCGTTATCCGCTTTCGGCAAAGACGTTCATCACGTCTATCTCCCTTACGATCTCCCCTGCGCCATGAATCGTTTCCTGAATACCGTTCGCCCGAAGCTGGTGATTGTGATGGAAACCGAACTGTGGCCGAACATGATTTCCGCCCTGCATGCCCGTAAAATTCCGCTGGTGATTGCCAACGCGCGCCTGTCAGAGCGCTCGGCGAAAGGTTACGGCAAGCTGGGTAAATTTATGCGCCACCTGCTGAGCAAAATCACCCTGATTGCCGCGCAGAATGAAGAAGATGCGGCACGCTTTATCTCTCTGGGCTTGAAGCGCAACCAGCTTGCAGTGACGGGTAGCCTGAAATTTGATATTTCGGTTACCCCTGAACTCGCCGCCCGCGCGATCACGCTTCGCCGCCAGTGGGCCCCGCGTCGTCAGGTCTGGATTGCGACCAGTACCCATGACGGTGAAGAAGAGATCATCCTGCAGGCGCACCGCAAGCTGCTGGAAAGCTTCCCTGATTTACTGCTAATCCTCGTGCCCCGCCATCCGGAACGTTTTAAAGATGCCCGTGAAATGGTTCAGAAAGCCGGTTTCAGCTTCACGCTGCGCAGCAGCGGGGAGATCCCGTCTGGCAGCACCCAGGTGGTGATTGGCGATACGATGGGCGAACTGATGCTGCTCTACGGCATTGCTGACCTCGCGTTTGTCGGCGGCAGCCTGGTGGAGCGCGGCGGCCATAACCCGCTCGAGCCGGCCGCCCACGCCATTCCGGTGCTGATGGGGCCACATACGTTTAACTTCAAAGATATCTGCGCGAAATTACAGCAGGCCGATGGTTTAATTACCGTGACCGATGCGGATTCGGTAGTCAAAGAGGTCTCAACCCTTCTGACTGACGAAGATTATCGCCTGTGGTACGGGCGACATGCAGTCGAAGTGCTGCACCAGAACCAGGGTGCCCTGACCCGTCTGCTGCAGCTTCTGCAACCTTACCTGCCCCAGCGGAGCCACTGATGTCAACGCGTCTGTCGGTCGTGATGATCGCCAAAAACGCCGCCGACCTGCTTCCGGACTGCCTGGCGTCGGTTGCCTGGGCTGACGAGATAGTCGTTCTTGATTCCGGAAGTAAGGACAACACGGTGGACGTTGCCCGGGCAGCGGGCGCAAAAGTCTTTATCGATACTGACTGGCAAGGCTATGGCCTCCAGCGCCAGCGCGCGCAGGGGTTTGCCACCGGAGATTATGTCCTGATGCTCGATACTGACGAGCGCATCACGCCGGAGCTTCAGCAGGCCATTCAGGCGGTGCTTTCCTCACCTCAACCTGGTGCTGTATACAGCATTGCCCGCCGCAACTACTTCCTTGGCCGTTTTATGCGCCACAGCGGCTGGTATCCTGACCGCGTGACGCGCCTCTACGAGCGCGAGCGGTATCAGTACAACGACAATCTGGTGCATGAATCCCTGGCCTGCGACAACGCCCAGATCATCTCCCTGACGGGCGATTTGCTGCACCTGACCTGCCGCGATTTCGCGAGCTTCCAGCGTAAACAGCTCAACTATGCCACGGCTTGGGCGCAGGAGCGTCACCAGCGCGGCAAGAAGGCCTCACTGACCGGTATCTTTACCCACACGCTGGGCGCGTTCCTGAAAACGCTCCTGCTGCGTGGTGGCGTGCTGGACGGTAAGCAGGGCTGGTTACTTGCGGTAGTCAATGCCCAGTATACTTTCAACAAATACACCGAGCTGTGGGCGCTCTGCCGCGGCTACTCAGAGAAAACGTGAGCCATGAGCACAAAAGCGATTTATCCGGGTACCTTCGATCCGATCACCAACGGTCATCTTGATATCATCACCCGTGCGGCGTGCATGTTTGACAAGGTGATCCTGGCCATTGCCGCCAGCCCCAGCAAAAAGCCGATGTTTGACCTCCACGAGCGCGTGCAGCTCGCCACCGATGCCATTTCGCACCTGCCGAATGTTGAGGTGGTCGGATTCAGCGACCTGATGGCTAACTTCGCCCGCGCCCAGCAGGCGAACATTCTGATCCGCGGTTTACGCGCGGTGGCAGACTTCGAATATGAGATGCAGCTGGCGCACATGAACCGCCACCTGATGCCGGAACTGGAGAGCGTATTCCTGATGCCCTCCAAAGAGTGGTCGTTTATCTCGTCCACGCTGGTGAAAGAGGTGGCGCGACATCACGGGGACGTTACCCATTTCCTGCCGGTTAACGTCCACCAGGCGTTGATGGAAAAGCTCAAGTAGCCCTATTTCTGGCACTGACGGCAGTAGAACGTGGCGCGCTGGGCGTGCTTCGTGGCAATAATGGGCGTGCCGCAGACTCTGCACGGTTCGCCCTTACGGCCATACACCTGCAGCTCCTGGGCAAAATAGCCCGGCTTGCCGTCACTTTGCAGGAAGTCCTTCAGCGTTGTCCCCCCCTGCTCAATTGAGCGCAGCAATACGGCTTTAATCACCCGAACCAGCAGCTCGCACTCCTGCGCCGACAGCGACGAGGCCAGCCGATCGGGGTGGATCCCGGCCGCAAACAGCGATTCGCTGGCGTAGATATTCCCCACGCCGACCACCAGCTTGTTATCCATCAGCCAGGGCTTAATCGGGCTTTTCTTCTTCGCGCACTTCGCCTTGAGGTATTCCGCGTTAAACGCGTCTGAGAGCGGCTCCGGGCCCAGATGCGCCAGCACGTTATGCCCTTCCAGCTCCTTCGTCCACAGCCACGCGCCAAAGCGCCGTGGATCGGTGTAACGCAGCACTTTGCCGTTGCTCATCACCAGATCGACGTGGTCGTGCTTTTCCGCAGGCAGTTCTTCGGTAAGAACGCGCAGGCTCCCGGACATCCCCAGGTGGATAATGATCCAGCCGTCGGGCAGCTCCAGCAGCAGGTATTTCGCGCGGCGCTGCACGCTAAGGACGGGTTTATCGCTCAGGGCATGGATCTCATCGGACACCGGCCAGCGCAGACGCCCGTTACGGACAACCGCGTGAAGAATCGTCGCGCCGACCAGATGGGGCTCAATGCCGCGACGGCTGGTTTCTACCTCAGGTAATTCAGGCATGGTTCCTCCGTTGAGATACAGAATGCAAAAAACCCCGCAGTTGCGGGGTTTTTCGATACAAGGAGACTAAAATTATTTGATTTTAGCTTCTTTGTACAGTACGTGCTGGCGTACAACTGGATCGAATTTTTTCAGTTCCAGTTTTTCCGGCTTAGTACGTTTGTTCTTCGTGGTGGTGTAGAAGTGACCTGTACCAGCAGAAGAAACCAGCTTGATTTTCTCGCGAATACCTTTAGCCATGATTTATTTCCTCTTTAAGTACTTAGTACTTTTCGCCACGGGCACGCAGTTCAGACAGAACTGTATCGATGCCTTTCTTATCGATTACACGCATACCTTTAGCAGATACGCGCAGGGTGACAAAACGCTTCTCGCTCTCAACCCAGAAACGGTGAGAGTGCAGGTTCGGCAGGAAACGGCGTTTAGTCGCGTTCAGTGCGTGGGAACGGTTGTTACCGGTCACCGGACGCTTGCCAGTAACTTGGCAGACTCGGGACATGTCTATTCTCCAAAAATCAAATTAGCTCGAGCTTCGTATGGGGTATCGGCGCCTCGTCAGGCTTTACAGCCCGGTCATCGCATAGTTCTAAGTGAACTCTCGATTGCCAGGCCCAAATGCCAAACCCGAGATTCTCAAAGGTGGCGTAGTATACGCTGACTCGGCGGTGTGCTCAAGTCCCGAACAGACAAAGATCCCGATGGATCGCGAGAAATAGCCTAAATCCAGCCATGTTCTGCAAAAGAAATGTACTCTCCGCGGCCAATTATCAGATGGTCCAGCACACGAATGTCCATGAATTGACAGCATTTGATAATGCGCTCGGTGATTTCTTTGTCCGCTCTGCTCGGTTCTGCACAGCCTGAGGGGTGATTATGCGCGAGGATCACGCCCGCTGCATTCACTTTTATCGCTTCCCGCACAATTTCTCGCGGATGCACCTCAACGTGGCTTAACGTGCCGGCAAAGAGGCAGCTATGTTTCAGTACCCGGTTTCTGTTATCGACAAAGATCACCATAAAGATCTCGCGCTCGATATCGGTTAACTGGCTTTGCAGATATTCACGCGTCATCGCTGGCGTCAGGATCGGATCGTCCTTCTCCATGCGGACATTGTAAAAACGGCGGGCAAGTTCAGCAATGGCCCGCAACTGGGCATATTTCGCCACACCGATCCCTTCTACGTGCTTAAACTGCGCCAGTTCGGCGGTCAGCAAACCGTGCAGAGAACCGAAATGTACGATCAGCTCTTTTGCCAGCGTAAATACCGTTTTACCGGGCGTTCCGGTACGTAAAAAGAGCGCCAGCAGTTCATCATCTTTTAACAGGGTGACGTCATAGCGCAGCAGTTTTTCGCGCGGCAGCAGCGGCTCATCCTCTTCTTCCATGCTCTTTCTCCCTTTTTTAACCGCATGCTGCCACAGGCCAGTCAGGCACTCGACGACCACGTTGCGTTCTTGCGTAGCGCCTCGCAAAGTGGTCGAAGGACAAAATCACCCCGTTTTGGGGATTGTGATAAAATGCCCGCTCTCTGGTGAACCCCAACAGGAAAGAATCATGATGAGCCTGGCCGGTAAAAAAATCGTTCTTGGCGTGAGCGGCGGTATTGCTGCCTACAAAGCGCCGGAGCTGGTGCGTCGTCTGCGCGAGCGCGGGGCAGATGTACGGGTCGCGATAACCGAAGGCGGTAAAGCCTTTATCACTCCTCTGAGCCTGCAGGCCGTTTCAGGATACCCGGTATCTGACAGCCTGCTCGATCCGGCCGCCGAAGCCGCGATGGGCCATATTGAGCTTGGGAAATGGGCAGACCTGGTTATCCTCGCGCCCGCCACGGCTGATTTAATCGCCCGGGTAGCGGCCGGTATGGCAAACGACCTGGTCTCCACCATTTGTCTGGCCACACCTGCGCCTGTTGCCATCGTGCCTGCCATGAACCAGCAGATGTACCGTAACGCGGCTACGCAGCACAATCTTGAGACCCTGGCCTCACGCGGCCTGCTTATCTGGGGTCCGGACAGCGGTAGCCAGGCCTGCGGCGATGTTGGCCCGGGCCGCATGCTTGATCCGCTGACGATTGTTGATATGGCCGCGGCCCACTTTTCGCCTGTCAACGATCTGCAACATCTCAACATCATGATAACCGCGGGCCCCACGCGCGAGCCGCTGGATCCGGTGCGCTACATCACCAACCACAGTTCCGGCAAAATGGGCTTTGCGATTGCCGCCGCCGCCGCGAAGCGTGGTGCGAACGTCACGCTGGTGAGCGGCCCGGTCTCTCTGCCTACCCCTGCGTGTGTGAAGCGAATTGACGTTACCACCGCGCTGGAGATGGAAGCCGCCGTGCAGGCACATGCGCAAAGCCAGCAGATTTTTATCGGCTGTGCGGCCGTTGCAGACTATCGTGCTGAGACGATCGCCGAGGCTAAAATTAAAAAGCAAGGCGATGAATTAACACTAAAAATGGTGAAAAACCCGGACATTGTTGCCGGTGTCGCCGCACTAAAAAGCCACCGTCCATACGTCGTTGGGTTTGCCGCAGAAACGAATAATGTGGAAGAATATGCCCGGCAAAAACGTACCCGCAAAAACCTCGATTTGATTTGCGCGAACGACGTATCGCTGGCCACACAAGGATTTAACAGCGACAGCAACGCACTGCATCTTTTCTGGCAGGATGGAGATAAAGTCTTACCGCTTGAGCGCAAGGAACTCCTGGGCCAACATTTACTCGACGAGATCGTTACCCGTTATGATGAAAAAAATCGACGTTAAGATTCTGGACCCGCGTGTTGGCGAGCAATTCCCGCTGCCAACCTATGCCACCTCCGGCTCTGCCGGTCTTGACCTGCGCGCCTGTCTCGATGACGCCGTAGAACTGGCTCCGGGTGCCACGACCCTGGTTCCGACTGGCCTGGCGATTCACATTGCTGACCCGTCGCTGGCAGCGGTTATCCTGCCGCGTTCTGGCCTGGGCCATAAGCACGGCGTTGTGCTGGGTAACCTGGTGGGCCTGATCGACTCCGACTATCAGGGTCAACTGATGGTCTCCGTCTGGAACCGTGGTCAGGACAGCTTCACCATTGAACCGGGTGAGCGTATCGCACAGATGGTCTTTGTACCGGTGGTACAGGCAGAATTTAACCTGGTGGCAGACTTTGACGCCACCGACCGTGGCGAAGGCGGCTTCGGCCATTCCGGGCGCAAGTAACGGCCCGACAAACACGTATCTCACAGCGTCATAATGCAATAACAAACCGCAAACGTCCGTTTGCGGTCGCTGTGTGGATGCCAGCCTGGCAAGTGCTTATTTTCAGGGGTATTTTGTAACATGGCAGAAAAACAAACCGCGAAAAGGAATCGTCGCGAAGAAATACTTCAATCTCTGGCTCTGATGCTTGAATCCAGCGATGGCAGTCAACGCATCACCACCGCTAAACTGGCCGCCTCCGTAGGCGTGTCTGAGGCGGCGCTGTACCGTCATTTTCCGAGCAAGACCCGGATGTTCGACAGTCTGATCGAGTTTATTGAAGACAGCCTGATCACGCGCATCAACCTGATTCTGAAAGACGAAAAAGACACTACCGCGCGTCTGCGTCTGATAGTGCTGTTAATCCTGGGCTTCGGTGAACGCAATCCGGGCTTAACCCGTATCCTGACCGGCCACGCGCTGATGTTTGAGCAGGACAGACTCCAGGGCCGCATTAACCAGCTTTTCGAACGCATTGAAGCGCAGCTGCGCCAGGTTCTGCGCGAGAAGAAAATGCGTGAGGGTGAAGGATACAGCATTGATGAAACGCTGCTGGCGAGCCAGATTCTGGCGTTTTGTGAAGGGATGCTTTCCCGCTTCGTGCGCAGCGAGTTCAAATACCGCCCAACGGACGATTTTGACGCCCGCTGGCCGTTAGTCGCAGCACAATTACAGTAACGCCATCGCCGGATGGCGGCTTCGCCTTATCCGGCCTACGAACGGGTAGGCCCGGTAAGCACAACGCCACCGGGCAATGCACTTAAACCCCGAATTCTTCGCGATACGCTTTTACCGCTGCCAGATGGTCCGCCATCTCAGGCTTCTCTTCCAGATACGCAATCAGATCTTTCAGGGTGATTATTGACGTCACAGTGCAGTTGTAATCCCGCTCCACTTCCTGAATGGCGGAAATTTCTCCGCGACCACGCTCCTGACGATCCAGCGAAATCAACACGCCAGCCAGCGTTGCACCGTTGGCCTGGATAATCTCCATTGATTCGCGGATCGCCGTGCCCGCGGTGATCACATCGTCCACCAGCATGACGCGGCCCTGCAGCGCGCTGCCGACCAGATTCCCGCCTTCACCGTGGGTTTTGGCTTCTTTGCGGTTAAAGCAGTACGGCACGTCGCGATCATGATGTTCCGCCAGCGCCACCGCGGTAGTGGTCGCAATCGGAATGCCCTTATAGGCCGGGCCAAACAGCAGGTCAAAATCAATCCCGGAATCCACCAGCGCTTCGGCATAGAAACGGCCTAACAGTGCCAGATCGCGCCCGGTATTAAACAGCCCGGCGTTGAAGAAATAAGGACTTTTACGCCCGGATTTCAGCGTAAATTCGCCAAACTTAAGTACCTGCTTGTTAAGCGCAAACTCAATAAACTGGCGCTGATACGATTTCATGGATTAGCTCCTTTGGTTTTTCTGTCTTACAGGCAAAAAAAAGGCGACTCATTGGTCGCCTTTAAAATCAATTTTCTAACGCCGCTTTCTGCGTCGTGACAATGGATTCGATTCCCCCTCGGGCCAACGCCAGCAGGGAGAGAAGCTCTTCGTGGGTGAACGGCTCGCCTTCTGCCGTGCCCTGCACCTCAATGATGCGACCGTCTTCGGTCATCACCACGTTCATGTCTGTCTCTGCAGCGGAATCTTCAACGTATTCCAGATCGCAAAGCGCTTCACCGTTAACGATGCCTACGGAGACCGCCGCAACCATGCCTTTCATTGGATTGGTTTTCAGCTTACCGGCAGCAACCAGCTTGTTCAGAGCATCTGCCAGCGCTACACAGGCGCCGGTAATAGAGGCCGTACGCGTGCCACCATCGGCCTGAATCACGTCGCAGTCCAGGGTAATCGTGAATTCGCCGAGGGTTTTCAGATCAACGGCGGCGCGCAGCGCACGCGCGATCAGACGCTGAATTTCCATGGTACGACCGCCCTGCTTACCCTTCGCCGCTTCACGGGCGTTACGGGTATGGGTCGCGCGCGGCAGCATGCCGTACTCGGCGGTGATCCAGCCCTGGCCCTGACCTTTCAGGAAGCGCGGAACGCCTTCTTCGATGGATGCGGTACACAGCACTTTGGTGTCACCAAACTCAACCAGCACGGAGCCTTCAGCGTGTTTTGTATAGTTACGGGTCAGGGTGACGGGACGCACCTGATTGGCGCTACGACCTGATGGACGCATGATGGATTCTCCGGCTTGAAACGAATGTGGCTGCGCATTATACGGATAAAGGACGCTTATTCCTATCCTGAGAAGCCCCCGAAAGCTATAATCCCCCCATCTCTCCTTTAAAAACGGGAATGTCTATGATCCGCAGTATGACCGCCTACGCCCGGCGTGAAATCAAGGGTAGCTGGGGTAGCGCTACATGGGAAATGCGCTCGGTAAACCAGCGTTACCTGGAAACGTATTTCCGTATGCCGGAGCAGTTCCGCAGCCTTGAGCCTGTTGTTCGCGAGCGTATCCGTACGCGTCTGACGCGCGGTAAAGTGGAATGTAACCTGCGCTTTGAGCCTGATGCCAGCGCACAGGGCGAGCTGATCCTCAACGAAAAACTGGCGAAACAGCTCGTGAATGCGGCGAACTGGGTCAAAATGCAGAGCGATGAAGGCGAAATCAACCCGGTTGATATTCTGCGCTGGCCTGGCGTCATGGCCGCCGGCGAGCAGGATCTGGACGCGATTGCCGCTGAAATTCTGGCCGCCCTCGACGGCACGCTGGATGACTTTATCGTTGCCCGCGAAACCGAAGGTCAGGCGCTGAAAGCGATGATTGAGCAGCGCCTTGAAGGCGTGAGTGCGGAAGTGGCTAAGGTTCGCACCCATATGCCGGAAGTGCTGCAGTGGCAGCGCGAGCGCCTGGTCGCCAAACTGGAAGAGGCAGAAGTTCAGCTGGAAAACACCCGTCTGGAACAAGAGCTGGTGCTGATGGCGCAACGTATTGATGTCGCTGAAGAGCTGGACCGTCTGGAAGCGCACGTTAAAGAGACCTACAACATTCTTAAGAAAAAAGAAGCGGTAGGCCGCCGTCTGGACTTTATGATGCAGGAGTTCAACCGCGAGTCGAACACTCTTGCGTCTAAGTCGATCAATGCAGAAGTGACGAATTCAGCGATTGAGTTGAAAGTGCTGATTGAGCAAATGCGCGAGCAGATCCAGAATATTGAGTAATGCCTTATCGGGTGGTGTCGACGGCACCACCCATTATTATTTCTAATCCATTCCGGCACCTGATTTTGCGCGTCACCGCCTTTCATCAAGCTTATTCAACATAAATTGATAAAAATTTATAGGGCAAACGCAGTCGCCTTAGAAAAACTCAATCGTGATCTTGCGCACAAATCGCTAACCTCCCCCGCGTTCACACCGGAGGAAATATGCTGCTTCACATCCTTTATCTCATTGGCATCACCGCAGAAGCCATGACCGGCGCACTTGCTGCCGGACGTCGCCGTATGGACACCTTCGGCGTGATCATTATTGCTACAGCGACCGCGCTGGGCGGCGGCTCGGTACGCGATATTCTGCTGGGACATTATCCGCTTGGCTGGGTCAAACACCCCGAGTACGTCATTATCGTGGCGACAGCTGCCGTGTTAACCACCATAGTGGCGCCCGTCATGCCCCATCTTCGCCGCCTGTTTTTAGTCCTTGACGCTTTAGGTCTGGTGGTTTTCTCGATTATCGGAGCACAAATCGCGCTCGATATGGGGGAAGGACCTGTTATCGCTACCATTGCCGCCGTGGTCACGGGCGTATTCGGCGGTGTGCTGCGCGATATGTTCTGCAAGCGCATTCCACTGGTTTTCCAGAAAGAGCTTTACGCCGGAATATCCTTTGCGTCTGCCGTTCTGTATATTGCTTTACAACATTATGTTTCGAGCCATGATGTTGTGGTCATTGCCACGTTATTATTTGGCTTTACGGCTCGCTTGCTGGCACTGCGCTTAAAGCTGGGATTGCCTGTTTTTCATTACACGCAGGACACCCATTGAATTCTCAACAAAACCACAACAAAGTAGTAAAAAGCACTTTTTGTTATCTCATATAACCGGGCCAAACGCGATAAACTGTCGCATCTTTGTCCCCATAAACTTGCGTTAAAACAATGTCCTTTGCCAAAACGTCAGCCCTGATTATTAATAAAAAACTCAGCAGCCATTTTTTAATTTTGCTGCTCGTTTCCGTGCTGATTCAGTTATGGCCAGTATTTTTAACGCAACCTGCACGATTCGCAGTGCGCATTGCGATTTGTAATGCGCTTTTACTGGTTTGCGCCGCAGCAATCTTTCGCTCGCTTCCCGGCAAGATCCTCGCATTTTTTTTAACCGCCCTGCTCACGTTAAATTTTGCGATTGCTTACAGTACCTGGAGCGTCTACCAGAGCGAATTTAACACGGTATTCGCGATGAGTATTCTCGGCACTCACGTAGCCGAAGCGAAAAGCATGTCAGGTTTATACCTGCACTGTTTACCAGCCGCGTTTGCTTACTTTATTGTCACCTGGTTCGCAATCAAAGCAGCTAGCGAGCATGTTTCTTCCCGCGTCAAAACTATCGGCTTCGTTCTGCTTGCCGTTTATTTTGGCTGGTATTCGACGGCAAATTGGCTAAAAAAACGCCACGACCTTGAAGTTTATTATCCGCTAAGCTCCCGGATTTTAACCAATACGCCATTTTACACCGGCGCAGAGTTCATTATTGCCCATCGCGATAACGCGCTGGCGGAGAAAATTAGCCAGCACAGCGTCAATTATCCTGCGTTGCAGTATCATGAAACGGGCATCGAAAACTATGTTGTTATCGTGGGTGAATCCGCACGTCGCAGCAATATGAAGCTCTACGGTTTTCACCAGGATACCACGCCAGTGGAATCCTTGCTGGCGAAGGACTCCCTCATTTTTAGCAATGCTATTGCCCCTGCGTCAGCCACCGTGCTTTCCGTGCCGATGATATTAAGTAAAGCTGATCCAGACCACTTCACCACCGATAAGCTTGCTGACAATATCGTTAGCGTCGCTAAAAAAACGGGCTATCACACCGAATGGATTAGCGCCCAGGGTAATACAGGCAAGAGCAATAACTATATTGTGGCGATTGCTTCTATTAGCCATAAAGCCCAGTGGATTGACACCCGTTATGACACCGAGCTTTTACCTGCCCTGGATGAGGCGCTTAAAGCCCCCGGCAGGAAGTTAATTTTCCTGCATATCAACGGCAGTCATGAGATGGCCTGCGATCGGTATCCGCCATCCGCAAATATTCTGCATACCGGCAACAAGTATGAAGATTGCTACAATAATGCGATTCTGTTTACCGACTACTTCATTGGCGAAGTAGCTAAACGTCTGCAGGGCAGCGCATCCTCTCTGCTCTATTTTTCAGACCATGGGCTGGAAAAAAACCCGCAGCTGAACTCCATCTATATGCATGGCTCACGCAACCCAAGCAAAGAGGCTTACCAGGTCCCCCAGTTTATCTGGTATAGCCAGCAAGCCCTGAATGCTCAAAAAAGATCGGTGGGGTGGGTGCATGAAGCGTGGCCCACAGCAAGCAATTATGAGTTGATGTTGACGTGGCTTGGAATCACAACGGGTGTTGATCAATGCAGCTCGGTGCTTGCGGCGTGCTATCAGGCTCCCACACTTATCCCGGTAATTGATGGCGGCCGCCACATCTATGACTACGATCAGCTCCGCGAAACCTTCAGTTCACCAGACAGACATACCCCCTGGCGCAAAGCTAAAGCAAGCTCGCTCTAAAATCCAGGCAGGCCCTGCTTGCCTAACCAGGATGCCAGCCCGGCAACGCCAGGGTCGTGGATGAAGGCAACAATTTGTCGCGCCTTCCTCTCTCCCGTTCCCGGCAGGCTTTGCCAGTCCTTTGCGTTACGTTCGCTCAACGTCTGCCACGTTACGTTCCCCATCGCCTTCAGCGAAGCCTGTGTCAGCGGAACACCCAATGCCATGAGCCAGCGAATAAATGGCTTCTCGCGCACCAGATTAAATCGATGCCAGAGCGCCAGCCCGCGCGCGGAGGAAAACCCAGGCGTAGCCTGCATTTGCGCCTGCGTTAATAACAGCCACGAAAAGAGGTGTTCAAAATGATGTGCCTGCCAGAGGGTGCGCCAGCCTGACTCGCCTAATCCTTCAATATCAAGTACCTGCTTTGAGCTGAGCCAGGTCAGTCGGGCAAAGAACTGTTCCATACATTCCGGAGAAGCATAGAAACAGCTCAGCGCATGATAACGCGAGGCTGGAGGCTCGGGTTTATGTCTGTCCGTCCCGCGCCAGACCACCTTATCAAACCGGGGAATACCCTGCCCGGCCAGGCTGACCTGGATCTGATCCCCTGAGGCAATATCCAGCCTCTGCCAGCGCTCCACCGAGCCCAAACTCACCCGCCGTACCTGTTTATCGTCCAGTTGCACAGGTTCCAGTGCGGCTACAACGGACATTTTGCCCGTTCGCCCCACGGAAAAATGAATATCACTCACCTCGGTCACCTGGGCTGCAGGCGCATATTTCCACGCAACCAGCCAGTTGCCTTCGCCCGGTAACCAGCCTTCCCCTGCGGGCGCATCCTCCGAACGCACCACAATGCCATCCGTGGCAAAGGGTAATCCGGTTACGTGCCAGGCGGCGCGCTGTTTCTCGACGGCATCAACAGATTCGGCGGGTAGCGTATACCGTGCCGACAGCGTAAAACCGGCCTGAGACAGCTCAGCTAAAGATGTCTGCATATCTTTCGGCCCATCCGGCCAGGCCCAGATGAACACGCCGATCTTGCTCAAAACTGAGTTATCCTTTTGCCGCATCATCGCCCCCGCCACCTTTGCGCGAGCGTTCATCCCGCCCATCTGCCGCTGAATGTGATTGTCGCTTAACCAGAAAAGCTCGCCCTGTAAGACGCTGTTCGCGAGCTTGCCGGTGAGCTTTTGCGGAATAGTCGGGATCAAACGCACCTTCCCGGTCCAGTCTTCCCCTTTCAGGCCATCACCACGACTGATGGCCTGGGTTAACATTCCGTCACGATAGACCAGCGTTACCGCCACACCGTCAACTTTGGGCTGCATCCACAGATGCTGCCGCGCACGCATCCACTGTCTCAACTCCTCTTTGCTGGCCACTTTATGTACGCCCGTATGGGCAACAGGATGTTTTACGCTTCCCACCAGCGCAGGGAGTTTCTCCTCTGAAGGCTCACTGCCAAAACAGTGCTGCCACTGCATTAAGCGCCCGTTAAGCTGGTCGTAAACTTCGTCGTTGACCTCGCTCACGCCCTGCTTCCAGTAAGCGTCATCCCAGCGTTTGATTTGCGCGCTTAACGACGCCATCTCTTTCTCAGCTTTTGCCTGCGACCACACCGGGCACACCGCCGCGCCATAGCCACTCCACAAGAGCATTAACCCGCTTATCCATCGCCACATTGCTACTCCTCCTTTGTGTTGCAGGAGGTATATCCCGATGCCTGAAACAACGCTAACGGCAACGACTCACAATGCGAGACGCTATCCGGTATTACTTTGGGTTGCTGAAAACCCCAGATAAAACCTGAAAACGGCACGCAAAATTCAATAATCCAGGGGAAAAAGTGTGACAAAGGCTACGTCACACGGCGGTGACGTGTATAATAAGCCCGTATGTAGGACTTCTTCGTTAACACATACAAAAGACTCTCATGGCTCAAGGCACGCTGTATATTGTTTCTGCCCCTAGTGGCGCGGGTAAATCCAGCCTTATTCAGGCACTGTTAAAAACCCAACCGTTGTACGACACACAGGTTTCTGTTTCTCACACCACGCGAGCGCCGCGTCCGGGTGAAGTGCACGGTGAACACTATTTCTTTGTGGATCACGACGAGTTCAGAGCGATGATCGGCAGAGACGCGTTTCTTGAACACGCGGAAGTATTCGGTAATTACTACGGTACCTCGCGTGAAACCATTGAGCAGGTTCTGGCCACGGGCGTGAATGTGTTCCTGGATATCGACTGGCAGGGTGCACAGCAAATTCGCAAGAAAATGCCTGACTCGCGCAGTATCTTTATTTTACCGCCATCGAAAGATGAGCTGGATCGCCGCCTGCGTGGCCGCGGTCAGGACAGCGAAGAAGTCATCGCAAAGCGTATGGAACAGGCTGTTGCAGAAATGAGCCATTACGCGGAATATGATTACCTTATTGTGAATGATGATTTTGATGCCGCACTGAGCGATCTCAAAACCATTCTTCGTGCAGAACGTCTGCGTATGAGCCGCCAGAAGCAGCGACATGACGCATTAATCACCAAACTGTTGGCAGACTGAACCCACTTTCAGTATCATGCCCAGTCATTTCTTCACCTGTGGAGCATTTTAAGTATGGCACGCGTAACTGTTCAGGACGCTGTAGAGAAAATTGGTAACCGTTTTGACCTGGTGCTGGTCGCCGCGCGTCGCGCTCGTCAGATGCAGGTAGGCGGTAAAGATCCGCTGGTACCGGAAGAAAACGATAAAACCACCGTTATTGCACTTCGCGAAATCGAAGAAGGTCTGATCAACAACCAGATCCTCGACGTGCGTGAGCGCCAGGAGCAGCAAGAGCAGGAAGCCGCAGAACTGCAGGCCGTAACCGCTATTGCTGAAGGTCGTCGTTAATTAAACCTGCGGGTCGCCCTTGTATCTGTTTGAAAGCCTGAATCAACTGATTCAAATCTACCTGCCTGAAGACCAGATTAAGCGTCTTCAGCAGGCGTATCTCGTTGCACGTGACGCTCACGAGGGCCAGACACGTTCAAGCGGTGAACCCTACATCACGCACCCGGTAGCGGTGGCCTGTATTCTGGCCGAGATGAAACTCGACTACGAAACGCTGATGGCCGCGCTGCTGCACGACGTGATTGAAGATACCCCTGCCACTTACCAGGACATGGAACAGCTGTTTGGCAAAAGCGTTGCCGAACTGGTGGAAGGGGTCTCTAAGCTTGATAAGCTGAATTTCCGCGACAAGAAAGAGGCGCAAGCCGAAAACTTCCGCAAGATGATTATGGCGATGGTGCAGGATATCCGCGTCATTCTCATCAAACTCGCTGACCGCACCCACAACATGCGCACGCTGGGCTCGCTTCGCCCGGATAAACGTCGCCGCATTGCCCGTGAAACCCTCGAAATCTACAGTCCGCTGGCGCACCGTTTAGGTATTCACCACATTAAAACCGAGCTGGAAGAGCTGGGTTTTGAAGCGTTGTACCCGAACCGCTATCGCGTGATTAAAGAGGTGGTGAAAGCCGCACGCGGCAACCGTAAGGAGATGATTCAAAAGATCCTCTCTGAAATCGAAGGGCGCTTGCAGGAAGCGGGAATTCCGTGCCGCGTCAGCGGTCGCGAGAAACACCTGTACTCCATCTACTGCAAAATGGTGCTCAAAGAGCAGCGTTTTCACTCGATCATGGATATCTACGCCTTCCGCGTGATTGTCCACGACTCGGACACCTGCTATCGGGTGCTGGGGCAGATGCACAGCCTCTACAAGCCGCGTCCGGGGCGCATGAAAGATTACATCGCCATTCCAAAAGCGAACGGCTATCAATCTTTGCACACCTCGATGATCGGGCCGCACGGCGTGCCTGTTGAGGTGCAAATTCGCACCGAAGACATGGACCAGATGGCAGAGATGGGTGTTGCCGCGCACTGGGCCTATAAAGAGCACGGTGGCGAAAGCAGCACGACCGCACAAATCCGCGCCCAGCGCTGGATGCAGAGCCTGCTGGAACTTCAGCAGAGTGCGGGCAGCTCGTTTGAATTTATCGAGAGCGTGAAATCCGATCTCTTCCCGGATGAGATTTACGTTTTCACCCCCGAAGGTCGCATTGTCGAACTGCCTGCGGGCGCAACGCCGGTCGACTTCGCTTACGCCGTGCATACCGATATCGGCCATGCCTGCGTGGGCGCGCGCGTCGACAGACAACCTTACCCGCTGTCTCAGCCGCTCGCCAGCGGCCAGACGGTGGAAATTATTACCGCGCCGGGCGCACGTCCGAACGCGGCCTGGCTGAACTTTGTCGTGAGCTCCAAAGCGCGCGCTAAAATCCGCCAGCTGCTGAAAAACCTCAAGCGTGATGATTCCGTCAGCCTGGGGCGTCGTCTGCTCAACCACGCGTTGGGCGGCAGCCGTAAACTGGCTGAGATCCCACCGGAGCATATCCAGCGCGAGCTCGACCGTATGAAGCTCACGTCTCTTGACGATCTGCTGGCGGAAATTGGTCTGGGCAACGCCATGAGCGTCGTGGTGGCGAAAAACCTGCAGCAGGGCGAAGCAATACCTTCTGCGCCAGGCGCATCCGGCCATGCTCATCTGCCAATCAAAGGCGCGGACGGGGTGCTGATCACCTTCGCAAAATGTTGCCGTCCAATTCCAGGCGACCCGATTATTGCGCACGTCAGCCCAGGTAAAGGGCTGGTTATCCACCACGAATCCTGTCGTAACATTCGCGGCTACCAGAAAGAAGCCGAGAAGTTTATGGCGGTCGAGTGGGATAAAGAGACGGCGCAGGAATTTATCACCGAGATTAAGGTGGATATGTTCAACCATCAGGGTGCCCTGGCGAACCTGACGGCAGCGATCAACACGGCCTCTTCCAATATTCAAAGCCTGAATACGGAAGAAAAAGATGGCCGCGTGTACAGCGCCTTTATTCGTCTGACCGCCCGCGACCGCGTGCATCTGGCGAATATCATGCGCAAGATCCGCGTCATGCCGGACGTGATTAAAGTCACCCGTAACCGAAACTAGTGGTATGAATTCACAACGTTACGCGCGGATATGCGAAATGCTCGCCAGGCGTCAGCCTGACCTGACGGTCTGCATGGAGCAGGTCCATAAACCGCATAACGTCTCTGCTATCGTCCGTACCGCCGATGCCGTCGGTGTGCATGAAGTGCACGCCGTCTGGCCGGGTCACCGGATGCGCACCATGGTCTCGGCGGCGGCAGGCAGTAACAGCTGGGTTTCCGTCAAATCTCACCAGACAATTGGCGATGCCGTTTCGCACCTGAAAGGGCGCGGGATGCAAATCCTTGCCACTAACCTGTCCGCTAAAGCCGTGGATTTTCGCGAGATCGACTACACTCGCCCGACCTGCATTTTGATGGGTCAGGAGAAAACCGGGATCTCACAGGAAGCGCTGGATCTGGCAGATCGGGACATCATCATTCCAATGATCGGCATGGTCCAGTCTCTCAATGTCTCCGTGGCGTCCGCGCTCATTCTGTATGAAGCGCAGCGCCAGCGTCAGAACGCCGGCATGTACGAGCGTAGCAACAGCATGCTGCCGGAAGATGAACAGCAGCGCCTGCTGTTTGAAGGTGGTTATCCGGTGCTGGCTCGCGTTGCGAAGCAGAAAAAATTGCCTTACCCCCACGTCAACGCGCAGGGCGAAATTGAAGCCGATGCCGAGTGGTGGGCCACCATGCAGTACGCCGGGTAAGCGATGAAAGGCCGCCTGCTGGATGCTATCCCGCTCAACAGCCTGACGGGCGTGGGCGCGGCGCAAAGCAGTAAGTTGGCCAAAATTGGCCTGCACACCGTGCAGGATCTCCTGCTTCACCTCCCCCTGCGTTATGAAGACCGCACCCAGCTTTATAAGATTGGCGATCTCCTTCCCGCCATTTACGCCACCGTTGAAGGCGAAGTCCTGAACTGCAACATCACCTTCGGCGGACGCCGGATGATGACCTGCCAGATCAGCGACGGCACCGGCATTCTCACCATGCGTTTCTTCAACTTCAGCGCGGCGATGAAAAACAGCCTGGCGACAGGCCGCAGGGTGCTGGCCTATGGCGAAGCCAAACGCGGGAAGTACGGCGCAGAGATGATCCACCCCGAGTACCGCGTGCAGGGCGATCTCAGCACGCCGGAACTGCAGGAGACACTTACCCCGGTTTACCCGACGACCGAAGGCATCAAGCAGGCGACGCTGCGTAAGCTTACCGATCAGGCGCTGGAGCTGCTGGACACCTGCGCCATTACCGAGCTGCTGCCACCCGAGCTGGCGCAGGGCATGATGAGCCTGCCCGAAGCGCTGCGAACCCTGCACCGTCCGCCACCCACGCTGCAGCTTAGCGACTTAGAAAGCGGGAAACACCCCGCCCAACGGCGTCTTATCCTTGAGGAATTGCTGGCCCATAACCTGAGCATGCTGGCGCTTCGCGCTGGCGCGCAGCGTTTCCACGCTCAGCCGTTAAGCCAGAATGATGCGCTCAAAGATAAGCTGCTGGCCTCTCTGCCGTTTAAACCCACCGGTGCGCAGGCGCGCGTCACCGCCGAGATTGAACGCGATATGGCGCTCGACGTGCCGATGATGCGCCTGGTACAGGGCGATGTAGGCTCCGGTAAAACGCTGGTTGCCGCCCTTGCAGCCCTGCGCGCCATTGCCCACGGTAAACAGGTCGCGTTAATGGCGCCGACCGAGCTGCTGGCGGAACAACACGCCAACAACTTCCGCGCCTGGTTCGCGCCGCTGGGGATTGAAGTAGGCTGGCTGGCAGGAAAACAAAAGGGCAAAGCGCGCCTTGCGCAGCAGGAAGCCATCGCCAGCGGGCAGGTGCAGATGATTGTCGGCACGCACGCTATCTTCCAGGAGCAGGTGCAGTTCAACGGCCTTGCGCTGGTGATTATCGATGAACAGCACCGCTTCGGCGTGCATCAGCGTCTGGCGCTGTGGGAAAAGGGACTGCAGCAGGGCTTCCATCCGCATCAGCTGATCATGACCGCCACGCCGATCCCGCGCACCCTGGCGATGACGGCTTACGCCGATCTGGATACCTCCACCATCGACGAACTCCCTCCCGGCCGAACGCCGGTGACGACGGTTGCCATTCCTGACACGCGTCGCAGCGATATCATCGATCGCGTGCGCAACGCCTGCACCCACGAAGGGCGTCAGGCCTACTGGGTCTGTACGCTGATTGAAGAGTCGGAACTGCTGGAAGCGCAGGCTGCCGAAGCCACGTGGGAAGAGCTTAAGCTGGCGCTGCCGGAGCTGAACGTGGGCTTGGTTCACGGACGCATGAAGCCTGCCGAAAAGCAGGCGGTGATGCAGTCGTTTAAACAGGGCGAGCTGCATTTGCTGGTCGCCACGACGGTGATTGAAGTGGGCGTGGACGTCCCGAACTCCAGCCTGATGATTATCGAAAACCCGGAGCGCCTGGGCCTTGCCCAGCTCCACCAGCTTCGCGGGCGCGTCGGCCGTGGCGCGGTAGCGTCCCACTGCGTCCTGCTCTACAAAGCGCCGCTCTCGAAAACCGCCCAGATGCGGTTGCAGGTGCTGCGCGACAGCAACGACGGTTTTGTGATTGCGCAAAAAGACCTGGAGATCCGCGGCCCCGGTGAACTGCTGGGCACGCGTCAGACGGGGAATGCGGAATTCAAAGTCGCGGATTTGCTGCGCGATCAGGCCATGATCCCCGAGGTTCAGCGCCTCGCCCGCCACATTCATGAACGCTACCCCGAGCAGGCGGCAGCGTTAATTGAGCGCTGGATGCCGGAAACCGAACGCTATTCCAACGCCTGATTTCAGGCGAACATCGGCAGCATCAGGTACAGCTTAATCACCAGCGCGTTGACGATATCAATAAAGAACGCCCCGACCATCGGCACCACCAGAAACGCCATGTGCGATGGCCCGAAGCGTTCGGTGATCGCCTGCATGTTGGCGATAGCCGTTGGGGTGGCCCCCAGACCAAACCCGCAGTGACCCGCCGCCAGCACCGCCGCATCATAGTTTTTGCCCATCATCCGCCAGGTGACAAACATGGCGTACAGCGCCATAAACAGGGTTTGCACCGCCAGAATCGCCACCATCGGCAGCGCCAGCGAGGCCAGCTCCCACAGCTTGAGGCTCATTAGCGCCATCGCCAGGAACAGCGACAGGCAGACGTTGCCGAGCACCGACACCGCCCGTTCAAACACGCGGTAGAAGCCCATCAGCGCCAGACCGTTGCTCAGGATCACCCCGATAAACAGCACGCAGACAAACGTTGGCAGCTCAAACGCTGAGCCCGCCAGCCATTGCGCAACCACTTTGCCCACGGTCAGGCAGATGGCGATCATCGCGATGGTTTCAATCAGCACCAGCGAGGTAATACTGCGCCCAACTTCAGGCTTTTCAAAGGCGGTCGGTACCAGCTCGTCGTCCGGCCTGCCGTCCGGCGTGGTGGAGTGCTTCACCAGATAGCGCGCCACCGGGCCGCCAATCAGGCCACCCAGCACCAGGCCAAAGGTGGCACAGGCCATCGCCACTTCCGTTGCATTTTCAAAACCGTAGCGCTCGACGAACAATTTACTCCACGCCGCCCCGGTACCGTGACCGCCTGACAGCGTAATCGACCCCGCCAGCAGCCCCATCAGCGGATCCAGCCCCAGCAAGGTCGCCATGCCGATGCCAATGGCGTTTTGCATCAGCAGCAGCCCCACCACCACAATCAAAAATACGCCGAGCACCTTACCGCCCGCCCGCAGGCTTGCCAGGTTGGCGTTCAGGCCGATGGTGGCAAAGAAGGCCAGCATCAGCGGGTCTTTCAGGGACATGTCAAAATCGATCTCCCAGCCCATGCTTTTTTTGAGCACCAGCAGGGCCAGCGCCACCAGCAGGCCGCCAGCGACAGGTTCAGGAATGGTGTATTTTTTCAGAAGGGAAACGCTATGTACCAGCTTACGGCCAAGCAGTAACACCAGCGTTGCGGCAACAAGGGTCGACAACGTATCGAGATGAATCATAGAAGGCTCCTTTTTTGCGCGTGTTCCATACACACGCGGCGTTATCCTGGGCCGGTTTGCGCTCTTCATGAGCTTCCGGCGCAAAAAGTGTAATTTTTTTTCCTCATCGGATGTAGAAAACCTGCTCACAGCGGCAGATTTTCTTGTCTTTTTTTGCTGGCAATCGTTTGCTTTTACCAAATGGTCAGATAAAATGCCCGCTTTTCCACCGTGGGATTGCCGCCGATGTCCGTTAACACCATAGAGTCGCCTGATGCGCAACCGATTGCGCAGAAGCAAAATAGCGAACTGATTTACCGCCTTGAAGACCGCCCGCCGCTGCCGCAGACGCTTTTCGCCGCCTGCCAGCATCTTCTGGCGATGTTTGTTGCGGTGATCACCCCGGCGCTGCTGATCTGTCAGGCACTCGGTTTACCGGCGCAGGACACGCAGCACATTATCAGCATGTCTCTCTTCGCCTCCGGCGTGGCCTCGATTATCCAGATTAAAGCGTGGGGTCCGGTGGGGTCGGGTTTACTGTCTATTCAGGGCACCAGCTTTAACTTTGTGGCGCCGCTGATCATGGGCGGTACGGCCCTGAAAACCGGCGGCGCGGATGTTCCAACCATGATGGCGGCGCTGTTCGGCACCCTGATGCTGGCCAGCTGTACGGAGATGGTGATCTCCCGCGTTCTGCACCTGGCTCGCCGCGTCATCACCCCGCTGGTTTCCGGCGTCGTCGTGATGATTATCGGCCTGTCGCTGATTCAGGTGGGCCTCACCTCCATCGGCGGCGGCTATGCCGCCATGAGCGACCACACCTTCGGCGCGCCAAAAAACCTGCTGCTGGCGGGCGTCGTGCTGGCCATCATTATTCTGCTTAACCGCCAGCGTAACCCCTACCTGCGCGTCGCCTCGCTGGTGATCGCCATGGCGGCAGGCTACCTGCTGGCGTGGGCGCTGGGCATGCTGCCGGAGAACACCGCGCCAGCCAACAGCGCGCTGATCGCTGTCCCTACGCCGCTGTATTACGGTCTGGGCATTGACTGGGGCCTGCTCCTGCCGCTGATGCTGGTCTTTATGATCACCTCTCTGGAGACCATTGGAGATATCACCGCCACCTCCGACGTCTCCGAGCAGCCCGTTTCCGGCCCGCTGTACATGAAGCGCCTGAAAGGCGGCGTGCTGGCGAACGGTCTGAATTCGTTTGTCTCTGCGGTCTTCAATACCTTCCCGAACTCCTGCTTCGGTCAGAACAACGGCGTGATCCAGCTGACCGGCGTGGCCAGCCGCTATGTCGGCTTCGTGGTGGCGCTGATGCTGATCGTCCTCGGCCTGTTCCCGGCGGTGAGCGGCTTTGTGCAGCACATCCCTGAGCCGGTGCTGGGCGGCGCAACGCTGGTGATGTTCGGGACGATCGCGGCCTCCGGCGTGCGTATCGTCTCCCGCGAGCCGCTGAACCGCCGCGCAATCATGATTATTGCGCTGTCGCTGGCCGTCGGTCTGGGCGTTTCTCAGCAGCCGCTGATCCTGCAGTTTGCCCCGGACTGGGTGAAAAACCTGCTCTCTTCCGGCATTGCTGCGGGCGGTATCACCGCTATCGTGCTGAACCTCGTTTTCCCGCCTGAAAAGAACTGATCCCCTTCACGGCAGGCAGTCAATGTCTGCCGTGACATCTATTTACACCATTCCCGCCTTGAGGATTGCGCATAAATCGTGCATAACTCCCTTATGTGCGTTTTGCGGGATGGAAGACCATGAAATTTATTGGAAAGCTACTCGTCTATCTTCTGGTAGCCCTGCTCATTGTGATACTGGCGCTCTATATTCTGCTCCAGACCCGCTGGGGCGCGACTCAGGTCAGCAGCTGGGTAACGGTGAATACCGACTACGAGCTCAGCTTCGACAAGATGAACCACCGCTTTTCGTCACCATCCCACATCATTCTGGAAAACGTCACCTTCGGCAGGGACGGTAAACCCGCCACGCTGGTGGCCAAAAAAGTGGATATCGGCCTCAGCAGCCGCCAGATAACCGATCCGCTGCACGTGGACACCATCACCCTGTTCGACGGCACGCTGAATCTCTCCCCGCAGACCGCGCCGCTGCCCTTCCAGGCGGATCGCCTGCAGCTGAACAATATGGCCTTTAACAGCCCGAATACCGAATGGGATCTGAGCGCGCAGAAGGTGACGGGCGGCGTCAGCCCATGGCAGCCAGAAGCGGGCAACGTGCTGGGTAATCACGCGCAGATCCAGATGAGCGCAGGCTCGCTGACCCTCAACGGCGTACCGGCCACCAACGTGCTGATCGAGGGCCAGCTTAACGGCAAGGAAGTGGTGCTGAACACGATTGGTGCCGATATGGCCCGGGGCTCGCTCACCGGCTCGGCCCTGCGCAACGCCGACGGGAGCTGGATTATCGACACGATGCGCCTGAACGAGATCCGCCTGCAGAGCGATAAAACGCTGACGGCGTTCTTCGCACCGCTGGCCACTATCCCCTCTCTGCAGATTGGTCGTCTGGACGTGACCGACGCCCGGCTTCAGGGCCCGGACTGGGCGGTGACCGACCTCGATTTAAGCCTGCGCAACCTGACGCTGAGCAAAGGTGACTGGCAGAGCCAGGAAGGCCGCCTGTCGATGAACGCCAGCGAGTTTATCTACGGCTCGCTGCATCTTTTTGATCCGATCCTGAATGCGGAGTTTTCCCCGCAGGGCATGGCGCTGCGCCAGTTCACCTCCCGCTGGGAAGGCGGCATGGTGCGCACGTCCGGTAACTGGCTGCGCGACGGTAAAGCGCTGGTGCTGGACGATGTCGCCATTGCCGGGCTGGAGTATACCCTGCCGCAGAACTGGAAAACGCTGTGGATGGCGCCTCTGCCGGAATGGCTGAACAGCGTCACGCTGCAAAAATTTGGCCTGAGCCGCAACCTGGTGATCGACATCGATCCCACCTTCCCGTGGCAGATCACCTCTCTGGACGGTTATGGCGCAAGCCTGCAGCTGGTGAAAGATCGCCAGTGGGGCGTCTGGGGCGGCAGCGCAACCCTGAACGGCGCGGCGGCGACCTTTAACCGCGTGGACGTGCGCCGTCCGTCGCTGGCGCTGAATGCTAACGCCGCGACGGTGAACATTACCGACCTGAGCGCATTTACCGAGAAAGGTATTCTGGAAGCCACGGCGACCGTTTCCCAACTGCCGCAGCGGCAGACCACGGTGAGCCTCAACGGGCGCGGCGTTCCGCTCAGCGTGCTGCAGCAGTGGGGCTGGCCTGCGCTGCCGATTGCAGGTGACGGCAATATTCAGCTCACCGCCAGCGGCAGCGTGCAGGCCAGTGCGCCGCTGAAGCCAACGGTGAATGGGAAGCTGAGCGCGGTGAATATGGATAAGCAGCAGGTAGAGCAGACGATGACGGGCGGCGTGGTGTCGGCGATGGCGCCGGCACAGTAAAAAGCCGGGTGGCGGCTTCGCCTTACCCGGCCTACGAGGTTTTGGTTCCCTCTCCCTGTGGGTGACCGCATAATTACCGTAGGCCCGGTAAGCGCAGCGCCACCGGGCATTTTCCACCTCAGAGCTGAACCACCACCTCATCCCCCTCGGCTTTCACCACCACGCCCCACTCGCTACCCGCGTGCGAGCCGCCCTTCACGCCACTCACTTTCTGCACGTTGCGCAAGCATACCGACCAGTTTTGCGCGTCTCCCGCGCCGCTAAAGGTCACGACGTCGCCCTGACGTGACGCCTTAAGCGTAAACACCACAGAACCGTCCGCCGCAGGCACTTCGCTTACCGCCGTTGCGCCATCGTCCAGGTTAAACAGCTGGAAGGCCGCCCCCTCGTGCCACGCGTAGTTCGGCTTCTGGTTATTGTTACCCAGCGCCAGCAGCGTGTTGTCGCGCACGTAGACCGGCAGGCTCATGAAATCGTGCTGCTGCTTATGCCAGCGGCTGCCCTGAATTTCGTCGTTGTGCCACAGGTGCGTCCAGCGCCCTTCCGGCAGGTAGAACTGCACGTCACCCGCCTCGGAGAATACCGGTGCCACCATTAACGAATCCCCCAGCATGTACTGACGGTCGAGATAATCACACGCCGGATCGTCCGGAAATTCCAGCATCATCGCCCGCAGCATCGGCGTGCCGAACTCGCGGGCCAGCGCCGCCTGACGGTACAGGTACGGCATCAGCTGACACTTCAGCTGGGTGAAGTGGCGCACCACGTCGCAGGACTCATCATCGTACGCCCACGGCACGCGGTAGGATTTGCTGCCGTGCAGGCGGCTGTGGCTGGAGAACAGCCCGAACGCGCACCAGCGCTTGTAGACGTGCGCCGGGGCGGTGTTTTCGAACCCGCCGATATCGTGGCTCCAGAACCCGAAGCCGGACAGGCCAATCGACAGCCCACCGCGCAGGCTTTCGGCCATCGACTCATAGTTGGCGTAGCAGTCGCCGCCCCAGTGAACCGGGAACTGTTGCGCCCCGACGGATGCCGAGCGGGCAAACAGCACCGCCTCTTCTTCACCCACCGTCTCTTTCAGCACGTTCCACACCAGCTCGTTGTAGATGTAGGCGTAATGGTTGTGCATCTTCTGCGGATCGGAACCGTCGAACCACTGGACGTCGGTCGGGATGCGCTCGCCGAAATCGGTCTTAAAGCAGTCGACGCCGATGTCCACCAGCCCTTTCAGCTTGTCGGCATACCACCGGCACGCATCCGGGTTGGTGAAGTCGTAAATCGCCAGCCCCGGCTGCCATTTGTCCCACTGCCACAGGGAGCCGTCCGGGCGCTTGAGCAAGTAGCCCCTCGCTTTCAGCTCCCGGAAGATCGGGGATTTCTGGCCGATGTACGGGTTGATCCACACGCAGACCTTCAGCCCTTTCTCCTTCAGGCGGCGGATCATGCCTTCAGGGTCCGGGAAGGTCACCGGATCCCACTCGAAATCGCACCACTGGAAGGCCTTCATCCAGAAGCAGTCAAAGTGGAACACGTGCAGCGGCAGGTCCCGTTCGGCCATGCCGTCGATAAAGCTGTTGACCGTCGCTTCGTCGTAGTTGGTGGTGAACGAGGTGGTGAGCCACAGGCCGAACGACCAGGCAGGCGGCAGCGCCGGACGCCCGGTGAAGCGGGTATAGCGGTTCAGCACTTCTTTCGGCGTCGGGCCGTCGATCACGAAGTACTCGAGATATTCGCCTTCAACGCTGAACTGCACCTTAGAGACTTTCTCAGATCCCACTTCGAACGAGACATTTTCCGGGTGATTCACCAGCACGCCGTAGCCGCGGTTGGTCAGGTAGAACGGGATATTTTTATAGGACTGCTCGGTGCTGGTGCCGCCGTCGCGGTTCCAGGTCTCGACCGTCTGGCCGTTGCGCACCAGGGCGGTAAAGCGCTCGCCCAGACCGTAGACCGTTTCCCCCACGCCCAGATCCAGTCGCTCAAAAACGTAATTGCGGTGGGTATTGCTGTCCTGCACGTAGCCGTTGTTTTTCAGCTGGCTGCCGGTAATGCGCTGGCCGTTGCGCAGGAAATCCAGCGCCCAGAACTCGCCTTTGGTGACGCGCACGCTGACGCTGCCGCTTTTCAACTCGGCAAAATCGGCGTTGTTTTCAATCTCTACCTTCACGTCTTTCAGAACGTTCAGCGGATAGTGCGGGCCGTTATTCAGCGCGCCCTGGAAGTGCTCAATGCGCACCCCGACAATCCCTTCCTGCGGGGCAAACAGGCGCACCGTGAACATCAACGTGTCGAGCTGCCAGGTGCGTTCACGCACGTCACGCGGCGCAACAAACACCACCAGGTCATTCCCCTGCTGCTCCACGTCGAACACCTGAACCGGATAGGTCACGTTCAGGCCCGGTTGAATAAGCCAGTTTCCATCACTGATTTTCATGCTTTCGTCCTCTTAGTTCTGCAATTCTTTGCTGACCGACAGGTTTTCAAACTCCTGCTGATTGCGGCGTGCGCCCCGCGCCAGCTCGCCCAGGATTTTGGTCAGGAAGGGGGTTTTCAGCGTGTAGTAGCGTTTGGCGATGATGGCGCTCAGCACATAGCAGACCGCCGGGGCCAGGGTAAACAGGCCGATAATGATGCTGATGGTCGCGCTGTTCTGAGTTTTGGCCGCCGCGTCGTAGCCGCCGCCAGCCAGCATCCAGCCGATCATCGCCCCGCCCAGCGCCAGACCGAGCTTCAGCACGAACAGCGTGCCTGCAAAGCTGATGCCGGTCAGGCGCTTGCCGTTGGTCCATTCACCGTAGTCGACGGTATCGGACATCATGACCCACTGGATCGGCGTCACCAGCTGGTGCAGCACGCCAATGACGAAGATAAAGGCGAACATCACCACGGTGGCGTGCATCGGCACGAAGAACATCGCCACGCTGACCACCGCCAGCGCGGCGTTAGTCCACCAAAAGATGCTGACCTTGCACTTCCAGTCGGTGAGCGGTTTTGCCAGCGCGGAGCCAATCAAGTTGCCGACGCAGTAGGTGGTCAGGAACGCGACGAACACTTCCGGCGAGCCCATGATCCAGGTGCAGTAGTACATCATCGCGCCGCCGCGCACGCAGACGGCGAGGATGTTGAGGATGGTCAGCACGCCGACGATGCGCCACTGGTCGTTGTGCCAGATGTCGCGCAGGTCTTCCCGCATGGAGGTGGTGCTCGGCGGCACCTGGATGCGCTCTTTGGTGGTGAAGAAGCAGAACGCCAGCATCAGGAATGCGACCACCGACAGCACGGCAATCCCGCCCTGGAAGCCGAACGCCTTATCGTCGCCGCCAATCAGCTTCACCAGCGGCATCATCAGCACCGTAGAGAGCATGCCGCCCGCCGTCGCCAGCACAAAGCGCCAGGACTGAAGGGAGATACGCTGCGTCGGGTCACTGGTGATCACGCCGCCCAGCGCGCAGTAAGGAATGTTGACCACGGTATAGAGCAGGGTCAGCAGCGTGTAGGTCACGGCGGCATAAACCATTTTGCCGTTGAGGCTGAGGTCCGGCGTGGTGTAGGCCAGCACGCAGACGATGCCGAACGGGATGGCACCAAACAAAATCCACGGACGGAACTTGCCCCAGCGGCTGCGGGTGCGGTCGGCGATCAGCCCCATACACGGGTCGGAGATCGCATCCAGCGCGCGCGCCAGCAGGAACATGGTGCCGACAAACCCGGCGGGAATGCCGAAAATATCGGTGTAGAAAAACATCATGTACAACATGACGTTATCAAAAATGATGTGGCTGGCGGCGTCACCCATGCCGTAGCCAATCTTCTCTTTTACTGACAATACTTCGCTCATCTTTTTTTATCCTTCACGCTGTAGGGGGCGCTGAGACCGGTTACAGAGTTTTAAACCATTGTTTCAGGAGCGGGTATTGCGTTTTCTGATTAGCAGATTACGTTTCTTGTTTTTTGTGATCGCGGTAAATACTGGAGAGCACGAAAGGCTAACCTGAGGATTTTCTTAAGAATTAACTGAAACAGGGGGGTACAGGTCAAAAGAGAGGTGAAAAAAGTGGTGTGGGGTATGTGGTAAATGCCTGAAAGTAGCTATAATGCGCCCCGCCTCCATGTAGCAATGCAGGCGCGGAAGATCGTCATCTCCGGTGAGGTGGCTGGACTTCAAATCCAGTTGGGGACGCCAGCGTTCCCGGGCAGGTTCGACTCCTGTGATCTTCCGCCAAAAGTTGTTTTATTCATCCCCATGTTGCTCAGCTGCTACTTTACGTTTCTTCGCTATATCTTGAGCCTTAATATGATATTCCCATCTTATCGAGTTCATTATAATTGCGTATATATTAAATATAAACGTCTTAAGCACTAGCAATAAATAAACAATACTGCTACCTATAATACAATATGTGAATGATATTATTCCATTTTTCATCTCTGTAGTTAGAGGAAGTATTGTAAACACATTTGACCCCACACCTTTTGGCTGACAAAATAAAATAACAAACAGATCGGGGCGTTTTAAAAGGAGCAGGCAAAATCAGCAAGAAAGCGGCTGATGAAAAGGCGTGCTCAGAATACATTGAGTTTGAAAAAAAGCAGCGCCTGCTGAAAGAAGCCGAAGGTGAGAAAGATATCATCGGCTTATTAAAATGGGATAAGCAGGCTAAGCGCTAATCCCGGTATTCCTGCTCAGCTTCATATGCAACAACGGAAACGGATTCCCCTGCCCGTCCAGTTCCGAGCGTCCGACCTGCTCAAACCCCATATGGCGATAAAACGCGACGCCCTGCGGGTTCTGCTCGTTCACGTCCACTTCGTTCGCGCCGAACGCTGCGATGGCGTATTTCAACAGCAATTTCCCGACGCCCTTCCCCCGGCTCGCATCGTCAACAAACAGCATTTCAATGCGGTTTTCATCCACGCCTAAAAAGCCGTGAATAACGCCTGCGTCATCGCGAGCAATCACAACCTTGAGATTTGGCAGATAGGCGTTGAGCAATAGCGGGCGCAGCGCCGCAATATCGCTTTCCTGTAAAAAGTGATGGGTGGCGCGGACGGAGGATTCCCAGATCGCGACCAGACGCTCGAAGTGTGTGGGGAGTGCGGTTTCAATTTTCATGGGGGGATCATGATTGGAAAATCCTACTAATGCAAATCACTCTATGCGGCCTGTTCCCCCTCACCCTAGCCCTCTCCCACAGGGAGAGGGAACTGACCGTGCGGTTTTTCATCCCCTACCCTAATCTCCATCACCGCATACACCCCGTCCTTCGGCACCACCACGGTGACGTTTTCCACCGGCACGCCCGCCGCGAGGTGGATGTCCTGCAGCTGCTGTAACGACCTCGGGTGAATATCCTCCCAGCCGATGCCCCGCAGCACAAAGTCAATCTGCGGGCTGCTGGTGAGCATGTTCGACACAATCACCGCGCCGCCGGGCTTGACCAGCCGCAGCGCGCGCTGGAGAAAAATCACCGCGTCAGTATCGTTGAAGTATTCGAAAATCCCCAGCGCGTCGACCAGTTCGGCCTGGTGCTCGCCCAGCTCCAGCAGCAGGTCCTCGTTACGCACCAGCGTATGGAGCAGGTTGCGCCTGAGCAGCGTCAGCTGTTCGCCCACCACAATGCCTTCCTGCGCCGCCATGGTTTCCGCCCAGCTCAGCGCAACCGGGTCTTTGTCCACCAGGATGAGATACACCTGCTGACCGTCGAGCTTTGCTTCGCGCAGCGCCTCCAGCACCGGAATGGCGGCGCCGCTCGCCAGGCTGACCCAGTTGTTCTCGCTTTCATTATGAATGTACTGATCCACCAGCGCGGCCAGCACCCGGGCGCGGGAGCGCACGCCAATCGCATCGTTAGCGTGGATAAACCACTGGCGGCTGTCGCTGTCCATTTTTGTGCCGTCGGGCAGGCGGTCCTCCAGCGGGTTTTGCACCACAAACAGCGCCAGCGCGGAGGGGACCAGCCGGGTGCGCCACGCGGTGAGCGCCGGACGGTTGCGGAAGGCCTGTTCGGAATAGCGGTTCTGCGGAACAAGCACGGCCAGCCCCCCTTCGTCGTATTCCACCCGCGGCGGCCGAAGCGCCGGCTCCGCTTTCAAGGCGCGGTCAAGGGAGGCGATCTCACGGGCAGCATCGTCTTTCATCGGCCACTGGTCGCTGACGTCGGGAAATGACGCGCTGAAAATCGTCATATTTTCCGGTGCATCGCCGCGAAAAGGCTGCCAGTTCATGTCGTCTTCCCTCCGTTAGGCTTTTAACGGAAGTCTATCCAGGCGTGCCAGTAATGCCCCAGGAAGAAAGCACGATTTTTATTGTTTCACCCACACCAGCTGGTCAACCCGGAAGCCCAGGCTGCGCGCGGTGTTCAGGTAATCCTGCTTCACCGCATCCGGGATGGTCGGCGTACGCGACAGGATCCACAGATAGTCGCGGTTCGGGCCGCTTACCAGCGCGTACTGGTACTTATCGTCCAGCCTGATCACGTTATACCCGCCGTAGAACGGGCCGAAGAAGGAGACCTTCAGCGCGGCCGTGGTCGGCTCGCCGGTAAAGTACGCTTTGCCTTCGCTCTCATTCCACTTGTTCTTCACCGGATCGTAGCCCCGGTTGAGCACGCTAATACCGCCGTCGCTGCGCTTGCCGTAGGTCGCCGTCACCTGCTCCAGGCCGCGTTCGAAGCGGTTTTCCAGACGGGCGACTTCGTACCATTTGCCGAGATAGCGGCTGGCTTCGAAGTTGGTAATAGGCTGCACGCCTTTCGGCGGCGTGGGGGATTTACAGGCGACCAGCGTCAAAGCAATCGCAACACCGGTCACAACAGGCCATAGCTTCATGAGAATTCCTTTCATTTGCACGGTTGGATGTTAAGTGTAGTGCACCGTTTCGGCGCTTCATCCCGTTCGGGAAAATTCGTAGTATATTGAGAGTATTCCTCCACTCTGGACACGGACATGGCTTACTCCATCGGCGAATTCGCCAGACTCAGCGGCATCACCGCCACCACCCTGCGGGCGTGGCAGCGTCGCTACGGTTTACTCAAGCCACAGCGCACGGAAGGCGGCCATCGCCAGTACAGCGATGAGGACGTCCAGCAGGCGCTCAAAATCCTCGACTGGGTAAAAAAAGGCGTCCCGATCGGCCAGGTCAAACCGCTGCTGGAACGCCCGACGCCGGGCCGAACCAACAACTGGCAAACCCTGCAGCAGAACATGCTGCAACGCCTGCAGGACGGCAAAGTCGAGTCCCTGCGCCAGATGATTTACGACGCCGGGCGCGAATACCCAAGGCCGGAGCTGGTCGCGAACGTGCTGCGCCCGCTGCGCCGCCAGGTCTCGGCTAACGTGGCCGCCGCCATGACCCTGCGCGCGATCCTCGACGGCATCATCATCGCCTATACCTCGTTTTGCCTCGAAGGCGATAAAAAAGCGCCTGGCGATAACATTCTGCTTAGCGGCTGGCACCTGAACGACCCGTGTGAGATCTGGCTCGAAGCCCTAACGCGCACCGGGCAGGGCCACCGCATTGACATTCTGCCAGTTCCGCCAGACGCCCTGGCTCCGGACATTTTCCCGGAGCGAAAATGGCTGCTGGTCACCAGCGGTAAACTCACCGCCGGGCGGAAAAAGCAGGTGGAGCAGTGGCAGCAGCAGGTATCGCTTGTAGTGATTATCCTCTGATCATTTTCTTCTGCGGGAATCTTCACGAAAAGTTGAATATTTTCCCGCGCCGCAAATGCTAACGTTTTCCTGTGACGAATAACTCCACAGGAAAACACCATGAAAAAAACTGCCCCTCTGCTGATCCTGGCCTCAATGGCCTTTGCCCCCGCCGCCTTTAGCGCCCCTGCCGGTACGCTGAGCGTCCACATTCTCGACCAGCAAACCGGGATGCCGCCATCAGACGTGAGCGTTACGCTGGAGAAGCAGCAGCAGGACAAATGGACCCCGATTGCCAGCGGTAAAACCGACCATGACGGACGCATCAAATCGCTTTATCCGCAGGATCAGGACATGCAGCCTGGCGTGTATAAAGTGACCTTCAAAACCGCAGAGTACTTCCACGGCAAAAAGCTGGACTCCTTCTTCCCGGAGATCCCGGTGCTGTTTACCGTGACCCGCACCAACGAGAAGCTGCACATCCCGCTTCTGCTGAGCCAGTACGGTTACTCGACTTACAAGGGCAGCTAAGACGTATTGATTTTAAAGGAATTAAAAAAATAGTTCCGCGAATACTTGGACAAATTAGTCATGTTGTGTAAGTTTTAATTATATGAACGGGAGGACCACACCATGACAACGAAACCTGTGCTCGGTATTAGCGGATGTTTGACCGGATCCGCCGTTCGCTTTGACGGCGGACACAAGCGTATGAGCTTCGTCATGGATGAGCTGGCCCAGTGGGTGAACTTCAGGCCCGTCTGTCCGGAAATGGCCATCGGCCTGCCGACGCCTCGCCCTGCGCTGCGTTTGATTATGACCACCAGCGGTGAAACGCAGATGCGCTTTAGCCACGCGCCTCACGAAGACGTTACGCAGAAAATGGCGGACTTTACGGCAGATTTTTTGCCGAAAATCGGCGATCTCGCCGGGTTTATCGTCTGCGCTAAATCCCCAAGCTGCGGCATGGAACGCGTGCGGCTGTATGATGAAAACGGCAACCGGGGCCGCAAGGAGGGGGTCGGGCTGTTCACCGCCGCCCTCCTTGAAACCTGGCCGTGGCTGCCCGTGGAAGAGGATGGACGCTTGCACGATCCGGTGCTGCGTGAAAACTTTGTCGAACGTGTTTTTGCCCTGCACGAACTGAACACGCTGCGTAAAAATGGCCTCACGCGCCGCGCGCTGCTGGACTTCCACAGCCGTTACAAACTCCAGCTGCTGGCGCACCATCAGGCGGGTTACCGTGAAATCGGCCCGTTCGTTGCCTCGCTGCACGAGTGGGAAGACCTGGACGCCTTCTTTGTGGCGTACCGGGAAAAGCTGATGACCATCCTGAAAAAACCCGCTTCGCGGAAGAATCACACCAACGTGCTGATGCATATTCAGGGGTATTTTCGTAACCAGCTGAACACCCGCCAGCGCGGCGAACTGCGCGACGTGATCCTGCATTATCGCAACGGACAGTTGCCTATCCTCGCCCCGATCACGCTGCTGAAGCACTACCTGGCCGAATACCCCGACCGGTATCTGATGACGCAAAACTACTTTGATCCCTATCCTGATGATTTGGGTCTGCGTCTGGCAGTCAAGTGATGAAAAAAATGCGAAGGCCCCATTGACCCGTAGAGGCCCAAAGCAGTACCCCGTTTAGACGACATCCTCACTGTCGTCTCTTTTTTGCATTTCATCTCAAAGACTGTGATTATATACAGGCTTATTCTGCGAAAGGGGCCTGCCTGTGATCCACACCCTGCACATCCAAAACTACCGATCCATCCGCGAGATGTCGCTGGAGCTGGAGCAGCTCAACATCGTCTTTGGGCCGAACGGCACCGGGAAATCGAATATCTACAAGGCGATACACCTGATGCACAGCGCCGCGCAGGGGCAGTTTTCCCAGGCGCTGGCGAACGAGGGCGGCATTCTGAAGGTGTTCTGGGCAGGTAAAACCCGTAGCGACCAGCTGCGGCGGATGAATCTGGCGGTAGAAACAGAGAGCTACGAATACGAGCTGCAGGTCGGGTTTGTGGAGAAGCTGCCCTATCCCTCGCAGTTTCAGCTCGACCCGGTGATCAAAGAAGAGTCTCTCTGGCTGAGCGGCCAGCACCGTCGACCTTCGTCACAGCTGATGAAGCGCAGGAATCAGGCGGTGTTTCTGAATAACGTGCATCACGAGAAAGTGACCCACAGCGGCACGCTGTACGAGAACGAATCGGTATTCGGCCAGCTCGGCGAACCGCACCTTTACCCGGAAGTGTCGCAGATGCGCGAGTCCCTGCGTAACTGGCGCTTTTATCATGAGTTTTCTGTATCAATCGGCTCGGCGATGCGCGCCCCGCAGGTCGGTTTTCGCTCCCCGGTGCTGGCCAGCGACGGCGCCAACCTGGCGGCCGCGTTTCAGACCATCGTCGAGATTGGTGACGAGCTGCTGCTGATGCGCATCCTTGACCAGGCCTTCCCCGGCTGCGTGTTTTACAGCGACAACACCGGCGGACGTTTTCGCATGATGATGCAGCGCGAGGGGCTGAACAGACCGCTGGAACCGGCGGAGTTCTCCGACGGCACCCTGCGCTTTCTGTGCCTTGCGGTAGCGCTGCTCAGCCCGCGCCCACCGGCGTTTATCGCGTTGAACGAACCGGAAAACAGCCTGCACCCGCAGATGCTGCCCGCCCTGGCGAGCTTAATCGCCGAGGCCAGCCGCTACTCGCAGATCTGGCTCACCAGCCACTCGCCGGAGCTGGCGACGTTGATTGAGAAGCAGCGATCGTTTTCGCTGTATCAGCTGTCGATGACGGAGGGGGAGACGCGGGTGGAGAGGCTGGGGTAGTCTCAATGGGCACGGAGGCTGTTTTTTCGCATCTCGCTTCAGTGAAGCATGCCAATAAAGAACCCCAGATACCCGGCCCTGCTTAACCATATAAAGGGGCTGGTAAGGCCGGAGCGCCGGATATTAATCAACTCTCTCATGGGGGCCAGGCCATCATTTTTGATAACGACATTTTTTGCACAATAGCGGCAATGCATAATCAGAAATAAAATTCCGGCGATCGCAAAACCAATATAACTTTCGCGACTTCCCCAAAAATGGGGGCTTAATTTTAAATAGGTTAATCCCCAGATACTGACTAGAAAGACGATAAATGAAGATGCTGCGATGTTCATGTCTCGCTTACTACCCAGACCAAAAAAAAGCGCATCAAAGAAAAACATCGTGGTAAGAGGTGACTGAACGCTTCTTCCCGTCATTTTACTAAAACGGACAAACACGACAGTTCCGATGAAAAATGCGAAAAGCGCAACTCCTAATAGCAGATAAATCATTTAATTAGTCCTTTTTGAAGGGCCTGGATATGAGGTCGGGACTGTTAGAGCCGTTAGGTTTAGGTACCACGCCGCTATCTCGCCCCGAGCCGTAGTGCATCGGATGGAAATAATGGTTGTAGAATCATGCCTTCATTAAAAATGAATATTTTTGGTGACAATGCCGCGACATCATAAATATTTTCAAGCACTAATCTCAAATTTGTTCTGAATATAGGTATATTTGCATCATCTGCAATGACATAAACATTTTCATTTTTTAGCCAGGATTGACAGAGTAACTCATCACTTGTTTCAAAGTCTCTAAAGCTTATTTCAGACCAAGATATGTTTCCGCTAACAAAGGGATACCCTTCCAGAATAGTAGTTACTCGCTCTTCTTCTTTATCAATGATAGTGAAATCAGCACTAAGAGCCTGTTTACACTCTTCGAATAAACTCATGAGATCTACCTGTTCATTTATTTAAGCCTTAATGGTTTTTCCATTACCTCAAATAGTATTACTTGCTTAACACCATTTCCTGCCCCTTTGTATAATCTCTATTATTCATATGGATACCTTTTACAGGATCATAATCGACTCGCCGCGCTGAGCCCACCGAAAATATTCCAATTATATTTCTCGGACAGAGTTCTTCAGAAGATTCGCGCTAACATTAATATGTAATTTTAGCCGATTATAAGCACTGGATACCGCGACTATCCCTCGCCAGATTCAAGACAGACTGCCATTTCTTTATCGAAAGTTTTTTCTCATTTCAGCTTAAAAACTTACTCTCAGCAACAACTAATATTTTTTAAAAGAAATATACCAGCAACCTACACCAACAATAACCCCACCCAACGATGCGCCCTTAATAATCCTCACTAACTCAAAAAGACTTATCTCAACAGGGATATTACGAATGAAATAGAGATAGGCCTTTGCAAAAAAATAAGTTAGCAAAGCAATAATATCCATTGTTAAGATCAGCGTCAACAAAATCAAAATAAAAGATATTAGCCATCTTTTTTCGTTCATTTTGCTGCTCCATTCTTGTTATTAGCAGGAGTAGATGGGTCTACCACCACATTAAATACTTCACCTGCAACGCCGCCGCCTGCAGCTCCAACAATCCCAGGCACTGGACTCAATCGATAAGGCTGAGATATACCATATCCAATATCCTCCCACTGTAAAGATTTCCACATGGGGTTAACAACCTCACCCAATATCGGTTCTATTAATTTATTACCTACTCCATAACCAATTGCTCCACCCAAACCACCGATAGTTCCGTAAAGGAATGGATTTTTTCCATCCAGGTAGCTTACGATGGCGCTGCTACCAGCATTGATAAGAACTGTTGATTCAAATCCAGTATAACGGGTTAAAGCACCGCTCCAGTAGGCAGCAATAACGTTTTTAGGATCAACGGAACCATTCATCACATAATCAACACCACACACAGCTCCGGCGCTGATTACACCAGAAATCACTATTGCTTCAGGAAGAATGCCTCCGTACAACACTGTTCCCATAGCCGCCATCGCCATCTGGCAGGATACCGGTGTGCCTCCGCTGCCGGCTTCTTTAATCGCGGCCTGCTGCTCTGCCTGCCATTTTTCTGTCGTTCCCGATTTTACAGCATTTGCAGCTGCCAGAACGCTGGCAAGGTTGTTATTCTCAACAACAACTCTTTCCGGTGCGAACTCAGCCACCGCAACCACTTTTCCCTTTTCTTTCAGTTAGTTACAGCTTCTTATCCCTGTTGTATTTTATGCCCAGGATTTTTGCGCTGTTAAGCGTTTTTGGGGCCACAGACGCTACCGCCCTGCCGTGACACAAGGTCTATCGCGCCACCATCATATAAGCAAACTACAGCATCACTGCGGACGCCGAAATCTTGGATTTATATTTCAATTAAGAAGTTCCTTTGATACATTGCCAGTATCGAAGAACTCCCTAAAGATCCTGACAACAAGATCATAATTTTTTGTAAGCTGACTTGCTGGCCAGTAATCTCCGAAAATTAACACTTTTTCATCTGGTTGTGTTAAATCAGTAATTGACATAACCTCATCATCTTCGTTCAAAAACGTAACCAGATAGAAACCTTTTTCCATTCTTACTTGTACTTCTGAGATTAAATAACCTTCGCAGTCTAATCTGTCGACGGTTACACAACCACTAAATAAACGAACTTTGGCTAATAAGTTAACAATATCTTCCCAGCAATCAGGCTTCTTCGTACCACCTTTTTGTGATATCGACCATGAAACAAGCAACCTATTCATCATTAGCTCCTTTTACGCGGAAGCCCTTTGTTCCTGACTGCCAATATAAGGTCCTACCAGTAGTTTCTTCAAATAATGTTAACGACTTAAGCCCTGATCTTTCAGCCATAATTTTTATATCGCTAAGACAGTATGAGCAAACTTTCTCCCCACTTACCGACATAAGCATATCTTTGCCGTTAGTCATTCCTTTTTCATAAGCTTGCTGAATTACACCTACCTCTGCATGAGCTGTTCCCATATTCCCATTGGGAAGGTTTTTATCCGGCCGCTTGTCTATCTTGGCCTGCACAACATCATTGATAAGCGTCGGTTTATTGAAATCAGCTAACTGTGAAGGTCTTATACCTTGGTTGGTGTCAGAAAACTTCACTCCATCCACATTTCCCCTGGCTACGACTTTTAGATTGGCATCAACAACTTTACTTAATTGTTTTGCCGCAGCAGAACCCAAAATTGGTGTTACCGAAGCCGCAATGATCTCCAGACCCTGCTTCGTTTCGGTGTAGCTTTCTGCGGTCTGACGATCAACCCCTTTGGTGACCATGAAATAGTTAATCATGGCATCTTTCACCTGCTGCTGATTCTGTGCATCAACACTAGTGATATCAAGGAGATTGACTATCTGCCCATACGCATCAGCGTACTGTTGGCTATATTTCGAGTTATAAGGGCCATCTTCATATCCCTCTTTTGTCGCAATGACTTTTAGTCTTGCACCTGCACACGCTGAGCTACCCGCATTACCATTACCGCAGGCATCAATAACGTCTTTATCGCTGGAAATATCTTTTTCAATCAACGCATCATATTTCTGCTGCGCCTTTTCGCGCTCTGCCGGATCTTTACTGTTTTTAAGCGTCTGTTTTGCTATCTCAAGCTCTGTCTTTTCAGACACGCTAAGATAGTTATTCTCCACCGCATTCTTCCCTGCACTGGCCCCAGTCGCCGCACCAGCCGTATTTCCCCCGGCAATCCCGCCAGCTATGCCCGCTGAAACAGATGCCAGCGTACTCACGGTCTGCTTCTGCTCTTCCGTCAGCTTCGACGGGTCTGTGTCCGGATAGAACTGTCTGGCGATAGCTGTCGCAATCAGTTCGCCGGATGCGGCTCCCACAGCGCCCGCTGCGGCACTGTTGCCCTGAAGGGCTGCGGTTACGCCGCCGAGGATGGCATGGGCAATCGCTTTTGCCGCCGTATCGTCATCAATGCCTGCATGATGGCCGATGATGTTCGCCAGCTCCGGTGCTGACGCGCCCGCCAGCGCCCCTCCGATATTGCCGCCCGCCAGTCCCTGCAGTGCTGCTGTGGCCGCCTGGATGCCGCGCTGCATGGCGCTGCCGGTTCCGTAGGTCACCATCACGTTTTTGTATGCCTGGGTATCACGCAGTTTCGCAAGATAGTTCTGGCGCTCTTTTTCTGTCGCATTTGCGGGGAGTGTTGCGCCGGTTTCTTTCTGGGCCGCCTTCAGCCCGTTAAGATCACCCTGCGTCCTGGCAATATCCGCCACCTGACTGCCAATATCGCTGATCATCCCAACTGCGTTCAGACGGTTCTGCTCTTTCTCCTTGTCGAAGATCGGGCTGATGCTGTCGTTGGCATGCTCGGTGTCGCGGCTCAGATCGGCCACGTCCTGCTTCTGGTTTGCCTTGTCGCGGATGGTGAGGGAGCCCTCCGCCACAGCGGCCTGCGTGGTGCCCTCCTTATGGCCTTTATTACCCGCAGCGGAGATCATGCCGCCCGGCAGGTTGCCCTGGAATTTATCCCCGAAGCTGCCGCCGCCGCTCAGGCTGATACCGGAGTGCGAGGTTTTAAAGTCCGCTTCGTTGTGGATATCGCTGAAGCCCAGCGTCCCGGTATCGAGGCTGTTTTTGTCCGGTGTGGCGGTAGAGGCGATAACCGCGCCAACAAGCTGGGTGTGATGCCCCACGGTGATATCGAAGCCGCCGTCCCCGGCATACAGCCCGGTTTGTTCGGCCACGGAATCAAAGCGGCTCTTCATCTTGTCCTGGCTGGCGTTGATATAGCCTGAACCGGACATGGTGCCGAAGGTGAAGCTGCCCCCCGCAGCAACGCTGGTCTGCTTGCTGTCGTAGTCGCTGTTGTTCTGCTGGCTGCGCATCAGCAGGTCGTGACCAACATCTGCCACGATTTTATTGCCGTTAACCTGAGCGCCATCAAGCACGGTGTCGTGCCCGCTTTTTAGGATGACGTTTTTGCCGCTGTCGATGGTGGTTTCGGTCCAGTCGGTACCGTTGCCTTTATCCTTGCCATGCGCGGCGTTGACGTTGGCAAACACGCTGATACCCGCACCGTTGCCGCCGGCACCGATGCTCACGCCAATGCCTCCACCGCTGCTGCTGTTCTTGCCGCTGGTTTTTTGGGTATTCGCCGCGCCGGACAGCAGAATGTCGTTCTGTGCATCCAGCGTGGTGTCGCCCCCGGCTTTCAGCTGGCTGCCCGCAATCACGATGTCGCCGCTGTTCGCGCCTTTGTTTTTACCGTTCGCGGTGATGGCAAGATTGTTGCCTGCGTTCAGCGTGCTGCCTGCCACCGCATCACTCTCAGCATGCTGCTGTGATTTCGACTTCTGGGTCGTCAGCGAGAGGCTCACACCCATTGCGTTCGGGTCACCGGTGGTTGCCGCCATATCCGCTGCCTGCCCGGCCTGCACGCCGGACAGCACCGTTTTGGTGGCCTGAAGGGCTTTCAGACGGCCATCACTTTGCTCTTTGGTCTCCTGCGCCGCGCTCACGGCATTGTTAATAGCGCTACCGACGGTGCCGGAGAGCGCCACGGTGAGTCCGCTTTTCTTCTGCTCGAAGGTTTCATCCCGGGTGCGCTTGTCGTGCCCCGGCTCGATGATGACGCTGTCGCCGCTGAGGCTTAAATCTTTCCCGGCGATAAGATCCGCGCCGCCGATGTGGGCCTGGTTTCCTGCAGAAATCGCGACGTTACCCCCCGTCGAGCCCACCGTACTGAAGCTCTGACTCTGGGTGGTGCCTTTCTCACGGAGATCGTGCGTGCTTTTGCTGCTGCCGATGGTGAAACCAATCCCGCCCGAGCCCATCAGGCCGGATTTTTTCTCCTCCTTAAAGCGCCAGGAGGTATCGCTGTTCGTGGCCGCCACGATATCGACGTTGTTGCCCGCCTTAAGCTTCACGTCGCCATCGCCCGCCACGGCGGAACCGTTCACCAGCAGGTTATTGCCCGCCACCACCTGCACGTTATCGCCGCTCAACAATGAGCCGGATTCACGCGTCGCGCTGTTCTCCTCGATGGTGTGGGTGGTTTTCTTGCTCAGGAACCCTTTTTTGGTTTTGGTCTGCTCTTTGTAGTGATAATCGCTTTCGGTTGCGGTATTGAGATTGACGTCGCGGCCCGCCGCCACGCCGATATCGCCCTTCGCCGTTACCTGCGCGGCTTCGGTGGTGACATCGCGCCCGGCGAGGATCTGGGTATTCGCCCCGCTGGCGATCTCGGTTCCCTGCTGGCGTACCGATTCGTTGATGACGGTTTTCTTGCCTGACTTATAGCTATCGCCCTGTGTGGTCTCTGCAGCAGCCAGATTCACGTCGCGACCCGCCTGCAGCCCGACGCTTTTCTCCGCCGCCAGCGCGGCGGCCTGAGCGTTGATATCCTGCCCGGCCTTCAGCACCAGGTTATCGCCTGCGGAAATCGTGGTGCGGTCGAGCCCGGTGCTGTGGGACTCGCTTTTCCCTTTACGGCTGCTTTCGCTGGTCTGTGCCGCGTTCAGATTGAGATCGTTGCCCGCGCTCAGCCCCGCGCTGCCGCCCGCCTTCAGGTCGCTGGCGGTCACGTCAAGGTTGTGCCCGGCGTTCACCAGCAGGTTGCCGCCCGCGGTGACGTTACTGCCCTGATACGTGACGGACGAACGGCTGGTTTTCGCCCGGCTGGAGCTGAATGCGTCGTTGATCTGATTCGCGTTGACGGCAATATCGCCCCACGCGTTCAGCAGCATATCGCCGCCGGAGGCCAGGTTCGCCCCGGTGACGGTGATGTTTTTCCCCGCCTCAAGCGACAGGCCATCCTGTGCGGTAATAGACGCCGTGTTGCCCAGCAGGGTGTCTTTCAGGCCGATCTTGCCGTACTTCCCGCCGGCGTTGATATCAATCTGCTCAACCTGGGTCAGGTTGTTGATGCTGCCGTCCAGGCTCTCCAGCGCGACCGTTTTGCCGCTGATGGTGGAGCTGATGTTATTGATATCGCCGATGGCGCTCAGGTTCAGGTCGCCGCCCGCTTTCATCAGGCCGTTGTTGAGGTTGCTGATGCTGTTCTGGCTGTCGAGCGTCAGGCTGTTTTTCGCCAGCAGCGAGCTGCCGCTGTTGGTGATGTCGCCGCCCTTCAGGGTGACGTTGTTGCCCGCGATTACGCTGCCGTTATTGACGGTGACGTCCTTCGGCGACAGGTAGAGTTTCGGCACCATCACGGCTTCACCGTTGACGGTGGCTTTCTCCCACCACAGCAGGCTGTGGTCGAGCGCGGCAATCTGATCGGCGGTCAACGAGACGCCAAACTGCAGGCCCAGCGACTGCTGCGCCGCCGCCGCGTTATCCATCAGATAGCGCATTTGATCCAGATCGGAACCGATGCCGTTCAGGTAGCGGTTACCGGTCTGGTTGAGCACCACGTTGGAGACATAGCGGGTATCGAACGCCGCATCACCGAGGAAGCGGTAATCGTAATCCGGGTTCAGGTTGAGACGGCCGAGCATGTAAGACGAGCCGAGGAACTGCTTCTCGTCGGTAAACGCCAGCCGCGTCTCCTGCGGCGCCGTGGACGACGGTTTGACCCCGAGCATTGCGTTCAGGTCGGCAAACAGGGCGGGATCAAGCTGTCCGAGACCGTTCAGTTTCGGGTTGATGCTGATCAGGTACGGGCTTTTCGGGTTATCGGAGAAGACGAAATAGCCGTTGTTGCCCGAGGGAAGCGGGTAAGCGCTGGTATCGACGCGCTGGCCCTGATAATGCCCGACGGCGCCGCCCTGAGCGGTTCGGAGATCGGCGGTGGTGACCCCGGCGTTCGCCAGTGCGCCCAGCTGGCCGAGGTTCGCGTTGCCTTTCTGCCTGGTGCCAATGTTGCTGAGAGGCGTGCCGGACGCGCCGCCGTTTTCCAGCGCGCCGCCGCCGTTAAGCTGCTGCAGCGCACCCTGGAGCTGATCGTTCCACTGCGGCGAGTTCACCGCCACGGTGCCGGTAGCGTTCAGCCCCTGTTTTTGCACGCCGCTGCCGACAGTTTGGTTGCTGAGGGTGTTCAGCGACGGCGCAGGAATTGAATGGCTTATTCCACCGCCATTCGAGGTCGTCGCCGTGTTGCTGATATTACTGGTAAAATTCGCCGTGACCTGACCGCCGGCCTGAATCACCGCACGGAGGGCTTGATCGGTGGTATGGGTTTCATACTGAGGTGCGCCATCCAGCGTATAAGTCACACGACGGTTGTTATCGTTGCCGGAGGCGGGACTTCCTTTTAGGCTGGATACCTTGCCTGTTTTCCCACTAAAACGATAGACTTTGTATTCATCCTCAGAATAACCAAACCAGGACTGGTTATTCAGGCTGTTGCCGGAAAGGTTCATCCCATTCCCGGCAAGTAAATAACCGGCACGGTTATTCAGCGTGGCAGCATTGATAGCCAGATCTCGGTTGGCGGCGATGCGCGCAACACCACCTGTTGCAGTGACATTGACCACGGTCGATCCGACCAGATAACGTTGTACAGCCCCACTTGGCATCGGCGCGACAATTGAGAAGATATTACCTCCACCCGCACCGCTGTAAATTGTATAAATATACCCCCACTCATCGGGGGGCAGGTCTGTGACTTTTACACTAATGGAGGTCGCGCCGCTTGCAGCAGAGCTGCCCGTCGCGGCCTGATAGCTGCGGTTTTCACTGATCCCCTCGCGCTCATTCAACAGGCTTCCTGTCCTGATCGCAATATCACCATTCTGCGTCTCAATATTCCCCGACGTGTTCACCACCTGGCTGTTCGCATTCCCTGCCGCATCCCGCTGCATCCACAGGTTGTTTCCCGCCATGATGTCGCCGCGCTGGTTGGTGATGCTGTCGGCAAACAGCGCCAGGTTATTCGCCGCGTACAGCAGCGCGGTGTTGACGATGGCGCCCGGCGCGCTCAGGGTCAGCGAGCCGCGCGTGCCGGTGAAGCCGTCGACGGTAATATTGCTCCGGCTGGCCACGGTGATGTCACCTCCGCCCTGCACCGAGCCCGCGGCGTTCAGCGCCACGCTGCTGCCGGAGAACGTACTCGCGCCGCCGCCGGTGGTGATTTGTCCGTTGTTGCTGAGCTGCCCGCCCGCGTTCAGGTTGACCGCCTGCCCCTGCAGCACGCTGCGGTTATCAATGTCGCCGCCGCTGTTGATGGTCAGGGTTCTGCCTGCCGCCACGGCGGTTCTGGTGGTAAACGCGTTCGTCAGCTGCAGCGCTAAGTCCCCCAGGGACACCAGCTGGCCGGTAAGGTCCAGCCCCCGGCTTTGCAGCCACAGGTTGCCGCCGCTCAGCAGCTTGCCGCCCGCGCTCTGGGTTACCTGGTCCGCGCCAATATTCAGCTGCGTGTTGCCGAGCAGCGTGCCGCTGTTGTTCAGCTGGCTGTAGTTAACCGTCAGCTGTCCCGCCTGGGTGGTGCCCTGGCTGGCGAAATTGGTGCCGGTCAGGGTGGCGCGATCGGCCACCCACGTGCCGCCGTTGGTAGCGTTTGCCGCATTCAGGATCAGGTCGGTGGCCTGCAGCCAGCCGATACCGGTGAACTGCGGCGTGCCGAGCGTCAGGCGCGCGCCGGAGAGGAGTCTGCCGTCGTTACGCGCCTGCGAGGAGGCGGTCACGCGCGTCTCGCCGCCGCCCTGGATCAGGCCGTAGTTAAACAGCGCGGGCGCGGTCAGCGTCAGCGCATCGCGGCTGACGATTTCGCCCCCGCTGTTGTTGGTCAGCGTTCCGCTGAGGGACAGCGTCGCGCCGTTATCACCCTGCAGACGTCCGTTGTTGGTGAGCGCCCCGGTGGTAATGCCGAGCGTGCCCCCCTGCATTTTGCCGTCGCTGGTGACGGAGGCCGCCGTGATGTTCAGCGCCCCGCCGGACAGCAGGGTGCCGCCAGACTGCTGGCTGACCGCGCCGGTCTGGCTGAGTGTCAGGCCATTCACGCCGCTGATGGCGCCGCTGTTGCTGAGCGTGCCGCCTGTCAGCGTCAGGTTTTTCGCCGCCCACTGGCCCTGGTTCGCCAGCGTCGCGGCCTGCAGCGTCGCCGCACCCAGCGCGGTGATCCTGCTGCCTGCGGTTCCGGTGAGCGTATCGGCCAGCGTCATCTGCAGCGCGTCGGCGCTCTGCACCGCGCCGCTGTTGGTGAGCGACCGGGCGTTAAGCAGAATATTCTGTGCCTGCCAGCTGCCAGCGTTGGTCACTGCCCCGGACGCAATCGTCAGCGCGCCCTGAGTAAGAAGCTTGCCGCCTGCGCCGTTGATCAGCTCCTGCTGAGGCGCGGCCATCGCCATGCGCGCCATCAGCCGCTGCTGCCCCTGAACGGTCAGGCTCTGCAGACCGGTTAAGGTGCCCTGGTTGTTAATGCTGTTCTGATGCAGCGCGAGAGTGTTCCCCTGCACGGTGCCGCTGTTTTTTAGGGTGCTGCCGCCGAGCGTCACATCGCCCTCGCTGAGGAGCTGCCCGCGGTTATCCAGCGTCTGTGCGGTGATATCCGTCCTACCCTGGCTCATCAGCGAGCCGGTTGAGGTCAGCGTGCCGCCGGTCGTGGCCGTCAGCGTTCCCTGGCTGAGCAGAGACCCGCCGTGCGCCCAGTCGCTGGCGCGGATGTCCGCGCCGTTCCCCTGCAGCGTGCCCTGCGTGGTCAGCTGGCCTGCATCCAGCGTCAACATGCCGCCGGAGAGGGTGCGCGAGGCCGCGCCCGTGGTCAGCGTGGTCCCTGTGAGCGCCAGGCCATTCGTTCCCTGCATCAGCCCGCCGTTGTTCATATCGCGGGCAGTGAGGGACAGCGTACCGCCCGTGATGCGCCCCGGGTTCGCCAGGGTATCCGCGGTGAAGGCGGTCGTGCCGCCGCTCTGCAACAGCCCGGTATTCGTTAACGCCCCGCTGAGCGTGCCGCTGAGTCCCATCTGCCCGTTCACCGTGCCGCTGTTGGTGAGGGTGGTGCCGGTCATGCCCAGCGTCGCGCCCTGCAGCGTACCGGCGTTGGTCAGCTGTCCGCCCGTCAGCGTGAAGCCGCCGCCGGAGAGCCATTTACCGTTCAGCTCGTTGATAAAGCGGTCGGCGGTGGCGTTAACCGCGTTGCTGCCCTGCATCAGGCCGCTGTTGCGCAGCTCAGTACCGCCTGCTGTCAGCGTTTTGCCCGCCACCGTGCCGCTGCTGGTCAGCGTCGTCGCGTTAAGCACGGCATCGTCGGTGGCAACGATGTTCCCCGTGTTGGTCAGGGCATTGCTCAGGCCCAAATCCAGGCTCTGCGCCTGAATATCGCCCCGGTTCGTCAGGTCGCTGCCCCGCAGGGTGAACCCGCCCTTCACCAGCAACAGGCCAGCGTTATCGAGCGTGTCGAGGGATAAGTTCAGAGGACTGCCGCTCACCAGCTGCCCGGTGGCGCCGTTGCTCAGCGCACGGGTGGTCAGCACCAGCGTGTCGTTGCCCTGAAGAATCCCGGTGTTGTTCAGCTGCGCAGCCTTCACCGCGAGGGCTTTCCCGGCCAGTTGGCCGTCGTTGAACAGCTGCGCCGCCGTCAGCGTGAACAGATTCTGGCTGAGCAGGGCACCCGTGTTATCCAGCCTGCCGGTTGCGGAAAGCGTCAGGGCGTCCAGCGTCTGAACGCTGCCCTGGTTATTCAGGCTCCCGGCGTCAAGCGTCGCGCTGCGCCCCTGAAGGCTGCCCGCGTTGCTGAGGGTTTGTCCGCTGAGCGTCAGGGTCTCGCCGCCCGTCACCTGGCCCTGAGGCTGGTTCGTGAAGGTGTTCCCGGACCAGGCCAGCGTGCTGCTGCCCTGAAGCAGGCCGCTGTTCTGCAGGTCGCCCCGCAGGGTCAGCACTTTCGCCAGCAGCTGGCCACGGTTATCGGTCCTGTCGGCCTGGACGTCCAGCGCCTGCTGGCTGAGCACCTTACCGCTGTTGGTCAGCGTGCCGGTTACCGCCGCCGTCACGCCCGTTTCCCCCAGCGCGTTACCGGTATTCATCCACTCACCGGTGGCGAGGTTCAGGGTGTTGCCCTGCAGCAGCCCGGCGTTGTTCAGGGTGGTGTGGTGCAGGGCGAGCGCGCCACCGGAGAGCAGCATGCCCGCCTGCTGGTTGCTGAGCTGTGCCCCGGTCGTCGTCAGGGAGTGTGTCCCCTGCAGCGTGCCGCCGTTGGTCACCGACGCGCTGTTAAACTGCGCGTCGGTACCGGCCATCAGCCCGCTGTTCGTCAGGCTGGCGGTGGTCAGCGTCAGGCCGTTCCGGGCAATCACCCGCCCGTCGGCATCGTTACTGGCCTGTCGGGTCAGGTTCAGCAGCAGCGCGGTGGCGCTGAGCTCGCCGCTATTGGCCAGCGTTTCACCGCCGAGCGTCAGCGTTCCGCTGCTGCGCAGCGCGCCACGGTTAGTGAGGTCTGCCACACCGAGCGTCAGCGCCGAGTCCCCCTCGACGGTGCCCTGGTTTTGCAGGCTGTCCGCCGTGATGTGCAGGTCGCTGGCCGCAATATTGCCCGCGTTAGCAAACGCAGTGCCGTTCAGGGTGAGCCGGTCGTCCGCCAGCAGGCGTCCGGTATCGGTGTTGGTCAGGCTGAGGTAGTCGCTGCTCAGGCTGACGCCGTTGATTTCACCCTGGTTTGTCAGCGTGTCGCCTTTAATGCGCAGCGTGCCGTCGGTGGTGATAAGCCCGCTGTTAGACAGCACCGGAACGTTCAGCGTTAAATCCTGCGTGCTGTAGACCGATCCGCCCGCGAGGTTTGTGAGTGACCCGGTCTTCAGGCCGAGCAGGGTGGTCCCCTGCAGCAGTCCGCTGTTCTCCACCGAGGCAGCGTCCAGCGCCAGCGTACCGGCAACCAGCGTACCGCTGCTGGTGATGCGCCCGGGGGCCGTCAGGGTCATGCGGTCCGCTTTTGCGACGCCGGACTGGAGGATGTTCTGTCCGCTGAGCGCGATGGCGCTGGCGGTAAGCTCGCCGCCGCTGGTCAGGTCGCCGGTCGCGTTAAAACTCAGCGCGTTACCGGTGGATTTCCCGGCGTGCGCAATCGTGCCCGCCGTCACCGACAGAGCGCCTTTCGCCGCCTGCGTGCCGTTCAGCGCGGCATTCTGCGCCTGCAGAGTGAGCGCCTGCCCGCTCTGCAGATGCGCATCCTGGCCGGTGGTCAGGTCGCCGGTGCTGACGGTTAATGCCCCCGCCGCGTCCGTCTGCCCGTTCAGGCTGGCGCTGCGGGTCGCGGTAATCTGAACATTGCCCTGACTGGTGGTGCGGGACGCCTGACCGCTGGTCAGGGTGCCGGCCTGCGCCGTCAGCGCCGTCGCGCCGGACAGGGTGCCGTTCTGTTCCAGCACGTCTGCCGTCACGCTCATCGCCCCGTCAGCCAGCAGGCTGCCGCTGTTACGCAGGGCCTGCTGCGCCGTGACGTTCGCATTGCCTTTCGCGCTCAGCGTGCCCCGCTGCTCCAGGGTACCGGCGCTCAGCGCCAGGTTACCGGCGCTCTGCAGAGTACCGCTGTTAGTGATCATCTGCCCCTTCAGGGTGACGTCGTTACCCTGCACCGTGCCGCCGTTTGTCAGCTCTCCTGCATTCACGTCAAGGTGGCCTTTCGCCGCCAGCTGGCCGCTGCTGGACACCCTGTCGCCGGAGAGGGCAATGTCGCGCCCCGCATTCACCTGCCCCTGATTACTGACGGCGCTGCCCGTCAGGCGGACATCGCCCGTGGCATCGGCCCGGCTCTGGCCGTCCATCACCAGCTGTCCGCCGCTCAGGGCCAGATTCTCTCCTGCCGAGATCGCGCTGGCCGTGGATGACAGCGTGCCGCCGCTGCTGAGGGTCGCGCGGGTATCGCTACCGCTGCGGGTATTCGCCAGCGTGATATCTTTCCCGGCCGCCACGCTGAGCGCGCCTTTGCTGGTGACGCTGCCGCCGCGCTGCGTCAGGCTGCCGTCGGTGGACAGCGTGGTGTCGGCCTGACCCGTCAGCGTCGCATCCGCAAGCGCCATTCCCTGTTTGCTCGCGACGGTTAGCGCCCCGCCCTGTGCCGACACGCCGCCGCCGTTGACGGTCAGGGTATCTTTACTGTCCAGCGTCGCCGCGCCGCGGGAGACCAGGGAGGTATTGCTGAGCGTCATCCCCTGCCCGCTGCTCACCGACAGCGCGCCCGCGCTGTTTGTCCCGCCGCCCGTCGTCTGCACTTTCCCTGTAGCGGAAAGACGCATATCGCCCTGACTGGCGAGCGTGCTGTTATTGAGTTCCACATCCTGCGAGCTGGCCACATTCAGCGCGCCACCGGCCTGATGGCTGCCGTTGAGGGCCACTCCCGCGCCGTTCGCGGTAATCGATCCGCTGGCCAGGCTGTTCGTGACCGTCAGTTTCCCGCCCGCGTCCAGCTGAATATCGCCCTGGCGCGCGGTGAGGTTGCCGAGGTTCACCCCCACGCCCGTCTCGCTGGAGACCAGGCGGATACGGTTGGCATACATCCCGCCGAGCGCGCCGGTATCCACGGCCACCACGGGCGCGGCACCCTCACCGGCAATCGGCCTGACGCTGCCGTCTGCGCCCACGCGGTTCGCCCCTGCCGTTACCGTCAGGTCGTTCGCATGTATCGCGGCGTTCACTTCCGTCGCGCGCGCAATGATCGACAGCGCGTCGCTCTTGCTGGCATCCAGCCCCTGGCCTTCAACCGTGATGGCGCCTTTCGTCACCTCCAGCGCCTGCAGGTTACCGCTGGCGTCGAACTGCGGTTTCCCCGTGGTCAGGGTGACGTTCGGGGTGTTGATAAATCCGCACCCGTTACAGGTAATGCCGTACGGGTTGGCCACCATGACGTTTGCTGCTTTACCGGCGACTTCCGTATAGCCCTGCAGCTGCGAGCGGCTGGCGCCCGTGACTTCGTTGATAATGCCTTTCGCTTCCCGCCCGGCCTGCAGGTTGGGGTTGTTCTGGATAAGCCCGCCCAGCTGGGTCTGAGTTAAACGGTCCGTGCCGTTGTTGAGGATAAGCCCCTCTTTGCCGACGTTATACTCACCGAACTGGTTATGCGAGATACCCGCCCCGTTGGGCGTGGCGATGTTGACGACCGGCACCCCGTTCCCCGCCCGATCGACCGTGGTCTGCCCGGTCGGCGTAAGCGCCGCCGCGACGGCAGGTGCCATCGGCTGCCAGACCATCAAACCGCAGACAATCCAGCTGATCAGACGCTGCGAGAAACGAACGGGTGGGTGACGGGTATCCATAGTCGTAGAGTCTCTTAAAGCATGAAGGCAATGCGCCAGTTAACGCTCACATGATCCGGGCCGAGCCAGTCGGGGTAGTGCAGGGGCGTACCGACCGAAATCTGGCTGCTGTACCCGCGCCCTGCGCTGTTCAGTCCCACCGAAGCGCCCCACAACGTGCCGGAGGCAAAGCGGTCCTGACGGTCTTTTTCCAGCCAGCCGCCGTCAACGGCGACCGTTGCGCTCACCGCGCCAATCACCGGAAGGGTGAAGAGGGAATATCCCAGCTCGTTGCGCCAGTAGCCGCCGTTGTCCCCGGACAGGTACTGCTCTTTAAAACCGCGCACGGAGCTTTCGCCGCCGAGCGTCAGGCGCTCGGAGCCGTACAGCCGGTCGGGCGACCACTGGCCGTAGGCGCTGGTCAGCCACCAGGCATTACGGGTAATCGGCCGCTGGAAGCTGGCGTTCAGGCTCCATTTACGGAATTCCGCGCGCGGCATATCCCCGGACTTATCTTCGTCGGTTTCGGCATTGAACCACGGCATGCCGTGGCTCCAGGTCGGGTTGAAGGTCGCCACGCCGCCCAGCATTTTTTGCGTGTGCGTAATGCCCAGAATCAGGCTGGAGAGGTTGCGCGTGCTGCTCTGAAGCGGCGCGTCGTTGAGCCAGTTGCGGCTGGATCGCTGAACCACGCCTGCCGCAATGCCGGTTTTCACCTCCCCGTTGCGGAAGACCACCCAGGACGCGTTAAGGCGGTGGGTTTTGGTATCGCCCGTGGAGAGCCAGTTGAATCCCTGGTTACTGATGGTGGTCCGGTAGTTACTCCAGGCGTAGCTGTAGTCCAGTAATCCGTAGCCAAACGGCACGCTGACGCCCGCCTGGAAATTCTGCGCATCGTACGCGCTGGCAAAATCGCTGCTGCGCCCGCCGCTGACAAACCATTTATCCGCCAGCCCCAGCATATTATTGGCGGTGAGCACGCCGCTCAGCTGATCTTCGCCGGTACTCTTCTGCCCGCTATTATCCAGGCTTACCGATACACTTAAGGGAAATTCCGGCTTTGCCGTAAGATTAACAATGGAATATCCGGCCTGCGTTCCCGGAAGAATTTCAATCTGAACCGGCTCGGTACGCAAACGGTTAATTTGCTCCATGCCCTGTTCGATGTCGCGTAAATTAAGGATGCCGCCCACCCGTCCCGGAAACGCCATTTTCAGCATACGCGGCGTTTCGCCTTCCAGACGGATCGCTTCCAGTCTGCCTTCCAGCACAACAATATTCAGCTGGCCGCCGGAGAGATCCTGCTCGGTAAGAAAAGCGCGGCTGGTGATATATCCCCGGCTGATATACCAGTCAGAAATATGGGCGAGAAGCTCCGTTATTTTCGCCATATCCAGACAGCGGCCCTGCCACGGCGCGACAAGGGTCTGCCGGGTTTTCGGGGAGATTAAGGTCGCACCGGAAAGGGTAATGGTATGAATGGTGAAACAGGGTCCGGCGCCGGTAACCGGCAGCGGTCTGGCGGGCGCGGGGCGAGGAATACTCCGCTCCAACTCCTCACGCTGTTGCTGGTTCTGTAATAAAAGCTGCTGCTGTTGCTGTTGAATGGAATCGCGATCGGCCGGCGACAGCGGCGCAGCATTGGCGCGCGCTAAAAAAAAGACGACCAATAAGATAGCAGCAGCATAATTTACTAATGAAATTATTCTATTTTTTATTTTGGAGCTATTCATCCATGCCACAAAAATGTCCGCAATGATTATTTGCGTAATATAAGAGCATTCTTAAAGCGAGTATATCTAATTTGCGTTAGGGCATCTGAAATAAATTTTTCTTTCAGAAAAATGAGAAGGGTATTAAGAAAAAATACGAACTCATTTAACTAAGCCTTAAATCTTGAGTTAGCCCGAATACACTAGCTGTGAAGACGGAAAGTTTTTCGCCACTCTGCGGGACTCACCCCAAAACGCGCTTTAAACTGCTGTCGCCAGGTGACGGCGGAATTAAATCCCACCAGCTCAGCCACGCGTTCAATCGGCATATTTCCGGCTTCCAGCAGGATTTGGCTGCGCCGCAGGCGTTCGGCGGTCAGCCAGTCGGCGACGCTCATCCCTGTAGCGTTAACAAAATGACGAGTCAGGGTGCGGCGGCTCATCGAGACCACCTCAGCCAGCGAGTCCAGACTATGTTGTTCGGTGATGTGCTGCTGCAGGTAGTCGATCAGGCAGTTAATGCGTCCGTCGCGGGTATCTTTAGGCACCGGCTGGGCGATGAACTGCGCCTGCCCGCCCTCGCGGTGGGGCGGAACAATCATCCGGCGGGCAATCTGGTTAGCAACCACGCTGCCAAAGCGCTGGCGAATGATATACAGGCAGCAGTCGAGGGCTGCGGCAGTCCCGGCGGAGGTGATGATATTGCCGTCATCCACGTAAAGGGCATTAATATCCAGCCGAACGTTCGGGAAGAGCGACTGAAACTGACGTTCGAACTCCCAGTGGGTGGCCGCACGTTTGCCGTCGAGGATCCCCGCCCAGGCCAGCACAAACGACCCCAGACACAGCCCGACGATTTCTGCGCCGCGGTCTCTCGCCTGTACCAGGCTGTCGAGCAGCGCCTGTGGTGGGCGTTCAAGAACGTGCTGCCAGTAGGGAACGACAACAATATCGGCCTGCCCAATGGCGGTAAAATCCTGCGTGGCGTTGAGGGCAAATCCGTCTTTTGAGGTGAGGAACCCTGGCGTTTCGGCGCAGATCGTCACGTTAAAGCGCTTTTCTCCGGAGACCGAGTCGCCAAACAGAATGCAGGGAACGGAGTAGTGGAACGGGCTGAACCCGTCTACCGCGACAATCGCGACGTTGACTAGCGACATTTGTCTCTCCTTTCCCTTTCAGACACTCAGAATATAACGGTTTCGCCATCCTCAGGAATACTCACCGCGTCACTCACCTGGTTGGCTTCTACATACTCACGCAGCGCGCTGCGGGTCAACAGGCAGTGGTTAATGGCTTCCATATGGATCGCCACAATGTTGGCCTGCGGCAGCAGGAAATGGACGTTGAGCACATCCTCCTGCCCCATAATAATGGGCCCAAAACCAATGACGTGGGCATAGCCGGCGTTCAGCACCACCACGTCCGGCTGGTGCTTTTGCAGATCGGCCGCCACCTCGTCACGCCAGACGGTATCCCCGGCAATATAGAGCGTCTTCTCATCAGGATGACGCAGCACCACGCCACAGGCCTCGCCCAGCCGCTCCGCCAGTTCGGGCACGGCGTATGCGCGATCGGTACCGTGCTGGCCGCCGTGGGTCTTCGCAATTCGAATCTCGCCAAAGGTGGTCTCGTCGGTCATGACCGTCAGGTTGCTAAACCCCTGGCTGCGCAGCAGCGCGGCGTCGCGGTCATTTTGTACGTAGATCGGTTTGTCTTTGGCGATCAGTTCCGCCGCGGCGCGATCCCAGTGATCGTCATGGGTATGGGTGACGATCACCGCGTCGGCGTCCAGCAGCGCGTTGACGTCAACGGGGAGTTCGACCGTCGGGTTGCGGCGTTCGGCATGGGCCGTGCCAGGGAAGCCCGGATAAGCGCCCTGTGGGGCCAGCATCGGGTCGACTAAAAGACGTTTTCCGGCATAGGTAATCAGCTGGGTGGCGTTGCGAATGTGGGTGATGTTCATGGGCTATCCTCCGGTTGGTGTGATAAGGAGGATAGCCAGCCGTCGCGCGGCACGCTGTGGGTTAAAGAGCGATTACCGATGGAATCGGGCCAATTTTCGTCACCGCGCTTTCTGCGGGTTCCTTACCAGCCCGGCACCGCCCCGCCGTTAAAGATCGTCTCCGCCGCTTTCGCCACTTCAGGCGACTGATACGACTGGATAAATTCCTTCACGTTCTCGGCGTCTTTGTTGTCTTCGCGCGTCACCACGATGTTCACGTACGGCGAGTTTTTGTCTTCGATAAAGACGCTGTCATGCACCGGCGACAGCCCGGTTTGCTGGATATAGGTGGTGCTGATGATGGCGACATCCACTTTCGGGTCGTCCAGCACGCGCGGCAGCTGCGCCCCTTCGAGCTCCATGATTTTCAGCTGTTTAGGGTTGGCGGTAATATCCAGCGCCGTCGGCAGCAGCCCGGTATCCGGCTTCAGGGTGATGAGCTTCTCTTTTTGCAGCAGCAGTAGCGCGCGGCCAAGGTTGGTCGGGTCGTTTGGAATGGCAATGGTTGCCCCGTCCTTCAGATCCGAGACGGATTTGATTTTGCGGGAATAGCCTGCCATCGGGAAGACAAAGGTGTTCGCCACGGCCACCAGCTTGTAGCCATGCGCCTTGTTATCCTCTGCAAGGAACGGGCGATGCTGGAAGACGTTGGCATCCAGTTCCCCCTGGTTGGTGGCATCGTTAGGCAACAGCGAGCCGCTGAAGCCCACCAGCTCCACGTCCAGGCCATATTTCTCTTTCGCCACCTTTTTGGCGACTTCCGCCACGTCCTGCTCGGCGCCGTTGATGACGCCGACTTTAATGTGTTTGGCATCGCTGCCACTTTGATCGCACCCGGCCAGCAGCAGGCCAGCCAGTACCAGAGCACCCAATCGACGTTTCACAAGACAGTTCCTTTTGCTGAATGTTGTAGTGACTATATCGACAACGAGACGGGGAAATAAAAACCGAAAAAGAATCAATAAGAAGGATAAGTTATATGCGGGTATGGCCGGGTGGCGCTGCACCACCGGGCATCAGGGATCACAACGTTGTCGTCCAGTCCTCGACGGCAAGCTCCTGCACCATTCTGAATGCACGATCGTTAGTAACGATCGTTGTTCCCCGACTGATAGCATGTGCAGCGATCAGTTGATCGAGATCCCCCATCACTTTCCCTTTCTTTTCCAGGGTTGCACGGAGTTCACCGTACGTTGCTGCGGCGTCGCTGTCCCAGTCGCAAATCGTGATGGTATTGAGAAACTCCCGGATTGTTTCTTTCAATCTACTGCTTTTCTTCTTGTCAGCACCATACAGCAATTCCGCTTCGGTAATGCTTGAGATACAAACGTCACCCGGCGCCAGACATGTCATTCTGCTTACAACCTCCGGGTGTCGTTTAAACAAGTGACTCACAATATTCGTATCCAGCATATGTCTCACGAGCATGCTCCATCCAGAGGGTCTCTTGTCGTAACACTCTGATTGCGTTCCTCCTTGCTCAAAAACGTATCTGGTACGTCCGTTTCTGCCAGCATGCGGAGAAAATTATCCCAGCTCTTTATTAGAACAGGTTTTGCCGCCAAAACGACATTCCCCTCCTCATCCCGTCGGATGTAGACGCTCTCCGTATCAAACGCGAATTCAGCAGGCAGCATAACGGCCTGATTCTGACCCTTTCTGAATAGTTTTGCTGTGCGTTCCATTGCTATCTCCATGGATGACTTGACCAGGCCAAAGCATGCGCCACGGCCCGAAAAGAAGACAAGCAACACGTTTTAAATTAGGAAAGCGGCTCGCAATAAATAGCAGAATGCATAATGACAGAAACGGGCTTAAAGGGCTTTCGCCAGGTAATGTCGCTGCATGCCCGGGTACGGATAATCCTGCAAAGACATCTGCAGCTGGTACCCCTGTTTTTCATAGAACGGACGCGCCTGGAAGCTGGCGGTATCCACCAGCGCGTGCTTGCAGCCTTTGCGTCTGGCTTCATCTTCCGCCGTTTTGATGAGCTGGCTGCCCACGCCGGATCCGCGCACGGCATCGCTCACCCAGAGAAAGTCGATATTCAGCCAGTCGCCTTTACGCACCCCAATGAGCCCGCCGAGCATGGTGCCGATGTCGTCCCGCACGTAAACGCCAATGTCCCCGCTGAATGTGGAGAGATCCAGAAACTGCGCATTGTAGGCTCTCAGGCCCGTGAGTAACTCTTCTTTTTCCTGCGCCGTAACCGCATGAGTAATGCTCAGGTGCATATTTTTCTCCTTGTTATCTGTGCCGTTTCACTATCTCACACACGCAACGTGGAGAAAATTCATACTTTCGGCTGGCGCCGCTACACTGAATGTAACGATATATTTCATGGGAAGCCTGTGACGTCAAAAGGGGGTTGTTGATGAAAGCTGCACACCTTGTCTGCCTGCTGGTTTGTCTGCTGTTCGCCGCGTTTGTCCATGCTCAGGAAAAGGAGGATCCGGCGAAAGAGGCGCAGATTAAGCAACAGGTCCTGAAAGATATTAAGAAAACCTGTACGCCACAGAAAAAGCAGAGCGATAAGGCCTGGCAGGCGATGATTTTGTCATCAGAGGCCAATCAGCTGCTGATCAAAAATGCCGTTACCGCCGTGAAGCGTGACAACCTGGACGCCTACTGGGCGGCGATTGGTCAGGTGGATTGTATGGAAGATTACTGAGGGCTGGAAACGTGCTTCTCGCCGGGTGGCGGCTGCGCCTTACCCGGCCTACACAACATGTTTAACGCTTACGCACGTCTGGAATGATCAAATCCCCGCGCAGCACATACGAACCCAGCATCTGCGTTTTCTCCGTCAGCCAGCTCACGATACGCGCCGCCATGGCATCCATAGAATATTCAATCGCCGGGATCACCGGAATACCCGGCAGGTGCAGCGATCCGGCCAGGCTAAAGACCATAATGTCGTCCGGCACGGATTTATTAAATGCCTGCAGCTGCGGGATCACCCGCTGGGCTTCCTGCTCGTCCGCCACCAGCAGCGCGTTGAAGTTCAGCGTGCTGGCGTTATTCAGCAGCTCCTGTAGCGCAACGGACGACGAGGTCGCGTCCATGAACACAAGGTTGCGATTAAAGGGCAGGAAATTTTTCTCCAGCGCGTGCTTGTAGCCGAGCAGCACCTGGTCAGCAAAACCGCTGCCGTGCGGATGGATCAGGGCAATCTGGCGTCGCCCCTGGCTGGTCAGGTAGTTACAGGCGGTTTCGGCGGCAAAGGCGTGATCGAACTGGATGCTGTTGGAATTATCAGACTCCATGCAGTCCACCAGAATGACGTTGTCCATGTCGACGTCCAGCGGGAAACGCGCGCCAATCACCAGGATGTCATCGCAAAGCCCGCAGGAGAGTTCCTCAAGAGCGTGCATCACTTCCGCTTTGCTGTGCGCGAAACGCAGCAGCAGGTGTTTTTGATGCTGGCTGAGCTGTTTTTCCAGCGCGTACAGGTAACCGGTGGTCTGGTTAATGTTTTCCTGGGCGCAAATCACCCCGATACAGCCCGTCGACTGGCTCAGCAGCGACTGGGCAATCACATTAGGCCGGTAGTTAAGCTCATCCACTGCCTTCAGAACGGCCTGACGGCTGGCTTCCTTTACGCCACGCGACCCACTCAACACTCGCGATACCGTGGCTTTAGACACCCCGGCAAGACGTGATACATCATTGATTGTCGACATCTCTTTCCCCTGGCAGGCTTACCTCGCACCTGCAAATTCCATGACCGCTTCGGCTCACATTATAGCCAGAGCGGAGTATATCCGTTTCCGTTTTCCATGGAAACCGATTTTCCGTTTCCACTCCAAATGATGTCAAAACAGCCAAATTATGTGACCTGCATCCGGTTAATTAGCCTCATAAGTATTGGATCTTGATGGTTGTCACAGTTCTGTCTTTTATGAATGGAAACCGGTTTCCGTATCATGTCCAATCATCCTCGCAATAACTTTTTACATTTAGAGGATGGTTGTCGATGTTCAAGATTATGCTGTGCTGCTCTGCCGGGATGTCCACCAGCCTGTTGGTCAGCAAAATGGTCGATGTCGCGAAAGAACGTGGTTTGTCGGTGAAGATTGATGCGTACGGTGTTTCCGAATTTGATACGCAGTTTCCGCAATACCAGGTGGTACTTCTCGGACCGCAAGTGAAATACATGTTACAGACACTCTCAGACAAGGCGGCGACGCATGGCATTCCGGTGCAGCCCATCGACATGATGGACTACGGCATGCAGCGTGGCGATAAAGTACTGGACTTTGCTCTGTCGCTCATCGAAGCGGCACACTAAAAGGTGTTCACATGAGTTCGTTATATCAATCCATGGTTGCGGTGATTGAGCAGTCAATTACCCCGCTGGCCGCGAAGCTCGGTCAGCAAAAGTACGTGATTGCCATCCGCGACGGCTTTACCGCCGCGCTGCCGTTTATGATCATCGGCTCGTTTATGCTGGTGTTCATCTTCCCGCCGTTCTCGGCGGATACCACTAACAGCTTCGCCCGCGGCTGGCTGGATTTTTCCCAGACCTACCGCGAACAGCTGATGCTGCCGTTTAACCTCAGCATGGGCGTGATGACCTTCTTCATCTCGGTAGGGATTGGGGCGAGCCTGGGGCGTCAGTTTAACCTCGACCCGGTGATGTCCGGCCTGCTGGCCTTTATGGCCTTCCTGCTGGTCGCCGCGCCGTATACCGACGGCAAAATCTCAACCCAGTACCTCTCCGGCCAGGGCATCTTCACCGCCCTGATCACCGCCATTTACTCAACCCGCGTGTACGCCTGGCTGAAGCAGAACAACGTCACCATCCGCCTGCCGAAGGAAGTGCCCACCGGCGTGGCGCGTTCGTTTGAGATCCTGATCCCGGTGATGGTGGTGATCGGCACGCTGCACCCGCTGAACCTGTTCATTGAAGCGCAGACCGGGATGATTATCCCGCAGGCGATCATGCACCTGCTGGAGCCGCTGGTGTCCGCGTCTGACTCCCTGCCCGCCATTCTGCTCTCCGTGCTGCTGTGCCAGATCTTCTGGTTCGCGGGTATCCACGGCTCGCTGATTGTTACCGGCATCATGAACCCGTTCTGGATGGCGAACCTCTCGGCAAACCAGGCGGCACTGGCCGCAGGCGCGGCGCTGCCGCACGTTTATCTGCAAGGCTTCTGGGATCACTACCTGCTGATTGGCGGCGTCGGTTCCACCCTGCCGCTGGCCTTCCTGCTGCTGCGCAGCCGCGTTACCCACCTGCGCACCATCGGCAAAATGGGCGTGGTGCCAAGCTTCTTTAACATCAACGAGCCGATTCTTTTCGGCGCGCCGATCATCATGAACCCGATGCTGTTTATCCCGTTCGTGTTCGTTCCGCTGGTCAACGCCTGCCTGGCGTACGGCGCCACGAAGCTCGGCTGGCTGGCACAGGTGGTCTCGTTAACCCCGTGGACTACGCCCGCGCCGATTGGCGCCTCGTGGGCGGCGAACTGGGCGCTGAGCCCGGTGGTGATGTGCCTCGTCTGCATGGTGATGTCGGCGCTGATGTACCTGCCGTTCCTGCGCGCCTATGAGCGTACGCTGATTAAAAACGAAGAGCAGAAAGCCCAGGCTGCAGCCGTGGGTGCCGCTGAAGCCACAAGCAATTAAGTCAAAGAGGAAGGGTCATGAAATACGCATTTCCCGATAACTTCTGGTGGGGCAGCGCAAGCTCCGCTCTCCAGACGGAAGGGACACGAGAGGGTGAAACCACGTGGGACTACTGGTTTGCCCGCGAGCCGAACCGTTTTCACAACGGCGTGGGGCCGCAGCACACTTCCACGTTTTATCAGCACTGGAAAACGGACATTCAGCTGTTAAAACAGCTGAACCACAACAGCTTTCGTACCTCGATTAGCTGGGCGCGCCTGATCCCCGACGGTATCGGTGAAGTGAACCCGGACGCGGTCGATTTTTATAATCAGGTCATTGATGAGCTGAATGAACAGGGCATCACGCCGTTTATCACCCTGTTCCATTTCGACATGCCGATGGCGATGCAGGAAATTGGCGGCTGGGAAAACCGTGACGTAGTGGACGCGTACGCCCGCTATGCGCAGATTTGCTTCGAGCTGTTCGGCGACCGCGTGCTGCACTGGTTTACCTTCAACGAGCCGATCGTGCCGGTGGAAGGCGGTTATCTGTACGACTTCCACTACCCCAACGTAGTGGATTTCCGCCGGGCGGCCACCGTGGCGTATCACACGGTGCTGGCCCATGCGAAGGCGGTTCAGGCCTACCGCGCCGGGCACTACGCGGGGGAGATCGGCATCGTGCTGAACCTGACGCCGTCGTATCCGCGTTCGCAGAACCCGGCAGACGTGAAGGCGGCGCACGTTGCGGATCTGATGTTTAACCGCAGCTTCCTCGACCCGGTCCTGCGCGGCGAATACCCGGCCGATCTGGTGGCGCTGCTGAAATCTTACGACCAGCTGCCCGCCTGCAAGCCGGAAGACGGTTTCCTGATTGCGGAAGGGAAAATCGACCTGCTCGGCATTAACTACTATCAGCCGCGTCGCGTGAAGTGTCGCGACAGCGCGGTGAACCCGCAGGCGCCGTTTATGCCGGAATGGTTCTTTGATAGCTACGAGATGCCGGGCCGCAAGATGAACCCCTACCGCGGCTGGGAAATCTACGCGCCGGGTATTTACGATATTCTGATTAACCTGCGCGACAATTACGGCAATCCCCGCTGCTTTATTTCTGAAAACGGCATGGGCGTCGAAAACGAACAACGTTTTATTGAAAATGGCCAGATTAACGATCAATACCGCATCGAGTTTATTTCCGAACATTTAGCCTGGCTGCATAAGGGTATTAGCGAAGGGTGCAATTGTCTTGGTTACCATATGTGGACGTTTATTGATAACTGGTCGTGGTGTAACGCGTATAAAAATCGCTACGGATTTATCCAGCTCGATTTAAAGACGCAGCAGCGCACCATTAAGAAAAGCGGGGAGTGGTTTGCCGCCACCGCCTTAAATAATAGCTTTGATAAAGAGTAATGATGATGATCGCACTAGAAGAAGCCGTAATGGAAATTATCGTCAACGCCGGGCAGTCCCGCAGCCTGTGCTTTGAAGCGCTGAACGCGGCGCGTCAGGGCAACATTGACGAAGCCAAAAGCCTGCTGCGCGAAGCCGACGGCTACGCGCGCCAGGCGCACAAGATGCAGACCAAACTGATCGAGCAGGATGCGGGCGAAGGCCGCCAGCCGATGACGTTAATCATGGTGCACGCGCAGGATCATTTAATGAACTCCTTATTAGCGCGTGAATTATCCGAAGAAATTATTCATTTATATCAGAGATAGTCTATGGCGAAATAAATTACTGTAATACCTCTGTACCTAAAACTAGAAATCCACTTGTTCTGATGATAGCGACATATTCTGTCAGATCGGAGCGGGATGGTTATTGTCTGAATAAAATTAAACTATATTGAGATAACCATGAATACGATTAAAAAACTTCCATTAACCATGGCGGTTATCGCCGCGCTTTGCCCAATTTCCGTGCTCGCCCAGGAATTCACGCAGGAGCAAATCGACGCCATTGTGGCGAAAGCGGTGGATAAAGCCCTGGCCGAACGTCAGGCCAAAATGGATGCCGCCGTCGCGAAAAAAGCGGACGTGGTGACCGAGCCGCAGAGCGCGGCGCAATCCCCGGACATGGCGATTCCGTTCGGGATTAAATTTACCGGCTACGCCCGCTACGGCGCGCACTTCCAGGCCGCCGATCAGAAATACGTGGCTGTCGATGGCTCCTACAACGGCGCGTCCGCGATCGGTCGTCTGGGTAACGAAGGCAACGGCGGCGAGTTCCAGCTTTCTAAAGCCTTCAAGGGCGAAAACGGCGCCATCTGGGACATCAACGTGATGATCGACCACTGGGGCGACGAAGTTAACCTGAAAAAGGCCTACGCGGGGGTGACCAACATTATGGCCTCCAACCCGAACGCCTATTTCTGGGCCGGTCGCGACTTCCACCAGCGTCCGCAGCAGGGCATCAACGATTACTTCTGGATGAACCACGACGGCCAGGGCGCCGGGGTGAAGAACTTCGATATCGGCGGCGTGCAGTTTGACGTCGCTGCCGTGGCGGCAGTGGAATCCTGTAGCCCGGAAGTGATGGAAGACGAAGCGAACCCGTCACGCATCACCTGTACCGGCGGGTCCGGCACGGGCGACAAAGGTAACTACGCGGCCACCTCTAAAATCCACGGCATGAAGCTCGGTCCGCTGGATCTGGAGCTGTACGCCAACTACGGCTTTGATTCAAAAGCGGTGGAGAGCGACGAGCGTCTGAACGCCTGGCAGGGCGGCGTGGTGCTGAGCCACACCAACGACAGCGGCGTGAACAAGGTGATCGCCCGCTACTCCGATAACTCGGACAACAGCGTGTTCAATAAAACCGAAGACCTGACCACGGTCTACGCCAGCTTCGAAGGGCTGTACAAATTCACCCAGGCCACGCAGGTGGAGTACATCCTCGCCTTCCACGATTACGACAACAGCCGTGATAAGACCGACAACCGCAAGAACTACAACGCCATCGTGCGCCCGATGCACTGGTGGAACGACGTTCACTCCACCTGGCTGGAAGCGGGCTGGCAGCACGTCGATTACGACAACGGCGGCGACAACAAAGGCTGGAAGCTGACCCTGTCGCAGAACATGTCTATCGCCATGGGGCCGGAGTTCCGTCCGATGCTGCGCTTCTACGTGACCGGCGGCAAAGTGGATAACGCACGCACCGCGCGCGTTAACAACACCAAAGACGAGACGCTCGACGACTTCAACGTCGGCGCGATGTGGGAGGCGTGGTTCTAGTAGAGCGTCGTTTGTTTCGCCCGGCGGCGCTGCGCTTGCACGGGCCTACAAGGTTTTGTAGGCCGGGTAAGCGTAGCGCCACCCGGCAAGATCCCATGTTATGCTACAAAAAAACCAACATAACAGGGGAGAAAATGGGTTCCACACGTAAAGGGATGCTGAACGTCCTGATCGCCGCCGTTTTATGGGGCAGTTCCGGCGTTTGCGCGCAGTACATCATGGAGAAAAGCCACATTTCTTCGCCTTACCTGACCATGGTTCGCCTGCTGTTTACCGGCGTGATCCTGCTGACGCTCTCCTTCGTTCACGGCGACAAGATTTTCTCGGTCATCAAACATCGCAAAGACGCCCTCAGCCTGCTGTTTTTCTCGCTGGTCGGCGCGCTCACCGTGCAGCTCACCTTCCTGCTGACGATTGAAAAATCCAACGCCGCGACGGCCACCGTGCTCCAGTTTCTGTCGCCAACGATTATCGTGGCGTGGTTCGCGCTGGCGCGGAAAAAGCGCCCCGGCGTATTTGTTTTGTCCGCGATTGTGACCTCGCTTGTCGGGACGTTCCTGCTGGTCACCCACGGCGACCCAACCTCGCTCTCCATCTCGCCTGCCGCCCTGTTCTTCGGCATCGCCTCGGCGTTTGCCGCCGCGTTTTACACCACCTATCCGTCAACGCTGATTGCCCGCTACGGCACATTGCCGATTGTCGGCTGGAGTATGTTGATTGCCGGATTATTGCTGACGCCGTTCTACGCCGGACGCGGCACCACCTTCGTGATCGACGGCGGCCTGCTGCTGGCGTTTTTCTACCTGGTGGTGATTGGCACCGCGCTGACGTTCAGCCTGTATCTGAAAGGCGCACAGATGATCGGCGGGCCGAAGGCGAGCATCCTGAGCTGCGCCGAACCCTTGAGCAGCGCGCTGCTGTCGGTGATTTTGCTGGGCGTGGCGTTTACCCTGCCGGACTGGCTGGGGACGCTGCTGATCGTGTCGTCGGTGGTGCTGATTTCGATGGATTCGCGCAGAAGGGTTAAGGCATCGGCGTAGCCTGATGCCCTCACCCTAACCCTCTCCCACGGGAGAGGGAGAAAAACACTACTTCGCTTTAACCTTCCCTGCCACCAGCAGCGCCGTCAGCAGCATCAGCGTACCGGAAATCACCAGCGGTGACGTCAGCCCCAGATGGTCGAGCGCCACGCCGCCAATGGCCGCGCCGCAGGTGTTCGCCAGCTGGATCACCGCCACCTGAATCGACCCGGCTTTTTCCGCCTGATCGGCAAGCGAGCGGGTGATCCACGTCGACCAGCCCACCGGCACCAGCGCAAAGGCAAAGCCCCAGATAATCGCAATGGCAGACGCGACCCACTTATCGCTGCCCCACAGCACCAGCACCGTGGCGCTCGCCGCCAGCACCAGCGGCGCACCCGCCAGCGCCACCTTCAGGGAGCGTTTCAGGAACTGCGACGACAGCGAGGTACCGACAAAGCTGGCGATACCGAAGCTCAGCAGCACCAGCGTCAGGCCGTCTACGTCAAAGCCCGCCATGGTCATAAACACCGGGCGGATATAGGTAAAGAAGGCAAACTGCCCGGCAAAGGCCATGAAGATGGCGGTCATCCCCGCCAGCACGCCGGGGCGCTTGAGCAGCGCGAACATGTTCTGCTTATGGTGCGCCGCTTCGCCCGGCAGGGACGGCAGCGCTTTCCACACCCAAATGATGCAGAGCAGGCCCATCACCGCCGCGGCGTTGAAGACGTTACGCCAGCCGATAATCCCGCCGAGGAAGCTGCCGAGCGGCGCGGCAATCACCAGCGCGATGGAGACCGCACCGAAGATAACGGAAAGCGCTTTCGGCACCGTCCGCGCGGGCACCAGGCGCATGGTGAGCGAGGCCGACATCGCCCAGAAGCCGCCGAGCCCCAGCCCCAGGCAGGCGCGACCGAGCAGCAGCAGGGTGAAGCTTTCCGCGAAGGAGACCAGCAGGCAGGAGAGCGTCAGCAGCACGCTGAACAGTATGACCACCTTGCGGCGGTCGATGGTGCCAATCACCTGGGTGATAAACAGGCTGGCGAACATCGCCACGAAGGCGGTGACGGTAACGGACTGCCCCGCCACGCCTTCGGAAATGCCCAAGTCCTGCGCCATCGGCGTCAGCAGGCTCACCGGCAGAAACTCAACGGTAATCAGGCAGGCGACGCAGAACGCCACGGAGAAAACCGCCGACCAGATGGGGCGAGTAACCTCTTTGGTCTGCGGTCGGGTCGTGGGCTGGATATGTTCTGTCATGGCGTCACCTGAAGATAAAAACGTGCGGAAAAGTCGCGCAGTTTATCATCAAAAGTGTGACGAATTTAACGTTTAGACAACTTTTGTGGTTTTTGAGGGGATCAGTGCAGGTAAAACACGCCCTCTTCCGGCAGGAAGAGCTGGTTATAGCGTAGCTGGAAGGCGTTCAGCTCCTGCGGATCGGGCTCCATCTCGCGCATGAAGCCAAGCGCCAGACGAATTTGCGCATCGGTAATGGGTGCGGCAAGGCGGGCTTTACGCAGCAGGCGGTGCCACGTGTGCAGGTTCTCCTCGCTGCCATCGACAATGCAGACCTGCCAGATCAGCAGCACCTGCGCGGCGTTTTGCAGATGCGCCTCGTCGGGGCGTTCAAGATAACGGATAAACTCATTGCCCGGCGTTTTACCGAACTGATCGATCATCGACTCGACCGGCATCGGGGTGATGCCGAGACGCTCGCTTAAACGTTTGATGGCGCGGCGGGAATCTGAGGTCAGGACGCGAAATCCCACCACAAACACCACAGCAAGCGTTGCCAGCATTATCCAGACCATGCGTTCTCCTTTGACTAGCCGCTCATCATAGCGGGAAACGCACGGCGTCAACAGCGGGCATAACCAGAATAGTGCTCTGAAAAGACGTTGCGGAATGGGGGATCAGGTATTAACGCCGTCGGCGCAAATAAAAAAGCCCGGCATCACACACCGGGCAAAGACGTTACCTGCACACTCAGGCTGTTTTTAATTTCTGCGCACGATTTTCACGGCGAATTTTACGTTCTTCCAGCACCGCGACCATCGCCATCAGGACGATACAGCCGATCGCTGCCGCATCCAGCGCCGCGAAGGTTCCCGCCCAGCCGGTGAGGCCGAAAATTGGCGTGCCGTCGGCGATCATCCCCAGACCCAGCTTGGCAAAGCTGTCGCCGATCAGATAGGCGAAGGTGCCTTTAATCCCATCGGCAGCGCCGATCGCTTTTTTCGGCACGAAGCCCACTGCCGCCACGCCGATCAGCAGCTGCGGACCAAACACCAGGAAGCCGAGCGCGAACAGGGATGCCAGGTAAACGTACTGGTTGCTGGCGTGCTGGTAGATGCCGAGGGTGGCGATAATCAACGCCAGCGCGATGCAGGCCACCAGCGCGCGACGGCCGTTGGCGAGGTCGGAGAGCCAGCCCCACAGCAGCGTGCCGACCAGCGCGCCCACTTCGAACAGGGTGAAGCCCTGAATTGCTACTTCTTTAGAAAGCTTCAGCTCCTGGAAAGCATACACGGTTGACCACTGGTCAATGCCGATACGCACCACATAGAGGAAGATGTTTGAGAAGCAGAGCAGCCAGATCACTTTGTTTTTCAGCACGTACTCAACAAAGATCTGCCATTTGGTCATCTCGTTCTCTTCGGTCTCTTTGTCCTCTTCGCTGATCTCCTCGCCGAACAGCTCTTCGGCTTTGCCGAGGCCGTACGATTCTGGGGAGTCGCTGCCGTAGCGAAGGCCGATAAAGCCGACGATTAGGGCGATAATCGACGGGAAGATAAACATCCCGATGACGTGGCCGTCGAACAGGTAGTTTGCGCCGAACAGCGCTACGCCAGCCGCGCCCGCCCCGCCGAGGTTGTGGGAGATGTTCCACATGCCGAGGTAGGAACCACGCTTGCGGCGCGGGGTCCATTTGGTAATGGTGGAGTAGCTGCACGACCCGCCGGTACTCTGGAAGAAACCGCTCAGGGCGTAGAAGGCGATCATCAGGAACAGGCTAACGGAACCCGCGCCCATGCTGGCGCTGAAGCCGAGCATACAGATGGCGGAGAGGATCAGCATAAACGGCAGGAACTGCTTGGTGTTTTTGCCGTCTGCATAGTACGAGACAACGGTTTTCCCCACGCCGTAGGTGATGGAGAAGCCCAGGCCAATCATCCCCAGCTGCGTCATGCTCAGCCCGTAGGTCGAGATCATGTCGTTCTGCGCGATGTTAAAGTTTTTGCGGATCAGATACATGGTCAGGTAGCCGATGAAGACCACCAGATAGGACTGCATGAACGGTTTGAACCACATCTTGCGCCGCACGTCGAGCGGCAGATCCAGAGTCGGCTTGCGCACCTGGTTTAAGAAGGCCAGCATGGTTGGTTTACTCCTGAGCTGATTTTTGCAGCATTGTAAAAATCAGCCGGGAGAGATGCCTGAGACAGCGTCCAGGTAAAACCGGGAAAATTTCCTAGTTTTGCGCCACTCGGGGTGAAAAGGTGAGGCGCATCACATCACGCTGGCTTCACGCGGGGCCTGCGCATGTAAAAACGGCAGCAGCAGCAGGGCGGAAATGCCCGCCGCGATGGCGATCACCGCGAAGAACCCGCTCCAGTGCCAGACGTCAATCACCCGCGCCAGCGGCCAGCCGGAGAGCGATGCGCCCAGGTAGGCAAACAGCCCGACAAAGCCCGTCGCCGCGCCTGCCGCCTCCTTGTGCGAGCACTCCGCCGCCGCCATGCCGATGAGCATCTGCGGGCCAAACACGAAGAAGCCGATGGTGAAGAAGCACGCCGCCTGCATGACGTAGCTGGCGAACGGCATCAGCCACAGCGAGCCGACGGAGAGCAAGATCCCGGCGGCAAAGATCAGGTTCATCGGGCCGCGGTTGCCGTTGAACAGCTTATCTGAGCCCCAGCCCGCCACCAGCGCGCCGATAAACCCGCCCAGTTCAAACATGGTCACCGCCGAGTTGGCGGTCACCAGGTCCACGCCGAGCGTCTCGGACATGTACAGATTGCCCCAGTCGTTGATGGCCGCGCGCACCACGTAGACCAGCACGTAGCAAAGCGACAGCAGCCAGATGTACGGGTTTTTCAGCACGTATTTGGTGAGGATCTCCCTGCGGGTCAGCCCCGCGCCCTCCTGCTGCTGGGCAATCTCCATCTCGTCGTGCCGCCAGTCGCCCACCGCAGGCAGGCCCACGGTCTGCGGCCTGTCACGCAGGCGCCAGCAGAGGAACAGCCCGGCGACAATCGCCAGGCCACCCGCAATCATCATCCCCGCGCGCCAGCCGTAGTGCAGCGCCGCGGCACCCACCACCATCGGGATCAGCGCCCCGCCGACGTTGTGCGCGGTGTTCCAGACGGCCCACCAGCCGCCGCGTTCGTTGCGCGAGTACCAGGCGGTGAGCAGACGCGCGCAGACCGGCGCGCCCCAGCCCTGGAAAAAGGCGTTCAGCGCCCACAGCAGGGCAAAGGCCCACAGCGAGGTGGAGAAGCCAAACAGAATATTCACCACGCCGGTGGCGATCAGCCCTACGCCCATGAAATAGCGCGCGTTGGAGCGATCGCTAACGATGCCGGAGAAGAACTTCGACAGGCCGTAGGTGATGTAAAACAGCGTCGCCAGCAGGCCGATGTCGGTGCGCGTCATCACGCCGCTGGCGAGAATTTCCGGCGCGGCGGCGTTGAAGCTTTTGCGGGTGAAGTAGAACAGCGCGTAGCCGAGCCAGATGGCGATCAGGATATGGCGACGCCAGTAGCGGTAGCGGGCGTCGATTTCCGCTTTGTCGCCAATCGGCGCGGCGCTGGCAGGGGTTTTAAACATGGTAACTCCGTAGCGGCAGGCTGACGCTGACGCGCGTCCCGTGGGTGCAGGAGAGGTTCAGCGTGCCGCCCAGCGCCTTGACGCGCTCGCGCATGCCCGCCAGGCCAAAGCCCTGGTGGCCGGAGCCGGGCGGCAGACCGCAGCCATCGTCTTCAATTATCAGCATCAGGCGTTCGTCCTGCTGCCAGCCCTGGATCGTGACCGCGCTGGCGCTGGCGTGCTTGACGATATTGTTCAGCCCTTCCTGACAGACGCGGAACAGCGTCACGCGCTGGCCTTCGCTCAGCGCAGATTCGTTAATTCGCCAGTCGAGATGGCTGACAATGCCGCGGCTTTCCAGCTCCATCTCGCGCATCAGGGAGCGTACCGCCTGCTCCAGCGACAGGTCGTCAAGCTGGCGCGGCCGCAGCCTGCCGAGCAGGCGTCGCACCGAGTCATACACGCCCAGCGAAAGCTGTTCAATATGCGCTCCGCCCTGCTTCACGCCTGCGTTTTCTGCCGCCAGGCGCTGGACAATGCCCGCCTGGGTGCGGATGGCGGTAATGGTCTGCCCGATGTCATCGTGCAGCTCACGGGCAACCTCTTGCCGCACGCTCTCTTCCGTCTCCAGCAGACGCTCCGCCAGACGGCGGTTGCGCGCCAGCTCGTTTTGCAGGGACTGGTTCAGCTCGCGCAGGCGCTGTATGCCCGCGCCGAGCAGCAGCCCGGTCAGGCTCTGGGCCAGCAGGGAAAGCAGTAAATCTACCGGATGATCGTGCCAGGTCTGGCTGGCAATCAGCGCGATGGCGTTCATCAGCGTGGCGATCAATGCGCCCTGCCAGCCGTAGTGCCAGGCAAGGGCGATGATCGGCAGCGCCAGACAAAACGGCGTGAAGCGTGATAATTCAGCGGGGAGACCAAGCTGGAGCCACAGGCTCACCACAAACAGCAGCAGATACCAGATCAGGTGCCGGGCGCGCCAGTTCACCGGCTGGGAGACCAGCGCCGGGCCGAGCGGCTGCCAGACAGTGCTTGTAAGATAATGCCAGATCACAAGGCAGGTCGGGGCCAGTGTCAGGCCGCCGGTAAGGGTCAGCAGCAGGGCGTTAAGCACCTCCTTTTCACCCACCCACGGCAGGGACTGCAGCAGCGCGGCGGCAATCAGCGCCGCCCCCTGCCGCAGCAGGGTGCGCCAGTCGCGCTGGTGACGATAGCGGGAAATGAGGGCAACCGGGAGAAGCGTGAGCAGGCTTCCGGTCATCAATAAGGGCAGATGCGCGAGGGCCACTTCCTGCGCCAGCCAGACCAGCAGCAGCCACTCTGCGCCCAGCAAAACGGGCCAGTAGCCGCGCGGGCACTGGAGCATTAACCCCAGACGCAGGCCGAAGGGGAACAGCAGTACCGCCAGCTCAGGACGTTCCACCAGATGCAGGCTGATGCTCCACAGGCAGAACCACGCGGCGGAGAAGATAAAAAAGCTGGCAACGACGGCGATCAGCCGCGAAAAGACGGGACTCATTGCCAGCTGTCGAACATGCGGCGCGCCAGCTCGACGTCGTTGCTGACGTTGAGTTTTTCCATCAGGTTGGCGCGATGGACGTGCACGGTCTTCGGCGACAGATCCAGCTCGGCGGCAATCTCTTTTACCGACATCCCCTGCGCGAGCTTCTCAGCCACCTGACGCTCGCGCCGGGTGAGCGGATCCTGTCGTCCAGCCGCCAGCTTGATGGCGATTTCCGGCGTCAGGTAGCAGCCGCCGGTGGAGACGGTGCGCACGGCGGCAATCAGCTCGTCCGGGCTGCAGCGTTTAGAGAGGAAGCCGCGTGCGCCCGCGTTGAGTGCCTGCTCGACCAGCGCCGGGCTGTCGTGGACCGAGAGCATAATGGTCGCCATTCCTTTCGGCAGCTGGCTTAGCAGCTCCAGCCCGGAGAGATCCGGCATCGAAATGTCGCAGATACAGACCTGCACCCCGCGCCCCGGCAGGCCCGCCAGCGCCTCGCGGCCGGAGCCAAACTCGGCCACGACCTGGAAATCCGGTTCGAGGTTGAGAAGCTGGGCAAAGCCAGAGCGGACGATAAGGTGGTCGTCGATAAGGGCGATGGTGGTCATGTGTGTTCCTGCGGTCTGAAAAAGCCGGATGGCGCTGCGCTTATCCGGCCTACAAGAGCGAAAGACGCTTACCTTAAGCGATCTATTCGAAGAACACCGCAATTTTGTTAAACATGGTGGGATCGGACTGGTTACGCGCCACGTTGGTGACGTCCTCCAGCTTGTCGATCTGCGCCATCATCTGCTCCAGACGCTGGTCATCGTTGACCAGTAGCCAGATGCGGCTGTGCTCGCTGCCCTGAATCGGCAGACAGAGAATGCCTTCCACGTTAAACGCCCGGCGGGCAAACAGCCCGCAGACGTGGGTCATGACGCCAGGGTGGTTGCGGACGGTGAGTTCCAGAATGACGTTATCATGTTGTTTCTGCATGGCTTATTCTCCCACCATCTCAGTATTTGCCGCACCCGGCGGCACCATCGGATACACTTTTTGTTCAGGGTCGATACGCACGTGGATCAGCGCCGGGCCCGGACGCGAGATCGCCGCCTGCAGCGCCGCGTGGGCATCCTCTTCCGCGTTCAGATCGCAGGTGTGCAGGCCAAAGCCGGCGGCAATCTGCATAAAGTTAATCATCCCCGGATAGGTCGCCGCAAATACGCCCTGCTTGTAGAACAGGCTCTGCTGCTGGTGCACCAGCCCCAGCGCCTCGTTGTTCATCAGGATGATTTTCACGTCTAACTGGTTTTCGGCTGCGGTCGCCATCTCCTGAATGTTCATCATCAGGCTGCCGTCACCGGAGAAGCAGATGACTTTGCGGTCCGGATTCGCCAGCGCCGCACCCACGGCGGCGGGCAGGCCAAAGCCCATGGTGCCGAGGCCGCCGGAGGTCAGCCACTGGCGCGGACGGTTCAGCGGGTAGGCCTGGGCGGTCCACATCTGGTGCTGGCCCACGTCGGTGGTGATAATCGCGCTGTCGTCCACGCAGGCGGCAACGGCGTTGATAAGACCATAGTGGCTCAACGGGTCGCCTTCAGTTGGGATCGCGCCCGGGAACTCGCGCTGCAGATCGGCCACCAGCTGGCGCCAGTCGGCGCGATCGGTCGCGTCGGTTTGCGGGATCAGCTGCGCCAGCACTTCGGCCACGTCGCCCTGAATCGCCACGTGCGGCTGCTTGATTTTACCCAGCTCGGCGCGATCGATATCCACGTGAATGATTTTCGCGTTCGGGCAGAACTCCTCGGTTTTGCCAATCGCCCGGTCATCAAAACGCGCGCCCATCACAATCAGCAAATCCGCCTCTTGCAGGATGTAGTTGGTGCTGCGCGCGCCGTGCATGCCCAGCATCCCCAGGGACAGCGGGTGCGCTTTTGGCAGCATGCCGAGCGCCATCAGGGTCATGGTGGTCGGCAGGTTGGCTTTTTCCGCAAACTGGCGGATTTCATCCGCAGCGTTAATCGCCCCGCCGCCCAGATAGAGCACCGGGCGTTTGGCGGCGTTAATCATGGCGGCGGCGTCGCGCACGCTCTCAGCGCTGAACTCCGGCGCGGGGGCACGCTCGCCCGGCTCCGGCAGCACGTCGATCTCGATCTCTGCGGTCTGGACATCCTTAGGAATGTCTATCCACACCGGGCCCGGGCGACCGGACTGCGCAATGCGGAACGCATCGCTGATAACCTGAGGAAGCTCGGCGATGTCGCGAACTAAATAGTTATGTTTGGTGATGGGGATAGAGATGCCGTAGGTATCCACTTCCTGGAACGCATCGGTACCGATCATCGAGGACGGCACCTGGCCGGTAATGCAGATCAGCGGAATGGAGTCGAGGCGCGCGTCGGCGATGGCGGTGACCAGGTTGGTTGCGCCCGGCCCGCTGCAGGCCATACAGACCGCCGGTTTACCCTGCGTGCGCGCCATGCCCTGAGCGATGAACCCCGCCCCCTGCTCGTGGCGCGCCAGCACGTGGCGGATCTGCGTGCTTTGGCTTAACGCATCGTACAGCGGCAGCACCGTGCCGCCAGGGATGCCCGCAACCGTGGTGATGCCCTGTCGCTCCAGCAGATGAACGATCAGCTGCGCGCCGGTAAAACGCGTCTTGGTGGATGTTGTGCCCGAACTTGCCATGCTCCAGTCCTTTTCTTCTGGGCCGACTTTCCGGGGAGGGTCCTAAACGAAAAACCCCGCCCGGTTTGCGCCGGCGGGGTTTTGGATTCGTGTGTTGATCCAGTCCCTACGGCGCATTGCCGACGACCACCACCACACGCACGACGACCACTGCGGCTGGTTGCGCAGTTTTTAGTAGGGTCGAAGTGAAGAGGGATGAAGTCATTGGGGACCTGTGTTTGCAATCATTGATGGAATTTATACAAACACAGGTTTTCGGGCGTGACAATGGAAATATTTTCATCTGCGCAAAAATGCGTCAGGGATCACGTTTCAGTACGTTGCCCGCTCATTCCAGGCGTCACTATAGATGACATTGCCGTCGCAATGCTTCCAGGTGATTTTCTCATAGCGTATGAGAACCGTTTCAAGGTGTGTTCCCGTGTTTGCGCCGGGATACAGGTCAGGTGTGATTGAGGTTATTTTCACATTCTCCAGGAGGATATTAAAATATTCCTGTTCTAAACCCGCCTCATTAATCTGATACATCTTAATGATGGCTGACTGGAGTGTTCTTCCCGTACTCAGCGCACGAAAGAGAAGCGGGGTTACACGATCAAATTCTTTCTGGAACATGATGGGCATGTGTATGCGCGTGCCCGTCAATTTCCCGGTATTCCCGTCGACTGGGATGTTGACATTATGAGTGAACGATTTGAGTTCAATTGAACCTTCACGCCCTGTCACAAGGCAGGGGCCAATCATGGGGGAACCATTTTCATCTGTAAGAAATAAATAAGCCGGATTTGACATAAAGAATCCCTTTTTTAAAACTCAATCGTACTTATCAAAGCGACCGAAAATTATTGGATGAACAATGATAAATACACCGATAGCAATAAATGTGAGTAATACCCAGTAGTCAGGCACCAACCACAGAAACAAAGAGGCGCATACAAAAACATAAACGGGAAATAAAATATCAGTAAAGAGAATTGATAGCAGACTCTTAAACATGCTACTTGTCCCTTAAGTCGTCATAAATCGCTTCAAAATCCCTGTAGAATCCCATTTGAACTTTCTTAATCAGTTCAGACAGGAATGGTTCAATAAAGTAATAGAGCATCTCCAGTTGTGCGGCATAGAGGGTGGCGTAATACTTTGGGTCCAACGTTTTCAGGCGACGAGCAGCAAGCGCGCACTTCTGGTCCGTGCCAATGAGTTGAAATGCCATGACAACGTTCGGTACACGACGTGCAAGCCGTTCGACGACGATTTCTGAGAGCAGGCCAGATTTGGAGAGATATATTGCCAACCCCCATGCTATTGCTAAACGCGCTGCTTTGCTTGTCGGGATATTTTTAACAAGTCCGGTTACCTGTGAACCCGTCTTGCGGGCGCGATTTTGTTCATTTCCATTTTCAGAGTCATTTAGAACACTTTTAAAATAAAGATAGAGCATCTGTGCTATTACATCGCGATAACGGTAAAGAGACACAATTGAGAGGTACATCCTCTTTTCTTCTGAGAGAAGTTCATCACATACATCGTGATAGCTGGGGATTAAGCATGATGAGTACCAGCTTACACGCTCCATTCCTGAATAGATATCAGAGCCGATTCCCTTTAATGCTTTCCATGTCCCGGCAACGCCTTGCTGTCCATAAATAGCCAACTGTCTGTCGCTCTGGAACTTCATCTTTAAATAATCAGCGGCCTGCATAATTTATCCATATCGTTTTTGTGGTTATAGCAATGTACATTGCAAGGCTGCGCAATTCAAACCAATAGAGTAATTTAAATATATATTCATGTAATAAATAAATGCTTTCACCGTTATTTATTACGGCAATAAATAATTCAACTTAAATTTTATGATGGGTATCAATACAACTCATTTATATTATTTTCGTATTTGGTGATGTTATCGTGCAAAATTTATCAGGTTCTTCTCCTTAAAAAGGGATAGCCCAGAAAACAAAAAACCCCGCCTAAGCGAGGTTTTTATCAGGGTTTTGCGGTTGGTCGCCGCAGAACACACTGTGTTACGTCAACGCAAAAAGTATACGCGATCGAAGACGAACGCGCAATTCCGGCACGGATTTTGACGTTTTTGAGTATGGATCGCCTTCCAGATTTTGTCCACAAAATACTGTTCATACGTACAGTATTTATCTATACTGAGGGTGTTCGCAGTGAGCGAGGGGGCCGCAGTTCTACCGGCGCAACGAAGTCCTGGCTGAAACGGGTGGTGCCGTCAGTGCCTTAACCCCTGAAGTGAGCACACTGTGTTACGTCAATCCAGGTGCTGGCAACAGGCGGCGGAAAGGTACGCCAGCATCGTGCTCCTTTTAACCAAAAGGAGACGCGTATGAGCGTAGTGGATATGGTGATACTTATCCTCAAACTCATTGTTGCAGTACTGCAACTGCTTGATGCTGTCCTGAAATTCGTTCGGTAATTCAGGTTCAAGTCGCACCTGAGAGGGGCGGGCAACCGCCCCTCTTTAATAACGAGGGAATGCTATGTCGCGTCTGTTAATTGAGCCTGTCACGCCAGAAGAGCCGGGGTACATCGCCCTGAAGGCGGAAAGTATCGCACTGAATTTCAACATGCTACGCAGACTGGAAGAGAGCTGGCAGCGGGGTGAGAACCGCTTTAACGCGCCGGGTGAAAAGCTGCTGGGCGCGTTTCTCAACGGCAAGCTGGTTGGCGTGTGCGGTCTGAATCGCGATCCGTTCAGCCAGCAGCCGCGCGCCGGGCGTATTCGCCATCTCTACGTCAGCGAGAAGTGTCGCGGGCTGGGGATTGGCAAGCAGCTTTTGACCGTGGTGATGGCCGATGCCAGCATCTGGTTCGATTTCCTCAATACCCATGCGCCGGACGCTGCCAACGGGTTTTATCGCCAGGCAGGGTTTACGCTGGTCTCGGACGAACCGCGGGTGACGCACCGCCTTTTTTGTGCGGTGTAACCGGCTGGCAGCTTCAGGACGTGAATGTTACAGTTGAGTGACAATTCATCACCCGATACGCCATGACCCTCACCGTATTCTGCATTTTGCTGTTCGCCGCCCTGCTGCATGCCAGCTGGAATGCCATTGTCAAAGCCGGAACGGACAAGCTCTATTCCGCGATTAGCGTCAGCGGCTCCGCCACGCTGATTGCCCTGGTGCTGCTCCCCTTCTCTCCACAGCCCTCTGCCGCAAGCTGGCCGTTTTTGATCGTCTCCTGTGCCTTACAGGTGGTCTACACCGTGCTGGTCGCGAAGACCTATCAGGTTTCCGATATGAGCCAGACCTACCCGCTGATGCGCGGCACCGCCCCGCTGCTGGTGGCGCTGATCAGCGTGCTGGTGCTCGGCGATCGTCTCTCCTGGCTCGCCTGGTCCGGCATCGGGGTAATTTGCCTGTCGATTCTGGCGATGGCAATGAACGGGCGCATGCAGTCACGCAAGGGGATCTGGCTGGCGCTGCTGAACGCCTGCTTTATTGCGGGATATACGCTGGTGGACGGCACCGGCGTGCGGCTGTCGGAGACCGCGCTGGGCTATACGCTGTGGACCTTCTTTATGAACGGCTTCTGCCTGCTCGGCTGGGCGATGGTCGCGCGTCGGCGCGAGGCGTCCGGCTACCTGCGTCTGCACTGGAAAAAGGGGCTGCTTGGCGGGGTGGGGACCATGGGCTCTTACGGTCTGGCGCTGTGGGCGATGACGCAGGCGCCGCTGGCGGTGGTCGCGGCGCTGCGTGAAACCTCCATACTCTTTGGCGCGCTGATCGCTTTTTTGCTTTTAAAAGAGAAGGTTGCGGGCCTGCGCATTGCAGCAGCGCTGGGTATCGCCGGCGGCGCCATTCTGCTGCGCCTGGCGTAAAGCACTGGCAACATTAGTTGCCGTTCTTGTTTACAAATCCTGCCTTTACCGGTTTTTTCATTCACCGCGACAATGCTTAAATTGTCATCTCTCTGTGGTAGATTCCTCGCGCATTTATGGGAATGCGCAGTCACTTATTCTTCATTTTTCTCTTTTGGCAAAAGTATTCAGCGACATGAAAAAGCAACGGAACGTTAACTTATTGTTGATGCTGGTGTTACTGGTGGCCGTCGGTCAGATGGCGCAAACCATCTACATTCCGGCGATTGCCGACATGGCAAAGGAATTAAACGTCCGCGAGGGCGCGGTACAGAGCGTAATGGCGGCCTACCTGCTGACCTATGGCGTTTCGCAGCTCTTCTACGGCCCGCTCTCTGACCGCGTCGGGCGTCGCCCGGTGATCCTGGTGGGCATGAGTATTTTCATGGTGGCGACGGTGATTGCCATTACTACCCATAGCCTGACCGTACTGATTGCCGCCAGCGCCCTGCAGGGCGTTGGGACCGGCGTTGGCGGGGTGATGGCGCGAACCTTACCGCGCGATATGTATCAGGGTACCCAGCTGCGCCATGCCAACAGCCTGTTGAATATGGGGATTCTGGTCAGCCCGCTGCTGGCCCCGCTGATCGGCGGCCTGCTGGACACGATGTGGTCCTGGCGCGCCTGCTACGCCTTCCTGCTGGTGCTGTGCATCATTGTCACCTTCAGCATGGCGCGCTGGATGCCGGAAACGCGCCCGCAGGACGCGCCGCGCACGAAGCTGATCGCCAGCTATAAAACGCTGTTCGGCAACGGCGCGTTCACCTGCTACCTGCTGATGCTCATCGGCGGCCTGGCGGGCATCGCGGTGTTCGAAGCCTGCTCCGGCGTGCTGCTGGGCGCGGGGCTGGGCCTGAGCAGCATGGTGGTGAGCATTCTGTTTATTCTGCCGATCCCGGCGGCGTTCTTCGGCGCGTGGTTTGCCGGGCGACCAAACAAACGCTTCTCCACCCTGATGTGGCAGTCGGTGATCAGCTGTCTGCTGGCGGGTCTGATGATGTGGATCCCGGGGCTGTTTGGCGTGATGACCGTCTGGACGCTGCTCATCCCGGCGGCGCTGTTCTTCTTCGGCGCGGGGATGCTGTTCCCGCTCGCCACCAGCGGCGCGATGGAGCCGTTCCCGTTCCTTGCAGGTACGGCGGGCGCGCTGGTGGGCGGTTTGCAGAACATCGGTTCCGGCGCGCTGGCCTGGCTTTCAGCGATGATGCCGCAGACCGGGCAGGCTAGTTTGGGCCTGCTGATGACGCTGATGGGGTTGCTGATTTTACTGTGCTGGCTGCCGCTGGCGTCGCGTGTCCCGCATCACGAGCAGCCGGTTTAACCGCATGATGGCCCGGCTTCTCGCCGGGCTTTTCACAGACGGGCGCAATCATCGCCTGCAGTAACGGCTCTGGCGCTGGCCGCCAGGCCCCCTCTTCCCCGTCGTAAAACTGGAAGTCCGCGTTAAGCGCATACGGAATTTTCGCCTTTTGCAGCTCGCAGGCCATATAGGTGGCAAAGGCCATTTGCGAGGCGGTTGGCATTAAGCGACTTGACTCCCCCACTCCCCAGCCCCCCACCCAGCTAACGTGCCCGGTCTTTTGCTGCCAGTGCAGCGCGGCATTGATGCGGTTACGGATAGCCGCTTTCTCTGCCGCCGTGCCGGACGTCCACGGGTATTTGCCGCCATTTTTCAGCGGCCCCCACGGGAAAATATGCCACTCCGCCAGCAGGTAGTTTTGGCTGTGCGCGGGCAGCTTCAGGCTGGATAACTCCTCCGGCGCGGCACGCAGGCGCGGCGCAATGAAGATCATGCGCTGCGGGTCGATGTCGTGGATCGCTTTAACGGTTTTTTCATAGACGCGGTTTAGCGACGCCAGATTGTGGTTAAGCTTGTCGGCAGGCTCATAAATGAGATCAAAACCCAGCAGCGGGTAGCTCTGACCGAAATAGTGCGCCACGGCAATCCACCAGTTGACCGTCTCTTTCTCGTTATCGGCTTTCGGGTCGTTTTTATATTCATCAGCCTGATACGCGACTATCGGGATCACGCCATACTGCTCACAGGCTTCTACCAGCTTGCGCAGGTGGATCAGCCGCGCTTCCGTCGGCTCGTCGGCCACGCGGATGCGCACGTGGGTAATGCCTTTAGCCCGAAAATCGCGGACCACCAGCGGGTCGAATTCGCGTATGCCGCGCTCGGTGCGCGCCCAGTCCACATCCATCCCGACGCCAAGCTGCTGCGCATAACGGGCAGCCGTCAGCGGCGGCTCAGCGGCAATGGCCCAGCCGGAAGAGATCAGTAACGCGGTCGCTATAAGAGGCTTTAACACGGTTTACCCTGGATAAATCGAAAGCATTACCTGTATTTAGCACGCTTTTTCACATTTGGTGTAGCGCGAAAGCGTAATAATTCTTCAACCTGCCAGTTCTCTCAGCCAGCCGATAAAGGCGTCTATTTTCGGCCACTGTCGGCCCGAAAGCGTCGAGACATAGTAGTGCTGATGGCATTTCAGGGTCTTGTCACCAAACGGGGCGATCAGTTCGCCCCGTTCAAGCCGTTTTTGCACCAGCCGCTTTCTGCCCATCGCGACGCCGACGTGGTTGATGGCCGCAATAATCGCTAAGTCGGAACGATCGAAACCAATACCCGACGATGGCGGCATATTCACCGCAAAGTGCTGCGCCCAGCTCAGCCACTCATCCGTACCGGAATCATTGCTCCAGGCCTGACGGTCATGCAGCAGCGTGCAGTGGCTAAGGTTATCGGGGTTTTTCAGCAGCTCATGCTCGCGGGCATACTGCGGCGAGCAGACGGGCAAAATCTCTTCGTCCATCAGGAAGTGATGAGACAGATGGTTGGGCGGCGTATCGTCGAAATAGAGCGCCAGATCGACGCCCGTTCGCTGCATATTGACGTAATCATTGCCGGTAAGGACGGTAAGCGATATTGACGGATAGCGGCGGGTAAAGTCGCCCAGCATGGGTACCAGCCAGCACTGAGCGATCGACGGCCGGGAGTAGACTGTCAGCGTGCCGGACAGCGCCTGGTTTTTGATGTCCAGGATCTCCTGATTCAGGGTGTCGAGGGACGATTTTAGCGTCCAGTAAACGCGCTTTCCCTCCTGCGTCAGCTCGACTTTACGGTGCGAACGGACAAACAGCTGAATACCGAGCTCTTCTTCCAGCAGGTTGATGCGGTGGCTCACCGCGCTGGGGCTGAGCGACAGCTCCTCCGCCGCCAGCGCGAAGGATTCATGCCGGGCCGCCACTTCAAAGGTGTACATTTTCGACAGCTGCCAGCCGTTTAATAGTCGGTTTCTGGCTTCATTTGCATCGGTCATCACAATTCTCACGCGTGTTTTCTGCGCCCAGCATACCGTTCATGGGTGAATTTATGTGAACCTAATGCGGATTAAGTGCGTTTTTTAGAGCGCAGTCACTCAGTTGATTCAATCTGGCTCACCTGAACGCCAATTTATATCGTTTGTCAGCCCACGCCGCTTTTTCGTCCAATACCCCCAGATGACATAAGGGTGAGGTGAGATATGGGATCTCAGGTCTGGGTTGTGGCAACGCTGCTGGTCAGCATTGTGTTGATTGTTTTAACCATCGTTAAGCTGAAGTTTCACCCGTTCCTCGCGCTGCTGCTGGCGAGCTTTTTCGTCGGCGCAATGATGGGAATGAGCCCGCTGGATATGGTAAACGCCATTGAGAGCGGGATTGGCGGCACGCTGGGCTTCCTGGCGGCCGTGATTGGTCTTGGGACCATTCTCGGCAAGATGATGGAGGTTTCCGGCGCGGCAGAGCGCATCGGGATTACGTTGCAGCGCTGCCGCTGGCTGTCAGAAGACGTGATTATGGTGCTGGTGGGCCTGATCTGCGGCATTACGTTGTTCGTGGAAGTGGGCGTGGTCCTGCTGATCCCGCTGGCGTTTTCCATCGCCAAAAAGACCCACACGTCGCTGCTCAAGCTGGCCATTCCGCTCTGTACCGCGCTGATGGCGGTGCACTGCGTGGTGCCGCCGCATCCGGCGGCGCTGTTTGTCACCAACAAACTAGGTGCAGACGTCGGAACGGTGATTGTCTACGGTCTGATGGTGGGCCTGATGGCGTCTCTGGTCGGCGGCCCGCTGTTCCTGAAGCTGCTCGGCGACCGTCTGCCGTTTAAACCGGTTCCGGCAGAATTTTCAGACCTGAAGGTGCGTGAAGAGCACACCCTGCCGTCGCTGGGCGCCACGCTGTTCACGGTGCTGCTGCCGATTGCCCTGATGCTGGTGAAGACCATCGCTGAACTGAATATGGCAAAAGACGGCACGCTGTATACGCTGCTGGAGTTTATCGGCAACCCCATCACCGCCATGTTTATCGCCGTGTTTGTCGCCTACTACCTGCTGGGCATCCGCCAGCATATGGGCATGGGCGCGATGCTGACCCATACCGAGCACGGCTTTGGCTCTATCGCCAACATTTTGCTGATTATCGGCGCAGGCGGCGCGTTCAACGCCATCCTGAAAACCAGCGGACTGGCGGACTCGCTGGCGCAAATTCTCTCGAACCTGCACATGCACCCTATCCTGCTCGCCTGGCTGGTGGCGCTGGTGCTGCATGCCGCCGTAGGCTCCGCCACGGTCGCGATGATGGGCGCCACGGCCATCGTCGCGCCGATGCTGCCGCTCTACCCGAACGTCAGCCCGGAGATCATCACGATTGCCATCGGTTCCGGCGCCATTGGCTGCACGATCGTGACCGATTCTCTCTTCTGGCTGGTGAAGCAATACTGCGGCGCGACCCTGAATGAGACCTTCAAATACTATACGACGGCGACGTTTATCGCCTCGGTGCTTGCACTTGGCGGCACATTCCTGCTTTCTTTCATTATCTGAGCGCGAAGAGACGTATTATGGAAAACGCAACTATAACCACTTTAACCGCACAGTTTCCTCTGGTTGAGGATCTGATTGCCCTGAAAGAAACCACCTGGCTTAACCCGAACACCACCACGCTTGAAGAAGGGCTGCCCTATGTCGGGCTGACCAAAGCCGACGTGGACGATGCGCATGCGCGCCTCAACCGCTTCGCGCCGTATCTGGCGAAAGCCTTCCCGGAGACGGCCGCAACGGGCGGGATTATTGAATCTGAACTGGTCGCCATTCCGGCAATGCGGGCGCGGCTGGAGAAAGAATCTGGCAAATCCATTCCCGGCACGCTGCTGCTGAAAAAAGACAGCCATTTGCCGATCTCCGGCTCGATTAAAGCGCGCGGCGGTATCTATGAGGTGCTGACCCACGCGGAAAAACTGGCGCTGGACGCCGGGTTGCTGAGCGTTGAAGACGACTACAGCATCCTGCTGGAGCCGCGCTTTAAGGACTTCTTCAGCCAGTACAGCATTGCGGTAGGCTCAACCGGCAATCTGGGGATGTCCATCGGTATCATGAGCGCCCGCATCGGCTTTAAGGTGACGGTGCATATGTCCGCCGACGCCCGCGAGTGGAAGAAAGCCAAACTGCGCAGTCACGGCGTCATCGTCGTGGAATATGAGCAGGATTACGGCGTGGCGGTGGAGCAGGGACGCAAAGCGGCAGAAAGCGATCCGAACTGTTTCTTCATTGACGATGAAAACTCCCGCACCCTGTTCCTGGGCTACGCGGTGGCAGGCGAGCGGCTGAAGGCGCAGTTTGCCGCACAGGGCCGCGTGGTGGATGCCGATCATCCGCTGTACGTCTATCTGCCGTGCGGCGTCGGCGGCGGCCCTGGCGGCGTGGCGTTTGGCCTGAAGCTGGCCTTTGGTGACAACGTCCACTGCTTCTTCGCGGAGCCCACGCACTCCCCGTGCATGCTGCTGGGCGTCTACACCGGCCTGCACGACGAGATTGCCGTACAGGACCTGGGCATTGATAACGTAACGGCAGCGGACGGGCTGGCGGTAGGACGCGCGTCCGGCTTCGTGGGCCGCGCCATGGAGCGCCTGCTTGACGGGTTCTATACGCTTTCCGATCAGAGCATGTACGACATGCTCGGCTGGCTGGCGCAGGAGGAAGGCATTCGGCTGGAACCGTCCGCGCTGGCGGGCATGGCCGGACCACTGCGCGTGCCTTCAGATGCCAGCGTTACCCACCTGGTGTGGGCGACCGGCGGCGGCATGGTGCCGGAAGACGAGATGGCGAAGTATCTGGCGAAAGGGAAGTAATTATGCCGGGTGGCGGCTGCGCCTTACCCGGCCTACGGTTCGCGGCAGTTGTAGGCCCGGTAAGGCGTAGCCGCCACCGGGCTTTATAAGCTCACAATTTGCTGAATGTGAGTCACTGCGAAGAGTAAAGACAGAGACAGCACGGCCAGGGCGATCAGGAACTTATCCCGCACCGCCTTCGGCTGCACAACATCCTCTTTTGCCACGTCCATCAGGTTACGACTGCGGGTATAGCGCCATAAAACGATCGCCACCAGCGCCAGCACAACAAGCGAGATCCAGAACGGCACCCCGGTGCGGTGCCAGTTGTGCTTAATCGCCAGGGCAATCAGCGCACCATACCCCAGCAGCGTGCGCAGCCAGGCGAGTGATGTTCGCTCCGGCTGCAGGCCGGGGTCCGCTTCGCGTCGCGCTTTGCGGCTATCCGCCATAGAACACCAGCACCATCACCACGCCCGCCACCGCCAGCAAAATCGCGCTGATGATGAGTAACCCACGCGTATAGGGCAGATCCTGCTTCAAACGCATCGCCTTCTCATTGCGCAGCCAGCGCAGGTAGCCGTAAATTGCCAGCACGCCCGCGAACAGGCACAGCAGCAGCGCCAACACCTCGCGAATCAGCGGGGTGGCGAAATCAGGCGCGAGCTGGTCGAGCCCCACCCCGGCGGCAAGGAATCCCAGCGCGGTGCGGATCCACGCTAAAAACGTGCGTTCATTAGCCAGCGAGAAGCGGTAGTCCGGCGCTTTGCCGAGGCGGGAAATTTTCATGAAGGTTCCTTGTCGAGCTACGGGCAGGCTTCAGCATAGCGTAAATCGACAAGGACAAGGAGACCGGCATCGGGCGATGCCGGTCGGGACGATCAGTGCAGCGCTGGCCAGTAATCCTTGTTGGCCTCGATCAGGTCATCCAGAATCGCTTTCGCGACCGACGCGCTCGGCACGGTTTTCGACAGGGTAATCGCCTGCCAGAGTTTCTGGTACGAACGCTGCTCCCAGGCATCCACCACCAGTTTTTCCACCGCCACCTGCTGGCTCATCAGCCCTTTCTGGAAGTGCGGAATATCGCCCACCGTGAGCGGCTCCGGTCCGTTATGGCCCACCAGGCAAGGAATTTCCACCATCGCATCGGCATCAAAGTTATGGATGGCCCCGTTGTTTGGCACAATCAGCAGCATCCGCTCCTGGGTGTTAAAGGCAATGGCGGTTGCCAGATCGACGATGTACGACGCGTGTTCGTCGATTTCCAGTTCACCGGCGGAGGATTTTCCCGCCTCGATAATCGCCCGGCAGGAACTGAACACGTGCTTCTCACGGTGGTCCATGACCTCATTGGCGCGAGTGCGTTCCGGGTTGGAATGCGCGACCACGTAGTCCGGGAAGAGATAATACTTCAGGTAGGTGTTCGGCATGGTGTCCGGATCCAGCGCCTGCACGTCTTTGGCTTTGGCGAACGTATCGTTCCAGCTCGCCTCGGTGTGAGCGTTGTCAGAAGGCGGGACATAACCGTTTTTCGCCACGTATTCGCGCAGCTTCGGCATCAGATCGTTGCCGTTCAGGTCTTCAATTGACGTCCACCAGCCGAAATGGTTCAGGCCGTAGTAGCGCACGCGCATCTCTTTGCGGTCCTTCAGGCCGACAATCTGCGCCATGCGCCCTTCAATGCCGATCGGCATATCGCAGATGTTGAGAATTTTGGCGTTCGGGCGCAGGCGGCGCGTGGCCTCCGCAACAATCGCCGCCGGGTTGGAGTAGTTCAGCATCCACGCGTTCGGGGAGTACTGCTCCATGTAATCCACCAGCTCCAGCACGCCTCCGATAGAGCGCATCCCGTAGGCAATCCCGCCCGGGCCGCAGGTTTCCTGGCCCAGCACGCCGTGGCGCAGCGGGATTTTTTCATCTTTTTCGCGCATCGGGTATTTACCCACGCGGATATGCGCCATCACGAAATCGACATCGCTAAACGCCGCTTTCGGATCGGTGGTGTAGCTGAATTCAATCTCCGGGGCCTGCTCCTTAAGGATGATTTTGCACGCTTCGGCGATGGTTTCCTGACGCGCGCCGTCGTTGTCATAGAACTTCAGGGCGCGCAGCGGGAAACGGTCACGGTTGGCTAACAGCATCAGGACGATACCAGGCGTGAAGGTGCTGCCGCCGCCTGCAATGACAACTGAGAATTTTTTCATGATATAGCCTCTGTCAGGGTGGTTTGTTCATTCGTTAAGGGGGTTTTCATCAGCGATTCCAGCTGGTCGCGCACCTGAGGAACGTGCAGACCGACAATCACCTGAATGCCGTTGCCGCGTCGCACCACGCCGTGGGCGCCGAGGGCTTTGAAGACGTCATCGCTTTGCGTTTTCGCCATATCGACCAGGGCGATGCGCAGGCGGGTGGCGCAGTTGTTGATGCTGTCGATGTTGGCCGCGCCGCCCAGCGCCTGCAGGAACCCGGCTGCCTGCCCGACCTGCTGGCTGGCCGCGGCCGGGGCGGTGGTTTGCCCGCGCGCCGCCTTATAGTCGGCCTTGCTGTAGAGCTTGATTTCGCTCTCTTCCCGGCCCGGGGTTTTCAGGTTCAGACGCGCAATCAGCGTTTTGAAGACCACGAAGTAAATTCCGGTGAAGCAGACGCCAATGCCGATCTGGGTGAACACCGTCGAGGCGTGGTTGTGGAACATCGGGATCCAGTTTTGCGGCAGGAACTGATCCAACAGGCCGCCGCCCATGTTCCCGACCACGCCGAAGGTGTACATCACCGTTGCCATGGTGGCCGCCAGCACGGCGTGAACGGCAAACAGCAGCGGCGAGATAAACAGGAAGGTAAATTCGAGCGGTTCGGTAATACCCACCAGCACCGCGGTAAGCGTGGCCGGGACCAGCAGCCCCGCGACCTTGACGCGGTTTTCCGGCGACGCGGTGTACCAGATCGCCAGCGCAATCCCGACCGAGCCAAACACTTTGGAGTTGCCGTGCAGCGCGAACCCGCCTTCCGGGAAGAGGGTTTTCAGCGGCAGGGTGCTCTGACTGAATTCCTGCAGGTGCTGCGCCCAGTAGACCTGAATCCCCCCTTCCACCGCCGCCGGGCCAAAGATGAACGGACCGTAGACGAAGTGGTGCAATCCGGTTGGGATCAGAATGCGTTCCAGGAAGGTATAGACCCATACGCCCAGCGCACCGGCAGAACGCAGGAACGCCTGCAGGGACTCAATGCCCATCTGCACTTTCGGCCAGCCCAGCAGCGTCAGCCAGGCGCAGGGGATCATGACGAAGAACGCGAGGATAACGACAAACGAGCTGCCCTGGAAAATCCCCAGAAACACCGGCAGCGGCTTGTCAAAATAGCGGTTGTGGATGGCGGTGACGATGCCTGAAATCACGATGGCACCGATGATGCTGGTATCGAGCGTTTTAATCCCGGCAATCATCGCCAGCCCGCTTCCCGCCGTCGGTTCGGCGGAGAAGTCGACGCCGAAGAAGTGGCCCCAGGTCATCCCCATCGCGTTGATGAAGTAGTTCCAGGTCAGGAAGCTAATCAGTACTGCCAGACAGGCGCGGCCCTGGGCCTGCTTCGCCAGGCCAATCGGCAGGCCGACGGCAAAAATCAGCGGCATATTGCGGAACACCGCCCAGCCGCCCTCTTCAATAATGTGAACAATCTGCGCGAAAAGATGATCGGGGGCCGTTAAGGCTTCGCCGACAAACAGCGGGTTGCGAAGCATGATGGCGATTCCCACCACGATCCCGGCGAACGGAAACAGCAACACCGGGGTAAACATGGCACCGCCAAAACGTTGTATTTGACTGAGCATTTTTAAATCCTCATGAAACAACCTGTAGGGGTAGAGGCCTTTATGGTTTTTTGCTGGCCTGAGGTGAGCATAAGAACTTACTGATGCGCGAACATGGCGTGCCGCTGCGATTCGTGATCGCATTCATGGTTTTATTTTGACCAATCAGGTCTACTTTTTACGGTAAATATGGACATGTCAGGACGCCATCCACGCCCTGATAAGGGCAGAGAGGTCTACTGGTGATCTACAAATCCATTGCCGATCGATTGCGGCTGCGGCTGAATTCATCGGACTACAACATCGGCAGTCCGCTGCCGGGCGAGAAAGCGCTAGCGCAGGAGTTTGGCGTGGCGCGAATGACCATCCGCAAGGCGCTGGATCTGCTGGTGAGCTGGGGGCTGGTTGAACGGCGGCACGGCAGCGGAACGTTTGTGGCACGCAAAGACGTTCACCACGAAACCACCAACCTGACCGGGCTGGTGGAGGTGCTGCGTCAGCAGGGAAAAGAGGTGCAGAGCAAGGTGCTGCAGTTCGAAGTGATGCCCGCCCCGCCCGCCATCGCCAGCCAGCTGCGAATTCAGGTGGATGAGCGGATCTACTTTTCCCGGCGGGTGCGCTACGTGGACGGAAAGCCGCTGATGCTGGAGGACAGCTTTATGCCGGTGAAGCTGTTTCGCAATCTGTCGCTGGCGCATCTTGAAGGGTCAAAGTTTGATTACATCGAGAAGGAGTGCGGGATCACCATCAGCGGCAACTACGAGAGCCTGACGCCGGTGCTGGCCGATAAGCAGCTGGCGGGTTATATGAACCTGCCGGAACAGACGCCGCTGTTGCGTATCACCTCCCTTTCCTACAGCGACAGCGGCGAGTTCCTCAACTATTCCGTGATGTTCCGAAATACCAGTGATTACCAGGTGGACTACCATCTGCGGCGCATCCACCCGGAAGATTTACTAGCTCATCCCCCAGAACAGCACCGCCAGTAGCTGCGGGGTGATGATGCGCAGGAACATCACCAGCGGGTAGACGGTGGCATAGGAGAGCGCGGCCGCGCCGCTGGTGGTGTGCAGGTTATTGGCAAAGGCCAGCGCGGGCGGATCGGTCATGGAGCCCGCCAGCATGCCGCACAGCGTCAGGTAGTTCATTTTGGCGAACATCCGCGCCAGTATGCCCACCGTCAGCAGCGGGATCGCCGTGATAAAGATGCCGTAGCCGACCCAGCTCATCCCTTCGCCCTTGATCAGCGTATCGACGAAATCCCCGCCGGACTTCAGCCCGACCACCGCCAGGAACAGCACGATGCCCAGCTCGCGCAGCGCCAGGTTAGCGCTTGGCGGCATAAACCAGTAGAGCTTACCGATGCAGCCGATACGCCCGAGGATCAGCGCCATAATCAGCGGCCCGCCCGCCAGGCCAAGCTTGAGCGCCACCGGGAAGCCCGGCACGTACACAGGAATAGAACCGAGCAGCACGCCAAGCCCGATACCGATGAACACCGGTAGCATCTGCACCTGCTGCAGTTTTTGCTGCGCGTTACCGACCATATCCGCGACGGCGTCAATGGAAGACGGGCGCCCAACCAGGTTGAGGATATCCCCGAACTGCAGGCTGGCCTCCGGGCTGGCGACCAGCTCGACACCCGCACGGTTAAGGCGGGAGATCACGACGTCATAACGCTCTTTTACCTGCAGATCGCGTATTTTTTTGCCAAGGACGTGCTCGTTAGTCACCACAACGCGTTCCACCCGCATATCGGTGCCGCGCGTGGAGAGCGAGGTATCCACTTCCTGACCAATCACCAGACGGGCATTGTTCAAATCGCCGGGCTGGCCCACCAGGTGCAGCAGATCGCCTTGCTGAATGATGGTGCCGGGCGCGGGCACCATCAGCATATCGTCGCGCTTAAGGCGGGAGCAGATAATATTGGCGCTGTTCAGAATCGGCACGTCCTGAATCGCCATATTGTTCAGGTTGGGGTTATCAACCCGAATGTTGATGGTTTTGATCGGCATATGGCCGTTGGTGAGCGTGGTTTCGTGGTCCTTCGCCTCTTTATCGACGTTAATGCGAAACAGGACGCGGACCAGCCACATGGAGAGCAGAATGCCGCAAATACCAAACGGATAGGCCATGGCGTAGCTCATCCCCATCTGGTCGACAATGCCGGGTTCGATGCCCAAATCGCGCAGGATTTGCTGCCCCGCGCCGAGCGCAGGCGTGTTGGTGACCGCCCCGGAGAAAATGCCCAGCACCACGGGCAGCGGGATAGCAAAGATTTTATGCAGAATGGCGGTGACCAGCCCGCCCATCACCACAATGCCGAGAGCAAACAGGTTGAGCCGCAATCCGGAGACACGAAGAGAGGCGAAAAAACCCGGTCCCACCTGAATCCCGATGGTATAAACGAACAGGATCAGGCCGAACTCCTGGGTAAAGTGGAGCATTTCGGCGCTCAGCACCAGCCCGAGCTGGTCGGCAAAGTGGCCGACAAAAATGCCGCCAAACAGCACCCCGCCTATCCCAAACCCGACGCCGCGGATTTTGATATTCCCTATCCACAGGCCAACAACAGCGACCAGGGCCAACACGCTGACGGTTAACGCGATATCACTCATGATCCACTTCCTTGGCATAACCTTACTTATGCTAAGGATTCTCTCAGAGCCGTGGGCGGTTGTATGGGCGATGGCGCACAAAAAAGCCCTGCCGGGGCAGGGCCTTGTGCGGTCTGTGAGCAGTGTCGGGTGGCGGCTGCGCCTTACCCGACCTACAGGTTCGGCGGGCTTGTTAACTATTCAACGCCGGCCGGTCGCTAATGGCGATACGCTGCGGCGCGATGGCTTCCGGTACGTTACGGGTCAGGTCAATATGCAGCAGCCCGTTGGTAAACGTTGCGCCGGAGACGTCCATATGGTCTGCCAGGGTAAAGCTCAGGCTAAACGGCTGATTAACCAGCCCTTGATGTAGCCATTTGGTCTCGGTCTCTTGTTTCTCCGGCGTACCTTTCACGGTCAGACGCGTGCCTTCGAGCTGAATATCCAGATCCTCCTGACGGAAGCCGGCCAGCGCCAGGGTGATGCGATAGTGGTTATCGTCGCTTTTTTCGATGTTGTACGGCGGAAACGTCTGTTGCTCAGCGGTGTTTTGCAGGGCATTAGCCAGTTTGTCAAAACCAATCCACTGACGAAGTAAGGGGGATAAATCGTAGTTACGCATACTAAATCTCCTTCTGAGAAGCGAGTTCGGCACAGTTTAATGTTGTGCGCAGTTGTTCCTGCAAATCCTGATGGATTCGCATATGCTCCCGTTACGGCAAGCAGGTCTGGGTGGGCCGCTCGCGCGACCCGCATAATTAGTTAATTTCGATACGACGCGGTTTTTTCTCTTCCGGAATCACACGTTCCAGTTCGATAAACAGCAGGCCGTTGACCAGGTTCGCGCCTTTCACGTGAATGTTCTCGGCTAACTGGAACTTGCGTTCAAAGTTGCGCTCAGCGATGCCCTGGTAAAGGTAGGTACGTTCTTTCTGCTCGGCCGTATGGGAACCTTTCACCACCAGCAGGTTGTCCTGCGCGGTGATCTCCAGTTCGTTTTCTGCAAAACCGGCGACGGCAATGGCGATGCGGTAGTGGTTTTCGTCAACCAGCTCAACATTGTATGGAGGGTAGCCGTTGCTCTGGCTTTGGTTATTTTCTAAATGGTTAAACAGGCGGTCAAAACCAATTGCAGAACGGTACAGCGGAGAAAGATCGAAGTTACGCATAAATAAAACTCCTGAAATCAGCGAGAAAAGTAAGCCTTCCACCATGGACAGGCCTTTACGCCCCCCGAACACCCATCAGGCGAGTTCGTTATCGGGTCGTATTCTTAAAATGGGTCTGCAACCGGGCTTTTCAAGCATGACAACTGCACTTTTTTTTGCACTTTCCTGCATCTCGCATAGACTGGGACAACAGCACAAAGGGTTAAATTGCGATGGCTGCCACAGTGCGGGGTTATCGGGCTATCCATTTTGGATAAGGCTCGCTATAACCCTGAGTTGCAGGTCTATGCAGTGCCATTAACGATGACTGAGTGATGATGAAAAATGTTCTGATAAAGCTGACGACGTTCAGCGGGGTAGTTTTACTTTGCGGGTGTTCGAGCGTGATGTCTCACACCGGCGGTAAAGAAGGAACATATCCGGGGACGCGCGCCAGCGCGGCGATGATCTCCGATGACGATACAAACTGGGGCACCAAATCCCTGGTTATCCTGGATATGCCGTTTACGGCTGTGGCGGACACGCTTCTGCTGCCGTGGGATTTATTCCGTAAGGACGACTCCGTGCGCTCACGGGTAGAGAAAAGCGAGCAGGAAAATCTGGCGACAAACGCCGTCATTCCGCCCGCAGAGATGCCGCCGCGCTAGTTCTGCGCGGTTTCCGCTAACCAGAGCTGACGGAAACCGTCCGTCTCTTCCATCCACGCAATAAAGCGCCCGTCCGGGGAAAATACGACGGCATCCGCAGACGGCGGATTGCCGTGATCGGACGTCAAAAACGTCACCTGTCCGGTCTGCGCGTCACAGCAGGCAATCCGGTTTTCGAGCACAAACCCCAGCCGATCACCCGCCGGATGCCAGTTAAACGCAGACTGAATATCGCTCCCGTTACGCGTCAGCTGGCGCGGCTCGCCGCCTTCAGGTGAGATCAGCCACAGCTGCACAATGCCGTCATCGTCGCGCATCAGAAACGCGATCTGTGTCCCCTCCGGGTTGCTGCGAACCCAGTGACGCGGCACGTTCACCAGGCCCGGATAGGCCCTTTGATGCGTAAAGGTCAAACGACGCTGCTTCACCCCAGCAGGCGGGGCTGGCAGGGTCTCTGCGGTGCCCTGAAGCGGCGCATCGCCCACCCGTTTCCAGCTCTGTTCATCTTCTGGCAGGTTAACAATAAACAGTTCAGGCACTTTCTCGCCCGTTGCAGACAGGGTATCGCCGATAAACGCCAGTCTGTCGTTGCCCACCCAGCCCTCTTCGTAGGCGCGGTTAATCTCGTCGCTGCCCGGCTGCGGGTTGGGCGTCGTGCGGCTGACCAGCACGCTCCAGTAAGTCCCCGGGTATTCACGAGGATGGTTTCCCGGCGGATTCACCGGGCCATAAGGCGCCGCCACGCCGACGTTGCGTAAATCAAGCTTCGCATCGCGCACGTGCAGCACGTGGTCGTTATAGGTAAAGCTGACAAGCTGGCCGTTCGGGCTGAAGACATGGACGTGGCTGCCGCCGCGCAGCGCGCCAGGGGTGAACGGTGAAGTGATATCCATTGCGTCCAGGTTGCTCACCTGCCCGTGATGCGCAATTACCCCCTGGCGATGATGAAAATCGTAGTGCCAGTCCGCATCCGGGTTTTTCGGGCCGTGGATAAAGACGTATTTCTCCTGCGCGGGATGAACGGTCACCACGCCAACGTGCGCACCGTCAGTAGCGCGATAAATCACCTCGACTTCGCCCGTAACAACATTAACCCGCTCGATGGTTTCACCGGTGAACGATGCACCTGACGGGCGCACGTCATAGACCAGCCACTGGCTGTCCGGCGTCCAGGTATTGATGTTAGTAAGCTGGTGGTTGCGGGAAGCGAAGGTGATTTGTTTCATGAGGATACCCTGATGCGCGGTTTTCGCATCAGGGTATCGCAAGCGGGTGTTTAGTTCAGCACAAACTTCTCAATGGCGTAAGCCACGCCGTCTTCAAGGTTGGATTTGGTGACAAAATTAGCCACTTCTTTCACTGACGGAATAGCATTATCCATCGCTACGCCCATGCCCGCGAATTCAATCATCGCGATGTCGTTTTCCTGATCGCCCAGCGCCATGATTTCGTCCGGCTTGATGCCCAGCGCGTCGGCCAGCGATTTCACGCCGGTGCCTTTATTGACGCGTTTATCGAGGATTTCAAGGAAGTACGGCGCACTTTTCAGCACGGTGTATTTCTCTTTCACTTCGGCCGGAATGCGCGCAATCGCTTTATCCAGGATCTCCGGCTCGTCGATCATCATCACTTTCAGGAACTGGGTGGCCGGATCCATCTTCTCGGCTTCACAGAACACCAGCGGAATGGTCGCCACGTAGGATTCATGTACCGTGTAGTAGCTGATATCACGGTTGGCGGTGTAAAGCGTATTGCGATCGAGAGCGTGGAAGTGGGAACCCACCTCACGGGACAGTTTTTCCAGGAACCGGTAGTCATCGTAGCTTAGCGCGGTTTGCGCAACCGTACTGCCATCTGCGGCTTTCTGCACCAGCGCGCCGTTATAGGTAATGCAGTAGTCGCCGGGCTGATTCATGTGCAGCTCTTTCAGGTAGCTGTGCACGCCCGCATACGGACGCCCCGTGGTGAGGACCACATTGACGCCCTTTGCGCGTGCCGCGGCGATCGCGTTCTTAACGGCTGGAGAGATAGTGTGGTCTGGCAGCAACAGCGTGCCGTCCATATCGATTGCAATAAGTTTGATAGCCATGAGTTCCCCGGGATAAATGAGTGCTGCCTCATGCTAACGCGATTAAGCACACAAAAATAGAGCTACCTTGCGCAACAAAAGCCCCCTTTTACGCCTATCCCGAGGAACAAAGACCTACTCGCGGGTGAGAACGATTTTACCAAACGCACCGCGATCCAGATGCTCAAGAGCCTGTTTAAGCTCGTTAAAACGGTAGCGATGCTCAATCACGGGTTTCAACCCGGTGACATCCACGGCGCGGACGAAATCTTCCAGCGCCCGGCGGTGCCCCACGCCGATCCCCTGAATGACGGGAGATTTCAGCAACAGTTCACCAGCCGAGAGCGAAATGTCAGACCCGGCCAGCACGCCAATGACCGAGATACGTCCATGAACGGCAACGGCGCGCAGGGAGTGCTTCAGGTTCTCGCCCCCCACGGTTTCAATAATATGGTCGATGCCGCGATCCTGCGTCAGCGCCAGCGCCTCTTCAGCCCAGTCACCTTTCAGGCGGTTGATGCCCTGGCTGGCCCCCAGCTTTTTGGCCAGCGCCAGCTTTTCATCGCTCCCGGACGTAACAATGACCTCTGCGCCGTGCGCTTTTGCGATTTGCAGGGCGAAAATCGCCACGCCGCCCGTTCCTTGTACCAGCACCGATTGCCCGGCGCGCAGCTGACCGCGTTCCACCAGTGCGAACCAGGCGGTAAGCCCCGCGCAGGGTAAGGTGCTGGCCTCTGCGTCATCCAGGGTTTCCGGCGATGCCGCCAGCGCGTCTTCTTTCACAATCACGTACTCGGCCAGCATTCCCTGGAAGTATCCGCCGGACGTTCTATAGGGCAAATTGCGCGCGTCCGCCTGCGGTTTACCGTCGAACCACTCCGGGAAGAAGGTTGAGATAACGCGCGCGCCGGGCTGGAAACGCGTGACGCCTTCACCAACGCTGTCGACGACGCCCGCCATGTCAGACGCCGGGGTAAACGGGAAGGAAAGCGGAATCGGCATCGTGCCTTCTATCACCATTTTGTCGCGATAGTTGAGCGCGACGGCATTCACCCTTATGCGCACTTCACCCGGACCGGGCTGTGGAATGGGCTCCTGAATAAGCGTAAGGCTCTCGCGCCCGAGGGCGCTCATCGTCCAGCGTTGCATTGTCTCGGTCATTTTTTTCTCCGGCCATCAAGTAAGCTTTAGTACTGACAGTCTACCGTTGACGCATGTTCGCCAGTGGCGATAAGTTTTCTCTATATTGACGCCAAAAAAGATACAATTCATGACCGACACGCTGAAGGATATCCCTGTTTTTGTGGCTGCCGTAGAGGCGGGAAGCTTTGCACAGGCCGCCATTCGTCTGCATTTGTCACGCTCGGCGGTAGGAAAAAGCATCGCTCGTCTCGAGGAGCGACTGGGGGTACGGCTGTTTCAGCGCACCACCCGCAGCCAGAGCCTGACCGATAACGGCGCCCTTTTTTATGAACGGTGCCTGCGTGCGCTGGAGGAAATTCGGGGCGCAGAGTCGCTGCTTGAAACGGGGAAACAGCAGGTCAGCGGCCGCCTGCGCGTTGCCATGCCGGTACTGTTTGGCCGCCAGTGCGTCGCGCCGCTGTTGATTGAACTGGCGCAGGAACACCCCGGGCTTGAGCTTGAAATGTCGTTCAGCGACCGCGTGGTGGATCTGGTGGAGGAAGGGTTTGATATGGCGGTGCGTAACGGCACGCTGCAGGACAGCAGCATGCTGGTCGCCAGAAAGTTGGGGGAACACCGCATGGTGCTGTGCGCTGCGCCGGATTATCTGCAGAACAAAGGCCAGCCGCAAAGCGTGGCTGACTTACCCCATCATACGGTCATTAACTATCTGCGCGCAGGCAGAGTGTTACCCTGGCAACTGATGGATAACGAAGGGACCTCGCACACCTTTACTCCCCGTTCATCGCTCAATATGGATGATTTGCAGGCCATCTGCGACGCGGCGCTGGCCGGACACGGGATTGCCTGGCTCCCCTGCTGGATGGCCATTAAAGAAATTCATCAGGGAAAGCTCGTCCCGCTCCTGAAGCAGGCGCCCGATGTCCATTTTGACGTTCATGCCGTCTGGCTGCAGACGCCGCACCTGCCGCTGAGAGTGAGGATTGCCGTCGATACGCTCGCCAGTCGCTTACCGTCAGTGCTGTCGCAGGATATGCCCGCGCCCATAAAAAAGCCGCGCTAAACGCGCGGCCAGTTATCGTGCGGTATCACGTCGATTAAATATCGATATTTGCCGCTTTCAGGGCGTTCTCTTCGATGAAGGCACGACGTGGTTCAACCGCATCGCCCATCAGGGTGGTGAACAGCTGGTCTGCAGCAATCGCGTCCTTAACGGTAACACGCAGCATGCGACGGCTTTCCGGATCCATGGTGGTTTCCCACAGCTGCTCCGGGTTCATTTCGCCCAGACCTTTATAGCGCTGGATCGCGAGGCCGCGACGGGACTCTTTCACCAGCCAGTCCAGCGCCTGCTCGAAGCTGGCTACCGGCTGACGACGTTCGCCACGTTCGATGAACGCATCGTCTTCGATCAGGCCGCGCAGCTTCTCGCCGAGCATGCAGATACGACGGTATTCCGGACCGGTGACAAACTCGTGCTCCAGCGGGTAGTCGGTGTCGACGCCGTGGGTACGCACGCGAACGATCGGCTCGAACTGCCCGTCAGCGTTCTGCTGAACATCGCATTTCCACTGGCTGCCGTGCTGCTCTTTTTCGTTCAGATCGGTCACCAGAGCGTTCACCCAGCGGGTGACGGTCTGCTCGCTGCTCAGATCGGCTTCGGTCAGGGTTGGCTGATAAACCAGCTCCTTCAGCAGCGTTTTCGGATAACGACGTTCCATACGCGTAATCATTTTCTGCGTAGCGTTGAACTCGGACACCAGACGCTCCAGCGGCTCACCGGCCAGTGCAGGGGCGTGCGAGTTCGCGTGCAGGGTCGCGCCATCAAGCGCGATTGCGATTTGGTACTGATCCATCGCTTCGTCATCTTTGATGTACTGTTCCTGCTTGCCTTTCTTCACTTTGTACAGCGGCGGCTGGGCAATGTAGACGTGGCCACGCTCAACGATTTCAGGCATCTGACGATAGAAGAAGGTCAACAGCAGCGTACGAATGTGCGAGCCGTCGACGTCCGCATCGGTCATGATGATGATGCTGTGGTAGCGCAGTTTGTCCGGGTTGTACTCGTCGCGACCAATGCCGCAGCCCAGCGCGGTGATGAGCGTCGCCACTTCCTGAGAAGAGAGCATCTTGTCGAAACGGGCTTTCTCAACGTTGAGGATTTTACCCTTCAGCGGCAGAATCGCCTGGTTCTTGCGGTTACGGCCCTGCTTCGCAGAACCGCCCGCGGAGTCCCCTTCCACGAGGTACAGTTCGGAGAGCGCCGGGTCGCGTTCCTGGCAGTCAGCCAGCTTGCCCGGCAGGCCAGCTAAGTCCAGCGCACCTTTACGACGGGTCATTTCACGGGCTTTACGCGCCGCTTCACGGGCACGCGCCGCATCAATAATTTTGCCCACCACGATTTTCGCGTCGGACGGGTTTTCCAGCAGGTATTCGCTCAGCAGTTCGTTCATCTGCTGCTCAACCGCCGATTTCACCTCAGAAGAGACCAGCTTGTCTTTGGTCTGTGAGGAGAACTTCGGATCCGGCACCTTCACGGAAACCACGGCAATCAGGCCTTCACGGGCATCGTCACCGGTGGCGCTGACTTTCGCTTTCTTGCTGTAGCCTTCTTTGTCCATGTAGGCGTTCAGGGTACGGGTCATCGCCGCACGGAAGCCTGCAAGGTGGGTACCACCGTCACGCTGTGGAATGTTGTTGGTAAAGCAGTAGATGTTTTCCTGGAAACCGTCGTTCCACTGCAGCGCCACTTCCACGCCGATGCCGTCTTTTTCGGTGGAGAAGTAGAAGATATTCGGGTGAATAGGCGTTTTGTTCTTGTTCAGATACTCAACAAACGCCTTGATACCGCCTTCGTAATGGAAGTGGTCTTCTTTGTTGTCACGCTTGTCGCGCAGGCGAATCGAGACGCCGGAGTTCAGGAACGACAGTTCACGCAGGCGTTTCGCCAGGATGTCGTACTCGAACTCGGTGACGTTGGTGAAGGTTTCGAGGCTCGGCCAGAAACGCACCATGGTACCGGTTTTGTCGGTGTCGCCGGTAACGGCCAGCGGTGCCTGCGGCACGCCGTGCGTGTAAAGCTGACGGTGAATTTTGCCTTCGCGCTGGATAACCAGCTCCAGCTTCTGCGACAGGGCGTTTACTACCGAAACACCTACGCCGTGCAGGCCGCCGGAAACTTTATAGGAGTTATCGTCGAACTTACCGCCTGCGTGCAGGACGGTCATGATCACTTCCGCCGCGGAGACGCCCTCTTCCGGGTGAATACCGGTTGGGATGCCGCGGCCGTCATCGGTGACGGAGACGGAGTTATCCGCATGGATGGTGACCACGATGTCTTTACAGTGACCCGCGAGCGCTTCGTCGATAGCGTTATCTACCACCTCGAATACCATGTGGTGCAGACCGGTGCCGTCATCCGTGTCGCCGATATACATACCCGGGCGCTTACGCACCGCATCCAGCCCTTTCAGGACTTTGATACTGGAGGAGTCATAAGAATTCGACATCAACGTTTCTCGCTCATTTCAACTTGGGTTAATCCGTTATTTTACCCTTTTCCACGGTAAACATCTTCGAATTTTCGTCCGACATGTCCATAACGTGTTCAGCGCTAATGGCGCTGACGAAAACCTGCGACTGCGTGGCTTTTAAGCGGCTGGCAAGCAGCCCGCGCCGCGCGTCGTCAAGTTCCGAGGCAAAATCATCTATCAGGTACAGGCAGCGTCGCCCGCTCTCGCGGGTAAGGAACTCCCCCTGCGCCAGGCGCAACGCACACATCAGGAGCTTGAGCTGCCCGCGCGACAACGTGTCTTCCACCGGCGCACCGTCGGCACGAATGCGGAAATCCGCCTTGTGCGGGCCGTGCGCGGTGTAGGTCAACATGCGGTCGCGCTCGAAGCTTCTCTCTAACACCTCGGCATAGTCCGTCTCTTTCTCCCAGCCGCGCTGGAAGGAGAAGGTGAGAGAGAACTCGGGTAAAAACTGTTTGCAGGTGTCGGCCATGTCTTCGGCAATACCTGCGCTGTATTCGGCACGCCAGTTGCTGATTTGTTCCGCAAGAGGGATTAACTCCATGTCCCACGGACGCAGCTGGGCGTAGCGCGTCACCTGGCGCAACGCGGCGTTACGCTGCTTGAGCAGACGCTTCAGGTTGCTCCAGGCGTTAAAGAATCCGGCTTCGTTGTGAAAGCATCCCCAGTCGAGGAACGCTCTTCTGTATTTGGGGCCGCCGTTGAGTAAAGTAAACCCCTCGGGCGTGATCAGCTGCATCGGCATCAGCAGCGCCAGCTCGGCCACCTTGTGGCCGTCGGTACCGTCGATGCGCACCTTGCTGTCGCCCTGCTTGTCTTTGGTCAGGCCGATGGCGGTCTCCCGCTCCTCGCCCTGCAAACGCCCGTGCAGAACAAAAGATTCCTGCTCGTGGCGAATCACGCGACCAATCTGCAAACTGCGAAACGCCCGACCGTGGCCGAGCGTATAGATGGCTTCCAGCACGCTGGTTTTGCCGCTACCGTTCGCGCCAACCAGGAAATTAAAGCCAGGGGATAAAGCGAGATCCGCGCTTTCGATGTTGCGAAAGTCGCGGATCAACAGACGGGTGAGCGACATTACAGTCTCATTGGCATGACAACATAGGCAGCTGACTGTGATGCGGCATCTTCAATCTGTACGCTCGAAACGGAGTCGGTCAGCAGGATGCGCACGTTCTCGCATTTCAGCGCGTTCAGCACATCCAGCACGTAGCTAACGTTGAAGCCGATTTCCATCTCAGCCCCGGCGTAGGTGACGTCCAGAATCTCTTCTGCCTCTTCCTGCTCCGGGTTGTTGGCGGTGATTTTGATCTGGTTTTCACTCACGTACAGGCGCACGCCGCGGAATTTCTCATTGGAGAGGATCGCGGCGCGGGCAAAGGCCTGCTTGAGGCTGTCGCAACCGGCTTCCAGCGTTTTGTCCGGGTTCTTCGGCAATACGCGGCGATAATCCGGAAAACGACCGTCAACCAGCTTCGATGTGAAGACAAAGTCGCCCACGTGAGCGCGGATGTTATTGCTGCCGATCTGCACGCGCAGCGGCGTGTCGCCGCCGTCGAGCATACGCATCAGCTCAATCACCCCTTTACGCGGCACGATCACCGAATGGTTTGGCAGTGAGTCGCCAATCGGCATGGAACAGACCGCCAGACGGTGGCCGTCGGTCGCCACGGTACGCAGCTCTTCACCTTCGGTTTCGAACAGCATGCCGTTTAAGTAGTAACGAACGTCCTGATGCGCCATGGAGAACTGGGTGGCTTCAATCAGACGCTTCATCGTCGCCTGCGGCAGGGTGAATTCCACTTCGCTCTGCCAGTCGTCCAGGTTCGGGAAGTCCGCTGCAGGCAGCGTGGAGAGCGAGAAACGGCTGCGGCCAGAGCGCACCAGCATACGGTCGCCTTCCAGCTGCACGGCGATTTCAGCGCCTTCCGGCAGCCCGCGGCAGATATCAAAGAATTTACGTGCCGGAACCGTGGTCGCGCCCGCGTCGTGCGGCTGCGTCAGCGTAACGCGCGCGATCATTTCCATTTCCAGATCTGTACCGGTCAGCGACAGCGTACCGTCCGCGACCTGAAGCAGCAGGTTTCCGAGAATAGGCAGCGTTGGGCGGCCGCCTAATGGGCCACTCACCTGTTGCAGCGGTTTTAATAAATGTTCACGTTCAACGGTAAATTTCATAGCGTCACGATGATAATGTTCTGATTAGATTGGAAAAATCTTCTTTTATGTCGTGGCTTTCTTCGCGTAACTGCTCAATCTTGCGACAGGCGTGCAGCACGGTCGTATGGTCACGGCCACCAAACGCATCGCCGATTTCCGGCAGACTGTGGTTGGTTAACTCCTTTGCCAGCGCCATCGCCATCTGACGCGGGCGCGCCACCGAGCGGGAACGACGTTTAGACAGTAAATCTGCCACTTTGATCTTGTAGTACTCAGCCACCGTCTTTTGAATATTGTCGATAGTGACCAGTTTTTCCTGCAATGCCAGCAAATCACGCAGCGCTTCACGCACAAAATCGATGGTGATCGCACGACCGGTAAAGTTGGCATTGGCGATAACGCGGTTCAGTGCCCCTTCGAGCTCACGCACGTTGGAGCGCAGACGCTTGGCAATGAAGAACGCCACTTCACCCGGCAGGCGAATGTCGTTTTCATCGGCTTTCTTCATCAGGATCGCGACGCGGGTTTCCAGCTCCGGTGGCTCGATCGCCACGGTCAGGCCCCAGCCGAAGCGGGATTTCAGACGATCTTCAACGCCGTTGATCTCTTTTGGATAACGATCCGAGGTCAAAATGATCTGCTGATTGCCTTCCAGCAGGGCATTGAAGGTGTGGAAAAATTCTTCCTGCGATCGTTCTTTATTGGCAAAGAACTGAATGTCATCGATCAGCAGCGCGTCAACGGAACGGTAGTAGCGTTTAAACTCTTCGATCGCATTGTTTTGCAGGGCTTTTACCATGTCCTGAACGAAGCGTTCGGAGTGCATATACACCACTTTGGCATTGGGCTTGCGCGCCATAATGCCATTGCCCACCGCGTGCAGCAGGTGCGTTTTACCGAGACCCGTGCCGCCATACAGGAACAGCGGGTTGTAGGCCCCACCGGGGTTATCAGCAACCTGGCGAGCCGCCGCGCGCGCCAGCTGGTTCGACTTACCTTCAACGAAGTTATCGAACGTGTGTTTGACGTTTACGTTAGAGCGGTAGGTTGGCTCAGCCGGTGCAGGAAC